>NZ_CP158861.1:482500-5398936 GCF_050990855.1 Flavobacterium anhuiense
TTTTTTAAATTAACAGCAAGAGCAATACAATTTCGGGATTCCGAACCTCTGTCGGCATCTTATTTCCCAAGCGTGCCCAACGGCTAACACTCGGGCTCTAGAAAGGAGGTGTTCCAGCCGCACCTTCCGGTACGGCTACCTTGTTACGACTTAGCCCTAGTTACCAGTTTTACCCTAGGCAGCTCCTTGCGGTCACCGACTTCAGGCACCCCCAGCTTCCATGGCTTGACGGGCGGTGTGTACAAGGCCCGGGAACGTATTCACCGGATCATGGCTGATATCCGATTACTAGCGATTCCAGCTTCACGGAGTCGAGTTGCAGACTCCGATCCGAACTGTGACCGGCTTTATAGATTCGCTCCCCCTCGCGGGGTGGCTGCTCTCTGTACCGGCCATTGTAGCACGTGTGTAGCCCAAGGCGTAAGGGCCGTGATGATTTGACGTCATCCCCACCTTCCTCACAGTTTGCACTGGCAGTCTTGTTAGAGTTCCCGACACTACTCGCTGGCAACTAACAACAGGGGTTGCGCTCGTTATAGGACTTAACCTGACACCTCACGGCACGAGCTGACGACAACCATGCAGCACCTTGTAAACTGTCTTGCGAAAGATCTGTTTCCAAATCGGTCAGTCTGCATTTAAGCCTTGGTAAGGTTCCTCGCGTATCATCGAATTAAACCACATGCTCCACCGCTTGTGCGGGCCCCCGTCAATTCCTTTGAGTTTCAAACTTGCGTTCGTACTCCCCAGGTGGGATACTTATCACTTTCGCTTAGCCACTGAACTTGCGCCCAACAGCTAGTATCCATCGTTTACGGCGTGGACTACCAGGGTATCTAATCCTGTTCGCTACCCACGCTTTCGTCCATCAGCGTCAATCCACCGGTAGCAACCTGCCTTCGCAATTGGTATTCCATGTAATCTCTAAGCATTTCACCGCTACACTACATATTCTAGTTGCTTCCCAGTAATTCAAGTCCTGCAGTATCAATGGCCGTTCCACCGTTGAGCGATGGGCTTTCACCACTGACTTACAAGACCGCCTACGGACCCTTTAAACCCAATGATTCCGGATAACGCTTGGATCCTCCGTATTACCGCGGCTGCTGGCACGGAGTTAGCCGATCCTTATTCTTACGGTACCGTCAAGCTCCCTCACGAGGGAGTGTTTCTTCCCGTACAAAAGCAGTTTACAATCCATAGGACCGTCATCCTGCACGCGGCATGGCTGGTTCAGGCTTGCGCCCATTGACCAATATTCCTCACTGCTGCCTCCCGTAGGAGTCTGGTCCGTGTCTCAGTACCAGTGTGGGGGATCTCCCTCTCAGGACCCCTACCCATCGTCGCCTTGGTAAGCCGTTACCTTACCAACTAGCTAATGGGACGCATGCTCATCTTTCACCGTTGTGACTTTAATTGGAAAAGGATGCCCTTATCCAATGCTATGAGGCATTAATCCAAATTTCTCTGGGCTATTCCTCTGTGAAAGGCAGATTGCATACGCGTTACGCACCCGTGCGCCGGTCTCAGGTTCCGAAGAACCCTACCCCTCGACTTGCATGTGTTAAGCCTGCCGCTAGCGTTCATCCTGAGCCAGGATCAAACTCTTCATCGTATATTTTAATATTATATATTCGACGCTTTCTATCGGTTCTTTTTCGAATCTCTCGATTCTACTGCTCTTATTTCTTTTGTCCCGCTGTTAAGCGGGACGGCTGTCAATTCAATATGTCTACGAACGTGTCTTTTATTCCTTCATCGCTTGTTTCTCAAAGCGGGTGCAAAACTAAAAATTCTTTTTGTTTCCTGCAAGCAAAACCCGAAAAATTTTGAAACTTTTTTTTTCGCTTCCTTTCTCCGTTTTCCTTCCAATCTTCCAATGAACTTTCCGTGTTTTGCGGGGTGCAAATGTAAAAAGCTTTTTCAATTCCCGCAAGCTTTTCCGAATCTTTTTTTGAAAATTTCTTTCCTTTCGATTCTTGCCTGCTATCGGAATTTCTAAGAGCGTTTTTCGCTGTTGCGGGTGCAAAAGTAGAACCTTTTTCCGCTTTTCCAAGCTTTTTATCACGCTTTTTTTTGCTTTTTTTTGATCTTTTTCTTAACTAACTGGTAACAGCTTCTTTACAGATCAATTATTTTTTATTGCTTGTAAGGTTTTTCTTCCTTTGACTGTGTTTTTCTTATTTTACCCATCGTTTAGATTCTCTTTTCTGAGGATTTTTTATTCTTTACAACCGTTTTCCGCTCTTTTATTATGGTTCTGAGAACATCTTTATCCAAAAGCTTTCTTCTGAAATCTGGATTTCTAGCCCCGATAGAAGCGGAAATCCTTTTTGGGGCGGGGTTCGCCCCAAAAAGATTGAAGCGGATAGCGGGAAGAAGCTCCTTATTATTATTGAAATTCCAAATGCCAAAACTTACCGCTGCGTTGCCCTCTGCTTGGCAGGCCTCTCCTATATACGAAATTATAAACCCAACAGGTTTTCAAAATCTGTCGAGTTGCGAGGAGCTATATATATGGATGCAAAATCTAATTTCCACTCCAAATAGGATTCCATCGATAAGAAGATGCACTGCAGTGTGCCTCTACATATATACGTTGCGAGAATTTCATCATGCTTGCGTTTTATTAATTAGCCAAGTTAATACTGATTGCCTTTTCTATGATTATCATTTTAATTATTTACAGACAGGATGATTTTTTAAGTTTTAACATTAAAAATTACACCGAAAACTTTTATTTAAAATAACCTTTTACCATCTATTTTGTTTAGCTCAGAAAAGAACTCAAATCATCAGAATTCTGAATCAATGAAAATCAATAACTAGTCAATTGCGAAATTTTCTTACACAATGCCCTTTAACCAATCCTTCTCGAGCTTTATTCTTGGAGAAATCTTATTGGAATTTCAATTCTGCTTACCCAAAGCAATTTGCAATAATAAAATCACAAACTAATAAAATACAACAAGAACCTAACATTATAAGCAAACATAATTTAGATTTTTCAGAATAAACTTCCTTTAAGTCCAATATCCCTCAAAAGGACACCGCTCCCACCGCTAACACACTTTTCGGAGAGTTTGGCTTTTTGGATCAAGTCAAAAAACTGTGGAGAAATATACAAGTCGATTTTTGCATTTCAAAAATAATCAAATGCTGGACTCCTTTTTAGATCTACTTAAATTACTATTGCCAGAAATAATAGTTGACTATTTTGAGCTTACTTGCTATGGGAAAGGAAAAGATATCTTCAATTGTATTTAAAAGAAATCAATTCCATTCCAAAAGAATATTGTGAATATAAATTAAGCCCTAAAGTTTTTTGACCAAATAACAGTATTCAGGATTTCCCATCCAAGGGCATCAGGCTTATCTGCATATCACCCGCAGAAGATGGCTCAATGAGGATAATGGAAAAATGGTTTTCAGAGATTAAAATTTAATTGCAGACGGAACTCGTGTCACACAGGAGTTTGCGTCTTTTTTAAAAGAAATCAATAGATTCTACCTCAAATGACACCAATACAATTGCTAGTTTTTTTTATGGTATAAGAGGGAAAAACCTGCAGTATCAGTATAAAGATTTCTTAAGCGATTTTAAAATTGGAATCAGAAGCAGCATGCTAAAAAATAGCTTGTTTTTCTTGAAAATATCACCAAACATCTATAAATAGATAAAACTTCTCTTTTCCAATGGAGAACTGCACACTATTTTGAACAGGAAATTAACCAAAAAGCAGAAAAGACACCATTGTAGCTATAGCGGCAGGAACCAAAGTGGAGTCCATCATTGAGATAATTGAAAAAAAATACCGGTTAAAAAAAAGAAACATGGCCAAGGAGATCACTTTGGATATGACTGGAAGCATGGGCTTAATTACCAAAAAGTGTTTTCACAACGCAGTTCATGCTACAAACCGTTTTCATGTTCAAAAGCTAGCTTCAGAATCCCAGCAGGAAATAAGGATTAAATACCACTGGTAGGTCATTGATCCTGAAAATGAATATAGAAAAAGCTAAAAAATTTAATAAAAAGTTTGAACCTGAAGTGAAACAGTTGCTGGCAAGAAGCCGTTATTTTTTATACAAAAGCAGATCAAAATGGTCCATAAATCAGACTAGAAGAGTACAGCTGCTGTTTCAATTGCATCCTGAGACTGAAAAAGCATATCACTTTACCCAGGATCTGCATAGTATATTTTAAAAAACTACAGCAAAATCATAGGACTCACTAAACTTGCCAAATGGCACCAAAAAAGTTAATCAGTCAAGCTTCAAATCCTTCAATACAGTATTCCGAACAATATAGAATCATTCAATACAAAAATAAAAACTTCAGGGCAAAATTCAGAGGGTCTAGAAATGTAGAATTCTTCTTTTTAGACTAACCAAATATTTATGCTTAATTTTTCAATCTCACAGGTTTTCGTACTGATCCGAAGTTGAAGGTTTTCTTTTCAAGAGTAATCTCCAAAACCGGCATAAAACAGAAAACCCCGTCCGATTCGGACAGGGTTTTTCAAAAGAAAGGCGACGACATACTCTCCCACATAACTGCAGTACCATCTGCGCAGGCGGGCTTAACTTCTCTGTTCGGGATGGGAAGAGGTGAGCCCCGCCGCAATAACCACCTTAAGAAGTTATAATTGCTTTGGGCAATCTTTTTAATTGTTAATTATAAATTATTAATTATCAATCAAACAATATTTTAACATACTGGGATAAAGAAACAAATAAGCTTTTTTTTAGAAAGTTCTCTCCTCCCGATTGCTCGGGAGGAAAAGGGTGTGCATAAGCTTACGGATTATTAGTACTACTCGACTATGACATTACTGCCTTTACATCTGTAGCCTATCAACGTGGTCATCTTCCACGATCCTTAAAAGAAATCTCATCTTGTGGTGGGTTTCGCGCTTATATGCTTTCAGCGCTTATCCCTTCCAAACGTAGCTACTCTGCGGTGCCCCTGGCGGGACAACAGATACACTAGAGGTTTGTCCAATTCGGTCCTCTCGTACTAGAATCAGATCCACTCAAATTTCTAACGCCCGCAGTAGATAGAGACCGAACTGTCTCACGACGTTCTGAACCCAGCTCGCGTGCCACTTTAATGGGCGAACAGCCCAACCCTTGGGACCTTCTCCAGCCCCAGGATGTGACGAGCCGACATCGAGGTGCCAAACCCCCCCGTCGATATGAGCTCTTGGGGGAGATCAGCCTGTTATCCCCGGCGTACCTTTTATCCTTTGAGCGATGGCCCTTCCATGCGGAACCACCGGATCACTATGCTCTACTTTCGTACCTGATCGACCTGTATGTCTCTCAGTCAAGCTCCCTTATGCCATTGCACTCTACGCACGGTTACCAAGCGTGCTGAGGGAACCTTTAGAAGCCTCCGTTACTCTTTTGGAGGCGACCACCCCAGTCAAACTACCCACCAAGCACTGTCCCCCACATCGCGGGGTTAGGCCTCAGATAAACAAAGGGTTGTATTTCAACAATGACTCCAAAGCGCCTGGCGACGCCCCTTCACAGTCTCCAACCTATCCTACACATCATTTATCCAAGGTCAATACTAAGCTATAGTAAAGGTGCACAGGGTCTTTTCGTCCCACTGCGGGTAAACGGCATCTTCACCGTTACTACAATTTCACCGAGCTCATGGCTGAGACAGTGTCCAGATCGTTACACCATTCGTGCAGGTCGGAACTTACCCGACAAGGAATTTCGCTACCTTAGGACCGTTATAGTTACGGCCGCCGTTTACTGGGGCTTCAATTCAATGCTTCTCCGAAGATAACATCTCCTCTTAACCTTCCAGCACCGGGCAGGTGTCAGGCCCTATACTTCATCTTGCGATTTTGCAGAGCCCTGTGTTTTTGATAAACAGTCGCCTGGACCTCTTCACTGCGGCCCCGATTGCTCGGGGCGACCTTTCTCCCGAAGTTACAGGTCTATTTTGCCTAATTCCTTAGCCATGAATCTCTCGAGCACCTTAGGATTCTCTCCTCAACTACCTGTGTCGGTTTACGGTACTGGTTCTTACTGCCTGAAGTTTAGAGGTTTTTCTTGGAAGCCCTTAGGCGCACTATCTCTTTGTCCGAAGACTCCGAGTACTATCGTATTTCCCCAAAAGATGTGGATTTGCCTGCATCTCTTATAGGTAGGTACTTCAACGAACTATTCCGTCAGTTCGCGGCGCTTTCATCACTCCGTCACCCCATCACAGCAATAAGAAGTACGGGAATATTAACCCGTTGGCCATCGACTGTCCCTTTCGGGTTCGCCTTAGGTCCAGACTAACCCACAGCTGATTAGCATAGCTGTGGAAACCTTAGTTTTTCGGTGTGCGGGTTTCTCGCCCGCATTATCGTTACTTATGCCTACATTTTCTTTTCTGACCGGTCCAGCATACCTTACGATACACCTTCTGCCCTGTCAGAATGCTCCCCTACCACTTTGCATCACTGCAAAATCCATAGCTTCGGTAATATGCTTATGCCCGATTATTATCCATGCTCGTCCGCTCGACTAGTGAGCTGTTACGCACTCTTTAAATGAATGGCTGCTTCCAAGCCAACATCCTAGCTGTCTGGGCAGACAAACCTCGTTCTTTCAACTTAGCATATATTTGGGGACCTTAGCTGATGGTCTGGGTTCTTTCCCTCTCGGACTTGGACCTTAGCACCCAAGCCCTCACTGCTGGGAAACATTATATAGCATTCGGAGTTTGTCAGGAATTGGTAGGCGGTGAAGCCCCCGCATCCAATCAGTAGCTCTACCTCTATATAACTATCCTCAGCGCTGCACCTAAATGCATTTCGGGGAGTACGAGCTATTTCCGAGTTTGATTGGCCTTTCACCCCTACCCACAGGTCATCCGAAGACTTTTCAACGTCAACCGGTTCGGTCCTCCACTGTGTGTTACCACAGCTTCAACCTGCCCATGGGTAGATCACACGGTTTCGCGTCTAACACTACTGACTAAAGCGCCCTATTCAGACTCGCTTTCGCTGCGGATCCATGGCTTAACCACTTATCCTTGCCAGCAGCGTTAACTCGTAGGCTCATTATGCAAAAGGCACGCCGTCACCCCACGAAAGGGCTCCGACCGCTTGTAAGCGCATGGTTTCAGGATCTATTTCACTCCGTTATTCACGGTTCTTTTCACCTTTCCCTCACGGTACTGGTTCACTATCGGTCTCTCAGGAGTATTTAGCCTTAGCGGATGGTCCCGCCGAATTCAGACAGGGTTTCACGTGCCCCGCCCTACTCAGGATACCGCTATCCATTACGCTCGTTGCCCATACGGGGCTGTCACCCTCTATGGCGCTCCTTTCCAGAAGCTTCCGGTTCCTTGCGCATGAAATATCGCGGTCCTACAACCCCAGCAAGGCCGTAACAATGCTGGTTTGGGCTAATCCGCGTTCGCTCGCCACTACTTACGGAATCACTTTTGTTTTCTTCTCCTCCGCCTACTTAGATGTTTCAGTTCAGCGGGTTTGCCCACCTATCGGTGTGCTATATCTTCAATATAGCGGGTTGCCCCATTCGGATACCTGCGGATCGATCGGTGTGTGCCCGTCCCCGCAGCTTTTCGCAGCTTATCACGTCCTTCATCGCCTCTGAGAGCCTAGGCATTCCCCATGCGCCCTTATTTTGCTTATTGCACCAAATCATAATTTAATATGATCCGTTTTGTTTTGTTTTCCTTATGCTTTCGCTTAAGAAAAACGCTTTCTACTTTCTTATTATTTTCTTATCCCAATATGTCAATGAACTTTAAAGCTTACGCTTCCGTGGAGAATAACGGAGTCGAACCGTTGACCTCCTGCGTGCAAGGCAGGCGCTCTAGCCAGCTGAGCTAATCCCCCATTTTTTTTAAAATTCCAAATTTTTAAATTCCAAATTCCAAAAAATAAGGATTATAACCTCTAGAATTTCCTGAATCAGGTTTTTAGTAGTCCCGGGCAGACTCGAACTGCCGACCCCTACATTATCAGTGTAGTACTCTAACCAGCTGAGCTACGAGACTCTGTCTTCTTGATTCCTTATCATTTTTTTTTAAATTAACAGCAAGAGCAATACAATTTCGGGATTCCGAACCTCTGTCGGCATCTTATTTCCCAAGCGTGCCCAACGGCTAACACTCGGGCTCTAGAAAGGAGGTGTTCCAGCCGCACCTTCCGGTACGGCTACCTTGTTACGACTTAGCCCTAGTTACCAGTTTTACCCTAGGCAGCTCCTTGCGGTCACCGACTTCAGGCACCCCCAGCTTCCATGGCTTGACGGGCGGTGTGTACAAGGCCCGGGAACGTATTCACCGGATCATGGCTGATATCCGATTACTAGCGATTCCAGCTTCACGGAGTCGAGTTGCAGACTCCGATCCGAACTGTGACCGGCTTTATAGATTCGCTCCCCCTCGCGGGGTGGCTGCTCTCTGTACCGGCCATTGTAGCACGTGTGTAGCCCAAGGCGTAAGGGCCGTGATGATTTGACGTCATCCCCACCTTCCTCACAGTTTGCACTGGCAGTCTTGTTAGAGTTCCCGACACTACTCGCTGGCAACTAACAACAGGGGTTGCGCTCGTTATAGGACTTAACCTGACACCTCACGGCACGAGCTGACGACAACCATGCAGCACCTTGTAAACTGTCTTGCGAAAGATCTGTTTCCAAATCGGTCAGTCTGCATTTAAGCCTTGGTAAGGTTCCTCGCGTATCATCGAATTAAACCACATGCTCCACCGCTTGTGCGGGCCCCCGTCAATTCCTTTGAGTTTCAAACTTGCGTTCGTACTCCCCAGGTGGGATACTTATCACTTTCGCTTAGCCACTGAACTTGCGCCCAACAGCTAGTATCCATCGTTTACGGCGTGGACTACCAGGGTATCTAATCCTGTTCGCTACCCACGCTTTCGTCCATCAGCGTCAATCCACCGGTAGCAACCTGCCTTCGCAATTGGTATTCCATGTAATCTCTAAGCATTTCACCGCTACACTACATATTCTAGTTGCTTCCCAGTAATTCAAGTCCTGCAGTATCAATGGCCGTTCCACCGTTGAGCGATGGGCTTTCACCACTGACTTACAAGACCGCCTACGGACCCTTTAAACCCAATGATTCCGGATAACGCTTGGATCCTCCGTATTACCGCGGCTGCTGGCACGGAGTTAGCCGATCCTTATTCTTACGGTACCGTCAAGCTCCCTCACGAGGGAGTGTTTCTTCCCGTACAAAAGCAGTTTACAATCCATAGGACCGTCATCCTGCACGCGGCATGGCTGGTTCAGGCTTGCGCCCATTGACCAATATTCCTCACTGCTGCCTCCCGTAGGAGTCTGGTCCGTGTCTCAGTACCAGTGTGGGGGATCTCCCTCTCAGGACCCCTACCCATCGTCGCCTTGGTAAGCCGTTACCTTACCAACTAGCTAATGGGACGCATGCTCATCTTTCACCGTTGTGACTTTAATTGGAAAAGGATGCCCTTATCCAATGCTATGAGGCATTAATCCAAATTTCTCTGGGCTATTCCTCTGTGAAAGGCAGATTGCATACGCGTTACGCACCCGTGCGCCGGTCTCAGGTTCCGAAGAACCCTACCCCTCGACTTGCATGTGTTAAGCCTGCCGCTAGCGTTCATCCTGAGCCAGGATCAAACTCTTCATCGTATATTTTAATATTATATATTCGACGCTTTCTATCGGTTCTTTTTCGAATCTCTCGATTCTACTGCTCTTATTTCTTTTGTCCCGCTGTTAAGCGGGACGGCTGTCAATTCAATATGTCTACGAACGTGTCTTTTATTCCTTCATCGCTTGTTTCTCAAAGCGGGTGCAAAACTAAAAATTCTTTTTGTTTCCTGCAAGCAAAACCCGAAAAATTTTGAAACTTTTTTTTTCGCTTCCTTTCTCCGTTTTCCTTCCAATCTTCCAATGAACTTTCCGTGTTTTGCGGGGTGCAAATGTAAAAAGCTTTTTCAATTCCCGCAAGCTTTTCCGAATCTTTTTTTTGAAAATTTCTTTCCTTTTCGATTCTTGCCTGCTACCGGAATTTCTAAGAGCGTTTTTCGCTGTTGCGGGTGCAAAAGTAGAACCTTTTTCCGCTTTTCCAAGCTTTTTATCACGCTTTTTTTTGCTTTTTTTTGATCTTTTTCTTAACTAACTGATAACGGTGTTTTTACAATCTGATTATTTTCGCATCTCTGTGGGGTTTTTCTTCTTTTGCTTCGATTTTTCATATTTTATAGGGGTTCTGAACCTTCCTTTTTATTGGATTTTTACTCCATGATGCCCTTTTCAGATGATTTTTCATGCTTCGAGAATCTTCTTTTTCCCGAAAATCCCTTATGGAAACCCATGCCCTAGCCCCGATAGCAGCGGAAATCCTTTTTATGGCGGGGTTCGCCATAAAAAGATTGCAGCGGATAGCGGGATTAAGCTCCTTATCAAATTCCAATTTAAAAAATTCCAAATTCCAAAGCTTAATAGGCTTCGCTTCGCTCAGCTTCACATCCTATACTTATATATAATATGTGCCGTTAATAAACCCGACAGGTTTTAAAAACCTCTCGGGTTTCGAGAATCGTAATGCATTAAAGCCCCAGCTCTGCTTTGCTGCGCTCAGGTAGGATTCTATACTTATATATGGTATTTCAAAAAGAAACCCGACTAGCTTTGAAAAACTGTCGGGTTGAATCTGTGCGTTTATTTTAAATTAGTCGAAGCGAATTGCTTTTACTGGAGATATTTTGGTTATTATATAAGAAGGAATTAATAGCACTAGGAAACAAACTCCGACAGTAAGCAGATTTAATAGCAATATATAAAACCAATTGAGATAAACTGGCGCTTGATTGACATAATAGTTTTCTGGATTGAGCTGAATGACACCAAATTGCTGCTGAATTAGCAGAATTGAAATTCCAATCAAATTCCCCCAGAATAGTCCGCGTAGTATGAGATAAAAGGAATTATATAAAAATATCTTACGGACTGACCAATTATTTGCCCCCATCGATTTTAAAATTCCAATCATTTGGGTTCTCTCTAAAATAAGAACCAGTAAAGCGACAACCATATTAATTGTTGCCACTAGAATCATAATCCCTAAAATGATTATAATATTAAAATCGAATAGTTGAAGCCAATCAAAAATATAACTGTATTTTTCTACAATCGTTTTTGTATCAAGGTTAGACGAAGTTTCTTCGTAAATTTTATTTCCGACTGATTTTATTTCCTTAAAATCTTTGACAAAAACCTCAAATGCTCCGACTTGATTTTCATTCCATTTATTAATTCTTTGAACATGCCTAATGTCTCCAATAATATATGTCGCATCAAAATCTTGGAACCCTGAATTAAATATGGCAGCTATTTTAAATCGACGACTGTTTGGAAGTTTCCCCTGTTCTTCTTTTAAAAAAAAAGTATTAAACTGATCTCCTAATTTTAAATTTAGACGATCTGCAAGAAATCTAGAAATAATGACATCTTCATTTACTGCTTTTGTAAAATCTGGAACTTTCCCTTCTACAATATACTCTTTTATATTGTTCCAATTGTAGTCTGTCCCTACTCCTTTGAATATAATTCCTTCAAAAGCATTTTCTGTTCTAATAATCCCAGCCTTACTTGCTACAGCTTGAATATGACTAACCTCTGGAACAGATTTAAAATTAGGATAGAAATCTTGCTTTTTAGAAATAGGAACCGTTGTAACTTCTGAATTGTTATTATCATAATTAGAAATTATAACTTGTCCGTTGAACGCCGAGACTTTGTCCCGAATTTTTTTTTGCAAACCTATCCCTGTAGCTACAGAAACCATCATCATAACGATTCCGATTGCGATTGCAGAAATAGCAATTCTTATAATGGGTGCCGAAATACTGCTTTTGTAATCTTTTGCAGTAATAAGTCTTTTGGCTATGAAATATTCTAAATTCAAATTATTTGTTTTACTTACGTTGTTTATAGTTCTTCCTTTCTCAAAAATACATCTCAAAAAAGGAAATAAAGAAATTCTTAGAAACAAATACTCGTTCAATCACTTATAGAGGCAATTTCTTTTTCATCTCCTCTACAATATTAAAGGCTGCTGGACAAATTTCAACATTTTTTAACGTTAAGTTCGAAATCTGATAAAATTTATTTCGATCTGTATGTGGAAACTCTCTACAAGCTTTTGGACGAACGTCATAAATCATACAATAGTTTTCATTATCCAGAAATGTACAAGGAACGCTTTTCAAAACATAATCTTTATCCTCGTCAATTCGCAAATATTGATCAATAAATTGCTGTGGTTTTTGTCTAAAATGTTTTGAAATACGCTCAATATCTGCCAATGTAAATAATGGTCCTGTTGTTTTACAGCAATTAGCGCACTTCAAGCAATCCGTCCTTTTAAATTCAGCTTCATGCAAATCTTGCATAATGTAATCTAAATTCTTTGGCGGTTTCTTTTTAAGCTTATCGAAATACTTTTTATTCTCGTTATGCTTATCTTTGGCTAACTTATTTAAGTTATTTAAAATCTGTTTCAAGTTTAATCTTTAAAGTTGATTTGCAAAATTAAACAACTTTGAACTTGAAACCTTAAACTTTGAACTAAAACAATGAAAGATCTTTTTGGGAAAGCAATATTTGATTTTTACACCAAAAATTCACCTGAAGACATTATTACCGAAACTTCAATTTCTGAAGAAGACGAAATGAGTGTCGAATATCTTTTCCGCACTTATAATGAAATGCCAAAAATTGAGCAAAAAGCGCTGCAATTGGCAAAAGGAAAAATACTAGATGTAGGTTGCGGCGCTGGCAGTCATGTATTATCTCTACAAAACGAACTCAATCTAGAAGTACAAGCTATTGATATTTCAGAAAAAGCAATTGAAACTTGTCGCCTTCGCGGAATTAAAAATGCTAGAGTTGAAAATATTTTAGACTTTGAAGGGGAAAAATTCGACACGATTTTACTTCTAATGAATGGAACAGGGATTTTTGGTCGGTTAAAAAATTGCAATACGTATTTGTCTAAGTTAAAATCCCTTTTGAACTCTGGCGGACAAATTTTGATAGACAGTTCTGATATTATCTATATGTTTGATGAAGATGAGGACGGCGGCAAATGGATTCCGTCTGAAAATGATTATTATGGAGAATTAGTTTTTAATATTAGCTATAAAGGAGAAAAAGAAGAGCCTTTTGATTGGTTGTATTTAGATTACAACACGCTTCAAAATGCCGCAATTGCTAATGGTTTAAATTGCGAACTTATTCTTGAAGGCGAACATTATGATTATTTGGCCAGACTTTCTATTTAAAACAAACCATAAAAAATCATGAAAGAACTAAATTTAGAAAAATTAAAATATCCTATTGGAAAATTTATTGCTCCAGAGAATTATTCAAAGGAATATCTTGCTGAAAAAATTGCAGCAATTGAAAGTCTCCCAGAAAAACTAGCAAATGAAACAATTCATTTAACTGATGAACAATTGGACACACCATATCGTCCTGATGGATGGACTGTCAGACAAGTTATTCATCATTGCGCTGAAAGCCACATGCATTGTTACATTCGACTGAAATGGACATTAACAGAAAATAATCCCGTGATTAAACCATATGATGAAGTTCTTTGGTCGGAAATAAATGATAATTTAACTATGCCTATTCAGCCAACTTTAGATTTACTGAAAGGACTTCATTTTAGATTAGGATATATTATGAGAAATTTATCAGAATCTGATTTAGAAAAAACGTTCATACATCCTGCAGATAATTCGGAGAACAAACTTAAAAAGATTATCGGAATGTATGCTTGGCATGGAAATCATCATTTGACACACATTACTACTTTGAAAAATTACAAAGATTGGAAGTAATTAGGTGTTTACTTTTTATACAGAACTGTAAACTTCTATAAACAAAAAATCTCTTCGCTTGAAGAGATTTTTTGTTTTATGGAATATTAAGATACTTATGAGTCTGTAATGAAACTCTCCATTTCGGATTATTCATAACATAATCTACAATAAGTGGCGTCATTTCTTCTTTTTTACTCCATTCTGGTTGAAGAAATAAAATTGCATTATCATTTACGAGCTCTGCTTGTTCCTCTGCGAAAATAAAATCGTGTTTATTGTAAATAATCACTTTTAATTCATGAGCATTATCATACACGGTTTGAGTTGGTAATTTGTTCTTCTTTGGCGAAAGACAAATCCAATCCCAAGTTCCAGACAATGGAAAAGCACCAGAAGTTTCAATATGAACTTTTAAATCCTTTTCTCTTAATCGCTTTGTTAAAAATGTCATATCCCAAGACAAAGGTTCTCCGCCAGTGACTACAACAGTATCCGCATATTTCGCAGCATTTTCAACAATTAAATCTACACTTGTCGGCGGATGAAGCTCAGCATTCCAGCTTTCTTTCACATCACACCAATGACATCCTACATCGCATCCACCAATTCTAATAAAATAAGCAGCTCTTCCCGTATGCGAACCTTCACCTTGAATGGTATAAAATTCCTCCATCAAAGGAAGCATTGCTCCTTTATTTACTTCTAATTGTATTTCTTTTGGTAACATTTTACTATTTTAAGAGTGCAAAGATAGTCAATAATATATGGAACAAAAAAAACCGATAGTTTTTTGAACTATCGGTTTTTGGTTATTTTTTAAAGCTTTATTATTTTAAAGCTTTAATAGATTGCGTAGCATATGAATTTGCAGGATCTAAAACTAAAGTTTTATTGAAATACTCAATAGCTTTAGCTTTATCTGTATTAGCATAAGCAGCACCAATACCGTTGTAAGCTTCAACAAATTTTTTAGCTACAGCTGGCTTAGCTACTTCTTCTGCACCTTTTGCTGAAATTTTAGTAACATACTCTTCGTAGTTTTTAATGATCATATCATCTTTGTCTAATAAAGAATTAATTCTTGCTTTGTACAAGTATGCTTCATCATAGCTAGGCGCAGTCGCTAAAATTTTATCGAAAACTGCATCTGCTTTACCTAAAGCAACAGCATCACGACTTTCTTTTGGTTTGCTAGCGTTACCGTAGTATAAAGAAATTCCATAATAAACACTGTCATCTAAGTAATTTTTAGACTCAGAATTGTTTGCTCCTAATTCAAAAATAGCTGCTGCTTGTGCATATTGTTTTTTTCCGAATAATTCTTTCCCGAAATCTGCAAATTCTTCAACTACAAGAGGCTCTAATTCAACCGCTTTTTTGATATCAGCTAAGCCTGAATCAAAAGCTGCTTGATCTACTGTACCATCAGCTGCAGTTCCTTTTTTAATTTTAGCTAAACCTAAGTAGTAGTAGTCTCTACCAATAACTTTATTTCCAGGAGCTTTGATAAAATCTTCGATAGATTTAATTGCTACATCAACATTTCCGTTTTCATAAGCAGCATATCCTAAATATCTATAGATTCTAGGATTAACTTTATCCTGAGCAATCATTTTGTTTGCAACAGTTTCTAATTGCTTGTAATCTTTAACTAAAATCAAGAAATCTGCATGACGCATTTTAGAATCAAGAGAGTAATCTGTCAAACTTAAATATTTCTCATAGTTTGTAATTGCATTTTGCAAGTTCACTTTAGCAGTAGAAGGTTTATTTCTTGCCCATTTGTAATATGTTTCGGCAAGCTCTCTATAAACTGGTCCGTAGTTAGCATCTAAAGCAATAACTTCATTGAAAGATTTAATAGCTTCATCGTAAGATTTAGCTCCTTTCAATAAAACACCTAGCTGCATTTTTGCTCTTAGTAAAGTATTATCGGCTGTAAAAGCATCACGGTAAGCTTTGTACGCATCATTTTGATTGTTAGCTCCGTAATAAGCATCTCCAATTGCTAATAAAGCTTGTGCATTTTGAGGATCAACTAACAAAGCTCTTTTCAAAACTTCAATAGCATTTTTGTAATCTGGATTCTCAGAATTCATATAAGCTCTAGCGATATAAATAAATTCATTTATATCTTTTTTTCTCATGTCTTTAGTCGCTAAAGCAAAATTTGCTTGAGCAGCTGCAGTATTTTTCGCATCAAGATCTAATTGACCTAAACCAATATAATTTAAGTTTTTCTTATCTGAAGCCTGTAATCCATTATTGTAATAGATTTTAGCAGAATCCACCACAGATTGATTCAAATAAACATTTCCTAAAACAAAATTTGCTTCTCCATCTGAAGGTTTAGCTTTGATGATTGATTTAAGGATTGTTTTTGCTTTATCAAATTGCTCAGCATCGATTGCCTTCTTTGCTTGGTTGATATCTTGCGCTTTTGCCGCCGAAGCCGAGGCAACTAATGCAAGACTAAAAATTTTAAATTTATTCATCTTTATTGTAATTAATTTATTCTTTATCTTTTATTATTTCACTTCTAATTTTAAGTTTTCTACCTGGAGTTTTGAATGGTAGTAATCCAGATTTCAAAACAATACGTTGTCCTATATCACCAGCTATGAATGAAGCGAAGCCCATTCCAAGTCCTGAATAACCTTGACAATTTATAATAAACAAATCACGTGCCAAAGGATATTTTCCAATTTCTAGGTCATTTTGGGTAGGGCTATAATATTCATTGCTATCTAAGCCTTTAACATAAAGAACATTAATCTTATTGATAATCTCCGTCATCTCAGGAGTTGGCTGATAAAACCAATTTATACCAATAACCCCAATCATTCCTTCATTTTCGGAAACAAATTTAATTACTTCATTATTTGTTTTAAATGAGAAAACACCTGTTTTGGGAATTTCATTTACTTTCGCCAATTCCTTCATATAACGAACTGTACTTGAATTAGGATTATCGAAAACAAGGCCTTTAATTTTACCATCTGTCTTACCTTGCATGAAATCGATCACACTTTTCAACGCAATTAACGTATCATTATTGCTTTTGCTTGAAATAAAAGCAATAGCATCATGAGCAAAAGGAGTTATCCTTGGTTTGATTTTACTTTTGTCAAAACGAGCTATTTCTTCTGCAGTTAGATTTCGTGCAGTAATCGCAACTTTAGCTTTCTGATTTAATAAATCATTAATTACTTCCGCTTCTGATTTTGGTTGTACTGTAATTTTTGCATCATAGTAAGTGCCTTCAAAAACAGCAACCTGATCGTCTACAATTTGCTTTACCGTTTCATCAACTGCAATATCAAGTGATCCTTTTAAAATGGTTTCTTTTTCAGTTTCACTCTTGCTTTTTTGGTTACACATGGCAAACAAAAAGACAAAAACAACCAAACCTAAAGCCTTACTATATTTCAACATAATTATTCTTCTTTTGAATTAATTAATCTTAAAAATCTTATTGCAGAATATACGATCAGTAATCCACCTAAGGCATATCTGTATTTCGGTTCCATATTAAGCGGGAGTTTTTCCCAAAACATAATCATTAAACCGAGTACAAGATATATTAAAAAAAACAGTATTCCTAAAACAAGAAGAAATCGCTCTTTGAGCGATTTCTTCTGAATATTATTAAGCATATCTTTTAACATTATTCTGCAGATTGAATAGTAATAGGAAGAGAGTATAATACCCTAACTTTTTTACCATTTTGCTCGCCGGGAGTCCATTTTGGACATTTTTTAAGAACACGAATTGCTTCTGCTCCTGTACCATAACCGATATCTCTTAAAACTTTAATATCTGTTAATGACCCGTCTTTTTCAACTACAAACGTAACGTAAACTTTACCTTTTAAACCTTCTTCTTCTGGAGTCTTGTAGTTGTTTCCTACGAATTTGTAGAATTTCTCAATACCTCCTGGGAAATCTGGCTTTACTTCGATACCAGCTGTATTATATACAGTGTTATCTTCTTGTACCACCTCTGCTACTGGTCCTTTACCAACTGGTTCATCAACAGTTAAAACTGCATCTGGATCTCCTTTGATAGTTTCAGCACCAACTTTTTTGTCTTTTAATTCAACAATCTTTGGTGGGTCTTCAGTTACTTCTTCCGCTTTTGCAACCACCGGTTTAACGAATTTAACCTGATCCACTTTTGGTGGTGGTGGCGGTGGTGGTGGCATGTTAGGCTTAATTTCCTCTTTTTTAGGAGGTAATTTTACCGCAGCCATCTTAACCTCTTTAACCTCTTCTTCTTCTGTAGAGTCTGGTAACAAACTCGCGATAAGAGGAGCAGCAATAGCAGCACTAAAGATAAGAGAACCAATAACAAGTGCTTTCACAGTTGTTTTTCCGTTTGATTTTCTCAGCTCGTATGCTCCATATATCTTATTACGTCCTTCGAATACGATATCAAGCCACTGATTTTTTATAATATCTAATTTCATACTTCTTGATTTTTAAGTCGATAAAATCTAAGATTGCTCTTATTTTTTATCTATCACTTTTGTTTCTTCCGGTGTAAATTCAGGAACAATTGCATACGTCTCAACTCCAGTGATAGCCATTTCGTCCAAGATATCAACCAAATTACGGTAATTTGATTTTTTTGTTGGTTTAATGATCACAATGATTCCGTTTTTAGGTTTTCCTAAAGCTGCAGAATAAGCTAAAACATTTTTCTTTTGTTTTAACAATTCTCTACGGATACCATCTTTACCATATGCAATATCTTTTGGTCCCACTTTTGGTGTTGCCAATAACCCCATATAGTAAACCATCTTATTATCGGCACCTAACATTACTGTCATCGTACGATTTTCGTCTACTTTGGTATCCTCAGTTTTCTTATTAGGATCATCATCTTTATTTGGCAATGATAAATCCATCGATTGAGGTTTTGACAACGAAGTAGTTAACATAAAGAATGTGATCAATAAGAATGCCAAATCCACCATCGCTGTTAAATCGACTTTCGAATTCTGCTTTTTACTTCTTACTTTACCACCTTTACCACCACCGCCGTCGCCGGTATTTAATTCAGCCATCTTAGTGTATATTTTTTAATTAAAAGTCTCTTCCTCTTTTACCTGTAACTAAGTTAAAGGAATTGATTTTCTGATCTTGCAAAATATCCATAATTTTTCTAATTTTTGGATATTCTTCTTTAGCATCTCCTTTAATCGCAATCTGCAATTCTTTGTCATCCAAATCAATTGTAGCTCTTCTAGAAATCAAAAGCCATTCTTTTAATTGATTATCTAATGAATCCAAAGGAATTCCAGGTTGGTTTGCTTTGGTTCTGTCCGCCGCTTTCATATCAATGATTTGCTTCAAACCTGTAATTGGCACACCAAAATCATCCATAAGAGCAAATTTGGTTTTATCTTCTTCTGAAAATTCAATACCATATTTTGCACCCATTCCTTCAAGAGTTCTTTTACGAACTTCTCTTCCTTTGATGTCAAAAAATACTTTTCCTTTTCCTACTGTAATAATAGCCAAATCAGTATCTGGCAGTTTACTTATCGCAACAGAAGCAGGCATATCTACAGGCAATGCCTCAGGCACTTTAGCAGTAGCGGTCAAAATAAAGAACGTTAGCAAAAGGAACGCTACATCACACATCGCAGTCATATCTGTCGATGTAGACTTTTTTTTCATTTTTATTTTAGCCATTATCTTTTATTTTTATTTTTTTGATATAAAATCAAAAATTAATTATTGTCTTAAACTTCCTCTGAATTTTCTGTAAGTATTCACGATTGTAGTACCAGCCTCATCGATAGAGTAAGTTAAATCGTCAATTTTAGCAGTAAAGAAGTTGTAAGAAATAATTGCTAAGATAGAAGTAGAGATACCAGTTGCAGTGTTGATAAGTGCCTCAGAGATACCTGTTGCAAGAGCAGCTTGGTCAGGAGTACCAGCAGAAGCTAACGCACCAAACGCTTTAATCATACCAGATACAGTTCCTAATAATCCTCCTAATGTACCTAAAGATACTAAAGTAGAGATAATAGTCATGTTTTTCTCTAACATTGGCATTTCTAATGAAGTTGCCTCTTCGATTTCTTTGTGGATTACTTCTGAAGCTTCTTCACTATTGAATCCTTCTTTTTTAACGTCTTGGTATTTTACCAAAGCAGATTTAATTGCGTTTGCAACTGAACCTTGTTGTTTGTCGCAAGAAGCGATAGCAGCTTCGATGTTTCCTTCTTTAATACTTCCTTGAACGCTTTTCATGAATTTGTCAAGGTTAGTTTTTCCAGCAGCTTTACCAATAACAATAAATCTTTCAATAGAAAAAACAACAACCATTAAAAACATACCTAATAATACAGGTACAATGAAACCTCCTTTATAAACTTGTCCTAATGTATTGATTGGATGTCCAGTTTCTGGATTACCTCCTTCGAAGTTCGCAGAGTCCCCCATGATTACTTTCCAAATAAACACCCCTACTAAGATACACGCAACAATAATGATTCCAGTGATCATTCCTCCCCCATTTGAAGTGCTTTCTTTTTTAACTTTAACGTTTGCCATTTTTTTTAATTTTAATAGTTTTAAATAATTTTTATTTTTTAGTTATATTTAACTTGTAGAGGAGCAAATTTATACGTTTAGTTTAAATAAAAAAACTTTTTTTAATTTAATTGACCGAAATTTAACTTCAATTTAAAAAATATCTCATTAAATTGCCGACATCATTTTTTAAATAAAACAAAAAAAAGGACGATAATTAGAAAAATTACAACGTTTTAGTAAATATTCAAAGATTCCTTTGATATCTTCTTAAAAAGCTGAGAATTTTTTTTTTATTAAATTTTCAATCAAAAAAAGCTTTTTCTTACTAAAAAAAACCACATAAAAAGTGCCCAAAAACAAAGCAATACTCATATAACAATCTAAATTACAAATAAAAACATGAATAAAAAAGATAATTTTATTGCAGATATAAATACGGGGTATTCTACAAAGGGAGACAGCATCATCCTTGGAGGCGCGATACTTGACGGTGAGCCAATTGCAGAGGCGCATGTCAAAATTCCACTAAAAACTTTAAATCGACACGGATTAATTGCAGGCGCTACTGGAACAGGAAAAACCAAAACAATTCAAGTTTTTTCAGAGCAACTTTCAAATGCGGGCATTCCTGTTTTAATGATGGATATTAAAGGAGACTTTAGCGGTATTGCTAAAGAAGGAAAAGAGGAAGGTTTTATTACAGAACGTCATGCTAAAATAAACATACCTTATAATGTAGCTGCATTTCCTGTTGAATTAATGTCTTTATCCAAACAGAATGGAGTCCGCCTGCGTGCTACTGTTTCTGAGTTTGGACCTGTTTTATTTTCTCGAATTTTAGATTTGAATGATACACAGGCAGGAGTTGTCGTGGTTATCTTTAAATATTGTGATGACAATAAAATGCCTTTGTTGGATTTAAAAGACATTAAAAAAGTAATCAATTATATTACGGAGGAAGGCAAAGATGAAATTGCAGCGAGCTATGGAAAAATATCAACTGCTACAACAGGCACAATTCTTAGAAAAATCATAGAATTGGAACAACAAGGCGGTGACTTGTTTTTTGGTGAGTTGTCTTTTGAAACGGATGATTTAATGCGAATTGATGAAAACGGAAAAGGTTACGTTAATATCATCCGCTTGACGGACATTCAAGATAAACCAAAATTATTCTCAACTTTCATGTTAAGTCTTTTGGCTGAAATTTATCAAAAAATGCCTGAAAAAGGAGATGCTGGGCAACCTGAACTGGTAATCTTCATTGATGAAGCGCATTTAATTTTTAATGAAGCTAGCAAAGCACTTCTGGAACAAATAGAAACAATTGTAAAATTAATTCGTTCTAAAGGTATCGGACTTTATTTTGTCACTCAAAACCCGATGGATGTACCAAGTGGCGTTTTAGCTCAATTGGGACTAAAGATTCAGCATGCGTTGCGAGCTTTTACAGCAAATGATCGCCAAGCCATTAAAAAGACGGCAGACAACTATCCTACTTCTCCTTATTATAAGACTGATGAATTATTGACAAGTTTAGGAATTGGAGAAGCTTTGGTTACTGCTCTTAATGAAAAAGGTATTCCAACTCCTCTTGTTGCTACGATGATGCGTGCGCCAATGAGTCGAATGGATGTTTTGTCTGTTGAAGAAATTGACGAAATAAATGGTAAATCGAAACTCGTTAAGAAATACGCTGAAGAAATTGATCGCGAAAGTGCTTTCGAAATTTTGAATAAAAAATTATCAGACGCTGCAGAAGTTGCTGCTCAACAAGAAGAACAAGCTCCCGCCAAATCATCTAAAACAGAACCAAGCACTACAGAAGTTGTTACAAAATCTGTTTTGAAAGTGGTAACAAGCGCTACCTTTATACGAGGCGTTTTTGGTGTCTTGTCAAAATTTCTAAAAAAATAAACTACTATTTTTAAACCATATAAGGCATATAAGTTCAGTTAATCTGACTTAATAAACATAAATAAACCCGACAGTTCTTTAAGAACTTGTCGGGTTTTCTATATCGGTAAAGTTTATATTTACTTACCTAACTTTATATGGTGAAAAAATTATGCCTGTTCTAACAAAGCTAGAATTTTATTCTCGACTTCTGGACCATCCCAAATGTTTTCGATATTTTCCATACGAAGGACTTCTTCCATAATTCCGTTTTGATAATCGCCAATTGCCAAGGCTTCGGCATATGGGCGATCGCTGAAAGTAACTCGGCTGTAAAGCGGAATCCACTTGTCTGGATGTTTGTCTGAAAAGACTTTTTCTATTTTCTTTTGCAACAAGAATTTTTCATCTGCTGTTTTGGTACTCATTTCTAAGAAATTTCGATAAGAAAGCTCTGCAATTGCATCTGCATTTGGCTTTCTAGCAATCTGATATTCTGCAAATATCTTCTTCCAATCGTCTTGGTACTTTTCAATCATTTCACTTAAAACAGTGATATCTTCAAAGCCCGCATTCATACCTTGTCCGTAAAACGGAACTATGGCATGACAAGCGTCTCCAATTAAAGCGATTTTGTTTTCGTAAGTCCAAGGAAAACACTTCATGGTAACAAGTGTACTTGTTGGATTTTTAAAGAAATCATTTGCCAATTCTGGAATTACTTCAATAGAATCTGGGAAGTTTTTTTCGAAGAAATCTTCAACCATTTTACGGTCAATTAAAGATTCAAAAGAATTTTCTCCTTCAAAAGGCATGAATAAAGTACAAGTAAAACTTCCGTCGAGATTTGGAAGCGCAATTAACATATACTCGCCTCTTGGCCAAATATGAAATGAATTTTTATCTAATTTATGTGTTCCGTCTGGATTTGCTGGAATATTCAATTCTTTATATCCCATATTCAGGAATTCTTGAGAATAATTGAACATGCTCTGGCGCTGCATTCTGTGGCGTATTCTAGAAAAAGCTCCATCGGCACCAAAAACCATATCGAATTTTCTTTCTTCCCACTCGCCTCTTTCACTTTCGCCTATATGAAGTGTTGCATCATTTAAAGTAACGTCCCAAACTTTTTGCTCAAAATGAAACTCGGCTCCAGCTTCTTCTGCCAGATCGATCATTTTTCTGTTTAGTTTTCCTCTTGAAATTGAATAAATAGATTCGCCTTCTTGACCGTAGTTCTGAAAGTTTAATTTATCTACCAAATGAATGGCGCGTTTATCCATCGGAATTGCGATTTCTCGAACTGCATCGCCAACACCAACTGCATCTAAGGCTTTCCAACCACGGTTGGACATCGCTAAATTAATAGAACGTCCAGAAAAATTTATTTTTCGGATATCGGGACTACGATCATAGACATGAACAGTATGACCAGCTTTTTTAAGATAAATTGCCAGCAACGATCCTACAAGTCCAGAACCAACAACGGCAATTTTTAATGAAGTTTGCATCGAGGGAAAATCTAATATTGGGTCGTAAAAATAACTAATAATTGTACATGAGCTGTAAAATAAATGAACAAATTGTTTGCAAATAGTGATTCGAACGAATTAGTGGGTTTTTCATTATTTTAAAAATATAACAAAATGTTATTTTATTTGATTTATTAATAAAAATTAAACAATTAGTTTTACTTTAGATTTACTTCAATAGATAAATAGAAAATTTATGAATAGCGAAATTTTACAATCTGAAATTATTTTGGAAAACGAGAAAGTGCTTTTGATTCCTTTTGAAAGTGAAAGAAATAAAGAACTTAAAGAAATTGTTTTTGATGACGAAATTTGGAAATATATGGGAATGTATATTCGAAACGATCAAGATTTCGAAAACTATATTTCAAGTACATTAAAACAAAAGGCTGACGGAATTTGTTATCCGTTCTTAATAATTGACAAAGCAACAAACAAAGTTGCTGGAAGCACTCGTTATGGCTATCTAAATCACGCGAGCCAAAAATGTGAAATTGGCTGGACTTGGTATGGAAAAGCATTTCAGGGAACAGGACTAAATCAAGCTTGTAAATTTGAATTGTTGCATTTTGGTTTCGAAAAAATTCAATTTAGAAGAATACAATTCAGTGCTGATTTTGAAAATACAAGATCGCAAAAAGCGATTAAAAAATTGGGAGCCATAAAAGAAGGCTTTTTCAGAAATAATTATATTGACTCTGAAGGAAAAAGTAAAACTGATGTTTACTTTAGTATTATTTCTGAGGAATGGAAAAATACTAAAAAGGAATACTTTCCAGCATTTATCTAAAATAAAAAAGCAACCCAATTAAAAATTGGGTTGCTTTCTGAATTAATTAACCTTTTCTACATCATTTAATTTCCAAGACTGATCGTACAAAGTTTTTGTCGGTCCGTAAAATCTAGCCAGCAATTCGAAATCGCCTTTTGGATCTGTTGGAATCCAATTGCTTTCTCCTTCAGGCGGTGGTTTAGGTCCGAAATACAAGGTTACTGTTCCGTCTGTATTCTTTTTAAGTCCAGGTGTCTGCGAAGAACGTCCTGACCATTTCGTATCTCTTATAAAAGTATGAGTTTCTCTATTGTACACTGTAATTGACCAATATTGTTTTACAGGAACATTTGCAGGAACAATCACTTTGTACGACAAATCTCCTTTTAAGAAATTGCCTTCCTTATCTTTTAAAGCCAAAAGATAATATTGTGATTCTCCAATATGTTTGGCGCTAAAAAATGCCATCATATAACAAACTCCTCTATTATCAATCGGATAAATTCCTGGGGTTACATAAGACTTCATTACACTCAATTTATACTCGTCACTTGCAGGAAAAAACCAATTTGTTCCTTCGTAAAATGGTTTCGTGTTTTCGTAAATAGACAATAAATACTCTCTTGCGTCTTTAGCGGCTGTATTAAATATCTCTTTGGTTTTTGCGTCTGGAGAAAATGCTTTTCCACGCTCAATTCCGATTGTCTTTAAAGCATCAATCATAGCTCTGTCACGTTCTAAGAATGGTTCTTGCTGCACAATATCGTTAAGTGCCTGATAAAAACTGTCATTATATTGAATAGCTGAGTTGAATTCTGCTTTACTGGCATCTACAAATTTAGTTTGAGGAGTATTCGAAGCTTGAGAATATGGATATAATTTTACTCTTTTTCCATAATCGACAGCAGCTTTTACATCTTCTGGACTTCCGCTTTTAAGAACCGAACGTAAAAGTGCATAGCCGCGATAGGTATCTGACTGCATAACAAAATAACCAGAAGGAATTTTGCTTTTATCATAACCTGGAGGCAGAATAATATACTTTCCTCCTTTTCCTTTATCCATTCCACCTGGACCAACATCTTCAATTGCCGCTTGCCAGCAATTCATTACACTTCCGTTAAAAGTGCCATTATCTGCAGGAGGAATTTCTAAAACAACAGGTCCTTTTTCTGTATTGAAAAAAGGCATCAAATAAATCACATCTGGATTTGGTGTAAGCGTCTGATTTTTCCAGTTTAACAATTCTGGCCATAATAAAACTTGATTGTATGAGCCATTAATCTTTTCCATCTCTTTGTACATGAGCTGAAAATTAACTGCTGGCATTCCCCAAATCGCTGCTTCTACAGCACGATTGTACTGAATTTTCTCTTTAATATTTTCAGCACGGAATTCAGTTTTCTCAGAAGAGCCATTGTTTTGCGCTGTACCATTTTCTGCTGTATTTTCTTTTTTGCAAGCCGCTAGAAAGAAAAACATTATCATCGGAATAATTATCCTTTTCATACTTAAGAAATTATTTTACTTCTTCAAAATCTCCAGGTTTCCAGCTTCCGTCAAAAGCAGCTTTTTCTGGTCCATATATACGAACATAAACAAACCATCCTTTATTCGGAATTGTTTTTATCCATTGCCCCTCTTTTCCTTCAGGAGCTTTTGGTCCAAAATACAGGTCTACACTTTTACCTCCTATTTTATCTTTTAACTCAAACATAGAACGAAGTGCCGCCTTATTTTGATCTGTAACAACTTGGCTTCTAGTTTCGGCATCATAAACTGTAACCGACCAGAAAAGTTTTGCTGGCGCAGGAGTTGGAATTGTTAACTTATAAGTTTTAGAGCCGTCAACATATTTACCTGTATTGTCTTTTAATCCTAACCAATATAAAGATCCTGAGCCTTCTTTTCGTCTAAACATTGCCGGAGAAGCACCAATTGCTTGATAAAACCAAGTTTCTCGAGCATCAATATCAACATAATTTTCGGTATCGAAATCGCCATTTTCAGGGCGTAAACCTACCCATTCCCATTGACGATCTTTCCAAACAATACGATCTGCGCGACGGTCTGCAAACGATTGTACTCGCATTTGTGCATTGGCAATTTTTGCTGCTTTTTCCAATATGCCTTTCATACGCGCATCAGGATTAAATGGTTTTCCTTTTGCAATTCCTAAAACAGCCAATTCCCCATAATAATCACGATATCCGTCATAAGAAGGTTCACGATCTATTACTTGTTTTAGAACTTCCCAATATTTAAACTTGGTTTCATATTCCAATGGCGTTGTATTTTGCGGTTTATTGCTAAGTTCAAGCCATGTTGGATCTTTCCAATCTGGAGTTTTATTAAACGGATAAACTTTTACTGTTGTTAAACGATCTAAAGCTGCTTTTACATCTCCACCAATAGGAAGAGAACGTACACCAACAGTTAAGTTATCTGATGACGAATGCCATACATAATAACCTGAACTTGGCACCGCTCCTTTATACCCAAATGGTAAAATAAGATGCTTACCACCTTTTCCCTCATCCGGACCTGGTATTCCCATATCGGCAACCCAGCGCTGATTAACATCCATCGCTACAACAATAAGCGCTCCAGCTGGAACTTCTACTACCATTGGCCCTTTTGACAAATCGATTACTACTGGAGCATAAGGCGTATCTGAATTTAATGTGTAACCAACCTGTCCCGGTTTTGTATCTAATGTTCCAAAAACCGAATTGGCTTTTACACCTATATCTAGATTTCCTAAACCGATTGCCGCACCGGAAACGGTTGGGTAGAAAAATTTATAGGTTTGTATAGCACGATTAAGATCGGCGTCATCATATGCTTTTTGTATCGTTGCTTCTGTTGGATAGCCACCAACAAATTCGTAGCCTTCTGTACTTGAAGAAGCTGTAGAAGTACTTTCATTATTTACCGTGGTTTCTTTCTTACAAGCGGTGATAAAAAGAAACATTGAAAACAAACAAGGAATGATTTTTTTCATAACATTAGTTTTAAAGAGGTATTAGACATAAAATCTCAGTCAAATTTAAACCTAGTCGACAGAATACTAAATACTTATATTCTTATAAATTGTTTCAAATTATAAAATGAAACCTCTTTTTCATTCTCCTTCATTTTTACTACCTCGTCTTTTTAACTTAAATTTGAAATCAAATTGGCAAATCAATATTAAAAGTCTCTTACAAAAATGCAATTATATTCAGAACATTACGTCAGCAAGAAAACGGAGCGGTTTGTCAATAAAATTTGGTGTCTCGATAACAGCATCGGCGAAAGCTTGATTGAAAATAAATTGGTTTTGCCAAATGGCTGTTTTAATCTTGCGTTTGTAGACGGAAATTCTATCGAAGTTCATACCAATAAGAACAAATATGAGATGAATGGTGGAATCTATTTCTGCTCTCAAATGACGAACAAAGTTTTGGTGAATATTCAGCCGAAAACAAAAGTCACGATAATCCAACTTCATGCTTGGACACTTTCTCTGTTTCCAACATACGATTTGAGCAATTTTGCAGATTCGATTATTAAAATTGATGCATCAGAATTACCTTTAAAAATTGATATTCAATCTGATATTGAAACTTTATTAAATACAATTAATACCTACTTTGAAACTTTAATTGATTCTAATAAAAATCAAAATACAATTGAAAAAATCTGCGAAATAATAAGACTTCGTGAAGATGAAATTTCGGTTTCAGAAATTGGTAAATTATTAAATTCTTCTCAGCGTTTGCTTCAAATGAAGTTTAAAGCAGCTACTGGGCTTACTATTAAAAAATATATCCAGATTTTGAAATTCAGAAAATCTGTTGATCAAATGTTAAACGCTGATCTACAAAAGCTAAGTCTCACCGAAATTGCTCTTTACAATAAATATTTTGATCAATCGCATTTTATAAGAAAGTTTAAAGACGTAACTAAAACAACTCCAAAAACGTTCAATCCTGATTTGTATTTTCTTTCGCAAAAAAGATAAAATTTTCGCTTTTGTACAATTTTGATGCGGAGGATTGAACGACTATTGCAAATCAATAATCATCAATCAATCATCAAAATGAAAATCATTAATCGCCTTTCGTTTCAATTTAAAGTTACTTTAATTGGAATTTTATTTTTTCAAATGCAAACTGGTTTTTCGCAAGAAGAAAAAAGTTCTGCATTATACAAAACCATAATGTCTAAAGACAGCCTACTTTTTAATATCGGATTTAATACTTGCGACATAAAACAATTCGAGAATTTATATACGGAAGATTTTGAGTTTTATCACGACAAAGACAGCATTTGGGATAAAGCGAGATTTCTAAAAACTTTTAAAAGCGGTATTTGTTCTCCGACTAGAAAATACAATTATCGCCGAGAATTAATTGACGGAAGCACGGAAATTTATCCTTTATACAAAAATGGAATTCTGTACGGAGCGATTCAAATGGGAACACATCGTTTTTACGAAAGGGCTGCTGGAAATGGTGAACAGGCTGGAAGTTTTGCCAAATTCACACATCTTTGGCTTTTAAAAAATAAAGATTGGAAATTAGCAAGATCGCTAAGCTATAATCATCAAATGACTAGTTCTACGGCTGGAATCGAGAACCTTTTTGACAATGATCAAGAAACTGAAAAATGGCTAAAACAAAATAATATTCCTGCTTTAGGATTGGGTATTATTACAGATGGAAAACTAAAACAAATCAAAACTTTTGGCAAGTTAAAACGAGAGGTTTCTGCTCCTTATAATACGATTTGGAATGTTGCTTCACTAACAAAACCTGTAACTGCTATTGTTGCTTTGAAATTGGTTTCTCAAGGAAAATGGAATTTGGACGAACCTTTAGATAAATATTGGATAGATCCAGATATTGCAAAAGATCCGAATCATAAATTATTGACCACTAGAATTATTCTGAGTCATCAAACTGGTTTTCCAAACTGGAGGTCTCTCAACGAATCTAAAAAGTTGGATTTTAAATTCAAACCTGGAACACAGTATCAATATTCTGGAGAAGGATTTGAATATCTACGAAAAGCTTTGGAGAAAAAATTCCATAAAACATTGGATCAATTGGCTTCAGAATTGGTTTTTGAACCTTTGAAAATGACCGATTCTCAATTAATCTGGAATGATAAAGTTGATCTTTCGAGATATGCGACTAATTACGACAAAGATGGAAACGCCTACGAACCGACTAAAAATAAAACTGTAAACGCAGCAGACGATTTATTGACTACGATTGAAGATTACGGCAGATTTTTATCGAGCATTATGAACGGCGAAGGATTAAGCAAAAAGGTTTTTGAGGATATGATTTCGCGTCAAGTTCAAACCAAAAAGAACAAATATTTTGGTTTAGGTTTTGAAATTTATGACTTAGGAAATGAAAATTATGCTCTTTCGCACGGCGGTGCAGATCAAGGCGTTCAGACTATTTTTATTTTACTGCCAAAAACCAAACAAGGTTTAATCATTTTTACCAATATTGATGATGGCTATAAAATTTACGAAAATATTGTGGTTCATTATCTTGGAGAAAACGGTAGAAAAATAGTGGATATCGAAACAAAATAATTTCCACTTGAATCAGATATTAACTTTTAATCTGAAAACATGTTAAAATTATTTATCCTTCTATTATTATATATATGTAAAGTTTTAACTGCTTAACATTACTTAAAAATATTTGTTAGTTATGAGCATAGGCCTACTTTTAAAGTTTCTGGTCTGTGCTCTGTTTTTTTTATCAGAAAAAAATTAAAAAAATCTGCTTTGTCTTGAAACCAAATCGTAAATCGATCGTCTAAGATTTTAAGAGCATCAATTTATTTCACTAAAAAAATATCGTAATTTCGATTTAAAATACTGAATATCTTTTTGTTACTAAAGTTTCAATCATCAATCAAAAAAACGAATCATTTCATTAATCTTAAACCATAATCAATCCATTATGAAAAAATCAATCAAACTAATTGCGCTTTTTGTCGCTTTTCAACTTTCGGCATTTAGCGCTTTTGCTCAAGACAAAGCACAGCAAATTGAACAGCTCTTAAACAAATATACCGAGTACGGACAATTTAATGGTTCGGCTTTGGTAGCCGAAAACGGAAAAGTAATTTTCAAAAAAGGTTTTGGTTCTGCTAATATGGAATGGAATATTGCAAATCAACCCGATACTAAATTCAGACTGGGTTCTATCAGTAAACAATTCACTGCTCTATTAATTGTGAAATTGGCGGAAGAAGGAAAAATAAAACTAGATGTTCCGATTACAACTTATATTACAGATTATCCAAAAGAAAATGGTAGCAAGATTACGATTCATCATTTATTGACCCATACTTCTGGAATTCCAAATTATACTAGCGCACCAAACTTTCTTAGAGACAAAGCAAAAAACCCTTATACCCCAGAGGCTTTTATAAAAACATTTTGGAGCCTTCCGCTTGAGTTTACTCCTGGCGAAAAGTTCAATTATAGCAATTCGGGTTATTTCTTGTTAGGTTATATTATCGAAAAAATTACAGGCAAAACGTATGAGGAGAATTTACAGGAAACTATTTTTACTCCGCTAAAAATGGCTAATTCTGGTTACGATCACAGCGACTTCATTATAAAAAACAGAGCTGCTGGGTATGAAAAAGAAGGAAAAAAAATTGTCAATGCCTCTTATATTGATATGAGTATTCCGTACGCAGCGGGATCTTTATATTCTACTGTAGAAGATTTGTATATCTGGAATCAAGCGCTTTACACCAATAAATTACTTTCTGCAAAAAGTATGGAATCGTTGTACAAACCGTACACCAAAGCTTGGAATGGTTTCTACGGATACGGGTGGTCGACTTATGAAGTGCCAAACGGAAACGACAAATTAACTATTATTGAACACGGAGGTGGTATCAATGGGTTTAATACCATTATTTCTCGCATTCCTGCGAACAAGAATCTTGTGGTTTTACTAAATAATACTGGCGGAACTGTTCTGGGCGAAATGAACACTGCAATTCGTGCTATTTTATATAATCAGCCTTTTAATCAGCCAAAAAAATCATTGGCTTTAGATTTATTGGATATTTACACCGAAAAAGGTGCCGCGGCAGGAACGGATACTTTTAAAAAGCTGAAAAATGATCCAACTTACGCCATTAAAGAAGGTGATATGAATCGAGTTGGATATCAATTATTGCAAACTGGAAAAAAGAAAGAAGCTATTGAAATTTTCAAAATCAATGTAGAATCTTTTCCAAAATCCGGAAATGTTTACGACAGTTTAGGCGAAGCTTATTTGGCAGACGGAGATAAAAAATTAGCAATTGCCAATTATAAAAAAGCTGTTGAATTGGATCCAACAAACGAAAACGGTAAAAAAGTCTTAGACGAACTTTCTAAAAAATAAGTCGAGATATTTTTTAAATAAAATTTTCAAAAAAACAACTCCGATAAAGTAGGTGCAAAGTCTACTTTATCGGAGTTTTTGTTACAACTTAGGACATTCAAAATTGACTATTTATTTTTTAAAATACTATTTTCGCACGACCCAAAACAATTAAACAACCTATGAAAAATTTTAAAAATTACAGTTTATGGACTGTTTTATTATGTCTTTTTATTTCTTCTAAATCAATATCGCAAAACAATCAGCCTCTAATGCCGACACAGCAAAACAAAATCATAATTGATAGAATTGTCGAAGCCGCGCATTATAAAAATTATGTAATTGATTTTTGTTTAGCTAAAATAAACGAAGCTTCTGCGAAAGAAGGCTGGAATGATCAAAAAGCTATGGAGATTACGGAGAGCATTAATTACAAAAATTTCAGAGACGCGATTTATAATATTTTCGCAAGACATAATGAGGTTGAATTGGAGGCTATCTTAAAGGCTTATGAAAAAGACACTGCTTATCAAGCTCAAAACTTCATGACAGCAAATAAAGTTCTTTCTAATAATTTGAACATTTTTGCAAATGATATTGTGCTTGGGAAATATCTTTTGAGGTAAGGTTCAAAGGGACAAAGTAACAAAGGGACAGCGTTTTTTGTTTGCGCATATATTTTTGTCAAAGTTTGAAATAAAGATTCTGAGGAACTAAGACGCTAAAATTCTAAGTTTTTTTCTTTGGGCACAAATCTTTGTCAAAGTTTGAAGAAAAGATTCTGAGTTGCTAAGAAACTAAGGCTCTAAGCTTTCTCTTTGCACATATCTGTGTCAAAGTTTCAAACTTTGACACAGATTATACTGACAGCAATAACTTGAAACATGAAACTTTAAACGTGACTCGAGAGCTATGCTCGAACAGGCGAAGCAAACAAATTTTAACTCTTAGGTTTCAAAACTAGCTTTGTCGACGTCTTTATGATTTCGTCTTTGTTTAATTTCATTTTTCTGAACTTTCCTGCGTTATACATTTCGGCTTGATCGCTGTAATGTTTACTGAAAGGATTTCCAGATTGTCCTGTTGGCAGAATGCTCCAACTGTTTTCCACATCGGCAAAATCTACAATTCTTCTTGTTGAAGGTCCGCCTTTTACATAGTATTTTCCTTCGTCATTAAATCCGAAGAATAAATTATTGATTACTTCATTTGAACCTGGAGATTTGAAAGGACCAACATTAAATAATCCACGAAGCGCTGCGACTTTTCCTAATGGATGTTCGTGTTCTACCGTATGCACTTTTCCCCAATTCCATTCTGAAATATTTTCACCTAACTGATTTTGCAAAGCGATAACCGCATCGTGAAATGATTTTGAAATAATTTCTGTTCTAGTTTCTTTTATGTTTTTTGTTTTAATATTATCCCACCAAACCGAATTATCATTTTTTATCTGATTGGCGATTACTTGTTTTCCAAGAGAAATTCCCAAGAATAAATTAAAATTATCCTTGCCCATTTCATCTTCAAATGTGTTTTTCAGATACAAATAAATCCATTTGTTGTAAATTGTTGGCGCGACATCTTCTAAATTGGTTGTTCCTTTCCACGATTTTAAAACTTTTAAAACTTCTTTCTCGTTAGCAGAAAGCGGTTTATTGTCTAAACTTGCCATTAAGTTTTTAGTCGTTTCAACAGCAACATCAGAGGTATTATCATAAATCATTTTGCTGATAGTTTGCTTATCCCAATCTGATTTTGCGTCTAAAATTCCCGAAATTCTTTTCGCACGATCTTCTGGCAAATAGTATCCTGGGTACAAATAGCCATTATCAATAGCTTCTGGCTGATTATTGGCAGAATAAACATATCCCCAAGCTGGATTTTCAGCTGATGGATTCTGCTCGAAATCTAAAAATTTTGTAATATCATCTTTTCCGCTTACGCCATCCAAAATCAAATGCGTATTCACGCCCTCATGGTGTCGGTACAATTTTCCACTTGCCCACCATCCAACATTCCCTTTGGCATCTCCATACATAACGTTCAATCCAGGCGCAGCAATTAAGCTTACCGATTTTTTAAAGTCAGTAATATTTTTAGCATGAGAAAGTCCATAAGCCGCATCTAGAATCAAAATCGGTTCTCTGGTGTATGTCCAAGACATTGCAATTGGCGTTTTCTTATCCAGACGATCTATAAAATCATTCATAATTGGTCCATGACGTGTAATTTTAACCGTCAAAACAACATCTGAAGAATCTTTCACTTTTATTGTTTTCTTTCTAGTTTCATATTTGCTGAAACCTGTTGGTGTTTGATATTGAGAAGCGTCGTCTGCTTTATTTTTTTCTTGGTAAAAATCAATGTCATCATTTTCAAACATCGTCAAACCATAAGCATAATCTCTATTATGTGCCAAAAGCGGAAATGGAGTTCCTGCCAAGTAACAACCATACAATTCATGCTGTGGCGTTACTACATGCGCTTCGTACCAAGTTGCTGGCTGAGAAAATCCAATATGCGGATCATTCGCAAAAATGACCTTTCCCGTTTTCGATTTATGAGGCCCAACAACCCAACTGTTACTTCCAACAAACGGCGGAATCGGAGATTGATCCAACATTGCTGTTATCGATTTTGAAATCTCTGTGTATTCTTCGGTTTTCTCTTTTGAAATTTTAATTCTCGTAGTATTAAATTCACCTTCAATACCCAAATCTTTCAAATACGCAGCGCCATATTTATTTTTAATATCCGTCAACAACGGATCTGTTTTCTGCGCCATCGCAAAACTAAAAGACATATAGCCAAAAATATTATAAACGTCATTTATCGTAAACTTTTGTTTTTTCACACCAACCAAAGTAAATTCTATTGGCGTTACTCCCTCTTCCAAATATTGATTAATTCCGTCCAAATAAGCTTGAGTCAGTTTATAACTTTCGCTGTTTTTATCCAATTTTGCAATGGCTTTCGCCGAAGCTTCTTCGATTCCGATTCCTGAGAAAAATTTATCATTTTTAAGTGCTACACCTCCGAAGATTTCAGACAAGCGTCCAGGGGCAATTCGGCGCAACAATTCCATTTGCCATAATCTTTCTTGCGCATGCACATAACCAAGCGCCGTCATGGCATCTTTTTCAGAATCGGCATAAATATGGGGAACTCCAAAATCATCGAAATAGACAGTAGTTTCCTTTTCAAGATTTTTTAATTCTACTGAGCCTTCGTATTTCGGTTTCAAATGAAAAATATAAGCACACAAACCAATGGCAAGCACTACAATTACAACCACTAAAACCAGCAGGATTTTTTTAATTATTCTCATATTCTAAAAAAGGATAAAATTCAAAATGATATAACTTTTCGCTAAAATCTTATAAAAGAAAATACTCTTTAAAAGTCTAAATTTATGTATTTAAAATTAATACTATAAATGTCAATCTATAAAAAAATAGCTATTGTAGTAATTTCTCTGCTTGCAATCGTAATTCTCGCCAATGTTGGCTTGAATTACTGGATTAAAAAACAGCTTCCGATTATTATTCACGAAAAAAACAAAACCGCTTATAATATCAACTACGAAAAAATTGAAGTTTCTCTTTTTTCTAGAAACATCAATGCACAGACCTTATTAGTGCGTCCTAAAAACGAACCTAAAGACAGCAAAAACGGACTTTTTTCGAAAATCGAATCAATTACTATCAGACACTTCAATATTTGGGATTTGGCTTTTCGCGATATCATTCAGGCAGAAAGTATTATCATTAACAAACCGCGAATTATTCTATATAAAAAAGGCGAAAAATTAATCAATAATAGCAAAAGCATTGAAAAAGAAATTGTTGATCCTTTCCGAAAAATTATCGCAGTTTCTAATATTTACCTCAACGAAGGATCGGTTGATGTTGTTTCTTTAGATACGGAAAAACCTATTTTAAGTGTAAAAAAAATCCTTCTAAAACTTGAAGGTATTTTAATTACCGATGCTACTTTGAAAGAAAAAATTCCAATTCGATATGAGAAATATGCTTTAGTTTGTGACAGTTTGTTTTATAGACCAAACGGTTTTTACTACATCAATATTGGAAAAATAAGCACCGAAAAGAACTTTTTAAAAATTAATAATTTCTCTAATCTTCCTCAATTTGAACGATATGATTTTGTAAAACGTTTGGACAAAGAAAAAGACATTTACAATTTAAAATTCGATTCGGCTCAAGTCGCAAAAATGGACTGGGGTTTTAAAAACAATCAGTTCTATTTCAAGGCGAATTCTTTGGTCATTAATCATTTTGACGCCAATATTTACCGTGGAAAAATGCTAAAAGACGATCCGAGCAAAAAATATCTTTACAATCATTTATTGCGAAATCTGAAATTCCCGCTTCAAATTGACACGCTTCAAGTTTTGAAATCGAAATTGGTTTATGAGGAAGAACTTGATTTTTCTAAGGGTCCAGGCGTTTTAACTTTCGACAAATTCAATTTGCAAGCAACCAATTTACAAAGTGGCTTTGGTTTGAAAAAAACAGATGATGTTAAAATCAAAGTTAAATGCATTTTCATGAAAAGCTCGCCGCTTAATGTCGATTGGAGTTTTAATGTTTTGGACAAAAGTGACGGATTTCACATTGCAGGTGTGATTTCGAATTTTAATGTTCAAGGAATGACAAGATTCACAAAGCCCTATATCAACACCACTTTTACAGGAACTTTCAACAAATACCGCTTTAATTTTTACGGAAATGATAATGGCTCAAAAGGAAACGCTTCTTTAGATTATGATGATCTCAAAGTGAAATTATACAAAAAGAAAAAACCAGAAAAAGAGGCCAAACTGAAAACCGCTGTTGCCAATTTATTAGTCAAAAATGATTCGAAAGACGGAGCTAAATCTGCAGAAATTGAAGTAGAACGACTTCAAGATCGATCGTTCTACAACCTTTTATGGAGAAGTATTGCAGAGTCTTTGAAGAAGATTTTGATATAAAAAAGATAAAGATTCCCCTTAATCTTGTCATTCCGAGGAACGAGGAATCTTCGCAACTAGCTCCGCAAAGCAAAACACATTCAGTATAATTATTGCGGGTAAAATCTTTCTTTATTGAAAAATATGTACTTTAACCAAATGCACATATCAGAAGGTTTTCATACATATTATATCTACATCATTACAAACAAATTCAACACTGTATTTTATACAGGAGTTACAAATAACTTAAGAATTCGTTTAAGCCAACATGCTGAAAACATAACAACTAGCAATAAAACGTTTGCTTCAAAATATAAAACAGATTTCTTTTATACTATGAAAAATTTACTTGGATTCAAGGAAATAAAGGGTTGGACTAGAGATAAAAAAATTAGAATTAATAAAAACTATTAATCCTGATTTAGATTTTTTAAATTATTTATTTTCTTAAGATTGGCAAAATACTTTGTAGAGTTACTTACGAAGATTCTTCGTTCCTCAGAATGACAAAAATGAGGTTAAATGAAGTCGCCAATCTGTGAACCTGACATTTATCAGGTTTTAGCAGAAAATATTTTTTTTCATTTGCTTCTATTTTAATCCGAATACAAATGACAAAAAAAAATCTGCATACTTTTCATATTCCGGTAATGGGATTGGCTTATACCATAGACAGTCCGATTAGAGTCGCGCAGTATGGAATTTCATCGGTTGTGGCGCTCGCAGACGATGATTTAATTGAAAAGATGCGTAATTTTTACAGCACAAAATTCAACATTCCTTACGAAGAAATCACTCAAAAATTTCATGATTACCGTGCTGAAAGAATTACCTCTTATTTAAATTTAGTCGATAAAATTGTAAAAGAGAAATTTGAAAACTTCAAAACAGAATTGGCAGAAAGCAAAACCGCTTTAGAAAATTTCATATCAATGCTGCCCAATACTTCTGATATAAAAAAAGGATTTCAGAATTTATTAGATGACGGAATCACTTTTAAAGAAAATATTCAGCATTATATCGAATCGCATCTTTTTCCTGGAGAAATTGACGTGAATATTATGACGAAATTAGACAAGGATAATTTCGTTAAAAACGAACAGCTTCCAATTGAATTTAACGATGCTCATTCCGCTTTAAGAGGTTTTGCAAAAAGTAATTTGGAATCTTCTGTTGTACTTTCTGCGGGAATGAATCCGAGATTGTTTGGTTACTTCGAAAACTTCCCAGATTTTTTTCCGAATGAAAATAATGAGCTGAAGAAGAAAATTATCTTAAAAGTGAGCGATTTTAGATCGGCTATGATTCAAGGAAATTTCTTGGCTAAAAAAGGACTTTGGGTTTCTGAATATCGAATTGAATCGGGATTAAACTGCGGCGGACATGCCTTTGCAACTGATGGATTGCTTTTAGGCACTATTTTAGAAGAATTCAAGGCAAAAAAAGAACAATTGATACAATCGGCCCACGAATTAATGATTAAAGCTTTACAGGCCAAAAATCAGCATTTTCCTGAAAATCCCTTAGAATTAAAAATTACCGTTCAAGGTGGCGTTGGAACAGCGGCAGAACATGAATTTTTACTAGACAAATACGACGTTGATTCTGTTGGCTGGGGCTCTCCATTTTTATTGGTTCCTGAAGCTACTTCTGTAGATCAAGAAACTCGAAATTTATTGATGAAAGCTAAAGAAGATGATTTTTACTTGAGTAATATTTCGCCTTTAGGAGTTCCATTCAACACTTTGAAAGGAACGACAAATGAATTTTTAAAACAAAAGCGAATTCATGAAAACAAAGCAGGAAGTTCTTGTCCAAAGAAATTTTTAGCATTAAGCAAAGAATATGATCCGCATGGAATTTGTACGGCTTCCAAAAAATATCAGGATATAAAGCTGGAAGAATTAGAAGCCAAAAAAGATTCTTTATCTGCTGAAGAATTTGAAAAAAGCAAAATCAAGATTACCGAAAAATCATGCTTGTGTGTGGGTTTGGCCAATGCTTCTTATTTGGAAAATGACATTAAAATAAAAGGTCAAGCGCAAGGTGTTGTAATTTGCCCTGGACCAAATTTGGCTTATTTTGATCAGGAAGTTTCTCTGAAAGATATGATTCAGCATATTTATCAAGGAAAATCGATTATTAGAACCGAACGCCCGAACTTATTTATAAAAGAGCTTAAAATGTATGTTGATTATTTTAGAAACGAAATTCAATCTGTTTCTGGCGAACTTACAGCTGCGCAGCTTAAAAAATGGAATTCTTTTAAATCTAACCTCTTAGATGGAATTGAGTATTATAAAAATTTATTTGAATCGACGACAGTCTTTAAGGGTCATCTTGACCAACTCGATTCTTGTAAATCAGAATTAGTTGGTATTAAAATTCCCGTTTCAGAGTTGGTTTAAAATTGAAAACCCCAAATTATCACTAATTTGGGGTTTATTTTTATCTGTAGAATTTAAACTATTCTTTCTGCTTGTTTTTGCTATCAATAACAGCTCCAGTACCCGTTCCGACTGCAGCTCCGGCAAGACCACCAATAATGGCACCTTCTCCTTTTTTCTTACTGACAATTGCACCAGTTGCAGCACCGACTCCAGCACCAATTACAGCGCCTTTAGCAGTTGCACTCCAACCTTTCTTTTTAGTAGTTGTAGTTGTAGTTGTCGCAGCTGTTCCGTCTTGCTGATGTACGACAACAACTTTCTCTTTTTGAGCTTCGATTTTTTCTTCATTTAATTTTGCCATTTCAGTCTTCATTGAATCGATAACTCGCTGTTTGTTAATCTCAACTTTCATTGAATCAATGCTGGCTTGTTTGGCTTTATTTATATCTCCTTTACTTTGTTGTTGGCAAGAAGTTAAAAATATCACGGTCAATAAAATATATAAGCCTTTCATGATCTTGTAATTTTAAAATTATACATTACAAAATAAGCAATATCTGTTATAACAGTTATTACAGAATTTTTTTGAAAGGTTATAAAATTACGTTGCAGAATATTCTTTCATGAAGATTTATAAAAATCTCGCAAAGTCGCTAAGACGCAAAGTTTTCTTTTTTAAGAAATTAAGCAAAAAAGGCTTTAGCCACACTGATTATTTGGGCTAAAGCCTTTCTATTACATTTCAAATAACCTCCAGCTAAAGCTGGAGGCAATTCATAAATAAATTTAAAAAACTTCGCGTCTTAGCGACTTTGCGAGCAATAATTTTACTTCCCTAAAATTCCTTTTTTCAGGATTTGTCCGAAGTCATACATATCCTCATAAGAGCAATACAAAGGAACTGGTGCCAGACGAATTACATTTGGTTCACGCCAATCTGTAATCACTCCGTTTTTCATTAAATAATCAAATAAAGCTCTTCCTTCTCCGTGCAAAAATACAGATAACTGCGAAGCTCTTTCTTCTGGATTTGAAGGAGTGATAATTTCAAAAGTGCTTTCTACTTCCTTATCAATTTCGTGAAGAATAAATTCTAGATAAGAAGTAATATGATCACGTTTTGCGATTAAAGCATCCATTCCAACCTCAGCAAACATTTCTACAGAAGCTAAATAAGGCGCTAAAGATAAAACTGGTAAATTACTAATCTGCCAACCGTCTGCTCCGTGAACAGGATCAAAGTTGGGTTCCATTTTAAAACGGCGTTCTTTGTTGTGTCCCCACCATCCAGCAAATCTTGGTAAATCTGAATTATGATGTCTTTCATGAACAAAACAACCTGAAGCATTTCCAGGTCCTGAGTTCATATATTTATAACTGCACCAAGCTGCAAAATCTACATTCCAATCGTGAAGTTCTAATTTTATATTTCCTGCAGCGTGCGCTAAATCCCAACCTACTTTTGCACCTACTTTTTGTCCAGCTGCGGTTATGGTTTTAATATCAAAAACTTGTCCCGTATAATAGTTTACACCGCCAATTAAAACCAAAGCCAGTTCATCGCCAACTTCTTCAATTTTAGCCAAAATATCTTCTAGGCGAATGTTGTGTTCTCCTTCTCTGCGTTTGATTTCTACAATGGCATCTTCTGGTTTATAACCATGGAAATTTACTTGACTCTGAAACATATATTGATCTGACGGAAAAGCCTTTTCTTCGCAGATAATTTTATATCTAGTTTTTGTTGGCTGATAAAACGAAACCATCAACAAATGAAGATTTACTGTCAAAGTATTCATCACCGTAACTTCTGACGGAAGCGCACCAACAATTTTACTCAATGGTTCTGCAAATCTTTCTTGGTAATCCCACCAAGGTTTTTCAGCATAAAAATGACCTTCAACTGCCAGTTCTGCCCAATCGTTCATTACTTCATCAATATAAGCTTTGGTACGTTTTGGTTGCAATCCTAGTGAGTTTCCTGTAAAATAGATAACTCTTTTATCGTTCACCTTAGGGAAAATAAATTGTTCCTGATAATGATTTAATGTGTCTTTCGAATCTAGCTCTCGTGCAAATTCGCGTGTATTTTGAAAAGTCATTGTTTTTTGTTTTGCTTGCTAAAATAACAAATTTTGTTTGTTTTGTTTCAGGTTGATATGTATTGTGTGGTTTAACCGCAAAGTTCGCAAGGAATTTTTATCAAGAATAACGCTCATAAACGCAAAGTTCGCAAAGCTTTGTCTTAAAAACATTTTTGCTAGCTCTAAATAAAACATAGTCCAAGGTTTCAACGTTGGGTACGTATCGTGTTCCAATCTTTGTGTACCCAAGGTTGAAACCTTGGGCTATGTTCTGAATAATTGCGAAATGTTATTTAAAAATTAGCCACAGATTAAATGATTATCGCAGATTTTTAAAATCCTCTTAATCCTTATAATCTGTGGCTAAATAAAATCTTTGCGAACTTTGCGGTAAATTTCACAACGATTGTGAAACTTGAAACCTGAAACTTGAAACCATATAAAAACAGAAAACCCGACAGTTCTTAAAAAACTGTCGGGTCTCTTTATATGATAAACTCTAATTATAGAATTAACATTGCGTCTCCGTAAGAATAGAATTTGTATCCTTCTTTGATTGCTTCTTCGTATGCTTTTTTCATTAAATCATGCCCACAGAAAGCAGAAATCATCATTAATAATGTTGATTTTGGAGTGTGGAAATTGGTAATCATACAGTTTGCAATACTGAAATCGTGAGGAGGAAAAATAAATTTATTTGTCCATCCTTCGTAAGGATTTAAAGTATTAGCAGAAGAAACAGAACTTTCAATTGCACGCATAGAAGTTGTTCCTACAGCACAAATACGTTTTTTCTTTGCTTTTCCTTCATTTACGATATCACAAGCTTTTTGAGTAATGATCAATTCCTCAGAATCCATTTTGTGTTTAGACAAATCTTCTACCTCAACTGGGTTAAAAGTTCCTAAACCAACGTGTAAAGTTACCTCAGCAAAGTTCACTCCTTTGATTTCTAATTTTTTCAAAAGGTGTTTTGAGAAGTGTAAACCAGCAGTTGGTGCTGCCACAGCACCTTCTTCTTTTGCATAGATGGTTTGGTATCTTTCAGCATCTTCAGCTGTAACTTCTCTGTTGATATATTTAGGAATTGGAGTTTCTCCAAGTTCTGTCAATTTGTTTCTGAATTCTTCGTAAGAACCATCATATAAGAAACGTAAAGTTCTACCACGAGAAGTTGTATTGTCAATTACCTCAGCAACTAACGAATCGTCATCACCAAAATAAAGTTTGTTACCAATACGGATTTTTCTAGCTGGATCAACTAAAACGTCCCATAAACGTTGCTCAGAATTTAATTCTCTTAATAAGAAAACCTCAATTCTAGCTCCCGTTTTTTCTTTGTTTCCGTACAAACGAGCAGGAAAAACTTTTGTATTATTTAGAATTAAAACGTCTCCGTCATCAAAATAGTTGATTACGTCTTTAAACATTTTATGTTCGATAGTATTTTTTTTACGGTCAATTACCATTAAACGAGATTCATCTCTGTTTTCTGCTGGAAATTCAGCCAAAAGTTCTTTCGGTAAATTGAAATTGAAGTGTGATAATTTCATATTTGAATTATTGATTTTAGCGTCTAGATTTTAGATTTACGTATCTAAAAATTTAAATCGGATGCAAATATACGATTGTGAGATAGGCGTTGTCAAGTGTTTTGGCTTTTATTTTCAAAAGTCCTTGATTTAGTGCGGTTTGCAAGACCATTAAAATTGTATTTTTTAACCATATAAGTGATATAAGTTCATTTAATTGAATCAAAAATGTAGCTGAGACTGAAAAAAACTACCATAAAAAAACCTCTGGTTGAAACCAGAGGCTATATTTATGTGCTTTGCATCGAACTTTTATTTAAATGAACTTATATCCCTTATATGGTTCAAATTTTACAATTCTGAGATTTGGAAATTTAGTGCTTTTAAATCGTTCCAGAAATCTGGATATGATTTTGAAACTACTCCTGCATCTTCGATGATAATTGGAACTTTAATCGTTAAAGGCGCAAAAGCCATCGCCATACGGTGATCGTTATATGTTCCTATTTTCACATCGTGGTTTATATTTTCTGATTTCACTAAAGTCAAACTATCGTTTGTAACCGAAATATTTGCACCTAATTTTGTCAACTCGATTCTTAAAGCTTCAAGTCTATCCGTTTCTTTAATTTTTAAAGTATGAAGACCTGTTAAATGGCATCCAATTCCTAAACCTAAACAGGTAACAACAATTGTTTGAGCAATATCTGGCGTGTTGTTCAATTCAAAATTTACATCTTCATAATTGAATCCAGCCACTTTTTCCAAAGTCATTTTATTGTTTTGGAAAGTTGTTTTCACTCCCATTTTCTCATAAATAGAAACTAATTCAGAATCCCCTTGAAGGCTGTTTTCTTTATAACTGCTTAAAGTGATTTTTGCAGTATCAGATAATGCCACAAGACTGAAGAAATAAGAAGCCGAACTCCAGTCAGATTCCACCACCATTTCTTTAGATTCAACTGCTTCTTTAGGGAATACTTTTATTACGTTTCCTTCAAAACTGGTTTTAATATCTAAATCAGCCAGTAAAGCTAAAGTCATTTTGATGTAAGGAATAGAAGTAATTTCGCCTTCCAAAGTCAGTTCTAAACCGTTATCCAATTTTGAAGCGACTAATAATAGTGCCGAAATATATTGGCTGCTTACATTTGCAGCCAAAGTTACTTTTGAAGCGGTAACTTTTTTTCCTTTAATTCGGATTGGAGGATATCCTTCTTCTTTTTCATAAGAGATTTCAACTCCCAATTGTCTTAAAGTATCTACTAAAATTTTAATTGGACGTTCTTGCATTCTGCTTGATCCCGTCATCACCACTTCTCTGCCTTCGTTCACCGCAAAATAGGCCGTTAAAAAACGCATTGCAGTTCCGGCGTGGTGAATGTCTACAATTTCATCGTTTCCAGCAAGCGCTTTTTGCATTACTTCGCTATCATCTGAGTTTGAAGTATTGGCTAAAGTAATATTTGGAAATAATGCTTTTAGTAATAATAAACGGTTCGTTTCACTTTTGGAACCCGTAATATTTAGTTGCGAATCATCAATGGTGAATGGTGAATTCGTGCTTAATTTTAAATTCATTTTTTTAATTGTAAGTTGTGAATTAAATTATGAATAACTTAGAAACATAATTCAGCCCCGCAATTTACCACTCCCCATTCATAATTCAAAATTCAAAACTCATAATTCAAAACTTATGAGTGATATTTCACAATTATTTCAATTTATCATTGTTTTTGTGACGATCTTTATCTCTAACCGATTTTAAATCCATTTTTTTATCAAAAGCAGCTTGTAAATCGATTCCAGTTTGATTTGCCAAACATAAAACTACAAAAACAACATCGGCTAGTTCTTCACCCAAGTCTTTGTTTTTATCGCTTTCCTTTTCCGATTGCTCTCCGTAACGACGTGCAATAATTCGGGCTACTTCGCCTACTTCTTCTGTCAATTGCGCCATATTGGTCAATTCGTTAAAGTAGCGAACGCCGTGTTCTTTTATCCAGGTATCAACATCTAATTGTGCATTTTTCAAATCCATCTTTTATATCTTTTTAAGAATTATCTTTTCATTTTGGCTTACGATTATCTTCTGAAAAAACTCTTTTATCATTTCGTAATCTTCAGCTGCAAAAATACTACTGTTGATTTCTTTTTGACTCACAATTTGAATTTTGTTTTCTGTAACCGAAAAATTTAATAAAAAGGACATTCTCTTGTCCTCTGATGCTATTCGGACTGGTTTTGGAATTGATTCTACAGCATAACCCTGCGGAATTTCAATATTAAAATTAAATTTCTCTAAGTTTTTATAGCCAAAATAAACTGGCATTTGTCTTTTTTCCTGATTGAATGGATTTTTGCTTTGGCCAAAAAACAGTAACGGACTTACAAAAATTTTCCCATCAATAATATCTGAACGATTGCTTGACGCAAATGAAAAAGTCTCTATCACCGACTGGTCTAAATTTGATTTCTGATTTTCTATTTTATAATTTGAAATCTCCACACCGCCCAATCTGTTTTCAAATTTTTCAAGATAAACATCTTCTGTTTTCGAATTATTTTCGACTCTAAAAGTGTATGCATCATAATCTGTTCGCTGCACTCTTCCTTGACCATCCATTTTTCCATCGGGTTTTATTTTGACTATCATCGTGTAGATTTCTTTGGACTGTAATGCAGAATCTAATTCGATTTCTTCTGAAGCACCGTCTTTTTTTATCAATCTTCCTTTCCAATTTAAAACATTTAAAGGCAAAATGTTAGGCGTTGTAAATTTATGCGTTGCATCCAAAAGGATTTTTTTACCATCAATTTCGGCTGCCGCAATAACATAATTGAATCCAGCTCTTGTGGGATAAACAGGAAGTCCATTTTGAATTGTGCTCACCAAAACAGGATTTGCTTCTAAACCAGCTGAGCGAAGCATATTTATCAAAATAAAATTGATTTCTGCGACATTTCCCGTTTGGTCTTTATAAGCCTTCTCAACTCCTTTTTCTGTGTAACAGCTATTAATATCATTCCAATTCATTCGATTTTTTACATAGGTAAAAATCAGATTCAGCTTTTCGTTTTTATCTTCTACATTAACTAATAATTTATTCAAGTCGTCTGTAAATAATGCACTATGATTAAGCTGTTTACCAAAACTATCATCTTTAAAAATCGTTTTGGCAACACCTTCCCAAGTTAAACTGTAATCTTTTACGGGCTGATCTGGAAGACGAACTCTTTCTAATTCTTGCTGAATGCTTCCGCGATAATTTTCGAGATTATTGATGTATGGTTCGTCTTTTAATGCGGGAACCTCTTTTCCTTTATAAAAAGTTTCAATTTGTCTATAATTAAATGAACTTGTCTGACTATATGCATTATCAAAACTTTGACTAGCTGCTGTAAATTTGGATTCTGTTTCGAGGGGAATTCCTCCAATTAAAATTGGTTTATAAATATAAAACTCAGGAATCTGTGTCTTGTAATAAAAGTAGTCCACTGGGATATTAAACTGAATATCAAAATCTGGAAACTTTCCTAGATTCTCAGATCGAAGAACATATTTATATTCAATTACAGAACCCACTTTCACATTTGGCAACGTAATAGTTTTTTCTTTCCAATATTGATTGATTTTGTTTTTAAAAGCGCCTTGATTATCTAGTTTCGTTTTTACAATGTTACCATTTTCCAAATTATAGGTAACCGCTTCCGAAAATTCTAAACGGTCTTCATTTAACTTTTCATATCCGATATAAAAACGCACTTTTTGATCGGCCCAGCTTAAACCTTCTTTTTTATAAATTTTGATTTTTACTTCGCAAACATGGTTGGCATAAAACCCAACATCTTTATTATAACCAAAATAAGTTCTTCCTTTCTTAAACAAAATTGCCGCTGGCGCGGTGCTATCTTTAGGATGAACTTTCTCTTTTAATTCTGCAATGGTCACTTTACCCAATTCATAATTTTGAGCTTGAGTTGTCATTGTACTCCACAAAAAAGGAATACAAATGAGGAGAATTCTCAACATAATTAAATGCGTTTTAAAATTATTTTTTCGCTTTGTTTCGTAATCATTTCCTTATAGTAATCTTTTAAAATACCATATTGCTCACGAGGCACGATTGGCGAATTAATTTGATGCGACACCAACAGCTGCAACATATTATCATTAACCGCAATATTATATCTAAAAACTCCAAGTCCTTCCTCCATCACCAAAACTCCTGCAAGAGGAACGGTTTCTAGAGTAAATCCATCAGGAATATGGATACTAATATTGTATTTTTCTACAAAAGGAAATCCAAAATCTACAGGATACTCTCGTGTTTCTTGTTTAAAAGGATTTTTTGAGTTCGCAAAGAAAAGCATTGGTTTAATATATATTCTGTCACCAATAACTTCACTCCAATTGTCACTTGAAAATGAGAAATTTTCAATCGCTGGAAGCAATACATCTTTTTCGTTCGAACGGCTATAATCGCTTATTTCGATTTTGCCATATTTATTTTCAAGATCATCAAGATAGGCATCCTCTTTTATGTCTTCAAAACTATTTCGACAGTCCATTGCTTTGTGTTCTGTGTACTGGCGTCTCACTTTTCCGTTTATTTTGCCCCCAGCTTCAATGGTATAATCAATAGCAATATTATCTGCTGCAAATTTTTTAGGCGCCAAGTCAATACTTTCTGAAGTTCCATTTTTGCGAATTAGTCTTCCAATCCAATTTAAATCTCTTAGAGGAAGTACGTTTGGAGTTGAAAACGGATCTGTTGCATCCAACAATATCATTTCATCACCTGTTTCTACTGCAGCAATTACATAATTGAAGGCATTTAAATTCGGGAAATACGCAATTCCATTAGAACGGGTACTAATTAAAACAGGATTTGCTGCAAGCCCAGCAGTTCGAAGCATTGCGGTGAGCATTAAATTAATGTCGGCACTATTTCCGCTTTTTTCTTTGTACGCTTTACGGACTCCTTTTTCGCAAGAATATCCATAATGCTGATTCCATTTTACAGTTGATTTCACATATTCTAAAATCGCTGTAATTTTTGCATCGGGCTTTACTTTCCCTTCTAGTACAACTTTTAAATCATCTTCAAAATATCCAGATTTGTTTACTTCCGATCCGAAAGAATCATACTCATAGATTGTTTTGGCAACACTGGTCCAATCTGATGACAATGTTTTGTAAAACTGACCAGGAACGGCAATTCTTTCTAACTCTAAAGAAATTCCTGTTCTGTAGTTATCAATATTATTTACAAAAGCTTCTTCGCGCATTGCTGGAAGATTCTGAAAAACATATGTGGTTTCTGTAGCAATATAATTGTACGTATTAGCTATTTTTGAAGTTATTTTCGGAGGAAAAAAACCTTTCAGATTTTTTTTAAACTCAAAAGCATCTGGAAAAGTTGTTTTAAGTTCTGAATAATTAACAGGGAAATTTTCCTGAGCATTAAAATGATATAAACTTCCAAATCCTCCTTCTTCTGTAAATTGATATTCAATAATAGAACCTTCCTTTACATCTGGAAAAGCTATTTTTTTGATCCAATAGCTCGTATTTGTTTTTTCCACAAACTCGTTTTCAGGTTTCAATTTTGTCTTTACAATTTTTCCGTCAACCAAATTGTATGTATAAGCGCTAACGATATTGACGTAATTTGTTTTTCCTGCTGCAAAATAAATCAGGATATTGGACAAATTATAGGCTTCACTTTTATAAATCTTAACTTTCTTTGTGGTCGTCTTTTGAGAGTTTCCATTCCTATTAAGATCTATAGCAATATTGCTATACAGAATGGCTGCAACCGCAGCCGAATCTTTGGGATGTTTTTTTTCTTCTAATTGCGCAATTGTAACATTTCCTAAAGATGTATTTTGCGCATTACCTTTAAGGAATACACAAATTAAAAGTATAGAAATTACTACATTTCGCATTTTAAATTCTTTTTAAAACAATTTTCTCCGTTTCTTTTGCAATCATTGCCTTGTAGTACTCTTTCAACATCTCATACTTTTCGGCAGATATAATCGCTGCATTGATTTGATGTAAAATTGATAATTGCAATACGTTTTCATTAGCAACAATATTAAACTTAAAAGCTCCTAAATCGTCTTCCATTACCACTGCAGCGGGAGCGGGCAATGTTTCAACTGCAAAACCATCTGGAATCTTAATTGTGATATTATACTTATCTGCAAAAGGATAACTAAAATCAACGGGATATTCACGAATGTCTTGCTTAAAAGGGTTTTTGTCGTTGGTAAAAAATAACATTGGACTTACATAAATTTTTTCCCCAATAAGTTCACATAAATTATTTCCTGTAAAAGAATACGTTTCAACAATCGGAAGCAGAATATCTTTTTCATTCGTTTTAGAATAGTCGCTTATTTCAATTTTATTATTTGTGTTTTCAAGTTTTTCTAAATATTCTTCTTCTTTAAGATTACTTATATTATCCCTTAGTAACATTGCATTATAATCTGCAGATTGTCTTCTTGTTTTTCCTGTCACTTTTCCATCAGCTTCAATGCTGTACGTTAGAAAAACATTATCAGCAGATGTTTTCTCAGGCATTAAATTGATTTCCTCAGATGTTCCGTCTTTACGAATTAGCCTTCCGTACCAGTTTAAAACTCTCAGAGGTAAAATGTTTGGCGTTGAAAATTTTTCGGACGCATCTAATAAAATATATCCGTTTGGAGTTTCTACTGCCGTAATTACATAATTATACGCCGTTCTATTCGGAAATAAAGCAATTCCGTTTGAACGCGTACTCACTAGAACCGGATTTGCAGTTAGACCCGAATAACGCAACATTGCCGTAAGCATTAAATTAATATCGGCAATATTCCCTGTTTTTTCTTTATAAGCCTTTTTTACACCGTTATCACAGTTATAACCAGTATAGCTATTCCATTTCACGTTTGATTTTACGTGATTAAAGATAGCCCAAATTTTCTCTTCTGGCGTTTTAGTTTCGGCAAGCAGTTTCTTTACATCCTCTTCAAAATATCCGGTTTTATTTAATTCAGGACCAAAATCATCATAATCATATATTGTTTTTACTACCGAATTCCAATCTGTCGAAAGCTGTTTTATAGGTTTATTAGGAAACCTTGTCATAGACAGCTCATGAGAAACCGATGACATATAGTTTTCGATATTATTTACATACGCCTCATCTTTCATGGCCGCAAAGTTTTCTGCCAAATAAGTCGTTTGCATTTCTATATATTCAATTTTATCTTGATAAAACTCTGTTTGTGTTGCTCCGCCTCCAAAGCCTCCTGTACCACTTCTTTCTTTGGAATTTATAATGAATGATTTGTTGCTTTTTTCAGAAATTACCTTAGGGAAAATATAACCTTTTTGGGCTGGAGTAAAAACAAAATACTCAGGAACAAATGTTTTAAACTCTGAATAATTTACAGGAATATTTGTTTGAAAATCCCAATCGCGAATAAGCACATCTGGACTTCTAACACTGTATTTAAATTCTATAACAGAACCTTCTTTAACGTTAGGTAACGTAATTTTTTTCTGGCTTCTAAATTTGCTTACCGCTTCATCGAATATTCCGTCACTTTTTAATTTAGTAGCTTCGATTTTACCTCCTACTAAATTGAAAGTTACAGCATCGCTAACAGATACTTTTTCCTTAAAATCGGTACTGTTATAATACCAGATTGCTTGATTGGCCCAATTATAGCCTTCTTTTTTATAAATTTTAATACGGGTTTCAACATCAAAATAAGTGACAAAACCAATATTTTGATCATAGTCAATTCTGGTTTTTCCTTTTTTGTATAAAATCGCGGCGGCTGCAGATGAATCTTTTGGGTGAAATTTTTGTTCCAATTCTGCAACAGACACTTTTCCTAATTTGAATTCCTGTGACATTATTTTAGGAGAAAATAATAAAATCACAAACAGTGTAAATAGTTTAATAATTTTCATTGGTAATTTTTGGTTGGTTTATTATAATGGGTTAGTTCTTTGTCAATATTATTTTAGCATTATCGTTTCTCGATATTTGTTCCATAAACAATCGGTATTCATCATATTCTTTGCTAGAATATTTTCCCTTGTTGAGCAACATAGATCTTTTATACGTCAATTTAGTATTGTCTTTTTTAATGATTTCGGTTTTGTATTCGCCAAATTTCCCTTTTAGCTCATAATTTGAAGGCAAGAATTCGATGCTGAAACCTTCTGGAAGATTAATTTCAATTTCGTCTGTATCCAAATAACCACGCTGAATTTGAAATGGATTTTTACGGTTTCTAATTCGTTTTACGTTTCCTGTATATTGATTGAAAGCATCAACAACAAACATCATTTTATTTCCCGAAAGCGTTCCGTAATTGGCCGCGCTTAAATGAACATCTTCGATAAAACGAATATTTTCTTTATCGTTGGTAAAAGTGATTTTGCCTAATTTTAAATTATTAATATTATCCCAATACTCCTTGTAATGTTCTTCTTTCTCGTTTGGTTGCATCGTTTCTACTCGAGATTTACTTGCATATATGCTTCCTTGTGATGCAATTTTTAAAACACCCGAAAAATTTCCGGTTTGATCAATTGTATACACTCCTTTACCATCTTGTATATTTCCTTTATCATCGTAGATTTTAGTTCTCACAATTTCTCCTCCCTCTGGTTTTACAACCAAAACATCACGATCATCGGTAAAAGTTCCCTGATACCCAAACGGATCATCTTGGCTTGTACATTCTAGCCAGATATAATTATCCTTATTCGGAATTGCCAAAATCATATGATTTCCTTGCATCGAAACAAAATCTGACTGAATATCTGATTTGTAACGATCGCCATATAAAATAGTATTATAAGATGGCACATCTACAACCTGCAAAAGTGCTTTGGTATAATTGGATAACGCTTTGCAATCGCCATATCCTAAACGATCAACATCATTGGCCATCATAGGCTTCCAGCCCCCAATACCAATGGCAATGTTTACATAACGAGATTTTTTCTGCACATAATCGTAAATGATTCTAGCTTTCTTGACAGGATCTTTTTCGTCTCCAACCAAAGCTTTGATTTTTACTTTTGTCTCCTCAGGCAAAATAGTTGTTCCTGTTAAGATTTTATCGCCATACCATTTACCAAATGCCTCCCAAGTAGTAGCATTTCCGTCAACTCCTTCTAAATGGAAGTTTTCTAAACCCATCATAATTTTAGGAAAAAGATCTGAAGGAGACGGACTCAGATCTTCTTGTTTTTGAGCAACGATATTTGTTGCAACATAACTTAAATTGGTATCTGTATCAGCCGTTTTTTGTATGTTGAAGTGATTAAACTGAAACTCTTTTTTCTTAAAGCCCAATCCTTTCGGATAAGTAACATTTAGAACACATTTTTCTACACTCAAATTATAACCGCCAATAAAATACCATTTCGGTATAAATGCAGTATTGGAAGTTTCAATTTCGCTTGTATAAGCAATTGTAAAAGGATATGAAACAGGAGTATAATTTAAATACAGCACGCGGCTATCTGAAAAAAGCGTACTACCGCCTACCGCGCTCTGGTCTTTAAAATCTTTTCTTTTGATTTTTTTTATTTCGTTTCCTAATGCATCATAAACGACAGCTTCAATATTTTTTATTGAAGTTGTTTTATCATAATGCTGATAAGAATTAATATCATCTAATCCTTTTTCATTTAAAACAGAAACAACTCTTTGTACTTTAATGTTCATACTTCTTTGTGAAGCAATAACAATATCCATCTGATCTAAGCGAAGAATAGCATCTGCATTTTGCTTTAAACTATCAGGAACAGAAAGTATTGGATAAGCGCTCTTTTGAGCAAAAGAAGAAAAAGTTATTAAGAATAAAAATAATGCGCAAAAAGGGATTTTCATTAGTAAGGATTTTCATCAAATATATATTATTTTTAGAAATCCTTAACAAATGTTTAATAATATTTTTACTCCCTGTTTTTGCTGTCCATTACAATTGTAACTGGCCCGTCATTAAGAAGACTCACCTTCATATCAGCACCAAAAATTCCCGTTTGCACTTTCTTTCCAAACTCTTTTTCTATCGCTTTAACAAAATTCTCGTAAGTCGGAATTGCGAAATCTGGTTTTGAAGCTTTTATATAAGAAGGTCGGTTTCCTTTTTTAGTTGAAGCATGAAGTGTAAACTGACTTACGACAATGATATCGCCGTCAACATCTTGAACCGAGCAGTTCATTACGTCGTTTTCGTCACCAAAGATTCTCATTTTTATGATTTTTCCAGCAAGCCAGTCAATGTCTTCCTGCGTGTCGGCATCTTCAATTCCGACTAAAACCAATAAACCTTTTTGAATATCTGCTGTTTTTTGGCCATCAACTGTTACTGATGCTTCTGAAACTCTTTGGATAACTACTCTCATTATAATTTGAATTGTGGTTTTATGCCACAGATTAATAGATTTTACGGATTACATTGTAAACGTTAGATCGACTGCAGTGCATCTCTACAATCTAAACGTTGCGTTATTCAATTGGAATTTGGAATTTAAAAAATTGGAATTTATAGTTAACCATTCACAATTTACAATTACTTTCTCGTTTCATCACTCGCCGCACGATCTTCTCCGTAAGTATCTGTACGATAATGTTCTTCGTCACCTTCGAGGATTTTTAAGTAACTATTGTAACGTGACCATGCAATTTCGTCTTTTTCTAAAGCTGCTTTAATGGCACAATGTGGTTCTTCTTTATGTAAACAATTGTTAAATTTACATTGATCTTTCAATCTGAAAAATTCTGGAAAATAACCACTAATTTCAGAAGGTTCCATATCTACAATCCCGAAACCTTTAATCCCTGGAGTATCGATAATTCGGGCATCAAAAGACAAATCATACATTTCGGCAAAAGTAGTGGTATGCTGACCTTGTTTGCTTTGTTCTGAAATTACAGAGGTTTTCAAATGAAGGCTTGGCTCCATGGCATTTACCAAAGTTGATTTACCAACTCCCGAATGCCCAGAAAACATACTTACTTTTCCAATCATCATTTCTTTCAATTTGTCAACGCCTTTATTTTCTGTAGATGAAATACGAAGACATTTATAGCCAATTTCAGAATATATATGCTGTAAGTAAAGCTGATCATCTAAAGTCTGATCGTTTAAAGTATCAATTTTATTAAAAATCAAAATCGCTTCAATTCCGTATGCTTCGGCAGTAACCAAAAAACGATCAATAAAACTTGTAGTCGTTGGTGGATTATCGATTGTAATCAGCAAGAAAACTTGATCGATATTAGAAGCGATAATATGAATCTGCTTAGACAAGTTAACCGATTTACGAACGATATAATTCTTTCTTTCATGAATAGTATGAATCGTTCCCGTTACGGCATCCGAAGTTTCATCCAATTCATAATCGACTATATCGCCTACAGCAATAGGATTAGTACTTTTAATACCTTTTATTCTAAATTTCCCTTTCATGCGACATTCCACAAAATCTCCTTTTTCAGATTTTACGGTATACCAGCTTCCTGTAGATTTATAAACGGTTCCAGTCATTCAATTCAAATTGTTGATTTTAGATTTCTGATTTTAGATTTAGATCCAAAACTTTTACAAAGATAAATGAATATTTTTAAACATAGCCCACGATTAAAACCGTGGGTTATGTTTAAAAAAACAAAATCCCCATTACCTCTTTCGAAGCAATAGGGATTTTAAAAAAACAATCTATTTTCAATTAATGCTATAAGAAATCTTAAAATTAAAGTTTGCGCAAACTTAAGTTATCTTATATCACTTATATAGTTTAGAAAAAATTATGCGTTGAAAATTTTCTCTTGGTGACCAATACTTTCTTGGTGAATTGCTTTGAACATTCTTAAAACGAACTCTTCAGTAAGACCTTTTTTCTCACCTTCTAAAATCATTTTTCCTAAGATTTCATTCCAACGGTTGTTTTGAAGGATCGCAACGTTTGCATCTTTTTTCACCTGACCAATTTCGTCAGCCACTTTCATACGTTTTCCTAATAACTCTAATAAGTTAGCATCCAAAACGTCGATGTTTGCTCTTAATTTTGTCATTTTTTGGCTGTACTCGTCTGTAGTATCATCCGTTTTTCTGATAGTCAAATCTTTAATGATTTGTTTCAAAGCGTCTGGAGTAACTTGCTGAGCAGCATCAGACCAAGCGTTGTCTGGATCGAAGTGTGTTTCGATGATCATACCATCGTAGTTCAAATCTAAAGCTTCTTGAGTTACTTCAAAAATCATTTTACGATCTCCAGTAATGTGAGATGGATCGATGATTAATGGTAAATCAGGGAATTTATTTTGCAATTCGATAGCGATTTGCCATTCTGGAATGTTTCTGTATTTTGTTTTTTCGTAAGTAGAAAAACCTCTGTGAATAACACCTAATTTCTCGATACCTGCCATGTGTAAACGCTCAACACCACCTAACCATAAAGCTAAATCTGGGTTTACTGGGTTTTTCACCAAAACAATTTTATCAGTTCCTTTTAATGTATCTGCAATTTCTTGAACTGCGAAAGGGTTTGCAGTTGTACGTGCACCAACCCATAACACATCGATATCGTGTTCTAAAGCCAGTTTACAGTGCGCTGCAGTTGCAACTTCAGTTCCCATTAATAAACCAGTTTCAGCTTTTGCTTTTTGTAACCATTTTAATCCAATTTCACCAACACCTTCGAATCCTCCTGGACGCGTTCTTGGTTTCCAGATTCCAGCTCTGAATACGCTAACTTTTGAATCTTTTAATTCGTGAGCGATTTTCAAAACTTGATCTTCAGTTTCTGCACTACAAGGTCCAGCTATCACAAGTGGGTGATTTAAATTGAAATCTTCTAACCACTTTCTCATTTCTTTCTTATTTTCCATCTTAATTCTAATTTTACTTTTTAGTTGTTGTTAATCCGTTTAGTATTTCTTTTATTTTATTTGTGCTTTCCATTTCTTCAAAAATGGCGTTGTAATCTTCTTCTTTCAGCAAATCTCTAAACCGACTTAGGTTCGAAATATATGCTTCTAATGTTTCTAGAACGTATTCTTTATTCTGTTTAAAAATCGGCGTCCACATGGCCGGCGAACTTTTTGCTAGACGAACCGTGCTTTCAAATCCACTTCCCGCCATGTCAAAAATATCCTGTTCGTCTTTTTCTTTATTCATTACCGTTTTCCCAAGCATAAACGAACTTATGTGCGATAAATGCGAAACGTAAGCAATGTGTTTATCATGCGAAACGGGATCCATATATCGAATTCTCATTCCAATTGAAGTAAAAAGATTCAAAGCTTTTTCTTGTAATTTAAAAGCTGTCTTTTCGACTTCACAGATAATGTTTGTTTTTCCTTGAAACAAACCTCTTATTGCTGCTGATGGACCCGAAAACTCTGTTCCGGCAATTGGATGCGTTGCAATAAAATTTCTTCTTTTTGGGTGATTGGCTACTGCTTCACAGATTGGCTTTTTAGTCGATCCTACTTCAAAAACAATTGTTTTATCTCCTACTGCATCCAAAACTTTAGGTAAAACCGTCAACGCTACATCTACAGGAACCGAAACAATTACAAAATCTGCTTTTTGTAGATCTTCGAAACTTCCCGGTTCGTCGATAACTCCTAAATCAATTGCTTCCTGCAAATGTTTTTCATTACTATCGATTCCTAAAATAGTCGCATCAGGATAACGTCCTTTGATGTCTAACACCATTGAACCGCCTATTAACCCTATTCCTATTACGTATACTTTCATATTTTTTTAAAATTCCAAGCTTTAAAATTCCAAATTCCAACCTTATTTAACCGCAAAGTTCGCAAAGAATTTACGTAAGGTTCGCAAATCTGAAATCTAAAATCTACATTCTAATATCTAAAATCGATCAATAGCTTCTTGTACTTTTTCTTCTTTTACACACAATGAGAATCTGATATATCCTTCACCGTTGCTTCCAAAAATGGTCCCAGGTGTAATGAAAATATGTTTCTCATATAATATTTCGTCAATGAACTTCTCTGCTGATTCTATTCCTTCTGGAAGTTTTGCCCAAACGAACAATCCAACTCCTTCTTTATATACTTTGCAGTTTAATTTTTCTGCAAGTTTTTCGGTCAATTCTCTACGGCGTCTGTAAATTTTGTTTTGATCTTCAAACCAAGATTTATCACATTTTAAAGCTGCAATTGCTCCTTTCTGTATTCCGTAGAACATTCCGCTGTCCATATTGCTTTTTACTTTTAGAACCGCATCGATAATTTCAGGATTTCCTAAAACCATTCCGACTCTCCAGCCTGCCATGTTGAATGTTTTACTTAAAGAGTTTAATTCTAAAGCCACATCTTTTGCGCCTTCAACTTGCAATAAACTCATCGGATTATCATTCAAAACAAAACTATACGGATTATCATTGATCAATAATATGTTATGTTTTTTAGCAAAAGCAACCAATTTTTCAAATAACGCTAAACTTCCTTTAGCTCCTGTTGGCATGTGCGGATATCCCAGCCACATTAATTTTACTTTCGAAAGATCCAATTTTTCTAAAGCTTCGAAGTCTGGTTCCCATGCATTTTCTTCTTTTAAATCATAATAAACTGGAACCGCTTCTACCAAATTGGTTACCGAAGTATACGTTGGATAACCTGGATTCGGAATTAAAACGTGATCGCCTGGATTTAAAAATGCAAGCGAAATATGCATAATTCCTTCTTTTGACCCCATGAGCGGTAAAATCTCATTATTTGGATTCACTTCAACACCAAACTGATTTTGATAAAAATCTGCCATCGCCTGCCTCATTTCTGGTAATCCCTGATAGCTTTGATAACCATGCCCATTCTCGTCCTGAATTGCTGAAGCTACTGCTTCAATTACGGCTTTCGACGGACTCAAATCAGGGCTTCCAATTCCCATATTGATGATCGATTTTCCTTCAGACATCAGTTGCCTCACTTCTCTTAATTTTGATGAGAAGTAGTATTCTTCAACTGTGTCTAATCGTTTTGCTGTTGTAATCATTTTTTTATTTGCTTTAGGCTCTTTTAAACTTTTTAATTTGTTTTTTGACTTTAAGACTTTCGACTTTCCAACTTTAAGACTCACTCAAAGGTTTCGTATTTTTATATTCTCCCAACACTTTAAAATATTCTGCCATTATGTTTAATAACGCTTTGGCTTTTGCAAAATCTTCGTATTTCTCGAATGTTACGTCTACGAAGAAGGAATATTTCCAAGGTGTTTCAATTTTTGGAAGCGACTGGATTTTTGTCAAATTCAGTTTGCAGTCGCTCATTACATTTAAAACTGCCGCTAAGCTTCCCCTTTTATGATCTAATTCAAATTTTACCGAAGCTCTGTTGATTTCGCTTTCTGGCAAAAATGAATTTTGCTTTTTAATGATTACGAAACGAGTCATATTGTTTTTAATCGTTTGAATCGATGATGCAATAATATCCAAATCGTACATTTCAGCTGCTGTTTGACTTGCAATTGCAGCAATTCCGGTTAATTGTTTTTCCTGAATTCTTCTTGCTGTTTCTGCTGTATCTTTATCCTCAACCAATTTGATATTTGGATATTGTTTCAAGAAATCCATACATTGCAAAAGTGCCATCGGGTGGGAATGAACTTCTCTGATATCTTCAATTTTCTGACCTTTTAAAGCCATTAAATTTTGCTGAATATTTAAATAATGCTCTCCAATAATGTGTAAATTATTCTTGTCTATCAAAGCATAATTCGGAATAATTGGGCCTGCAATCGAGTTTTCAATCGCCATAACAGCCTGATCCGATTTTCCGGCAATAAGGCTGTCGATCAATTCTTCAAAAGACAAACATTCATCAATATCCACATTTTCAGAGAAATACTCTTTCACAACCTGATGATGAAATGATCCTTTAATACCTTGTATCGCAATTTTCGTTGTCATATAGTCAAAAAAAAATCCTGATTTGCATCAGGATTGTATATTAGTTTTATTTGTCTTAAAATTTGATCTCAAATAACCATAGCACAATCCTCACTTCTACTAAAGAAGAAATAAAAAGAGTTGCTAAAATAAAAACGGTTACTTGCCATTTTGTTTGTGTTTTGTTTTAAATTCTCTGCGAATGTATAAATTATTTTTAGTGCACCAAAAAAAAGATTGCATTTTATGAAACAAAAAAGGATTTCTTAACAAATTTAGCAGGTTTTGTACGATAATATAAAAAAATAGACTTAAAATGAGAATATTGAATTGAGGTTCTGAGGTTCTGAGAATCTAAGTGACTAAGTTTTTTTTTGCCACGACTCGAGCGATAGCGAACAGGCGAAGCAATTCACGAATTAGCTCAAATCATTCTAGTTATACAAATAATATTCTATGTGTTTGTCATTTCTATCAAAGATTGCGATTATCCAAATAACCCAGAAACCGGTCTATTCGTAATTCCTATTTTCGAATAATCAAAATCCATTTTTTGTTTTAATAATGATGCGTAGACACTTCTAAAATCTATTTCGTATTTTAAATCACCGTTATCTAAGTCGGCTAAGTTTGGATTTTTCCCTAAAATCGTTCCTTTATTATTCCCTCCGATTATGAACATTGGCGCTGCGGTTCCGTGATCGGTTCCGTTTCCGTTGTCTTTTACTCTTCGCCCAAATTCTGAGAAAACAACTATTGTAACATTTTGAAGCAACTGTGCTTGTTTTAAATCGCTGTAAAAACTATAAAGAGCATCATTTAAATCTCCCAGTCTTTTTTCGTGAATGGCAAGCTGATTATCATGTGTGTCAAATCCGCTGAGAGAAGTGTAATAAACTTTCGAATTTAAGTTTCCTTTTATTAATCTTGAAATCCATTCCAGGTTTTTAGATAATTCTGTTTTCGGATAACTGATTTCATTTTTTGATTTGGCTAATGCTTTCTGAATCTCATCTGAACCTTCTGTAACCGAATTAGCAATCTTTCGAACAAAATCTAAATGCGGATTTTGTGATAAAGTTACGTTCTCTTCTTTTGCTTTTACTTTAAATCGGTTTGGATCTTTTATTGTGATAAAATTCGGCTCGACTCCTTTTAAAGCTAAATTATCAATCGAATCTAAATTTATTCCCGCCGTCGCTTGGTGTCCGTTGCATTGCAAATCCAAAAATCTTCCTAGCCAGCCTTCATTACTATATTTATTAGAATCAACAGCAGTTTGCCAAATTTCCTGACTTCTAAAATGCGAACGAATGGGCTCTGGATATCCGACATTTTGAATTACCGTTAAATCTCCATTTTGTTGCATTTGCGCAAAATCTTTCAATGAAGGATGAAATGCCATTCCTTTATTTTTACCGACAACAGCATCTTTATTTAGAGCAATTTTTGTTCGCAAATCATAATACAACGGATCGTCGTACGGAATAAAAGTATTCAAGCCGTCGTTTCCTCCGTTCAATTGGACAAAAACAATGCATTGTTCGCCAACAACTAAATTCGTTTGCGAACCAAAAGCGTGTAAAAAATCAGGAAGCACAAGCAGTCCGCCTGTAAATGTTCCTGTTAATGTTAGAAAACTTCTTCTGTTCATAATCTTATTTTCTAAATTAATTGATATTCCGGCAGTTTTGTAATGTAATTGAATACGCGAACAACTGCAAAATCGGCATGAGGTGCTTTAGGATCAAAATCGTATTTCAAAAGGTTTTCCATGTCCTTTTGAGCCAAGTCGCTTACTGCGAATAACAATCTGTTTGATAATTCAGAAATAATGGTTTTATTATTTCCGTTGGAATCAAAAGTGACTTTTACATCCGCTTTCTCATATTCTGATTTTTCTTTTTCAACTCCGTTCATCATCGTTTTCAAAACCTTTCGAGTTAAGGTTTTTCCACTGCATAACAAATCGGCTGTATTATTTCTTTGGAGATAAATCTGCGAAGTCAGCCAAGAGTTTCCGCCGTCCCAGCCTTTCACATTTACTTGATCATACAAATCCATTCCTTGTTGTTTGATAAATGCCATAATTGCAGCGTCATCAACATTCTCGATCTGTAATTCATCATAAAGCTGTAAAATATAAACCAGTGGATTTTTGATTTTATTTCCGGAATTCTCTTTTTTGAATTCTTCTGTAAAAATCTTAGTCAGTAAAGGCTGGATTTCGAATTTTTCTTTTCTGAAATAATCTCCATAATACGTCACCAAATCTTCTGGCGGATTATCATATACAAACCATTTCAGAATTTTTCTGGTAATTAGGTAAGGAATGTTTTTCTGTTCGAAAATAATATCAACCAAATCATCTGCTTTCCAGTTTCCAGTTTTTCCGAAATAGGTTTTATCACTATTGTCTTCTATATTTTTTCGGTAAACCGCGCCATCATCGCCAATGTTTAATCCAGCTAATGCTTTTGCGCCATTTTTAATGTCGTTTTCAGTATAATTTCCAATTCCGATAGTAAATAATTCTAACAATTCACGGCTAAGATTTTCGTTGACTTTTCCTTTTTTATTGTCGCCGTTATCAAGATATCTTACCATTGCATTAGATTTCAGAATCTGTTTGGTCAGTTCTTTAAAATTTCCAAAAGCATTTTCGCGCAAAATCATATTGTGCTGATAAATCCAGTAATTGATTTTCACTTTTTGAGAAGTCGACACGAAATGATTGTGCCAAAAGCAAACCATATTTTCCCGAAGCGGAAATTCATCTATACGCATTTTAGCAATCCACCATTTTTTAAATGCTGCATTTGCCTGATTTTCTTTTTTCTGAAATTCTTTTCTGGTTTCGGGACCTGAGATTTTTATTTGCTCTCTGATCTCCTTTAATTCTAAAGTCGTTTTAGGTTGATCCTGCAGAAAATCTGGAAGTTGTTTGTCAAATTTGGAGTTATAGGAATGTTTTAGAAATTTCTCTAATCCTATTTTTTCAATTTGAACAGCTTGTTTTCTTGAAAAACCTAATCGTAATGACCAAAGATTGCTTTTTTTCATAATTCAGAAATTATTACAATAAGACTTTTGTTTATCGCAAAGGTTTAATTTTTAGACTCTAAGATACTAAGATTCTAAGTCTGAAATATGTTATTTGGTATTAATTAGAACGAGGAAAATTTGGGGATATTGTCACTAGACAATCATAATCAAACATGGCCCACGATTTCAACCGTGGGAGACGTATCGTGCTCCTCTTTGTGTTCCCACGATTGAAACCGTGGGCGATGTTTATTAAGAGATTTAAAAATTAAAATTTGATTGATAATTCTAGATGTCCGCCCAAACCAATCTCAACAATTTTTTGTAACGTTGAAAACCTCGCTTCTTTTACGTTATTTTCAATTTTAGAAATATAAGATTTAGTTGACCCTACTTTTTCCGCAAGTTGTTCTTGCGTCATTCCTTTTTGAATACGTGCCTCTTGAAGCATCGATCCAATTTTAAAATTTTCATAACCTAATTCAAATTCATCACGTTTTGCGCTTCCCACTTCACCATATTGCTGATCGATGAATTGATCTAAACTCATTAAGTTTTTACTTTTCGTTTTCATACTCTCTCTTTATTTTTAATGCTTTTTCAATTTCGCTTTTTGGTGTCTTCTGTGTTTTCTTTTGAAATCCATTAGCCAAAACAACTAATTTTCCTTCATCGAAGAAACAAAATATTCTAAAAATATTAGATCCTAACTGAACTCTAATTTCATAAAGCCCATCCGTATTTTCGATATGCTTTAAGTACGCCGTTGAAATTCGATCTGTATATTCAATTAATCTGATGATCCAGATTATTTTATCTTTAACTTTTTTATCCTGAGCTTTATAAAATTCATTAAAATAATCTTTAAAGAGAAAAACATGCCTAATTTTAAAACTAGAATTCATTACAAATATATAAAAGTTGTCTTAAAGTGAAACAATAAATTACAAGATCAAAAATAATCACAAAACAAAATTATAAGAAAAAACTTATAAAATAAAATTACAACAAGAAAAAAGCAGCTATCAAAAATGATAACTGCTTCTTATATAACTTCGAATAAATCTTGCTCCTTTATTCTTTTTTCTTTCTTCTAAAAAAATTAAGACCCACACATTTCACAATCCTCAGGACCTGCTGCTTGCGCTTTCAATAACATTGCTTTGTAGTCTTCAACGCTGATTGCTTCACTTTCTTGAACTAAAGTTGGAGTTTCCTCTTTTTTGTCGTTGTTTAATGTGAATTTAATCGCATCTACAGCCGCTTTTGTTCTTAAGTAATACATTCCCGTTTTTAAACCAGATTGCCAAGCGTAGAAGTGCATTGATGTCAGTTTAGAATAGTTTGCATCCTGCATGAACAAGTTCAACGATTGAGATTGGTCAATAAAGTAACCTCTTTGGCGAGACATATCGATAATATCTTTCATCGACATTTCCCAAACAGTTTTATAAAGATCTTTTAAATCTTGCGGAATAATGTCAATGTTTTGAACAGATCCATTATGACGCATAATTTCTTGTTTCAATGACTCGTTCCATAAACCTAATTTCACTAAGTCTTCTAGTAAATGTTTGTTTACTACGATAAACTCTCCAGACAATACACGACGTGTGTAAATGTTTGAAGTATACGGTTCGAAAGCTTCGTTGTTTCCAAGAATTTGAGAAGTTGAAGCAGTTGGCATCGGTGCCACTAATAACGAGTTACGAACTCCATGCTCCATCACTTCTTTTCTTAAAGAAGCCCAGTCCCAGCGGCCTGATAATTCCTCATCTTTCATTCCCCACATATTGTGTTGGAATTCTCCTTGTGACATTGGAGAACCTTCAAAAGTTGAATATGGACCTTCTTCTTTTGCCATTTCCATAGAAGCGGTAACAGCAGCGAAGTATAATGTTTCGAAAATTTCTTGATTCAGTTTTTTAGCCTCATCACTTGTAAAAGGCATACGAAGCATGATAAAAGCATCTGCCAAACCTTGCACTCCTAATCCAACTGGACGGTGACGCATGTTTGAGTTTTCAGCTTCTTTTACCGGATAGTAGTTTCTATCGATTACTTTGTTCAAGTTACGAGTTACACGTTTTGTAACATTGTAAAGCGCTTGGTGATCGAATTGTCCGTTTTCGATGAACATCGGTAATGAGATTGAAGCTAAGTTACAAACTGCAATTTCGTCTTTAGAAGTAAACTCCATAATCTCTGTACACAAGTTAGAAGAACGGATAGTTCCTAAATTCTTGTGGTTCGATTTACGGTTTGCTGCATCTTTGTACAACATATATGGCGTTCCAGTCTCGATTTGAGATTCTAGGATTTTCTCCCATAACTCACGAGCACGGATTGTTTTTCTTCCTTTATTTTGGAATTCGTAATCAGTATATAATTTTTCGAATTCATCTCCATAAACATCATACAACCCTGGACACTCGTTTGGACACATTAAAGTCCATGTTGAATCTTCTTGAACACGTTTCATGAATAAATCTGAAGTCCACATGGCGAAGAATAAATCTCTCGCACGCATTTCTTCTTTTCCTGTATTTTTCTTCAAATCCAAGAAATCAAAAATATCAGCATGCCAAGTTTCGATGTAAATTGCAAAACTACCTTTACGTTTTCCACCACCTTGATCTACGTAACGTGCTGTATCGTTGAAAACTCTCAACATCGGAACGATTCCGTTTGAAGTTCCGTTTGTACCGCGAATATAAGATCCTGTCGCACGAACGTTATGGATAGAAAGTCCAATTCCTCCTGCTGATTGCGAGATTTTTGCTGTTTGTTTTAATGTATCATAGATACCATCAATACTATCATCTTGCATTGCCAAAAGGAAACAAGAAGACATTTGAGGCTTTGGAGTTCCTGCGTTGAACAACGTTGGCGTTGCATGTGTAAAGAACTTTTTAGACATTAAATCGTAAGTCTCGATAACCGATTTTAAATCGTCCAAATGAATACCAACAGAAACACGCATTAACATGTGCTGCGGACGTTCAACGATTTTTCCGTTTATTTTAAGAAGATAAGAACGCTCTAAGGTTTTGAAACCAAAGTAATCGTAATTAAAATCTCTTGTATAAATAATATGAGAATCTAAAAAAGCAGCATTTTCTTGAATTACTTTGTACACATCGTCAGCAATTAACGGCGCATCTTGTCCGTTTCTTGGATTAACGTAGTGGTACATATCTTTCATCGTTTCAGAGAAAGATTTTTTGGTATTTGAATGTAGATTTGAAATAGCTATACGAGCTGCTAATTGAGCATAATCTGGATGCGCAATTGTCATAGAAGCTGCCGTTTCTGCCGCAAGATTATCCAACTCAGAAGTCGAAACCCCATCATACAATCCTTCGATAACTCTCATGGCTACCTTAACTGGATCTACAAGCTCGTTTAAGCCGTAACACAATTTTTTGATTCTTTCTGTAATCTTATCAAACATTACGGGCTCTCTGTGGCCATCTCTTTTTACTACATACATAAGCTTACCTTTTATAGTTATTGAAAAAATGAAAGTAACTAGAGAACGAACTCTAGCACTTAAACATTGCGTGTTTTTAAATTAATTTTAGAGAATTACCAAATTCTCAATAGTTACTCGTTTCAAATTCGAAAATCGAATTTAAATGCGTCAAAAATTGCTATTGAATCTGCGACTTGGGGAAAGAGATTCAACCTTTAAAATATTCCTGTAATCTTTTTTTAGCGTCTCTTGAAGAAATAGACGCTAAAAGTATTTTTGTTGTCTAAAAATCTGCATCAAATGAAATTTTCTGAGCATCGCTGTCATTGTTCATCACACCTGACTTTTGATACTCTGCAACACGTTTTTCAAAGAAATTAGTTTTTCCTTGAAGAGAGATCATGTCCATGAAATCAAACGGATTCGCTGATCCATACACACGCTCGCAACCTAATTCTACCAATAATCTGTCAGCAACAAATTCTAAATATTGCGTCATTAAAGTAGCATTCATTCCGATTAAACTTACCGGAAGAGATTCTGTAACAAATTGTCTTTCGATATCTAAAGCATCAACAATGATTTCTTTAATTCTATCTTTTGGAACTTTGTTTACCAAATGGTGATTGTGCAAGTGAACCGCAAAATCACAATGTACGCCTTCGTCACGAGAAATCAACTCATTAGAAAAAGTTAAACCTGGCATAAGTCCACGTTTTTTCAACCAATAAATTGAACAGAAAGCTCCTGAGAAAAAGATTCCTTCAACTGCAGCAAAAGCAATAAGCCTTTCAGCAAACGAATCTGACTCGATCCATTTTAAAGCCCATTCTCCTTTTTTAGCAATTGCAGGGAATACTTCCAAAGCATTAAACAATTCTGTTTTTTCAGCTTCGTCTTTTACATAAGTATCAATTAATAAAGAATAAGTCTCACTATGGATATTCTCCATCATGATTTGAAATCCATAGAAAAATTTCGCTTCAGCGTATTGCACTTCATTTACAAAATTCTCAGCAAGGTTTTCATTTACGATTCCATCAGAAGCCGCAAAGAATGCTAAAATGTGTTTAATGAAATATCTTTCGTCGTCATTCAATTTATTATTCCAGTCTGTCAAATCTTGGTGTAAATCGATTTCTTCTGCAGTCCAAAAACTAGCTTCCATCTTTTTATACCATTCCCAAATATCATGATGTTTAATCGGAAAAATAACGAAGCGATTTTTGTTTTCTTGTAATATTGGTTCGATTTGTGACATGACAGATTCTGTTAATTTTTTTATTGAATTTTTACTTATTCAGTAGACTACAAAGATTGTCAATTCACGTCAAAAATAAAAGCCAAACTTATTCACAATCGGACGTAGTTTTTAACAACGGCTAAATTTTGAAGAATTTTTCAGACAATAATTAATTTACTGCAAATGAGCATCTTAAAAGCAATCTTGCACTCTGAAAGCCTGTAAAATATAGACTTTTTCGAATAAAAAGCAAGAAATTTTAAATAGTTTTAAAAAGTTTTTTTGAGTCAAAACCATATTTTTTTGAGTCAAAAGATGTGGTCAAAAAGACTATAATTTTTTAATCGTTTTTTAAGAATTTTTATGTTCTTCGGCTACTTTTTCAAGTTCCAAATACCAGTCTTCTCCAAAACGGCGAATTAGCGCTTCTTTTACGAATTTATAAACCGGAACTTCCAATTCTTTACCCAACGAACAAGCATCATCGCAAATATCCCATTTATCATAATTAACAGCTGCAAACTCTGTGAAGTCTTTTACTCGAATTGGATATAAATGACAAGAAACAGGTTTTTTCCAATCTACTATTCCTTGATTGTAAGCTTGCTCGATTCCGCAAAGCGCTGTTTTTCCATCAAAAATTACATAAGCACAATCTTTATTATCAATAAGCGGCGTTTCAAGATCGCCATCGGTTCCTGTAACCCAGGTTCCTTGCGCTTCGATTGCTTCTATTCCTTCTTTTCTTAAAAAAGGTTTTACTTTAGGATAGATCTCTTCTAATATTTTGGTTTCAGCCTCATTCAAAGGCGCCCCCGCATCTCCATCAACGCAACAAGCTCCTTTACAAGCAGACAAGTTGCACACAAATTCTTTTTCCAGGATATCTTCTGAAATAATAGTTTTACCTAACTGAAACATGATATTATTTTTAAAATGCAAAGATAGTCAAAGAAAAGAGATATTATTTGGTAAAATTTAACCGCAATGCACGCAAGGATTTACGCAAAGACTCGCAAAGAGTATTTTACGCGATTTCATAATCATTAAAACTTTGCTCCCGATAGCTATCGGGATTGCGAAACAACTTTGCGTGCATTGCGGTTAAACCTATTAGAAATGCAAAAGAAAACAACAATTGTTACAAATATCACTTTTTTAACCAATAAAACGTGTTTTTATAACAAAAATACACTGTCACGAAAAAACACCTAACTTTATTAACTACTTTTGCAGCAGTTTTTTAAACCTAAAAATTCAAAGCAATATGTTAGAGATCGATTTTAAAGAAATCATTACCGTTAGTATGGTGCTTTTTGCCGTAATTGATATTGTGGGATCCATTCCGATTATTGTGAATTTAAGAGCAAAAGTTGGACACATCGAATCTGAAAAAGCTTCGATTGTTGCTGGAGCTATTATGATTGTTTTTCTTTTTGTTGGAGAAGGTTTACTAAACTTGATCGGTATTGATGTTCACTCGTTTGCCGTTGCAGGATCTTTTGTTTTATTCTTTTTGGCGCTGGAAATGATTTTAGGAATCAGAATTTACCGTGACGAAGAACCGGGCTCTGCATCAATTGTACCTTTAGCATTTCCTCTTATTGCTGGAGCAGGAACAATGACCACATTATTATCGCTTCGATCTCAATTTCACACTATCAATATTATTATTGCAATTTTGCTAAATATTATCTTGGTTTATATCGTTTTAAAGTCTTCAAAAAAAATCGAAAATTTACTAGGAGAAAACGGACTTGGAGTAGTCCGCAAGACATTTGGAGTGATACTTTTAGCAATTGCTGTTAAATTATTCGCTGCTAATGTTAAAGGTTTGTTTGTCTAAAATTTATTTTTATACATTTACCCCGTAAAATTTCTAAAATACAACTTTAAGGCATATTTCCCATAAAGTTCTACTTTATTATTTTAGGCAAAAACAAAAATAACCTTATGAAAATTTTCACTTCAATCTTAGTGCTTTTGGCATTAGCTTTAATCGTTTTTAATATTACGCTATTAGACTTTCAAAACCCTTTTCAAGGAGATAGTATGGTAGCTTTTATTGGAATCGCCGCTTCATTTTGCGCTGTTTTGATTCTTTTGATTTTTAGAATTTCAAAAAGAATTGAAGAAAAAATGAATGACAACAGATAATATGTTTGATGTTTTAATTATTGGCGGAGGAGTATCTGGAATGTCTTGTGCTCTTGTCTTAGGATCCGCAAAAAACAAAACTTTTGTTACTGACAAAAAAATCGGAATTTTTACTCATCAGAAAAATTCTTCTTTACAAGAGGCAATCTTTTATAACGCTTACGGAATTACACCAGGAAAATTAGGTTCTGAACTTTTAACTGAAAGCATACAGGATTTAGCAACAACTTACCCACACATTACTCAGATTTCAAATGAAAAAGTAATTAAAATTGAGGGCAGTTACCCTGAATTTACTGTTGTAACGAATAAAAATTCATACCAAACAAAAAATATTGTAGTCGGAATTGGCTCTGCCAATACTTTCGACATCGAAGGTTTAATGCAATTTGTTGAACCTCACAAAAAAGCACTTCCAGAAAAACAGCGAATTCAGCTTAAAAACGAAGATCATAAAGTTGCTGACGGCATTTATGTTATCGGAACTTTGGCTGGATGGAGAAGTCAATTGGCAATTGCTGCCGGAAGTGGCGCTGCTGTAGCAACAGATATTCTTACTTTATGGAATAACGGCACGCAAACCCACTCTCACGATAGTATTCGATAAAATCTTATAAAATTATTAAACCATATAAGTAATATAAGTTTATATATGCTTTGCGCATACATTAAATGAACTTACATCACTTATATGGTTTATTTTTTCCAGGAGTTTTGTTTCTACTTAACCGAAACGATTTCTGTTACTTTAATATGGTTTTCGTCCTCCGTTTTCCATTTTTCCCCTTTTACAGCGACCACATCTCCAATTTTTAATTGTTTGTAGTTCTGAGGCCCACCAACGTTTACGATACTAATTGTCGCAAAATAGACTTCTTTCGCATCTGTAGTGATTTTTGCAGTGTAACCGTCTTTTCCTGCTTCAATAGCATCTACTTTTCCAGAAACAACTGCATTAGTATCATTTTTCATTGTTTTACATGAGATTACAAAAGCCATTAGAAGTACTAGCAAGCTTATTCTTTTTAAATTTTTCATATTGATTTGATTTGAAGCACAAATTAAGCTCGCTTTTACAGTCAGATTACTTAATTCTGTTTTAAGTTAATATTATTTTTCCATCTTCAAACTTTATGCCAGCTGAACACAACTTCCTGCAATCACTTTTAAATTTTTACCTGCTTTTTTCCAAACACGTATATATTTGAAAACCCCATTGATCGGATGATCATCGTAAGATCCTTTTAAGGCCACTGTAACGGCAACCACAGCCGAATCTTCAATTATATTAACAATTTGATCGGATGCTTCCAATGAATCGATTTTTAATTTACCAGAACGATACGATTGCAAATCGAATTCTTTGGTTATCGTTTGTCCGTCCGGCATATTAAACAATAAATCATCATGAAGAATTGTATCCAAAGCCAAAACATCCGATTTTTTAATGGCAGTTAGAAGTTCGATTTCTGCATTAACAACGGTTTCTATTTTCATGATATAAAGATTGAAGTTATTTCTTCGGAGTCAGAATTGTTTTTATCATGGCATCTTCTTTTAAGATTACATCATAATAATACAATTCTCCGTACAGCTGTCGGGCAAATTCAGCCGTGATATGACGATTTACAAGCGCTTTGGTTTTATCCAACTTCAAATCTAAACCCGTCATCAAAATATAATTCTTGAATTTCTTGAAATACACATCTGAAGTTTTCATTTTGCTTAAAAATGCAGCAAAACTATCTCCTGCAAAAGCATTTCTATTTTTGTCTAATTCTTCAAAAACAAAATGTCCAACAATTCCCGTTTGCAGCAAATACGCGACATTTTCATTTCCGTGCTCTGCTTCCATCGGAACAAAAACATCAGGAACGATTCCACCGCCGCCGTAAACAATTTTACCTTTTGGCGTTTTAAATTTTAAAGAATCAGCTACTTTGATGCTGTCTTTTGCGTATAATTCTCCAGTTGCGATTCTAGATTCTGATTCTCTAAAATATTCTTCGTTTCCTTTTTTATATGGTTTCTGAATTGATCTTCCTGTCGGAGTATAATAACGCGCTACGGTCAATCTTACAGCAGATCCGTCATTAAAATCCATTTCTCTTTGAACCAGACCTTTTCCAAAAGAACGACGACCAACAATAGTTCCGCGGTCGTTATCTTGAATAGCTCCTGCTAAAATTTCGCTCGCAGAAGCACTGTTTTCATTAATCAAAACATACACTTTTCCTGCCTCAAAACTTCCCGCTTTTGTCGCATACGTTTTTTCGGTAGAACCGTTTTTGCTTTTCGTGAAAACGATTAATTGTTTGTCTTTCAAAAATTCGTCAGCAATAGCAATCGCTTCTTCCATATAACCGCCGCCATTATCGCGAAGGTCAATTACAAGCGACTGAATTCCTTTTTGTTTCAATCTCGTTAAACCTGTCTTGAATTCGTTGAAAGTAGTTTCTGCAAAACGGTTTATTTTAATATATCCAACGTTATTTCCAACCAACAAAGAAGCATCAACGCTTTTAATTGGAATAACATCTCTTTTTACTTTAAACTTTAATTTCTTTTGTTCTGATTTTCTAAAAACAGTCAATTCTATTTCTGAACCTTGAAGTCCTTTTAGTTTAGAAAACAAACTATCGGAAGGCAATTTTCGCCCATACAATTTGGTTTTTCCTGCGAATAAAATTCGATCACCCGATTTTATTCCAGCTTTTGCTGAAGGTCCGTTTTCAACTGGTTTTATAATCGCAACCGAATCTTTATACATATAAAAATTGATTCCGATTCCGACGAAATCGCCTTTCATGCTTTCGGCAACCTCAGCTTGTTCGTTAGGCGGAATATAAACAGAATGCGGATCTAGTTTAGAAAGAATATTATCGACTGTAAGATTGACAATCGAATCGGTATTGACGCTATCAACATATTCAGTATTGATAAAGTCAATGAGTTTGTTAAGTTTGGTTTTCGAGTAATTTTTGGCCAAAAGCTGGTCACTTGCAGGAGCATTAATAACGCTACCAGCAATTGTTCCAAGAGCAAAAGTTGCTCCTATCACTATTGGCAAATATTTCGAATTGAATTTCATTACTCTTCCAAAACAGGAATATGTTCTACTTCTACGCCTGCTTTTATTAAAAATTGAATTCCAGAATCGTCTCGATATCCGTTATGATAGACGACTCTTTTTATTCCTGATTGATGTATCAATTTACTGCATTCTTTACATGGTGAGAGCGTGATATATAACGTTGCGCCTTCACAAGATTGAGTCGATCTGGCCACTTTTAGAATCGCATTCGCTTCAGCGTGCAAAACATCCCAACGCGTTAATCCGTCTTCGTCTTCGCAGCAATTTTCAAAACCAGATGGTGTTCCGTTGTAGCCATCAGAAATGATCATTCTGTCTTTTACGATAATGGCTCCAACTTGTTTACGTTTACAGTAAGAAAGCAGGCTCCACTCTTTTGCAATTCGCAGATATGCTTTATCGTATTTATTCAGCTTTTTTACTTCCATTTAATTTTATCTGTTCCAAATTGGACTTTCAATAATCATCGGAATTACAACTCCAATAATGAAAGCCGACATTACAAGCGCCCAGTCGCGTTTTGAAAAACGAAAAACGGTCTGCACTATATATGAAATTACCAGAACAACAAAAACTACTACAAGCTGTGCAGCTTCTATCCCTAAGGCAAACTCTCCCAAAGGTAACAATTTTGAGGTTGCAGAACCTCCTAAAATTGTTTTGAAATAATTAGAAAAACCTAGTCCATGAATAATTCCAAAGAATAAAGTTATGAAAAATACTAGATTTACGCCATCATTTTTTGATGTCTTTCCTGCTGTAAATAAATGATACAGAGCAGTTACGAGAATTGTAATTGGAATCAGGAATTCTACCACATCTACTTTTATGGCAATAATGCCATAAACAGAAAGAACCAAAGCCAAAGTATGGCCAATTGTAAAAAGAGAAACCAATAAGAAAATCCTTTTCCAGTCTTTAAATAAATACGGAACAGTTAAGGCGATTAAAAAAAGAACGTGATCGTAAGCATTGATATCTAAAACGTGTTTTAATCCTATTTGAAAATAAATCCAAAATTGTGACATAGGTGTATTGCAATTAAATAATTAGGGGCTGTAAACTTACGATTAATTTTCATACTTAGAGATTCGAGGTACCAAATCCTGCAATAAAAATAAGTTAAAATTTATGAGAATTTTAAAATCGATAATTTAAAAATAAGGCTATATTTGTTTAACAAAAACTTTACAATTATGTCATTTTCAGAATTATTTGATAGCGAATTCAAACAAAGAAACAAAGGACACTTTTCTGCTATTGTTCGTGTAGCATTAGCTGACGGTGTTGTATATCCAGAAGAGAAAGAATTCTTAAACAAATTGGCTTCTCGTTTGGAGATTACAGAGTCTGAGTATGAAGAAATTCTTAGTGATCCTTTAAAATATCCTATTAATCCACCATACTCTTATGTTCAGCGTTTGGAGCGCTTGTACGACCTAACCCGTATGGTACATGTTGACCATCATCTAGAAGACAAACAAGAAGTGCTTCTAAAAAAGATAAGTGTTGCCCTTGGATTTACACCAAGCAACGTAGATTACATTATTGCAAAAGCTTTATCATTAGTTGACAAAAAAGTGGATGCCGATACTTTTATCTACGAAATGCAACATATGCATAAATAGTATTCAGTGGTCAGTTTTTTTAGTGGTCAGTGACCACTGAATCTTAAAAATTGAAACTTACTTTAAAAAATAAACCCGACAGGTTTTTGAAAACCTGTCGGGTTTTATTTTTTTACATTTTACCAGTTTAACCGGACTGAAGTCCGGCCCTACAATATGGATCGAGCTAAAGCTCTTTTTGTTCCGAAGTAACATATCATATTGTAGAGATGGACTTTAGTCCAGCCTAAATAAAGCAAATTTAATTTTACATTAAATAACAAACCCGACAGGTTTTTGAAAACCTGTCGGGTTTAATATTTATAGTCAAAAGTAAACTTGAAACCTGAAACAAAAAATACTAATTAGCTTCAGCCATAAATTCCTCGGCTTTTTCTACCATATTATAGCTTCCGCAGAAGAAAGGCACCCTTTGATGGAGTTCTGTCGGTTGGATTTCCATAATTCTTCCGAAACCGTCTGTTGCTTTTCCTCCTGCTTGTTCTGCTAGAAATGCCATCGGATTACATTCGTACAACAAACGTAATTTTCCTTTTGGCGCTTTTGAACTTGTCGGATAAATATAGACACCGCCTTTAATCATATTTCGATGAAAATCGGCTACTAAACTTCCGATGTATCTCGAAGTGTAAGGCCTATCTTCTTCTTCGCGCTGGCAATATTTGATGTAATTTTTTACGCCCTGCGGAAAATGAACATAATTCCCCTCGTTTACCGAGTAAATGTTTCCGTCTTTTGGAAACCTCATGTTTGGGTGCGAAAGGTAAAATGTACCAATCGCAGGATTTAGTGTAAAACCATTCACCCCATATCCAGTTGTGTAAACAAGCATAGTTGAAGTTCCATAAATTACATAGCCTGCTGCAACTTGATTGATTCCCGGTTGTAAAAAATCCTCGCTAGTTACCGGAGTTCCTATTGGCGTAATTCTTCTGAAAACAGAAAAAATAGTTCCTACAGAAACATTAACATCAATGTTTGAAGATCCGTCAAGCGGATCCATTAAGATCACGTACTTATTATTATGACAGTTGTCGCTCCCCTGAACTGTTATAAAATCGTCGTTTTCTTCAGAAGCAATACCACAGACAATCTCACGGTTTATTAACGTCTGGATAAATACTTCGTTTGCATAGACATCTAATTTTTGCTGGTCTTCTCCTTGAACATTCTGCTCGCCAGCGGCGCCAATAATGTCTACTAAACCTGCTTGATTAACTTTATGATTGACAACCTTTGCTGCCAAACGAATCGAGTTAATGATTCGGGAAAGTTCTCCCGACGAATACTGAAATGCTTTTTGGTGCTCAATAATAAACTCTCCCAGTGTTTTATTGCGTTCTTCCATTGCTAAATCGTTATAGTTTTATTTTTAAGTCACAAATATCGTGTATTTTGTGAGAATGAATTAAAAATTATTTTGTTAGTTTGTTACTATTGTATATTTGCTAATTATCTGCAAAAAGTGACTTATAAAATGAAGCTTTTTTAGATATTGAATAGTTAAAATAGGAATATATGAATATTAGAAAAGGAAATCCTGAAGATATGAAATCGGTGTTAGAGCTTATTCAGGAGCTGGCTATATTCGAAAAAGAGCCTGATGCGGTTGTTATAACTGAGGAAGATTTAGTGCGTGACGGTTTTGGAAAAAATCCATTATTTCACGTTTTTGTCGCAGAGATTGAAAACGAGGAAAAACAAAAAGAAATTGTTGGAATTGCGTTGTATTATTATCGCTATTCTACTTGGAAAGGAAAAACCATACATCTTGAAGATTTGATTGTAAAAGAAAAAATGCGTGGCACTGGTTTGGGTTCTGCTCTTTATTCTGAAATCATGAAACAAGGAAAAAGAGACAACGTAAGAAGAGTGGAATGGAATGTTCTGGCATGGAATACACCGGCTGTAAATTTTTACAAGAATTCTGGCGCAAGAATTCTAGATGATTGGCAAGTGGTGCAAATGGATGAAGCAGGCGTTAATGCATTTTTAGAAAAATTATAAAAACATTTAGCCTCAGATTAGCAGGATTTCAATGAAAATCATTTTAATCTCTGGCAGAAAAAAATAAACCAATTAGGATTTCGCCCCAATCTGAAATCTAAAATCAAAAATCTATAAATTAAAAAATGAGAGTATTTAAATTTGGAGGAGCATCGGTAAAAGATGCAGATGGAATTAAAAACGTATACGACGTTTTACAAAAAGTAGGTTACGAAGACGTAATTCTTGTAGTTTCGGCTATGGGAAAAACAACAAATGCTCTTGAAGTTGTAATCAAGAATTACTTTGAAAAATCAACAGAATTGAATTCTTCTGTTCAGGAAATCAAAAAATACCACAATCAAATCTTATTGGATTTGTTTGAAGACGAAAATCATGCGGTTTTTGCTGCTGTAAACGCACAGTTTGCTGAATTAGAATATTTCTTAGCGCATAATAAATCTCCAAATTATAACTTTGTTTACGATCAGGTTGTAAGTTTTGGTGAATTGATTTCGACTAACATCTTAAGCCACTTTATGAATTTTATGGGAATTCAAACGCAATGGCTTGATGTTCGCAATTTCATTAAAACAAATGCAAACTATAGAGATGCAGAAGTAGACTGGGAAACGACTCAACAAAATATCAGCAAAAATGTACCTAGAAAACAATTGAACATTACGCAAGGTTTCTTAGGTGCTGACGAAAACAACTTTACTACAACTTTAGGTCGTGAAGGTTCTGATTATACTGCTGGTATTTTTGCTTATTGCCTAAATGCTGAAAGTGTAACGATCTGGAAAGACGTTCCAGGAGTTATGAATGCTGACCCACGTTATTTTGAAAATGCAAGTTTGTTAAACCAAATTTCATACCGTGAAGCAATCGAATTGGCATTTTACGGTGCAACGGTTATTCACCCAAAAACATTACAGCCTTTACAGAAAAAAGAAATTCCGTTATACGTAAAATCATTCGTGAATCCTTTATTAAAAGGAACTTGCGTGTCTAAAGGTGTTGATTTAGAACCGCAATATCCTTGTTTTATTGTAAAAAGAGAACAGCTTTTAATTTCGCTTTCTTCTATTGATTTCTCTTTCATTATGGAAGAAAATATCAGTGAGATTTTCGGATTATTCCACGAATTTAAAATCAAAGTAAACTTAATTCAAAACTCTGCGATTAGTTTCTCTGTTTGCGTGGAAGATAAATTTGGAAATTTCCCAGAATTGAACGCGATTCTTTCTAAAAAATTCAAAGTAGAATACAGCGAAAATGTAACCTTATATACAATCCGTCACTTTACAGAAGAGGCAGCCGAAACTGTTGAAGCTAACAAGGAAGTTTTATTGAAACAAGTTAGCCGCGAAACGATGCAGATTGTAACTAAAGAATTAAACTAATATTGCTTTATAAAAGGTAATTATCTAATTCAAAAACTATTGAAAAGGCTTCACTTAATCAGTGAAGCCTTTTTTTGTTTAGAAAGAATTCTCTTTAACGAATTTATTTTTTGCTTATATTTACTTTTCAATTTTCTGAAAACAATATTCAGAACATCTTGAATAATAATGAATTACGATTTTCATTTACAATTATAATTTAAAATGACCAAAAAGAATTTTTTACTCGTTTTTATTATCCTTGGCGTATTATACATCGGTATATCTTTAAGTCCGTTGCTTAGGAAAGATTTAAAAGATATTTCGTATTCTGATTTTAGATTGGTAATTGTTCCTTTTTTATCAACCGTTGGAATTCTTATAACTTATACACAACTGAAAAAAGGGAAAAATTAATAACATTACCTTATTCTTAACTCAATGAATAATCAAGAACCTTCCGAACAAGAAAAAAACAATTGGCAAAATGATCCAAAATATTGGATTTGGGGATTGTTTTATTATAATCCCGAAGACAATAGAATGTTCCCACCCAAAAAAATCAAAGAAATGGGATGGACCATAAATTTTGCAAATCTTAATTCGATTTTTCTTTGCATTATTATGATTCTAGTTTTAATGATTTTGTGCGAAAGCATCAAGTAAACTACTTCATCTTACTATTCTCCGATTGCTTAATTTCAGATTTTTTATAAGTAGTAATACTATTAGTTACCGCTTTTTCTTCGGCAACCGTTCCGTTTGTACCACATTTTACTTGTAAAGCCTGGCATTCAACAACTGCTTTTAACTGATTATGATCTTGCTCCTTGGCAATAGAATCTTGACTAGACCAGACTATTTTTCCAATTAACTTATCCTCTTCAACATAGGATTTATCTCGATTATTTTTTACAGATTGTGCCTTTGCTTCGATTGACGAAAAAATCAGGCAATAAATAGAAATGGCAACTACAATACTAAATTTCATAACTTTTAAGATTAACGGTTAGACTTTATTTGAAAACAAAAGTCATCTGATAATCTGTAAATAAGGTTTTAGAAAGTGAAATCAGGAGTACGAATTTATAAATTCATACTTGATAAAGAGACAAAGAGGCAAATGAACAAAGGAACAAAGGGACAAAGTTACAACGTTGCACTTGCAACTTTAATTTATTAAAGTTCTATCTAAATCGATAATTTTTGAATCTGGTAATTTAAAGGCGTTGTTCCCATGTGTTTTTTGAATGCGGCAAAAAAGGTCGATTTAGAATTAAAACCAACATCGTAACCAATAGATTCTAGAGTTAATTTATCGGTAGAAGTAATAATTTTACAAGCTTCGTTGATTCTAAATTCATTTACAAAACTGGTAAAATTCTTTCCTAAATTATTATTCAAAAACTGCGACAGTTGATGGCTCGAAATATTAATTTCTTGAGACAAATCTTGAAGCGTCAAATTCGGATTTTTGTACAAACTTTTTTCAAGCATCGCATTTTCTAGTTTTTCTGACCAAATAATAGCATCTGCCGAATCTATTTTTTTACTCGAAATCTTCCCATTCAATAAAAATAAATCGTCTGTTTTTTTTCGATACAAAAGAATCGAAATTCCTAAGTATAAAATGAATGAAAAAACTACTGCTCCACTTATATAAGTTGCGGCAGGAGCCCCCATAATGGCCAAGAAATAAAACAGAAATAAAAGAAAATTTCCAAAATAAAGCATGGAGAACCACATTTCTGCTGGAGTTGTTTTTTCTTTTCTGCTTAGGATTTTCTTCAAAACATCACGAAGTTCATAACCCGCAAAAGCAATATAAACAAACCATTGAAAATAGATGATTCTTATCAAATAGCCCCTCCAAAATTTTGGATATATTTCATATGGGTACAAAACTCCGATTGTTACAATTAAAGTTCCCCAAAGTACTAAAATAAGTTTCCATGATTTTGGTATTGTCTGAATTTCATCGATTGCTGATTTTACGAAATAATACAAACAAGGTCCGATAAAAAAACAGGCAGTAAGACCAAATTGAAGATACATTTTTGGCAATTCAGGATGGAAATAAACAAATACTGATTTTGCAATTCGGATACTTAATGCAAATAAAAGCGCACCCAGAAAATAATTCGTCAGGTATTTTTTCTTGGTAAAAAAGAAAAAATAAACGCCGAGAATAATTCCGTTGAAAGCTCCCAAAGCACTAAAAAAGAATAAAAGTTCTTTGCTAGTATCCATAATTTAAGTCAGTTATATCCTAAACAAAGCTAAAAAGATTATTCTTAAATGAAAATAAATCAGTTAACTTTATAGTCCGAAATACTTCAGCAGTTATGAAAAATTTACAAGAACCGATTGAAGAAACTAAAAACGAGTGGGAAAACGATCCAGACAATTGGATTTGGGGAATGTTTTACTATAATCCAAAAGATAAAAGATCTTACTTCCCGAAACGAATAAGCGAATTTGGATGGCATGCCAATTATGCAAATCCTATTTTTATTGTAATTATCGCATTTTTCGCATTGATCATTTTACTTTTCATTAAATATGGAAAATAAGATTTTGACTCTTCTTTTCTGATCAATAAAAGTAAAATTTCCAACGCTATAATTCCCAATTATAAATACTACTTTTGGCTTTTGAGAGTTAAAGTATTTATGTTGAAAAAATTACTGTTTTTAACGGTTTTCTTCTGGTTTGCTGCGCTTCAGGCTCAGGAAACCGAATCGCTGTACAAAACCAAAAAAGTAATTGTTTCAAAAGATACTATTCGACTTGAGAGGATGTCTATCAACTCTGGATTTTTTCAAATTCTTACTACCAAAAATGAACCGATCGATTCCACTTTTTACAAGGTCGATTTTCAAAAAGGATATTTGCTTTTTAATGAAAAATATCCATCAGTTTCAGATACCTTAATTGTCAATTATCTTAATTATCCTGATTTTTTAACCAAAGAATACAGCCTTTACAAATCGGATCAGATTGTAAGCGGCGATGTTGGTACTGATAAGCTCTACCGAATAGACAACAGCTCAAACACAAAAAAGGCAACTCCGTTTGACGGTCTTGAAACTTCTGGAAGCATTACTCGAGGCGTTACGGTTGGCAATAACCAGAGTACGGTTTTAAACTCCAATTTAGATTTACAGATTACAGGAAAGCTGTCCGACAAAGTCAGTTTGAGGGCTTCGCTTCAAGATAATAATATTCCGTTGCAAGATGGCGGCTATTCGCAGAAATTGGATCAGTTTGATAATATTTTTATCGAACTTTTCAGTAACGACTGGAACATTCGCGCCGGTGACGTTTTTTTAGAAAACAGGAAAACTCAATTTTTAAGTTTTAATAAAAAGGTTCAAGGACTTTCTGCCAACTTTGATTTCGATACCGAAACAAGCAAAACCAATGTTTTTGCTTCGGTTGCTTTTGTAAAAGGCCAATATGCTAAAAGTACTTTTACGGGGCAGGAAGGAAATCAAGGTCCGTACAAACTGAAAGGTCAAAATGGCGAATTGTACGTTTTGGTAATTTCAGGCTCAGAACGCGTTTACGTAAATGGCAATTTGCTGAAACGTGGAGAAAACAACGATTATGTGATTGATTATAATGCGGGAGAAATTGTTTTTACGTCACTTTTCACGATAACTTCAGAAATGCGTATTAATGTCGAATACCAATATTCGGAACGAAATTACAACCGATTAGTGACATACGCAGGTGCAACGCATGAGAATAAAAACTGGAGTTTTGGCGGTTATTTGTATTCTGAAAATGATATGAAAAATCAGCCGTTGCAACAGAATCTCTCTCCAGAACAAGTTCAGATTTTAAGTCAGGCCGGCGACGATGTTAATTTGATGAAAGCGCCATCTGCTTACGAAGACACTTACTCCGACAATAAAATTTTGTACAAAAAAATAATCGTCAATTCGGTTGAAGCTTACGAATATTCCAACAACTCTGCTGATGTTTTATACAATGTAAGATTCAGTCAAGTTGGTGCAAATGCGGGAAATTATATCATTCAAAATAATAATTCTGTCGAGCGCATTTATCAATATGTTGAACCTATAAATGGTGTTTTGCAAGGAAATTATGAACCAATTGTTCAGTTGGTTGCGCCAATGAAACTTCAGGTGGCGACATTTTTAGGAAAATACAATCCGAACGAGAAGACATTGGTTGACTTTGAATTGGCTGTGAGCAATAATGACCAAAATTTATTTTCTACTATTGATGATTCTAATAATGAAGGAATTGCTTTTAAAACCAATCTCAAAAAACGACTGTTTTCTAAAAGTTGGAGTTTAGACGCTTTCGCGAATTATCAATTTGTACAGCAAAATTTTAAATCGGTAGAACGTTTGTATAATATTGAGTTTAATCGTGATTGGAATTTAACAGGAACACTTTTGGGCAATCAAAGTCTTTTGGTTACAGGTTTAAATTTTGATTTGTTTTCGAAAAATAAAACTTCAAATATTGGTTTGCTAACGTATCAATTCGAAAAATTAGATTTTAGCGAAAGTTATTCTGGCGGGAGACATACTACAAATGCTTTGTTCAAATTGAAAAATTGGACGATCGAAAACAGCGGAAGTTTCCTGAATTCTGATGCTACTGCTTCGACTTCAAAATTCATTAGAAACCAGACTAGAACCAAATATCATTTCGGCAAAAATTGGGTTGGCGGAAGCTTTCAATTAGAAGACAATCAGCAAAAAGATAAAGTGACCGATCAGTTTTCGGCTTTAAGCCAAAGGTTTTCAGAATATGGTGTATTTACTGGACGTGGCGACAGCACCAAAGTTTTTGTTGAAATTGGTTTTCTGCAGAGACGCAATGATAGTTTGCAAAATGGATTATTGCAACATGTAAACAATTCGCAAACCTATTATTTAAGATCGAAATTAATCCAGACCAAAAAAACCGATTTGGCAGTTTATGCAAGTTACAGAAATTTGGATTTTACGGATAGTACGAGACAAAATGAACCTTCGTTAAATTCGAGAGTTTTGTACAATGATCGCTTTTTTAACCAATTCATGCAGATTGGAACAGCTTACGAAACCAGTTCTGGAACTATTGCGCAACAAGAATTTACGTATGTTGAAGTTCCAACGGGACAAGGAGTTTACACTTGGAACGATTACAACGGAAACGGAATTCAGGAATTGGAAGAGTTTGAAGTTGCAGTTTACCAAGATCAGGCTCGATATGTTAGAGTATTTTTACCCAATCAAATTTACATTAAAACCAACCAAAATAAGTTTTCGCAATCTTTAACTTTGAATCCGTTGCAATGGCAAAACGAAAAAGGCTTCAAGAAACTTCTTTCTTATTTCTATAATCAGACTTCTTTTATTATGGATCGAAAGGTAAAAAGCGAGGGAGAAAAGTTGGAACTTAATCCGTTTGATTCATCAGAAGAAAACATTCTAGGTTTGAATTCGAGTTTCAGAAACAGTTTATTTTACAACCGAGGCAAACAAAAACATTCTGTTACCTATTCCTATTTGGTAAACAAAGGCAAAAGTTTGCTTTCCATTGGATCGCAAAACGTGCAGAATTATTCGCATCAAATTCAATACACCCATTTATACCAAAAAAGCTGGCTGTTTAATTTCTTTACCAAAACCATAAAAACCGATTTGGTTTCTAAGGATTTTACAGAAAAAAATTATGACATTCAAGGCTGGCAATTGGCACCAAAAGTGAGTTATTTATTTTCTAAAAACACCAAATTGGATTTCTTTTACGAACTTCAGAACAAGAAAAACCAAATTGGAAATCTTGAAACTTTGGATCAAAATAGAATTGGAACTTCTTTTTCTTATGCTGGCGAAAAGAAGGTGACCGTAAATGGAGAATTTTCTTTTTACCAAAACAAATTTGATGGAAATGAATTTTCGTCAGTAGGCTTTCAGATGTTAGAAGGACTTCAAGCCGGATCCAATTTGGTATGGAAACTGCTTCTGCAAAAAAACATTACCTCTTTTTTAGATGTCAATCTGAATTACCAAGGACGTAAAAGCGAAACAGGATCTACCATCCATACAGGAAGCGTCCAGCTACGTGCATATTTTTAATGGGTTACGAAAAAGATGACAATAAATTACGTAATTTTAATTGAAATTTAAACTTTTAGCCTTATGAAAAAATTAGTATTGTTATGTTTAATGGTTGTTTTCTCTTCTAATTTTTATGCGCAGGAAACAACGACAAAAACTACGAAAAGCACAGCAGAAACTACCGCAAAAAAAGCTAAATCAACTGCAGATAAAGCTTCGGCAGATGCCAAAAAAGAAGCTGCAAAATCCAAAAAAGCAGCAGATGATGCAAAAGCAGCCTCTTCTAAAGCAAAGAAAGAAACTGCTGACGCAGCAAAAAAGACTGCCGACAAAGAAGCTAGCAAAGCTAAAGCTGATGCCAAAAAAGCTACTGTAGCATCTGATAAAGCAAAAAGCACTGCCGACAAAGCGAAAAGCGATGCCAAGAAATCGACCGCAAAAGCTGACGCTGCTAAAAAAGACGCAACAGCTGCCAAAAAATCAGCAACTAAAACTTTAAAAGAAACAAACGAAAAAGCGCCTTCTGTACCAGATAAAGTTACTGGAGAATACAACGGCAAAAAAGTATATACTGGACCAAGAGGCGGTAAATACTATATCAACAAAAATGGTAATAAAACGTATATTCAAGATTAAGGAGCTAAGGTATTGAGATGCTAAGATGTAAGTTACTAAGACTCTGGATTAACAAACTAAGCCGAACTAAATCGTTCGGTTTTTTTATTGTTTAAGCAAAAAATCTTTGCGCTTAGTAACTTAGCACCTCAGAAACTCAGAAACTCAGAAACTTAGCATCTTAGCATCTTAGTAACTTAGAAACTTAAATTTGAGTTAATAATTTAGTAATGCCCGCGAAATAACATAAAAAACATATTTTTCTATCTTCGTTTTTAAAACGTGTTAAAAATGAGCATTGATTACTCTGCGAACAAAACTATTTTAATCGCTCCATTAAATTGGGGACTTGGACATGCTACTAGATGCATTCCTATTATCAAAGCGCTTCAAGAGAATAATTATATTCCTATTATTGCTTCTGATGGAGTAGCATTGGCTTTATTACGAAAAGAATTTCCTTACATACAAACTTTAGAACTCCCTTCCTATCATATTGAATATGCAAAGAATGGCAAAAATTTTAAATGGAAGCTGATTAAAAATCTGCCTAAAATGATTACTGCCGTTTTGGATGAGAAAAAGATGATCAATCATTGGATTAAAAAACATGGTATTGACGGTATTATCTCAGACAATCGATTGGGAGTTTTCAGCAAGAAAGTACCTTCTGTTTTTATTACGCATCAATTGAATGTAATGACAGGAAACACCACTTGGTTTACGAGCAAGTGCCATCAGTATTTTATTAAAAAATATAATGAATGTTGGGTTCCAGATTCGAACGAAAAAACAAACCTCACAGGAGATTTGGGACATTTAAAAACGAATGAACTAAACCTAAAATACATTGGCCCACTAAGCCGCATGAAGAAAAAGGAAACTCCAAAAATATATGATTTGATGATTATATTGTCCGGACCTGAACCGCAACGTACTTTCTTGGATGAAAAACTGCAGAAAGAAGCTGCGAACTATCCTGGAAAAGTGGTTTTTGTACAAGGAATTGTAGAGAAATCACAAGAAAAATGGCAAGCCGGAAATGTTACTTATTACAATTTCATGAATTCGAAACAGCTCGAACAGACTTTTAACGAAAGTGAATTTGTTCTTTGCCGTTCTGGTTATACCACTGTAATGGATTTGGCAAAATTAGGCAAAAAAGCCTTTTTTATTCCAACGCCTGGTCAGTACGAACAGGAATATTTGGCCATAAAACTTCAGGAAGAAAATCTTGTGCCTTATTCGCTACAAGACGACTTTAAAATAGAAGACCTATCAAAAGCAAAGTCGTTTAAAGGATTGTCTCAATTTGAAAACACTATCGACTGGGATTCTTTATTTAAAGTTTTTGAAGACAAAACTGCGTAATTGCACGCAGATGACGCTGATTTGCTATCGCAAAGACGCTGATTATACAGACATAAAAAACTTAAGCTAAGTAAGTTTGGCTAAAGCCCTATCACTACAATTAAAAAACCTCCAGCTGAAGCTGGAGGCAATTCATTCTTTCTCAAATAAAAAAATCAGTTTTTATCTGCGTCTTCGCGATAGCAAATCCGTTTAATCTGTTTTCTAATTTTTAGAAGTTAAACTGTACTTGCATTCTAAGCAAGTTACCTTGCTGTCTATTTACTGGCAAAACGCTATCTTCAAAAGTTCTGTCTGCTACTACATATTCTGCGGTAAGTTCTAAAGCTTTAATCGGTTGCCATTCAACACCAAATTGAAAATCTCTTACTACGTAACTTCTGGCATCTTTTTCATATTTCTTTCCGCCATCATAATATTGAAATTTAGCAAAGGGGTAAATGTGCATCTTTTTGATATCCCACTTATAATTTAACAAAACGTAACCTCCATTTAAATCGGTAACATCAACATGTTTGGTTAATGTATTATAACGAGGCCCTGTTCCAAAGTTATATTCGGTCTGGATTCCAAAAGGTCTTGGATACAAAACAAAAGTGGCGCCGATACGCTGGTCTTTTATATACTGCGGATTATCTACGGTAACACCAGACGAGATTTCTCCTGTAAAAGCCCATCTTCCTGTGTATGCTTGAATTCCCGGTTCGATAATCTGACTTCCAATAACAAAAGGATATGTTACTCTAGCAACAATATTCAAATCTCTGTTTCCGTCTAATTTATTTGCGATTTGTCCATTGTAAGCTCCAAAGGCAAACACCCCAAAATCTCCTGAACCTTTGTATCCATCTCTAACCAACATTTCAAAACGCTTTCTGATTTCTGCCGGAGCCCAGTAAAAGAAAATCCCTAAATCACGCTCATTTGCAATCGAAGAGTTGATTCCGTCAGCACGGTCTAAAGTTAAACGCTGTGAACTTGACTGCATATTCTCAAATCCGTATGGAATTTTACTTTGTCCAACACGCACACGATATTCTCTTTTCTTATCGAAAGAAATATCGGCATATAAGTCACGAATCTGCACGAAATTATTAATTCCGCTTGATGGCGAACTTGCAAAATCGGGCTGAAAATAGAAGAATACATTTGGGTGAATTTGTCCTGAAAACACTAAACGGGCACGACGAATAAAAAGTCCATTGTTTGCTTTTGCATCTGGAGCTGTAGAAGTTGTTCCCCAAGATTTATCGCATTGGTCGCAAGAAACTTTATCATTAGTAGAAAACAAACCATTGTATCGAATTTGTGCATAACCTCTCAAAGAGATTCTATCGTACCAATGTTCTTCAACACCTCCCCCAGATTTAGTCTCTGGAAGTTTTGCTTTATTGATAGAATCTAAAATACGCATTACTTCGTTTTTTACATCCTGTTTGTTCAGCTCTTGTTTATTTGTTTCTTGCGCATTGGTTGCAAAAGTTAGCAGTAATAAAACCGCTAATAGTTTTCTTTTTATCATTAGTTCTGTAATTCCCTTAATTTCAGGATGCAAAGATGGAGCACCTATGTTAAGAAATCATTAACCAGATGTTACTATAATAAAAATTTAATGTTACGGTCGAAATCCGTATGTTGATTTATTGTTAAACACCCCTATTTCAGGGCTTTTAGCTACTATGAGCTTACATTTATTTAACCTCAGCTTTTATCGATTTATTTGCTTTTTCAAGTGTAAAAGAGAACTCAGAACCAATTCCGAACTCACTTTCTACATAAACTTTCTCTTTATGAGCTTCAATAATATGCTTCACAATCGCCAATCCTAAACCAGAACCACCTTCAGATCGTGTTCCGCTTTTATCTACTCGATAAAAACGTTCAAAAAGTCTCGGGATATTTTGTTTTTCAACCCCTTCACCATTATCACTAATACGAATTAAGACTTTTTTCTTCGTTAAGTTGACAACCCCTACTTCGGTTAAACCACCCTCTTTTCCGTACTTAATGGAGTTTACAATTAGATTTTCTAAAACTTGCTGAATTCTATCCTGATCTCCTCTAATCATAACCGACTTCACATTTTTACTTTCAAAGGCCAATTTGATTTTCTTTTTATCTGCTTTCATTTCCAACAGTTCAAAGACATTCTCGATCAATTCAACAATATCAAAATCAGTCATATTCAAATCCAAATCTCCCGATTCCAATTTAGTAATCATGTCTAGATCTTCTACGATATAAATAAGACGCTCAACTCCTTTTTCGGCACGTTTCAAATATTTCTTTCTAATATTTTTATCGTCCATAGCGCCATCAAGCAAAGTCGAAACATAACCTTGAACGGTAAACAAAGGCGTTTTTAATTCGTGCGAAACGTTCCCTAAAAACTCTCTTCTGTATTGTTCACGAATTTCAAGCATTTCGATTTCGAGTTTTTTATCGGTCGCAAACTTCTTCACTTCGCGTGAAAGCGTTTCCATATCGGTATTAATTGGCTGATTAATAAGCGTTGTCGATTCTAATAATGAAACCTCATCGTAAATTTTCTTGACTCTTCTATAAATAAAACGCTCTACACGATATTGCAAAACCAAGAAAGAAAATATATAAATAACAATAATGAAAATTATTCCAAATGCTACTTGATGTTTTAACTGATTTTTGTAAAACAAAGACATCAGCATGAGCACAAATGCTGTTGCAAATAGACTGATATACAATGCCGATTTAATAGCAAATTTGTATGTTTTTTTAAAATTAATCTTCATTGAAAAAATTGAACCATTAAGAAATTTAGAAAATTAAGTTTTGTTTTTTAAGTTATTATTTGAGTAAAATCAAAAAACAAAAAATGATTAACTCAAAAACCATATAAGAAAATGAAGAATGTATTTCCTTCAATTCTTATATGGTTTAAATGTATTGAATATTTTAAAATAATTGGAATGTATTTAATCTTTCCTATAATTCCAGTTACAAAGGCCTCAGCAACTTAGTAACTCAGAACCTTAGAAGCTTAAAAAACTATACTTCAAATTTATAACCTACTCCTTTTATTGTTTTGAAAAGATCTTCGCCGATTTTCTCGCGCAGCTTTCTGATGTGAACGTCGATTGTTCTTCCTCCAACTACTACTTCGTTACCCCAAACTTTATCCAAGATTTCGTCTCTTTTAAAAACTTTACCTGGTTTTGAAGCTAATAGATAAAACAATTCAAATTCTTTTCTTGGTAAAGCAATTTCTACATTGCCTTTTATGATTTTGTATTCCTCACGATTAATCTCGATTCCGCCTACATTTAAAGTATCTGTAACAACTTCTTGTTCTTTTAACCTTCTTAACAGCGCCTTTACTTTAGACACTAGTAATTTCGGTTTAATTGGCTTAGTAATATAGTCATCTGCACCAGCATCAAAACCAGCTACTTGGGAATAATCTTCACTTCTTGCGGTTAGAAATGTTATGATAACATTATTTAATTCTGGAATTTTTCTAATATGCTCGCAAGCCTCCATTCCGTCCATTTCTGCCATCATTACATCCATAATAATTAATTCTGGCAGTTCTTTCTGTGCTTTTGCTATAGCATCTTTTCCGTTAGAAGCTGTAACAATCTGGTAGCCTTCCTGAGCAAGGTTATAGCCAACGATTTCTAAGATATCTGGTTCGTCGTCAACTAATAAAATCTTAGTTTGATTTTTTTTCATAAATAGCAAAAATTGAGATTTTTATATCGAAACCTCTTCATTAAACATTCGATATTTCTTATTTCACAGGGTAAATATACTAACAAAAGAACCTTTAAAAAATGGTGTTAACCGTAATTTAATCTCGTAACAATTTGATAATCTTAACAACACAAAAACATAACAAGTCGGTAACATGGACTTCACAGAGCGGTTCTTTCTTTGCACAAAAATATTAAGACACAAACACAACACTGAAAAAAATGAAATTCAATTTAAGATTTCTCTTTATTGCATTATTTATCTGCACGGTCTCGATCGCGCAAAACAAAGGTACGATTTCTGGAGTTCTAACTGATAAAGATATGAACAACGCAGCTCTGCCATTTGCTAATGTTTTAGTTAAAGGTACAAATATTAGCGTAAATACCGACGTAGATGGAAAATATTCCTTAAGCGTAAATCCTGGAAACTATACTTTAATTTTTAGTTTTTTAGGATATGAATCTGTAGAAGCTCCTGTTGCTGTAAAAGCAAATGAAACTGTAACAGTTAATCAAGGGCTTTCATCAGGAAGTTATACTCTTAAAGATGTAGTGGTTCAAGCAACTGCAGTAAGTAAACAAAAAGAAACTGCATTACTTTTAGAACAAAAAAATGCTGTAGATATTAAACAATCTATCGGCGCGCAGGAACTTTCTCGAAAAGGTGTAGGCGACGTCGCTGCTGCTGTAGTGAAAACTTCAGGAGTTTCTAAACAAGAAGGAAGCAACAGCGTTTATGTACGAGGATTGGGTGATCGTTACAACTCTACCTCGATGAACGGGCTTCCTATTCCATCAAATGATCCCGAAAGAAAAAACATTGCTCTTGATTTATTTTCAACTGATATTGTTGAATACATCTCAATCGATAAATCGTACACTTCAAAAATGTATGGTGATTTTGCAGGAGGAAATGTAGATATAGTTTCTAAAGATTACAAGGGAAAAGGTTTGTTTGAAATCTCATTAGGATCTAAAGTCAACACTAATGCATTACAGCAATCTAATAACTTTTTATTACAACAAGGACCAACTAAATCAGGTTTTGTTTCTTATGGAGTTCCTTCAAATGCTTTAACTGGATATAATTTTGAAAACAGTTTAAATCCTGTTAAAGAAGCACCATATGCAGGAAGTTTCAACCTAAAAGCTGGTAAAACATTCAATATTGGTGAAGAAGGAAAACTTAGTATTTTTGGAACAGCAGGTTTTAGCAATGGTTATGAGTTTAGAGAAGGATTAAGCCAAAGTGTAAATGCTCAAGGAGTTAGCTTAAGATCATTTCAAGAACAAAAATATACTTATACTACAAATTCTACAGGAATGTTTAATGCGAATTATCGCTTAAACAAAAATCATAAGATTGGCTATAACTTCTTATTTGTCAATTCTTCTGAACAAACTAGAGACAACTATTTTGGTAGCGACAGGGATTTTGACAATGATGATGCTGATCTATTAGTTCAAAGAGGAACTTTTACTCAAAATACTGTTTTCATCAATCAGCTTTTAGGCAATCATAAAGTAACCGATAAAATTGATTTTGACTGGGGAGTTTCATACAATACTGTAAAAGGTGATATGCCAGACAGAACTCAAAACAAAATGTTCTTAGATCGTGCAAGTGGCATTTATACAATTGCTCAGACAACAATTACAGATAACCAAAGATATTACCAAAACTTAAAAGAAGACGAAGCTGCTGCTAACCTTGCGTTTACATACAAATTAAGTGATAAAGATGGTGAATCTAAAGGAAAAGTTGTTGCAGGTTATAACGGAAAATTCAAAAAACGCGATTTCGAAGCTATTCAATTTAACTTTAACGTTACAGGGCAAGGACAAAATACACCAGTTTTACCAAATAACTTAGACGCTTTCTTTAACCAAGCAAATTATGAAAACGGAATATTCGGAATCAGTGCTTTTGCAGGAATGACTCCTCAAACTTATAACGGTGATCAAGATATTCACGCAGGATTTGCTAATATCGAATATAAATTAACTGACAAATTAAGCTCTATTTTAGGTTTCAGATATGAGAAAATTTCTCAAATGGTAACATGGAGAACACAACTTGATGCAAGTGGAGGAAAAAACACATTTGACAGAAATGAATTCTTACCAAGTCTTGTTTTAAAGTATGAATTAAATGAAAAACAAAATCTTCGTTTAGCTGCAAGTAAAACCTACACTTTACCGCAATTTAAAGAACGAGCTTTGTTTATCTACGAAGATGTAATGGAAACTAAAATTGGTAATCCTTACTTATACCCTTCTCAAAACTATAACTTGGACATTAAATGGGAAATGTTCCCGAAAAGCGATGAGTTGTTCTCTGTAACTGCTTTCGGAAAATACATCTTAGATCCTATCAACGAAGTTGTAATTGCTTCTGCTTCAAATGATATTTCTTGGGTAAATATTGGAGACAAAGGTTATGCGTATGGAGTTGAATTAGAAGCCAGAAAAAACCTTTTTGAAATCGACAGTGAATTTACAAACAAACTTTCTTTTGGCTTTAATGCTTCGTTAATGAAAACAAATCAGGATATCGATTCTGAAAAAGTTAGAGAAGAAACAAACAGCACATTAAACATCAGTCTTACTGATACAAGTTCTGGTTTCACAGGAGCTTCAGATTTAATTTTAAATGCTGATCTATCTTATACTAAAAACTGGCAAAATGATGCTGGAATTACAGCAACTTTAGCATACAACCACTACTCTGACAAACTATATGCAATTGGAGCTTTAGGAAAAGGAAATTTAGTAGACAAATCAATGGGATCATTAGATCTTATATTAAAAACCAAAATAAACAAAAGTCTTGGGCTTGATTTTGGAGCAAGAAATTTACTAAATCCAGAATTTAGAAGAGTGCAGGAAAATGCTGGTGGAGACGTTCTAGTATTTAATTATAAAAAAGGAATAACGCTAGGATTAGGAATGAATTACCAATTCTAATCAAGACAAATTTGTAGATCACAATTCCTTAACATTCCTTTAAAAAACATATAACAAATAGATTACAGCGACTTAACATTCATTCTATCATAAGTTCTAATCTTTGCATAAACACAAACTACTAATTAAAGAAGTAATGAAAAAAACAATTTCAACAATTTTAGGCTTAGCAGCTTTATCACTTGTAACACTTACAACATCTTGCTCAAGCGACAACAATGATCCAAGCACAGGAGGCGATTCTTCTTTCGTCTTAACAAGAGACAATCTTCAAGGAGAAATTAATGATGGAGAAGTTATCTTAGAATCGGGAACTTATAAACTTACAGGGAAATTAGTTGTTAAAGCTAATGCTAAACTTACAATTAAGCCAGGAGTAATTATTGAGGCTACTACATTAGATCCAAACAAAGTAGAATCTATCAGATATATTGCGATCTCTCAAGGTGGTAAAATAGATGTTCAAGGTACAGCTTCAAGCCCAGTTATCATGACATCAACTGCAACTAAACCAGGATCTTGGGGAGGATTAGTTCTTTGCGGAAGAGCACCTATCAATTCTGGAGCAACTGCATCTGCTGAAGTTTCTGACTTACCATACGGAGGTACTGACGCTAACGATAACTCAGGTTCAATCAAATATTTAAGAATTGAATACCCAGGTTACGCATACAATACAAGTAAAGAATTTAATGGTATCTCATTCTTCGGAGTTGGTAAAGGAACTGTTGTTGATTACGTTCAAATTTTCGAAAGCTCTGATGACGGATTCGAATGGTTTGGTGGAACTGTTAACGCTACTCACTTAGTTGTTTCTAATAAAGATGCTGCTAACGTTGGTGATGATTTATTCGACTGGACTGAAGGATGGAATGGAACTGCTGAAAACTGGTACGGAATCAGAACAAACGCTGGTAACAGAGGTATTGAAGCGGATAACAATGCTAACAACAACTTAGCTACTCCAATTTCTTTCCCAACAATCAAAAATCTTACTTTAGTAGGTTTTGGATCAACTGATACAAGTTCAGAATCTCAAGCATTCAAATTAAGAGTAGGTACTAAAGGTAAATTTGACAATGTTGTATTAAAAGGTTGGAAAACTGGATTTGACGTTGAGCACAACGAAACTATCGGATATGTTGGAACTGACTTAGTTGCAACTAATGTAAAATTCGAAGATGTTCCTACAAAATCTAAAGGTACAAACACTGCAAAAGAAACTGTTGATGTATCTAAAGTTTTCACAGAATCTGCAACTGCAACTGGAGCAGGAAACGGATCAGGAGTTCCAACTTGGACTGCTGGATGGACAAAAGGTCTATAATAAGAAAACAAAAAATAGTAAAAAACACTCTAATTTTATTAGGGTGTTTTTTTGTTTGATACCAATGTATTTAGCCTCTAAAGCAACTTACGCTCTTAATCACTTCGAACACATAATGTTAAAAACATCCTAATTCTTAAGGACGTACTTTTTTGGCGTACTTTTTGTAATTTTTTTTGTATATTTACAGTAATCAAATACATGCGATGGTAAAAAACTACTTTTATATTACTTTCTTATTGGCATTTTTCTTCACTGTAAGCGTTTCAGCGCAAGACAGCAAGCAATTACCAAAAACTCAGGAAGCGACTTCTATTGAGGGTTTGAGCTTGTATCCTAATCCAGTGACAAACGGAAAAGTCTATATATCTTCTAAAAACGATTTAGAGAAAGAGATTATTGTGTTTGACATCCTAGGCAAAAAAGTATTACAAGTACATTTAACCTCAAAAGAACTAAGTGTTGCAGAATTACCGCCAGGTGTTTACATCATCAAAATAAGCGAACAAAATGCATCGGCAACTCGAAAACTCATTATTCGATAAAAATATAGAAAGCTCCTAATTGGGAGCTTTATTTTTGTATTCAGTGTTTAGCTATAAGTATCGAGTTCCCTCTTTACTTTTCACTTTTAGAGTTCAGCTAACTGAACGCTATATAACAAAACAAAAAACTGATCACTGAACACTAAAAAAAAGTATCTTTGCAAAAAAAAACATTTTGATCACAGCCAGCGATATCTTTACCATTTCAAGTCAGAAACAATTTGAAAAAATAGCACTGAAAGTGTTTCGTTTTCAGCACGAGAATAACAAAGTTTATCGCGACTTTTGTGATTTTTTAAAAGTAAATCCACAGCAGATAAAATCACTGCAGCAAATTCCTTTTTTACCCATTCAGTTTTTCAAAAGTCATGAGGTCGTTTCTAATACCGATCCTGCACAAGTTACTTTTACTAGCAGCGGTACAACCGGAATGATTACAAGCAGACACTTAGTGACTGATGTTTCCCTATATGAAGAAAGCTACCGCAAAGGGTTTTCTCAGTTTTATGGCAATATCGAAGATTACGTTGTTTTAGCCCTTTTGCCGTCTTATTTAGAACGCGAAGGCTCTTCGTTAATTTACATGGTAGAAGATTTAATAAAACTCTCCAATCAACCCGAAAGTGGGTTTTATTTGCACAATCATGACGACTTAATCAAAAAGCTTCTGGAATTGGATGGAGAAGGCCAAAATGTAATCTTAATTGGCGTTACGTACGCTCTATTAGATTTAATCGAAAAACACCAATTCAACCTTCAAAACACCATTATTATGGAAACGGGAGGAATGAAAGGGAAACGCAAAGAAATGATTCGTGAGGAATTGCACGACATTTTATGTAAAGGTTTTGGAGTTTCATCCATTCATTCAGAATATGGAATGACTGAACTTTTAGCGCAAGCGTATTCTCTCGGCGAAGGCATTTTCGAATGTCCATCTTGGATGAATATTCTAGTTCGCGATCCAGAAGATGCTTTAACTTATGTAAAAGACGGAAAAACAGGTGGAATAAATGTGATTGATTTGGCTAACATCAATTCCTGCTCTTTTATCGCTACACAGGATTTAGGCAAAAAATACTCTAACAACTCTTTTGAAGTATTGGGCCGTTTTGACAATTCTGATATTCGTGGATGTAATTTGATGGTTCTTTAAAGTTGTTTAACCGTTTATTTGTTTAATCGGTTAATCGCAAAAAACAGTTTTAATCGCAAATTACTTTTACAAAATACACCTAAAAAAAATCCCAACATTCTGCGAACATTGGGATTTTATATTTTTAAGTTTAAACGTTTTCCAATCGATTAAAAAATTAACCGATTAAACAGTTAAACCACTCTAATCACAAAATAATTTTTCTTTCCGCTTTGCAACAACACAAATTGATTGTTAATTAAATCATTTGCTGTCAAAACAAAATCTTCTTTTATTTTTTCTCTGTTTACAGAAATTGAGTTTGCAGTTAATGCACGTCTCGCTTCTCCGTTTGATTTAAAGAAACCTGTTTTTTCATTTAAAACCGTGATAATTTCTAATCCGTTTTCTAAATCCCCTTTTGCAATTTCAGCTTGAGGAACTCCGTCAAAGACTTCTAAAAAAGTCGCTTCATCCAATTTTTTTAAATCTTCAGCAGTAGAATTTCCGAATAAAATATTCGAAGCTTGAATTGCTTTTTCTAATTCTTCACGATTGTGAACAAAAACAGTAATTTCTTCTGCTAATTTCTTTTGTAAAACTCTCAAATGCGGAGCTGTTTTGTGCTCTTCGATTAATGCTTCAATTACCTCTTTATCTAAGAAAGTAAAGATTTTAATATATTTCTCAGCATCAGCATCAGTCGTGTTTACCCAAAATTGGTAGAATTTGTAAACCGAAGTTTTATCAGCATCCAACCAAACATTTCCACCTTCAGATTTTCCGAATTTAGATCCGTCTGCTTTTGTAATCAAAGGAGTTGTCAAGGCGTAAGCTTTAGCATTCTCGCCTCCCATTCTACGAACCAGTTCTGTACCTGTGGTAATATTACCCCATTGGTCAGAACCACCCATTTGCAGAATACAGTTGTTGTTTTTATATAAATGATAAAAATCGTAACCTTGAATTAATTGGTATGTAAACTCTGTAAAAGACATTCCCTCACCTTCTCCGCTAAATCTCTTTTTTACAGAATCTTTAGCCATCATATAATTCACGGTGATTCTTTTTCCAACTTCACGTGCAAAATCGATAAAAGAGAATTCTTTCATCCAATCGTAGTTATTCACCATTACAGGTGCATTTGCTTCGGTTGAATTAAAATCTAAGAAACGAGACAAAACGCTTTTGATTCCAGCCACGTTTTTAGCCAAAGCTACTTCATCAAGCAAGTTTCTTTCATCAGATTTACCAGAAGGATCTCCGATCATTCCTGTTGCTCCACCTACTAAAGCGATCGGTCTGTGTCCGAAATTCTTTAAGTGAACCAATAAAATAATCTGAACCATACTTCCGATGTGCAGTGAATCTGCTGTTGGATCAAAACCGATATAGGCAGTGGTAGCTTCTTTTAGCAATTGTTCTTCCGTTCCAGGCATACTATCATGGTATAACCCGCGCCATTTTAATTCTTCAACTAGATTCTTCATTTTTTTAAATAATTTGCGCAAATATAATCAATGCCAATGGCAATGTCAAAAAAACAATAGCAATGTCAATTTCAATTTCAAAAAGCAATAAAAACATTGAACCTTTGTAACTTTAAACTTTTGTCTTTTCAAAAAAATCCTTTGCAACTTTGTACCTCTGCACTTTGCACCTTTCGACCAAAAACTTATCTTTACAACATGATATTAGTAACTGGAGGAACAGGTTTAGTAGGCGCGCATTTATTGCTTCATTTAATTGAAAATGGAGAAAATGTTCGGGCAATTTACAGGAGCAAAAACACAATTCAGAAAACAAAATCGGTTTTTGATTTTTATCAAAAAACAGCTTTATTTGAGAAAATCAATTGGCTTGAAGCCGATATTCTAGACATTCCTTCATTAGAAACTGCTTTTATCGACATCAAACAAGTTTATCATTGTGCCGCCTTTATTTCGTTCGAACCGAAAGACGAAGAAAACCTTAGAAAAACCAATATTGAGGGAACTGCCAATATGGTCAATTTTGCTATTGCCAAAGAAGCAGAAAAGTTTTGCTACATCAGTTCTATTGCGGCTTTAGGAGATATCGCTGCTCACGAAACGCACATTACCGAAGAAACAGACTGGAATCCCGAAAAACCGCATAGCGATTATGCCATTTCTAAATACGGTGCCGAAATGGAAGTTTGGCGTGGTCATCAAGAAGGCTTAAATGTCATTATTGTAAATCCGGGAGTTATTTTAGGTCCGCCGAAAATGATGACTATTTTTGACGAAGGAAGCTGCGAAATCTATCGAAAAGTTTCTAAAGGACTTCGTTTCTATACATTAGGAAGCACGGGGTTCATCTCTGTTGATGATGTGGTGAAAACGAGTTTTGAATTGATGAAAAGCGAAATAAAAAATGAACGTTTCACACTTATTTCAGATAATATTGTTTTTAAAGATCTTTTAGACACTGTTTCTGATGCTTTAAAAGTAAAAAGGCCGCACATTCATGCTAAACCTTTTCTAATGACCATGTTGTGGATTGCTGACAGTATATTTTCTACACTATTTTTTAGAAAAAGAAGCATTACAAAAGCAACAGCAAAAGCTTCATACTCCAAGAATCTGTATAGCAACCAAAAAATAAAAACCGCTCTAGGAACGGTTTTTATTGATATTCATCACTATATTAAAGATAGCGCTAAACTATAGTTTTTTAGTTCTGTCTCGCATCTGCATACGAGCTCTTCTTATAGAATCGTCATTAACTTTCGGAGCTGGTTTTGAAATAGAATCCTTTGAAACTGCCGTTTTCTTTTTGCTTTCCTTAGCTGCTTTTTTCTCATCGATTTTAGCTAAAGAATCGGCTGCTCTTTGCACTATGGAAATTCTTTTGTTTACCTCATCAAACATATCTTTATAGCTATCGTAATCTGAAGCATAATACATATTGTTTTGTGCAAATTGAAGACTGTCTACTTTATATTTTTTCAAAATATACTTCGTCGGATCATTGTCTATAGAATCCAAAGACAAAGGTTTCTGATATCTCATTGCTTCCAAAAGAGATAAATCATACATAATATCAATCATTTTGTCTTTCTCGATAAGCTTTTCAGGCTGTTTTACCACATCCTTTTTACAGCTTATAGAAAGAAACAAAACCAATAGTATGACTATAAAATTCTTCATAGTTGTTATTTATCTGTCAAACAATAATCTTTTACCTGCTCTAGTATCTTTTACTTTGAAATTGTTGTAAACCAATTCACCATTTACAAAAGTATGTGTAATTCTAGATTTGAAAGTATACCCTTCAAACGGCGACCATCCGCATTTGTATAAAATATTTTCTGGTTTCACGCTCCAAGGCAAACTTGGATTCACGATTACTAAATCGGCGTGGTAGCCTTCTCTAATAAAACCTCTTTTTTCAATTTTGAAAAGCTTAGCTGGATTGTGACACATTTTCTCCACGATTTTCTCCACCGTGATTTTTCCTTGATGATGCGCTTCAAACATCGCCACAACAGCATGCTGAACCAATGGCCCTCCAGAAGGCGCATTCAAATACGACTGCATTTTTTCTTCTTTAGTATGAGGTGCGTGATCTGTTGCAATCACATCAATTCTTCCGTCATTTAAAGCTTTCCAAAGTTCTGCACGATCTTCGGCTGTTTTAACCGCAGGATTCCATTTAATGAAATTCCCTTTTGTTTTATAATCTTCATCAGTAAACCAAAGGTGGTGTACACAAACCTCAGCGGTGATTTTTTTATCTTCTAAAGGAATTTTATTCGTAAACAACTCCATTTCTTTCGCCGTAGAAAGATGAAAAATATGCAATCTAGCTCCAGTACGTTTTGCCAAAGCCACTGCTTTTGAAGAAGAAATATAACAAGCTTCGGCACTTCTGATTAAGTTGTGAGCCGTAACTGGAACATCTTCACCGTATTGCTCCTTAAAAGCGGCAAGATTATTTTTAATGGTAGTTTCGTCTTCACAGTGAACCGCAATTAACATTGGCGTACTAGAAAAAATCTTTTCTAAAACTGCTTCGTTATCTACCAGCATATTTCCTGTTGATGAACCTAAGAAAATCTTGATTCCCGCAACATTTTTTGGATTTGTTTTTAAAACTTCTTCCAAGTTATCGTTTGTTGCCCCCATCATAAACGAATAATTCGCAAATGATTTTTGAGAAGCAATCTGATATTTATCTTCTAAAATTTCTTGAGTAACCGCATTCGGAACCGTATTGGGCTGTTCAATAAAAGAAGTAATTCCGCCCGCAACAGCAGCACGAGATTCCGATTCGATATCCCCTTTATGCGTCAAACCCGGTTCTCTAAAATGCACTTGGTCGTCTATCGCACCCGGCATTAAATAATTTCCTTCAGCATCGATTACAATGCAATCTGAAGTTTTAAGCGAAATGCTGTCTGCAATTTCAACAATCAAATCGTTTTCAATTAAAACATCACCTTCAACAATTGTCCCTTCGTTTACAATTTTGGCATTTTTTATTAGAATCCTGTTCATTTCGGTTGGTTTATAATGAATTGACTAATTTTCTTAATCTAAGTGAAATCACTCCAAGTATAGCTTCTTTAATAATAGCATTGCTCATTTTAGAAACTCCTTTTGTTCGGTCTGTAAAAATAATTGGGACTTCGGTAATTTGAAATTTAGCACAATAGGTTCTGTACTTCATTTCGATTTGAAACGCATATCCAACAAATTTTATTTTGTTGAGATTGATTTTTTCTAAAACCTCTCTTTTATAACAAACAAAACCTGCAGTCGCGTCGTGAATTTTCATTCCGGTAATAAACTTTACATAAACTGACGCAAAGTAAGACATCAAAACACGGCTTAAAGGCCAGTTTACCACATTTACTCCTTTTACATAACGAGAGCCAATTGCCAAATCTGCTCCACCAAAATGGCAGGCATCGTATAATTTTTCTAAATCATTTGGGTTATGCGAAAAGTCGGCATCCATTTCAAAAATAAATTGATAGTCTCGCTCCAAAGCCCATTTAAAGCCATGGACATAGGCTGTTCCCAATCCCGCTTTTTTTGCTCTTTGTTCCAAAAATAGTTTCCCCGGAAATTCTTCCTGTAAAGCGATCACTTTTTTAGCCGTATGATCTGGAGAATTATCATCTATAATTAGCAGATGAAAAGGTTTATGCTGCGAAAGTACAGCCCTTACTATACTTTCTACGTTTTCAATTTCGTTATATGTGGGAATTATGACAATACTATCATTCATTTTTTCTCGGTAATTTCACCGCAAAAGTAAACTTTTTATAGCATTTGATTCATAATAAATATATAATAAAAGTATTGCACCAAAAAATTACTAATTTTGTATCGCTATGATTGAACAACTTCATCCTCGAATAATTGAAAACAAAGACTGGGCAACACTTTTATTTGTGGTTACCTTTGCCGTTGTTGCCATGACAAAATCTGCTTACGAAACAAGATTTAGCGAATTTAGTAAACTTATTTTCTCTGATAAATACGCTAAAATCTATCGCGATAACAGCCATATGAAAAACAGCTTTACGGTTGGTTTATTTTTTGTGCAGATTGTATCTTTTGCTTTTTTTATTCTCCTTACGATGAATATTTTTGGTTATGCTGCAAAAACCGACTGGCTTCTGTTTATTCAGATTGCAACTTTCTTACTTTATTTCATTTTAGGAAAGTATTTAATCGAAAAAATTGTAGCAGCTTCATTCAACATTGACGACTTTGTAGAGCTTTTTAACTTACAAAAAGTAACTTACAGAACCTATATTGGCGTTTTAATCCTTCCAATTAATGCCGTTTTGTTTTATTACAGCAATATTCCAAAAATTGTACCCCTAGCAATCATAGGTATTTCGCTGTGTATTAGCGTATACTCTTACTTTATTTCAATTAAAACATATCAAAACGTAATTATCGGCAAGTTATTTTATTTTATTTTGTATCTTTGCGCTCTTGAAATAGCCCCTTATTATTTTCTTTATTATTGGATTACAAAAGGGAGTGCTTAGAAAATATTTATAATATGAAAGTGAAAACAATTTTGGTGTCACAGCCTGAACCTAAAGTGGAGAATTCTCCTTACTTTGAGCTCCAACAAAAACACAAAATAAAAATTGATTTCAGACCATTTATTCATGTAGAAGGGGTTAGCGCAAAAGAGATTCGATTACAAAAAATCGATCTTAATCATTACACTGCGATCATTTTAACAAGTCGAAATGCTGTAGATCATTTTTTTAGAGTTGCTGATGAAATGCGTTACAAAGTTCCTGAAGGATTGAAGTATTTTTGTCAATCTGAGGCTGTTGCGTTTTACCTTCAAAAGTATGTTGTGTACAGAAAACGTAAGATTTACGTTGGAGCAAAAGATTTCGCAGATTTATCTCCGTTAATTAAGAAGTACAAAGACGAAAAGTTTTTACTTCCTGCATCTGACCAATTAAATGCAGATGCACCTGTTACATTAAACAGTTTAAAAGTAGATTGGGCGCAAGCTGTTTTTTACAGAACTGTTATGAGTGATTTATCTGATTTAGCTGATGTTTATTATGATGTTTTAGCTTTTTTCAGCCCAACAGGAATCAAATCATTGTTTAAAAATTTCCCAGATTTTAAACAAAACAACACCAGAATTGCCGTATTCGGAAGCACAACTCAAAAAGAAGCTTTGGATCATGGTTTAAGAATTGACATTCTTGCTCCAACTCCTGAAACACCTTCTATGACAATGGCACTAGAAAAATACGTAGCAGAAGCCAACAAAGGAAAATAACCTAAGGATAAAAAATACACAATATCTAAATTCCAAATTCCAATCTAATCAATTGGAGTTTGGAATTTTTCTTTTTATGCAAATTTTAAATTTCAATTCCCAATTAATCGCAACGCGTTTGGAATTTGGAATTTCAATATTGGGATTTGAGTTAGTATTTTGGAATTTCATAATTGGAATTTTCTTTTCTACAGCAATTTAACTACATTTGATTTCTATTGATAACCCAAATCTCAAAAATAGTTTCAAATTATAAGTTATGAAAATCAACTCCCTTTTAATTGAAATTGACGGAATCGACAAGGAAATACTTCGTTATCTAATGGACGATGCCCGAAAACCCATCTTACAAATCGCCAACAAAATCGGAATTTCTGGAGCCGCAATTCATCAGAGATTAAAAAAACTAGAACAATCTGGTGTTATTTCTGGATCTAAATTTACTGTAAATCCAAAAGTTTTAGGTTATAACACCATGGCTTTTGTTGGAGTTTATCTAGACAAAGCTTCCAGAAACTCTGAAGCCGTAAAAGAACTTAGAAAAATCCCTGAAGTTTTAGAATGCCATTATACCACAGGAAACTGGTCCGTTTTAATTAAAATCATCTGTCGCGACAACGAACATTTGATGCAACTTCTCAATACTAAAATCCAAGCCATTGAAGGAGTTTCTAGAACTGAAACTTTTATTTCGTTGGATCAGCAGATTGATAGACAGATTCAACTTTAATTAGAAAATGTGTCAATTTGATAATTAGATAATTCGACTGCAATGATAAAACTTCGAACGGAGTTCAAAACCTTAATATTTTTCGTCGTTTACTACATAGTTGCGATATTAGCAGAAAAATCGGCTCCAAGTGGCCCATGCACCCCTGGCGCAGGCTTTTTCTTATTTTTACTTTCAATTCCATTAGGCATTATCTTGGCTCTGATTTTTTTGTTTAAATACTATAAATCAGAAAACAAAGAATATATAAACTCATTTTACATTATACTCGCAATTTGGGCAACCATTTTTCTCTTTGGATACTACAACGATTAACAAATATGAGAATAAAACAAAACGCGACAGGTTTTAAAAACCTGTCGCGTTTGCCATGCATTATCTAATTGACTAATTTCCTAATTAATCTCTCCTATTGTTGCTTCCTGCATAAATCGAAATATAATACAGTAACGTAGCTATTGACCCTAAAGCAGCAACAAGATAAGTTCTTGCCGCCCATTTTAAAGCGTCTTTTGCTCCCGCTTGCTCTTGCTGTGTAAGCATGTGCTTATTTTCAAGCCACGCTAAAGCTCTGTTACTTGCGTCATATTCAACGGGCAATGTTATAATAGAAAATAAAGTTGTTGTTGCGAAAAGAATAATTCCAACAAGTAATAGTTGCGGAAAAACCTGAATCATTAAGATTCCAGCCAGCAAAATCCACTGCATGAAATTTGAAGCTACACTCACAACAGGAACTAATTTTGAACGCATTGTAAGCCATTGATATCCTACAGAATGCTGTACCGCGTGACCACACTCGTGGGCTGCAACGGCTGCTGCTGCGGCATTACGATGATTGTAAACTGCTTCACTTAAATTTACTGTTTTATCTGATGGATTATAATGATCTGTTAACTGGCCTGGTGTTGAGATAACGCGAACATCTGTAATTCCGTTGTCTGCAAGCATTTTTTCGGCGATTTCACGGCCGCTCATTCCGTTTCTCAATTGCAATTTCGAATACAATTCAAATTTTCTCTTCAGCTGCGAGCTTACTAGCCAGCTGAACAACATTATAGCTCCAGCAATAATTAAATATCCTGATCCCATTTTTTTTTGTGTTTTTAGATTGATTTTTAAATTTACGAAAGAAACTGCAAATTGCGAACCATTTTAACAAAATGCCATTTTGACATTTTTACACCACTTTTGACTTAATTCAGCATGTTGTTTTTAAGCAGAAATGCAATTAGTTCTGCCACATTCTTCATTTTATATTTCTGAAGAATATTGCGTCGGTGCGTTTGAACGGTTAAAAAGCTCAAAAACAAATCGTCGGCTATTTCTTGCGTCGATTTTCCTTGCGAAAGCAATAAGGCAATATCGCGCTCTCTACGGCTCAAACCCGGAATTCTTTCTAAATCTTCAGACAAAGGCTGGCTAATTATGGTTTTTACTTCTTCGCTAAAAACAATTTCACCATCAATTGCTTTGTAAATGCATTCTTTAAATTCGTCGAAAGAAGCATTTTTAAGAATATATCCATTTCCTCCATTTTGAATAAATTGCATCACCAAACTTCTTTCAGACTGGCTGCTCATCCCTATAATTACGATTTTAGGATGCTTTTGTTTGATTGTTTTACACAAATCAACTCCATTTATTACAGGAAGAAAAATATCCATTAAAATCAAATCTACCTTATTGTCTTCGATATAATCTAAAAGCGCAATTCCCGATTCGAATTTTTCTACAATTTCTATATTATCTAAATCCGACAATAGACCTGCGATTCCAGAAATCACAATCGGATGATCGTCTACTATTACCGTTTTATACTTCATAATCATGATTTGGGTTATATTTTAATTCTATATAAGTTGATGTTCCTTTATCTAGAACAGAATCGATTTCTATTTTTCCGTTTAAAAAAGCCACACGATTTTTTATATTTCGCAAGCCCATTCCATCTCTTTTTTCGGCATATTCCACATTAAAACCAATTCCGTTATCTTCTACCGTAATAAAAAACACATCTTTATTCTGCGAACAGGAAATCAGAATTTGTGAAGCTTTGGCATATTTTAAAGCATTATTTAAAAGTTCCTGAATGATTCTAAAAATCATAATTTTAATATGCTGTGGCAAAGTTGTTTTTTTTATCAAATACTGAAATTCGATTGCAGTTTCAGCTGTTGAATGAGAGGCGCATAAATCTCGAAGCGCATGTTCAAGCCCCAATTTCATCAAACTTTCCGGCATTAAATTCTGAGAAATATTGCGAAGCTCCTTTATAGAGTCGTTCAGCATTCCGTTTATATTCGGAGCATTTTCGTGGTTTTCGCGTTCAGCAAGATTCAAATGCATTTTCAAACCAGAAAGCATACTGCCAAGTCCATCATGCAAATCTCTTGCTATCCTTTTTCGTTCAATTTCTTCTCCTTCAATCAACGCATTTGAAATAGACAATTTCTGCTGATTTTCTAATGCTTCGAGCTCTTGTTTGTGATTGACTTCTTTCTGAAAGCTTATCTTTTTCTGATAATTATTCCAGCTCCATAAAAACAAAACCGTCAAAAACAACACAAAAGAAAGCACTGCAAAAAGCATCATATTCAAACGGTTGTTGTTTACCTGCAAAACCGCCTTTTCATTTTCAGATTGCAGCAGACCAATTTTCTTTTCGCTTTCCGCTTTTTTATATTTCGCTTCGAGCTCTACAATTTCATTTTTCAATTTGGCATCATTCAGACTATCATTAATAACATTGTATTTATTCGAATAATAATAGGCCTTCGGATATTCCTTAGTCGCATTGTAAACCTTTGACAGTTCTTTATAATAGTTTTTCTTATCTACAATAAAAGGCGTGTTTTCTACCAAGTATTCTAAATTGCTTTTGGCTTTAGCATAATTTTTAAGCTTAAAAAGCACTTCATACTCTGCAAACTTCAATCGGTTTACTGCAATCGCATTCTGATGGCTTTCTGCCGATTTAATTCCTTTATCAAAACTAGCCAATGCTTCTTTATGCTTATTTTGCTTGGCATAATAAATTCCTTCCGAATAAAAATAAGAATCGTTTAAGTTTGATGCAGGATATTTTTCTAAAGTAGAATATGCCTTATCTAAAATTTCTTTGGCATCGTAAAAATGTTTCAGCTCTACTAAATTCTCAGCATTTATAATATAGGTTTCCATTTTAGACTCTGCTAAAGTCGCCGATTTCTTTGTAGCACTTTCAATATATTTTTGCGCTTGATCCAGATATTCAGCTGCTTTTTCACGTTCGTCATTATTCATAAAAATAATAGCTACCGCTTTGTTTAAAGCACTGATTAATTCATAATCGCCACTTCTTTTAGCAATCGGAATGGCTTCATTTACCAGCAATTTCATATAGGCGTTTTCGTTATTCTTACGCTGCTGCATGATACCGTAATTCTGAAGTATAACGGCACGAAGTTTATAGGCTTCTTTGTTACGATATTTTTTCAGTTTATCATTTGCTTCTAACAAAGCTTTTTCAAAACCTTCTACATCTCCTTTTTCTATAAAACCGTAGGCATTATAAAAAATAGAAGCATCTCTCAAAAAAGGAAATTTTACTTTCAGCCGATTTGCCTGCTCTAGATATTCTTTAGATTTTTTCGCATCCTGCGCCATTAAAAACAGTTTTGACAACCTAAAACTATTCAAACTTTTAACGCTGTCTGACTTTGTGTTTCTGGTGATTTTAACAATACTGTCAATATAAACAGTATCATCATCTAAGGAAAGAATTACTTGTGAATGGGAAATTGCACTGAAAACTAAAAAAAATAAAAAGGCGTAGAGTTTCTTCATAAATGTGGCATTTACTCAAAGTTATTAAAGCTTAATGACTTTCAAAAAGAAATTACTCGCTTTTACCTGATATCAGGTAATAAAAAATACATTTTATCAGGTATTGACCTCTCGAAGTTAAGGGTCTAATTTTGTTATAATCTGAATATTAATCAAAAAATATATTATGAAATCAATTTTGAAAACTTTAGCAATTGTATTGACTCTTGCTTTTACAGCAGTTTCTTGCAGCAGTGATAACGATGATAATGGCGGTGCAAATAATTCAAGAGATATTAAGTACGAAATAACTGGAAATTACACAGGAACTCTTTCTACTACATATTTTGAAAAAGGAGGAAATGCATTAAATGAGGACATTACAAAACTTCCGTGGACTAAAGAATTTACTGCAGAAGCAAAATCTATGGGAGCTTCATTAAGTGCTAGTGGATACGGCGGAGTTCCTGGACAAACACTAACTGGAAAACTTTATGTTGGAGGAAAATTAGAGAATGAACTAACTGCAACAGCTAACAATGATGGAATCATTGTATTATCTCTTACTCCATATGTTTTTCCTCTTTAAAAATTAGTTTTAGAATTTAGATTTTTTGTTTTTGGTAAAAGAAAAAGCTTCGCAAAACTGCGAAGCTTTTTCTTTTTTATATTTCCAATTGATGATTAATTTCCTCAAACTTTTCAATAAGACCATTTATTTTATCTTGTTGCTTTTTAACTTGTTTTGGACGAAGGTAAAACCAATTAAAAAGCATCCAGAACAATGTGATTCCGTACATCAGGCTTGCCCCTGTAAGGCTTAATCTGCTCGCATATTCATACAGATACAAACAAACACCGAGTGTAAGTCCGATAAAGTAAAAGCTCATCATTTTGGTTTGTAAAAACTGCTGTTTCTTTTTAATCAAAATCAGTTTTTGAAGATATTCCTGATTAGTCTGAGTAGAATCGATATTTTTATAATCACTCAACAATTTATTATAAACAAACATATAAACCACCATCGCAAGAATGGTAAGTACAATTCCGATTTTGGTCGAAATAAACTGTGGCTGAAAAAATATCCAAATAAAAATTATAAGAACGCTTGTTGCCAAAAGCGTAATATTAGTTAACCATAAACAGCGCAAAGCCGTTTTTTTAAATTTACTTAATCGTGCCAGCAGGTCGTTCATGTCTGGCTCACTTATGGACTGTTTTTTCCATAAATCTTTAAAATCTATATTATTATCGCTGTTCATTTTCTTTAAATTTTTGAGTCAGTTTTTCTTTAATTCTGTGAATTTTCACTCTAACATTGGCTTCAGAAAGTCCGACGATTTTAGCAATTTCTGTTTGTTTGATATCTTCTAATTCTAGCGAAATAATGATACGATCGGTTTCTGGAAGCTCAGCAATACATTTATATAAAAATTGAATCTGAGGTTCTATAGAATTCTGCTTTTCTTCTGAAAGATGAATGGGAAGCTCTGATTTCGGGAAACGCTTTTGTTTTTCAATTTGCCTCAAGCAATTATTAGAAGCAATTCTAAAAATCCAAGTTCCAATAGACGATTCGTTTCTAAAAGTTTCCAGCTTTTGCCAAACAATTATGAAAGTCTCCTGAGCCAGATCTTGTGCTGCATCGTAATCGTTCACGAAACCCATGCAAAGCCTGAAAATTCGATCCCAATACGTTTTGTAGATTTGTTCAAATTCCATTTTTACTATTTTAAAAAAGTGCTTAATTGTCCTAAATACCAAGCGGTGTCATCGTACATAATAAAATGCAGACCGCTTGTAGCATATTGAAAATTAGCCGTTTTTAATTTTTTATACTGCCCCTCGATAGCTGGTTTTAAATTTATAAAATAAGATTCTAATAGAATTAATGCCGGACACTTAATCTGCGAGACTTTTTCTCTTAAATCAATATTGAAAAAGTCGCAATACATTTGTCCAAAAGTATTTCGGTCCGATTTTACACTCCAATCTACCACCATATCAAGCTTTGATGTATCGGCCAAAAGGCTTGGCATCGTCTTTTTCTGCATCTCATAAAATTGATCATTGCTCATTCCTGTCATTTGATTTACAGTCGAAGAACAATCATTATTTATTTTCGATTTAAAAGTAGGATCAGTCATAGCTGCCAAACAAGGAAGCGCATCTACCACTATAATTTTACTAATCAAGTCTGGATAATCGGCAGCTATTGCTAATGCAAGTGCGCCCCCCATACTATGACCAACTAAAATTGGTTTTTCGATATTGCTATCTTTGATATAATTGGCAATTCCGTTTTTCCAATTTTCAAAAGAAGCATTTGGTTGTGGTTTTCTACCTGCAAAACCCGCCATTGTGAGAGTATAGCAAGTAAATTTATTTTCAAATGTAGCTCTGGTTTCATTCCAGACATCGCCTGAAGATGCAAAGCCAGGAATAAATATAACAGATTGATTTCCACTTCCCGTTTTTAAAACTTCAAACGGGAATTGTTTGGTTTGTCCGAAAACATTTAAGCATAAAGCTGAGAATAAAAATGCAATCATTAAGATAAAATACTTTTTCATTTTTAATAGTTTTAAATTGTTAATTAAATCGGATCCATGCTTTTGATACGACAACTATTAAAATGTTACAACGGATTTTAAAATTTCAATAAAAAAAATTCCAAATCTCAATGTTTGTAGGGGAAATCCAATATTGAAATTCCAAATTCCAATATCTGATTGTGTTATTTAACCGCAAAGTGCGCGAAGGTTTACGCAAAGAACGCAAGTTTTTTGCTTGCAAAGACGCGAGGTCACAAAGTCTCGCGTAAACTTGTCATTTCGACGAAGGAGAAATCGCCACAAGTAGCTCTACAAAGATTGGTGATTTAGATTGCGGAGTTCCTTGCGGAGATTTCTCCTTCGTCGAAATGACAAAACTTTGGTTTTTTTGGGAGTAATAATTTGTGGAAATTAGTGAATTTCGTGGCAAAAAACTACGCCAAAAAAAATCCCAAACTCCAACAAAAATTGGAATTTGGGATTTATATTATTTGGAATTTAAAAATAATTAACCCACAAGGTTAATTATTTTCCCTGGAACGATAATTACTTTATTTGGTGTTCTACCATCTAATTGTTTTTGCGTTCTTTCATCTTTCATAACGATCTCTTCGATTTGTTCCTTAGTTAAATCCAAAGGCAATTCGATGGTGAAACGCATTTTTCCGTTGAAAGAAACTGGATATTCTTTATTGGTTTCAACCAAATGTTTTTCTTCAAAAATTGGGAACGCAACATTAGAAATTGAAGTTGTGTGCCCTAATTGCGACCATAATTCCTCAGCAATATGTGGAGCGTATGGTGAAACCAAAATGGCTAATGGCTCTAAAATCGCTCTTGAATGACAATTTTGAGAAGACAATTCGTTTACACAAATCATAAACTGAGAAACTGAAGTATTGAAAGAGAAATTCTCAATATCTTCTGCTACTTTTTTGATTGTTTTATGTAACGATTTCAAATTGTCTTTTGTTGGTTCGTCGTTGTTTACGATTAATCCATTGTCATCAAAATACAATCTCCATAATTTTTTAAGGAAACCAAAAACTCCCGAAATACCAGCTGTATTCCAAGGTTTTGCTTGCTCCAATGGTCCTAAGAACATTTCGTATAAACGTAATGTATCAGCTCCATATTCTGCACAAATATCATCTGGCGTAACTACATTGTATTTTGATTTTGACATTTTTTCAACTTCCGAATCAGCAAGCAAATCAAAACCTTCAATAAATTCCGCTTTTCCAAAAATAGAATCGAACATTTCCCATTTTTTAAATTCTTCAATATTAACTATCCAATTTTGATTTATATAATCAATAGGAATGTTATATTGCCTAGAATGAGAAAAATCAATTGTATCAAAACTTGAAAATAATTCTACCCATTTAGAATCAAGGGCAAGTGAAACTATTTTTTTTCTAAAAGCTTCAAAATAATTTTCATCTTCTATTTGGATTTTACTTCTGTGAGAATGTATAATATCCTTTGGCAATTCAATTATTTCATCTTTAAATTTTCCAGAAGAATCACTAACAACAAAAGTATTTGCCATTAATAATTTAGCACTAGTCCCTAAAATCATTCCCTGATTAATCAGTTTTTTGAATGGTTCTTCAGTTGGAGCCAAACCTTTATCTTTCAAGAATTTATTCCAGAAACGAGAATACAATAAGTGGCCTGTCGCATGTTCACTTCCTCCAATATACAAATCTACACTTTCCCAGTAAGCTAAAGCTTCTTTACTTGCAAATTCATTTTCATTGTGTGCATCCATATAACGCATCCAATACCATGAACTTCCTGCCCATCCTGGCATTGTGTTTAGTTCTAAAGGAAAAATCGAAACATTGTCAACTAAATCTGTATTAACAACTTTGTTCTGTTTTGTATCCCAAGCCCAAACTGCAGCGTTTCCTAATGGTGGCAATCCGTCTTCAGTTGGTAAATATTTCTCTACTTCTGGCAAAATAATTGGCAAGTGTTGTGCATCAATCATTTTTGGAAGTCCATTCACATAATAAACTGGGAATGGCTCGCCCCAATAACGCTGACGAGAGAAAACAGCATCACGCAAACGGTAATTGGTTTTTCCAGTTCCCTGACCAATTTCTTCCAATTTTTCGATTGCTTTTTTAGTTCCCTCTTTATAGTTTAATCCGTTTAAGAAATCAGAATTTGCGATTTCAACGTTGTCTTTAGATCCGTAAGCTGCTTCAGAAATATCAACATTGGCAAAAATATTTTTTATTTCCTGCATTCCGTTATGGCCTTTAAAGAAATTAGCAAAAGCGTAATCTCTTTCGTCACCGCAAGGAACCGCCATAACTGCCCCTGTTCCGTAACCTGCCAAAACATAATCTCCAATCCAAACCGGAATTGGTTCTTTTGTGAACGGATGCTCAGCATAAGCTCCTGTAAATGCACCAGAAATTGTTTTTACATCAGCCATACGCTCACGCTCAGAACGTTTAGACGTTTTTTCGATATAGTCTTCAATTTCGGCTTTTTGTTCTGGAGTTGTAATTTTAGCAACCAAATCATGTTCTGGCGCCAAAGTCATAAATGTTACTCCAAAAATAGTATCAGGTCTAGTCGTAAATACATCAATTACTTCATCGTGATTTTTCACTTTAAAAGTAACCATTGCACCAACCGATTTCCCGATCCAGTTTCTTTGCGATTCTTTAATTGATTCACTCCAATCAATATCATTTAAACCATCAAGCAAACGTTCGGCATAAGCAGAAATTCGCATGCTCCATTGTGTCATTTTTTTACGAATAACTGGAAATCCTCCACGCTCAGAAACTCCGTTTACGATTTCGTCATTTGCCAAAACTGTTCCTAATCCAGGACACCAGTTTACTTCTGTTTCTGCCAAATACGTTAATCTGTATTGTAAAAGGATTTTTTCTTTTTGTTCTTCAGAATACGAATTCCATTCGTCAGCAGTAAAAATCGTAACATTATCATCACAAACTGCTTCAACTAATGCATTTCCGCTTTCTTCAAAAACAGTTACCAACTCCGAAATATCAAATGCTTTTCCTTGTTTTCTGCAGTACCAAGAATTGAACAATTGGATAAAAATCCACTGCGTATGTTTATAATAATCAGGATTTGACGTACGTACTTCACGAGCCCAGTCAAAAGAAAAACCAATTTTGTCTAATTGTTTTCTATAACCAGCAATTTGTTTTCCTTCTTTATCTACTCCACCATCAATGTTTACGCGAGTTGTATCTTCTGGACGCTGACCTGTCTGAATTGCATATTGTTCTGCTGGTAATCCGAAACTATCGTATCCCATTGGATGCAAAACATTAAAACCTTGATGTCTCTTAAAACGAGAATACACATCTGAAGCAATATAACCCAGCGGATGCCCCACGTGTAACCCTGCTCCTGACGGATAAGGAAACATGTCGAGAACATAATGTTTCGGTTTTTCGGAGTTATTTTTTGCTGCAAAAGTTTGATTTTCTGCCCAATATTTTTGCCATTTGGCTTCAATTTCGTTTGGATTGTATTTCATTTTCTAAGGTTCAAAGTTGCAAAGTGACAAAGTCTCAAAGTTTCCTCACTTTATGAATTATCGCGCAAATTTACATTTATTGCGCATTGTAGCAAAGCTATTTCATTGACAAACAAATAAAATAGCAAAATACTTATTTTTAATTACGTAAAAATACTTATGTTTGCATCACTATTACGTAGTTTTAAATTATTTTTAATTTAACTTTCATTGTCATGAGAGAATCGGTTTACATAAAATAGCTACTTTTACCAATAAGCAAAAATTAAATGAGCAGCAACAAAAAATATTCGATTGAAGTCCGAGTTTGGATTGAAGAAGCTGAAGGCGCCTTTCTAGGAATTGGAAAAATCTGGCTTTTGGAAAACATCAAAAAAACAGGATCGATTACGAACGCTGCCAAAGAAATGAAAATGGCGTATCGTCAGGCTTGGCAGTTGGTTGAAGAAATGAATCAGCGTGCAGAAAAACCATTAGTAGAAAAATTATTGGGGGGAAAAGGCGGTGGCGGTGCCAAACTAACCGAAGCTGGAGAAAGAGCTATCGAAGTTTTTTATGAAGTTGAAAAACGTATTAAAGATTTTGCTCAGAAAGAAACTCAGAATCTGAAATTTTAATTTCTTGTTTCCCTGCAAGGTTTTCAAAACCTTGTAGGTATTTAAATAATAGGAAACACACCTACAAGGCTTTGAAAACCTTGCAGGAGCTAAAAAAATCATTTGAAAAAAAAACAAATTAGACCAAAAACATTTTTTTTTAACCCTCAGTATTCATTTTAAAACATACTGAAATTAACAACCAAAACCATGAACCAAAAACTGTATTTAATTTTTGTTTTTATAGGCCTTAAAAGTTTTTCTCAAATCCAAAATACCAAAACCAGAGACAGCATTAAAAAAGAAGAATTGAACGAAATTGTTATTACAGCCTCTCGTCGTTCCGAAAAATTAATGCATTCTCCTATTAGTATCGAGCAGTTAAAATCGGCAGAGGCCAAAGCAATGGGATCCCCAAGTATCTATGAAGCGCTTGAAAATGTAAAAGGCGTTCAAATTATTACGCCAAGTTTGGGTTTTAAAGTTATCAATACGAGAGGTTTTGCTAATTCAACCAACGTACGATTTGCACAATTAGTAGACGGAATCGACAATCAGGCTCCGCATCTGGGAGCTCCAATTGCCAATGCGCTTGGCGCGAATGATTTGGATATCGATAAAATCGAAATTATCCCAGGAACGGCTGCAGCCCTTTACGGAATGAACGCCATTAACGGTTTAGCCAATATCCAGACTAAAAATCCTTTTGAATATCAAGGCGTCGCCATTCAGCAATTAACAGGTGTCAATCATGTTGGAAATGTTGATCGGTTTTCTCCAAAAATATACTCTCAGTTTAATATGAGATTTGCCCAAAAGCTAAGCGAAAAATTTGCTTTTAAAGTAAATGCTTCGACAACGGGCGGTACAGATTGGGTTGCAGACGACAGAACTGATTTAGCACCAAACGCCAATGCATCGACTGGTTTATTTGGAGCTGATAATCCTGCTTACGACGAAGTTAACGGTTACGGAAATGAATCGGCGAACCGAAAAACCTTAAATCTTAATGGCAAAAATTATGTCGTTGCCAGAACTGGTTACCGTGAAACGGATATTTCTGATTATGGAATTCAGAATTATAAAGCTGATCTTGGACTTTATTTTCGACCAAAACAAGGACATGAATTAGTGGTAAATTATAAAACAGCGCTAATCAATACTATCTATCAGCGCTCGAACCGTTTTCGATTAGATAATTATACCTTAAATCAATTTGCATTAGATTATCATAGCCCCGTTTTTCAGGTTAGAGCTTACGCCACGACTGAAAATACGGGAGACTCATACAACATGCGTTCGTTAGCAGAAAATATGGATCGCGCTTATAAATCGGATGATAAATGGTTTGCAGATTATAGCACGGCTTATAAAAATGCTGTTGCAGGCGGAGCAAGCGTTGCCGATGCACACAGAATGGCCAGAACACAATCTGATGCTGGAAGATTTTTGCCAGGAACCGAAGCTTATGAAGAAAAGAAAAAAGAATTAATCAACATCAATAATTGGGATATTGGTGCGGCGCTGCGTGTAAAATCGACTTTGGTTCACGGCGAAGGATTAATCAATTGGGACAAGGCTTTTGTTTCTTTCTTCGAAAAAATCGACGCTAAATTGTTGAGCGGTGTCGATTACAGAAATTATATTATTGTTCCCGACGGAAATTATTTCATCAATCCAGTCCATGCCGATGAAAATCTGACGTATCAAAAAACTGGAGCTTTCACGCAAATCACAAAAGATTTTTTCTCTGATAAATTACGTTTAGGGGCAACTGTCAGAATGGACAAAGCCGATTATTTTGATGCAAAATTTACGCCTCAATTTACAGCAGTTTATTCGCCAAAAGAAACCCTAAACTTTAGAGCTTCCTATCAAACAGGTTATCGTTTCCCAAGCATTTTTGAAGGATTCTCTAATGTAAATTCAGGTGGAGTAAAACGTGTTGGAGGTTTACGAATTATGTCTGATGGCATTTTTGAAAATTCATTTACCAAAGCTTCAATCGATAAATTTCAGGCACAAGTTAACAGTGATGTCAATACGCTTGGTTTGACTCAGGCACAGGCTATTGAAAAAAATAAAAACACGATTCAGAAAAATCCGTACACGTATTTGGAACCTGAATTTGTAAAATCATTCGAAGTTGGTTTTAGAGGATTGGCACTAAACAAAAACCTTTTTATTGATGCCGATTTCTATTACAACTCTTATAAAAATTTCATTGCTCAGGTGGAAGCCAGTATTCCGAATACGCAAGATCCAAACTTGATTCCGACTTCTTTATATTCTAAAAACACGCAGAACCGTTATAGACTTTGGACCAATTCTAAAAGCAAAATTTACAATTACGGAGGAAGTTTAGGTTTAAGATATCGATTTGATAACATTTTTAGCGCTTTAACTAATCTTACTTACACAAAATTAGACCGAACAGATGATAAAGACGGTTTAGAAGACGGTTTCAACACACCAGAATTTAATGTAAACGGAACTTTGATGGCTCAAAATATCTGGAAAAATCTAGGCGCGAGTGTCACGGCGCGTTATCAAAACAATTTTGATTATGTTTCTTTTTTGGTTAGCGGAACGGTTCCTGCCTATTGGACAATGGACGCTCAGGTAAATTATGCTTTCAAAAAAGGGATCTCAGCAAAATTGGGCGGAACAAATATTTTAAATAAATCTTATACATCAATTCTTGGAGGCCCTTCAATTGGCGGATTGTATTATCTGTCTCTAGTTTGGGAAACGAATAAAATTTAAAAAACAAGTGTTTAACCGCAAAGAGCACAAGGTTTCTTCTAAGCAAAATGTTGCCAAACGCAAAGTTCGCAAAGCTTTATAATAACCAAGCTTTGCGAACTTTGCTTTATTATAAAACTATAGAATTAAAAAAACCTTGCGCACTTTGCGGTTAAATAACAACTTTTATTCAATATGGAATTGTACATTTATAGTATAAAAGTTTGTTATTAACTTTAAATAAAGAAATTCTTTATTATTTTTACCACATAATTTAAGCAGACTATGAGTTCTAACTTTGATAAATTTCAAAAGCGCAGGTTAATTTCCTCTTATTTTTCGGTTGTATTAAGTGTATTCTTGGTTTTATTCCTTTTAGGAGTACTAGGATTATTCATTATTAATTCTAAACAGTTAGCCGACGATTTTAAAGAAAAAATCGCCATGACAGTTTTCTTCAAAAATGAAGCAAATGATAGTATTATCAAAGCCTTTAACACTGAACTGAAAAGAGCGCCTTTTGCGAGATCTTTTGTTTATGTAACCAAAGAAAAAGCGGCAAAAGAGCATACAGACATTATCGGAGAAGATTTCTTAACCTTCTTGGGAGAAAATCCGTTATTGAATTCATACGACATTCACTTGAAAGCAGATTATGTAGAAAGAGACAGCATTGTTAAGATCGAAAGCAACTTTCGCAAAAATGCTATGATTTCAGATATTGTTTACGACAAACAATTGGTAAATCTGGTAAATGACAATATTAGAAAAGTGAGTATGTGGATTTTAATTATCAGCGGTTTCTTGACTGTTATTGCGGTTTTATTAATTAATAGCTCATTACGTTTATCGATACATTCCAATCGTTTTATCATCAAAACCATGCAGATGGTTGGTGCTACAAAAGCATTTATTCGTAAACCGTTTGTAATGCGAAGTGTAAAACTGGGAATGCTTGGTGCAGGTTTGGCTATTGTTGCTTTAATCGCACTTTTACTTTATGTAGATACTAATTTTCCTGGTTTAGGAATTCTAGAAGACAAGGCTTTAACTGGTTTAGTTTTGGTTGCGGTTTTCGGATTAGGAGTTTTAATTACTTGGGTAAGCACACATTTTGCAACACAACGTTTCTTGAATTTACGAACAGACGATCTTTATTAATTTGAGATTGCTGATTTTAGATTTTAGATTGAAATAGCCTTCGACTTCGCTCAGGCTGATAAAACAGACAAAATAACCGACTTGCTCGGGGATAAAAAAATAAAAATGAAAAATAATAAAGAAGAACAACAAGTTCAAAAACAAGAATTTCTTTTTGACAGCATTAATTATAAAATCCTTTTAATCGGCATTGCGGTTATTGCACTTGGGTTTATCTTAATGTCTGGTGGAGGAAGTACAGATCCGAATGTTTTTAACGAAGACATTTTCAGCTTTAGACGTATTCGTTTAGCTCCAACAACTGTTTTAATCGGTTTCGGAATCACGATTTATTCTATATTCAAAAAATCTAAATAATATAAGGTTTATAGATTTCCAATTGGAATGCCTTTCTCCCGAAGCTTCGGGATCGCTCAGGGTGATAATCTGAAATCTAAAATCTTAAATCTACCATTCTAAATGAACACTTTACAAGCTATTGTTCTTGCTATTATTGAAGGAATTACAGAATTTTTGCCTGTTTCTTCAACAGGTCACATGATTATCGCCTCTTCCTTTTTCGGAATAGCACACGACGATTTCACTAAACTTTTTACCATTGTAATTCAGCTTGGCGCGATACTTTCGGTTGTAATTTTGTACTTCAAACGTTTCTTTCAAACTTTTGATTTTTACTTTAAACTTCTTGTAGCTTTCATTCCTGCGGTTGTTTTAGGATTATTACTAAGCGATTTTATTGATGGCTTATTAGAAAATCCAATTACAGTTGCGGTTTCGCTTTTAATTGGAGGAATTATTTTATTGAAAGTGGACGAATGGTTTAACAATCCAAATACAGCTGAAACTTCACAAGAAATCAGCTATTTGCAAGCTTTTAAAATTGGTTTATTTCAATGTATTGCTATGATTCCTGGAGTTTCTCGAAGCGGAGCTAGTATCGTTGGCGGAATGTCTCAAAAATTATCTAGAACTACCGCTGCAGAATTTTCATTTTTCTTAGCCGTTCCAACGATGTTGGGAGCAACTGCAAAAAAATGCTACGATTATTACAAAGCAGGATTTGAATTGTCTCACGATCAAGTAAACATGTTGGTTATTGGAAATATTGTTGCTTTTGCTGTAGCTCTTTTAGCTATAAAAACATTCATCGGATTTTTAACTAAAAACGGCTTCAAAGTTTTTGGTTATTACCGAATCATTGCTGGAATCATTTTATTACTGATTCACTTTTTCATTCATCCGCTTACTATTATATAATGACACCCGAAGAATATTTAGAAGGTCAGGTTTTATTGATTGACAAACCTTTAAAATGGAGTTCATTTCAAGCTGTCAACAAATTAAAATACCTTTTAATAAATAAAGTTGGACTTCCAAAAAAGTTCAAGATTGGCCATGCAGGGACTTTAGATCCATTAGCGACAGGTCTTTTATTGATCTGCACTGGAAAATTCACCAAAAGAATTGCAGAACTTCAAGGTCAGGCGAAGGAATATACGGGTACGTTTTATATTGGCGCTACCACTCCATCTTATGATTTAGAAACCGAAATCGATCAGACTTTCCCGACCGATCATATTAATGAAGCTTTGATTCATGAAACGGTAAAACAATTTTTAGGCGAAATCGATCAGAAACCGCCAATTTTTTCTGCTATCAAAAAAGATGGTGTTCGTTTGTATGAACATGCGCGCGCTGGAGAATCAATTGAAATTGCAAGCCGAAAAACGACCATTCATGAATTTGAAATTACAAGAATTGCATTGCCAGAAATAGATTTTAGGGTTGTTTGTTCTAAAGGAACATATATTCGTTCCCTTGCTTATGATTTCGGAAAAGCAATGAATTCTGGTTCGCATTTAACTGTTTTGCGTAGAACTAAGATTGGCGATTACGATGTAAAAAATGCGATTGATATCACATTATTTGAAGAAAACTTAAATCGCTAGAAATAAAAAAGCACATTACATTGTTCAAAAAAGTAATGTGCCAAGCTCTTAAGAAAAGTAATTTTATTCCATACTCATCTCGATTTAATAGTGAGGCACATTTTTTCCTCCAAACAAAAATTTAGAAAAGAAATCATAAAACCTTTCGAATAACTTTTTCATAATAGTGTATTTTTTAATAGTTAAACATTAAATAAACACCAATAAAAAGAGTAAATCTGAAAGTTATAATAGAAGTGGGTTAGCATCACTAAGTTACGAAATTCTATTGAAGTCAAAAAGACTTTAAGATAATTTTATTAACAAACAATCTGTTTATCAGCAAATTAATCCGATTAAAGGCGATTATATTTAATATTTTCCATAATCTCGATCAGTTCTTCTTGAACTGAAATTCCTTTATCTGCTAAATACCATAACTGAAGATCCGTTTTTATTTTTTCGTCTATAGCCCCAACCTCTCTCTTGTGTTTTTCCATTAATTCGGTTGCACCTTTTGGTCTTGGCCCCCAATCGGCACGTACAATTCCGGCTTCTTTACAAATAACGATTATTTTTGGAATTGCTCTTCCTCCATTAGTTAAAAAATGACTCATCAAATCGTCGTTCTCATCGCGTAATGCAATTCTCAAATCGATTTTTTTGTTTGAAGCTAAAGCCATTTTATTTAATATTGGAAGAATTTGCGCTGCATCTCCACACCAACCTTCTGAAAGTACTAGCCAGATATAATGATTGTCTAGATTTTGGAGTTTATCTGAAACCGTTTCTGAAATAGCAATCGTTTTTTCAAGCCTATTCATTCTGGCTTCATTCAATTTGGAGTAATTGGTAAGGCTTTCAGATTGCTCATTTCCTGTTGATTTTCCTTCAGTCAATAAATCGGTTACTAATTTTCTGTATTCAGCATAAGAATGACTATTGAATAATGCTTTGGCTACGATGCTTTTCATATTTATTTCATTTTTAGGATACAATAAAAATACGAATTTTTGAAATGATGGAGAAATGACATTTATCACATTTAATAAGTCATTATTATTTCAATAATTCAAATTGTTTTTTTTTTACCGCAAAGCACGCTAAGAATTTTGTAGAAATGCAATAATTAAAGTTCGCAAAGCTTTGTGTTGACAAAGCTTTGCGAACTTGTTTTTTAAATTGCTCGCAAAGGCGCAGAGTCGCAAAGTTTTTTATATTCTTTGCGACTCTGCGTCTTTGCGAGATTAAAATCTTTGCGTTCTTTGCGCAAATCTTTGTGCCTTTGCGGTAAAAATCAAATTCCATTTAAAGGCTTTCAAAGTCTAAAACAACACGTTCGATTAATTTTTTGCAAACATTATTTTTAAAAATCAGAATATGTCTATATTTGCACAAATTAACGCAACACACACATGAAATATAAAAGAATTCTTCTAAAACTTAGCGGCGAAGCCCTAATGGGTGATTTACAATACGGTATTGACCCGAAAAGATTAGGCGAGTATGCAGATGAAATCAAGCAGATTCACGACAAAGGAGTAGAAATTGCTATTGTTATTGGAGGAGGAAATATTTTTAGAGGCGTTGCCGGAGCAAGCTCAGGAATGGACAGAGTGCAAGGTGACTATATGGGAATGCTTGCAACTGTTATTAACGGAATGGCTTTGCAAGGCGCTCTTGAAGATAAAGGGATGAAAACGCGTCTGCAGACCGCTTTGAAAATGGAATCTATTGCAGAACCATACATTAAAAGAAGAGCAGATCGCCACCTTGAAAAAGGTAGAATTGTAATTTTTGGTGCCGGAACTGGAAACCCGTATTTTACAACTGATACAGCTGCAGTTTTGAGAGGTATCGAAATCAATGCCGATGTTATCCTTAAAGGAACTCGCGTTGACGGTGTTTACGATTCTGATCCAGAGAAAAATGCTTCTGCAGTAAAATTTGATTTTATCTCATTTGATGATGTAATCAAAAAAGGATTAAATGTAATGGATACCACTGCTTTTACATTAAGCCAAGAAAACAAATTGCCAATTGTTGTTTTTGATATGAATAAAATCGGAAACCTATTGAAAATTTGCGCAGGCGAAAACATCGGAACTGTAGTAAATATATAGTCGTCAGTAACAGTTTACCGTCGCAAGCCGACTTTTTGCTGAAAACTGAGAATGAAAACTGAAAACAAAAAAAAATGACTGAAGAAATAGACTTTATTTTAGAAAGTACTGAGGAATCAATGAACGGTACTATTGCACACTTAGAGAAAGAATTTCTTAATATCCGTGCAGGAAAAGCTTCTCCAGCTATGCTTGGAGGTGTTTTTGTAGATTATTATGGTTCTCAAACACCGCTTTCTCAAGTATCTAAAATTAGTGTTCCAGATGCTAGAACAATTACATTGCAGCCATTTGAAAAAAATATGCTACAAGCAATTGAAAAAGCAATCATGATCGCTAACATTGGCTTCAATCCAATGAACAATGGAGATATGGTAATCATTAGCGTACCGCCATTGACAGAAGAGCGTCGTCGTGATTTGGCAAAACAAGCAAAATCTGAGGCAGAAGATGCTAAAATTGGTATTCGTAACTCTCGTAAAGATGCGAATACTGACATCAAAAAATTAGAAAAAGAAGGAACTTCAGAAGATATCTGTAAATCTGCAGAAGAAGAAGTTCAGAACTTAACAAACGCTTACATCAAAAAAATTGATGAGTTATTGGCTGCAAAAGAAGCCGAAATCATGAAAGTGTAATCAGAGATTGAGATAAAATAAAAAATCCGTTTGGTTTATTGTACCAGACGGATTTTTTTATTGCTATTTTTGCATACGAAAATTAAATTCTTTTCGTTTTTGAAACTATATCATTCTGTATGAAGCTATTTTGTTTTTTGACTTTGTTTTTTACGCTTACTCTTCAGGCGCAAATTCAAATAAACGGAATCGTAACCGATTCAAATAACAAACCTCTTCCGTTTGCCACCATTACCACCTCAGAAAACAATACCACCATTACCGATGTTGATGGGAAATTTATTTTTAAAATTAGTTCTTCAGCCACATCACTTACAGCTTCTTATATTGGTTTCAAAACCAAAACTATTGCCTTAATTAACAACAAAACGTTTTATTCTATTTCGCTTTTACAACAGACAGATGACCTAAAAGAAGTTGTAGTTTCTAATGAAAATCCTGCTTTAATGATAATTAGAAAAGTGATTGCCAATAAAACAACAAACAACCCGCAGAAAAAGCTCAATAGTTTTGAATATAAAACCTACAACAAACTTATTGTAACTGCTAATCCCGATTCGATTGATGGGCGTATAGATACTTCAGCGGCGTATAAAGATTTGAACAAAAGAATCATCAACATCGATTCTTCCGATTATAAGTTTAAAGAAATCGTAAGCAAACAGCATTTATTTCAAACTGAAAAAGTCTCACAATATCAATTTGGAAACAATAAATTAAAAGAAACTGTTTTAGGAACCAAAATCGCAGGTTTCAAACAGCCAATTTATGAGGTTCTGGCTTTCAATCTTCAGTCCATTTCGATTTACGATTCGAAATATGAATTATTCGAAACCAAATACGAAAATCCGATTTCGAATAATGCCCCTTCCAATTACAATTACAAACTCCTAGATACTGTTAGTATCAGAGGCCGCGATACGTATATGATTTATTTCAAGAATAAGTCAAAACACAGAGCTTCTGGATTGGAAGGAGTTTTATATATTGACAAAGAAAATTTTGCTATTGCGAAAGCTGTAATGCGAATTAAAGGTGTTTTGGACATCAGCGGCATTCATGAATTTGAATATATTCCAAAAGAAAAAATTTGGTTTCAAAGCAATACCACTTTCAAAATCGTAAAAGGGAAAAATGATGATGATATTCGAATCTTAGGCGGAACCATTCAGTTTGATGGAGATGTAGAAGAGAATTTCGAACCCAGAAAAAAAGTGGCCTCAGATTTCACCTATCTGCTTTCAGAAAGCAATAGTTTTGATGTTCGTGTGAACACCAACAATCCGATAAAAAATCCTTCGCTCTATATCGAAATTAAAGATGACGCCGCTAAGAAACCCGAAAGCTTTTGGGAAGCTTATCGAAAAGAAAATCTCGATTTAAAGAGCCAAAAAACCTATTTATTATTAGATAGCCTTTCTATTCGAAATCGAATTGAAAAACGCCTAGGAATCGGCCGAAAAATCATAAATGGCTTCTACCCGATTGGTCCTATCGATTTGGATTTAAAAAAAATTATCAGTTATAATAACTACGAAGGTTTTCGCTTAGGTGTAGGAGGTATTACAAATGATCGTTTATCGAAAAACTTCCGTTTAGAAGGTTATGGTGCTTACGGAACAAAAGATGGAGTTTTTAAATACAGCGGAGGCGCTGGCGTTTTATTAGACAAACATACCAACACTTGGTTTAATGGTTATTATGCTGATGATGTTCGAGAAATTGCGAGTACGGTTTTTGCAGTTGACAAACGCGTTTTCAAAATCTATGACCCGCGTCCGATTAACATTAGTACTTTTTATGAATATACAGGCTGGCGCGCCAATGTGCAAACCAAATTAATCCCGAAAACGGAAGCTGTTTTAGAACTTTCAAGAAATAATATCGAGCCAAAATTTGATTATCTCTATAACCTAAACGGAAAACTGTATTCTAGCTATATTATGACCACCGCGATGCTTTCTATCGTGTGGGCGCCTTTTAGCAATTATATGCAAACTCCGACGGGTCGAACTGAAAGTGATAAAAAATTTCCGAGATTTACTTTGCAGTATACGCAATCCCTGCCGAATGTTTTTGATAATGATTTTACTTTTAGCAAAATAGATTTTAAGGCCGAATACGAAAAACAATATTTAAACCGTCAAAAAACAGGTTTGCTTTTACAAGCGGGTTATGCAATGGGCGATGTTCCTATTACACATTTGTACAATACTGCGCCTAACAACTTAACAAAAGAAACTGTAATTCAACGTATCACTTTTGCGGGAAGAAATGCCTTTGAAACCATGTATTTTAACGAGTTCTTCTCGAGCCAATATCTGATGTTTCAAATTAAACATGGTTTTGACCGAATTAGAATTATGAGAAAAGTTCGTCCGTCATTGGTTTTAGTTACTAGAATGGCTTGGGGAACTATGGAAAATCCAGAACAGCATGTTGGTCCAGCTTATAAAACTCTAGATAAAGGTTATTTTGAATCAGGATTAGAATTGAACAGGATTTTTAAAGGTATCGGTTTAGGAGGATTCTACAGATATGGTCCAAATCAGTTAATGAGGTTTGAGGATAATATCGCGGTTAAGATTTCTTATATGCTTGATCTTGGGCTTTAAAATTTTAAATTCCAATAAAGAAATTCCAAATTCCAAATTCCAATTTTGAACGTAAAAAACTTTGTCAAAGTTTGAAACTTTGACAAAGTTCTACTAAATCAATGAAAAATCCCAAACTCCAACAGTAATTAGGAATTTGAAATTTTAAAAAATTGGAATTTCCAGAAAATTATGGTTTCAGAATCAAAACCGATGGTGAGTTATTCAGCCAAATACTTTGCGATTCGATCAATTTTTTCCAGCTGTCTAAACTGATAATCATTAAATCTTGACTTTCCAAAAATTCTTTCTTTAATGTTCGATCATTCATAATCATGATATGATTAGGAGCAATCTGCTCGATAGAACGAATAGTTTCTTGAATTTCTCTTGTGTTTTTCACTTCTCCGCCAGCATCCAAAACTGTAATCTGAGAACCGTTATTATTGATTAGTTTTTTAGCATATTCAATTAAGAAAGCATCTTCTTTACTAAAAATAGGCATCAAAACTTGATTGACTTCCTCTAGATCTTTATCGATAAAAATCCCAACAGGCATTTTAGATTTTAAAATGATATGACGTGTTCTTTCATCAAACGGATTATTTTCAAACAAGCCTTCTTTTCCTGTAAACTTATCAATCAAACGATCTGGATTCACAATTCTGGTGGTAAAGCCTAGAATTTTCCCCAATAAAGTTCCGTCAAAAATAGATTGCCCTAAACCAACCAGCAATAAATCATATTCCCCCTGATTTGCGGTATCAATAATATCCGAATCAATATCATTAGAAACTTTAAACAAACTCACCACATCCTGATTCAAAGCATTTGATTCTTCGATAACTGGAATGAGCATTTTCTTCTCATGTTCCTTTACATCAAAAGAATGCACTTCTGTACTCAAAGAAAGATGCATTGCTGTTACAACAGAATTCTCAGTTTGCTTCTTTACTAGACTGTTGGCAATTTTAAGCAGTTTTTTACCTTTTTCTGGAGTTGCAAACGAAAGCAAAATCTTGTATTTGCTTTTGCTACCAATTTCCTCTGGAACAGCCGTCTCTTTATCTTTAAAAATAAATCCGATAAAATCTAAAGCTGGTCCCGTCATAAAAGTAGTGACCAATGCCATGATTACCATCATCGTAAAAATTTCTGTTGATAATACGCCAAGATCGTAACCGATATTTAAAACTACCAATTCCATTAAACCTCTTGTATTCATCAAAGCACCAATGGCTAAACTGTCTTTCCAATTTTGTCCCATAAATTTCGCTGCTAGAGCACTTCCGAAGAATTTACCAACTACTGCAACTAAAATAATCAGACCTGTAATCTTCCACAATTCAGGATCATTCAACAACCCGATTTGAGTACGCAAACCTGTAAACACAAAGAATAATGGCAATAAAACAATAATGGCAACGTCTTCTACTTTTTCAATAAATATGTTTCTGAATTTGTTGTTTTCTGGCATAATTGCTCCAGCAAGAAAAGCGCCGAACAAAGCGTGAATTCCAATTAACTCAGAGGCATAAGCAGAAATTAAAAGGGTAATAAAGAAAATGGCAACAACAGGTTTATTTAAACTTTCGCGGGTAGCATTTAAATCTCCTACTCTTTTTAAGAAGGGACGAACAATTTTTAGCATGATAATAACATACAAAATTGCCATTCCGATTACGTAAAGTGAACTCGAAAGCGAACCTGCTTTTACAATTGCAATAACAACTGCCAGAATACACCAAGCTGTAATATCGTCTGCGGCTGCGCAAGTAATCGCGATGGTTCCTAATTTTGTCTTCTGCATACCGCGTTCCTGAACTATTCTAGCCAAAACCGGGAATGCCGTAATACTCATGGCAATTCCCATAAATAATCCGAAAGAAGAAAACTCAACTCCCAACGGCGCGTACGTTTCATAAATAAAAAAAGCGAGTGATAAACCTAAAGCAAACGGAATTACAATACTAGCGTGACTGATTACAACAGCATCGTGCGCTTTATTTTTTAGGACTTTCAAATCCAATTCCATTCCGATTACAAACATGAAAAGGATTAAACCAATTTGGCTTAAAAACTGCAGATTGCCTAAAGATGCTGCAGGAAATAAAGCGGCTGAAAACTCTGGAAAATACATTCCCACCAAAGATGGTCCTAAAACAATTCCGGCAATCATTTCGCCAATTACTGACGGCTGTCCGATTTTTCTAAAAAACCATCCAAACAAACGAGCCACTAAAATGATGGTTACAATCTGCGCCAATAAAATGGCCAAAGGATGCTGCAGATTTTCGATCATAGAATGAAGAAAGTCTTTCCAATGATTGCTTTCTACACTTTTCTTTACAATATTACGCCCAACTTCTAATGAGGCACCTTTAGAAATCACCCAATATATTAGCGCTGTAAAACCACCAATAACTGTTACATAAAATACAGAGTTCTTTATATTATTCATAAACTCGTTCTTTAGATTTAATTGCCACAAATATCCGCACTGTGAATTTAGTGAAAAAGTAATTCAGTTGTTAATTTCAATCGTATGTAACAAGTCAGGAAAAAATTGTAATAAGTTTTTAGATTTTGACCTTTTTTAAGAAATCGGCGCGATAGGTTTCGCTTAGAATTAGAGTTGTATTTTTATTGTTTTCGTCTAAATGATGCAGAACAATTTCATTATGATTAAAGAATTTGATTGCCTTTACCGCCACAATCTCTTTTTTATTGATTCGGCAGAAATCAGCATCCGGCAATTCATTTAAAAGGGTATCAAACTTTACGTTTTTCAAATTCAAAAAACTTCCATCCGTAAGCAAAACCGCTTTGTCTCGGCTATCGCTTGCAGCAGTTGTGATATATTGAATTTTATTAAAATACAGCAGCGTTTTTCCTTTGTCAGTATTAAGCTGAATGAATTTTTTATCGGAGTTCGATTTTTCAAAACGCTCCAAAGCTTTTCCGATTGCCTTCTGTAAACGCTCCAATTTTACCGGCTTTGTGATATAATCTACAGCATCAATATTAAATGCTTCAGCCGCATATTCTTTATACGCTGTACAAAAAATCACCAATTTATCCTGTAATTTTTCAGCCAGATGCAATCCGTCAATTCCGGGCATTTCAATATCCGAAATCAGCAGATCAAAATCTAAACCAGGAATTTCAGACAACAGCTTTTCAGGATTATTAAAAGTTTTTACGATTTCCAGTTCTGGAATCTGTTCGCAAAGCATTTTTAGGTAAGTCAATCCTGGAAGTTCATCGTCCAGAAGCAAGCATTTCAGTTTTGTATTCAAGTAAATCAATTTTTAGATGGGCAATATAAACATCGTTTTCTATAAACCTATCGAGTTTGAAATTATTCTTATAAATAATGCGAAGACGATGCTCAAGTGTTGTATGACCAATACCTCCTCGTTCTTTTTTCAGTACTTTTTTATCTGAGATTTTGTTTGAAACCGTCATGGAAAAAGCATTGTTTTTAAATTCAAAAACAACCGAAATAAAAGCATCTGCACTTTGAAGATCGGCATGTTTAAAAGCGTTTTCAATTAAATCAATTGAAATTAAAGGCGCCAACAAAGGCTGATCGTACAATTTGTCTTCTTCATTGATATTCGTTTTCACTTTCAGCTCAAAAAGCGGACTAATTTTGATTTTATTTATTTCAATTAAATTCAGTGCAAAATCAATTTCTTCTTTTGCCGTGACAAATTTCTTTTTGCTTTCGTATAAAATATAATCCAAAACATTGGCCAGTTTATCTAAAGCAAAATAAGTTTGGTAAGCGTGTGACTGAATTGAATTTAAAATATTCTTAAACAGATGCGGGTTCAGTTTGGATTCTAGAGTTTCCAACTGCAAATCATTTACTTTCATTTCGAGTGCATAAAAGCTTTTTTCGGCATCGTCTTTTGCTTTTTTCGCTTGTACCAATTGATAAATCATAAAGCAAATGATCACAATTAAAAGCAAAAGAATGGCTAGAAAAATGAAAGTTGTAGTATTATTTTGTTGCATTGTCGCTGATCTATTTTTTAATTGCAAAATTACAATAACAGTATTTTTTACTGTAAAATTAATTGCAAATATGGCAAAAGCTGACGAGTAATTGATAAGAGTAAGTAAATTATCTCCACTTTTAAAGATCATATATTTTGTGTTAACATAAAGTAAAATAGAACGGAATATTTATGATTTCGAGCACTTTTCACTACATTTGCATCCATTTTTTAAAGATGTTATGAAAAACACTATTCAAGTTGGATTTTGGGAAAAACTAGCCCGAATCATACTTAAAAACCGAATTACGATTCTGGTTATACTTTCTGCTTTAACACTTTTCTTTGGTTATCAGTGGAAAAATCTTGCTATGACTTATACAGAAGCCAACTTACTTCCGAAAGATCATATTGCGAATAAAGATTATCAAAAATTCCTTGATAAGTTTGGTGAAGAAGGGAATCTTGTAGTTATTGGTTTTAAGGATGCGAAGCTTTTTACTCCTAAAAATTATGCCGCTTGGACCGAATTAATGGACGGTTTGAAAAAAGCCAAAGAAGTAGATTTGGTAATTTCTTTGAATGATTTAAAGAAATTAGAAAAAGATACGGTAAACCAAAAATTTGTTTTAGCACCTTTTATCGACAAAAGTAAAGTTCTTGATGCTAATTATTTAAAAAGTGTTCAATATGATTTGTTTCACAATTTGCCTTTTTATGAAGGGCTTTTGTTTAACAAAGAAAGCGGAAGTGTGCGATCTGCCATTTACATGAACAAAGCATTAGTAAATACGGCTGAAAGAAAGACTTTTATTCTTCAAAATCTAGTTCCAAAAATCAATAAGTTCGAAAAAACAACTGGAATTGACCTGAAAGTTTCTGGAATGCCCTACATCAGAACGATCAATGCGAACGACATGAAAGGCGAAATCGGGCTTTTCATTGGAGCGTCTTTATTGACGGTTTCATTGATTTTCTTTTTCTTTTTCCGTTCGTTTAGAGCTACGTTCATTTCAATCTGCATTTTAATTGTTGGTGTAACGTGGTCGTTTGGAATATTGGGATTATTCGGTTATAAGATCACGATTTTAACGGCAATTATTCCACCTCTTATTATTGTAATCGGGATTACAAACTGCATTTTCTTGATTAATAAATACCAGCAGGAAATTAAATTGCACAACAATCAGGCAAAAGCATTACAACGTGTAATTTCAAAAATTGGACATTCGACTTTTATGACCAATTTAACGGCTGCAATTGGTTTTGCAACTTTGATGATTACAGGAAACGAATTGCTTTTTGAATTCGGTTTAGTAACTTCTATTAACGTACTTTCTGTTTATACTTTGACACTTTTTATCGTGCCGATTATTTACAGCTTTATGCCGTTGCCAAAAGCAAAACATTTATATCACTTAGATAAAACATATATTTCTACGCTTTTAAGTACAGTTACCACTATTGTTAAAGGCAAAAAGACAATTGTTTATACTATTTATGCTATACTTTTTATTGTGAGTTTAAATGGTGTGAGACAAATGAAAGTTTCAGGAAGTTTGATTGGTGAAATGCCAAAAAGCGCTTCTTTCTTCAAAGATATTTTATTTTACGAAAAAGAATTCAACGGTGTTATGCCATTGGAAATCATGATCGATACCAAAAAGAAAAAAGGCGTTATGAAGCCGTCGACAATTCGTAAAATGGATGAATTGCAAAATACCATTGCTGAAATTCCAGAACTGGCAAAACCAGTTTCTGTAGTAAATCTGGTTAAATATGCTAAACAGGCATTCTACAACGGAAACCCTGAATATTACCAATTGCCGACTTCTCAGGAACAGACTTTTATTTTGGGTTATGCTAAAAATGCAACCAAAAACAGCAAAGAAAACTTAATGAAAGCCTACGTAGATTCTACAGGACAATATGCCAGAATCACGACTTTCATGAAAGATATCGGAACCGATGAAATGGCTGTTGTAGAACAGAAATTACGCAAAAAAATTGATGAAATTTTCCCGAAAGACCGTTATGAAGTTACTATTACCGGAAAAGCATTGGTTTTCCAAAAAGGAACCACTTATTTGGCGCACAACTTAATCGAATCATTGCTTTTTGCAATTGCAACTATTGCATTTTTGATGCTGTATTTATTCCGTTCTTTCAAAATGGTATTGGCATCTTTGATTACGAATATTTTACCTCTTTGTATTACTTCTGGATTGATGGGTTATTTCGGAATTCCATTAAAACCCTCAACAATTTTGGTATTCAGTATCGCTTTCGGAATCTCGGTTGATAATGCCATCCAGTTTATGGCGAAATACAAAGATGAATTGACTAAAAATAAAGGAAAAGTAAAAAAATCTGTTTTCAGTGCTTTAAGAGAAACGGGAGTAAGCACTTTCTATACTTCTATCGTTTTGATTTTAGGTTTTGCAACTTTCACTTTATCAAGCTTCAGCGGAACGATCGCTTTAGGAGGATTAATTTCTTGTACGTTGGTTTTCGCGATGTTTGCTAACTTGGTAGTTCTTCCTTCTTTAGTTTTGACTTTTGAGAAGAAGAAAACAAGGAAAGAGGAATTGGAGAATTTGGAGAAATAATTTTTTTACAACCTTAAGGTATCCGCCACGAATTCACGAATAAAACACAAATAATTCGTGAATTCGTGGCTTATAATTTACACGAACAAATACTATAACAATAAAAGGAGCATGAAACAGCTTCAAAAATTAATTATTATCGATTATATTTGCAATTCGATATAAAAAACACTGGTTTTAATTAATCTAAAATCAGCAATCTAAAATCTAAAATTAAAATGAAACACACAAAAGTTAGAGACTTATTAAACAGTACGACGACGTTACAGGAAGTGAATGCAAAAGGTTGGGTGAGAACTTTTAGAAATAATCAGTTCATCGCTTTAAATGACGGTTCTACAATTAATAATATTCAATGTGTTGTTGATTTTGAAAATACACCAGAAGAGACTTTAAAAAGAATCACTACTGGAGCTGCTGTTTCTGTAATTGGGACTTTAGTTGAAAGTAAAGGTGCTGGTCAGAAATACGAAATTCAGGTTTCTAAATTGGAAATCCTTGGAGATTCTGATGCAGAGAAATTCCCAATGCAGCCTAAAAAGCACTCTTTAGAATTTTTACGTGAAAACGCTCACTTGCGCGTGCGTACAAATGCTTTTGGTGCAATTATGCGTGTGCGTTCGGTATTGTCTTATGCAGTTCACAGCTATTTCCAACAAAAAGGTTTCGTGTATGTAAACACGCCAATCATTACTGGAGCTGATGCTGAAGGTGCTGGAGAAATGTTTCAAGTAACTTCTTTGCCACTTGACAATTTGCCAAAAAATGAAGAAGGAAACATCGATTTCAAAAAAGATTTCTTCGGAAAACATACAAACCTTACCGTTTCTGGACAATTAGAAGGAGAAACTTTTGCAATGGCTTTGGGTCAGATTTATACTTTTGGACCAACGTTTAGAGCAGAAAACTCAAACACTTCTCGTCACTTAGCAGAATTCTGGATGATTGAGCCCGAAGTTGCTTTCAACGACTTGGATGACAACATGGATTTGGCAGAAGATTTTATTCAGTATGTAATTAAATATGCTTTAGACAACTGTAAAGACGATTTGAAATTCTTAGAAGGAAGACTTTTAGAAGAAGAAAAATCAAAACCACAGGCAGAAAGAAGCGAAATGGCGTTGTTAGAAAAACTAAACTTCGTTTTAGAAAACAACTTCAAACGTGTTTCTTATACTGAGGCAATCGACATTTTAAGAGATTCAACTCCAAATAAAAAGAAGAAATTCCAATACCTTATCACAGAATGGGGAGCTGATTTACAATCAGAGCACGAGCGTTATTTAGTAGAAAAACACTTTAAATGTCCGGTAATTTTATACGATTACCCAGCAAACATCAAAGCGTTTTACATGCGTTTGAACGACAACACAGAACCAGGAAGAGAAACAGTTCGCGCCATGGACATCCTTTTCCCTGGAATTGGAGAAATCGTTGGTGGTTCTGAAAGAGAAGAACGTTACGATGTTCTGGTTCAGAAAATGGAAGCACTTGGAATTGACAAAGAAGAATTATACTGGTACTTAGATACAAGAAGATTCGGTTCTGCAACACACGCAGGTTTCGGTTTAGGATTTGAGCGTTTAGTATTGTTTGTAACAGGAATGACAAACATTAGAGACGTAATTCCTTTCCCAAGAACTCCAGGCAGCGCGGAATTTTAATCGATTAGTTTAAAATGTTTCAAGTTTCAGGTTTCAAGTTATTGGAGCTTGAACTAAAATAATAATATTTGTTTCAGGTTTCAGGTTTCAGGTTGTGGCACGTTCTTCAACTTGAAACTTGAAACTTGAAACTTTTAACAAAAACACATGCTAAAGCAATTTTTAAATTTAAAATTATCCCAAAAATTATCTCCACAGCAAATTCAGCTGATGAAGTTAATTCAATTGCCTACGCAAGCTTTTGAACAACGTTTATTAGAAGAAATGAACGAAAATCCGGCGCTTGAAGCTGGAAAAGAAGAAGAATACGAAGCTGATGAATATGCTAACGACGACTACGACGATTATGATGACAACGAATCAGACAGAATCGAAGCAGACGACATCAACATTGATGAATACTTAAGCGACGACGACACACCTGATTACAAAACTCAGGTAAACAATTATAGCGATGATGAAGAACGCGAAACACCTTTTGCGGCTCCGATAAGTTTTCATCAGGATTTAATCAATCAGTTGAATACCTTTATTTTGAATGATGAAGAGCGTGAAATCGCTGAATTCTTAGTTGGAAGTATTGACGATATGGGTTACATCCGCAGAAGCATTCCAGACATTGTTGACGACATGGCTTTTACTCAGGGAATTTACACTGACGAAGCAATGGTTGAAAAAATGATGACCGTGATTCACGAACTAGAACCTTCGGGAGTTGGTGCGCGTGACTTGCAGGAATGCCTATTGCTTCAGTTAAAACATAAAACTCCAACTGAATATGTTGATTTAGCGATTGACATTATCGAAAATCAGTTTGATGCTTTTACAAAGAAACATTACGACAAATTATTACAGAAATACAGCGTTTCAAACGAACAGCTTAAAAAAGCAATTCACGAAATTGAACGTTTGAATCCAAAACCTGGTGGTTCTTTTACAGGAAATAATAAAGTAACCGAAAACATTGTTCCAGACTTTGCCATCAGAATTGTAGATGGTGAACTTGAACTGACTTTAAACGGGCGTAACGCTCCTTCCCTGCACGTTTCTAAAGATTATCAGGAAATGATGCAGACGTACAAAGAATCACGCGATAAATCGACTGCTCAAAAAGATGCAGTTCAATTTATCAAACAAAAACTGGATTCTGCAAAATGGTTTATCGATGCGATTAGACAACGCCAAGAAACTCTTTTTGTAACCATGAATGCGATCATGCATTATCAAGAAGAATATTTCTTAGACGGCGACGAAACCAAATTAAAACCAATGATCTTAAAAGACATTGCAGATATGGTTGGTTTGGATATTTCGACGATTTCACGTGTGGCAAACAGCAAATATGTTGAAACACCATACGGAACGAAACTGATTAAGGAATTCTTCTCTGAAGCCATGAAAAATGATCAGGGAGAAGATGTTTCAACTCTTGAAATCAAAAAGATTCTTCAAAACACAATTGAGGAAGAAGATAAGAGAAAACCGCTTCCAGACGATCAATTGGCAGAAATCTTAAAAGAAAAAGGATATCCAATTGCGAGAAGAACAATTGCAAAATACCGCGAACAGCTTGATATTCCGGTTGCTAGAATGAGAAAGAAGATTTAATTTTCTTTTTAAACCATATAAGAAATATAAGGTCATTTAAATAATAAAGCCGACAAATTAAAATTTGTCGGCTTTATTATTTTTGCTTTCTCACATCTTCTGCATCTTCTACATTTGCACGTTTCGTCATTTTCATGTTTTCATATACTAAACTGGACTGAAGTCCAGCCCTACAATATGGCATGTTCCTTCGGAACTAGAAAAGAGCCGGAGGCTCTATGTATATTGTAGGGCCGGACTTTAGTCCGGTTTTACATGGTTTTACATGGTTTTACATGGTTTTACACGGTTTACGCGTTCTACATGATTTAAATATTTTGTTTGGATTGTTTGATGATTTAAATTATCAATAAATACAAAACCCGCTAGATTTAAAAATCTAGTGGGTTTACGAAATATATTAAAATTAATTTATTTGTATTGATCTGGCTGAATCTTCACATCAAACAAAAAAGCTTTCTTTTTATCGGTATAATGATAAATCAAATCGTAATCATTATCTCTAAAAACCTTTAAGCCAGGATTTGCTTTGGCAGTACTGATCAGACTTTTTGCAATTTCTTCTTGAATCACATTTATTTCGGCCGTTTCTTTTGCAACATTCAACAAAGTCAAATTGTACTGAACCACTCTCTCTTCAGGCAAACTCACACTATCAAGCCGCATTCCTTCCTGAATATTTAACGGACAGCTTTTATTATATTTTGCTACCAACTCCACTACTTCAGTATTTACTTCATCTGCATTTTCGGCAAGATAAAACTGAAAATAAGCGACAAAAACCACAGCAATTCCAATCAATATCAACAATAAAACATTCTGTTTTCTCATACTTTCTATTTTTATTAAAAGGCCTTCATAAGTGGTGTTCAGATTTACTTTTCCTGATTCTTTTTCATGGCATTAAAATACGCTGCACGGCTAAGTGGCTCGTATTCTTCTGTTTCACCAAGCATTACTAATTTATCGTTGGCTGTTTTTCTAAAACTATAATTGGCTAGATTTCCTGTGCGTGTACAAACGGCGTGAACCTTCGTTACATATTCTGCAGTTGCCATAAGTCCAGGCATTGGTCCAAACGGATTTCCTTTAAAATCCATATCCAAACCTGCTACAATCACACGGATTCCTTGATTTGCCAAATCGTTGCAAACGGTAATAATTTCATCATCAAAAAACTGCGCCTCGTCTATACCAATTACATCGCATCCTTGCGCTAAAATTAAGATATTAGCCGCCGCAGGAACGGGTGTAGAACGAATTTCGTTGGCATCATGAGACACGACCATTTCGTCATGATAACGGGTATCAATAGCAGGTTTAAAGATTTCGACTCTTTGTTTGGCAAATTGGGCGCGCTTTAATCTTCGGATCAGCTCCTCGGTTTTACCCGAAAACATTGATCCACAAATAACTTCAATCCAACCAAATTGTTCTTTGTGATTTACTGTATTTTCGAGAAACATTTTGTATTTTTCTACCTTTAAAAATGAATAGTTTTTATTACTTTGTACTGGCAATAAATTGATGTAAAAATGTGCTGTTTTACATTTTTTCAAAAGTAGAAAATTTTTATCAAACCTTAAATTCGCGAAAGCGTATTAACAGAAATAAAAAATTATCTTTTGAATTTCCTTAAGAATAGCGACATTCAGACATCAAAACACACTAAAATACCTTATTCACTATAATTTTCAACAGTTATGAAAAAAAAATTGGAAGCTGATTTAATTAGCATTGCACATCGAATTTTAAAACTTAAAAACAAATCCGATATCAATCAATTGTACCTTGAAACTCAGAAATTATACGAGAAATTAGCAGTATTAAAGTTTGTAGAAGAAAATTTCGATGCTGCAAAACCAACAATCGGACAAAGCGATATCACTTCTGAATTGGAATCTATTTTCGATAAAGAAAAAATTATTCCGACTTTAATTGAAAACGAAACACCAGTTACCGAGAAAGTAATTGCGCTTGAGGAATCTTATGAGCCTGAAATTTCAGAAGAAAAACCGGCAGAAATTCTTGAAGCTGTTGAACCAATTGTTGAAGTTGAGGAACCAGCAATTGCACAAACTGTTGAACCAATCGCTGCTGAAGTTATTGAAACTATTGAACCAGTTGCAGAAGTTGAAGAACCTGTAATTGAAGACATTGTCGAGCCAATTGCTGAAAAGGTAGAAGAAACTGAAAAACCAATCGATGATTTTTCCTTTACAACAGTAAGCGAGTTGAAACCAATTCCTGATTTCAAACCTGCTTTTGAATTAGAAGTAGAAGAAATTAAAGAAGAACCAAAAGTTGAGGCAAAAGCAGAAACTCCTATACAGCCAACGATTCAATTTGAAGATTTCGGAATTAATTATGCCGATGCACAGTTTGTAAAAGTAGATAGTTTTGAAGCTGTTCCTCCTGTAAAAACACCTTCAATAAATGATTTTAAGGAAGAAAAAAAGGAAGAGAAAAAAGTAGAAACTGCGATTCTTGAAACTCCCATACAATCAAAACCGGTTAGTTTGAACGAAAAATTAGCGAGAGGTTTTCATATTGATTTGAATGACAGAATTGCTTTTACTAAAAACCTTTTCGGAAATAGCACTGAAGATTACAGTAGAGTTTTAAACCAACTTTTAACTTTTGATTCTTATACTGAAGCGCAAGAATTTATTGAAAACATGGTAAAACCAGATTATAATAATTGGGAAGGAAAAGACGATTACGCGGAGCGTTTTATGGGCATCATTGAGAAAAAATTCTCGTAAATTTCACTTTTCACAAATTACATTTTACATTTTCACGAATAAAAAAATATGTCAAAATTATATATCGTTCCAACGCCAATTGGCAATCTTGAAGACATGACTTTTAGAGCCATTCGGGTTTTGAAAGAAGTCGATTTGATTTTGGCGGAAGACACACGCACAAGCGGAAAATTGTTAAAGCATTTTGAAATTGGCACGCACATGCACAGCCATCATATGCATAACGAACATAAAACAACTGAGAATTTAATTGCCCGTTTGAAAGCTGGTGAAACTATCGCTTTGATTTCAGACGCTGGAACTCCAGCCATTTCAGATCCTGGATTTTTATTAACGCGCGCTTGCGTAGAAAATAAAATTGAGGTAGAATGTCTTCCTGGAGCAACGGCTTTTGTCCCTGCTCTTGTAAACAGCGGACTACCAAATGATAAATTTGTTTTTGAAGGTTTCCTTCCTGATAAGAAAGGCCGTCAAACTCGATTTTTGGCTTTAGCCGAAGAAACCCGAACGATGATTTTATACGTTTCTCCACATAAACTCGTTAAAACTTTAAGTGAATTTGTCCAATATTTTGGTGAAGACAGACAAGTTTGCGTTTCGCGTGAATTATCAAAATTACACGAAGAAAACGTTCGTGGAACAGCAAAAGAAGTTTTAGCACATTTTGAAAAAACAGCACCAAGAGGAGAAATCGTTGTGGTTGTTGCGGGAAAAACAATAGAAAAAGAAGCCAAAAAAAGTAAATATTCAAAAGACGAAGAAGAATAAATAATTATTTCAGCCACAGATTAAAATGATTAACACAGATTAATTACAAAAGTTTGCCACAACTCGAGCGATAGCGAACAGGCGAAGCAATTACACGAATTAACACGAATTGAATTTGTGGAAATTGGTGAAATTCGTGGCAAAAAAAATCATTATAATCCTTTTAATCTGTGGCAAAAAAAAACAAACCCACAATATGAGCATTCAAGCCTTTTTAGAAAAAGTAAAACAAACGCCAACACAAATCACATTTCCTGAAACTATTGCAGTAATTGAAGAAAACTACAACTTTACTCCAACTGCTTTTCAAAACGGAACACAACATAACGCAGCAGGCGAAAATTCAGGTTCTTGCAAATTGTTTTCTTTCGCAAAACTGCAGAATTTAAACAAAGAAGAAACACTAGCTTGTTTTGGAGCTTTCTACTTTGAAGAAGTTTTAGGCGATCCAAACGGAACAAATCACCAAAATATTAGAAATTTCATCAACTTAGGTTGGGACGGAATTCAGTTTGAAGGAAATGCTTTAGAAGCGAAATAATTTTAGATTTCAGATCGTAGATTTTAGATTTTTAAATTCTACATCTTGAACTCGGCAAACTTTGTCAAAGTTTAAAACTTTGACAAAGTTGAAACCAAATATTCTTCCACAAATTAAAAAATCCTTTCAAATCATTTTAATCTGTGGCAAAACAAAAAAATTACCAGTTTAGATTAAACGGTTTCCAAAATCTGAAATCTAACATCTAAAATCTACAATTAAAAAATGCGCTGGACATTAAAACCAAAACCTTCTGAAGAAAAAATCAAACATTTGGCACAAGCTCTAAATGTAGAAGATTTTGTAGCAACTCTTTTGATTCAGCGAGGAATTGAAACTTTTGATGAAGCGAAAACTTTCTTTCGCCCATCTTTAAAACATCTGCACGATCCGTATTTAATGAAAGATATGGACAAAGCCGTTGCCCGAATCGAACAAGCTATCGAAAACCAAGAAAACATCATGGTTTTCGGAGATTATGATGTTGATGGAACAACAGCGGTTTCTTTGGTTTCTTCCTATTTAAAATCGCACTATCCCAATATTGACACTTACATTCCTGATCGCTATGCTGAGGGCTATGGTGTTTCATATAAAGGAATTGATTACGCAGACGACAACGGAATTTCTCTAATCATCGCGCTCGATTGCGGCATCAAATCGATTGATCATATCGCCTATGCAAAAGCAAAAAACATCGATTTTATTGTTTGCGATCATCACCGCCCAGGAGAATTTCTTCCAGATGCCGTTGCCGTTTTAGATCCCAAAAGAGAAGACTGCTTCTACCCTTACGATGAATTGTGCGGTTGTGGAGTTGGTTTTAAACTGATTCAAGCTTTAGGCCAAAATAGAAATGAAACTATTGAAGATTTAGTTCCGTATCTGGATTTGGTTGCTACTGCAATTGCTGCCGATATTGTTCCGATTACGGGAGAAAATCGTGTTTTAGCACATTTCGGATTGAAAGTCATTAACAGCGAACCAAGACCCGGAATTAAAGCTTTGACACATCAGGTAAAAAAGAAAGTTCTTGATATTACGGATGTCGTTTTTATTATTTCACCAAGAATTAATGCCGCAGGAAGAATCAAACACGGCAATCATGCTGTCGAATTATTAACTGAATTCAATTTTGAACAAGCACAGCAATTTGCTTCAGAAATTGAACAATATAACGCAGACCGAAAAGATTTAGATAAAAAAATTACCAAAGAAGCTTTCCAACAAATTATAGAAAATAACGAAGAAGAACGTTTCTCGACTGTTGTTTTTCAAGAAGACTGGCACAAAGGCGTGATCGGAATTGTAGCTTCAAGATTAATCGAAACATACTATCGCCCAACCTTGGTTTTCACTAAAAGTGGCGACAAATATGCAGCCTCTGCCCGATCTGTAAAAGGATTTGATGTTTATAATGCACTAGACGCCTGCGCCGAACATTTGGAACAATTTGGAGGCCACATGTATGCGGCGGGAATGACTTTAAAAGCAGAAAACTATCAGACTTTTAAAAATGCTTTCGAGAAACAGGTTTCAGAAACCATCTTACCAGAAATGCTTACTCCAGAAATCGAAATCGATGCCGAAATCAATTTCTCTGATATAACACCAAAATTAATTCGAATCTTAAAACAATTCGAACCTTTTGGACCTCAGAATATGACGCCTGTTTTTATGACTGAAAATGCGATTGATACAGGTTACGCTAAAACTTTGGGTGCAGAAGAAGAACATTTAAGACTTTTTGCCAAACAACATAATTCTGATGGAATCGCTGCAATTGGCTTTGGACTCGGAAAAAAATTAAATATTGTAAAAAATCAAAATCCGTTTCAGTTGGCTTATTGCATTGCCGAAAACGAATGGAATGGAACGGTTTCAACACAGCTTATGCTGAAAGACATTAGAACAAATGGAAGAAATTAAATCAAGCAAGCCAGATCCGTATCAGGCACTTCGCTATAGAGAATTCAACATATTTTTATTATTGCGTTTTGCAATGGTTTTTGCTTGGTCCATGCAATTTATTGTAATAGAATGGGAAGTTTATAGTTTAACCAAAAACCCACTTTCTTTAGGAATTATTGGTTTAATGGAAATCATTCCTGCCGTTTCAATGTCATTGTTTGCAGGACATATTGTAGACCAAAGAGAAAAGAAAAGCTTATTGGTAAAATGTATTTTAGGATTTTCAGTGATTAGTTTTGGACTTTTCTTGTTGACTTGGCCAAAAGTAGTTGGAGGTTGGTCTACCCATTTTATTTTATATTCTATTTATGCTTTAGTATTTTTTGGAGGAATCGTTCGTTCTTTTATGGGACCAACTATTTTTTCCCTTTTATCACTAATCATTCCTAAAAAAGTATATCCAAATGCTGCAACTTGGAGCAGTTCGGTTTGGCAAATTGGAGCGGTTATGGGACCTGCATTGGCTGGATTCTCTATTAACTGGATTGGCGTTCATTGGTCAATGTGTTTGGTTTTCGGATTTTCGATTCTTTCGTTAATTGCCTTATCGCAAATCAGTCAAAAACCAATTATAAATCCGAAAATGGGAGAATCTATGAAAGACAGTCTTATGGAGGGTATAACTTTTGTATTTAAAAACAAAATTGTTTTGGGTGCACTTTCATTAGATATGATTGCGGTACTTTTTGGAGGCGCCGTTGCATTATTGCCCGTTTTCGCTCAAGACATCTTAAAAGTAGGTTCTGAGGGTTTCGGAATTCTAAGAGCCGCTCCTGCTGTGGGTGCTTTTATCACGATGCTCGTTTCTGCTTATGTGCCTTTGTATGAAAATGCAGGAAAGAAACTTTTAATTGCCATTTTTGTTTTCGGATTATCTATCATTCTATTTGGATTATCAACTTATTTCTGGCTTTCTGTTTTCGCGTTATTTTTAAGTGGATTGGCTGATGGTATTTCTGTAGTAATTCGTCAAACTATTTTACAGCTAAAAACTCCAGATCACATGCGTGGACGCGTTGGTGCGGTAAACTCTATTTTTGTTGGATCTTCTAACGAATTAGGTGCTTTTGAAAGTGGTGCAACTGCCAAAATGATGGGCGCGGTAACTTCTGTTGTTTTTGGAGGAAGTGTTACACTTTTAACCGTAATTTTCACCGCATTGAAATCGCCAACATTTAGAAATTTAGATCTGAAAAGAGATATGGATGAACACCATAAATTGGAATAAATAATTAAACCATATAAGGCATATAAGTTTAACCGTTAGCAATTATAATTTGAATAAATAGCACGCGGATAAAACGGATTTACTTTGTAACAACGCGGACAAAAACGGATTTTTTTTCTTTATACAAACCCGTTTTTTGTCCGCGTTTTCGTGATAACGAATCTGTGTAATCCGCGTTAAAATTTGTACTGTTTTAATCCGCACAAAATTCCATCTATATACATGAAATTATTAGTAACCGTTTTATTTCTTACTATTTCGCTTTTCGCGAAAGCACAAAATCTTTACATTAAAACCTACGGAAACGAAAAGAATAAAACCATAATTTTTATTCATGGCGGGCCAAGTGGCAATGCGACTTTGTTTGAAGGAACAACAGCTCAAAAACTAGCCGATCAAGGTTTTTATGTCATTGCCTACGACCGAAGAGGCGAAGGAAGATCTGCAGATCCTGATGCTAAATTTACTTATGAAGAAGCTTTTCAGGATTTAAACTCTATTTATAAAAAATATCATTTAAAAAAAGCAGTTCTCTTGGGGCATAGTTTTGGCGGTTTGGTTGCTACACTTTATACAAATAAATATCCGCAAAATGTGAGTGCTTTGGTTTTGGCTGGCGCTTTGTTTTCGCAACAGGAAACTTATGATCATATTTTAAATTCAATAAAAAAAATACATAAAGGAGATTCCAAAACGCTAAATAAAATAGCTTATGTAGAAAAACTCGATAAAAATTCTGCAGGATATAGAAAACATTGTTTCGACTTGGCAAGCGATGAAAATTATTTTAAAATGCCAAAACCAACAAAAGCTTCCAAAAAGCTATATGCCGATTATGAAGCTGGGGAATTTTATAAAACCAATATTCGAAATAAGAATGCGCCATTAGTTTTTTATCAAAATGAAAAACAAAACAACATCGATAGCAAACCTTTTCTAAAGAAAATCAAAGCGGCTGGAGTTCCTATTTATGGCATTTACGGAAAGGAAGATGGCGTTTTTTCATTGGCACAAATCAATTCTTTGAAAGCTATAACAGGCGAAAAACACTTTGCCTTCCTTGATAATTGCTCACATTATTTATTTGTTGACCAACAGGCAGCGTTTCTTTCAAACTTAAAAAAATGGCTGAAATAATGGATCAGATTCCATTAAAAAAAGAAAATTTACAAATCCAACATAAAGAGCTAAAAATCAATTTACTAATACTGATTTTTAGCTTTTTTTTATGCTTTTGTTAATCAAGTATTAATACAAAGTCTCTGTATCTTTGTAGCCTAAAAAAAATTGTCATGAAGGACATTGAACAGATATACAGAAACGATTTTGGAATTTCATTTTATTGGAAAGAAGGCAACGAAATTATATCAGATAAAATTCAGTTGCTTTTTAAACAAATGGGATTTTATTTTTCAGTTCAAGAATTAAATGAATTTCACGATTTAATCGAAGATTGCGTAACAGACCACAATGATTACGATTCACGTGGAATAAAACGTGCCTTCGATAAATTTTTATTGAAGACACCCTATGTTGCTATAGATTTAGAAATATCACCAATTGAATTAAATTCTATAAAAGACTTGGTAGACGGTTCTTTATTTCGACTTCATCTCAACGAATATATTTATGGTTCTGGAATGAACTAAAAATTTCTGTTTCTACTCTACTCGATAGATTCTGACATTTATTGCTGTTTAGCTACTGGCTAGACGAAAAGATTTTTCAAACTTTTATGATTTTTTTATTTAGAATTAATTTAAATAATATTTATATTTGTTGAAATTAAAGGATTTACGATGAGAGAAATTGAACAAATATATCATAATAACTTTGGAATAGCTTTTTACTGGAAAGATCACAATACTACGATTTCAGACAAAGTACAATTGGTTTTTAAAGAAACTGGCTTTTATTTTACAGTTCAAGAATTGAATCAATTTTGCGATTTGATCGAAGATAGCATGATCGAAAACTCTTGTTGTGAAGCTTGCGAAATGAAATATTCTTGCCACAAATTTTTATTAAAAACACCATGTAACTCGATAGATTTGGCTGTAAATATGACCGAATTAAAATCGATTAAAGATTTGGTTGAAGGTTCTTTATTCAAAATTGAGCTTGATGAATATGTTTACGGAGTCGGCATGAATTAAGAAGCATTCTAAATATTTTAACATCATTTTTTCATTATTGAAATATATTTTGATTCAATTCAAAAAAAAGTATATTTACAGCAATGAAAAAAGCTGTATTTCGACTAACCTTAGCGCTTTGGGCAATTCTTTTTGTCAGCTGCAATACTAAATCTGAAGAATATATTGATCCTCGCGGAACTGATTATGCGGGATCAGAAAGCTGCATCCAATGTCACAAAGTACAGTCTGAAATGGCATTCAAAAGTTCGCACTTTAAGGCGACAGCTCCAGCTATTTTAGGAAACGTTTCTGGCGATTTCGATTCTAAAAATCATACTTTCATTTACGATAAAGATACCAAACTGGTCATGGAAAAAGAGGGCGATAGTTTGTATCAGGTTTTATACAAAAACGGAAAAGAGACAGCGAGATACAAATTCGAAATTGTATTTGGAACCAAACATGCGCAAACATCTGTTTATTGGAAAAACAATAATACGTACGAACTACCAGTTTCTTTCTATCATTCTATAAACAATTGGGCAACAAGTCCTGGTTTTCCTGCCGAAAAGCCGTATTTTGATCGCATGGTGGTAAAAGATTGCTATTCTTGCCATAGTTCGAATATTAGTTCTAAAACGGTTGACCAGAGTTCTGCGGACAGGAATTTTATGTCTATGGAGGTCGAAGACATAATTAATAAAAAAACTATTGTTTACGGAATTGACTGCGAGCGATGCCATGGTCCGGCCAAGAAACATGTTGAATTTCACTTAAAAAATCCAAACGTAAAAGTTGCCTACAGCATTACAAGCTTTAAAACTTTAAATAGACAGCAAAAATTGGATGCCTGTGCTTTATGCCATGCAGGAAACGATGGAATGAAATTAAAATCTCGTTTTGAATTTAAACCAGGAGATAATTTATCGGAGTATTTTCGTGAAACTAAAAGCATTACCGATACCGCAAATTTTGATGTTCATGGAAATCAGTATCGTTTAATGGCGCAAAGCAAATGTTTCAATAGCCAAAAAATGGATTGCATTACATGCCATAATCCACACGAAAATGCTTCTAAAAACATGGCTTCTTACTCTAAAATTTGTATGAGCTGTCATCAAGGATTAAAACATAATGAAACTACCTTAAAAACAATGCCTGAGAAATTATTGGCAAGTAATTGTGTAGAATGCCATATGCCAAAAAAAGCATCTGGAGCAATTAAATTCCAGCTTTCAAACAGTAAACAGCTTTCAGAATATATTCTGCGAACGCATAAAATCGGAATCTATCCAACAAATAAAAAATAAGATATTGTTCGTTTTTGGTTTTAGGAATTAACCTCAACTTTTGACTTTCGACTTTTGACTTTCGACTTCTCTACTATTTCTCGAATTTCTTTAGCTCAAATTTTTCTCCGTCAAAAACACCATATGTAAAATAGCCAATCCAATCGCCTAGGTTTACGTATTCAGAATTTTCGCCAACAGGAATAATCATTGGCAAATGTCTGTGTCCGAAGATGAAATAATTGTAATGTTTGGTTTCGAGTTTTCGCTTAGCGTATAAAACCAGCCATTCGTTTTCTTCTCCCAAAAACTTCACATCTTCATCGCCAGAAATCAATTTATTTTTGACCGATAAATATTGTGCTAAACTTACGCCAACATCTGGATGCAACCACCTGAAAAGCCATTTTGAAAACGCATTTGTAAATACCTTTTTCATTCTTTTATAGCCTTTATCACCAGGACCTTTTCCGTCGCCGTGGCCAATTAAAAAGGTTTTTCCGTTAAAAGTAAATTCTTTATTATCGTGGTAAACCGGAATATTCAATTCGGTTTCAAAATAATCATTCATCCAAAGATCATGATTTCCAACGAAGAAATATACCGGAATTCCGCTATCGCGAATTTCAGCCAGCTTGCCTAAAATGCGCACAAAACCTTTCGGAACAACCGTTTTATATTCGAACCAGAAATCAAATAAATCTCCAAGCAAAAAAATCGCTTCAGCATCTTCTTTAACCTCATCTAACCAAGCCACAAATTTCTTTTCGCGCGGCAAACTCAATTCAGGAGTTGGCGCACCAAAATGCTGATCTGAAGCAAAATATATTTTTTTCATTATTGTGAGATGTGAATTATGAGATGTGAGATGCAAAAACATTTCACTTTTGACTTTTGACTTTTGACTTTTTGACTTAATTAAAGATTATCAGAAGCGTACCATTCTGCGAATGAAGATTCTGTTTCCTGAAGTTTTAGTGAGAAAAGAGAAATTCCTTCTGGAAGTCTTGCTATAATTCTTTCAGCAAAATCGACCACCATGTTTTCGCTTGTTGGTTGATAATCTACTAAGATTACGTGATGTCCGCGGTTTTTCAATTCTGCAGCCAACTCAACATGCGGAGTTGTTTGGTTAAAAACAGTTGCATGATCAAATTGATCGACGATTTCTTCTTTTACAATTTTCTTTAGATCAGAAAAGTCAATTACCATTCCGAACTTTACATTCGATCGGTCTGTAATTGGCGAACCAATAACCGTTACCGATAATTTATAACTGTGTCCGTGAACGTTCTTACATTTTCCGTCGTAACCGTACAAAGCATGCCCAGTTTCGAAGCTAAATTGTTTTGTAATTCTGATATTACTCATCGATTTTTAATTTTAAGCTTGCAAATTTACAAATTAATAACCGTTTTTGTTTCTTTTTTTAGCTCTGATGTACAACCACAAAGCAATTCCTCCTAAAAGTAGAAACGGAATGAAAGATCCGATGACAACGCCAATTTGATAACTGCTGTCTGGAGCGTTCTTCATTTTTTCGGCAACATCCACATTCTGGAATAATGAAATCAATTTCATTTTAAAATTGTTTTAATCCTGCAAGGTTTTCAAAACCTTGTAGGTATTGTGAAATATTCTATTTTCTATTCTAAATAATTAAATCTATAAAGTTTTGAAAACCTTGCAGGTATCTTTATCATTTTCAACTTTGTCAAAGTTTTGAACTTTGACAAAGTTATCTACGATCTTTTTTTGCCACTGATTAAAAAGATTAATTGGATTATTAAAAAATCCTTTTGAATCCTTTTAATCTGTGGCTAAATTATTTTTTGAACTGTAATAAAGCTGATTTTGTAAAATCAGACAAAACCAATTTTCCTGTAATGGCAGCGCGTTCAAAAAGAAGCGATTCCCAGATTTCTGTTCCTTCCCAAATAATCTTTTTCATTTCATATAAAGCTTCAGGATTGTACGAACTCAATCTTACAGCAAAATCTTCAACTTCAGAATCTAAATTTTCAGCTTCAGTCAAAACTGAAAATAGTCCTTTTTTAAGTGCCCATTCTGCAGATTTCCATTGGTGGCCAGCTAAAGTCATTTCGGTCATTGCCGTTTTTCCAATTTTTCTAGAAACGGCTGGTTCAATTACAAATGGTCCGATTCCGATTGCTAATTCTGATAATTTAATGTCACTTTGTGGAGTTGCAAAAACATAATCGCAAGCCGAAATAATTCCGACACCGCCACCAACTGCTTTTCCCTGAACGCGACCAATTATAATTTTATTGCAATTTCGCATCGCATTCAGCAAATGAGCAAAACCAGAGAAAAATTCAATTCCTTGCTCTTCATTTTCTACTTTCAAAAGTTCGTCAAAAGAAGCTCCAGAACAAAATGTTTTGGCTCCTTCACTTTTTAAAATAATTAAAGAGACATTTTCATTTCGGCTTAAAGAATTTATTTCAGAAGTAAGACGATCCAATAACTGACGCGGAAAAGAATTACTTGCAGGATGACCAAATTGCACGGTTGCAATTGTATTTTGAAAGGAAGTTTCTAAGCTTCCGTTTGCATTTTCTAAACTCATAAAAAATAGTTTTAAGGTAAAGTTACGCTTTTGAAAAATAATTGACCAGAAAGTCTGCTAAATTTGTTTTTTGAAGATTATTTGACTTTATTTGTTAACACATTGGGGGATTAGCTCATTTGGCTAGAGCGCTACGCTGGCAGCGTAGAGGCGACCGGTTCGAATCCGGTATTCTCCACAAAAATACCGTATTACAAAAAGTAATACGGTATTTTATTTTAAACATATTTTCTAGAGAAAATCTCTTTATCACAATGGAAGAAGACAAAAAAAGCATCAATAGTTTTCTATCAGTAATTCAGGCTACCTTTCTTGCTGTTTTTTTTCTAACAGTCTATTTTTTAATTACAACTTCAAAAAATCATCCTATAACTTTTGGTCTTTTCCTTAATCCTTTTGTAATAGGAGCGTTATTTTATTTTTCAATGGCAAACTTTATCTTTTCGTCCATTTTTCAATACCTGCGGAGACAATTTCCAACATTGCTTTATATACTGTTTTTCTTTTTTTGTCTATGGGCGCTGCTATTTATCTTATCCTATTCTGCTGAAAGAAAATATGATAATCAAATTCCTGATATTATGGATGGTGTTTCTGAATCTATAACGCTTTTGCTAATCAAAGTCAGCTTCTTTTCTATAATCTCCAATTTTCTAGTAATTCTAAAAAGTTGGTACTTTATGAAAAGGGAAAGCTCTTTAACAGATTCAGAATTTTAATGTTTCTTCAGTTTTAAAAAACATTCTATACTATTTCTCATTTGCGGCATCATCGCCATCAACATCATCTTTTTCTGCTTTTTTGAAATCGTTATTTAGCAAGTTTTCCAATTTCTTTTTTTCTCTCAGATTTTTTCTGATTGTCAATACAACCAAAATCACGATCAAAATTGCTACAACACCTATTAAATTCCAATTGACATCCATAGTTTTATTTTTTATTAATTAAAAGTAAACCTTTAATCTATTCAACATATTATCAAAAGGTTAAGCATTTCAAATTTACTTAAAAGCAATTTATTAGCAAACACAAATATGAAAGATATTATTTACAAATAAATTTATATTTTTGCAAATAATAAATTACGCGCCTTAAAAATGAATCCAAATTTTAAAACGATAATATTTCAATTCTTAAAAAAACTTGTCCTAATTTCTATACTGCTTTTTGTATTCACTTTTATAGAAATCTATTGGGCTATGGGGAGCTTTTCTGAAAAACTATCTAGCGGAAATCCTGATAGCCTTTTTTTTGATGATGCTTATTTATTGTCTGTATTTGCAACCATTTTATTAACTATTGCGTTTTTGTTATTTACCTTAATAAAAAACAACTATCTAAAAACGGCATTAGAATTAATTTCCTTGATTTTAATTTGGTTTTTCTGGAATTACAACATTTTTGTAGATCGCGAATCGGCGTGGAGTACTTATCTTTTTAAAGAAGAAATAGTGTATACGCTTACCTTGTCTTTCTTTCCTATTTTAATCTTATCGATTGCAACAGTATTTGGTTTAAATTACCTTTTAAAGAAAATATGATTTTAAATAAAAAAACAATACTGAAATTATATCTAATTATCAGTTCGCTATTTGCTTTAGATTGTCTTCTTTATTATTTTAAAGAAATTAGTTTTCGTGGCTATTATAGCGATGTTATTGTTTTTTGGCTTTGGCTCATCATGTCTTTTGTGATAATTATTGTTTTTTGGAAAAAGCTTTTAGCCAAATTACTTTTAGCATCTCTAATTGTAACATTAGTCCTGAGTATTATTGCGATGATGATTCCTTTTTATGCAATGGTGCTTTCCACGACCACTTTGGGGTTGTACAAAAACAAAGATTTAAATGAAAAATATCGGGCACAGATTGTAGGATACAGTGCTATGATTCCACCCTGGCTTGAAGTAATTGAAAAGAATGGCTTGATGGAAAAAAAAATCTTTCAATGTACCGATTATCAAATTATGAATGATAATCTTGATATGAAAATCAGAATGGCAAAAGACATCATCTTTAAAAATGAAACCGATAGCACGCTCACGCTTACAATTTTCTACGGAGGGCCAAATAAAACTTTAACATTCAATAAAAAGACAGGAAAAATTATAAAAATTGAAAAACCGTAAATTACTGTAAAAAGCCATTTCCGAAAACGGAATGGCTTTTTCAGTGAATCATATTTTGGTTTACCATTTCGAAAAACCAGAAATCTTCGCAAGTGGCTCTACAATCAAAATCAAACTACCTCTCTAATATATTTCAAATAATACTTCAAAAAGTACATTGGAAAAAAAGCTAGTGCAACAGGGACATACATTCCTAAAAAACCCTCATCAAAATTTAATGTCATTTTTTCTACCATCATTAAACAAACAAAGGCAAGAACAGGAAATATCCAGTAGGTTCTTTTTTCATTTTCTTTGTCAAAATAAATGAAGATAGAAGAAATAAAAACTAGAACATACATAATAAGGTTAATCATAAGCACCAAAATTTCACCTTTATCAAAATAATCTCTAAAATGATAATAGGTAAAAAATATTACCAAAATACCCCCTGCTATTACATCTGAAATTAAAAATGTTCCCCACTTAACGCTAGCAAAAGCAAAAATGGCTAAGAAGACGAAGAAGACAAAGTATCCCATCATATTGATTTAAATTTTCAATCGAAAAAGATTATTTAAGCAAAAACCCCATTCTGATAGATCCATAAAAGTATCCAGAATTGGTATCAATTCCTGGATCATTGAGTTCTCTTCCGCGGTAAAGGAAAGAATAGGAAACGTTAAAGTTATTATGTCGGTATTTTAAACCTGCTTCTCCGTTGAAACGAAGTGGTTCCAAACTGAAAGTAATCGGACTTGTATCATTAAACATACTGCCTTCAATAGTGGCATCGTAAAACTGATAGTTGACACTAGGCGCAATATAGAAATAAAACTCTCTAATTTCTGGCTGTCCTTGTGCATTTATAGAAGCATCATGCATATTTGAATCGTAAATTGGAAGCAGTTTCTTAAATCCAAATCTCGCCATAAATCCCGTAGAAACTCCTGTAAAAATTGTTCCTAGATTACCTTCTGACTGCCAATGAAGATCTACAAAATCATTATGTTTTGATGGAAATAGCTTTTTAGAATACATTGCATGCGCTTGAATTCCTAAAGCATTATGAATCTGATTTTCCCAGCCGTATACTTTTTTGTATCCAATCATGTTATGAAAACCTTTTTGCAATTCCTCACCTAACGCATTCGGGCCAAGAAAGCCAACTTGAAAATCGGTTTTTAAAACCGATTCGCTTTGGTAAAAAAAGTTCTTCCCGACTTCTGCAAAAAGATAACCAGCAAAAGGTCGATCGTTAACCGTAACTGCTTCTTCGTTTAAAAATCGCGGATTATAAAGATACTGTCCAATTCTAAATTCGGTAATTTCTTTATTGATTTTCGGATTATTGTTTTTTGATAAAAACCGATAGAAAAGCTCCAGACCATTTGTATAATACATATCATATTTAGACGATGTGTATAAATCGTTATCTGATATAAACCCTATTTCTGCAGTTTTTCCTTGTCCAAAAGTGAGCGTTACGGTCAATATTAGAAAAGCAAAAAGCGTTTTTTTACTTCTTCTTTTCTTCTTTTCCATTATAATTGATTTTTCCCACGTAGCGCATCTCGCGTACAATTCGTTCTTTTCTTCTATTAATATAACTTGAAGATCCTGTAGCTTTAAATTTTCTTGGATTTGGAAGAATCGCTGCAATTCCCGCCGCTTGCATTGGTGTTAAACTCGAAGCATCTCTGCGATACCAATGTTCTGTTGCTGCATAAGCCCCGTAAACTCCGTCTCCCATTTCGATACTATTCAGGTAAACTTCCATAATGCGTTCTTTACCCCAGATAATCTCGATTAAAATAGTAAAATATGCTTCTAGACCTTTACGGAAATAACTTTTTCCTTGCCATAAAAAGACGTTTTTGGCAGTTTGCTGTGAGATTGTACTTCCCCCTCTAATTCGGCGGCCACGTTCGTTACTTTTATAGGCCTTTTGAAGTGCTTTAAAATCGAAACCATTATGTGTTAAAAAAGTTCCGTCTTCGCTGGCAATAACTGCTTTCTGCAAATTCATCGAGATTTTTTCAATCGGTTCCCAATCGTGGTCAAAATAAACTTCTTTTCCTGCCATTTTATTTTCGATGGCACGAATGAGCATTAATGGCGTGAATGGCACAGGAACATATTTAAAAAATATAACTGAACCTATTGAAATTCCAAAAAACCATAAAGCTGCTTTTATAAAAAACCATTTTACTTTTTCTCCAAAAGAACGATTTGATTTTTTGGGAGCTGTTTTCGGTTTTGCTTTGTTTGTAGTAGTTTTTGGTGCTGGTTTTTTGGGTGCTGCCATTATATTAAATCTGCTAATTCTGTTCCTATTAAACTTCCTATCGCCACTCCCATTCCGCCTAAACGCACTCCGCAGAACACATTTTCAGAAAGTTGGGTTACAACCGGATTCTTACTATTTCCAATTCCCATGATCCCGCTCCATCGGTGCGCAATCTGAAAATCCTGATTTGGTAAAATTACATTTTTCAGCAAATCTTCCAATCTATTTTGAATAATTTTCGTCTCTCCAAATTCGGTTGTGGTTTCTCCCTCAAAATCAAGGTTTCGGCCGCCGCCTAATAAAATACGATCGTTAATATTTCTGAAATAGTAATATCCTCTATCTAAATGAAACGTTCCTTTAATATCTAAATTGTGAATAGGCTCTGTAATAAGTACTTGCGCTCTTGCAGGTTTTACAGCACCTTTAGTTAATTCGCCAGCAAAACCGTTGGTGGCAAAAAGCAGTTTTTGGGTTTTAAAGCTAAAATCGTTTACCGCTACTTCGACATGATTTCCTGCATCGGCATACGATTTTACGGTCTGCTGATTTAAGATTAATATATCGGCCAGAGCAGCTTGTTTTAGCAATTCCTGCATCATATTTCCGGTATCGATTTGTCCTTCAAATGGATTAAAAATCAAATAATCTTGAATATTTTCAAATCCGAATCGGTCTACTTCTTTCGAAAAAACATCGGTTTTAAAAAGCGGTTTTAAAACTTCATTGATAAACGGAATTTTAGAAATGCATTCGCTAAACCCGAATTCATCCTCTTTCAAAAACAATTCATATCCCCCGTGAGGTTTAAAATCAATTGCCTGATCTCCTAATCGTTTTCGAAGTAATTGAAGTCCTTTCCAACGTTTCTCGATTAACGCCACAACATCTTCTTCTGAATGCGTTTTTAGGTCATCCATAATTTCAGACAAACTTCCGAAACAGGCAAAACCAGCATTTTTGGTACTTGCTCCTTGTGGTAATATGCCGCGTTCTAAAACCAGAATTTTAGCAGACGGAAATCTTTCGCGTAAGCGTAATGCAGTATGCAAACCAACAATGCCGCTTCCGACAATAGTGTAATCGATATTTGCGAACCAGTTTTTTAGTTCCCAGTAGCTTAGTTCCATTTTTCAGAGTTTTTATAAAAATAATGTTTTTTTTAAACCATATAAGAAATGTAAGTTCATTTAAATCTTTTGTCAGGCTGAGCGAAGTCGAAGCCTCATTACGTTGCGCCCTTCAACTTCGCTCAGCCTGACAATGTATAAACTCTTAAACTCTAAATTCCAATCTTGGATTAAATTCCAATTTTTAGATAAATTCCAAATTCCAAAACTTTATAAATCGAAATTGCGTTTGCTTTGTCAGGCTGAGCGGAGTCGAAGCCTTTTACGTTACGCCCTTCGACTCCGCTCAGGGGACAATTGGAATTTGGAATTTAAATATTGGAATTTTTAACATTTTTTGGTATTTGGAATTTAACAATTTGGGATTTAAAAGTTGTATTTTTAGCGCACAAAAAATAGAATAATTAGATTATGAAAAAAGTATTATTAACAACCTTAATAATGATGAGTTTAAACGCTATTGGGCAGAATGTTATGTCGCCGGAATTGTTATGGAAATTAGGACGAGTAACTCCGCTTGGAATTTCTAAAGATGCAAAAAATATAGTTTTTAAGGTTTCTACGCCTTCAGTTGAAGAAAACAAATCGAATTCTAAAATTTACACCATTCCCGTAAATGGTGGAACTGCAGTTGAAATTAAAGACACAAAAGAAATCTTAGCAGACAAAAACATTTCGCCTGACGGAAAATTTGTGGTTTATAATGAGGAAGTAAAACTAGAAAGTGTTTTAGGTAAAGATTTCTATCCAAGTCTTGGCAAATCTGATGCTCAAATTTATAATGGTTTAGATTATCGTCATTGGGACACTTGGAACGAAGGGAAATTTAACCACGTTTTTTATAAAGAAAACAAAGACGGCGCAAAAGGAATCGACATCTTGAAAGGTGAAACTTTCGATTCTCCGCAAAAACCTTTTGGTGGCGACGAAGATTATATCTGGTCTCCAGACAGCAAAAGCATTTTTTATGTGTGCAAGAAAAAAGCAGGAACTGCTTATGCAATTTCTACCAATACCGATATTTACGAGTACAATTTAGAAACTCAAAAAACAACTAATAAAACAGACGGTAATTTAGGTTACGATACGGCTCCGCAATTTTCTCCAACAGGAAATTTATCTTGGTTGCAGATGAAACGCGACGGTTATGAGTCTGATAAAAACGACATTATTGTTGAGTTTAAAGGAATCAAAACCAACTTAACAGCAAACTGGGACGGAACTGTAGATAACTTTATCTGGAGCAAAGACGGAAAAACTGTATTTTTTGTTGCGCCAATTGACGGAACAAAGCAACTTTTCTCGGTTAATTTTCCAGGTTTAACTAAAATCGCAATCAACGTTCGCCAATTGACAAACGGAGATTTTGATGTAAATGATTTAGTAGGTTTTGTTGGAGATGATATCATCGTTACGAGAACAGACATGAACCACGCAGGTGAGATTTATTCTTTCAATTTGAAGAAAAATACTTGGAAACAAATCTCTAATGTAAATACAGATACGTATAAAACTTTAGCGTTAAGCAAAACAGAAAAGCGTTATGTTACTACAACTGACGGTAAAAAAATGTTGGTTTGGGTAATCTTGCCTCCAAATTTTGATGCTTCAAAAAAATATCCAACTTTGTTATTCTGCCAAGGCGGACCTCAAAGCGCATTGACACAATCGTATTCTTTCCGTTGGAATTTCTCTTTAATGGCTGCTAAAGGCTATGTGGTAGTTGCTCCAAACCGTCGTGGAATGCCAGGACACGGAGTTGAATGGAACGAGCAAATTAGTAAAGATTGGGGCGGACAAGTTATGGACGATTACCTTTCTGCAATTGATGATGTTGCTAAAGAAAGCTATGTTGACAAAAGCCGTTTAGGTTGCGTTGGTGCAAGTTATGGAGGATATTCTGTATTTTATTTAGCTGGAATTCACAAAAACCGTTTCAAAACTTTCATTGCTCACGATGGCGTTTTCAATACCGTTTCGATGTTAGGAACAACAGAAGAAGTTTTCTTTAACAATTGGGATTTTGGTGGAGCATACTGGGAAAAAGACAATGCGGTAGCGCAAAAAGCATATACTATTTTTAATCCTGCAACTTTGGTTCAAAACTGGAATAAACCAATTTTGATTTTCCAAGGAGGAAAAGATTTCCGTGTGCCGATCGGACAAGGACAAGAAGCTTTTCAAGCGGCTCAATTAAGAGGAATCAAAAGTAGATTTGTGTATTTCCCAGACGAAAATCACTGGGTTTTAAAACCACAAAACGCTCAGGTATGGCAAGGTGAATTCTTCAAATGGTTAGATGAAACTTTATAATCCATAAAATAACATTTTGACAGCCGTAGATTTACATAATCTACGGCTGTTTTTCTTTACAATCCTTACAATTATGTAACATATTGGGTAATTTTACTCTTCAAAAAACAGATTTTTTTAGATAAATTGCAATGTTTTAATCCCGAGGCTGTAGAAGTCTTATTCCCTCAAATCATTAGCAAAATATGGAGACCAAAAAAAGTTACACCGCAATCAAAGTTTTATTCAGCTATGTTGCATTACTGGCTTTGGTTGCTACAGTTGGATGGTTTCTTTATTCTGAAAATGTAGTTTACAATAAATTGGAAGACAAGATCGCTTTAGAAAAAACCAAAATTATCAGAGTAAGCAGATTGTATTCGAATGTTTACAAAACCGAAAGTCTAGCCAGACAAACGATTCAAAATAACTCCGAAAAAGATTTTAAAAATTATCTGATCGAAACCGACTCGCTCCGAAAACGCATTGATACTTTAAAACAAATTGTAACTACCGAATATCAGAAAACACTTTTAGATAGTGTGACTTATTTTTTGTCTGAAAAAACAGAAAACATCAAACAGTTAAGAGAAATCAAAAATAAAGCTGATGATGAAACTTCTGTAAACAACGCGATTGATGAAATCACTAAAATGGAGTTTAACCTTAGAAAGCTCGAGCTTCAAGATTTTACTAAAAATCCGAATCAGTTGGGGAGTTATCAGCGTAGTGTTTTACAGCAATATGTTGATTATTTAAATTCGAATATTCCTGATGACAGCACCAATACATTGAGCAAAAAAGCATCTGATTCTATTTTGGCGAATTCAAAAAAGCTTTTGAGTTCTGTAAAAATAAAAGCCGAAAAGAAAAAAGAATCTCTAAATTTTGAAGAAAACAAATTGCTTCAGAATGAAATTGCGATTTCAGATCAGCTTAGAAAAATACTTCGAATTATTGAGCGAGAAATCATCATCAACTCGATCAAAAGCAATTCATTAAAAGAAAAATCATTAAAAAGAGTCAACGAAATTGTTACAGCTTCTGCAGTAATCGGTTTGTTACTAACCGTCTTTTTCTCTATTCTAATTGTGAGCGATTATTCAAAATCGCAACTGTATAAAAAACAGCTTGAAATTGCCAATTTCAAAACCAAAAATCTGCTGAAGAGTCGCGAGCAATTAATCTCAACTGTAAGCCACGATTTAAAAACGCCTTTGAGTACGATTGTAGGTTATTCTGAACTTTTAGGCAATTCAGATGTCAATACGAAGCAATCGTATTTTATAAAAAACATTAAAAATTCCTCTGAATATATTACGCAGCTCGTTCAGGATTTATTGGACTTCTCGCAGATTGAAGCTGGAAAGATTTCGATAGAAAAAGTTCCATTTTCATTACCTGAAATTATTGAGGATGTTGCCAGAAATATTCAAACGGTTTACAAACAGAAAGACATTGATCTAATTATAAATGTAGACGAGCAGTTTCAGAAACGTATTGTGGGCGATCCGTTTCGTTTAAAACAAATCTTGACTAATATTATTGGAAATGCTTATAAGTTTACCGAAAATGGTCATATTCGAATTGCCGCTTACGCGAATGACGACCAGTTCTTCACGATCTCGATTCAAGATACTGGTATCGGAATTGAAAAAGCCAACCAGAAATTGGTTTTTGAAGAATTTGCGCAAGCGAATGAAAACATCGAAAAAAAATACGGCGGGACCGGTTTAGGTTTATCCATCTGCCAGAAAATTATTTCTATTCTGGGCGGAAGCTTAAGCTTAGAAAGCATTTTTGGAAAAGGAAGCACTTTTACGATTCAGCTGCCTTTATTATTTGACAATAGTCAATCTCTTCCAACAACTGATTCTAAACTAAAAACGACAAAAAACACTAAGAAACAAACTTTTATTGTAGTCGATGACGACATTAATCTTTTGAATTTAACAAGCGGTGTATTAAAACAAGAACAACATCAGGTGTTTTCGTTTACTAATCCTGCGAAAGCTTTAGAGACAATTCAGACAACGCCGTTTGATTTTGTTATTACTGACATTCAAATGCCAGAAATAGACGGATTTTTATTTTTAGAAAAACTTCGTGAGCTTCCAGAAACCATTTTCAAAAATCAACACGTAATTGCCTTGACTGGACGTACCGATTTGGATCTTTCGGTTTATAAAAATGCTGGTTTTACTACGGTTATAAAGAAACCTTATTCGCCTAAAATTTTATTGGAAACGATTCAGCATATTTTAGATCATGAAGAAATTCCTTTAACTGAATCTACAGAGAACACAAGCAAAAATGAAGCTCAAATATATTCGCTAGAAACTTTAAAAGATTTTCTAGGCCAAGACGAATCAGCACTAAAAGAAGTTCTAAGATCTTTTATTGAAACAACAGTCGAAAATTTAGGCTTTTTGAAAGTCGCGGTTCAAGAGAAAAATCATGATGAAATAAAATCTATTGCACATCGCATTGCGCCAATGTTCAAACAAATTCAGGCAAATGAAATTGGCGAACTTCTAATAGATTTAGAAAAAGAAGATTTAAATACAATTGATATAAAAGCGACTTTCGAAGATTTATCTAAGAAAATAGACGTTCTTTTTCAAGAATTGAAACACGAAATCTAACAAATCTTTTTCACAAACAATTTAAACCATGCCCAATGATATCGACCATTGGGAGGCAATAATCTTCTATACGTTTCACAAGGTTAAAATCTTTGGCTATATTTGAAGAAGATTGAACAAATATATTTCTTTGAATATCACATCCTACTACTGGGACTATAAAAAAAGCAGTCATTTTAGACTGCTCTTTTTATTCAATATTATATTGTTTCAATTTATTATAAAGTGTTTTTCTAGTAATCTTCAGCAATTTTGCTGCTTCCGATTTATTGTTCTGCGTTTTCGATAAAGCACTAATAATAGTTTCTCTTTCATTTTCAGACAATGAGAAAACTTCATTTGCTGGGGGTTGATTTTGAATCTGAAAAAATTCTGCCGGAAGCACATCGCTTTCTATAAAATCACCACGTGTTAAAAGAGTGGCACGTTTTACACAATTTTGCAATTCTCTTAAATTTCCCGGCCAAGAGTAATTTTGAAAAATCGAAACCACTTCTGGAGAAAATCCAATCACCTCTTTATGCAATTGCTGATTGGCTTTTTCAAGGAAATAATCGGCAAAAACCATTAAATCTTCGCCACGATCTTTTAAAGATGGTGACTGAATCGAGAACTCATTGATTCTATGGTATAAATCCTCTCTAAAATCGCCGTTTTTTACTGCTTCGCGCAAGTCTTCATTGGTGGCTGTAATAATGCGTATATCGACGTTTATTTCTTTATTGCTTCCTACAGGTTTAATTTTTCTTTCTTGGAGCGCTCTTAACAATTGAATTTGATTTTCATAGGAAAGATTTCCAATTTCGTCCAAAAATAAAGTTCCACCGTTTGCTGCTTCAAAATATCCTTTTTTATCGCTAATTGCTCCCGTGAAAGATCCTTTTAAATGTCCAAAAAATTCACTTGCCGCCAATTCTTTTGGAATGGCCCCGCAATCTACTGCAATAAAATTATTATCTTTTCTTCTACTTTGCTGATGAATACTTTTAGCAATAATTTCTTTTCCTGTTCCACTTTCACCAATTATCAAAACGGACATATCTGTTGGACTTACCAATTGAATATGATCTAAAAGTTTTTTGGATGCAACAGAAATTCCTTTAACAAATTCGTTTTCTCCTGTTGATGACTGCTTTTTTGCTGTCTTTTTTTCTTTTACAGAAGCTTGTTCTTCTTCCTCTTTTGGAGCTTGCAAAGCATTAGTAATTACAAGAAGAACTTCATCTGGATTAAAGGGTTTCGAAATATAATCTGCCGCTCCATTTTTAATGGCTTTTACAGCGGTATTTACATCAGAGTAACCTGTCATTAAAATAACAGGAATATGAGGATGAGAATTTTTAAATTCTGACATAAGTCCAATACCGTCAGAATCAGGCAAACGAAGGTCGGTCAAAATCAAATCAAACGATTCGTTTTTAACTGCTTCACGCGCTTCTGCAGCAGAGAAAGTAGTAGTTACTTCAAACGCTTTTTTGATTAGAAATTTCTCTAATAATTTACAGAACGCAATATCATCTTCTATCAGTAATATCTTCGGCATTTGCTTATAGGGACTTTTTTGCTAAAATAATATTATTAAACTTGTTATTTCATAAAATTATGTAAAATATGTAAAAAAAAAGAGATTGCACGACGCAATCTCTTTTTCACCAAAAACATAAATCTAAATTCACCTAATTTATATCTTCAACCAGTTACCATTGACATCTGAATAAACAGTAGCCTTTTGGTCTCCAACTGATATTTCGAGTTTATACTCTTTTTTTTCGTTTACAAATGCTTTGTCCAGTTTTGCTCCTGGATAAGCAGTCTGCAAAGCTGTTTTCACAGCTGCAGGAACAGCATCTGCCGTAACTTCTGTATATTCTGACTGAACAGTTACAGTAGCTTTAGCACTTTGAGAAACAGGCAATACATTGGCATGCATTGACATAGTTCCAACAATGACTATTGCTGATAAGATTAGCTTTTTCATGATGCTGATTTTAAATTATTTTTTAATGATATTTCCAGAAGCATCTGTAAAAATAGTATACTTCTTGTCTCCACTTGAAATTTCAAGTTTGTACTCGTTTTTCTCGTTTTTATACGCTTTTTCAAGCTTAGTATTCGGGAAAGATTTTTCAATTGTAGACTTTACAGCTGCCGGAACGGCGTCTGCAGATACTTCAGTAAATTCACTTTGAACTAATACTGATTGAGAAATCGAAACTGCTGGAAGAACTGCAGCATTAACTGAAAGACTTCCTAAAACAATCGCTGCTGATAAGATTAACTTTTTCATATTATTTAGTGGTTTAAATTATTTTTTAAGAATGTTACCAGAAGCGTCTGTATAAACGATCGATTTTTCACCTCGAACGGTTATCTCAATTTTATACTCCTTTTTATCATTAACCCATGCTTTTTCAAGCACTACACCAGGATAAGCTGCATCTAAGCCTTTTTTTACGGCTGCCGGAACTCCATCTACTTCTTTATATCCATCCTGATCATTAACTGTTAGCACCATTTGGCTGGTTGCAACAGGGGTTTCTGCGTTCATCGACAAACTGCCTAAAACAATTGCTGCCGATAAGATTAACTTTTTCATAGTAATAGTTTTTTAGGGTTAGACTTAATTATTTTTTAATCCAAGTTCCATCTGCATTAGCGAAAAGATTTCCTGTTTTATCTCCAACAGTTACTTCAAGCTTGTATTCAGATTTTGTATTTTTAAATGCTTTAGTAAGCGCAGCGTCTGGATATGCTTTTTTAAGAGCATCTGTTACTGCTGCTGGAACTTCTTCCAATTTAATTTCTGTATAATCATCTTGGATAGAGATTACTTTTACGATTGTATTTGAAATTGGCGAAGTTGAAGCAAATGATGTTAAACCTCCCAAAACGATTGCGGCTGATAAAAATAAATTTTTCATGATAATTGTATTTTAATATAGTTAATTTGATCTTAGTATTCTTGATTTGGATTATCACAGAATCTTATTTTAGATTATTGTTTTATCCAAGTTCCGTCTGCATTAGCAAATAAGTTTCCTACTTTGTCACCAACAGTTACATCAAGTTTATACTGAGCTTTTTCGTTTTTATATGCTTTAGTAATTACTGCTTCAGGGTATGCTTTTTTCAAAGATTCTGTAATAGCAGCTGGTAATTCTTCTAATTTGATTTCAGTATACTCGTCTTCTATAGAAATCACTTTTACGTTTGTATTAGTAATTGGTGAAGTTGAAGCGAATGAAGTTAAACTTCCTAAAACAATTGCGGCTGATAAAAATAACTTTTTCATAACGTATATATTTAAATTAATAGTTGTTTACGCTTTAAGTAATGAAATTATTGTGCCGTTAAAGAAAAGAAGTATGCCAAACAGCATAAAACACTGTATTTAAAGAACTTATATCAAATATACCAAAAAAAGAGAAAACACAAAAGGTGTGTAAAAGAGAAAAAATGTGTGTAATAAGTAAACACTTAATGTGTAACCTTGAAGATAAATTCCATTTTTTTGAAATTCCTGATTACCAATTCCAAGTTTAAAGTTTCATGTTTAAAGTTTCAAGTTTCAAGTTCGGAACTTGGGTTTGGAATTTGAGATTTGAAGTAAAAAAAAAAGCCGTCAATATTGACGGCCTTTAAATTATTCTGGACTATTCATTTTAAATGTATCCATAAATGCAGTTGTATAATCTCCCGCAATATATTTTGGATCATCCATTAATTGTCTGTGGAAAGGTATTGTAGTTTTCACACCTTCAATTACGAACTCATCCAAAGCTCTACGCATTTTGCTAATAGCTTCTTCACGAGATTGCGCTGTTGTAATTAACTTAGCAATCATAGAATCGTAGTTTGGCGGAATGCTATATCCTGAGTATACGTGAGTATCTAAACGAACTCCGTGTCCTCCTGGCATATGAAGTGTAGTAATTTTTCCTGGTGAAGGACGAAAATCGTTATAAGGATCTTCAGCATTAATACGAACTTCAATAGCGTGTAATTGTGGAAGGTAGTTTTTACCAGAAATTGGAATTCCGGCAGCAACCATAATTTGCTCACGAATCAAATCATAATCAATAACTTGTTCTGTGATTGGGTGCTCAACTTGAATACGTGTATTCATTTCCATGAAGTAGAAGTTTCTGTGTTTGTCAACTAAAAACTCTACAGTTCCGGCTCCTTCGTATTTAATGAACTCAGCCGCTTTTACAGCAGCTTCTCCCATTCTTGCACGAAGATCGTCTGTCATGAAAGGTGAAGGTGTTTCTTCAGTAAGTTTTTGGTGACGACGTTGAACAGAACAGTCTCTTTCAGAAAGGTGACATGCTTTTCCGTATGCATCCCCAACAACTTGAATTTCGATATGACGTGGCTCTTCAATAAGTTTCTCCATGTACATTCCGTCATTTCCAAACGCTGCAGCAGCTTCTTGACGCGCACTTTCCCAAGCTTTTTGAAGCTCTTCTTCTTTCCAGATAGCACGCATTCCTTTTCCACCACCACCAGCAGTAGCTTTCATCATAACTGGATAACCAATTTCAGCAGCTACTTTTTGTGCATGTTCGTAAGATTCTAATAAACCGTCTGAACCTGGCACACATGGTACTCCTGCAGCTTTCATTGTAGCTTTTGCAGAAGCTTTATCTCCCATACGGTCGATCATTTCTGGAGCAGCACCGATAAATTTAATTCCGTGCTCTTGACAGATTTTTGAGAATTTAGCATTCTCAGAAAGAAATCCATAACCTGGATGTATTGCATCTGCATTTGTAATTTCTGCAGCAGCAATAATATTTGACATTTTCAAATACGATAAGTTACTTGGAGGAGGGCCAATACAAACCGCTTCGTCAGCAAATTTAACATGTAAACTTTCTGCGTCGGCTGTAGAGTAAACTGCAACAGTTTTGATTCCCATTTCCTTACATGTACGAATTACACGTAGTGCAATTTCTCCTCTATTCGCAATTAATATTTTTTTAAACATCTTATTTTAATTAGATAATTAGACAACTTTGATAATTAGATAATTTTAGATGATTAACAAAATTTCTTACTGCAAATCAATCTAAAATCTAAAATCTAAAATCTAAATTTATTTATGATGGATCTACTAAGAATAAAGGTTGATCAAATTCTACTGGAGACATATCGTCTACAAGAATTTTTACAATTTTTCCAGAAACTTCAGATTCAATTTCGTTGAATAATTTCATTGCTTCGATTACACAAAGAACATCACCTTTAGATACAGTGCTTCCAACTTCAGTGAAAACTGGTTTATCTGGAGATGGTTTTCTATAGAATGTACCAATGATTGGAGATTTTATAGTAATATATTTAGAATCGTTAGCCGCTGGTGCTTCTGGAGTTACACTTACAACTGTTGGAGCTGCAACTTGTGGAACTGCCGCTTGAGGTAAAGCTGCCTGAGTTGGCAATTGCTGTACATAAGTTGCTTCAGTTACATTTGTTTCTAAAGTTGTTCTGATCGTGATTTTTACATCATCCATTTCTAACTTCACTTCTGCAACGCCCGAATTTGCAACAAATTTGATTAGGTTTTGAATTTCTTTTAAATCCATAATGATTCGTTTTTAGTTTTAATTTATTTCTTATCGTAAGCCCATTTTAAATAGATAGATCCCCAAGTGAATCCACCACCAAAAGCGGCAAAGATAATATTATCTCCCTTTTTAAGCTTATTTTCAAAATCAGCTAATACTAATGGTAAAGTTCCAGAAGTAGTATTTCCATATTTTTCAATGTTTACCAAAACTTTAGAATCGTCTAATTCTAATCTTCCAGCAGTAGCATCAATAATACGTTTGTTAGCCTGATGTGGCACTAACCAATCAACGTCTTGATTTGTCAAGTTATTTCTTTGCAAAATCAATTCGCTGGCATCTGCCATATTAGTTACAGCATATTTGAAAACAGTTTTACCATCTTGCATAATATTGTGCTGTCTATTTTTTACAGTGTCTTCTGAAGGCGGAATCAAAGAACCTCCCGCAGGAATTTTAAGGAAGTCGCGTCCTACACCGTCACTTCTTAAATATTCATCTTGCAAACCTAAACCTTCATAATTTGGTTCAAAAAGAACTGCTCCAGCTCCATCACCAAAAATAATACAAGTTGCTCTGTCTGTATAATCTACAATTGATGACATTTTATCGGCACCAATTAAAAGTACTTTTTTGTAACGTCCTGACTGAACATACGCAGCAGCAGTTGACATTCCGTATAAGAAACTTGAACATGCAGCTTGCAAATCGTATGAAAATGCATTTGTTGCTCCAATTTCTGTCGCAACATAAACTCCTGTAGAAGCCACCATCATATCTGGCGTTGCAGTTGCCATTATAATCATATCAATCTCAAGCGGATCAATATTTGCTTTTGCAATTAAATCCTTTGCTGCTTGTATCGCAAGATACGATGTACCTTTATCAGCATCTTTAAGAATTCTTCTTTCTTTAATTCCTGTTCGAGCGGTAATCCACTCATCATTGGTATCAACCATTGTTTCTAGTACTTGGTTCGAAAGAACGAAGTCAGGAACATAAGCTCCAACAGCGGTAATTGCGGCTGTGATTGTATTCATTATATTCTATTATTTTCCTTTCAAATTAATGATAATTTGAAAAATTTTTAAAAGACCCGAAAATTACAAAAAAAAACGTAACGAATTTGTCTATATTTTCCTAAAAAACGAAAATTATAACCAACAAAAAAAACTCTCACTATGTGAGAGTTCTAGTATAATTTACAAAAACGTATTAAGCAACCGCTTCAGATTTATCGATAACAACTTGCCCTCTGTAGTACATTTTACCTTCATGCCAGTAAGCTCTGTGGTATAAATGCGCCTCACCTGTAATAGGACATGTAGCGATTTGAGCTACAGTAGCTTTATAATGTGTTCTTCTCTTATCTCTTCTTGTTTTCGAGGTTTTTCTCTTAGGATGTGCCATTTTACTATATTATTTATCCGTTAATAGTTTCTTTAATTTTTCCCAACGCGGGTCAATATCTTCTTCTTTGTTACTCTCTTCCTTTTGTTCTTTTACACTTAGCTCATTCAGTTTTGTCAAAGCTTCTGCCTGAAGACTTCCATCTTTAACCCCTGGATGAATTCTTTTTTGAGGTACAGAAAGCGCGATCATTTCATAAATATATTGCGCTACATCTATCTCGTGTTCACCATGTGGCAAAATCAACAATTCTTCATTGTCATCATTAAATTCTTCTCCAAAGCGAACAATCAACTTCATTTTTCCTTTTATAGGTAAATCAAAATCTTCGCCTGTTAGATCACAAGGCACGTTTACTGTCCCTTTATGTTTGAATTCTAACTCCAACATAGTACTTTTCTTTTCGAAAAGCAAATTGACTTTAATATCCGAATTTTGAAACTCTTCGTATTCAAAATTCTTAAAGAACTCGTTATTTATCTGATACTCAAAATGGTGTTTTCCTAGTTTTAATCCTACGAAAGGAATTAAAAATTCTTTTGTTTTGCTCATTTCAACATCAATTTGAACAATTCAGTTCTAAAACTAGATATCTGAATTGGGGTGCAAAGATATAAAATTATTACAAATCTAATAATCTTATTCACCTTTTTTTGTTTATAACTGTTTTTCTTTTATTTTAAGAGGTTTTTGGCTAATCTCCTCATACTGATTACGCGAGCGAAAAATATCGATCGCAAGATAGACTGCTTCCTTAAACGAATTGTAATCTGCCATGTCTTTTCCAGCAATATCATATGCTGTACCGTGATCTGGAGAGGTTCTTACTTTATTTAAACCCGCTGTATAATTAACTCCTTTTCCAAAAGACAATGTCTTAAACGGAATTAGTCCTTGATCGTGATACATTGCTACAATAGCATCGTATTTTTCATATTGACCGCTTCCAAAAAAGCCATCTCCTGGAAATGGACCAAAAACCATTGTTCCAGAATCGAATATTTTTTTCAGAACCGGTTTCAAAATCACATCATCCTCTTTTCCGATAACGCCACCATCTCCACAATGAGGATTTATCCCTAAAACTGCAATTTTCGGTTTTACAATACCAAAATCCTGAACTAAAGATTTTCTAATAGTTTCAATTTTTTTAGTGATTAGCTCTTCTGTCAAATGAGAAGCCACTTCGTTTAAAGGAACGTGATCTGTAATCAAACCAACTCTCAAATTATCCTGAACCATCATCATAAGCGCATCGCCTTCTAATTGCTGATCTAGATAATCGGTATGTCCAGGAAATTTAAAATCTTCAGACTGTATATTATATTTATTAATAGGAGCCGTTACTAAAACATCAATTTCACCATCTTTCAACGCTTTTGTTGCTGCTGTAAAAGATTTTATGGCATATTCCCCTATTTTCGGATCATCAACTCCAAAGTTTATATCAACTCCTTCTCTCCAAAGATTCAAAACATTTACTTTTCCCGGTATAATTTGATCTAATTTATCAACTCCGTGAAATTGAACTGTCGATGTAAAGCTTTTTCTAACGAATGAAAGAATTTTAGCATTTGCAAAAATAACCGGCGTACACAATTCCAACATACGGGAATCCTCGAATGTTTTCAGTATAACTTCGCTTCCAATACCGTTTAAATCTCCAACTGAAATTCCAACAATTATATTTTCTGCTTTTTTATTCATGAGCTCAGTTTATTTATTACTAATTTTGATGTGCAAATTTAGTAAAATAAAACCACAATGTTCACAGGAATTATAGAAACACTTGGCAGGATTCACGAAATTCAAAAAGACCAAAACAATCTTCACGTAACAGTTGACTCATCCATAACACACGAATTAAAAATAGACCAGAGTGTTTCGCATAACGGAATATGCCTTACAGTTGTTGCAATTAAAGACTCACTTTACACTGTAACTGCAATTGACGAAACCATTCTAAAAACCAACATTGGCGATTGGAAAGCAGGCGATATCGTAAATCTAGAAAGGGGAATGAAGCTTGGCGACCGTTTAGACGGACATATTGTGCAAGGTCATGTCGATCAAACTGGAACTTGCATTAAAATTGAAGAAGCAAATGGGAGCTGGAATTACACTTTTGAATACGACAAAAATCTAAATAACATTACAATCGAAAAAGGCTCAATTACTGTAAATGGGGTAAGTCTTACCGTAGTAAACTCTAAAGAAAATGAATTTAGCGTATCAATTATCCCATATACTTATGCGCACACTAATTTTAAAGATTTCAAAGTTGGAACAAAAATCAACCTTGAGTTTGATGTAGTTGGAAAGTATATTTCTAGACTTTATTCTATCAACAAATAACACTTTACATTTTCCATAAAAAAAGCTTCAATTAAATTGAAGCTTTTTTTATTTGATTTTTATATACAACTGCAGCACCTAATACTAAACCGCCAACTAATAGAAAAGTAATATTTTCATCTATTGGAAATTCATACTGGCAAGGAGCCCCACCACAATCATTAGGATCATTAGGATCTTCAGGATCCATACCATCATCACCTTCAGTTTCTGCAACACTTGTACGCGCTACTGTTTTTGCGCCATAAGGAACAGGCAATTGATGCGAGTCGGCAAATGAAAAATTCAACAATAATAAGGCAATTACTAAAAATGGGGCTTTTAGATTTTTCATAAATTCAAGCTATTGCAAATTGCAATTCTAGATAATTATTGGGCAAATATTCGTTAATAGAAATTTCTCACAAATGAATTTCTATTTCCAAAATCTTGGACAAAAGTATAAGTTTTCTGTACAAAAACAACTTTTAAACCCAAAAAGACAAAAACAAATTTTAACATTTTTTTTCAAAATTCCGCTAATCCTTTTCACGAAACGTTCTAGAGGATAAAATCCTTTTTTATTCAGTATTTACAAGACTTTCAAGGTTATAAGAATTTCCTGATTTTAGCTAAAAGGCTAATTTTCAAACCTCGTGAGAAAATTTTTATAATATGATTTACGTAAAAAAAAGAAGTTCGGATTCAATTCTAATAACATAAACGAGAATATTCTCAAATTAATATATTTGTAAAGTTAAATTTAGCACTTCGAGTGCAAATCTATTTCAACTTTCAATTAATCAAATGAAAAACCAATATACAGTCGGAAGTTTATACGCAGGTGTCGGCGGTATTTGTTTAGGTTTTGAAAATGCAGGTTTTAAATTAGAATGGGCAAACGAATTTGACAAAAAAGCTTGTGTCACTTATAGAAACAATTTTGAGCATACTCTTATTGAAGGTGATGTTATGCAAGTTGACGTAAAAACACTTAACAAAATTGATATTCTAACTGCAGGATTTCCCTGCCAACCCTTTTCTCTTGCAGGACACAGAAAAGGTTTTAAGGACAGCAGAGGCAATCACTTTTTCAAGATATTAGATTTCATTGACGAAATGCGACCAAAAGTGGTTTTTCTCGAAAATGTCAAAAACTTAAAAGGCCACGACAAAGGAAATACCATGAAAGTAATTCAGCGTGAAATCAAAAAACGCAATTATACTTTTGACAGCGCTATACTAAACACCAAAGATTTCGGAAACATTCCCCATAATCGCGAACGAATTTTCATGGTTGCTTTTGACAGAGACTTCGTAAAAAAGGGTTTTAAATTTAGTTTTCCTGAAAAAGAAAAGTTAACCAAAAAAGTTACTGATTTAATCAGCAAAGAAAAAGTCGACAAAAAATTCTATTATACGCAAGACAAATACATGTACAACATGTTAAAAGAAGCTGTTGTAAGAGAAGATAGAATTTATCAGTTCAGAAGGCAATATGTACGTGAAAACAAAAAAGAGGTCTGCCCTACTTTAACCGCCAATATGGGAACTGGCGGGCACAATGTTCCCATTATTACAACCGAATTTGGTTTTAGAAAATTAACTCCAAGAGAATGTTTTCGCTTTCAAGGTTTTCCAGACCATTATAAATTACCTAAAATATCAAATTCTAGCCTTTACAAACAAGCTGGAAATTCTGTAAGCATGCCTGTTATCGAAAGACTTGCCTCTGAAATTTTCAAATGCATTGAAAAAGCAGAAGCCAAACAATTGAAAACAGAAAAAGCTTAAATACTTAAAAGCATTATTGTTCCTTCAATTTTTGCCAGACAAACTTCTAGATTTTTTTCAATTTCTTTACTCCAAAATCGCAAAATGGTCCAGTTTTCAGAAATTAGAAAAGCATTTACTTCTTCGTCACGCTGTATATTTCTTTCAATTTTCGGAATCCAATATTCGCGATTCGTTTTAATTCTTAATTGTTCCGTTTCCCAATCTTTTCCGTGAAAGAATTCGCTATCGACAAAAATGGCAATTTTATATTTGGCAAAAGTAAGATCAGGCCTCCCAAACACCTTTTTATTATTTTTTCGGTATCTGTGACCCAGCTTCCATAAAGCTTTAGCGAGCTTTACTTCGCTTTTTGTAGCAGTACTTTTTATCGCCTGCATAGTTTTTCTCCTCTGTTCGGGAGTTAATCTATCCATCTGAAGATTAAATTTGTTTTGGATGGATAAAGTTAAGGCATTTTACAAAAAAGAAAGTTTAAATATTAAGCTGGAGAAATTTCAATTTTCACATTCCAAAAGCAATCTAAAACAAAAAAGCCTCTACATTTCTGTAAAGGCTTTGTGTTTCTAAAAGAGTGGTCCCACCTGGGCTCGAACCAGGGACCACCTGATTATGAGTCAGATTTGAATCATTTTACAATTTCTTATTTTAGCTTATTATAACTGATAATCAATACATTACAAATAATAAACCAAAAAATAAATCATTATAAATGATAATATTTGTACATTTGTTCGTCAAATGTTCGTCAAATTTTCACGCGTTTTATCCTGTTTTTCAAGGGTTTTATAGAAAATGTTCGTCAAATTTACAAATCAAATACCAAAAAAAAAGATGATTTCCTATAGATTCACATTAAAAAGCACTTCAAATACAGAAGGAAATTATTCTATTATCCTTGTCTTTATAAAAGATCGAATTAACAGTAGTTTATCAATTAATAAAACATGCAAGCATGAAGATTGGTCGTTTGAGACACAGCGGCTAAAGAAATCACATAAACAGCATAAACAAATTAATGAACTAATCGAAAAATACTCGAATCGAATTAGTGAAATAATTCATGATTTTAAATCAGATGAAACTCCATTTACCGTACAAGATATTATAACTAACTTCAAAAAAAAATCTGGCAAACAGAAGGCCTTGAGCTATACTGAATTTCACGAAACTTTGATTGAAGAAATTAAAAACGCAGGCAAACTGTCAACGAGCAGTATTGAAAAGGAAACACTAAGATCAATACAACGCTTTTTGGGCAAAACGGAAATCACTTTTAGAGATCTATCTGTCGATGCAATTTATAAATATCAATCCTTTTTAAATTCTAATAAAAATAGCCAGAGCACCATTGGTATAAGGATCCGAACTTTAAGATCCGTTTTTAATAAAGCAATTAGGAGAGAAATCATCCCCGCTTCTATGTATCCTTTCGCTAAATTTAAAGTATCCAAGATTAAGGAAAGCGGTAAAAAAGAATACCTGTCTGAAGCAGAACTCGATTTACTGAAAAAAGCAAATTTATCTGATAGCAATGATATTTTGGCAAGAGATATGTTTTTACTTAGCTATTATGGAAGAGGCATCAATTTCATTGATCTTATGCAGTTAAAGAAAAAAGACTTGTATAAAGAGACCATTACTTATAAAAGAAGTAAAACAGGAGTAATTGTAAATTTTAAATTAAACGAATTCTGGAAGCAAAAAATTAGCAAATATGCCTCTTCGGTTGACTCCTTGTATATATTCAATATCATTCATAATAATCAAGATTCCGAAACCTATATAAATAACAGAAAGGAAAAATATTTAAAACTTTATATAAACAAACCGATCAAACAAATTATTAATGATTTAGGAATCCAAAAGAACATCACTTACTATTGCGCACGGCATACATTTGCCACAATACTGAAATTTAACAATATATCAATAGACATTATCAAGGAAGCTTTAGGCCACAGAGATATTAAATCTACTATGTCTTACCTTAACACACTGCCAAGCAACACTTTAGACAAAATGATTGATGATATTATTTTTTAAGAAATATTATTCCTTTTTGTCAATTCTACAGTCTGATCAAAGCATCAAAGAGTACTCAAAATAGTTAGCTGTTGTAATAAAGCATGATTTCACTTTCTTCCTCCTCAATGCCTCGTTGAAAAAAACTATAATAATGCCTTTTTATGTTTTTACCAATTTATTTTGTTTGTGTCTGTATCCCATAAGCACCTATCTCAGACTTATTGTGCTGGATCCTTTCTTTTTTTCATTCCATTGTTTTACTTCTTTTCCTGCTCAATGTTGAAAAAGAAAAAATCAAATAAAATCAAAATGTAAGAAGTTTAAAATCTTAGTAACGTAATCTTGCTTCAAAATAACTTTCAGTTTTTTTATGAATTGTGTCCACCTGGCGGACACAATTCATCTTAGTTTTAATACTGGCGATCATTTACTGAAATCATAGCTTAACGAAACACCCAGCCCGAATTGGAAAGTTGATGCATAATCAGTAACTGCAACCGGCCCCCAATAGTAGTCCCAATAATAGTCATATCCGACCGCAGCCGACATTGACTGCAGATAAGCATGGAGATTAATTGACAATGGTGAACTGGTTTCTACTTTAACACCGCCTTTAATCTCCCACGCAAAATAAGTTCCGCTGCCACTCTTTGGTGTTTCGAGTATAGCTACACCAGCACCAGCACCAAGAAAAGGAAGCGCCTTTTGCGAGCTAGAGCCAAAATAATAAGTATAATCTGCTAATATGTAATTAATAGCACCCTTATCGTCTCCAGCATTAACTTGAGTACCTGCAGGAATAGGATTGCCATTATTAGGTATAATACCTTTTGTATACAAAGGCATTCTGGTATCAAGCCTGTTATATTTTAACTCTATCGAAGCGTTATCCATTATAAAATATTCCAAACCTATTCCATACTCAAAACCGTCTTCCACCTTTGCGTAGGAAGACTCAAAATCTACTCTGTCGGAAAAAGTATATCCTCCATACAGATTAAGCAAAAATGACTGGCTGCCTTGCGCAGAGAGCACCAATGAAAAGAAAAATAAAGCAGTTAAAAAATGATACTTTTTCATAAAATTTGATTTAAATTTATAAGAACTGAATTAATTGTTCAATACCAAAACCTCTGATATAAATTAGTAATAATCAAAAGCTATATCTAAGTTTTATTACTTTTCAAAAATTTATCGATACTAAATAATTCTCTTCTTAAACGCCAGCTTTTTTAGATTTCAAATTATAAAAAGACCATTCTGTACCCAAGAAAATTTTATGCAGCAGTGATAAGATTGAAGAGCTAAAGATTCTCCAAAAAGAAATTACACATAAGGGCTTAGTTTACCAAACTGAAATAAATTCTCATAAAAAAGAAATATCGCATTAAATACCTATCATCCAGATTCTGGAAACGGCACCATATCTTAATTAATACTTATCCTAAAGCTTTCCATTTGAAAAAGTAATGTCTGTTAAAGAAATGCTCTATCATCGGCTTTATTTGCCTCCGAAGTTCTTTGCAATCCCTAACCCTATACCCCAGCTGTCATAGGCATTCCATTTAAAATCGTAACTGGCAGTTCCAAAAACCTCCCATCCATTTGCAAACTCACAACCATATTCTAAACCTGCACGGGTTAGAAAAAAATTATCCTCTTTTGCAAATTCACCACCAAAACCCAAAAGAAAACTCCAGTGCTCATTTGGCTTGTAAATTCCCATTAAAGCAGGTGCGATTGGATAACTTCTTTCAACGGTTTCTTTATCTTCTCCGCTGGCAAGATTTTTCTCAACTTTAAATTTTTCAATAATAAAGTCTGTATGAAGTCCGACAGCCCATTTTTCATGAAGCTGGAATTTATAATCCAGTCCCCATGCAGGAAGACTTAACACTTCTCTTTTCCCCTCATCATTACGGCCTTCAAAAACATGAACATGATTTATGGAAAGACCAATCTGATGATAAGGACTAAATGACTCTTCTTTAACTTCCTGAGCCTTTAATTTGGCTGAAATGGTAAAGCCGAAATACAAAAGAAGTATAATTTGATTTTTAGTTTTATAGCAAAAAGTATTTAAAAACATATCTGATTTTTGTTTACGAAACATTTATAGAATGACTTTTATTTAAGATTCCTTTTAATATGAAAGAATATCCCACAGAAGGAAGACAAAAAATAAAAGTTGCAATGCTAAATTTACAATTATTTGACAGGCATTATTTTTAAAATTGGTTGCAGATTGTAAAATGAAACATGTTCTATAAGAGTGAACATCAAATTAAAATTTTAGTTTTTCATCAGTTTTTACATTCAAGCAATCATCGTGAAATAATTGCTGTATGCATTAAAGTTTATGCGATTTTCATTTTTACTCTGTCCCGTATTTTTGCTGGTGCAAAAAAAAAGCAGGTTGCATTTTACAATCTGCAACTTCTTTAAACCTTTTATTAAGAGATTATTTTTAGCGAAAAACCTAATTTTATTTAAGGAAAGTTCTTATGTAATCCAATGTTGCTGCATATGAAGAATTATTTGCGATTTATTGCGACTGTAATCCTAACTATTTCAGGGCAGTCAGTTTTAGGTCAGAAAGAAACGCTGAATCAGTTTTGGAATGAATATGCATTCACGCATAATATCAGCGAGAATTGGGTGGCTGAACTTGACGGCGGATTGACCTCAAGCGGAGTTCCCGATGACAACAACATATTTTACGGCATTACACAGTTCAGTGTCAGGGCATGGATACATTACTACCCCGGCGACAGGTGGAAACTTTCTTTCTTCTATGCATATTATTATAATAAAAATGTGCCGGAACTCAATCAGAACAAGGCGCCAGAATACAGGTTTGCCCTGCAGGCGACATATAATCTTTTTAAGAACAGGCGGATAAATATAAATCTTCGGGCCAGGTTTGAGGACCGGAATATTGAGAATGAGCATGGCATCTTTGAGGCGGTCGAGCGTTTTAGATTTCAGGGAAGGGCTGTGTATCCAATAAATAATGTAAAAATTGTCAAAAAGACATTATATGCATTTGTATCAGATGAACTCTATTTTAAAACAAAAAGTGAAATAAGCGGAAAAGAGTTTTTTGATAGGAACAGGGCTACTATAGGACTAGGCTACAAAGCATCTAAGGATTTCCAGGTTGAAATCTCATACGCAAACGAGTATCTTCCCCGTCCTTCATCAGATAAAATCTATAATGCCCTGCAGGTAAATGTCACTTTTGAAAATATTTTTTACAATCCCGCAAAAAAAGTTGTCCGAAAGGAGGCGGCAGTGGATGACGGAGCTCCAAGTGGCGGTGGCGGTTAAAATGTTAAAAGTCAGAATAAATCCCCCTTCATCATAACAATAAAAACTGGTTTCATTTTATAATCTGAAACAAGTTCATCGAAATCTGCAACATCCAAAAGGGTAAATTTGATATACTTCAGTAAAATTCTTTTCACTGACAATGAAAATCATTGTTATCAATTAAATTAAAAACCTAAAGTTATGAGTAAAAAAAACTTTTCATTAGCATTATTAAGTCTGCTGTTATTCTCATTTTCATTTTCATATGGGCAGACAAAAAAGAAGCCTAATATCATTATGGTAATTTCAGATGATACGGGATGGGGAGATCTTGGTGTCTATGGAGGAGGAGAATCGCGCGGTATGCCTACCCCTAATTTAGATAAAATGGCCAAGGAAGGCATGCAGTTCTGGGAGTTTTACGGACAGCCAAGCTGCACCCCGGGAAGGGCTGCGATGCTTACAGGAAGAATCCCGAATAGGAGCGGTATGACAACTGTTGCTTTCCAAGGACAGGGAGGAGGTCTTCCAGCTGGAGAATGGACACTTGCATCTGTTCTAAAGAAAGCTAATTATAAAACGTATTTTTCTGGAAAATGGCACTTAGGAGAGGCAGATTATGCGATGCCTACCGCACATGGTTTTGATATAATGCAGAATGTCGTGCTGTATCACTTAAATGCCTATACTTATGCATTTCCATCATGGAATCCTGATATGACACCTGAAATGCTTGCTTTCTTCAAAAAAGTTACCACAGGAATATTGGAAGGAGAAGCGGGAGGAAAAGTTAGAGAAGTTTCCAAAGTGACAGAAGAAAACATTGCTGAATTAGACATGATGATGACCGAAAATGTTTTAAAACAATTAGATACTTATGCAAAAGCAAAAGACCCGTTTTTTATGTGCGTTAATTTTGCCAAAAACCACCAGCCGAATTTACCTTCCAAGCAGTTTAAAGGAAAATCTCCAGGTGCCAGCAAGTATGCGGACTGCGTAATGGAGGTGGATTATAATATTGGCCGTGTTCTGGATGAGATTAAAAAATTGGGCATTGCAGATAATACTATTGTAATCTATACTGTAGATAACGGTGCCTGGCAGGATGTCCATCCTGATGCAGGATATACTCCGTTCAGAGGTTCTAAAGGAACTGACAGGGAAGGCGGAAGCCGTGTTCCTGCAATTGCTTGGTGGCCGGGTCAGATTGAAGCCGGCAGCCAGAACCATAATATTGTGGGAGGATTGGATTTAATGGCAACTTTTGCAGGACTTGCAGGTGTTGAACTGCCAAAGAACGACCGTGAAGGAAAACCGATGGTCTTTGACAGCTACGATATGGCCAATGTTTTATTCAAAAAAGGAAAACCGCTTCGTAATACGTGGTTTTATTTTACAGAGAATGAGTTATCTCCTGGGGCGGTAAGGGTAAGCCATTTTAAAGCGGTTTACAACACCAGAGGAGACAACGGTGCACAAGCAGGAAGTGATGCGCCGGGGCAGCAGCTGGGATGGAGAGGAGACGAGACTTATGTAGCAACTGTTCCGGCCATTTATGATTTGTGGCAGGATCCTCAGGAGCGATACGATCTGTTCATGAACAGCTTTACAGAAAAAACATGGACTCTTCCGGTATTCAATAAAGCCATTCAGGATCTAATGAAGACCTATGTGCAATATCCGCCCCGTCAATTGCAGGGAGAAACTTACTTGGGCAATGAAAGCATCGCAAGATTCAGAACTATTCAGGAAGCCAAGAAAATGCTCGAAGATAAAGGCATGAAACTGCCGGATGACATAAAATATTAATTCCGGTGCAATAATCTTAAAAAGTCAAAAAAGGTGAGATTATAAATTTCACCTTTTTTTGTCTGCCAGTTTAATTCAATTAATCAAAATCAAGTAATATGGAAAAGATTATAAAAATCAGGGCGCTAAAAATTATTCTTTTTGCTTTGTGCATCCTGCTTGCGTCCTGCAAAAAAGAAGCTCCAAAAGAAGAATCACCTGCTAAAGAGACCGAACAGACGGTTTCAAATGGAGATCCTCTTCCTTCATGGAATGATGTTCAGGTTAAAAAAGATATCATTGCTTATGTAAAAGAAGTTACAACAACAGGCGGGCCAAATTTTATTCCGGCGGCAGATCGTATCGCAACCTTTGATAATGACGGAACGTTATGGTCTGAACAGCCTTTTTATTTTCAGCTTTTCTTCGCATTGGATCAGGTGAAAGCCTTAGCGCCAAAACATCCTGAATGGAAAACAAAACAGCCTTTTAAAGCAGTTCTGGAAAATAATATGGAAGAACTAATGAAACAGGGGAAACCAGGGTTGCTGCAGATAGTTGCGGTAAGCCATGCTGGAATGACTACTGACGCGTTTGAGGCAGATGTAAAAAAATGGATTAGTGAAGCACAGCATCCTTCTAAAAAGAAGCTGTATAAAAATCTGATTTATCAGCCAATGCTTGAATTGGTAAAATACCTTCAGGCAAATCAATTCAAAGTTTTTATTGTTTCTGGGGGCGGAATTGATTTTATGCGCGCCTGGGCTGAAGATGTCTACGGGATTCCTAAAGAGAATATTGTAGGAAGCACTCTTAAGGCGAAATACGATTATAATAACGGAGCGCCTTCAATTACCAAACTGCCTGCGCTGGACTTCAACGATGATAAAGATGGAAAACCTGTTGCCATTGAGAAATACATCGGAAAAAAACCTGTTTTTGCTGCAGGCAATTCTGACGGCGATCTTCAGATGCTTGAATGGGCAGCATCAAATAAATACAAAAATTTTGAGCTATACGTGCATCATACCGATTCTGTTCGTGAATGGGCTTATGACAGAAAATCTCATATAGGCACTTTAGACAAAGGCCTTGACGAAGGAAAGGCTAAAAATTGGTCATTTGTTGATATGAAAAATGACTGGAAAGTTATTTTTCCATAAAAGCAGTAAACTAAAAAAACTAGTATTATGAAATTAACAGCAGTCAGGAATAATAATATGAATAGACACCGCATACCGCTGTTGGTCGTCCTGTTTTCTTTAAGTATAATTTTTTCTGCACGCAGTCAGGAAAAAACAGAGCAGGAAGCTCCTGAATCAGGAACTTCCGTTAAACTGTCGCAGGAAGTGATGAATCCGACAACTCTGGCGTGGCAGCTGCAATTGGAAGAATTTGCCATTTTTAAGACTGAGGGGCAGGATGGATTTGCGCAGAATTTCCGTCTGCGTGGAATTATCCCCATGAAAGAAGGCTTTCTGGTAAAAGTTCCGCAGTTAATCCGTGTGATTGCGTTTTTAAATACTGCTCCAGACGGAAGAACGGGATTAGGGGATGTTACCTTAAATCAGTTCTTTATCCTGAGTAAAAAGGACTGGGGGCAGTTCGGAGCGGGATGGAACATACAGATTCCAACCAGGACTGACGACCAGCTTGGGTCTCCCCAATGGAGTCTGGGGCCTGCTTTTACGGTAACTTTTACCAATCTGGGCAAATGGCAGATGTACTGGATCTGGGAAAACTTTTTCTCTATATCGGGTAATGGAAAGTACGGTTCATCCGCTTACGCTGTGCTACAGCCGAATGTTTTCTACACATGGCCAAACGGCATCTATGCAGGTATTGAGCCCGAGTGGCAGATTGATTACAAAACCGGAAAAGTTGCAATACCGATGGATTTCAGGGTGGGATACATATGGTCGGGCAAATTGAAATACAATGCCTATATCGAACCTGAAGTCATGGCTTTCAGATCTGATGGGTATTCCAGAAACTCAGCGAACTTTGGAGTAAGGCTTGGTTTTAGATGGTATCTTCCTATGTAGAGTTGAATTTCCCCAATTCTTTACTGTCCGATAATGTTGCATCCACTTAAAAAAGAACCTATGCCGCTTCCAGATGAATTATACAACATAAAATTTGCCGGGTATTTTGAATCAATTAAAGATATGTATGCGGCCGATCATAAATTCAGAACAATCTGCGATGACTACTGCGAAAGCATACTGCAGACCAAAAATTATGATAAAAGGATAGTGAGGAATCTTAAGAGCAAATTAGAATCCGAGAATCTATCCCGAGAACTGGAAGAGGAAATCCTCTTCTACATCACTAAAAATCAATAACTTAAAAAAAATAAATATGACTGCTCAAAAAACAACACTTCGTATTATACCGATACTGATTTTTGCCATTTTTTACGGCTGTTCACCAACGGTGAAGGTAACTGCTGATTATGATCATTCAGCAGATTTTACAAGCTACAGGACATTCGCCGTATATGATCTAAAAGCGCAGCAGGGACAGGTAAATCAATTGAATGCTGACCGCGTGACAAACGCAATTCGAAACGAAATGCTGGCGAAAGGATTTACGGAGTCTGAAAATCCGGATTTAAAAGTAAATGCAGTATCAATTCTTAAAAATAAGACCTCCGTGAGTTCGACTACGGACTTTTACGGATATGGAGGCATGTACCGCCCTTATGGCTATTGGGGAGGAGGCGCAATGATGGGAGGAGCAAATACTACATTTAATACATACGATTACGTAGACGGCTCACTTATAATAGATATTGTTTCCACTAAAAATCAAAAGCTGGTTTGGGAGGGAATCGGAAATGCAGAAATTGATAACAAACCCGATAATCCAGATGAATTCATCACCGGTTCAGTGAAAAAAATAATGGAAGGATTTCCTCCAGGACAGATTAAAAAGTAAGCTTGTAATTGTGTGAATGTTCTCACTCCTTGTGTTTAAAACTGAAAAGCCAGTTTTAAATGTAACAGAATGAAATGTGCAGGAAAAACTAAAAAACTAAAAACATGTTTAATAATTTAACGCTTATCCTTTTTTTTGCGGGCGGTACGCTGGGCATCACGGCAGATTTTGCACTCTTATTTACTAAAAAAATTCACTATAACGGCATCTTTTTAGTTCTGTTTTTGTTTAGTCTGGCTTTGATTAGTTTTTATGGATTGTATTTGGATACAGGAAGCCCTGTACGTTTTAGCTTATCTTCAGCGCCTGCAGAATCCTTTATTTTTCTGACGGCACCCTGTTCTTTTTTGTATGTCAAAGCTGTTTTATCCTCCAGCGATAAACCTCAAAAGTATGACTTGCTTCATTTGGTGCCTTTTATTATCTTTTTCTGCTTTTCACTTTTTGAAGCCATCGTTTTCCCTGAACAAGTAAAAGCAGATTTACCCGTATATCAATATAGTACCTTACTGCGTCTTATATGGCTTTCATACGCGGTGTTTCAGACGGTAAAAATTTTAAATTCGTCAGCAGTTAAAAAAAATGATACCGCGGTAAGAAACAAAGATTTAAGTTTTATAAGAATATTTAACTTAAGCGTTTTGATTTTATTTTCATTTCTGTTTTTACATCATTTTTTAATGGAAGCAGACGGCATTATAGATAGATCTGGATGTATCGCGGCTGCATGTACATTGGCATTCATCACAATAGCTTTGTTTTTCAATCTATATATTTTCCAAAATCAGAATCTTCTGGACTCCATTGCAAAGGAGCCTCAGGAAAAAAACTTCAAGAAAGAAAAAATTAAAGACTATAAGGTATTATCAGAATGGCTGACACCTGAGAGAAGAAAGGAATATCTCTTGAGAATAGATTACAATGTGAATTTTCAAAAATGTTTTCTCAACAAAGGAATATGTCTGAAAGATTTAGCCGAAGAAACAGGCATCTCATTAAATATAATTTCTCATCTAATCAATTCTGAATTTGGCTGCAGTTTTAAGGACTACATAAACTCAAAACGGATTGATTACTTTATAGAAAATGCTAATGATCCATCATGGAAGGATTTAAATGTTCTGGGAATGGCTTTAAAATGTGGTTTTGGATCAAGAACAAGCTGCTTCAGGGCGTTTCTAAAGCATACCGGCAAACCGCCTTCATATTATTTCGAGGACATTAAAGTGAGAGCTGGTGCATAGCTTTAAGAAATGGCAGTATAATACAAGGAAAGCTTTTACATTATCTAGCATACTACATCCTACTTTTTAAAATTTTCAATCAACTTAAATCCGAGAAAATGAAAAAGATATTTAATACAATACGCAGATCAGCATCCGTGTTTTTTATAGCAATGTTCTTCCTCTATTCAATCGATAGTTTAGCCCAGCGCTTCGGCGGCGGCGGCGCAGCTCATCGCGGGGGCGGTGCTGCTCACAGAAGCGGAAATATCGGCGGAGCGGCACACACAAGACCAGCACAGAAAACCAGACCTGCTTCTAACGCAGGAGGTATAAAAAGAACTTCAAATACGGCGAACAACAAGGCGACAAGACCTGGGAATTCTAACAATAAAGTTACCAGACCGACAAATTCTAATAACAAAACGGCCAGACCGGCAACAGCTAACAATAGAAATAATAGAACCAGTAACCGAAACACCAGTATAAGCGGCAACACGGTAAACAGAAACAGAAACAATGTCAATATTAATGTAAACAACAGCGTGCATGTTCGCAACAATCGAAATACTATAGTACGCCCTGGACCTAGGCCTTATGTACGTCCTCCTTATGTATATGGCGGTTACAGATATAATTGTTACCATCCCTACTATCCGCGTCCGTACAGACCATTTTATTGGGGGCCAGTCTGGCATCCGTGGGGATTTTTCGTTGCCACTTTAGCAGTGACAGCAATTGTAGTCAGCGTAGAAAACACACAGTATCATTACGATCAGGGAGTCTGGTACACCTCAACCAGCGGCGGTTACACTGCAGTCCCTGCACCGGTTGGCGGTACTGTAAACAATATCCCAAGCGGAGCAGAAACCGTCAATACAGGAACGGTCAACAATTATTATTACGGAGGAACGTACTATGAAAAAGATGGAGGGAAATATACTGTAGTGGCTCCAACAGCTGGAACAATTGTTGAAAATCTTCCTGAAGGAGGTGAAGAAGTTACCATTGGTGATGCTAAATATGTAAAATTTGGAGAAACCTATTACCAGCCGGTTCAAATTGATGGCAAGGACAAATATGAAGTAGTACAGGTTGAGAAAGAATAATTTCAGTTATTGCTTCTATAAAACTAATTTACTGTCAAGAGCCAATTTCATTTTGAGAGCCATAATTTCAAATTAAAATCAGTTGTCATGAAAAATAAAACTTTCTGGATCATAATCGTACTGACGATTTCCATTATATCACTCGCTTACAGTTATACCAAACTGATCTTACCTAAAAAAGAAATCGCCGCCGCCGCAGAATGTCACGAAACTCCAAATACTTGAGAACCTTCCCCATTTAAAACTACCATTGAAAACAAAAATAAGCCGATGGGAAAAGCTCCAAAAGGAATGGTATGGATTCCAGGCGGAGAATTCTCCATGGGAAGCAGTGTTGAAGATGAAAGTCTCTGCAGTATAAAAGGTGTCACAAAAGATGCCGCTCCGATTCATCGTGTTTATGTAGACGGTTATTACATGGACGAAACTGAAGTAACTAATGAGGAATTCGAAAAATTTGTAAACGCTACCGGCTATTTGACCGTTGCAGAAAAAAAACCTACTAAAGAAGAATTTCCCACGGCAAGAGAAGAGGATTTAGTTACGGGTTCTGCAGTCTTTACTCCTACTCCAGCTGCAGTTAATCTGAATAATTTCCTTCAATGGTGGCGTTATGAACCTGGTGCCGACTGGAGGCATCCTGAAGGCCCTCAAAGCACAATCAAAGGAAAAGAAAAATATCCTGTCGTTCAGGTGGTTTATGAAGATGCCGCTGCCTATGCAAAATGGGCAGGAAAAAGACTTCCAACAGAAGCAGAATGGGAGTTTGCTGCAAGAGGTGGAAAAACAGGAAATCTCTATGCCTGGGGCAATACGCTAAAACCTGATGGAAAATTTCAGGCCAATATTTATCAGGGACATTTCCCTATAGAAGATGGTGATACAGGAGAAGACGGATTTAAAGGAATCGCACCCACAAAACAATTTGCCCCAAATAGCTACGGCTTATATGATATGGCTGGAAATGTCTGGGAATGGGTAAATGACTGGTATAGCGTCGACTATTACAAAACTTTAAGCGAAAGCGGAAAAACGATCAGAAATCCCCAAGGACCAGAGGATTATTATGATCCAAACGACCCAACCGAAATAAAACGCGTGCATAGAGGCGGTTCTTTCTTATGTACCGACCAGTACTGTACTCGTTACATGGTAGGAACAAGAGGGAAAGGAGAAATCAAATCTGCCGCAAATCATGTTGGCTTTAGATGTGTGAAAAATTAATAAATATTTTGAATTTCATGATATGCAAAAATTCAATCCTTTTAAAATTTTAAACTTTCTAATCTACCCTAAATCCAATAAAAAGAATCCTTTAATTTTCAGAAAATATGAGCTCTAAAAAATTACTTGTTCCTTAGACCGATATCATTTAAAAATGTGAATAATAAAGCCACTAATGCTAAAATAATTCCCAACGATAAATTTTTGCAAACATATGAGTCATTATTGACTTTAAAAATAAATAGATAATACTCTGGAAACAATAAACCTAAAATCGTAAAAATAGACCCTGAAATCATTAAAATTAAAATCAAATATTTCATAACAATCTTTTATTTTTATACTAGTCAAATATACAGAATAAGCGTGTTAAAAAAACATACATTACTGATATTTAATATATTAAAAATTTTAATCACAATACTTTTCTAAATAATTAATATAACCTCTTTATTTTGAGAAAATGCAATTATAATAACCTCATATTGTAAATAAAAGCTCGAAACATTTTAATGCTTATACATAAAGGAATAAAGATTTTAAATATTTGAATTACAAATAGCGAATAATATTATTCGTTCATAATTTGTTGGTTTTTCGTTTTTTTAACTAGCCTTTTATTATAAAATCGGAATCATGCTTTTTCATTTGACCAAGATATTGAGTTTCTTCTGACCAATACATCATTTGCAAAAATACTTCATCAAAATCAATATTATAACTTATATGCAACGGAAAATTTTCTATATAATGAAATAACTCCCTTCAAAAAACATTTATAAATAGCTTCATTTTTAGAACTTTACAGCTTATGCAAAAGTAGATTTAATTTACTTTTCCCTACTTTTTTTAGTCTGCAAATAAAAAAAGCTCTCGTTTCTGAGAGCTTTGCAATATTATTGAAATAATACTTTACAGAGAACTGGCTTTTATCCTTACGATTTTACCGTCCTGCATAACAACCAGGTCGCTGTTATTTTTCTTTTTAAACTCAATTAACTTTTCAGAAACTTTATCCATTGCCTCTATAATCTTCTTCTGAGTCGGTGTCGTTGTTGTTGTTTTGTGTTCTCCCATGATTGATCATTTTTGAGTTTTTCGAACTTGATTTCATTTATAACTTCAATATCATTTCCCAGAGTTTTTTGTGCTATTAATTCAGCTTTTACAGCTGTATTGTCGAAAATCAATGCCTCATTAACTATTGGCAAATATATATCAAATAAATTAGTAATTCCGTTTTCATATCTACGTTTAATAACATCGGTTTCAATGTTATGACCGCCTTCCTGAACCCTTGTCTTGACCCTTTCGATTGCCAGTTCAACACTATTGAGCCAAAAAAATAAAAGCACCACTTTATAGCCTTTTTCCTGAGCTTCAATCACTTTCTGCCTATAGCTTTTTGTGGCTAAAGTCGTTTCGAACGCAAAGACTTCATTACTTGCCAGCAATTCATTGATTCTGTTAAGCATTATCCTTCCCGCTTCAAAGGCTGCCTTTTCTGGTTGAAAAGGAGAAAGCCCTTTAGCTATTTCGTCCGCATTTACAAACTCCTTACAATTTAGTATTTCAGGAAGTATTGTAAATGAAGCAGTAGTTTTACCAGCACCATTACAGCCTGCAATAATATAAAGATTTTTATTCATCATTACAAAGATAATAAATTACACTTTTAGTATACATTATTCACACTTTTAGTTTATTACGCAAATGCCTTAGCAACCGTTAAGCAATCGACAATATTGATAGTTTTTCATAATACTTAATTCTCAATTATGGAAAACCGCAACAGCAGCATTACTCTAAAACCAAAATTTACATCTAAGTACCGGCAATAGCCTTTAATGTTTTTCAATTAATCTTATGCTAATTCGAACTCTTTTAACTGAAAACAAAATTTCAATACGGAAAAAAAATAATCAGATCAGCTATTGGTTATAGCTTTAAGTTCTTGAAGAACATGGATTGATCAGTCCTCTGGTATGAACATTCATATATTTCTAAGTTGTCCCAGTTACTTTTCATCATAAATCACTGTGTGATCTACAAACGAAAGGATAATTGAACAAATACAAACATACTTTTTCTCATTGTCCAAATTTTCTTTGAGCCCTAACCGCATTGATGTAAGCCTTATCCATTTGCTGTTTAATTTCCTTACCACTATTATTATACATATATACCCAGGCTCCCCGCACTGTTTCATCCTGAATCTTCCGTAATTCAACCTCTTTACGATTATTGCTGTAATTTATTCCCCATTTATACAAATTTGTTATTGCCAGCATTACAGTTAGGTACAATATCCATCTACCAAAAACAATTTTATAAAACAGCTTTGCATCCTGTTCGGGAAATAATAGAACTTGAAATTTCCTAACGATGCTTTTAGGCTGTCTTCCAATCATGTATTTCATATCAAGGATGCCTTTCTGCAGAATAACCTCTACGGTACTAATATCAAATGGTTGGGAAAGCTTTTTTTCTCCCTCACATTCTTTTTTTAACAAATCGATTTTATCTCCCACATTTTTCACTTCTGAAATAAGCGCTGTTATCTGCTGATTATTTAATTTCTGCTCCTGCGAAAATTCCTCCATCACCAGCTGTAATGCATCTTGTTCTATCTGCCTCTTATCTGTATTTGAGTTTGTTTTCATTTTTTCAATTTTTAAGATCATCTTCTCAATGCTGCTTTCTTCTTTTTCTTTTGGGAATTTGGCTGTAATTGAGTATCAATATAATCCGATTGATATTCAGGATTCAATAAGCTGCCTATACCGCTTGACAGTCCATCAATAACTGCCTTTTGGCTTTTATTTAAACTATGGCTTTGCTTTTCATTGCTCTGCTCTTTTATGTCGTAAAAATCCGGCACTGAATAGCTGCTTTTATTCTCCCCTTTTTCTTCACCGGCATTTCTCTTCATATATTTTTGTTTGCTACATAATATATTTTCAATTTTCATTAATGAAAAACCAACTTCGCTTCCTTTTATATTGACCTTTTTGTCATCTATAAAAGAAACTCCTCTTCCCTTAAGAATTTTATAGCCCAAATCCTTCATATAATTTTCAAATGTTAAATAGGAACTGGTAAGCTTTAATGCCTGATTAATATCTGCTTTTAGTTTTTCTTTCCTCTTATCATAACGGGGCAATAGTCTGTCTTTCGGCGAAAGAAATGCTTTTGGGCTTAATATTTCTTGAAGACCGTATTTTTTTTCAAGCCGGCGGCAGAGATCTGCCATCCGTTTATAACTGTTACTGTCACTGGCAACCCTGCCATTAAAACCTACTCGGTTTGCAGCAATATGGATATGCCTCTCGTTAGTGTCTTTATGCAGCACGCAGATATATTGATTATCTTCTATGCCAAATACTTTTGCGCATTCTCTGCCTGCTTCCCTAAACTGTTCTTTAGTAAGTCTGTCAGTTGGAGCCAAACGCAGGGTCAGATGCAGCATTGGTTTTTCAACACGTCTGCTTAACTTTCTCACATCATTAAACTGCTGTGTGAGTTCATACTTATTACCGAAGCACTTATTGTATTCCAACACTTCTGCCCGTCCTTTATGTATAAGATGATCCTGAGATTCAAGCTGAAGTTTTCTTTGTTCGGATAATTCTTTTTTATCTTCAAGACAATAGCTGATGCAATGATAAAACGAACGGCCAATGCTCACATGCCCTATCATGACATGCAGCTTTTTATTTCCACTGCAAGATCTTTGATCCGTTGGGTGTAGACTTTTAATTCTGCCCTTTCAACTGGACTTAATTCATCATTACTATTTCTCTTTTTGGCTAACTGATTCATATTCGCCGCCAAATGATTAAGCTGCCCTGTGAAACTTAGGATTTCTTTTGAGAGCGCTTTATTTTTATAATTGATCTTCGCTTTTAATGCAATTTCACGAAGGTATTCAGAGACAGTAAGATTTACATTTTTAGCCCTGCTTTCAATTATCCTGCGCTCGTAGAGTGTAAACTTAACACCCATGAGTTGGTCTCTCTTTACTTCTTTTTTAGGTCTGCCTCCCTTATTCTTCATACTATTTCTCTGCTGTTCCATAATCTTTCATCATTTATTTTTTTGAATGCGGGAGCATGAAAAAACTCTCGGCGATTGCGGGAGCATGAGAAGAGCCAGCGTTTTGGTTATACCAAAACATAGCTGGCTACCACTGTAACTGCCACTTTAAAGTTATAGAGTCCGCTTAAAAGCATGGCCTCGCTTGACCTGCTCTTTGGTCTTTAACCATTCATTGAGGTCTTTCCTGTTTTGGTATAAAAAACTTTTATCGATATATCTGGATGGATTCAGATGCAGCGCTTCAGCGGTCAGTTTTATGCCTGACGGATCTCTGTCTAGGTAAAGATTTACTTTCTGATGTTTTTCCATTATCGGCAGTGACTTGTTAAAAAAAGACAGTGAATTAAGTATCAGAAAACTCGTTTCAAGCCCATTCTTATTCTGATTAAGCATTTTATAGGAAAGAAAATCAAAAAAACCCTCAAAAACGGTTAACGATTCTGCATCACTGCCGATAAATGTGAAATCTTTTGGCGAGCTGCTGCCTTTAAAATGTTCATTGCGCAATTCAAATCCCCCCGAATTATTTGGAAATCCAACAGCAATGTGATTCCTATTATTTAAACAAAATTCAACCTCTCTGCAATACCGTATTGCAACCTCTTGGGAAATGCTTCTGCTGACAAGGTAATCCGTCAATAACCGGTCGTCTAGTTCACGGACATCAGCAATGACAATTTTATCCGAATGATTATCTGTCTTCCCAGGAGTCATTTCATGGCCTACAGGCTGCACATCATCCTTTTTAAATGAAAGACCTGCGCTGGAGGAAATGCCGCTTCGGTTTAAAAGCTGCAGGAATTCTGAAACTGTACATCTAAAATACTCAATCCCAAAATCAATAATATTTCCTCCCTTTCCTAATCCGTGGTCCTACCATACGTTTAATTTTTGATTCACTTTAAAAGAAGGAGTCTTTTCATTTCGCAGCGGGGACAGGTACCAGTAATCCTGATTTTTAATTTTTGATGGTTCATGTCCCAATATCTTAAGATAATTAACCAAATCTATCTGGTTTGCAATTTTACAATTGAACTTTTCCATAATTATTTTCTTTTAGTGAATCTATCTGCCGCAGCTGTCAAATCTGTTCATCTGCGGGTGAAAAAAAAATATTCTTTAATCCTCTAATATTCTGATGCAGTTTAGAGCTAAAACCGCGAATAGACAAACATTACAGTGCATCACTATCTGCATCACTGCATCATTTTATTTTAAGGTTGCATCAATGCTGCATCATAAATGCTGGTATTGTTGATTGATGCAGACTTTGATGCAGATATCCTTACCCCGCTTATGAGGATTTAGAACTAATTCTGCATCATAGCATCAAATATTTTAAGAAACAGAATCCTTTTAATGGTGTAAAAACGTCCCCTCCTCTCTACTTTCACATATTCGCCATGTGATAATAATTCAATTCCGCAGTAAGACTTTGTATTATCCTCCGGCATGAAGCCCCATCTTTTAAGAATATTTCTTATTTCATTAGCAGAAATATCCGTTCTGCTGTTTTGTTTTCTCAACAGCATAAAAATATCATTAGGAGCCAGCTTCAGCTCATCTTCTTCCATTTTCTCAAAACATTCATTTATAAGCTCAAGAACAATTATTTCACCTTTATTGCGATTTACAAGTTTTAGAAGAGAAGCGGTCATAATCTGCTCCGGCTTAAACCACATTCTTGTTTTCTGCTGAGAAAAGTAATCTCTCATCTGAAGGTATTTTAAAAAACAGGGGATTTCCTTATTAAGTTTTTTAAGGAAAAATACATCTTCTGCACTAATAGTCTGAATTTTACGAATCCAAAAACGGATCTCCTCTTCATCTATCTGGATAAAATTATCTTCATTATTTGAACAGAGAATAAACTTTGCAAAAAATTCAATTTCCTGCCGGTCCTTTCCTTTTGCTTCTATCTTGTCTTTATCGGTTGTAGAAAGATACTTTAGCCGTTCAGTAATTTCTTTTTTATCAAAAAAGACTTCATCAATGGCAACAATCAGCATGCTTGCCCAATCAGAATTAAACTGCGAGCCAAAAGAATCTCCTTTTATATATGTCATATTCATTCCAAAAATCGCCTTCAGCCATTTTATAAAAGAACTTTTTCCCGTAGACCGTTCTTTGCTGACCAGACAAAGTATCGGCAATGCCTGGGTAGGCTTTTCATATAAAATTTTCAGGTAATCTAACCCCAGCTTGATTTGGTCTCCAAAAATATGGCTCATAAACTGCAGTGAATTTGGAATCATTTTTTCGAGCTCATCAAGCGGAAAATCCTTAGCGGTAGGTTTATTTGGAAGTTCATGGTAAGTATTATAGAAATCATGAACAATCTGCTGATAACCAAAATGATTTGGAATGCAGCAGAACCCATCTAATTTCAGCACACTGTTTAAAAATGATTTTCCGTGGTCCGAAATGATCGTTTCACGATTCCACCGAACCATTACTTTTACTTTATCACCAGATATTAAAGGCTTATCAATTATTTTGAAATAGGAAGTTCCTACCCTGATATAAGGAATGTCTAAGTCCATAAGATTCAATTTGTAATCCTTACAATTCTATCATAAGAATTTGATTAAAAAACAAAGAATTTCTTTTCGTGTATTTTGTGAGTGTCAAAGACGTTATTTTTTCCACAAAACAGCGTTTGCGTTTTCAAGATCTTCAGTAGTATTAATGACCTCTCCGTTTAGATAATCAAGAAGATCCGCTTTTCTAAAATAGATTTTCTTTTGGCCTTTTTTCTTTGTGTATCTAATCTTTCGCTGGTGGGTAAGCTGATAAATGTACTTGACCTCTATTGACAAGAACTCCGCTGCCTCTTCAGAGGAATAAATTTCTTTACTATTTAAAGATAATTTCATTAATGCTTTCTTAATAAAAGTATCTTGTTTGTTCGCTAGTTCCTGTACGATCAATTCCAATCGTTCAATTTTGGAAATAAAATTACTCGTGTCCATGATTCTGTTTTTTGAATTAGGAGACAAGTTTAAAGAGGTTTGGTGAAGTAAAAAATCGTGTAAAAACATTTTACATCTCTAAAATAATCTATACTGATTAATACCCAATTGGGGTAAATCATTATAACTTATTTTATTAAAAAAAATGCGATTGCAGTAATGGAATTTTACAAATAGGTTAGTCCAATTTTTCAAATAATCGGGTAAAATCATTACTGTGTAGTATTTTCTCTTTTTGATTTATTACGATATACGTATTCAGAAAATCAATAATTTTGGTGTTGGATCTGTCTTTTATTTGAGAATTCCAGTTTTGCCGAATATTGAAAAGAAAGGCTAATATTTCAACGATATTTTGTTTGGAGTTTCTTTTATTATCAATTTTTATAGCAATTGATCCTTCTTTTATTTTTATTCCATTACAAAGCTTATAGAGATTATCAATCGAAGATTGGTCTTGAAAAACATCCTTATGTTTTTCTATAATCAATTCAAATTCTCTTGGGCCAATCTGTTTAATTATATCTCCATTGGATAAATTTATCACATCTTTAAAACTGACACCATTTTGAATTGAGGAAACAGCATCGCTTTCTTCAAAAACAACTTTTCTCTCTTTAAATATTTCTTTAGGGTTTAGAATATACTGATTTATAATTTTTAAGATATGTACTGGAGTTTTTATTTCAAACAGGTAAAGCAAAATGGATTGAATCAAAACAAGCAGAAAGGCATAAAATGTTTGATTATAAATATCTGGATTCTTCGAAATTTCATTTCCAAAGAGAATTCCTAAAATACAAGATATCAAGAAAAGAGAAGACAAGATTATCAATCTGCTTTTATTAATTCCGTTATAATATGTAAATTTTTCTTCAGCGTATAAATTTATCAAAAGAGGTTTGACAATAAAAAATAATCTAAAAAGAAGGAACATGGGAAAACCAATCTTCGCGAAAAATAACACAACCGTTATGATATAGATATAAATTTCCATGTTCAATTAGTTAGCTTACATAAAAATAAGCAAAACTAATTGAAAATAAAACAAACCTTTTTCTTGCAGTACTTTACTAAAATGTTCGTCAAATGTTCGTCGATTAAAATAAAAAAGCCTTCACACATTTGCGAAGGCTTGATTTTACTAGTGGTCCCACCTGGGCTCGAACCAGGGACCACCTGATTATGAGTCAGGTGCTCTAACCAGCTGAGCTATAGGACCGGTTTAGAGGATGCAATATTACTACTATTTTTCATTCACTCCAAATATTTTAAGACATCATTTTAATTTAATTTTAAAACTTTATTCGAATTTCAAAAACGAAATTGATTTTCAACATCTTATTCAAAAATTAAAATGCCACTTTTTTATTTAATTTCTTGACAAAGCTCGACCAAAACACCATTTGTATTCTTCGGATGCAGAAAAACCACCAATTTATTGTCGGCTCCTTTCTTCGGAACTTCGTTAATCAAGACAAAACCTTCACTTTTCAAACGTGCAATTTCGGCTTCGATATCCTCCACATCAAAAGCAATATGATGAATTCCTTCTCCTTTTTTCTCCAAGAATTTAGCAATCGGACTTTCTGGATTTGTTGCCATCAAAAGTTCGATTTTATTATTTCCTGTTTGAAAGAAAGAAGTCAAAACACCTTCACTTTCCACCGCTTCCATTTTATAAGACGGAACACCAAGCATTTTTTCGAATAAAACATTAGCATCGTCCATGTTTTTTACCGCAATCCCGATATGTTCTATTTTGTTTACCATCTTTTTAAATTTATTGATTTGTATATGTTCTAAAATAACCGCATTCGGCAATTACATCCTGATAATATTTCGTTTCCGAATAGTCTTTTCTTAAAGCTTTGAATGAGTTCCAAGCAATAAAATTAACTTTATCATCTTGAATTTCCCAATAGCTGTTGATGTTATTGTATTTTTTATTGTAATAATCGTTTCGTTCACATTTCGAAATCAGATACAAACATTTTGCTTTTTGCTCTTTGTTCGAAGCTGCCTCAAAAGCTTTTTGATAATACATTTTCGAAATTGAATTATTCGTAATCATTTCTTTCATCGAATCTCTGAATGAATACGGGCTTGAGCCATAACCAACTATACTTATTTCGTAAAAAGTTCTTCCGTTTCCAAAATGAGAAATATTATAAAAAGCATTTCCTAACAAAAGGCTGTTGGTATAAATATCTTCTTTTTGAGCCAATTTATCCTGCATTTCTTTAATCGTATTTAGAAAATCCAGCTGCGTATATTTTCTTTTTTGATACGCTACGTGATCGCAATCATGACAATCTTTGATAGTTCCGTTAAACGGATTTCCTAAAAATTTATAATACTGAACTGAATCCGATTTCTTCATGTATTCAATTGCTTCTGGAATTTTGTTTTTGAAAGTCGCCTGAACTGCTTGAAAATTATTAATATCCTTCAATTTCAAACTATATATTTCGGCACCAATTTTCTCGATTTCCCTTTTATTAGATTTCTCCAAAAAGCTTTTTATCGCCAATAAATTCTTTTCGTTATCATAAAATGCATTTCCGTCATTCCAATAACTATAACGCGATTCACCATAAATCTCAGCCATTACCACGTCTCCTTTTTCTTTATATAAATGCGACAAATAACTTCTGCTCCAAGAAGAAGCATTTTGGTAACGGAATTCTTCTCCTTTATAATTTTTAGGAAGTTCGAAATACAACCAATTCAAATCGGCTAGAATAGTTTTCTCATTTTTATCTGTCAGTTTATCAATTTTGCTTAAGTTATTTACAAAATACAACAAACGAAGCTGCATTCCCGCCAATTCAGTTTTTGGGAGCGTTTTTTCTGCTTTAGCATAATTTTTATCCGCGTTGGCATAATCTCCTTTCAAAGTCTGAAGATATCCAAGCGCCATATCCCACAAATAGGGTTTATCGGTATTTCCTGCCGCAGAAATTTTCGCAATTAAATCAACTGCGCTATTATCAACCTTTGACTTGTTTTCTGTTTTATTCTCAGCAACAGTCTGCGGTTTTGGCTTCTGGTTTTCTCCTCGCACGTCCACTTGAAACGAATTGTTTATTTTTTGCTCTAGCGAATTTACCAATCTAGTTCCTAGATAATTCAAATGCTCGCTTTTTGGATCTAATTCGTAAATTTTTTCAATGGCTTGTTTTTCATCTTTATAATATCCGTGAATGGCCCAAAGTGCCGCTTTTTCTTTGTTATTTTTCGCCAAAGCCAAAGCCTTAGTCCAATCTGACTCGTTTTTTGGTTTAAAACTATAAGCCGTTACAACACGTAATTCTGGACATTTATCAAAAACTTGCGCGTATAAGTAATTGGAAGTCGCAAACTTTTTCTGCTTATAATTAATTCCGGCAACATATGCCAAAGCGCGATAATACAAAGTATTTTTAGCAACAGAACTTTCTGTTTTATTAAAAAAATCAATTGCTTTTTGCTTGTCGTTACTATAAAAACGCGCTTTCATAGTCAAGAACCAATATCTATTTTTCAAAAATGGATCTGACAATGTATTGTAGACATTTTCTATCGACTGAATCATTTTGGCATCATTAAATGTTTTTGCCACAACGGGATCGTAACTCCAATAATCTTCTCCAATAGAAACCGTTTCTATTTTCTGAGCCAAATACAGAAACTCAACAAAATTTTTTACTTTCTCATCTTTCAGATTAAGCTTTTTACCCCATTTCTGAGTGCTTTTATTTTCTTTTTTCGTTTTATAATAAACATGTAAGCCTTCAATTTCTTCTTTGTTTTTAATGATATTTTTTTCATCAGAATAATATTTAGGCTTTTCGTCACCAATTAAAAAATAATTGACTGTTGTTGTATCGACTTTTCCTTTAAGATACTCTGCCCAATCTGATTTTATATTTTTATTGAAACGCGAATTATGCTGCGTATCAAAGCCAATTCCGTAAAAAATACCACCAGACAAGAACAAAGGCGAATACGATTTATCGGCAAAAGTTTCTGGAGTAAAATTTGAATTGTAAGATCCTAAATAATCCCAATCTCCGTCTGCGCACGCGTATAAAATTCCGAATGCAGAAAGCAAAACGGCACTAGAAGCAAGAAATAATTTGCTTAAAAGTATTTTTTTCATAATAGTTTAAATTGAATTCGTCTAAATCGTAAAATATAATTTCTTTTGGCCTTTCCACAAGATTATCTTTCAAATCTTCTGCCATTTCTTTTAAATCCTCTGGTTTAATTTCTTCTATTTTCAAAAGATCATGCTCTTCATAAAAAACACCATTTTTATAATTGGAATGTTTTACCCTGAAAAAAATCGGACTTACTTTTTCAAAATTAGAGTCTTTCTCTAATGTTGCAGTGTTTAGTTTTGACCGAAGTCCAATCACTTTTTTATTTCTAATATGGACTCCCCATGAATAAATTGGAAAAGCAACATCCAAATGCAGCGGATATCTTTTTAAACTCTTAAGATATTTTGCAGCCACTTCCTGATCATATATCGAATTGAGTGAATCGGGAGCAATAGACCCCATATTATAATACATCAAAACTCCAGAGTCAACATTTGGGATTTTTGTTTTTTTGAAATATTTCACCTGATGCAATCGAATCGTGGCTGAAAGTTTCTTCTTCGAAATCTTTTTAAAGACTTCTATAAATTTCAAATAATTCCCTTTGCTTTTTAATGACCAGTCACAATCGATTTGAATTTCTTGACACGCAATTTTGTTTTTGGCATTAATTTGTGTTACAAAATCAAATGTTTTTTGAGCCAAATCGTTCACATCAAGACTGGATTGCAACATGACTTTATTCTGAATAAAGACAACTGGAACAACAGTATATTCTGTCGGATTTTCTACAAAACGAACAGGGGTAATGGGAATGGGGAAATTTAATTCTGGATGAAGACCAATGTCAAAATACCTTATATATAGTTTTTGAACATTGTTTTCTCGCAATGCTTCTTTTTCCGTTTTTGAAAATTTAAACATCGTTTTCCAGTAATAAAAAGAAATTACAGGTTTGTCACTTTTAGCGCATGATAACATTAAAAAGAAAAACAAAACTGAAAAAAATCGCTTGAACAAAACTTAGAAAATTACATTTTAATTCAAAAGTAAGAAATTATGCCGTTTTAAAATATGAGAAACACTAAAATTTAAAAGAATTCCGAAAGTGCTAAATCCTAATAAATGGATAAAAAATTTCAATTAAAGCAAATATAATCGTTATTTTGTGCAATCAAATTGAAAAACCGTTATGTTGAAAAACACTCTAAAATACATTGCTTTTATAATTTTAATATCAATGATAAGCTGCGCTAAAAGAGGCAGTATTACCGGCGGTTTAAAAGACACATTACCTCCTATTTTAGTATCAAGTATTCCTGAAAATTTTTCAACCGATTTTAAAGGAAATACTATTACGCTAAATTTTGATGAATACGTCAAGCTAAAAAATACAAACAAACAGCTGATTATTTCTCCTCCTTTAAAAAACGAGCCATTAATCACACCAACGAATGTTAGCAAATTTGTAAAGATTGAACTTCGCGATACTCTACAACCCAATACAACTTATAGCTTAAATTTTGGACAAGCGATTACAGACAATAATGAAGGAAATGCGCTTAACCAATTTAAATATGTTTTTTCGACAGGGCCTTATATTGATTCTTTAAAATTAAGCGGCCGAATTAAAGATTCTTACGGAAAATATGTCGACAATTTTGTTTCGGTAATGCTATACGAAGTAAATGATAAATTTAAAGATTCCACCATTTACAAAGAATTTCCGCGTTACATTACGAATACTTTGGACAGTATGAGAACTTTTCAGTTTGAAAATCTAAAAGAAGGAAAATATCTTCTGGTTGCACTGAAAGATAAAGGATCAAACAATAAATTCAATCCAAAAGATGATAAAATTGGATTTTTGAAAAACTACATCACCATTCCGACAGATACGGTTTATGAATTAGAATTATTTAAGGAAACTTTGCCATTAAAGGCTTTCAAACCTATCCAAGCATCTGGAAACCGTTTATATCTTCCTTATGAAGGCAAACAGAATTTCAAGAATTCTAAACCAAAAGTTGTTCTTAAAAACGGAAATGATGTTTTGGAAACTATTATAACGCAATTTCCTAAAAAAGACTCACTTCAAGTTTGGTACAAGCCCGTAAAAGCAGACTCATTGGCAATGGAAGTTGAAAAAGATAATTTCAAAAAAAGATTTTCTTTCAAAATTAAATCCTTGAAAAAAGACACTCTAAACATTAAAGCGGTACAAAACGGCCAAATTAATTTTAGAGAACGCTTTACATTAGAAACTGAAACTCCCTTAGTAAAATTTGACAATTCAAAAATCAAATTGGTTAATAAAGATTCTGTAGCTGTTCCTTACACAACAGAATACGACGAGTTTGACCAAAAACTTTATATTGATTTCAAAAAAGAACCTTTAGAAAAATATAGCTTCACTTTCTTACCGGGCGCCTTGACCGATTTTTACGAAAAATCAAATGACACTTTATCATACAAACTCAACACAAAAGAATATGCCGATTACGGAAATATCATATTGACTCTAAAAAATGTAAAACGCTTTCCGATAATTGTCGAATTGACTAATAAAAAAGGTGATGTTGTTTTGGCCGATGCGTATTCTGAAGGAGCTACTACATTAGAATTTAACTTACTGCAACCCGATGTTTTTACGGTACGTATAATTTACGATGACAATAAGAACAAGAAATATGACACTGGTAGTTTCTTAGAAAAGAAATATGCCGAAGAGGTATTTTACAATCAGGAAGAGTTTGACGTCCGCGCCAATTGGGATCGGAATGAAACAATCGATTTGAGCATTCCGTTTAATCCAGAGGTAGAGAAAAAACAAGACGAGAAAAAGCAGAAAGAGGCCGAAAAGAAACGAAAAGCTTTCTAAAAACTAATTTCAAACTGATCTCTATCGCTTAAAAAATCTAACTTTTTACGCGTTTCGTACATGGTGTTTTTGTCCAATTCTGCGACAAAAACACCATTTTTTTCTTGTGGCTCTATAATATAATTGCCTAAGAAATCTATAGCTTGCGAGTGTCCAATATGCTCGTAATCGTGAGCATCGTTACCAATTCTATTAACTCCCACAACATAAGAAAGATTTTCTATCGCACGCGCTTTCAGCAAAACATCCCAAGCATTGGTGCGTACTTTTGGCCAATTGGCTACATATAAAATGAGATCATAATTCTCGACATTTCGTACAAAAACCGGAAATCTCAAATCGTAACAAACTTGAAGACATATTTTCCAATCGAGGTAATCTATAATCACTTTTTGGTCTCCATGCGTATAAACCTTGTTTTCACCTGCTAGAGAAAACGAATGCCTCTTGTCGTAATATTGGATTTCGCCCGATGGAAAAACAAAAAACATTCGATTATAATATTTCCCATTTTCTGCAATAACAAGACTTCCTGTTATTGCTGCATTTTTTTGTTTTGCTTTCAATTTCATCCATTCAACCGTTTCTCCTTGCATTGTTTCGGCGACTTCAGAAGCATTCATTGTAAATCCTGTCGAAAACATTTCTGGAAGCACAATTAAATGTACTTCTGACTGAATTTCATTGATTTTTGAATCAAAATTTTCACGGTTTTTAATGGCATTCTGCCAAAAAAGATCAGTTTGGATTAAAGCAATTCTCATTTTTATACAGTTATGAAAGTCAAAAACAGTTTGGTTAAATCACAACGAGACTTGGAACAGCACTTTTATACGGTTGTAATTTTTCATGATTTGGTTCTTCTTCAGTAATTACATAATTCACCTCAGACAAACTCGCAATTTTCATTTTAAGAATGGTATTTAGCTTTTCGGTAATGGTCAAAACTGCTGTTTTTTTAGAAGCCTGAATCATTGCTTTTTTTACTTGAACGGTTTCCCAATCAGAATCAGAATAGCCGCCATCTACATCTAAAGCATTTGTTCCTAAAACCAAAAGATCGGCTTTTATATTCGCCAATTGATGGAAAGCTTCTCCGCTCACACACATCTGACTGTAAGAAGAAATGCTTCCGCCAATCATAATAGTCTTGATATTTGGTTTATCTAAAAGCTGAACTGCTGTTAAAGCTGTAATTGTAAAAACTGTCAAATTAAGATCGTTCGGAATTAATCGGATAAATTCACGAATTGTAGTTCCTCCATCCACAATTAAAACCATTCCGTCATGAAGAAGCCCAACGGCTTTTTGCGCAATGACTTGCTTAGCCTCCACAGCATAAGTTTGGTTAGACGAAGAATAGTGATATCCCTTAGTCATTGCACCACCTTTTACTTTAATCAAAAGAGAGTCAGCATCCAATTCATTAATATCACGTCGAACAGTATCTTCAGAAACGCCTAATTTTGCAGAAAGCGTTTCGAAACTAACACGCGTGTGCAGGTTGATTTCTTTCAGAATATGATTTTTACGCTCTTCTTTGCTGTAATTTAAAACTTCATTCTCAGTGCTCATGCCATTTAATTTTTCTATTTACAAAAATAAACATTTCGGCAAACAATTCCTTCAAACCAAAAGTTGTATTATCTATATTTTTTTTTCAATAATCTAGTATTAAAACCATTTGCATATCTTTAAAACTTCTTTTCAATAAAAATCAAAAGTTTTTCTTTTATGAAAAAATTCCATTTCTTATTTTTTGTTCTTTTTTGTTTCATTGGAAATTCCCAAAATTTTCAGCAGAATAACTCCATTATTCCTGCTCCAAACTTTTATAAATTAACTGGAGATAGTATTCAGATAAACGGAAAAATTAAAGTTATTTTCAAAAACAAAAACTATAGTGAAAAGGAATTAAAATCGGCTAAAATTTTAGAATCGGCTTTAAATGTTTCTGCTTCTTCTAAAAATTCAAATTTTAGAATCGAATTTGATTCGAGCAAAAATCTTTCATCAAAAGAAGGCTATAAGATTGAAATAACTTCAAATAAAATTAGGGTCGAAGGCCAAGAAGAAGGACTTTTTTATGCTGTTCAATCTTTGTTACAATTGGTGCCAAACAAAATTTCTCCGGAAATAAAACTTCCTTGCGTAATTATAGAAGATTCACCACGATATTCTTACCGAGGCTTGCATTTAGACGTTTGCCGTCATTTTTTCTCTGTTGCTGTCATAAAGGATTTTATTGCACAAATGGCTAGCTATAAATTAAATAATTTTCATTGGCACTTAACTGACGATCAAGGCTGGCGAATTGAAATTAAAAAATATCCTAAACTAACTGAAGTCGGATCAAAAAGAGCACAGACTTTAGTTGGAAATAAATTCGAAAGAACTCCATTCTTTTTTGATGGAAATACGTACGGAGGATTTTATACTCAGGAAGAAATCAAAGAAGTGGTCAAATTTGCCGAAGCTCATTATGTGAATATTATTCCAGAAATCGAAATGCCAGGACATGCTTCGGCGGCGGTTACGGCTTATCCAAATTTGGCTTGTTTTCCAGATCAAAATTATAAAGTAGTAGAATCTTGGGGCGTATTTGAAGATGTTTTTTGTGCCGGAAAAGACGAAACTTTTACTTTTCTAGAAGATGTTTTAACGGAAGTTATGGCTTTATTTCCAAATAAAAATATTCATGTTGGCGGAGATGAATGTCCAAAGACAAGGTGGAAGGTTTGTCCGAATTGTCAAAAACGAATCGCGGCTTTAGGTTTAAAAGACGAACATGAATTGCAAAGTTATTTCATCAAAAGAATTGAAAAATTCCTAAATGCCAACGGAAGACAGATTTTTGGCTGGGATGAAATTCTTGAAGGCGGATTGGCACCAAACGCAGCTGTTATGTCGTGGCGAGGAGAATCGGGCGGCATTCACGCTGCAAAACTGAAACATCCCGTTGTAATGACACCAGAAGGAACGGTTTATTTTGATTACAACCAAGGTTACTCGCCAAATGAACCGCTTACTGTTGGAAGATTGAGCACTTTAGAAAAAGTGTATCATTATAATCCAACTCCAGTTGACAGTTTATCAATTGAAGAACAAAAATATATCATCGGAGTTCAGGCGAATCTTTGGTCGGAATATTTAACAAGTCCGGCTAAATTAAATTATATGCTTTATCCGAGAATGTTTGCTTTGGCTGAAATCGCTTGGACAGAACCGCAAAACAAAAATTACAATCATTTTATTCAAAATCAATTACCACATCATTTAGAAAAACTAGAATTACAAAATCGTTTGTATAAAGTTCCACCACCTTTTGGCGCTGATGAAACGGCTTTAATTACCTCAAAATATATTTTAGATTTAAACCCAACCATCAAAAACGGAAAAATCTTTTATACAATTGATGGTTATAATCCCGATGAAACAGCAAATTGGTATCAAAATCCTGTAGAGATAAATATTCCGAAAGGAGAGTTTAGAATTATTAAAACGATTCAAATCAGCGAAAGCGGTAAAAGAAGTTCTATCAATACAATCATTGTTCGAAATCCAGATTCAAAACCAGCATTGGCTATTCAACCCAAAAAGAATGGATTGAAGTATAAATATTATATTGGAAGTTTTTCTCAAGTTCAAGATTTAGAGCTTTCAAAACCCAAAAATTCGGGCATTTTAGAAGGCGAAATAAGTGCAGAAAAATGGAAAACGAAATTAGAACGTTATATCGGTTTAAAATTCGACGGATACATCTTTATTCCGGAAACAGGAAACTATACTTTTTCGACGCTTTCAGACGATGGATCGACGCTTTTTATAGATAATGAGCTTATCGTAAATAATGATGGCATTCATTGGGCAAATGAAGCTTATGGTGCGGTTAAACTAGAAAAAGGTTTTCACAAACTCAACATCAGTTATTTTGACTTAACTGGCGGAACGATTTTAAACTGTTTTATACAGCAGGAAGGAAAAGAAAAACAAGAAATAAGCGCTTCGCAATTATATTATGAATAGAAACAAAAAACGCTTCCGTCGTAAAACGGAAGCGTTTTTTAAATATACTAAATTGTATTCTTTATCCTTTTAAGCTCGCTGCTAAATACTCACGGTTCATACGTGCAATATTTTCAAGCGAGATTCCTTTTGGACATTCAATTTCGCAAGCTCCTGTATTGGTACAGTTTCCGAAACCTTCTAAATCCATTTGGTGAACCATGTGTAAAACACGATCAGTAGCTTCAACTTTACCTTGTGGCAATAATGCGTATTGAGAAACTTTTGCAGAAACGAATAACATCGCTGAAGAGTTTTTACAAGTTGCAACACAAGCTCCACAACCAATACAAGCAGCAGCATCAAATGATTTGTCTGCATCGTCTTTTGGAACTGGAATAGTATTCGCGTCGATTGTATTTCCTGAAGTATTTACAGAGATAAATCCTCCTGCGTGTTGAATTCTATCAAAAGAACTTCTATCAACAACTAAATCTTTAATTACAGGGAAAGCTTTTGCTCTAAATGGCTCGATAAAAATCGTATCGCCATCTTTAAACATACGCATGTGTAACTGACAAGTTGTAACACCTCTGTCTGGTCCGTGCGCTTCACCATTGATGAATAAAGAACACATTCCGCAGATTCCCTCACGACAATCGTGGTCAAATGCTACAGGCTCTTCTCCTTTGTTGATTAGATCTTCGTTAAGAACATCTAACATTTCAAGGAAAGACATGTCTGGTTCGATTCCATCGATAGGATATTCTACAATCCCTCCTTTATCTTGTGCGTTTTTTTGACGCCATATTTTTAATGTAAGTTTCATAACCTTTTTCGTTTGAAAGTCATAAAGTCGAAAGTCGAAAGTCGCTTGGCACATTTTGCCTTTTGACTTTAAGACTTTGGGCTTTCGACCAAATTCTTATTTATAACTTCTTTGAACTAATTTAATGTTTTCGTAATTAAGAGGTTCTTTGTGTAACACTGCATCACTTGGTTTTCCTTTGTATTCCCAAGCTGCAACATATGCAAAGTTTTCATCGTCACGAAGTGCTTCTCCTTCTTCTGTTTGATACTCCTCACGGAAGTGACCTCCACAAGATTCGTTACGGTGTAAAGCATCTTTCGCGAACAATTCTCCTAATTCTAAGAAATCGGCAACACGAGTCGCTTTTTCTAATTCCTGATTAAATTCGTTAGCGCTTCCAGGAACTTTTACATCTTTATAAAACTCTTCACGTAAAGCAGCAATTTCTTCGATAGCTTCAGTTAAACCTTGAGCATTACGAGCCATACCTACTTTATTCCACATAATTTTTCCTAATTTTTTGTGGAAATAATCTACAGAGTGTTTACCGTTATTATTGATAAATTTCTCGATTTGATCTTTTACCGCTTTTTCAGCTTCAACGAATTCTGGCAAGTCTGTAGAAATTGGCCCCATTTTAATATCTGGAGCTAAATAATCTCCGATAGTATAAGGCAATACAAAATATCCATCAGCCAAACCTTGCATTAAAGCAGAAGCTCCAAGTCTGTTTGCTCCGTGATCAGAGAAGTTAGATTCTCCAATTGAGAAACATCCAGGAATTGTAGTCATTAAGTTATAGTCAACCCAAGTTCCACCCATTGTGTAGTGAACCGCTGGGTAAATCATCATTGGAGTTGTATACGGATCCTCATCAACGATTTTGTAGTACATCTGGAATAAGTTTCCGTATTTACTTTTCACGATTGCAGCTCCTAATTTAGTAACCAAAGCAGCATCTTTATCGTCTAAACCTTTTACATAAGCATCTTCAGTTCCATAACGTTTGATTGCCGCAGCGAAATCTAAGTAAACTGCTTCACCCGTTTTGTTAACACCAAAACCAGCATCACATCTTTCTTTAGCCGCACGAGACGCAACGTCACGAGGTACTAAGTTACCAAAAGCAGGGTATCTTCTTTCTAAGAAATAATCTCTTTCGTCTTCAGATAAATCAGTTGCTTTTTTCTTTCCTTCGCGAATTGCCTGAGCATCTTCTAATTTTTTAGGTACCCAAATACGACCGTCATTACGTAAAGACTCAGACATCAAAGTCAATTTAGACTGGTGATCTCCTGAAACCGGAATACATGTCGGGTGAATTTGTGTGTAGCAAGGATTTGCGAAAAACGCTCCTTTTTTATGAATTTTCCAAGCTGCTGTTGCGTTACTTCCCATAGCATTTGTAGAAAGGAAAAATACGTTACCGTATCCTCCAGAACCAATTACTACCGCGTGAGCAGAATGTCTTTCAATTTCTCCAGTAATTAAGTTACGAGCGATAATACCTCTCGCTTTTCCGTTTACGATTACTAAGTCTAGCATTTCGTGACGGTTGTACATTTTAATCTTTCCACGACCAATTTGACGGTTCATTGCAGAATAAGCTCCTAACAATAATTGTTGTCCTGTTTGTCCTTGCGCATAAAATGTACGAGAAACCAAAGTTCCTCCGAAAGAACGGTTATCTAATAATCCGCCGTATTCACGAGCCAATGGCACCCCTTGAGCCACACATTGGTCAATAATATTACCTGAAACCTCAGCCAAACGGTAAACGTTTGCCTCACGAGCACGGTAATCTCCACCTTTTACAGTATCGTAAAATAATCTGTAAATAGAATCACCGTCACCTTTATAGTTTTTTGCCGCATTGATACCTCCTTGTGCTGCAATAGAGTGCGCACGACGTGGAGAATCTTGGAAGCAGAATGCTTTTACGTTATATCCTAACTCTGCTAGAGTAGCCGCAGCCGAACCTCCAGCCAAACCTGTACCAACTACAATAATATCTAAATTACGTTTGTTAGCCGGGTTTACTAAATTAATATGATCTTTATAATTTGTCCATTTGTCCGCAATAGGACCATTTGGAATTTTTGAATCTAATGCCATTATAATTGATATTAATTATTGAAATGATGAAATAAAGCGATAATTACGAAAAGAGCTGGAACTACAACTGCAAACCAGTAACCTACTTTTGATAAAAATCTAGAGTATTTGTTGTGCATCCCTACAGATTGAAGAGAAGATGCAAACCCATGCCATAAGTGGAATCCTAAAAGGATAAATGACACACAGTACAATGCTGTACGAATTGGATCATGAAATTTGTGAACTAACTCACCGTAATACCTTGTAGCATCTGGTGCTGTACCTGCAATATATTTGTAGGTAACTTCAGGAAACCAGAAATCATAAAAGTGCAATCCTAAGAAAGCCAAAATAACCAATCCAGAAATAATCATATTTCTAGAACTCCAAGAAGCGTTTGCAGCTCCGTTGTATTTAGCGTATGCAATTGGTCGTGCCGCGCTGTTTTGTGCCGTAAGTACAAATCCCATTACAAAGTGGAAAATTACCCCGAATGCCAAAACTGGCTGCATTACATACTGAATCAGCGGATTGTATCCCATAAAGTGAGAAGCTTCGTTGAAAACGTCTTCACTAATAATAGAAATAAAATTTAAGGAAACATGCAGCGCTAAAAACGTGATTAAGAATATTCCCGAAAGAGCCATAGCTACTTTCTTTAAAATGGAAGCATTCAATAGTGCAGATTGTGCCATAAGTGTTAAGTAGTTTGTTTTAAAAAATTAGACAAAAATAATTCAATTACAAAAGAACTACAACCATTTCGCTGTTATTTATAATGATTTTAAAATAGCCTTCTTCTACGTATTTTTACGTACAAAAATGAAGCTGCTAAAAAATAATTCACTATAGAGAATCTCAAAACATTGCTTTTTAAGTCTTAAAGCAAAATTTAGGCACTAAGTAGATTACCAAAAATTTATCATATTGTTATTTTATTCAAAGTTTTAATCTGTTTTCTTCAAAAGTGCTCTTCGACAGAAATTTTGTCTGAGCAAAAAATTGTCATTCCATAACATAGTTTTACCTTTAGCGGCTCAAAAAATAAAGAATGAAAACAGGAATTGATGCTATCTCGTTTGATGTAGCAAACATACATTTACCCATAAAAACTTTGGCTGTTGCCAGAAATATTGAACCAGAAAAATTAGAAAAAGGTCTTGGATTACTTAAAATGACCTTTCCAGATGTTCATCAAGACGCTGTCGTTTTTGGAGCAAATGCCTTAACAAAATTGATCACAGACAATAAAATAAACCTAAACGAAATAAGCAGAATCTATGTTGGTACTGAAAGCGGTGTTGACAGTTCGAAACCAATTGCTTCCTATTTAATTAGTTTAATGGAGCAAAAATTTGGCGAAGATGTTTTGGCAGAATGCGATGTAGTTGACTTTACCTTTGCTTGTATTGGTGGTGTTGATGCCATGCAAAATTGTTTGGATTTTGTAAAATTGAATCCGACGAAAAAAGCGATTGTGGTTACAAGCGATTTTGCAAAGTACGATTTAAACTCTGGTGGAGAATACACTCAAGGTGCTGGAGCGGTTGCAATGCTGATTACGGCAAATCCAAAAATCATTGCTTTTGATGACAATTGGGCAACAAGCACAAAAGGTGTTTTCGATTTCTTCAAACCATACAGAACTATTTCTAAAGAAGAAATTACTAAAAACACCAACAACGATTCTTGGTTTGATAATTTAGAAGCCGAAATCGAAATTCACAAAGACCAACCGGTTTTTGATGGTCAGTATTCCAACCAATGTTATATGGATCGTACGCGTAATGCGTATTTTTCATTCAAAAAATTAAAAAATACTACCGAGACTTTATACAATACTTGGACTAGTATTATTATGCACTTACCTTATTCCTTCCAAGGAAGAAGAATGTTATCTGAAATTTATGCTTTAGATAGTGCTGAAAAAATTATTGCTGATGATATCGCACCTGCAGATTATCAGACAAAAATTAAAGAAGTGGCAAAATCTGAAGATTACAAAACATTTGTAACAGAGAAATTGCAACCTGCTGAATTAGCGTCTTCATTAATTGGAAATCTTTACACGGGTTCTATTTTTATGGGATTATTGTCGACTTTAGCTCATTTTTATGATACTAAAAAGGAAGTTGCCGGAACTAAATTTGGTTTCTTAGCTTACGGAAGTGGATCTAAATCGAAAGTTTTTGAAGGAACCATTCAACCAGAATGGCAATCGGCTTTAGCAAATGTGAAGCTTTTTGAAAATTTAGGAGAAAGCGTAGAAATTGATTTCAATACTTACGAAAGTCTTCACAAAAAAGAACAAAAAACAAGCGTAAGAACTCCGAAAAACGAATGGGTTTTAGACAGAATTGAAAAAGAGATTCCTGTTTTAATTGGAGCTCGTTATTATAAATGGATCGACTAATTAAATTCAAATAAAGAAAATCCAAATTCCAAAACATATAAAACCGAAGCAAATCGCTTCGGTTTTTTTATTCACACACAGCGTGTCATTGCGAGGAACGAAGCAACCACACTAGCAAACGTCACAAACAATGAGATTGCTTCGTTCCTCGCAATGACAAGATCGCGTAAAAAACCTTTGTCAAAGTTTAAAACTTTGACAAAGGTAAAATCGCATAGCTTCAAGTATTAAGAATTTTCTAATTATCAAATTGCCACAATATCTAATTAAACTTAATCTTTCTTATGCTGTTCCGTATAATTTTGATTGCCTTTAATTCTGGTATCTTCTGTATGCATACCGTTTGCCATTCCGAGCATGAAAGCAGTCATAATTAAAATTAATTTTCGTTTTATCCAATGAAGTCGTGGCTTAGATTGCTCTAAACCTTTTTTATGAGTTTGTTTATACATTTTAAAATGATAAATGATTAGACATTATGAATCATCTTATGCCATAAAATAGCATAATGGCGCAGAAAAAAACTTCTTATGCCGTGTATAAACTTTTCTTGAAATTGCTTGAAGTTATTTTTTCATTTATAAAAAGAGATTGCTTTATAAATGAACTTATGCTTTGATGAAGATTTTTATGTAATTGAAAAACAATTTGAATTTTAGAACTTAAAACTTCTTTTAACCTAAAACCAGTTAAAAGTATAGGAAATACAGCTTTTCCAGTTCTTTTAACTTGATTAAAAACGTAAAATCGAAGATTTTTAAGATCAATTTCTTTTCTTGAAACAACAAAAGAAGATTGATAATATTCTGGAGAACTAGATTGAGCATACAAAACACCATCGCCCGCCATTACGACCAAAGCCACAAAAAGGGAAAGCAGGTATTTTAAATGGTTTTTCAAAATCTATTTCTGTTTTTAAAGTATTTCTTTACAATATTAGTTCTTTGTTTTTTAATTTCAATCACATTAAACTTTTTTCTTGATCCTCTACGCCATTTTTGTCATTCCTCGGAATGATAAACTTTGTGATTATATCTTAATACTTCTCTTTTTCCTGATTAAAAATCAACAATGTTAATCCCAAAAGAAAAACTACGCAACTCAAAAACATCCAAATTCCATTTCTAAAAACGAAAAAAGAAATTCCAACAGCAATCGAACCGAGAATTACCATCAAAGATTTTACCGTTTCTGTTTTTATAAAAGTAAACGCATGCAATGCCAAACCAAGAAAAAGCAAAGACGGTCCAACCGCTATAAAAGGATAAAAAATCAATGGCGAAATTGTAATTTGATGACTTAATGCTTCTTTTGCGATTTCGTTATTTCCGTAACTCGACATTATAAAATCGATTGTACAGAGTCCGATATGTGCAATAACACCTAAAGTTGTCAAAACAGAAGCAACTTTATTGATCTTCGTTTTTGGAAATGCATCATTAAACGATAATAAGAAACACGCGCCAATTAAATTAAACCAATGCGCAAAATCTATCGAGTCGCTTAAATTGGGTATTAGGCCTGAAAAAAATAAATAACTCACTAAAAAAAGTACTACTCCAGTCATGCAAAAATGTTTTGTTTTCATAATTTATTTTAAAATTGATGAAGCAAAACTAAAATGAAACCTTTTCTAAAAGCCTAATTTTATAGACTTGGGTACAAAATGCAGTGTTTTAGGTACGAAATTACAAGGCCAATAAAACTTCTTTGTAGTTTTTAGCAACTGGAAGTTCGATTTGAGTCAAAATAATGGTATTTGAATTTCTCCAGGATTTAAAATGTGACGGATTTATTAAATGGGAACGATGAATTTGCATTAAAAAATCAAAATCATCTTGCACTTTTTTGAGCGAAGAACGAATTAGTTTTGATTGAAGTTTTCCATTTTCGATATAAAAAATCTCTACATAATTCTGCGCATTCGAAATGCAAACCAAATCGGTCTTGTTGATTTTTAAAATATCTAATTTGTTTTCGCCTTTAATAACCAGAATATCTTCTTTTACAAGAATCAGTTTTATCAAATAAGTTCTGGCTAGAATAAGTACAGGCGTTAAAATCAAAGTGACTTTAATAAAGATGATGGTGAAAAACTGTCCAAAAGTATAACCTCCGTTTAAAACTGGGCTTTTATAATAAGTATAAACTCCAATTAAATAAATGAAATAATAAAAAAGAAGACTTAAAAATTCGAGTTTTACATTCCACTTTTGCCTTTTATCGTAAATCTTTTTTTGAAGGAAAGCGAGAATTGCATAACAAACAAAAGCCAATCCGCTAAAACCAATGCTGATTAGAAGCCAAGATTGAAAGTTTATGGTTCCATCGTCAAACGGTTTTATGATAAAAGCGAATATAAAAAGCCATAAGCTTATAAAATTCGCAATTATTAAATGATGTTTTATGGATGGATTTAGTTTGTTCATTTTTAACTTTTCACATTTAGTTCACTTTTCATTTGTTCTACTAAATCCTTGATATTTGTCTGGCTCATTAAATCTGAATTGGCTTCAGAAAGCCAACTTTTAAAATTCTTAACATCTTTATTCAAGAAATATGCTTGCAAAATATTGTATGCATTTTCAGCATTATAACTTTTATCCTTAACCTCTTTAAAAACTTTACGGCAAACTTTTTTTGCCTCTTCTAAATTACCGTTTTTAACTTCTGCATAGATAAACTCCTTATTGATATAAGCATCGAGCGGATTATTTTTTATAGCTTCTTTTAATATTTCAACCGCATCCTGATAGCGTTTCAAACAATTATAGGAAAATGCCAATTCAACACGAAGTCCTATATAATCTGGCTCCACTTTCTTTGCTTTTTCTAAATATTCTAAAGCTTTTTCGCATTCATTCCATCCATTGTACATAAATCCTAAAGCATAAAAATGCATTACTGAATCCTCATTCTCTTTATAAAAATGAAGCCACTCGGGTATTTTTGGTATTTCTAGTTCTTTGAATTTCGATTCTGGTAAAAATGCTACCAAATTATTACTTGGCTCTAATCTATATTTCATGGCTCCTTGACATTCTTTTTTCGTAGATACAAATTTTCCTTTCTCATCTATTCTAAAAGTCCCTTCGTAGTCAAAAGTTAATCCAGCTTCCGAATCAACATACACAAATCCGTAAGGATAATTTCCAATACTATCTGCTGAAAAAGCGACCCATCTATCCTGGCTTTCAATAGTCTTTTTATTAAACTGAAGTTGATTTTGAGCAGATATAATCAAAGAAAAAATGAAAAAAGATAACGTAAAAATTTTGTTCATGATTTTAGTTTTAGTTTTGGCTATACGAAAATACTAATTAAAAGAATCTTTTCTTACAAAACATAAAAACCATAAAATATCTTATGAAAATGTTTTGCGTGAGGGATAGAGGCGGTATCCTTTTGTGAAGTGGAACGGAGCAAAAGATATAGCCGAAAGCCCGACCCGGAGGGACACGCCCAAATTAAGATTCTGAGGCTCTAAGTTTTGCTAAGATTCTAAGTTTAAAAATCTACAGCCGAATCGCTAATCTTTGTAGAGCTTCTTGCGGAGATTTGCTTCGCCTATTCGCTATCGCTCGGGTCTCCTTCGTCGAAATCATAAAATGAGAAAAATCCATTTTAATCCATAAAATCTGTGGCTGAAAAATAAACCCAATAAATAGCAAAACTTTAAGAATTCAATTTCACTCGATATATTTAAAATACGTAATTTTGAAATTCGAAGTTCAAAAACGAATTTATTATGAAATATCATCAAATAAACAGTGGTCTTTTTGTAAAAAACCGCAGAAAATTCATGGCAGAAATGAAACCTAATTCGGTTGCCGTGTTCAATTCAAATGACATTTACCCAATTAGTGCAGACAGTACTTTGCCTTTTGCTCAACACAGAGATATTTTTTATCTAAGTGGTGTAGATCAGGAAGAAAGTGTTTTGCTTTTGTTTCCAGATGCGCCTTACGAGCACCAGAGAGAAATTCTTTTCTTGAGAGAAACAAACGATCACATCGCAGTTTGGGAAGGTGAAAAATTGACTAAAGAACGTGCTTTTCAGGTTTCTGGAATTAGAACGGTTTATTGGTTACAAGATTTTCATAAAGTTTTGAACGAAATGATGACGTATGCAGATACAATGTACATTAATACAAACGAACACTACCGTGCGACTGTAGAGACAGAAACTCGTGAGGCTCGTTTTGTAAAATGGTGGAAAGAGCGTTATCCTGCACATAATGTGGCGAAAAGCAACCCAATTTTACAAAGAATTCGTTCTGTAAAAGAAAGCGAAGAAATCGATTTGATTCAACACGCTTGTGATATTACAGAAAAAGGTTTCCGTAGATTATTAGGATTCGTAAAACCTAATGTTACCGAATACGAAATCGAAGCTGAATTAGCTCACGAATTCATCCGTAACCGTTCTAAAGGTTTTGCTTATACGCCTATTATCGCTTCTGGAAACAATGCAAATGTTTTGCATTATATTGAAAACAACCAACAATGTAAAGAAGGCGATTTGATTTTACTTGACGTTGCGGCTGAATATGCAAATTATTCAAGTGATATGACGAGAACAATTCCGGTTTCTGGTCGTTTTACAGACCGTCAAAAAGCAGTTTACAAAGCCGTTTTGAATGTTAAAAACGAAGCTACAAAAATGCTTACGCCAGGAACTCTTTGGAAACAATATCATGTTGAAGTGGGTAAAATCATGACATCTGAATTGCTTGGTTTAGGATTATTAGACAAAGCCGATGTTCAAAACGAAAATCCAGAATGGCCGGCATATAAAAAATATTTTATGCACGGAACTTCTCACCATTTAGGACTTGACACGCACGATTATGGATTGCTTCACGAGCCAATGAAACCAAATATGGTTTTCACGGTTGAACCAGGAATTTACATTCCAGCAGAAAAATTCGGAATCCGTTTAGAGGATAACGTTGTGGTTCAAGAAAAAGGAGAACCGTTCAACTTAATGCGCAATATTCCAGTTGAAGTTGACGAAATCGAAACTTTAATGAATGAATAAAAAAATAAAGCCCTTAATATCACTATTAAGGGCTTTATTAATTTTAGAAATCGGTTAATAATTATCCGATTTTTGAAATCTGAACATCCAATTGGAATTTACCGTCAGCTTCGTTTCCGTTGATTAATTCAAAAAGTTCTAATGCTCTTCTTGCATTCTTCTCTTCTTCTCTTTGCTCAGCTACATACCACATCATAAAATCTTCTGTAGCATAATCATTTTCAGCTCTACATTTTGCGATTACTTTATTGATTGCTTGCGTAACTGCAATTTCGTTTTGTAAGGCAATTTCAAATACTTCTCTAAAAGAAGCAAATTCTTGCTGTACTTCAGGAACCGATGGCGTAACCGCAATCCCTCCCATATCTGTAATGAATTTGAAAATTTTTAGAAAGTGCTCTCTTTCTTCTTCAGCTTGTTTATACAAATATTCTGCTGTATGCGCATAACCATTTCTATCTAGCCATGCCGCCATAGCCAAATATTTGTTTGAAGCGTCACTTTCTAATTTTGCTTGTAAATTCAATATATTTTCTACGCCTTCAGTTAATGACGTTTGTGTTCTTAGTAAATCTTTCATAACCTTAAATTTTAGTACTTGTAAAATTACAAAAATTAAAGGACGCGAACCTAAATGTCTGAAAATTTGGATTTAATCTAAGTAAGAATCTAAATAAGCGCAACATTTGCTACACTACAAAGCATAGAATGTAAATTAAGAGTGAATTTTGTTCCGTTTAATAGATCTCTCAACTGCACTATTTCGCAGATCGTAAGATTTCTAGAAAAGTTTCTTTTAGTAGTTTCTATCAGTTGTACATCTGACTGGTCAGATAAATCATAAAGCATGTTAAGAATGTCAACACTGTTTACCTTTCTTTGAAAAATCAAAAAATCTTGAATCTTATAACTTGACACAGTATCAACAAAATTGATAATAATACTATTGGTCAAATCACATTGGTAACTGTATCCTTTTTCGGTTTCAAATAATACTTTGGTAGTCAAATCGCTAACTAATGCCATTCTGATAAAATTATAACGATGCAAAAATATATAATTTAAGGCAATTAAATGCATAATTAAGACTAATTTAAAATAACAAATCCTTAAAATATTTTTAAAAATGTCTTAAGAGCACTCAAAATTGTAACATTCTAAAGTTTCAATCGACTAATTTTGAAAACAAATCCTTTAGAAAACATGCAAGCACACGAAATAGATTATCAGATTTTTGGAGAAGAAATGCAATATGTGGAAATAGAATTAGATCCACAGGAAATTGTAATTGCCGAGGCAGGCAGCTTTATGATGATGGAAAACAATATCCAAATGGAAACCATATTTGGTGACGGTTCTCAACAACAAGGATCAGGTTTATTTGGCAAACTTTTAAACGCAGGTAAAAGAGTTCTTACTGGCGAAAGCTTGTTTATGACCGCATTTTTAAACCAAGGCAACAGCAAAAGTAAAGTTTCATTTGCATCGCCTTATCCTGGAAAAATTCTTCCGATTGATTTAACTGAATTTCAAGGGAAATTTATTTGCCAAAAAAGTTCTTTTTTATGCGCTGCAAAAGGTGTTTCTGTTGGAATTGAATTTTCTCAGAAACTAGGTCGAGGTTTATTTGGCGGTGAAGGTTTTATCATGCAAAAAATTGAAGGAGACGGAATGGCATTTGTGCATTCTGGCGGAACAATGGCTAAAAAAGAATTGGCTCCTGGCGAAATCTTAAAAGTAGATACGGGTTGCATTATTGGCTTTACCAAAGATGTAGATTATGATATTGAATTTATTGGCGGAATCAAGAATTCTATTTTTGGTGGCGAAGGTTTATTCTACGCTACTTTAAAAGGTCCAGGAACGGTTTTCATTCAATCTTTACCTTTCTCTAGATTAGCAGATCGCATTATTGCTTCGGCACCAAGATCTGGCGGAAACAGCCGTGAAGAAGGAAGTTTGCTTGGAGGATTAGGAAATCTCTTAGATGGCGATAATCGATTTTAATTTATAGAAACGGCTTTCAGAAATGGAAGCCGTTTTCCTTAAAAAAATCAAAGGCAGATCTTGCGACCTGCCCCTGAAGACTAACCAAAAAAACTTTTAATATCCGTTAGTGCCAAATTCTTTCGAATTTGAAATAGCATCCAAAAATGATCTCGGAATTGGTCTAACAATATGTTTATCCTGAACAAAATTGGCTCCCGCAATAGGATTGGTTTGATCTAAGTATGTTTTATTCAATCTTCCTGTACGCTTCAAATCGATCCATCTTGTGTGTTCACCAGATAACTCTCTTGCTCTTTCTTTTAGAATAAAATCAATATTCATATCTCCACTTGTTACCAACATTTCATTTTCTCTTGAAGTTATGGCCGCTCTTTTTCTCAGCGTATTGACATAACCCAATGCCTTTGTTTGATTATCGCTCAAAATAGCAGCTTCAGCAGCAACCAAATAAATTTCGCCCAGACGAATAATTGGAATATCGCCTAACCAATACTGATTACTTTGGCAATACAATGCTGCAGAGAATTTTCGCATTGCAGGATATATATTGATCAAATTCGGATCGTTTGGATACATTGCTGGATCTTTATATTTGTTGGTTCCAGGCTCAAAAAGATCACTCGGATCGGCAACAAGCATTGGCATTTTACTTTTAACAGCAGGATCTATATTCCAATTGGGCGTAAAAACAGACAAACCTTCATCGTTATTCATATTGATTTGCTCTTCTATTCGTTGAGAATAAAAATTAATTGACGGAAGTGCCTGCGCTAAAGTGTTTTTAATAGTATATCCGACAACCGAAGCGTCTTTCTTGTAAGCTGTAGCCATTGCCTGAGTAATTGTTTTATTGGCTGCCGCATAAAACTTAAACGTAAAAGTTTCTGCAAAACGAGTATCTGCAGGCGATGGAACTGGCGAAAACACTTCTGTCAATAAATATTTACTTGGCCTTAGCATACGGCTGTTTGCTCTTCCGTACAAAATACTCGTTGCTCCTGCGCCCCATTCTGCTCCTCTTGTAGCTAAATCTGGCAAATAATATTGTCTTGTACGTCCTCTATTATATCCTTCAGGGTTTAGTCCTCCTGGATCAATTCCTTGAGTAAACAAAAATTCTGTGTTTTTCTTATTATTACTACCGCTCCATAACTTCTTAAATCCAGAAGTTGTATTATCACTTAAATATAGAGCTGTATTGTATTTTGCCGCATTATTAATTAATTCTTCGGCTGTATCCAAAGCCAATTTCGAATATTCTGCAACGTCTCCTAATCTTGTTCTTTGCAAATAAACTTTTGCCAACAAACCATAAGCAGCTTTCCTAGCCACACGCCCTTGCAAAGTTTGCTGCAGCGGAAGATTTGCACATGCAAACTTTAAATCCTCGATAATTAAATCGTAAAATTCTTTTTCAGAACTGCGCACTGGTGCATTATCTGCTCCTTCAATAATAGACGATGTTTTTCTTAAAACTACGCCACCAAATTGTTCTACTAATATAAAATTGCAAAATGCTCTCAAGAAATAAGCTTCTGCTAACACAGCATTCTTTTCATCTGTAGTGGAATATCCTTTTACATCTTTTGAATAATAAATTGCCGTATTGCATAGATTTATAGTCGCGTACGAAGTTCCCCAGATTACTTTAACGTTCCCGTCGTCTGGGTTTAACTGACTTGTATATTGCGCATAACCAATTCCGCTTGTGCCTATATTTTCCCAAGAATCGGTTCCTGCTTCTGTTGGTGCTATATAATCTACTTTTCCGTGCAAGAAATATAGATTCTCATAACAGCTATTAATTAACCCTTCAAATCCTGCTCTTTCGCCATACGATTTGTCCAAAGAAACAGTCGTCAGGTTTTTTTCATCTAAACTGCAGGATTGGATAAGACCAACCAGAAAAAACATTAAGATGACTGTTTTTAGTTTTATATACTTTTTCATACTATTATAATGATAAATTAAGACCGAAAATAACTTGTTTAAATAATGGGAAAGAATCTGACCCTCCGTTTTCTGGATCAACATCTTTCAATAAATGGCTACGGCTAAAAACAAAAGGATTATACGCCGTCATATAAAGTCTCAGATTATTTAAACCGCTTTTTTTAAGAAAATCCTCTGGCATAGAATAACCAATGGTAATGTTTTTGATTTTTATATAAGAAGCATCTACAAGCTCCAATCCCGACTGAAATTGTGTGTTGAAAGTTCCTCCTGGTCTCGGAAAATCGTTCGTCGGATTGTCTTGTGTCCAGTAATCGTATGTAGAAGGTTGCGCTTCTTTGTTCCAATATCCAAGAACTTGCGCGCGCATCATACCGCCGTATCTTCCGTTTACAAATACAGTAAAATCGAAATTCTTGTACTTGAATGTATTTTGAAGTCCAAAGAAATAATCTGGAACGTTGTTACCCACAATCATTCTGTCTTTTGTAGAATAAACGTGCACTCCGTTATCAGAAACTCCGTTGGCATCAACCTGTGGCACTGTCTGTAATTTAATATCTCCTGGTTTAGCTCCGTATAAAGCAGCTTCTTCTTCCTGACCTAATTGCCAAATTCCTATTTTTTTATAATCATAGAATACACCTCCCGCTGCTGGAGTTTGCCCGATAAAAAGACCTTCAGAAATTAATTGGCTAACATTTAGATTTCCTAAATCAATATTGGTCAGTTTTTCTTTGGCATGTGTATAAGTAAATGAAGTACTCCATTTGAAGTTTTCCGTTTCAATGTTTTTAGTGTTTATCGACAATTCGAATCCTTCATTTTTAGAAGTAGCAATATTAGACGTCTTTTTATAAGGTGTTTTAGCATCATAACCTCCTGAACTGGTTGGCAAACGGCGATCCCATAAAATACCGTCAGTTTGTGTCCAATAATATTCGGCAACCAAATCAATTCTATTGCGCAACACTGAAACATCCAAACCTAAATTAGTATTTGTAGAACGCTCCCAAGTTAAATCTGGATTTGAAATATGTTCTGTAGGCACATACATTGGCAAAGCGGTACCACCACCAAGAGAAAGGTTGCTTGTTTTGGTTGAAGTACGAGTCAAACTAGAATACGGATCAATATTTGCGGATCCCGAAACTCCATATCCTAATCTCAATTTTAAGTTATTTAACCACGAGCTTGTTCCCTCCATAAAGCTTTCGTCACTAATGCGCCAAGCCACAGATGCTGATGGAAACGATGACCATTTATTTCCTTCTGCTAGAGGAGAAACTCCGTCCCATCTATTCGTTAATTGGAAAAGATATTTTCCTTTAAAACTATAATTCACACGACCAGCAAATGACATTCTGTTAAACTGGCTGTACGTATTCATTCTGGTCGTCAGATTTTTTACCGCTCCCATGTTATAAAACAAGAAATCGTCGTAATCTATCCCATTTCCTCCCATATAAGAACCCTCAGATCTATTATCGGCCCAAGAAGTAATTCCTGTCAAAGTAAAATCATGGTCTTTTCCTGCTTTAAAATTATAATTCAAGATATTTTCCCAAATGTAACTGTAAGCCAAAGTCATATTGTAGGTTGCTTCGCTTGCTGTTCTCCCTTCAGATAATAAATTATATGAGTTTTTATTTTGGAATGTACCTGCTCTTCCTCCAGAAAATTTAGTTCCTAAGTTCGATCTAAGCTTAAAGTTTTTAGCAAATTCAAATTCAAGATAAGGATTAAACTGAACATTATAACTTAGAGATTCATTAGCAAAAGCTCCTGGATAATTATTGGCCAAAATGCTAATATTATTAGGATCGCCTTCTATCGGATAAAGATTGACAACTCCATTTTCGTCATACGGAACTCCTAACGGATAAATACCATACGCTTTATTAATTCTACTATTTGTGGTGCTTCCGTTTTTATAGTTTAAAATCAACTGAAAACCTGTTTTAAATTTATCGCTGAATTTTAAATCAACTCCGCCTCTAGAATTAAAACTTTTCATTTTATCGTTCTGATAAATCCCTTCTTCGCCCACATATCCTAAAGAGAAATAACCTTGAACTTTTTCTGATCCACCTCTCATAAAAAGATTATGATTTTGCTGAATCCCAACTTGCAAACTTTCATCAATCCAATTTACATATTGCCCTTTTTCTATTGCAGCCACCGCTGCTGCATTCAAACCTAAATCGGTTAAACTCGTTGCTTCGTAGCCATTATCTAGATAAAATTTATCGCGTTTATAATTCAACCATTTCTCTCCTGTAAGCGGAGCAGGAAAAGAAGAAAAACCATTCAATCCAAAATAGCTATTAAAATCTATTTGTGTTTTTCCTGCTTTTGCCTTTTTAGTTGTTACTACAATAACTCCGTTTGCTCCAGAAGAACCATAAATTGCTGTAGACGAAGCATCTTTTAAAACATCAATAGTTTCAATATCATTCGTATTCAAATTATCGATACTTGAAGGAATTCCGTCAATAATATATAACGGATCTTGACTTGCTGTCAACGATCTATTTCCTCTCACTAATACTTTTGGAGATGTTCCTGCCTGTCCCGAACCGCGTTGAATATCCAAACCAGAAACTCTTCCTTGAAGCGCTTCCATTGGACTAGCCACAGGACTCAACAAAATGTCAGACGATTTTACGGTTGCCACGGCTCCTGTCAAATCTTTTTTCTTTACCGATCCGTAACCTACCACTACAACCTCGTTCAATGCCGAATTTTGCTCGTTTAAAATTACGCTCAGAGACTTGCTTTGACCAACAGTCACCTCTTTATTTTCAAATCCGATAAAAGAAAAAACTAAAACACTGTTTGTTCCGCTTACGCGAATGGTAAACTTCCCATCCAAATCGGTTTGCACACCATTATTGGTTCCTTTTTCTATAACATTGGCACTTGGAATTGGCAAATTTTTCGAGTCGGTTACCACTCCAGTAATTTCAATTCCTTGCTCTACTATTATTTTCTCAATAGCATGTTTATCTTTCAGATTTACTTGTTGCTTTTTCTTTACCAAAATAATCTGGCGATCGTTTATGGTGTAGGATATATCGGTATTCTCAAATACTTCTTCTAGTATTTCAGCAATTCCTTTTTTCTTAACATTAATGGTCACCTTTCTGTCTAGATCAATTGCACTGCTTTCAAAAAGAAATCTATATTCAGAAACAGATTCGACTTTGTTAAACAGTTTCTCAACAGGAGCATTATTTAAATTTAATGTCAGTTTTGTATTTTGCGAATAGACACCTGCCTGAATTCTCATCAAAGAAAGCATCAAAAAGAGTGTGGTTAATTTCATTCTAAGGCTAATATGAGGCAAATAGCGGCTACGCCAATTCCTCTTAATTATTTTTTTCATAATTTTGGATTGATTTTAAATGATTTAATTTCGATACGTCGTTTAAAACACAATACTTAAATCGGGAAATACTCGTCCTATTTTCCGATTTTCTTTCTTGCATTTATCAAAAAGAATTACATTTTCACTTCATAAAAAATTGGTTTTGTTGGTTAGTAAATTAGGTAGTTAGTATATTTTTATAAGCTTTCCTTCTTTCTTATAAGTAAAGCCTTGTATTTTACTCATCGTTTCCAATACCTTTTCGATACTTTCAATATTCTTATTGAAACTGGCATTGAATTTTTTATCTAAAATATCTTTCCTGTTATTTTCGATCGTAACATCATAAGTTCTTTCCAACTTGATTATAATATCCCTGAAAGCTGTTTTTCTAAAAACAATTTCTCCGTTTATCCATTCCGTATAAAAACGAGTATCAACTTTGTTGACAGCTATTTCTGGATTATTGCTATTCCAAGATCCTTTTTCGCCAGGAGCAAGTATCGCTTTTTTGTTTGCTTTATCAGATAAACTAACCGAACCTTCAACCAATACGGTATTTATATCCAAATCTTCTTTATAAGAACTCACATTAAACTTGGTTCCTAAAACCTTCACATCAACGCCCCTAGTTTTTACAATAAACGGATGTGCTTTGTCTTTTGCCACATCAAAAAAAGCTTCACCATCTAAAACCACTTCTCTTTTATGCCCTTTGATAAATTGAATTGGATATTTCAAAGAAGAGCCTGCATTCATATTTACAATTGTACCATCAGATAGTGTAATTTTAAAAGTCTTACCGTACGGAATTTTAATTTGATTGTAAATCAATTTATTTATTGAATTATCAGAATCATAATTAATTTCGTTATTCATCTGAGAAGCTACTACTTCTCCATCTTTTTTAATTATTTGCTGCTCTCCGTTTGGGCTTAAAACTTGAATATCTCCATTTTCTAAAACCAACTGAATTGCATCTGAAGGAATTTTTGTTTCATTTTGTTTTCCATTTTTATATTGAAAAAGATAAACTAACCCGAATAGACACAAAAAAATCGCTGCATATTGAAAGGTGCTTTTCCAATTAATTACAATTGACTTTTTATTTACGTTCAATTTTTCTTTTAATTCTTTCCAATTTTCGTCTACATCCAGAGATTCTACATACGATAGTGCGTCTTCCAGCAAGCCGTTGTCCCGAAGATTCTGTATTAATTCTTGATCTTCTGGAGGCAATGATTTTATTTTAGAAGCATCAAAGTTTCCATCAGACCTTATTTCCCGTAGGATAGTAATCAATTTTGAATTTAAAGTCATTTGTTTTTTATATAGTGGTTTTCTATCTGTTAGAAAAAAAGTTTTTTAGGGTGACAACAAATCAATATTTTTTGATTTTTTTTACACATTATGAAAAAAAATTAAGTTTTTATTTTACATTTGGCACTGTGTAATCCATTACAAAATAATAAATGTCATTTTTTTAATGTTAAATCATAAAGATTTAAAAATATTTGAAGCCTTATACAAAGAACATTTTGTCTTTTTCTCTTTGACTTCTTTCAGCATAGTCAAGGACAAAGATGTCGCGAAAGATATTGTGCAAGATTTTTTTATTTATTTATGGGAAAAAGAAGAAGCGATAGATTTTACCATTTCATTTAAAGCTTATGGAACAAGAGCAATAAAGAATTTAAGTCTTCAGCATTTAGAAAAAAACAAAACAGTCAGTTTGCAAACCAAAAAAATAGTCCTTCCAAAATCTGAAGAACAAGTTTTGTTTGAAAACGCAGAAGAAAATAAAAAACCTCAAATTCAGACTTTAGTAGAAAAAATTCCGCAAGCGAGAAGAGAAATTTTCATATCGCATGTGGTTGAAGGACTTAGCTACGCAGAAATTGCAGAAGATCACAATATTTCGATAAATACTGTTAAAACCCAAATGAAAAGAGCTTACGCTTCTTTGAGAGAATCGCAGAAGACTTCGCATTTAAATCTTATTTTATATTTCTTGTGGCTTATAAAATAGCTATTTTTGCAGTATAAAATTTCTGTTTTGAATCATATCCTATACAAAAACACCAAAATATCCTACACCGACACAGGAAAAGGAAAAGCAATCGTTTTACTTCACGGCTTTCTCGAAAACAAAAAAATGTGGTCTGAATATGCAGATCTGTTTTCAGAAAAATATCGCGTTGTGACCATCGACTTACTAGGTCACGGCGAATCTGATTGCTTAGGCTATGTTCATAAAATGGAAGATAATGCCGGTGCGGTAAATGCCGTTTTAGAAAATTTGAATATAGAAAAAGCTATAATTGTCGGGCATTCGATGGGTGGTTATGTTGGTTTGGCTTTCGCCGAATTATATCCAAAAAAAATTCAAAAATTAGTTTTGCTGAATTCAACTTCAAAAGAAGACAGCAAAGAGAGAAAACTAAATAGAACTCGCGCCATAAAAGCCGTAAAACAAAACTACGTGGCCTTTGTAAGTTTGGCAATCGCCAATTTATTTAGTGAAAACAACAGAACTCGATTGGAAGAAGAAATCGAAAAAGTAAAAACAGAAGCTTTAAAAACTCCGCTACAAGGAATTATTGCTTCTCAAGAAGGAATGAAAATTAGAAAAGATCGAGAAGAATTGGTTCGCAAAAATTTATTCCCAATTTTATTCATTTTAGGCAAAAAAGATCCTGTTTTAAACTACGAAGAAAGTCTTTCTCAAATTGAAGATACAACAGCCGAATTGGTTTCTTTTGAAGACGGCCACATGAGCCAAATCGAAAACAAAGAAGAACTAAAAACGGTTTTATTAGATTTCTTTGTATAACAATCTAAAACTATCAAAATCAAAAAAGGCCATTTCTAACCTAGGGTTGAAACAGCCTTTTTCTCATTCTTGGGGGCAAAATATCATTATAACTTTGAAGTAATGTCTTTCTTGTATTTAGATAAAGTCGCTCTTGTTAAGCCAAGATTTGCTTTAGTAGAATCTACCGCTAAGTAGATAAAGTATCTTCCATCTTCAGAAACATCAATAATGTGAATCTGATCTGTAAGGGTAATTAAAATGTCATTAATTTTCTGGTTCAATCCTAAAGCTTTAAGTGCATTTAATTTAGCTTTTACAACTTCTAAATTATAAGCCGAAGCCAATTCTGGATCAAAATCAGACTTTACTGTTAAGGAACAGTAAGACATTCCTGTTTCAACTTCTGTAACAGAAACAGCAATAAATCCGTTAATATTTTCTTTTAAATCGTTTTGAAAGTTTTGTAAAAAATCTGACATGTGTATTAAAATATTTGGTTTTAAATTAGTTGTTAAAAATAGAATCCATTCTTCTCAGCAATAGACCCATTTTACTTAAATCTTTAGATAGCAACGCGATGCAATTATCGTCTTGATTTTTGCTTGCCACAACAATCCCGTCGTTATTTTTAATCATAACTTGTTTAAGATCTCCGTTGTTAACATCTTCCGACATTTCTAGGCACATCTTTAAAATCATTCCGATCATTGCCGCAACATTCCCGTCATATTCTAAATTAACAGACTCATTTAAGATCCCATCAATATTAAAACTTAGTCCAGACTCTGCGCCAGTCTCTTCTACTAGTGTTTGTAAATCAATCATATTCTTATTTGTCATGTTTTGGAAGCGCCAAAGATATTTTAATAAAGGTAATTGTGCGATAAACACTTGTTAAAAAAAGACGCAGTATAACGTACTGACGCACTTTTATTTATCACTTAAATATTGCCGTTTTTTTGCAAAAAATATGCAAAAAAAATTAACATAAAAAACAAATAATACTAAAAACGTAACATTTTACTTAACAAAACTCATTTCTAAAATTAACATTTGCAGAATATTGCATTTCACGAAAGTTTTTCTATAGCTTTGCAAAAAATTGTAATAAAAATGAAAACTGTTGACGAACTACGCTTTGACTTAAATGTAAAACTGGAGAAGTTTAGAAGATTTCGTATTGAAAACGGACACATTAACAACTCGACTTCTGAAGAAAAATCTAAAAAAGGTTTTTTCAAAAAAATATTCAGCTAAAGCGTCTAAAAAATTGCCGAACTTGGTAGATAACCCTCCTCGAAAAGTTCGGCTTTTTCATTGATTACCCGTAACTTACCTTGATCTAAAACTCTTAAATCAGTTGCAACTTCTATTACACTTCGATAATTGTGATCGGTAACAATTATTCCTTTTTCTTGGGAATTTTCTTTAATTAGTAAACTTACTTTTTCAACCATTTTTGGAGACAAACCACTAAAAGGTTCATCCAATAAAACAAATTTAGATTGGTTAAAAAGAATCAATTTAACTTGCAAATATCTTAATTCTCCAAAAGATAAATTCCTGATTTTGCAATTCAAAAGAGGCTTTAAAAAATTGTCATTACAAAAAACATCCACTTTTTGTTTATCGACAGATAACTGAATGGTCTTAAAAACTGAAAAATGATTGGGAATAAATTGGTTTTGATGCAGATAACTAATTTCATTTAACAGCAATGAGGATTTATTCTTCGAAATTCCGTTAATAAAAATACTTTTATCGAGAGCGGATATTATGCCAAAGATGATTTTCAATAATGTCGATTTACCAGAGCCATTTCTACCAAACAACCCAATTATCTGCCCTGTTTCCAACTTCAAATAAACATCAGAAAGCAATAATTTAGCATTAAAGCTTTTTTGAACGCCACTTATTTCTAGAACATGCCTTTTCAAGATATCTTTTGAATTAAAATTAGCAATACGGAAAGTAAAAACACAAACGTAAAATTGAGCAATAAACTATAAAACAAAAGTTTTCTTTTAGAGAAACCGTTGTTCATATAAAACAAATACTCGTTTTGGCGATACATTTCTTTGAATCCAATACTCGATGCAAAACCCACTGTAGCTATCATCAGCAAAAAATAAGCAAATCCCCCAAAAAGAAATGCAATCCCAGAGACAGCCAAATTCACAAGCAAAGTTGTCTTATAAAACTCAAATATGTTTTGAAATTTTCTAATAAGTCTTAGATTTTTTCCTCGAAAGAAATATTAATATCTAAAATCTCTCCTAGCAAATTGGCAATTTCTTCTAAATAACAGTTTAATATCTGAGGTGTAACCGTAGTATCTAAATCTTTATCTTCTTTAAAACCAAAAGGCAAGAAACCCGATTTTAAGTTTTTAAACGAAATAATTCCCACCTCAATCGGAAGTCCGCCCGCTTCTTTTTCAAACATAAAAGCATACGCTAACACCTGAATGATTTTATCGTTTTTAAGCTCCTGCGTTAACCCGTTCCAGGTTTTCAATATTACGTTAGACTTTTCCACTTTTCCTGTCTTGTAATCGATGATTCGGATTTTTCCATCTCGACGTTCGATTCTATCGACATTTCCTTTAATTAAAACAGGAAATGGCAATTTAGGATGCACAAATTCTCGCTCAAAAGTCTGCTCTAAAGCAATAATCTGAATCGCTTCATTATTTTTTACAGACTCTAATTCCATTTTCAAGAAATTAGAAACATTTCGCTTTGCCACCTCAAAAGCCAAAAGGTTACGTCCCTTTTTAATCTCTCCTTCTTTATAAACCAATTTAAATTGTTTCAAAACTTCGTCATCCAACAACTTAAAGCAATTTAAAAGATCATTTTCATAAATAAATTTTCCTATAAAAGGCTCGTAAAGTGCTTTTAAAGTTTCATGAATAATTGTTCCTAAAGTATTTAAAGCAATATTTTCTTCCACTTCTTCTACTTCGCGAATCCTCAATATCTTTTGAAAATAAAACTCTATAGGATTTCGAATATAACTTGTCAATGCTGATGGCGAAAAACCATTGGCAGCAATTTCCTTCAGTCGCTCCATAACCAAATCAGACTTCGGAACAGAAATAGGTTCGTAAGCAGTATTAGGAAGGTCTGGATTATAAATATCAAATGCAATAGTATGCTGCGCCTTCTTTTCGACTTCCAATTGTGTTATAAAACGGCTTCGCTCTCCGGCATCCAACCCATCATTTTCCGTATTATAAATCAAATAGATATTTTTTGCTCTTTGTAATAAGTGGTAAAAATGATACGTATAAATAGCATCTTTTTCCTTGAAAGTAGGAAGTCCTAACTCACGTTTTACATCATAAGGAATAAATGAATTCTGCGATTTTCCGGCAGGAAATTTCCCTTCATTCATAGAAGTTATGATCACCGTTTCAAAGTCCAAGACACGACTTTCCAAAACACCCATAATTTGCAAACCACGTAACGGTTCACCTTCAAAAGATACTTCTGCCAAATCTATAATTTGTTTATAAATCGAATGAAGCGTGTCGATATTATCAATATGATGATGTTTGGAATAATAATTTATAAGTTTATTGATTACTTTAAAAACTCCGTAAACAAAAGCTTTTGCAATTTTTTCTTCTTCATTATCATTACTAAAATGACCTTTAATCGCAATTAATAAGGCTGAAATATTTTTTAAAACTGCAACAGAACCATTTTCCCATTTTTCAAATAATAAATTAAAAAAACTCGAAGGTTCAGGATGAAGTTCTAAAATTTTATGATGCGTAATAAAAGTGTAGTTATTCTCTTTTATTATTCTTACCAATCTATGCGCATTCGCATATGGCTCAACCAGCGGATGCGTCAAGATATCGAGCACATCTTTATAATAAAAAACATAACTCCCGCCTTTCCTAGAGAGCGCATTGGTATGCATTTTAAATAGTTTAGCAACAAAAATCTGTGATGGATTATTTTTCCCAGAATACCCCATTGTAATATTCAAAGCCCCAACAGATGAAGGAAGTGAATACAAAACAGGAACCAATAAGTTTTCCTCACCAAGCACAACAGCAACTTTATCTAGCGAAGCATTTGGATTTTTATCTATTAAATCCTCAATAATGCTTCCCGCTAGTTTTGCCTGCCCAATTGTTTTTGGAGTTCCAATAATTTGAATATTTTTTGACTGCGAAAAATCATCTACAATCCAATCAAAAACATTTGACTTATAATGCTTCCAACTTTCTTTAAAACGTCTTAAAAAAAGCCCCGCATCATGATATGGATCATTAAGAAAAGCCTGATCTGCATCCCAATAAATTTTAGCTTGATCTAAAGCTAGTAAATGCTGTACGATTTTTTCTTCGGCAGCATTTAAAGCATTGAAACCCGCAAAAATAAAAGTGCGATTTCCAATAGTATTCGAGAAATGATTAAGATTATTTACTGCCTCTCTATAAATCAATCCTTGATAACCAATTGACTTAAACAACAAATGGCCATACAACGATTCATAATATAACGGAAGCAATTTCCAGAAATCAATGTAATTTTCTAGAAGTTTCGTTTTTTGATCTACTTCAAGTCCCCATCTTTTTATATCTTCAATATCTTTTAAATAAGACAAAACATGTGATGGATCTAAAAGATACCTATCAATTTCATTAAAATCTTGCAGAAGAGTTTTTGCCCAATTCGCAAACAGCTCAAAAGATTGCTGATGTTTCTTTTCGGTAATAGACAAATAAACTTCGTAAAACTCAAATAAAAGTTCGATTGAATCCACCGCACGTATTGAAGCAACATCTTGAACAAAATCTTCTATACTTGTAATCTCTGGTGCAATAATAGTCTTTGAAGTCTCATTTTTAAGAGCTTCAATCAAAAAAACTTTTGCCCTTTTATTCGGAAGTATTATTGTTATTTTAGAAAGTTTATCTGCAAACTCCTGAATTACAACAGAGGCAATTTTTTGAAGAAAAGAAGTATTTACCATAGGATAAAAATAAAAAAAGCCATTCAATTAAGAATGGCTTTTCCTATTTATTTAGAAAACTAATTATAGTTTACCTTGGTATTTAGAACCAATGTGTCTAATTTCAGTTCTTCTGTTTTGTGCTTTACCTGCAGCAGTTTTGTTACTTGCAACTGGTTTAGAAGATCCAAATCCTTTAGCTTCTAAGTTTTCAGGATTAACTCCTCTTTCGATCAATGCATTCATTACAGCATTTGCTCTGTCTTGAGAAAGTTTATCGTTGATTTTAGCAGAACCTGTACTATCTGTGTGTCCTTCAATAGAGAATTTCGCGTTTGGATAGTTTTTAAGGATTTCTTTAATAGCATCTAATCTAGCTTGAGTTTCTTTATCTCCAGTTTTGAAAGTAGCTTTTCCTGAGTTGAAGTATACCGCTCTAGCTTGAACTTTAAGATCTTCTAATGCCTCAGAAGTTACTTCTGGACATCCTCTGTTGCTAGCAGGACCATAAACTGTTGGACAGTCATCATCTTTATCAGCAACACCATCTTTATCAGCATCTAAGAATGGGCAACCACCGTTTTCTTTAGGACCAGCAACTGTAGGACATTTATCGTCTTTATCAGCGATTCCGTCACCGTCAGTATCAGGACAACCTTTTAAAGCAGCTAAACCAGCAACATCTGGACAAGCGTCATCTTTATCAGCAATTCCGTCTCCGTCTGTATCAGGACATCCGTTTAATGCAGCTAAACCAAATACATCTGGACAAGCGTCAGAAGCATCAACGATTCCGTCACCGTCAGTATCAGGACATCCGTTGAATTGTTTTAAACCAGCAACATCTGGACAAGCATCATCTTTGTCATAGATTCCGTCTCCGTCAGTATCTTTACCTCCGAATTTGAAAACTAAACCTGCAGTGTGTTGGAAAACAGATTTATCACCTTCTCCATCTGCAACAGCCCATTTGTATCTTGTAGCTAACTCAAGACCAATAGCATCAGTAAACCAAAAAGTTAAACCAGCTCCTGGATTAACAGTACCAAAGCTCTCATCTCCGAAGAAAGTATAACCACCACCAACAGATAACGAAGGATCAATCACTTTAGATTTGATTAATTCTTGGAAGCTATATTTGATAGTAGCATCAATTCCGTAATACATTAAGTCACCAGGATTAGACACAACATTACCTCTTCCATCATGAGCTGGATTGTTTGGATCGAAAGTAACATATTTATCAATTTTGTTTACAGACCCTTGTAAACCAACTGAGAAACCACTACCAACATATCTTGACACACCAATGTAAGATAAAGAAGGAAGAACGTTCCAGTTGTCTTTTGCTGCGAATGGCTGAGAAAAGTGTTGATCAAAAAATCCACTTCCTGAACCTGAACTTGTTCTTGTATCCACAGCATTAACCCCAAAAGAGATCGCCCATGGATTGTTGCTATCTTGCGCGTGAGCATTTAAACCCATCGCCATCAATACAGCAACTAAAAGTTTGTTAAGATGTTTCATACTTAATTTTTTTAATTACAATTTAGTTAATTACAAGCAAAAGTAACACCAAATTTTTTAAATACAAAATGAAATGTTAAAAAAAACCTACAAAAATTTAACAGAGGTGGTAATTATATAACTTTTAACATTTTACCGACAACTGCAAAGGCATTTATAGCCTTATCCAAATGCTCTTTTTCGTGCGCCGCAGACAGCTGCACTCGTATTCTAGCCTTATCTTTTGGAACTACTGGGAAGAAAAACCCAATAACATAAATTCCTTGTTTTAAAAGTTCATTTGCCATTGTTTGAGACAATTTTGCATCGTATAGCATAACTGGAACAATTGCAGAATCTCCATCAATTATATCGAAACCTGCTTTTTTCATGCCTTCTTTAAAATAGTTGGTATTCCATTCTAATTTATCTCGAAGCGTTGTATCTTTTTCTAACAGCTCAAACACTTTTATTGAAGCTCCAACAATAGCTGGGGCTAATGAATTTGAAAATAAATACGGTCGAGATCTTTGGCGCAATAATTCGATTATTTCTTTCTTAGCAGTAGTATATCCACCCATTGCTCCCCCTAAAGCTTTACCAAGAGTTCCTGTAATAATATCCACTCTTCCCATTACCCCTTTTGCTTCAAGAGTTCCTTTTCCAGTCGCCCCAATAAAACCAGCAGCATGACATTCGTCTACCATCACCATTGCATCATATTTATCAGCAAGATCACAGATTTTATCTAGAGGCGCCACTAAACCGTCCATAGAAAAAACACCATCGGTAACAATCAATTTAAAACGAGCACCAGCTTCATTAGCTTTAATTAATTGTTGCTCCAGATCTTCCATATTATTATTTTCATAGCGATAGCGAGCCGCCTTACACAAACGCACGCCATCAATAATAGAAGCGTGATTCAAACTATCTGAAATAATAGCATCACCTTCCCCAAGCAAAGGCTCAAAAACACCTCCATTTGCATCAAAGGCCGCTGCGTATAAAATAGTATCTTCAGTACCATAGAAATCCGCAATTTTTTTCTCCAATGTTTTATGAATATCTTGTGTTCCACAGATAAATCTAACAGATGACATACCGAAACCATGCGTATCCATTGCGTCTTTGGCTGCCTGCACAACTTCTGGATGCGACGAAAGCCCTAAATAATTATTAGCACAAAAATTCAACACAGTTTCCCCTGTAGAAATTGTGATTTCTGCACCTTGAGGAGAAGTTATGATTCTCTCCTTTTTAAAAATTCCATTTTCTTCAATTGTCTGCAATTCGTTTTGCAAATGTTCTTTTATTTTACCGTACATTTTCTATTTATTTAAAACGTTAAAAATTAACAGCTTAACCAATATAAAGCTTCGTTTTTTCTTTAACATCTGATTAATTTTTTCACAAATTTACCACCTCAATTTCCGCTCCAATATACACCAATGCTTTTTTCAAAACCTTATATCCTAAATCTTCAATTGCATCTTGATATTCCTGAATTTGCTGTTGATACTTGGCATTGACAACTCCTGTTTTATAATCCAACAGATAGGCTTGTTTGTTTTCTAAAAACACAACACGGTCTGGCTTTAAAATCCTTCCTTCTTTCTGAACGATCGTCTGCTCATTCAAAACGGTATCTTTTCCGTCAAAACAAACATTCAGTTCTTCATGATTTACTATTTCTTTTAAAGTCTGCAAAACTTGATCAACCTGATCAAAAGTTATCAAGCCATTTTCTAACGCCTTTGTTACCGCTAAATCGACATCTGATCTATCCTTAATAAAAGCCAAAATCTCATGCACAATGTTTCCATACGAAATAGCTTCCTGCTGATGCGTTCCCCACATCAATGCTTCTCGTTGTGCAATTTTAATATTTTTCGGATTCAAAACCTCTCTCACAACAGGGATAGACTTAACCCTATCAACTGTTCTAGTGATTTTTGACAATCTAGTTTTATTTCCAAATTCGTAATTCAACTTTTCTTCGTCATAAACCCCTTGATGAATCAAGAATTTAATAAAAAAAGCAGCCATATTATTTGGATATTCTCCATCGTTTTTTGCTTTTAGCGACTGAGAAATTACATATAGTTGCTCTTCAGCACGCGTCAGCGCAACATACAGCACATTTATATTATCCAAAAGCTCTTCTTGTTTTTTCAGATTGAAAACTGCCGACGCGCTTTCGCCAAAACTTTCAACAGCACTACTATTATCAACCAGGGCTTTCGGAACTCCCAAATCTACTTCTTCAGTATCAAGCCATAGTTTATCTTTTGGCTTCCTATTATAATCTTCGTCTGCGAAAGGCATAATTACAACAGGAAATTCCAATCCTTTCGACTTATGAATTGTCATAATTCGAACTGCATTATTTCCTTCTGGAGACGGAATGCTAAATTTCTCCGAATTTTTATCCCAGAAAATCAAAAAATCTGCAACACCAGATTGATTTCGAATATCTCTTTCTAAAACAATATCCAAGAAAAACTGCACATAAGCATTTCCTTCAGACGAGAGAATAAATTTAGAAATGATAATTTCTACGGCTTCATACAAAGATTTCTTCCTAACATCTTCAAAAGAAAAAGAAACGTCAAAAGTCATAAGCCATTCTTCAAATTCTTTTTCAAATTTATGACTCATTCCTAATGCTATAAAATCATGCACAGGCATCGGTAAATCTTTCGTTGAAGAAAGGAAATGCAAAAAGTTAGCTTTCGATTCTAAATCGGCGCTATTATTTAGATACCTTAGAAGATGAACGATCAAACGAACTTCTGATGCATTTTGAATCATCAAAGTTTCTGAAGACAACAAAGGAACACCTTGTTCGGTTAGATAATTGGCAACCGCAATTCCCTGATCTCTTTTTCGAGTTAGAATTACAATGTCTCTATATTCGAATCCTTGCTTAACAACTTCTCGAATTGTATTTAAAGTTGCCAAAACATACAAATCAGATTTCTCTACAGCTTCTTCTTCATCTACAAATTCATTTTTCTCGGCAATTGGAAGAAAAGAAATATTTACATAACCGCCTTTTTTCGAATTCGTATTTTGAAAACTATGATTTTCATATAAATCTTTATAATCCTGATTTGTAAATTCAGCCGAAATTAATTTGAAGAAAGCATTATTAAATTCAATAACCTCACTATAACTTCTATAGTTAGTATCTAAATGTTTTACTACTTTTTCATGATGAAAAAAAGCATTTTCTTCTTTGCTTAATTCAATAAACTGTTCCGCTTTTCCTCCGCGCCAGCGATAAATCGATTGTTTCGGATCTCCAACAATCATCAAAGTTCCTTTATTTCCAAAATCATCTAAACCAGAAAGAGAATTATCAATAAGCGGAATCAAATTTTGCCACTGCATTTCTGACGTATCTTGAAATTCGTCAATAAAAAAATTACGATAACGCTCACCCAAACGTTCATAGATAAAAGGCGCGGGTTGATTCTGAATTTCGCGATGAATAATCGCATTAAACTCCGAAATCGATAAGACATTTTGTTCAGACTGAATTTTAGCAAGTTCATTACTTACCGTATTCAGTAAAGAAAGTGGCGTTATATTTTTTAAAAAGGCTTTATAAAAATCTCTTTTTTCGAAATTTTGATAAACCTCTTTTAATATTTGAAGTAGTTCTGGAATACTATTTTCAATTAACACTCGGTCTTTTGCCGTTTTGTTAATCGCAATATCATCAAACTCGTGAAAAGTTTTATTTTTTGGATTGAATTTTCCGCTTCGAATACTTTCTAAATGATTTGGAAAAGTTCCTCTCGAAAATGATTTTGGGTCAATTCCGTTTTTATCAATCAATTCGATCGCCTTCGTTGCAAGACCTTCATTTATATCTTCCAGTTCTTTGCAAAGCGCTTGCATTTTCTTTTTAATCTCAACAAACTCACCGATTGTTTTGTCTTGAAAATGCAGAATTTCATTTCGATTATTCTCATTCAAAACTAATCTTCCCGTATCGAGAATTTCGCGCGAAACATCCCAACTTTTGTCATCATCAGTTTTTTCCATTGTAAAATCGATGAGTAGTTTTGTCAATGTCTCGTCTTCTCCAGCTTGAGCAATAATAGCATCAACAGCTTCGACCAATAAATTTTCGGTATCTAGAGTAACCTCAAAAGTCATCGGGAGATTCAAATCGTGTGCAAAAGCACGAATAACTTTATGAGTAAATTTATCAATGGTAGAAATATCAAAAGCCGCATAATTATGAATTAAGTGCTTAATAATTTGCTGTGATTTGGCTTTAATCTTAATAATAGAAAGTCCAGTATCGCGAGACAAATCTTCCATCAAATCAGCTGCTTTTGGAGACGGATCGTCTTTTGCAAATTCAGAGAGACTTCCAACAATACGGCTTTTCATTTCATGAACCGCTTTGTTAGTAAAAGTAATCGCTAAGATATTTCGGTATGCATCGTTTTTTGGAGAAGAAAGAATAATTTTTAAATATTCTTTTACCAAAGTATACGTCTTTCCTGATCCGGCAGAAGCATCATAAATAGAAAAAGACGGACTTTGCATGTTTTGATTTTTTATATCGTAAAAATAGCACTTCTAGCGCACTATTAATTAAAAAATCAAATAAAATTGAGAAATTGATAAAATTAGTGTTTTGGAAAAGCTCTTTTATTGAAAACCAAAAGTATACCAACACCAGTAGAAATTGCCACATCGGCAACATTAAAAATAGCATTAAAGAAAGCAAAGTGTTTCCCGCCAAATATAGGCAGCCAAGTTGGAAGATTTCCTTCCCAAATAGGAAAATAGAACATATCTACAACCAAACCGTGAAACCAAGTTCCGTATGGAGCGGGCGAGAAAATAGTAGCTAAATTATGTGTGCTGTCATCAAATATAACTCCGTAGAAAACAGAATCGATAATATTTCCTGCTGCTCCCGCGAAGATCAATGCGATCGCTGCAATTAAATAATTTGAATGACGTTTTTTTACTGAATCAGAAAGCCACCAGCCAATCCCAACAACAGCAAAAATTCTAAATACTGTCAAAATTAGTTTTCCGTATTCCCCAGGTATTTTTGTACCCCAAGCCATTCCTTCATTTTCTATAAAATGAATTCTAAACCAGTCTGCAATTACAACTTCTTCGCCTAAAACGAAATTTGTTTTGACATAAATTTTAGAAAGCTGATCAACAATTAAAACTAGGAATATAAGGAAATACGCTTTTCGTAATGACATTTTATGATTTTTTGATGGGCAAAAATAACAATTTAATCAAAAAAAACGCTCCTAAAGGAGCGTTAATTCTTTTCTAATAAACTAAACATGTTTATCTGCTAATCTAAACCTAGTAAAGTTTACTTTTTTACCGCGGCTTTGGCTGGTGTCTTTGGACTGTCAGAGAAAAATTCTGAAATCGACTTGAAGATTCCTTTGCTTTCTTTTCCGGCCGCCAATTTCTTAGCCTCACCTTTTTTTACATCAGCTTTAAACTTAACGCGTAGTTTTTCAAATTCTTTCATTCTGCGCTCTACATCAGAGTTTACTTCTTTGAATTTCAATACTTTAGACATAATGTAAGTTTTAAGTAGTAAATAATTTAAATTATTACTGATTTGGTACTACAATGATACATAATTTAATTTATATTTGTTAACAAAAATTAACACTTGTTTAGCATAAACGGTAATTAATTTGAAAACCAAATACTAAAACAAAAGGAATTTAAGATTCCTCCCAAAATCCTACAAAATCATGAATGAAATCACAACTACTCTTAACGACTTTCTTGTCAGCACCAAATCTACTGCAGCTTTAATATTAAACGAAAAAGGCAAACTCATTACCTCGCTAAATCTTGACTACGGAGACAGTATTGCCGCAATGAGTGCAGCTATTTTATCTATGAGCGAAAAATTCTTAATTGATTTAGAAAAAGGCTCTTTAAAACAATTATATTTAAAAAGCGCTGAAGGCGTAATCGTTGGAAATAAGATAAGCGGTTCTAATTTTATTGTCGCTTTTTCTAAAGAAGGAAGCAATTTAGCTTTATTGATGCGCTCTACCGAAGAAGTTTCTGCTGAATTAAGCAAAAATTCTCTATTAAAATAACATAAAAATTCTATTAACAATAACCCAAATGAACTTATGAGTAATGATTTTTTAAACGTGTTTTTAAATGAAATGAAAACAAACGTGAACGGCTTTATCGCTGTAGCAGTAACCGAAATTGAATCTGGTTTAAGTTTTGGAAATTTAACTATTGACCCTAGTTTTGATCCAGAACTTGCCGCAGCTTATAACCTAGAAGTTGTAAAAGCTAAATTAAGCGCTGTAAAGGCATTAAATTTAAACCAGGACATCGAAGATATTTTGATTACACTTTCTAATCAAATCCATATTATCGACATTTCTCCAAACAAAAAATTCATGATTTACTTAGCTGCTGACGCTTCAAAAGCTAATTTAGGTATGACAAGAGCTATTTTAAGAAAACATAAAGCTGACGTTGAAAAAAATCTAGCGTAAGTTTTTGAATTCTATTTTATTACAAACCGTCTTTTAAAGACGGTTTTTTTTATCTTACAACATTCAAAAAACAAAACAGACCACCTTAAATCGTTCTTACAAAAATCACCTCGTTTTAGTTAAATTTATTTTGATTAAATATAAATAATTTCTTTCAAAGCGCGCTTTAGCTAACAAATTCGCTGACTCTTAAACATTAAACAAAAAAAGCGCCCTTTAAAGGAGCGCTTTTCTCTTACGTATTTCTACGCAATTTATCTTTGCAAGTTTTTAGCTTCGATACTCATTGTAGCATGAGGAACGATTTTAAGCCTTTCTTTGCTAATTAATTTACCTGTTACTTTACAGATACCGTAGGTTTTGTTTTCTACGCGGAATAAAGCATTTTTTAAGTCACGAATGAATTTCTCTTGTCTGATAGCCAACTGTGAGTTCGCCTCTTTTGACATGGTCTCACTTCCTTCTTCAAAAGCTTTGAAAGTTGGAGAAGTATCGTCAGTACCGTTATTCAAATCGTTCATATAGGCACTTTTGATCAAATCAAGATCTTCTTGTGCTTTTTTAATTTTTGCTTGGATTATTTCTTTGAACTCTGCTAAATCTGCGTCTGAGTATCTAATAATTTCATCTATCATTTTCTACTATTTTGAAATTAATATAATGGTTCTAATGTCATCAAACTCAATTTCTGTGCCGTTTTCTAAAGCGTCAACAAAAACCAGTTCGTCTGTTAATGTTTCAGACTTAATATAGTCTTCATTTTTTGAAACTGCATCTTCTAAAATACCATCTCGTTTTATTTGAACTTTAATCTTATCCGTAACCTCAAATCCTGAATCTTTACGGATGTTTTGTATTCTATTAACTAATTCTCTAGCGATACCTTCATTTTTTAATTCTTCGGTAAGAGTAATATCAAGCGCAACTGTTATTCCGTTTGAATTAGCAACCAACCATCCTTCGATATCTTGTGATGTAATTTCCACATCTTCTAATGATAAAGTTACACTATTTCCTGCAATAACAATATCTAGCGTTCCTTGCTTGTCCAGTTGGTTGATCTGATCTGCAGAAAAACCTTGTATCTCCTTAGAAATCAATCCCATATCCTTTCCAAAGCGCGGTCCAAGAGCCTTAAAATTAGGCTTAATTTGTTTTACCAAAATACCCGAAGCATCGTCTAAAAGTTCGATTTCTTTAACATTTACCTCGGCTTTTACAAGGTCAGAAATAGCTTCGATTTCAGCACGCTGATTCTCGTCAAGTACCGGAATCATTACCTTTTGCAGAGGTTGACGCACTTTTATCATCTCTTTTTTACGTAGCGATAAAACTAAAGAAGAGATTGTTTGCGCCTTCTGCATTTTGCTTTCCAACGTTTTATTAACAAAGTTTTCGACAAATTTTGGGAATTCTGCCAAGTGAACACTAGCAAAATCCTCGGTTCCCGTAGAAGTTGTTAAATCGCGATACAATTTATCCATAAAAAATGGAGCTACTGGAGCACTCAATTTACTGATTGTAAGCAAACAAGTATAAAGCGTTTGGTAAGCTGCAATTTTATCTTTTGCATATTCCCCTTTCCAGAAACGGCGACGGCATAAACGAACATACCAGTTACTTAAATTCTCCTGAACGAAGTCAGAAATCGCTCTTGTTGCTTTTGTAGGCTCGTAATCTTCGTAGCATTCGTCAACAAATTTGATTAACGAATGTAATTCAGAAATAATCCACTGATCGATTTCAGGTCTTTCGTTTAAAGGAATTTCAGCTTCTTCGTATTTAAATCCGTCGATGTTAGCATATAACGAGAAGAATGAATAGGTATTGTAAAGTGTTCCAAAGAATTTACGTTTAACCTCAGCAATTCCTTCAAGGTCAAACTTCAAGTTATCCCACGGATTTGCATTCATAATCATATACCAGCGTGTAGCATCAGGGCCGTTTTCTGCAATGGTTTTAAATGGGTCTATCGTATTTCCTTTACTCTTAGACATTTTAATTCCATTTTTATCCAAAACAAGACCGTTTGAAACTACGTTTTTGTATGCGATTTTATCAAAAACCAAAGTTCCGATTGCATGCAAAGTATAGAACCATCCACGAGTCTGGTCTACTCCTTCTGCAATGAAATTTGCTGGAAAATCTTTGTTGTCATCAATTTTTTCTTTGTTTTCAAATGGATAGTGCCATTGTGCATAAGGCATTGCTCCAGAATCAAACCAAACGTCGATTAGATCACTTTCGCGCTTCATTGGTTTCCCAGAAGCCGAAACTAAAGTAAGTCCATCAACTACATTTTTGTGTAAATCGATTAAATCGTAATTGTCCTCAGACATGTTTCCGATTTCAAATCCTTTAAACGGATTTTCTTTTTGAAAACCTGCTTCGATCGATTTTTCGATTGCATTGTACAATTCTTCAACAGAACCGATAATAACTTCTTCAGTTTTATCTTCTGTTCTCCAAATTGGCAACGGAATTCCCCAATATCTAGAACGAGATAAGTTCCAATCGTTGGCATTTTTAAGCCAATTTCCAAAACGTCCTTCACCAGTAGATTTAGGTTTCCAATTGATAGTTTCGTTCAGGTCGAACATTCTATCTTTTACATCGGTTACTTTGATGAACCATGAATCTAGAGGATAGTATAATAACGGCTCGTCTGTTCTCCAGCTGTGTGGATAACTGTGCACGTATTTTTCAACTTTAAAAGCTTTGTTTTCTTCTTTTAAACGAATAGCGATTTCAACATCTACAGATTTCTCTGGAGCTTGTCCCGCATCGTAGTATTCATTTTTAACATATTTACCAGCCAAATCACCCAAATGAGAAGTGAATTTTCCTTGTAAATCTACTAATGGAACTGGAGTTCCGTTTTCGTCTAAAACCAACATTGGCGGCACTTCTGGTTTTGCTTCTTTTGCTACTTTAGCATCATCTGCACCAAAAGTCGGAGCTGTATGCACAATTCCTGTTCCGTCTTCAGTGGTAACGAAATCGCCAGAGATTACTCTAAATGCATTTTCAGCATTTTCATAAGGCAATACATAAGGCAATAATTGTTCGTAACGAATTTCTACTAAATCTGCTCCTTTTGCTTCAGTTAGGATTTTGTATGGAAGTTTTTTGTCACCGTTTTTCACATTGTCAAAATCAGCGTCATCTTCACTTAAGAAAAATCCTTTTCCGAATTGTTTTCCAACTAAGTTTTTAGCCAAAACAACATTGATTGGCTCAAAAGTATATTGATTAAAAGTTTTAACTAAAACATAATCGATTTTTGGACCAACTGTCAAAGCGGTGTTTGACGGAAGAGTCCAAGGAGTTGTCGTCCAAGCTAAAATATGGATATCTCCAAAACCTTGTAAGAATGAAGGCAAAGTTTCTGGAAGCGTTTTAAACTGCGCTACAATTGTAGTATCCGTAACATCACGATACGCTCCTGGTTGGTTTACCTCGTGAGAAGATAATCCTGTTCCAGCTTTTGGAGAATACGGCTGAATTGTATACCCTTTGTACAACAAACCTTTATCGTAGATTTGTTTCAAAAGCCACCAAACAGACTCCATATATTTTGGTTTATAAGTCACATACGGATCTTCCATATCAACCCAATATCCCATTTTTTCAGTCAAATCATTCCATACGTCGGTATAACGCATAACGGTTTTTTTACACGCTTCGTTATATTCTTCGATAGAAATTGTTTTACCAATATCTTCTTTTGTAATTCCTAATTCTTTTTCGGTACCCAATTCAACAGGCAAACCGTGAGTATCCCATCCAGCTTTTCTTTTTACTTGAAAACCTTTTTGAGTTTTATATCTGCAAAAAATATCTTTAATCGCACGTGCCATTACGTGGTGAATTCCAGGCAATCCGTTTGCTGAAGGCGGACCTTCAAAAAATACGAAAGGTTCAGCACCTTCGCGAGTTGTAACACTCTTTTCAAATATATTTTCTTTCTTCCAAAAATCAAGAACTTCAGACGCTACAGTTGGTAAGTCAAGTCCTTTGTATTCAGTAAATTTTGTACTCATTTTATCCTTTTCTTAAACGAGGTGCGAAAGTAAGGAATTTTGAGGGAATTAGAGAAAAGTTGAGAGAAAAAAGAGCGATTTCGGGAAATTTTGAGTAGATTCCGCAATAAATATTGTGCTTTTGATCGATTTAAGAGAAAACTTCTTTTAAAATCTCCAAAGATTTAGGCTTTTTGAATCCTTCCAGATGAAGACTATAATAATCAATTATTATTTTCAGAAGAATTTGTCTTTCTACAACATGAAAGACTTTTTGATTGTTATCGAATTTTAATTCCAGTAACTTTTTAAACAAATTGGTTTCATGTTCCGAAAGCACACTTGCTCCTTGAAAAAGTGTAAAAACGCCTTCATTCATTTCAAAAAAAGGCAAATCGATTTCAGAAATATCAGGATAAAAGCCGAGATATTTTGTAATTTCTAAAAGTAAAATTAGATGAAAATTAGAAATTTCATCATGATGATCCAGCCAGGTTAACGCAGTTTCTAAAAACAGAAAAAGCTGTTCGTTTTTTTCTTCTTCTTGAATGGAATAATGAAGCATTTCGGAAAGAAACATTACCATTGTACTTTTCACAATATCAGTATGAATAGTCTGAAACGGAACGGCGGTTTTTATTTCTTTAAAATTTTCTAGAGTTCCTTTATTCTTATGAACAGCTTCAATTTCTAAAATCGAAAAAGGTTGAAAATAAGCAATTTTCTGGCTTGCCTTTCGACTCGAAAAAGCATCACGCACAAAATACGATTTCAGTCCGCTTGAGAGTGTAAAGCATTTTACGATCAAGCTTTTTTCCTGAAATTTTAAAGACGAGATTACTATGGCTTTGGTTTTGACTTGCAAGGCAGTTTGTTGTTTTTTGTTTGTTTCGCCCGTTCAGCTAACGCCTCGGGTCAAGTTTTAAGTTTTAAGTTTCAAGTTTTCAAACTGAACACTAAATTACTTATCGAATAATCATCACTTTCTTAACCTTAGTTTCTCCGCCATCTTCAGCAGAGATAAAAACCATGTAAACGCCAGACGCTACTTTATATTTACCAAAAGCAGTTGTATCCCATTCGATTGTTCCTCCTGAAGATGTTATTTCGTAAACCAAATTACCTTCGATATCAGTAATTTTAACATTCGCTTTATCGATCAATCCCGCCACTTTTACTGTTCCGTTGTAATTTGGGCGAACTGGATTTGGATAAACGTACACATTACTTAAATCATCGTTGGCTTCTGTTGCTATTCCGCCAAATGACACCAATCCTTTACTGGTTGCTATAAAAACTTCACCGGTTTTCGCATTTATCTTAATGTCATTTATATAATTACTCGGCAATGGCGAATTGTTTATCGTAAAATGATATTTTGTTTCCTGACCGTTTGGAGAAACCATAAATATCCCAGAATCTGCTGTTCCAATCCATTTATTGTTTGCGCCGTCAACGGCTATTGAAGTAATAAATTGTTCGTAAAGTAATTCCTGAGCCAAATCGTCTTCGCTTATAATAATTGGATTCGCTTTCAACTGACTTTCTGATTGAAAACTTGAAACATTAGACAAAACTCTCAATCCTTTTGTGGTTCCGATCCAAAGCTGATTTTTTGCATCCAAAGCTATCGTTCTCACATCGGCAATCGGCAGATTACCAGCATCGGTTCCAAAAGTCATTTTTTTAAAAGTATTAGTCGTTTCATTAAACCCGACAACTCCACTACTATATGTTCCAATCCACTTTACATCATTTCGGTCAATCGCAATACTCGAATAGTTTTCTTCTTCTGCATCATCTAGAATCGAAGTCATTGCATAACTTCCCCATTGTCCATTTGTTTTTAAAACTTTCAATCCATTTTTGATTCGGCTATTGGTCACCCAAAGATTACCGGATTTATCAAAAGCTGTTGCATTAATTCTGACATCTATATAATTTGGTCCCTCTGTTGTAATGGATTCCAAACCACTGTTTTTCTCATTATACAAAAGAGTAGGAATATCGTTTTGAATTTTTACCAATCCCGAAAAGAAAGAACTGGCATAAACCTGTTTTTCATTATTTGGATTTATAGTAATTCTAGTTATTGATTTAGCATCGTAAACATCCGAATAAGCAACATTAAGCCATCCCGAAGTATTAAATCGGCTAACGCCGTAGCTATCCAAAGGATACGGATTGTACGAAATATCATAATCGCCATACACTGCCCATAAATTGTTTGCACTCGCATCAATAGAAAAAATATTGTTTCGAACGGGACCGCTAGGCGTACTGTTTTCGAAAGCAGTGACATTATTCAAAGCAGAAACAAACAAACCTTTTTCTTTTGTACCAATGAAAATTTGATTTCCAACTGCGCTTGCACAGCTAAAAGTCAAAGTATTATCTAAAACTTGAGTATTTACAACTTGTCGATTCAACACCATTTGATTATTGTACACGTAAACCGTATTGGCAGTTGTAACAAATAGAACGTGATTTTTCGCCCTTGTGTCGACAGCCACTTGCGGCAATTGCGAAAAACCAACAAATGTATTTGAATTAAATCTATGGATATATCCAGAATTGTTTACTGCAATAAGTTCGGCATCAAGAGCCTCAACACTTGACCAGTCCCCTCCGTTTACCACCGACCACTGACTGTAATCAATAAGATTGGTATTTGTACTATCTGCTTTTCTAATACCGCTAGAAGTTGCCGCAAAAATAAATCCATTAAACATTGTGGTTTGCTTTACGCTAATTTCAGCTCCATTGTCACCAATAAAATAGGTATCGCCAAATTGAGAGGTTTTAAGATTAAATTGAACAATTCCAAAATCACAAGAAACATAAATCAATCCATTATTTTCCATAAAATGATTGATCTTTTTAGTATTTGCCGGCAATTGTTTATTGATAATATCTACCACTTTTAGAATACTCCCATCCCCTTCATTGATCACGATCATCAGGCCGTTTTCGTAACCTATTATTGTCTTTTTAAATGTTTCACTGTAGTAGACAGCTGAAATAGTCTGTCCCGAAAGTCCGTCCACGGTAGTCGTCGACTTGAGTACGTTTGTTGTTGTGTTTCTGGAAAACAATGCATTTTCTGAAGCCGCAATTACACTTGTAGCCGATTCTGAAATGTCTTTTATTTCGTTAAATGAAAAATATCCCTGCCAAGACAATTTACCCTGCGCCTCGCAAAACTGAATGAGCAATAAAAACAAACCGCAGAAAAATACTTTTTTCATCATATAATGTATTCGAATAGACAAATATACTACAAACGGGATTTTATTTAAATTTTAGCTAAAATAAAATACCCTCGGCATCTTTATGAAGACAACGAGGGTACCACTTATTATTGAGTAAATCTTAAACTACACCTTGCGCAAGCATGGCATCGGCAACTTTTACAAATCCTGCAATGTTAGCTCCTTTTACATAGTTAACATATCCGTCTTCTTCTGCACCGTATTTTTTACATTGGTTATGAATTCCGATCATGATTTCTTTCAATCTCAAATCCACCTCTTCACTAGTCCAATTTAAACGAATAGAGTTCTGCGTCATTTCTAATCCAGAAGCTGCAACCCCACCAGCATTAGCTGCTTTTCCTGGCGCAAATAATACTTTGTTGTCTAAGAAAAGTTTAATAGCATCTAAAGTAGAAGGCATATTTGCTGCTTCCGTTACACATAAAACACCATTATCAATTAATTTCTTAGCATCTTCTCCGTTTAATTCGTTTTGAGTAGCACATGGAATTGCGATATCTACTTTTACTTCCCAAGGGCTTTTACCTTTATGGAAAACTGCATTCGGATATTTCTCCAAATATCTTTCAGCTCTATTATCACCAGTAGCTCTCATTTCAAGCATATGGTCAATTTTTTCTCCAGAAATACCTTCTTCATCATAAATATATCCATCAGGACCAGAAATAGTAACCACTTTTCCTCCTAATTCATTTACTTTTAAAGCTACTCCCCAAGCCACGTTTCCGAATCCAGAAATAGCAACTCTTTTCCCTTTAATTTCATGACCGATTGTACGAAGCATTTGGTCTGTAAAGTAAACTACTCCATATCCTGTAGCCTCAGGTCTGATTAATGAACCACCATAAGCCAAACCTTTTCCAGTCAAAACTCCTGTGAATTCATTTCTAATTCTTTTGTATTGTCCGAATAAGTAGCCAATTTCTCTAGCTCCAACGCCAATATCTCCAGCAGGAACATCAAGATCTGGACCGATATGACGACACAATTCTGTCATAAAAGATTGGCAGAATCGCATAATTTCACCATCAGATTTTCCTTCTGGATCAAAATCAGAACCTCCTTTTCCACCTCCCATAGGCAGTGTTGTCAAACTATTCTTGAATACTTGTTCGAAAGCAAGAAACTTCAAAACAGATAGGTTAACAGAATGATGGAATCTAATTCCTCCTTTATAAGGTCCAATTGCAGAGTTCATTTGAATTCTGAAACCTCTATTTACGATGATTTCTCCTTTATCATCTACCCACGGAACTCTAAAGATTATAGAACGCTCTGGCTCCGCAATTCTTAAAAGCAGGTTCTTTCCGTCGTATTTTTTACGCTCTGCGATAAATGGGATAACTGTTTCTGCAAATTCTCTAACAGCTTGAAGAAATTCTGGCTCGTTTGGATTTTTTGACTCAATTAGAGCCATAAATTCATTTATTTTTTGTTCCATCTTTGAAATAAATTTTCAGATAAATTAGGTTTAATTTTTACTCTTAAATAATTAAGAAATTATGTTCAAGAAAACGTTTTCGTTTTAACTGACAAAGATATAGCAAATAATGATTCGATGTTATATTTTTCACTTTTTTAAAGCGATTTGTGTTTTTTTCAAACATTCCAAAAAAAGACATTTTACATGTAGGTGTTTACATATAAATCACTCTTTAAAAGTTAGTAAATTAAGTATTTTGCTAGTTATTTTTCAATACAACGATTTAATATTTTGAATCGATTATGTTTTTTATATATTTGCCGAGATTTGTAAGCCCCAGAAAATGTCTAAACCCCTATTTATCACATTATTTGCCATCTTAGGTATATCAGCTGGTGTATCAGCGCAAGGACTAGCTCAAGAGATCGGAATTTATGCCGGACCAGTTACTTTACAGTCTGATTTTGGCGAAAGACACAACGTCGACACCAATGTGGGAAATACCGGTTTTGGAATCGGAATTATGCATTTTTTAAACTTTTCAGCCAACAACAATAGAGAAAGTTATTTTACAGAACATTTTAAAATACGAACTGACCTATCCTATAGTAAAACCACGCTAAAACATTTTGGAGAATGGGTTGAAAGAAAACCTGATGGAGTCTTTGCACAGCAATTAAAAAACATGCATGCAAGTTCGAGCATTTTAGGCCTGGGAGCTCAAGTAGAATTTTCTCCTTTTATGAAAATTCACGACTTCGAAAATTCAATTGGTAGCCTTAGTCCGTACGGAAGTTTAGGTTTTCAAGTAAGCTATTATTCTGCAAAAATTGGATCTCATTTAGGCGATATTACATTGCCAAATGTTACTCCAGGAAAATACTTAACGCCATCTGATGGACGTCCTCACGGATTCTCTACAGAAACTGGTGTCGTTTTATCTGCAACAGCTGCTGTCGGAGTGCATTACAAACTAACAGAAATGAGCGATTTGATGTTTGAAACTCGTTTCTCAATGTACAATTCAGATTGGATTGACGGACTCAACCCTAATAAAGATATTTACAAAGAAAATAAATCTAACGATTGGCAAGTTTGGTTTAACTTTGGATACATCTATTACTTAGAATTCTAAATCTAGAAAACTACAATATAAAAAATCCCAAATTCCAAGATGATTAAAATTGGAATTTGGGATTTTTTTTATGGAATTTCTTCTGTTAAGAAAGTGCTTGCTCTAAATCTGCAATTAAATCTTCTGCATCTTCGATACCAACACTTAATCGAACCAAATCATCAGTAATACCAACTTCAGCTCTTTTATCTGCAGGAATAGAAGCGTGCGTCATTAAAGCAGGATGATTGGCCAATGATTCTACTCCGCCTAATGATTCTGCTAAAGTAAATACTTTTAGTTTTTCTAAAAACGCAATAGAATCTTCTTTCTTTCCAGATTTAAAATCGAAAGAAACCATTCCTCCAAAAGCTTTCATTTGTTTTTTAGCAATTTCGTGAAACGGATGATTTTTTAAGCCTGGATAATAAACCGTTTTAATTTTAGGATGGTTACTTAAGTAGTCAACTACTTTTTCTCCATTCTCACAATGTCTTTGAACTCGTAATGCCAAAGTTTTGATTCCTCTTAAAACCAAGAAACTGTCCATCGGTCCAAGCGTTGCTCCGGTTGCAAATTGCTGAAAATGCAATTGCTCGCCAAGCGCTGCGTCTTTTACAATTAAGGCACCCGCAATAACATCTGAGTGTCCCCCTAAATATTTTGTAGCCGAGTGCATGACAATATCAGCTCCTAAATCTAAAGGTTTTTGCAAATAAGGCGTTGCAAAAGTATTATCAACAGCAAGAAGGATTTTTTTCTCTTGAGTAATTTTTGCTATTTCTTGAATATCCGCCAATTTCATCAACGGATTTGTTGGTGTTTCTACCCAGATAAGTTTTGTTTTTTCGTTGATTAAACTTTTCAGTTTTTCGATATTTGTCATATCAACAAAATGAAACTTAATACCCGAATCTTTATAAACACGAGAAAACATTCTGTATGTTCCGCCATACAAATCATCCATTGCAATGATTTCGTCTCCAGCTTTAAAGGATCTTAAAACACAATCTGTAGCTGCAAGACCAGACGAAAATGCCAATCCGCGAGTTCCATTTTCAATACTTGCCAGCGCATCTTCCAAAGCCGTACGCGTTGGGTTTGAAGCCCTGCTATATTCGTAATCTGCCAAAGGTTTCCCTGGACTTGTTTGCACAAATGTTGAAGTCTGGTACACTGGCGGCATAACAGCTCCTGTACTTGGATCATGATGCTGTCCTCCGTGAATAACTTTTGTATTGAATTTCATATAGTTATAAATTTTAATTCCTAAATTCTTTTACAAATTTACCGCTTAATTTATTTTATCGCGACACAACTACTTATCTTTGTAGATAATTAACACTTTTTGATATGAAAAATTACTTATTTATAATCTTTTTGTGTTTGATTTTTACAAGTTGCAAAAAAGAGCTTTCATTTGAGAATGAAACATTTGAAGAAAAGTCTACTATACCATGTGCAAAAGACTGCCCAAAAATCACAATAGAAGTTCCAATTGCTAAAAATGTTAAAGTAACTTCAGACAGCATCAATAAAAAAGTCTTTGCTGTCATTAAAGAGATTGTATTTTTTGAAGATGATTCGGTAAAAGTTGATGGTTATAAATCATTAGCCAAATCTTTTATTGCGTCATACCAAGATATGCATGAAAAATTTCCAAACGACACTTTTGGCTGGGAAGCTAAAGTAATCGGAAATGTAGAATTTGAATCTGATCAGATTGTAAACCTTAAAATTGACCATTATACTTTTACTGGCGGCGCGCACGGCTACCAAGGTTATCGCTCTTTATTATTTGATAAAAAAACAGGGAAAACGATTTTCAATAATAAGTTATTTAAAAACGAAAAAGAGTTTAAAGCTTTCGCTGAAAAAACTTTTAGATCAAAATATAAAATCCCAGAAACAGCTAACATTAATGCTACAGGTTTAATGTTCGAAAACGATAAATTCCAGCTTCCGCAAAACATTTTCTATACCTCTGCAGGTTTGCTTTTATACTACAATTCATATGAAGCGGCCTCCTATGCAGATGGTCCAAAAGAATTATTATTTCCATACGAAGAAGTACAAAAATATTTGAATTTTCAATAAAAACATATTAATTGATATTCCGTAGAAATATTTCGTTGGTAGTAAAAAAAATGTGCGTCATTGTATCCTGTAGGGACACCTGATTTGTGGATATAAATTTTTAGCAACATTCATCAAACGTTCCTACGGAACGTATAATTTTGATGCGATTTTTAATTCTACCGACCAGACATTCCTAACAGAATGAATTAAAACACTGGAAAACCTTTGTCTACCAACCAGACATTCCTAATGGAATGAATTGAACCCTAGAAAATCTTTGTCCCTTTGTAACTCTGTATCTTTGCTGCCATATAAAAAACTTAGAACCTTAGCATCTCAGTACCTTAGAACCTCTTTTTCTCACTGAACATCATATTTCATCTTTCGTAAAATCCTCAAAGCTTCCTTAAAAGAAGAATAGACATTTTTATAAGGTTTCAAAAGCATTTTTGCATCGATTAGTTTTTGTCTGGCATCTTCAAAACCATTCAAATAACAAATCATAAATGTAGAAGGGAGATTTTCCAGATCTTTCATTTCTCGTTCAGATAAAGAAATCTCTTTTTCTAGTTTTCTAAGCAATGCAATATTCGAATTATAAATATGATGAAGCATTTTTCTATTGAATTCTGGCGGCTGAAAAAGCATCTGACGGTCAATTTTATAATAACCGTTATCAAAGAAATGAATGGTTTGTTCTTCTAACGGATAATAACTCGTTTTGTCATTTAATCCCAACGGAACATATTCGGTAATAGTAAAAGTATCATCGTTATATTCGATTGTAACCACATCTTGCGCCGAATAAAAAAGTTTGATCTGTTCGTTGATCAACTCGATATCAACTCTTGAAAGATAGGTTTTATCACGAAGCTTTTTTGGAACGCCCGCCCAACAAATCACAAATAATTCTTTGAAAACACGATATTTCGGCGACATATCTTTGTGCCTAAAATTCATAAAATCGATAACACCGTCTAAAGTATACTGAATGCTGTTTCGAGAACTGTTTTCAATTCCGATTACCGTTTCTGTATTCTGATTGCTTTTTTCAATTTCCTCATGTTCTTCTAGAGGAATCGAATTACTGCCACGTCTGATAAAAATACTGTTGGCTAAAATCGTATGAATTCCTTTTTTAAAGTAAGAGATTTTACTTTTAGGCTTTATGGTAACCAGACCGATTACTTTGTCTTTGGGAAGATTAGGAAATGGGACGTTTTCGTATTGAATTTTTGGAGGATTTTCTAAAAAGGCATTTACTAAATTCTGAATTCTACTATCATCAAAGAAATCATCGCCTACAATTTCGTTATCCTGATCTTCAACTCCAACCACAATATAAGAATTGTTATTTGGGTTAGAATTGGATAGTGCGCAAATGTGTTTCAGAAACTTTCCTTTTCCTTCGCGCGAGTGAAGATTCAATTGCCTTTTTTTATCATAGAAACTACTTTCGTCATTATGAGCGAGGAGATTTTTAATTAAAAGGCGTTTATTAATCATCTTCTTTAGTACTTACTTAGAAATTTAGACTTCTTAGATTTGTGATTTTCAGATTCCTAAGATAATCTAAAGATCGAACTTCTAAGAAGTCTAATGCTCTAATTTTTAAATATTTTTTTTCACAATCGTCGAAGACGCTTGTGCCGTACTCATCACAACCAAATCGGCAATATTTACATGATAAGGTCTTGAAACCACAAAGTGAATAATATCGGCAATGTCTTCAGCTTGTAACGGATCAAATCCTTTATACACATTTGCCGCTCTTTCAACATCTCCTTTAAAACGAACTTCGCTAAATTCTGTTGCCACCATTCCTGGGTGAATTCCGCCAACTCTAATTCCAAACGGATTCAAGTCAATTCGCATTCCTGCAGTAATTGCATCAACTGCGTGTTTAGAACCGCAATATACATTTCCGTTCGGATAAACCTCTTTTGCAGCAGTTGATCCAATATTAATAATATGTCCCGATTGTCTTTCAACCATTTGTGGAATTATCGCTTTTGAAACGTACAAAAGTCCTTTCACATTGATATCAATCATCGCATCCCAATCGTCTAAATCACCATTTTGAATCGGATCCAAACCATGAGCGTTTCCTGCATTATTAATTAAAACGTCAATTGTGGCAAAATCATTGGGTAAAGAACCCATTTTTTGCAGCACATCTTCTTTATCACGAACATCAAATGCTAAAGAATGCACTTCTGTAAAAGCAGAAAGTTCTTTTTGAAGTTCTTCTAAACGGTCTGAACGTCTTCCGCAAAGCACCACTTTATAATTGTTTTTTGCTAAAATCTGAGCGGTTGCTTTTCCAATTCCGCTCGTAGCACCAGTAATTAAAACTGTTTTTTTCATTTTAGATTTTGTTTTGGACGCAGATGACACAGATTTACTTCGTAAAGACGCGGAAAAAAATGGATTTTCTTAAAAAAAACATATAAAATCTGCGTTAATCAGCGTCTTTACGAAGTAAATCCGTATCATCAGAGTTCTATTTCTGCGTTTTCACTGAATACTCAAAACTGCGACTGAACACTTAAAAATTAAGGCACATCGTCGCCCATACTTTCTGTCCAGATTGCAAACCAGTCTTCTTTGTCCATTTCCAATTCAATTGCTTTTGATAAAGACTGAATTCTAGCAATGTTAACTGTTCCCGCAATCGGAATTACTTTTGCCGGATGTTTTAAAATCCATGCTAATAAAAGTGTATCTGCACCTAAATGATATTTTTCTAATAAAGTAGAAAACAGCTTTTTCAGGCGGCGCGTCTGTTTGGTGTCTTCTCTAAAAACAGTTCCAAGCGGATTCCATGATAACGGACGAATTCCGTTTGTTTGCATATAATCTAAACTTCCATCTAACATTGGTTCATAATGCGTTGCCGAAAATTGCACCTGATTATAACTTACTTCTGTTTTTTGTCTAATTAATTCTGTTTGAGAACTTGTAAAATTAGAAAGTCCAAAATCTATAATTTTCCCTTCTCCTTTCAATTTCTCAACAGCTTCAGCAATTTCGTCAGCCTGCATTAACGGACTTGGTCTATGAAGTAAAAAAACGTCGACGTACTCTGTCTTTAAATTCTTCAAAGATTTTTCTACAGACTTAATAATATAGTCTTTAGAATAATCATAATGTTTGATTTTGTTTTCGGGGCGTTTATCAGCAATCATCTGAATGCCGCACTTAGTAATTAACTGTAATTTTTCACGATCAATTTTACTTGCGTGAAAGGCTTTTCCAAAATCGGCTTCGGTCGTATACGAACCGTAAATATCCGCGTGATCAAAAGTCGTAATTTTGTTTTCGATACTTACCTGTATCATGTTTTCCATTTCGTTAGTTGTAAGGTTTTTATCCCAAACTCCCCAATTCATAGTGCCCGAAATTATAGGCGATAAGACTGTTTTGCTCATAATAATTATGCGTTATTTTTGGTAATAATTATGCTTTAATAAAACATAATCATCAAAGTTCTTAAAAATATAAAAATAGATTCACAATTAGTCCTTAAAATTAGGTCTTTGGTCGAAGTTTTAACCATTCTTTAACATCTTACTTCTCAAAAAATATTCAATTTGCACTCTCAAAAATTAGGCGTAAAAATCAAGGTTTTAAAAATATTTATATGGAAGAAAATACAACGACTTTAGACATTAGAGCGATAAATGAAAAAATTGAGCGAGAAAGTGCTTTTATAGACCTTCTTACGATGGAAATGAACAAAGTTATTGTGGGTCAGAAACATATGGTCGAGCGTCTATTGATCGGATTACTTGGACAAGGACATATTTTATTGGAAGGAGTTCCTGGTTTGGCAAAAACTTTAGCCATCAACACGCTTTCTCAAGCGGTTCAAGGGTCTTTCAGCCGTATCCAGTTTACGCCAGATTTATTACCTGCCGATGTTATCGGAACCATGATTTACAATATTAAAGCAAACGAATTCTCAATTAAAAAAGGACCAATTTTTGCCAATTTCGTACTTGCCGATGAGATCAACCGTGCGCCTGCAAAGGTTCAGTCAGCGTTATTAGAGGCGATGCAGGAGAAACAAGTTACAATTGGTGATTCTACTTTCAAATTAGACCGTCCGTTTTTAGTATTAGCAACACAAAACCCTGTTGAGCAAGAAGGAACATATGCGCTTCCTGAAGCACAAGTTGACCGTTTTATGTTGAAAACTGTTATTGATTATCCAAAAATTGACGAAGAGCGTTTTGTAATTCGCCAAAACTTAAAAGGAACTTACGAAAAAGTAAACCCTGTTGTTTCTGTAGATCAGATTTTACGTGCTCAAGAAGCTGTTCGTGAAGTTTATATGGACGAAAAAATCGAGAAATATATTCTTGATATTATTTTCGCTACACGTTACCCAGAAAAATACAAATTAGCCGATTTAAAACCGCTTATCAGTTTTGGAGCTTCTCCTCGTGGAAGTATCAATTTGGCTAATGCTGCTAAATGTTATGCTTTCATCAAACGCCGTGGTTATGTAATTCCAGAAGACGTTCGTGCAGTTGTTCACGATGTGCTGCGCCATAGAGTTGGAATCACTTACGAAGCAGAAGCAGAAAACATCACTTCTGTAGACATTATCAACAAAATCGTTAACGAGATTGAAGTACCTTAAAAATTTGTTTCAAGTTTCAAGTTTCAAGTTGTTGCAAAACGAACTTGAAACTTTTAAACTTTAAACTTTAAACAAATAGAATGGATACAAAAGAGCTTTTAAAAAAAGTACGGAAAATAGAAATCAAGACGAAAAGACTGAGCAATCACATCTTTTCGGGAGAATACCACTCTTCATTTAAAGGACGAGGAATGACGTTTAGCGAGGTGCGTCAATACCAATACGGAGATGATATTCGTAACATCGATTGGAATGTAACCGCACGCTACAACGAAGCTCACGTTAAAGTATTTGAAGAAGAACGCGAATTAACCATGGTTTTAATGGTCGATATTTCGGGTTCGGAATCTTTTGGTTCTAAAAATCAATTCAAAAAAGACATCGTAACCGAAATTGCGGCAACGATGGCTTTTTCGGCTACGCAGAATAATGACAAAATTGGTTTGATATTATTTTCTGATACAGTAGAATTATATATTCCACCAAAAAAAGGACGTTCGCACGTACTTCGCATCATTCGTGAATTGATCGAATTTGAACCAAAAAGCCAGAAAACAGACATTGCGCAAGCTTTGAAGTTTTTATCTGGAACCCAGAAAAAGAAAGCCATTATTTTCATGATTTCCGATTTTATGTCTGATTCTTATGAGCATACATTAAAAATTGCTTCTAAAAAACATGACATTACAGGCGTTCGCGTGTACGACATTCGTGAAGAAAAAATTCCAAATTTAGGAATGGTACCCATGCTAGATGCCGAAACCGGAAAAATTCAAATCGTTGATACTGGTTCAAAAACCGTTCGAATGAATTACGAGAAGCACTATCAAGAAAAATTAAATTATTTTAAAGATACTTTCCGTAAATCTGGAGCAGGAATTGTAAATACCAGAGTTGACGAAAATTACGTTACTAAACTATTAGGCTATTTCAAATCACGATAAATATAATTTTAGATTGCAGATTTTAGATTTTAGATTTTTAAAAATTGAGAATTTAAATTCTGATAAATTAATGCCATTAGCAATCATTTTAGACTAAAATCTGAAATCCAAATCAAATGAAATTTAAACTTTATATATTTTTATTGCTTTTTTCTACTATGATTTTTGCGCAGCAGAAACAAGTAGAAACAAGTATTGATACCACCAAAAACAAAATTGGTGCTGAGTTCAAACTAACGCTTAAAACAGTTGTATCTTCAACAGCGAAAGTTGAATTTCCAAAACTTAAAAATATTGGTCCGCTAGAAGTAATTCAATCTTATCCAATCGATACGGTTAAGAAAGATGCCACTAATTACGAACTTATCAAAAAATATGGTTTAACACAATTTGATTCTGGTCGTTATACAATTCCGAGCATTAAAATTTTAATCGATAAAAAGGCTTTCTATTCTGATTCTCTTAAAGTTGAAGTTGCTAATCTAAAAGTGGATACTTTACAGCAAAAAATGTATGACATCAAAGACATTTCTGCTGTTGATGAAGGAATGGGAAATTGGTGGATTTACGCTTTAGTAGCTCTAGCAATTTTAGGGATTGGCGCTTTTGTTTACTGGTATGTTAAAAAACGTCAGCTGAAAAAAATCGAAGAAGAAGTTTATAAAACTCCAATCGAAAAGGCTACAAGTTTACTGAACAATCTGGAGTCAAAAGAACTTGTTCAAAAAGGAGAAATTAAAGAATACTATAGCGAACTTACTGATATTGCTCGAAATTATATTGAAGAAGCCATTCATATTCCAGCAATGGAAAGTACCACTTCTGAGTTAATTACAGCAATTAGAGAAGCTTCTACCAAAAAGAAAATGACGCTTACGCCAGAAACGGTTGAGAATTTAGAACGCGTTTTACGCCAGGCCGATTTGGTAAAATTTGCGAAATCTAAACCGCTTGATTTTGAAATTACGGATGATAGAAATAAAATTCAGAAAGTAATCTTAACCCTTGATAATGCAATTCCAACTGAAGTTGCAGAAGACATTGAAGATCAATTATTGAATGAAGCGCAAAGACAAAAACAAATTGCAGCGCAACTTCGCAAAAAACGTAATGCCAGAATTGGTTACGCAGTCGCAGCTACCATACTTTTATTGTTTGCTACAACGACTTTCTTTGTTGTAACCAAAGGATTCAATTATGTAAAAGATAATATAATTGGCCATCCTTCCAAAGAATTATTAGAAGGTGAATGGGTAAAAAGCGCTTACGGAAGTCCTGCGGTTATCATTGAAACACCAAAGGTTTTAAAAAGAATGGATGCGCAAAAAACACTTCCAAAAGAAGCAATGGCACTTATTAAAGAAATGCAGCTTTTTGCATACGGAAGCATGATTGACAATTTTTATGTAACCGTTTCTACCTCTAAATTTAAACAGCCAACCGATGTTGACTTAAATAAAACCCTTGAAGGCACAATAAAAATTATTGAGGCTCAAGGAGGACAAAATATTATTTTAAAACAAGAAGATTTTCAAACTAACGAAGGTATTCAGGGAGTAAAAGGCTACGGAACAATGACTGTTCTCAATCCTGCAACTAAAACGAGTACAAAAGCATATTATGAATTATTGCTTTTCAAACAAGATCAAGGTTTACAGCAAATTATGATTTTACATGAAGAGGGTGATACATATGCTAATGAAATCACAACCCGAATATTAAATTCTGTTGAACTTCAAAGAGCAGGCAACTAATGAGCAAGATCACTTTTTTAAATCCAGAATTTCTTTGGTTGTTTCTATTAATTCCGATTGCAATAATTTGGTTTTTCTGGAAACGCAACCAGCAGTCGGCTACCTTAAAAATAAGTTCGACAGCAGGATTCCAAAACAGCGAATCGTTACTTATAAAACTAAAACCTTGTCTGTATGTTTTTAGAATCTTAGCATTAAGCGCATTAATCATAGCTTTGGCAAGACCACGAACAGTAGACATCAGCAATCAGACTAAAACAACAAAAGGAATTGATATTGTAATGGCAATTGACGTTTCTGGATCTATGCTGGCAAAAGATCTAAAGCCAAACCGTATGGAAGCTTTAAAACGAGTAGCAGCGGATTTCGTTGAAGAAAGACCAAACGACCGAATCGGATTGGTTTTATATGCTTCTGAAGCTTACACCAAAACACCTGTTACAAGCGATAAAGCCATTATTCTTGAAGCTATTAAAGGAATCAAATACGATCAAGTTTTACAAGACGGAACTGGAATTGGAATGGGATTGGCAACTGCTGTAAATCGTTTAAAAGACAGTAAAGCAAAAAGCCGCGTTATCATTTTGCTTACCGACGGTGTTAACAATGCAGGTTTTATTGAACCTGAAACAGCTTCTGATATTGCAAAACAATACGGAATTAAAGTTTATACTATTGGCCTTGGAACCAACGGAATGGCAGAATCTCCATACGCATACGCTCCAAATGGAGGTTTCTTATTCAAAATGCAGAAAGTAGAAATCGATGAAAAGCTAATGAGAAACATTGCTAAAAAAACCGATGGAACTTATTTTAGAGCAACAAGCAACGATAAATTAGCAGAAATATATAACTCAATCAATAAGCTTGAAACAACAGAAATTCAAGAATTGAAATTCTACGATTACGACGAAAAATACAGATTTTTTGTCTTATTTGCAGGTTTGATGTTATTGCTTGAAGTTGGATTAAGAAATACAGTTTATAGAAGCTTTATTTGATTTTTTTCAAAATCAAAAAATCCAAATTTTAAATTCCAAATAACAAACATCAAATTGGAATTTGGAATTTAAAAATTGGAATTTAAAATTAAATAAAGCAGATTTGGAATTTGGAATTTATCCCTACAAAGATGGGATTGGAATTTTAAAACATTTATGGAATTAGACGAAAAAAAATATTTATATCTCTTATTACTTATCCCGATTGTAGTTTGTATTTTTCTTTTCAATATGTATTGGAAAAGAAGAACACAGCGCGAATTTGGTGATCTAGAAATGGTAAAAAGATTGAGCCCTGAGAAATCGGTTTTTAAACCTGTTTTAAAAATCGCTGTGATTCTTTTGGCGCTTACTTGTTTGATTATTGGTTTGGTAAATCCGAAGATTGGAACTAAAATGGAAACCGTAAAACGAGAAGGTATTGATATTGTTTTTGCTGTCGACGTTTCTAAAAGTATGTTGGCAGAAGACGTTGTTCCTAGTCGTTTGGATAAAAGTAAACAGTTGGTTTCTCAAATCATCAACCAATTAGGAAGCGATAGAATCGGAATCGTAGCGTATGCGGGAAGTGCATTTCCGGTTTTACCTATAACATCAGATTACAGCGTTGCTAAAATGTTTTTGCAAAGCATGAGTCCAGGAATGGTTTCGTCTCAAGGAACTTCTTTGGATGAAGCGATTAAATTATCTTCGACTTATTTTGACGAAAAAAGCAAAACGAGCAAATTATTAATTCTTATTTCTGATGGTGAGGATCATTCTGAAGGTGCGGCGGCAGCGGCAGAAGAAGCCAACAAATTGGGAATGAAAATCATCACAATTGGTGTTGGAACAGAAAGAGGAGGAACAATTCCGTTAAAAGAAAATGGTGTAGTTAGAGGATATCAGAAAGATCAAAACGGAGAAACTGTAATTACCAAATTAAATCAAGAAGGTTTAAAAACTATTGCAAAAGCAACAAAAGGTGGTTATGTTTACGGCGGAAGTACAAAGGAAGTTTTAGAATATGTAAAAAATGCTTTAAACAATATTCAGAAAACAGAATTTGAAGCGACACAAATGGCCGAATTTCAATCGCAGTTTCAATGGTTTATCGGATTTGCATTTTTACTGCTTTTCCTAGACATTTTCTTATTGGAAAGAAAAACAAGCTGGATTAAAGAATTGGATTTATTTAATGAAAAGAAATAAATGTTCAGAGTGAAATTCAGAACAAAAAACAAAATTAGAATGAAAAATTTACTCCTTTATATTTTACTAACCATTTCTTTTGCAGTTTCTGCGCAAGAGAAAGACAAAACATTGCCTGCTGGTAATGAAGAATATAAACAGAATAAATTTGTTGATGCTGAGGCAAACTATAGAATTTCGGAATCTAAATTTCCGAAACGCTCAGCAGCGCCTTATAATTTAGGAAATACTATTTACAGACAAAACCAGGTTTCAGAAGCTAAATTGGCTTACGCGAAAGCGATAAAAAACGCCAAAACAAGACCTGAAAAGCACAAAGCCTATCATAACCTTGGTAACGTTTTCATGAAAGAGAAAGATTATACGCAGGCTGTTGAAGCTTACAAGCAAGCGCTTCGTAACGATCCAACCGACGATGAAACACGTTATAATTATGCTTACGCAAAACAAAAGCTAAAAGAAAATCCTCCTAAAAACGATCAGAATAAAGATAAGAACAAGGACAAAGACAAGGATAAGGATAAAAATAAAGACAAAAACAAAGACAACAATAAAGATAAAGACAAGGATAAGAAAGACGATAAAGGCGATCAGGACAAAGACAAAAAAGATGGTAAAAACGATCCTAAGAAAGATGACAAATCTGACAACCAAGGAGAGCCAAAACCACAACCTGGAGGAATATCAAAAGAGCGTGTCCAGAATTTGCTAGATGCAGTAAACAATGAAGAAAAGAAAATTCAAGACAAAGTAAACGCTCAGAAAGTAAAAACTAATCCTAAGAAAACAGAAAAAGACTGGTAAAATTTGGTTAATCGTTTAACCGTTAATTTGTTTATTTGATCCAAACAATACGATTAAACAAAATAACGTTTAAACGATTAAACATTAAAAACAACGATTCAACAAGTAATGAAAAGATACTTAATTCTATTTCTACTCACTTTTCAAGGACTAATGGCCCAAGTACAATTTGAAGCCAGAGTCAGCAAAAACACACTTGGAGTAAACGAAAGACTTCGCGTCGATTTCATCATGAATGTAGACGGAGATAATTTCGAACAACCTTCTTTTGAGGGATTTAGGATGGTTGCTGGACCAAGCCAACAGATTAGCCAATCTTGGATTAATGGACGAAGTTCTTTTCAAAAAATATATTCGTATATCTTACAGCCTGAGAGAAAAGGGGCTATCACAATTAAACAGGCGGCAATCGAATTTAATGGTCAGATTTACAAAACAAATCCGATAAAAGTTACAGTAACTAATGCTGTTGCTCAAGAAAGAGATCCAAGCGACAGACCTCCGGGATCTGGAAATGAATTATTGACTCTTGTTGCCGAAATTTCAAAAACAAATCCGTATTTAAATGAGCCAATTACAGCTGTTTATAAATTGTATTTCAATAATATTGGAGTTACAGGCTTTAAAGAATTGGCAAAACCCAAATACAATGATTTCTGGAATCAGAATATTGACATCAAACAATTGGCAATTGAAGAAGGAAATTTCCAAGGCCAAAAATGTTATTATGTTATTCTGAAAAAAACCATTTTATATCCTCAAAAATCAGGAAAACTTACAATTGAACCACTTTCACTAGATATTGGCGTACAATTACCAACCAATCGTCGTGATATGTTTGGTCAAATGATTATTACAGAAGACAATAAAGTGGTTTCTGCTGGAGCAAAAACAATCAATGTAAGACCACTTCCCGAAAGTACAAAACCAGAAGGATTTACTGGCGCTGTTGGAAGACTGAATTTTACTGTTACTCCGTCAAAAACAACACTTAAAAATGGTGAAGGTCTTGACTTGATCGTAAGCGCACAAGGAACAGGAAACATGAAGTTATTTACGCTTCCAAAACCAGTTGTTCCAAACGCATTAGAAATGTACGATCCTGTTCACGATGAGCAAGTAACGACTTCGCTAAGCGGTATGTCTGGAAGAATCACAGACAAATATACTATTGTACCCCAATACCGTGGAAAATATGCGATAAAACCAATGCAGTTTTCGTATTTCGATTTGAGTACTGGCACGTATAAAACCATTACTTCAAAAGAAATTATGATTGATGTTCTGGACGGACCAACACCTGCGGAAGCCAATACAGGAGCATCAGCTTCTAAAAATGCGGTGGTAAAAGCAGATCAATTCAAAAACATTAAATCTAGAACAGCATTAATTCCTATTGCTAAAAATGATTTCTACGATTCTAGTTTGTATTTAGGATTGTTGTTCGCACCGTTTATCATTATTCCAATTATCATCTTGGCTAGAAAGAAAAAAGAAGCTATGGATAGTGATGTTACCGGAAATAGAATTAGAATGAATAATAAGCTGGCGAAAAAGTATTTATCGCAAGCTAAAAAACATCTTAATAACAAAGAGCCTTTTTATATCGCACTTGAAAAAGCAATGCACAATTTCTTGAAAGCAAAACTGCATATTGAGACTTCAGAAATGAGTAAAGACAATATTAGAGAATTGCTATTGTCTAGAAATGCAAATCCAGAAACGGTTCAGAATTTTATTGCTCTTACTGAAAACTGCGAATTTGCACGTTATGCACCAGCATCAAGCGCTTCGATTCAGCAGGATTATGATAAAGCTGTCATGATTATTTCTGAATTGGAAAAACAGATTGTTTAATTTTTTTACCGCAATCCCGATAGCTATCGGGAGCAATAGAAAATTGATTTAGATTGAGTCGAAGTCAAGTTCGCAAAGTTGAAAATCTTATTATAAAATAAAATGAAAAACATACTATATCTATTTTTATTAATCTCGCAGGTTTTCTTTGCGCAAGGGCGCTTTGAATCGGCCAATGCATTGTACCAAAAGGGGCAATATAAAGAAGCGGCGCAGGTTTATGAAAACATCATATCGGAAGATAAAGTGCATTCTGCCGAGTTGTATTTTAATTTAGGAAATTGTTATTACAAACTAAATCAGGTTGCGCCTTCGATTTACAATTATGAAAAAGCTCTGGTCTTAAAACCAAACGATCCAGAAACTTTAAACAACTTAAAATTCGCCAAAAAACTAACCATTGACGAAATCAAAGAAGTTCCGAAAGTGGGTTTTGCCAAACTGATTCAGAACTTTACTTCTATTTTTGATTACAATACTTGGGCTAAAATTTCTGTTACACTTGGATTTGTATTCTTATTGAGTTTTATTGGTTATTATTTCTCAAATGCTACATTGGCAAAAAGAATTTATTTTGTTGGAATGTTCATTATCTTGGTTGCTTTTGCTTTAAGCATTTCAGCTGGAATGTCTGAAAAAAGCCATTTTGAGAACGATCGTTTTGGCATAGTTTTTTCTGAATTAAGTCAAGTGAGACATGAACCTAAAAAATCTTCAAATGGCATTATTTTATTGCACGAAGGAGCAAAAGTTTATGTATTGGAAAGCATTGCCGGCTGGAAAAAAATAGAATTGACAGATGGAACTCAAGGTTGGATCGATTCTTCAACCATAAAAGAAGTAAAATAAAGTTTTAAAATATTTAAATATAGAAATCCCAAATTCCAATCTCGTTTTGGAATTTGGGATTTTTCATTTTTTAGAATTTGAATTAGTTTACTGCATCAACCAATCGTACAAACTCAGATCTATAACCATCTTCATCATTTGATAAGCCTGATTTTGCCAATCTTTTGATTTCTGAACTTGAGCTGTTGGCAATGTATTTTGAGTCACGCAATTTTAGTCCGAACCAAGAAACTGCTGTTGTAAATTTGAAATCTTGAGAACTGTTTTCTAAGTCTGTTTTCTTATCTGCAATAACATTTACAATCTCAATGCTTTTATTGCCATCAGGTTTTTTATATCTAAATTTCACTGTCGCCAACTCATCACTATGATTCTCGGGAGTTTTCTGCGTTTTAGTATATTTTAAATCTGAAGGAACATAATCGCTTTCTACTCCAGTTGGAACAATCTCATAAAGAGCCGTAACCGAATGTCCGCTGCCTAATTCGCCAGCATCAATTTTGTCATTTTTAAAATCTTCAGCATTCAGTTTTCGATTTTCATAACCAATCAATCGATATGCTTGAACATGATTTGGATTAAATTCAATTTGGATTTTTACATCTTTCGCGATAGCAAACATAGAACCTTTAAATTCTTTTCCAAGAAAACGATTTGCTTCTTGAATATTATCGATATAAGCATAATTTCCGTTTCCTTTATCAGCTAAGATTTCCATTTTGCTGTCTTTATAATTCCCCATTCCAAATCCGAGAACAGTTAAGAAAACACCAGACTCTCTTTTTTGCTCAATCAATTTCAGCATATCATCATCAGAAGAAGCGCCAACATTAAAATCACCATCAGTAGCTATCACTACTCTATTGTTTCCTTCTTTGATAAAATTCTGTTGCGCTAGTTTATATGCTAATTCGATTCCTTCACCACCCGCTGTGCTTCCGCCTGCATGCAAATCGTCAAAAGCATCTATAATTTCATCTTTATTATCGCCCGAAGTTGACTCCAAAACTACTCCCGCAGATCCTGCATAAACCACAATCGAAACTTTGTCAATGCTTCTAAGTTCTTTTACTAAAACTTTCATCGATTCTTTCAGTAATGGCAGTTTATTCTGCTCGTCCATCGAACCGGAAACGTCCACTAAAAAAACGAGATTAGAAGCTGGCAAATTTGCCATTGGAACGTCTTTTCCCTGCAAACCAATTTTGAGCAATCGGCTGTTTTTGTTCCAAGGACAATCGCTGTATTCTGTATTTATAGAAAACGGATGCTGGCCTTCTGGCTGTGGATATTTGTATTTAAAGAAGTTGACCATTTCCTCCACACGAACTGCGTCTTTTGGAACTTTTTGTCCTTCATTTATAAATCTGCGAATATTGGTGTACGATGCATTATCAACATCTATAGAAAAAGTAGAAAGAGGTTCTTTTAGCGGAGATTCAAACGGATTCTCTTCTAATTCTGCATAACTCTCTGTATTAGCGTCAGGAATATAATTTTCCTCTAAATCGGTCGCTGTTACCGCAACTGCGGTAGAATCTGCATACTCTGCTGTAGCGTAATCAGCTTTCTTACAGCTGAAAATAGTAAGTACAAGGAATGCCATCATAAAGAAATTAAGATTTCTCATAAAGTAAATTTTTAAAAATTAATAAATAGGTTATTGGCTTCAAATAAGGACTAGCATTCCGGATGTACTAGAGACGATTATTTGCAATTTTTCGAGTAAGCAAAATCGTGCCAAAAAAATTAAAAATCTTTTTCTTACGAGAAAATAAAATAAAAATTCCTTGTTTTATAAGGCATTCAACGTAGAAATATTTTTTTTAATTTTTGTAAAATGGGAAAAGTGAGAAGTAAAATGTAATTCTGTATTTTGTCTATACAGAATCGTAGAGACACAGTACAGTGCGTCTACGCCCAGCATATCAACAAAGATTGTGTTAACCGCACAGATTTTTTTGCCACAGATTAAAAAATTAGAAAGATTAATCATTTTAAATCCTTTAATCTGTGGCATTATTTAATCGCACAGAATTGTATGGAAAATATTGTGGATTTTAAAAAAACTGATAGATTTTCTCAGGCGTTACGCAATAATCCAATTTGACATCCGATTCAAAAACATCATCAATCTGAGGTACAGATTCAAAGAAAGAAAGTCCGATCTTGATGGTTTCGGGTTTGCATTCGGCTAGGAATTTATCATAAAAGCCTTTTCCATAACCAATTCGGTTTCCAAAAACATCAAAAGCCAAAAGCGGTACAAAAACCACTTCAATTTTAGACGAAGGCACTTCGATTCCGTCAACTGGTTCGGGAATATTATATTCGTTCTTTCTAATTTTAGTATTATCCGTCAAAAGAAAATGCGTCATCTTTCTCGTTTCGAAGTCACTTTTAGAAACCAAGATTTCCTTGTCTTTTCCAGAAAGCAAATGCAGAATATATTCAGTATTAACTTCTTTTTGTTCTTCAATGGGAAGAAAAACATGAAAATAGGTTTTATCCCAAATTGGCATCTGGATTAATTGGTTTACAATTCCCAGACTTTTCTCCTCTACTTCATCAAAAGAAAGTACTTTTCTGAAATTTTTATATTCTATTCGAAGTTCTTTTTTACTCGTCGGCATTGTCTGGTATTTTAGATAAATGATAAATAGCATCGCCTTCATAAACAATTGGCGAATGATTGGCATTAATTACATAACCATCATGTGGCGCTTTAACTTTTTGTTCAAACTTCCCAAATGGATCCGTAATAATCGCTAAGATAGTGCCTTTGGTTACAAATTTCCCAACCAGATTAAAATCATGTAATAAACCCGAACATTTTGCTCGAAGCCAAACCGATTGTTTAATGTAAATTGAAGGCGTTAATGCAGGCTCCATAATTTGTTTAGAATCTAACATTCCCAAATAATGAAGCAAACGTTTGGTTCCTAAAACACCTTGATTGGCAATTTCATTATTAATATCTAAAGATTTTCCTCCTTCAAAAAGCAACATTTTTACATTAGCGCTTTCAGACGTTTTTCTAAAAGAACCGTTTATATTTTTAGAATAAAGGGTAAAAGGTGCATTAAAAACATCGGCCAAAACTTTTAGTTCAGGATTATTTTCGGTAATTCTAATTTGTGGGGCATTGAAACGGCTTGCTCCTCCTGCGTGAAAATCGACTGCATAATCCAAAATCGGTAGAATTTCTTCGACGATATGAAAAGCAAATCTACTTGCCAAAGAACCTTTTTTACTACCTGGAAAAACACGATTTAAATCACGTCCGTCTGGAAATTCTCGAGATTTATTTACAAAACCATACATATTGATCACGGGAATGCAAATTATCGTGCCACGAGCAGGTCTGTTTATTTTTTTACTGATAATCTGACGAACAATTTCAACTCCATTAATTTCGTCGCCATGAATTCCAGCTGAAAATAAAATGGTTGGACCTTCATGCTTGGAACGGCGCACGATAACAGGAATATTCAACTTGGTTGTAGTATGCAGACGAGCAATTTCGACGTTTATGGTTCTGTGTTCTCCCGGCAAAATCGATTCGCCAAAAATAACCAATGGAGTACTATTTTTCATGTGGAATTATAAAATCTAAATATAGAAATTATTCTTTTGATTTTGTAAATTTGAAACTAATTCAATGTTAAGCTTCTTTCAGAAATCGGAATGGTTTTTGAAAAGCTTCTCGAACATCTTCAGAAATACAATAGAATGCAAAAACCAGCCTTAGATCTTCAAATTTTAACTTTGCCTGATAATCCTGGCGTGTATCAATATTATGATAAAGATGGGAAAATCTTGTATGTCGGCAAAGCTAAAAATTTAAAAAAAAGGGTTTCATCTTATTTCAATAAAATTCACGATACGGCCAAAACGAATGTTCTGGTAAAAAAAATAGTGACGATAAAACACATCGTAGTTCCAACCGAAACCGATGCGCTTTTATTAGAAAATAATTTAATTAAAACACTTCAGCCGCGATACAATGTTTTATTGCGCGATGACAAAACCTATCCGTGGATTTGCATTAAAAAAGAACCTTTCTCTAGAATATTTTTAACTAGAAGAATGGTCAAAGATGGTTCAGAATATTTTGGCCCGTACACTAATTTCAAAATGGTGTACACTATTTTGGATTTAATTAAAGAATTATATCCGCTTAGAACTTGTACTTACGATTTGAGCGAATCGAATATTAACTCAGGAAAATTTAAAGTTTGCCTAGAATATCATATTGGCAATTGTAAAGGCCCTTGTGAAGGCTTAGAACCTTTGGAGGAATACCAAAAGCAAGTCAATGCGATTCGTGAAATCCTGAAAGGAAACTTCAAAGAGAGTTTAAAGGATTTCAAGAAATTGATGAACACGTACGCGCAGAATTTACAATTTGAGGAAGCGCAGAAAATAAAAGAAAAAATTGAAGTTCTAGAGAATTATCAGTCTCGATCTACTATTATCAATCCGAAGATTACCAATATTGACGTTTTCTCGATCGTTTCTGACGAAAGCGCGGCTTATGTAAATTTTCTACAAATTTCACACGGTTCGATTATTCGTTCGCATACTTTAGACATTAAGAAAAAACTAGATGAATCTGACGAAGAGTTACTAGAATTGGCCATTGTAGAATTGCGTGAACGTTTTCAATTACTATCCAAAGAAATTATTGTTCCTTTTGAATTGGATTTAGGCGAAAAAATAAAAGTAACGGTTCCGCAGCTTGGAGACAAAAAGCAGATTTTAGATTTATCGATTCGAAACGCCAAATTTTACAGAATTGAACAATTGAAACAGTTGCAAATTGTAGATCCTGATCGTCATGTGAAGAGAATTATGGCTCAGATGCAGAAAGATCTGCGTCTTCCTTATGAGCCTCGACACATTGAATGTTTTGACAACTCGAATATTCAAGGAACAAATCCTGTTGCAGCTTGCGTAGTTTTTAAAGACGGAAAACCAAGCAAAAAAGAGTACCGCCATTTTAATGTCAAAACTGTTGAAGGCCCGAATGATTTTGCTTCGATGACTGAAATTGTGTATCGCCGCTACAAAAGATTGTTGGACGAAAACGAACCTCTTCCGCAATTAATAATTATTGACGGCGGAAAAGGACAGCTTTCGGCAGCACTAAAAAGTATCGATGATTTAGGATTAAGAGGAAAAGTTGCCATCATTGGAATCGCAAAACGTCTTGAAGAACTTTTTTATCCTGGAGATTCAATTCCCTTGTATTTGGATAAAAAATCAGAGACCTTAAAAGTCATTCAGCATTTAAGAAATGAAGCGCACCGATTTGGAATCACTTTTCATAGAGACAAACGAAGCAAGTCTGCACTTAATTCTTCGGTAGAAAGCATTCCGGGAATTGGAGAAAAAACAATGCTTGCATTAATACAACATTTCAAAAGTGTTAAAAGATTAAAACTAGCCACAGAAAAAGAAATTTCAGCAGTTGTAGGTGTTTCTAAAGCCAAAAAAATTGTCGATTTTTACAAAACCAATTAAAACATTTATGCGCTCATCCCAACTGTACATTTCGAATATTTGGTCAAAAGGAGTTTCTTCGTACATATTCGCATTTGTTTTTTTAGCAGCATTTTTCTTTTCGTCAAAATCATTTTCGCAAGAAATAAAAAAAGACAGCCTTAAAAGACCTAAAATCGGATTAGTGTTAAGTGGCGGCGGTGCCAAAGGTTTTGCACATATTGGAGTTTTGAAAGTTCTGGAAGAAGCCGGAATCAAAATTGACTACATTGGCGGAACCAGTATGGGATCTGTAATTGGCGGACTTTACGCCTCTGGTTACAACGCCTCACAAATCGATTCTATTTTCAAGCAAACCAATTTCGACGAATTAATAAACGATTACATTCCACGTTCTTCTAAGAATTTTTATGGCAAAAAGAACGACGAATTGTATGCCATCACTTTGCCTTTCAGTAATTTCAGAATTGGAATTCCAGAAGCACTTTCAAAAGGAATGTACAATTACAATCTTTTGACCAGTTTGACTCGAAATGTACGTCACGTAAGAGATTTTAATGATTTGCCAATTCCATTTTTATGTATTGCTACCAATATTGAAACCGGCGACGAAGTTTTACTTAATAAAGGAAATCTTGTTCAAGCCATGATGGCGAGCGCTGCTTTTCCTTCTTTATTTACACCAGTTGAAATTGACGGAAAACTTTTAGTTGACGGTGGTGTCGTGAACAATTACCCTATTCAAGAAGTGAAAAATCTCGGTGCAGATATTATTATTGGTGTAGACGTTCAGGATGATTTGCAAAATAGAAAAGGCTTAAAAAACGCAACCCGAATTCTGGTGCAGATTACAAATTTGCAGTCGATTGAAAAAATGAAAAGCAAGAGACAAGAAACCGATATTTATATCAAGCCCGATATTCGTGATTTTGGCGTTATTTCGTTTGACCGAGGAGAAGAAATCATACGAAAAGGAGAAGAAGCTGCTTTTGCTGTTTACGAAAAAATCAAATCATTAACAGATGAAAACAACTTTTATAAAAAGCCCAAACTTAAAATTGCGACTGATACACTGCATATTCAAAACATTAATACAGACAAATTAGAAAATTATACGAAAGAATATATTCGCGGTAAACTTCGTTTTAAACCAGAAAGTACAATCACGTATGACGGTCTAAAAACAGGAATTAATAATTTGAATGCTACTCAAAACTTTAGCACGATTTCGTATTGCCTTCAGCCAAATGGAGATAAAGATGATCTTGATTTGGTCTTAAAAGAAAATCCAACGCAAACCTATTTAAAACTTGGACTTCATTATGACGGACTTTATAAAAGTGGCATTTTATTAAACCTTACACATAAAAAGACATTTTTAAAAAATGATGTTACCTCTTTGGATATAATTTTGGGAGATAATTTCAGATACGATTTCAATTATTATGTAGAAAACGGTTTTAATATTAGCTTTGGATTTCGATCACGACTGAGCCAGTTTAATCGAAATGTTACCACAAGTTTGAGCAGTGTTCTAAACGAAAATCCCAATGTCAATTTGATCAATGTTGACTTTATGGACATCAATAATCAGGCTTATTTCCAGACCATTTTTGTTCAGAAATTTTTAATGGGCGGAGGTTTAGAATATAAATACCTAAAAATAAATTCGCCAACATTGGCCAACGAAGATAATATAATTGACAAAAGCAGTTATTTGAGTGCCTTTGCTTATTTAAAGTACGATTCGCTCGACGAGAAATATTATCCAAGTTCCGGAATGTATTTTTCTACCGATCTGCAAACTTATATGGCTTCTTCTGATTACACCAATACATTCAAACCTTTTTCGATTGCCAAAGCAGAAGCTTCTTATGTGAGCACTTTATTTAAAAAGGCTACTTTTAAGATTGATGCCGATGCTGGTTTTACATTTGGAAATAGCAGTGTGCCATTTTTCGACTTTATTTTAGGAGGTTACGGTTATAGCAAAATCAATAACTTCAATTATTTTTATGGCTACGACTTTTTAAGCATTGCTGGAAATAGTTATATTAAAACTGGAATTACCCTCGATTACGAAATTCTTAGAAAAAACCATATCAACTTATCCGCCAATTTTGCCAATCTTGGAAATGATATTTTCTCTGGCGTCGATTGGATTTCGATGCCAAAATATACGGGTTATGCTATAGGTTACGGTTTAGAAACAATCATTGGCCCTATAGAAATCAAACAATCTTATTCTCCAGAAATGTCAAAAAGCTTTACTTGGTTTAGCATCGGATTTATATTTTAGAGTTATAATCGAGAATACTTCAACAAAATCAAGCTATTTTTTTGCTTTGTAAAAATTAAATCAAAAAAACCAGAATATTTTTTAGTTATAAATAATATAATTTTTATTTTTACTCCGAAAAAATTACGACATTTGTTATAATGAAAACAAATTGGACAGGTTTATTAGAGTATCTTCAATTCCTCATCAAGAGAAATCCAGAGTAATGGCTCTATAGAATTGAAATAATCAGTTAATTGTAAAAATTAAACTGATTATTATCTCTGCAATTCAAATTTTCGAATTATCTAATTTACTAATTATCTAATTGAGAAAGCCATGCCATTATATCATAAACTCGGAGACTTTCCGCAAAAGCGACACACCCAATTTGAAAAACCAAACGGCGGTTTTTACTACGAACAATTGTTTGGAACCGAAGGTTTTCACGGACATTCATCATTGTCGTATCACGTGCACAGACCAACACAGGTTAAAGAAATTTTGAACTCTTATTCGGTTGAACCCAAAATTGCAATCGGAAAAAATATAAAATCACTTCTTTTTAAAGGTTTTGAATTAAAACCAGAAAACGACTTTTTGGACAGCCGAAAAGCAATGCTAGTCAACAAAGACTGCATTATTGGCTTGGCTGCGCCGAAAGAATCGCTTCGAAATTATTTCTACAAAAATGCCGATGCTGATGAAATGCTTTTCATCCATAGAGGAAAAGGAAAATTGAGAACCATGTTAGGAAATATTCCGTTTGAATATGGCGATTATTTAATTATTCCACGTGGTATTATATATCAGATTGATTTCGAAACGGAGGACAATAGACTTTTTTATGTAGAATCTTATTCTCCTTTTTATACACCAAAACGTTATAAAAACCAATCGGGTCAGCATTTAGAGCATTCGCCATTTTGCGAACGCGATTTCATTTTGCCAAACGAATTGGAAACACACGACGAAAAAGGTGATTTTTTAATTAAAATCAAAAAAGAAGGAATGCTTCACGAAGTGGTTTATGCCACAAATCCGTTTGACGTTGTAGGCTGGGACGGCTACAATTTTCCATACGGATTTTCCATTCACAATTTTGAACCTATAACGGGACGTGTACACCAACCGCCACCAGTCCATCAAACCTTTGAAACGGCGACTTTTGTCGTTTGTTCATTTTGCCCAAGACTTTACGATTATCATCCGAAAGCAATTCCGGCGCCTTACAACCACAGCAATATAGATTCTGACGAAGTACTATATTATGTTGATGGCGATTTTATGAGCCGTAATAATATTGAGCAAGGTCATATTACTTTACATCCAAAAGGAATTCCGCACGGACCAGCGCCTGGGGCAATGGAACGAAGCATCGGTCACAAAGAAACTCAGGAATTAGCTGTTATGGTGGATACTTTCAGACCACTAATGGTTACAGAAGAAGCTATGGGATTGGATGACGGGAAATATTATAAATCCTGGACGGAGTAGTAATTAGTTAATGTGGCAATTAGAAAATTAGATAATGCCTAAAAACGTATAAATGAAATAATCAAAATAATTATTGTAATTTTAAACTTACAAAATAAATTATCTCATTGACACATTTTCAAATTATCTAATTACCCAAAATGACCTTTAACGAAAAATACAAAGACAACGCTCTTTTAATTAAAACGTTCAATTTCGCATTAAATATTATTGATTACACTGACGAACTTCAAGAGCAAAAAAAGTTTGTTATTGCAAATCAATTATTAAAAAGCGGTACATCAATTGGAGCAAATTCAAAAGAGTCTCAAAATGCAGAAAGTAAAGCCGACTTTATACACAAATTAAAAATTGCAATTAAAGAAGCAGACGAAACTGAATATTGGTTGTTTTTGTGTGATGCACATAGTGAATATCCAAATTGCAAACGTTTATTAAATGATCTTTCAGAAATTTTAAAAATTTTAAATAAAATAATATCAACATCAAAGATGAGTTCAATTAGATAATGAGATAATTTGTCAATGTGCCAATGTCAAAATTGCGCAAATAATTATCTAATTTTCTAATTGGCACATTTTCTAATTAAAAAATCATGAGCAAAGAAGTAAAATCAGTAGAATACGGATTAGAGAAAATATTTGAAGGAGCACAAGATTTCCTTCCATTATTAGGAACAGATTATGTAGAATTTTATGTGGGAAATGCAAAACAAGCCGCACATTATTATAAATCTGCATTTGGATATCAGTCATTGGCTTATGCCGGATTGGAAACTGGGGTACGAGATAGAGCATCTTATGTTTTGAAACAAGATAAAATTAGAATTGTTCTGACAACGCCTTTAACAGCAGATTCTCCAATCAACGAACATTTGAAAAAACATGGCGACGGAGTAAAAGTGGCAGCGCTTTGGGTTGAAGACGCTACAAAATCATACGAAGAAACGATGAAACGTGGCGCACGTTCTTTTATGGAACCAACTGTAGAAGAAGATGAATTTGGCCAAGTAATTCGTTCTGGAATTTATACATACGGAGAAACTGTTCACATTTTTGTAGAAAGAAAAAATTACAACGGCGTTTTCTTGCCAGGCTATAAAGAATGGAAATCGGACTTTAACCCTGAACCAACTGGATTGAAATATATTGACCACATGGTTGGAAATGTGGGTTGGAATGAGATGAATACTTGGGTAAAATTCTACGAAGAAGTTATGGGATTTGTGAATTTCCTTTCTTTTGATGACAAACAAATTACTACAGAATATTCTGCATTGATGAGTAAAGTAATGTCAAACGGAAACGGAAGAATTAAATTTCCAATTAACGAACCGGCAGAAGGAAAGAAAAAATCTCAGATTGAAGAATATTTAGATTTCTATGGCGGGCCTGGAATTCAGCATATCGCTATTGCGACAGACGATATTATTAAAACGGTATCGCAGCTAAGGGCACGCGGTGTCGAATTTTTATCTGCTCCTCCTCACGCTTATTATGAAGCCATTCCTGAAAGATTGGGTGTTCATATGAACATGATGAAAGAAGATTTAAATGAAATCGAAAAATTAGCGATCATGGTCGATGCTGACGAAGATGGGTACTTATTACAAATTTTTACGAAGCCAGTTCAGGACAGACCGACGCTTTTCTTCGAAATCATTCAAAGAATGGGTGCAAAAGGGTTCGGTGCAGGTAACTTTAAAGCCCTTTTTGAGTCTATCGAAAGAGAGCAAGAATTGAGAGGAACGCTATAAAATGTTAATTTCTATATAGAAAACCGCAGAATTCGCCAAAAAACGATGCTTTTTTTGCAAATGTTATGTTAAACTTGACTTTTGCTATTTTATTTTTGAACTTTCTATCTATCTTTGCACCGCAAATCAGGAAGGGGTGGTTTCCTTCCGAATTGATATAAATTTCATAATTTATAGTTTTTTGGTTAGTTAATAGCATAAAAACTCAGTCATCTTTGACTGAGTTTTTTTGTTTTGGTACATTTGGAATAGAATTTGCATTTGTCTACCTTTATAATAAAACGTAAAGATTATACTATGAAAAAGTTCATTCTCATTATATTAGCACTAACTATACTCTCGTTCACGCCTCAAAAAGAAGATGCTTTCGACACTGGAGAATATTTCAAATTTAGAATACATTACGGCATTGTAAATGCTGGATACGCCACTCTTGAAGTTAAAGACGCGACGATAAATAACAAAAAGGTATTTCACTCTGTTGGAAAAGGTTACACCACAGGAATGTCCAAATTTTTCTTCAAAGTAGAAGATTTATACGAAAGTTATTTTGACAAAGAGACAGGAAAACCCTATCGTTATGTCAGAAAAATAGACGAAGGCGGCTACACCAAAAACCAAGAAGGTTTTTTTAATCAAAACGAAAATAAAGTCTTAGTAAAAGACTACAAACGTAAATCAGAAAAGACGATTGTTGTAACAGAAAATGTACAAGATATTGTATCCGCTTTTTACTTTTTGAGAAACCATCCAAATATTGACAAACTCAAATCTGGTGAAGCCATTACAATCGATATGTTTTTTGATGATGAAATCACAAAATTTAAGTTAAAATATATAGGTCGTCAAGATATTACGACTAAATTTGGTACCGTTTCTACGATGGTTTTTAAGCCACTAGTGCAGACTGGTAGAGTCTTTAAAGAAAAAGAGAGCTTAACACTCTGGATAACAGATGATGCCAACAAAGTACCAATAAGAATTAAAGCAGATTTAGCTGTAGGATCTCTTAAAGCTGATCTCGATGAATATAAAGGATTGCAAAGTCCACTTAAAGCAAAAAAATAATGAACCCTACAGATAATTCTGAAGCAATTTTAAAAGAAATTGATCTTAAATTTCAAGCCATAAATCAAAAGACTGATGTTCAATTAGAGGGATTGCTTTGGGCCAAACCAATCACCTATTGGGATTATATTCAGACTGACGCACTTTTGAATCTGCAAATCCAACGCACCACGCTTCCTGACGAAATGGTTTTTATCATGTACCATCAGGTAAACGAATTGATTTTTAAAATGATTTTGTGGGAAATTGATCAAATTGCCGAAACAGAAAACATTCAGGTTGATTTTTTCAGCGAAAGACTATCAAGAATTACAAGATATTTTGACATGCTTACCAATTCGTTCAGCATTATGGAAAACGGAATGGAAGTAGATCAATACATGAAATTCAGAAACACCCTTACTCCTGCAAGTGGTTTTCAGAGCGCACAATATAGAATGATCGAATTTGCTTCCACAGATGTCATCAACTTAACAGACCGCAGATACAAAGCAAAATTTGATGAAAACACTGATTTAGAAACTAGCTTTGAACATTTGTATTGGCAAGCTGCCGGGAAAGATTACCACACAGGCGAAAAATCATATTTGCTTAATGAGTTTGAAAAGAAGTACAAAGAGCTGTTTTTACGACAAATGGCTTCTTTCAAAACAAAAAATCTTTGGCAAAAATTCATCCAATTACCTCTTGAAGATCAACAAAATGCAACATTGATTGATGCCATGCGCCATTACGACAAAACGGTTAACATTACTTGGGTAATGCAGCACCTTAATACAGCTAGAAAATACATTTTAGAAAGTGGAAAAGGTAATGGAGAAGCTACAGGAGGAAGTGATTGGCAAAAATATATGCACCCAAAATACCAAAGACGCATCTTTTTTCCTAAATTGTGGACCGAAGAAGAATTGTCCAATTGGGGAAATGAAACCGAAGTTTAATTTCACCACAAAAAATTTATAAAGTTTGAAAAAAGCAGTCGTAATTTTAATTGTCTTGTTTTCTATTTTTTCATGTAAAAAAGCAGAACAAAAAGTAGAAACAAAAATTACTAAACCAGCAACCAAAAGAATAGAATTCGGTTTTAATTACGCAGACTTTAATGTTGTTAATGATACTATTTCAAAAGGAGATTCTTTTGGCTCAATCCTGCAAAGTCAAAATATTGGAGACAAAAAAGTACACGATATTGTAGAGCAAGTAAAAGATTCTTTTAATGTTAGAAGCATTCGTTACGGCAAACCTTTTACACTACTTCGCTCTAAAAACAAAACAAACGATCTTCAGGTTTTTGTTTATCAGCCAGATGCTTTAAGTTATTATGTTATTGACTTACGTGATAGTATTGCAAAAGCATACAAAAAAATAAAACCCGTTACTTTAAAAAGAAAAATGATTGGCGGTGTTCTTAAAAGCTCATTATCAGAAACTTTAGGAAATGAAAGTGTCGAAACTGCTTTGGCAAGCCGAATCACAAAAGTTTTCTCTTGGTCAATTGACTTCTTCAAACTTAAAAAAGGAGACCGTTACGGATTAATTTTTACCGAACGTTTTATTAATGGAAAAACGTACGATGGAGTCGAGGATCTTGAAGCCGCCTTTTTTGAATATAAAGGAAAAATCATTTATGCGTTTCCTTTTGAAAGAGATACGACTTCTGGCAAGGTAGAATATTATGATGATGAAGGGAAAACACTTAAAAATTTCTTCTTAAAAACTCCAATTAAATTCAGCCGAATCACTTCTCGATTCACCATGAACAGATACCATCCGGTGCAACATACTTGGAAAGCACACAAAGGAACTGATTATGCCGCTCCGACAGGAACGCCAATTTCAACGACAGCTTCTGGAGTTGTAGAAACTACAGGATATACGGCAGGAAACGGAAACTTTGTAAAAGTGAAACACAACGGAACCTACTCTACTCAATATTTACATATGTCCAAAATCTTAGTTCGTCGTGGACAGCGCGTTACACAAGGTCAGACAATCGGTTTGGTTGGAAGTACAGGTTTAGCTTCTGGCCCGCACGTTTGCTACCGTTTCTGGAAAAATGGAGTTCAAGTAGATGCGCTTCGTTTGAATCTTCCAACAGGCGAATCTTTAACTGGAAGTGATAGAACCCGTTTCATGAGTCAGATCGAACCTTTGAAAAGAGAATTAGACAGCATTGGCAATTTGTAAGAATAAATCTTTATTTTAGCAAAAAAAATAAAGCCAACAACCAATTTTATATGAAATTTAAAAACCTACTTCCACTTCTTATTCTAGCAGTAAATTTTTCTTTTGCTCAAAACAATATTAAGGTAACTACTAATTACGGAAGCAAGAACGCTGAAATTCAAAACTTAATTGATTTTGAAAAAATCTATTTTGAGCAGTTTAACTTTGAAGGAAAATATTTAAAAGGAAAACAATATGTTATCAATCTACAAGAATTTGCAGATGGCAAACTTATCAATACGTCTTTACTTTTTGACGGAAGAGAAGCCGATTTTTTCAAAATAAAATCGAATAAAGAGTCTCTTACTTTTTTATTTAAAGTAGCAGATGGAAAATTAAAAACGTCCATTAGAGGCGTAAAATTTGGAAGTAAAAAATCGTATTTCGATCTAAAAAGCGATTCTGACGACTACACCTTAAAAGACTTTTTCGGAAATAAAACTGAATTGAATATTGACTCCAATCAAGAAACACCAATACTTACAATTATTACTCCAACCAAACATCCAGATGGATCTGCTTCTTATTGCGAAGTAGTTCAGTCAGACGTTAAACCAGAAAATCTTGGAACGCATTTTAAAATTCCACATTATTTCTTAGTCACAATTCAATTCAAATAAGAAACAATCATGAAAAATGCGCGCCTTAAAACCATGTATCATGAAACTTTCTCTGGTTTAAAACTATTTTACAGAGATACCAATCTTCCTGAAAATTTGATTTTAAATTATAAAGTCGGACAGATCATTCAGGAAAAAGGTTTTACCGATATGAGTTCGATTGGCGGCGGCCTTACTGGAAATGTGAGATATTTGATTGCAAGCGCACATGCAAAAGATTTATCAAAATTCAATCCTGATTCGGCAAAAATTGGTCATTTTCTTTTAGATTCAATTGCGTATTTCAAAGTATTGGACATTCAGAAAATTGATGTCAAAACACAAGTTTTTCTTTTAAACATTCCTGACATTTCGATTTCACTTTTCAAAAATTCGTCTTCAAACTTAGAAGAAGAAATTACAGAAAAAGCTCAAAAACGCTTTCGCGAAAAAATCGATGCTCCTTTAATTCCAGAATTACAAACCGAAGAATGGAAAGAAAGAACCAAACTTCCTCTTGGAATGGACGAAAACGGAATACTTTTTTTTGATGATTCTAAAATCAAAACCGAATCGCTAAAAAGAATTGATGTTGATGTAGCGAAAAAAGTTATAGAAATCAACAAGAAGCCTTGGTGGAAATTTTGGCAATCCTAAAATCAATGAAATACTTGTCACTACTATTTCTGTCAGTAATCTTAGTTGGATGCAATAAACCAAAAGTTTTTATCTTAAATGATACTGGCAAAAACAGATATTATGTTTCAGAATTTATAAATACAGCCTTTGAAGACAATCAATTAGAAAATTCTCCCGTAATTGTAATAGACGGAATTCCATTTAGATACAACAAAAATGAGGACACTATTAGATTACCGTTAAAAAAAGCTGACATCACAAGTCTAAATTTTTTAAACCAAAATAGCAGTCGGATAATTTATAATGAAAAAGAGAATGACGGGGCAGTAATTATATCTACAAAAAACCAAACTCAAAATCCATAAAACGTTTTCGTAACTAATTGTTATATAATCGTGAACCTTTCTCCTTTTAAAAGTTATTTCAGTATTTTTGTGTTTCAAAAAACAAACTCAATTATAGATAAAAATGGCTTTAAACACAACAAACCCAACTGGGACTGAAGCGTGGAAAAATCTACAAAACCACTATAACGCAATTCACGAAACCACAATACAAGAATTGTTTCAACAAGATAGTGCGCGTGCCGAAAAATTCAATTTGCAATGGAATGACTTTTTAGTAGATTACTCAAAAAATAATATCAGTCAGGAAACTGTTTCTCTTTTATTAGAATTGGCAAATTCAATCGGATTGAAAGATGCAATTGGACAATATTTTGGAGGAGAATTAATCAATCAGACAGAAAATCGCGCTGTTTTACATACTGCCTTGCGTGCGCCTGAATCGGCTGTAATTAATGTTGACGGAGAAAATGTAATTCCTGAAGTTTACGAAGTAAAAAATAAAATCAAAAACTTTACACAAGAAGTAATCTCTGGACAAAGAAAAGGCTTCACTGGAAAAGCTTTTACTGATATCGTTAATATCGGAATTGGTGGTTCTGACCTTGGTCCTGTTATGGCTGTTGAAGCTTTACAATTTTACAAAAATCACTTAAATACACATTTCGTTTCAAACGTTGACGGTGATCACGTTAATGAAGTTATCAAAAAACTAAATCCTGAAACGACACTTTTTGTAATTGTTTCTAAAACATTTACTACTCAAGAAACGCTTTCTAATTCTGAAACTATTAAAGAATGGTTCTTGAAATCGGCTTCTCAAGAAGATATTGCAAAACACTTCGTGGCAGTTTCTACAAACATTCAGAAAGTAACAGAGTTCGGAATTAACCCAAACAACGTTTTTCCGATGTGGGATTGGGTTGGAGGAAGATTTTCTTTATGGAGTGCAGTAGGTTTAAGCATTGCTTTGGCAGTTGGATTTGATAATTATAATGATTTATTAAACGGCGCTTATGAAATGGATGAGCATTTCAAATCGGCAGAGTTTGATGAAAACATTCCTGTTATCTTAGCTTTATTAAGTGTTTGGTACAATAATTTTTATGGCGCTGAAAGCGAAGCTCTGATTCCGTACACACAATATCTACATAAACTTGCTCCTTATTTGCAACAAGCATTTATGGAAAGTAATGGAAAAAGTGTTGGTCGCGACGGAAAACCGGTTAACTACCAAACGGGAACCATTATTTGGGGAGAGCCAGGAACAAACTCTCAACACGCTTTCTTCCAATTAATTCACCAAGGAACGAAAAGAATCCCAACAGATTTTGTCGGATTTGTAAAACCGCTTTATGGAAACGAAGACCACCACGACAAATTAATGTCAAACTTCTTTGCTCAAACAGAGGCTTTAATGAATGGAAAAACAGAAGCTCAAGTTCAGGCAGAATTTGACAAACAAGGACTTGCGGCTGATAAAGCATCTTACCTGAGACCTTTCAAAGTTTTTACAGGAAACAAACCAACCAACACTATTTTGATTCAGAAACTTACTCCAAAAAGCTTAGGATCTTTAATCGCGTTATACGAACACAAGATTTTTGTTCAAGGTGTTATTTGGAACATTTTCAGTTTTGATCAATGGGGAGTTGAATTAGGTAAACAATTGGCAAATTCTATCCTGGACGAGATTAATTCTAAAACTGTTAAGAACCATGACAGCTCGACTTCATTTTTGCTAAATCATTTCTTAAAAAACAAATAGAAACATTTATTTAAATATTTTATAACTTTTTAAACGTCCTAATTACTAGTATAATTAGGACGTTTTTCACATAAACTACCGACAAAAGACAGGAAAATCCGCTCATTAACAATCCTCCTGTTAGAGCTCTGTCGAAATAATTACACTTTTAACAAAAAACCATTGCATAAATTCAACAAATCAATATTTTTTTTAAAGAAAAAAGAAAAATTCATTTTAATGCGCAGCACAAAAGACAAAACTGTTTTTTCTTAACATTTCGATAACATTATCTGAGTTATTTGTTATAATTTTGCCAAAAACAATAAACTCAATAACAAAATGAAGAAAATGAAAAATTGGTTACTGACCGGACTATTCTTTATGATAGTTTCAACCGTATTTTCTCAAGGAAAAGTTACTGGTAAAATTACCGACGGAACAGGTGGGTTACCAGGAGCAAATGTGGTGATCAAAGGATCTACTACAGCAACTTCAACAGATTTTGATGGTAAATTTACTCTTACATCAACATCAAGCACAGGTGAGATTGTTATCTCTTTCTTAGGTTATGACAACCAAACTGTGAAATTTAATGTGTCAAATGGCGCAACTACAAACTTAGGAACTATCACTTTGGTTTCTAACTCAAACGAATTAACTGAGATTGTAGTAAAAAGTAGCACTGTAGATATTGCAAAAGACAGAAAAACTCCTGTTGCTGTTTCTACAATTAAAGCTTCTGAAATTCAGGCAAAACTTGGAAACCAAGAACTTCCTGAATTGTTAAAAAGCACTCCATCTGTTTACGTAACTAAATCTGGTGGTGGATTTGGAGATTCAAGAATTACAGTTCGTGGATTTAGCCAAAACAACGTTGCGGTAATGGTTAACGGTATGCCAGTTAACGACATGGAAAATGGTTCTGTTTACTGGAGTAACTGGGCTGGTTTATCTGATGTTACTTCTGCAATTCAGATTCAAAGAGGTTTAGGATCTTCAAAATTAGCTATTGCTTCTGTTGGAGGTACAATGAACTATGTAACTAGAGCAGCAGATTTGAAACAAGGTGGTACAGTAGGGACTTCTTTTGGTAACGATAACTTCTTCAAATCTAATGTTTCTTACAATACAGGAAAATTAGACAGCGGATTCTCTGCTTCTGTTTTATATAGCCACACTCAAGGCGATGGATATGTAGATGGAACTCAATTTAACGGAGATAACTACTATGTAGCTCTTGGTTATACTACAAAAAACAACAAACACGATTTCCAATTCACAGTTACTGGTGCTCCACAATGGCACGACCAAAGAAATACATTTATCACGATAGCACAGTATCAAAAATACGGTACAGAATCTGATCCAAACATCAAATATAACTCTGATTGGGGTTACAAAGATGGTCAAGCTTTCAACATGGTAAGAAACTACTACCATAAGCCGGTTGTTTCATTAAACTACGATTTCCAAATCAATGAAACATCTAAATTATCTACTGTAGGTTATGTTTCTTTCGGACGTGGAGGAGGATCTAGAGGAGCTGGAGGTATTAGAGGTTTTAACTACGCTAATAACGCATTCAGAACTGCAGACGGTTTAGTTGATTTTGACAAAATTGTTGCTTATAACTCTGGACAAACTGTAAACATCAACGGAACTAATTACACTCGTACAACTAACGGTACAACTGGAGAATTCCAAAATAGTTCTTCTACAGGAAGTTTAACGAACTCTACAACTGGTATTTCTCAAATTTCATCTGTTAACTCTCACAACTGGTACGGGGCAATTGTTAACTTCAACAAAAAATTCACAGAAAACTTAACTTGGGATCTTGGAGTTGATGTAAGAGGATACAAAGGTCTTCACTACCAAAACGTAAACAACCTTTTAGGAGCAGATGCTTACATTGACAATTTTGATGTAAACAACCCTAATAGAACTTTATACAGTACATATTCTACTTATGCTCCTTGGAATGTATTTAAAGATACTGATAAAGAAGAAAAAATCAACTTCAACAATGATGGTGATGTTAGATGGTATGGTGGATTTACTCAATTAGAGTATTCTAATGATAAATTTACTGCATTCGTTCAAGGTGCTATTTCTCAACAAGGATTCAAAAGAGTTGATTACTTCAAATACTTGTCTACAGATCCATTATCTAGTACAGACTACGAAAACATCGTAGGTGGAAACGTTAAAGGTGGTATTAACTACAACATCAACGAGCACCATAACATTTTTGTTAACTCAGGATACTACTCAAAACAACCATTCTTTAATGCAGTTTACCCAAACAATGCATCTCTTGTAAATGGTAACTTAACAAACGAAAAAATCTTCGGTCTTGAAGCTGGTTACGGTCTACGTACAAGCAAATTCTCTGCAAACGTAAACTTATACCGTACTTCTTGGAAAGACAGATACCAAAGACAAAATGACGGAGCTGCTGACAACCCTGGAGGTTACTATGACTTCGCTGGAATCACTGAAATTCACTCAGGTATCGAGATTGATGGTACTGCAAAAGTACTTGACAAACTTACTATTACTGGTATGTTATCTATTGGAGACTGGCAATACGAAGGAACTAGTACAAGTAACCGTTACGATTCTGGAAACAATCCTATCGGTGGAGGAACTCCTACAACATTATACCTTGATGGTGTAAGAGTTGGAGATGCCGCTCAAACAACTGCTGCTTTAGGAGCTACTTATGAGATTTTACCACGTTTCACAGTTGATGCTAACTATAACTATGTTGATAAATTGTATGCTCAGATTTCTCCAGGTAACTTTACTAAAGAAGACAACAGAGGAGCATTACAATTGCCATCTTACGGTACTGCTGATGCTGGTTTATCTTACAAATTATTAGTAGGTAAAAACAAAAGCAACTCTGTAGGTTTCAGATTAAACGTAAACAACGTTTTTGACTATACTTACATCGCTGAAGCAAAAACAAATATTTTTGCTGCTGATGTTCCAACTGTTTCAACATACAAAGGTATTGCTACTACAAACCAAGTATACTTTGGTTTCGGTAGAACTTGGAACTTCGCATTACGTTACGATTTCTAAGAATTTAGAATCTTAATAAATAATAAAAACGGCATTGACTTTTAAGTTTAATGCCGTTTTTTTTAGCCTTTTTTGTTATATTTGTTTTAAACAAAAAACACAGTTTATGTATAATTTTCTACAAAAATTCCACTCTGGCTGGGCATACTTAGCATTACTGCTTTTACTTATTGCAGTTGTTAATGCCATTCTTGGAGTAACTTCAAAAAAAGAGTTTACAGCTAAAGATCGTAAAATCGCTTTATTTGCTTTAATCGGTACACACACGCAATTATTGATTGGTTTAATCTTATATTTTGTTTCTCCACTAGGAAAAGCAGCTTTTGGACAAATGTCTAATGCAGAATTAAGATTAACATCATTGGAGCACCCCCTAATTAATCTTATTGCGATCATCTTAATTACTATTGGATGGTCTAAACATAAAAAATTAATCAATAGCGAAGCTAAATTTAAAACCTTTGCTATTTTTTACGGATTAGGATTATTGCTTATTTTAAGCAGAATTCCTTGGAACCTTTGGTTCTAAAAATTACCAATTAAAGCCCTTCCTACAGGGCTTTTTTTATCTCGGCATATTATTTGTACAAACTCCCCCCAAGTCTGAAAAGAAATAACCCATGAGAAATAAAAAAAACATTTTATTCGCCACAATCGCATTAACATTAATTAGCGGCTTTACCTATGTTATAAGCCAAACCAAACCTACGACAGAACCTAAAATCATTCAAGACACTGTTAAAAATGTAAAACCAGTCCTTATCCCATTACCGGACTCTGTCTTTACAGACAAAGGTTTAAAACTTAGACCTTACAAGAAAAACGCTCACGCCTCCTACTACGCTGATCGTTTTAACGGAAAAAGAACTGCTAATGGAAGCAGATTTAACAACAACAATTACACTGCAGCCCACAAGAAGCTTCCTTTTGGAACAAGAGTAAAAGTAACGAATGAAGCCAATGGCAAATTTGTTATAGTAAAAATTACAGACCGCGGTCCTTTTGTCAAAACCCGCGACATCGATTTGTCTAAAAGAGCTTTTATGGATATTGCAAAAAATAAAGGTGCCGGAGCAATGAAGGTTACTATCGAGACCATAATAGAGTAAAAAAAATCCCGCTTAATGAACATGCCCCAAAAAGTTAGACACTATTTGGGGCATTTTTATTTAAACCAATTTTCGCAATGCCATTATAACTCCCGTATGAAGTCCTTCGTGATAATTATTAAAATCTAAGGCTCCTTGAACATGACTAAGCGTAAATCCTAGACTTGTAGTATATTCATGATAATCTACAAAAAGTCCGCTTTCAAAATCATTTTTTGTTTTTTCTAATGTTGTCGAAAGCAATGTTTTAATCTCTTCAACCTCAGCTTGAGAGACATCTCCTTCTGGTTTGGTTCCTTTTCTGTATTTGGCAATAAATTCTTCAGAAACTATTGTTGGAAGACCCGATAATTTATAAACTAAAACCTGTTGCGAAGAAATACAATGTCCAATATTCCAAATAATATTGTTATTGAAACCATCAGGAACTTTATTTAATTCCTCTAATGAATGGCTATCTAAGATTTTCAAAAGAATTTCTCTAATTGTCTTCTGGACATCAAAAACTGAACTCATAATTTTATTTTTTTTCTAAAATTAATCATTTTTACGCTTCAAATGGATTTTCTTTGTATTCTAACAAATTCATAAAATAATGGACAAAATATACTACTTAGCTTCATGCGACACTTGTCGTAAAATCATTAAAAGCTTACCCGAAAACAATCTTGTTTTTCAAGACATCAGACAAGAACCTATCACAGAAGAACAGCTAGAAGAAATGCACAAGCTTTCTGGAAGTTATGAAGCTTTATTTAGTAAGAAAGCACAATTGTACAAATCAATGGGACTAAAAGACAAATCATTGACTGAGGCCGATTTTAAAAAATACATTTTAGAGCATTATACTTTCTTAAGCCGTCCGGTTTTTATTATCGACGGAAAAATATACATCGGCAACAGCCAAAAAAATGTAGCTGAAGTTATAAACGCATTATCGTAAGAATAACCGTAAATTTTGATCTATAAAACTGATTCACAATTTACAACGCAAAGCATTAAACTTTTAATTATCTTTGCGCCTTTATACTCAATTATATGATACAATCTATGACAGGGTTTGGCAAAGCTTCTTTGCAATTGCCTACAAAGAAAATTACCGTTGAAGTAAAATCCCTAAACAGTAAAGGTTTAGATTTGAATGTAAGAATGCCATCGCTTTACCGCGAAATGGAACTTGGATTACGAACTCAAATCTCAACCAAACTAGAAAGAGGAAAAATTGATTTTGCAATCTATGTGGAAAGCACTGCAGAACAAACTTCAACCAAAGTAAACGTACCTGTTGTAAAAGGCTATATTGCTCAATTGAGAGAAGTTTACGCTGATGCCGATGAAACGGAACTAATGAAAATGGCTGTTCGCATGCCAGATACATTAAAGACAGAACGTGAAGAAATTGACGAAAATGATTGGGAGCAAATTCAAACTATTATTGAAGAAGCGCTACAAAACATTTTAAGCTTCCGTAAAGATGAAGGGGAATCTCTTGAAAAAGAATTCAACTTACGAATTGGAAATATCCGTCAGTATATGAACGATACACTAGCACTTGATCCAGAACGCATACAAGCAATTAAGGATCGTTTGCAAACTGCAATTTCAGAATTACAGGTAAATGTCGATGAAAACCGTTTTGAGCAAGAATTAATCTATTATTTAGAAAAATTAGATATCACCGAAGAAAAAGTCCGTTTAGGAAACCATTTAGATTACTTTTTAGAAACTCTGAACGGAAATGAAGCTAACGGACGTAAACTTGGTTTTATCACTCAAGAAATGGGACGTGAAATCAATACAATGGGTTCTAAATCGAATCATGCGCAAATGCAGAAATTGGTCGTGATGATGAAGGATGAATTGGAGAAGATTAAAGAACAAGTATTAAACGTTTTGTAATAGCTGTAAGCAATAAGCTTTAGGCTATAGGCAAATTAAAGACTTCAAATAAAAAGCTTAAGGCATATTGCTTAAAGCTTAAAGCATAAAATTAATGAACAAAGGAAAATTAATTGTTTTTTCGGCACCTTCAGGATCGGGAAAAACAACTATCGTAAAACATTTATTAGGCCAAGAAGATTTAAATCTTGAATTTTCGATTTCGGCAGCATCACGTGCACCACGTGGTGAAGAAGTTCACGGAAAGGATTATTATTTCATTTCGTTAGAAGAATTTAAAAAGCACATTAAAGCAGAGGATTTCTTGGAATGGGAAGAAGTGTACCGCGACAACTTTTACGGAACTTTAAAATCGGAGATTGAAAGAATCTGGGCTTTAGGAAAAAATGTCATTTTTGACATTGACGTGGTTGGCGGTCTTCGTATTAAACATAAATTTCCAGAAGAAACTTTAGCGGTTTTTGTGAAACCTCCAAGTGTTGACGAATTAAAACGCCGATTAAAACAACGTTCTACAGAAAGCGAAGACAAAATCAATATGCGTATCGCAAAAGCTTCTGTAGAATTGGCAACAGCTCCTCAGTTTGACGTAATTATCAAAAATTATGATTTAGAAGTTGCGCTTGAAGAAGCACATCAATTGGTAAAGAATTTCATAAACAAGTAACTTTATTCCGCCGAGATACACAAAGCAAAAACACAGAGATTCGCGAAGTTTTTTTTAAAACTTTGCGAATCTTTGTGCTATCTTAGCGACTCTCTGTGAAACTCAAGAAAATGAAAATAGGTCTTTATTTCGGAACTTATAATCCTATACACGTTGGCCATTTAATAATTGCCAATCACATGGCAGAATATGCCGATTTAGATCAGATTTGGATGGTGGTTACGCCTCATAATCCGTTAAAAAAGAAATCGACTTTATTAGACGATCAGCAGCGCTTGCAAATGGTTTTTCTGGCAACAGAAGATTACCCAAAAATAAAACCGTCTGATATCGAGTTTAAATTACCCCAACCGAGTTATACCGTTATCACACTCGCGCATTTACAAGAGAAATATCCAAATCATGAGTTTTCGTTAATTATGGGCGAAGACAATCTGAAAACGCTTCATAAATGGAAAAACTACGAAGTGATCCTAGAAAATCATGATATTTATGTGTATCCAAGAATTTCTGACGAACCTGAAAATGTGGAATTAAAATCGCATCCAAAAATTCATATCATCGATGCTCCAATTGTAGAGATTTCTTCAACTTTTATTAGAAACAATATTAAAGAAGGGAAAAATATTCAGCCGTTACTTCCTCCGAAGGTTTGGGAGTATATTGATCATAATAATTTTTATAAGAAGTAAAAAAAATGAATTGCCTCCTGCTTTAGCTGGAGGTTTTTTATTTTTTAGCAATATATGGCTTTAGCCCAAATTGCGACAGTTTGGCTAAAGCCGATGTAGAAATCAACACTTTTTACCTCCAGTTAAAACTGGAGGCAATTCATTCCAATTGTACGCAATCTTGTCATTTCGACGCAGGAGAAATCTTCGTTGCTAAATCGACAAAGATTGACATACTTTGTGGAGCCACTCACGGAGATTTCTCCTTCGTCGAAATGACAAATAGAGCGTAAAAATCTGAATCATAAAAAAAGCCTGAATCTTAAATTCAGGCTTTTTGTTATAATTAAGCTTCGATGCTTACTTCGCTTTTTACTCTTGTTCTGATTTCACTCAGCGATTGATCAACCAAAAGTTTTCCGTCTCTAAAAACTTCCTTCAATTCACCTTTTTTTTCTTCTTCCCAAGAAACATTATCCGTTAAATGATATTTCCCGTCAATTAAATCAATTTTCATTAATCCTTTAGCCGATTTTTTAGTTCCATCATCTGTAATCGGATCTTTGAAGATTGCTCTTCCCTCTCCGTTTACTTCTCCGTAAGTTGCTTTCATCGCAAATCCGAAAGTATCTCTGGTATTATATTGATAAGTGAAAGATCCGATTCCTAAAACGACATTGGTAGAAGCAAATCCTTTTTCTTTTAATCTTTCGCAGATTTGAATTGCTCTTGCTACTGTAATACTGTCTCCATAAATGGCTCCAATTTGCGGAACCAATTCTTTGAATCCTTTAGCATTTGTAGTTCCGCCAAAAACATCCCAAAGTAGTTCGATAACTCCTTTTTTCTCTTGTTCTGTTTTTCCGTTTGGATTTCCACAGATGATATCTACAGGATCACCACTGTCAGGACGAATTACAACTTTACCTTCTCTTGAAACAATTTCTTCTTTTAGTCTTGGAAGATAATCGGTTAGCACTTTCCATAAATCCCAAGTATCAGAAACGATCGAAACAATTCCTTTTGGATATACCTCAGTAATTAATCTTTTGAAAGTTTCGTACTCGCCTTCAGTTGTTCCCATACACATCACGGAGTGCTCTGTTGCTGCAACTGAACCTGCAACCAATTCCTGATCTGAATTGGCATTGTAATATTCTTCTAAAAAATCAATTGCTGGAATTGTATCAGAACCTGTAAAACTCAATAAATGTCCAGCTGCAGAAGTTAAAGCCGCTTCGATGCCGCCCATTCCTCTCATTGAGAAATCGTGCGCTTGCCAATCTACAAACTCTGGAACAGAAGATGTCTCTGCCGCATATTTGTCTAATACTTTTCTATATTCTTTTGCGATTGTAGCCGAGTTACAAGGCAACCAAACTACTGCAGAAAGTAACGTTTCGAAATAATTCGTCAACCAGAAAAACTCTGGAATTGTATTATACATCGTAAACATTGGAACTCGTAAAGGAACACTCGCTCCTTCTGGTAAAGCTTTAAAAACCATCGGAATATACCCTAAATCGTGTAAATCTTCGATATGTTTTGTTCCAACTTGGTTTTCGCCCAAATAATTATTGATTCTGCGAGCGTATTTTTTAACTACTTCTTCTTTTGGTTTCTTGAAAAAATACTCTTCGAAGTCATGAATAATATATTTTTTGATGAAATACTGCAATCCGAAAAAGATCACTTCATCAACAGTCTCTATTCTTGATTTTCTTGGTGTCCAGTTAGAATATACAATTGTAGTTCCGTCTGGGTATTGTCTTCTATGGTCAACTTTGTAACCGTCGGTTAATAATAGTGGATTCATAATTTATAATTTAAGGCTGTTATTGTTGTTTTAAAATTCAATGTATTTCGCCGGAACCTCATCAGTTAGCCAGACATTATTTTCGGATAAATAAAACTTAAATCCGTCTCTGTACATCGCTCCGCTTCTAACGGTTAAAATCTGTGGCACTCCTCTTCTACTTCCTACTTTTGTTGCTGTTTCTTTGTCTTTGCTTAAATGCACGTGCTGACGACTCATTTTTTTCAAACCCTCTTTTCGAATGTTTTCCATAAATTTTCCAACCGTTCCATGATATAAATATTCTAAAGGTTCTGTTTCTGTCAGATTTAATTCAACCGAAATGGAATGCCCTTGACTTGCGCGGATTTTGGTTTTGTCTTCATTAAAAGCAAAACGCTTTTTATCATTATTCTCTACAACATAATCCAAAAGTTCGACCGTCATCTGATTCTGGCTTTCTTTTTTATTGCATTTTATAATTAACTCCTCTACATCTGCCCATCCATTTTCGTCCAATTTTAATCCGATTGTTTCAGGCGAATGTCGAAGCACCAGACTTAAAAATTTGCTGACGCTTTTTGCTATTTTTTCATCCATTTTTTTGCCAATCAAACGTTCCTACGGAACGTAAATTCAATTAATCTATTTTTTTCTACCGACGAGATGTTCCTAGCGGAACAACTACAAAATGCTTTTATAAATCTGATAATTTTCATCATCAAAACAAACAAAAAGCACTTTTTCTATCTCTGAAATTCTTTCAAAATCTTTTACCGCTTTTACCGCAATTTCAGCTGCTTTCTCTTTCGGAAAATGATAAATTCCTGTACTTATATTTGGAAAAGCAATTGTTTTAATTCCATTTTCTACAGCAAGAGTTAAACTCTTCCTGTAACAATCTGCCAGCAATTTTGATTTTTCTTCTTTATCGCCATTCCAAACTGGACCGACAGTATGGATAACATATTTAGAAGGAAGATTTCCTGCCGTTGTAATTACAGCTTCACCAGTTTTGCAACCACCTTGCTTATTTCTAATTTGCACGCATTCGTCTAAAATTGCTTTTCCTCCTTTTCGATGAATCGCCCCGTCAACACCCCCGCCACCAAGTAAAGAAGTATTTGCTGCATTTACTATTGCATCAACCTGCACTTCTGTTATATCTGCTTTTAATAATTCAATTTTCATGATAATTATCTTAATTCATCCCTCACTTCCATCAAAGCAAAACCTAAAAGATTCAATCCTTTCCAAGATTCTGGCTTTAGAACATCTTTATGATCTTCTGCCATTCCGATTCCCCAAATTGGATCTACTGGACTTGCTTCGACAATAATTCGATCATTGGTGTTTAATAAAAACGTTTTCAAATCAGCATTTTGACTAAATTTGTGATAGTTTCCTTGTTTTACGATTTCATATCGGTTTTCTAACCAAATCGTATCAACATAATTTTTAACTTCTCTACCTAATTTTTTGGCTTCTGCTGGAGATTTACATTCCAAAATCTTAGCTAAAATTTCTTGGTCGTTAAACAATTCCGCTTTCTTAGCCATCATCCAATGTTCGGCAGTTTTATATGTTATGCCTTCAACTTCGAAAGAACTTAACCACCATTGACTGAAACAAGTTTTGACAATTTTTCCGTCTTTATTTGGCTGATGTCCCCAGAAAAATATAAACCTACTTTCTGGTGCAAGGGTATCTATATTGTATTTCACTTTTTTAGTGTTTTTGTTTCAAGTTTTAGGTTTCAAGTTTTTCGCTGAACTTAAAAACTGTTTTTAACTTGAAATATTTAGTAGATTTTCTTTGTTTCCGATTTGCGTTACAGAGAACTTGAAACTTGAAACCTGAAACCTGAAACATTTAAATTAAAGCTTCAAGCTTAATCACTTGAACACTTTCGCCATCAAAATCTTTAAAAGAATTGGTTGTGAAAATGCCATCAAAGCAATTTAAAACTTCAAAACCTTTATTGAAAATTCCGTGACTTACTGCTAAGTATAATTTGCCAGCGTTTTTCTTTTTTAATTCTTCAGCCAATCCGACGAAAGTTCCGCCTCCGTCGCAAATGTCATCAACAATTAAACAATCTATTCCTTGTAAATCATCCTCGTAAACTTTAAAACCAGATAATTTACCCGTTTTTACATCACGGCTTTTACTGCATTCTACCACCTCGACACCTCCTAAAAACTCAGATACTTTGTAAATCTTCTTTAAAGCGCCGCCGTCTGGAGAAATCAGTTTTACCTTTTCACCAATTCTATTTAGAACTTCTTTGATAAAAGTATAATTCGGAATTACAGTACTGTTATTCAACAAAGCTGGAGTCACTTCAGAATGCGCATCAAAAACAAAAACTTTGTTCAATTGCAGTGCATTAATAATATCAGCATACACTTTTACAGATAGCGGTTCGCCAGGAATCATAACCCGATCTTGTCTCGCAGCTGGAAAATATGGAATAAAAAGATCGATAATCTTAACATCCATTCTGCGTAAAGCATCAACCGTAATACATAACAAACCTAAATCGTTAAATGAATTTAATCGGTGCGTAATAGTAACTTTTCTATTTGGATCAAAATCTGGAGTGATTTTAATATGTGGTTCTCCTCCAGAGAAAGTAAAACTTTGAAATTTAATTTCTTCCTGATTTTGAAATGGAGCGAATTTTGGGTCGAGATTTAGTATCATAGCTTTTTAGTTTGCGTTAATTATACGCAAATGTAGGGTTTAATTTTAAATAAACAATATATTTTGTGTAAAAATTACGCAAACTTTATTTCGAAGTGAAAGCCATTAGAAGTTAACTCTTTATATTTCAATTTATTAAATCGAAATAATTTAGCTGGCCTTCCGTTTTTAATAGGCGAAAAATTATCTGTTTGCTCTAAAATACCGAAGCTTAGTATTTTTTTTCTGAAGTTTCTGCGATCAATTTCTTTTTCTAAAATAGTGCAATAAAGGTTTTCCAAATCGGAAAACAAAAACTTGTCTGGAAGTAAATCGAAGCCGATTGGTTCGTAAGTCAATTTGGCTTTTAGACGTTCTATTCCTTTCTTTAAAATCAAATTATGATCGAATGCTAAAGGCGGAATTTCATCTATTTTAAACCATTGTACTCTTTCAGCATCTGTATTGGCTTTGATTTCTAAGTTTGAAGCATCTACCAAAGCATAATAGGCAACCGAAATAACACGATTTCTGGAATCTCTGTAAATATCATCTCCAAAAGTGTATAACTGTTCCATAAAAGTGAGCTGTACATTGGTTTCTTCCTGTAATTCTCGAATAACGGCATCGCTTAAAGATTCATCATCTTTTACTAATCCACCTGGCAGAGCCCAATATTTTTCTGAAGAACCGAATTGCTGTTCGATCAATAATACGTACAAACCACTGCTTTTGTAACCAAAAACAATAGCATCTACAGCAATTCTAATATTTTGCAATTTTTCCATAATCTTAAATCAAACGAAACAAATATAACGAAAGAGAGCCAATTTTATAATTTATTACTAAAGCAATAAATTATAAAATTGGCTCTCTTTTTAAAACTATTTTTTTAGTTTATAGAAAGCGTTCTCTGCGGTGTTAACTCGCAAAAACTACCCTCTTTTTTAATTTTCACCTGAGCCTTAACGGTATAACTTCCTGAAGCTTTATAAGTATGAGACACTTCGTTTCCAGCTACTGAAGGTGAACCGTCGCCAAATGTCCAAATAATAGATTCTACAGTACCATTACCAGCGTAATTAAAAGAATAATTAATTTGCTTAGAATTGGCAGGATCTACATTATGTTCAATTTTAACCAAGACCGATTCTCCTGTGCAATCAACTATAGATTCTAGTTCTTTACTACATGAATTGCTTGTAAAAGCAATGACAATTACTATCAAAATTGTGGCAATCGTTTTCATAATTCAAAATCTTTATAATTTTTATATATCAAAATTACCCCTTTAAAAATCAAAAAGATATGAGGTCAATCATAAACGATTACCTATTTTCTAAATATAAAAAGAGCCAATTTCGCATTGCAAAATTGGCTCTTAATTTGTTTTCTAATCTTCTAGTTTATAGTAACAGGTCTTTTAATGATAGAAGTACATTCTGATCCATCTATCTTAACAGTTATTTCAGCAGAAGCTTCATAAGTTCCAGCTGCACTGTATGTATGCGTTACTGTTTCTCCAGTACCAGTTGTTCCGTCTCCATAGTTCCATTTTACACCACTTAAAGTTCCTGTTCCGCTATATGTGGCAGAGTAATTCATTAATTTAGGATTAGTAGCATCTGTAGAATTATGTACTTTCATATAGATTTGTTCCGCCAAACAATTGATGATCTCTTCATCATCCTTTTTACTGCAAGAAATACTTGCTGCAAATACCAAAGTAAGCATTAAAACTGTAGTAATCTTTTTCATATTTGGAAATTTAGTGGGTATATTTTCAAAGATAATCTTTAATCAAATAGCACTAAAATAAACATTGAGAATATTCCGATTATTTAACAATTGTTTAATCAGAAAAAAAATTATTTATAAACGATTACCAAAAAACAGTTTTAATTCTTTAGAAATAGTATCAAAAAACGAATTGGTATTGTTGTTTTTCGCCGTCAATAAGTATACAAATTCTTCTGGCACGTGAAAACTATTCCAAAGCAATTGCAATTTATCTTCTTTGATAAGGTTTCGTGCATTACAATTCCAAGTTACCGCAACTCCTTCATTTTTAGAAAGTAATCTTAACATCTCAGCTTCTGATGGGATGATATAATTGGGCACCATTGAAGGTCGTTTTTTATTAAAAGCATGTAACCAGAATAATTTGATGTGTGGAATTCGAGCATCATGACTATACCATTTCTGTTCGTTCAACCATTGCTCAATTTCGGTATAATTATCTGCTTTTAACTTCTGGCGAAAGTCGGTTATATCCATACTTGTCGGGGCAACCATTATCAGTTTAATTTTTCCAACAATTTCATATTTGGTATCGAAAGTCTCAAATCCCTTTGTTACAATGGCAAAGTCCAATTTTTTAGAATCTACCAATTCAAAAAGCGTATCGTTTTCTGCAAAAGTAAAATCGATCAAATCAAACTTAGAAATCAAAAGATTGCCAATACAGCTGAAAAGATGCTGCGAAATACCAACTGAAATAAGACGATCAGCATCTTCTGCTTTTGTTCTAAAGCTAGTTTCTACATTTTCAAGCCTTTCCAACGCGTCTATTATCAAATTATTCAGTAACTTAGCGTATTCGGTTGGTTCTACTCCCTTAGATTTCCGATTAAATAATTTATTTCCCACGTGTGCTTCCAGCATTGAAATCTGTTGACTAACCGCAGGCTGACTCATAAATAATTCCTTCGCAGCCACTGAAAAATTACCGTTTTTGTAAACTGCTTTAAAAGTTCTGTACCATTCTAGATTTACCATGATATAAATGTATTTATAACAAACATAGTTTATTTTATTTTTACTGATATCACATTAGACGTAAATTTGTTCAAAATTTAATATTTATGAAAAAAATAGCACTATTCGCAATAACTGCATTTACAGCCGTAAGCCTTTCTGCTGAGGCTCAAAAATCAAACAAGAAGAATATGAAAAAAGTATTATTTGTTGTTACCAGCAATGACAAACTGGGCAATACAGGAGAAAAAACAGGATTCTGGTCAGAAGAATTTGCTGCACCATATTACGAACTATTAGATCAAGGTGTTGAAATTGCAATTGCATCTCCGCTTGGAGGTCAGCCACCGATTGATCCAAAAAGTGCCGACCCAGCTTCAGCAACCGAAGACACAAAACGTTTTGACGCTGATAAAGTTTTACAGGAAAAACTAAAAAACACTTTGAAACTTTCTACCGTTAACCAAAAAGATTACGATGCGGTATTTTATCCAGGAGGTCATGGTCCGCTTTGGGATTTGGTTGAAAACAGAAGTTCCATCGCTTTAATCGAATCTTTCTACACACACAACAAACCAGTTGCTTTTGTTTGCCACGCTCCTGCCGTTTTAAAAAATGTGAAAGTGAACGGAGAATATCTGGTAAAAGGCAAAAAAATAACAGGTTTTACCAATGAGGAAGAAGAAGCCGTTGGGTTAACCAAAGTAGTTCCGTTTTTATTGGAAGATGCTCTTTCTTCAAACGGAGGAATTTTTTCAAAAGGACCAAACTGGCAACCTTACGCAGTAGCAGACGGCCTTTTAATTACAGGTCAGAACCCAGCTTCCTCTAAATTGGTGGCAGCAAAATTACTGCAAGAGTTAAAGTAAAGGTGCTAAGATTCTGAGTTGCTAAGCTACTAAGTTTTTTACTTAGAGAACTTAGTAGCTTAGCATCTTATAAACTCAGCAACTAAAAAAAATTAATAAATCACATGTTACGTTTCTGAGAATCTACGTTCCAACAGAAAAACTTAGAATCTCAGAATCTTAGCATCTTAGAACCTTAAAAAAATGCTAAACTTTGAATTATACAATCCTACAAACTTAGTTTTCGGAAAAGGACAAATTGAGAAATTATCTACTTTAGTTCCAAAAGATGCAAAAGTACTTTTGGCTTATGGCGGTGGAAGTATTTTTAAAAACGGAATTTACGATCAGGTAATCAACAATCTCAAAGGTTTTGAAATTATAGAATTTGGCGGAATTGAACCAAACCCAAGATTTGAGACTTTAATGAATGCTGTTGATGTGATCAAAGCTGAAAAAATCAATTTTATTTTGGCTGTTGGCGGTGGATCTGTAATTGATGGCGTGAAATTTATTTCGGCAGCCGTAAACTTTGATGGAAATCCAATTGACATTCTTCAAAAAAGAATTTTGATTAAAGAAAATGCAATGCCATTCGGAACGGTTCTAACACTTCCTGCAACGGGAAGCGAAATGAATTCTGGATACGTAGTAACAATTGAAGCAACTCAAGAAAAATTATCTTCCGGCGGAAGTGCTTTATTCCCACAATTTTCTATTTGCGATCCGACAGTTATTTCGTCTTTACCAAAACGACAAATAGAAAATGGTGTTGTAGATGCTTACACACACGTTATGGAACAGTATTTAACATATCCAACCGATGCTTTTTTACAAGATAGAATTGCAGAAGGCGTTCTTCAGACTTTAATTGAAGTTGGTCCTGGAATTGTAAAAAATCCAACCGATTACACTTTGGCTTCTAATTTTATGTGGAGCTGTACAATGGCTTTAAACGGATTAATCCAAAAAGGTGTTCCTAGCGATTGGGCAACGCACATGATTGGCCATGAACTGACAGCGCTTTATGAAATTGATCACGCAAGAACTTTGGCGATTATCGGCCCAAGTTTATACAACGTAATGTTCGAAACTAAAAAAGGAAAACTAGCGCAATACGGAAGAAGAATTTTCAACTTGACAGGTTCTGACGAAGAAGTAGCAAAAGAAGCCATCAATAAAACAGTTGAATTTTTCCATACAATGGGAATGGACACTAAACTTTCTCAATACACAGAAGATTATTCTAACACAGCCGATTTTATCGTAAAACGTTTTGAAGAAAGAGGTTGGAATGGTTTAGGAGAAAAACAATTGGTAACTTTAGATAAAGTAAGATCTATTGTTGAACTTTCATATTAAATAAAATTCCAAATTTTAAAAAAAATCCAAATTCCAAAACTAACTAAATTTTGGAATTTGGATTTTTTTTAATTGGAATTTAAATAAAAAGGCGTTCTTAACAAGTTTAGGAACGCCTTTTCAAAATACTAAAACAAAACTAACTAACTCAATTTTTTTTAAATTCATTAAAATTCTAATTTGTAAATTGTTATAACGCATAGCGATTTATTTTATTGCATAGTATTTTAAAAAATATTTTAAAGCTTAAACTTCTTGAAGTCATTGTAATTAAAGGTGTTTTTCAAAATTTATTAAATCAGATTTTGCTTTATTAGCACATTATTAAGTACTTTTGTTTTAAATTATTAAAATAATGAGCGAAAATTTAAAATTTGCAGTGATTGGTGGAGGAAGCTGGGCAACGGCAATTGCAAAAATGTTATGTGTAAATCTTTCTGAAATTTCGTGGTACATGCGCAATGATGCCGCAATCGAGCATATCGAGAAATTCAAACACAACCCGAACTACTTGAGTTCTGTTGAATTTGACACCAAAAAACTGAAATTAACCAATAATATAAACGAAGCAATAGAATATGCAGATTATATCATTTTTGCAATTCCATCTGCTTTCTTAGATGCCGAATTAAAAAACATGACGGTTTCTTTGTCAGACAAAATCATTTTTTCTGCTATAAAAGGAATTGTTCCTGAAACTAGTTTAATTGTCGGCGAACATTTCCACATTCAATACGATATTCCCTACTACAATATTGGAGTTATTACAGGTCCTTGTCACGCGGAAGAAGTGGCTTTAGAAAGACTTTCGTACCTTACAATTGCTTGCGGTGATCCGGATAAAGCTAAAACGGTAGCAAAGACACTTTCTGGAAATTATATCAAAGCAAAAATTTCAGATGACATTATTGGAACTGAATATGCGGCAATGCTAAAAAACATTTACTCTATTGCTGCCGGAATTGCTCATGGTTTAGGTTATGGCGATAACTTCCAATCGGTTTTAATGAGTAATGCTATTCGCGAAATGAAAAAATTCATTAGAAAAGTGCATAAAATGAAGCGTAACATTAATGATTCGGCTTATTTGGGCGATTTATTGGTTACAGGATATTCTGTTTTCTCTCGAAATAGAATGTTCGGAAATATGATTGGAAAAGGTTACACCGTAAAAAGTGCCATGATGGAAATGAGCATGGTTGCCGAAGGTTATTACGCAACAAAAAGCGCTTATAAACTAAATCAAGGTTACGGTGCCAAAACGCCAATTATCGACGCTGTTTATGCCGTTTTATACGAAGGAAAAGACGCTAAAACGGTTTTCAAGAAATTGACGGAGTCTTTGGATTAATCCTTTTTAGATCAAATAGAAGAAAAAAGCAAGAGGAAAGATTTTTGAAAATTGGATTCTAGAAGAAGCATGAAGCAAGAGGAAAGACATTAATGCTTTTGAGAAAATAGAAAGAAGCAAGAAAAAAGACTTCTTAGAAATAGAATAAAGGGAAAGAGCCAAGACTGAATTTCAGTTTGGCTCTTTTTTTATTTCAACACAAAGAGAAAAATCTTTCCTCTTGCTTCTTGCTTCTAATTTTTCAAAAGTCTTTTCTCTTGCTTCTTTCTTCTTAAAAAATCTATTTCACCATCACCCCTTCAACAAACAAAATCGGCACTTCTTCCGTATTGTTTTCGTCAAGCGAATTGGCTTTGAAAATGAATTTCTTGTCGTACAATGTATTTCCGATGAAGAAAGTTACCATAAATTCGTTATTAAGCGCTAAAAGGCTCTTTTCTACCAATTCTATCTTTACTACAGAAACAGAAGGAACCTCAACAAAAGCATGACGCAGAATAGATGTTTTTTTCATTTCTCCATCAATTGTTCCGAAAGCTTTTGAAACTACCATTACGCTGTCTAAGTTAAAATCACTGTCATTAACTAAATAAGCGTACCATACTTTTTCCATAAAATCGTCGCTCCATTCCTGCACTGCAGCTAGAAAGACGTTTTCAACTTCTGGAATTATTATATCTTTTTTCATACTAGTCGAAAGTTTGAAAGTCATAAAGTCGAAAGTCAAAAACCTGCTTTGAGACTTTCAACTTTCGACTTTACGACTTTATGACTTAAATTATATATTTGCTTTAAATTGCTCTAAGAAACGAACATCATTTTCGTAGAACATACGGATATCTCCAATTTGGTATAAAAGCATTGCAATACGCTCTACTCCCATTCCAAAAGCGAATCCGTTATATTCATCTGGGTTGATATCACAGTTTTTCAAAACGTTTGGATCTACCATTCCGCAACCTCCAATTTCTAACCAACCAGTTCCTTTTGTAATTCTATAATCGGTTTCTGTTTTTAATCCCCAATAGATATCAATCTCAGCACTTGGCTCTGTAAATGGGAAATAAGACGGACGAAGACGAATCTTAGATTTTCCGAACATTTCTTTAGTGAAATAAAGCAACGTCTGTTTCAAATCGGCGAAAGAAACATCTTTGTCAATGTACAATCCTTCCACTTGATGGAAAATACAGTGCGAACGAGATGAAATCGCTTCGTTACGGAAAACTCGACCTGGAGAAATCGTACGGATTGGCGGTTTATGATTTTCCATATAACGCACCTGAACAGATGATGTATGCGTACGCAACAACACATCTGGATTGGTCTGAATGAAAAACGTATCTTGCATATCACGAGCTGGGTGATATTCTGGCAAGTTTAATGCTGTAAAGTTATGCCAGTCGTCTTCGATTTCTGGACCTTCAGAAACGTTGAATCCGATATTAGCAAAAATATCAATGATTTGATTTTTAACGATAGAAATTGGGTGACGAGAACCAATAATTACAGGTTCTGCAGCACGCGTTAAATCTCCAAAAATACCTTTTGATTCTTCTTTGCTTTCAAGTTCTTCCTGAATAACTCTTACTTTTTCTTCAGCAACAGCTTTTAAAGTATTTATAACTTGCCCAAAGTCCTTTTTCTGGTCGTTTGGAATATTTTTAAATTCAGTAAAAAGTTCTTTTAATAAACCTTTGCTACCTAAATATTTAATACGAAATTGTTCTAAAGATTCTTTGTTTTTTTCATTAAAGGCTTTGGCTTCCTCTATATGTTGTTTTATCTTATCTATCATTTTCATTCAGTTCTTGAGAATACAAATTTAAGTATTTTGTTTAAAGTTTAATGTTTAAAGTTCAAAGTTTCCTTCACAACTGCAAAACAGAATCTTTAAATTACCATACGGCCTATTAAATCTGTATAAATTATCTGTTTCTAAGTCTCTTCAAAGCTATTTTATTAGACTTAGTTTTTCTTCTATTTTTTTGACTTTTTCATGCCAATAATCTAAACCTTCCTGATTTAGAACTATTTCTTTTTTATAATTAGAGGAAATCTTTCCTAATTCCTGCCAGTTTTTATTCGCATCGCGTTCTTTTTCTTTTTTAGTGGAAGGTTCAATTCTATTGCGCCAAAAATCCATATTTTTCAGATAGGTACTTTTCATTTCTTCAAAATACGCTATCAGTTTTTCTTTTGAATTTGGAATATAGCCTGGGCCGCTACAACCACAGGAATGAAACGTAATTCCAACAGAAAACAAACTCTTAATATGTTCCCATTTCTTTAAATCGTCTTTTTTAGGCGATTCAAAATCCAGTCCCATATTTGCCATTAACTCCCCACATTGCGGACATTTGGCTTCAAAACCGGATTCGCCAATTTTTATATCCCTAAAAAGCCTTCTTTTAAAAGTCTTCCGACAATTAAAGCAGGCATAATGAGGTTTATAAATGGTCATTGCATATCTGCACATATTTTTTCAGTTTTCAGTCGCGGTTTTCAGTCGCAGTCTTGTTACTAAAAACTGAGACTGCGACTGAACACTAAAAAACTACTCAATAAGTTTTCTTTCTAAAAAATAATTTACAATCGCTTCTTTCATTAAAACCGATTGTTCACCAGCTTTTAACGGAGGTAATTGTTCTTTTATTTTATAATGTGGCCAACCTTCTTCGTCAAAATATTCGAATTCGTAAAATCCGTATGGCTCCAATAATCGACAGATTGCGATGTGCATTAAGTTCAGTTTTTCGTCTTTCTTGTATTCACGGTGCACTTTTCCGTATTCCTGAACTCCTATTAGGTAAATTATAGAATCCAAATCTAAATCTTCACCTTGCGAAAATTGGTTTGAAAGTATATCAACGAGCTTTTCCCATCGCTCTTTTAATTGTGTATCTCTAGACATTTAATTTATGATTTTTGATTGTAGATTTTAGATTGCTGATTTAAAAAATATAATCCTGAGGGGGCAGAATCGCAATCTAACTCTAAAATTAGAGTTGCAAAGATACAATACTCTTTACATAAAATGCATATAGAAGCTTTGTAGTTCTTTTAAAGTCCAAAACCTTTGTCACTTTGTCCCTCTGAGCCTTTGTCCCTCAAAAAAAGATATATCTTTGCGCCTCATTAAACACCAAACCCAAACATGAGTTTTTTTGATATTATCGTTGGTGCGCTTTTATGCTATAGTTTATACAAAGGCATTAAAAACGGACTTTTTGTAGAAGTTGCTTCTTTTATTTCATTGCTATTAGGAATTTACCTTGCAATTAAATTTTCGTCTTTAATGACCGAAATGATTTCAAAACATGTTTCTTGGAATCCGACTAATATTCAGATTACCGCTTTTATCTTAACTTTTATTCTCGTTGTAATTGGCGTTTATTTCTTAGCCAAAATTTTAACCGGAATTGCCGATTTTGCTATGCTCGGTTGGATGAACAAATTAGGAGGCGGATTTTTCAGAGTTTTAAAAACCATTCTGATCCTAAGTATTTTTATTGCTTTGTTCGAAAAGATCAATTTCAACAACACTTTTGCCAAACAAGAAACGCTGGATAAATCTATTTTCTATAATCCGGTGAAAAAAGTCGCTGCTTTTGTGTATCCATCAATCGAAAAATGGTACGAAAGTTTTAAAAAAGAACATTCTCAAAAGCCTGAAGAAAAAGAAAATTCAGAAAAAGAATAGTTAAACATACACGAAACCCGGCTGGTTTTAAAACCTTTCGGGTTTATTACTAAAAAGCCTTATAGGAAAAAGCCTCAGAGAGGCTAAATATTTATAGATATCATTTCTACACACAGAAGAGCTTCAGAGAAGCGAAATATTTATAGATACCATTTTACGTAAATACAAAAAGCTCCAGCGGAGCGACATATAAATTTATCCACAATGAATATGTCGCTCCGCTGGAGCTCTTCTATCTTGAATATTTGTTATTTTCTATAAATATTTCGCTCCTCTGGAGCTTAGTTTGAAAACGAAACCCGACAGGTTTTAAAAACCTGTCGGGTTTATTACTAAAAAGCCTTATAGGAAAAAGCCTCAGAGAGGCTAAATATTTATAGATATCATTTCTACACACAGAAGAGCTTCAGAGAAGCGAAATATTTATAGATACCATTTTACGTAAATACAAAAAGCTCCAGCGGAGCGACATATAAATTTATCCACAATGAATATGTCGCTCCGCTGGAGCTCTTCTATCTTGAATATTTGTTATTTTCTATAAATATTTCGCTCCTCTGGAGCTTAGTTTGAAAACGAAACCCGACAGGTTTTAAAAACCTGTCGGGTTTATTTTATCGTTTGTCAGGCTGAGTGGAGTCGAAGCCCAGTCCTAATTGGAGCGTCCTTCGACTTCGCTCAGGGTGACAATAATTATTAAAAAATAATCTCTTTCTTCTCTCCTTTTTTCAAAACAATTTCCTGTTTTTTATCACCAAAAATCAGAGTTGTTTTTCCTCCAATTTTAGAAGAAACGATTACTTTTTTCGGTTTTTTATTGCTCCAATTCATTTCGATTTCAAAACCGCCACGAGCGCAGATTCCTTTTACGGAACCTTCTTCCCAAGCATCTGGTAAAGCAGGAAGCAATCTAATTTCGTTTTCATCTGACTGAACCAACATTTCGGCAACAGCTGCTGCACCTCCAAAATTCCCATCAATTTGAAATGGCGGATGCGCATCAAATAAATTTGGATAGGTTCCTCCACCTCTTCTTGGCGTTACCGTTTTCTTACCGTCTGGATCAACGTAGCGCAATAATTCACGATACATTTTGTACGCACGATTTCCGTCCCAAAGTCTTGCCCAAAGATTGATTCTCCAACCTTTTGACCAACCTGTGGTTTCATCGCCTTTTATTTCTAAAGTTTTCTTTGAAGCTTCTGCCAAATCTGGAGTTTTCAAAGGCGTAATATGATCGCCAGGGAAAAGTCCGAATAAATGCGATTGATGACGGTGTTTCGGATCATTATCTTCCCAATCAAAATACCATTCTTGCAGATTCCCTTTTTTACCAATTTGATATGGATGAAGTTTTGTTAATGCTTTTTCTAATTTATCTCTAAAAGCGGCATCGGTATTTAGCACTTTTGAAGCGTTTATCGTTTTTTCAAAACATTCACGAATCATGGCTAAATCAGCAGTTCCTCCATACATAGTTGCGCCAACAAATCCATCTGCTAGTTTATACTGATTTTCTGGCGAAGTCGATGGTGATGTAATTAAGTTCCCGTTTTTATCCGTCACTAACCAGCCCAAGCAAAATTCCGCCGCGCCTTTCATTAACGGATAACCTTCTTTTTTTAAATAATTCTGATCTTGCGTAAAAGTATAATGCTCCCAAATATGTGTACTCAACCATGCTTGTGCCATTGGCCAGCATGCCCACATTGGATCCTCTTTTCCAAATTGTCCGACAGGATTGGTCATGGCCCAAATGTCTGAATTGTGCGCCGCTGCCCAACCTTCGTTTACCCCATAAAAAGTCTTTGCCGTAACTTTTCCCGTTACCGAAAGGTTTTTTATAAAACTCAAAAGAGACTGATGCATTTCTGAAAGATTGGTGTTTTCTGCCAACCAATAATTTTCTTCCAGATTAATATTCATCGTATAATTACTGCTCCAAGGCGGACTCAAATGCGGATTCCAAAGTCCTTGCAAATTAGCAGGAACTCCAACCGTTCTAGAAGAACTGATTAATAAATATCGTCCGAAATTGAAATACAGAATCTCTAAGTTTTTATCTTCGCTTCCGTTTGAATAACGCAATAAACGTTCATCTGTTGGCAAATCTGGAGCGGTTGTTTTTCCCAGATTTAAATCTACACGATTGAAGAATTTTTGATAATCGACAATATGATTTTCTTTTAGTTTATCGAATGGTTTTGCATACGCTTTATTTAGATTTTGTGCTGCAATTGCCAAATCGTCGACCCCTTCTGTTGCTGGATTTTTATCAAAACCATTAAAACTGGTTGCCACCGATACATAAATATAAACTTCAGAGGCATTTTTTATTGTTAAAGCGTCTCTCGAACTTGTAAGCTGTCCGTCTACTTTTTTGACTTGCAATAAAGTGGTGAATCTTGTTCCTCTTTCTGGAATCTGTAAATATTTTTCTTGAACTTTATATCCTGCATTTTCATGAATTGGCGCTGTGCCGTTCATCATCAAAACATTGTTTCGAACAGAAACTTCCGATTTTAATAAACTGCTTAAGCTGACATCAAAATTTAAAGCGCCTTTTTCGCTACTCGTTAGTTTAACCACCATGACTTGATCTGGAGCCGAAACAAAATATTCGCGTGTATATTTTACGCCGTCCAATTCATAAGTCACTTTTGAAGTTGCGTTGGCAAGATCAAGTTCTCTATAATAATTGGTCGCTTTTCCCTTTTCTGAATTATTGATTACCAATGTTCCCAAAGGTGCATACGATTCAGAGTTTTTTCCTTGAACTTTTTTGTTCAGCTCTTCGGCTAGTTTATAGTTTTCGTTTTTTAATGCTTCACGAATTGCCGGAATGTTTTTATACGCTTCTGGATTCATGTTTGCATTTACGGGTTCACCAGACCAAAGTGTAATATCATTCAAATAAATTTTATCTGAATTTACGCCACCAAAAACCGTTGCTCCCATTTTCCCATTTCCTAAAGCCAAGCTTTCTTCAAAGAATTCTGCGGGCTGTTTGTACCATAAAACATTTTTGGATTGTGCCAAAATGTTTTTTGCGTAAAATGTGAGAAGTAAGATGAAAAATGTTTTTTTGATGATTTTTGAATTCATAGGCTTATTGTTTTTGGGAATGTTTTATTTCAATCTGGTATTGACCGACCAGATGTTCCTAACGGAACATTTTCGCGATTTTATTTTTTTACCAACGGATTTCATCCGTTGCTACCGACCAATTGTTCCTAACGGAACATTTTTGTATTAGTTAAAAAGCTTTGTGCTTTGTGCTTTGTGCTTTGTACTAATTACTTTTCACTAATTACTATTTACTCACACTATATTTCTCGTTTGTCGTAATCATTTCCCAATTGTCGGTTCTGAATTGCGATGCAGGAAATTTTTCTTTATTGAAAAGATTGATTGCCGTATCGTCGTCTGCCCAACCGTAATGCACTGCAACTGGATTTTGAACCTGATCGCTAGAAACGATTACTTTATTGTCTTTTATTATCGCTTTCGCGGAATGAAAAACTTTGTCTGCGCCTGCGATTTCGAATCCTTTTAATTCATCGTTGTTTGGCGTTGATAGTCCGCTGCCAATGTTATCGAAAGTCAGAATGATTTGGTTACCTTTTATTTCTTGAGATTTGTAAGTCGGTCCGCTGTGAACTTGTTTTTTACCGTAAATATCGTTCATCGCGATAGCTGCCAAACGCAAACCAATATCTTGTTTGTTGGTTGGGTGAATGTCTTTTGCGTTTCCGATATCGGTTGTAATCGCCATTCCTGTGTTTGGCAATTTTAAAGTTTCAGATTGTGCTTCACGAAGTTCTGCCCAACGGCTTCCTTTTTGGCTGTTGCCTCCAAATTCGTCGAAAGTTGATAATTGAACGAAATAAAATGGAAAATTGCCTTGTTTGAATTTCGTTCTCCAATCGTTGATCATTAAGGGAAATGCTTTTTTGTATTGTTTTGCTCTCCAAACATTCGCTTCGCCTTGATACCACAAAACGCCTTGCATCGCGTAAGGAACCAACGGATTTACCATTGCATTGTACAGTAACGACGGATAACTATTTGGCGAAACTTCGATTCTTACTTTTATTACATTGAATTTCCAAAGTCCTTCAAGCGGAAGATTTGAATCTTTAAAATCGATTTTTAGATCTTCTGGATCGCCGTAGATTCCTCCGCCGCCGCTGTAATCTGTAATTCTAACGGCGATTACGTTTGTTCCTTCTTTTAGGACATTTGCTGGAATTTGGTAGATTCTTTTTGCATCCCAAAGATTATTGGTTCCAACTTCTACTCCGTTTACATAGGTTTTATCTTCATCGTCTACTTTTGCTAAATGTAGAATTGCTTGCTTTTTAGCTTGTTCTGCTGTTAAAACAATTGTTTTACGCATCCAGACAATTCCGTCAATATTTCCAATCTGCTGATTTTCCCAAAGTGAAGGCACTTTTATTTCCGGCCAGTTTTTGTCTTGAAAATTTGCGTTTTTGAATTGATCTTCGTTTTCCATTGAAACATCCAATCCTTGTACTTTTTTCAGATTGTCTAAAACCGATTTTTTATAGGTTTCGAAAATGGCATTGATATCAACTGTTGGCACATTGGCAATCATCGACTTGAATTCGTCGCTTTTTTCGAAAGCTTCACGGCTTGTCCAAGTTTCTACATTTGTTCCTCCCCAAGAAGTATTGATGATTCCTATTGGGATTTTTAATTCTGAATATAATTTTCTAGCAAAATAATAGCCAACTGCGGTAAAGTTGCCTACATTTTCTTTGTTGGCAACTTCCCATTTTCCTTGTTTTAAATCGTCTTTTGGTGTTCCGCTTAAATCTTGCGCAACGCCAAAATGACGAATCATTGGATAATCTGCACTACTAATTTCTTTTTCAGAATTCATGGTTTTGAAAACCTGAAATTCCATATTCGATTGTCCGCTGCAAATCCAAACTTCTCCTACCAAAACATTTTTGATGGTAATTTTATTTTTTCCGATTACGATTAATTCGAATGGTCCGCCCGCTTTTTCAGCAGCTAAATTTACCGTCCATTTTCCATTTTTATCGGCTGTTGTTTTCTTAATTTGTTGGTTGAAATGAATTTCTACGCTTTCATTTGCATCAGCAAAACCCCAAATCGGAATTTGCTTGTTTCTCTGCAGCACCATTCCATCAGAAAATATTAAAGGCATTCTTATATTAGCACTAGATATTGCACTAATTATCAACAAAATAAAAACTATTAACTTTTTCATTTATTCCAATTTTTTATTTTTTCACCACATAAGTGATATAAGATATTTTGAGTTTTTAATTAGAAATGCACTTAAATTTACTTATATCACTTATATGGTTTTATAACATTTTTTTACTTTAATCCGTCGATTAATGCGTTTAAAGCTTGTGTGTCGAAGACGGTATTATTGCTTCTATTCATGATTCCGAAACCGTTGTTTCCTAAGCTTCCTTCGTCCCAATAAAAAGGTAATAATCCGTTTGCTTTTGCCGTTTTTACCACCGTTTTTAAATAATAAGCTCTCGAATTTAAATGTAACGTTAAAGCATCTCCCGTTAAAGTTGTTCTACGAATTGCGCCAAATTCTCCTAAGAGAACCGGAATTCCTTTGTCAACAAATTGCGTTTTCATCAATTTGAAATTCTTTTCTAAATCGTCTTCTTCTCCCCAAGTTGCATTTCGTTCTGTATCAGTTGTAGAGTGAAATCCTGTTCCCCAATAGTAGAACATTTTACCCCAAGTTTCGTCTTTAGTTAAACCTGCGAAATTCCACGGAGAATAATAATGCACTTCGACCATCATTCTGCCAGTAACTTTATCAGTAGGCAATGTAGTCATTAATTTGTTTGTTTTTTCAATGTCTGTCGTTGGACCTTGAACTACCAAAACACGAGTCGCATTTTTTCCTCCTGTCGAACGCACAGCATCAATAAAAGTTTGGTGATACGAAGTCAAAACTGCCATTTGAGTTGCATCTTCAACGGCTGGTTCGTTGGCACTTGCAAAAAGCAAATGTTCATCAAAACCTCTTAAATGTGTTGCGATTTGTTCCCAAAAAGCTTTTTGTTTGGCATTGTTTTCTATTTTTTTAGCTTCAGTGATATTGTTTTCCAACCATCCACCGTCCCAGTGAATATTTACTACAACATACATATCGTTGTCTACACAATATTGCACTACTTCTTTAACTCGGTTTAGCCAATCTAGTTTGATTTTGGCTGTTGCAGCATTTTCTAAATTCTGATTCCAAGAACACGGAATTCTAATCCCATTAAATCCATTTGCTTTTACAGCATCGATTAAAGCTTTAGTCACTTTTGGATTTCCCCAAGCGGTTTCACCTCCAGTTGCTTCTAAAGTATTTCCGATATTCCAGCCTAGTTTAATTTTAGCCGCCAATTCAACTGCCGAACTTCCCATTCCCGCAGCATCTGCTGCAATCGGATTGGTATTATAGCTTGGATATAAACTCATTACAGCAGCCGCAGCCTGCGAAACCGAAATTGGTACAGAAGGCACTTCATTGCCCGTTAAAGTAACTACTGCATTTCGTATTGAGCTTGTAGTATTTTCTAAAGCAGTAATTTTAACTACTGTACTTCCTGAAGGTCCAGTCGTCTGACTTACTTTTACCCAACTAACAGGGCTACTCAAAGTCCAAGCAACTCCATTAGAGTTAACCGTTACTTCTATTGTATTTTCTTTACTTTCGAAATCAATTTTATTTGTGCTTGCACTCAGCATTTTTATGCTTACTGGAGTATTATCTTCTTTATCAGAACTACAAGCTAAAACTCCTAAAAAAGCAAAGCATAAAATAAAACTCAAGAGATAATCTGTGATTGTTTTTTTCATTTGGTTTGGTTTAAGTTAAGTGTAAGTTTTTAAAATCAACGCCAGCTTTTATGGGGCTGGCGTTGATCAAGTGGTTATTTGTGGTATAGAAAAATTTATTTAACAGTTACCTGAATTTCTTTTTTGATGTCTCTAGAAGAAGTTCCTACTTTAATCGTATATTTTCCTGGCTCCACTGTCCATTTTTTAGCAGCAACATCATAATAAGCTAGTTCTTTTACAGGAACTTTAATCGTAACTGTTTGTGAACTTCCTGCTTTTATACCGACTTTTTTGAAGCCTTTTAACTCTTGTGCTGCACGAGTAATTTTAGAATCCGGTTTTGCAGTGTATAACTGAACCACTTCTTTTCCGTCTACTTTTCCTGTGTTTTTAACTTCAACAGAAACTTCAATTACATCAGTTTGAGCATACGAATCTTTGTTTGCTTTTGCATTATCTAAAGCAAAAGTTGTATATGATAATCCGTAACCAAAAGGATATAATGGCGCAACATTTTTAGTATCAAACCAACGGTATCCGATTAAAAGTCCTTCTGCATAATTTACTGCTTTGTCCCCAGGGAAACTGTTTGTTGCGTGTGCAGGAGAATCTTTAAGTTGTTTTGGCATTGTCCAAGGTAATTTTCCTGACGGATTTACTTTTCCTAAAATAACATCTGCTAAAGCATTTCCGCCTTCAGAACCATTAAACCAGCTCCAAACTAAAGCAGAAGTTTTTTGGCTCACTTCATTAATATCAAACGGAGCACCAGCCACCATAACGACAATCGTTTTTGGATTTGCAGCAACTACTTGTTTGATTAATTCTTCTTGTCCGAATGGCAAGTGTAAATCTCTTCTGTCTGAAGCTTCTGTTTCGTAATCTCGGTTTGAACCCGCAAAAATGATTGCCACATCAGAATTTTTAGCTGCTTCAACTGCCTCTTTTACTTTTGCTGAATCTAATTGGTCAATTGTAACAGGCCCGTTAGCAGTGATATTTCCTAAGTTTCCTTTGTTTTTCTCATCGTAACGCTCTAAATATCCTTCCGCATAATTGATTTTAATTGAAGAAGACAATCTGTTTTTAAGACCTTCAAGAGGCGTAACTTCTCTTTTCGTTTTAACACCTGCTCCAAATCCACCAAGCGCGTTTTTCTTTGTTGCGTTGTTTCCGATAACTGCGATAGATTTTACTCCGTCTAATTTTAATGGTAATGCATTGTTTTCATTTTTCAACAATACAATCGCTTCCGCAGCAATTTTGTATGCGTCTTGGTAATGTGCTTCTGTTGCGATGCTTCCTTTAGCACGAGTTCCGCCGCCCATTGCCTTAATATGGAATAAACCACGCAAAATGCGTTTTACGTGAAGATCGATTTCTTTTTCAGAAACTTCCCCAGATTTTACTGCTGCGATTAATTTATCTGCTAAGAAAAATTCGTTGAATGGTTTTGGTGTTCCCATTTCAATATCTAAACCACTCTTCAAAGATTTTGCTGTAGAATGCACCGCAGCCCAATCTGAAACTACTACACCTTTAAAGCCCCACTCATCACGAAGGATTTTGTTCAGCATATAGTCGTTTTCACATAAATATTCTCCTCTGAATTTATTGTAAGCTCCCATAATACTATACGCTTTCGCTTCTTTTACTGTAGCTTCAAAAGCTGGAAGATAAATTTCGCGAAGTGTACGCTCGTCAATTTGCACATCTACAAAATCACGATTCGTTTCCTGATTGTTTGCTGCGTAATGTTTTACACACGCCATTACATCTTTTTCCTGTAAACCAACAACCAAAGGCACGGCAATTTTTTTATTCAAAAATGGATCTTCCGACATGTATTCGTACGTCCTTCCTCCAAGCGGCGTTCTTACCATATTAATCGCTGGCGAAAGCAACATGTCTTTATCTCTTGCACGCAATTCTTCTCCTAAACTAGTTCCGAAAGTATGTGCCATTTCAGCATTCCACGTTGCAGCCAAAGCGCCACCTGCTGGATAATACGTTGCAAAATCGTTTGTCCATCCTGCCGGAGCCCAATTGTCTCTTGAAATTTCCTCACGAACTCCCAACGGACCATCAGCCATTTTTAATTCTGGAATTCCTAAACGTTTTACACCCGCATTAGCAAACATGCTGTTACCGTGAAGCATTCCAACTTTTTCTTCCAATGTCATTTGCGAAATCAATTTGTCGATTTCCGCATCATGCTCAGTACCTATTTCTTTTCCAACGTATTCTTCAGTCTCCTCCGAAGTTGAAGCTGTTGTTTGTGCATCATTTTTACAAGAAGTAAACAATGCAAAAACCAAAGCAGCCGAAAGGTATATCATTTTGTTTTTCATAGATAGTTAGGTGTTTTTTGAGTTTAAAGATCTTTGATTCCTCACACGTCATCTTTAAATCAAGTTAATACTATTTTTATGTTTGTGGTTTTATCTAAATTATTGTTTAATCAAATTCAGCATTACAACATCATTTTCATTGATTTTGAATTCTTTGCTGAAAATTCCTTTTCCGTCAATTGTAATTTTTTCTGTCGCAATCGGCGCTCCGCCATTTTTATCTTTTATTGAATTAACCTGCTCACGTGTTAACTGACTTGGTTTGTTCATGGCTAAATAATCCGCGTAAGCGTCATTTACTTTATAGCCAACTTTGTAAATCTCCAATACATATTTCCCCTTCTGCATTCCGTCTACTTCAATTTTGACTTTTCCTTTTTCTTTTGATGGAAGGTCTTTAATGTAATACGTCTGATTCAGTTCTTTATCGCCAGGATGTGTATTTGTAAAATCCCACAATAAAACTTGCACGTCGCCTTTTGCATTTTTAGAAGTCCAAGATGATTTATCTGAATTTTGAAGTTCTGTTTCTCCCAATTTATTCATTAAATAATAAGAGAAATAAGCTGGCTTCTTAATTCCTTGCGTGTTCAACAATCCGAAACCGCCATGAAAAGGTGTGAATCTTGGCCCCGCTTCTTCAAAAATATCAGTGAAGACCCAATATGACATGGAGTTTGCAGCATTACCCACTTGTTTTAATTTCTGTAAAATATAAGCTGCCGAATGATAACTGTCGTGAATTGGATCTGCCGGCGTATAAGACGCGCTCCATTCTGTATAATGCAATTCTAAATTCGGTTTAGCCGATTCTGTAATTTGCTTGCGAGAATTTATAACTTCTCCGCTTACGCTAAATTCATCTTTACTTAAAATTGTTCCAGAAGTTCCGAATTCGTCCAGATATCCGTGCTTTACACCATAAGTATGCGTTGAAATAAAATCGATTGGCACATTATTTTTGTCACAAAAAGCGATTGTTTCTGGAACCCAAGCTGCACCAGCAGTTGCAGGCCCGCCAACTTTGTACGCAGGATTTACAGCTTTTACACCACGAACTGCGTAATCGTATAATTTATAATATTCGTCTTGTGTGCTGCTCCAAAATCCAGGTGACAGATTCGGTTCGTTCCACACTTCAAAATACCATGTTTTTACTTCTTCGTCTCCATAACGTTCTTTAAAATGAGCCGTTAGATTTCTAATCAAATCTTCCCATTTTTTATAATCTTTTGGAGGCGTTACGTTTCCTTTCCACCAAAAAATAGTTTCTTTTCCGCTTGCCAAAGCATTTGGCATAAAACCTAATTCAACAAAAGGTTTCATTTTAAGACTTACAATAAAATCGAACAAAACATCAACATATTGATAATTGTATTCTGGATTTCCTTTTTCATCTTCACGATAAATCGCCATATCGTCTGTCAATAAACCATGAAAACGGATGTATTTAAAATCACATTCTTTTTTTACCAATGCCAATTGCTGCTGCCAATCTGCTCGAAGACCTTCATTTGCTCTTCCGGCACCGATGCATTCTTTAAACATGGTGTTTAATTTTCCAGCAGTTTTATTGAAATCTACTTTTATGGTTCGGTTTTCATTTTGTCCAAACGAAGGAATTGAACTCAGTAAAACTATTGTTATTATTAAAAGTCTTTTCATCTGAAAATGGTTTTGTTTATTTTCTGCCACCGATTAATAGGATTCTAAAGGATTTTTTTCTTTTCTCTCGCAGATGTAGCAGATCATGCAGATTTAAATCTTTTAATCATTTTAATCTGTGGCTATATCTATTTATCCAGATTTGGAAAAACAAATCTGCTCGATCTGCTAAATATGCGAGAGCATAAAATTATTCTATCCCGATAGCTATCGGGAGTGGCTAAATATTTTATTGTCCAACTATTGTTAGACGCACTGCAGTGCGTCTCTACAAAAATCTTTGCGGATTACAATTTCTTAAATCTCACAGCTCCACCGCCAGCGCCGCCTAGATTCAGTTTTAAAGAATCTGTAGATTTAACTGTTTTCTTAGAAATTGCCACTGCTTCTGGATTATTTTTTTGATTTGTTCCTTCTGCGTCAACATAAATCTGAGCTTCGTAAGTCGCGTTTGGATCTAAGAATGATAATGAAATATTTACGTTTCTTGGATTTTCATTTGTCAAAGTTCCTAAATACCAATCTGCGCTGTTTCTATCTTTTCTTGCTGTTGTGATGTATTCGCCAATTTTTCCTTCTAAGATTTTAGTGTCTTCCCAATCTGTTGGAACGTCTTTTAAGAATTGTAAAGCTGGTTTTCCTTCGTAGTTTTCAGGAAGATCGGCTAACATTTGAATTGGAGAATAAATTGTAACGTACAATGCCAATTGCTGACCAACCGTTCCTTGAATTCTTTTTCCTGGATAACCTTGTTTTACCTCAACATCAAAAATTCCAGGTGTGAAATCCATTGGTCCAGAAAGTAATCTTGTAAACGGAATAATACTTAAGTGATTTGGCGGATTTCCTTCGCTCCAAGCGTTATACTCTTGTCCACGTGCCGCTTCTCTAGAAACCATATTTGGATACGTTCTTCTTTCTCCCGTATCTTTAATTGATTCGTGGTATAAAACCGCTAAATCGTATTGTGCCGCTTTTTCTAAAATGTATCTGAAATAATTCACTCCAAATTGCCCGAAGTGCATTTGTTTCATGTTCAATTTAGAACCTACGTGACCAATTTTTACTGTATGGATTCCTAGTTTTTTGTATAAAGCAAATCCTTCGTCAACTTCTTTTAAATAGTTAATTAAGTTAGAACCTGTTTCATGGTATCCAATTAATTCGATATTCTTTTTCTTTCCATATTCAACCACTTTTTCTAAGTCGAAATTGTCAGCGCTTTTCGTGAAGCTGAACATGTGCATACGGTTTTCATACCAACCTGGCGTCCAACCTTTATTCCATCCTTCGATTAACAAATGGTGGAAACCTTCTTTCGCTGTAAAGTCGATATATTCTTCAGCGTGTTTTGTAGTTGCGCCTTGTTTGTCGCTTTCCCAAAAAGTATATTTACCGATGTGCATTCCCCACCAAATTCCTAAATATTTGTATGGTTTGAAATAGCTGTTTGTATTCTTTAATTTGTTTGGTTCGTTCAAATTTAAAACCAAATATGAAGTAATCAATTCTCCTGGATTTTCTCCAATTTGAAGTGTTCTCCAAGAAGAAGTAAACGAATCTTTTACACGAACTTTTACTCCATCAGCCCATGGCACTAGATCCGATTTTAATTCTGTTCCTTTTGTGTTGACCAAAGTCATACTTGCAAAATCGATCAAATTTGCTTCGTGAAAACTTAAAGCCAATCCGCTTTTACTTTCGATTGTTAATGGAGTTAAAACCGTATCCAACGTACTTACTGGAGCATCTTTAAACAAATATTCGTCGCGGTTTTCTCTGTTTGCAGGAATCCACCATGCTTTTCCATCTTCTTTTAAGTTGAAAGTCGTTTTTTCATCCATGATGAAAATACTGTCTTTTACATTTTGTTTCGGGTAAACATATCTAAAAGCTACTCCGTCATCAAAAGCACGAAACTGAATTTGTAATTTTCTTTTGTTTCCCGTTTTTTGCTGTAAATCAACAACCAATTGATTATAATGATTTCTGATGTTTTTCTTTTCTCCCCAAACTTGTTCCCAAGTTTCGTCAAACGTAGAAGTTTTTGCTCCTTTGATTTCGAAGTTTGTGCTCAAGTCTTCATTTCCTTTTAATACAAATCCCATTTCAGATGGAGAAACTACTTCGGTTTTTCCGTGAGAAACGGCATATTTCGGAGCATTTTTAACCAACTCAAATTTGATTTTATTTTGTCCGTTTGGTGATGCCAATTCGTAAGCGTTCTTGTTTTTCTGACTGTAGCCCACTGCTATTGAAAACAGTACGGCTGGGAGAATTAGATAGTTTTTCATGTTTTTTGGTATTATGTTTTTTTGTCACTGATTAAAAGGATTGGAAAGGATTTTTTTCTTTTCTCTGCGTTTATTTTTTCACGCAGATTCTACAGATTTTAGCAGATTTTATTTTAATCTTTTCTAATCCTTTAATCTGTGGCTATATTTTTTATTCCTATCCCGTAGGGATTTAATATGGGTAGAAAAAACAGAATTCATTTTCATTTGTCCCGTTAGGGACTATATATTTTTTTCAAATCAATTCAGTCCCTAACGGGACAAAATTGTCGATATCTAATATTTATTCTACCGATATTAAATCCCTACGGGATATATTTTATCAAAACATTTTATTTTGCCCACTCTGTTTTGAAAGTGGTTTTTCCGTTTAACGGATTTGTTGTTACGTCAAAATTGTTTCCTGCTTTGGTCACTTTTATTTCTTGCAGCGCCTCTCCGTTTGGCAAATAAACTTTAGCAGAAGCCGAAGTTGTTTTATCGCTTGCAAATACTTTTAAAGTCAATTTGCTCCAATCCATATCTTTTGTAGACTGTGCTAAACCGATGTGTGGCAATGCAGTTCCGTCTTTTACTAAAACTACAATCGGCACTTCGCCCGCTTTGATTTTATGCCAGCCTGATTGATATACTTTTTTAGTTTGGTAATCGATCCAAGTTCCCTCTGGAAGGTAAACGTCTCTTTCTTCCACTTCTTCAAAAAGTGGTGCAACCAACATGCTTGATCCAAATAAATATTCATTATCCACTAACCAAGCTCCTGGATCGTTTGGATATTCAACAAATAAAGCTCTCATCATTGGCAATCCTTTTTCTGAACTTTCTTTTGCTTGAGCGTAGATGTATGGCATTAATTCATAACGCATATTATCTGCTTTTCTAAATCCTTCTAAGAATTCTTTGCTGTATAGCCAAGGTTCGCGAGGTGGTTCTCCGTGACTTCTTACGTGCGAAGTAAACATTCCGAATGGTGTCCATCTTCTGTAAATGTTCTCAGGAGATTTAGTTGCAAATCCTCCAACATCATGACTCCAGAAACTGAATCCGCTAAGACCTAATGAAAGTCCGCCACGTAATTCTGCTGACATTGCTCCGTTTGTAGTTTCAGAATCTCCTCCCCAATGTAAAGGGTAACGCTGAGATCCTGCCCAAGTACTTCTAGCCCAGATTAAAGTATATCCTTTTTCTTTCTGAGTGATTTCTGCAACTGCTTTGTTGTATCTTAAAGGATATAAATTGTGCTCGTAGAAACCTGTTCTTCCTGAATGATAAATTCCGTCTGGCGGTGCCGCTTCTCCAAAATCAACTTTGAAAACGGCAACTCCTTCGTCAAATAACTTTTTCAATTTCCCTTGGTACCAAGAAATCGTTTCAGGATTTGAGAAATCTAAAACTGCATCTTCATAAGGAAGATTTCCTTTTCTGTCTCTTACTGCCAAGTTTTTATCCATAATTTCTGGGAACAAAGTGTTCTTTGGAGTGAAATATGGCAATTGCCAAAGACAAACTTGAAAACCGTCTTTTTTCAAATCAGACATCATTTTTGTTGCGTCTGGGAAACGAGATTTTGCAAACTCGTAGTTGTTTCTCCAATCTACATCAAACCAACCTGTATCGAAGTGAATTACGTCTGTTGGGATTTTGTATTTACGCAAATCTCTGGCAACGTCGCGTCCTTCTTTTTCTGAAAAATAGGTAATACGGCTCATCCAGAAACCAAATGACCAAAGTGGTGGCATGGCAGCTTTTCCAGTCAAATTAGTGTATTGATCTAAAATGTCTTTTGGTTCTCCGATGAAGAAAAACAAATCGGCTTCATCATCTCCAATATACATTTCGTTGGCACTTGAGAAATACTTTCCGAAGTCAACTGTGATTGGTGTTGAATGGTGCATGAAAACTCCGTAACCACGGCTACTCATGTAAAACGGAATTGGTTTGTACATCGTTTCATTTTGGATTCCGTTCGCATCATCCGTCCATAAAACTACTTTTGAACCGCGTTTATTGAATTGTGTAAATGATTCTCCACAACCAAATATTTTTTCGTCTGGTTCTAAACTGAAAGCTGCGCCCATACTTCTTGAATAATCACTGTTTCTGCGAACATAAGAAAACGGAAGTGTTGGCGTGTAGGTATTTTTAAAATCAGTATCGTGAAGTGTGCTTGTCAACAGTTTTCCTTTTTCATCGTAGATTTTTACGTGCCAAGGTTTGGTTAAAATTTCGACTCTTCCGTGTTTGCTTGTATAACTGTGACCGCCTTCGATTTTAGCATATTTCCATAATTCTGGGTGATTCGGAGCCACTCCGTCCACCAACATTAAAGATTCCTTTTGTGGATGAAATTGTGGTCCAGAAGTCGTTTTGATACGAAGGGTTCTGTCTGAAACAAACTGAATTTCGAATGGCAAAATAGGAGATTCTGCATATTCTGTTGTTGGAAATTCGTTTGCTTTTTCTACATCTGGCTTCATCATCATGTTGTTGAAAGCCTGACGTGTTTTGTAATTGTATCTCAAATATTTAATAGTTCCTTTTCCTGTTGCAGGATCAAAAGAAGCTAATTCGTCTGCGAAATAAAAAGTGTTCAGATAGTTCTGAAAATCTTTACTGATATCTATTGGTGCATTCAGCACATCTGCATTTTGAATTTGTGCTGAAGCATTTGGAACTGTAAGAAGTCCAAAAGCGCAAATCGAAAGCAGGATTTTTAAATGTAATTTTTTCATTAGTTAGTTGTTTTTTTGCCACAGATTAAAAGGATTCGAAAGGATTTTTTTCTTTTTCTTTTCTCTCGCAGATTTAAATCTTTTTAATCCTTTAATCTGTGGCTATCTTTTTGCCACAGATTTGGAAAAATAATCTGCATGATCTGCTAAATCTGCGGGAGCATAAAATCTTTTAATACTTTTAAACTGTGTCTATATTTAAAATTTCAAAAATTAGAAAACTTATTTTGCTGTAATTAGGATTGTGGATGATTTCAATCCGTTTGCACTTGCGGTTAATTCCAATCTTCCTGATTTATCTCCCGATTGTACAATTACCAAACATTTTCCAGCCAGTGCGGTATGTTTTGTTACTTTATACGGTTCATGGCTTACTGGATCTCCACTGCAAACGCCTACGATTTTTCCATTTCCTTTTAATGAGAAATTGATTTCGTTATTGGCATTTGGTGCTATCGTTCCGTTGGCATCCAAAATATCTACCGTTACAAATGACAAATCATTTTTGTCTGCTTTAATTGTACTTCTGTCAGCTGTTAATTTCAATTGCGAAGGATTTCCAGCTGTTTTGATTTCTTTTTCTAAAACCACTTTTCCGCCTTTGCGGGAAATAGCTTTAAGCGTTCCTGCTTCAAAAGGAATTCTCCACATTACGTGTAAATCGTCTCCTTTTTTAGCTCTTTTCCCAACTGATTTTCCGTTTACGAAAAGTTCCACTTCATCAGCATTATTATAATATGCCCAAACGTCAACGGTTTGTCCCGCTTTCCAGTTCCAATGTGGGAAAATGTGAAGAACATCTTTAGTGGTCCATTCACTTTGGTACATATAATACACGTCTTTCGGGAAACCGGCTAAATCGACAATGCCGAAATACGAACTTACCGATGGCCATTCGTATGGAGTTGGTTCTCCGATATAATCGAAACCTGTCCAAACGTACATTCCTGCTAAGAAATCGTGTTTTTTAATGATTTTCCAAGTAGCTTCGTGCGTAGATCCCCAAGGCGTTTGCACTTGATCGTAGGCCGAAACTGTATTTCCAGGATTTCCTTCAGTAAATTTAAGATCCCATCTTACCGGCCATTTTTTGATGGTATCTGAAACGGCATCGTAATATCCTCTTGTCTGCAAACCTGAAGTCGTTTCGGTTGCGATGAAAGGTGTTTTTGGAAAATTTTCCAAATGATGTTCAAATGTTTGATGTGCATAATTGTATCCAATTAAATCTAAAACTCCCGATCCAGCAAGCGGATTAATCGAAACATTCTTTTTCTCAAATTGCAAAGTTACCGCATCAATATTCATATTTACTGGCGGATTCATTCCTGCAGTAATTGGTCTTGTTTTATCGTACTCGCGAGTGATTGCAGCTAATTCTTTAGCAATTTCTACACCCGTTTCGCTCCATTGTTCTGGAATTTCATTTCCGATACTCCACATAAAAATACTTGCGTGATTTCTATCGCGTAACAATTGATCGATTAAATCTTGTTTGTGCCATTTGTCCCAATCATTTGCATAATCGTATTTGGTTTTGTTTTGTTTCCACATATCAAAAGCTTCATCCATAACAATAAAACCCATTTTATCGCATAAATCAAGAAGTTCTGGAGCAGGTGGATTATGGGAAGTTCTAATTCCGTTAACACCCATCTCTTTCAGAATTTCCAATTGACGTTCAATAGCGCGTGTATTGATTGCAGCACCCAACGGACCTAAATCGTGGTGCATGCAAACTCCTTTTATTTTGACTTGTTTTCCATTCAGAATAAAACCTTTCTTTAAATCAAATTTGAATTCTCTGATTCCGAAATTGGTTTTGTATTGATCAACCACTTTATCGTCAACTAAAATTTCCGTAACCGCTGTGTACAATTCCGGATTTTCATCTGACCATAAAATTGGATTTTCAATTTCTACCTTATCATTGAATAATAAGCCGCTTTTTGCAGTAAGTGTTATTTGCGAAGTAACTGAAGTTACTTTTGAGTCTTCTTTATAAATAGCAGTTACAATTGTTGCTTTTTTCGAATCTGAATGATCATTTTGAATTCGAGTTTCAATATTTACCGAAGCTTTTTCGGCAGTAACCTTTGGAGTTGTAACATAAGTTCCCCAATGTTCAACATGTAATTTATCTGTAGTTTCAAGCCAGACATTTCTAAAAATTCCTGAACCCGAATACCAACGTGAATTAGGTTGTTTTGAATTGTCAACCTTTACAATTATTTCGTTGTTTTTGTCTCCGTAATTTAAGTAGGGAGAAATTTTATATTGGAAGCCAATATATCCGTTAGGACGTTTTCCTAAATAATGTCCATTTATCCAAACTTCACTGTTTCTGTAAACGCCATCAAAAGTGATTGACGTTATTTTCGTGCTGTCCTCAGCAGCAACTTTGAATGTTTTTTTGTACCAGCCTAAGCCTCCGTTAAGCGATCCTCCGCCATAACCTGCAGGACTTTTTTCATCAAATTGTCCTTCGATACTCCAATCATGAGGAACATCTAAAGTTCTCCATTTTGTTGCAGTTCCGATAGTATCTTTATCAACCAAACTATCATTAAGATGAAAGCTCCAATCTGCATTAAAAGAAACTTTTCGGTTTACAAACGCATCCTCTTTTTTAGTACAAGAATTCAAGAAAAGAATTCCCGCTGCGACTGCCCATAAACGTATGTTTTTTATGTTTTTTCGAATATGCATAGGTCCTTTTGTTTTTTTTTGGAATTTGAAGATAGAAATAAAAATCGATTTCATTTCTTCTGTAATAAAATAATTTAAGTCTCAGTCTTAAAGAACATTACGGAATGCTTTTAGGACTGAGACTTCAAAAACTAACTAACTTATGATTTTGGTACTAAATGATAAATCAAATAGTCATTATCTGCTCTAATTGCAATAAAACATAAACTTGTATCGGTAAGTTCAACAATTTTCACATTAGTAAAACTAAATGAAGGACTAAAATAACTTGGCTCATTAGGGTGCAACATTTCTGTTCCTCCATTGAAAGCAATTCTGTCATTTGTTTCGCCATCTGTTAAACTAAAATTGAATGTTCCTTTTTTAGTTGTCTTAGCTGTACTTCCTAATGTTGGATTTGTTTGTGTAACCGAAACGTTGTATCCTCCGTTAAGATCAAATGTAATTTCTCCCCAATCTTTATTTTCAAGACCAGCCCATGAAATATCTGACAATGGAGGCCACCAACCTGGTCCACTCACAGCTCTGTTTATATAACCAGGAGTATTACCGATAAATTCTAATGGAGCAGTCATGTATAATACCCAAGTTTTTCCAGCTTGTCCGTTTGTCAATTTCTCCCATCTTGGATCTCTAAAGAATGTTTCATCATTTTCAGGAACATCAATAGTTACTGGAGCAGCTTCAACAGAACCACCTCTAACAAAAGCTGTGTAAAAAACAGTGTATTTTCCAGCAAAAGGAAAAGTAACTTTATCATCACTTTTATTAGAATGTCCTAATTCGTTTCCTTTTGCATCTACATATTTCCAAAATGGAATCACTGTTGGATCATCATTTTTTAGAATAACTTCATTTTTATTTGCTGCATTTTGAGTTACAGAAAATTTAATTGTTTCAGGTGTAAGCGTCACTGCTGGTAGGCTTTCGCGATCTTCAACAGGCTCACAAGAGAATAAAAACGAACTGATTGTTACAGCCGCTAATACTATATATAATATACGTTTCATAATCAATTGTTTAAAAGTTAATTCCAACCTGGATTTTGCTGAATAGTATTATTTGAAAGTACTATTTGCGATTGCGGTAAAGCGAACCACCCTAGAGTTTCTGTTCTGAATGTTACAGCAAACTGAGAATCTCCGGTGTTATTATCAATAGCAGCTTTCATTGCAGGCATTCCTTGTCTGATTAAATCGAAATAACGCAATCCTTCTAATGCCAGCTCCAAACGGCGCTCTTCCATAATAGTTGCTTTCGTTGCCGTTACTCTATGAGTCGTGTTTTTAAAAGCACGGTCACGAACTCTGTCTAAATCCGCTTGCGCTAAACCTGCATTTCCATCTAGATTCAATTCCGCAGCCATTAACAAAACATCTGCAAAACGAATAATTGCATAATCTTGGTAGTTATCAATTTGGAAATTTCCACCATTAGCTTCCACAACAGCAGTTCCTGCCGCATTTGTAATCGGGCAATATTTTTTCCAAGAATATCCTGTGTATTGGCGTTGCTCTCTTGCTTGAGGATCAAAATTTAAATTTTCACCAGCATAATCAATAAAAGAAGCCGCTTTTCTAGTATCAGTAGCTTCATAAGCTTGAACAAGTTTAGGATTCACCGTTGCTCCTCCCCATCCTGTTGCATATCTTCCAATTGCTCCTCCACGCGGTGCAATGTTTACTTGGAAACGATTTCCTTCGTGAAGATCCCAATTTCCTTTTCCTGAACCATTAAAACGAACAGCCCAAACCATTTCTGTATTATCTTCTCCAACAAAGTTTTCTAAAGAAGCTGCCAACCAAAGATTTGCAAAATCAGGAACTAAATCGTGTCCACTGTTACTTACAACATCATTGATATAAGTTGTCGCCTGCGCTTTTGTGATTACTCCAGCTAAATCTGGTTTGCTGTAAGCTCCCGTGTAGAACAAGAATGTTCTAGCTAAATATGCTTCTGCAGCCCATTTTGTAATACGTCCGAAGTTTGCATTTCCTGCTTTTGAATAATTATCATTATTTAAGTTATCTGCAGCAAATTTCAAATCGTTAGCAATTAAAGCATACGTAACTTCTGGCGCTTGTCTCGGTAATTGAAATTCGCTTGTTGTTACCGTGTGATCCAACGGAATAATATCTCCAAACATTTTTGCAGCCTGAAAGTGAAAGTGCGCTCTTAAGAAACGAGCTTCAGCTTCGTAACGAGTTTTCAAAGCAGTATCAGTTCCCCAATTTACTTTGTCTAAGTTTTCTAATAAAATATTAGCTCTGTAAATTCCAAGATATGAGTTTGTCCAAGTTAAGGCATTCATATCTTTATCTGTATTATATTGAAAGCGGTCCCATTGCAAATCTACTGTTGGATCAGCAAGACCAAATCCGCCAAAACAGTTGTCAGATGCCTGCTCACTTACGATCAATTGCGTACCATAAGCTTCTCTTTGCAATACGTCATAAACGGCAACCAGACCTTCAAAAGCATCAGATGGTGTTTTGTAAAAATTCTCTGTTACTTTATCTGTATATGGTTCGTTTTCTAAAAAATCTTCCGAACAAGAACCTAAAACAAGTAAGCTTGAAAGGGCAAATAATTTTATATATGTTTTCATGATTTTCAAAATTTAAAAGTTAACATTTAGACCCATTAAATAGGTTCTTGGCTGAGGATAATATCCAACATCAATACCCTTAGCCCAAGACTGGTTTACGTTTCCGAAACCAATTTCTGGATCCATTCCTTTGTACTTCGTGAAAGTGTAAATGTTATTTCCTGCCACGTACAATCTGAATTTACTAAAGAATTTCAGTCTGTCTGTTAATTTTGTCAAATCGCATCCGATAGTAGCATTTTTGATTCTGAAGAAATCTGAATCTTGAATATACAAATCAGAGAATTTAGTGTAATTTCCATTATCATCTGTTCCGTAAGTTACTCTCGGAATTCTGTTAGAAGTTCCTTCGCTTGTCCATCTTCCTAATACATCTGTTGTATTGTTTGTATAGGCACGTGTGTAATCGTGAAATCCAAAAACGTTTTGTCCCCCAGCGATACCATACGTATTTATTGACAAGTCAAAAGCTTTATATGATAATTCTAAATTGACACCATAGTTAATATCTGGATTCGGATCTCCAACTTGAGTTTTATCGTTTGCATCGATTTTTCCGTCTCCGTTTAAGTCTACGAAACGTACATCTCCTGGCATTGCGTTTGGCTGAACACCTGCAGCAACTTCAGCAGCATTTTGGAAGATTCCAGCTGTTTTTAATCCGTAGAAATAACCCATTGGTTTTCCAACCTCAACACGGTTCATCTCATCTAAACCTTGAAATAATACGTTTGATTCTCCGTGAATAATTCCTTCGCTATTTGCAATTCTCAACACTTCATTTTGGTTACGAGAAAGGTTTGCATTGATTGCAAAATTCCAATCTTTTCCAAAACGTGTACGGTAAGATAAGCCAATTTCAAAACCTTTGTTGCTAACGTCTCCACCATTAATGTAAGGTGCAGTTGCTCCAGCATAAGTTGGGATAGATGCCAATACTAACCAATCTTTAGTTTTCTTGTCATAGTAATCAAAAGTCAATGTAAAGTTGTTAAACAATGTGGCATCAAAACCTAAATCTAATTGCTCTGAAGTTTCCCATTTTAAGTTACGGTTTGCCAATTGGTCTGGGCTTGAACCCACTAATAACGTTTCGTCACCAGTACCAAAGTGATATGTTTTGTCTGTTGAGTTTACTGTTGACAGATATGCAAATCTCCTACCAAATTGGTCATTACCATTTTGTCCCCAGCTTGCTCTTAATTTGAAAGTATTTAAAACTTTGTTTTCTTTAAAGAAAGCTTCTTTATCTAAATTCCATCCTGCAGAGAACGATGGGAAAATAGCATATTTATTATCTGGACCAAATTCTGATGAACCGTCACGACGAACTGTTGCAGAGAATAAGTACTTATTGTTGTAATCGTACAATAAACGTCCGAAGTAAGATTGAATAGAATAATCTTTACGATTTCCTTTTACCACATTTGATGTTGGATCTTTAGCATTATCTAAATAAGCATGCTCAAAATCATCAAAAATTAAGTTTCTTCCTTGCCCCTCCATATAATCTGAAGTATTTTGCTTAGCAGAAGTACCTACTAATACATCAAAATTATGAGCAGATGCAATATTGAATTTGTATTGAAGCGTGTTCTCAAAAATCCATCCTATAGATTTTGTTGAGCTTTGAGTTACGCTAGAAACCGTATTATTATCATTTGAAGAAAGAGAATAAACTGGTCTGAAAGAACGGTAGTTGCTATCTGTCATATCAACACCATAACTAGTTCTGAAAGTAAAGTTTTTAGCAAATTTCAATTCAGCAAAAATATTACCTACATAACGGTTTGTTTTAGTCTGATTGAAGTTGTTGTAATATAAAGATCCAACAGGATTGCTAATATCTTGCGAAATAATAGAACGTGCAAAATCTCCATTTTCGTCATACGGCTGATCAATTGGAGCAGCGTTTAAGAAACTTCTAATTGCATTGCTGTAGATACCATCATCTGCAACACCACTTGATTTGATGTTTGATAAAGTGAAGTTTTCACCAATTTTCAAATATCCTTTAATCACTTCAGAAGTAGAGTTTGCTGTAAAAGTAATACGGTCATATTGAGACTGATTTGTAGATCCGCCAATCATACCTTCTTGTCCATAGTAAGATAAACCAGTTGCAATAGTAGATTTTTCGTCGCCACCTGTAATCAAAAGAGAGTGGTTTTGTTTCATTGCACCTTCGTTAAACAAATCATTTTGCCAATCGTGGTTAGGAAATCCTGCGATTTGCTCTTTTGTATATAATGGAGCATATCCAGAATTTACACGAGCTTCGTTCATAATTGTAGTATACTCTTGTGTATTCATCAAATCCAGTTTTTTAGCAATTTGCTGAAAACCTGTATAGGTACTGAAAGACACATTCATTTTACCATCTTTACCTTTTTTAGTCGTAACCAAGATAACTCCATTTGCTGCTCTTGCTCCGTAGATAGAAGCCGCAGAAGCATCTTTCAAAATATCTACCCTTTCAATAACAGACGGATCAAGATATCCGATTCCGTTGTCTACCACTACACCATCAACCACATAAAGAGGATCGCTATTTCCTGCTGTACCCGCTCCACGAATATTTACCACCATATTCGCTCCCGGCTGACCAGAAGATGACGTTACAGAAACCCCAGAAGCCTGACCTTGTAAAGCATTTACAACATCAAGAGATGCCACTTGCTGAATGTCTTTTCCAGACACCAAAGAAGTCGCAGCTGTATTAACTTTCTTCTTTTGGGTACCGTAACCGATTACTACAATTTCTTTAAGTTCTGCAGTTTCTGGACTCAAAACCACATTTACCGTTTTTTGAGTTCCAACCGTAACATTCTGCGATTTGAAACCCACAAAAGTGATTACTAAAACATCTCCCGTTTTAGCCTCCACTTTATATTTTCCATCAAAATCGGTAACAGTACTCGATTTTGTCCCCTGTACTTGTACAGTTGCTCCTGGAACTCCAAATCCGTCTTCGGAAGAGGTAATTGTCCCACTTACAGTTTTAGATTCTTGAGCAAATCCAAACTGCATCATAAATACGCTAAGCAGCACCGCCATAAAATATGGAAGCTTTGTTGTTTTAATACAATTTTTGCTTTTCATAATAAGAATTGATTAAGTTTAAGTTATAGTTAGTGTTTTTTACCCTAGGAGAAATCCGGAAAAACTTCCCAAGCAGGTCATGCCAAAAAAGAGGGCCTGAATCTCTTTTCCAACATTTAGTACTTGCAGACTATAAGCAACTTCAAAATTGATTCTTTGGTCAGAATTTGATGATGGTAATCTCATCCAAAAGCGATTTAAATCAATTTCTAAAAAAAACATTTGTGGTAAGTTTAAGTTAAGTGTAATTTTGTTCTTTTTTTACTTATAGTCAATTTGAATTTATCTTATGGTAAATTTGACTACAAGTGTAAAACAAATTTTCTATATTAACAAAATATTAGGGTTATTTTTTTTCGATTCTGATTAATCCTAATTCATTTTTATTAATGCTGTAAAACCTTAGCAATAATTGAAATAAAAAATGTAAAAAAATCAGTGTTTTATAAAATTGACAATCAGTCATTTAAGAATTCATTTAAAAACAAGGCTTTTTTAGCACATTTTTAAATAGCTGATTATCAAAATTTTGTTTGGTTAAAAAAAATATAAGGCTTTCAAAAAGGTTAATAATGATTTTATTTATTTAATTTGTCAAAATTTATCTCACATATGGTTGAAAATGTAGAAGACAAAACTGCTCAAAAAAATGAAAACAGCGCGATGAATGCCATCACGATTGATTGTGTGATTTTTGGTTTTGACAAAGGCAGTCTTGAAGTACTTTTGGTGCAACATGCCGAAGGTATTAGCAAAGGAAAATGGGGACTTCCAGGTGGATGGATTTACAAAAAGGAAAGTACCGACAATGCCGCTCATCGTTTATTAAATGAGCTTACCGGTCTTGATAATATTTATCTAGAACAGCTGAAAGCATTTGGAGATCCAGATCGTTTTCCACTTCGACGCGTAATCACTATTGGCTATTATGCATTAGTAAAAAGAGAAGACTATAACATTAAAGCAGGTTTTACAGCTTCAGATGCGCAATGGTACAAAATCAATACTATTCCAAATCTGATTTACGATCACAATGAGATTTTAGATTACAGCTTAAAACATCTTAGAAATAGAGTTCGCCAAACGCCAATTGGTTTTAATTTGCTTCCAGAAAAATTTACACTACTGCAATTGATGCAGTTATATGAAGAAATTTTAGGAATCGAAATGGACAAACCTAACTTTAGAAGAAAAATTCTACATATGAAACTTTTGGCAGCATTAGACGAAAAACAACAGGATGTATCACACAGAGCAGCACAATTGTACAAGTTTGATCCAGAAATCTATAAAAAACTAACTGAAAAAGGATTCAATTTTGAATTTTAATTTTCAATACAACTTAATAACACGACAACAATAAATTGACTGAAATTACTACTAACCATCACAAACCAGCCGTTGACGGAATCACAATTGACTGTGTTTTCTTCGGATTTAACAAAGAGAGTCTTGAAGTGCTCTTGGTTCAGCATGCTCAAGGCGAAAGTAAGGGCAAATGGGGTTTACTTGGCGGATGGCTTCAGGCAGACGAAAGTGCCGATGATGCTGCACAACGTATCTTGCAAGAACTTACTGGACTGGAAGACATTTATTTGGAACAGCTGAAGGCATTTACAAATCCGCAGCGTGTTTTAGAAAGGCGTGTCGTGACCATTGGTTATTATACTCTAGTCAATCGTGAAGATTATAATATTAAAGCCAGTTTGCGAGTTATCGAAGCAAAATGGTATAAAATCAATGAAATTCCCGAACTTATTTTTGACCATAACGAAATTCTCGACTTCAGCTTACTGCAGTTAAGAAATCGCGTACGCCAAGCACCAATTGGTTTTAATCTTCTTCCAGAAAAATTTACTTTATTGCAATTAATGCATTTGTATGAAGAAATTTTAGGAATCGAATTGGACAAATCGAACTTCAGAAGAAAAGTATTGCACATGAAACTGCTTACCGCATTGGATGAAAAGCAAAAAGATGTTTCGCACAGAGCGGCCAAACTTTACAAATTTGACCCTGAAATGTACAAGAAATTAACAGAAAAAGGATTCAATTTTGAATTTTAATGCCATTTTTAATTCTTTACGCTCAACTATCCTACAACTAGATTCCAGAATCCAAAACTTTGCGCTATCTTTGCGCCTTAATAACATGCTTTAAAGCAATTGCTTTAGTCTGTTTTAAACCCAAAAAATACTTAAACTCGTTTAGAGAACTGATATATACAAATGAAGAAGATACGTAATTTTTGCATTATTGCACACATTGACCACGGTAAAAGTACATTAGCAGACCGATTACTAAGTGCTACACAAACCGTTACAGCCCGTGAAGAAAAAGCACAATTGCTTGACAACATGGACCTAGAGCGCGAGCGTGGAATTACCATTAAGAGTCATGCCATCCAAATGGAATACAAGTACAAAGGCGAAGAATATATCTTAAACTTAATTGATACTCCTGGACACGTTGACTTTTCATACGAAGTTTCAAGATCTATCGCTGCCTGCGAAGGCGCACTTTTGATCGTTGATGCGGCACAAAGTATTCAAGCACAAACGATTTCAAACTTATATTTAGCTCTTGAAAACGACTTGGAAATTATTCCGGTTTTAAACAAAGTCGATTTGCCAAGTGCTAATCCAGAAGAAGTTAGTGATGATATTATCGATTTGCTTGGTTGTAAATTAGAAGATATTATTCACGCATCTGGAAAAACTGGTTTTGGTGTTGAGAACATTCTTGCTGCCATTATTGAAAAAATTCCAGCTCCAAAAGGAAATCCAGAAGAGCCATTACAAGCTTTAATTTTTGATTCGGTTTACAATCCATTCCGTGGAATTGAGGTAATCTTCAGAGTTGTAAATGGTGAAATCAAAAAAGGCCAGAAAATTAAATTCATGGCTACAGACAACGAATATTTTGCAGACGAAATTGGAACTTTAAAATTAAATCAAGTTCCTAAAAATGTAGTTTCTGCTGGAGACGTTGGTTATTTGATTTCTGGAATTAAAGAAGCTCGTGAAGTAAAAGTTGGTGATACAATTACAGATGCAAAAGTGCCTACAACAAATATGGTTGCTGGTTTTGAGGATGTAAAGCCAATGGTATTTGCGGGTATATATCCTGTTGACACAGAAGATTACGAAGACTTACGTTCGTCAATGGAAAAATTACAATTGAATGACGCTTCATTAGTATTTACTCCTGAAAGTTCTGCGGCATTAGGATTTGGTTTCCGTTGCGGATTCTTAGGAATGCTTCACATGGAGATCATCCAAGAACGTTTAGAGCGTGAGTTCGATATGACTGTAATTACAACAGTTCCTAACGTTTCGTACTTAGCTTACACTAAGAAACATCCAGAAACAGCGATCGTTGTAAACAATCCATCTGATTTACCAGAGCCTTCAAAACTTGATAGAGTTGAAGAGCCATTTATTAAAGCTACCATCATTACAAAAGCCGATTTCGTTGGAAACGTAATGAGTTTATGCATCGAAAAACGCGGTTTAATTACAAATCAAACCTACTTAACAACTGAAAGAGTTGAGTTGAATTTTGATATGCCATTGGCAGAGATTGTATTCGATTTCTACGATCGTTTAAAAACAGTTTCTAAAGGTTATGCTTCTTTCGATTATTCTCCTATCGGAATGAGAACTTCGAAATTGGTGAAATTGGACGTTCTATTGAATGCTCAAACTGTTGATGCGCTTTCTGCATTGATTCACGAAGACAACGCATACAACATTGGTAAAAAAATGACCGAAAAATTGCGTGAACTTATCCCAAGACAGCAATTTGATATTCCGATTCAGGCTGCAATTGGAGCTAAAATTATCGCTCGTGAAACGATTAAAGCACTTCGTAAAGACGTTACCGCAAAATGTTATGGTGGAGATATTTCGCGTAAGCGTAAATTGCTTGAAAAACAGAAAAAAGGTAAAAAACGTATGCGTCAAGTAGGAAACGTTGAGATTCCGCAAGAAGCATTTATGGCTGTTTTGAAATTGAACGACTAGTCTTTTTTAGAAAAAAGAAGAAAGAAGCAAGAATATATACTAAACCCGATAACTTATGTTGTCGGGTTTTTTGTTCTGTTTAAACTTCATAAATAAATTTACAGAATGCTACACAATAGGTCAAATTTTATTGAGCTAAAACAACTTTTTTTATTCAATAAAAACTAATAGATTTACTACAAAATTAAACACCAAAAACACATTACTCGATTCATAAATTGCTCAAGACTCCGCCTATGAAACAAACTTTACTCAAAAACAAATTAAAATTAGTTTTAGGAATTCTGTTCTTAATGCCTTTATTTTCACACGCAAATTATAAGAGCTCCTTCTATTTTCAAACCATAGATAATGAAGCACCAACAGCACCAACTAATGCAAAAGCGTATCAAACATTTGCGACAACTTGTTCTATAAATTGGACATCATCAACGGATAACGTTCGCGTTGCTTCATACGAAATATATAATGGAACTGTTCTTATAGGCACAACAGACCAATCTGAACCATACTTTAAAATAACAGGACTAACAGAATTGACCACCTACACCTTTAGTGTAAAAGCAAAAGATGATGCTGGAAATACTTCTGTATCGAGCAATTTAATTATTGTTACGACTCCAGATGGAACTAAACCTACAGCACCAACAAATCTAGCAGCATCAGATATAACCGCAACTTCTGTTAATTTATCATGGATGGGATCAACAGATAATGTAGGCGTTACTGGCTATTCCATCTATAATAATACTTTTACATTATGGGCAAAAGTAGATGCATCCACGAGAACTTACATCGCTACAGGATTAAAACAATCTACTACCTACAATTTTTCAATTCAGGCTACTGATGCTGCGTTTAACAGTTCTTTGCAAAGTAATGTTGTAGTAGTCAAGGCCCTTGATATTATTGCCCCAACTACTCCAACTAACCTTTCTTCTTCTGATATTACAACGACATCAATAAATTTATCTTGGACGGCTTCATCAGATAGTGAAGGGGTTACGGATTATGAAATTTATCAAGGAGGAAACTTACTAATCGGGACTACATCAAAAACAAACTATACAATAACAGGGTTAAAAGCGAATAATTTTTATTCATTCTCTGTGATAGCTAGAGATGCTGCCGGAAATGTTTCGCCCGCAACAGTTCCATTAGTTTGCGAAACTCTTGATGCAATTCCGCCAACCCCGCCTACAAATTTGGCTGCATCTGAAATAAGCGATACGTCAGTAAATCTATCTTGGACTGCTTCAACAGATAATAAGAAAGTTACTGAATATGTAATTTACAATGGAACTGATTTAATCGCAACCTCGACAACAAATAGTTTTAAAATTAGCAGATTAACACCCGAAACTACATATAATTTAACGGTAAGGGCTATGGATGCGCTCGAAAACACTTCTGAAGAAAGCAATACAGTTGTGATAAAGACACTCCCTAAAATTCCAACTTATTGCGTTGCGATTGGGCTTAGCCAAATGTTTGATGAATTTATAACTAGGGTAAAAATAGGATCAATTGATAATGTTTCTGGCGTGTCAAGTAGCAGTTATAGCGACTACACCAACCTTTCAACCGATTTAAAAAAAGGAGAACCCAATCTAATAACCATTAAGCCTCGCGAATGGATTAAAGGCAGAACGCAATTTGGAGAACAATATGCGGTTTGGATTGATTATAACGGTGATAAAGACTTTTATGATGCAGGTGAAATGGTTTGGTATCAAAGTACCACTACAGAATCACCTGTATTAGGGACTTTTGTGATACCTGAAACTGCTATTACGGGAGCTACAAGAATGAGAGTTGGAATTCGATATGCCGCAAATCCATCTCCATGTGGTGATTACACAGGAACTTATAATTATGGAGAGATTGAAGACTACACAATAAATATTGTAAATAATACGATAAGTCAAAATCGTCCAGATGCTCCGACCAATCTTGTCTCTTCAGGGACAACTCCATCAACAACCAATTTAACATGGACGGCACCATCCAATACTACAAACATTACGAGTTACGAAATTTACCAAGGATCAGTACTGATAGGATCTTCACAAACAAATAATTTCACCGTTACAGGATTAGCACAAGCAACTTCTTATTTATTTACTGTAAAATCTAAAAATGCAAATGATGAACTTTCAGTTTCAAGCACTCCGGTCATTGTAAAAACTTTAACTGATACACCTCCTACAGCACCAACTGCTCTTACAGCATCTGATGTTACTCCTACAAAAGCTACTTTAACATGGAACCCTTCAATAAACAGTTCAGGTTCTATTACTTATAAAATAACTTCAAATAATGCATTTGTTGCTTACACAAATCTTTCGACTTATACAGTAACGAATCTGCAAAACAATACAAATTATTCGTTTCAAGTAGAAGCCGCAGACAGTGAAGGACAAAGCTCGATAAAAAGTGATCCCGTATTGGTAACTACGTTAATTGATAAAATACCACCAACTGCACCAACAAATCTAAGAACCAGTAATACTACAACCACCACTACCACATTTTCTTGGGATAAAGCAACAGACGATCAATACATTAAGTCGTATTCCATATATAATGACACTTTTCTTGTCGCTCAACTTGGTCCGAATACAACAAGTTATGATTTTAAAGATTTAAAAGAGGGAACGACATATACTTTTACTGTAAAAGCATACGATTCTGGCTCAAATGAAACAAGCGGTAGCCTTTCTGTTACTACAGTTGCTACACCAAAATACTGTATACCGGGTAGTACCGCACAAAGCAATGATGATATCACTAATGTGACAATGGGTAAAATTAATAATTCAGCTTCATCAGGAGTATATAGTGATTTTAAAAGCACTGGAGGATTCGTAGTGCCTGGACAAGAAAATACAATAAGTATATCTGTTTCTAAGTACTATTCCGCTAAAAAACCAAGCGGATTAGCATTTTGGATTGATCTAAATGGGGATGCAGATTTTGATGACGAAGGAGAATTAATTTTCAGTACTATTATTACAGCTGATAGATTTACAGCAATCCAAAAATTTACGATTCCAGTTACTGTAAGTCCTAAAAGAACAAAGATGAGAATTATTTTAAAGGAAAATGGAATTCCAACTCCTTGTGAAAAATTTTATAATGGAGCAATTCAAGATTATATATTGGATATTAAGCAACCTATAATAGAATTTGAAGCCCCAAGCATTCCAGTAGATTTAAACGTATCAAATATCACGAAAAATTCAGCTGTCTTATCATGGAAAGAATCAACGGATAATATCGCTGTTACAGGTTATGATATTTATCAAGGAAACGCCTTAATCGGTTCTACAAACTTAACTACTTACACCGTAAATGGGCTAAATGCAGAAACTGTATACTCCTTTACTTTAAAAGCTAAAGATTATGCTAATAACACTTCGGCGTTAAGCGATCCAATTTCATTCACGACATCTAGTCTCTCAATAGATGAGCATGATTCAAAAATGGAGCAATATATTTTATTTCCAAATCCAGCAATTCAAAAACTATTTATACAGCGACCAAATAATAATGGTATGACCCTTTACAAAATAAGTAATCTAAATGGACAAAATGTGCTTTACGGACATTTGAATGAAAATGGAATTGAAGTAAATCACCTCAGCTCAGGAGTATATATTATAGAATTAAAAGATGATGAAAAGACAATAGTAAAAAAGTTTATAAAGAAATAAAAATAAATTAAACCCGATGACTTATGTTATCGGGTTTTTTGTTTGCTTTTTCTTAACTAAATTACAAAGGCATTCCCTACAAAAACATCCAATTATTAACTCTAAAAATCGTTTGTTAACTCATTCAAGCAAACATAAAGTCTTTTTATAGTAGAAAATGTATTTTTAATCTTACAACTTTAACAATATAAGATTATGAAAACCAAATTATCAGTTATTTTAGCACTTTTTGCTTTTTGCTTTGCGAATGCACAACAAGACCAAGTTGATTCTGAAATGAATTCTGCAAAAGGCGTGACTTTCGAAAAAGGCGATATGTTTCTTGAAGGTTCTATCAAAATTAGTACAGGCGGCGAAAATGATTATTATGGTTTTAGCCCAAAATTTGGCTATTTGCTAAACGATAAATTTGCAGTTGGGGCAAAACTAGATTATTCTAGCAACAAAGAAGAAGCAACTGGTATTAAAACCAATGTATTTGGAATTGGCGCATTTGCTCGTTACTATTTTTTGGAATTGGATAAAAAACGTTTTAAAGCTTACGCTGAAGCAGGCTTAGGTTTCGGAAGAAACAAAACCGAAACACCCCTACTAGGAAGCGATACCGACAATAGTTTAACTGCCGATATCAATGTGGGCTTAAATTATTTTATTACTAAAAATGTTGCTGTTACGTTTGTATTAGCAAATGTTTTGGCCTACAACAGCGTTTCACCAGAAAATGGTCCATCATCAGATACTTTTCAGTTAAACATTAACTTGTTTGAAAATATCTTTGACCAACCTCAATTCGGATTATTATATAGATTTTAATTTTTTTTTTTGCGATTTAATAATCAAAAGCTGTTTCAATTTGGAACAGCTTTTTTATTTAAGACATGAGCGTTCCGCATATTCCTAGTCCGATAATCAGATATAAAGCTCCGATAATAAAACAAACTTTTGCCCCATTTGGACTGCTTTTCTTAATTGCGAAACCAATGATTGTCATCAAAATTGGCGGTCCCACCATAATTGCTATAAAAATCGCAATCAAACCACCCAAATTACCTACTTCTAGCGCTGTCATATGCTTTTATACATTAGTTCTTAATTCTTCTAGTTTTTTTACTTTATCGTCTCTATAAAATAAATTCATGGTTTCAAACGGAATTATTTTATTGTCCTTATTAACAATATGGACGCATGATTTTTTGATTGCTCTCACATCAAAATTATAAGCATCTATAAATTGCATGATAATAATTCTAAACAAGTTATCATAACCTAATTCTGGCGCATCAATATTAGGAAGACAACATAAGATCGATTTCAAGTTTTCCTGCGCTACTTCTACAGAGTTTCCTGTACTAAACAAATCGATCATTTTACCGCGAAGTACTTCATCCTGCTCATAAATAATCGTGTTTTTACTATTATCCAGCAAATCGTTTGGATTAATGTATCGCGTTAGCGGAAAAACTTCGTCTCCTAGTTTCAACGCATACCCCATTACCAAAGCATCTGGATTGCAAGGAACAGGAAGTAAATCATCTGAATTAAAAACATTGGTTTGCTCCAGAATTTTTCTTCTCACTTCTGTTAGTGTCATTCGATCGGTTTCTAAGTTGAAATTTTCCAATCGCCCCGCGATTTGAGTTGGCTGAAATGTGACTCCACGAACGCATTTTTGCTTTAGTGCAAACTCAATAATTTTACCTATTTCATGATCGTTTAATCCTTTTTGAAGTGTTACTACCAAAGTGGTGGACAAATTAACTTCGTTGAGATTTTCTAAAGCTTGTTTTCGTATTTCGCTTAAATCGGCGCCACGCAATTCTTGTAATACACTATCTTCAAAAGAATCAAACTGAAGATAGATTTCAAAATCTGGAGAATAGCTTTTTAGCCTCTGAACAAATTCTTTGTCTTTTGCTATTTTAATTCCATTTGTATTTAGCATTAAATGCTTTATCGGAGTTGATTTTGCATAATCTAAAATTTCAAAAAACTCAGGATGTATGGTTGGCTCTCCTCCACTAATTTGTACTACGTCTGGCTCTTTTTCATTTTTTACAACCGTATCTAGCATTGCTTTTACTTCTTCGAGAGTTCTGTGTCTACCATAACTAGGCGATGAGCCTGCATAACAAGTTGGACATGTTAGATTACAACGATCTGTAACCTCTACAACAGTAAGACAAGAATGCTGTTCGTGATCTGGGCATAAACCACAATCGTAAGGACAGCCATAATGCGTTTTTGTATTAAAAGTATATGGCATTTCAGATGGTTTATTATAGTTTCGGATATTCTTATAATACTGAATATCGTCGGCAATTAAAACCTTAGAACTTCCGTGCTCCGGACATCTTTTAAGCATGTAGACATTATCATCTTCAAAAACAATTTTAGCATCAATTCTCTTTAAGCATTCTGGACAAAGGCTTAATGTAAAGTCATAATAAGTATATTTTCTAACTGGCATTTTTTACAAATAAATTTAAAATTGTTTTGTTATAATAGAGCAGACAAATTAAACATAAGATCTGAATGGAGCTTATTCCAAAAATCAGGAAATAATTAGGTTTCAGAAATTCTATGAAAAAGCGAAACGTAAAATAGGCAATCATAAAATACTGAAAGACCAATCCATTTTTGATATTTCTTGTTTTTAATTTCTTCAAAATAAAAAATAGAACAATCAGAAAGATTAATTCATATAAAGCAATCGGGTGCCTTTTAATACTATCGCCAAGATTCATTCCTAGAAAAAAAGTTGTCTCTTTTCCGTACGTAAACTCTTTTGTTCCAGATAAAAAACAGCCGATCCTTCCGATAAAAATTCCTAATATAATCGGAAAAGTAAATAAGTCGCCCGACGATTCTTTTTCTCCAATAATCTTTTTAGCCATCTCAACACCTAGCAATCCGCCAAACAATCCTCCCATAATGGTTTTGGCATTGAAAAGTTCTAAAATGGATTTGGCATCAGAATGGAAAACAGGATTTTCTAAAAAGCCTATAATTCTAGAACCTAAAAATGCTCCAATTGCGGCACCTAATATAATTGACAATCTGTTTGTGGAAACAATAGTATCATTCGTTCTTTCTCTCAAAAAAACATAATATCGATATCCTAAAAAAAATGCCAGATATTCTAAAACCAAATGGATATTAATTTCATACCCAAAAATAACTGGCTCAAAAGGGAACTTCATTCTTTATATCAAGATTTAATACTACAATTCTGTAAAGATGCAAAAAAAAATGTTTTCAAACTCATGCTGATAAAATACTATCTTTGAAAAAATCTTTAAAAATGCTCGACGAAACCCCAAAACGATTTGACCGAATTGTCGCAATTCTTATTCAATTACAATCTAAAAAGATTGTCAAAGCGCAAGAGTTAGCCGATCGTTTTGAGTGCAGTTTGAGAACTATTTACAGAGACATTCGAACTTTGGAGGCTTCGGGAGTTCCTATTTATAGTGAAGCTGGGGTAGGTTATGCTTTAATGGATGGGTATCGACTTCCGCCCGTTATGTTTACGCGCGAAGAAGTAAGCAGTTTTATTGCAGCCGAAAAACTGATGCAGAAATTTACCGATCCTTCTTTGGGAACGCACTATGCATCGGCGATGTATAAACTGAAATCAGTTTTAAGAAGCAACGACAAAGATTATCTTTCGAACATCGAATCGAGAATCGTAATGCAAGATGCCGAACCGATGTTTAATGATAGTTCACCCAATACTTTGGCTGTTCTTTTTGAAGGAATTGCAGAAAAAAAGCAAATTCTTTTAACCTATAAAACTTTTGAAAAAGAAGAAACTACACAACGAAATTTAGAACCTGTTGGCGTTTTTCACGATAATAACAATTGGTATTTTCTAGGCTATTGCCATTTACGGAAAGATTACCGCCAGTTTAGAACCGATAGGATCCAAGAGATAAAAAAAACAGATCTTGATTTTACAATCGAACATGATTCCTTAGAAACGTATTTAACCAAAACCGAAACCATTCCAACCACAAAAGTTCGAATTTTGGTTCAGAAAAAAATCGCACGATATTTAGCCACCGAAAGGAAATACCACGGTTTTATTTCGCAAAAAGAAATTGGAGACGAAATCGAAATGACCTTTATGTCTCATAGTTTACAAGATGGTTTCCCGAGATGGTTTTTAATGTTCGGAGATTATGCCAAAATTCTGGAACCAGAATCTTTAAAAACTAGAGTTTTAGAGTTATTAGAAATCAATAGACAGCGACTTTTATAAAAAAACTCCCAAAGAGACTTTATTTCATCTTTGAGAGTTTTTTTGTTATTGATTTGCCTTCACTACATTATAAAAATTATAATCGGTGTTGGACGCATCTGTAATTCCGACGTTTCGTCCCATGGTTACAATTTGTCCTCGATGATACGTGCCATGATTGATAACCTGAATTAAATATTCAGCAATAGGCAGCTCGCACTCAAACCACGGATTTACGATTTGAACTTCTTTCATTAAGTCTTCTTCAGATAATGAATTAATAAGATGTTTCAATTTTGTAGACGAATTTAATAATCCGGCAAATACCTCCTCTTTTGACAAATCGCTCTCTTCTTTCTTTACTGATAATGAAGTTTCGGAAATGACAGAAAACCAATATTCTTCAGTAGACCAAATATGATCGAGAGTTTTCATAATGGTAGAAAAACTTGAAGGCATTTCTGCATAAAGCAATTCTTCCGTTTTCGGCGAAAGCCAATTCACAAATTGTTGATTTACCCATAAATTATAATCAGCATAATTGGACATTATTCTTTTTAAACTCATACTCTAACATTTTAATTTTTACTGAATGAAGGTCAAAAATGCTTATTCTCTCTCCCAGAAAAATGGTGGCTCGATATTTAAAGCTCTTAAATAAACATAACCTTGTCCACGATGATGAACTTCATTATCAACAAAGTACAAAATATTATGGATAATCGGAAATTCATATTGACCAAATAAATTGAAAGTCTCGCTAAAATCTTCTATAGACAGTTGCTCCCAATATTTGTTGATTTCTTCTGTAGCCTCATCCCATTTTTCAAGATATTGTGCTTTAAAAATCAATTTTTCTTCAGCTTCTTTATAAGGCTGAGCATCTCTATTTACAATTCCTTTCAAAGCAGGAACAGCTATTGCTAAAAGTTCGTCAACTAGTTTTGCAAAAGGTCGCATACCTGCAATAGAAAATTCGAAGAAATCTTTTTCAGGAAAAGCTTCAATTACACGACGTGTTAAAGCTCTATGACCTTGCCAATGTTTCAATAAATCTTCTGGTGTAATAACTTGTGCAGCTAATGTTTTCATGGTTTTTAAGTTTAAATATTTTTAATACTTCAAAAGTAGAATGGGCCGGTGACAACAGTTTGTCAGCAGCAAAAAATAAATTTTAAAATTTTTCTAATTGCCAACAAACCTAGAGGTGCACAGCTGTGTGTGTACAAACAGAATGAGATAAACAATGAGGAATTACAGGACGCAGACGCACTGCAGTGCGTCTCTACAGAATAAACATGGAAAAAAACTTTGCAACTTGTTTCTTTGTTACTTAAAAGAAAAAACTTAGAACCTTAGCATCTTTAAAAAAAACTTTGCAACTCTGTTTCTCTGTTTCTTTGTTACTTAAAAAAAAACTTAGAACCTTAGCATCTCAGAATCTTAGCATCTTTAAAAAAACCTTTTGTACCTTTGCACCTTAATAACTTTGGAACTTAAGAGAAATGATTGAAGATAAAAATCAGCAGAGAACTAGTATCGCTCAATTAGGCGAATTCGGTTTAATTGACCATTTAACTAAAAACTTTGATGTTACGCAAGAGTCTACTTTAAAAAGTATTGGCGATGATGCTGCCGTTCTTGATTTTAAAGAAAAGAAAGTCGTCGTTTCAACCGATTTATTAATTGAAGGAGTTCATTTTGATTTGGCTTACATGCCTTTGAAGCATTTAGGCTATAAAGCAGTTGTGGTAAATGTTTCTGACATTTGTGCCATGAATGCAAAACCGACTCAAATTACGGTTTCTGTTGCGGTTTCCAACCGTTTTCCTCTTGAAGCTTTAGAAGAATTATTCGCAGGAATTACGCATGCAGCAAAAGAATATAAAGTTGATGTTATTGGTGGAGACACAACCTCATCTCAAAAAGGATTAATTATCAGTATTACCGCAATTGGAGAAGCTGACGAAAATGAATTGGTTTACAGAAACGGAGCCAAACAAACCGACTTGCTTGTTGTAACTGGAGATCTTGGTGCTGCTTATATGGGATTGCAGGTTTTGGAACGCGAAAAACAAGTTTTCCAGGTTAACCCAAACAATCAACCTGATTTAGATCCTTATACTTATTTGGTCGAACGCCAATTGAAACCGGAAGCACGAAAAGATGTTCGTACTTTGCTTCATGCTCTAGAAATAAAACCAAACGCCATGATTGATATTTCAGACGGATTATCTTCTGAGATTATCCATATCTGCAAACAATCTAAAGTGGGTTGTAATTTATATGAAGATAAATTGCCGTTAGATCCGCAGTTTATTTCTACTTGCGAAGAATTTAATATCGACAGTACAACGGTTGCCATAAATGGCGGAGAAGATTATGAACTTCTATTTACAATTGATATTAATGATTTCGACAAAATAAAAGGAAATCCAAATTTCTCTGTTATCGGACATATGACGCAAGAAAGTGAAGGAATTCATCTTGTGACCCGCGCCAACACAAAAATTGCCTTAAAAGCGCGCGGATGGGATGCTTTGAGTGAGTAATTTTAGTATTTAGTCACGGTCTCAGTATTCAGTAACAATAAAAAACACCTAATAGGTTTAAAATCCATTAGGTGTTTTTTATATTATTATATTTTGTTTTAAAAATCTAAAATCTGAACTCTAAAATCTAAAATTTTAAAAGAGCCCTTTGCTTTTTGCTTCTTTTACCAAATCCTCATCTGAGTCATTTTTTACTTTAAGCAATTCCATTAAATGTTTCTTTCGTTTTTGGATGGCATTTGAAGAAATGGGAATATTTTGCAGCATTTCAGGAATTGAAGCTCGCTTTTCCAAATGAACCAGTATCTGTTTGTCATATTGATCAATTTCGATTGCATTGTGTGTAGACTGATTCAGCATTTTTACTACAGATTGACTGTAATATTTTTCATTTTTTATTACTTTATCAAAAGCCAAAAGCAATTCGTCAAATGTAAGGTCATTTTTAATAATCAATCCGTTGGGTTGAATGGTTCTGATTATAGTTTTGATTTTTAATAATTCGGTATACATCGTCAAAAGAATAATCTTGCAGGAAGGCATTTTTTTAAGAAGTAACTTTGCCAAATCTTCACCAGAAAAAATCTCTTTTTCTTCATAAGGAGGCATGCTGATATCTAAAAAAGCTATATCAAACTCTGGCGTGTTGGCATTTTCTATTATATCATAGCCCGATTTACAATCGTGTGCTTGGGAAATTAAAAAATCATATTGTTTTGGATTATAACGAGTTATAGCATTTTTATATCCTTCAATAATAAACGGATGGTCGTCTACTATTAAAATATTCTTTTTAACTAATTGTGGAACTGAAGTGGTTAAATCAAATGTCATTATGCAGGTTATTATTGGGGTCTATTGGGATTTTTATGGTGAGAATTGTACCTTCTCCTTTAGCAGATTTTATCGTAACTGTACCCTTACATTCTTTTGCACGATATTCTATATTATGCAGGCCAATTCCGTTTTTAGTTCTATTGGTATTAAATCCAATTCCATCATCTTCAATCTTTAAAACCAAATTATTATTTTCGCTTTTAAACTCCACTTTTATAATATCAGCCTTAGCATATTTATTACAATTTTGAAGTCCTTCCTGAACAATTCTGTACAAATTGATTTTTTCAATGTTACTTACCAAATCCCATTTTATATCAGGATCAAAAATAGTAATCAATTTCGAACTGTATGTATTTCTTTGATCTTCAAATAGTTTACCTAAAATAGAGACAAAATTATTAATTAATTCTGATTTTTCTCTATTTAAGTCATGCGAAATTTCTCGAATGTCCTGTTCCACATTTTTCAGTTCGGCAAGATATTTTTTTCTTTTGGAAATCGCTTCGCTTTCATCCAACTTGTCCAAACTGTCCAAACTTATTCGAATGCCAAACATTCTTCCTAAAACACCATCGTGCAATTCTTGCGCAACCCTTTTCTTTTCTTTTATTCGCGTAAGCTCAATTTCATTTTGGTTCGAAATCATCAAATTGTAAATATCTTCATTTGCAATCTGCTGCTGCTGTTTAAAAAGAAGTTCGCGGTTTCTAGCCTGCTGTGTTTTATAAACGTAAAAAAACAGTCCGAGCAATGTACAAATACTAAATACATAAACCAAAGTTTTATTTTTTTCCTGCAAATTTGAATTTTGATCTTTAATTTCGTTGGTTTCATACTCAATACGAGAGAATTTTTCTCCCATATTTCGTTCTGCTTTAAGCATTTTATCATTCAATTGAATGTACTCTTTTGAATATTTTGATGCATTTTTAGGATCTACCACAGCGATTTGCTTCAATGCTTGTAAAGTATTATTCAGTTTATCAGAAGAACGCGAAATAAGTAAAGCTTCTTTAGAAAACTTAACAGCTTTTAAAGTATCTTTTTTTAAAGCATAATATTCCGATAAATGAATTTGATTGGATATCATTTCCATTTTTAAGCCTAAACTATCTCTAATTTTTAAAGATCTATAAAACTGATCTGGAAGACCATCCATTCTATTAGATTTTAATTTAGCATAAGCTAAATTGTCTAACAACATTGCGTATAAAGTAGTGTTTTCTTCAAATAAATTTTTTTCTTCTAATCCCTTCTGAAAATAAGATATCGCCTCCTTATAATTCTTCATGCGAATATAAACGAAGCCGATATTATTTAATGAAGTTGCTTTCCACTGAAAATCTGATGGTATAGACTTATCTTCTAAAGTCTTCAATGCTTTATTTTGATACTCTAATGCCTTATCGTATTCCTCTCTTTCATTGTACAAAATGCCTAGAAGATTATAACATTCATAAAGCTGTTCATGGACATCTTTTTTAGTTTTTAAGATCTCCAAAGCTTTAAAGACTGAAATTTCACTCTCAAAAAAATCAGCTTCATTGTACTGAAGACTTGCTTTACTTATTAATGTTTTTGCTAAATTATACTGATCATTTATCCTCAAATAAATCTTTTGAGCTTTAAAATAACTTCTGAAAGCGCTATCAGAAACCATTCTATTGCTGTAATAATCTCCAAGGTATCTATATCCCTTTGCTATATATACAGAATCCTTCGCAATTATGGCTCTATTCAAAACAAGCTCCGATATTTTTTTAAATGATTCTAAATCATTCATATTAAAATATCGATTAGCAACCTTAATCAAGTTTGCTCTTGTAAGAGAATCATTTTTCTTTTTTTCTATTACAGATAGTGCTTTTTGAGCGTACTCCTGTTTAGCTTCATAACTTAAACTTATGTCATTAGCCAATGATAAATAAACAGAAAGACTATCCTCTGTAGAATTTGTATTCTTGGCTAAATCATTTTTCTTTGTGCAGCCAATAAAAAACAACACCAAAAAGGAAGACAATAATATCTGGAGGTCTTTTTTCAATATAATTGCGAATTTTCCCAAAAATACTAAAAAAAAAGCTGTCAAAAATTTGACAGCTTAAATATTTTTAATGTTCGTTTAATTACTAAACTTAATCTAATTTTTTATTTGCTCCTAAAGATTGGTTAATTGCATCAAAACTTACTTGATTCTTTCTGATTAATGATTCTTGGTTACTCATTAACTCATCATGTTTTCTAGTACCTCCTGTAGCACCTCTACCGTCTACTGGTGGAACAATGCTTAGTTTTTCAGTTGAAATAATAGAAGTTGTTGGATTTGCAAAAGAAGTTGCTACTACTACTAAAGAAAATAATCCGAATGTTAAAGCTGTTTTTTTCATGACCTGAGGGGGTTTAAATTATGTTTTAAAAAGTTATGTTTTAATTCTTGGAGATGCTCCACTATTTGTGGCGAATCAGAGTGTAAAACTAACACCGAGGTCTAGAAAAATTTATACGAAAAATTGGGTTTATGGTAGATCGTACCCAATTGATAGTCAATGGATAGCAAATCAATGTAATTGTCTAATTTTTAGACTTCTAGATAATTTCCTGCTGCAAAATCGGCAATAATCTGCTCAACATTTGCTCTGTAGGTTTTAGAAAAAGGAATCTTTTTTGTAGAATTTTTTATGTAACAGATTGAGTTTCCGCTATGAATCCTTGAAATATAATTTCGATTAATAACATAACTGTTATGAATACGGATAAAAGGATATGTCAAAACACTCTCAAAATGCTTTAACGTTTTAAATGCCGTAATCATTTCACCCGTATTTAAATAAATATCTGTGGAGTTATTATCGGCTTGGAAATAGCAAATATCTTCAGCATTCAAATATCTATAATCTCCATACGATTTTATACATATTGTCAATGGCTTTTCGATATTTTGAGGAATCGTAACGTTGTTTGCATTATCGATTACAATAGAAGTTGGTTCTTCTATAAATGGAGCCATTTGAGTCTCTAAATTGGCTTTATTTAGTTTTAAAATGGTTTTTAAAAGATCACTTGATGCAATGGGTTTTAGAAGATAATCGAAAACACCGTATTGAATAGCATCAAAAGCTTTGTCTTTTTGTTTGGTTGTAACGATAATTTTCGGAATCTGCTGAAAAAAACGATGAAGCTCGCTAATAAAAACCAAAGACAAATGGCTCGACAGATTTTTAGGTTCGATTTCTAGAAAAACCAAAGCGGGTTTGTGCTCCAAAACCAAGTCTAAACCGTCTTGAAAATTTGATGCCGATGCTATAAAAGATAATTCTGAAAAACCTGAAGCAGTTGTTTGGGTTTTCAAAATACTCTCAGCGTCATCATCAATTATAATATACGAATACTTTTTCAATTTCGGGTCTTGTTGGTTTCTCACTGCGCAATCATAATCAAAAAAATACTTTTAATTGGCTGTAAAGAAGAAAAAAATTGCTTTTAGCAGTAACATAAATTTAAAATTACGCATTTAATCACTTTAAACATCTTATTGTTAACACATTAACCTTAAATGTTAATACATAAGGATGAAATGCAAAAAAAACCGATAAAATACCTGTTTTAAAAAATAAAAATCCCAAATTCTTCCGAATCTTCGGGAGAATTTGGGATCTATATAATAACTTGTAATGATTACATTTTCATTAACCAGTTTTTCATCGAAACTTCGTTTTCGATAATACCTCTTAATTCAGTAATTTTTACACGATCTTGTTTCATTGTATCTCTATGACGAATGGTTACCGTTTCGTCTTCAAGCGTTTGATGATCTACTGTAATACAGAATGGCGTTCCTAAAGCATCTTGCCTTCTATAACGACGTCCTACAGCATCTTTTTCATCATAAGCCACATTGAAATCCCATTTCAAATCTTCAATGATTTTTCTTGAAACTTCTGGTAAACCATCTTTTTTAACCAATGGCAATACCGCTGCTTTAGTTGGCGCTAAAACTGCTGGTAACTTTAAAACTGTTCTTGTAGAGCCGTCTTCTAATGTTTCTTCTTTTAATGAAGTTGCGAAAACAGCCAAGAACATACGATCTAAACCAACAGAAGTTTCTACTACGTAAGGAACGTAGTTTTCGTTTAATTCAGGATCGAAATATTGTAATTTTCTTCCAGAATATTCTTCGTGAGCTTTTAAATCGAAATCGGTACGAGAGTGAATTCCTTCCAATTCTTTAAATCCGAATGGGAAATTAAATTCGATATCAGCCGCTGCGTTTGCGTAGTGAGCCAATTTCTCATGATCGTGAAAACGGTAATTTTCTTTTCCTAATCCTAAAGACAAGTGCCATTTCAAACGAGTTTCTTTCCAGTATTCGTATGATTTCATTTCTTCTCCCGGACGCACAAAAAATTGCATTTCCATTTGTTCGAACTCACGCATACGGAAAATAAATTGTCTTGCCACAATCTCATTTCTGAACGCTTTACCCGTTTGAGCAATTCCGAAAGGAACTTTCATACGACCTGACTTCTGAACATTTAAGAAGTTAACAAAAATACCTTGAGCCGTTTCTGGGCGTAAATATAAATCCATCGCATTTTCTGCAGATGCACCTAATTTAGTACCAAACATCAAGTTGAATTGTTTTACTTCTGTCCAGTTTTTAGAACCTGTTTCTGGATCAGCAATTTCAAGCTCTTCAATCAAAGCTTTAACATCTGCTAAATCTCCAGCTCCTAAAGAACGTCCTAAACGCTCTCTAATTTCTTTTTCTTTAGCTAAATATTCAATTACACGAGCGTTTGTAGTAATAAACTCTTGTTCGTTGAATGCATCGCCAAAACGAGCTTTTGCTTTATCAATTTCTTTTTGTGCTTTTTGGTGAATTTTTTCAGCAAAATCTTCAACCAAAACGTCAGCTCTATATCTCTTTTTAGAATCTTTATTATCAATTAATGGATCATTGAATGCATCAACGTGACCAGAAGCTTTCCAAGTTGTTGGATGCATCAAAATTGCCGCATCAAGGCCGACAATATTCTCATTCATCTGAACCATTGATTTCCACCAATATTCACGGATATTCTTTTTTAATTCGACACCATTTTGTGCATAATCATATACAGCACTTAATCCGTCGTAAACTTCGCTTGACGGAAAAATAAATCCGTACTCTTTTGCGTGCGAAACCACATTCTTAAATATATCTTCTTGTTTTGCCATAGTGATGCAAAAATATAAAAACTACCTATATAAAAAAGAAAAATTATGCAGATTGAAGTATTGATTTTGTTATTTTTGTAAATAAAATCTTTCTTTTTGTGATTAATTATCTAATAAATCTCTTTTTCCCAAAAGTCTGTAGTGGCTGTCATGGTCTTTTATTACAGAATGAAACGGTTTTCTGCACCATCTGCAGACATGACATGCCTCTTACTCAATACCATTTAGATCCAAAAAATGAAGCTGTAAAAAAATTCTACGGCAGGATTGCTATTGAATTTGCTTCAGCTTTTTTGTATTTCAACAAAAGAGGAAGGGTTCAGGAACTCATTCACAATTTAAAATACAAAGGCCATCAAGAAATTGGAACTGAACTAGGAAATTGGTATGTAGAAGATTTAAAAGAAATCACGCTCCAAATTCCTTTTGATGTGGTAATTCCGGTTCCGCTTCATAAAAGGAAATTCAAGGAACGCGGCTACAATCAGGTTACTACTTTTGGAAAAGCGATAGCTACTGGCCTCGAAATTCCTTTTGAGGAAAATATTTTAATTCGAAAGGTGTATTCTAAAACACAATCCAAAAAAAATCTTTTGGGAAGATCTGAAAATATTGAAAACATTTTTGATGTCGAATTTACGGAAGCCGATCACGATAAGCATTTCTTACTTCTTGATGATGTCCTTACAACAGGCGCAACGATTGAAGCTTGCTCAAGAGCTTTATTAAAAATTCCTGGGGCAAAAATTAGTATCATTTGTATGGCTATAGCTCATTAGCCGTTTATAATTTTGAGCATTAATTGATCAATATCTTTTTTACATTTTTTCTTTCTCCATCAGTAACTGTTACGAAATAAAGTCCTGGTGGCACACCCGGTAATTGTATGTCCTGAATAAAATATCCTGAACCTTGAAAAGTTCTGTCGTAGACATATTTTCCTGTAATATCGTTTACCGTAACTTTAATGTCGCTCACTGAATCTCTATCAAATTGTACTGTAAACCTCCCTTTATTTGGATTTGGATAGGCAACAAAATCGGCATTATTAAAATCTTCATTTCCTAAAGTGTACGTTTTATTACAAATATTTACCGATGCAGAATTTATTGTTCCTAGCGCTCCTGTAGTATCATCATAAACTCTAAAAGTCCAAGTTCCCTCAGAATTTTCACCATTAAAAGCATTTAGGGCAGTTGAAGGGATTATTATCTGACTTACAGTACTGCCACAGTTTAAGGCAGTTCCGTTATCATCAAATTGTAAAGCAAGAGTTGAACTTGTGCCGCCACAATTTTTATTAAATAAAGTTACAACTGTTCCTTTTGGGCTTATAATTTGCATTGTCAGATCTGAAAATCTAGCATGCGTTACATTCACTGTCACATTGACATCTGCGACAAGTCCAGAAGAAGCAGGTACAACAACTGTTCGATTTACATTTACATTAAGATCAGTAGAATAGCCACCACCAAAATTATAAGTGGAACATGATGTCGAAACGGTATATCCTACTGCAAATGGCCTGCTGTTTACGGCGTAATAAATATTACCGACTGGCTCTATTAAAAGTCTGCAATTTGTAGAAGGAGTTATTTCTGCCGGCACTAATACTGTTTCTGAGCCGTCATTTGGAGTATTGCTAGCTAAAACGACAGGAAATGTTAATCCGCCGTCGAGCGATAATTTGATATTGACATTGGATGAACCTGGAAGCGTATTGGTATTATTTACATTCCACGTAATTGTTTGCGCCGACCCTTCTGCCCAACCAAGATTATCATCTGCTTGCGAAGTCAATGCAAACGGTCCCGCAGCAGCACTTACTGTAACCACCATAGCCGCTGTATTGGTTTGAGAAATTCCGTCTCCTGCATTGTCTCGTCCTGTAAGCGTAAAATTCATTGTTTTAGCGATAGAGGAAACAGATTCCCAACTTGTTGTAAGCTGATTATTTAATACAGAACTTAAAGCTGGCATATAGCGAACTGGTGAGGTTGTTGGCATAAAAGACCTAAACATTGGTCCATCAGGTTTCGTAGGGTAGCACATACTTTTATTTCCAAAAGTGGTTATTGCATTATCGTATTGCTCCCAAGTGTAGGTTATAGCATTTCCTTCAGGATCTGAACCTGTACCTGTTAAAATAAATGGTGTACTAATCGGGATTGTGTAATTTGAACCCGCATTTATTACAGGTGGGCTATTAGTTGTAATAGACGTTGAAACCGGACACGTTTTTCCTGCCAAATTATTTTGTATTTGATTAATGCTTGCATAAGAAAAATAAGCATCAGAATGATCTTGAACATCATAATCTGTTATTCCTGCATAACTCATAATAGTAGAGCCGCTTCCTGGTTCATAACAAGTGCCTAATCCTTCATTAGAATGCGAAAAAGTATGCGTTGCACCAAGCTGATGTCCCATTTCATGAGCCACAAAATCAATATCAAAATTATCCCCTAACGGTCTTCCATCTGCTGGAGACGTATAGGCACTTCCTTTTCCAATAGGCTGGCTAGTGGTTGGACTTATACATACACAACCAATACAACCCGAATTTCCGCCGCCTCCAGTAGCGCCAAACAGATGACCAATATCATAATTGCCTTCAGTAATAACATTCGTTAATGTTGTTTGCACTTCTTTTCTCCAAACCGGATCATCTCCTTGTGTCCCTATGTTTGCTGGTGAGTAAGGATCTGTAGAAGCATTTGTATAAACAACAGCATCATTATTGGCTATTAAAATTAATTTTACTGAAAGATCCCTATTAAAAATACCATTTACTCGAGTTAAAGTAGCATTCATTCCAGCTAAAGCACCTTCTTTTGTTCCACCAAAATAAGCTGCATATTCTCCTGTACAGGATAATGCCAATCGAAGTGTTTTAAATTGTTTGGCATTTGAAGTTGTTTTAGCAACAGTTGTAGCTCTATTTTCAAGAAATAAATTGGCTGTTTTACAATCCAAAATCATTCTTGACTCTGCATTGTCTGCCGATTTAAACACAACATATTCCGATTTATCATCAGGATTTTGCTCAATATATTCGGCTAGTTTTCCTGTTCTAAAAACCATTGTCTGCATTCCAATTGACGCAACGCTAAAATATATTTTGGCATTTTTATCGTCTATTCCGCGACCTTCATAAGATCTGATTTTTGGATATTTTGCTTGTAATTCCGGATCAAAATTTGAAGATTCCCAAACCGAAAATCGTTCTACTTTCCCGTCAGTATTTGGAACTGTGATTTCTGACGAAGTACTTTTTGCTGTTTTATTCGTTGCCGAAGCCAGCCTAGAATTAAGGAGATTGGTGTTTAGTTTATAATATAATTTATTGGAACTTACACCATTCGCTTTTCTCAAAACAGATGAAGAAGTTACTTTTTGCCATAAAACATCTTGTGCATTACTATTGGCAAAACAAAAAATAAAAAATATACAAAGTAGCTGTTTTTTCATTCCCTCAAAATATAGATATCAAAATTACTTGAATTAATTTGAAATAAAAGTATATATCAGACAATTATTGCTTTTTAATCGACGAGTCGGCATTTTTGTACAAAAAGACAGATTATGCATTAAAATTCGATTTGGCATATATTAAATATAAGCGAGAATAGTATAAATTTGCAGCATCTTAAATAATTTGTTTTGAAGCTCTTTCATTCTATAAACGATTTTCAGTCAACCAAGAAAACAATTTTAACTCTTGGTACCTTTGATGGTGTGCATATTGGTCATAAAAAAATTCTGGAACGAATTACCCAGAACACTGAAAACGGAAAATATGAAAGTCTGGTTCTTACCTTTTTTCCGCATCCGCGAATGGTACTTCAAGAAAAATCAGAAATAAGATTGCTGAATACGATCGGCGAAAAAATTAAACTTTTGGAAGCCACAGGTATTGAGAACTTAATTGTTCATCCGTTTAACGAAAGTTTTTCAAGATTAACAGCTGAAGAATTTGTTCGTACTATTTTAGTGGAGAAATTTCAAATTCAAAAAATTATTATTGGACATGACCATCGTTTTGGCCGCAATAGAACTGCAAATATTGACGATTTAATTGCTTTTGGAATTGAATACGGATTTGAAGTAGAGCAAATTTCTGCAGAAGAAATTCAAGATGTTTCGGTCAGTTCAACCAAAATTAGAAAAGCTTTACATGAAGGCAATATGGCTTTAGCCAATAAATACCTTGGTTACAGCTATTTCTTGAATGGAACGATTGTCAAAGGAAAACAGCTGGGGCGAACTATTGGTTTTCCTACCGCCAATATTGACATTGAGGAAGAGTACAAACTGATTCCAAAAATTGGCGTTTATGTCGTAAAAGCAACTGTAAACGAGGAAACTGTTTTTGGCATGATGAATATTGGTTTTAATCCGACAGTTAATGGCGAGAAGCAAACCATCGAAGTTCACTTATTTAATTTTGACAAAGATATTTACGATCAAAACATTGAAGTTTCTTTGCTCCATTACATTCGTGAAGAACAGAAATTCGGTTCGATAGATGCTTTAAAAGCACAACTAAACCAAGACAAAGCAGATTCGCTTTCTTTTATTGATTCTTCTTTAAAAAATCATACCGCATAGTTTTTGCCCTTTTTAAATCATCGTAGTTATTTTTTTAGTAAATTTGATAGAACACTGTTTTTCAAATATTTACTATTAACTTCTAAAAAATAACCACTATGAAATTACCTAAAGAAATTAGCAACGGGTTTTTGATTTTCCTCGGAATTGGCATTTATTTTTTATTAATGAATGTACTAGGTTTAGCAGATTTGTTTTACTTGAGAACACTCAACGTTTTCTTTATATTCTACGGTGTTAACAGGACAATGCAAATGAACTTTCATGAAGGAGAAACCGATTTTCTATCAAATGCCATATCTGCAATGACCACCTCTGTGGTCGGCGTATCAATGAGTGTATTTGGCTTATTAGTGTACAGTTATGCTCGAGGCGGAGATGCCTATGTAAGAACATTGTCTGAAACTTTCATGTTTGGAGGAAATCCATCAGTGCCAACGTATTGCATCTGTCTATTATTTGAAGGAATCGCTTCTTCTGTAATTGTTACTTTAATGATGATGCTATATTGGAACAACAAATATGCAGCCGATTAATTTTTAAACCTGCAACTTCAATCGATTCAAAATTGATTCGATTAACAATTTAGTTAAAAGAGTTCATTACTCTCGATAAATATTTATAAATTGCTTGTAGCTCAATGCTATAAGCAATTTTTTATTTAGTAAAAATGAAATTAAAACAAATTGAAAGGGTAAAAAAAATCTCTCGAGAAGATTTTGTTTCCCAATATGTAAAAAAACAAATTCCTGTTGTTGTCGAAGAATTAACCGAAGACTGGCCTGCATATAACAAATGGAAATTATCTTATATAAAAGAAATCGCAGGACATTCGATTGTACCCTTATACGACGACAGGCCTGTAAATCATGAAGACGGATTTAACGAGGCGCACACCACAATGAAAATGAGCGATTACATCGACTTATTGGAAGAAAAGCCTACCAATTACCGTATTTTTCTTTATAATTTAATGAAAGAGGTTCCTTCGCTAAAAAATGACTTCTTATGGCCTGATATTGGCCTAAAACTAGTCAAGCAAATGCCTATGCTGTTTTTTGGAGGAGAAAACTCTAAAGTCTTCATGCATTATGATATTGATTATTCCAACATTTTGCATTTTCATTTTCATGGCGAAAAACAATGCATGATTTTCCCTCCCAATCAGTCAAAATTTATGTATAAAGTTCCTCACGCATTAATTTCGAGAGAAGACATTGATTTTGACCATCCGGATTATGAAAAATTTCCTGCACTCCAAAATGTTGAAGGTTTTATTACCAATCTAAAACATGGCGAAATGCTTTATATGCCTGAAGGCTACTGGCATTATATGAAATATCTAACTCCAGGATTTTCTATGAGTCTGCGATCTTTTCCAAAAAACATTATCAATTTATCAAAAGCGGCATACAATGTTTTTATCATGCGTCACTTTGATATTATGATGCGAAAAATTCAAGGCCAGAAATGGATTGATTATAAAAACGAAAAGGCAATTATCAATACACACCAAAATCTAAGGCGCAGTGCCTAATCAGAATAAAAATAGCGATTGAGAATTTTAGGATTCAATCGCTATTTCATTTTTATTTAAATACTATTTTTTTCGTCACCGTTTTGCCACTTTCTAAAGTTATCTTAACCAATAAAACTTGAGGACCTGATTGAAAATTGGTTACAACCCACTCTTTATCTCCAATTTGTTTTTTGCGATATAGTAAATGACCTCCCGAATCGTAAATAGCAGCTTCTTCTAGATTTTGCTGATCAGAAATAGATTGCAACCTAATGTCTTTATTTTTAACTGAAACAAGAATCTTCTGTTCTTGATTTTCAAAATTTTCGTTTCCTAATGTTTCATTTGGATTTGTATAACGCAATACAAATCGGTTTAAAAAAGTTCCCGGATCTGATGTAAACGTATAACTTCCTGTTTTAAGATTGTGAATTGTTTTTGTTACATTATCCTGCAAATAGATATCTCGATTGATCAAATCGCCGTCGGCATGGTCAATAGCAACTGTAAAATTGCCCGTTGGAATGGTAGATTTATATCCTAACGGAATTGTATCTGATGCAATAAATGGCACCGCTCTTCCTTGAATAACCAATTTTTTACCTTCATTTATACTATAAAAATCAACATATGGATTTGCATTCATCGTTATTGCATCGTAGCTATTATCCCAAGAATTAGTCGCACCTGTTACATATCCGATAAGCAGTTGTTTAAATGCCCCTTCTGTATTGGTGAAATTTAACCATATACGATGTCGTTCTATTTCTGTTGTCGCAGCAGACTTATAAAATTGACTATTAAAATTTGGCACTCGCATCGAATTTGTAAAAATAACACTTTGTGATGTTAGGGATTTTGCAAAAAAGCCTTGACCAGCAGCAATGTAACCTCCTGGCGGAGTTTGATTCCCCTCTGTTGATGCGCCAGTTCCTTCCATTTGCCCAACCGTTGTTGCTCCCGATAAATTGTAGTAGGCATAATCATTACTATATCTATAGGTTGTCGTGCCTGGAATGAGGGCAGGAGAAGTGTTATGTGTCCAAAAATATAATGTTCCATAAAGGCTTGCCGCATTATCATTAATAAATTCATCAGCATAAATGGCTGATGGGTATGGATTTCCTAACAAAACAAATTTTTCAGCAACAGCTGCTGGACCTACAATGGTACCATTATTTGGCACCCCTTCAAATTCTCCGTAATAAACCTGAGCCAAATTTATATCATGTGATTGAGGCCCACGAATATTATAACCAGTACCTTTTACCATTTCTGCTGCGCCATTAACAATTGTTATCCAACCACTCGATGGGTCATATCTGAAAAATTTATCATACAATGTATTTGGCGATAAATCATGTAGCGTATATGGAGGTTCTCGAGTAACAGGCGAAGACCAATAAGTGACATCGTAACGTTTTACTGGAGGTGTTGTTCTTCTATAAATAATATTTCCCGAATTTGCTACATCAGCAATTTGAACTAAACTTGAATTATTTTCGAAAATTAAACTTCCATTTCCGATTACGTTTACTTCATTTGTTACCGTTATTGTATTTGTACTTTGCACAATTAAAGATCCATTATTTTGAACAGTCAATCTACTTGCAAAAAAACTTGCATCGGTACCCGAAATAATTGGATCGATGCCAACATCTGGAATATCAATACAATCAGTAGCAATAGGAACTCCTGTTGGTGTCCAATTTCCAGGATTTCCCCAATTAGCATCAGCACTTCCATTCCAAACTTTAGTAACAGAAGCGTTTATAGTAATAGCTTTTACTTCAGATTCACAACCTGATGTGGTATTTTTTACTTGCACATTATAAACTCCTGAAGATAATCCTGTGAATATTCCTGAAGTATTACTAAAATCTACTCCATCAATACTATAGGTGTAGCCTGTTCCAGATGCAGGCGAAGTAACCGTGATCGCTCCTGTGTTATTTACGCAGGTTGGTTGCTGTGTTACTGTAGCTGTGGGTGCAATCGAAATTGGATTTACAGTTAATGAAACATTCTGAGTTGCAAGGCATCCACCTGAATTAGTAATCGTCATTATCCCATTATAAGTTCCTGAAACGGTATTTGCAGGAACATTCACATTTATAACAGATCCAGATCCAGAACTAAAAGGAAATGGTGTCGCTCCCTGATCTGTTAAAGCAATCCAATCTATTTCATAACTGATTGGAGATCCAGTCGTTGAATTATAACCCAATGTTGTAGTCTGAACCGATGAACTTTGACATACAGACGTAAAGACACCTGCTGTATTTATCGTTGGAAGACTATTAATAGTTAAAGAAACTGTTTGTGTGGCCGAACACCCAGTTGATGTAGAAATTGTCATGACCCCAGTATATGTTCCAACTGCTGTATTTGCAGGAACAATAATATTGTTGATATTTCCTCCTGCTGGATTAAAAGAAAAAGCCGTAGTGCCTTGATCATCTAACCCTGTCCAATCTATAGCATAATTAATTGGTGAACCGGTTGCCGCAGAATATGGTAATGAAGCAATCTGTGCTGATGCATTTTGGCAAATTGGAGATAAATTTCCTGATGTAGTAATTGTTGGGGCTGAGTTAATAGCTATCGTAAAATTATTACCTACTGAAATACAGCCGTTTGCATTTTTTACAATTAAAGTTCCCGTATAAGTCCCAACTGCAGTATTGGCTGGTATTGAAATCGGAATTGAACCTGCTGGCAAATTTGCATCTGTAACTGGCACAAAGTTATTTGTCGGACTTGCATTCCAAACAATGCTATAAGTCGTCGGAGCATTTGTCACACCTGTATAATTTAAACTGGTACTTTGGACAGAAGTGCTAGTACAAACTGCAGCCGCCGATCCAAGTGTAATGGCTGGAAGTGCATTGACCGATATTGTAAAATTATTGCCCGCGGAGATACAGCTATTTCCATTTTTTACAATTAAAGTTCCCGTATAAGTCCCAACTGCAGTATTGGCTGGTATTGAAATCGGAATTGAACCTGCTGGCAAATTTGCATCTGTAACTGGTAAAAAGTTATTTGTCGGACTTGCATTCCAAACAATGCTGTAAGTCGTCGGTGCATTTGTCACACCTGTATAATTTAAACTGGTACTTTGGACAGAAGTGCTAGTACAAACTGCAGCCGCCGATCCAAGCGTAATGGTTGGAAGTGCATTGACCGATATTGTAAAATTATTGCCCATTGAGATACAGCTATTTCCATTTTTTACAATTAAAGTTCCCGTATAGGTCCCAACTGCAGTATTGGCTGGTATTGAAATCGGAATTGAACCTGCTGGCAAATTTGCATCTGTAACTGGCACAAAGTTATTTGTCGGACTTGCATTCCAAACAATGCTGTAAGTCGTCGGTGCATTTGTCACACCTGTATAATTTAAACTGGTACTTTGGACAGAAGTGCTAGTACAAACAGCGGCTGCAGATCCAAGCGTAATGGTTGGAAGTGCATTGACCGATATTGTAAAATTATTGCCCGCGGAGATACAGCTATTTCCATTTTTTACAATTAAAGTTCCCGTATAAGTTCCAACTGCAGTATTGGCTGGTATTGAAATCGGAATTGAACCTGCTGGCAAATTTGCATCTGTAACTGGCGTAAAGTTATTTGTCGGACTTGCATTCCAAACAATGCTGTAAGTCGTCGGAGCATTTGTCACACCTGTATAATTTAAACTGGTACTTTGGACAGAAGTGCTAGTACAAACAGCGGCTGCAGATCCAAGCGTAATGGTTGGAAGTGCATTGACCGATATTGTAAAATTATTGCCCGAGGAGATACAGCTATTTCCATTTTTTACAATTAAAGTTCCCGTATAAGTTCCAACTGCAGTATTGGCTGGTATTGAAATCGGAATTGAACCTGCTGGCAAATTTGCATCTGTAACTGGCACAAAGTTATTTGTCGGACTTGCATTCCAAACAATGCTGTAAGTCGTCGGTGCATTTGTCACACCTGTATAATTTAAACTGGTACTTTGGACAGAAGTGCTAGTACAAACAGCGGCTGCAGATCCAAGCGTAATGGTTGGAAGTGCATTGACCGATATTGTAAAATTATAAGAAGGCGATACACAACCCAAAGCATTTTTTACTGTCAATGTTCCTGTATAAGTTCCACCAAGTGTATTAGCAGGAACTGGGATAGTAAATGAACCTGCCGGTAAAGGAGAGTCAGTAACAGGCAAAAAATTATTTGCTGGCGATGCACCCCATGTAATACTGTAAGTTGTTGGTGAGTTAGCCGCCCCTGTATAGGACAATGTAACATTTTGGGAACTTGTACTAGCGCAAACAGGAGCAATTGTTCCTAATGTTAATGTCGGCTGAACACCAACTGTAATATTTACAGAATTATTTGTTGAAAATGTCGAAGTGCAATCCTGTGATTTCAAAGAAGTAACAGTAATAGTACTATTTCCTAAAGTATTCAATCCTGTTGCTGTAAAACTTCCAAATCCGGCAGTTGTAACAACCATTGTTGCTGGTAATCCCACTGCATTTGGTCTACTTGTATTATAAGTCACAGTATATGTACCTGCTGGTAAACTTGTGGCAGTACCAGTTAGACGTACCTGCGTACTTGTTCCTGGTGAACAAACATTATCTGCTGCTATTGAATTGAAACTGTACGTTTTACAAGTGTAAGTAATAGTAAGCAGACCTCTAGCCCCATTTCCTCCATTTTGTGCAACATTAGCACTTAAAGCTCCTCCGCCTCCGCCTCCGCTAATTCCACCGTTAGTTCCAGCTAAATCTGTTAATAATAGAGTAGATTGTGCGTCTCCACCACGTCCAGCTCCACTTATTGTACCATAACCGCCAGCATTTCCACCCGCACCCGATGTAAGAAGTAAGCTTAATGCAGCAACTCTTCCATTGGCGCCATTTGTTCCTGGTGCCGTTGCGAGATTTCCAATAGCACCAGTACCACCATTTCCACCAGTTGGATTGGAAGTTGTCGCAATATTCGCATTCCCTCCCTGACCTCCAGGCGCATTGAAAGCACCTGTAAATCCTGTTATGTAAGATGCTCCTCCAGATACGCCATTACCAGCTCCTCCTAATGCAGTTGCCCCGACAATAACTCCTAAGCTCGATAATCCCGTTGTATTAATTGTTCCTTTTGCATAAGCACCGCCACCGCCACTGCCACCGCTTCTACCTTCTCCTGGTGTCACTTTAGCTCCACCTCCAGCTCCTCCAGCACCCCAACCTTCAACAGTAACAACATCCATACCTGCAGGAAGAAGAAGAGTTCCACTACTTGTAAACGGATGTGAAATTTGAGCCTTAGAAGAATTATAAAAAAAGGACAACATTAAAATCAGAAGAATTTTAGTTCTTCTTTCAGATTTTAAAAATTTCTCAATGTAAGTTACTAAAGTTGAAAAGCTGAAGAAATTCAGCGCAGTAGGTAAATCTTTTTTCATCTTGTGGCATTTTAGTAATTGAAAAATAAATTCAAATTCAAAACAAGATTAATTGCAAAATCAAGTAATAGAGAACTGAAGAATCACTTCAATTTTACAATCAACTTAAGGCGCATAAATGACAGTTTTAATCTGTCCTTTTTTGAAGAAAAAGAAATAATACAAAGGCTTATAGAAGTATTTAATCGATTTAAAATGCTTTTTATCGATTAAATACAACTACAAGGTACGATTTTATTTACATTGAAATTTATATTGTAGTATTAAACATATAATTTTAACAACCAAAACGCGAAAAACACAAAAAATAAGAAAAAACTGTTAAATAAACAGTAAAACACTGTAAATCAAATAATTAAATTAAAAAAATCAAATTAATAGTTTTCTTCTTATTTTTAAAAAATCACCTTTTTTGAAGTCGATTTTCCATTGTCGAAAATAACTTTAACTAATAAAACTTGATGGGAAGAAAATAAATTTTGTACAGATGTCTTTTGCGTTTCAAGTTTATCTTTTTTGTATAATTGCTTACCACAAAGATCAAATATTGCAATCTCTCTTATTTGTTCTTTAAAAGATTCAATATCTATGATGTGATTTTTAACAGATATCAAAATGCCATCAAAACTCTTGTCAAAAGTTTCATTGTTCAAGACTTTATTAGCATAAGTTATTGAAAAACGATTATTAAAAGTTCCCGCTTCAGAATCGAATTGATATGGTCCGTCTGAAAGATTATGAATTTCGCCTAATGTCTTGTCTACCAGAAAAATATCAACATCCTTAAACAAAACATCTTGGTGATCAATCTCAATGTTTAAGGTGGTTTTAAGATCTGTTTTATAACCTAATTTTATCAAATCATTTTCGTCACGAGGCATTGCTCTTCCTTGAATTACCAATTTTTTACTTTCTAGAATACTATAAAAATCTATTTCTTGACTGGAACCAAAAGCTACGGCATCATAACAATCTAAAGAATTTGAAGCATCTTTCGCATAACCTAATAAAATTTGCTTTAACGCATTATTTTTATTGTTTAGATTCAGCCAAAAGCGAAGTTTTTCACTATTTTCAGAATCTCTAGCTGGTCTTAAAAAAGTATTGTTACGAGTTTTAACTCTTAAACTATTATTAAATTCTATAAATCCTTCTGTTTTACTCTGCACAAAAAAACCTTGTCCGGAAGCTATAATACCATCTGGTGTAGTAATATAATTATTAGTATTTAGAGAAGAGGTTATTCCGACGCCCCCTAAAAGATTATAAACTACGTAATCATTTGCCGAATATTTACCATTGGAAGGTGGAGTATTATGACTCCAGAAATAAAGGGCTCCTTGTATTTTTGATGAATTATTTTTTATAAATAGATCTGCACTTATAGCAGACGGGTAAGGGTTCCCTATTAAGTAATAGCCATCAACTACTTTAAGTTCAGCTTCAATTTTGCCATTATTTGGAACTCCTTTAAACACACCTTCAAATACTGCCCGATCTATAATAGAAAAATCTTGTGGTGCTCTAATGCTATAACCTTGGCCTGGAATCATATTCATAGTTCCACTAAAATTTATAATCCAGTGAGAAATTGGATCATACCAACAGTATTTATCCCAAAGAGTATTTGGAGAAAAATCAAACATTGTCTGATTCTTAACAGGCGAAGACCAATAGGTAATATCGTACCGAATTACAGGACTTGTTTTTCTTATTAAATGAATAACTCCTGTATTGACCATTTCATCATCCGATTGGTACAAACTTGCTGAATCTTCTAAAACTAAAGTTCCAGAACCAGTGTAAGCGAATTCTATTACAAGCGTATTTTTTTCCACCAATGTTACTGTTTTTCCTTCATCAATATTACAAGCACAAATTGATGTCGTTGTTAATTGCGGAAAATTTTCTTTAAAATATACGTCCTTCCCTGCCGAAGGTGAACCATTTGACCAAGAGATTCCGTTCCAAACTGTAGTATTTACACAAAGTTTTAAGCGAGCAATTCTGTGTTTTGAAATACCTCCAACTGAATTAAAATTTCCTCCAACTATTAATTTATAATCGTCAGTAAATTTCATGTCGCAGAGTGTATTGTTTAAAGGAGCTGTAAATGAATTATCAAAAACTCCAGAAGGCATCAATCTCAAAAGTCTTGAAACCGCTACATTTTTATAGGTTCCCGAAAATGCTCCTCCAACCAAAATTCTGCCATCTGGCTGAACTAAAATGGATCGCACGTCATTTTTACTAAAACCTGTTCCCGAATCGAATGTTTGATCAAGACTTCCATCACTATTTAATCGTAAGATTCTCTTTTGAGAAACACCATTAAAAGTCACGAAATTTCCGCCAACAATAATCTTTTGATCTGGCTGAATTGGAATTGCATAGACATATTTATCAAATCCCTCTCGAATATTAAAACTTGAATCTATACTTCCGTCAGAATTTAAACGAACTAAACCTCCAAAAGGCTGTCCATTGAATGTCTTAAAATGACCTCCTACGAAAATTTTGCCATCAGGCTGTATTGCTACTATCTCCACTATACCATCAGCTCCAGAACCGATATTAAAATCAGTATCTATTGCACCGTCGGGAAGCAGTCTTACAATTCTGTTTAAAGCTGATTTATTATATTTTGTAAATGCGCCTCCAGCAATTATCTTTTGATCGGGTTGAATCGCAAGTGTATAAACTTGAGTGCCAAATCCCTCGCCGCAGTTAAAAGAATCATCTATTTCTCCATTGGGTAAAATTCTAACAATTTTCTTACTTGGCATATTATTGTATTTTGAAAAATTACCCGCAACCAGTATCTTCCCATCTGCTTGTAATACTAAGGCCTTCACTATATCATCTGGACCAGAATTTCCAACATTAAAAGAGGCGTCAATAGAACCATCCTCTAAAAGACAAGCTATTTTTGAAACTGTCGTCCCATTAAATTTATTGAATTTGCCGCCAATAATTATTTTTTGATTTGAAAGTGGCAATATGCTAAAAACAGAATTATCAAACCCAATACCCGAAGACAAATATGCCGTATCATGATCTCCATTATTATCAATCTTTGCCAACCTACCTTGATTTTGATCATTAAAAACAGAAAACGAACCTCCAATAAACCATGAACCTTCATTATCAAATTCTAAACTTAAAACAGAAGCCGAAGCGGGACCAGAACCAATATCAAAATCTGTATTTAAAGTTCCGTCGGCATAAAGAAAAACCAATCTATTTACTGCATTCCCATCATAAGTTCCCGTAAATGATCCGCCTACCATCAAATTTCCATTTAAATCTATTTTAATCACCTGAACACCTTCTTTGCTGAAACCCTTGCCTGTTATAAAACTTTCATCTTTAGTTCCATCAGGATTCAGACGTATAATTCGATTGGCAACAATATTATCAAAAGTCGTAAAATTACCGCCAATCACTATCTTGCCATCAGGTTGAAGTACAACGCCATTCACATCATCATCAAATCCATTTCCACATTCAAAAGTTGGATCAAAAGTTCCATCTCTATTTAATCGGATAATTCTATTTGCTACAATTCCATTAAATTTGATAAAATTTCCGCTAAGAATTATTTTCTCATCAGCAGTAATCTTGACATGTGAAATATTTACTGTTGAACCTGATCCTGTTAAAAATGAGGAATCAAGTGTTCCGTCTGAAAGCAAACGCGCCACTCGGTTTACTGTAGTATTAGCATATTTTGCAAAACTTCCAACAATTATAATTTTGCCATCTGCCTGCATTGCAATATCGTACACAATTCCCGATGTCGCTCCTATTGCTGTATTGAAAGATGCATCATACGATCCATCTGGATTTAAGCGAACTAGCCTTCCAACATTAATTCCGTTGTACATGGTAAAACTACCGCCAACAATAATTTTACCGTCTTCTTGCAGATACGTTGAATAAATTTTACCGTTAAAACCACTGCCGGTATTGAAACTTTCGTCAATTGAACCATATGGATTTAAACGGGTAAAGTAAGAAACAGGAAATCCATTTAAACTGAGATAATCACCTCCCACAATCAAGTTTCCATCTTTTTGCAAAAATAGAGTTCTGACGGCACCGTCAAAACCATCGCCACTTTTTCCGTCATCAAATACATTAAAAGCTGGGTCTACCTTGCCTTGTTGCGAAAAAAGATTTGAACTGTAAATAAATAAAAGCAGTAGTAAGCAGGAATATAATTTTTTAATCATTGCAGTACAATTAAAGTTGATTTTACAAGAATTAACCTAAAATTATAAAGCTTTAATCAAGCACGCAATACCAAGATTTGGGGATTTTTAATGCATAAAAAAAAGCCCATTCTTTTTAGGAATGGACTTCTTACTATTTTGATTTATTATCTATAAATTAGAAAAAATGACTTTTTTAGTAAAATTATGCCCGTTTTCTAAAGTGATATTTACTAATACAACCTGATCGCTAGAATGTAAATTTGTGATCTGCAATTCTGAAGCATTTACTTTCTCATTACTATACAATAGCTGCGCTCCTATATTGTAAATGTTTACCTCTTTTACCGTTTCTTTAGATGAAGTAATTTTTACGACTTTATCTTTAACCGAAACTAAAACTGAATTTTCAAGATTCTCAAAATCATCTGTCCCTAAAGTTTTATTAGTAAAACGAAGAACAAAACGAGTTGAGTAAGTACCTGTTCCACTTGGGAATGTATAATTTTCTTTGCGTAAATCTATTATTTTTCCCAATATCTTATCTTCTAAATAAATTTCCTGAGTGTCAAAAAATCCGTCTGTATGATCAAGAGAAAATGTAAAATTACGATCTCCAGTAGCATCAACTCCACATTTGAACCCAAGTGGAATTATCTCTGTATTATCAAAAGGAAGCGCACGGCCTTGAATGGTTAATTTTTTACCTTCGTTAATACTGTAAAAATCAACATAAGTATTGTTTCCCATTGTAACAGCATCAAAACTTAAATCATTGCCATTTGTCGCTCCTTCAACATATCCGATTAGCATTTGTTTAAACGCTCCTTGTGAATTGGCAACATTTAGCCAAATACGATTTTTCTCAATTTTGTTAGTTTTAGCTGTTTTATAAAATTGTGTATTCTCTGAGCTTCCTCTACGCATACTGTTATTAAAGTTAATTACAGATCCCGCTGGCATAGCAAAAAAACCTTGGCCCGCTGCAATATTACCTTTAAATTCATCATTAAGATCAGTTCCTGGCTGATTTACTCGAATTGAACCTACTCCATTATAAACAAGATAATCTGAACTTACATATCGGTATGTATTCGTTCCTGAAACAATTTGCGGAGGCTGATTATGTGTCCAAAAATACAGTGCACCTATATTATCTTTATTTGTCACCAAGATTAATTCATCTGCATCTATCGCAGAAGGATATGGATTACCAAGGAAATTCCATTTATTTGGTTCTACCGTAATCGGAATATTTCCATTATTGGGTACTCCAGTAAATATACCTACAAACGGTTTTGCCGTTTCTATCTCATGATCCTGTGGACCTCTGATGTTATAGCCAGTTCCAATTTTCATAGGTTCTACGCCATTTGGGCTAGTTATCCATTTTCCGCTAAGGACATCCCAATAAAAATATTTATCATAAAACGTATTTGGAGAAAGATTGTTCATTTTAAAAGAAGCATTTTCAACAGGAGTTGACCAATACACTACATCATAACGACGCAAGTTTGTCGTTCTCTTATAAACAATCTCACCCGTATTTGCGATGCCTGTACTTTGAACTAAACTTGAGCCACTTTCAAATACTAATTTACCATTACTTGTTACTGCATTTGTAATATTTAATGTGACTCCTGAAGGAACAATTACGTCTCCAGATGTAACTGTAATATTTAATGAGCATGCCTCTATGTTTGGTATAGCAGTTGTAAAAGGCTGACCATTTGAAAGAGATGAAATCGTAACCATTCTATTACCATCTGGCGGACCATTGGTCCAGCCTGCAGGTCCCCAATCTGTACTAAGAGTAGTATTATTTATATCAACAAATATAGAACTTGAAGTACAGCCCGTAGAAGAGTTCGTAACAGTAAAATAATGTCTACCCGCTACTAATCCTTCAATAGGTTGAGTAGCAGTTGCACCATTATAAGTTCCTGCAGCTGCACCTGTTTGATTAATTGTCCAACTTGCAGGTAGATTCGTTAATGTTATACTCCCTAAACTATTACATGATACATCATTGTTTTTTGTGATTGATGGGGTAGCAGGAAGTGGATTAACCACATTTGTAATTCCAGCGCTAGTTGAAGTACAGCCCGAAGCATTGGTAACATCTACAGTTACAACCTGTCCATTTGTTAAGGTGCTAGTTGTATATGTTGCACCGTTTCCCGACTGGACTGCGGTAGAGCCAACTTTAAACACGTAGCTGGTTCCACCTGAAGCCGTAAAAGTAACCTGTGTTCCTGCACAGAATATATTGTCAGCATCACTGCTGCTTAGACTGGCTGTAGGAAGTGCATATACTGCTAAACTCTTCGTTGCAGTATTTGTGCAACCTCCACTCGTAATAGTATAAACAACACTAACTGATCCTTCTGTCAATCCTGTCACGACACCACCTGAATTGATACTAGCAGAACCAGATCCATTTGCGATAGACCAAGTTCCTCCGTTGGTATTATTTGTAAAAGCGGGAGTTACACCATTTACACAAACCGTAGTTGCACCACCACTTATTGTCGCAACCGTAGGCAATGCTGCTGTTGTAACAGATACCACATTAGATGGTACAGCATAAACACCGCATGCATAAACAGGAGAAATTCTATAATAATATGTAGTATTAGGCAAAAGGCCACTTACTGCAAAAGATGCAACATCACCAACATTTGCCCCATTAAATCCAGAAACAAAAGTACCAAAACCATTTGAAGTAGAAATATCTAACAGGTAAGCCGTTGCTCCCGTTACTTTATTCCAATTGGCAGTGAAGCCATTACAAACAGGCAAAGAAGCTGTCGTTGCGGTGACAGCACCCGTAGTTAAAATTCCCACTGATGAGTAAATAGAAGAACAACTACCACTCTTTACCAATGCTCGATAGTAGGTTGTAGTTGTAACATTCGAAACTGACAAAGTAGTTGTTGTATTTGGAATAATTGTTCCTGATGTTGCAAAATTATTAATAGATGATTCCCATTGTACCACACTACCTACATTTCCTGTTAATGTAAAAGTGGCGCTATTTGAAGCTACACAGCCGGAAGTACTACCTGACACTGTTCCTCCAACACTTATCGGGTTTACTGTAAATGAACTCGCACTCGTTACTGAACCACTCGGTGTTGTAACAGAAATTGTACCTGTACTTGCTGTCGAAGGCAAAGTAGCTGTAATTTGTGTATTACTATCGACCGTAAAAGCAGAATTAACTCCATTAAAAGTTACTGCAGTAGCTCCGTTAAAGGCACTTCCTGTTATCACTACAGCAGTTCCTGATCCTATACAAGCAGAAGTTGGAGTAAAACTATTAATAACTGGAGTAACTGCAACTACAACAGGTGATGAAGACACTGTACAACTATTCGCTGAATTCGTAGCAGTTGCAACATAACTTGTAGTTTGAGTAGGCGCAGCTATTGGATTAGCTATGTTAGTAGCAGATAATCCTGCTGTTGCTCCAGAAGGTGTAGCAGCCCAACTATAGGTGTAGGTTACCGGCTTAGTTCCTGTTACCTTAACATTATCAATAGCCCAAAACCAATCGAAAGATGCCGTGTATACAAATCTCACATATAAAGTAGTATTAGTACCATTAGCATAACTATTTAGCGGTATTGTTACCTTCTCAAATTTATTTTCAGTTCCTTGTGTACTATTAAAGATTTGAACGTTTGTCCATGATGTTCCATTTAATGAAACTTGAATTGTTGCAGAATCTCCTGACCAGCTATAGTAATAATGATAAAATTCTAATGATAAACTTGTACATCCTGTGATTGGAATCGCAGGAGAAGTTAAATAAGTAGTAATAGTAGCATCTTGCGAAGCGCTATTTGAAAGATAAAATTGGGTGTTATCATTAGAGCGAAAAGTAAAAGGCTCATAATTACCAGTACTAGTATATTCATAAAAATATCCATCTGGTCTTAGCGTCCACGCAACACTACCTGTATTTCCAGAAACCCCCCAACCTGGACTTGCACCATTGAAATCTTGATTTAATAAAGTTGCTGTATAAGAAGCCGGAGTCACTGACGAAGTCAGATTTGTAGTTCCTCCACTTGCAATGGTGGTAGGCGATGCACTTGCTGTAATTGTAGATACAGACATCGTAATTTCATTTGAAGTCGCTGTACTTCCAGAAGGCAAACATGGTGCTGCCCCAGATGTTACTACACAAGTTACTTTATCATTATTACTTAATGTCGCGCTAGTAAAAGTAGCACTATTTGTTCCAACGTTAACACCATTTACTTTCCATTGATATGAAGGCGATATTGCATAAGTAGGTGTGGCTGTAAATGTGGCACTTGCACCTTTACAAATTAAAGTAGATGTAGCATTTATAGTGATCGCTACTTCATTACAACTGGCTCCTACACTTACTCTTCCTGTTGCACTTGTACCAAAATAATATTCACTTTTAAAAGTTCCGGTAGCAGTATTAGTACTACCCCAAAATCCCGAATTTTGGCTATGTCCACCTAAAGTCAAACTCCCCGCTGTATGGGTAACATTGTTACTCAAATTAGCTACTACTCCCCAAACAATTGACAGATTATTAGTTATATTTATTGGCGTTGTACCAAATGTTTTTGTACCACTCCCAGAAAGAATAAGATTATTATATGCTGTTGCGCGTACGGTCTGATTACCTACATTATCATAATTTACTGTTGAACCCGAACCATTTAAGGTAAAAGTACTAGTACCGACGCCAGAAGGTGCAAATGGAGTAGTATTACCTAATAATAAAGTTTTTGATTGCGTCCCAGTAGCCATAGTAAAAAGGGACGTTGTACCAGATGGTGACGTTGTTTTAATCTGCCCATTAATATTTACAGAGCCACTTTCCAAACTAAAAGTTCCATTATTAGTATTACCGCCACTTGCACTACTTAAAATAGTCAAATCTCCTGATATATTTAAATTCGAAATAGTTGACACCACGCTTGTAGGCCTACTATCACTATTTGGAGTGCTAGTAGATCCAACCGTAAAAGATGCACAAGATAGAGTTCCTCCCCCAGCAATCTCAACATTCCTTTCACTGCTGTTGGAAGATTCTACGATAACCGCTCCAGTTCCTCCCGTAAGAGTTAGCGTAAAACCACTATTCACGGTCAGAGATAGATTGCTACCTCTAAATGTAATAGAACGACATGTCCTATTTGATGTCAATATAGGATAAAAGTTTGCAGTACCAATGATAATATTGGCATTCGTATTAGGAACTGCATTCCCACTCCAGTTTGCAGCAGTGCCCCAATCAGAACTAATACCCCCTGTCCAAGTTTGTCCAGATATTATATTGGAGACAAAAAACAGCCCCACACAAAGCAAGCCTAAACTAGGTTTGTATGATCTTTTAGATAAAAACTTAGGAAAAATGAAGAATAAAAACGAGTAAAGTAATTTTCTCATCATATAACAGTAGGTATTTGTTTTAAATTTGTTTTTGGTTTGCTTAAAGCAAAAATGGCATTTCTTCCAAAAAAGAACTCAGTTCTATTTGGTAATTAACTGAACCCTAAAATGTTAAATTCTGGCATTTTAGGCCGAAATTGAAAATGTTAAAATTCCGTACAAAAATATTTAAATTAGCCTAATACACAAGGTTATAATTTATTTCTTTTGATAAAATATTAACAAATTTCAGTATTAATTTATAACTATTTGAGCATAACGCAATTTAAACGTTAAAACGCATGAAAAACCCGACGAATAGCACCTTTACCATCAAAGAAGCTTTACAAAAATTAGAGCATTTTTGCGCTTATCAAGAACGCTGTCATGATGAAGTCGTTACTAAATTATATAGCTTAAAAATGACACCTAATGAGATTGACAGTATTGTCGTACAGCTTATTGAGGGAAATTTTCTAAATGAAACTCGTTTTGCTTGCAGCTTTGCTAGAGGCAAACACCGAATTAAGCATTGGGGAAAAATTAGGATTACTAATGAACTTAAATTGAGAAATATTTCGTCTACCAATATTACACTTGCTCTGAAAGAAATTTCACCTGAGGAATATTTTGAAACTTTTGAAAATCTTGCAGCAAGATCTTGGAATAGTATTTCGGAAAATAATCTTTTAAAAAAGCGAAAAAAATTCTGCGACTATATGCTCCGAAGAGGTTTCGAAAGCAATTTAGTTTACGAAAAAGTAAAAGAACTAGAAGAAAACTAAAATCTCATTTTTCCGCTTCAAAAAAGAACATTTTCAAATCGCTTTTGCACCTTCTCATCTCAACAAAAACTCCCTTTCCGAAACGCTCAAACCAAGACAACTGTTAGTTGTAAATTATTCCCATTTTGAAGATTTTATAGCAAACATGACGTTTTTCAGTCTAAAAATCAAAAAAAAGACCTTAAAAAAAGCAATTATTTACGATTATTCTTATAATATTTTTTTGTGTTTTATAGGAATTATTATCGAACATTAAAATTTTTAATGCACTTCATCGACTATTTTATCTATTCATCGATTATATCAGGGTTCTCAAAACCCTAACAATTTCTAGCTCGTAGATGTATCTATCTTTGCCGCGGTTTAAAAAGTTTTATGCCAGCATAACAAATTGATAGAAAACATTTAGCATGAAAAAAACTCTACTTTTATTCTTATTGTTGCCTTTTTTAACGTTTGCTCAAAGTTTGAGCGGTGACTATATAATTAGCACAGCAAATACTGATGCTAACTTTCGAACACTATCTAGTGCCATCGCAAGATTGGATCAAGTTGGGGTAAATGGCCCTGTCAATTTCCTGCTCGATCAAGATCAAACGGCAACTTCACAATATGTGATTAAAGAAATTTCTGGTTCAAGCAAAACTAATATTTTGACCATAAAACCAAACGTTGGACGAAACGACATTAAAATCACAATAAACAAACCAAATGATTATACTGGTATCGCTACAGTATTCTTGTTTAATGGGGCTAGCAACGTGGTAATAGATGGCAGCAATTCTTCACTAAATAACAAAAACTTGACCTTAATCAATACTGATAATTTAGCATATATTCAACGTGCAATTATCTGGATAGCCAGTAATGGTATAAAAGGATCAACAAATATTACTGTAAAAAATAGCAATTTAAAGTTTACTAATCGAAATTCGGGAGTAAATCTTTTATCTGGAATTTATTCAGGCAATAACACGATTGGAGGAAATAATACAATTACTATACAAGCAAATTCTGCAAGTAACTCAGATATCACGATTTTGAGCAATGAAATGATAAATGTAAAAGAAGGAATTTACATCAATGGAAATAGTAACGCAACATTGTCTCCTAATACTTGGAAGATTCAGGGAAATAAAATTGGAAGCTCTACCACAGAGGAAAAACCTATTAGGGGAATGTATGTTTCTAATGCGTTGAACTACGAAATTTCCGGCAACACAATATCAGGAATTAGAAATACCGAAAATCAAAGTAATGACTGTGCCGCAATTTTGCTTTTAGGAACAAGCAGTGGTACTATTTCAAGCAATAAAATCAATAATATCGAAAACATTTGGTACAATAACAGCTATTTAACTGCTGGAATATTGGTAAAATCTAGTAGAGCTAATACTATTGCCAACAACATTATAAGCAATGTTTACACTTCTGCTGAAACTTCTGAGAACGGAAATTTTCATCAAAGAGGGCATAATGTATTTATAGAATCCGGAAGCGCAACAAATGTATATTACAATACAATTATCAGTTCTGGCGGAAAATCAACACGTGCTTCCTGTCTTTACATAACTGGAGGATCTGGCATTAATGTCAGAAATAATATTTTTATTAATACACAATCTGGAATACAATATGGTATCTTTAAGACTGGAGGCACTTTAGGAACAGTAAGCCACAATAATTATTATGTAACCAACAGCTCTGGTGGTTTCTCAAACAGAATTGGAGGAGGTCAAAACGGCGTTGAATATATAGGCACAGGCCCTACTGGTTCAACCGCTTGGACTAGTGCAACTTCAGAAAGTACATACACAATCATCAATCCTTCTTTTACTTCTGATTATCACTTACAAGATGTTGCTAATAACAAAAATTTACAAGGTATAGCTATTTCAGAAGTTACAACTGATATTGACGGAGAAGCAAGAATTAAGCCATATATTGGAGCAGATGAATTGGCTCCTTGCGCACCAACTGAAGATCCGACGGTATTTGGAGACAATATATGGAAGGGATATGTATACAAATGGACACAAACCAATGCTGTTCCCGCTCTTGCTTTCAATGAAACACCAAATCCTGCTGTTGCAACTTACGTTGGAACCGTAACAGAAAATAAAAACTTTGACAGAGATGTCAATAATGGAGCTATCACTGGTTTAACGTCAAACTTCCCTTGCGAGGCTGCTCCTTCAGATTATTTCCTTGTACGCTACAAAATGCGAACAAAAGTTACAGAAGCTGGTCTATACAATTTCATGATAGCAGGCGATGATGGAATTAGATTATATGTGAATGGCAACTTGATCTTACAAAGATGGAGCGGCGGAAGTTATGCTGTAAACTCAGTTTTATATGAGCTTGAGGCTAATAAGGATTATGAATTTGTCTTAGAATATTTCGAAATAGCGGGTGCCGCCAGAGCTTCTTTCTCTTTTGGTTTAATAAAAGGAGATCCGACAGTATTTGGAGATAAGGTTTGGAATGTTTACGGTTATAATAAAAACGATATATCTTTAACAAATGCGGTATATGCAGGATATTATGTCGATCCAAATCCAAATGCAAATTCAACAGCATTCTGGCCAACTACCAAATCTCCATATGCAGCAAGCAATTGGCAAGGAGCACCAATGCCTAACGATTACTTTACAGTTGTTTCTAAACGTACAGGTTTCGCTTGTGGTCAATATCAGATACAAGTCGCAAATTATGACGATGATCTTCAAATATATGTAGATGGAAATAAAATTTTTGACAAATCAGGAAACACAGATACTGCAGTAATATTAGACAATGACGGAAAACTTTTTGCTTTAAACAGTAAAACCAAAATAGAAATACGTTTAAAAGAAAACGGAGGTGGCGCAAAATCTTCTGTTCTTTTTATTAACGTCCCAACTACTAATACGGGTAATGCAAATGGAAGTTCTTTAGTCATAAATGCAGATACAACATTACAGTCTGACCTTACCGTGTGCTCTTGTACAATTAATGACAAAAAAACACTTACAGTACCTAAAAACATAACCCTTACTGTAGACGAAGACATAACTGTTCTTGGAGACGGCAAGCTGTTAATATTAGATGGAGGTTCATTTCTTCAAACTTCAACAGACAACAATATGTTCAAAGGAAGTAAAGAATCTTTTGAAGCACAAAGAACAGTAAATATAACCCGTTTTGACATAACATACTGGTCATCGCCTGTAAGCGACTTTTCAATGCACGATTTATCACCAGAAACTTTATATGATAAATTTGCTTCTTGGGACAATACAAATGGCAAATGGGCAACTATTATTAACGGTTTAATAAATATGGATCCTGGAACAGGATACAGCATTAGAGGGCCACAATCTCATGATATTAACCAACCTTCAGATTTTACTGCGAAATTTATAGGAACTCCCAACAATGGAGATATCGAAGTAAAACTTGTAAGCGGAAAATTTAATTTTATAGGAAATCCTTATCCTTCTTCTATCGATGCAGAAGAGTTTATTAGCAATAATGGAGAAGTTGGAGCTTTATATTTTTGGTCGCACAATACGCCACCCAAAATTGTTGAAGGAACTAATACATATAGATATAGCAGTTCAGATTACGCAGTCTTTTCAATGATGGGACAAACTAGACCATCTCCAAAAGGACAAGCTCCTGATGGACATATTGGTACGGGACAAGGTTTCTTTATTCAGCCAAATGTTAATTCTATTTTTTTTAAGAACGGTCAAAGGCTTAAAGCTAACAATACTACATTCTTTAAAACAACCTCAAAAAATAGTACGATAGAAAAAAATCGTATATGGTTGAATTTAACCAACAATGATGATGCTTTTAAACAGATGCTCGTTGGATATGCAACTGGAGCAACTAATAGTTGGGATTATAATTACGATGCCACTACAATGGGAAGCAACTCTTACATTGATTTTTACAGCATTAACGAATCTAAAAGATTGACCATTCAGGGTCGTGCATTGCCTTTTGACAATACCGACACGGTTCCTCTTGGTTACAAAAGTACATTTGCAGGTGATCTCACCATTTCAATTGATCACGTAGATGGATTATTCAATAATCAGGAAATCTATTTAGAAGACAAATTAAAAGGCGTAATAATAGATTTACGTAAAGAAAATTATACTTTTAAAACTGCTATCGGAACTTCTTCAACACGTTTTGTATTGCGCTTTACAAACAAAACATTAGGAACTGATGATTTTGAAAATATAGCCGATGGACTTTTGGTTGCTGTAAAATCAAAAGTTATAAATATAACTAGCGGAATTGAAAACATTAAAGAAGTTCAAATCTATACTATCGGCGGGCAACTGCTTTACAGCAAAAGCAAAATTGACGCGAAAGAATTAGAAATTGCAAACCTGCATTCTAGCAATCAAGTTTTATTGGCAAAAGTAATACTAGAAAACAATCACGAAGTCACTAAGAAAATCATATTTAATTAATAGCAAAAACCCATCTTTACGATGGGTTTCTTGTTTTTACTTTTAAAATTCCGTTTTACAATAACTGCATTTATATCGGTATTTTGAATAAAAAGGAATCACACCAAAAAGCAGTGAAAAAACAAATGCAATTAATGATCTCGCATCCCTTATTGAAGTAATCATTTCAACTTTTTCGGCACCACAATTTGGGCATTTTATTAAATTATTCTTTTCATCTACTGAATATGGGCTAACTGTCGAAAGAATTTCATTTGCTTTTTCAAAATCTTCTTCTTTCACAAAAAGTTTGACTCCACCAACAGCGTTACTCCAAATCGGATTTGAATCTACTATGTGATTATCCCTTAAATAGACTTCAATTCCTTCGGATTCCAACTTACCGCAGAATATTTGGGCTTCTGATGAATACTGATAACTTTTAACTAATTTAAAATCTTCTTTCATACTTAAAAAACAAAATCCCTAACCAATTTTAGAACTTTAATAATCTCTTCCTGCGAATTATAACTATGAAGGCAAAAACGTAAACGTTCCTGACCTTCTGGAACAATTGGAGAAAGAATAGATTGCACATCGAATCCTTTATCTTGAAGTTGCACTGAATACGCTTTTACATTTTTATTTCTTGGAACAATAGCCGAATGTATCGCAGATTTACTATGGATAAACATTGGTTTTAACCCTAATAAATTTTTCTGCTGATTGAAAAACACTATATTCTGACGTAGCTTTTCAATGGCGTCTTTCTCGCTTTCCAATTGCTGATAAGCCATTAAAATTGTTGCAACAGCATGAGGAGACAAAGCAGTTGTATAAATAAAACTATGGGCAAAATTGATCAGATATTCTCGAAGTTCCGCACTCCCTAAAATCGTCGCCCCTTGACATCCCAAACCTTTTCCAAAACTTACAATACGGGCAAAAATTTTATTATGCAACTGCAAATACTGAGTCAAACCCTCTCCTTTTTCTCCAAAAACACCCAAAGCGTGAGCTTCATCGACAATCAGATAGCAATTGTATTTTTCTGAAAGCTGTACCAATTCTTCTAAATTCGGACAATCTCCATCCATAGAAAAAACTGTTTCGGTTACAATATAGATTGTAGTATCAGGATATCTAAGAATGTATTTTTCTAAATCTTCAAAATCATTATGTATAAAATATTGCGATTTTGCCTTAGACATACTGATTCCATCTTTTATCGAAGCATGACACAATTCATCATACAAAATAACATCATTTGCTTGCGGTACAGCGCTAAAAAAACCTAAATTGGCATTGTAGCCCGAATTGAAAATTAAAGCAGTTTCTGCCTCATGAAATTCAGCAATAAAGCTCTCTGCAATTGGATAAAGAGAATGGTTTCCTGTATTTAATCTTGAACCTGTAGCACCGTTTTGAAGAATCTCATTTTCCAATAAATAAGCATGAGTATGTTTGAAAATAGTTTCTGATTTAGAAAACCCGATATAATCATTTGAATAAAAATCAATCAGATTATTAAACGCAGGAAGTTTTCTAAATAGATTACTCTGTTTAGATTTTTCTAATTTGCGATTAAGACTTTCTGGCAGCTTCATAAAACAAAGTTAGGCAATTAGCACTAAAATAAAACAAACAGTGGATCTGTGTAAAATCCGCTGTTTTAATTTAAATGGCACTTATAAAAGGTGATTGTCTCTTATAATTTGATTCAATCATCTCTTTCACCAAAAACTTCGCAATATCAAAGGCTGAAATTTTATCTCCTAAACAATCTTCAAGATTTACTGAGATTTTAGAACTTTCATCAGAAAAAACAATTAATGGAACACGAACTTGCGTCCAATCCACATTGCTTTCATTCAAAAGATTATACGTAAATTGACGATCTTTTTGAATTTCTGGAAAATTGGTTTTCATCCACTCGGTTGCCATAATAGTTTTTGCACTCTTTTTATCATGTGGCGTATCAATATTCAGTCCAGCCAATAAAACGTACCTCTGAATACCACAATTTTTCATAGCATTCAAAATGTTCTTTGTTGCTTGACTAGCCACCATAGGTTCTCCTGGGCGCTGACCAATGGTACTTAATACCGCTTGACAATCTTTGAGCAATAAGCTTATCGATTCTTCCTCAATAGCATCACCCCTGATAATATCAATTTTCGAATTTTGAACAGTAAAATCGTCCGGATTTCTTAAAAGAAGTTTTACACTAAATCCGTTTTCTAATAACTGGCTTACAAGATATTTTCCAGTTCTTCCACCGCCGCCAAGAACAGCAACTTTTGATATATTTTTCATATATATTCTTTATAAAATTTGACATAAAAAATGTTGCTACTTTACTTTAAAAGAAGCGATTTGTAAAAGCTTACTACGCTTTTACAATTGATCAAATATTTTATAAAGAGATTCTAATACTTCAAAAGTAAGAAAATAAAAAAGCCAAACAAAACGTCTGGCTTTCAATATATTATTTCATCTCTTTCTCTACCCATTTAAAATTTCCTTTCTCAGTTGCATCAAGTAAATCAACCTCTAATCCGTTGGCTATTTTTAATGCATAATCAAATGCTGACTGTAAATCTAGATGAACAGATATAGATTTTTTCTGTGTTTCGGACAACCAAATGTATATTTCAAAATCTCGATCTGAATAATTTTTATAGACAGATACATATTGTATATTTTTAAAAACAGAATCACGACATAATGGAATCTTAAACAAAGTAAAATTAAACCTAACTGTTTTTAGTTTAGCATTAGTGTAAACCTTCTTTGTAAAAGTCAGCCCCGCTGCACATACGAACATAAAAAATATCGCTAAAAGAAATTTCAAAGCTTCAATCACCTTTCCAGAAGAAAACAGTTCTACGGCTTTAAAAACCATTGAAATTGTAAAATAATATAGTGGGAATGCTATCAGAAAATGCCAAAATGGTCTTTGCGAAACATAAATTAACTTAGTAAATTCTCGTTCTTCCATCTACCAAAAATAAAAAAAGCCAGACAATACTGTCTGGCTTTTCTGCTTATTTTGAAATTGTTTTAGTCAACTAATACAATAATCTTATTGTTTTTCATTTCGATTGTTCCTGACTTAATCCCTAAAGTATAAGTTTGGTCATTCACTCTCGTAAATTTATCAGCAGCCTCTTTAGAAAAACTGAAGCTTGGAGCTGCAATTTTAATTGTTCCTTCTTCTAAGATAGAAACAATTGGCGCGTGATGATTTAAAATCTGAAAGCTACCATTAACTCCCGGCAAAGTAACTGAAGTAACTTCTCCTGAAAATAATTTTGCTTCTGGTGATACTATTTCTAAAATCATAACTGTTTTTTAAAATTCCAAATTAAAAAATTCCAAATCCCAATTTTGGAATTTGGAATTTTTACTTTTTGATGTTTATCAAGCTACGCTTGATTATGCTTCAGCTAACATTTTCTCTCCAGCTTCGATTGCATCTTGAATAGAACCTTTCAAGTTGAAAGCTGCTTCTGGAAGGTGATCCAACTCACCATCGATGATCATGTTAAATCCTTTGATAGTATCTTTAATATCAACTAATACACCTGGGATACCTGTAAATTGCTCTGCTACGTGGAATGGCTGAGACAAGAAACGTTGTACACGACGTGCTCTTGCTACTGCAAGTTTATCTTCTTCAGATAGCTCCTCCATACCAAGGATAGCGATGATATCTTGTAATTGTTTGTATTTTTGAAGAATTTCTTTAACTCTTTGTGCACAGTCGTAGTGCTCATTTCCTAAAATTTGAGGAGTTAAGATTCTAGAAGTAGAATCTAACGGGTCAACCGCAGGATAGATACCTAACTCAGCAATTTTACGAGACAATACAGTTGTTGCATCTAAGTGCGCGAAAGTTGTAGCTGGCGCTGGGTCAGTTAAGTCATCCGCAGGAACGTAAACTGCTTGTACAGATGTAATAGATCCTTTGTTTGTAGATGTAATACGCTCTTGCATAGCACCCATCTCAGTTGCCAATGTTGGTTGATAACCTACCGCAGATGGCATACGTCCTAAAAGTGCTGATACCTCAGAACCTGCTTGTGTAAAACGGAAGATGTTATCAACGAAGAACAATACGTCTTTTCCTTGATCAGATCCAGCTCCATCACGGAAATACTCAGCGATAGATAATCCTGAAAGTGCCACACGTGCACGAGCTCCAGGTGGCTCATTCATTTGTCCGAAAACGAAAGTAGCTTTAGACTCTCTCATTCCTGGCATATCTACTTTAGATAAATCCCATCCTCCATTTTCCATAGAGTGCATGAAATCATCACCGTATTTAATAATTCCTGACTCCAACATCTCACGAAGCAAGTCATTTCCTTCACGCGTTCTTTCACCTACTCCAGCGAATACTGAAAGTCCACCGTGACCTTTTGCGATATTGTTGATCAACTCCTGAATCAATACTGTTTTACCAACACCAGCACCACCGAACAATCCAATTTTACCTCCTTTTGCATAAGGCTCGATCAAATCGATTACTTTAATACCTGTAAATAAAACTTCAGATGAAGTTGATAGATCTTCGAATTTTGGAGCTTGTCTGTGAATTGGCAAACCGTTCTCTCCAGTTTTTGGTAAATCACCTAAACCATCAATTGCATCTCCAACAACATTAAATAATCTTCCATATACATCTGGACCGATTGGCATTTGGATTGGATTTCCAGTTCCAACTACCTCATATCCTCTAGACAAACCGTCTGTAGAGTCCATAGAGATTGTACGAACAGTGTTTTCTCCAATGTGAGATTGTACTTCTAGAACTAAGATAGTTCCGTCTTTTTTAGTGACTTCTAGTGAATCATAAATTTTTGGAAGTTCAACATCTTTACCGTTGAAAACTACGTCTACTACTGGTCCAATGATTTGAGCAACTTTTCCTATTACTTTTGACATTACTTATGTATTTATTAAATAGCTATTTAGGTTTATCGAAAATACCTCTTTTTTCAGAGCGCAAAGATAATTTTTTAAAATATAAAATCAATTTTTTTTTCATAAAAAATACCATGATTTTGTTTGATTCCTAAAACTGACCCAAAAAACAACATAAATGGCATTTTTTTAGCGTAAAGAAAAAAACCGCTTCATCTTAATAATGAGCGGTTTTTTTTGCTTCTTTTTTTATCCTAATTATTATGGTAATGTAGCTGGATACTGAATTGGATAGATTGCTAAATCCACATGTCGCAGTGTCGAACCATACTTTTCGTTAATAGCGTCAATAAAGATATTTGCAATTAGCCCATAACCTCTTGCACTTGGATGCACACCATCTAAAGAGAAAGCTCCCCCAGTTGCAAAAGAAGAACTTATTACGAAATTGCCAAATCTAATTCCCCCACTAGCCAACTGTGTCATAGTTGCTCTTGTATCAACAAAAGCAAGGCCTTTTTCTTTAGCAACAGTTTCAATTGTTACATTGTAAGCATCAGTAGCTTTTTTAATCTCTGCAATTTCTGTCGGAATTAATACATGTTTATCTTGTAAAGGATAAGATATTCCAAATGCATTTAATGGCGCTGGAGGCGCAATACCAATTCCAGAATTGGCAGCTGTTGGTGCAGTTCCAATATCTGCTCTCGTCGTTAGCACAACTAAGTCCGTAGCTTTAGCCTGTCTCGCTTGTCCGAAAACCGCACCATAAAAAGCAGCATTCTGCGCTCCTAACGTTGGCGTAAATGCCGCGGTCAATTGCACTCTCAAATCTGTTAAAGTTTCATCTTTTATTAATAAAGGACTTGCGCCAGTTTCAGAAAGCAAATTAATTCTGTCTCCAGCATTAAAAGCTGTCAATGCTTGTTTTAATGGCCCATACAGCTGTGCGTTTAATGCCTTTATAGCAGCAACACCCGCAGCTTCATTGTTTTTACCTATTACTTTCGCGGTAAGCGGATTGTAAGGAACCGTTGTAAAGTGAGGTAAAGTTGTAATGTATGGCAGATTTGCCACAACACCTTTTGCGCCTTTTGCTGTTAAAGCAGTCGCCAAATTAGTATACACACTGGCAAAAACTGCTGGATCTGTTATATCGCTTGATCCGTATGTGGCTGGATTAGGATTTCCTGTTTGATCTTTTCCGGTTCCACCAGATGTTGCATATCCCAAAACATCATTACCGCCAATAAACAAAGAGAAGAAAGTCGGATCCTGAGCAACAGCGTCACCTAAAACTGTAGATGTACCCGTACTCGAGAACCTTGCATAATATGGGTTTGCCGCACCAGTTGCTACGCCAGCAACGTTGCCATAACCAGCAGCTAACAAGTGATAGCTTTTAGCACCTGGAACTCCTAAATTATTAAATGTTCCCGTAAGATGAGCTGTAACTTCTGTCGTTGGTTTTCCTACTACATTAACCGGAGTCTGGGTTGGCCCATCAAAATACAAACGAGTTCCTGCAATTACATTTCCTCCTAAAAGCAAACCTCCAATATTATCATTCATAAGCGGCTGCGTAAAAGCACCTCCTCCTGCAGCCACAAATTGTTGCGCCAATATATTTGGATATGAATTCTCTTGTCCTTTTTTAAACAAAGCATTATCACTATAACCTGCAGCAAAAGAATCTCCAATTGCCACATATTTTGTAAATACAGCAGAACCTGGAACTACTGGAACTTCTGCTGGAGCATTATTATCATCATTATTACAAGCTGCCATAAAAGCCAAAGAAACCAATAACAGCGTTTTTATATTTTTTTTCATAATTAGTACTTTTAAATTATTATCTCCATTTTCCCAAATAACTTCATTGAAGCTACATCATTCACATAAATAATTACACCGTTATGGATTGATTGTCCAAGATGCAAACCACATTTGACCAATCATACCTGCTCCGATAACTTGAAGATAATCTTTTCCAAAAAGATTTGTTGCTCCAACTTTAACAACCGACTTCCATTTTGGAATTGCATAATTTACCTGAGCATCAAGAACAGTATTCTCTGGAATCATACCATCTCCAAAAGAAGATTCCCATAGATATTCAGAATTCCATCTAACATTTACATTAAACCCTAAGTTTTTAATCACTTTCGCATTTCCTAAAGAAGCTTTGATTCTGTGTTTTGGAGTATTAAATCCAGCAACGAAATCAGGATCATCTTGCTGATCAAAATTAAATTGAGCATAATTGTAGTTTACCCCTACTTCAAAATCTTTATATACTTTTTTTGATAAACCTGCCCCAAAACCAAAAGACGATATTTGAGCTGTTGTATTCGTATACACTTGATACACTCTTCTATCACCAAATGCAAGAGCTTGATATGTTTGCTGCACTGCAGGATTTGTCGGATCTGTACCAACTGTTCCATAATAAGGAGAAATAACTCTTGCAGTATTCATAAAGTCATTATAAATATTATAATAAGCATTCAAATCTACTGATAAGTCATTCTGAACAACCGTACGATACCCAACCTCAAAAGCCTGAACTTGCTCTGGTTTTACCAGTCCGATATCTGCCACTTGAAGATCACCAGGATTAGCAGAAGCAGCAAAAGCTTGAACTGATGCTACAGTGTAAGCATTGTGATAAGCATTTTGTCCTGACATATTAATAGTTGCTGGCTGCCCTGCTATTGACTGACCTGCTGCGCTTACATTTACTGTTTCTTGAAAACGATCCAAGTTCTCAGGAGCCGAACCAATTAAAGCAAATGGCCCTAAATCTAAACCAATATACTGATCTTGTGTAGTTGGATTACGGAAACCTGTTTGATAAGACAATCTAAAATTATGATTCTTTGATGCTCCAGCAGAGTAAACAAATGAAACTCTCGGAGATACATTTCCGTCAAAATTCTGGCTTTTATCGTAACGTAAAGACCCAGTAAACTTCAATCTATCATCTAAGAACTTTTTCTGTAATTGAGCATAAGCTCCATATTCTTTATATTCAATTGGCCCATCATAATCAGTAAAAATAGTTCCTTCTGAATCCATCACATATTTTCTCCATGAACCACCCACTTGAACTTCTGCCCATTTAATAATATCTCTAAAATTATAATTCACATCTGAGTGATATAATTTTGAATGATCAATAAATTTAGCTCCCTGAGTTAAATCAGGATTTGCTACGACAGTTGCTAAAGCACTATTAAATTGAGCACTTCCAGGTTCAAATCTTGGAGAGCCCGTTGGTTTTGGAAGAAACGAGATTGCAGCTGGCAACACATTGTAATCAGCAAAATTTCTTGCAATTGAAGCCGATTCATTTGCATTTGTTCCCATAACTGCTCCGGCATACTGATAAGCTGTTGCATAATTTGTAAACCACTCTTGATCCGACTTAGCCGCTCTGTTAACATTCCATGCAGCAAATCTCATATCGTAAGAATTCCCAGCATCTTCACTTGTAAAATAAACTCGTCCAAAAAAGTTTTTCCCTTTAACTTCAAATTTACCCTGTTGCATCAAGAAGTCTTTCAAAGCATATCTATTTGCCCCTTGATAAATAGTACTTCCTGTACCGATTTTATATTGTAAAATAAATTCTGTATCATCTGCCCAAGGTTTGATATGCGCACTAAAATCAGCTTTCATACTTTTCACCTTGTTATCTGTTAAGTCTTGCTCACGATAACCAGTTCTACTAACTTGCCCAACATTTGGAATAAAAGTTGTTACCTCGTCACCATAAATATTCAATCCATCATAATTCTGATTTACTGCGTGGCTATCACCTCCACTTGTCATACTTCTTTTATCAGCAGCAATCCACTCACTTGCTTCCATGTAAGTAAAATTAGCTTTCATCGCAAAATGCTTTGTAAAAGCTTTAGCTGCTCTAATTCCAAAATCATTATAATCATTTGTTCCGGCAGCATCTTGACTTGTTTGCCCGTATTTGTAATAAACACTTATACCTTCATTCGTAAAAGGACTTTTACTAGACATAAACATAATTCCATTAAAAGCATTTGCACCATATAATGCAGAAGAAGCACCTGGCAGCAACTCCACACTTGCAACATCAATATCCGAAACCCCAATAAGATTTCCTAAAACGAAATTCAAGGCAGGAGATGAGTTATCCATTCCGTCCACCAACTGCATGAAACGAGTATTGGCTACCGTTGCAAAACCACGAGTATTGACAGATTTAAAAGAGATACTACTCGTATTGAAGTTTACCTCTTTCAAATTTTCCAAGCCATCGTAAAAAGTTGCAGCTGTTGTATTCTTAATTTCCTGAAGCCCCATACGCTCAATTGTAACCGGCGATTCAATCACACGTTCTGGCGTTCTTGATGCAGAAACTACGATTTCATCAAGCTTCGTTTCTTCATCTTTTAGAATCACATTAATTTTTTGATTTGCCGCTGTTACACTTATCGTTTTTGATTCAAATCCTACTGCCGAAACCTTTACAGAAAAAGGCAGCTTAGCATTAGTAGTCAATTTAAACGATCCGTCAAAATCAGTAGAAGCACCACTGTTTTCTCCGACAACAACAACATTGGCACCAGGGATAGATTGCTTGTTACCATCGGTAACCGAACCTGTAATTGTATTCTGCGCAAAGGCCATTCCGCTGAATAACAACATAATTAGCAAGTAGACTCTCATTTTGGGTTAGTTTTTCGTTAGTATATATAGCCAAAATAAGCAAATATTTTAATATGCATAAAAAAACGTTAAATAAAATTCATATTTAGCATCATTTTTTACAATATTTTAACTATTTACTAATTAGATTTATTAAAATAAAAACAAAGAAAGTGAGAAGAAAAACCAATATACTATGCATACATATAAATTTTCATCAAAAAAATGAAAATTTCACAAAAATACAGGTGTTCAAAAAAATTATTGACAATAAAAAAAAAGCGAGACCTAAATCTCGCTTTTTTAACATATTTATTATTTCGAAAAATAAACTTATTCTACTGTAACCGATTTTGCTAAGTTACGTGGCTGATCCACATTACAACCTCTCATTACCGCAATATAGTAAGACAATAATTGCAACGGAATAGTGGTAACTAATGGTGACAATGCATCTGAAGTTTCAGGAATTTCGATTACATAATCAGCTAATTCGCGAACTTGAACATCACCTTTTGTAACTACAGCGATAATTTTACCGCTTCTTGATTTAATTTCCTGAATATTACTTACAATTTTATCGTAATGTCCTTGTTTAGGAGCAATAACAATAACCGGCATGTGTTCGTCAATTAAAGCAATCGGACCGTGCTTCATTTCCGCAGCTGGATAACCTTCAGCGTGGATATATGAGATTTCTTTTAATTTTAAAGCACCTTCTAATGCTACAGGGAAATTGTATCCTCTACCTAAATAAAGACAGTTTGGCGCATCTTTAAAGGCAGCAGCAATTTCTTTAGCTCTATCATCAGTTTCTAATGCTTCAGCCACTTTCTCAGGAATAATTTCTAATTCTTGAAGGTAAGTATGAAAATCTGTATTTGACAACGTTCCTTTTGCTTTTCCTAAACGTAGAGCAATCATCGTTAATACAGTGATTTGAGTAGTGAATGCTTTTGTAGAAGCTACTCCAATTTCTGGACCTGCGTGCGTATAGGCACCTGCATGACTTTCTCTAGAAATAGAAGATCCAACTACGTTGCAAACTCCAAATACAAATGCTCCGTTTTCTTTTGCCAATTTAATAGCCGCCATAGTATCTGCAGTTTCACCAGATTGTGAAATCGCGATAACTACGTCATCTTTATTGATAATTGGATTTCTGTATCTAAACTCAGAAGCATATTCAACCTCTACAGGAATACGGGTAAATTCCTCAAAGATATATTCTGCCACTAAACCTGCGTGCCAAGAAGTTCCACACGCAACAATTAGAATTCTTTTTGCGTTTAAGAATTTCTCCAGATTATCTTCAACACCAGCCATTTGAACGATTCCTTCATTAGCATGAAGCCTTCCTCTGTATGTATCTTTAATTACACTTGGCTGCTCATAGATTTCTTTAAGCATGAAATGATCATATCCACCTTTTTCAATCTGCTCCAAATTCATTTGAAGCTCTTGAATATAAGGATCTACCAAAGAATCATCTTGGATTTTTCTAATTTTAATTGGCTTATGCAATCTAATATTTGCCATTTCGCCATCTTCTAAATACACCGCATTAGAAGTATATTCAATAAACGGTGAAGCATCAGAAGCAACAAAATACTCTCCTTCTCCAACTCCAATTGCTAATGGACTCCCTAATCTTGCCGCAACTAGTTCGTTTGGATTTTTTTTATCAAAAACAGCAATTGCATACGCACCAACAACTTGGTTTAATGCAACCTGAACCGCTTTACCTAATTTAATATTTTCTTTCTTTTGAACTTCTTCTATTAAATTAACTAAAACCTCAGTATCTGTATCCGACTTAAAAGTATAACCTCTTTTGATAAGCTCCTCTTTCAAAGGTGCATAATTCTCAATAATTCCATTATGGATAATTGCCAAATCTCCAGAATTAGAAAGATGAGGGTGCGAATTCACGTCGTTTGGAACCCCATGAGTTGCCCAACGCGTATGTCCAATTCCAATATTTCCGTTTATTGTAAAACCTTCATTGGCTTTAGCCTCAAGATCAGAAACTTTACCTTTCGTTTTACATACTTTAATGCCAGCCTCTTCGTCATACAACATAACGCCGGCACTATCATATCCTCTATATTCAAGACGCTTTAATCCTTTTATTACAATAGGATAGGCATCTCGATGACCGATATATCCAACAATTCCACACATATATATTTATTAATTTGGTTTCGTGTAGTAAACTTCAAGTTTCAATCTTTTATCCTCTGGAACAGATGCAGATGCTTTTGAACCATACAAGATTGTACCTAAAGGATTCATAACCGATGTTCTCGGTACTGCAGAAAAATATTCAATCGGATTTTCTTGAATTTGAATCCTATTCTTCAGCGCATTAAATGTAAGCGTCGTCGGACTTTGAGAAACAACCAGACCTAAATCAACATTTTTTGCCGTCGCATCTTTTATCAGATTGCGAATATGGCCTGTAATTCTAACTTTATAACTTTTCCCTCTTTTATCAGAACCAACCGTAATTAATCCTCCATAAGTAGATGAGGCATCGGTAGAATAATCTAACAACACAGTATTATTTGTAAAATCATACAAATACAATCTATTTGGCTCTTCGGTATTAGCCATTTTATCGGCATCAATATAAAAAACCAAATTTGCCTCGTTAACTCTCCAATTCTTAATGGCAGCATTACTTCTTATTTCATCTAATTGGTCAGGAACACCATTTGCTCCATTTACCGGTTCTCCTTGCGCATTGTAACTTAATACATCGGTTGGATTAAAAAGCTTTAGGATTGCCATAGCGCCTTGACCTCCTTTTAAATAAAGCCGCTCATCTCCTTCTGTTTTATTTACATTTGTGGTTATAGCACTTTCATAATTTGGATTTCTAGCATCATTAAGAAAATTAGCCGTGTTTGATGTAGACGAACTAGAGCCCTTTAAATTCAAAACAATTGTTTTGCTCTCCATTGTAGCGTCAGCATCTGTTGTAGATTCTGTTTTAGCTTTGTAATAAACTGTAATTTTACCTTCACTAAAATTAATCAATGCCATATTACTTGGACTAGATCCAGACTTCTCAACATTAAAATACAAGCCTCTAAAATACTCTTGAAAAACATCCTCTGTTGCAAGTTTTGACGCATCCGCTTTTAAAATTCTATCTTGAAAAAACTGCTTATTTAAATGCAAACGCATTTCAGGCTTTACTCTACTAAGCGATTTTTTACCATCGGCTGTAATACTATCTTTGTACTCTTTCGCACTAAAAAAGAACTCTTCATTTTCAAGCCTATTTGCATCATCATTTAATAATGTCCCTACTTTTTTATTATTAAATTCAGTATTTTGATCGGTATAATAAAATTGTGGCAACTGAGTACCTCCACTAAAAGAACTACTCCTCATCTGGATTCCAGACTCATAAATACTTAATTTAATTTTTCCATTTTTATCACCGTAAATAGAATCAAGTTCATACGTACTATTTCCTTTATCATCAACAGCAGTAACATGACTATAATACGGAATCTGGATTCTAACACTATCAATAACTGGGGACTCTCCAATTGTTGGCGCATAAGAAGCAAGTCCTATCTGAGCTACAAAATTGGCAGTTGTGGTTCCAAAAGTAGGGTTATCAAAAATACCAAGAGCATTTGGCGTCATATTATTTGACTGAACAGGAGTAACTTCTTGATTAAAAGCTAAAACATCATATTTTTCAGACTCAAGTCCAAAATGATCATCACCAACTAAACCTTCACCAATCGCATTAAAATCTTTGTCACAAGAATATAAAAAAACAGCCATTACGGCTAAAAGAGTTTTCTTAATAAAAGAAGTTCTATACATGTCTAATAATAAAATTAAAATTTAAAGTCCAAATGTTCTATAGAAATTGGTATAAGCATCAGCAAATCCATCTTTCCCGGCGAAAGGTAAAAAAGGTTTTCCTGAAGATTCTATAAATTTTGTTAAACTTGGGGAAACATTTTCTGACGCAATGATTACACCATCAGAATGTAAAATACTAGCTTTTAAAACATTCTCATAATTTGGCACTTCTAAATCTGACACTGCCTCATGAGGAACACCGTCGAATTTAACTTTATTGATCATTTCTAAATCTAGGTTTTCATCAAACGACTGCCCGTAAACAGAAGTAATGATTTTAGTTTCAGAAAATAATGCTTCATGTTTATAATAATGCTTCATATAAATTGGAAGCATTGCTGCAAGCCAGCCATGAACATGTATAATATCTGGAACCCAGTTTAATTTTTTTACGGTTTCGACAACACCTTTTGCAAAGAAAATTGCTCTCTCGTCATTATCAGGGTATAAAGCACCTTCTTCATCTGTAAAAGTTGCTTTACGTTTGAAATATTCATCATTATCAATAAAATAAACCTGAATTCTTTCTTTAGGAATCGATGCAACTTTAATAATCAATGGCATATCTAAGTCATTCACTACCAAATTCATCCCTGAAAGTCTAATCACTTCATGCAATTGATGTCTTCTCTCATTTATATTCCCATATCTAGGCATGAAAATTCTTATCTGGCCACCTTGGTCATTAATCATTTTCGGAACGTCATAAGACATTAAAGAAACCTCATTTTCAGCCAAGTAAGGCACGACTTCAGATGATACATATAATATCCTCTTATCTTTCATAATAGTATTTTACTTAATTTTGGTAATAAAAACGTCGCAAAATTACAAAAATTTATGCAGTTTATAACTAATATATTATGTTTGCATAAATTTTAATAATACCTCAATGCATATTTTCTACAGTAAAGCAGCGTTGATAGCCTATCTTAAAACTATCAAAACCGCAAATTCAACTATCGGATTTGTACCAACAATGGGCGCTTTACACCAAGGACATTTGGCTTTAATGCAACGTTCGTTAAAAGAAAACAACGATACAGTAGTAAGTATTTTTGTCAATCCAACTCAATTTAACAACGCAGACGATTTAGCAAAATATCCTAGGACACTAGAAGAGGATATTAAGAAAATGCGTACATTAAGTGATAAAATCATTTTATATGCACCTTCTGTTGATGATATTTACGAAGGAAACACGATTTCACAGACTTTCGATTTTGACGGATTAGAAAATCAGATGGAAGGAAAATTTCGTCCTGGACATTTTAACGGTGTCGGAACAATCGTAAAACGTCTTTTCGAAATCGTAACCCCTACCAATGCGTATTTTGGAGAAAAGGATTTTCAACAGCTTCAAATTGTTAAAAAATTAGTCGAAAAAACAGGATTGCCTGTAAATATTGTTGGTTGTCCCATCTTTAGAGAAGATAATCAGCTTGCCATGAGTTCGCGAAATGAACGCTTAACTTCTCAAGAAAGAAAAGATGCTTCCATTATTTATAAAATTATAAGCGAAGCAAAAGAGATTTTCCAAAACCATACTCCGCAAGAAACAATCGAATTTGTAGAAAATTCTTTTAAAGACAACAACGAATTTGAACTAGAGTATTTTGTGATAGCTGACGAATCTACACTTTTATCTATCGATCAGAAAGAGAATGATAAAAAATATCGTGCATTTATAGCGGTATTTGTTAATTCTATAAGACTGATTGACACCATTTCATTAAATTAATCTAACTTTGCAACATGCAAATTCAAGTTATAAAATCAAAAATTCATCGTGTTAAAGTAACCGGAGCCGATCTAAATTATATTGGCAGCATTACTATTGATGAAACTCTTCTGGAAGCTTCAAACATTATTGAAGGCGAGAAAGTATCTATTGTTAACATTAATAATGGCGAGCGTTTTGAAACTTACGCTATTAAAGGTGAAAAAAATTCTGGCGAAATTACTTTAAATGGTCCTGCAGCGAGAAAAGTACAAAAAGATGATATCATCATTATCATTTCGTACGCGACATTAGATTTTGAAGAAGCAAAAACCTTCAAGCCATGGATTATTTTCCCAAACGAAAATGACAATTCTTTAACGTAAGATTTTCCTTTTCTTACCGAATTCCCCTACTTTGTCAAAAGCCAATTTTGCACAAAAACGCCTTCTTTTGTCCTAATCGAAAATGGTTTTTGGCACTAAATTCCTCTGCTTCAATTTTCAACCTACTTAACAAAGAAGCAAATAAAATAGTATATTGCTACACTATTTACAATACTTTTTTAATTCACTGAAATGCCACAAATCATGAAAAAAGTTTACCTACTATTTTTTTTAATTTCGTTTTCATCGTTTGCCCAAAAAACGTTTGACAATATTAAATCAGAAAAGCTTGGAGAAGAGCGCAGAATCACCATCGGACTCCCAGCTTCTTATGAAGCCAACAAAGACAAAAAATATCCAGTACTTTATTTATTGGATGGGGATTATTTATTTGATCCATTTTCTGGCGCCATAAGCTACGGAACATATTGGGATGATATCCCAGAAATGATTATCATCGGAATTCATCAAAATAAAGATGGAGAGCGATTTGATGACACAACAATCGATCAAAACGAAGGGCTTCCTTTTGAAAAGGGAGCAAAATTTTTCGAATTTATTGGAGCTGAATTAGTTCCATACATTGAAAAAAAATACCGTACCTCACCTTTCAGACTTATAGCAGGTCACGATTTAACGGCGAGTTTTGCTAATTTTTATTTGTACAAAGAAATACCGCTTTTCAATGCTTACATCTGCTTAAGCCCGGAGCTTGCTCCAAAAATGGAAGTACGCATTGCAGAGAAATTCGCTAAAGTAAAAAGTCCTATTTTTTATTACTTATCTGCAGGAGAGGGCGATATTAAAAAAATTAAAGAGCCAATAGAAAAACTAAACGGTAATATTAAAATTGCTAATAATCCGTTAGTAAATTACAAATATGACGTATTCAAAGGCGCAACACATTACACAGAAGTACTACATTCTATACCAAATGCATTATACCAAATTTTTGAAGTATACCGACCTATAAATTCTGCCGAATACAATGAGAAAATTGCGGTACTTCAAGAAGGTTATGCTGAGTATTTAGAAAAAAAATACACTACAATGTCTGAAGCTTTAGGAGTTCAAATTCCTGTTAGAATGAGCGATTTTAAGGTAATTGAAAATATTATTTTAAAAAGAAACGCTTATAGCGAACTAGGAAAAATGGCCGAAATAGGAAATGTAAATTATCCGAAAGCCATGTTGGGTGAATATGAATTAGGATTAATGTATGAAAAACAAGGCGATCCTAAACATGCTTCAAAAAAATACCAAAATGCTTCGCAAATGGAGCCAATTGGCGATCTGAACAAAGACTTGATGTATGAGAAAATTGACGAAATGAATACACTTACTAAAAAAAGTAAATAATGTCAAAAGTTAAAACTTCCTTTTTCTGCCAAAACTGCGGAACCCAATATGCCAAATGGCAAGGGCAATGCAACGCGTGCAAAGAATGGAATACGATTGCCGAAGAAATCATTCAGAAACAAGACAAGGTTGCTTGGAAAAGCGAATCTGCTCCAACAAGCAAAGCACCAAGACCTTTAAAAATTAACGAAATTGATTCTGCCCAAGAAGTTCGAATGGACACTACTGATAGTGAATTGAATCGTGTTTTAGGTGGCGGACTTGTTCCTGGATCACTAACACTATTGGGTGGTGAACCTGGCATCGGAAAAAGTACACTTTTGCTTCAAGTTTCTCTTAAATTACCTTATAAAACCTTATACGTTTCGGGCGAAGAAAGTCAGAAACAAATAAAAATGCGTGCGGAAAGAATTACGCCAAACAGTGACAACTGTTATATTCTAACCGAAACCAAAACGCAAAATATTTTCAAACAAATTGAAACCATTCAGCCTGAAGTAGTCATTATTGACTCTATTCAGACTTTGCATACCGATTATATCGAATCGACTGCGGGAAGTATTTCTCAAATACGAGAAACCACAGCAGAACTGATCAAATTTGCCAAAGAAAGTAATATTCCGGTAATTTTGATTGGACATATTACGAAAGACGGAAACATAGCCGGACCAAAAATTTTGGAACATATGGTAGATACTGTTCTTCAATTTGAAGGCGATAGAAATCATATTTATAGAATTTTACGCTCACTTAAAAATCGTTTTGGTTCGACATCTGAACTTGGAATTTATGAAATGCTTGGAAGTGGATTACGCGAAGTTAATAATCCATCAGAAATTCTCATTTCACATAAAGATGAAGAACTTTCAGGAACTGCAATTGCGACAACTCTTGAAGGAATGCGTCCGCTAATGATTGAAATTCAATCTTTGGTTAGCACCGCAGTTTACGGCACACCTCAAAGAAGCACGACAGGATATAACGCTAAAAGACTGAACATGATTTTGGCTGTTCTAGAAAAAAGAGCAGGATTTCGCTTAGGCGCAAAAGATGTTTTCCTGAATGTAACTGGAGGTATTTCTGTAGATGATCCAGCAATTGACTTGGCGGTTGTTGCAGCAATTTTATCCTCAAACGAAGATATTCCGGTTGGAAAAGGATTCTGTTTTGCTGGCGAAGTCGGACTTTCTGGCGAAATTCGTCCTGTTAATCGCGTAGACCAACGCATTCAAGAAGCTGAAAAACTAGGTTTCGATACTATTTTTGTTTCTAAATACAACAAAATTGCTTTAAAAAACACTGGAATTAAGATTGAGCTTGTAGCAAAAATTGAAGATGTTGCAAGCATACTTTTTGGCTGATTTCAAAAACATTCCCTCTATGAATTTTCCAAAACAAAAAATATACAAAGCACTAAAAATACTAGGAATAGTAATCGTATTGCTTTGCATCGCGCTTTACTATTTTCGCGATTCACTTCTAAAGCAGGCTATTGCAAAAGTCACGCACAAAATGGCCGTGCAATACAACAGTAATTTCTCTGTAAAATCGGCTTCATTTGATGGTTTATCAACCATACATTTAACAGATGTTGTTTTAGCTCCAATAAATGCTGATACGCTTTGTAAAATTAAAAATGTTGAAACCAGCATTAGCTTAAGTAATTTATTAATTGGAGATGTTCAAGTTGGAACTTTAAAAGTAGACAATGGGTATATTCAATTAGTCAAAAAAGGAAATAAACGAAATTTTGATGCCTTTCTAAAAAGAGATCGAGAAGAAACCGATTCTAACGAAAAACGCAAATATGCCGCTTTTGCTTACAGAATCATTTCGAAAGTTCTGAACTTGGTTCCGACCGACATGGATTTGAAAAACTTTCAATTCAAAATCAATGATAATGACAAACTAACTACTGTAGATGTAGACAAACTGGTTTTAAGCAACAAGCAATTAGAAACCAATCTTCACGTTCAAGCAAAAGATTTTGATCAGCGTTGGAATATTAAAGGTTTTGCAGATCCTAGAAACAAAAAAGCTGATATTCGTTTTTTCAACTTAGATACTGGCGCTATTCGCGTACCATATTTGGATCAGCGTTACAATTTAAAAGCAAGTTTCGATTCCATTCGTCTGAATGTTCAAAACATTGACAAAAGCGGCAGCGAACTTCACATTGACGGTTATACTTCAATCGCCAATCTTAAAATTAATCACCCGAAAATTGCAAGCAAAGACGTGGTTATAAAAAATGCTCGTTTTGACTATCGTTTTTTATTAGGAGATAGTTTTATTTCGATCGACAGCACTTCAACCATGCAGTTGAACAAAATTAAAGTTCGCCCTTACATTTCTTACGATACTGAGAAAGACACGATCTATACTTTGAAAATGGATATTCCGAAAATGAAAGCGCAAGATTTTATCGTTTCGCTTCCAGACGGATTATTTACGCATTTTCAGGGGATGCAAGCAACTGGAAATTTCGATTACAAATTGGATTTCAAATTCAATAAAAACAAACCTAATACGCTTGTTTTTGACAGTAAACTCAACAAAGAAGATTTACGAATCACTAAATATGGCGAAGCCGATTTAAATAAACTTAATGGTGAATTTGTTTATCGAGCCATTATTCAAAACGTATTGCAAAGGCCCGTTTTAGTTGGAAATGCTAATCCGAATTACACGCCATTAGATCAAATTTCTCCTTATTTGAGAAAATGCGTTTTAACAACTGAAGATCCTTCTTTCTTCTCACACCGTGGATTTATAAACGAGGCTTTCAAACAATCTATTCTGAAAAACATCAGAACAAAGAAATTTTCTCGAGGCGCGAGTACAATTAGTATGCAGTTGATTAAGAACGTCTTTTTGACTCGTGAAAAAACGCTTTCGCGAAAACTTGAAGAAATCTTATTAGTTTACATTTTAGAAAACAACCGAATTGTAAGCAAAGAAAGAATGCTGGAAGTCTATTTCAATATTATTGAATGGGGACCAAACGTTTACGGAATTGGCGAAGCGAGTCATTTTTACTTCCAAAAAAATCCTGCTGATTTAAATGTTGATGAATGTTTGTACTTGGCAACCATTATTCCGAAACCAAGAAAATTTATGTATCAGTTTAATGATCAAGGTAATTTGAAGGATTATGCAATTAAAAATCAGAAATTTTTAAAGAATTTGATGTTTAGAAGAGGTCTTTTAGTTCCAGAAGATACGACCGGTATATTGCCCGTTTACATTTCAGGAAATGCACGTTCGTTAATTCGCATCAAAGTTCCAGATTCTACAGCAATCAAAGCAGATTCTTTAGCTGTTGATGATGAATTTGATTTATAATTTGTAGCAAAGTTTAACCGCAAAGTTCGCAAAGATTTACGCAAAGCACACAAAGATTTTTCTACTCCAAAAAGGAAAATCTTTGTGTGCTTTTTTATTAATTAAAACATTGCGAACTCGGCGTAAATCCTTGCGCCTTTGCGGTTAAATATATTTTTAAGGCGCTGGATCAGGAATTATTGCTTGAACCGCATCAATTTCAGCTAAAATTTGTTTCGAAAGAACCACATCAATTGTATCGATATTTTCCTTTAATTGTTCCAACGTCGTCGCTCCAATAATGGCACTTGTCAAAAACGGCTGTTGCAACACAAATCCCATTGCTAATTGCGTTAACGTCAAACCATTTTTTTTAGCGATTTCTTGATATAATTTTGTTGCTTCGGTACATTGATCGCTATTGTAACGTTTGTATTGCGGAAAAAGGTTAATTCTTGCTTTAGGATGACTTTCTCCTGTTAAGAATTTCCCAGTCAAAACGCCAAATGCTAAAGGCGAATATCCTAGCAAACCAACATTCTCATATTTTGACACTTCTGCAGAATTTACCTCAAACAAACGATTCAATAAAGAATACGGATTTTGAACGGTTTTAATTCTTGGCAGATTATTGTATTTGCTTTCCTCCAACAAACGCATCATTCCCCAAGCATTTTCGTTCGAAACTCCGATATGTTTGATTTTCCCTTCTTTAATCAATACATCGAAAGTTTCTAAGATTTCTCTGAAATTATCTTCCCAAAGGTCATCATGTCCGTGAAAAGCACGTTGTCCAAAATTATTCGTTTTTCTTTCTGGCCAGTGCATTTGATACAAATCGATATAATCCGTTTGAAGCCTTTTCAAACTATTTTCAACCGCGTATTTAATACTCGCAGGCGAAAAATCCAGTTTCTCACGCATGTACCCAAAATTCGGATTCGGGCCCGCAATTTTAGATGCCAAAACAACTTTATCTCTGTTTCCTGTTTTTTTAAACCAAGTTCCAATAATTTTTTCTGTACTTCCGTAAGTCGCTTCATTTGCCGGAACTGAATACATCTCAGCTGTATCGAAGAAATTCACTCCTCTTTCAAGAGCATAATCCATTTGTTCGTGTCCTTCTGCTTCTGTATTCTGCTGCCCGAAAGTCATCGTTCCAAGACAGATTTTACTAACTTTTATATCGGTGTTTGGTAATGTAGTGTATTTCATTTTTTTTTAAGGTTCTGAGTTGCTAAGATTCTAAGGTTCTAAGTTTTTTCTCCTCTTTTGTAATAAGACTTCAAAGATACAAAGTGATTTTTCAAATCTAAAAGCAACAAAGGTTAAAAAAAGTACAAGATTTTTATGCGTTCCTGCAAGGTTTTCAAAACCTTGTAGGTATCTGTAAGTTCAATCAAAACGTAAGCTAAACCTACAAGGTTTTGAAAACCTTGCAGGATAAAAAAAAGCTCAAAAGTAAAACCTTTGAGCCTTTGTATCTTAGAACCTTTGTCCATTATTAATCATCCCAATCTTTCATTTCTTTAGACAAATCTTCGCTTGAAATTATTCGATTGTATTTGATATCTTCTAAACCTTCTTCTACTTTGCTATGGTAGTCAGTTAATGTCATTGGATTTCCTTTTGCATCATACGAAACCACTTCATTTAAATAATTATCAAATACAGAAGAAACAATTCGCAAAACTCTTTCATCAGCCAAATCTAATTGATTTTTTATTTTCTCTTTTAATTCTGGAAGTCCCATAATTCTTAATATATAAAGATCAAAGTTACAAAATTTTAAATTCCAATCTCTAAATCCCAAATTCCAAACGCTTTCAAAAATTAGAATTTGGAATTTGAGAATTGGAATTTAAAACAAAAAGGCTCAAAAGTAAAAACCTTTGAGCCTTTGTACCTCAGAACCTTTGTTCTTTAGTTTATGCTATTCAACATCTCGGCAATCTCATCTAATCTTGGAGTAAGAATAATTTCGATTCTACGGTTTTTAGCTTTTCCTTCTGGAGTAGCGTTGCTTGCCAAAGGAGAAAACTCGCTTCTTCCTGCTGCAGTTAATTTTTGTTTATTGATTTTTGGATTTTCACTTAAAATAGCTACAATTGCTGTCGCTCTTTTTGTAGATAAATCCCAATTGTTTGCAATTGGTCCTGAACCTGCATACGGATCATCATCTGTATGCCCTTCAATCAAAACAGAAAGGTCTGGATTATCGCCTAAAACTTTTCCAAGTTCTACAACTGCTCTCTTTCCTTCTGTTCCAACTGCCCAGCTTCCAGAATTGAAAAGCAATTTGTTTTCCATAGAAACATATACTTTTCCATTTTTTTGTTCTACTGTCAAACCTTTTCCTTCAAATCCGTTTAAAGCTTTAGACAAAGTTTCTTTCAATTTACGCATTGCTTCTTCTTTCGCTGCAATCATATCTTCCAATTCTTTTAGACGATTTGCCGTTTTATCCAAACGAGCTTGTTCATCAGCAAGAGCTTTCCCTTTTGCCTCTAATTGCGCTAACAATTCACGGTTTTTGGCCAAGTTTTTCTCTAATGCATCGTTACTGTTTTTCTCCAATGCATTATAAGAATCTTGTAAAACCTTATATTTATTTTGAGCCGCAGCCAAATCTGCTTTTTGTTTTGCCAAATCATCATTAGCAGCAGCTAAATCTTTAGTTAGTTTATCACGATCAACTTCTAGCTGATTTTTCGCTTTTTTCAAATTTTCATTTTCATCAGCAATAGAACGATTCTCTTTCTTTAAATCTGAATATTTTGTTTCTAAGTCAGTATAAATTTTCTTAGAAACACATGACGTTGTGGACAAAGCTAAAGCTAGTAATCCGATGGAGGCTTTTTTAATCATCTTTACTTAATTGGTTTTATTTCTGGGGCGTTTAATACATACTTTATTTAAAAATCCAATGTTAGAAATTTCAATTTCAAATTTTGGCTTTAAACTGCCATTTTTCTCTGCAAGAACAATACCAAAAATTAGTCAATTTCGACTAAAATCGGGCAATGGTCTGAATGCATGGCATCTGGAAGTATAACAGCTCTTTTTAATCGGCTCTCTAATGCATCACTAACTAAATTATAATCGATACGCCAGCCTTTGTTATTTCCTCTTGCTCCTGCGCGGTAACTCCACCAAGAATAATGATGCGGATCTTTATTAAAATGACGGAAACTATCAATAAATCCAGATTTCATAAAAGCATCTAACCAAGCGCGTTCTGCTGGAAGGAATCCAGAAACGGTTTTGTTACGAACAGGATCGTGAATATCAATTGCTTCGTGACAAATATTATAATCACCACAAATAATTAAATTGGGAATCGTTAGTTTCAACTCATTAACATATGTCTGAAAATCATCCATAAACATAAATTTATGATCTAGTCTTTCTATGTTTGTTCCAGACGGAAGATACAAGCTCATTACAGAAACATCGTCAAAATCTGCACGAAGATTTCTGCCTTCAAAATCCATATGATGAATTCCTGTACCATAAACAATATTATTTGGTTTTATTTTCGAAAGAATAGCTACTCCGCTATATCCTTTTTTGGTTGCAGGATAGTAATATTGAAACGGATAACCTGCCGCCGTAATATCGTCTACCGGAATTTGATCTTGTGTAGCTTTTATTTCCTGAAGACATATTACATCAGGATTTGCTTGTTGCAGCCACTCAATAAACCCTTTGTTTATTGCTGCTCTAATTCCATTTACATTATAAGAAATAATTTTCATCAGTGATATTTTTAAGGATTCCAAATGTAATAAAAAAGTGCAAAGTTTGTCTTGGATACAACGAAAAGTAGACTTTTTTGTTATCTTTGTTCGCTGTTCTAATAAATTAAAAGTAGTAGATGGGTTTAGTTACCGCGAAAGAAGTTGCAAAGGCAATAAATGTTGAAAAGTACGGAGTTTTCGGTACCTTTTCTGGCTGGATTCTTATGAAGGTTCTTAAGATCTCGACCCTTAATAAAATTTACGATCGTAATAAACATTTGACAGACCTTGACTTTTTGAATGGAATTTTGGATGAAATGGAAATTAAATTCGAAATCCCGGAAGAAGATTTAAAGCGTTTGCCAAAAGATGGTGCGTATATTACCATTTCTAATCACCCTCTTGGTGGAATTGATGGAATTTTACTTTTGAAATTGATGCTTGAAAGAGAGCCAAATTTCAAAATCATTGCCAATTTCTTGTTGCACAGAATTGTTCCGATGAAAAAATACATTATGCCGGTTAATCCTTTTGAAAATCATAAGGATGCAAAATCGAGCGTAATAGGAATTAAGGAAACTTTACGTCATTTAAGCGATGGAAAACCTTTGGGTATTTTCCCTGCTGGAGAAGTTTCAACATACAAAGACGGAAAATTAGTGGTAGACAAGCCGTGGGAAGAAGGTGCAATTAAGCTCATTAGAAAGGCTAAAGTTCCGGTTGTTCCAATTTATTTTCACGCCAAAAACAGTAAATTATTCTACTGGCTTTCTAAAATTGATGACACTTTACGTACAGCAAAATTACCTTCTGAGCTTTTAACGCAAAAAGACCGCGTAATTAAAGTGCGTATTGGAAAACCAATTTCTGTAAGCGAGCAAAACGAAATTGAATCTTTTGAAGAATACTCAGAATTCTTAAGAAAGAAAACGTATATGCTTGCCAATCCGTTTGAAAAAGATTCTAAACTAATTGACACTGCAAGTTTAAAAATCCAGAAAGCGCCTAAAAAAATCGTTACTCCTGCAAATGAGTTAAAATTGATTGATGAAGTTCAAGCATTACGAGATGGTGACAAAAGATTTTTACAAAGCAAAAATTATGAAGTTTTCTTTGCAAGCGCAAAAGAAATTCCGAATATTTTACATGAAATTGGCCGCTTACGCGAAATCACTTTCCGCGAAGTTGGTGAAGGAACAAATGAATCTATCGACCTGGACGAATACGACCAATATTATCACCATATGTTTTTATGGGATGATGAAACCAACAAAATTGCGGGAGCGTATCGTATGGGATTAGGTTCTGAAATTTATCCAAAATATGGAATTGAAGGATTCTATCTAACTGATCTTTTTAGATTTGAACCGGAGCTTCATGACATGATGCACAAATCTATTGAAATGGGGCGTGCCTTTATAGTGAAAGAATATCAGCAAAAGCCAATGCCTTTATTCTTATTATGGAAAGGCATTATTCATACTACTCTACGCCATCCAGAACATAAATATTTGGTTGGTGGTGTTAGTATCAGCAATCAGTTTTCAGATTTCTCTAAATCTTTGATGATTGAGTTTATGAAATCAAACTATTACGATCCGTATATTGCACAATATATTCACCCGAAAAAAGCGTATAAAGTAAAACTGAAAGACGCAGACAAAGATTTTATCTTCGACGAAGCGGAATCTGATTTGAATAAGTTTGATAAAATCATTGACGAACTAGAACCAGGAAACTTACGCTTACCTGTTCTAATTAAGAAATACATCAAGCAAAACGCAAGAGTTGTAGCTTTCAACGTCGATCCTTTATTCAATAATGCAATTGATGGTCTAATGTACATTCGAATTGCAGATATTCCTGAAAGCACCATGAAACCTGTTATTGAAGAGTTTCAGATTGAATTGGAAAAGAAGCTATCGGAGAAAGAAGATTAAATAATCAATCATAAAAAAGGAAAACCCATAAACTTAAGTTTATGGGTTTCCTTTTTTACTTTATTCTCAAACAACTTCTTCTCGTTCAAAATTAAATATTTCTTCCCCAATAGCAGTAAGTTTATCTAGTACAACCTGAGAGCCAGACTCTTTTATTACCCTCCATTCTCGATCTGAAACAGGTACAATCCATAAAAAATTTGTTTGTGAATCTCCAAAAGAGGGCACATTCATTGGAGGCAGAAGCTTTAGTTTTTTAGTTAGAATCGCATACTTAAATTTTTCACTTACAATGTTTTGGAATTCTACTGTATGACCTTCACCCAAAAATGTGATATAATCCCAAGGAATTGTTGTAATGCCACTTATCAAGCTTGCAACATTGTTTATTTCATCATTTGTTAATCCTGTCTTCAGCATAATCCCAATTTCAATTCTATTTATCCTGCTGGAATCTTCAAAATACATTTCGATTTTTGGCTGTGGTCGTAATGCTACCGCTACAGTTGCAAAAACAATCTTTTCTTCTCCTTCGTATACGTAAAGACCCTTTGGAGGCCACTCTGAATTGTCGATTGCATAATATTTCACGCTTTCTCCAAATACTTCATCATAGTAGTTTAAGATTTTTGGCTGCAGCGACTGAAAAGGATTCTCTTCTTCACCCCAAGCTTTAATAAATGAAACAGCATTTTTCACGCGTTTTCTCATTTCATTATCTTCAGCTAACTCCCAAGCAAAATTACCCTGACCAATACAATCTCGAGCGTACCCAAGAAATCCTGCATCTCCTCCCCAGCTTGGAATTACACACAAAATTTGTCCATTTTCCAACAATGCCGCTCCATCTCCTTCTTCCAGCCAGACAATTTCAAGATCCTTAGCATTAACCGCAACCTGCCCTTCTGGAAATTTACAAAACTCTTTGGTCAACATAGGAGGAACCCCTTTTTCCATCAATTTTACCTCTATTTCATCGGGTGCTTTAATTAAATTTCTAATCCAACAGCTTTTTACACCAAAATCTTCGTTATCACCAAATAGATAAAAATAGGCCACTCTATTATCTTGTTCTACAATTGCAGTGATTGGGCAACTAGGACTTCTTAATTCAAGAATAACCTTAGGTCTTTCAATCTTATTATTTCTGCTAAATAATCCCATATTTCTTTATTATTTTATCAGATTAAAATTCATATTGAAATTAACGACTTTTATTAAAAAAAACAGTATTCTAAATAAAACTCTTCATCTTTATTTCTTTATTCCACAAAATCAAAAAGCCCATTCAACAATGAATGGGCTTTTTGATTTTGTTCCTTTTATTTAAAACCAGCCTCTCTGACCAACTTGATACGTTTGATAAAACTCTTCATCACTTTTGGTCAAATATAGAATACCTTCAATAATTCCTATTATGCCGCCGATTCCGAACATAAATCCTAAAATCAACTGAATGATACCCTCTCTAGTATAACCCAAATAAAATTTATGAATTCCTAAATATCCTAATAAAATGGCTAGAATTCCGGCTAATACTTTTTTATTTTCCTCCCGATAACGCGGATTATTCCAATCTTCTCTTTTTGTATTTTCCATAATCTTAATTTTATAATTCTTAAAATAGTACTCGAACAAAAAAACTGATTCTTGAATACAACCAGTTTATATCTTTATTAAAACCAAATAGATTGGTGCAATATATCATCAAAAGAGTTATTTTTTACAAAGAGAATTAGTCTTATAAAATGATAAACGCCTAAAAAAACAGCTAGTCCATAAGCTAGTCTTCTATTGTACAAAAGCCCTGTGAAATATTCTTTTTTGGTTATCAACTCCATAGCCAGCACCAAAATCGTCGCAATGCAAAATGCAATGACAAAAGGGCCTAAAATATGATAGCTTATTGATTTATATAAATCTCCTTGATAAAAGTAAACTAACGATTTTGTGATTCCGCATCCTGGACAAGGAAATCCCGTCAACATTTTAAAGGGGCAAAATGACTGATCTCTTTCTAAATGATCATTATGATTATCAAGCATTATAAAAAACGGAACTATCAGTGTAATTAAAGCACCGATAATTCCGTAAATTTTACGTCTTGTTTGAATATTATTTGTATAATCTGTTGATATCACCTTGAACGATCATTGCTGCCGCAATAGGAAAAAAGAATCCTAAAACAATTAGTAAAGTAGATTGATCTTTTTGAAGTTCGCCTGTTTTCTCATATACTTTTGGCAATGCTTCTTTACCTGCTAAGTAATAGAAATAAATATTAACTGGCATACAACAACCTGCAAAAATTGCAATTGGTTGTGAAATAACTTCTTTTTTTGCTACCGCATTAAAAACCTCCGCTACTTTAATATTCCAATAAATTAAATACAATCCACATGTTAAAAATCCAAAAAGCAATACCATTACTGGATCTACTTTAAATACTGGGATTGGTTCTTCAAAATTATTCGATGTTTGCTGTAATTCCATCTTTTCCTTAATAAAATTCGTTAACTCCTACTCTTTGGATTTTCGGTTTCTCCAAATTTCTAAAGAACTTATTTAGATTCATTCTTTCGAAATTCGGAAACAATATTATTAAAAATTAACAAATAAAACTAATCTTGCTAAATAAATTTTAGAAGAAAAACCTCGTTATTAATGCCCTAACGGCTGTAGGCTATTTTTTGTTGTAAATGGCCTTAATTTTATCTACAATTACTTGCGCCAATCGTTCATGACTCTCAAAAGTCCAGCCTGCAATATGCGGTGTTAAAAGCACATTTTTTGCTTCCATTAAATATTGAAGTGCTTCTGGCGTAGTATTCTCTTGGAACAAGGTTTCAAATGAAAGTTTTTCATACTCTAAAACATCCAAACCTGCTCCAAGCACTTTTTTCTCTTTCATCGCCTTAACCAAATCAGCCGTCACAATGTTTTTACCACGCGAAGTGTTTATGATCCAAAACGGCTTTTTAAACGCATTTATAAAGTCACTATTAACCAATTTATCTGTTTCTGGTGTCCAGGGAAGATGAAGACTTAAAACATCTGCTTTTTCGCGCAGTTCTTCCAAAGACACTTGTTTGGCATTTTCGTCGCCCACATTATCCAAAATATCGTAGCATAACACTTCACTTTCGAAACCTCTTAATTTTTTAGCAAAAGCTTTACCCATATTTCCATAACCGATAATCCCGACCGTTTTTAAATCCAACTCGTGACCGCGATTGCTTTCTCGATTCCAGTGACCTGCTTTAACTTCGGCATCTGCTTGGTTTAGATTATTAAATAAAGATAAAATTACGCCAAGCGAATGTTCTGCAACAGCATTGCGGTTCCCTTCTGGAGCAGCAATGAGATGAATTCCTTTAGAAGAAGCATACTCACAATCAATGCTTTCTAGACCCGCACCAACTCTTGCGATAAATTGCAACTTTGTTGCAGCGTCTAAAAAAGTCTTGTCAATCTTGAAACGACTGCGGATTACAATTCCATTATAGTCTTGGATTTTTGATTCGATTTCTTCTTTTGAAGATTTAAAATCGGCGTGATTTTCGAAACCAGCTTCCTCCAATTGATTCCAAAGAATTGGATTATTGCTGTCGATATGAAGAATTTTTATACTCATTTTGTGTTGAATTTTAAAAGCACAAAAATACGGGAATTCTTTAAGATTTCATTTCAAGCTTAATGTTTAATCTCGCAGAGTCGCAAAGCCGGGCAGAAAAATACAACACCAAAAAACTTAAAAAGCTTCCTGCCTTTGTCCCGATAGCTTTCGGCATTGTGTCAAATGTCTTTTTATTGCCCAGTTTTTTTTTTAACTTTGAAAGAATAAGAATTTTTCAATTCCATCTTCAATACTCCAGAAAATCCTCTCAAATGAAATTAACCAAGACTTTTACAGCCTTTTTTGAAAACGAAAAATCAGGAGGAATTATCTTGCTCTGTGTCACACTTATATCGCTATTTCTCGCTAATTCTTCCATTCAAGTTCCATATGTTTCTTTTTGGGAGAAAGAAATTGCAGGCCATTCTGTAACAGATTGGATCAATGATGGATTAATGACCATATTCTTTCTTTTGATTGGTTTGGAACTGGAAAGAGAGATTTATCATGGTGAATTATCGAATATAAAGAATGCATCGCTCCCTATAATAGCCGCTTTTGGAGGAATGTTGGTTCCAGCCGCCATATTTTTAGCATTGAATTATGGAACAACCACACAAAATGGTGCCGGAATACCGATGGCAACCGATATTGCTTTTGCGATCGGGATATTATCGCTTCTTGGCAGCAGAGTTCCTGCCTCGTTAAAAGTCTTTTTGACCGCTTTGGCTGTAATTGACGATTTGGGAGCTATAATCGTTATTGCCGTTTTTTACACCACATCGATCTCCTTTTTAAACCTCGGAATCGCGCTTGGAATCTGGTGCCTTCTATTTGTTCTAAACAGAATGAAAATTCACAATCTTATTCCGTATCTCATTGGTGGAGTTGTAATGTGGTATTTTATGCTTAATTCTGGAGTTCATGCCACGATAACGGGTGTGATTTTAGCATTTGTAATTCCATTTGGTGATGGTGGCGAAAAAACATCTTCATACAGACTACAGCATTTTCTGCATCAGCCTGTAGCTTTTTTCATTTTGCCATTGTTCGCGATTGCCAATACCGCTTTGCCTATTACTGAAAACTGGCATGAAGGTCTTAATCATGTCAATACATACGGAATCATTTTGGGTCTTGTAGTTGGAAAACCACTCGGAATTTTGCTTTTCTCATCAGTTGGTGTGACGTCAGGTTTATGCATGTTGCCAAAAAACTTAAAATGGGCACATATTCTAGGCGCAGGAATGCTAGGCGGAATTGGTTTTACCATGTCAATCTTCATTACTGTTTTGGCATTCAAAAACCCTGAAGTTATTGTTTTTTCTAAAATAGCAATTCTAATCGCTTCTTTCATAGCTGGCCTTATGGGATTTGTTTATTTGAAGTACACGCTTAGTAAAAAATGAAATCTTAATTTTTTAAATTCCAATTAAAATCCTAAACTCCAATAGTCAAAATTCCAATTTAAATACTTTGGGTAGCCAATTTAATGATTTCTTCTCCGTCAAAATAAAACCAAAACATATTCAACTTTGACAAAGTTCTTTACCAAAACAAAAAAAAATCCAAATCCCAATGATAAATTGGAATTTGGATTTTTTAATATTGAAATTTAAGTAACCTAACCTTTGATTTGTTTCAAAGAAGTTTTGATTCCTTTAATTAATGAAGAACTAAAACCATTATGCTCCATTTCATTTAAACCGACAATTGTACAACCTTGAGGCGTCGTAACACGGTCGATTAATTGTTCTGGGTGCACTCGTTCTTCTAAAAGCATTTTAGCCGCTCCTTTTACTGTTTGTGCTGCAATTGCTAAAGCAGTGTTAGAATCAAAACCAATTTCGATTCCGGCTTGCATAGAGGCACGAATATAACGCAATGCATAAGCCGTTCCGCACGCACCTAAAACTGTTGCCGCATCCATTAACTTTTCGTCGATTACTGGAGCAGTTCCTAAATCTTGGAATAAATCAACAATTGGCGAAGCATTTGCTGCATACTTTTCTGGAAAAGAAATACAAGTTGCCGATTCTCCAAATTGAGCCGCAATATTTGGCATAATGCGTACAACAGGATATTCGTAGTTTGTTTTGGTTTGAAGCACTTCCAACGACAATCCGCTTACTGCAGATGCAATTGTTTTATTTTTAATAACTGGCAGAATTTCAGCCAAAACAGTATCTACTTGATACGGTTTTATAGTTAAGATTACAACATCAGCTTCCTGGATGTTGTGTTTATTATCGTTTGAAATCGTAATTCCATATTCAGATAAATATTGAATACTTGCTATGTTTCTTCTTGTGACTGTAACTTGGTTGTTTTTCGAGAATTTGGCAATTCCCAAGGCAATAGAAACCCCAAGGTTTCCTCCTCCAATAATGTGTACTTTCATTCTGGTTGGCTTTAATTATTTCTGACTAGTAAACAGCTTTTTTTTCCGCCTGTAAATTACGTAGATTTTCGAGATCTTAAATCACTGTAATCCCCAAATTTGTGGCAAAAATCTAGAATCCAAGAATCAAGTTAGCTACTCCAAAGTAGAGCATAATTCCAAATACATCGTTGGTTGTAGTGATAAACGGACCTGTGGCAATTGCGGGGTCAATTTTATTTTTGTTCAAGAAAAGCGGCACTAAAGTTCCTAAAGTTGCAGCAAAAAGAATCACCACAATCATAGAAATCGAAATCGCAAATCCGACCAAATACTGCTGGTACATGATGGAATGATAGCACAATAAAAGCAAAGAGATAATACTTCCAGATATCATAGAAACGGTAATTTCTTTAGTAAAATAACCGCGGCTAAAATCTTTTAAAGTTCCATTTGCCAAACCTTGCACAACAATTGCCGAAGCTTGAACTCCAATATTTCCTGCCGTCGCAGACAATAGAGGCACAAAAATGATTAAAGTAGAATATTTTTGAAAAGTACTTTCGTTTCCTTTCAGAACAAACGATGCCACAATTTCGATTACCATTCCAATCAAAAGCCAAGGCAAACGTGCTTTGGTCAGTTCGTAAACACTGTCATTGGATTCAACATCTTGTGTAATACCCGCTGCTAATTGGTAATCTTTATCAGCCTCTTCTTTGATTACGTCTACGATATCGTCGATGGTAATTCTTCCTACCAAACGCCCTAACTCGTCCACAACAGGAATCGCCTCCAAATCATACTTCTGCATGATACGAGCCACCTCAACATCTTCTGTATCGACGTTTACAAAGTTTAATTTTCTAATATAAACTTCTCCAATTTGAGTTTTGGTTGAAGAAGTCAATAAATCTTTTAGTGATAGTCTTCCTTTTAGTCGATTTTCATCATCCACTACGTAGATAGAATGTACTCTCGAAACATTTTCTGCCTGAATTCTCATTTCTTTAACGCAGGTTAAAACATTCCAATTTTCATTCACTTTTACAAGCTCTTTTCCCATCAAACCACCGGCCGTATTTTCGTCGTAACGCAAAAGATCAACAATGTCCTTGGCATGTTCAACGTCAACTAACTCCGAGATTACTTCCGCTTTAATTTCTTGCGAAAGTTCGGCGATAATGTCGGCAGCGTCATTGGTTTCAAGCTCATCAAGCTCTTCCGCGATTTCCTTTGGTGAAAGTCGGCTTAAGATGTTTTCACGCAAATCCTCTTCTAATTCTAGAAGAATTTCAGCTGTTTTATCACTATCTAAAACCTTAAAGATATAAGTTGCCTCATCAAAATCTAATTCTTCTAAGATTTCGGCAATATCAGCATGGTGCAAATCATTAAGTAAAACTTCAAGTTCGTTGTCGCTTTTCTTATTGATAAGTTCCTCTAACTGGTGTATAAACTCTCTACTAACTTTGAACTCCATCGGTTTCTATTTTTTGAGTTAGTTCAATAAATTCATCAACACTTAATTGCTCTGGACGTTTATCAAAGATAGTGTCTTCTCGCAAATTGTCTGATAAATTTAATGTTTTCAAACTGTTACGTAATGTTTTTCGTCTCTGCTGAAAAGCGGTTTTTACTACTGTAAAAAACAACTTTTCGCTACAAGGAAGACTGTAATCTTCCTTTCGGGTCATTCTCATCACACCCGATTTCACCTTGGGCGGAGGAATAAAAACGTTTTCATTAACAGTAAACAGATACTCGGTATCATAGAAAGCCTGAGCTAAAACTGATAATATTCCGTAGGTTTTTGAGCCTTTCTTCTCACAGATGCGCTCCGCCACTTCTTTTTGAAACATTCCCGAAAATTCTGGAATTTGGTCTCTAAGTTCTAATGTTCTAAAAACAATCTGAGAAGAAATATTATACGGAAAGTTGCCTATTATGGCAAACTGTTTATTTTGGTAAACTTCATTTATATTATACTTCAGGAAATCCTGAGAGATAATTTTATCTTTTAATTTTGGATAATTGGCATCCAAATACGCTACCGATTCGGTATCGATCTCAATAACGTGCGTGTTGATTGGTTTTTCAAGCAAATATTTAGTAAGCACACCCATTCCTGGTCCTATTTCTAAAACCTCATCATATCCTTTAAGCGTCAAAGTATCGGCAATAGCTTTTGCGATACTTTCATCCTTAAGAAAGTGCTGTCCTAAATGTTTTTTTGCTTTTACTTTTTCCATTTCAATTCTTGTTTGTCACGAGGCTGCAAAAGTATTCTTTTTGTTCTAAAGGCACTAAGAAGCAAAGCTTTATTTTCGTTTTTTTTGCCATTAGTGCTCAAAGACAACCAGTTTTTGTTCTTTTCCTCAATTTTTGAACTAAAAAAACGAGATCGAAGACTAAAAACTAAAAAATTAATGTTCTGAAATAACTTCTAATTCTGTTCTAAAAGAAAGCATCTTATCTGCAAATAGACTCAAAGCTTCTCGGTGAAATTCTGGTTCATCTTCGATATAAAACTTTTCCAAAGTTTCTTTGCTATCAGTCACGTACTGCACTGAGTAAGTAATGCCACCCATTTCTTCTTCAACCAGAACTTTTACAATTCTTGCAGAAAAAAATTTATTCGTTGCTAGAATTTCTGGTATGTGTTTTTCCTGCATCCATTTTAACCATTGGTCGTGAACGCTTTCGTGTATATTTGTGGTAACGTTGTAAATAATCATTTTTTCTTGTTTAATCGTTTATCCGGTTAAACGGTTAATCGATTAACCGCTTAAACAGAATTACAAATTCTTATCCCCTCTCAATTCTCGGTATTTTTTTCTAGCATCGACAAAGTAAATACTGTCTTGATGGTTAAAAATTACCTTTTCATATAAAGGCTTTGCCTTTTCTGGTTCTTTTAATTCGTCGTTATAAATTTCAGCCGAGAAAAACAACGCTTCGTCTACATAAATTCCGTCACTGTGATTGTCTATAATCTGCTGATATTGGCTTAAAGCCGAAGCAAAATCTTTCTGGCTCTCATAAACTTTTCCTAAACGAAGCAAAGTCACGGCTTCAATTTCTTGACCTTTATAGGCTTTCAGAATATTCTGAAACTGTGCTATCGCTTCTTGCTTTTTATTTTGATAAATTAAAAAATCGCCTTTTGCAAATTGTTTCAAAGCCACTTGAGTCGAATCTGCTGCCGTATTATCATTAATTAAAAGAAAATATTCTAGAGCATCGTTGGCAATTAATTGCGTGTTCGCCGCTTTTAATTCTTTAAACTGTTTATTTGCCCATTCAAAATCGCCTTTGTAATAACTTGTTTTGGCAGCTTTCAAACTAGCTTCGTGCGCCATTACATCGTTCTTTAAATCCAATTGAATCTGTGAATAATAAATCAGCGCCTGATTGTACTTTTCTTCCAAAAGCAAAATATCAGCCAATTCCATTTTAGCGTCGGCTTTTTGATATTCGTTTAAATTCAATTCTAGGGCTTTTTTGATCACTGCCTTGCCTTCTTCTGGTTTTTTCAAATTAAAAGCCAAAAAATGAGCTTGAATGATTTGCAAAGATAAGCTAAAAGGATTGATTTCGTAAGTTGCCACTAATTGCTGCAATTCCTGATTGATGGCTGGATAATCTTTTTCCTGCGCATTATCAATCTTAATCTGCATTAAATAGGCATTGCTCTGAATTAGTAAATCTCGATCTTTAGTATTTTGAAGAATAAAATTTAAGATTTCAACTGCTGTTTCATCATCATCTTCATTCATTGCAAACTGACTCAGATTGACGATACTCATCAACGATTCTGGCTCGCGCTTGTAAATGGCTTTTTCTTGAATAAACGCTTTACCGAATTCTTTCTGCTGTACATAAAACCAGCTTAAATAATGATTCCAGAAAACCTCTTGATCTTTCTGCGTTTTCAATATCAATGCTTTTCGCATGGCATCTTTGAAAGCCGTATTATCGGTTTCACCATTCATGAATCGAGACAATTGCGTCTGAATCAAATTGGTATTTTGCGGATTTGTAAAAGATTCTGTCAATAACAAATCAATCATCAAATCGGTTTTTCCTAACTGGCCGTACAGCATTCCGATTTGAAAATTGAAATTAAAGTTCGGCTGAACTTGCATTGCCGTTTGATACGCTTTTAAAGCATATTCCAACAATACCTTTTTCTCAAATGAACTTGCAACTCCGTACACATCATTCGGACTCGTTTTTATTTTTTCGATTGCTTGTTCGTAATAATTTTTAGCTTTCGAATCGTTTTTCTGCAATTGAAAGTTGTATCCCAATTCAACTAAAAAAACACCTTGTTTATAGCGATTGAAACGATCTTGAATTGCTTTTTCGGCATTTGCGTATTGCTGCAATTGCTGATAACAATCGACAGTTCTTAAAAAATATTGAGTATTGGACGGCGCTGCTCGCAAAAGCTCTTCATAACTGATTTTAGCTTTATCAAAATCTCCTTTATCGTAGTAATATTGGGCCAACTGCTCGTTTTGACCAAATGCAAAACCAGAACATAATAAAACGATACAAATCAATATGTTTTTCATATTTTTTTTAGTTTCAGTCCAGTCGCAGTTTTCAGTCGTTATTTAAAACTGTAAACTGTCACTATCAACTGTGGCTTTTTTACTTTTCCAAAAAATCAAACCTAAACCAATTAAAATGAACGGAATACTTAAAATCTGCCCCATATTAATTAGCATATTATTTTCGAAAGCTTCTTGATTTTCCTTGAAAAATTCAATTATGAAACGAGCTGTAAATAATAAAGTTAAGAAAGTTCCGAAGATTAATCCCTGTGCATTTCTGATTTTTTCTGATTTGTACATGTAAAACAAAATTCCAAAAATCAATAAATAAGCAAATGCCTCATACAATTGAGTTGGATGTCTCGGAATTAAATCGTCTCGCTGAAAAACCACACCCCAATTTCCATTAGTTGGTTTTCCATAGATTTCAGAATTCATAAAATTCCCCATTCTTATAAAAGCGCCAGTTACAGGAACCGCAACAGCCATTTTATCTAAAAGCTCTAAGAATTGGACTTTGTATTTTCGACAATATAAAATCATTGCCGTAATTACTCCAATCGAACCTCCGTGACTTGCTAAACCTTGATACCCTACAAACTGATAAACTCCTTTTATTTTCTGAATTGGTAAAAGAATTTCTATCGGATGCTTAAAAAAATAATCAGGTTCGTAAAAGAAACAATGTCCCAGTCTTGCGCCCAGAACGGTTCCGACGATGACATAAATCAATAAAGAGTCAAGATTGTCTAAAGAAAGATTTTCTTTTTTATAAATGTTTCTTACGATATAAAACCCGAGAAGAAGTCCGCAGGCAAAAAGAGCTCCGTAATATTTAAGAGGAAAACTATCTGTAATCCAGAATATAACGGGATCAACGTTCCAGTTTAAGATACCGTTTTTCATTTGTTGTTTTTTACATTTAAGAAACCCGACAGGTTTAAAAAAACAGTCGGGTTTAACCTTAAAAAATTAGTTTATAATATCAAATCCGCAGTAAGGACGTAAAACCTCTGGGATTACGATTCCTTCTGGAGTTTGATAATTTTCAATGATTCCTGCTAAAACACGTGGAAGCGCTAACGAACTTCCGTTAAGCGTGTGCGCCAATTGATTTTTTCCTTCTTTGTCTTTGAAACGTAATTTCAAACGGTTTGCCTGGAAAGTTTCAAAGTTAGAAACAGAACTAATCTCTAACCAGCGATCTTGAGCAGTTGAAAACACTTCAAAATCGTAAGTTAAAGCAGATGTGAATCCCATATCGCCACCGCAAAGACGTAAAATTCTATATGGCAATTTCAATTCTTGAAGAATATTTTTAACATGTTCTACCATTCCATCTAATGCTGCATAAGAATTGTCTGGATGCTCGATGCGAACGATTTCTACTTTGTCAAATTGGTGCAAACGGTTTAATCCGCGAACGTGCGCTCCGTAAGAACCTGCCTCACGACGGAAACATGGCGTGTATGCTGTTTGTAAAACTGGCAATTCGCTTTCGTTTAAGATTACATCACGGAATAAATTCGTAACTGGAACCTCAGCCGTTGGAATTAGATATAAATCGTCTAAACCTGCATGATACATCTGCCCTTCTTTATCTGGCAATTGTCCTGTTCCGTATCCAGAAGCTTCGTTTACCAAATGAGGAACCTGAACTTCGTTATAACCTGCAGCGGTATTTTTGTCTAAAAAGTAATTGATTAAAGCACGTTGTAAACGAGCTCCTTTTCCTTTATAAACAGGAAATCCTGCTCCAGTAATTTTTACACCCAATTCAAAATCGATGATGTCGTATTTCTTTACCAATTCCCAATGCGGTTGCGCGCCTTCGTGTAAAACCGGAATATCGCCTTCTTGAAAAACATTTACGTTATCATCTGGAGTCTTTCCTTCAGGAACAATATCCGCTGGAAGATTTGGTAAAGTGTATAATTTATTGGTTAACTCAACAGCCAAAGCTTCTGCTTTTTCGCTCAGTTCTTTGCTTTTCTCTTTTAGTGAAACTGTTTTTTCTTTTAAGATTGCTGCTTTAGCTTTCTCTCCAGCTTTCATCAATTCACCAATATCTTTGGACAATTTATTAGATTCTGATAAAGTATTGTCTAATTCTACTTGTGCAGCACGACGATTTTCGTCTAATTGAACCACTTCTTCAACAACGCTTTTAGCATCGATATTTCGTTTTGCTAAAGCTTTGATTACTTTCTCTTGATTGTCTCTAATAAATGCAATTTGTAACATAGCTTGTTTTTTATAACTATTCTATTTTTATAACGGAAGCAAATTTAAGGAAATGTTTGTTAACAATAGGTCAAAGTTTTGCAGTAAAACCGAAATCATCTATAAACCGCAAAAGCACCCTAAAAGTGCTTTTCGTATTATTTGAAATTTATACTGTTTATTCTAAGAAACGATGCCTGTCGTCTCTATGAAAAGCATAATCTTTTCCGTTAAACTTAATCTTTTCCAATTCTTTTTTAGTTTTCAGATCGCTTTGTTGTATAACTCCGTTTTCTAGATCTTCTTCAACAGCTTCTTCATAAGAAAAGTTTTTAGTGATTAGCAGATCAAAATAACCGTTTGTTTTGTGATCCGAAAAACTCATTCCTGTTTCTAAGGTTTCGATTTGAAAAGTACCGCTTCCGTTAGAATCGCCGTTGGTTAATCGAATAGGATATTCGTATAATACCTTTTTTATCTCATTGTCTATTAAAGCAATTAGTGTAAATTTTTGTTCAGAGTACAATACAATTCGGCTTCTTGCGCTGGCTTGGGTATAAAATCCAATTGCAAGCGTTTTTTCGTCCAGAAAAACCAAATCTTTTAAAATATGTGATTTCGAAAACTGGATGGCTTCATTATCATAATAACCGAGGTTTTCATCAAATTCTTCAGCAATTATGCTTCCATTTTCGCGATTTACAAACAAGTACTTGCGCTGAAAATAATTGCCAAGTTCTTCATCATCATCGCTGGTTCTAAATGCTTTCTTGTCATGTGATACTGTTGTAAGAACAAAAAAAACAGTTTGTTCATCATAATTGATTGAGCTTGATTCTGCAATTTTAATATCGGAATATTTGATTTTGAGATGAGAGGCTACTTTTGAAAGCAGCTGCAGATTCATTTCTTTTGAATCTTCAATTTCATCCAGATTTTTAAAAATGAGTTTTTTTATGGGCTTTTTGTTATGAGCAAGATGTGCTTGCGTTTCTGAAAGCAGCTCTTGATACTGAACTTCGGCAGCGTTTTTAACATCTTCTTTTTTTCCGCAGGAAAAGAAAAACATCAAAACGCCGCTTAAAAGAATCGTTTTTTTCATAGATTTTCGGTTTGTTAGATTTTTTGGGCATTCCAAATATATAATTTTCTTACAAACCACAGCTAAAAAATAAAAACTTAATCTCTCTTAATTTCGTGTCCAACAAACTCTTCTAATGTTTTAAACATTTCTTCAACCGAAAGCACATCTGTATCGGGATGTGATTTTAAAAAAGCAGCATTCAATGCAACTAGATTTTCGTCTAGTTCAAAATAAGCGTTGTTATTTAGCAAATCTCTAAAAGCGTTTGGAGTATCGTATTTTTCTTTTAAAAATTTTCCTAATTTAATAGTGCTCTGCAAACGCAGTTTACGACATTGCTCTTTAAATAATTCCAAATGTTTTTCTGCACCGATTAAAGCTAAACCTTCTTCGATTAACTCGTTTAATTCCTTATTCCATCCAGAATCGTAAACAAACTTAGAAAAGTTTCCCTCTGCATATTTTGAAGCGTAAAAATCTAAATAATAACTCATCAAAGCATCTTCATGAATCAAATCGTCGTCTATTTTTTCTTCACGCATTAAATTGATTACCGAAATATTAGAATTTACAACGTCTTGCGGGTTTTCACTATTCGCCGCACTTTCTGAAATGATGATTTTACCGAATTCCATGTGAGTTTTTGTTTAAAGATTGTTTTGCAAAGTTGAGGCAAATAAATTATTCTTCCGTAGAATTTAATAGTTTTTCTACACATTTATTCGATTGAGGCAATATTTGATCAGAATTAGCGTTATCTTTATCTAATATAAAGATGCTAATAAAACTAAACACCTTTTTTACGCAACTATTTGGATACAAATGCATCTGTTTATATAGATAAAACTTTATGCAAAAGTTTTAAAACCAAAACCAAAATCATGAAACAGATTATCCTAATATTTAGCATTTTGCTAGCTTTAACAAGTTGCGAGAATGAAGATTTACCAAACTCTGATGTGCAATATTCGTTAATAGCTAAAGGAGATTCTTTTCCTAATGACGAAAGCCTTGCGCCAAGACATTTAATTATTAAGGATCAAAAAGCTTGGGACAGACTAATTACAGAAATGAACGTTTCTACAGATTTGTCTAAAAACTTTAAGGAAATAAATATTGATTTCGACAAATATCAAGTTATTGCCGTAATAGACAAAACCCAAAACACTGATGGCCATTCTATAGATATTGTTGAAATTACCGAAAATCGAAATACCATAATTGTAAAAGTTGAAAAACTAAAAAACGGCAATAGCACTTTAAAATTATCAAGACCTTACGATATTATCAAAACAGACAAAACAGATAAAAAGATCATTTTTGAGCAATAATCTGTTTTGAATTGCCTCCAGATTTAGCGGGTGGTTTCTAAAGATTTAAAAGCAAAAGGCTTTAGCCAAACACACAAGTTTGGCTAAAGCCTTTTTTATTGTCCTATTATGACCTCCAGCTAAAGCTGGAGGCAATTTGTTTTTCAGAATTGCCAAATATATCCAGCCGAATAACAGCCTCCAGAAACCGTCGAAAAATAATCGACTTCATTCAAAAAATTACGGTTCGAATTGTTTTCTTGAATTTCTTCTAAACCCAAAAGCCCCCTCATGCTAAAAAACTGAGCTCTAGACCCTCCACCAGAAATAGCAACGCTCAAAGCGATATTAGGATTTTGAAATCGATTGTCTCGACCTTGAGCCTATTTGTATTCATTCAAATTGACAACAGGAATAGAGTTATAATTAATCTCAGAAAAGAGATTAATCTTATTTTGCACCACTCCTTTATTCATTAGAAAAAGAATCCTATTGAAAGTCTTTTAAACATCATAAAACAAAACAGTATTTGAATGTTTAAAATTAATCGAATTAATTCAAAATGAAATATTTGCTGACTATTTTTCAACTTTTATAATTTCTTTTTTTGATTTAGAAAGCAAATTTTTAATCAAAAAGTAATATTAAAATAACCATGAAAAACAAAACGTGTCTATGAAATACAAGAATAAACCGTAATTTTATTCCATTCATAATCGATTTAGGGGAAAAATAGAAAAATATGAACGGAAGAAAAGCATTAGAATATTACGTTTTAGACGTATTCTCAAACGAAAGCTATAAGGGAAATCCGCTTTCAGTCGTTTTTACAGACGGGAATTTAAAACTCGAAACTTATCAGGATATTTCTAAAGAATTTGGCTATTCTGAAACCTCTTTTGTTTATTATTCTTCCAGAGAAAAAGCACTTGTAGTTCGTTCGTTTACGCCAACTGGAATTGAAATTGACGGTGCTGGACATAATTTATTGGGTGCAGTCTGTGGCGCATTACTAAAAGGACTTCCCATTTTTGACGAACAGAACGAAAGTGAGCCGTTTGTAATTATGAACCATTCGGCAATTCCAGTCACGGTAAGTTTTGATCCAGACACTTTATTTCCAGTTGTTCAAATGCATCAGAAATCGGCAGTTATCAAGCAAGAAATCCCAACGTATAAAATTGCGGTAGCTCTTGGTTTAAAGATTGAAGATTTGGATGTCAATTCTTTTGTACCAACGATCGTTAAAACAGAAGTTGCGCATACAATGGTTCCTATCAAAAACAGCCAAATATTGAATAGTTTTGTTCCAGACAACCAGCTTTTAATCCAAATCTCGAAAGAATACAATTCTGAAGGTTTTTATTGTTTCGCTCCAGCAGATGAAGATCAAGATCATATCGTCGAAACGAGATTTTTTAATCCGATTATTGGCATAAATGAAGATCCTGCAACAGGAACAGCCGCAGGCCCCCTAATTGGCTTTTTAACGCAAAAGAAATTCACTAAATCAGACAAAGAGTATAAAATCCTTCAAGGTGTAAAACTAAAACAAGCTTCAATGATTGAAGTGATGAATCGCGAAGAAGATATATTGGTTGGCGGTTCTTCTATTATTACAATGAAAGGGGAATTGTATTTATAATCTCTTTTTATCTTGCAGCCTTTTGCCTTAGAAGATTTAAAGATTTACTATTATGACATTTTACCAAAGATATTTAAATGGAGAAACAAAGGAAGTTTATGATGAAATCTACAAATTAGGTCAAGATGCATTTCTTCTAGATACTTTTAGTGACATCGAAAAAGTATTGACAGAAACTTTTGAGCGAGTAGCTTATAATTTAGACATCATTCACAAAGAATTAGTCAGTATCGATTATCTTTTTAAAACCGATTTTCAGTTTAATTTCGAACGTCCACTCCTAAAACCTCTTCATAATAGAGATTTGTTACTTCAAAAACTTGAAGAATCGGTTAAACCATTCGGATTTGTGCCGTTATCTTTAAAGATGTTTTACCAAATTGTAGGCTCTTGTAATTTTGCTTGGGATTATAATGTGAATGAAGATTTTATTTGGGAATATGCAGATCCTATTCAGATTATAAGTTTAGACGAACTTGTGTCAATGGCTACTGACGAATATGCTTTTGAAACATTTCAAGAATATTATGAAGAGGATGGCTTTATTTCATTAGAACTTTCGGCAGATTACTATCATAAAGACAATGTAAGTGGCGGTCAAGCTTATGCAATAAAAATCAATTCGAAACCAAGTATTGACGGAGCATTTTTGTACGAAGAACATAACACGACATTTATTGATTATCTAAGAATTTGCTTTGAAAGTTGTGGCTTTTCAAGAATTACAAACCCAGAAAACAATAATGATTATCAGAGTTTTTTTGACAAAGTTAAGCCTCAATTAAAAGAAATATAAAAAAACCGCATCTGGCAGAATGCGGTTTTTAGATATTTAAAACTATAGAACTTCTTAGTTCGTTTTCATTGGCGGCAAATCAAAAGCCTTTGAATCGTGTTCGAAGTTGTTTCTGTGCGCTCCATCGCAAAATGGTTTGTTTGCAGAATGTCCGCAACGGCAAAGACCCAATGCAGATCTTCCTTGTAAACCGTAAAGTGCTCCTTCTGGATCCATGATTTCAAAATCTCCTTCGATTTTGATAGAACCGTTTTTATTGATGATTAATTTAGTCTTGCTCATAAATTTGTTTTTTTCGAGTGCAAAGATTGCGAAATATATTCTCATTTATAAGCGCGAAACGTAGTTTAAACTGGTTCTATTTTATGGGAGAATTACGCAGAGATTCACCGAGGTTTTTCGCAGAGATACGCAAAGTTTTTTTGATTTTTTGTTCTCGCAAAGACGCTAAGGCGCAAAGCTTACTGTTTTAAGCCAAGGATTAACCATTCATTTTATCATAGAAATTGAAATGACAAACTAGAACAAAAAATCTTCGTATCTTAATGCTTCGTGGCAAAAAAAACTACAGCGCCTTATAAACGAAATTTTTAAATTTCACACTTCCTTTCCCTATCGAACAAAGACCAATTCTTAATCCCAAGAAACCACTCAAAACATTATGATTGTATCCTGAAACTTCTACCGAATTTTCAATTTTCTTCCAGTCTTTTCCATCTAGACTGTAAAACATATCAACCGTATTTTTGATGTTTTTTAGTTTAAGAAATACTTTTCTTGTGTGCGTATTTTTTTCTGTTGGAAATTGCCATCCTCTCAGATTTGCCAAAATGTTATTTTGATCTGCTAATATTCCAGAATAATACCTATTATCATAAAAAAGCACCAAACCTCCTGTTGCATCTCCTTCAATTTCCATTTCAACCTCAGCAGAATACGATTGTCCGCCTGGAACAACTACTAGCGGAGAACTGTTTCCTACTCCATCACCTTTTCCTGCAATTGTTAATGTATTATTAGCCACTTTAAATCGTGAAGCTTCTGTTCCATTATAAAACTTCCATTGTGGTTTAAGAGCTGAACCTCCGAAATTGTCACTCAAAGAAAATTCTGGAAGTGTTTTCCCTTCTGGTTTTGCAATGGGTTTATCGGTCTGTATGTTATCAGGAATTTTATACCAACCGTCTTTTGTCCATTCAACAGGTTGCAACAAAGTCTGGCGTCCTAAATTGTAATAGTCTTTTTCATAACCGTGAAAAATCATCCACCATTTTCCGTTTGCATCTTCAAAAACAGCGCTGTGCCCTTTTGACCACCAAGTTTCAGAACTGCTATTGGTTCTCACAATCGGATTATGAGGCGAATTTTCCCAAGGTCCAAAAGGCGATTTTGATCGTGCCGAAATCACCATATGACTTGTCGCTGGGCCAGCTGTGCCCCCTTCTGCAACAGTCAGATAATAATATTCTCCTCGTTTGAATAATTTCGGACCTTCCATACAAAAACATTCAATGCTCCATTCGCGCGGAATTTTCCATCCATCATAAACATGTTTTAATTCGCTCGTTACGGAAAGTCCGTCTTTTGATAAAGCGACATAACCGCCGTTACTGAAATATAAAAAGCGATTTCCTTTATCGTCGGTAACATGTCCTGGATCAATATTCCCGATTTTTAAATCTACAGGTTCGCTCCACGGACCATTTATAGAATCGGCTGTAACTACAAAATTGGTGTTATTCGCAGGAAAATAGATGTAATATTTGTTGTTGTATTTGATTAAATCTGGCGCCCAAACCGCTCCAACGTATTTGTGAAGCGCATTGGTTACCGGTTCCCAATTCATTAAGTCGGTCGAATGCCAAATTAAAAGTCCAGGATAATAATCGAACGAAGAATGCACCACATAATAATCTTTTCCATCACGCAATAAACTCGGATCTGGATAATCGCCTGCAAAAATCGGATTACTGTATTGCCCTTGTTTTAGACTTTCTGCTAATTGCGATTGAGAATAGCCGCAAAACGATAAAAGAACCAAAAAGGCTAGATATATTTTTTTCATGTTTTGATATTTTTTTTCAAATATAGTCAAAAAGACCATAAGGTTTGTGTTGAAGAGAATTTTGTTGGGTTGTTACGCGGAGATGCGCGGAGGAATTCGCAGAGATGCGCAAAGTTTTTTTATAGTTCTCGCAAAGACGCGAAGTCGCAAAGTATTATTCTTCTAGTTTGTCATCCTGAGGAACGAAGGATCGCACACGCAACTCTATAAAGATTGGCAATTTTGATGACGGATAACAAACAGTGCGATTTATTCTTATCTTAAAACAAAAAACTTTGCGCCTCTGCGACTTTGCGAGAACCAAATTCAAAAAAATCTTTGCGAATCTCTGCGCTTTTTCTTTGTGAATCTCTGCGTAATAACAAAATCTCAATTCTATTGCTTATTTTTGCACTCTAAAATTCATATTAATGACACAGAATCCAAAGAGATATACGATCACGGCGGCATTACCTTACACCAACGGACCTATTCATATTGGTCACTTGGCGGGAGTTTATGTGCCTGCAGATATATATTCAAGATATTTAAGATTGCAAGGAAAAGATGTAGCATTTATTTGCGGAAGCGATGAACACGGAGTTGCAATCTCTATGAAAGCCAAAAAAGAAGGAGTTACACCACAGGAAGTTATTGATAAATATGATGGAATTATTCGCAAATCGTTCTCAGATTTCGGAATTTCATTCAACAATTATTCAAGAACTTCGGCAAAAATTCATCACGATACGGCTTCGGAATTCTTTAGAACATTATATGATAAGGGCGATTTTATCGAAGAAGTAACCGAACAATTATACGATGCAAAAGCAAATCAGTTTTTGGCAGATCGTTTTGTTGTAGGAACTTGTCCGAAATGTGATAATCCAGAAGCTTACGGAGATCAGTGCGAAAAATGTGGATCTACCTTGAACGCGACTGATTTGATCAATCCAAAATCGACTATTACTGGAGAAACTCCAATTCTTAAAGAAACAAAACACTGGTTTTTACCTTTAGACAGATATACAGATTTCTTAACTAAATGGATTTTAGAAGGCCATAAAAGTGACTGGAAAACCAATGTTTACGGACAAGTAAAATCTTGGATCGATGCAGGATTAGAACCTCGTGCGGTAACTCGTGACCTTGATTGGGGAATTGATGTTCCTGTTGAAGGTGCTGAAGGCAAAAAACTTTACGTTTGGTTTGATGCGCCAATTGGGTACATTTCTTCTACAAAAGAATGGGCAGCGCGCGAAGGAAAAGATTGGGAACCATACTGGAAAGATGAAGAAACGAAATTGGTTCACTTTATCGGGAAAGACAATATTGTTTTCCATTGTATCATTTTCCCAGCGATGTTAAAAGCAGAAGGAAGCTATATTTTACCAGACAACGTTCCTGCAAACGAGTTCTTGAATTTGGAAGGAAATAAACTTTCAACTTCAAAAAACTGGGCGGTTTGGTTGCACGAATATTTAGAAGAGTTTCCAGATAAGCAAGATGTTTTGCGTTACGCTTTAACATCTAACGCGCCTGAAACAAAAGATAACGACTTTACTTGGAAAGATTTCCAAGCTAGAAATAACAACGAATTGGTTGCCGTTTTCGGAAACTTCGTAAATCGTGTGGTAGTTTTAACCAACAAATATTACGACGGCGTTATCCCGACTCCAAACGAATTTACAGAAATTGACGAAGCAACTTTAGCTGAATTAAAAGCGTATCCAGCTGTGATTTCAAGTTCAGTTGAGCGTTACAGATTCCGTGAAGCTTTGGGCGAATTGATGAATGTGGCTCGTTTAGGAAATAAATATTTAGCAGACGAAGAGCCTTGGAAAGTGATGAAAGACAATCCAGAGCGTGTAAAAACTCAAATGTATGTAGCGTTGCAAATCGCTGCTGCGTTGAGCGTTTTGGCTGAGCCATTTTTACCTTTTACAGCGGCTAAACTGTCAAAAATCTTAAACTTAGGTGACTTAAAAGAACACTTTAAAGGATTTAGCAAGTTCTTGAAAGAAAATCATCCTGGAGCTACAGATGTTGTTTTGGATAAAACATTAGGTTGGAATGATATTTCTGAGCATTCAGATTTAATTCCTGCTGGACATAAAATTGGTGAAGCAGAATTGCTTTTCGCTAAAATCGAAGACGAAGAAATACAAAAACAAATAGATAAATTGGAAGCAACAAAAACAGCTAATTTGGCTGAAAACAAACAAGCTGAACCACAAAAAGATTTAATTCAGTTTGAGGATTTCGCGAAAATGGATATTCGTATCGGAACTATTTTAGAAGCTGAAAAAATGCCAAAAGCAAACAAACTTTTAGTTTTGAAAGTAGATACAGGAATCGATGTTCGTACAATTGTTTCAGGAATTGCTGAAAGTTTTTCTCCAGAAGAAATTATCGGAAAACGTGTTTCTGTATTAGCGAATTTAGCTCCAAGAGCTTTACGCGGTGTTGAAAGTCAAGGAATGATCTTGATGACAACGAATGCAGAAGGAAAATTAGTTTTCGTAAATCCAGATGCTGATGCACCAAATGGGGCAACTGTGAACTAAGTTTTTTAAACGTATATATAAAAAGCGTGAATTGGTTAGAAATAACTGATTCACGCTTTTACATTTTAAAAATTACTGTTATCATTCCTATTAAAAAAATTAAGATATTAGCCAAAAAATTATCTAACCAAACCATCCGTCATTATGAAGAAAAAAATATTTGGCTTTTGCTTATTATTGAGTGTTTTTACCTCTTTTTCGCAAGAAGTTGTAAACTCGGTACCAATCGAATTAAAAAAAAATCGTGATATTTTTCAGGTTGTAAATAACGAAAAGAAAGACGTTACTTTATTTGTGAGCGATAAAATAAAAGTAAAAGCGATTCATCTTGATGGAAATATGAAAATAGTTGATAGTATTTCTGCTCAAAGACCAGATACTAAAAAATACGACATGATGATTGGCTATAACAGCAGCAACAACAGTCCACGTTTGTTCTGGGCCTCTAGCGATTACGAAAACATTCTTGCTCAATTATATGATGTTTCAAATCAAAAAGTTACCACACAAGAATATACTCTTGCGCTTAAAGAAGAAAAAATCTTGCAGAAATTCAGCGAGAGTGAGAAGTTTTACATTTTAACTGTCCTTAAAAAAGGGAATTCTTTAAAACTGCATATGTTTGATAAAAATGGCATTTATTCTGCAAAAGTTTTCAATTTAGATGCGTTTCATTTCTTCAAATCAAATTATACAAAATCTGATATTTACGGAATTTTAGGCGAAAATCTACTTCCGTTTGAAGCACCTTTTTCTATAAAAAATATCAATGTAGACAATCCGACTTCGTTAACAGATGCGGCGAGAAAAAGAAAATGCTATTTTAATAATAAAACGCTTGTAATAACCATTGACACCAATCCAGATTACACGCAAGCGATTGTAATTGATTTAGAGAAATTTTCGGCATCCGAAAAGATAATTCGTTCTCCAGGTATTTCTAATGTTACGACCTCAGGATACAAAATTCCTATAACTTCAAATTCATTTTATTTTGACAATAAATTTTACATCTTAAAATCTTCTGAAGATCAATTTTTCTTCACTGTAAAAGATTTAGAAGACAATACATTAAAAGAATTTACAGCAACATCTGATGCCCCTATTGATTTCAAAAACTCTGATATCTATCAGGAAGGAGGCGATTTTGGCGGAAAAAGAACATTAACAAACAGCTCTCAATTTTTGCGAAAAATTATCAATTTAAATGCGGGGCTTTCTTGTTATCATATCGGCGATAATACACTGATTACCTTTGGCGGAATTTCAGCAACTGGACAATCTGGAGGACAAGTTGTTGCCAATCAATTTGGATTAATTGGAGCTTTGGTTGGCGCTGCTTTCTTTAGTCCGACTATGGATAATTTTAACGCTTACGCTAACAGAAAAGTAGTGAAAATTGAAGGTCTCTTTGACAGTCAGGACAATCATATAAAAGGCGATTTGAAACCGTTGGCTTTTGATAAAATCCGAACCTTTTTTGATGATCATAAAGATGTGTCTTCTCAAACTTTATTCAATATGGAAGCGGTCTATTATTTAGGATATTACGATAATAAAACCAAAGAATATACGATCAGAAAATTTGCAGATTAATTTTGTAATCGTAAAGTTTCAAAACATCCAAAAGCGTGAATAGTTAATTTTTAACCAATTCGCGCTTTTTGCTTTCAAACTATTGGCTTTTGTAGATTATCTTTGACAAATAATACAGGAATAAAATACACTAAATGAAACTCACCAAACCAAGATTAGCACTAATCTGCGGTATACTTTGCATTTCGATTTTTCCAATATTGGTAAAATTACGTTTGACTCCAGGATTAATTTCGGCTTTTTACCGAATGTTTTTCGCTGTCGTTCTGCTGCTGCCTTATGTTCTTTTCAGCGGAAATTTTAAATTTCCTCCTTTAAAATTTGCTCTTTTGGCAGCACTCTGCGGCGTTTTATTTGCGTCAGATGTTGCTGTTTGGAATATCGCCATTCAGGAATCAAGCGCGACTCAGGCTTCGCTTCTGACGAATTTATCTCCTGTTTGGGTTGGAGTTGGTTCTTTTTTCTTTTTGAAAGTTCGTCCAGCTACTAATTTTTGGATCGGAACTGTAGTTTCACTTTTCGGAATGATCACTTTGGTTGGTTTTGAGTTTTTTATCGATTTAAACTTCGATCAGGCATTCTTATTTGCGGTTTTATCGGGGATCTTATATTCCATTTATCTTTTGGTCAGCAAAAATGTACTTACGACGGTTGATGTTCTTTCGTTTATGACGATCAGTTTAATGGCTTCGAGCATTTATTTGGGCATTTTATGCTATTCGCTAAACGAACCTTTCACAGGATTTTCAAATACTGGCTGGTTTGTTTTAGTGCTTCAAGCTGTAATTTGTCAATTGTGTGCTTGGCTTTCGATCAGTTATGCTACGCAACACATGCGTGCGACTAGAGTTTCGCTGAGTTTATTAAGTCAGGCGGTAATTACCTCCATTTTAGCTTGGTTGTTTTTAGAAGAAAAAATAACTTTACAGATGGTTTTGGGCGGAATCATTCTGCTTTTCGGAATCCGAATTACTTTTTACGATAAGACTATTTCTTTGAAAAGGCTATTTTCTAAAGATTGAGATTGGAAAGTCTCTCGCAGATTATGCAGATTGAGCAGATTTATTTATTAAAACATAAATAATCTTTTAGTCTGTGGCTAAAAAATTTGCGCAATTTGTGTAATTTGTGGCTAAAAAAAGTTTCCCGCTCCCGATCGCTATCGGGATGCAGATTGAGCAGATTTTAATTTAAAAAAATCCTTAAAATCTTTTTAATCTGTGGCTAAAAAAAATTACCGTAAATTCGTGAAATTACTTCTCCAAATTTCAAAATAATTTATCTCATTAGCTATCACAAATTAAAAATTCGTGAATTGCTGCGCCTCTTCGCTATCGCTCGAGTCATGGCTAAAAAACTTGAAACAAAGAAAACCTAAAACTTGAAACAAAAACATCATGTTACATAAAACTAAAATACCAAACTTAAAAGTAATCGCCTTTGATGCCGACGACACTTTGTTTGTAAACGAACCTTACTTTCAAGAAACCGAACATAAATTTTGCGCTTTGATGGAAGATTACCTTTCGCATCAAGGTATTTCGCAGGAATTATTTAAAATCGAAATTGCCAATCTGCCTTTGTACGGTTACGGAATTAAAGGTTACATTCTTTCGATGATTGAAGCTGCGATGAACATTTCAAACAATACCATCCCTGTTGAAGTGATCGAAAAAATCATTCAATACGGAAAAGAACTGCTTGAAAAACCAATCGAACTTCTGGACGGAATCGAAGAAACGCTTGAAGCTTTAAAAGGAAAATACAAATTGGTTGTTGCTACAAAAGGCGATTTAAAAGACCAGCACAGCAAATTGCATCGTTCTGGTTTAGGACATTATTTTCACCACATCGAAGTAATGTCAGACAAACAAGAAATAGATTATCAAAAATTACTTGGCCGTTTAGATATTCAAGCGCATGAATTTTTGATGATCGGAAACTCATTAAAATCAGATGTTCTTCCCGTTTTAGGAATTGGCGGTTATGCCGTTCACATTCCGTTTCACACGACTTGGGAACACGAAAAAATTAATCATACTATCGAACACGAACATTTTAGTTCTTTTGAAACTATTGCAGAGGTTGTTCCGAATTTATTATAATGAAAACACTTTTAGATCTAGAAAATTGGAATAGAAAAGAGCATTTTGCCCATTTTAAACAAATGGAAGAACCTTTTTTTGGTATCACAGTAGAAATCGACTGCACCAAAGCGTATCAAACGACAAAAAGCTTGAATGCTTCTTTTTTCATTTTCTATTTGCATAAAACTTTGGTAGCAGTGAATGCTATTGAAAATTTTAGATATCGAATTTCAGAAAACCAGATTTACATTAACGATCGCGTTGATGCATCGGCAACGATTGGCCGTGAAGATGGCACTTTTGGGTTTTCTTTAATCGAATATCATCCCGATTTTAAAACATTTGAACAAATTGCATTAACTGAAATTGAACGCATTCAAAACACAGCCGGACTTTTCACCAGATCTTTTGATGATGATAATCTGATTCATTTCTCGGCAATTCCGTGGTTGAATTTTAGTTCCATAACCCATGCGCGCAGTTTCACCTATCCGGACAGCTGTCCGAAAATTTCTTTTGGAAAAATGATGGTTTCTGAAACTGGAAAAAGAACCATGTCAATGGCAGTTTATGTACATCATGGTTTAATGGATGGCATGCATGTTGGTCAGTTTGTAGATTTTTTTCAAGAGCTTATGAATCAATAAATAAACGGAATAATTTTTGCGCCCTAAAACACATGAAACAGATTTTTCTTTTTTTGTTTTTAATTCCTAATACTGTTTTGTTAAGTCAAACAGTACTAAATTCTTATACAATTGATTTAAAAAACAAAATGACACAGTCACAAATTATGACTGGAGAAAATACGGTTACCCATGATGTCTTTGTTTTTGCTGCCAGCGCAGATAGCCTCTCGATATTAAAATACAACAGCGCTATATTTTTAAGAGAGAAATTTGTAACCAACCGCCAGTATACAGAAAACAAATCTTTGATGGGCTATAGTTTCAGCGAAGACGGAAATCCTACTTTATACTGGTTTTCGCGAGAAGAAAAAGCAATCATTCTAATTAAATATTATCTCGAAAATAAAACTTCAAAAGCGCTCAAATTTCAGATTCCGCTCGACGACAAATCAATTGTAACGACTTATCAGAAAGACAACAATTTTTATTTGTTGATGAAAGAAAAGACAAAGGAGGCATTAACGGTTTTTATCTTTAAAAATGGAATGGCTCAAGAAAAGTTTCTCGACTTTAGCTCTTTCAAATTTATAGATCGAAAAACCCAACCTAAAACATTCAGTCAGATTTTGAATGAAAATCCGATTGAGAAAATGGATTCTGGCGAATACAATCCGTTGTATAAGGTTACATCCAAGAGCAAACTCTACACGCTTCCGAACCGTTTGATTCTAACTTTGGATCAAAGCTTTAGAAAAACACAACTTTTTGATATTGATTTAGAAAGCCTGGAAGTAAAAGAAAAGACATTTATGAAACCTGTTGGAGCCAAAAATCCAAAAACGTCTAATTCCTTTTACCACGAAAACAAATTGTATCAAATCAATGTAAACGCCGACGAACTTTTATTTGACATTAAAAATTATGAATCTGGCGATTTGATAAAAAATTTTATTGTTTCAAAAAATGACACGATTCGCTTTGCCAATTCGCCTTTACTGATGCAGATTGAAGATCGCGAGCCTCGAAAATTAAAGAATACAGCAAAATTTTTAAAAACTTTATCGTCTCTCGATGCTGGACTTTCTGTTTATAAAAACAGTCAAAATCTTTTTATAACTTTAGGAGGAACGGGCAGCGATTTAAAATCCATCTCTATGAACGGTTTTAATTTTAGCGATCCTTTTGGAGATTTTCCTTCAAACAATTATTACAATATTGAAACCAATTATTCTGTCTTTTTAGAAAGCATCTGGACAAAAAAATTAGAATTAACAAAAGAAATACACGAACCTTTTGCAAGCGATAAAGTATTTTTCTTTTTAGATTCCCATAAAGAAGCCGTTCTTAACAATACCCTTAAACTAAATAACTATATACTTCTAAGTTATTATGATATTGTTGCAAAGGAGCTTGTATTACGAAAATTCACTGATGGATTCAACTAACAAACTCGCTACAAATAACTTACCCTAAAAACTTTAAATCTATTTTCATTTTGGTTTCTTTTTTTGCTCTTTAGATTTTAAAAAAAATGATCTTATTTTAATACTTTTCTGTCTTTTAAAGAAAGTTTTTACTTACACTTTTTTGTTGTTTTGGGCAAAATTTAAAATTGAAAAACAATGAAAAAAATTGTAATGACTCTTGCATTTGCCCTAGCGTTAACTGGAGTACATGCGCAAACAGAAAACAGTAACGGATACAACAAATGGTCTATAGATTTAGGCGCAGGTTTTAATAAGCCACAACGCCCTTTTAGTGATGGATATTCTACAAACACAATAAGTCCTTGGACTGGTGATTTAGGTGTTCGTTATATGTTAAACAATAAATTTGGTTTGAAAGTCGATTTTGGATACAATAGTTTTACTTCAAAAGGAAACACCATCGATTTTGATTCAAAATACTATAGAATAGATCTGCAAGCTGTTGCCAATTTAGGTCGAATCATGAATTTTGAAACGTGGACAAATACTATTGGTTTATTAGGACATGCGGGGTTTGGTTATGCTCAATTACGAAATGATAATTTTAAGGGAGCAGATGAAATAGGCAACTTTATTGCTGGTGTAACGGGACAAATTAAATTATCGAACAGAGTGGCTTTAACCGGTGACTTTTCTACTATTTTAAATGCATCTCAAGACCGCACTTTTGACGGAGCATACGTTTCTGACAATAGAGGTTTTTCCGGATTGGTTTTTAATGGAACTGTTGGTTTAAACGTTTATTTAGGCAAAAACACAAAACATGCAGACTGGACAGTAATTTCTAACGAAACTAATGACATTTCATTCTTAGAGAATAAAGTTTCAGATCTTGAAGCTCAAATCAAGAAAATTCCAGCACAAAAAGAAGTTGTTATTGAAAAACAAATTAGTAATGCACAGCCAACTGATAATGATTTGATCAAAAAAATGATTAATGACAAATATTATAGCGTGTATTTTGATTTTAATAAAACGACGCCAATAGAAAACTCAACAGCGGCAATTGATGTAGTTTTAAATTACTTAAGAAAAAATCCTTCTGCTTCTCTTGATCTTATCGGTTATGCCGACCAAGTTGGTAAAGCAGCTTATAACGAAAAACTATCTAATACCAGAGCAGAAAACGTAAAAACGATTTTTGAAAAAGCAGGAATCGATTCTTCCCGTTTAAATGTTATCGCGAATGGTGCCGACACCTCAATCCAAAAAGATTCTGACGAAGCTAGAAGATTAGCAAGAAGAGTTACCTTTATTGTAAAATAGTTTCTTTACTATTTAATTCAAAAGCCCTTAAATAAATTTAAGGGCTTTTCTTATTATCCAAATTAGGCCGATAGTAATATGTAATAAAAATTGGAATAAAATTTGATTAAAATTCATTTATGAAAAAACGGCTACTACTTTCGCTCTTGCTTTGTCAAACAGTTCTGTTTGCTCAAACAGTCTTAAATTCTTTGCCATTACATCTAAATAATTTAGCAAAAACTCAAATTTTTAACCTTGAAGACGAAAAAACCAAAGACATTTATGCTTTTGCTTGGGACGACCAAAACATAAATATTCTGAAATACAATAAGTCTTTATTTCTAGCCAATCAGTTTACAGATTACATAAAAATGGAAGCAAATCGGAATTTAATCGGCGCGACTGTTAATACAGATCAAAAACCTACGCTATATTGGATTTCTGGAAACAATAAAAATGTTCTCATTACGACTTACGATCTAGATTATAAAACATCCAAATCCTTAAATTTTGATTTTCCTAAAAATCACGATCATATTATAAACACTTTTCAAGAGCATAACGTCTTTTATATTCTTGCCAAAGAGAAAGAATTTGAGCATCTTCTACTTTACAGGTTTGAAAATAAAAAATGTGAAATTAAAATGCTTGATTTTTCTCCGTTCACATTTAAAAACAAACAGAATGTAACTATTTCTTTCAATGCCCTTATCCAATACTTTCCCATAAAAAAAATGGAATCGGATAGTTTTAATCCTATTGACCTTGCATCACAAATCAGCAAATGCTATGTGGTAGATGACCATCTTATTTTGACATTTGATGATCGTGTAGAACGAACATTGGTTTTTGAGGTTGATCTGAAAACTGGCACCATGAAAGACAGAATTTTTAATCATCCGGTTTCCAAAAGTCCTTTACGAACTGCTAATTCATTTTATAACGATAATAAACTATTTCAAGTTGCAGCCAATAAAGATGAGCTGCTATTTGAAGTAAAAGATTTTGACTATAAAACGACTATTAAAAAGTTTTCTTTTTCAAAAAATGATAGCATTCCGTTTAAAAGCTCGCCTTTCTTTGTTCAGACAAACAACAAGAAACCTCAACAATTAAAAACGACCGCAAAATTTCTTAAAGATTTGGACGGACTTACTGCTGGTATTTCTATACTTAAAAACAAAAAAAATACTTTTATCACTTTTAGTGGTTTTGGAGAATCTCTAGATTACTATTTCAGATCTGACTCTCCCGAAGAGTTTGGCGTTCGAGAATATTATTCGGTAAGCAAAATGGTCTTTTTTGATGCGATGCTAAATGAAAATTTCGATTTTGCAAGCGATAAACAATCAGAACCATTGGCAATTGACAACGTGTTTTACTTTTTGCGTGCCAATAAAAAAATAACCTTATACGATGTTTTAAAATTAAAGAATGACCGTATTTTAAGTTATTACGACGACGCTTCCAAGCAATTCTTCATGAGAAAATTTACAGATGGTTTTATGATCGAACAAAATAGAAATTCGATTATAAACAAATCGACATTCTCAAATCCTGCCACTTTTGGAAAAATCAATTCCCATTAGTTAGATCCACAATTAATCTATAAAGTCTGATGATTCCAAGCTTTTGAGAAAATGAAATGAATAATTTTTCTTAATTTTACAAAAAAGACACTTATTATGTTAGCACAAAATATTGAATCAGCTTTAAACAAGCAAATCCGCATAGAAGCAGAATCTTCGCAAACGTATCTATCTATGGCTTGTTGGGCTGAAGTACAAGGATTGGAGGGAATCGCTCAATTTATGTACACACAGTCAGATGAAGAGCGTGCACATATGCTTAAATTGGTTAAGTATGTAAACGAACGCGGAGGACACGCTCAGGTAACAGATTTAAAAGCACCTAAAACAACCTATTCTACATTCAAAGAAATGTTTGAAGAGCTTTATAAACACGAACTTTTTGTATCGAAATCAATCAACGAATTGGTGCATATTACTTTTGAGGAAAGAGATTATGCTACACACAATTTCTTGCAATGGTATGTTTCGGAACAAATCGAAGAAGAAGCTACAGCAAAATCTATCTTAGATAAAATTAACTTAATTGGTGATGATAAAGGCGGACTTTATTTGTTTGACCGTGATATTCAACAATTAACAGTTACAAGTTCAATCGCAATCAATCCAAAATAAAAAAGTTAAAAGTTTATTTAGAATACTTAAAAATAACTTTTTTGATTTATATTTGTCTCTGTTTTTATAATACAGAGGAAAATTGGGCAAGAAAGAAAAAGACAAGGACAAGAAAAAGGATAAAAAAGACAAAAAAAATAAAGTCATCCTTGAGAAAATTAAGAAGATTGAAAATTGCAAATCTTCTTGCTGTGAAAAATATAAGAAAAGTGAAAAGAAACGCTGCTCACGCTGTCCTATGTTTGATTTATTCAAAAAAACGGCTTAACAAGATATAGAAAAACCCATCAGATTTCCCTGGTGGGTTTTTTAGTTTTAAATTGCAGTCCACTTTTGATTTTAATTTCCATGATGAAAAACGATATTATAATTCCCAAATCAAGTCTTGACTTTTTGCTCGAGCTAAAAGAAAACAATAACAAACCATGGTTTGAAGCCAATAAGCCACAATATTTAAAAGAACTTAATCATATTGAAAATTTTGCTGGCGCTTTATTAAAAGAACTTTCCAAAACGGATGTATTAGAAAACACTTCGGGCAAAAAAAGCGTTTACAGAATCTATCGCGATATCCGTTTTTCTAAAGACAAAACACCTTTTAAACATTATTGGGGCGGAAGTTACACACGTGCAACAGCTGCAAGACGTGGCGGTTATTATTTTCATCTGGAAAAAGGAAACACTTTCTTCGCAGGCGGTTTTTGGGGACCAAATGCGACAGATTTAAAACGGATAAGAACCGAATTTGCACAAGATCCCGAAACCTTTCAGAAAATACTGAATTCAAAATCTTTTAAAAGTAATTTTGGAACATTGCAAGGCGAACAGCTTAAAACAAAACCAAAAGCGTTTGAGGTAGACCATCCTGCTATCGATTTGCTTCGTTACAAACAATTTTTGGTTATAAAGCGTTTTACTGATAAAGAAGTACTGAGTCCGCAATTTTTAGAACTGGCTTTGGATGCATTCAAAAACATGAGACCATTTTTTGATTACATGAGTGAAGTGCTTACTACAGATGCTAATGGGGTTTCAATCTTATAAAAACCATTTTCGATAAAATAGTAAAACCCGACAGGTTTTAAAAATCTGTCGGGTTTCTGTTGAGATTAGCTCTGTCAAAGTTTAAAACTATGACAGAGCTTCTACATTATTTACTCAACAATAAAATTTCATTTACCACAACTTCGGTTATATAGCGTTTTTCGCCGTTTTTATCGTCGTAGCTTCGGTGTGTCAGTTTTCCTTCAACGGCGATTTCTTTTCCTTTCACGACATATTTCTCAATTAGTTCTGCTGTTTTTCCCCAGGCCGTTACTCGGTGCCATTCTGTTTGTTCTACTCTTTCTCCTTTCTCATTTTTGTAATAGTCATTTGTCGCAATTGTAATGTGCGCTAGCTTTCTGCCGTTTTCTAATGTTTTAACTTCTGGATCGTTTCCTACATTCCCAATTAACTGTACTCTGTTTTTCATGGCGTATATTATTTTAGTGTTATATATTAAATTGAATTGTTCATCAAATTCAACAGGGCAAAGATGCGAAACCCTAGCGCCGACAGTCGGTTATTAACTGTTTACTATCGACTGTAACTATTTGTAAGCGTTTGTAAATGGAAATTGTTTTTTGTATATTTGAGATAAATCTTACGATATGCAGGCAAAAATTAAAAAAGTTGAGTTAAGAAATCTTGAAATTGAAGATTACAAACAATTAAAAAAATCAATGATTGAATCGTATCCAGAAATGGCCGATTCGTATTGGGGATCTGATGATATAGAAAGACTTCTTTCTATTTTCCCAGAAGGACAACTCGTGATTTTGGTTGACGGAAAAGTTGTTGGTTCTGCCCTATCTCTTATTGTTGACGAAAAATTAGTAGAAAAAAGACATAATTATCAGCAGATTAGTGGCGACTACACTTTCTCTACTCATAATCCAAATGCAGAAATTTTATACGGAATAGATGTTTTTATCCATCCAAATTATCGAGGTCTTCGTTTAGGACGCCGATTATATGATGCAAGAAAAGAACTTTGCGAGCAATTGAATCTAAAAGCAATTGTTTTTGCAGGGAGAATTCCGAATTATCGAGAACATGCTAAAAAGATGTCTCCAAAAGCGTATATCGAAAAAGTTCGCACCAAAGAATTGTATGATCCTGTTCTTTCTTTTCAATTAAGCAATGATTTTCATGTTTTGAGAATCATCAAAAATTATTTGGAAGGAGACGAAGAATCAAAAGAATTTGCAGTTTTACTGGAGTGGAATAATATTTATTATGAAGAAAGTCCGAAACTGATTAACCTTAAAAAAGAAATCATTCGTTTGGGATTAATCCAATGGCAAATGCGTCCGCTGAATAATGTTGAAGCGCTTTTTGAACAAGCCGAATTTTTTATCGACGCCGTTTCGGGTTACGGTTCTGATTTTGCTTTGTTCCCAGAATTATTCACCGCGCCTTTAATGGCCGATTATAATCATTTGTCTGAAGCAGAAGCCATTCGTGAATTGGCACGCCACACAGATCCAATTCGTAAACGTTTTCAAGAATTTGCTATTTCGTACAATATCAATATTATCACTGGAAGTATGCCTTATGTAGAAAGTGGTAATCTTTATAATGTTGGTTTTTTATGCAAAAGAGACGGAACTTCAGAAATGTATACCAAAATTCATATCACACCAAATGAAGTGATTCATTGGGGAATGAAAGGCGGATCGCAGTTTAAAACTTTTGATACCGATTGTGGTAAAATCGGAATTTTAATCTGCTATGATGTGGAGTTTCCAGAACTTTCGAGACTTTTGGCAGATGAAGGAATGGATATTTTGTTTGTACCGTTTTTGACTGATACGCAAAACGGATATACTCGTGTAAAACATTGTTCGCAAGCACGCGCGATCGAAAATGAGTGTTATGTAGCCATAGCAGGTTGCGTTGGAAATCTTCCGAAAGTAAATAATATGGACATCCAATATGCGCAGTCTTCCGTATTTACGCCATCAGATTTTGCTTTTCCAAGTAACGGAATCAAAGCTGAAGCCACGCCAAATACAGAAATGACTTTGATTGTTGATGTTGATTTGAATTTATTGAAGGAACTACACGAACATGGAAGTGTAAAAACCTTAAAAGACCGAAGATCTGATCTTTACGAAATTAAAAAATTGAATTCATGAAAACATGCCTCGAATGCTCCGCCAAAATTTTCGGTCGCGAAGACAAGAAATTCTGTTCCGATAGTTGCCGAAATGCGTACAATAACAAAATAAATAAAGATAGTACGAATTTCATGCGAAATATAAACAACAAGTTACGTAAAAATTACCGTATTTTGGCAGAGTTAAATGTAGAAGGAAAATCCAAAGCTTCTCGAGATAAATTATTGACAAAAGGTTTTGATTTTGAGTTCTTTACAAACATTTTACAAACCAAGACAGGAAACACATATTATTTCCTTTACGATCAAGGCTATCGTTCCTTGGACAATGATTATTTTATGCTTGTTAAAAAAGAAATATAGTTAGTATTTATTTACCATGAGAAAAAACCCCACCTCAATTCTAGCCATAGTCTGCGTTTTAGCTTTACTTGGCATTATATATGCCACGATGATGCCGCAAGGAATCTCGAAAGACGACGAAGCCCTTGCTGAATTTTCGACCGAAAGAGCCTTAAACCAGGTCGAAATTATTGCGCAAAAACCGCACTATGTTGGATCGACAAATCACGAGCTTGTTGCTAACTACTTAAAATTAGAATTAAACAGAATCGGATTAGAAACGAGTGTTCAGGAAGGTTTTACTCTAAATGATAAAGGTCTTTTGGTGAAGTCAAAAAATATTTTGGCTCGAATTAAAGGAACAAACAATACAAAAGCACTTTTACTTCTTTCACATTATGACAGCGCTCCCCACTCTTTTTCAAAAGGGGCAAGTGACGACGCTTCTGGTGTCGCTACAATTTTAGAAGGCATACGCGCCTTTTTATATTCTAAACATCCTCAAAAAAACGATATTATCATTTTATTCTCTGATGCAGAAGAATTAGGATTAAACGGTGCCGCTTTATTCGTAAACAAACACCCTTGGGCAAAAGACGTAGGTTTGGTTTTAAACTTTGAAGCTCGAGGAACTTCTGGACCAAGCTACATGCTAATGGAAACCAATAAAGGAAACGAAGCCTTGATTAAAGAATTTACCAAAGCTAAACCTTCACACCCGGTTTCAAACTCGTTGATGTATAGCATTTACAAAATGCTTCCTAACGATACCGATTTAACCGTTTTTAGAGAGCAAGGAAATATTCAGGGATTCAATTTTGCTTTTATCGATGGTCACTTCAACTATCATACACAACAAGACGATGTTCAGCATCTAAACAAAACTACATTAGCACATCAAGGCACTTACATTATGCCTTTGCTAAAATACTTCTCCAATATTGATTTAAACCAAACCGAGTCTACAGCAGACGATGTTTATTTCAATGCTCCTTTTACTTTCATAAGTTATCCCTTTACTTGGGTTATGCCAATGACATTGATTGCTCTTGGTTTATTGGTTATTTTCATTTTTGTTGGAAAAGTAAAAAGAATCATCACTTTCACAGAAATTTTCAAAGGATTTGTTCCGTTGCTAGGATCGATAATAGTTGCCGGATTGGTGACCTTTTTAGGATGGAAATTGGTTCTTGAAATTTATCCGCAGTATTCTGATCTCTTAAACGGATTTACGTATAACGGACATGCTTATATTGGCGCTTTCGTTACTTTGAGTATCGCAATCTGTTTTGCTTTTTATCATCATTTTTCTGAAGCCAAAACTACGATGAACCATTTCGTGGCGCCTTTGCTGCTTTGGATTATCATTAATGCATTTTTGGCCAATAGCCTAACTGGTGCAGGTTTCTTAATCATTCCCGTTTATTTCGGAATCTTATTGTTCGGAATCTTTGTTTTCACACAACATTATAGTTTAGGAATGAATTTGATATTCTCCATTCCTGCCCTAGCAATTGTTGCGCCTTTTATTGTGATGTTCCCAATTGGTTTAGGACTTAAAATATTATACGGAAGTGCTGTTCTAACTGTATTGCTATTCGGATTGTTATTGCCAATATTTGGCGCTTTCGCTAAGAAAGGAGCTTGGATTGTGGTTTTCTTCCTTACTTCTATTGGATTTTTCATTTACGCAGGATACAATTCTGGTTATGAATACGGAAAAGCCAAATCAAACAGTTTACTTTATGTTTATAATGCCGATAACAATTCTGCCGTTTGGACTACTTATGACACTAATTTAGACGAATGGACTAAATCTTATTTAGGCGAAAGCAATCAAAAAGCAGTTGGACTAAATACGCTTCCGCTAACGAGCAAATACAATACAACATTTACCTACAGTGCCATTGCTCCAGTTGTTGAAGTTCCGAAACCGACCATTCAGTTTCTAAGAGACAGTGTAATTGGAAATAATAGATATCTAAAAATCAAAATTTCTCCAAATAGAAAAGTAAACCGCTACGATATTTATGCAAATCCGAAAATGACGTTTTTCAACTTTAAAGCAAACGGAGTGGCAACTTCTGGCGAAAAAGGAAATCGTCTGCAAAGAGAAGACACTAAAATTTTATGCTATTATGTTGTAGGCAACGAACCGCTTGAAATGGAGTTCTACATCAATAAATCTTCTGTTTTTGATATGGATTTAATCGAAAGTTCGTTCGATTTAATGAGTAATCCGTTGTTGAATGTTAAGCCAAGAAACGATTGGATGATGCCAACACCATTTGTCTTGAACGACGCCGTTTTAATTCAGCAGAAAATCAAAAGATACGTACCGCCAGTAAAACCTATTGAACCAGTTGTGCCTATTGATAGTTTGGCTGTTTCAAAAGACAGTTTGAAACCAGTACCAGTTGCAAAACCAGAATAAGAAAGCATTCTAACCTTTAATCATTTAAAATGAAAAGAACCCTCTCGTTGTTTTTAACTTTTAGCGGCTTTTTAGCATTAAATGCACAAACCGTTGAAGAAAAAATCGCTGCAAAAGCATGCGAATGTTTAGAAAAAAGTTCAAAAATTACAGAAGAGGTTTTCAGAGATTGTCTCACCAACACAATGAGTGAAATGATTTTGACAGATAAAGATCCAAAAGTTAGAGAATCAATGAATACAGTTGAAGGTATTCAAGGTATGTTTTTGAGGATTCATGGTGTTATTGAAAAAAAATGTCCAAACTTAATTCCAGAATTAAATCAAAACAAAGACGATGTTTTTTATAGCGAATCTAAAAACAAAAAAGCGCAGAATTCTTATATAATTGGAAAAGATTTTATGCGTGAGAAAAACTATAAAATAGCTATTGAAAATTTTCAGCTGGCTATAAAAGATGATCCCAATTTTGTTCTTGCCCTTGATGATATGGCGGTTTCTTACAGACAGCTGAATGATTATGACAATGCTATTAAATATTATAAAAAATCGCTAGAAATTTATCCTGAAGGAAATTTCGCTTTAATGAATATTGGTGTTGTGTATACTTTAAAATCCGATTTTAAAACAGCAATCAGTTATTATGAAAAACTAATACAATATCATCCAGACAATGCAGAAGGTTATTTTGGCGCTGGAAAAAATTATATTCTGCTGAACGAGGATGAAAAAGCATTGGATAATCTTTTTATCGCACATGTTATCTACACCAATGAAAATTCAGAATACATGAAAGATTCTGAGAAACTTATCGGTGCTCTTTATCAGAAAATGAAATCGGAGAACAAAGAAGATTTATTTAAAAAGATTGCGGAGAAAAACAACATTAAATTAGATTAAACATGGCAATAAATTTTCTACAATCGTTTTGAATGCTCCAGCCGAAAAAGTTTGGAACGCATTAACACAACCAGAATTGGTTAAACAATGGCAATACGGAAGCGATTTGTTGACAGATTGGAAAATTGGAAGCGAAATCAGATTCAGAAATGAATGGGACGGCCAAGTTTTTGAACAATGGGGAACGATTTTAGAAGTTATTCCAAACCAGAAAATTAAATATTCTCTGTTTTTCCCAAGGCCAGGATTAGAAGACAAACCAGAGAATTAATTTCATAATGAATTATGTTTTAACTGAAGAAAATCAGAAAACAAAACTCGACATTATTCAGAAAGACAATCGTCCAGGAGCTGTACAAGAAGCACCGCAAGGTGAAGAAAATCCGATTCTTCAAGGTTTGAAAACTATAATTGAGTCTTGAAATAAGGTTCAAAGTTTCAGAGAAACAAAGTAACAAAGGTTTCTCTACTTATCTAAAAAACTAAAGCACTATTTTCATAGTGCTTTTTTTTAATCTTTGCAACTTTGTACCTCAAAAATCAACATGCACATTCGATCTTCAAACCTTGCTTCTCGCCTTTTGTTCCTTCGGTTGCATATCCGTCGATTTTCCACCATTCTAGACCACCGATTAGCTCTTTTACTTTAAAACCTAACTTCGTCATATTCAACGCTCCTTTTGTAGACGCGTTACAACCAATTCCGGTACAATAGGTCACATACAAAACATCTTTGTCTAAATGCTGCGTCGTTTCTACATTCATTTCGCGATGCGGAATATTAACTGCATTCGGAATATGTTCTTCGTTGTAGCCAAAAGCTCGTCTGGCATCGATTACGATTATTTTTTCACCGTTGTTTAAAGCTTCAAATAGATCGGATGGATCCATTTCAAAAGCTAATTTGTTTTCATAATGTTTAATTTGTGCTTCCATGTTGTTTCGATTTTGATGTTTTACTTTTCCAAAAGTAGACGAACATCAAATGCCAGAAAAACGAAAAGAATTCATCAACAGCATTACTTTTTTTCATACAAAAGCCACTCTAAAATTTTGTTACTTTGCGTATTAATTCTTCAAAAATGGAAATCCGCCACTTAAAATTGATAAAAGCAATTGTCGAAGAAGGAAGTATCACCAAAGCGATCGACAAACTGCATTTGACACAATCTGCTTTGAGCCATCAGCTCAAAGAAGCCGAATATCAATTGGGAACTGCTATTTTTTTAAGAACGAATAAAAAACTGGTGCTTACAAAAGCAGGCGAAAAAATCTACGAACTCGCCAATGAAATCCTAAATAAATTGGCAGAAACCGAAACTCAGATCAAGCAAATGGTTTTTGGCGAACATGGCGAAATCAGAATCAGTACTGAATGCTTCTCGAGCTACCATTGGCTTCCTTCGGTTTTAAAGCAATTTCACCTTTTATATCCAAATGTAGAATTGAAAATTGTAGCCGAAGCTACTCACATTCCACTACAAAAACTGCTCGAAAATACGATTGACATTGCCATTGTTAGCGATCAGACAAAAGACAGCAACATCAAATATCAAGAGCTTTTTCAGGACGAAATGGTTATCGTCGTTTCAGAAAATCATGCTTGGGCAGATAAAAAATATGTGATTGCAGAAGATTTCATCAGCGAACATTTGATTATTCATTCGCTTCCGTTGGAAACCGTTACTATTCATCAGTTTCTTTTGGCTCCAGCCAAAGTAAGTCCGAAGAAAATAACTCCAATGCCATTAACCGAAGCTTCTCTAGAAATGGTAAAAGCCGATATGGGCGTCATGTCGATGGCAAAATGGGCATTACAACCTCATTTAAAAACAAGTCCGCTAAGAGCCATAAAGGTTGGAAAAAATGGTTTAAAAAGAAAACATTTCATTGCCACGCGCGCCAATGAAAGTTATCCTGATTACTTTCATCATTTCATCAGCTTTTTACAAAACGAAATCAATTTACAATGGAATATTCAATAAGAAACTGTGAAATCACAGATTTGCCTAAACTACTTGTTTTAATTGAAAAACACGCCGAATTTGAGAAAGCTGAATTTTCTTCCGAAGGAAAAGAAGAAGATTTAAAAAATGCTTTATTTGGCCAAAATCCTAAACTACATTGTTTGGTGGTTGCGACAAAAGAAACCATTGTGGGTTACACCTCTTATACTTTTGATTTTTCGACCTGGAATGCACAAAACTTTCTTTACATGGACTGTTTGTTTTTGGAAGAAGAAACAAGAGGTTTTGGGATAGGCGAAATCTTAATCGAAAAACTAAAAGAAATCGGAAAACAGAATAATTGCGTCAACATACAATGGCAAACGCCAGAATTCAATACCAGAGCGATTAAATTTTATAATAGAATGGGCGCAAAAGGAAAAGACAAAGTGCGATTTACTTTAACTTTGTAAAAAATTAATCTCGCAAAGGCACGAAGATACTAAGTTTAGCAGGAATGTTTGTCATTTCGACGAAGGAGAAATCGCACGCGGGATTCCGCATAGATTATAAAAATTCTTTGTCGAGTTACTAGTGCGATTTCTCCTTCGTCGAAATGACAAGATTGTGTAAAAAACTTTGCGACTCTGCGACTTTGCGAGATTATTACTTAAATCAAAATAAATGACAAAAATAAGCATACTCGGCTGCGGTTGGCTTGGACTTCCTTTAGCAAAAGCATTAATAGAAAAAGGAAATTCAGTAAACGGATCAACAACTTCAGAAAACAAACTTTCAATCTTAGAAGATGCTGGAATAAATCCGTTTTTACTAACCGTTGAAAGCGAAAATATTTCTGAAAATATCGTTCATTTTTTAGCGGAAAGCGAAATTCTAATTATTGATATTCCACCAAAATTAAGAGCAGTCGATCCTAATGCTGAGAAGAAAACTTTTGTCGAAAAAATCAGAAATTTAATACCTTTTATAGAAAAATCGACAATCAAGAAAGTGCTTTTTATAAGTTCAACATCAGTTTATGGTGATGACAACGATCTTGTAACCGAAGAAACGATCCCTAATCCAGATACAGAGAGTGGCAGACAATTGATTTTAGCCGAAAAATTGCTTCAAGAAAACCCAAATTTCGAAACTACAATTCTGCGTTTTGCCGGATTAATTGGTGAAGATCGTCATCCTGTCAAATTCTTGGCTGGAAAAGAAAATCTAGAAAATCCAGACGCACCAATTAATTTAATTCATAGAAACGATTGTATCAGAATCATTAAAGAAATACTAAGTCAATCCAAATGGAATGAAGTTTTTAATGCTGCTGCACCTTTTCATCCGACAAGAGAAATGTATTATACGCAAGAAGCTAAAGATCAAAACTTGCCTTTGCCAAAATTCAGCACCAAAAAATCAAACATTAAAAAGGAAATTTCGAGTATAAAAGTGGAGGAGAGCTTGAATTTTCAATTTGACCAAACCGATTATTATTAAAATTTAAAATAAAAACACTATTTTTCCTTCATAAAAAATAATTGTTTTTACAGATGAAAAAATTGAGGTTTCTACTTTCAATCAGCATTTTATTGCTTTTCGTTTTCCAAAGTTACGCTCAAGACGAAAATTATTCTTCTGATGAAAATGAGTATCCTGAAAAAATAAAACAATTTCATGCCGACATTTTGGTCAAAGAAAACGGAAATCTGATTGTTACAGAAACGATTAAGGTTTACGCTAAAGGCATAAAAATAAATCACGGTATATTTAGACAGCTTCCTGTAAAAAGCAACTCGACTAAAGTTTCTAGAGACAATTACTACACGGTCTTGAATGTTACCCGAAATGGTTTGAACGAACCTTACCGTGTCATTTCGGCGTTTGGCGATTTTGAAATTTATATTGGCGACAAAAAATCTAGTATCGCAGAAGGAACTCATATTTATAAAATAACGTATGAAGTAGAAGCGCAAATACATTCTTATCCTGATTTTGATGAAGTTTATTGGAACGTTACAGGAAATTATTGGGATTTTGAAATTGACAATGTCAGCGCAAAAATAACGCTGCCAAAATCTACAAAAATACTTCAGACTGCTTGCTATACAGGCGTTTCTGGTTCTACAGCAAAGGAATGCAACTCAAAAATAACGGATAACACCGTTTATTTCACTTCAAAAAACTTGAAAAAAGAAGAAGGTTTTACCATTGCTGCTGGTTTTCCTAAAGGAATTGTCAATCAGCCTTTCTTCAGACCTCATTACAAAATGGAGGAATTTTTGGATGTGGATAAAATATTATTTGCAATTGCAGTAGTTGCTATCTGCTTTGGATTTTATTATTTTTCTTGGAAGAAATATGGAAAAGATCCGTTAAAAAGCACATTGAAGAAACAACCAATTGATTTAAAAAATCGTTATTCAGCGACATCTTTGCAATATATAAAATATCGAGGCGTTGATTCTCAAACGCTTTTAGTTGCTATAATTGATCTTGCTCTAAAAGGCGCGATTGAAATTTCTGACAATGGAAAAGAAACTTGGGCAGATGAATTTAAACATTCACTCAAAATTGGAAATAAAACAGCCGATTTATCAAAAGAAGAAAAAACCGTTTTAGATCGTTTATTTAAAGAAAAAGACTCGTTTGAAATTGATAAAGAGACTTATAAAATCTTTTATGAAGCAAGAGAAGCGCTCGAAAAACCATTGGAAGAAAAATATAATTTAAAAGATTATTATTCTGGAAATTCCACTCAAATCTTAATTGGATTCGCAATCACAATTCCGGCCTTGCTTGGATATTGCCAATACTCAAAAGGAACTATTTATTGGTCTGTAATCTCTGGATTTACTATGCTAGTATTTACCTATTTATTGCTTAAAGGTTCTATAAAAGCCATTAGAGAGCAAGATTATAAAACAACATTTGGCTATCTTTTCCTTTCTCTTTTTACTAGTATTTTTTCTGTTGGCTGGTACTTTGCCAGCAACGTCGACAAAAGTTATTCGGGATTAACGCTGTTGGTTGTTTTTTTAATCATCACTGGATTTTCTGTTTATCTAAGTTTGATTGGCGCTTATACCGAACTTGGTCTCGAAACAAAAACCGAAACCGAAAAGCTTAAAAAGTATCTCTTAGATTACAAACCAGAAGAAAGCTCTGCGATAAGTGTTTATGAAGAAAATCTGCCTTATGCTTTTGCCTTAGGAATTGCAGATGAATGGAATTCAAAATTTATCGATATTCTGAAAAGATTAAATTATAACAATAATTGGATCAAAACCGATACACGCACCTATCTTTCTTCACCAGCATTCGTCTCGAGTTTTCGTAGCTCCTACTCGACTTATTCGACTTCTTCTAGCAGTGGAAGCGGCGGCGGAGGAAGTTCTGGCGGCGGCGGAGGTGGCGGCGGTGGCGGTGGCTGGTAAAATCCTCCAAGATTTAACTGATTTAATTTATAAATTAAAAAAACTTTGCTCCCGATAGCTATCGGGATTGCGAAACCACTTTATATTTGCAATTAAAAAACAAAAATATGGAAACAGTTTTCATCAATTCACCTCTTGGAATCACCAAAATTATGGGAGATGAAAACGGTATTTCGTTAATTTCTGTTTCTGATGTTGGCACAAATGAAGCTTCAAAGACCATTCCTGAAATTTTACAAGACGCCGTTTTGCAATTAAATGAATATTTTGAAGGCACAAGAACCGATTTTGATCTAAAACTGAATCCGCAAGGAACCGAATTTCAGCAGAAAGTATGGAAAGCTTTATTAGAGATTCCATACGGAAAAACGGTAAGTTATATGGATCAGACCAAAAAGCTTGGCGATGTTAAAGCAATTCGTGCCGTGGCATCAGCAAATGGTAAAAATCCGCTTTGGATTGTCGTTCCGTGTCACCGCGTTATTGGCACAAACGGATCTTTAACTGGATACGCTGGCGGACTGTCTCGCAAAAAATGGCTTTTGGAACATGAATCGCCATCGCAACAACAAAGTTTGTTTTAGTTTTATTTGCCACAACCCGAGCGATAGCGAACAGGCGAAGCAATTCACGAATTTTCATTTTTACTTGAAACCTATCAATTTTCCTCAACATTAAAATATAAGAAAATTCACTCTATTTGTGTTTTCGTAAAACAACATAACCAAATTTATGTACATTTATATCAAAGAAAAGTTAGTATAATTCGCGACTCGAGCGATAGTGAACAAATGAAATAATTCGTGGCAAAAAGAGCATAGCAAAATATGATTGAAAAAATAAACCTCAATAACATTTTATTTCTTGATATAGAAACTGTTCCTGAAGAAGAGAATTTCAATTCGCTTGACGCGGAAATGCAATCACTTTGGGATTTAAAAACACAATATCAGCGAAAAGAAGAGTTTACACCAGAAGAGTTTTACGAGCGCGCCGGAATTTGGGCCGAATTCGGAAAAATAATCTGCATTTCGGTTGGCTTTTTTACGATTAAAGGTGATGTGAGAAACTTTAGAGTGACTTCATTTTTTGGTGAAGAAAAGAAAATCTTGAAAGACTTTTCGAATCTGATCAGTAATCATTTCAATCAACCGCAGCATTTGATGTGTGGACACAATTCGAAAGAATTTGATATTCCGTTCATTGCCCGAAGAATGATCATCAATCAAATGCCAATTCCAGATAAAATGAACTTATTTGGCAAAAAACCTTGGGAGATTCCGCATTTAGATACTTTAGAATTATGGAAGTTTGGCGATTATAAACACTATACATCTTTAAAATTGCTAACCAAGATTCTTGGAGTTCCTTCGCCAAAAGGAGACATCGACGGAAGTCAGGTTGCGCATGTCTATTATGTTGAAAAAGACATTGACCGAATCATTACATACTGCGAAAAAGATACAATTGCTGTAGCTCAGATTTTTTTACGCTTACGCCGAGAAGATTTGTTGATTGAGGAAGAGATTATTCATGTCTAATTGAAGGGACAGATAAACAAAGGGACAAAGTTTTTAAATGAACTTATATAACTTATATGGTTTAAAAAAATGATATACGAGGAGATTTCACATTATCGTTTGGTTTCGCAAAAGCTTTACAAAAAAAGTTCTTGTTCTCCGCAAGAAATTGTGAAGCATTTTGGTGCTATGCAGGCTCAAGATTATGCAATGGCAAAATGGGCAATTGGTTCTCGTTGCAATTCTAACGAAAAAGAGATTGAAGAAGCGATAAATTCAGGCAAAATTATCAGAACGCATATTCTGCGCCCGACTTGGCATTTTGTTTCTCCTGATGATATTTATTGGATGTTGGATCTTTCAGCTCCACAAGTAAAACGTTTTACGGCTTCTGCAGCTAAAAAGTTTGGTTACGATGATAAAAAACTAGATCAAGCTAATGCTTCTATCGAAAAACTACTCGCAGGAAACAATCATTTGACTCGAGATGAAATCATGCAGGAACTTGGCATTAAAAGAACTTCAAGCGAAGATTTTTTAAGTGCTGCCATTATGATGAATGCCGAATTGGATGGTTTGGTTTGTAATGGAAAAATGAAAGGCAAGCAAATTACGTATGCTTTACTCGAAGAAAGAGTTTCTAAACCTAATTCCAAATTGACTAAAGAAGAAGCGTTGGCCAAACTCGCTCTACGTTATTTTGAAAGTCATGGTCCAGCAACAGTACTTGATTTTTCGTGGTGGTCTGGTTTTCCTCCTACTATTTGCCAAAAAACAATTAACGCAATTGAGTTGCAATTAAATTGTATTACCATTGATAATCAGCAATATTGGTTTAAAAAAGATTTAAAAAACGAAGGTAACTTTCGCGAAAGCGTACATTTCCTTCCCGCATTTGATGAGATTTTAATTTCGTATAAAACACGTGAAGTTTCTTTCAATACAGAACATCAATCGAAAGTTTTTACCAATAATGGCATTTTTAAACCCATTATTTTAGAAAACGGAAAAGTGATTGGTATCTGGAAAAGAACCTTTAAAAAAGATCATGCGAAAATAGAAACGGAATTTTTTAATGAAATCGAAATAAATAAAAAGGAACTTCTTTTTGAAGGAATTAAATCTTTTGAAAGGTATTTAAAAACTAAAATTGTTATCGACTAATACTCGAAATCTTATTATGTGTCATTCAGCTGGAGCTTTTGTTTCTATTAAAACGAATAATCATCAAATTCCTATCGCATAAACAAAATCTTTATGCTTATTATTGCTAAATAATTACATTTACAAAAAAATACAATTATGGTTTTAAGCAGATTTTGGTTAACGATTTTTATTTCTTCGATTGTTTTTATTGTAGTCAGTTTATTTACTGCCAATACGTATACAATTGATTCTGTTTTGAATGGAAAAAAAGACGATCCAATTTTGGTTTCTGAAAAATACATTCACGAACTTCCTGCTTTCATCAAAGACAGCATTTCAAAAGCCAAAGATCAAACCATGATTATCAATCGTGACACGCTAAATGCCGACACGACGTATGTTTACAAAAACAAAACCGTAAAAATCTATAGCGGACTTCAAAAATCTGATGGTTTATTACCAACTTGTAAAAGCACTTTGGTTGATTTGATTCTGCCTCTGATCGCTTATCTAGCTTTTTTCTGCGGTTTGATGGAACTTTTAATCGTTTCAGGCGCTTCTGGAAAATTAGCCAAAGCTTTGAGTCCTGTATTTGTGAAAGTATTTCCGAGTATTCCACAAAACCACCCTTCAATATCCTACATGACCTTGAATTTTGCTGCCAATTTCTTGGGATTAGATTCGGCCGCAACTCCATTTGGATTGAAAGCCATGGAAAGTTTACAGGAAATAAACCCCGATAAAGACAAAGCAAGTGATGCGCAAATCATGTTTATGTGTCTTCATGCTTCTGGTCTAACATTAATCGCAACTTCGATTATCGGTTATCGCGCGGCTGCAAACGCAAGTAATCCTGCCGATGTTATGTTACCATGTATCATAACTTCTTTTATCGGAACCATTGCCGCTTTCTTGATTGTCGGTATTAAACAAAAAATCAATTTCAAAAGTGCTTCGCTTCTTATTGGTTTAATGGTTTTGATTGCTGCAATTGTAGGTTTACTGATGTATGTGAATCATTTAGACTTAATTGGAAAGAACTACTTCACTTCTAATCTTTCGGGATTGATTTTACTTTCAATTGTTGTTTTTACTTTGATTTTTGCATTCAAACATGAGAAAAAATTCAGAGAAGCAGATACTACTCCTTTCGACACTTTTGTAGTTGGAGCCAATAATGGGGTTAAAACCGGAGTAACAATTTTTCCTTATGTATTAGGAATGTTGGTTGCAATTTCATTATTCAGAAACAGTGGATTGTTTGAAATTATTAGCGACGGAATCGGATTTGTATTTTCAAATCTTGGCGTTAGCAAAGAAATTACAAATGCGCTTCCTGTTGCCATGCTTCGTCCATTTAGTTCTGCGGGTTCAAGAGGATTTTTGATTGATTCGATGAATACTTTTGGTGCAGATTCTTTAACCGCGAGATTGAGCAGTATTTTCCAATGTAGTGCGGAGAGCACTTTCTACGTAATTGCCGTTTATTTTGGATCTGTAAATATCAAAAATACCCGTTACGCTTTGGGCACCATGCTTTTGGTTGATTTGATCTGCGTGATTACAGCGATATTTGTTGCGACTTGGTTTTTTTAATATGAATTTAACCAATATTATGGCCAGATTGAAATCTGACACTACAATATAAACCGAGCCGAAGGCTCTCTACATTAAATGGGAAATTTTTCACGTTAACCGGATTAAAATCCGGCCCTACAATATGTTTCGAGCCGATGGCTCTTCTAAATTTCATTTGTGCTAAGTCCCATAGAAACGCTTAAATTTTGTAGCAACGGATTTCAATCTGTTGATGATAATAAATACAGCCTTTTCAAAAGTTCCGTAGGAACGAAAAATATTGTAGCCACGGATTTTAATCCGTGGAATGCGGAACGATAGGATAAATTTTTGAATCAAAAAAAGAAAGTTAAATATTACAAATTATTAAAAAGATATATTTATTTTTCCAGAAAAAAAATGGCGAATACCTATCATCAAGTCTACATTCAAGTAGTTTTTGCAGTTAAATACAGAAATGCTATAATTGAAGAAAGCTGGAAATCACAATTACTTGGAATAATTGGAAATTTAATTAATGAAAACGGCGGCAAAACAATTATTGTAAATGGTGTTGAGGATCATGTGCATTGTTTATTGGCTATTAAGCCAACTATTTCGATCTCCGAGCTTATGAAAAATGTTAAAGCCAAATCATCAAAGTACATCAACGACAATCAATTAACAAAATCCAAATTTTCATGGCAAGTCGGATATGGTGTTTTCTCCTATAGTCAATCTCAAATTGATTCTGTTTATAAATACATTGAAAATCAAGAAAGCCATCACAAAAAACAAAATTTTAACGATGAATATCTGAATTTTCTAAATAAATTCAAGGTTGATTACGATGAAAAATTTATATTTGATAATCTAATATAACCACTATGAAACTTGCCCCCCTTTTCTTCGTATTGCTCTTAATCGGATGTCAAAAAACAAAACCTACAGATGCTGCGCCACCAACAATAGCAGAAATCATTGAACCGCAAGAAACTTTAGAGGTTTCAGCTGACGAAAAAATCATCAAAACTGACACCGTAGCGATTTACACCGACGGAACAGAATCTTCTACAGATTTTATCCTGGCGCATTTGGTAGATCAGCAGGCAGATAAAGACAGTATTGTTACGGTAAAATACCGATTAGACTTTTATCAGAACAAAGCTAAAACCGCATCTTCTAAAATTGCAATAAAAGGTTTTGAAAAAGGTTCTGAATGGACCGCTTCTTACGGATTAACATCAGAAACTTCTAAAAATTCGCCATTCGTACAAATAACTGTTGGATTTCCTGCTTGCGGTTATTCTCATGACAACTATCTTTATTATTTAAAAAATAACGGATTACAATTGGTTCACCAATGGAGCTCAATGTCCGATAGCGGCTGGGGAAGCTGGGTAGAAATCGTAAACCCTACAACCAATTCTGATCCAAAATCTTTTTATTGCAAGACTGTTGCATTTGTACCTGCAGACGAAGACGAGAACATGGATATGGGAATTCTTAAACATTCAGACTCAATATCTTTCGAATTAAAAGACAGCAAATGGAAAAAGATGTTACTATCTGCCAAAGACAAACCATACTTTGAAAAAAAGATGACGTTTGATCAATTTAACACTTCAGAGTAAAAAAATAGCTGCAGAAGAGCCCTAATTCAAATTCTTTCTTAGGTAAATAATTTCTAAATTTGTAAAAAAACAAAACTAATGATTGATTTTATATACCAAGATCCTTATCCGATCTTAAAGGATGATACGCAGTACCGCAAAATCACTTCTGATTTTGTGAAAGTGGAACAATTTGGAGAACGTGAAGTTTTAACGGTTGATCCAAAAGGTTTAGAATTATTGGCTGAAGAAGCTTTGACAGATGTTTCGTTTATGCTGAGAACAACGCATTTACAGAAACTAAGAAAAATTCTAGACGATCCAGAAGCAACAGACAATGATCGTTTCGTAGCTTACAATTTGCTTCAAAATGCTTCTGTAGCTGCCGAAGGTCAGTTACCAAGCTGCCAAGATACTGGAACTGCGATTGTAATGGCTAAAAAAGGTGAAAGCATCTTTACTGGTGTTGATGATGCAGAATGGTTAAGCCGCGGTATTTTTAATACCTATCAAAAAAGAAACTTACGTTATTCGCAGATTGTTCCGATTTCGATGTTTGAAGAAAAGAATTCAGGATCAAATCTTCCAGCACAAATTGATATTTATGCTAAAAAAGGAGCTTCTTACGACTTTTTGTTCATGGCAAAAGGTGGAGGATCTGCAAACAAAACATACTTATACCAACAGACAAAATCTTTGTTGAATGAAAAATCTATGGATGAATTCATTCGCACAAAAATCAAAGATTTAGGAACTTCTGCTTGTCCTCCTTACCATTTAGCTTTGGTAATTGGTGGAACTTCTGCGGAGGCGAACTTAAGCGCTGTTAAAAAAGCATCTGCAGGATATTATGATCATCTTCCAACTTCTGGAAACATGGCAGGCCAAGCTTTCCGTGATTTAGAATGGGAAGAAAGAGTTCAAAAAATCTGCCAGGAGAGTGCTATCGGAGCGCAGTTTGGAGGGAAATATTTCACGCATGACGTTCGTGTAATCCGTTTACCTCGTCACGCGGCTTCTTGTCCAGTTGGATTGGGAGTTTCTTGTTCTGCTGATAGAAACATCAAAGGAAAAATCACGAAAGACGGAATCTTCGTTGAGCAGTTAGAAGTAAATCCAAAACAATTTTTACCAGAAACAGCTCCGCATTTAGAAGCTCCTGTAGAAATTGATTTAGATCAGCCAATGGCAGATATTCTAGCTAAATTATCTCAATATCCAGTAAAAACTCGTTTGAAACTAAACGGAACTGTAATTGTTGCCCGTGATATTGCTCACGCAAAAATCAAAGAATTATTAGACGCTGGAAAACCAATGCCAGAATATTTCAAAAATCATCCAGTTTACTACGCTGGTCCTGCAAAAACTCCAGATGGAATGGCTTCTGGAAGTTTCGGACCAACAACTGCTGGACGTATGGACGTTTATGTTGATGAATTCCAGAAAAATGGCGGAAGTATGATTATGCTAGCAAAAGGAAATCGTACTAAACAAGTAACCGATGCCTGCAACAAATATGGCGGATTCTACTTAGGTTCTATTGGAGGTCCTGCTGCTATTTTGGCTCAAGATAACATTCTAAAAGTAGAAGTAGTTGATTTTGAAGAATTAGGAATGGAAGCAGTTCGTAAAATCACCGTTAAAGATTTCCCTGCTTTTATTATTACGGATGATAAAGGAAATGATTTCTTTGCTGATTTGTAAGAGATTTTAACCGCAAAGGCGCAAGGATTTACGCGAAGTTCGCAAAGAATATATATATAAAAACAAAAAAACCGTCCAAGTTGGACGGTTTTTTTATGCTTAGCGTGCCTTGCGTAAATCCTTGCGTTTTGCGGTTAAATAAATTAAGCGCTCATATCTTGTTTTTCGAAGGCTATAAAATGAGATATTTCGCCTTTTAGATTATAAACTGGTGAAGCATCTATTTTGCATTTATACGTTTGGCCGTTTTTTCTATAATTTTCGAGAGTTTTGGCAAAAGGAATCTGCTTTTTTACCGCTTCTCGAATTTCCTTTAAATCTTTTTGGGAAGTTGCTGGGCCCTGAAACATCTTTGGCGTTTTTCCTAAGACTTCTTCTTCTTTGTAACCCGTCATTTTTTTTATTCCGCTTGACGCGAAAACTATTTTCAAATCTAAATCGGTTACCAGAACAACTTCACTTTTGATTCTCTCTTGAATATTAAGTTTTTTTTCGTCCCAAGTAAATTCATCCGAAATTTCGTTTACCCTTTTCAAATCAGCACTTAACGCTTTTAGCTCGTTCAGATATTCGTAATGAAAATCCCAAGATAGAATTGGAACTGAATGTCGTTGCAGCGGATCATCGGAATTTTTATTTTTCATACAAAATCAATTCAGAAGACAGATAAAATCTTTTTACTCAAAGATAGCAGAAAAATCCTGTTATTCATAGCCGAAACCTTATTTTGAACTTTTCAAAATTGTTATTAAAAAGTAAATTTTAATTGCACTACCACAGCCTTTTTCACCTCATTATTCAAATTACTTAATGAGATTCCGAGTAGTCGAACTGAATCTTTCATCTTTTCCTGATACAATAATTCCTCCACGTTTTCCATAATCAAACTTTTATCGGCAATAAAATAAGGCAGGGTTTTACTTCGGGTCTGTTGCGAAAAATCGCTGTATTTGATTTTTAGTGTAATCGTTTTTCCTGAAATATTGTGTCTTTGCAAGCGTTTTTCTAGCGAAGCTGCAATACGTTCCAACTGTTGCATCATGAAAATCTCTGAAGACAAATTTACATCAAAGGTATGTTCTGCGGCTACAGATTTGGTAATCCTAGAAGATTTCACTTCACTATTGTGAATACCACGAACGACATGATAATAAAATGCTCCCGACTTACCGAAGTGCTTTTCTAGAAACTCTAAAGACTTGCTTTTCAAATCGGTTCCGGTGAAAATTCCGAGCTGATACATTTTTTCTGTCGTTACTTTTCCAACTCCATAAAACTTACGAATCGGCAGATCTTCCAAAAAAGCTTCTACTTCATCAGGATTTACCGTTTTTTGCCCGTTTGGTTTATTATAATCGCTAGCAATCTTGGCCACAAACTTATTGATTGAAATTCCAGCCGAAGCAGTCAACCCGACTTCATCAAAAATTCTTTGTCTAATTTCCTGTGCCAAAAGACTTGCACTCGGATTTCCTTTTTTGTTTTTAGTAACATCCAAGTATGCCTCATCAAGCGAAAGAGGCTCAACCAAATCGGTATAATCATGGAAGATTTTATGAATTTTGGATGAAATCTCTTTATAACGGTCAAATCTTGGTCTAACGAAGATAATATCTGGACAATATTTTTTGGCTAAAACTCCGCTGATGGCACTGCGAACACCAAACTTTCTTGCTTCGTAACTTGCCGCCGAAACCACTCCTCGATTCTCTGAACCTCCAACGGCAACTGGTCTTCCCTTCAGCTCTGGATTATCCATCTGCTCTACTGATGCGTAAAAGGCATCCATATCAATATGAATAATTTTTCTATATGTTGGAGTTTCAGACATTTTGCAAATTTACTGAGGAAAAACAATAAAAATGCACTGTAAATAGTTATAAATCATATCATTTTTTAAAGAATATGAATTCGATGAGTTCAAACCAATTATTCTTTCTATTTTTGTTCTTCTACTCGAAAAATTAAATAATGCGAACATTTGTTATAGGTGACATTCATGGCGGATTACTTGCACTTGAACAAGTACTCGAAAGAGCCAAAGTCACTACTGAAGATACTCTAATTTTTTTGGGCGATTATGTTGACGGCTGGAGTCAGTCTGTTGAAGTGATCGACTATTTGATTGATTTAAAAAACAAACAAAACTGCATCTGCATAAGAGGAAATCACGACCAGCTTGCCTTAGAGTGGCTGGAAAACAGACACGATGATTTGGACGAAGAAACCTGGTTTAAACACGGAGGAAAAGCAACTGTTGAAGGTTACGCCAAAGTTTCGGATGATAAAAAGAAAACTCATATCGAATTTCTTGAAAATCTTCAGGATTTTTATCTTGACGACCAGAATCGTTTGTTTGTGCACGCTGGTTTTACCAATTTAAATGGCGTAAAATGGGAATATTTTTCGAAGCTATTTTATTGGGATAGAACTCTTTGGGAAACCGCGCTATCATTAGACCCCAAATTAAAAGTAGACGACTTACACTATCCGAAAAGATTTACCGTTTATAAGGAAGTTTATATTGGTCATACACCCGTTACCCGAATCGGCGAAACGGTTCCTGTAAATAGAGCTTGTGTCTGGAATGTCGATACAGGCGCGGCATTTAGAGGTCCGCTTACTATTTTAGACGTTGACACGAAGGAATACTGGCAAAGTGAACCATTAAACGAACTCTATTTTAACGAAAAGGGTAGGAATTAATTTCTTTAAAAATTACATTTGCTGCCCAAATAATTAATATTAAATTTTTATGAAAAAGGTTTTTACACTCCTGTTTTTAGTATCATTCGGATTTATTAATGCACAAAGCGCTTTTACAGGTAAAGGTGACACAAGAGTAAATGTTGGTGCTAATTTACAAGATGGTGGATCTGGAATTCAAGGTTCTATAGATTTTGGTTTAGGAGAAAATTTCTCTTTTGGTTTTGTTGCAAATTATTTATTAGGAGCTGATAATTTCAACGGTTTCTACCACGGAAGCTCTTCTGCTTATAACGATGCAAAACCAGATTTCTCTAATCGTTTTGATGCAAAAGCAAGAATTAATGCCAACTTATCTAGTGTAATTGGCGTTGAACAATTGGACATCTACCCTGGTTTAAGCTTAGGTTTACATAATTTTGGAGGTCACGTTGGTGGTCGTTATTTCTTCACTGACGGATTCGGTGTTTTCACAGAAATCGGATTCCCAATTGCAAAATACGGAACAAACAATGATCCATTTTATCATTTGAACAATCAAGCTACTTTCAGTTTAGGAGCTTCTTTCAACCTATAATACTTAGTAATTTGCCACAAAGGCACTAAGTCACAAAGTTTTTATTATAAAAGAAACCGCCTTATTGGGCGGTTTCGTTTTTTACTTTAAAAAATCACTTTGAGTCTTTGAGTCTTTGTGGCTATCTTTTTTAAATCACCATTTCCGGAATTTCTCCTTCAATGATCAAATCAGCTTCAGTTGATGCGATGATATGCTCAACCGAGACACCTGGTGCTCGTTCTAAGAGCTTAAAACCTTTTTCTGTCACTTCGAGAACCGCAAGCTCAGTTACAACCTTTTTAACGCATCCTACGCCCGTTAATGGCAAAGTGCATCTTTTCAAGATTTTTGACTCTCCTGCTTTGTTCACGTGCATCATTGCCACAATGATATTTTCGGCAGAAGCCACCAAATCCATTGCTCCTCCCATTCCTTTTACCATTTTACCAGGAATCTTCCAATTGGCAATATCTCCGTTTTCAGAAACTTCCATTGCTCCGAGAATAGTTAAATCTACTTTTTGGCTGCGAATCATCCCGAAACTAAAAGCCGAATCAAAGAAACTTGCACCTGGAAGCGTCGTAATGGTTTGTTTTCCTGCATTAATGATATCAGCATCTTCTTCTCCTTCAAAAGGAAAAGGTCCCATACCGAGAACGCCGTTTTCACTTTGGAATTCAACTGCTATATCTTCTCGAACGTAATTTGCCACCAAAGTTGGAATCCCGATTCCAAGATTTACGAAATAACGATCTTTTACCTCTTTTGCAATTCGCTTTGCTATATCTTCTTTACTAAGTGCCATAATTTTCTAATGTGTCAATTAGAGAATTTGATAATTAGATAATTCGCATACATTGTGAGAATTATCTAATTGGCTCATTCTCTCAATTATCTAATTTTTTCGTAAAATAATCCCAAGTTGCTCTTGTTATATCTGCAATTATCTTTTCTGTGTCTTCTCTTTTCTCTGTAATGTCTTTCAAATAAACCGATAGAATGAAATGCTTTCCGTTTGGAAGTTTTACAATTCCAATGTCATTCATAGCTGCTCTTAAATTAGCATCATTAGTTCCAGAAATACCAGTTCTGTGCGCTAATTCAGTATTTTCAGGAAGTCCTGCTTTCATCCAAGTAAGACCTCTTGAAGTTTCCACCATTATTTGATACAAATATTTTGTTGTTTCTTCTTTTAAAACTTCCCCTTTAAAAAATTGCTCAAGCAATTCTGTTGTTGCTAATGGAGTAGTAGTATTAACATAAAGATTTTTCCAAGTCTTCATCTGATCTTCATTCATTTTGATAACGAAATCCCCAATGCCGTGATCATTTATAAACTTCTGAATGTATTTTGTACCGCCAACTAAGTGGATCAAAATGTCACATCCGTTGTTATCACTGTGCGAAACCGTGTAGCGAAGCAGTTTATCTAAAGTCAGGTTTACATTTCCTTCTGGATAATCTTCTTTCATCGGACTCCATGTATCTTCCTTTAAATCTTTCTTTTTTATAAAGATTTCCTGCGTAAGATTGAGTTTTCCTTCATCAACTTTATGTAAAACCGCCAAAGCAATATGAAATTTAAATACACTCATCATTGGCATTCTCAAATTTCCATTAATACTCAAAGTATCCTTATTTTCAATACCTTTCATAGAAACACCTACAGTAGCACTTTTACTAGAAATGATTTGCTGCAATTGATTTCTAAGTTCATTTGCGCTTTGAGAAAAAGCTTGAAACGACAAAAACGAAACAAGAATTAAACTGAATTTAGTCATGTCTTTTTAATGTGTCAATTTGTGAATTTGCCAATTAGATAATTCTTTTCGCAATCTGAAGTAATTATTTAATTGACTCATTTTCTAATTATCTAATTTCTAGCTCTTACAGTTCGTTGCTCAATTCTTTTTTCAAATTTTTCTCCTCGAAAAATACGCTGCACCATAATTCCTGGAATATGAATCTGATTTGGATCTAATGAACCAACAGGAACCAATTCTTCGACTTCTGCAATTGTGATTTTTCCAGCACCTGCCATACAAGCATTGAAGTTTCTGGCAGTACCTTTGAAAATCAGATTTCCAGCTTCATCGCCTTTCCAGGCTTTTACGATAGCAAAATCGGCTTTAAAAGCTTCTTCCATAATGTGCATTTTCCCATTGAATTCGCGCGCTTCCTTTCCTTCGGCAACTTCAGTTCCGTAACCAGCTGGTGTGAAGAAAGCAGGAATTCCTGCTTGAGCCGCACGACAGCGCTCTGCCAAAGTTCCCTGAGGAGTCAATTCCACTTCTAACTCTCCAGAAAGCATCTGACGTTCGAATTCGGCATTTTCTCCCACATAAGAAGAAATCATTTTTTTGATCTGCTTTTTCTGCAACAGCAAGCCCAAGCCAAAATCATCTACTCCTGCATTGTTAGAAATACAAGTTAAATCTGAAACGGCTGTGTTTACCAAAGCTGCAATTGTATTTTCAGGAATACCGCATAATCCGAAACCGCCAAACATGATGGTCATTCCGCTACTAATTCCCTCAATAGCTTCGTGAACGCTATTTACTTTTTTTGTTATCATAACAAACTATCTTAATTGCTGAATATTTTTGATAAAAATAAGATTTTTAGATGAAATTATAACGATTTCGTAAAAATAAAACCAAAAGAAAAATCCCTTTACAAATCTTTTAAAAGAATTATAAAGGGATTGAAAAATAATCAGTTACGATTTTATTGCAACATTGTTACAATTCAAATTCATCTGTATTTTGTTCCGTCTGAGTCGTATCTTTTACAACGGCTGGTCTTTGGTAGCAATCTACTTTGATAGAAAGGTTCGCTGGACGTTCAAATTCTCCTTTAGAAATCTGAAGGTTTTTATCAGCATAACATTTCTTCATGAAATAACCCCAAACCGGTAAAGCAGCAGTTGCTCCTTGTCCATAAGTTAGACTTTTGAAACGTGCTGAACGGTCTTCGCAGCCTACCCAAACTCCAGTTACTAAATTAGGAACCATTCCCATAAACCATCCATCAGATTGATTTTGTGTTGTTCCGGTTTTACCTGCTATAGGATTTGTAAACATGTACGGATAACCTGTCCAACGATTGTCTCCGCTTCCACCGCCTTGCGTACGTAAACGTACACCAGAACCACTTTCTGTTACCCCTTGAAGCAATTTGATTACTGCAAAAGCAATATCCTTATTTAAAACGTCATGTGATTCCGGAATTGGCTCGTAAATTACCTCTCCGCTTTTATTCTCAATTCTGCTTAAAAACTGTGGTTTTACATAAACTCCTTGATTGGCAAATGTACTATACGCTGCAACCATATCTTCAACTGTAATATCTACAGCTCCTAATGCGATTGAAGGCTGAACTGGAATTTCTGTTTTAACCCCTAATTTTTTAGTCAGCTCTACCACTGCTTCTGGACTCGTTCTATCAATTAATTTAGCAGACACGGTATTGATAGATGCTGCCAAAGCTTGTTTTAAAGTAACCATTCCTCTATATCTGTAATCCGAGTTTCTTGGTTCCCAATCTTCTGTTACGTGGTGACGTCCTTTGTGAATCATAAAAGGTCCATCCAAAATAGAATCGCAAGGAGACATATTTAGCTCTTCGATAGCTGTTGCATAAACGAAAGGTTTAAAAGTAGAACCTACTTGTCTAGCTCCCTGCCCTACGTGATCGTATTGAAAATATTTATAATTGATACCACCAACCCAAGCTTTAATTGCTCCTGTTTGAGGTTCCATTGCCATTAAACCAGACTGTAAAAAGTGCTTGTAATAACGAATAGAATCCAGTGGCGTCATTACGGTATCACGTTCTCCTTTCCAAGTAAAGACGCGCATTTTCGTTTTTACTTTAAATGAAGCAATAATATCTTCTTCACTTTTATCCATTTCTTTCATCTGAGCCCAACGAACAGAATTTTTCATTGCTTGCATGATGATTCTATCTGTCTCAGCTTGTGTAATATTTACGAAAGGAGCATTTTTATTGTTTTTTTGTTCAATAAAAAACTGCTGTTGAAGGTTTTCCATGTGTGCAGAAACCGCTTCTTCAGCATACGTTTGCATTCTAGAATCTATTGTGGTATAGATTTTAAGACCGTCTTTGTAAATATCATATTCCGACCCGTCAGGTTTTTTATTTTCAGTAACCCATTTTTTCATGTAATCACGAAGATACTCTCTAAAATAAGTTGCCATACCTTCACGGTGGCTTTCCAATTTAAATTTCAACGTAATTGGCAGTGCTTGAAGTCTTTCTTTTTCAGCTTCTGAAATCATTTTTGCTTTTGCCATTTGCGACAAAACTACATTACGACGATTTTTTACTCCTTGCGGATTTCTCACCGGATTGTATAAACCTGAGTTTTTGAACATTCCAACCAAAATAGCCGATTCATCTACGGTTAAGTCTTTTGGATCTTTTGAAAAATAAGTCTGAGCTGCAGAACTTACTCCTACTGAATAATTTCCAAAATCATAAACGTTGCAGTACATCGCTAAGATTTCATTCTTGGTATATTGTCTTTCTAGACGAATGGCAATAATCCATTCTTTTATTTTTTGTACAATTCTAAAAGGTAAAAACTTCGATCCTTCACCGTGAAATAATTGTTTTGCAAGCTGTTGCGTCAAAGTACTCGCACCTCCATTTGTTCCTAAACTAAAAACAGCTCTTAAAGTTCCGCGTCCATCAATTCCTGAATGTTCATAGAAACGTGCATCTTCCGTTGCTACAAGCGCCTCAACTAAATTTTTAGGCAAATCAGAATACTTAAGCTGTGATCTATTGGTCTTGAAATATTTACCAATTACAACTCCATCAGAAGAAATAATTTCTGTAGCAAGGTTTGAATCTGGATTCTCTAAATCTTCAAATGAAGGCATAGATCCAAATAAACCCCAAGAAGCAAATAAAAAGAAGGCTAAAACTCCTAGCAAAGAGTAGGCAAAAACCCGCCAAAATTTCTTTTTGTAGTAGTTAATATCCTTAACGGTATTGGATTTATTGTTTTTTTTAGCAGCCATAACTATTTATCTAATCTTTTTGTTCTATTCTAAAACCAACGTCTGTAATTCCTTGTAAAGCTTCAACACCCGGAATTTTACCCGATTGTCTAACAGCCTGTTTAATGTGAACTTTGTAATTTCCTTTAAACTTTACATCTTCTTTGTAATACAGCTTACTTTCTTTAATATCAGAAAACCCGTTTCCTAACAATGTTCCGTCTGGCTCTGCCATTTGGTATTCTAAGGTATCCACTTTGGTAAATCCGCTCGGCATTTCAATAGCCACAATCAAAAACAAATTATTAAACGGATAATTGTTATTGTCTCGTATGTTTACAAAAAGATTGTACTTTTTTGTAGAATCTAAAACCGGCAGATCAAAGCTTATAATACTGTCTTTATGCCAAGCACTTCCAACAGATTTATACTGATCGAATACTCTTTTTTTATCACAAGAAAAAAGAAGTATTGCTGCCAAAAGAAGAATTCCGCTATTTTTTATTCTCATTTTTAGTATTCGTTATTGGTTTTCTAGGTTCAGCAGGTTTATTATCATTTGAATTCTGCTTATTCGGATTGTTTTTATTCGAATTATGCTTCTTCTTATGATTTTGTTTATTTGGATTGTTTTGGTTGTTTGGCTTATTTGCATTGCCATTGTTCACATTTCCAGCATTGTTCGGATTATTATTTCCTGCTGGTTTAGCGTTATTCGCATTTTTTTCCTGCTGTGGTTTTGCAGGAGTTGCAACACCAGCCGCCTCTGTGTTTTTACGCTTGCGATTTGGTTTTTTCTTTCTTTTTGGCTGATCAAAACGAGTTAAGCTCTCTTGACCCATTGCATTATTGAAGTCTTTTTCCGGTTCTGCAATTACCTCAACTGCAAAATCTTCTAAAGAAGAAACTTTATTCTTATGCTTGTTCTCTGCAATGATTTCTTTTACCTGATCGATTTTTAAAACATGCCAGTTTGCAAAGTTATTTGTGTAAGCAAACCACATTAAACCTTTAAAAATATCTTGTTTTTGGCAAACTGCATCCCCTTTTTCTGTGATTAGTTTGGTATCGTAATCTGGAAAATCTTTCAATGCGTCCATGTAAGTGTCTAACTCATAGTTTAGACAGCATTTTAATTTACCGCATTGTCCCGCTAGTTTCTGCGGATTCAATGATAACTGTTGGTAACGAGCCGCAGAAGTATTCACACTTCTAAAATCAGTTAACCAAGTAGAACAGCAAAGTTCGCGGCCACAAGAACCAACTCCACCTAAACGTGCTGCTTCCTGACGGAAACCAACTTGTTTCATTTCGACTCTCGTACTAAATTCTTTAGCAAAATCTTTAATCAGCATTCTAAAATCGACACGATCGTTTGCTGTGTAGTAAAAAGTCGCTTTAGATCCGTCACCTTGAAATTCGATATCAGAAATTTTCATTTCCAATTTGTGCTGAATTGCCAATTCACGTGCACGAACTTTCATTGGTTCCTCACGATCACGGGCCACAGACCAGATATCGATATCTTTTTGAGATGCCTTTCTATAAATTTTTGGAACGTCATTACTTTCGTAATTCACTCCTTTTTTCTTCATTTGAATCTTTACCAATTCGCCTGTAAGAGTCACAATTCCAATATCATGTCCTGGTGATGCAACAGTTGCTACAATATCACCAATACTTAAAGTTAATTTCTCTGAATTTCTAAAAAATTCCTTACGTCCGTTTTTAAAACGAACCTCAACACAATCAAAAATCGCCTCTCCATTAGACGGACTCATGTTCGAAAGCCAGTCAAAAACCGTCAATTTATTGCAGCTATCGGTGCCGCAAGTCCCATTATTTTTACAACCTTTTGGTGCGCCACCGTCTGAGGTTGAACAACTTGTACATGCCATAATTATATATGTAGTGCTGCCAAAAAGCAGCTTAAGTTCATAAACGTTTGATCGGTAAAGATAGTATTTTTTTTATTTTGCTTTTTATGGATAAAAATTAAAGGGTTGTTAAATAAAATAATACATCTTTTGCAAACAAAACTTCCCTAAAAGTATAAGCTTATTCTTATTAATAAGTAATTGTTTCTCACAAATCACGTTTTCTGTCCGTTCTAGATTGTAATTGGACTTTTTAACTTTTTATCCTAAAATATATTTACGATTTTTATGTTTTATCTTACAGCATCGTTTGCGAAGTCAATAAATTTATTCGCGAACCTCGCACAAACTTATCTTTTATTTAAATATATTTCAAATGCAAACACAAAACCAAATTGAAAGTTTCCTTTTTCAAGGAAAATTTGACGAGGCCAGAGAATGCCTAAACAACGGGGAAAAATTTAACGAACAGTATTTAAAAAACAACTTTTCGCAGATAGCAGCCAAAATTATCGAAGCAAAAGAACTCGATTTTATAGAAAAATTGATTAACGCAGGTTTTATTGAAACTGATATTTACGAATTGGATAGTTTTGACCAATCAATTTTTAAACCGTTGGCTTTATATTTAAAAGATGACGAAGATTCGATTGCTTTTTTTAAAGAATTGATGTCAAAAATGGACAACATTAACGACGAAATTAGCGACAAAACTTTGCTCGGCTATTTCCTTGAAAAAGGCATTTCGCCAAAAATAGTTCAAGTTTTAGTTGAAGATTTTAACGCTAACACTCAGTATAAGAACAATGCAGGAGAAAATTTTATTTATACTATTCTAAACACTTACGGACTGGATGCGGAAAAAGTAAAAGAATACATCAGTATATTAATCAATAATGGCGTTGACATCAACGAGAAAAATATTGTTGGAACTACTCCGTTAATGTGTGCTGTTAAAAGAAACCGAAAAGACCTTTTGTCATTTTTAGTAGAAAATGGTGCAGACCCAAATGAAACGGATAACCAAGAAAACAATGCTTTTTATTACGCTGCAGCAGAACAGTTTTCTTTTCCGATGTACGAACTTTTAGCAGAATCATCGTCGGCCAATTTTAGCAACATCAATAAAAATGGGAAAACTTTGCTTACAGAATTTATCCGAATGATGTCTGATTCAGAATACGATCTAAATTCATTACAAAGATTACTCTCTGATGGGGCCGATTTGAATCACTGTGCTCAATATTACGGAAATCCGAAATCAGGCGTAGATTATATTGTCGAAAAAAAATCAGGTGTTTTAAAATCGGTACTTGATAGTGGATCAGTTGACGTTAATGAACAAGATAATCAGGGAAATACTGTTTTGCATAAAGTCTGTGCCTACAATGTCAATTACGATGCAGAAATGGCAAAAGAAACCTATCGAAAAGTAAAATTGCTGCTTGAGAATGGTGCCGATAAAGAAATCACCAACGATAAAGATGAAACTGCCTTGATGCTTGCCTCGGAAGACAACCTGAAAATTAAGACCGTTGAGCTTTTAATGAAATAATAAAACGATTTTCTATTTAAAAAATATTACACATGTCAATGTCATTTATAGTTGCCTGCGAAAATGGGAACAGAAAAATAGCCGAATTACTTCTCCAGAATAAAGAAGTAGATGTAAAATATACAGACGAACTAGGAAGAACGGCTCTTCATTATGCGGCGCATCGCGGTTATCTCGATATTGTAAAAATTTTAACCGAAGACGGAGCCGATATCAACTACGAAGATCATCAGGGAGAAACGCCTTTATACTTTGCTTGTCTTCAAAAACAGAAACAAACGGCCCTGCATCTTTTAGACAATGGGGCAGAAATTACCAAAAACGACAAATTGGGAAATAGCCTGCTACATTTGGTCGTTCAGACAGCCCAAATTGATATTGCAACAAAGTTGCTCGAAGCAGGAATTGATGTTAATTTACTGAATAACAATGGGGAAACTCCGCTTTTATTGGCATCTGCAAAACTGAACAGAGAAATTATTCAATTGCTTTTAGAGAAAGGTGCTGATATAAATGTTACCGATAAACAAGGAAATACACCGCTTCTTTATGCTTGTTACACCAAATCGATTCCGATGGTAACCCTGCTTTTAGACAATGGTGCAGATATAAATCATGTAAATCATTCTGGTGAAACAGCACTTTTGATTGCTTGTTATGAGACCAACAGAATGCTTGCTAAATTATTGGTAGAAAGAGGTGCCAATGTTTTCACTTCAAACAATAATGGATATTCTCCAATTTGGTACGCTTGCGCGAATAATCAAAAGGAAATCGTGGCTTTATTTTTAGAAAACGGAGTCGACGTCAATTACAGCAAACCTGTCGCTCAAGATACTTCTTCAATGAATGATTATCTGGATTGGATCGTTAGTGCGACTAACATTTCTAACGAATCTAGTTTCTCCCTAAACAATTCTTATACTTACGGCGGAGAAAGTCTTCTTCACGTTGCTACTAAAAAAGGCAATTTGAGTATGGTTAAGCTATTGGTAGAGGCTGGCGCAAACATCAATATTCAGGACGAATCTGGAAATACGCCCTTACATTACAGTGCCGCAAACGGGAAAAAAGATGTTGTAAAATATCTATTAGATAACAAAGCTGATGCATCGATTGTCAATGTGAAAGAACAAAAAGCAATTGACTATTCGAATGTGAAAGGATTTAATGAAATTACAGAATTGATTCTGAAATATGCCCCTTCAGGAACTACTGTCAACCCAATTCAGACAACACAAGCTGAAGCTCCAAAAGCAGATGGATCAAATTCGATGGAAGCAAAGAAAAAAGCATTATTAGATTTGAAAGAACTTCTAGATGCTGGAATCTTAACTTCGGAAGAATTTGACGCTGAGAAAAGTAAAATTTTAAAAGGATAAATAATAATCAAACTTAAAAAATGAAAAGAATCTTAAATGCCACAATCCTATTTTTAGTAGTAATCGCCACAAGTCTAACTTTTACTTCTTGTAATAACCTTTCGCCAGAAAAAACTTTTGAAGTTGCCGCTTTAAACTCCAATTTACTATCTCGCTTTGGAAGTAAAGAAATCAACGAAAAACTGCAATCGGAAGCGATGGTTTATGATGAAAGCAAAAAAAAGATGGTTCCGTCTTCTTATCAGGATGCTTTTAAATATGATATTACCAATCTGGAAACGCGTTTCCAAACTATTAAAGACATTCCAGAAGATGACGACAACAAAGAACTTCTTCAGGCATCTAAAGACTTGTTCTCTTATGCAATTGCCAAACAAAAAGAAGGTTATTTGCCAATTGCTAAGCTGAAAGACGAAAAAGCTTCGCCAGAACAAATAGAAAAAGCAATTGCCGATTTTGACGCTTCAACTCGAAACGAAATAGATTCAAAATTCACAAAACTGATGAATGTTGCGCAGGCTTACGTTGATAAACACAATATAAATGCTAAAATTGGGATTTAAAAGTTTACTTAAAAGAACTAACCCTATTTTGTTTCATTACAAAATAGGGTTAGTTTTTATTTCTAAGTTTCCTTAACCGTAATAATCTTAACCGGACAAGCTTTTGCAGCCAATTCACAACTTTCTGCAATGGCATGATTTGGCGATTTTAAAGTAAAAAAGCCTTTTGCATTCTGCGAATGAAGCAATACCGATTTTCCGTCTTTTTTTGACATTTGAAAACGGATAGGATCCATTTCTACGCAGTAATTACAACCAATACATTTATCTCTTTGTAAAGTGATAATCACCATTATGCTTCAACAATTTTATATAATTTGTCCGACATTCTAATTCTAAACGGAAGTTTAAAAGTACAATCGTCTCCTTTTGTTGCTTTTTCTGCCGCCAGGTCATTTACAAACATTTCATCAATAATCATTTCTTGAGCACCTGTACTTGGCCCTGTTACCAAAATCTTATCACCAACTTTAATATCATAAGCTTCTATTTTGAACTGTCCAACTTCTGCTTTTGGGAAATAATGTGTTCCTTTTCCAACGTAAACCTTTTTCTGCGTTGCTGCAGAACCTGGAATATCACTCCACTCCCCTAATTCCTGTCCTAAATAATATCCAGACCAGAAACCGCGATTGTAAACAGTATTTAAAGCTTCCATCCAAACTGCCGTTTTCTCTTTCGAGAAAGTGCCATCGTAATATGCATCAATTGCTTCACGATAGGTTTTGATAACTGTTGCTACATATTCTGGCGCACGTCCGCGACCTTCGATTTTTAAAACCTGAATTCCAGAATCAATTACCTGATCTAAAAAATCGATTGTACATAAATCTTTGGGCGACATCATGTATTCGTTATCCAATTCGATTTCGAAACCCGTTTCTTGATCGATAACAGTATATTTTTTTCGGCAATTTTGTTTGCAAGCGCCACGATTTGCAGATGAGTTATGCGAATGCAGACTCAAATAACATTTTCCCGAAACTGCCATACACAAAGCGCCGTGTCCAAAAATTTCGATTTCGACTAAATTTCCGTTCGGCCCTTTGATCTGTTCTTTTTCAATTTGTTGCGTAATTTTCTTTACTTGGCGCAGACTCAATTCGCGGCTCAATACCATCGTATCGGCAAATAAACTGTAGAATTTAATGGTTTCGATATTGGTAACATTCAACTGGGTCGAAATATGAACTTCCATTCCAATCGATCTTGCCATCGCAATTACAGCTTGGTCGGATGCAATTACAGCAGTAATGTTAGCGTCTTTGGCTTTATTCAATAATGTTTTTACAACAGATAAATCGTGATCGTAAATAATGGTGTTTAAAGTAAGATAGCTTCGAACCTTTTTTGCTTCGCAGCGATTGGCGATTTCTTTTAAATCTTCGATTGTAAAATTGACTGTTGATCTTGCTCGCATATTAAGCTGTTCAACACCAAAATATACAGAATCACAGCCATTATCTAAGGCAGCTTGAAGCGACTCAAAATTCCCAGCGGGAGCCATGAGTTCGATTGTATTGTTAATTGTCATGATTTTATTATTCCGATGACCTATTTTTGAATTTCGTCATCTAACAATTGGCAAAAATAATTTGATACAGATTAGATTTCTATGATTTATATCATAGTCTATATTTTAAAAATGATTTGCAGTAGTAGGCATTATGTTGATACTCTATCATGAAAATATTTTATAAAGATCTTCAAATATAGCCCACGGTTTCAACCGTGGGAAACGTATTGATGCGTAACGTTGAGGATTTGCTTTGTGTACCCACGGTTGAAACCGTGGGCTATGTTTTTTTATAGATTATGGCAATTTTTTGTTTACAGATTAGTTGAATTCTCAAACCCATGCAATTTGGCAAATTCATTAAATTACTGCTCTCCACTCTTTTTTAGGTGATGGTGTTTTTGATTTTTGATATAATTAAAAACAACATCAAGCTGAGATTCGCTTACCGCAAAGGCTGCATAACCCTTCTGCCACGCGAATTTTTCAGGAATTAGACTTTCCCCATTTATGCAATGATAAGAACCTCCTTTCGCTTGACGAATAATATCTGAAATAGATTTTTGGGTATTTAGTAAAAACAAAACATGCACATGGTCAGACATTCCGTTTATGATTCTAACAGGACAACCCAACTCAATTAATTCATCGTGAATATAATTGTGTACTTTTTTTTCTATTGAAAAATCAATTAATTCTTTACGGTTTTTGGTTGCCCAAATGGCATGAATCCATACTTTGGCAAATGAATGCGACATTGTAAATTAGGGTTTAAAAAACCGCTAATTTACAATTTTATACAATTTATCTGACAAACGAATACGAAATGGGACTTCAAAAGTAACTTTAGCACCAATTTTAGCAGATTGAGTTTCTACGCCATCAACAATGATTCTGTTTAAAACCATTTCCTGATCACCAGTTGTTGGGCCTGAAATAAGAATTTTATCACCAGCGTTTAATTCGTGATTTTCTATAATAAATTGTGCTACTTGAGCTTTTACATAATAATGTTCTGCTTTTCCAAGAAGTACTTTCTTTACTTTTATTTTCTGACGAATATCAGCTTGCTTTTGTGCCGTTGCCAAAGCAGTTTCTGGCAATTCTCCTGAATGTTTGAACTTCAAGTTTTCAGATTTTCCCTTTCTGAAAACTTTGTTTCCAACTTGTTTTCCAGTTCTCAAACGAACTTGATCAACTAATGGCATGTGAATAATCTCTAAACATTCTGTAGAACAGCAGTTTTCCATCGCTGCTTTACATTCATCACATTGAATGAATAATAAATGGCAACCATCGTTTTCACAGTTGGTATGGTTATCACAAGGTTTTCCGCATTGGTGGCATTGCGAAATGATATCATCTGTAATTCTTTCGCCTAGACGATTATCAAATACGAAGTTTTTACCAATGAATTTGCTTTCTAAACCTTCTTCTTTCAATTGTTTCGCATAGTTGATGATTCCACCTTCTAATTGATATACATTTTTGAAACCTTGGTGTTTAAAATAAGCACTTGCTTTTTCACAACGAATTCCTCCAGTACAATACATTACCAGATTTTTATCATCTTTATGATCTTTTAGCTGTTCGTTGATGATTGGCAAACTCTCTCTGAAAGTTTCAACATCTGGAGTAATCGCACCTTTAAAATGCCCTACTTCACTTTCATAGTGATTTCTAAAATCTACTACAATTGTGTTTGGATCATCAAGGATTTCGTTGAATTCTTTGGCTTTCAAGTGAACGCCAATATTTGTTACATCGAAAGTTTCGTCATTTAAACCGTCGGCAACGATTTTGTGACGCACTTTGATAGTCAATTTTAAAAAGGAATGATCGTCTTGTTCTACGGCAACATTCAATCGGATGCCTTTCATGAAATCGTAAGCCTCAAGAGTTTCTCTAAAAGCTTCAAAATTTTCAGCAGGAACACTCATTTGAGCATTTATTCCTTCGCTAGCAACATAAATTCGACCTAATGCATCAAGTGCATTCCAGGCTACGAATAAATCATTACGAAATTTTTGTGGATCTTGAATTTTGGCATACGCATAGAAAGACAACGTTAGTCGTTGTTTACCTGCATCATCGATCATGATGGCTCTTTCTTCTGCGCTCAAAGTGTTGTACAGTTGCATGCTATAAACAGTTTTAAGTGAGAAATTATATTTTATTTAGATTTTCTTTAAAATCTGCGGCAAATTTAAAGTTTATTTTGAGATTAAAAATGTTCTTAGCGCAAATATCTGTTTTTTTTAACATCTCAGGTTGTTAATGCAACTTTATAACTTACAGCATTATTCATGTCTGGAACGCTGTACCAAATCGTCTACGGAAACAGAACGACTGATATGTCCAAATAAGATTTCAAGGTTTTCTGCACGAAGACTATCTCTAACATCCGATCGGGCTTCCGCTATTTTTAAGGTAATATCCTTCGTCTGAAGATCGACAAAAAGGTTTTTTAAAAACCTAGCACCTGCAATATCTATCCGAGGAGAAGAGTTGAGATCTAATATTACAATTTTCAAGGAATTTGGTTCGCTGTAAATTTTTTCTAAGATTCGCTCTTTAATATATTCCGCATTAAAATAAAAAATGGAAGACTCAATTCTGACAATCAATATGTTTTCCGTTTTCTCATTATCTGGATGTCTTTGCAGATCGGTATAAATTCTTGTTCCAGGAACTCTCCCCAAAAAAGCAACATGAGGTTTAGAAGCTGCTTTTAATAATAACAGCAAAGTTACCAGCGTTGCCAATAAAACTCCTGCAAGAATTCCCCATATCAATACTCCTGCAAGCGCTATCATAACAACACAAAATTCTTGTTTATTTACTTTGTAGAGATGTTTTATTTCCTTCCAATCAAAAAGCCCTCTAATAGCGACTAAGACAATTGCCGCAAGAATTACATTGGGCAAATTTTGAAGGTATCCTGTTAAAAACAACAGACAACATGCAATTGCAGTTGAAGCAAACAGAAGAGACAAAGGGGTTTTGGCACCTGCAGCATCATTTACAGCAGATTGTGACAAACCTCCTGCAACAGGATATCCATGCGCAAATGAAACAGCTGCATTGGCCACGCCCAATGCCAAAAGTTCTTGACGCGGATTGATTACATACCCGTTCTTTTGTCCCAAAGTTCGTCCAGCGGAAACGCTTTCAATATAAGACAATAAAAAACAAGCCATTGCGAGAGGCAAAACTCCCTGAACATCTCTTATCCGTAAGGAAGGCAAATGAAATTCAGGAAGTCCTGTTGGAATAACACCAACTGTTTTGAATTCAGCATCTTGTAATGATGTCGTGGAAACCAAAATTATAGAAAAAATAACAACTAAAATTGCAACGGGCAATTGAGGAGCTATCTTTTCTCCTATAATAAGAATTAGTATCGCTATTATTCCAAAAATAAAAACAGCAGTATTCATATTTGGAATCTGATGAAAAAGCGTTATAACACGATCTAAGAAATTATCCCCTCCGCCTTCTACCCCAAATAATTTAGGTAGTTGTGTTAATCCAATAGTTATCGCAGCCCCTGCTTTGAATCCGACCAAAACGGTTTCGCTAATAAAATTAATAATACCGCTTAATCTCAACACATAAGCGATAATAGCCATTACGGCAAATACTAATGCGGTGAGCGATGCAATTTCAGACCACCGCTCAACATCGCCATTTGCCATTCCCGCTACCGTAGTACCCACTAAGAGCGAAATAGCAGATGTTGGTCCTATAGCAAGCTGTTTACTGGTTCCAAACAAAGCATAAAATAGACCGCCAATAAGGTATCCATAAATTCCATATTGCGGAGGCAAACCTGCAAGTGTCGCATAAGCAAGAGAAACAGGAATTCCGTAGGCTGCCAATGTTACGCCTGCAATAAAATCACTTTTAAGGTCTTTCTTTTTATAGTTTTTAATCCAGTCTCCTGCTGGGAAAAGTTTAGAAATCATAGTTAGCAAAGGTTAAGAAATTTGATCATTCACAAGCTGCAACCTAAAATACATAGCTGCAAAACGTTAATCTTTTTCTTCTAACAATGCTTTTTTAACCTCATTCAATTCTGCAATTTTTTCGGGACTCACTTTTGGGTACTCTAAATCCATTTCGTCTAAAGCATGAATTATGGCAGAAGCAATTGCAATTCTTGCATACGACTTATTGTCGGCTGGAATTACATACCAAGGTGATTTTTTGGTCGATGTATTTTTGATTAATTCCTCATAGGCGTGCATATAATCGTCCCAGTAGCCACGTTCTCTGGCATCGGCTGCACTAAATTTCCAGTTTTTATCGGGATTATCAACCCTCTCTATAAATCTTCTTTTTTGTTCCTCTTTAGAAACATTCAGAAAAAATTTAATGACAATGGTACCGTTTCTAGTTAAGTATTTTTCGAAATTTCGAATATCTTCAAAGCGATCTTCCCAAATATTTTTAGAAATCAGTTTTTCAGGGATTTTTTGACCTCTTAAAATCTGCTCATGAACACGAACAACTAAAACTTCTTCATAATAAGAACGATTAAAAATCCCTATCCTGCCTCTTTCTGGAAGATGTTTTTGACAACGCCATAAATAATCATGATCCAATTCCTCTGAGCTCGGACCTTTAAAAGAAGAAACTTGACAACCCTGCGGATTTATACCTGACATAACGTGTTTGATTGCCCCGTCTTTACCAGCAGCATCCATGGCTTGAAATATAAGGAGAACTGACCATTTGTCTTGTGCATACAAAATATCCTGCATGGCAGCGAGCGCTTTAACTCCCATTTTTAATGTTTTTTGAATTAATGCTTTGTCTTCATCACCAAAATAAGAGGTTGGTTTATCTTGTAATGTAAAACCCTTATCGTCGCCCACGCAATATTGCTCAGAGAATTTTTTAGCGCGATGCAATAATTCTTTTTTAGTAATTTTTCTTAAATCGCTGTCATCTCCATCTATTTTTCTGTGTTTTTTCTTGTTATTTTTTGACATAATTACAAAAGTTTTGAATTAGTAGTACCAGTATCTTGAATAATTAATTCTTACAAAATTGTAGTTGAACGATATTATGATGCTTTTTATCGATATTGATATTAAGCACTGATATACAGACTAATAAAAATTTAACTAAAATTAACAAAAATTAAACAATAATTATTCATTTATCCAAAAAAACGCATAACTTAGCTAATGCACTTTATTGGTTTTTAATTAGTTGTATTTAATGAATTTTACCTAAAAGAATTTAACAATGAACAAAATCTACTCCTCCGCAATTTTATTAAGTCTCTTGATGTTTTCTTGCAAAAAAGAAACACCTCCAAGCCCCAAACCATTAGAAATTTCAGTCACTTCTGTTTTACAGCAAGACGTGCAATTAGAATCGGAATACACGGGCCAGACTTTTGGTCAATCTGATATACAAATTAACCCACGAGTTGATGGTATTATCGAAAGTATGAATTTTAAAGAAGGAAGTTTCGTTAAGAAAGGACAGGTACTTTATACTATTGATCCTTTACCATACAGAGCTAAACTTAATGAAGCCGAAGGAGGTGCTGCAGAATCACAAGCACGATTATCTAAAACCAAAGCAGATTTGGATATGATAACTCCTTTAGCCAAAATGAATGCCGTGAGCCAGCGAGAATTGGTTTCTGCTAAAGCTGCGTATAATGCTTCTTTAGCTCAGATTAAAGCTTCTGACGCTTCGGTTCAAAATGCTAAAATTGAATTAGGCTACTGCCAAATCTTAGCCCCCATTTCTGGATTAATTGGTTTGTCAAAAGTGAGAGTTGGCGATTATGTGCGACCTGGCCCTGCATCTATTTTAAATACAATTTCAGATTTAGGCGATGTGAGAGTTCGATTTACTATAAGCGAACAAGAATTTTTACGTCTTTACAGAGAATTCAACAAACCAAACTCAGCCTTAAAAGGTTCTGGAGCAACTGTTACCATAAAATTATCAGACGGCTCAACATATCCGCAGACAGGAAAAGTAAGTTTTGCTGACAGACAGATTGATCCTTCTACAGGAGCGATTACATTTGAAGCCGCATTTCCGAACCCAGATAAATTGCTTCGCCCTGGCCAATATGTAAAAGTTGCACTGCTGACAGATATTCGTAAAGAAGCCATTGTAATTCCGCAGCGTGCTGTTATAGAAGTTCAAGGAATTTATCAAGTTTATGTAGTTGGCAATGACAATAAAGTACAAATGCAGATCGTAAAACCTGGTCCTGCTATTAAAAACGGTTATATCATTGAAGAAGGATTAAAACCTGGAGATAAGATAGCCATGGGAGGTACTTCTTTACTAAAAAACGGAAGTGTTATTACTCCTAAAATCGTTCAATGGCAAGTGGGCGATCCAGAAACTGTAACTGCAAAGTAATCTAAATCACATACTATTATGGGAGAATTTTTCGTTCGAAGACCGATTGTTGCCATTGTAATTAGTATTATTATTGTGATACTTGGATTACTGGCATTACAAAAAACACCTATTTCTCAATATCCGGATATTAATCCGCCTGTTGTAAAAATTACTACTTCTTTTACAGGAGCAAACGCGCTGAATGTGGAACAAGCTGTTGCTACTCCTATTGAGCAAAAAGTAAATGGTGTTGAAAATATGTTATACATGAAATCGATCAATACTTCTGATGGTGCTTGTACCATTGAAGTTACTTTCGATGTAGGAACTAATCTGGACAATGCCAATATGTTGACGCAAAACAGACAAAACCAGTCTGCCCCATTTATGCCTTCAAGTGTAAAACAACAAGGTGTTGTGGTAAAAAAATCCTTATCGTTCCCAATGATGCTGTTTACAGTCACATCTACCAATCCGAAATATGATGCTAAATTCTTAAACAACTATGCGAGCATTAATATCGTAGATCAATTGGCACGTATCAAAGGAGTTGGAGAGGTAACACTTTTTGGAGGTTCCGACTACTCGATGCGTATTTGGCTAAAAGCTGATATGATGAGTAAACTTGGCGTAACGGTAGATGATGTTAAAAATGCATTGAATGCTCAAAATATGATTAGTCCGGGAGGAAAATTTGGAGCAGAACCAGCACCTCCTAATACTGAATTCACCTACGGAGTAACACTTCAAGACCGATTGGTTACTGAAAAAGAATTTGGAAACATTGTAGTTCGAAGCAAAGAAGATGGTGCTCAAGTACTATTGGCCGATATTGCCCGTATCGAATTAGGAACTGAAAACTACAGTTCATCTGCGAGAAGAAACAGCTCGCCAAGTGCGGTTGTGGCTATCTATCAAATGCCAGGAAGTAATGCCTTAGATGTAGCCGAAACTGCAAAAAGCACAATGAAACAATTAGCCGAGAAATTTCCTCAGGATATTGTATATCAAGAATCGCTAGATACGACACTTGCCATTACTGCTGGAGTTGATGATATTGTTCACACCCTTTTTGAAGCTATTATTTTGGTAATTTTAGTAGTGTTTATATTTCTTCAAAACTGGCGCGCTACTTTAATCCCCTTAATTACGGTTCCCGTGTCGTTAGTTGGTACGATTGCCGTTTTCCCAATGTTGGGCTTTTCAATCAATACGCTTTCCCTTTTAGGATTAGTGCTAGCGATTGGTATTGTGGTCGATGATGCAATTGTGGTAGTGGAAGCTGTAATACATCATATAGAACATGGAAAAAATCCACGTGAAGCAACGGTTCAGGCTATGAAAGAAGTTTCTGGACCTGTAATTGCCATTGCTTTGATTCTGTGTGCTGTTTTCATTCCGGTTGCGATGACTCCTGGAATTACGGGTCGTTTTTACCAGCAGTTTGCCATAACCATTGCCGTCTCGGTCGCTTTTTCGGCATTTAGTGCTTTATCTTTAAGTCCCGCACTTTGTGCTATGCTTTTAAAACCAACAAAACCTCTTGATCAGCAAAAAGGATGGCTGGCAAAATTCTTTTCTTGGTTCAACAGAGTTTTTGAAAACGTAACTGGAAAATATATCGGCGGTGCAACATTCTTTGCTAAAAAAGCAATGCGTATCGTAGTTTTGCTAGCCGTTATACTTGTGGCGATTGTACTTTTAGGAAAGAAAATTCCACTTGGATTTATTCCGGAAGAAGATCAGGGCTATGTCTTGGTAAATATTGCTTTACCACCTGCATCATCCTTACAGCGTACTGATGAAATTTCGAAAAAAGTAGACAGTTTCCTTAAAGAAGAAAAATCTATTTTATCGTACACCACGATAAACGGATTTAGTATGCTTACCAACTCGTATCAGCCTAATAATGCTTTTATCTTCATCTCACTAAAACCTTGGGAAGAAAGAGCAGAAACGGCCAAGCAGTTTGTAGACCGATTCAATAAAAAACTGGCGTCTCAAATTACGACTGCGACCTGTTTCTCCTTTGGTCCACCTGCGATTCAAGGTTTAGGTGCTTCTGCTGGTTTCAGTTTGATGCTGCAAGACCGCGGTGGAAATACACCACAATATTTGGCAGAGCAAACGCAGAACTTTATTGCAGCAGCACAAAAGCGTCCTGAAATAAAACGAATTTACACCACTTTCAACGCTGGTACTCCGCAAATTAAATTGGATATCGACAACGATAAAGCAATGAAATTAGGCATACCCGTTTCTAAAGTCACTGAAGCACTTGGAGCATTTTTAGGAGGAAGTTATGTCAATGATTTTAACCGTTTCGGCCGCCAATATAAAGTTTATGTGCAAGGAGAAGCTGTAAATCGTGTACGTCCAGAAGATCTAAACTTGATTTATGTAAAAAATAATAAAGGCGATATGCTTCCTGTTTCGACATTGGTTACTGCAACCAAAGTATCTGGGCCAGATTTTACGAACCGTTTAAACTTATTCCGATCGGCTGAAATTGGAGGAAGTCCTAACGATGGTTATAGTAGTGCTCAGGCTTTGACAGCATTAGAAGAAGTTGCCAAAGAGACTTTGCCAGCAGATATGAGTTACGATTACATCAACTTGTCCTATCAAGAAAAGCATTCTCCAGGAGGAGGATCCGTATTTGTGATGGCTTTAGTATTTGTATTCTTAATTCTTGCTGCACAATACGAAAGCTGGAAATTACCCTTTAGTGTACTTCTTGGAGCTCCTTTCGCAGTATTTGGAGCGTTTTTAGGGCTCCTTTTAGCGAGATTTGGAAGTGATGCTTATGTCAATAATGTTTTTGCGCAAATCGGACTCGTTCTACTCATCGGATTGGTAGCGAAAAATGCCATTCTGATTGTCGAGTTTGCCAAAGAAGAATACGAAAAAGGAAAACCGCTTTACGAATCGGCAATGTACGCGGCAAGACTTCGTTTCCGTCCGATCTTGATGACTGCCTTTGCCTTTATTCTTGGAGTAGTACCGTTATTAACCGCTACAGGTGCAGGATCGCAAGCTCGTATTGTAATGGGAATGGCAGTATTTAGCGGTATGTTAATCGCCACAATATTGGGGGTATTAATTGTACCTGGTCTCTTTGTTATGATTGAAAAAATTGGACATAAAAAAGAGGAAACAATCGTAGCGCCAGAAAGTAATGTAGAACCTAATACTACAGACCATGAGTAAGAAATATAAAATAATCGTTATTATATTGGTTATTTCCCTATTTCCAGCTGGATGTATGGTAGGACCAAAATATAAAAAGCCAGAACAGCAAAAATCAGATTCTTATAAGTTCGAGAGAAATTTAGACAGTCTCTCTTCTGTAACTAATGTAAAATGGTTTGATTTATTTAATGATGATGTTTTGAAAGATCTTATTACAAAAGGTCTTCAAAATAATTACGATCTTAAAATTGCTGTTTCAAGAATCGACCAGCTTCGTGCGGAATTAGGTTATGCAAAAGCAGATCTATTTCCAAGTTTCCAATATGGCGCTACCATAAACAGTAACGAGAAGTATATCACCCCTTCTACTGCTGGAGCTAGTATGTCTTGGGAACTTGATTTCTGGGGAAAATTTCGTCATGAAAACAATGCAGTAAAAAACGAACTTCTTGCAACAGAAGAAGCTCGCAAAGTAGTATTATCTGATATTGTTGCCAATATTGCCATTGCTTACTTTCAGATGCGAAATTTTGATGATCAGCTGGAAATAACCAAGCACACCCTTGAAACAAGAGAAAAATACTATCAGATCATAAGTGAAAGATTTGCGAAAGGTTATATCTCTGAAGTGGACAAAGCACAGATTGAACAGCAGGTTGCCATTGCCGAGGCTGCAATTCCTAACATTCAAAGACAAATAACATATTACGAAAATACAATAGCGTTACTTACTGGTCAGCTTCCTTCTGAAATTCCTAGAGGTAAAAGCAATACAGAATTGCAAATCGTCAGTAAAATTCCATTGTCGATTCCGTCTGCTTTATTGGAAAACAGACCCGATGTAAAAGCTGCCGAATTAAGATATGCAGCAGCAAATGAAAGAATTGGTGTAGCTCAAGCTATGCGCTTTCCGTCTATTAATCTAGCTGCCATTGCCGGATTTGCCAGTGCAGACTTAAGCAATTTATTCTTAGGAAGTTCTTATATGCAAAATGCTTCCGGCGGAATTGCAGGTCCTATTTTCGCATTTGGAAAAAACAAAAGAAGAGTTGAAATAAACAGACAACAGGCCGAACAGTTCAAATTTCTTTACCAAAAGGCTTATATTGGTGCCGTTTCTGAAGTAGAACAATCCATACAAAATGTTAGAACCTATCAGGAAGAATGGAAAGCACGCAATAGACAAGTTCAGGCCGCTTTAATCAATTTTAAATTATCTCACGAAAGATATGACAGCGGCTATGTTTCTTACTTAGAAGTTTTAGATGTAGAAACCAACCTTTTCAATGCCCAGTTAAGTCTAGCACAATTATCAGAAAGACAATTAAGTTCGATGATCGAATTGTATAGAGCACTTGGTGGGGGATGGAATATGTAAGTTACAAAGATACAAAGGCTCAAAGGGACAAAGGTTTCTCACTGTTACAAATAAAAAAGCACTATTGAAAAATAGTGCTTTTTTTGTTTTTATGCTTTGTACCTCTGTACCTTTGTTACTTTGAACCTTAACGAATTAGCAGAATTCATTAAATGCATCTTGTAAATTCTCAGCGATTAATTCAGCTGGACGTCCTTCGATGTGGTGACGCTCTAACATATGCACCAATTCTCCATTTTTAAATAAAGCCATAGATGGCGATGATGGAGGGAAAGGGAACATGTGTTGTCTTGCAGCATCAACAGCTTCTTTGTCAACACCTGCAAAAACAGTAATTAAATGATCTGGTTTTTTAGCATTATCTAAACTCATTTTTGCTCCTGGACGTGCATTTCTTGCAGCACAACCACAAACAGAGTTTACAACAACTAAAGTGGTACCTTCAGCTTTGATCGCATTCTCTACAGCCTCAGCACTATGTAAATCTTGAAAACCCGCTGCTGTTAATTCAGCCTCCATTGGTTTTACCATGTCTAGTGGATACATATTCTTGTCTTTTAAAATTTTACTTTTGAACTGCAAAGTTACAAAGTTTACTCGCAACTAGTTACTTTCAAGTATAAAGTTTTGTTATAGTTTCATTGCTATTTACTAAATTTCTTTTGATACGGATACGTCTCATAAATAGTATTATCTTCATTTATCGAAAATCCTTTTAGTGCATCTTCTCTAGCTACGCCAACCAACGCAACCACTTCATCACGAGATTTTCCTTGCTTAAGCCAACAAATTGCTTTGTAATATTTAGCATCAGAGAATTCTGGATATATTTTTAATGCTTTATCAAAAATAGCAATTGCCTCATCCCATTTTTTAAGTTCATACTTTGCAATTCCTTGATAAAAATAAGCTGTCGGATGTTCCAACTGCTGTCTGTTTTTATAAATATCATTCACATAATCATCCAAAAGCTTTTCTGCTTTATCATATTCATTTAACTGAAGATAGCAAAGTCCTTTATAAAAATTAAAAGAATGATCCATTACATAGCTATTTCCATATAATTTGATAGCTTCATCAAAATCAATAATAGCCTCCTTGTAATTATGCGAAAAAATGCATTTCATAAAAGCGCGATAAGAAAGCCAACGTTCTTTATCGTACAATACAGCTTTGTCTAAATAGGGCATTCCAACCTCATACTTTTTACACTTAAAATACGGCATTGCTTTCTGTTGCCATAAATACGCAATTGTACTGTCTTTTTTCAAACCTTCGTCAATACAATTTTGCCATTCAGACATTTCAAAAACATAATTATGCTTATAAGCGCAACTGTCGAGATATTGAGTAACAATTTGATCTTGCACTTTGTTTTTAGACACTTGTCCAAATGATAAAAGAGTAAAAAATAAACTGAATCCTAGAATAATGTTTTTCAATGGCTACGTTTTTTTAGTTAGATTAATTGAGAGAAAAATCACTCTAAATAACGCTTTAATAAATGGGATTTTTGGGCACTTTAAAATAACTTTAACATCTTCAGAAAAACTCGTTTCTTCATCTAAGAACCTGAAAATCAGTTTTGGATTTCCTTTTCGGAATAATGACGAAAAAATAGCACTTCCCAACTCGTTATGACGATACAAAATATCCAAAAGCAATAGATCATAAAACCAAAATTTAGATTTTTTATGAAAATGCTTCATTTGAAAATCTTGATTTTGAAGAGACACTATTAAAGCTGAAGATTTTTTATCTGCGTTTTTAAATGTATAGCCCGTACTTGCTTTTGTCCAACCCCCAGCAGTTCCAATATTCAAAACGCGTTTAGTATTTTTTTCCCAAAACGGATAAGAAGTCATTGGGATACTTCCCTGCTCCTTTTCTAGAATTTCATATTGTTCGATTCCGAGGTTTTTCAGATAAATTTCAATCTCGTTTTCATACTCTTTTTGCGGAAGCAATTTTTCCGAAAATAAAGTATATTCTACCAAAGCTTCCGTTTTTGAAGTCGGTAAAACATACATAAATCTTGTATTACCTTTTTGCTCTATCGAAAAATCCATGAAAGTGACTTCTTCTGAATTGAAAACTTCTTCTTCCGTTCTTATAAACCATCCCACAAAATGCTGTTGCAAAACGGGATATTTATTTTGCCTTTCGGCGAAAGTCTTAGTATAAATGCTATTGAAAAGATAATTACAAGTGTATCGATTCTCTTCTGTACCAACAAAAACATGCGATTCGAGTTCGTTAATGTCGGTTACTTTTTCATTTAGAAAAATGATATTCTGCTGTTTTGAAATTTCTTCAAAAACAAAATTATAAAAATCTAAACCATTGATTTTGTTATAAACATAAGGCTTAATCGTGAAATTTCGATTAAAGCTTTCGTTAGCAAATAAAGCCGAATCCCATTTTTTTGAAACGACCGAATTCCAAATACTTTCTTCTTTTTCCCAAAAACACCAAGTTCTGTCATTGGTTTTCTTCACATTCTGGTCGAGAAGTAAAATCGATTTATCGGAGAATTTCTCAGACAAAATCATTTTGTAAACCGTCATCAAAGATGCGAGTCCAGTTCCTGTAAAAATGTAATCGAAATGTGGGATTTGCGAAGAATTCATTCTCAAAAATAAGAAAATTTACTTTTCCAGATTTTCTAAAAGAGTTTTAAAATCTTTCATCGACAAATAATTGTTGTATTGAAAGATAATTTCATTCTTCTCATTCAAAACACATAAAATAGGATAACTCATTTGGTTGTTTATCCTTCCAAGTTCTAATGCCAATTCATGAACACCAACATTATTTCCCGAAGGCTGATATTTGAAAGTATGATTAGCGAATCTAATATCTCGTTTTTCTTCAGCATTAAAACTGATGAAATAAAAATTGAAGTTAAGTTTGTTTATTATTTCTTGATCTTTAAATGTTGTGGCTTTCATTCTTTGGCAAAACTGGCACCAATCGGTATGAATAAAAACAATGATTTTTCTTTTTTGAATTTGTTGCAAGCTGTCTATTTCTTCAAAAGTGCTGCTTTTTAATTGGCAGAAAACTGTTGAAGTTATTCCGAAGAAAAGAATAAATAGAAGCTTTTTCATTGTTTTTGTTTTGAGGTTTAGCCACGACTCGAGCGATAGCTACTAGCGAAGCAATTCACGAATTAGTCAAAATTAAATTGGTGTAATTTTATTTGGTTAAATCTCAACAAATAATTCGTGAATTCGTGGCTAATAATCGCTAATAAAATTACCTAAAAGTATATCGCAATCCTAAAAATCCACGAATAGTTTGATTTTGCCCATAAACATACGTCGTATCAAATGTCAAACCGTACGGATTATCTGGCGTTACCAATACTTTTCCAGCTGAATCGTATTGTACATTTTTATCAAAAGGATCATTGGTTCTCGAAATCAAAAACGGATTATTCTGCATTGGTGTAAAGTTCAACAAGTTTTTAATTCCTCCATATACCTCAAAATCTTTCCATCCCGAATACGTAAACTGAATGTTCTGAATACTGTACCAAGGTGACTTTGGACTTCTAGGATCGGCTTCGCTCAACAAAGGCAATTTCATCGGACTGTAAACATTTCCAGTATAATCCATCGATAAATTCAAAGGCTGGATTTTGTATGAAATACTCCAAGTTCCAGTGAAATTCTCTGTCAGATACGGTCTTTCTGAAAGACCATTCTCAACATTTTTGTTGTCTAAAACTGTTGCTCCAACAATAAATTTTAATCCTGAAGGAAAATTAAGATCAACATTGGTACTGATTCCCTGACTTATCGCATAACCATCAATATTGTCGTAGATGATTTCATTTGGGTTGGTCTCATAATCTGAAATGATTTTATTGCTGAATCTAGTGTAAAAAGCCGTTGTTTCAATTCCCATAAAAGTTCCATTTCCGAAATTGATTTTCTGAATGTAATTCAAATTGACATTTACTGATTTCTCAGGCTTCAAATCATTTTGAATAATAACATCTCTTGACCCCGTTAATGCCGCGTGATCTTCGGTAAACAAATTCACGACACGAAATCCCGTTCCAGCATTTAATCTAAAAATGGTGTTTTCGTTAGCTTTGAAACGATAGGCAAATCTTGGCGTAAAAATAGAACCGTGAATCGAGTTGTAATCGTAACGCATTCCCAACAAAACTTGGCTTTTTGGAGAAAACGTAATTTCGTCTTGAACAAAAATCCCAGGAAGCCAAGTATTTTCAGCTTCTTTCGTCGCAGGAGTGTTATCGTCATAATACGTATATCGGCTCGCAATTCCCGCCAATAAATCATTTCTTCCGATTTTTTTGTCCCAAGTCAGTTGCAAAAAACCAATTTTCTGATTGGCGATATACGAAGTTGTTCCGTAACGACTGTCTTGATAATGAACATTTCCTGAAAAAGAAAGCATCAGTTTTTCTTCAAATGGCAATTGATAACTTCCTATTAATTCGGCTCTTTTGGTATAAATGCTTTCACCATAGATTTCGTCGCCACCTCGATATTTCTTTTTCCAACGAATGTCTCCACCCCATCTATCTTCATACATTCCGCGCGCTGCGACAGTAAAAAGCCGATTGTGATTTCGCTTAAAACTCCATTTATTAAAAACCGAAATTCTTTCAGAAAGTGTAACATCGGTAAAATTATCGTGGTCTTTATCAATAACCTGATCGTAATTGAAGTAATTGACGCCAATAAGCGAAGTTGCTTTTTTCCCCACATTAAACTTCATTCCCAAATCGAGATTGCTTTCAAAATAAGAGGTCGCAAAATAATCGGCTGAAAATGTTGGCGCTGTCGTTGGATTTTTAGTGATAATATTAATCAAACCACCAACGGCTTCACTTCCGTAAAGCGACGACGCAGGACCTTTTACAATCTCAATTCGTTCCACCAAAGAATTCGGAATTCCAGACAAACCATAAACCGTTGAAAGACTGCTTACAATTGGCATTCCATCGATCATCACCAAAGTGTACGGACCTTCTAATCCGTTTATGTGAATATCTCCTGTGTTACAAACTCCACAATTCAACTGCGGGCGAACGCCATTTATGTTTTGAAGTGCATCGTAAATACTTGGTGTTGGATTTTTCTTGAAGAAAACGGGCGAATATACCTCAACGGGAACCGCACTTTCTAATCGTTTCACTGGTTTTAAAGTTCCCGAAACTACCACTTCGTTCAATTCATTTTGATCTTCTTCCAATTCGAAATCTAAATTCAAATTTTCATTTTCTAAAAGCGATATCTTTTGGATTATAGGTTTGAATCCAGTCGAGGTCACTTGTATTTTATAAGTTCCGTTTGGAACATTCTCGAGGTTATAAAAACCTAAAGAATCCGTTTGAGTTTTAAAGTTGGTATTTAATAAACGTACGTTAATCTCTTGAACATTAGGAATTGATGTTTCTACTTTTCCCGAGATATTTTGAGCGTAAAGGCTTTTAGTTGAAATTATTAATATTATCAAAAATAAATATTTCATTATTATAAAATTAAATTTAGACAAAACTAAAAATTAAATTTGATATATATTTATTCTGAATTGAAATTTTTAAAACATTTCAATTTCAGTACGTTAAAAAGTTGAATTGCGTCCAGCTCTACTGGATGAAGATAGATAATGAAATTAAAGGGCTTTAGCCAAAGTGTTGGTTTGGCTAAAGCCTTTTCTCTTTAAATTTCCCACCCCTAGCTGTAGCTAGGGGCAATTCAATTAGAAACCCGACAGGTTTTAAAAACCTGTCGGGTTTACATTAGCCAAATTCTACAATGTTTGGCTAAAGCCTTTTTTCAATTACAATTATTCTCCTGCCTAAAACTTAGGGCTATTGAAACAAAACTTAAATTATCTTGTATGACTTATATGGTTCAAAAAACTTTGCGACTTCGCGCCTTGCGAGCAATTTTCATAAGCTTATTTAAAATCCTCGTCGATAAGTTCCTTGTTAATTACTGCTCCTGCGAAAGATCCAGAAGAAACCGCCAACGCCACAGAACGCATTTGGGTTGTTGCATCTCCACTTCCGAAAATACCAGGAACGGTTGTTTTCTGCATAAAATCGACCTTCAAATATCCCTGTTCATTGATTTCACAACCTAAATCTTGTGGTAACTTGCAATGCTGTTCAAAAGGCACTCTAGCATAAACGGCCTTTACCTCTACCTTTTCTTTGTTTTTGAAAATGATGTTCGAAACGTAACCATCTTTATTTTCAAAAGAATCTATTTCCTCTTCTAAAATTAAAACGCCATGTTTTTTAAGACTTTCCGTTTGTTCTAAAGTCAATTCTGATTTTCCATTGGTACACAAACGAAGATCTTTTGTCCAATTCGAAATCAGTTTAGCAAATTCAAATCCCATTTCTCCATTGGCAATAATCGCTGTTTTTTCATTTTTGACTTCATAACCATGACAATACGGACAATGCAAAACTGAAATTCCCCAACAATCTGCAAAACCTTCAATTTCTGGAAGTAAATCTTTTACGCCAGTCGCAAATAGTACTTTTTTCGCTGTAAAGATTTCTCCCGATTCCGTTTCAATTTCAAAACCTTTTTCTGTTTTTAATGCTTTTGCAGCAAGTCCATTATAAAATTGAACGGTTTTATAAACATCAACTTGCAGTTTGGCTTTAGCCGAAATAACAGCAGGCTTTTCACCATCTTGTGTAATAAAATTATGAGAATGCGGCGTTTGTCTGTTGCAAGGCAAACCGCTATCGATAACCAAAACCTGACGCAAAGAACGCCCTAAACTCATTGCGGCCGAAAGTCCGCTATAGCTTCCGCCAATGATAATCACTTCAAAATGCTTCTGTTCCATATTTCTATTTTTAATGGTTTTGTTTTCTATGTAATTTGTAATTGATTAAATGCCCGAAGATCATTCCAATTCCTCCAAAATAAATTAGATCAAGATGAATTTCCAAGAAGAGTTCTGTCAAAATACTAATCCAAATCAGCGCCATTGAAACAACCAAAATTGAGGATACCAAAAGAGCTGATTTTTTTATAATTTTGAGAATTGCAAATAAACCTATCGAAGCAAATAGTAAATCTATAATCGGATTATGACTCAACCCCAAAGGAAGGATTGTTAAAAGAGGAAAAATCAAACAATGAACCAGGCAAATGGTCGCGCTTGAAATTCCTAAAATATCGTAAAAGGATGTGCTTATTTTCTTCATTATGTGTACTTTTGCTTAATGCAATTTTGTTGCAAATATATACAATTTTACCAATTGCAACATAGTTGCGTTTAATTTTTAATTCCGTAAAAAATGAAAACTACACGTAATACCGCAGCAAAGACGGCTGTTTTAGAGGTGTTTGAAAAATCTAAGACCGCTCTTTCGCATACTGAAATTCATAAACAATTAAATGATTTGTGCGATCGCGTTACGATTTACAGAATTCTAGATCGATTAATTAATGAAGACATTATTCATAAAATTTCGAATTTGGACGGAACGGTAAAGTATGCCAAATGCAATCATTCGCATCAGCGTGTACACATTCATAACCACGCACATTTCAGCTGTGAAAATTGTCATGAGATTACCTGCCTCGAAACGGTAAAGCCGAGTTACATTATGCCCCACAATTACAAGGTCAACGAAATCAATTTTACTTTATCGGGATTATGCCCGAATTGTTTAAATTCTAACATTTAACTTTTAGACTAGTCTAAAAATATTGTTTCCCGAATATAATTTTTCTCTATATTTGTGAAAACAATACTTTTACAATGACCAAATCTTTAGAAGAAGTCCACGAATCGGTCTCTACAGAAAACAAAAAAAAAGGTTTTAGAAAAATTTTGGCCTTCTTAGGCCCTGCATATTTAGTAAGCGTTGGCTACATGGATCCCGGAAACTGGGCAACTGATATTGCCGGGGGAAGCCAATTTGGCTACACTTTAGTCTGGGTTTTATTGATGAGTAACTTAATGGCCTTGCTTTTGCAGAGTTTAAGCGCTCGTCTCGGAATTGTAACGCAACGTGACCTTGCGCAAGCATCAAGAGAAACTTACTCCAAATACGTCAACTACATTTTATATTTTCTTGCCGAAATCGCGATTGCGGCCTGCGATTTAGCAGAAGTTCTGGGAATGGCGATTGGAATTAATCTGCTTTTCGGAATTCCGTTACTCGAAGCGGTTTTAATTACCGTTTTAGACACCTTTTTATTGCTTTTCCTGATCAATAAAGGAATTCGCAAGATGGAAGCCTTCATTATTGCTTTAGTAGCAATTATTGGTTTCTCTTTTATTTTCGAAATGGTTTTTGCCGAACCAGAAGTTCATAAGATTTTTGCAGGGCTTATTCCTTCGATTCCAAACTCTGCTGCTTTGTATATTGCCATCGGAATTATCGGAGCGACTGTAATGCCACACAACTTATATTTGCATTCGTCTTTAGTGCAAACGAGAAAATTCGACAGAACGCCAGCGGGAATAAAACAAGCTTTAAAATACAATTTTATAGATTCTACAATTGCATTAAATCTAGCTTTCTTCGTAAATGCTGCCATTTTAATTCTTGCTGCGGCGACTTTCCATAAAAACGGAATGTATGAAGTAGCTGAAATTCAGGATGCGCACAAATTCTTAGAACCGCTTCTGGGAACAAAATGGGCTCCAGCGTTATTTGCTATTGCCTTAATTGCGGCAGGACAAAGTTCAACTGTAACAGGAACACTTGCGGGTCAAATCGTAATGGAAGGTTATCTTCATTTTAGAATTCAGCCTTGGGTTCGTAGAATTATTACGCGTTTGATTGCTATTATTCCAGCCGTAATTGTCATTTTAATTTATGGCGAAAGCGTTACTGGAAAGCTCTTAATTCTAAGTCAGGTGATTTTGAGTTTACAATTAGGATTTGCGATTATTCCGCTGATTCACTTTGTAAGCGATAAATCAAAAATGAAAGGTTTTCATATTTCCAGAACCACACAAGTCGTTTCTTGGATTATAGCTTCTATCATTGTTTCGCTAAATGCCAAATTAGTTTATGATGAGATCACCTCTTGGCTGGAAAGCTCCAGCCACCCAATGGTTCTTTGGTTTACCGTTGTGCCACTGGCTTTCGGGTTCTTAGGTTTGCTGCTTTATATCATTTTTAATCCATTTATCGCTAAAGCAAAAAACAAACACATCAATCATTCGCCACATAATCTTAAATTGAAATTTTCGCCAAGAGAAACTCAGAGCATAAAAAACATCGCCATTTCTGTCGATTTCTCTAATGCAGATCAAGCTGCCTTAAACAAAGCCTTCGAATTAGGCGGCATTGACACCGAATATACGCTCATTCACATTGTAGAAACGGTTGGCGCTTTGATGTACGGTGTTCACGTTCACGATCACGAAACCACGATCGACGAGAAATTATTATTGAAATACAAGGACATGCTTTCCGAAAAAGGCTTCAAAATTAAAACAGAACTCGGCTTCGGAAAACCAAACAAAGTAATTCCGAAAATTATAAACGAAGGAAATTTTGATATTCTGGTAATGGGAACCCACGGCCACACTGGATTAAAAGATATTCTTTTTGGAACCACAGTAGACAAATTGAGACATAAAATTTCGATACCTTTGTTGATTGTTAAATAATAAGGGGCAAAGGCTCAGAGGAACAAAGGGACAAAGCCTTTGCAACTCTGAACCTTTGAACCTTTGAACCTCAAAAAAATGACCTTTTCAGAAGAAAACTACTTAAAATCGATCTATCACCTGACCGCAGCTCTAGAAACCGAAGTCAGCACAAATGCTATTGCGGAAATTATGGAAACGAAAGCTTCCTCTGTAACCGATATGCTTAAAAAGCTCGCGGAGAAAGATTTGGTGAATTATAAAAAATACCAAGGTGTTTCTTTAACTGAAAATGGAAAATTAGCTGCGAAAATGATCGTGAGAAAACATCGTCTTTGGGAAGTGTTTTTGGTTGAAAAGCTAAACTTTAGCTGGGATGAGGTGCACGATATTGCAGAACAGTTGGAACATATCAAATCGGAACAATTGATCAATCGTTTGGATGATTTTCTTGGAAATCCGACTGAAGATCCACACGGAGATCCAATTCCGGATGCAAACGGCCGAATTATTAAAATCGAGAAGCAGCTTTTATCTGAATTGGAAGAAAATCAAACTGGCGTTTGCGTAGGCGTAAAAGATACTTCTTCGGAGTTTTTAAAATATTTGGACAAACAAGAAATTGCTTTGGGATCTAAAATTGAGTTTTTATCTAAAGAATCTTTCGATTTATCGGTCAGAATTAAAGTTAATGAAAGGGAATTATCTATTTCTAATAAAATTGCTTCTAATTTGTTTGTGAAGTTGGTTTAGGGGTGTTCCGCAGAGATGCACAAAAGATTGCACAGAGATTCGCAAAGATTTTATATAAACTGCCAATTCGTATAGCAATATAATTTAATGCCAAACAAATTTTAAAATTTGTTTGGCATTAAGATGTTCCGTTAGGAACAAAATATTGGTAGCAACGGATTTTAATCCGTTAAAAAAAACGTTATCATGGGAAATAAAGTTCCGTAGAAACGGCACATTTTCTAAAGAATTATTTTACAATCCCTTTTTCAATCATCTCCAACATTACGGGTGAAGCATTTTTAAAAGTTGGTGCCTGCTCAATAATACTTCCGGCATTCTTTTTATTTACTTTGAATGTTACATCGTCATTTGTTGTAAATAAAAGTGCTGTTAAAAAAGGATTCTTGATGTGCGTGCCCAAAATTAATAAAGCTTCATCTAAAGTATGAATGCTCTCTATTTCTTCTGTTTTGTATCTGAAAGTAAGCGAAATCGAAAAGGTATTATCTTCATTAAGAACCAATCTGAAATAGACATTTTTAAGATCGGTATCGCCCATCGTTTTGGCCAAAGTCAGTTTTGCGAAAGTTCCACTTTGGATGCTTTCTTTAACTCGTTCACAAAAAAGGGCAAATATTGGTTCGTACATTTTTTTTTTAAAGTTTCAAAGGTTCTGAGATACTAAGAGGCTAAGTTTTTATCCTCTTTGTGCTATATTATTTAACCGCAAAGTTCGCAAAGATTTACGCAAGGTTCGCAAAGTTTTTTAATTTTCCTTGTGTGCTTTGCGTAATTCCTAGCGAACTTTGCGGTTAAAAAAAAAATTATTTTCCTGTAAATTCGGCTTTACGTTTTTCTAGGAATGCTGTTGTTCCTTCTTTGAAATCAGCGGTTCCGAAGCATTTTCCAAATGATTTTATTTCGACATCAAAACCATTTTTACCATCAGTAAAATTAGCATTGATTGCTTTTATAGCTTTTCCGATTGCGAAAGGAGCATTTTTAATGATTTTCTGTGCAATTACGTTCGTGAAAGACAAAAGTTCTTCCTGAGGCACCACATGATTCACCAAACCGTAATCTTTTCCTTGTTCAGCGGTAATCATCGCTGCAGTCATGATCATTTCCATGGCGCGGCCTTTTCCAACCAATTGCGGCAAACGCTGTGTTCCTCCGTAACCAGGAATCAATCCTAAAGTAACTTCTGGAAGGCCCATTTTTGCATTATCAGAAGCAATTCTAAAATGACAAGCCATTGCCAATTCTAGTCCGCCACCTAAAGCAAATCCGTTGATGGCTGCAATAACCGGTTTTTTAAGTCCTTCGATTAAATCAAAAAGAGATTCCTGACCTTCAGCAGCCAATTGTGCGCCTTCAACAATAGTATAATTCGCAAATTCTGAAATATCAGCTCCAGCAACAAATGCTTTCTCGCCACTTCCTGTTAAAATAATAACGCGGATATCATCATTTTTACCCAATAATTGAATCGCTTTACTCAGATCACTAATTGTTGCTTTGTTTAAAGCATTCAATTTTGTTGGTCTGTTTATGGTAATTGTCGCGATTTTTTCTTCAATAGAAATTAAAAGATTTTCGTAGTTCATGACGCTATATTTTAAGAGTTGGTGATAGGGAGAGAAACTGTAAACGTAGTTCCTTTTCCGTAAGTTGACTCAAAGGTAATTGTTCCTTTGTAATTTTCGATAATGTTTTTGATAATTCCGAGTCCAAGCCCCATACCGCTAGTTTTTGTAGTAAACTTTGGTTCGAAAATCCTTCCGATATCTTGTTTCTGAATTCCGATTCCGTTGTCTTTTACGGCAATTTCAACATTATTGTCTTGTCTTTTTACGGAGACTACAATAGCTTTTTGAAACTGACTTTCTGGAATGGCCTGCGTTGCATTTTTAACCAAATTGGTAATGACACGAATCAACTGTGTACGATCCATTTTAGAAATGATTTCTTCTTCTTCTTTTTCGAAAGAAATATAATCTTCGTTGAAAATGTCCAAAGCCAATTCGACAACCTCAACCACATTCAGCGTTTCATTTTGCTGTGCTGGCATCGAAGCAAAGTTCGAAAACGCCGATGCTACAGATGTCATCGTATCAATCTGCTGAATTAAAGTCTCCGAGTAATCGTTCATTTTCTGTTTTACATCAGGAGCAGAAGGATCAAACTTGCGTTGGAAACTTTGAACCGTTAAACGCATCGGTGTAAGCGGATTTTTAATTTCGTGCGCGACTTGTTTTGCCATTTCGCGCCAAGCTTCCTCACGTTCGCTCTGCGCTAATTTGATGGCACTTTTCTCCAATTTGTCCACCATGCCGTTGTAAGCTGTTATCAAAAAATTAACTTCTTTACTGTTGGCCTCTAAAACAATTTTCTCATTTTTCTGATCCAGATTGGTTTCTTCCAATCTTTCAGAAATTGTTTTTAGCGATTTTGTAATGTAGGTTGAAAGAAAATACGCTAATGCAAAAGCCACGATCAACATGAAAGAATACACCTGACTTAAACGAATCAGGAAAGTATTCAGCTCGTTGTCGTAATATCCGTCGTCTTCCAAATACGGAAGGTTTAGAATTCCGAGTGGTTTGAATTTTTCGTCTTTAATTAAACTATAGGAAGATCTGTTTTTGATCCCATCAATCGTTTTAATGTCTACAAATCGCTTTTCGATAGAAGAACGAACTAGCTTTAGAATGTACTCTGGAATTGGTGGTGGTGCTTTGTCAACGGCAAAAGACTCTTTTGAAGATTTCAGAAGCTTTCCGTCAAGGCTATAAATATTAATTTCAATTTTGTGAATCTGAGCTAATTCGTGGATTTTATCTTTAAAGATCAAGTCCAGATTTTGGGTTTTTAGCGGATACGTTGTAGTTGCCAGAACATAATTTATGTGTTCTTTTACGGCATTTTCTTTTCGCTCAAGACGCTCCTGATGATATTCTTTGGCCTCCGTCTTAAACTGAATAATCGAAATCGAAGCCAATAAAAAAGATGCCACAACGATCAATACAATCATCGACAGGAAAATCCTGGTGCGAAGAGAAAGCATTGTCATTTTGAAGTTGTTTAGCATTTGTTTTATTTGTTTCAGGTTTCAAGTTTCACGTTCAGGTTACGTCGCGTTTGGTAACTTGAAACTTGAAACCTGAAACTAAAAAACTATTTCTTTTCTCTAATTCTTTTATAAAATCGGAATCCCAGCATTATTAATACAGAAAACAAAATAATTCCGATTACACCGAAGATCCAGTTGATAGCACTTTTTAAAACTACTAAAAAAACAACGGCAAACAAAATAATCGTTGCGCCTTCGTTCCATAAACGCATAAAATTATTGGAATATTTTACCTCATCGTTTTGCAGTTGCTTAAAAATCTGATGGCATTTTCCGTGGTATAAATACAAAAGGAAAACGAAACACAATTTTACGTGCATCCAGGGCATTTTTATCCAAATATGACCTGCGTCGGTAAAAAATAGCATCCAAAAAGCAAAAATACTCGCCAAAACCGCCGATGGCCATGTAATAATGTACCACAAACGATAGGCCATAATTTTGTATTGTGCCTGCAAAATCTCTTTTTCTGGAGATGGTTTTTCATTGGCCTCAATTTGATACACAAACAAACGCACAATATAAAACAAACCTGCAAACCAAGTTATAACAAAAATAAGATGCAGTGATTTTAAGTAATTATAATACTCCATTATGAAAGTCTTTTTTCTTTGCTCTTTCTTCTATTTTCTCTATTTAGCCCAGTCGTTAATCCAATTTGCAACTGTCTGACACCATTCGTCATCATCATTCAAACAAGGAATTGCAAGAAACTCTTCTCCTCCATTTGCTTCGAAATCTTCTTTGGCACGCATCGCGATTTCCTCTAAAGTTTCCAAACAATCTGAAACGAATGCTGGTGTTACAACCGCTAATTTCTTGATTCCTTTTGCTGGCATATTGTCAATTTCAACATCCGTATAAGGTTCTAACCATTTATCTCCCGCTAAACGAGATTGAAAAGTCAAACTATATTTGTCTTCAGGAAGCCCTAATAATTTAATGACTTGTTTTGTCGTTTCGTAACATTGGTGACGGTAGCAGAATTCGTGTGCTGGAGATGGCGTGTTACAACATGAACCATCAATTTTACAATGTGATTTTGTTACATCAGTTTTGCGAATATGACGCTCTGGAATTCCGTGGTATGAGAACAATAAATGATCGTAATCAAATCCAACTAAATGTTTCTGAATTGAATCTGCTAAGTTTTTGATGTAATCCGGTTTGTTATAAAATGCCGGAACATCAGTAAATTTCATGTGTGGGAATTTCTTCTTGCGAATTTCTTCAGCTTTTACCAAAATAGTTAAGGTCGAAGCCATTGCATATTGCGGATATAAAGGAAAAAGCATTACATCAGTAACTCCTTTATCACTTAATTCCTGAAGTCCTTTTTCGATTGTCATAGTTCCGTAACGCATCGCTAACGAAACGGGAACATTTACTAAAGGCTGTACTTTATGCTGCATTCTTTCTGAAAGAACTACTAATGGTGAACCTTCTTCCCACCAAATTTTCGCGTAAGCGTGTGCCGATTCTTCTGGTCTTTTTCTTAGAATAATTCCGCGAACTAATAATGCTCTTAATAAATACGGGACATCAATCACGTATTTATCCATTAAAAATTCATCTAAATATGGTTTTACGTCTTTTGGAGTTGGACTTTCTGGAGAACCTAAGTTTACTAATAATACGCCTTTCATTATTGTTTTTTTTGCTTTAGGCTTTAAGCACTAGGCTTTAAGCTTTTTTATTTGTTTTAAAAATTTCGGCAAAAGTAAACGCTGTACTTTATTCGAAATATGATAATTATTACTTTTTAATTATTGCTAAATATAGAAAATCAATTTCTCTCGCAGATTCCACAGATTTAGCAGATTTAATTTGTGCTAATTAGTGAAATTCGTGTTTAAACATTCGCATTAATCGACATCAAATACTTTTTAGGAGTTGTTCCGAATTTCTTTTTGAAAGCGGCTATAAAGTGACTTCCAGTACTGTAACCAATTTTCAATCCTACTTCGTTTACATTGTAAGAACCAGAGTCTAATAGTTTTCTCGCGAAATCCATTTTATAATCGAACAAGAAACCGTAAACCGTGTCACCGTAAATTTGTTTGAAACCCATTTTCAGCTTTTTCAAATTCAAACCAATTTCATCTGCTAGTTCTTGTAATCCTGGCGGTTCGGCCATATTGGCGATTACAATTTCTTTGGCTTTTCTAATTTTCAAGACATTGTCTTCGTCAATCAAAAACGGACATTGTTCTGCATTTGGATCTTCGGTTCTGTTGAAATACAAACTCAACAATTCGTATCCTTTTCCTTTATAATAAAGGTTTTTGATCGAAGGATGAAGATTATAATGAAACAACTGACTCAACACAATCGCCATCGACGGGCTAATATTTCCTTCGTTATAGTACTTCTTATCCTTATTGTCTGGACTTAAAAAAGTAATATAATTAGCTTCGGCAGAAAACAACGCGTGAAATTTCTTGATCGAAACAATTACAGAAATCACCCAAGAGTTTGGAGCCAATTCTAAATTCAGCGGTAATTCTTTCTGCGGATTGTATAAAAGCAGCGATTTTTCTTCTTTCAATTCTAAAGCATAAGTACCTTGATTGAACAAGAATTTTGCATTTCCTTTTATACCGAAGTGAAACTGTATCAGACCAGTACCTACAATTTCATGCTGTGCAAAAAAAGGTTCGGCACCGTCGTTTTGAAAACGGATCAGCGTAAAGTCGTCTTCAATTTTTATAATTTCTTGAGAACCCATAGCGATATTTTTTTGAAACGAAAATCAAAACAAACTTCAAATGTTATTTAGAATCACTCTAAACTAATCACTTCTAATGAGTTGATTTTGCTACAAAAGTAGTCCTTTTTACTCAAAAACACCCATTTAGGTTCAAAAAAACATACAGCGACATAAAAAGTACTTTTAGCGTTATTTTTATCGATGGTATAGTAATAATTTTGTTGCACTTTTATGAAAGTGAATTTATGGAAAACAATAACGTACCGAAACACCTCTATTTTTACTCAGTTGGTCTGAGTTATAAAAAAGCTGATGCTGAGGTCAGAGGTCAATTTAGTTTGGATGCCGTTGCGAAAACTCGTCTTCTGGAACAAGCTAAAAACGAAGGAATTGAAAGTCTACTTGTTACTTCAACTTGCAACAGAACCGAAATTTATGGTTTTGCGGAACATCCTTTTCAATTAATAAAACTAATCTGCGATAACAGTAATGGTTCTGTAGACGCTTTTCAAAGAGTTGGTTTCGTATATAAAAATCAAGAAGCAATTAATCACTTATTTCGTGTAGGAACTGGTTTAGACAGTCAGATCCTAGGTGATTTTGAAATTATATCTCAAATTAAAACCAGTTTCATCCATTCAAAATCTTTAGGTTTGGCGAATGCTTTCATGGAAAGGCTGGTAAATGCAGTTATTCAGGCGAGCAAAAGAATTAAAAACGAAACTGAGATCAGCTCTGGTGCTACTTCGGTTTCTTTTGCTTCAGTACAATACATTCTTAAAAATGTAGAAGACATCAGCAATAAAAACATTTTGCTTTTCGGAACTGGGAAAATCGGAAGAAATACCTGCGAGAATTTAGTAAAACATACTAAAAACGAGCACATCACTTTAATAAACCGTACTAAAGACAAAGCAGAGAAACTGGCAGGAAAATTAAACCTGATTGTTAAAGATTACTCTGAATTGCATTTAGAACTTCAAAAAGCCGATGTTGTAGTTGTGGCAACAGGCGCGCAAAATCCAACAGTTGACAAAGCAATTTTAAATCTGAAAAAACCTTTATTGATTTTGGATTTATCGATTCCGAAAAACGTTCACGAAAATGTGGAGGAATTAGAAGGCGTAACTTTGATCCACATGGATTATTTGTCTCAATTGACAGATGAAACTTTGGAAAACAGAAAATTACACATTCCGGCTGCTGAAGCCATCATCGAAGAAATCAAAGAAGAATTTGTGACTTGGATGAAAGGCAGAAAGTTCGCTCCGACAATTAATGCTTTAAAAGAAAAACTAAACGCTATTAAAGCTTCGGAACTAGATTTTCAAAGTAAAAAAATTGCCGATTTTAATGAAGAGCAAGCTGAAATCATCAGTAACCGTATCATTCAAAAAATCACTACACATTTCGCAAACCATTTAAAAGACGACGATACCATGGTTGATGAAAGCATCGAATGGATCGAAAAAGTCTTCAAAATAAAAGCATCTTAATTTAAACCATATAAGTCATATAAGTTCATTTAAAATTGCCATGCACAAAAAGCTTAAATTTACTTATATGACTTATGTGGTTCAAAAATTTTAAAGTTGTATCAGATTATTTAAAATGTGTTTTACCCAAACTGCTTAAATTTACTTATATAACTTATATGGTTCAAAACAAAAAACATGGCTGAAAAAACAATCAGAATAGGAACGCGTGACAGCGAATTAGCACTTTGGCAGGCACATACTGTAGAGAAAAAACTAAACGATTTAGGTTATAAAACTTCTATTGTGGCTGTAAAATCTCAAGGTGATATTATTCTGGACAAACCGCTTTACGAACTCGGCATTACGGGAATCTTCACCAAAACTTTAGACATTGCGATGATCAATGGCGATATTGATATTGCGGTGCATTCAATGAAAGATGTTCCAACGGCTTTGCCAAAAGGTATCGTTCAAGGGGCAGTTTTACCAAGAGCCAATGTTTTAGATATTTTAGTCCATAAAGGAAATCCTGATTTTGCAAATCCAAGCACCATTGCAACTGGAAGTCTGCGTCGCCAGGCACAATGGTTCAATAAATATCCAAATCATACTGTAGTCGATTTACGCGGAAACGTTAATACACGTATGCAGAAGTTACAAGATAACGATTGGGACGGCGCTGTTTTTGCAGCGGCAGGTTTAGAAAGAATTAATCTAAAACCAGAAAATTTCATCAATTTAGATTGGATGATTCCAGCGCCGGCACAAGGAGCGATGTTGGTTGTGGGAATGGAAAATGACAATTATACTTTGGATGCACTTTCTCAGTTAAATGATATTGAAACTGAAATTTGTACACATATCGAACGTCAGTTTTTAAGAACGCTGGAAGGTGGCTGTACAGCGCCAATTGGAGCTTTGGTTACCTACAACGAAGACGAAGATACGTTGCATTTCCAAGGTGTTTTACTTTCTATTGACGGAAAACAAAAACTGGAAATCGACAAAACGGTTGATATTTCAGAATGGAAAAAACTAGGTTTCAACTCGGCTCAGGAGATTTTGAATAATGGTGGAACGGAATTAATGCAGCAAATCAAAGAATCTCTGAAAAAGTAATGGCAAACTCAGTTCAAATAGTATCTACAAAAATATTATCTCCTCTTCACAAACAAGAGCTAATGAAATATGGCGTTGAGTTAATCGAAGCCGATTTCATTAAAACCGAAAATAAACCTTTCGAATTAAAAGACCTCAACGAAAGTTTGATTTTTACAAGCCAGAATGCGGTTCACAGTGTTTTATCAAATCCAAAATCGGAAGAACTAAAAAAGAAAAACGTCTATTGCGTTGGACTTAAAACCAAAAACTTATTGACCGATAACGGATTCAACGTTATTGCTTACACTGGTTATGCTGCAGATTTGGCTGAAATTATCACTTTAATTTATGGAAGCGAAAGCTATACTTTTTTCAGCGGTAATTTAAGAAGAGATACTTTGCCAGAAGCTTTAAAAGAAAACGGAATTAAATTCAATGAAATTCAGGTTTACGAAACGACTTTACAGCCTCAGAAAATAAAAGCAAATCCGGAAGCGATTCTGTTTTTTAGTCCGTCTGGAGTAAAAAGTTATCTGAAACACAATACCATTAATAAACAAATCTGTTTCTGCATTGGAGATACGACTGCAGAAGCTTTGTCAAAAATCACAAAAAATATTATCGTAGCAGATCAACCCACAATTGAAGATGTGATCGAAGATGTAATTCACGAATATAAATAACAAATGAGATTTCCTGCAAGGTTTTCAAAACCTTGTAGGTTTCTATATTAATTAATAACAATACCTACAAGGTTTTGAAAACCTTGCAGGATAAAGAAATAAGAGATGTTAAAAAACGACCTATTTTTAAAAGCATTAAAAGGAGAAACAGTTCAGCGTCCGCCGGTATGGATGATGCGTCAAGCGGGAAGATATTTGCCAGAATTCAGAGAACTACGTGATAAATATGATTTTTTTACGCGTTGCGAAACTCCAGAATTAGCAGCTGAAATTACGGTTCAGCCAATTCGCAGAATTGCTCCAGATGCTGCAATTTTATTCTCAGACATCTTGGTTGTTCCTCGCGCAATGGGAATTCACGTAGAATTGAAAGACAATTTAGGTCCGATTATTCCAGACCCAATTCGTACGATGGAACAAGTAAATCAAGTTTTTGTTCCTGATGTAAATGAAACTTTAGGTTATGTTTTCGACGCTGTGAAATTGACTAAGGAAATGCTGAACGATGAAGTGCCGTTAATTGGTTTCGCAGGTTCGCCGTGGACAATTTTCTGTTATGCCGTTGAAGGAAAAGGTTCTAAAAGTTTTGATACTGCAAAAGGATTTTGTTTTTCAAACCCAGTTGCAGCCCACACTTTGTTACAAAAAATCACAGACACGACTATTTTATACTTAAAAGAAAAAGTAAAATCGGGAGTAAACGCTGTTCAAATTTTTGATTCTTGGGGAGGAATGCTTTCTCCGGTTGATTATCAAGAATTTTCATGGAAATACATCAACCAAATTGTTGACGCTTTAGCGGAAATCACTCCAGTTATTGTTTTCGGAAAAGGATGTTGGTTTGCTCTTGGCGAAATGGGTAAAAGTAAAGCTTCAGCTCTTGGAGTAGATTGGACTTGTACAGCAAGAAATGCACGTTATTTATCTGGCGGAAACATTACTTTACAAGGAAATTTCGATCCGTCAAGATTGCTTTCTCCAATTCCGACTATCAAGAAAATGGTTCATGAAATGATCGACGAATTCGGAAAAGACAAATATATCGTAAATTTAGGTCACGGAATTTTACCAAATATACCTGTAGATCACGCAAAAGCGTTCATCGACGCGGTTAAGGAATACGGGAATTAGTGATCAGTATTCAGTTTTTCACTAAATAAACTAATAAAAGTTCCGCAGGAACGATTCATTTTGTAGCCCCGGATTTCAATCCGGGGTTTTCAGAATTTAGAAACATAATTATGCTCAACAAAGGCTTAAGAGACGAAGAAAAAATTAGAATCGACAATGTTCTTAAAACATTGAGAACTCTTGTTTATGTGCCTTATCCTTTAAATGCTTTGCAAAAATCAGATCTTGAAAACCAATTGAAAGAATTTGGGTTGAACTTGGAGAGTTTGATTGATTATTCTAATGAAGATTTGACAACATTATTAATGCGTCTTCATTTTGATTGGGAGCAATTGGAACAATTTGCTGATATTTTGATGGAACTTTCAAAAGATGAAAATTGTCATTTTGAAAATAAAGCTTTAGCTGTTTATCAATATATTCAAGCTGAGAGCAAAGCTTTTTCTTTTGGAATAAATTCGAAAATTGCTTCGGCGAAAGCCAAAAAACAATAACAATGAAAGACAAATTTTACGCATACATACAAAATTTACAAGATCAAATCTGCGCTGGATTAGAAGCGGTTGATGGAACTGCAAAATTCCGTGAAGATTTATGGAAACGTCCAGAAGGTGGTGGCGGAAGAACACGCGTTATTGAAAACGGAGCAGTTTTCGAAAAAGGCGGTGTAAACATTTCTGCTGTTCATGGAAAACTTCCAGAAACGATGCAGAAAATGTTCAATGTGGGCGAAGCCGATTTCTTTGCATGCGGATTGAGTTTGGTGATTCACCCGAAAAACCCAATGGTTCCTACTGTGCATGCGAATTGGCGCTATTTTGAAATGTATGATGAAAAAGGAAATGTAATCGAACAATGGTTTGGTGGCGGACAAGATTTAACACCTTATTATTTGTTTGAAGAAGATGCACAACACTTTCACCAAACTTGTAAAACAGCTTGCGATAAACACAATCCTGAGTTTTATCCAAAATATAAAAAACAGTGCGATTCTTATTTTTGGAATGCGCATCGTCATGAAGCTCGTGGACTTGGCGGTTTATTCTTCGATTATTGCAAAGCAAATGACCAAATGTCAATGGAAAATTGGTACGATTTTGTAACCGAAGTTGGAAATAGTTTCCTTAAAGCTTATGTACCAATTGTCGAAAAAAGAAAAACGCTTCCTTATACTCCAGAACAAAGAACTTGGCAAGAAATTCGTCGCGGTCGTTATGTAGAGTTTAATCTAGTTCACGATAAAGGAACGTTATTCGGTTTAAAAACAAACGGAAGAATTGAAAGTATTTTAATGAGTTTGCCTCCACATGTGCAATGGGTTTATGATCATCATCCGGAAGCTGGAAGTGAAGAAGAGAAATTGATTAATGTATTGGCAAATCCGCGTGAGTGGGTTTCTTGATCTAAAAATTTGTTAGATTTGATAATTATATATCGCCCCACTGGGGCTCTTTTTTTTGGTTGTCGATTCAATTTCTATAAATATTATGCTCCGCTGGAGCATTTTTTATATTTAATACAGGCTGTATGTAATTATAAACAAATGTGTTTCGCTCCGCTGGAGCTCCTAATCTGGTCTAGACTTTTCAATTCTATAAATATTTTGTCCAGCTGGGACTTGACAATTACTAAAAAAGCTCCAGAGAAGCGAAATATTTATAGAAATTCTAGCAACACCTCAAAAAAGAGAGTTCCTGAGGAACGGAATATTTATAGAACAATTTACACCATTATAAAAGGCTCCAGCGGAGCATAATATTTATAGAAATCCTATTGACACAATACAAAGAGCTCCAGCGGAGCGAAATATCTATAGAACAATTGACATCCCAGATATTAAAAGCCCTAGGGGCGGCATATTTATTCATAATAAAAATAAATATTATCCTACAAATTAAAATTATTAACTAGCTTTACTTATTAATAATATTAACTAAAAAAATGGCAAACACTTATTCTCAATTGTATGTTCAAATTGTTTTTGCTGTAAAAGGAAGACAAAATTTAATTTCAAAACATTGGAAAGATGAGATTTATAAATACATTACAGGAATTATCACAAATCAAAAACAAAAATTGATTGTGATTAATGGAATGCCAGATCATATTCATATCTTAGTTGGAATAAAACCAGATATTTCACTATCAGATTTAGTACGAGATATTAAAGCCAATTCTTCAAAATTCATAAATGAACAAAAATGGATTAATGGAAAATTCGAATGGCAAACTGGTTTCGGAGCTTTCTCATATGGTCATTCACAATTGGGAAATGTTATAAAATATATTGAAAACCAAGAAGAGCATCATAAAACAAGAACATTCAAAGAAGAATATATTGCGTTTCTAAAATTATTCAATGTTGATTTTAAAAATGAATATCTTTTTCAAGAAGTTTAATTTTATTTTGCTCCGCTGGAGCATTTTAAACTTAAATATTCACTATTGATGAATTTAAAACTAATTTACGCCACATTCTTCATCAGCATTTTGGGGTGTTTCGCCCAAAAAGACACTTTGCAGAATCCGTACTTTAAATCTTATGACGATAAAATTACTGCCAGCGTTTATTATTTAGATACTTCCAATAGTTTTCAGATTGCTTCAGATAATCAAGATCCTAAAATATACCTAAATCTTATTCCGAATCGACGAGAGCAGATTGGTTTTAGTTTAAACTATAAAATCATTGACATTACGATTGGTTTTGCTCCTAAATTTCTGAGCGGAAACAAAGGCGATTCCAATTCCAAACATTTTAATTTCAACACCCGTTTTTATTATAAAAAATGGATGCAATCGTTTACCTTCATCAATCAAAAAGGTTTTTATATCAGTGATGATAACATAACGGCACAATTGCCACATATGCGCACCACGAAAATCGGCGGATCGACTTCTTACGTTTTTAATGATAAATTTTCTTTTAAAACATTGGTAAGTCAAAACGAGTGGCAGATTAAAAGCTCTGGAAGTTTCATTCCGTCCTTTTCTTTTTATTACACCAATCTGGATTTAAACACCCCCGATTCTTCACCTGGCGATATTTATGTATTTACTTTGGCCCCCGCCTATTTTTACAACTTTGTAATCAGCAATCGGGTTTTAATTGGAGCGGGGCTTGCTCTTGGAGCAGGAATCAATGATATTGATGGAGAAACCTCCGCTTTATATCAAGCCGATTTCAATTTAAAATTGGCCTATAATAGAGATCGTTTCTTCGGTTTTGCGAGTCTTAATACGGTAAGTTTTGCGCAAGATGATAAGGCCGATCCAAGATTGAATGACAATATTGCTACTGTAAAACTTTCTGTTGGCTACCGATTTGATCCTCCAAAAAAAGTAAAAGAGGTCTACGACAAAGTCAATGAAAAAATAGGATTGTAAGAAATCTTAACTATAAATAAGCATGAAGCCCAATTAAAATGCTTAAATTACAGAGATTTATAAAAACTAAAATTCATTGTTATGAAAAATATAAACAGCGAACAGTTAAATCTCATGCATTCTGGAAAAGGTTTTATTGCGGCATTGGACCAAAGTGGCGGAAGCACACCAAAGGCATTATTACAATACGGTGTTCAGGAAAATCAATATTCAAACGACGAAGAAATGTACACGCTAGTACATGAAATGCGAACTAGAATTATCAAAAGTCCATCTTTTGACAGCCAATATATATTGGGTGCGATTTTGTTTGAAAACACCATGGATAGAAAAATCGACGGACAATGGACTGCAGATTATCTTTGGGAGAAAAAACATATCATTCCATTTCTTAAAGTAGACAAGGGACTTGCGGAACTTGCAGACGGCGTTCAACTGATGAAACCTATTGCTAATTTAGACACCTTACTAGATCGCGCTGTAGACCGTAAAATTTTTGGAACCAAAATGCGTTCTGTGATTAAAGAAGCCAATTCGAAGGGAATTCAAGAAGTTGTAAAACAGCAATTTGAAGTTGGTCTTCAAATATTTAAAAAAGGACTTGTACCAATAATTGAACCTGAAGTTGATATTTATAGTTTTGATAAAGAAAAATCAGAACAGATTTTGAAAGATGAAATCCAAAAACAGCTTAATGCTTTGGACAAAGAGGTTAAAGTAATGCTGAAACTATCTATACCGACAGTAAATAATTTTTACAGCGATTTAATGTCAGATCCTCATGTGGTTCGAGTTGTAGCGCTTTCTGGCGGCTATTCTAGAGAAGATGCCAACCAAAAGCTGGCAGAAAATCACGGATTGATTGCGAGTTTTTCAAGAGCTTTATCGGAAGGACTTAGCGCTGAACAATCTGACACTGAATTTAATTCGCAATTAGGCAATTCGATTAAAGAGATTTACGAAGCTTCCATTCAATAAAAAACATAAAAAAATCCCTGAAGTGTTTCAGGGATTTTTGTTTTCAATTATTTAGCAGTCATTTCATCAGCTAAATCTAAAGTCTGCATAATGATATTTTTATCCGACTTAAAAGAATTTAGTTTAAAAACGAATTTTAATTTATTATCAATTAGCTTTTTAGGCGATTCAATCGAAACATCAGAAAACTGCGAAGAAATTTTAGCCATTCGATCCAACTCTGAATCTTTTGCGTTTTTGCCAAATGTTTTCACTGTTTGTCCAATATTCAGCTTTCCAGAAATGTAGTTTTTACTTAAATTTTTCTTCGTTTCTTTAATAAAAGATCCGTTTCCCGCTCCAAAGTAATCTTTTGTATTGGCAACAATTACCACATCTTTATCTTTTAAAATAAAAATGTTATCATATTCCTGAGTTCCCACAACGGTGTAAACATTTCCGTTTTGAACCAATACTTTTTTGCGAACACCCATTTGCAGTAATTTATCTCCAAATGTTGGATGTGTAGAGGTAAAAATCACAGAAAACAGCGGAATTTCTTTTTTCACTTTTTCCTCTGTTATTTTCTCTTCATAATTTTCATCATAGCCATATTTTTTGGTCATTACCTCAACATCTTTTACACCATATAAAAACGCACTTAAATCGCCATCAAAAAGTTTTGCTGTGGCTTCTTCATCAACAATTGTAGAAATTAAGTCGGTAATAAGCGTGATATCTTCTTTGGCGAATTTTGGATTTTGAAATAATTCGGTCATTAGCGACGGAAAATTTTCAAGTGCTGCTTTTGTATTTGCATGATACGAAACATAACCCAAAGGTTTCTGTGTAGGGAAATAATTAAAGATATTTTTATTGATTTTTCGATTGCTAATTTTGCTCACAACACTAGCAATCTCTGGAGAATATTCTACCACTTCTTCGATTCGGGCATTATCGTTATCAAAATAAAAATCAACATTGATTCCTTTTATAAAATTTCCGAAGTTCTTCTGCATTGGCAGATATTTATCATAACCTCCGAATAATGAAAGCGGATAATTGTACATGGAATACAAACTAGACATAAATCCGCTATAATTTACCCATGTCGAAATATCTGCAGCAACATTTATTTTTGAAGAACTTGGCGGTGTAAATCCGTTTTCAAATAATGCCTTTATGATTACTCGCTGTTTATCTGCTAAATTTTTATCAAACGCTGCTTGTTCAGCAGTATACTCTTCATACGGGTTTCCATCATACAAGTGATCGCCTTGAGCGGGTTCATTAAATACTATTGGGTCCGTATTTTCTGCAACGGGTTCTTCAATTTTTAATGTATCAGCCATTGGAACACCATATACTGGTGCTTCAACCACTGTTCCTTCATATGGCTCTGATATTGCAACAGAATCCATTGCTGCTGAAGTTGCTGCAGCATCATAAAATTTAGAAGGAAGACGTTTTGTTAATTCAATAACAACCAAATAATTTTCGTTCCAAACAAATGATCTTTTTACTCCACTTGGTGTATAAACTGCGTATTTTCCAAAATCTTCAATGGCGCTGTTCGTTACATTTGCACCCTGCTTTTCGATTAAATATTTTCTAACTGCTTCTTTGCTTTTTATAGGAATTGTAACTTGATAAAAAGGAACTGAATCTAAGAAGTTACCATGAATCGTAATTTTTTCATTCAACTTAATAATATCCGCATATTTACGAAGATCAAAATCAGGCTTTTTGCTAATGTATTTGGTTAATACGGGATGATTTAAAACCTCATCAGTGCTTACTTTCTTAGAAAGCTCATTTCCGTTGTATTGAACAAAATAATCGTATTTTTCTGGAACAGTCTGCCCAAAAGAAAAATACGTGGCGAATAGAAAAATTAAAGTGTAAAAATGCTTCATAAATCAAGGCGTTAATTGGATTGTATTATTCATTAATGTCGATTTTTTAAAAACGCTGTACATGTTTTGTTTTAAAAAAACCGTCTTTTTATTTTTAGAAATCTTACTGTTTGCATTGTCTACCGACAGAATATCTTTATCGAAAGTGTAGATTGAAATAATATTAGCCTCTTCCAGATCTTTCTTTTTCTTTGGGTCATTTACCACTTTTTCTGGAACGGGATAGGAAGCAATTCTTTCGAAAGTTTTACCGCTTCCGCTAAAGTGAATCTGGTCACGCTGATTGTTTATCGTATTGACAACGGCATTCAGTGCTTTTAGATTCGCGTAATTGAGTTTGATAATGAAAACATAATTCTGGAAATCTGTTTTAGTGGTCACATTTGAGATTCCATCAATTCTCAATGCTTTTACTTTAAAATCGGAGAGTTTTGCAGTGATTTCCTGTTCATTCGGAATTTTCACTCCATCGACTTCTTCCAACCAAATAGCCGATTTGGTCTTAAACCAAGATTTCGAAAAATCAACCATAAGTGTATATTCACCACTTTGATCGTCATGGTGTTTGATTCTTTCTGTAATCTCAAAACAGCTTGTTAAGAGCAGACAGCAAAATAAAGCGAGAATTTTCTTCATTTTGCAAATTTAGATGGAATATTCTTAAAAACCATACTTTGATGAAACTCTAAATTAAAACCACAAAAAAATCGAAATTTTTAGATAATATTAACGGATTCTAAGCTCAGCTAAACGGCTTATTTTGTTACTTTTTCTTTAACTTTGCGGCACTTACACAAACGGAGCAAAAGCTTCAAAAAAAATAAAAAACAACTGCGGTTTTAGAACAAAGGTTACAATCAGCTGTTAAAAATACGATTAGAATCGAAAGTCTAAAATCTAAAATCTAAAATTATATGTTCCCATTACAAAGAGGCAGAAGATTAAGAGTAAATGAATCAATTCGTTCTTTAGTTCGCGAAACCAGTTTAAGTCCTTCGGATTTTATGTTTCCAATGTTTATTGCTGAAGGCGAAAATGTAAAAGTCGAAATTCCATCGATGCCAGGAATTTTTAGAAGATCGATAGATTTAACAGTTGAAGAAGTAAAAGAACTTTTTGATTTAGGAATTCGCGCCGTTAATATTTATGTAAAAGTTAGCGAGAACCTCAAAGACAATACTGGAAAAGAAGCTTGGAACACAAACGGATTAATGCAGCAAGCCATTCGTGCCATAAAAGCGGCTTGTCCAGAAATGATTGTAATGCCAGATGTAGCTTTAGATCCCTATTCAATCTACGGTCATGACGGAATTATAAAAAATGGTGATGTGGAAAATGACAGCACTGTTGATGCTTTAGTAAAAATGGCGGTTTCTCACGCAGAAGCTGGCGCCGATTTTGTTGCGCCAAGCGATATGATGGACGGTCGTGTTTTACGCCTTCGCGAAGGTTTAGACGCTGCAGGATTCCAGAATGTTGGCATTATGAGTTATTCTGCAAAATATGCTTCGGCTTTTTATGGTCCGTTTAGAGATGCTTTAGATTCTGCTCCAAAAGAAGCTGATGTTGCTGTCCCAAAAGATAAAAAAACCTATCAAATGGATTATGCGAACCGTATCGAAGCCATTAAAGAAGCATTGTCTGATGTTGAAGAAGGTGCAGACATGGTTATGGTAAAACCAGGAATTGCTTATTTGGATATTGTGCGCGAAATTAAAAACACAGTACATGTTCCAGTAACGGTGTATCAAGTTTCGGGTGAATATGCGATGATCAAAGCAGCATCTGAAAGAGGTTGGCTAGATAACGATAAGATTATGATGGAGCAATTAATGTGCATTAAACGTGCGGGAGCTAATCTTATTTCTACTTATTTTGCTAAAGAAGCGGCAATACTTTTAAAGAAATAAGATGAAAAAAGTTTTATTTTTAGCTGCTGTTTTAGCTTTTGCTTCTTGTAAAAAAGAAGGTACTGAGCCTCCAAGCACAGCAACCGAAACTGTTTCTGAAGGAGAATCGGCAAAAGCCAAAACTCCAGAAGAATTAGGAAAGCAAATATTTGAAAGCACTGGAAATTGTTTTGCTTGCCACCAGCCCGATCAAAAAGTGGTTGGACCGAGCATTAAAGAAATTGCCAAAATATACAAAGACAAAAATGGCAATATTGTGAGCTTCTTAAAAGGAAATGCAGAACCAATTGTTGACCCAAGTCAGTTTGAGGTTATGAAAACCAATTTTGCGATTACTCAAGCAATGTCTGATGAAGAATTAAAAGCAATTGAAACGTACATTTACAGTCATTTGAAATAATAATTGCATGTCCCGTAGGAACATTTCGTTGGTAGCAAAAAATGACATGATATGCATATACGTTCCAGAGGAACGCAAATAATGCGGCGCGAATATTTTTTTCTACCGACCAAACATTCCTACGGAATGACAACTACCTCAAGTTAAAAAAAACGAATAAAACAATAAAAAAGCGGCGGTTTCGAAATTCGAAACCGCCGCTTTTTTTATCATTAAATTTGATTACCAGATTTTAACTCTATTTTCTGGTTCAACATACATTTTATCCCCTTTCTTGATATCGAAAGCTTTGTAGAAAGCATCAACATTCTGAATTGGCACATACGCTCTATACATTCCAGGAGAGTGCGGATCTGTTTTCACTTGATTTTTGATCGCTTCGTCTCTTGATTTAGTTCTCCAAACAGTAGCCCAAGAAATAAAGAAACGCTGCTCTGGTGTAAATCCATCAATTAAACCTGGGCTTCCGTGCGCTTTCAAATACAATTGCAAACCATCAAAAGCCGCATTAATTCCGCCTAAATCTCCAATATTTTCACCTAAAGTAAATTTACCATCAACGTGAATTCCTGGCAACGGCTCAAGAGCGCTGTATTGATTGGCTAAATCTGTTCCAAGGGCAGTAAATTGTTTCAAATCGTCTTCTGTCCACCAGTCAACCAAATTTCCTTCTGCATTGTAGCGCGCACCAGAATCATCAAATCCGTGAGAGATTTCATGACCGATTACTGCTCCAATTCCTCCGTAATTCACTGCTTCGTCAGCTTGATAATTATAAAAAGGCGGCTGTAAAATTGCAGCTGGAAATACAATTTCGTTATAAGACGGATTGTAGTAAGCATTTACCGTTTGAGGAGACATATGCCATTCTGTTTTATCAACAGGCTTACCTAATTTTTCAATGCTTTTTTGGAAATTCCAAAGTGCAATATTTTTAGTATTATCAAAATAAGTTCCACCTTCAGCAATACTCTTGATTGTTAAAGCAGAATAATCTTTCCATTTATCTGGATATCCAACTTTAATGGTAATTTTATTCAACTTTTCAATTGCTTTTGCTTTTGTGTCTTTAGACATCCAAGTCAAATTGTTAATACGGTTTTGGTAAGCTGTAATAACATTATGAATCATATCAAGAGCTTTCGTTTTTGCTTCAGCAGGAAAAACTTTCTCTACATATAATTTACCTAAAGCTTCACCAACACTGCGATTTACAACAGAAAGTGCTCTTTCATCTGCAGGAAGTTGTTTAATTGCACCTCTTAAAGTTTTGCTGTAAAAATCGAAATTAGCATCATCAATTGCTGTTGTTAATTTACTAGCAGCATTGTTTAATAAATCCCATTTTAGGTATTCTTTCCATTGTGCAACTTTGTTTTCTTTGAAAACAGTTTCTAAAGCCGTCATATATTTAGGCTCAGAAACAATTACATTATCTAATTTAGTAATTCCTAAACCAGTAAAATATTCATTCCATTTGATTGACGGGGTTAACTTTTGAAGTTCAGCAACTGTCATTGGGTTGTATTGCAAACGGCTGTCTCTTCTTTCAACTCTGTTTAATCTTGGTTTTGACAATTCTGTTTCAAGAGCCAAAATTTCAGCAGCACTTTGTTTTGCTTTTTCTGGAGATTGTCCAATAAACTGAAGCATTCTCGCAACATGCAATTCGTATTTTGCACGTTTGTCTTTAGAATCTTTATCGTCAGAAGTATAGTAATCTTTATCAGGAAGTCCTAATTGGCTTGGTCCCAAATTTACAGAGTTTTTAGAACTGTCTTTATCATCAGCTCCAATATAAATTCCGAAGAAACCAGCGTTTCCTTCTTTTTCCATTTCAACCAAATATTTCTGTACATCAGCAATGTTTTTAATTGCATCGATTTTTTTCAAGTATGGCTTTAATGGCTCAATTCCTTTTTTATTTCTTCCAACAGAATCTAAATACGTATTATACAGATTAACTGCTTTTCCTTGATCTGTATTAGATTTGTACTTTGGATTTTTTGAAGCATCTTGTAAAACTGCCATCACATCTTTGTCAGTTTTCTTAATCAGCTCATTAAAACTTCCCCATGTCGTACGATCACTTGGAATTTCTGTTTTTTCTAACCAAGTTCCGTTTACATATTTGAAAAAATCCTGACTTGGGCTGATTTTCGTATCCATATAAGATACATTAATACCTGGCTCTTTTGGCGCTGTTTGAGCTTGAGCTGCAGTTATTGCAAACATTGCAGATATCACACCAAACACAGGTTTAGCAAATTGTTTTTTCATAAAAATTTATAGTTTAAGGGAAAATACAAACATATTGTTATTATTTCAAAAAATGTGTTAAAATTCTAACTATAAAACCAAAAAGACAGATAAATTTCACAAATAGAAAATTAGCACTGATGTATTTGTCTGCGATACTCAGTAAATGTTACAAAAGCCTGTTAAAAAAATAACTCAGTAAAGTTTTTAAAATCTGCTTTTTGTATTTTTGCGCCAAATTATTTTTATGAAATCGCTTTTATATAAATACCGCAAATTCTTTATTGTTCTAATAGTATTTTCGGTTGTTACAATATCTTTGTTTTACTCGGCATTGAAACCAAAAAAGACACTTCCAATTTACAATCCGGCCGATGTAAATCCTGAATTAGTAGACAGTACGATTCAATATAAAAGCAAGTACCACACCATTGCCGATTTCTCCTTTATCAATCAAAATGGCGATACGATTACTCAAAAAAATTACGAAGGAAAAATTTATGTTGCCGATTTCTTCTTTACCACTTGCGGATCGATCTGTCCAAAAATGTCTACCAATTTAGTTGATGTTCAGAAAGCTGTTTTAAACAATCCGAAAGTAATGTTGCTTTCTCATACCGTTTTTCCAGAGGTCGACAGCGTTTCTGTTTTAAAAGCTTATGCTATAAAATATGGTGTTGTAGACAGCAAATGGAATCTGGTTACTGGCGATAAAAAAGAAATCTACACGATGGCCAGAAAATCGTATTTGGCTGTGAAATTGGGAAGACCAGATCAGCTGTATGATATGGTGCATACAGAGAATTTTGTTTTGGTCGATCAAAAGCGTCGCGTTAGAGGTTTTTATGACGGAACGAATAAAGAAGATGTAAAACGCCTTCTAGAAGACATCGAATTCTTATCTCAAGACTAAAATCCCTTATTTTTAGAAACTTTTAGCATTTGTGGAAGTGTTAAATGCCTTGAAATAAAGAATAATTGCCTACTTTTGCAATCTAAATTCAATCTAAATAAGCTTGCAAAATACAATACACACTCTGAAAAAAGGCGAAAAAGCCATTATCAAAGATTTTGATATCGATCTTATTCCACTGAAATTATTAGAAATGGGTTGTCTTCCTGGCAGTTTAGTTGAATTGTTACAGGTGGCTCCTTTTGGTGATCCATTATATTTAGACATTAATGGTTCCCATGTTGCCATTCGTATTGAAACCGCTCGTGAAATTGAAGTTGAACTTATCAAAACCAATTTGTAATGAGCGTTCAGAATATCAATGTTGCCCTTATCGGAAATCCAAATACCGGAAAAACTTCTGTTTTCAATCAATTAACAGGTCTTAACCAACAAGTCGGGAATTATCCTGGAATTACCGTTGAAAAGAAAATCGGATTCTGCAAATTACCCAATAATGTAAAAGCGAATATTCTAGATTTACCAGGAACTTATAGCTTAAACGCTAGTTCGATGGACGAAAGTGTGGTAATCGAGCTTTTACTAAATAAAAACGATAAATTATATCCAGATGTAGCGGTAGTTGTAACCGATGTTGAAAATCTGAAACGAAATTTACTAATCTACACTCAAATAAAAGATTTAGAGATTCCGACGATTTTGGTCATAAATATGTCTGACCGTATGGCGCGCAAAGGAATTTCCTTAGACATTCCGTATTTAGAAGACAAACTAAAAACAAAAATTGCATTAGTAAGTTCGCGCAAAGGTTTAGGAATCGAAGAATTAAAAGAATTGATTGTTTCTTATAAAAATATTACACACGAACCTTGCTTAAACGCATCTGTAATTGATCCAGAATATTTTGAAAAATTACAAAAAGCATTTCCAAATCAATTGATGTACAAATTGTGGCTGGTAATTACGCAAGATGTCAATTTCTTGAATTTAGACCGTAACGAAATACGAGGCACTTTTACCAAATCGCATTCCGAATTAAAGCGTTTGCAGCAAAAAGAAACTATCAAAAGATATCAGTTTATCAATGATGTTTTAAAAGAAGGTTTAAAAGTTGATGCTTCTATGGCAAAAGACATTCGTGCCAAAATTGACCGCGTTTTAACGCATAAAGTTTTTGGTTACGTTATCTTTTTTGCAATTCTTTTCTTGATTTTCCAATCGATTTTCAGTTGGTCAACCATTCCAATGGATTTTATTGACAACACTTTTGCTTCTTTGAGCAGTTGGGTTGCGACAGAACTTCCAAGCGGAATTTTAACCGATTTGCTTTCTCAAGGAATTATTCCGGGAATTGGTGGTGTTATTATTTTCATTCCGCAAATTGCCTTCTTATTTTTATTTATTTCGATTTTAGAAGAAAGCGGCTATATGAGCCGTGTGGTATTCTTGATGGATAAAATCATGCGCAAGTTTGGACTTTCAGGAAAAAGTGTAGTGCCTTTAATTTCAGGAACTGCCTGTGCTATTCCCGCAATTATGGCTACGAGAAATATTGAGAACTGGAAAGAACGCCTTATTACCATCTTAGTAACGCCATTCACGACTTGTTCTGCAAGATTACCTGTTTATGCTATTATCATTTCGCTTGTGATTCCGAGCAAACGTGTTTTTGGGGTTTTAAATCTTCAAGGATTAACCTTAATGGCGTTGTACGTCTTAGGTTTCTTCATGGCAATTCTATCTGCTTATATTTTAAATAAAGTTTTAAAACTAGAATCTAAAACTTATTTTGTGGTTGAAATGCCTAGCTATAAAATGCCACTTTTCAAAAATGTTGGAATTAATGTAGTAGAAAAGACCAAAGCGTTTATTGTTGGCGCTGGTAAAATCATTTTAGCCATTTCTGTTATTCTTTGGTTCTTGGCTTCATACGGTCCTGGAAAAGAATTTAACGAAGCAGAGGCTATCGTAAAAGAAAGATTTGCCAATACGACTTTGGATGAAACACAATTTGAAAATGAAGTTAATTCTCAAAAGTTAGAAAACTCCTATATCGGATTAATGGGGCGTGCGATTGAACCAGCCATTCAACCTTTAGGTTACGATTGGAAAATCGGAATTGCCTTAATCAGTTCGTTTGCAGCGCGTGAAGTTTTTGTTGGAACGCTAGCAACTATTTATAGCGTAGGAGATACTGATAACGAATCGACGATAAAAAGCAAAATGCAGGCAGAAATTCGTCCAGATACAGGCAAAAAAGTATTTGACTTTGCAACTGGAATTTCTTTATTGCTGTTTTATGCTTTTGCCATGCAGTGTGCCAGTACATTGGCCATTACAAAAAAGGAAACCAATTCGTGGAAATGGCCTGCTATGCAGTTGGTCTTTATGAGCGGATTAGCTTATTTTACCGCATTAATTGCGTACCAACTTTTAAAATAAAAAGTTATGTTTCAAGAAATTATAGCCTTTGCGATATTAGGAATTGCGGTTGTTTTTCTAATCAAAAAATTCTTTTTTAAATCCAAAAAGAAGAAAGATTGTGGCGGAGGAACTGATTGTGGATGTTCTTAATTTTAAGAGACAAAGGCGCAAAGGTTCATGGGTACAAAGTGAAAAAGCTTCAAATTGAATTTAATTCAATTTGAAGCTTTTTTTATTTAAAAATGTCTTATTATGTTACTTTAAAAACCAAAAGTAACCTATTCGTATATTTTCTAAAATTATTTTTGCCATCTAAAATTGATCAAAAAATGACACAAGAAGATAGAATGGAAATAGTACGGGACAATCGAGTTGCTCGATTACTTTGGTTTACAATAGGTTTTTTCTGTGCTACAATTATTACGTATTGGGTAATGAAAAACAATATTTAGATTTTTTCTCTGCTGTTTTAATTATACTTTTATATCGTTTAAACAGCAAAAAATATATCAAAATGAAAATCCCTTTTCTGTCTATTTTATTATTGTTTTTTGTACAAATTGGAATCGGACAAACCAAAACTAATCTTAAACAAGAAAAAAAAACTACTTTTTTAACTTCTGACGGAGTTCCGCTATTTTTGAAAGTTTCCGGAAAAGGTGAAATCTGCATATTCGTACATGGCGGCCCAGGTGCATGGAGCAAGTCTTTTGAAGAATTTGGCGGAAATGTCTTGGAAGACAAATTAAAGATGTGCTACTTTGACCAAAGAGGATGCGGCAGATCTGGATCTCCTGCCGATAATAATTACGGCATGGATAGAATGATTGATGATATTGAAGAAATCCGTGCTTCTCTTAAAGCTTCAAAAGTGTTTGTAATGGGACATTCTTTTGGCGGAATTCTAGCAACTAAATATGCCGAAAAATATCCTCAGCATGTAAAAGGATTAATTTTACTGAATTCTACACTCGATATTAACGATTCCCTTTTGAATCAGATTGCATTTATGGGTAAAACTCTTGGAGAAGATTTTCCTGTAAAAGACAAAAATTCGATTTTAAACACTTTTTTTGAGGCTAAAACAAAAATTAAAAAAGCCGATTTAGATTATAAAATGTTGTCTGACAATAGAACTAATGTCGAAAAATTGGATAGTATTGATAACAGCGAAAAAAGAAACTCTGCGTTTGCACAACACGCATTGAGCGGTCCATTATATTTTAGTGATTTTACAAAAGAAACGGCTTCTATTAAAGTTCCGACTTTAGTAATCTCAGGAACTAAAGACAACAACATTGGTCCAGATCATTATAAACTATTTAAATTTCCAAACCAAGAAGTTAAAATCATTAATGGCGGGCATATTTTGTATTACGAACAGAACAAAGAATTTAAGAATGCCGTTGAGGGATTTGTTTTGAAAAAATAGAGGAAAGAAGCAAGAAGAAAGACTTGCTTCTGAATATTAGAACTAGATAATGAGACTGAAAACTGGAGACCGAATACTACTTCAGCCCTTCCCATTCGGCGTAAAACTGAGCTAAGAAAGATTCCATAAATCGGTGTCTTTCGGCTGCAATTTCTTGTCCTTTTTTGGTATTCATTTTGTCTTTTAAAAGTAAAAGCTTCTCGTAGAAATGATTTATCGTTGGAGCGTTGTTGTTTTTATACTCTTCTTTTGTCATGTTGGTTACAGGGGCAATTTCTGGATTGTATAACGCTCGATTTTTAAATCCGCCGTAATTAAAAGCTCTTGCTACGCCAATTGCACCAATTGCATCTAAACGATCAGCATCCTGTACAACATCCAATTCGATCGAAGAGAACTTTCTTTCAAAATTCCCGCCTTTATAAGAGATATTTTCAATGATATTGACAACATGGAGAATTATATCCTCAGAAACATTTTGAGCCTCTAAAAACGCTCGCGCTGTTTTTGGCCCAATAGTTTCATCTCCGTTATGAAATTTACTATCGGCAATGTCATGCAATAACGCTCCCAATTGTACTACTGTAAGATCGCATTCTGTTTCTTTAGCTATAAGCAAGGCATTTTTATAAACTCGCTCAATATGAAACCAATCATGTCCACCTTCGGCGTTGTTTAGTTTTTCTTTTACAAAAGCAATGGTTTTAATAATTAATGCTGAATGGCTCATACAAAAGTTTTTACAGTTTATAAAAAAAGTTGATTGTCAAAGATTTTTAAGTCTTCAACAATCAACAAATATGTTTATTTTAAATTTAAAGCAACATTGTTGCTGTTAATGAAATTTCAAATCTAAAAATTCCAATCTAAATCAGAAATCTACAATCTCGCTGGTTCTACCCATTTAAAAATGTGAGATTCTTTTGGAATTACAATTCTTTCAGAGACCTTGGCCATACGGGCTGGTAATTTCATTAAGTAATCACGAGCTTTCTCAGCTTCATCAGTCAAATTAGAAATTTTATCAATTTCCCATTTGTTGATTAGTTTCTGCATAATTTCAACATAATCGTTTGCGGTGTAAACACCTATACGCTGTGCTGAATCTGAGAACTGTTCGAAAGCTGTACTGATCTTTTGACCAGATTCTCTCAGAAAGTGAGCCGGCATAACGATTTTTTGTTTCATCATGTATTGAAACGCCAACATCATTTCGCTTGGATCTACTTGGAAAATTCTATTTACAAATTCGCTATAAGCATGGTGGTGACGCATTTCATCACCAGCAATCATTTTACACATTTTAGACAACTTGTTATCGCCAAATTTCTTAGCCATTTGCGCCACTCTATTGTGCGAAACGTAAGTTGCTAATTCCTGAAAACTAGTATATACAAAGTTTTTGTATGGGTCAGTTCCAGTTCCAATATCAAAACCGTCGTTGATCAAATGCTGCGTCGTCATTTCGATTTCGCGCATGTTCACACGACCAGACAAATACAAGTATTTATTTAAAAGATCACCGTGGCGGTTTTCCTCTCCAGTCCATTGTTTAACCCATTTAGCCCAACCGTTTCCTTGGTTTCCTTCGGTTTGATCAATTCCTTCTACATCCATTAACCATGACTCATATGTAGGCAAAGCTTCTTCAGTGATGGTGTCACCAACAAGCGTAACCCAGAAATCGTACGGAAGTTCTTTAGCAATCTCACGTAATTCTTTTACCTCTTCAAAGAAGTTTTCTCCTTGAGAATCTGGTAAGAAATCCGACGGCTGCCAAATTTTTTCCACTGGAATTAAATACTGTTCAACGAAGCTATCCACGTTTTTTTCCAAAAACTGCATTACTTCTAATCTAATGTTTTTTATAGACATTACTTATTATAGATTTGGGTTTTACGTTTTAGCTCGGAACTAAAACTTAAACCTGTTTATATTCATTTATTCCTTCTTTAACTGCTTTTTCAGTAATCTCCATCAGCTCTTCAAATTTATAATCTTTGACAGCCAAGGCTGGATGAGCTGTAAACTTCAGATGATTTCCTAAACCAACAGGAAAAAAACCAAATTTTACCATTTTCCAAGAATTATTGATACTTACGGGTACAACATATGCTGATGGTGCATATTTGCATAAAATCTTTAAACCGCTTTGCGCAAATTCTTTCGGCACTCCCGTTTTACTTCTTGTTCCTTCTGGAAAAATAACGGCAGATCTTGTGTTTTTTTCGATATATTCAGACAAGCCTTTAATAACTGGTATGGCTTGTTTAGGGTCTTTACGGTCAATAAGTACCGATCCACCATGTTTCAAATTATAAGAAACACTCGGAATTCCGCTACCTAACTCCTTCTTACTTACAAATTTACAATGAAAACGTCTAAAATACCAAATCATTGCCACGATATCGTACATACTTTGGTGATTCGCCACAAAAATAATTGGCACACCTTTCGGAACCGTGTCTACGTTTTCAATTGTATATCTTGTTCCTACAAGATTAGTACATTTTAAAAGGCAGAAATTTAAATAATCGACACTTTTTTTGTGAGCCTGGTAACCAAAAACATTTAAACAAATCCACTGAATTGGGTGAAAAACAGCCAAACACAAACCAAATAATAAATAGTAAATTACCGATATTGGATAAGAAATAATTTTTTCCATGCTTCAAAAATTAATGCGCAAAAGTAGTAAATATATTTTTAGACTTATTAAAATTGAAAACAATAACTGTTTTTCTGGTTTAATTGTACCTTTGCACTAGAATTTGCAAATCTTTTCTGAATTAAATGAACTTTACTTACCCTAAAAACGAGCGTTTAAAAAGCAAAACCACCATTGGATTATTATTTTCTGAGGGCAAATCGGTGTCTAAATATCCGCTTCGTTTGGTTTACCGTCAAGCGGAAGAAAATTCAGAAGAACAAACCAAGATAGGTGTTTCGGTTTCAAAGAAATACTTCAAAAAAGCAGTTGATCGAAATTACTTCAAAAGAGTTTTGAGAGAAACCTATCGATTGAACAAACATTTACTTCTGGAGAATCTGGATCAGTCGTATTCGATTATGCTTTTTTACCAAACCAAAGATCGTTTGTCTTACCATGAAATCAATACCAAAATGATTCAGCTGTTTGAGAAATTTACTGCTCAAATCAACAAACCTCTAGATTCTGAAACAAAAACAGAAGCATAAATTTCAAAAAGTAAGATTATTAATCAAGTTAGGCAAAAAAATCGTAGTTTTAGCTCTAAATTGAAATTTTATGCGACATATTTTCTTTTTATTTTTCTTATTTATAATGCTTTCTGGATGCAGCAAATCAGAAGCTGAAAGCAAAGATCTTGCAGTAAGTGCTGTAATGGTTCCACCTCCACCTCCTGCTGGAGCGAGTGAGTATAATAGAAAAGATAAGGATATAAGCGAGCCGTCGCCTAAGATTCCGCAGAAAATAATTAAGCAAGCATCTCTACGATTCGAAACTGATAATTTAGACCGCACTTTCAAGCAAATTCAAAATGCCGTTTCAAGCAATAGAGCAAGAATCATAAACGATTCTGAAGGAAAAGATTATAATAGTGTATACAGAAGTCTTACCATAAAAGTACCAAGTCAGAATTTTGATCGTTTTATAAATGATGTTTCAAAAGGTGTTTCTTATTTTGAAGTAAAAAATATCTCAGCCGAAGATGTTACAGAACAATTTATTGACCTGACTTCGAGATTAAACACAAAGAAAAAGCTTGAAGAGCGTTACCTTCAAATATTACAGAAAGCAACGAAAGTCAGCGAAATTTTAGAAATTGAAAAACAAATTTCAGCTATTCGAGAAGAAATAGAATCGAAAGAAGGTCAGCTAAAATATTTAGAAAGTCGAGTTTCTGAAAGTACAGTCACTATTGACTTTTATAAAACAGTGGCCCAAAAAGAAGGTATTAAAATATCCTACGGTTCAAAAATATGGAATGCAATTAAATCCGGATTCTTTAGTTTATCCGACTTTTTAATTTCCTTAATCAGCGTTTGGCCGTTTGTAATTTTATTTGTCGTATTTGCCTATTTTATTAGAAGAAGATTAAAAAGAAGAAAAAAAGAATAATCATGTATCCGTATTTCAAGAAGAAATTTATTATACCAGTCGCTGCGGCGGGAATGTTGTTTGTTGGAACCAGTTTTAAAGAAGATTTTTTTGAAATTGCCAAACAGATCGAAATTTTCACAACATTATTTAAAGCAGTAAATACCAATTATGTAGACGAAACTAATCCAGGAGACTTGATGGATAAGGCAATTAAGAGCATGTTGGCTAGTCTGGATCCGTACACGGTTTATTTTAATGAGCAAGATGTTGTTAATTTCAAAATCAATAATACTGGCGAATACACCGGAATTGGTGCTTTAATTTCTAGAAAAAACGATCGCTTGATTGTTCGGGAACCTTATAAAAATTATCCAGCAGATAAAGCAGGACTTAAAGCGGGAGACGAAATCATTCAAATTGGAGATGTTTTAATCGCCGATTTTAAAGACGACGCCTCTCAATTATTGAAAGGAACAAAAAACACGAAAATTAATATCAAATATCTTCGTCAAGGAAAACCGAACACGACTGTTTTGGTTTTGGATGAAGTCGATATTAAATCGGTTCCTTTTTACGGAAAAATTGATGATAAAACCGGTTATATTGTTTTAGCGCATTTTAGCAGAAAAGCATCTGCCGAAGTAAAAGAAGCTCTTGAAAAACTAAAAGCCGATGGCGCTAAACAAATTGTTTTGGACTTACGTGGAAATCCTGGAGGTTTATTAAACGAAGCCATTGATATCTGCAATTTATTTGTTCCGAAGAATGAAGTTATAGTAACGACAAAATCTAGAATTGAGAAACATAACAACACCTATAAAACACAGAAAGAACCAGTTGATACTGAGATTCCTTTGGCAATTTTAGTAAACGGAAGAAGTGCTTCGGCTTCTGAAATTGTTTCGGGTGCTTTGCAAGATTTAGATCGCGCTGTTATTTTAGGAAGCAGAAGTTTTGGAAAAGGTTTGGTGCAGCGTTCTGTTGATTTAACGTACGGAACTCAATTGAAAGTAACCATTTCTAGATATTATACACCTTCTGGCCGTTGCATTCAAGCTTTGGATTATGCGCATAAAGATAAAAATGGTGTAGCTCAAAAGACAGAAGCTAAAAACTTCAATGCTTTTAAAACCAGAAAAGGCAGAACGGTTTATGACGGAGGCGGTGTTTTGCCAGATATCGAACTGGAAGAAACCAAAATAAGTCCAATTGCTACTGCATTAACCAAAAATGATGGTGTTTTTGATTATGCAACAAGCTATTATTATAAAAACCCGAATTTGGGAGATAAGATCCCAACTATTTCAGATGCTGATTATGCGGCTTTCAAACAATATTTGAAAACCAACAAAATCACCTTTGATACCGAAACCGAAGTGGCTTTGAAAAATACTTTAGCTGCAGCTAAAAAAGAAAAAATTGATGAGACCATCACTGCCGAATATCAGCAATTGTTGAATGCTTTAGAAAAAAGCGAAACGACTTTACTGGACAAAAACCAAAAAGAAATCAAAAACATGATTTTGGAAGAATTGATAAAAAGGTATCAATATCAAGAAGGTTTGTATCAGTATTATCTAAAAAACAATTCAGAAATTAAAAGAGCAGTTAGTGTATTAAATAACCAGACAGAATATAAAACGATTTTAAAAATGTAGTGAATGAAGATAACTCTAGCCCTGATTCTTTTTTCATATTATACAGTAAACGCACAGCAAAAACCTGTTGAAACTATTTATTTTGAATTTGACAGATATGATTTGACAGATAAGCAAATCAATGTGGTTTCGAGTTTTATAAAAAACATGGACACTTCGAAGGTAGAGTCTATACAGATTTATGGCTATTGTGATGATCGTGGAAACGATGAGTATAACTTTAGATTGTCTAATAATCGAGCCAATACGATTCAAAATCTATTGATCAAAAAAGGGTTCAATCAAAGTAAAATTGTTATTCTGGAAGGAAAAGGGCGTGTTGTTGTAAAAGCAGATACGGTAGAGAATCTGTACGAAACACGTCTTCGAAATCGGCGGGTTGACTTGATTTTGGTTAAAAAAAATAGTTTCGGCAAAGGGATTCATTCTTCCTTTAAAGACAATTTAAAAGTTGGCGATAAAGTCTGTCTTGAATCTATTTTGTTTGATATTGGAAGTGCTAAATTAACACTGACCTCCAAAAAAGAACTAGATAAAATTGCTATTACACTTCAAAATCACAGGAATCTTAATTTTGAAATACGTGGCCATGTTTGCTGTACTCCAGAAATTTACACCGATGGAATTGATAGAGATACCAAAGAAAGAAGACTTTCTTGGAATCGAGCAAAAACGGTTTTTCATTATCTAATGTCTCGAAAAATATCAAAAAGCCGCATGACCTATATGGGCTGCGGCAATAGATATCCTTTAGGAAAAGGTGATAATTACGATCGACGTGTGGAGTTTGTGATTACTAAAATTTAGTTTTTTTAGGGTGCTAAGGTACTGAGTTTCTAGCTTATTCGCTAAAGATCTTACCGATCTCCTAACTTTCTAATTATTCTCTGATCATTTCAATGTGCGGGATATCGTCTTCCAAATACATCTCGCTCGTTTGAACAAAACCATGGCTTTCGTAGAATTTCTTCAGATATAACTGTGCGCCAATAGTTATCTTATCTTTTCCAAAACTGGATTTAATTTCGGCAATTGCTTGGCGCATTAATTCATGTCCCCATTTTTGATCCCGATAATTGGCATCTACAGTTACTCTTCCTATAGAAGCATTATCGAAACTTATTCCGGCATCAAATAAGCGTGAATACGCTACAATTTTACCTTCAAACTCCCCCAATAAGTGCAAAGCTTTCTTGTCTTTGCCATCAAGGTCTAAATAGACGCAATTTTGTTCGACTACAAAGATTTCGCTTCGCAATCTGAGCAAATCATATAACTCATGAACAGTTAATGCCTCAAAAGGCTTTATTTTCCATTTTAATTCCATTCTCCTTTTTGTTTTTTGCCACGAAGGCACTAAGACGCGAAGTTATATTATTTTTTTAGCTGCGCTAAAGTTTCTTATAGAAATCAAAAAGGCACGAAGCTTTAAACTTGTGCCTTTGCCACTTTGTAACTTTGTCACTTAGAAAAAACTATTTTCTAGTCATTATGATTTCCATGCTTTTATACTCAGATCCGTTTTTGGTGTCATACATTTCCATTTTTCTCGTCTTTTGATCTACAATGGTATAGACTTCACGAAATGCTGTATTTTTTGCCGTTACAGGATCGGGCATTTCGCCTTTATAGTCAATGCTTTTATTGCTTTCATTATACTTTCCTACGGTAATCATCATTCCTGTTCCCATATTATCAATAAAAGTAGAGTTAAATTCTTTAGTTGCATTATTATAACCTATAGTACTTTTGCCTTCAAATGGCTGTCCCATCATCGTACCTTTATAGATTGCTTCTTGAAAACGTCCTCCCAAAATCATTTTAATTTCAGCCGTTGTAGTTCCTTTTTCAGGTTTTGCATTGGCATCAGACCAAAATGTCATATCGCAGTTCCAAGTTCCGACTTCATCTGCCATTAATTTATGTGGATTACTAGGCGTTGCGTATTCTTGCCAAGCCTTCATTTGTGCTGCAGAATCTACTGGCGCTTCAGCAACAGGTTCTTCGGTTTTTACAGAATCTGTTGGTGTTGTGGTTGTGTCTTCTGGCTTTACTTCTTTTTTGCAAGAAATAAAACACATGGATATTATTGCTAAGGTTGCGGTTAATTTTTTCATAACTATTTGTTTTTACGTTTGTTACAAATAAAAATACAAAAAAAATTGTTTGTTTTATTTTATTTCAGGTTTGAGGTTTCATGTTTCAGGTTTCATGTTTCATGTTTCAAGTTGATATGCTTTGTGTTGATAACCGCAAAGTTCGCAAGGATTTACGCAAAGAGCGCAAGGTTTACGCTAAGTTCGCGACGTATTTGTTTGAGGAGGCAAAGTGCTCTAGGCAATGCGCATACTTAATTGTGAGACTTCTTAATTCTAGACCTCACACTTGAAAACTGAAACTTGAAACTTTGAACTTTGAACTTGAAACGTGAAACTTAAAACAAAAAACTTATCGTTTGTCAATTCTGACTGTTTTTATGATGGCTTCGAGGTTTAACATTAAGTCACGTTCTTGATGGGACGGAGAATATGAGAATCCTTCTATAACCAAAACGCGGTTAAAGATTGGATCTACTATAGCGTAGTTAATGAATGGCCCTGTCATAAAATCATTTTTCAATTCCCATGTTCCTTTCGTTTCAAAAGCATTTCTGTTGTCTAGTATTACTTTCGAGAAATACGGAGCATAAGCATCGCTCGTAATCATTTGTGTTTTTGGTTCGCGACCTTGAATATATTTTCCAATTGAGTCCCGCATTTTTACGATTGCGTTTACGACATCTTTTTTCTTCTTGAAATTATGAAGCGGAATCTGGTACATTAATAAACTGGTGTTACCACTAATAATTTCCTTTTTAAGCCAAATGAAATTCTTTTTGTGCAACATATATTCATATCCTGTTGGAATCTGAATATTAATGTGGAATTTATTTTTTATAACCGCTTTATTTAATAGTGAAGCACTGTTGTCTTCCTGAATCTTTTGGATTTCGGCATCGTGAATAATTTTTATTATTTGAGGCGCATTCAATTCCAGACTACAGATAATATCGTCAACCGATTTTCCATAAATGCGAAAAGTATTGTGTGGGAGTGTTTTGCTTCGAATGATTTCGAATTTCTCAGCTGTTGTTTTTTTAACCACTATAATGCTACGGCTATCTGTAACAAAGCCTTCAAGTAATCTAGCAGGATATTGGTTAATGGTAAAAAGCGGTTCTTCTTGAGTAAGTCCAAGAACTGGTGAGGCAAATTTATTTCTGATGCTGTCGCCTACTTCTCCATACCACAATTGGTCATCAATAATGACTGAAATGGTATTGGTTTTTCCAGAGACTGTTTCGTTTTGCTTTTGGCTTTTTAAACAAGAGGTCAGGAAAAATGGGATTAATAGCAATAAAAAATGGGTTTTATTCATTTTTTTAATTTATGAAATAAAACCCAAATTTAATAAGATTTTTCTATTATCCGTTTATTTTAAGTTTCATTCCCGGTTTAATATCTTCATCTTTAATACCATTCCATTTTTTAATATCTGAAATTGTTACTCCAGGATATTTTTTAGAAATGCTGTATAAAGAATCTCCTTTTTTAACGTAATAATCTTCAGTAACGTTTTTAGAAGCTGCTTTTTTCTTGAATGAATCAACCGAGTTTGATGCAATTGCTGTTGAAGCCGGCTCTTCTATAACTATTGCTGCTTTAGAAATAATTAATGTTTTTCCTAAACCAATGTTATTTGAAGTTAAATTGTTAAGTTCTTTTAACTCCGCAATAGTCGTACCGAATTTCTTTGCAATGCTGCCTAAATTGTCTCCAGCGACTACAACATAGTCCATATCAACTGCTGTTGGCTTCTCTTTTTCGTCAGCAGATGCGATAGCTTCTTCCCTTTTATCGATAGCAGCATTTACTTTACTAGCTGAAGATGAAGGCTCATCGGATTTAATTTTTAAACTTCTACCGATTGCAACGGCATTAGTTTTTAAATTATTCCATTTTTTAAGTTCGCTGATACTAACATTATATTTTGAAGCGATTGCACCTAAATTGTCTCCTTTTCTAACTTTATAGAATTCGAAATTATTGCTATCAGTTTCTGTTGGTCTAACGATTGCTTTCGCTGCTGGTTTTACTTTTGGAGCGTATTTTACAGCCAATCTTGAATTAGAAGATCTCGTTTCTGCATCGTATTTCACATAAGCGTAAATCTGCTCTTCGTTGGATACAAAAGTGGCTACTTTATCTTTGGGAAGACGAATAAAATGCTGTTCTTCCTGATAAAATGGCACCACTCCCATTTTATAAGATGGATTTAAAAGCTGAATTTGAGATTGTGGCATGTCTAATAAATCGGCAATCTGTTTGAATGACATTTGATTTTTTACACAAACCGTATCGGTTTCGAAGTTTTTAACTACAGCTCTTTCTGGATTAATTCCGTGCTCTTTGTGGTATTCGAAAAGGTACATTGTTGCTAAGAAAGCTGGAACATAACCTTGAGTTTCTTTTGGAAGATAATTGCGAATGTCCCAGTATTTTGTTTTTCCGCCAGAACGACGAATAGCTTTAGTAACATTTCCTGGGCCTGAGTTGTAAGAAGCTAACACCAGTTCCCAGTCTCCAAAAATATTGTACATTTTGGTCATATATTCTGAAGCTGCGGCAGTAGCTTTAAGAGGGTCACTTCTTTCGTCAATATAAGAATCGATTTTAAGAGCGTATTGTTTTCCGGTTCCGTACATAAACTGCCAAAGTCCAGTAGCGCCCATTTTAGAAACTGCTTTAGGATTTAAAGCAGATTCTACAACGGCTAAATATTTTATTTCCAAAGGAACGTTTTGTTTGGCAAAAGCGTCCTCAAACATTGGGAAATAATATTCTGATAAAGCCATTAATCGAGAAAACGATTTTTTACGGTTCTTAAGAAATGACTTTATTATATTTTCTAAACCTTGATTGTATTCGATTTCAAAAGGTGACTTCTGATTCATCGCCGCCAAACGCTGTTTTAGCAATTCGGTTGGCAGTTCTTCATCGACAGTTACATCCTTATTGATGGTTTGAATGTCTTTTGTTAAATCGTCATAAATGTCGAGACTTACTAATTCATTCATCCAAAGACTATCCACTTTTGAAGCTAATTGGTCTCTTTTGAATGTGCTTTTAATAGAATCTAAATACGACAACTTAATGTCTTGCTTAAACTCTTTTGGCAGCTCCGCAGATTCTTGCGCGAACATTGACAAAGAGAACAAAGCTGTCACCACTAAGGATATTTTCTTTACAATCATATAACATTTTTTTAAAATTCTGTAATTCAAACAATTACAAGAGTTGTATTTTTGCAAATCTAAGCCCTTTATTGAAGAAAAGTGTTTAAAAAAATGTTAATTGTGATTTTTTAGTCTAAAATCGCTGCGATTCCAGGTAAAATTCTTCCCTCTAACATTTCTAGCATAGCCCCACCACCAGTAGAAACATAGCTCATTTTGTCTTCAAATCCGAACTGTTTTACTGCTGCAACAGAATCTCCACCACCAACTAATGAAAATGCTCCATTTGCTGTAGCTTCTGCGATATAATCTCCTAATGCAATTGTTCCTTTAGAGAAAGTTTCCATTTCGAAAACTCCTAATGGACCATTCCAAAGAATCGTTTTTGAACCTAAAATTACCTTTTTGAAATTCTCTAAAGATTTTGGACCTGCATCTAAACCTTGCCATCCGTCAGGAATTGCAGTTACGTCTACAACCTGAGTATTTGCAGTGTTTGAGAAATCGTCTGCAGCAATAACATCAACAGGAATATGTACCTGAACTCCTTTTTCTTTTGCTAATCTTAAAATTTCAAGCGCTAAATCCAACTTATCATCTTCACAGATAGACTCACCGATTTTTCCTCCTTGAGCTTTAATGAAAGTAAAAGTCATTCCACCTCCAATAATCATGTGATCTACTTTATCTAAGATATTTTCGATAACGGTGATTTTAGAAGAAACTTTAGAACCGCCAAGAACAGCAGTTACAGGTTTTTCACTGTTTTTAAGAACTTTATTTAAACTATCAATTTCTTTTGCCAATAAGGTTCCGAAACATTTATCGTTTGGAAAAAATTGTGCAATAATAGTAGTCGATGCGTGTGCTCTATGAGCTGTACCAAATGCATCGTTTACATAGATATCTCCAAGAGAAGCTAATTCTTTAGCGAAAGCAACATCTCCTGCTTCTTCTTCAGCATGGAAACGTAAGTTTTCTAGTAAAAGAACTTCGCCTGGTTTTAAATCTTTTGCTGCAGTTTGTGCTGCTTCTCCAACACAGTTTTCAGCAAATTTTACTTGAACTCCTAAAATATCGGAAGCTGTTTTTAAGATATGTTTTAGAGAATACTTCTCTTCTGCGCCTTTTGGTCTTCCAAGGTGCGACATTAAAATCACACTTCCACCTTGTGCTAAAATAGCATCAATGGTTGGTTTTGCTGCTTCAATACGTGTTGTATCAGTTACATTAAAATTTTCATCCAATGGCACGTTGAAGTCAACACGGATAATTGCTTTTTTATTTTTAAAATCGAAATCGTTTAAAGTTTTCATCTGCTAATTTTTTTAATTTTTTGAAAGAATAACAAATATAGAACTTTTAGCGTAGTCTAAATTTCAAAAAAGCAAAAATAATCCGTTAATAAAAACGAAAACGTTGTAAATTATGAAAATAAACAAATTAATTCTCAAAAATGATAAAAATTACTTGCCTAATCGTGAACTGGACTTTGTGTACAAGGACAGTTACTAATTGATTGTAAGAAATCGAATCCGATAGTGATAGAATGGGTTCCTGAGTTATAAGATCCAAGTCCATTAAACATCAACTGGTAAGAGTATGCAAAATAGAATTTAGATTTCATAAAACCAGCCATTGGTCCCATTGCCAAAGGTTTTGGAAACTGGTCATTTAAGAAACGGTAAGAAACTCCGATCCAATAGTAATCTTCATAACGGTTGTAACGTCTGTATTTGAAGTTAAAATCAGTTGTAGAACGCTGGTCACTTGCAAAGTACTGTAAGAAAACCGATGGTTCGTATTCGATACGTCTGTTTTCACCATCTCTAAAAGTGAATCCAGAATATACCTGAAAGTTAGAGAGTAGATCTGGCTCTACTCCTCTATACTTATCAGTATTTTTCTTTAAAACGTTATTGGCGTTAAAACTAAAGTAAAATCCTCTGTTACGGTACAATGCACTAATATCAAAGTTATTATTTGAGTTGTAACGGTTGTCCGTAATCGAAGGGTCTAAAGCCACTGGAACACCATTTACGTCGCCAGTAAAATTGCCTGTTTCGATTCGGAAACTATTAAAGTTATACGATATACCGAATGAAAGATATTGTTCTGTACGATAATCTAAGATAAGGTGATGCGCAAACGAAACTTTAGCTCCTGTTTGTCTTGTGTTACCGTTGCTATCATTATACAATGAAACACCAACTCCAGAGCGGTCTAAAACACGAAAATCGGCGTATAACGATTGGTTATCTGGTGCGTCTTTAATTCCGACCCACTGAGTTAAACCATTGGCTCTAATACGGAGATTATCTCCAATACCCGCATAAGCAGGAGAAAGAATAAAAGGATTATCAGCTAAATACTGGGTAAACACTGGTAGGTTTAACTCTTGGCTGTAACTTGTTGTTACAGCCATGAGTACTAAGGATAAAATAAACTTTTTCATTGTAATAATATTTTTAGATAACATCATTGGGGCTATAATTTTGTTATCTGTATAAAGTGAAATGTCCAACAAATTCTCTTGGATCTTTCGGATCATTTAGTTTAAGAACGTACCAGTAATCACCTGTTGGCAATTCATTACCGTGATATCTACCATCCCATTTTCCATTCACACGGTATTTCGCAACTACTCTACCATATCTGTCATAGATATCAAACGTTAATTCTTTGTACGCTAATGCACCACAATCTGGCCCAATAGTATCGTTTTGTCCGTCACCGTTTGGAGTGAAGTAGTTTGGCATACAGAAGTCATAGAATGTACCATGAACTGTTATTGTAGCCTCACAACCATTTTTATCTCTTACGATAACAACATAATCACCTGTTTTATAGATTCTATAGCTATTAGATGACGTAAATGATTCTCCATTGAAACTGTACTCATAAGGAGCAACTCCACCCGTAGCTTGAACCACAATAGTGTTGATGTCTTTGCTTTGGTTGGTTATGTCTATTAATCCAAGTTCTGCAACTGCATTTACCTTAAAGATTGGTGTTGGCACTTCACATCCGTTAGTATGTCTTGCTACGATGAAGTGATCACCTGCAGGAACATTTGTAAAGATGTTACTTGGCTGGTATGTTCCATTGTTGTCTAATGAGTAATCTACATCTGTAGGATTAGTATTAGAAGCATCGATTGTTACGACTACCATGTTTGCCTGTGCATTGTTAACACAATCGTATGTTACTTCAGCAGTTGGGTTAAGAACTACTGGTTCTGGCATAGTGATTTCAACTTCAGTGATACATCCGTTACTATCTTTAATAAATACAGAGTGTTTTCCACCTACAAGACCTGTATAATCTTTCTCAGTTCCAGCAAATAAATTGAATGGACCTGCAGATTTATCAAGGCTTTCATAATAAGGAGCCGTTCCTCCTCTTACTTTAACACTAAACGCACCGTCGTTATCACCTTTACAAATTTCAGGAATCATTGATCCTGCGATTTCATTAGCAATTAAGATTTCTGGTTGGTTAATTTCAATAGTATGAATTTCTGTACAACCTAAAATATCTTGAACAATTACGGTGTAAGTACCAGCCTCTAATCTTTCGAATGTTCCGCTGTCTACGAATTGCGCTAAGAAAGGAGATATTGCAAACTTGATAGCACCTGTACCTCCAGAAGCTGTCACTACGATTTTACCTGTCTTCTCACCAAAACACTTAATTGGTTCTGCAGCATAAGAAGATGTTAATTTAACTGCTGCTTCTGTTATTGTTACTGGAACTTCTTTTTCGCAATCTCCACTTACTACACGAACAATGTATTGTCCTGCTGGCAAGTCAAAGAAAATTCCATCAGCTTGTGCTGGTCTAACTTCTGCATGAGTACTATCTAATAATGAATATTGATAATCTCCTAAACCTCCTTTTGCAACTGCATTAATAATTGCACTGCTATCTCCTTTACAGTTAACCACTGCATTTTTAGGATCTAACACGATATCTAGAGGAGTAAGTGGTTCTATATTTAATTGGTTAGAAATCTTAACACATCCTAAATTATCTTTTACATAGTATTTATGCAATCCAAGTGTAACAGAGAAAGTTGTCGAACTATTGAAACTTGTTGTACTATAGTTAACACCATCTTCACTGTATGTGTAAGGGCCCGTTCCTCCTGTTGCTGTTAATGTCACAGTAGCATCTGCCGTACATTTAACTCCTGTTGTAAGAGATAAAATTGGCTCTATTACTGTAGGATTTGTTAATGTGATAGTTGTTGGAGATGTAGCTTCACAGCTAAATCCGTCTTCAACTGTTACTACATACGATCCTGCACTTAATCCTGTAAAGACATTATCTTCTTGTGGACCTAACACGCTAACATCACCTTCTGGAGTTGTGTAAGTTAAACTATAAACATAATTTGAACCTTGTCCTCCTGTTGGAGCTGCAACTGTAATTACCCCACTGTTATCACCGTAGCAAGAAAGAACTGTACTCGTTGCTGAAGCAGTGAATTGTATCGGTGTTGGAACATCTAAATCAGCAAAATCAGTGATCTCACACTCGTTACTATCTTTAACAGTTATAATATAGTGTCCTGGCGTTAGGTTTTCAAAATGTCCTTCTGCTCCGTACTCATAACTAACTGGACCATCCAATTTATATTGGTAAGTTCCTGGCCATCCTCCGTCTGCAGTAACATCAATAGTACCATCATTGCTTCCTGGTGCACATGTAATAGGTCCTACTAATTTATTCATTGTTAACGCTGTTGATGGCGCAGCAATATCAAATGTAGTACGAACATCACAATTTGGCGTACCGGTTAATCTAGCTGCTACATCATATCTACCAGGTAATAATCCGCTTAATGAAAGAGTTGTACCTGTTGTCGTTCCTGAACTTGGAGTTGGACCTGTAACTGTGTATGTAAATGGACCCGCTTTATCTTTTGGAGAAGGACGATTATCTACAAGAGTTAGCACGACTGCTCCATCAGATGCTCCGAAACAGATATCTGTTCTTGTCGCATCCACATTGAAAGAGAACGAATTTGGATCTTGAACCAAATGGTTTTGAGATATTGTACAACCCGTTGCTGGATTTAAAACAGTTACCAAATAAGTACCAATTGCTAAATTTTGGAATAATCCTGTATTGTTTGTTATTGGTGTAATAACTGTATCATTCGTTCCTGTTAATGTGTACTGTAATGGAGCTGTTAAAGTTCCTTTAACGTCTACAACTGTTTGAATCGTTTCACCATCAATACATGTAATTGGCGTTACAGTGAAATCCATACCTAGTAAGCTTGCGAAAGCTCTAACTTCAATTGGGCTTGTATTGTCACCTTGGCAATAGTTACTATCATAAGCTGTTACGATATATGTACCACCTAAATGATCTGTTTCTGTATACGTATTTGATGTTCCGCTGTAAAGCAACGTTCCATCTCTTCTAAATTCGTATAATATATATTTACCAGAACCTCCAGTTACTGAGTTAACAGTAATTGTTGCATTATTGGTTTGATTCGTATTTGTTGTACAAGCATATTCTGTAAAACTTGCATTTACTTGAATTGGAGCTGGCTGTATAACTTCTACCGTTTGCGGTAAAGAAACACATCCTCTTCCAGATTTTACTGTTACAGTATATTCACCTGCAGCTAGACCATTAAAGTCTGGAGAAATGCTATCTACAATATTTACAGTAGGATTAGATGTTGGACCAGATATACTGTAAGTATATGGCATGTCAATATTCGTAGCATCTAATTCAACCGAAACACCTCCATTATTACCATTGAAACATGTTACAGGTCTAGCTTTTAAAGTTATTCCTAAAACATCTACCGCAGTAGCAATATGCACTTTAACGTCTTTTGTACACTTCGTTACAATGTCTTTCACACTGAAAATATAATCTCCAGGCGCTAGATTAACGAATTCGTCAAAAGTCTGATCTGTATTCCAATTGTCAATTGAGTAAATATAACTGCTTGGTGTAGTTACTGTACCTCCTCCAGCAGTTAACTTAACCGTTCCTGTAGCCGTGTTACATGTTGGCCATACTGTTACTTCTGCCTCTAATGTTAACGGTTTTAGAACTGTTACTGCTGTATTCCATTTAACAGGACATTGGTTTCTATCCCATACCCAAACCGTATAATTTCCTGGATCTTTTACCATAAAGTAATTATCATCTTGGTATACGATACCGTCTAAACTATACTGTAATTTCAATAATCCGCTTGCATCCACATCAATTCTATATCCTGCTGGACTTGGACATTGGTCTGCCACAGTTACATTATTGATTACTGGTAATGGATCTACTGAAATTCTTACCGTTTGGAATCTCTCACATTTATTAGCGTCTCTTACATAGACATCATACTCATCATATGCTGGCGCTATTTTAAGTGTAGCAAATGTTTTAATATTTGATCCATCAAAATCACTATCAGCTGGTGTTTGTCCTACTGGCACAAACGCATAAGTGTAAGTTCCTGTTCCTCCAGAAATACTAGCTGGATCAACCGTAATTGTTGCTACAGTTGTATTACAGTTTTGATTTTTCACATCAACCTTCATTGCAGTAATATCTACTGGTGAAGGCTCTGTAATTGTAACAGGGTCTGAAGTAACAGTACAATTTGGATAATTATTCTGAGTTACCTCTACTGTATAATCTATACCTGCCGCTAATCCTGTGATAACATAAGGATTGTTTGTTCCTGCATTGATGTTTGTTCCTGTTAAAACAGCAACTGGATTTCCTGGCAGAAGAACTTTATAATCATATAATCCTGTGTATTTATCAACATTGATTGTAATAGTACCATCATTAAATGTATTACAGCTTGCCATTTTTGAAGCAGTTGCTGTAACTGTCATTATGTTATATAATTTCACATCATAAGCGCTTGAAATAACGGTACAACCTGTACTCATATCTGTTATCTTAAACTGATACTTATGACCTGCATTTGGCGCAACATAGTTAAATGTATTTGTACCTACTACTGGAATTCCTGGAGTACTATAATTAGCTCCATCTACAGAAACTTGATACTCAAAATTGTATGGTGTTTTTCCTCCAACAATATCAACTGTAATTGTTTCTTGTCCTGCATTATTACAATCTGCTAAGATTGCTGTTCTAGGAGTTGCTGAAATTAATTCAGGGAACGGATTAATATCAATAGTATAAGAAGCCACACAACCTTTTAAGTCTTTAACATAATACGTTAAATGCTGAACAGCTGGCTTGTTATCAACTTTGAATTCGTTTGTTAAATACCAATTCGTTCCATTATCACTATAAGTGAAATTTGCAATTGGTTCAACACCCGCACCATGATTACCTGTAACCGTTACAATTGTTTGTTTGATAACATTTGCAGAAGTACAAGCAAACTCTGCTGCTTTTGCATCTGCAACTACCGCTGCAGGAATATCAATAATAACATTATTATTAGTTACTGGACATGATCTTTCCGAAGAAATAGTAACACTATAAGTTCCTGCTTCTAAACCTGTAAATAAACCATTACTTTGTGTAACTGGCAATCCAACAGGTGGAGTTAAGGTATAAGTGTATTCCTGATCATCTGCAAGCGCCGCTCCTGTTAACTCAACTAAAATTTGTCCGTTTGCTCCGTCACCTTGCGCAACCGTACAACTTGGTGATTTCGGTGTTGCATTAAAAGTAATAATCGTTGGATTGCTTACTGGAACTACATTTGTCGAAACAGGACAAGAATGTGCATCTGTAATATTAAATATATAATTACCAGCACCTGTTGCTCCATTTACAACATAGTCTGCTGTAGTCGAATTACCAACAAATGTATATACCGTTGGATCTGTTGTTCCGTCTTTAGTAACCGTATAGCTAAATGGCGCATAACCACCTACTACTTCTAGTTTAATTAATCCGTCAACTGGTCCACAGAAAATTTCTGTATCTACTTTCGCTGAAGCAAAAATTTGATTATTGATATCAACTGGAACAGAAGCTACTGCCTGACATCCATATTGGTCTCTTACTGTAATTTGATAATTCCCTGGTCCTAAATCACTAAATGTATTAGTTGTATACCATTTTTTACCATTATCAATACTATATTCATAAGATGGTACATATTCTGGCGTACCCGGTGTTGTTGCAGTAACAACTATTTTTGCTCCTTGCCCTACACCTGAACCAGTATAACAATATACTGATGTAAGATCGATTGAAGCAATTGGCTCAATTGGTGTTTTTAACTCGAATGTTTTTGTTTCAACACATCCATTTGCATCTCTTACCGAAGCAGTATAAACTCCTACCTGAGTAAGTCCTTCGAAAATACCATCTGTATTTGATGGCAGCACTTTATTTCCTGGAGCTGGCTCAGTAACTGTGTAAACATAACCTCCCCATCCTGCACTTGCTTCAAGTTTAACTGCACCTGTAGTTTTACAACCAAGAGGTGTAACAGTAACAGCTAAATCTAACTTAGTTGTTACAGTGTTAATATCGAAACCAACTGTATCTGGACATCCTGTCTCATTGTCTGTTACTGTAATACTATGATGTCCTGGAGCTAATCCTGTCAAGTCAATTGTACCAGTTGTCATTGTAACTATTGTTCCGTTTGAATCTAGTTCATAATCGTAACTTGTACTTGTACCACTTTCATAACCCGTTACTACGAAACTAGCTTTACCATCGCCTGCACCTAAACAAGTAACATCTGTTGGAGCTTGTTTCAACTCGATATCGATTTTGATAACATCTTTAATAGTATACTTAATTTGTTTGGTACATTTATTTGCATCTGTTACTTGGAAGATATAATCTCCTGGCGCTAGATTTGTAAATAATGGGACGTTGTTATTTTGCGTAATAATAGTACCTGTACCAGAAACAATTTGGTATGTTAATGGCAAAATACCGCCACTAACACCAGTGATTTCGACACTAGTACTTGTTCTATTACAAGTAATTGGATCTGGCTGACTAAAGCCAAAGTTTGTTGGAGGAGCTAACCATGAAATAGTTACTGTGCCCGTTTTTGGACAGCCATTTGCATCCTTAATTGCATACGTAATGGTTTGACTCGCACCGTTTTGATCTACATAGAAAGTATCTGTATCAGCGCTGAAATCACTGTTATTAAAACTATATTCATAGCTTCCAGTACCTCCATGTGCCGCTAAAACAACTTTTGCTTGTTGCGGATCATTATTTGGACCACATTCAGGCTGATCAATTGATGGTGTATCTAATATTAATTCTGTTGGCTGACCTAAAGTCTTAGTACCGGTTACGATACAGCCCAATTCATCCTTAACTGTATAAGTATAATCACCTGCAATTAAATTGGTAAATAATGGAGTTGATTGCGTTTGCAAAGTTCCTCCTGCTGGCAAAGTTCTTATTAATGTATATTCATACTTCCCTTTACCACCTTTTGCTGATAGTAACATCGTTCCTTCTCCTCCAAAACATAATGGTTCCGTTGGTGTTGCATCAGCTACGATTGCTACAAGCGGATCAACAATTACTGGAGTAGTTTCTACTGGACAGCCATTTGCATCTTTAATTAAAAATACATAAGTATCTGCATCTCCAGCAGCAACTGGATATGTGAACGTTCTTGAACCTGCTGGCGAAATTGGCGCATCACTACTAAATGCACCCGTTCCTCTCTTAACTGCATAAGTAAAATCAGCAGTACCTGTACCAGCTGCAATCGTTACAGTAATGATCGCATTTGGACCTGCTGCACCGGTGGCATCACAAACTAAATCGGTTGTAACTTCTGCTGTTGCTTTTGGAGTTGGCGTAATTGGAGATTGAACAACTGGTGTTTCACAACCATTAAAATCTTTAATAATTACATCTACTGGTCCTGAACTAAGATCTTTAATTGTATAAGGTAAAGTTCCAATTGATACGAAAGCTTTTCCGTTTACACTGATATAATATGGTTCTATTCCTTTTGTAGTTTCTGTTACTTCTACTTCAAAAGAACCTTCAGCAGCACATTTGTCTACGATGTCTAAAGTAAATGCTGGAATAGGATCCTGCAGCAATGTAACAGTATCAAATTTAATACAGCCATTTGCATCTTTTACAAAAATATCATAACTAATTCCTGCTACACTTCCAGCTAAATTAAAACTACTCTTATTATCCCATTTTGTTGGATCATAAGCAGTTCCAGAAGCTACTGCCTGATAGGTATAAGGCGTTGTACCGTCTTTTGCTATCGCACTAATTGTTCCTAATTTACTACAAGTTGCCGTTAAATCAACTGAAGCATCAATTGTCAACAATTTAGTCGATTTATCAATTTTAAAGTTTGTTGTAGCAATACTACATCCTTGATTAGGTGTAGCACCAACTTCTTTTATTAAAACATAATAATATCCTCTATCTAATGCCGATGGACTAGTAATATCTACTGTTCCAGCAACACCAGCAACAGCTGCAGGTACTGTACCTGAGCCTGTAACACCTGTTGATGTTAGGGTTAAGGCATTAAAAATTTCATATGTAAAATTAGTTGCGGTTGTGTAGACACTATTAACTGTAAATGTTACGTTACCGTCTGTTACATCACTACAAGTAACATTTTGAGGTACTACATTGCTAGCCTTTAAAGTAGAATTAGAAGGAATCGCTGGCGCACCCGTCTCATAATAATAACATTTTGACTGATCATCATATACCACATAAGTATAGGTGACACCTGGTGTTAAATTAGTAAAAGTAGTTTGCTTAAGTCTATCACCTGTAATCGCATCAACTTCTTCTGCCTGCCATTCTGGTCCAGGATAAGTTGAATTTGTACCGTCATATTTTTTAAAAAAGAACGGCCCTGTACCTGAAAATGCAGATCCAACCTTTACAATTGCAGAACCACCACCCCCACCTGGAGCTGTAGTATCACAATTTGTAGGAGGAGAAGTTACTGTAATATCAAGTTTATTAGGTGGAGATGTAACTAGCTCATCTGGGAATTCTACTGAACAACCATTTTCATCTTTAACTACAATCTTATATAAACCAAAATCTACAATACTAAAAGTGACAGAAGTTGTACCGTCAGTATTTAATTCACTCTTATCATAATTTGTCCCTGTAACAAAGTAGCTATAACCTGTAGATCCAGGAACTCCCGGAGAAGTAATTGTTCCACCTGTTACACTATGAATGATAATAGATCCTTTTGCCATTCCTCCAGCAGGATCACACGTTATACCAATAACTTCATAATCTACTACAATAGGCTTTGGTTTAATGATTTCCACTGTTGCCTCATCAAAACAACCTTTACTATCGGTAACGGTCACTTTATAATTACCAGCAGGTAATCCTGACATTTGAGAACCGAAATCTGTAAATGGTGCGTCTGTAAGTTCTACTTTATATGTAAATGGCGGAGCACCTTTACTTGTGTCAAGTGTAACTTTAATAGCTCCTGTAGATTCTTCTGGACATAAAATCTTTTGCGATTGAACAACAGTTAAAATTACTGGTGGTTCAATTGGACTTACTTTAACTACACCAGAAATAATAGAACACGCTGGAGTATTAGAATCTGTAGCTTCAAATTTGTAATCTCCATCTTGGCTTGTTGAAAAAGTATTTCCTACAATTCCTGTTGTATCGTAAGCTCCTCCATTACGAGAAACTCTGTATGTATAAGGTCCTACTCCTCCTTCTGCAGATAATGTAAATTGAGCATCTGTAGTAGTGTATGGAGGTAAAATAGCACATGTTAAATCCTTTACCGGAGTTACAGTAATTTTTAATTGATCATTAACTATAATATCAGTTGTATCCTCACAACCATTATCATCTTTAATACCTAATGTATATTTTCCTGGCGCTGTGATAGATTTGGTGTCGTTTGTATTGTAAACACCATTTAATCCGAAAAGTTTTGTTGTTGATCCTGCATAAACTGATCCTGTAATTGTTACATCGAATGCAGCACCAGCATAACAAAGCGGAGCTGTTACTGGATCAATTTTTGGAGAATCGTTACTTTCAATAGAAATTGATGTTTGAGCAGGACAGCTATTGCCATCTTGCACATATACATCATAATCTAAACCGTCTACGCTTGTATCTTTAATAAATGTATTGCTATCTACAAAGTCAGTAGCTAGTGGAGTAACTCCGTTTCTAACTACAGCATATTTTAAAGGAGCTTTTCCTCCTTGCGCAGTTACTACAATCGTTGTACTAACATGAGGCGTACAGAAAACTTTTGTTCCTGTAACATTCGTAATTTGTACTAATACTGGATCTGCAAGAGTAACTTCGCTTGTAGCAGTACATTTTGTTACTGTATTCGTTACAGTAAATGTATATTTTTCTCCACCTTTTAATCCTGAATAGGTAACAACATCATTTGCTGGATTTGATGGGCTAGGTGCTATACTAGGAGTTGAAGTAATATCACCTGAAACACTTCCAACTAATTTGGTAGTATACCCCCCTGTTTTATTTCCAGAAACTGTGAAATTAATAGAACCATTGCTCAATCCGTTACAAGTTACATTAGCTGCAACTAATCCTGTAGCTTGGATTTTTACAACATCTAAAATTTCAAAATCATTTGTTACAGTACATTTATTTGCATCGGTAACTTTAAAGTAATAGTGACCTGGCACTAAACCTGTAAATGTATGTGAATTTGAATTTACACCTGAAACTACAGTCGCTGTTGGGCTAGTAATTTCATATGTAAATGGCAATACACCATCAGTTACTGTTAGCGTTAAGCTTGTTTTATCATGTCCTGTTTCACAAGTAATTGCTGCTGGCGTAGCAAAAGCAATTGATTTTGGAGGGTTTAATGCATCAATAGTTACCCCTCCTGTTACGTCAACATGACATCCATTGGCATCATATACTGTTACACTTACATTTCCTGCATCACTTGTAGAATATGTATCTGAAATAACTGGGGTTGCACCATTATAGCTATATCTATAAAGATTTGGCGCTGCATATGGCGTACCTCCTGAAGCTGTTACCTTAATTGTTGCTTTCTGCGCATTGTTAGAAGCATCACAAGTTAATTTAACATCAACACCTGCATTTGCTGATAATGGAGTTGTTGGTTCTTTAATATCAACCGTTTGAGGATCTGAAGCACATTTTTTAGCATCAATAACCACAACACTATAAGTACCTGCTCCTAAATTCTCAAATAAATTTGTTGTTTGAGTAAGTTTCGTACCTGCTGGAGTAATTGGTGTTACTTCATAAGTAAATGATCCTGCAGGGCTTGCAGTAATGGTAATAGTTCCTGTTGTAGCTGATTTACATAGAATCTCATTTGGTTTGGCCGTGAAAGTTGGCTTCACAGTTGGACTTACTGTTTGAGAAATTACAACTGTACAACCTTTACTATCTGTAATTTCAAAATAGTAAGTTCCCTCTAAACGAGGTACAGTAAATTTAGTTGCACCAGCACCTACGTCAGTATATAGACCAGAAAAAGGAGCTCCAGTCATATTTACTCTATATTTATAATCTGGGTATCCATCTTTAATTGTAACTCCAATAATCGCTTCTGGACTAGTTGGATCACAAGTTAAATCGGTATCAATATCTGCTTTCGCACTTAAAGGAAGTGAAATAACTTCTTCTGCTAATTCAGCTGTACAACCTGTTACAATATCTCTAACTGTAATCGTATATTTCCCTGGAGTTAATCCTGAGAATGTACCTGACGGCTGATAATTACCGCTATTAAGTTTATATTCGTAATTAGGGTTTGGTTTAGGTGCATTTTTTGGAGTTGCAATTAATGTCGCTCCAAGGCCTCCAGCACAATAAGATGACGATACACTTATTTCTGCCTCAGGATTTACTGATGCATTAATAGTGAAATTCTGTCCGCTAACTGTACAACCTGTTAAATCTTTAACAGAAACGCTATAGTCTCCAGCGTTAAGACCAACAAATACATTATCGTTTACCTGAACTTTAGCAGTTCCAGCTGGAGATGTTGGTGTTACAGTATAGGTATAAGATCCAGAGCCATCAACTGCGTGAATCGTCGCTGTTCCTTTATCCTTACAAGTAACATGAGTTAAATCTGGGGTATTTAATTTTAATGCTGCCGTTGGTCCGCCAACAACTATGTCTTCAATAATTGGACAATTTGTAGTCGAATTTGTAACTGTAATACGGTGGTTTCCTGCAGTTAAGTCACTAACATTAATAGTAAAAGGATTTGCTGCAGATGTTCCAGAAACTGAAGCTCTTGAATCTACTACATAGCTATAATTAGTTCCAACTGCAATTCCAGTAACTGTGAAACTTGCTGTACCGTCATCCTCGTTAAAACAAGTTACAGTTCCAGGAGTACCTTCAACTGTAAAAGTCGCAGGTAGTGCAATGGTATGTTTGTCTGTAAACTTACATTGATTAGCATCTCTTACTTCAAATGTATATTCAACGTTAGCATCCAAACCATTGAATACACCTGTATTATTCGGTCCTGCTGTTATTGGAGCAATAATTCTATATTCCAAAGTACCTGTTAATGCAACACCTGCTGCATTGGTAACATTTGTAATTGTAACACTTCCTTTATTATCTGGACAAGTCGCTGCTGTTGTAGTCGAAATTGTCATTGCTGCAGGAGGGTTCAGTGAATTTACTGTTCCTGCATTTACAACTACAGAACAATTATTTGCATCTGTAATTCTTACGGTATAAATACCCGCTACATTTATTCCTGTAAATGTTTTACCATCTTGAGGACCTACAACTGCAACGTTATCTCTTAACAAAGTATATTTACGTGCACCTGTTCCTCCAGATTCAGCAGAAACTGTAATAGTTGCAGGATGGTCACAGTTGTAAACTGGATCAATAGTCGCTGTACCTTTAATTTCTGCTGGTTCAAAAATTTTGAACTCATACGATCTTTCGCAATCAGTAGCATCCTTAACTTTATAAGTATAAGTTGTTCCTGCTGCAGAACCTGATAATCCTGTATAGTTTGTTTGGTCTTTAAAAGTTCCAGATCCGTTAAAATCAAATTTAAATGGTGCTTTACCAATTAAACCTTCCAAATCAACAGAACCTTTTCCGCCATAACACAATGGGTCATGAGGATGAGCTGTTGCTGTTGGTTTTACTAATGCATCTACTTTGCGAGCAATAGATGTTGGACAACCGTTCTTATCTGTTATCGCAAAAGTATAAGTATCATCAATATTTGTCGAATAGGTAAATACAGGATTAGTAGTAGTTCCTGAATCAACTTGCTGGTTTAAACTATTTTTAACAATATAATTATATGGTGCAGTACCTCCTTCAATAGTCACTTCTATTGTTGCTTCAGATCCTGTCAGTTTACAGCTCAACGAACTTATAACAGCCGATTTTGCTCCTAATTGAGGCTCAATCTGCTGGCTAACGACTTCTGCACTACAAGTATTGTTATCTATAATTTCGAATTCGTAATTTCCAGAAGCTATTACATTATGTGTAAAAGTACGATTATTAAAAGGGGCGCTATAATCGCTATAAGTTCCACCATTACGTTTAACTCTATATCTAAACGGCCCTACTCCATCTTTGATTAAAATAACAATTGAAGCTCCCGCTGCATCTGTAAAACACAAATTAGAAGTTGATTGAATTTCAGCCGTTGGTTTTGATGAACCACTTACCGAAATATCAACAGTAGAAACCGCTGGACAGTTGTTTTTATCTGTAGCACTAACCGTATAATTTCCTGGTTCAACGTCTGTAGCTTTATACAATAAATCTGTAGGATCAAGATTAAATGGCTTAGTAGCGCCAGTAGCCTTATCTGTCAATACCAAATTAAACGGACCAGTACCTCCAGTTATAGTATTAGCCGTAACAACAGCTTTTTTGGCACAAGTTGCTATACTTGCAGATACTGTAAATTTAAGCTCCGCTGGCGATGGTACAATAGTAGGAATATCAAAATCACAACCTTGTGAGGTTGCATTTTCTCTTACTCTTACGCTATAAGTAGCACCAGACAAAGGACCAATTGTTACACGGTCTGTTGTAGATTTAGTCCAAGGTTCTTTATTATTAATTGAATAATAAAACTCTCCTTTAAAGTTTTCTGCAAAAATATCAAAAGATCCATCTTTTGCTCCAAAGCAACTTTCTCCTTTTAGGTTTTCAACATGTGCAATAAATGGCGGTGGAGGAATAATAGTAAAATCCCACTTAAATTGTGCTCCACATACTTTTGGAACCTGGAATACTTTAATATCATCTATAGCAACGTCATTACCAGATGTCTCTTGTACACTTGAACGGACAATAAGTCGCAACGATGTATAATTTCCAGGATCAAGCGTGATTGCTGTTTGTGGAAATTTCTTCCAGTCACTGTTTGAATTTGATCTTGTAATACTTCCTGTCGCAAACGATGAAATTTCATTACCTGCTGGATCTACCAAGGCAATTGTCAAATTAGGATCTGCCTTGCCCGCTCCTGGCATCATTAAGTTCATTGCATAGAACTCAAACATGATCGGCTGATTCGGAATTACATCATTAATCTGCTTTTCATATAAAATCGTACTTGTTGGAATTTTATCCCCAATATTAACCGCAAGAAATCTTCCTTTAGGATCTGCTCCGTTCTTAGTATGGTCAACCGGATATCTCCAGCTCCAACCTGAAGTGGCATCTTGGTTAATAGAACTTGTTACTGAATAATCACCATCATTAATAGCATAAGAGCCATTACAATATGTATCTGGTCTGTTTGGTATTTGTCTTTCAAAACAATAGTAGAAAGTATTAATCCCTGGCGAAGTTGTATTTGCTCCACTTCCAAAACTTTCATCTAATAAGTTACTATATGTACTAGCCGTTTTTACATTATAATCAACCGTAATAAAATGTTGCCCTTGAGGAACATTTAAAAATACGTTTGGCTGTGCTGTATTAGGGTTAGGATTTCCATCTATATAATATTGGAAAGTATATCTAGAATCTCCTGCTCCATTATTAATCAATACCGTCTGCGTAGCAGTACCATCGCAATTATAGCTAATTGGTCCTTTGGTAATACTAGGTTCAGTTGGTTTACCATCAATACGAATACCTGTCATATCAAATTTACAACCGTTTTTATCTCTAATACTTACTGTATAAGGTCCCCCTTCTTTCATATATCCTACGTTACTTGCAGTCCATCCGCCACCATTAACAGCATCAGTATTAAAAAAGTATTCGTATGGTGGAGTTCCTCCTTGTGGGTTTGTAATTCTCACAATACCATACTCTGGATAAGGCTGACATCCTGGCAAAGCCGCAACACCTGCAGAAGCTGTTAGTGCGGTCGTTGTACCAATAGTAATTGTAGTAAGAGCATCCTCGCAATAAGACCCTCTACTACCTGTACGATATCTAACCATTACATCATAAGAACCTCCATCAAGACCAGTATAAGTCCTTCCCGTTCCGGTAGAAAAATTACCATCCTGCCAACTTACTCCAGCATCTTTACTGTATTGAATGGTATTATAACCGTTTTTATTAGACACAGTAATCGTAATAGTTCCAGTTGGATTACAAATATTAGCTGTTGTTGTAGAGATACTGTATACTGGTTTGGCAACGTCTGCAACATCAAATGTTTTTTCTGCTGTACAACCATTCAAATCTTCAACTCGCATGATGTAGCGACCTCCTTTGTCAATAACGACTTTGTCATTTGGCACCAAAGTAAAAGCCCCTCCATTATAACTTACAAAATAGCGATAAGAAGTTCCTGCCCCACCGTTTGCATTACCTTGAAGTATACCTGTTTCACAAACAGATAAGCTTCTACTTATACTTGAAGTATTGTTAAGAGTACTTGCTGCCTTAATTTCTATACTTTGAGAATTTTTTACTTCACAAGTACCGCTACCAGTATTTTTTACAGTAGTTACAACCGTATAAGTTCCAGCGCTTAATCCTGTAAACTCATGTTCGGCAATAGATTTCTGTTGTGAAAAATCTATTGGAGTAGTCATATTTGAACTTCTAAAAAGCTGGTAAACATACTCGTTATTTGCTGTATTAGCCGTTACTTTTATTTTACCTTGACTGTTATTGCTCGTACAAGCTGGCTGTGTTGCAGTTAAAGACGTACTAAAAGTAGTAGTGCCAACAACAATATTTTTTACACTGAAAACGCAACCAGAAGGAGCTGCTTTTAATCTAATGAAAACATTATAAGTATCAGCATCTGGAGTAATAAAAGTATTACTATCCTGCCAAACATTAGGAGCAATATTGGTTGTAAAACTGTACTCGTATAAATTACTAAATCCTCCAGAAACGATTCTTCCAGGGATAACACAAGAACCATCAGCGCTTCTTACAATATTCGTTTTTACAATTCCTGTTGGATCTACTTCAGATTTATAAACATTGAAGTAAAAAGTAAAAACAGAAGCATCTGGATATTTTATGACAACCTTATATTCACCAGCCGAACTAGCAATAAATTTTTGTCCACCAACAACATCTGCCCAAGTACAATTCTCTGCTGTATTGGCGCAATTCCCGTTTGGATTTGGCGTACATCCTCCTGTACGTTTCATCCATACAATAGAAGTTGCATTTGTTATTTCCGTATCAATTTCTCTTGTTTCGTTACCTCCACACAAGAAAAGTTTTGGAAGTTCTGAACCATCATTAGGACAGGTCGAAACAGTACCAGCATAAGGATACTGAGCGTACTTTTTTATCGGATTCGGAATAGTCGGAGGCGCAGTCATTTTGCCAGTAAGAGTGTCCGAACTAGCATCAAAACTAATCTGATTTTTAAACTGATTATTTGCTTTTAAGAATAAATTCTCATTCGAGCTTGAACTAAGCTTTGAATTGAACGCGACCCAATTTTGCGAGTAGGAGGCAAAATTGAATAGCAGAGCTAAAACAAAAATCAGCGTTCTTAAAGTAGTAGGTTTTTTCATAATCATTTTTTGTTACTTCTGTTTATCCTCTAAGGGGCATTAGTGAATAAAAAAATTTGTATTTGATAACATTTATTTCAAAGTCTCTCTTCCCATTTTAAGAGAGACTGGGGCTTTTACTAATTCTCCACTTTTACAATGGCCATTCTTCCGTTGTATGGTTTATTACCTTTTGCTTCTAAAGCTTTTGTTGCCTCTTGTAAACCATCAAACTTCTCGTAATAGATGTAATACTTACTTGTAGTTACATTGTAAAAGAAATTAATATCTGAACGTCCTGCAGCAACCGCTTTTGTTACGAACTCATCACGTTTCTCAACACTATTATGAACCGCTATAATCATATAATAGCCACTATCAGAGTTTTTAATATTCTTGATAATCTGCATATTTGATTGCTCTTCACCAAAATCAAAATCATTTGAAGTTAATGGTGTGTTGCTTACTTTCGTTGTCTCTTTGATTCGTTTAAGAGCTGCAATGTCCTGTGCATATCTTCCTTCATCATTCTCATAAGCCGCACGTTTGATTCGACGTTTTTTCTCTACCTCCGTTTCCGTTTTAATACGTTCTAAATCGGCAATTAAAGCAGCGCCTTCTCTTTCCATTTTCAACTGAGCCGCTTTCAACTCGTTTATCTTTTCTAGATAAGCTCTATTCAAAGGATCGTCTTTCGGGAACTTTTTAAGCCTATCATTATAAAGATTTGTCAACTTCGCGATTTCGTTTTTCATGCTGTTATTTGCATCAGCAATCTGCGCTTTCAATGCTTCAATTTGACTGTTTTCTGCCGCTACACTCTTGAATGGTTTTGGCTCTTTATAAATACCTCTTTCACTTAAATCATTCTCCTCTTTTAAATCGCTCAAGTCTTTTTGCTTATTTGCAACAGTAGCTTTAAACTGATCTAGTAAATCTGTTTGTACTTTACTTGTGCTTTCAACAGACTGCGTTAAGTTTTCAATCGCTTTTCCAGTATCATCTTTCGCTTTTGCCGCTGCTGCCGCTGCCGCATCTGCTTTAGCTTTATCTGCTGCTAATTTTGCCTGACGCTCTTCTTCTTCTCTTAACAGTCTTGTTTCTTCTTCAGCTTTCAGTTTTTCAGTAGCTTCTGCATCTGCTTTTGCTTTAGCATCTGCTAATAATTTTGCTTGAAGCGCTTCCATATCCGCTTTTGCTTTTGCATCGGCTGCCAATTTAGCTTGAAGAGCTTCCGCATCTGCTTTTGCTTTTGCATCGGCTGCCAATTTAGCTTGAAGAGCTTCTGCATCTGCTTTTGCTTTTGCATCTGCTGCTAATTTCGCTTGAAGTGCTTCTGCATCAGCTTTTGCTTTTGCGTCTGCTGCTAATTTCGCTTGACGAGCTTCTTCATCAACTCTAGCTTTTTCTTCCGCTGCTTGTTTCGCTTTTAATGCTTCAGCATCTGCTTTCGCTTTTGCATCTGCTGCTAACTTCGCTTGACGTGCCTCTTCCTCTTCTTGTAATTTCTTAGCTTCCGCTTCTGCCTGCGCTTTTGCTGTTGCTTCTGCGTCTGCTTTTACTTTAGCATCGGCTAGTAATTTAGCTTGTAATGCTTCCATGTCAGCTTTTGCTTTTGCATCTGCCGCCAACTTAGCTTGAAGTGCTTCTGCATCGGCTTTTGCTTTTGCGTCTGCAGCTAATTTCGCTTGACGAGCTTCTTCTTCTACTCTAGCTTTTTCTTCTGCTGCTTGTTTAGCTTGTAAGGCTTCTGCATCAGCTTTTGCTTTTGCTTCCGCTGCTAATTTCGCTTGGCGAGCTTCTTCTTCTACTCTAGCTTTTTCTTCTGCTGCTTGTTTAGCTTGTAAGGCTTCTGCATCCGCTTTTGCTTTTGCTTCCGCTGCTAATCTTGCTTTCTCTGCTTCTGCATCAGCCTTAGCTTTTGCCTCTGCTGCTAATCTTGCTTTTTCTGCTTCAGCATCCGCTTTTGCTTTTGCGTCAGCTGCCAATTTCGCTTGACGAGCATCCTCCTCTTCTTGTAATTTTTTCGCTTCAGCTTCAGCTTTTGCTTTTGCTGTAGCTTCAGCATCGGCTTTCACTCTAGCATCAGCAATTAATTTAGCTTGTAAAGCCTCCATATCTGCTTTTGCTTTCGCTTCCGCAGCTAATCTTGTTTTTTCTGCTTCAGCATCCGCTTTTGCTTTTGCTTCCGCTGCTAATCTTACTTTTTCTGCTTCAGCATCCGCTTTTGCTTTTGCATCGGCCTCTAATTTCGCTTTCGCGGCAGCTTCTGCATCTGCCTTCGCTTTTGCGTCTGCTACAAGTTTAGCTTGAAGTGCTTCCGCATCTGCCTTCGCTTTTGCTTCTGCAGCCAATTGCGCCTGACGTGCCTCTTCTGCCTGTTTTATTTTCAGCGCTTCTGCATCGGCTTTGGCTTTTGCTTCTGCCGCTATAAGTGCTTGTCTTGCTTCTTCATCAGCTTTTGCTTTCGCATCTGCCGCTTGTTTCTCTTTAAGAGCAGCTTCTTCTGCAGCTTTTGCTTTCAAGTCAGCCGCCGCTTTTGCTCTATTAGCAGCATCGATAGAAGCTTTAGTTTTAGCTTCAGCAGCTGCTTTTGCTTTTGCTTCTGCAGCTAGTCTTGCTTGTAATGCATCTGAATCTGCTTTTGCTTTAGCATCTGCTGCTAATATCGACTGCATATCTGCAGCTTCCGCTTTTGCCTTAGCATCCGCTTTACGTTTTGCTTCTGCAGCATCTGCTTTTGCTTTATTGTCTGCAATTAATTTCAATCTTGCAGCCTCTGCATCTGCCTTTGCTTTTTCCGCTGCAGCCAATCTTGCTTGTCTTGCCGCTTCTGCATCGGCTTTCGCTTTATCAGCCGCTAATTGTGCCGCTGTTTTTTGAGGTGCTGGAGCTGGTACTGCAGGTTTTGCTGCTTCTGCTTTTGCTTTAGCAGCCGCTTCTGCATCTGCCTTAGCTTTTGCATCAGCTGCCAATTTCAACTTCATTGCTTCAGCATCTGCTTGTGCTTTATCAGCAGCCAATTGCGCTTGTGTTTTTTGTGGAGATGGAGCTGCTGCTACCGGTTTTTTAGCCGCTGCTTGTGCTCTTGCCGCCGCCGCTGCATCTACTCTCGCTTTATTATCTGCAGCTAATTTTATTCTGCGCTCTTCTGCATCTGCTCTTGCTTTATCAGCAGCCAATTGCGCTTGTGTTTTTTGCGTTGCAGCAACGGCTCTGTTTGCTGTTGCAGCCTGTGCTCTCGCAGCCGCTGCAGCATCTGCCTTAGCTTTTGCCTCTGCCGCTAATCGTATTTTCACAGCCTCAGCATCTGCTTTAGCTTTATTATCTGCTTCTAATTTTGCTTTCGCAGCAGCTTCTGCATCGGCTCTAACTTTTTCTGCTGCCGCTAATCTTGCTTGTTTAGCTTCAGCATCTGCTTGTGCTTTTGCCTCAGCTGCCAATCTGTTCTTCTCTGCAATTTCAGCTCTGTTAACTTGTGTTGCCTCAGAATTTTTCTTCGCTGGAACTGGTTTTGGTTTAGAAGGATCAATCAACGAACCTTCATCATCATCTCCATAATAGTAATTTCTATTCTTGAATTTATAAGCAATCGCGAACTCATGCGAGCCACCAAGATTAGAGAAATTCCCCATTCCTCTTTCGTAATTGTATTCAATAGCAATACTTGGAGAAATATTAATCCCAAGCCCCGCAGAAACTCCATATAAGGTGTTATAACCCAATTGTGCCCAAACGCCTTGTTGAAGTGCTAGCATTCCTAAACCAGAAATAACTGTTTTATCTTTTTTAATTTCTGTTCTAACAATTCCAGAAAATTTACTTCTGTCAAAAAAACCATAACTGTCAATATACCCAGTGTACATTGCGTGCAACTGAATGGCTCTTTCTGGATCGTCTTTTACCATTCCAGATCCGAAATTATAAAGCACTAAATTATTAATAGCCAATCCAAAATCTAAAAAGGCAGTACCATAGTTAATACCTGGATTTACCGTTAAAAATGTACTTTTAGGAAAATCTCCTGCCAGAATAGTAGAATCGTCAGATATGATTTTTCCTGTATTTAATCCGCTTTGATAAATACCCGCATTTAAACCGAAAGTCAAATTGCTATCTTCCTCAAGAACGATATTATGAGCGAAATTGGCAACTCCGCCAAAAACAGTCATAAGACCATAATTTTGTTGAAATAACCCTACGGCAAATGCTTCGTTTTCTCTAAAACGTCCTGAATAATTGGCCAAATAAGTTTGTGGATTATTTTCAAACTGAACCCATTGTCTTTTGTTGTAGAAACTTACATAAGGATTTGATTCCCTAACAAAACTGAAAGTTGGGTTAATTAAATATCTATTAAACTTTAAAGAATTTCTGATGGGTAATGAAAACGAAACAACTCCATCCTCAGTAGTGTTTTGAGAATAGAGTACATTTGATAAACCGTAAAATAACGTGATGAATAGTAAAAGTTTCTTCATATTATTTTATAACAGTTATTGATCCTTTTTTTTCACCTGCGTCGCCTTTAATGACATAGTAATAAACCGGATTTACATTTTTAAAATCTATATTGTTTTGAGGCCAATCGCCTTGATAATTTGTTACGTCCAAAACCATATCTCCGTTTGAACTAATGATCATTACCTTTGTATTTGCATTTTTATATTCGTCAGGAATATTCCAATACGGATTCATTCCGCTTAACTTAATAATGTTTGGAATAACACTTGACGGGCCAGAATCTCCATTAATCTTAAATGAAAATTCTCTAGTAGCAATACATCCTGATGCTTGAGAAATTACTGCTTTATAATTACCTTTTACAGCTACAACATATGTTCTTGATGTTTCTCCTGCAATTATATTTCCATTTAGATACCACTCGTAAGTAGGATCAACAGCATCTGTAGTAATTGTCACAGTTACAGTCTCACCTTCACTTAATTTATACCCATCTTGAACATCAATACTTGCTTCAAAACCATTGCTTTGAAGATTGATGCTTCCTGAAGCCGAACATCCTCCAAAGTCAACGTCTACAGAATAAACTCCAGATTCGTTTGTTGAATATGTGCGATTTGTAGCTCCTGTAATCGGATTACCATCTTTTTTCCACTGATACTTATTTCCCGCAGTAGCAGTTAAAACAGTTCCTGTACCACTTGCGCAAAACGGATTTCCAAGACTAGAACTGATAGTAACAGCAGAACCTGAACTTGAAGAAACAACATCAACTCGATTAGAACTAATATTGGTTTCAGTACAAACTCCGTAATCAATTTCAGAATAATATTGTCCTGGTGCAGTAACAGTTAAAGAAGCTCCACTCTGGCCAGAGATAAGAGCACCGTCCTTATACCACTTATATTTTAAATTGGGAAAATTTGCTGGTGAAGATGCTTCTTTATAAACTGATAATGTAATACTTCCAGACGAACAAATCGCTGCAGTTGTATTTTTATCATTAATAAAGTACGCAGATTCATAAGATTTAAAATAGGCTCCAAAAGACGTATTCCCTAAAGAGTTTCTAAATCTTTGACTAACTGTGCCTGTAGAACTTTTGATTCTTAAACTATAAATATCAGAACCAACTAAATCAGCAGGCACAGCAAACTTAATAGTTTGCTGTGTTGCCGATGTATTTATAACTTGAAGAGTTGTGGTTGCAGTTGGCGTTGTAAAACTACCTGTACTGTCCGACAGTTCAACTTGAAAAGTAGTTCCTGTTGGAAAATCGACATAACTAAAAGTTGCAAAAAATTCATTGAAAGAATTACCTGCACAAAGCTTTTCAAGTCCATCTAATTGTTGAGGAACTATAGTTTGAGCATAGGAATTCGATTCAGCAAATAATAGAATGCCAAATAAAAGTAAAAATTTAAAAAAAGATAAAGTAATTTTTTGAATCATATAGTGCGTGTTCTTGCTAGATCTATACGCTCAAAAAACAAGATATCTATGAATGTTTCAGAGAAATCATACTTGTAATTTTCAATCACTTCTTTTGCAAGAATTGAAGTTGCTGCAAGTGTTGAATTCTCTTGACAATCTTTTGATATTGTATTTGACTCAGCTGCTATAGTAAGGCTGTCCTTGGGGTTGGACATCCCTACTATAAACTGACTAAAATTGCTGTCTTTACTAACAGCATTATTATTGTTGTTTTGGTTATTGCATGCCAAAGTTAAACCGCACTCAAAACCAGCAGCCATAGTAGGTTTTTCTGCTGTATTCTGTGCATATAGAGTTAACGATATAGGCGAAACCAAAAATATTATATATAAAAAATATTTTTTCGTAGATACCATTATGTCTTGATCTTTATTTGGGCCCGTAAGACGATACATAAATTGTGTCTGGGGACTTAATTAATAAAATTTACGCGTGGGAAATAAAAATCGAAACTATTTATCTATTACCGCTAGAAGCTGTGATTTTTCCTAATTGTAATCTGAAATCTGGTTTTTTAGGATTGAAGATATCAATGAATGTTTCTTTGTTGTCGCTTTGAGACATAACGTTAAAGAATACACTGTTTCCATACCAGTTTTCTAAATCTTCATTGTTAGAATTGTATTCTGTAAAGATATTTCCTTTACATAAGTTGAAATACATTTCCTCAAATTTGATTTTTTTAAGGTTGGCATCATTGATTTCAGTTTTGCTGTCTAATAATACTGCAGGGTTGAATCCAGAGATTACACTTCTTTTCATTTCAAGAGAAGCATTTTCAGCCACATAAACAGCCTCTTTTACTAAACCTGCTTGAATGTCAGCATTGATGTTTTCACTGTCATTAACCATTGTAATATTACTTGCAACAACTAAAGTTTGTTTTTTAGTGAAATCTGTTTCACTTTTCTTCTCATAAGATTTAACCTCCATACAACGAGATCCATCTTTAGTACTTGAGAAGTAAGAAGATCTAACTGCTAAAGAGTTGAAGAAACGACATTGAACTCCTTGAGAAAATTTAAAGTCGTCATTAACTGATTTATAAGATACGAATTTTGTAGCATTTAAGTCACCACCTAAGATTCCGAAAGAATCTCCACCAGCGTAACTTACCATAATGTTTTCTAGAACTGTTTTATTTCCAACAGCTGCAAGAGTTAAAGCGTTGAAAGTATCTGCTCCTTTTACTTTTTTACCAGCAAATTCAATTCTTACGAATCTTAAAATTCCAGAGTTTGAAGCTACATTGTCACCACCATAAGTAGTCATTGTAGGATCAAGATCCAGGTTATAAGAACCTACATTTCCGAATTTGTTAATTGGTGCATCTCCAAGGATTACAATTCCACCCCAATCTCCAGCTTTTTTCATACTGCGATTTGAAGTAAATACAATTGGGTCTGTCTCTAAACCATCAGCCACTAATTGTGCGCCTTTCGTAATTACTAATGTTCCTTTTGTTTCGAAATCACCAATAATTACAGTTCCAGGTTCGATCGTTAAAACAGCATTGTTTGTAACATAAACGTTTCCTTGTAGAACGTAGATATTTCTCTTTAGCAACTTCGTATTAACAGAAATATTTCCTGCTAAAATTTGGTTTGCTTCTCCATAGTCAACTTTATTAGGCTTAAACTCGGTCCAGTTGTTTAACCAATTGGTGTAGCCCATAATTCCTTTCTCTTGTTGAGCACTCATACTCGTAACTGTCAAAAGAACGCAGATCAATTGAGTAATTTTTTTCATGATAAGGGGGTATTACGGTTAATAATAAATTTGGGTATGCGTAAATGAAAAAACTCCTCTCGAGTTTTCTGAAATTTATCAGAACCCTCGAGAATGAGTTATTTTTTATTTTGTTTTTTAAGAATGCCAAGCTGGTATTCACTTAGACTTTCTCAAAAAAGATTTTATAAAAAAAGCTTTATTACATTTCGTTCAAATCGTTGAACTCGTGTAATGATTTCAATGTACTTTCGTAGAACAAAATTGCAGCAATTAGATTTCCTTTATCAGAGTAAGGCATCATTTTTCTTTGAAAATCTACTGTAGTATCTAAGAAAGTTGTTGTACCTACTGCCTGAGCATCTAACACTTTTTTGTGTTCGTTATCGTCTGGAATACCAAGGTCAGCCATAGTAACTCCAGGTTTTGTAACCAAAGCAATGTAAGGGAGAGTTTTAACTAATACTTTAATACGCTCGATGTATAATTCCAAAAGTTCTCCTTTTTGCATACCACTTAATTCTTTTTGATCATGGTATTTACGGATAAGAGCAGTTGTACTGATAATACTTCTCGGTGCGTTTTTAGCTTGTGCTGAAACAGCCGCAGTAGTTAAGATAAAAAAAGCACTAAATAGAATAATTTTCCCTTTCATAGATTCTTATTTTATAATTGGTTGTTGATAAAAACAAAAATATATAAATTAACTTAAATTACAACTTCAACTCATTTTTTTTTCAAAAAATTTCCTTAAAAAAACCTTAAAAACCAGCCTTATGTCGAGAAAATGTGCGTTTTAACGCGCTTTTTGTTAAAAATGTTAATTAAAAAACCGTAAGATATTAACTATAAAAAATAAAAAATTGACTCAATAAATAACCAAAAAAAACCTACGTTTGACGATTATAGAAAAAAAATATTAACAAAAACATCTTGATATTTACTCACTTGACAAGATTTATTAACAAAATTCTGTCGAAATTGCCACAAAATTTTCTCGATCAAACGGCCAAAGACTTCGTTTCCAAATTTTAAAATGAAGACCCAAAATAATCTCAGCTGGAAAATTTTTGACTACACAATTTCTTCTATCTTTGCCCCATGCAATTTTCTCAAATTTTAGGTCAAGATTACATCAAAAGCCACTTGATAAAAAGTGCTGCTTCTGGTAGAATTCCTCACGCACAATTATTCGTTGGTCCAGAAGGAAGTGGTACATTAATAACCGCCATTGCCTATGCACAATATATTTTGTGCAGCAACACAGGTGACGAAAATTCAAACGGAAACGATTCCTGTAATCTTAAGTTTGATAACATCTCACATCCCGATCTGCATTTTATTTACCCAACTGTTACAACTGAAGACGTTAAAACAAAACCAAAAAGTTTAGACTTTATTCAGGATTGGCGCAGTTTCATTCAAGAAATGCCTTACGGTGGTTTATTTGATTGGTACAAAATTCTAGGCGTTCAAAACAAACAGGGAGAAATTCGTGTAGAAGATGCGCAGGAAGTTTTAAAATCGCTTTCGCTAAAATCTTACGAAGGCGGATACAAAATCATGATCATTTGGATGGCTGATAAAATGAATATCGCCGCTTCCAACAAACTCTTGAAACTTTTAGAAGAACCGTCAGATAAAACCATGTTTATTCTGATTTCTGAAAACGAAGAAGATATTATCCAGACCATACGATCGCGGTGTCAGGTAATTCACTTTAACGGACTTCCAGAAAAAGTAATTGCTGAAGCTTTGATTGCGCAAGAAAATATAGATCAGAATCTCGCAAAAAAAATTGCACATCAGGCACAAGGGAACTTTAATAAAGCGATTCATCTCTTAAAAGAAGACGACGATGATCTTCCGTTCGAGCAGTGGTTCGTCAATTGGGTACGTGCTGCTTTTAGAGCAAAAGGAAATGCTGCCGCTATTCAGGATTTAATTTCTTGGAGTGAGCAAATTGCCGCGCTGGGCCGCGAAAGCCAGAAAAAATTTATTCAGTATTGTATTGAAATGTTCCGACAAGCTTTAATGCTAAACTATCAAACGTCAAGTTTGGTTTATATCGAACCGAAAGTGGATAAATTCAAATTAGAGAATTTTGCGCCTTTTGTAAACGGAAATAACATTCACGAAATATTTAAGGAACTTTCAGATGCCATGTATCATATTGAAAGAAATGGAAATGCGAAAATAATCCTTACCGATTTATCGATCAAATTGACTCGTTTAATTCATAAAAAATAATTCATAATGAACAATGTTGCCTCAATTTTACTTTTAGCTTTTTTAGCTTTAACTTTTTTACAATCGGGTTACGAAAAAATTTTTTACTGGAAAGATAATGTGGCTTGGCTTAAAGAACATTTTGCTAAAACCCCATTAAAAAATCAAGTTCCGCTAGCGCTAATGCATTTACTAATTTTGGAATTAATTTCTGGTATATTATGTGTTGTTGGAGGAATTCAATTATTTACAAATAACGGAAGAGAATTTGGTTTTTATGGCGCTATCTTTTCATGTATCTGTTTGTTAATGATGCTTTTCGGACAAAGACTTGCAAAAGATTACGATGGTGCGAGAACCATTGTTATCTATTTTATACCAGCTGTTATGGCGGTTTATTGGTTGAACTAACAATCAATTTTTCATAAAATAGCCACAGATTTTAAAGATTTCCATAGATTCTTAATCCCTTTAATCTGTGAAATCTGTGGCAAAAAAGCCCTATTTGCTGGGCATTAAAAACAAATTTATTATTCAAAAAAATGAATCCAAAACATCCTTCAGAATCTGTAACTATTTTAACTGATTTAGTTTTACCGAGCGAAACAAATCCTTTAAACAATCTTTTTGGTGGCGAGTTATTAGCCAGAATGGATCGCGCGGCAAGTATTGCGGCTCGCAGACATTCGCGCCGAATTGTAGTAACAGCTTCTGTAAATCACGTTGCTTTTAACAGAGCGATTTCGCTTGGAAGTGTTGTAACTGTAGAAGCAAAAGTTTCAAGATCTTTCAAAAGTTCGATGGAAGTTTTTATAGACGTTTGGGTAGAAGACCGCGAATCCGGAAACAGAACCAAAGCCAACGAGGCAATCTACACTTTCGTGGCTGTGGACGATACCGGAAGACCTGTTGAAGTACCGGCAATTATTCCAGAGACTGAGCTTGAAATTCAGCGCTTTGATGCCGCACTCCGCCGTAAGCAATTGAGTTTACTGCTTGCTGGCAAAATAAAACCTTCTGATGCCACAGAATTAAAGGCCTTATTTCTGTAGATCAAATTTGTGACAAATTGGAACAATCAAACTTCAGAAAAAGAAGTAATTTTACCAATTGAAAATAAAGATTAATAAAATATAGGAGAATTTTCTTATTTTTATCCAGTAAGACAAAATAATAATTTAGATATTTAGAAAAAAATGAGTTCAGAGAAAGAAGCCAAATTAAAAGCACTACAATTAACGCTTGATAAACTTGACAAAACCTACGGAAAAGGAACCGTAATGAAAATGGGCGACAGAGCCATTGTAGAAGTAGAAACGATTTCTTCTGGCTCATTAGGTGTAGACTTAGCTCTTGGAGTAAACGGATATCCAAAAGGAAGAATTATCGAAATATATGGTCCAGAATCTTCTGGAAAAACAACTTTGACGCTTCACGCCATTGCAGAAGCTCAAAAAGCAGGTGGTATTGCTGCCTTCATCGATGCCGAGCACGCATTTGATAGAAATTATGCCGAAAAATTAAATGTTGATATCGAGAATTTAATTATTTCTCAACCAGATAACGGGGAGCAAGCTTTAGAAATTGCAGAAAACCTAATTCGTTCTGGAGCTATAGACATCGTTGTAATTGACTCTGTGGCAGCTTTAACTCCAAAAAGTGAAATCGAAGGCGAAATGGGAGATTCTAAAATGGGTCTTCACGCTCGTTTGATGTCTCAAGCTTTAAGAAAACTTACTGGAACTATCAGCAAAACAAATTGTACAGTTTTCTTTATCAACCAGCTTCGTGAAAAAATCGGTGTTATGTTCGGAAATCCAGAAACTACAACTGGAGGTAACGCACTTAAATTTTACGCTTCTGTACGTTTAGATATTCGTCGTTCTGCTCAAATTAAAGACGGTGAAAATGTAATTGGAAACAGAACTAAAGTTAAAATTGTTAAAAACAAAGTAGCTCCGCCATTTAAAACTGCTGAATTCGACATTATGTACGGAGAAGGAGTTTCTAAAACAGGTGAAATCTTAGACTTAGCCGTTGAATTTGATATTGTTAAAAAAGCTGGATCTTGGTTTAGCTACGGAGATACAAAATTAGGTCAAGGTCGTGATGCTGTAAAAACTTTAATTAAAGATAATCCAGAATTAGCTGAAGAACTGGAAATTAAAATTAAAGAACACATTAAAGAATTGGCAAATGCCTAAAATAGAAGTCTATTAAAGGACCCCTTAAAAGCCGAGTGATTGAAAAAATTACTCGGCTTTTTTATTTTAAAAATAAAATTGAAATTCTCACGCAACCTTTTTAATAAACGTCCATCTTATAAAAAAACAGTTTGCAATTTGGTACTGCCATATATCAATTTGGCGTTTTTTTAGAATTTACATTGGTTGGTTATTTGAGTAAAAAACCCGTTGGCTTTCTTCATCTAACGGGTTTTATCAATTTTTTTTAAATTCTTACGCAACCTTTTTAATTTTTCTTTATCTATAATAATGTGACATTAACTTGAGTTATTAAACTAAACTCTTTATTATCAACTATTAATATTTTTAACCATGAAAGAAAAAATAGAATTGTTGTACAGTAAAAACCGAAGAAAAACCAAATTGAAATTTAAAAAAGTATTACGTTTTATTTCAGAAAAGATAATTCACAGATAATAACTTTTGAATAAAAATAGGGGGTTTTTAATTCAAAGAAAAGCCGGTAGATCCAATCAATCTACCGGCTTTTGTATTTTACATAATGTTTTTATGGTTATTTCTGAAAATCGATCAAACCATTGTAAATCATATTTCTTACCCGATCTCTCAATTCTTTTCTGTGATCGCTTGTTAATCCTTTAGTTTCTACGAAAGGCAAAATTCGCGCTCGCATTTTTCCTGGACTTCCACTTAAGAATGTATATGAAAAACGTTCTTTGTTATCTGGATAAACAATCGGTACAATCGGAATTTGATGATCTATTGCTAATCTGAATGCACCATCTTTAAACTCATCCAGCAAAATGCTTTCATCATCTGGAACTCCGCCTTCAGGGAAAATGCAAATGCTCAAACCTTGATTTAATCTATTTTGAGCTCTTTTAAAAACTTCATTTTTACTTTTAGATGAACTTCTGTCAACCAAGATACAGGTTCTCTTGTAGAAAAATCCAAAAAGCGGAATCTTCACTAGCTCTTTCTTTCCAACAAAAACAAAAGGATTTTTAATTAGAGCCAATGTAAGCATGATATCGGTCATCGAGGTGTGATTGGCCACTATCATATAACTTTTGCCTTTAATGAGCTTCTGTTCGCGTTTTACGACATAATAAAACCCCATTCCGAAAAGGATGAATTTCGACCAAATTCGCGCCATTTTAAAAAAATAAGGGTAACCTCTCTCTGAGAGAATAGAAATCACGAGAAATGGCAACATAATCAGTATCGGAATTGCCATCAAAATGTAAAACCAAATACGCCAAAGAATCCAAAAAGCAATTTTAAATATTTTCATAGTTTCAAATGTAAGAAAGAGTAATGAATATTTTGTAGAATAATTTTCTTTGATTTTTAAACACAAAGCGCACTAAGTTTTCACAAAGAAACAAAAGCTAACAAATAACATAAGGTTTTCTGCGTTAAAATAAAAAATCTCAAAACGAAATTTCTAGACTAATAATCGGATTTGCCATTGAAGTTCACAAAGCTTTGGGACCAGGTTTGCTTGAAAATACATACAAAGAGTGCCTCTTTTACAAGATTACGAAAAGTGGGTTATTTGTTGAAAAAGAAAAACCTTTACCTGTGATTTTCGAAGAAGTTAAATTAGACTGTGGTTATCGTGTAGATTTGTTAGTTGAAAGCAAATTAATTATTGAAATAAAAAGTGTTGAAACACTAAATACAATTCACTTAGCTCAAACATTAACTTACTTAAGATTAGGGAACTATAAATTAGCTCTTCTCATAAATTTTAATGAAATCCTCTTAAAAAATGGAATTCGTAGAGTAATAAATGATTAGTCCTAAAAAAACTTTGCGAACTTACAATTCACTTAAATAATCATCTAAAAATAAACTTTGCGAAAACTTAGTGCACTTTGTGTTAAAAAAAAATTAGCGCTATGCAATAAGAAAATAAACTTTTACGAACTTTGCATTTCAGAAAAAAACGAGAATGGCAAAAATACTTACTGGTGTTCAAAGTACAGGAACACCGCATTTAGGAAATTTACTAGGAGCAATTATCCCGGCAATCGAATTATCGAATGATCCATCTAACGAATCATTTTTGTTTATTGCCGATTTGCATTCAATCACTCAAATTAAAGATGGGAAAACTTTAAGAGAAAACACGTATAGCACAGCTGCAGCTTGGCTTGCTTGTGGTTTAAATCCAGACAAAGTTACTTTCTACAGACAATCTGATGTGGTTCAAACTACAGAATTGACTTGGTATTTGAGCTGTTTTTTTCCTTTTCAAAGATTGACATTAGCGCATTCTTTCAAAGATAAAGCAGATCGTTTAGACGATGTTAATGCTGGACTATTCACTTATCCAATGTTAATGGCTGCCGATATTTTATTGTATGACGCTGAATTTGTTCCTGTTGGAAAAGATCAGTTGCAGCATTTAGAAATTACTCGTGATGTCGCGGCTCGTTTCAATCACCAAATGGGTGAAACTTTTGTTCTTCCTGAAGCAAAAATTCAGGAAAACATCATGTTAATTCCCGGAACGAACGGAGGCAAAATGAGTAAATCTGCCAACAACATTATCAATATTTTCTTGGATGATAAGACGTTGCGCAAACAAGTTATGAGTATTGAAACTGATAGTACTCCTCTTGAAGCTCCAAAAAATCCAGATACTTGTAATGCATTTGCAATCTATTCTTTGTTAGGAACAGAAGAGCAAATCGCAGCAATGAGAGCTAATTATTTGGGTGGAAATTATGGTTACGGACACGCGAAACAAGCTTTGTTTGAATTAATTACAGAAAAATTTAAAACAGAAAGAGAGAAATATAATTATTACATCAACAACTTGGAAGAAGTAGACGCTTTATTGAAAAAAGGTGCATCAAAAGCTTCTGTAATTGCTGATGGCGTTTTAGCAAAAGTTAGAGAAGTTTTAGGATTTTCGAAATAAAACAAATCTCAAGAAAATCAAAATATGGAAACGCTGATCAAATCTGGTCAGCGTTTTTTATGAATTATAATTATCCCATCAATATTAAATTTTGTAACTTCATCTATATTAATTATTTAACAAACAAAAAGATGGATAAGTATATTGAAGATTACAATGTTCCACCCTATTTATTCCAAGTCCTGAACATCGTATTTGGCTTATTGCTGATTTATATCTTGTACCGACTTTACAAACATTTCAAAGGAAAATAAATATATAGGATTTTCTGCGTTAAATAGACTCAAAAAGTTTTCCTGGAAGTGGTCGAATAACGCCTTTAAGCTCCATTCCTATCAGAATTCCAGACAGTTTGAAAATTGGAATTTCACATTCAATTGCAATGAGGTCTAATAGTTCCTTTCCGTTCTTTTGCAAAAAATCATAAATCCTTTGTTCTTCAGGTTCCAATTCTATAAAAAGCTGTTTCTGAATTGTTTTAGGTTTTTCTTTAAGATCCCAATTCAACATATAAATCAAATCGGCAGCACTTGTCAACACATTTGCTTTCTGAGTTTTAATCAAGTTATTACAGCCTTGACTGTATTTATCGGTCACTCTTCCTGGCACGGCAAATACATCACGGTTGTACTCGTTAGCCATATTTGCTGTTATTAAAGAGCCGCCTTTATCAGCAGATTCAATCACAATTGTCGCTTCGGTCATCCCTGCAACAATTCGATTTCGACGAACGAATTTCTCCTTATCCGGATTAGCATCACTCCAGAATTCCGTTATAAATCCGCCGTTTTCTTCCATTTTTGCCATGTACTTTTTATGCGTACGGGGATAAATCTGATTTAGACCATGAGCCAATACACCAATAGTCTGCAACTTATAATCCATAGCGGCTTGGTGTGCCACAATATCAACTCCATATGCAAATCCGCTAACGATTATTGGATCTAAGGGAGCTATATCTTCAATCAATTTTCTGCAGAAATCTGTTCCGTAAGAAGTAATTTGCCTAGTTCCCACAATACTAATTACTTTTTTGTTTTTAAGATCTATATTTCCAGCCGTAAAAAGTAAAATTGGCGCATCAAAACAATGTTTTAGCCGTTCTGGATAATTTTCATCATGAAAAAAAGAAACATGAATATGATTGCTTTTAATGAAAGAAAGTTCCTTGTCTGCCTTCTCAAAAATAGTCTTGTCTTTCAAGTTCTTTAATAAAACAGATCCAATTCCATCAACTGCAGCTAATTGAGCGCTTTTTGCTTTAAAAATATCCGAAGGAGATCCAAAAGAATGGAGCAATTTTTTACCCAAAATGTCACCTACTCCATCAACTTTAAGTAAGGCTAATAAACTAAATAAATCTTGATCGGTCATATTTTTAAAACATTATGTAAAATAGAAAAAATAATTTTACTTTTTCGAACGGCAAATATCATTAAAACAAAGTAATTTCTTACTAAAAACAAAATATATTTTTTATTCACAAAGACTAGTACTTTTGATCAAGGATGTAAATAATTGAAAACGAATTGTCTAAAAATAATTCTGAATTGTTAATAAAAATTGTGAATAAAATTTTGATAACTATACCTGTTGCATAACTTTGTTACTATGAAAATCGAAGTATATATCTCACAGTTATTGTATCGTTATCAGTGTGTAACGGTTCCAGGATTTGGTGCATTTTTAACCGAAACTCACTCGGCGCAGCTGAATGAAAGTACTAATTCGTTTTTTCCTCCAAAAAAGACCATCTCTTTCAACAGTCGTATCAAAAATAACGACGGATTGTTAGCAAATCATATCGCGCAAGCAGAAAAAACATCTTATGGTTTTGCTGTAAGTGCAATTGCTTTTGAGGTTTTGAATTGGAAAAAAACTTTGGAAGAAGGAGGCGTAATCCTTTTAAAAAATATTGGAGAATTACGTTTAAACGCTGAAAGCAATGTTATTTTCAAACCAAACGATCAAACCAATTATTTGGCAACTTCTTTTGGGTTAAGCCCTTTTGTTTCTCCGATGGTGAAAAAAGAGGTTTTCGAGAAAAAAATAGAAAAAATTGCAGCAAAAGAAAAAGATGCCGTTTTATTATACGAAAATGAAGAAGAAACCAAATCTTCAAGTCCATTTTTACGCTATGCAGCAATTCTTGTATTAGGACTTGGAATTACAGGAAGCATCGGTTATCCTTTGTACCAAAATCAAATTGATAACCAGACACTTGTTGTAGAACAAGCGGTTCAGAAAAAAGTACAAAACAAAATTCAAGAAGCCACTTTCTTTATCAAAAGTCCGCTTCCAGCTGTAACTCTTTCTGTAGATTCTGCTGCTGTTGAAACTGTTGAACCAACAATGCCGTATCACATTATGGCGGGTGCTTTTAGAAGTGAACAAAATGCTAGAAAAGCTTACAACCAATTAATTAAAGACGGTTTCAAAGCGAGAATGCTAAAAGAAAACAAACACGGTTTATTTCCTGTTTTGTACGGAAGTTATGCTACAATGAAAGAAGCCGAACAAGCTCAAAAAGAAATACAAAAAGGCGAAAATCCACAAGCTTGGATTCTGGTCGAAAATCTATAGATTACTTTATAATCCTGTTCGAAAGAGCAGGATTTTTTTTGTTTTTTTCCCAAAGAATCAAACTTGATTGTTTTTAATTGCTCACAAGTTCCACGCGAAACATTTCTATCGCAATATTCGCTGCCTTTCGAAAACAAAACAGTTCTATCTTTTTCAAAAAGCACAAAAAAAGTAGTAGTTTGAAGGGTTAAAATCTTGTCAATACAAATGTTTCACGTAAAACTTTTTATTGCAGAAGCAATTCTTTCTATAAACAAACTTTGGTCTTATTCTATCATTCTTAAATTTTTCTGTGGCATGCGTTGAATATTTCATGGCATAAATTCGTCCATAAAAATATTTACAATGAACAGAATTATTAAAATAGCGGTCTTAGCTTTATTATTAAATTTAAATTCCCAATCCTTTTTTGCACAGCAAATACAAAATGATACTTCTCAAGAATTTCAATTCAAAAAAAACGAAGTTCAAACACAGCAAATTCTAAAAGAAAATCATAAAATTCTAGACGATAGAATTGACGCTCTTAAAAAAGAACAAAAGGAATTGGAAACCAAAAAGAAAAATCTAACAAAGGCCGAAAACAATCTAAAATCGACTAAAGATAAAATTGGCAAACTGGAAATAGCCAATCAAAAAATCGAAAACAAGATTACAACTATTTCGGTTTCTGAGGAAGAGCTTCAAAAACAAAGAATCAAAACCAAAGAAAATGAGGTTGCCATACACAAATTGAAACTGACACAAATGAATCAAGAAAAAGAACTTGAAAAAGCAATGTCAGCCATTTAAAAGCGAAAAAGCCAGATTCCAATGAATCTGGCTTTTTGTTTATCGTGAAACAATCTTGGCATCTTGCGATAAAATTTCTTTTCCGGATTGATAAACCGTCAAAACTGCTGGCGGTGAATCTTTTTCTCCTAAAACGATAAAATAACATCTGTATTTGAAATTGCCTTTTTTAAATTCGTAATGATGATTTCCGCCTGTTCCATCCGCAACAAAAACTCCTTTTTCAATTACGAGATCTGGAATATCGGTCATTTTCTTTTTGATTGACCACGAAGCGTAACGGTAATTGTTATTTCCTAAATCGTCAATTCTAATTCTGAATTTTGACGTTTCTAAAATTGCGACAGGTTCTTTAAAATTTGAAAGCGAAGCATTTACGTTTTTTTTCTGCTTCGCAATTAATTCATTTTTCAATTTCAGTTCTTCCGCAGATTGGTTATTGATGCTGATAATTTTCCCATCGGTATCAATCCATAAATCGCCTTGATTTAGCATTATGCCTCGCCAGCCCATTTCTGACCAATCTTTTGCAGGATCTGATTTTGTTATTTTATCAATCAAACCTTTATCAAAAATCTGGTTGTATCTTTTTACAAAATCTGCTTTATCCTTAACCGAAGGAATTGGATAATCTCGCTTAAACGGAAATTTGATTCGTTTTGCAATTGCCTCTTTATCGCCGTTTTTCACTTCAAGAATAAATTTCGAAATAAACTTTTGGTATTCGGGTTTCAAATCTTGAGCATTCAAAAAAGAAGAACTAAAGACCAAAATTGTTAGCAAAATTTTAAATGTTTTCATATCAAAAATAATTTAATTCATTAGAAATTAGATTTTTGAAAAACAAAAAACAATGTTTCACGTAGGACGTTCAAAAAAATCAATTGATGCTTGCCTTGAACATTTTTAGTTCGTCCCAAGTAAATTCATCTCCATATTTTTCTTTTAAAGGGCTCAAAGATTCTTCTTGATAAAACTGAAATGCTTCTCGCAAAGCCAAAATTTTATCGTACGGCAAAACATCTGCAATTTCAATTTTTTTGGACTGAATCAATCTTACCAAATGCCCTTCGACGGTTTGAACTGTTAATTTACGCATTCTTGCAATATCTTCAACCGAATTTTTATCCATCCACAAATCGTATGTTTCTTCGACTGTCGTTTTTTTAGCCGTTTTAAGCTCGTTTTTCTCCGTCTTAGCTGATTTGTATCGCGCAACGGGTTCTTCGGTTCTAAAAATGTCTGTATTTGTCGTTTTAAGCTCGTCTCGAATCCTCTCCGCTTTGTTGCTTTTGTAATTTTTAATATTTGACGATGTCAGCTTTTCTTTGCTGATTTCTTCACCGGCCACCACAACTTCGATCAATAACTTGGCTTTCATTAATCGCAAAACGGCTTTCGTCTGAAGATCTTCCAAAAAGTTAAGCTCTTCGTAGAATTCTTTTACTTTTTTAAATTTTTGAATTTCAGCCATTTTATAAATCAGATCATCGACTAATTTATCCATCGCTTTGAAAAAATAATCGTAAGCCGCATCTACCCTTTCTTTCACAAAAAAAAGATCGACTGTTTCTTTGATAAAAATTTTGTTGAGCTGCGAAATGAATTTCTGCGAAGGATCTAAAAGCTGCTCCATAATTTCCATTCGCTTATGCGCCCAAACTGCGTGTTTCGTTTTTTCAGAACCTGCAGCATTTTCGTTATAACTGAAACGGTGATTTCGCCATTCTTGTGCTAATTCTCCCCAATTAAAACTGTTTATCAGATAATTGTGAATAAAATTTTTAGTTTCAAAATGAAGCGCCTTCTCCAAAGTTTCTTCCGTTGCTCTGTTCAAAGCGTAATCCATCACATCTTGGTCGTTGGAAATACCATTCATCTGCATCGGAGAAAGCAAAATAAGCCCTTCTAACGAACGCAAACGCGAAAGTGCTACATAGGCCTGCCCAGGAAGAAAAACTTGCGATACATCGAGCGCTGCTTTGTCAAAAGTTAAACCTTGGCTTTTGTGCACCGTAATCGCCCAAGCCAACTTAATCGGATAATGTGCAAAAGTTCCTAAAACTTCTTCTTCGATATCTTTGGTTTGTTCGTTGACTTTGTATCGAATATTTTTCCATTCATACTTTTCAACTTCGAGCGTCATGTTCTCTTCTGGAAAGTGAACAAAGATTTCTTCATCAGAAAGCGATTTGATTACGCCCATTTTTCCGTTGAAATATCTTTTCTCAAAAGATAAATCGTTTTTGACAAACATAATTTGTGCGCCGACTTTCAATTTCAATTCTTCTTCGACCGGAAAGATCTTTTCTGGAAAGTCTCCCACCACAAATGGCGTATAAACGTATTCTTTACCATCTAAATCATTGATTGACTGTGAGTTGATTGAATCTGCCTTAGCATTATGCGTTGTCAAGGTGATATACCCTTTATTCTCTTTGAAGTCAAAATCTGGCTTAACATACTGATTTAGAATAGTGATGTCTTCTGGAGTGATCTGATTATTTCGAAGATTGTTCAAAACCGAGATAAAAGCATCATCCGTCTGACGGTAGATTTTTGATAATTCGATATAAATCGGCGGATAGGTTTGGAGAACATGGGAATGGAAAAAGAATTTTCCGCGGTAATAGTTTTTCAGCGTTCGCCATTCTTCATCACGAATAACTGGCGGCAGCTGCAACAAATCTCCAATAAATAAAACTTGAACGCCACCAAAAGGATGCGTGTTTCTTCGAACGGTCTGCATCATGAAATCGACCGCATCCAATAAATCAGCACGCATCATACTGACTTCATCAATCACCAATAGTTCCATGTTCTTGATTACATTTCGCTTGACGTTATTCATTTTGAAATGTCTTCGAAGCGATTCTTTGTTTTCAAACTTTACTGTTTCTGTAAATTGCGCACTCACATCGTACGACGGAATAAACGCAGAAAATGGAAGCTGAAACATAGAATGAATTGTTACGCCACCCGCATTCAAAGCAGCAATACCCGTTGGAGCAACGACCACAGTATTTTTATGCGTTGTCGCGATAATTTCGCGTAAAAGCGTAGTTTTTCCTGTACCTGCTTTTCCAGTAAGGAAAATAGATTTCTGAGTCTGATTAATGAATTGTAAAGTGTAAGCTGCCGCTTCTGAAACGTTCTGCATTGGGCTTGTATTAAAAAAATAAAATTACCGCATTTTTATAAAAAGAAAAAACCTAAATCACAGTGGATTTAGGTTTTCAGTAATTTAGTTAGTTTGGTAGTTTTTATTTTTTAGCTTCGCCTTCTTTTGTTTCAGCTGCTGGTTTTGCATCTGTTTTTGGCTCTGCTTTGTATTTGTCGTTTAATGCTTTTACAATTTCTTTTGTAATGTCATATTTCTCTTCAGCATATAAAATAGATGCAGCATCTCCTGTTCCATAAATGTAAGAGTAACCATTTTTCTTTCCGTAGTCTTTAATGAATTTTTTAACTCCACTAACAAGAGAATCCATTTCAACACCACTTTCTTGTTGCAATTGTTGTGCTAATGCTTGTTGCGCATAACCTAATTGCTGCTCTCTTTTTTGCAATTCAGCACCTCTTTGCTGTGCCCAAGCTTGTCCGTTTGCTTGTGCTTGGCTTTGAAAATTAGCAGCGTCTTGTTTAAAACGTGAAATCTCAGCTTGTAATTGTCTACCTTTTTCTTCCGCTTGAGCTTTGTACTTTGCCTCTAAATCTTTTGCCTCAGTGTATTCTTTCATCAAAACCGAAGTATCCACGTAAGCTGTTTTTACTTCCTTTACCTCTGCTGTTTTGTTACAAGAAACTGCGAAAACTGAAAGTGCGATAATAACTAATGCTTTTTTCATTTTTTTTAAATTCTATTTTTTTAAGTATTGAAGACAAAAATATAAAAAAATCAATAGCATCAGCATAAAGTTTAAAAAATGCGCAAATTTTATGATATTGTTTTTATTTATCGGAAAAATAATAGCAATAATTCAACTTTATAGCATAAAAAAGGCTTTTTTCTGCTCATTTTTTAAATCAAAAAAAAAAGCTATTTCGCCACGAAAGGACAAAATAGCTTTTTGAGCGTATTTTTGAATTTATTTGTTTTTTAAAACGTAAATATGCGATGAATATTCTTTTGTCTTCTTCGCTTTCCAATTTGATTTCAAACCAATGAAAAAAGCTTTAATATAATTCATTTTTCCCGTTTTGTATTTTTCGGACAAAAGGCTCACATAAAATGAATCGAACTTCATTGGAAGTATTTTTTCTAATTTCATGTCTACTCTTTCAAAAAGCACTTGAATCGATTTTTTAGAAAAATGCCAAAAGTGAATTGGCACGTCATAAGCTGCCCAAAAAGTTTGATAATGATTCGCATCAAACGATTTGTAGTTTGGAACCGCAACAATTAATGTTCCAGTTGGCTTTAATAAACGCTTTAATTCTTGGATCTGATTTTCTAAATCTGGCACGTGTTCTAAAACATGCCACATGGTAATAACATCCAAAGAATGATTTTCTAACATGCTAATTTCTTCTACAAACGAAATTCCTTTTTGTTTGGCAATATTTTTTGCTCGATCACTAGGTTCTACTCCAATTGTTTCCCAACCGTCATTTTTTGCTGTTAAAAGAAAATCACCTGTTCCAGCACCAATATCTAAAATTTTACCTTTTTGCGGTTGCTGGCTATTGATTAAATTCAATTTGTTTTGAAGTGCAATATTTTTCACAAAGTGATATGCTTTTTCAAATAACGAACGTTTGTTATCTGTATGCGAAATATAATCTTCGCTTTCGTAATATCTTCCCAAATTTTGAAGTTCAGGTTGTGGAGAAGTAATTAGCATGTCCAATTCTTCATCGTAATACAAATCAAAAATTTCTTTTGAAACAGAATGGTCTTTAACCGTAAGAAAATGTTTTTTGTTTAAAACGTTCATTTTTTAATTTTATAGATATTGGGTTTAATTTATAGCAAATCCTAAAAACGAAATTATTTCATTTTTAGGATTTATTGTTTTTTTAATTGTTTGTTTTTTCAAAACGTTTCACGTGGAACATTAAATTTTGTTTCAGGTTTCAAGTTTCAGGTCTGAAGTTGCGAATAGAACGTGAACTTTAAACTTGAAACAAAACTATTTTATCTTCCCATATAAATCAAAAGCACGGAAATATCACTTGGTGATACTCCGCTGATTCTTGAAGCTTGCGAAATGGTTACAGGACGAATCTTGCTTAATTTCTGTTTTGCTTCAATAGACATTGATTTGATTTTGTTATAATCGAAATTGTCTGGAATTTTTACCTCTTCCAAACGATTCAACTTATCTGCATTATTTCTTTCTTTTTCGATATATCCAGAATATTTCACCTGAATAACGGCTTGCTCTACAATTTCTTCATCCAAATTATTCTCTTCGATATATGCAGAAACTTTTTCAAATTTCAACATATCTTCCAATTCAATTTGCGGACGAGAGAAAATCTTGAACATTTTATCTCCTTGCGAAATTGGTGCAGATTCTTTTGCTTCCAAAATTGGATTTGTTTCTGCAACTGATACGCTTGTTTCTTTAAAAAACGAAACCATCTTTTCAGATTCATTTAGTTTCTTTTCCATTCTTCGTAAACGAGCTTCAGAAGCTAAACCAATTTCGTATGACATTGGAGTTAATCTGAAATCGGCATTATCTTGACGCAACAATGTTCGGTATTCTGCTCTTGATGTAAACATACGATATGGTTCTTCTGTTCCTTTCGTAATCAAGTCATCAATTAGAACTCCGATGTAGGCTTCATCTCGTTTTAGAATTAACGGATCTTTTTCATGAACTTTCAAGTGCGCATTTATTCCGGCCATCAAACCTTGAGAAGCAGCTTCTTCATATCCTGTTGTTCCATTAATTTGTCCAGCGAAATACAATCCTTCAACTAACTTGGTTTCCAAAGTATGTTTCAATTGTGTCGGCGGAAAAAAATCATATTCTATAGCATAACCAGGTCTAAAGAATTTTACATTCTCAAAACCTGCTACCGAACGAAGCGCTTTGAATTGAATATCTTCTGGAAGAGACGTTGAAAATCCGTTTACATAAACTTCACAAGTATTCCATCCTTCTGGCTCCACAAATAATTGGTGACGCTCTTTATCTGCAAAACGATTAATTTTATCTTCAATCGATGGACAATATCTTGGTCCTAAACTTTTGATTCTTCCGTTGAACATTGGAGAACGATCAAAACCTTCTCTCAAAATATCATGAACATTCAACGACGTGTACGTCATGTAACAAGAACGCTGATGCGTTAACGGAGAAGTCACATCTGAATAAGAAAACTTATCTGGTTTTGCATCTCCTTTTTCTTCATTCATTTTAGAATAATCCAAAGAACGTCCATCTACACGAGGTGGCGTTCCTGTTTTCATTCTTCCTGCTTCAAAACCTGCTTTGATCAAATCTTCGGTAATTCCGGTTGCAGCACTTTCTCCTGCTCTTCCTCCTCCGAATTGTTTTTCTCCAATATGAATTAAACCATTCAAAAAAGTACCGTTTGTCAAAACAACAGATTTGGAACGAATCTCCACACCAAGTGAAGTTCTAATTCCTTTTATCTTTCCGTTTTCAATAATTAACCCTTTTACCATTTCTTGGTAAAAATCAAGATTTGGAGTTCCCTCCAACATCATTCTCCATTCTTCTGCAAAACGCATTCTATCACTTTGAACTCTCGGCGACCACATTGCAGGTCCTTTCGATTTGTTCAGCATCTTGAACTGAATTGCAGTTCGATCTGAAACAATTCCTGAATAACCTCCAAGCGCATCAATTTCACGAACGATCTGTCCTTTTGCAATTCCTCCCATCGCAGGATTGCAAGACATCTGTGCAATGTTTTGCAAACTCATTGTAACCAATAAAGTTTTCGATCCCAAATTTGCAGCCGCAGCCGCAGCTTCAGAACCAGCATGGCCTGCACCAACCACAATTACATCATATTCTTCTAAAAACATTTTGTTTTATTATTCTCCAAAAACCGCTAACGCGGTTTCTAGAATTACATTTATATTTTTCTTGTTCCACGTGGAACGTATTTTCTTTGTTTCAAGTTTGAGGTTCTATGTTTCAAGTTCAAACTGGAATCTTCAAACTGGAATCTTCAAACTGGAATCTTCAAACTGGAATCTTCAAACTGGAATCTTCAAACTGGAATCTTCAAACTGCCATCTTCAAACTGCCATCTTCAAATCAAATCTTCAAATCAAATCTTCAAATCAAATCTTCAAATCAAATCTTCAAATCAAATCTTCAAATCGAAATGTTTCACGTGAAACATTTATAAACTTCCATTCTAAACTTCCATTTTAAACTTCCATTCTAAACTTCCATTCTAAACTTCCATTCTAAACTTCCATTCTAAACTTCCATTCTAAACTTCCATTCTAAACTTCCATTCTAAACTTCCATTCTAAACTTCCATTCTAAACTTCCATTCCAAACTTCCATTCCAAACTTCCATTCCAAACTTCCATTCTGAACTTCCATTCTGAACTTCCAAATCAAAACTCAAACTTATGTTCCACGTGAAACGTTCTAGTTTTTCATTTGTCAAAATTTCAATTTTCAAGGATCGTTTCACGTGAAACATCACATCTAATCCTCAAAATTCAAACCTAAAAAATCGTTCCACGTGGAACGATTTAATCTTTTATCCGAATCCTTTATATAACGTTCCACGTGGAACGTTATTATTTAAATCCATCCTTTTTAAATATGTTTCACGTGGAACGTTATAAAAATCCAAAACGTTTCACGTGGAACAAATATTTGTTTTTTCTAAAGACATTTAACTACTGTTCCACGTGAAACATCTTCATCTTTTCTTCTTCTTTTGCTCTCATTAATTGAGCATCTTCATCTGTCTTATCTTTGTATCCACAGTAATGAAGTATACCATGAGAGAGTACTCTCTTAAGTTCTTCAGCAAATGAAACATTAAAGTCTTTTGCATTGTCTGCAACACGTTCCACAGAAACAAAAATATCTCCATTCAACTCGTTACCAACAGTATAATCAAAACTGATAATATCTGTAAGTGTATCGTGATCTAGATATTCAACATTGATCTTATGTAGATATTCATCATCACAAAATATATAATTGATTTCTCCTTCACTCTTCTTTTCAGAAACAATAACAGCGCTTAGCCAATCACTAAAAGCCTGCTCGTCTCCTAAAGTAAAATCTGTTTCGTAATTAAAATTTATCATTTTGTATTAAAGTATTCTTGAACTTTTTGATTAAAATTCGAGCGCAAAGGTAGTGATTGTCTGTTTAATATCTCTACACTGTTTAAATAATCCAATAGTGAACTTGGTAAAGCATTCGAACGATTTGAAAATTCAGTCTTATTTGTTTCAGATTGTCTTTGTGTATCTTGCCCTTGTTGCTGAACTGCATTGTTTAATTTCCATAATTCTTGTTGGATATTTAGTATACGTTGCAGGTTCTCATTCTTAAAACCTTTATTTAAAATCTGCTTTTCAGATTGCTTCATTTGATCTATTACAGATTTACCTTGAGAATCTAAACCTTTCTTAGCTAACTCTTTTTGTAATGCTTCTCTAAGTTTCACTTGCTCTTTGTAAATCTCCATAATAGCTTCTGCATCTCCTTCTCCATCTTCTCCTTCACTACCATTCTTCTCTCCTTTACCACTCTTTCCATCCTTACCAGAAGAACCTTTATCTCCACTTTTATTACCTTGTCCTTCTTTACCCTGACCATCTTTACCTCCTTGCCCAGACTTTCCATCTTTCCCTTCGCCAGACTTATCACCTTGTTGTTGTCCAGATTTCATTCCGTCTTTCATCTTATCTGCAAGACCTTTTTGTTTCTGGATAATATCTGGCAATTGCATTCCTTGCCCGTCTCCAGGTTTTGGTTTTCCAGCTCCCGGTTTAGACATCGACATTTGCATATTATTCAACATATCACTTAAAAAGTCTGCTAATTTATTAGCAGATGAAACTGCATATTGCTGGTGTGAAACTCCTCTTGGAATTTGAACATCGGTTAAGGTTTCTATAGCCTTGTCCATGTTGTATTGCACGTTTCCAATTTCTTTAGTTACGTCTTCAGCAACTTTTGGATTACGTAATGAAAGTGCAAACAAACTATCATCAACATGTCTGAATTGTTGTTTCAAATTCTGCTGAATCTTAATGTTCTTTGTAAAGGTTGATGAACCCAATTTCATTGCTTTAAACTGTTTCATCACATCTTCTTGTGATAAAGAATAAGCTAAAAGGTTATCTAAAATCTGACGTAGCATCGCAACATCTTCCTCCAATTGTTCTTGTTCTCCACCTTCCATTTCACTCTGCATATCCTGAGCCATATTTTTCATTTTCTTAGCCGCGCTTTTTTGTTTTGGCTTAGCCGAAGAAGTATTCTTTTTACTTAATTCTTCAGAAGCTTTCTTAAGATCTTCATCAACATCTTTCTCTTTTGAAGCATCAGATGGAATGTCCAAAGGTTTCTTCAAAGTCTTGTTTTCTTCTTTCAAATCTTTTAAATCTTCCTGAATCTTATCAAAAGATTTATTGATTTCATCTTGCTTCTCTTTTGTATTTTCTTTCTCTTTATTTGATAACTGTTCCTGTTGTTCTGACAGTTTATTTAATTTCTCAGCAACTTGTTCTGCTTTCTTTGAAACATAAAAACGCTTGGTTAACTCCACCAATTGTTCTAAATTACGAGATTGGTTTTTACTGATTTGTTTGAACTTTTCCATTTTATCAAACAGTTCTTCACTGTTTAATTTATCATTCAAGTTCTTTAATTCGTCTAATAATTTCTGATTCTTTTCTAAATCTTTCTGTGCATTATCTAAACGCTTTTGTAAATCTTCGGCCGTTTTATCTTTCTTATTATCTTTAAACTTATCTAGATTCTGATTCATTTTCTCAGAAAATTGTTTCATCATTTCGTCTTGTTGTTTCTGACGTTTGATAAAATCATTGATCTTCTGCTGATCTTTAAACTCTAAATTGTCTTTTTCTTTACCTGTGTTTTGAAGCTTATCCATTTCAGAAATCTGCTTTGTTTGGTTCTTCAAAGATTTAGATAAACTATTGATATTATTATTTTGCTGTTGTAATTCTTGATCTTGAATTTCATCTGTTGTAGCGACACGATCTGAAAACGTTGAAGACTTTGTACTCTTAAATCCGTGAGGTGCATCGTTATCAAAAACTTCAAAATAGTATTCGTATGAAACACCTTCTTCAACTGGAAGGTTACTTGGAAAATTAAAAACGAATTGATCAAATACTCCAGCCTTAACCGGAATGTTTCCACGTTTAGCAGACTGAGGTTTGTTACGTTCGTAGTATACAATTTGAAGTTTCGAAAGTCCGTAATCGTCACCCAATCTTCCCAAAATATAGTTCTTGTCTAGCTTTAAACTATCAGGCGCAGGCCCTACATTGATGGTTGGATACTGATCTTTGATTACAGACAGCTGATAGTCTAATTTTTCGTAGTTTTTAATCTTATTATTTGATGTAAGTATTTGATATTCGGTATTTTGACTTATATTTTTAGCCAATTTAAACTCATTTTCTACCTTATTAAACTTGAATACTTCATTCTCTCTTTTCCATGTTACTTCTTGGGTAGATTTGGTATTCATTTTCCAAGTTACGGTTGTTCCTTCAGGTACAATTGCATTTCCAGTTCCTTGAATTGTTTCTGATTTTTTCTTTAAATACGAAGGAAAATTCAAAACCATTTCGAAGTTGGCAATGGATGGAACAGTGATAACTTTCAAATCATATTCTTCCGAAAGAACCGAATTTCCTTCAAAAGAAAAACGAATATCTTCTGCTGGTTTCTCTACTTTAAATTCAAACTTTCCGGGTTGAGAAGATTCCATAAAATAACTTTCGTCACCAATATGAATCATCACATTTTCTGGAACTACGTTTCCAACAGATTCCATTTTGATTACGAAATCTTTGTTTTGCTCTGCTTGCAAATTAGAGTTCAGAACCACAAATTTGAAAGGAGCTGGTGGTAAAAATGCAGCATTAAAATGCACTACTCTATTCAAACTTTGAGAAATTACATTACTGTTTCCAGAAATATAAAACACGGCAAAAAGCAAAATTGGAACTAAAGCCAATGGCAAATATTTTTTGTTTGCTTTAAAATTGATTGCATTTCCAAACGGAATTGGTTGCAAAGAATTCGCCTTTTGTTCGATTGAAGCCAAAACCAATTCTGAACTTTCAGCATTATTTTCTGAAGACAATTGTAAAAAGTTCGTCAGCTTATCGCTCACTTCTGTGAAATGATTTCCAATAATTTTTGAAGCTTGAGAATAGTCAATTCCTTTTTGAAGTTTGAATAATTTAAATAATGGAAACAGAATTAAACGAACCAAAAGGAAAACTTCAACAGCAATAAAAATCCAAAAAAGGAAAGTTCTTCCCAATGGTTTTAACCAAAGAAAGTATTCCACAAAAAGCGTAAACAAAAAATATAATAAACCAAAACCAGTAAAAAGTAAGATCCCTTTTATCAATTCGTTGGTATAATATTTCTTAATGAAAGCCTCTAACTTTTGATATATTGCAGATGATGTCTTCAAAATAAATCTCTTTTAATTATAACCTATAAAAGTAGTAATTATAACTTTAAGTTTGAAAGTGGAAAGTCGAAAGTCAAAAGTTACATTATCAAGGTAAAAGCTTTCAGACTTTCGACTTTCGGCTTTTGACTAATGTTGTATCTTTGCATCAAAATTTAAACAAATGTCAAAGCAAGTTCGTGTGCGTTTTGCACCAAGTCCGACTGGACCATTACATATCGGCGGAGTTCGCACTGCCCTATTTAATTATTTATTTGCAAAGAAACATAACGGTGTTTTTTATCTGAGAATTGAAGATACAGATCAAACTCGTTTTGTTCCTGGTGCAGAGGCTTACATTATGGAAGCTCTTGAATGGTTAGGAATTGCTCCTGAAGAAACTGTTGGAAAAAATGAAAAATTTGGTCCGTACAGACAAAGCGAACGTAAAGATTTATACCAACAATATGCCGATCAATTGATCAATTCTGGTTGGGCATATTATGCTTTTGATACTCCAGAAGCATTGGATGCACATAGAAAACAACACGAAGCTGAAGGAAAAACATTTATTTACAATCATCACAATCGTGAAAAATTAGATACTTCATTAGTAATTTCTGCTGAAGAAACTGCAAAGAGAATTGCAAATGGAGAACATTATGTAATCCGTTTTAAAACTCCGGTTGATGAAACTTTACATTTGAAAGATATAATTCGTGGAGATGTTAAGTTTGAAACTAATCTTTTGGATGATAAAGTTTTATTCAAAAGTGACGGAATGCCAACGTATCATTTAGCCAATATTGTGGATGATCATTTGATGGAAACTTCTCATGTAATTCGTGGAGAAGAATGGTTGCCATCTATGCCACTTCATGTTTTATTGTACAAAGCATTTGGTTGGGACGCTCCAGAATTTGCACACTTACCTTTGATTTTGAAACCAGTTGGAAATGGTAAATTATCAAAAAGAGATGGAGACAAAATGGGATTCCCTGTATTTCCTTTAGAATGGAAAACGGAAGAAGGCATTTCTTCTGGCTACAGAGAAAAAGGATTTTTCCCAGAAGCAGTTGTAAACTTCCTTGCTTTATTGGGATGGAATGATGGAACTGACAAAGAAATATTTTCTCTAGAAGAATTGGCTGCATCTTTTGACTTGAATAGAGTTCATAAAGCTGGAGCTAAATTTGATCCAGAGAAAAATAAATGGTTCAACCACCAATATTTAGTAAAACAAAATGATGCAGATTTAGCAAAAACCTTCTCTCCTATTTTGATAGAAAAAGGCGTTGATATTTCTAAATATGACATCACAAGAATTGTTTCACTAATTAAAGAAAGAGCTAATTTCGTTTCTGATTTTTGGGAGTTAACAGATTTCTTTTTTCAATCGCCAACATCTTATGATGAGAAAGCAAGTAAAAACTGGAAAGAAGAAACTCCAGCTTTAATGCAACAATTGATTTCTGTTTTGGAAAATATTCAAGATTTTACTTCAGCAAACATCGAAGCAGTTGTAAAAGATTGGTTAACTAAAAACGAAATCGGAATGGGTAAAGTAATGCAACCTTTCCGTCTAAGTTTGGTTGGAGCTTTGAAAGGTCCTCACCTATTTGATATTGTAGAAATTATTGGAAAAGAAGAAACTATTTCTAGAATTAAGAAAGCAATCGCAACTTTATAAAATAATTTACCATTAAGATATTAAGTTTATTAAGCTCAACTTGATGATAAAAAAAAGAAGTTTTTTAAGTTCATAAAGCTTAATTTTCTTGACAAAGATTTGATCTTAATTTTCTAAATGAACTTAATGGTTCAAAAAAACTAAACGCTAAGTAACATCTCAAAAATGTTCTTAGCGTTTTTTTAATGTTTGATAATTTTATTTTAGAAGAATTTTCGTAATTTACCAGAATCATAAATATAAATTATATAACCATGAGTACAGCATTCATTATCTTTTTAGTATTAGCGTTCTTCATTTTTATGTCGTCGTTTTTTACTGTGAAACAACAATCTTCTGTAATTATTGAACGTTTTGGAAAATTTCAAAGTGTTAGAAATTCAGGATTACAACTTAAAATTCCGATGGTTGACAGATTGGCCGGAAGAGTAAATCTTAAAATTCAGCAGTTGGATGTTATCATCGAAACTAAAACTAGAGACAACGTTTTCATCAAAATGAAAGTTTCGGTTCAGTTCAAAGTGATTCAAGATAAAGTTTACGAAGCATTTTATAAGTTAGAATATCCGCACGATCAGATTACTTCTTATGTATTTGATGTTGTTCGTGCCGAAGTTCCAAAACTAAAATTGGATGATGTTTTTGAAAGAAAAGATGATATCGCAGTTGCAGTAAAACGTGAATTAAACGAAGCAATGTCTACTTACGGATATGATATCATCAATACTTTGGTTACCGATATTGATCCAGACATCCAGGTAAAAAATGCAATGAACAGAATCAATGCTGCTGATAGAGAAAAAACTGCTGCTGAATTTGAAGCTGAAAGTTCAAGAATTAGAATCGTTGCAAAAGCAAAAGCTGAAGCAGAAAGTAAACGTTTACAAGGACAAGGTATTGCAGATCAACGTCGTGAAATTGCGAGAGGTCTTGTAGAAAGTGTTGAAGTTTTAAACCAAGTTGGCATTAATTCTCAAGAAGCTTCTGCCCTAATTGTAGTGACACAACATTATGATACTTTACAATCTATTGGATCTGATACCAACTCAAACTTAATTCTTCTTCCAAATTCTCCACAAGCTGGAAGCGATATGTTGAACAATATGGTTGCTTCATTCTCAGCTTCTAATCAAGTTGGAGAAATGATGAAAAAGAACAATAAGAAAATTGAAAAACCAAAACCAACTCAAAGACAGTCCGGTTATGAAGATGATATTCAACCAGATGTTCAACAATAATTACGAAATAAAAAAGAGGCTAATTGCCTCTTTTTTTATTTATAAACCAATTGATCATAAATGGTAAAATAGATTGTAAAATTTCTGGAAATGATTTTTTGATATAACCTGTGTAAGAGGAAATGAAACCATTTACAATATTTTGCGGTGTGATGCTTTCCTTAGTTTTCTGAAAACTCAAAACCAATTTCTGATAATTGATTTCTTTTTCCAATTTTAGAATTTCTAGATCTCTTTCAATCTCAGCATACGAAGAGTATTTTTTTCTATCCATAATTAATCATTAAAAAAGATTTCTGAAAATTTCTCTAAAATTGGTCCTTCAACAAATTTGTCTTTTATAAAGAAAAGTAGGATTGTAAAGAAAAGATAGATCCCTCCTACTGCCAAAAATCCGAGAGCATTACTTTCAAATAAAGAACCAAAAGCATAAGCCGCGGCAAAAGATCCAAAAATCAAAACCATACTAAAACATAATAAAATCAAAGTAAACTTAAAGATTAAAGTTGTTGATTTCATTGCAACTTTAAAACCCCACAGTTTATAATAAGCTAAATGACTTTCAATGTATTCTTTAGCTTGATCTTGAACTTTATCTGTGTTTTCTTTTAATTCTTCAAACGCCATAATTATAATTTTAAATAAAAAAAGCACAAAACTTTCTTATAAAAATAAGCAAGTAATGTGCTTTGTCAAAATATTATTTCTGAAGTTTAGCGTTTTGTGCCTTTAAATCAGCAAGTTTAGTTTCTAAAAAAGTAATCACTTCTTCTGTTTTATGACTAACATTTGAAAGTAACTCTGTTAATGTACCGTCAAGATTTTGAGTTGCACTTGTAAATTTTTCACGTAAAACTTCTGAACTTGCATCAAAAGAATCTTTTATATTATGTTTAGCATCATCTAAACCTTCTTTGATTTTTGCTCGAGTTTTAGATCCCTTATCTGGAGCAAATAAAATTCCGATTGCTGCTCCTGCAGCTGCTGCAGCTAAAATTGCTGCGGCGGTATTTAAGTTCTTAGACATGATATTACAATTTTAAATTATTACTTAAAGATACTCTTTTTTGAACTTATAATTTTCTGATTAATTGTAATTTACAAAAAATTAACAATATAATTAATACACATAAGTTGTAGCTTCATATTTGCCATCTTTTTCAGTTATACTTACAAAAGGAGAACCATTTGAAGCCGACTTACTTTTAATTCTCATCGCAGTTTGCTTCTGGTTTGCAATAGGCGGTTCACCTTTTGTCTTGGTCGAGACTCCTGTAAATGTTCCGGTTTGTTTCAGTCCTATTGTTTTTTCTTGTGGCAAAACAGTTACCATTTTGTAATCGTCTTTTGAATCAACTACTATTTTATCAGAAACTTTCTGAGTTTGTTTTGTTTGTTTGTTTGTAATTGATGACACTGCATGTTTACTGATTTTGATTTCTTCAGAACTTCCATTCAAAGAATAATAAACAAAACCATTTTCAGATTTAATAAAATTTACATCAAGTTGTTCTCCATTGTGTTTTGTAATTTGATGTGTTTGTGAAATTGCTACGTTTGCAAATAATAATGCTAATGCGAAATATAAAATTTTCATGATAATTAGATTTAAATTAAAAATTGTCAGACTTTGAAATTTAAAAACTAAACTTTCACTCAAATTCAACATTATGGAATTTTGTACATTATGATCTAATTTGAAAAATATCTTTTTACGAGAAATATTATCAAAATTATATCACAATAAAAATGAGAACATAAAATTGTCTTTTTGGGAAATCAGTTTTGAAAATCTATTGTGATAAAAATTACGAGTTTCTAAAAACAATAAATTTCAGCTTAGATTCTTTATGGCAAATTTTAATTTTTACAAAAATCATCTCTGACTTTTGATATTGAGTTAAAAATAGCAGTTTTATAAACAATTGTGTGTTAACAAGCAGTTAAACTGGCTTAAATAACAGTAAAAATTAAAATAAAGACCGTAAATAAACAATAATTTAAAAAATGAGTTATCTATCAAATCATTTTAAAAACCGCTTTAAAATCGATTTATGAGGGTTAAAATTAATATCTAAAAACTATTAAAATCATTTTTAACATCATTTTTATAAATAATAATTAAAATCTTAAAATTAACTAAAATTAATAATTAAAATTTATCATTTTAAAACTGAAATAAAAACTTATAAAAATAATCAAAAACTATAATTTTATACATTTCAGTCATTTATACCTATAATAATTAAAAACTAAATTTTTAATAAAATAATAGTAAAAAATTATGATTTATAAAATTGAAATGAAAAATTAAAAAAGCAAGAAAAAACTTTTATTTTATTCTTTTGAGAAGAAAATTGAAGCAAAAAAAACTAAAACCTAAAATAAAGAGTTTTAATCAATGAAAAATAAAAAAAGGTCTTCTCTACTCGAGTATTTTTTATTTTATCTTAAATATCATTTATGAATGTCACTTTTAATCTATAAAATAAATTAAAAGTAAATTTTTAATAGATTTTATTAATAATATATATAATCAATTAAAAATATAAAATATATTATTTAAAACTATAATTTATAATATGATAGCAAAATCGGGAGTTAAAAAAGAGTAAAAATTAAAATAAAGGCTTTTAATAAGCTTAAATCTAAAAAATGAATTGGTCATCCAACATTATTTTATTTTCGATTAAAACTAATCTATGATAGTCACTTTTAATCTATAAAAATTATTAAATTTTAAATAACAATAGCAAATCTATATAATAAAAAAAAGCGCTTATAAAAGCGCTTTTCATAAATTTAATTGATATTACTTCTTCACCATTTCAGAAAGAATTTCAATTTCTCTTTCCGAAGCATTTTTTGGTGGATTCGAATATAATTTCAAAATTTCGTCATCGTATTGATTTCTCAAAATTTCATTTTCTATATCTCTTAAGTTTAAAAGTGCTTTTGATCTTACATAAGTTGATTCACTTTTCAAAGACATGGAATACAATTTCTTAATATCTTGTTCTTCAAAATCTACAGATTTCCAGTTTGAATACTTCAAAATAAACTGAGAAAACAATAGCGAAGCCTTATTATTGTTGATATTTTTCTTTAATGAATTTTGTATCAAAGAGAAACTCGAAATGTTTTTAATGTTCTCCCCTATTGCACTTTCAATTGCAATTCGCTCAGGTTTACTTTCAACTTTGAAATATTTGTTGATTTCTTTTAAAGAATTATTGATGCTGTTTTCTTCTTTTTTACCTTTTTCTTCCCAAGCATCTTTCAATCCAACCGTTTTGTTAAACACTAACTTTGAAGGAGTTGAATCTTTATCAACAGTAAAATATCCTAAACGTTGAAACTGGAATTTATCTTCATTTTGAGCTGTTGATAAACTTGGTTCAACATATCCAGTAACAATTTCTAAAGAGTTTGGATTCACAAAATCTAAGAAATTTTTCTCTTTATAACTGTCTGGAGCTTCATCTGTAAACAAACGATCGTACAAACGAACTTCTGCTTCCAAAGCATGTTTTATAGAAACCCAATGTAAGGTTCCAGATACTTTTCTTTGGCTTGCTTCTGTTCCGCTTCCGCTTAAAGAATCGGTATCATAAGTTACATGAATTTCCGTAATATTGCCTTCAGCATCTTTTATAACTGATTCTCCTTTAATGATATACGCATTTTTAAGACGCACTTCTTTTCCTAAAGTCAAACGGAAATATTTAGCTGGAGCTTCTTCTAAAAAGTCTTCTCTTTCTATGTATAATTCACGAGAAAAAGGCACTTTTCTGAAACCTGCATTTTCATCTTCTTGATTGTTTTCAGCTTCTAACCACTCCTCTTTTCCTTCAGGATAATTGGTAATCACCAATTTTACAGGATCTAAAACAGCCATTACACGAGGTGCAATTTTGTTCAAATCTTCACGAATACAGAATTCCAAAACCGATACATTGATCAAATTATCACGTTTTGCAATACCAATTGTGTTCGCAAAATTACGTAATGAAGCAGCTGTATAACCACGTCTTCTTAATCCAGAAATAGTTGACATTCTAGGATCATCCCAACCGTTAACATGCTTTTCCTTAACTAGTTGCTGTAATTTTCTTTTACTAACAACAGTATGTGATAAGTTACGTCTAGCAAATTCTCTTTGCTTTGGACGAAGCTTATTATCATCAAAAATCTGATCTAAAAACCAATCGTATAATTCACGGTGAGGCAAGAATTCCAGCGTACAAAATGAGTGAGAAATTTGCTCTAAATAATCACTTTGTCCGTGTGCCCAATCGTACATTGGATAAATTTTCCAAGCATCTCCAGTTCTGTGGTGATGTTTGTGTAAAATTCTGTACATGATAGGATCACGCATCAACATGTTTGTTGATTTCATGTCAATTTTAGCGCGAAGAATATGTGTACCATCCTCAAATTCACCGTTTTTCATTCTTTCGAATAAATCTAAGTTTTCTTCAACTGAACGATTTCTGTACGGACTATCAGTTCCTGGAGTTGTTGGAGTTCCTTTTTGAATAGCCATTTCTTCAGAAGATTGGCTATCAACATACGCTTTATCTTTTTTAATTAATAAAACTGCCCAATCGTATAATTGTTGGAAATAATCTGAAGCATAACATTCTTCTGCCCAAGTATATCCTAACCATTCTACATCTTTTTTAATAGCATCAACAAATTCCTGTTCTTCTTTTTCAGGGTTTGTATCATCAAAACGTAAATTCACAGGAGATTGATAATCAATTCCTAATCCAAAATTTAAAGCAATAGAACTTGCGTGCCCAATGTGTAAATAACCATTAGGTTCTGGTGGAAAACGAAAGCGAAGTTTAGTATTTGAAAGACCTAATTTTACGTCTTCCTCTATGATTTGTTCAATAAAATTGAGTGATTTCTCTTCTGATGCCATTATTTTATAGTAATTTTAGCAAAGATAAAAAAAAGGTTTCAGGTTTCAGGTTTAAAGTTATTTAACTAGCGCAAAACCTGAAACTTTAAACGTGAAACAACATAAAAATGGGAGTTATAAAACTTAAAAATATCCGTACTTTTTCTTATCACGGATGTTTAATTGAAGAAGGAAAAATTGGATCTGATTATACTGTTGATCTAAAAATTAAAACCAATTTACAGAAATCGGCAGAAACAGATCATCTTTTGGACACTGTTGACTATGTTCACTTGAACAAAATTGTGGCTGAAGAAATGGCAATTCGTTCGCATTTATTAGAACATGTTGCCAAAAGAATCAATATTCGAGTACTTGCTGAGATAGAAATGGTAGAAAAAACAACCGTTTGGGTTTCCAAAATTAATCCACCTATTGGTGGTGATGTTGAGTCAGTTACTATAAAAATGACGGAAATTAGAAAGTAATCGTTCAAATTAAATCTGTATTTTTTTAAAATAGTTTCTTGGAAACTTTTGAAATTTAAAGATTTTAGTTACTTTTGCCAACCGTTCAAGTAATGGCGTCGTGGCCGAGCGGCTAGGCTGGGCTCTGCAAAAGCTCCTACTCCGGTTCGAATCCGGACGATGCCTCAAAAAGAGATACAGAAATGTGTCTCTTTTTTTTTGTCTAATTTTTAAGAAAAATTAATTAAAGATATTGGTTCGAATCCGACGATGCATCTAAAACCTCTAAAGAAATTTAGAGTTTATTTTTATGTTTAATTTTTAGAAAAAATTAATTAAAAATATTTACTTCGAATCCGGACAATAACTCTAAAACCTCTAAAAAATAGAGTTTTTTTTATGTTTAATTTTTAGAAAAAATTAATTAAAGATATTGCTTCGAATCCAAACGATGCCTAAAAAGAGATACAGAAATGTGTCTCTTTTTTTTTGTGCTTAACTTTTCCACAATCTTGTCATTTTGACGAAGGAGAAATCTCTGTAAGTAACTCCACTCCAATTGGCTAAACTTTGTAGAACATCTCGCGAAGATTTCTCCTTCGTCGAAATGACAAATTTGATGTAAATACTTTGAACACAAGTAATTTTGACAAAGTTCTAAACGAACATTATAAACACAAAAAAGCCTCTGAAAATCAGAGGCTTTTTCGATATAATTTGAGTTATTAACAACTATTTTTTTTCTATTCTTTCGAGCGCATTTTTAACCATTTCTTTCTCTTTTGGAAACCAGCCTTGAATTACTAAAGCAAATCCGAAAACCATTAAAACAACACTAATTCCTTTTTTAATTTTTAAAATATTAGTTGGTGTCATTTTTGATTTTAATTGTTTGGCTAATAAAATTTTAGCACAATCAATTACTAAATACGTAATAATTACTGCAGCAAAGAAAGTCATCATTCTAGACGTTTGCATATCTAATTTCGGCCCTACAGAGATAATTACTGCTAACCAGAATCCTAAAACTCCAATGTTAATAACGTTCAGCAAAAAACCTTTTACAAACAAACTTCCGTAGTTTCTTTTTAAAATATCACGGTCAATCTCTTCATCGTTTACTTTCTCTTCTTTCTTTAATTTTACGAATGAAATAATACCGTAAGAAAGCATAATTATTCCACCAAAAATAAATAGAGCTGGATCATCTTTTAAACTAGAAATCAGTCTGTAACTGCCTAAATAAGCAATGGCAATAAAGAAAACATCTCCTAATACTACACCCAAATCAAAAACAATTGCAGATCTGAAACCTTTTGTAATACTGGTTTCTAATAAAACAAAAAATACTGGTCCTACCATAAAACTGAGAACAAGTCCCCAAGGAAGCCCGGCTAGAATATCATTAATCATTAAATGCCTGTTATTATTTTACAATTTCGATTTTACCGCCAAAAACTGTTTTCTGATTTACTTGTTTTGGATTTCCATAAATATAAATAGAGCCTCCTGCGCTCACTTTTGCATCTACAAGGGTAGAAGCATTAACATCTGCTTTTCCGCCCGCAGAAACGCTCACAGTAGTCTGAGATGTCTCCAATTTACTTGCTAACAAATAACCTCCAGCTCCTAAACTTGCATCCTGATTTGAAGCTTTACCAGTTAATGTAATAGAACCTCCTGATACTGAGCTTACTTTTAGTTTATCAACATCTAAATCAACATTTATAATTGCGCCTTCTTGTGCACTTACTTTAAACGAAGTTGCTTTGATCGCTTCGTTACTTGTTACAGTTGCTCCTTCATTGGCATCAATCAATTCTATATGCTTGTAATACAATGTAATACTAAGGTCATTTCCAGATAAAAGTTTTGGGAAAGGCATTCTCAATTTCAAAATACCATTTTTATTAACAACTTCAACTTCTGCTTCTCTCGAACCTTTTATTACAATTTTATTTTGATCTGCCTGAACTACTTTTACGCTTAATTTATCAAAAACCTTAACCGTATCAAAATCTCCTAACTCTTTGGTAACTTGACCAAAAGACATTTGTACAAATAAAATTGCTGCTCCTATAATTAGCTTTCTCATACTTTTATTTTTAAATTAATTAATTATTCTGCTCTTCGCAAAAAGTGAAAATCCAGTTGTTTTTTAACTAAATCGGCATTTTTTACCTTCACATAAATCTCGTCTCCTAACTGCAATAAACGGTTTGAAGTAGCTCCAACTAAAGCATATTGCCTTTCATCAAAAGTATAGTAATCCTCTTTTATTTCTCTGATTCTTACCATTCCTTCACATTTGTTAGAAACAATTTCAACATAAATTCCCCATTCAGTAACACCAGAAATAACTCCAAGAAACTCTTCATCCTGATGATCCTGCATGTATTTAACCTGCATGTATTTAATACTATCACGTTCAGCATTTGTTGCTAAATTCTCCATATTTGAACAATGCAGACATTTGGTTTCGTAGGTCTCTTCATCTACAGAAGCACCACCATCCAAATAATATTGCAACAAACGGTGTACCATAACATCTGGATAACGACGAATTGGCGATGTAAAATGGCTATAATAATCAAAAGCTAAACCGTAATGACCAATATTATCTGTCGAATATTTGGCTTTACTCATACTTCTGATAGCAAGAGTATCAATAAGATTTTGTTCTTTCTTACCATTTACTTCTTCCATCAATGCGTTAATAGATTTTGCTATATCGCCTTTTGTTCTAAAATCAATTTTATAACCAAACTTAGCAATAACTGTCTGCATTGCAACCAGTTTATCTTCATTTGGTTCGTCATGAATACGGTAAACAAATGTTTTCTTTTGTTTTCCAATGTATTCAGCCACTTTTCTATTGGCCAAAAGCATAAATTCTTCAATCAAATGATTGGCATCTTTTGATATTTTGAAATAAACGCCTTCGGGTTCTCCTTCTTCATTCAAATTGAATTTCACTTCGACTTTATCAAAAGAAATGGCTCCTTGCTGCATTCTTTTCTTTCTTAAAATCTTCGCTAATTCATCCAATTTTAAAGTAGCTTCAACAATTTCATCTGAAACCACATAAGAATCTCCGGTAATAGAAATATCAACCGGAATGGTATTATTTCCTTTTGTTTCAATAATATGCTGTGCTTCTTCGTAAGCAAAACGCTGATCGGAATAAATTACTGTTCTTCCAAACCATTGGTTAATAACTTGTGCTGTTGGAGAAACTTCAAATACTGCAGAGAAAGTATATTTTTCTTCATTCGGACGAAGCGAACAAGCAAAGTTAGACAATACTTCTGGAAGCATTGGGACTACTCTATCTACCAAATAAACCGAAGTAGCTCTTTGATAGGCTTCATCATCCAGGATTGTACCTTCTTCTAAATAATAGGAAACATCGGCAATGTGGATTCCAATTTCGAAATTTCCGTTTTCTAACTTTTTGAAAGACAAGGCATCATCAAAATCTTTTGCATCTTTCGGGTCGATCGTAAACGTAAGCGTATCACGCATATCACGACGTTTTGCAATCTCAGATTCCTGAATCGAAGTATCTAATTTTTGTGCAAAAACCTCCACTTCTACAGGGAAATCTGCTGGAAGACCATATTCTGCTAAAATAGCATGAATCTCTGTATTGTGTTCTCCAGGTTTTCCTAGCACTCGAATTACAGATCCAAACGGACTATCCGCTCTTTTAGGCCAATCTTCAATCTTCACTAAAACGACATCACCATTTTCAGCTTCACCAATTTTATCCTTCGGAATAAAAATATCAGTATACATTTTAGGGTTTGCAGTCGAAACAAAAGCAAAGTTTGGCTGCATATCTATTACACCAACAAACTCTGTTTTATCTCTTTCGATAACTTCAATAACTTCACCTTCAGGCCTTTTCCCTTTTCTTCTGTTATAAACGTAAACTTTTACTTTGTCTTTGTCTAATGCACGATTCAAATTATTGGTCGGAATAAAAACATCTTCTTCAAACTCATCACAAATAAAATATGCCGTTTTTCTACTCGTCATATCTATTGTTCCTTCGTAATAATCCTGGCTTACTGCTTTAATCAAATATTTTCCAGGTTCTGTTTCTATAATCTTCTTTTGAGCTGCAAGAATCTTTAAATCTTTTATAATCTGATTTCTGCTTTTTGTATCGTCTAATTCTAACTTAGCTCCTATTTGTTTGTAATTGAAAGGTTTATTAGCATTCTGCGATAAAATCTTAAGTATTTTTCCAGAGAAATCTTTCTCTTTTTTTATCGGCTTTCTAATTTTCTTACTCATATATCTTTTCTAATAAGGCTTAAAATTACAAATAAGATATCAGATAATACTTTTTAACAAATAGAATTATTAAAAATATAACTTTTCGTACATTTACAAAAAGACCAAAAATGGAAAGCTTTAAAACGATCGCCGTATTCAATTATCTGCACGAAACCGTAGTTCTCAAACACTTACTAGAACAAGAAGAAATTCCATTCTTCTTTGAAAACGAAATGACACTCTCTGTCATGCCGTTTTATTCCAACGCACTCGGCGGAATCAAACTCAAAGTTCATCCAAACGATTTCGAACAAGTTCAAGAAATTTTGGACAATCTCAACAATCCGCTTAAAATCGTCTGAAACCAAATTCAAACAATTCAAAACAGAGAAAAATTCAATTCAATTTAATTTTTTTTCTTTTCAACCTTTTTTAGTTTTCAACATATATTAAATAAATAAAAAAAGATTTTTAAAAATTTAAAAAAATTTGGTTGTTATTATAGCTTGTTAATATGTCGAATAATTTTTTTTTTGAAGTCATTGAAATCTCGTTTTACTTATTTATTCTGAGTTATCAACATAGTTATTTTTAGCTAAATAATTAATTTATAAGACTTTTTGTATTTTAATTAACAACGGTTGACAACCAAAATTGAATTGATTTTGTAGATAAGTTGATATGTTCATAGTTGTTGAAAATGGTATTTTTGATATTGATAACTTTTCCAAAAATTCACGAAACTTTTCTTGCATATTAAATTCCAGTTTTGGATTATGGAATTTTTCTAAACAACCAAAAAAAACTTCTAATTTTCTTTTCGAACTTATTAACATTTTCTGTTAACTTAAAGTTAATTGAATATCAACGAATTACGAACTGCTATTAACACCTCAAAATTTTAACAAATATTCTGAATATTATTTATTGATTATGAGATACTTATGAAGTTATTAAAATTGTTGATAACCTCATAATTATTTGATAGTAAGATAGTTATAAAACCATTGATTTTGCTAGCTTTTTTTGCAAATTTCTACAAATTGAACTTTTAGATTTTAATAATGTTTAAAACCCTTCATTTAAAAAGAAATTAGTGAAAATTGGTGTAATTCGTGGCAAACATATATTAATTAAGTAAATTTGCAATACACAACTTAATAGTATTAAAAATGAAAATTTCGATAGGAAACGATCACGCAGGACCAGAATATAAAAAAGCAATTGTTGAAATGCTTAAAGCTAGAGGATATGAAGTAACTAACTATGGTACAGATACTGATGCTTCTGTAGATTATCCGGATTTTGGACATCCAGTTGCCAATGATGTATCTGAAGGAAAAGCTGATTTTGGAATCGTAATCTGCGGAAGCGGTAACGGAATAGCGATGACTGTTAATAAACACCCGAAAGTAAGAGCTGGTTTATGCTGGACTAAAGAAATCGCGTATTTAACTCGTTTACACAATGATGCAAACATTGTAAGTATTCCAGCAAGATTCACATCTATTCACCAAGCTGTTGAAATCGTTGAAACTTTCTTAGATACTGCTTTTGAGGGCGGAAGGCATCAAAATAGAGTGAATAAAATTGCTTGCGCATAAAAAGTCAAAAAAAATTCGGTGCTTTGCACCTATTCATAAATACACCGGGCCGATTTTTAAATTTGTCCGGTTTTTTATTTAAGTATTTATAATCAGTGTTTTAATATACTGAAAAACAACCTTTTTTTGAGTTATCAACAATGTTAATAGTACTTTTTATAATTCAGAAAGGCAATTATAAGTGTTGCCTGAATTCCTAAGATCAGAACAAACTTCACAATAAAAGAAGTTTTACTCGTTTTATGTTTAAAAAATAACATTGCTGTTAATAACCCAGGTGAACCACCGGTTAAAGCCATGAGAAACAAGGTTTTTTCAGGAATTCTTCTTTTATTTTTTAAAGCTTGATATTTATCATAACCAGCAATTATAAAAAGAACGATATTTATAAATAAAAAATACAGTAATAAAATTTCCATTCGCTAAAAAATAGTAACAAAGATATTATTTTGGTTGCACATCTAAAATCCACAAATTGAGTAGTAAATATTTAAAAAATTTAATTTGTAATTGAAATGAGTCCAGTAAAATTATTTGAACAGAAAAAAGTAAGAAGTCATTATGATGCTGAAAATGAAATTTGGTATTTTTCTGTAATTGATGTTATTGAGATATTAACAGGAACTGATAGGCCAAGAAAATATTGGGGGGATTTAAAAAAGAAACTTTTAAAAGAAGGAAGTGAACTGTCCGATAAAATCGGACAGTTGAAAATGGAAGCTACAGATGGGAAACTAAGAATAACTGATGTAGCTGATACTGAAAAACTTTTACGCTTAATTCAATCGATACCATCTCCAAAAGCAAAACAGGAAAAAGTGTAGTGACTGGAGAGAATTTTTTACCTCCAAGTAAAAAAAAATTGGAGTAAAATAGAATTAAAAAATTTAAAAGCTTTTATATTAGTTTTGATTAATGTAAAACAATAATATTACTAAAAAACGTTGCTAAAATTGTAAAACACTTTTGCATCTTTGCTATTCAAATAAAATAAACAATGACCAACATTCAATTCATTGCAAAGTCTGTTCAGGCGCCCGCAGTAAGTATTCAAAACACAGTAAAATTATTAGAGGAAGACTGTACGATTCCGTTTATTTCACGTTACCGAAAAGATGCAACCGGAAACCTTGATGAAACTGTTATTGAGCTGATTGCAAAATTGCAGAAAGAATACGATACGCTTATAAAACGTAAAGAGGCAGTTTTAAAATCGATCGAAGAGCAAAAGGCACTTACGCCAGAATTGAAGAAAAAGATTGAAGACAGTTTTGATTTACAAGAAATAGAAGATTTTTATCTTCCTTATAAAAAGAAGAAAAAAACAAAAGCCGATGTCGCACGCGAATTTGGTTTAGAACCTTTAGCAAAACTCATCATTTCTGAAAGTGATGCAGATATCGATTTTATTTCGACGCAATACATTAATGAAAATGTTATTAATGAAGAAGCCGCAATTCAAGGTGCAAGAGATATTGTAGCCGAATGGATCAACGAAAACATTTATGTTCGTAAACAGCTTCGTAGATTGTTTCAGCGAAAAGCGACTATTGCGACAAAAGTGGTGAAAAAGAAAGCCGAAGAAGAAGGAGCACAAAAATTCAACCAATATTTTGATTGGGAAGAGCCTTTGACAAAAGCGCCGGCTCACCGTTTATTAGCGATGCTTCGTGCAGAAAATGAAGGTTTTATAAAAATGAAAATTGATGTTGATATTGACGATGCATACGATGTAATTGACGAAATCATCATTAAAAAACAAAATAATTCAACAGCACATTTACAGCTGGCGATTGAAGACAGTTACAAACGTTTACTAAATCCAGCAATTGGAAATGAAACCTTGCAGGAAGCAAAAGCAAAGGCAGATGCCAATTCTATTCAGGTTTTTGCTAATAATTTAGGTCAGTTATTATTGGCTCCACCGTTGGGAGAAAAACGTATTTTGGCAATCGATCCAGGATTTAGAAGTGGTTGTAAAGTGGTTTGTTTGGACGAAAAAGGCGATTTATTATACAATGAAACCATTTATCCGCACGCACCTCAAAACGAGGAAACTATGGCGATTAAAAAAATTCGTTCGATGGTAAATGCGTATCAAATTGATGCGATTTCGATCGGAAATGGAACAGCTTCACGAGAAACTGAGTTTTTCATCAAAAAAATCGCGTTTGACAAGCCAATTCAAGTATTTGTGGTTTCAGAGGCAGGAGCTTCGGTTTATTCGGCTTCAAAAATAGCGAGAGAAGAATTTCCTAATTATGATGTTACCGTTCGTGGTTCGGTTTCTATCGGAAGACGACTTTCAGATCCGTTGGCCGAATTGGTAAAAATAGACCCAAAAGCTATTGGAGTAGGGCAATATCAACACGATGTGGACCAAACGAAATTAAAAGAAGAATTAGATAATACGGTAATTCGTTGCGTAAACTCGGTTGGAATTAATATCAACACCGCAAGTAAACACTTATTGAGTTATGTGAGTGGAATCGGGGAAAAGCTGGCGGAAAACATTGTACAATATCGTTCTGAAAACGGCCCTTTTGAAGACAGAAAACAGCTGAAAAAAGTGCCTCGTTTAGGAGATAAAGCCTATCAGCAAGGAGCGGCGTTTATTAGAATTACAAATGCTAAAAATCCGTTAGATAATTCGGCGGTGCATCCAGAGGCTTATCCGGTTGTGGAGAAGATGGCAAAAGATTTGAATATTTCTTTAAATGATTTAATTGCCAACAAAGAGAAAACAGCACTTATAAAGGCCGAAAAATATGTAACACCTGAAATTGGTTTGCTTACGCTAAAAGATATCATAAAAGAGCTTGAAAAACCTGGATTGGATCCGAGAAAGTCGGCTAAAGTGTTTGAATTTGATGCGAATGTAAAATCGATTAAAGATTTGAAAACCGGAATGATATTACCAGGAATTGTTAATAACATCACCAACTTTGGCTGTTTTGTTGACATTGGAATCAAAGAAAGCGGTTTAGTTCATATTTCGCAGTTAAAATCGGGTTATGTAAGTGATGTTAACGAAGTAGTAAAACTACACCAACATGTCGATGTAAAAGTTACAGAGGTTGATGAAGATAGAAAGAGAATTCAGTTGACGATGATACTTTAAAAATAACATTTATTTAACTGCTCCTCTTGTTTGCTATTGCTCAAATCCAGATTCAAACTAGCGGAATACTTATTATAGAACTCACAAATTGCAAATCGTAATTTGTGAGTTTTTCTTTCTATTTTGCGTATAAATAATTCTTGGGAAAGAATATATTTGTAGGAAATTTTAAACCCCAAATTATGAAAAAGAATTTTTTAATTCTAATGGCAATATTATACTCTGCTGTAGGCCAGGCAAAATTTCTAAAGGCAGTATTATATTTTGAAGACGGTACCAAAAAGACCGGTTTGGCCGAATTAGTTGAAAGCGAAGACTCAAAAATTAATTTTAAAGTTAATGAAGAGGCGAAAAAGGAAAAGATTCTTAGTGCCGATGTAAAAAGGATTGAGTACGTAAATGCTGATAACAATATGTTTATAGTAGAAAAGTTTTATTTTACGACCGCTAATTTATTCACAGGTAAATTCTCCAAATCAAAGAAAAAAATCTGGTTTTATATTGTATATGACAAAGATGTAAAAATTGGAGGAATAGGAGCAGAAGGAGGAAGAAGGCCAAATGCAGGTGGAACTAGTTCTGTGGTTACCATTTCTAATACAGCTTATTACTTTGGAAAGAAAAATAGTGAAGATTTAGTTTTCGGATTTGCTACATCTGCCAATAACTTAGCTGTCGGTACAAATTCTTTAGTAAAAAAAATGTCGAAAGAAGCTTTCGCGGATTGTCCTAAACTTATCGCTGCAATTGAAAAAGAAGATTTTAAAGCCGATACGGTTCTAGATCAGTTAAAAGCGCTTTTTGAAAAAAATAAGTGCAAATAATTGACTAAATTTAAACTAAAACTCCCAATTTACCAATTGTAATTTGGGAGTTTTCATTTAAAGCTATTTCAAAATCACTTTTTTGGTAATGCTTTTAAAATCGCTATTGGATATTTTGACTAAATAAATGCCTCTGGACTGATTGGCTAAGTTTATTTCAGTGTTTTCAGAAATTGTTTTTTGCTGGTGAATAACATTTCCAGAAGGAGAAATTATCGAGATAGTAGATTGCCCAGGCGCGTTAATCGTGATTCGATCAGCACTCGGATTGGGGTAAAGCGTAACTGTAGATTTTTCAATATCGAAAGTATCATTAGATAATGTGGCGTTTATCGGTAAATAGAAATTACCTGTTAGTAAAAGGGAGTATAATGTTTTTAATGTTTGATGAAAATAATTATTGGGTTCATCTACGGTTTTCAAGTCATTGTAAGAAGCATCCAAATGTTGTTGATCTTCTCCTGCCATTGCAGCACAGGCAAATGCTCCTATAAATGTTGCATTATGAAAACTTCCCACTACAGTTCCGTTTTGGTTGTAACCATCTTTAATATTTAAAGTGCCACCAAGATTTACACGAACAAAATCCGATGCTTTTTTAGAATACGTTTTTGCTTCTGCAGTTCCGTACCAAATATAATCAACAGCGATTCTCCAAGGCGTTCTTGCTGCATCATAAGTATATGCTTTTCCTTGTCGGTTATATCCATAATTTACAGCAATGGCAGAATAAGCACCTGAAGCTTCACACCAGTCAGAAACTAGGCCACCGACTGCATTATTTACTGTCAGATTATTGTTGATAACGGTATAAGCCTTAGCAGCAACTTGACTCCAAAAAGTAACATCGTTGGTAAAAACACCAAAAGCTCTATAATAAGCAGGAGAGAAATAGGAGATGTTGGTAATTTGGCTTCCGCCGAATTGATCTCCCGGTTTTAAAACAAGAGTGTTTGCTTCAATTTCATAATTTTTGATTGCCGAAATCAACGTTTTAGCATCCCCTTTGTAATTGATATCTCCAGTGCTGGCCCATTGATAGTCTGCAACTATTAAAGCAAAAGCGGCATCAAGTTCTGCATCGGTTGCACCATTAGAACCAATTGCTTCAGAACAGCCTTTTATTTTCCAATTCATGACACCATTAGCATTTACATGGTCTTTGTAATACAGCCAAAGTCCGTCAAATAATGGTTTATCTGCCATATAAGCCGAAAGCAGCATTCCGTAAGCAATTCCTTCAGAAACGGTTTCAGAAGTATTGTCAAACTTTACACGATAACGCTTATTGGAACAAGATTCTACGAAATTGGATTTCCAAGTATCGTAATTTTTTTGCGCATCTAGGCTATTCCTTGGAGATGCCATTAGTCCATTTCCGTGCACTTTATTGGCAGGAAAGGGCTGAGTTTGCGACTGACTTTCTGCTGTGAGCAGAAAAGCCATCACGAAAAGTAAGTTTTTCATATCTAAAAATTTGGGACCCTAAAAGTAGGAATTTTGAGATATAAAAAAAATCCCAAACTACAATTGTAATTTGGGATTTAATAAGTTTTTCGAATTTCTTATTTTGTTTCTTCTTCTTGTTTTTTAGAAGCAGCAGGTTGATCGTCTTTAGCAGCGTTTTTAAATTCTTTAATACCGCTTCCTAAACCTTTCATTAATTCTGGAATTTTTTTACCTCCAAAAAGTAATATCACTATACCTACGATAACAAGGATTTCTGTAAGACCTAATCTTCCCATGACTAATATATTTAATGCCGAAGCAAATTGTTTTTCTTATTTATCCCGCAAAGGTATATAGAAATATACGAAATAGAAGTATTTTTAGTTTAAAATATTTGTATTAAACCACGTTAAATATTTTATAAAATAGTAAATTATAGCTCTTCATGAAATTTTTCGAACAAATATCATGACGATTAATTGCTATATTTGCTAGCATAAAGAAAGATAATGACTAAAAAAAGTAAAAAGAATTTTAGGAAGAAACTGTTCATTAAAAACCGATTAGTAATTTTAAATGAAGACACTTTTGAAGAGATATTTTCTTTTAGGCTTACTTTGATGAACGTATTTGTAACGTTTACTTTAGGCGGAATATTTCTAATTTTGGTTACTACTTTTATTATTGCATTTACACCGCTTCGCGAGTTTATTCCTGGATATTCTTCTACAGAATTGAAAAGAAATGCTACGAGATTGGCAATCAAATCAGATTCTTTAGAAACCGCTTTAAAACAAAATGAAACATATATAAAAGGAATTCAGAAAGTTTTAAAAGGAGAATTGGAATATTCAAAATTTAATAAAGATTCTATATTAGCAGAATCTGTTGAAGATGCATCAGATTTAAATATGAAAGCATCGGATGCCGAAATAAAACTAAGAGAGGATGTTGCTGAAACTGAGAAAGAGCTGAAGGCAAAATCTCAAGACAAAAAGAAAAGTGACAAAAAATAATACTACTGAAAATGTCAATTAAGTCAATTGCAGCAAAAATATTTGCTCGAAAAATATATAAGCAAACGCTTAGATGGGCAAACAATCCAGTTCAAACCCAACTAGCAGTTTTTAAAAGTTTGATTGAAAACGCACAAAACACCGAATTCGGAAAAGACCATCATTTTAATAAGATAAAAACTTTTGAGGATTTTCAGAAGTTGGTGCCCGTAAGAGATTATGAAGATTTAAAACCCTATGTTGAAAAGGTTGTAAAAGGCGAAGCTGATATTCTCTGGAAAGGAAAACCATTGTATTTTGCTAAAACTTCCGGAACAACTTCTGGAGCAAAATTTATACCGCTGACCAAAGAATCGATGCCGTATCATATAGAATCAGCAAGAAATGCGATTCTACATTATATCAATGAAACCGGAAATGCCGATTTTGTTGATGGAAAAATGATTTTTTTACAGGGAAGCCCAATTCTAACAGAGAAATACGGAATTAAATTCGGACGACTTTCTGGAATTGTAGCGCATTTTGTTCCCAAATATCTACAGAAAAACAGAATGCCATCTTGGGAAACCAATTGCATTGAAGATTGGGAAACCAAGGTAGATGCCATTGTTGATGAAACAATAAAAGAAGATATGTCTGTTATTTCGGGAATCCCGTCTTGGGTTCAGATGTATTTTGAGCGTTTACAGCAAAAAAGTGGCGGAAAAAAGATTAGCGAAATCTTCAAAAACTTTAATCTGTTTATTTATGGAGGTGTTAATTACGAGCCTTATCGCGCCAAATTTGAGCAGATGATTGGAAAGAAAGTAGACAGTATTGAATTGTTTCCTGCTTCTGAAGGTTTTTTTGCCTATCAAGATTCGCAAAAAGAAAAAGGAATGTTGCTGTTGTTGAATTCGGGTATTTTCTACGAATTCATAAAAGCAGACGAATTCTTTAACGAAAATCCGAAAGTATATACAATTGGCGAAGTTGAGGTAGGAGTAAACTATGTTTTGATTATTTCTACTAATGCAGGGCTTTGGCGTTATAATATTGGCGATACCGTTAAGTTTACTTCTTTGGCTCCGTATCGTGTTATAGTTTCTGGACGTATTAAACATTATATTTCAGCTTTTGGCGAACACGTAATTGCCAATGAAGTAGAAAATGCGATTAAAGAAGCTGTAAATTCTACTAATATTGTGATTAACGAATTTACTGTAGCGCCTCAAATCACACCTGCCAGCGGATTGCCTTATCATGAATGGTTAATCGAATTTGAAAAAGAGCCAGAAAATATGGAAGCTTTTGCCGAAACGATTGACAATTCAATGCGTAAACAGAATATTTATTACGACGATTTAATTACCGGAAATGTTTTAAGAAAAATAGTTATCACGAAAGTTTCTAAAAACGGATTTCAAGATTACATGAAATCGCAAGGAAAACTTGGCGGACAGAATAAAATTCCGAGATTATCGAACGATAGAAAAATTGCGGATAATCTTACAAAATAAATACTATTTTCCAAATTAATCAGTTATTTATCCAGTGAATTCAGATGGATAAATAAATGAAAATTAATGAGTCAAGGAAAATTCAAAATAAATATCGTATTTCTTCAATAAGAGCGCAATGGTGGGATTATGGTTGGAACGGAGCATATTTTATAACAATTTGTACACAAGATAGAAGACATTATTTTGGAGAAATTCGGAATAATAAAATGATTCTATCAGAGGTTGGTATTATTGCCGATTTATTGTGGCATCAAATTCCGATGCACCATAAAAATGTTGAATTGGGTGATTTTGTGGTCATGCCAAATCATATTCACGGGATTTTGATTATTGATAAAAAATCGAATATTAATGATATACAGGACGGAGAGACAGGGAATGCCCTGTCTCTGTTATCGGAATCGGAATCGAACCCAGGCGCGCAACGATTTCAAAATATTGGAAAAAATACCATTTCGTCTATTGTTGGGTCCTATAAATCTGCTGTAACTAAACACGCCAATAGATTGGGATATCCGCATCAGTGGCAAAAATTATTTTACGATAATATCATCAGAAGCAATAATGATTATCAAAGAATTTCTGATTACATTGTTTCAAATCCAGAAAATTGGGGAAAGGATAAATTTAAAACAGGAGATAAATCAAAATGATTTTTCATTGGTTAGATCGTAGATCGCAGATACAGGTCATGCCCTGTATCAACAAACGTTACAAAACAGTGAGAAATAACGCCAAAAGATTCATAGTTAAAAGGCAAAATCCTTACATTTGAATTTATAAATAGAATAGAATGAAAGAAACCAAACATATATCAAGATCTAGAGCGCAGGAATCTTCTGCAGCTATAGAAAAAATGTACATTACAATGCGCCATTTATTCAACCGAGGTTTTTACAAACCAATGGGAGTTTCGGGCGACAGTTTAAGAGAATCATTATTGGCGTTACGTCCTGAAATTTACGGGAATATTGCCGAAGAAAAAGTTGAACTTAACGGACTTTTGTACGTTATTGAACGTCTTCCAATTGGAATCGAGCAATGCCGTTTTATCAATTTAACTTCAGACGAAGGATATTCTAAATCGCATTTCCAGCCGATTGTTCCTCCAAAAAGAAGAAGAAACTGTTATAGAATTGATGAAGAACAAATGAATGTCGAAATCACACGCGGGCGTTCAGACATTTATGATATTTTGACTCACTTGACTTTCATTTTCATTGAATCTCATAAGATTAAAAATAGAGTTTTAATAGACGATGGTGGAGAAGTTTCTCGTGATTGGCAGAAACTGGAGCAAGCTGTTATGCAGACCAAAAAGCTAACACAGATTGAAAAAGAAAAAGCGATTTCGCATGTTGCAAATATTTTGGCTAGAACTTTCGAAGAGGTTTTAGATATCTATGATGCATTTGGTTCAGAATCTGCACCAGATCGTTTCTTGCACGTAATTTATTGGTTAGGAAAATTAGCAATTGAAGAAATTGTTGAAAACAATAAGCGCACCATTACTTTTAGTCCGGTTTTACGTGAGCGTCTTGGACATCATATTCATGGTGAAATCTGGGCGACCAACATCAAAGAAGTTCTAAAAGCAAACGATTTGTTGAAAAGGCCAATTCACGTAATTAGTGCAAATATGCACAGCGTAATGAATTCGATTTTTGCGACGCCATTGTTAAAAACAAAATTTAAAGGAAAAACAGATTTCTTTATTTATGAAGAATTAAGTGGTTCTGGTTCAAAAGAAATTAGAGGCCAAGTTGAAGAATTGGCTTTAAAGAACGGAATGATTTCATTGCCAGATTGTTCAGGAACCAATATAGATGTTCAGATTTTTGATACAGCTAAAATTGATTGGTCAAAAACAGCATTTTCTCATGCTAATGTAGGCGAAGAAAAACCCGTTATAATTGTAATGGATTATGCTTTTGGAGAGCAAGCTTACGAAACAATCGATGAGCTCTTAAAACCATTTAAAAAAGAAACCTTGCTAAATGTAAAATCGGTTTCTATTATGGGGAAAGCGGGAATTTTAGAAGGTGGAAAAGGAGATATTATGATTCCGTCTGCACATATCAACGAAGGAACTGCTGATAACTATTTCTTCGAAAATGAGCTTACAGGTGCTATGTTTGAAGGAAATGATATTGATATTTATGAAGGAGCAATGGTTACTGTTTTAGGAACTTCGTTGCAAAACAGAGATTTATTGAAGTTTTTCCACGAGTCGACTTGGGGTGTAATCGGACTTGAAATGGAAGGATCGTATTATCAAAAAGCGATTCAGTCGGCATCAAAAATCAGAAAAAGTGTTCCGCACGATATTAAAGTACGTTACGCTTATTATGCATCAGACAATCCTCTTGAAACAGGAAGCACTTTGGCTTCAGGCGGATTAGGAACTACTGGTGTAAAGCCAACTTATTTAATTACGATTAAAATTTTAGAGCAGATTTTCAATATAAAATAGCACTTTAAAATGAGTACAAAAGTACCGCAGGACAATCCAGATCAGGAGATTGATATTTTTCAGCTTTCAAAAAGTATAGGTAGTTTTTTCGATAGAATTAGCGCTATGATTTTTCGATCTATTCACTTCTTTGTTCGAAACTGGATTATCGTTTTAATATTGATTGTTCTAGGGTTTGGACTGGGTTGGTTTTTAGATGCAAATAAAAAATCGTTTGAAAACCAAGTTATTGTAACTCCAAATTTTGGCAGTGTAGATTATCTGTATTCAAAAATAGATTTAATTGAGTCAAAAATTATTGCTGGCGATACTGCTTTCTTGAAAAATGAAGTTGGAATCAATAAACCTAAATTGATCAAAAAAATCGAAATCAAACCAATTGCCGATGTTTATAAGTTTATTGAAGACAAAGAACAAAATTTCGAATTGATCAAATTAATGGCTGAGGTTGGGGAGGTTAAAAAAGTATTAGAAGATAATGTAACAAGCAAAAACTATACTTTTCATTCCATTACATTTGTAACGAATCAAATTACAGATCAAAAGGATATTGTAGAACCATTATTAAAATACCTAAACGGTTCTGAATATTTTAATGCGTTACAAAAAATCGGGTATAAAAACCTTGCAGATCAGATTGTCAAAAACGATACTATTATTGCACAAATTGACCAAGTATTAAATGGCTTTTCTAATACGGTTAAAAATGGAGCAAAAAATGATAAATTGGTGTATTACAATGAGAATACACAGCTGAACGATATTATTAAAACAAAGCAGTATTTAATTATTGATCAGGGGAAAAACAGATTAAAATTGGTTAATTATGATAAAACAATTAAAGAAATAAACTCTATTTTAAATAGAAATAATACAAAAATTACGAATGGAAATTTTAAACTTTTGTTTCCTGTAGTATTTCTTTTTCTATTTATTTTAGTTCATTTGTTTCAGAAGTTTTATCGTAACCAGCTTTTGAAATCTCAGTTTAAATGATATTTCAGTTTTAGTTAATTATGCCGGAATCAATTGAAAACAAATAATTTTTTGAATAAAATAAGTAACAATTCTTTCTTAAAGCAAAGTATTGTTACTTTGTTTTTAAGAATTTCAGGAGCAGCTCTTTTATTTGGTTTTACTGTATTTTTGACAAGATCTTTTAGTCCTAAAATTGTTGGTCAATATGATTTTGCTCGTACTTTTCTTTTGGTTGTTGGAAGTATTTGTTTGTTGGGTTTTGATCAGTCTATTTTATATTTTAAAGGAATACTTAGCAGTAAAAAATCTTTAGAAGAATTAAAAAATATCTACGGAAAAATGGTTCTGATGTTGTTTTTTGCATCAGTAGCGGTTTTATTAATTATTCTACTAATTGATAAAAGAACAATCAGCAATTATTTTTCAGACGACGAAGTTTATCCAATAATTTTAAAATCATCTATAGCTTTATTTTTTTCAGGAATATCGATGTTAAATACAGAGATTTTTAGAGCATTAGATAAATTAATTGTTGCCGAATTATTTAGAAATATAATTAAATATGTCCCATTAATTTTAGGTGCCATTGTTTTATTTTATTATAAAGAGGAAAAGTATCTGGTAGATATTTTTTTAATAGGATTCGTTGTTTTAGCAGTTATCAGTTCAATTTTCGTTTTTTTCTATTTTAAAAAGATAAAAAAGCAAGATTGTATTGAAAACATATCTCACAAAGAGATATTTTTTAAATCATATCCTATTGCAATTAGTGGAATGGCGTTGTTTTTACTAATGAGTTTTGATATCTTGTTTTTAAAAAAATATTATAATGATGAAACAGTTGCTTTTTACTCTGTTGGAGTTAAAGTAATGACAATTATTTCGATTATAATAATTACCATAAACATTACAATATCAGCCAAAATTTCAGAATATTTTTCAGGTCATAAGAAAGAAGAATTAACTAAGATTTTGAAAAATAGTTCGCGCACAATTTTTTGCATAACACTTCCTATAATTTTTCTTTTGATTGTTTTTTCAGATTATATTTTATCTTTTTTTGGCGAAGGATATATAGCTGCGAAACAAGCTTTTTTGATTTTAATAATTGGTCAGGGAATTTGTTCTATGTTTGGTTCCTCTTCTGTTTATTTAAACATGACTGGAAGACAACATATTTTTCAAATCATTTTAATTGGAGCAGTGATAATTAATTTTATACTAAACCGATTTTTAATTCCATTATACGGAATGACAGGCGCCGCGGTTGCTTTTTTTTCAAGTTCTTTTTTTTGGAATTTAGTAGCAGCAGTTGTTGTATATAAAAAAGATAAAATCAAGATTTTTTTGCATTAATTTTTTTTAAATGAGGATATTACAAATTATAAATAGATTTGATTCTGGCGGAGCTGAAAAGCTTCTTTTAGAAACAATTCCTTTATATAATTCTAAATGTATTCATGTTGATCTTTTATTGCTTAATGGTAAAGATTTGCCTTTTTTGAAAGTTTTAAAAAATTTGGATTGCTGTACAATTTATTCTTTAGGATCTTTTTCAGTATATAATCCGATTCATATTTTTAAAATTATTCCATTTTTGAAAAGATACGATATTGTTCACGCACATTTATTTCCATCTCAATATTGGGTAGTTTTTGCAAAACTATTTTCATTTTCGAAAATAAAAATTGTTGTTACAGAACACAGCTCATCAAACCCTCGAATAAATAATTTTTTTATTAGTAAAATTGATAGATTTATGTATCGGTTTTATCAAAAGGTTATTTGTATTACAGAGGACGTTCATCAAATTATAAAAAAGCATACTAAATTGTCTAATACTAAATTTGAAGTTATAGAGAATGGTATAAATTTGAAAGCAATTGAAAATGCTAAGCCATATCCAATTAAAGAAATTTCAAATTTATTTACAGATCAGGATATTTTATTAATTCATATTGCGAGATTTAGTAAACATAAAGATCCCCAAACTGTGATAAAATCAATGAAATTTTTACCAGATAATTTTAAATTGATTTTTGTTGGAGATGGAGATACAAAAAAAGAAAATGAAAATTTGACTAAAAAACTTGAATTAGAAAATAGCATTATATTTTTAGGGGATAGGACAGACATTCCGCGCTTGTTAAAAACAGCCAATATTTCTATTCTCAGTTCGAATGGAGAAGGATTTGGTTTAACAGCAATTGAAAGTATGGCTTCAGGAATACCTTTTATAGCTTCAGATGTTATCGGGCTATCTGCTTTAGTTGGCGGCACAGGTATTTTATTTGAAAAAGGCAACGAAATTGATTTAGCTTTTAAGATTGAAAAGCTTGTTAATGATAATAATTTTCGAATAGAAGTTGTAAATGCTTGTAAACTAAAAGCGAAACAATTTGATATAGAATTAATGGTTGAAAAACATATTACTTTGTATAAATCGATGTATGACAATGCAAGTTTTAATTAAAAAAAGTACAGGGGCATTTTTACTTATTGCTTTCGCAAATTTGATTATTGCTTTTGCGGCTTTTTTTGTTCTGCCTCCGAAATTCTTTTACGACTCGGCAGTTATTATTTATGATAAGTATAATGAAATTGGATACTTTGGAAGTTATCCTTTAACTATTTTGTTTTATAAGATAACTGGTCTGCGATTACTTCCTTTTCCAATAATTGCGCTAATACAATTTCCTATTTTAATGTATGCTTTGTATAAAATTGGAATTCCAGATTCTTTTGAAAAAATAAATATAAAAAACGGGATTGTTTATCTGGGAATTTTCATGATTGCCATTTTTATCTCAATGCCTTCAAAAGAGTTTATTACTTTTTTATACATTATTCCAATTATACTTTTGTGCAAAAACAGACGATATTCTTTTCAAAAAACGGTTCTAATATCAATATTCCTTTTAGTGCTTTTTGGAGCTTTATATAGGCCTTATTTTGCTTTGATTCCTGTAATTGCTGGCGGTATGTATTTAATAAGTTTTATTAATTTTAAAAATAAGACGATATCTACAATTTTTTACGGATTATTAATTGCTTTTTTCTTATCATTGAGTCATGGTGTTCTAAAAGGAAAATATTTTTCTGAAGTAAGCCGGGAAGTAGTTAATAAAGAACGTATAGGTTCTCCAGATGCAAATTCTATGATAACCCCACCTTTAAAACCAGATACTTGGTATGGAGAAGGTGTTGCCATTTTTTACGGGTTTTTTACTGTAAATCTTCCAATAAATGGACTTAAACATATTTTGTCTCCTCAAATAGTATTGTTTATAATTTGGCAGATTTTGTTATTTTATATTTTGTTGGTTCGATTTTCTAAATGTTTAAAGCAGAGGCATTATTACAAATATGAGCTTTTCATTTTCTTTATATTGTTTTCTTTTTTTATTATTCAAGGCGTCTTTGAACCAGATTTAGGTTCGGCCATTAGACATAAAATAGGCATTTTTCCTTTAATTTATTTTGTATTATATCATGAATATTTCAGAAAAGAACTTCAATAGAATCTTCAATTCTTTTTTGTGCCTGATCGCTATTTTGATGATCTTTCGAAAACCATGTTCTATATTGATTGTAGTTTTTGCGGTTTTTAGTTTATTATTTTACAAAAAACTGAGTTTCACAAGAAAGTTGCTGATTTTTACAATTTGTATTGCTTCTCCAGTTCTATTAGAGCTACTGCTTTTCTGGAATAATGATTCTTTAGCAAAAGGTTTAAAGGCCATAGAAAAAAGCACTTCATTAGTAATTTTTCCATTGTTTATAATAGGGAATTTTCAACGGGTAAATTTTTTGAAACTTTTGAAAATCTATACATTAGGAACCACTTTAGTTGTACTTTTTTTCTTTATTCGATTCAATGTTTTGTTTCCTGAATTAATGCATAAATACTTAAAGGGCATTCATTTATGGGAAATGGGATATCAATTTGGAAATAGTCTCGGAATTCATGCACCAGCGTTAAACATGCATTTGGCTTTTGTAACCGTTTCTGCTTTTTATTTTGTTATTAGAAGTTTTAAAGACCATGAAGAACTTAAGCTCAAAATTTGTACAATATTAATTTTTATATTTTCATTTTTCTTTGTGTTATTTGTTAATACAAGAATGGCTTTAGTAAATGTTTTTATAGGATTTTTGATCGTTCTTTTTTATGCAGCTAAACAAGATAATTTTAAAAAAATAGTTTTAAGAGGATTGCCATTATTAGCTTTACTTACTATTGTCTTATTCTTATTTGTTCAGAAAGATCCATATATGAAAGAAAAATATTCAAGCGTTAGTTTTGCTTATATGGATAAAGTTGGAAAGCTTGATGAAATAGACCATCCAGAAGTTAAGGTTTTCAATTCTTTGGTTACAAGAGTTTCCATATGGAAATCTGCTTGGGAGTTGTCTTTAAAAAATCTGCCTTTTGGAGTGGGGGCTTCTGATGGAAAAACCGAATTAAACAAGTATTATAAGGAAACCAATCAGAAGTTTTTGGCCAAATACGAATTTCCTACTCACAATCAGTTTCTTGACTTTTTATTGAAGTTTGGAATTCTTGGACCTTTTGTTGTTTTATTTTATATTTCAATAATTGGATATTTGGGATTTGATTTAAAAAATGCTGTTATAGTTTCATTTTTCATCATCTTTTTTACATCCAATTTAATGGATGATTTCCTGCTCCGTTTTGACGGAATTGCTTTCAGCGGATTCTGGGTATCTATTTTTGCAAGCTATTGGATGCAGCAAAAATCAGCTTTTATAAAGAGTACTTAATTCTTCAAAATTTTTGTTTTTATCGAATACCTTCGAGCATCTTTCAAAAGCTTTTTTAGCCAAAAGGTTTCGATTAACAGAATTGCTTAAGATTTTAAAATACGGATCTAATTCTGAAATGTCATTAAATAAAAATCCAGTTTCATTATGAATTACAATATCTTTATTGCCAATTACATTGTTGGCAACAACTGGTTTTTCTAAAACCATGGCTTCTAAAACCGCAATTGGTAAGCCTTCCCATAATGAAGTTTGCAAATAAATATCAATAGTATTCAATTCTTTTAGAATGTTTTCACGATCAAAGAACCATCCAGTAATTCGTACATTGGGAGCTGTAAGCAAAGAATTTAGTTCGCCATCACCAATCCATACAAAATTATAATCAGGAAAACGGAGTGCTATTTTATTAAAAAGAGCTGGATTTTTTTGATAGGTGATTCTGCCTAAAATTCCTATAGTAAGTTTTTTGTTTTTATTTTCAGAAAAGCTTTCACGTATTGCTTGAATGTCAACGCCATTTCGGACCATCTTTGAATTACCAATTTTTTTTGCAATTTCAAATTCAGTATCTCCACAAGCGATAGTAATGCCTCCAAATATTGCTTGAGTACTTTTTTCAATTAACCAATATAGTTTCCGAATAGGTTTTGAAATATCTTTTCTAAGAAAAGCATAACCATGTGGAGAATAAAAGAGTTTCCTTTTTTTGAAAAGAAAGAAATAGGCAACTCTTCCTAAAACCCCTGCTTTTGAAGAATGAAGATGGATGACATCAGGATTTATTTTTTTAAGCTCTTTAGTTAACTGAATTACAGATTTTAAATCTTTTAAAGGAGAAAAATTTCGTAACATTTTAATTTCTAATAAATTGATGTTACTTGAAAATTCAGATTTAATTTTATCTCTGTCTATTTCCTTTCGGTTTCCACTATAAATTATTGTAGTCTCAATGTGTCTTTTAACTTCATCATCACCAAAATAAGTTGATAAATCATTAAAATAAGTATAAACACCTCCACCAAGGGCTTCAATAACATGTACGACTTTCAAAAGGATAGATTATTTTATAGTAAAAATAGATAATTCAAATTAATATTGATTTGAAATGAGTTAACTTATTTTAAAATTATGGTTTTGGATATTGTTTAATAAAGGCCTATATTTTATTACATTTGCAAGGATTTCTTAATCTTTTTATCTAAGAAAATGATTTCAAGATGTTTAATTAAAACAGTTTATGAAAAGAATACTTATTACTGGAGCAGCAGGATTTTTAGGATCACATTTATGTGACAGATTTATCAAAGAAGGTTACTTTGTAATTGGAATGGATAATTTGATTACTGGAGATCTTAAAAATATTGAGCATTTATTCAAGCTAGAAAATTTTGAGTTTTATCATCATGATATTACCAAGTTTGTTCATGTTCCAGGAGAGTTAGATTATATATTACACTTTGCTTCTCCAGCAAGTCCGATTGATTATTTAAAAATCCCGATTCAAACCTTAAAAGTGGGATCTTTAGGAACGCATAATTTATTAGGATTAGCACGAGTAAAAAAAGCCAGAATTTTGATTGCATCAACTTCAGAAGTTTATGGAGATCCTTTGGTTCACCCACAAACTGAAGAATATTATGGAAACGTAAACACAATTGGTCCACGAGGTGTTTATGACGAAGCAAAACGTTTTCAAGAATCCATTACAATGGCCTACCATACTTTTCACGGAGTAGAAACAAGAATTGTTCGTATTTTTAATACGTACGGACCAAGAATGCGATTAAACGATGGGCGTGTAATTCCAGCATTTATAGGTCAGGCGCTTCGCGGAGAAGATTTAACGATTTTTGGAGACGGAATGCAAACACGCTCTTTCTGTTATGTAGATGATCAAGTTGAAGGTATTTACAGATTATTGCATTCAGATTATGTATATCCGGTAAATATTGGAAATCCTGACGAAATCACAATTAAAGATTTTGCAGAAGAAATCATAAAACTCACAGGCACAAACCAGAAAGTGGTTTACCATCCACTACCGATTAACGATCCTTTACAGCGTCAGCCAGATACAACAAAAGCAAAAGAATTGTTAGGTTGGGAAGCCAAAGTAAGCCGTGCGGAAGGAATGAAAATTACTTACGAATATTTCAAATCATTATCTCCAGAAGAACTTGCAAAAGAAGAACACAAAGACTTTTCTAGTTATATAAAATAAAAATTTCAAACAGCTCGAATTTTGAATTGAATTCGGGCTGTTTTTTAATAAATCCTAAAAACAATTAGCCTCAGATGAACGAATTGGTTTCTATTATTGTACCCACATATAATACTGAAAAGTTCATCAGACAAACAATAGAATCTGTTCAAAATCAAACGTATACTAATTGGGAAATGATTTTGGCTGATGACGCTTCAACGGACAATACAGTTGCGATAATTGAAGAATATGCTCAAAAAGACAGCCGAATAAAACTCTCCAAATTACCAAAAAACCGAGGAAATGGTTTTGCCAGAAATACTGCTTTGGAAAAAGCAACAGGAAAATATATTGCTTATTTAGACGCCGACGATCTGTGGCTCCCTGAGAAATTAGAAAAGCAGATTCAGTTTTTAAAAGAAAATAATTTGCACTTTACTTTTAGCTTTTACGATTCTATTGACGAAGAAGGAAATGATTTAAATCGAAGAGTCGAATCGCCAAATCCACTAACTTATAAACAATTGTTTTTCTGTAATTATGTGGGTAATTTGACAGCTATTTACGATGCAGATTATTTCGGGAAAATTATTCTGGAAACGACACAAAAACGCCAGGATTGGAGAATTTGGCTTGCGATTCTAAAACAAATTAAAATAGCAAAACCAGTTCCAGAGTCTTTAGCTTATTATCGAATTAGAAAAGATTCTGTTTCTTCTTCAAAATTCAAATTGATCAAACATAATTTTGTCGTTTATAGACAGTTTCACGGATATAATTTTGTGTTTGCTATTTTGCTGATGATTCAGTTTTTATATACACAGTTGATTGTAAAACAACAATATATAAAAAAGATTTAAATTGATCTTGATGTCGCAAATTGTGACGTTAAAGAATTACTTTTTATATCCAATTTTTACTCTTTCCTCTTGATTTTCTTTTTTCTCAGTTAATTCATCCAAATAAGAAAATACTAATTCTATATTTTTATCATGATTTTCTAACTTCTTCTGAATCTGAAGGATATCAACTTTAAATTCAGTTGTATCCAAAAGCATTTGTCTCACTTTCGTGAAGATTCTCATGATTTGAATATTAGTTTGAATGGCCTTATCGCTTTTTAAAACACTTGATAGCATTAAAACTCCGTGTTCGGTAAATGCAAAAGGCAAGTATTTTTGATGCTCTCCTCGTCCTTTCTTTAAGGTCGCAAATTGCGACCTTAAAGAAACGTATTCATTTTCAGTTAATTGAAACATAAAATCTTCTGGAAATCTAGATAAATTCCTTTTTACTTGTTCATTTAGCCTTTTGGTTTCAACTCCATAAAGCAAAGCCAAATCAAAATCAAGCATCACTTTTTGTCCACGAATAAAGGATATTTTATTAGAAATTGTTTCCTCAGAAAGTAGTGAATGATCATCCATAAGTTTTTAATTTAAAAAAAAACAAATGTAAGATTTTATTTATATTTTAAATAAGATTTGAATTGTTTTAGTTTACCACTTTTACCACGTTCCAGATTATCTTTTCGCACAAATATGTACTTTAAACCAGGTTCTAAATAGTTAGAAAACTCTTTTTCAATATTTTCTATTTCAGAATTCGTTAATTCATGTTCGCTGGTATATTCTATTTCAAAAACATCTAATTGGGTCTGAATGATTTTAAACTCTTTGACATTTCCTTCGTCGTCAAATAGTTTTTTAGTAATAGAATAAAAGGTCATTCCAGGAGATTTTTTGCCACTTGGTAAAACGGCAACATCATTGGTTCTGCCAATTAATTTTTTTAGGATAGGCTTTTTAGCAGTACTTTTTTCATCTAAAATTCCATAATCTCCAACTTCGTATCTAATAAATGGATGTGCTTTGTTATCTAAACTCGTAACAAGAATTCTACCCACTACCCCGTTAGGAACTGGTAAGTTATTTTGATCTACGATTTCTACAAAAAGTGTTTCAGAATTTACCAACCATTCTCCATCAGGATTTTCAAAAGCAATAATTCCTACTTCTGAAGCTCCATATTCATTCACGATTGGAATACCAAGTTGTTTTTCGAGTAAGATCTTATCTTCTTCAAATAACATTTCTGAGGTTACGACACAAACCTTTAATGACGGACAAATATGCGCTAAGACAATATTTTTTTTCTGTAAATATTTTGCAAGTAAAACAATATTGCTGGTGTAACCATTTATGTAATCAAAATTCTTTTTCTCAAAATTTGCCGTAATTTTTTTTAAGCCTTTATCAGATAGATCAAAGATGTTGAAACGGTATCTACGACTTAAAAAATCTTTAAAACGTAGTTTTTTGTTTGCTAAAAAAGTCAGAGGCATTCCGTAAAAACGTGCTTGAAGAGATTGATTGAAATCAATTTTGTACCATGAGAAAAGACGTTTATAATCGGCCCATGTTAAGGCGTGAGCAAACTTATCTTTCGCAAAAACCATCGGATTTCCACTAGAGCCCGAAGTTTTATTTATATAAACATTTTTTTCATTAAATCCAGTTGATAATCTTTGGTTTAAAGGGATTTGTAAATTGTATTTAGTTAAAACAGGTAAATCATACCAATTTTCATAAGAATCGATATTGGCTAACTTTTTATAAAATGTATTGTTTTTTAAATGAAAATCGACAATCTCTTTTTTTCTACCTTCAATAAAATCATTGTAATTATTTTCTGGAGCAGTCAAAATTTTATCCAATTCAGCTTTGGCTTTCTTAATTGGAAAGCCATTTAATTGAAGCGAAATATCGAAGAGTGGAATCATTATATTTTTAAAACTATATTTATACTACCAGCTGTCAACTCTTTTTCAGAATATTTTGAAAAATCTTCATGTATTTTCAAGCTTTTAAACTTTTGTTCTTGAGGAGAATTTGGTTTAGGATTATCATGGGAAATATAAACTATTTCTAAATCCAAAGAATTGAAGATTTCTAAATATTGCGGTAATCTTAATCTATTATGATAATCAAATCTAGTTTGGATACTATCCCATTCTTTAACACTATATTTTAAAAAATCTTGGAGGGATAATGAGTTGTCAGAATAGGCTCTATGATCGCTAGGAGAAATAAAATGAACAATATAAGATCCTTTTGGCAAAGAGCTTTTAAATTTTTTATGCATTTCTGTTATGTCCTTTGGAGTCACATGCTCTAAAACAAACCTAGAAAAGACCATGTCTGCTTCAGGAATTTCAGAATCAATTATATTGTGCGAAGGATAGTAGTGAATATTTTCAGGTAGGGGATATTTGTTGTTTTTGTCTACAACTATATCATAATTGAATATTTTTGAAAATAAAGAATTAAAAGTTAGGATATTTTTGGTTTGATAATGTTCATTAATATCGAAAGTATAAATATCTTTTAATTTATATTTTTGAATTAGTATATATGGAGATATAGGCAGCCATCCTGAACCAATTTCAATTGCAGATTTATTTTTCAAATCAATATTTAATTCAGAAAAAATTAAGCCTAAAGTATTAAGCGTATTTTCTGTGCTTTTTAATTTTCCTTCAACATTTTTATTTTCAGAAACATTCTGTAATTGATGATAGATTTTTGACCCTAAAGAATCTGGAAGAATACTAAGAGCCTTGAAAATAGATGTTTTTAAGTAATGCTTCATGAGAATATTTTCGTCAAAAATAGTATTTAGGAATTACTAACAGTATAGAACCAACAACTTTTTAGAGATTTAATTATTTTTTACGTGCAAAAGCAAGTATTTTTGCACCACAACTAAATACAACAACACCATGACAATTTTATTATTGGGATCAGGCGGAAGAGAGCATGCATTTGCTTGGAAAATGACACAGAGTCCGCTTTGCGAAAAACTTTTTGTAGTACCTGGAAATGCAGGAACTGCTGCAATTGCTGAAAACGTTGCAATATCTGCGACAGATTTTGAAGCAGTAAAAGCTTTAGTGCTGAAAGAAAATATTAGTTTAGTAGTCGTAGGACCTGAAGATCCGTTGGTAAAAGGTATTTACGATTTTTTCAAAAACGACGAAAGTTTAAAACATATTCCGGTTATTGGACCATCTCAGTTAGGGGCACAATTAGAAGGAAGTAAAGAATTTGCAAAAGAATTCTTGATGAAACACAACATTCCAACAGCAGCTTATGATAGTTTCACAGCTGAAACAGTTGAAAAAGGATGTGAGTTTCTAGAAACATTACAACCGCCATACGTTTTAAAAGCAGACGGATTAGCAGCTGGAAAAGGAGTTTTGATTATCCAAGATCTTGAAGAAGCTAAAACGGAGTTGAGAAACATGTTGGTTCATGCAAAATTCGGTACAGCTAGTTCAAAAGTGGTTATCGAAGAATTTTTGGACGGAATCGAATTAAGCTGCTTCGTTTTAACTGACGGGAAAAGCTATAAAATTCTTCCAACGGCAAAAGATTACAAAAGAATTGGTGAAGGTGATACAGGTTTAAACACAGGCGGAATGGGAGCAGTTTCTCCAGTTCCTTATGTAGATGCCGTTTTAATGGAAAAAATTGAAACTCGTATTGTAAAACCAACAATCGAAGGTTTCCAAAAAGATGGAATCGAATACAAAGGTTTTGTTTTCATTGGTTTGATCAATGTAAAAGGCGAACCAATCGTTATTGAGTACAACGTAAGAATGGGAGATCCTGAAACTGAAGTTGTAGTTCCAAGATTAAAATCAGATTTAGTTGAGTTGTTTTTGTCTGTTGCAGATCAGAAATTAGGAGACTTTAATTTAGAAGTTGATCCAAGAAGTGCTACAACTGTAATGGTAGTTTCTGGCGGATATCCTGAAGATTTCGAAAAAGGAAAAGTAATCTCTGGATTAGAAAATGTTACAGATTCTATTGTTTTTCACGCAGGAACAAAATTAGAGGACGGAAATGTCGTTACTAATGGAGGACGTGTAATCGCAGTGACATCTTACGGAGATAATTTCCAAGAGGCCATAAAAAAATCTTACCAAAACATAGATCAACTAAGCTTTGATAAGATGTATTTTAGAAAAGATATCGGATTCGATTTAATCTAAAAATAAATGTACCAGCCCTTTTTAATTAAAGGGTTTGGTTTTTTATTTTAAAAATGAATGAGCCGTTGTATCTTGGTTTTCTGTTCCAGCGTCATCAAAAATACGTAATTGTTTAATCCAATAAACGATTGCGCATGCACAGATGATCATAAAAATCCAGTTAATAGTGTTTGCACCAAACCATGTAATTAATTCTAAATGACGTAAAAAGTCAAGTGGAGCAAACAAAATGTTAACGAATAGGTATTGAATTCCTTCAAAAAAAGCTGTCATAATTTTAAAAATTATATGTTATTTATTGTTGTGTAATGCCTTGAAGATAAAATTCGGCGAACCAAATCTTTTTTTCAACTTGTTAGGACTTTCCTTTTAAACAAGTAGTATCTTTACAATCACAAAAGTATAAAATATCCTTATGATAACAAGTGTTTTTAAAAAATCTACGCCATTAAATTATTCATTGGTTGTAATTTTAATACTGGTTTTCTTTTTCATCTTCCAAATTAAAGACCCAACTTGGGTTACTTCTTATTTTTTGGCTTTTCAAAAAGTGAGTTTGTTGTGCTTTATTTTGGCTTCTTTTTTTATGATTAATTTCATTGTAAAAAAGAATGGACTCAGCAAAGACAATGGTTACGCGATACTTTTTTACTTGTTGTTCATTTTATTTTTTCCAACTATATTTAACAACTCCAATGTTATCTATGCCAATTTTTTTATTTTATTGGCACTTCGAAGATTAATTTCACTACAATCTCTAAAAGCATCAAAAGAAAAAATATTTGATGCCGCATTTTGGATTTTTGTAGCTTCTTTATTTCAATTTTGGAGTATTCTCTTCATTATATTAGTCTACATCTCGATTGTTTTTCACGTTTCAAGAGATTATAGAAACTGGGTTTTGCCTTTTATTGCACTTTTGGCCGTGACAATTTTATTTTATATGACGTCATTAATTATCAATATCGATGCTGTAGCTTTTATTCAGGAAAGAGCTGTATTCGATTTTAGAATTGACTATTTTAAGAATAATTACGAAAATGCAGCACTTTCAATCTACACGGCCGTAGCGTTATTTTTTGTTACTTCGATGCTAATGACGCTATCAAACAGACCGCAAATTGTCCATTCTTCCTATAAGAAAATTGTAGCTTGCTTTTTTATAGCGGCTTTTATTTACATCATTTCGCCAAATAAAAGCAATGATTTATTATTATTCAGCATTGCACCATTAACAGTAATGGCAACAAGTCATGTAGAGTATATGCAACAAAAACTTAATAACGAAATTGTTTATTATACCTTGATTGTCTGTAGTTTATTTACTTTTTTTGCTCAATTATAATTTACTTCCATAAGCAAGATCGCCAGCGTCGCCAAGACCAGGAACAATATAGTTTTTCTCATTTAGCTTTTCGTCGAGAGAAGCAACCCATAAGTGGCAGTTTTCAGGAAGATTTTTTTCGAGGTAAGCAATTCCTTCTGGAGCCGCGATGACTACTACAACGTGAATTTCTGTTGGTGAAGCATTTTCTACTAATTTTTGATGAACAGCAACAATAGATTGTCCAGTGGCTAGCATTGGATCAAGAAGAAGAACCGTTTTATTATTTAAATCGGAAATAGCTTGATATTCAACTCGAATTTCAAATTCGTCATCATGGTTAGGGTGATATCTACAGGCAGAAACAAAGCTGTTTTCTGCATGATCAAAATAATTTAGAAAACCATTATGAAGCGGAAGCCCAGCTCTTAAAATGGGGCATAATACTAAATCCGTATCAATTTCTGTGGTTTTCTTGATTCCAAGAGGTGTCTGAATTTCGATTTCTTTATAAGGTAGAATTTTGCTTAATTCGTAAGCCATAATTTCTCCAATTCGTTCAATATTTCTACGAAAACGAAGACTGTCGTTTTGGACATTTACATTTCGAATCTGACCTAAAAAATGATTTAATACGCTGTTGTTTTCAGATATATAATGGATTTTCATACTATTTTTTTAGAAGATCAATTGTTTATTAAGAATAATTGAAAAATTAATGTTTTTTTTCAAAGTATAAAAGTATAAAAAGTATCTTTGTTTCATAAAAAAATAAAAACATGTTTTCAAAATTAGCATATTCTGTTTTCGAGCAAAGTATCAAAGATTATCACAAATTTGATAATGTTGACCAGCCGATCAATAATCCTTATCCAAAAGATAAGTTCGAGCATTTGTTATATCTAAAAAATTGGATTGATACAGTTCAATGGCATTTTGAAGATATTATTCGTGATCCGCAGATTGATCCAGTAGCAGCATTAACTTTAAAAAGAAGAATTGATGCATCAAATCAGGAGCGTACTGATATGGTGGAATATATTGATAGTTACTTTTTACAGAAATACAGCGATGTTAAAGTAAAAGATGGCGCAAAAATCAATTCTGAGAGTCCAGCTTGGGCTTTTGATAGATTGTCTATTTTGGCATTAAAAATTTATCATATGCATGAAGAAGCAAATCGTGCAGAAGCTTCTCAAGAGCACAGAGATAAATGTCAAGAAAAATTAAACGTACTTCTAGAACAAAGAACAGATTTATCTACAGCAATTGAAGAATTATTGACAGATATCGAAAACGGAGATAAATTCATGAAAGTGTACAAACAAATGAAAATGTACAATGATGATGAATTGAATCCAGTTTTGTATCAAAATAAAAAATAATAATTTGGCAGACTTGTCTAGCAAAATTAAGCATATAGCCGTCATGAGACTATCCGCAATGGGAGATGTCGCCATGACGGTTCCTGTTTTACGCGCTTTTGTAAAACAATATCCAGAGGTAAAACTTACCGTTATTTCTCGTCCATTTTTCAAACCTTTTTTTGATGGAATTCCAAATTTGGAGTTTTTTGCTTTTGATGAAAAAGAAAAACACAAAGGATTTCTTGGACTTTTGCGTTTATACAGTCATGTAAAAAAACTGAAAATCGATGCTTTTGCAGATCTTCATAATGTTTTGAGATCTAAGGTTGTGAGTTTGCTTTTCGCTTTAAGCGGAAAAAAAAGAGCAACTGTCGATAAAGGCCGTCAAGGTAAAAAAGTATTAACAAGAGCTGAAAATAAGATTTTCAAACCGCTGCCAACTATGTTTGAAAGACACGCAAAAGTGTTTGAAGAACTTGGTTTTCCATTAGATTTGTCTAATCCAACATTTCCTGAAAAAGCAGTTTTAAGTGCAGAAATCACCAATTTAATTGGAAAAAATTACCAAAGGCTAATTGGTATCGCACCTTTTGCCCAATATGATTCTAAGGTTTATCCTCTAGATTTGATGAAAGAAGTAATTGAAAAATTGGCTGCCAATTCATCGAATAAAATTTTACTTTTTGGCGGAGGAAAGAACGAACTTGAACTTTTAGACAAGCTCGCAGAACCTCTTGAAAATGTGATTAATATGGCTGGAAAAATTAAGTTTCAGCAGGAATTGCAATTGATAAGTAATCTGGATATAATGCTTTCTATGGATTCTGGAAATGCGCATATCGCTGCAATGCTTGGCGTAAAGGTAATTTCTCTTTTTGGAGCGACGCATCCCTTTGCTGGCTTTTTACCATTCAATCAAGATTTAGAAAATGCTTTAGTTCCTGATAGAAAGCAATATCCGAAATTGCCAACTTCTGTTTACGGAAACAAAATTGTAGAAGGATATGAAGATGCAATGAGAACAATTTCTCCAGAAGATGTGGTTTCTAAAATCAATAAATTGATTTAAAATTCCAAATTCCAAAATGGAGAATGAATACCCTCTTTGTCAAAGTTTAAAATTTTGACAAAGAGTTATAAATAAAGAAATCCAAATCCCAATTTAAAGTTGGAATTTGGATTTTTTTTTATTGGAATTTCACTAAAGCCAAATTTTCTCATCCCGGCATCTGCGGTAAATGTAATTTTTAAGATTTGAGATTGTTTCTTGATAATTTGGGGCATCATATCCAAATCGTTCATGTTCCATTTGTTCTTTTTCTAAGGCTTCACAGCCTTTTATAACTTCCTTGATCATGTCTATTAACGGAAGTTCTTTATTGTCAGTTTTTTGAAATTTGAATTCCACAATTTCATCTTGTAATTCTGAGCAATAATCGATAAGTTGAATAACTTCTGGTTCTTCCAAAAGCGATTGGTTATTTTTAAATATTTCACGTATTGACTTCATCTTTGCCAAATTTTAAACTTTGACAAAGATGATCATTTTTTTATTTTGTAAGAATAGTTTCTATATATTTAAAAAAAGATAACCTAATACTTTCTTTTTGTTTTTGTCTACGACAATTTTAACAAAATGATTTTCTGTTTCTGTAGCTAATAAAATGTGTTCAAAATCTTCGGTAGAATTTCGGTAAACTTTATGTACCAAATCCGATTCTTTGATTTTTTTAGATAAAATTTTAGCTGCTTTTAATTCACTCACGTAAGGCCAAATATTAAAAAAACTATCCGAAGTTGATATTTCTGTCATTCCGCCAGTCATTGAGGAATTGTACTTTTCGTTTGAAAGAAGTTTAGGACCTTTTCTATCTTTTCCTTTTTTGATTATGAAGTAAATGCAAACAAAAGAAGTTAATACAAAAAGTAAAATAAAAGTTAAGCGGAGGTAGTGATGCATTTCCATAATTTAAATTGTTTTAAAACGTGTTAACAATTAAATGTAGTTTTACAAAATCTATCCTTTAGGACACAAATGTATTATTTACGAACGCACTACTAATATAGTAAATTTTAGACACAATTTTCAATAAATTTTCAAAAATAAAATCCATTTTATAGGAATTTATAAATTGAAAATCATTTCATGAAAAATCAAAATCAAAAAAAATTCCAAATTCCAACAGTAAAATTGGAATTTGGAATTTTATATTTAAGATTTCTAACGACTAAACATCGTCGTAATCTACATAAATAGTTTCTGAAGTTGGATGTGCCTGACAAGTTAAAATTAAACCTTCAGCAATTTCGCTGTCTGTTAAAATAGAATTTTTAGTCATTTCTGCGCTTCCTTTTGTCACACGTCCTAAACAGCTGCTACAGATTCCGCCTTGGCATGAATACGGAGCATCAACGCCTTGTTTTAAAGCAGCATCAAGAATTGTTTGTTTTTTAGACATTTCAAAAGTAGTCTCTTCGTCGTCTACCAAAACCGTGATTTTTGTATGCCCTTCTTGCGAACCTTGAATTTCATGCTCTTCAGAAGAAGATGTAAAAAGCTCAAATTTAATGGCAGATTCTTTTACATTTTTCTCTTTCAATACATTAGAAACAGTATTAATCATTTCTTCTGGTCCGCACAAGTAGAATTTATCAAATTCTAATTCTTTGTGCTTGTTGTTTAAAACAAAATTCACAGCCGATTTTTCAATTCTTCCAAACAAGGCATTTTCAGCTTTTGCTTGGCTGTATACATTGTGCACAAAAAATCTGCCCACATATTGCAATTGTAAATCGTGAAGCTCTTGGTGAAAGATAGTGCTTTCAGGAGTTTTATTTCCGTAAACCAATACAAATGAACTTTTTGGCTCATTTTTTAAAACCGATTTAATAATAGAAAGAACTGGCGTAATTCCGCTTCCTGCAGCAAATGCGGCGTAGTTTTTTTGTCTTTCAGCATCTGGTTCAAAAGTAAATTTACCTTCTGGCTGACCTACTTCAAGAACATCTCCTGCTTTTAATGTAGTATTGGCAAATTGAGAAAAAAGACCATTTTTAACTGCTTTTACAGCAATTCTTAATTCGCCGCTGTCTGGTGCAGAGCAAATAGAATAAGCACGTCTAATTTCTTGGTTATCAAGAGTTAGTTTTAAATTTATATATTGGCCTGCTATAAATTTATAGTCAGATTTTAGTTCTTCAGGAACATTAAAAAGAATAGAAACTGCATCTGCAGTTTCGCGTTTAACCTCTTTAATTATAAGTTTTAAGAATGAAGGCATGATAGAATTTTTATGCAAAAGTAGCAAACCACTATTAAAATTTTAGCACGAAATTATTTTTTTTAACTTTTTTTTGTAACGTTTTCCTACATTTGGTCTCTTACTACAAAATATTAAAACCGTAAATCATGATTAAGAAGTTTATTTATCTTGAATGGAAGGCCTTTATTCGGTCAGCATCTTTCGGTAAAAATCTGACAATGAAAATTATAATAGGTTTTTTAATGATCTATTTTTCATTAATTTTTATTGGTATGGGAGTTGGTGCTTTTTATATGCTTAAAGAAATGAAGCTGGAACCATTGGTAACTTTAAACAAATTTCTGGTTTATTATTTTCTAGCCGATTTAGTGATTCGATTGTTATTACAGTCAATTCCTGTATTAAATATCAAGCCGTTGCTGGTTCTGCCTTTAAAAAAAACTACTATTGTTCACTTTTCGTTGGGCAAAACAATTTTATCTTTTTTTAATTGGATACATGCTTTATTTTTTATTCCATTTACTGTTGTCCTAATTCTAAACGGATATGATGTTATACAGATTATTTTCTGGCATTTAGGCGTGATGTCTATTATTTACATCAATAATTTTCTGAATATTGTTTTAAGCAATGTAGACAAATTATTTGCTCTTTTTCTAATCGTGATTATAGCTTTAGGAGGCGCTCAATACTATCAATTATTTGATATAACACGATTTACAACTCCATTTTTTCAGAGCTTTTATGAGGTAGACGGATTGTTTTTGATTCCGATTCTAGTATTGATCACACTGCATTATTTTACTTTTAAGTATTTCGAAAAAAACTTATATCTCGATGCAGGACTTTCGGTTAAACAAGATATTGCTTCTACAGAAAATCTCTCTTGGCTGAACCAGTTTGGCACTTTGGGGACTTTTCTTAAAAATGATATTAAACTGATCAAGAGAAATAAAAGATCAAAAACGACTATAGTAATGAGTGTCGTATTTTTATTCTATGGATTGATTTTTTTCGGAAACGCCCATCAGCCACCTGCAATGCAAATTTTTGCTGGAATATTTGTTTCGGGGGGATTTCTATTTGTCTTTGGACAATTTGTACCAAGCTGGGATAGTTCGTATTATCAATTGTTGATGACCCAGAACATTCCATATAAGGGATATATTACCGCAAAATGGTGGCTTATTGTTATTGTAACTTTTATTTCGACTTTACTTGCTTCCTTCTATCTTTTGTATGGTTGGGAAACTTATCTGATTGTTGTAGTAGGTGCAATTTATAATATAGGAGTTAATTCTCATTTAGTTCTTTTAGGAGGGGCATTTACCAAAACACCGATTGATTTAAGTAATGCTGGAGGAGCATTTGGAGATAAAAAAGCATTTAATGTAAATTCGATGCTGTTGTCATTGCCAAAAATATTTTTGCCTTCTTTATTGTATTGGCTTGGACTGCATTTTGCAGATAAAATCGTAGCATTAAGTTTGGTTGCAGGAGCAGGAGTGTTAGGTTTTATCTTTAAAGAAAAAGTATTTTCATTAATAGAAAAAAGGTATAAAAAAGAAAAGTATAGTACGATAAGTGCCTACAAACAAAAAGGTTAATATGATAATTAGAAAATGAATCTAAAATTATAAACTAAAAATAAAATGATACAAGTACATCAGCTTTCAAAAATATATAACGGAACAACTGTTTTAAACATCAATAATTTAGAAATTCCAAAAGGACAAAGTTTTGGTCTGGTCGGAAATAACGGCGCAGGAAAAACAACTTTCTTTAGTTTGCTTTTAGATCTTATTCAACCAACAACAGGATACATAAAAAGCCATGATATTCAAGTAAATACAAGCGAGAAATGGAAATCTTTTACTGGATCATTTTTAGATGAAAATTTCCTTATCGGATATTTGACTCCAGAGGAATATTTTTATTTTATCGGAGATTTACGCCATCAAAATAAGGCAGACATTGATGCATTGCTGAATAGACATGAAGAGTTTTTCAACGGTGAAATTTTAAAAAACAAAAAATACCTTCGAGATTTATCAAAAGGAAATCAGAAAAAAGTAGGAATTATTGCAACACTAATTGGTAATCCTGAAGTCGTAATTTTAGACGAACCTTTTGCCAATTTGGATCCAACAACAGTGAGCCGGTTAAAAAAAATTATTAAAGAATTGGCCGACGATCCTAATGTAACTGTTCTGGTGTCAAGCCATGATTTACAGCACACTGTAGAAGTTTGTGATCGTATTGTAGCTCTTAATAAAGGTGAAATTGTTAAGGATATTCAGACCTCAAAAGAGACCTTACAAGAGCTAGAATTGTTTTTTGCGGTGTAAGAATTTCTATATTTCAAAAAGAAGCGTATTTTTACAAGTGAATATACTAAATCTAATTTTTAGTAGTTATCTGTTTTAAACTCTTTTCTATTGAAAAAGAATACTCTTAAATATAGTTTTACTCTCGTTTTTTTATTCTTTTTGATAGCTTGTTCTACCAAAAAAAATACTTTTTTGGCTCGAAGTTCTCATTCGATTGGGACAAAATATAACATTCTTTATAACGGAGGAATTGGGCTTGAAAAAGGTTTACAGTCAATACAAGCCAATAATGAAGATAATTTTTGGAAGCTATTGCCAATTGAAAAAATGCAGTTTGACGAAAATTTTTCTGAAGGTGAAAAAGCTAAAAATCCTGATTTTGAATTAGCAGAAACAAAAGCAACAAAAGCCATCCAGAAACACTCTATGAATATTGGAGGAAGAGAAAGAAACTGGCAGATTGACGAAGCTTATCTTATGCTTGGAAAAGCAAGATATTATGATCAGCGTTTTATTCCAGCAATTGAGGCATTCAATTATATTTTGTACAAATATCCCGAAAGCAATAATATTTATATTGCAAAAATCTGGCGTGAGAAAACCAATATGCGCTTAGGTAATGATGCAATTGCTCTTAAGAACATCAAAATTCTACTTAAAAAAACAGATCTGGACAAACAGACTTTTGCAGATGCCAATGCTCTTTTGGCAGAAGCGTATCTGAATTTGGAAGAAAAAGACAGCGCCGTTTCTAAGCTTAGAATTGCAGAACAATTTACAAAAAGCAACGAAGAACGCGCAAGATATCGTTTTATTCTTGGCCAGATGTATCAGGCAGAAAACCAGCGTGATAGTGCTATATATTTTTATAATGCTGTTATTGATTTAAACAGAAAAGCAGATCGCAAGTACATGATGCATGCTTACGCGAAAAAAGCACAGATGTTTGATTATGAAAACGGTGATAAAAATATGTTTATTGAAGCATACAATAAATTGGTAGAAAATAGAGAAAACCGTCCTTATTATGATCTGTTGTTTTATGAAATGGGAGTTTTCTTTGATAAAAATAAAGATCAGGAAAATGCTTTGCTTTTTTATAACAAGTCTTTAGGAAGAAAATCTAAAGATCCATATTTAATGGCATCTGCTTATAGAAATATTGGAAATATGTATTTTAAAAATACAGATTATTCGATGGCCGCAAAATATTATGATAGTACTTTGGTAAAATTGGATCCTAAAACCAGAGAATTTGCTTTTATAGAAAAAAACAGAAAAAACCTTGACGACGTAATTAAATACGAAGCTATTGCAAAACGCAATGATAGTATTATAAAAATATACAATCTGCCGCCAAATGAAAAGAAAGATTATTTCGAAAATTATATTTCCGAACTAAAAAAGAAAGATGAAGCCAAAAGACTTTTTGAAGAAAAAGAAAAAGAACGATTGGCCAATATCGATCGAAACTCTCAAGCAGAAATTCCGGGTAATGGAGCTGTAAATCCGCAATCTTTGGGTAAACCAATAGAACAAGAAGGCGTTCCAATGCCTCCCGGTGCAAACGATAACGCAAGTACATTTTATTTTTATAATCCGACAACTGTGGCTTACGGAAAACTCCAGTTCAAAAAAATGTGGGGTAGCAGAACGATGGCAGGAAATTGGAGATTATCAGGAATTAGAGGAGCTAACAATGATGCTATGAATGATACGATCGCTGCTAAAGAAGTTGCCAATGCGTTGAATGATACAATTGTACCAGAAAAATATACTGTAGCTTATTATGTGCAACAACTGCCTACTTCTCAAACAGCTATGGATAGTATTGGTAAAGAACGTAATTTTTCATACTATCAATTAGGACTTATATATAAGGAGAAGTTTAAAGAATATAATTTGGCAAGTGACAAGCTAGAACAATTACTTCAAAATAATCCTGAAGAAAAACTAGTGTTGCCATCAATGTATAATTTGTATAAGATTTATCAGATTACAAATCCTGCAAAAGCAGAAGCGATAAAAGCAGAGATTTCTTCGAAATATCCAGATTCGAGATATGCTCATATTATAAACAATAAAGAAGACGATTCAAATTCGAGTCCAGATAAAGAATACCAAAAATGGTATAAGCTTTTTGAACAAGAACATTTTGATGAAGTTTTAGCAAATATTGACAATTTAATTAATCAATATTCTGGAGATGATATTGTTTCGAAATACGAATTACTAAAAGCCAATGTTTTAGGAAAAGTATTTGGTTTAGAAGCCTATAAAAAAGGACTTGAAAATGTAGCAGATAATTATCCGAATAGTGAGGAAGGACGAAATGCAAGAGAAATTCTAGAAAAACAAGTTCCTGTCTTGGAGAAACTTAACTTTACTACAACTGACACAAAAAATTGGAAAATAGTCTACCGTGTGGCTAATAATGATACAAAAGCAGTTAAAAGAATAGAAGAAGCAATAAGGGTATTTTTGTTAGTTGAAAATTACGAAAGATTGACAACTTCTTTGGATAAATACAATAAAACAGAAAGTTTTGTAGTTATTCATGGTTTAAAATCTGAGGCTTATGCAAATGATATTGCAGGAGTTTTTAGAGAAGATAAGAAATATAAAATCCCAGATCAAGCAATCATAATATCAAATGATAATTACAAAATCGTCCAGATTAAAAAGAATCTAGACGCATACATTGCCCCCAAAACCCCTTAAATCTTAACCGCCATGTTTGAAAAAGTAAAAAAGAACGGAACTGAACAATTAGGAAAAACCAATAGAATTGTTGAAGGAACATCAATAGTAGGAGATATCGTCTCGAAAGCCGATTTTAGATTAGACGGCGAATTGATCGGAAATTTTACTTCGCAAGGCAAAATTGTGATTGGGGCGAAAGGAGCTGTCAAAGGAGAAATTATTTGTAATAATGCAGATATTGAAGGAGAATTTCATGGAAAAATAAAAGTTCTTGAAACCCTTAATATTAAATCAACTGCTCAAATACACGGCGAAGTAGCAGTAGGAAAACTTTCGATAGAGCCAGGTGCTGACTTCACAGCAACCTGTACAATGCTTGCCCATTCAAATACCGTAATAATGTTAGAAGATGGAAAAGGAGCCGAACAATAATAGGAGAAATAAATGGCTAGCATTTATTAATATTCCTTTTCAAATGGGAGTGATCATTTTTGTATTCTCCTATTTCGGAACTTGGCTCGATGAGAATCATCCAAGCTCAAAAGTATATTATAATACCATTTTTGTATTAGCCGGTGTTGGCGTTGCATTGTATAATGTAATTCGACAAGTAAATGATATCAATAAAACAAAGTAGTTAAAAATGTCTTGAGATAAAAGTTGCATCTTTGCACAAAAAATATTTCAAATGCTTTCAAAAAATTACAAACCGTTTTTTTATTTGTTTGGTCTGGCTTTAGGGACTTATATTATCCATAAATGCGTTTTTTTCTTTAGCGAAATTAGTACGGAGAATTTTCATTATAGTTTAGAAGTACTGTATTTTTCTTTCTTCGGGATTTCGTCTTTATTATACCTTATATTATTAGTAGTAAAAAAGAAGAATTTTGAAATTGTCGGAATGGCATTTTTATTCGGAACTTTTACACAAATGTTATTCGCCTATTTAGCACTTCAGCCGATCTTAAAAAATAAAACTGGAGAAACATCTGTTGAAAAAATTAGTTTTTTTGTAACATTTGTGCTGTTTTTGTTATTTCAGACGCTTTTAACTGTCCGATTATTAAATGAAAAGCGTTAAAATAACAATTCTTTAAAACAAGGTTTAAAAATAATTTTTCATATCCTTTTGAATATTAATAAAAAATGTACCTTTGCACCAAATTTTAGAAACGTAAAAAAATAAGATTTTCCACGATATGGTGATTTCAAACAAACCACTCAGCTTTATTCTTGCAGCTTTTGTAGCTTCTCTACCTATTATGGGTTTTGCAAATCAAGAGAATGATTCGACGCATGTTCAAACTGAAACGACTCACGAAGAGAAAGTAGTTTCACATAATGCTCACGAAGAGGGAGAGCATGTTGCTCTAGATCCGAAGGCAAAAGTGGATGCATTTATTGATCACCACTTACAAGATTCTCATGATTTTGTTTTCTTTCAAGATGAAAAAGAAAATAAACACTACGGTTTTCCATTACCAGTTATTTTAATTGATGGAGGTTTAAAAGTTTTCTCTTCTTCAAAATTCCACTTCGGAGAAACAGTTGCAGAAGTTGATGGAAATTTCTACAAATTAGTTCACGGTAAAATTTACAAAACAGATGCAGCCGGAACAGTTACATTTAATGAGCACGGTCATCCAGAAAATGAAAAGCCATTAGATTTTTCAATTACAAAAAATGTAGTTTCAATGCTATTCGTATCAGTACTATTATTCTTTATGTTTACTGGTTTAGCAAAATCATATAAAAAAGGACCAATCCCAACAGGATTTGGTAGAGTTTTAGAGCCACTTGTAATTTTCATTAGAGATGAGATTGCTGTTCCAAATATTGGAGAGAAAAAATACCGTAAATATATGGGGTACCTATTAACTGTGTTTTTCTTTGTTTGGATTTTGAACTTATTAGGAATGACTCCACTAGGAATCAACGTTACAGGAAACATTGCTATCACAGTTTGTTTAGCGGCCTTTACATTTATCATCACTCAATTTAGTGCAAACAAAGATTATTGGGGACACATCTTCTGGATGCCAGGAGTACCAGTTCCGATGAAAATCATCTTAGCTCCAATTGAGGTTTTAGGAACATTAACAAAACCATTCGCATTATTAATTCGTTTGTACGCAAACATTACTGCAGGTCACGTAGTAATTATGAGTTTGATCGGAATGATTTTCGTTGGTAAAAACTTAGCAGCAGATTTACCAATTTCATTAGGATTGACATTGTTCATCTCTGTTATTGAAATTTTAGTTGCGTTTTTGCAAGCGTTCATTTTTACAATGTTATCATCATTGTTTATTGGTATGGCAGTTCAAGATCATGATCATGCTCACCACCACGAAGATGAAACAGCAATTATTTAATTTAGAAGTTTAATTTTATATATATAAATAGTTATGGGAACAATTCCAACTTTAGTAGGTGCTGGTTTAGTAGTAATCGGTGCAGGTTTAGGTTTAGGTAAAATCGGTGGATCTGCTATGGACGCTATTGCTCGTCAGCCAGAAGCTGCTGGTAAAATTCAAACTGCGATGATTATTATCGCGGCTTTATTAGAAGGTTTAGCATTTGCTGCTTTAATCTTAGGAAAATAATAAAGAGAGAAATAACAGCATCTTTAACGGTTGGTTAAAGATGTTGTTACTTTTAAAAAAGAAATTAAATATTTAATATAGTTATATAAAATGGATAAGTTAATTAACGATTTTTCATTCGGATTATTCTTCTGGCAGGCTTTAATCTTGGTAATATTAATTTTGCTTTTAGTAAAATTTGCTTGGAAACCAATTATGGAATCTATTACTGCAAGAGAAGAAGGTATTAAAAATGCATTGCTTTCTGCTGAAAACGCAAAGAGAGAAATGGAAAACTTACAAGCTGACAATCAAAGAATTTTGAATGAAGCTCGTGCAGAACGTGACGCGATGTTGAAAGAAGCTCGCGAAATGAAAGAGAAAATGATTGCTGATTCTAAAAACGAAGCGCAAGAAGCTGGTCAAAAAATGATTGATCAAGCTAAAGCAGCTATCGAAAGCGAAAAGAATGCTGCAATGGCAGAATTGAAATCTCAAGTTTCTTCTTTATCATTGAGTATTGCAGAAAAATTATTGAAAGAAGAATTATCTAACAAAGAATCTCAGACTAAATTGGTTGAGAAAATGTTAGGTGACGTAAAGTTAAACTAAGATTATGGCAAGTACAAGAGCAGCAATTCGTTATGCAAAAGCAATTCTAGACTTAGCAAACTCTAAAGGTGTTGCCGAAGCTGTCAATAACGATATGAAGTCAATTGCAAACGCAATTGAGACGAATCAAGAATTGAGTACATTTATTCAAAACCCAACAACAACTGTTGAAGTTAAAGAAGGTGCTCTTTTAGAAGTTTTCGCTAATGTAAATGGAGTAACAAAAGGTTTGTTCCGTTTATTATTTGAAAACAAAAGATTTGAAATTCTAGATGCGATTGCATTAGAATACAATAAATTATTTGATGAAAATAATGGCGTTCAAGTAGCGAAAGTTACAACGGCAATTCCAATGGATGCTGCTTTAGAAGCAAAAGTTTTAGCAAAAGTTGCAACTTTATCAGATAAGAAAATTACAATTGAAAATATAGTAGATCCTTCAATTATTGGTGGATTTATTTTGAGAATAGGAGATGATCAGTACAACGCTTCAGTTGCTTACAGATTACAAGTATTAAAAAGAGAGTTAAGTAATTAGTTTTATAACACAAAAAGTGTCTAAATTATAAATTAAGATGGCGGAAATCAAACCTGCTGAAATTTCAGCAATATTAAGAAAGCAAGTAGAAGGTTTTGAATCTGGTGCTACGCTAGAGGAAGTAGGATCAGTACTTCAAGTTGGAGACGGTATTGCTCGTGTTTACGGGCTATCTAATGTACAATATGGAGAGTTAGTGGAATTTGATAACGGTATGGAAGGTATCGTATTGAATCTTGAGGAGGATAATGTTGGGGTTGTATTATTAGGACCATCAACAGGAATTAAAGAAGGATCTACAGCAAAAAGAACTCAACGTATTGCTTCTCTTAAAGTTGGTGAGCAAATGGTAGGTCGTGTTGTTAACACTCTTGGTTTTCCAATTGATGGAAAAGGGCCAATCGGTGGAGATTTATACGAAATGCCTTTAGAAAGAAAAGCACCTGGTGTTATCTTCCGTCAGCCAGTAACTGAGCCATTACAAACAGGTGTAAAAGCGGTTGATGCTATGATCCCAGTTGGTCGTGGACAACGTGAGCTTGTTATTGGTGACCGTCAAACAGGTAAATCAACTGTTTGTATCGATACAATCTTAAACCAAAAAGAATTTTACGATGCAGGAAAACCTGTATTCTGTATATATGTTGCAATTGGACAAAAAGCTTCAACTGTAGCAGGAATTGCAAAAATGTTAGAAGAAAAAGGAGCAATGGCTTATACAGTTATCGTTGCTGCTAATGCTTCTGATCCAGCTCCAATGCAAGTTTACGCTCCATTCGCTGGTGCTGCAATTGGAGAGTACTTCAGAGATTCTGGGCGTCCAGCTCTTATCGTTTATGATGATTTATCTAAACAAGCTGTTGCTTACCGTGAGGTTTCTCTTTTATTAAGAAGACCACCGGGACGTGAGGCTTACCCTGGAGACGTTTTCTACTTACACTCTCGTTTATTAGAGCGTGCTTGTAAAGTAATCGCTGATGATGGTATCGCTAAAAACATGAACGATTTACCAGATTCTATTAAGTCTATCGTAAAAGGTGGTGGTTCATTGACTGCTTTACCAATTATCGAAACTCAAGCTGGTGACGTTTCTGCATATATTCCAACAAACGTAATCTCTATTACAGATGGTCAGATTTTCCTTGATGGAGATTTGTTCAACTCTGGGGTTCGTCCTGCAATTAACGTAGGTATCTCTGTATCTCGTGTTGGAGGTAATGCTCAAATTAAATCAATGAAAAAAGTTTCTGGAACTTTAAAATTAGATCAAGCTCAATTCCGTGAATTAGAAGCTTTCGCTAAATTTGGTTCTGATTTAGATTCTGTTACATTGAACGTAATTGAAAAAGGTAAAAGAAACGTTGAGATCTTGAAACAAGGTTTAAATGATCCTTATACAGTTGAAAACCAAGTAGCTATTATCTACGCAGGTTCTAAAAATTTATTAAGAAATGTTCCTGTTAATAAAGTAAAAGAATTCGAAGCAGATTTCTTAGCTTACTTAAATAGCAAACATAAAGATACATTAAATGCTTTGAAAGCTGGTAAATTAGATGACGCTATTACAGACGTAATCGAAAAAGCAGCTAAAGAAGTTTCAGCAAAATATAACTAATTAGATAATTGGTAAATTAGATAATTAGAAGATGTTTGATCATTATTCTAATTATCTAATTTTAAAATTGTCGCATTTTCTAATTAATAGATGGCAAATTTAAAGGAAATCCGTAATAGAATTACTTCCGTTTCATCGACGATGCAGATTACATCGGCTATGAAAATGGTTTCTGCTGCAAAGCTGAAGAAAGCACAAGATGCAATCACTGCAATGCGTCCTTATGCCGAGAAATTAACGGAGTTATTGCAAGATCTTTCTGCTACACTAGAAGGTGAAATAGGAGGGGATTACACTACACAACGTGAAGTAAAAAAAGTATTGTTAGTAGCTGTAACTTCAAACAGAGGTTTATGTGGTGCTTTCAATTCAAATATTATTAAAGAGATTAAAAATCGTACTGATTTTTATGCTGGAAAGCAAGTTGATGTTTTTGCTATTGGTAAAAAAGGTGGCGACGCTTTAATCAAAACGCATAAAATCCATGGTCATCATAATGCAATTTTTGATCATTTGACATTTGAAAATGTTGCTGGAATTGCAGATGATTTAACACAAAAGTTTTTAACTGGAGAATACGATAGAATTGAATTAGTATACAATCAGTTTAAAAATGCTGCGACTCAAATTGTTCAAGTAGAGCAGTTTTTACCGTTGGCGCCTATTAGTACTGATGCTGCTGCAGTTTCTGGAGACTATATTTTTGAACCGGGAAAAGAAGAAATTGTTTTGGCTTTAATTCCTAAGTCTTTAAAAACACAATTGTACAAAGGTATTCGTGATTCATTTGCTTCTGAACATGGAGCGCGTATGACTGCAATGCACAAAGCTACAGATAATGCAACTGCTTTAAGAAACCAATTGAAATTAACTTATAACAAAGCGCGTCAAGCTGCGATTACAAGTGAAATTTTGGAAATTGTTGGTGGAGCAGAAGCTTTGAATGGATAAGCTATTCGATAATAAATAAAAGAAAGCCAGCAAATTGCTGGCTTTTCTTTTTATTGGAAGTTTTATTCTTTTTTAAAAATATTTTTATAAAATGGTGATTCTCAAATTATAATTAAGTTGAGAATCACTACCATTTTATAAAAATAGACAGATAACTCTGCGTGCTTTGTCTTTCATGGGAACAAACTAGCTTTATTAGTCCCAATGCTCTGTTTTTTAAAGGGTTACATTTCAGCAGAATCAATCCCTGTGCTTTGTCTTTTATGGGAACAAACAAGCTTTATTAGTCCCAGTGCTCTGTTTTTAAAGGGTTACTACAGCTGAATCAATCCCTTATGCTTTGTCTTTTATGGGAACAAACAAGCTTTATCAGTCCCAGTGCTTCTTTTTTTAAAGGGTTGTAATAGCTTTCTCATTCCCTGTGAAACAAATTTAATTCAAGTCTGTAAAAAAAATGTTACATAATTTTTAACTTAATTTTATATATTTCACATGTTTTGTTAAAAAAACACTTTATAATGCTCTAAAGATAAGTATTTTATAAATAGTTTGTACAATAATTCCTCTTTTTTTTGTTAAAATATTTTCAAGTGCTAAAAAGTTTACTTACTGTATATTTTAAGTATTTTTGAAACCTATTTCTTTAAAACGATGGCTTTACAAATACGAGCGCTTACTACCATTGATGAAATGGAAGCTCAAATCAGTACAATTCAATTTTTATATCCAAATATAACTTTAGAAAAATATCGATCATTTCTTTCTGAAATGCTTCCGCATAATTATATTCAAATTGCAGTTTTTGAAGGTGATAATTGTCTTGGATTGACCGGTTGTTGGTCGGCAACAAAACTTTGGACAGGAAAATATTTAGAGATCGACAATTTTGTTGTTAATCCAGAATATCGATCTAAAGGAATAGGAAAAATGCTTACAGATTATGTTGAGAAGAAAGCGATCGAGTTGCATTGCAGCAGTATCGTTTTAGACGCATTTACTGGAAATTTTGGTGCGCATCGATTTTATTACAATCAAGGTTATACACCAAAAGGATTTCATTTTGTCAAAATTTTGGACGAAAAGAAATTAACTGTTTAAAAACAGTTAGAAGTTTTTTTTATTGCATCAACAAAAACACCATTAAACAAAAGAAATGGTTATTTTTGTCTTACAAACATTATTAGGATTATATTTTGGGATTATATAAAAATCTATTCAAGCAAACGGCAATTTACGGGCTGGCGACAGTGTTACCGCGAATGCTAAGTTTTTTATTAGTGAGATTGTATACTGGAATTTTACCTACAGCAGAGTATGGTGAAGTTTCGATCGTATTGTCTTGGATGGTTTTCTTTAACGTAGTTCTCTCTTACGGAATGGAAACTGCGTTTTTTAGATTTTATAGTGCAGAAGAAGACAAAAAAAATGTCATCGCAACTTCGACGATTTCAATATTTTGGACTTCAATCCTATTTCTTTTCGCTGGTTTAATTTTTAGAAACACGCTGGCCAATTTAGCAGAAGTCGATGTTCAGTATATTACTTATACGGTATGGATTTTAGTTTTAGATGCGCTAGTTTTAATTCCGTTTTCTAAACTTAGAGCCAATCAGAGGCCAATGGTTTATGCGGCAATTAAGATTGGAAATGTTGTGATAAACTTACTATTGAATATATTTTTCTTGATGTATCTTCCAAAATTAGCAGAAGCAAATCCAAATTCTGTTTGGGATAATTTATATGTTCAAAATTTCCAGATTGCTTATATTTTCATAGCAAATCTTTTAGCGAGTTTGGCAACCTTTATTGTGCTTTCTCCAAATTATCTTTCGCTTGGGCGAAAATTCGATCCTGTGCTTTGGAAAAAAATGATGAAATATGGTCTTCCGATTTTGGTGGCTGGACTTGCTTTCGCCGTAAATGAACATTTCGATAAAATTTTATTAGGTTATTTACTTCCCGAAAATTTGGCAAAGTCCGAAGTTGGAGCCTATTCTGCTTGTTACAAGTTAGGATTATTTATGGTTCTTTTTGCAACAGCTTTCAGATTAGGAATTGAACCTTTCTTTTTTAGCCATGCTAAAAATGAGAACGCACCACAGACTTATGCCGTTATTACTAAATATTTTGTCATTCTTGGATCACTTATTTTATTAGGTGTAATTGTATTTGCAGATGTTTTAAAATATCTGTTGTTAGATAATAAATCGTACTGGGAAGCTATGAAGGTTGTACCGCTTATTATCTTAGCAAACTTCTTTTTAGGTATTTACAATAATTTATCGGTTTGGTATAAACTGACCGATAAAACAAAAATTGGGGCTTATATTTCTATCGTAGGCGCGATTGTTACTTTAATTTTAAATTATATTTTAATTCCGAAGTACAGTTATTATGGTTCTGCAATTGCAACCATTTCTGCTTACGGAAGTATGATGCTTATTTCTTATATTTTAGGAAATAAATATTATCCGATTCCTTATGATATGAACAAGATTGGTGCTTATTTAGGCGTTTCAATAGTATTTTCAATTATCTCGTTTTACGGATTTAGAGAAAAATATTATGTTGGAATTCCGCTTCTTTTAATCTTTATGTATATGGTTTACCATTTTGAAAAAGATACTATTAAAGGAATAATGAAGAGAAAATAAGACAGTTTAAGAAAATTAAATTCGAAAATGAAAATTCAAATTATCAATAAATCACAGCACGATTTACCAAATTACGAAACGATTGCATCTGCAGGAATGGATTTGCGTGCCAATATTATAGAACCAATTACGTTAAAACCTTTAGAAAGAGCTATTGTAAAAACAGGACTGTTTATTGAATTGCCAATTGGTTATGAAGCACAAGTAAGACCAAGAAGTGGTTTAGCGGCAAAAAAAGGAATAACTGTTTTAAATTCTCCTGGAACTGTTGATGCAGATTATAGAGGTGAAATAGGAGTAATTTTAGTAAATTTATCTAAAGACGATTTTGTAATCGAAAATGGAGAACGAATTGCGCAGTTGATCATTGCAAAACATGAAAGAGCGGAATGGATAAAAGTTGAAACACTTTCTGAAACATCTAGAGGAGAAGGAGGCTTTGGAAGCACTGGAGTGAAATAATATAAAAAGAAAGACCAAACCCAATGAAGATTTTTATAGTCTTCTCATAAAATCAAATTAAAAAATGAAGATAATTGTGCCAATGGCAGGCCGTGGATCAAGATTAAGGCCTCATACACTAACGGTTCCAAAACCGTTAATTCCAGTTGCAGGAAAATCTATTGTACACCGTTTAGTTGAAGATATTGCCAAAATATTGAAAGAACCAATTGAAGAAGTTGCTTTTATTTTAGGAGATGAAGCTTTTTTTGGAGCAGATGTTGTAGAAAGTTTAGAAAATTTGGCACAAGGATTAGGAGCAAAAGCATCAATCTACCGTCAAGATCAGCCTTTAGGAACAGGACACGCAATTATGTGTGCAAAAGATTCTTTGTCTGGACCAGCAGTGATTGCTTATGCAGATACATTAATTAGAGCAGATTTTGAATTAGATCCAGAAGCAGATGCTGTAATTTGGGTTAAACAAGTAGAGCAACCTGAAGCTTTTGGTGTTGTAAAACTAAACCAGAATAACGAAATTATAGAATTGGTTGAAAAACCAAAAGAATTTGTAAGCGATTTAGCAGTTATCGGAATTTATTATTTTAAAGAAGTTGGAGTTTTAAGAAACGAACTTCAAAATGTTTTAGATAATAATATTCAGAATGGTGGCGAATACCAGATTAATGATGGTATCAAAGCGATGATGGCAAACGGAAAAGTATTTAAAACAGGAAGCGTAGACGAGTGGATGGACTGCGGTAATAAAGATGTTACGGTTGAAACCAATACTAGAATGTTAGGATTTTTACATAATGATGGCGAGCATTTAGTAGATTATGGTGTTACATTAGAGAATGCAACAATTATTCCTCCTTGTTATATTGGAGAAAATGTTGTTTTGAAAAATACTACAGTTGGTCCAAACGTTTCTCTTGGGAAAGGATGCCACGTAACAGACAGTACAATCAAAAACAGTTTGGTACAGACCTATTCTCAAATTAAAAATGCAAATCTGGATAATGCAATGATCGGAAATCATGTAAGTTACGATGGTAAATTTACAAGTATCAGCATTGGAGATTATGCGGTTTTAGAATAAAATAAAATTTAGCAGAATTTCGTTTTGTTTAAAATGTAATTTTTACAAAAGATGAAAAAAGGAGTTTTTACAGTTTTGTTTTTTGCTTTATTCAGCACGTCATTTTCGGTTTTTGCACAGACAGAACCCGAAGATATTGCTATGGCAACAGACGAATATCAAGACTCTTTTTATGAATCATTAAAACAAAAAGGAATTGAAAATTATGATAAAGCTATTGTATCATTGGAGAAATGTATCAAACTAAAACCCAATGATGCAGTTGCTTATTTTGAATTAGGAAAAAATTATTTCGCGCTTAAACAATATCAGAATGCACAAGATGCTTTTGAGAAAGCAACACAGCTTGATCCGAAAAACAAATGGTTTTGGCTTGGAATTTATGATGTAAGTTACGAGACAAAAAACTATCCGTTAGCCATTGAAATTATTCAAAAAATAATTGTTTTTGACGAAGAGTATAAAGACGATTTGATTTCGTTGTACATGATTACCAATCAGTATGACAAGGCGTTGACCGCGATAAATGAAATGAACGACAAGTTCGGAAAATCAGCTGATCGTGAAATTTACAAAGCACAGATCTTATCGCAAGGAAAATATCAGAATGCTGAAATTGACAATTTTTTAGATCAAATTAAAAAAAATCCTAAAGAAGAATCAAATTATGTGAATCTTATTTTCCTGTATTCAAAGAATAACGAAAACGAGAAATCGCTTGAAGTAGCAAAACAGTTAGCAAAAGAAATCCCAAATTCAGAATGGGCTCAAGTAAGTTTATTTAAAGGATATTTGGATGCCAATCAGGCAGATAAAGCTATAAAATCGATGAATGTGATTTTAGCCAGTTCAAAAATCGATTCAAAAATCAAACATAGAACTTTGAATGAGTTTTTGATTTATGTAAATAAAAATCCACAGTATTCTGCCGATTTAGAAAAAGCTATTTCTTATTTTGATAACGACAAAGATGTTGATGTTGCCAAAGAAATAGGGAAATTTTATCATAGTAAAGGACAGTTTGATAATGCGATTAAATATTATGAAAAAGATTTAAAAGCAAATTCTGATACCGATTTGGAGAGCAATATGCTATTGTTAGATGCATACGCTCAGGCAAAACAATACGATCCAATGACCAAAAGAGCGATGATGCTGATTGAAGTTTATCCGAGTCAGGCTCAGTTTTATTATTACGCAGGTTTAGGAAGCAATCAGCTGAAACAGTTTAAAAATGCAAAAACCGTCTTAGAAATGGGGTTAGATTATGTTGTAGATGACGTAAAATTAGAATCCAATTTTAATATTCAGTTAGGAGAGGCATACAATGGATTGGGAGATGCAAAGAAAAAAGAGGAATACTTTTTGAAGGCAAGTGAACTATTAAAGAAGAAAAAATAAAAAGAGAATTCAGATGAAAAAATATATATCAATACTAGTATTGTCTATTGCTATAATTTCATGTAAATCAAAAGCAGTAGCGGTGCAAGGTAATACAAGCCAGACAGTTGCACCAAAAGAAGATAAAAAAGTAATTGAAAAGCATTATGATAATAAGCTAGATTTTTCTACATTATATATTAAAGCAAGTGCCAAATATGTTGATGAAAAACAAAGTCAAAATGTTACAGCAGAAATTAGAATCGAAAAAGACAAACAGATTTTAATAAGTGTACGTTTCTTAGGAATTACAATGGCAAAAGCCTTAATAACACCTTCTGCAGTAAGTTACTACGAAAAAATAAATGGTACTTATTATGAGGGTGATTTTACAAGTTTAAGCAAATGGCTTGGAACAGATTTAGATTATAATAAAGTTCAAAATCTATTGGTTGGAGAAGCTTTTGACGATTTAAGAAAAGGAAAATACACACAGACCATTGTAGACAATCTTTTCAGATTAGACGAAGAAAAAGAGGCTAACTTAAAGAAAACCTTTTTCTTAGATGCGGAAAAATATTTGATTCAGAAAGAAGAGATTTCACAGCCATCAGAAAACAGAACTTTACAAATTGCCTATTCAGATACTAAAACTTTTGAGCAAGGAACATTGCCAACAAGTATCGAAATCAATGCCGTTCAGCCAAAAGGCAAAACAAGTATTAACTTGAATTACAACAATATTTCATTTAATGAAGAACTTTCTTTTCCGTATAGTGTTCCAAGCGGTTATAAAAAAGTTACAATTAAGTAAATTTGCAAAAATAAAAACAGAAACATGCCAAAATTTCTCCTAAGCCTAGTTTTAGTTTGTGCCACTACATTTGTATGGGCGCAAGATTCGCAGCAAGAAAAACTGGAGCAGCGTAAAGCTCAAATTCAGCAGGAAATCAGAGACAACGAAAAGATGCTTCAGTCTGTTCGTAAGAAAGAGAAATCTGCTGTGAATGAATATTTAATTCAAGCAAACAAAATCAAGCTAAAAGAGAAATTGATCAATACTACAGCAAAGCAAGAAAGATTGATAAGTAATGACATGTACATTAATCAGGTTCAGGTTAATAAACTTAAAAAAGAGCTAAAAGTTCTAAAAGAAGATTATGCCGAGATGATTTTAAAATCGTACAAAAGCCGTTCTGAGCAAAGTCGTGCAATGTTTATTTTATCTTCTGAAAGTTTCTTGCAAGCTTATAAAAGAGCACAGTACTTAAAGCAATATACTACTTTTCGAAAAAATCAAGGTCTTGAAATTCAATCTAAAACAGCTCAATTAGTTGATTTTAATGCAAAATTGGATGGACAAAGACAGGTAAAAAAGAAGATTATTGCCGAGAACCAAAAAGAAAAAGTAACACTTGAAGTAGAGAAAAAAGAACAGCAGAAACTAGTTAATTCTCTTAAAAAAGATAAAAATAAAATTGCTGCCGATATTCGATCCAAACAAAGCGAATCTAAACGTATTGATAGACAAATTGATCGTTTAATTCGTGAAGCCATTGCAGAAGCAAATAGAAAAGCAGCGGCTGAAAGAGCAAAAGCTGCAGGTTCTACTGAAACAAAAGCAGCACCTGTTTCTTCTTCTAAAATTGTAATGACTCCAGAAGATAAAGTTCTGGCGGCAGATTTTAAAGCGAACAGAGGAAGATTGCCTTGGCCAGTAGAAAAAGGATTTATTTCTCTTGGATATGGAGACCAGCCGCACCCTCTGCATCCTTCAATTACAGTACATAACTCTGGAGTAGAGATTACAACAGAAGATGGTGCAAGTGCAAGAGCAGTATTTGCTGGAGAAGTTTCTAAAGTAATCGTGTTATCTCCGGTGAATAAGGCAGTTGTAATACAGCATGGAGACTTTTTCACGGTATACCAAAATTTAAGTTCTGTTTCGGTTAGTCAGGGAGATAAAGTAACCATCAAACAAAATATTGGAAGAGTAAGAACAAGCGGTGATACGGGGAAAACAATTATCAAATTCTTGATTCTGCAAAATACTTCAAATAATAATCCGGAAGGATGGCTGCAAAGCAGATAAAAAATTAAAGGGAGCATTAGCTCCCTTTTTTATTTCTGTTAATTAATCGTATTGTTCTAAAAAATATTTCACAACATCGGTTGTGGTTACTATTCCTTTGAGTTCACCATTGTCGACAACAGGAAGAGCATGAAAATCTTCTTTTACAAAAATCGCTGCTAAATCTCGAATGATAGTATCTGGCGATACTGTTTTTGGTTTTGAAGTCATTACCTGAGCAATTGTCAACATCTCTAATATGGCTTCATCAGCATTTTCCTGGCCTTCAAACAAGGCTCCAAAAGTAAGTCGGTTAATATCAGTTCGACTGATAATTCCAATTACTTCCTTTCCTTTAACAACTGGAATGTGGCGAATTGTATGGCTTCTCAATTTTTCAACCACTGTTTTAAGATCATCTTTTTCATTTGCAGTGATTACGGTTTTAGTCATGATATGACTAATAGGTTCTCTTTTTTTCATGATGCTTAGGTTATTATATTTTATCAAAGGTCTACAATGTTTAACACATATAATATGATTTTTATCATGGCTAAGTGTTGAAATTAAGGTAATTATGTGGTTTTTTTATTTGAAAAAAGAAGAGAAAGAGAATAATATGTTGAACAAAACAATTAGCAGATAGAAAAATCGCTCGATTGTTCATTTAGAATTGTTCGGAGTGAAATTTAAAAGTAGTATTTTTGCAGTATGGAAACAAATAGACAGAAAAAAATAGGCGGTGTTCTTCAGAAAGATCTGGTTGACATTTTGCAAGGTGAAGTGAGAAAAAACGGAATTACGAACTTGGTAATTTCTGTATCCAAAGTGAGTGTAACTACAGACTTATCTGTAGCAACAGTTTATTTAAGTATTTTTCCGCAAGAGAAAGCCAAAGAAACTTTAGAAGCAATAAAAACCAATACAACTTTAATCAAACATGATTTGTCGCAACGTGTGCGTTTGCAATTGCGTCGTGTTCCAAATTTGGTATTCTTTATTGATGACTCTTTAGATTATATTGAGAAAATCGACAACGCGCTTGCAGGAAAAGAAAATCCAATAGAAAATCGTGATCTTTTAGAAAAGAGAAGAAAGTCGTAATTTGAATTTTCCTTTATACATAGCCAAACGTTATATTTTTAGCAGCAGTAAAAACAATGCTATTAATATTATCAATCGTATTGCCAGCATGGGAATTATTGTTGGTACGATGGCTTTGTTTGTGGTTTTATCTGTTTTCAGCGGATTGAAAGTTTTTAGTCTTTCGTTTACCAATGAAATAGATCCAGATCTAAAATTGGTGAGCACTTATGGAAAATCTTTCCTCTTTACTTCCGATCAAGAAAAACAGATAAAGCAGATAAATGGTATTGCTTCTTACACCAAAATTATAGAAGAGCGTGTTTTGTTTTTATTCAAAGACAAACAGCAAGTTACGTACTTAAAAGGAGTTGATAGCATTTATCCTGTTGTCAACGATATCAAGAAAAAATTATTTAATGGGCAATGGCTCAAACCAGATAGTTTTCAGGTTGTAATAGGTTACGGATTAGCTCAGAATTTCTCCATGGGAATTCTTGATTTTGAAAACCCGCTTCAGATTTTTGCTCCTAAGCCAGGAAAAGGAGCTATTGAAAATCCGGAGGAAGCTTTTACAAAAACGGATGTTTTGCCTGTCGGAATTTATTCCATCAGCGAAGATTTAGATTCAAAATATGTATTTGCAGATTTAGGTTTGGCACAGGAATTATTAATGTATAAACCCAATCAAATTTCGGGAATTGAATTCAAACTAAAAGATAACGCAGATGAAGCAGCAATAAAGACACAGCTCAATGCTATTTTTAAGAATAAAATCACTTTAAAAAATAGAGCACAGCTAAATGAGTCTTTGTATAGAATGCTTAATACCGAAAACATTGCAGTTTATCTGATTTTTACCTTAGTAATCATTGTGGCGCTTTTTAATTTGATTGGAGCTTTGATAATGATGATTTTAGAAAAGAAAGGTAATCTTAAAACGCTTTTCAATTTAGGGACAGATATTACTGATCTTCGAAAAATATTCCTGCTTCAAGGAACTTTATTAAGTGTTTTTGGAGGATTGATAGGACTTGCTTTAGGTATAATTCTAGTAATTTTGCAACAGAAGTTTGAACTTATCATGATTACTCCAACTTTAGCTTACCCAGTTGTTTTTACAGTAGAAAATGTTCTAATTGTGATGACTACTATTATATCATTAGGTTTCGTTGCTTCTTTAATTGCAAGCAGCCGAGTAAGTAAAAAGCTTCTTAATTAATAACTACTTAAGAAATATTAAGTATATTTACCGCCTTAAAAAACTACAGCATATGATTGTTTCTGCCTAATCCTATTTTATTTTTTAGAATAATTAGGATACTTACGTTTACTTTTTTAGTTCAGATAGTTACTACATCTGGACCAATTTTATCATTTATCCTAAAATATCATGACAGAAACAACTATAAAGAAAAGCTTCTTTTCTAAAATTTTTACCACTTTAAAACAAGCCCTAAAAGGTGACGAATCTTTTGACTATACTTCTGGAAGTATAAAAAAAGCCGTAATTCTATTAGCCATTCCAATGGTTTTGGAAATGATGATGGAATCGGTTTTTGCATTAGTAGATTTGTATTTTGTTGGGCATTTAGAACATAGCAGTTTTGCCATTCAGACCGTTGGTTTAACCGAATCGGTACTGACTGTAATTTACTCTCTTGCTATCGGAATGAGTATGGCAGCAACAGCTGTCGTAGCACGACGCATTGGAGAAAAAGATCCTGTCGCTGCCGCAAAAGCAGGAATGCAAGCCATTATTATTGCATTTGCAGTTAATAGTGTATTGAGTATTTTCGGGATTATTTACGCCAAAGATATTTTGATTTTAATGGGATCCTCAATAGAATCGGCAGAACATGGCTATCGATTTACACAAATTATGATTGGTTCGAGTTTGTGTATTATGCTTTTGTTCTTGATAAACGGAATTTTTCGAGGAGCAGGAAATGCAGCAATCGCGATGAAAAGTCTTTGGATTGCCAATATCTGCAATATCATTTTATGTCCTATTTTAATTAATGGCTTTGGGCCAGTTCCAGCTTTCGGATTAATTGGCGCTGCTTTGGCAACCACAATCGGAAGAAGTATTGGAGTTATCTATCAAGTGTATCATTTGTTTTTTGGAAATGGAGTTCTAAAAATTAAGATTTCATATTTCGCTCCAGATTTTCAACAAATAAAAGCATTAGTAAAAATTGCAGCTCCAGGAATTTTACAATTTGTAATTGCTTCTTGCAGTTGGATTTTCTTAGCACAATTGGTCGCAACAACAGGAGGAGATCATGGTTCGGCAGGATATCAGACGGCTTTGAGAATAATGATGTTTTTCATTCTACCAGCTTGGGGATTGAGTAATGCAGCTGCTACTTTGGTTGGACAAAACTTAGGAGCCAAACAAATCGAACGTGCCGAAAAATCGGTTTATACGACAGCGAGATACAATGTAATTTTCATGGCTTCGATTATGGTTATTACTTTAGCTTTTGGACAATATATTATATCATTTTTTACGAATGATGAACAAGTAAAAACCGTTGCGATTGAAGCTTTACAAATTATGAGTATCGGGTTTATTTTCTACGGAATTGGAATGGTTTTGATCAATACTTTCAATGGAGCAGGAGATACTTGGACGCCAACGGGAATTAATTTCTTCGGTTTTTGGTTGTTTCAAATTCCTTTAGCTTTTGTATTGGCAAAACATTTTAATATGGGACCAACCGGAGTTTTTATTGCCATTCCAGTTGCTGAAACTGCGATTACCTTGGCAGGAATCTTTTTTTATAAAAGAGGAAAGTGGAAGAGAGTTCAGGTATAATAAATAAAAAGACTTTCACTGAAGGTTTTTATTTTGTAAGAAATTTATATTAAATTTGTTTTTACATTTTGATGAAATAAAATTTCTTATGATTAAAATTAATTTAGAAAACACTTTTGAAGCAACATATGTAGGCGGCAATTTTGACCAATATATTTTTGGATCTGTTCTAAAAGATGATACAATAATTCAACTTAAAGTTCAGTTTACAAATATTGAGCAATCCTTATTGCCAAATGTATACAATTTAGCTTTTGGACCATTTGATGCAAATGGAAAAATAAATGATTCAATAAATCTTAAACATAAAGACATTAGTAAAGTTTTTTCTACAATTATCTTGTTTTCCATAACTTTTCTAAAAAACAATCCTCAGGTGAAAATTGGTATCGATGGTTCAGATGATTTGCGAGCTAATTTATATCATCGAATGTTTAGATATAACTATAAAGACTTACAAGATTTTTTAGTGATTATTGGTGTAGATTGGTATGTGAGATTATTAAGAAATGGAACAATTGAATTAGATAGTAAAGGGTTGGCATTTTTTAAACCCAAACCAGAACTTTTTGATTTTCAAAGAAAAAATAGTGACCTTTACAGATATTATATGTTTAATTTGAATCAATAATGTTTAAATTTGCTATATGAAAGAATCAATTCAAAATAAGATTAATAAAATTCAGGAAATTGCATTAGCATCTGCTTCGAAAAAAGATATTGAAGGTATTGAACATATCGTAGAAACAAATAATAATAACAACTTGATTAAATCAATTCGAAATGCAAAAGAAGCCGAACTTTTTTTTTCTGAATTAAACTTAGTTATTGATCAGGCTAAAAGAAATTCAATTAAAAATACTTTAAAATAAAGTTCCATTCTATATTCATATAAAAAAAGACCTTCAATATTTTGAAGGTCTTTCTATTTTAAACCTTTGTCAAAGTTTTAAACTTTGACAAAGGTTAATCATTATTTTTTAAACAAATTCATATCCCGCGTAAACCTGTTCAATTTCTTTCATAATAGCGAATAAATCTTCAGGTGCATCAGTTGTAACTAATTTTTGTTTGAACTCTTTAAACGAATGGATTCCTTTGAAATAATTGGTATAATGGCGGCGCATTTCTACAATTCCCAAACGCTCGCCTTTCCAATCCATAGACCATTGCAAATGATTTCTGGCCGCTTCAACACGATCAATAACCGTTGGAGCAGGTAAGTGCTCACCTGTTTTGAAATAGTGTTTTATTTCATTAAAAATCCACGGATAACCAATCGCAGCACGACCAATCATGATACCGTCAATTCCGTATTCGTTTTTATATTGTAATGCTTTTTCAGGACTGTCGATATCGCCATTTCCGAAAATTGGCATTGTAATTCTTGGGTTGTTTTTTACACGCGCAATGTGCGACCAATCAGAATGGCCTTTGTACATTTGGGCGCGAGTTCTTGCGTGAATAGTTAAAGCTTGAACTCCAATATCCTGAAGTCTTTCAGCAACTTCGTCAATATTAATAGAGTTTTCGTCCCAGCCTAAACGCGTTTTTACGGTTACAGGCAAATCAGTTCCTTTGATAACTGCTTGTGTCAAACGCACCATCAAATCAACATCTTTTAAAACTCCTGCTCCAGCACCTCTGCACACTACTTTTTTTACTGGACATCCAAAATTGATATCAACTAAATCTGGTTTTACAGTAGAAACAATTTTAGACGACATTTCCATTGCCTCTTCATCACCACCAAAAATCTGAATTCCAACAGGACGTTCGTAATCAAAAATATCCAGCTTCATGCGGCTTTTTATAGCGTCACGAATTAATCCTTCCGACGAAATAAATTCAGAATACATCATGTCAGCTCCGTGCGTTTTGCATAACCTGCGAAACGGCGGATCACTTACATCTTCCATCGGTGCGAGTAATAAAGGAAATTCGGGTAATTCTATGTTGCCAATCTTGACCATCTTCGTAATTTTTTGCAAAATTACAACTTTTAGTTCAATTAAAAAGATTCTAAGCTTCTAAGATGCTAAGGTTCTGAGTTTTTATCCTTGTCACATATTTAAAAAGAAAAACTTAGAGTCTTAGAATCTCAGTATCTTAGCAACTTATAATTAAGATCTATAATCAAAAAATCGAATTGGTTTTCGGCTCATTGGATTAAAAACTATTGGGTTTAGAATCTCTTTTGGAACAAATTCTATTTTTGGAGTTACTCTCAATTTTGCTCTAAAATGATCTTTTATTTCTTGAAGAAATTCTGGAGATTGGTTTTTCACAGCAATTTTAATTAAGATTTCATCTGTACCTAAGTCGTTGGTTGAAATTTCAATTAAATGATTTTCAATATTATCAAAACTGCTCAAAACATCATTCATCGCAGGCGGATATAATGTTGTTCCTTTATATTTGATCATTTGTTTTTTACGACCGATAACTGGTCCAACGCGCAAAGTATTTCTTCCACATTCGCAAGGTTCATCATGAAACTGGACAATATCACCTGTTTTAAAACGAAGTAAAGGCATTGCTTCAATACCTAAAGTAGTAAAAGTCAACTCGCCTGTTTCACCGTTTTTAACTGGCATATTGTCTTCATCTAGAACTTCAACAATAATTAATTCTGGATGATGATGCCCGCCTTTTCCATGTTCGCATTCTGTAAAAGCAGTACTCATTTCAGTAGAAGCATAAGTCGAAAACAGCTTAATATTCCATTTATCGGTGATTTTTTTCGATAGAATATTCATTGAAAAATCTTGCTCTCTCAAAGATTCTCCAATACAGATTGCACCTTTTATGCTCGAATTATTATAATCGATTCCGTGAATTTCAGCGTATTCAATTAATTTCAAAAGGAAAGAAGGAACCGTAATTAAATAACTCGGATTGTATTTTAAAATCGAATCCCATTGCATTTCTGGAATTCCAGCTCCAACGCGAATAACACCAACTTTTAGTTTTCGAAGACCAAGAAAATAAGCCAAACCAGCCATAAATTTTCGGTCAATTGTAGTCATTAATTGTACCACATCGCCTTCTGCAATTCCAGCGCAAGCAAACGAAATCGCTTCATTATAAGCTAGTCTATCTAAGTCAGAATCAGTTAAGCCAAAAGTAACAGGATCTCCCAAAGTTCCAGATGTTGTAGCATAATCGATAATTTTATGTTGGGGAACACACAAGAAATCATCATTATACTGCTGCAAATCTTCTTTGGTTGTAACAGGTAAAAATTGTAAATCTTCCAGCGTTTTAACTTTCGAAATATCAATATTTTGTCCAGCAAAAAGTCTTTTGTAAAAAGGAGAATTCTCGCTGATATAAGCTAAAAGTTCAACTAATTTTTGTTCTTGAAAAATTTTAATTTCTTCTAAAGAATCTTTTTCTATTGCTGGAATCATTGTAATTTTCTTTTGACTTTTTTTAAATATTTTTCAATTTTTTCTTTTTCAGGAACCGTTGTAATTTCATGTGTTAAAGCCTTTTCAAAATTCAGCTTTGCCTGAAGAAATTCCTTTTTTTGGTAAAAGTACAATCCTGTCTTATAATATACAACCCAATAATCAGGGTTTAACGCTTGATAATTCTGAAGAAATTCTGGAGAAATGGTTTCTTTTTTTTCTAAAACGGAATCTATTTTGCTATCTTCAATTTTAAATTTTTTAAAATTCTGAAAAGCAACCGTTTCCAGAAAAAGATCTTTGGCAATATTCAGATTTTCTTTCTGAAATGATTTTGCTGTATTTTGGCTTTCGCCGAAAATAGAATTCAAATCATAACAAACAAATTCGCCCAATTGAAACGGATTTGCAGAAACCCAAACCAATTTTTCTTTTGGTTTAAAGATAATTCCGTGATGCGCCAAAAGCTGATTTAATGCTTTTTCGTTACCAAAACCCAAAATTTCATTTTTTAAACCGTCTTTATTTCTGAGAATTTCCGAGGCAATTTCAGGATTTACTTTTGGATTTTCAGATAGCAATTCCTGCATTCTTTCATAACGATATTCAGAATGGCTGTTGGTTATTTGCTCCAGATTTCGTTTATCATCTTTGAAAGCTTCTCCTTGAAAATGATTCGAACAAATTAATTGATCGCTATTTGGAACATCGTAAACGTCCATTTTATTGGGCGAAACTTCAATTAAAATTGCTTTGTTATCATTGGCGCTTCCAACCATAATCGATTCAGAAACAAATACTTTTCTTTTTTTTGCAATAGCAATTGCTTCCTCTAGATTTTTGGCATGCTGTAAAATTTCACGAGTTAAAATCGAAATCGGAGTTTTCGCGCTAAGCGGAATTTTAGATTTTGAAGCATTGATAGTAACCGTCAAACCTTCGAGATTCATTCCAGAAACGGCTCCAATCATTCCAGGCCATGTAACCATCATAAACGGAAATCCCTGTTCTGGTTTTATAAACGCCGCTATTTTATTTTCCGCGAAAGCGTCATTCACATAAAAATCAAAATTACGGGCTAAGATTAAATTTCCATCTTCCGATTTTTCATTCCAAGCTGCAAAAGAAGAACAGCCAACCAAGGCTAAATCCTGAAGCGCATGACCAATATCGTGTGCCGCATGCAAATACAAACCGCGCTGATATTGGGGTGCGATATTATCAAATTCGTTTGAAGTGTATTGAGAAACACCATAAATCTCCGTTTGATATTCGTCGGGAACATTTAAATACAGTTTGCGATTGTACCATTTTAAAAACTGGCGTAGCATTTTCTGCTGGAATTTTGACGGAATAAGATCTGTAATTTTAGAGAAAAAAATGCGCTGCTGCTTTTGCAACAGCGAGTCGGTTAAGGCACCAGTTGAAAGACCGATTTCCAACGGATCTCCTTCGACATACAATTCCCAAAGTCCTTGTTTATTTTTCAAAAGCGAATTTTTTCCAGAAAGAAAAATGCTGTCTGATACTTTCTCAACGACAGGTTTTGTAGCATTGAATGCAGCAAGATCTGGTTTATGATTTTTTGATTTTGAAGTACCACAGGAAGTCAGCAAGCTTAAAAAACCGATAAGGAAGAGGTAAAAAATTCGGTTTTTCATAATGACTTATTCTGATGCTTTTTTAATTTTTTCGAGCAGATAGTCTTTTCCTATAATTTCAGAGCAAGTTAGGACCGCTCCAACCGTAACTCCCAAGACACCATGCATGTTAATACTTTGGCCTGTAAGATAAAGATTTTCTACCTTAGTTTTAGTCGGAATCATCGTTTTCATCGGATTATTTGAATCTTTAACATATCCGTACATATTTCCGCCGTCTCCGCCAATGTAATCGCGATAAGAAAGTGGCGTAGAAGTGTGAACCGATTTGATACAATCCTTTATTCCTGGAAATTTTTTCTCGATTTCTTCTAAAAATTTTGCTGCTTTTTTGGCTTTAAATTCGTCGTAACTTTCTCCTCTTTCCTTTTCTTCAAAAGTGGTGTTAAACGTGTTTTCCCAAGCTTTAACATCATCATATTTCATGTAGGTTAAAAACGTCATTCCGTCTGCCCATTCTTCCTCTTTTTTTGACGGATTCATAGAAGCCATAAACGTTTTTGGCCACGAATTTTCGTCGTATTCGTAAGAAGTCCAAACATCATTGGCACTTTTAAAATGGTAATAATTATGATTGATGTATTTGAAAGTTTTGGGTTTGAAAACAATATACAAACTGAAAGCAGAAAGTACACTTTCCAGATTCTGAATTCTATTGAAAAAGGGTTTTCTGAAATTTTCCTGCCCCGCCATTTTTAAAGTCGTTTTCGGTTCAATATTCGAAATGAAATATGTTCCAGAAACTTCTGTTCCGTCTTTCATTTTGACCGAATTTACTTTTTGATTTTCAACTTCAATCTCCGTTACTTCTTTATGTTTGAAGAATTCTCCTCCGAAATTTTTCAGCTGTTTCAGAAGCTGTTTCGTAATCTGACTTCCACCATTTACGCATCTCCACGAACTTTCAATATACGAATTGACCACAAGTGCGTGCACATAAAAAGGCGATTTTTCGGCTATTCCGGCATAAAGAAAATTGGATCCTGCCAAAACCGCTTTTAGTTTCTCGTTTTGAGTAAAAGAATCGATGGTTTCTTTCGCGTTAAGCGTTAGAATTTCGTCATCATATTTTCCTTCAGATTCTAGATTGTAAAGCGGAAATGTTTTACAAACTGCTTTTATTTTCTGGCAATAACGTTCTAGATTTTCTTTTTCTTCAGGAAAATATTGAGTTAGTTTTTCAATGAAATTTTCGAAACCTTGGGCATGTGGATATTCGGTTTTATCGTCATCAAAAGAAATCATATCAAAACCATTTACATCCATTTTTTTCAGATTCAAATGATCCATTATTCCAATATATTTGAAATATTGATGCAGATTCTGGCCTTCGCCTAAACCTCCGATATAATGAATTCCAGTATCAAAAATGGTTTTATCTCTTACGAAAGTCTGAAGATTGCCGCCATATTGATTGTTTTTTTCGAGTACACAAACGCTGTAGCCTTCTTTTGCCAGAATAACAGCGGAAACCAATCCGCCTAAACCGCTGCCAATGATGACTACATCGTACTGTTTTTTCATTTATTTTTTCTTTAAAATGATTAAAGCATTTTCTTCAGAAACAATTTCAAAATCCTTCAACTGATTTTTTAAACAAGAACAATTCACTAAAATTATAGAAAAAGCGGTTGAAATTACTTTTTCGATTTCCTCTTCATAACTTTCATCAGAAATTAAAAGAATATCGTAATGATTTTCAAGCGCCGATTCTAAATTTTCGAGATAATATATTTTTCGTTTGCTAACGATATAATTCGTTTTGGCAACCAACAATTTCTCTTCATCATTTATAAAAGAAAACACTTTTCGCTGTGGTTCTTGCAACGTCAACAAAACATCCAACTGTCCGTAATCATTTCCTAAATGAAGCACTTTTGCTTTTGGCGCAATGTGCTTGTTTAGATCATAATACGTTTCGAGATTTTGTTTTAAATCTTTTTTGACGCTATTTCCAATTTCGATTTCTTTATAATCGTAACTGTTAATGAGCATGGTTTTATAATAATCTGGACCTTCGAGCTCTTGTCTAATTTTGCGATATTCTGCTTTGAAGAATGAACTAATTTGTTTGGTTTTTTCGGTATAATTACTTCCGAACGAAAGATTTTCTGGTGTGATTCTTTCTAAAATAGTAACCGTTAATTTTCCGTGATGAATGACAAAATCACCTTTTGGAATTAATTCTGAAGCACCATGAATAACTACAGGAAGAATATCTATTTTAAATTCTTCGGCAAGGAAAAATGCACCTTTATGAAATCTTTTTATAACATTGTTTTCTGATCGCGTTCCTTCTGGAAAAACCATTAATGAATAGCCTTCGTTTACTTTTTTACGTAAATGTTCAACGCCGCCTTCAAGACCTTCAGAAACAGGATAAAAGCCTGCTTTCCTTACAACGCCACCAAAAACAGGAGAGTTGTAAACCCAGTCGCTCACTAAGAAAATGATTTTCGGACTCAGCATTCCGATGGCTAAAATATCTAGAAACGAAGAATGATTAGCAATGATTACGGCTGGTTTTTCGAAAGTTTCATTGAAATTATTAACGACTTTTTTGCGAATAAACGGATTCGAATACAATACCGATTTCATGAATTTTGAAACCACATATCTAAAAGCTTTCATTTTTGACTTTTTACTGAAAGGCAAAATCGGCATTATAGTAAAACTGAAAATAGACATTACGATTCCACCCAAACCATAATAAGCAAACGAAATTACGCCGTGAATAAAAGTGCGCAATTGAAACGGCGGATTTCCTTTTTTTGGTCGATTGGATAAAAACAATTTGAATAAAATCGGATAGAAAATAAACGTTATAATCAACGCCGCAAAAACCCCAATCAAAGAAACCAATGAAATGGAAGTAAGGGCAGGATGTTTTGCAAAGATCATCGCGCCGATTCCGAGAATTGTTGTAATTACTGCCAGGATAATTGAAGTTCTATAAATGGCAATTTCGTTAACTCCGTTCGAATATTCTTTTTGCAATGCGCTTGTCATGAAAATACTGAAATCGACTCCGTGACCAAAAATCAAAGTGCAGACAATCATACTGAAAATATTCATTTGAATGCCAAAAATGCCCATAATTCCTGCGGTTACAATTCCTGTTAAAGCAATTGGAATACAACTGATAATGACCAATTCGATTCTTCGGAAAAAGAAAAACAGAATTAAAATTACGGCAACAAAAGAATAATTTACAAGCGAATTGAAATCGGTTTTTAAAGTGCTGAAAAACGTTTCGTTCATTTGCTGACGATCAATTGCAATTACGTTTTCTGTTTTTGAAGTAGATTTTACAAAAGCATCACGTTGCTCTGGAGCAACTTTTACTAAAGTCGAAATGGTATAAAAACCGTTTTTTTCTGTAATGAATTCTTGCAGCTGAAGTGCTTTTATTTGAAGATAATCTTTGGCAGAAATAGGTTTGAAATGGGAATCTAATTGGTCAAAAAATAAATTGTACGTTGAAGGTTTAAAACCAAGTTTAGCGCCTTCAGCAATTAATTGTGATTTTACGAATTGTTTTTTCTGCGAATTCCAAAATGAATTCCATTTCTCGATTTTTTGAAGCTGTTCTTTTTGCGAAAGCACAATTCCGCCAACTGAGCTGAAATTTAAGATTTTGTTCTCTTTTTTCTCTGTATTTAAATTTTCGAAAAGACGACTATTATGCTGCAAAGCTTCTTCCATCGTTTTTCCATAAGAAGCCACATAAATGGTTTTGGAAGTTAAACTCGTGCTTTCTTCCAATTGTTTTTCGGCGGCTTTAATTTCTTTCGGAATAAAATTCAGCTGCGATAAATCGTTATTAAAGCCAACATCATTATAAGTAAAACAACAAATAATGGTGATGATAATACAAAGACCGATTAAGATTTTATTATTGTGAAAAGAAAAATGAGCCATTTTATCGATCACATTTTTCTTGTGTTCTGACGGATTTTCTTTTGGCTTGTATAAATGCGGAATAATTAAAAGCGAGAAAATAGCTGAAGCCATAACAATAACTGCCGCAAAAATTCCGAGATCATTCAACGCATCCGATTTTACAAAAAGCAAACATAAAAACGCAACGGCAGTTGTAGAACTGCTCATGATTACGGGCATTGTAATGTCTTTGTACAATGTTTTTACATCGCTATTGTGTTTGTAATGCGTGAGAATATGAATCGAATAATCTATTGTGATTCCCAATAAAATAGAACCAATTCCTAATGAAATTGCCGAAATCTGTTCTCTCACGAAATATAAAAAGGCAACCGCAAATAAACCTCCAAAAACCGTTGGAAGAAAAATAATTAGTGGAATTAAAACTTTTCGATAAAATAAAATCAGAATCAGCATTAAGGTAAACATCGCGATTGATGTTGTTAAAATAATATCTCCTTTAATCTGATTGGCATTGGCAACGGCAATTAGCGCCGAACCAAAATAACTGATAGAAGTTTTGCCTTTAAATTTCTGATTTAGATTTTCTTGAATCGATTTTAGTTTTTCGGCAAAAATGGTATTCTTTTCTGTTTCGCTCGAAGGAATATTTGAAGTAATAAAAAGCAGTAATTTCTTTTTGTCCTTCGTCATTACAAAACCATTTTCTAGCGTAAAATCGTCACCAATATTTAATTGCTGTAATTTTTTTAAAGCAATAAACGAAATTCCAAATGGATCTTGCAGAATAAAATCTTTGGTTATAAATCCAGACGGAGAAATAATCGATTTGTAATTTCCTTGAACGGTTGCTGCAATACTGTCTTTTTGAATTTTGTTTTCGATGGCAGCATAATCTTTGTCGTCTAAAAAAAGAGGAAGATTATTATAAACAAAATCAATAGTTTCTTGAATGTTTTCTTCGTCGATTTTCCCTTGAATTCCCGTTATATATGGTTTGCAAGATTTAGAAACGCTGTCTGAAAATACAGTTGCCATTTCTTTTAAATCTTCGGCAGAACCGTTTTTATCCAAACTAAAAATTACGGTCGTTTTATCAGCAAAGTTTAATTGTTTTAAAACTTTGGCGGTAACATCGGTTTTGTCGTTGGTCGGAATAAGTTTGGTAATGTCTTCTTCAAATTTTAATCTTGAAGCGAAGAAGCCAAAAACAACAAGCATCAAAATAGCCAAAAGAACCGACAGAGATTTTCTTCGGGTTACAAACAAATGAATGGCGTAGAAATAGTGATGCATGGTTATTTATTAATTTTTTACGACAGATTAAAAGATTTGCTTTAGTTTGTCACCCTGAGCGAAGTCGAAGGTCGTTCCAATTGGACGTGGGCTTAGACTTCGCTCAGCCTGACAAACTGGATGTAAAAATTATTTAATCATTTTAATCTGTGGCAAACATAACTTAATTATTTGTTTCGTTTTTAGAACTAAAAGCCGTTAAAAGCAAATAACTTATTAAGCCAACTGTTAGTGCAGAAACGGATGCTAAAATAAGACTTCCTACGATATATTGCGTTGCATTTTTTTGAATATCGTTTAGCGTAATCGAACTGTCTAAAACCAAAGGTGCATCGCTAGACACAAAAACACTTCCGACTTGAAGTGAAGCATAGATAATAAACGGAATAAAAGGAGGGAAGCTTACATTTGAAGTAAGATAAGCAATGACTTTGTTGAGCCTGAACAATGCGGCAAAAGTAAAAAGTAATATGGTTTGAAATCCCCAAAAAGGCGAAAGTCCGATAAAAATGCCCAAAGCAATTGCTGCAGCTTTTTTAAAATTAGAATCTTTACTTTCTAAAATATCTTCGAGAAAGAATTTTTTAAAACCTTTTTTTTTTGCTCTTCTAAAGAAATCTCTCGGTTTTATATAAAGCAGAGCATTGGTTACCAAAACCGTATTTAAAATACTGATTCGGGTAAAATCTTGAAACGGACGGAAATGTGAAACTCTTTCTGCTGGATCGTATAAAACCTGAATCGGAATATTTTTAACTACAACTCCTTTCCACGCAGCGCGTACAATAACCTCGATTTCAAATTCAAATTTATTGGTATAAAAGCGTTTTGGTAATAATCGAAGCGGATACAATCTAAATCCAGATTGCGTGTCGTCTAGTTTAATTCCGGTTTCAAATTTGAACCAGAAATTAGAAAACTTGTTTCCAAAACTGCTTTTCTTTGGAACATTTTCCTGCGTCATATTTCGGCTTCCAATCAAAAGAGAATTTGGCTCTTCTTGAATGGCTTTTAAGAAAGCAGGAATATCAGTTGCAAAATGCTGTCCGTCAGAATCGATGGTTATGGCGTATTCAAAATCCAATTCAAGTGCTTTTCTAAATCCGTTTCTCAGCGCTCTTCCTTTTCCTAAGTTTTTAGGATGATGAATTTGAGTCACTTGCGAATACGATTTTAGAATTTCGCTTGTAGAATCGGTAGAACCGTCATTAACAATTATGACATTTGTGGTGAAATCTAAAATAGAATCCAGTACTTTTTTCAGCGTTTTTTGATTATTGTACGTAGGTACAATAACGCAAAAGTTAGTCGAACTAAGTAATTCTTGCTGTGATTTCATGAGATGTTTATTGAGCTTACTTTACAAATTGCTTCTCTTTTTCAGAGAAACTTTTAGATTGTAAAACAAAGTCTTTAAGATAATCTTTCAAAGCCGCACTTTGCGATGCATAATAAGTCGCGATGAATTTTTTATCTTCTTTAATATTTTTCTTGTAGCCCGTAATAGCAGGAACATCTTCCTGAACGCTTAGTCTAATCATTCGCATTTCGATATTGCTTGGATCGCTTTTTATTGTGGCTTCAAGCAATTTTGCACCTTCTTTAAAACGCTCCATTTTCTGACCCAATTTCTTTTCAAATTTAGAATCTACTAAAATAGATGCCGCTTTGTAAGCCACTAAAATTTTATCGTCATTATTTGAAATTCCAGAAAGTTTTGCTGTAAACTCTTTAGCATTGCTTTCTGATTTTGCCACATCAGCATACATTTTGCGGATAGAAGCCAAGTCTGGCGTTCCTGCAAAACTAACCCATAAAAGTAATGTCAATAACAGTTTCATAGTTATATTTTTTTGTACACAGTGCTCAATTTAAGAGCAGTTGTGTCGTTAAAGTAAGTCGTGTTTTTCACTTTTACTAAACCGTCTTCTGTTGTTGTAACATCTAGTTCCAATCGTAATTCTGGTGTAACTTCAGGATTAATTAGAGCCATGAATTTTACATTTGCTAAAGACTGAATCATCAGCGAACTTTCAGTAATAGATTCTGTCAGTTCTTTGATAATCTGAATCATGCAAACACCAGGCATGATAGGATTTCCAGGAAAATGACCTTTAAAAACCTCATGTTTTGCATTGACTAAAATTGTAATAATATATTTTGAATCAGATGTTTTTTCCTCCGATAGTATTTTATAAAAATCTTGTAAAATCATATTTTTTATTTTCCAAATGAATAGGAAACCCCCAACTGAAAATTAATGTTTGTATTATAATCTCCAAATAAATAATAATTATTAGAGTCGTTTTGATAATAATCGCTGCTCAAAATATCTAGCAGTCCTTTTTTAAATCGAGCTTCAAATGTCAAACCTGAAGGCAGGGCATAAGCAACTCCTAAAACCAAACCAAGATCATTTTGCGCTTTTCTAACAGCAAGATTATCATTCAATAAAATATCTAATGTTGGTCCCGCTTGAAACTGAATTCCTTGTGGCAGCGTAAACTTGTTTATCATAGAAAGAGACAAATAGTTTATGTCAAGATCTAAATGCTCTACTTTGTTTGTCTGCGTATTTTCATCAAAATAATTTCGCGCCACATTATTAGAACCTTGTCTGCTGTAATTAATCTCTGGTTGAAGCGCGTAAATTTTGGTTATCTTAATTTCTGTAAAACCACCAGCATAAAAATCAGTTTTATAATCGGCGTGCATTTCAGAAATGGTCGAAAAACTAAATCCAGCTCTTAAACCTGGTTTAACTGAAATTTGTGCTTGTATGCAAAAAACTGTAAAAAAGACAGCAATTAAAAAGACTATTTTTTTGCTCATGCTTTTTTATTTTGTTTTGAATGTATAGCTAATTCCAATCTGGAAAACCTGATTTAAAATCACTTGGTCATAATAATAACCGTCATCAATGCCTTCGTAACCATAAATATCTAATAATCCTTGTTTGAATCTTGCTTCAAATGTCAAACCATTTGGCAGCGTATAACCCAAACCTCCAACAAAAGCAAAGTCAACATCTTCTGGATTCGTATTGATATAATTATCGCTAACTTTTAAATCTAAAGATGGTCCTGCTAATAGATGAAAGCCTCCACCACCAAAGTTAAATTTAGCAACCGCTCCAAGTGTTATATAATTCAATTCGTAATTTTCAGAATAGTAACGACCGTTTTCAAAATATCTTCCTCGATCGCCTTGTCTTGAATAATTGATCTCTGGTTGTAAAGAGAAAAATTTATTGAATTTAATGTCTACCAATCCACCAACATAAAAATCTGTTTTAGAACTATTGTCGTCAATATTTGATAATGTCGATACATTCAAACCTCCTCTAAGTCCAGGACTAACTCTTACTTGCGCATTTGCTTGGATTCCGATTAATAAAACAAATGCAATTACAGCAAATTTTCTCATTTCTAATTCATTTAAAGTTTATGGTTAGTTTAATTTTCTATTCAGATTTTAGCTGTTGCAAATCGATTTTCAGCTTAATATTCTGATGGATAATTTGAATTTTCTCAGCAAAAATATTGTTTTCTGAATTGAAAAGCAGTGTAAATTTTTCTTTTGTTTTGGATGCGTGAACGATCTTTTCTAATTTCTGATCTTTTTTGGAGATAAAAATATAATTGTCTCGTTTGCCGTCTTCCGATTTATAAATGTCAGCCGATTCATTTTCAAACTGATCTTGAAGCTGATATTCTTTCTTTAAAAGCAATCTGAAATCTTCTTTTAAAGTATTGATTAAAAATTTTCTATCTAATTCTGAAACTATAGAATTGACTTTAAAATCGGTTTCTGAGATTTCAAAATCCATTAATTTATTTCCGAATTCGGTTGTAAAAACCACTCTATGCGTGGTGTCGTTTATTTTCTTGGCAATGAAAATTCCAGACAATTCATTTCCGTAAACGCTGATGTTGGTTTTATAAACATAATCGGCTTTCGAATCTGTGAAATACGGAACTGTATAAGACGTTTTGTCTAATTTTTTGGGCGTATAATTTTTTGTGACAGAGCCGCAAGAAATTAATACGATTGCCAGAAAGCAATTAATTAGTAAAAACTGAATCGTCGATTTTTGCATTGATCACTTTATTTTTAAGTACAATTCGGGTATAATCTTCAGATGATTCTAATAGTTTTACCTGAACAACTGTTGCTTCTTCTTTATCAAAAGTCAGTTCGATTTGTTTGATGTATTTTTTCAGCGTCGCATCTTTCGGAATAAATTTCGCCAGATTTTGACCTTTCACTTTAAAATACGAGATGGTAAATTCTTTATCATCAAACATATTTCCGCTCACACTTCCCACAATCAATTTATTGATTCGAGCAAAGATTTTACTGTTTCCAATATCAACAGCGCTTTTCTTCCCTTCATCATTAATCAGGATTTTTCCGTTTTTGAAAACAATGCTATAATTGTATGGTTTTTTGTATTGCCATGATAATAAAGCAGGTTCTTTAAAAACCATTTTCCCTGAAGTTTCAATATCTTTCGATAAAAAATCTAAGTGTTTATATTGAATAAAATCAGTACTTAAAGTTTTGATTTTTTTTGCCACAACATTAACATCTTCTTTAAATTGAGAAATTTCGGCAGCAGTCATTTTTTGCTCTTGAGCAAACAAACTGCCTGATATAAAAAGAATTAATAGTGCTATTTTAGTTTTCATAATAATTTAAAATTTTTGCACTCCCGATAGCTATCGGGATAAAATGATTAACACGGATTATTAATTGAAAAAATCCGTTTTTATCAGCGTCTTCGCGTAAGCGAATCTGTTAAATCTGCGTTCAATCTTTATAAGCTTTAAGATTCAAAAGTTCCTCTATAGAAACGACTTGATACTTATTTTGTTGTAAAAATTGCAAAAACTGTTCCAAGACCAAAACGGAATGTTTTCCTGTATCATGCAAAAGTACAATTCCGCCAGGAGAAACGTGTTTTTTAATTCGATTCAAAATTAATTCCTGATTTTTGGTTCCTCCGTCAAGCGAACGAATATTCCAACCGATAACTTTATGTCCCGTTACTTTTAAAGCTCTTCCAATCGATGGCGTCGTAACTCCATAAGGCGGACGAAAAAAGTTGATTTTTTTGGACGTGAATTTTTCTAAAAGTTGATCTGTTTTCTGAAGTTCATCGGTTATTCTTTTGGCATTATAAAAATCAAAAAACTTTGAATGCGAATACGAATGATTTCCAATCAAATGACCTTCAGAAATTACTTTTTGAAGAATTTCTGGATGCGTTTCGATATTTTTTCCAATGCAGAAAAAAGTCGCTTTGGCATTGTATTTTTTCAGAAGTTCTAAAACTTCCAAAGTATAAACGCTTGGACCGTCATCAAAAGTAAGCGCGATTTTTTTTTCTATTTCTAAAGGATTACTGCAAAACGCTTTTACATGATAATTGGAAGAAATTCGGGCTGAACCAAAAGCATTTATTCCAATCCAGATAAAAATTACAGCAAAAAAGAACCACAAATTTATTGCAGTATAAAGATTCAGAAGAAACAATAAAAGCAAAAAAAAGATAAAAAACAGCGATATGTTTTTATGCGTTATCATTTTGACAGCAGCGTAAAACTATGGTTTTTTCCGTTTAATTGATTGTATAATAAAATCGTTTTATAGCTTGGCTTTTCAACAGCATTTACTTTTACAATTTCTGGAATTTCTTGTGTCTTTAAAATTTTAGAAGCCATCCAAAAAGCAAAAGCAGAAGCCGTATCATATTCGCCACTCAAATGTTTATAGTATAAAACAGGAGTTTGAGCAAATGCATTTTTAGCAAGATTGCTATAATAATTTTCGAAATCGACATTTCCGTCAAAACCTAAAACTAAAGCATCAATATCTGAAATGTCTAAATTATTGGAATTTAGAAAAGATTTAGCAGCAGTTTCAATTTCGTTTTCTTCTAAATTATTTACAATAGAAACATCTAGAAGTTCTGCATACGTATTTTCTTTTCTTTCATTTTCTAAAACAAAAAAACTAGCGCCTTCTCCATAAACTGCTCCAGTTGTATCAGAAGTCAGAACATCATACGGTCCGGAATTGTCTTTTTTAATGCGTCCGTTTAATTTGAAAAGGGAAGTGGTATATTCTCCATTTTCGTCAACACCGCCCACTAAAATTGAATTGGCTTCGTCTTCTTCAATTTGCATTTTGGCATCAATAAGAGCCGATTCAAAAGAAACTGCACCATTTACGTATGTAAAATTATAGCCTTTGCATTGCTGTAAAAGTGCAATTTGAGCACCAACAGTATTATGAGTCGATTGAATGAACGAAGTAGGGGTTAAAAACTCTTCATTATTATCTAAAATGCTTTTCAGGAATTTTTCAGAATCTTCGATACAACCTAAACCAGTTCCGGTAATAATCGCATCTACATTTTCAACATTGGCATCTGTCATTGCCAAAGCTGAAGCCACGATTCCGTTTTTTACACCTTTTGCCATGCGTCGGCTGGCAGCTGGCGAAATATATTCTTTGTACGCTGGCGGAACAATTGCCAGTACATTTTCGTCATGATTTACAACAGCTTCTTCCAAAAAAACAGTATTAAATGTTTTTTGAGTCGAAATACAGCCTACTCCATTTATATATGTTTTTTTCATTAGCTTTTTGAAAATATAAGGGTTGAACAATTTCCTCCAAAACCGAAAGAGTTAGATAAAACGTGTTCGATGTTTTTATTTTTTAAAGATGTCTGCGGTTTCAAATCAAATTCTTCCATCGGAATGTCAAAATTCAAGTTCGGATAAACCACATTATTTTGAATGGCCAAAACACTATAAACAGCTTCAATTGCAGCCGCCGCCGCTAATGTATGTCCTGTAAAAGGTTTTGTAGAACTGAAATCTGGAACTGTTTCGTTTTCATAAATGCGAAGCAAAGCTCTTCCTTCAGATAAATCGTTGTTTGGCGTTGCCGTTCCGTGTACGTTAATGTAATCAATTTCAGAAGGTTTTAAACCCGAAACATCAAACGCTTTTTTCATTGCCAAAAATGCGCCATCTCCATTTTCTGAAGAGGCAGTTTGGTGATAAGCATCGTTTGCATTTCCGTAACCAGAAACTCTTGCCAAAACTTTTTTGTTTTGTTTTGCTACAATTTCATCCGATTCTAAAACCAAAAAAGCAGCCGCTTCTCCAAGATTTAATCCTTTTCTGGTATTGTCAAAAGGTTTGTTGTAATCGTCCGATAAAATCATCAAAGTCTTAAATCCGTTGATAGTGAATTTTGCCAAAGCATCGGCACCGCCCACAATTACGCGATCTAATTTTCCCGTTTTGATTAATCTCGCGCCCAACATAATCGAATTAGCTGCAGAAGAACAAGCTGTACTAATTGTCGTAACCATTCCTTTTAGGCTTAATTCTTCAGCAATTTTATCAGCAACATCGCCGCCGTCGTGACAAGTGATGTATTTTACCAATTCTGGTTTTTCGAAATAATCGTAGTAATGTCTTTCCGTCATATCCATTCCGCCCACGCTGGTGGCAGAAATAAGTCCGGTTCTAAATTCATTTATATCAGTAATGCCAGCATTTTCAACAGCTTGTTTTGCAGCCAAAGTGCCAATCATAGCAGTTCTGGAAAAATTGTTATCATCGTTCAGTTGCAATTCATTGATGAGTTCTTCGTTGGTTTTATTGATTTCGCCAACTTTAATTACATCTGCGTGAACAGTAGCTATATTTTGAATACGAGAAATACCGATTTTGTTTTCGATCAACGAAATATAATTTTCCTCAACCGAATTACCAATCGCAGAGATAATTCCCATTCCCGTTATTGCAACACCTCTTGTCATTTTAGATTTTAGATTTATGATTTTAGATTTTCTTGAACTTTGTCAAAGTTTTAAACTTTGACAAAGTTGATGTAGTATCTGAATTAGATTTTAATATTTCGGTTTAGGAAATCTAAAATCTAAATTCTGAAATCTAAAATTTATTTAGTTCTGTTAGCGCTGATATACGCAGCCATAGTTTCGATTGACTGGAAAATAGCTTTTCCTTCTTTCGGATCAACTAATTTAATTCCGTAATCTTTATCTAAAATCACGATCAATTCAAGTGCATCAATCGAGTCTAAACCTAAACCGTCTCCAAACAATGGATCGTTATCTGCAATATCTTCAACTGCGATATCTTCAAGGTTTAAAGTTGTTATGATTTTATTTTTTAATTCTTCTTTTAATGCTTCCATGATTATTTATTGTATAATGTATTGATAGTTTCGTTTTTATATTTCTCGTTTTCTTCTTTACTGATGATGCAAAGAAACGCTTTATAATTGTCATTGTAAAATTCTACCCAACCACACAGAACGGAATCTGCTTTATTTGTGTTTAACAAAATCCCTAAATAGTTCAACAAAAATTCAGCATTGAAAGCATCAAATATAAAAAAAGAATTTTCACTTTTCAGCTGATGGCGTATACTTATTTCGCCCAAACAAATATTTGGCAGCGTATAAACAAAGACTGCCGGACTCGGATAATAGTTTTCTTTATCTGAAATGGATTCCTGATATTTTACATCGGTATCTAAACTCGAAGACTTATTGGCCAAAACCAAAGCGATATTATTTTCTTGTTCCGTTGAGGTAATAGGACTCAAAAGCAGTTCTGAACCCAAAAAAGCCAGCTTGCTCAAAGCGTCCATTTTGAAAAACTTTGGATACTGCATTTCAAAATTACGATACGCTTGTTTGGCAAAATCTGCAAAATCTGTTGGTTCGATTTTGAATACAGAAGTTCCGTTCAAAACAATTTCGTTGTTTTCGATTTTGATGTAGGATTGTATGTTGGGTTTGTTTTGAGTCATTTTTTAAATCAGTCGCTAATTTATTCGTTTGATAATTCCAGTTATACGTGTTCGATCTAATAAATTACTTTTATAAACATAACTTTCATCTTCTAGAATTTCAATGATTTCAACATAGATTTTTTCACCAATTAAATATTCTAAATTCTTATCGCTTACTTCTAAATAAGTAAGTACATAGTTGGTATCGTTTATCCAATCGATTTTATATTTGGAAAAACCATTCTGATTTTTTTCTACCTGAAATTTTTCGTCTCTTTCGATAATTATATCAGAATAGGCACCATCATTATATCTAAATAATCCATTTTTAAATTCTTTACACTTTGAAATTTTGGATTCTTCAAGTTTTTTATTTTCGAATCGTGCATTAATAAATCTAAATATAAAGTCATAACAATTATTTCTTAATTTACTGTCAGGATAATATTCTATTCCTTTTCTATAAGCAACAACTTGGGCAATATTTTCCTTATTTTTATAAGTCGTTTTTTCTGGAATTATAATCACAGAACTTGTTTTTCCAAGATTATCAACACAAAAATTTACTGTCAATAATTCTATAGAATTTACATCATTAACGAAAAATTCATCTTGAATTTGTGCACTAATGTTTAAGTAAAATAACAAAAAGAGAAAAGTGATTATTTTCATTTCAATTATGAATTAAATTTAATTTTCTTAAAAACCACAGCCGTATTGCAACCTCCAAAACCAGACGCTGTTTTCAGGAAATATTCAATATTCTTTTCTTCGTTTTTCTCAATCACATTGATAGATTCGCTTACACCGATTTCATCAAAACCTTTAGATTCAAAAAGTTTATTTTGATTGGCAGATTCTATCGCAATTACCGTTTCCAATAATCCCGAAGCGCCTAATGTATGACCGTAAAATCCTTTTAAACTATTAATTGGAACATTTTGTAAATCTAAACGATTTAAAGCAATTGCTTCCATTTCGTCGTTATAAGGCGTTGCGGTTCCGTGTGCTGAAATATAATCTAATTTATTGGCTTCAATTTTAGCTTCTTTCAAAGCATTCTGAATACTTCTAAACAAACCTTCACCTGTTCTTGAAGGTCCAGAAATATGATTCGCGTCGTTTATAGAACTGTCGCCAATCACTTTTATTTTAGCGGTTGCCGGATTCGCCGAAACCAAAACTGCAGCAGTTGCTTCGCCTAAGCTTACGCCTGTTCTGTTTTTAGAATACGGTTTGCAAGGCAGTTCGCTCATTGCTTGAAAGGCGTTAAAACCAGACAAAACAAATTCTGAAACTTCGTCGCCAGCAACAACAAAAACATTGTCATAAAGTTCAGATTGAATCATTCTTTTCGCAATAGAAACTGCTAAAATTCCAGAAACACAAGCATTTGAAACGACAATTGGTTGTGTTTGAAATCCGAAGAAATTGGCAACGTTTTTTGCCAAAACATCTAAATGTGCGTTGTTAAAACTTTCTTCGGAATTATTTTGTAAAGCTGTTACATTTCCTTTTGTAGTAGAAAGTATAAAAGCGGTTTTTGAGTTTAATTCGACTTTAGAATTTTTGATAATTGGTTCTAAAGCCAAAATCATCATTTTTTCTAAACGGGAATATTTGGTTTCAGTACTGATTTTTGCAAAAGCACTGTTTATTTTTTCATCACTGATAATCGAAGCATAAAACGGATTTGGCATCAAAGAAATATCATTGTGAAGCTGAATTCCAGAATCGCCACGAAGAATGGCTTCGACGTTCGATTCTACATCAAAACCTAAAGGTGTGATACAATTCGTTTCTGTAATGTATATTTCTCTTATCATTTTATATTTTCATTTTCTTCTCCTGCAAGGTTTCCAACACCTTGTAGGTGTGTTTTGTTTTAGATTGCTTAAAAAAGTTTCACGCAGATTTATAAGGATTTCAGCAGATTTAAAAAAGATTTTTTAATTTTAATTTGTGCTAACTTGTGAATTGCTTCGCCTGTTCGCTATCGTTGGGTCGTGTTCTATTTCAACAACCCAACTTTCCTTTTCCATTCCTCATAAAAAGGCGGATTCGTCAGCATTAAATTTCCGTCTTTATCTAAAAAAACCTGAGTCGTTTCTCCTGTACAGGCTACTTCTCCTTTGTCGTCAATAATTTTAAAACGGTAAATCATTTTTGCCGCGGGCGTGTCAACAACCGTTGTTTCTATTGTTACAACATCGCCGTAACGCAACGACAATTTATGTTCGCAAGTAGATTTTACAATTGGCGTGGTGTAACCCGTAGCGGCAATATCCAAATACGTAAGTCCATGCTGGCGTCCAAAGGCTTCGCGTCCATCTTCGAAATACGTGATATAGTTTCCGTGCCAAACAATTCCAAGCGGATCTGTTTCGTTAAAACGAATCCTGATTTCATGTGTAACGGTTAGATCTGTAGCTTCTTTAAACTGCTCTTTTCTTTTTGTCATAAAATAATGCGATGGAAGTTGTAATAATGAAAAACAAAAATAACAAAGTTATTCTTGGAATGATTTCTAGGAAAGAAACGTTTCGAAGCAAGACATCATAAAAAGCTTCTAATCCCCAGTTCATTGGAGAAGATTTTGCGATATACTGCATGATTGTCGGCATGGCAAAAACAGGAACCCAAACACCTCCAATTGCAGCCAAAATAATGACACTTGTGGCACCAAAAGGAGCAGATTGTTCTTGTGTGCTTGCCACAGTTCCTAATAAAATTCCGAAGCCGATTGCTGCAAAACCCGAAAATAAGGCCACAACACTAGTCAAAAAGAAATGCCCTTCGATGTTTAAAGAAGGCAATCCGATGGATGGAAATAAGAAAACGGCAACGGCAACCATCATATAAAACTGAATCATGCAAATGATCGAGTAGGTGATGGTTTTTCCAATAATTACAATTAAATTGGAAACGGGATTGGTTCTTAATCGAACAAAAGTTCCTTGTGATTTTTCTTTTACAATATTGATTGATAATGGAATCACAATAAAAAAGATAGCAAAAAGTGTCCAAGCTGGAACGTTATGCTGCACCGAATTCGGTCGAACTTCTTTGTTGTTGATTCTCGGAATTATTTCTTTGAAAGTAATAAAGTTTTTCTGCTCAAAATCGATCGTTTCTTCTCCTAATTGTTTTTGGAAAGTAGAATAAATCGATTTGGTTTCAATTTGCGAAATCATTTTGTCGATTGAACTCATAACCGCATTTTTGAAACTCATTTGAACGGCTGGATCAAAATACAGTTTGACTTCTTTTTCTTTAATAACGCGTTGAGGTTCTACAGTTGAAGTACTATCTGTCAAACCTAAATTGCTGACTATTTTTTCTACATTCTGCTCAACTTTGGCTTGTAAATCAGAACTTAGATTTTCTGGAATTACAATTGCCAATTGAAATTTTCCTTTGTACACATTTTCTTTGGCAATTTCTTCCGTGATAGGCTGATTATCAATTTTTGTTACAACGGTAAAATAGTTGCTTTTTTCTAAATTTTCGAAAACGGTTTTCGAAACAGCTCCTTTGTCTTTATCCACCAAAAGAATCTGAATTTTAGAATCGGTTACGGCTTTAAAAGTGCTGTCTTGAATTAAGGTTACGGCAATGACCAAAACCAAAGGCATGACAAATAAAATAATCAATCCGCCTAAATCTCTTCTTAGCAAAAGGAATTCTTTTACTACCGACATCCAAATTTTATATATCATCTCTCAACGCTTTACCAGTTAATGAAATAAAAACATCTTCGAGATTTCGGGCATCTTTTGTAGCTTCAATTAATGCTGATGGAGTGTCTTGCGCATAAATCTGTCCTTGATCTAAAATCGCAATTTGCGTACAGAAATCTTCGGCTTCAGCCAAATGATGCGATGTATAAATAATCGTCGTTCCGTTTTGGTTGAGCGCTTTCAAATAATCGATGATGGCAGTTTTAGAATGCACATCGACACCAACAGTTGGTTCATCCAAAAACAAAACTTTCGGATTATGAAGAATTCCTGCAATTAGGTTAACGCGGCGTTTCATTCCGCCCGAAAAAGTCTGAACTTGTTTATCGGCAAATTTCAATAAACCCAAAAGATCCAAAGCTTCGATCACTTTATCCTTTAAATCTGAACCTTTTAAGCCATACATGCTTCCAAAATACAGCAGATTTTCTCTCGCTGTCAAAGTTGGATACAAAGCATATTCTTGAGGAACAACGCCAATAATTTTTTTAATTTTTGAGGAATGATGCTGATAGTCTAAACCATCAATTGTAAAATGTCCTGAAGTTGGTTTTACCAATCCGCAAAGCATAGAAATTAAAGTGGTTTTACCAGCGCCGTTTGGTCCAAGCAAACCAAAAATCTGAACTTCATTTATATTTAACGAAACGTTGTTCAAAGAATACATTTCTGCATTTTTGTACTTTTTCGAAAGGGATTCTATTTGAATGATAGACTGCAAAATAGGTTTTTAGCTGATCGCTTTTTTTAATTTTTTGAAAAAGATTTCTTCTCTATTGGCAATGTCCAAAAGTTCATCGGCAATCTTGTTGTAAGCATCTTCTTTGGCACTTCTGTTTTTGTAAATACGTGAAGCTTCAACAGCAAAGTCACGCCATGAATCTCCAATTTTTGTCATTTCTTTAGAAAGCTCTTTCAGTTCTTCGTTAGCCAAAATAACCGAAGCTTCCTGTAAAAATGCGGCATAAATAAAACGGAAACCGCCACCGCCAGTTCCAATTTCTTCTTGCATACGAACCATTTGCGCCAGATAATGATTGGCTTTTCTGGTTCCATGTTTTATAGGCCATTTTCTAATTCGTCTGGAAACAAATTTGATTCCGCGTACGCCCACAATTGGCATTGGAGCGAGCATATCGCGACACGTATTTTTGATTCCTTTAATAATAGCGCTTTTTAAATCAACATCTTTTGGAATCTGTATTGGATAGTACATTTGTCCGCGAGGCGCAAAAGCTCCTTTGGCAAAACGCACTTTATTCATATCTTCGTAAGTTAAAGTCGTAACGGTTTCCATTACAGGATCGCTAACTAAATACTCGGTTTCGGTTTTTCCATAAACGACTAAATTGTGCGCGTTGAAATGAAAACGATATTCGTCTGGAAAATAACTTAAATTGTAAACTCCAACTTGTAATCCTGTTGGAATATTATTTTTTAAATTTTCGTCTAAAGCTTTATTCGCATTTGCTACAGAAGAAAATTTTTGTCTTTTTATTTTTAAATGTAAACGATTGGCAACTTTATTGAAAATCTGTCCAGGCAAAGTTCTGTAACTAATTGCTGGCGCATAATTGACTTTTATGAAAGGCAGATAGACAAAAAATAACCCTGAGCCAATACCAAAAACCATCGGTTCGCTAATGTTTAGTCCGCTATTTTTTAGCAGATTCGACGCTACTCCATTCTCGCAATGAGCAGACTGATGATGTGTGAAAGTTAATTCCATTTATTTGGTAATGCTGTTTTTTAATTCGTCGATTGATACTCCAAAAGCATCGGCATATTTTTTTAGAATTTTGTCGCTTAGCTTGGCAAAAACACTAGGTTTAAAATGTCTTTTTACTCGCCATTTCCAGAATCCGACATAACTTGATAAAATCGTAAGATCCATTTTACTGACTTCCATAAAATACACAATCGGACTCACTTCGCCATTTAAAACTTGTTGTTTGGCATCGGCTATTCTTTCGTTTATTTCGTCAATAGAATTGGAAAGTGCTATTGTTTTAGGTTCCCATCCCGTACTTAATGTTGTGGTGTAATTGCCATTTTCATCAGTTGCATACAAAAGTTCTTTTACGTTATTTTTCGTTAAGTTGCTTTGATCCTGAGGTACTTTATCTTTTTCCATTACCTAGTTATTATTTTCAAGTGGAATTGTTACGAAACCGAAATTGTCTTTTGAATAAACAAATTAATTTCGCATTCTAAGAGTATCTGTTCTCCAAGTAAGCTTTTACAGCTCATCGTACATAAAGTGTAATTATCACCAACAAACTTTGAAACCAAATCAGCTTTAGTAACAATAGTTTCTCCGACTTTTGGAAGTGCATGAATTTTTACATTTTTCAAAGCACTGATAAATCCAATTACATTTACGTTCTCATTTTCAATGCCGTTGTCGTCAAAAAAGTATTTTTTTCCAACAATTGCAGAACACGTCTGAGCGGTATTTTCGATTAAACCTGCTTCATTAAAAACATTGTTTTGAACAAAAATATTGTCTTCTTTAATCAGGAATACAGTCTCTACAAAGTTGGCATCAATATCCAAAATCAAATCCACCATAAGCATTGGAGCTCGGTGTGGTAAATAATTTTGTATGTCAACAGCAGAAGTAGTTTTCATTATCGTTTTTATTTTGCCAAAACGGTTTTCATTTGTCCTCTGGCAATTTCTTCATTATTCAAAGTCGTTACAATATCAACCAAAGTAATTCCGGCAAACTCTTGCAGAATCGTTACTTCAGACTGAATGTTGTCGTTTACTTTTGGAAGCTTTTTAATTTCAATTTCCTTAATAGAACCAATGTAGCCTGTTGGAGCAACTTCGTTTCTCAAAAAATATTGATAACCTGTATGCAATGCTACTGATTGCGCCATGTGTTCAATTAATCCTGGTTCTAAAAAAATGTTTTCAGAAACAAAAATATTATCGTTCTGAATTTCTAAACCAGAAACCAAAGAAGTTTCAGAATAAGAATGCATGGTATCGACCATCACAAAAGGGAACTTTTGTGGCAGTAAATTTTCTACCATTTCTTTTTCTAGAAGTGCCATTGTTTCCATTAGCAAACCGTTAAATACGCGTACGCGAAAGAGAATCTTCCGCTTTCTGGAACAGATAATAAAATTTTATCTCCTTTTTTCAAATTCCCTGAATTCATTAATTCCTCGAGAGCTAAGTAGATAGAGGCAGAGCCTACGTTTCCAACTCTAGAAAGATTCATGAACCATTTGTCGTCGCTCATTCCGATACCTTTTTCTGTTAATCCTTTTTTCAGTCCTTCCACAAAAAAGTTAGAAGAAACGTGAGGAATAAAATAAGTAATATCTTCAGATTTTATATTGTTTTTATCCATTGCGTCTTTCATGCTTTCCGCACCTTTTGACAGGATAAATTCGTCCAATAATTTAACGTCTTGTTTAATTGAGAAAACAGATTCGTTCAGCCATTGTTCTGGCGCATAATCGCTCCATGATTTTATTTCACCATTTTCCAATTTATCGCCTCCAGCATACATGCAAGTTTCTAATTCGTAAGCATACGAAAAAGCTTCCATCCATTCTATTTTTAGCGAAATTGGACCTCTTGGTTTATTTTCTAATAAAAAGGCTCCAGCGCCGTCAGATAACATCCAGCGAAGGAAATCTTTTTTGAAAGCAATAATAGGTTGTTCTTCAAGGCTTTTTAAATTATCAGCCTCGTGATTGTATTTTTGAGCAGCTAGCCAAGTCGAAACTTTTTCAGATCCTGTGCAGATTGCATTGTTTGAATTTCCAGATCTAACAGAAAGAAAACCAAATTTTAAAGAGTTCATTCCGGCACAGCAAACTCCAGTTGAAGAGTTTAATTCTACCGATTTGTTTTTTAGCAGACCATGAACCATCGCAGCGTGCGAAGGCAAGAAAATATCTGGAGTTGAGGTTCCGCATGAAAGCACTTCTACATCTTGAGGTGTAAAATTTTCATCGAATAACGGTAAAATGGCATTTTTTGTTAATTCGGCATTGCTGTGTGTGCTTTTTCCTTCCTTATCAACAGCGTAATATCGGCTTGTAATTTTATTGTTGCGCAAAATAATGCGTCTTGCTTTAGAAGCAGTATCATTGATAAGGCCTAAAAAGGCTTCCATTTCATCATTAGAAACGGCTTCGTTGGGCAAATATTTTGCAGCTTTTGTAATATATACTTCAAACATAATCTAAATTTCGTCTTCTAAACTCCCTGATAATATTGAGTTTCCTTTTTTATAGTTTTTAACTTAAGCGGATAGGTAATAAGGTGCAATATATACACTATTGGTGAAATTAACCATATCGCAAGGAATAAATAAACATTAAATACTTTAAGCAGCTGTTTTCGGTTTTTTTGATTTTTATAAATGATGTTTGACCATTTATTGAAAATTTTATTGGCCGTTTTGTCAACAGTCACTAAATACGAACTTATTTTTACCGCACCGGCATTGACCAATTTGGGCTGTAATTGTGCTAAATTATTTTGCTGTAAAGAATCGAGCATGATTTCTCCAAACTGACTTGATTCTTCTATGTCTTTTTCTGAAACTCCTGGAAGCGGAAAAATACCTAAATATTTTTTCTTAACTCCAGAAAACATCCATTCTACAATTGTAATAACGCTGATTAAATTTCCAACGCGATCTACCAAAGCTACATTTCCAACCAAATTGGCATTGGCTTTTCGTAATAAAACCTTGATTTTTTCCTGGGCCATAATCCACATGTTTCTAGAACCGCTGATAGTAATAACAGGAGTATTGTTCAAAATTTTCTTGGCGTCTTCGCTTTTCAAAAAGGAATTAATCGGTATTGAAGGCGATAAATACCAAACCTGATAATGAAATAAAATTAAATCAAACTTTGTATTTAAAATTTCTTCTGGAACAGGCTTTAATGCAGTAGGAATCTGTAAAAACGATTCTGGGAAAGCATCAAAAAAAGAGTCTTTATTCCACGGAAAAGGAAATGGTTTCTCTAGTTGTATTTCGTGAAAAGTGAGATTTATTTCCTCCGAATTTAGAAAGGGTTTTGCAATATTTCGTGCAATAGATTCTAGCTGTCCAGACTGAGAATAATAAATTACGAGAACATTTTTCATTAGGTTTTCGGCTTTGGTGGTCAGCAAAAGTAAGTAAATTTATTTAAACGAATTTTCTTATTTCGACCAACGACAATGAAATCCTAATTTTTTGATTTATTGAAAAAAAATAAATCGAAAAGTGTCTTTTTGGTGTTATTTTGATAATGAATCTTTGTTTCCTAACTGATTCCAAAAATCAAAATAATTGAACCATTGCAATGGATATCGATGCAAAATGCTTTCTACACTTTTTACATATTCTTTCAAAAGTGCTTTTTCGTCTCGGTGTTTTACTTCGGCTTCTCTTGCGTATAAATGGTAATGCAGGTTTGGCTCTTTCATTACATAAACAAAAACTACAGGAACTTTTAATCGTGAAGCAATTAAAAATGGACCCGCTGGGAAATTGGCTTCTTTGCCCAAAAGGTTTTCAGAAAGCGATTTTGTTCCTTCAAAATAACGATCGCCTGTAAAGCAGATTAATTCGTTCTTAGCCAAAGCGGCATTGATCTCAAAAATATGAGAGAGATCTTCTTTTATGATAATAAATTTTACGGTAGGTTTTTGAGAAACGCTTTCTAGATAATTCTTAATGGCAGAATGTTCTAAATCTGTTGTAACGAGATTGATTTGAAAATTAAGATCGATATCTCCTAAAAAATGTTCGGCAATTTCAAAATTACCAACGTGCGCACTAATTAGTACACCGCCTTTTTTCTCGGCGAGTAATTTTTTTAGCGTTTCTATTCCGTCAAATTCATAAGTGAATCTGTTTCGCATTCCAGCAGAAATAGAAACCTTATCAATAATGGTTTGTCCAAAAGTATAATAACTCTTGAAAACCATTTTTTTTGATTTGAAATAAGAGTATTGAAGTCTTTCTCTGAAATAGTAGAAAATGGCTTTGTTGCTTTTTCTTAGAAATAAAAAATAATAGGAAGCAACAAAATAAAGTAGGACATAAGCAGATTTGATACCCGCTTTTTTAATCAAAAAAACGAATATTCTATAACCTAAAACAGTTCCTTTGGATTTGCCATCCCATTGACTCATTTAAGCTGACTTGGCTTTGATTTTGTTTTCGATTAGGTCATAGAAACTTTGAAAATCAGAAATTCCAACAAAATCTGCTTCAACTAGTTTTACACCAAAGTTTGCTTCAATTGAAACCACCAAATCAACATAATCCAGACTATCTAAACCAAGTGTATCTTTTAAATTAGCATTAGGTTCAATGTCGTCATTATCAACTTCAAATTCATCAACCAAAAAACCGTTTATTCTTGCTATAATCTCTTCTTTATTCATTGTTCAATTTAAACTTTTTAACCACCAACGCAGAGTTGGTTCCTCCGAAACCGAAAGAATTGGACAAAAATATGTCAAATTTTTTGTTTAACGTAGTTTTAACTAAATTTAATTTTGACGCATCTTCATCTGGGTTTTCCAAATTGATGTTTGGCGCGATAAAATCGTGCTGCATCATTAGGATAGAATAAATGATTTCGCTTGCTCCCGCCATCCAGCATTCGTGGCCTGTCATGGATTTTGTAGAACTTACAGGAGGATTTTTTTCTCCAAAAACTTCAAAAATAGCTTTTGCCTCATTGGCATCTCCAACTGGTGTTGAAGTTGCATGAGCATTAATATATTCGATATCTGATGCTTGTAATTTTGCATCATCAAGAGCACGTTTCATTGCAGTTGATGGTCCATCAACGTTTGGAGTTGAGATATGTCCTCCGTTTGAAGAAAATCCGTAACCGCCAATTTCAGCAATAATGTTGGCACCGCGCGCAACGGCAGATTCGTAGCTTTCTAGAATTAAAGTTGCTCCACCGCCACTCGGAATTAATCCGTCACGACCAGAATCAAAAGGTCTTGAAGCTTTTGTCGGATCGCCTTCTCTGTTAGAGAAAACGCCTAATCCGTCAAAACTGCTCATCGCATATTTATTAATTTCTTGGGCTCCGCCAGTGATTACAATATCTTGAAAACCGCTTTTAATTAAAAAATAAGCCAAACCAATGGAGTGAGAACCACTCGCACAAGCGGCACTTACGGTAAGATTGATGCCTCGTAGTTTAAAAATCGTCGAAAGATTCATGGTTACCGTAGAATTCATCGATTTGAAAATGGCGCCAGAACCAATAAGAGCAGTGTCTTTTTTCTCGCGTACAATATCTGTAGCGTCAATGATGGCTTTAGAAACAGAGTCGTTTCCGTACATAATACCTACTTCGTGATCGTCAAAAAAAGCATCATCGATATTGGCATTTTTAAGAGCTTCTATAGTGGCCATATAAGCATATTCGGTTTCTTCACCGATGCTCATACGTTGTCTTCTAGTCAATAAATTTTTAAGATCGGCTTTCGGAACCATTCCTGTTAAGGCTGATTGAAAACCAAATTCTTTACGTTCAGAATCAAACTGAATACCAGATTTTCCTTCATATAACGAATCTTTTACTTCGTCTAATGAAGTTCCGATACAAGAATAAATTCCCATTCCAGTAATTACAACTCTTCTATTCATCGTCTTTCAAAAGTAATTTTATATCCTTAAAGTGTAATTTTTTAATCAAAAGGCACTAATTTTTTAATCTCGCAAAGACGCAGAGTCGCAAAGTATATTTTTTAAAGTCTTTTTGTTAAAAAACTTTGCGACTCTGCGTCTTTGCGAACAATTTTTCGGCATTAAAAACTTAAATGAACCTCACGCAAACATTGGAGAAATTCTTAAGAATATATTCCGCCGTTTATATTAATAATCTCTCCTGTAATATAGCTGGCTTTTTTGGAAATCAAAAAGCTTACCAAATCTGCTACTTCCTCCGCTTCACCAAAACGATTTACCGGAATTAGTTTTAATAATTCTTTTTCGTCCAACTGACTTGTCATATCGGTTCTGATAAAACCTGGAGCCACAGCATTTACAGTAATATTTCTTTTTGCAACTTCTTGAGCCAAAGCTTTTGTCGCTGCTACAATTGCACCTTTTGCAGCCGAATAATTGGCTTGTCCAGCAGTTCCTTTTACTCCAGAAACCGAAACCATATTTACGATTCGGCCGTATTTGTTGCGTAACATTTTTTGAATGAAAAACTGTGTTACATTAAAGAAACCGTTTACACTAGTATTCATAACGCCGCTCCAGTCTTCTGGAGTCATCCACATAAAAAGCCCGTCTTTTGTGATTCCGGCATTGTTTACTATTGCTTCAACTAATTTTTCAGGATTGGCGTCCTGCCAAGCAGTTAAAACATTTTGTACGTTCTCAAAATTGGAAACATCAAAACCTAAGATTTCTCCAGTTGCGCCTAGTTTTTGAACTTCTTGCAATGTTTCTTCGGCAGCTGTTTTATTCGAATGATAATTAATCAGAATATGATAATCGGATTCTACGGCTAGTTTTTTGCAAATCGCACTTCCAATTCCTCTAGAACCGCCTGTTACTAATACACATTTCATTTATATGGTTGGTTTTGTTTTTATTCGTCATAAATGAAACCGCTCAATACACTGCGATTTCATTTATGCAAATTTCTAATTTATTTGGGAATAAATTTTATTTCTTTTTCTTTGGTGCTGGTTTTGCAGCTGGTTTTTTTGCAGCAGGCGCTTTAGTTTCCTCTTTTGGTTTTTCGACAGGAGCTGCAGCAGGCTGAGGTTTTTCTGCACTTTTGGAGAATAGTTCAGCATTTTCAAACCATTGATTGGCTAAAACTGTTCCGTCTGGTTTAAGAAATCCCCATTTTCCTTCGTTTTTTACTCGGGCAACACCACCAATAAATCCTTTATCTTGTTGTGTAAACATTGCGATAATAGCATTTGTAGTGATACCGTATTGTGTTGGAATTACCAATTTTCCAGATTCGTTAATGAATCCCCAGTTGCTTTCTTTTACTGGAGCCAGACCGTTTGTACTGAAAACTTCTGCATCGTTATAAGTTGGTTCAATTACAAATTTTCCTTCTGGATTGATGAATCCCCATTTTTTTCCAACTAAAACCGGGGCTAAGTTTTTAGAAAATGCTTTTCCTTTATCATAAATAGGAAGAATTGCCCAATTTCCTTTTAAATCGATATAACCGATTTTTCCATTCTTTTTAGCGAAAGTCAAATCTTGAGTTTCAAAATCCCAGATTTTTTCTGCTCCGTCAACTGGAATAAATTTTCCGCTACTTACAAGACCAAAAGTTTTATCTTTTCTAGCCCAAGTCGTTCCTTTAAAATAATTTCCGACTTCAGCGTAAACAGGTTCAACCAATTCTTTTCCGTCAGTATTGATAATTCCCCAGTTTTTATTTAGCTCAACTCTAGCATAACCATTTTCAAAAGATTTGATCTGATCGTATTTTGGTTCTAAAACCACAGTCATTTTGTTATTGATCAATCCAATCTTATTGTTTTGTTTGATAAAAGCTACACCATCATTAAAATCATATAATTTATCTGAAGCAGGCGCTTTCTGAATTTCTCCTTTTGTATTAATATAAACCCAGTCTTTGTCTTTTTGTACAATTGCAATTCCGTTGTTAAAATCTTTAGCGCTATTAAAATCTGCTGGGATTACCCAAGTTCCTTTTGCATCGATAAAACCCCATTTTCCGCCGTTTTCGACTGCAGCTAAACCTTCAGAAAAACTTCTGGCTGATTTGTATTGAGGTTCGATTTTAAAAGATCCATCTTTAGAGATATATCCAATTTTGGCGTTTTTTTTAACTAATGCTAATTCTTGACTATTAACAAATTGAATGCAGCATAGCAATAAAAATACAAATGACTTTTTCATGATTTTAAGATTCAATATTAATACTGTAAATTAAAGATTTTTAACTGTTTATCAAATAATCTTTTACTTTTTGAACAAAAGGATACATTACTTGGTCTTCCTTAAATTCTGGAATTATGTTTCTAACGTCGTCGTACCATTTTCTAGTAACAGATGAAATTTGATCTTTTTGTCCTAAATAATCAATTGCCTGAACAATTGTAATTAATTCGATAGCTAAAACCTCAAAAGAGTTTTCGATCACTTTTGATGTAATCACAGCAGCATTTGTTCCCATACTTACAATGTCTTGGTTGTCATTGTTGTTTGGAATACTGTGTACGTACATTGGATTTGATAAAGTCTGACATTCTGCAGTTGTTGAAGTCGCAACAAACTGAACGCCTTGCATTCCGAAATTGAATCCTAATGTTCCTAAGTTTACGAAAGGAGGCAAAATTTCGTTGATTTTTGAATTCAGTAAATAATTCAATTGACGTTCTGCCAGCATCGTTAATTTCGTAACAACGATTTTCAGTTTGTCCATTTCTAGCGAAATATAATCTCCATGGAAATTTCCTCCGTGGTAAACGTGTTTGTTTTTCACGTCAATAATTGGATTATCGTTCGCAGAATTGAATTCATCTTCTAAAATGGAAGCTACATTATTGATAGTTTCTAAAACTGGTCCTAAAATTTGGGGAACACATCTTAATGAATAATATTCTTGAACTTTTTCTTTGAAAATTTCTTCTGTGTTTTCGCCAGAATATAAGTGGTCTTCTCTTTTACGGATCAACGTACTGTCAGAAAGGTTTGTTCTCATTCTTTCTGCCACTTCCTGTTGTCCTTTATGACGTTTGGTTTGATTTAATTCTTCAGAGAAATGATCGTCGTAAGCTTGAACCAATTCGTTAATTGCGCAAGAAGCTTTTACAGACCAATCTAATAATTTTGAAGCGTAATGAACATTTACCACTCCAATTCCTGTCATTACAGAAGTTCCGTTGATTAACGCCAAACCTTCTCTAATCTCTACTTGAATTGGTTTTAAACCTTCAATTTCGAAAACTTCTGCTGTTGGACGTCTGTCTCCTTTATAAAAAACTTCGCCTTCACCAATTAAAACCAAAGCTAAATGTGATAGCTGTACCAAGTCTCCGCTGGCACCCACACCGCCGTGTTCAAAAATTAACGGTGTAATATCTCGATTGATTAATTCTGCCATTAAATGAACAACAGAAGAATGTACCCCTGAATTTCCTAATGAAAGCGTATTTAATCGAGCTAAAATTGCTGCTTTTGCGCACTCAGCGTTTAAAGGTTTTCCCGTTCCAGAAGAGTGGCTTCTAATTAAATTATATTGCAGTTGAATTTGATCTGACTCTTTAATTCTATATTGAGCCATTGGACCAAATCCTGTATTTACGCCGTAGATTACTTTATTTCCTGAGAATTCTTTTAAGAAATTAAAACTTTCGTTTACTCGATTTAAAACCACATCGCTTATTGCAACTTTGCTTTTTCCGAAGATTATGGCTTCAAATTCTGCTAAACTTAAATATTCATTTATTGTATTCATCAAATCGATTTTGGTTGTGCTAATTTAATTTTATTTATCAAAATAAATGTAGTTATTTTGATGATGGCAAATGTAGGTTAATTAATGATAATAATTCTAATATGACAAAGGAGTTTGTTGATGTTTTAGTGATTGGTGCAGGACCGTCCGGATGTGTTTCGGCATCGTATCTTTTTAAAAACAACGTAAAGGTTAAAGTTGTAGAAAAAACAAAGTTTCCGAGACTTGTGGTAGGCGAAAGTCTTATTCCACGTGTGATGGACCATTTTGCAGAGGCAGAATTGTTTGAAGCTCTAGATGCAATGAACTTCGAAAAAAAATTAGGAGCGCGTTTTATTAGAGGAGAGGAAATCTGCAATTTTGATTTTAGTGTAAAATTTGGAGAAGGCTGGGATTGGACATGGCAAGTTCCGAGAGCAGATTTTGACAATACAATGGCGCAAGAAGTCATCAGAAAAGGAATTGATCTGGAATTTGAAACAGAAGTTCTGGAAGTTTCTTTTGAAGGAAAAAAATCAAAAACCGTTGTAAAAGATAAAGACGGAAATTTAAAGGAAATTCATGCCAACTTCATAATTGACTCAAGCGGATACGGACGTGTTTTGCCGAGACTTTTAGATTTGGATACGCCTTCTAAACTCGATCCGCATTCTTCTATTTTTACGCATGTAAAAGATATTAATAGACCAGAAGGAGAAGAAGGAACTCAAATTTCGTTTGACATTTTAGAAACGCAAGTTTGGCTTTGGGTAATTCCGTTTTCTAATGGGAATACGAGTTTAGGAGTTGTGGGTCCGACAGATTTTATTAATTCGCTTTCTGAAAATAAAGATAATGCGGAGGCTTTGCGAAATGCCATTCAGAAATCAGATTATTATATTAAAAGATTTGCTGGTACAGAATTTTTGTTTGAACCAGTTAAATTAGAAAACTATTCTAGAGCAGTGAAAAGAATGTACGGCGATGGTTTTGCTCTAACAGGAAATAGTTCAGAATTTTTAGATCCCGTTTTCTCTTCTGGAGTAGCTTTTGCAACTGAATCTGGAATGTTGGCAGCAAAATTATACTTAAAAGAAGCGCAAGGAATTCCTGTTGATTGGGAAGTGGAATTTACACAATATATGAAACGAGGAATTGCTGTTTTCACAACCTACGTGCAAGAATGGTACACAGGAAACCTTCAGACTTTATTCTTCCATCAGCCAGAGAATCCAGATGTGAAAGAAAAAATATGTTCGGTATTGGCAGGATATGTTTGGAACGAAGAAAATCCATTCGTCAAGAAACACGATCATGTTATAGCAAATATGGCGTATTTACTAAATATGCAAAAAGAACAAAGCCCTGAATAATCAGGGCTTTTTTTATTTGTATGCTTTTTTTGCAATCAGTTTAGATAATGTCTTGGCTGTTTTAGCATATCCTTCTCCAATTCTAGATTCGTTGCTAAAATTATTTCCCCATTGATCTCCTGGAGCATCAATACTTGAGATTTCCAATAAAACATTTGACTTATTTGCAGTTTCAACAAATTTCAAATTGGTAGTAACTTTTGCTGGCTGTTTCATAATTCCGGCATCCCAACCTGGATAAATCCATACTGTAGAAACAATTAAAGTGTAAGGTGTGTTTAATTTTTCTTGAAAGTTTAGATCTTTCTTTTCTTTAGTTAATACGATATTAGCTATTTCCAAAAATTTAGGAGTCCAGATCATGTCTTTAGCGGCAATCCATTTTTTCTCCCAGATATTTCCGTTTCCTTTTGCTTTTTTGTCCAAGTCAGCTTTATGTTCTTCAACATATTGCGCTTCGGGTTTGTTTTCTTTCATCATAGTAAAATTACTATAATCAAATTCTACGTTAACTTCTTTTTGATCTTTTAAAAAGGCAAAGTCACCCTGAAGAACATTGATGTCTTGGGCAAATGCAGCTCCTGAAATAAAGGAGAATACAATAATTAGTTTTTTCATTTTGGGTTAATTGATTGGTTTTTTTGTCGGCTAAAATAATTAAAAGGATTTAAATTGCAATCATTAACCAAAGTAATCTTTTTCTTTCTTTTTAGTAAGTTTAGTCCTAAAAAAAAAGACTGCCACAATTGACAGTCTTTTTACAGTTTATTTAATGTATAAATTTTATAATTCAAATATCTTATCCATTAAAATCCATTTTTGTCCTGGTTTTGCCCAAGGAAGCGCTTGTTGAAATTTCCACATTAAAGTTTCCCATTCCTGAACTTTTTCATTTTCGGCGTCGGCTTTGTCTTTTTTCTCAAAAGAGAAATTTTCATCACCTTCGATGATCATGAAAAGTCTATTTCCTGTGCAATAAATATCTAGAACTAAAATTCCAGCATCTTGAATGCTTTTTTTAATTTCTGGCCAAACGTTTTCATGCAGTTCTTTGTATTCTGCGATTAAGTCTGCATCGTCTTTTAAGTCTAAAGCCAGACAGAATTTTTGTGTTGCCATAATCTAAAATTTATCCTTGGTAAGCTACAGCAGTTTGTTTGCTTGTGCCTAAACCTTCAATTCCTAATTCGATTACGTCACCCGCTTTTATGTAAATTGGATCTGGTTTAATTCCCAAACCAACTCCTGGAGGTGTTCCTGTACTAATTACATCACCAGGAAGCAATGTCATAAATTGGCTTAAGTAGTGTACCAAAAATGGAATTTTAAAAATCAAGTTTGAAGTATTGCTGTTTTGGAATGTTTTTCCGTTTACAGTCAACCACATTTTTAAATTATTGACATCGCCAACTTCGTCTGGAGTTGCCATTATTGGTCCAAGAGGAGCGAAGGTATCAGAACCTTTTCCTTTTGCCCATTGTCCACCGCGTTCGATTTGGAAAGCTCTTTCGCTATAATCATTCAAAAGGCAATATCCTGCGATGTAGTTTGGCGCATCTTCTTCAGAAACATAGCTTGCTTTTTTACCTACAACAAATGCCAATTCTACTTCCCAGTCTGTTTTTTCACTGTTTTTTGGAATGATCAAATTGTCATTTGGTCCACATAAAGAAGTCGTAGATTTAAAGAAAATAATTGGTTCTTCTGGAATTGCAGCGCCAGTTTCTTCACAGTGATCTACATAATTTAATCCGATGCAGATAATTTTTGAAGGGCGTGCAACTGGCGAACCCAAACGAACTGAATCGCTTACTTCTGGAAGCGTAGGATTATTTTTTAAAGCTTCTTCTAATTTTTTTAATCCGTCATTTTCAAAAAAAGCTTCGTTGTAATCTGTTACGATAGACGAAACATCATATCTTTTATCATTTAGTAAAACCCCTGGTTTTTCTTTTCCTTCTTCTCCAAATCTAATAAGTTTCATAATTTTTTATTTTTTAATATTTTTTTGCCACAGATTATAAGGATTAAAATGATTCATTCTAGTTTGTCTCCCTGAGCGAAGTCGAAGGTCGTTCCAATTGGAATCGGGCTTCGACTTCGCTCAGCCTGACAAAAGCAGGAAACAAAAATCCTTTTTAATCTTTTAATCTGTGGCTCTATTTTTTTCGCCACGAATTGCACCAATTTTCACGAATTTTAATTTGTGTTGATTTGTGGAATTTGTGGTTTTTAATTTTTTTGTTTCACGCAGATTTTACAGGTTTTAGCAGATTTTTTTAAATCATTTTAATCCTTTTAATCTGTGGCTCTTTTTTTTTCGCCACGAATTGCACCAATTTTCTTGAATTATAATTCGTGTGAATTCGTGAAATTGCTTCTCCTGTTCGCTATCGCTCGGGTCGTGGCAAAAAATATTTTTAGTTATTCAATTTAATAAAACCTCCATCAATTGGGTAATCAGAACCGGTGATGAAAGAAGACTCGTCGCTGCATAAGAATAAAGCTAAAGTTGCGATTTCATCTGGTTTTCCCATACGTCCGATTGGTTGTGATTGAGATAATTTTTCGAAGATTTCTTCTTCTTTCCCTGGATAATTTTTAGAAATAAATCCATCTACGAAAGGCGTGTGAACTCTCGCAGGAGAAATAGAATTACATCTGATTTTATCATTCAAATAGTCTTTCGCCACCGATAAAGTCATTGCCATAACTGCTCCTTTTGCAGTAGAATAAGCAAAACGATCAGGAATTCCAACCCAGCAAGCAATAGAAGCTAAGTTCAAAATTACACCTCCGTTAGAAGCTCTTAAAGCAGGAATAGAAGCGTGAAGACAGTTGTAAACACCTTTTACGTTTACATTCATAATTCTATCAAAATCAGATTCAGAAGTCGTGTCAACTTTTCCAACGTGAGCAATTCCAGCATTGTTTACTAGAATATTGATATTTCCTATTTTTTGGAAAGTTGCATTTACTTGTTCGTGGTTTGAAACGTCGCAAGCGTGAGCAAAAACACTTCCTCCAGCCGATTTGATTTCTTCAACCGTTTCTTTTGCACTTTCTTCGGTTAATTCTAAAATATGAACTTCAGCTCCTTGTTTAGCAAATAAAACAGAAATCGCTCTTCCAATTCCGCTTCCGCCACCTGTGATAATTGCTTTTTTATTTTGTAATGAAAACATTTGATATAAATTTTTATAGTTATTTTTTAATTGAGTCTTTTACAAAGATACGCCACGTTTCCACGGAATAAAATCATCTTGGTTTAATTGTACAGCTTTCGGAATAATTTCGCCACTTGCCGCTTTTATGCAATATTCTAAAATTTCCTCGCCCATTTCTTCAATAGATTTTTCACCGCTAATAATTGGTCCGCAGTCAATATCGATAATATCTTTCATTCTAGTTGCCAGAACAGAATTGGTAGCTACTTTAATTACAGGACAAACCGGATTTCCAGTTGGAGTTCCTAAACCTGTTGTAAATAAAATTAAAGTTGCTCCAGAAGCCGCTTTTCCAGTTGTTGCTTCTACATCATTTCCGGGTGTACAAACCAAACTTAAACCTGGTTTTGTAACCAATTCGGTATAATCTAAAACATCAACCACAGGAGAAGTTCCGCCTTTTTTAGCCGCTCCAGCACTTTTTATAGCATCAGTAATTAAACCATCTTTGATGTTTCCTGGAGACGGATTCATATGAAATCCTGAACCAACTTTATGAGCCAGTTCATCGTAAGATTCCATTAAATTAATGAATTTTTTAGCGTTATCTTCTGTAATACATCTGTCGATTAAATTTTGCTCAGCTCCACATAATTCTGGGAATTCTGCCAAAAGAATTTTTCCTCCTAAAGCAACGACTAAATCTGAAGTATAACCCACAGCAGGATTTGCAGAAACGCCGCTGAAACCGTCGCTTCCGCCACATTTTACGCCGATGCATAAATCGCTTAACGGAGCATCAGTTCTTTCGTATTTGTTGATTTCGATTAAACCTTCAAAAGTCTTTTTGATGGCATTTGTAATCAGAACTTCTTCGCTTTCTGTTTGTTGCTGTTCAAAAATAAACAACGGTTTATCAAACTCTGGATTTTGTCTTTTTACATCATTTACAAAATCCTGAACTTGTAAATGCTGGCATCCTAAACTCAAAAGTGTGATTCCACCAACGTTTGGATGATTCGCATAAGAAGCTAATAAAGCGCTCAAAGTAGAAGCATCTTGACGTGTTCCACCACAACCGCCTTGGTGATTTAAGAATTTAATTCCGTCCACATTTTCAAAAACACGTTTGTTTTTTGGCGTCGGATTCAATTCAATATTAATGTCGTTAATATCATTTCCGTTCAAATAACCTTCCAGTAATTCGTGCGTAAATTGATTGTATTTGTCTGTTACTGTATAACCCAATTGCTTGTGTAATGCTTCCTTGATCACGTCAAGATTTCGGTTTTCACAAAAAACAGTCGGAATAAAAAGCCAGTAATTTGCCGTTCCAACACGTCCGTCTTTTCTTTTGTAACCTTTAAAAGTTCTGTTTTCGAATTTAGAAACATCAGGCGCATTCCATTCGTAAGACGCATTTCTGTAAGCGTAAGGATCTGCAGCGTGCTTTAAGTTTTCGGTCGTCATTAAACTTCCTTTGACAATATCATTTTGCACTTTTCCAACCAAAACACCGTACATATTTACTTCTTCTCCCTGCTTCATGTCTTGCATGTAGAATTTATGTTTGGCTTTGATGCGGTCTTGCAAAACGTAAGTTTCATTTTCAAAAAGAATGGTTTCTCCTTTTTGTAAGTCGGTTAAAGCAACCAGAACATTATCGTCCGGATGTAGTTTTACCACCAGTTTTTTAGTTGTATTCTCCAGCATTGTTTTTTGTTTTTTTTTCTTTTTTGTGTTGTCGTTAAACGCTTTATTTTCACTAAAATTTGGGCAGTAAACGAAAAATAAAATTAGTTTTTTTAGCTTTTCATTATTAGTCTAATATTATCCGTATATAATCTTTAATTATCTTTGTGATATGAAATTGGAGCAAACTAAAATAACGTCTTATCTCAACACGAGAGTTTCGGTGCTGAATCGTATTGAGCCGTTTTTTCAGGCGCCGTTTCATTCGCATCCAGAATTGGAATTGGTATATGTAAAAGAGAGTTTTGGCAAACGAATTATCGGAAATTCGGTAATGCCGTTTGAGCCTGGAGATATGGTTTTTTTAGGTTCTGATATTCCGCACGTTTGGTTGAATGACGAAAAATACTATCAAGGAATCGAGGATTTAAAAGCCAATTCGATAGTTGTATATTTTCATAAGGATATTTTTGGACCCACTTTTTACGAATTAAAAGAAACTCAGAAAATCAACGAACTCTTCTTTCAGGCAGGAAAAGGAATTTCGATTATCGGAAAAACCAATAAACAGATTGCGAAAAAACTGGAGAAATTAGTTTCTAAAAAAGACTTCGAAGTGATTGTCGGACTTTTTGAAATCTTATCGATTCTTTCTGATAGTCAGGATAAGATTTATATTAATGATGAGATTTATTCTCTGATGCAGAAAGACTCGAAAGTGGATCGACTTTCGGAAGTTTTTCAATACGTGAATAAAAATTACAAAAAGAATATTTCCTTAGAAGAAATTGCAGCTGTCGCGAATATGACACGGACTTCTTTCTGCAGAATGTTTAGGGTTAAAACGAAGAAGAATTTTGTGGATTATCTACACGAAATTAGGATTTCAAATGCGTGTAAGTTGCTTTTAGAAACAGATAAAAGCATGTCTGAAATCGCGTATGATTGTGGGTATAAAACAGCTTCCAATTTTAATAAACTTTTTAAGAAGTTTAAAGGAATTACGCCTTCGGAGTTTAAAAGCAATGCTTTGGCTTAAAAAAGTTGCCACGAATTCACGAATTTAAAATGTTCAGTCTTGATGAAAAAATTAAATTGAATTTCACGAATTAAAAAATCTGCGTAATCTGCAAAATCTGCGGGAGAATTTATGCCACAGATTAAAAGGATTAAAAATGATTCGCTTTAGTTTGTCACCCTGAGCGAAGTCGAAGGGCGCTCCAATTGGACGCGGGCTTCGACTTCGCTCAGCCTGACAAAACAGGATCTAAAAATCATTTTTAATCCTTTTAATCTGTGGCAAAAAAATTAAATAGATCGATCTAAATGTGTGTACCCACCATCTACATAAATAATTTGTCCTGTAGTATGACTTGATTTTTCAGACAACAAGAAAACAACCATATTAGCGATTTCTTCTGCAGTTGTCATTCTGTTTTCTAACGGAATATTTTTAGTAATCGCAGCTAGTTTTTCTTCTTTATTCTCGAAAGTATTTATCCACGTTTCGTAAAGTGGGGTGTAACATTCTGCTACAATAACTGCGTTTACACGAATGCTGTATTTTAGCAATTCAACTGCCCATTCTCTGGTTAAGGCATTTCTTCCTCCGTTTGAAGCTGCATATGCTGAGGTTCCGCCTTGTCCTGTTTCGGCAGTTTTAGAACCAATGTTTACAATTGCTCCTTTCGATTCTTTCAAATAGGGAAGAGCATGTTGTGCCATTAAATAATAATGCACTAGATTTTTGTGAAGTGAAGCAGCGAAATCTTCGTAATTTCCGTTTTCTAATCCAACGCCGTCATTAACTCCGGCATTGTTTACAAGACCGTCAATTCTACCAAATTTGGCGATTACGGCTTCAACAGCTTTTTTGCAGTCTTCAGGTTTTGTTAGATCGGCAGCAACTTGATGTGCTTCTTTTCCAATGGCTTTTAATTCTTCTACGGCTTTGATGTTGTCATTTTCGTTACGTCCAACGATAAACGGAATTGCATTTTCCTCGGCAAGAACCTTAACGATTCCTAAACCAATTCCTTTTGCGCCGCCAGTAACGATAATGATTTTTTGGGTTAATGATAACTGCATGGTATTTATGTATTATAATTTAAATTCTGTTTGTTTTTTTCTGCCACAGATTAAAGGATTAAAAATGATTTGTTTTAGTTTGTCATCCTGAGCGAAGTCGAAGGGCGTTCCAATTGGACGTGGGCTTCGACTTCGCTCAGCCTGACAAAAGCAGACTATGAAATCATTTTAATCATTTTAATTTGTGGCTATATTTTTATTCAATGAATATACTTTAAAAAATTACAGCTGTTGTTATTAACAACAGCTGTAAAGATAGAGAGAATTGAACTGATAATTTATTACCAGAACTTAACATAAAGCGCAACAATGATCAATAACGTAATTACGATAAGAACAGTTGTTTGCGGTTGTACTTTAAACATTCCAGGCTCAGTCTCGAATGCTTTAGGGTTTACTTTTGGTCCAGCGAAACTGATCAGAATCATGGCAATCATTGTAAATAAAAATGATAATCCCATACAGATGTGGAAAGGAATTTCAAAAGCTCCTTTTCCGTTAGCGTAAGCTGTATATAAAAGTGTGTCGTTTCCAAATAAAGCTGGAGCATATTCGTTGAATAATACAGATAATAAGAATCCTAAGATTACCCCAACGATTGCAGCTGTTCCTGTAGTTCTTTTCCAGAACATACCTAAGAAGAACATAGCGAAAACTCCTGGGCTGATGAATCCAGTATATTTTTGGATGTAGGTAAATCCTCCAACACCACCAATTCCTAAGATGTCGTTCCATGTAAATAAAACAGCTAAAAGCATTGCAACAAAAACAGCAATACGTCCGATGTTTACTTGTTGTTTTTCACCAGCTTCTTTTTGGATGTATTTTTTATGAACGTCTAAAGTATAGATTGTAGAAATACTGTTTACTTTTCCAGCTAAAGAGGCTACGATTGCAGCAGTTAAAGCTGCAACAGAAAGTCCTTTTAATCCAGTTGGAAGGAATGTCAATACAGCAGAATAGGCTCCGTCTTTTCCTCCAACTAATTGAGGCAAGTGTCCGTTTGTATATAAAACGTAAGCAGCAATACCAGGAAGCATTACGATAAGCGGCATTAATAATTTTAGCATACCTGCAAATAAAATTCCTGTACGTGCAGTTTGCAAGTCAGCTCCAAGAGCTCTTTGTGTAATGTATTGGTTACATCCCCAATAGTTAAGGTTGATGATCCAGATACCAGCAGCGTAAGATAACAATCCTGGGAAAGTTAAATATTTATCGATTTCCAACTGAGAAGATGCAGCAGTCGGTTTTGGGATAATCATTTTAAAGTGCTCAGGAGCTTCTTTCATTAAAACTTTGAAACCTGCAATTGCATTTTCACCAACTCCGAAGTACTGTCCAACAGTTGTCAAAGCGATATAAGAAGTTACTAAACCTCCAATGATCAATACAGCAACCTGAATTACGTCTGTGTAAGCTACAACTTTCATTCCTCCAAGAGAGATGAATAAAGCAAAAACAGCCAATCCGATCATGATTGCGTGAAGGTATTCCCCTCCTGCAAGTCCGTTAATGGCAACAGCTCCCAAATATAAGATAGAGGTAAGGTTTACAAAAACATATAAAAACAACCAGAAAACTGCCATGATAAGTGCAGTAGACTCGTTATAACGTGTTTTTAAGAACTGCGGCATGGTGTAGATCTTGTTTTTAAGATATACAGGGATAAACCATACGGCAACGATAATAAGGGCAACGGCAGCAAGCCATTCGTAGGCAGCAACGGCAATTCCTAAGAAAAAGCCCTCACCGCTCATTCCGATAAACTGTTCTGCAGAGATATTAGAAGCAATAAGAGAAGCTCCAATTGCCCACCATGTTAGATTTCCTTCAGCCAAAAAGTAAGCTTTAGCATCCTGTTCGTCCTGTTTACGTTTGCGGTAAACGGTGTAACCGTAGACCGAGACTACGATAAAATAAATAATAAAAACCGCATAGTCTGCGAAAGCGAGGTTTTGGTTCATTGTTAGTAGTATTTTAAATAATTATTATAGGGTTGTTTGTTTATGTGGTTTCAAATAAGTTTTTATGTTGTTAAATCTTGTTAAAAATGCAAGATGTGTTTTATTTCTGTTATTTTTTTGCGAAAATAAAAACAGAAGCCAAATGTAAAATAAAAATTTAGAAATCAACTACTAGCAAATGTGTTTTTTACATTTATTAGAAGGTAATTGTGTTAAATTTTTATTTTTTGGCTTTAGCGCAACACTAAACTATTATGCCTTTACTAAAGTTTTGTAATGTACATCTGAAAGCTGTCTTAAAATTTCAGCACTTTTTTCAGGTGTGATATCACGTTGTGATTCGCCTAACATTTCGTATCCAACCATGAATTTCTTCACCGTTGCCGATCTTAACAATGGTGGATAAAAATGCATATGGAAATGCCATTCTGGGTGAATTAAACCATCTGTTGGTGCTTGATGAATTCCTGAAGAATATGGAAAAGAAGTATTAAATAAATTGTCATACTTCGTTGTAAGCTGCTTTAAGATTTTCGCGAAAGCGGTACTTTCATCGGCTGTAAAATTGGTAATTTTGTTTACGGCTCTTTTGCTCACAATCATGGTTTCATAAGGCCAGATTGCCCAAAACGGAACCAATGCTACAAAATGGTCATTCTCGATTACAATACGATCTCCCGCTTTCAATTCAGCTTTGACATAATCTTCCAATAAGGTTCTGTCATTTTTATCGAAATAGGATTTTAAGCTGTTTTGTGTTTTTTCAACTTGAGTTGGCAGAGAAGACTGCGCCCAGATTTGACCGTGCGGGTGCGGGTTGCTGCATCCCATTACACTTCCTTTGTTTTCAAAAATTTGAACATGGTTGATGAATTTAATATTTCCTAAATCGGTATATTCTTTCTGCCAAGTTCTGATGATATTTTCAATAGCAGCAATTTCCATTTCTGGTAAAGTCAAATCGTGTCTTGGTGAAAAGCAGACTACTCTCGAAATTCCTTGTTCTGGTTTTGCCTTAAAGAAGGTATGTTTAATATCGTCTTCAAAAATAATTTCATCTTGCTTCATGGCTGCAAAATCATTTTCAAAAACAAAACTGTTTTCGTATTGTGGGTTGTTCATTCCGTTGGCACGAACGTTTCCTGGACACAAATAACAAGTTGGGTCGTATTTAGGTAGTTCTTCTGTTGAAATAGTTTCATTTTGTCCTTGCCATGGGCGTTTTGCACGATGAGGAGAAACCAAAACCCATTCGTTTAGCAATGGATTAAAGCGTCTGTGCGGATCTTCGTTAATGTCGAAATTTTTCATTGTAGTGTGTTGTGGTTTTAAAGTAGCGTTGTTCCGTTGGAGATTTTTACATCATAGAATTTTAATTCAATTCCAAATGTATCTAAATAAAGTTTAGAGAACTTACGCTTTACCTCATTTTCATGTCCTTTTTTGACTAAATTGATCGTACAGCCTCCAAAACCGCCACCCATAAGTCTAGAACCAATGATGGCATCATCTTCTTTTGCTGTATCAACAAGCATGTCTAATTCTTCGCAGCTTACCTCATATTCTTGAGATAATCCATAATGCGTTTCAAAAAGCAATTCTCCTAAAAGTTCGATATTTCCTTGATCTAAAGCTTTGCAGGCTTTGATGACACGATTGATTTCTTTAACAACAAAATGAACTCGAGCGAAAACTTTGCCCGTCATTTTATCTTTCAAGCTTAAAACCTGCTCTTCGGTAGCATCTCTAAAACTTTTTACTTCTGGAAAATGGCTTTTTATGATTGATAAACCTTCTTCGCATTCTATTCTTCTCGTATTATATTCTGATGTGAAAAGCGAATGTTTTACATTAGAATCAAATAAAATCAGAGAGTAGTCTTTGAAGTCGGCGTTGTGATATTCAAAATCTAAAGTGTTGCAATCTAATTGGATTACTTTGTTTTCAAGACCGTGGACGCTCGAAAACTGATCCATAATTCCGCAGTTGATACCCACCCAATGTTCTGCTTTTTGTCCTAATAATGAAATGTCTTTTTTCTCAATTTTTAAATCGAAAAGAGATTTGATTCCGAAAATCATTCCGCATTCTAAAGCTGCAGAAGAAGACAATCCAGAACCAACCGGAATATTACTGCTGAAAACGCAGTTGAAACCGTCAAAAGAAAATCCGTTGTCTTGCAATTGTTTGATTACGCCACGAATATAATTGGTCCAAACCACATCGCTCAGTTTTACTTCTTGAGTCAAATCAATTTCAAATTCTTCGTTCAAATCGATGGCAATTATTTTAGAAGTTTTGGTATTGTTTTTCGAAAAAGCAAAACAAATCACTTTGTCAATTGCAGCAGGTAAAACATAACCATCATTGTAGTCAATATGCTCTCCGATAATGTTGATTCTACCTGGAGAAAGTACCGTTTTTTGAGGAGAAGACCCAAAAGATTTCTCGAAAAAAGCAACGGCATTTTGTATTAAAATATCATTCATTATATAGTTAGTTGTATTGTGGTTTTTGGAATTGTATTAATTTAAACTTTCAAATTTGTAAAGCGTTTTCTGCGTGTATTCTTCGCCTTTTTTCAAAACGGCATTCGGGAAATGAGCTTGATTTGGCGCGTCTGGGAAATTTTGCGTTTCAAAACAAATTCCACTTTGCGCGTTGTAATCAACATTTTCTTTTCCTTTTAATTTTCCGAAGCAATTTCCGCCTACATATATATGTACACTTGGCTGATCGGTGTAAACATTCATTCTAAGTTTGTTTTTTAAGCTGATCAATTGCCCCACGATTTCTGTTTTAGAATTTACCACAAACGAATTGTCAATAGGAAACGGACAGCTTTTAGGAGTTCTAAAATCAAATTCATGATCGTTTAAATCGGTAAAATTTCCTGTTGGAATATTGTCAGAGTTTGTTTCCAGCATTTTAGCCGATTTGATAAACATTTGCTGTTCTAAAACATTTCCGTCATGTCCGTCAAGGTTAAAATAACTGTGATGCGTTAAATTAATAACCGTATCTTCTGTTGAAGATGCTTTGTATTCTAACTTTAATTCATTGTCCTCTGTTAGCGTATAGGTTAGATATACCGTCATTTCGCCAGGGAAATTTTCGTCTAAGTGTTCGCTCAGAAGACCAAAAGTGATCGAAGGATTTTCGCCAGAAGTTGCGTTTACAACGCTCCAAGCTTTTCTTCCAAACCCCATGTCTCCACCGTGAAGTGTGTTTCCGTTATTATTTTCTCCAAGCTGAAATTTTTTATCGTTCAGACTAAAAGTGGCATTATGAATACGTCCTGCGTAACGGCCCACTGTGGTTCCGAAATAAGGAGCGCTTGGCAAATTATAAGATTCTAAATAAGCTTCCAGATTATCGAAGCCTAAAACAACATCTACCAGTTTTCCATCAAGTGGAATTTGGATCGAAGTTACAGTTGCGCCATAATTGATGATCTGCACTTTCATCCCGTTTTTATTAGCCAAATCAAAAGAATAAATTTCTTCCTTATTAGGCATTAAACCAAACAATTTGCAATTGTGGGTCTCTTTTAAATGCGATATGTGTTTTATTTCCATATAATTTTTACCAATAATGAAATCCAAAAATAGAAACATTTATTATTTTTGCATACCAGTACCTACCAGTTTTTGTTATTAATAGTCAAAATGACTTTATTATGAACATTATTTCAATTCAAAATAATATTGGTCTGCCAAAATATAAGCAGATAATTCTTTCAATCGAAAAAGCGATTGAAGAAGGAAATTTGATAAAAGGAGATAGGCTTCCGTCTGTAAATAAAGTTTGTTTGGCTTTTTCTTTGTCTCGCGATACGGTGTTATTGGCGTACGATGAATTGAAGAAACGAGGTATTATTTACGCCATTCCAGGAAAAGGATATTATGTTAAAAGCGTTGAAATCACTATAACTCAGAAGGTTTTTTTGCTTTTTGATGAATTGAATATTTTCAAGGAAGATATTTATAATTCGTTTTTAAAAAACATCGGAAAAAATGTTCAGGTGGATATTTTCTTTCATCATTTTAATGTCCAAGTTTTTAAAAAACTGATAAATGACAGCAACGGAAATTATACAAAATACATTATCATGCCGACGAACTTAAACGATGTCGTTGATACTATAAAAACCCTACCAGTAAGCGACGTAATTATTTTAGATCAGACCAATTCGGATTTAAAAATGTTTCCGGCAATTTATCAAAACCATCAAAAAGATATTTACGAAGGTTTAATGAAAGGCAAATCTCGATTATCAAAATACAAGAAACTGATTTTGATTTTCCCTGGTTTTAGAGAACCTTTAGGAATGAAATCAGGTTTTGAATTGTTTTGCCAAGCGTACAGTTTTGAGTACGAAATTATTTCAGATTTTAGCAACCAGTCTATTGCTTTGGGAGACTTATATATTATTCCGCACGATCGTGATTTGCTTTTGGTAATCGAAAATGCGATTAATAGAAACTTAAAGCTTGGCGAAGATTTCGGAATTATATCTTATAATGAAACGCCATTGAAGAAAATTGCTGCAAATGGAATTACGACCATTTCAACCAATTTTGAATTGATGGGAAAAATTTTAGCCGATATGGTTTTAAAAGGAACAAAAGAGCAGATCGAAAATAGATCTGCTCTTATATTGCGTAACTCTTTATAAATTTTTCCCTCAGATTTAGCAGATCTAGAAGATTCTTTTTGATATTAAATCCGCTAGATCTGCTAAATCTGCGAGAGAACAAATAGTATGTTTATAAATTCAGCACGAAATTATTTAGCAGTTTTTCTTCGTATTTCTCTTTATTAAAAGTGTATAGATAAGAACCTTTTCGAGAAGACTGCATATCTTTTTCGTCAAGCTTATTTAAAATTTCTAAAGAGTTTATTTTGCTGATGAAATTTCTTTTATCCAATTCTTTGCTCAAAATCGCTTCGTACAATTCCAAAAGCTGACGCATTGTGAATTTTTCAGGAAGCAATTCAAAACCAATAGGTTTAATAGAAGTTTTGTATCGAAGTCTTTTAATGGCATTGTCCACCATTTCATTGTGGTCAAAAATTAAGTTTGGCGCATCATTAATAGGAAACCATTCTGCATGATAATTCTGAATCAATTCTGCATTATGGTTTTCAATATTAATTAAAGCAAAGTAAGAAACCGAAATGGTTCTTTCTACCGGGTCACGATCAATTTCACTGTAAGCATAAAGCTGCTCCATATAAATATCGTTAAGACCTGTATAGGTATTTAAGATTCTGGTTGCTGCAGCGTCTAAGACTTCATCACGTTTTAGAAATCCTCCAATCAAAGACCATTTTCCTTTTTCAGGCTCAAAGTCTCTTTGAATCAGAAGGATTTTCAGACCGTCATTGTCAAATCCGAAAATGATGCAGTCTACTGCCAGTAAAACTTTATCAGCAGAGCTATAACTATTTAGCATATATAATTAATTTGGATGGGTAAATATATGAACTTCCTAAAAGCTTTCATAATTTATTAATGTAGATTTTACACTTACATAATTAACTGTCCAAATGTAGAATTAAAAAAGTTACTTTTTACATAAAAATAACATACAAAATTGCATTTTAAGATTTTTTTAAGAAAAAAACAGGACAGTCAAGGATAGTTTTTTGCTAAAATATGTTCTGATTAAACAAAAAAGATCAAAAATAAACAATCTTTTACCTACAAATATATCGTTTTTTGGTTTTCAAATTATTAAAAAACAGATAATTTATACATTTTTTTGATCGAGTCTTTTTTTGATTAAAAATTGGCTTTTTTCTAAAAAGTGTATTTTTTACACAATTAAATCCTAAAAAACATCTCTTTTTTTGAAAAAACTTTGAATTTTTAAATGTTAAATTAACACTTAATTTATGGTATGTGTTTTTTTTCGGCTATTTTTTTGTGATATTAATTTGTTTACGTGGTTTTTTTTTAGTTAAATTTACAAATGTAAGATTAACACTTATTAACTAAAACCACTAACCAATCTTAACTAAACCATTATGATTACAAAACAAAAATTACTTTTGTATTGCAATTTTCTATTGCCAAAAACAAATTGGATTTTAGCAGTATTGATGCTGTTATTTTCTGCTAATCAGTTGTCTGCTCAGGGCAAAACGATAACAGGAGTTGTAACATCGGCACAAGACAATCTTCCTTTGCCGGGTGTAAACATTATAATAAAAGGAACCAAAACAGTTGCTACAACTGGATTTGATGGAGAGTATTCGATTAAAGCATCTTCAAATGATGTTTTAGTTTTTTCATTCATAGGATTTCAGAACAAAGAGGTAGTCGTAGGAAGCCAAGCTAAAATTGATATAGCTTTAGGTGAAGACACCAATAAACTTAACGAGGTAGTTGTTATTGGTTACGGAACTCAAAAGAAATCTGATTTAACTGGTTCTGTAAGTGTCGTTAATTTAGAATCGGCTAAAAAAGTAGTTACTTATGATGCTGCTAAAATGCTTCAAGGACAAGTACCAGGTGTTACAGTACAATCTTCAGGAGAACCGGGAGGTTTTGTTAATGTAAAAATTAGAGGTATAACTTCTTTTAGTAATAACAATCCACTTTTTGTAATTGACGGGATCATGGTCGATTCTCCATACGACTTTGCTCCAGGAGAAATAGAATCGATGCAGGTTTTAAAAGACGCTTCTTCTGCCGCTATTTATGGTGTGCGTGGTGCGAATGGTGTTGTAATTATTACGACTAAAAAAGGCAAACAAGGCAAAATGGACATTAAATTTAAGTCTATCGTAGGTCTTCAAAATGTTGCTAAAAAATGGGATGTTACTGATCGTGTTGGTTACCAAAAAATCACTAGCGAGGCTGAAAGAAACAGAGATATTAGAGCAGGTGTTCCGGTAAGCATTGCGCCAGGAAATGATCCTAATAGTCCGTCCTATATTTCTAATGTCAATACCGATTGGCAGAAAGAATCTTTTCAGACAGGTGTTGTACAAAATCAAGCTTTGACTTTTACTGGTGGTGCAGAAAGTATTGCTTATAGCTTTAACGTTGATTATTTTAAAAACACAAGCTACGTCAAAACGCCTCAGGACTATGAGAGATTGTCAACCAATTTAAATTTAAATGGTAAAAAAGGAAAATTTAAGTACGGTGCAAAAATAGCTTACACACAATCGGATAAAGAAATTTTTAATGAATATAATGTTGGACAAAGTGTTGTAAGTGACATCTTAGGAGCCGTTCCAACGATGCCAGTTTATGATGCAAACAGACTTGGAGGTTACGGAGGTACAGACAATTTAACTCAGAGAGCTATTTCAATGAACCCAATTGGATACAATAATTTAATTGATAATAACGGAAAAAGAAACCGTTTCATTGGTGATGTTTGGGGAGAAGTAGAAATTGTAAAAGGGCTTAAATACAAACTGGACGTAAGTTATGACAGAACAGATTGGGAAAACAGAAGATTTATTCCGCCAAGTGATTTAGGATGGTATTATATTACTACAAATGATGAGGCATCGCTAGATGTTGAAACGGGAGATGAGTTAAGAACATTCTTAAATAACATTTTAACTTATGAAGTTACTTTAGGCAAGCATAAAATCGATGCTCTTGCAGGTTGGATTCAAGAAAAAAGAGATTATCACAGGTATAATATGAGAGGTGTAGGTTTTACTCCAAACGAAATTCCAATGCTTCAATATGCAGATGCTAGAAATGCATCAGAATATAAATTTACAATTACAGGAATATCATATATCAGCAGATTAAACTATTCTTATGATGACAGATATTTAGTGCAAGCTAACTTTAGACAAGATAAAACGTCTCTTTTCAGCGAAAAAAATAATTCGGCAAACTTTTACTCTTTTTCAGGAGGTTGGAAACTTAGTAACGAGAAATTTTGGACTTTACCAGAATGGATAAGCAATATTAAACTTAGAGGAGGTTATGGTACATTAGGAAACAATACTATTTCGCAATATTTCTTTGCTTCGACGGTAAACAGTTTTGCAGGTTATGATTTCAATAATGAACTTGCTCCAGGAACAACGGTAGTTGCTGCACTTGACCCGAATGTAAAATGGGAGAAATCGATAAACTCTAATGTTGGTATTGAATTAGGTTTCTTAAACAACGATTTACAGTTTACAGCAGAATATTTCATTAAAAAATCAGACGATTTATTATTGGGAGTTCCACTTCCCTTTTCTACAGGAGCATTCCCTGCAAGTGTTACGACAAATGCGGGATCAATGAAAAACTCTGGGGTAGAGTTTACAGCATCTTACAGCAATCATCATCATAAATTTAAATATGATATTTCTGGAAACTTTGGAACACTGAAAAATGAAGTTACTAAAATCGGTGTAAATGGAAATCCTATTTATGGAGCAGTTTCTAAAACAGAAGTAGGAAGATCTGTTGGTGAAATGTTTGCTTGGGAAGCAATTGGAATCTTCCAAAATGCGGCTGAAGTTGCGGCTTCTCCAACTCAAACCGGTGCTGCGCCTGGAGATGTGAAATTTAGAGATGTAAATGGTGACGGAGCTATCACAGATGCAGATAGAACTTTCCAAGGAGTAACAATTCCTAAATATGGTTTCGGACTTAATTTTAATGCGACTTACGAAAACTTTGATTTCTCAATGTTTTGGCAAGGAGCTGGAGGTAACAAAGTATTTAATGCGATGTACCGCAATTTAATGATCGGACAGTATACAAACCACCACAAAGATGAATTAAATTATTGGACACCAACTAATACCAATACCAATATTCCGGCTCCAGTTATTGGAGATCCAAATGGAAACGCTAGAGATTCAAATAGATTTATTGAAAGTGGTGATTATGTGAAACTGCAAACAATGGAAATAGGTTATAACATTCCTGTAAAAGATAAATTTATTCAAAAAGCTAAGGTTTACCTAAATGGTCAAAACTTGTTGATTATCTCTAAGTATAAAGGATACGATCCCGACTTTAACAGTGACGGATTGCTTTCAAGAGGATATGACGCAGGATCTTTTCCAAATCCAAGAACAATTTCTTTAGGAGTAGAAGTGAGCTTCTAACCAGGTCTAACCATTAAAACGTATTAAAATGAAATCTAAAATTTTTAGCTATATAACCGTTTTCCTTTCACTAGCCTTGGTAACCACAAGCTGTGTGGATAACGAAGATTTGACTCAACTAGATCCAAATAATGATTCAGTCGATAATTTTTGGAAAACAGATGAAGATGCATTGCAAGGTGTAAATGCAGCTTACGGAAGTCTACTAACAGATGGTACTTACATGAGAAGTACACCATTATTGTTAGATGTAAAAGCAGATGATTCTCGTACAAACAGCCCATGGGGATCTATGTACAATGTAGGACATTTCAATTCAAATGTTGCAGATGCAGCAATTTATGGATGGGCTTATGAAACCTATTATCAAGGTATTTACCGTGCCAATCAGGTTTTGACAAATGTACCGGGAATTCAATTTGAAGACGAAGCTTTAAAAAACAGAATCTTAGGACAAGCATATTTCTTAAGAGGATTGTTCTTTTTTCACGCTGTAAATATGTTTAAAAATGTGCCTCTTCCAACAGAATTGGCGGTTTATTATCCTCAAAAAACACAAGAAGAAGGCTGGGCACAAGTTATTGCAGACTTCAAAGCGGCATCAGAATTACTTCCAAATACTTATGTGGGACTTTCAGGATTAGATGCAGGACAAAAAGGACGTGCTACAAAAGGTGCAGCTTTAGGATACTTAGGAAAAGCCTATTTGTTTACTAAAGATTTTGCAAATGCAGGAGCTACTTTTAAAAAAGTAATAGATTTAGGAGTTTATTCTTTGGTAGCCAACTATAGAGACAACTTTACAACAGCAAATGAAAACAATTCAGAATCTCTTTTTGAAGTTCAATTTAGCAGAGATGCTGGAGGTGTAGATTTAGGATGGGGAGGTGCTCCCGCATCTGGATGGGGAAAGACTTCTGCAAGAGCAATTACGTATGCACCACGTGCGTTTGGTTGGACAGACGTACAGCCAACTTGGGCATTATTTAATGAATTTAAGGAAGAAAAAACAAAAGCAGGAGCAGATGATCCTCGTTTAGATGCCACTATTTTTTACAACAAACCAGGCGGAATGCAATTGTACGGAAAAGATTTCGCGACATTTTATGCTGCAAGTCCAGCTGATCTAAACGATTTATTCTGTAGAAAATACCAAAACTCTGACGGACAATTTGCAGACGAATACGATTGGCGTTCAGGAATCAATGAGCGTTTATTGCGATATGCCGATATCCTTTTAATGTATGCGGAGTGTTTAAACGAAAATGGTGATACAAGAGGAGCTTATATGTATATTCAAATGGTTAGAGATAGAGTAAATCTTCCAGATCTATCAACAACAAAACCAGGAATGTCTCAAGCACAAATGAGAGAACAGATTGGGCACGAAAGATTCTTAGAATTCCCTCTTGAAGGACATCGTTTTGATGATATCCGCCGTTGGGGATGGCTTCAAGATCCGGCTAAATTAGCTTGGCTAAAAGCAAGAGATGCTGAGTTTAATTCTTATACAGCAGGAAGAGAATATTTCCCAATTCCACAGTTAGAAATGGATAACAATCCAGGAACTGTTCAAAACGATAGTTATTAATGTTTATTTGAGTTAGTTAAATACCTAATATCATGTGAAGAATGAACACCTTCACATGATATTATGCCTTAGAATTTGGAATACAAGAGAAGTAATTTTTAACAGTAACTAAAATTAGAATAATGAAAACAATTACAAGTTTGGTTTTATTAGCGATATTATTTGGGAGTTGTCAAAATGAAGATATTGTCCCAACACAAGAAGGAACAACAGCAGTTGTAAATGCGGAGGATTCACAGGTTACCAATTTAACAGCAAAAACAGTCAGCGGGAATGTGCCATCGCACGATCCGAGTACAATTGTAAAAAGCGGTGTTAATTATTATGTTTTTACTACGGGAGACAATATCCCAATGACATATTCAAGAGATTTAGCGAACTGGACATGGGGAACATCTGTGTTTTCATCCACACCTAGTTGGATTACAGGATATGTTCCAGGATTTGGTAAAACGTTCTGGGCGCCAGATGTGGCTTGGTTTAATAACAGATGGAACATGTATTATTCTTGTTCAACATTTGGTTCGGCTACATCAGCAATCGGATTGGTGACAACACCATCTATTTCGCAAAGTGCAGGAACAAATTGGACAGATAGAGGAGTGGTTGTTTCTTCTTCTTCGGCATCAGATGTCAATGCCATCGATCCTTCTATTTTGGTTGATGGGAGTAACGTTTACATGGCTTACGGTTCATGGCATGCAGGTATTGGCGTGATTCAAATTAATCCTTCAACAGGAAAAACCACAGGAAGCAGAACCATTGTTGCTGGCGGAAACAGTGCATCATGGGAAGCGCCTTGTCTAATCAAAGAAGGAAGTTATTATTATATGTTTGTAAACCGTGGCACTTGCTGTAACGGCGTAAATAGTACTTATTATATTGTAGTAGGACGTTCTACAAGTCCGTTTGGACCTTTCGTTGATAAAAACGGAGTTTCTTTAAAAAGCGGCGGAGGTACAACGGTTCTCGCTTCTCAGGGAGATTATATTGGTCCAGGACATTTGTCCAGAATCACGGGAACACAAAAAGGAGCCGTTCATTATTATAACAAGGCCGACAACGGAAATCCTAAACTCGAAATCGTATACTTTACATGGTCATCTGGATGGCCAACACTTTCTTATTAAAAAACTAAAATTCAGAGGAAAGTCTTCGGGCTTTCCTCTACAAACAAAAAACCACTATGAAAAAAGCACTTTTAATCTCATTTCTTATTACGTTTTGTAGTCAATTGAATTTCGCGCAGACGACCATAACCATTAAAAATTCTGCTGATGCGCCGACGATTGACAAAAATATTTACGGTCATTTTGCAGAGCATTTAGGCCGTTGTATTTACGGAGGATTTTTTGTGGGAGACACTTCTAAAATTCCAAATACAAAAGGAGTAAGAAATGATATTATTGCTGCTTTAAAAGATTTAAAAATTCCAAATTTAAGATGGCCAGGAGGCTGCTTTGCTGATACGTACCATTGGAAAGACGGAATCGGACCACAGGAACAGCGACCAACTATTGTAAACAAATGGTGGGGCGGAGTTACAGAAGATAACAGTTTTGGAACACACGATTTCTTGAATATGTGCGAGCTTCTAGGGGCAGAACCGTATTTATCTGGAAACGTAGGAAGCGGAACAGTTCAGGAATTGGCAGATTGGGTTCAGTACACGAATTTCAGCGGTAAAAGTCCGATGAGTGATTTGCGTGCAAAAAATGGAAGAAAAGAACCTTGGAAAGTAAAATACTGGGGAATTGGAAATGAAGCTTGGGGATGCGGAGGAAATATGACTGCAGAATACTATGCAGGAGAATACCGTAAATATGCGACTTTTATGTCGGATTGGGAAAATACTGGCGGAATTACAAGAATCGCTTCGGGATCAAACAGTGCAGATTACAATTGGACAGAAGTTTTAATGAAAGGTATTCCGTTGAATATGTTAGGTGGGGTTGGAGTTCACCATTATGCTGTGATTGATTGGGGTAAAAAAGGAAGCGATAGAGAATTTACAGAAGAAGGCTATTTCAAAACCATGAAATCGGCTTTAAAAATGGAAGAATTGGTGACCAAACATTCGGCTATTATGGATAAATACGATCCTGAGAAAAAAGTAGCGATGATTGTTGACGAATGGGGAGGCTGGTACGAAGTAGAAAAAGGAACCAATCCAGGTTTTTTATACCAACAGAATACAATGCGTGACGCCGTTTTGGCTGGAGCAACATTGAACATTTTCAATAACCATTCTGATCGTGTACGCATGGCAAACTTAGCGCAATGTGTGAATGTTCTGCAAGCTGTAATCCTTACAGATAAAGCTAAAATGATCGTAACGCCAACCTATTATGTAATGAAAATGTACGCTGTACACCAAGATGCAAAATTATTGCCAGTAAGTTTCGAATCACCATCATACACTTATGATGGAGAAAAACTTCCAGCAGTTTCAGCGTCGGCTTCAAAAGATAAAAATGGTGCGATTCATATTTCATTAGTGAATGTAGATGCAAAAAACAAAAATAAAATCGAAATTGATGTAAAAGATTTAGGAGTGAAAAACTTCACAGGAACAGTTATTACATCAGCTAAACTACAAGATTACAATTCATTCGAAAATCCAAATAAAATTGCTCCAATAGCTTTTAAAGGTTTCGAAAATAAAAAAGGAAAACTTGAAATCATTATTCCTCCTTTCTCAGTAGTTGTTTTAGAAGGAAAATAAAATAGAAGCAGATGAAAAAAGAAAACTTCATTTATAAAACCATTTCTCTTATTGGATTTTTTGTGGCAGCGATTTTAATGGCTAGCTGTTCAAAAGATGATCCGGCATTAGAACCAGAACCTCCTGTAGTGGTTGATCCACCGGTAGTTACGCCTACATTTAACGGACCAACTTATGCTGACAATTATACTCCATTTGCAAGCTGGTCAAATCGATCACAATGGAATTTGGCCAATGTACACGATCCGTCAGTAGAAAAATCGGGAGAATACTATTATATGTATCAAACCGATGCTTCGTACGGAAACGCGCATGATGGCAACGGACATTTTTTCTACAGAAGATCAAAAGATTTAATCAACTGGGAATTTATGGGTTCTTCAATGGCTCAGGCTCCTGCTTGGGTAAAAGATTCTTTAAATAGTAAAAGAGCCAGAATGAATCCAGCACTTCCTCCGATAGAAAATCCAAATTATGGGTTTTGGGCGCCATGTGTTCGAAAAGTAGGGAATGTTTTCAGAATGTATTACAGCATTGTGGTGACAAATCCAATTGTTGGAACAGATACCAATACTTCTTGGTCAGAACGCGCTTTTATTGGTTTGGCAGAAACTACAGATTTGGCTTCTAATAATTGGGTTGACAAAGGAATGGTCGTTTGCTCTGAACCTGATGGCGTAAAGAGTTATGTTAGAAATGGAGGGAATGATTGGGATGCTTATTTTAAATTCAATGCAATCGATCCGAGTTTTATTCAAACTCCCGAAGGCGAACAATATTTAATTTACGGTTCTTGGCATTCTGGAATCGCGGCTTTAAAACTAAATCCAACAACAGGAAAACCAGATAAATTAAAAACAATTGATGATTATGGAGTTCGAATTGCGGGTCGCGGGAACGTAAATACAAACCGTTGGCAAGCACTTGAAGGGCCAGAGATTATCTACAATCCTGATACACAATATTATTATTTGTTTTTGGCTTATGACGAATTATCGGTGGCTTACAATACTCGTGTAGCACGTTCGAAAAACATTCTTGGGCCTTATGTAACCAACACAGGAATGAGTATTACAAATGGAGCAGAATGTTTTCCTTTAGTAACGCATCCCTATCAATTTAAAAATCATACCGGTTGGGTTGGATTTGCGCATTGTGCTGTTTTTCAAAATCCAGATACCAAACAATGGTTTTATGCTTCGCAGGCGCGTTTGCCAGAAGGAGTTGGCGGAATTGCCGTTTCTAATGCCGTCATGATGGGACACGTTCACGGAATACAATGGACAGAAGATGGTTGGCCTGTTATAGAACCAGAACGTTATGCCGGAGTGCCAACAACGACTTTTGCAGAAGGAAATTTGGTAGGCACTTGGGAACAAATCACCTTGAATTACCAATACAAAACCATGCAGAAAGCAGTTACGATTTTTCTAACAGCCGATAAAAAAGTAAGCGGTGATATAACAGGAACGTGGTCGTACGACCCTGCTAAAAAAATAGCAACCATAAACGGAGTTAAGTGTAATGTTGTTGATGCTTGGGATTGGGAATCATCAACCAGAAAAGTGACTTTAACTTACACAGGAATCAATAGTGCTGGAATATCGGTTTGGGGTAAAAAAATAAATTAGAGAAAATGCCACAGATTACAAGATTAAAAAGGATTTTTTAAATCTGCTAGAAAATAAAAATTCAAACACATAGAAACATAGATTTTTTTGATCGGTAAAAGAGTAAAAAACAAATCTAGATTTGAACACATAGATAGGCTATGTGAATTCAAACAAATGAAATGCCTTTTTGAGAAAAAGTAATGCTATGATTCTATATGGCAAAAAATAAAGCCAAAGATTATAAAAATAAATCCTTTTAATCTGTGGCAAAAAGCAAATCAATTAAAAATGAAAAATCTATTTACAAACCTGTCTATTTTTCTTTTATCGATTGCAGCAACTGCACAATCGGTAAAATTCAACAATCCAATTATTACAGATAAATATACTGGAGATCCTGCCGCATTGGTTTACAAAGACAAAGTGTATTTGTATGCTGGTCACGACGAAGCGCCAAATGATTTTAATTTTTATAAAATGAATGAGTGGGTGGTGTATTCTTCTTCTGATATGAAAAAATGGGAATCGCATCCAGTACCCTTAAAGGTAACCGATTTTAAATGGGCAAAAAGTGATGCATGGGCTTCGCAGGTAATAGAAAAAAATGGAAAATTTTATTGGTATGTAACGGTTGAACACGGTACAATTCCAGGAAAATCAATAGGAGTTGCTGTAGCCGATAATCCACTTGGACCTTTTAAAGATGCGTTAGGAAAAGCATTAATTACCAATGATATGACCAAATTTAGCGATATAAGCTGGGACGATATCGATCCGACAGTTTTTATCGATACTGACGGACAAGCCTATTTATTTTGGGGAAATACCGCTTGCCATTATGCCAAATTAAAAGAAAACATGACGGAAATTGATGGAGAAATTCATCACATAAAACTGCCAAATTTCACTGAAGCACCGTGGATTCACAAACATAACGGCTGGTATTATTTGTCATACGCTTACGAATTTCCAGAGAAAATAGCTTACGCAATGAGTAAATCTATTACAGGACCTTGGGAGTTTAAAGGAATTTTGAATGAATTAGCAGGAAACAGTAACACAAACCATCAATCAATAATTGATTTTAAAGGACAATCGTATTTCATTTACCACAACGGAGCATCAAAACCAAATGGAGGAAGTTTTAGAAGATCAGTTTGTGTCGATAAATTATTTTACAACAAAGACGGAACAATGAAACGTGTTGTAATGACTTCTGAAGGAATACAGTAATTAGTGTTCTGTGTTCAGGTTTTAGTGTTCAGTGGCAGTCGCTCCCGATAGCTATCGGGATCATTTTGAACTGCTAATATGCCCTAAAAAAGTTTTCGTTGAGGTTTAAACTTAAATTTACTTACATCACTTATATGGTTTACAAAAACATAAAATATACAATTTCGGTTTTTCTAATGCTTGTAACTTCGATGGTTATGGCGCAGGAAATTGTTGTACACGATCCAGTTGTCATCAAACAAAAAGACACTTATTATTTGTTCTGCACCGGAAAAGGAATTAGTGTTTTCAGTTCCAAGGATTTAAAAAAATGGAATCCAGAACCACAGGTTTTCAAAGAAAAACCAGTTTGGGCAGATGGCGTTGCGGCCGATTTCAAAAACCATATTTGGGCACCAGATATTTCATTTCACAATAATATTTACTATTTGTATTATTCTGTTTCCGCTTTCGCTAAAAATACATCGGCGATTGGCGTGGCGACCAATACGACTTTAGATCCAAAAGACAAAAATTACAAATGGGTCGATCAAGGAATTGTCATTCAGTCACAACCAAATCGTGATATGTGGAATGCTATTGATCCGAATTTGGTTTTTGATGAAAACAATACGCCGTGGCTTTCATTTGGTTCTTTTTGGGAAGGATTGAAATTGGTAAAATTAAATCCTGATTTGAAATCAATAGCTCAGCCTCAAGAATGGCACACGATTTCAAAGCGCAAAAGAAGTTTCGAATTAGCCGATTCTGATCCAGGAGATGGCGCGCTTGAAGCTCCTTTTATCTTTAAGAAAAATGGTTACTATTATCAATTTCTTTCTTGGGATTTATGCTGTCGCGGAGAAAAAAGCACTTATAAAGTGGTGGTTGGAAGATCTAAAAATGTAACGGGACCTTATTTGGATAAAGAAGGAAAACAGCTCGATCAAGGCGGAGGAAGCTTAGTTGTTCAAGGCGATGAAAATTACTTTGGCGTAGGCCATAACAGCGCGTATACTTTCGACGGAAAAGATTATATGTTTTATCATGCATATGAAAAGAAAACCAACGGAATACCAAGATTAGTAGTTCGAGAAATGCAATGGGACGCTGATTTATGGCCAGTTTTAAAATAATAATAATGAAGAAATACAATTTACCAATTTTAACGATTTTCATGTCACTTCTGGTTTTGGCTTCTTGCAAAGAGACCAAAAATAATGTGGTGCAAAACAAAACATCAGTTTTAAAAGCAGGTTATGAAATCGAACCGGTTAACATTCAAAATGTAAAACTAACCGATTCTTTCTGGCTTCCAATTATCAAAAGAGTGCAGGAAGTAACGATCGAATATGCGATTAAAAAATGTGATGAAGAAGGTCGTTTTGAGAACTTTTTAATTGCCGGAAAACAAAAAACAGGAACAACAAGAGGAGATATGCCTTTTGATGATACCGACGTTTACAAAATTATCGAAGGAGCATCAAACACTTTAATCAGCGCTCCAAATCCGAAGTTAGAAAGAGTTTTGGATTCTATGATTGCAATTGTAAAAATCGGCCAAGAACCAGATGGATACATTACGACTTGGAGAACGATAAACCCAGCAAAACCGCCAGCGCCTTGGGTTCCTGTAATCGAAGGAAAACGTTGGGAATCTCTGCAAATCAGCCATGAATTGTACAATCCGGGACATTTAATTGAAGCCGCGATTGTACATTATGAAGCAACAGGAAAAACTAATTTTCTTGACATTGCTATAAAAGCAGCCGATATGTTGGTACGAACTTTTGGAGACAATCCAGGTCAGGTAAAAGGTGTTCCAGGACATCAGATTGTAGAAACAGGTTTAATAAAATTGTATCAGATTACAGGAAAAGAGGATTATCTGAAATTGGCAAAATACTATTTAGACAATCGCGGAAATCCGAACAACCATAAGTTATACGGAGAATACGCTCAAGATCACATGTCTGTGGTAGATCAAAAAGAAGCTGTTGGACATGCTGTTCGTGCCGTTTATATGTACGCAGGAATGACTGATATTGTCGCGATGACCAAAGATAAAGCCTATGAAAATGCCGTAAATACGATATGGAATAACATGGTCAATAAAAAAATGTACATCACTGGCGGAATAGGATCAAGACACGATGGTGAAGCGTTTGGAGTAAATTACGAATTGCCAAATCTAACCGCATACAACGAAACTTGTGCTGCAATTGGAGATGTATATTGGAATCACAGATTACATAATTTATACGGAAAATCACAATATTTTGATGTCATCGAAAGAACGATGTACAACGGATTAATTTCGGGTATTTCGCTTGACGGGAAACAATTTTTCTATCCAAATGCCTTAGAAGCTGATGGCGTTTACAAATCAAACAGAGGCTCTTGTACGCGTCAGGCTTGGTTTGACTGTTCTTGCTGTCCGACGAATTTGATTCGTTTTATTCCGTCAATTCCAGGATTGATTTATTCGAAAACTAAGAATGATTTATATGTGAATTTATATGCTTCAAACGACGCTTCTTTCACATTAGGAAAAACAGATTTGCAGATTTCGCAGCACACTTCTTATCCATGGAACGGAAAAGTTGGGATTTCAGTTAATCCTAAAAAAGAAGCCAATTTCACCATTAAACTTCGCGTTCCGGGTTGGGCTAGAAATGAAGTTTTGCCAGGAGATTTATATTCGTACAAAAAAGCTTCGACTCAAAAACCAACAATTTCTGTAAACGGAGAAACTTTAGCAATTCAACCTGAAAACGGTTATTTCAACGTGACTAGAAATTGGAAAAAAGGAGACAAAATCGCGCTTAATTTCCCAATGGAAGTTCAAGAAGTAGAAACAAATTCAAAAGTAGAAACGAACAAAAACAAAGTTTCTCTAGAATATGGTCCTCTGGTGTATGCAGTGGAAGAAATCGATAATAAAAACAATTTTCAGAAGATCGATATTTCAGCTTCAGATACTTTCAAAGTGAGAAAAGAAGCAAACTTATTACAAGGCGTAAATGTGATCGAAAATTCAAAATTCAAAGCCATTCCATATTATTCCTGGTCAAATCGAGGCATTGGAAAAATGAAAGTCTGGATTGATTATAAAAATTGAATTCCTTAAAAATAAACTAAATACAAACCAATATAACATGCAAATAAACGTATTAAAAAATTGGGCACTTTCAGCCGTAGTTTTTGTTAGTGTTTCTTCCTGTACGGATAAAAAAGCAGATAAAAAGCTGTCTAAAGAAGAAGTGATGACTAGCAAAACAACTTTAACGAACAAACCTATAGTATTACAAAGAGCAGATCCTTTTATCTACAAACATACAGATGGGTATTACTATTTTACAGGATCGGTACCAACCTATGATGCTGTAGAGTTAAGACGTGCAAAATCTATTGATGAACTTCAAAATGCTGAAACCTTTAGAGTATGGGAAAAACATAAAAGCGGACCAATGAGCCGTCATGTTTGGGCTCCTGAAATTCATTATTTAGATGGAAAATGGTACGTATATTTTGCGGCAAGCGAAGAAAACGATATTTGGAAATTAAGACCTTATGTTTTGCAGTGTACAGGTCAGGATCCTTTGCATGACAAGTGGATTGAATTGGGGCAAATGCAAGCCGCTGACGCAGATCCAAAAAGTTTTACCGATTTTTCTCTAGACGGGACGGTGTTTGAGCATAAAAACAAACGCTATTTCTGTTGGGCAGAAAAAACAGGCGGGCAGTTTGCCGCTTCTAATTTGTATTTAGCCGAAATGGAATCGCCCGTAAAACTAAAAACTGTTCAGTTCATGCTAACAACTCCAGATTACGATTGGGAACGCATAGGATTTTGGGTAAATGAAGGTCCTGCATTTCTTAAACACAATGGCAAAATTTACATTACTTTTTCAGCAAGTGCTACGGGTTCTTGTTACAGTATGGGAATGATGGAAGCAGATGAAAATGCGGATCTGCTGGATAGAAATTCTTGGAAAAAATCTAGATATCCAGTATTAAAAACCAATGCAGCCAAAAAAATCTATGGACCAGGGCATAACTCATTCACAGTAGATGAAAACGGAGAACCATTAGTAATTTATCATGCAAGGGATTACGAAAAAGCGGTTGGTGATCCAAAAGTGGTGCCTGCAACAGATAAAAGACCATTGAAAGAAATTATTGCAGATCCGTTATACGATCCTAATCGTCATGCGAGAATGATGAAATTAAAATTTGATAAAAACGGTACACCAGTATTCGAATTTAACTAAACTGATTAAAATTTTCAAGATTATTTTTTGACTGTTTTACAATTAAGATGAAATAATCGCAACATTATAAATGTAACATTGACATTTATTTTTTGTTTAAAGCTTAAATCTTTGTTTTGATGCATTTTTGGTAAAAATTAAAGTGCAGTATTTTATTAAGTGTTTTTTATACACTTATAAATTTTTTATAATTATATTTGTCAATATTTTAAAAATAAAATACGAATGAAAAATTATGTAATAGGATTGGACTACGGAACAGATTCTGTTCGTGCGGTGCTTATTGACACAGAAAATGGGCAGGAGCTGGCATCGAATGTTTCTCATTACAAAAGATGGAAAAACAAGCAATATTGCGACGCTTCTATAAACCAATTTCGCCAACATCCTTTGGATCATATCGAAGGATTGGAAACTACGATTCAAAATGTTGTAAAAGAAAGTAAAGTAGATCCGTCATTGGTTCGCGGAATCTGTATTGATACAACAGGATCTTCTCCAGTTCCAGTTACTGCTGACGGAACACCATTAGCATTGACAAAAGGTTTTGAAGAAAATCCAAATGCAATGATGGTTTTATGGAAAGATCATACTTCTATAAACGAAGCAAACGAAATCAACGAACTGGCAGTAAGCTGGGGCGGAGAAGACGTGACAAAATACGTGGGAGGAATTTACTCTTCTGAGTGGTTTTGGGCAAAAATTCTTCACATTGCAAGACAAGACGAAGCGGTTAGAAATGCGGCACATACTTGGATGGAGCACTGTGATTTGATGACCTATTTATTGATTGAAGATAAAGATTTAAAAACTTTCAAAAGAAGCCGTTGTGCAGCGGGTCACAAAGCGATGTGGCACGAAGACTGGAACGGATTGCCACCAGTTGAATTCTTAGAAAAATTACATCCGTATTTAGCACAACTTCGTGGTAATTTATACGATGAAACATACACATCCGATTTAGTTGCTGGAAAATTAAGCCAAGAATGGGCAGATCGTTTAGGCCTTTCTACAGAAACTGTTGTGGCTGTTGGAACTTTTGATGCGCATTCTGGTGCAGTTGGAGCTAAAATTGAAGAGAATACTTTGGTTCGTGTTATGGGAACTTCAACTTGTGATATTCTAGTTGGTTCGTATGATGAGGTAGGTACCAAAACCGTTCGCGGTATCTGTGGTCAAGTGGACGGATCTGTAATTCCTGGATTTATTGGTCTGGAAGCAGGACAATCGGCTTTTGGTGATTTATTGGCTTGGTATAAAGAATTGCTAATGTGGCCGACAGAACATTTATTAGCTTCTTCATCTCTTTTAAATGATGCTCAAAAAGAACAATTAAGAGAAGAATTCAGCGATAAATTAATTGTTGAATTAACGAAAGAAGCAGAAAAAATTCCAGTTTCAGAAAGTCTTCCAATTGCTTTAGATTGGATTAATGGTAGAAGAACTCCAGATGCGAATCAAGAAGTAAAAAGCGCGATTTCAAATTTATCATTAGGAACAAAAGCGCCACATATTTTCAAAGCTTTAGTAAACGCAATCTGTTTTGGAGCGAAGAAAATTGTAGACCGTTTTGAAGAAGAAGGTGTAAAAATCGACAGCGTTATCGGAATCGGTGGTGTGGCTCGTAAATCGCCTTTCATCATGCAGACTTTGGCAAACGTTTTAAACAAGCCAATTAAAGTAGCAGCTTCAGACCAAACTCCTGCTTTAGGTGCAGCAATTTATGCAGCCGTTGCAGCCGGAATTTATCCAAACGTAATCGAAGCAAGCCAAAAAATCGGAAGTGATTTTGATGGAGAATATTTCCCTCAATTAGATCAAGTAGCAGCTTATAACAAACTGCTTGTAGGCTACGAACAATTAAGTGCTTTTGCAGATCCAACTATTAAAATTTCTCAAAATGAGTTCTCTTTATAAAGATTTAAAACAAGAATGTTACGAAGCCAACATGCAGTTGAATGCATTGAATTTGGTGGTGTATACTTTCGGAAACGTAAGTGCTGTGGACAGAAAAAATGGTGTTTTTGCCATTAAGCCAAGCGGTGTTCCTTACGAAGATTTAAAACCCGAAGATATTGTAATTGTCGATTTTGACAACAATGTTATTGAAGGAACAATGCGTCCGTCTTCAGATACCAAAACGCATGCCTATTTATACAAAAATTGGCCAAACATTGGAGGAGTAGCGCATACACACGCAACGTACTCTGTAGCTTGGGCACAATCACAGCAGGATATTCCGATTTTCGGAACAACACATGCGGATCACTTAACGGCTGATATCCCGTGTGCGCCCCCGATGGCAGATCATTTAATTGAAGGAAACTACGAACACAATACCGGAATTCAGATTTTGGATTGCTTCAAAGAAAAAAATCTTTCTTATGAAGAAGTAGAAATGATTTTAATTGGAAATCACGGTCCGTTTGCATGGGGAAAAAATGCTGCAAAAGCGGTTTATAACAGTAAAGTTTTAGAAGTGGTAGCAGAAATGGCATACCTGACTTTGCAAATAAATCCAAACGCACCAAGATTAAAAGATTCACTAATAAAGAAACATTACAACCGTAAACACGGAAAAGATTCGTACTACGGACAATAGTGATTTTAGATTTTAGAGTGTAGATTTTAGATTTAAGATTGAAATCTGGAACATCACAAAACCAAGAATAAAATAGAAAACATAACAATTCAAGATTTTTAGATTCCAATCCCGATAGCTATCGGGATGGAACGTGAAACTTGAAACAAAAAATAACAAAATGATAGACATTTCTCAAAAAGAAGTATGGTTTGTAGTAGGAAGCCAGGAATTATATGGTGAAGAAACACTAAGAAAAGTAGCTGAGCATTCTCAGATAATGGCAAAAGGATTAGACGCTTCATCTTCAATTCCGGTAAAAGTAGTTTATAAAGATGTGGTGAAATCGCCTTCGCAAATTTTAGATGTTTGTTTGGCTGCGAATTCAGCTAAAAACTGTATCGGAATTATTGCTTGGATGCATACTTTCTCTCCAGCAAAAATGTGGATTGGAGGCTTAAATATCCTTAAAAAACCATTATGCCACTTGCATACACAATACAATGCTGAAATTCCATGGGGATCTATCGATATGGATTTCATGAACTTGAACCAATCAGCTCACGGAGATCGTGAATTTGGTTTCATGATGTCTAGATTACGTAAAAAACGTAAAGTTGTTGTTGGACACTGGGAAGACCAAAGAGTTCAAAAACAATTAGGAATCTGGTCAAGAGTTGTCTTAGGATGGGACGAACTTCAAAACTTGAAAGTAGCTCGTATTGGAGACAATATGCGTGAAGTTGCCGTTACAGAAGGTGACAAAGTGGAAGCGCAAATTCGTTTCGGAATGTCTGTAAACGGATACGATTCATCTGATGTTACGAAACATATTGAAAAAGTAACAGACCAACAATTAGCTGATTTATTAGCAGTATATGAGTCTTCTTATAACTTGACGGATTCTTTAAAAGAAGGTGGAGCGCAAAGAAGTTCATTAGTTGAAGCAGCAAAAATCGAATTAGGATTAAGAGCTTTCCTTGAAGAAGGAGGATTCGGCGCTTTCACAGATACATTTGAAAACCTTGGTGTTTGGAAACAATTACCAGGAATTGCAACACAAAGATTAATGGCCGATGGCTATGGTTTTGGTGGAGAAGGAGACTGGAAAACCGCTGCAATGGTAAGAGCTTTAAAAGTAATGTGTGTTGGTTTAGAAGGTGGGACTTCTTTCATGGAAGATTACACGTACCACTTTACACCACAAAAATCATATGTTTTAGGTTCTCACATGTTGGAAATCTGTCCATCTATTGCTGACGGAAAACCTTCTTGCGAAGTGCATCCATTAGGAATTGGAGGAAAAGAAGATCCAGCTCGTTTGGTATTCAACTCTCCTGCAGGTGACGCAATCAATGTTTCTTTGGTGGATATGGGAACTCGTTTCCGTTTGATCGTGAATGAAGTTGAAGCAGTAAAACCAATGGCAGAATTACCAAAACTTCCAGTCGCACGCGTTCTTTGGGATTGCAAACCAAATTTAGAAGTGGCCGCAACAGCTTGGATTTTAGCAGGTGGAGCACACCACACGGTTTACAGCCAATCTATCACAACAGAATATATGGAAGATTTCGCAGATATCGCAGGAATCGAATTATTGGTTATTGATGAAAAAACAACTGTAAGAGAGTTTAAGGATAAAATCAATGCTAACGAAGCATATTTCCATTTATTCCAACACGGACTTTAATTAGTCATAAAGTCGAAAGTCAAAAGTCGGAAAGTTTAGTTACTTTGAGGAAAAGACTTTACTAACTTTAGATTAGTCAAAAGTCTAATGTCATAAAGTCGGAAAGTTTTAGTTACTTTGAGGAAAAGACTTTAAGACTTTCGACTTTAAGACTTTACTAACTTAAAAAAAATATCATTTATGAATGCATTAAAACGTTGTGTTTTCGGTTTAAGCCTTTTAAGTTTGGCTGCAGTTTCAGTTCAGTGTAAAGGCGATAAAAAAGCCGATACAGAAAAAGTAGCAACTGATGAAAAAGCATTGGTTACAATCGCTAAATCAGAATACGGAACTACTGCCAAAGGCGAAAAAGTAGAGAGCTATAAATTGAAAAACCAAAATGGGATGGAAGTAGATATCATCACTTTTGGGGGAAGAATTACAGATTTGAAAGTGCCTAATAAAGCTGGAGTTTCAGAAAATGTAGTAATCGGATTCAGTAATTTGGCTCAGTACGAAAAAGAAAATCCATTTTTTGGAGCTTTAATCGGAAGGTACGGAAACAGAATTGCAAAAGGTAAATTTTCGCTTGACGAAAAAGAATATCAATTGGCAATTAACAACGCTCCAAATGCTTTACACGGTGGTCCGCAAGGATTTTTTAATGTAGTTTGGAAAGCCGATGAGGTTAAATCTGGCGAAACAGCTTCTTTAAAATTATCTTATTTAAGTAAAGATATGGAAGAAGGTTATCCAGGAAATCTAAAAGTAGTGGTAACGTATACATTGACAAATGACAATCAATTAGAAGTGCTTTACGAAGCAACTACAGACAAAAAAACAGTGGTTAACTTGACACAACATTCATACTTCAATTTATCTGGAGATTTTACAAAAACAATCTTAGATCACGAATTGACTTTAAATGCAGATAAATTAGTTCCGGTTGATGCTACTTTGATTCCGACAGGAAAATTAGATGATGTTGCCGGTACGCCTTTCGATTTCAGAACGCCAAAATTAATTGGAAAAGATATCAATGCTAAAAATGAGCAGTTGGAAAGAGGAAAAGGTTACGACCACTGCTGGGTGTTGAACAATCCTGAAAAAGGAAAAACAATCATTGCAAAAGTATACCACGCAGCAAGCGGAAGAATTATGGAAATGACAACAGACGAACCTGGAATTCAGTTCTATTCTGGAAATTTCCTTGACGGGACTCTGCCAATGCCAAATGGCGGAACTTTTGCACACAGAACAGGATTATGTCTAGAAACAGAACATTATCCAGATTCTCCAAACCAGAAAAATTTCCCAACAACGGTTCTAAACCCAGGGGAAAATTATAAAACTAAAACTACCTTCAAATTCTCGGTGAAGAAGTAGTTTTAGGATCTGTTAATTAGTTTAGTAATTCTCTAAAAACCTCGGAAGTTGTAGCTTTCGAGGTTTTTTTATTCGTGGATATTAAAATAAAATGCAATAAAAGTATTTGGTTGATTTATTCGAAACTTTCTTACATTTGATAAGTAACTATCCTAAAAAAAACTTACTTATGAAGAAACCAATTCAATTGCTAATGTTGGTATTAGCCTATTCTGTATGTGTAATAGCAAACGCTCAGGTTCAGATGAATTTTAAATTTGATACGCCTTATGGCAATAATGCCGCCGTTGGAAAATTTGTTGCAATTAATGGAGCTAAAATTTATTATGAAGAATATGGAAAAGGTGAACCTTTGTTGTTGATTCACGGAAACAGTGGAAGTATCAAATCAATGGGAAATCAGATTGATTATTTTAAAAGTAAATATAGAGTTATTGCTGTCGATAGTAGAGGGCAAGGCAAATCGGAGTTGAAAACGGATTCTCTAACTTATGTCCAAATCACAAAAGATATGGAAGCATTGGTTAATCACTTAAAGTTAGATTCGATTAGTATTATTGGTTGGAGTGACGGAGGAATCGTTGGTTTGCAAATGGGAATTTCAGGAAAGTCGAAAATAAAGAAAATTGTAACAATGGGTGCTAATTTAAGACCTGATTCTACAGCTGTTAATTCGTGGGCTATAAAAGAAGTTCTGAATATGAGAAAAGTAGTTTTTTCTAAAATTAAAGAAAAAGACACAAGTGAGAATTGGCTTCTGCTGAAACAACTTACTGGACTTGTAGTTGATCAGCCTAATATTCCAGCGAAAGATTTATCAAAAATTAAAGCAAAAGTGCTTGTGGTAGGAGGAGATAAAGACGTCATTAAAAATGAGCATACGGTTGAAATTTTTGAAAATTTATCTAAAGCACAGCTATGTATTTTGCCTGGAGAAACTCATTTCGCACCAGCTTCTAGCCCCGAAGTATTTAATGCAGTCGCAAATAAATTTTTATCAGAACCTTTTAAAAGACCAGATTCTGATTTTACAAAATGGGAAAAATAAAATTTAATAAACAGATCGTTTTTTTTTTTAGTAACGAATTTCAACTTGATATAATTCATAAGTTAAAAAAAAACGATTTTCAAACAATTGATTTTGAATCTCGCAAAGTCGCGAAGACGCCAAGTAAATAAAACTTTGCGACTCTGTGATTTTGCGAGATTCATTCCTTTACAGCTTAAAATCTTAACTTAGCAAAATGAAACATTTATTTAAAGCGCAACTAAACTGGACTTCCAAACAAAATCAAAAAGAATCGTCTAAAAGATTCTACAGTAAAAGCCATCAAATTCAAATTGAAGGAAAACCAATTATAGACGTTTCAGCTGCAAAAGCCTTCAAAGGCGACCCAGAATTATACAATCCAGAAGATCTATTGTTGAGTAGTTTGGTTTCCTGCCACATGATGTCATACTTATATGTTTGCTCCCAAAACGGAATAGAAGTAATCAATTATTCGGACAGCGCAGAAGCAACTTTAGAAGTAAATCCAGACGGAAGCGGGCGTTTTATAGAAGTTCGATTACATCCAAAAGTGACAATTACAGATTCAAGTAAAATAGAATTGGCTTTAGAACTTCATCACAAAGCAAATCAATTGTGTTTTATTGCTAATTCGTGCAATTTTCCGGTTTTGCATGAGGCGAGTTGTGAGGTTTAATGTGATTATACTTTAGAAATTTTCTTGATTTGTAGATTTCCAAAAGCAATACCTTTTATTTCGTATTTATACAATATTGAGCTGAAAAAAAATGTAATTGCTGTAACGAAAATGTATGATAAAAGAAATGTTAGATCGCTTTGTCTCTCAAATCCAGTATAAGAAAAGGCGATTGAAAATATTCTAAGAATAAAAAAATGAAGAAGATACATGCTAAAAGAGTATTTGCCAATCAAACAGAACAAATTACTTAAGCCATTGTTGAATTCGTAATTTTTAATTCCAATTATAAAAAAACAAAATGCAATTGAATACAGATAAGGAGATTGAAAAGTATAATACAGGTAATTTAATGACAAATGAATCTGGCTTAATAAAATAAAAATACAGATTGATAAGGTTAAAAATATTTTTCTGATTTCTTTTGAAAAATGTACCGAGTTAAAAATATAGAAAAGTAAAATACCACAGCAAAATACTGGTAATTGATTTGGAAGCCATTGATAAGTGTACAATCTCTTTGATAAATCATTATCAGAGATTTTTAATAAATAAACTATAGCTTGAACAATGTAATTAATGATATTTGATAATAAAATAGAAAAAAGGAGAAGATAGACGGCATGTTTGGTTGTTTTTATTTTTTTAAATAAAAAAGGAACCAAACAATAAAACAATACTTCTGTTCCAATGCTCCATCCTCCTGGTGGAATATAGTTAATAACAGGCACGAATATGCCATTTAAAAACATAACACACATTAGTATTTTCCAGTATTCGATAGTATGTATTCCTTTTAAAGCTATTTCTACTAATGTGTAAAAGAGGGCGAAAAAATAATACAATGGTGCTATTCTGAAAAATCTTCTAAGAAAAAATAATTTGATACGTTTTTCGCCATCTTTTTCATATCTCTGTTTAAAAGAATTGAATAAAGTAAATGCACTTAATATGAAAAATAATTGAACTCCCATTGCTCCTGCATTGGTAAAGTTTTTCAGAAAGTCAGAATTTGAAAAAGAGTGACTTGTATGAATCATAATTACTAATAAGACAGCAATCCCTCTTCCAAAATCGACCCAATTGTATCTTTTTAAATTTTCTGTTGAAGAGTTCATATGATTTCTGAAATTAATTTCTTATAAAAGAAAAAAACCTCTTCCGTTAAGAAGAGGTTTTTAAGTACCCGGAGCCGGAATAGAAACCCTTCAATTTTGCATTTTTTCATATGGTCAAAAAACTTTGTAAAAATAGACATAAATGTCAATAAATTCAGTGCTTAATGTCATTTATAATGGGACTAAAAAAATAGAATGAAATAGAATAAAATTTAATATAATAGTACAAATGTTTGGCAAATGTTTGGCAAACTTTGGAAACGTCCTACATATTAAATATCTTTGAATTGTTCAAACGTTCAAAGTTCAAAATATGGCATCAATAAATTTTAGATTAAGAAGTTCTGCAAATAAAAATGTTTCAATTAAAGTTTACACCTCTCTTGGACGTGGAAATATGATTGAAGTCAATACGGGTTTTTCAATCAATCCGAAAGACTGGAGCGAAACCACTGATCGTCCAAAACAAAATACTGCCGAGAACAAACTACTCTTTAACAATCTTAAAAAACTAGAATCATTTCTTTTTGATAGTATTAATGCTGATATGGCTAAAAGCGTTTTAATTGATGCTTTTTGGTTAGAATCAAAAATTAAAGAATGTTTCAATCGTGTAGAGAAAACGAATGAGGCATTAATCACAAATTACATTCAGGATTTAATTGATAATGCAGACACCCGAAAAGTAAAAGTTAAGGGAGGTTTTAAACACGGCATTTCATTAAGCAGAAAAAACAGTTTCATATCAACAAAACAGATGCTCGTTGAATACGAGAAAAAAACAAAAAAGAAAATTCATTTTATAGACATCACTCAGACGTTTATAGACGGATTTGAACGTTGGTTACTAAAAACTAAAGAGTATGCAATAAACACAGCTTCAAAACATATCGCGAATATTAAGACTGTTTGCAATGAAGCTGAAAAGAAAGGAATACAAGTTAATTCATTTGCAAAGCAAATTACTATCGTTTCAGAAAGTGACGATGATCGTTACATTCAAACATTGTCTTTTGATGAATTAGATCAAATTAGAAAAGCCGAAATAACAAGTGAAGCATATCAAAACGCACGAAAATGGCTTTTAATTGGGTGTGAGATTGGACAACGTGGCGGGGATTTACTAAACATTACCAAAGATAACATTCGTTATAAAGGAGGGAATATGTATTTAGATCTAATCCAACAGAAAACAAAGAAAGCTGTAACCATTGGCATAATCGCCCCGTACATTATTGATATACTTGAAAATAGTTTTCCTTATAAGATTTCAACTCAAAAACTAAATGACCACATTAAAAAGGTTTGCGAAATAGCCAAAATAAATACATTAACAGAGGGGAAAATATTTGATTCCGAAAGTGGACGTAAAAAATTCGATTTATACGAAAAACATAAACTAATTACTACACACAGTTTTCGCCGTTCCTTTTGTACGAATTACTATAAAAAGATACCTACGCCAGTTTTAATGGGTATTTCGGGTCACAGCAAAGAATCAATATTTCGGGTTTATATTAATGCTCCAGAGGATAAAGACGAAAACGCCGATTTGTTTATGAAATTTTATAATGATATTCATAAAGACAAACAAACTGAAATGAAAGTAATTCTTAATACTGGGACGGAATAATGGAGGATTATAATTTTGATGATTTCATGGCTAATTACGAACAAGATGCTTTAGAAATTGATTTAGCTATTGAACATCCCTTAGTTTATGATATACTGGAAAAACAGAAGTTAAAACTTCTTAGTGCAGATTTTGATGAAGTAATTGACGAAGTAATAGAGTTTTGTAAAAAAGCAGTAAAGACGACTAAGGAATCTTTAATAAATTCTTTTTCAAATAAGCATTATAAAGTTAACTACCGGAACTGTAATCCGCCATTTTTAGCTCAAATGAAAACTTATATTGAATATGGAAATCTTTATAAACAAGCGACTAACAAAAAGAACAGTGACCAACTATTTGAATTTGATAATGTATTAGAAAATAAAAAAATAAAAAATCATAATCAAAAAATGGATTACATAGATATTATATTAAGAGGATATTCAAATGAAAATGATAGAAAGTTTTTGAATAATTATTTTATACGTGAATATAGGAAAGCAGAAAAGGAACATTATAAATTTCCGGAGTTTTTTAATGGTTTAGTAAGTGGTGTGAATAAATTAAAAGATCAGTACAAAACCCGTTTTTACGAGCGTAAAAGAGAATTGTATTTTATGCTAGATGGAGCAAAAAATGGAACTCTTAAATATGGTGATTTAAAAGATGAAAGCTTAGAGCAACGACACAAGGAAACAATTAAATATTGTGACAGTGAATTATCAGAGTTAAGTTTTGAAAATTTTCCAATAAATCTATTCCTGTTTACAAATAATAGATACATAGGTTTTTTGAATTTTAGTGAAGTAGAGTTTATTGGCAATGAAATTGCACAAGCATTTAAAGAATTAGAATTAGAGTTTATTGGTAATGAAATAGCAAAAGGATTAAAAGATTTAGAAAAACCTCAGCAAAGTGAAGCCATCGACTCAACGGTTGAGGAAATGATATTTAGAAACAAATTTGACAACGTAACAGAAATCAAAGTGATTGAATATTTTACCAAAAATCTTGTCGAAAAGAGATACTTAACAAAAGAAACATTAGCTGAATATTTAAAACAAGCTTTTGAATTAAAAACTCCTCCTAAACAAAAATTCAGTTTTGAAAATTTACCAACACAAGCAAGAATTAGAAAAGTGTTTTATAATTATTTTAGCATTACTGCGGGAAAACCAAGTGGACGAAAATTGGAATATGTTAAACTTTTAGGAGAGTATTTTAATGGATTTAGCACTGACAAAATAAATACCAATTTTAGTAAATAAATTTAGTTTCATACTATTTGAATACTATTTTTACTAAAACGATACGTATGTTACTAATTGATTTTTAATATTTTATAACATAAGTACTATTGCGCAATATTAATTTTTAAGTAAAATTTTATGAGCGTAATTCAATTCGTGGCAACCTCGCCACAAGATTTAAAAAATGAAATTACTTCAGATGTAAAAGTAATTTTAGATGACTTTTTAAAACATTTTAAACCAATACAACCCGCTGAATATTTAACACGTCAACAAGTGGCGCAAATGTTCGACGTGGATTTGTCAACGGTACACAATTGGTCGAAATCAGGGAAACTTAAACCTTTAGGGATTGGTTCGAGAGTATATTTTTTAAGAGCTGATATAGAGGCGTCTTTAATTCCTCTAAATCAATAGGGCGATGGAAAGTAATAATACTAACAATCGCCCTGATAATGTTATTTTAAATAAGCAAAGCAAATATACATTGTCTTCAACACAACTCAAAACCATATTTGAGTACTTACAAAACCATACTGCTACCGCGTCAATGGTTTCAGAAGCAACGGGAATACCTCAAAAATCAATTTGTCGATATAAAAGGGATTTAGAAAAGCGTGGTTTACTTTGTGAATTACGGAAAGAATTTTGTAAGCTAACAAAATTTAGAGCATGGTATTTAACGACAAATCCTGATTTATTTCCTAAATCTAATCAAATGGAATTGTTTCCGTTATAGGAGCTTTTTATCTATACCTACACATTACTTCAAAATAATCATTCACGCTTATTAAACTTACTCAAAGAACAAAAAAAACCGAGAGTTGTTCAGGCTCTCGGTTATACCTTGTTCAAAAGTTTAGTTTCAACAGGCATCGCGGAAACCGCAGTAAAGATACTCAATTGATAGATTTTATTAAAATAATAGTTAAGAATCTGAATCCTTCAATTCTGGAAGCAAATCCTCTGTTAAATTTTTTTAATATTATTAACCTAGCTACTGGTGAAATTAAAACAATCAATAAGTATGGTAATAAAGTAACACCTTCAAAAGTTGCTTATTATCTGGGTTTGGAATTTAAAATTTATGATACCGGAACCATAACAGTTGCAGGAAGTTTGCATAAGTACTGGAATGCAGGATTACATAATTATAATGATTTCAATAATGAGGCTCTTAATGCTGTTTTAAAAGACTTAAAAGACAATTTTAATATTAATGCTGATCAATGTACTTTGAAGTGTTTAGAAATAGGAATTAATATCACACCGCCAATACCAACTAATGAGATTTTAGATAATTGTTTTTTGCATAAGACTAAACCTTTCGAATTTCAAAAAAATTCAGATGAAGGAAAATATAAACAAGTACAGCACTCTCAATACATAATCAAGATTTACAATAAGGCTCTACATTACAGATCAAAAGAAATTAAAATTGATAATGAAATACTGAGGTTTGAAATTAAATTTACAAAAATGGAAAAACTGAATAAAAAAGGAATTTACAGTTTGCAAGATTTGATTAATTATGGCTTGCATAACTTTAAAAGTGATTTATTAAATGATTGGAAAAATGTTTTGTTTTTTGATGAGACTATCCAAATTGACACTTTAGATACAAAATTAAAAAATAGAGTGCGTGAATATGCAAACCCTAATTATTGGACTGGGTTGCTCTCAAACAATCAAAAAAAGAATTTTACAAGCCATAGAGGGCAATTAGATAAAATTGTTGCAAGTCATTCTGAAGATGTGAAAAATCAGATCGCCGAAATTATGGCAAAAAAAATTGATTTTTTAAATTCTTAAGCTATCCAAATTGACAGTTTAATTATATTGTCAAAAAGGATAGTTTTGAAATCAATAATAGAGAATAAAATTTAGCAAAGTAATAAGAATGAAATACTTATTTAGACATAGGGTAATATTAGGGTAAGTCTAAGTTTAAATATTATTGCTTCATAGAAAAATTCAATAACTCTTTAGGTTCAACTTGCAAAGCATTAGCGATAATTACGATTGTTTTTAAAGTTGTGTTGATTTCTCCTCTTTCGATTCTTCCTATTTGTCTTTTAGATATATTGCAGTCATTGGCTAAATCTTGTTGAGACATATTATTTTTTTCACGCAATTGTCTAACGTGGACACCGAAATTTATAATAAAATGATCCTTTGAAATCTCCATATTCAAAAGTCACAAGATTTATTTTTTATTAGAGGACTTTAATGTCCTCGATTTCTTTATATTTGAGCGGAAATATTTTTCAATTATGGTAAACCGTATTTGAAAGGGATTTTAATAAATTAATATTGTAATTAAATGAAAAAATGGAAATGAAAAAATTACTTTTATTGTTGTGTATAATTGTCTTGTCCTCTTGTTCAAAAACGGATTGCAACGAAGAAATGTCAAAACTTGAAAAATTGCGTTCGCAAGGATGGCAAAATTGTAATGGCTCAAAAGCTTGTATTGATAAAATAGAATCTGACTATAAAAGACAAGTCGATAAATTAGATTGTAATTAATTCAATTTTGTTTTAATTGACGATTGAAATGAATTTATAAAATATCTTGTGTAGATTAATAAACTTATAAAAAATGAAACTAAAAATAATAATGATTTTGGGGTTAATTTCCTTTAAATGTTTTTCTCAATCGCTGGTTTTTGAAAAAGTCATTTATTTAGATAGTACATATTCAAAAGAAATTTTATTTGAGCGTCTAAATAGTAAGCTTATAGAGTTTTTGGGAGGTCAAGATAAATTCAATAAAAATATTATTCAATCTGATAAAAGTCTTGGAGTGATAAAATTTAAGCAAGAATTGAGTTATAATAAAGCAGAGTTTATGAATAGTGCGAACGGAATAATTAGTTATAATGCCAACGTTTATTTTAAAGATGGTAGAGCTAAAATAATTTTAAATTCTATTTTTCATAAAGGAATGGGAATATCAATGGATGAAATTACTAACGATGCCGTATATCCACATGAAGAAAAAAATTATCTAAAATATAGAAATAGGAAATGGACAGAAATAAAGGATTTTGTAAATATAGAATTGCCCAAAAACATTAGTGTTATTGAATCTATAATTAGAAGTCCATTAGAACAAGAATCAAATTGGTAATAAATAATAATTTTAATATGAAAAAAATAATAGTACTTCTGTTCCTTTCTATAAATTGTTTTGCTCAAACAGGTAAATCAAATTCAGTTATGATAAAAGCAGTAGAAACTTATGGATCATTTGCTTCGATTGAACGAAGTTTACATATTGTAAATGAAAATGGAGATTTAAAAACTATTGAGTTAGAAAAACACAATACAACTGGTATTCCTAAGAACATGATAACAATTAAAAATGTATTAGATGGGTATTTAAATAATAATTATGTAATTATAAGTTCCACAGCATTGTCTTTTGGTTGGAACGGCGTATTTACTGTTGAAAATACTTATATCTTAGAAAAAAAATAGAAAAATAAGACTTCATTATAAGCAAAAATAATTTTTTAAAAATAGTTTTAAAATTAATAAAAAAGCGTTCCATTTCGGTACGCTTTTTTTATTGGACACTAGTTAAATATAAGGCGTAACGTGGGTCATTTTATCAAAAAAAGCATTAGCTTTACGGTCTATTATTCCTTAATAATTTAGGTTATTATCTATGGGACGTTGCGCTACTTATCCAAAAACAATTGATGATTGCTTGACCATATCAATCACAAAATTAAAAGAGTGGGGTTATTTAAATTTTGTTGATACAAAATCGGGTACGATAACTTGGAGTAAGAATGGACATAAACATTCAAGTGTCGGAATTGAAATGATTAATAATGGTTTTAATGCCTTCATTGTCTTAGACTATAAATCTAATGGCGAACCAATAAACTATAAAATTAAAATTATAAGCAAGCCTTCTAATTTAAGTAAAGGAGAGATTTTTTATTTTGTTTGCCCAAAAACAAAAAAGTATTGTCGAAAGTTGTATTTACATGGATCTTATTTTTTGCATCGTGATGCTTTTAAGGGGTTAATGTATTCTAAACAATTGGAGAGTAAAAAAAATCGAGAATTACATAAATTATTTGATGCTTGCTATCTTTCTGATGAGGTTTATGAGGAACGTTATAAAAAGTACTTTAAAACGCATTATAATGGTAAAGAAACAAAACGTTATAAGAAGTTAAATGATAAAATTAAAATTGCTGATAGTTTCCCCTCAGGAACAATAGAGAGTTTATTAATGATTTAAAAAAAGGTAACCGTTCAGAAATGAGCGGTTTTTTTTATTGTTTACCCTAACCGTAATCTTACCGTTTTGAGAATCATTAATAATTTTAAATGATTGTACTCAGCTATCTGTTTTGCTTGTAAATTTGATTAATCAAGTTTTTTCAAAATATCTCCCTATCTCATCGCGTGTATGAATTACATCAAAATAAAAACAATACGCACGCGCGATTGATTGCCCAAAAATCTTGAAGTCTAAATGGGAAGTTTTGTCAATTATTTACGTGTTTTCGAAAATGTTTGGCAATGGTTTGGCAACTCGCATAAAAAAAAGCCTGTAGCCCTTGATAAACAAGTGATTACAGACTTTTTAAGTACCCGGAGCCGGAGTCGAACCGGCACGGTTTCCCACAGGTGTTTGAGACCAGCGCGTCTACCAATTCCGCCATCCGGGCGTAGCAGACGAAAAAACAATCAAAAGCGATTATTTTAACGCAATAGAATGAAGTCATAAATGATGTCATTCCTTTAACACGGTGCAAATGTAAAAAATAAAATTAAACATTCTAATAAAAATACTTAATTTTTTGCTTTCAGTCTTCAATAAATTTTATAAATTTGCAGCTCGTTAAAACGAAGCACACACAACTAACTACATCCGAGACATTTAAGCGTATTGAGCTTTACAGAAATGATAGAGTAAAATTCTATTAAATGTAACGGAATAAAACAACACATTACAATGTCGCACCTAGAACCAGAAGCTAAAATTTTTGCTTGTTCACAAAGTGTTTATCTTGCAGAAAAAATTGCAAAAGACTACGGGATTCCGTTAGGAAAAGTAACGATGTCAACGTATAGTGACGGTGAATTTCAGCCGTCTTACGAAGAGTCAATAAGAGGTTTACGAGTTTTTATCGTATGTTCAACTTTTCCAAGTGCAGATAATCTGATGGAATTGTTGTTAATGATTGATGCAGCAAAACGTGCATCAGCAAGACACATTACAGCTGTTATGCCTTATTTTGGTTGGGCAAGACAAGATAGAAAAGACAAACCAAGAGTTCCGATTGGAGCAAAGTTAGTAGCAAACCTATTAACTGCTGCAGGAGCAACAAGAATCATGACAATGGATTTGCACGCAGATCAAATTCAAGGATTCTTTGAAAAACCAGTAGATCATTTATTTGCATCTACCATCTTTTTACCATACGTAGAAAGTTTAAATTTAGAAAATCTAACCATTGCATCTCCAGATATGGGAGGTTCAAAAAGAGCATATGCTTACTCTAAGTTTTTAGAATCAGATGTAGTAATCTGTTACAAACAAAGAAAAGCAGCCAACGTTATCGATACTATGGAGCTTATTGGTGAAGTAAAAGGACGTAACGTAATCTTAGTAGACGATATGATCGATACAGGAGGAACTTTAGCGAAAGCGGCAGACCTAATGATCGAAAAAGGAGCGCTAAGCGTAAGAGCAATTTGTACACACGCTATTTTATCTGGCGGTGCGTATGAGAAAATTGAAAACTCGAAACTAACAGAATTAATCGTAACAGATTCTATTCCGTTAAAGAGAGAATCAAAGAAAATAAAAGTGGTAAGCTGCGCGCCTTTATTTGCTGAGGTAATGCAAATGGTTCACCACAACAATTCCATCAGTGGAAAATTTATAATGTAGTCATTGCGAAGAACAAAGCAATCTCACTACGCTAAAAATTAGAATATTTATATTAATAACTATATTTTTTTTACAAATGAAATCGATTACAATTAAAGGATCAGAAAGAGAAAGCGTGGGCAAAGTGTCAACTAAAGCCTTACGTAATGCTGGAGCGGTTCCTTGCGTGTTATACGGAGGAAATCAAGCAGTACACTTCTCAGCAGACGCTGCAGCGTTCAAAAACTTGGTTTACACTCCAAATGCACACACAGTTGTGATTGAGCTTGGAAAAGGAAAATCATTCAATGCAATTTTGCAAGATATCCAAGTTCACCCAGTAACTGACAAAATTTTACACATCGACTTCTTCCAATTATTTGATGATAAAGAAATCACAATGGAAGTTCCTGTGAAAATCGTTGGTACATCTAAAGGTGTTCTTGCGGGAGGTGTTTTACGTTTAAACCAACGTAAATTAAAAGTTAAAGCTTTACCAGCAAATCTTCCTGATTTCGTTGAAGCTGACATCACTCCACTTGAAATGGGTAACAAATTATACGTTACTAAAGTTGGAAAACCAGAGTACAAAATTATGCACCCAGACAACACAGTTGTTTGTCAAGTGAGAATCTCTCGTGCTGCTATGAAAGCTGCTCAAGAGGCTGCAAAAGCTGCAAAAGCTCCTGCAAAAGGAAAGAAAAAATAATTTTTTTTCACTCTATACAAAAAGCCTCAATCTTACGATTGGGGCTTTTTTTTTTGAGGTGCTAAGTGGCTAAGATGTTAAGTTTCTGAGATTCTAAGTGTTTTTTTAACGCAAAGCACGCTAAGACATTTTAATTTGGAGCGCAAGCAATATCTAAATATTAAGTTCGCAAAGCTATGTTCAAATCAAGCTTTGCGAACTTTTTTAGTGTCTACGTCTTAAACGATGACTTTTAAGATCTTTGCGTTCTCTGTGTAAAACCTTTTCTCTCGATCGCTATCGGGATTGCGGTTAAATAGCAGCCAGCAGGAAATAATCTAATTGACACATTTTCTAATTCCCTAATTAACCTTACTTTTGTCAAATGATAAAATGGATAACAAAACTGTTTTCATCAACATCAAAAGAAGAGAACATAGATAACATGAAGAAATACTTAATTGTAGGTTTAGGAAATATCGGAGCCGAATACGTAAACACCAGACATAACATCGGATTTAAAATACTTGACTTTTTAGCCAAAAAAGAAGGTCTTTCATTCGAAACCGTAAAATTAGGTTCAATGGCAGAATATAAATTTAAAGGGAGAACGTTTTTTCTTTTAAAGCCAAACACTTACATGAATCTAAGCGGAAAAGCGGTGAAATATTGGATGGATAAAGAAAATATTCCGCTAGAGAATATTTTGGTCATTACAGACGATTTAAACCTGTCATTTGGAACTATCCGAATCAAACCAAAAGGGAGTGACGGCGGACACAACGGACTTAAAAACATCAATTTGGTTTTAAATACACAAAACTATACCCGATACAGATTTGGTATCAGCGATCAATTTAAAAAAGGACAGCAGGTAGATTATGTTTTAGGAGAATGGAATGCCGAAGAGGAAGCAAAACTACCAGAACGTTTCGAAATCTCAGCAGAAATAATTAGAACTTTCGGAACAGCCGGTTTGGAAAACACAATGACGACTTTTAATGGAAAATAAAGATTTTCAGTTGTTTATGTAATAAAAACGTAAATTATCAGTTAATTAAATTCAATTATAACGAAATAGTATTTTCAATTCCAAAGTTAAATGTCTAAATTTGGAATAAATTATTATAAACCATAAAAATCATAATACCATGGCTTTTGAATTACCACAATTACCTTATGCATACGATGCATTAGAACCACATATTGATGCACGTACAATGGAAATCCACCATACAAAGCATCACAATGCGTATACTACCAATCTTAATGCAGCAATCGCTGGAACAGATTTAGAAGGAAAAACGATCGAGAATATCTTAATCAACTTAGATAAATCTAACGCAGCAGTTCGTAACAATGGTGGAGGTTTTTACAACCACAATTTATTCTGGACTGTAATGTCTCCAAACGGAGGAGGATTACCAACAGGTGATTTATTAGCTGCAATTGAGTCTTCTTTCGGATCATTCGAAGAATTTAAAGCAAAATTTGCTAAAGCTGGAGCTACACAATTCGGTTCTGGATGGGCTTGGTTAACAGTTCAAAAAGGTGGAAAATTAGAAGTTGTAGGTACACCAAATCAAGATAATCCATTAATGCCAGAAGTTGCTGGTCACGGTGGAACTCCAATCTTAGGAATGGATGTTTGGGAGCACGCTTACTACTTAAACTACCAAAACAGAAGACCTGATTATATTGAGGCTTTCTTCAGTGTAATTAACTGGACAGAAGTTGCTAGAAGATTTGCTTTAGACAAATAGTTAAGAGGAAATAGAATAAAGAGTATAGAAAAAAGACGGATAGCTTTAAGTTATCCGTCTTTTTTTGTTTTTATAAAATATCTTTTCTCTTTATTCTATCTTCTTAAAAAAAGAAAATAAAAAAGGTGGAATTGCTTCCACCTTTTTTGCCCCAAATCTACCATAAACTTAACCTACTAATGTTATGGTCTTGTAAAGGTATGGCGGATATTTTTTGAACAGAAACTTTTCGGATGAAAAGCAACAATATCCGTTTAAAGACGTATAAGGTGTGTTTTTTGCAGTTGTGAATTTATTTCAATAAAAAAGGCGGATTTTACTCCGCCTTTTTTGCCCCAAATCTACCATAAACTAACCTACTAATGTTATGGTTCAGTAAATGTATGGCAGGCATTTGTATAAATAAAATTTTTTAGATTAAACGCAATTATATCCGATAACTAGCATTTAACTAATTGATTTACAGGTATTTGTAATGTAAATAAAAAAGGTGGAATTGCTTCCACCTTTTTTGCCCCAAATCTACCATAAACTAACCTACTAATGTTATGGTCTAGTAAATGTATGATGGTTATTATTGTAAAGAAAAAAATTCAGATGAAAGGTAAGTAAATCCGATTAAGAGATATAATCGACTGTTTGTAAATTGGTTGAGTTAATTCCAATAAAAAAGGTGGAATTGCTTCCACCCTTTTTGCCCCAAATCTACCATAAACTTAACCTACTAATGTTATGGTATTCCAAAAGTATTGTAGCTTTTCAATTTCACCAAAGAAATAGGATGAACGGCAAAAAAAACCGATGAAATGCACAATTTAACCTTTTGTTAGTATTTTATTAATAAGCTCGAGCGTCTTTTCCTTCATAAAAATTCATGAAAGCACGATTCACAACTCGATTTCCACCTGGAGTTGGGTAGTCTCCTGTAAAGTACCAATCTCCTAAATTTTTAGGACAAGCTTTATGCAGATCGTCAACCGTTTGGAAGATGATTTTTACTTCAGCATTGATTTCTGGTGAGCTTAACATTTCTGCAATTTTATCTGAGATTTCCTCATCTGTAAATTGATCGTAAATTTCTGTTACATAGTTTACAACATCTTTATCCAGGAAATTTTCTTGAGCTTTACATTTAGCATAAACTTCATCTACGATATGGTATAAGTTTCTTTCTTTCAATAAAGCAAGTGCTGCTCTAAAGGCAACTAAACCTTCTAGTTTTGCCATATCAATTCCGTAACAATCTGGGTAACGAATTTGTGGTGCAGATGAAACAATCACGATGCGTTTTGGTTTTAAACGATCCATCATTTTAATGATGCTCATTTTCAATGTAGTACCACGAACAATACTATCGTCAATAATTACCAAGTTGTCTTCTGGTTTAATTACACCATAAGTAACGTCGTAAACGTGAGCTACCAAATCATCACGGCTGCTGTCTTCAGTAATAAAAGTTCTAAGTTTAGCGTCTTTAATTGCTACTTTCTCTGTACGTATTTTTACAGATAAAAGTTCTTGAAGCGTTTCTGCAGTAAGCGTATTTCTATTTTCTAGAATATAATTGTTTTTTCTCTGATTCAAGAAATCTTGAGCAGCTTCAACTAAACCATAAAATGAAGTTTCTGCTGTATTTGGGATATAAGAGAAAACAGTGTTGTCTGTATCGCTGTCAATTGCTTTAAGAACTGCTGGTAAAATTAATTTACCTAAATCTTTACGTTCTTGATAGATTTCAGCATCACTTCCTCTAGAGAAATAAATTCTTTCGAATGAACATGCTTTTTTAACGGTTGGTTCCAAGATTTGATTCATCGTAACTTTTCCGTTTTTCTTGATAATCAAAGCGTTTCCTGGGTCTATTTCTTGAACGCTTTCAAAAGGAACATTAAATACCGTTTGAATAACTGGCCTTTCAGAAGCCACAACTACCACTTCGTCATCTTGATAAAAATATGCTGGACGAATTCCTGCTGGATCTCTAAATACAAAAGCATCACCATGACCTAATAGACCAGCCATTGCGTAACCTCCATCTAAGTTTTTAGCCGAACGAGCTAAGATTTTCGCAATATCCAAGCGCTCTGCAATTACTGGAGATGCCTCTCTTTTTGAATATCCTTCAGCTTTGCAGTCTTGGTATAATTGCATAACTTCTTTATCTAAGAAGTGGCCAATTTTTTCCATTACGGTAACAGTGTCCGCCATTTCTTTTGGGTGCTGACCTAATTCAACCAAATTTTCGAAAAGTTCTTTAACATTCGTCATGTTAAAGTTTCCTGCCAAAATCAAGTTACGGTGCATCCAGTTACTTTGACGTAAAAATGGGTGAACACTTTCGATGCTGTTTTTTCCAAAAGTTCCGTAACGAACGTGACCTAAAAACAATTCTCCTACATAAGGAATGTTTGCTTTTAATTCTTTCATATCATCACCAAGTTCTGGCTGTGCTTTCAACTCTTCGCTGATGCGTTCGTTGATTTGTTTAAAAACGTCTTGTATTGGCTGTGCGTGATTAGAACGAACTCTGCTAATGTAGCGCTGTCCTGGATCAACATCCAATTTGATGCTTGCAAAACCAGCTCCGTCTTGACCGCGGTTATGCTGTTTTTCCATCATTAAATACATCTTTTGGATTCCGTAGAACGCAGTTCCGTATTTTTCTTTATAATATTCAAGCGGTTTAAGTAGTCTAACTAAAGCTATCCCACATTCGTGTTTTAAAGCGTCGCTCATTGTTTTTTTGTTATTTGTGTGTTGTTGTAAGTTGTGTGTATTAACGTAATAAAAAAGCCCCGTTTTAGCGAGGCTCTTAGGCATTATATTTCTATGTCAAACTGAGTTAACGATTTAAATTGCTGTAATCGAATCGCCACCTCGGCTTTGCTTAATGTTTCCATCCTTTCAGTTCCAAATTTCTCTACGCAGAACGAAGCTAAATTTGAACCGTAAATAATTGCGTTTTTCATGTTGCCAAACGAAATGTTTTCGCTTTGCGCAATAAATCCAGAGAAACCACCTGCGAAAGTATCTCCTGCTCCTGTTGGATCAAAAACATCTTCTAAAGGTAAAGCTGGTGCAAAGAATACTTCTCTGTTGTGGAATAAAAGTGCTCCGTGCTCTCCTTTTTTGATCACCACATATTTTGGTCCCATATCTTGGATTTTCGCAGCCGCTTTTACTAATGAATATTCACCAGAAAGTTGTCTTGCTTCTTCGTCATTGATTGTGATAACATCTACACGTTTAATAACGTCTAATAATTCTGGAAGAGCGCAGTCCATCCAAAAGTTCATGGTGTCTAAAACCACTAATTTTGGTTTTTTCTCTAATTGATCTAAAACACTGCTTTGTACTAATGGGTGTAAGTTTCCTAACATTACCACATCAGCATCTTTATAGTTTTGAGGAACTTTCGGCTGAAAATCTGCCAAAACGTTCAATTCAGTAACTAAAGTATCTCTAGAATTTAGGTCGTTGTGGTATAAACCGCTCCAGAAAAAGGTTTTTCCGCCTTTTACAATTTCGATACCAGAGATATCAATATTTTTTGAAGTCAATAAATCTAAATGTTCTTGAGGAAAATCGTCGCCAACTACAGAAACAATGGCCGATTGCAAGTTAAAAAATGACGCTGATAATCCGATGTAGGTTGCAGCACCACCTAAAATTTTATCTGTTTTTCCGAAAGGAGTTTCAATCGCGTCGAAAGCAACTGTTCCAACAATCAATAGTTTATTCATTTTATGAATTTCGAATTAGGGTGCAAAGATACTTCATAAGTTACAATCTTGCAACGGTTTAGGTTCTCAAAATTTTCTTAAAAAAATGACAACGATTTCGAAGGAAAACTATTGTAAATGAATCGGTTAAAATTTATTTTTTGTAAGGTTTAAAATATGTTTTTTAGATTTAAAGTGCAAATTTTTTGAAAAAACATTGCGATTATTTTACAGCTGATACTTCTTGTCAAAATAATTCTTCAAAAGTCCAACTTGAACTAGTATCATTACTGGAACAATTAAAATGGCATAAAAGATATTTTTAGAGAAATGAATTCCTGAAAAAGCGGTAGAAACTTTGTTAGAATATAATTTTCCGATTTTGTCAATTTCGATGTTGCTTTCTGGAACTGAAAAAAGAGAAACATAAATAACCAAGATAGCTGCAGCCATCCCGATAACAATCCAAACAGGTTTTGAAATTAAAGGTTTATATGCAATCCGTTTTTTCTCTTCTAAAATCTGAACATTTGCCATAATTTTCGAAGTAAAATCTATTGATGGTGACTGCAGTTTTTCTTCAGCCATCATTTTATCAATAAGTTGTTCTATATTTTTATCGCTCTCTTTCATACGAATATAATATTTGTTTTTTAATGGAATATGTTATCGGCACTCTTCATTTTGTTTTTGTTTTGGAATCTTGCCGATTTCATAACATTCTATTATTTCTGGTTCTAACTGCTGTCTCAAAATTACAGCTAATTTCTGTCGGCTCCTAAATAATTTCACTTTCGCATTATTGGCCGAAATATTCATGATTTTTCCAATTTCCTCTAAATTCTGATCATCAAAATAAAATAAGGTTAAAAGGAAGTTTTCGTCACTTGGTAATAAATTCAAGCATTTCTGAATGGTTTGTTTTCGCTCATTTTCTTCTAATGCGCTCAATGCATTGTCCATTGTTTTAACTAAATGAGACGAAAATTCATCAATAGAAATATTTAAATCTTCTTTTTTGTTTTTCTTTAATCTGTCCAGACAAGTATTATAGGCAATTTTATAAATCCAAGTCGAAAATTTAGATTCTCCTTTAAATTTTGTGAGCGAACTATAAATCTTTATAAATGTGTCTTGTGCAACTTCTTCAGCTTCTTCTCGGTTTTTAACCATTTTTAGAGCTAAAGTAAAGATCATATCCTTATAACGATCCACAAGAACAGCAAACGCATTGGTGTCGCCCTGCAGAATTTTATCGATATAATGTTGATCATGTATTGCACTCATATTATATAGGACGACAAGGTGTTGGTTTAGGTTACAAAAATTTGAAAAATAAATTAATAATTAGAAAATTAGAAAATTAGAAAATTAGAAAATTAGAAAATACTGAGTTTAAAATTCCTTTATGATTCAAATCCAATTTTCTCCCTTTGATCGAAATAATATATCGTAAAGAAATGGGGATTCAACTTTAGCAAAGTTTTAAACTTTGTCAAAGCTAGCGAGTATGAAAAAAGATATGTTTAAAATTAATTGATTATCAGTGGTTTTTTGATCTCCTAATTGGCAAATTTTCTAATTTTCTAATTTTTTTCACCATAATCTGTAACCTCAATTTATAAAGTGTCGTCCTATGGAATATATCAATCAATTAAAAACATAAAATATCATGGACGAAAAAATTTTAATTCCAATTAGCCTTTTCTTAATGATCTTCGGGATCTTTTATTTAATTTATTCAACACGAAACAGAGAGCGTCTGGCGCTTATTGAAAAAGGAGTAGATGCGAGTATATTTATTCAAGGAAAAGGGAAAGGAGCTCCGGCATGGAAAATCTTTGTTGTAAATATTGCCTTTTTATTAATAGGAAGTGGTTTAGGAATTTTCATTGCTTTATTAATTACCACTTATACATCGTTGAATGATGGAGCGGTTTATCCTTCAATCATTTTCATAATGGCGGGAGTAGGATTGTTAATCGGATTTGGAACAGCTAAGGATCTAGATAAGGCAGAGGAAGAAAAGTAAGAAAGTAAAAACAGAAAACGCATCAATTAGTTATTTGATGCGTTTTTTTTTATTCTTTTGAACCGATAGTTTCGTAATAAACATCTACAGAAAGTTTCGGCTGCATGGATGCCATAACGGCCAATTGATCGCAGCGTTCGTTTTGTGGATGGTTGTTGTGGCCTTTAATCCATTTAAAATCGACTTGGTGTTTGCGGTAGGCTATTAAAAAGCGTTTCCATAAGTCAGGATTTTTTTTATCCTTATATCCTTTTTTCTCCCAGCCAAAAACCCATTTTTTTTCTACAGAATCGACCACGTATTTAGAATCTGAAACCACAAGAACTCTCATGTTAGGCTTTTTCAGTTTTTCTAGACCTACAATTACAGCCAAAAGCTCCATTCTATTGTTAGTAGTCAAACGAAAACCTTCGTAAAATTCTTTTTTATGTGGCGTTCCAACCAATTCCATTACGACTCCATAGCCGCCATTTCCTGGATTTCCTTTTGCGGCGCCGTCTGTATATATATGTACTTCGTGAGACATTTAATTATTTTAGATAGTAGATTTCAGATTTTAGTCCCGATAGCTATCGGGGGCGGGAATTAATTATTTAGAATTTGCATCTAATAATCTGTGAATAATTTCCGGAAAATGTTTTTGTTCCAATTCATGAATCTTCTCTGCAACTGTTTCTGGAGTGTCTTCATCAGTTAGCGCCACGTTTGCTTGAAAGATAATTGCACCTTCATCATAGTTTTCGTTAACATAATGAATCGAGATTCCTGTTTCTTTCTCCTTATTATTTACAATTGCTCTGTGTATGTGCATTCCGTACATTCCTTTACCTCCATAGTTGGGCAAAAGAGCAGGATGGATGTTAATTATTTTATTCGGATATTGCTCGATTATGGTTTCTGGAAATTTGAGTAAAAAACCAGCTAAGATTATTAAATCCGGGTCGATTTCTTGTACTTTTTGTAATACATTTCTTTCTAAAAGTTCGTTTTTTGAGAAGATTTCAACGGGAATTTGATGATTTTTTGCTCTTTCAATCACTTTTGCCGAAGCATTATTTGTAAAGACCGAAACGACCCTTGCAATTTCAGTGTTCGAAAAATATTTTATAATGTTCTCTGCGTTAGTTCCTGATCCTGAGGCGAAAACGATAATTTTTTTCATAAAGCTGTGTGTTTTAAGACTGCAAAAAACGGAATAAAAATCGAAAATAAATAGCTTTAAAAGACCTTTCTTGAAATTAATTTTATAAATTAGTGTTACATTTATTAACTAAATCATGGTTTTAAAATAAAGTTTTTTATTTTTGCCAACAAATTAAATTCTAAAATTAAAGATTATGTCAGACATTGCATCAAGAGTAAAAGCGATTATCGTAGACAAATTAGGTGTTGACGAAAACGAAGTTGTAACAGAAGCAAGCTTCACTAATGATTTAGGAGCTGACTCATTAGACACTGTTGAGCTTATTATGGAATTCGAAAAAGAATTTGATATTCAAATTCCAGACGATCAAGCAGAAAACATTGCTACTGTTGGTCAAGCTATTTCTTATATCGAAGAAGCAAAAAAATAATAATACCACACCCGAATTTTAAAAATTCCAAATTTAAATGTCCAAATTCCAAATTGGGATTTGTTTTTTGAAAAATTGGAATTTTTATAAATCGGGTGTTATTATTTTTTTTTAAATTTTAAATTTCGATTGATTTTCAATCAAACAAGATATATTTTATTGTAATTCCCATGGCTCTTAAATAACAATAAGTTAAGAAAGCGTGGGTTTTATTTGTTTAAAGTACAAAATACATATTTATGGCATTAAGGCGAGTTGTTGTAACAGGATTAGGTGCACTTACTCCTATTGGGAATAATATCCAAGAATATTGGAATGCACTTGTGAATGGGGTTAGCGGAGCCGCTCCGATCACATATTATGATACCGAGAAACACAAAACGAAATTTGCCTGCGAAGTAAAAAACTTCAATATTGAAGATTATATGGATCGCAAGGAATCTCGTAGATTAGATAAATTTGCACAATATGCAATTGCTGCGAGTGATGAAGCTATTAAAGATGCCGGAATCACAAATGATAACGTAAACAAACAAAGAGTTGGTGTTATCTGGGGAGCAGGAATTGGAGGTTTAGAAACTTTCCAAGATGAAGTATTGTATTATGCAAAAGGTGATGGAACTCCAAAGTTCAATCCTTTCTTTATTCCTAAAATGATTGCCGATATCGCTCCTGCGCATATTTCGATGCGTAACGGGTATATGGGACCAAACTATACAACGGTTTCTGCTTGTGCATCTTCTGCAAATGCGTTAATCGATGCTTTCAATTACATCCGTTTAGGAATGTGCGACGTTATTGTTTCTGGTGGTTCTGAAGCTGCTGTTACAATTGCTGGTATGGGAGGATTTAGCTCAATGCACGCATTGTCTACAAGAAATGAAAGTCCAGAAACAGCTTCAAGACCTTTTGATGCAACCAGAGATGGTTTCGTTTTAGGAGAAGGAGCAGGAGCTTTAGTTCTTGAAGAATACGAGCATGCTAAAGCTAGAGGAGCAAAAATTTATTGCGAAATCGGCGGTGGCGGTATGTCGTCTGATGCCTACCATTTAACTGCACCACATCCAGAAGGAATTGGGGTTATTGCAGTAATGGAAAACACATTAAGAGATGCTGGAATGAGCCCTGATCAAGTGGATCATATCAATACGCATGGAACATCTACTCCATTAGGGGATGTTGCTGAGTTAAAAGCAATTAGTGCTGTTTTTGGCGATCATGCTAAAAACATCAACATCAACTCTACAAAATCGATGACAGGACACTTACTTGGTGCTGCTGGAGCTATTGAAGCTATTGCTTCTATCTTGGCAATGCAACACGGAATTGTGCCTCCAACGATTAACCATACTGTTGTTGACGAAAACATTGATCCATCTTTGAACCTTACTCTAAACACACCTCAAAAAAGAGAAGTAAATGTTGCTATGAGTAATACATTTGGTTTTGGTGGACACAATGCTTGTGTATTGTTTAAAAAACTAGCTGATTAATTTTCTGTATATGAATATTATCAAAAAAATATTTTCTAAATCCCGTTCTCTAGAAGACGGGATTTTTTTTGACACTATTCAGAAAATTCTTGGTTTTCCGCCTACAAATGTTGATTTTTATCGAAGAGCTTTCACACATCGTTCTTCAAATAAACTAGATCAGAATGGGCATCCTATTAATTATGAACGCTTAGAATTTTTAGGAGATGCTATGTTAAGTGCCGTTATTGCTGCACATTTGTTTAATAAAGCTCCAAATGGCGACGAAGGTTATTTGACCAAAATGCGTTCAAAAATTGTGAGCCGTGAACATTTGAATGAGTTAGGAAAGGATTTAAATTTAGTGCAGTTTGTAGAAAGTAAAGTGCCAATTCAGCACTTTGGAGAAAACATTCACGGTAATATTTTTGAATCTCTAATTGGAGCAATTTATTTAGATAAAGGCTATTCTTTTTGCGAGAAATTCATCCAGAAAAGAGTAGTTACTCCTTATGTCGATATTGCTCGACTAGAAGGAAAAGTGATAAGTTATAAAAGTCTTGTTATCGAATGGTGTCAGAAAGAAAAAAGAGTTTTTCATTATGACATTTTTGAGGATAATGGTATAGATGGCCAGCGTTTATTTGGTGTCAAATTGAGTATTGATGATAAAGTTGTCGCAAGAGCGCGTGCAACCTCAAAAAAGAAAGCAGAAGAAAAAGCATCGCAAAGAGCTTATTTTGCATTTCAAGAAAAAATTGACAAGAAATAGCTGCAAAAATGTTGTAACTATCACAAGGCTACAACGTTTTCGTTTATAATTTAACAAAACAAGCATGTCATAACTGTTGATGCTCCGTTTAGAAATAGTATATTTACAACTTGATTTTTCAAGACATGGCTATTCATAAATTGGATTTAGACGAATTTGACGAAATTGATTATTATTTAATGGCAATTCATACTTCATTAGAAGATTATAGATTGGCCTATTTTATCAATAAAATCCTTCCGATCAACTTAAGTAAGAGCAAAAACGAGATCCATGCTCAAACTAAGGAAGGTGAAGCAAATTTTTCAAGATTCTATTATTATGATGAAGAAAAAGCTGTTTCCTGGAATTTAATTCAGAATAAAAATGAAATCATTTCTGTGAGTACAAATGATTTCCAGAATTTGTTTTCTAATGAAACAAGTGAGGTTTCGACAACAATTCATTTACTTCCTGAATTTAAAAAAGTCGATTTTTTCCTGAAAATTGATAATAGCGAAGAGGCGCTTAATTTTTCAGAAATTCAACAAAAATTAAACACAATAGAAAGTATTGCGGCTATTTATGCCGTTGATACAGACAAAATAAAATCAAAAAACAATCTAATTTTTTAAAAAAAATGCTAACAAACAAGAAAACCAAAATTGTTGCTACACTTGGGCCCGCTTGTAGTACAAGAGAGATCATTAAAGATATGATCGATGCTGGGGTTAATGTGTTTAGAATCAATTTTTCGCATGCAGATTACGAAGGAGTAAAAGAAAAAATCGATATCATTAGAGGATTAAACGAAGAGTTTGGTTACACTACAGCAATCTTAGGAGATTTGCAAGGACCAAAACTTAGAGTTGGTGTAATGGAAGAAGGAACTGTTGTTCATGATGGGGATGAAATCACTTTTACAACTGCTGAAGATATTATTGGAACATCAAAAAGAGTGTTCATGAAATATCAAAATTTCCCAAATGATGTTAATCCAGGAGAGCGTATCTTGCTTGATGATGGTAAACTTATTTTCGAAATTGTTTCTACAGATAAAAAAACAGAAGTTGTTGCTAGAGTTATTCAAGGTGGAGAATTAAAATCTAAAAAAGGAGTTAATCTTCCAAACACTAAAATTTCTTTGCCAGCTTTAACAGAAAAAGATATTGCTGATGCGATTTTCGCAATCGAGCAAAAAGTAGACTGGATCGCACTTTCATTTGTGAAAACTCCTCGCGATTTACAAGATTTACAAGAATTAATCGCTAAACATTCTGAATATAAAATTCCAATTGTTGCTAAAATTGAAATGCCAGAAGCTCTTGAGAACATGGATAAAATTGTAGCTTATTGCGATGGTTTAATGGTGGCTCGTGGAGACCTTGGTGTTGAGCTTCCTGCTCACGAAGTTCCATTGGTACAAAAAGATTTGATCAGAAGAGCTAAAACAGCTAGAATTCCGGTTATCGTTGCGACACAAATGATGGAAACAATGATTACAAGTTTAACTCCAACAAGAGCAGAAGTAAACGACGTTGCAAACTCTGTAATGGACGGTGCCGATGCTGTAATGTTGTCTGGAGAAACTGCAACTGGAAATTACCCAGTTCAAGTAATTCAGAGAATGGCACAAATTTGTGAGGCTGTTGAGAACTCACCACTTATTCAAGTTCCTCAAAATACACCACAAATTAAAACAAAACGTTTTGTTACTAAAACAGTTTGTCACCAAGCAGCTTTATTAGCTAACGAAATTGAAGCTAAAGCAATCTGTACTTTAACAAACAGCGGTTATACAGCTTTCCAAATTTCAGCTTGGAGACCTTCAACGGCACATATTTTAGTATTTACTTCAAACAGAAGAATCTTAACACAATTGAATTTATTATGGGGAGTAAAATCTTTCTACTATGATAATGAAGAAAGTACAGATGATACTGTAACAGATGTAAATCAAATTGCAGTTAATAAAGGTTATGCACAAAAAGGAGATTATTTGATCAACCTTGCTGCAATGCCAATTAAAGATAAAGGAATGGTTAACACGATGAGAGTTTCTGAAATCGAGTAACATTTTCTTCAAATAATTTTAAAGGCCGCTTAATTTTTTTAAGCGGCTTTTTTGTTTTTAAAGCCTTTTTATAAAAATCAAATTATTTTGCTAATAGTTTTTTAGTCTTTTTAAGCGCATTTTAACGTTTACTTTTGACGATAATCTGACAATATTTTAGCGTTAAACATAGATTTTTTGGTTTCATTTAATTAAAATCTTGGCAAATAGCTACTCAAAAAAAGGAGACTTCGTACTTTACACCTCTTTTTTTGCATTTTCTGGATAAAAATTTAACTGCTTAATTTTCTGCTATTTTGGTATGTTTCATTTTGTAAAATGAAACATTTTGGTGCAAATTCTCCAATTTTCTTGTTTCATTTTATAAAATGAAACAAGCTCATGCCGAATAAATACTATTGTTCGCTCAATTATTAGTTAATTTTGAGATTACTTAATAAAAAGTTAAAAATATTCTGTTTCAATTTTTTAGATAAAATGAATTTGAAACACATCAAAAAGATGCAACCTCAATTGAAAGTATTTTTTTGAAAGCTTACCATTTTCCCATTTGTTTTTTTGGATTTTACAGACTCATATAATAAACAAGAATCATTAACGAATTTTTTTATCATGAAACAAATCAAATTAAAATGCGGATTTATAAATACCATACAGGTATTAGCGTTACTATTTTTTTCTGGAGTTTCTGTTACGGCGCAAAAAAAGCCAAATATTTTGGTGCTTTGGGGCGATGATATTGGAATCACTAATATTAGCGCTTATAGTGACGGACTTATGGGATATACTACACCCAATATTGATCGTTTAGCAAATGAAGGAATGCGATTTCTACACTATTATGGAGAACAAAGCTGTACTGCAGGACGTGCTGCATTTTTAACAGGACAGCATGGTATTCGTACAGGGCTTACAAAAGTAGGTTTTCCTGGTGCGCCAATGGGGATGAGCCAGTTAGACCCTTCAGTAGGAGGAATCATGAAAAGTTTGGGTTATGCGACAGGGCAATTTGGTAAAAATCACGTTGGTGATAGAAACGAAAGCTTGCCAACAGTAAATGGTTTTGATGAATTTTTTGGAAATCTTTATCACCTGAATGCAGAAGAAGAGCCAGAATTGCCAGATTATCCAAAAGATCCAGAATATGTAAAGAAATTTGGTCCAAGAGGAGTTTTAAAATGTACAGCAACAAATGTTGATGATCCAACTACAGATCCACGTTTTGGTAAAATTGGAAAACAAAAAATTGAAGATACAGGAGCGCTTACTAAAAAAAGAATGGAAACGGTAGATGATGAAACTTCTGCAGCAGCCATAGACTTTATTAAAAGACAAAATGCAGCAGGCAAACCATTTTTCTGCTGGTTCAACGCGACTCGTATGCACCTTCGTACGCACGTTAGAAAAGAGCATAGAGGAAGATATACTCACGGAGATAGCGAATATATTGATGGTATGATTGAGCATGATGAGACTATCGGAAGCATTTTAAAAGCGCTTGACGATTTAGGAATTGCTGATAATACAATCGTAGTATATTCTACAGATAATGGTCCTCACATGAATACATGGCCAGATGGGGCTATGACATCATTCCGTTCTGAGAAAAATACAAACTGGGAGGGGGCTTTTCGTGTTCCTTGTATTGTAAGATGGCCAGGCCACATTAAACCAGGAACTATAACTACAGAATTAATGAGCCACAACGATTGGATTCCTACTTTTGCTTCGATCGCTGGTGAGCCAGACATTATAAATAAACTTTTAAAAGGATATAGCGCAAATGGCAAAAACTATAAAGTACATTTGGATGGTTTTGACCAAACCGATATATTAAAAGGAGGAAAAAGCCATAGAGACAAATTCTTCTATTCTGATGATGATGGATTGTTAGTTGGTCTTCGCGTAGGCGATTACAAATATGTTTTTGCAGAACAACGTTTGGCAGGAACTATGGGAGTTTGGGCAGAGCCTTTTACAGAACTTCGTCTTCAAAAAATATTTAATTTGTATCAAGATCCATATGAGCGAGCTGATTTTACTTCAAACACTTATTGGGATTGGTTAATTAATCACGTAGGATCTGTTTATGGCGCAATGAACGATGTATTTGTTTTTGCAGAATCATTTAAAGAGTATCCACCTCGTTCTTTCCCACCTAGTTTTAATCCGACTACAATACTTAATCAAACATTGCAGAGTATTAAGACACAGCAGTATGTGGAGAAAAATATCTTACCTAAAGTAGAAGAAGCAGCGACAGCTTCAAAAAAGAAAAAATAAATCATAACAAAAGAGATTCAGATTGAGAGGTCTGAATCTCTTTATAAATAAAACATCATGAGAAAAAATATATACATTTTGCCTCTTGTAGTTTTGTTTTTCTTTTCCTGTAAGAAATCTGATACAGTAACTTCCCCGACAACAGAGAGTAAAAAAACAGAAACTGCAGCAGGTGGCGATCCTTTGCCAAGCTGGAATGATGGAGCTTTAAAAAGCGATATAATTGCTTATGTAGAAAAAGTGACCAAAGAAGGAAGTCCAGACTTTATTCCGGAGCAAGATAGAATTGCCACTTTTGATAACGACGGAACTTTATGGGCAGAGAAACCTTATGTACAAGAACTTTTTGCTTTTTATAAAGTGCAAAAAATGGTTGAAGCAAATCCTGAATTAGCTAAAAAACAACCTTTTAAAGCTGTAGTAGAAAAAGACAAAACTTTCTTTGAAAAAGGAGGTGATAAAGCGCTTATAGAACTCGTTGCGGCAACGCATACCGGAATGACTGAGGATGAATTTGAAACTTCGGTAGCAGACTTTTTTAAAGGCGCAAAATACCCTGGTAAAAATGTTCCGGTAAAACAGATACGCTATCAGCCACAATTGGAACTCCTGAATTATCTCCGTGCCAACGGTTTCAAAACCTTTATCGTAACAGGTGGAACAATAGAATTGGTGAGAGGAATATCTCAGGATTTTTACGGAATTCCGAAAGATCAAGTGGTGGGTACTTCTTTTAAATATAAATATGATGGAGCTAAAAACGCGGTACAGCGAGAAGCGGCTTTAGATCATTTTAATGACAAAGAAGGAAAACCTGTCGGGATCCAATTGCATATTGGCAAACGACCTGTTTTTGCTTGTGGAAACGAAGGAGGAGCAGGAGATATTGCCATGTTAACTTATTCGCAAGGCAATAAATACCCTTCTTTTCAATTGTTGGTCAATCATAACGATTCTATAAGAGAATACAGTTATCAAGAAAAAGATAATGCATCATTAAACGCCGCTGCCAAAAACAAATGGCACGTTGTGGATATGCAAAAAGACTGGAAAAAAGTTTTTTCCGATAATTAGGTTGAGTTAGTTAAAATTAAAGTGAAACAACTTTTTTGGTTGGGTTGTTTCATTTTGATTTTAAAATGGGGCATTTATAAATTTTAAAAATGAGTAATCCTATGAACTTTTATAAAATTACTAGATCACTATTTTGTGCTATTTATTTAATCTTGGGTTTTAGTGCTTATGCTCAGGAAGAAGAACATAAACCAGGAGCAAGCCCTCAAGAATTGGCAGATAAGTTGGCAAATCCAGTAGCAAATTTAATTAGTGTGCCGCTTCAGAACAATCTGAATTACGGAATCGGGCCGTACAATGGTGTGAAGTATACCATCAATGTACAACCTGTTATTCCGTTCAAACTAAGCGGCAACTTGAATTTAATAAGCCGATGGATTCTTCCAGTTGTCGATCAAAGAAACATTACAGGACTAAATACGCATGAATTTGGTTTAAGCGATGCTACTGTTACTGCATTTTTTGCTCCAAAAAGCAAAAAAATAATATATGGGGTTGGGCCTGCATTTTTGGTGCCGACGGCTACAGATAAATTATTAGGAACAGAAAAATTTGGTGTTGGTCCAAGTGTTTTGGTCATGCATCAAGGAAAAGGGCTTTCTGTTGGTTTTATTGCCAATCAGATTTGGTCGGTTGCTGGAGCAAGCGATCGTTCCGATTTCAATCAGTTTTATACGCAGATATTCCTTTCGCACAGTTATAAAAGTGGAGCAAACTGGGGAGTTAATGCCGAAATTACTCAAAATTGGGAAGGTAATACGACTTTGATTTCTTTGAATCCGATGATGGGAGGCATAACAAAATTCGGAAAACAAGTGGTTCAGTTTTCAGTGCAGCCATTAATTCCAATTGTGGGTCATCAGAATATAAAACCAGATTGGGGACTAAGAGCAGTAGTAGCTTTTGTGTTTCCTGAGTAACAAAGCACAATCTAAAGATGCCTGAAAAATCTAAAAATACAGACAAAACTAGATTTGACCCAATTGTGTCAAAGGCAGAACGTTATCAAAAAGGAGCTTCGATTAGAGAAAAAGTGCCTTTGGAAAAACATCAGGAATGGAATTCTTTTAAAAACAGAAAAGATCCTGTAGACATTTTAATTCAGACTAGCATAGGAAGAGTTGAGAGTTTGCTACCCATTCGGTACAGAAGAATGATGGAATCACCTTTTGCATTTTATAGAGGCGCGGCAGCTATTATGGCGGCAGATTTGGCTCATACGCCTGTTTCGGGAATCAATTTGCAGCTTTGCGGTGACTGCCATTTAATGAATTTTGGTGGTTTCGCAACTCCAGAACGTAAATTGGTTTTTGATATTAATGATTTTGATGAAACATTTCCAGGGCCTTGGGAATGGGATATAAAAAGATTAGCCGCAAGTTTTGCAATTGCGGGACAATGGCGAAAGTTTTCCAATAAAAACTGTAAACAATTTGCTTGGCACGTTGCCGACAGTTACAAACGGCATATGTTGGATTATAGTAAATTATCTGCTCTTCAAATTTGGTATGCCGATATTGATTTTGCAGAGCTGATCGATTTAGGTCACGATAAAGACCTTAAAGAATTTGATCAGAAGCGAATAAAAAAAGCATCAGAATACACGGCTCACGAAAAGGAGTTTGCAAAGATGACCTATTTTGATGGAGCTAGAGCACGTATAAAAGATGACCCGCCCTTGATATTTCATCCAAGCGGCGATCTTGAAAAGCAAATTGCTCAAGAAGGCGAAATCATTCATAAAAGATATGTAGAATCTCTTTCCGAAGATAAGCAGGTTTTATTAAGCAGATACATGATGCATGACATAGCCATAAAAGTGGTTGGCGTAGGAAGTGTTGGAACTCTTTGCGGTATCAGTTTATTGATGTCTGCTACTGGCGAACCTATTTTTTTGCAGTTTAAAGAAGCACGAAAAAGTGTGCTTGAAGAAAATGTAAAAATCAAAGGCAAACACACGCATCAAGGCGAACGTATCGTTATGGGACAAAAATTGATGCAATCGGCATCAGATATGTTTCTGGGCTGGACAAACGACAGTAAAAATAAGTTCTTCTATATTCGTCAGCTTAGAGATGCCAAAATAAAACCAATTCTGGAAGTGATGAAACCGAAAAATATGGCCGATTATGCCAAAGCCTGCGGATGGGCACTTGCTCGAGCTCATGCACGTTCGGGAGATCCTTCGGTTATTTCGGGTTATATTGGAGATACAGACAAATTTGCCGATGCAATTTCTGAGTTTTCCATTTTATATGCCAATCAGAATCAATTGGACTATGAGAAAATGTTAGATGCTATAAAACACGGAAAATTGCCAGTAGCAGCCGAAATATAGTGTAATTAAGTAATAGAATATTTTTGGGCTTATTATATCTTTTTTTTTAAAAATAATTGACGCGATTGAATCGCTGTCGAAAATAGATAAATAGTATAAAAAAGCAAAAATCTTGACTACAATGTGCTAGAAAAGGTTATCGTAAGATTTTATTTATTTTAATAGTGTTAATTAAATAAAATGATTTATCTTTGGGAGTGACCTAAGTAATTGTTTCGTAGTGGTTTGTGTGGTATGAGCGATTATTGACATGTGTTGCCCCCTTCGTTCAAGATTTTTACGATTTTAATACATTCGAGTTAAACTGATTTAATTATTAATTTAATAAATACCACAACATGAATATTAAAAGAACAAGTCTTCGTATAATCCCAATTTTATTTTTGGGTCTTTTTTACAGCTGCTCTCCGACTGTAAAAGTTACAACTGATTATGATCATGCTGCGAACTTCAGCGAATACAAAACCTTTGCGGTTTACGATTTAAAAGCACAGCAAGGACAAGTAAACCAGCTCAATGTTGATCGTGTTGCAAAAGCAATCAGAAACGAAATGCTGGCAAAAGGATTTACAGAATCTAGCAATCCAGATTTAAAAGTTAATGCCGTTTCTATCCTAAAAAACAAAACGCAAGTAACAGCCGATAGTAATTTTTATGGTTATGGAGGAATGTATCGTCCGTACGGATATTGGGGAGGCGGCGCCATGATGGGCGGCGGTACCACAACATTCAATAGTTACGACTATGTTGACGGATCATTAATTATAGACATCGTTTCGGCAAAAACAGATAAGCTACTTTGGCAAGGAATCGGAAATGCCGAAATCGATAGTAGACCAGATAATCCAGAACAATTCATCAACGATGCAATTAAAAAAATACTAGCTGGTTTCCCTCCGGGAGCAGTTAAAAAATAATTAAACCAATAGAGTTTTGTACTTGCCAGTTTTGGCAGGTACAGCTCTTTATGTTTACAGCCCCCTCTCGCATTCTATTTTTAAGATTTTAAGAAAATATTCTAATACCACTAATTAAGCTTAAAAAAATGATCGATATTTTACTCTCCCTTTTCTTTTTTATAGCCACAATTGCAGGTCTTGCAACCTCAATTATGGTTTTGTTTTCTAGGAAAAACTATTCAAAGAGTTTCTTCTTAGGAATGTTTTTGTTGAGTCTTGCGGTGGTAAGTGTCTACAATTTTTATTTATCGGCTAACTTATTTAAAAATTTCCCAGATCTATTTACCATCACCAAAACGTTTATATTTTTAACCGCGCCGTGCTCTTTCTTATATGTAAGAAACATTTTATCCTTAAATAAAAGTTTCAGAAAATACGATTGGCTGCATTTTGTGCCATTTGTTATTTATTTCTTTTTAACGCTTATTGTTTACGTTGGAAGGTATACCAATATACAAGCTGTCGATTATCTTGCTGGACTAATCAAAAATCCATTTTCTGTTTTAACATTGACGATTTGGCTTTTCTATGTCTTTTTTCAAACCATGTTGATTTTAAACTATGATCTGAAAAAATTTAAAGGAAATCAATTTCATCGCACTAAAGTAATTAACTGGATTAGAGTATACAATTTGATGATTCTGTTCTTGTTTTCGGCACTTTTTGTTCATCATTTTTTATTGCAAAAAATAGATGCAACCGATCTTTCTTGCTACGTGTTAATTTCCTCAGTATTATTTTTTACTGTGGGATGGCTTTATTTTAAACCGCAGATTTTTCATGATGAAGAAGAAACATTCGATTTTGTTGTAGACAATACAGTAGTTGTAAAAACAAAGGAAATAAAGGCGACAGTTTCAATAGCAAACGAACTAACGCTTGAAAAAAGAGAAGAATACCTTTTAAAACTGGATCATGTTTTAAATACAAAAAATCTATTCTTAAAAAAAGACTTTGTAATTAGAGATTTGGCCGAAGAAACAGGAATATCTGTACACCATTTGTCTAATCTAATTAATTCTGAATTTGGACTCCACTTTCAGGATTATGTTAATCTAAAAAGGATTGAATATTTTAAAGATAAAATAAACGATCCAGAATGGAAAGATTTGTCATTAGAAGGTATGGCATGGGGATCTGGTTTTAAATCTCGAACTACTTGTTTTAGAGCATTTATAAAACACACAGGAAAATCTCCTTCTGAATATTTTAAAACGATTCGAATAAATCCGGAGCATTCACAAGCTTATTCTTTTAAATAAAGCTCTTTAAGGGCTATTATGAAGCCTTTACTCATTCAAAATATTCTACCATGAAAGCAAAAATAATAGCACAATCGTTTGTAACAGCAACACTGCTTTTGATTTCTTTCTCTAGTAGTGCCCAACTAAAAGGGGGACATATTTTGGGTTCCATGGGACTTCAATCGGGAACTCAAGCTCCAGAAAATACTTTAAGTGTGTATGTTCCAGGGTATATTTATAGTGCATCTTCTTTACGAGACTCCCATGGAGACAAAGTTGGAAACCCAGATATTACCATGTTTATTACAGGTGTAGGAGCATCTTATGTAAGCGATTTTAAAATTTTGGGAGCCAATTATGGAGCTGCGATGTTATTAGCGGGAGCTTCTAATACGATTCAAGGAAGCCATACTAATACTAAAAGCGATTTTGCCTTTACCGATATGTACATCGTACCCCTTCAATTAGGCTGGCATAATAAAAGAGCCGATTTTGTATTTAGCTACCAGATGTATCTTCCAACAGGGAAATATGAACTTGGAGCAAGTGATAATAGTGGTTTAGGTATGTTTATGAATGAATTCTCGGCAGGAACTACAGTCTTTTTTAACGACAAAAAAACATTTCATTTCTCGGCTTTAGCGTCCTATGAAATCAACGGAAAGAAAAAAGATACTGATATAAAAACCGGAGATATTATAAGCATTGAAGGAGGTTTAGGAAAAACTTTTTATTGTATGAATACCGAAAAAACAGCACCAAAAGGCATCTTAAATACGGGCTTGATTTATTACCTGCAATATAAAGTATCTGAAGACAAGATTCCGGTGGGAAGTATTGTACTAGAACCAGACAAAGATAAAGTGGCAGGGCTTGGTGCTGAGGTTAATTACTTGCACATAAAAAGTATGACAACAGCAGGTTTTAGATGGATTGGAGAAGTAAATGCAGAAAATAGATTCCAAGGAAATACCTTTTTTATTACGCTGGCACATACTTTCAGTTTCAAGAAAAAATGATTTCGACAAATTGCAGATTTCAGAGATGAGGTAAAATTTCAAGTATAAAACGATAAAAATCTTATATGAAAAACAAAAAACCGATACAAAAAAACATCCTGTTTTTGCTTTTGATACTCTTATCGTTTAATACTTTAAGCGCGCAGAAACATCATGTGGTTTTTAAAGATTCTTTGGATGGAGCTTTTGATTTAAGCGATTTCTTAATCTACGCCAACGGATTCTTGGTAGTGCCAACCATTGTTACAGAACCTGCGCTTGGTGGATTTGGAGCTGCCGTGGCGCCAATTTTCCTAAAAAAACGTCCGCCGGTAATTGAAGCAGATGGAACCAAACGTCTTGTAAATCCAGATATAACGGGAGGTTTAGGAATGTATACGGCAAACAAAAGCTGGATGGCAGGAGCTTTCCGTTCGGCCACCTTGGTAAAATCTAAAATCTTATATCGTGGTTTTGCTGCTTATGGCGATATGAATTTGTCATTTTATGCTAATAATAGACCCAATTTGGCCGATCAGGAATTCAAACTCAATTTTAAATCGACCATATTTTACACGCAGTGGCTCAAACAATTTAACAATGCAAAATGGAGTGCAGGACCGCAATATCTATTTTTAAATTCTAAAATAAATCTACCCGATTTTAATCTTCCGCCACCATTCGTTGATCCCAAAGATATTAAAAGCACCATAAGCCAGTTGGGGGCTGCGCTGCAGTTTGACGGGCGAGACAATATATTTACACCAGATAAAGGAATACGGATTCAGTCCGATTTTTTCTGGTCAGATAAAGCACTTGGAAGCGATTACCAAGCTTGGCGAATAAATTTATCGGCAATTGGGTACTATCCGTTGGCGAAAACCTTAATTGGCGGACTAAGGATTGAAGGGGAGCAGGCGTTGGGGAGTCCGCCTTTTTATTTAAGACCAGGAATTAACATGCGAGGTATTCCGGCCGCGAGATATATGGGAAACACCAGTATTGTAAGCGAGTTAGAATTTCGATGGGATCTCTACAGAAGATGGAGTTTAATGGGGTACGGTGGTCTTGCAAGCGCTTTTGACGATTGGGACAAAGCTTTTGCCAAACCCGTTGTTTACAGTTACGGAACGGGTTTTAGATATCTTATTGCCAGAAAATTTAAACTTCGTATGGGTGTAGACGTTGCCAAAGGACCAGAAGAATGGGCATATTATATTGTTTTTGGTAGCAATTGGTTACGATAAATTTTTCAGTCTCAGTCTTTAATAGCATTGAGAACTTTGTCAAAGTTTTAAACTTTGACAAAGTTGGATTGCCGTAGATTGTGCACCTTTTTATTTCTTCCAATATGGTTTTATAATTTTATTTTGTTTAGCGTTTAAAACTAATAAAATAACAGTTGCGATTAAACAAATTATAATAGCCTGAATACTGCCTTCGGGGCCAAATTCACCACCAGTTATAAACTCAGGGCCTTGTATTTTTGCTTCTAGCAAACTGCTTGTTTTTTCGTTTCCAGAGGTAATGGCTCCGAAAATTCCAGATTGAGTAAAATTCCATGCAAAGTGCAAAGCGATCGGAAACCATAAATTACGGCTGTAGATAAAAACGGCACCAAATAGAAAACCAGCCATTGTAATGCATAAGCTAGAAAGAATCGTACTGTGGGCATTGGCAAGATGTAAAATCCCAAACAAAAGACCAGAAATAAGAAGTGCAATGTAGCTTCCTAGTTTTTCTTCAATGATTCTAAAAATAATCCCGCGAACTAATATTTCTTCAATAATAGCTACCGTAAACATAATGGCAAATGGCATTAGGATAAACGAAACGGGGTTTACAGCCACGACACTATAACTTCCGTTGAGGTAAATGACTAAAATCGTTAGCGATTGTAATGTAAAACCAAGTAAAGCGCCAATGGCAACATTTTTTAAAAATCCTTTTGAAGCAAACTCGGTAATGCTTCGTTTTTCAAATTTTTGAAAGAAAAAAATGTAGCTTAAAATACACGCAGACGAAACAAAAAGTCCTTTTAGCAAACTTCTGAAATTTTTATCTAGCGGAGTCAGAGCCAATAATTTTGAAGCAATCTGTTGGCCAATTATAACAACTGCCATAAAAATAAGTAAAGCCAAAAGAGCCTTAATTATGGAGGAATTGGATATTTTTTGTTTTAAGGTAAGCGTTTCCATTTGAATTTGGTTTAAGAATTAATTTGAAGCAAATGTAGATTGCCCAGAAACCAAAAAATAGAATGAAATTTGCCTCGCTTATAATTTTTGAAATTGTTTCGGAAGAAATCCCGTCTGATTTTTAAATGTTCTTATAAAATGGCTTTGATCTGAAAATCCGCAGTGAAGCGCTATTTCGGTTAGGTTGTCTGAGCTGGATTGTATTAGCGAAAGCGAACGGTCAATTTTAATTCTACGCATATATTCGCCCAAAGTGCAGCCAAAATATTTCGGAAAATGTTTAGAAATCGTAATTGGATTTAACTGTAAAACCTGCGCCAAATCATTCAGATTAGGATTTTCGTTCCAACAGTCATTCAGCAATTCGTTCAGGCTTTTAACCCAAAACGGACTCTTGTCAAATCGTTCTAAATGAGCTGTAGAATTGGAAAGCTGCGAAAATAACATTCGAATAGTATCGCTAGAAAAAGAATCGGAAGATTGCGTTTCTTTAAAAATCTTTAGAATCAAAAACTTGGTTAAGACATTGTTTTGAACCGATTTTTCTATAATAGCTTCATTTACTTCGAGTTCTTTCAGCAAATTTGCTTCAATTTCGATATTAATATTCCTTGACGGAAAAAGCGTATTTTGGTTCAAATGCAACTCATCGCTATGATAAAAAAGTAAAGAACCTGGCCCGACCGTTTCGCTAAAGTTTTTGCGTTTTTCGGTTGTGCCTCCATTCAGAAAAAGCGTAATATGCGCATTATTGTGCGAATGCCAGCCCTCGTAAACCTTATTTTTATATTCGGTTTCTACGACTGCAAGACCTTCTGTATTGAAGATGTTTTTGATATTGCCCAGATATTTTTCTTTTTCTAGTTCGTACATTTTCAATTTCTTGCGTGGCTTTTACTGACAACCAAAATACTACATATTTGAAAATTATGACTTGCAATTTGAATTTGATTCAGATTGTCCTTTAACTTTTACATATTTTGTAATCTTTTACATCTCAAAAGAAAGATTGTGAAAAAATTAACCGCTAGAAAGCAATAAATTACAAAAAATTTAATTGTTTTGTAACAAATTAGAAACAATGGAGACTAATTTTGTTAAATCTTAAACATAAATTATGAATACATTTTCATTCAAATCAGTGTTTGCAGCTTCAGTTTTCTTGGCTGGAACAGCAGGCTGTTTTGCGCAAGACGTATTAGTAAATTCACTTAAACTAAACGCTAGCGACAAAAGTAAAGAGCACTTCAAATTTACAGAAGTAATTAACCTAGGAACAACATCAGTAAAATCTCAAGGATCTTCTGGAACTTGCTGGAGCTACTCAACAAACTCATTCTTAGAGTCAGAAATGATTCGTTTAGGAAAACAGCCAGTGGAGCTATCTCAAATTTATTCGGCAAGAAACGTATATGTTGAAAAAGGAGTAAACTATGTTCGTATGCACGGAGCAATTACGCTTGGAGACGGGGGAGCTTTGCACGATGTAATTAATATGTATAAAAAATACGGAACTGTACCAAGAGAAGTTTATACAGGATTAAACTACGGAACAGACAAAAACAAATTTGCTGAAATGGGCGCTCTTATCGAAGGAGTTTTGGCAGCAGTGGTGAAAAACCCGAACGGAGAATTAACTCCAAACTGGCAAAAAGCATACGCAGCAGTTATTGATTCTTACTTAGGAAAAGTGCCAGATAACTTTACTTACAAAGGAAAAAGCTATACGCCACAATCTTTTGCTAAAGAAGTAGTAGGAATTAACCCAGATGAGTACGTAGAAATGTCTTCTTTCACAAATACTCCATATTACCAAAAAACAACGATGATGGTGCCAGACAACTGGTCATTGGATCAAGTTTACAATGTAAAATTGAACGACATGACAGATGTTATCGACAATGCGCTTAAAAAAGGATACACTGTAGCGTGGGCAACAGATGTTAGCGAGAAAAGCTTTAGCTGGAAAAATGGTGTTGCTTACGTACCAAACAAAAAATTCGACGATATGACTGCAGAAGAAAAAGCAGACATGTTTAACGGACCAAAAGCAGAACCAGAAATTACTCCAGAAATGCGTCAAGCAGCGTTTGATAACTACACTACAACAGACGACCACGGAATGCACATTATTGGACTTGCAAAAGACCAAACTGGAAAAGAATACTATATCGTAAAAAATTCTTGGGGAGAAACAAACGACTACAAAGGTTTCTTGTTTGTAACTAAGAACTTCGTAAAATATAAAACTACTGCATTGCTAGTAAACAAAGGAGGAATTCCTACTGAAATTGCTAAGAAATTAGGGGTTTAATTGGCCTGAGAGTTTTAGGAAATAGAAAAGCGCCGTAATCTTTTGGATTGCGGCGCTTTTTTATTATATATCTAAACAGTACTGTATGATTTTATTAAGTCGGGTGTTAAAGCATATATATTTTCATCCTTTAATATAAAATGATTTATTATAAAGATTAAATTGTTTATGTTAACAGGAAGAGATAAATCAGATTTGGCAATTTTTAATAATAAATCACCTCTATCTAATTTAATTATTCTTTTCGCTAAATTATTATTGTTATTGAATACACGCACAAGCTCAGGTTTAATAGGAGTGAGCTGAAATTTTAGTCTGAATTTAGTACGTATTAATGCTTCCCAATTTTTATTTTTGAAATGTTGATATGCAAGTTCATTAAACAAACTCTTTAAAGCAATATCATTCGTTTCTAAATTTGCATATATTCCATTCAATAGACGCTCCTTCTCATTATGTGATTCCCAATCAGGCTTGCATTTATACCTGAGACTATGGTCTATTTCATGCCATCCTTCCGAAAGCATTGTTCTTAATTGTAACTCAAATGTATTATCTACCAACAATAAGCTTTCATTTTGAGATGAGGACTGTGTTTCTAAAAATATGCGTGTTTGCTCAGAATTGAATGAATATACTATATTTGTCCTTTTTGGTTTAAATACAGTTAAATCGAACTCGTCAATTTCTTCATTCTGAAAAATAAATTTGTCATTAAGAATTTTCTTTACCAAACTAATGTCGTCTTGAAAATAAGTGACAATTCGGATACCAATTAAATCTTGAATTTTTTTTCCATTAATTTCATAAGGTTTACCATCTTGAATTTTTCGATTAATCTTTTCTTTGATTGATTTTTCGTCTTTAGTTCTACTAAATAATCGATGTAATAGACCGATTTTATCTAATTCATCAGATATTTTTTCACTTATATTTTTTTCAATCATTTGTAATCCTGCAATCATTTTATTTTATATGAATTAAGTGATTAATAGCTTCTCTGGTAATAAATCCAACATCATCTTTAAAATGTAAAAAATCTTTTCTTTTCAAATTATCAATAACTTTACTAACTTCTCTATCGGTATACCCGACTAAATTTTTTTTAATATAAGAGAATTTTCGAGCTCTTGGTTTTATGCCATCTATGTGAAAAAAATGTTTCAAGACTTCCTCTTCCGTTAACTTAGAAATTAGGGTATTCTCTTCTTCAATTAAAACTTTATTTTCTATTTCTTCAAGAAATGAATTGTTAGTACTGCAAGCATATATGGCGAAATCTATAAAATTGATTTTATCGGCATTTAATATTTTACAATTATAAAACCCACAGTTTTGAAATGATGTTTTTTTGAATGCTGAAGTGTCAAAAATGCAATTTTCAAAATTTACACTAGAAAAGTTAGACTCAGAAAACATACTAAATGAATTAAAAGTTATATTCTTAATAGTTTTATCGATAATAAATAAATTATAATATTTTCGATTAAATTCTTTAACTAAACTATAATCTAATTCAAAATAAAAATTAGTGTCATATTTAAAGTCATTTTCATTATAAATTGTCCAAAGTAATTTTTTGTTATGATCATTTTGGATTTTAAACGATTCGAGTGACTTTAATGCAAAATCTTGGGGAATAACTTCTGTAAAATTTTTATAATGTTTCTGAAATTTTTCTAGTATTAAATTTTCACCAATAAAATTTCCAAAAATGTAATCATTCACAAAACCAACATCTCCATTGTTTTTTCGATCTAAAAAAACGTGATTTGATAATGTGTCAACTAAATCTTCAATTGTTGGCCTCTCTTCCGCAATGTATTCTTTTAAACTTTCCTGTAAAGATTTAAGATTATAATCTTTAATTAATTCTTTAATAGTTTCTTTGCTCTCTGCAGTAATATTAAATTCAGACATGAATCGATTAAGTTTTCTAAAAATTCTTAATTGACTTTCGTTATTTAATTTTAAATTTTGTCTTAATTGTTCTCTTTGTAATAAATAATCAAAATATTTATTTATTAGAGTACCATCAGAATTAACGACATATTCGGATAATTTTTCAATTGAAATATTCCTTAAATAAGATAATAGTACTGGATTTGCTATTTGCTCTAAAGGGAAAGAAGCGTTTTTAATAACTTCAATTTTATCGTTGTTTAACCAATTTTCAATAGTTGGTTCTTTTATTTCAAACCTGGCTAAAGAAAAATTATTTTGAGATTCATATATAGTGTTTAAAAATTCATCACTATTAAAAATTGCAGTCTTTCTTGAAGTAATTACTATTTTAGCTTGACCTTTTAATAAATCAATAATAGTGGTCAGCATGCTTTCGACTTCATCTTTATTGCTTTCTTTTGATATTAATTCATCAAATCCATCAATTATTAGTGGAATTCTTCCTTTAAAAATTTGTTCTAATACTATATTTTGTTTTATTCCATTTGGAAATTGTTCATCTATTTCATTTAATAAAATATGTTTAAAAACTCGGGCTTCTCTATTTCTTGATAGTTCAGTGAAAAAAGGTAATTTTTTACAATCTTTAACCGAAAAAGTATTTAGTATTTCATTTGCTGTGCAGGTTTTTCCAAAACCAGCAGGGGCCTCTATGATAACAAATAAAGCTCCTGTAGTTTCATTTAGATATGTATTAATCTTATCAATTAACGAAGTGTCAGAAGTTCCATCGTAATACGCATTTTCTAAGATATTTCCATTTTCATTTTGATAAATTAATTCATATGAGCTTTTAATATATTGATAATCGCTTCCCTCAGGCAAATTGTGAAGTTGTTTGTTTACGAAGTGCTTATATCTATTTCTTAATTCATTGCCTAATGGAGTTTTTATAAAAAAACCATTAAAAAGATATTCTTCAATAGACTCTTCTGAATCGAGAATCTTTACATCAGTTGCATAACCCAATTCAGAGTATTCATGTTTGTATTTTGTTACATCATAATTTTTGTCAAATGAAATTATTTCTGCAGCATGGTACATGCCATAACGTAAAGTATATATTCGTACTTTATTATTTGAATTTTCAGCAACATTGTAATTATAAGATTTAAATAAAGTATCAATTTTATGAATTCTGTCCTCTGTCATATTATTTTTTAAATTGTTAAACTTTAATTTTTGTAAATAAAATATTTTAAACCATATCATCAGCAAGTATAAATACGTGTTTAATTTCATTGTAATTGTAAAAGTAGAGGAGGATAGCTAAGCTTTTTTACGGGTTTCCATAAATTATTATATGTTTTAAAATATCAAATAGCAAAAAGCGAAGAATATATAAATTTAAAAAATCATCAAAACGAAAAAAGACTATCATAGAAATGATAGTCTTTCATTAAGTTTAAGAAAACTTATGTTTTTTAGGTGCTGAATTTCTGAAATCCTACTTCCCCTTCATCAACTTCTCCAAATACTCCGCTTTATCCTTTTCAGCCTGAACCAAACGCTCATAAAGTTCTACAATTTTATCAATTGGGTTGAAAGTGCAATTATAGTTATTGCCATTAATGAAACTACTGTCGTGTAATGTGTTTCCCATTATGTTTAAAACCGCTTCTTCGGAGAAATTCTTAATTGATTCAGCTGAAACACCCAAAACTTCCGCGATTTTAGCTAGTTTTTCATCATCAACCATTTCGCTTCCTTCAATAGAAGAAACATATTGTTGGCTTACGTCTATAGCAATAGCAAGCGCTTCTTGTTTCATTCCTCTAAGCTCTCTAATTCGGCTTATGTTTCTCCCGATATGTTTTGGTTTTGCTTCTGTAGTCATAGCTCAAAGATATCTAAAATTTCTCTAAAAAATATTAGTGTTGTTAAATACAATAAGATTAGCTGTTAAGAACAACTTTTTGTTTTTGGTAAATGTTACCTTATTGTTTAATCTCGCAGAAACAAAAATACAATTTTTCGTACAATAAAAACTAAACACCATGAAAACAGAAAACGAAAACAACGGAAGTCAAAAGAAAGTAATAGAATCGGTAGCGAGATTGGTATCGGATATTTGTTTTGACGGAGAATTTAAAAACCATCCCGAATACTTAACCGAAATTTTCGAATATCTTCTAGAAGCAGAATCTGGAAACAGCCGCGAGTTGCGACTTAAAATGTTAAGCTGCATTAGAACCAGTAAAATGTTGGCAAAAGCATTAGAACCATTTTCAGACGATGAAATACAAAAAGCCTGCGTTCAAATGATCAATTCGTAAAAAGAAGTACTTTATCGGTTTTCTGGGTAATTTGCAGTCAGAATAAAAGCTAAGTAAAAGAAAATCAGTAACTTTAAGATGAGTTTTTTAACTAGGAGCATTAATTTTATTCAGAAATCATGAAAAAGTATGAAGCAGTTATGATAACACTTGCGTTCGTATTTTCTCTGAGCTGTTTTGCCCAGCGCACAAACAATGCCTCTGCTTCTCCAGCACCAGGAAAAACGACACTACTGACGGATAGTCTTTCTACCGATGATTTGGTAATACAATCTTATTATGTAGAAGAAAGAATAAATAAGCTTTTTGGAGGTAGAATTATTACCTATCAAGTTTCAAAATTGGACATGATCGACACTTACGATCTTGGTCCGAATAATACAAGAACCGTAATTCCGAATTACGTTAAAAGAAAACCTAAAGTAGCTCCAAATGCAATAGCGACTAAAACGATGGTTGCAAGTGCAAGTGCATCTGTAGCTCCTGTTAAAGTTGAAATTACGACACCCGCTCCTTCAACTTCAAAATACATAACCGTTAATATGGTCGACACTTATGAAAAGGTAATTGATAAAGGTTATAAATCTATCGATATGCTAAAAAAAGTAGCAGACCGTTTTTACTTTGAAGGGAATCTTACCGCAGCAGCGGGATATTACACGAAGTTATTTGATGAAACTCAAGATTTGGATGTTATTTATTATTACCGATATGCTCAGTCCTTAAAAGCAATAAATGAAGATGAAAAAGCAAATACTTTAATGAAAAGGTTTAAAAGCGAAACTTTGACAATGAAATGAGGTTTTTCTTTTAACCGTTTTTTTTAACCGCAAAGGTCGCTAAGATTTACGCAAAGCACGCTAAGGTGTTTTTAAACTAAATCTAAAGATTAAGTTCGCAAAGCTGTGTCTATTGCGGACTTTTTTTGTTTTTTTAACCGCAAAGGGCGCAAAGTTTTTTTTTTTACGCAAAGAGCGCTAAGATTTACGCAAAGTATGCTAAGGCTATTTTGAGTTGAATCTAAAGATTAAGTTCGCAAAGTTTTATGTAGATATAGCTTTGCGAATTCTTTTGTTTTAGGGCTAGTTTTGTCATTTCGACGAAGGAGAAATCACACTCGCAAATCGACATAGATTGGAAATATACTTTGTGGAATTTCTTGTGCGATTTCTCCCTATCGGTCGAAATGACAAACTTTGCGGACTTTGCGTAAAACCTTGCGCTCTTTGCGGTTAAATACACAATCCTAGTATTGGGATTTGGAATTTTCATCATTGGGATTTGGCCAAAAAAAAAAGACGATCAATTTGATCGTCTTTTTTTTAAGCTCCCCCTCTTGGGCTCGAACCAAGGACCCTCTGATTAACAGTCAGATGCTCTAACCAACTGAGCTAAGGAGGAATCACCTTAAAGGTAAATATGTTTGCTAAAAAAAGTTGCTCCCCCTCTTGGGCTCGAACCAAGGACCCTCTGATTAACAGTCAGATGCTCTAACCAACTGAGCTAAGGAGGAAGTTGTTGCTCTTTTTAGCGAGTGCAAATATAAAACTATTTTTTGTTTCTAAACAACATTTACACTCTTTTTTTTTACTTTTTTTTACTTGCCAACAATTGCCTTGTAAATGTCGTTACCGTTAGCAAACAGTAGTAGTGAAATAAGTAAAACAAAACCAACCATTTGCGCATTCTCTAGGAATTTGTCGCTTGGTTTTTTGCCGCTAATTATTTCATACAATAAAAACATCACGTGTCCGCCATCAAGAGCCGGAATTGGCAATAAATTCATTACTCCAAGCATAATCGACAATAAAGCTGTGATAGACCAGAAAACTTCCCAGCTCCAAGAACTTGGGAAAATGTTGTAAATCGCAGCAAAACCACCTACTTGTTTGTACGCTTTCGTTTCTGGATTAAAAATCATTTTCAATTGTTTTCCGTAACCTACTAATTGATCTTTTCCTTTTTGAAGACCGATTGGAATAGATTCGAAGAAACCGTATTCTTTTGTACTTATTTTATAGTAACCTAGTTTTTCTAAAGATTTCATGTCTAAACCACCAGCAAAAACGCCTAAAGTTCCTTCGTTAGAAACTTTCACATTCAGAGGTGTTTCTTTTAAGTCGCGTAAAACAACAGCAGAAATCTCTTTTCCTTTATTAGCAACTAAAATTGCTTTTGCTTCGTCAAAATATTTAACTTTTTGTCCGTTAAGAGAAAGAATCAAATCTTTTGCTTTTAAATTTTGATTTGGAGAATCTTCTCCAACTTTTCCAATTGCAAAAGGACGACGAATATCGATAAGCATTCCTTTTTCTGTTTTAGAAAGCTGATCTACAAAATCTGTCGGCATTGTAATCGTTTGCTGTTGTCCGTTTCTTTCAATCAAAACGTGTTTTGCCATGATCACATTCATATTCATATCGCTATCAAAATTTTCTACCGCTTTTCCATCAATAGAAATAATTTTATCGCCCGTTTTAAAACCAGCTTTTAGCATAGCAGGATTTTCAATTGCAACACCATCTTTTAAGTCAGCATTAGCAATATAAGTATCTCCGTAAGCAAACGCCATTCCGATATAGATAATAAAAGCCAAGATAAAGTTTACCGTAACACCACCAAGCATAATAATTAAACGTTGCCAAGCTGGTTTACTACGAAATTCCCAAGGCTGAGGAGGCAGAGCCATTTGCTCTTTGTCCATACTTTCGTCAATCATTCCAGAAATTTTCACATAACCACCAAGCGGCAACCATCCGATACCGTATACTGTTTCTCCGATTTTCTTTTTGAAAAGTGAATATTTAACATCAAAAAACAAATAAAATTTTTCGACTCTAGTTTTAAACAATTTAGCAGGGATAAAATGCCCTAATTCATGAAGAATAATAAGTAAAGATAAACTCAATAGAAATTGAGAGAGTTTGATAACTATATCCATTTGTTGTTTTTAATTCGTATTTAACGCACAAAAGTAGCGTTTTCTATTTTAATATAAGAGTGCAAGATAGTGTTTAAGGTTTTAAATGTTTGTTAATTAATAAACATTTCGATTTCTCTTTTTATCAAGATACTGTAACTTTACTTTTCGAACACTGCCTTACTCAATTGGTAGTAAAAAATCACTAAAAGTTACAAGTCTATGGCCACGAAATTATTTTCTCCGCTCACCATAAAAAAAATCACTTTAAAAAATAGAATCGCGATCTCCCCAATGTGCCAATATTCTGCAATTGACGGATTTGCAAACGATTGGCATTTGGTTCATTTAGGAAGCCGTGCCACTGGCGGCGCAGGACTGATTATTCAGGAAGCGACTGCAGTTTCTCCAGAAGCTAGAATCTCTCCTTCTGATCTTGGAATTTGGAAAGACGAGCATATCGAAAAATTAAAACAAATCAACACTTTTATAGTTTCTCAGAATTCGATTCCAGGAATTCAATTGGCTCATGCTGGACGAAAAGCAAGCGTTTCTTCTCCTTGGTTGGGAAATAAAAAATTAGATTTCGCTCAAGGCGGATGGCAAACTGTTGCGCCAAGTGCAATTCCGTATCATGAAGGAGAACCATTTCTTCCTGAAGCTTTAGACAAAAAGGGAATCCAAAAAGTAGTTTTAGATTTCAAAAATGCTACAAAAAGAGTGGTCGAAGCAGGATACCAAGTGGTAGAAATTCACGCTGCTCACGGTTATTTATTGCATCAATTTTTATCGCCTTTAACGAATGTGAGAACAGACGAATACGGAGGAAGTTTTGAAAATAGAATTCGTTTTACCTTAGAAATTGTAGAAGCAGTACAATCAGAATGGCCATCAGATTTACCATTAATTGTTCGAATTTCGGCAACAGATTGGGCGGAAAACGGTTGGAATCCAGAAGAATCTGTGCAGCTTTCTAAAATATTAAAAGAAAAAGGAGTAGATTTAATCGATGTTTCATCAGGCGGATTGGTTTCGCATCAAAAAATAACATTAGGGCCAGGCTATCAGGTTCCTTTTGCAGAAAAAGTAAAACAAGAAGCCAATATTGCAACGGGCGCAGTCGGATTAATTACGGAAGCAAAACAAGCTGAAGAAATTTTAAATTTAGATCAAGCTGATTTAATTTTATTCGCCAGAGAATCTTTGAGAAACCCTAACTTGCCGTTAGATTTCGCCAAAGCATTAAACGACGATATTCAATGGCCAAAACAATACGAAAGAGCTAAACTTTAAATTTATTAGCCACAGATTTTAAAGATTAAGGGGATTTTTTTGCCAAAGTTTTCACGAACTATCACGAATTAAAATTTTATAGATACTGATTTGTGTTAATTTGTGCAATTTGTGGCAACTAAAAAAAATCTGTGAAAATCATTTTTTTCTGTGGCAAACAAAAAAACTATACCAATGCAAAAGATAAAGACAGCATTATTATCATACGGAATGTCGGGGAAAGTTTTCCACGCTCCGTTTTTAGATATTCACGAAGGATTTCAATTATTAGGTTCTTGGGAGAGAAGCAAGAAATTAATTCAGGAAGATTATCCATACGTAAAAAGTTATGCTTCGCTTGACGAATTATTAAGTGATGATGTCGATTTGGTAATCGTCAATACGCCAGTCGGAACACATTACGAATATGCTAAAAAAGTACTTTTGGCAGGAAAACATGCTGTGGTAGAAAAAGCCTTTACTACCACTGCTGCCGAAGCAAAAGAATTGGCTTCCATTGCAAAAGAGAAAGGCTTAAAATTGGCTGTTTTCCAGAATAGAAGATGGGACAGTGATTTTAAAACCGTAAAAAAGGTAATCGATGATGGCGTATTAGGAGATCTAGTGGAGGCAGAATTTCATTTTGACCGTTATAATCCGCTATTAAGTCCGAAAGCGCATAAAGAAACGGCCAATGACGGAGCGGGAGTTCTAAAAGATTTAGGCCCTCATATTATCGATCAGGCGATCAGTCTTTTTGGTTGTCCGAAAGCTGTTTTTGGAGACATTCGTGTTACCAGAGAAAATTCTGTTGTAGACGATTGGATCGATTTGTGCCTGTTTTATTCTAATTTTAGAGTACGTTTAAAAGCTGGTTTTTTTGTACGCGAAGCCAATCCAGCGTATACAATACACGGAAAAAAAGGTTCTTTCTTAAAACCTCGCGGCGATGTTCAGGAAGACGATTTGAAAGCGGGTAAGAAACCCAATTTAGATTTGTGGGGAACCGAAGACGAAAGCCTTCAAGGACTTCTGCATACCGAAATTGAAGGGATAATTGTAAGAGAAAAAATCCCGACGCTTCAAGGCAATTATTTCAGTTTCTTCGATGGCGTTTACGATTCGATCGCCAACAATAAAAAAGAACCTGTTACGGCAGATGAAGGCGTAAAAGTAATGCAGGTTATAGAAGCTGCAATTGCAAGTAACGCCCAACAAAAAGTAATAGGCATACAATAAAATAGAGACGCACAATAGTGCGTCTTTTTTTTGACTTTAATTCTAAAAGTAAAGTCGAAATGTTGTAATTTTAGTAAGATGAATTCAACTGAAAACCTGTGAATTTATAAACAATAACGTTGTATATTGTGCATAACCTTAAGCTTTATGCACTATAACGAGCGTTTTTAGTATTTTTGACCTATTCCAATAAAATTCAATATGCTGATAAACATTAATCCCTTATCGCTTTTTCAGACCAAAGCCAAAATCAAGAAAGTATTTAGAGAAGCAAAAGCTTCCTATTTAAATCGGATTCGTTTTGCGGTTGGAATGTTTTATTTCGGAATGGGTTTGAGTTTCGCCACATGGGCCAGTAGAATTCCAGATATTAAGAGTGCTTTACATTTAACAGAAGGTGACTTAGGGTCAATATTGTTTGCACTTCCAGTTGGACAGCTTATTGTTATGCCGTTTTCAGGAAAAATGGTAACCAAATTTGGAAGCCATCGTATCTTGATTTTCTCGTTAATTATGTACGTTTTGTGCTTGATCAATTTAGGTTTGGCAACCACCTCATTACAATTGTCAATGGGATTATTCTTGTTTGGTGTGTTTGGAAATTTGGCCAATATTGCCGTAAATACACAAGGTGTTTATACTGAAGTTTTATTTAAAAAAACAATCATGTCCTCTTTTCACGGAATGTGGAGTTTTGCCGGATTTACTGGTGCACTTGTAGGTTTAGGAATGCTGGCTTTAGATTTAAGTCCGTTGCATCATTTTATGATTGTAGCTGGAATTGTATTGTTGATGGTGGCATTTAACTTTAAATTTTTGGTTAGAGCCAAAGAAAAAGTAAAACCAAAACCAGAAGGCAAAAAACTATTTGTTAAACCAGATACCGCTTTGCTTTGGTTGGGAGTAATCGGATTTTGCAGTATGGCAAGCGAAGGTGTAATGTTTGATTGGAGTGGCGTTTACTTTAAAGAAATCGTAAAAGCACCTGGGCCGTTGGTAGTTTTGGGTTATACTTCTTTTATGATTATGATGGCAAGCGGAAGATTTTTGGGTGATGGTTTAATCAACAAATTTGGACGTGAACGTGTTATGCAGATTAGCGGTGTTATGATTTCGGCGGGATTATTCACAGCTGTTTTTCTGCCTTATATTGTTCCTTGTACCATTGCCTTTATGTTTGTAGGTTTGGGCGTTGCTACGATTGTTCCTACTGTTTATAGCATCGCAGGAAAAAATCCAACAGTGCCTGCTGGTGAAGCCTTAACGATTGTTTCAAGCGTAAGTTTCTTAGGTTTCTTAATGGGACCGCCAGTAATTGGACATATAGCACAAAGTTTCGGATTGCAGTTTTCTTTTGCCTTTATCGGAATTTTTGGTGTCCTAATTGCCTTTATGGTTTCTAAAATTAGAACTGCAGCATAATCTTAATTTTTATTAAAATTGATTAATACTAAATAATTTTGTAAGATTTTATTTATTATTTGGATATTTTGCCTATATTTGAATTCAAGTGAGGCTCGAGTTTACACGCTCTTTTTTCCAAAAACCAATTTTATCTTTTGAATAAAGGATTTTAAATCCTACGAATTGTAAAAGTAAATTGGATTTTTTAATGGAAAAAAAATATGCAATCTTCTTTATTGTATGGTTTTCTAATTTTGTTTTTTCGCAGAAAGAAATTACAGTAACAGGTATTGTTATTGATAGTCGAACGCAAAATCCGCTAGAAAATGTAGTGGTAGCCATACAGAATACGGCGGTGATGCAACTCACGTCAAAAACGGGAAAATTTGAACTTTCTATTTTTCCTCAAAAAGAACAATTGCTTCTGCTAAGGAGTCAGGGCTATAAAGATTTCCTTTTAAAACTGCAGTCCCATTCAGAACAAAATATAGATCTCGGAATTTTACAGTTAGAAGATACCTATTCAGATGAGGTTCCGGCCGCATTGATTACGCTGTCTGACAATGATTTTTCAGAGGACAATAGCTCCTCTGAAATGACATCTGGACTTTTACAGTCTTCAAAAGATGCTTTTATGCAAGCGTCAGCATTCAGTTGGGGGCAAGCTCGATTTCGTGTTCGAGGTTTGGATAGCGAAAATGCTGTCACGATGCTTAACGGAATGCCAATGAATAAAATCTACGATGGAAGACCCCAATGGGGCAATTGGGGCGGTTTAAATAATGTGCTTCGCAATCAGGAATTTTCAGTTGGTGCAGCAGCTTCCAATTATACTTTTGGAGGGATTTTAGGTGCCCAGCAGATTTTTACTCGCGCTGCTTTGTATAGAAAAGGGACAGCGCTCAACTTTTCTGGAAGCAATACCACTTATTTATGGAGAACAATTGGCACTTATGCATCGGGAATGAATAAGTCTGGCTGGGCTTTTGTGATCTCGGGCGGAAAAAGATGGACAGATGAAGGCTATTTTGCAGGGACAAATTTCGATGCCGATTCTTTCTTTTTGAGTGTTGAAAAGAAATTAAACAATAAACATTCGATCAATTTTACGGGATTTTATACACCAAATTCACGAGGAAAAAATTCTGCTAATACCAATGAAGTTACCAATTTAATGGGAGAAAAATACAATTCGTATTGGGGATTTCAGGATAGTGAAAAGCGAAATGCAAGAGTAAAAAAGGTAGAAGAACCCTTATTCATGCTGAATCATTATTTTAAAATTAATGAAAAAACCAATCTGAATTCGGCAGTAATGTTTCAATTGGGAAAAGTAGGAAATAGCAATATCGATTATCAAAATGCCGATAGTCCAGACCCTGTTTATTATAAAAAAATGCCAAGTTATTTTAGTTCGCTTTATGCGAAAGATCAAGGCGAATTTTCGGGCGCTTTTACTCCAGATTATGTGAATGCTGAGAAGAGTAAAACAGCCTTTTTGGCAAATCCTCAGATAGATTGGGAGAAAATGTATTTTACCAATCAAAAACTTGGATCCAATGGCTACGAACCCGCACAAAGCCATTATGTGCTTTATGAAGATAGAACTGACGATCAAACTTTTGCTGTAAATTCAAATTTAAATGCACAGATTTCTGCTACTGTTTTTTTTGATGGCGGATTTACTTTTAAAAAATTAAAATCACATAATTTTCAGTATCTATTGGATTTACTTGGCGGAGCATATTTTGAAGATATTGATCCGTTTTATAAAGGAAACCTGTCACAATCAGATTTGCAGCATCCAAATCGTCAAGTAGTAAAGGGCGATATTTATGGATATAATTATAATTTGCTGGCTACTACTTTAGATGTTTTTTCCCAGTTTAGATTTAGTTATAATAAAACAGAATTCTTCTTGGCACAATCATATGCAATTTCCGATTATCAGAGGGAAGGATTATACCAAAATGGACTTTACCCAACAAGTTCTTTAGGAAAAAGCGAGAAGGTAAATTTTGAAAATTTTGGTTTCAAAGGCGGTTTTACTTATAAAATTTCAGGGAAACAGTTGCTGTTTTTCAATGCTGCGCATTTTACCAAAGCGCCTTCGTTGAGAAATACTTTTTCGAATGCACGTTTAAATAATAATATTATTAATGGTATTGAAAGTGAAAATGCAAGTAGTGCCGAAGCTAATTATGTATACCGATCTTCTAAGTTTAAATTCCGCTTGACGGCATATTATTCGGAAACTAAAAACACTTCAAAAACTTCTTATTTCTATGCCGAAGGAATTTTTGATAATGGCTCTGGTTACGATCCCACAAACGCATTTGTGAGTCAGACTTTGACTAAATTGGATAAGAAAAATACAGGTGCAGAATTAAGTTTTGAATATCAAATTTCATCAACTTTAAAAACAACTTTAGCTGCTGCATTTGGAAATTATGTATACAGCAGCAATCCAAATGTGATAATTACAAACGATGCCAACAGGGCAAAAGATGGAGCGCAAACTACTTTTGATTTTGGGCGAGCTTTTTTAAAGAATTACAAGCAGCCAGGAACGTCGCAACAGGCATATTCCTTCGGATTGGAATATCGTGATCCGAAGTTTTGGTGGATTGGTGGAAATATAAATTATTTGGCAGAAAGTTATATCGATGTTTCGCCAATTTCCAGAACCTCTCAATTTTACATCAATCCAGCCAATGGTTTTCCTTTTCCCGAGGCAACTTCTGAAAGGGGAGATGAATTATTAAAACAAGAAGAATTTAAACCTATTATGTTACTGAATTTCAGCGGAGGCAAATCTTGGCGCATTCATAAAAAATACATCGGACTTTTTGCCAGTGTCAATAATGTCTTGGATTTAAGATATAAAACAGGCGGTTTTGAACAGGCAAGAAATGCCAATTTTAGAGCCTTAAATCAAGATTTGTCTAGTGGAACACCGTCTTTTGGACCACGATATTATTATGGTTTTGGCCGAACTTATTTTCTAAATCTTACAATCGGATTATAAATTGAAAATGCATCATGAAAAAAGTAATTTTATGCTTAGTATTATTTTTGCTGTGTAGTTGCAGTAAAGAAATTGAAACACCAGAATTAGTCTGTACGCAGCCAAATCTTTCGGTAAACCAAACCGTAGAAAAAATCTACGAGCTTTCGGGAACTACAGCGAAACAATATTTGTATGAAGATGTTATAGAAGCGTATGTTGTTTCAAGTGACGAAGGCGGTAACTTTTTCAAATCGATTTCATTGCAAACAAAAGAAACAGAAGCAACGCCAGCGATTGGTTTTAGTGTTCCTGTTGATGTCGCAAATACCTACATTGATTATCGTGTGGGAAATAAAGTCTACGTAAAACTAAAAAATCAATTTACAGATTTGTATTATGGTGGTTTGCGAATCGGAAGTTTGTATGTGAGCAGTGCTGGAGATCCGACAATTGGAAGAGTTTCTCAAAACGAATATAAAAATGTTTTAAATGCTTCGTGTTCTATTTTAGATGAAAATCAGCTGGTGCAATCGCTTTCTGTTGAGGAAGCGCTTTCTGATGCTAAACTCAATACTTTAATTGAATTACAGGATGTTGAATTTACCGAAGCAGCGTTAGGACGACACTATTTTGAAGAATCTAATAATGTTGGAGGTTCGACCAACTGGTATTTGAGAGACAAAACAGGAAATCAAATTATTTTTAGAACAAGCTCATATGCAAAATTTGCCGACCAACCTATACCAGAAGGAAATGGGAAAGTACGGGGAGTTTTGACAAAATTTGGCTCAGACTATCAGTTTATGGTTCGTTATGAAAGTGATATAGTGATGAACGGAAAAAGAAATACACCATTTTTTTCTGAAGATTTTCAGTCAGTAAAAAACAATGTCAATTTTACCCTTCCAGGCTGGAGTAATATTGTAGAAAAAGCGACAAAATTGTGGAAAAGCATGGTGTATTCCGGAAACGGTTATGCCGAATTTAATACGACAAGCACAACTGCCGCGGAGAATGTGGCTTGGCTGGTTTCGCCTAAAATAAACGTCACAGGTTATAGAAATGCAGTTCTTTCATTTAGGAGTGCCCAACATGATTTAAAAATGGATTCGCCTTTAAATACGTTAGAAGTATACGTTTCAACTAATTTTGACGGAGCTAATGTGGCCACGGCAAGATGGGCAAAATTAGAAGCCAAAGTGCCAACACTTTCAACGCCTTCAAGGGAATTTATAAGTTCGGGCGGAATCGATCTTTCTGCTTATTCTGGAAACATAAATATTGCCTTTAAATATATTGGTTCTGGAAAAGACAAAACACTAAATGGCGCTTTTATGGTAGATGATATTAAGATTTTTGGAGAGAAATAAGGACTAATTTGTAATAATGAAAATAATGTGCTGATTTTTAAAGTATTATTGAAAAGTTTGTAGTTTTTGTATTTCAAAACGTTAAAATCTAATTGAATTTTGTATTTTGGTCTTCCCAAATCAATACATAAACAAATATGAAAACCTACTTTATTGCCATCTTAATGATGGTATTTCCTTGCTTGATGCACAGTCAAGACGATGTTAAATTAAAGCAGATTAACATTGTAAAAACCAATTACCAAAATTCTAAAGACGGAGAAATTGTTAACAAGACAATGGTTTTTAAAGAGGGTAAACTTCAAACGATAACTACTTCAGATGTTATACAGCATTTTTATTACAACAAAAATGGTTTGTTGGATATGACAGTAAAAGATAAAGTTGGAAGTGACTGGAAAGAAGTAATAAACTACACTTACAACGCTGATAATAACATTACTAAATTTGTAAAAAAATACCAAGAAGGGCCAAATTATATTACAAAAGTGGTTTCGTTTGTTTACGAAGGTGCAAGGGTAAAAGTAACGACAAAAAAGAGCACTAATCACCAAAATTTGGTTGACGATATCGAATATCTTGTTGAAAACGGAATTATTGTAAGACGTACTTCACGAGATAGAAACAAAGCAATTATTGGAAAACTGGAATACGTTTATGTAAACGATAATGTGTCTAGACATAAAGGATTAGTTGGAGATAAAATCTCAAAAACATACACTTATGATGACAAAAAATCGGTTGATCAGTTAATTGTTCAAAGTCTTTTTGGAGATAATTATAAAGTAATTGTTCCGATGATTTCGTATCACGAAGAAGAATTTGAGTTTGAATCTATCTCATATAATAATGAAATGAATTTCAGCCCGTCATCTACAGCTTTAGTTGCGGTGAGCAGAAAATACAAATACAACAAATTAAATTATCCGATTTCTTGTTCTCAAATAGAAGAAAACGGAATTGTGAAAACGGAAAAAACGTTTATTTACGAATAAAGGTTTTAAACTTAGACCATTCATTTGAAAAGTGGAACTTTAGTTGAGTTTATCTCGACGGGTTCCATTTTTTTTGAAGTTTATTCTCTTAATATAAACGTAAAAACAAAATTGTATAATTGATTGTAGCTGACAAATCATTAAATTTGCAGCTTATTCAAGACTATGTTAGAAAAAGAAGTTATAAATTTTGAGCGTACAGTTATCGTTGGTATTGTAACTCAGAATCAAAGTGAGGAAAAACTAAATGAATATTTAGACGAATTGGAGTTTTTGACTTTTACTGCTGGTGGTGAAGTTATTAAACGCTTTTCGCAAAAAATGGAGCGCCCTAATCCGAAAACTTTTGTTGGAACAGGGAAAATTGATGACATCAATCTTTTTGTAAAAGAAAATAAAATATCGACTGTAATTTTTGATGATGAATTAACGCCATCACAGCAAAAAAACATTTCAAGAATTATTGACTGTAAAATTTTAGACAGAACCAACCTTATCTTGGATATTTTTGCACAAAGAGCCGAAACTTCATACGCAAGAACACAGGTAGAATTGGCGCAGTGCCAATATTTATTACCAAGACTTTCTGGTTTATGGACGCACCTTGAACGTCAAAAAGGAGGTATCGGTATGCGTGGACCTGGAGAAACGGAGATCGAAACGGATAGACGTATTGTACGTGATAGAATTTCGTTACTAAAAGATAAAATCAAAACGATTGATAAGCAAATGAGTATTCAGCGAAGCAACCGCGGCGCAATGGTTCGTGTAGCTTTGGTTGGATACACCAATGTTGGAAAGTCGACTTTGATGAATGCAATTGGTAAAAGTGATGTTTTTGTTGAGAACAAATTATTTGCGACATTAGATACAACCGTTAGAAAAGTGGTGATTAAAAACCTTCCTTTTTTACTTTCTGATACGGTTGGATTTATTCGAAAATTGCCGACGCAATTGGTTGATTCGTTTAAGAGTACTTTAGATGAGGTGCGTGAAGCAGATTTATTGCTTCATGTGGTCGATATTTCGCATCCAGATTTTGAAGATCATATCGAGTCTGTAAATAAGACTTTGCAAGAGATAAAAAGCAACGATAAGCCAACGATTATGGTTTTTAATAAAATCGATGCTTACAAACATCTTACTATCGATGAGGATGATTTAATTACTGAAAGAACCCGTAAACATTATAGCCTTGACGAATGGAAACAAACTTGGATGAGTAATGTAGGAGAGGATAAAGCATTGTTTATTTCTGCTAGAAATAAAGAAAACTTTGAAGAATTTAGAGAAACGGTTTATGAAGCGGTTCGTCAGATTCATATTACGCGATTCCCATATAATAAGTTTTTGTATCCGGATTATAAGGATGCAATTGAAAAGGAAGAAGAATAAAATAGAAACGGCTTTTGAGAAATCAAAAGCCGTTTTTTCTTGCCACAGATTATAAGATTAAAAAGGATTTTTTAATCTGCACAATGCTTTAATCCGTTGCATTCTTTTGTTTATTTTTTGCTAATGTTTAAAAGAAGCCACTTGTTTGTATCTAGCCCCGATAGAGGCGGTATCCTTGCTGGCCCGGGCTCGGGCTATAGCGAGATATCGCCGAAAGCGGGAAACCATGTTTATTAAAATGCCCTTTTGTGATGCTTCTTATCAGAATCCGAAATTAACTCCCATTCCGAAAACTTCTCTGGTTTGAAATCCTTTAAATGCATTATCGTCATATATCGTTTGGAAAGAAAAATTTGCAGATAGAAATTTATTGACTTTCATGACAATATTTAAAGAGTAGTTAATATCGACATTTTGAGGATCTTCCAAATAGTTAGAATATAGATTCAAGGTATTTTCAGCAGTTACATTGGTCATAATGGCCAGTTTGTAATAGACTGAAGCGTAAAATCCAAGTTCGTAACGCATGCTTTTATTAGCGTCTACACCAAAATAATAGCCGTCTGGATAAGGCAAGCCCGTATCGGGATCGATGGCTGTGGTGTAAGCTTTGTCTACAAATGTGAATTTTGAGGTTAACGGTGCAAAATTTATTTTGAGATTTTCATCTTTTGACCAATAAATACCAGGACCCGTTGTTAGGTAACCTGGAGACATAAATTTGGTGTTTTCGGTTCTAATTTCTTTTCCGTTTGCGTCTTGTCCGTAAATATAGCCAGTCGTAAACTGCGTTCTGAAGTTTAAGAAATAAGAGTAATACCATTCTCCAAATGCTCGTTTTCCGACAACGGAATTGAATTCGAAACGGTCATCGGTTTTCTTCTCGAAATCGGCATTTTTAGTTTGCAATAGACCGTAGTAAGCAAGAACTTTATTGTCCCAAGTTATGTCGTCTTTTTTGTAGTTGAAATCGTAATTGATTCCGAGTGTTCCTGAGAAACTGTCTTCACCTCCCGCAATCCAGTTATTGAAACTTGACTGGTTTAATAAAAGGGATACGGTTCCTTTTGCTTTCCAGCCTTCTTTTTCAATAGTGTCATTTATTTTTTTTACAGCTTTTTCAGTATTTTGAGCAAGTTCTTTTTCGGTGTTTTGGGCTTGTACAAAAGTGAAGTTCACTAAAATGAAAAGTAATACGGTTATCTTTCTCATGGTTTTTAGTTTAGAGTGTATAATCAAATATACTAAAAACCAATGGAAAGTTAAGGGGTACTAAGGTGATATTGAAGGTTATTTCTTAGATTCTTTGTATAAAGGTACAGCAGAACATGCCTCGCCATACATAATGCTTCTCGCAAACGGCTGTAGGTAAGTGGTAGCTAAAATGTAAGCTCTCATTGGAACTGGTTTTTTAGAACAGCCTTTTACAATGACAGGTTTGCCTTTGTAAGCAGTATAATCAATCTTGCTTAGGATTTCTTCATAAAGACTAGCATCAAGATCTTCAATAGTTCCGTTGACTACTTTTTTAGCAAAAGGCGCTAAGTGGACACTTACCAGAATTAAAGCCCAAGCGGGAATAATGGCGTCAGTACTGCAATATACAGCAACATATTGATCTTGATATTGCGACCAATCGTGATTTTTAAGATGCTCTCTAAAGTCTTTTTCTTTCAATAAAAATCCTTCCAAAAGCCATTGCGAAATGTCAATTTGCACTCGCATTCCTTTTGGATAATAATCCTCTAAATCAAAAACTTCTAAAGCACTATTGGCAACTTTATTGATGATTTCTTCCATTTTTTTAGTCTGAAAGTCGAAGGTCGAAAGTCATAAAGTCTTTAACTTTTAGACTTTATGACTTTGGACTTTATGACTAATTAAAGCATTCCTAATTCTAATTTTGCTTCTTCGCTCATTAAATCTTTGCTCCAAGGCGGATCGAAAGTAATTTCAACGTCAACATCTTTGATGTTTTCAATTGTTTTTACTTTTTCTTCTACTTCTCTTGGCAAACTTTCAGCAACTGGGCAGTTTGGCGAAGTTAGTGTCATTAAGATTTTTACTTCGTAATCTGTGTTTACCATTACGTCGTAAATTAATCCTAATTCGTAAATATCTACAGGGATTTCAGGATCGTAAATACCTTTTAAAACTCTTACGATTGATTCTCCTAATTCGTTTGTGTCTATTTCTTGTTCCATTTTATTATTTGCTATATGTTTTTAAATCAATAGTATATTCTACATTGATTATTTTTTGAACTCCAAATTTTGCGTTTGAGAACACAACATACGGAGTGATTTTGTTATTGTATTTCTCCTTTAATTCTACAGAATCTGTGTATACTCGATTTTCTGTTTTGTAAATATATTTTCCGTTTAATGAGTCATTGTCTGCAAACTTGATCTCTCTTAAATTCTCTTCAAAAGTTTGTTCGTGACTATTTGAAGGATATTTGAATTTAATTTTTTTCTTGTTGTAATTTACTTTTACAAAATATTTAAACTTTCTGAATTTTTTATTGAATACTTTTTCGAATGAATTATTCAGATAATCAACATCTCGTGTCACTGTAAACTTCGTATAATTTTTTGCAGGGTCATATGATCCCTCAATTATATGAGTTGTATGATATAGTAAACTATATAACTTTTTTAAATCGTTTTCTTTGAATTCTTTGAGGGCAATAAAACCTGTTGTTTTTGAAGTTTCATTGTCAAGAAATTCATATCTTAAATCAGGAAAATTTGCTTCTAAATATAATTTGTCAGCGTATAATCCTTTTTCATTGAGAACACAATTTGGTCTTTGTTCATATTTGAAATTAATTAAAGAAGATTTTACTTTTTCACTATTTTGAGAAAAAATAAGATTTCCAGCTACTAAAAATAACAAACAAAGAGTTAGTCTCATATTTTATTTATTTTTTGCGTCAAAAGCCAAAGCGTACATTTTGATATTTTTTACCATCGAAACTAGACCGTTGGCGCGGGTTGCAGATAAATGTTCTTTTAATCCAATTTCGTCAATAAAATCAACATCTGCTTCTAGAATGTCTTTTGCTTTTTGATTCGAGAAAGCGCGAATTAAAATTGCAATTATTCCTTTTGTCAAAATAGCGTCGCTGTCTGCAGTGAAGACAATTTTATCGTCGATTTGTTCTCCTTGTAACCAAACTTTAGACTGGCAGCCTTTAATTAAGTTATCATCGGTTTTGTATTCTTCTTTTATTAAGGGAAGACTTTTTCCTAGTTCGATGATGTATTCATAACGCTGCATCCAGTCATCAAACATTGAAAATTCGTCTATTATTTCGTTTTGTATTTCTTTTATTGTCATAATTATTCTTTAGAAAAATCAACTAATAAATTAACTAGTTTTTCGATTTCTTTAGGAGGAAAACCATTGTCGAAACCTGGTGTTTCATACGTTTTTCCATCTTTTACTATTTTTAAATTTCCTATTGCTGCACCATCATAAGTTCTTTTATCAGTCGGAGCTTTTAACGAAGAAAGACCTTCTAGATTCACTTTAGAAAAAGCATCAACAATTTTATTCCATTTTGCTTCGTCGATTTCGCTTTTAACAGTTTCACCATTACGTTCTTTTGTAACAGAAACCGATTTATTTTCTACAACAATACTTTTGTAATAACCTCGTGATTGTGCAGAATATTCAATTTGTGTCGATTTCATATCTACCTTTTTTTGACTGCAGCATCCGCCTACAATAAAAACAGTTAAAAGTAATATTGATAGTATTCTCATACGTTTTGTTTTTTTAGCTTAACATCGTTTGCGCTTTTTTCACAGCATCAACCATGGCGTCGATTTCTTCTTTTGTATTGTAGAAAGAGAAAGAAGCACGAATTGTTCCTGGAATACAGAAGAAATTCATGATTGGTTGCGCACAATGATGTCCTGTTCTAACCGCAATTCCTAATTTATCTATAATAGAACCAACATCATACGGATGGATTCCATCAATATTAAACGAAACTACAGAAGCTTTATTTTTGGTGTTTCCGTAAATTCTGATGCCTTCAATTTCAGATAAACGTTTTGTAGCGTGTTCTAAAAGTTCGTGTTCGTAAGCTTGAATGTTTTCAAAACCAATTTCATTTAAATAATCAATTGCGGTTCCTAATACAATTCCGCCAGCGATATTTGGAGTTCCAGCTTCAAATTTATGTGGAAGATCAGCATACGTCGTTTTCTCGAAAGTAACTTCTTTGATCATTTCACCACCGCCTTGGTAAGGAGGAAGTTTATTTAGCCAAGCTTCTTTTCCGTAAAGAATTCCAGTGCCGGTTGGACCACACATTTTATGACCAGAAAAAGCATAAAAATCACAATCTAATTCCTGAACATCTGGTTTTAAATGCGGAACGGCCTGAGCACCGTCAATTAAAACGGCAGAACCAACAGCGTGCGCTTTGTCAATAATATATTTGATCGGATTGATTACTCCAAGTGCATTTGAAATATGATTTACCGTAACGATTTTCGTTTTGTCTGACAGCAATTTGTCAAATTCCTCAATGATTAATTCTCCATTGTCATTGATTGGAATAACCTTTAAAATCGCTCCAGTTTTCTCGCACAACATTTGCCAAGGCACAATATTACTGTGGTGTTCTAAAGAAGAAACAACTACTTCATCGCCCGGTTTTAAAATAGAAGCAAAACCATTTGCAACTAAATTAATTCCGTGTGTAGTTCCTGAAGTAAAAAGCACTTCGTACGCATGTTTTGCATTGATGTGTTCTTTTACTTTTCCACGCGCAACCTCGTAAGCATCAGTTGCTAACTGGCTTAAAGTGTGAACGCCACGGTGAATGTTGGCGTTGATTTCTTGATAATATTTTACTTCAGCATCAATTACAACTTGTGGTTTTTGCGAAGTAGCTCCGTTGTCGAAATATACTAATGGCTTTCCGTTTACAGTTTGAGAAAGTATCGGGAAATCAGCTCTTATTTTTTGAATATCTAGCATGTCTTATTTAGAAAAAATCTATTTACAAAAGTACTAAAACTAAATTTGTTTCTACAGCAATTCTATAATTTCCTTTTATGGCGCCATTGATTGAGGACGTAAATGCTGATTCCGTAAAAATCAATTCGGTTTTCTGAATTATCTGAAACAGTTTTCTAATTTGATGCTTAAAATCGTGAACATAAATTATTTATATTGCAGTAAAAATATCTAATCATATGAAAAAATTTCTTAAAGTATTCCTTTTGGTATTGGTTCTTGCTTTTTTATACTTCGGTTTCACAACGTATCCTAAATTGGATTTGATTTCTGGTTTTTCAGCTAAAAGTGTTGCTTCTGGGCATTTTATAGACAATCGTCCATTAGATTTAATTCAGAAAACAGACAATGATATTAAATTAGTTGATTTGGCTAAAAACTCAATTGATGATGCTGGGAAATTTGCGATTTCATCTGTTTATGGATTGAAAGAAAGAAAAGCCATTTATCGTGAAGGTTTAGGAGCAACTTTGATTGATGATGATTTTGATGTTTCGAAACCGTATTTACTTCCAAAGAGAACAAAATTAGAAAACAATCTTCCTTTTCCGTACGGAAATAAGGAACCGAAAGATACTGCATTTTCAAATGTTGATTATTCGAAATTAAAAAAAGCAATTGATAATGCTTTCGATAAAACGGGTGGAAGAATTAAAAGAACTCGTGCCGTTGTAGTTTTATATAAAGACCATTTAATTGCTGAAAAATACGATACCGGATTTAATAAAGACAGTAAAATTTTAGGCTGGTCGATGACAAAAAGTATTACAAGTTCGGCTTTTGGAGTTTTGGCAAAACAAGGAAAAATCGATATTTATAAACCTGCTCCAGTTGCAGAATGGAAAAACGATGAACGAAAAAATATTACGCTAAACGATTTGCTTCATATGAATTCGGGTCTAGAATGGGAAGAAAACTACAGTACAATCTGCGATGCTACAAAAATGCTTTTTCAGGCTGAAGATATGGGAAAAGTACAATTGGAAAAACCAGCGCAATTCAAACCCAACACACATTGGAATTATTCTTCAGGAACTACCAATTTATTATCGCTGATTTTAAGAAGACAATTTAAAACGCAACAAGAATATCTTGATTTTTGGTACAGCGCTGTAATCGACAAAATCGGAATGAACTCAATGATTGTAGAACAAGATATGAGCGGAACTTTCGTTGGTTCGTCTTACGGTTGGGCAACACCGCGCGATTGGTCAAAATTCGGATTATTATATCTCCATAAAGGAAACTGGAACGGCGAACAAATTCTTGATGAAAGTTGGGTAAAATACACCGCAACTCCAACAAATACTTCTGACGGAAAATACGGAGCTCAATTTTGGTTAAACGCAGGCGGAAAATTCCCAGATGTTCCTCGTGATATGTTTTATTGCAGTGGTTATCAAGGACAAATGGTCGCGATTATTCCGTCAAAAGATATGGTGATCGTGAGAATGGGAGTAAGGGAAGAAGAACCTGGATTTGATTTTAATGGGTTTTTGAAGGAGGTTATGGATAGTGTGAAGAAATAAATATGAGATATAAGTTAAATGATGAAATTAGTTTTTGGTATAATTTAGTTTCAAAAATAATTTTCGTAGGATCAGTGGGTTTTTTGCTATATAGTATGATTGTGGAAACTGCTGCTTTGTTATTCTGTATATTTTTTTCCTTTTTTTTGTTTATTTTGATTCAAATGTTTAAGAAATATAAAACGATCGAATTTGATGAAAAAAGTATTTATTTTGATGATGTTAAAGTCGATTTAAAAGATGTTGAAGAGATAGGTTTGGGGAAAATTATATTTAAAATAAATTTAGAAGAAAATCCAATAAACTTTTTTTACTCACCCCTTAGCAAAAATTTTAACTTGCTAAAAACATTTCATCAAAGACAAGTTTAACCGCAATCCCGATAGCTGTCGGCAGCCAAGTAAAAGCGCAAGTTCGCAAAGCTTAAAACTAAACCTTGTCAACTTTTAAAAACCCGATAGGTCTTTTAAAACCTGTCAGGTTGAATATTAGATAATGTTTTGGAAACCTTGCTATAAACAACAAAGTATAAAAAGTAAAATTCTACATAGCTTAATGAATAAATGGCAATTTTAAAGAGAATAGAAAATGATGAGCTTTATTTATATATGAATGGAACTCTGATTTATAAACGTTGGCTAAGTTCTGGAAATTCTAAGGTATTTGACATTATGGCTTATGACAAATATACGTTGATGAGTTATAAAGATTTACAATATGAAAATTTAAATGACTTATTACTTGTCAAAGCAAAGTTTAGATTAAAAAATACTGTTGAAGGAGGAAGGAGAACAGGAATTATCAGCGGATACAGACCTAATCATGTTTTTGAATATGATAAGGATGGAAAAATAAATCAAACTTTTATGGGAGATATTGTTTTTGAAAATGAAACGACCATTGAACCGGGAGAAGAAAGAATAGTTACAGTGAGGTTTTTACTTAATCAGCCAATTGAAAAATATTTGAATAAAGGACAAATCTGGTGGATTCACGAAGGGCCTAATTTAGTTGGCAGTGCAGAAATTTTGTGAAATATTACAAATAAACTTATGAAGAAAATATTACTACATCCAATTGTAATATTAATAGCAGGTTTTGTTTTAAACGGAATTGCTTGGTCTGTAAATATTGGTCATCCATTTAATACAATTTGTTTAGTATTCGGATTGGGCTTGTTTTTTTTAGGTATTATTTTATCAATTATTAAAATTAGAGGTTAAATGACTTTAGTGTTATGGAAAAGAAAGATCTTGTTTATTCCTGCAAGGTTTTTAAAACCTTGTAGGTTTCAAAAGTAAATATAAAATACCTACGAGGTTTTGGAAACCTCGCAGGAAAGACTCGCTGTATAAAAAGCAAAGTTCGCAAAGCTTAAATAAAAACTTTGCGAACCTTGCGTAAACCTTAGCGCTCTTTGCGGTTAAGAAAAATTACAAATCAAATCCTAAATTAACGCCTAATTTCATGGCAATGATTTTAGTAATTCTTTGTTTTAATTCTGGTATTTTGATGCTTTCGATAACGGCATTTGAGAATGCGTACATCAATAAAGCTTTAGCTTCTTTTTTCGGGATTCCGCGAGATTGCATGTAGAACATTGCTGTTTCATCCAACTGTCCAACAGTACATCCGTGAGAACATTTTACATCATCGGCAAAAATTTCCAATTGTGGTTTTGCATTGATTGTAGCTTTGTCGCTCAATAAAATGTTGTTGCTTTTTTGGAAAGCATTTGTTTTTTGAGCTTCTTTTTCTACTAAAACTTTTCCGTTGAAAACTCCAGTCGAACGATCAGAGAAAATTCCTTTATAATCTTGGAAACTCTCACAGTTTGGCTGTGCGTGGTTTACCAATGTATAATGGTCAACGTGCTGTTTGTCATTCAAGATAGAAATTCCGTTAAGCGTACTAGTCAATCTTTCTCCGAAGTGGTAAAAGTTTAAATTGTTACGAGTAAGGTTTCCTCCGAATGAGAAAGTATGAACAGAAGCGTGGCTTTCTTGTTGTTGAGAAACGTAAGTGTTGTCCACTAAATTTGCTTCGCTATTGTCGTTTTGAATTTTGTAATAATCAACAATGGCACGTTTTTGAGCGAAAATCTCCGTAACAGAATTCGTTAAAACTGGATTTTCATTCAAACTTTGGTGACGCTCGATAATTTGAACATGTGAATTTTCGCCCACAATAATCAAATTTCTTGGCTGAACCATTAAAGCGGCTTCATTTCCTGTTGAGAAATACATTACCTCAATTGCTTTATCAGCAACTTTTTTCTTCGGAATATTGATAAACGCACCTTCCATTGCAAAAGCAGTATTCAATGAAGTCAAACTGTCGTCTTTACTTGCGATTTGATTGAAGTACGTATCAATAATCATTTTATATTTTGGTTTGGTTAATGCCGATGACATCAAACAAACATCGATTCCGTCGTGTGTTGTAGAAGACAAATGCGAACTGAAAACACCATCTATAAAAACTAATTTATAAGTGTCAATTTCGTGTAAAAAGTATTTTTTTACCTGGTTGAATTCGATTGCACTTTCCTGCTTAGGAAAAACCGTAAAGTCATTTTTTAAGATGGCATTTAGCGATGTGTATTTCCAAGCTTCTTCCTTTTTGGTTGGGAAACCTTTATTTTCGAAGTTTTTTATAGCAGATGTACGGATGTCGTGCAAATCTGAATGCACATCAACACGCTCTTCAAAAGCCATAAAAGACGATACTAATTTTTCTTTTAAATCCATTTCTTTTTTTAGTCTTAAAGTCGAAAGTCGAAAGTCGAAAGACTTTACATTGTCGACTATTTTTGTGAAAAAATCATAAATTAAATTGAGTCTAAAAAGACTTTGCAACTTTTGACTTTATGACTTTTGACTCAAATATTTAATGAAACCGCTTAATAATTTCGATATTTCTGTAACCGACTCTAAAAGCATTTCAAATTCTTCTTTTATAATATATTCTAAATCAAAAGCTAAATATAATTGAGATCTTACTTCTCCTGCAGATGCTTTGGCGACATATAAAAAATAAACAAACTCTTTATCTGTATTTCTCTCAAAACCTTCTGCTATATTTGATGATATAGAAAGTGATGCGCGTCTTATTTGTCTAGCAAAATCAAAGTCTTTTTTGAAATTAGAATTCTCAGTAATCAAATATATTTTCTTATTGAAGATTCGAGATTTTTGCCAAGAATTTATTTCCTCAAAAGATTTGAACTTACTCATATTGTATTTTCGACTTTATGACTTTTGACTTTCGACTTTACGACTGTTTTAATTTTCTGCTTTAATCCAGTCGTATCCTTTTTCTTCTAATTCGTAAGCCAATTCTTTTCCTCCTGATTTTACGATTCTACCGTTGTAAAGAACGTGAACGAAATCTGGTACGATATAATCTAACAAACGTTGGTAGTGCGTGATAACAATAATCGCGTTTTTGTCGCTTTTTAATTTGTTTACACCATTAGCCACAATTCTTAAAGCATCGATATCAAGACCAGAATCGGTTTCGTCAAGGATAGCTAATTTTGGCTCTAACATTGCCATTTGGAAAATCTCGTTTCTTTTTTTCTCTCCTCCAGAAAAACCTTCATTTAAAGAACGAGATAAAAATTTACGGTCGATTTCTAACAATTCAGATTTCTCACGAATCACTTTCAGCATTTCGTTTGCAGGCATTTCTTCCTGTCCGTTTGCTTTACGAGTTTCGTTGATCGCAGTTTTCATAAAGTTAGTTACGCTAACTCCAGGAATTTCTACTGGATATTGAAAAGAAAGGAAAACACCTTTGTGTGCTCTTTCTTCTGGAGCTAAATCAGCAAGATCTTCTCCGTCAAGAATAACCTCTCCGTCTGTAACTTCATAATTTTCATTTCCTGCAATAACAGCAGAAAGTGTACTTTTTCCAGAACCGTTTGGTCCCATTATCGCGTGAACTTCTCCAGCTTTAACTTCTATATTAATTCCCTTAAGGATTTCTTTATCACCAATCGCGGCGTGAAGGTTTTTTATTGATAACATTTTTTTTCTTTGTTTAAAGTTTCAAGTTTCAAGTTCTCAGCGGTTCTGAAAAATTTTAACTTTAAAATCTTTTTTATTTATTATGATATAAAATTCTTTTTAATGGTTGTAAAGAATAAAATTTCAGTTCCAAAACCTGAAACCTGAAACTTGAAACTTTTTAACCTACAGATCCTTCCAAAGAAATCTCTAATAGTTTTTGAGCTTCAACAGCAAATTCCATTGGAAGTTTGTTCAATACATCTTTACTGAAACCGTTTACAATTAAGGCAATCGCTTTTTCAGTAGGAATACCTCTTTGGTTGCAGTAGAAAACCTGATCTTCTCCAATTTTACTTGTAGTTGCTTCGTGCTCGATTTTTGCAGATGGATTTTTACTTTCGATATAAGGGAAAGTATGTGCACCGCAATTGTTACCCATTAACAACGAGTCACATTGAGAAAAGTTTCTTGCATTTTCTGCTCTTGGCGAGATTTGCACTAAACCACGGTAGCTATTTTGTGATTTTCCAGCCGAAATACCTTTAGAAATAATAGTCGATTTAGTATTTTTTCCTAAATGGATCATTTTCGTTCCAGTATCCGCTTGTTGGAAATTATTTGTAACAGCAATAGAATAAAATTCTCCTACTGAATTATCTCCTTTAAGTACACAAGAAGGATATTTCCAAGTTACAGCAGAACCTGTTTCAACTTGTGTCCAAGAAATTTTAGCGTTTGTTTCGCATAAACCTCTTTTGGTTACGAAGTTGTAAACTCCACCTTTTCCTTCTTTGTTTCCAGGGAACCAGTTTTGAACTGTAGAATATTTAATTTCAGCATCATCCAAAGCGATCAATTCAACCACAGCAGCGTGCAATTGGTTTTCGTCACGGCTTGGCGCTGTACATCCTTCTAGGTAAGAAACGTAGCTTCCTTCGTCAGCAATAACCAGCGTTCTTTCGAATTGTCCAGTTCCTGCTTGATTGATTCTAAAATAAGTTGAAAGTTCCATCGGACATTTTACGCCTTTTGGAATATAACAGAAACTTCCATCAGAGAAAACAGCTGAGTTTAACGCCGCATAGAAGTTATCTTTCTGAGGAACAACAGTACCTAAATATTTTTTTACCAATTCTGGATGCTCTTTAATTGCTTCAGAAATCGGGCAGAAAATAATTCCTTTTTCTGCTAAAGTTTTCTTGAAGGTTGTAGCAACAGAAACAGAATCGACCACAATATCCATTGCGATATTGTTCATTTTTTTCTGTTCGTCTACAGAGATTCCTAACTTTTTATACATCTCTAATAATTCAGGATCAACATCGTCCAAAGTTTTATTAGGATCTACAGTTTTTGGAGCTGAGTAATATGAAATGGCCTGAAAATCTGGTTTTTCATACTGAACATTTGCCCATTCTGGCTCAATCATTTCTTTCCAAGCACGGAAAGCCTCGATGCGCCATTCAGTCATCCATTCTGGTTCTTCTTTTTTAAGCGAAATAGCTCTTACAATCTCTTCGTTTAAGCCAATAGGAAAAGTTTCAGATTCTATATTGGTATAAAATCCGTACTCATATTCTTTAGTTTCCAGTTCGATCTTTAAATCGTCTTCGGTGTATTTGCTCATTATATTTTTTAATGTTGTCTTAAAGTTGTAAAGTCCAAAGTTGTAAAGCCATTATCAAGTCTTTACGACTTTATGACTTTCGGTTTTTGACTAAAGCGAAAATGATTCTCCGCATCCGCAAGTTCTGCTTGCGTTAGGATTATTGAAAACAAATCCTTTTCCGTTTAATCCACCAGAGAATTCTAAAATTGTCCCGGCTAAATAAAGGAAAGATTTTTTTTCAACTGCAATTTGTATGTCGTTATCTACGAATATTTTATCGTCATCTCCTTTGGTTTTGTCAAATTTTAAATCGTATGACAAACCAGAGCATCCGCCACTTTTTACGCCTACTCTTACGTAGTCGTGTGCGGCATCAAAACCATCATCAGTCATTAGGTCGATGATTTTCTTTTTGGCTGTATCAGAAACTTTTATCATTTTTTTATGGTATTTATCTTTTTCAACATTCCTTTTAATATTTCTCAAAAAGTAATTAAATTATTACATTTTAAAGTGCTGTCTGTCAATGTTGAAATGAAATTATCGGCAAAGATACGACTTAAAAACCTTTTTCCATAACGGTTCACATTATTATAACAAATGTGAAAATAGATAATACTTATTTTGACAAAATTGAAACCAAAATTAAAAAGGAAATTCTTTTCAGAATGAAGCTGCAAATATCGCTCCTAAATGTTAAAAAACAAGTATTTCTACTGATTAGAACCATTATATATTAGCTACTTTTGCAGAAAATTGTGAGTAATTATGAAAAAACAACATAAAAATAAGTGGCTAAAACCCTTGTTGGCAATAATTTTTGTTTTTGGATTAGGTGCTGCAGTCCTAGTTTTTAGCAGTGAATCTGATAAAATTAAAAAAGAAAATAAAACCGAAAATAAAAAAGACTTAGCTGTTGCTGCTGAAACAACTGAGCAGAAAAATATTTTAGATTCGTTAAGTACACTGAAAGCAGCCTATGATTTAGTTATTTTAGAAAATGCAGCTCTTTCTAAAGAGCTGGAATTGGAACGTAAGAACGTCGAAAATTTAATGGAAGTTATTAAGGTTTCGCAAAATCCTTCAATTGAGCAAATTAGAATTTATAGAAATCAGCTTTCAGGAATGAAATCTTCATTAGATAGCAAGTTGGTTGAAATTAAAAAGTTAAAATCTCAGAATAAAAATTTATTGACAGAAATTGAAAGTCAGAATGTTGTCATGTATCAGCAAAAAGCAGAAAATGATACGTTGATTTCTAAACAGAAAAAATTAGAAACAACTTTAAAAGATGCTTCAAAACTTTATTTAAGCAATTTTAAAGCGATTGCACTTCGTGAAAAAAGCTCGGGTGCAGAATTGGAAACGACAAAAGCAAAGAATACAAAAAAACTTAAAATTAGTTTTACAGTTAACGGAAATGCTGTGGCAAAGACAGGGAAAAAAGTTTTTTATGTTCAAGTTTTAGATCAAAAAAATACCGTTTTAGGAGATAATAAATTGATTGAATTTGGAAATGATAAAGCGCTCGTTTATAGTTTTATTGTGAGCACCGATTTTCAAGGAAAATCTCAGAATGCTTACGGAGTTTTAAATGCAGATCAGTTTAAAAAAGGCACTTACTTTGTGAATTATTTTGATAAGCAGGAAATAATGGGAAGCACTTCGATTACATTAGAATAATATCGTTGTTTTTAACCTTAAAATTTAGCAAAAGGAGTTTGAATTTTCTAGCTTTGTTCTTTTAGAAAATCATTCTCATGAAGCTTTACCCTATAGAATCTGGAAATTTTAAGTTGGATGGAGGCGCTATGTTTGGCGTTGTTCCTAAAACCATTTGGAATAAAACCAATCCTGCCGATGCTAATAATCTTATCGATATTGCCGCGCGCTGTCTATTAATCGAAGACGGAAATCGTCTTATTTTGATTGATACCGGAATGGGCGATAAGCAATCAGAAAAGTTCTTCGGATATTATTCGCTTTGGGGTTCGCATTCTTTGGATAAATCTTTAGCAAAATACGGATTCAGTCGAAATGACATTACTGATGTTTTTATGACGCATCTGCATTTTGATCATTGCGGAGGAAGTGTCCAATGGAATTCGGATAAAACGGGTTACGAGCCTGCTTTTAAAAATGCCAAATTCTGGACCAACGAAAATCATTGGGAATGGGCAACAAAACCAAATCCTCGTGAAAAAGCTTCTTTTCTTTCAGAAAATATCCTGCCAATGCAAGAAAGCGGTCAATTGAATTTTGTAAAAAGACCCGAATCTGATTTTGGTTTTTCGAAGGAATTAAATTTCGACATCTATTATGTTGACGGACATACTGAAAAGCAAATGATTCCGTATATCAAATACCAAGATAAAACCATTGTTTTTTGCGCCGATTTATTGGCGACGGCGGGACATATTCCGCTTCCATACGTTATGGGTTACGATACAAGACCTTTGCTGACAATGCCTGAAAAGTCAAAATTTTTAAATGCAGCGGCAGATCATAACCATTATTTGTTTTTAGAACACGATGCGCACAATCAAATTATAACGGTCGAGCACACAGAAAAAGGCGTTCGACTAAAAGAGGTTTTTACTTGTAAAGAGATTCTTTAGAAAAAGATTTTATGGAAATAAAAAAAATCCCATTTTCAATATTTAGAAAATGGGATTTTTTTGGTTTTAACTAATTGTAATTTTAAGGATTAGTTGGTTTTGAATTTCCAAACTTGACCTACGGTTTCACCACCTTTGTTGTCTTTGACTGTTACTCTCCAGAAATATTGTTTTCCTGGAGCTATTGTAGCGTCAATGCTTTTTTCAGATTTGTTTTCGCTTAATTTCTCAGTCGGCGGATTTGCTGTTCCAAAATAAACATCATACGTTAATACATCTGCTGTATCAACATCAGAAGCGTTCCATTTTAAACTTGCCGTTGTTGTGCTCAAAGCAGCATTGGTTATCGGAGAAATTAATTCTGGTGCAAAAGGCAAATGATTAACAACAGCTGTACCAGCAGTGTAAAACTTAAAAGTTGACGAATAGGCACTAGACAATCCTTTGGCATCTGTAGCTTTTACTCTCCAATAATAAGCCGTGTTTTTTTCTAAGGCTAAAGCACTTGTTGAAAGAGATGAATTATCCAACGTATTTACAATTTGACTGAATGCATTGTCTTTTGCAATTTGAATCTGATAAACAATCGCATCTTTTTGTTCGTCTGTAGAGGAATTCCACTGAAAAGAAACATTGTTGTCTAAGCATAATTTATTATCTGCTGGAACACTCAACACGGGTACAGTAGGAGCTGTGTTTACCACCGGTGGAATAACTGGTTCAGGATCATCTCCGCCACCGCTACCGCAGGCAGCAAATACTAAACAGATTATTGATAGGTATATAGAATTTTTCATCTTTTATTTCTTTATAATTTTAACGTATTCTGGAGTTTCTAAATTGATTTTGGCCGCATAAATTCCTGATGGTAGTTTTTCAAGATTTAAAAGCGCTTTTCCGCTTTCAATGTTATAAGTTCCATGAGAAACCAATTGACCTCCAAAATTGTACAATTCAATTGCGACCTCAGTTTTAGTGCTCGGAATTTCAATTTCGATTACGCCAGTAGTAGGATTTGGATAAGCTGCCAATGTAGTTCCTAATTCGTAAGAAGTAACTTTTTTAGCAAAAACACCTTCACAAGCTTTGGCAGTAGCTACTTCAACCAATCCTGCTTTATCTAGAGAAACTGTAAAATTCGTGTCTGTTGTTTGGAATTGTTCTGCACCATCTACAAATACTGTGAAAGGAGCAGTTCCTTCAGTAATTTCAACATCTACACTCTTAGCAGTTACGCTAGATTTTCCTGTAATCGTTGCGCCTTTTTGAATTGTTACATTGAAGTTTTGCTCAAAAATCATTTCAGGAATTGTGATCTTAATTTTGTAAACTCCTGGAGCTAATGCCGTAAGTTTTAAAGCATTATTTGCAAACGTGTAAGACTTGTCGTTTATCGTAGCATTGTAAGCAAATGTAGCTTTTCCAACAATGCTGATTTCTCCGTTATTTTCGCCTAAACAAGATTCTCCTTTAGTTTCAATTGCAAAATTGTTTGACGCTAAAACCAATTCGCCAGTACATTCTGTGTTATAAGTCGCAATTGCATCTTTGCTAGTAGACCAATTTGTATTAGCATAAATTACATCATCAACGAGAATACAGGTTAATTTCGCATTTTGACGCATGCTAAGGGTGCTTATTGAATTGTTTTTTCCATTTTTTAAATTCAAACTTGTCAATTGATTGGTGTCTAAATTTAAAGTGTTTAATTCAGGGTTTTTGCTTATGTCAAATGATGTCAGGGCATTGTCATAAAGAAAAGCTGTGCTTAAAACTTTATTGGTAGAAATATCAAGAGTTGCAAGTTTATTGTATTGCAAATGCAATGAAGTTAGCAAAACATTATTGCTGATATTTAGATTCTCCAATTTGTTTTTACTACCAAAAATTGTTACTAATAAAGGGTTTTTAGAAAAATCAAGATTAGTCAGCTGGTTTTCGGCAATGTCTATAGTTTTTAAACTTGGATTGTTTGAAACATCTATTGACGTTAGAAGATTTTTAGAAACCGTTAGATTTGTTAAATTGACATTTTTAGCAATATTTAAATCAGTTAATTTATTATTATAAAGCGATATTGTTTCTAAAGCTGTATTTTTTGAAAGTTCTAATGCTGAAAACTGATTGCTACTCGCAGTAAAACGAGTTAAATTAATATTTGCTGAAAGATCTATTGATGTGAATGCATTGTTAGAAACATCTAATGATTTTAATTTAGTGTTTTTTGACAGATTCAAAGAAGTTAATTTGTTATTTGAACAGTCAAGAGTTACTAAGTTTACGTTTTTAGAAATATCTAAAGTTGTCAGTGAAGCAGAATAACAAGATAAAGTTTCTAATGCAGTAAAATCTTGAATACCTGTTAAATCTGAAACTTTCAGATTAGCATCATTAACATTCAAACTAGTGATTTTTGAAATATTTGCAGTAAGTACTTTTCCGTTTTCACCATCCGTGTCAATTTTTCTAGCGATTAATATTTTTTCAAAATTTACATCCGGAATCAAAGTGTATTTTCCGTTTACCGGACAAGCTTCAGAAGAGTATGTTGCAGTTGCATCTTTAGCAATCCATTTCTCGTTTGAGAATGCAGCATCGTCTACTTGGATACAAAGCAAGTTTGGATTTTGTGTAAAGTTTCCAAAAATCACTCTTTCCATATTAACATTGTTTCCGTTTTTCAAGTTTAAGTTGTACAACTCATTATTGGCACAGTCAAATTCTTTCAGAACTGTGTTTTTAGAAACATCTAAATTTTCGATTTTATTAATACTTGCGCTCAATACCGTTAGTTTTGTATTTCTAGAAACATTCAAAGCAGTAAGGGCATTAGTGCTGCAATTTAAAGTGCTTAATTGAAAAAGATTAGAAACATCTAGTGTTGCAATGGCATTATTGCTACAATTTAAATTACTTAACAAACTATTGCTAGAAACATTTAAAGCCGTAATATTATTTGCGCTGCAGTTCAAAGAAGTTAATCTGATGTTTGCGGTAATATTTAAAGAAGTTAATTGATTTTTGCTAACATTTAAGTTTGTCAGATATACATTATTTGAAACATTAATAGTTGTCAATTTGTTTTCTGAAGCTTCTAATGAAGTCAATGCAGTAAAGCCTTGTAATCCTGTTAAATCAGAAATATTGCTTTTTGATAGATTCAGAGAAGTTACAGTATCAATGCTGTAAGTTGCAACTTTTCCGTTTGGACCGTCCTTATCAATTCCAAGAGCGATTAATTTATTTTCAAAGTTAACATCAGGAATTAAAGTAAAAGGTTCTCCATTAGGGCAAGCTTCTACTGAAAAGTTTGAAGTTGCATCTTTAATTGTGCTCCATTTTTCGTTTGAAAAAGCAATATCATCAACCTCAATACATTTAAGATACGGATTGCTTTTTAAGTTGGAACTGCTAACAATTAATAAACTGTTTGCTCCATTTTTTAAATTAAGATTGTATAATTTATTGCCTGAAACATTTACTACAGTTAGCTTGTTGTTTTTAGATAAATCTAAAGTAGTAATTTGATTCTGAGAGCACTGTAAGTTGTATACAAGTGGGTTGTTTTTAAGGTCTAAAGAAGTTAGCAAATTATTATAAATAAGGAAATACTCTAATTTTGTGTTTTGAGATAAATCGATAGTTTGCAATTTGTTGCCAACGGCTTCTAGACGATATAATTTGGTGTTTTGAGAAACTTCTAAAGAGCTTAATTTATTATATGAGGCAGCCAAAGTACCTAATGCTGTGTTTTTTGAAACATTAAGAGATGTCAACTGATTGTTGCTAACATCCAAAGTCCATAAAGCAGTATTATTAGATAAATCAATACTTTCTAATTGGTTATTGTTAAGATCAATACTAACTAATGCTGTGTTTTTAGAAAAATCAACAGTTTTAATATTGTTATTATTTGCACGCAGTATGTTCAATGCTTTAAAGTCTTGAATACCTGTTAAATCAGAAATTTTGTTATTGCTATCAATTAAAGATAAATCTGTTATGGTCGAAATGCTAGCCGTACGCACTTTTCCATTTTCGCCATCTTTGTCTATTCCTTTAGCAATTAATATTCTTTCAAAAGCTAGATCAGGAATTAAAGTTTGCTGTTCGTTTAAAGGGCAAGCCTGAGCTGAGTAAGTAGCAGTTGCATCTTTTGCAATCCAATTTGCTTGAGCAAATGCTGCATCATCAACTTCAATACAAACTAAATGCGGATTTAAGGTAAAATTACCAAAAGTCATACGCTGCATGTTTGCGTTGTTGCCGTTTTTCAAATTAAGATTATAAAGATCATTAGAAGCAGCATCGACTTCTTTTACAAGCTTATTTTTAGAAATATCCAAATATTGCAGTTTATTAAAACTAGCGTTTAAAACCGTAAGCTTTATGTTTTGTGAAACATCAAGTTTCGCAATTGCATTAGAATTACAGCTTAAACTACTTAATTCTGTATTTGTTTTAACATCTAAAGCAGTAATGGCATTAGTAGCGCAATTTAGTGTGTTTAATGCAGTATTAGTTGCAACATTTAGCGAAGTCAATTGATTTTTGCTCACATTTAATGTTTTCAAATCAATGTTTTTAGAAACATCAATTGTCGTCAACTTATTATTGCTAGCATCTAATGAAGTCAAAGCAGTAAAATCCTGTATTCCTGTTAAATCTGCAATGCCACTGTTTGCAATATTCAAACTTGTCAAAGTAACAATATTCATCGTTTCTACTTTTCCAGCTATTCCGTCTTTATCAATTCCTAACGCAATTAATTTAGCTTCAAAGTTGGCATCTGGAATTAAAGTATAAGGTACTACGACAGGACATGCAACTGAAGAGAAAGCAGCGGTTGCATCTTTCTTTTCTGACCAATTTGTATTAGCATAATCAACATCGTCAACTTGTATACATTTCAAATCAGGATTGCCCGTGAAACGAATACCTCCATTGTTTCCAGATGAAACATTGATAAGAGTATTGGCGCCATTTTTAAAATTTACATTTACCAGTTTGTTATTATCTGCTAAAAGTTGAATAAGTTTTGAATTCTTAGAGAAATCCAAACTTCTAATTTGATTGCTTTGACACCAAACTTGATATACGTCTGGATTTTTTGAGATATCAAAAGAAGTTAATTTGTTGTTGCTGACAAGAACATAAGTCAATTTTGTATTTGCCGATAGGTCAATTTTACTTAAGTTGTTTTTTTCAGCGTGTAGACTTTTTAAGTTTAAATTTTTTGTCAGATTAAGATCTGAAATTAGGTTGTTGCTTAACTCGAGAGAAGTTAATGCGGTGTTGTTCGATACATCAATTTTGGATAGTTTATTGCTTTTTAAATCCAAACTAGTTAAAGTAAGGTTTTTAGAAACGTCAATTGTTTCTATTTGATTCCCATAAGCCTGAAGATAAGTCAAAGAAGCAAAATCTTGAATTCCTGTTAAATCAGAAATACCAAGATTGTTCATGTTAAGAACAGTGATTTTGTCTATACTTTCGGTTAGTACTTTTCCGTTTAGACCATCTTTATCGTAATTTCTAGAAATTAAAAACTCTTCAAATTTTGGATCTGGAATAAGGGTATAAACATTACAATCTAAACTAAAACTTGTTGTAGCATCTTTGGTAACAGCCCAAGTAGCGGCAAGAGCAAGATTTGGCACTTCTACACAAGTCAATGTTGGATTGTTAGAAATATTTAAAGTTGTTAATGCCGTGTTTTTAGAAAGATTCAATCTTTTTAATGCATTTCCAGAAACATTTAAGTTTGTTAATCCTGTAAAACCTTCAATTCCGGCTAGTGATGTAATTCCTTTCCCTGACACGTTTAATGTCGTGACAGTTTTGATGCTAGAATTTAAAACGGCACCATTTTTTCCATCAGTATCAATACTTAAAGCAATTAATTGATCTTCAAATTTTGGGTCAAGAATAAGCGTAGAAAGCGAACAGTCTAATGAAGTATAATTCGCTTCAGTATCTTTTAGCGCAGACCAATTAGTATTAGAATAAACATTATTGTCAACTTGAATACAGCTTAAAGGATTGCTTGCAAACGATGAATTATAAACTAAACCACTATAATTGCCTCTAATGTCCATGTAACCAATAGAATGGCTTAATACGAAATTAGAGTTATTTCCATTCTTTAAATTCAAACTAGTAAGTTTGTTATCGCTGCAATTCAGCATTATTAACGCATTATGAACACTAAGATCCAAAGATGTTAATTGGTTTCCATAAAGAGTTAAATCTTTCAATAACTTGTTTTTTGAAAGATCGATAGCAGTCAATTTATTATTGCCAAGATCCAGAACTTGTAATGCTGTATTACTCGATACATTCAAAGAAGTAAGATTGTTGCTTAAAAAACTAACTTGTTTTAAAGCTGTGTTTTTTGATAAATCGATGCTAGCTAATCTATTGCTTCTAACCTGTAACTCAACAAGATTTATATTGTTTGAAAGGTCTAAGGTTGTCAAATAGTTGCTTGTCGCTTCAAGATATTGAAGAGCAGGATTTGCAGTTAAATCTAAGGTTGAAAAATTATTGTAGGAACAATTTAGAAAAACTAAATTTGGATTGGTACTGATATTAAGGTTTTTTATACCAGTGTTACTTGCGCAGTTCAGTCTAAGCAAGTTAGGATTTTTGCTCAAATCGAGACTTGTTAAACCTGTCTGACTACAGTCTAAACTAGTCATAGAAGTAAAGCCTTCAATACCAGTTAGGTCACTTATAGAACTGCTTGAAACATTTAGATATTTTATGGTATTGATGTTTATGTTTTGCACTTGACCATCTGGAGTGCCAGAATCAAGACCTAGAGCAATTAATTTTTTTTCGAAATTGAGATTAGGAATTTTAGTGAATTGCTCAGTACCCTGAGCATAAACTTGCACGGCATCAATTAAAACTTCAAAAGACGCATTATCAAAACTAAAAGTAGAAATAGATAAATCGTATGATAAATCTTTATCAGCAGTAAAAATAGTTTCTTTTTCTGTCCATAAATTGTTTGTTGCAAATGTACTATTAGACAAAGTAGCAGAGGCACCTGTTTTCGAAATGTTTAAAGCAATAGGATGGCTACCGTTGTAATTTGCACTTACATATTTATATTTATATTTTATTGTATAAGTCACACCAGCTTTCATGGGTACTTGTGTCGTAATTTTGGGAGAAGCGCTTTGATACAATAAACGTGCACTTTGTTGGCCTTGCCCAAAATCAAAGCTGTTGGCAACAGAATTTGTAATAGTCCAATCTGTGAACGTGCTTCCTGTCCATTCTTCAAACCCACCATTTGGAACTAAGTTGGTTTGTGCATAAAAAGAAAAAGTTGCCAGAAACAGCAATAAGAGTAGTTTTGCTTTCATAGAAAAAGTTTAGAATTAGGTCGCACAATAATACTCGAATTAAACTGAGAAACCTTACGTGATGCCGTAAACGGTATATTTTTTGTTGCTTTCTTTATTTAAAAAAACAAATAGCGGTTTAAAAGTATATTTAGCGTTTGTTTATAATGATTTGATATTTAAATATTTGAGAATATTATACTTTTAAGTATTTTTCATCAAAATTTCATAACACATTGTTAACGGTTAGTTTTTTGTAACAAAAAAGCATAATTTAGGCCCATCTTTTAACTTTACTTATAATATAGATACATGAGTCATATAAAACCTCTTAAATTATCTGCTTTTGCATTGCTTGTTTTAGCAGGATGTAGCGCTACAGTTCAAGCGCAGGTTTCTACTTCAAAAGAGTTTATTACAGCTCCTACGGCAGTTGTCAAAAAAGCTCCCCTGAGCGAAAATGAATTAAAAAGATGGAGCCATCTTGATTTGATAAAAGATTCAATTCCGGGAATGAGCGTTGACAAAGCTTATGCTGAATTATTGCAAGGTAAAAAAGGGCAGAAAGTAATCGTAGGAATTGTAGATTCTGGTGTCGATATCGAGCACGAAGATTTGCAAGGAATGATTTGGACTAACAAAAAAGAAATTCCAGGAAACGGAATCGATGATGACAAAAACGGATTTATAGATGATGTGCACGGATGGAATTTTCTGGGAGATGCTGTTCACGAAAATCTTGAAATGACTCGTGTAGTTAAAAAAGGAGATGATGGTTCTGCAGAATATAAAACAGCTTTAGCAGAATATACTAAAAAATACGAAGAGGCTCTTCAAGATAAACAGCAAGCAGATTTTTTACTTGATGTTCATAACACAATTAAAAAAGAATTAAATAAGTCAGATTATAAACTTGAAGATTTGAGTAAAATTACTTCAACAGATCCGAAAGTATCTAGAAGTAAAATGATCATGACTCAGATTTTCACTAATGCTGGGCCAACTTTTAATCCAGAATCTGAATTAACAGAATACAGTGAGCAAGTTGAAGATCAGTTAAAATACAATTTAAACAAAGATTTTGACGGAAGAAAAATAGTAGGGGACAACCCAGAAGACATAAAAAACAATCGTTATGGTAATAATATTGTTTTTGGTCCAGACAAGGAAAAAGCCCTTCACGGAACTCACGTTGCCGGTATTATTGCTCAAATTAGAGGAAATAATTTAGGAGGGGATGGAGTTGCTACAAACGTTGAAATCCTAACTGTAAGAGCTGTGCCAGACGGAGACGAGTACGATAAAGATATTGCTTTGGCAATTCGTTATGCTGTAGACAATGGAGCAAAAGTAATTAACGGAAGTTTTGGAAAAAGTTTCTCTCCGCACAAAGAATGGGTTTACGACGCGATCAAATATGCAGAAAAGAAAGACGTTTTAATTGTTCATGCTGCTGGTAACGACGGTTACAATATCGATGAAGCAAAAAACATCAATTATCCGAATGACTCTAAAGACAATGTGAAAGAATTTGCGAGTAATTTAATTACGATTGGCGCAATCAATAAATCATACGGGGAAAATGTTGTAGCTTCATTTTCAAACTTCGGAAAAATAAACGTAGACGTTTTTGCTCCAGGTGAGGAAATCTACGCAACAGTTCCAAACAATAAATACAAATACTTGCAAGGAACATCAATGGCATCTCCAAATGCAGCAGGTGTTGCAGCTTTAATTCGTTCGTACTATCCGAAGTTAAAAGCGGCTCAAGTTAAAAAGATTTTAATGGACTCGGGAGTAGCGCTTCCTTCAACAGTTGTTTTAGGAACAGGCGAAAATCCTGGAGAAAAACCAGCACCTGTTTCTTCTGTAGAATCATCAAAAACTGCTAAGATGGTAAATGCTTACAATGCTTTATTAATGGCAGAAAAAATGTCTAAAAAATAAACAATATTAAACGATTAATCCAATGGAAGAGTTCGCGCTCTTCCATTTTCTATTACATATAAACATGCGAAAAATTATTTTACTTTCTTTCCTGAGCCTAGGTTTTAACTCGGCTTTTGCACAAAGCGCCCCATATTGGCAGCAGCACGCTGACTATAAAATGGAGGTTTCGATGGATGTAAAAAACTATCAGTACAAAGGGAAACAAGAATTGGTTTATACCAATAACTCTTCTGATACTCTTAAAAAAGTATTCTATCATTTGTATCCAAATGCTTTTCAGCCAGGAAGCGAAATGGATGCACGTCTTCACTTTATTAAAGATCCAGACGGAAGAATGGTAAACAAAGTAAAACAAGCAGACGGAAAAGAAGTAAAACAAAGCCGTATTGAGACTTTAAAACCAAACGAAATTGGTTATCTAAAAATTACAAACTTCAAACAAGATGGCGCTGTGGCTCAAACAAGAGTTTCTGGAACGATCTTAGAAGTTACTTTGGCTAAACCAATTTTGCCAAATTCTAAAACGACTTTCACTTTAGATTTTGACGGACAAGTTCCCGTACAGATTCGTCGTTCTGGAAGAAATAATTCTGAGGGAGTTGAACTTTCTATGTCGCAATGGTATCCAAAATTAGCCGAATTTGATTTCGAAGGATGGCACGCAGATCCATATATCGCGAGAGAATTTCACGGAGTTTGGGGTAATTTTGACGTAAAAATCACTATCGATAAAGACTACACAATTGGAGGCTCTGGATATCTTCAAGATAAAAACTCAATTGGACACGGTTACGAAGATGCTGGTGTAACAGTTACGTATCCTAAAAAAGCAAAAACATTGACTTGGCATTTTATCGCGCCAAATGTTCACGATTTCACTTGGGCTGCAGATAAAGAATATACTCATGATATTGTAAAAGGACCAAACGATGTTGATTTGCATTTCTTCTACAAAAACAACGAAAAAACAACGGCAAACTGGAAACAATTAGAGCCGTTAATGGTTAAAGTAATGGAATATTACAACCAAAGAGTTGGAGCTTACCCATACAAACAATATTCATTTATTCAAGGTGGAGACGGAGGAATGGAATATGCGATGTGTACTTTAATGCTAGGAAACGGAACTCTTGAAGGTATTCTAGGAACAGCTACACACGAATTAGGACACTCTTGGTTCCAACATATTTTGGCTTCAAATGAATCAAAACACCCTTGGATGGACGAAGGTTTTACAACCTACATCGAAGACAGTGCTTTGAATGAATTAAAAGGAGACAAAAAAGAAGTGAATCCGTTTGTTGGAAATTACAAAGCGTATTACAGTTTAGTAAATTCTGGTAAAGAACAGCCGCAAACAACCCATGGAGATCGTTATGACGAAAACCGTCCGTATAGTATTTCTTCTTATGTTAAAGGAAGTCTTTTCCTTTCTCAATTAGAATATGTAATCGGGAAAGCCAATGTTGATGCAACTTTGCATAGATATTTTAACGATTTCAAATTCAAACATCCTACGCCAAACGATATTAAAAGATCAGCTGAAAGAGTTTCTGGAGCTGAGCTAGATTGGTATTTAATCGATTGGACGCAAACAACAAATACTATCGATTACGGAATTGCAGCCGTGGCAGATAACGCAGGAAAAACAACAGTTTCTTTAGAAAGAATTGGAAGAATGCCAATGCCAATCGATTTAAAAGTTGATTATACTGACGGAACTTCTGAGACATTCTACATTCCATTAAGAATGATGAATTTCATTAAACCAAATCCAAATCCAAATGAGAAAAGAACAGTTCTGGAAGACTGGGCTTGGGCACAACAAAACTATAGTTTTACAATTGACAAAAACAAAACGTCAATCAAAAAAATCACGATCGATCCAAGCGGATTAATGGCTGATGTAAAACAAACAAACAACGTTTTTGAAGTGAAGTAATTTCATTTTATGATATAAAAAAAAGCCCTTAAATTTAGTTTTAAGGGCTTTTCTTTTAGTATCAATTTTATTCCAAAAAGTTTAAATTTTATACCATTTTGATATCTGCAACAACCTCTGGCTGTGCCTTTTTAAAAGGAACCCATTCTCTGTAACTAGCAGATCTCCATAACCATTCAATTGGGCCATAATTGTATTTTGAAAGCCACCATTTGCTAACAAATAGTTGAATTATAAATACAGAAATAGCAAGGAAGAAATAAAACCAATACGGCATTGAATCTGCAATTCCGAATCCAATTCCAGAGAAAATAATGCCCGCCAATACATTTTGAGTCATATAATTGGTCAATGTCATTTTTCCGCCTGCGCTAAAATAGCTGAAAACCGTTTTTAATTTTCCATTTATATACAGAAGACAAATTCCGGTTGAAATAAAAATCATTGTACTTAAAACCAACCAATAAAGCGGATGGAAGATTTTTAAAAATTCGACTTTGTAGATTATTATGATATTAAATCCTATTCCAATAATTACAGCCAAAGCGAAACTAATTACACAGATGTTTTTTAAGAGGCTTTTTAATTCTCTTAAGCGATTGAAAAAGTTTAGTTTTTGAAGTAAAAATCCAAAAAGCATACAGCCCAACATTACATAATGAGCCGTAATTGCGTAACCAGGAATAATAATTTGCTCGTAGAACGAAGCTAACAAGTTAAATCTAAAAAAGTCAATCCAGTTTCCAGAATGATATAGTTTTAAATATTCGGGATTTGATGCAATCGCAGGATGTTCAATTTTTATCCCGTTTACATAAGCCATTACAAAAGGAATTGTAAGTACAATTACCCCCGAAATAATTGCTAAAGTTTTGGCAGAACATCTGTAAAAAAGCAATAATACAAGTCCTAAAAAGGCATAATCTTTTAAAATGTCGCCCAGCCAAAAAGCAGAATTAATAAAAGCTAAAATGAATAGCAAAAACATTCGCCATGCAAAAAAAGCGACAGGATTTTTTCCTTTAGAGGCGACATTATTAATTAAAATAGCAAATCCGAAGCCAAATAAAAGAGTTAATAATGTCCAAGATTTTGCCGCAAATAAATAGCGGTTAACATAAAGAAGAACTTCAGAGAAAGTACTGTGCTTAATTTCTCGTTCAATTCCAATGTATAGGAAATCCAAATAATTTCCAATTGCTACGCCCAATATGGCCCAGCCCCGAAGTATGTCGACAATTGCAGTTCTTTTGCTCTGCTCGACAGGATGATAAGAATTTGTCATTTGATTGATGATTTTGTTGTGATTTGATTGATGATTTTGGAATAAACTTGATTAATGTTTAACGCAATCAAAAGTAAATAAATTATAGATTCAAAGTTTTTTCTTATAAATAAAATTCATAAAAAAAGCGCGTTATGAAAATAACACGCTTTTAAATCTTACCGTTTTTAGATTATGCCAAATGCTCCAGCATATCTTTTGTCATAGTTTCCAAATCAAATTTATGATTCCATCCCCAGTCTTCTCTGGCAGAAGAATCGTCAATACTTGCTGGCCAGCTGTCCGCAATTTTCTGACGGAAGTCTGGATTATACGTAATCTCAAATTCTGGAATATGTTTTTTAATTTCAGCAGCAATTTCAGTAGGAGTAAAACTCATAGCTGCTAAATTGTATGAAGAATGAATTTTAATTTCTTCAACTGGCGCTTTCATGATATTAATCGTTGCGTCAATGGCATCATCCATGTACATCATCGGCATTTTGGTTTCAGACGATAAAAAGCACTCATATTTTTTATCAGCAATAGCTTTGTAGAAAATATCCACAGCATAATCTGTAGTGCCACCGCCTGGAGGAGTGGACCAACTAATTAAACCTGGGTAACGAATACTGCGAACATCAACACCATAAATATTATGATAGTATTCGCACCATCTTTCTCCCGATTGTTTACTGATTCCGTAAACCGTAGAAGGCTCCATCACGGTATATTGAGGCGTATTTTCTTTTGGAGTTGTGGGTCCAAATACCGCAATACTTGAAGGCCAGAAAATCTTTTGAATCTTTTTGGCTTTAGCTAAATTCAAAACATGAAAAAGTGAATTCATATTCAAATCCCACGCAAAAGCTGGATTTTTTTCAGCAGTTGCCGATAAAAGCGCCGCCATCAAATAAACATCGGTAATTTTATGCACTTCCACTAAATGTTCAATCTGATTAAAATCTAAAGCATTGACCACTTCGAAAGGTCCTGAATTCACAACATCAGTATTTAATTTTCGGATATCAGAAGCAATTACATTTTCTGTTCCATATATTTTGCGCAGCTTTTGAGTCAGCTCCGTTCCAATTTGACCGCAAGCGCCAATGATCAATATTTTAGGATTCATTTTTTCATGGTTTTTAGAGAGACAAATATAACGTTTTCGTAATCAAATGCGTTTTTTTGGAATGGAAATTATCAATTCAATAATTAAAAAGTTTGTTTGTTGGATTATTCACTTTTACAGGGGTGTGTCTTTGTGCCTTTTTATTTTTGGTTTTAAAGTTCATTTTTAAGGAGAACAAAATGAAAAAAAACGTCTTGCTTAGCGTTAGAAAAGGCAAAAAAAATAACCTTGATTTATAGAATCTTTAGCATAAAAACAGAATTCATAATTGTAAATTTACTTCGTAACTTTGCAGACTAACATTTTAATAAATGAAATACAAAATATCTCTTTTTCTGCTTTTGACAACTGTGTTATTTTCTTGCCAAAATGAAAATGAAAAACGCCTTGCAGAGAATGCAAAAGAAGCGAAAAAGAAAGAAGCTATTTTTAACAATATAAATAAAGGCTGGACTTTTCTAGACGAACCTATTAATGAGATTTCAGAATCACAATTGAATTCTTGGACAGAGTGGCGTGAGTTTATGAAAGAAATAGGAGAAAAACCTAGAAAGACAATTGGAGCTTTTCAGAAAAAGTCTACTGCTATTTCTAAGAAAGCGATGGCTTTAAATAATAATATTCCGGCACAATTTAATCAGCCGCAAATCAAAAGCCGTATTTCTATTTTAATTACTAAAATCAAAATGCTGGATTTGTTTATTCATTTAAGTAAAATTCCAGATGATAAAGTCGTGTTTTTGATACAGGAAATTAATAAAGAATTGATTTCCTTGGAAAGACAAATGGATAAAATTGTGGAAAGAGCTAAAATTCCAAAAGAAGAAGGGGAAGCCGATTTTCTTAAAATGTTAGATACAACTCGCGCCATTCCGAGTTCGAGTGCACCTCAGGTTCCACTACAAAATATAGATCAAAACGCACCAAAAGTTGAGTAAAAACGCATTATATACAACATACGATAATCTGCCTAAAGCACAGCAGATTGCATCAAGTTTACGGGAAGGGAATCAGGTGAAAATGAACATCAGCGGATTATTGGGATCTGCTGTTTCATTTATTATCCGTTCTGTTTTCAGAAAGACCGAACTGCCTTTTCTGATTGTTTTAGACAATAAAGAAGAAGCTGCCTATTATTTAAACGATTTAGAACAGATGATTGGTGAGCAGGACGTATTGTTTTATCCTGCATCTTTCCGACGTCCGTACCAAATTGATGAAACCGACAATGCTAATGTTTTGCTTCGTGCTGAGGTTTTAAACAGAATCAATTCTAGAAAAAAACCTGCCGTAATTGTTACGTATCCGGAAGCACTTTTTGAAAAAGTAGTTACCAGAAGGGAATTAGATAAAAACACTTTAAAAGTCGCTTTAAACGATAAAATTTCGATTGATTTTATCAACGAAGTTTTGTTTGAATACGAATTCAAAAGAGTAGATTTCATTACAGAACCAGGAGAATTTTCGGTTCGTGGAGGAATTGTCGATGTTTTCTCTTTTTCAAATGATCATCCGTACCGAATTGAATTTTTCGGAAACGAAGTAGACAGCATCAGAACTTTTGATGTTGAAACACAATTGTCTGTAGAAACACATAAAAAAATCACGATTATTCCGAATGTTGAAAACAAACTTTTTCAGGAAAACCGTGAGAGTTTCTTAGATTATATTGCCGAAAAAACAGTTCTTTTCATTCAAAATACCGAAGGACTTTTTAGTCAGTTGGACAAGCAATTTGCAAGAGCAGAAGAAGCTTTTGAGAAATTGTCTAAAGAAATAAAACACGCGACGCCAGAACAATTGTTTTTAAATCAGGCGTCATTTATAAAAAGATCTTTGGACTTTTCAGTTGTAGAATTGGCCTCAAGACCAGTTTATAAAACCACTAAAAAATTCGAATTTCATATTCAGCCACAGCCCTCTTTCAACAAACAATTTGATTTATTGCTGAATAATTTGAGCGATAATCATTTTAATGGATATGTGAATTATCTGTTTTGTTCGAATGACACGCAGGCAAAACGTTTTCATGATATTTTTGAAAGTTTAGATGAAGCCAATTCAGAGAACATCAGAAAGCAATATCATACCATTGTACTTCCTTTATACCAAGGATTTATTGATGAAGAAAACCAAATAACAGCTTATACCGATCATCAGATTTTTGAGCGTTACCATAAATTCAACATTAAAAATGGCTATTCTAAAAAGCAGAATATCACTTTAAAAGAATTAACCGCGCTTTCTGTAGGCGATTATGTAACGCATATCGATCACGGAATCGGGAAGTTTGGCGGCTTACAGAAAATTCAGGTTGAAGGAAAAACGCAGGAAGCTATAAAATTGGTTTATGCTGATAATGATATTGTGTATGTAAGCATTCACTCGCTTCATAAAATCTCAAAGTACAACGGAAAAGACGGAACGCCTCCGAAAATCTATAAATTAGGATCGAACGCTTGGAAGGTTTTAAAACAAAAAACCAAAGCGCGCGTCAAACATATTGCATTCAACTTGATTCAGCTTTATGCAAAACGTCGTTTAGAAAAAGGTTTTCAGTTTGCGCCGGATAGTTATCTTCAAAACGAATTGGAAAGTTCGTTTATTTATGAAGATACGCCAGACCAAATGAAATCGACGGCAGAAGTAAAAGCCGATATGGAAAGCGATCGTCCAATGGATCGTTTGGTTTGTGGTGACGTTGGTTTCGGTAAAACCGAGGTTGCCATTCGCGCTGCTTTTAAAGCCGTTGACAACAGCAAACAAGTTGCGGTTTTGGTTCCGACAACCATTTTGGCGTATCAGCATTATCGAACTTTTTCGGAACGTTTAAAAGATATGCCGGTTTCAATTGGTTACTTAAACCGATTTAGAACTGCAAAACAAAAGACACAGACTTTAAAAGATTTAGCCGACGGAAAATTGGATATTGTCATTGGAACGCATCAATTGGTAAACAAAAATGTGGTTTTTAAAGATCTTGGTTTGTTGATTGTTGATGAGGAACAAAAATTCGGAGTAAACGTAAAGGATAAACTAAAAACGATTGCTGCAAATGTAGATACGTTGACGTTAACGGCAACGCCTATTCCGAGAACGTTACAGTTTTCGTTAATGGCGGCACGAGATTTATCGGTAATTACTACGCCTCCGCCAAATCGTTATCCGATTGAAACGAATGTGGTTACGTTTAATGAAGAAATTATTCGTGATGCGATTTCGTATGAAATTCAGAGAAACGGACAGGTTTTCTTTATCAATAACCGAATTGAAAATATAAAAGAAGTGGCAGGAATGATTCAGCGTTTGGTTCCAAATGCAAGAGTCGGAATTGGCCACGGACAAATGGACGGCGCAAAACTAGAAGAATTAATGTTAGGTTTCATGAACGGAGATTTTGATGTTTTGGTGGCAACGACAATCATCGAAAGTGGATTAGACGTTCCAAATGCCAACACGATTTTCATCAATAATGCTAATAATTTCGGATTGTCCGATTTGCATCAAATGCGTGGACGAGTAGGACGAAGCAACAAAAAAGCATTCTGTTATTTTATTTGTCCGCCGTATTCCTCAATGACCGAAGATGCGAGAAAACGTATTCAGGCTTTGGAGCAATTCAGCGAATTGGGAAGCGGTTTCAATATTGCGATGAAAGATTTGGAGATTCGTGGAGCAGGGGATTTATTAGGTGGAGAACAAAGCGGTTTCATTAATGAAATTGGTTTTGATACGTACCAAAAAATCATGAATGAGGCAATTGAAGAATTGAAGGAAAACGAATTTAAAGATTTGTATCCTGAAGAAAATGATATTGATACGAAAGAATACGTAAAAGACATTCAAATCGATGCCGATTTCGAATTGTTATTCCCAGATGAATATATCAATAACGTTTCAGAACGTTTGGTTTTATACAATGAATTAGGTGCTATAAAAGACGAGGCTGGTTTACAGGAATTCGAGAAAAAACTAATTGACCGTTTCGGACCATTGCCAAAACCTGCTGTTGCTTTATTAAACAGCATCAGAATTAAATGGATTGCAACGAAAGTCGGAATCGAGAAATTAGTTCTCAAACAAGGAAAAATGATTTGTTATTTCGTATCCGATCAACAATCAGATTATTATCAGTCTTCTAAGTTTAGAAACGTTTTAAATTTCGTTCAAAAGCATAGTAATCTTTGCAAAATGAAAGAGAAACAAACCGTAAACGGATTACGCTTGTTATTGACTTTTGAAAATGTGAAGTCGATTAAACGTGCGCTGGAGTTGATGGAATTGTTTGAGGAGTAAAAAAATAATAGCCACGGATTTCATCAATTGGCACGAATTAAAAATTTCAATATTGTGAATAAATTTGTGCCAATTGATGAAGTTCGTGGCGAAATAAAACTAAAAATTAAGTTTTATTTACCTTTTATTTAAGAAAAACCTTAGAACTAAAAAGTTTTCTTTGAATCAAAATTTTTCAAAGCCAACTTTTATGCAAAATCAATTTCTTGTTCTTTTTTTACTTCTAGGATTAACTTCAATTTTTGCCCAAGAAAAAGGCAAAATCATTTTAAACGATACTTTAAAAGCCGAAACTATTGATCCGCTTCGTCCTGCAAAAGCGGCATTTTATTCTGCTGTTTTACCTGGTTTAGGTCAGATTTACAATAAAAAATATTGGAAACTTCCATTGGTTTATGGTGCGATTGGCACGAGTGCTTATTTTTACATCGACAATCAGAAGAATTACAATGTTTACAGAGACGAATACAAAAACAGACTGGAAGGAAAAAAAAGCGATTCTGAATTTTTAGCCAGATTAAGCGAGAGCCAGTTAATTACAGCTCAAAAAGGCTATCAAAGAAATCGAGATTTATCGGCTCTTTTTATGGTTGGTTTTTACGTTTTAAATATTATCGACGCCAATGTCGATGCTGCTTTATCTCAATTTAATGTAAGCGAAAAACTGGCTTTTAAACCTTCATTAAATAGAAATGAAATCACCTCAGAGAATAATTTTGGATTTGCGATGAATTATACTTTTTAATATCACATTTGTAAAAAAAGAAACAGCATTTTATTTGAAAAGAAAAATCACTCCGAAGAGTGATTTTAATGGCATTATTGTGGTTTTGGTTAGATAATTGTATTGTTACTTTTGAAAAAAAGCATTAGTGCATTTTGTATTCTTGCAATTGGCCTCGTTTCAAAATAATTTAATTCATATTATTTCAGTGGCTGTAAAATCTTTTGTAGCTGACTGATCTTTAGCAAATATATAAAAATATTATTCGCAACAAATTATATATAAAAAAACTTAATTCGGATTTTTTGGTTGTTTTTTAAAGAGAACACATAAAAACTACCGTCAAGTCGCGCTCGCGCTGGTAAGTGTTATTTTGACGCTTTTGCGAAATTAATTTTAAATGCAAATTTCAATTTTGAGAATATTCTTATTTTCTAAATATAAAATTTAGGGAGCTTTTTATAGCCTTTTATATTAGAAAAGAAAAATCCTTTTGTCTTTATAGAAAAGACAAAAGGATTTTGTGTTATAACTCTAATTTGATTTTTTAATTAGCTGTTTTCTAAATTAGTTTTTCAAGTCTTTAATTACTTTGAAAGCTACATCTACCTGGTCTTCTCCAACTAAAATAGTAAACTCATTTGAAGTAGAAATTACCTCGTTGATGATAATTCCTTCCCAAGCCAAGCGTTGGAAAATGAAGTAATAAATACCAGGGACAACAATGTTTTCTTTTGGTAATTTTACTGTGATAGAAGCTAAATTATCTAATTTCTGGATTAATTTCTCTCTCATAAAGTGTTTTTCAACTAAGTGATTTACACTGCTGCTGACAACGATATTGGTTTCGTTTACGCCACGAGATGAGGTATAAAAAATATCAGATAAAGCATTAATGTCAGAGATTAAATCTGCTTGTTTGTTCAAAACAGTTTCAGAAGCTGCAAAAGTGTAATCTGTAAGCTCAGAACGCACTGTGATTTCACCAATATTCTTAATTACTTTATTGATTTTGTGGTTTAATTTAAAATCTAATTCTTCCGTCAGTCGTTTTAAAGACATCACAACAGCGCCTTGTTTTACTTCTTTGCCAAACTCACTTTCTAATTCGGTCATAATATTTCGCGAAAGTGAAGTTAGGTTAATAATTCCGAGAGACAGGGCATTTAATAAAAATGGTTTTGTTTTAATGTAGTTTTCTACAATAGAAGAAACAGTTTTCATAATCTTTTTTTTTTTTTGGTAACAGTTGAGTTGGTTGTTAATTTAACATTGCGATGTTATAATTCTTTGCAAATATAAATAAAAAAACAAATTGTTACAATTATAACAATAAAAATTTATGTTAAAAGTGATAAAAAGCGTCGGTAAGATGTTCAATTGCAAATGATTCCCTGTTTTTATGGATGGCAACGATGTCAAAACGTATTTCTAAATCTTCAGGAAAATCCTTTTCCCTATCGTTTATGTAGGCATTTACTGCTTTAATGAGTAAATTAATTTTTTTTTGTTTCACAAAATCCTGCGGAGAACCAAAATCTAAATTAGAACGAGTCTTTACTTCAACTATTGCCAAAATGGAATCTTTTTGTGCGATAATATCTATTTCTGCTTTCTGAAAAACGTAATTTCTATCTCGAATAGTAAATCCATTTTCTTCTAAATGTGCAACGGCGAGATCTTCGCCTAATTTTCCTAAATCATTATGTTCTGCCATTTTTTTGTTTTGAGTTTAAAGTTTCCCGTTTTTAAGTTTTTTCCATGCAAAGACGCGAAGTTGCAAAGGTTTTAAGTGAGCCTTTGCAACTTCGCGTCTTTGCGAGATTTTATGTGGTATTGTTAGATTTCCTTAAACAAGGAATAGAGTATTGTTATTTTTTAAAAGTAACCGTGCTTCCAGAAGCTGTAACTTCCATAGAAACGGTATTTCCCATAATTAAAGCTCTATTGTCTCTAATATGGCCTGCAGGGAAATTGAAAATTACTGGAATATTGTATTTTTTAGTTACATCATCAATAATTTCCAGAGCATTTTTTCCCCACGGAACTTCATTGTCTTTCATGCTTGTCATGCCGCCAATAATAATTCCTTTTAGATTTTCGATGCATCCGTTGCGTCTTAAATTCATCATCATACGATCAATATGATAGAGGTATTCATCTAAATCTTCAATAAATAAAATTTTGTCTTTACAATCAATTGCAGATGGCGATCCTAGTAAACTATATAAAATAGAAAGATTACCGCCAACTAATTCTCCTGTTGCGCTCCCAAAACGATTCATCGGACTTGGGCTGATGGTATATGAAATTGGTTCGTTAAATAAAGCTGCTTTTAGCGAACTTACAGCGTCTGGAGTTGCTCTAGGAACCGTTACCGGCATAATGCCATGAATAGATTTGTAGCCCATGGTGTTCAAATGATTATGAAGAACCGTTACATCGCTAAAACCAATAATCCATTTTGGATGTTGTTTAAATTTGGTAAAATCCAATAAATCTAACATTCTAACTGTTCCGTATCCGCCACGAACACACCAAATTGCTTTAATATTCGGGTTGTCCATTTGCTTTTGAAAATCGGCAGCTCTTTGCTCATCTGTTCCAGCCAATTGATGATAATCCAATCCGATTGTAGATCCAATCACGGCTTCTAAACCCCAGCTATGCAATAAATCTATAGTTGGTTTTAAATTGTCGTCGATGTTTTTTCTAGCTGTTGCCAAAAGCGCTACAGTATCTCCTTTTTGTAAATAAGGCGGTGTTATCATGTTTTGTTGAGATTGACAGTTGAATGAATGTAAAGCAAAAATAAGAAATGCGAGTTTACAAAAGACAAAACGTCTCTTTATATGGTGAAAGCAGTTTTTAATCATTTTTTTCTTTTGCTTAAAATTATAAAATTAATTTTTAATAATTTAACCTCCGTATTGTTTTTGAAGTTCAGCCAATAGCAACATTAAACCTTTGTCAGCTTCTTCAGCTTGCACATTGGCAAATAGTATAAAAGCTTTATTGATGTCTTTGCAAATATACACTTTGGTTAAAAATGTTCCTGGATTTCCGTAGTGAAAAGAATATTTTAGCCCCGAATTTTCATTTATTTCAGAATACCATCCAAAAGAAAATTCTGGAAAACCCAAATGCATTTTATTAAATTCTTCCTCAGATAATATTTTTGATTTGCCTAACAAACCTTTAAGTTGCATCTGGGTAAATTTGCAAAAATCATGTAAATTGCAATTTACATTTCCTGCCGATGAAAGCCAGTTTAATTTATAATTTACAAATGGTTTTTCTGGCCTCAAATCTTCATCATGTCCCCACGGTTGGTTTATATCAGTAACATTTGGTTGTCCAAAACCAAAGTCAATATTGAGACTTTCGCCTAATTCTTTCACCAAAGTTTCATAGCTTTTTCCACTTGCTTTTTCGAGCATTAAACCTGCGGCAACAAAACTTGGATTAGAACCGTACCACTCTTGTTTATCAGTAGCAATTTGCTTTTGCTTAAAAAACCAAGCTATAAATTCGTAACGTTGTTCTTGATTGTTTCCTTTTATTTCTTTTTGTGTTGGAGTTTCATTTCCATAAGACCAAGTTGGAATTGGCGCCCGAAATGTCAAGAAATCTTGTAAGGTTATATTAAAAATTTCTGGATTGCTGCCTGCTTTTAATTCAGGATATAAATCAAAGAATTTGGTGTCCCATTTTATTTTTCCTTCTTTAACTAAAAGCGTGGCAATATAACTTGTAATGGTTTTTGTGATAGATCCTAAACGAAATTTATCATCGATTTTGGCTTTGTAAGAAGATTTGTAACGTTGAAATCCTAAAGCTTGAATTTCATAAATAGAATCTGAAGAAACCACTGCATAAGCCAATTCTGGAATTTTATATTGTTTTCTAATTTCCTCTGCTCTGGAGCTTTTTTTTTGTCCGTAAAAAGTATTTAAAAAGCTCAAAAAGAAAGCAAAAAAGAGTATTTTTTTCATGTTATAAATAATCAAATTTTTTGAGCAAGTTACAAGACTTTTATTAGAAACAAATATACTATTTTGAAAATTTAATAAAGTAAAAATCTTACAATATTTAATTAGATTTGTATTTTAAAATATCTTTTATATGCCATTACAATTTAGATTTTGTCTGTTATTTCTTTTTGGAATATCAGTTCTTTTTAGTCAGTCCAAAAAGTATAAAATACATACTGTAGCTTTTTACAATTTTGAAAATCTTTACGATACTATAGATGATGCATTTACAAACGATGACGAATGGACACCAAACGGAGCACAGCATTGGACAACAGAGAAATATCAGCAGAAATTAAAAAATTTAGCAAAAGTTATATCTGAAATTGGTACGCCAGAAAATTCAAATGCGCCAATATTAATTGGAGGAGCCGAAATAGAAAACAGGGCAGTCTTAGAAGATTTAATAAAACAACCAAAACTACAGCCATTAGATTTAGGAATTATTCATTTTGATTCGCCAGATAAACGTGGAATCGATGTGGCTTTACTGTATCAGAAAAAGTATTTTAGACCAACTTCTTATTCGAATATTCCTTTAATTATTTATAAAAAAGAAATTGTTAAAAAAGAAGTAGAAGCAGAATTTTTGGACGACGAAATTGAAGTTAAAAAAGAAAATAAAAATCGTGTTTTTACAAGAGATCAGCTTTTGGTTTCAGGATTTTTAGAAGACGAAGAAATACATATTATAGTCAATCACTGGCCGTCGAGATCGGGTGGCGAAAAAGCAACTAGTCTGTTTCGAGAAGCTGCAGGGAAACTGAACAGAAAAATTATAGATTCATTACAGCAAATTAATCCGCAGGCAAAAGTTTTAACAGTGGGAGATTTTAATGACGGACCATTTAATAAAAGCATAAAAGCTGGGTTAGAAGCAAAAGGAGTAAAAGCTGAAGTTCCAGAATTTGGCATTTTTAATCCGTTTGAAGAGCTTGCCAATAAAGGTTTTGGAACTATTGCTTATCGTGATTCTTGGAATATTTTCGACCAGATTATAATGACAGAATCTTTAATAAAATCTGATTTTCTGACTTTCAGTTTTTGGAAAGCTGGTATTTTCAACAGACCCTATCTCATTCAAAATTCTGGACAATACAAAGGTTATCCGTTGCGAAATACTTTGGTAGAAGCTGGTTTTAGCGATCATTTTCCAGTCTATGTTTATTTAATAAAAGAAGTTTCAAGGTAGAGGTGCACCGCAGTGCGTCTAATATCTTGTTTTAAAATGATATTATAGGAATCTAAAGGCACACTGCCGTGCGTCTCTACAAATTTCACTACCTTAGCTACTCATAAAACTAGAATTAAGAAAATGGCTATAGCAAAACCTTTTAACCTAACCCAATGGATTGACGAAAACCGTCATTTACTAAAACCGCCCGTTGGAAATAAAAATCTATACGTAGATTCTGGAGATTATATTGTAATGATTGTAGCAGGACCAAACGCTAGAAAAGATTATCATTTTAACGAAACTGAAGAGCTTTTTTATCAGTTGGAAGGAAGCATTAAGGTTGTGATTCAAGAAGATGGTCAGCGTAAAGAAATGGAATTAAATGCTGGTGATATGTATTTGCATCCTGCAAAAGTGCCCCATTCTCCTGTTCGTTCAGAAGGCTCAATTGGTTTAGTTATTGAAAGAAAACGCGCTGGACAAGGTTTTACAGATGGTTTGCTTTGGCATTGCGATAACTGCAATCATAAATTGTATGAAGTATATTTTGAACTTCATAATATAGAGAAAGATTTTCTTCCTCATTTTGAGCATTTTTACAACTCAGAAGAATTAAGGACTTGCGATAATTGCGGAACTGTCATGGAAACTGATCCGAGATTTGTAGCTAAGAAATAATTTATATTTTGTTAGAAATAGAAATAGTAAACCCGACAGGTTTTTAAAACCTGTCGGGTTTTATTTTTGTAGATAGTTTTACAACTCAAACTTCTTCCCTTGCTCTGGATAAATAATCTGTACTTCTAAATCATTTTGCTTTTTTAACTGCTCTTTGATTTTTGCAATGTTCTTTGCTGGAGGTTTCAAATGCGTAATGATAATTTTAAAGTTTTTGAGAGAACCTTTTCCTGCCAAATCTTCTAGAACATGAAGTTCTTTCATTAAATAATTAGGGGTTAGGTGTCCAAACAAAAATTTGTCTGGCTGTTCGTTCGGAAATGAAACTTCAATAAAAATTCCTTTTAATTGTCCTTCCTTCACTAATGGTGCAACTGCAGTCCATAAATCACGAAGATTATTGCTTTTTTCTACTTCGTCTGGACCTGTGTCGCCCAAATACAAAGCATAATCAGTATCGTTTTTAATTAAGAAAGCGGTACTCTCAAACGGATTCACATGGCTTAAAGGAAATGCTTTAACCGTCATTTTGGCATTGGTCAAAAGAGTTTCTTTTGCCAAATCTAAAGTTTGAAAATGATATTTTTTGATATGAAAGCCTGGACCTGCATCTCCAAAATTTGCCCAAGTCTGATCGTTGAAATAATGATTTTCCATCATTTCCATGCATTTGTTAGTTGCATACACAGTTTTTGAAGAATCAGCTGGAGAATTGATAATCAATCCTGAAACGTGGTCTAAATGTGCGTGAGAAATTAAATATCCTTTGATATATTTTCGTAAAACTTCGCTTGGCGAAACTTTAAAAGTTTTCTTTTCTATTGCTTTTTCGATTCCAGCGTTCACCGTTCCAGCATCAAGACAGATATAATCGTTTGTATTTGATGGAGCTATTAAATAAGCCGAAAGATTTTTTTCGTCGATTCCGCCCATTACACCTAAAGGAACTACTGAAAAAGAAATTTTAGCTTTTTGTGAAAATATGGAAGTTGAAACGAAAAGAAAACAAAGCAGAAGCTTACTAAAATGGGTCATATTTTTAATTTTAAGTACTGCAAATTTCATTAAATAAATTCAATAATGCCGTTTTGTTTCTGTTAATACTCTAGAATAAACTTAAATTTACGTTTATTTATGAATTAACTTCAATCGGAAATTAATTCTAAAACAATATCTTTACATAAAAATATAACAATTTTAACCAAAAAAGTTACAATGACAACAATAGCATCGCAATTTGGAATGAAGGAAGCTCTTGAAAAATTGGGCATCAAGACAATAAATGACGGAACATCAACAGGAATTAATAATTTTTCTTCGGGAGAAATTCTAGAAAGTTATTCGCCAGTTGACGGAAAATTAATTGCTTCGGTAAAAATGTCAACAGCTGCCGATTACGAAAAAGCAATTCAAACCGCTGCAGAAGCGTTTAAAGCTTTTAGATTGATTCCTGCACCGCAGCGTGGTGAAATTGTACGTCAGTTTGGAGAAAAATTGAGGCAAAATAAAGAAGCGCTTGGTAAATTGGTTTCTTACGAAATGGGGAAATCATTGCAAGAAGGTTTTGGAGAAGTGCAAGAAATGATAGACATCTGTGATTTTGCAGTTGGTTTATCTCGCCAGCTTCACGGATTAACAATGCATTCTGAAAGACCAGGTCACCGTATGTATGAGCAATATCATCCGTTGGGAATTGTCGGAATTATTTCGGCGTTTAATTTCCCGGTTGCCGTTTGGTCTTGGAACACGGCTTTAGCTTGGATTTCTGGAGATGTCTGTGTTTGGAAACCTTCTGAAAAAACACCTCTTTGTGGTATTGCTTGCCAAAATATTATTGCTCAAGTTATTAAAGAAAACAATCTTCCAGAAGGAATTTCATGCTTAATAAACGGAGATTACAAAATAGGAGAGATGTTGACTGCAGATACTCGTATTCCACTTATTTCGGCAACTGGTTCTACCAGAATGGGAAAAATTGTAGCGCAAACTGTTGCTGGAAGATTAGGGAAATCATTATTAGAACTAGGAGGAAACAATGCTATTATTGTAACTCCAGATGCTGATATAAAAATGACGGTTATCGGAGCTGTTTTTGGAGCTGTTGGAACTGCAGGACAACGTTGTACTTCAACTCGAAGATTGATTATTCACGAAAGTATTTATGATAAAGTGAAAGATGCTTTGGTTGCAGCCTACAAGCAGCTACGTATCGGAAATCCGCTTGACGAAAACAATCATGTTGGACCGCTAATTGATACCCATGCTGTTGAAATGTACGCAGCAGCTTTAAATAAAGTAGTGGCTGAAGGCGGAAAAATCCTTGTAGAAGGGGGAGTTCTTTCTGGTCAAGGTTATGAAAGTGGCTGTTATGTAAAACCTGCAATTGCTGAAGCTGAAAATTCGTTTGAAATTGTCCAGCACGAAACATTTGCTCCGGTTTTATATTTAATTAAATATTCAGGCGAAGTTGAAAATGCAATCGAAATCCAGAACGGTGTTGCTCAAGGATTGTCTTCTGCTATTATGACCAATAATTTGCGTGAAGCTGAAAGATTCTTATCTGCAACGGGTTCTGACTGTGGAATTGCAAACGTAAATATCGGAACTTCGGGAGCAGAAATCGGTGGTGCTTTTGGAGGTGAAAAGGAAACTGGAGGCGGACGCGAATCTGGTTCTGATGCTTGGAAAATTTACATGAGACGTCAAACCAATACAATCAATTATACTACAAATCTTCCGCTTGCTCAGGGGATTAAGTTTGATTTGTAATTTTACAAAATTTGATATGAAAAGGGCTTCCATGTTAGGAAGCCCTTTTAGTTTAGTTAAGTCAGTTTTACTTTTTTATAAGTGTTTGGTTTAATAATCCGTCAGCGGTATAAATTTTTGCTAGATAAGTTCCAGGAATTAAACTGCTCGTGTCAATACTTTCAGAATTTCCAGATTTAATTACTAAGTTTCCAGAAATATTGTAGATAAGTACGTTTTGTACTTTTTGTTCTGGATCTGATAAGTATAAAGTGCTTGAAACCGGATTAGGGTATAATACTATTTTTGTAGATTCTGTAGTTGTTGCCGTGTCGGATGCTGCGACCATTCTTAAAGTGCTTCCGCTATAAACAGTGCTAATATAGAATAAATTGGCAACAGAGTTTTTAGTAATAGAGTGAGAACCTGCTGCAACAGAAACGGTTACTATACCAGCAGATGCTGTATACGAAACATTGTCAACTTTTATACTTCCTGTAAAAGTAGCATCAAAAACTAAAGTTAAGGTCGATGCGCTTGTTGTTGTATAGGTTATCGATGTGCTTGATTCTATTTTTAAACGTTCAGTAAGCGTTAATCCATTATAAGTTACAGAACCTGGAGTGGAATTCATGTTTCCAGTAATGGCATAGAACGAACTTGTTTTTCCAGAAGTTGTAAAATTATGAATTTCAGATCCGCCTGTAGAACCAGTTGTAACTGTTATCGTTCCTGATGCAGTTACTGGAGTTCCTGCAGTTCCAGAAGTTGCTACAGAATAAGATACATTTGCAGTTGGAGTTCCTGTAATAGTGATCGTTTTTGCTGAAGTATTTTTTACAAAAGACAATCCTGAAGCTGGTAATCCTGTTACAGTTGCATCTGTAGCGTTTCCGCCCCAAGTAAATACAATTGAAGCAATAGCAGTTCCAGAAGAAACCGTTTGGCTGTTGTTGCCTGATGAAGTTAAAGTTTGATTTCCTGCTGCTGTAACGGTTACAGTTCCTGAACCAGTGGCTGGGGAACCACTAGTTCCAGAAGTTGCAATGGAGTACGAAACTGTTGCAGTTGGCGTACCCGAAATAGTAATCGTTTTAGCTGTAGTATTTTTTACAAAAGTCAATCCAGAAGCCGGAATTCCTGTTACAGTTGCGTCAGTTGCATCGCCACCCCAAGTAAATACGATTGATGAAATTGCAGTACCGCTTGAAACAGTTTGATTGTTGTTTGAAGAAGAAGTCAACGTTAAAGTCTGTGTTCCAGCTGGAGGATTTCCTTCGCCTTGTACAGCAACTAGAGTTCCATTATAATTTGTAAGCGCTGTTTTTAAAGCAGTAATAACTAAAGAAGAAGTATCGTCTGTAGCATTGTTGAATGTCCATTTTAAATCTCCTCCAGAAACACGTCCTGCATATTGAGTAGTTTTTGTTTTGGCAGCCGCCGGAGTATCAATTACTAAATTTTTTACATACAAATTAGCATCAGTATCGAAGTTGTTGTATGTATTTGCTCCAGATTTAGATTTTACTGAACTGCTTACCACTTCTCCTCTTGTAGTTGCAACGTATGCGTCAAAGTCTGTGGCAGAACTGATTTTACCTGAAATATTATACAACGGATTAGGATCATTATAAGCAACAAAACGCATATTATTTGTTCCGTTAGAAGCGTCAAAAGTATTATTGAAAGCTTTGATGCTTCCTCCAGCTTCGCCAGAAAATGTTCCCATTGTTCCAGCATTATTCACTTGATTAGCTTCGTCCCAAATATCAGAACCTTGTAATGAAGTCAGCATTGGGTGTTTGCTATTTCTAAAATAATTTCCTTCCATAAAAAGCGATGATCCGAGAGTAGATCCTGCTCCATATTTAGAAACTCCGTCATAATAGTTGTTGTAAATATGTGCCGAATAATAACGAACACGAGGATGACGAGAATCCGAGTGGTCAAACCAGTTGTGATGATAAGTAATGTATAATCCAGAAGTTGTTCCTTCGCTTAAGCCTAAAAGACTTGCTTTTCCGTTATCCCAAAAGTGATTATAAGATAATGTAATGTAAGTCGAAGTTTTATTGTCTAATGCTCCATCACCTTTTATTTGGTCGGCGTCACTTCCTGCATTTCCATAAAATAAATCACAGTTGTGAACCCATATGTGATCATTGTCCTGTTGCATTCCTACGTTGTCGCCTGCAGTACTGTTGCAGTTCATGAATCCAAGATTACTAACTTCTATGTTGGAAGCCGATTTCAATCTAACTCCCCATCCATTCGCAACGGCGTCATCTCCAATACCTTCAATGGTAACATAACTTGAGGCGTTGTTTGCATTTTCAATCACCACATCGCCACCTTCCATAACAGTCATGTCAGTAATATTTCCGATTAGACGAATTATAAACGGACGAGTGTCTTTTCCTTTTTTAATAGCATAAAGAATATTCTGTAAACCAATGCATGGATTAGCACTAGCTCCTGTAATATTCATCGAAATGGTGTTTTTAGTATTTTGTGTAATGTAAAGAATAACCGCATTGTCCTTTGGTGTCCCGTCTGCCTTGTATCCTCCTGGAACTCGGCCTCCATCAAAAGCAAATCCGTTTCTGTCATGTGCCACTACGGTTAAACTGCTTGTTGTAGTTCCTGTTCCTTCAGTACCGTTTATAACAGGTTTGATCTTCACAGTATAATCACCAGCTTTAAGCCCTGGGATATCGGCACGAAAGTAAGAACCATAACTTCTGATAAGCTGGTCGTCAATTTTTTTGTCTGTCAATCCGTTACCGGTGTAGTAAACGTTGTAGGTCTGGGCGCCGCTGACTGGTTGCCATTTTACAAAGGCTGATTCTAACCAGCCAGAAGCTTGATTAATTGTTTGAGCCCATAACTGGACTGTCATAAGGAAGACAGCCACGAAAAGTAGGTTTTTTTTCATAGTGTTTGTTTAAGATAGTTAATAAAATAAGTAAGTGGTTTTACTTTCGACTCCAAGTGGTTTAATTGTAATCGATTACACAAAATTATGTATTAATTTTTAATACTGTAGTTTTTTTATTAAAAAAAAGAAGATGGTGTAATTTTTTAGCTTTTTAAATGTTAAAAATGTAATTAATTGCATTGATTGTAATTTATTACACATTGCTATTTGTTTGAGGAAAGCCGTATTTTCCTAGCTTTTGATAATTTTGTAATTTAAAGAAGTAGATTATAAGAGATTCGTAATTTTTTTTAATTACATAAATTACATTGTAAATTTTTGTAAGAAATGGATTCTCTTCTAGTTTTAAATAACTGATTATTCTTAGAAATTTTAAATTTGAGATCTTATTTACTACAGAAAAAGTAATCTTGAAGCAACAAAAAAAGCCCTTTCGATTTTACTCAAAAGGGCTTCCGTTTTATTTATTAGGACTATTAGTCTTTACTAGAAAGTTTAGATAAAAGTCTTAAGAATTCGATATACAACCAAACCAATGTGATCATTAATCCCATTGCTCCATACCATTCCATAAATTTTGGCATTCTTTCTCTTGCTCCTTTTTCAATTAAATCAAAATCTAAGAAAAGGTTAAGCGCTGCAATGATGATAACAAAAACACTGATACCAATACTCATCATAGAATTTCCGTAATGAACAGGCTGCCAGCTTGTAAACAAAGATACAACCCACGAAATCAAATAATAAGTAGCAATTGCTAAGGTAGCAGCAACAACAACAGATTTGAATTGTTCTGTAACCTTTACGATTCTAAATTTGTATAAACCTAAACAAACTAAGAAAGTAACAAGAGTTGCGCCAACTGCATTGATTACAATTCCTGGAAATTTTAATTCAAATATCGCAGAAATACCTCCTATAAACAATCCTTCGAACAAAGCATATCCAGGTGCTAGGTAAGGAGACAGCTGCGGTTTAAATGAAGAAACCAATACCAAAATAAAACCAATAATTGCACCTCCAATTGTAGGAAGCATTGGGTTCATTTCATTAAAAGCCATCCACCATGTCACCATAGCAGCACCGCATAAAATAAGAAATAAAATTGCTGTTTTGTTGATAGTTCCAGACACCGTCATTTCCTGATTGTAATCAATAATTTGAGCTTGGTGTACTTCTGTTCTTGAGTCAGCATTTGATGAGAAACGCTTACTATTTAAAAACGGATTGTTTGAATTAAAGTTCATGTTCTAATACATTTAATTGAACCCAAATATATGGAGATTTTTTGAAGTGCAATCTTAGTAGAGAATTTTTTAACATGAATTTCTGTTCTTTATTTACAACATAAAAAAAATCCATTAAAATTAATTCAATGGATTTTCTAATAGTATAAGTAAGAGATTATCTTAGTTCAATAAGTCTAAAACCAATGAAGGAAATAAACCTAATACAATGTTTAAAGCAATTGATACTACAGCTGTAGCATAAATAAGGAATGGCCTTCCTGTTCTTTCTTGATTCGGTTCTTTAGAATACATTGCAATGATTAGTTTGAAATAATATCCAACACTAATAATAGAGTTGATTACAGCAACGATTACTAAACCAATATATCCTGCTTGAATAGTTTGGTTGAATAAGAATAACTTAGCAAAGAATCCAGAGAAAATAGGAATTCCGGCCATTGATAATAAAGAAGCAGTAAGAACTGCAGCCAATAGCGGATTTGTTTTTCCTAAACCGTGGAAATTTGTAATATCTTCGTTATCGTGATCTCTGCATACATATAAAATTACGCTGAAAGCAGCAATACCAGCTAATGCATAAGCAGCAGTGTAATATAATAAAACTCCAGCAGATGCAGAAACAGTCAGTAATGTCATTAACATGAAACCTGCATGAGAGATTCCAGAGAAAGCAAGCATACGTTTTACATTTACTTGTCTTAATGCCATGATATTACCAACAGACATTGAAGCAATAGAAATGATAACTACGATAACTTCAAACGTGTGTAAAAGATCTTGATTTTCAAAAGAAGAAATTACATTCATACCAGAAATCAATTTAAATAAAGTTGCTATAGCTACTACTTTTGCTAATGTACTCATTAAAGCAGTGGTTAAAGCAGGAGAACCTTCGTAAACGTCTGGAGCCCAGAAATGGAAAGGAACTGCAGCAACTTTAAATAACATTCCAATAATCATTAAAATTAATCCAATTGGAAACCAGATTGGCAATTCAGCAGAAAGTGCAATTTCGTGAATTTCACTAATGTCAAAAGTTCCCATTGCACCATAAATCAAACAAATTCCAAAAAGAATAATTCCTGATGCAAAAGATCCCATTAAGAAATATTTCATACCCGCTTCGTTACTTTTGATATTCAAACGATCACTTGCAGCAAGTACATATAACGCAATAGATAAGATTTCAATTCCTAAGAAGAACATGGCTAAGTTTCCAAAAGAAACCATAGCGACAGCTCCAGCCAATAAGAAAATTTTAATGGCTACATAATCTGAAATTTTTGACGGATGATTGTGGTAAAAATTGTGGCTTAATGCTACAAGGAATATAGTCAAAACGATAAACAATGATGAAAAAGCTGTAGAAAACTTACTCACTGCTATCATATTGCTGTAATAACTTTGTTCTGTTCCAAATTCACAGTAATTAAGCGCCAATACACCTATTAATCCTAAAATGGTAATAGGAACAATGGCCTTTCTTAAATTAAGAATTTCAAACAATAGGCAGAAAATACCCAATCCTGTTATAGCTATTAATGTATTCATTTTTATCTTTTTGATTTAGGATTTCAATTTTTAAGTGTAATCCTAATTTATTTTTTGTTTAAAATATTAGTTCTTATTGATAACTTGTAAAATAGTTTCCAAGCTTGGTGTAATCAAATCTGTGATTGGTTTTGGATAGAAACCAAAGAATAATAAAACGGCAATGATTACTGCAAAAGAAATTCCTTCGTTTAGCGTAACATCAGCAAAAGTTTTAGAATTAGTTTCACCTAACATTACGTGTTGGAACATTCTTAACATATAGTAAGCTCCTAAAATGATAGTTGTTCCTCCAAGAATTGCAAACCAGATATTGATTTGAGATAAACTGTATAATACTGTAAACTCTCCAACAAAGTTAAATGTACTTGGTAATGCAACAGAAGCTAATACTAAGATTAAAAACATTGAGGTAAATTTTGGAGCTTGAGTACGAATACCTCCTAATGCGTCAATCTCTCTAGTTTCAAATCTTCTGAAAATTACTTCGGCAGCAAAGAATAATCCCACTACAACAAAACCGTGAGCGATCATTTGTAGAACAGCACCTCTTAAACCATCAAGAGTAAGAGTGTATGATCCTGCAGCAATTAGTCCAACGTGAGCAAGAGAAGAATAAGCTAATAATTTCTTTAAATCTTTTTGTCTTAAAGCTACGATAGAACCGTAGATAACTCCAGCAATTCCTAAAGCGATAAAGATGTATAGGTATTCTTTTGCAGCGCTTGGCGCAAGTGGCAATTGCCAACGAATTACACTGTACAATCCCATTTTAAGCATGATACCAGACAAAAGCATTGTTCCAACAGTTGGTGCTTTTTGGTACACATTTGCCTGCCAAGTATGGAAAGGAATAATTGGAATTTTGATAGCATAAGCTAAGAAGAAAGCCAAGAAAATCCAGAACTGCTCGCAAGCAGATAATTCTAATTTATATAAATCTTCAATTAAGAAAGAACCTGCTTTTGTGTACAAGTAAATGAAAGCAGTTAACATGAATAACGAACCAGCCAGTGTGTAAATAAAGAATTTAACCACTGCTTTTCTTCGCTCTTCAGCATCACCATTGCCCCAAATTAAAGCAATAAAGTAGATTGGAATAAGAGCTAACTCCCAGAAAATGTAATATAAAAGACCATCAGAAGCTAAGAAAGTTCCTGTCATTGCAAAAGCCATGAACAAAATCAATGCATAAAAACCTTTTGCATTGTTATATTCATTTCCGAAAGAAGAAAATATGATAATTGGAGTTAAAGCTGCATTTAATAAAACCATTGCGATCCCAAGTCCATCAGCATTTAAAGCGAAAGAAATTTTAGGCTGCGTAATCCAGCTGTTGATTACGCTAATATTTTCACCAGCATTATAATTATTCAATAATACAATTGAACATCCTAAAGCTGCTAAACTAAATAGCAAAGCAACTTTTGAAGCTAGTTTGTCACCAGAAAAATAAGTGGCAAATGCACCAATTAAAAGTATAATTAATATAGTAGAAACGTTCATAGTTATAATATTATTGAGCTAAAAATATATAGGAAACAATTGCACAAAGTCCTAAAACAAATGCAAATAGATATAATCCTATACTTCCGGTTTGTAATTTTTTTCCCTGGAAAGCAATTTCGTTTGCTATCTTACCTAATCCAAAAACAAGCGCAGATAATCCTGTCTCGATATAGTCTCTAAAGAATTTAGATAAACTATTAATTGGCGCAACAAATACAGCATCGTAAACTTCGTCTACATAATATTTGTTGTATAATACTTTGCTTAAACCAGTAATGTTTTCGTCAGATTCTGGAACATTATCTTGTTTGAAGTATTTGATGTAAGCAATTAAAATTCCTAATAATCCACCAAGAACCGCAACACCCATTAAAGTGTATTCAGTTGTACCTAAATGGTGCTCTCCACCTTCAACTTTTGCGAAAAGAGGAGCAAGGTATTCGTTTAACCAGCTATTTCCAGGTAAACTAATTAATCCTCCGAAAGTTGCTAAAATAGCTAAGATGATAAGCGGAATCGTAATTAATGAACCACTTTCGTGTAAATGATGTTTTTGCTCTTCAGTTCCTCTAAATTCTTTGAAGAAAGTTAAGAACATTAATCTAAACATATAGAAAGCAGTCATGATTGAAGCAACCGAGCCAACAACGTATAATGGAATACTGTGGTGGAAAGCTGTCAATAAGATTTCGTCTTTAGAGAAGAATCCTGAGAAGAATGGAACTCCAGAAATGGCTAATGAAGAAATCAACATGGTCCAGAAAGTGATTGGCATTGCTTTACGCAAACCTCCCATGTTACGCATATCTTGCTCTCCGTGTAATCCGTGAATTACAGATCCAGAACCTAAGAATAAACAAGCTTTAAAGAAAGCGTGGGTGATTACGTGAAAAACAGCTACTTCATAAGCTCCAAATCCTAATGCCAAAAACATTAAACCTAATTGAGAAACTGTAGAGTAAGCCAATACTTTTTTGATATCTGTTTGAACCAATCCAATTGTAGCAGCAACTAATGAAGTGATGGCTCCAATAATCGCAATTACAGTTTGAACATCTGTTGCAAGGTTGAAAACGAAGTTTAATCTTGTTACCATAAAGATACCAGCAGTTACCATCGTAGCCGCGTGGATTAATGCAGAAACAGGAGTCGGTCCCGCCATCGCATCAGGTAACCAAGTGTATAACGGAATTTGAGCAGATTTACCACAAGCTCCAATGAATAAACATAAAGCAGCTAAAGAAAGTAATGGTAAATTTAAATTGGTAGCTCCAGCAATTGCAGTTTGTAAAGTTGCATAATCTAATGTAGAAAACATCGAACCGATGATGAACATTCCGATTAATAAACCTAAATCTCCAATTCTGTTCATGATGAAAGCTTTTTTGGCAGCATCATTGTAATCTTGGTTTTTATGCCAGAATCCAATTAATAGGTAAGAACAAAGTCCAACACCTTCCCATCCGATGAAAAGAACTAATAAGTTGCTTCCGATTACAAGCGTAATCATAAAGAATACGAATAGATTTAAATACGCAAAGAATTTGTGCATATTTTCATCATCGTGCATGTAACTGATAGAGTATAAGTGAATCAAAGATCCAATTCCAGTTACAAAAAGTAACCAGAGAACAGATAGTTGATCTAATAAAAATCCAAGATTGATTTTTAAGTTGCTAATTTGAATCCAATCAAATAAAGTAACTTGAATTCCTTTTCCAGTTGAAGTTATTTGATTAAAAAGTAAAAGAGAAACTACAAAAGAAATTGCCACGGCAACAGTCCCGATTGCACCAGAAACTGTTTTTCCTAAGCTTTTTCCAAAAAAGACATTTACTAGAAAACCTAGTAAAGGAGTTAAAACTAAAATTAAAGCTAAATTGGTATCCATTTCTGATTATCCTTTTAAATTTTTTAAATTATCGATACTAATTGATCCGATATTTCTAAAGATAGAAACTAAAATGGCCAATCCTACCGCAACTTCGGCTGCAGCAACCGCCATCGAGAAGAACACGAAAACTTGTCCTTGCGCATCTTGATGATAAGTTGAAAAAGCAACAAATAAAAGGTTTACCGCATTCAACATAATTTCGATAGACATGAAAACGATAATAGCATTTCGTCTGTACAATACACCAAAAATACCAATACAGAAAAGTACAACACTCAAAAAGATGTAGTTTTCAATACCTATTTGATTTAATATATTACCCATTATTTATTTAATTTTTCTTTTTTAGACAATAGAACTGTTCCAATCATAGCAACCAAAAGTAAGATCGAAGCAAATTCGAAAGGAACCATATATTCGTCCAATAAAATTTTACCTAAAACTTTAATTGATTGGAAATCTTCTCCAGTAGAATCGTATTCACCCACAATTGGTTTCGAGTTGATAAAGATTGTGATTAAAACAATCAATATTAAACAGAAAGAAACAATAGCGCCAAGACGTGTAATTCTAGGACGGTGAACTTCTCGTTGTTCGTTCAAGTTCATTAACATGATCGTAAACAGGAACAGAATCATAATAGCTCCAGAGTAGACTATTATATGAACAACAGCTAAGAATTGAGAATTTAATAACAAATAATGACCGGCAATAGAGAAGAAACAAATTACCAAATAGATGGCACTATGAATCGGGTTTCTACTAAAAATAGTCAAGAAAGCAGTAATAACGGTAATAAACGCTAAAAAGCAAAAGATAACTTGAATAGTTGTTGCGTGTGCAAAATCAGGAATATGTATCATTTAGTTAGCGTTTTTAAGTTGAGCGTTTTTCATAGCCATTTCTAAAGGCATTACTAATTTATCTTTCCCGAAAATGAAATCTTCTCTATTGTAACTAGCAGGAACTAATACTTTCGATTCTGTTAAGTAAATAGCGTCTTTTGGACAAGCCTCTTCACATAAACCGCAGAAAATACAACGAAGCATGTTGATTTCGTAGATTTCAGCATATTTCTCTTCTCTGTATAAGTGTTTTTCATCAGCTTTACGCTCTGCAGCTTTCATAGTGATTGCTTCAGCAGGACAAGATAAAGCACATAATCCACAAGCAGTGCAGTTTTCACGGCCTTGCTCATCGCGTTTCAGCATGTGCTGACCACGGTAAACTGGACTCATTTCACGAACCTGTTCTGGGTAATGAATGGTAACTTTTTTTCTAAAAAGGTGTTTTACGGTAATGACCAAACCTTTTACAATCGCCACAAGATACAATCGTTCAATAAAAGACATGTCTTTATTTGACACCACCTTTTTTCTACCCGATAATGATATAGTTTCTATTGACATTTTTACTATTATAGTTTATGATTTATAATTTGATATCAATCAAATTCAAAATCTATTTTGTTTTTTATTTGAAGCTTAATCCTGCTATCCGCTGTATCTTTTATGGTGAACCCCACCATAAAAGGATGCCGCTTCTATCAGGGCTAGGGCATTACGGTTCTTAGTTCTTAGAATCCTAAAGCAGCTAAAATTTCGTGTCTTAAAATAACAACACCCGTAATCATGATATTAATGATCGAAAGTGGAATTAAAATTCTCCATCCTAAGTGCATTAATTGGTCATATCTAAATCTTGGAATTGTCCAACGTACCCACATGTAAAAGAATATGAAGAAACATATTTTTACAAACAATGCTGCGATTCCTAATAAGTTAGCTGCATTTACTCCTACATTTTCTACCATCCATTGCATTCCTGGGTAGTTGTATCCACCAAAGAATAAAATAGAAATAATAGTTGAAGAGATAAACATACTAGCATACTCAGCAAATAAATAGAATCCCATTTTCATTGACGAATATTCTGTATGATAACCTCCAATTAACTCGTTTTCACATTCTGCTAAATCGAAAGGAGTTCTGTTTGTTTCTGCAAATGAACAGATTAAGAAAATTAAGAATGATAATGGCTGATAAAAAACATTCCAGTTCATTCCCTGTTGCTGTAATGAGATTTCTTTTAAACTCATTGTTCCAGTCATCATCAATAAAGCGATTATTGATAATCCCATTGCAACCTCGTAAGAAACCATTTGAGAAGCAGCACGAATAGCTCCCATTAAGGAGAATTTGTTGTTAGAAGCCCATCCACCAATCATGATACCGTAAACTCCAACAGAAAGAACTCCAAAAATGTACAATAAAGCAATATTTACATCTGTAGCTTGAAGAATAATGTCTCTACCAAATAGGTGCAAACGATCTCCCCACGGAATTACAGCACTAGTCATTAAGGCAGTACTCATTGCAATTGCAGGTCCAACTACGAATAAAAATCTATTTGGTGTATTTGGGAAAAACTCTTCTTTAGAGAATAATTTCATACCATCTGCAAGTGGTTGTAATAAACCTCCCCATCCAGCACGGTTTGGTCCAACACGATCTTGCAAGAAAGCGGCAACTTTACGCTCTGCCCAAGTAGAATACATTGCCATAATCATTGTTACCGCAAATACGACAACAATAACAACACTTTTTTCTATAATAAATGCACTTTCCATTTCTTACTATTTTTGATCTTTATCAGTTAATGGAATTGCTGCCATACTAATTTTTTTACGGTCAATATCTCTACCTAAAAGGATATTCTTTTCAGTATCGATGGTAACTTTCTCTAATTTTTGAGTGTAATTATTTTGGTTGATTACAGAGTCTTTTTCAAATTCTCTTGGTCCTTCAATTACCCAGTCATTCACATCTTTGTGATCAAAACGACAGCTGTTGCAAATGAATTCTTCAACTTCATGATACTCATCTTTACGACCAGTTACACGCTGAATTTCTCCACCAAACATCCAAACTGTAGTTTTACCGCAACATCCTGGAGTTGTACACTCTCTGTGTGCGTTATAAGGTTTGTTAAACCAAACTCTTGATTTGAAACGGAAAGTTTTATCTGTTAAAGCTCCAACAGGACAAACATCAATCATGTTTCCAGAGAACTCATTGTCAATAGCTTTAGAAATACCAGTCGAAATATTAGCGTGATCTCCACGATCTAATACTCCGTGAACTCTGTTGTCTGTCAATTGATCTGCAACTTGTACACATCTTTGGCATAAAATACAACGGTTCATGTGAAGTTGAATATTTGGACCAATATCTTCTGGTTCAAATGTTCTTTTTTCTTCAATGTAACGTGATTTCGGATTTCCGTGCTCGAAACTTAAATTCTGTAAATCACATTCACCAGCCTGATCGCAAATAGGGCAGTCTAATGGGTGATTGATTAATAAAAATTCTGTTACAGATTTACGAGCTTCAGTTACTCTTGCAGACGATTTACTGTTTACTTCCATACCATCCATACATCCTGTTACACAAGATGCCATTAATTTTGGCATTGGTCGTGGGTCAGCTTCACTACCTTTAGAAACTTCAACTAAACAACAACGACACTTACCGCCGCTGCCTTTTAATTTTGAGTAATAGCACATGGCAGGCGGAACTAAATCTCCACCAATCATACGTGCGGCCTGCAGGATCGTTGTTCCTGGTTCTACGTCTATACTTTGACCGTCTATGGTTACTTTCATCTCTTATTGATTTGAATGTTGAAAGTCGGAATATTCAAAAGAGTTGCTGTCCTTTTTAATATTTTTAACTTTATAACTTTCTGCTATATATTTTTATACGATTGCTTTACCGCCAACTAAATGCTTAACTTGTGAGAAAGGCTCGGCAACAAAGTGATCTCTATTTTTAATTTTTTCTGGGAAACGAACATGATATTCGAATTCATCTCTAAAGTGGCGAATCGCAGCAGCTACTGGCCAAGAAGCAGCGTCACCAAGCGGACAAATGGTGTTACCTTCAATTTTACTTTGAATGCTCCACAATAATTCAATATCTTCTTCACGGCCTTGACCGTTTTCAATTCTCCATAAGATTTTTTCTAACCATCCAGTTCCTTCACGGCAAGGCGTACATTGACCGCAAGATTCATGGTGGTAAAAACGAGCAAAGTTCCAAGTGTTTCTAACTACACAAGCAGTGTCGTTGTAAACAATAAATCCTCCAGAACCTAACATAGATCCGGTAGCAAAACCACCATCACTTAAAGATTCGTAAGTCATTAATCTATCTTCACCGTTTGCTGTTTTGAAAATTAATTCAGCTGGTAAAATTGGCACAGAAGAACCTCCAGGTACAAATGCTTTCAAGGGTCTGCTTGAAGACATTCCTCCTAAATATTCATCAGAATTCATGAATTCGTCTACACTTAAGCCTAATTCAATTTCGTAAACACCAGGATTTTTGATATGTCCTGAAGCAGAAATTAATTTAGTTCCAGTAGAACGTCCAATTCCAATTTTAGCATAATCATCACCAGAATTGTTAACAATCCAAGGCACAGTCGCAATTGTTTCAACATTGTTTACTACAGTTGGATTTGCCCAAAGACCAGAAACAGCCGGGAAAGGTGGTTTAATACGAGGATTTCCTCTTTTACCTTCCAAAGATTCGATTAATGCAGTTTCTTCTCCACAGATATACGCTCCAGCTCCACAGTGTACGTGAAGTTCAAGATCATAACCTGATCCTAATATATTTTTTCCTAACCATCCGGCAGCTTTTGCTTCGGCGATTGCTCTTTCTAAGATTTTGAAAACCCACATATATTCTCCACGAATGTAGATATACGATAGGTTAGCGCCCAAAGCGTAGCTTGAAGTAATCATTCCTTCGATCAATAAGTGAGGAATATATTCCATCAAGAAACGATCTTTGAATGTTCCAGGCTCAGACTCGTCGGCATTACAAACTAAGTGTCTTGGTCTTCCTGATTTTTTGTCAATAAAGCTCCATTTCATTCCCGCAGGGAAACCAGCTCCGCCACGACCACGTAATCCTGATTTTTTTACTTCTTCAGTAACTTCATCTGGAGTAAGAGTTTTTAAAGCTTTTTCTACAGAAGCATAACCACCATTTTGGCGATACACTTCGTAGGTTTTAATTCCAGGAACATTAATTTTATCTAATAATATTTTTTGTGACATCTTATTTATCGTGTAATATTATTTTATCCTCTTTACAATCAGCAATAATCTGATCGATTTTCTCTTCTGTCAGTTTTTCTTTGTAGAAATCTCCCAACTGCATCATCGGAGCGTATCCGCAAGCACCTAAACATTCTACACCAGCGATGGTAAACATTCCGTCTGGAGTTGTTTCTCCCATTTTAATGCCTAGTTTCTCAGAAGTGTAATCCATTAAATCTTCGGCACCTCTTAAACAACAACAAGAAGTTTGACAGAACTCAAACATGTACTTACCAATTGGCTTTTGGTTGAACATTGTATAGAAAGTAACCACTTCATAAACCTCGATTGGTTTGATCTGAAGAATCTCGGCAACTTTATCTTGCAATTCAATACTAAGCCAGTTGTTATGTGCATCCTGAACTTCGTGCAAAACAGGCAATAAAGCCGATTTTTGTTTGCCCTCAGGATAATGGCTGATCAATTCATTGATGCGGTTCATCAATGCCTCAGTCATGTTTATTTCTTGTTTGTAATGTTTACGTTCCATTTTAATTTTAGATTTCTGATTTTAGATTTCTGATTTTTCAATCTTTGTCTATAATCTATGATTCTTCAATCATTGTTTAAGTTTTAGATTCTTCAATCCGAATTTTTCAATTCTTAATTATAATTTTTAAATCTAAATTCTAAAATCTGAATCCTCAATCAGCAATCTAAAATCTATAATCTAAAATCTACAATTTGTTATGCGTCTAATTCTCCTGCAATTACGTTCAAACTTGAAAGGATGATAATTGCATCAGAAAGCATGGCGCCTTTAATCATTTCTGGGAATGCTTGATAATAAATAAAGCATGGTCTTCTGAAATGTAATCTATATGGAGTTCTACTTCCGTCAGTTACTAAATAAAAACCGATTTCTCCATTTCCTCCTTCTACTGGGTGATAAATTTCTGCAACTGGTACAGGAACTTCTCCCATTACGATCTTAAAGTGGTAAATTAAAGATTCCATAGAAGTGTAAACATCTTCTTTTGGAGGAAGGTAGTAATCTGGAACTTCAGCGTGGTATTCGTTTCCTGGAGGCATTTTCGCTAACGCCTGACGAATAATGCTTAAACTTTCCCAAACTTCAGCATTACGAACACAGAAACGATCGTAAGTATCTCCTGATTTTCCAACAGGAACAATAAAATCGAAATCTTCGTATGATGAGTAAGGTTGCGCTACACGTACGTCGTAGTCAACTCCGGCAGCACGTAAGTTTGGACCTGTGAATCCGTAAGCCATTGCTTTTTCAGCAGTTATACCACCTACGTTTACAGTTCTATCAAGGAAAATTCTATTTCTTTCGAATAAATTTTGGAATTCTTCCCATACTGGTGGGAATTCTTCTAGGAATTTATCTAGTTTTTTGAAAACTTCTGGAGACCAGTCTCTTTCAAAACCACCAATTCTTCCCATATTTGTAGTCAAACGAGCTCCACAAATTTCTTCGTAGATTTCGTAGATTTTTTCTCTAAATTGAAAAACGTATAAGAAACCAGTATATGCACCAGTATCTACACCTAAGATTCCGTTACAGATAATGTGATCTGTAATACGAGCCAACTCCATAACGATAACTCTTAAGTATTGCGCTCTTTTTGGAACTTCAATACCTAATAGTTTCTCAACTGTCATCCACCATCCCATATTATTAATAGGAGATGAGCAATAGTTCATACGGTCTGTAAGCGGTGTAATTTGATAAAAAGGACGATTTTCGGCAATTTTTTCGAATGCTCTGTGGATGTAACCAATAGTTGGCTCAGCCTCAAGAATTTTTTCACCATCCATTAACAAGATATTTTGGAAAATACCGTGCGTTGCAGGGTGAGTCGGACCTAAATTCAGTACAGAAAGTTCGCTTCCGTCTTCATTTAGTCTCTCCTTAATTATTTTAGCATAGCGATGCTCTGGTGGTAATAATAGTTCTGACATTTTATAATGTTGAATTATTTTTTAGCAATTTGTTGTTGTTCTTCCGAAGAATCGGTCATCCTTATCTGTTCTTCCACTGTCTTCCATTGGGAATTCTTTTCTCATTGGGTGAGACTGCATTTCGTCCATATTTAAAATACGTTTCAATTGTGGGTGTCCTATAAAGTCAATTCCAAAGAAATCGAAAGTTTCTCTTTCCATCCAGTTTGATGAAAGGAAAATATTAGAAACCGATTTGATTTCGGGTTTTTCTCCGTTTAAGAAAACTTTGATTTTTAATCTTTTGTTTTCGTACCAATTGTGTAAATGATAAACAACTGCAAACTGACGTTCTGTTTCGTTATCGGGATAATGAATGCCGCACAAATCTGTTAAGAAGTGGAAACGTAATTCTGGATCATTTTTAAGGAATAGAATCAACGCTGTGATTTTATCAGCCGAAGCTTCTAAAGAAAAAATATCTCTTTCTTGTTGAAAGTTAAAAACATCATTATTAAATGTTTCTACAAGTTTGTCTTGAATTTGGGTATTTTCTAAGGCCATCTTATGAGATATTATATGAAGCTAATAATTCTTGGTATTCTGGTGAGCTTCTTCGTCTCACAGATTCGCTTTTTACCAATTCCTGAAGTCTCATAACTCCATCAACAATTTGTTCAGGTCTTGGCGGGCATCCTGGTACATAAACGTCAACAGGAATTACTTTGTCAATTCCTTGCAAAACAGAGTAAGTATCAAAAACTCCCCCTGAAGAAGCACAAGCTCCAACAGCAATTACCCAGCGAGGTTCAGCCATTTGCTCGTAAACTTGTCTTAAAATAGGTGCCATTTTTTTTGAAATGGTTCCCATTACTAACAGCATATCGGCTTGTCTTGGCGAGAAACTCACACGCTCAGAACCAAATCGAGCTAAGTCATAGTGAGATGCCATTGTTGCCATGAATTCGATACCACAGCATGAAGTCGCGAAAGGAAGCGGCCATAATGAGTTAGCTCTTGCTAAACCAACAACATCACTAAGTTTTGTAGCGAAGAAACCTTCACCCGTAACTCCTTCTGGCGGCGCAACCATATTTACTTTTGAATCGCTCATTTTATTTTAGATTTCTGATTTTAGATTTTAGATTCCTTGAAATCGTAAAAAGTAAAATCAATTTTTTAAATCAGTACTTTAAATTTGAGTTCAAATTTTAAATCTCAATATTAGATAAAACTAAAATCTCAGATCTAAAATCTAAAATCATTATTCCCACTCTAATGCTTTCTTTTTGATGATGTAGAAGAAACCAACTAAAAGCAAAGACATGAAAACTAACATTTTTAACATTCCTTCAATTCCTAAGTCTTTGAAGTTTACTGCCCAAGGGTAAAGGAAGATGACCTCTACGTCGAATAATACGAACAAAATGGCAACTAAGAAGTATTTTACAGAGAATGGAATACGGGCGTTACCAACAGATTCGATACCACATTCGAAGTTTTTATCTTTAACTTCAGAGGTTCTTCTAGGTCCTAATTTTCCAGAAATAATGATTGTTCCTACCACAAAACCAACAGCTAGAATAAACTGCATTAAAATAGGAATGTAACTGTATTGATCAGATTGCATAAACTTCGGTTTTATACTTAAAAAAATGAGCCACAAAGATAACTTGGAAGTCTGTAAAACACAAGCTAAAAAAGGATTTAAGTAGGGTAGTAAACCGCGTTTATGTCTAATTTTTATTCATTATAAATAACATTGTGTTATTTTAATATTTTTTTAAGATTTGAGCAAAAAAAAACGTCCCGAAATAATCGGGACGTCTTCTGAGACCATTCAGAGGCAAAAAAAATAAATTGCTATATTTTTCTTAGATTACTGCTACTTTAGCAGCAACTTTCCCTTTTCTTCCTTCTTCTTCTTCGTAGCTTACACGGTCACCTTCGCGTAATTCTTCCGCGTTAATTCCTGAAGCGTGAACGAAGATGTCCTTTCCTGTTTCTTCGTCTGTAATGAATCCATAACCTTTAGATTCATTGAAAAATTTTACTGTACCTGTACGCATTGTAATTGTAATAATAATTTATAATGAAACAAATGTAATATATAAAGTAATACAAAAGACATATACGTGTTAATTTTTTGTAAAAATTATTGATTTACAGTGTTTTTACGCGGTTTATTGCATCAATTTATTTATAAAATACCATAATTTGCGAATCTTAAATTGTAGGAATATAAAAATATTGCATTTGTAAGAATATGATAATTCAAAAAAACAGGCTCTAAGATTTTTCTTAATATTTATTTGAATTCAAAAAGCCGCTGAAATTTCAGCGGCTTTTTGTTTTTTTATGAATAAATTACTTCAAAATTAAGCAATATCTACTTTTATGCGAAGTTCTTTCAATTGTGCATCATCAATTGCTGCAGGGGCATCAATCATTACATCACGTCCTGAATTGTTTTTAGGGAACGCGATGAAATCTCTGATTGTTTCTTGACCTCCAAGAATTGCCACAAGTCTGTCAAGTCCAAAAGCAAGTCCTCCGTGTGGTGGCGCTCCAAATTGGAAAGCATCCATAAGGAATCCAAATTGTGCTTTTGCTTCTTCTTCGGTAAATCCTAAATATTTGAACATTAACTGTTGTGTCGCTTTATCGTGAATACGAATAGACCCGCCTCCAATTTCATTTCCGTTTAAAACCATGTCGTATGCGTTTGCGCGAACTTTTCCTGGCTCAGTTTCTAACAATGCCATATCTTCTGGTTTTGGAGAAGTAAATGGGTGGTGCATGGCATGGTAACGACCGCTTTCTTCGTCAAGTTCTAATAATGGGAAATCTACAACCCAAAGAGGTGCAAATTCCTCAGGATTACGTAATCCTAGACGAGTTGCCAATTCCATACGTAGAGCAGAGAGTTGCGCACGCGTTTTGTTTGCTGGTCCAGAAAGAACAAAAATCATATCTCCAGGATTTGCTTCTGTAGCTTTTGCCCAATTAGTTAAATCATCTTGATCGTAGAATTTGTCTACAGATGATTTGTATGTTCCGTCTTCATTGCATTTTACATAAACCATTCCAGACGCACCAACTTGAGGACGTTTAACCCACTCAATTAATCCGTCGATTTCTTTACGAGTGTAATTTCCAGCTCCAGGAACTGCGATTCCGACAACTAATTCAGCTGCATTGAATACAGGGAATTCTTTGTGTTGTGCAAATTCGTTTAATTCTCCAAACTTCATTCCGAAACGAATGTCCGGTTTGTCATTTCCGTATGTTTTCATGGCATAGTCATAGGTAATTCTTGGGAATTTATCTACTTCAATACCTTTAATTTCTTTTAATAAATGTCTTGTCAATCCTTCGAAAATATTCAAAATATCTTCTTGTTCAACAAATGCCATTTCGCAGTCAATTTGAGTAAACTCAGGCTGACGGTCTGCACGTAAATCTTCGTCACGGAAACATTTCACAATTTGGAAATATTTATCCATTCCACCCACCATCAATAATTGTTTGAAAGTTTGTGGAGATTGTGGCAGTGCATAAAACTGTCCTTCGTTCATACGGCTTGGTACAACGAAATCTCTTGCTCCTTCTGGAGTCGATTTAATTAAATAAGGCGTTTCAACTTCACAGAAATCCAAGTCAGATAAATATTTACGAACTTCCATTGCCACTTTGTGACGGAATAGCAAGCTGTTTTTTACTGGATTTCTTCTGATATCCAAGTAACGGTATTTCATTCTGATGTCTTCTCCGCCATCGGTTTCATCTTCGATTGTAAAAGGAGGAGTAAGTGCAGTGTTTAAAATCGTTAATTCTGAAACTAAAATTTCGATTTCACCCGTTGAAATGTTTTTGTTTTTCGCTTCACGCTCAATAACAGTTCCTTTTACCTGAATTACAAATTCTCTTCCAAGAGTTTTGGCTAATTCAAAAACGGTTTTATCAGTACGACTTTCGTCGAAAATAAGTTGTGTAATTCCATAACGGTCGCGTAAATCGACCCAATTCATAAATCCTTTATCACGTGATTTTTGAACCCAGCCCGCAAGTGTAACTTCGGTATTAATATTTGAAGCGTTTAATTCGCCACAATTATGACTTCTATACATAATCAAAATTTTAGACTGCAAAAGTAAATACAAAATTCAAGATAATATAGTAAAGTGATAAGTTGATTCAGAATAATTTCAAATAAATTGTTAATTGTGAAATTCCGAAGCATTTATTCTTTAGTTTTGATTCTCTAAAAACTAATATTAATACCTATGAAGAAACTTTTTGTTGCAGGTTTAGTAATCTTTACTGCTTTAAACGCTACTGCCCAAAGTAAGAGTTCTATTAAGTTCACGGCTAAAATCGCCAACAGAAATAGCGATACTTTAATCATTAAAGGAAGAGATAACTTCAAGCAAGTAATTCCTATAGATAAAAAACAAGTTTTTGCAGCCACTTTTGAAGCTCCTCAGGGATTTTATGTTTTCTCTGACGGAACAGAATCTTCAAACCTCTATTTAAAGCCAAATTCTGAAGTTAATCTGACGATGAATGCTAAAGAATTTGACGAAACAATTGTTTATAAAGGTAAAGGAGTAGATGAAAGTAACTTTTTGGCGCAACAAGCTTTAAAAGATGAAAACTTTCAGAAAGATGCTTTTACTAAAGAGTCTAGCGAATTTAATGCCTTATTGGATAATAAATTAAAGGCTGATACTGAGAATTTAGAGAAAGGAAATTATGCTCCAGAGTTTAAAACAGCTTTAAAACGCAGTTTTGAAAGTTTTCACCAATATGCCGCTGAAGAATTCGAAAGAGTTTCTAAAGCAAATAAAATGATCGGAAAAGCCTCTCCAGGTTTTGATTATGAAAATTTTAAAGGAGGAAAAACCAAACTTTCTGATTTAAAAGGTAAATATATTTACATTGATCTTTGGGCGACTTGGTGTGCGCCATGTAGAGCTGAAATTCCGTATTTGCAGAAAATTGAGGAAAAGTATCATGGGAAAAACATCGAATTTGTGAGTATTTCTATTGATAAGGCTAAAGATAATCCAAAGTGGAAAAAATTTGTGACCGATAAACAACTTGGAGGGACACAACTTTTTGCAGATAAAGATTGGGAGTCTGAGTTTGTGGTTAATTATGGCGTAACCGGAATTCCAAGATTTATTTTGATTGATCCAAATGGTAACATTGTAAGCTCTGATGCCTCAAGACCATCTGATCCAAAGCTTGAGGAGCAGTTAAACGCTTTATTGAAGTAATTTATTTACGAAATTTATAACGTTATCGTAAAACGCAAATATTTCTAAAATACCAATAAAACCAGTGCTTGAGCGCTGGTTTTATTATTTTATGGATTTTTCCAATGTTAAGTTTTTATTCAATGTTACCAAATTGTTAAGCAAAAGTTTTTTTAATGTAAACTATTGACTATATTTGATAAAGATTTCTTAACATTAAATACCTAAAGATATGAAAAAGAGTGTAATTTTAGCTGCAATATTGTTCTCTGGAATTGTAGTTGCACAAGAAGGAAAGCCTGAATTAGAAGCTGCTGGGAACAAGGTAAAAGCAACATATTACTATGATAATGGTAAAGTGCAGCAGGAAGGCTTTTTTAAAGACGGTAAATTAGATGGTGTTTGGGTATCTTATGACGAAAAAGGAAACAAAAAAACCGTTGGAGAATACGCAGACGGAGTTAAAACTGGAAAGTGGATTTACTTTAATGAAGACAGCTTGAAAGAAGTTGCTTATGTTGACAACAAAGTAAGTTCTGTTAAAAATTTACAGAAAAATGCTTTAGCAAATAGAAATTAATTATAATTTCAGAAACCGAATTATAGAGAGACCGCTTGTTTAGAGCGGTTTTTTTATGTTTTTATTTTTTTAGATTTTCTGCTTCTTCCGTACCAAATTATAAAGCCGCTTACAGGAAGGAAGGCTGCAATTAAACTTACCGTAAAAGCTATAATTTTTCCTGGTAGATCTAAAACTTGTCCGGTATGAATACCGTAATTCATTTCGACAATCTGCAATCCTAAAGTTTTTTCATCGAATTTCTGGCTTCGAATTAATTTTCCGCTTGACGGATGAAAATAATAATTGCTCTGCTGATCATAACGCAAGGTATGGGGATAAGCGCCTGTACTTACAATATCGCCTTTTTGTTGCGGAATCATTACAAAGAACATTTCTGCTTTTGACTGTAATTTCAAGGTCTGAACAAATGCTTTGTCAATTGCAGTAACCGAATTTGTTTTGAAAGCAGAGGTGTCGATTACAGGCGTTTTTGTTTCGGCTGCCTTGTCTCCACCAAAATTGAAAGATTTGTAAATTCCTTCGCCAACCCACTCGTAGGTAAAAGTAAGTCCGGTTATGGCAAGAATTAAAGCAATTAATGCAATATAAAATCCAGAAGTATTGTGCCAATCATAATTTACGCGGCGCCATTTTGCAGACCATTTTACAGTGAAACTTCTTTTGATATCGCTTCTTCGCTTTGGCCACCATTGAATTATTCCCGGAATAAGCAATAAAATAAAAATGATGGTTGCTCCGCCAATGATATGTTTTCCGATGTAATCGGGTAGAAGGAGATATAAATGAATGTATTCTACAATGATGAAGAAATCAGTTTCAGGGTTTTCAGATTTCAGATATTTTCCCGTGTATGGATTAAAATACAAATAGAGATTTCCTTTGGCTGAATACGTATAGACAATTGCCGACCTATTTTTTCCGTAATAAGCAACCATGCTGGCTTTGTTTGCAGGAGCAACTTCTTTTGCTTTTTGCTGTAATTCAGAGGGCTTAAGGAATGGTTTGTTTTGAGGTTCAACCAAACGCCATTCTTTTCTAGTGATGTCTTTTATTTCATCATGAAAACAAAATATACAGCCTGTAATACAAACTATAAAAACAATAAGGCCAGAAATTAATCCGAGCCATTTGTGTATAAAACGTATTTTGGTTTTGAATCCCATTTTTTGATTAAAAGCGTAAAAGTATGCTCAAAATTGATAAGGGACAAGTTATTACAGATAATTTGTGAGTAAGTGCATTAAAAGGATAAGTGTTGCTTAAGAAGTAATCTAGCAAAGACGCTAAGTCGCAAAGAATATTAAAAAAACTTTGCGATTTAGCGTCTTTGCGAGATTCTAAAAATGCAGCTTTTGAGAAAGCTTACTCAATATTATTTTAAGCTACTGCTTTTTTAGGTTTTAAATGATAAGCGGTATAAAGTGATATTGATGCCAAGAAAATCCAGAAAACATCAATAAAGAATATCTGAAATTTGTTTTGAATAAAAGAGTTCCAAAACCAATTTCCAGAAACGATTCCGTTTGTAATGGGAATCAAGAATCCTAAAATACTTCCAGAAATCAAACAGAATTTATTGGTAAACGCATCATCCTTTTTAATAATAAAGAAAATGGCAAGTATTAGCCATCCTCCAAAATAAAGAGCATACAAATCAGACTGACTTAGAGGATAGAAAATTTTACTTCCGATAAAAGCTAATGCGGTAATCGGATACATGCTTAAACAAATTGCCAAATAAATACGAACAACGGCATTATTGAAACGTCTTTTCTTTTCTGGCATATTGTTTTTTTGTCTAGCAACAAGCCAGATCATAACTCCAGAAATGATGACAAAACAAGTTATAATTCCTAAAAGGAAGCTTACGATTTTTAAGGCATATCCGCCATAATCGCCAAAATGAATTCGATATAAAACATTTTTAACAACATCTAAATAGCTAGTTTGTCCGATAGGATCTTTTTTAGCAATTTCTTTCCCGTCAGCAACTCGATAAACTACTTTTCCTATTCCAGTAAATTTTTTATGGCTTAAAAGTTCGCCTTCAACCATAACATGCATATTGGAATCGCCATAATTCTGGATATAAACACGTGTTATTTCAAAATCGGCCCAATTGTTTTTTGCTTTTGCAACAAGCTCATTAATATTAAATGGATTGGCTAGCTTTTTATTGTCAAATTTATAATCGGCATCGGTGTATTCTAGTTCTTTATATAATTTGTCCTGATCGCCTTTGTATAGTGTCATAACAGCGGGAGCTACAATTAAAAGTTTAATCATGAAAAAAGCTCCGGTAACTGCATAAACAAACTGAAATGGAAGTCCAATCATTCCTAATGCGGTGTGTGCATCGGTCCAAAGTGTTTTTAATTTTTCTTTTGGACGGAACATATAAAAGTTGGAAACAATTTTGTTCCAATGCAATAAAACGCCTGTTATGATGGCAAACAGGAAAAATAAAGCTGTAAATCCAGACAGATAATATCCTGCAGGATAAGGAATTTGCGCCAAAAAGTGCAGACGGTACAAAAGTTCTCCCAACGAATAAGATTCTTCGTAGGTGTAAGTTTTGTAATTTTTAGTATCTAAATAGAAAAAGTCTCCTGCTTGTTGTTTTTTAGGAGCCAATGTATCTTTAGTTCCTGCCATAGAAACCGCAACTCGATTTTCTACAGATGGCTTAGAAATAGTAATATTCCTTCCGTGCAAAACATATTTTTTGTCTAAATGCTGTAGTGCGTCATTGTAGTTTAATTGAATTTCTCTTGTTTGAGCTGTAGATTCACTTCTTTCCCAATTGATGATTTCGTCTCTAAAGAAAGAAAAAGATCCAGCAAAGAAAATTACAAAAAGAACAACACTGATAACGATTCCGCTGACAGTATGGGTATGAAAATAGATATTGTAATGACGGTTATTCATAAATTTTATTGTGCCGGATTATAGGTTTGACCCAAATAAATAAAAAGAGAAAAAAATAAAGAAAGCAGAATATAGATTCCCCAAATTTTCCAGCCGCTTTTGGCTAAAAAAGCAATAATCATTAAGGCAACCCATAAAATAAAACCAGTAAAAGCCATTGTGATTAATACATTGGCACGGTTAAACCAAGAAGCTAAGGCTAAATGAAAAGTAACAGAAACAAAGTATCCTCCTAGAATTGCAGCGGTAATTTTGGAAAAGCGCGGCCAAAAAGAGGGATTGAGATATTTTGAATTTGCTGGCATAATTTAATAGGTTTACTGGTAGTAAAATTCGGTTAGTGCAATAAAAACCAGTAGTGCCAAAAGTAACTTACTGTTTATTTTTTTTAATGGAGTAAGAATAATGATTAAGCTTCCAACTGTCATTAGCTGAATGAAAAACATCAAAGTGCCACAGCCCAATGATTGTGTAAAAAGCCACATCATATACGCCGATAGCAAAAGCATTAGACCAATGATTTTAGTTTGCTTTGGATTTTTCTGCATCCATTTTTCAAAACCCAAATCATAAGACAACACTGCTCTTTTTGAAGTATAGTACAGTGTGTAAAAAGCTAGGAAAACGATAAGACTGGCAATTGTAATCATAATCTTTAAAATTTAAAAAACACCTTTCTTTAATTGGAAAGGTGTTTTTTTGTTATTTATTAGAATCGATAAGAGAAACTTGCCGCAGCAGTTCTCATATTTCTTGGGTGGATTGTTGACCAACCATCATAAGTGTCCACATTTGCAATGTTGTCTAATTTAAGAGTCAATGTAAATTTCTCTGTTCCGTAGAAAATAGAAGAATTTAAGACAGTATAAGAAGGCAATGCAAATTGACCTACACCATTTCTGTTCATGATTAAATTTTTATCAGCATAGTTTCCTCCAAAACCTAAACCGAAACCTTTTAAATCTCCCTCTGGGAATTTGTAACTTGCCCAAAGATTAGCAGTATTTCTTGGTCCAGAACTCTCAGGTCTGTTACCTACAAATGAAGGATCTCCAGCGTTTAAGATTGCGTCTACATAGCTGTAACCAGCAACAATGTTTAATCCGTCGATAGGGTTTGCAACAAATTCTGCTTCAAAACCTTTGTTTCTTTGTGCACCATCTTGGTAAGGTGTTTGGCTTGTTGCAGTGTAAACTACATAAACTTGATCTTTTACTTGAATATCGTGGTAGCTGAATGTAGCGTACAATTTATCTTTAAACACATTTAATTTTGTTCCGATTTCAAATTGGTTAGCGTGCTCTGGTTTGAAAGTTCTAGGGCGAGTAGTTCCGTCAGCTAAAATTTCTGTTACAGGAGCTGAATTAGCAAAACCATCCATATAGTTAGCAAAAATCGAAACTTTGTCAATAATTGGTTGGTATACTAATCCAAATTTTGGAGAAAAAGCAGTTTGGTTAAAATCATCATCTTTGGTAGCCACGTTTCCAGCAGTAATAAAACGGTCAACACGTAAACTCGCCATTGCAGACAATGCAGGAGTAAAGTTAATTACATCAGAAAAATAAGCACTGTAAACTTCTTGTTTTGTTTTGTTCATGCTAATTCCAGCAGATGCAATCAGAGCATCAGTTCCAGCTTTAGTTAAGTTTCCGTTATCACCATTAGTGATATATTTAGTAGGATCAGTAATTCCGTATAAGTATTGGTTTACAGTTGCTACGTCTAGATTACCAATGTAAACATTACCATTTCTTACGTAATTGGAGCTATTGTCAACCATTCCTCTGTTAAAGTAGTCTAGACCAACAACAAGACGGTTTCTTAAACTTCCTATTTTAAAGTCTCCAATAAAGTTTTGTTGAATATCTGTAGTTAGAGTGGTAGAGTTTTGGTAGTTCATAGAACGTCCTAGTACGATTCCTTCGCTTATTTCAGCTGGTGCGTATTGTGTTCCTTCATATAAATAACTGTAGTAACCATTTGATGATGATGAGCCTCTTGAAACTACAGTTTGCGAAGTCCATTGGTCGTTGAATTTATACATCATTTGACCTTGTAGGTTGTATGAAGGAGTTTCAATTGTCAATTCGTTGCTTGTGTAAGAGCGTTTGTTGTCATAACCTAATTCATCCATATTATGAACTCGTAACGGAGCCGCTCTGTCTAAAAACAACATAGTCGCATTTGTTTGTTTGTTGTTCATGAATTCTGTGTTAATGAAAAACGAAAGTTTGTCATTTACTTGGTAAGATAAAGATGGTGCGAAAAAGAATGATTTTTTCAGTCCAGCATCTTGAAAGCTATTTTCTGTGTGGTAAGCAGTATTTACACGGAAATTAATTCTGTGCTCTTCATCTACTGGAGTATTAATATCTGCAGTTACTCTGTTTAAACCATTGCTTCCTGCAGTGTAGTTAACTTCTCCTCCAAAACGATCGTAAGGTTTTTTTGTTGTTACGTTAATTAAACCTCCATAAGAGATTAAGCTGCTTCCGAATAAAGTTCCAGATGGTCCTTTAATTACCTCAATTTTTTCAATGTTAGCTGGATCTAAACCTCCGTTTGTTAAACCTGGTAGTCCGTTAGTCATAGTTGGCTGTACAGCAAATCCTCGTAGTGAGTAATATCCAGCTCCATCGCCACCACGTCCTGTAGAAGCCCAAAGAGGAGATAATCCTGGAGCATTTCTAAGTGCATCGTCAATATTCGTTACAACTTGTTCTTTTAAAAGATCTGCTGTAATTGTAGTGTAAACTTGTGGGTTTTCAAGATTTTTAAGTGGTAATCTTGATACTTGTTGCGTTTCTTTGCGAGCAAATGTATTTTTCTTTGCGCCTCCGTTGATTACGATTTCGCTTAATTGTTCAGAGTTGGATGTAATAGTGAAATTTTCAATTAATTCGTCTCCACTATTAAGAGTGATGCTTTTTTCTTTAGATGTAAACCCAACTGCAGAAACTCTTACAATATAAGTACCTGGTTTAAGATTCTTAATTTCGTAGTTACCATTGGCATCTGTATTTGTTCCAATTTTTGTTCCTTTTAAAACAACCGATGCGTTATCTGCGGCTTCATTATCTGAAATAATTTGGCCTTTTATTGTCGCTTTTTGTTGCGCCCATGCAGATGTTCCCGTTAATAGAACAAAGCAAAAAGTTAAGAGCGAAATCGTAAATTTAAATTTCATTTTTATTTAGAATTAATTTTGATAGTGCAAATGTAATTATCGAACTGCAACTAAACAAGTTATTCTTATTTATTCTAAATTAAATATTTTTTAAAGGGTAAAATTCACATTTTTTTAAAAATTTAACATCTTAAGCCAATCTTAAGCTAATTTTAAGCAAAAAAAAGCCTGTTCTACTGAAAGAACAGGCTTTTGTATTGTAAAGAATTACTTAAAACTACAACTCTAAAGCACGTTTAGCGTCGCCGTTCATTAATAATTCTACTGGATTTTCTAAAGCTTCTTTTACAGCAACTAAGAAACCAACAGACTCACGTCCGTCGATGATTCTGTGATCGTAAGAAAGAGCAACGTACATCATTGGGTGAATTTCTACTTTTCCGTTTACAGCGATTGGACGCTCGATAATGTTGTGCATTCCTAAAATTCCTGATTGAGGAGGGTTGATGATTGGAGTAGATAACATACTTCCGAAAACACCACCGTTAGTGATTGTAAAAGTTCCTCCAGTCATGTCGTCAACCGTAATTTGACCGTCACGAGCTCTTAAAGCTAATCTTTTGATTTCAGCTTCAATTCCACGGAAAGTTAAAAGTTCAGCATTACGAACAACAGGAACCATTAAACCTTTTGGTCCAGAAACTGCGATTGAGATATCAGCAAAATCATAAGCGATTTTGTAATCACCATCCATCATAGAGTTAACATCTGGATATAATTGTAAAGCTCTTGTAACTGCTTTTGTAAAGAATGACATGAAACCTAAACCTAAACCACCGTGCTTAGCTTTAAAAGCATCTTTGTATTCGTTACGAATTTGGTTGATTGGCGTCATGTTTACTTCGTTGAAAGTAGTCAACATAGCTGTTTCATTTTTAGCTGAAACTAGTCTTTCTGCTACTTTACGACGTAACATAGATAATTTTGTACGCTCAGTTCCACGGCTTCCTCCTGTTGGAGTTCCCATAGAAGGTACTGCATTTACAGCATCTTCTTTAGTAATTCTTCCGCCTTTACCAGTTCCTGAAACAGTTGCTGGAGCAATATTTTTTTCGTCTAATATTTTTCTTGCTGCTGGAGATGGAGTTCCTGCTGCATAGCTTGTAGCTGCAGGAGCTTGAGTTGGCACTGCTTTAGGAGCTTCCGCCTTTGGAGCCTCAGCTTTTGGCGCTTCCGCTTTTGGTGCTTCTGCTGCTGGAGCTGCAGATCCACTTCCTGCTGGTTTAGCAGCATCTGTGTCAATTAAACAAACTACGGCACCTACTGCAACTGTATCACCTTCTTCCGCTTTAAGTGTAATTACACCGCTCATCTCAGCAGGCAATTCAAGAGTAGCTTTATCTGAATCAACTTCAGCAATAGCCTGATCTTTTTCTACATAATCTCCGTCTTTTACTAACCAAGTTGCAATTTCAACTTCTTTTATTGATTCCCCTGGTGATGGGACTTTCATTTCTAAAATCATCTTGTTTTTGTTTAAGGTTTTTTAAGGTTTCAATCCCGATAGCTATCGGGAATGAAACTTGAAACATATTTTAATTATCTAAATAAATTTTTATCGAATACCATTCTGATTGCATCTGCATGACGTCGTTTAGCACGTGTGTAACTTCCAGATGCAGGAGCAGAGTATGCTTTTAATGAAGCTAATCTCCATTTAACTAGATCAAAGTTCATTAACATAAAGCTGTAAGCTCCCATGTTTTTAGGTTCTTCTTGTGCCCAAACATAATCATCAGCATTTGGATATTTGGCAATGATTTCTTTGATTTGATCAACAGGGAAAGGGAATAATTGCTCGATACGAACAACTGCAACATCATTTCTGCCGTTGTTTTCTCTTTCAGCAACAATGTCGTAGTAGAATTTACCTGTACAGAAAACTAAAGTTTTTACACCTTTTTTATCTACTGCATTGTCGTCAATTGTTTCTTGGAAACTTCCGTTTGCGATCTCGTCTACTGTAGATACACATCTTGGATCACGCAATAAACTCTTTGGAGAGAAAACTACCAAAGGCTTACGGAAATTCGTTTTCATTTGTCTTCTTAACAAGTGGAAGAAGTTGGCTGGCGTTGTACAATCTGCAACATACATATTATGTCTTGCGCAAAGTTGTAAGTAACGTTCCATTCTTGCAGAAGAGTGTTCTGCACCTTGTCCTTCATATCCGTGAGGTAATAACATCACAATACCATTTTGGTTGTTCCATTTATCTTCTCCACAAGAAATGTATTGGTCAATCATAATTTGAGCACCATTAGAGAAATCTCCAAATTGTGCTTCCCAGATTGTTAAGGCTTTAGGATTTGCTAATGCATATCCGTAATCAAAAGCTAAAACTCCATATTCTGATAAAAGTGAATTGAATACTCCGAAGTTTCCTTTTTTGTTTTCAATTGCGTTTAATAAAATTACTTCTTCTTCAGAATCTTCTACTTTTACAACAGCATGACGGTGAGAGAAAGTTCCTCTTTCTACGTCTTGTCCAGAAATACGAACATCAAATCCTTCTGTTAGAAGCGAACCGTAAGCTAAAGCTTCTGCAGTTCCCCAATCAACGGTATTATTATCGTATCCAGCTTTTCTGTCGGTAACAATTTTAGTGATTTTGTTGATGAATTTTTTGTCTGATGGTAAAGTTGAAATTGTATTGATGATAGAATCCAATCCTTCTTTAGTAAATGAAGTATCTACTTTTTGAAGCATTTGTGTATCTGTTACCTGAACAAATCCGTCCCATTCGTTTTTCATGAATGGAGTAATGATTGTCAAATCTTTTTTACGAGAAGCTTCTAAGTTTTCTTCTAAAGCAGTTTTGTATTGTTTTTCTAAAGCATTTACATAAGATGCATCGATTACGCCTTCAGAAAGTAATTTGTCTGCGTAGATGTCTCTTGGGTTTTTATGTTTAGCAATGATTTTGTATAAAACAGGTTGTGTAAAACGAGGTTCGTCACCTTCGTTGTGTCCATATTTTCTATATCCTAATAAATCGATAAATACGTCACGTCCAAATTGCATTCTGTAGTCTAATGCAAAAGACATCGCGTGTACGACAGCTTCAGCATCATCAGCATTTACGTGTAATACTGGAGATAATGTTACTTTAGCAACGTCTGTACAATACGTAGAAGAACGTGCGTCTAAGTAGTTTGTTGTAAATCCAACTTGGTTGTTGATTACAATGTGGATTGTTCCTCCAGTTTTGTAACCATCAAGTTGAGCCATTTGAATGATTTCATATAAAATACCTTGACCAGCAATTGCGGCATCTCCGTGTACTGCGATTGGCAATACTTTAGAGAAATCATCAGCATAATATTTGTCTTGTTTTGCTCTGGTGATACCCTCAATTACAGCTCCAACCGTTTCTAAGTGAGAAGGGTTTGGTGCTAAATTGATGTTGATGCTTTTTCCAGATCTTGTTTTTCTGTCAGCAGTAAGCCCCAAGTGGTATTTTACGTCACCGTCAAAATATTCCTGATCGTAATCTTTTCCGTCAAACTCACCAAAGATATCTTGAGTCGATTTTTTGAAAATGTTTGCCAAAACGTTCAGACGGCCACGGTGTGCCATTCCCATTACGAATTGTTCAACACCTTTCTCGGCAGCTTGCTCGATTAAAGCATCTAAAGCCGGGATGATAGATTCTCCACCTTCTAATGAGAAACGTTTTTGGCCAACATATTTAGTATGAAGGAAGTTTTCAAAAGATACAGCTTCGTTTAATTTATTTAAGATTGTTTTCTTTTCTTCTGTAGAGAAATTAGGTTGATTGTTATCAATTGCTAATTTATCTTGAATCCATTTTACAACGCCAGGATTTCTGATATACATATATTCAATACCGATGTGCTGGCAGTAAATAGCTTTAAGGCGATTTACGATATCTTGTAAAGAAGATGGAGCCATTCCAATTGTTTGAGCAGCATCAAAAACAGTTGAAAGGTCTGCTGTTGTTAATCCGAAGTTTTCGATATCCAAAGTTGGAGATGAAGTTCTACGGTCACGAACAGGATTTGTTTTCGTGAATAAATGCCCGCGCGTACGGTATCCGTCGATTAATTTTAGTACATTGAATTCTTTTTGCAGTTTTTCTGAAACCAAACTACAGTCTGCGTTATCGCTAGTCACGTACTCAACAATCGTTTGCACAGGGTTTTCGTCGTTATAAGTTGTTTGTCCAAAGTCGAAACCTTGAAAGAAACTTCTCCAGCTAGGCTCAACGCTGTCTGGGTTTACTAAATATTGATCGTATAATTGTGCAAAAAACTCGGTATGCGCTGCGTTTAAAAATGAAAACCTATCCATAATATGAGTGAATATACTTTTTGTTATATAGAAAGGCAAAAGTACAACAATCACATTTATTTAAATCTTTTTTTTACGTACTTTTACGTAAAAATTTGTTAAAATAAACGTTAACTATGAATAAAATTCAATTTTCAATCGATTGCAGATATTTTTTTGTGATTTTGACTGTCTTATTTTCAAGTTATAGTATTGCACAGCAAAAATATGTTATTGACAACAGTAGCCATTTTTGGGACAAAGTTCAATTTGGGGGAGGCTTAGGTCTCGGATTTGGTTCAGGATATACCAATATCTCCGTAATGCCAAGTGCCATTTACAATGTTAACGAAATTGTAGCGGTAGGAGCAGGCCTTCAATTCGGTTATTTATATCAAAAAAATTATTACGAATCTTTCGTTTGGGGAGGAAGTCTTATTGGTCTAGTAAATCCTATTCCAGAAATTCAGTTATCGGCTGAACTAGAACAAGTAAGGGTGGATACCGATTATGAAGAAAACTATTATCATCCAGGTTTTTCTGATAGTTATTGGAATACTGCATTATATTTAGGAGCAGGTTACAGAACCAAAAATGTAACGATCGGCGTACGTTATGATGTCCTTTATGATCCAAATAAAAGTCTTTACGGCTCTGGATTTATGCCTTTTGTAAGAGTGTATTTTTGAGCAAAGGTTCAGAGGTTCATAGTTACAAAGGTTCAAAGTTTTTATTAATGAATTATTATACTTATTGGTCTATTTCGGAATTACCATCTAACACAAGGTCTTATGTTGTCTTTTTTTGGGTTGCAATTATTTCACTTTTTCTTTGGATTCTGATTAAAAAGTTTAAAAAGGATAATAATGATTTTGAAAAAGGAATATTGTTATGGATAACTGGCGTGGTTTGTAGTTTGGCAATTACCATGTACTTGTATTTGACGTTTTATACGGTAGATACTACTGAAAAAAGAAGTCAAAACGTTTTAAATTCACGAAATGTGTTAGTTGTGGAAGGCAGGATTTCTGATTTTACAAGGGAATAACAATTCAAAAAAATGGCTACTATTGTTTGGGAGAGTTTTGCAGTTGATTCTGTTGCGTTTAGGTATAGCGATGTTTTGTTAGGCAGATTTAATCATTTTAGTAATACAAATAACGGAGTCTTAAAAAACAATTTGCTAGTTAAAATAACATATTCGAAATTTAATAATGAAATATTAAAAATAGAAATAGCAAAGTAAGAAGCCTTTGTTGCTTTGCGCCTTTGTACCTTTTACTTATAATAATTTCTAAACCAAACCTTCTGCCATTCTCTTTTTAAAATTAAAAAAGCAACCTGTTCGGCAAGAATTACCAAATCAGATCCATCAAGGCTTTTGATTTCGTTTTCGGGAACGTCAATTATGTACAGAAGATTTAAATATTCAGCAAATTTGTACTGAATCATTCGGTAGATTTTTTCGTGAAGCTGAATTTTTAATTCGTCTGGAGAAATGCTTAACGGAAAATCAATTCCTTCATTGGCCAAATTAAAATCTTTATTAATCTGTTCAATAAGCTTCAGATATAAAGTCTCTGCTTGCGCTTGCGCTAATAAAGATTCTGTATTTACGGGTGCTACAAACATGAGATTTTAGATTTTAGATTGCTGATTTATGATTGTAGAATTTGTTATTGAAATTGACTTTTTGAAATTGTATTTTCTAAACTTTACGTCCCATTAAATTTTCGCCAAAAGTTCTCAAAACATTTTTCTTTTCGGCATTAATGTCCATTTTTTCTAAGGTTTCAAAAGCTTTAAAAGTGTACATTTCAATCGCATCTTGTGTTGCTTTTGAAGCGCCAGATTCATTAAAAATTTCTTTGGCAGTTTCTATTTTTTCTGTGTTATCTTCTAACTGAAGCGTGAATAATTTTTCTAATTCGGCAGCTTTTTCATCAGAAGAAAATTCTAAGGCTTTTAGATATAAATATGTTTTTTTGTTTTCTATAATGTCTCCACCAACTTGTTTTCCAAAAGTTTCAGGATCACCAAAAGCATCCAGATAATCATCTTGAAGTTGGAAAGCTAATCCTAAATTCAATCCGAAATCGTAAATTAGGTCAGCTTCTTTTTCAGAAGTTTTAGCCACAATTGCACCCATTTTCATGGCAGCAGCAACCAAAACGGCTGTTTTATATTCAATCATTTTTAGATATTGCGGAATCGTAACATCTCTGCGAGTTTCAAAATCTACATCCCATTGTTGTCCTTCGCAAACTTCAAGTGCTGTTTTGCTGAATAATTTGGCAAGGTTTCTAAAAACAATCGGCTCGTATTGTTCAAAATATTGGTATGCTAAAATCAGCATGGCATCTCCAGAAAGTATTCCTGTATTTAGATCCCATTTTTCATGAACTGTAACTTGTCCTCTTCTTAAAGGCGCATCGTCCATTATATCGTCATGAACTAGCGAAAAGTTATGGAAAACTTCAACCGCCATTGCTGCCGGAAGTGCAGTCGAATAATCAGTATCAAAAACCTCTGCGGCCATTAAAGTTAAAACAGGGCGGATGCGTTTTCCGCCAAGGCCTAAAATATATTCTATAGGCTCATAAAGATTTTTAGGCTCTTTGTGTATGTTTTGGCTTTGAAGATAATTGATAAAAAAATCTTGGTACTGACTTATTTCGTGCATAATAAATTCTGATTTCGAGGCTCAAAGATACAATTCAAATATGAATTTTAATTACTGAAATGATTAAAAGCGGCTTAAAGAATTTAAAGGTCTCTTCAGCATTCTCATTTTTAAGATGTTAAAATTTTTTCTAAAAAACCTGGAAACTTTTTTGGTATTCAGAGTTTCCTGTCTATATTTGCAGCGTTAATATGGAAACTCAGAACACTGTAAAAGTTTCCATTAAGAGTTTTAATGATTTATAAACTCAATTAAATCAAGTATTTATGAAAACAAAATGGACTTTAGATTCTAGTCAATCAGATGTTTTATTGAAAATGAGACGTTCAAGAACTGCTTATTTGGGAGGGGATGCAAATAAATTTGATGGTTATGTAAACATTGAAGACAATGAGATTGAAGATGCTTCTGTTGAATTCTCATTGGATATCAACAATAAAGATGAAAGTTTCCAATCTATAGACGCTTATTTACAGCTTCAAGATTTTTTTGAAGAAGACGAACATCCTATTATCAGTTTCAAATCAACTTCATTTCAAAAAGTAAACCAGAATATCAATTTCTTTAAAGGAGATCTAACGATAAAGGATATTACGAGAGTAGTAGAATTGGATGCTGAATTTCTTGGTGAAAATATTTATAACGGAGAAAAGAAAGTAGCGTTTGAAATTAAAGGAAATATCAAACGTGAAGACTTTGGTTTGGAATATAGCTCTTTTAACCATTCTTCGGGAACCGCTTTAGGAAAAGAGATTAAATTAATTGCGAATTTAGAATTTGGCATATAAATCTTACTAAATGAATAAATTAATGTAAAATTATTACAAATAGATTGGAAACTATTTTTTTAATTTTAGTTTCCAAAGTATATTTGTAAGGCAATTCGAGAATTTAAAATGAAAGAGAAGATTATAGCAAAAGCAAGCGAGTTGTTTTTAAAGCTTGGTTTTAAGAGTGTTACAATGGATGATATTGCAGGCGAAATGTGTATTTCTAAAAAAACGATCTACAAATATTTCTGCAATAAAGAAGTTTTGATTGAAGAAAGCACTTCGATGGTTCACAGTCAAGTACACGAAATTATGGATACTATTATAGCTAAAAATTATAATGCTATTCATGAGAATTTTGAGATTAGAGAAATGTTTCGCGATATGTTTAAAAACAACATCGACACTTCGCCAATCTATCAGTTAAAAAAACATTATCCAGAGATTTATCAAAACATTTTGTCTTTTGAAATTGATCAGTGCACACAAATGTTTAGAGACAATATTGAAAAAGGAATTCGTGAAGGCCTTTACAGAAGCGATCTAAATGTAGAGGTTTATGTTAAGTTTTATTACACTCTAGTTTTTCATATCAACGAAAATACAGTTGCTGAAAGTGAAGCGCAAAGAATAGAGTTGGAAGCCTTAGAGTATCATACGCGTGCCATGGCAACCGAAAAAGGAGTAGAGGAATTAGAAAAGCAATTAAAAAAAATTAATAATTAATTATCCAAATTGTCGTCATTTTTCTGGGAGAGTTGTAAAGGATAAAATGACGATGCCATCTCAAATTTTTAAAATAAATAGTAACTACTTATGAAAAGAATCTTTCTTATATTTTTGTGTACAATCGGCTTGTCTGCTAGTGCGCAAACCACTTTAACACTGAAAGACGCTGTCAATTATGCGCTTCAAAATAAAGCGGATGCAAAAAAATCGAAACTTCAGATTGAGAACGCTGAGTACAAGATTCAAGAAGTGCGATCTAGAGCCTTGCCTCAAATTTCGGCTAACGGAAATTTAACGTATAACCCAATTATTCAAACAACCGTTATCGATGGTGCAGGATTTGGACAGCCTGGAACTTCAATTCAAGCAGCATTTGGCCAAACATGGACATCTACAGCAGGTGTTTCTTTAACTCAAGCCATATTTGATCAGGCAGTTTTTACAGGGTTAAGAGCGGCACAAACGACACGCGAATTTTATCAGATCAATAATGAGCTAACAGAAGAACAAGTTATTGAAAGAGTTGCAAATAATTACTATTCTGTTTATGTGCAAAAAGAAAGACTGATTTTATTAGACAGTAACTACGTAAACACTCAGAAAGTTCGCGATATTGTACAAGGGCAATTTGATAATGGTTTGGCTAAAAAAATAGATTTAGACCGTATTATTGTAAAAATGTCTAATATTGATACAGAACGTCAGCAAGTTAAAAATCAAATTGAACTACAGGAAAATGCATTGAAATTCTATATGGGTATGCCTATTGAATCGCAATTTGTAATGCCAAAAGAAGAATTTGAAGTTGTGCCTGCTGCTTTAACAGAGGAACCAAATGTTGAAAATAGAACAGAATATTTGCTTTTGAAGAAACAAGAAGAGCTTTTGACATTTAATAAAAAAGCAATTCAAGCAGAATATTACCCTACGCTTTCATTGACTGCTGGTTATAACTATATTGGTCAAGGTCCAGAATTTCCTTGGTTTGCAAAACCATCTTCTGGAGTATATTGGTCAGATTTCTCTGGAATCGGATTAAATTTAAGAGTCCCAATTTTTACAGGTTTCGGAACTCGTTCTAGAGTAAGACAAGCCGACGTAGAAATCAGATCGCTTCAAGAAGATATCAAAGACACTAAACTTTCTCTCGATTTAGACTATAGAAATGCAATGGCACAAATCAATAATAATCTTGTGACTATTGAAAACCAAAGAGAAAATATGCGTTTAGCGATTGATATTTTATCAAATACCAAAAACAATTACCTTCAAGGTTTAGCATCTTTAACCGATTTGTTAGACGCACAAAACGCATCGCTTGAAGCGCAAAATAACTTTACAAGAGCAGTTTTAAATTATAAAATTGCCGAAATATCTCTAATCAAATCGAAAGGCGAACTAAAATCTCTTACTAAATAACAAATTATTACAATGAAGAAAATAATTATAACAATCGTAATCATAGTCGTGGCTTTTGTCGGGATTAACTACATTTTAAATAAGAACAAAGCAGAAAACGAAGCGAAAACTTCTATTGTAGCAGAAAAAAATGCAGCCGTTTCTGTAAAAGTAGCTACAGTAAAAACAGAAGATGTTAACTTAGGTTTTACTGCAAACGGAAACTTCGCTCCAATTCAGGAATTGACTTTTTCTGCTGAAAAATCTGGAAAAGTAATTAGTGTTTTAGTAAAAGAAGGTGACTATGTAAGAGTAGGGCAAACTCTTTTAACAGTAAGAGGCGATGTTATCAATGTAAACGCTCAGGCAGCCGAAGCAGCATATCAAAATGCAAAATCGGATTATGCTAGATATGAAAATGCTTTTAAAACAGGTGGTGTTACAAAACAACAGTTGGATCAAGCAAAATTGGCTTTGACAAATGCTCAATCTAATTATACTCAAGCTAAAATTAATGTTGGCGATACTAGAGTAAAAGCGCCAATTAACGGATACATCAATAAAAAATATATTGAACCAGGTTCTATTTTAGCTGGAATGCCTGCAACTGCTTTATTTGATATTGTAAATGTTTCTAAATTAAAATTGACTGTTACTGTAAATGAAACGCAAGTTGCTAGTTTAAAATTAGGACAGACTGTAGATATTACTGCAAGTGTTTATCCTGATAAATCTTTTAGCGGAAAAATTACTTTCATCGCTGCAAAAGCAGATGCGTCTTTAAATTTCCCTGTTGAAATTGAAATTACAAACAATGCGAACAACGACTTAAAAGCAGGTATGTACGGAACAGCAAACTTTGGTGCTAAAAACCAAAAACAAAACTTGAAAGTGGTTCCTAGAAATGCTTTTGTTGGAAGTGTAAGCAGTAATGAAATCTTTGTGGTAGAAAACGGCGTTGCTAAATTAAGAAAAGTAGTAGCCGGAAGAATTTTAGGAGACAAAGTTGAAATCATTAATGGTTTAAATGATGGAGAAACTGTAATTGTTACAGGTCAAATCAATTTACAAGACGGAAATACAGTAGAAATTATTAAGTAATTGTATCGCTTTAAGCCTTTCAAAAAAGCCTAAAGCCTAGAGCGTATAGCCTAAAGCCTAAAACAAAAAATATGAAATTAGCCGAAATATCCATAAAACGTCCGTCGTTGGTAATTGTATTGTTTACAATTCTGACTCTTGGTGGATTGTTCAGCTACAGCCAATTGGGCTACGAGCTGATCCCAAAATTCGAAACTAACGTTATTACGGTTTCAACTGTATATCCTGGAGCATCTCCAAGTGAGGTTGAAAATACAGTGACAAAGAAAATTGAAGATGCGATTGCGTCTCTGGAAAATATCAAGAAAATCGATTCGAAATCTTACGAGTCACTTTCGGTGGTATCAATTACATTGACTTCCAATGCCAATGTTGATATTTCAATGAACGATGCGCAGCGTAAAATTAATGCTATTTTAAGTGATCTTCCAGACGATGCAGACCCGCCGTCATTGACTAAATTCTCTTTGAGTGATTTGCCAATTATGACGCTTGGTGCGAATGGAAAAATGGACGAAGCAGCGTTTTACGATTTGATCGATAAAAAGATTGCTCCAGTTTTATCTCGTGTGCAAGGGGTTGCTCAGGTAAACATTATTGGTGGTCAAGAGCGAGAGATTCAAGTGAATCTTGATGCGGTAAAAATGCAAGGTTACGGACTTTCAGTTCCTCAAGTACAGCAGACGATTTTAACTTCGAATCTAGATTTCCCGACAGGTAACATCCAGACTCGTAATCAAAAAATCTTAATCCGTTTAGCGGGTAAGTATAAAAATGTTGAGGAATTAAGAAACTTAGTAGTTTCTTCTAAAGACGGAATTCAAATTCGTTTAGGAGAAATTGCAGATGTTCAGGATACACAAAAAATCGCGGAGAAAATTGCTCGTGTAGATCAAAAAAGCGCGATTGTACTTCAAATTGTAAAACAATCAGATGCGAATGCCGTTGCGGTAAGTGAGCAGTTGATTAAGACCATTAAGACGTTAGAGAACGATTACAAATCGGCTCAATTGAAATTAGAAGTAGCAAAAGACAGTACAGTCTTTACTCTTGAAGCAGCAGATTCTGTTGTACACGATTTATTAATTGCGGTTATTCTGGTAGCATTTGTAATGTTGTTCTTCTTGCATAGTATTAGAAACTCGCTAATCGTAATGGTATCTATTCCAGCATCTTTGATCGCGACATTTATCGGAATTTATTTATTAGGTTACACGCTTAACTTAATGTCTCTACTAGGTTTATCTCTTGTTGTTGGTATTCTTGTGGATGATGCGATTGTGGTATTGGAGAACATTTACCGACACATGGAGATGGGTAAAAGTCGAATTCGTGCAGCTTATGACGGTACAGCCGAAATTGGTGCAACGGTAACGTCGATTACGTTGGTAATTGTGGTGGTGTTCTTGCCAATTGCCATGAGTACAGGATTAGTATCGAACATTATTACACAATTCTGTGTTACGGTAATTATCTCTACGATGTTCTCATTATTGGCTTCATTTACCATTATTCCTTGGTTATCTTCTCGTTTTGGAAAATTAGAACATATTGAAGGTAAAAATCTTTTTGGAAAAATCATCTTAGGATTTGAAAGCTACTTAACCCGTTTTACTGACTGGGTATCTAACTTATTGAACTGGTGTTTAGATCACTATATTAAAACAATGGTTGCCATTGTGGTAATGTTCTTTGGTACAATCTTCTGGTTAATGGGAGGTGGATACATTGGAGGAGAGTTCTTCGCATCATCTGATAGTGGAGAGTTCTTAGTTCAAATTGAGATGCCAAAAGACGCTTCTTTGGAGCAAACTAACTTTATGACACAAAAAGCAGAAGCTTTCTTAAAAGGAGAGAAATATGTTTTCAGTCAAATTACAACAGTAGGACAAACCAGTGAAGGTTTAGGAGCTGCTCAGGCTACGGCTTACAAAGCGGAGATCGATGTTAAAATGATCGAACAAAAAGACCGTACTGATGATGCCAACGTTTATGCTGCTAAAACAAAACGTAAATTAGAGAAAATATTAGTTGGAGCAAAAGTAAAAACGGTTCCTGTAGGTATCTTAGGTACTGCTGAAGACGCAACTTTAGGTTTGATTGTAACAGGTCCAAACGTAGAAAGCGCGATGAAATTTGCTAAAATGGCTGAAGCGGAACTGCGTACAATTCCTGGAACAACGGAGATTAAATTAACAGTTGAGGACGGAAACCCAGAGATCAATATTCAAGTTGATAGAGATAAAATGGCTGCTTTAGGATTAACGCTTCAGACAGTTGGTTTAACAATGCAGACAGCTTACAGCGGTAATACTGACGGTAAATTTAGAGCTGGCGAATACGAGTACGACATCAACATCAAATACAACGAATTTGATAGAAAAAATATCACAGACGTTAGTAACTTGATTTTCATAAATAATGCAGGGCAGCAAATTAAATTGAACCAATTCGCAACCATTACTGAAGGTTCTGGACCAAGTAAATTGGAGCGTAGAGATAAAACAGCTTCTGTAACCGTACAAGGTCAGAACGTTGGGGTGCCAGCAGGAACAATTGTTCAACAATGGCAAGAGAAATTAGATAAATTGCAAAAACCAACTGGAGTTAACTATATCTGGGGTGGTGACCAAGAGAACCAATCAGAAGGATTTGGTACTTTAGGAATTGCATTATTAGCGGCTATTATCTTGGTTTACCTTGTAATGGTTGGATTATATGACAGTTTCGTTCACCCATTTGTCGTATTGTTCGCGATTCCGCTTTCGTTCATTGGGGTTTTATTCGCATTAGCGTTAACAAACAATACCTTGAATATCTTTACCATCTTAGGGGTAATCATGTTGATCGGTTTGGTGTGTAAGAATGCGATCATGCTTGTCGATTATACGAACCAAAGAAGAGCAGCGGGAGAATCAATCAGAACGGCATTAATTCAAGCCAATCATGCTCGTTTGCGTCCGATCTTGATGACAACAATTGCGATGGTATTCGGTATGTTCCCAATTGCATTAGCATCTGGAGCTGGAGCTGAATGGAAAAACGGATTAGCATGGGTAATCATTGGAGGTTTGATTTCATCATTATTCCTTACTTTGATTGTAGTGCCAGTTATTTACGATATTATGGAGAAAATCATCCGTAAGTTCTCTAAAGGAGAAAAAATCGACTACGAAGCAGAAATGCATGCAGATTACGAGCATACAGAATTAAGCGAAGACGGTTTTAATCCAAAACATACTCATTAATAGTTTTGATTTTCAATAGAAATTTCAAACCCCGAATTTGAAATTTCCCCATTAAAATCCCAAGTTCCAAATCCCGAAATATCGGGAGGAATTTGGGATTTTTTTATTGATTTTTCTAAAAAGCATTTCACGCAGATTTTGCAGATTTAAGCAGATCAGATTAAAAAAAAACTCCTTTTATCTGCTTAAATCATATTAAATCTGCATGAAAAAATGATATGCAATTTTAATTTTTCAATAAAGAATTTCAGTTTTTGGAATTTAAGATTTGGTTTTTTTTCAGTTTGGAATTTGGAATTTAAGATTTGGAATTTAAATAAACATCAGCTTTTTCGTTTATTTGTATCACCTTATAAAATTATTATGCCAAAAAAAGATAAGTCTGCCGCGATTGGTTTTATTTTCATAACTATGCTAATAGATATTACGGGATGGGGAATCATTATTCCTGTAATCCCAAAATTAATCGAAGAATTGATTCACGGAGATATCAGCGAAGCCGCAAAAATTGGTGGCTGGTTAACTTTCGCGTATGCGATAACCCAATTCGTTTTTGCTCCTGTTATTGGAAATTTGAGCGATAAATTCGGAAGAAGACCAATTATCTTAATTTCTCTTTTCGGATTTTCGTTAGATTATCTTTTATTGGCATTTTCCCCAACCATTATCTGGCTTTTCATCGGGAGAATTATCGCTGGAGTTACTGGTGCAAGTATTACAACTGCATCAGCTTATATTGCCGATGTCAGTACTGCCGAAAACAGGGCTAAAAACTTCGGATTAGTAGGTGCTGCTTTCGGATTAGGATTCATCATCGGTCCAGTTATTGGCGGACTTTTAGGCCAATACGGATCTCGAGTTCCTTTTTACGCAGCCGCTATTTTATGTATGGTAAATTTCCTTTACGGATTTTTCATTTTACCAGAATCGCTTAAAAAAGAAAATCGCAGACCTTTCGACTGGAAACGCGCCAATCCAATTGGAGCTATTTTAGGATTAAGAAAGCACCCAACATTAATTGGTTTAATTGTAGCGATATTTCTTTTGTATGTAGGCTCGCATGCGGTACAAAGCAATTGGAGTTTCTTCACCATCTATCAATTTAATTGGGATGAAAGAATGATCGGAATTTCATTAGGAATAATAGGTCTCTTGGTTGGAGTTGTACAAGGGGGATTGGTTAGATATATAAATCCTAAAATTGGAAATGAGAAAAGTATTTACATAGGTTTAGCCCTATATACAATTGGAATGTTATGGTTTGCTTTTGCAACAGAAAGCTGGATGATGTTTGTCTTTTTAATTCCGTATTGTCTTGGCGGAATTGCGGGGCCAGCGTTACAATCTGTTGTAGCAAGTAAAGTAGCTCCAAGCGAGCAAGGAGAAATTCAAGGAACTTTGACGAGTTTAATGAGTGCATCTTCTATTATTGGCCCGCCCATGATGGCCAATACATTTTACTTTTTCACGCATGACGATGCGCCTTTTAAATTTGCAGGAGCGCCTTTTATTTTAGGAGGAGCTTTAATGTTGCTAAGCACAGTTGTAGCTTATTTTTCATTGAAAAAGCATGCCGCTCCAAAAACAGAAATTGAGAGTTAAGAAATAGTATAAAAACAAAAAGTCTTCATTTTACTGAAGACTTTTTTATTATTTGGAATTTGGAATTTGGAATTTGGAATTTGGAATTTCCCTATTTAAGGTACAAATAATGGTTAAAATAATCAATAATTGCTTTTCCTTCCAATAAAACATCAGCGCCGATAATGCCATGAACTGGTTTTGCTTTAAAAGATTCTAATGCTTCATTTACATGTGACAAGTCAAAAATCACGATGCTAAAACCTTTGCTTTTCCAGCTTCCTAACTGTAATTTATTTTGAGAAGAAATTTGCGTTGTCATTCCTGTTCCGCCAGCGCCAGAAGCTTTTGTTTTAGAATTTTTTGCGGATAATTCAAAACGTTCAATAGATTCAAAACCTACACAAGTATTAGATGCGCCAGTATCTAAAATGAAATTTCCAGAAACGCCGTTAATTTTGGCTTTAATCTGTAGATGCTGTGTTTTGGTTATTTTAAACTTTATTTTTTTGTACTTCTCTATTTTGAGAATTTCGTGAAGATTTTCCATTTCTGTACTGATTGAAAATCAAAAATAAGCCAATTACAACCAAAAAACTAATGATAAAAGAGATATAATTTTAACTGCTTTTCAAGTGGTTGGACTCTATGTGATATCTTAAAAACATTGCACAAGCAAAATGTTTTTTTGTATTTAAAATGAGTACATCTCATTTTATTTAATTTTTAAAAGTTTTTAATATATATGATTGATTTTAATATTGTTACCGCTTGTTTTTTAAAATTTTAAGATTCTTTTTTTTAAATTAGCTATAAAATGTTTTTTATGGATCTAAATACAATTCATCCTGATCAAAAATATATCGATGGACTCGTGGCAAACGATTCGGTAATTATTGAGATGATACTTAAAAAATTTGCACCCAAAGTAGTGCAGTTTATAACCAATAATTCTGGAGATAAAGATCAGGCGCAAAATGTGGTTCAGGAAATCCTGGTTTTGCTTTACAATCAAGCCAAGGCAGGTAAGCTTCAATTAACTTGTCCGTTTGATGCTTGTTTTTTCTTATTATGCAAAAGGAGATGGCTAAAAGAATTAAAAAGCTCAAATGGTGAAGAAGTGACAATTTATGAGAATGTGGTATCTGTGAATGAATCGGCTCACGAATTGATTGCTCAAGCAGAAAAATTTGAAGAAGAACAAAAACGTTTTGAACAAGAGGATAAATTGGAAGTAGTAGAGGAGAGAGTCGCTTTTGAAGAGAACCTAACTAAGATTTCAGATAAATATTTCAATAAAAAGAAACATAAAACGGCATCGCTTAAACCTTGGTATTTTGCAGTTGCATTATCTATCATTATTATGTTTGGCTTGTTTTTCTTCGATTATAAACATTATCCTAATTTTGAAGATTACAATCATCCAGAAAGTGCTTATTTTACAGAAAGAGGTGTTTCAGAAGCAATTTTGAAGCAAGCGGAGAATAATTTCAACGGAAAGAGATATGAAACTGCGATTCCGATTTTTGAAATGATTTTGAAAGAAAACAATTCAGATGAAATAAAATACTTCTATGCAGTTTCCTTATTACAAGTAAGCAAATACGTAAAAGCAGAAAATATTTTTAAAGAATTAGAAGCTGGAAATTCTGTTTATAAAGAAAAAGCAAAATGGAATCTCGCATTGTCTAAACTAAAACAAGGAAAATATAACGAATGTAAGGCCATTTTAGAGACCATTTCACAGGATTATAAAGATTACGATGATGTAGAACATTTAAGAGAAGAATTGGAATAAAATTACAATTATTAAGAAAAATTTTATCGCTTTACGGAAAACCTCAATCGAATTTGGAATTTTAGTTCTAAATTCGATTTTCTTTTTAAAAGAATAGGCCCAAAAACAAAATAACCAACCGCTCAACCCAAAATGAAAAAAGTTACGCTTTTATGTATGCTCGTTTTTTGTCAAGTGATTTTTAGTTTCAATAAAATTACTGAGACTGAAAAATTGGCTGCGACTTGCAAAGTTTGGGGTTTCTTGAAGTATTATCATCCAGCTGTTGCCAGCGGTGAATTGAATTGGGATAATCAGCTTTTGGAAAAATTGCCTTTAATAGAAAAAGCACAAACCAAAGAAGAGTTCTCTTTAATCTTAGAAAATTGGATTGACGACCTTGGTCCAGTGAAAGAAGTTGCTCCAATTATTATCCCAAAAGATGTAGAGTTTTTTGATAAAAACTTCGATTTAAGCTGGTTCAACAATAAATTGTTTTCTAAAAAACTTTCTAAGAAACTAAAATTTATTGAAGAAAATAGATTTCAAAGTGAGGAAGAATTCGGGATGGGTTTTGATGCTTTAAAGAAAACAAAAAACTACTTTGATCTTGATTACACAAATAAAGGTTCCAGAATGGTTATGCTATTTGCTTACTGGAATTTAATCGAATATTATTTTCCGTACAAATATGTAATGGACCAAAAATGGGATATTACTTTAGAGCAAGCCTTGCCTATGGCTCTAGAAAATAAAGATGAAGACAGTTTTTATCTTACAATGAGAAAATTGGCAGCAAGATTAAATGACAGTCATGCTCGATTTGCAGTATACGGATCGTATGCTAAAACGGGAGTTAGCAGTTACTCTTATTTTCCTGCTAGAGGTAAAATAATTGATAATAAAATAGTTATCACAGAAATTTTAGGAGATAGTCTTGCTCAGGCAGATAATATTAAAATTGGAACAGTTATTACAAAAATAGGTGGTAAAACTATTAAAGAACTTGTAGAAGAAAAAAGAAATCTTATTTCTGCGTCGAATGAAGCGGCATATTTAGATAGGGTTGCATTCAGTATTTTGATAAGTGAATTTGATAAGGTGAATGTAGAGTTTTTGAAAGACGGAAAATACGAAACAAAAGCAATGACATGGTTTGATTACCATGATTCTCACAGAAATGAATTTAAAAAAGGAGCAATAAAAAAGAAAGAAAAATTTAAACTTCTTGACAATAATATCGGTTATGTTGATATGGGAGAAATTAAACCTAAAAATGTTCCCGATATGATTGAAGCTTTAAAAGCTACAAAAGCGATTGTTTTTGATATGAGAAATTATCCAAATGATACGTGGAAAGAGATTTCAGATTTTTTAAATTTAAAGAAAAAAGATTTTGTGCATACACAATGCCCTATATAAACTATCCAGGAAGATACCAATGGACAGAAGGAAGAAATGCTGGTTTTGAAAACAAAGATCATTATAAAGGAAAGGTGATTGTATTATTGGACGAAAATTCAATGAGCCAGTCAGAATGGACGGCGATGTGTTTTAAAACAGCTGATAATACTACAATAATTGGAAGTCAGACAGCTGGTACAGATGGAAATGCAATGGATATCGATTTTAAAGGATTTCATACTAGATACACAGGTCTTGGCGTTTATTATCCGGACCGAAGAGAAACCCAACGTGTAGGAATTGTACCCGATATTGAAATAAAACCAACAATTTTGGGCATTCAGCAAGGCAAAGACGAAGTTTTGGAACGGGCTTTGCTATATATAGAAAATGGAAAATAAAACTTCTTTGTGGTACTGAATAACGAGGGGTCGCACTAGCTGATCGAGAGAAAAAATGGGGGTTTTCTTTTTCGAAGCTTCTTGTGAGGCCCTTCGTTCTTCAGAATGACAAAAATTAGGTGATTATTATTCTGGCCTTTGTTAAAGTTAAATCTTTGACAAAGGTTTTTCTTTTTTAGGACATTCGTAAAAAGAAAAAATCTGTTTAAATCTGTGTTTTCACGAAGTGAATCCGTATCATCCGCGTACCAATCGCACCCGAATTGCTATTCTTTTAATATTGTCGTATTTTTGGCATTTTTAAAATTATAGTTTTGAATTCAACACCCATTATTACCGATACCCACACCCATTTGTATTCTGAAGAATTTGATCAGGATCGTGATGCCATGATTCAGCGCGCTATCGATGCCGGAATTATACGCTTTTTTATTCCTGCAATCGACGCTGCCGCGACACAATCTATGTACGATTTAGAGAAAAATTATCCAGAAAATATCTTTTTGATGATGGGCTTGCATCCCACTTACGTGAAAGATAATTATCTAGACGAATTGGCGCATGTGGAAGCAGAGTTGTCGAAAAGAAAATTCTACGCAGTTGGCGAAATCGGGATCGATTTGTATTGGGATAAAACACATTTGAAAGAGCAGCAAATCGCCTTTAAAAGACAAATTCAGTTGGCAAAACAATACAAATTACCCATTGTAATTCATTGCAGAGAAGCATTTGATGAAATCTTTGAAGTGCTAGAAGAAGAAAAATCTGAAGATTTATTTGGGATTTTTCATTGTTTTTCCGGAACTTTAGAACAAGCAGAGCGTGCTATTTCTTACAAAATGAAATTAGGAATTGGCGGAGTAGTGACTTTTAAGAACGGAAAAATCGATCAGTTTTTAAATAAAATAGATTTAAAGCACATCGTTTTAGAGACAGATTCTCCCTATTTAGCACCTATTCCATATAGAGGAAAAAGAAATGAAAGTAGTTATTTAGTCAACGTTATTGCTAAATTAAGCGATGTATATGGTATTTCTGCAGAAGAAATTGCAGCGATTACGACCCAGAATTCAAAGGACGTTTTTGGGATTTAACCCTAGCCTTACAAAACTTTAATTTTTTTTTTGTTCTTTTGCCCACTTAAACCCAAATAAATAATGCAGAGATTTGATGCCATTCGACCGTTTTATGATTCCGAAATAAATGAAGCACTTCATGGTGTTGTCAATCATCCGATGATGAAAACCATGATGAACTTTACTTTTCCGGATGTAGAAGATGAGGTTTGGAAGGAACAATTAAAGAAAACACATTCTATTCGTGATTTTCAATGCAACTTTATTTACAATACAATTCAGAAAGTTTTAGAAAAAAGCTCTGAAGGTTTAACGACATCAGGTTTTGAAAAGCTAGAACCCAATACTTCTTATTTGTTTGTTTCTAATCATAGAGATATTCTTTTAGATACAACTCTATTGAACGTTTGTTTATTTGAACATGGTTTGGTAATGACTGCTTCAGCAATTGGAGATAATTTAGTGAAGAAAGCGTTCTTAGCCACTTTAGCAAAATTAAATAGAAACTTTTTGGTTTTGAGAGGATTAACACCTCGTGAAATGTTGCAAAGTTCAAAATTATTGTCTGAATACATGGGACAATTATTGCTTCGCGAAAATCGTTCGGTTTGGATTGCACAAAGGGAAGGAAGAACAAAAGACGGAAACGACGAAACGAATCCAGGCGTTTTAAAAATGATTGGAATGGGTTCTGACGAAGAAAACTTAATGGATTATTTTAAGAAATTAAAAATTGTTCCGGTTTCTATTTCTTATGAATATGATCCAACGGATGTTCTGAAAATGCCGCAATTAATGGCAGAAGCAAATAACGAAGTTTACGTAAAAGATAAAAACGAAGATTTTATGACCATTATAAGTGGTATCATGGGATCTAAAAAAAGAATACATATTTCTGTTGGCGATGTTTTAGATACAGAAATCGATCAGATTGTGGCTGAAAATGATAATGCAAACAAGCAAGTTCAAGCTTTGGCACAAACTATTGATGATGTTATTTTGAAAAACTACCAATTATGGCCAACAAACTTTATTGCTTACGATATTTTAAACGAAACAGACAAATTCGCCCACAAGTATAAAGAGAGCGAAAAACAGCTTTTTGAGCGTCGTTTAGAAATGAGAATCGGAAGCGATAATCCTGTGACAAGACAAGGATTTTTAGCCATGTATGCCAATCCTGTTGTCAACAAATTAAAATACCAAGATGTCATCTAAAGCAAAAATATTATTGATTTATACCGGAGGAACCATCGGTATGAGCAAAGATTTTGAAACTGGAGCGCTGAAAGCCTTCAATTTTGGTAAATTAATTCAGAAAATTCCAGAAATTAAGCAATTGGATTGCGAAATCGAATCGATTTCTTTCGAACATCCAATAGATTCTTCGAATATGAATCCTCAAATGTGGACTAAAATTGCCACAATGATTGAGGAAAACTACGCTTCTTTCGATGGATTTGTAGTGCTTCACGGATCAGATACGATGTCATATTCAGCATCAGCATTGAGCTTTATGCTGGAGAATTTGGCAAAACCAGTTGTATTTACAGGTTCGCAATTGCCAATTGGAGATTTGCGTACCGATGCCAAAGAAAACCTGATTACAGCTATCCAGATTGCGTCGCTTCAAGAAAACGGAAAACCGGTAATCACTGAAGTTTGCTTGTATTTTGAATACAAATTATACCGCGGAAACCGGACATCTAAAGTAAATGCAGAACATTTTAGAGCTTTTACAGCGCCAAATTATCCTGAATTAGTTGAATCTGGTGTGCATTTAAAATTAAATCGACATTTATTTCTTCCAATAAATAAAGATGCCAAATTGATCGTCCATAAAAATTTAGACAATCACGTAGCAATTATCAAAATGTTCCCTGGAATGAGCGAAATTGTTCTAGCTTCAATCCTTGCTACTCAAGGTTTACGCGGAATTGTTCTAGAAACGTACGGCTCAGGAAACGCACCAACAGAAGATTGGTTTTTGAATTTAATCGAAAAGGCCATCAAATCTGGAATTCACATTGTAAACGTAACCCAATGTTCAGGAGGAAGCGTGAATATGGGACAATACGAAACGAGTACAGCACTAAAATCGTTGGGAGTTATTTCTGGAAAAGACATTACAACAGAAGCAGCCATTACCAAATTGATGTATTTGCTTGGACACAATATTCCTCAAAACGAGTTTAAAGATATTTTTGAAACTGCTCTTCGCGGGGAGATTTCGTAAAGTTTAAATTACAATATTTTAAATCCAAATTCCAAACTTTGTCTAAAGCAAAATTGGAATTTGGATTTTTTCTTTTTTAATTAACGTTCAGTTTGTCATTTCGACGAAGGAGAAATCTCCACAAGTAACTCCGCTCCAATAAATCAATTCTTTGTCGAGCTTCTCGCGGAGATTTCTCCTTTGTCGAAATGACAATATTGGGGAAAATAGGAATGGAAACGAACTTTGATAAAGTTGAACGAATAATTGTTCTTTTCCGGAAAATTGGAATTTGGAATTTTAATTTTTGGAACTTGTATAAGTTACCGGACAAGTTTCCAATTCTTCAATTTCAATTGCTTTATGTTTTTTGTAATACAGATAAACGACTACTGAAATAAGACAGATAACTCCTTGAATAGCAACGGTAGCTCTCACACCTAAAAAGTGAGAAACATAACCGATAATTAAACTTCCGACAGGAATCATTCCTTGATACGCCATCATATAGTAGCTAATGCTTCTTGAGCGCATATTAACAGCACTATGCGTCTGAATGTAGATGTTGATTGAAGAGGTTTGTCCCATCATTCCGATTCCGCTCAAAGTCATACAGATTAGAGCGATTGTAATATTGCTTGAAACGGCTAGAATAATCACGCTGAAACCTAAAAGTAAACTTGCCGCGATCATCAATTTGCTCATGTTTTCCGCAGATTTTAGATTGGCCAAATAAATCGCAGACAGAACGGAACCAATTCCAGCTGCACTTTCAAACCAGCTGAAAGTCTGCGCATTTCCGTTAAAAATGTCTTTTGCAAAAACAGGCATTAATGTATTGAAAGAAATTACAAACAAACTGCTACAAGTTAGCATTAAAAGCATTCTCGCCATTTCGGTTTCTTTTTTTACATAATCCAAGCCTTCCATTAGATCATCCATCATATTCAATTTGTTTTCGGCTTTAATGTGCGGAGTGATCTTCATCATCATCAATGAAATCAATACCGGAACATAACTCACAAAGTTTCCAATAAAACAGATGTCTTCTCCATATTGGTGCAAAATAATACCTGCAAGCGCTGGACCAGCAATACGTGCAAAGTTGTTCAAAGTGGAGTTGAGCGCTACGGCATTTGGAAGATCTTCTTTGTTGTCGACAATATCGATCATCATGGTTTGGCGGCACGTCATATCAAAAGCATTAATAATTCCCTGAATAAGACTTAATGCCAATATAAAGTTGATGTTGTATATTTTAAGGTAAATAAGCAAAGCCAGAGCTCCTGCCTGCAACATTGCCAAAGATTGCAATACCATCATGGCGCGGTGTCTATCGTAACGGCCAATGATACTTCCTGCCAAAGGTGCCAGAAACAGCGACGGAATCATACTTAAGAAAGTCGCCAAACCCAGTAAAAAAACAGATCCTGTAATGCTGTAAACCATCCAGCTAACGGCTGTTTTTTGCATCCAAGTTCCGATAACAGATACGGATTGACCGTAGAAAAATAATTTGAAATTTTTTGATTTTAAGGCTTTAAACATGACTCTAAATATTTAATACAAAGGTCGGGATTATGATAGCATTAGAAAAATTAATAATTTTACTGATAATAAGTAGTAAAACTTATCAATATGGAGATTTATCAACTGCAATACTTTATTAAAACAGCTGAGGTTTTGCATTTTACAAAAGCGGCAGAATTGTGTTTTGTGACGCAATCGGGACTTTCGCAGCAAATTAAAAAACTCGAAGAAGAGCTCGGTTTGCCTTTGTTTAAGCGGATCGGAAAGAAAGTGCAATTGACAGAAGCAGGTTCTGTTTTCTTAATTCATGCCAAAAAAGTAGTCGAAAATGTAGAAAACGGAAAACAGGCGATTGAAGATTTAAACGAAATGATTGGCGGAGAGTTGCGCATTGGCGTAACGTATATTTTTGGTTTATTGATTCTGCCAGTAGTAAATGCATTTGCCAAAAGGTACCAAAATCTCAAAATTATTGTCGAATACGGAACGACAGAGGTTTTAGAACAAAAATTGATAGATAATGAATTAGATTTAGTATTTGTTATTTCGTCACACGAAATCGAAATGCCGATTCAGAAAGTGCCTTTGTTTACTTCAAATATGGTTATGGTGGTTTCTAAAAATCATGCTTTGGCAAATCTGGATAAAATTGCTTTCAAGAAAATAGAGGAGATTCCGCTGATATTGCCTGGAAAAGGTTCCAATTCGCGAGAATATGTCGAAGAATTGTTTAAGAAGTTTAATATGAAACCTAAAATTTCAATCGAACTTCAATCGATTCATGCGCTACTCCAAATGGTAGAAAACAGCGATTGGGCCACAATTGTTGCCGAAATGGCGCTAAAAGATTGGGGTAGTTTAAGAGCTATCCAAATTACAGGAGTTTCAACAAAAAGAGAATCGTATATGCTGACAATGGGAGGCTACCAGAAAAAAGCCGTAAAACTGTTTATGGAAGAATTTAAAAAAAGCATATAAAAGGAACTTCAATTTTACTTTTGTAAAGTCAGTTTTTTTTGTGTTATTTGCAGACCAAAATAGAAAGGTGTCCGAGTGGTTTAAGGAGCTAGCCTGGAAAGCTAGTATATGGGTAACTGTATCGAGGGTTCGAATCCCTTCCTTTCTGCAAGATAAAAGTCCGACGTTTCATTAAAAATGGAATTTTGGACTTTTTTTGTTTAGAAAAAAGGAAAAATTCAACCTTAGTCCCAGTAGCAGTAGCTCCTTATTGTAATCTCGATGACTATCGGGACTACAAAAGATATAACGCAAAACAGGATTAAACTTGTACTGAAAACCCAAATTCCTGCTCCTTAAAAAACATTAAAAAACAATAAATATATAGTCGTGAAAAGTTGTCTTCAAAATACGGTTTTCCACATTATTTTGTTCTAGAAATATTATATATTTGGCTCCTGCGTAATATAAATAACTTGATGGATTTACCTCCTTATTCGCCAGGATTGCATAAACTGGTTACTTTACATGTCGGCCAAACTTCTAAGCTTACCAATAGCAAAGGGTTTGTTGCGGTTACCAATTCTATTTTAGAAAAATATGAATTGGAGAAGGTTGGGGCAGTTGTTCATGATTTTGAAAATGATAGTTTTACGATTTCGTACTGCTTGAAAGAATCGCATATTTGCATACACACTTGGCCAGAATACAATCAGCTTACTTTGGATGTTTATTTGTGCAATTATCTTCAGGATAATTCGGCAAAAGTGCGTGCTGTAATGGCAGATTATGTGGCTTATTTTGAAGCAGAAATTATTAAAGATTTTGAAATTAACCGATAAGATATGAAGATTCCTTGTTATAGCTGTGGCGCAACAACCGAATTGGAGGTTGGTTTTGAAGTTTTAAATTTTTCTTGTCCTAAATGTTTCAGCGTTTATGGCGCTGACAATGAAGGGAAGTTTAGAAGAAAATCGCAGTATAAAAATCATTTTTATGATTGCCCGCTCGAAGTTGGCGCTGTTGGTTTCTTGAAAGGAAGCGAATATACGGTTACGGGTATTTTGAGGAAAAATGTGCATCCGCATTATACTTGGACGGAGTTTATTTTGCACAATAAAGAAGAGGGATTTCTTTATTTATCGCTTTCAAACGGGCATTGGATGATGCTGACGGAAATGGAAGAAGTTTTTGATGTGAAACATCATCCGAAAGTTTTAGTTCATGAAAATCAATATTATAACATATTTGAATATTCTGATGCTGAAATCATAAACGCAAAAGGTTTTTTTGATTTTGTGTTGCCAAACAATAAATTGATTCATTTGGTCGAATATATTAAGCCTCCATATATTGTTTCTGTCGAAACAATGTACGGCGAGCAGACGGCTTTTTATGGCGAATATGTCGATAAGAATGAAATAAAGAAGGCGTTTCCAGAGATTATTCTGCCGATTCAATCGGGTGTAAGCATGATTCAGCCTTTTCGATTTGATATTGCCAATACGGCGCTTATTTTTTGCTTTTTTGCTCTTCTCATTATTACTGCGAATTGGTACATTTATAAAGATCAGGTGGAGCAGAATGTATTTGAAAAGACAATTAGATTTAGCGAATTTGATAATAGGGAAATTACCAGCGAGTCATTTGTTCTTAATGGCGCTTCGGCTCCTGCGACTATTAAAGTTTCGACTGGTGTAGACAATTCATGGGCCAATGTAAATGTGGCATTAATCAATGAAAATACGAGCGATGAAATTTATGCCAATAAAGACATAGAATATTATCACGGTTATTCTGATGGCGAATCTTGGACAGAAGGAAGCCAGTCTGAAAAATTCAATATTTGCGGGGTAAGCGCAGGAAAATATCATCTTTTGATTACGCCTATGAAAGCGCCAGAAGATCTAAATAATGGCGAAATGCAGGTAAGTGTAACTTGGAATGAACCTTCGAACCAAAATGCTTGGATGATTATAATCTTAATGATTATTGTTTTTGGCGTAATTTATTTTCTGAAACATTTATTTGAAAAGAAACGCTGGATAGACAGTTCTTATTCTCCTTATTCTGAATAATTTATTATGAAAAAAATATCCGATTTTATAACTAATAACTGGACTGCATTTGCAATAGGATTCCTGTGTTTCGGAGCTTATCTTTATTTTACCATTGCAGGAAACCGGGTTTGCGATTGCGAAAAAACAGAAAATTATAAACCAACAGGAAGCAGCCGTTCATCATACAATCATTTTTACCACAAATAAAAAACTATCACTATGGAATTATTTCACGCTCAACCAGTAGTAAATTCGATTATCTATTCTTTTTTAGGAATTGTTATCCTATTAATCGGTTATTATATAATTGAAAAACTGACTCCAGAAAATACTTGGAAAGAAGTTGTAGAAAAAAATAATGTTGCTGTTGCGATTGTTTTGGCAGCGTTTATCATTGGAATTTCAATGATTATTAGTGCCGCAATTCATGGGTAAAAAGTTTCTTAGATTTGAATTTCTTTTACTTTTTGCCGTATTCATAATTGCCACTTGCGGACTTATTTATGAGTTGGTCGCAGGAACTTTGGCGAGTTATTTATTGGGCGATTCGGTAAAACAATTTTCATTTATTATTGGCGTATACCTGTTTTCGATGGGTATAGGCTCGTTTTTTTCAAAGTTTTTTCATAAAAATCTACTCAACACTTTTGTAGAAATCGAAATCTTGGTCGGATTAATCGGAGGATTGAGTTCAGTGGTTTTATTTCTATTGTTCGAAAATGTTGGGTCGTTTCAGTTCATTTTATATTTATTTGTTTTTGTAACTGGGTTTTTAGTCGGATTGGAGATTCCGCTTTTAATGAATATTTTAAAAGATCGAGTAGAGTTTAAAGATCTTGTTTCGAATGTTTTTACGTTTGATTATATCGGGGCTTTGTTGGCTTCGATTCTATTTCCGTTAGTTCTGGTGCCAAAATTAGGAATCATGGGAACTTCTCTTTTCTTCGGAATGATCAATGTCAGTATTGCGATTGTTTTGTGTTTTTTGCTGAAGAGAGAATTAAAGAACGTTTATTTCTTGAAAGCAAAAGCTATTTTTTCTTTTGTACTATTATTAGCCGTTTTTATTTTTTCGAATGATATTCTCGCTTATTCAGAAGGGAAATTGTACGGAGAAAATATCATTTATACCAATTCTACACCCTATCAGCGTATCGTTTTAACGCATAATAAGAGCGATTACAGACTTTATTTAAATAACAACCTGCAATTTAGTTCGGCAGACGAATATCGTTATCACGAAGCTTTGGTGCATCCCGCTATGTCGATGGCAAAAAGCGTAAAAAATGTTTTGGTTTTAGGAGGAGGTGATGGTTTGGCCGTTCGTGAAATATTGAAATACAAAGACGTTGAAAAAGTAACCTTAGTCGATTTGGACGAAGGAATGACGAAGTTGTTCAAAACGAATACAGTTTTAACCAATTTTAATAAAAACTCTCTCAACAATCCAAAAGTTACGGTAATCAATACCGATGCTTATATTTGGGCAAAAAGCTGTAAAGAGCAATTTGATGTTGCTATAATCGATTTTCCAGATCCGTCCAATTATAGTTTAGGGAAATTGTATTCTCTGAATTTTTATCAGACCATAAAAAACATTTTAAAACCAGATGCTGCGGTAGTCATTCAAACAACTTCGCCTTATTTTGCGCCGAAATCTTTTTGGTGCATTAACAAAACCGTAATGCAGGCTTTTCCGCAGGTCGATGCGTATCATGCTTACGTTCCGTCGTTTGGAGAATGGGGTTATACGATTGCCATAAACGGTTTTGGAACCACTTTTAATGCCGTTAACCGAAAAGCTGACAAATTGAAATTCTATAATTATCAATTTGACCGTTTCAATTATTTTACAAACGATATGATTTCCAACGAAATTGAAATCAATCGTTTAGACAACCAGATTTTAGTACGTTATTTTGATGAAGAGTGGGGAAAACTGCAATAAATCGAGAAGAAATTTCATAAAAGGCGTTGGCGCTTCCTTGCTTCTCATTCCGTTTCTGCAGTTTTGTTCCGATAAAATTGCGGTACTGATGATTCGTTTATCGGGAACCAAACATTTGCTTGGTCATCGTTTATGGATTAAAGATTTTCCGAAACCTACGAAACAGATCGAAATTCCGTATCTGATTGTTGGCGGTGGCATTTCGGGTTTGAGTGCAGCGCGACAATTTCAGAAAAAAGGAATTTCAGATTTTTTAATGCTGGAATTAGAAAATCATCTGGGAGGAAATTCTTCAAACGGCGAAAACAAATATTCTAAATATCCTTTAGGCGCGCATTATTTGCCTTTGCCTAATTTTCAGGATAAAGAATTGCTTAATTTTTTAGAAGAAGAAAAAATAATCTTGGGTTATAACGAAAAAGGGTTTCCAATCTTTGACGAATTGCAATTGACTTTTGCGCCAGACGAACGTTTGTTTTACAAGAACAATTGGCAAGAAGGCGTTGTGCCAAAGGAAGGAAATTTGATTTCGGATGATTTGGAGTTCGAGAAATTCTTCAAACAGATGGATGTTTTTAGGGCAGGAAAAGGAGAGGATCAAAAGTATTTATTTGATATTCCGATTTACCTTTCTTCAAAAGATGAAAAGACAAGAAGTTTAGATAAAATTACAATGAAACAATGGTTTAAAGACAATCATTTTACGTCTGAACCTTTGTTCAATTATATCGATTACTGCTGTAAAGATGATTTCGGTTTGGGAATTGAATACGTTTCGGCTTGGGCTGGAATTCATTATTTTGCAGGAAGAAAACAAGACAGTACGCCCGAAAAACACGACAGCGTTTTAACTTGGCCGGAAGGGAATGCGCGTCTTGCCACTCATTTGAAAAAATATACTACAGATAAATCGCTGAAGAATCATTTGGTTTATGACGTGAAAATTGAGAACCAAAAAGTTGTGGCAAAAGCATTTGATGATACAACAAAAACGTCTGTAGAAATTATTGCAGATAAAGTAATAATGGCTTCTCCGCAATTTGTAAATCAGTATTTGATTGAAGATCGAAAAGCATTTACCAAAGCTTTTCATTATACACCTTGGCTTTTGGCGACTCTAGTCGTAAACGATTTAACGGATAATTTTAGTTTTCCACTTTCGTGGGATAATGTAATTTATGATGCCAAAGGTTTGGGTTATGTTTACGATCAGCATCAGACTGTAAATCAAATTCAGGATAAAAAGGTGATTACGTATTATTATAGTTTTTCGTCTGGAGATTTGAAGAAAGCCAGAAAAGAACTTTATAAAAAAGACAAAGAATATTGGAAACAATTTGTTTTGAATGATTTAAAAATCGCTCATCCAGATATTGAAGAATATACAGAAGACATTGAAGTTTTTCTTTTAGGTCACGGAATGATTTCGCCCGCACCAGGATTTATTTTTGGCGAAGCCAAGAAACAAGCCAAACAAAACATTCAAAAAAAGATTTATTTCGCACATACAGATTTGTCTGGAATTTCGATTTTTGAAGAAGCTTTTCATCAGGGAATTAATGTTGTAAATGAGATTTTAGATGGAACAACCGTGGATTCATAAAGCCAAAACCGATTTAGCTTTTATTATCGGACCATCCTTTTTTGTGTTGGCGATTATCTTTGTTTTTCAAGATTACATCACTACAATTGAAGAGAATTATTCTTTTTATACTTGGCTTTTCTTGATTGTTTTTATAGATGTAGCGCACGTCTACGCAACTTTGTTCAAAACCTATTTTGTAGCCGATGAATTTCAGAAACAAAAGCGAAGATTGATTCTTTTGCCTCTTTTTTGTTTTGTTACGGGAATTGTACTTTTTTCTTTCGGAAGTTTAGTTTTCTGGTCGTTTCTAGCGTATGTTGCCGTTTTTCATTTCATCAGACAGCAATACGGCTTTATGAGATTGTATGCCAGAAAAGAAACTAAAACTAAAGTTTCGGTTTGGGTCGATAATTTGGCTATTTACGCTTCAACGGGATATCCAATGTTATATTGGTTTTTTTCGTCTAAGCGAAAGTTCAATTGGTTCGTGGAAAATGAATTTTTTAGATTCGAAAATCAATTGATTTTGCAAATTCTGTTTTGGATTTATGTTGGAGTTTTGATTTTATATGTTGTTTATACTGCAGTAAAATCTATCCAAAATCAGTTTTTTAATATTCCGAAGAACAGCATTATTCTCGGAACGGCGCTTTCGTGGTATTTCGGCATCGTTTATTTTAACGATGATTTGATTTTTACTTTATTGAATGTTGTTTCGCATGGAATTCCGTACATGGCGTTGGTTTATTTTAAAGAAATTGATGCGAAATCAGTTTCTGAATTAGGAAATTTATCTGTTTTAAAACAATACAAAGGATTTTTAATTTACATCGGAGTCCTTTTAATAATTGCTTTTTCGGAAGAATTTCTGTGGGAGCTTTTTGTTTGGAATGAAAATATCAGCGTAACGAGTTTTGATTTTTCGAGCTGGCAGATTTTATTGGTTCCATTGCTAACGGTTCCCCAGTTTACGCATTATTTATTGGATGGTTTTATTTGGAAATCGAAGAAGTAAGGTTTGGTTTTTCTATTTCTGATGAAAACAAAAACTTCTAATCTAGCCCCGATAGTAGCGGCATCCTTTTGTGGCGGGGTTCGCCGCAAAAGATATAATCCCGATAGCTATCGGGACGGGACTAAACTTGTTTTGAAAACGAATGTTCTGCTGCTAAAAATACTAATCTTGTAGCGCCACTTTTATTTTCGGCATCATCTTGTCTACAAACATTTTATAAGCGGCTTCTGAAGGATGCAAACCATCTGATGCCACCAAAATTGGGTTGTTAAGTCCTTCGCGAGTGATTTCTGTAATCGACACAAAAGCAATTTGATTGGTGTTGCAGTAGTTCTCTGCAAAATTATTGTATTGGGTAATTTCAGCTGAAATTTTGTTGCTTTGATCTCCAGCAAGCGCTTGCCCGTATGGCGTATAAGAATAATCAGGAATAGAAATTACGACCACATTTTTTCTTTCGCCTTTGGCAAGCATAATGGCTTTATTGACCAATTCTGGAAATTCTTTTTCGTAAACCGAGAAACTTTTGTGCTGATATTGATTGTTGACACCAATTAGAAGTGTTACCAAATCATAATTGGCTTCTAGATTTTGAGAATTAATTGCTGAAAGCAAATTGGTTGTTGTCCAGCCCGTTGTAGCGATTATTTTTAGCGAAATTGCACTGGAGTACATAGCATTCAAACTTGCCTTTAATTGCTCAGGAAAACGGCAGGTAGCGCATACGCTTTGACCAATAGTATAACTATCGCCTAAGGCTAGATAATTTACGGAACTTGCAATTGGCGGTTGTGGCGTTGTTGGAGGATTTACCACGGGTGGAGTAGTGGTAGTAGTTTTAGAATCAGATTCATCTGAATTACAACCCAAAAGAAATACAGAAAAGATAACGATAACTATTTGTTTAAAATGTGGTTTCATAATTTGTTTAAATTAGATTCTAGTCGCTTTAAACAAATAGTTACGTTAAATATGTGGGTTTGGATTTTAAACCATTTCGGTTTTCATCACAATTTCTTCTTCGATGGCATTCCAAAGTTCGATACGTTTTTCTAAGGCAAGAATGGAAACTTCTTCAACTTCTTTCCATTTTTGAGCATCGTCTTCACATAATTCTGTAATCATTTGCATGGCCATTGGTCCGTGTTCGTCGGCATCCAGTTCGATATGTCTTTCAAAATAGTACAGTAATTTTGTTAGATCGGTATCTGGAAGATTCTTTTGGAAGTTTTTCAAAATCTGAGTGAACATACTCGGAATCAAATCTTCTCTTCCGAATGTAAAGGCAGCAGCGATTTCGTGCGGTTTTCCTTCTTCAATAACTCTAAAAGTAAAGTCCAAGAATGATTTTACATTTGGATGCAATGCACTTTGTTTTATGGCAACAAATATATTATGAAGCGAATGTACTTCTGATAAAAAGTTTAAAACTCCAGTTGTATTGGCTCCACAAGCTTCCATAGCTTCAAGATACATTTCGTAATGGCTTTGTCTTCTTCCGTCGATCGTTAAATCGGTTTCTTCTGCGAGAACAATTTCGTTAATTAAATAACGAGTTTCAGGGTTTTTAGTTGCAAACCAAGGTGTGGTTGTACAAGTAAGTTTGGCTTGTAAGGCTTTTAAAAGTGACATAAAATCCCAAACAGCAAAAACGTGCGTTTCCAGAAAACTGTGCAAGTCATCTATGTTTTGAATCTTATTGTATAAAGAGTGGTTTAATAGTTGATCTTTTTGTGTTTGTATGCTTTTGTTTATCGTTTCGATATTCATTTTAAAAAAAATTTTGATGCAAAGATAAAAAGCTTCTCTGTTAGAAGAAGCTTTTTAGATTGTTTTTGTATATATTTTAATAATTATCAATTATTTAAACGCTGGAATTCCGGTTACATCCATTCCGGTTATCAATAAATGGATATCGTGAGTTCCTTCGTAAGTAATAACACTTTCTAAGTTCATCATGTGGCGCATAATGGAGTATTCACCAGTGATTCCCATACCTCCAAGCATTTGTCTTGCCTCGCGTGCAATGGTAATTGCCATGTTGACATTATTGCGTTTTGCCATAGAAATCTGGGCTGTTGTTGCTTTTCCTTCGTTTCTTAAAACACCCAAACGCCACGTTAATAATTGTGCTTTTGTGATTTCGGTAATCATTTCGGCCAATTTTTTCTGCTGTAATTGAGTTCCTCCAATTGGTTTGCCAAACTGGATTCTTTCTTTTGCATATCTCAAAGCAGTATCATAACAGTCCATTGCTGCTCCGATAGCTCCCCAAGCAATTCCGTAACGAGCAGAATCTAAACAGCCAAGAGGCGCGCCTAAACCAGATTTGTTTGGTAAAAGGTTTTCTTTTGGCACTTTTACATTATCAAAAATTAATTCACCTGTTGCAGAGGCACGAAGCGACCATTTATTGTGCGTTTCTGGAGTTGAGAATCCTTCCATGCCACGTTCTACGATTAAACCGTGAATTCTGCCTTCTTCATTTTTAGCCCAAACAATAGCAATATCGGCAAAAGGTGCATTCGAAATCCACATTTTTGCACCATTTAAAAGATAATGATCGCCCATATCTTTAAAATTGGTAATCATGCTTCCTGGATCAGAACCGTGGTCTGGCTCTGTTAGACCAAAACAGCCAATAAATTCTCCTGTAGCGAGTTTTGGTAAGTATTTCATACGTTGTTCTTCGTTTCCGTATTTCCAAATTGGGTACATAACTAAAGAAGATTGTACTGATGAGGTAGATCTTACACCAGAATCACCTCTTTCAATTTCCTGCATGATCAAACCATAAGAGATCTGATCTAGTCCTGCGCCTCCATACTCTACAGGAATATATGGTCCGAAGCCGCCAATCTCACCAAGACCTTTTATAATTTGTTTCGGAAATTCTGCTTTTTGAGCATATTCTTCTATAATAGGCGAGACTTCTCTTTTTACCCAAGCACGTGCAGATTCGCGAACCAATTTGTGTTCGTCTGTTAGCAAATCGTCTAAGTTATAGTAATCTGGAGATTGAAATAGGTCTGGTTTCATGTTATATAATTTTAGCAAACAAATTTACAGAATAAAAATATAACAAATATCGGATAATTTGTTATATTTTTTTATGGCAAAAATAAAATTATTAGGAATTTGGCAAATTAATTGTAGTTTTTTGATAATTTATAGACTATTTTTGAATTCCAAAAACAATTTAAATGAGGCTGATAATCTCTTTTGTCTTTTTATTATTAATACTTTTCGGTGGAACGGCTCAGACTAAAGGAACGCTTACAGAACAAAAGTATTTAGAATTACAGGATAAAATCCGATTTAGTGTAAACGGAAATTATGATGAAGGTTTGATTTATGTTAATCAGATGCTTAATTCTGATAATGAGACTCATAAGGCTTTTGCTTATGGAGCAGGATCTTATTTGTATCAACTAAAAGGAAATCCCAATCAATCTGATAAGATGTATGCAGAGGCGATAAAGCATTTGGCAAAAATCCCCGAGTCTATTAATAAAACAAAACTGAATGCGTATTTATGCAACTACAGAGGTCTTACTTATTGGAAAAGATCAAACTACAGTAAAGCTCTTGGCAATTATCAGGAAGGGGTAAAACTTTCTTCCAAAATAAATGATGTTGTTCAAATTGTAAAATTTAAAGCTAATATTGCTTTATTAAATGAAGGTGTCGGCAATTATCAATTGTCTATAAAAATCTTAAGGCAGAATGATGCATTTCTAGACAAAAACGAAAGTTTGTATGAAAAAGATCAGTTTCAGAATTCTAAAAGTAATACTTATACAAATCTTGGAAATTCTTACGAAGGATATTACTATAAAAATCGAGAAAAAGCTTATTTATTAGATTCTGCAGAGTATTATTATAAAAAAGGCATAGCATATTCTGATAGATTTATTGACAATAAGACTATTTCTAAGCTTAGTTTAGGAAATATTTACCTCTTTAAAAAGGAATATACAAATGCTGAGAAAATTTATTATGATATTGCTTTTTATGCAAAACAGACCGATAATGAAGATTTGTATCAAATCGCCAGTTATAATTTAGGAGATCTATATTATTCTACGAAGAAATACGATAAAGCGCTTATATTTTTAAAAAAGGTAGATTCTATTAGCCAAAAAAATAAGGTAATGGATAATAGTTATTTTAAGTCTAATTATATACAGGCTAAAATTTACAGTATTAAAAATGAACCTGAGTTGGCTTATAAACACTCTAAGATATATTTGGACTCTTACGAAAAATATGAAGGAAATCTGAGAGAAGAAACTCTTGAGGTTAACTACAAACTGGGAACAGCAGATCTTAGTGACGAGATGCTTAGCGTTCAGGAGAAATATAAATACGAAGTGTTTTGGCACAAAGCCTTGAAAATATTTTATGTAATTCTAGTAATCGGAATTGTATTTTTCCTTATTAAAAATATTAGGGATAAAAATAGCGCTCAAAAGAAAATGAACGCTTTAATTGAAGAGTTCAAAGCGAATCTGGAGAAAAAAGAGCTTGAAAAAGCAGAAATAGGCATCGCTCCTGTTGAAAAAGCTGTAATGGAGGTTATTGAAACGGAAGATCTTACGTTGAAAAAAGAAAATGCGAATTTGAGTATTGATGAAGCTAAAGAAAATAAGATAGTAGAAAAATTATTGGCTTTAGAAGAAAAATTAGAATATTTAAATGCGGATTTCACGCTTTCGTATGCCGCCAAAAAAATAAAAACCAATACTACTTATCTATCTTATGTTGTGAATAAAAGATTTGGAAAATCTTTTAGTGAATATTCTAACGAATTAAAGATTAATTATGTTATCAACCAAATGATTACAAACCATTTGTATCGTAAATATTCTACACAGGCAATTGCAGAAAGCGTAGGATTTAAAAATGCAGTTTCTTTTGCAAAATCATTTCGCAAAAGAACTGGAGTGTCTCCAGCTCAGTTTGCGAATAATATTTAGTTTTAACAATCACAATAATTTTAATTGTTTCCACCACCTGCAGATTTTCCTGGACTTGGATCTGGAAACGGTTCTTCATCTCCTCCTTTAATTGTTTTTTGTTCTTTTTTAGAAATTGTATCTAGTAAAAAATCTTCGAATGTTAATGTGTTATTTTTCATGATTTTATTTTTTTTAATATTCAATTTTGTTTAATTGTTTCCACCACCTGCAGACTTTCCTGGACTTGGATCTGGAAACGGTTCTTCATCTCCTCCTTTAATTGTTTTTTGTTCTTTTTTAGAAATTGTATCTAGTACAAAATCTTCGAATGTTAATGTGTTATTTTTCATATTTGATTTTTTTTGGATTTATTTGTAAAAGGTTTTAATTCTCTTTAATCGTTAATTGTTTCCTCCGCCCGCAGACTTCCCTGGATTATTGGGATCCGTAGGATCTGCGTAATTTCCTCCTTTAATTGTTTTTTGCTCTTTTCTCGAAATCGTATCTAAGTGAAAATCTTCGAATTTTAATTTGTTATTTTTCATGACTTATTAATTGTTTGAATTAAAAAATTGATGCTATAAATCTTCATAAATATTTTAATGCAATTTTTGTAATGCTTTAAAAATTGAAATGTTTATGTAAGATTTTTAGGTGTTAAAGACTCAGGTGCTACCTGTTTATTTTTAAGTTGTTTTGCTAAAAAAATGTATTGCTCAAACTTATTTTGGGAGTGTTTTTTTGTCAATTTTTAGGTTTCACTTTTGACTTTTAGCGTCATTTTAGAAATCCTGTTTTATGATTTTTTTTTGTTTAAATCATTTGTTTTTATGCGTCTTTTTTTCATGTTATTTGATGTTTGTGTTATTGCCTATCCAAAACTAGATAAAAAGCAAAACCGTTAATCGAAAATGGGATTTATGACTTTTATATTAAAAAATAATACACATAAATAGTTGTAAATCAATGTATTGAATGAGTTACTATACTTGGTATAATTTATAAATTGTATGTGGTATAATTAATAAAATGTATGTATCTATGTGATTTTTATCAATAAAAACCCCAATCTTTGCATTGTAATTATGATTTAAAAACGATCAAAAGCGATGTTAAAACTTGTTCAAAAATTTCTGCAAATCAACCGCTACTCAGACATCAAAAATGAGTTCAAGGATCTGTTTTTGTCTCATCCAAATTATCCGAGTTTGTTTGCCATTACAGACTCGTTTGATTTGCTTTCTGTAGAGAATGCTGCTGTAAGAGTTTCGAAGGAACAAATTGAAGATTTGCCTTCAAACTTTTTGGCGTATTTTAAAGATGAATTGATATTGGTTGAAAAAGTAAAAAGCGGTGTTAGAATCACAACGACAAAAAAAGGAACCCAAAAATTATCTTATGATAAATTCCTTTTAGACTGGAATGGTGTAATTGTAGCCATTGAGCCAAACAATGTTGTCGCAAGAGAAAATCTGAAAATAGAATACAATTGGCTGAAATATTTTTTGCCTCTTGTGCTGTTAGCAGGATTGTCTTTTTTCTACAATCGTTTCGATTTGTTTAGTGCTTCATTTTTAGTAACATCAGTTCTTGGTTTAATTGTTAGCATATTCATAGTGCAGGAGAGATGGGGAGTTAAAAACACAGTAATTTCGAAATTCTGTAATTTAAGTTCCAATTCTTCTTGCCACTCTGTAATAAGTTTTAATGATGATATTGCAAATAGATGGTTGAGTTTTTCAGATTTGCCTTTGCTTTTCTTTAGTTCAAGCATCATTGCCATATTGGTTCAGCCTTTAAGCTCATCAATTTTTGTTGGATTTTTAAGTTTATTGGCGATTCCAATAGTAGTTTGCTCCATCTGGATTCAAAAATTCGAGATTCAAAAATGGTGCATAATGTGCTTAGCCATCTCATTTTTGATATTAGCTCAGAGCGCTATTTGGTTTTCATCAGATCTTTTTACTTTAAACTTTAGTTTTAATGCCGTTTTCCCATACGTATTTTCTTTGTTGCTTTTAATACCAATTTGGGCAGCAGTGAAAGTAATGATCAGAAAAATGCTTGATAATGAAAGTGCTTTAAAAGAGCTTAAGAAATTTAAAAGAAATTATTCTCTATTAAACTTCTTGTCTAAAAAAGTAAAATATACAAAAGGATTTGAAGATTTAAGAGGTTTGACATTTGGTAACAAAAATGCAGGCGTTAGACTTTCTGTAATTCTTAGTCCAAGCTGCGGACATTGTTATAAAACGTTTCAAGAAGCTTTTGATTTAGTATTAAAGTTTCCAGACAAAATATTTTTGAATGTTCTTTTCAATATCAATCCAGAAAACAATGACAATCCTTATAAAGCAGTTGTCGAAAGGCTTTTAACTATCAACAGAACAACACCAGGAAAAACAGTTGAAGCAATTTCAGATTGGTACATTAAAAGAATGACACATAAAAAATGGCTTAAAAAATGGAATGTTGATTCTGTAAGCATGATGATTAATCAGGAAATTCAGAAACAATATGATTGGTGCTCGGTAAACAATTTTAATTATACACCTATTAAAATTGTAAATGAAAGGCTGTTTCCAAATGAATACGAATTGAATGAGTTGAAATATTTCTTAAACGATTATATCGATGAAGTTCAGGTTCTGGAAAAGACAGCATAATTAAAAGACAGAAGTTTCGACTGTTAAAATAGAAATAAAGTAATTCCCCCAACCTAAAACCTGCAGATATGTTAAAGAATATCTTGAAATTGAAAGGAGCAGTAGAATTGACTGCAAATGAGCTGAAAACAATAAATGGAGATCATGCTCCAATTTGTGAGGATGGATTTAAAGCTAAAAGATGTACAGAATTTGGAACTGTGCCAGCGTACTGGAACTGTATTCCGGACAATTATGTCGGTGGCTGTTAAGAGAAAATTTTTTAAGCGTCAAGTTATTGCCAATTTGAGGCTTAAACCAAAAAACGTAAATGACCAGTTATGTTAGAAAAAATTTTAAAAAGCAAAGAAACGAGAAAGCTGACAAAAAAAGAGCAGAAAAATATTTTGGATAGTCAATATTTGCAAGAATTCAATTGTAATGGTGCGACTGTAGATAAGTATCACGCTTGCTAATTTTAAAATATTGAAGCAATAGTGTAATTGCTATTGTTTTATAAAGTAGGTATTATATATGCTAAAAAAGATTTTAAACCTTGAAGGTGCCAAGTACATTAAGAAGAGTGAACAGAAAACCATGAAAGGAGGAATTCCAGAATGCTGGGTTTATGCTCTAGAAGCTGGATGCATTTTAATACCGTTAGGCGAAACTTGTCCGCTAAATACATCATCGGGTATTTGTGATACAAGTCGTCTTTGTTGTTGATTTTTAACTTTTTTAAAAGTAACCGATATAGCCTTATTTAGAATTTAGTCATGTTTTTTTTGAATGTATAGGCGCTCGATCGTGGAACATTGAGCAAATTCTCAGTATTGATGATTGGTACTGAGATTCTTAGGAGTTGGTCGCTGTGTTAGTATTATTTGGTTAGGTAACCGCGACCATGTCCTAAAGAAATTGTGTTGCTAAAAAATTTGTTTTTAAATATTGAAACAGAGAAGATTTAGGTCTTCTCTGTTTTTTTATAGATTAACAAGAATTTTTTTTCTTAAATTGGCCTTCAATAAATTAAAATAAATTGAAAAAATTCCCAAATTATAAACAGGCTGATTATAAAGATTGTGGCCCAACGTGTTTAAAAATAATTGCAAAACACTATGGTAAAACAATTAGTATTCAGGAGTTGAGAGATTTTAGCGAAACAACTCGTGAAGGAAGCAATTTGCTTTTTTTGAGTGATGCTGCGGAAAAAATCGGTTTTAGAACTTTGGGAGTAAAATTAAGTTTAGAAAGATTAGAAGAAGCTCCTCTGCCCTGCATCTTGCATTGGAACAATAACCATTATGTAGTACTCTACAAAATAAAAAAAGAAACCTATTATGTTTCTGATCCTGGTTTTGGGCTCATTAAATACAGTAAAGAAGATTTTTTAAAATTTTGGATTGGCAATAATGCTGACGGCGAAACAAAGGAAGGAATTGCACTCTTGATTGATGCAACACCAAAATTTTTTCAGTCTGAATTTGATAAAGAAGAAAATAAAGGATTAGGTTTTGGAATTTTGTCGCAATATGTGCTGCGTTATAAGTCCTTTCTTATCCAACTTGCAATCGGACTCTTTGCAAGCAGCTTGCTCAGCTTGATTTTCCCGTTCTTGACTCAGAGTATTGTCGATGTAGGAATCCAGAATCAGAATATTAATTTTATCTATCTCATTCTTTTTGCGCAGCTGTTTCTATTTGCTGGAAGAACAGGTCTAGAACTCATAAGAAGCTGGATATTGCTGCATCTTTCTACACGCATAAATATTTCCTTAATATCGGATTTCTTTATCAAGTTAATGAATCTCCCGATTTCTTTTTTTGATGTCAGAATGACTGGCGATATTATGCAGCGAATAAGTGATCATCATAGAATAGAAAAAATACTTACCACATCGTCTTTAAATGTGCTGTTTTCTGTCATCAATATGTTTGTGTTAGGAGCAGTTTTGGCTTATTTTAACATAAAGATATTTTTGGTGTTTTTTATAGGTAGTCTTCTTTATTTTGGTTGGATAACTATGTTTCTAAAACGAAGAGAAGTTTTAGATTACAAACGTTTTGCCGAAGTTTCAAACGAGCAGAGTAAGGTAATGGAACTCATTAATGGGATGCAGGAAATTAAACTTCATAATGCAGAAAAACAAAAAAGATGGGGTTGGGAATATGTTCAGGCAAGACTTTTTAGAGTTTCAATAAAAGGTTTAATTTTAGAGCAGTCTCAGAGTATAGGTTCGTCAGTAATAAATGAATTAAAAAATATTTTTATCACCTTTTTATCCGCAAAGTTGGTTATTGATGGTTCGATTACATTAGGAATGATGTTGGCTATCAGTTCGATTGTTGGTAGCTTAAATGGACCAATTACGCAGCTTATTCAATTTGTGAGGGAGTTGCAAGATGCTAGAATTTCATTGGCGAGACTTTCTGAAATTCATGAAAAAGAAGATGAAATGCAACAAGAACAGCATCAGTCTAATGATGTGCCATATGATTCGGATATCGAACTAAAAAATGTTTCTTATAGATATTTAGGGTCAGATACTCCAGTTTTAGATAGTTTAAACCTAAAAATTCCAGCTAATAAAGTGACGGCAATAGTGGGAGTTAGCGGAAGCGGAAAAACTACACTTATGAAGCTCCTTCTAAAATTCTACGAACCTGAAAAAGGAGAAATAAATATTGGAAATTCACAACTTAAAAATATTTCACAGAAAGCATGGCGGTCTGCTATAGGTGCAGTAATGCAGGAAGGTTTTATTTTTAGCGATACCATTGCCAACAATATTGCTTTTGGAATAGACAAAATTGATAAAGAACGATTGGTCTACGCATCAGATGTAGCAAATATCAGAGAATATATAAGCGAACTTCCTTTGGGGTATAATACCAAAATAGGTTCAGAAGGAATAGGAATGAGTACAGGGCAGAAACAGCGTCTGTTAATTGCCAGAGCAGTGTATAAGAACCCTGAAATTTTGTTTTTTGATGAAGCTACATCAGCTTTGGATGCCAATAATGAAAAAGAAATTATGCAGAAATTGGATATTTTCTTTAAAAACAAAACAGTGATTGTAATTGCACATCGATTAAGCACGGTAATGAATGCAGATCAAATTGTGGTTTTGGATAAAGGTAAAATCATCGAAATTGGAAATCATACCGCACTTGTTGAGCAAAAAGGAAATTATTTTGAATTGGTTAAAAATCAATTACAGTTAGGCAATTAATTATGTCAGAAAAAAGCAACGATACTTTTGAATTAAGAAGCGAAGAGGTTCAGGACATCCTGACCAAAGTGCCGCACTGGATGATACGATGGGGGACTGTCTTGATATTTGCGATCATCATAATGCTGTTTTTTGTTTCATGGTTTGTTAAATATCCAGATGTAGTTAAAACCGAAATTGTGATTACAACTAATATTCCGCCAGAAAAAATTGTATCAAAATCTTCTGGAAGAATTGAAGCAATTCTAGTTAAGAATAAAACATTTGTTGCCAAAAACAGCACATTGGCAATTATCGAAAATACCGCCAATTACAAAGACGTTTTTTTGCTGAAAGATATTGTGGATAAATACGATATCAACAATTCTCAAAAAGAATTTCCTTTTTATCTAATGAAAAATACACAATTGGGCGAAATAGAAAGTGCCTATGCGGCATTTCAAAAAGATTATCAGGCGCAGGAACTGAATAAAGAGCTGCATCCTTTTCAGGTAGAAACCAGGGCGCAGCAGTCTGAAAAAATTCAGATTACAGAAAGAATAGAAATTTTACAGCAGCAGAAAATACTTAATGAACGCGAATTGGAATTGCAGAAAAATGAAGTGGCGCGTTTTGAAACCTTGTTCAATAAAGGAATTATTTCTGCTCAGGAAATGGAAGTTAAAAAACTAACTTTTCTTCAAGCGCAAAAGAATTATAGAAGCTTATTGTCGTCAATTTCCCAGTTAAAGTCTTCTTTGATTGATAACACAAAATCAAGTCAGAATTCGCAGATAAACAGTACTAAAGAAGAAGTTAATCTTGGACGCAGCGTGTCGCAGTCTTTTTATCAGTTGAAAAAAGTAATACGCGATTGGGAGCTGGCATATGCGCTAAATTCGTCGATTAGCGGAAAGGTTACTTTCTTACAGGTTTGGAATGAAAATCAAACCATAAATATGGGGGATAATGTGTTTTCGATTATTCCAGATGCAAAAAACAGCTTTATCGGAAAAGTGAAGGCTCCCGCTTTAAATTCAGGAAAAATAAAAGTGGGGCAAAGAGTTAATATTCGTTTGGCAAATTATCCAGATCGCGAGTTTGGAGTGCTGAAAGGAGAAATCAAAAACATTTCACTTGTGCCCGATAAAGATGGAAATCTGCTTATAGATGTTGCGCTTCCAAAAGGCTTAAAAACATCATACAATAAACAAATTGCTTTTCAGCAGGAAATGAAAGGAAGCGCAGAAATTGTAACCGAAGATCTTCGTTTGCTAGAACGAATTTTATATCAATTTAAAAACATTTTTGAACAAGTTTAAAAGAAAAACTAACTAACCACAAATCTTAAATGAAAAAAACACTACTTATTGCTTTTGTATTATTCTTTCAATTTTCTTTTTCAAAACCCATAACTGAAACCCAAAAACTAGCAGCAACTTGCAAAGTTTGGGGTTTCTTAAAATATTATCATCCCAATGTTACCGATGGAAGTAAAAATTGGGACGAACAATTGTTTCAAATTCTGCCAAAAGTGGAAGAAGCTCAAACTTCTGAAGCATTTTCTCTGGTAATAGAAAATTGGATTGTTTCTTTAGGCGAAGTAAAAAAACAGGAAACAATAATAACGAAAAAAGAATACTTTGATAAAAATTTTGACTTGTCATGGTTCAATAATAATGATTTGTTTTCGAAATCTCTTTCTAAAAAATTAAAGTTTATTGAAGAAAATAGAATTCAAGGAAAACAATACTATGTTAATTTCGAGCTTCATACTGGAGATGTGCCTCTTAAGTTTAATAACGAAATAAAATATGCCGATTTTAAATGGACGGATAAAAATTTACGCCTTTTAACTCTTTTTAGATATTGGAATTACATTGAATATTTCTTTCCATATAAATATCAAATGGATGAAAATTGGGATAAAGTATTAAATGAAATGTTGCCAAGATTTGATACGCCAGAATCTGAAAAGGATTTTAATTTAGCAATGCGTGAGATTTCTGTAAAGCTAAATGATACTCACGCTGCGACTAGTATGCCTCAATTGTTTGAATATTTTGGAGATAAATTTATTCCTGTCGATGTTAATATCATTGATGAAAAAGCAATTGTTGTTGCATTGAAAAATGATTCTCTGGCAAAAGTTAGTGATATTAAAATTGGAGATGTAATAACAAAAGTAGAAGGGAAAACTATTGCGGAAATTTTGAAGGAAAATCGAAAATATGTAGAAGGATCTAACGAACCATCTGTTTTAAAGAATGCATATTGGACAATTTTTAATGGAAAAACCCCTTCATTTGAAATTGAGTTTATTCGAGACGGAAAAACTGCAGTAAAGTCTATTAATAGATATGTATATCAAGATTTAAAAATTCAGTTTCCAGATAAAGAAAAATGGAAAATTTTAGAAGGTAATATCGGTTATGTTGATTTTGATGCACTTGATCCAGCAGATGTTCCAGCCTTAATTTCGGCATTAAACAATACAAATGCAATAATTTTTGATAATAGGATGCGACCGCACGAGGTTATGTATCCAATTGCAGATTGGCTTAACCCTGAAGAAAAAGAATTTGCTAGATTTCTTGATCCAGATGTAAATTATCCTGGGCGTTATTATTGGAGAGAGGGAGTTCAGAAGTGCGGAAAAAATAATCCAGATCATTACAAAGGAAAAGTAATTGTTTTAACAAATGAAAAAGCTGTAAGCCATGCTGAGTTCACTGTAATGAGTTTGCAAACAGTGCCTAATTGTGTTGTTATCGGAAGTCAGACAGGTGGTGCTGATGGTGCGAATTACAGATTTCAAATCATCAAAGGATTTGGCTCGTCATTTACTTGTTATGGTGTCTTTTATCCCAATAAAAAAGAAACGCAAAGAATTGGAATCGTTCCTGATATTGAAGTAAAACCAACTATTTTAGGAATTCAGCAAGGAAGAGATGAAGTTTTAGAAAGAGCTGTTCTTTTTGCTAAAAACGGGAAATAAATTATGAAAAAAATACTTTTATTGAGTTTGTTTTTTTTAGGAAGTCTTGTGTACTCTCAAGAATCAGCATGTAGCGCAATTAAGCATTCAAAATTTGGAACCCCCAAATTTTACTGTAAAATGAAAGATTCCATTCAGGAAGTATATAAGGATCAAAAACTTCAGAATATTTGGAATGTGAAATGGTTAACTGATTGCAAGTTTGAAGCGCTTTGTACTAAAGATTTTGACTCTCAGTTTGCAAAAGTCGGATGTAAATGTATATATGATATTGTTAATTTTGAGAATGATTGTTATACCTTTCAAATACATTTTATTAATGAGGAAAATGTAGAAGTAAATATTGTAGAAAGAGTTTTGTGTATTACGAAGTAAAAAGACGAAGATGTTATTACATCTTCAAATAAAAATCTTTAGTTAGTTCGATATATTCTGGCGTGTAAACGTGCCTATCAATTTCTATAATTAATTCATCGATTTCAACTTCTGCAACTTCATTTCGGCTAAAAGCCAATAAACTACGTTTGATTTGAGAAGTTGGAGTTCCTTTAACTCGTGTAATTTTTAGTGGATATAATTCGAATTCTTTAGCTAAAGCGATAAATTTTTCTTCTTCTTTAAAAGGAATAATAACAGCTAAAATTCCATTTTCTGAAAGCAATAAATCGGCAGCTTCGACAATTTCTTCAAAAGGCATTGCATCTTGAAAACGAGCTAAATCACGTTGTTCGCTTTCTGTTTTATAATCCTCAGCATAAAAAGGCGGATTCGAAACAATTAAATCATATTCGTCTTCAGGCTCTTCGATAAATTCATCTAAACCGGCATGAAAACAAAATAATCGATCGCCCCAAGGAGAAGCTTCAAAATTTTCTACGGCTTGCTCGTATGCATCTTCATCAATTTCAAGCGCATCAATTTGTTCGGCATGAGTTCTTTGCGCCAGCATTAAAGCAATAATTCCAGTTCCAGCACCAACATCCAAAACGCTAAACGGATTATGAGAAATAGGAGCCCAAGAACCAAGTAAAACGCCGTCTGTGCCTACTTTCATAGCGCAACGATCTTGTTTAATTGAAAATTGCTTAAACTTAAACATGTTGATTTATAGCTTTATTAGAAAGGATTTTATGGAAAATTAAAGTATTGTTTTCGATTAAACAATTAAACGATTAACCGAATAAACTTTTATAAATACATTTCGATCAATCCTTCAGGAAGATCCATAATTACTTTTTTGTTCTCGCGATCAATTTTCACAAGGAAATTATCAATCATTGGAACTAAGATTTCAACTTCGCCATTTAAAACTTCGAAAAGAGGCTGAGCAGTTGAATCATTAATAGAAGTAATTTTTCCGAAAACGCCCAAACGTTTGTCTTCGATTTCGAAACCAATAACTTCGTGAAAGTAAAATTTGTTACCCGTAAGTTTTGGCAACATAGTTAAAGGAAGATATATGCCGTTTCCAACAAGTGCGTCTGCATCTTCTTCGGTATTTACATCTTCAAAACGGACTCTTAAAAAATCGTTTTTATGTAAGGAGCTTGTTTCAATAAAAAAAGGAACCAAGTGTTTGTTGTGTTCAACAAACACTGATTCCAGATTTTCGTATAACTCAGGTTCGTCTGTGTCTAAATAGATCAGAACTTCACCTTTGAAACTAAATTTTTTAGCGATTTTACCTAAATAAAAACAATCTTCTTTACGCATTATCGCCAAGTAAAAATTATGCTTCAGTTGTTTCGTTATTCTCTTCAGCAGCAGGAGCTTCTTCAGCAGCTTCAACTTCAGCCACTTCTTCAGTAGCCTCAGCAGCTTGTGCAGCGGCAGCAGCTTCAGCTTGTGCAGCAGCAGCATCAGCAACACGTTTAGCGTTAACTTCTTGCTCAGCTTTTAAAGCTTTTGCTTTCACATCAGCTTTTGCTTTAGATAAACCTTCTTTTTTAGCATCAACTTTACCAGCTTTTGCTTCTAACCAAGCAGTTAATTTAGCATCTGCTTGCTCTTGTGTTAAAGCACCTTTACGAACTCCTCCATCTAGGTGGTGTTTCAATAAAGCACCTTTGTAAGAAAGGATAGCTCTTGCAGTATCAGTTGGTTGAGCACCATTGTGTAACCATTTAACTGCGCTGTCAAGGTTTAACTCAACAGTTGCTGGGTTAGTGTTTGGATTGTAAGTACCGATTTTCTCTAAGTATCTACCATCTCTTTTTGAGCGTGCATCTGCAGCTACTACCCAGTAAAAAGGTTTTCCTTTTTTACCGTGTCTTTGTAATCTAATTTTTACTGACATAATCTAATTGATTAAATTTTGAGGTACTCGACCTCTGTTAATTAAGGGCGCAAAGATATAATTTTTTTATGAAATACACGTTTTAAAGAAGATTAAATATACTTGAGTTGTTTTTTTAGCATTTTTTTGACTTTTTAATTTAAGTATTTTGCTCTTTATGCGATACTTTTGCATCAAATTCATTTTAAATATGAAAAAATACTTTTACTTTTTATCACTTATACTTTTGCTTGTATCTTGTACGGAGGATGTAAGATTTAATAATCCGGCATTTCAGACTTTAAAAGATAACAGCTTTTGGAGAGCTCAGGTTTATAAAGCTGAAACAGAATCGAATGGCGCTTTTATAATCGAAGGTTCTTTAGGTTATGAGCAAATACGTTTTGAGCTTCCTGCAGCATCTGAAAAAACATTTGTTTTAGGCTTAGATGATGCTACAAAGGCTACTTATAAAAACAGTTACAAAGGGCAAGAAGCAGAATTTAGCACAGGAACTGATAAAGGAAACGGAGAGATTATCGTGACAGAGTATAATACTATTGACAATACTATTTCGGGAACTTTTAAATTTACAGCAATTAATTCTGATTCTGGAGCTGAAAAACAGACCATGTACTTTTCGGAAGGTGTGTTTTATAAAATTCCAGTAACGCCACAACACAATTTTACGACTGTTAATTAAGTTTGTCAGTTGAATAGCATTGACGAAATCAAAATAAAAACTTAAATAAATTCATAACATAGTAGATTAGATAGAAATAAAGTTACATTTGTTTCTATTATAAAAAATTATTTATGAATATTTTCGTTGGAAGCCTTCCATTCAGTATTGAGGAAGCAGATTTAAGAGAGTCTTTTGAGGCTTATGGAACAGTTGACTCTGTTAAAATTATTACTGATAAATTTACTGGAAGAAGTAAAGGATTCGGTTTTGTTGAAATGCCAAATGATGCTGAGGCTCAAAAAGCAATTGACGAATTAAACGGAGCTGTTGTTTCGGGACGTACAATTGTTGTAAACAAATCTGAACCAAAACCAGAAGGCGAAAGAAGAAGTTTTAACAACAATCGCGGAGGAAACAATCGTGGTGGAGGTTATGGAAACAATAACCGTGGCGGAGATCGCGGAAACAGAAGAGAATATTAATATTTTTTTTCTAAAATATAAAAGGGATAAACTTATGTTTATCCCTTTTTTGTTTCAAGTTTTTATTTGTTTCAAGTTCCAAGTTCCAACAACCTGAAACCTGAAACAAAATTAACTTTTATACGTTCGCAGCTAACCAGTCACCTACTTCTTTAGTGCCGTAAGCTTTGCCTCCGTTTGCTAAATCTTCAGTAACTACTCCAGCTTCTAAAGCCTTGTTTACAGCATCTCTCATTGCTTTTCCTTCTTCCATTAATCCGAAGTTTTCGAACATCATAGCAGCAGATAAAACAGTAGCCATTGGGTTAGCAATGTTTAATCCTGTCGCTTGTGGATATGAACCGTGAATAGGCTCAAATAAAGATACTTCAGCTCCCATAGAGGCAGAAGGCATTAATCCCATTGAACCTGAAATTACAGAAGCTTCGTCTGTTAAGATATCTCCAAATAAGTTCTCTGTAATTAATACGTCATAAGAGTTTGGCCATTGTACCAAACGCATTGCAACGGCGTCAACAAATTCGTATGAAACTTCAACTTCTGGATAGTCTTTTTCCATTGCTTGAACTGTTTCTCTCCATAAACGTGAAGTTTCCAAAACGTTTGCTTTATCAACGCAGCATAATTTTTTAGAACGTGTCATGGCTAATTCGAAACCTTTTTTAGCCAAACGCTGTACTTCTGCTCTTGTGTAAACACAGTTATCGTAAGCAGTATCTCCGTTATCTTTTCTTCCTTTTTCGCCAAAATAAATTCCACCAGTTAATTCTCTTAAGAAAACCAAATCAGTTCCTTCGATTCTTTCTCTTTTTAGCGGTGATTTATCCAATAAAGATGGGAAAGTAAAAGTTGGTCTTACGTTTGCAAACAAACCTAAGGCTTTACGCATTTTTAACAAACCTTGCTCTGGACGAACTGGTGCAGAAGGGTCGTTATCATATTTTGGGTGTCCGATTGCTCCAAAAAGAACAGCATCAGCATTTTTACAAACTTCGTGTGTTGCATCTGGATAAGGTTCACCTACTGCATCAATTGCTGCAGCACCAGTTAAAGCTGGTTTCCAAGTAATTTCATGTCCAAATTTTTGTGCAATAGCATCTGATACTTTTACGGCTTGATCGATTACTTCTGGTCCGATTCCGTCTCCGGCTAAAAGGGCTATGTTTAATTTCATTCTATATTTTTTAAAAGGTTCTAAGGTTCTGAGTTGCTAAGGTTCTAAGGCTTTTTCCTTTTTGACTTAGTTTTTTTTTAAAAGATTCTGAGTTGCTGAGATTCTGAGTTCAAAGAAAAAAACTTAGTAACTTAGAATCTTAGCAACTTAGAACCTTAGGTAATTATATTAAGCATTTTCTGTGTCGCAATAATCGCTGCAACGGTTTGATCTGAATCTAATCCGCGGGTTTTGAATTCTTTTCCGTTGTTGACCCATGTAATAATGGTTTCACACAAGGCATCAGAACTACTTCCCGGCGGGATTCTCACAGCATAGTCAATCAATTTTGGAAGCGTAAGTTTTTTGCTTTTGTAAATTTTAGATAGAGCATTCATAAAAGCATCGAATTGACCGTCTCCCTGTGCATTTTCTTCAATAATTTCTCCATTTAAATTTAAAGATAAAGTCGTCGAAGGGCGCATTCCTTTAGAATGAACCAGCATATAAGAATTGATTGTGATTTTTTCTTCGTAAGTATGGCTGTCCAAAACATCTGAAATGATGTAGGGAAGATCTTCTTTAGTTACGGTTTCTTTTTTGTCACCCAATTCGATAATTCTCTGGGTAACCAATTTCAAATCTTCGTTGTTTAATTTTAAACCTAATTCCTGAAGATTTTTTTCGATATTGGCTTTTCCAGAAGTTTTTCCTAGAGCATATTTACGTTTTCTTCCAAAACGTTCTGGAAGAAGATCGTTGAAATAAAGATTGTTTTTGTTGTCTCCGTCGGCGTGAATTCCAGCAGTTTGCGTAAAAACGTTGTCGCCTACAATTGGCTTATTTGCAGGAATTCTATAACCTGTAAACGTTTCTACCAATTTGCTTACAGAATATAAAGAGGTTTCTTTGATGCCAATGCTAACTTCTGGCATGTAATCATTGATAACCGCTACGGTACTTTCAAGAGGAGCGTTTCCTGCACGTTCTCCCATTCCGTTTACCGTTACGTGAAGCCCGTTGATTCCTGCTTTTATTGCTTCCATAACATTGGCAACACTTAAATCGTAATCGTTATGTGCGTGGAAATCAAAATGGATATTTGGATATTTTTCTTTGATTTTTGAAATAAATTCAAAAGTCAAAGACGGAATCAAAACTCCTAAAGTATCAGGAAGTAAAACTCTTTTGATTGGTTGAGTCGATAAAAATTCCAAAAATTGAAAAACATATTCTGGAGAATTTCGCATTCCGTTGCTCCAGTCTTCCAAGTAAACATTAGTTTCGATGTCATTTTCTTTTGCTGAAGCAATGATTTGAGCGATTTCAGAAAAATGCTGTTCAGGAGTTTTTTTCAATTGATGGGTTAAGTGATTCATTGAGCCTTTGGTCAATAAATTTTGCACTTTAGCACCGGCTTTTTTCATCCAATCTATTGAAACTCCTCCGTCAACAAACGTTAGAACTTCAATTCTGTTAATATATCCTTTTTCTTCAGCCCAAGAAGTAATGCCTTTTACGGCTTGAAATTCTCCTTCGCTTACGCGCGCTGAAGCAATTTCGATTCTATCAATATTTAATTCCTCCAACAACAATTGCGCAATGGTCAGTTTTTCTGCAGCAGAAAATGATACTCCTGAGGTTTGTTCACCGTCACGAAGCGTCGTATCCATTATTTCAATTTTTCTTTTTTCCATATTGATATTATAATTCTGATGTAATTGGACGCTGATTTTACAGATTCGCTTTCGCGTAGACGCAGATTAGCGCGGATTTTTTCTTTAATTAAAAAATAAAATCAGTTTCATCCGTGTTCCAATTGTTTTTTCATTTAACTTATAAAGACCCGACAGGTTTCAAAAACCTGTCGGGTCTCAAAGGACTGAACCTGATTTTTTAGTAAGGAAGTTTATCGGCGAAAGCCTTAATATCTTCTTTCATATCTTGTAAATAATCAATATCGTCAAAACCATTGATTAGGTTATTTTTTTTGTAACCATTAATAGCGAAAGACTCTTGCTCACCAGTTGACAATAAAGTAATCGTTTGGTTCGGAAGATTGATTTCTAATTCTGTATTTGGATCAGCTTCGATAGCTTTGAAAATATTAGCTAAAAATTCTGGGCTGATTTGTACTGGTAAAACACCAATATTCAAACAGTTTCCTTTGAAGATATCAGCAAAGAAAGAAGAAACTACAGCACGGAATCCATAATCGTAAACCGCCCACGCAGCGTGCTCTCTAGAAGATCCAGAACCGAAGTTTTTTCCTCCTACAAGGATTTTTCCGCTGTAAGTTGGATTGTTTAAAACGAAATCTGCTTTTGGAGTATCGTCTCCATTATATCTCCAGTCTCTGAAAAGGTTGTCTCCAAAACCTTCACGTTTTGTAGCTTTCAAGAAACGAGCTGGAATGATTTGATCTGTATCTACGTTCTCAATTGGCAACGGTACACCGCTGCTTGTAAGTATATTAAATTTATCGTATGCCATTTTTTGGAATTTTAGATTTTAGATTTTAGATTTTAGATTTTCTTTTGAAAACGTAAAATACGGCATCTAAAATGTTTTTGTTTTAATAATATTAGTCAATTTTATTTGAAGACATTTAGAGAATCGGTTACATCAGCAATCTAAAATCTAAAATCTTCAATCTAAAATTAAAAAAGCTCTCTCGGATCTGTTAGTTTTCCTGTAACAGCAGCAGCAGCAGCCATAATTGGGCTTGCTAATAAAGTTCTTGAACCAGGACCTTGACGACCTTCAAAGTTTCTGTTTGAAGTACTTACTGCATATTTACCAGCAGGAACTTTATCATCGTTCATTGCTAAACAAGCAGAACATCCAGGCTGACGTAATACGAAACCAGCTTCTGTCAAGATATCTAAAATTCCTTCTTCTTTAATTTGTGCTTCAACAACGTGAGATCCAGGAACTAACCAAGCCGTAACATTATCCGCTTTTTTTCTACCTTTTACAATTTCAGCGAAAGCTCTAAAATCTTCAATACGTCCGTTTGTACAACTTCCTAAGAAAACGTAATCGATTTGTTTTCCAATCATTACATCGTCTTCGTTGAAGCCCATGTAAGCTAAAGATTTTTTGTAAGTTTCCTCACCGCCTTCAACTTCTTTTGCATTCGGGATATGTTTTGTAATACCAATTCCCATTCCAGGGTTAGTACCATAAGTAATCATTGGCTCAATGTCAGCTGCATTGATGTTTAATTCAGCATCAAAAACAGCGTCAGCATCAGTTTTTAAAGTTTTCCAATATTCAACAGCTTTAGTCCAAGCTTCTCCTTTTGGAGCGTATAATCTTCCTTCTAAGAAATCGAAAGTAGTTTGGTCAGGAGCAATCATTCCTCCACGAGCACCCATTTCGATACTTAAGTTACAAACTGTCATACGACCTTCCATAGTCATGTTTTCAAAAACATCACCAGCGTATTCAACAAAGTAACCTGTTCCTCCAGAAGTAGTTAATTGAGCAATAATATAAAGTGCAACGTCTTTTGGTCCAACTCCTTTACTTAGTTGTCCGTTTACGTTAATACGCATTTTCTTTGGTTTTGGCTGCATAATACATTGAGTAGAAAGCACCATCTCAACCTCAGATGTTCCGATACCAAAAGCGATAGCTCCAAAAGCACCGTGAGTAGACGTATGCGAATCTCCACATACAATAGTAGCACCAGGCAAAGTAATTCCGTTTTCAGGACCAACTACGTGTACAATTCCATTTTTTTGGTGACCTAATCCCCAGTGCGAAATTCCGTATTCGGTTGCGTTATCTTCAAGAGCTTTCAACTGGTTTGCAGAAAGAGGATCTTGAACTGGAAGGTGTTGGTTTATGGTTGGTGTATTGTGGTCAGCAGTTGCAAAAGTACGTTCTGGGTATAAAACGTTAACGCCTCTTGATTTTAATCCTAAAAAAGCAACAGGACTCGTAACTTCATGAATGAAATGGCGGTCAATAAAAAACACATCTGGCCCATCTTCAATTTTACGCACAACATGTGAATCCCATACTTTGTCAAATAATGTCTTACTCATTTTTTATTTTTTTAAATTGTAATTTCTATAACCACAGCAATCTCCTGTTCATTATAATAGCAAAACAAAAGTAAAAAAAGATAAAAAAGCGTCAATTTCAATATTTCATTATATACGATACCCAAACTGAATTACAAATTGCAAATTGACATTTGTAAACAAAAATTTGGAAGAAAAATGATTTAAAAATTGATTTTGCTTTTCTTTTTCGGCTTTAATTTTCCTCGATTGGTTTTTGTTTTAATAGTTTGCAAATTTATCTCAAAAGCACTATAAAATATAGTATTTTGTTTGCAAATATGTAACAAATTAAATAAAAATAGTAATAATTATCAGTTTCGAATTATTTTAGAAACAGCTGTTTTTTTGCTTTTTTTGAGGTTTTAACACTCTATTTTAGCTGTTATTTAGAATCAATAAAACAGCAAAATACTACGACATCCAAGAGGTGAAAATTTGTAAAAAATTAGAACTTTTAATACGAAAATTAAGGTCATAGAAATTTATTTTTCGAAGAGTTTTGTATGGCTTAGTTCAAAGAATTTTTGAATTCCAAAGGAGTCAAATTAGTTTTCTTTTTGAATAATTTACTAAAGGACTGTGGATATTCAAAACCTAATTGATAGGCTATTTCTGCAACTGATAGATTGGTGGTAATCAAGAAATCTTTTGATTTTTCAATCAGTTTGGAGTGAATGTGCTGTTGTGCATTCTGTCCCGTTAAATTTCGAAGCATATCGCTTAAATAATGATTCGAAACATTAATTTGCGAAGCCAGAAATTCTACTGTAGGTAATCCTTTTTTTAAGGTTTCGGCATTGCTGATATAGTTGTCCAGCGTTTCTTCGACTTTTAATAATAAATCGTGACTGATGGTTTTTCTGGTAATAAATTGGCGTTTATAAAAACGATTGCTGTAATTCAGCAGCACATCAATATAAGAAACAATTACGTCCTGACTCATTTCGTCAATTGCAGTATTGAGTTCATTTTCTATGCTTTTTAATAACCCGATAATGATCGTTTTTTCACTATCAGAAAGATGCAGCGCTTCATTGGTGTCATACGAAAAGAAGCCATATTTTTTGATGCTTTTTCCTAAAGGATAATTTCGAATAAAATCAGGATGAAACAAAAGCGTGTAACCGCCATATTCGACACCTTCTTCGTTTTCAGTAAAAATTAATTGGCCGGGAGAAGCAAACATGAGTCCGCCTTCAGTGAAATCATAGTAACCCTGACCGTAACCCATCTTTCCTTTTGTAGAAAACTTATAGGAGATTTTATAAAAATCAAGCAAAAAAGCAATGTTTGCTATATCTTCATTCATGACTAATTGCGTATTATCAACCAAACTAACCATTGGATGAAGCGGTTTTGGCAATCGAAGCAAGTCGTGAAACTGCGAAATAGAAGAGATTTTTGCAGGAGTATTATTTTTCTTTTCCATGATATAAAAGTATGAAATTTTAAAAATTAATAAGGCTTTCCAAAAGTATTGAACACCTTTTTTAGATTTTGTAAATAGCTTCGGAGAAGCGAAATATTTATAGAAATCGTATTGATTATTGAGAGCTGAGCTCCAGTGGAGCGAAATATACCTGATATTATAATGAATATTCCGCTCCGCTGGAGCTCTTGTGCATCTGCCTAATTGAATTTCTATAAATATTCTGCCCCGCTGGGGCTTAAAAAAATGTTTAATGCTTTTTGATAGTCATATCAAAAAATATTATTCTCCAAAAAATTGTTTGCCAAATTCAGAACGAAAAACTTCGTCTCCAACTTCTAATCTTTGTTTGTAAAGTGCTTTTGCGTCTTCGCCCGCTACATATCTCAATTGTTTTTTGCCATCAGTTGCTGCTTCGTAAACAACAGCAGCAATTTGTTCTGGAGTTGAAGCCATTTCAAACATAACGTCAACATTGCCGAACATTTTATTTGTCATTGTTTCGTATTCTGGCAAAGTGCTTGTGTCAAGCGAACCGTGAAGGAATTCTGTTTTGATCGCTCCAGGAGAAACGGTCTTAATATTTATTCCAAACGGATTTAATTCGTAAGCCATGCTTTCGCTCCAGCCTTCCAATCCCCATTTTGTTGCGTGATAGATTGATCCTAAAGGAAAAGCAATCAATCCGCCGATAGAAGTTGTTGAAATAAAAGAACCACTTTTTCTTTCTCTGAAATACGGAATAAATGCATTCGTAACACGAATTACGCCCAATAAATTAGTGTCCAATTGTTTTGTGATTTGATCGTCAGAAAGACTTTCCAAAGGACCGATCAATCCATAACCGGCATTATTGTAAACGACGTCGATATCGCTTAATTCAAGAGCTTTTTTAACTGTAGTTTGGATTTGGTCGTAATTAGTAACGTCCAATGGTAAAAGCGTTACGTTTTTTAATTGAGAAAGTTCAGTTTCTTTTTCAGGATTTCTCATTGTTGCAATTACATTCCATCCTTGCTCGTGGAATAATTTTGCTGTTGCTTTTCCTAAACCTGATGATGCGCCTGTGATAAAAATTGTCTTCATGATTATTGTTTTTTTAATTGTTATAATTTGATGAAGCAAAGTTCAGGGTATATCTCAGCTTAAAAGTGTTCATTTTGGAGCAATGCGTGTTCAAAATGAATAATCGAAGATTTTAATAAAAAATAAATAGAATTAAGTGATTTTTTGGGGTTTTTGATATTCTTTCATAATCATGTTAAAAAAGCTTTTGTTAACAACTTTCGCTTTATTATTTCTGTAAAAAAAGCGTAAATTTGACTTCCTTCCATTTTTCATTTCGCATTTTGGTATGTTTCATGTTGTCAAATGTTTGCAATAGAAACGCTTTGGAATTTGGAACTTAAAAATTTGACTTTTTACAACTCTATGTATTTAATATTCGATACCGAAACAACCGGATTACCAAAACGCTGGGATGCCCCGATTACCGATTCTGATAACTGGCCTCGCTGTATACAGATTGCTTGGCAGCTTCATGATGAGATGGGACAGCTTATCGAGCATCAGGATTATTTGGTAAAACCAGAAGGATTTAATATTCCGTACGATGCCGAACGTATTCACGGAATTTCAACTGAATTGGCTGAAGCCGATGGAATCACTTTGGCCGAAGTTTTAGAGAAATTCAATATTGCATTAAGCAAAACCAAATTTATCGTAGGTCAGAATTTAGGATTCGACGTCAATATTATGGGAGCCGAATTCCATAGAATGGGAGTAGAGTCTCAAATGAGTTCTATGCCGGTTCTAGATACGTGTACAGAAGTTACGGCTTCATTATTACAGCTTCCGGGAGGTCGTGGAGGAAAATTCAAACTTCCGACTTTGACCGAATTACACAGTTATCTTTTCGATCAGCCTTTCGCGGAAGCGCACAACGCAACTGCCGACGTTGAGGCAACTACGCGTTGTTTCTTGGAATTGGTTAGAAGAGAAGTTTTCACCAAAGAAGAGCTTGATGTTCCGAAAGAATATTTCAAAGAATTTCAAGAAAGAAATGCGGAGCCATTTAAGTTAATTGGTTTAAAACACATCAACTTAAAAGCGGCTTCTGATAAAATCAGAGAACAGCTTAAAGCTTTAGCTGGAGAAGGTCAGCAGACTGTTGTTTCAGAAGAAGATAAAGCCGATTTTAAAGCAGCAAAATTTGCGCATTTGCACAATCATACACAGTTTTCGGTTTTGCAATCGACTATCGGAGTTGGGAATATTGTGGCAGCTGCAGCAAAAAACGGAATGCCAGCCGTGGCCATGACAGATACAGGAAACATGATGGGAGCTTTCCATTTTGTGAGTGCTGTTATGAACCACAACAAAGCGGCATCAGGAAAAAACAAAGCATTGGTTGAAGCAGGAGAAGAACCAACAGAAACAGAGGTTAAACCTATTGTGGGTTGTGAATTCAATATCTGCGAAAATCACTTAGATAAAAGCAAAAAAGACAACGGTTATCAGGTTGTTTTAATGGCTAAAAATAAAGCTGGTTATCACAACTTGGCCAAAATGGCTTCGATTGCTTATACTGACGGATTTTATTATGTTCCGAGAATTGACAGAAATATCGTTGAGCAATACAAAGGCGATATCATGGTTTTGTCTGGGAATTTATATGGAGAAATTCCGAGTAAAATCTTGAATATTGGTGAAAACCAAGCCGAAGAAGCTTTAATTTGGTGGAAAGAGCAATTTGGCGAAGATTTCTATCTGGAAGTAATGCGCCATAATCAGGAAGATGAAAATCGTGTCAATAAAACCTTGATTGAGTTTTCTCAAAAACACAATGTAAAATTAATTGCGACCAACAATACCTATTATTTAAATAAAGAAGATGCCAATGCACACGACATTTTATTGTGTGTAAAAGACGGTGAAAAGCAGGCAACGCCAATTGGTCGTGGTCGCGGTTACCGTTACGGACTTCCAAATCAGGAATACTATTTCAAGTCGCAAGATGAGATGAAGAAGCTTTTTGCCGATTTGCCAGAAGCGATTATCAACATTCAGGAAATCATAGATAAGGTTGAAGGATATTCGCTTTATCGGGATGTATTGCTTCCGAAGTTTGAAATTCCAGAAGAATTTATGGTGCCCGAAGATGAAGAAGATGGTGGTGTTCGTGGAGAAAATAAATACTTGCGCCATCTTACCATGGAAGGAGCAAAAAGAAGATACGGCGAAATTACAGAATCGATTCAAGAACGTTTGGATTTTGAATTAATGACGATTTCGAATTCAGGATATCCGGGTTATTTCTTGATTGTACAGGATTTCATCGCCGAAGCCAGAAATATGGATGTTTCGGTAGGGCCTGGACGTGGTTCTGCAGCGGGTTCAGCCGTTGCTTACTGTCTCGGAATTACGAATATTGACCCGATTAAATACGACTTACTTTTTGAGCGTTTCTTAAATCCTGACCGTGTATCGATGCCCGATATTGATATCGATTTTGATGACGAGGGTCGTGGACGTGTAATGGAATACGTAATCAACAAATACGGTCAGAAACAGGTGGCACAGATTATCACTTATGGTAAAATGGCGACCAAATCGGCAATTCGTGATACGGCGCGTGTACTGGATTTACCATTATTTGAAGCCGATAGAATTGCGAAACTGATTCCGGGAATGATGCCGTCAAAATGGAATTTGGCTCGTTTTATTTCGGAAAGTGAGGAGGAAGTTAAAAAAGCGCTTCGTTCTGACGAATTTGACAATGTAAAAGAATTAATCGCAATCGCCAATGAAGATGATTTGGCAGGAGAAACCATTCAGCAGGCAAAAATCCTTGAAGGGTCGATGCGTAACACGGGAATTCACGCTTGCGGGGTAATCATTACGCCGTCGGATATTACGAACTACGTTCCGGTTACGACAGCAAAAGATTCGGATTTATATGTAACACAGTTTGATAACTCGGTTGCAGAAAGTGCCGGATTGCTGAAAATGGACTTCTTGGGTCTGAAGACCCTTACGCTGATAAAAGATACCGTAAAACTGGTAAAATACAGAACAGGAATTGAACTGAATCCAGATAATTTTCCAATTGATGATGAAGAAACGTATGCACTTTTCCAAAGAGGTGAAACCGTTGGAATCTTCCAATATGAGTCGCCTGGGATGCAGAAATACATGAAAGATCTGAAGCCAACGGTATTTGGGGATTTAATTGCGATGAATGCCTTGTATCGTCCGGGACCTTTAGAGTATATTCCGTCTTTCGTTCGAAGAAAAAACGGTGATGAGGAAATCAAATACGATTTAGATGCCTGTGCCGAATATTTATCAGAAACCTACGGAATTACAGTTTACCAAGAGCAGGTAATGCTTTTGTCTCAGTCTTTGGCAGGATTTACAAAGGGTGAGGCCGACGTCTTGCGTAAAGCGATGGGTAAGAAACAAAAAGACGTACTAGATAAAATGAAGCCGAAGTTTGTTGAACAAGCGGCAGCAAAAGGTCATGACGCCAAAATTCTGGAGAAAATCTGGAAAGACTGGGAGGCCTTTGCGAGTTACGCCTTCAACAAATCACACTCGACTTGTTATGCCTGGATTGCGTATCAAACAGCCTATTTGAAAGCGCATTATCCTGCAGAATATATGGCAGCTGTACTTTCGAATAACATGAACGATATCAAACAAGTTTCGTTTTTCATGGAAGAATGTAAACGTATGGGATTACAGGTTCTTGGACCAGACGTGAATGAATCTTACTATAAATTTACGGTAAACGATGATTACGCTGTTCGTTTCGGAATGGGGGCGATTAAAGGTGTAGGAGCTGGAGCCGTTGAAACCATTGTAGAAAACAGAAAAGACGGAAGATATAAATCGATTTTTGATTTAGCGAAACGAATTGACCTTCGTGCAGCCAACAAAAAAGCGATTGAGAATTTAGCATTGGCTGGAGGTTTTGATTCATTTGAAGGAACAACCAGAGCGCAATATTTTCATGATGATGGTGACGGAATTACGTTCTACGAAAAAGCAATGCGTTACGGATCAAAATTTCAGGAAAATGAAAATTCTTCTCAGGTAAGTTTGTTCGGAGAAACCAGCGAAGTGCAGATTGCAGAGCCGGTTGTACCACCATGTGAAGACTGGAGTACAATGGAAAAACTGGCAAAAGAAAAAGAAGTTGTCGGAATCTATATTTCTGGGCATCCGCTTGATGATTTTAGATTTGAAATGAAATACTTCTGTAATTCAAAACTGGAATCGCTGAAAAGCATGAATGAATATGTTGGAAAAAATCTAATGTTTGCCGGAATTATCAATAACGTCCAGCATCGTGTGGCCAAAAACGGAAAAGGGTGGGCAGCATTCAACTTAGAAGGTTATGACGAAAGTTATGAGTTTAAGATTTTTGGAGAAGAATATTTGAAATTCCGCCATTTCTTAATTCAAAACAATTTTGCCTTTTTGAAAATCTTGATCAAAGACGGTTGGGTAAATCACGATACAGGTAAAAAAACAGATCCGAGAATGCAGTTTGTTGAGATTCGCCAGTTGCAGGATATTTTGGAAGCTTTCGCTAAAAAGCTAATTGTTTTGCTAAATATTAAAGACCTTCATCCGGAGTTTATTCATAAACTGAGCCATCTTTTTAATGAAAACAAAGGGGATAATTCTGTGACTTTTGAAATCATGGAATTAGAAAAAATAAAAAAATTGGTTGAGGTAGAAACACCAACCGATTTTGCGGATGCTGAAGATGCTGTTTTTGAAGGCGAAAATGAAAATGAAGATGCCGCACTTGAGGATACAAAAATACAAGCGGTAAATGAAATTGAAGAAATAAAAGTAGTGACGAAATTGAGTATGCCTAGCCGTCGTCTCAAAGTCAAAATATCAGCTGAATTATTGCAGGAATTGGAGAAAATGCAGATTAATTTTAAATTGAACTAAAAATTTAACAGTTAAAATTTAAACACATGTTAATTTTTTATGTTAAAAATATGCACGCATAATACTTTTTTAGTAATATTGCCCAAAATTATAACGTTTTCGTTCCAAGTCTAACTTTGCAAACTATAAGAATATGTTAAATATAGTCTAAGTTTGTATAAATCAATAAATCAAAATTATGAAAAAGAACCTATTTTTATTAGGATTATTAGTTTGCTCTATGACCGCAATGGCGCAGACAGAAAAAGCAGAAAAACCAGAAAGCTGGTATTTTAAATTAGGAGGATCATATTTCAATCAAACTGCTTCAACTGAGTTTCCAGAAGTAGGAGGGCAAGCTCCAAATAGAGATGTTTACTCAGGAACTTTGACTAACAATAAATTGGTTTCAAGAGAAAGTATAACTGGTTCTTTCGGACAAGGATTCAGAAGTGGTATTACAGCTGGTTACCGTTTCTCTACTCGTTTAGGGGTTGAAATGTCTGCAAACTACTATATCAGTAATAGTAAGACAATGGCTCAAACAACAGATAGACTTTATGGATACGATCCAGCTACTACTGCTGCTACATATATTAGTTTTACAGCTGAGGGACAAATCAAAGCATTTGATTTAGCGCCTTCTATTGTAATGTTTTTAGGTGATGCTCATGGTTTTGAACCATATACTAAAGTTGGAGTTATCGTGCCAATTCACGGTACATTAGATATTAAAACGGATAGAGAGCTTTTGACTTATGTAGGTGCTAATCAGGTAGCAAAAAATGATATCTATTCTAAGGATGTGGTTAAACCAAATCCAACAATTGGATTTATGGCAGCGTTAGGAACATCTTATAAATTAGGAAAACACATTTCTGCTTTTGCTGAGTTAGAATACCGCAACTTTACTGTTCATGGTAAAACTAAAGAAACAACAGAATATACTGTAAATGGACAAGATGCTCTAGCAACTAGAAATACATCACAGAGATATACAAACTATCACAAGAAATTAGATGTAAATTCTAATAATGTATTGTTTAATCCAAACACTGCTACATCAGATACATCAGATACAACTAGACCAAATGATAAAATGGACGAGTTAAGCTCTTACGTTGGAATTTCTGGTTTAGGATTAACATTAGGTGTAAAATACAGCCTATAATTTTTCCATTTTTTTTTTATAGTTTACAAAAAAGAGGATATTCGAAAGAATATCCTCTTTTTGTTTTAATTAAGTATTATTTCGAAGCTTCTCTAAACTCTTTCAAAACCTGATCGATAACCCAAGTTGTTCTGGCTCCAGAAGTTCCTTTTGATGAAGAAGTTCCATTACCCAAAAGATCGGCAATAACAGTTTCAATAAACGGCTGCTGAATATGAAGCGGGTTTTCTATTGTAATCGTTTCTTTTTCTCCATTTGCATATTGAATATGAAGTGGGTCATTTCCAAAAGTAGAAAACGATATTTTTCCTTTATCGCCCACAATTTCAGTATTGTCATAGCGTTCAAAACTTGCAAAATTCCAGATGCCAGATCCGTGAATTCCGTTTTCGAATAAGAAAGACATTGAAACCGCGTCTTCGGCAGGATAAGCCATTAACTGAGAAGTTGCATGTCCACGCACAGATTTTATGGGACCTAAAACAAAATCTAGAAAATCTAAAGTATGGCAAGCCAAATCAACAAAAATTCCTCCTCCAGAAATATGTGGTAAAACGGTCCACGGAAGATTGATTTCGTCATCATAACGTTGCTCAAAAGGATGGTATAAAACACAATTAACATGTCTGATGTTTCCTAATTTTCCTTCGTCAATTATTTCTTTAATTTTTAAGAAACGAGGTAAAGCTCTTCTATAATAAGCAACAAATAGAGGAACATTGTGCTCTTTGCAAGCGCTGATCATTTCGTTGCATTCTTCAAAAGTCAAAGCCATTGGTTTTTCAACATAAACAGGTTTTCCAGCTTTGGCGCATAAAATAGTATACTCTTTATGAGAAGATGGAGGAGTGGCAATGTAAACGGCATCAACTTCTGGATCATTTATTAAATCTTCAGCTTTTGAATACCATTTCGGGACATTGTGGCGTTTAGCGTAATCTTCGGCAAGAGAAGCATCTCTTCGCATAACGGCAACCAAACTAGAGTTTGGCGCTTTCTGGAAAGCAGGTCCGCTTTTGACTTCGGTTACATTTCCGCAGCCAATAATTCCCCATTTTATAATTTCCATTGTTTCAGTTTTTAGTTTCTCAAATTTAAAAAAGGTTTGCCACGAATTACACGAATTGCACTAATTTGTTTCACGCAGATTTAAAATGATTTGAGCAGATTGAGCAGATTTTAAGTTTTAAATCTGCTCAATCTGCAAAATCTGCGTGAAATAAAAAAGCCACAGATTAAAAGGTTTTTCAGAGATTTTTTTAAATCCATCTAATCCGTTTAATCTGTGGCTAATAAAATCTAGCTTAAAGTCTTACTTTTTCGGTAAAGAAGTAAACCCCATATTGTAAAGCGTGAAAGCTTGAATGTCTACATTTTCCTGGATTGTAGCGGCAACAGATTTTCCTGCTCCGTGACCAGCTTTAACATCAATTCTAATTAATACCGGATTTTCTCCCGTTTGTTTTTCCTGCAATTCAGATGCAAATTTAAAACTGTGCGCTGGAACCACACGGTCATCATGATCTCCAGTTGTTACCATCGTTGCAGGATAATGCGTTCCTTGTTTTACGTTATGAACAGGAGAATATCCCTTTAAATACTCGAACATTTCTTTGTTGTCTTGAGCAGTTCCGTAGTCAAAAGCCCATCCAGCACCTGCTGTAAATGCATTGTAACGAAGCATATCCATAACTCCAACTGCCGGTAAGGCTACTTTCATCAAATCAGGACGTTGTGTCATCGTAGCGCCAACCAATAAACCGCCATTAGATCCTCCGCGAATAGCCAAATAATCAGAAGAAGTATATTTTTGAGCAATTAAATATTCTGCAGCGGCAATGAAATCGTCAAATACATTTTGTTTTTGAAGTTTTGTTCCTGCATCATGCCATTTTTTACCATATTCTCCACCGCCTCTTAAGTTAGCAACAGCATAAACCCCTCCGTTTTCCATCCAAACTGCATTAGCAATACTGAAACTTGGCGTTAAACTGATGTTGAATCCGCCGTAACCATACAAGATCGTTGGGTTTTTACCATCTAATTTTGTTCCCTTTTTATAAGTAATAATCATCGGAACTTTTGTACCGTCTTTTGAAGTATAGAAAACTTGTTTCGATTCATAATCTTCGCTTTTGAAATCTACTTTTGGTTTTTGATACACTTCAGATTTGCCAGATTTTGGTTCTAAAGAATAAATGCTTCCAGGGGTTGTATAATTGGCAAAGCTATAGTATAAAATTTTATCCTCTTTTTTGCCACTAAATCCTCCTGCAGTTCCAATAGCAGGAAGTTTGATTTCGCGAACTAATTTTCCGCTGTAATCATATTGCTGTACAAATGAAACTGCATCTTTTGTATAATTAGCAAAGAAGTAGCCAGCGCCAGTTGATGGCGATAAAATATCTTTAGTTTCTTTAATGAAATCTTTCCAATTCTCAGGCTTCGGATTTGAAGCATCAACCGTAACAACACGTTTGTTCGGAGCATTTAAATCGGTTTCGATAAACAGTTTGCTGCCTTCGTTTTCGATAACGCCATTATCGCTGTCAAAGTTGTCTACTATTGTAACAATTGGACTGTTTGGTTTAGTCAAATCTTTGATGTATAATTCGTTTCCATAAGTTGAATTGGCAGCTGTGATGATTAAATAGCGATTGTCTTGGGTAACATATCCGCCTACATATCTTCTTTTTTTGTCAGCCCCAAAAATTACTTTATCGTCTTTTTGAGAAGTTCCCAGTTTGTGGAAATACAATTTGTGCTGATCTGTTTTAGCAGATAGTTCACTTCCTTTTGGTTTGTCATAACTAGAGTAGTAGAAACCTTCATTTGCAAGCCAAGAAATACCACTGAATTTTACATCAACCAAAGTATCTTCTAGAACTTTCTTTGAAACGGCATCAATAATAATAACTTTTCTCCAGTCGCTTCCACCTTCAGAAATAGAATAAGCGGCTTTGTTTCCATCTTTAGAAAAATCTAAACCTCCAAGTGAAGTTGTTCCGTCTTTAGAAAAAGTGTTCGGATCTAAGAAAACCTCTTCTTTTCCTTTTTCATCTTTTCTGTAAACTACAGATTGATTCTGAAGGCCGTTATTTTTAGAGTAATAAGTAAATTTTCCTTCCTTAGATGGAGCTCCAATTTTTTCATAGTTCCACAGTGTTTCCATTCGTTTTTTAAGTTCTCCACGAAACGGAATTTTATCTAAATACGCATAAGTCACTTCGTTTTCAGCTTTTACCCAAGCACCAGTTTCGGCAGATTTATCATCTTCTAGCCAACGGTATGGATCGCTTACTTTGGTGTCAAAATAAACATCAACAGTTGCTCCTTTTTTAGTTTGCGGATATTGCAATTTGCCTTGTCCAAACGAAATTCCTGCGGTTGTAATTGCCATTAATAAAAATGTTTTTTTCATAGTTAGTTTTTATCTGTTGTAACAAAAATAGTGCTTTTTGTGAGAATTAAGAATTTAACCGCAAAGATCGCAAAGTGTTACGCAAGGTTCGCAAAATTTTAATCTCGCAAAGACGCAGAGACGCAAAGTTTTTTATTTTTTTGCGACTTCGCGTCTTTGCGAGATTTTTAGATTATTGAAATTTTTTCCTGATCATAGGACTAAATAAACCTTTGCGCTCTTTGTGAAAAATCCTTGCTTCCTTTGCGGTTAAATAAATTTTATAAGTTGAAATTAACTCCCAAAACGATGTTTCTTCCAATATTTGGAATACCATCAGTTTTTAATCTTGAAAGGTGAGCAATATATTTTTTATCAAATAAATTGTTTCCGTTTAAGTTAATGTCAAAAGCTGTTTTTCCTAATTTAATTGTTCCTCCAAAACCTAAATTTACCAAAGTATAACCTTTAGAAGCGGTTTCAAATCCGCTCACATTATCTTGATTGAAAGTTGAAGAAACATTTAATGAAGCAAAACCTTCGCTTAACCAATTTTTGATGTTGAATTCTGTTCTAAGTGTGTTATTCCAATTGTTTGCAGGAATTAGAGGCAGATAATCTTTGTTGTCTTTTTTACCTGTAACGGTTTCAAAACTAGTTTCAAAATGCAACCAGTCTAATGGATGCGGATGAAAGTGCAGACCAACTTCTCCACCGTACAATTGCGCATTGTCTTGAACATACGCAAATACGTCATTATCATCTAAAACTTCTCCTGTTGGCGAAGTATATATATAATTATTTACGTGATTGTAAAATCCGTTTACGAAAAATTCAAAGTGAGAGTTTTTGTATTCTAAGTTCAAATCGGTTTGAACGTTTTGTTCTGTTTTTAAATTTGCATTTCCAATTTCGTAACGATTTGTTCCTTCGTGAACGCCGTTTGAAGTTAGTTCAGCCAAGTTTGGCGCTCTAAATCCAGTTGCCACATTTAAACGGAAAGTTAGAGGTTCGGCAAATTTGGTTTTATAACCTAAAGAAGCATTAAAACTATCAAAAGAACGATCTAAAGCCTGAAAATAACCTTCTTCACCTTCAGTTCCGTGCGCGATCGACGTAATATTTCGGTTGTCAAAACGTAATCCAGCTTGAATAACACTGTTGTTCCATTCATAATTAGCAGTTCCAAAAATACCAAAATCATTTGTTGTAGCATCTGGAATCAAGTATTCTTCGCCAGAATTTTTGTTGGTTTGGTGCATTCCTTGAACACCTAAAATAGTTTCAATTTTTCCGAATTTAGGAAAATGATATTTTGCATTATAATTGAAAGTATTCAATTTCATGTGCAAAGAAGTTTCGTTACTGTCTTCAAACTCACTTCTGTCATTGGCAATATATCCTAGGTCAACATCTAGTTTTGAGTTTTCAAAGAAAATTACATTGTTTAAACTCAATAAATGATTGTAAATTCCCTGTCTCGGAAATTGAGTGTCTTTGCTAGAAGATTGTTCTGCAATTCCGTCTTCAGGAATTCCAATGTCCAATTTATTAAAGTTGTATCGCACAACACTAGAAAAAGTCGAATTGCTATAACCAATTCCAGTTTTAAAATCGGTTTCGTTGTAACGTGAATTCGTCACACGATCTCCGTCTGCAATTTTGTAGTCAGAATGCGTGTTATAACTTCCACGGGCTAAAAATTTCCAATTGTCGGTAGACGTTTTTAATCCAATTGAAGAATTGCTTCCTTGTGTATTCGTAAAATATTTTTGACTGAAATTAGCTTTAAAATCGCCGGCGTCAGCAAATTTTTCTGGGTTGAAATACAAAACACCTCCCAAAGCATCAGAGCCATACAATAAAGAAGCTGGGCCTTTTATCACTTCAACACTTTCGATTCCAGCATCATTTAAACCTAAACCATGTTCGTCACCAAATTGCTGATTTTCGATACGAACGCCTTGAGAATAAACCAAAACACGGTTTCCGCTCAATCCGCGAATTACAGGTTTTCCGATAGAAGTTCCCGTCGAAATCTGAGAAACTCCTGGAATTGTCGCCAAACCTTCAATTAAAGTTGAGGTTCCTTTTTGCTGTAATGTTTTAATGCTTTCGTGCTCGATTTTCATTACGTTTTGCGATTGCAATTTGTTGAAAGGAGTTGAAACCACTACTTCGTCCATTTCTAAAATAGATTCTTCAAGAACGATATCTAGTGTATTTTGTTTCAGTAATTTAACAATCGTCTTGTTTTGATTGGCGTAGCCAACATAAGTAAAAGCAAGACGTAGATTTCCGTTTGGAAGATTGTTCAATTCGTATTTTCCGTTTGCGTCAGTCGTAGTTCCTTTATGTAATTCAGGAGCATAAACAGAAACTCCTGGCAATGGATTATTTTGGTTGTCAGTTACCGTTCCTGAAACCGAATTTTGAGCAGTAAGTATGCCCGAGAACCCTAAAAAAAGGGCAATTATAAAATTTTTCATTTGAAAATGTTACTATAGTTAAATTGAGTTTTTTCTTCGAATAAAAACCAAAGTCAACAATAAAGCATTCTGATCCTAATTGATGAAATAGGATTAGGAAACTTAATGTTTTTGAATTTTTAAGCTAAAAGAAATTTGATGTTTTTTCGAGTAATCGAAATTTAAGAAACTATAGCAACAGGTGGACCCCGTAAATAATACGAAGTGGTTGAGATTGAAAAAATCTTCTCTGAAGAAGGGAAGAAATAAGGCGTTTCTCTATCAAATGAATGAAATTCAAAAGAGAAATTCTGCGGAAGAATAAAAGATTCAAAAGCAAAATGACAAACAAAACAAACGTCATAATCATGATGCTGATGCGTTATCTCGCCATTCGGATCATTATAATTATGATGGCATTGTTTTTCTGAAAGCTGTTTTACAATATGCTCATAACTGTGTATCGACTGAAACAATATCGAGAACAATATTGTAACAGCAAAAGACAAACTTAATATGAGCTGCTTTTTCTTCATGCCCTGCAAAGGTATAAAAGATAAAAAGAAAATTGATTGATTTTTTGTTTCAACCAATCGGTTTATTGAAAAAAGTGCAGCAATTAATTTTATTCGTAGACAAAATGAGAATATTTTTACTTCTTATCTTTACTACAGAAAGCATTATATTATATTTGTATGTGAAATAAATGTGCTTCAAAACGCGTTTATTTGTAATCTTCTTTTTAAAACCAAACCACGATATGCGAATTATTTATAGCTGTTTATTTTTACTCACTTTTTTTAACTCTTTTGCGCAAGCAGAAGTTAAGCCTGAGATAAAACCAGTTATAAAAATAGATTCTTTGTATCGAGAAGATCAGTTTTACTTTTCGATTACCTATAATATGTTTACCGATATTCCAGTCAATTTCAAACAGAATAAATTTTCTCTTGGACTTTCAGGAGGTTTTTTGCGCGATATGCCTGTTAACAAATCGAGAACAGTTGCGATTGCTGCAGGTTTAGGTTTGAGTTACCAAAATTATTATCAGAACTTAAATGTTTCTGAGGGCCCTACAGGCGATATAATATACGGAGTGAATAATTATGGTGAGTTTGTGTCAAATCGCTACAGACAATATTCGGTAGATCTTCCGATAGAATTTAGATGGCGTAATTCTACTTTTGAAAGCACGAAGTTCTGGCGTATTTACGGTGGGGTAAAATTGAGTTATGCGTTTTCAAGTTCCTCTATTCTTGATGATGGAGAAAAAACATATAGAATCAAGAATAATGGCGATATCAATAAATTTCAATACGGTCCATATCTTGCGGCAGGATATAATACTTGGAATGTCTATATATACTATGGCTTAAGTCCCTTGTTTAATTCGGCAACGACTTTATCTGGCGAAAAAATTAATATGAAAACCTTAAATGCAGGATTGATCTTTTATATTTTATAACCAAAGATATAAAAATAAAAGCTGGGGCATTATCCCAATAAACAACCCAATTAATATTTCTTTAGGCGTGTGCGCGTTCATTTCTAAACGGGATGAAGCCACAACTCCCGATAATAAAATAAGTAAAGCCGGCCAATACGGATTATGGAGCTGAAGATGAATATTGAGTCCGATAACAAAAATCGTTAAGCCTGAAACCGCAACCATGTGCAGACTTGCTTTCGTCTTGAAAAGCACACATACCAATGCTAAAATAGTACTAAATAGAGCTGCTAAGAAAAAGAAATGAAGCTCAGGATAACGTGTAATGACAATACTTCTTTTAACCAATAAAATATATAAGAAGCATTGCAGAATAAGCGGAATCGTTCGTTCTGAAGTTTGACTTAGCATTATTGATTTTACATGTCCAGTTGATTTTAAAAGCAAATAGAATAAAACAGGAACGATTATATTGATTACTAAAATCTGAATTAAAACAAAATACTTCTCATTTGTACTAAAAATATCGTCTTTGTAAAATAAATAAAACAAAGTAGCATACAGCGATATAAAAATCGGATGCAATATATAGGAGAAGAGTGGAAGTACTTTTTTCAAAATGCCTGAATTAAAGGTGTAAAAACAAATATACTCAATAAATGTTTTCTGCCGCGAATTACACAAATTCACACGATTTTTTTTTGCCACAGATTATCAGGATTAAAAGAATTAAAAAATCAGTGATAATCTTTTAATCTATGGCTGAAATTTTTCACGCAGATTTAGCAGATCTGGCAGATTAAAAAAAATAATTTGTGCAATTTGTGTAATTTGTGGTGAACTTTTCACAAAATCAGTGGTAATCTTTTTAATCTGTGGCTAAAATTTTTTCACGCAGATTTATCAGATTTTAAAAAAATAGTTCGCGTGAATTTGAGTAATTCGTGGCAAACCTTCTTTTTCTACACTTTCAAATAAATTGAATAATTAGTGAAAATTTGGGAAATAAGTGGCAAACCTTTTTTTAATTTTGAAAAAAAGAAATTTCTAAATGAGCATAAATGTAAAAAGCCTGGTTTCAGTTCTCAACGCCAAATGGATTGGCTCAGATGCTGCTATTTTAATCGATCACATCTCAATTGACAGTCGTTCGCTTCAAAACGGATCGCAGACCTTATTTTTTGCTTTGGCTGGCGTTAATAACGATGCTCATTTGTTTATTCCAGATTTAATAGAAAACAAGGTTCAGAATTTTGTTGTTCAATATATCCCAGAAGGTTATGCCGATAAAGCTAATTTTTTGGTTGTTGAAAATACGCTTGAGGCGCTTCAAGAATTTGCGTCTTATTACAGAAATATGTTCCATTTTCCAGTTATCGGATTAACAGGAAGTAACGGCAAAACCATTGTAAAAGAATGGCTTAATTTTTTATTGAGTCCTGATTATAATATTATTAGAAGTCCTAAAAGTTATAATTCTCAAGTTGGAGTGCCACTTTCGGTAATTGCCATTAATGAAAAACATAATTTAGGAATTTTCGAAGCTGGAATTTCGACCGTTAACGAAATGGTTAATTTAGAAAAAATCATTAAACCTAATATTGGAATTTTGACCAGTATTGGTTCTGCCCACGATGAAGGTTTTTTAAATCTGGTGCAGAAAATTGATGAAAAACTGCTTCTGTTTAAAGATTGCCCCATCATTATTTATCAAAAAAATGAAGTGGTAGATTCTTGTTTGTCTCAATTTGTTGCGGAATATATGCATCATCCGAGAAAACTGTTTTCTTGGAGTTTTTCCGATAAAACGGCTGATGTTTTTATTCAAAAAAGAGAACATAAAAACGATCATACTTTTATTCAATATCAATACAAAAAAGAGACTTTTAATTTAGAAATTCCATTTAATGACTCGGCTTCTGTAGAAAATGCAATTTCTTGTTTATTGGTTTTATTGCATTTTAGTTACGATCAAGAAACAATTCAGAATAGAATTGAAATGCTTTATCCAGTTCGAATGCGTCTAGAAGTAAAAAACGGAATCAATAACTGCAGTATTATTGACGATAGCTACAGTTCCGATTTTCAATCGCTTAAAATTGCTTTAGATTTCTTAGAAAGCCAGAAGAAAAAAGGTGCTTCAAAAACGGTTATTCTATCGGATATTTTCCAAAGCGGATTCGCAAATGAAGAATTGTATTCTAAAGTGGCTCAGTTAATTTTAGACAATAGAATAAATCGCGTAATTGGCATTGGACCAACCATTTCTTCTTTTAAAGCTAAGTTTCCAGACAGTATAATGTTTGACAACACAGCCGATTTTATTGCAGAAATCGACAATCTGAATTTCCATGACGAAACTATCTTGATAAAAGGAGCAAGATCTTTTCAGTTTGAAGAAATTGTTTCGCTGCTAGAAGAGAAAACGCACGAAACGGTTCTAGAAATTAATTTGGATGCCATCAGCCAGAATTACAATTATTATAAGTCAAAACTAGCGCCAAATGTCAAAATGATGGTGATGGTAAAAGCATTTGGTTATGGAAATGGCGGATTAGAAATTGCGAAATTGTTAGAACATCATAAAGTGGATTATTTGGGTGTGGCTTTCGCCGATGAAGGAATCGCGTTGAAGAATGGCGGAATAAAACTTCCAATAATGGTTTTAAATCCAGAATCGACAAGTTTTCCATCTATTATTCAATATCAGTTAGAGCCTGAAATTTATAGCATAAAAGGATTAAATGCTTTTCTGAAGATTGCACGCGAAAAGAACTTAAAAGATTATCCAATTCATATTAAAATGGATACCGGAATGCATCGTTTAGGTTTTGAAAACAATACAATCGACGAACTGATTGCAACTTTAAAAGGAAATTCAACTGTTCGTGTTCAGAGTATTTTATCGCATTTGGCAACCAGCGACGATCCGAAACATTTTGATTTTGTGAGACAGCAGATTGCATTGTTCGAAAAACTGTCTTCAAAATTAATGACAGAATTAAATATTAATCCCATTCGACATACTTTGAATACTTCTGGAATTAGTAATTTTCCAGATTCACAATATAATATGGTTCGTTTAGGAATTGGTTTATATGGAGTTTCAAACGATCCTGCAGAACAAAAATATTTAGAAAATGTTGGAACTTTAAAATCCATAATTTCTCAAATTCGAACTATTCCTGCGGGCGACAGCGTAGGTTACGGACGCCGTTTTATGGCCGATGCAGCAACTAAAATCGCAACAATCCCGATTGGCTACGCAGACGGAATTTCGAGATTATGGGGAAATGAAGTGGGTTATGTAACCATTAAAAATCAGAAAGCCAAAATCGTCGGAAGCGTCTGTATGGATATGTTAATGGTTAACGTAAGTCATATTGATTGCAAAGAAGGCGATCCAGTAATTATTTTCGGCGAAAGCCCAACAGTTATAGAAATGGCTGTAGCCTTAAAAACAATTCCGTACGAGATAATGACGAGTATTTCGCAACGAGTAAAACGCGTATTTTTCCGATAGCGTTAAAAACTTTCAATAAAATTGCGTATTTTCGATATTCATTTATTAAAAACTAAACAAATCAGATATGGGATTTTTTTCAGAATTTAAGGCATTTGCAATGAAAGGCAACGTAGTTGATCTTGCGGTTGCAGTTATTATTGGAGCGGCTTTTGGTAAAATTGTAAGTTCATTTATTGAAGACGTAATTACACCGCTAGTATTAAAACCAGCTTTAGATGCAGCTCATTTGTCAAGGATAGAAGATTTAACCGCTTTTGGTGGAGTTAAGTACGGAATGTTTCTTTCGGCAGTTATTAACTTTATTATTGTAGCTTTTGTTTTGTTCATCATTATCAAGGGATTGAATAGTCTTAAAAAGAAAGAAGAGCCAGCAGCAAATCAACCTGCAGCACCAACTCAAGAAGAATTGCTTACTGAGATTAGAGATTTATTGAAAAATAAATAAAAATATAATACCGCTACACTAAGTCTAACTTAACCGCCTTCTAAAGAGGCGGTTTTTTTACAAAATGTTTATTTTATAACATTTTGTTATTTTTTGTGAATCGCCTTGCAGAGACTTTTATTATACTTACTTTTGCTTCACAAATTAGATTAATTGATTATTTAAAAATATAAAAATGAGAATTGCAGTTGTAGGTGCTACCGGAATGGTTGGCGAAGTAATGCTTAAAGTTTTAGCGGAAAGAAACTTTCCTGTTACAGAATTAATCCCTGTTGCGTCTGAAAGATCAGTAGGAAAAGAAATTGAATATAAAGGAACAAAATATAAAGTAGTAGGTTTACAAACAGCTGTTGATATGAAAGCTGATATCGCTGTTTTCTCTGCTGGTGGAGACACTTCATTGGAGTGGGCGCCAAAATTTGCTGCTGCTGGAACAACCGTTATCGACAATTCTTCTGCATGGAGAATGGATCCGACTAAAAAATTAGTAGTTCCAGAAATCAATGCAGATGTTTTAACAAGAGAAGATAAAATCATTGCAAATCCAAACTGTTCTACAATTCAAATGGTATTGGCTTTGTCTCCGTTGCATAAAAAATACAACATCAAAAGAATCATTGTTTCTACTTATCAATCTATCACAGGAACTGGTGTAAAGGCGGTAAAACAATTAGAAAATGAGTACGCTGGAGTTCAGGGTGATATGGCTTACAAATATCCAATTCACAGAAATGCAATTCCTCACTGCGATAGTTTTGAAGAAAACGGATACACTAAAGAAGAAATGAAATTAGTTCGCGAAACTCAAAAAATTCTTGGTGACAACACTATCAGAGTTACTGCAACTGCTGTTCGTGTTCCGGTTGTTGGAGGTCACAGTGAAGCAGTAAACGTTGAGTTTACAAATGATTTTGATGTAAACGAAGTTCGTGAAATCTTGCACAACACTGATGGAGTTGTGGTTCAAGATAATTTAGATACATTTACATACCCAATGCCATTGTATGCAGAAGGTAAAAATGATGTTTTTGTTGGAAGAATCCGTCGTGACGAAAGCCAGCCAAATACATTAAACATGTGGATTGTTGCTGATAACTTAAGAAAAGGAGCTGCAACAAACACTATCCAAATTGCTGAATATTTAATTAAAGCAGGTTTGGTATAATCTAGAGATTAAATAAAATTGTTATAAAGAGAAAAAGCCGTAATTGCGAAAGTGATTACGGCTTTTTCGTATGAGAAACTTTCGGCTTGACCGTTAAATAACTAAATTAGCAGTTAAAACTTGTATTTTATGAATTTCGATAACTATAAAATAATTCCGAACTATAATACTAATAAAACTGACTTGTTTTTAGCTGACGAAGAAGAGATTTTGGCTTGTGAAAAAACACTGAATGTTGCTTTTGATGAAGATTATAAAGCATACGTTCAGACCTACGGAAGCGGCATTTTAGGTGGCACTTATGTGCGAGTTTATCTTCCAGAAACGATTATTTTAACCTTGGGAGAATGGAAAAGCCGAATTACAGAATATTGGTTTTGGGATGAAGGAAAAGAGGTTTTGACCAAAGATGAAGTGTTGCAATCCATCCGAATCGGAGATACTTTTGATGGTGACGAAATTATTTTTCTAAACAATCAATATTATATTTTGCCAAGATATAGTGAAATGATTTATAAAGCTGGAAATACATTGGAAGAAGCAATTACCTGGCTGTGTTCATCAGGAATTTTGACCGAAGCATTTTCTGAAAGAGAATTTGAGCCTTTTGATCCAAGCGGTTTTTTAAATTCCAAATAAAAAATTCCAAATCCCAATAGCACAAAATGCATCTTGGAATTTGGAATTTTAAAATTTTTCGAATTTATTTTTTAGTATTCTGGTGCCAATTCCAGCTCCAATCCTTCTAAATCTTCAGTAATTGGAATCTGACAACCTAAACGGCTATTAGACTTCACATAAAATGCTTCAGAAAGCATGGCTTCTTCATCGTCACCCATTTCTGGTAATGCAACATCATTTAGAACATAACACTGGCAGGAAGCACACATAGCCATTCCTCCACAGGTTCCTTCAACAGGAAGTTCGTATGCTTTGCATAACTCCATTATATTCATTGCCATATCAGTTGGAGCTTGCAATTCGTGTATAACCCCTTCTCGATCTTTAATTTTAATTAATACATCCATTTTAATTATTGGAAATTTTTGGCAGGATTTTATAACGTGAAAAAATCCTAATTTATATTAGCTAGTAGGTTTAGTACTAAATGCGTATTCTTTTCTATTATTGTCCTTTAAGTGCATTTTTACACCCAAAACATTGTCGTTTTTTTCAAGAATTGTAACCACGGCAATTACAGAATAATAATCTTTGTCCGATTGGAAAACCAATGTTCCTTCATAAGTTGTGTTTAAAACTCCTTGTTTGTCAGTTGAAGCAGAAACTTTTCTCGGATGAGAAAATTCAGCTGAACTGTAAGTTGCTTTAACTGTAAATTTTGCTTTTCCTTCGACAAAGTCGTATAAGAAGTCGTAGTTTCCAATTCGTAACGATCCTGGTTCTTCATTAGGATTGATTGAAAAGACAATCTTTCCTGAATATTGAAAGTCAGACCATTCTTCAGATTCACTTACCCAAGCCTTGTCAACCACAACATTCTTACTTTGGGCATAATCTACAGAAACAAAAAACAATAATAAAAAAAGAGCGTAATAGTTTTTCATAGTTTAAGATTTAAGGGTTTTGTGACAAATTTAAGTTAAAAATGTAACAATTCCTTAACAGAAACTCTTAAATCTTTGTGTTGTTTTTTGTGAATGTGGTAAAAAACAGCTCTAATTAGGGCTTGTTTTGTGATTTTATTAATCAAATAACAAATCACCTATTATTCTTGTTAAACTTTTCAAGGTTTACTTCTGAAAAAAGTCGCTGTTTTTGTTACATTACATTTACCACAGTTTCAATTTGTGGCGCATATTTTTTTATAGTAGTTTCTACACCTGCTTTTAGTGTCATTTGATTAACGCTACAGCTGATGCAAGCTCCTTCCAAACGAACTTTTACATGTTTGTCATCTTCGATAGAGATCAATGAAATATCTCCACCATCAGATTTTAAGAATGGTCTTATCTCGTCTAAGGCCAATAAAACATTGCTTGTTAATTCTTCTGTTGTCATAATATTTGAATGTGTCAATTAGAAAATGTGCCAATTAGAGAATGCTATAAAATTATCTAACTGTAATTATCTCAATTTATTAATGTGTCAATTTGTTAATGTGTCAATTAGAGAATTACTGACATTTTCTAATTGGCACATTATCTCAATTATCTAATTATTTTTTTACTGCAGAACAGCCTGCCATTGTTGTAATTTTGATTGCTTCTGTTGCCGGTAAGCTTTCGTTTCTGTTTACCGTTTCTTGTACCACATTTCGCGTAATTTCTTCAAAAACTTTTTCTATTGGCGAAGCGGTTTGCAATGCTGCTGGACGACCGTAATCTCCTGCTTCACGAATAGATTGGACAATTGGAACTTCTCCTAAAAATGGAACGTTTAAATCAGCTGCCAAGTTTTTAGCGCCTTCTTGTCCAAAAATATAATATTTGTTTTCTGGCAATTCTTCTGGTGTAAAGTAGGCCATATTTTCAATAATTCCTAAAACAGGAACATTGATATTATCCTGCATAAACATTGCCACTCCTTTTTTAGCATCTGCAAGTGCAACTGCCTGCGGAGTACTTACTACAACAGCTCCAGTTATTGGAAGCGATTGCATGATAGAAAGGTGGATATCTCCTGTTCCTGGAGGTAAGTCAAGAAGCATAAAATCTAGATCTCCCCAATCTGCATCAAAAATCATTTGGTTTAATGCTTTTGCTGCCATTGGTCCTCTCCAGATTACAGCTTGACTAGGTGCTGTAAAAAATCCGATTGAAAGCATTTTAATTTCGTAGCTTTCAATAGGTTTCATTTTTGATTTTCCGTCAACTGTTACAGAAACTGGTTTTTCGTTTTCAACGTCAAACATAATTGGCATTGAAGGTCCGTAAATGTCAGCATCCAAAACACCAACTTTGAAGCCCATTTTTGCAAGTGTAACAGCTAAATTTGCAGTAACAGTAGATTTTCCTACTCCTCCTTTTCCAGAAGCAACTGCAATAATATTTTTGATTCCAGGAATTGCACGACCTTTAATTTCAGGTTTTTCTGGAGTTTCTACTTTAATATTTACTTTCACTTTAGCATCAGGTGATATCAAATCATGAATTGTTTTTCTAATATCATCTTCTGCTCTTTTTTTGATGTGCATAGCAGGTGTATGCAATACAAGGTCTACCACAGCTTCATCTCCAAATGTAATAACATTGGTTACAGCACCGCTTTCAACCATATTTTTTCCTTCTCCAGCAATAGTGATTGTCTCTAAGGCTTTTAGAATTTCTTTTCTATCTAGTTTCATTGTAATGGGCTATTTTTTTATTCTCCAAAAACAGTCTTATAAGATTATATTTATTTAAACTGATTTTAGGGTGCAAAGATAACAGATTAAGTTCGGAAATTAAGCGTTTTTGAATTGTAATTATTGATATAGAGATTATTCAAAATTATTCAAGATAACTTTTTGTTGAAATTATAGACGGGAATTTGATTGTTTTAAAAAAGTATGCTCGATTGTAGCGATGATTTTTTGTCTGGGTTTTTCTTTAATTTAAATTAAAATTCTCACAAAACTTCGCTATATTTGATAGCCCAAATCGATGATTGCCAGATATAAAAAAAATAGTTGAAAACTAAGGTTTTTTTGAAGTTTATTGGGTTTTCGGTGTTTTTTTTAAAGTTATTTTTACCAATTTTAAACTTTAAAAATATGCGAAATTTTACTTTTTCATTGATTCTTATTGCGACCAGTTTTTTTGCATTTTCGTTTAATTCATTAACAGCCACTGCAAAAAGCAATACTGACATTACAAATCCAGTTGTTATATCTGTTACGGTAGATGCAGCTTCGATTAATGCTTTTTTTAAAAAATATCCCAAGCTTAAAAAGTACCAGAAAGATGTTGAAGACATTTATAGCGCTAAAGGTTATAAATCAATTTGGTATGATGATAAACATATTACAGAATTTGGAGCATTGTTATATCAAAAAGTTAATGTGCTTAAAGATCAAGGGATAGAAGCTAAAATGCCTTATAAAGAAGTTATTGACCAAGCATTTAACGAAAGTGATAATATTGAACCTCCGCAAATAGATACTGAGTTGCTTCTTACAAACATGTATGTTTTTTATGCCAGTAATGTTTATTCTGGGGTTGATCCTGCTACTTTAAAAAAAATAGGCTGGTACCTTCCTGCAAAAACGTTATCTTATAGTAGAATATTGGATTCGCTTATTGTAGATTCTAGCAGACTAAATGAAGACGAATATCTGTTGTTTGCGCAATACTATAAACTGCAAGATATTTTAAAAAAATACAGACAGATAGAAAAAGATGGTCTTTGGCAAAAAATTACTATCGATAGTGCTACTTACAGAGATATGAGGCCAGATACTACCTCGCCAGCGATAAAACAAATAAGACAAAGGCTGTATGTACTTGGTGATCTCAAGCAAGATTCTAAAAGTGATTTTTACGATCAAGAATTGATGGACGGTGTTATGAATTATAAAAAAAGACACGGACTAACACTCAATTATATCATTAATAGGGACCACATTAATCAGATGAACGAGCCAATTAGCAAAAGAATAAAAACTATAATGCTAAATATGGAGCGATGCCGTTGGATTCCTACTAAGCTTGCCAAAGCAAAAGAATACGTAATGGTTAATATTCCGTCGTTTAGATTGTATTATGTGAAAAATGATAAAATTGATCTGGCATCGGATATTTTTGTGGGAAATAGGCTGAGTGAGACGGTAATATTTAGTGGTAATATGGATCGAATTGTTTTTAGCCCCTATTGGAATGTTCCCAATAGCATTGTTCAAAATGAGTTAAAATTGCAAATGGCGAACAATAAAAACTATCTGGCAGAAAATAATATGGAATGGAATGGAGGGAAAGTGAGACAAAAACCCGGTCCGAAAAATTCATTAGGATTGGTGAAATTCATGTTTCCAAATCCGAATGATATTTATATGCACGATACGCCTGCAAAAAGTTTATTCCAGTTTGAAAAGCGTACTTTTAGTCATGGATGCATTAATGTGAAGGAGGCTAGAGAGTTAGCGTTGCATATTTTAAAAGACGATCCAGACTGGCCAGTTGAAAAAATTGATAAAGCAATGAGCGGCGAGAAAGAAACAACTTGTATGCTTAAGAGCAAAATCCCAGTCTATATAGGGTATTTTACCTGCTGGGTGCAAGAAAATGGAGATGTTCATTTTTATGCTGATGTGTACGGACGAGATGAAAGTCTAGATAAACTTCTTTACTCTTCTGATGCCGTTTCCATGAAAGACTAAAATAAAAGCCCGACGGATTTTACTGAAATCTGTCGGGCTTCTTAAAAAAAATGGTCTACAAGCTTATTCGTATTTTAAATATTTTAAAACATCTATTTTAGTTACCTGATATGCTTTTGTTAGTACAATTACTAATGTTAAGATTAGTAGAGAAACAAGAGCAACGCTAAAAGGAATTGCAGAAACATTAATTCTGAATGCAAAATCCTCAAGCCATTTTTGCAATAAAATATAAGCTGGCACAATGCCGATTCCGAATCCCATTAAACAGAAAATGATATATTGTTTTGATAACTCTTTCAGCAAAATATCGGTTTCTGCACCTAGCGTTTTCCTAATTGCAATTTCTTTCAGCCTTCTTTCCATCGAAAATGATGCCAAAGCGAACAATCCGAACACAGCAATAATGATTACGACTAAATTTAGAATAAAAAACAGATTTTTTTGTTTGATTTGCTCTTCATAAGTCTTTGCAAATGATTTATTAACAAATTCATATTCAAATGGATAGTCTGTATTGACGTTTTTCTCCCAATATAATTTCAATTTTTCTAACGTTTCTGTTAAATTATTTGGAGAAACCTTTATATAGACATTATTGAAGTTATTCCACTTTAAAGTTTTAAGATTTATAAAGACCATTGGAGGTACTTTATTTTGAAGTCCTGTAATATGAAAATCCTTTACAACTCCAACTATCCTAAATTTTAGGTTATCGCCATCTCCCATGCTCCAGCCAGAAGTTATAATTGTATTTAATGGTTTTTTTAATCCTAAAGCTTTAACCAATGTCTCGTTCATCAGCATATTGCTGATTGTGTCTGAAGCGTATTTTGGAGAGAAATCTCGTCCTTCAACGATTTTAATGTTCATCATTTTAAGGAAATTAAAATCCATTTCAACGTTTCTTGGCTGAACAAAAATACCATTGTGAGTAAAGCCAGAACTAGAATTGGTACTTCCTCCAAAACTTCCTGCAAAAGTAGAAACATCAACTACGCCAGATATTTTACTGATTTCTTGTTTCGCAGTCAGATAGTGTTCAATTCTTTTCGTTCTATCTGGTTTATTAAACGGAATAGTAATGACTTGATCTCCGCTAAAACCAAGATCTTTATTCATCATATAATTTACCTGCGAATTAACAATCAAAGCGCCAATAATGAAAAACGCTGCAATTCCGAACTGAAAAATAAGCATTGAGTTACGAATCCAAATTCCGCTTTTGCTCCGTGAGAAATTGCCTTTCAGAACCTTTAACGTCTCAAAATTTGAGATATAAATAGCAGGGAAAATACCCGCAAGAATGATTACTAATCCAAATATAAAAATGAGCTGCAGGTAAAATTCACCGCCATTCATCGTTAAGGTTTTCTTTAAGAATATATTATAATAAGGTAACGAAAGTTCGACAATAGCCAAAGCAAAAATAATGGCCAACGTTACTGTAATTGCTGTCTCAAAAATAAACTGCGCAATAATTTGATTTTTTGAAGCGCCGACAATTTTGCGTACACCCACTTCTTTAGCGCGTTTTATAGCTGATGCAGTTGCCAAATTGATGTAGTTTACCAATGATAAAACCAAAATCAAAACAGATAAACCGCCCATGATATAAAGCAATTTTAAATTTCCAGAACCTTCAGGAAAATTTTGTCCGCTAGAACTTTTTGTTCCGTTTAAACGAGCTGTTTTTAATTGATCCAGAATAACAGTGATTTCTCCAAATTCTTTCACAAATTCTTCTACTGTTTTACCGCTTTCTTTGGCTTCTTTCAATGTTCGGTTAACAAAATTTACATGTTGCATTTTTTTGCGAACCACTGCAGGATCAGAACCAGGTTTTGTTTTGACCATTAAACCATAATTGAAATTTCCCCAGCTGTTTAAATCGCCTTCTCTTTTAATGCCATTAAAGACATAATTTGGTTCAACAGACGAAGGTCTGGTAAGGCGGTAAACCGCTCTTACAATGTAAGTTTTGTTGCTGTATTGAATTGATTTTCCAATCGGTTCTTCATCTTTAAAAAGCAATTTAACCTGATTCTCTTCAATAGCAACGCTGTTTTTTTCTTTTAAAATATCTTTTTTAGCTCCTTTTATAATTTCAAAAGGAAAGAATTCGAAGAAATTTTCATCTGTATAGAAGATTTTTTTATCTAATAATTTAATGTCTTTGTATTTTATGATTTCGGTATCGTACCAAATATTCATAAAACAGATTTGTTCAATTTCAGGAATTGTTGCTTTGCAGGTTTCTCCAAACGGAATAGAACTTGAAGCCCAAGTATCGCCTGTCATTCCGATTTTGTTTAAAACCTGAAATGTGTTTTCTTTTGCTGGATTCCATTGGTCATAAGCATGTTCGTCGTTCCAATATAGAATAGCGAAGATAATGCTGGCAATCCCGATACTCAATCCCAGAACATTCAAAAACGAAAACAATTTGTTTTGTCTAAGATGATATATAAATATTTTAAACCAGTTAAAAATCATTTTGATTATTTTTTTAGTTGATAGGGCTGTTTTTGTAAAACCTTTGGTTTTAAATCATAGTAAATATTTTGCAGACAAATTCTACCAAAACTATGAGTGCAGTAACAATAATTTTAAACATCATTAATTATTTAGCGTCCATAAAAACATCAACATTGCGTTGATTTAATTTTTCAGAAAATATAACTCCGTCTTTCATGTGAATGGTTCTTTGAGAGAAAGAAGCATCATAATCAGAGTGAGTAACCATCAAAATAGTAGCGCCTTTCGCATGCAAATCGGTTAAAAGTTCCATTACTTCATTACCGTTTTTACTGTCTAAGTTTCCAGTTGGCTCATCGGCAAGAATGATTTTAGGATCGTTGACTAAAGCTCTTGCAACGGCAACTCTCTGCTGTTGTCCTCCAGAAAGCTGTTGCGGAAAATGTTTCAAACGATGAGAGATATTTAATTTCTCCGCAATCGCTTCGATTTTTTGTTTTCGATCAGAAGCTTTTACATTGTTGTAAAGCAAAGGCAACTCAATATTGTCGTAAACAGAAAGCTCATCGATTAAGTTGAAGTTCTGAAAAATGAAACCAATATTTTCTTTTCTCACTTTTGCTCTTCCTTTTTCTTTCAAGCCAATCATTTCTTGGTCTAGCAGTTTGTAGCTTCCGCCATTTGCACTATCCAAAAGGCCAATGATATTCAATAAAGTAGACTTTCCACATCCTGAAGGTCCCATAATGGTTAAAAAATCTCCTTTTTTTATTTCTAAATTGATACCGCTCAAAGCAGCAGTTTCTATTTCTTCTGTTCTAAAAACTTTGGTTAAATTCTGAATTGTGATCATAATTTTTTAAGGTTTTGAAGTGTTATTAATTCGTTTTTGATTGATGATTGAAACGATGATTTTATTTTGGTTTTGTTTGTTTCAGGTTTCAGGTTTCAAGTTTCAGGTTGTTTGTTGCGTTAACGTGAAACGTGAAACGTGAAACGTGAAACAAATTTATTATTTCTCAAGAGCAAGCTCTTCAACGTCTTTGTAATCGGTATAAGAAGAAGTAATGACAGATTCACCTTCTTTTAAACCTTCAAGAACTTCGTAATAAGAAGGGTTTTCACGTCCTAATTTGATATTTCTTCGTACAGCTTTATTGCCGTTCACCACAAAAATCCATTTTCCTGCAGCTTCCTGATTAAAAGCGCCTCTCGGAATTACTAGCGTTTTATTCTTCTCAGATAAAATTAATTTCACGCCAAAGCTAAGTCCGTCCTGAAGCGCAATTTTTTCTTTAGATGCAAAAGCCAATTCTACAGTGAATCGTCCGCCTTTAACCTCAGGAATTACTTTGGTAACAATGATTTCAAGATTTTTTCCTTTAAATTCTACTTGTCCTTTTAATCCTTCTCTAATTTTTTCCAGGTAAAATTCATCGACTTCTGCTGTCAGTTTGTATCCTTTGTTGGCATCAATTTTTCCGATACTTGCTCCAGCTTGAAACGTTTTTCCTAAAACAGGCTCGAAAGAAGTTAACCGTCCTGTTTCTGGTGCTGTAATTAAAAAGTTCTTTTTGTTGTTTCTAAGAATATCCAAACTTTTTTCCATGGTTTGAATGGAACGGTTTATTTGCGAAATCTGAACCTGATTGCTTTGTTTTTCTTTTTGAATGCTCTGTTGGATTGTTTTTTTACGTTCTTCCTGAAAACGAAGACTTTCTTTAAAAGTATTCCAATCGTTTTTAGAAATTACATCCTTTTCAAAAAGCTTTGCATTCATATCGTATAGCCTTTTAGCGTCGTTGTAATCGTGCTCAATAAGAACCAAATCTTTATTTAAGTTTAATTCTTGATTTCTAATGTTTAATTTTCCCGTGTTCAAATTGTTGATTTGCTCGATAATAGCAGTTTCTTGAGTCAGGTAATTCAGTTCAGTGTTCGGATTGTACAAGCGGGCCAGCGATTGTCCTTTGGTTACCATTGCTCCGTTTTCTACAAAAATCTCTTTTACAGAACCGCCTTCGGTAACATTTACAAGCATCACATTTAAAGGTTCTACTTTTGCTTGAAAAACTACGAAATCCTCAAAAAAGGCTTTTTCTGCTTTCTGAATTACTAATTCATCTGCTTTTACGTTTAAGGTTCTTTTGGTGTTAAAAGCGAAAATCGTGATGGTGAGCAAAACTAAAAAAACAGCAATTGCTATTGCGAGATATCTAAATTTTTTATTTTTACGAGGAATTACCGTGTCCATTTTTTAAAATATTTTACTGATAATCAATAGGTAAATATTATGCCACAAAATTTATTATTTGTAAGGCATTGATTTTAAAGAGGCTTTAAAAAGAGGCTCAAAAAAGAAGTGTTCGATAATGGACAGTTGACCGTTCGGAAGCGGACAGAAAAAAGACCACATGAGAAAAAAGCTAGCCCAAATATTAGTTGTTGACGATCAGGAAGAAATTCTTTTTTCTGCAAAAATGATTCTCAAAAAGCATTTTGAGACGATTTTCACAACGAATAGTCCAAAAAAAATCATTTCGATTTTAAGTGAAAATGACATCAATGTGGTTTTGCTGGATATGAATTACCGAATTGGTTTTGAAGACGGTCGCGAAGGAATTCATTGGCTGAAAGAAATTAAAACCCTTTCTCCAAACACTATTGTGATTTTAATGACGGCTTTTGGTAAAATTGAAACTGCTGTAGAAGGTATAAAAATTGGAGCCTTTGATTATGTTTTAAAGCCGTGGAACAACGAAAAATTGTTGGAAACTATTGATAAAGCAGTTGCTGAAAGTAGAAAAAACACTAAAAGGACGACTGAAAAAGTAGAAAAAACCGAGAAGAAATACTTTGTTGGAACTTCAGCTAAAATAAAACAAGCGTATTCTATTGCCGAGAAAGTAGCCCGAACAGACGCCAATGTTTTGATTTTGGGGGAAAACGGAACAGGAAAATATGTTTTTGCCCAATACATCCATCAGCATTCGGAAAGAAAAAACCAGCCTTTTGTACATGTGGATTTAGGTTCGTTGAGTGATAATCTGTTTGAAAGCGAGCTTTTTGGGTATGCTAAAGGCGCTTTTACCGATGCTAAAATAGATACTCCAGGACGTTTTGAAACTGCTGCAAACGGAACTATTTTCTTGGATGAAATCGGAAATATTCCGTTACATCTTCAAGCGAAACTGCTTCATGTTTTGCAAACTAAAATGGTAACGCGTTTGGGAGAAAGCAAACCTAGACCATTAAATGTGCGCGTTATTGCAGCGACGAACAGCGACATTAAAACAGAAGTAAAGAATAAAACGTTCAGAGAAGATTTGCTTTATCGAATCAATACAATGGAAATCAATCTTCCGTCTTTACGCGAAAGAAAAGATGACATCGTGCCAATGGCAAATTTTATCTTGGAACAGATTGCAGAGAAATACAATCAAGCAGATTGGCATTTTGAAGAAAATGCAGCGTCTTATTTAGAAAAATATCCATGGAAAGGAAATGTTCGTGAAATGGAAAACAAAATCGAGCGCGCTTTGATTTTGGCAGAAAACAACACAATTTCTGTTATGGATTTGGATATTCTAGATTTTGAGGAAATTCAAGAAAACGATGAAAATCCGTTATCTGAAATGGAAAAGGGCGCGATTGAAAAAGCGCTTTTTAAACACAACGGAAACATCAGTAAAACTGCTGAAGAACTAGGTTTGTCTCGTGCTGCGCTTTACAGAAGAATCGAAAAATACGATTTAAAGAATAAAGAATAAAGAATAAAGAATAAAGAATAAAGAATAAAGAATAAAGAATAAAGAATAAAGAATTAGCTTATCTGCTAAATCTGTGGAATCTGCGAGAAACTAAAAAATAAGATAAGAATAAATCCTTTTAATCCAATTATCCCGATAGCTATCGGGAGTGGCTAAACAAAATTAAATGAAGAATTGGAAGTTTTATAATGCGTTGTTTGTAAGAGTGGTGTTTATAATGGCGCTTTTCCTTTGCAGTGCTTTATTGTTTTATAAAGGATTTCGATTCAATGCTGTTTTGGTAAGCGTTTTTGTTTTGATTTTTCTTTTCGAAATGTATTTTTTTGTCAAAAACCAATTGCAGTTTTATGATAAAACAATAAATTCCATTCTGCACGACGACTTTTCTGCCCACTTTCCAGAAGAACATAAAAAAGACAATTTCAATAGCTTATATCTTTTATACGATACTTTAAAAGTTCAGAAACAAGAACAGATTTCCAAAGAATTAATTTATCGTTCGATTTTGAACAGTATCGATACTGCCGCTTTAATTCTAGAAAAAGAAAATGACGATTGGTCGATTTTTATCATGAACGATTGTTTTTCGAATCTGTTTAAAGTGCCAAAAGTAAGTCACTGGAAATACCTTAAAAATTATCTTCCCGGACTTTGCAATGAAATTGAAAATGTGGATTTTGGCGAACTGAAAACGGCAATTTCAATTAAAATTGAAGATCAAGATTTACAGACTTTTGTGCTTCAGACTTCTCGGACTCAAACTTATAACAAAGAGTATTTTATTATTCTTTTGGATAGTATTCAACGTGTTATTGAGAAAAAAGAAAAAGAAGCGTGGATTAATCTGATGAAAATTATTTCGCATGAATTAATGAATTCGCTAACGCCAATTCGTGCACTTTCGCAAAACCTCCTTCATATTGTCGATCAAGAAGAATTGGAAGAAGATGATTTTGAAGACATCAAAAGCAGTATTTCGACTATTATTAATAGAAGTGATCATTTGCAGGTTTTCGTTGAAAATTATCGTAAACTGGCAATGCTTCCAACGCCAAACAAACAAATGACACCCGTAAATGCTTTGTTTGAAGATTGTCTGCGAATTATGAATCCGATTTTGAAAGCAGAAGGAATTGAATTGATTAATGATTCTCATAGTTCGCGTTCGATTCTAATTGATAAAAATCAGATGGAACAGGTAATTATTAATTTGATTACCAATAGTATTCATGCTTTAAAAGAAAAAGAAGAAAAGAAACTGATAATCTCCAGTTATACCGAAAACAACCGCTTTTTTATCGTGATTTCAGACAACGGAAAAGGAGTTGATGCCGAAATTAGAGATAAAGTTTTCCTTCCGTTTTTTACTACTAGAAAAGACGGCGCCGGAATTGGATTAACGCTTTCGAAAAATATCATTGAAGCGCACGGAGGCTATTTAAGCTACCAAACCGATGAAGATCAAACGAGTTTTGTAATATGCTTGATCTAAAAAAATGAACCATATAAGTGATATAAGTTCATTTAAAGATTTACTTTGTCATTTAATCTCACAAAGACGCGAAGTCGCAAAGTTTATTTTAAATTTTCTTTGCGACTTCGCGTCTTTGCGAGAGATATAAACACAATGTCTAAATGAACTTATATCACTTATATGGTAGAAATTTCCGGTTTCCAGAAATGTTTTTCTAAATCCACAATTTGGTTATTGACGACTTTAATGCCTTCATTTTCTAAAAGCTGTTGCATTAAATTAGTTCCGTCAAAATGATGTTTTCCTGTTAGAAGCCCTTTTTGGTTTACGACTCTATGTGCAGGAACGTCATCCATATTATGGCAAGCGTTCATAGCCCAGCCTACCATTCTTGCAGAACGAGCCGCGCCTAAGGCTTTCGCGATAGCGCCATAAGAAGTAACTTTTCCAAACGGAATTTGTCTGGCGATTACATACACTCTTTCGAAAAAATTCTCTTCAGCCATAATTATTTTGACACAGATAAAGGGATTAGAAGGATTTTAAAATTACTATTTATCTGCTAAAATCTGCGGAATCTGCGAGAAAAATTTAAAAGCATAGAGAAAGAATCATTTTAATCCTTTTAATCAGTGGCTGTAAAATTATCCGAAGTAATAATTCAAGATATTAAAAAGTGTTGCAAGGGCTACCAATCCTGTAATAGTTCCGATAATGGCATTCATGTTGCGCATGAAGTAGTCGGTTTTCTTTTCTATTCTTCCAAAGAAAGCAATATAGCTATATAATACGGCAAAAGCGCCAAGAACAGAGCCTAATACAAAAGTTAAAATAATGGTGTTTTCGAATACAAAAAGATGATACGAAGCCAATGTCACACTTATTACAACATAATAAGGAATGGGGAAGAAGTTTAATCCCGAAAGCAGCATTCCGAGAAAGAAACGACTTTTTTTACTGCTCTTTTTTATTTTGGTTTTTTTCTTTGCGACTGGATCTTTTGCAAAAAAGAAAAAATAAATGGTTAAGATTGAAAAAACAATGAAACCAGCTTCGCGTAATAAAATTACAACGTCTGGTCTATTGTCTATAACACGTGCAAATAATACGGCAACGTAAGCTTGGAAAAAAAGAACTAAAACTGCTCCAATTACAAATGACAATGCATTCTTTTTCCCTTCTTTCATTTTGATTTTAGCAGCCGTCATATTGAGCAATCCCGGCGGAAAAGTTCCAATGGCAGCGGCTATAAAACCTGAAATTAGTGGAGTAAGGTAGGTCATTTAGTAATTAAATCGGTTAGATAAAGGTTTCAAAATTAAAGCTAGTCTTTAATTTTGAAACGAATATACGTAATTGCCTTATTAATTTCTAAATATTGTTTCTCGTAGAAAGTCTGGATAGAAGTTACCACTTCTGGACTTCCTTCGTTTTTATACACATTATGGTTCGCATATAAAACTTCGTGACCTTCTCCATGAAGCAATCCTAAAGTATAACCGTGCATGAATTCGCTATCGGTTTTAAGGTTTACAACACCGTCTTTTTTCAAGATTTTTTTGTACAATTTCAAGAATTCAGAATTCGTCATTCTGTGTTTGGTTCTCTTGTATTTGATCTGCGGATCTGGGAAAGTAATCCAGATTTCGTCAACTTCGCCTTCAGCAAAAATATGATTGATCAATTCGATTTGCGTACGTACGAAAGCAACATTATGAAGACCGTTTTCTACAGCAGTTTTTGCACCTCTCCAGAAACGCGCACCTTTAATATCGATTCCGATAAAATTTTTGTTTGGGTATTTTTCTGCTAATCCAACAGAGTATTCTCCCTTTCCACATCCTAATTCTAAAACTAATGGATTATCATTCTTAAAGAAATCAGAGTTCCATTTTCCTTTTAAAGGCATTAAATCGCCTACAACTTCTTCTCTTGTTGGTTGAAAAACGTTTTGGAATGTTTCGTTTTCTCTGAATCTTTTTAGTTTATTTTTACTTCCCACTTTACAAAAATTTTCCGCAAAATTAAGGAATATAAACGAATGTAAGTAGTTGAATTGTGTTTAAAAGTTTTTTCGCCACGAATTCACGAATTAAAAAAGATTTTTAACGTTTGTTGCGTATAGTCCCTACGGGACAACTTGAAGTTGGAGATTGTTCTATTTTTACCAATATTTGATCTCTACGAGATTCATTTAAGGAATGAGGTGCTTTTATAATCATTCCGTTAGGAATAAAATATCGGTAGAATTTCCGCCACGACCCGAGCGACAGCGAAATGGCGCAGCAATTCACGAATTAAAAAAGATTTTTAACGTTTGTTGCGTATAGTCCCTACGGGACAACTTGAAGTTGGAGATTGTTCTGTTTTACCAATATTTGATCTCTACGAGATTCATTTAAGGAATGAGGTGCTTTTATAATCATTCCGTTAGGAATAAAATATCGGTAGAATTTCCGCCACGACCCGAGCGACAGCGAAATGGCGCAGCAATTCACGAATAAAAAAAGATTTTTTCAACGTTTGTTGCGTATAGTCCCTACGGGACAACTTGAAGTTGGACATTGTTCTGTTTTACCAATATTTGATCTCTACGAGATTTATTTAAGGAATGAGGTGTTTTTATAATGATTCCGTTAGGAATAAAATATCGGTAGAATTTCCGCCACGACCCGAGCGACAGCGAAATGGCGCAGCAATTCACGAATAAAAAAAGATTTTTAACGTTTGTTACATATAGTCCCTACAGGACAACTTGAAGTTGGAGATTGTTCTATTTTTACCAATATTTGATCTCTACGAGATTCATTTAAGGAATGAGGTGCTTTTATAATCATTCCGTTAGGAATAAAATATCGGTAGAATTTCCGCCACGACCCGAGCGACAGCGAAATGGCGCAGCAATTCACGAATAAAAAAAGATTTTTTCAACGTTTGTTACATATAGTCCCTACGGGACAACTTGAAGTTGGACATTGTTCTGTTTTACCAATATTTGATCTCTACGAGATTTATTTAAGGAATGAGGTGTTTTTATAATGATTCCGTTAGGAATAAAATATCGGTAGAATAATATATAGAAATAAAAAATGTCCCGTAGGGACTACATATTCAAAATATTCTCCGCCACGACCCGAGCAACAGCGAAATGGCGCAGCAATTCACGAATTTTATTTTTAAAATACTTGTTGAAATTATTGTTTTAGCCACTGATTTCACTGATTTTTTGGATTTTTAATCTGTGTGAATCTGTGAAATCCGTGGCTATTTTTTAAAAATTACGTTTAAAGTTTTCCGCCACGAATTCACGAATTATTTTTAGAATAAAATTCGTGAATTGCTGCGCCATTTCGCTGTCGCTAGGGTCGTGGCGAAAAAAAAATATTTTAACCGTAATGTGGTTCTGTGATTGGCTGTGCTTTTGGATCAAGAGATTCATCGTGTTGCGATAAATCCAATCCGATGTGTTCTGATTCTTCTGAAACTCTTAGTGGAATAATGAAATTCGTTACTTTAAACAAGAAATAAGCTCCAAAGAAAGTAAAGATTGAAACTAAAACCAATGCCATCATATGATGTCCGAAAACATTCCATCCGCCGTGAAGCAAGCTTGCATCTTCGCCGTGAGCGAAAATAGCAGTTAGAATCATTCCCATAATTCCGCCAACACCGTGACAGGCGAAAACGTCAAGCGTATCGTCGAATTTTTTAGAATATTTGCAATTTACAGCCGTGTTAGAAACTAAAGCTGTGATGAATCCGAAGAACATGCTCTCTGGCACAGAAACAAATCCTGCAGCAGGCGTAATGGCAACTAAACCTACAACAGCTCCAATACAAGCTCCAAGAGCAGAAACTTTTCTTCCGTTCATTCTATCAAAGAAAATCCAAGTTAACATCGCTGCAGCAGATGAAGTTGTAGTGGTTGCAAAAGCCATAGCAGCCGTTCCGTTGGCAGCAAGCGCAGATCCAGCGTTGAATCCGAACCAGCCAAACCAAAGCATTCCAGTTCCTAATAAAACAAAAGGAATATTGGTTGGGATATGCTGACTGTTTTTTCTTTTGCCTAAAACAATAACGCCCGCCAAAGCTGCAAAACCAGAACTCATGTGCACCACTGTTCCTCCTGCAAAATCTTTAACGCCAAAATAGCTTCCTAAAACTCCAGTCGGATACCAAACAGCATGACATAAAGGAGCATATATAAAAATCGTAAATAAACTGATGAATACTAAATAAGAAATAAAACGAACACGCTCTGCAAACGAACCTGTAATAATAGCTGGACAGATAATCGCAAATTTCATTTGAAACAAAGCAAAAAGCATAAATGGAATCGTGTTTGCCAATTGTTTATGAGGCAAAACGCCCACATAATCCATAAAAGCAAACGTAGTTGGGTTTCCGAAAAAGCTATAAAAATGATCGCCAGAACCAAAACCAACCGGTTCTCCAAAGGCCAAACTAAATGCCACAACAACCCATAAAAGCGTTACCACTCCTAAACAGATAAAACTTTGAAGCATGGTAGAAATAACGTTTTTCTTGCCTACCATTCCGCCATAAAAGAAAGACAGCCCTGGCGTCATGATTAAAACCAAACAGCTCGAAGTAAGCATCCAAGCAACATCGGCAGGAACGATATGATCTGTAGTTCCAAATTCTGATAAAACATAATTATTTTCTGTAACTGTTGGCCAAAATGCACCTATTGTACATACGACGCTTATCATAATAAAGGAAATAATCCAGCGTTTTTCTATTTTCATTTTTAAAATACTTTGTTTAACCCTATTTTTTTTGGGGTCAAAGTTAGAAAAAAATAAAGATTCTTGTTTTAAAGGCTGTTAAAATAGAGGTATGCGTTTTATTTTGATTGATTTTGTAAAATACGGCACGTTTTTTTGACAGTATCTTATTCTAAAGTTACAAAAAAGCACTGTTTTTAACGAATTAATTAAAATTAATCTTTTAATTACGCTTTTAAAGTGCTCAAAAAGTTACGTTTATAATAAGAAAACCAGAAAATGTTTTATTTTTTCTGAAGTTTTTTAATCAAAGCGTCTTCGATTGGCGCTTTTATCTTCGTTACTGCATCTACTTCGTCATTTGGAACGGTCATCGATAGAACATAATGCTGAATTTTCCATTCATTTCCTACTTTAACTAAGACTCCAGATCCGCGACAGATTTTCATTTGCGTGTCTAGCAATTCATCAAACCAAGCGATTTTTCCACTTTTGTCAAAAAAGATGTGGCGTTCTAAGGCTTTAAAATCCCAAGTTGTTCCTTTGTCAAAAAAAGGTTTTGCCCAAACTGCGAATTCTTTTTTCGTCCAATTTTCTGTAGCATCAGTTCCAATGTAAATCGCGTCTGAATTTAAGACACTAAAATAAGCGTCGTATTTTACCTCAGCAGCAGCTTTGTGCCATGCATCTAAGGTTTGATTGATTTTGGTTTTGTCTGCTTGAGCATTTGCAAAAGAAGCAACGAATAAAAGAAGTAAAAGTGTTTTTTTCATGATAAAATTATTTGAGTTTAAAGGTATCATTTTTTTGAACCATATAAGCTATTTAAGGAAATGGAAGTTTTCAAAACAATTAAAGATTTTGTGTTTAATTATCATTAACATTCCTCATGTCATTTAATCTCAAAAAACCACTATATTTGATTTTCAATAAAAATACCCCCAGTCATGAAGGCAAAATTACTTATAAGTTCATTCGCTGTAACTTCTCTATTGTTCATTTCCTGTAAAAAGGAATTAGAGCCGCAAGAAAGTACAGCAACCTCAGAATTAGTAAGGTTAGGACTTGCAAAAGACACTACAAAAGCTGCTGCGCCAGTGGTGCAAAATCCTGCAGCAAATCCAAATACAGTTTTAGGTGCCACAAAAGGAATTAATCCGCCGCATGGACAGCCAGGACACCGTTGCGATATTGCAGTTGGTGCGCCATTAAACTCGGCACCGACGCAGCAAGGTCAAGCGACAGCACAAACGGGACAGACGGTACAAGTAAATCAGCCTCAAGTAGTGACAACCACAGTACCTGCTAAAACGCCAAAAGGAATGAACCCGCCACACGGACAGCCAGGTCATAGGTGTGATATTCCTGTTGGAGCGCCATTAAATTCGCCGCCAGCAAAAACAACAGCCACAACTACCAATACAGGGCAAAGCGGAACCGTTACACAAAACTTTTCAGTAACGCCACCACCGGCATCAAATCCAGTTCCGGCGTTGTTGAGCACTGAAGGAACCGAAGCTACAGTTGCCGACGGTATGAACCCGCCACACGGAAAACCAGGTCACCGTTGCGATATTGCCGTTGGAGCTCCGTTGCCAAAATAATACAAAGTGACAAAGGTGCAAAGTAACAGAGGATCTAAGTTTTTTCCTTTGTTACTTTGCACCTTTGTGCCTTTGTCACTTTTTTATATTAATGCTCTTTTATTTTCTCGAAAGTGGTAGTCAACGATTTTTTGACTTTGGCTAATGCTCCGCTGAAAGCTTTTTCAAGAGTTTCGGCGTGTTCTGTTACGGTTATGGGTTGTAATTTTACGGGACGAACTTCGATTACACATTTTTTGTCATGCAAGCTGAATTTTTCCCCATTTTCATCTCCAAAATGAACTTCTACACGGGTAATTTTATCTTCAAATCGATTCAAGCTTTTCTCTATTTCTCCAGAAAAATAACTTTCTAATCTTGCGCTTCCTTCAATGTTTTTGTCGGTGTTGATTTGTACTTTCATAACAGATATTATTTAATGATTCATACTCAAACTTATTTATTTTGAAGGAAAAAGACAAGTAGGTTAAGGAAATATTATGAAATTTTAAAACGATTTATTTTTCAATTTTGTAATTTCGATTTGGAGGAAATATACTTACAGTATTTTATTTTATAAATAAAGAAAAAACTTACAATTTATTTTGTTTTTCATATATTTGGAGTTCCTAAATGCAAAAATATATGAACACAAAAAAACTTCTTGCCCGTATGATATGGTGGCGGTATTGGAAACAACCGCAACGCTCTTTGCAGCGTAGGACACCTAAGTTGTGCGGGTTTTATAATTCCTAAATGCAAAAAAAATGAGTACAAACACCCTTTCCAAAGAAACCGAATTGAGGTTAACCGAATTCTTCAACAATTCAATTGATTTCAAAAGTATGGCGAAAACCATTGGGCAGGTGAATTTCTTGATTGCGCTAAATGCAATGCGAGAAGATGGATTTACAACAACTGAATCGATTAATATTGAGGAAGGTTTCTTTTGGTTGAATGAATTAGCAGAGATTTTGGATCCTTATTTGGGGATTGAGTAAGAGATTAGAAAAGCCACTGAGAAGTGGCTTTTTTGTATATTCTATTTATTGAAAATTGTATCTAAATGATGTTCTAAAAACTCTTTTTTTGGTAGATATTTTTGAGCTTTTAGGATTTCTTGATTTTCAATTGGTGAAAAATACTTTTGAAAATAATCAGTATTCTTTTTCTTTTTTAAAGTCTCTGAAAGTATGATTTTGAAATCTGTATTTATTCCAATTAATCCCTTATCAAAAGCTTTGTCATAAAGTGCTGAAAAGCAAATTCCATTTTCAGGACTTAAACGATGTTCTTCACTTATTGACCAAGGAATTATATGGCTGGCAAATAATAATTCTGGAATATCAATTCCCGTAATTGCACATTTATTTGCATAATTTGTTAAAACTATTTTTCTAAAAGTGCATTGATTTACTCTCGTTTTGACTTGTCGAAGAACGGTTTCACCTTTTAAATCTTTTAGATCAGCAAGAATATCTTTGTACTTAATTTCGACGGATGTGTTTTCTTTTTGAGCTAATATTTTTTCACTTTGAAATAACAATTCTTCCTTGTTATTAAAGAATTCGTCCCAGATTGGTTGAACTTGCCTTTTTGCATTTCCTAAACCTCTTATACCTCTTTCTTGATGGAAGGGATCGACACTAGCAAAATTACCTAATCTCATCGCTATTGAGCTTGGAGTTCTGTTTATAAGCTTTGCTAGTTCAATTACATCTGAATTATGTTTGTGCATTTTTCCAAACTCAATCGTAAGATACAGATTAAAGGCAACGATTAATTCTTCTCGTGTCCAGAGGTTTTTTGGTGGCATTTTTGGATAAATTTGTCTTCAGTAAATATAGTTAATAAATACTAAAGTCTAATTTGTCATAAAACCTGAAAGCAAAAAATATAAAACTATTTTTTGTGGGATAAATTAAGAGAAATTCATAAGTGAAAGTTTAATATAAGAGTCAATTTTGTATGCCTTTTTTATAATTGTACTTTACTAATTATTTTTCGGATAGATGATGTTGAAATAATTTTCAAAGGCTTTGCATAGCAATTCCTTGTCAATTTCCAATAATTCGTTCCTGATATCCCAATCTTTTATATATTCTTCATCTTTTTGAGAAATCTCTTCACCATCAAGTTTCTTTGTTAAAATTTCACTAAGCAAAACACTGTTGCATTGATAATATTTAGGATAGAACTTTTGTATAAAACTCCAATAGTCAAATAAATCTTCTTCTTCTTCTTCTTCTTCTTCTTTTTTCTCTATTCCAATTTGGTCATTCTCTTCAAATTCTTTTACAACTTCTAATTCCAACCAGCCAATAGCTTCAGATATTCCTTTATAGAAAGCATTTCTTTGTAATTTAGTTTCAAAAGTATATTTTTTAAAATTGACTATTTTTTCAAAGTCATTAAATGCTTCATTCTTATAGTATTTTCTAATTTGATCTTTCCCAAAAATTATTTTTACTGAATATCTCATTTCCTAATTATTATGTTGTAGTAAATATCTTATGCAAAATAAAGAGGTTTAAATGTTTTTTTCCACAGTAAAATGTTTTTTAACTTTTTCAAACGATAATCAACCTTTCTCCTTCTTCCCCCACTTAACCTTCATCTTCCCATTATTATCATAAGCAATCAAATGCAGGACGATTCCTTTTTCGCGAACAGCTTTACGCTCTTCTTTCGTAGCGAGTTTGGCGTCGTTTTTAGAATTTCTTAGCGGAACGGTGAGAGCGAGATTTGTGCCTCGACCGAAAGAATAAACGCCTTCTGCATCCATGTTGAGAACGCTCGAACTGATGGTGAGTTTGTTTACATCAACTTGTTCTCCGCGGAGATTGAGCGAACCCGATAAATCGCTGAAAGTAATATTTTCCACATCGCGAAGCGGAAAAGCAAATTTGCCGACTTTCATAATCGGTTCAAAGTTTAATAACGCGCCTTGATTGACATTAAAATCTAATTTTCCTTTCATCGAGTTCATAATCAGATCGCCTTTACTGCTCATTAAACCTGCAACGTTGGCATTGCTGGTTAGTCGGCCGCGAATGTTTTTCGGACTAAAAGATTTGATTCCGAAGTTGTTGAAAGATTTTAAAAAACTAGAAATGTCTACGTGATTTACTTGAGCGTTTGAAGTAAAAACATAATGATTTCCGCTTGGCTGAACAGAACCGCTAAAATTAATGCTTCCGCCAGAAGTATTTAATGTTCCGTTTTTGAGCAGGATTTTAGAATTTAGCATTTGCAGTGTTGCACGCGTATTGGTTGCCGTAAGCGCGCCGTAAGTAATTTTATCGGCTTTGAGATTAATTACCGCCGTACATTTTTCTATCACCGATCTTAACTGGTTTGTAAAATTGACATTCTTTTTAGCAGGCCTTTTTTCGGCTACTTTCTGTTTTGGCGAGTTTTTTAAAACGCCCATAAACTGTTTCACATCAATACTCGGACAATAAATATTCCAGTTTACAACCATTTTTTCGGGTGCGTCGTAATATAAGTTTAGGAAATTATCGATTTTTCCATCAATGCGTATGATGTTATTTTTGTGTTTGTAAGCAATCTTTTTGATATAAAGGGCTTCTTGTGTGAAAGACAATTTCACGGCTGTATTTTCGGCGTGAATGCTTTTTGGGAGATAATCAAATGTGGCATTGTCAATGTCAACATCACCCGTAAAACGCGGTTTGTTGATGTACAAATCGACAATATCAAACTGAAATCTCAAATTGGCTTTGGCGTGACCGCTTTCAAAATGAAGGATTTTTTCGTTCATCATTCCGTTCAATTTCGAAATATCAAAATCAGAATTTACAACACCTGTTGCAATTGGTTTTTCGAGATCATTAATCACAGCTTGCGCTATCGTTAGCGGCACATCTTCGTATTCAGCTTTAAAATTCGTCAAAATAATTGCAGAATTTGGATCACTAGATTCTTTTTCGGGTTTAAAAGTGTTGGTAAAAATTCCTTTAAAAGAACAATTGGTAAACAAACCGTCCGGAATGCTCAATTCGTTGTCTCTTACATCGGCCTGAACGACAATTTTGGGATCGCCTTCTACATTCAAATCGCCTTTGATGTCGCAGTTTACTTTAATTGGTTTTTTAATATCAAATTTATTCAGCTTTGAACTGATGTTTGCAGACAATAAATTAGAAGCATTTTGCCATAAAATATCCGTTCCGATATTGATTCCGAAAAGGGAATTGTTTTTTCCAATATTGAAGTAAGCCAGAATATCAAAAGAATCTGAGCCAATTTTAAGGCCTTTGGTATTGATGTCTATTTTCTGTTTGGCTTCAGCATACGAAATATCGAGTTTTCCTTCAAGCACCTTGCCTTTAGCAAAACTTCCGTGCACGGTATTAAAAGCCAGACTATTGATTTTCGTTTTCAAAAACAGATTCGTCTGCCAATTGTCGTCGTCATAATTGACTTTAGACTCTAAACTTGCCACATCAAAATCAAACAATTTATGCCCTAAATGATTATCGATAATTACGTGAACTTTGTTGAGGTTTACTTCATCAATTGTAGTTTCTGGTTTCTCTTGATCGGTTTTAGGCTTTTTCTTTTTGGGTTTGAAAATATTAGCATTAGAATAACCATCTGCGGCTTTGTAAACGTAAATAGCAGCGTCGTTAATCAAGATTTTATGAATGTTGATTTCGTGCTGCAGTAAGCTCCAGATGTTTAATCGCGCTTCTATTTCTTTTGCTCTCAGCAAAGTATGTTTGTGGCTTTCCCATTTGTTGTCTTTTATTTCGACTTCGTTTAACGCCAATGTAAAGTAGGGGAAACCCGTTAGAAATTTATAATGGAAATCGGTAACATGAAACGTACCATTTATATTTTCGTTGATTTTGGTATTGACTTTGGCAATGATTTCAGTCTTGTGCCGATTGAAATAAAGGGATAGACCTCCACAAGCAAGCAGCAAAATTGCGATTAAGCCGAGGATAAAATAACCGAATCGTTTGGCGTATTTTTTAAAAGAATTAGATTGCAGAAAGGATTTTGTTTTGGCTAAAGTTTCTTTCATGTTAATCATATTTTTGGATATACTAAAGATACTAAAAAAATGATAAAATTTTTACCAATTTGATTTTCAAATAAATAAATTGTAAATTTAATGTTATACAGTTTATAATTATTGACAATACATTTATAATGAAAACTAATTTAGTAATGGTGTTTGATTTATTTTAAATTTTTAAATTTGTACTGTAGTTTGAGAGTTAAATATTCAAACCTAATTTTAATCTTAATATATTATGGCATTAGCAATAACAGATGCTACTTTTGATGAAGTAGTTTTGAAATCAGATAAACCAGTAATGGTAGATTTTTGGGCAGCATGGTGTGGTCCTTGTAGAATGGTTGGTCCAATCATTGACCAATTAAGTGAAGAGTACGCTGGTAAAGTAGTTGTTGGTAAAGTAGATGTAGATGCTAACCAAGAATTTGCTGCAAAATATGGTGTGCGTAACATACCAACCGTTTTGGTGTTTCATAACGGTGAAGTAGTAGGAAAACAAGTAGGAGTAGCTCCGAAACAAACCTACGCAGATAGTTTAGACGCTTTGTTGTAATCTTTTTCGGTTACGATTGATATAAAAAAGGCTTCCAGTTTTGGAAGCCTTTTTTATTGGAATAAAGGGAAAAAACGATTAAAAATTGAAAATTGATTTTCTAATTTCCAATTGCAGTTTTGTTGGTTTCGGAAGTTCACTAATAGTGTAATTTTTCTCTGTAAATTTATCGCTTTTCGCTTCTGTTTTTAGGGGAGTTAAATCAATTTGGAGTCCGCCGTATCTTAGATATTTCTGATAATCTATCTCAGCAACGGTATTTACATAATTCTTGATTTCGTCTAATGATTTTCCAGCGATTTGTTCAGAAACTGACCAGAATTCTTCTTCTGTAAAACCTCTTCCTTTTTTCTCGTAATATTCGTTGTATAGAAAACGCATTACATCATCCAAAGATTTTTTGTTAGCAGTATTGTTTCGAATTTCCAAATCTAATACTAAACCAATTGTTGGGCCTTTGTCATAATACGAAATTGTCGTTTGTTTGGCGTTGCTTTCATTATTGAAGAAATTAGACCAAATATCAAAACTTGATTGCGCCAACGACATATGTCTGCAGCCTTCCTCATTTTCATATTTTTTAATCGAGCCGGAAAGATATTGTAAAGCATCTTTTCCTTCCATCAATCCAGCTTTTACCATAATAATATACTCATAGTAAACTGTAAAACCTTCAGAAAACCACAGCATTGTAGTATAATTTTCTTTGTTATAATCAAAAGGGCCTAATTCGATTGGGCGAATTGCTTTTACATTATAAAGATGAAAATATTCATGTGTTACAAAATTCATAAAGTCCAAATAATCTTTTCTTGAACTCGAATCGAAAGAACCTTTTGTAAAAATAGCTTGAGAATTCCAGTGTTCCAAACCGCCACCTCCAGCTTCCATCATAATGTAGCTGTAGTTTTCGTATGGAATTTTCTTCATGATCGAAGTTGTTGCGGTCATGATTTTCTTTAGATCAGAAACAAATTTATCTTCCTGAAGTCCTTGGGGAGTTGCCACTCCAAGAGAATATTTTTTCCCTTCGTTCTCAAATTCGATTGTTTTTTGGTTTCCGATGTAAATCGGACTGTCATAAAAAACATCAATATCTTTTGCGTAAAAACTATTTTTTGTTTCGTCAATGCATTTTAATCCAGTCGAAATTTTGCTCCATTTTGCAGGTTTGTTCAACGTTACTGTAACAGGATTGTCGATTTTATTTTCAATGTGCATGAAAATCGTATTTGGCATTAAAAAAGCTTTTTCTGAATCGACATAAGATTCTGCAACCGATTTTTTATTGGCGAAAACGCGGTATTTTACAGTAATTTTTGAAGTAGAACCGTTTTCAATTGTCCAATGATTTTTAGTCGATTTTTTCCATTTAACTTTTTGATTTTTTTCGTCTTTAACATCAAAATCAACAATGTATCTTGGCGTATTTAAGATTAAATAATAACCTGGTGTCCAAACAGGAAGAACCAAATTTGTTGTTTTTGAAGGAAGATTATCAAAGTTCAACGTCACTTCTACATAATGAGATTTCGAATCTTCAAAAGAAATCGAAAAATCCATTTTTATTTCTTCATTATTTATTTTATTCGCTGCATTTACGAGAAAAAAGGAGTGTAAAAGCAGTACACAATAGCATAATTTTAGTGCTTTTGTCATTAATTAAAGTTTTAAGTTTGGGTTCGTTTTTGGTAACTCTTTTAGATTCTGTATTATACGTTAATCGCAATGAATTTGATAATTGCATAATAAAATACAGAAAAAAACAGCAATATAAGAAGTACTTTTGAATAAAGTTTAAAGAAATAAAGGAATTAACTTTATAAAGTTGAAATAATCGTAATCGTAGTGCCTACATTTGGTGTGGAACAGACTTTTATTTTAGAATTAATTGCTGAAGCGAGATCACGAATTAAATGCAATCCTAAACCGGACTTGATTCCGATTACTTCAGAATCATTGTACAGCGCTTTAAATTTTTCTTGCGTTCCGCCGGGGCCGTTGTCTGTTATAGAAAGATATTTTTTTTGATTTTCTTCCCAAGCTTTCCAAACAATTTTGGCATTTGGTGTTTTGTCTAAAGCTTTAATTGCATTTCCGGTAAGATTTCGAATAATCGTTTTAAGATAGTTTTCGTCGGTTTCTAAAATGATGTTTTCTGGATTTTCAAATACTATTTTAATATTTTCTATGTTCGAAAAATGATTTTGGGTTTCTTCAAATAAAACCGCAATTTCCGTTTTTCTAAATTGAGGTTTAAAATTTTCCATTTGTCCTTTGCTCCAAAGCAGAATGTCTTCCATTGAGGACAATAAATTTTCTGCACCCGTTGTAATTTTATGCTGCATTCTGAGCGCTGTTTCTTCATCAATCAATTCTGGATTTTCTTTTTGAAGATGCAGAAAATGAATCAGATTGGAAATCGGACTTCGCAAGTCATGATTTAAAATACCAAAGAATCTTGCTTTGATTTTATTGGCTTCATCCAATTCCTGATTTAAAGCTTGAAGTTTTAGATTCGTTTTCTTTCGGTTCTGATTTTGTTTAAACAGCAATAATCCGATAATACAGACGAAAGCAATTCCTGAAATCAAGAAAATGCGTTGCTGTTTGGCATCTTGAATCTGAATGTTTTTAATAGCATTTTCTGTAGACAGATTCTTAATTTCCTGAATTTTGGTTTTGTTCTGATAACGTGCTTCGGCGTTAGCAATGCTTTGTTTGGCAGATTGTTCCATTACTTCATCGCTGTACTTGCTGTAAATTTCGTTGTAATGATAGGCCTCTTTCCATTGGCCAAGTGCGGCATAACTTTGAGAGAGTTTTTTATTTATAGTTACAAAAGATTCTTTATCATAAGCTAAAGCATTTACAGACGCTTTTTTGAGCGTTTCAATAGCTTTTTGATATTCTCCTTTTTCATATAAAACTCGTCCCATTGCAGTTTGAGCCTCCATCAAAATTTCATCGTCAGCCGATTTTTTTCCGAGCGAAACAGCTTTTTGAGCATATGTGTAGGCTTTGTCAATCTGTTTTTCATTAATATGATATTCGGATAAACTTCGGTTGGCAAAACTAAGATTTAAAAACAGCGAATCTTTTTTGGATGGATAAGTGTAAATCAGATTATAATATTTCCTAATGCTGTCTCGATTTCTCAACGGAACAAAACATTGTAAGTAGTAATTGCACAAAAAAGCGCTCACATAAGGAGACGTTTTTACGTGCGGTTTTCCATAATTTAGATATTCGAGTGCTTTGTTATACTGTTTCATTTTAACATAAGCCGATCCAATTTGGCAATACGAAATTCCGATGTTCTCTAAATTGGGAATATCTTGAGGAAGTTTTTTCTTGTAATTTATAGCCGTTAATTGATAACCAATAAAAGTCTCATAATCGTAAGAGTCCAGATAATATTCGCCTAGACTTCCGTTAAGAGTGGCCTGTGTATTAATGTTTTTCGTTGTATCTAGAATTCTTTTTATATAGAGAATAAGGTTTTCCCGTTTTTTAATTTCGTTTAACGAATAATACATATAATTCAGCCTCATGCAGCTCGAAGTTATATTTTTAAGATGTCTAGCTTTTTGAGCATAAAAGAGTGCGGTTTCATAATTAGAAACGGCTTCTTTATATTGATTGTTATTGAATTCGTATCCAAAACCTTTCAGAAAATAAAACTTGGCGATATAAGCGGGTCTGTTTTTGGCAAGTAGAATTCCTTTTTCAGAAGCATGTATGAGTTTCAGATATTCATCAGCATTCAAAAGTTCGTTACAATGTTTGAGCCAGACTTTTAATTTTTCGTCTGCCGACTTGTAACGCGTCAAATTAGGTTCTTGCTGTGCAAATGCATTACAGCTAATAAAAAGGAATAGCAAGAACGTAAAGTTTCTCATGCAATCAGATTTAAGTTCTCTTTGTAACTTCTCCCAATTGGAATTACCGCATTATTATTCAAAATAATCTCAGAAGAATTGATTTTTTGAACATATTGTTTCTGTACCGCATAACTTCTATGGATCCGAACGAATGACTGAAAATGATCTTCTTTCAAAAGATTTCCAATGCTTGAAAGCACGCAATGCCTTTTTTGTGCTGTAACAATCAAGGTGTAATCTTTTAAAGCTTCGAGATATAAAATTTCATGAAGTTTGACTTTGGTTTGCTCGTGCCCTTCTTTTATATAAATAGTGTCGCCGCCAATACTGGCTTCAAATAAGGAAGCTTTCAGTTTTATTTCCATAAATTCTTCAATGCGATTTATGGTTTGCGTAAAACGATCCAGCTTTAAAGGCTTTACAACAAAATCTAAAGTTTCGATCTGAAAACTTTCTACCGCATGTTCTGGATGTGCGGTTATGAAAACACAAACGGGAATATCTAACGCTTGTTTTCTAAATTCAATTCCGTTTAAACCTGGCATATCTATGTCTAAAAACAGGATGTCTACTTTTTCCTTTTCTAAAAAAGGAACAGCATCTTCGGCCGATTCAAAAATGCCTGCAATATCTAAAACAGGGAATTTCTTGACATAAGAAACCGCTGTTAGTCTGTCTATTTCATCATCATCAATTATAATACAAGAGTATTTCTTCATCAATAACCAGTTTTTTTTCAATAAAAAAGCAAAAAAAAGCTCCAAATAAGTTGTCTGTCTATTTAAAATGCTGTTCGTCTATTGAGGTTTTTTAAACCTAATTTAATGGGGCAACTTTGTCTTGTAATTCAATCAGAAAAGAAAAAAAATCTTTTTGATTAATGCAAAAATAAAAGCTATTGAATTAAAAAAGAACTATTTAATTAAAATTTTAAAACCAAAATGTTATGAAAACTTTTAAAACCATTTTTACAATTTTACTACTTCTGATAAGTATGATTTCCTGCAGCAGTGATGACGGAACTGATGGCGTTAACGGAGTTGATGGAGCGCAAGGGCCAGCGGGTCCGGCAGGAACAGCAAATGTAATTTATAGCGGATGGATTAATGCACCAGCAGGAACTCCAGAAACGATAGACGGAACTTCAGGATTGTCTACTTCTTTTGCGGTACCTCAACTTACGGCAGACATTATGTCTAAAGGAATGGTGCTGGTGTATATGTCTTTTGGATCTGGGACTAATATTTATGCGCTTCCGTACACTTCTACGGCAGGAGGATTTGCTAATACAATTTCAGCTATTTCCAGCCTTAATTCTATCAAGATTTTCCGATTTAAACATGCGAATGATGGTACAACAGTTGCACTTCCTGCCTCTCTTAACTATCGTTATATTTTAATTCCCGGTGGAGCCGCTGCAGCAACGGCTAAAACAGCCAAACAAGATTATGCTAAAATGAGTTACGATGAAGTTTGCGCGGCCTTTAATATTCAACCATAATTTTCAATATCAAATAATCAAATTTAATAGTATGAAAACATTCAAAACCATATTAGTAGTCTTAGCTGTTGCTATTTCTGTTATTTCTTGCAGCAGTGATGATAAAGATAATGCGCCGAAATTTGAAACCGAAAATCCGTTAGCGGCATATTATACCGCAACAGGTTTTACTACATCTTCAAATTTTATTAATTCTGGAGATTACGAATTCGGATTGGCATTTACACCAACGGTAAAAGGAAAAATTAAAGCGATTACCTTAAAACTTCCAGCTGCAAACCCTTCGGTCCGTATAACGATTTGGGACTATACAGCAAAATCTGTATTGCGTTCCGAAACTTTAAATGTTGCTACGGCAGATGTTCAAGTTTCTAAAGAGATCAGTGAATTGGCTTTAGAAAAAGATAAAAAATACATGATTACCATGAATTCTAATGATTGGTACAAAAAGAACAAAGCAGATAATTCGAATGCGACTTATCCCATAATTGCAGGAAACATCAGCATTATCGAATACAGATGGATTTCTGGAACTTCGCAAACTTTCCCGACCAATGTTTCGGCAAACTACAATGCAGGAGATTTAAGCTTTGATTTTCAAGAAACTGAATAATTCTTTTTTGGATAGCTTTGAATTAGTAAAGGAAAAGGTTTGACAATCGTCAAACCTTTTTCGTTTTTACTTGGAGAATGAATTAGTGGTTGTGCGTTTCGCTGTTTTCATAACCTAAAATCGTAATCATATAAGGTGTGCTAGAAACCTTAGTCTTTTTGATTGCCGATGTAGAAAGGTTCACTTGCAGCAATTCTCCCGTTGAAGGCGAAGTAATGTAAGCAAAACGATCTGTAACTGCCATTTGAGGTTTTAATGTGGCATCTGTTGCAGTTGCAGTTGTTGCTTTAATTTCTTTTACAGATTGTAAACTGCTGATATCGTAAAGTTTGAAATCTCCTGAATGCAATAAAACAGCCAGTTTTTTATGATCGTAACTTACTTTGCATTGCATAATTGTCGTGTTGGCGATAATTGGTTTTACAGTATTTGCCAAAACATCAATTAAATAAGCCCCTTTTGCAGCAGTATAACCAATGAATTTCCCAGCAGAAGCCGTTTCTAAAATACTTCCAAACCAAGCTGTTCCAAAATCTGCAGGGTGATCGATTAGTTTTTGGTTTCCATTGCTTTCTACAACTAAGATTCCGCTAGAAGAACCGAAAACCGCGTAAACGCCGTCTGAAGCATTTCCGTGAATTCCTTTGGTTTGAATTTTAGCATCAAAAAGTGTTTTTCCTGTATTGTCAATGATTTTTACTTTTTCTGGAAGTGTTCCCGTAACCGAATTGTCTTTTTCAGTTATCGCGTAAGTTCCATTAGTAAAAGTAGCCATCGCACCATGATGCGCCAATAAACCTGCGTTTACAGTTTTAAAAGTTGCGCCAGCTTTGTGCACATCAGCTTCTTTACCCACAGAAAGCGTTCCGTCTCCATCATTAAAAGTTAGGATTTCTCCAATTTTACTTTTAAAATGCGTTGGTTTTAATGCGCTTGTCGCTAAAACTCCGAATTTAGGAACATCATCAACATCAATATGATCGCCGTGTAATTCTAGTCCGCTGTCAAAAGTTTCTACGAAATTATTGTCTCTATGAACAATTCCGGCATAACGTCCAGATTCTGTAGTGTATAAAGATGATTTTGGAAATTTTGCCGTAAAAGAACTTGTTTTATCTTCATGCGGATCAAAAAGCGTTAACTCGGCAGTTTTTTCGTCAGAAAGTAAAATGCGAACGAATGTATGTTCTTCTGAAGCATCATGGTCGTGATCGTGGTCATCGTGATTGTCATCGTCGTTGCTGCACGAAACCGCAAAAAGCGACAAAACAGATAAAAATAGTAGTTTGTAAAACTTGTTTTTCATTGTAATAAAGGATTTAAAATTTGTAAATAATTAAGTTTTGAATGGTTTGCTTATCGCGAAATAGAAAACGGAATTTTCATAGAAACAATAATATTTCTTCCCGCTTCCGGAAGTTCGATAAGTCGGTAAAAGCTGGTGTGATTTAAATATCTTGTATTAAATAAATTTTGGATTTGGACATTGATGCTGATAGTCTCTTTTCCTGTTTTTATTTTGGTTCCCAAAGCCACATTAAAAACATGACTTTCGGCTGTTTTTTTCTCCGGCGGAACAATATTGTTTTGTGCTGCTGTAAGGCGATAATCGAAAGAGAAATAAGAATTTTTTAAAAAGCCTGTTTGAGGTTCGTAATTCAGTCCAAACAAAACAGAAGGCGGTGGCGAAAACGGAAGCGTATAACCTTTTTTACTCCCAGATTTTTGTTCTGAATAAAGATATTCTGCCGCAATTTCTACGCTTAATGATTTTAGGAAATAGTAACGCGTTTGCAATTCGGCACCATAACGGAATACTTTACTTTGTTCATATTCAAAAACCTGATTTCCTGCTCCATAATAAATATCATGTGCTGAAGTAGGGTTCAGATAAATGAAATTCGGGAAATAATTGACAAACGGCGTCAGCTGAAAAGACCAGTTTTGCTGTTGCCATTCCATTGCCAAATCCAATTGATACGAACGTTCTGCATCGAGATTTGGATTTCCTTTTTCGAATCTGAAATAATGATAATTTACTCCGTTTGAAGCCAGTTCTTTAGCAATCGGCATTCTAAAACTCGAACCTAAATTGGCTTTCAAAGTCAAATTTCCAGGATTATAATTTACCCCAGCCGACCACGTAAAACTGTTGAAAGTCTTAGTCAAATCGTCAGAACGCTGTAAATATTCCAATTGAGTCTGATCATTTTCTGAAACAGGACTTTGAAACCAATCGTAATACGATTTCATTTTGATTGTGCCATAATCGTAACGAATGGCACCGTGTAAAAACCATTTTTCATTTAGCTCAACTTTATCATAAGCAAACAAACCCGCATTAAATTGCGTAAAAGCTGGAATCAAAAAACTCCATCCGCCAATAGCATTTTCTTGTGAAACGACATTAGTTCCAATCGTGATTTGATGGCGATTCAATCGAAATTCATCCTTAGCAGAAAACGACCAAACATCTTTATCATACTGGCGTTCCAAATCTTTTGGCGCATACATATCATCTGGATAAATTGGTGGCATATAACCGTGATTGACATAATGGCTCCATTCTCTTCTAAAGTTTTTCTGAAAACCAATTTGCGTTTCAAAAGCATGATTTCCCCAATTAAAAGAAGTCGTATTGCTTACTTTTAAATGATTGACTTGCTGATACGGCATCAAAATATCTCGGCTCGATTTATCGTGCAATTCGAGATCCACATTTCTTGGTTCGAGTCCGTGCGCATTCGCGAAAAAGCCGCTTTTCGTGTGAACGTTGCTGAAATAAAAAACCGACTTCAATTTTTCTCCAGAATATCCCGTACTCAAATGAAAATCGAGTTCGCGTCCAGCCGTATTTCGCAAATGATTTTTGTATAACGGCACCGCATAACTATAGACCTGAACCACATCAGTCGGAACACGATAATCGCCGTAATCCATTGTGGTTACGCGAGAATCGAAAAACCAGTTTTCATTTCTCCCATATAAATTAATAGAACTTCCAAACAGCGCATTATTGCTTTTTCCTGTAAGATCAACGCTTCCGCCAAAAGTATTTTGGGATGGCAGAGGAAGCGGTTTAATATTCACCGCACCGCCTACAGCATCAGATCCGTAAATAAATGAAGAAGGACCTTTTATGATTTCTACTCGGTTTACCGCATATTGATCGATTTCCAAACCGTGATCGGCGCCCCATTGTTGGCCTTCGTGTTTTAAGCCGTTTTCAACCACAATTACCTGATTAAAACTCAAACCTCGAATTAAAGGTTTTGAACCTCCAGAACCAATCGAAATGGTTTTAACGCCAGGCAATTTCTGTAAAGACTGCATCAAACTGCCGCCAAGATTACGCTGAATAAAACTACTGTTTACGGTTTCCACATTCAGCGATTCTTCTTTTTTGCGTTTTTCAGCAGCATTTCCGTTGACAATAACTTCGTTGAGTTCTTTAATTTCAGGCTTTTTTTCTGAAGGTTTATTTTGACAAACAACTTCAGATGAAATCAATAAACTGACGAGTAAAAAACAATATTTCCAATAAAGGAATTGGGCATTCTTCATTAAATTCTGATTATAAAATTTTAATACTTAAACCTTTCAGCGTCTGCCAGCCTTCTTTGTCCGTCAATCTGATCATAAAATGATAATCGCCAGGATCAACATCGGCAGGAATTGTAATTTGAGCCGTTGCTTCATAACTTTTCACTCCATTTGGAATCGTGTAATTGTTGATGAAAAGCATCGGATTTACCGGTTTTTTCACAGCTTCCATATCGCACGTCATAACTTCTGTACTATGAGTGTGATGATCGAAATTGTGATGAATATCTAGGCTATACGAACCCAATTCGACATTATCGTTGAAAGTAGCTTTGAAAGTGAAAGTTTTTCCACGCTCGATTGTGCTGCATTGAATAGGGAAAGCGTCTGCTTTTGATGTGTCAATTACCGGATATTCGGTATCGATTTCTGCATTATCGCTGGAACAGGAAGAAATAAAAGCCAAAGCAAAAACGCCTAATAAAAATGGTATCTTTTTCATTTTTTTGATTGGAATTAAAGTGCAAATGGAAGATCAATTGACTGAGAGAAATTGATATTATAAGTCGTGTTTTTATACAAAACCAAGAAAGTATAATCGCCCGTTGCCCAAGATTTGTTAGCAATTAAATCTTGCTGAATTGGAGCATTATTGTCTTTTGCGGCACCAATAATAAGGTTTGGTTTTTCTCTTGTAAACTTTACGCCATCCCATGGAACATTAGAGAATTGTCCTGCGTCAGCTACATTTTTATGTTCGATGACATCGTAGACAATCACTTTGCTAAAATCAATCTGATCCACGCTTTCAGGATTGTGTTTGGCGTTTTTATTAATCAAAAGCAAATACATAATTCCGTCACCTTTTACGCCTTCAAGTGTTACTTGAGAGCTGAAAATGTCATTGTTTTTGTACTTCGCATTGGCATCAGAAAATTTACCTTTTCGGTACATAAAAGAATCATTTATAAAAAGAGTAAAGATGGAAGCCACAGGATTTACCGGAATATTTTCCAATTTGTAAATTGTTAGGTTTTTCTTTACTTCCAATTTGCTTCCGTTTTTATCATTCACAATAATGATGAAATCGTATTTTCCTTCAGCAGCATCTTCTGGAATGTCAAAATGCTTGTGAACCGTTGCGTTTTTAGCGTCTGCATATTGTGTCCAAGTAATTTCATGTGACCAAGCTTTCGAATACGTTTCCGTGCTTCTTTGCACAATTTTTACTTGTACATTTTCAATTTTGTCGGCAGCAGTTACTTCGGCATTAAAGTGGAAATCTTCGCCAATAGTTGCGGTTTCGTTGTTGCCAAGACCCAATTCGATTTTATCAATTGTAGGAATGGCTGGTGTTTGTTCGGAATCGTCGTTGCTACAGCCTGTAAAAGCCATTGCAGCAAAAACCGAGGCCAGAATGCGTTTTGTTGTTTTCATTTTTTCTGATTTGATTTTGATCATTTTATAAAGAGTATTTGGGTTACAAAAAGGTATTATGATTCCAATATTCAAATCCCAGAGGAACGGAATATTTATAGAATCGTTGAAATAGCCCCAGCGGGGCGAAATATTTATAGATATAGATTTACCATTCAAACAAGAGCTCCAGAGGAGCGAAACATTTTCTGAATCATCGAAAAACAGCAGAAACAGAACTAAAAACCTGAATTAAGTTTTAGTCAAAATGCCATAATCGATAAAAATTGAAAAGGGATTTTTTGTGCAGAAAAAACAACATTCCAGCAAAGAAATTTTAAATTTCGATGCAAAAATGAATGTCAATACAACGTATTAACTTCTGAAAATAAGTAAGATTGATATGAAATGTTCTACGATTTAAAAAACATTAAAAACAAATCAACAGCCGAAATTGGCAAGCAATCAGTGCACAAAAAATTAAAGTGTAAAAGCAGGAGGGGCTCGAAGTGAAAATAGAGACCCTTTAAAAAATGCAAAATGCTGTTCGCTGTAAAAATTAAGATGTTTTACAACGGCACTATTTTTATAAAATTGAAAAACATTGAATTCTAAAGTTCCAACTGCGCTGAATTTAAAATCGCAAATAGAACATTTATGAAAAGAATGAAGTTTTGCTTTTAATTGTGGCTTTTCTGAAATAGAAAATTCTATTTTTTCTTTCTGCGAATGCGTATCTAGAATATGCTCATACGAATGCACAACCGGAAAAAGTATTGCGAACAATACAATCAGTGGCATTAGTAGGTTTATAATTCTAAGTTTCTTTTTCATTCGAGAATTAATGCAATAGAGTTGCAAATATAGAGATCTTATTTTCAAATGCAATGTTGTTGCAATAATTGTTTGTAAAAAAATATTCGTTTTGTTATTTTTATCCAATCTTATATTCCTTAAAAATGAAAATTTTCTACAGCCTTCTTTGTTTTGTTCTATTGATTTCCAGTGGTTTTTCTCAGTCAAAAGAAAGCAACTTAATTGAAAGTGGTGTTTCAGAACAATTGGCAAACTTTCGTAAAAAGCAGATTTCGGATGTTCAGTACAATTTATCATTTGAAATCCCGAATCAGAAAAGTGAAAATATCAATTCGAGTTTAACTATAAATCTTAATTTATCTGATTTAAGCAAGCCTCTTATTGTAGATTTTAAAGAGAAATCAGAAAATATAAAATCAGTTTCGGCAAACGGAAAAACGATTGCTATCGTTCATGAAAAAGGGCATATTATAATTCCTGTTGAAAGTTTGATTTCAGGAAAAAATACCATTTCGATTGCATTCATTGCAGGGAATTTATCTCTAAATAGAAACGAAGACTTTCTTTACACTTTATTAGTTCCAGATCGTGCAAGTACTTTATTTCCATGTTTCGATCAGCCCGATATAAAAGCGACTTATAAATTGAGTCTTTCTGTACCAAAAGATTGGAAAGTTTTGGCTGGAGCCGATGTGAAAGAGAAAGTTGAAAAAGGAGATTTTACATCGTACACTTTTGGAGAATCTGACAAAATGAGCACTTATTTGTTTTCATTTGTTTCAGGAAAATTTAACAGCGTAACGCAGAAGCCAGGCAATCTAGAAATGACAATGCTGTATCGCGAAAATAGTGCTGATAAAATTAAAGCAAGTGTCGATACTATTTTCAATTTGCATCAGCAATCTATAGATTTTTTAGAAAAATATACCAATTATAAATTTCCTTTTCAGAAGTTAGATTTCGCTTCGATTCCTGTTTTTCAATATGGCGGAATGGAACATGTTGGTGCCATTCAGTACCGAGAATCGACTTTGTTTTTGGACAACAGCGCAACCGACAGCGAAAAATTAAACCGCGCAAAACTCATTGCTCACGAAACCTCACACATGTGGTTTGGAGATTTAGTAACTATGAAATGGTTTGATGATGTTTGGATGAAAGAGGTTTTCGCCAACTTCATGGCGGACAAAATCATGAATCCGATTTTCCCGAAAGTCAATCATAATCTGCAATTTTTTACCGCGCATTATCCTAGCGCTTACGCGGAGGATCGATCTTTGGGAACACATCCGATAAGACAGCATTTGGCTAATTTGAAAGATGCTGGTTCGCTTTACGGTGCTATGATTTACAACAAAGCTCCCATTATGATGCGCCAATTAGAAGCTTCAATGGGCAAAGAAGCTTTCCAGAAAGGAATCCAAAAATACATTGAGAAATATGCAAACGACAATGCGGACTGGAATAATTTGGTAGAATTACTTGATGCCGAAACCCCTTTGGATATGAAGAAATGGAGCGAAGTTTGGGTAAACAAATCAGGAAGAGCTATTTTTTCAGATAAAATTGAGTACGACGCTCAAAACAAAATCAAGAAGTTTGAAATTTTTCAGAAAGCCGAAGATAAATCCAATAATGTTTGGCCTCAAATTTTTCAAATTGGTTTAGTTTATGCCAATGATGTAAAAGTGCTGACGGCAAATATTACAGATAAAAGTCTGGTTTTCAAAGAAATCATCGGACTTGAAAAACCGCTCGCTATTATTTACAATTATAACGGTTTTGGATACGGTGTTTTTCCGCTTGACGGGAATAAATTAAATTATATCGCAAGTTTAAAAGATGAGGTGGCTAGAGCTTCGGCTTATAGTAATCTTTACGAAAATACTTTGATTGGAAATATTGCTCCAAATCAAGCTTTTGACTGTTTTTTAAAGGGAATTCAGTCGGAAGAAAATGAATTGGTTTTACGAATTGCTTCTAATAATCTGAATACGATTTATTGGAGATTTTTCAAAGAGAAACAACAAAGTAAAGTACAAAAACAACTGATAGCTATTTTATATGATCGTTTGCAAGCTAATCTGTCTTCTAATATAAAAAAGACATTGTTTGGTTTATTTAGTTCGGTTGCTTATTCCGATTCGGCAAAAGCAAGTTTGTATAAGATTTGGAATAGAGAAATTTCAATTTCTGGTCTAAAATTAAATGAAGACGATTACACCAATATGGCAATGAATTTGGCTATTTTCAAACATCCAAAAGCCGATGAAATTTTGGAAACAACTAGAAATTCAATTTCAAATCCAGACAAAAAGAAACGATTTGAATTTTTGCTTCCCTCTTTATCAAAAGACGTATCAGTTCGAAATGCTTTTATAGAATCTCTGAAAGATGATGCCAATCGAGAGAAAGAATCTTGGGTTTCGGTTGGATTGGCCAATGTAAATCATCCGCTTCGTCAGGAAAGTGCACAGAAATATATTAGATTTTCACTAGATTTGGTAGATGAAATCCAACGCACGGGAGATATTTTCTTTCCGAAAGATTGGTTGGATAATACCATTGGGAAGTATTCTTCAAAATATGCTTTTGATGAAGTACAGCGTTTTTTAAAAGAAAACCCTAATTTTAGTCCGATCTTGAAGCGTAAATTGTTTATGGCGACAGATTTGCTTTATAAAGCACAAAATAGTAAAAAAGAAACCGAATGAAAATTGAATCGGAAATAGAGAAAGTCTCGAGTTTTCAGCATCTGGAAATGCTGGCAAATCAGGTTGTGGAAGGTTTTATATCTGGAATGCACAAGAGTCCGTTTCATGGATTTTCGGCAGAGTTTGCCGAGCATAAAGTCTATAACGCAGGCGAAAGCACCAAACATATCGACTGGAAATTATTTGCTAAAACAGATCGTTTGTACACAAAACGTTTTGAGGAAGAAACGAATTTACGCTGTCATTTGATTGTAGACAATTCGTCATCCATGCATTATCCGGAACTAAAGTCGAATCAGCCTTTTTATGAAAAGAAGATTGGTTTTGCGGTTTTGGCGTCTGCAGTTTTGATGAATATCTTAAAGAAGCAACGTGATGCCGTTGGTTTAAGTGTTTTCTCGGATCATTACGAATATTATGCTCCCGAAAAGGGAAGCGATCGCCATCACAGAATGCTGTTGAATAAATTGGAACAGCTCCTTGAAGAGCCAAAAGCAAAGAAAACCACCGATACGATTACGTATCTGCATCAAATCGCAGAGAAAATGCACCGCCGTTCGATGATTATTTTGTTTACAGATATGTTCCAAACGCAAGATGATGAAAAATTATTTAATGCTTTACAACATTTAAAACACAATAAACACAAAGTAGTTTTGTTTCATGTAGTTGATAATCAAACCGAATTGAAGTTTGATTTTGATAACGCGCCAAGAAAGTTCATTGATTTAGAATCGGGAGAAGAGGTTTCTATTTTTGCCGACAATGTAAAAGAAGAATATGAAAAAAGGGTAGAAGCCTATTTTAAAAACTTGGCCTTAACCTGTGCAAAGAACCAAATTAAGTACGTTCCGGTAAATGTGGGCGATAATTTTGAAAAAATATTAACTACTTATTTGGTTGAAAAACAAAACTTTGGATAATATTTTAAAGATTTTTTTAATTTTTTTTATAAAAACGCTTGCAGAAATGAAATTCTGTTATATCTTTGCAACCGCAATAACGCAGAGGTTTGGTAGTTCAGTTGGTTAGAATACATGCCTGTCACGCATGGGGTCGCGGGTTCGAGTCCCGTCCAGACCGCAATATTGGGAGAAGCCTTTCCTTCATGGAAAGGCTTTTTTGCCCAAAAACGGTATCTAAGATTAGTTGTGTTGTTTTGCTACGACTTTGTAACTCGTAGCTGGTTTAGTAGTTAGACCAATGAAAAGCTTTCCACTTTTGTGGATGGCTTTTTTGATTTAAGACCATTTGGTTTTGTAAATTATTTAACCGCAAAGCACGCGAAGATTTACGCAAAGTCCGCAAAGTTTTTTTTTAAGCTTTGCGGATTTTTTTTAATAAATTCCAATTTACGTACAGTTTGTCATTTCGACTGAAAGGAGAAATCACACTAGAAGCTCGACAAAGATTTACGCAATCCGTGAGCCATCGGGAGCAAATTTTTTTATTAATCTTTGCGGACTTTGCGCTTTTAACCTTGCGTTCTTTGCGGTTAAGTAAAAGAAATTTCCTGCTTTTTGATTAATGCTTAAATTTTTAAAATATTGGAATTTAATCAATTAAAAAATTCTCAAAATTTTATTTATAAAAATGCTTGCAGAAACGAAATTCTGTTGTATTTTTGCACCCACAATAACGCAGGGTTTGGTAGTTCAGTTGGTTAGAATACATGCCTGTCACGCATGGGGTCGCGGGTTCGAGTCCCGTCCAGACCGCCTAAGTTTGTAAAAAGCTTCTCTTTATGAGAAGCTTTTTTGTTTTTATATATTTTGTGGGGTTTAACCGCTAAGAGCGCTAAGATTTTACGCAAAGTACGCAAGGTTTTTTTAGCAAGATTTATAAAAGTTCGCAAAGGTTTATTCATATAGGTTTGCGAACTTTGCTTTTATAAGCGTAATCCAAGAAAAAAAAAACTTGCGCACTTTGCGGTTAAATTTTTTAAAAAGCAAAGCTATACGATAAAGCTTTGCGAACTTTGCGTTTATAATCGTAATCCTAAGAAAAAACCTTGCGCACTTTGCGGTTAAAATTTCCCCTATCTTTATACCATGGAACAAGGAACATTCAAAGTAGACAAATATTATCTCACAAAAGTAGATGCTGATAAAAAAAGCATTTACTGTCACCACGATATAATGGGCGAATTGCTTGTTCCAACGCACAAACACAACAAAGCGCAAATGCTCTACGCAGAAGGCGATGTGGTTTTTGTGACTACTGAAACGAAATCGTACTTTTTGCCTGCAAGACATTTTATTTGGATTCCTGCCGGATTAGAACATAGTATTGAGCCGAAGTCGGAACATGTGATGATGCGAAATCTCTATTTTCCGGTTGAAAAAGACGAAGATGAATTCTACAAAAGCGAGGGCATTTATCCTGTAAACAATTTACTGCTTCAAATGATGATGTTTACCAATCAGTGGAATGGTGATTTGAAGAAAGGTTCGCCAAATTTCGTGATAGCAAAAGCCATAAAAGCGATTCTTCCTCAAATATGCACTAATAATCTGCCTTTAGAATTGCCACAGCCTAAAGATAAGCGACTAGGAAAAATTCTTCGACATATTGAAAATAATCTTGGAGAAACAATTCTGTTTGCCGATGTGGCGCATGAATTTGGCTTTAGCGAACGCTCTTTATATCGCTTATTTCAGAAAGATCTCAAAATGTCTTTTATTCAATATTATACCATTCGAAGAATTTTAAAAGCAATCGAGCTTTTACTAGAAAGAAAACTATCTGTAAAAGAGGTAGCTCTAGAAGTTGGCTACAATAGTGTTCCGACTTTCAGCAATACTTTCTTCAAGATTTTAGGCCAAAGACCTTCTGATTACTTAAATGGAGAGGAAATTTTAGAGCGCGGTAAATAGTTTTTGTTTCACGCAGATTTTACAGATTTAAGCTGATTGAGACAGATTTTCTTATCGTTTCACTTAAAATTTTCTCTCGCAGATTCCGCAGATTTAGGGGATTTTTTTGAATGCGGTAAATTATTTCACGCAGATTTAAAAAGATTTAAGTTGATTTTGCAGATTATTTTAAAATTTTATCTGCTTAATCTGCCAAATCTGTGAGAGAAAAAGAAAAATCTGTGTCCTCTGTTAAAATCTGTGCGAATCTGCGTGAAACAATATTAGGTTATAATTATTTGTTTTTCAGTATTTTAATATAACGTTTTCGAATAATTGAATTTTAACATTTGTCCGAAATGAATATGTTATTGACTTTTTATAATCTTCCGCCAAGGAAAAAATGAAGGAACTTTGCAGCATAAATCATTTAAATATACATGTTCCTTACAAAAACAAACTCTAAAGAAGATTGTTTTCCCAGAAGCTTATTGATTTTACTAATGGTATTAGTATTCAATAGTTTACAAGCTCAGGAAGTTCATACGGTTTCTTTACAAGAAGCGATGAAACTGGCGAAGGAAAACAACAAAAAAGTCCTTAAATCTCAACTGGAGATTACGCTCGCTGAGCAAAACATCAAAGAAAGAAAAGAGCTTAGATTACCGGATGTACAACTAAACGGAATGTACTCCAGAATTACCAACATTACAGAATTTAAAGGAAGCGGTTTCTTAAAAGATAAAGAAGTTACACCTGCGATTCCTGAAATCTACGAGGTTAATTCAACTTTTAAAATGCCAATTTACGTTGGAAACAAGATTAACAACGCGATTAAAATTGCGAATCAGGAAAACGAAATTGCAAAAATAAAATCGGAAAAAACAGAAAATGATATCGAGCTGCAAGTTGTGGCGAACTATCTGGCGATTTACAAAATGATGGAACTTCAAAAGATATTTGAAGAAAACATCAAAGAAGAAAAAAACCGATTAAAAGAAGTGCAATCGCTTCAAAAACACGGAACGGTAACCAAAAATGAGGTTATACGTGCCGAATTACAACTCTCAGATCGTGAATTGAATGCGCTAACAAACTCCAAAAACATTAAAATCGCACTTCACGATCTGAAGACGTTGATTCAGATTCCGGAAGAGGAAGAAATTGCTATCGACACGACTGCTAGTTTGGACGAAATGAACGGCGTAGATCCGTATGATTTCTACTTAAGCAAAGCCATGCAGAATGAAGAAATGCGAATGGCGAGTCAGGAATTAGACATCAGCAAAACCGAATTGAAATTGGTAAAAGGAAATTATCTGCCAACGGTAGATTTCTTTGGGAATTATGGTTTTTATTACCCAAACTACAAATTCTTTCCGCCAAATCCGTATTTGTACACTTTAGGTCAGGTGGGAATCGAGGCGCGTTTTGATCTTTCGGCTTTGTATAAAAACAAAACGAAAGTGGCAAAAGCCAATACTAAAATCGATGCGCAGAAAATGCAGAATGAAATTTTGAAAGATGAAATTCAGGATCAGTTGTACAAAGAGCATACTCAGTATCAGGAAATCCTTGAGAAGTTTGTCGTAGTGGATAAAGCTTTGGATTTAGCCGAAGAAAATTATCGAATCGTAAAGCTGAAATACTTAAATCAATTGGTATTAATCACCGAAATGGTTGATGCGGATAATGCTTTGCTTCAAGCGAAATACAACAAAATTGCTACACATTTGGATGCTGTTCTGAAACATTATGAGATGATGCATACGGCGGGGATTATGCCTGAGAGTTAGATGGTGTTGAAAGAGTAGGCTAAAGCCTTAGAGGAAAGAAGAAAGAGGCAAGATTTGAAGAAGCAAGAAGCAAGAGAAAAGATTTAAAGTATAGCTTTTCAGTTCCGTAGGAACGCTCCGTATTGTAGCGCCGGATTTCAATCCGGGGAGAGAAAAGATTAAAAGCAAAGTTTCTCAGTTCCGTAGGAACGCTCCGTATTGTAGCACCGGATTTCAATCTGGGGAGAGAAAAGATTAAAAGCAAAAGTTTCTCAGTTCCGTAGGAACGCCCCATATTGTAGCGCCGGATTTCAATCCGGGGAGAGAAAAGATTTAAAGTATAGCTTTTCAGTTCCGTAGGAACGCCCCATATTGTAGCGCCGGATTTCAATCCGGGGAGAGAAAAGATTAAAAGCAAAAGTTTCTCAGTTCCGTAGGAACGCCCCATATTGTAGCGCCGGATTTCAATCCGGGGAGAGAAAAGATTAAAAGCAAAGTTTCTCAGTTCCGTAGGAACGCCCCATATTGTAGCGCCGGATTTCAATCTGGGGAGAGAAAAGATTAAAGAATATGCTTTTCAGTTCCGTAGGAACGCTTCATATTGTAGCGCCGGATTTTAATCCGGTGGAGAATTAGAGAGAAACGATTGTAGCGCCGATCCGGTGGAGAATTAAGAAAAAACTAAGATAAAGAGATAAAAAGATGGTTAAGATAAAAAATGAAACTAAAAGAAATAAGACGTTTCATATACTAATAACAATTATTGCTTGCACATTGGTTGTAAGCGGGGTTATTTTGGGAATTTGGTTTTATGTGTTTAATAGAAATCACGAAGAGACCAATGACGCTCAGGTAGAACAATACGTTACGCCAATTATGTCGAGAATTACGGGTTATGTACAGGAAGTTCGTTTTGACGAAAACCAATTTGTGCATAAAGGAGATACTTTGGTGGTGATTGATAACAGAGAATATAAATCGAAATTGAATGTGGCTATTGCCGATGTTCAAAACGCGCAACAAAATAGCGTTGTAGCTCAGAAAAATGCGGTTAATACAGCAAGTGCAACGGCAATTAACGAAGCGCAATTAGAAGCGGCGAAAGCTAATCTTTGGAAAACCAAATTAGAATACGAAAGATATAAAGCTTTGGTAAGCGAAGAAGCGGCAACTTCTCAGCAATTAGAGAAAGTTAAGGCAGATTACGAATCGGCTCAAGCTCATTTTTCGGAAATGAAAAACAGAATTCATTCGGCTTCTTTAAGTACTTCTGTTGCCGAAGCGAATGTTCCGACTACACAGACTAATATTGCATCCAAACAAGCTGTTGCAGATAATGCTGCATTGTTTCTTTCGTACACCATAATCACAGCGCCTTATGACGGTTGGGTTGGAAAACGAACTTTACAGCCTGGGCAAATGGTTAAAGAAGGGCAGTCTTTGCTTTCTATCGTAAGTAAAGAAAAATGGATTACAGCGAACTTTAAAGAAACGCAATTGCAATATTTAACTGTTGGGCAAGAAGTAGAAATCAAAGCAGATGCTATAGATAATAAAACTTTTGTGGGAACAATTGCTTCGTTATCGCCTGCGAGTGGTGCGAGATTCTCGTTGCTTCCTCCAGATAATGCAACTGGAAACTTCGTGAAAATAGAACAGAGAATTCCAGTTAGAATTCAGTTAAAAGAACAAGACAAACAAACCGATTTTTTAAGAGCAGGAATGAACATTACGGTTGTTGCTGCGCACAAATAAAATGGAAGATAAAAGTATATTTAAATCATGGGTTCCAAAATGGGCGATCATTATTATTTTGTTCGTTTGTTTGCTGCATTCTATGATTTTATTGGGAGTTTACACGTCAAACGTAACGTATGCGGCGAGTTTTCTGGACATTGAGCCCGAAGATTTGCAGTTTGCAATGTGTGTTACGTACGGAACGCTGCTGGCAACCATTTTGATAGAAAGCCGATTTTCGAGTTTTTTTCCTGCAAAAAATTACCTGATGGCTGTTTATTCCCTTATCGGAATCACGATTGTTTCATCGGCTTATATTACCAATTTTTCGGTTTTTTTATTGATGAGAGTTGCCGAAGGAATCCTGATGGCGCTTCCTGTAATTACGATCAGACAATTGCTTATTGAGCAGTTCAATACTAAAAATGCCATAATTATTGGATTTTCATTTTACTACGGCGCGCTGTTGTTGTCTACGCCGTTTATTATGAATATTGCCGTGTGGTTCCTTGATCATTACGACTGGAAATACATGTTGTATGTTTCGGGCGGACTTCAGGTTTTAAACGTCTTTTTAATCTTAGTTACTTTCAGAGGGCACCGAATTACGAAGAAGATTCCGTTGTATCAAATCGACTGGATGAGTTATTTTTTGGTTTTAATATCGATTCTTTGCGGTGCCTACTTTTTTGTGTATGCGGAGAAAAAATATTGGTTACAGTCTTCGGAAATGGTTTTAATGCTGATGATTTCGCTTATTACAGGCGGATTGTTCATCTTTAAAGAACGTTTGGTAAAAAGACCAAGTTTCAATTTTGAAGTCATAAAATACGCCAATCTGCGAATAGGATTTTTATTGTTTTTCCTTTTCTATATCAGCAGAGCAACGTTGAGTCTTTGTCATTCGGCGATGTTTTCCATCTGGAATTGGGATCCGTCGCGTGTGGCGGGCGTGCAGTACATAAACGGACTAGGAAACGTAATCGGACTTGTTTTGGCTGCTTTTTTCCTGATGAAATCTGTTTCGACTAAAATTATTTTCATGATTGGTTTTACGCTCATTGCTATTTTCCATTTCTGGTTTACGTTTCTTTTTGTGCCAGATATTGCATTGAGTGATATTATCATTCCGTATATTTTGCAAGGAATCGGTGTAGGGTTTTTATTTGTTCCGCTAATCTTATTTACTACCTCATCGGTTCCGGCAAATATGGCGGTTTCTTCGGGAATTGTTGGAGTTTCTGGACGTTTTTGGGGGAGTACTATTGGTTTCTGCGTGATGCAGAATGCGATGGTTTTCTTGAATAAAAAACATTTCTTGAAACTAAGCCAATTTGTAACAGGCGAAAATCCTGAAGCGCAGAACGCGATTGCTTCAACAACGCAAAGTTTTATTGCCAAAGGGTATTCGGCAGATAATGCGAATGTTTTGGCTATGAAAAAGGTTTTCGGCACAATCGCCAAACAATCGACTTTATTGGCCGATATGGAAATTTATACCATTGTAGGTTACGGTTTAGTGGTATTGATTGTTCTAATTGCGTGTAATCAGCATTTGAGACAGACAATGACTTTGGTTAAAAGTAAAATTTGGATCGGCTAGAGAATTAATCTCGCAAAGTCGCAGAGTCGCAAAGATTTGGTTTAATGTTAAGATTATAAGATTTAAGGTTTTTCTCTCGCAGATTTGGCAGATTAAGCGGATTATTTATTCCAACTATCTTAAAAATTAAATCTGCGCAATCTGCCAAATCTGCGAGAGAAAAAAACTTTGCGTCTTTGCGACTCTGCGAGATTAAAAAAAACTCAGCGTATCTCTGCGGGAAACCTCCGTGCATCTCCGCGGAAAAACCCTTATCTTGCACCCGTTTAAAAAACAAAATAAAATTATGAGCCAGCAATGTGTAATTTTTGATATGGACGGCGTGATTTGCCACACCAATCCGCATCATGTAGTCGCTTTTGAAAAGTTTTTCGATAAATATAAAATTCCGTATACCAATGAAGAATTTGAAGAACATATGTACGGAAAACACAACAGTTATATCATGACGCATTTCTTCAAACGCCCAATTGCGGGAGAAGAATTGACGAAATTGGAAGACGAAAAAGAAGGAATGTTTCGTGAGATTTACAAAGACAAAGTCGAAACGATTCCGCATTATATGCAGTTTTTAGAAGAGCTAAAATCTCGCGGATTCAAAACTGCTGTTGCAACATCGGCGCCTCGTGCGAATTTAGATTTGATTGCCAATTTCTTGAAACTCGACCAAAAAATGGATTCGATGATGTCTAGCGAAGATGTTACGTTTCATAAACCAAATCCAGAAGTCTATCTAAAATCGGCTGAGCGTGTTGGCGTTTCTCCGTCTGATTGTGTGGTTTTCGAAGATTCTTTTTCGGGTATTACAGCAGGATTAAATGCCGGAATGAAAGTCGTTGGTGTTTTAAGCACGCATACAAAAGAAGAATTGCCACCATGCGATTTTTATATTAATGATTACAGCGAAGTCAATGTTGGGAAGATTATTGAGATATTAAATTCCAATAAATAAATCCCAAATTCCAAAAACGATATGTTGAGACCTTTGTCAAAGTTTAAAACTTTGACAAAGTTTTTTTTATTTAGTAACCACAAAGTTTGTCATTTCGACGTAAGGAGAAATCTCCGCAAGTAGCTCCGTTTCAATAAGTCGATCTATTACAGATTGAGTTTTTCAGGTATTAAAAACCTACTCTTTAGAAATGCTTTTTATTTGAATGTTTCTAAAATCAATTGGTGAACGCTCATAGTTTAAAGAAATCTTTCCTTCGGTTGAAGAAGCTTCTGTGCACTCGTTTACCAATTTTCCATTTAAGTATTGCGTAATTTTTCCGTTCAATGATTTAATGACAACAACATTCCATTCTCCATACGGTTTTTCATTTTCCAAAAACTTAGGAGAAGTCACACTCGCGCCAGCTTCTATCTGTTTTCCGTTTACTTTTGCCGTTACTTGATCCAAAAAGATAAAATCACCTGTGGTTTTTTCTTTGATCTGAAACTGAATTCCTTTTGGCCAAATTTTGTCTGAAGCGTCTAACGGAATATTGTACATTACACCGCTGTTTTTTGTCCCTTTCATTTTGTATTTCTCCTCTATGTTCCATCTGTACTCCAATTCCAGCTCAAAGTTTTTATAACTTTCTTTAGTCATCAAACAACCAGAATCTTCGCTATGCATGCGAATCATCCCGTCTGTGAATTCATAAACTTTTGAAGGTTCTTGTCTGGTCGTATTTGATTTGGTAAACGCATACCAGTCCTGCATTTCCAAGCTTTTTTGCTGCACAACGCAAGAATTTAAAATGAAAACAAGAAGAACTGCAAAAACTGATTTTTGAAACATAGCGATAAGTTTGAAACGATAGATTTGTTTGATTGACGATTTATAAAAAGTAAAAATAATTATATCGGTTAAAATAAAAATTCGTTGTTCTGCTTTTTTTGTTTTGAAAATTGAAAGGAGATCTCCTATTCTGTATCCTCGAAATGACAAACAAGACGTTTAAATATTAACTGTGTAAATTGCCTCCTGCTTTAGCTGGAGGTTTTTTGATTTGAAAAGAAATAGGCTTTAGCCGAAATTTATTTCAAAGGAAAATCAAGCAATTCTTTAGGTTCGACATCTAAAGCATTGGCGATTTTTACTAGATTTTTTATGGAAGTGTTTATTTCAGCTCTTTCAATTCTGGCAATTTGATTTCTTTTAATATCACAATCATCAGCTAATGCTTGCTGAGATAAGCCTTTCTTTTCACGTAGCTGTCTAATGTGAATGCCAAGATTTTTGATAAAAGTTTCTTCTGAAATATTCATATTTCAAAAGTCATAACAATTATTTTTTGTTTTGACACAAATATGGGTCAATAATTATTATATTTGACTCAAAAAATAAGATAATGATTACAGAATATCTTTCGAAAGAAGTTGAAACCAGACTAAAAGATTTTTTTAATGATGTAATTGATGCAAAAGATATGGCGAAAGCCATAAGAGAAGTCAATTATGCGCTTTCGTTAAGCTCGATGCGTGGGCGCGAAACCTTAGAATCTGAAATGAATCATATTGGGGATAATTTTTATTGGCTAAATAGATTAGCAGAAGTCTTAGATCCTTATTTAGATATTAAATAAAGAAATTCTATTTATAAAAGTTCATCTCGACGAAAGGAGAAACCAAAAGCAAAACCAACAAAAAATTCCAGAGTGATTTCCGCAATTTTTTTCATAGTGTACAACCTGTTGGTGATGCTTGGAATCTTCTTTCGTCAAGGTGGATTGTTACAAAACTTGTATTTGTAATTTTTGTTTCAAACACATTTAAAAAAGTTTACGGAAAACCGTAAGGGGCTTAGAATCTAACTGTTTACATTTGATAAATATTAATTGAAAACTAAAATGAAAAAAATCCTATTTTTAATATTGTTTGTTTCTGGAGTTGCAAATGCTCAAGAATCTGAATTTACATTTGATAATACTAAAGGTATGAATGATTATATAGTCACATCTGTTGAAGGAAAAAGTGCTCAAGAAATTTATAAAAAGGTTATTGAGTGGATAAAAATAACTTATAAAAATCCTGATAAAGTTATCCTGTCTACAATTGAAAATGAATACATAAGGTTTGAGGGAAGTTCAGAAACTTTATTTGCAAATCATATTCCTATGCTGGGAAAAACATATTATCCAACAAAATATCAAATCGAAATTTCTGTAAAAGATAACAAGTACAAATTTGACTTAATCAGTATGCAAAATTATTACACAGGAAATAAGTATTCAGCAGGAGGTTGGACAAATAATGTAATCTTTAATTCAAACACAAAAGAGGGACTGGATACATATTATAAAAAAGATGGAAGTTTAAAGAGTTTGTGGAAATATATTCCAGAAGTACCAACATATTTTAATGAATTAAATAAATCTCTTTTATTAAGCATTCAATCGACAGTTAAAAAAAATGATAATTGGTAACTATTAAATTATGAGATCTTTTGCTTAGCTAAACAATCAGAGAAGAAAATTTGAAAGATTTTTTGGATTTGTATAATTAAAAATGGGGTTTTGGGTAAGAATAGAAGTCTTGGAATAAGAGTATTGGTATTATATTAATTTTTAGATTATATATGAATTCAAATTATATAGAAAAAATATTTCGTAAAAAAAGAGACGAAGTTATTTTAGATGATGTGAAAGATTATTTTTCAACTCCGCAGGAAGAATCTTCCGTTGTTGAATTTAAAAGTGGAGAAGTTGAGATTAATGATGTTTTTAAAGAAATAGCTGCATTTTTAAATACCGAAGGTGGTTTGTTGATTATTGGTGCGCCTAGAGAAACTAAACATACAATAGGTAAGAATGTTGTTAAAGTATGTCAAGGCGAATTAATCTATTCGAATTTTAAAAATAAAGATTGGTTATATCAAAAAATAGCTTCAAATATTGTTCCTACCCCAACAGATTTGAAAATTGAAGAGTTTTTAACTGAAAGAGGAAACGTTTTTTTGATTGACATTCCTCAAAGCTTAAATCCTCCACATCAATGTTCTTCAGACGGAAAGTATTATTTAAGACTTGAACGAGATGCGAAACCTGCGCCTCATGGAATTGTTCAGGCGTTATTTAACAAAAGAAGAGTTCCTTCTTTAAATGCTGATATAAAAGTTAGCGATATTAAAAGTCATGTAGATGCAGTTACAATAACAATAAAAAATGAATCTTCTATCCCGGCTGAAAAAGTATCATACATTATTGAGGTTTATAATGTTCAGAATATTTACTCAGACCGTAAAATTTTAGTTTTTGACGATCCTCTGGGAAAAAAATTTAGTTTAAGCGATCAAATACCACAAGTGTTAGTTCAAGTTATTGGTGTACCTATAAAGCTTGATATCCAGCATTTTAATAGGGATTATTTGATTTTTGTTGCTTTTTGGTGTAGAGATGTAGATTTTGATTTTAAATTTTTTACATACCGTCCAAGTGAAAAAAAAATAGTAACAGAAGCGACACTCAAAGATGGAATGTTATTGACTGAAGAATTAGATCGAATACAAGGTGTTGAATAATAGATTATTGAAATTAAATAAAAAGGTGTAAAAACAAAAAAGCTTCTGAAAAAATATTCAGAAGCTTTTTTTGGTGCGGATAATAGGACTCGAACCTACACGCCTTGCGGCACCAGATCCTAAGTCTGGCACGTCTACCAATTTCGCCATATCCGCGGTAATTGTGGGTGCAAAGATAGGCATACTTTTGAATTATCAAAGCATTTTTTGAAAATTTTTTTTAATTCTCTTTTTTGTACTTTTGGTTTTCTATAAAAATTATTTAAATGGAAAATATTAAGTCCTACGTTCAACAACATAAAGATCGGTTTATCAATGAATTGATCGAATTATTAAAGATTCCGTCGGTTTCTGCCGACACTGCATATTCTCAAGATGTTATTGACACAGCAGAGGCTGTAAAGGAAAGTTTATCAAAAGCAGGGTGCGATTATGTTGAAACTTGCGACACTCCAGGTTACCCAATTATCTACGGAGAAAAAATAATAGACCCAAATCTTCCAACGGTTTTAGTTTACGGACACTACGATGTACAACCGCCAGATCCGTTAGAATTATGGACTTCACCACCATTTGAACCGGTTATTAAAACTACAGATATTCACCCAGAAGGAGCAATTTTTGCGCGTGGAGCGTGCGACGACAAAGGTCAGATGTACATGCACGTAAAAGCGCTAGAATTAATGGTACAAAGCAATACTTTGCCTTGTAACGTAAAATTCATGATTGAAGGAGAAGAAGAGGTAGGTTCTGCAAGTTTGGCTTGGTTCGTAGAACGCAATCAAGAAAAACTGAAAAACGATGTTATCCTTATTTCAGATACCGGAATGATTTCAAACCAACAGCCGTCAATCACGACAGGTTTAAGAGGTTTGAGTTATGTTGAAGTTGAAGTTACGGGGCCGAACCGCGATTTGCATTCTGGTTTATACGGTGGAGCTGTGGCAAACCCAATTAATATTTTGGCAAAAATGATTGCTTCTCTTCACGACGAAAACAATCATATTACCATTCCAGGATTCTACGATAAAGTTGAGGAATTATCTGCAGAAGAAAGAGCCGAAATGGCAAAAGCGCCTTTTAGCTTAGAAAAATATAAAAACGCCTTAAATATTGCTGATGTTTACGGTGAAAAAGGATATGTAACCAACGAAAGAAATTCAATCCGTCCGACATTGGACGTTAACGGAATCTGGGGAGGTTACACAGGAGAAGGTGCTAAAACGGTTATTGCTAGCAAAGCTTTCGCTAAAATCTCAATGCGTTTGGTTCCAAATCAGGATTGGGAAGAGATTACAGAGCTTTTCACAAAACATTTTACAAGCATTGCTCCAGCTGGAGTTACAGTAAAAGTAACGCCTCACCACGGTGGTCAAGGTTATGTAACGCCAATTGACAGCATCGGGTACCAGGCTGCTAACAAAGCGTATACTGAGACTTTTGGAGTTCCTGCAATTCCGGTTCGTTCAGGAGGAAGTATTCCGATTGTGGCTTTATTCGAAAAAGAATTAAAAAGCAAAACCATTCTTATGGGCTTCGGATTGGATAGTGATGCCATTCACTCTCCAAACGAGCATTTCGGAATCTTTAATTACTTGAAAGGTATTGAGACTATTCCGTTGTTTTATAAGTATTTTGTTGAGCTTTCTTCTAAATAGTTTTTAACCGCAAAGAACGCAAAGAATTACGCAAAGTACGCTAAGATTTTTTAAGGCGAGATTTATAAAAGTTCGCAAAGTTTTCTCCATGAAGCTTTGCGAACTTTGCGTTTATAGACGTAACCTTTGATAAAAATTCTTGCGTCCCTTGCGGTTATTTTTACCGCTAAGATGCTAAGGTTTACGTAAAGCGCGCTAAGTTTTTTTTGCTCGCAATCCCGATAATTATCGGGCGCAAAGACGCGAAGTTTTTTCAAATATAAAATCCGTTCAGAAATGAACGGATTTTTTTGTTTCACACCTTTTTATTGAGGTTCAGCGAGGAAAAATCTTTGTCACTTTGTTGCTCTGGGCCTTTATATCTCAAAAAAAGAACCTTTTTTCTTGCATATTTAAAATTTAATTCTACATTTGTAGAAACGAATCTATAATTGTAGAGCAAATGAATTTGAGAAACCTTAGTTTACTGTTTTTTTGCGGATTACTGCTTTTGAGCTGTAAAAGCGCGCCAATTAATCAGAAGATTGACAAGAAAAAAGAAGGTGTTTGGATGGACAGTTATACTCAGGATGGTATTAATTATAAATCTTATGAATATTATAAAAATGATCTTCCTGTAAAAAAGTGGAAATCGTATATTAATGGTAAAATCTATAAAACCGAGAAGTACAAAAATGGAGTTTGTGTTGTAAAGAGTTATTACGAAAACGGAAAATTAGAATCGAAAGGGAAAACAAAATTAGAAACGAATTTGGTTGAAACGCATTGGTTTTATTTTGGAGAATGGAAGTTTTATTCGGATAACGGGAAATTGAAAAACATCAAAAAGTACGATAAGGGAGAACTAATCTCAGAACATATTATTAAATAATACCACTAACTATTAAACCTATGAAGAAATTACTTGCTTACTTTTTTGTTGTTATAAATATTGGTCTGATGCAGTCTCAAACGTATAAAAGTTATGTTGTAAAAGGTGATTCTTGTTATAATATAAAAAATTACAAAGCATCTGTGGGGTTTTATGAGAAAGCATTTAAAATAGAGCATAAAGTATCTTCAGATTTGTACAATGCCGCTTGTTCGGCTGCTCAAAATCATGATGACAAAAAAGCTTTTAAATGGCTTGATTTGTCTATTGATAATGGATTTGAAAATATCGCTCACATAAAAATCGACAGAGATCTAGAATCTTTAAGAAGCAAAAAAGAATGGCAAAAGACAATAGATAAGCTGCAGAAGAAAATGGATAGTATGAGCGTGAACTATGATAAGCCTCTTCAAGCAGAACTTTTGGCAATTTATACAGAAGATCAACAAGTTCGACATAAATACATGAAGGTTTACAAAGAGAAAGGTGCTGGAGCAAAAGAAGTGGATAGTGTTGGAAACATAATGTTGGAAAAAGACAGTCTTAATCTTATTAAGGTCATGAAAATTTTGGACGAAAGAGGTTGGGTTGGAAAAGATGTTGTTGGCGCTCAGGCAAATCAGACTTTGTTTTTGGTTATTCAGCATTCTGATTTAAAATATCAGCAAAAGTATATGCCAATGATGAGAGACGCGGTTAAAAAAGGCAATGCAAAAGCCAGTTCTCTGGCGTTGCTCGAAGATCGAGTAGCTTTAAGGGAAGATCGCAAACAGATTTACGGCAGTCAGATCTCGATGATTCCCGGGTCAAAAGCATTTGTTTTACCGCTTGAAGATCCAGATAATGTAGATAAAAGGCGAGCTGAAGTAGGATTAGGGCCAATTGCAGATTATGTGAGAAAGTGGAATATTGTCTGGAATGTCGAAGAATATAAAAAAGAACTGCCAGAACTGGAGAAAATTAGCAATCAAAAGAAAGCCAAGTAAGAATAAGAAACAAGTTTATGTAAATAGAAAATTAATCTCAGAACATATTATTAAATAATACCACTAACTATTATAACCATGAAAAAATTACTTGCTTTCTTTTTTATTGTAGCCAACGTCGCTTTCGCGGAAGCGCAAACCTATAACGAATGGGTTAAAAAAGCGGATTCTTGTTATCGTGCCGAAAATTATACATTGTCTGTTGCGAATTACGAAAAAGCCTTTAAAATCGAACAGAAAGATGTGGATGATTTGTACAATGCAGGTTGTGCTGCGTCTATGGCAAAAGAAAATAAAAAAGCTTTTAAGTGGTTAAATCTGGCAATTGAGAATGGTTATGAAAACATTGCACATATTCAAATTGATGGTGATTTAAAAAGGCTTCATTCAGAAAAAGAGTGGAAAAAAACAATTGATCATTTAGAGAAAAAAATAATTGTGCTTGAAGCAAATTATGACAAGCCTCTTAATAAAGAGCTTTTAGCCATTTATGCAGAAGACCAAGGTATTCGCCATGAATTTATGAAGATTTATAAAGAGAAAGGACGAGAAAGTAAAGCTTTTGACAGTATTAATAATTTAATGGGCTATAAAGACAGTATCAATCTCGTTAAAGTAATGAAAATTTTGAATGAAAAAGGCTGGGTTGGCACTGGTATAGTGAGCTATCAGGCTAATCAAACATTGTTTTTGGTAATTCAGCATGCCGATTTAAAATATCAGAAAAAGTATTTACCAATGATGCGAGAAGCCGTAAAAAAGGGAAATGCAAAACCAAGTCATCTTGCTTATCTTGAAGATCGTGTGGCATTGAGAGAAGGCGGTAAACAGATTTACGGAAGTCAGGTTTATACAAATCCTTCGACCAAAAAGAATTTTGTGGCACCTCTTGAAGATCCCGATAATGTAGATAAGCGAAGAGCAGCAGTAGGGTTAGGACCTCTGGCAGATTCTGTCATAAAAGCGGATATTGTCTGGAATGTCGAAGAATATAAAAAAGAACTGCCAGAACTCGAAAGAATGATTAAAGAAAAGAAATCCAAGTAAACGCATTGATTTTATTTTGAAGGCTTAAATTTTTTTTAGGAAAAAGGAAATTAATCTCAGAACAGATTATTAAATAAACAATTAACTTTAGCCTATGAAAAAATTGATTGTTTTTATTTTGCTTGTGCTGAATTTCAGTTTCCTAAATGCTCAAACGTATCAAGAATGGGTACACAAAGCAGATTCTTGTTCTAGGGCAAAAAATTATAAATTGTCTGTATCTTATTACAGCAAAGCTTTTAAAATAGAACAAAAATCGTTTGTAGACTTTTACCATGCTGGCTGTTCGGCCGCCATGGCAAAAGAAAACAAAAAGGCATTTAAATGGTTGAATTTGTCTATTGATAAAGGATATGAAAATATCTCGCATATTCAAATTGATCCTGATTTAACAAGTCTTCATTCAGAAAAAGAATGGAAAAAGGCCATCGATAAATTACAGAAGAAGGTCGACGCTATTGGTGCAAATTCCGATAAGTTGCTAGAAAAAGAATTGGCTTTGATTTATGCTGATGATCAGGAAATTCGAGGAGAGTTTATGAATGTCTATAAAACGCCTAATCCTGACAAGAAAAAATTGGACAGCATTGGTAAAATTATGGACAGGAAAGACAGCATTAACCTTGTCAAGGTTATGAAAATACTGGACGAAAGAGGTTGGCTGGGAAAAAATGTTGTAGGTATCGAGGGAAATAAAGCTTTGTTTGTGGTGATTCAGCATGCCGATTTAAAAGACCAGCAAAAGTATTTGCCTATGATGAGAGAAGCAGTGATAAATGGCAAAGCAGATCCAGGAAATCTGGCGTATTTGGAAGATCGAGTAGCTTTGAGAGAAGGAAAAAAACAAATCTATGGCAGTCAGAGTTCAAAGAATAAAAAGACAAACAAGATTTGCATAGCACCAATGATAGATCCAGATAATGTAGATAAAAGGCGTGCAGAAGTAGGACTTGGAACTATGGCCGAATATGCGGCAAAAATGAATATTGAATGGGATTTGGAAGCCTATAAAAAAGAATTAGCAGAATCGGAAAAACTTCAAAATAGTAAGCAATGACACAATTATCAAACGCAGAAGAACAATTAATGGAACATTTATGGAAGCTCGAAAAAGCTTTTATGAAAGATTTGCTAGAAGCTTATTCTGATCCAAAACCAGCAACAACAACCGTTGCAACGCTCTTAAAGAGAATGATAGACAAAAAGTTTGTGGCATACAACGAATTTGGAAATTCGAGAGAATATTATCCTTTGGTGAAAAAAACAGATTATTTCTCTAAACACGTAAAAGGACTAATCAGCAATTTCTTTAATAATTCGGCATCGCAATTTGCTTCGTTCTTTACCACCGAAACCAATTTGAGTGCTTCGGAATTGGAAGATCTTAAAAAAATAATCGATTCAGAAATTCAAAGAAAGAAAAAATGATAGCTTTTATTGTAAAATCGACAGTGGCTTTAAGCGTTTTTCTTGTCTTTTATCATTTGGTATTAGAACGAGAAAAAATGCATCAGTTTAATAGATTCTTTCTGCTTTTTTCAATTGTGATTTCGGTTGCAATTCCGTTTATCTCATTTGAAATGATCAAAGAAATTCCTGTAGATTTTTCAAGACAAATTGCAGTTAATCAGGAGGCAATCAATACGTCGATTCATCAAACAGCAGAAAAAACAGATTATAAATTCATTCTTTTATGGACTTTGTACGGAATTATAACACTGTTGATGGCAATACGATTTGGTAGAAATATTTGGAAGATTTTTTCAAGAATTGGCAATTCTCCAAGTGTTGAATTTAAGAATTCAAAATTGGTTTTGGTGGAAGAAAAAATACTGCCGCATACCTTTTTAAATTACATTTTTATCCATTCAGGAGATTATAAAAACCAAAATATTGAAGCCGAATTGCTTACACACGAATTGCTTCATGCAACTCAAAAACATACCTTGGATATTCTTTTTATAGAGTTTTTGAAAGTTGTTTTTTGGTTTAATCCAATCTTTCTTTTTTATAAAAAGGCAATACAGCTCAATCACGAATTTCTTGCCGATCAGGAAATTGTAAAAACTTATAATAATGTTCCGTTTTACCAAAATTTACTTTTAAGAAAGGGAAGCGAGAAACAAACGATTTACTTGGCCAGTAATTTGAATTATTTAGTAACAAAAAAACGATTAACAATGATGAAAAAAAGAACATCAAAAAACACAGCGTTTTTAAAGAAAATTGCTGCAGTGCCTGTTCTCATGATTTTAATGATGCTGTTGTGTGTGAAGACAGTTGCTCAGGAAGTTAAAGCAGAAACGAAAAATAAGACAAGTAAAAATTCTTCAAATACGGAAAAAGCAGTTATTTTAAAGGATAAAAAACAAGATGTCTCTGTAAAGGAAAAATCTTCTCATTCGACAGACGAGAAGAAAAACCAAGTATCATCTCAGCCAATTGCTTCAAAAAAAACAACGAATACCAAAGAGAGCGAAGCTTTAAATAAAAAACAAGAATCTGGTTCTGAAGTGAATACTTTAATTAGTGAAAGTGAAGAGAGATCGAAAGAACCAAGGAAATATTATGGTTATCAAATTATGCAATTTGATACTACAATGTTCAGGTAATCAGATTTAAGTTCGTAAGGGAATTCAGAAATTCAAAGAAAGAAAAAATGATAACATATCTTTTAAAATCAGGTGTACTGCTTGCTGTATTTTTTGCAGTGTATAAATTATTGTTGGAAAACGAAAGAATGTTTCGTTTTAATCGAGCATATCTTATCGGGAGTTTGATTTTTAGTTTTGTAATTCCGTTGCAATTGTTTTCAATAAAAACCATGTTTGAAACGGGAATAAGCACGATTCAATTGGACGGAATAGTGATTCAAACAGGCCGCACTCCTTTGAATGAAAGCGACATTATGCAAAACATTTTCTATTTTTTAATTCGCATTTATGCTTTTGTTTTATTGGTGTTGGGACTTCGTTTTGTTCTAAACTTTGTTTCATTTTTTCTGAAACTAAAAAGAAAAGAAACTCGATTGGTAAATGGCGTAAAGGTTGTTTTAATTGACGAAGCGGTTCTGCCTCATTCTTTTTGGAATGCCATTTTTATCAATAAAACAGATTTTGAAACAGGCAAAATTCCATCAGAACTAATTGCACACGAAAAAGCGCATTTAGAGCAGCATCATACCTTGGATATTCTGTTTGTTGAAGCTTTGAGAATCGTGTTTTGGATCAATCCTATTCTGCCATATTTTATAAAAGCGATTAAGCTTAACCACGAATTTTTGGCTGATGAAGCTGTAAATAAGCAGTTTGGAGAAGTGAGCAATTACCAGAATCTGCTTTTAGAATTTGCTTCAAACAAACAAACTGTTCCATTGGCAAGCAATATCAATTATCAAATAACTAAAAAGCGTTTGATAATGATGACTAAACGTGAGTCTGTTGTAAAGGCTGTATTCAAAGTAGTGACAGTATTTGCCGTTTGTATTGTGTTATTATTTGCTTTCAGTTCTGAAGCTGTGGCTCAAGACGCTAATTTTATGAATAATAAAGTGTATAAAGCGGGAGATTCTGAAATCAAACAGCCTGAGTTTCCAGGTGGAATTATAGAGTTTTACAAATTTGTAGGCCAACGCTTTAGAATTTCGGATGAAGTCTCAAAAAAGAATATAGATACCAAAATATACATACAGTTTATGGTCGAGAAAGACGGAAGTTTGTCTGAAATTACGATTGTAAAAGATGCAGGATACGGACTAGGAGAGGAGGCAACTCGTGTTTTAAAACTTTCCCCAAACTGGATTCCAGGAACCGAAAACGGAAAACCTGTGAGAGTGCTGTATTCTTTGCCGATTACGATTCAATCAGAAACAAAGTAACAAAGTAACAAAGAGACAAAGGCTTTTGAATTGCCTCCAGCTTTAGCTGGAGGTTTTTTTTGTGATTAATAGGCTTTAGCCGAATATTTTTAGAAATGAGAATATTTGGCTAAAGCCTTTTGATTTTTTAATCTAGAACCTCCAGCTCAAGCTGGAGGCAATTCAATTTAATTTTAGCGCAAAGGAAAAATCTTTGTCTCTTTGCAACTTTGTTACTTTGTCACTCTGAACCTTTGTCCCTCAAAAAAAAAATCCGCTTCTGATGGAAGAAGCGGATAAAATCAAAAAACTAATTAAAAAAAATTCTAAAAATTAACAATGCAGACCCAGACTAAAATAAGTCTGGATTGTAACCAAAATAAGGTACATTTTGTTCGTTAAAAATGACCCCATATTCTTCTAACTCTTTCAGGATTGGTTCGTAAACTTCCTTTTTTATAGGAAGCTGAACGCCTGGAGTTGTAATTTTTCCATTTAAAATCAATAATGTAGCAATCGCAACTGGAAGGCCGACTGTTTTTGCCATTGCCGTATATGTTTGGTCTTCGCCAATGCAAACCATTTTAGAATCGATTTGCTTTTTCTCGCCATTTAGTTCGTAACCAAATTTGTGATACATCACAATCATGTCTTTGTCATCTGGTTCTAGAGCCCAACCTTCCGACAATATCTTTTCTAAAATCTGAGCAGGAGTCGCATTCGGGAGATTTACTTTTTTGTTTGGGTTAAATAAATCCAGTTCCAGAAGCTTATCCCACATAATGTCGTCCTGATCGATTTTTAAAATCAATCGGGTTTTAATTTCTACAGAATCTGTTGGATGATACGGAAGAAAAGAGTTGATGAACTGACGATAACTCATATTTTCTGACCCCTCTAAAATATAACTGTCATCAGTCATTCCGAGCTGTACAAACATGTTCCAAGCTCTTGAAAAACCAACTCTTCTAATTGTTCCTCTATATAATGTCAAAATATCGTCTAAACCATAAACCGAACGGTATTTTAGAGAATCGCGATTGGAGTAAGCTTCAAATTTTCCGTAGCCTTCGACTTCTAGAAATTCAGTTCTTCTAAACAAAGCGCTGTACGGAATATATTTATAAGTGCCTTCTTGAATAAACTTGGCTGCACCGCCTTGTCCCGCCAAAACTACGTTTCTAGGCGCCCAAGTAAATTTGTAATTCCATAAATTATTGTCAGATTCAGGAGCTACAAGTCCGCCGCAAAACGATTCAAATAAAAGCATTTTACCGCCTTTAGATCGGATTTCGTCAATAACTTTCATGGCACTCATATGGTCGATTCCTGGATCAAGACCAATTTCGTTCATGAAGATGAGGTTGTTTTGTTTGGCATCGGTATCGAGAGCCTGCATGGCTTCACTTATATAAGAAGCGGTTACAAGATGTTTTTTAAACTCAATACAATCTTTTGCAATTTCGATATGCAAATGTGCTGGAAGCATCGAAATTACGATTGAAGCGCTTTCAATAGCATTTCTTCTTTCGTCGGTATCAAAAATATTTAAAGCGAGTGGCGTTGCATTAGGATGATTGTGTGTTTTAGCTTCCGCTAAAGACAAAGAAAGATCGGCCACAGTAATATGTAGATTTTCTTCATTAGATTTTGATAATAAATATCGAATCAAAGACGATGCAGATCTTCCTGCGCCAATTATTAAAACGTTTCTCATGTCTTAAATATTTAACACAAATATATTTAATTGTTATAAATATAACAATTCATTTTGAATTAAATTAAATTTATTTTTAGAATTCTAACAAAAAATAATTTGATTTTGTTCTAAATAATCCCAAAAGAAAGGCGGTTTTTCGGTTGGTTTGGAGTATTTTTGTTTCAAATTTCAAAAGAGATACATTATGAAAAGAAGATTCGTTCTAACTGGTGCTTTTATTGGTATGTTAGCTATTATTTTGGGTGCTTTTGGTGCTCATTTATTAAAAAAATATCTTTCAGTTGATCAATTAAATTCTTTTGAAGTCGGTGTTCGTTATCAAATGTATCACGCATTATTTCTTCTCTTTTTATCTACACAAAAGGACATTGCAGAAAAGACCTTAAAAACAATCTATAATTTGATTGTAGCAGGTGTTATACTTTTTAGTGGATCGATTTATTTGATGGCGACAAAAGACTATACCTTATTTGAATCTAAAATTATAGTATTCGCAACTCCAGTGGGTGGTTTTTTATTAATTATTGCTTGGACGCTGTTATTCTTTACGATTTTGAAGCGAAAATCATAAAATCCCGAAAAAAAAATTCTGTCTAAGAATTAATCTTTAATTTTGTCACATAAATACTTATTTGTGTGACTTTTTTGTATTTTATGTTATTAAACAAAAATAATATAACAAAATCGCACATTAGGTTGTAATTAAACAAATTAAAAGCGATTATTTTTTTCTTTTTGCATTTTTTAAAGTGAAATTTCTCTTTTTTGATATAAATCGGAGTTAAATTTAAGTATTTTAAAAGAAATAAAAATTAATCTGTAATTTTGCTTTCACAAAAAATCACACACAACTTAAAAATTTATGGACACTAATACAGTTTTCGCGCAATCGATTTCGTTAAAAGAGTTAGGAATTGAAAATGCAAAAGTTCGTTATCAACTATCTGCAGATGAATTACATGCGATTACTTTGCAGTCAGGACAAGGTGTTGAGAATTCTACTGGAGCTTTAGCAATTAATACAGGTGAATTTACAGGTCGTTCTCCTCAAGATCGTTTTATCGTAAAAGACGATATTACTAAAGATCAAGTTTGGTGGGGAAATGTAAACATCCCTTTTGAACCACAAGCTTTTGAAAAGCTTTATAACAAGGTAGCAGCATTTTTATCAGACAAAGAAGTTTTTGTTCGTGATTCTTATGTGTGTTCAGATCCAAATTATAGATTGAATGTTCGTGTTGTAACAGAAACTGCGTGGTCAAATTTATTCTGCTACAATATGTTCTTGCGTCCAGAAGCTTCGGAGCTGGCTAATTTTACTCCAGAATGGACAGTAGTTTGTGCGCCAAGTTTTATGGCAGATCCTGCTGTAGACGGAACAAGACAATCTAATTTTGCTATTTTAGATTTTACTAAAAAAATCGCTTTAATTGGCGGAACAGGTTATACAGGAGAAATGAAAAAAGGAATTTTTTCTGCTTTAAACTTTATTCTTCCAGTTTTCAAAAATACACTTCCAATGCACTGTAGCGCCAATGTGGGCGAGGCAGGAGACACCGCAATTTTCTTTGGTTTGTCTGGTACAGGAAAAACAACTTTATCTGCAGATCCAGAGCGTAAATTAATCGGAGATGATGAGCACGGATGGACAAACGAAAACACTGTTTTCAATTTTGAAGGAGGCTGTTATGCTAAAGTAATCAACTTAACAGAAGAAAATGAACCAGACATTTTTAGAGCAATCAAAAAAGGAGCGCTTTTAGAAAATGTGGTTTTCAAAGCTGGAACAAATGAGGTTGATTATGATGATGTTTCAATCACTCAAAACACTCGTGTGAGTTACCCAATAACACATATTGATAATGTACAGCCAGGTTTGGTTGGACATAATCCAAAAAATATATTTTTCTTAACGGCCGATTCTTTCGGAATCTTGCCTCCAATCTCAAGATTGACTCCAGGTCAGGCAGCTTACCATTTTATTTCTGGATATACAGCAAAAGTTGCGGGTACAGAAGCAGGTGTAACAGAGCCACAACCTAATTTCTCTGCTTGTTTTGGAGCACCATTTATGCCTTTGCATCCAACGCGTTATGCTGAAATGCTGAGCAAAAAAATGAAAGATGCAGGAGTAAAAGTGTGGTTAATCAACACAGGATGGACTGGTGGACCTTACGGAACAGGAAGTCGTATGAAATTGAAATATACTCGTGCTATGATTACTGCTGCATTAAAAGGGGAACTAGATAATGTAGAATTTGAAAATCATGCAGTATTTGGAATTGCAAAACCACAATCTTGTCCAAACGTTCCGCAAGAAATTTTAAATCCTAGAAATACTTGGGAAGACAAAGATTTATACGATAAAAAAGCGTTAGAATTAGCTGGAAAATTCAAAGCTAATTTTGCGAAATTTGAAGAGTTTGCTAATGCTGAAATCTTAGCAGGAGCGCCAATTACAGAATAAAAGGAATGAATTAATTCAAATAAAAAAGCTGTTCATCTCTGAACAGCTTTTTTTATTTGGTTTCCAATCGCAGTAAAAAAAATAGACACTGAACACGGAACTGCGACTGAAAACCTTGAAACTTTATTTTTTAGCTTCGTCTATGCGTTTTTGAATTAAATCCCAGGTATAATAATGGAACGTCATTCCGTTGCTCATTGCTACGAAAAGTCCGTTTTTGTACTTTGGACCTAAGTTCACGCTTGTCACATCAGCACCATCACATTCAATTGTAGAAGTTGGAACTTCTGCCAACAATGGATGATTGTTTGGATTTCCGTTTGCACCTTCTCTTGGGTAAACCATAAAAGAATTTGCTTGCTGATTTGATACTAAAATATATCCTGTAGAATCTGTTTTTTTGTAAATGGCGATTCCTTCGTGATCTGCTTTAAAATCTTTTTGACCAAAGAAAGCCAATTCTTTATTATCATTTAAAGCAGGATCTGCTTTGTATTTTCTAATTCCAGCTTGCTCGTCGCAATAGTAAACAAAACCTAATTCGTTGTCTACAGCAATAGCTTCAATTTCTTTTTTACCGCTGTACGTTCCGAATTTGCGAACGACTTTTGCAGCAGCAAATTTTCCGTTTCCAGAAAGTTCATATTGCCATAAATAACTTCCAGAAGGACCTGTTTTTCTTCCAACAATAGCAAAAATCTTTCCGTCAGATGGGCGAGTATATAGTGAAACTCCCATTGGGTCGCGCTGTGCTTCTCCTTCAAAAACTGGAATTCCGCCATTATCGATTGGTTCTAAATCAGGTAAACTGAAAATCCTGATTTTATTTTCTTCACGCTCTGTTGTAACCGCAACATCTACTTTTTTTCCGTCAATAATTAATCCGTAAGCGATATCAACATTGTTTGGACGTTTTAAAGGGATTGATTTTTTAAGGATTTTTCCATTCAAATCAAAAGCATACAAACCGCCATCTGTGTCTTTGTCTGTTCCCACAATAATGCTTTTTGTAGCATCTGTTGGGTTTATCCAAATAGAAGGATCGTCTGTATCGTGAGGCAAAGCTTCTGTAACGGTTGTTGGTTTTACAGCGTTTGGCTGAACTGGAGCTAGTTTGTCGTCTTTACATGCTGTAAATGAAACAGCTAAAAGCAAAAGAGCAACTAAAGATTTATTTTTCATTATGTTATATATTTTAATGCAATTAGACAGAGCGTTAAACTCTGTCTAATTTAAGAATTTTAAAAAAGTGCAGATTACAAGTCTAATTTCAATCCGAAATTGTAACGTGGCTGGTAATACTCAGCTTGTTTTGTATGTGCAGCAACTCCTTGGTAGTAACGTAACGGTTGGTTTGTTAAGTTATTTGCTTCAGCGAAAAAGCGCAATTTAGGAGTGATTTTGTAAGCAGCATTTGCATCTAAGAAAAACTGTTTGTCATAGTAACTGTCTTTGTAAGACTCAGAACCTAATTCATCTAAATAATCAGATGTAAAGTTGGTTGAGATTCTTGCAGAGAAACGTTTGTTTTCCCAAGATAAAGATCCGTTAAACATATGTGGAGTTGTTCCAGGAAGACTGATATCGTTTCTTTCGTTTCCGTCCTCATCAGCAATACCTTTTGCTTTAGATTGCGTATAAGTATAGTTTAAGTAGATTGCAAAACCTTTTAAGAATTTACCAGGCAAGAAATCTAACTGACGTTGGAATGCAACCTCGAATCCGTAAACATCAACATTTTCTCCATTTCTTGATTGTAAGAAAGACCAGTTTTCTCCTGCTGGAATTGGGTTTACTTGATTAGGGAAATCTGCAGCAAATTTCGCATCAGTATATTGATTGTCGCTGTAGTTGTAAATAAAATCATTTAATCTTTTGTAAAAAACACCTCCAGAAACTAAACCAACAGATTTGAAATAGTTCTCAGCCATGAAATCATAATTGTATGAATAAGTAGCTTTAAGATCTGGATTACCAGCTGTAATTTCTTTGTCTGCGGCAATATTGTTTACATAAGGAGCCAATGCGTAATAGTTAGGTCTAGCTAAAGCTGTTGTAATAGCTGCTCTTAAAACTAAGTCTTTTGTTGCATTGTATTGTAATGAAATACTTGGCAATAAATTAGTGTAAGAGTTTGTATTGTTGATTTTGCTTTCTAATTCTTCTTCGTCTAATACACGGTTTCCTGTATAGTCAATATGGGTGTTTTCTAAACGGAAACCTAAAACCATAGAAAGTTTATCGTTGAAATCTTGATCCCATCTTACATAAGCAGCATAAATGCTTTCTTTTGCATTGTAGTTTACTGCTAAATATTCTGCTGGATCTGTTTCTTTGTCAAATAAAGTTGGATTGTTTAAGTCTAAACTTCCTAAGAAAGCGGCAGAAGCAAAAGTTCCTGGTACATATTTACTTCCTGGGTTAAAATCTTTTCCGTCATAATAAGATGTTGGAACTTGTGATAGTAATTCCATATCATTGTTAAGCGGTGTGTAAGAATAGAACATATTGTCTCTTTCTTTTTCTTTCAAACGAAGTCTAAGCCCCGTTCTTAATCTTCCTTTTTCTCCAGCAATTACAGAGAATGGGAAACGGATGTTTACTTTTGCGCCAAATTCACTTTCGCTTGTTTCGTCTGTGTTTTCAGTAACAGAGTCGAATTTGAATTCGTCAACCGATTCGCCAGCAGTTGTAATCAAAGGAAACCTGATATCTGAAAAATCTTCGAACATTTCTAAACCTTTTTGACGGTATTCGATGTAACGCTCACCTGGACGGTATTCTCTAGCTTTTGCATAGTTTGCAGACCAGTCTAAATCTAATGTAGAGTTGATTAAGTGCTCTCCGCGAATAGAATAATTCTGAACTCTTTGATCTTCTAATCTTCTATTTTTGTTTCTGTTGTTGTCTAAACCACCTTTTGTTTGGCGTTTTACACGACCTTCAAATCCAACAATTTCTTCACCATTATAAAGAGGCTCAATATCATCGTAGGTTGTTCTAAAACGGTTTTCACGGTCATCTCTCCAGTTGTAGATGGCATTAGCAAAAATCGTATTGTTATCGTTGAATTTATAATCTAAAGCAACAGAAGCACTACGACGAATACGCTGTACATCATATTTTCTAATTTCAGAAGCTTGTAAATATTCATTTCCAAAATCATCTTTTACCCATTCGTTTTCAATGTTGTCGGAACCGTAATCTACATTATTATAAGATCCGCTGAAAACTACTCCTAATTTATCATTAGCAAAACGGTTACCATAAACTAAACCAGCAGTGTAAGAAGCATGGTCGCGAATTGGCAAATATCCTCCTGCAAGAGTTGCAGAAATTCTTTCTCCATTTGGAGTTGCTCTTGTGATTAAGTTTACAGAACCTCCAATCGCATCAGCATCCATGTCAGATGTAAGGGTTTTGTTTACTTCAATTGTAGAAATCATATCAGATGGAATTAAGTCCATTTGTACATTTCTATTATCTCCTTCAGCAGACGGAATACGGTCACCATTTAAAGTAACAGAGTTCAAAGATGGAGCTAAACCTCTAATGATAATGTTACGAGCTTCACCTTGGTCATTCTGCATAGTGATACCAGGAACACGTTTTAAAGCGTCTCCTACGTTAGCATCAGGAAAACGTCCCATTTGATCTGAAGAAATTACGTTTCCGATGTTTTTGTTGTTTTTCTGCTGGTTCAACGCTTTTGCCTGACCTTTTAAGATGTCTCCAACAACAACTTCCTTCAATTCATTTTCAGAAGCTTTAAGCGCAAAATCAATTACGTTGTTTCTTCCTTGCTCTACTTTTATTTCTTGAGATAAAGTGGTATATCCAATATATTTTACTTCAACTTTGTAAGTTCCCTCGTTAATATTTAATAACTCGAAACGGCCGTTGTAGTCAGAAACGGTGTATTTTTTCTCGCCTACAATTTGAACCATAGCTCCAGGAAGTGGCAGTTTGTCATCGGCATCTAATATCTTTCCAGAGATAATAGCCTTCTGAGCAAAACCTGTAAAGGCGAATAAAAAGAATGCAGTTAATAGATAAAATTTTTTCATTGTGTGTGTTTAGTTTGATTTTCGGTTGCGAAACTAAAGCCCTTATATTACTAAAGCCTTGAAAAAAAATTAACATAATGTTATGATTGTTCTGTGATATTTAATATCTATTAATGTTTAAGTAACACATAAGAAGGCAAATAATTGATTCACAATTAAAAAGAAATAATATTTTGACTGTAATTAAAAATTTGGCGTTAAATTTGCCGTATCATCATTATCAAAAATCATCAATCATGCTAAAACAATTTTTTATCCTATGTTCAGGAGTCGACCGCGACATCCTGAAAGACTGCTCAGAAGGCGAGCAAACCAAATATGTTGGAATAGGAGCCACAGTATTCTTTACAGCAGTTATGGCCTTTCTGGCTAGTGCTTATGCGCTTTTTACCGTTTTCGATTCTATTTATCCCGCTTTGATTTTCGGATTTGTTTGGAGTTTGCTAATTTTTAATCTAGATCGATTTATCGTTTCTACGATAAAAAAAAGAGATCGTTTTCTAGACGAGTTTCTGCAGGCAACACCGCGTATTGCATTGGCGATTATTATTGCAATTGTAATTTCTAAGCCTCTTGAAATCAAAATTTTTGAAAAAGAAATTAATACCGTTTTATTAAAAGAGAAAAATGAAATGGAATTGGCCAATAAAAAGCAAATTGGAACGTATTTTAAAACGGATTTAGATAAAAATAAAGCGGAAATTGCAGCGCTGAAGGCTGATATTGTTAAGAAAGAAAAAGAAGTAAACGCTTTATATTCAACTTATATTACAGAAGCCGAAGGAACTGCGGGAACTAAGAAATTAGGGAAAGGTCCGGTTTATAAAGAAAAACGAGAGAAACACGATGCAGCTTTAAAAGAATTTGAAATCCTAAAAAAAACAAACGAAGCTAAAATTGCCGAAAAAGAAAAAGCAGGTGTACAGCTTCAAGCCGATTTAAACAAAAAAGTTTCGCAGACACAGCCCATCATTGAAGGTTTCGACGGATTAATGGCGCGTATCAATGCATTGAACAAACTGCCTTGGTTGCCATCATTTTTTATCATGCTATTGTTTTTAGCAATCGAAACTTCTCCAATTATTGCCAAATTATTAGCGCCAAAAGGAGAATTTGATTTCAAGCAAGAAGAAGCCGAAACCGCAATGAAAGCAACTTTGGCTCAAAATAAATACCAACGCGATTTATTAGTGAAAACCAGTGCCGAAATGCACGATCGAGTTTACGCTGATATTGCAGAAGATAAAGGGTTATTTGACCTGCAGCGAAAAAACGCAAAAGAATTGCTCGAATTACAATCGCATAAATTTGTAGAGAAACAGAAAGCTACGCTTTAGTCGAAAGTTGGAAAGTCAAAAGTCATAAAGTCACAGTTGAGATTAAAAAAAGAAAGTCCGAAATAGAAATTCTATTTCGGACTTTTATTATTTATAAAGAGAAGAAAACTTTAAGACTTTCGACTTTTGACTTTAAGACTTACATATAGCTCAATATCTCTTTTTTATAAGCATCATATTCTCCTTGCATGATCAAACCGTTATCAAGAAGTTTTTTATAATTCTGTAATTTGTCGAAAAGTTCTTCTTTAGTTAAATCACTTAATTTACGCTCTCCTGTTGGTTGAGTTGGTTGCGTTGGAAGCGGTTCAAAAGTTTCTGTAACTACTGGAGCCGCTGGTAAAATTTCAGCAAAGCTTGTTACTTCTTCTGTTTCTACTTCTTCGATTTCCTCTTCTACTTCTGGTTCTTCCGCAAAAGTTTCTTGAATTGGAGTTGCTGTTTGAACAGGATTTTTCAATAGATCCAATTGTTCTTTAGCATAAGTATAAATTTTTCTAGCCTGAATTTTCGGAATATAATCGATAGAAACCGCTAAATCTGTTTTTGTTCCAAATGAAAATTCAGAACCTAAAATATTTTCTTTTACAAAAGTACTTGCAATATCATCCCAAGTATAATCTGTGAAGTCCATTGAAAGTCCTAAATTTTTAGGCTTGCAGATGATAATTCTTTTATTAGTTAAAACGATACTGTCAGGAAAAACAGTTATAGCAGGCTTCTTTTGCACTGCGATGTATCCAACTTCTTCGCCTTTCATTAATAAATCTGTAAGTTTCGAAGTGATTTTTTCAATCGCTTTTGGATCTTGTTCTTCGTTCAGAAATTTTTTAAATTGTTCTTTCATTTTTTAAAGATTCTAAGTTGCTAAGCTACTAAGTCGCTGAGTTTTTTATTCTAACGTTGCAAATGTAATGCCTAATTTTCTAATTCGATGATTTCGCTCTGAATTTTCTTTGTCAAACTTTTGAAAACCAATTCGTATGAATGATCGATGAGCTCTTTTATGAATTTATCTGGTAAATTTCCGTTTAAAGCCACCGTATTCCAATGCACTTTGCTCATATGAAATCCTGGTTTTATTTCGTCATATTCTACTCTGAGTTCCTGCGCGCGGTCTGGATCACATTTTAAATTCACAGATTGCTCATTCTTTTCCCATTGCGAAAGAGAAGACAAAGCAAACATTTTCCCGCCCACTTTAAAAACCAAAGTGTCTTCATCAAAAGGAAAATGTTCACTAACTCCTTTTTTCGAGAGACAATATTCGTAATACGTTTCTAAATTCATACTTGTTTATTTACCAATTTCACCTAAATGCGTGTATTTAAAGCCTTTTTCAAATTTGAGACCGTAACCAAAAATACGATCCATTGCCGAATGTGAAAATAAAATAATTCCGGCTAATTGTACTATTTCAATACTGAAATAATATCCAAGTGCGTGAATTAAAAGTGCAATTCCTTTGTGATGAAATATATTGTATAAAAATACTCCAACCTTATTCCCAAACGCATAACCGATCATGGATAAATCAGGAGCCAGAATTAAAGCCAAAAACCACCACCATTCAAAATTTAAACGGTTGAATAAAAAGATGCCAAGAATAAATAAAGCGGTTTCCTCAAGTTTTAAAACTGTTTTCATTTTACTATTTTTTCCATCATCTTTTCGGGATGATTCAGTTTTGTAAATCCGAATTTCTCGTATAAAAAGTGCGCATCAGTAGTTGCCAATCGCCAGATTTTGACTTCTTGCAATTGTGGTTCCTTCATCATGGCATCGATCAAAATAGAAGAGTAGCCTTTTCCGCGATGCTCCTCAGTAATGAAAACATCCATTAAATAAGCAAAAACGACATAATCGGTTATCACGCGGGCAAAGCCAATTTGTTTGTCATCTAAATAAATTCCGAAACAAACTGAAGCATCGATTGTTCGCTGTACTTCATCAATAGTTCTTCCCGCAGCCCAATAAATGTCTTTTAAAAAGTTCTGAATAAACGGAACGTCGAGTTTTGTTTTATCTGTAGAGACGGTTATCATTTTAATTTTAGATTTTAGAGTTCAGATTTTAGATTTGTAGAAGCAGAAATCTAAAATCTACAATCTAAAATCTGCAATTTTGTATAATATCGGTTTGCTCGGACTAGCATCATTTTCGAAAGAAGCGATTTGGAGATTTAGTATATAATTCCCGTCTTCAATTTCATCTGCAACATAAATCATTTCTGTGATTGTTGCAGTTATTCTTGCGTCAGTGTTTAGATTTACCGTGTCTTTCACATTCCAAAATGCTTTATGAGCCAATAATTTTCCTTCATCATGTTCTTTATCAACACTTGGCAAATCGATTAATAAATGTTGAATTTCGCTTTCGCGAATGAAAACCGCGGCCTCTTCACTTAAATACGGAGGATTTGTATTGGAATATTTTCTCGATTTTTTATCCAGCTGATTTGGAAGTGTTCTAATAATTAAAGCTTCAGTTTTTTGAGTAAGTAAGTTTGCAATTTGCTCTTTTGTAATCACAAAATCATCTCCCATTTTTTCAGGTTCAACTGTAATCAATTTTGCAGTAAAGAAAAACTGTTTCAACGATTGATTGATGCTATAAAAATCATTGGTAATATGTCCCAAACATTCCGTATGCGTACCATGCCCGTGCGGATTGAAGAAAATATTATTGAAATTCGTAGATGATTTTCCTTCTGAAACTTTCCCGATCCAATCGCCGAAAACAACGGGTTCAATTGAAGGTTTCTCGATATACCAAGCAATCGGATTTTCATCTGTATTGGTTAAAGGAATTGAGATATCGATGGGTTTTGATAAGTCTATTTCGAAGTTGTTGATTTTTGCTAGCATAATAATTTAACCGCAAGGTTCGCTAAGAGTTTACGCAAAGAGCGCTATTTTTATAAATTAAAGTTTATTTACAATTCTTTTAATACCATTTTTTATCAAAATAACATTAAAATTTAAAAGCAAACCTAATTTGCAATCCGTTAATTTTAAGTAAGTCAATAGTTGAGCAAAATGAATTTCGTTTAAAGCATCAACTGACTTTATTTCCAAAATTAATTTATTTTCAACTATAATATCTAATCGGTAGCCAATTTCTAATTTTATTTCTTCGTAAAGTAATGGTAATGGTTTTGTTTTTCAATTTGCAACCCAGTCTTTTTTAATTCAAAATAAAGACATTCTTCATATACACTTTCTAAAAGTCCAGGCCCTAAAGCTTGATGAACTTTTAAAGCACAATCAAAAACAATTCTTGATAATTCATTCTCTGACATAGTAAATTAATTATATTTTTAAATGTTTATAAAAATACAATATAATTTTAAAAAAAGAAAGAATATTCCTATGATTAAATATTTGCGACCTTTGCGTAACTCTTTGCGAACCTTGCGGTTAAGCCTACTCTTCCAAATTTAGATAAAATAAATCTGAAGCGATTCCATCCGTTAAAAATTTTCCTTTTGGAGTTGGTTTTAAGATGTTGTTTTTAATGAAAAGTAGATCGTCATTCAAGAATTTCTGAGCTTGTTTTTGAAGATAAGTAAGATATTCCAAACCAAATTCTTTTTCTATTCTGTCTAAAGAAACGCCCCAAATGGTTCGCAATCCAGTCATAATATATTCATTATAGCGGTCGGAAATCGTTAAGGTTTCCGTTTCAATAGGAAGTTCATCGTTCTGAATTGCTTTTATATAAAGTGAATTATTAGCAATGTTCCAACCTCGTTTTACACCATCATAACTGTGCGCCGAAGGACCAATTCCGATATATTTTTTACCGAGCCAATATGCCGAATTGTTTTTAGAGAAATAATTCTCTTTCCCAAAATTCGATAATTCGTAATGAATAAAACCATTTTTTTGAAGCATTTCCACCAAAATCATAAAATGATTTGAAGCTACTTCATCTTGTGGCTCAGCAATTTTCCCTGTTTGAATTAACTTGCTCAAAGCCGTTTTCGGTTCAACTGTCAAAGCATAACTCGAAATATGCGGAATACCGAAATCCAAAGCAGTTTGAATATTCTGTCTCCACATTTCGTCGCTCATTCCTGGAATTCCGTAAATCAAATCCAACGAAATATTATCGAAATATTTAGTCGCTTCTTCCAGACATTTTTTGGCTTCTTCCGAATTATGGGCGCGATTCATCATCTTTAAATCATCTTCATAAAAAGATTGAATTCCGATACTTAATCGGTTTATCGGACTTTTAGATAATTCTAGAATTCGTTCTGCAGATAAATCATCTGGATTAGCTTCTAGAGTAATTTCAGGATTTTCAATGACTTTGTAATTCTTGTAAACTTCAGAAATCAGAAAGTTGATTTCTTCATTTGATAAAACAGAAGGAGTTCCTCCACCAAAATAAATCGTTTCAATGATATTGTCATCTTGAGCGGAGTCGAAGGGTTTACGCATGCCAATTTCTTTAGCCAAAGCCAAAACCATATCGTCTTTCTTTTTCATCGAAGTCGAAAAATGAAAGTCACAGTAATGACAAGCCTGCTTGCAAAAAGGGATATGGATGTAGATACCGCTCATTTTTAATTAGATAATTAGAAAATGTGTCAATTAGATAATTTATCCGTTGTCTACAGAATTATCTAATTATCAAATTTTCTCATTGACACATTATTTTTTCACTCGATCCTCGTTCTGTTTTACAAAAGCATCCCAACCCGAATAACTCTTTCCGGCAATAACTTTTCCTGAATTAAAGTGATGGCAAACCGCTGCTGCTAAACCGTCTGTTGAGTCGAGATTTTTAGGTAATTCTTTTAAGCCTAAAAGCTGTTGCAGCATTTTGGCAACTTGTTCTTTACTGGCATTTCCGTTTCCAGTAATGGCCATTTTTATCTTTTTAGGCTCGTATTCCGTAATCGGAATGCCTCTTGAAAGTCCGGCTGCCATTGCCACGCCTTGCGCGCGACCTAATTTCAACATTGACTGAACGTTTTTTCCAAAGAAAGGCGCTTCAATTGCTATTTCGTCAGGGCAATGCGTTTCAATCAATTCGATGGTTCTTTCGAAAATGACTCTTAATTTTTGGTAATGATTGTCGTATTTGGAAAGCTGCAATTCGTTCAATTGCAGAAATTCCATTTTTTTATTGGTTACTTTAATCAATCCGAAACCCATAATTGTGGTTCCAGGGTCAATACCTAATATGATGCGTTCTTGTGTCACTTTTTTTAATTATAATGGAAAGAGAATTTTTTCTCTACTTCATCTTTTGAAATATTCGATTTCAGAATTTTATTTTTATCGTTTACAATCGAATATTTGCCATTATTTAGAACATAAAATTCAGTTTGCTTCTTATTAGAAAACAGACTTGGTTCTAGATAAATTTGTTGATACATAAAAGGAATTACAGTTTTGTTTTGAATCGTCATAACTCCATATTTACCATTTTTAGATAAAATTATTATTTTGTCACTATCGTAAAAAAGAGTATCATAGATTACTGGAATAACTATTTTTCCTTCTTTGGTAATCAAACCATGTTTTTTGTTTTTTGTTACGAAATGATAATTTTCACCGGGACCGTATTCAACCCAGTTAGACATTTCAGTATATTGAAAAGGAATAATAATTCTTCCTGTTCGATCTATAACGCCGTATTTGTCATTTTGTTTGGCAATAAATCTATTTTTTTGGTCATAATAGCAAGGAGATAAATCTTGAAAATCAAAATTAAAAATTGGTTTTAAGTTCTTGTCTATTATGCCAAATTTGTTCTCTTTGTTTTTTATAACATAATAATCCAGTTCTCTTCTGTCGGCATAAATTGATTGGTTGTCAATTGGATAAGTGATTTTGTTGTTGGAGTCAATTAGTCCAAATTTACCATTATATTTTACGATTGCATTGTAATTTCTTCCAAAATCTTGAAACTCATCATACATAATCGGAATTAATAATTTGCCTTTTGTATCAATTGCTCCATATTTACCATTCAAATCCTGTATGTGATAAATTTTTTCAATTTGATTATTTAGACGACAATAATCAAATGAAAATTCTTTAATCTGGTCGTAAATTTTCGTTCCGTTTTTATCGAGTAAAACTATATAATTGCTTTTTTTTGCTTCAAAAATTTCAGATTCATGATAAGATTCTTCAGGATGTTCTATGGTATCATATTCTGGTTTTACTCGCTCTTTTCCAAATTCATCAATAATTCCGTATTTATGATTTTTAGAGACAATTGCAATTCTGTTTTGATTGAATCTTTCACCGGTATTGTATTTTCCAAAAGGAGCAACTTCTTTTAAGTTTTTATCCAAATAAGCAATTTGATTGTTTTTCCGCACTAAAATTAGACCATTTTTCCAAAAAGTACTTTCACTTTCTTCTTTTATTTCGATATCGGTTAAAGCAATTTCGTCATAAATAAAATCAGATTTTTGCTTTCCAAATGAATCAAAAAATGCCCATTTTCCTTTTTTATTTAAAGAAACTAAACTGTCTACAGTGGCTTTTCTTGCATCCTCATAAATGATTGGAATTATCTCTTTTCCTTTTTTGTTTATAAAACCATAAAGCTTGTTTTTCTTGACAAGTGCTAATCCTGTTTTCTGAAAATAGGTTTCGTCATCATATTGAAACGGAATTACTATTTTTCCTTTTCTATTTATAAAGCCAAATTTGTTATTCTTTTTTGCACAAGCCAATTCTTCAGAAAAAACAGTTAAATCATCATATTCAAAGGGAACGAGTATATTTTCATGAATATCAATATAGCCATGTTTCTTTCCTTTTTCTGCGTAAATCATCCCTTTTTCATCCATTGGATTCAGAAATTTATATTTTCCCAGCGGAATAAGAACATTTCCTTTTTCATCATTATATCCCCAAGAATTTTGCCCCATAACTCGAACAAATAGTTTAGGTGAAGTATTGTCAATTTTGCTACATGCAATTATTAACAGTAATAAAAAAAATAATATGATGCGTTTTTTTGCCAAGAGTTTTTTTTCAAGTTTAAAGTCCAGAAAATTGGCTCATTTTCTAATTGCCACATTGCCACATTTACAAATTCAATTACTTTTGCGGCATGATTTCAATTCCTCACAAAGCTAAGCAATTCCTTGTTCTTGTAGTCAAACTTTTAATTGTTGGCGGTGCATTTTATTTTATTTACAATCAGCTGGCTAACAACGACAAATTAGATTGGCAGAAGTTTATTGTATTGTTCCAAAAAAAACAATCGGTTTTAGGAGTAGGGTTCATTCTGCTTTTGAGTGTTTTGAATCGCTATTTCGAGATTTTGAAATGGCAGAATTTGGCACAGGTCATTCATAAAATATCGGTTTACGAAGCTACAAAACAGGTTTTAGCGGCTTTAACAGCTGGAATTTTCACGCCAAATGGAGTAGGAGAGTACGCGGGAAAAGCATTATATTATCCAAAATCTGAAGCCAAAAGAGTCGTTTTCTTAAACCTAATTTGCAACGGAATCCAAATGATTTTAACGATCATTTTTGGGATTTTCGGGTTGCTGTATTTTAACGCTCAATTTAATGTAATTACAACCAAAACAGTTCTAATTCTTTTTGGCGGATTTGTACTAATTCTGGCCATATTATTTTCGATTAAAAAAATAAAAGTCAAAGGTTATTCGATTGAAAAATTGATTCATAAAATCAATGAAATTCCAAAATCGGTTCATCAAAAAAATATCTTTTTAGGAATCTGCCGTTATTTGGTTTTTTCACATCAATACTATTTTTTGTTTTTAGGTTTTGATGTCGATTTGCCTTATTTAACTTTAATGGGAGCCATTACATCAGTTTATTTCTTAGCCTCTTCATTACCGACTTTTCAATTTTTAGATTTTGCTGTAAAGGGGAGTGTCGCCATTTATTTCTTCGGAATTCTGGGTGTCAACGAATGGATCGTTATTTTTATCAGTACGTTGATGTGGTTTTTAAACGTCGTTCTGCCAGTTGTTTTAGGAAGTTATTTTGTGTTGAATTTTAAAACTAAAACAACAGCGTGATTTTGGAATTATTCTTCATATTAGCCATTTACAGCATCAGTATTGCGTTGCTCATTTATGGTTTTTTTAGGATAAAAAAATATAAAAAAACAGATTTAGAACCCAAAACAACTTTTACGATTATAGTTCCGTTTCGCAATGAGAAAGAAAATCTTCCGATACTGTTAGAGAGTTTTTCGAATTTAAATTATCCAAAAAATCTATTTGATGTGATTTTGGTAGATGATAGTTCAAAAGAAAAGTTTCAAGTTTCAGGTTTCAAGTTTCAAGTTTCCCAAGTCGACAATATTCGTGCTTCTAAATCTCCTAAAAAAGACGCCATTACAACAGCAATGCAGCATGTTAGGACCGATTGGGTTATTACAACCGATGCTGATTGTATTGTTCCAGAAAGCTGGCTTTTGACGTTTGATCATTACATTCAAGAGAATAGAGTTTCTATGCTTGCAGGCGCGGTAACATACAAATGCGAGAATTCATTTTTAGATCATTTTCAGCAATTGGATTTAACAAGTCTGCAAGGCGCAACGATTGGAAGTTTTGGTTTGAATAAAGGTTTTATGTGCAACGGAGCTAACTTTGCTTATAAAAAAGCATTGTTTGAAAGTTTAAACGGATTTAAAGGAAATGACAAAATTGCTAGTGGAGATGATGTTTTTTTACTTCAAAAAGCAATCGAAAAATTCCCAAAAGAGGTTCATTATTTAAAAGCTGATGGCGCCATTGTAACTACGAAACCAACTGAAAATTGGAAAGTATTGTTTCATCAAAGAGTGCGTTGGGCGGCAAAAACGAGTTCGTATAAAAGTACTTTTGGTAAGTTTTTGGGATTGATTGTTTTCTTCGGAAATCTAAGTTTTATAATTGGATTTTTCCTGCTTCTTTTCGGAATTTGGTCGTATCCAATTTTTGTGATTTTTGCTTTTTCGAAGTTTGCAATTGATTTTGTTTTGCTATCCATCACCAATCAATTTTTGACAAAAACGAGAATTAAAAGCCTTTTATTAAGCAGTTTATTGTATCCGTTTTTTAGTTCGGCTGTAGCTTTGTACAGTTTGTTTGGTTCTTATGAATGGAAAGACCGTCAATTTAAAAAATAAATTCTTTTAAAAATGAGTGTCCTAGTCCTGATGGGAGAGGCATCTCCCGATTTAGAAAAACAAGGCTTTTTAGCCGTAGTTTTTGTTTATCGTGAATATAACGGACAGCAGGAAATAGCTTCTAATTAAATTACTTCTCCTCTTTTGCTTTTAGAATAACAGGCAGAATAAACTGTGTTTTTACCGGAATACCACGTTTTATGGCTGGATTTACTTTTGGGAAATCTATGAGACGCGCATGCAGAATGCTGTCAATTTTTATAGTGTCGTAAGCAACAGAATCTTTGGGAAACTGAGGTTCAAACGTCATCGTAGAATTTGGAAAAACGGTTACTTTTACTTCGATCGTATCCAATTCTGGATATAAAATAGACAAAGTGTCAACGTTCAGTTTTTCTTGAATAAGCCCCGACATTACTTCAAAAAAACACTGTTGGCGCAGTTTTTTATCAGCAATTTTATCACAATCGGGAACAGAAGGATATTCGTCCACTTCTTTCCAATTAATTGATTTTAATTCCTTTTGAAGTAACTCTTTTTCAGACGGAACCTGCTTCTCAAAGTATTGACAAGAATGGAAAGTTACGCATATAAAAAGAAGAAGAAAGTGCCTCAAGATTTTGATGTTGAATGAATGAACAAAAATACGATTTATTTTTCTGAGAATCTTTATTACTTTGGTATCTTAATCTTTGCGCGAATACATTTGGGGATTTGTATGGCAAATAATAAAATAGTAATTTGTAAGAACAAATTTATCAAAAAAATATGGATTTATTACTGCTCATTTTGGGTTTTATATGTATGATTGTTGGCATTTTTGGAAGTTTCCTTCCAGTTCTTCCTGGATTATCGAGTTCTTGGGTAGGATTACTTTTGCTATATCTTACCAAAGCGGTGGAAAATAATTATTGGATTTTAGGAATCACTTTTGTTCTAATGGTCATCATTACGATATTAGATTATGTTATTCCGTCAAAGGGAACAAAAAGGTTTGGAGGCAGCTCTTATGGCGTCTGGGGAACCAATATTGGTTTGATTGTCGGGATCCTTGCTCCAATTCCGTTCGGAATTATAATTGGCCCGTTTTTAGGTGCCTTAATTGGCGAATTAATCTACGACTCTCGGAATCATAAAAGAGCAATAAAAGCTGCCACAGGATCGTTGTTGGGATTCATTGCATCGAGTTTTGTTAACTTTCTGTTTACAATGGTTTATTTGGGTATATTTTTGAGTATTGTGTGGGAATATCGAAACATTTTATTTTAATTATATAACATTTTCAGCTTTTTAGCGTTGTTTTCAAAAATAAATATAAAAATTTTCTGAACATTTTTTCTTTCCTGTTTGACTACGAAAGGGTTGTGTTTACTAGCATTGAAGCGTTTTTTGTGTTAACTGCTGGTTATTAAGAAGGTAAATTTTTAACTAAATTTTTGGAAATGTTAAAATATTTTATATTTTTATCACGATAAACGATAAAAAGCCTCATTTTATCGATTATTTCAAATCAGTATAAATAATTATTTTTTAAGTTATGAGTATGACCCCAAACCTACAAATTGAACTTAGACGCTTTATTTCTTCTAATGTTGTCTCCAAGTTAAACAAGTTTTATTTTGAGAATGATGCACTTTTAATAAAGGGAATAGACGTCTCGATCGGTACAATTTTAATGGGACTCTACAACAAAGCTGAAGAATCTGATTTTTATTCTGAAATCGTTTCCTTAATTCAAGAAGATTCCACTTTTTACCAAGAAGTAGATTTTAATGCGGGCAGAATTTTATCAGTCGACGACTGTTACCGCATAGAAGGAAATGCTTTACTGAAAGAATTGTTCTCCAACAAAAAAGGCAGAATTTCAGAAATGGTTTCCAACGAAGTTGGTATTAAAAGCGAAACTGCTAGAGAAATACTTAACTTTTCAGCATTACTTGTAATGTCTTACTTAAGATACAATCTTCAATTAATAGAAAGTTTAAAACTCCTTTTAGAAGATCAAAAAAGAGATATTTTAAACAGCATTCCTCCTGGAATCAAAATCATCCTAGGTTTTTCAAATTACGAAACAGTAGAAGATAAAAACCAATCTATCGGAAGATCTATTTTTACTCTTTTCGGACATAATTTCTTTACTTTATAAAAATAAAAAATCCCATTTTCTAGAAGAAAACAGGATTCATTTATAGTTTGAATTTGAAAAACAATTATACGTTTTTCAAATTGATAATTTCTTGATCGGTCAAAAAGCGCCAGTTTCCGCGAGGCAGGTTCTTTTTGGTCAATCCAGCAAATGAAACACGGTCAATACGCAATACATTGTATTCAAAAGATTCAAAAATAGAACGCACCACTTTTACGTTGGCAGTACGCAATCTAAGACCCACTTCACTTTTTGGTTCATTATCAATATAGCTTACTTCTTCAACAGAAACGCGGTGTCCGTCAAGAACTAAACCTTTGCTGATTTTTTCTAAATCTTCAAATTTCAAGTTTTTGTCTAAAGAAACTTGATAGATTTTAGACGATTTCTGATTTGGCAATGTAAACTTACGAATCATATCGGTATCGTTTGTAAACAATAGTAAACCAGTTGTATTCTTGTCCATTCTTCCTACAGCAGCAATTTTAGCATTTGTAGCACCACGAACAAGTTCTAGAACGTTACGGTATTCTTGACCTTCGTCAAAAGCAGTTGTAAAGTTTTTAGGCTTATTCAATAAAATGTATTCTTTCTTTTCAGGAGTTAATGTAACACCGTCAAAGTTTACAACATCATTCAGTTTTACCAAATATCCCATTTCGGTAACCACATTACCGTTTACTTTTACATTTCCAGACTGAATGTAAATGTCTGCGTCACGACGAGAACAAACGCCAGAATTAGAGATGTATTTGTTCAGACGAATTTCATCTGAAGCCTTCTGTCTCTTTGCAGGCTGATTTTGTTTTCTAAATTTTTCAGCTGCTGCTTCCTGTGCTGCCTTAACTTCAGGTTTTACTTTTTTAGGCCCTTGCGCGCGCTTAGCCATAGGAGGTTTTGGCTTACTAGAGTTTGATCTTGAGCTATTTGGTCTAGATCCGCCTCTTTTATTATTGCCTTCCTTGTTGTTCATAGAATCATTAATTTGTGCAAAGATAGTTTTTTCCTGCTAATAAATCCTAAGTTCAATGTTCTTAGATTAATAGCATTGATTTTTAGATAGGTTAGAAGCATTACAATTGGCTTTTTCCAAACATGGATTCCTCCAATTTTTTATTTTTTAAAGAAAAAAATAAAAACATTTCAACTTCAAACATGTTCACTGAACTCCTATGAAAATAAATGTTAAGTGAAGTAATCGTGGCTAAAGTCAAACAATTGGCTTCTTTTAAACATTCGCAATTTCTCTGAGATTCGCAAAAAATGACACAAAGTTTCGCAAAGAAATTTCGTGTATCTCTTTGAAAATTCTTCGCGTATCTCTGCGGAATAAAAAAAGTCTTAATAATTAGAAATCAATTCCTTCCCATGCCATAAAACACTAGGATTGATCAAAACAATGCAGAAAACGCCAGAAACAATTAAGAATTTTAGAACATTATGAAGTTTTAAAAATTGCTCTTTCGAGTTGGATTTCCATAAATAAATCAGGAAAAAAAGTAGAACTCCAAAACAAACATAAAAGTAGATATCCATGTAGCCTACATCATAAATATTTACCAAAACGTAAACAGGCACAATCGTCAAAATAGTAAGTGCTGTAATAATCTGTTTTGAAATTTTTTCGCCATATAAAACAGGAATTGTTCTGTAATCGGTTACCAAATCGCCTTTTAAGTTTTCTAAATCTTTTATCATTTCGCGAATAAGAAGAAGTAAAAACAAGAATACTGCATGTGCCGAAATTACTACAAAATGACTCATATGATTTTCTATTTCTTCAAACGAAATCTTGTTGTAGAAATACAGTAAAATGGCAAAAAACGGAGTTACAGCCAACAATGCCGACATTAGGTTGCCGATAATTGGAAACTTTTTGATTTTATGCGAATAAAACCAAATCATAAATATGTAAACAGAAAAGAATAAAAAAGCACGCCAAGAAACGATTCCAGCCATTAACACGGCAAGAAAATTCAAACCGAAATAAACGTTCAGTTTTGTTTTCTGACTCACCAAACGATCCAACATTGATTTGTTGGGTCTGTTGATTAAATCTTTCTGGCTGTCGTAAAAATTATTGATAATATATCCGGAAGCAATTGTAATGGCCGAAGCAAACACAATTAGAAACAGATAAAAATCCAATAAAATATCCAACGCTCTAATTTCTGGTGCCAATATAAAAATCGCCGATAAATATTGTGCTAAAACAATAATTGGAATGTTATAACCTCGAACCACAGAGAACAGACTAACAATTTTCATTATTAAAAGTTTGTGCTGTCTGTTTAACATAAAGTTTTGTTTGTGGAGTTTAGATGAGGGAAGTTAAAAGATATTTTTTAATTCAAAAATTTAGAGTTTGTTTTTTAACAATTCTTTAGAACCATAGCCTAATTTTCTAATGCAGGCCAAAGCTTGTTTTTGAGTTATTTCAATTTCTCTAATGTCTTTCTTCTCTACAAAAACTACAGATCCGCTCCAAGGGTTTGGGGCATCGGGAATAAAAACGGTAAATTCATTATCGTTTATTTGTTCGATCAAAAAGGCAAATTGCCAACCTGCATCTGTAGGAACCATAATTACTTTTAAATCTTCTTTAGATTCAAAACCCATTATGCTTTCTTGCATGTTTTTGATAAACACATATCCAGGCACTAAGCTTAGAATGTTGTCTTCTATTTTCTGAACAAGTTTTTTTGCATAAACAGTTTTAGCCAATAAACCTGCAACAAAGCAGACCATAATAATAATGACTACGCCAATAACTTCTTGCAGTGCAAAGCCCATAACCTTCACTCTTGGAAGAGAGTTGACAATGGGAACTGTAATTTTTTGAACAATATGATATCCTTTTTCAAAAAGAACCACTAGTAAAATTAATGGTGCTAAGAATAAAATTCCGCCTAAAAAAGTTGCTTTGATAATCTTTAAAATACTATTCATACTCAGTAACTTTTTTAGGTTAAATATTTAGGAAAGTCTATTCAAATAATTATCGTTTTTAGGAAATTAAAATTGATAAACAACTTCTAATTTATAGTCTTTTAAAGAAGCTTTAGCACGTTCTAAATCTTCGGTAAAACCAAGAATATAACCGCCACCGCCAGAACCGCAAAGTTTTAGGTAATAATCGTTGGTATCGATCCCATGTTGCCAGATTCCGTGAAACTGTTCTGGAATCATTGGTTTGAAATGATTCAGAACTACTTTAGAAAGTTTCTTGGTATTGGTAAACAAAGATTTCATGTCGCCTTGCAAGAAGTTTTCTACGCAAGCGTCGGTATATTTTACGAAATGATTTTTAAGCATTGCACGGAAACCTTTGTCTTTTAGGTTTTCCATAAAAATGTTAACCATTGGAGCGGTTTCGCCAACAATTCCTGAGTCTAATAAAAATACAGCTCCTTTTCCGTCAAAACTTTGAGTCGGAATTCCAGTTGCTTCAATATTGTCTTTTGAATTAATCAAGATTGGAATACTCAAATAACTGTTTAGCGGATCCAAACCTGAACTTTTCCCGTGGAAAAAGCTTTCCATGTTAGAAAATATATTTTTTAACTGTAGTAGTTTTTCGCGAGTAAGATTTTCTAAAACAGTGATTTTGTTTGTAGCATATTTATCGTAAATAGCTGCAACAAGCGCACCGCTGCTTCCAACACCGTATCCTTGTGGAATACTAGAATCGAAATACATTCCGGTTTCAACATCATTTTGTAGCGTCGCCAAATCGAAAGTAACCAATTCTGGCTGTTGCGTATGTAAAACCTCAAGATAAGAAGCAAAACTTCTTAAACTTCTGTTAGATGCAATTGCTTCTTCAGTTGGCTCTTCGCTTTTTTTCAAAGCGCCGTTATAAAAATTATAAGGAATAGAAAGTCCTTTAGAGTCGCGGATAATTCCGTATTCTCCAAAGAGTAATATTTTTGAGTAAAATAAGGGTCCTTTCATGATTTATTTAATGTCTTCTTTTAAAGTAATTTTATTTGGGTTGGAATCTTATCCTTTAATATACAATCCGATTATCATCATGGCTAAAGCAAAGAATAAACCAACAAACCATTTTATCATATCGTTTTTAGCATCTGTGATTTCTTTTTTTACAAAATCTTTAGAAGCTATTTCGTTTTTATCTTGTTTGATTTCTTCGCTTATAGTTTTATCAATTGCTTCAATAAACTCCTTAGCCTTACTCTCATCAAGATTAAGTTCTTTTCTAAATAAATCGTAAAGTTTTATTGCTGCTGTATTCATAATTGTAAATCAAAAAACTATTCTAAACATATAAAGATACGCAAAATTATAATGCAATCGCGCCACTTCCAATTTTGTCGCAAATGTATTGACTATTCTGACAAAATACAACTAATTCGTCCTGAATAAATTGAAGCACTTTTGTTGCAACATTTTCAGGGTAAAGAACATGCACATTTGCCCCAGCATCTAGCGTGAAACAAACTGGAATCTTCGTTTCGTTTCTAAATTTCCAAATTGCATTTATGATTTGCAGCGTATTTGGTTTCATCAAAATGAAATAAGGCATTGAAGTCATCATCATGGCGTGCAAAGTCAATGCTTCGCTTTCTACAACTTTAATGAATTCGTCTAGATTTCCGTTTTCAAAAATGGCAATTAATTTATCTAGATTTTCGTGCGCTTGTGCAAAACGTCTTTCAGCATACGGATGATTGTGCATTAAATCGTGACCAACTGTACTCGAAACTTGTTTTTCACCTTTGTCAACCAATAAAATCGTATCTTGATAATTTTTGAAATTCTCGTGAATCGTATACGGAAATTCAACTCCAAATAAATCGGTGCTTCCTTCAATATTGGCTTGATTTCCCCAAACTACTACATTTCCTTTCACGCTTCGGCAAGCGCTTCCAGAACCTAAACGAGCTAAAAATGAAGCTTTCTGATAAAAATATTCATCGGTCATTTCTGGATTTAGTTTTCTTTCCAAACTCATAAAATTCATTGCCAAAGCCGCCATTCCAGAAGCCGAAGAAGCGATTCCAGAACTGTGCGGAAATGTATTTTGAGTATCAATTGTAAAATGATAATCCTTCAAGAACGGCAGATAAACTTCAACTCTTTCTAAAAACTTCTGAATCTTTGGTTTAAAATCTTCTTTTGGTTTTCCTTCAAAAAGCAAATCAAAAGAAAAACCATTTTGATTGGCTCTTTTTTCGAAACCTAATTTTGTAATCGTTTTGCAATTATTCAAAGTAAAACTTACTGACGGATTTGCTGGAATCTGGTTGTCTTTTTTTCCCCAGTATTTCACTAATGCAATGTTGCTTGGAGCACTCCATTCAAAGTTTCCGTTTTCGATTGTTGAAGTATAGGAAGTAGGTATAAAATCAGCTGCTGAATACATGAATTATAAAATTTTGGCAAAGATAACTTTTAAATTTTTTCACCATATAAGTAATATAAGAAATTATAAGCGTGCTTTGCTAAAATGAACTTACACTACTTATACGGTTTAATTTTTCTTTTGACTATTTTTGAATCAAAATTTGAAAAAATGAATAAGTTCGTAAAAATCGCTATAGCTTTAGTAATTTGTTTAACAGTTGGATATTCTGCAAGTTTGGTTACAAGACCGAGTATTGAGACTTGGTACGTAACTTTAGAAAAGCCAGTTTTCAATCCGCCGAATTGGATTTTTATGCCCGTTTGGACTGTGCTTTATATTTTAATGGCAGTTGCTGCGGCTTTGGTTTGGGACAAAATAAAAGAAAATACAGAAGAAGTAAAACAAGCATTGCTTTTCTTTATCATTCAGTTGATTTTAAATTCAATTTGGTCTTATTTATTCTTCGGATTGAAAAACCCAATGTTAGCTTTAATCGAAATTGTGTTGCTATGGCTGATGATTTACGAAACGTATTTAAAATTCATCAAAATCAATAAAACTTCGGGATATTTATTGATTCCATATTTAGCTTGGGTTGGATTTGCAACGGTTTTAAATGCTAGTATTTGGTGGTTGAATAAGTAGTTTTTTGTTTCAGGTTTCAAGTTATCTTTGTTTCAAGTTTAAATCAATGCGTTTACTTTATGAATAGATTTAAGTTTCTTCTAGTTGTCTTAGCTTTAATTTCATTTAAAGCTTTTGCTTGTTTGAATGGCGAAACGAAAATTCTAAAAAATGGAGCTTATGCATATGAAGATTATGATGGAATTAATCCTCAGGGGCATAATTTTTTTGAGGGAGATTTTCCAAGATTGATAATCGAACTTGATAGTTTGTATAAAAAGACAAAAGATTTAGATTATTTGTCTGATAAAGGATATCTTTTAATTGTTTTGAAGAAGTATGATGAAGCTTTAAAATTATACCTGAACATTGAAAAAATCAAACCTAATAGATATTCGACAGCATCTAATTTAGGGACACTTTACGAATTAATGGGTGAAAACCAAAAAGCATATGAATGGATTAAAAAGTCGATTGCTATTAATCCTAAATCTCATGAAGGATCAGAATGGCTTCATTTAAAAATATTAGAAGCAAAAATCAAGAATTTAAAAGATGTTTCTGGTCAGTTTTTAATTAATGCCAATTTTGGAACGTCACGTGAACCTAAAACAAAACTGTCTCGAAAAGAGATTGATGAACTGGCGCAATCAATTTACTTTCAAGTGAATGAAAGAATGTCATTTATTGAGCCGAAAGATAAAATTATTTCAATTCTTCTTTTTGAACTTGGCAATCTTGCAGAATTGTTAGGACAAAATAACAGTGCGCTTGAGACTTACAGAAGTGCCAGAAAATATGGTTACGAAGGAGATTTAATTATAGAAAGAATGATTAACAGCTCCCAGAACGAAATTGACTATTATCGGGAAAGAGCTGTAAGTTATGGCTCTCAACTTCGGGCTTTAAGAGAAAGCAAAGGAAATATATATTCAGGTTATATATCTCAAATGGAAACAATTATTATTATCCTTTCAGGAATAATAATAATTTTGTTGATTGCTTTGGTTGTATTTTTCTCAAAGTGGAAGAAGTTAAAAAAAGCTATTTAAGTTTCTTAAACTCATCGTTTTTAGCGTACAAAAATTCCATAGTTGCCAGAATATTTGGATTTTCAAGAAGTGTTTGAGATCTTGTATCGGCTTCGCAGAATTGAAGGAAGAGTTCTTTTTCTTCAGAATTTAATTTGAGATCTTTAGTAAAAAAGTCTTCGGAGAAATTTTTTGCAATTAGTTTTCTAAAATTCATTTCTGGAGCTTTCTTCTTCGGTTCTTCTTTTTCCTTTTTTAATAATCCAAGGAAACCACTTCCTATTGCACCAAAATTCATTCCGTTGGCAATTGTTCCATCATAAACGCCAGTATATTTTCGTAAATCACTAGAAGCCTTTATTAGTGCAATAGAATCTGAAACCTCTTGCGAGGGACCAACATGAGGAAATTTTATTGTGGTGATAAGAACTTCCTCTAATTCTTCAGGCCTCAAAATCATATTCACGATAATATTGTTCTTATCGATATTTTCCTGAGAAATTTTTAGTCTTCCAAAAAAGTAATCTTTTGAGAAAAAAAGTACACTGTCTTGCGGTCGAACCAAAATAGAAAATTCTCCAAGCTCGTTTGTACGTGTACTCGTTTTGGCAGTTTTGTTAATTACTTCGACTTTATTAAGCGGGATTTTTTGCGAAAGAACTTTTCCTTGAAGTAATTTTTCGGTTTGAGAAATGCTTAATTGGTAGGTGAAAAAAGAAATTGTAGTAAGTAATTTTACTCTCATACAGGATTAATTAGTTGAGAGTAAAATTATTAGAATACTCTTAACGAAAACTTACAGAATCTGTAAATTCTTGTTAATTATCTGTAATCGAGTTTTTGAGTTTCTCCAATTCTCCACTATTAAATAAAATGGGACCATGACCAAAACATAATATTTTTGGTTTTAGTGAAGCCAATTTTAGAATCGATTTTCTGTTGGTTTCTTGATCAGAAGTAAATAAATGGGGCGGTTCATGCAATCCAACTTTTGTAGTTAGTAAATTCATATTGGTCATAACATCGCCCACAATTAAAACGCCGTCTTTTTCTCTGAAAAAAGACAAATGACCTCTTGAATGTCCAGGAGTTTCAATAACTGTAAATCCGCCGATTTGATCTCCTTCTTTTAAAGTTTGAGAAATTGGATGTCCTTCTCCAGCCCAGAAATTCTTCTGAAATTTTGAAATGATATGATTCGGATTTGGGTATTCTGTAATCACATTTCCGTTTTCGGCGAATTCTTTTTCAGGTTCGCTGCACAAAAGCGGAATGTTCAAAGTTTCGCAGATTATTTTACTGCTTCCTTGATGATCGGCGTGTGCATGCGTTAATGCATGTTGGCTAACAGATTTGTCTTTTATTGATTTCAATATTTTGTTGGCAGAAGTTCTAATTCCTGCATCAATTAAAATATCTTCGATCAAATAGCAATTAATGGCATTTCGAGGAAATAATGGGATTTGATAAACGTCTTTGGCAATATTCTTCATCTTTTCAAATTTTGTTTTGACAAAGATTCGAATTCGGCTTATCAATCCACTTGATAAATGTTAAGAAATGTCTTGACGGATTCTGCTCAATGATTCGGGAGTTATTCCTAAAAAAGACGCGATATAAATTAAAGGTGTTCGCTGCATGATTTTGGTTGGAGCCGAAGCTAAAAAAGTCTGGTATTTTTCTTTAGCAGGAATCATTTGCAGTTTTAAAACACGATCTGCCATACAAAGGTAATTCTGTTCGGCTAAAATTCTCCCGACACGTTCCCAATTTGGAATTTCGTTATAGAGGTATTGCATTTTATCGAAAGTAATCGAAAGCACTTCGCAATCTTCAATGCATTGAATATTTTCAAAAGACGGAGTTTGATTTATGAAACTGGAATACGAAGCAATAAAACCTTCGTCAGCACTTAAATACGTTGTGATTTCTTTTCCATCTTTGAGGTAATAAACTCTCGCCAATCCGTTGAGAATGAAAAAAATCTTATTGCTGATTTTTCCCATTGGTGAAAGATATTCTTTGGCAGTAAACGTTTCATATTCAAAACAAGAAGCAATTGTCTCGATTTCATTTTCAGAAAAAGAGGCAATTGCTGTGATTTGTTTTTGTAATGAAAGATGCATTTTATAGAATCTCGATTAATTCTGAAGCCGTATTAACAACCAGTTTCGCACCGCTGTTTTTCAATTCTTCTTCGGTTCTGTAACCCCAAGTTACGCCAACAGGAAACATATTAGCATTTACAGCTGTCTGCATATCGATATCAGAATCACCAACAAAAAGAATTTCTTCTGGTTTTAAATTCCATTTTTTACCAATTTCTAAAGCTTCAAACGGATTTGGTTTTTTAAGTGCTTCCGTACTTAAACCAACCGCTTGATCAAAATGATTTGGAAATATTTCGGATGCTATTTTCTTCGTCAATTCATCGGCTTTATTAGAGAAAACCGCCATTTTGATGTTTTGCGAAGTCAGATTTTCTAACAACTCGACAATTCCATCATAAGGTTTGGTTTTCAAAGTACAGATTTCGCGATATTCGTTAATCATACATTCAAAACAAATTTCGATTTGCTCGTCTGAATTGTTGGTTGCAGGAAGTGCTTTGCTGACTAAATTTCGCAAACCGCTTCCAATAAAATATTGATAAGTGTCGTAAGTATGAGTGGGGAAATTTAGACCTTGAAGCACTTTATTCATCGCATCTGAAATGTCTTCTAGTGAATTGACTAAAGTTCCGTCTAAATCAAAAATAATTCCTTTAAATTTCATTTTGTATTAAATATTTTGAGCCAGAATAAACCCGCTTGTCCAAGCATTCTGAAAATTAAATCCTCCTGTTATGGCATCAATATTGACAATTTCACCTGCAAAATAAAGGTTTTGATGAATTTTGCTTTCCATTGTTTTAAAGTTGATTTCCTTTAAGTCGATTCCGCCAGCCGTTACAAATTCTTCCTTAAAAGTACTTTTTCCATTGACTTTAAATTCGGATTTTATTAATTGTGAAGTTAGATTTTGCAATTGGTTTTTAGATAAATCTGCCCACTTGGTTTCAGCATCAATTCCAGAAGCTAAAACCAAACTTTCCCACAAACGATTTGGGAAGTCAAAAGGTGATTTTTTAGAAACGGCTTTTTTAGCGTGTTCTTGTTTTAAGTTTTTTAGGATTTTTTCAGCATCTTCAAAATCGACATCATTTAACCAATTTACAAAAATGGTAAACTGATAATTTTTATTATGAAGAATGCGTGCGCCCCAAGCTGAAAGTTTCAGAATTGCAGGTCCGCTCATTCCCCAATGTGTGATTAACAAAGGTCCTGTAGATTCTAGTTTGGTGTCTTTTACATTTACAGTAACTTGGGCTGCAACGCCAGGCAGTTCTTTAATTCGAGGATCTTTGATGTTGAAAGTAAATAAGGAAGGGACAGGGCTTACAATTGCGTGACCATGTTCCTGAAGCATTTCCCAGATTTTAGGATTACTTCCCGTTGCCATTACTAATTTTTCTGTGGCAAAGTTGTCCGATTGCGTATCAATTTTCCAATGATTTTCTTTTTTAAAAATGGATTGAACGCTTTGTCCTGTTAATACTTTAATGCCTAATTTTTCGGTTGCTTTTAGAAAACAATCAATTATAGTTTGTGACGAATTGGAAACAGGAAACATTCTGCCATCTTCTTCGATTTTCAATTCGACACCGTGTTTTTCAAACCATTCAATTGTGTCTCCAGAACAGAACTGATGAAACGGTCCACGAAGTTCTTTTTCACCGCGAGGATAAAATTTCACTAATTCGTTAGGTTCAAAACAAGCGTGCGTTACATTGCATCGTCCGCCACCGGAAACGCGGACTTTAGAAAGCACTTCTTTTCCTCTTTCTAAAATGGCGATTTTCAGTTTCGGATTTTTCTCTGCAATATTAATTGCGGTAAAAAAGCCTGCAGCGCCTCCGCCAACGATGATGATGTCGAAATTTTTAATCATATTTTTTTTGCCCCGAATTTCACGAATTGGCACTAATTTTTTTTCTGCCACAGATTAAAATGATTTACACAGATTTTTAAATTTAAATAAATTAATTCGCGAAAATTTGTGCAATTAGTGGCGTAAAAAAATCCTTTTAATCAGTGTAGTCTGTGGCTATTTTAAACTTTATATTTTATCTGGATTATCAGAGATAATTCCGTTTACTTTATAATTTTTCACTTTTTGAATGTCTTCTTCAGAGTTTACTGTCCAAGGGAAAACTAAGAATCCTTTTTCTTGAATTTGCTGAACATTTTCTTTATTCAATAATTGAAAATCAGGATGAATTGCTTTTGCTTTTATGTTTTCGGCGAAAGCCAAAGCAGTATCAATATTTTCTTCTGTTAAAACACCAATAGGAATGTTTGGATTTAAACTCAAAGTTTCGTTAAGCATATTCCACTCGAAACTTGAAATTATAAAATTATTGTAATTCCATTTTTTTTCTGAAGTATATTCCTCAATTAACCGGACAACTTTAGGAGCAGTTCCTAAACCTTTTAATTCAATATTGATCAGACATTTTTTGTCAATCAAATCAAAAACCTCGTTTAAAGTTGGAATTTGGTATTTTTCATTAATCAGAAAAGATTTTAATTCAGATAATGAAAAAGAATTTACCAAACCTTTTCCGTTAGTTGTCCTGTCTATAGTTTCGTCATGAATTACTATAATATGTCCGTCGGCACTTAAGTGAACATCAAGTTCGATTCCGTCTGAATTTAAATCTAAGGCTTTTTGAAACGCTTGAAGTGTATTTTCAGGTTCGTATGCTTTTGCACCTCTATGAGCTATTTTTAGCATTTTCTGAGTTTTTTTCTAACCGCAAAGGTCGCAAAGTTTTACGCAAAGGTCGCAAGGAATTATAAAAAAAATGTAGCCACAGATTATACGGATTAACACAGATTTTAAAATCCTTTTTAATCCGATAATCTGTGGCTAAAAAAAATCGCTCGCAGATCTCGCGGATTTGGCAGATTTCTATTTTAATTATCTGCTCAATCTGCCAAATCTGCGAGAGAAAAAAATTAAATTTTTTCTAATAAAACAATTCCAAATTCGCTGTCGATAATTACTTTTCCATCAACAACTTCTGTTTCTTTATTAGAGAAACCATCACGTAATTTAGTTCCGTTTTCGAAAAGAGAAAACACGGAAAGTTCTTTACGGCCTTCAGGTAAATCTAAACCGATTAATACTTTGTCTGTAAACGATCCTTTAGAATACGTTCTTGAAAACACATAAGGCTGACTGCTTAATTGCGTATGAACTCCAGCACCTACAGCGGGATGATTTCTTCTAAATTGACCTAATTTTTGCCAATGTGAAAGCATGAATTTTGTATCAGGATTGTTTTGAATGTCGTCCCAATTCATGTTCGAACGTAGTGTTGCATCGCCTTGAGTTCCTTCAACGACCAAAGAACGATTTGATTCGTCTCCGTAATATACTTGTGACATTCCCGGCGAAAGCAGAAGTTTTGTTCCTGCTTCGAAACCTTTTACGCGATTGGCGTCAAAAGGCTGTCCGTCATCGTGAGAAGACATATAATTAAGAACCGAATAGCCTTTCAATTCATTATTTAAATGATTGGAATATTTTGAGAATAAAGTTTCATAATCACTTTGCGCAGCATTCCATTTAAATTCAAAATTGATCATGCTGTTGAAACCATTCTGGAAATAATTCACTTTTCGATCTCCAAAATCATAATCCTGTCCGGAGCTTATTCCGTAACCGTAAACTTCAGCGATTGTGTAAAACGGATTCTGATCTAAAACCTGCATTGGATGGTGTTTTTTCCAGGTTTCAAAAGCATAATCACATTCTTTTTTGAAATCGGCCCAAACGCCTTCTTCGGTGTGTTTTACCGTGTCAGCGCGGTAACCGTCAATTCCGAATTCCAGAATATAGTCGGTTAACCATTTTATAATATAATATTTCGGACTTCTTGGATAACCTGTTCTTTTGAAGAATTCGTCAAGCGAAGCAACTTCTTTTTCGTAACGACCTTCTTTTTTCCATTTTTCAATTAAAAAAGGAGGGAGATCTACGTTTTGAGAACTTTCAGTTCTTACATCAGGAAGGTTTTCTACTAAAGTACACATAGTAGTGTTTTCAAAAGATTTGTAATCGCATACAACACCAGTTCGCACCCAATCAGAAGGCCAAACGGGATCTTCTGGAGTTACTGGACCAGTATGATTGATTACACCGTCTAAAACTATTCTAATTCCTTTTTCATGTGCTTTTTTGACTAAATTGGCTAAATCTTCTTTTGTCCCAAAGTTCGGATCAAGAGCCGTCCAATCTTTTGCCCAATAACCGTGAAAGCCATAACTCAATCCTGTTCCTTCGTCAACGCCGTCGTGAATCTGTTCGACTATCGGCGTAAGCCAAATGGCATTGATTCCTAATTTCTCAAAATATCCTGATTCAATTTTTTTAGTGATTCCGATAATATCTCCGCCTTCAAATCCGCGAAGTTTTCCAGGAGTTTTGGTTCGGTTAAAATTTAAATCGTTTGATTTGTCGCCGTTGTAAAAACGGTCTGTAAGTAAAAAATAAACATTTGCTCCTTCCCAAACGAAAGGTGTTTTCGAAGTATTCTCGTTATTCATTGTAACTGATTTTGAGCCAGAACAACCCGTAATTATGAATACTAAAGATAAAAAAAGGAAAGTGTATTTTTTCATTATTTAAGATTTTTTAAACAGGTTGAAAAAAAATAGCCACGAATTCACGAATTATTTTTTGACAATCTTTGAAAATAAAATTCGTGAATTCATGGCGGAAAAAAAATAGTCTCTCGCAGATCTCGCAGATTCGGCAGATTTTCTTTTTTAATTATCTGCTCAATCTGTTAAATCTGCGAGAGAAAAAATATTGTTATTCCAATTCTAAAACAAGAGCTGATTTTGGTTCCAGCTTAATTTCAGAAGCTAAATCGAAAGTTTTTCCTGTGATAACATCTTTTCCTGATTTAAAGTTTTTGATGCTTTCTTTAAAACGGTTTGTTTTTACAACTTGCTCTTTTGCATTGTTATTGAAAACTACCATTACTGTTTTAGCATCTGTATATCTGAAATATACATAAGTGTTATTTTCAGGAATATAATGCGTCATTTTTCCGAAATGAACCGCTTCGTTTGTTTTTCTCCAAGTGAATAATTTTGAACTGAAATCAAAAAATGCAGCTTGTTCTGCCGTTCTTCCTTCTTTTGTAAAAGCGTTGTTTTTGTCGCCAGCCCATCCGCCTGGAAAATCCTGACGAATATCGGCATCTCCGCCTTTACCTTTATCACCGCCCATTCCAATTTCTGAACCGTAATAAATTTGTGGAATACCGCGAACGGTTGCCAATAAAGTCATCGCCAGTTTGTATTTTGGCAAATCGTATTTAAATTTATCATTCATACGATCTGTATCGTGATTTTCGGCAAAAACTAAAATGTTGTTAGTGTCTGGATATAAGAAATCCATCGCAAAATTGTTGTAGAATTTGATTAATCCGTTGTCCCAACTTGGTTCATTTTCGTTGAAAGCAGAAGTAATCTGACTTTGAAGCGTAAAATCCATTACAGATGGAAGGTTTGAATTGTAGTTTTCAATCGCTCCAACTTTACTGTCTTTTTGCCAAAAAGCTAAATTCGCTTGATTGTGCATCCAAATTTCACCCACAATATTGAAATTAGGGTATTCAGTTGTAATCGCTTTTGCCCAATTTGCCATTGCCGTTTTATCTGAATAATTATAAGTATCTACACGGAAACCATCAAGATTGGCGTATTCAATCCACCAAATCGCATTTTGAGTTAAGTATTTCGCAACAAGCGGATTTCTTAAATTCAAATCCGGCATTGAAGGCACGAACCAGCCGTCAACACAAACTTCCTGATCGATTTTTGAAGCGTGAATATCTGTAATTACTTCGCGTCTGTGGTGTGTCTGTGTGAAGTTTTCGAACTGATTGAACCAAGTTTTTGTTGGAATATCTTTCATCATCCAATGTGAAATTCCCCAGTGATTGGTTACATAATCCATAACCAATTTCATGTCTTTTTTGTGCATTTCAGAAGAAAGGCGAACATAATCTTCATTCGTTCCATAACGAGGATCAATTCTGTAAACATCTGTTTGCGCATAAGTATGGTACGAATGCTGTTTTTCGTTGTCCTCGCATAAAGGCGTGCTCCAGATTGTCGTTGCACCAAGAGCCGAAATATAATCTAAGTTTTTGATGATTCCTTCGATATCTCCACCGTGACGTCCGCTTGGATCTTGACGGTTCGCTTTTTCAGTTAGAGAAGCATTGCTATCGTTTTTCGGATCTCCGTTAGCGAAACGATCCGGCATGATTAAGTAAATTAAATCAGAGGCATCATAGCTTTTTCTGTCGGCAGAATTCGCTCTTCTTTCTTTAAGCGTATATTTTTGTTTAAAAGCAACTTTATTATTGTTTTTGAAAGAGAAAACCAATTCAGAAGCTTTGACATCTTTTGTATCAATGGTTACAAAAAGATAGTTTGGATTTTCTGTTTTTTCAACATTTTTAATCGCAACATTGTTGGAAACCGAAGCTTCATATTGCGAAATATTTTTTCCGTAGAACATAATCTGCAGTTCCGAATTTTTCATTCCTGCGTACCAGAAAGGGGGCTCTACTTTTTGGATTTGCGCTTTCGCGGAAGCGGAAAATATTAGAAGAAGCAGAAATATTTTGTAAATAATATGATTTTGTTGAATTCTCATAATATATAGTTTTAGTTTCCTAACAGGTTTTTAAAATCTGTTAGGTATGTTTGAGAAAAGTTTAAACCTACAAGGTTTGGGAAACCTTGCAGGATAAGTAGTAGCTCATGTAATACCTAACAGGTTTTTAAAACCTGTTAGGATATGTTTTAACAACTTAAAAAAAGACAAGCAATCATGGGGGAGATTACTTGTCTTTAAGAAATTATTTCGTTTCTATAATGCTTATTGCATAACCTCCTCCAGGAGCTGAAAATTGAGATAATTTTGATTTATTGGTTACAGCAATTTTCTTGATCGTGTAAGCTTGCGGTTTTGTTTTGTAATGCGCATCTTTTGCATCAGCGTAAATTGTTGCAGTATATTTTTTACCTTTTTCAAGGAAACTGAAATCGATGTTAGATGTACGAGAAGTTTCTCCATTTACGTTTCCAACGAACCAGTTGTTTGTTCCTTTTGCTTTACGAGCAACAGTGATAAAATCTCCAGGCTCAGCCTCGATGTATTTACTTTCTGACCAGTCTACAGCCACATCTTTAATGAATTGGAAAGCATCTTGAAAACGGTTGTAGTTTTCTGGAGTATCTGCAGCCATTTGTAATGGGCTGTACATAGTTACATATAAAGCCAATTGATTACAAATTGTACTGTTTACATGCGATTTGTTCTCAGGATTCATTTTGCTGATATCCATTTCGAAGATTCCAGGCGTGTAATCCATCGGACCACCGATTAATCTTGTAAAAGGTAAAACCGTTACGTGATTTGGTTTAGAACCACCAAATGCTTGGTATTCTGTTCCTCTTGCCGCTTCGTTTCCAATTAAGTTAGGATACGTTCTTGCGATTCCAGTTGGACGAACCGCTTCGTGAGCGTTTACCATAATTTTGTAATCAGCCGCTTTTTCAATTGCATATTGGTAGTGGTTTACAATCCATTGGCTGTAATGGTTTTCACCTCTTGGTAAAATATCACCTACGTAACCGCTTTTTACAGCATCGTATCCGTTATCGTTCATGAATTTGTAAGCAGCATCCATGTGACGCTCGTAGTTACGAACAGATCCAGAAGTTTCGTGGTGCATAATGATTTTTACACCTTTAGATTTTGCATATTCGTGAAGACCTTTTACATCAAAATCTGGGTAAGGCGTCAAGAAATCAAAAACATAATCTTTAGAATGTCCGAACCAGTCTTCCCAGCCTTCGTTCCATCCTTCAACTAAAACTGCGTCAAAACCATTTGCAGCAGCAAAGTCAATGTATTTTTTTACGTTAGCATTGTTTGCACCGTGCGTTCCGTTTGGTTTTGCTTTCGCGAAATCAGTAACACCCAATTGAACTGTTGGATAATCGTTTGTGTAAGACCAAGAGCTTTTTCCTGTAATCATTTCCCACCAAACACCAACGTATTTTACTGGTTTAATCCAAGATGTATTATCAATTTTTGATGGATCGTTTAAGTTATAAGTCATTTTTGAAGCTAAGATTTCTCTAGCATCATCGCTCACGATAATCGTTCTCCACGGCGAATGATTTGGCGCTTGCATATGACCTTTATCTCCTTTTGCATCTGGTGTTAACCAAGATTCGAAAACTAAGTTTTTGTCATCTAAATTCAAGTGCATACAAGAATAATCAATCAAAGCCGCTTCGTGCAAGTTGATGTAGATTCCGTCAGCCGTTTTTAACATTAAAGAAGTCTGAACTCCTGTTGGAGAAAAAGATTTTTGAGAAACGTTTGCTGTGTATGCTTTTTGAGCTAAACCTCTAATTTCTGATAGTTTAGATTTTGTATAATCGTATTCCTGAGTATCGTAATCTCCAGGAATCCAGAAAGCAGTGTGATCGCCAGTCATAGCAAATTGAGATCTTTCTTCTTTAATTACAAAGTAAGTAAGACTCTTTTGTGCTGGAAATTCGTAACGGAAACCTAAACCGTCATCAAACAAACGAAAACGGATTACGATTTGTCTGTCTGTACTTTTTTGGTTTAAAGTTACTGCTAACTCATTGTAGTGATTTCTGATGTGATCTACTTCGCCCCAAACTGGTTTCCAAGTTTCATCAAAAGTTGAAGTTTTAGTATCAGCAATTGTAAAGTCGTTCAACAAAGATTTTTTATCGTCTTTAAGTTCAAGACCTAATTTACTGGTTTTTACAACTTCTTTGTTTTTGTATTTTAAGTTGTAAGTTGGAGTTCCATCGCTTTGAAGCGAAAATTCCATTACGAACTTTCCTTCGGGAGATTTTAATTGCTGCGCCTTAGCAATCGTGCTAACCGCAAACAAAACTAAACTTGCGAAAAATAAGTTTTTCATGTTTTTTAGATTTTTAGAGTATTGTAATTTAATTAATTTGTGCGAGTTTATCAGCAGTTACAGATTTACCATTAACTATAATGTTTAAATCCTGATCGCCATCAACTGTAAAAGTGGTCTCGTTATGATTTACAGCAACTTTCAAAATTTGATTTCTGAAATTGATTTTAAATGAATAACCTTTCCATTCTTTCGGGATTTTTGGTGAGAAATGTAGCTGATCATTTTTCACACGCATTCCTCCAAATCCTTCCACGATACTCATCCATGTACCAGCCATTGACGTGATATGACAACCTTCTTCAACCTCTTTATTATAATCATCTAAATCCAAACGAGAAGTTCTTAAATAAAAGGTATAGGCCATATCCATTTTATCTAAAGCAGCAGCTTGAATTGAGTGCACGCAAGGAGAAAGCGAACTCTCATGAACCGTAAATGATTCGTAAAATTCGAAATTGCGTTTTAATTCTTCTTTCGAAAAATGATCTTCGAAGAAATAGAAACCTTGTAAAACATCGGCTTGTTTGATGTATGGCGAACGCAATACACGATCCCAAGACCATTTTTGGTTAATTGGGCGCTGTGATTTATCTAAATCTTTTACAGGAACTAAATCTTTATCTAAGAAACCATCTTGCTGTAAATAAATTCCAAGTTCTTTAGAAATAGGGAAGTACATATCGTCTGCCACTTTTTTCCATTCTTGAATTTCTTCTAATGAAAGATCAACTTTCTCCATCACTATTTTGTGATCTGCAGGATATTCTGAAGCCACTTTTTCGATTTGTTCAGCAGCAAAATCAATACACCATTTTGCAATATAATTCGTGTAGAAGTTATTGTTGATGTTGTTTTCGTATTCGTTTGGACCTGTAACTCCTAGAATTACATATTGGTTTTTATCTTTAGAAAAAGAAGCTCTTTGATGCCAGAAACGTGCAATTCCGATTAAAACTTCTAAACCTTTTTCTGGAATATAAGAGTAATCTCCCGTGTAACGGTTATAGTTGTAAATCGCGAAAGCAATCGCTCCATTTCTGTGGATTTCTTCGTGCGTGATTTCCCATTCGTTGTGGCATTCTTCACCATTCATGGTAACCATTGGATATAAAGCTGCACCATTTTTGAAACCTAAATTGTCTTTCGCATTTTCAATCGCTTTGTCCAATTGATTGTAACGATAGGTCAATAAGTTTCTTGCAACCTGCTGATCTTTTGTAGCCATGTAAAACGGAATACAATAAGCTTCAGTGTCCCAATAAGTAGATCCTCCGTATTTTTCTCCGGTAAATCCTTTTGGACCAATATTTAATCGGCTGTCTTTTCCTGAATAGGTTTGATTTAATTGGAAAATGTTGAAACGAATACCTTGTTGTGCCTTAACATCACCTTCAATCGTGATATCTGACATTTCCCAAACTTTTGCCCAAGCATCAATTTGGTTTTGAAGCAACGTTTCGTATCCTAGCGCCACAGCAGATTTGATTACTTTTTCTGCTCCAGCTAAAGTATTTTCGTGGTTTAAAGAAACCGTATAACCTCCAATTTTCTGAATGGTTGAGGTTTGTCCTTTTGCGATAATAGTTCCGTAAGTGTACTGAACTTTATCTGTTGTTGAATCGATTGTTGAAGGCGAAATGTTTGCATTTTCTCCGTTAGCAAAAATCGTATTGTGCATGAAAGTGGTAACTTTAAAATGCGTTTTGAAAGTCTGAGCCGTTACAAAAGCTTCGTTTGTCCCTTTTTTAACTTCAAGAGGTTCCCAGAATTTTTCTTCCCAGTTGGCATCTTCATTGGTTACACCAGCATCGATATACGGTTTGTAAACGATTTTTGCGTCTTTGTTTAAAGGTGTAATATCGTATTTGATCACTCCAGCTTCGTCTAAATCTAAAGAAAGAAAACGACGGATATTTACTGCGATTTCAGTTCCGTTTTTAAGGACAGCTTCAAAAGAACGGTTGTACCATCCTTCTTTCATGTTCAATTCTCTGCGAAAATTTCTAACTTCGGTGCAATTGTGTAAATCAAGATTTTCTTCGTTGATTTCGATATCAATTCCAATCCAGTTTGGAGCATTTAAAACTTTAGCGAAATATTTCGGATAACCGTTTTTCCACCATCCCACTTTTGTTTTGTCTGGATAATAAATACCTGCAATGTAACTTCCTTGGAAAGTTTCGCCAGAATAGGCTTCTTCAAAATTCGCACGCTGTCCCATAGCACCGTTTCCGATACTAAAAAGACTTTCAGACGATTTTACTCTTTCGACATCAAATCCTTCTTCTATTATGGACCAATTGTCTGGTTTTATATAATCTTGATTCATTTTTTCTTCAAATTAGAAAATGTGGCAATTTGGTAATTAGAAAATGTGGCAATTTGATAATTAGATAATTATCTGTTAGACGCTATTTTTTTACCTTTTGAATTGCTTGGAGTTTTACGTTTTTTTTTTGTGATACAATTTGTTGAGTGATAATTAAATTATTCTCATTTTTAGAAATTATCTAATTATCAAATTTTCTCATTGACTAATTAAGTCGTTAATAAAGCTTGTTGTGATTTGGGTAAAATCTTTAAAAATATGATCAGCTTCATGTAAAATTGTTTCCTCACCAATTCCAACACTTACCATTTCTGCAATATTTGCCGCCTGAATTCCGGCAACAGAATCTTCAAATACAATTGAATTTTTTGGATCAATATTTAATAATTGAGCCGCTTTTAAGAAAACTTCAGGATCTGGTTTTGCATTGGTAACGTCATTTCCGTCAACAATAACATCGAAGTAAGATAGAACTCCTGTTTTTTCTAGAATTGGTCTTGCATTTTTACTGGCAGAACCTAATGCAATTCCTTGGTTTTTCTCTTTTAATAGTTGTAGAATTTTTAAAACTCCTGGAAGAACCTCACTTTCATCCATATCAACTAAATAAGATAGGTATTCCTCATTTTTTTGAATCAGGAATTTGTCTTTATCGGCCTGCGAAACCGTAACATTTCCTAATCCTAAAATGATATCTAAAGAACGAACACGACTGACTCCTTTTAAAAGTTCGTTGTCTTCGTGTGTAAAATTTATATTTAATTCCTGAGCGATTTTTTGCCAGGCCAAAAAGTGGTATTTAGCGGTATCAACGATCACACCATCAAGATCGAAGATGAATGCTTTTTTGTTATTCATGAATTTCAATTTTAGTTTTGTTATTTACTCTCAGAGTTAGTAATCCAGCAAAAATCATGGATACTCCTCCAATAATTAAAGCGTAAATAGGTTCACTATTAAAGAATTGTTTTATTATAAATCCTAATATGGTTGCTGCTACAATTTGCGGAATCACGACAAAGAAGTTAAAAACTCCCATGTAATAACCCATTTTTGCAGCAGGCAAAGCACCAGAAAGCATGGCATATGGCATGGATAAAATACTAGCCCATGCGATACCAACACCTAACATTGGCAGAATTAGCATTTGTTTATCACCGATAAAATAAATTGAAATTAAACCAACACCTCCAGCGCATAAGGCTAATAAATGTGTTGCTCTAACGCCAACTTTTTTTGCGATAATTGGCAATAAGAAGGCTACAGCAGCAGCAATTCCGTTGTATACGGTAAATAATACAGAAACCCAGTCTGCAGCATCATTGTATACTTTTGAAGTGGTATCTGTTGTGCCAAAAATGTGTTGTGTAACCGCCTGTGTAGTGTAGATCCACATGGAGAAAAGCGCAAACCAAGAGAAAAATTGAACCCAAGCCAGTTTTTTCATTGTAGCTGGCATGTTCAATAAATCGGTCATGATTACTGTAAAACCATTATCAACTTTAGCGTTTCGAAGTTGTGATGCTATGATGAACAAAACTCCCATAAAAACTAGTCCTATAAAGAGAATGTAAAGCTCTTTTGCCAGACTGTTTTCGAAAATTAGGAAAGAAATTAAAGCGCCAATAGCAGCAAGAGAAATTCCTAATAAAAGCTGTTTTTTGGTTGTAACGCCAGGTTCTGCATCGGTGTTTACGAATTCTTCTTTTTTATTTTGCTGTTCAAATGCATGAAGCTCATCAGGTGTGTATTCTGATGTCTTATAAACCGTCCATAAAACAGAAAGAAGAAAAGCAATTCCGCCAATGTAAAAAGACCATTTTACAGAATCTGGAATAATTCCTTCTGGAGCAGTGTTGCTCACGCCAAAGACATTTGAAAAAAGATAAGGCAAAACTGATCCTACGACAGCTCCAGTTCCGATGAAGAAACTTTGCATGGCAAAACCTAATGTGCGTTGTTTTTCTGGTAAGTTATCACCAACAAAGGCACGGAAAGGCTCCATTGAAACATTTATCGACGCGTCCATTATCCATAATGTTCCTGCAGCAATCCATAACGTTGGTGAGTTTGGCATAACAAATAATGCAGCCGAAGATAGAATTGCTCCAATTAAAAAATAGGGGCGACGTCTACCTAAACGTGTCCAAGTACGATCGCTGAAATAACCAATTATAGGCTGAATTATTAAACCTGAAACAGGAGCAGCAATCCATAAAATTGGAATTTCGTCAATTTTAGCACCAAGGGTTTCAAAAATTCTAGAAGTGTTTGCATTTTGTAGTGCAAAACCGAATTGTATTCCTAAGAAACCGAAACTCATGTTCCAAATTTCCCAGAAACTTAATTTACGCTTTTCCATTATCGTAATTTGAAAATTATACGATAAGCGCCTTGCTTATCAAAACTTTGTTCTTTTCGAAGTAAAACTAAAAGCCTTGACGGGCGTAAAATTATAAATTATTTTTTTATTAATGCTAATAAAAAAGCCATAAATATTTTTTATGGCCTTAGAAAGTGTTGATTTTAAGATTTTTAGTCAGTAGATTCTCTTTTTATTAAATGAGTTTCTATAACTTCCGTGGTGTAATTTTCAGTGTGCTCTTCGTCATCATCTTCTTCTGCTTCGAGCCTTTCAATAAGCATTTTAGCTGCTTTATTACCCATTTTTTCTCCACTTTGGCTTACTGTAGTAATGGTTGGAGTAGAGTATTTTGAAATGATTCCGTCTGTAAATGCGATTACCGCTAAATCTTCGGGAACTTTCAATCCCATTTTATTTGCGGTTTTGATAATGGTTACGGCAAAAAGCTCATTTACAGCAAAAACGGCATCAAAAGCTCTTTCATGTAAAAGCTGGCTGATGGTAATTTCGCAAGTTTCTACGTCTTCAATTTTTATGATTAAATCTTCGTTAAAAGGAAGTCCGTTATCTAGTAATGCTTTTTCGTAGCCATCCGTTCTCAGTTTTCCAACACTCACATAATCAACTGTTGTTACCAAAGCGATCTTTTTGCGGCCGTTATCAATCAAACTCTGGACGGCTTCATAAGCAGCGGCTTTATCATCAATAATCACTTTATCGCATAATATATCGTTTGTAACGCGGTCAAACATCACTACAGGCATTCCTTGATTGATAACTTCGGTGATGTGATGAAAGTCGCCTTTATACTGTGTTTCTTTAGAAAGAGACATGATAAAACCATCGATACTTCCGTTGGCCAGCATCTCCATATTTAGTACTTCTTTGTCAAAAGAATCGTCTGATACACAGATTACTACACTGTATCCGTATTCGTTGGCAACTTGCTCTACACCATTGATCACAGTCGAGAAAAAGTAGTGTACAATTTCTGGAATAATAATACCGATACTTTTTGTTTTTCGGTTTTTTAAACTTAGGGCAATATTGTTTGGTTTGTAATTGTAAAACTTCGCAAAAGCCTGAACTTTTAGTCGCGTTTCTTCACCAATTTCGAGACTGTTTCTAAGTGATTTAGAGACAGTTGAAATAGAGACGTCAAGTTCCTTTGCAATCTGTTTGAGGGTTATTTTACGTTTCATGGAGTTAATTGAAAAAAATCTATTTAACAATAAAGGTATCTGAAATTTTTATAATTGACAATTTTAACGCTAAAAGATTACAAAATATAGAAAGTTTTCAACACTACCACGTTTTCGTAAAGCAATAAAAATTGTCTCTGGTTGAGCATGTTAATAAATTCATAATTTTGAAATTCGAAGTAAAATTAAAAACTTAACTAACATTCAAAAACTCAAAACTAATTTAAACAAAAAGTATGAAAACAATTTACAAAAAGTTGTTATTTTTATTCCTATTGTTGCCTTTTACAGTGTTGGCTCAGAACACTTTAAATGGTACGGTAACTGATCATACCACAGGTCAGCCAATACCGGGAGTAAATGTAAATGTTCAAGGTGCTGCAGGAGGTACCTCTACTGATTTTGATGGTAAATTTCAATTGCCTAATCTGAAAAATGGAGACAAAATTTTAGTTTCATTTATCGGATACAAAACAGAGACTATTGTATTCAATGGTCAAAAAAACTTAGCTGTTTCTTTAAGCGAAGATACAAATCAATTACAAGAAGTTGTTGTACAAGTAGGTTATGGTACTGTTAAGAAAAAAGATGCTACAGGTTCTGTTTCTCAAATTTCAGCAAAAGAATTTAACAAAGGTATTAACGTAACACCAGAAAGTTTAATTGGTGGACGTATTGCTGGTGTGAATGTTGTTGGAGGTGGAGCGCCTGGAGCAAAAGCAGATATTAGAATTCGTGGAGGATCTTCATTAAGTGCTTCTAATGATCCATTGATTATTTTGGACGGACTTCCATTGAGTAATGCTGTTCCAAGTGGTGCTACAAGTATTCTATCTACTATTGATCCAAATGATATTGAATCTTTTACAGTATTAAAAGATGCTTCTGCGGCAGCTATTTATGGGTCTCGTGCGGCAAATGGGGTAATTGTAATTACAACTAAAAAAGGGACTAAAGGTGGTGTAAAAGTTAACTTCAGTTCTCAAGTTGGTATTAATACAGTTGCTAATACAGTTGATGTTTTAAGTGCAGATCAATTTCGTGCTTTCGTAAATGAAAAAGGAAGCGATGCTCAAAAAGCATTAATGGGAACTGCAAGTACAAACTGGCAAGATGAAATCTTCCATACAGCTTTAACAACTAACAACAATATCTCTGTAAGCGGTGCTTTATTTAATAAATTGCCTGTGCGTTTATCTGTCGGAAATGTTGATAATCCTGGAATCTTAAGAAATACTTCTTTTGAAAGAACTACGACATCGATATCGTTAAATCCAGTTTTATTTGATAATCACTTAAAAATTGATATTAGCGGAAATTTATCTTTCAGTAAAAATCAATTTCAGGACGAAGACGCAGTTATTGGTTCTGCAATCAGTTTTGATCCAACTCAATCTCCTTACCAAGAAGGTTCTCGTTATGGAGGATATTTTGAATGGTTGGAGCCAAACGGAAATTTAGCATTATTACCTGCTAAAAATCCTGTTGCGAGATTAAATCAAGAAGATAAAAGATCTAAATCTACAAGAAAATGGGGTAACATTAGTATTGACTATAAATTCCACTTTTTTGAAGATTTAAGAGTTGTTGCTGAAGCTGGTATTGACAGATTTGACAGTAGTGGATACAACAGACAAAGTACTGAAAGTGCATTAGGTTATCAGCCAAATCCTTTCAGTTCTGGAAATTGGGTAAATTTAGGCAACTATGATACTTATACGGATGATCTTCAAAACAAAAATTTAAATACCTATTTTGTTTATAGCAAAAATATAGGAAAACTTAAATTGGATGCTACTGCTGGTTATAACTACCAATTGTTCCAAAAAGAAAAATATCAATCAGGGGCACTTACACAGCCTGCAGCTAGTAGAAATGAAGATGTTATTACTGATCCAGATATCAATTTACAATCGTATTTTGGTCGTGTGAATTTAGGTTGGGATAGTAAATATTTATTGACTTTAAATTACAGAAGAGACGGAACTTCTCGTTTCTCTGAAGAAAACAGATGGGGTAACTTTATGGGAGGTGCTTTTGCATGGAATATTGCTGAAGAGTCTTTCTTAAAAGATAATGAAACGCTTTCTAGCTTAAAATTAAGAGTTGGTTACGGAACTACAGGTCAGCAAGATATTTCTGCTCAATATGATTATTTAAGAAGAGTTACGCTTGGTACTGTTAATACTCAATATGTATTTAATGGTGTTGTTTACAGAACAGCTAGACCAGAAGGATATAACCAAAATATCAAATGGGAAGAATTGGCAGAGATGAATATTGGAGTTGATTTCGGATTCTTAAATGATAGAATTACAGGTACAATTAACTATTTCGATAAAAAATCTTCTGATTTATTAGCTGATGTATTGGTTCCAGATGGAGCCAACTTAAGAAACCAAGGATTTAATAATATTGGTGATTTAAGAACAAAGGGAGTTGAGTTCAGTCTTCAATCTGATATCATTAAAAAAGATAATTTAACTTGGAATGTTGCTGTTAATGCTACTTACTTAGATCAGAAAATTGAAAATTTAGGTCAGACCGTTCCTGGTTTCCAAGGTTATGAAGTAGGAGATAACATTAAAGGTGGAAATGGAAACAAAGTTTTAATTAACACAGTTGGATCTGCTCCAAACTCATTCTTTGTTTACGAACAATTATATGATGCTAACAAAAAACCAATCGCTGGGGCTTATGTAGACAGAAACGGAGATGGTAAAATTGATGCTAACGATCGTTACAGATATAACAAACCAACAGCAGATTATACATTTGGTTTATTCTCGACTTTAAACTACAAAAAGTTTGATTTTACAATGAACTGGAGAGCAAGTTTAGGAAATTACATTTTTGATAACGTAAATTCTAACATGGGTTATTCTGATGCAGCTTTAAGAAGACAAACTGACTTATCAAACGTGAGCTCAGATTACTTAAATACTGGATTTGTTTTTGAAGATAATGGAACACAACGTTACTTGTCAGACTATTATGTAAAAGATGCTTCTTTTATCAAATTAGATAACGTAACTCTAGGATATACTTTAGATAAATCTTTATTAAAAGATGTTTCTTTAAGATTCTCAGCTGGTGTTCAGAACGTTTTTGTACTTACAAAATATGATGGATTGGATCCGGAGAAATTCAACGGAATTGATGGTAACGTTTACCCAAGAGCTAGAACATTCTTGTTTGGAGTAAATGCAAGTTTCTAATAGTACATTGAAAAACAAAAATTTAAAACATACAAAATGAAAATATCATTTAAATATATATCTTATTTCTTCCTATTTATTTTAGGAATAAGTATGACGCTTACTTCGTGTACTGACGATTTAAACGTGACACCAAAAGATGATGATGAATTTTTATCTGAAACTTTTTTCGAAGATCCAGCATCTTACAAGCAAGTTTTGGCAAAATTATATGCTGGATTATATGTAGGAGGAAATGACGGTGACGGACAAGCAGATATTGCTGGTCTCAGCGGTGATTTCAGTAGTTACTTGCGTTTACTTTTTGTAACACAAGAATTACCTACAGATGAGGCGGTTATTGCTTGGGCTGATGGAACTTTACCTACACTAAATACACAAACGTGGTCTCCAGTAAATGAGTTTTTATACGGAACGTATTCTAGAGCATCTTATCATATTAGTGTGGCTAATGAATTTTTAAGACAAACTACAGATGATAAATTAAACTCAAGAGGTGTTGATGCAAATCTAAAAGCTGAAATTGCAACATTTAGAGCAGAAGCACGTTTCCTAAGAGCTTATTCTTATGTGAATTTAATGGATTTATTTGGTAATGTGCCTATTACTACAGAAGCAGATCCAGTTGGTTTCTTTTATCCGGTACAAAAAACAAGAGCAGAAGTTTTTGCATTTGTAGAGTCTGAATTAAAAGATCTAGATAGTAGTTTAAAAGATGCCAGACAAAATGAATATGGTAGAGTTGACAAAGTGGCAGCTAAATTTTTATTAGCTCAAATTTACCTAAACTCTAAAGTATATACGGGAACAGAAAGAAATAATGAAGTAGCAACTTTATGTTCAGAAATTATTAATTCAGGATATACATTTGCAAATGTTCCTTATTCTTACCTTTTCTCAGCAGATAACAATACAAATGGTGCTCAAACCGAATTTATTTTCCCAATTGTTAGTGATGGAAATGCGATTAGAGCAACTGGTGGAGGTATGAGTTTTATTATTCATGCTGCTATCGGAGGAAGTATCGATGCTGCCACTCTAGGAATGGACGGTGGATGGTTCGGTACAAGAACTCGTAAAGAATTTGTAGCTCTTTTCCCTGATGCAACTGCTACAGGAGATAAAAGAGGAACATTCCATACTGATGGACAAGCTTTAGATATTACCAATATTTCAACTTTCACAGATGGATATGCTGTAACTAAATACACTAACAAAAAATCTGATGGTTCGCCAGCTCAAAGAACTGATATTCCTGATACTGATTTTCCAGTATTTAGAATTTCTGATGCTTATTTAATGTATGCTGAGGCTGTAGTTAGAGGAGCAAGTACTGGAAATATAGCAACTGCTGTAAATTATATCAACCAAATTAGAACAAGAGCAGAAGCAACTCAAATATCAAGTGCAAATTTAACTCTTGATTTTATTTTGGCAGAAAGAGGAAGAGAATTATTCTGGGAATGCCATAGAAGAACAGATTTGATTCGTTTCGGGAAATTTACAGGAGGAACTAAAATCTGGCAATGGAAAGGTGGTGTGATGAACGGAGTTGCAACAGACTCATACAGAGATTTAATGCCAATTCCTTCTAAGACAATTCAAGCGAACCCTACATTGAAACAAAATCCTGGGTACTAATATCTAATAGAACTGTAAAATGAAAAATATATATAAAATTTTAATCGCATTTATTGGTGTATTAGCGGTGTCTTGTAATGCTGACGCTGTTGACGAAAGACCGATTCTGAATGTTGTTGCAGCTCCAGAAATTACAGCACCAACAACAGGACAAAATTATGTTTTGGATGTGGAAAAAGCATCAGATGAAGTGGCTAAATTTACTTGGTCTGCTGCGGATTATTCTACAGATGTAGCAATAAAGTATACTTTGTTGATTGACAAGAAAGGTGGAGATTTTACCAATGCAAAAACATTGCAGACTACTACAAATAGTATTACAGAGGTTTCTGTTTTAGGTAAAGAATTAAATCAAGCAGCAATTGATTTAGGCGGAAAACCAGAAGTAGCTGCTGATTACGATGTGAAAATTACATCAAATGTTTCAGGAAGTTTTACTCAGGTTTCAAAAGGTTTAATTTCAATTAAGGTAACTCCTTATGTAGGAAAAGTAGATTATAATTTTGTTGATTGGTACTTAGTTGGTGATGCAACTGTTTCTGGTTGGGACAATAATAAAGGAAATCAAATCTTGTTCAGAAATGCGAAAAATGCTAATGAATACGTGTTTACAGGATACTTTAAAAAAGGATATTTTAAAGCTATTCAAAACCTAGGAAGCTGGGCTCCAATGTATGGAGGTAAAGATGGCTCTCTAGTTTTCAGAGCAACAGAAGGAGATCAAGATCCTCCAAGTATTGAAATCGCTGCTGATGGATACTACAAATTTAAAATGGATGTTCAGAAATTATCTTATACTCTAGAGCCATACGCAGCAGGAGCTACAGCACCAACATATAATACAGTGGGTATTATTGGAGATGCAACTGCTAAAGGATGGGATGCATCTACACCAATGGTTAAATCAACGTTTAATGCGCATATTTGGACTTTAGGTATAACGTCTCTAAATGATGGCGGAATGAAATTCAGAGCAAATGACGCCTGGGATGTTTCTTGGGGTGGAACTACTGCCTTTTCAGGTGGAGGTACTGGAGACAATATTCCAGTTGCCAAATCTAAATATGTTATTTACTTCAATGACTTAGACGGAAGTTATCTAATGATTCCTAATCAATAAAAACTTCAGTTAATAACTGAAAAAGGGCTATCTCCAGATAGCCCTTTTTTAATCAAGCTAACTAACCACACAAACCACGAGATTATGAAAAAAACATTACTTTTTATTTTCTTTTTATTGTCTATTGTAGCAGATGCTCAACAGATAACAGTATCACCAGCTGTATTTCAAGTCAATGAGCAAATAACCATAACAGCTTCATTCGCATCGAATATATGTAATACAATGGGAACCAATCCCGCTAAGGTTTATATGCATGCAGGTATTGGTAACGAAGCAAATCCTTGGCAAGTTGTCAAAGGAAATTGGGGATCTGACGATGGCGTTGGATTAATGACAAAAAATGCAAACGGAACTTGGAGCATTACCATTACGCCAAGTGTTTATTTTGGATTGACCTCTACACAGCAGTCTGCAGCGACAAAAATGGGAGTTGTATTTAGAAATGCAAACGGAAGCCAAACATTAAAATTGGCTCCTTCATGTTCTGATTTTTTTGTTAACGTGGGTTCTTTCCAAGTTACACTGACTTCTCCAACAGAAAATAGCACTTCAATTGTTACTTCTGGTTCCAATTTTAATATTAGTGCAACCAATACTGGTGGAGCAGGAAGTTATACCCTGAAAGCAAACGGAATAACCATAAATACAAATGCAAGCACGTCAAGTTATTCATATACACATACCAATATTACGAGCAATCAAAGTTATGAGCTAATTGCAACTCAAGGAGCAACTACAGTTTCTAAGAAATTTGCAGTAGTTGTAAATCCTAACACGATTTCTGAAACTATGCCTACTGGCTTAGTTGATGGAATTAATTATAACTCAGCCGATTTTACCAAAGCGACTTTGGTTTTGGATGCGCCTCTAAAAGATTTTGTTTATGTTGCGGGAAGTTTCAATAATTGGCAGCCAACAGCGGCTTATGCTATGAAAAAAGATCCATCTTCTGGAAAATTTTGGTTAGAAATAACAGGTTTGGTTTCAGGAGAAAACAACACTTATCAATATTGGGTTGTAGATGCAACGCCACTTGCCAATTCGCCAGCAATGGTAAAAACAGCAGATCCATATTCAACTTTGGTTTTATCTCCTTACGATGATCCTTCAATTTCGGCTTCAAAATATCCAAATATGCCGGTATATCCTGTGGGACAAAACTTTGAGGTTACGGTTTTAAAAACGGGACAAACTCCTTACAACTGGCAAGTGACAAACTTTGTAAAACCTGAAAAAGAAAAATTAGTAGTTTATGAAGTTTTAGTTCGTGATTTTGATGCGGCAAGAAGCTATCAAAGTTTGATTGATAAAATAGATTATTTTAAAAATTTAAAAATAAACGCAATCGAATTAATGCCAGTAATGGAATTTGAAGGCAATGAAAGTTGGGGTTACAATACTTCGTTTCATTTGGCTTTGGATAAATTCTACGGAACTTCAGACAAATTGAAAGAGTTTATCGATTTGTGCCATCAAAACGGAATTGCTGTGATTCTAGATGTGGCGCTAAATCATGCTTTTGGAAGAAATCCGATGGTAAGAATGTGGATGAATGATCCTGATGGAGATGGTTTTGGATCTCCAACAGCTGAGAATCCATACTTTAATACAGTAGCAAAACACAGTTATAGTGTAGGTGAAGATTTTAATCATCAATCGCTAAAAACACAGTATTATGTAAATCGTGTGATTAAACAATGGATTGAAGAATATAAAATTGACGGTTTCCGTTGGGATTTAACCAAAGGATTTACGCAATCGTGTACAGCAAGCGATAATTCTTGTACCGATTCTTACCAGCAAGATCGTGTTGATATTTTGAAAAAATACGCTGATTTTTCTTGGGCAATAGATCCAACGCATTATACCATTTTTGAACATTTAGGTTCTGATGCTGAGGAACAGCAATGGGCCAATTACAGAGTAACTGAAACACAAAGTAAAGGTGTAATGATGTGGGGAAAAATGACAAAAGAATACAATCAATTGTCAATGGGATACGCTTCTGAAAGTAATATTTACAGAATGAATAGTGCCAACCGCGGATTTACTGCAAACCGTTTAATGGGTTATGCAGAAAGCCATGACGAAGAACGTTTGATGTATAAAAATGTTCAGTACGGTGCGTCAAACGGGAGCTATAATGTAAAGGCATTAAATACGGCATTGTCAAGAATGTCTGCAATTGGAGCAGTTTCTTTACTGATTCCAGGGCCGAAGATGATTTGGCATTTTGGTGAATTAGGAATGGATGATTCAATTTTTACTTGTAATAACGGAACTGTAAATGATGAAACAACAACAACTCCTAACGATTGTAAATTAGATACAAAACCACAGCCACAATGGACAGAAAATTGGCTTGGCGATTCAAATCGAAATAAAATTTACAACGATTGGGCTAAAATGATTACTCTTAAAAAAACAGAGCCAGTATTTTTAGGAACGGCAACAATGGCCAATACCACTACTTTAATGGTGAATATCAAAATTACAAACAGCAATTTGACTTCTGCACAGCTTAAAGACATTGTGATTTTGGCGAATTTTGATACAACAGCACAAAATATGATTCCAGGTTTTCAATATACTGGCGCTTGGTATAATTTGATGGATAATTCAACAATTAATATTGCCGATGTAAATGTTCCAATAAGTTTAGCACCAGGAGAATTTAGAATTTATGGCAATAAACAAGCAAATTTGGCAATAGAAGATTTTGAAAAAGGAAGCCAAGTTAGTTTATATCCAAATCCTGTTGCCGATTATTTTACTTTAGGATTTCAAACTTCAAAAGTAGATATCTATTCTCTTGCAGGACAATTAGTAAAAACATTTAATACAAACGGAAATTCAGATTATCAATTCTCAGTTAGTGGTTTAGCTTCTGGATTATATCTTGTAAAGACGTTTGACGAGAATAATAAAGTTCGCGTTGCGAAATTTATTAAAAATTAAGTTTGGTTAGTAATGAAAAAGGGCTGTCTAGAAATGGACAGCCTTTTTTTTGTTTAGGTAATTTTCTAATTATAAAATCTTTTATTTTGGGTGTTTTAATGTCTTTAAGATGTGGTTGAATAAGCAGACATTATTTTGTGATTTAACTATAATTGTTTGGTTTATTTTTTTCTTTTAGGGTCGTTGTATTCCCCGATTAAAGAATAATATCCAAATGTTCCTAATCCCATAACGATAAGCGGAGTAAGAATAAAAAGAATAATTACACCAAATACCAAATCATCCTGCTGGTCCGAAAGAAGTTTTGGCAAACCAAATTCAAACACGCAAAAATAGGCAGCAGCTGCGGCCAAAGCAATCCATAACGCCCCTAAAACTTGTTTAATCGCATTCATTTTTTATAAATTTTAAAGGTGAGTAATTTTGTTTTTGTTGTCAATATAAATCATGCCAATAACAAAGCAGATTCCGGCAATAATTATAGGATACCATAATCCGTCCAAATAAAAATCCGCTTTGCCTGCTGTTTTGGCGTGTGATACAAAATAGGTGGAAATGGCAGGAAGCAATCCGCCAAAAATTCCATTCCCAACATGATAAGGTAATGACATAGAAGTATATCTGATTTTGGTTGGAAACATTTCAACTAAAAATGCAGCAATAGGACCATACACCATCGTTACGAAAAGCACTTGAATAAAAACCAGAAAGATTAAAGCCCATTTATCTGTTGAATTTATTTGGATTGAGACACTTGTTTGCACATCTTTTTTATCCACGTACGTTTTTTTCTCAATCATGGTTGTACCGTCAGTATATTTTTTTTGAATGGTTGTAACAGAACTTCCGTCAGCTTTCTTTTCAGTTGTTTCTCTCGGATTTTCTACGATTTCTGTTTTTTGGCTAATGTCTGTTGTGCTGTACATTGCTTTATAAATAGGTCTGTACGATAGAATTGCCAAAAGCATTCCGAACATCATAATATATTTACGTCCAATTTTGTCACTCAGCCATCCAAAAACGATAAAAAACGGAGTTCCGATTAAAAGCGCAATTCCTAATAATTCATCAACTTGTGAGGAATCCACATTCATTACCGTTTTCATAAAACTCATGGCATAGAATTGACCCGTATACCAAACAACACCTTGTCCCATTGTAGCTCCGAACAAAGCCAAAAGCACAAATTTTAAATTGTATCTGTTTCCAAAACTTTCTTTTAACGGATTCGTGCTTGTGGTTCCTTCTTTTTTAGCTTTCGCGAAAACAGGAGACTCATCCATATTTTTTCTAATTAAATAGGAAACGCCAACCATAGCAATCGAAACCCAAAATGGAACACGCCATCCCCAAGTATCAAAAGCTTCAGCAGAAAGTGCGCTTTTGGTTGCCAGAATAACCATTAGAGAAATAAACAAACCAACGGTAGCAGTAGTTTGAATCCAAGAAGTCCAATAGCCTTTTTCTCCCGCTGGAGCGTGCTCTGCAACATAGGTAGCGGCTCCGCCATATTCGCCGCCAAGTGCGAGTCCTTGAAGCAAACGCAAAATCAAAACTAATAAAGGAGCTAGAAAACCAATCGTTTCGTAACTTGGAATACAGCCAATTAAAAAAGTAGAACCACCCATTAATAATAAGGTAGCCATAAAAGTATATTTACGCCCAATAATATCACCGAGCCTTCCAAAGAACAAAGCTCCAAATGGACGAACTACAAATCCAGCGGCAAATGTGGCTAAAGTAGATAAGAACGCTGCGGTCGGATTGTCGCTAGGGAAAAATTTAGTAGAAATAACGACAGCCAAACTGCCAAAAATATAAAAGTCATACCATTCGATCATGGTGCCCATAGAAGAGGCCGAAATTACTTTCCAAATGCCCTTAGTAGAAGTTTTGCTCATAAAACAACTTTGAGATCTTGTTAATATATGAATTCTAAAAATACAGTTTTACGAATATAGAAGATATTTTTTTATTCACTTAATACTTTTTTAACAAAAACTATTTATTTGTTGACTTTTGATTTCGAAGTAAAAAAAGATTTAACCGCAAAGACACAAAGAAAAAAAACGCAAGGTTCGCAAAGTTTAAAATAGCTTTGCGAACCTTGCGTAAATCTTTGCGCTCTTTGCGGTTAAAAAAACAGAAAAGTATAAAAACAAAAAACCCGAATATTTCTATTCGGGTTTCGTGGTACCTCCAGGGATCGAACCAGGGACACATGGATTTTCAGTCCATTGCTCTACCATCTGAGCTAAGGTACCGTGCTTGTTGCGGGTGCAAATATATAATCATTTTTGGTTTGTGCAAAACATTTTTTAGAAAAAATCTATTCGTATCTTCGCAAAAGCAAAAAAGGAAATATGATTTTAACGGTCGATGTTGGTAATACAAGAATTAAAGCATCTGTATTTGAGGGTAATACTTCTCTAGAAAATTTTGTTTTTGATAAAAATGAAATCGAAAAAAAAATTAAAAATATTTTAGAAAAATATCCAAAATGCTCCGATTTGGTTGTGGCTTCGGTTGGAAATATCGAAAAACAGTCCTTTTTGACTTTCGAAAATAGACTGAAAGTTCACTTTTTTACTCACGAAGATGTTTTTCCTTTCCATAATAAGTATGCAACGCCAAAAACTTTAGGTATAGATCGAATGATTTTGGCCGCTGGAGCAACGCTGCAATTTCCAAAACAAAATCGTTTGGTTATAGATGCTGGAACTTGCATTACCTACGATTTTATCGACGAAAATGACAATTATTTAGGAGGAGCCATATCTCCGGGACTTCGTTTGCGATATGAAGCATTGCATAATTTTACGGCTAGACTGCCGTTACTAACCTTAGAATCGCCCGATTCTTATGTGGGAAACTCGACTGCACAGGCCATACATTCTGGTGTTGTCAATGGTTTCGTCTATGAGATTGACGGTTTTATCGATGAATATCGCAAAGAGTTTTCAAATTTTATCATAATTTTAACGGGAGGCGATGCAGATTTTTTGGCTAAACGATTAAAAAATACCATATTTGCCAATTCAAATTTCCTTCTAGAGAGTTTGAGCCAAACATATCAATATAAAATCGACAATGATTAAAAAAGTAATACTAAGCGCTTGTTTGCTTATATCGTTCGTTTCATTCGCTCAACAAGGTACAGCTTCGCCTTATTCTTTTTTCGGAATAGGAGATGTAAGATTCAAGGGAACACTTGAAAACAGATCTATGGCAGGAGTTGCAGTAGAGCAAGATACGATTCACTTAAATTTAGAAAATCCGGCAAGTTATGCCAGCTTAATTCAGACAACTTTTACAGTTGGAGGAACATTTGCAACTTCTAATTTAAAAACGACTTCTCAATCAGAAAAAGCACAACGCTCTACTTTTGATTATTTGGCACTAGGAATTCCAATGGGGAAATTTGGTGCTTCATTTGGTTTGATTCCCGTAAGTTCCGTAGGATATAAAATTCGTGAAGACAATTCAGCAACAGAAGGAGCGACAAGTTCTCAGCTTGACGGAAAAGGTGGTGTAAATAAGGTATACTTCGGTTTGTCATATAAAATAATGCATAACTGGAATATTGGAGTAGATGCACAGTATAATTTTGGAAAAATTACTACAACAAGTATAGAGGCAATTACAGGAGTTCAAAATGGAACTGCAGAGGTTAATACCTCAGAACTTTCGGGAGTTGGATTCAGTTTCGGAACCATGTATCAGAAAAAAATCAATAAAAAAACTAGCATATTTTCTAGTTTGAGTTATTCTTTTGCGAGTAATCTAAATTCAGATAATACAAGAGTAATCTCAGTTCAAGGAGATTCAGATTCTTATGTAGTTCCAACTGAAACAACAAAATTAAAACTGCCAAACAAATTGAGTATTGGCTTGGGGGTTGGTGAAGCTAGAAAATGGCTTGTGGGAGCAAATATGACTTTTCAAGGAGACGGACAGTTAGCAAATTATTATAATTCTGCAAGCAATGTAAGATATGAGAGCTATTCTAAATATGCTGTTGGAGGTTATTACCTTCCAAATTATGCTTCTTTTACAAGCTATATGAGCAGGATTACCTATAGAGCTGGTCTGAAATATGAAAAAATTGGTCTTATTGTAAATAACGAATCTATTAAAGATGTCGGAATGACATTAGGTGCCGGAATTCCAATTCCTGGATCTTTCTCAAATGTCAATTTCGGAATCGAATTTGGTAAGCGTGGTACAACATCAGCAGACTTAGTACAGGAGAATTATGTTAATTTTAGTCTAAGTTTCTCTTTCAACGATAAGTGGTTCGTGAAGAGCAAATACCAATAATCAAAATATTTTATCTTTTAGAAGCTCATTACAATTTACTACATTTGGCAAATGAATTTACCAAAAAGATATAGTTTAATAGTTGTCACAGTTATTGCTGTGACAATGTTTTTTGGATGCGAAAGTAATTTTAAAGAAGTTCAGAAAATTAACTTCTCAGAATTTGTTCCTGCCAGTGATGCCGATACTGTAAATATTAAATACACAGATTCTGGACGCATTACAGGAGTTTTGATAAGTCCGAAAATGTTAGATTATTCAAATCTTGATTTTCCTTTTACAGAATTCCCAAAAGGAATAGATGTTACTTTATACGATAAAAAGCAAAAACGTACCTTTATACGTGGTAATTACGCTGTTTCGTATAAAAATACAGGAATCATCGATTTGATAGGCAAAGTAAAAATTACTTCTGAAGAAGGACAGATGTTAGAAACAGAACAGTTGTATTTCGATCAGAAAAACGAGTGGTTTTATACAGAACGAAAGTTCAAATTGACCGATAAAAAGGGAGTTTCCTATGGTCAGGGAATAGATTTTAGCAAAGATTTTAAAGTGATCAATTCGCAGCGAATAAGCGGTGAAATCGAATCAGACGAAGAATTATAATATTATGGGTTATTTAAAATATACACAATACGTTTACATCCTTTTTGCAGTTTTCTTTACTTATGATGGTATAGTAAAACTAAATGAAGGAGATGAGAGCTATCCTTTTTATTTTGTAATTGCAGGAATGGCTATTTTTATGTTTTTCTTTAGGAGAAGATTTCTTAATAAGCATAACGACCGAAATAAAAACCAATAAAAAATGGAAATTAGTATTATAATAATCTGTTTAATACTAGCCGCCTTTTTTTCTGGGATGGAAATCGCTTTTACATCCGCCAACAAAATTTATCTCGAAATAGAAAAGAAACAGGATGATTTCCTGTCTCGAATCTTAACAAAACTAACCGAAAATCCATCCAAATTTATTGCTGCCATGCTTATTGGCAATAATGTAGCTTTGGTGATTTACGGTTTTTTTATGGGCGATCTAATTTTAAATTGGATGGCTTATTTTGGTTTAGTCTTTTCTGATTGGTGGAATATTCTAATCCAGACGCTTCTTGCCACATTTGTTGTTTTGCTGACATCAGAATTTTTTCCAAAAGTATTTTTTCAAATTTACGCCAATTCTTTAATTAAGATTCTGGCACTTCCGGCATACTTGTTTTATCGACTGTTTTATTACATTTCTACTTTCTTTATTTGGATTGCAGATTTTGTATTGAGTAAATTCTTTAAAACCGAAGGAAGCCAAATTCATCTGTTTAGTAGAATTGAACTCGGAAATTACATAACCGAGCAAATGAGCACCGTTGAAGAAGATGAAGAAGTAGATTCTGAAATTCAGATTTTTCAAAATGCATTAGAGTTTTCCAATGTTAAGGCGCGCGATATCATGACGCCTCGAACAGAAATTGTAGACATTGATTTGTTTAATAGCGTTGATGATCTTAGAGCTATGTTTATAGAAACCGGATATTCCAAGATTATTATAAGTCAGAATTCATTAGATGATATCGTAGGGTATGTGCATTCTTTTGACTTGTTTAAAAAACCATCTACGATAAAGTCGGTTTTAATGACAGTCGAATTTGTTCCAGAAACAATCTTGATTAAAGATGTTTTGAATCTGTTAATTAAAAAGCGAAAAAACGTTGCCGTTGTTTTGGATGAATATGGGGGGACTTCTGGAATTATTACCATTGAAGATATTGTAGAAGAACTTTTCGGTGAAATTGAAGACGAGCACGATCTAGATGAAGAATTGATTGAAGAAGAAATAGGGGAAGGCAAGTATTTGTTTTCAACTCGATTAGATGTAGAGTATTTGAATGAGGCCTATAAATTAATGATTCCAGAAGAGGACTCGTACGGTACATTAGGAGGATTTATTGTCAATCATACGAAAGAAATCCCACAAAAAGGAGATAAAATTGTAATAGATAAGTTTCATTTTCGCATTGAAGAGGCGACAAATAAGAAAATAGAACTAGTCAAATTGACAATTAAAGACTGATTTTTTAAATTAATAAAAAAAAATGTGTAAAATAAAACGCTAGTTGTATTGTTATTAACTAGATAATTGTATTTTCGCAAACTGAATATAAAATTAACGATAATAAAATGGCAGTTTTAGCAAAAATTAGACAGCGTTCCGCTTTATTGATAGGAGTTATTGCACTTGCATTATTTGCATTTATAATACAAGATCTATTTACAAGAGGAACATTTGGTCAAAGTTCAAAAGATGTAGGAAGCATCGATGGAAAAGATATTTCATTTGAAGACTTTAGAGTTAAAGTTAGTAATGTTGAAAAAAGTGGGCAAGGCATAACTTCCACTGAAGCTGCAAACAGAGTTTGGGATCAAGAAGTTTCAATCGCTTTATTGTCATCTCAATTTGACAAATTAGGATTGAGAGTTGGTGAAAAACACATTTTAGAGGTTTTGAAATCAGATCCAAATATTGGTAAAAATCCAATGTTCTTAAACGCAGCAGGAATTTTTGATGTGGTTAAGTTCAAAGATTATTTTAAAACAAATCCAGAAGCAGCGCAATACATCTCTCAAAAAGAGAAAGATGCTGAATTGAATGCAAAGTTTCAAATCTATAATACTTTAATTAAATCAGGACTTTACACAACTGCTAGTGAAGGAAAATTAAAGTATGAAATGGAATCTAACAAAGTAAGTTTCGCATACGCAGCAGCTCCTTATTCTTCTATTAAAGATAGTGAAGTAAAAATCTCTGATGATGAGATCGTAGCTTACATGAAGAAAAACGAGAAAAAATTTAAAGCTGATGCAACTCGCGAAATCCAATATGTTTTAGTTGAAGACAAAGCTTCTAAAGAAGATGAGGCCGAAATTAAAGCTAAATTAACTGCGTTGTTATCAGGAAGTGTTGTTTACAACGCAAAAACTGGTAAAAACGATACATTGCCAGGATTTAAAAACGCAACAAACATTGCTGAATTTGTAAACGCAAATTCTGATGTTCCTTACGATTCTACTTATGTTCCTAAAAATGCATTGCCAGCAGTTGACGCTGACAAATTATTCAGCTTGCCAGCTGGAGCAATCTACGGACCATATGTATATGGAAGATATTATGCAATTTCTAAATCTCAAGGATTTAAAGCTGGTGTTAACGCAAAAGCAAGCCATATCTTAATTGGTTACGAAGGATCTCAAACTCCAAGTCCAAAAGAGAAAAGAACTAAAGAAGAAGCTAAAGCTAAAGCTGAAGAAATTTTAGCGCAAGTACAAGCTAACCCAGATAGTTTTATGATGTTGGCTTTTACAAGTTCTGATGATTCATCTGCACAACAAGGTGGTGATTTAGGATATTTTGGACCAAACCAAATGGTAAAACCTTTCAATGATTTTGTATTCAGCAACGGAATTGGTAAAGTTGGTTTAGTTGAAACTCCTTTCGGATTTCACATTATCAAAATTACTGACAAACAAGACGGAATTCGTTTAGCTACAATCGCTCAAAAAATTGAGCCTTCTGAAGCTACTTCTGATAAAGTATTTACATTAGCAACTAAATTTGAAATGGATGCTGCTGATAAAGATTTCAATGCTGCAGCTAAAGAATTAGGTTTAAAAGTTGCTCAGCCAGTTAATGCAAAAGCTATGGATGAAGCGTTTGGACCATTAGGAAACCAACGTAACATTGTAAGATGGGCATTTGATAAAGAAACTGGTAAAGGAGATGTAAAACGTTTTGAAATTGCAAATATCGGTCACGTTATTGCACAGTATAAAGGTGAAAACAAATCTGGTTTAGTTTCTGTTGATATGGCAAGACCTTATGTTGAGCCAATCTTGAAAAACAAGAAAAAAGCAGAATTGTTAAAAGCTAAAATGCAAGGTTCAAGCATCGAAGCTATTGCTAAAGCGGCAGGAGTTGCTGTTCAGCAAGCTGCTGATGTAACGCTTGACAATCCAGTATTGCCAGGTGGAGTTGGACAAGAACCACAAGTTGTAGGTAATGCGTTTGCTTTAGCAGCAAACAAAATTTCTGCTCCAATTGAAGGAAATACAGGTGTTTATGTTGTTAAAAACATCAAAACTGTAAAAGCTCCTGCAATTGCTAATCACGCTGCGTATGTAGAGAAAGTAAAAGCTCAAAGCGCTAATGATGCAAGTAGAGTATTGCCAGCGTTGAAAAACAATGCTAAAATTGAAGATAACAGATTGCAATTTAATTACTAATTAAAAAGTAATTCTTCTTATAAAGAAACCCGAAACGCTTATGTGTTTCGGGTTTTTATTTTTCTTATGAGATTATAAATTATGATTTGTATTTTTTTAGTGTTAATTTTCTAAAAGTATATAGAGATTATCGAAATTTAATTTAAAAAACTTGTGACTTTCAAATTATTACAGTTAATTTGCTCGATTTTTCACTTTACATATTATTAGCTTTTGCTGAAAATAGATAGACAAGAAAAAATCGATTCCAATAAACAAATGCTTTAAAAATCAATTATTTAAATGTTTTTTGCTTTTAAATTTTTTAGAAGGAAGCCGAGAGTATATACCAAAATAGAAAGCCATATTTACGGTATTATCATTGAGCTTTTAAAAGTGGGCAGCACCGACATCAACGTTGATGAATTGGGTGGGAAGTATTATTTGAGTAATGAAGAACAACATTTTAAGGTTACTATTTTGAGTAATGATAATGTCATTAGATTAACCAATACACATGATTCTGTTGCCGAAAAATACGATAAAATTTTTGTTGAAGATGTTTTAAGAGCAGTAAAAGAAGAGAAACACCGCCGAATGGAAGTGGTGTATGATTCTATTACCAATAGCATTGAAAAGATGGCAGAACGCTTGCATAATAGACTTATCGAGTCAAATGAGCAAGATAAATCTGTACGCCGTTTGGAGACGAAAGAAACTAAAAGCAATAAAAAAGCGAATTAATAATTATGATGAAATGATTTTTATAAAATCATTTCATCATAAGTTAAAATAGTTTCATATCCTTTATTAAAGAAATATTCTTTCGGGTTTTCTTTAGAAACTACCAATATAAAATCGCCGCCCCATGCGCCTAGACTTTTAATTACGCCATTAAAATCGGGAAAAATAGCCTCTTTTATGGTCTGCATTTCTAAGACTTTACTCAGATGAATTTCATGTTTTTGAATCGCAGAAGCAAATTCTTTTAATGTTTTGGCATGAAGAATGGCGTCTGTAATTTTGTTGTTCTCTGCGACGCTTGCTGCTAAATGGCTGCTTTTGTGGTTGTTGTAGGAGTATATGGCAGACTTGCTGTTTTGTTTTTTATTTAAATAAACAAAATAAAGCTGGTCTTTAAAATCGGGATTAAATTCAACTTGTTCTACAAAATTATCTTTTATTCGATATAAAACAGGCGTATTGTTTTGTGCACAAGCAATGTCGTAACCGCTTCCGCCAAAGCTGTTTTTTAAAAGCGTAAAAGCATTAATTTCGGTCCATTGCGCAATATTATTAATGAGAGTAGAAGAGGTTCCTAACCCCCAGTTTTTTGGAAAACTTAAGTGCGTACTTACCTTATAGCCCTTGGCCGTATCGATGAATTTTGGATTTAAAACATAAGCTTCATGAAGAATGTTAACTAAGGTTGACTTTACAGTATCTATTGCCGGATCTGAACCTTTTATAACCTCTTCGAAAGTGATAATTTCTTTAAACCACAAATGATTATCGTGATCATAGCTATTCCAGTCGATTTGCTTGTCTTCTGAATCTTCAATTACTAAATCCTGACCAAATTTTGTAGGTAACGCAAAAGCATCTGCTCCGTCCAAAACGAGATATTCTCCTGCAATAAAAAGTTTTCCGTTACTATAAAAGGTTGTTGACATATTATTCTAAAATTTCAATTCCTAAAATTTCAAATCCCAACGTTGGAATTTGGAATTTAAAACATTGGAATTTACGGGATTGTTTATTTTCTTAAATTCTCAATAAATTCTACCACGGCGCTATGAGAAACCGCTATTTTTTTGAAGTGCGTTTTAATTAAATGGCGCTCTTCGTCGGTAGCTTCAAATTGATTGATGATATTGTTAAGGTGCATTTTCATGTGGCCTTCTTGAATTCCTGTGGTAGTTAAGGAGCGTAATGCTGCAAAATTTTGCGCTAAACCTGCAACAGCCACAATTTCCATTAATTCTGGTGCAGAAGGTTTTTCTAAAATTTCTAAACACAATTTTACTAATGGATGTAAAGAAGTCAGGCCGCCAACTGTACCAACGGCAAGTGGAATTTCAAGCCAAAAAGTAAAAATGCCATTCTCGATCTTAGCGTGAGATAAACTTGCGTATTGGCCGTTTCTGGCGGCATACGCATGTACTCCAGCCTCTACAGCTCTAAAATCATTTCCTGTTGCTAAAATTACAGCATCAACACCATTCATGATGCCTTTGTTGTGCGTAACCGCTCTAAAAGGTTCGACTTCTGCAATTTGAACGGCTTGAACAAAACGTTCTGCAAACTCTTGTGGATTGGTAATGTGTTTTTCTGATAATTCTTCGATTGGACAAGAAACTTCGGCTCTAACAAGGCAATGAGGCACGTAGTTAGAAAGGATACTCATGATGACTTCTAAGTTTTCACCATTTTTGCATAAGTCTGAAGTTTGAGCTTCTTCTTTTAAAGTAGAGGCAAATTGCTCTAAACAAGAATTTATAAAATTGGCTCCCATGCTGTCTTTGGTTTCAAAAGTGGCATGAAGCTGGTAGTAATTTTCAAGTAAACTTCTTTTGTCTTTTAGTTTTATGTCTAAAATACCACCGCCACGTTGTTGCATATTTTTGGTAATGCTTTGCGTTTCTGAGAAGAATTTAGATTTTATTTGATCAAAAAACGGAGTTAGTTTTTCGGCATCTCCATTATAAGTAAAATGAACTTGGCCAATTTTTTCCGTATTAATTATAGTAGCTTTGAATCCGCCTCTTGTAGACCAGTATTTTGCTGCTTTAGAAGCGGCCGCTACAACAGAACTTTCTTCAATAGCCATCGGAATGGTTTTGTATTTTCCGTTGATCAAAAAATTAGGAGCAACTCCAAGTGGAATATAAAGGTTGGTAATCGTGTTTTCTATAAATTCATCATGAAGTTGCTGAAGCTTGTCGTCTGAATTCCAGTAATTTCTTATAATATTTTGTGCCTCCTCAGGATTTGAAAAATATTCATTTGCGATCCAGTTAATTTTTTCTTTTTTGGATAATTTAGAAAATCCAGCAACAGCGTTGTTCATTCTCAGTATATTAAATAATAATGTTGCGGCAAAGATACTATTTTAAGAGTTTTGTTTGCAATGTATTTTAAAGTTGGAAATACGCAATCGTTATTTTTTTTAACATTTAACACTTAAAATGTGTATTATGTTTATTTTTTTTACTAAAATTGGGCTCTTTTTATATTTAAAATAATTATAATGAATACAAGTAAATTTACTGCAGTACTTTTATTTTTAACTGCGGTCGCATTTGGACAGCAGAAAATAACTGTCGAAAATGTTTTTAGCGGAACTTTCCGGGCAAAAGGGATGGATGAACTGCAATCGCTGAAAAATACAAATCAATATACTGTATTAAATGTTGATATGGCAAGCAGAAGCATGCAGATTGATTTATACGATTTTGCAACACTTAAAAAAGTATCGAATCTTATTGATACAAAAAACTACAAAGAACTTGCCGACGGAATTGACAGCTACACTTTTGATGCTTCGGAAAAAAAGATCTTAATTGCTTGTAATTCATCTAAAATTTTCCGTCACTCTTTTACTGCAGATTATTTCCTTTATGATATTGCAGCAAAATCTCTGACTAAATTGGTTGATTTTCAAATTCAAGAACCAACATTCTCACCTGATGGAACAAAAATTGCTTATGCGAAAGAAAACAACTTGTATATTTATGATGTTGCTTCAAAAAAATCTACAGCAGTTACAACAGACGGTAAGAAAAATGCGGTTATAAACGGTATTACGGATTGGGTTTACGAAGAAGAATTCGCTTTTGTGCGAGCATTTGACTGGAGTAAAGACAGTAAAAAATTAGCTTACATCCGTTTTGACGAGAGCCAAGTTCCAGAATTCTCGATGTCAATGTTTCATAAAGATTTGTACCCAACAATCGAAACGTTCAAATATCCTAAAGCCGGCGAAAAAAACTCACTAGTGTCATTGCATATTTATGATGCCGCTGGAAATACTTCTAAAAAAGTAGATTTAGGAAAATACAATGATTTCTACATTGCAAGAATGCAATGGACAAATGATGCTAATGTGCTTTCTGCACAAGTTTTAAATCGTCACCAAGATAACTTAGATTTATTGTTTGTTGATGGAAATACGGCTGCTGCAAAAGTGGTTTTAAATGAAAAAGATAAAGCTTACGTAGATGTTACAGATAATTTGACTTTCTTAAAAGACAACAGTTTTATCTGGACTAGCGAAAAAGACGGTTTTAATCATATTTATGTATATGATAAAAACGGAAAACTTAAAAATCAAGTGACAAAAGGAAACTGGGAAGTTGTTTCTTACTATGGTTTTGACGAAAAAACAAAAACTATTTTCTATCAATCTACAGAAAATGGTTCTATCAATAGAGATCTTTACAGAATTGGTTTAGACGGAAAAAATAAAGTACGTTTGTCTTCTAAAGTGGGGACAAGTGCAGCGACTTTTAGTCCAAATTTCCAATACTTCATTACAACTTTCTCAAGTAATACACAGCCTACAACGTATACTTTAAACGAGGCTAAAACAGGAAAAGAAATTCAGGTTATCGAAAACAATCAAGCTCTTGCTGATAAATTGAAAGCGTATAATCTTCCTTCAAAAGAGTATTTTGTTTTAAAAACGGCAAAAGGGAACGAATTGAATGCTTGGATTTTAAAACCAAAAGATTTTGATCCTTCAAAAAAATATCCTGTTTTCATGTTCCAATATTCTGGCCCAGGATCTCAGCAAGTAGCAAATCAATGGAATAATTCTAACGATTACTGGTTTCTTTCTTTAACGCAGCAAGGTTATATTGTAGCTTGTGTTGATGGAAGAGGTACTGGTTACAAAGGAGCTGATTTCAAAAAAGTGACTCAAAAAGAATTAGGGAAATATGAAGTTGAAGATCAGATCGATGCAGCAAAAGTAATGGGTGCTTATACGTATGTTGATGCTTCAAGAATTGGAATTTTCGGATGGAGCTACGGTGGATTTATGGCTTCTAACTGTATTTTCCAAGGAAATGACGTTTTCAAAATGGCAATTGCAGTTGCCCCAGTTACAAACTGGAGGTTCTATGACAGTGTTTATACAGAAAGATACATGCAAACTCCACAAGAAAATGCAAGTGGATACGATCAAAACTCTCCAATCAATCACGTTAGCAAATTGAAAGGTAAGTTCTTGTTGATTCATGGTTCTGGAGATGACAACGTTCATGTTCAAAACACGATGCAGATGATGGAAGCTTTAATTCAGGCAAATAAACAATTTGATTCTCAAATTTATCCAGATAAAGATCATGGTATTTATGGCGGAAACACTAGAATTCAGCTTTATAATAAAATGACCAACTTTATCAAGGAAAATTTATAATCTAAAATATTTAAAGCTAATTAAATAGACAATAATATGGGAGAAACTCAAGTAAAAACTGCGCATCCAAAAGGGCTTTGGGTATTGTTTGGAACGGAGATGTGGGAGCGGTTCAATTTTTATGGAATGCGAGCTTTATTGACTTTATTTCTTGTAAATTCATTATTAATGAAAGAAGAGGAAGCATCATTAATTTATGGAGGTTTTCTCGGACTTTGTTATTTGACACCAATGTTAGGAGGTTTTGTTGCCGATCGTTATTTAGGAAACAGAAACTGTATTATTTTGGGAGGTTTGCTTATGGCGATTGGACAAATGCTTTTGTTTACAAGTGGAAGTGTTTTCGAATCTAATTTAGGTCTGGCAAAAATCATTATGTACTCTGCACTTGGTGTAATTGTTTTTGGAAACGGATTCTTCAAACCAAACATTTCTAGTATGGTTGGAAGTTTATATCCGAAACAGGAAAAAACAAAATTAGATAGTGCATTTACTATTTTCTATATGGGTATTAACATCGGAGCTTTTTTAGGTCAGTCAATCTGTCCTTTATTGGGAGATGTTAAAGATGCAGGAGGAATTAGAGATATCCACGCTTTCAGATGGGGATTCATGGCGGCTTCTGTTGCAATGTTATTAGGGACAATACTTTTTTACTTCTTAAAAAATAAATACGTTGTTTCTCCAGAAGGGAAAGCTTTAGGAGGACTTCCTTCTAAAAATGATGCTTCAGATTTTGAAGAAGGAGAAGCGCAAACAGCAAATTTTTCTACTAAAGCTTTAATTAGCGCAGGAATCGCATTTGTCGCTTTAGGATTCTTTTTCCATTATGTTGTAGGTCAGAACTTGATTTATACTTTGATTTATTCAAGTGGTTTGGCACTAGCAGGATTGATTATTTCTGATACTTCTTTGACTAAGATCGAAAGAGATAGAATTATTGTAATTTACATTGTTTCGTTCTTTATTATTTTCTTTTGGGCTGCGTTTGAACAAGCTGGTTCTTCTTTAACATTTATTGCTGATAATCAAACAGACCGACACTTCTTTGGTTGGGCAATGCCTCCATCAATGGTTCAAATTTTTAATGGAATGTTTGTTGTGTTTTTGGCTGTTCCATTTAGTGTTCTTTGGGACACGTTAAGAGCTAAAGGAAAAGAGCCTATTTCTCCAGTAAAATTGGCGGCTGGATTAGTAATCATCTCGGTTAGCTTCTTTATGATTGCAACTCAAGTTTCTTACATCGGAACTTCTGGACTTTTATTAGTAAAATGGTTGATCTTATTATATTTCTTAAATACATGTGCAGAATTATGTTTATCTCCAATTGGTTTGTCATTGGTTGGTAAATTATCTCCAAAACGTTTCGCATCATTATTATACGGAGTATTCTTTTTATCAAATGCATCTGGATATGCATTAGGAGGAACTCTAGGTTCTATCTTACCAGCAACGGGTGATAAATTTGCAAAAGCAAAAGAACTTGGAATAGATTTGCAAGCAGTTTTAGATAAAAAAATAACACTTTCAGCAGACCAATTGGCTTTGTTGGATCATCATCAAATTAGTGCGCAAAATCCAATTTTTGCAGGATTCGAAATCCATAATTTATATGAGTTTTTTATGGTTTTTGTTGTCTTGACAGGTATTGCGGCAATCTTATTATTTGCTTTAACACCACTATTGAAAAAATTAATGCACGGTGTTAGATAAATGGAAAACAATATTACTTTAGAAGAAATTCAAAATTTTAAAGGCAAGTACCCAAAACAATTGTGGTACTTGTTTTTGGTTGAAATGTGGGAGCGTTTTTGCTTCTACGGAATGAGAGGAGTTTTAGCTTTTTTTATGGTAGACCAATTGGGTTTATTAGAAGGAAAAGCAAATTTGCAATACGGGGCAATTCAAGCTTTTGTATATGCGTTTACCTTTATTGGCGGAATTTTTGCCGATAAAATTTTAGGTTTTAAAAAATCGCTTCTTTTTGGTGGAATTGTCATGATTCTTGGGAATTTGCTTATTGCAGCTTCGCCGCATGATTTCTTTTACTATGGGATAACGCTTTCTATCATAGGAACAGGGTTCTTTAAACCAAATGTTTCATCAATGGTAGGTGAGTTATATCACGAAAGCGACGGTCGCAGAGATGCCGGCTACGGATTGTTTTATGCAGGAATTAATATTGGAGGTATGCTTGGTGGTGCAATTCCTATTTATTTAGGAAAAAACTATTCTTGGAGCCTTTGTTTTCTTTCTGCGGCTATTGTTATGATTATTGGGGTTATTACTTTTCTTTTAACCAAAAAACATTTAGCGCCAATTGGAAATTCTCCATTAGAAAATCATGAACCTAAAAAACGTAATCTTTATGAGATCGGTGTTTATGTAGGTTCTTTTGTTGTAATTCCGTTAGTATATATAATGGTTATTAATTCTGATTTTACAGAATACTTTATGTATACTATGGGAATAGTGGCGTTAGGTTATTTTGCCTATGAACTGATAATGTTGAAGGATGCGAAGCAGCAACGAAAACTTTTGGCTGCATTTGTATTCATTTTTGGATATTTTATGTTTATGGCAATTTCTGAGCAATCAGGAGGTTCTTTGTCTTTGTTTGCAAAAGACAATTTGTCTAACAAAATGCTGTTTTTCCATATTGATCCAAATGTGGTAAATAATAGTATTAACTCTTTGTATGTTGTTATTTTCAGTCCGTTAGTTGGATTGTTGTGGATATTTATGGCTAAAAGAAAAATCGAACCTAATACGGTTATTAAGTTTGGTTTGTCATTTGTTTTGCTTGCTGCAGGTTTCTTTGTCTTCTACAGCGCAAGATTTTTTGTAGATGAAAAAGGATTAAGCTCTCTAGATGTATTTGCTTTGGGATATCTTGTATATACGCTTGGAGAATTGTGTATCGGGCCTATTGGAATGTCAGTAATTACAAAATTATCGCCAAAAAGATTGTTTGGAATGATGATGGGATTATGGTTTCTGTCTAGTGCATTCGGTCAGTTTGCTGCAGGAAAATTAGGAGCAGAAATATCTGATGCCAATACAGGAACAACATTAATGTCTAAGCTTATAGCATATACAGACGGATATTATCAATTAGCATTATATTCTTTAATTGCTGGAGTTGTTTTAATTGTTGCTACACCGCTAATCAGAAGATTAATGCAGGAAGTTAAATAATTATATTGGTAATCACTTTTTGTGTAAATTTGTTTAAAATTTCCCATTATGAAAAAAATAGTACTTATTGCTTTGTTTTTAATTGGTGCTGTAAATATTCAGGCACAAGAGTTAAAATGGTATACAGATGTTAGAGAAGCAATTAATGTTAGTAATAAGGAACAAAAGCCTATGCTGATGTTTTTTACTGGCAGTGATTGGTGTGGTTGGTGTATTCGTTTGCAAAATGAAGTTTTGAAAACTGTTGAGTTTAAAAAATGGGCTACAGATAATGTAGTTTTAGTAGAATTAGATTATCCTAGAGCTGTTGCGCAAACTCCAGAACTTAAGAGTCAAAATAACGAATTGCAACAAGCTTTCGGTATTCAAGGGTTTCCTACTATTTTCTTTACAAGTGCGGAAACGAAAGATGGAAGAGTTAATTTTAAAGGTCTAGGTAAAACTGGATATGTTGCCGGCGGACCATCTGCTTGGTTAACCGTTGCAGAAGGAATTGTACATCCTAAAAAATTATAAATTTTTATTTAAAAATATTGAAAAGCCTCTTACATTGTAAGAGGCTTTTTTTTTGGTGTTTAGTAGGAAAAATTATTTATAAATTTATGATCAATTGAGTATTTTGTATTTTATTATATGTAAAAAAACACATAATGTATTTTTTATCCCAATAAAAATTGGATAATTAAAATATAATGTTAATTTCGTCTTGCTAATCTAACCAAAACCAATTTATATGACTAAAAAATTACTTATCCTACTGTTTTTTTTAGGTTCATTTATGACGCAAGCCCAAAATCTAGCATGGAGAACAAACATGACTGATGCTATTGCGATAAGTAATGACCAGAAAAAACCAATGTTGATTTTATTCACTGCCTCAGGTGTACCAGAAAATCTCCAAAATGAAATCTTTAAAACGCCCGATTTTGCTGTTTGGTCACGTGATAACGTGGTCTTAGTAAAATTAGATTTGTCTGATATGAATGCTTCAGATAGCGACCGCGAACAAAATGTGAAATTAAAAAATGCATTTGGGGTTCAAGATCTTCCAGAAGTATGCTTTGCAATGGCATCGGTAAGAAAAAACAAAACAACATTTAGTGCTTTAGGAAAAATAGCCTACAAACCTGGAGGAGCAAAAGCTTGGATTGCAGAATCAAATGCAATTTTACATCCAGCAGAATAGTAAACGATTTCATTCGACTTTTATTTTAATTTTTTTTAGTCCCCTTCTGTTTTCCAGAAGGGGATTTTTTTATGCTCAAAATTGCCATCATGAATTTGATTATTTTTATTAGTGTTTATTTCACATTTATTAAAAAAACAACTAATTATTATTAATTTGATTTTAATGCTTACAAGTTGGTTTTTAATCTATTAAAATCTTTATCGGATTCTGTTTTTGTATTATTTTAGTTTTATTAACATAACCAAAATCAAAATTATATGCCAAAAAAATTACTTATCCTACTACTGTTTTTATTTCCGTATTATATGAATAGCCAAAATATAATATGGAAGACAGATATCAATGATGCTGTAGCTGCAAGCGCAGAAAAGAGAAAACCGCTGCTTATTTTCTTTACTAGTCAAGGTGTAAATCCTCAGCTGCAAAATGAAATCTTTTCTACTCGCGATTTTGAAGAGTGGTCTCGCAAGAATGTTATTTTGGTAAAATTGGATCTTTCTGATTCCTCTATTTCTGATGCGGCTAAGGAGCAAAATTTAAGACTAAAAAATGCTTTTGGTGTCGAAGAAATTCCACAAGTCTGTTTTTCTGAGGTTACCAGTAGAAAAGGAAAAACAAATTTTAATAAATTAGGCCTCATTGGCTATAAAGCTTCAGGTGTTAAATCATGGATTTCTGAATCAGATTTAATTTTAAATCCAGAATAAATTATAATTTATAATATCCCTTTTCTTTTGTGGAATGAAAAGGGATATTTTTTTTGAGACAGCTATTTTTCCAATATTTCTGAATCGAGTTCGAATTTGATCCGTCTGTAATAACAATTTTTGGATGAAGATTTTCTAGCAATCGATCCAGATTTATTTTGGAGTTTTGCGTAAGAACTAAAATATCAGGATTAACCTTTTCTGGAAAAACTTTAGTGCTGTCAATTATTAGAATCTTGTTGTTTTTAAAATAAAGTACATTTCTAATTTCTTTAGTTTTAGATTGCGAAATCGAGTTTCCTACGAGATACGAACTTATATTTCTATTATTTTCGGGAAGAGTGACTCCTGTAAAAAGCGTAAGATTTTTTCCTAAACGTTCAGAAATAAGCGTATTATTTTTTTCGTTGTAAATAATAAGTTCTTCTTCATTTTCTGTTTCTATTTTGGTTAAAATAAAAGAAAGCTGAATTGTTATAATTGAAGCAAAGACAAAAAGCAACTTATTAAAACTTGGTTTTTTAATCCAAATGATTGTGCCAATTATAAACAATGAAAAGGCCCAAAAATGATACAAATTAAAGCTGATGTTTCGAATGACGAAAGAATCTACAGAAGCTACAGCATGAATCATGAGATTGAGGAGATAGATGCTTTTCTCAAAAATCAGCGTGATAAATAATGGAGGACTGGCGAAAATGGCAATAATCATGACTACAATTCCAGCAATCATGATAAAAGATAAGACAGGAAGGATGATAATATTGGTAACAAAAAACAATCCTGGAAATTGGTGGAAATAATACAAACATAAAGGCAATGTGCCAATTTGAGCTGCGAATGAAACTGTTAGAGCTTCCCAAATATAAATCGTGAGTTTGTTCTTTGGATTATAGATGTTTTTTAAAATAGGCTGTAGCCAAAGAATGAAAAACAAAGCGATGTAACTTAATTGAAAACCAACATCAAATAAGAAATAGGGTTCAAAAAGCAAAATTAGTAAAATGGAAACTAATAAAGTGTGATAGATATTTCCATTTCTGCGCAAATGATTTCCAATCGCTAGGAAAGAAAACATGACTACAGATCTTAAAACAGAAGGAGATAAGCCAGAAATTATGGCAAAGCCAGCTAAAGAAACAAGAATGGAAGTTAGTTTAAAGAAGGAACCTTTTTTTGTATTTGGAATTGGTTTGAGAATATAAGTGATAAAGAGCATTATAAAACCCACGTGGAGGCCCGAAACAGATAAGATGTGTGTTGCTCCAGAATATTGATAATCCTGAATGATATCCTGAGAAATCTCTTGTTGCTGGCCTAGAATTAATGCCAAAGCAACATTCATTTCCGTTTGATTGAAATTTGATTCTTTGAGATTGGAGATTATTCTAGAATGCAATTTGGCGCAATAATACCAAATGTCTTTTTGAATCGTTTTGCTAACTAAAATTTCTTTTTTCTGGCAGTAAATCTGAGCGTAGATTTGTTTGTTGGCCAAATATCGACTGTAATCAAACTGATTGGGATTTTTACTTGGTTTATTTTGCTGTAAAACCGTTTGCAATTTAATGTTGTTTCCTACAATCAAACGGCTGTTAGTACTGTCTTTCTGAACGTTTACAATTACCTTTCCTGAATAATTTTTTCCTGAAATTGTTTTTATCAAACCAATATAGCGATCGCTGTAATCGTTGCTTTTTAATTTTTCTCTAAGAATTAAAGTAATAGGTTGTTTTCGCTCAAATGCAGCTTGGAAGTGTGTGTAATTGTTCTTTTGAAGGTTTTCAGTATGGCTTAAAAGTGTAAAAGTTCCAATGCAAAAGGCTAAAGCATAACTTGAAAGGCCAAAGAAAATCGATTTTCTGTTTCGTTTTAAATTCCAAATGGAAGCTCCACAAAATGCGGTAAAACTTAACAAAAGAAAAAAAATAATAATTGAAATGGAGAGATGCAGATAATATGATGCAATTATGCCAAGTATAAAGGCAATTGCAATTTTTACTAACGGAAAATCGAATACTTTCATGGTTTAAAAGTATTAAATTTTGTAAGAAAAATAATAAAAAAATATATTTTTTATGGAAGAACTCTGTTTACTTGCTCAAAAGAGTTTTTGTAATAAGGTTCTTTGGTAGAGGAAATAATTACACCCTTGGAAGTAGAAGAATGTACAAACTTGATTTCATCAGAGTTAACTTCTGTAATCAATCCGACATGATTGATTTGTCGGCTTTTATTGGTTTTAAAGAATATTAAATCACCTTTTTTGGCATCGTTTAACGGAATCACTTTGCCAATTTTTGCCTGATCATAAGAACTTCTAGGAAGCTCGATATTTTCACTTTTAAAAGTGGTGTAAACAAGTCCAGAACAGTCAAATCCACTTTTTGTAGTTCCTCCAGCTTTGTAGCGCACGCCAATATTATCGGTTGCTTTTTCGATAAGATTGTTAGTCAGAGCTTTGTTTTCTCTTTTAGATTCGTTTTTTGTACTGCTTTTTGATACCGCTGTTGAAGTCGATTTACAAGATGCAAAAGCGATTGCCAAAAGCAGAAAAAGGATTATTCTTTTCAAAATCAATTAATTATTTTGTTTCAAATCGGCAACAATGAGTTTTGCTGTGTTCTTACTTGCTCCAACTCCGCCTAATTTTTCTTCTAATATATCGTAATTATGCAGCACTTTATTGCGATGATTAGGCTCTAATAATTTTTGAAGTTCTTCTTTAATTCGTTTTTTGTTGCAATCTCCTTGAATTAATTCGGTTACAACTTCTTGATCCATAATTAGATTGACAAGAGAAATGTATTTTAATGTAATAATGCGTTTAGCAATCTGGTACGAAACTTCGCTTCCTTTATAGCAAACTACTTCAGGCACTTTAAAAAGAGCGGTTTCAAGCGTTGCTGTTCCAGAAGTTACTAGAGCAGCTGTTGCGGACCGTAATAAACTGTATGTTTTGTTCGAAACAAATGCAATATTTTTATTTTTTAAAAATTGCTGATAGAATTCGTATTCTTGGCTTGGTGCACCTGCAATTACAAATTCATAATCCTGAAAATCGTCAACAACGCTCAACATTACGCTCAGCATTTTGGTAATTTCCTGTTTACGGCTTCCTGGCAGAACAGCAATAATTGGTTTTTCACCCAAATTATTTTCTTTTCTAAACAAAGTTTCATCAAAAGGAGGCTGATTCTGAATGGCATCAATAAGCGGATGTCCAACAAAATCTACTGGAAAATGATGTTTGTCTTCGTAAAAGCTTTTTTCGAAAGGCAAAATAACATACATCTTATCAACGTCTTGTTTGATTGCCTTGATTCGGTTTTCTTTCCAAGCCCAAATTTGTGGAGAAATATAATAATGGGTTTTGTAGTTCAATGCTTTTGCCCATTTTGCAATTCGCATATTAAAACCAGGATAATCAATAAAAATAATTACATCGGGTTGAAACTCCAAGATGTCTTTTTTGCAGATTTTAATATTGTTTAAAATGGTTTTTAAATTGAAAATCACCTCAATAAAGCCCATAAAAGCCAGATCACGATAGTGTTTTACTAGAGTTCCGCCTGCTTTTTGCATTAAATCTCCGCCCCAAAATCTTATTTCTGCTTCTGGATCTTCGACATACAATGCCTTCATTAAATTAGAACCATGTAAATCTCCAGAGGCTTCTCCTGCAATTATGTAATACTTCATGTTGGTTTTTTTGTAAATGTGCTATGTTGTAATTCCATAATAATGACAACATAGCAAAGATAGGATTTAAATAACTAATGTCGAAATTGCCAAAACAATCACGGCTAAAATTACGCCTCTAGCCATAAACTCTTTGTTTCTTTTTAGCAGAATAGCAAAAACAGCAAGATCTAGAAGCGTTCCTAAAGTGATTATTTTTCCAAGGTATCCGTGTTCTCTAATAATTCCAAGTCCAGAAGAAATATCAAATGTTGTGAAAAAAGAGATAAATAAATAACTTCCTAAAAGTGCTGTAAAAATTCCGATTAAAAAACCGATAAGTATTTCTTTAGCCATTTAATTTCCAAGTGTTAAGTTGTTGAATAGAGTGGTGGGCAGTCAAATCAAATTGAACTGGAACGACAGAAATGTATCCGTTTGCCAATGCCCATTCGTCGGTATCTTCGCCTTTATCTTCATTGACAAATTTTCCGGCAAGCCAATAATAGTCTTTTCCAAATGGGGTTTGTCTTTTTTCAAATTTCTGTGCATAGTAGGCTTTCGCTTGACGACAGACTTTAATTCCTTTTATTTCGGATTCCTTTAGTTTTGGAAAATTCACGTTTAAAACCACTCCAAGAGGTAGTTTATTGGCTAAGGTTTCTAAAGTTATTTTTTTTACGAAGGATTTTATAGGTTCAAAATCGGCATTCCAATCAAAATCTAAAAGAGAAAATCCGATGGCAGGGATACCTTCGATTCCAGCTTCTACAGCAGCACTCATGGTTCCAGAATAAATGACATTGATGGAAGAATTTGATCCGTGGTTTATTCCAGAAACGCACAGATCCGGTTTACGTTTCAAGATTTCGTTTACTGCCAGTTTTACACAATCTACAGGAGTTCCAGAGCAGCTGTATTCTGCAATTGCATCATTGTCTTTGGAAATTTTATCAATAAACAACGTATTGTTGACGGTTATGGCGTGACCCATGGCGCTTTGCGGTTTGTCTGGGGCAACAACAATGACATCGCCAATGGTTTCCATGACGCTAATAAGAGCCCTAATTCCGGGAGCCAAAACTCCATCATCGTTAGTTACTAATATAAGTGGTTTTTCAATTTTCATTTAATAAATATTATGTGTAATTTTAACAATTGTAAGATTTTAAAAACGAATTTAGTCACAGATTCTTTGGTATTAGTCACAAAAACTGCAAAATTTGTCAACTAAGGTAAAGAACTTTTTTGCGAATTAAACATTTTTATATCTTTAACAAAAAATTATCGTGACGTTAGCTCTCGTGGCATAGTTTTTAACGTAACTTAGATAAAAAAATTGATGAATGCTATTATAAAGTTTATGAAAAGAAATTATAAGATACTCATAGCCGTATTGTGCTTATCGCTTACCTTGTTTGCATTTAAGATGAATGCCGATAGGACAATCGACCCAGATCCGAACAAAGACAAGACACTTTTAGAATTGTTAGCATTTGTTATTGAAAAAGGACATTATAGTCCAGCAGAAATAAATGATGAATTTTCTAAAGGTATTTTCAAGGATTATATTGATGCTCTAGACCCTTCAAAAAGATTTTTCCTTCAGTCTGATATTGACGAATTCAAGCAGTATGAATTAATGCTGGATGATCAGTTTTTAAATAAGGATATTACGTTTTTTAACCTTACTTATACCAGGCTGATGAAGCGTATGGAAGAGAGTAAAAAACGTTATAAAACAATTTTAAGTCAGCCATTTAACTACAATGTAGATGAGACTTTTGATGCGGATTATGAAAAAATTCCGTATGCAAAAAACTTGACTGAAATTAATGAAAGATGGAGAAAACAAATCAAATTATCGACTCTTTCGTCTTTAGTTACCAAACAAAAAATTGAAGAAGAAAAGAAGAAAAAAGATCCAGCTTACAAAGAAAAATCTTTTGAAACTTTAGAAAAAGAAACTCGCGAAAGTTCTTTAAAATCACTGGATGATAATTTTAGTGTAATTAAAGATTTGAATAGAGACTACTGGTTTTCTGTGTATTTAAATTCTATCATGGCTCGTTTTGATCCGCACACAAGCTATTTTGCGCCAGAAGAAAAAGATCGTTTTGATGTAAATATAAGCGGTAAATTGGAAGGTATTGGAGCTCGTTTAACTAAGAAAAATGATTTTACTCAAATTGATGAGTTAATTTCTGGAGGTCCAGCTTGGAAAGGAAAACAATTGGAAGCAGGAGATTTAATCTTGAAAGTTGCTCAAGGAAATGAAGAGCCTGTTGATGTTGTGGGAATGCGTTTGGATGATGTTGTGAAGAAAATTAAAGGTCATAAAGGAACTGAAGTAAAACTGACAGTTAAAAAAGTAGACGGTTCTATTAAAGTGATTTCTATCATTCGTGATGTTGTTGAAATCGAAGAAACGTATGCTAAGTCTAGTGTTGTTGAGAAAAATGGTTTAAAATATGGGGTTATTTATCTTCCTAAATTTTATATCGATTTTGAAAACAAAGATGGACGTGATGCAGGAAAAGATATTGCTAAAGAAGTAGAAAGATTGAAACAAGAGAATGTTAATGGTATTGTTTTAGACGTTCGCGATGATGGCGGAGGATCTCTTTCTACAGTAGTTGATATTGCAGGTTTATTTATTGAAGAAGGGCCAATTGTTCAGGTAAAATCGGCTGGCAAAAAGAAAGAAGTTTTATACGATAAAGATAAAAAAATCGAATGGGATGGGCCATTGGTTATCATGGTAAACAGCTTTTCTGCTTCGGCATCTGAGATTTTAGCGGCGGCAATTCAGGATTACAAACGTGGTGTAATTATCGGAAGTAAACAAACCTACGGTAAAGGAACTGTGCAAAATGTGCTAGATTTGAATCAGTTTGTACGTAATGCAAACTATGGAGATCTTGGAGCATTGAAAATTACAGGACAAAAATTCTATAGAATTAACGGAGGTTCTACTCAATTAGAAGGCGTTCATAGTGATGTGGTTATGCCAGATCGTTATGCCTACTTAAAAATGGGTGAGAGAGATATTGACAATGCAATGCCTTGGGATAAAATTGATCCAGCAGATTATAGCACTTGGAATTCTAATGAAAATTTTGCTAAAGCGATTAATAACAGTAAAAACAGAATTGCTCAAAATCCTCAATTTAAATTAATTGATGATAATGCGAAATGGATTGATGTTAAGAACAAGGAAAACGTTTACAGCTTGAATATTAAGAGTTTTAAAGCAACACAAGAACAAGTTGAAAACGAAGGAAAAAAATACAAACCAATCTCTGATTACAAAAATGATTTAATTTTTAAATCATTGCCATATGAACAGGATGAAATGAAAGCTGATGCTTCTTTAAAAGAGAAAAGAGATGCATGGCACCAAGCTTTATCTAAAGATGTTTATGTAGAAGAAGCTTTAAATGTATTGGATGATTTGCAATCTAAAAGTTTGGTAAAAAATACAGTGAATCCTAAAATGAAAAAGGACAAACTAGTGAAGTCTTAAGTTCGAACAGAATTTAATTTGTTAAAAACGCTCTATAAATTTTTGAATTTATGGAGCGTTTTTTTGTAAGTTTAACTTATAAAAATAGAATTATGAAAGTTTGTTTAAGTTTGGTTTTAATGAGTTTTGCACTGTTTTCTTGTAAAAAAGAGAACGTAGAAAAGGAAAATTTAGAGAAAGAAAATGCAAATAAAGAAGCAGTTTCTTTTAAAGGAAATTATGCTAGTACCGATTCTGTGTATTCGGTTGCTTATTTGCCGACATCGACAACAAAACAGATTGTAAAACATCAATATTATACTTTATCGTATAATGAAAACTTTGAACAGGCTGAATGGGTAGCGTATGAATTGAAAAAGGAATATCTGAAAAATCATGATTATAAAAGGCCATATTTTATTGAAGATCCAAAAGTTACTACAGGTTCTGCAGATTGGAGAAACTATAAAAACTCTGGTTATGATAAAGGGCATCTTTGTCCGGCAGGAGACATGGAATTTAACAAAGAGGCGTACAACGATACTTTTTATACTTCGAATATTTCTCCGCAGAAAAAAGAATTTAATGCTGGAATTTGGAATAGAATTGAGCAAAAGACACGCTATTGGGCAGGGAAATACAATGATATTTATGTTGTAACTGGCGGAATTGCGAAAGATTCGGATAAAAAAATAGGAACAGAGAATGTCGCTGTTCCTAAATATTTTTATAAAATTGTTTTAGCTAAAGACGGTAAAGAGCACAAAGCAATTGCTTTTTTAGTTCCAAACGAGAAAAGCGTCAAATCCATTTACGACTTTGTGGTCCAGATTGAGACTTTAGAGAAAATGACCGGAATTGATTTCTTTCCGAATCTTAAAAATCTAAAAAGTAGTAAGGACTTTTAAGCCGGCAATTGTTTCTGTTGGATTTTCAGCTTTAAAAACAAAGCTTCCAGCAACTAAAATATCTGCACCAGCTTCTATTAATTGTTTAGCGTTTTTGCTTGTAACACCACCATCAATTTCGATTAAGGTTGAAGCGTTTTTGCGCACAATTAATGCCTTTAGTTTCTTTACTTTATCGTAAGTGTTTTCGATGAATGATTGTCCTCCAAATCCAGGGTTAACGCTCATAATGCAAACTACATCAATATCATTAATAACATCTTCTAGCAAGTCAACATTAGTATGCGGATTCATGGCAACACCAGCTTTCATTCCTTCTGCTTTAATTGCTTGTAGCGTTCTATGCAAGTGCGTGCAAGCTTCATAATGTACAGTTAGTCCATTTGCGCCTAAATCGGCAAAAGTTTTAATGTAGCGATCTGGATCAATAATCATTAAATGCACATCGATGTATTTTTTTGCATGTTTTGAAATAGCTTCTAAAACCGGCATTCCGAACGAAATATTTGGAACAAAAACCCCATCCATAATATCGATATGAAACCAATCAGCTTGACTGTTATTAATCATTTCGACATCGCGCTGTAAATTAGCAAAATCGGCAGCAAGAACTGAAGGAGCAATAAATGTATTTTTCATTGTAGTGTGTGTTGTTTTTTTGCAAAGATAATTTTTTTTTAACCGAAAAGAGTGCAAAGATTTACGCAAAGCACACAAAGTTTATTAAGAATCTCGCAAAGTCGCAGAGTCGCAAAGAACAATAAACTTTGCGACTCTGCGACTTTGCGAGCATATTTTCTTAGATGAAAAATTTTATATAATTCTTTACGCTCTTTGCGGTTAAAAAAAACTTCCTAATAAAAAATAAAAAACTCCGGTAATCAGCCGGAGTTTCAATCATCAATCAAAAAACGAACAGTCAATCAAACTGTTGTTTGGGGTAAAATTCCAATTTTAAAATTACCAAATTCCAATTGTTGCTTGGAATTTGGAATTTTTAAAAATTTGAAATTTAATATTGTTATCCTAAGTATGTTTTAAGGATTTTACTTCTAGAAGTGTGTTTCAATCGACGGATTGCTTTTTCTTTAATTTGACGAACACGCTCACGAGTTAGGTCGAAAGTTTCACCAATTTCTTCAAGAGTCATTGGGTGTTGGTCGCCAAGTCCAAAATACAAACGTACAACATCTGCCTCTCTTGGAGTTAATGTTTCTAAAGAACGTTCGATTTCCGTACGAAGAGATTCGTGAATTAATTCTCTATCTGGATTTGGAGATTCACCAGAACGCAATACGTCATAAAGATTAGAATCTTCTCCTTCAACAAGAGGTGCATCCATAGATAGGTGACGTCCAGAGTTTTTCATAGACTCTTTTACGTCGTTTACAGTCATATCAAGTTCTTTTGCAATTTCTTCAGCAGAAGGTGGGCGCTCGTTAGATTGCTCTAATAACGCATACATTTTGTTGATTTTATTGATAGAACCAATTTTATTTAATGGTAAACGTACAATACGAGATTGTTCAGCTAATGCTTGAAGAATCGATTGACGAATCCACCATACAGCGTAAGAAATGAATTTAAAACCACGAGTTTCATCAAAACGTTGAGCCGCTTTAATTAAACCTAAGTTTCCTTCATTAATTAAATCCGGAAGAGTTAATCCTTGATTTTGATATTGTTTAGCCACAGATACTACGAAACGTAGGTTGGCTTTTGTTAGTTTTTCTAAAGCTCTTTGATCACCAGCCTTTATTCTTTGTGCTAATTCTACCTCTTCATCAGCGGTAATTAGGTCAACTTTTCCAATTTCTTGTAGATATTTATCTAACGATGCAGTTTCACGATTAGTTACCTGCTTGGTGATTTTAAGTTGTCTCATGTTGTTGTCTCCCTATTTTTAAAGTGTACAAATGGTTATACGTAAGGAGTATCAAAAAAGTTACAATTAAAAGAAATATTTTTCAAAAAAAAACTCCAGCACTTTAAAGTGTTGGAGTTGAGTGCTTAATCTTTAATTTGCAGAAGCATCTTTTACTTCTATGAATTCGCTGACTGAAACAGGTGTTCCGTTCTTTGTGAATCCTTCCAATCTTATCTCAAAATTTCCTGAAATATCAGAAGTGTAGAATGAGGTGTTGTTTGAATTTAATTTTAATTCTGGAACCCAATACAACTGATTTCTGTAATCTGGAATTCTAGATTCTTCGTTTGGGTTTACGTATTCAATTTTATTGTATATTTTTTTTGGTTTCGGACTCAAGATGTTTGATTTTACCAGTGAACTTCCTGTTAACGTACTTGTGAAATCCTTGTCGAATGTGGTAAAACTTATTAATCCGTTAAAAGGTTTTGCTCCCACATAATATCTTCCAATTATGATATCAACTTTGTAAACATTTTTCATTGGATAATTCATCAAATCATCTTGATTTTCCAAATATAATCCATCAACGAGAACTAAGGCTGGCTCTGGCAATTGAGGAAAAACATTCGGATCGTTGACATGAAGATAATTTTTTCCATCTTTTTGTCTAATAAATATGTCTATAACAACTTCAGTGGATGTTTCTTTTAAGGTCTTAAATCTAGTATAATCGTCTAAAACATATTGTTTGGCAAGAGGGGTGTAAAACGGTTCAACTGCAGGTGTTTTTGAAATATTATCCATTTTTTTATGGAAATAAGCATTTTCAATTTGAGCAGAAACAGATCTGTCCAATATACTCTCTTTTAAAGTATAAGAAAGATTAGCAAACGCTGGGAAAGATAATCCTTCGTAATTTATTTCCGGGTCTTCGTTTAATAGTAATGTGTAATTATTTGCCTTTTCGTCAATAAGCTGAACGGTAATACTTGATGTATAAAAAGTGTCTTTTAAATAAAAGATGAAGTTTCCTTGAGCATCAGTTTGGGAAATTTCAAAAGCAAAAGATTTTCCTGGCAAAGACAAGCCAATAAATTTATTTTTTAAATCATCCGTACCGGTTTTAGAGGTAATCTTACCAGAAATAATTTGTCCTCTGGCTTCAGGCAAATGCAGTTTATTGTCTGAGTTTTGAATGTCTAAAATAGCAACTTCTCTCGATGAAGCTACAAATTCATTAGCAGAAATCTGTTTTTTGGTAGAAATATTATCAATTCTTTTAACAGAGAGTGAATAATTCCCATCTTGAAATGAACTGTTTGCAGATTCAATTCTTAAATCTACTAATTCACGATTGGAAAAAGTCTTTTTAGGCAGTATGACTTTTATATCTGGATTAGATTCTGCGATGTTACCAGAAGCTGGTGCAGTTTCTGTTTTATTTGCTAATTGATTAGAGGAGTCTGAAAGATTCAATTTGTTTTCAGTGCCATTTTTAATGTCAGATTTGAAGGGGTTAATAATGGTGATATCTATCTGAAAATAATCAGTTACTTTTTTGTTTAACATCCAAGTGGTATAGCTAATGAGCTTGTAATTTCCGGTTTTTACAGTTGTTGGAATGAAATAATCTCCTTCGCCGGTGCTGTTTCTTAAAGCTATTTTAGTCTTGAAAACCGATTTTTTGTTTTCGTCTACTAATTCAACATAGGCTATTTTACTAATAGTGCTAGGGCTTTTATCTGAAGATTTTAAACAGTAAATCTTAAATAAGATAGTTTCTCCTGACACAAATGTTGATGCATTTGCATGGATAAATACCGTTTCGTCTAATGTAACGGTTTGTTGAGCGTTTGTCAATTGTGCGCTAAAAATTAACGCTACCAATGCTATGATGTTTTTTAATTTGTCCAAAATGAAGGTATTTGATTAGACGAAAAAGATGTGCAGTCTCCACATTCCACTGGAACAGTGTAATAAAAAGAAGCTTCAATATTAAATTTGTATCTAACGCGGTTAGCATTAAGTCGGTCAATTAATAACTTTCCTTCACATGGATTGGGAGCGCTAAAGTAAAAGCAGAACTTGTATTCTTCCTCTGTACAATCTGTTACATATGGGGGAAGAAGTTCTCCTGGGAAAAGATCTTTGTAATTAAAAAACATTCTTTTCGATGAGAAAGAAGAAACTTCAAAGAAACCGATTGCTTTTTGATCAGTATGCGATACGCATCTAATGTTTCCAGAAACAAAACCTGGCTGTTTTGGCGAAAGCACGCTTCCAGAACTTGAAATTTCTTTCATTGTTCTACGAAATGTGTAAGACGCTAAACTCTGTACATATTGTTTTACTAAGATGCTGTAACGGTGGCTGATGATATAATTTTGATCACTAATAAAGCGTACTGGGAAATTAACCCGATCTTCTTGTAAGTCTGTTGTTGTAGTCAGAATAATATCATTAGAAATTTTTGTGCTATAACATGTACGGGTGTTAGGATCGTTTGGCTGTAATTCTACATTTTCTGGACCTGTAACTACAAGTTTTTCCTGTCTCCAAACCGGTGCAACAATCTGGTAGGTTTCTTCATACTCATATCTATAGTATTTTGAGGTATTGGTAGGGTCATAATTTGTTACACGGATCTGAACTCCTCTACCTTCTTTGCTGTCTGTAACTACTGCCGGTGTAACATCTAAAATAGGATTTTCTGTAGTTAATGTCTCATTTGTGGATTCATAAACTTTTCCGTCTTTGGTTTTAATTTCTAATGTATAGATAGTATTTGCAGCTGCTTGGAAAGGATTTTCAGAAACATAAATTCCGTCTTTCTCAATAAACGGATAAACAGTTCCTGTGTTGTCTTTAATAGTTACAGTAGCACCACTTTCTATTTCGACACCATCATCTTCTAATTTGGCTGTTTTAGAAAGCTTTATTTCTTGGGTTTTTAACTCATTTGTAATTGTTGCTTCTACCACTAAAGCTTCTTCATAATTATCTGACGATAATGTATAGCTTTCTGCGCAGCTTGTAAAAATTGCGAACAATACTAGTAAAAAGATGGATCTGTATTTTGTTATTATTTTCATGATATTTGAATCCATTTTGTTGTTTTAAAATTTAAAATTGTAAGTGATACTAGGGACAGGAATCGAGAAAATTGAAGTCTTGTATCCTTTTACTTTTCCGCTTTGATCGGTTACGAAAAAGATTGAATAAGGATTGTTTCTTCCTAACACGTTATACACAGAAATGTTCCAGAAGCTGTGTGCCAATTTCTTTATTTTGTGATTCCCTTCAATATTAATTCCAATATCTAAACGGATGTAATCTGGAATTCTAAATTTATTTCTATCGCTATACAAAGTATATTCAGCCCCGCCATAATTGTATGTTCCAATTGGGAAAGTAATTGGTCGTCCAGTTTGGTATAAGAAATTAGTAGACAAGCTGTATCGTTTTGTAAATTTATAATTTAATACAGCGCTCAAATCGTGTGGCTTATCAAAATTTGCAGCAAAATATTGTCCGTTATTTACCTTTTCTTCATTGAAATTTCCGTCAAGTTTAATTAATGACCTTGAATAAGAGTATCCGAGCCACCCGTTTAACCTTCCGATTTGTTTCTTAATTAAGAATTCAATTCCGTAAGCCTTACCATCGCCTTGCAAAAGCTCGGTTTCAACATTTTCGTTTAATAATAATTGTGCGCCAACTTTGTAATCTAATATATTTTTAGATTTTTTGTAATATCCTTCCAAGCTAAGTTCATATGTTTCGTCATCAAGATTTTTGTAAAGTCCTAAAGAAAACTGTTGAGCGCTTTGTGGGCGTACATTGGCATCTGATAATTTCCATGTGTCTGTTGGAGATTGCGTTACATTGCTGGAAAGTAGGTGAATATATTGTCTCGTCATGTCGTAACCTGCTTTTATAGAAAAATCTTCACTAAAGAAATATCTGGCTGCAAGGCGAGGTTCAAAACCACCGTACGTTTTAATTACTTCGTTTTTTCCATAATGATCCGTTCTAATAACTGTTGCGTCGTTTAAAGGAAGCCCTTTCTCATAAACATTTACATCAGCTTCTCCTAAAGCAGAATATGTGGAATAGCGTACTCCCAAATCAATCAACAATTTTTCGCTCAATTTATAGCTGTCAGAAAGATATGCCGCCGATTCGAGTCCTTTTTCTTTGTCAATGTCTGTAGGAACTAGTGTGGCATTTGGATTTGTTGGATGTTGGTAACCAGGGGAAATATTGTATAATTTGCTAGATATTCCATAAGAAATATTGTGTTTTTTATTCAATTCATAATTGAATTTTAATTGCAATTGCGACTCGTTAATTTTATATCCAAAATCAAAAGAGTTTACGTCTGCTGAATGATAATCAATATTGAATTTATATTCGCTATTTGTAAAAATAAATGCCGATTTATGTCTATCGCTAAAAGTGTGATCCCATTTTAAAGACGCAAGTCTATTGCTATATTTATACAAAGAATCAGAACTAATTCTAAATCTGTCATTACTGTAATATACTGTTGCTTCTAAATTATTATTAGCATTTAAAGCGTTGTTGTATTTTAAGATTCCATCATAAAATCCTGCTTCGCTATTTTTTAAATTTTCATCATCTAACGTTTTGAGGATCCAGTCAGAATAAGTTGCTCTTGCACCGAAAAGGATGCTTGATTTATTTTTTTGAATAGGAAGGCCAAAACTTAAATTTGACGTAATTGGTCCTATAGCACCTTCGCCAGAAAATTTTTCTGGATTGCCATTTTTTGTTCCAATATCAAAGACAGAAGATAGTCTACCTCCATAACTGGCAGGAATACTCCCTTTGTAGATATCTGCTTTCTTAGCAGTATAGGGATTTATTGCCGAGAAAAAACCTAAAAAATGCTGAGGATTATATAGAACAGCATTGTCAAGAAGAATTAAGTTTTGATCTTCCTTTCCTCCACGAACATTAAATCCGGCAGATCCTTCGCCTGTTGTCTTAATACCTGGAAAAGTAGTGGCGACCTTTAAAATATCTCGTTCTCCAAGAATCAGAGGAACATTTTTTATTCCTTCAATATCGATAGAAACTAAGCCAGAAATTACCGTTTCAGTTGTTTTTTGTCCTTTCTTTTTAATAACAACTTCATCAAGCTGATTTGATTTTTCGTTGATATTTACATCAAGATTTCCGTCATCATATACAACGACAGTTTTGGTGACATCTTTGTGATTTAAAGATTTAATCTCAATGACATTCGTACCTCTAGGAAGTACTAGAGTATAATTTCCATCTAAATCAGTAGAAGTGTTGATGTTTTTATTTTTTACTCTGATATAAATATTTGGCTCAGCTTTACCAGTTTCTTCATTTCGAATTGTTCCTGTTATGGTGTAATTCTTTTTAGGCGCATTGCTGTTTTCTTTTCCAATAAATATAACAGCTGATTTTTTAGTTACGCTGTACGTGTTTAATGAATCATATTGCTTATAGAAAACGGGATTTATACCGTTATTTTCTTTGTTTGCTGGATCTGCAGGGGTGTCAGCAAAAAATCCGGCAGGTAGATCATCATGAATTGTCTGATTAAGAGTCAAGATGACTTTCCTATTTAAAACGATAAAATTCAAATCGGTTTTACTTAATAATTTATCAAGTAATTCATCGATCGTGACATTGCTGTAGCTTTCAGATATCAAAGTTTTATTAGCATCCACCCAAACAGGATCAAAATAAAATTTGTACGATGTAGAGGCTTCAATAGTTTTTATTGCTTCTGATAAAGTTTTGTTATTAAATGTTACGGATAGTTTTTCATTATTTTGGGAAAATGAAAAGTTACATGATAATATAATAACAAAGGCGAGTAAAATTTTTTTCATGCAGTCTTATTTTTCAATCGAAAGAGAGTTGTTAATATATTTCATTAAATTTTTCATAAATAAATTGAGATCCGTTTTTCTCTGTTCTCTATTCATTTCATAAAACTCATTAATGTATTTCTTCTTGTTTGGGAATATTTTAATGATGTCACTTTTACTGTCAGCAACATATAGCGTTTTTTTGTATGCCAAAAAGTAATTGCTTTTAGATTTGAAGTGATAGAAAATACCATCCTCTCTAACTGTTTTATTTATTGCTTTGCTGTGTTTAATGTAAAAAGTAAAATCTGAAGTGTTTTCTCCAACTTCATAGTAACCAGTTGTTAAGCTTGGTAAATTATATTGTTCTTTATTAAGTTTAACGAAATTTCTATTATACAATGAAAACGAATCTACTTTCTCTTTAACAAGGCTGATTCCAATTAATTCTGATGCATTATGAGGATTAAGGATTAAAATGTCCCTGTAAACATCATATTTTAAAGAGGTGTCATAGTAAGTTTGACCTTCAAAAGCCAAAATTCCTTTTTCAAATTTATCTTCTTTAAAATAGATAGTGCTGCCATCAATGGTGCTGTAAGGATTGGTATGCAAAACACCATTGTTAATGTCGAGATTGTTTTTTCCAATGCTTTTGTCAAACCAATTATAGATTTCGATTTCTTTAGTACTTTGGCTGTGAATGGAATTAATACTTAATAATAATCCAAATAAAGTTAGGAATATTATCTTTTTTTGATAATTTTTCAAAGGATTCAGTAGTTTAATGATTTGTTTTGGTAGTTCCCAAATGTATTAAAAAAAGGTTATAAATAAAACGCAAATTTGTTAAATTGTGATATTTTATTTATGTTTTTTTAATTGACAGTGTAATTATTGCTGTATTTTTAAGTTTATCAATGAAAAACATGAATACAGGCATTCAGGAAGCAGATGTAGGAATATTAGATATGAAAAATGAAATTGGCAATTTAAAAAGTTAAGCGGTATATAATAAAAAAAGAAAAACCCCAATTCGATAAAGAATAGGGGTTTTTTATGAATAAACCTTTAGTAAACTAAGATCTGATTACTCTTTTTTATCCTCACGTGGAGGTCTTGGAACTAGTGCTTTTTTAGACACTTTTTCTTTTTTGGTTTTAGGATCAACTCCTAAGTATTTCACTTGGAATACATCTCCCATTTTAACTACGTCAGCAACGTTTTCAGTGCGTTCCCAAGCCAATTCAGATACGTGAAGCAATACTTCGTTTCCAGGTGCCGCAGTATATTCTACAACAGCTCCAAAATCAAGCATTTTAATCACTTTTACTTCATAAGCTTCTCCAACTTGAGGTTTGAAAGTTAAAGCATCAATTTTAGATAATACAGCTTTAATTCCGTCTGGATTAGTTCCTAAAATTTCAACAACTCCTTGCTCGTCAACTTCGTTGATTACAATTGTAGTTCCTGTAGCTTTTTGTAATTCTTGAATTACTTTTCCGCCAGGTCCGATTAATGCGCCAATAAAGTTTCCAGGAATAGTTCTAGTAATGATTTTTGGTGCGTGAGCTTTAACTTCTGCTCTTGGAGCAGCAATAGTCTCAGTTAATTTTCCTAAAATGTGCAAACGTCCGTCACGAGCTTGTGCTAAAGCTTGTTCCATAATGTCATAACGTAATCCTTCGATTTTGATGTCCATTTGGCAAGCCGTAATACCATCAGCAGTTCCAGTTACTTTGAAGTCCATATCTCCTAAGTGATCTTCGTCTCCTAAGATATCAGACAATACAGCAAATTTCTCACCGTCAGTAATTAATCCCATAGCAATACCAGAAACTGGTTTTGTCATTTGAACTCCAGCATCCATAAGAGCCATTGTTCCAGCACAAACTGTTGCCATAGAAGAAGAACCGTTAGATTCTAAAACCTCAGAAACAACACGGATTGTGTAAGGACAATCTGCAGGAATCATATTTTTTAAAGCTCTTTGAGCTAAGTTACCATGACCAACTTCTCTTCTTGAAGTTCCTCTTAATGGTTTTGCTTCACCAGTAGAGAAAGGAGGGAAGTTATAGTGTAAGTAGAATTTCTCTTCACCTTGCTCAGATGGAGAATCGATTTGGTTCGCTTCTTTAGAAGTTCCTAAAGTTACTGTAGCCAAAGCTTGAGTTTCTCCACGTGTAAATAAAGAAGATCCGTGAACAGATGGTAAATAATCAGTTTCACACCAGATTGGTCTGATCTCTGTTGTTTTTCTACCGTCTAGACGAATTCCTTTTTCAAGAATAACATTACGAACTGCTTCTTTGTTTGTTTTGTAGAAATATTTTCCAACTAAACCAGCAAGATCTGCATTTTCAGCGTATTCTTCTTCTGTAAATAAAGCTTTTGCTTCGTCTTTTACAGCTGCGAATTTTTCACCTCTTTCTGCTTTTCCAGAAGCTTCTTGAGCAATTGCATAGCATTTGTCGTAAGCAGCAGCTTTTACTTTAGCGTAAACAGCTTCGTCTTCGATTTCACCTTCGTAAGTTCTGTATTCTTGAGAGCTTAATTTTGCTCTTAATTTTTGTTGGGCAACAATTTGAACTTTAATAGCTTCGTGTGCAAATTTAATTGCTTCAACCATTTCTGCTTCTGAGATTTCTTTCATCTCACCTTCCACCATAGCAACAGAATCCATAGAAGCTCCAATCATCATGTCGATATCAGATTTTTCTAATTCTTCTCTACTTGGGTTGATAACTAATTTTCCGTCGATACGTGCAACACGTACTTCAGAAATTAAGTTGTAAAAAGGAATATCAGAAACAGCTAATGCAGCAGATGCAGCTAAACCAGCTAATGCGTCTGGCATAACATTGTCATCGTGAGACATTAATTGAATCATAACCTGAGTTTCAGCATGGTAATCGTCTGGGAAAAGCGGACGTAATACACGGTCTACTAATCTCATTGTTAATACCTCACTGTCGCTTGGTCTTGCTTCTCTTTTGAAAAATCCTCCTGGGAAACGTCCTGCAGCAGCAAATTTTTCACGGTAATCTACCGTTAAAGGTAAAAAGTCAACACCTGGGTTAGATGTTCTTGCAGAAACTGCAGTTGCCAAAAGCATACAGTTTCCTAAACGTACAACAACTGAACCATCGGCTTGTTTTGCTAATTTACCAGTTTCGATTGAGATGCTTCTTCCATCTCCTAAATCGATAATTTCTTGTGAAACTTGTGGAATCATAAATTTTTCCTTTTTGATTATACAATGGGTTTTAGTTGTGTTGTAGTTGTTGTTGTGTGTAGTTGTTGTTATCTAAAACCCAATGAAAAACCAAACTTTTTTTCTTGTAATATGCTTATTATAAATAGCTCTGATGTAAAAACAAAAAGAGGCACTTTCGCACCTCTTTTCTATATTGATTATTTTCTGATATTCAATACTTTGATAATCTCACGATATCTGTTGATATCTTTCTTTTTCAAGTAGTCCAACAAAGCTCTTCTTTTACCTACTAATAGTACAAGAGAACGCTCAGTGTTGTAATCGTGACGATTTTTTTTCAAGTGTTCAGTTAAGTGAGAAATTCTGTAAGTGAACAACGCGATTTGACCTTCTGCACTTCCTGTGTTTGTTGCACCACCGTGTTGAGCGAAGATTTCTTCTTTCTTTTCTTTAGTTAAATACATTCCAATATTGTTTTAATGATTTTTATGTATGCCATACAACTTTTGTAAGACGGGTGCAAAATTAGATTAAAAAAACAGAAAAATCAAAAAAAAATAAAAGAATCTGAAAATAGGGGCTAAGAAATTTATTTTTAATAATTTAGAATTGTTTTATCTACTAGTTACAGTTATTGGTAAAGAGTAAAGTGCACTTCTTTTCATGCCTCTAAATTTTCCAGGAATCCAATCTCCTGCAATATTCAAAACTCTTATAGCTTCTTCACCTGTTCCATAACCTAAATCTTTTATGATTATAGGTTTGGTAACTTTGCCTGTTTCGTCGACAACAAAAGAAACATAAATTTTACCTGTGACTTTATTTTTTAATGCGTCCTCAGGAGTTTTGTAATTCTGAGCAACTTTCCTATAAAAGTTGTCTAAACCTGCCTGTGGTAATGGTTTTTCAAATAATTTGGAATAAGAATATTTCATTCCGTTTTTATCTGTACTTATTCCAGAAATTAGATTTCCGTCCTTATAAGTCTCGGTGTATGTAATTTTATTTTTTAAATCACTTCCTTGCCAAACGCCATCTTTAAGGCCGTCTTTTATTTTTCCTTTTTCCTGAAAATCATCATCAGTATCGTCACATTCACCATTTCCATCATTGACGGTCAATTCATTTTTTTTATTCCAGAATTTTAAAAGAAGTGTTTTTGAGGTTTTATTTTTTGGGTCGGGAAAGTTTTCCTTTTCGAATTTTATATTCCCGTTATTATACCATTTATATTCTTTCCCTGTTTTCCAATCTTCAGAATATGTTATAATTGCTTCTTTAATGCCGTTTTCATAATAGTAAATAAAGGTGCCGTCTCTTTTAAGTACATCTTTGCTTAAAGTTGTTCCTATCATTTTTTTAGCACCAGACTTGTATAATATAGTTACTTTATAAGTGTCCTTATTCGTGTAGTAATCTTCGACAACTCTAACATATTTATGGTTTTCTTCTGATGTTTCACGGTAGGTAGAGTCTAGATAAACTGCCATAGAAGGGTTTTTCTGTGCAGAAAAATTCAGGGAAATAAAAATAAGAACAAGAAGGAATAATTTTTTTTTCATTTGACGGCTATTTTTTTTGTAGTAAAAATAGTGGATATTACATAACATGCAATTAATTGTCATTTTAATTTCGAACTTTTTTTCCAGAATGCTTTTCGCTTAAAGAAGAATAAGAAAATTTTACATTGTTGGCATCTGTACTTGTGCCTGAAACTAAAACGCCATGATCGTAATTATCGACAAAAGTAGTTTTTCGAGCAGTATCATTTCCTTCCCAAATGCCTTGTTTTAGTCCGTCTTTGAGTGTTCCTTTTTGTGTTATAAATTGATCGGTTTCTTCATAATCTCCATTTCCGCCAACGACAGTCTGATTTTTGTTTTCATCCCAACAGTTAAGAACCAGTGTTTGCGTCTTTTTGGTTTTTGGATCCCAAAGATTTTGTTTTTCACACTTTTTGCTTTGATTCTCATACCAATTAATTTCTTTTCCGCTTTTATGATCATCAGAGTAATTAACGACAGTTTCTTTTGCTCCATTTTTAAAATAATAGATAAACTCTCCGTCTTTTTTTAAAACATCCCGATCCAGAGTAGTTCCTGTCATTTTCTTTCTTCCGTTTTTATAAAAATCGGTTACAACATAACGTATGCTTTTCTGAGAATAATTGGTAATTACTCTGGTGTAGGTATGGTTTTCTGGTGTGCATTCGCGGTTTAAGGAGTCTAAAAAGATTTTTTTAGAAACCATATTTATTTGTGCAGACAGAGGAACTGAAATTATCAGAAGCAAAAAGAGCAAGATTCTTTTCATTCAGTGCTATTTTTTATCTTAAAAATAGTTCTTCTAGAATAATTTAGCAACTTCTTGATTTACAAATTCTAAAAATCTTTCGTCAGCTTCTGTAAACGGATCAATAACATGGCTGTCAATATCAATTTGTCCAATGTTTACGCCGTTGACAAATAAAGGAACAACGATTTCTGATTTTACAGTTAGACTGCAAGCAATATAATTGTCTTGTGCTTTAACGTCTGGCACTACAAAATTGGCATTGCTTTCTGCTACTTGACCGCAAATTCCTTTTCCAAACGGAATAACAGTATGATCTGTTTCTGCACCAACATACGGGCCTAAATGTAAAGTTTTCGCTTCGTGATTAGCAAAATAAAATCCAACCCAATTGTAATAGTCTACATTTTCGTTTAAAAGTTGGCATATTGCTAATAATTTTCCGTCTTTATCTGTTTCATTGTCAGCGACAATTGCACTTATTTTTGGTTGTAATTCTTGAAATGTCATGATAATTAAATTTTATACAAAAGTATTTAAAGCTAAACTCAAAAAATATATAAATTTGAAAAAAAAATCTCTTGAAAAAATATTTAGTCCAGTTTAAGCCATTCTTAATTTTTGTAAGCATCTTTTTTCTGACTTATATTGTACTTACTGTACTTTATAAGTTTTATTTAAACGGCTACCAAGGTGAGGAACTTGATGCTGTGACAACGATAACAGGAAAAAACTCAGAACAACTGCTAAAGTTTTTGAATTATGACATTATAATTCAGAAAAGCTCGCAAAATCCGTGGCAGGAAATTATTTTAAACGGAAGATTTATAGCACAAATAACAGAAGGGTGCAATGCTGTAAGTGTGATGATTCTTTTTGTGTCGTTTGTTGCTGCGTTTTCGGGAAATTTGAAAAAGACATTATGGTTTATAATTTTAGGGCTTATTTCTATTTATATTTTGAATGTTTTTAGAATTTCGCTTTTGATTGTATTGAGTTACAATTTTCCTCAATATGGAAAGTTTTTGCACAATATTTTCTTTCCTTTGATGATTTATGGATACGTTTTTATTTTATGGATTTTCTGGATCAATAGATTTTCAAAATATGCTAAATAACTTAAAAGAGAATAAATTTAAAATTTTGATCGCAATTCTTGTTGTAATAGGTTTTGCCTTGATTAGAATATTTGAAAGAAAATTGTTTTACGACCCTTTTCTGGTATATTTTGAAGCCGATTTTCACTCAAGCCCTTATCCTGTAGTAGAAACTTTAAAGCTTTTTTGGTCACTTTTTTTTCGTTACTTCTTAAACTCTGCATTATCTCTTTTATTGATTTATACTTTGTTTCAAGATCGCGATATTTTTAAGTTTAGTTTGTTTTTATATGCCTGTTTTTTAGTTGTATTATTAAGCTCATTTTATATCATACTAAATTTTTTCTCAGATGGTGCATGGCCTCTTTTTTATGTAAGAAGATTTATAATTCAGCCAATTTTGGTGCTATTGTTTATTCCCGGATTTTACTATCAGCTTCAAAAAGCTAAAAAATAACATTTGTTTTAGTTTTTTATCGGCAGTTTTTGAATAGCTTTGCAGCATGAGTTTGAAAAAGTGTACAGGTCTATTTCTAGCGCTCCTTTTATTGGTTTCCAATATTGGGTTTGCTTTTGATGTGCACTATTGCGGCGGAGAAATTGCTTCAGTTAAATTAAGAACTACAGCAGAACCCGTTGTTGAAAAGAAATGTTGCGGTTCTAAAGAGAAAAAAAATTCTTGCTGCAAAGACAAAGTTGTTCATTTCGAAAAAAAATCAGATGATGCAACAATCAAATTCTTCTTTTTTCAGTTTGCTTTTCCAGCAGTTATACAAGATTACAAACCTCTTGTCTTTTTAGAAATTCCAAATTTTAAAAAGAAAGAAGTCCTTTCGTATTATGCTGATGCAAATGCGCCCCCCTTATTTAAGTTATACCATCAGTATATTTTCTATTCCTGATTTTAATGTTAAGATGCACTGCAAGTCTTGATTAAGACTTTGCATTTACATTTTTATTGCTTTTGTTTTTCACAAAGGCAAAAATGTAATTCTATTTCAACATTAAAATCATTTTTATGCAAAAAAATATAATGCTTTTTGTAGCGTTTTTATTTTCTGTATCTATGTTTTCGCAAGAAGATCTAGAAGAAGTAAAAATCAATAAAAAGCAAAAAGGAATTAAAAAATCCTATACGTTAACAGCCAATACTTCTGTAATTACTAGTAAAGAACTGCTAAAAGCCGCTTGTTGTAATCTGGCTGAAAGCTTTGAAACTAATCCGTCAATCGACGTTAATTTTTCTGACGCCTTAACAGGGACTAAGCAGATCAAAATGCTTGGATTGACGAGTCCGTATTTAATGATTACGGAAGAAAATATTCCTTCTGTTCGAGGTGCTTCTCAAGCTTACGGATTATCATTTACTCCCGGAACTTGGATTGAAAGTGTTCAAATTACCAAAGGAGCAGGGAGTGTTATAAACGGTTACGAAAGTATTTCAGGGCAAATTAATACAGAGCTTTTAAAACCCTTAAATGATATTCCGTTTTTCTTGAATGCTTATGGTTCAACCGATTCTCGTTTTGAATTGAATACGCATTTCAATAAAAAACTTTCAGATAAATGGGCTACAAGTTTATTTGTTCATGGAAATGCTCGTGTGGCTAAAAATGACATGAACGATGATGGTTTTCTAGATAATCCGTTAGGGAAACAAATCAATGTTTTGAATCGTTACCAATATTATGACCCGGAAAGCGGTTTGGTTAGTTTTATCAATTTCAGATATATGAATGATAAAAAACAAACCGGAGAAGTTGATTTTGATAAAGATCGCGATCGCGGAACGACCAATTATTGGGGATCTGAAATTAATACAGAACGTTTTGATGTTTCAACAAAAATTGGATATGTGTTTAAAGATATGCCCTATCAAAGCATCGGATTTCAAAATGCATTTAATAGCCACAAACAAGATTCTTATTATGGTTTAAATCAATACGATATCAAACAAAATAGTTTTTATTCTAATTTGATTTTTAATTCGATCATCAATAATACCATGAATAAGTTTACAACTGGTTTGAATTTTAGTTACGATCAATACCAAGAGTTTGTAAATCTAACCGATGTAAGTAGAATTGATAATTCGATTGGTGCTTTCTTTGAATATACTTATGATAATACAGATAATTTCAGTTTGATTTTAGGAGGAAGAGTTGACAATCATAACCGATTAGGATTTTTTGTTACGCCAAGATTGCACATGAGATATAACCCTTGGAAAAACGGTGTTCTTCGTTTTTCTGCAGGTAGAGGAAAGCGTTCTGCTAATATTTTTGCCGAGAATCAGCAGCTTTTTGCTAGTTCAAGAACGTTCTCAATTTTAGATTCTAGCGGTAAGGTGTACGGTTTAAATCCGGAAATCGCATGGAATTATGGAGTGAGTTTTTCACAGAAATTCAAAATTTTTAATAGAAATGCCGATGCAGGTTTTGATCTGTATCGAACAGATTTCCAAAATCAAGCTGTTGTAGATGTGATGCAGAGTCCACAACAAGTTTTGTTTTACGATTTGAAAGGAAGTTCGTTTGCAAATAGCCTTCAAGTAGAATTTAATTATGAATTGGTCCATAACTTAAATTTAAGAACGGCTTACAAATATTACGATATTCAAACCGATTATTTAAGAGGAACATTCCAGCGTCCGCTTCAAGCTAAACATCGTTTTTTAGGAAATTTAGAATATGAAACAACGATGAACGATGACAAGCAATGGAGATTTGATTTTACTTATAATTGGTCAGGAAAACAGCAATTGCCTTATACAGCAACAAATCCTGCAGAAGATCAGTTTCCTGATTTTTCACCAGCCTATGCAGTGATGAATGCACAAGTAACGCGTGTTTTTTCATCTGTTTTTGAAGTGTATGTAGGAGGGGAGAATATTGGAAATTACAAACAGCAAAAAGCAATTTTAGGAGCAAATGACCCTTTTGGACCTAATTTTGATGCATCAATTGCATACGCTCCAATTTTTGGGCAAATGTATTATGCAGGGTTAAGATTTAAAATTAAATAAAGAAGGAAAAAATAAATTTCAATAACAATAAATATTTAAAAGATGAATAAAGTAGTTTTAATCGCGATGATGGTTTTTTTAGGTTTTTCGGCTCAAGCTCAAACTAAGAAAAATAAAAACTTTAAATATACAACTGAAGTAAACGGTAACTGCGAGCAATGCAAGAAACGAATTGAAAAAGCGGCTTATGGTGTTCCAGGAGTAAAAACGGCAACTTGGGATGTAGGTTCGCATCAGCTTTCTGTAATTTTAAACGAAGAGAAATGTACTCCTTCAGATTTAAATAAAGCTATTGCGAAGGCAGGTCATGATACAAAGGAAGTTAAAGCAACAACTGCAGATTATGACAACTTGCATAGCTGTTGCAAGTATGTAAGAGAATAATGCAAAGAGAAGCCCAGACCAACAGTCTGGGCTTTTTTTAATAGTTAATTTATGTTTAAAATACCGCATTTTATTGCGGTTCAGGTAAATTATTGTTACTTTCACAGACTTATAAGATAACCAATTTCCCTTTTATGAATAATTTTGAATGGACCCAGTTACTAAACCCTGAATTTTATATTACTTTAAGCGTTGGTGGTGTTCAGATTGGGTTGTTTATTGTTCTGTTTATAGTTTTTGCTGAAACAGGACTTTTTGCAGGTTTTTTTCTGCCTGGAGATAGTTTGCTTTTTTTGGCAGGTATTTACAGTCGTGATCTAATAGAGAATGTTGCCTATATTCCAAATGATTTTATAAATGTATTCTTGCTTGCTACGGCAGTTGCAATAATGGGGGTTTTAGGTAATATGACCGGATATTGGTTTGGTGCAAAAAGCGGTTATTATTTGTTTAAAAAAGAAGATACATTCTGGTTTAAGAAAAAATACCTGTTGCAATCCAAAGACTTCTTTGAAAAATATGGTGGAAAGGCAATTATTTATGCCCGTTTCTTACCAATTTTCAGAACGTTTGCTCCAATTGTTGCTGGAATTGTTTCTATGGACAAAAAGAAATTTATGTTTTATAATGTTCTGAGTTCTTTCCTTTGGTCGTTTATTTTAATTTTCGCAGGGCATTATTTATATGGTGTTTTCTTAAAACAAGGAATAGATTTAAAGAAACATATAGAATATATTATTGTTATAATTATTATAATCTCAACGTTCCCAGTTTTATTAAAATTACTTAAAAAGACACCAAACGAACAGATATAATCTAATTGAGAAATAAAAAAATCCGAAGCTCAAAAACTTCGGATTTTTTTATGAATATAGGAAAGCAAGATTTATTGATTTGCTTATTGTAAGTTTAATGAATATTTAAAATAAAACATTTAAATATTTGAATTCCTTTAGGATTTTAGTGCTTAGATTAGGTTTTGCTTTTTAGATTTCAAACTTGGAATTTCAGTATTTGAATATTTAAATGCTTTACCATTCATTCACTTTATTAGCGTCCATTTTAAGGAAAATAAAGAGCAAGATAGTGAAGCCCCAAAGTCCAGAACCTCCGTATGAAAAGAACGGTAGAGGAACTCCGATTGTTGGAAAAATTCCAATTACCATTGCGATATTTACGAAGAAGTGTATAAAGAGAATTGCGGCGACACAATAGCCATACACCCGACTAAACTTTGTCTTCTGTCTTTCTGCTAGATAAATTACTCGAAGCAATAAGCTGACGAAGAGTAAAATAACTACAAAAGAACCTGCAAATCCCCATTCTTCACCAACAGTTGTAAAAATATAATCGGTGTGCTGCTCAGGAACAAATCCTCCTTTAGTTTGTGTTCCTTCTAAAAATCCCTTTCCGATCCATCCACCAGATCCAATTGCAATTTCAGACTGGTTGGTATTGTATCCAATGCCTTTCATGTCTACCGTTTTTCCTAATAAAATATTGAAACGGTCTCTGTGGTGCTGTTTAAAAACGTTATCAAACACGTAATCTACAGATAAAACAAATCCTGAAATTAAGATTAATAAGATACCGCTTAAAATTATATTTCGGTCAACAGCTCTGCCTTTAAAATGTATAATGGCTAGAACTACGAAAGCCATTATAATAACAGCATATGGTTCTAAAACTAAAGTAAGGACAAAAAGAACAATCGTTATAAATGCTGTCCATACATACCAAGATGGTAAACCTTCTCTATATAAAACTAGAATAAAAGCACTATAGATTAAGGCACTTCCAGGATCTGGTTGTGGTAGAATTAGCATTACCGGTAATAGCATAATGGCCAATGCTTGTACTTGCCTGTTAGTTTCTTTTAAGTTGATCTGTGTGTCGCTTAGATATTTAGCTAAAGCTAAAGATGTAGCGGCTTTTGCAAACTCAGAAGGCTGAAGTGTAAAGCTGCCAATTGCATACCAGCATCGCTGCCCTGCAATTGTTTTTCCAAAAAGGAATAATCCTGCAAGTGACAATAATGATACACCAAATATGATACTGGCGTATTTTTCGTAAAATTTACCATCTACAAAAAGAACAACAAAGATCAACGGAATGGTACAACCAATGAAAATAAGCTGTTTTTGATAAGTTCCATCGGTTGATAATAAAGAAGATGAATAGATGTTTAGCCAACCTAAAGTTACCAGCGCAATGTAGATAAAGACACTTATCCAATCAATATTATTTTTTACACTTTGGTTTTTCATTTGAAATAATCCTCTTCTTAGTTTTTCTTAGTTGTGTCTACTGCAGTTTTTTTAACTTCAGTTGTTGTAACTGGTGTTTTGGGTTTAACAATTTTTGCTTGTAAAACAGAATCTTTTGGAACAGATTCGATAGCTCTAGCTGCATTCATGCCTCCCAGTTTAGCATATTCAGCGGCCAAACTTTTATTTAATACTCTTGTTTCTAAATCAGTTCTTGTGATTTTTTTCCTCAAATATTTTTCGATCATTAAACTGGCAATAGGACCCGCTACTGTTGCTCCAAAACCTCCATTCTCAATCATTACCGCAATGGCAATTTTTGGATTGTCTTTAGGTGCGAAAGCCACAAATATAGAGTGGTCTTTAAGTTTTTCTCTTTTACCGTTTATCTTAGCGTAGTTTTCAGCTGTTCCTGTTTTTCCACAGATATCAATTCCTTCTACTCTAAGAGCATAAGCAGTACCTTTGTTGTAAACGTCAAATAATCCGCTAATTACAGGTGGGAAATACTTTTGATCAATTGTAGTCACGTGTTTTGTGGTGAACTTTTCGTCAATCTTTTCTCCCTCAATTTTTTTAATGATGTGAGGAGTGTAATAATATCCTTGATTTGCTACAGTGGCCATCATGTTGGCTAACTGAATAGGCGTCATCAAAACCTCTCCTTGGCCAATTGCATTAGATACAATTGTTGAACTTCTCCATCCTCCGTTCGGGTAAATTCTTTTATATGTTTTAGATGTTGGGATGTTGCCTCGTTTTCCAGTCGGTAAATCATAGCCCATAAATTGGCCTAAACCAAAACTTTTTACGTGACTGCTCCAAACATCAACAGCCTGTCCAGGATTTTTATACTTATTGATGGTAAGCATATAAGCTTGTCCAAAATAAGTGTTGCAAGAATTGTAAATTCCGTTATGCAATTGATGTGGACCAAAACCGTGACATTTCATAAAACGGCCTCCTCCATAACTAAAACCGTGATGGCACATAAAAGTAGTCTGTTCGTTTACAACGCCCTCTTGCAATGCAACCAAACCAGTAAGAATTTTGAAGGGTGATCCAGGAGGATACTCCGCCAAAAGTCCTCTATCGTACAATGGTTTTGCAATAGAATCGTGATACAAAAGCGTATAGTTTTTAGATCTTTGGCGTCCTACTAGAATTCCCGGGTCATAAGATGGAGCAGTAACCAATGCGAGAATTTCACCTGTTTTTGGTTCAATAGCAACAATTCCACCTCGCTTATTGATCATTAATTCTTCGCCATATTTTTGAAGTTCCGCATCAATAGTTAAGTTGATGTCTTCTCCAGCAACAGCAATAGTATCGTATTTTCCTTCTTTATAAGGACCAATTTCTCTGTTGTATTTGTCTTTTTGAATGTATTTTACACCTTTTATTCCGCGTAAAATTTCCTCATAGCTTTGTTCTACACCTTGCATCCCATGCAAATCGCCACTATTATAGTATGGGTTCTTAGCAATAAATTTCTCATTCACCTGTGTGATAAAGCCAAAGATATTTGCGCCATAATCTACTTCGTAATCACGCAGCGATCTTTTCTGAAAATAGAAACCTTCATATTTTCTGATTTTTTCCTGAAAAGCAGCAAATTCATTTTTATTTAACTGAGACAAAAAAACAGAAGGAAGTCTTGGACTGTAAACTTTTGCTTTTTCAATGCGCTTATGATATTCTTCTTCGGTAATATTAAGAAGAGCGCAAAATTCAGCAACATTTAAATCTTTTTTTACCTCTCTAGGAATAACCATGATATCATACGAAGCCTGATTGGCAACAAGAAGTTTGCCGTTACGATCGTAGATGTAACCTCTCTCTGGGTAATCATAAACCTTTTTTATCGCATTATTTTCCGATTTCAGTTTGAAAGAATCATCAATAATCTGCAGGTAAAAAATCCTAATCACTAGCAAAGACGCTGCAATAATAATTATAGTGGGCAGCAAGACTTTTCTCATCGTTTATTGGGCTTAATAAGGTAAATTATTATTATAGAGGTGATTATGGTAAAGATAGAACTAAATAAGGTTCGAAGCAAAATGTCCCATATAAATTTGAATTGAAATGCTTCTAAAACAAATAATACAATATGATGCATTAAAACGGAAACCAGTATAAATGAAAATCGTTCTGGTGTTAAAGATTCGTTCAGTTTAATGGTTTGATATTCATAACTTAAACCAAAAGAAAACTTAAAAATATATGGCCTATAATAGGCTAGGATAACACAAGCTGTTGCGTGTATGCCCCCAGAATTACAGAACATATCCATAGTAAGTCCAAGTAAAAAGCTAGAAATAATTAATCCTGCTTTATTGCTGTTTACAGGATACAGGATAATATATAAGATATACGGAAAGGGACTTATATATCCTAGGAAATTCATATTGTTGAAAATAACAATTTGAACCGCCAGTAACATAATAAATCGAAAAATATTGACTAACAGAGCGCTATTCATTTTTTTCTTTGTTTTCTAAATTAATAAGTTCCTCTCTGTCCTTGCTTTTGATAACATATACGTGACCCAAGTTTGTCATATCGTTAAATAGCTTAACTTTTATGACATAAAAACTTGTACCTTCTTTTTTGTATATAACGTCTACTGTCCCGATATTGATTCCTTCTGGGAAAATAACAGATTGTCCTCCTGTAACAATGGTATCTCCTTTTCTAATAGATGCTAATCTTGGTACATCTTCTAATTGAACAAATCCTGTGCTTTTTCCATCCCAAGTTAAAGAACCAAAGTGATTAGACTTTTTAATTTTAGCATTGATATGCGACTTCATGTTCAAAATACTCACCACTGTTGAGTAATTTGTAGAAGTGTTATCAACTACTCCGACAATACCTAAACTATTGATAACTCCCATATCAGGCTTAACTCCTTCTTTGCTTCCAGAGTTCAAAGTGATATAGTTTTCGTGTGTACTGTAGGTGTTGTGAATTACTTTTGATACAACGATATCAGCAGGTTTTACACCTTTTATGCTGTCAGGCAATGGTGCCTTGGTGGTGTCTTCTTTGTTAAACAAAAGACTTTTTAACCTTGCATTCTCTAATACAAGTTCGTCATTTTCGGCTCTTAAATTCAAATATTCGTTTACACGATTAATTCTTTCATAAACACCTCCGCTTAAAAAATTGGCCGAACTGATTACTCTGCTTCTGTGGTAGGAATGCGATTGAATTGTAAGCGTCAACGAAATACCTAAAAGCAGCAAAAACAGCAATCGATTACTGTTTCTTATAAGGAAATTAAATATTTGCTGCATTTCTTGTCTGGTTATTTTGTTTCAGGATATGCTTAAAGGTTTCAGTTTTTACAAGGGTCAAATAGTAAAAATCTGACCCCTATAAAAGTAAATTGATTGTTATTTTGGATCTTATTTGATTAAGATACTTTTAAATTTGGCAATGTTTTTAAGAGCCATTCCTGTACCGCGAACAACAGCTCTCAATGGATCTTCAGCAATATAAACTGGTAAATCTGTTTTTTGAGAAATACGTTTGTCAAGACCTCTCAACATAGATCCACCACCAGCTAAATAGATACCAGTGTTATAAATGTCTGCTGCTAACTCAGGTGGAGTTTGAGATAATGTCTCCATTACCGCATCTTCAATACGTTGGATAGATTTGTCTAATGCTTTTGCAATTTCACGGTAAGAAACATCTACTTGTTTTGGTTTTCCAGTAAGCAAATCTCTACCTTGAACTGACATATCTTCTGGTGGTCCATCTAAATCTTCGATAGCCGCTCCAATTTGAATTTTAATTTTCTCAGCAGTACTTTCTCCTACGAAAAGATTGTGCTGTGTACGCATGTAATACACGATGTCGTTTGTAAAAACATCACCCGCAATTTTAACAGATTTGTCACAAACAATTCCGCCTAATGCGATTACAGCGATTTCTGTTGTACCACCTCCAATATCAACAATCATGTTTCCTTTTGGTTGCATAATGTCAATACCGATACCAATTGCCGCCGCCATTGGTTCATGAATCAAGTAAACTTCTTTTCCGTTTACTCTCTCACAAGATTCCTTCACCGCTCTCATCTCCACTTCAGTAATACCAGAAGGAATACATACAACCATACGTAAAGCTGGAGTAAACATTCTTTTTTTCAATGCAGGAATACTTTTAATGAACATATTGATCATTTTTTCCGAAGCATCAAAGTCAGCGATTACACCATCTTTCAAAGGCCTTATAGTTTTGATGTTTTCATGTGTTTTACCTTGCATCATGTTGGCTTCTTTACCAACAGCAATGATTTTGCCTGATACTCTATCACGTGCAACGATAGATGGACTATCAATGACAACTTTATCATTATGAATGATTAAAGTGTTTGCGGTTCCAAGGTCTATCGCAATATCCTCGGTCATGAAATCAAAAAATCCCATAAGTTTTTTAGGGGTTTAAAATGTTATAAATTATTTATCGAACAAAGTTAAACAAATTAATGTTTAAAATGACGCGTTCCAGTAAATACCATTGCAAGATTATTTTCATTGCAATAATTTATACTTAATTCGTCTTTAATTGAACCTCCTGGCTGAATTACAGCTGTTATTCCCGCTTTTTTAGCTAATTCTACACAATCCGGAAAAGGGAAAAATGCATCACTTGCCATCGAAGCACCGTTTAAATCAAATCCAAAAGCTTTTGCTTTGTCAACTGCTTGAATTAAAGCGTCAACTCTTGAAGTCTGACCTGTACCTGAAGAAATCAATGTTCCGTTTTTAGCAAAAACAATAGTATTTGATTTTGTATTCTTGCAGATTTTAGAAGCAAAGATCAAGTCTTCGATCTCTTGAGCAGTAGGTTCTGTAATTGTAACGGTTTTTAAATGCTCTTTATTATCCGTAATATTATTTCTGTCTTGAATTAACAATCCGTTAAGACAAGTTCTTACTTGACGAGCTGGCAATTCAACATCGTGTTGTACTAAAATAATTCTGTTTTTCTTTTCTTGTAATACTGTAATTGCCTCATCATCATATGCTGGAGCGATTACGACCTCACAAAATAGTTTGTTGATTTCTTGTGCAGTTTCTAAATCAATTTTAACATTAGAAATTAACACTCCTCCAAAAGCTGAAGTAGGATCACAAGCTAAAGCAGCTAAATAAGCTTCGCTGATTGTTTTTCTTGAAGCTAATCCGCAAGCATTGTTGTGTTTTAAAATTGCAAACGTCGGTCCGTCAGTTTTAAATTCCGCAATTAAGTTTACTGCAGCATCAACATCTAGTAAGTTGTTATATGATAATTCTTTTCCGTGAAGTTTATTGAACATTGCATCAAAATCTCCAAAGAAGAATCCTTTTTGGTGAGGATTTTCACCATATCTTAAAACTTGACCGTTTGCAATGCTTTCTTTGTAAATAGTCTCGTCTGTATTGAAATAATTAAAAATTGCTCCGTCATAGTGAGATGAAACGTGGAACGCTTTAGTTGCAAACAATCTTCTGTTTTCTAAAGTTGTTGCTCCATCTTGCTCCGTAATCAAATCTAAAAGTAAACTGTATTCGTTAACAGAAGCAACAATTACAGTGTCCTTGAAATTTTTTGCACCAGCACGAATTAATGAAATACCGCCAATATCAATTTTTTCAATAATATCTTGTTCGCTAGCTCCAGAAGCAACTGTTTTTTCGAAAGGATATAAATCAACAATTACTAAATCGATTTGAGGGATGTCAAATTCTTTCATTTGCTGCACATCACTTTCATTGTCTTGACGATTCAAGATTCCTCCAAAAATTTTCGGATGCAATGTTTTTACCCTTCCGCCAAGAATTTCTGGAAAAGAAGTGATGTCCTCAACAGGAACTACAGGAATGCCAAGGTTTTTGATGAAATCTTCAGTTCCTCCAGTTGAATAAAGTGTTACATTTTGTTCGTGTAATTTTCTAACAATTGGTTCTAATCCATCTTTAGAAAAAACAGAAATTAATGCCGATTGTATTTTTTTAGTTGTGCTCATTGTGTAGTTATGATTTTGAGACTGCAAAAGTAGTTTTTTTATATCTTAAATTAAAAAAAATTAGTGTAACAAAATGCTAAAAAAATCTACTGATGAGTAAGTTAACTTTTATTAGGTTTTTGAATTTAAATTATTGAATTTTACTTTATTGAAAAATACAAAAATATGATCGTTTATCTGAGATTATTAAAAGAAAGTCTAAGCTTCGCCATCAATGCTTTGCGAAATAATAAATTGCGTACGTTATTGTCGCTTTTAGGCGTTACAATTGGTATTTTTTCAATTATTGCTGTTTTGGCCGCTGTTGATTCTTTAGATAAAAAAATTACTAAAGATTTGAGTAGCTTAGATAAAAATACGATTTATTTAATGAAATTCAGTTTTGGACCGTCTGAAATTCCACAATGGAAAAGAGAGCAGTTTCCGAATGTGAAATATGACGAGTATATAGCGCTTAAAAATTCAATGAATAATACCGATCAAGTCGGATATCAGCTTTTTGTAAACAGGGAAACATTAAAATACGATTCAAAAACAGTTAGTGATGTAAATATTGCTCCAGCATCTAGCGAAATGGTAGATATTGACGGAGTGACTTTTGATAAAGGAAGATTTTATAATGAATCGGAATCTAATTCGGGAACTGCCGTTATCGTTTTAGGATATGATATAGCTGAAGGACTTTTTGGAACAACAGATCCGCTTGGTAAAAATATTCGTCTTTACGGACAGCGATTTACTGTTATTGGCGTAATGGCAAAACAAGGAGCAGGATTTTTTGGAGATAGCAATGATACTTCTGTTTATATTCCGGCTAATTTTTTAAGAAGAATGTACGGAGATAACGATTCAATGACGCCTGTAATAGTTTTAAAACCACAAAAAGGTATTGATATGGAGGCGTATAAAGCTGAAATTACTCAGAAACTTCGAGCTATTCGCGGAATGAAAGCAGGAGAAATGGATAATTTCTTCATTAATGTGCTTTCTGGCTTTACTAATTTTATCGATGGAATTTTAGGGCAGATGAATGCTGTTGGATGGGTTATTAGCGGATTTTCTCTTTTGGTTGGAGGTTTCGGAATAGCAAATATTATGTTTGTTTCGGTAAAAGAAAGAACCAATCTTATCGGAATTCAAAAATCATTAGGAGCAAAAAATAAATTTATATTATTTCAATTTTTGTTTGAAGCTGTTATTCTTTCTGTTATTGGCGGAATTATTGGTCTTTTGATGGTTTGGGGAATTGCTTTTGTTTTGACCAAAATGTTGGATTTTGAATTTGTTTTAAGTTTAGGAAATATTCTTCTAGGAACTGGTTTGGCTGCTTTTATTGGTTTGGTTTCCGGAATTCTACCGGCAGTTTCGGCGGCAAATCTAGATCCCGTCGAAGCCATTCGTACAGGAATGTAATATTACTTTTGTGTTATTTTACTGTAAATTTTGACGGCTCAAAATAATTAGATATTTTTGATAGACCAAGAAACTAAATCATTAAACCAATGAGCTTTAACCTTAGATCTGTCGATACCGTTGAGTCTATTTCTAGAGAAGATTTCAAAAAGAATTATTTGGATAAAAAAAAGCCTTTAATTATAAAAGGCCTTACAAATGATTGGCCTGCAAAAGAGAAGTGGTCGACGGAATATTTTAAGGAAATTGCGGGAGATATTGAAGTTAAATTGGTCGATAATTCTAAAGCAGATCCGTCAAAAGTAATTAATGCTTCAATCGCTAGTATGAAATTTGGCGAGTACCTAGATCTCATAAAAAGAGAGCCAACGCAATTGCGTATTTTTTTCTTCAATCTTTTTAAACACAGACCAGAATTGGTCAATGATGTAAAAGTTCCAAAAGAATTAATGGGAGGTTTTATAGAAAGTATGCCTGCCATGTTTTTTGGAGGTTCTAAAGCAGTTACTTTTTTACATTATGATATTGACTTGCCTCATCTTTTTCATACTCATTTTGGAGGGCGAAAACATATCATATTATTTGATTATAAATGGAAAAAAAGGCTCTATTGTCTTCCAAATACAACTTACGCATTGGAAGATTACGATGTGGCCAATCCCGATTTTGAAAAATTCCCAGCTTTAAAAGGGGTAGAAGGTTATGAGGTTTTCTTAGAACATGGCGACACCTTATTTATGCCAACAGGAATGTGGCATTGGATGCGTTATGTTGATGGTTCTTTTTCGCTCACACTTCGAGCATGGGATGCGTCTTGGTCCCGAAAAATTGCCAGCGTTTGGAGCTTATTTATGCATGGCGCAGTAGACAGCGGTATAAAAGTAGTTTTTAGAAAGCGTTATGCTGTATGGCGCGAAAAACTAGCTTATAAAATTGCAGAAAAAGAACTGAAAAAGGACTTGAAAAAAGCGAGCTAAAAATTCCGTAGGAATAAAATATCGGTAGTAACGGAATTTATTCCGTTGAGATTGAACGTTCGTCAAAATAGAGTTCCGTAGGAACGATACATATTATTTATTCAGCGTCGGTTTTATAAAAGGAAGTGTAATTCTGTTTTGGTCCCATTTAATATCTTCATAATTGTAGAATTCATTGTTTTTCTTGTATTTTAAGATAGTATCTTCTTCTTGCGTTGTTCTTCTAATTTTATAAGCTTCTAGTTTATTTATAAAACTAAAAATCGACATATTTTTTATTGTATCGTTTTGAGATGCAATTATTAATCTTTGTTCGTTTTTTTTCTTGCTAAGAATATTTAGAGAAAGAAAATCATTTAAGCTTGACTGTGGAATTTGAATTAAATCTATAGGAACTATGTTTGACAGATACGGTATGCTTTCAACTCCTCTTGAGGACGAGCATATTCTTGGAATATATTCTATTTGGTAAAAGAATAGGTTGCCTTTTTTATCAATTAAAAGTTGATTTTGACAATAAAAGCCTTTTATAGAAGAGAAGATTACTCTGTCACTATTCTTTTGTAGCGAATCAGAATATTTTTTAAATTTTTTATTCTCATAAGAAATAATATATGATTTATTTTTCTCAATAACCTTTTCTTCTTTCTTAATGCAATTCAAAAGAAAAAAACAAATCATAAAACCAATAAAAATTCTAGTCATAAAGAATCAGATTTAAAAATAAAGATATAAAAAAATCCCAAGAAGCAATTTCTTAGGATTTTCTATTGTTATGATTTAGAAGGCTATTGTTTTCCTTTCATTAACTTTTCTAAATATTCGTTTTTATCTTTTTCTGCCTGAACCAAACGTTCGTAAAGTTCAACAACCTTATCTAAAGGGTTGAATGTACAATGGCTAGGATTGAACATTCCGTTTGTGCCATTGCTAACGCTATTATCGTAAAAATTATTAAAATAATTAATCATATTTTCTTCTGTAAAGTTTTTAATTGCTTCAACACTTACTCCAAGAGCTTTAGCTACTTCTTCAAGCTTTGCGTCCTCAATGGTTTCGCTATTTTCCATTGTTGATACAGATTGTTGAGATACTCCTAAAGCTTGTGCTAAGGCTTCTTGTTTCATATCTTTAAGTTCGCGAATACGGCTTATTTGTCGTCCTATATGTTTTGGTTTTGTTGCTGTGTTCATAGTTCAAAGATATTTATATTGCTTAATAAAAAATAAAGTTTTGTAAAAAACAGGATTGCATTAGTGTGATACAATAAAGCTATTATCATTTTATGCAGAAACAAAAATACAATTTTTCAGACAAGTATTAATTTTACTTATAAAACTTATATGCTTTAAAAACAAAAAAAATCCCAAGAAGCAATTTCTTGGGATTTTCTATTTTGAATAGTTTAAAACTATCGAATATCATTATTTTGAATCAAATCGATATATAAGTTAATCTTATCTTTCAATTCTTTTCTTGGCGTGATAAAGTCTAAGAAACCGTGCTCTAATAAGAACTCAGCAGTTTGGAAACCTTCTGGTAAATCTTTTCCTGTAGTGTCACGTACAACACGCGGACCAGCAAAACCAATCAAAGCGCCTGGCTCAGAGATGTTGATATCTCCTAACATTGCGTATGATGCAGTTGTTCCTCCTGTTGTTGGGTCTGTACAAAGAGAGATGTAAGGTAATTTAGCTTCGGCTAATTGAGCTAATTTAACAGAAGTTTTTGCTAATTGCATTAAAGAATAAGCAGCTTCCATCATACGAGCTCCACCAGATTTAGAAATCATTACAAACGGAAGTTTGTTTTTAATAGCGTGATCAATACCTCTTGCAATTTTCTCACCTACAACAGCTCCCATAGATCCACCGATGAATGCAAAATCCATGCAGCAGATTACAAGTTCTCTTCCTTTAGATTTTCCTACTCCTGTACGAACAGCGTCTTTTAAGTGAGTTTTCTCCATTACATCTTTCAAACGGTCTGCATATTTTTTTGTGTCCACAAAATGCAGAGGGTCTTTAGAAGTCATGTTTTTGTCTAACTCAACAAATTCGTTGTTGTCGAATAAAATTTCAAAATAGGTTGCGCTTCCAATTCGAACATGAAAATCATCTTCTGGACTTACGAACAAATTTCTCGCTAATTCGTCAGCATCAATAATTTTTCCAGTAGGAGATTTGTACCACAATCCTTTCGGAACGTCCATCTTGTCTTCTGTCGCGGTCGTAATCCCTTTTTCTTGTCTTTTAAACCAAGCCATTTTTTAAAATTTAAGATTTAAGATTTTAGACTTTAGATTTTAGATTCCAAAGAGAAATCTAAAATCTAAAATCAGATATCTAAAATTATAGTGTATTCACATTGTTTAAGTCTGCAAAAGCTTGCTCCAATCTTGCGTTGAATGTAACTTCGCTTTCACGTACCCATCTTCTTGGGTCATAGTATTTTTTGTTTGGAGCATCTGGACCTTCTGGGTTACCAATTTGAGATTTTAAATAATCTAAATTTTTAACCATATAGTCACGGATTCCTTCAGTGTATGCAAATTGTAAATCTGTATCGATGTTCATTTTGATAACACCGTAGCTAATTCCTTCTCTGATTTCTTCAAGTGTAGAACCTGAACCTCCGTGGAATACGAAATCAACTGGGTTGTGTCCTGTGTTGAATTTGTTTTGTACGAAATCTTGAGAATTTTTTAAGATTTTTGGAGTTAATTTTACGTTTCCTGGTTTGTAAACACCGTGAACGTTTCCGAAAGCAGCAGCAATTGTAAATTTAGGGCTTACTTTAGATAATTCTTCGTAAGCGTAAGCTACTTCTTCTGGTTGCGTATATAATTTTGAGCTGTCAACATCAGAGTTATCAACACCATCTTCTTCACCACCTGTAATACCAAGTTCGATTTCTAATGTCATACCCATTTTGCTCATTCTAGCTAAATATTCTTTACAGATCTCGATGTTTTCTTCGATTGGCTCCTCAGACAAATCGATCATGTGAGAACTGAATAATGGTTTTCCTGTTTCTGCGAAGTGTTTTTCAGAAGCATCTAATAAACCATCAATCCATGGTAAAAGTTTTTTTGCACAGTGGTCAGTGTGTAAGATTACAGTTGCACCGTAAGCTTCTGCCAAAGTATGAATATGTTTTGCTCCTGCGATTCCTCCCGCGATTGCTGCTTTTTCACCTGCATTTGATAATCCTTTTCCAGCGTTGAATTGTGCTCCTCCGTTAGAAAATTGAATGATAACTGGCGCGTTTAGTTTTGCTGCAGTTTCAAGAACTCCATTAATTGTGCTTGATCCAGTAACGTTTACTGCTGGAAGAGCGAAACCCTTCTCTTTCGCATAATTAAAGATCTCTTGTACTTGATCTCCTGTAGCTACTCCTGGTTTAATGTTGTGTGCCATTTTTAATTTTTTTTATAGTTGTTTTTAGTTTTTAGGTTGCAAAAATAAGAATTAATTAGCATTAGAACGGATAATTTATACCAAAATTTAAAACTGAATGTCCAAAATTGTATTCTTTAAACCATCGGTCTCCCTTCTCATGTGCCGGATTATAAGTCTTAAAGCCTAAATCTAAACGGATCACAAAAAAACTCAAATCGTATCTTAAACCAAATCCTGTACCTAAGGCAATTTCTCCTAAATCGTTTAAGTTGTCAAATCTTGCTTTAGAATCTACAACATTATCTAGTACATTCCAGATATTTCCGGCGTCAGCAAAGAAGGCGCCTTTAACATCACCAAAAACTTTGAATCGGAATTCGGCACTCGCTGCAATTTTCATATTGGCCTCATTAAAGTCATTTACAGCATTTGTGCTTCCCGGTCCTAAAGCGTAAGGTTGCCAAGCACGGTTATCATTGGAACCTCCAGCGTAATAACTTCGCGAAAACGGAATGTAGTTTGAGTTTCCAAATGGAACTGCGATCCCAAAGAAGCTTCGTACTGCTAACACTTTTTCTTTTCCAAAATCCCAATGTTTAATGTAATCGAATTCAGTTTTAATGTATTCTGAATACTCTAAGTTGAAAATCTCGTAATTTCCTCTAGAGTTTTTTTGAAGATTTGCGACTTCAGAAATGGCAGATAATAAGGTTCCGGCAGATTCTATTTTTGTTCTAAATTGATAGAAATTGTTATCGGCTAAATCTTTTTTAGTTGTTTTAGTAAAAGAATAACTTGTTGCTAGAATGAAATCATTCTCAGTCAAACGAACTCTTCTCTCTTCAATGCTTTCAACTTCTTGATATTGTGAATCTGCAGGTGTTAGTGCTGTCTGTCCTGTTAAAACATCATTTGTGAAGCCTGTCGTACCTGTAGGGACGATTAAGTTTCCTTGCGTATCAACATTCGAAGCTTGCTGATTGTAATTTTGGGCAATTCCATTCAAATCATCATAAGAAGAGGTATAGACATTAAAGTAATTGTCTGGATTTAAGTTGCGGACAAACTGAGCATTTAACAATTCTAGTTTTGCAGTATTATGGCGTTTCGGTGTCCAGTTGTATGAAATACCGCCTGTAAAGTTTTCTTTATCCAAACCGATATTGCGCTGTTTAGAAAAACCAGAAGATATCGAGGTATACGGAATCATACTTTTCGGAATGATTTTTTCGGTTCCAAAAGGCAGTAGAATTCTCGGAAAATTTAATTTCATATCCAGACCGTATTCGGAAACATTGAAGAAATTATTGTTTGGGTTGGCCATATCTCTGGAAGATCCAATGTTTAAACGAGCTGAAATTTCAAGCGTTTCAGCTCTGTTAAATACATTACGAATCGTTTCAGAAACACTGGCACCAATTCCGAAATCTTGAATATTTGAGTGCGTCACATCTAAAGTAGCTCCAAAACTGTATTTTTTTCTAGGAGTCAAATAAACATTAGCAATAAGAGATTGAGCTGTAGAATCTCGTTTGTCTACTTCATATTGAATAGACGGATAGTTGAAAATCCTTAAATTATTTAAAGATCGAGAAGAAAGCGTAGTTCTAAAATCGGCAAATGTGCTTCCCTTGTTAATAAAAATCGCGTCGGTAATTGCACGCGGCCTGTATTTTAATCCTTTGTAGCTGTATAGATTGAAATTGTTGTATGATACGCTATCAGTTGGTTTTTTCTTAGCATTGGCGGCAGAATAATCGGTGTAGATATTAACGTCGCTAATTTTATATAATTTAAAAGGTTCGGTACGGCTCGAATCTTTTTCCTGAATATTATTGTTATTAATGATTAAAGTAACATCAGCTTTTGCTTTTTTGCCAATGGTGTCAATGTCAAAAGTTACATAAGTAGGTTGGAAAAAATAAGCTCCGTGATTTCTAAAATAGGTTGTTATGCGGTTTTTTTCTTCTTCAAAATCGGAAGTTTTGTATTGATTTCCAGATTTTAATAAAGAAGGGTCATTGTTTGTTCTATATAATGAGTCTAGTGCAGGCGTCATAATTTTGGTTCTGATAGTATCCAATTTATATGCTGGCCCTGTTGTAATATTATAATTAATTTCTGCTTTCTTTTTTCCAACGGTATCAATAGTATAATCGGTTTGTACATTAAAATAGCCGCTGTTGAAATAATAGTATTTTAAACGTAATAAGGATTTTCTAGTTTTTGAAGTGTCAATTATTACTGGCGGTTCGCCTGTATTTTTTAGAAATTCGTGAATTCCTTTATAATAAAAAGATTGGCCAAGACGGTCTACTTGTTTTGCAGAGAATATCTTAGACATACGTTCGTACTTTCCAGGATTGTTTTTAAATTTTGCCTGATAAGTAGAATCTGGATTTAAATTGGCTAAATTGTATAAATTTAATCGAAGCTTGTAGCCTAATAAATTACCATTTGGTTTTTGGTACATTTGGTTAGAAGCTGTTTCGTCATTTGTAGATTTTCCGTTAACTAGAATATTATTTTTTACAAGAAGGTTTTTTCCATCGGGAACTCTTTTTACGGCATTACAAGCGCAAATTAATATTGCAATTAGAAGAAATGCTATTATTTTTGTGGAATTATTTTTCAAGTGTTTTTTAATATTTAATTCAAAAGTACATTATTTTATGGTTAGTAAAAACCAAATAAAGTTTATCTCTAGTTTACATCAAAAAAAGCAGCGTTTTGCTAATCAATTATTCTTTGCTGAAGGAGTAAAAGTAATTCAAGAATTGCTGCAATCCAATTTTGAATTAGAACATTTATACACCACATTGAATGATTTTGAAACGGTTCGAGCTTCAAAACGTACTATTATTAATGATCAAGAACTGAAAAAAATAAGTGCTTTGTCGACTCCAAATTCTTGTTTGGCAGTTTTTAAAATTCCGGCTCCGAGCAACATGATCGATTCGGGCTTGATATTAGCGTTAGACGATATTAGAGATCCAGGAAATTTAGGAACTATTTTACGTCTGTGCGATTGGTTTGGTATTAAGCAGATTGTCTGTTCTAAAGAAACAGTAGATATTTATAATCCGAAAGTGGTACAAGCTACAATGGGGTCAATTACCAGAGTAAATGTAAGCTATGTTGATTTAAAACTTTTTATTGCTCAAACTAAACTGCCTGTTTTTGGAACTTTTATGGACGGGGAAAATATTTACAAATCTCAATTACCTCACGAAGGAATCATTATTATGGGTAATGAAGCCAACGGAATTTCAGAAGAAATTGAAAAAATAGTAACCGGCCGTCTTACAATTCCTAGATTTGGAGAGCTTCAAAAAACCGAAAGTTTAAATGTAGCTACCGCAACAGCAATTATTCTTAGTGAATTTAAACGAAATAGTTGATGTTTTGTTTTAATGGAAAGTGAAATTTATTAAAATCGCTCTAGATTTCATCGAATCGATGTTTCCTGTCCAAGGACTGTCTGGAGTATTATCTCTAATAAGCTCATCTGTTATGCCAAACATTCCTCTAACAGAAGGAGAGAAAATAAAGTACTCAGTAAAAATATCAATTCCTAAACCTAACTCGTAAGCAGCTGTCCATTGTTTTACTCTGAATTTTTGCTCAAAATTATCGTCTTGAGATTTAGCATTACTAGACAAATTTAGAGTTGTAGACATACCGCCAACCAAGTACGGACGTATGTTTCCTGTACGCAAGGCAGAAAATTTAAGCAATAAAGGAAAATGGATGTAAGTACTATTTACTTCTCTTAAATAGTCGTTTTCAGAGCTTCCCACGCCAGGGAAATATAAATCTCGTTTGGTATAATACAAACCTGGCTCAAAACGCAAGTTGATATATTCCTGAAGTCTTAAGTCAGCTACGACACCAACATTAAAACCGGTAGTTTTTTTAACTTGAATATCTTGTTGTACGGGAGTTTTATAATCAAATTTAAAGTCAAAACTATTAAAACCTAAATAATAGCCAAAGTAAACACGCTGTTTCTGCCAGTTTTCAAGATTAATGATAGGGTCTTTGCTAAACATATTTTTAGCAAATTGAGAATGTCCTTTTGTCGTTAAGACCAATAAAAATAAGATTACAACTTTTTTCATACTATTTTTTAGATGCAGAATAAATTGTTGCGACACCAAAAGTTTGGGGCATTGCCACAACATCTATAAACCCAGTTTTTCTCAAAATATTGTTTAAAGCCTCGCCATAAGGAAAAGCTGCAGCAGATTCGGATAAATAGCCATAAGCATCATTATCTTTAGAAAATAATTTTCCGATTAAAGGAAGTATATTTTTGCTATAAAAAGTGTAGCCTTGTTTATAAGGAAATTTATCTGGAACAGAAGTTTCTAGTATGACAAATACTCCATTTGGTTTTAGCACTCTTAAAATTTCTGCAAAACCTTTTTCTAAGTTTTCAAAATTTCTGACACCAAAACCAACAGTGATCGCATCAAAATAATTGTCTTCAAACGGCATGTTTTCAGAATCGCCTAAAACTAGTTCGATTACGTTAGAAAGCTTTTTTTCTTCCACTTTCTTTTTTCCAACTTCTAACATTCCTGCAGAGATATCAAGGCCAATAATTTTTTCAGCATTAGTTTGCGCCATTAAAATTGCTAAATCGCCAGTACCTGTTGCGATATCCAAAATAGTTTTCGGTTTTTTGTCTGATACGATTTTTAATACTTTTTTACGCCATTTAACATCAATTCCAAATGAAATTACGCGATTCAAATTGTCATAATTCCCAGAAATGGTATCAAACATTTGGGTTACTTGCTCTTTTTTACCTAAGGTAGAGTCTTTATACGGAGTTACTTTTTCAGACATTTTTTTTATTTAGGCAAATATAAACAATCTAGTTTAACTGTAATTGAGTTTTTTAATTTGTCAAATAAATGTTTTGGAGTGTTAGTTTAAATTGGAATGTATTACTGCTTCGGCCATCCCTAAATTATGGTATTTTGTTAAAATCACTAAAACACGGTATTGTCTAATAGCACTAATATGAGCAACTTTGTTCAAGTAAAAATGATTAAAGTTTTAATGATTGATAATGTCGCTATGACTTAAACAGATGATTGCTTTTTTGCGCTGGTAATTTCATTTGTTCATGAAAGAGTTTTATAAGTATTGTTCTTGGGGGGAAATACTAAATAATTTAAGTGCAAAGTACGTTCTTAGGATTAAATTTGTTTTTGGAAATTTTAATTTTCTGCCTTTAATATCTTAGTGGTATTTGGTATTAAAGGCGCTTGAGATTTAGGTCTCAAATAGCATTAGATGTTATTCAGTTTTGCAAATGTTTCTTGACATTTGTATTTTTTTAAACAAAATTTTTTCTTGAGCGAGTTAGGCTTCAAAATCAATTGTTATAAAAACATCCTCCCTAAAAAGAGGATGTTTTTTATTTATTTTCTAATGTAAGTTTCGTAAGTATAATCATAAAGATGTTTTTCATCTTTATAATTTTCTTCAGATTCTACTAGAACCCATTCGCTTTTATTAATTTTTGGAAAAAAAGCATCTGCTTCAAAAGAATGATGCACTTTAGTTAATTCGATAATATCGGTAAAAGGAAGTGCAAGATTGTAGATTTCGCCGCCGCCAATAACATAACTATCATCATTCTCAGGGCATAATGCAATTGCTTTTTCAATGCTATCTACAACAATACATCCTTCTGGCTTGTAGTTTTCTTGACGCGAAATTACAATGTGGATGCGGTCTGGTAATGGTTTCGGAAAGCTTTCAAAAGTTTTTCGTCCCATAATAATGTGATGTCCAGTAGTAAGCGATTTAAATCTTTTAAAATCATTTGGCAAATGCCATACTAATTCATTGTTTTTTCCAAGCGCATTATTTTCGGATGCAGCCGCTATCATTATAATCATGGTATGCCTAACTAAATTTTATTTTCATTTTCTTCGTTAATAGAAGATTCGAGCTGACTGATTCTTTTTTGCTGTAAAGCGACTAATCGATCAATTTGTTCTCTTTCCCATTTTTTATTCATAAAACGGTCAGTTATATACACTTTTATAAAATGAAGAATAAAAATGAAAAGCCAGATTGTAATACCCCAAATGCACCAATTTTGAGTTGTACCTTCTCCAAATCCAAAAAATTTATTGGCAATAAATAAAAATAAACTTCCAAGCAGGAAAAGAACAAAATGAAAATATAAGACCTTTTTTTGTCTTAATCGGCGTCTAGCGTATTCGTATTGTTCGTGTACTTCTTTTTCCATAAAGATAAAATGAGATTATAAAGTTAAAATTTATTTTTGAAAGTCAGTATTTTGCTTGTGGAATATTTGCTTTTAAATGATCTAATAATTTGAAAAACAAAATTTTAGTTACTTTAAATTACAAATAAAGCGAAAATAAGATGCTGTTTTTGGCATTATCATAAATCGGCTCTAGAGGTAGTAAGTGTTTCGTTGAATTTAATTAATTTTAGATGTATAAATCTAAAAACGAAATAGTTATGTCTTTGAAAAAACAATTTGTGAAAACAAAACCGGTATGTAAAGTTACGTTTTCAATAGATGCTAAGGATGCAAATTCAGCAGCTGTTGTTGGAGATTTCAATAATTGGAATGCTGAAGAAGGAACTTTGAGTAAATTGAAAAACGGAACTTTTAAAGCAACTTATGACTTGGTTAAAGATGCTATATACGAATTTAAGTATCTGATTGACGGAAATTATGTAAATGATCCAGAAGCCGATTCTTATAAATGGAATGATTTTGCTGGAAGTGAAAACAGTGTTTTAGTAGTATAAAAAAATCCGCTTTAAATTTTAAAGCGGATTTTTTGTTTTTATACTGCGACACTTCCTTTTATAGCAGGATGCGGATCATAGTCAACAAGAGTGAAATCGCCATAATCAAAATCAAAAATGTTTTTAATCTCTGGATTTAAAATCATTTTTGGTAATGGTTTTGGTTCTCTCGAAAGTTGCAATTCTAATTGCTCGAAGTGATTGTTGTAGATGTGAGCGTCACCAAAAGTATGGATAAATTCGCCTGGTTCTAAATCACAAACTTGTGCAATCATCATGGTTAGCAATGCATAAGAAGCAATATTAAAAGGAACTCCCAAAAAGATATCGGCACTTCGCTGATACAATTGGCAAGATAATTTTCCTTTTGTTTCTCCTTTTTCAGAATCTGGGCTTGCTACATAAAACTGAAAAAAGGCATGGCATGGAGGCAATGCTGCTTTGTTGTTGGCAACATTCTCTTCAAAAGATTTTTTAGTATCTGGCAAAACCGAAGGGTTCCAAGCCGAAACTAACATTCTTCTACTATTTGGGTTGGTTTTTAATTCTTTAATTAATTCAGAAATCTGATCAATTTCTTCACTATTCCAATTGCGCCATTGGTGTCCGTAAACTGGTCCCAAATCGCCATTAGAATCTGCCCATTCATCCCAGATTTTAACTCCGTTTTCTTGAAGGTATTTTACGTTTGTATCACCTTTCAAAAACCAAAGCAATTCGTAAATGATCGATTTTAAATGAAGTTTTTTAGTTGTAACCATTGGGAAACCCTCACTTAAATCAAAACGCATTTGGTATCCAAAAACACTTTTTGTTCCTGTTCCTGTTCGGTCTCCTTTTTGATTGCCGTTTTCTAAAACGTGTTTTACTAAATCTAAGTATTGTTTCATTTGTTTGTTTATTCGGTTATTCGTTTAACTATTTAATCGATTTAACGAATAAACGGTTCAACGATTAAACATTGAATTTATCTTCTAGAGATTTCGTCTCTAATTTTTGCAGCTTTTTCGTAATCTTCCTGAGAAACGGCTTGATCTAAAAGTTCGTTTAACTCTTGTAAAGAATGTTTAGAATAAACATCTCCAGATTGGTTGCTTTCTTCTTCATGCCCAAAAGTTTCTGGGTTTGAAAGAACATCGTCTATTTCTTGAGCGCCAGAATCTGTTTCTGCAGTATTTGATTTTAAATAAATACCCGCTTTGTCTAATATGTTTTTATAAGTAAAAATTGGAGCATTGAATCTCAATGCAAGTGCAATTGCATCAGAAGTTCTAGCGTCGATAATTTCTTCGATTTTATCTCTTTCGCAGATTAAGCTAGAGTAAAAAACACCGTCAACAAGTTTGTGTATAATTACTTGTTTTACTACTATATCAAATCTTTCAGCGAAATTTTTGAATAAATCGTGAGTTAAAGGACGTGGCGGTTTTATTTCTTTTTCTAAGGCAATAGCGATTGATTGCGCTTCAAAAGCACCAATTACAATAGGTAATTTTCTTTCGCCATCGACTTCGTTCAAAATTAAGGCATAAGCGCCATTTTGAGTTTGACTGTATGAAATTCCTTTTATGGATAATTTTACTAGACTCATATATGTTTGTAAAAAAGGCACTTAAAGCCTTATTTTAATACTGTTTTTGATTGGAAAATAAAGCTGCAATTTTAATCAAAAAATATGGAACAAAAAAGCTGCCTATAAACAAAGATACAACATCTTGTTTTTAGGCAGCAATATTTTTAAAGAGAATTCTTGGTATTAAGAATGCTGAGCTTTAAAAGCTTTTAATTTCTCTGTTAATTGTGGTACAATTTCAAAAGCATCACCAACCACACCATAGTCAGCCACTTTAAAGAAAGGAGCTTCTGGGTCGCTGTTGATCACAACTTTTACTTTAGAAGAGTTGATACCTGCAATGTGCTGAATAGCTCCAGAAATACCAATTGCAATATATAAGTTTGTTGCTACTGGCTTTCCTGTTTGTCCAACGTGCTCGCTATGAGGTCTCCATCCTAAATCTGAAACTGGTTTAGAACAAGCAGTTGCAGCACCAAGTACAGCAGCAAGATCTTCAACTAATCCCCAGTTTTCTGGACCTTTTAATCCGCGTCCGCCAGAAACTACGATATCTGCGTCAGCGATAGAAACTTTTCCAGAAACTTTTTCTACAGATTCTACTTTTACTCCAAAGTCATTGTCTCCAACTGTTGGGTTAAAATCTTCTGCAGCAGCAGCTCCTGCACTTTCAAAAAGTCCGTAAGAGTTTTTAGCCAAGCCAAGAACTTTTACATCTGTATCGATTTGAGTGATGTTGAAAGCTTTATTTGAGAAAGCATTTCTTTTTACTTGAAATGGAGAAGTGCTAACTGGCAATCCAACTACATTTGAAGCAAAACCTGCTTCTAAACCTACTGCAACAAGTGGAGAAAGGTAAATGCTGTCTGTTGTAGAAGAAAGTAAAACTACTTTTGTCCCTGCTTTCTGAGCAGCTTGTTTGATAACATCGGCATAAGCTTTTGCATTAAAACCAGCTAATTTTTCGTTGCTTACTTTTAGAACTTTATCCACTCCGTATTTGCCTAATTCGCTTACGTCGCTAATGTTTACAGTCAAAGCTGTAACCGTAGTTCCTAATGATTCAGCTACTTTTTTAGCATAAGAAGCTAATTCGAAAGCAACTTTTTTAAATTTTCCTTCTGCAGATTCTGCATATATTAATATTGACATAATAATTTTAGATTTTAGATTTTAGATTTCAGATTTTTAAAATTGAAATCTAAAATGATTATTGATTTTAGATTTTGAAGTGAATCAAATGTTGATTTAGATTTAGTTGCGATCTGCAATCTTAAATCACTTTAGCCTCGTTGTGTAATAGATTGATTAACTCATCTAAATTATCTGCAGAAACTAATTTTACTGCCGATTTTGGAGCTGGTTTTTCAAATTTCACCGCTTTTGTATTTATAGCAGCATCAACTGGCTCAAGAATAGTAAGCGCTTTTGTTCTAGCTGTCATAATTCCTCTCATGTTCGGGATACGTAAATCTTTCTCTTCAACAAGACCTTTTTGACCTCCAATGATTAAAGGTAGGGTAGTGCCTACGGTTTCTTTCCCGCCGTCGATTTCGCGAACCGCTTTTACATTATTTCCGTCAACGGTTAAAGCTGTACAAGAGTTTAAGAAGTTGTATCCTAAGATTCCAGCAATCATTCCGGGAACCATTCCGCCATTATAATCTAAAGATTCTTTACCAGCAATTACCAAATCGTAACCACCATTTTTAATTACTTCTGCCAATTGTTTAGCAACAAAAAATCCGTCAGTAGGATTTGCATTAACACGAATTGCTTCATTTGCGCCAATAGCCAAAGCTTTACGCAATGTTGGCTCAGTATCAGGACCTCCAACGTTTACAACTGTAACATTTGCGCCTTGTTGTTCTTGGAACCATATAGCGCGTGTAAGGCCGAATTCGTCGTTAGGGTTAATTACATATTGTACACCGTTAGTGTCAAATTCAGAGTCACCGTTGGTAAAGTTGATTTTTGAAGTAGTATCAGGCACATGGCTGATGCAAACTAGTATTTTCATAAGTATATATTTTGAATTTATAATATGCTTTTACAAATTTAGAATTTAATTTGGAATAATTATACTATGCATGCATAATATTTTTCAAAACTATTACGATTTCGCTAATTGTGTAGATTTGGGTGAATTTTATCGGAGGCTAAAATTAAAAAAGCATTCATTTTGTCTGATTGTTAGGAATTTTGTAATAATTGACAGTCTGAGGCCAAACGGCTTTTTGTCTGAGAAATACTAATTTTTGTTTTTTTTACGTTCTTATGCATGAATTTTGGAGAAACAAGAATTAAACAAATAGATAAAAGTTTGTCTGAAAAATATTTTAGCGCGATTAAGTGTGAATTACACGTTATTATATCGATTTCGTAAATATCACAATAAAGATTAAAAAGTTAAAACGGGAGAACAGATAGAAGTTCATGCGATTTTAAATTCAATTTATGCTTTTAAGTTATTTAAAATATTTATTTTTGCTCTTCAGAAAATTCAACATACAATATAAAATATGAGAACAATACAATTTAGAGAGGCCATTTGCGAAGCGATGAGCGAAGAAATGCGTCGCGATGAATCCATATATTTAATGGGAGAAGAAGTTGCAGAATACAACGGAGCTTACAAAGCTTCAAAAGGAATGCTTGCTGAGTTTGGTGAAAAAAGAGTAATCGATACTCCAATTGCTGAGCTTGGTTTTTCAGGGATTGCTGTAGGTTCGGCAATGAATGGAAACCGCCCTATTGTAGAATATATGACATTCAATTTCTGTTTAGTTGGTATTGATCAAATTATAAATAACGCTGCTAAAATGCGTCAAATGACAGGAGGACAATTTAATGTGCCTATCGTTTTCCGCGGACCAACAGCTTCTGCTGGTCAATTAGGAGCTACTCACTCGCAAGCTTTAGAAAACTGGTTTGCTAACACTCCAGGTCTTAAAGTTATTGTTCCTTCAACTCCTTACGATGCAAAAGGACTTTTAAAATCTGCAATTCGCGATAATGACCCTGTAATTTTCATGGAGTCTGAACAAATGTACGGTGATAAAGGTGAAGTGCCAGACGGAGAATACACAATTCCAATTGGTGTTGCTGATGTTAAACGTGAGGGGACAGATGTAACTATCGTTTCTTTCGGAAAAATCATCAAAGAAGCTTTTATTGCTGCTGATGAATTAGCAAAAGAAGGAATCTCTTGTGAGATTATCGATTTAAGAACAGTTCGTCCAATGGATAAAGATGCGATTCTTAAATCTGTTAAGAAAACAAACCGTTTAGTAATTCTTGAAGAAGCTTGGCCAGTTGCCAGCCTTTCTTCTGAAATTTCTTATATCGTTCAAGAGCAAGCATTCGACTTCCTTGATGCGCCAATTCAACGTATTACAACTGCAGATACTCCTGCACCTTACTCTCCGGTATTGCTTAAAGACTGGTTGCCAAATGCAGGTGATGTGGTAAAAGCAGTTAAAAAAGTATTATATAAATAATACAAATACATAATACTCATAAAACTTCATCAGACAAACATGGATTGGTGAAGTTTTTTTTTACTTTATAATGAACAAATTAACTCTACTTCTCTTATATATTGTATTTGCTTTCGCGAATATTGCTACTGCACAAACTAAGGTGAGTGGAGTTGTTTTGGACAAATCAAATCAGCCGATACCTTTTGCAAATGTGGTATTTAAAGGTTCTAATATTGGAATTGTTTCTAATGAGGATGGACGTTTTTATTTAGAATCTCCCAATACCTATACGGCACTTATTGTTACTTCAGCAGGATTTTCAGATAAAGAAGTCCCGCTAGAGAAAGCTGTGAATTATAATTTTAAAATTGTTTTAGGCGAAGCCGAAGCGCTAAACGAAGTTGTAATTTTTACGGGCAAAACTTCGAAGAAGAACAACCCTGCATTGGATATTTTGAGAAAAATCTGGGAAAGAAAACGTAAAAACGGATTGTATCAATTCAATCAATACCAAATGCAGAAGTATGAAAAAGTGGAATTTGACATGAACACTATTGATAGTGCTTTCATGAAAAATAAGCTTTTTAAAGGTATGGAATTTATCTTTAATCATGTTGATACTTCAGATGTTACTGGAAAAACATATTTGCCTATTTTCATTAACGAATCGGTTTATGATGTTTATGGTGATAACAAATTAAAGAAAGTAAAAGAGAATCTAACGGGAAATAAAATGTCTGGCTTTAATGGAAATCAGCAGATTTTATCTTTCGTAAAAGATCTGTATTCTGATTATAATATTTACGACAATCACCTTAAATTTTTTGATAAAAGCTTTACAAGTCCGCTTTCAAGAACAGGAATTGATGTTTATAATTATGTCTTAAAAGACAGTGCATTTGTAGATAAAAAATGGTGTTATAATATAGTTTTTTATCCGAGACGTAAAAATGAACTAACCTTTAAAGGGGATTTTTGGGTAAATGACACGACTTTTGCAATCAAAAAAATAAATATGGGCGTAACCAAAAGCGCCAATATTAACTGGGTGAAAGATATTTATATTGAGCAGGAATTTGATGTAGAAAACGACTCGATTTTCCTTTTGACACGTGATTACATGATGTCTGATTTTGCTTTAAATAAAAAAGAAAAATCAAAAGGAGTTTATGGAAAAAGAACCACTTTATATCGCAATCATAAATTCAATATTCAGAAACCTGAGAAGTTTTATAAAGAAGAAGTCAATTTTATTGATAATGCTGTTTATGAACGGCCACCTGAATTCTGGGAGGAAAATCGTTTTGAAAAATTAAATAAAGATGAACAGGGAATCTATAAAATGCTTGATACATTGCAAACCGTCAAACGATTTAAGCAGTTGTATAATCTCGTCTCGATTTTAGGAAGCGGTTATGTTGAATTTAAAAACTTTGATTACGGACCAATATTTTCAACTTTTGGATATAATGAAGTCGAAGGGATAAGGCTTAGAGTAGGAGGAAGAACCTATTTCGGACCAAACGATCCTTGGCGTATTCAAGCTTATACGGCGTACGGATTTGATGATAACAAATTCAAATACGGAGTTTCTGGGAAATGGATGGTTGACAAGAAAAACCGTGTTATTATCTCTGGAGGAAATAGGCGCGATATCGAACAAATAGGCGCGAGTTTAACGACTACAAATGATGTTTTAGGACGAAGTTTTGCATCTTCTGCCTTGTTTACAACGGGAAGCAATGGAAAACTAACCAATATTAATCTGAGTAATGTTTCTGTCGAAATGGAGCCTAAAAAGAATTTTATTGTTTCGGCCGGACTTTCGTATAGAACATTAGAATCAGCTTCGAAAACATTTAGCTTAGATTATTATACAACTTTACCAACTCCTGAAAATCCTGCAGGTGTTGTTGAAAGTATGGTAAAACAGTCTGAAGCCAATATTCAGTTTGAGTTTATGCCCAACAGAAAAACGATTGGTTATGGTGTAGAAAGAGATTTAGTTGATAGTCCTTTCAGCCATTTCTTTGTGAATTTTAGTTATGGATTAAAAGGTGTTTTCGATAGTGATTTTGCTTACGAAAAAATTCAAGTTTTCTACAGGCAACCAATTATTATCGGACCTCTAGGAAGAACAAATATTACCGTTGAAACAGGAAAAACGTTTGGTACGATTCCGTTAGGATTAATGAGTGTAATTCCTGGTAACCAGACCTATTTTACGATTGAGAATACATTTAGTAACTTGAATTTCTATGAATTCGTTACAGATCAATATACTACTTTGCAATGGAATCATGATTTTGGAGGAAGATTGTTTGCTAGAATTCCGTTCATGAGAAAATTGAATTGGAGAGAATATATTGGAGTTAGAGCGGTTCATGGAACAATTTCTGATGCTAATCGCGCCATAAATGCTTCGGGATTGCCTTATAATGCTCCTGAAAAAGTGTATTACGAATATCATGCGGGAATAGGCAATATCTTCAAAGTTTTCCGCATTGATTTTTCTTGGAGAGGAAATTATTTAGATATGCCAGATGCTCACAAATTTGCAGTAAAAGGATCTTTTGGGTTTTATTTCTAGGAATTTCGTTAATTATTCTTTTTATGATTAAAAACCAGAATGGTGATACAATGTTTTGGACTGAGGCTCTTAGAACATTGGCAACTATTAGTGTTATATTTTTACATGTCGTTGCTGATATTTTGTATCAATATGGTAATATATCTAGTTTTGTATGGTGGACTGGAAACATATACGATAGTTTAATGCGTTTTTGTGTACCAGTGTTTGTTATGCTTACAGGTGTATTTATGCTAAGTAGAACGCACGAATTAAGTGGTTTTTTAAGAAAAAGATTTTCACGTATAATATTGCCTTTCATATTTTGGAGTATCATTTATGCTCTGTGCACATGGATCAATAAAATTTCAGAAGGCCAGGAGGTTTCTCTTTTTATAACTATAAAGTGGTTAATTCGTCAATTTTTGCACGGCGCTTCGTTTCATTTTTGGTACATCTATATGATTATTGGGGTTTATCTTTTTATTCCAATACTTAGTAAATGGATTCAAAATGCTACCGAAAAAGAAATTTTATATTTTATTTTTATTTGGATATTCACTTTGATTGCCAGTCAGCCAGTATTGTCGGGATTTAAGAGTGATATTGATTTGATGTATTTTTCAGGGTTTATTGGTTATCTAGTTTTAGGATATTATTTGTCAATTAAGACTTTTAAAGGTAATAAACGAATAATAAATTTGATCTCATTGTTTTTTTTAATCTTCGGATTTTTGATAACAATGTTTGGTACTTATTTCTTGTCATTTTCTGATAAAAAATTTAATGGTTATTTTTATAATAATTTTTCTTTGAATGTCTTAATGGCTTCTGGAGGAATTTTTATGTTGTTTAAAAATTCAAAAATTAATTCGCCAATTTTAATTAAAACCATTAGATTTATTAATAAGTACAGTTATGGGGTTTATTTGGTGCATATTTTGATTTTGAATTTCATGAAGATTTATGGATTAGATTATAACTTTATGAATCCAATATTTGCAATTCCTATAACAACTTTTGTTTGTCTGATGATTTCGATTTTAATAATATATGCTATTAATAAACTGCCTTATGGGAAATTTGTATCAGGTTGAGATAGTTGAAAAAGGATGGCATTTCTCTGAAATTTAAAAAATGATATTTTGCAAGAAGCATTTAATTTTTTATCTTCTCAAAATCCAATATTCCTGGAAATAATTGAGAAATACGGCTTGCCACCAATTCCAAGGCGCCCGCCAGGTTTTGAAACCTTGGTTTTGCTGATATTAGAACAACAAGTTTCTATTGATTCGGCGAAAGCCACATTTTTAAAAATCAAAGCTTACACAGAGTGTAGCCCAGAAAAGATGGCTGTTTTGTCTGATGAAGAATTTAGAAATCTCGGAGTAAGCCGCCAGAAAACAAAATACATCAAAGTTTTAGCGGAAGGGGTTTTGAACAAAGAATTAGATATTGAAAGTCTGGCTTCAAAATCTTCAAAACAAGTTCGCGAAGAGCTGATTAAATTAAAAGGAATTGGAAATTGGACCATTGATATTTATTTAATGTTTTGTTTGGAAGAACCCGATTTGATTCCACTTGGGGATATTGCGGTGGTCAATACAATTAAAGAATTGCTTAATATTCACGACAAAGAGGAGATGGCAACCCATGCTGAGCAATGGAGTCCGTATCGGTCTTACGCTACTTATTTGCTCTGGCATTATTACCTGAAGAAAAGAAATCGAAAAATTACCTATTAAATGCTTGTTTTTTAAACGCTAATACAGATAATTTAACCTTGTTTTTTATTGTAAAACTAGATTCTTTAGTTATTTTTGCAACCGAAATTATAGAAACAATAAAAAACGAAAATGACCGCAGACAAATTAACGACTTTCGATGTATTAATCGAAATACCAAGAGGAAGCAGAAATAAATACGAGTACGATTTTGAAATTAAAAGAATGCGTTTTGACAGAATGTTATTCTCTTCAATGATGTACCCAGCTGATTACGGATTTATTCCAGAAACTTTAGCTTTAGATGGAGACCCTCTTGACGTATTAGTTTTGGTAAATGAGCCAACTTTCCCTGGGTGTGTTATGGAAGTTAAGCCAATTGGTGTATTTCACATGGCAGACGATAAAGGACCAGACGAAAAAATTATTTGTGTACCTGTTTCAGATCCAATCTGGAATTCATTAAATGACCTTTCTGATATCAATCCTCACTTATTAAAAGAAATTGAGCACTTCTTCCAAGTATATAAAGATCTTGAAAACAAAAAAGTAGATGTTGAAGGATGGGGAGATGTTAAAGAAGCTTACGATATCATCGCGGAGTGTACAAAACGTTTTGATGACATTGAAAATAAACCGGCAGGATTATTTAGCATTAAATAATTTTAACCGCATTCTAATATAAAAAAAGCAATACTGCCGTCAGGAGTATTGCTTTTTTGTTTAAATTCGTTTTAGTTAGTTTGTTGACTATTAACCAAAACCATTAAAATATTATGAATGCATTTATGATTTACCTGCCAATTGTAATGGCTGTTTTAGGATTACTTTTCATGGGAATAAAAAGGAGTTGGGTTTTAAAACAAGATGCCGGAGATGGTAAGATGAAAGAGATTTCAGATTACATCTACGAAGGAGCCTTAGCCTTTCTAAAAGCGGAATATAAACTATTGACCATCTTCGTAATTATTGCCAGTTTAGCTTTGGCAGGAATTACATTTATTCCAGGAGTAAAAACACATTTATTGATCGTAATAGCATTTATTTTTGGAGCTTTATTTTCGGCTTACGCTGGAAATATCGGAATGAAAATAGCAACTAAAACAAACGTTAGAACTACACAGGCAGCTCGTACAAGTTTGCCACAAGCTTTAAAAGTTTCTTTTGGCGGTGGAACCGTAATGGGACTTGGTGTTGCTGGTTTAGCCGTTTTAGGTTTAACATCCTTTTTTATCATTTTCTTTAATCTTTTTTCTGGCGGAGTTTGGAAAGATACAGATACTATGACTGTTGTTCTGGAAACTCTTGCAGGATTTTCACTAGGAGCAGAATCAATTGCTTTATTTGCGCGTGTTGGAGGTGGAATTTACACCAAAGCTGCCGATGTTGGTGCCGATTTAGTTGGTAAAGTAGAAGCTGGAATTCCAGAAGATGATCCTCGTAATCCAGCTACCATTGCTGATAACGTGGGAGATAACGTAGGAGACGTTGCAGGTATGGGAGCTGATTTATTTGGATCTTATGTAGCAACAGTTCTAGCAGCAATGGTTCTAGGAAACTACGTGATAAAAGATATGGGCGGAAGTATTAATGATGCTTTTGGTGGAATTGGACCAATCTTGCTTCCAATGGCAATTGCCGGTTTCGGAATTTTATTTTCTATTATTGGAACAACTTTAGTAAAAATTTCAGATGATAATGCTAAAGAAGCCCAAGTTCAAAAGGCATTAAATATAGGAAACTGGGTTTCTATTGTTTTAACGGCTGTAGCTTGTTTCTTTTTAGTACAGCACATGTTGCCAGAAACAATGCAAATGACATTTTTTGGAGAAGGTTCTAAAGCCATTTCATCAATGCGTGTTTTCTACGCTACATTGGTAGGATTAGTTGTTGGTGGAGCTATTTCATCGGTAACAGAATATTATACAGGATTAGGGACAAAACCAGTTTTGGCAATTGTTCAAAAATCATCTACAGGAGCGGGAACCAACGTAATTGCCGGTTTGGCAACAGGAATGATTTCTACTTTTCCAACGGTTTTATTATTCGCAATTGCAATCTGGATTTCTTATGTTTTAGCAGGTTTTTACGGAGTTGCTTTAGCAGCTTCTGCAATGATGGCGACAACAGCAATGCAATTGGCAATCGATGCTTTTGGACCAATTTCTGATAATGCTGGAGGAATTGCTGAAATGAGTGAATTGCCAAAAGAAGTTCGTACAAGAACAGATATTTTAGATTCAGTAGGAAATACAACAGCAGCAACAGGAAAAGGATTTGCAATTGCTTCTGCAGCCTTAACGTCATTGGCTTTGTTTGCCGCTTATGTAACTTTTACAGGAATTGACGGAATCAATATTTTTAAAGCGCCCGTTTTAGCGATGTTGTTTGTTGGAGGAATGATTCCGGTTGTTTTCTCTGCCTTGGCTATGAATTCTGTTGGAAAAGCAGCAATGGATATGGTGTACGAAGTTCGTCGCCAGTTTAAAGAAATTGCTGGAATTATGGAGGGAACAGGAAAACCAGAATACGGAAAATGTGTTGAAATTTCTACAAAAGCTGCTTTACGCGAAATGATGCTTCCGGGAGTATTAACGATTGGCTTTCCAATTGCAATTGTTCTTTTAGGAAAATTAGTTTACTCAGACAACAATCAGTTAATTGCTGAAATGTTAGGAGGATATATGGCGGGAGTTACGGTTTCCGGTGTACTTTGGGCAGTTTTTCAAAACAATGCTGGAGGTGCTTGGGATAATGCTAAAAAGTCTTTTGAAGCTGGAGTTATGATCAATGGAGAAATGACATACAAAGGATCAGATGCACATAAAGCCGCTGTAACTGGAGATACAGTTGGAGATCCGTTTAAAGATACTTCGGGGCCTTCAATGAATATCCTAATTAAATTAACTTGTTTGATCGGATTGGTAGTTGCTCCAATTTTAGGTGAAGGTCATGTGCCATCAGATATTGCGGCAAAAGCTTCTTGTTGCGCTAGAACAGAAATGCATGCAGGAATGTCTAAATGCGGTGATATGTCAGGAATGACAAAAGAAGAATGTATTAAAATGTGTAAAGAAAAAGGCTGCTCTGAAGAAGAAAAGGCTAAATGTCTGGCTCATTTTGATGCAAGTGGAAAATATCAAAAAACAGACTGTTTCGATACAAGCAAGTATGAGAATAAATCAGCTGTGAGAGTTGAAGTTAAAAACATAAACGGAAAAACGACTGGATCGGTTACTAAAACTGAAAATGGTAAAACAACAACAGAAACTTTTGAAGGGACAGAAGAGGAAGTTTTAGCAAAAGTTGAAGCTGCGAAATAATGGCTTTGCCAAAGTTTCTTAAAAATAAAAGCCTCTAAATAATTTTTTAGAGGCTTTTTTATTAGTGTAAATTCGTATAATTCGTGTTTAGAACAGTCCGTTTAATTCGGCGTCAATTTTATTAATGATGTTTCCTAAATCTTCAGGATTGTCAACAAAATTGATGTTATCAACGTCAATGATTAGTAATTTTCCTTTAGTGTAAGTTTGAATCCATGCTTCGTATCTTTCGTTCAAACGGCTTAGATAATCGATCGAAATAGAGTTTTCATACTCGCGTCCGCGTTTGTGAATTTGTCCTACTAAATTCGGAATCGAACTTCTCAAATAAATCAATAAATCTGGAGCTTTAACCAAAGATTCCATTAATTCAAACAAAGACGTGTAATTTTCAAAATCACGGCTTGTCATCAAGCCCATTGCATATAAGTTGGGAGCGAAAATATGGGCATCTTCATAAATTGTTCTATCCTGAATGATTTTCTTTCCGCTTTCACGAATTTGCTGCACTTGACGGAAACGGCTATTAAGGAAATAAATCTGAAGATTAAACGACCAACGTTCCATTTGATGGTAGAAATCATCCAAGTACGGATTATCAACTACATCTTCATAATGAGGTTCCCATTTGAAATGTTTCGCCAATAATTTGGTCAGAGTAGTTTTTCCTGCGCCTATGTTTCCTGCTATTGCTATGTGCATTACGGTGTTACGATTTTATAATTTGATATATCTGTAGCTGTAAAAATAGACAAAATTTGGTCTTTGTAATAAAAATTATCAAAGGTTTTTTCTAAAATTTTAATCTCAGAAATTGCCTCTGGGTTCGACTTATTAAAGCCTTTGTAATACATTAAATGATCCTTGCTGAAAAGATATTGTAAAGGACCAATTATCGCAATTTTATCAAAATCAGTTATTTTACCCAATGAAGTTATTTTACCGAAAATATCACAAGAAAACCAATTGTTTTTCTTGTCAATCCAATAGAAAGTATTAAAGTCGGTTTGATAATAATGAATTGGTTCAGTCAGTGGAATTGAAACTGTTTTATATTCATTTTTTAAATAATCGAATAGTCCAATTTGTTGATTTAAAGTGTTGTAAATCCAAAGTTGATTTTGTGTAGACATTCCGATTGCACTTACAACAATCGGAGTTGCGTTTTGAGAAAAATTAATTTCGGTCATCTTGTTTAATTGATTATCCAATAAAACAACGCTATTGAAATCTTCGTAAAACAACATTATTTTTAACGGATTCTGGAGATCGACTTTTGTGATTTTCCCCAAAGAAACATTTTTGTATTCGAAAATCTCTTTTCCTTTAATTTTGCTAAAAACGTTATTTGTTATTTGATACGAATATCCAAATGCATCATATCCTAAAAACTCGTCAGAAATATTCTTATGCTGCGAAATTAATGTTGGATTTATACGCAAATCTTGAGCTGACAGCGTATGAAAACTGCAGAAAAGAAATAGGGAGTATAAAATTTTTTGCACTGTTTTACGCATTAGGAAATGGATTTGTAAGAGCACCAAATTACGAAAAACTCTTTTTAAAATTTAAATTTTAGAACTTAAACCTTTTCTAAATCTAATAGTCTAAAAAATAGGCGGTTTTATCTATATCATATTGCAATTAATATATTTAGTTTTTTGAATTTTAAAATAAATAATACATTTGAATATAAGTTGTATCGCATTTACACACTTTAAAGAAAATAAAATGAAAAAGATATTTTTATATATGACTATAATGCTTGTTTCTCTGCAAATTCAAGCTCAAAAAGATTTTCAAGGAATGGCTATTTACGAGTCAAAAACACAAGCGCCTAAGTTTGAAGGAATGCGTGGAAATAGAGACATTACGCCAGAAATGCAAAAAAATATGGAAGAGCGCATGAAAAAAATGCTCGAGAAAACATTCACTTTAAACTTTGATAAAACAGCATCTATTTATAAAGAAGAGGAAAAGCTAGAAGCACCAAACCAGCAGCAGGGAGGTTTTAGAATGATGTTTGGATCGCTTACAGGCGGAGGCGGAACTTTTTATAAAGATGTAAAAACAAAAACTTATACCGTAGATAAAGAATTTATGGGCAAGGAATTTCTTGTTGTGGATTCTCTTCCAAAATTAAATTGGAAACTAGAACAAGAAACCAAACAAATTGGCGGTTACAATTGCTTTAAAGCAACGGCTGTAAAACAAGCAAGTAAAACCGATTTTAGAAACTTCAGACCTAAAAAAGACGACAAAAAGGAGGAAGAAAAAAAGACTTCGGGAGATACGAAAACCAATTTTGCAGATAATTTTGAAATGCCAAAAGAAATTGTGGTAACAGCTTGGTATACACCAGAAATTCCGATTAATCAAGGGCCAGAAAATTATTGGGGACTTCCAGGTTTAATTTTAGAAATTAACGATGGAACGACTACTATTTTATGTTCCAAAATTGTCTTGAATGCTAAAGATAAAGTGGAAATAAAACCTTCTAAAAAAGGAAAAGTAATTTCTCAAAAAGAATATGACGAAACAGTAATTAAAAAAATGGAAGAATTTAGAGAGATGAACCGTGGTCGTGCGGGCGGACCTCCTCCGCCTCCAGGAAGATAAAAAAATATAAATTCCAAACTTCAAATTCTAAATTTCAATATTTTGATAATGAATAGAATACTCTTTGTTTTTTTCTTTCTTTTTACTTTTATATGCTTTTCTCAAAGTGTTCGACTTGATGGTTTTATTCAGGATGAACAGAAAAATCCGTTGGAAATGGCCAATATTATGGCAATTAACAATGGCACCAAAGCAATGGATTCGTACGGGATTACCAATGATAAAGGCAAGTTCCAGCTCACATTAAAACCCAATACAGCCTATACAATTAAAGTAAGTTATTTGGGAATGAAATCTAAGGAAATTACGATATCGACAAAGGCGGAAAACATGACACAAAACATTGTTATGGATGGTGCAGGAATCGAATTGGAAGGTGTTGAAATTGTTCGTGAAATGCCTGTCTCGATAAAAGGAGATACAATTGTTTACAATGCAGATTCTTTTAAATCGGGAACCGAAAAGAAGCTCGAAGATGTTCTGAAAAAATTGCCTGGAGTTGAGGTAAACGCTGATGGAGAAATTGAAGTGGAAGGAAAAAAAGTCAGCAAATTAATGGTGGAAGGAAAAGATTTTTTTGATGGAGATACCAAATTAGGTGTTAAAAATATTCCTGCAGACGCTATTGATAAAGTTCAAGTTTTACGAAATTACAATGAAGTTAGTGCACTTAAAGGTCTTGAAAACGATCAAGATAATGTGGCAATGAATATCAAGTTGAAAGAAGGAAAAAAGAACTTTTGGTTTGGAGATGTGACTGCCGGAATTGGCGTTGCAGAGCTAGACAGCCGTTATATCATTAATCCGAAACTATTTTATTATAGTCCAAAATACAGCATTAATTTAATTACCAATTTTAATAATATTGGCGAATTACCGCTGACTGCACAAGATTATTTTAAGTTTACGGGCGGATTTAAAAACATGATGAAAAAGGGCGGAAGCAATTTTAATGTTTCGTCTAATGATTTGGGAATTTCGCTGTTGCGAAATAATAGAGCAAAAGAAATTGAAACCAAATTTGGCGCAACAAACTTTGCTTATTCTGTCAATAAAGCTTGGAATATTAGCGGTTTCGGAATTCTTTCAACTTCAAAAACAGATTTAGAAACCAAATCGCAAACGACAATTTTAGATTCTGGAGATCAGCAGAAACGTGATGAAATGACGCATCAAAAAAATAATTTAGGACTTTTTAAATTAAGTTCAACTTATAAGCCTAGTGATAAGTTTCAGTTTGATTATGACATCTTGACCAAATTATCAAAACAAAATGAAGATACAGATTTACTACGTGAGTCGGTTGTAGATAATGTTTCTGCCGTGGAAACGATTTTGACTCAAAAGAAACAAGATCCAACTTCAATCAATCAGAATTTGAGTTTGTATTATACGCAAAGCAGTAAAAATATTTTTGCTTTCGAAATGCAGCATTTATATCAAGACGAAAATCCATTTTATAATGCCAATTTAAGAACACAGCCTTTTGATTTATCAGGATATATTTCGGGGCAGAACAGAAATGATTTGAATCAAAATCGTTTTGTGAAAACGAATAAACTAGACGCTAAAATGGATTACTATTATATGGTAACACCAAAAAGTAACATCAATATTACGCTAGGAAATACGTATTCGTATCAAAATTTTAATTCTCATATTTTTCAAATGCTAGATAACGGAGATCGAAATGATCTTACTGATGCCGAAAACAATAACGATGTTGATTACCGTTTTAATGATGCTTTTCTAGGTTTTCATTATAAAATTTTGACTGGCAAATTTACGTTTACACCTGGAGTAAGTCTGCATACGTATCAAATGGCAAACGGACAATTGGGATCTGATTATTCTCAGAATTTTGTAAAAGTATTGCCAGATTTCTTTGCTTTATATCAAATCAAAAAATCGGAAACGCTTACCTATAATTTCTCTCTCACGAATGATTTTACTGATATTAACCAATTGGCTTCAGGATATGTTTTGTCCGACTACAGTAGTTTATTTCGTGGAAATCGTTTCTTAGAAAATGCTACTTCGCAAGTGCATTCGCTTCGTTATTTTAAATATAATATGTTCAATTTTGAAAACATTTTTGCGAATGCAACTTATACAAGAAAAGTAGATGCCATTAAGACAAAAGCCAATTTTGATGGTATTAACCAATCTTCTGTGCCATACAATTCCAATTTGGCCGATGAGACTTTTAGCGGAATGGGAAATTATGGGCGTTCGTTTTTAAAGAATTATAAAGCCTCTGCAAATGCTAGTTTTAATTGGTCGAAATTCAATAACATTCAAAACAATCAATTGGCAACCACAGAGAGTTTTGTTCAGAGTTACACGGTAAGAGCATCAACAAATTATAAAAACCTTCCAAATATTGAATTTGGATATAATTTGTTGATTAACAAATACAGCGGTTCAACTTTTTACACGGATAAACCATTTGCAAGATTAGACTATTATTTCTTAGATAGTTTTTCTTTTGTTTCAGAATATGAATTCTATCATTATTATAACGGAGATAAAACAGTTGACAACGAATATGATTTCTTAAGTGCGAGTTTGGTCTATCAAAAAAAGAACAGCAAATGGGAATATAAAGTTTCGGCAACCAACTTGCTTAACACCACTTACCTTAATGACGATAGCTTTTCGCAATTCTCCACACGAGTTTCTCAATACACAGTTCAACCGCGTTATATTATATTTTCAATGAAATATAATTTGTAGTATTTTTATTGTAAAATAATATTGTTTTGTGATTTGTTTAATGAAGAATCAAATATCTTTGCGCTATATTATTAACGATTAAAAACGTGATCATGCGCAAATTTACATGGAGTTCTTTACTCTTTTTTGCCGGAATGTTTGTTTCTTTCTCTCAAACAAATGGCATTGAAAAAGGAACTTATTTGTCTACAAATAAAGGAGGAAAGATTAAGCTAAACTTATTAGAGGATAATAAATATGAATTGGTTTTTTATTCTGGAGGGTATGAGATTAAAGGAGATTCACTAGTTTTCTTAAAAAGTACTAACAATGCAGTAAGCAGATTTGATCTTTCTTTTGCTACAGATAAAAAAGCAAAAAAAGTCAAGATTAAGTTTCTAAATCCATCTTATTATTCCTTTTATATCGGAACTCAAAAAGGTTCGGAATCAGTTCAATACCAGAAAATTGCAGATATCAAAACGAAAGTTGATCCTGAATGGAAAACCACTGATGTAGATTTTGAAATAGAAAAAACGGATTTCCTTTATCTTGTTTACGAAGAGTATGGCGGAAAAAGCGATGTTAGTAAATATGCCTTGCCAAAAGATGTTTCGGAAGTAACGATAAACTACGATTTGGCAGTTTTAAGCGATTTAAATCTCGTTGGTTCTTTTGATAAAAAAACAAAAGAATTGAGAATTTCTGATCAATATGGAAAAGATCCTTTAGTTTTTATAAACGAAAATGAGGAGAAGCCAGCTAAAATGCCAACAGTAGTTCCTTTAGAAAATCAAACCCTAACAAATTGGACGTATCCAGGAAAAGATTCTTATAAAGACGATTATGGAACAATAGTTGACAGCGCCGCTGCAGTTGTAGAAGCAGATCCAGTTGATGTCGCAATAGCGCCACCAGCATATACCAGATATGACTTTAAGTTAAAAGTTGAAAACAATCTTAAAAAAGCAATTGAATCTACAAAAACTGCCAGCAATAAGTTTTTGGTTGTTGTAGTTGATAATAAGAATAAAACTGCAAAAGAAGGTTTCGATGCTTTTGTAAAAGATCAGGAAACGCAGACAGGATATAATATGTACGATTCGTACAATGCTCTTTATGATATTTACAATTATTATATGGCTGGAGCCGATGATAAAAAATGGCTTAAAAACAATAAAATTACCAGCGACCCAAGCATAATCATTTTAAACGGAGAAGGAAATCAACTGGCTATTGCAAAATCAGATTTGGCGACTCAACAATATCAGTTTAGTTATTATGGTGATTTTTACAGAAGACTTCAGAGAGCAAACGTTTTTCTTTCGATAAACAATGTTTTAAAGAATAAGAAAGCATCTGATGCCGATTTAATTGCAGCTTTTAATAAGGCCGCGTTACTAGAATCTTCTTATGATTATGAAGGAGAATCGACTGCAAACGATCCAAATTCAGCTGAGTTTGTAGTTACCAAAACAACATTAAATCAAAAAGAAGTAGCTCAATCATGGAAAAGACTAATTGAATCGCATCAGAAAGATAAAAATGTAGATATGTATTTGGTTGAAACAATTTTGAAAGAAATCAAAAACCAAGGATTTACAAAACAGCTTTTCAGTACTGACAGAATTCTGAATGATACAGATTTCTTAGCTATCGATTATTTGTTGCAACACTCAGAAGAAATTGAAAATAAGCGTGCAGCTTATAATAGTAAACAGGATGAACTTCATACGGTTGGAAACGTATTTTCTGAAATATCAGATGCCTTGCAACAAAACTTGTATCTTTACCAAGATGGTGTTTCTGGAGAAATGAATAAAGAAAAAATCAATTTACTTTATAAAAAAATCATCGAATCTGGAAAAGGCAATTTTGATGCTTATAGAAACTATTTTTACTACTTAGCTCAACTTCAGGAAAATGATGGATCTAATGTATCTTTCTTAAAAGAGTTCAATACTTATTTTGACAAGACTTTGTCAGGAGCAAGTCCAATTGAAAAACTAGACGCTATTTTTTCAGGATTAGATTCTAGTTCAAGTTATTCTTATGATGGGTGGAATTCATTTAAAGAGTATCATTCAAATCTTTGCAATAATGCGGCTTGGATGGTAGTTGAGAATTCTCAAAATATAAATTTTCTTAAAGATGCCATCAAATGGTCTGAATATAGTTTGGTTGTAACCAAAAACAATCCTTATTACTTAGATACTTTAGCTCAATTGTATTATAAGGATGGACAAACACAAAAAGCTATTGAAACGCAAGTTTTAGCAGTAAAGTTTATCACAAACGATGTTGATGGAGACACGACAAATCAAATGAAAGAAGTTTTAACAAAAATGAGTAACGGAACTTATTAATAAAGAATTATAAGGTATAAATAAAAAGCCGATTTCTAATTTAGAAATCGGCTTTTTTATGTTTAGCTAAACTAAGATTTCTAATAATCTAAGTTAGGCTATGGATCTAAAATTTATAATCCGAATGCAGCTTTTACTTGGTCAACAAAATCAAGTTTTTCCCATGTAAACAACTCAACAGTAACCGTTTTTTCGTTTCCGCCTGGAGCAGAGAATGTTTTAGTAACCGTTTCTGGTTTACGTCCCATGTGTCCGTAAGCTGCTGTTTCGCTGTAGATTGGGTTTCTTAATTTCAAACGTTGCTCGATAAAGTAAGGACGCATATCAAAGATAGCTTCTACTTTTTTAGCGATTTCACCGTTAGTTAAGTTTACTTTAGAAGTTCCATAAGTTTCAATGAAGATTCCCATTGGCTCAGCAACTCCAATTGCGTAAGAAACTTGAACTAAGATTTCGTCAGCAACACCAGCGGCAACTAAGTTTTTAGCGATATGACGAGTTGCATAAGCAGCACTTCTATCTACTTTACTTGGGTCTTTTCCAGAGAATGCACCACCACCGTGGGCACCTTTTCCGCCGTAAGTATCCACGATAATTTTTCTTCCTGTTAAACCAGTATCTCCGTGAGGTCCTCCAATAACGAATTTTCCTGTCGGGTTAATGTGGTAGTTGATTTTATCGTTAAATAAATGAGCGTGCTCTGGGTTTTTAGCGATAATTCTTGGAATCAAGATTTCGATAATATCTTTTTTGATTTTAGCCAACATCGCCGCTTCTTCATCAAAATCATCGTGTTGCGTAGAGATAACAATTGCATCAATACGAGTTGGTTTGTTATCGTCGCTGTATTCTAAAGTTACTTGAGATTTAGCATCTGGACGTAAATACGTGATTTCTTTGTTTTCACGTCTTAAAATAGCTAACTCTTGTAATAATTTATGAGATAAATCTAATGCCAACGGCATATAATTTTCAGTTTCGTTTGTAGCGTAACCAAACATCATTCCTTGGTCACCAGCACCTTGCTCTTCTGGCTTAGCTCTGTCAACACCTTGGTTAATATCTGCAGATTGTTCGTGAATAGCTGAAAGAATTCCACAAGAATTTGCTTCAAACATGTATTCACTTTTAGTATATCCAATTTTACGGATTACCTCACGAGCGATTTGCTGAACATCAAGATAAGTATTCGATTTTACTTCACCTGCTAAAATCACCTGACCAGTTGTAACTAATGTTTCGCAAGCTACTTTTGAATCAGCGTCAAATGCCAAAAAGTTGTCAATTAATGCATCCGAAATTTGATCTGCAACTTTGTCTGGATGCCCTTCACTAACAGATTCTGACGTAAATAAATAAGCCATAATAATGTAATAATAATATATTAATTTTTTAAAAATTCAGCAGGAAAAGTAATTGCTAAAAAGGGCTAAAGGAGAGTTTCTGCTTTAGCATTTTTTACTGCTGAAATGAATCTTTCAGCATTCATAATGAAACCATTTCATTATGAAGAGGTTGCAATCAGTTCAAATTTTTCCTCTGTTTCGGGTGCAAAGGTATGAAACCATTTTGATTTGCAAATTAAAGTTCAACTTTTTTTATTTTTTCTAGCAGAAATTTAACAATAACATACTATTTTGATAGGGTAATAGGAAATATTTTGTTTTTTGTTTGGCTGATTCAAAAATAGTTCGCAACTTTGCCCCGTTAAAACAAAAGAAACAAATGAAATTTACAGTTTGCAATATGATGTCTTGTAAGATGCCGGAGTTCTCCGCAGAGACGCTATTGTAGTTATTTTTCAGTACTAATATAGATAGAGCCTCTGCAGAAACGCAGAGGTTTTTTTATGCTCTAAAATAATAGATAAAAAAAAATATAAGAAAATTTCAATTTTAATTTGGTGGTTAAATAAATATTACTACTTTTACTCTATCGAATTAGTCGAGTTTAAAGAATAGTCAAATTCAATTTTAAATAAAAATGAAAGCAATAGCTAAAAGAAATATGATGTGTTGTAAGATGATGCAAATGTGCATCCCACATTGCTGTTGCCAAAAGTGAAAGAATAAATCTTTGTTATAGTTAAGCTATAGCCCTTTTGGTCGCCATCCGAAAGGGCTTTTTTTATTCCAAATCATTTAAAATTAAAAATCATGAAAACATTAAATTCAATCGCAATAGAATATTTATTGAGAAACAATTCTCAAAACAATAATACTACATCAGAAGAAATAGCAAAAGAAGTGGTAAGGATAAATGAGGAACAGGTGAAAAATCAAAAATCACTGCTGTTTCATTTGTATGATTTGGAAGAAGAAGCAGAAAGCCTTTTTGTCGCTTCACTTCGAATTCAATAATACTATCAAAAAATCAAATTACAATATAACGTATTAACAATATTAAAAAACTAAGAAATCATGAGTACACAAAAATTTGCAACAAACGCATTACACGCAGGCCACGACTTTACTAAAAATTCAGGAACAAGAGCGGTGCCAATCTATCAAACATCGTCTTATGTATTTAATAATGCCGATCATGCGGCCAATTTATTTGGCCTTGCCGAAGCTGGATTTATTTACACAAGATTAAATAACCCAACAAACGATATTCTGGAACAGCGACTGGCAGCACTTGAAGGCGGAATCGGAGCAGTCGTCACCGCTTCTGGAGCATCGGCAATTTCTACAACATTCTTAACTTTATTAAAAGCAGGAGATCATATAGTAGCGTCAAACAGTTTGTATGGCGGAACGTACAATCTTCTTAAAGTTACACTGCCAAGATTAGGAATCACAACCACTTTTGTTGATCCTTCAAAATCAGAAAACTTCACTAAAGCAGCTAAAGAAAATACACGAGCTTTCTTTGTGGAATCTCTTGGAAATCCAAAATTAGATGTGCTGGATTTAAAAGCAATTTCGGCAGAAGCCAAAGCATTCAAAGTGCCATTTATAGTAGATAATACAGTTGCGACACCTTATTTATTAAACCCAATTAAATATGGTGCCGATATTGTCATTCATTCCTTAACTAAATATATCGCAGGAAACGGAACTTCATTAGGAGGCGTTATTATTGATGCTGGAAACTTTGACTGGGCAAACGGAAAATTTCCTGAATTTACCGAGCCATCTGCAGGATACCACGGATTAGTATATCATGAAGCTTTAGGAAATGCAGCTTTTATAGCAAAAGCTCGAATTGAAGGTCTGCGTGATTTTGGTGCTGCTTTGAGTCCATTTAATGCTTTTCAGATTATTCAAGGGCTAGAAACACTTCCAATTCGAATTAAGAAACATAGTGAAAATGCTTTGGCTCTGGCCGAATGGTTAGAAAAACAAGATGAGGTGGTTTGGGTAAATTATCCAGGCTTAAAATCTAGCAAATACAATGCTTTGGCAAAAGAATATTTGCCAGAAGGGCAAAGCGGTATTATCACTTTCGGGTTAAAAGGAGGTTTTGACGCAGCGAAAAAAGTAGTAGGCGATACCAAATTATTCTCTCTCTTGGCAAATATTGGTGATACTAAATCACTAATTATTCACCCAGCAAGTACGACGCACCAACAATTAACAGATCAGGAGCAAGTAGAAACAGGGGTTTCTAAAGATTTAATCCGTCTGTCTGTTGGAATTGAAGATATCGAAGATTTAATTGCAGATCTGCAAACTGTATTTGAGAGCGTTTCACTTTCTCAATTCAGCATCAATAAAAATTAGGTTTTTTTGTTTTTTGTTTGAAAAATTGCCTTTAGCGAGTGGTTTTGCTAAAGGTAATTTTTTATGAAAAGCATCTTTATAAATTAAATCATGTAGAGGCGCACTGCAGTGCGTCTTAATTATGGTTAAAAATTAAAATGTTAGAAATTATGTCAAAGCTTAAAATAAACATTATCCTTTTCGGAATTGGAAATATCGGAAGTACTTTGATTAATCAAATTGTCGAAAGTCAGGAGTTTTTTCTGGAAAGCAAGAACGTCGATTTTCATTTTCCAATAATAACCAATTCGACGGTTGCTTTTTTTGAGAAAGAAGGTGTTGGCTATGCTTGGGAAACCAATTTTAGACAATTGGCCGTTCCTTTTAAAGTAGAAGATATTGTCGAATTTGCACAAGAGAATGAATTTGAAAACCTCATTGCAGTAGATGCAACCGCCAGCGATGAATTGGTGAAGCATTACAACACCTTAATTAAAAACGGATTCAATATTGTAGCAGTAAACAAAAAAGCCAATACGCTCCCGATTGACTTATATAAAGAACTGCGAGCCAATCTTAAAAAGTACGATAAAGAGTTTTTGTATGAAACCTCGGTAGAAAGCGGAATTCCGGTTTTACAGACCTTGAGAGATTTGTATTATTCGGGTGAAAAAATTACAAAGATTCGAGGCGTTTTCTCTGATAATCTGAGCTATGTTTTTAATCGATTTTCATCAGAAGACGTTTCCTTTTCATCTGTTTTAAAAGATGCTAGTCTTTTAGGATTTATGAAATCAAACTTTAGAGAGGATCTTTCAGGAAACGATACCGCCAGAAAGCTTTTGATATTAGCGAGAGAAATAGGAAAAGATTTTGAGCTTTCAGACATTACAATCAAACCCTTTATAACTGAAGAACATTTAGAAAAAAATGGAGTGTTAAATAAGGACGCAGTTGACAAATCTTTTAAAATCGCTAAAATTACTCAGGCAGAAAATCATGTATTGAGATTTGTAGGAGAATTTGATTTGGAAAAAGGCAATCTAGAAGTCAAATTAATCTCAGAACCAATAGATTCACCAATCGGGCAATTGAAAGGTTCTGATACCATTTTTGAAATTTTCACTAAACCTTACGCCAATATTCCAATCGTAATTCAAAGTGCTCCACCATGTAAGCAAGCGATTTCTAGAGGAATTATAACCGATATTCTGAAAATTGCCGAGCGAATTAGGAGTAAAGAAGCTGTTTGGCTTTAAAATTTTAGTTAAAAAAAACAAAAAAGAGAAAAAAGTTCTTTGATAAATTGATTTGTCAAGTGGAGTTATGAAGAGAAACTAGTTTATTTTGTAAGTTTTTTACCTGTATTACTTCGTTTTCGTTTTTGTAAGATGTTTTTTGTCGTTAAAAAACACATTTTCAACGAATTTTGTAATTAAATTCTTGAATTTTATTTGTGTAATAAAAAAAATATTTGCATATTTGTTATACCCAAAAACTACTAGAAATCAAATGAACTTAAAAGTCAACAAAATGTTTTGTGCCATTTCGGTTAAGACCGAGGTTGGGGTGTTTATTGCTTAAAAAAATTGTAAGAATACAATAAAATATAGTAAGAGCCTCCGATAGAAATATTAGGAGGCTTTTTAATTTAATGAAAATGCAGAATTTAAAAAAACAATATAAATCACAGATGAATAAATCCTTACAGATGAACACTAAGATGTTTGCTGTCGCGCTTATTTGCGTGAACGTCTGTTGATACTAAAAGTATAAATGAGTTTAAAAACTTAAACCCTTTTGGTATCTAAAAATCCAAAAGGGTTTTTTTATTCCAGAAAACGAATTAACGAAAAGATAAACGAGAAATAAAGATTATAAAACACAACTTAACTAAAACTTAATATCATGAGCAAATTGAACTACTTCGCAGAAAAAATTTCTAAATTGAAAAACAGAAGGACAAAAAATAACAATCCGCCGCCAACAAACGAATTGGCTCACCCAAGATTCGGAATCACAGAGGAAGATAAAAGTGCTGCTAAAAAAGCACCAAACTCTTTATTGTTTTTGATGTATTCAAAAGAAAATGAAACGCTTTTCATCTAAATTGAAAAGAGATATAAATTAGGGTACCACCTGCTTAATTTTACTGGGCATTCCTGTTCGGTAATTTTTTGCGTATAATAGTTTTTGATAAAGTTGTTCTCAGAAATTTAACAAACACTTTTAGATAAAATTTGTTTGTTAGAGAAATTAGTAGTTAATTTGCACTCGTTAAGTTCAAACAAATATTGAAATGTTATAAAGAAAGGACGAGGGATTAGACCCGATGAAGCCTTAGCAACCCTTCGGTAAAACGAAGAAGGTGCTACATTCTACCACGCCAAACGTGGAAAGATAACAACAAGATTTTTTCTAGTTAAACCTAGTTTTTCTTTCTAATATTTCCATATACAAATCAATAATACAACAGATTTGAAATTGGAAAATATACCAAATCCCATTATAATTCAAGATTTCATCACAGAAAGTGGTGCAAATTATCATTCTATACCATTAAGTTTTACGCTTGCAGGTCAACCTTTGCACAGCGCGCCTATTGTTTTGGTTAATCATGCTTTAACTGGAAATTCGCAGGTAACTGGCGAAAATGGCTGGTGGAATGACTTAATTGGCGAAGGTAAAACCATTGATACTGCTGTTTATACCGTTTTAGCCTTTGATATTCCTGGAAACGGAAGCAATTCTTTCTTAATCGACAATTACCATGATTTTACAGCCAGAGATGTGGCAAGAATCTTTATCGAAGGTGTAAAAGCTTTAAATATCGAAAAACTTTTTGCGGTTATTGGAGGTTCTGTTGGTGGCGGAATTGCTTGGGAAATTTTAGCTTTAGCGCCAAACATTACAGAAAACCTTATTCCGATTGCGAGCGACTGGAAATCGACTGACTGGCTTATTGCAAATTGCTTCTTGCAAGAGCAAATTCTAAACAATTCTTCAAAACCAATTGAAGATGCAAGAATTCATGCAATGCTTTGTTACCGTTCGCCAGAATCATTCAAAGAAAAATTTCAGAGAACGATCAATCAAGAGCTGCTGATTTTTAATATCGAAAGCTGGTTGGCGCATCACGGAAAAAAATTGCAGAAAAGATTTCAATTGTCTTCTTATAAATTAATGAATCAGTTGCTTAAAACAATTGATATTACTAGAAATAGTGAGAGTTTTGAAAACTTAATGTCTAAAACAAAAGCTTCAATTCATATTGTCGGAATCAATTCAGATTTGTTTTTTACAGCAAAAGAAAACGTGGAAACCTACGAAGAATTGAAGAAGTTTAAAGATAATGTTTTCTATAGCGAAATTGTTTCGGTTCACGGACATGACGCTTTTTTAATCGAGTACAAACAATTAGATCATTTACTTGCCGACATTTTTAAGGCAGAAACAATAAAGAAATAAAAATGAAAGTATTAAAATTTGGAGGTAAATCATTAGCAAATGGAGAAGGACTTAACAAAGTTGTTTCTATCATTTCTGATAAAGTAAATCAAGGTGAAAAAATTGCCGTTGTAGTTTCTGCACGTGGAAATGCGACAGACGAATTGGAATTTATTTTAAGCATTGCTGCTAAAAATGGCAGTTACAAAGAATTATTAGAGAATTTTAAAAAATATCAAATCTCAGATTACCCACAAGTTGATTTGTCTGAAGAATTTAGTGTCTTAGATAAGCTTTTTGAAGGGGTAAGTTTAATTGGCGATTACAGCAAAAAAATCAAAGATCAGATTTTGTCTAAAGGAGAATTGCTTTCGGCTAAATTATTGACGGCTATTTTGTTGGAAAAAGGTATCCCAGCCAATTTTGTAGATACAAGAGATTTATTGAAAACTGATTCTAAATTTGGCGATGCACAGCCTTTAGAACAGCTTTCAAAGAAAAACGTAGTTAATTATTTTAAAGAACATAACGGAGAAACGGTTAATATAGTTACAGGTTTCATTGGATCTAACAACAACAACGACACAACTACTTTAGGTAGAAATGGCAGTAACTACACCGCTTCGTTAATTGCAAATTATTTAAATGCTGAAGAATTACAAAACTTCACGCACGTAGACGGAATCTACACTGCAAATCCTGATTTGGTTGCAGATGCTAAGAAAATCGAATATTTATCGTTTAATGAAGCAAATGAGCTGGCAAATTTCGGTGCAACGATTCTTCATGCCAAAACGATTATTCCTTTGTTGGAAAAGAATATTCCGTTACGAATTTTAAATACATTCAACCACGAAAATCGCGGAACTTTAATCACTTCAGATTCTTCTAAAGAAGGAATTAAAACGCTTTCTGTTTTAGAAAATGTTTCTCTTGTAAATCTTGAAGGACGAGGATTACTTGGAAAAGCGGGAGTTGATGCTCGAATTTTTAAAGTAATGGGCGATCATAATATTAGTGTGAGTATCATTTCGCAAGGTTCTTCAGAAAGAGGAATTGGACTTGTAGTTGCAACTGATAAAGCGACAACGGCAGTTGTTGAATTAGAAAAAGAATTCGAAAATGACTTTTATTCTAAAGACGTAAATCAGATTACGGTAACAGACAATGTATCGGTAATTTCGATTATCGGACAGGATTTGAGCACTTTCCACAAACCATATACCGCTTTAATCAAAAATAAAATTGTTCCGATTTTGTTCAACAACACTGTTACGGGTAAAAACGTGAGTTTGGTTGTTAAAAAAGAAGAATTAAATAAAGCTTTAAATGTAATTCATGGAGAGATTTTTGGAGTTTCTAAAAAGATTAACATCGCTATTTTCGGTCACGGATTAGTGGGGGGAACTTTGATTAACCAAATTTTAGAGTCGGCTTCAGCAATTGAAAAACGTAAAGACATTAAGCTGAATGTGTTCGCTATAGCGAATTCTAAAAAGTTGCTTTTAAACAAATACGGCGTTACAAATAGTTGGAAAGAAGATATTCAAACAAAAGGTGAAGCTTATACCATAAAAGATATTATTGCTTACGCGAATGAGCACCATTTAGAAAACTTGATCGCAGTTGATAATACGGCAAGCGCGGCTTTTGTAGAAAACTATATTACGCTTGTAGAAAACAGTTTCGACTTGATTTCTTCAAATAAAGTAGCCAATACATTAAGCTATGGTTTCTATAAAGAATTGAGAAGCGCTTTAGAAGAAAACCAAAAGAATTATTTATACGAAACCAATGTTGGTGCAGGTTTGCCGTTAATTGATACGATTAAATTATTACATCTTTCAGGAGAAAATATCACTAAAATTAAAGGAGTTTTCTCAGGAACATTGAGTTATTTATTCAATAATTTCTCTGCGAAAGATGCGCCTTTCAGCGAAATCTTGCAAGAAGCAATTGATAACGGATATACAGAACCAGATCCGCGTGAGGATTTATGCGGAAACGATGTTGGAAGAAAATTATTAATTTTAGCTAGAGAATTAGACTTGCAAAATGAGTTTGAAGAAATCTCAATTCAGAATTTAATTCCAGAGCACTTACGTGAAGGAAGCGCAGCCGATTTCTTGACGAAACTGAAAGAATTTGATCCAATTTATGCTAAAATAAAAGCAGAACAGCAGCCAAATCACGTTTTAAGATATATTGGTGAATTGTCTGGAGATTTGCAGAATGACAAAGGAAATTTAGAAGTAAAATTAGTTTCAGTTCCATCAGACACAGCACTAGGCGGATTAAAAGGTTCTGATTCTTTCTTCGAAATTTACACAGAATCTTACGGAGATCGTCCAATTGTTATTCAAGGAGCCGGTGCGGGTTCTGCGGTAACGGCGAGAGGAGTTTTTGGAGATATTTTGAGATTGTCTGATAGAGGATAGTCTGATTTTAGATTGCAGATTTTTGATTTTAGATTGATGATCTTGCGAAGTTTTCTCCACAGTTTGTCATTTCGACTGAAAGGAGAAATCACACTAGAAACTCCGCAACGGAAAGTCAAAATCTTTGTAGAATCCCGCGTGAGATTTCTCGTTCCTCGAAATGGCAAGATTGCACAAAATTGAATAAAAAAACAAAAAAATAACAACACAATGAAAGTAACTTTAAACAGAGTAAATGACGCATTTCATTTTAAAGTAAAAAATGAACGCGGACACATAGTTGACGTTGACAGCAGAGCCGAATTTGGCGGAAGCGATTTAGGTGCAAGTCCAATGGAATTAGTTTTAATGGGGGTTGCAGGATGCAGTGCTATTGATATGATTTCAATCTTGAAAAAACAGCGTCAAGAAATCACTTCTTTTAACGCTGAGGTTGAAGGTACGCGCGTACAAATCGAAGAAGCAAAACCTTTTAAAGAAATCGATGTGGTTTTTTATTTAGAAGGAGAAATCAATCCAGAAAAAGCAAAAAAAGCAGCACAACTTTCTTTTGAGAAATACTGTTCAGTAGCCAAAACGGTTGAGCCAACAGCAACAATTAGCTATAAAGTGGTTTTAAACAACGAAGCTTTGTAAATTAAATAATTAGAGAATTTGACAATTAGAAAATTAGATAATTCTTATGTAGTTTGAATTTTAAATTTAGCAATAACCTGAAACTTTAAACTTTAAACGTAAAACAAAAAAAACAAAACAACACAATGAATACAGAAGAATTTGGTTTTGAAACACAAGCCATTAGAACAAATTTAGAAAAAACACAATTTCAAGAACATTCAAGTCCTTTGTACTTATCTTCAAGTTTTATATTTGAAGATGCAGAGGATATGAGAGCTTCTTTTACAGAAGAAAAGGTTCGTAATATTTATTCTCGTTTCAGCAATCCAAATACAACAGAATTTGTTGATAAAGTTTGTGCGATGGAAGGTGCCGAAGCGGGTTATGCTTTTGCAACAGGAATGGCAGCCATCTATTCAACATTTGCAGCATTATTAGAATCTGGAGATCATATTGTTTCGGCAGGAAGTGTTTTCGGTTCAACTCATGCATTATTCATGACTTATTTTCCAAAATGGAAAATCGAAACTTCTTATTTTGATATCAATAAACCAGAAACAATTGAAAGTTTTATCAAGCCAAATACTAAAATTCTTTATGCTGAAACGCCAACAAATCCTGGTGTAGATGTAATTGATTTAGAATTGTTGGGGCAAATTGCAAAAAAACATAATTTGATTTTAATCATTGACAACTGTTTTGCTACGCCATACATTCAGCAGCCAATTAAATACGGAGCGCACATCGTAGTACATTCTGCAACAAAATTAATGGATGGTCAAGGCCGTGTTTTGGGCGGAATCGCAGTTGGAGAAGCAGAATTAATTCGTAAAATTTATTTGTTTTCAAGAAATACGGGGCCAGCAATGTCGCCATTTAATGCATGGGTTTTGTCAAAAAGTTTAGAAACTTTAGCTGTTCGTGTAGACAAACATTGTGAAAATGCTTTAAAAGTAGCTGAATTTTTAGAAAGTCACCCGAATGTAAACAGTGTAAAATATCCGTTCTTGAAATCACATCCAAAATATGAAATTGCCAAAAAACAAATGCGTTTAGGAGGCAATATTATTGCAATCGAAATTAAAGGCGGTCTTGAAGCAGGAAGGAAATTTTTAAACAAGATTAAATTATGTTCTCTTTCAGCAAACATTGGCGATGTAAAAACAATTGTTACACATCCAGCTTCTACAACGCACAGTAAATTGTCTGAAGAAGATCAATTGGCGGTTGGAATCACGCAAGGTTTAGTTCGTGTTTCTGTTGGTTTAGAAACTGTTGAGGATGTAATTGCAGATTTAAAACAAGCACTTTCTTAATTTAAGATTTTAGACTTCAGAGTTTAGATTCCCAATATATCATGACGATTTTTAGCTGTAAACTTATTACTGTTAAAAATCGTCATTTTTTTTTAATTGTTGTTCATGTAAAAAGTATAATTTTGTTTTATATAGTAAATTTTAATTTAAATTATTTTGACGCACGATATTGCTTATGTTCTTGATAAAAAGTTGCTTGCTTCAGACAGAAAGCGTTTTGAAGGTGCTATTGTTGATTTTATTTTTGTTTTTATTTCAATTTTTGTTTCGGGTCTTATAATTGTGACGATCGGGAATATTTCTAATTGGGATATATTTTCTGTTTGGGATCAATTCATTACTGGTTCAACTTACTTGGCATTTTTTACTTACTTAATGCTTAATTATCTGTTTATGGAATGTTTTTTTGGAGCGACTATGGGTAAATTTGCTACTGGTATGAAAGTCGTGACAGATAATAGTGTGAAGCCAAATTTTATTAGAATTCTTATTAGAACTTTATGTCGCTTAATTCCTTTTGATGTTTTGTCATTTTTAGGGAAATCAGGAAGGTTTTGGCATGACTCTTTTTCTAAAACCTATGTAGTGGATAAAAAAGATTTAGAAAGTGATATGGAGATTTTTTATTTTTCAAATTCGATAGGTATTAATACTGAGTGTTAAACTATAATAACTTAATAAAATAAATCTATGAGCAACAGTACTTACATTCTTGATGACAAATTATTAGCTTCTAGCGGAGCACGTTTTTTAAATTATATTCTGGATCTATTATTTTTTTTCATTTTCTTTATGATGATCATTTTTTTTCTAGGCATTTTAATCGGCTTAGGGTTTGCAAATTTGGCAGTTTGGATGGATAATTTGGGAGATTTTGGATGGAATATTATTGCCATTACCATTTCGCTTATTTACTATCTAGTTTTTGAAGGATTATTTGCAAGATCAATAGCTAAATTTATCACTGGAACTGTAGTAGTAGATGAAAACGGACAAAAACCTGATTTTGCAACTATTTTTAAAAGAAGTTTATGTCGTTTTATCCCTTTTGATGCGTTTACTTTCTTAGGAGGTTCGCGAGGCTGGCATGATTCTCTTTCTCATACTTATGTGGTTAATAAAAAGGCCTTGGATGAAGAAATTAGATTGTTTCATGAATTCAATTTAATCGGAAGTAACGAAGTAATTTGATAGAATTAGTAGAATTTAACTATTCAATTATTATTTTTCTCGTTTAAAAAGCCTACTTTTGTTTCAGAAAAATATGTGGCTTGATTTTCAGTATGAAAACACAGAATAAAGGCTGCAATCTAAAACTAAAAAATGCTTTCAAAGAAAACAAAATACGGAATAAAAGCTTTAACTTATTTAGCAAGACGTGAGAATAACGAACCGGTACAAATAGCTGAAATTGCAAAAAGTGAACATATTTCAATTAAATTTCTGGAAAGTATTTTGTTGTTGCTTAGAAACTCTGGTTTTCTTGGCGCCAAAAAAGGAAAAGGCGGTGGCTATTATTTGATCAAAGATCCGAAAGACATTAGCATGGCGAAAGTCTATCGCATTTTAGAAGGCCCAATCGCATTATTGCCTTGTGCCAGTCATAATTTCTATGAAAGATGTGACGACTGCGATGATGAATCGACTTGCGCTGCGCGACGTTTAATGACAGAAGTTCGTGATAATACACTTAAAATATTAGAAAGTAATTCTTTGGCAGATATTGCATTCTAAAGAAAAGCAAACCATATAAGTTATATAAGTTCAATTTAGCTTTACGCAAAGCTTTATTAAATGAAACTTATTTAACTTATATGGTTTAAAATTTATCTTAAAATATCAATTTGTATCCGGCCATGAAAAGCATTACTGCAATGGCGTTTCGAAGAAATTGATCAGGCACTTTTCCACTTAACATACTACCACAATATATTCCAGGAAGCGATCCCATTAATAGTTGTCCTAGTAATCCTATATCTAAATTCCCCATTGATGCATGCCCAAGACCTGCAACTAAAGTTAGCGGTACAGCGTGCGCAATTTCGGTTCCCACCAGACGAGGCGTTGGAAGTAATGGATAAAGGAAAAATAAAGTTACGGTTCCCAATGCTCCAGCTCCAATAGAGGTCAAGGTTACGGTTGCGCCTAACAAAATTCCGATTCCAATTGTCAGCATGTTTTGAGTTGTGCTTTCATTGTGAAATTTATCGCCAGCATGCTTTTGGGAAAAAACTAAAATTTTCTGTTTGAATATAATTGCAACTGAAGTAAATAATAAAGCCCAACCTAAACTGTACTTAATTACGCTATTGATTTTTTCAATATCAGTTTTAATGCTGTTTAGTATCCATAATGTCAATAAAGCGGCAGGAACACTTCCTAAAGTTAGCCAGCCTGTAATTTTCCAGTTGATATTTCCTTTTTTGTTGTGTACAAATACGCCACCTGCTTTGGTAAAAGCGGCGTAAAGTAAATCGGTTCCAACGGCTTTCGTTGGTGGAATTCCAAAATACAATAAAATTGGAGTCATTAAAGAACCTCCTCCAACACCAGTTAACCCAACAATAAATCCGACAACTAAACCTGCGATTACAAGACCAATCTGAAAATCCATAATAAAAATTTGCCGCTAAAATAATAACAATTTTATAATTATCCTATAGATTTGGTAGAGATTAAATGTGTATTTTTACAAATCACAAAATTAAAGCGCTCTGTTAAAATGTGATGATGTAGCGTGTAATTTGTTAAATAAATTATTAATCCTTTCTTAAATCTCTTATCTGTTGGTTTATAGTGTACTAGCTTCAGCAAAAAACTGAATATATTGTTTTGATATTTAAAAATATATAGTACATTTGCAAAGTAATCTACTAAGCCGATAGGGTAATTGATTTTTAAGAGCAAAAATCTTAGAAATATGGAAAATGAACTTAAATTGAATAATACTGCGATTAAGTCTAGTGCTTTGTCAAAAGGAAATTTATGGGTTGTGGTACCTATCGTTTTGTTAGTAGGCTTATTATCAGTATTGATATACAATCACCATGCAGAATTTACCTGGAGTGGATTTGTAAATGGTTTTAATGAAGAGTTCTTAGTGTTTTTTGCTATTGGAGTTTTCGCTCAATTAGTTGACGGAACTTTAGGGATGGGTTACGGAGCGACTTCTACGTCATTTTTATTGGCTTATGGAGTTCCGCCAGTGGTGAGCAGTACAGCAGTTCACGTTTCTGAAATGTTTACGACAGGAGCATCGGCACTTTCGCATCATCGTTTTGGAAACATTAATAAAAAACTAGTAAAACATTTGTTGATTCCTGGTGTTTTAGGATCAATTATAGGAGCTTATTTGTTATCTGATGTGATTAACGGAGATGTAATTAAGCCTTTTATTGCGGTTTATATGATCGTTTTAGCGATTATCATTATAAGAAAAGCTCTTAAAAAGAGCATTGTTAAAAAGAAAACCAAAAAATTGGGCGCTTTAGCTGTTTTTGGAGGTTTTATGGATTCTGTTGGAGGAGGAGGCTGGGGCCCGATTGTAACTTCAACATTATTAGGAAGAGGGAGAAATCCGAGATATACTATTGGTTCTGTAAACGCAGCTGAATTTGCAATTTCATTTGCAAGTGGTATCACTTTCATGCTTTTTGGAGGAATTCACGGTTGGCAAGTTATTATCGGATTAATTTTAGGAGGAGTTATTTCAGCGCCATTAGCAGCGTATTTGGTGAATAAAATCAAAAGAAAACCAATGATGGTTGCGGTTGGAGTTCTAATTATACTATTAAGTTTAAAAACATTATCTAAATTATTGTAAAGAATAATTTTAGAAAGGAATACAGATTATGAGTGCGAGTATTGTACAAGAATTATTAGAGAAAACAAAAGATTTTTCGCTTGACGAAACCTTAGTTTTTTTAGCAAAAGAATTTCCGGGGAAAGTGATTTTTTCAACTTCTTTCGGTCAGGAAGATCAGGTAATTACTGATTTTATTGCAAAAAGTAACACTGATATTAAGGTATTTACTTTAGATACAGGAAGATTATTTCAGGAAACTTACGATGTTTTTCATAAAACATTAAAAAAATACAAAAGACCAATTGAAGTGTTTTTTCCAGAAGCGGCTTCAGTTGAAAATCTTCTGAAAACAAAAGGGCCAAATAGCTTTTACGATTCAGTTGAAAACAGAAAAGAATGTTGTTTTATTCGAAAAGTAGTTCCATTAAGAAAAGCTTTAGCAGGAAATGCAGTTTGGATTACGGGTTTGAGAGCAGAACAATCAGAAAACAGACAAGATTTAAGTTTGTTTGAATACGACGGAGGTTTCGAAATAATCAAATTCAATCCGTTATTAAAATGGACTTTAGAAGAAGTTGAAACGTATCTTTCAGAAAATAATGTTCCTCAGAATGCTTTACACAAACAAGGTTTCGTAAGTATTGGATGCGCACCTTGTACAAGAGCAATTTTCCCAGGCGAAGATATCAGAGCCGGAAGATGGTGGTGGGAATCAAGTCATAAAGAATGCGGACTTCATAGTGCTAAGAAAGAGTAGAGTTTTTTAGAGGAAAGAAGCAAGAGGCGAGAGGCGAGACTTTGGTTGAGAATAGAAAAAAGAATATAGAATACAGATTTTAGTTCCGGAGGAACGATTCATATTGTAGCGCCGGATTTTAATCCGGTGGAGATTAAAGAGAATAGAATAAAGAGTGGAGATTTTAGATTGGGCGAAAAACTTGAAACTTTAAACCTGAAACAAAATTTATACAAATAAAATATCAAACAAAAACACAATGAGTTCAGTATTAAAAACAAACGCTTTAGAGAGTGAAGCGATATACATTTTCAGAGAAGTAATTTCACAGTTTGACAAACCGGTTTTACTTTTCTCAGGAGGAAAAGATTCTATTACATTGGTGCGTTTAGCGCAAAAAGCATTTTTTCCTGCTAAAATTCCGTTTCCTCTATTACACGTTGATACAGGACACAATTTCCCTGAAACGATCGCTTTCAGAGATAAATTGGTAGAAGAATTAGGTTTAGAGTTGATCGTTCGTAATGTTCAGGATGCTATTGATGAAGGAAAAGTAGTTGAAGAAACTGGAAAATATTCAAGCCGTAACAGCTTACAGACTACAACGCTTTTGGATGCAATTGAAGAATTCAAGTTTGATGCTTGTATTGGTGGCGCACGTCGTGATGAAGAAAAAGCAAGAGCTAAAGAACGTATTTTCTCTGTTCGTGATGATTTCGGACAATGGGACGAAAAAAATCAGAGACCTGAATTGTTTGATATCTTAAATGGAAAAATTGAAAACGGTCAAAACGTTCGTGTTTTCCCAATTTCAAACTGGACAGAATTAGATGTTTGGAGTTATATCGAAAAAGAACAAATCGAGATTCCATCAATCTATTTCTCACATAAAAGAAAAGTTTTTTTGAGAGACGGTTTAATCTGGTCGCATTCTCCTTTTGTGTACCAAGAAGAAGACGAACAAATCGAAGAAAGAATTGTTCGCTTCAGAACCGTTGGAGATATGAGTTGTACAGCGGCTGTTGAATCGTATGCAGCAACAATCGAAGAAGTAGTTGGCGAAATCAGATCATCAACAATTTCTGAAAGAGGTGCCAGAATCGATGATAAACGTTCTGAAGCTGCAATGGAGAAAAGAAAACAACAAGGATATTTTTAATTCAATTAAAAATTAAGAATTAAAAGTTAGAATCAAGAAAACAAAAACATACAGATTTAAATTTTAGATAAAGATTTTCAAAACTTGAAACTTGAAACAAAATTTAAACTTGAAACAACATAAAAAGAATGGACGTTTTAAAAATAGCAACAGCAGGAAGTGTAGATGACGGAAAAAGTACTTTGATCGGAAGATTATTGTACGATACAAAATCATTGACTACAGATAAAATCGAAGCAATCGAAAAAAGCAGTAAACAAAAAGGATACGATTATTTAGATTTCTCTTTGGCAACTGACGGATTAGTAGCAGAAAGAGAACAAGGAATCACGATTGACGTTGCGCACATTTATTTTTCGACTGCAAAGAAAAGTTATATTATTGCCGATACTCCGGGACACGTAGAATATACAAGAAACATGGTTACAGGAGCTTCAACTTCTCAGGTTTCAATCATTTTGATTGATGCTAGAAAAGGAGTTATCGAGCAAACGTACCGTCACTTTTTCATCAACAATTTATTGAGAGTGAAAGAAGTAATCGTTGCCATCAACAAAATGGACTTAGTAGATTATTCAGAAGAAGTTTTCAATAAAATTAAAGCTGATTTTGAGGCTTTAAACGCAAAAAGTACTTTCAAAGAACAAAACGTAAGTTACATTCCGTTAAGTGCAATCAACGGTGGAAACGTTGTGGATAAATCGGAGAATATGCCTTGGTACGATGGCCAAACAGTTTTAGAGCATTTAGAAGGATTACATTCTCATGATGTTTATGAGCCAGGAAAAGCACGTTTCCCAGTTCAAACGGTTATTCGTCCAAAAACTGAAGAATACCACGATTTCAGAGGTTACGCTGGAAAATTATACGGAAATTCCATTAAAGTTGGAGATGCTGTAACGGTTCTTCCTTCTTTAACAGAATCAAAAGTGACCAAAATTCACTTCTTCGATAAATCATTTGACGAAGCTTCTGCAGGTTCTTCAATCACAATCGAATTAGAAAATGATATCAATGTAACGAGAGGGGATATGATTGTAAAATCAGACGAACTTCCAAGAATTGAAAAAGATATTACAACGACAGTTTGCTGGATGGACAGCAAGAAATTGGTTCCAGGAACTAAATATTTAGTACAGCACAATACGAACAGAGTTTTAGCAAAAGTAGAAAGCATCAAAAACACGATTGCAACTGATTATTCAGGAACAGCAGAAGCTTCACAATTAGCGATAAACGAAATCGGAGAAGTAAGCATCAAATTAAGCAAGCCTTTATATTTTGACGCTTACAACGAAAACAAATCAAACGGAGCTTTTATCTTAATCGATACAGCAACGAACACAACAGCAGGAGTAGGTTTCATTAGATAGTTGATAGTTTATGGTTTTTGGTTGATGGTTCTGCTGTCAACAACCAACTATAAACAACCAACAATAAACTACAAACTAAAAGAGAAATGGAAAGTTTTAGAACAGAAATAGAAAATCCGGTAGTTCAGAAGGAGATTATCGAATTAGAAAAAAAGATTCACTTATTCCGTGGAGGAAAAATTGATGATGAGCGTTTTCGTAGCCTTCGTTTAGCCCGTGGTATCTACGGTCAGCGTCAGGAAGGCGTTCAGATGATTCGTATCAAATTGCCTTATGGTAAAGTGACCAGTGAGCAATTGAGAAGAATTACTGAAGTTTCAGATAAGTATTCTACTGGACGTTTACATATAACAACACGTCAGGATATTCAGATTCACTATGTGAGTTTGGACAGAACGCCAGAGCTTTGGTCAGAATTGGCTAAAGACGATATTACTTTGCGTGAAGCTTGTGGAAACACGGTTAGAAATATCACAGGAAGTGAATTAGCAGGTGTAGATGTAAACGAGCCATTTGATGTTTCGCCTTACGCACACGGATTGTTCCAATACTTATTAAGAAACCCAATCTGTCAGGAAATGGGACGTAAATTCAAAATTTCGTTCTCATCTTCAGACGAAGATACAGCTTTAAGTTATTTACACGATTTAGGATTTATTCCGAAAATCAAAGACGGACAAAAAGGATTTAAAGTTGTTTTTGGAGGAGGTTTAGGATCTCAGCCAGCACATGCCGAATTACTTTCTGAGTTTATTCCGGTTAACGAAATCATTCCAACAGCAGAAGGAATCATCCGTATTTTTGACAGATACGGTGAGCGTGCAAAAAGAATGAAAGCGCGTATGAAATTCTTAATCAAAGAAATGGGGAAAGACGCTTTTCTTGATTTGGTTGAAAAAGAGAAAAAAGCAATCGCTTTTGAAACATACGAAATTGATACTACTGCTTTTGACGGTCCAATTCCAGAACCAGTTTTAGAAGTGCCACAAGTTACAATCGAAGACACAAAAGCTTATGAAGCTTGGAAAAAATCGAATGTAATTGCACAAAAACAAGCAGGATATTATGCTATCGGAATCAAAGTTTTATTAGGAGATTTTTACACTGATAAGGCCAGATTATTAGCCGATTTAATTAAAAATTACGCAGCAAACGAATTGCGTTTTTCATTGCGTCAAAATATTGTAATACGTCACGTAAAAGAGGAGAATCTTCCTTTCTTTTATCAAGAATTAGCCAAATTGGACTTTGTTCATTTAGGATATAATTCAGTTGGAGATATTACGGCATGTCCAGGAACAGATACTTGCAACTTGGGGATTGCGAGCAGTACTGGTATTGCCGAAGAATTAGAAAGAGTTTTAAGTGCAGAATATCCTCAATATTTAAACAACCGCGAAATCGAAATTAAAATTTCGGGCTGTATGAACGCCTGCGGACAACATAATATGTCTGCAATTGGATTCCAAGGAATGTCTATCAACTCAGGTAAATTAGTGGCTCCGGCTTTACAAGTTTTATTGGGTGGAGGTAGATTAGGAAACGGAGAAGGACGTTTTGCTGATAAAGTAATTAAAATTCCTAGCCGTAGAGGACCAGAAGCTTTGCGTACGATCTTAAATGATTTTGATGCGAATGCGAATGGAGAAAAATTCCTAAACTATTATGATTTAAAAGGAGAAAAATACTTCTACGAAATCTTAAAACCATTATCTGATGTAACGAATCTAACAGAAGCAGATTTTGTGGATTGGGGTAACGCAGATAACTATGTAAAAGCAGTTGGAGTTGGTGAATGTGCTGGTGTTGTGATCGATTTAGTGGCTACTTTATTGTTTGAAGCTAAAGAGAAATTGATTTTGGCTCAAGAATCTTTCGACGAGAAAAAATGGTCAGATGCCATTTATCACGCTTATGCTGGATTTGTAAATGGAGCAAAAGCTTTATTGTTGGCTGAAAACCAAAAAACAAACCACCACGCAGGAATCGTTGATTTGTTTGACACTGTTTTTATCGATACCAATAAAATCGAATTGAATTCAACTTTTAAAGACTTGGTTTACCAAATCAATAAAAATGAACCATCTGAAGCTTTCGCTAAAGATTACATCGCGCAAGCAACTGTTTTCTTTGATAAAATCGAAACCTTCAGAGCACAAGAATTAGCAAATGCTTAATATAAAACCCAAAATAACTTTAGTCGGTGCAGGTCCGGGCGATCCCGAATTATTGACGCTAAAAGCCGTAAAAGCACTGGCTGAAGCTAATGTGGTTTTATACGACGCCTTGGCCAACGAAGAAATTCTAGATTACGCACCCAAAAATGCGATCAAGATTTTTGTTGGAAAAAGAATTGGAAATCATGCTTACACGCAAGATCAAATCAATCAATTGATTGTAGATAATGCGCTGACGTACGGAAATGTAGTTCGATTAAAAGGCGGAGATCCGTTTATTTTTGGAAGAGGAAGCGAAGAAATAGAATTCGCAGAAAGTTTCGGAATTGAAACAATTGTCGTTCCAGGAATTTCATCTGTAGTGGCAGTTCCCGCAAGTCAGGGAATTTCGATTACAAAAAGAGGCGTTTCAGAAAGCTTTTGGGCGATTACAGGTACAACATCAGATAGAAAATTATCGTCAGATGTAGCTTTGGCGGCACAATCTTCTGCAACAGTTGTAATCTTGATGGGAATGCACAAATTGCCCCAGATTATCGATTTGTTTCAAAAAGAAAACAAAGGAAATCTGCCAGTTGCCATCATCCAAAACGGAACAACAGCAGAGGAAAAAGTTGGCGTAGGAACAGTAGATTCGATTTTGAATATAGTAAAAGAAAAAGAATTAGGTTCTCCAGCCATTATCGTTTTAGGCGAAGTGGTTCGCGAAAGCCATAAATTAAAAGGATTTTACGAGGAATTTCTATCAAAAGAAATCGCAGGGTAAATTCCGAAGAAATACAGATTTTGCAACATCAGGTTTAAACCCGATATTTACATAAAATTGTTCCGTCAGGAACAAAATATCGGTAGAAAAAAAAAAATGTTGTAAAAAAAATGTTCCGTTAGGAACTACATATTGGTAAAATGGAACAAAACGAATTATATCCAATATTTCTAAAGCTTCACAATTTAAAGGTACTAATTGTAGGCGGAGGAAATGTAGGTCTGGAAAAGCTTTCTTTCTTGTTGAAATCAAGTCCGAATGCAAATGTTGAGGTAGTGGCACCGAATTTTCATTTAGAAATTCAGGTTTTAGCAGAAAATCATCCTTCGATAAAATTGACAAAATCGAAGTTTAAAAAGAAAATGCTCAAAAAGCGCCATATGGTAATTGCTTGTACAGATAATCTTGAAGTTAATAAAAGAGTGTACGATTTAGCAAGAAAACGCTATTTGATTTGCAATATCGCCGATACGCCAGATTTATGTGATTATTATTTGGGCGGAATCGTAACGAAAGGAAATGTGAAAATTGCCATTTCGACGAACGGAAAATCGCCAACAACAGCCAAAAGGCTTCGGGAGTTTTTTGAAGAAGTAATTCCGGAAGATATCAATCAAATGGTTGAAAATCTGAACGAATACCGAAAAACGCTAAAAGGCAATTTTGAAGAAAAAGTGAAAAGGATGAATGAAATCACCTCTTCATTAAAAAATAAAGAATAACAAAAAGTTCCGAAGGAACAATAGATTTTGTAGCGCCGGGTTTTAGCCCGATGATGCCGAAGGAACGAATCATATTGTAGCGTTGGGTTTCAACCCTATGTACAGATAGAATTGAATGATGTCGCGTTTTAATTCGATGATTCAGAAAGGTAAATTGCATTAAAAAATAGAGAGTAAAAAAGTTTCGGAAAGAAATTAATGATAAAAATCATTGAAAGTACAAGGATTTATTCGTTTCTTTGCGTTATTAAGAATGATTATAAACAACAACATAATGATTAAAACAGATATACTTATAATTGGAGCAGGACCAACGGGTTTATTTGCCGTTTTCGAGGCAGGATTATTAAAATTGAAATGTCACATCTTAGACGCTTTGCCACAGCCAGGAGGACAGCTTTCAGAATTATATCCTAAGAAGCCAATTTATGATATTCCTGGATTCCCAGAAGTTTTAGCCGGAGATCTTGTAGATGGACTAATGGAGCAAATTAAACAATTTGAGCCAGGTTTTACTTTAGGAGAGCGTGCAGAAACAATCGATAAACAAGAAGACGGAAGTTTCATCGTAACGTCTAATAAAGGAACTAAATTCCACGCGCCAGTTATCGCAATCGCGGGAGGTTTAGGAAGTTTTGAGCCTCGTAAACCACTTATCGAAGATATCGAGTTTTATGAAGATAAAGGAGTAAAATACTTTATTAAAAATCCTGAGAAATTCAGAGATAAAAGAGTTGTTATTGCAGGAGGAGGAGATTCAGCATTAGACTGGTCAATTTTCTTGGCAAACGTAGCTTCAGAAGTAACTTTAGTTCACCGTAGAAATGAATTTAGAGGCGCTTTAGATTCTGTAGAAAAAGTACAGGAATTAAAATCAGCTGGAAAAATCAAATTAATCACTCCAGCAGAAGTTATCGGAATCAATGGTGCTGAGCACGTAGAATCCTTAGATATCGAAGAAAACGGAGCACACCGCAAAATTGATTGCGACTATTTCATTCCACTTTTCGGATTGACACCAAAATTAGGTCCAATTGGAGACTGGGGATTAGAAATCGAGAAAAATGCCATTAAAGTAAACAATGCATTAGATTACCAGACCAATATTCCTGGAATCTTCGCCATTGGAGATATCAATACTTACCCTGGAAAATTAAAATTGATTCTTTGTGGTTTCCACGAAGCAACTTTAATGTGCCAGGCTGCTTATTCAATCATCAACCCAGGTAAAAAATACGTATTGAAATATACAACGGTATCTGGAGTAGATGGTTTCGACGGAACTCGTAAAGAAGCTCCTAAGGCAGTTGTTAAAGCGATTGTTTAATCTTAAAGATGCTAAGATACTGAGGTTCTAAGTTGCTAAGATTTTTAAATATTGTAAAGCCCAAACTTTTAAAAGTTTGGGCTTTTTTTATTCATCAAGGGAAATCCCAGAGGGATAAAATATTTATAGAAAAGAAATTATACGTTTTTAAAAGAGCTCCAGCGGAGCGAAATATATGCCGCTCCGCTGGAGCTTTGTTGGTGTGGTTATTGTTTTCTATAAACATATCGCTCCACTGGAGCTTAGGTTGAGTTAAATTCTAAAAATGAAATGAGTAATTCTATATCTTTATTGAATTAAATCAACTAAATACATAAATGAAAAACTCATTACTTTTAATACTGTCTTCGTTAATTTTCTTATCTAGTTGTGATAAAAAGAAGTCAGAATCTCTAAAAATAAAGCAAACGGAAGACAATAAAACAGAATGTTTGCCACGTCTTTACGATGATCCCAAACTTGAAAAAGAAAAGGTGCTTATTTATGCAGAAGAATATGATTCTTTGCTATTTTCAAAAAATGAGTTAAATAAAATTGAAAAACTTTTTCCAGTATTAAAAGCTAAATTTCCATCAGATCCAAAACAAGCCAGTTCAATTAAATTGTGGGAAAATTATATTGATCAAAATGGAAAAGAGGAGAGTATAACTTTTAGTAGCGAAGCAGGAGAAGATGAGTTTTGTTTGTTGTATGCGTATTATCTTAAACAAAAAAACGGAGAGGAAAAATTTAAAAAAGAAAGAGAGACTTTGATCCAATTATATAGAGCTATCAATGGACTTTATCAAGGCTTAAGTTATGGAGGGACTTATTTTGGGCATCAACATAAAAGGTTAAATGCTTGTGTAGAGTATTCTATTTATCAATTAGCGACAAGAAAAGAATATTTTGAAAAGGATTACGATTTTAGAAAACAGAAGGAATTGTATATTAAAACTATAATTCAATATGTAAAAGATGAAGAAAGCCAGAATGGCGATTATCAACAAGATCTTAAAAGCAATATAAAAAGAGCAAACGAGCGAGAAGAAGCACTTCAGGAGAAAATTACTATTTTAGAAAAATTGATTACAAATTATTTCTATTTGAGTCAGGTTCAAAATTTCGAAATAACATATTATAGATAAAACACAAAAAAGAAAAAGCTTAGAAACTCAGTATCTTAGAATCTTAGCAACTTTAAAAAAACATTTGCAAATCGTATTGTCATTTCATACCTTTGCACTGTTCTTAAAATTTATTGTTCGTTATCACGAAAGGCGGAGGGATAGACCCGATGAAACCTTAGCAACCCTTTACTATAAAGAAGGTGCTAAATTCTACTTTTTACCGTAAACACACGGTATTTAAGATAGATAACACAAATACATTCTCGTATTTCTCAAAACTTTTCCAGACAACATACAAATAATTTACTAAAAGCAATTTTGGTAAGGAGCGAATCATTGGCGCATTTTTGCAGTCAATAGTTCCCGCTTTTCGTTGCAATCTTTTATCCGCCGCGGCGGACAAAAGGATTTCCACTTCAAACGGAGTTCACTGAACTCCTATGAAAAATAGAAATTAAGTGAAGTAATCGGGGCTAATGAGCCAGCAATAGTGCACTTTTGGAATTAATTAGAATTAAAAAACTTAGCATCTTAGAACCTTAGTGTCTTAGAATCTAAAAGAAAAAAATATGTCGATTACAATTCAAGAAGCAATAAAGAAAAATATCCTAATCCTTGATGGAGCAATGGGAACCATGTTACAGCGCTACAACTTCTCAGAAGAAGATTTCCGTGGCGAGCGTTTCAAAGATTTCCCGCATCCTTTAAAAGGAAATAACGATTTATTATCTTTAACACAGCCACAGGCAATTCGTGAGGTTCACGCTGCGTATTACGAGGCAGGTGCTGATATCGTAGAAACGAATACGTTCTCCGGAACTACAATCGGTATGGCCGATTATTTCATGGAAGATCTGGTTTACGAACTTAACTACGAATCGGCTAAACTCGCGAGAGAAGTTGCAGATGAATTCACAGCAAAAAATCCAGAAAAACCACGTTTTGTAGCCGGTTCAATCGGACCAACAAACCGTACCGCAAGTATGTCACCAGACGTAAACGATCCAGGTTACAGAGCCGTAACTTTCGACGATTTAAGAATTGCATACAAAGAGCAAGTCGAAGCTTTAATGGACGGCGGTTGCGATTTGCTTTTAGTAGAAACAATTTTCGATACATTAAACGCAAAAGCAGCACTTTTCGCAATCGAAGAAGTAAAAGAAGAACGCAATATCGATATTCCAATCATGGTTTCAGGAACAATTACCGATGCTTCAGGAAGAACACTTTCCGGACAGACAGTTGAAGCATTCCTGATTTCAGTTTCGCATATTCCGTTATTGAGTGTTGGTTTCAATTGCGCTTTAGGAGCCGATTTGTTGAAACCTTATTTAAAAACATTAGCGCACAACACAAGTTTTAATGTTTCAGCGCATCCAAATGCTGGATTGCCAAATGCTTTCGGACAGTACGATGAAACACCAGAGCAGACTCAGGCATTCATCAAAGAATATTTAGAGGATAATTTAATCAATATCATCGGTGGTTGTTGCGGAACAACTCCAGATCATATTCGATTAATGGCAGAAGTTGCGAAGGATTATAAGCCTAGAGTGGCGCCGGTTTTGGAATAATTATATTTAAGTTTTAAAAGAATTTTAATGAAAGTAGTTTTTATCGTAATTGGCGTAATTGTTATCTCATTATTACTTTTTGCTATATACAGATATATTGTTGTTAAAATTCAAAATAATAAACTAAATAAAATTAGACTTGAAAGAGTTGAACCTATATATGAAAAATTAAGGAAGAAAATAGAATTAAAGGAAGAAGAAGTTTTGCCTTTTGCTTCTAATATATTAACAAGAGAATCTACCTATCAATTGTTGAAGGAATTTAATAAAACAGAATTGTTTCCAGAAATTTATTATACAATTGAAAAAGGAGCGGAAAGCCATTTAGCAAATTGGCTTGAATTTCCTACTGAATTAGATTCTTGTCCAGACAAAATTGAACTAGAAGAAAAAGTCAGAATAGATTTTGATGGAAACAATGTGTTTTATTATGTATTTAAATTTTTAACTAATGAACCACATTGGGCGTCAAAAACTGGATGGATGTTTGGAGTAGTAGGGCCATATTTTGACGATAGCCAACCTTATGATTTTGCAGGATCTACTTTTAGTAGATTGACACCAAAAGAAAGTGAAATTTCTGCTCAAGATGAGGCAAAATGGGTTCATCAAAATATTGCAATGAGAAGATAATTTCTTATGAAACCGAGTTTGCGTGAGGGATAGAAGTGAAAAGCCCGCAGACCAAGGCAGTGAAACGGAATTGATTGAGGACTTGTGATGGATAGACCGGTTCGCTGCGGCGAATCGCACCCAAAATAAGATTATAATAAAGTATGAAGTTAAAATATTTAGGTTTAATAGTTTTTGTTTCGATTTTTTTTACTAGTTGTGCTTCGGGTGCAACTATTGAAGGAATGACAGTTAAAGATTATAAAACTGAAAAAAAAGTAGGAGATAAAATTTTCATTAAATCTGTAACAGGAGGAAAAAAAACAAATCCATTATGGACGTCGAAAATTTCTAATGAAAATTTTGAGGAAGCGTTTAAAAAATCAGTTGTCGAATCTGAAGTATTCTCGAAAATAACTTCTATAACAAATGATGATGATTGGGTTTTAGAAATTAATTTGGTTTCTGTTGATCAACCTTTTTTTGGTGCGACTTTTACAGTTAAAACAGCAATAGAATATAAGCTGTATTACCAAAACAAATTAATGTTTAGTAAGAATATTAAACAATCAGGAAGTGCTAGAACATCAGATGCTCTCATTGGGGTAAAAAGGCTGCGATTGGCTAATGAAGTTTCTGCAAAAAACAATATAAAAGAGTTTCTGCAATCATTAAATGAAATTGCTCCCTGATATTAATGTGAGTTTAATACCTACAAGGTTTTGAAAACCTTGCAGGAAAGAAATAAGAATAAAAAAAACTTAGAACCTAAGCCTCTCAGAAGCTTAGCAACTTTAAAGAAAATGACTGAAAAAAGAAGAGACCTTGTATTATCAGGATTAGAACCTTTGATTATTACGCCAGAAAGCGTTTTTGTAAACGTTGGGGAGCGTACGAATGTAACGGGTTCGCGAAAATTCCTTCGATTAATCAAGGAAGAGAAGTATGACGAGGCACTTGATATTGCAAGACAGCAGGTAGAAGGAGGAGCGCAAATCATCGATATCAATATGGATGAAGGAATGTTGGATGGTGTAACTGCTATGACTAAATTCCTAAACTTGATTGCTGCAGAACCAGATATTTCGAGAGTGCCGATTATGATCGACAGTTCGAAATGGGAAATTATCGAAGCGGGTCTGAAAGTAGTACAAGGAAAAAGTGTTGTAAACTCTATTTCGTTAAAAGAAGGAGAAGAAGCCTTTATTCACCACGCTAAATTAATCAAACGTTATGGGGCGGCGGCTATTGTTATGGCTTTTGACGAAGTAGGTCAGGCGGATAATTACGATCGTCGTGTGGAAATTTGTGCGCGTTCGTATGATATTTTGGTGAACAAAGTAGGTTTCCCTCCACAAGATATCATCTTCGATTTGAATATTTTCCCAGTGGCAACAGGAATGGAAGAACACCGTCTGAATGCACTGGACTTTTTTAGAGGAACAAAATGGGTTCGCGAAAACTTGCCACACGCACATATCAGCGGTGGTGTAAGTAACGTTTCGTTCTCTTTTAGAGGAAATGACGTTGTTCGTGAAGCGATGCACTCGGTGTTTTTATACCACGCCATTAAAGAAGGAATGACGATGGGAATCGTGAATCCGGAGATGTTGACAATTTACGATGATATTCCGAAAGATTTATTAGAACATGTTGAAGACGTAATTCTAGACAGACGCGACGATGCTACGGAGAGACTTTTAGATTTTGCAGAAAATGTAAAAGGCGAAGTAAAAAGCGACGAAAAAGCGATTCAGGAATGGCGTTTAGGATCGGTTCAGGATCGTATTACGCACTCGTTGGTAAAAGGAATCGATGCTTTTATTGAAGAAGATGTTGAGGAAGCACGTTTGGCAGCAACAAAACCAATTGAAGTTATCGAGATCAATTTAATGGCCGGAATGAATGTCGTTGGAGATTTATTCGGAAGCGGAAAAATGTTCTTGCCTCAGGTTGTTAAATCGGCTCGTGTAATGAAAAAAGCGGTGGCTTATTTATTGCCTTTTATCGAAGCAAGTAAACAAGCGGGCGACAAACAAGGAAATGGAAAAATCCTGATGGCGACTGTAAAAGGTGACGTTCACGATATTGGAAAAAACATCGTTTCTGTTGTTTTAGCTTGTAATAATTATGAGATTGTGGATTTAGGTGTAATGGTTCCTCCGGAGAAAATTATTGCAGCGGCAATCGAACATGAAGTAGACATTATCGGATTAAGCGGACTGATCACGCCTTCGCTTGACGAAATGGTGTATTTAGCCAAAGAATTAGACAAACAAGATATTAAAATCCCGATTATGATTGGTGGGGCAACAACTTCGCGCGCGCATACCGCCGTGAAAATTGCGCCTCAATACAGAGAAACTGTAATTCACGTAAACGATGCTTCGAGAGCCGTTACTGTTGCAGGAAATCTGTTAGATCATAACCGAAAAATATACGCAGCAGATATTCGTGCAGAATACGATTCTTTTAGAGAAACGTTCTTAAATCGTTCGAGAGATAAAAATTTCTTAACGATTGAAGATGCGCGTAAAAACAAATTACCATTGGATTGGAGCGAATATACTCCGGTGAAACCAAAAGTAATTGGTGCACAAACGATCGAAGTTGAATTGGATGTTTTGGTTCCGTATATCGATTGGACGCCATTCTTCCAAACTTGGGAATTGTATGGAAAATATCCTGCAATTTTAACTGATGAGGTTGTGGGAGAACAAGCAACTTCTGTTTTCAATGATGCTCAGGCAATGCTGAAAGTAATTTTAGAAGAGAAAAAACTTCAGGCAAAAGGTATTTACGGAATTTTCCCTGCGAATCAGGTAAATGACGACGATATCGAATTGCGTGATGAAAACGGAAAAGTTTTGGAGAAATTCTTAACGCTTCGTCAGCAGTCACAAAAAACGAAAGGCGCGCCCAATATCGCTTTAGCCGATTTTATTCTGCCAAAAGAAAGCGGAATTGAAGATTACATGGGAGCTTTCTGTGTAACCACTGGTTTTGGTGTTGATGAATGGGCTGCAGAATATGAAAAGAATTTAGACGATTATAATTCAATTATGGTTAAAGCGCTTGCAGATCGTTTTGCTGAGGCTTTCGCCGAATACCTTCACGAAAGAGTACGTAAAGATTTCTGGGGTTACGATTCTGAAGAATCTTTAACAAATGAAGAGTTGATTAAAGAAAATTATAAAGGAATTCGTCCAGCGCCAGGATATCCAGCTTGTCCAGATCACTTGGAAAAACCAACAATTTGGAAGCTTTTGGATGTTGAAAAACAAACAGGAGTGAAGCTGACAGAAAGTATGGCGATGTGGCCAGCTTCTTCGGTTTCTGGATATTATTTCGGAAATCCAAAAAGTAGATATTTCGGTCTAGGAAAAATAAAAGAAGATCAAGTTACAGATTACGCCAAACGTCGAAATGTACCGCTTGATTACGCAATGAAATGGTTAAACCCTAATATAGCAGATTAAAAATTAGTCATAAAGTCGAAAGTCGAAAGTCCGAAAGGAAAAGACTTTCGACTTTATAACAAGTTGAATCCTAATATAGCAAACTAATTAGCCCCAAGTCAAAAGTCCGAAAGGAAAGACTTTCGACTTTGGACTTTACAACTTTAAGACTTACTAATGAAAGTAACAGAACATATAGAAAACGCCAAAGGAAAAACATTATTCTCATTTGAAATTATTCCGCCTCAAAAGGGGAAAAGCATTCAGGAATTATACGATAATATTGATCCGTTAATGGAGTTCAATCCGCCGTTTATTGATGTAACGACTTCTCGCGAAGAGTATATTTACATTGATCGCGGTAACGGACTTTTGGATAAAAAACTGACTCGTATGCGTCCGGGAACGCTTGGAATCTGCGCTTCTATAAAACATAAATACAATGTGGACACAGTACCGCATTTGCTTTGCGGCGGTTTTACTAAAGAAGAAACCGAATACATGCTGGTTGACTGTCATTATTTAGGAATCAACAACGTAATGGCGCTTCGCGGTGACGCTATGAAAGACGAACAATCTTTCGTGCCAAAAGCTGGAGGAAATCATTATGCAATTGATTTAGTAAAACAAATCAAAGACCTAAACTGCGGACAATATCTGCACGAAGTAATCGATGCGGATAACAAAGCCGATTTCTGTATTGGTGTTGCTGGTTATCCAGAAAAGCACTTGGAATCTCCTTCTTTACAATCAGATTTAAAAAGATTAAAAGAAAAAGTAGATGCCGGAGCTGATTATGTAGTGACCCAAATGTTTTTTGATAACTCAAAATATTTTGCCTTTGTAGAAAAAGCAAGAGAAATGGGCATCACAATTCCGATTATTCCTGGAATTAAGCCAATTGCCGTTCAAAGACATTTACAAGTTTTGCCACAAATTTTCAGAATTGATTTACCAGAAGATTTAATCGATGCGGTAGACAAATGCAAAAATAATGCTGATATCAAACAAGTCGGAATCGAGTGGGCGATTCAGCAGTCATTAGAATTAAAAGCAGCGGGAGTTCCATTTTTACACTATTATTCAATGGGTAAATCTGAGAATATCCGCCAGATTGCTAGTCAGGTTTTTTAATTTTACACGCATAGAATTTTGTCAAAGTTTAAAACTTTGACAAAGTTGTCGGCACATTTTGTCATTTCGACGAAGGAGAAATCTCCGTTGCTAAATCGACAAAGATTGAAAAACTTTACGGAGCTACGTGCGAAGATTTCTCCTTCGTCGAAATGACAAGATTGTGGAGGATGAAGACTAAAATCTTTGTCAAAGTTTTAAACTTTGACAAAGTTATTCACGTTTTGTTTGTAAATTGGAATTTGGATTTTTGTTAAATTTGGAATTTAAACCTTGTTATCATGAAAAATGAAGAATTACAAGCCATTGCCTCTCAATTAAAACATCCTTCAGGAGAAAAAGGAATTGAAATGGGAAATATGATGAACGAAACGAACATCAATATGACCAAACATTCCATTCAAAATTTAAATATTTCGGCAGCAAATAAAATTCTAGAATTAGGTCACGGAAACGCTGGTCATGTGGAATTTCTTTTTGAACAAGCAGAAAACCTTAAATATTACGGACTCGAAATGTCTGAATTGATGTTTCAGGAAGCACGCCAAATCAATAGAAATTTTGTTTCTCAAAAACAGGCTTTCTTTTCTCTTTATGACGGAAACGCAGTTCCTTTTGAAGATGAATCTTTCGATAAAATATTCACCGTAAATACCATTTATTTTTGGCAGAAGCCAGAAGAATTGCTTTCAGAAATCTACAGAGTTTTAAAACCAAATGGGAATTTCTGTTTGACCTTTGCTGAAGAAGATTTCATGAAAAAATTACCCTTTACTCAATTTGAATTTGAGCTTTACAGCACCGAAAAAGCACAGAAATTAATTGAAAAAACAGCTTTTAAAATAGTTTATACCGAAACGCAGACTGAAAAAGTAAAAAGCAAAACTGGCGAATTGGTTGACAGAGCTTTTACTACAATTGTTTTAGAAAAATAGGAATTAATTTTTTGCCACAGATTATACGATTCCAAATGGTTTTTAATCTGTGTTAATCTGTGAAATCTGTGGCTAAAAATACTAACTTATAGTCTCTCTAAAAATTTATGGAAATTAAAAAAATCAATTTTCTACAAAGTTACAGCAGTATACTACTACTTCTTGGAGGTATTATAGTTGGGAGTATTTTTGGATTAGTTTTTGGAGAAAAAGTGCTGGTTATAAAGCCAATTGGAGATATCTTTCTGAATTTGCTTTTCACAGCTATTATTCCGTTAATCTTCTTTACAATTGGTTCATCGGTTGCGAATTTGGAACAAAAAGAAAAGCTTGGTAAACTATTCGGAATAATGATTTTGGTTTTCCTAAGTACGCTTTTGATTTCAGCAATTGTAATGATTTTTGCAGTTTATCTTTTTCCAATTCATCAGGATATTGCTGTTGCGAAAGTCCCTTTCGAAGAAATTAAATCAGGATCTGTTGGAGATCAGATTGCGCAATTGGTTACGGTAAATGATTTTTCCGAATTATTATCTCGAAAAAGCATGTTGGCGCTCATTATATTTTCATTTTTAATTGGTTTTGCTACTTTACAATCTGGAGAAAAAGGAAATGCTTTCAAGAGTTTTCTCGATTCAGGAAATGAAGTCATGAAGCAATTGCTGAATATCATCATGAAATTTGCACCAATAGGTTTAGGAGCTTATTTTGCTTATCAAGTTGGTATTTTCGGGCCGCAGTTATTTGGCGTTTATGCAAAACCAATGGCAGTTTATTATGCCGCTTGTATCTTTTACTTCTTTACATTTTTCAGTTTATATGCTTTTATAGCGGGCGGGAAACGAGCTTTCAAAGTTTTTTGGAGCAATAATATTGCGCCATCTTTAACTGCAGTTGGAACCTGCAGCAGCATCGCAACCATTCCAGCAAATCTAGATGCGGCACAAAAAATGGGAATTCCGGTGCATGTTCGAAATTTGGTGATTCCACTTGGTGCGCCTTTGCATAAAGACGGTTCGAGTATGTCCTCCATTTTAAAAATTACTTTTTTGTTTGCCATGTTTGGAAAGGATTTCACAGAACCTTCAACGATTCTTTTGGCATTAGGAATTACGGTAATTGTTTCTATAGTCGAAGGCGGTATCCCTAATGGCGGTTATATTGGAGAAGTTTTAGCCATTACCGTTTATGGTTTTCCAATGGAACAAGCGTTGCCCGTTGCGATGATTTTAGGAACTTTAGTGGATCCAATTGCTACATTATTAAACGCTAATGGCGATGTGATTTCTTCGATGTTGGTATCTCGATTCTCGGAGAAAACAAAGTGGTAGAACACTTTTTTAATAGACATTTTTTTATAAACCTAATTATATCTGTGCAATCTGCGCAACATAACTAATACAACAAACTTATGAATTCAATATTACAGCAAGACCTTAACGATTTTGAAAATATTTTAGAAAAAACAAAACAACAAGGGGTTGATTTTCTGAATGATATCGAAAACGTTCCGACTTCAAACACATATACAATTGATCCAAAAACGACTTTAAACGAATTAGGATTAGGTTCTCTTGATGCTTTAAAAGAGTTTAACGAAAGATTGGCACCGCTGATGGTTTCGTCATCTGGACCAAGATATTGGGGATTTGTAACAGGGGGCTCTACTCCAGCGTCTATAGTGGGCGATTGGCTCTCATCTGTTTACGACCAAAATACTCAGGCTATAAAAGCACAAGGCGGGGCATCAGCATTAATAGAATTTGAAACAATCAATTTATTGCTGCAACTTTTAGATCTTCCAGATACATTTTTAGGCGGATTTGTTACTGGCGCTACCATGTCAAATTTTACTTCGCTTGGAGTTGCAAGACAATGGTTCGGGAAACAATTTGGAAAAGATTTTGCCAAAAATGGAATTTCAGAAACAGTTAATATTCTAACGGCGACACCGCACTCTTCTTCAGTAAAATGCTTGTCACTTTTAGGAATTGGAAGCCAGAATTATACCACTGTAAAAACCGTCGAAGGAAATCGTGAAGCACTTGATATTGCTGATTTAGAAGAAAACATCAAGAAGTTAAACGGAAAACCTTTCATTCTAATTTCGAGTGCAGGAACGGTAAATACAGCCGATTTTGATGATTTTGAAGCAATTGCATTGCTAAAAGAGAAATACAATTTCTGGTGGCATATTGACGGCGCTTTTGGAGGTTTTGCAGCGGTTTCAGATAAATACAATTATTTGGTAAAAGGTTGGGAGGGTGCAGACAGTATCACAATTGACTGTCATAAATGGCTGAATGTGCCTTATGAAAGTGCTTTCTTCTTAACAAAAAAAGAGCATATCAACTTGCAGATTGAAACATTTCAGAATTCTAATGCTCCATATTTAGGAAATGCATTAGAGAATTTCAATTATTTAAATGTGCTTCCTGAAAATTCTCGTCGTATGCGTGCGCTTCCAGCTTGGTTTTCGCTTAAAGCGTATGGAAAAGAAGGATTTAGAGATATTATCGAGAGCAGTGCCGCATTGGCTTTGCATTTTGGGAACGCTTTAATAGAGAACGATTTTGAGCTTTTAGCGCCAATCCGTTTAAATAATGTTTGCTTTACGCTAAAGGGAGAACATAATCAGGAAAGAGTGAGCGATTTTTTAGCAACTTTAAATGATACTGGAAAAGTATTCATGACACCGACAGTTTATCAAAATAAAAAAGGAATTAGAGCTTCTTTTGTAAATTGGCGAACTACAGAAAATGATATTAAACTTGTAATTCAGGAAATGCGAGAAGTACTTTCTGATTTGTAAACTTTATAAAAGTAGAAGAGCCTGTTTGAAGGAACAGGCTCTTGACTAACACAAAAAAAAACAAAAAACAAGGTATTTAAAGAACGAATTTTATATGCGGTATGTAAATGCAATTGTCGCGATACGATTGTCTAGATCATATCTTTTATCAATAGTAGTTTGCGCAACTGCGGATTTAATATAGAAATTGTTGGTATTGAAAACATCAGTAAAGTTGAGTTTGATGCTTCCTTTTTTAGCTAAAACTTGTTTTGAAATTCCGATACTGAAATCAAAGAAACCATCTCTTTGATAAATTCCAAGATTAGATTTTGACTGATATTGAGCGTTTCCTTCCGCTTTCAAAGTTTCGGTTATAGTAAAAGAATTTTGAACGCTTAGATTTATAGTCATAATAGGATCAATTGTATTGCTGTTTAAAATATTGCCCATAAATTTATTTTCAAAGACATTGAATAAAGTGTTTACCGACCACCATTTATTTAGCTCTGAAGTGTTGGTAATATTAACTCCGTAATTGTATGATTTATCAACGTTAATTTCTGTTGTAACCGTTGTATTGGTGTCTGGATCATAATTGTACACTTCTGTGAAAACATCTTTAGTGCTGTTAAAATAAACAGAGGCCATAAAATTACTTTTCCAAGCATAACCAATTTCCATAGCATGCGTAATCTCTGGAATCAAGTTTGGATTTCCTTGCGAATAATTGAATGAATCATCATAGAAACGAAACGGATTCAAATCAAACTGACTTGGTCTATTGATTCTTTTACTATATGAAGCATGAGCAGAATGGTTATTTGTGAATTCATACTTTAAAGAAAGACTCGGAAACCATTTCAAATAGTCATCCTTATGTTCTTCATTTAAAGTTTTCTGATCGATATTGATTGCCGTGTATTCGCTTCTTAAGCCAGCCTGAATATTTAATTTTTCTAACTGATATTTGTAATTCGCATAAGCGGCATATATCTGTTCGTTATATTCAAAATGATTGGTCGAATTAAAATCGATCTTCCATTCGTTATTTTCGTAATATTCGTAAACTGACGGATTATCATTATTTTTAATGCTAGCTTTAAAACCCCATTCAATAGATTGTTTTTCCTTAAACGGATTTACAAAATCGACTTTTCCGGTAAAGACTTTTAATTGCGACGGAATATAACCGCGACGGTCGTTTACAACAGTGGCATTTGCAGTATTATCGGCACTTTGAAATTGATTTGATCTAAACTTCGACGTTTCATATTCAAAATCAAAAGCCATATTTTTTCCTTCGTCATTAAATTTATGCGTTCCAGAAAACGCATAAGTATAATCAAACCATTTTTCTTTGCTGTCATTATAAGTCAAAGCATCAAAAATAGGCTGATTGGAAGTATTAAAAACCGTATTCGTACCATCAGCCCTATTTTCATAGCGTCCGATTTTGGCATCAACATAAACCTCTAGATTGGTTTTGGCCGAAACTTCATATTGTGTTCCAACTTTGAAATTATTAGAAGTCAAAGGCTCGTCTGTAATCGAAGTTTGGTGATTTGTAGAAGCAATTTGCTGATGTGAAAGGTCAGTATATTGCGTCTGGTTGAACGTTTTGCGTTCTTCTTCACCACGGAAAGTATAACTGTAATTTCCGAAAACGCCCCATTTGTCTTTATTATAACTTAAATTAAAACCAGAATTAGTTCTATTTTTTCGTCCTCTTCCGTAACTCGCAAAAGCAGTACCTTTTAAACCTTCAGCATTTGGTTTTTTAAGAATGATGTTAATAATACCAGCCTTTCCGGCCGCATCATATTTAGAAGAAGGATTGGTAATTACTTCAATTTGTTTGATGTTAGAAGAAGTTGTTGCCTTTAAATAATTAGCTAATTCCTTTTGAGAAAGCTGTGTCAATTTACCATTGATCATTACGGCAACACCTTGCTGTCCGCGAATTGACAAATCGCCATCTTGAGACACAACAACGCCTGGCGCACGTGATAAGGCGTCAAGCGCGGTCCCGCCTTCAGAAACGATGCTGTTTTCTACATTAAAAACAAGGCGATCTGATTTTTGAGTGTAAAGTACTTTCTTTTTACTAATCACAATTTCATCTAAAGCATTAATAGTGGTTTCAACAATACTATCTGTTTCTTTTTCTGTTTGAGAATATCCCTCAAATGCCGAAAAAGCAATCATAAGGGAGGTTATAAATTTTTTCATGTTGTTTCAATTTGGCAGAATCTAAACCGAGATTTAGAACATAATCTTTTGTAGTTTTTTTTAAATCAGAATTTATTGCAGTACAATTTGTTCTAATTGGTCTGAAAACCTTTTTTGAAGATTTTTCGCTTGATTTGAAACAACAGAAATAAGTTTTTTAAGCATAAGGAGGATACGTAACATACCGTGGCATTTAAAATTTGATTTGCCAAATATAACACTATTTATAACAAGTCTAAATAAAAATAATAATTATTTTTTTAGAGAAAGCTTTAATTTGTTGATTTTTAGGGAAGAGAATAAAAAATAAAAATGAAAAAGCGGTTTGTTTTATTTAAAACAAACCGCTTTTCTACCTGAAAACCGTCCCGATAGCTATCGGGAGAGACTTAGAACTTATTTAGTAATTTCTCTAAAAACAGCCTCTAGATTTTTATTCTTTTGATTCAATTGTAAAGTCTTTAATCCATTTTCGTTGGCAAAGTCAAAAATAGCTGGTCGCATATCCTTTTCTGTAACAAAAGTTAGTTCCCATGTCATGTCATGCGTATTTACGTACGAAGAAATATTTTCTAGTTTAGCCAAAAGCTGTTCTTCTATTTTGTAATCGAACTCAACTTCAATAACTTGCTCCTTATCTGTTGTAACCAAATGGTCTAATTTATTGTCTGCAACGATCTGTCCTTTGTCAATAATTATGACACGATCGCAAATTGCTTCGACTTCTTGCATGATGTGTGTCGATAAAAAAACAGTTTTATTTTTTCCTGCATTTTTAATCACATTACGAATTTCCATTAACTGATTCGGATCCAGACCTGTAGTTGGTTCGTCTAAAATTAAAACTTCTGGATCGTGAAGCAAAGCATTTGCCAATCCAACGCGTTGGCGATATCCTTTAGAAAGTTGTCCAATCTTCTTATGGCTTTCTGGTGTCAGTCCTGTCAGTTGAATTACCTCTTCGATTCTCGATTTTGGCACGTTGTAAACATCAGCATTAAATGCCAAATATTCACGAACATACAAATCCAAATACAGCGGGTTATGTTCCGGTAAATATCCGATCGAGCGCTGCACTGCTTTGGCTTCTGACATGACATCGTGACTGTTTACAAGGGCTGAGCCTTCATCTGCCAATAAATATGTGGTCAAAATTTTCATTAAAGTAGATTTCCCAGCTCCATTTGGACCTAAAAATCCAACAATTTCTCCTTTTTCAATTGAAAATGAAATTGAATTTAATGCTTTTTGTGTTCCGTAACTTTTTGATATGTTGTTTACTTCTATCGACATTGACTTTTTATTTGCTACAAAAGTAACGAGAAATAGTTTCGATTGCTACATTTTGCCTTTTAAAGTATTTCTTAAAAAAAACATAAAGGTGCCAATTCACGGCATTGTTGTTGTTAAGGGAATGCTAAAATTAAAATAATACCCAAATCATGAAAAAAATTTTAGTGATGGCTGCTTTAGCTATCTGCAGTTTTGCAAAGGCACAAAAAGGAACAATCTTAGTAGGAGGTAACATCGGATACACTTCTGAAAAATCAGAATTCAGATTTAGTGAAGACAAAGCAAGTACTTTTACTTTTTCTCCTAAAGTAGGTTACCAATTTCACGAAAACTGGACAGTTGGAGGTGAACTTTCTTTAAGCACATCTGATGTTGATAATGCAGATGTAAAACGTAAAGATAACAAATTTAGAACTGGTGGTTTTGTACGTTATACAAAATCATTAGGACAAACTTTTTCTGTTTTTGCAGATATGGGAGTTGGTTTCCAAACTGAAAAAAACAAAATCTATACTAATGCAAACAATTATGTAAGATATAAAGGAGACGGTGCTTATGTAGATGTAACTCCAGCGCTTTTCATTAACATGAAAAAAGGTTTTGGTCTTAACTTCAGTATTGGTGGTTTAGGATACGAAACATTAAGCTTTGATGATAACGGAGAAGATTACAGCAATTTCTATTTTAACTTCGGTAAAACATTCAATATCGGAATCTCTAAAAACTTCTAATCTAAGTTTATATATTCAATTTCAGAAAGCGCTCCATTGGAGCGCTTTTTTTTGGACTAATGTAAATTTAATGTTTGTTTTTTTTTGTAATAAAATACGCATTTGTTATTAAGATGTTTTGAGTTGATTAAGTAACTGTAAATATTTGATTTCTGGATTATTATTGATGGTTTGGTGGCATCGTTGTTGGTTAATACTTACAAAATTTAAATTAAACACTATTATGAAAAAAATGCTACTTATTCTTGCATTGTCAGTTTTTGGCTTTGCAAATGCTCAAAAGGGAACAGTTTTAGTTGGTGGGAATATTGATTATACTACTCGAACAGTTGAAACTCCAACAGGAAAAATAAAAATGAATACTTTTGATTTTTCGCCTAAAGTGGGGTATCAGTTTCACGATAATTGGACAGCAGGAGCTGAATTTACCATTGGTTCGTCAAAACAAGATGCTCTGATGAATGAAGTTAAAAATAATGCTTACAAAGTAGGGGCTTTTGTGCGGTATACTATGCCATTAAATGAAACCTTTTCTGTTTTTGCAGATTTAGGTGCAGGATTTCAGAATCTTAAAGGTAAAGTTTACGATCAAGGCAATCTTACTTCAGAAAGTAAAGCAAATGGTTTTTATACAGATTTAACTCCAGCTCTTTTTATTAATATGAAAAAAGGTTTTGGATTAAATTTCAGTATTGGAGGATTAGGCTATACGTCTTACAGTTATGATAATGTGGATATTGATGAACGTTCTTTTTACCTCAATTTTGGTAAAACAGTAAGTGTAGGAATTTCTAAAAACTTCTAGTTTTATATTTTTAATAAAAGAGGAAAGCGCTCCAGTTGGAGCGCTTTTTTCTTGCTTAAAGTTCTTTTGAAAACTAAAACTCGTTTTGAAAACGAAAATCTTCTGCTTCTAAAAATAATACCAATAGAATGAAGCCGAACCGAATCATAACTAATATTCAGCCTCATTTATTGGCATAAAAAACAAAAATTATCTAAGGTATTAAGTCACAGGATTTTCTACGGCCGCACGCATGTCTTGGGCTGCGGCAACCATTTCGATTAAGGCTTTTTTGGTTTCCTCCCAATGGCGGGTTTTTAATCCGCAGTCTGGATTTACCCACAGCTGATCTATTGGAATTACGTTGGAAGCTTTTTCTAACAAACGAATCATTTCGGCACTGGAAGGAACGCGAGGCGAGTGGATATCGTAAACTCCAGGGCCAATTTCGTTTGGATATTTAAAGTTGGCAAAAGCATCTAAAAGTTCCATTTGAGAACGCGAACATTCGATTGTAATAACATCGGCATCCATGTCGGCGATATTTTGGATAATATCGTTGAATTCGCTGTAGCACATGTGTGTGTGAATTTGCGTATCGTCATTTACACCACTTGCTGAAATTCTGAAAGCGCGAACCGCCCAATCTAAATAGTTTGCCCATTCTTCTTTTCGTAACGGAAGACCTTCGCGAATGGCAGGTTCATCGATCTGAATGATTTTGATCCCAGCTTTTTCTAAATCGACAACTTCGTCACGAATTGCCAAAGCAATTTGCGTACAAGTTTCAGAACGAGGCTGATCGTTACGTACAAACGACCATTGTAGAATCGTTACAGGACCTGTCAACATTCCTTTTACCCATTTTGGAGTTAAAGATTGTGCGTATTGCGACCATTTTACTGTCATTGGATTTGGACGAGAAACGTCTCCATAAATAACTGGAGGTTTTACGCAACGGCTTCCGTAACTCTGAACCCAACCGTTTTTGGTAAAAGTAAATCCGTCCAATTGTTCTCCGAAATATTCTACCATGTCGTTACGTTCAAACTCACCATGAACTAAAACGTCGATTCCAGTTTCTTCTTGAAAACGAATTGTAGCTTCGGTTTCTTTTTCGATTAAATCATTGTATTGTTGAGCGGTTAATTCGCCTTTTTTGAATTTAGCTCTCCAGCTTCTCACTTCGGCTGTTTGAGGAAAAGATCCAATTGTGGTTGTTGGGAATAATGGCAATTTTAAAGCTTCGATTTGGCTTTTTCTTCTTGTGGCAAAAGCACTTTTTCGCTGATCATCTGAAGCTGTAATTCCTGCAACGCGAGCTTTTACTTCGTTATTATGAATTAATTTTGAAGTTTTACGGTTCTCATTTGCCAGAACATTTTCTTTGTACTCTGCTGAATTTTCAGTGTTTACTTCATTAGAAGCAAATTGTTTTAAAAGTACAATTTCGTTGATTTTCTGTTTAGCAAAAGCCAGCCATTGCTTGATTTCTGGCGTAAGCGTTTCGTCGTTTGTCTCCAAATCTAAATCGCACGGACTGTGAATTAAAGAGCAAGAAGGTGCAGTTAAAATTCGGCTTTCGCCTAAAGCATCAGTCGCTTTTTTGATTAATTCTAATGATTTTTGGAAGTCGTTTTTCCAAATATTTCTTCCGTCAACTACTCCCAAAGAAAGATTTGCGTTTGATGCCAATTTTCCAGATTCTAAAATATCATCCAATTGAAGCGGACAACGAACTAAATCTAAATGGAAAGTGTCAACTGGCAAAGCCAAAGCAGTCTCTAAGTTCTCTCCAAAACAATCAAAATAATTCGCTAAAATGATTTTAAGTTTCGGAAAACGTTGGTTGATTTCGTTGTACACTTTCGTGAAAGCGTTTCTATCTTTATCCGTTAAATTTAAAGCCAAGAAAGGTTCGTCTAGCTGAATATATTCGGCATTTTCAGCTTGCAGTTTTTCTAGAATTTCGAAATAAACAGGAAGTAAAGCATCGATAAGATCAATTCTATTAAAACCTTCTTCTTTTTCTTTTCCTAGTAATAAGTACGAAACAGGTCCAATTAAAACCGGTTTTGTTTTAATTCCAAGAGCGTTTGCTTCTTTAAATTCATTGATTATTTTTTCTGAAAACAACTCAAACTTTTGGTTCTTTGTGAATTCAGGAACAATGTAATGGTAATTGGTATCGAACCATTTTGTCATTTCCATAGCCACAACATCTTGTCCGTCTTTTTGAGATCCTCTTGCCATAGCAAAATACAAATCTAAAGACGAATTGCTTTTTGCCAGTTCATGATAGCGAGCTGGAATTGCTCCAAGAGTCAAAGTCCAATCTAAAACTTGATCGTAAAAAGAAAAGTCATTTGAAGGAATTAAATCAACTCCTGCTTCGGCTTGTAATTTCCAGTTTTTTAGACGAATTTCTTTTCCAGCACCTATAAGTTCTTCAGCAGAAATTTTCCCTGCCCAGTACAATTCAGATGCTTTTTTGAGTTCTCTGTTGCTGCCAATTCTTGGGTAACCTAAGTTGTTTGTTTTCATTTTTGATTCAGTATTTTTTACTGAGCAAATTTACATTCTTGGTTTTTATAACTTATATTTGAAGTTTATTTTAGTAAAATGTATTATTAAATGTGTTTTTAAAAGATTTTATTACGGTTAAAATCTTTTAAATGAACTTTTAGCCGTAAAAAAAACTATGGAAAACTTAGATAAAACCGATTTGTTGATCTTGAAATACCTTCAAGAAGACTGCAATATCAATACAAAAGATCTTGCGAGTAAATTATTTCTAACTGTGACGCCAGTTTATGAACGAATTAAAAGATTAGAAAGAGATGGATATATTACTAAATATGTCGCGCTTCTAGACAAAAAGAAAATGAATCGCGGCATGACGGTTTTTTGCAATGTGCGTTTAAAAGAACATGCTAAAAATGTTGGAAGCAATTTTGTAAAAGATATTGTGGCGCTTTCAGAAATTATAGAATGTTATAATATTGCCGGTGATTACGATTTTATGCTCAAGATTTTGGTCCAAGATATGGCTAGTTATCAGGATTTTGTAATGAACAAATTGTCAACGATAGAAAACATAGGAAATACGAACAGTATTTTTGTAATGGGAGAAATTAAACATAGTACTGCATTGGAATTTTAAAGGAGAAGATAATCTTAAAATAAAACGTATTTTTGAAGTCTCGATGAATATAAAATCATCATCTAATATCTAAAATTGAAAAATGAACTGGGAACAACTTCTATCATTAAAACGTCAGGGAGATACAAGCAAAAGATTACGTGTAGAACAAGATGATACGCGTTTGGGATTTGAAGTCGATTACGACCGAATTATATTTTCTGCCGCTTTTAGAAGTTTACAAGATAAAACACAAGTCATCCCGCTTTCTAAAACCGATTTCGTTCATACGCGTTTAACGCACAGTTTGGAAGTTTCTGTTGTTGGGCGTTCGCTTGGACGTTTGGTAGGGAAGAAGATTTTGGAAAAATATCCTTACCTAAAAGAAGTTCACGGTTATCACATGAACGATTTTGGGGCTATTGTAGCGGCGGCTTCATTGGCGCACGACATCGGGAATCCGCCTTTTGGACATTCTGGTGAAAAAGCAATTGGTGAATATTTCTCTATCGGAAATGGGCAGCAATATAGAAACCAGCTGACAGACAAACAATGGCAAGATTTAATTGATTTTGAAGGAAACGCTAACGGATTTTCGGTTCTAACGGCAAGCCGTCCAGGAATTGAAGGCGGACTGCGTATTTCGTATGCTACTTTGGGAGCGTTTATGAAATATCCAAAAGAAAGCCTTCCGAAAAAGCCAACCAATAATATCGCCGATAAGAAATATGGTTTCTTTCAGTCTGATAAATTATTCTTTGAAGAAGTAGCCAAAGATATGGGAATGATTGCCAATAAATCTGGAGAGGATATTGGCTTTGAAAGACATCCTTTAGCCTATCTAGTTGAAGCTGCTGATGATATTTGCTACACGATTATTGACTTTGAAGACGGAATCAATTTAGGTTTGGTTTCTGAGGATTTTGCTTTAGAATATTTGATCAATCTAGTAAAAGATAATATCGGAGTTTCTAAATATAAGTCGCTAACTACAAAAGAAGATCGTATCAGTTATTTGAGGGCTTTGGCAATTGGAACTTTAATTAATGATGCTGTAAATGTTTTTGTTGAAAATGAAGAAGCTATTCTGGCAGGAAACTTTCCGTATGCTTTGACAGACAAAAGCAAATACAAAGCTCAGATGGATGATATTATCAAACTAAGTGTGGAGAAAATCTACCAAAGCCGAGAGGTAATTGAAAAAGAAATTGTTGGTTATCAGATTATTCAAACGCTGTTGGATAAATTCATTACAGCTTTCAATAATAAATATGAAGGCACTGCGTCAAATTATGATAAATTGATTTTGAAAATGTTGCCAGAAAAACATCATTTGGATAAGACTAATTTGTACGAGCGTCTATTGCATATTTGCCATTATGTTTCATTATTAACAGATGGAAATGCGCTTGAATTGTACGAAACGATTCAAGGACAGAAAAAACGATAAATAAAAAAGCTTCTTTCAGAAATGTTCTAAAAGAAGCTTTTTTTTATAATTGCGTATCTCTTTATTTGAAAGCATAAACCAGACCAACTCCAAGAACTTGTCGTAGCTGCATTCTTGGACCGTCATTTACTTGTGTCGTCGTTCCTGTTGTTGGATCCACAACATCTTTTTTGGTTTTAATGTCGTCATCGTAAACTAAATGAACGCCAATATTGGCTTTTACATAAGCGTTTACGACAAGATCTAAACGTGTGTCATAATCGATATCGACATTTCCGAACTTGTTTAAATAATCGGTATATAAACTCAATCTGTTTTCGTAAAAAACGTTTTTATAGATTTCGTTTTTCATATAAGCGGTAAAAAGGATACCAAATTCGGCTTTTACCTTTTGACCTTCTTTAATTAAGATCTGTTGTGTAGGATCTAAAGGGTCTGGTGCATAAATGGCTTTTTTAACCCCGAAAGAACCTTGATCTGCAAGATATTGATCCAGTACTAAAGTGGTTTTTAACGTAATAGGCGAGAAGTAAAAAACTCTATTTTTTTGTTTGTTCGCATTTTCAGCTCCAGCTCCCAGAAAGATATATGCTGGTGCAAAAGGCTTAGAGATTGCGACATCTCTGTTTGGATAATTATAACCGTCTGTAAACTGCGTATTGAAGTTTAATTTAGAAGAGTAGTACCAGTTTGAAGCGGTATCTTTTCTAAAACCGTAAGTAGAGTTAAACTGAAAAGCGTCGTCTGTTTTTCTTAATTCGATTCCGTCTTGTTTATTTAGACCATACTTTACAATAAGTTCGTTTACCCATTTATGGTTTTTCTTTACGTAAGTCCTTCCAAATTCGCCTTTAAATAAACCTGAAATTGAACTTGTTCCCCCGGCACTCCAGTTGACAAAAGCAATTTCAGAAATATCAAAACCAAGCTGATTTTTTTTGCTCCAATTGGATGGCGGTTTAGGTGCCTGATTTGGACTTAATGTGGTTTGTATAATCTGGGCAAAGTTATTAGAAGTACACAAAAGCAATAATAGCAAAAGGGTAGAACGCAATAATTTCATTAGGTAATTTTTTTTTGGTGTGGCAAAATAATTATTTTGAACCGTTAGAAAAAAGATTTATTAAACTTTTAACGTCAATTTTACACAATTGTTGCAGTTGATTTACTGTTCCGTGTTCTATAAATTCATCTGGAACACCTAAGATTTCAATTGAATTTTTAAAATTATTTGATGCTGCAAACTCTAAAATAGCACTTCCAAAACCGCCTTTTTGAACTCCATCCTCTATTGTAATGATACGATCAAAAGTTGAAAAAATAGTATTTAATGTGTTGATGTCTAATGGTTTAATAAAGCTAAAGTTATAGTGGGCGATCTCATTAGAATTGGTTGTTTCTTTGAGCGCTTCTATAACATTATTTCCAATTGTTCCGGCCGACAGTACAGCAACTTTCGTACCATCTTTTAAACATTTTGCCTCGCCTAAATTAATTTTTTCATAATGTCCGAAATTTTCTACTTCCCAATTTGGCAGGACTCCACGACCTCTCGGGTATCGAATTGCGATTGGGTGATCGATCCCTAATTGAACCGTGTACAATATATTTTGAAGTTCAATTTCGTTTAACGGAGCATAGATAATCATATTCGGAATGGAACGCAGATAGGCAATGTCAAAAACGCCATGATGTGTTGCACCATCTTCGCCTACCAAGCCTGCTCGGTCTAGGCAAAAAATGACTGGCAAGTTTTGTAAAGCGACGTCATGAATAACCTGATCGTAGGCACGCTGTAAAAAAGTCGAATAAATATTGCAATACACGATCATGCCTTGAGTTGCCATTCCTGCCGCCAATGTTACGGCGTGCTGCTCGGCAATTCCAACATCAAAGGCACGATCTGGCAATTCGTCCATCATAAATTTTAATGAACTTCCAGATGGCATTGCAGGCGTTATTCCGATTATTTTTTCATTCTTTTTGGCTAAATCTAAAATGGTCAAGCCAAAAACATCCTGATATTTTGGAGGAAGATTTTCTTCCGATTTTAAATGTATTTCTCCCGTCGAAGCATCAAATTTTCCGGGAGCATGATATTTTACCTGATTTTCTTCGGCCTGAAGCAAACCTTTTCCTTTCGTAGTAACAATATGAAGGAATTTTGGGCCTTTAATCTTTTTAAGACGATTTAATTCTTTAATTAATTTCGGAAGATCATGACCGTCAATTGGACCTGAATAATCGAAATTCAAAGATTTAATGATGTTATTCTGGCGAGGATTTTTTCCGTTCTTAACCGAAGTAAGATACTTTTTTAAAGCGCCAACACTTGGATCAATTCCGATGGCATTGTCATTTAAGATAACTAAAATATTAGCATCGGTAACTCCAGCGTGATTTAAACCTTCAAATGCCATTCCGCTTGCGATTGAAGCATCGCCGATAACCGCAATGTGTTCTTTATCAAAATCACCTTTTAGTTTAGAAGCAATCGCCATTCCTAAGGCTGCAGAAATAGAAGTCGAAGAATGTCCGACACCAAAAGTATCGTAAATGCTTTCGCTTCTTTTTGGGAAACCAGAAATCCCGTCAATTTGTCTATTGGTATGAAAAACTTCTCTTCTTTCAGTCAGGATTTTATGTCCATAAGCTTGATGTCCAACATCCCAAACCAATAAATCATCAGGAGTATTAAAAACATAATGCAACGCAATTGTAAGTTCTACAACGCCTAAACTTGCTCCCAAATGCCCTTCTTTTACAGAAACGATGTCAATAATAAACTGACGAAGTTCTTGGGCAACTTGGCTAAGCTGTTCTTCTTTTAAAAGACGTAAATCAGCAGGATTGTATATGTTGGAAAGTAAATCGCTTTTCATTGTATGGTAAAAAGCAAATTTACGGTTTTAAATTTAATTTTCCTGTCGAGTCTTATTTCAATAAAATAGGCACAGAATATTGCATTCTCACTTTTTTGCCATTCGATTCGCCGGGCAACCATTTCGGACATAAGCTCAAAACCCTGATAATTTCTTTTTCCAGAGGTTCTTCAACCGCTGGAGAGCATTCAAGAAATGAAACACTTCCGTTTTTTTCTACTGCAAAAGCAAGGGTGAAATTCAATTTCCAATAATTTACGTTTTCAGGTTTCTTGTATTCTTTCATGAAAAAATTATGAAATTGTTCTATTCCGCCTGGAAATTCAGCATTTGTATTTGAAGGAGGTTTTACAGCTAATGGAACATCGTCTTTTTTGGTTTTATCATCTTTTGAAGTTTTGTTTTCAGTAACTTTTTTAGATGTTATCGACGTTGTTTGTTTTAATTCGGTCTTTGTAGCTTTTGGTAAATCTCGTGAAGTTTGTTCTGTTTTTTCCTTGCTTACTGCAGTAGTATCTAAAGCAACAGCTTTTGTGGCAACTTCAGTATTTTTAACTTCCTGTTGTTTGCTATCTTTGTTTTGGCAGCTGAAAAAAGTTACTGCCATAACTGCATACAGCATTCGCAAAAGCACTTTGCAATTTTTTGGAGCAGTCATTTTATGTTTTCTTTCCATTTTTAAAAGGTTATTGGCAAAATGAAAGTTGATCGAACAATTCGATTGTTTACTTTTCCAGGAATCCATTCTGGCGCAGATTTTAAAACTTTAATTACTTCGGTTTCACTCTCTGAAGATGAGTTTTTAGTCACTTTGAAATTACTCAATGTACCATCTTTTTCTACTACAAATAAGACCGACATTTCTCCTTTTCTTGAAGCGCTATAATTTTTAGCAAAATAAGAATAGAATTTTTTCATTCCATCTTTTGGAAAGGGTACTATATCTAAATCATTTGAACTATAAACGATATCGTATTTCAGAGGTTTTTCAGTCATTACAAGTTTTCCAGTTGTAAATCCTTTAGGAAGTTTTTCTGAATATTTTGCTTTTTTAGGTTCAAATTGATGTCCATAACAGGCAGGAACAGCTTCATTTTCATCTTGATTTTTCTCTGTATCCACAATTTCAATTTGATCAATTTTTTGTTTGTTACCTTCTTTATCTTGACAACTAAAAAGAGTCGTTCCCATTGAAATAAACAAAGCGAGAAGAAACATTTTATGGTAGTTTGTCTGAGAATACACAACGCGATTAGGAATTTGAATCGTAATAGTTTCCAGTTGCGAGTTTTTAAATCTCCCACAAACGCTTTCATTTTTATTTTGAATGAAATAATGCTGAATTTCTTCTGGAAGCATAGAAGTAAAATCAATAATCGTTTTAGAACAGCTCATACAGAAACGTCCATTTTCATTTGGCGTCATTTTGTCCCAGTTTTCATGGCACGGTTCAGGTATTGAGATTTTATGTTTTATTTCCATTTTTCCAACGCTATTGGGAAGCTAATTTTCTCTCTTGTTCTTTTTCCGTTTTGTTCGCCAGGAATCCATTTTGGGCAAAGATTTAAAATACGTGTTATTTCTGATTCTAATTGAGAATCAATATCTTTTGGAAATTGAAATGTTGACAAAGAACCGTCCTTTTCTACTACAAATGAAATGATAATGCGATTTTTTATATTTTCAACTTTTTCAGGCATTTTAAATTCTTGGATAAAAAAATCATTGAATGCGCTAATCCCGTTAGGATAATCTGCTTTTGTTTCAATGACTGCTCCAGTAATATAAAGATCACCTTCTGTAATTGGATTCTGAGCAACTATTTTTTGATCATTTATTTTTGATGAAGATTTGTATTTGTCATAAACTATTTTTTCACAATTTGTTGGATTAGATTTTGTCTGATTCTCTAAAACTACTTCGCCCGTTGTTCTGTGAATGATTTTTTCATTGTGATCATTATTGTTTTGCTTCAATGGTGGAACTGGCGGTGGCGTAATTTGTTTAATATTTTCATCCTCTTTTTTATCCTCTACAACTTCAATTTTATCAATTTTTTGTTTGTTACCTTCTTTATCTTGACAACTAAAAAGAGTCGTTCCCATTGAAATAAACAAAGCAAGTAGAAACATTTTATGATAGTTTGTCTGCGAATATAAAATACGATTCGGAATTTGAATTGTAATGTTATCTAGTTGCGATTGTTTGAATCTTCCGCAAATTTTCTCATTTTGATTTTGAATGAAATAATGCTGAATTTCTTCTGGAAGCATAGAAGTAAAATCAATAACCGTTTTAGAACAGCTCATACAGAAACGTCCATTTTCATTTGGAGTCATTTGATCCCAGTTTTCATGGCATGGTTCAGGTATTGTGATTTTATGTTTTCTTTCCATATTCAAATTTGAAAATTTAAATGTAGTAAAAATAATGTGTAAAGTTTTACTTTTGCATTTATGGAAAATCCTTTTACAGACGAATATTTTATGAAGAAAGCTTTGCAGGAAGCAGAAGAAGCCTACTTAAAAGGCGAAATTCCTGTTGGAGCTGTTATTGTGGTTGCTGATAAAGTAATTGCAAGAAGCCACAATTTGACCGAATTGCTAAATGATGTAACGGCTCATGCCGAAATGCAATCTATCACGGCAGCAGCAAACTTTCTTGGTGGAAAATATTTAAAAGACTGTACACTTTATGTAACTCTTGAGCCATGCCAAATGTGTGCAGGAGCTTTGTATTGGAGCCAGATCTCTAAAATCGTTTTTGGCGCACGAGATGAACAACGCGGATTTTTGAATATGGGAACAAAACTTCATCCCAAAACTACTGTTGTTTCGGGCGTAATGGCAAATGAAGCAGCCGATTTAATGAAACGTTTTTTTCTTGAAAGACGTAAATAGACTTTTGTAAACTTCAACAAAAGTTAAATAATCATTTTTAGAGAATTTTCCTCTTAAAGATTCAGAAAATATTTTACTTTTATACTAGTTTATTAACCATTTAACTCTAGTTAAAGTGAAAGCAAAAGGACTGTTTCTCGTATTTTTTGTATTTTTTATTTTTCAATCCTGCGGAAGAAAATCAGCTGCAGATTTCAATTCCGATTTCTCATTATTTAAAGATTACATTACCAGTTTCACAGGCGGAATTGTTTCTGCCGATTCTGATATTCGTGTGGTTTTGGCTTTCGATAAAAACGATTGGAAACCTAATCAGGAATTAGATGACGATTTGTTTGATATTTCGCCAAGTGTAAATGGAAAAGTCATAGCGCTTTCTACGAATACTTTAGCTTTTATTCCAGAGAAAAAACTCAAAATGGGAACAGAATATCAGGTTACTTTAAACTTAGATAAACTGACAGCCATTCCCAAAGAGAAAGAAAAAGACCTTTCTAAATTCAACTTTACAGTTAAAACTGTTAAACAGGATTTTACCATCAATACTGGTGATATTCAATCGTACAGCAAAGAATATCAATACTTAAACTGCACGCTTAAAACAGCCGATAATATTGATTTGGAAACCGCTATTAAGTTGGTTAAAGCCAAACATAACGGGAACGATCTTAAGATCAAGTTTGATAAAAACGTGTCTTCAGGAAAAGAATTTCATTTTGTAATTGATAGCATTCAACGTCAGTCAGAAGCTTCAAATTTAGAAATTATCTATGACGGAAATGATTTTGACATCGATCAGAAAGGTCAAATAGATTTCCCAATTACAAGCATCAACGAATTTAAAGTTATAAAAGTTGAAGTTCCGGATGGAAACAATCAGCAGGTTTTAATTAATTTCTCTGAGCCTTTAGAAAAAGGACAGGATTTTGCTGGATTGGTTTCTATTCAGAACACTAATAATCTGAAATTTTCAACTCAAGGTAATCTACTAAAAGTATATTTTACAAACCAAAATACGCCTAAAAAAGAAGAGCCAATAGCTGTAGCGGTTGCAGAACCAGCTGTAGTTGCTGTAGATTCGGCAGCTGTTATGGTTGACTCAGCTTCCGTTGCTGTAGATTCAGCAGCAGCCGTTGTAGAAGAAGCTGTTGAATATGTTCCAGATGAAGAACCTGAGCAAGTTGTTACAGGCGAATTATTGTTGGAAGTTTTTCAAGGAATCGAAAGCCAATACGGTAAAAAGCTAGAAAACAATTACAGCGAGAAAATCTCTTTTGATCAAATCAAACCTAATATTCGTTTTATTAAAAACGGTACAATTCTGCCAAGTTCAAACAATTTAAAACTGAATTTTGAGGCCGTAAATCTGAGCGCTGTAGATGTAAAAGTGTATAAGATATACAAAAACAATATTCTGCAGTTTCTCCAATACAATGAATTAAATGGTGGACAAAATCTCAAAAAAGTAGCGCAGCCAATTGCCAAAACGACTCTGAATTTAAAGGAAAGCACGCTCGTAAATCTGGCAAAATGGAATACCTATGCTTTAGATTTATCAAAAATCATCAAACCAGAACCAGGAGCGATTTATAGAGTGGAGTTTGTTTACAAAAAGAAATATTCATTATACAAATGTGAAACTTCAGAAGGGAATGACGATGAAGCTGAGGAAGAAGAGGTAGATGAAAATGACGTAAACTACAGCGGAAACTCTTACGATGATTACTATTATTACGACGATTACGATTGGAGAGAAAGTCAAGACCCTTGTACAGGTTCTTATTTCTATAATGCTAGAATCGCGACCAATATTTTAGCGACAGATTTAGGAGTTATTGCTAAAAGAGGAGAAAATAAATCATACTTATTTGCTGTGAATAACATCGTTACAACAGAACCAGTTTCGAATGCGAGGGTAGATTTATATAATTTCCAACAGCAAAAAATTGCAACAGAAGCAACAAGCAGTGAAGGAATTGCCTCTTTCCAATTGGATAAATTTGCTTATTTCGCGATTGTAACTTTAGGAGATCAATCGACTTATGTGAAGCTGGATGACGGACTTTCGTTATCAGTAAGTAATTTTGATGTTGCTGGTGAGACTTTACAAAAAGGCTTAAAAGGCTTTATTTACGGAGAAAGAGGTGTTTGGCGCCCGGGTGATAATTTGTATTTGTCATTTATTTTGAATGATGCGGCGAATAAACTACCGAAATCGCATCCAATTAAATTCAGACTAAACGATCCGAACGGGAAAACGGTTTATCAAACCGTTCAAAAAACGAACGATCTGAATCATTATGCTTTTACAGTTGCAACAAACCAAGATGCGCCAACAGGAAATTGGGAAGCGATGGTAAGCGTTGGAGGTGCAAAATTCTATAAGAGCATCAAGATTGAAACGATCAAACCAAATCGTTTGAAAATCAAAAATACATTCAGCAGAAAAACACTTTCAGCATCATATCCAAATACAGATAATCTAGAAGTGACTTGGCTTCATGGCGCAATTGCTAAGAATTTGAATGTAGAAATGCAGGCTAAATTCTCTCAGCAAACCACAACTTTTAAAGGATACGAAAAATATACTTTTGATGATTTAGCACGTCAATTCAGTACAGAAGAAATCAATGTTTTCTCAGGAAAATTAAACGAAAGCGGAAAAGCTTCGGTAAACATTCAGCCAAGATTACAAGGTCAGGCGCCGGGAATGCTTCGTGCTTCATTCATTACAAAAGTGTATGAAGAAGGTGGAGATTTCAGTACAGATGTAATGTCAACGACATATTCTCCGTATAAAACGTATGTTGGACTTAAAACGCCTGAATTGAACAAATACAGCATGCTTGAAACGAGAACAAACAATCGTTTTGATGTGGTGACTGTTGATGAAAATGGAAGACCAAAATCGGTTAGAAATCTCGAAGTGAGAGTTTATAAAGTAGACTGGAGATGGTGGTGGGACTCTTCAAGCGATAATTTATCTAATTATAACTCGTCGAATGCAACGACTTCATACAAAACGTTTGTTATCAATACGGATTCAAGCGGAAAAGGAAGTTTTCAATTTGCTTTGACAGATGAAGAATGGGGACGTTATTTAATTCGTGTTGCCGATCAGGAAGATGGTCACGCAACTTCTTTAACTGTAAATATCGACTGGCCAATTTGGTCTGGAAAAACGCGTAACAGAGATGCTTCGACAGCTAATATGTTAGTATTTTCTACCGATAAGAAAAATTATGCAGTTGGAGAGAAAGCACAGATTTCTTTCCCGTCAAGTGAAGGCGGACGTGCATTGATTTCTGTAGAAAACGGATCAAGAGTAGTGCAGACTATTTGGGCAGAAACAAAAAAAGGAGAAACCAAAGTTGAAGTTCCAATTACGGGGGCAATGGCACCAAATGTATATTTCAATATTACGTTGTTACAGCCGCATGCTTCAACTAAAAACGATTCACCAATTCGTATGTACGGAATTGTGCCAATCGAAGTGGTAGATAAAAATACCATTTTGACACCAACTCTTTATATGCCAGATGTTTTAAGACCAGAGCAGCCGTTTACCGTAAAAGTGGGCGAGAAATCAGGTAAAGAAATGACGTATACTATCGCAGTTGTAGATGAAGGGCTTTTAGATTTAACTCGTTTTAAAACACCAAATGCCTGGGATAGTTTCTATGTTCGTGAAGCTTTAGGCGTAAAAACTTGGGACGTTTACGATGATGTTATTGGTGCTTACGGCGGAAAAATAAATCAGATTTTCAGTATTGGTGGTGATCAGGATTTAGGCGGAGGAAAAGCTAAAAAAGCAAACCGTTTTAAACCTGTGGTATTGTACTATGGACCATTTAAATTAGAAAAAGGAGAAACAAAATCTCATCAATTAAAATTGCCTAAATACATCGGTTCTGTTCGAACAATGGTTGTGGCAGGAGATGCAAAAACAAGCGCTTACGGAAGTGTAGAAAAAGCAACTCAGGTTAAGAGCCCATTAATGGTTTTGGCTTCGTTACCGAGAAAAATTTCGCCTTCAGAAAAAGTAACGCTTCCAGTTACTGTTTTTGCAACTGAAAACAAAATCAAAAATGTTTCGATTCAGGTAAAAACCAGCAACGGATTGAAAGTAATGGGAAGCGCGATTCAAAGATTGAATTTCGCACAACCAGATGAAAAAATGGCGTATTTTAATTTGGTTGTAGGATCTGCAACTGGAATTGCAAAAGTTCAGGTAATCGCAACTTCTGGAAGTGAGAAATCAGTTTACGATGTTGAAATTGACATGACGAATCCGAATCCAGTTACGAGTACTTTTACCGATGTTGTTTTGACGCCAAATAGTACTAAAACAATTTCATGGAAAACATTTGGAATTGCTGGAAGCAATAAAGCAAGACTCGAAGTTTCGTCTATGCCACCAATGAATTTGAATGGAAGGTTACAATTCTTAATTCAATATCCGCATGGATGTGTGGAGCAGACCACTTCATCAGTTTTCCCGCAATTGTATTTAGGCGATGTAGCTGATATCGATGTGAAACGCAAAGATTTGATTCAGAAAAATATTGCTGCTGGAATTGCCAGATTGGGTAATTTCCAATTATCAAACGGAGGTTTGCCTTATTGGCAAGGAAATGCGATTGCAGACGATTGGGGAACTTCTTACGCTGGGCATTTCTTGATTGAAGCAGAGAAAAAAGGATATGTATTGCCAATCAACTTCAAATCAAAATGGCTGTCGTATCAGCAAAAAGAAGCAAAACAATGGCGTTTTGAACCGAAATACGGAAATGATTTAGCTCAAGCGTATCGTTTATACACTTTGGCTTTAGCCGGAAATGCCGATTTATCAGCAATGAACCGATTGAGAGAAACAAAAGGCATTTCGAACGAAAGTATGCTTCGTCTAGCAGCTGCTTATGTTTTAGCAGGTCAAAAATCAGCAGGACAAAGTTTGTTCTTGAAAACAAGTATCGACGGAAGTTCAGATGGTTACAGCTATTATTACTATGGTTCTAGCGAAAGAAATAGAGCAATGGCGTTAGAAACGATGCTTCTTTTAGACCAAAAACAAAAAGCATTTGTAACGGCAACTAAATTGGCCAAAGAAATGTCGGCTAATCAATGGATGAGTACGCAGACAACGGCTTACTGCTTGTATGCCATGTCGAAATTTGCGGTGAGCAATGGTCCAAAAGGAATCAATATCCAGTTTAGTAAAAACGGAAAAGGAGAAACCATAAATACAGGCAAATCAGTTGCAGATCGTAGTTTGTCTGTTGCTTCTGGAATAAATAGTATAACGTTGAAAAACAACAAAGCGAATACGGTGTATGTTCGTGTATTAAATAGAGGAATTCTGCCAATCGGACAAGAAAATGCGGTTCAGAGCGATGTTACGGCTTCTATTGTTTTCAAAAACAGAAAAGGAAGTGTAATCAATGTTTCAAAAATCAATCAGGGAACCGAATTTGTTGCTGAGGTTACCATTAAAAACCAAAGAGGAGAAAGTGTTCAAAATGTAGCATTATCTCAAATTCTACCTTCAGGATTCGAAATTGTAAATACCCGTTTCACAGATTACGGAGATGCAGTAAATAACATCGCAGATTATATTGATATCCGCGACGACAGAACGAATTTCTATTTCGGAATGAAAGCTAGAGAAACGAAAGTTTTCCGTATCCTGTTAAACGCGACGTATTTAGGAAATTATTACCTGCCAGGATTGCAATGCGAAGCGATGTACGATAATACATTCTTAGCAAGAACAAAAGGATTCTGGGTTGAGGTAGTGAAATAAAGTTGTTAGCCACAGATTATAAAGATTAAAAGGATTTTTTTAAATCTGTGGCAACAAAAACTTTATGAAAAAGTTCTCCCGCAGATTTTGCAGATCAAGCAGATAAAATAAATCTGTAAAATCTGTGCAATCTGCGAGAGAAAAATAATATAGCCACAGATTAATTGATTTAAAATGATTTTTAGAAATCTGTGCTAATCTGTATAATCTGTGGCAACAAAAACTTTATGAAAAAGTTCTCCCGCAGATTTTGCAGATCAAGCAGATAAAAATAAATCTGCACAATCTGCGGAATCTGCGAGAGAAAAAAACTTTGTGTCCCGATAGCTATCGGGATTGCGGTTAAAAAAAACAAGCATTGAAAAATAAATTAAAGGTGTTCCTTCAGCGCATTATAAACTGGATTAAAAAGAATAAGATAAAATCAGCAATTGCATTTCTGCTCTTGCTGATTTACTATTTTTCGATACCCCGAACTTTATTCAAAGAACCCTATTCAACTGTAATAGAAAGTAAAGAAGGAGAATTGCTAGGCGCGAAAATTGCTCGTGACGGGCAATGGCGTTTCCCGGCACAAGACAGCGTTCCGGACAAGTTCAAGAAATGTATCGTTTATTTTGAAGATGAATATTTCTATAAACATCCGGGATTCAATCCAGGTGCAATGATTAATGCTTTTAAACAAAATAGAAAAGCAGGAAAAGTGGTCAGAGGAGGAAGTACGCTGACACAACAAGTCATTCGTTTATCCCGAAAAGGAAAAAACAGAACCTATTTCGAAAAAGTTATAGAAATTATTTTGGCAACAAGATTAGAATTAGGTTATTCTAAAAATGAAATTCTCGAAATGTATGCGGCTCATGCGCCATTTGGAGGGAACGTCGTGGGATTAGAAATGGCTTCATGGCGTTATTTTGGAGTTCAGTCGAATCAATTATCATGGGCAGAAAGTGCAGTTTTGGCTGTTTTGCCGAATGCGCCAAGTTTAATTTATCCGGGAAAAAATCAAATAAAATTATTAAACAAACGTAATAGACTTTTATTAAAACTCTATCAGGAAGGAATTATAGACAAGCAGACGTATGAACTTTCGATAGAAGAACCATTGCCTCAAAAACCGTATGATTTGCCTCAAATTGCTCCGCACTTACTTCAAAGAGTGGCAAAAAGCGAAGAAGGCACAAGAGTAAAAACTACAATTGATTATGCATTGCAAAACAGAGTAAATCAAATTGCGAGATATTATTACAATCAATACAAACAAAATGAAGTTCATAATCTGGCGATTTTAGTAATCGATGTTCAGAGTAGAAATGTGATGAGTTATGTTGGAAATTCTCCAGCCGATGCAGATCACCAAAAAGACGTTGATATTATTGATGCACCAAGAAGTACGGGAAGTATTTTAAAACCGCTTTTATATGGCGCTATGCTCGATGATGGCGAATTGCTGCCGAATACTTTAATTGCTGATATCCCGACGCAAATTTCAGGTTATACACCACAAAATTTCAATTTGACCTTTGACGGAGCTGTTCCGGCACATCGTGCCTTATCGCGATCATTAAATATTCCTGCTGTATTGATGCTTCAGGATTTTAGCGTAAATAAATTTTACGAAGAACTGCAGAAATTTAAATTAAGGGACATTAATAAAACACCCGATCATTATGGATTATCGTTGATTTTAGGAGGCGCAGAAAGTAATTTGTGGGATTTATGCCGAACGTATGCAAATCTTTCCTCTACAGTCAATTATTACACAAAAAATAAAGGCCAATACAGAACCAACGAATTCACGGAGCTGAATTATAAAAACGATTTTAAACCCGATTTTGGCTCAGAAACCAATCAGAAGAATATTTTGGGCGCAGGATCAATTTGGCTAACGTATAACGCAATGGAAGAAGTCAACAGGCCTGAAGGAGATGAAGCTTGGAAATTTTATGACAGTTCGCTTAAAATTGCTTGGAAGACAGGAACGAGTTTCGGAAATAGAGATGCATGGGCAATTGGAACAAATTCAAGATACGTAGTTGGGGTTTGGGTTGGAAATGCAACAGGCGAGGGAAGACCAACTTTAACAGGAGTTACCAGTGCTGCGCCAATTTTATTTGATGTTTTTAATTTACTGCCAAGACAAAGATGGTTTGATACTCCGTATAATGATTTGGCTGAAGTTGAGGTTTGCCGTTTAAGCGGTTATTTGGCAAAAGATAATTGTCCGAAAATCAAACAGTGGGTTCCTAAAAAAGGAAAATCAACTAAAGTTTGTCCTTATCATAAAACCATTCATTTAGATAAAACAGAGCAGTTTCAGGTTAATAGCAGTTGTGAAAGTATCGATAACATTGTGACTAAAAATTGGTTTGTACTGCCTCCAGTTATGGCTTGGTATTACAAAAGTCAACATATCGAATATCTGCCGTTGCCACCTTTTAAAGAAGGTTGCGAAGGAACACAAACAACAGCAATGGATTTTATTTATCCAAAAACAAACAGTAAAATCTATTTAACAAAGGATTTTAACAGTAACGTACAGCCCGTAATTTTAAAAGTAGCTTATTCGGAAAGAGATAAAGAATTGTTCTGGTATGTTGATAATGTATATAAAGCCACAACCAAAACATTTCATGAATTGCCAATTACGCCAACAGCCGGAACGCATTATATTACAGTTGTAGATGCTTCTGGAAATGAAATCAGAAGAAAAATTGAAATTGTGAGAGAATAAATCACATTATTTTCATTTGGGTATAAATCTTTTTAGGCTTATTTGTAAACCTAAAGGTTGTATTAATTGTGAATCCTTTTATTTCGGGAATTTTATTTTCCGAAAATGGGTGCGAGTAACCAAATCCTAAATCGATCATATTGAATAATGTTAATCCAGAAACAATATATGCATGCTTTGTTGATGTGCCTCCTTTAACGAACAATAAATATTGAGTATTGTAAGATAGATGAATATCGGGAAGCCCATAATAATTTCCGTTATAACTGTTTGTAATTCCGTAACCTAATCCCAAAAACAATTTGTTGTAGCTTGCTGAATTTAAACACAATTCAATTCCTCCCGTCAGCAAACTTTTATCAGCTATCGAATAGTTTAAGTCAAAAACGAAAGGTAGTTCTTGAAAATTAAAGTTTTTTTTTGATGGAGTAAAAGTTGAATTACCTTCATTCTGAGCAGCTATTCTGCAAACATTGAAAAGAAAAAAAGCTAAAATTAAACTGATTGATTTGAAATGTATAATGGAAGAGTTGAAAAACATTTTGTATGGAAGAGAAAATAATTTTAAATATAAGAAAAAACATTCAAATGAAATAATAATGCACAAAAAAACCGCCAATCTTTCGAAAGGCGGTTTTGTTTTTTTATTCTGAAATAACATTTCCTTTTTTATCATAGAAATGGTATTCTAAGTACGTGTAAGCGTCACGAGGTATGATTTTCACCCATTTCTTATGTTCAAAAAACCATTTTGAACGTAATGATGGAAAACCTTTGCTGAGGTATGCAGCCACAAACGGGTGTGTATTAAGCACAACCTTGTTGTGGGTTTTTAAAAGTCTTTCTAAATCAGCGGTGATCTTATCAATGATTAAAATTGGAGCTTCAATTTCGCCATTGTGTTTATTAGGATCTTCCTCTCTGGTTTTGATATTCACTTCTGGTCTTACTCGCTGTCTAGTAATTTGGACCAAACCAAATTTACTCGGCGGTAATATTTTATGTTTTGCTTTATCGTCGCTCATTTCTTCTCGCAAGAAGTCGAACAAAACTTTCCTGTTTTCTGGATTAGACATATCGATAAAATCAACTACGATTATTCCGCCCATATCACGCAGACGTAATTGTCTAGCGATTTCAGCAGCGGCAATCATATTTACTTCCATGGCTGTATCTTCTTGGTTGGTCGCTTTGTTAGAACGGTTTCCGCTGTTGACGTCTATAACGTGCAAAGCTTCAGTGTGTTCAATGATAAGATAAGCACCTTTACTCATGGAAACAGTTCGGCCAAAAGAAGTTTTGATTTGTCTCTCTATATTGTATTTCTCAAAAATCGGAGTATCATTTGATTGATAAAACTTGACAATTGATTGTTTGGAAGGAGCAATTTCTTGCAAATATTCCTTTGTTTGATGGTACAACTCTTCATCATCTATTTGAATACCACTAAAGGTATCATTGAAAACATCTCTTAATATTGAAGAAGCTCTATTAAGCTCTCCTAATACTTTTGATGGATGATGAGCAGTTGGTAATTTTTTACACATTGCAGACCATCTGCCAAGCAGGTTCTGCAAATCTTTTTCTAATTCGGCTACGTTTTTGCCTTCGGCTACTGTACGAACAATAACACCAAATCCTTTAGGTTTGATCGATAGAACAAGTTTTTTTAGACGATCCTTTTCTTTTTTGTCTTCTATTTTTTGAGAAATAGAAACACGATCAGAAAAAGGAACTAGAACGATAAATCTTCCGGCAAGAGAAAGCTCAGCACTTATTCTTGGACCTTTGGTTGATATAGGCTCTTTAACTACTTGAACTAAGACAGATTGATTGGCACTTAAAATATCAGTAATGATGCCATCTTTGTCAATCTCTTTTTCAAACTGAAAGGTTTTTAGGGAGAAATCTTTTAATTTACCTGCGCTTACAAGTTTTATGAATTTCAGCTGAGAAGCTAGATTCGGACCTAAATCGTGATAATGTAAAAAGGCATCTTTTTCGAAGCCTACATTTACAAAAGCAGCATTAAGTCCGGCAACTGGTTTTCTAATTTTGGCAATAAAAATATCGCCAACCTGAAAGTTGCTTTTTTCTTCTTCTTTGTGTAATTCAATTAGTTTTCCATCTTTTAATAAGGCAAAATCTACGGCTTCAGAACTAGATCTAATGATTAATTCTTTATTCACACTGTAAATTTTTATCCAGACTTTTAGTTTCAGGCTTTAAGTTTCAAGTTTCAAGTTTTACAACTCATAACTTATAACTTATAACTCATAACTGAATTGTAAGGATGGATTAAACAATTATTTTAACAGGTATTAACCCGGAGGGAAAAGTTAAATCTCAATTTTTAAATTCCAAATTCCAATCTAAATCGTCGTTGACTTTTTAATTTTTGGATTTTGGATTTTATTTTTTGGAATTTTTGAAATTTCCCAAATTTCAATGAACGTTTAAAAAGAAAAAAGTAGTTTAAAACTACTTTTTCTTTTTGTGGCGGTTAGCTCTCGCTCTTTTCTTACGTTTGTGAGTCGCTACCTTATGTCTCTTTCTTTTTTTACCACTTGGCATATTGTGTCAGATTTATGTTAATTAATATTATTTTGCTTCGTTGTTAGTTTTAACTCCTTCTACAAATACTTTTGCAGGTTTAAACGCAGGAATGTTGTGTGCTGGAATTTTAATAGTAGTGTTTTTAGAAATGTTTCTTCCAGTCTTTTCAGCTCTAGTTTTTACGATAAAACTACCAAAACCTCTTAAGTAAACATTGTCTCCAGTCTCTAAAGAAGTCTTAACTTCTTCCATAAAAGTTTCTACTGTTGCTTGAACGTCTCCTTTTTCAAGACCTAGTTTCTCTGAAATCTTCGCTACGATATCTGCTTTCGTCATTTTCTTTCCTATTTTATTTTATAAATGGTGTACTATTTTTTTGAGTTTGCAAATATAGGAATTAAAAAAATAATTAATCAAGCTAATTCGTTAAATTTTAATTACATAAACATTTACTTTTGCAATCTAAGGATTTTACAATGGATTTTCATAACATATTGATAAAATGGTATTTACAGAACAAACGCGATTTGCCATGGCGTAAAACGGTCGATCCGTACCAGATTTGGCTCTCAGAAATTATGCTTCAACAAACGCGAGTTGCGCAAGGAATGCCTTATTTTTTCTCGTTTACTCAGGAATTTCCTACTGTAAAACATTTGGCAGATGCCTCTGAAGAGAAAGTTTTAAAACTTTGGCAAGGTTTGGGGTATTATTCTCGAGCTAGAAATCTTCATAAAACGGCTCAATATATAAGTAATGACTTAAACGGTATTTTTCCAGATTCTTATCAAGAACTTTTAAAACTTAAAGGTGTAGGCGAATATACAGCTGCTGCAATAGCTTCTTTCTCTTATAATGAATCTGTTCCTGTTGTAGACGGAAACGTGTTTCGCGTATTGGCCCGTTATTTTGATATCGAATCGGATATCGCGCTTCCAGCAACTAAAAAAGAGTTTTCGGCTTTGGCGAAGGAATTAATGTCTAAAGATAATCCTGCTATCTTTAATCAGGCTATAATGGAGTTTGGTGCTTTGCAATGCGTTCCTAAAAGTCCGGATTGTTCGGTTTGCGTTTTTAATGAAAGCTGTGCTGCTTTGCAAAAAGGAAAAGTAGCCATGCTTCCTGTAAAATCCAAAAAAGTAAAAGTAACCAATCGTTACTTTAATTATATGATTCTAGAAGATGCTTTAGGGAACACCTTCATTCAAAAAAGAACTGAAAAAGGGATTTGGCATAATTTATATGAGTTTCCTTTGCTTGAAACGCAGTCGATTGTTGATTTTAACGTAGTTTCTGAAAAAGCTAAGAGCGAAATTTTTCCGGAGTATACTATTATAAGTATAGAAGATTATAGCGAATCGACCTTGATACATAAACTTTCGCACCAGCATTTGCATATTCAATTTTGGAAAATAAAAGTAAAAGAGGAAATTGAAAACGGAATTGATGCCGAAAAATTAAAAACTTTTCCTTTTCCTATTGTCTTGTATAATTTTATAGAAAAGCAAGAAATAAATTGCTAAAAAAATGTATCTTTGGGAGAAATACCACCAAAAACTATGAACGGAACATTAAATAAAGTGATGCTTATTGGCCATTTAGGCGATGATGTAAAGATGCATTATTTTGATGGAGGAAACTGCATCGGACGTTTTCAGCTGGCTACCAATGAGGTATATATCAATAAAACGACCAATGAAAAGATTACTTCTACAGAATGGCATAATTTGGTTGTGCGTAATAAAGCCGCAGAGATTTGCGAAAAATATCTTTCTAAAGGAGATAAAATTTATGTCGAAGGAAGAATAAAATCTCGTCAGTGGCAAACAGAAGATGGAACGACAAAATATACCACCGAAATACAGGTTACGGAGTTTACTTTCCTGACAACGAAAAAAGAAACGGCTTATACAAAGCAAAACCAGGATACAGAGTCGGCAAAAAATACTAACTTTGATGCTCCTGAGGGACTTCCGATTAATGATCTGCCCTTCTAGCCAATGTTTAACTAATTTTATACAGTTTGGACCCAGAGCCCAGTTTACTTTTTTCTACAAATCTTGACGCCAATTTAATTATTGGTTTCGTCGGAATTTTTATTTTATTATTTCTTTCAGCAATCGTTTCTGGCGCTGAAGTAGCTCTTTTTTCTTTATCACAGCAAGATATTGATGACTCTTTAGTCGATAATCCTGCAAAAGGCAAAATTATTTCGAGTTTATTGGATAAGCCTAAAAAGCTTTTGGCGACTTTGTTAGTTGCTAATAATTTTTTTAATATCGGTGTCGTAATTCTTTTCGCTTATATCGGTCAGAATATTTTTGCTAATGTAGGTTCGCCTGCTTTCAAATTTACGCTTGAAGTAATCTTGGTTACTTTTTTAATTTTACTATTCGGGGAAGTTCTTCCAAAGGTTTATGCGAGCAGAAATAGTATTCGTTTTGCAAAACGTGTGGCTTATCCGTTAGCTTTTTTAGATAAAGTACTTTCTCCTATTAGTTTGCCGATGCGTGCCGTTACGCTATATTTGCAGCATAAATTAGGTAAGCAGAAGAATAATTTCTCAATCAATCAGCTTTCTCAGGCTTTAGAATTGACAGATTCTGAAGGAACTTCGACAGAAGAACAGAAAATCCTGGAAGGAATTGTTTCTTTCGGAAATACTGATACAAAGCAGGTAATGAGCCCGAGAATTGATATTTTTGCATTGGAAATATCAGAAACATTCGCAGAAATTTATCCCAAGATAATTGAAACAGGGTTTTCGAGGATTCCAATTTACCGTGATAATATTGATCAGATTGAAGGCGTGCTTTTCGTAAAAGATTTGCTTCCGCATATCGACAAAGAAGAATTTGATTGGACTTCTTTAATTCGTGAAGCTTTTTTTGTTCCGGAGAATAAAAAATTGGATAATCTTTTAAAGGATTTTCAGAGCCTAAAAAGCCACTTAGCAATTGTGGTTGATGAATATGGAGGAACATCTGGATTGGTTTCGTTGGAAGATGTTATTGAAGAGATAGTTGGAGATATTAGTGACGAGTTCGATGATGAAAATTTAAACTTCTCACAGATTGACGAGAATAATTTTCTTTTTGAAGGAAAAATAAACCTGAAAGATTTCTACAGAATTGTAGATGTTGACGAAGATGTTTTTGAAGCTCACAAAGGAGAAGCCGAAACATTGGCAGGATTTATTCTAGAAATTTTAGGTAATTTTCCGAAAAAAGATCAAAAAGTGCCTTTTGAAAACTGTGTTTTCACTGTAGAAACAGTTGATAAAAAGCGTGTAAAACAAATAAAAGTAACAATAAATTAAAATGTTAAATAGAATATTTTCAATAACAGCAATTTTGCTTGCTCTAACGGTTATAAGCTGTAAAAATGATGTTTTGCCAAAACCAGCAAGTTACCTGCGATTGGATTATCCAGAAGCAAAATATGTGAATTTTGAAAACAATTGTCCGTTTGCTTTCCAGATGAATGAAGGTGCAATTATAAAAGGAGAGAAGGAATGTGGATTTGCAATTACGTATCCTAAGATGAAGGCGACTATTTATTTGACTTATAAACCTGTAAATGGCAATATTGATAAATTACTACGTGACGCTCAAAAACTGACTTATGAGCACGTAATAAAAGCTGACGATATCTTAGAACAGCCGTATTTAAATCCAGAGAAAAAGGTTTACGGAATGTTTTATCAAGTAGATGGAAACGCGGCGACAAACTCTCAGTTTTATGTTACCGACAGTACCAAACACTTTTTAATTGGTTCCATGTATTTTTACGCAAAACCAAACTTTGACTCAATTATGCCTGCTGCGAGTTATGTTAAAAACGATATGCAGCGTTTGATGGAAACGTTGAAGTGGAAATAAAGAAAATAAAAAAGGATCCAAATTGGATCCTTTTTTTATGAAGTAATTTTAAGTCTTAAGACTTAAAATTCGAAACTTTATATGTTTTTCCGTCTCCAGTTTCTTGAACTACTTTTGTTAAAGATTCAGCATTCTGGATGGTTTTGTCAAAACTTACTGTTGCTGTTTTCTTGTCAAAATCAACAGTTGCTTTGTCAACTCCGTCAAGATTGGCTAATTCTTCTTCGATTGTTTTAGCGCATCCCATAGCGCAAGTCATTCCTTCAATTTGGAAACTTGCTGTTTGTAAATTTTCTGCAGCAATTGGTTTGTGTTCTTTTGGAGCAGTTTTTTCTGCGTTTACAACTTGAAGGCTTTTGTCTTCTGCTTTTTTACAGCCAACAAATACTAAACCAGCGATTGTTGCGGCGATTAAGATTTTTGAAATTTTCATTATATATAAATTTAAAAATTGCGAATTCGATTCTTGCAAAATTAATAAAAAGAGAACGCTCAGTTCGTAAAATAATTACAAATTTGCAGTAAATAACAATTTATGGATACAAAACAGTTAAAGTGGATCTACTTAACGATTCTTTCTCTTATCTGGGGAAGTTCTTTTATTTTAATAAAAAAAGGATTAATTGGGCTAACGGCAATTCAAGTTGGTTCGTTTCGAATTATTTTTGCTGGACTTTTTCTGTTGATTTTTGGTTTTAATAGTTTAAAAAAAATTTCCAAACGTCAGTGGAAATATGTTGCGATAACTTCGCTTTTTGGAACTTTTATGCCAGCGTATCTTTTTGCCATTGCCGAAACTCAGGTAAATAGTTCTATTGTGGCAATTTTAAACTCGTTAACACCTTTAAATACTTTGGTTTTAGGAATCATTGCTTTCGGAATTCAGTTTCAAAAACGACAAGTTTTAGGGGTTTTTGTCGGGCTTGTCGGCTGTTTGCTTTTGGTTTTAAGCGGAGATTCTTCTAGTGGAACTCAAAATTATCTTTATGTTTTGTTGGTTGTAATTGCAACGCTTAGTTACGCAATCAATGTAAATTTAATTAAGAAATATTTGCACGATCTCAATTCGGTTAGTATTACCACAGGAAATTTTGCTGTTTTGTTTTTGCCTGCTTTAATTATTTTGAGCACAACCGATATCAGTCAGAAAATACATTTTGCAGAAACACAGCATTCTATATTTTTCGTTATGATTCTAGGTGTTTTAGGAACTGGAATTGCCAATATACTTTTCTTTAAACTGATTCAAATGTCATCGCCTGTTTTTGCGACATCGGTAACGTATCTTATTCCAATTGTTGCATTTTTCTGGGGATTATTAGATAATGAATTACTAACGCCAATTCAATCTGTTGGAGCTTTTATTATTTTGATTGGAGTTTATTTGTCGGCGAAAAAATGATTTTGAGTTATAAGTTATGAATTATGAATTATGAGTTATCAATGAAGTTTGACTTAAACTTTATTCAGCGTGAAAAACTTGATGAATAAAAAAAGCTTTGTCAAAGTTTGAAACTTTGACAAAGCCTATGAGTAAAAAAACTTAGAATCTTAGTATCTTAGAGTCTTAGCATCTTGGATTAAAGAAAATCCTTTTCAGAAACTCCTTCGTTTATTTTAATGTCAGACATTTTGATGTCTAATTCAAAGCCAACATTTTGAACTAAATTAAAAGGTACTTTTACACCTTTTACTTCTTTATAATCGTTGAAATTAGTGATTTGTTCAACTGATTTTCCGCCTTGGTCACGAACTTTAGATTCAGCGATTTTTAGGCCTGATTTAACGTCATAAAAATACTTTGTTTTACCGTCTTTAATTACGTAGGCGTCATTTCCGTTTATTGGTTCGATTCCTTCCACTTTAAGGTCGTTTCTTTTTGCAAGTTGTAATTCTTCAAAAGGAGCGGCGTTGGCTTTCATATCGGCTAAATCTTCGCCTTCAAGGTTTTTTCTTTGTCCTTGCTGTTCAACGTATGCACCTTTTTCGTTAACGACTTGCTTCATTAAATTCATAGTTCCCATTGAAAGCGAAACCATCATTTTTCCTTTAGAATCTAATTTAGAAGTAAATGTCAATGGAGTGGGAGCTTGAGGAACAGTTGTTGAGCCGTTCATGTATAATGTTTTTACAGCAGTAACGGCTTTTTCTCCACCAATAGCATTGATGTAGTTTTCGAAAACGGTTTTTGCAGTAATGTCCTTTGGAGCTTCTTTTTTTGTAGCAGGTTTTTCTACTGGATTTCCGTATTTGTCAAAATAATGAATCGGAATTTGTAATTTTTCTAAACCAGAAATTACATCAGATCCTTTTCCAACAATTACAATACGCATATTGTCCAGCAAGAAGTATTTGTTGGCAACACGGTAAATGTCATCAGCAGTAACATTATTTATAGTCTGAATATATTTTTCGTAGAAATCGGCAGGAAGTTTTTCTGTTTCAATGTTTAAAGCGTAACGCGCAACAGCTTGCGGTTTTTCAACCTGCATTACAAATCTTCCGATATAACCAGCTTTCACGTTTCTTAAAACTTCTGGATCTACTCTTTCTGTTCTAATTCTTTTAATTTCTTTTACAAATTGTACCACAGCGCTATCTGTTACCGTATTTCTAACTGCAGATGAAGCTTTAAATTTAGTAACATATTTTCCGCTTCCAATGCTAGAATTTGCTCCATATGTCCAAGCATGCTGTTCACGTAAATTCATGTTTAAGTAACTATTGAAATCACCTCCCAAAATTTGATTCGCAATAACTGCAGGAAAGAAATCTGGATCGTTCATTCTTAAATTTACAGTATTTACTAATGAAATTTCAGATTGAACTGCATTTGGAACATCAACAAAATCAATTTGTAAGTTGGCAACATTTGTCGGATTAGGATAGGTGTTTTTTGGAGCGGCTTGTTTTTTCCATCCGCTGAATAATTTTTCAACAGCAGCTTTTACTTCTTTAAATTTGATATCACCGATAACAACTAGATAAGCGTTTTCTGGTACAAAATAAGTGTTGTAGTTGTTCTGAACATCTGCAAGAGTGACATTTTTTACGGTCTCTTCTGAAAGGTATTCTCCTACCGGATGGTTTTTTCCGAAAGCTAAAACATCAACTACTCGGTTTGAAATAGCAGGAACGCTTTTTTCGTCAGCTTTAAGACCTTCTAAAAGTTTTGCTTTTTCTTTGTCAAATTCAGTTTGAGTAAAATTTGGCTGTAAAGCGCCTTCCGCTAAAAGCTCTAAAACGCGTCCAGAGTATTTGGATAAAGAACTTGCGTAAGCGCCTTGAGAAGTAAAATTGATGTTAGCTCCGTAGAAGTCAATTTCTTCGTTAAAAGCTTCTTTGGTTGTTTTTTTAGTTCCATTTCCAATTAGGCTGCTTGTCAATTCGTCAACACCTTTTTTGTTGCCTTCAGTAAATGGAGCGTTGTCTAGTGTAAGCGTAAAGCTAACTCTAGGCAATTTGTGGTTTTCAACAACCAAAACTTTCATGCCGTTTGCTAAAACAAAGGTCTGCGGTTTTTTGATGTTGACTACTGGGGCATTTCCTGGTTTGGGTTGTGGACGATCTTGTGCTTGCATAATTCCGGTTAGGAAAATAAGGATTAAAAAAGGATATATTTTTTTCATGATTCGATATTCTTAGTTTTGAGATTTGGCAGTTGGAATATAATCTAAAATCAAGCGTTGATTCGGGTTTAAATATTTCTTAGCAACTTCTCTAATTTCTTCTCTTGTGATAGAGTGATAAATGTCGATTTCGGTATTGATCAAATTAACATCTCCATAAAGCAAATAATACGAAGCAAGATTTTCTGCAATTCCTTCTACGCTCGAATTTGCGTTTACATAATTGTTATCGAATTTGTTTTGTAATTTTTCGTAATCTTTCTCAGAAATAAGATCGGTTTGAATTTTTACAATTTCCTCATCCATTTCTTTTAAGATATCTGCTGTCGTATAGGGAGCCATTGGCAAACCATACAAAATGTACATTCCGTAATCTTCTTGGCTAAATCCTACAGCGCCAATTTGTAACGCCATTTTTTTGTCGTCAACGATTTTTTTGTAAAGTTTAGAACTTTTTCCATCACTTAAATATGATGAAATCAAATCTAAAACTCTTGCATCTCTCGTTTTCATCGATGGCGTTCTGTATGAAGCCACAATCATCGGAATTTGAATGTTTGGATCTTCGTAAGTCGCTTTAATCGTTTGGGTGATTGGTTCTTCTGTATAAGTTTGTTTTTTAACTTCTTCACCTCGAGGAATTGGACCAAAATATTTCTGAATCCATTCTTTTGTTTTTGTTTTTTCGAAATCTCCAGCAACGACTAAAACAGCATTGTTTGGAGTATAGAATTTTTTGTTGAAAGCTTGAAATTCTTCTAAAGTTGCGGCGTCTAAATCTTTCATAGAACCAATTGTGGTCCATCTGTAAGGATGATTTTTGAACATGTTCTTTTTAACTTCTGGAAGGATATTTCCGTATGGCTGATTGTCATAACGCATTCTTTTTTCTTCTTTTACGACTTCGTTCTGCGTGTCAACCCCAATTTTATTTATAATAGGATGCATTAGTCTTTCAGACTCCATCCATAAGCCAAGTTCTAAGCTGTTAGAAGGGAAAACTTCATAATAATATGTTCTGTCATCAGAAGTGTTGGCGTTGTTTACTCCTCCATTTGCAGTAACAATTTTCATCCATTCACCTCGTTTTATGTTTTGGGTTCCTTCAAATAATAGATGTTCAAAAAAGTGTGCAAATCCTGTTCGATCAGGGCGTTCGTCTTTCGAGCCAACATGATACATTACCGAAGTGATAACAACGGGTGCAGAAGGATCATTGTGTAAAATGACATGTAGCCCATTGTCTAAATCGTATTCTTCGAAAGCTACTTTTTGGGCATGAGCCACTCCGCCAAGCATTAATGCAGCACTTAACATCATTATTGATTTTTTCATAAAGATTAATAATTTTAAAATATCAACAAGAGTAGGTAGACAAGAGTTGATTTTGGTTACATCAAAAATAGTTTTTTTTAATTACGAATTGTAGATTTGTTTTCAAATAAACATGATTTTAACAATCTTTTACTTTAAATAAAGCGCATTTGTAATGCAGAACTGCTTGAAAAACAAGGTTTTTGTAACTTAAAATATTTTTGCTTTTAGGGATTGCACAGTAAATTATTAGTTGTATATTTGCAACCTTAAAAATCAATAAATCAATTTGGTATGTATGCAATCGTAGAGATAGCAGGGCAACAATTCAAAGTAAGCAAAGACTTAAAGGTTTATGTTCACCGTTTGGCTAACGAAGAAGGTTCAAAAGTTTCTTTTGACAAAGTTCTTTTGTTAGATGACAATGGAAATGTAACTTTAGGCGCCCCAGCTATAGAAGGTGCTTCAGTAGAAGCTAAAGTGTTACAACACTTAAAAGGTGATAAAGTTATCGTTTTCAAAAAGAAAAGAAGAAAAGGATACAAAAAAAGAAATGGTCACAGACAATATCTTACACAAATTGTAATTGAAGGTATTACTGCAGCAGGAGGAACTAAAAAAGCAGCAGCTAAAAAAGCGGTTGTAGCAGAAGAAGCAGCTACTGAAGAAGTAGAAGCTCCAAAAGCAAAAAAAGCGGCTCCAAAAGCTAAAAAAGAAGCTACTAAAGAATAATAACAATATTTAAACTCATACGTCATGGCTCACAAGAAAGGTGTCGGTAGTTCGAAGAATGGTAGAGAATCAGAATCAAAACGTCTAGGCGTTAAGATTTATGGTGGACAAGCTGCTATTGCTGGGAACATCATCGTAAGACAAAGAGGTTCTAAACACAATCCAGGTGAAAACGTTTACATCAGTAAAGATCACACTTTACATGCAAAAGTTGCTGGAGTTGTTAAGTTCCAAAAGAAAAGAGATAACAAATCTTATGTATCTATTATCCCATTCGAGGCATAATAATCATAGATTACTTTTTATAAAAAACCCGTTCAGAAATGATCGGGTTTTTTGTTTTTGTGTTTTTTTTAAAGACTTTAAAACTTATATTTACTTTTTGCGTTTGTTTTATGCCTTAAATATTAAAAGTTGAAAAAAGTAATACTACTTATGTTGCTGTGTTGTTTCAGTACATATGCGAAAGCGGTTTCAGATAATGTTAGTAATTATTATTTGAATTCTTTAAGCGAAAAACAAAAAAATGTTTTGTATGAATTAGCAGTTCTTGAAAAGAATGGTTGTGTTACAGATCAATTTTGGAAACGTCATAAAAATGAATTTCCTGAATTTGATAATAAAGTACGAGATCAATTGGCTTCAGAAGTTTTTGCTAATTCTCAAATAGTATATACGCAACCAAAAGAATCGGCAATTCAATTCTGGTTACAAGCGCAATCACTGGCTAATTGGATGTTTTATCTTTCTGCATTCATTGCTCTTTGTGCCATTATTGCTTTGTTTAAAAGATATTGGAATTTGCTGATTGAATTTGTGATTAAGCATTTGGCGCCATTATTTAGGTTTTTATTTTCGCCCCTTTTATTGACTTATGAATTGCTGATAGTTGGCGTTCTTTGTGTGTATTATGGAGTTTCTGTCGGAGAATTTGTACTTCGAACAGTTGTTATTCACGTCGGATTGTGCTTGTTGTGGAGTCAGACGACAGCTGTTTTTACTAAAGAGTATTTCATTAAAAAGTATATTTTTAAAATAGGAAATAATTTTTGGGCAGAAAGTCCTTGGGAAGCAGTAAAAACGATTTGTCTGCCTGCATTCTGTCTTACGCTTGCACTTTTGTATGTTCTAAATAAAGTTTCTAAAGATACTTTTTATAATTATGAGATTGTATTATCAGGAATTGCAACAATTTATGCTTTGCCTTTTTGGCGCACCTTAGAAAAATATTTATATCCAGTTTTGTTTCCTTTTAAAGATGATAAAAGAGATCGAGAAATAAAATCTTTAGCAGGATGTGCTGTTATTGAGCTTACTGCGATTGTTGTTCTTATTCTTCAAGACAATTCTCTTTTTTATAATGTTGTATCAGCTTTAATAAGTTTGTTGACCATAGCGTTCTTGATTTTGTCTTCAAAGATGAATTACAGATATGATTTTAGGAACTATTATTATCTCCAATTTGTTACCGTGCTTTTTTTAAGTTTGGTTTTCTGGTACGGTTTTAATAATCATTTCAACGAGATTGTGTGGTTCTCGCTAATAGGAACAAGTATTTATGTCATTGTAAAATACTTTGAAATATTCTCCTTTTTCTCAGATTGGAAAAGAAGTAAAGCCTGGGCTTGGAAATTGCTTGGTACGGCAGTTTTATTATGGCTGTTGGCTAAAGGAATTTTATATGTTTCTAAGATCTTGTATGGAGTTTAAAATAAAAAACCGAAGCGTAAGCGTCGGTTTTCTGCTTTATATAATTTGGATTAGATAATCTTGGAATTTGGAATTTTTAAAATTTTGGAATTTATTTATTCAGTATCCTTAGTTTCTTCCAGATCTTCCGTTTTCTTACCTACTTTTACTTTTGGATTATCTTGAGTTCCTGTAACAGTTAGCGGAATTCCGAAGATGCCAAAAGGAGGTAATCCTAAACGCATTTTTAAGTTTAATTTGCCATCTAAGCTTGATGTTCCTTCGATTCTTGGTCTAAAGCCTGCAAACTTAAATTTAAAGCGCTCTACAGTTATAATATTATTTTTTACGGTTGTTTTAATATCGACTTTCGAAAGATCTGGGTTTTTCATAGATTCCGAATTTGTTTGTTTGCTTACGGCATTAAACATTTTCAAACCCCTTACTTTAACGTCTTTTACAGAGAGTGTTCCGCCTCCTGCAAGAGAAGGATAGACGGGCTCCATGTTTCCGTTTAAGCGGCCTTTCAATTGGTAATCCAAAGAAACGATTCCTTGAGCTTTCTCCGCGGCAGTTGCCATTTTTCTAAAAACTTCGATTTCGTTATACGCTCTTTTGATGTCAAAATCTGTAGCTTTTATGTTGTAGTCGAAATTTGCTTTTTGTGGTGTTATTGCTTGGTAATTGGCGTTCATAGAAACATTGCATCCAATCAAATTGAATCCTGTATTCTGCATGGTCAATTTGCCTTTTTTCATAGTTAAATTTCCAGTTGCATTTTGCAGATTTAATTTGTCGAAATTTACTTTTTGCGCATGTGCAATTAATTGTAAATTTAAATTGCTTGGAATAATAATAACGCCAGTTTGTGTATTGTCTGATGGTTTTGTTTCTGTTTTTGGAGTTGAGCTTTGCGTTACAGGAGTATTTGGATCAACACTTGACATAAATTCGTCCACATTAATGTATCTTGAAGAAACTTTAAAAGAACCTTTTAAAACGCCTGTATTTGTCATTACGTAATTGAAAACGTTCTGTAAGTAACCATTCATTTTAAAATCGGATTGTCCATACGCGGCTAAGAAATTATTGAACGACATTTTATCCTGGTTGATTTTGAAAACACCTTCTTTGATGATGAATTTCTTTGGGAGATATTCAGAAGCAATTCCAATATTTCTTAATTCAAGAGTTCCTTTGTTGTTTAATTTGCTGTAATTTCCTTTTTCAGCATCGCTTTGTTTTCCTTTAAGAGAAACATCAGCTTTTACAAAACCGTCCAAATCAAGACCTTTCTGAGAGAAGACTTTGTAAATTCTGCTTACGTCCAATTCACCTTTGGCTTTTATATCGTAATTTAAATCGTCAAAATTGCTTAAATCAGCTTGTACGAAAACAGGTTTTCCTTCGAAAGTAAATTGAGTTGGCGTTAAACTTACTTTTAAATCTTCAAAAGTTCCTTTTTGGTTCTCCACTTTCGATTTAATAGTAATGTTTGTAATTGGATTCGGGTAGTACGGCGTTTTTAAATATCCATTGTCTAAATTAATGGTTCCGTTTGTAATAGGAAAATGTTTGTTTTTTTGATCGAATACTCCGTTTGCTTTCATGTCGCCTGCTAGAGCTCCTTTTAGTTCGATATCTGGAATTCCAAGTGCTTTAATTAATTTTTCGAGATCAATTTTGGCTTTAAAATCAGCATTGATTTCAGGTGTGTTTACTCCTTTAACTAAAAACTTAGATTTTAAATAATCTTGATTAATGTTTAGAGACAGGTTTTTGGCATCCACAATAACTAAATCGGGATTTAAAGAAGGCACTATGGTTTTGATGTCTAGATTTAAGTTCGAAACTGGAAAAGCACTTTTGTTGTAATTAACAAATCCGTCCTTTATTTTTACATCCAAATCCAAATCTGGAGCAATATTTTCTGAGGTAATGTATTTTCCTTTTAAAGTCAATAAAAGGTTGGTGTTTCCTTTTAATTCGGTTTTAGAAAGCCAAGTGATATATTTTGGAGGAAAGGCTGTAAAGACGTCGTATAGATTGCTATTGTCAGATTTAATAACAAAATCCATATTGTAACCGTCTTTCAGGATGTCAAATTTCCCCTTAAAATCAACCAAAAGCTGATTGATTTTAAGATTGTTTTGTTGGAAAAAGAAAGAAAGCGAGTTGATGTTTACTTTTGTAATCAAATCAGCATCAATCTTTTTATTCATTAAATATGGCTCGTCTTCATAAACGATATTTAATTTCTCGATTTTAGCTTTAGAATACAAATCAAAAACAGCTTTGTTTAAATCGCCTTTTCCTAAATAATTAAATCCATACGCATCAAAATGAACTTTAGTCGATTTATCATCGTATATAATTTTACTGTTTAAAATTTCAATTCGCTCTAGTTTTAAAGCAGTTTCGGTGGTGTCGTTTGACTTAGAAGCTTGTTCTTGCGATTTGTAAATGTTATAATTTGCTTCTCCGTTTGGATTTACTTTTACGTTTATAAAAGAATCAGATAAATAAATCTGATCAATTTTTACGGATTTGCTAAAAATTAAACTGGCCACATTAATTCCGAAAGAGACCTCTTTTGCAGTGATGAATTTTTCGTTTGTATATGGCGCTGAACCATTCAAACTTAAATTGTCTAGGGTCAAAGTAAGAGAAGGGAAGTGATGGAAAAACGAAACGGAAACATCAGAATAATTCAATTCTGCACTCAATCTTTCGTTGGCTGTTTTCTTTATTTGTTCTTTAATTTGGTCCTCAAAGACGATAGGCGTTAAAAATAATAATCCTATAATAACCGCGAACGTTATTCCGAAATACTTCGCAATTTTAAAAACGATTGATCTGGATTTACTTTTCTGCATAGCGAATAGTGGTGTTAAATGTAAAAAAGAGTAATAAAAAAAGAGCGTAATTTATCCGTGAACGGTTTCATTTTTACCATAATTGGTAATAATAGAGCCTTCGTATTCGATCCATTCTTTCCAGCGTTTGTCGATGTCGATATTGTCTTGGTATTTTCTTGCAAATCCTAAAAAAGTGGTGTAATGTCCCGCTTCAGAAATCATTAAATCGCGATAGAATTTTGCTAATTCTTCATCTTTAATGTTTTCTGAAAGCACTTTAAAGCGTTCGCAACTTCTCGCTTCGATCATTGCAGAAAACAACAAACGGTCGCAAAGTGCGTCTCTTCGGCTGCCGTCTTTTTTCATGAATTTGAAAAGTTCATTTACGTAGTGGTCTTTTCTTTCGCGTCCTAAAGTGAGTCCGCGTTGTTTGATGATGTTATGAACCATTTGAAAATGCTCCAATTCTTCTCTGGCAATTTCAAGCATTTCGGTTACTAATTCTTCTAATTCAGAGTTATACGTCACGATGCTGATAGCGTTAGAAGCAGCTTTTTGTTCGCACCATGCGTGGTCAGTTAAAATTTCTTCGATATTCGATTCAACGATATTTACCCAACGAGGGTCTGTAGCTAATTTTAATCCTAACATAATTTCTAAGAATTTAGTTTTGCAAAATTAGTGTTTTTTTACAACCAAAAGTCAGTAAATATGATGTAAAAATGTGCAAAAAAGCATTATTTTGTAAAATGAAACCAAATAAAATGGAACAGTTGAAAAAACTTTTAATTATTGGATTTGTGTGGCCTGAGCCAAAGTCTTCTGCGGCAGGTGGAAGAATGATGCAATTGATTTCGATTTTTGCCGCAAGTGGATTTGAAATAACTTTTGCCAGCGCTGCGCAGGATAGTGATTTTATGGTCGATTTGTCTGAGTTTGGTGTAATGAAAAAGAATATCGAACTTAATTCATCTACTTTTGATGATTTTATTATAGGGTTAAATCCAGATGTTGTCTTATTTGATCGTTTTATGATCGAAGAACAATTTGGATGGCGTGTGATTGAAAAATGTCCAAAGGCTATTCGAATCTTGGATACCGAAGATGTACATTCTTTAAGAACTGCGAGGCAAAAAGCCTTTAAAGAAAGCAGAGCTTTTAAAAATCAAGATTTATTATCTGAAGAAGTGGCAAAACGAGAAATCGCTAGTATTTTAAGATGCGATCTGTCTTTGATTATTTCTGAATTTGAAATGAATGTTTTAAAAGATGTTTTCAAAATTGACACAAACTTGCTTTTTTATCTCCCTTTTTTGGTGGATGAAATGAAAGAAGAGGAACTTTTGAAATTACCTTCTTTTGAAGAAAGGAAAAATTTTGTATTTATCGGTAATTTTCTGCATGAACCCAACTGGAATACGGTCCAATATTTAAAAGAAGCAGTCTGGCCTTCTATAAGGAAAGATTTTTCAGAAGCTGTTTTGGAAGTTTACGGCGCATATCCATCGCTAAAAGTACTGCAATTGCATCAGCCTAAAAATGGTTTTTATATCATGGGAAGGGCAGAAGATGCCAATGAAATTGTGAAAAAAGCTAGAGTTGTTTTGGCGCCAATTCGCTTTGGAGCGGGCTTAAAAGGCAAGCTATTGGAAGCTATGCAATGCGGTACGCCAAGCGCAACAACTTCAGTCGGTTCTGAAGCAATGCATGAAGATTTACCTTGGAATGGTTTTATTGAAGATAATCCTGCTGAATTTGCTAAAAAAGCAATTGCACTTTATCAAGATGAAAATCTCTGGAAGCAATCTCAAAAAAACGGAATTGAAATCATTAATAAATGCTATCAAAAAAAGGATTATTCAGAAAAGCTGATTTCGTTGACGAATTCACTTTTAGCAGATTCTGAAAATCATCGTCTTCATAATTTTATGGGTAATTTGCTGCAACATCATGCGTTTAAAAGCACCATGTATATGTCAAAATGGATTGAAGCTAAGAATAAAAATTAAACATCCATTTTTCCAAAACCTACTGTTTCGCGATAAATTTGAGGTGAAACATCTGCATTGGTTTTAAAGAAACGGCTGAAATAATGTTCGTCATCATAACCTAATTCATAAGCAATTTCTTTGACTGTTTTGTTGGTCAGGTATAATTCTCTTTTGGCTTCAATAATGATTCGTTCCGAAATTAAATCGGTTAACGTTTTATTGAAATAATTCTTAGATATTTTAGCCAGTGCTTTTGATGAAATATTCAATAAATCGGCATAATTTCCAGCTGAATGTTTGGTTTTGAAATTGAGTTCAATCGCATCTTTTAAGTTTTGAAGAATAATTGGTTCTTTGGCATCAGGAACCGAATTCATTTCTTCTAATTGCTCTGTTTTTAATCTTGAAGCGGTAATTAAAAAGATTTTTAGATACGAAATAAGCAATTCATATTGTGCCAATTCAGCATTCTGAATTTCGCTTTTCATTTGATTAATAACCATATTAAAAGTTATGGCAGCTTGTTCTGTAACTTTTACATAAGGCGGTTGGTAAATATTATTGAACAAAACGCCATTGCAAGAAACTTCTTTCTGGTGCATATGAATGCAATAAAAATCAGGATGAAAATGAATGGCAATTCCCTGAATTGGTTCATTTACACAAAGCATAAAGGGCTGATAAGGCGAAAAGGCGAGAAGTGAGTTTTCTTCAAAATGATGCTCTGCAAAATCGGCTTTTACTTTGCCTTTTCCTTTGGTAACCCAAATTAAGGAGTAATAATTGTTTCGCTGTAAATGGTCAAAATGGCTGTTATCGTCAAAAGGAAGAATTTTGAAAGCCAAATTTCCGTTTTGCGGATTTATTAAAGTAAAAACATTTTGCGAACTCATGATTTATTTGTTTTTGGAAATATAAAGATAGCTCTCAAATAAATTCGGAGCTATCATTATACATTGTTTTTTGTTATTGTGAAAGTGCTATTTAATTATACTGAAGGAAAATCAATTTCAGTATTAGCTAAATTATTGAAGTAGTTTGTTAATACATTCAAAGCTGTATGTGCAACAGTTTCTGCGATTTCTGCATCAGAAACTCCGGCGTTTTTAGCTTTATTCACATCTTCGTCGTTTACCAAACCATTTTTACTGATCAAGGTTTTAGCCAATTGTAAAATAGCTTCTGTTTTAGCATCTGTAGAATTTCCTGTTCTTGCTGCTTTTAAAACCGCTGGATCTGCTTTAACCAATTTTTCTCCAATAAAAGTGTGAGCGGCTAAACAGTAGTCACAAGAATTGCTTTCTGAAACTGCCAAAGCGATTAATTCGCCTGTTTTTGCGCTTAATTTTCCGTGGCTCAAAGCGCCGCTTAAGTTCAAATATCCTTCTAAAACGGCTGGAGAATTCCCCATTGTTCTCATCATATTCGGAACAACGCCTAATTTTGCTTGTACAGCGTTGAATAAATCTTTAGTTTTTCCTGTTACTTCTTCTGGGTTTAATGCTGTTAATCGTGTCATTTTATTTAAATTTTAAAGTTGTTATTTGTTGTCGTCTTTTGACATTACAAAGTTGCAACGATTACAGATTTTAAAACATGGAGGATTGACGCTATGTGATGGATAATTTTCCCTAGCTTTATTTTGGAGTAAAAAGTATGTTTTTTTTCAGGAGCTAATCCAGCTTTCCGTTTCAAGTCCTCGCCCAAAAACCTTATTTTTCTAAGCCATAAAACGAGCTTCCGTTGGTCGCTGTTTTCAGGCAAGAAAATAAGGCTTTTGAGCTCCGGGCTTTCCACTTCAATCTGGGCTAGGGCACTCGTTTTCATAAGAGTGTTTTTTCGTTTGTTTTTATATGGTTTGTCATCCTGACGAAGGAAGGATCTTCGTTCGTAACTCCACAATCAACATCAAGATAATACGCATAAAAAAATCCCCGATTACAATTTGTAATCGAGGATTTGAATAATTATGATTTTATCCCGAAGGGATTGCATATCGGTAGAAAAAAACAGATAGCATTAAATCATTTGTCCCGTCAGGGACTACACATTCCTGAGAATTGGTGTAGTCCCTGACGGGACAATAAAAACGATCGGATTTTTTTTCTACCGATATATAATCCCTACGGGATATTTTTCTACCGATATGCAATCCCTTCGAGATATTTTATTTTAGGATTCCTTCAACAGCTTGAATAGTCGTTGCATGGTAACCAGATTTCGCTTTTTCAAAGACCTGTTTCGCCCAAACTTTTCCTTCAGGAGTTTTAACCATTTCTTTATAAAGCATCATTACAGATCCAGTTCTGCTGATTCCAATCAAGAATTGCTCAACTGCAGGATAAGCAGGTTTGTATTGATGACGTAAAGCCTGAGCAAACCATTGACGTTTGATGATGAAATTGCCGCCTTTTGTAAAGTTGAATTCTTTATCGATAGCATCCATTTCTTTAACTGTAATATCAGCTGGAAGATGATCTATAAAATGTTGCTTCTCTGCAGTTGTAGTGATTTTTTTGCTTAAACCAACAACACCAGTTGTTCTCCAGCTTTTTTGAATGGCATCAATTGCATCAAAATCAGGAGAGCTTACAGGAACAATGTTTGAAGGAATTCCAGGTTTGTAAATCCAATCGTCTAATTTGATTTTATCTGCTAAAGCTTTGTCGCCTTTAATCAAATTCTCATTTAAATATTTTACAAAATCTTCTGTCGTGATAGATTGAAAAGCGTGAGAATCAAAGTAGTTTTTAATAAACGGATCAAATTTCTCGCGCCCAACAGCATTTTCAATAACTCTTAAAAAAGCATAACCTTTCACGTACGGGATTTGGCTGATTCCATCATCTGGATTTCTTCCCGTTAAGCTTACTTTTAATTTTGTATCTGGATTTGTGTTTCCGTATTCAGCAACGTTATCAGTCAATTCTTTGTTGGTGATAACGTTTTGCATTTCAAATTCTTTCTTTCCGAAGATTGCTTCTCCAATTCGGTGTTCCACATAGGTGGTGAAACCCTCGTTTAGCCAAATATCGTCCCAAGTGGCATTGGTAACTAAGTTTCCACTCCAGCTGTGCCCTAATTCGTGCGCTAATAAACTGGTTAGTGAACGGTCTCCTGCAATTACACCTGGGGTTAAGAAAGTTAAATTGGGGTTTTCCATTCCGCCATAAGGGAAACTTGGTGGTAAAACCAAAACGTCGTAACGTCCCCAACGGTATGGACCGTATAATTTTTCTGCAGCATTCACCATTTTTCCCAATTCAGCAAATTCGTAAGCTGATTTTTTAAGCATTGATGGCTCTGCATAAACTCCAGTTCTGTTATCGATAGCTTGGAATTCAATATCTCCTACTGCAATCGCCATTAAATAAGACGGAATTGCTTTGTCTTGTTTAAAAGTATAAACTCCCGTATCGTTTTTCTTCTGAGGATTTACAGCACTCATTACTGCCAATAAATCTTTAGGAACGGTAACTTTTGCATTATAAGTAAAGCGAACTCCTGGCGAATCTTGACATGGAATCCAGGTACGGGACCATACACTTTCCCCTTGAGAGAATACAAAAGGTTTCTTTTTGTCTGCAGTTTGCTCTGGTTTTAGCCATTGCAGCGCTACAGCATCTTTTGTAGTGTTATAATAGATGTTTACTTTGGTTGTGTTTGGTTCAATGGTAATATGAAGCGGTTTTCCGTGAAATTCAGTGTCTTTTCCAAGCTCGAATTTGGTTTCTTTTTCGTCGTCACCCAAAGTTACTTTTGTGATGTTTAAAGTATTTTCGTCGAAAATGATTTCGTTTCCTTTGCTAATATTATCAATAGTCCAAGACGCTTTTCCAGAAATAGTTTGTGTATCAAAATCGACTTTGATGTCTAAATCAAGGTGTTTCGCAACCGCAAGTTCTGGTTTTGAATAACTGTGTTCGTCTACAACGGCAGCTGTTTTTTCGGTTTGTTCTTTTTTCTGGCAGGCAATTGCTGTCAGAAATAAAGCGGCAAGGATTAGTTTCTTCATATTATGAGGTTTTGAATTTGAGGATGAAAATTAAATAAAAAATCCCGTTTTGAATAAACAAAACGGGATTTAATTATAAAATTAACAAAGATTACGCCAGCATGGTAACTGGGCTTTCGATGTATTGTTTTAATGTTTGTAAGAACTGAGCTCCAGTTGCACCGTCAATAGTTCTGTGGTCACAAGCTAATGATAACATCATTGTGTTTCCAACTACGATTTGACCATTTTTAACTACTGGTTTCTCAACAATTGCACCTACAGAAAGGATTGCAGAGTTTGGTTGGTTGATAATTGAATTGAATTCAGTAATACCAAACATTCCTAGGTTAGAAACTGTAAATGTGCTTCCTTCCATTTCTTGTGGTCCTAATTTTTTGTTTTTAGCTCTTCCAGCAAGATCTCTTACGCTTCCGCCAATTTGAGATAAACTCATAGCATCTGTAAATTTCAATACAGGAACTACTAATCCGTCTTCAACAGCTACAGCAACACCAATGTTTACGTGGTGGTTGATGATGATAGCATCTTCTTTCCAAGTAGAGTTGATTTTTGGGTGTTTTTTCAATGCTAATGCACAAGCTTTAATTACCATATCGTTGAAAGATACTTTTGTATCTGGAACGCTATTGATAGCAGTTCTAGCTTGCATTGCTTCGTCCATGCTTACTTCGATCACTAAGTTGTAGTGAGGAGCAGTGAATAATGATTCAGAAAGACGTTTTGCAATGATTTTACGCATTTGAGAATTTTTGATCTCTTCTGTGTAAACTTCTCCAGCAGGTACAAATACTTTTGGAGCAGCAGGAGCAGATGCTTCTTGTTTAGCAGCTGGTGCAGAAGCAGCAGTTTGCGCTTGAGCAGATGGAGTAAAGTTCTCGATATCGCTTTTCACGATACGTCCGTTTTCTCCAGATCCTTTTACTTGAGATAATTGGATTCCTTTGTCAGAAGCAATTTTCTTAGCCAATGGTGAAGCTAAAATTCTACCTCCGTTTGAAGTTTCGGCAGCAGCTTCTGTAGCTTGTGCAGCAGGAGCAGCTTTTGTTTCTTCAGCAGCAGGAGCACTTGTAGTTGCAGCACCTCCAGCAGTAAAGTTATCGGCAATTCCAGAGATGTCAGTTCCTGCAGGTCCAATGATAGCTAGTAAGCTGTCAACAGGAGCAGTGTTTCCTTCTTGAATTCCGATGTATAATAAAGTTCCTTCATTAAAAGATTCGAACTCCATTGTTGCTTTATCAGTTTCAATTTCTGCTAAAATATCACCTTCAGCAACAGCATCACCAACTTTTTTCAACCAAGTTGCTACTGTTCCTTCAGTCATAGTATCGCTCAAACGAGGCATAGTTACAACGACAACGCCTTTTGGTAATTCAGTTGCAGCTTTTGCAGGAGCAACAGTTTCAGTTTTTGCTTCAGCAGCAGGAGCGTCCGCTTTTGGAGCTTCAGCAGCAGGAGCATCACCACCAGCTAAAAGAGCAGAAATATCTTCTCCTTCGTTACCAATAATTGCTAATAATGAATCAACAGGAGCAGTTTCTCCAGCTTGAATTCCGATATGTAAAAGAGTTCCTTCGTTAAAAGATTCGAACTCCATTGTTGCTTTGTCTGTTTCAATTTCAGCAAGGATATCTCCTTCGCTAACTTTATCGCCTACTTTTTTTAACCAAGTCGCTACCGTTCCTTCCGTCATAGTATCGCTCAAACGAGGCATTGTTACTTTAATCGCCATGATGTTATAGTTTATGAGGTGTAAATGGATAGTCTTCTTGTGCGTATACTACATCGTATAACTGCTGTAAATCTGGATAAGGAGATTCTTCAGCAAATTTTTGACATTCTTCAACTAAGTCCTTAACTCTTTGGTCAATTACTTCAATTTCTTCTTCTGTAGCATATTTTTGATCCAAGATTACATCAAGAACTTGAGTAATTGGGTCAATTTTTTTGTACTCTTCAACCTCTTCTTTAGAACGGTATAATTGTGCATCAGACATAGAGTGTCCTCTGTAACGGTACGTTTTCATTTCAAGGAAAGTTGGCCCATCTCCACGACGCGCTCTTTCGATAGCTTCGTGCATAGCTTCAGCAACTTTTACAGGGTTCATTCCGTCAACAGGTCCGCAAGGCATTTCGTAGCCTAAACCTAATTTCCAGATGTCAGTGTGGTTTGCAGTTCTTTCTACAGAAGTTCCCATTGCATAACCGTTATTTTCAACGATAAATACAACTGGAAGTTTCCATAACATAGCCATGTTGAAAGCTTCGTGTAAAGAACCTTGTCTAGCAGCACCGTCACCAAAGTAAGTCATAGTAACACCGCCAGTGTTGAAATATTTATCTGCGAAAGCAATACCAGCTCCCACAGGAATTTGAGCACCTACAATTCCGTGTCCTCCGTAAAAACCATGTTCTTTAGAGAAAATGTGCATAGAACCTCCCATACCTTTAGAAGTTCCTGTCGCTTTTCCTAAAAGTTCTGCCATTACGTTTCTAGGATCCACTCCCATACCAATTGGTTGAACGTGGTTTCTGTAAGCAGTAATCATTTTATCTTTGGTCAAATCCATAGCGTGCAATGCACCTGCTAATACAGCTTCCTGACCATTATATAAGTGTAGAAAACCTCTAACTTTTTGTTGGATGTATAACGCTGCAAGTTTGTCTTCAAACTTTCTCCAAAGTAGCATGTCTTCATACCACTTTAAATATACCTCTTTTGTAACTTCTTTCATCTGAATTCTTTCTTTTGCTAAAGTTGTTTGTGTTATCGATTATTGTGCCTGTAACGCAAAATAGTTTCCTCCCACAAATTTGCGCCCGAAAGGTCGGGATGCAAAAATAAGACATTACATTTAAGAACTAAAATTTAAACGCTACTTTTTGGTTTTTTTTTACAAGAACTTTTTATCAAACATCAATGGAAGCAAATTTTTTAATGAAGATGATTTATAAACTTCGCCAATTTCTCCCATAAAATAGATTTCGATTGGGCTGTCTTGTTTTATCTCATATTCGGCTATTGATTGTCGGCAAGATCCGCAAGGTGGAATAGGAGCGGTAGTTTGATTGGTGTCAGAAGCAGCTGTAATTGCCATTTTTAAGATTTTTGCTTCTGGATAGGCACTTCCTGCATAAAAAATAGCGGTTCTTTCTGCGCAAAGTCCCGACGGATATGCGGCATTTTCTTGATTAGAGCCTAAAATAATTTGTCCGTTATCTAAGAGTAAAGCGGCTCCAACTCTGAATCGTGAATAAGGGGCATAGGCTTTTTTTCTGATTTCTACAGCTTGATTCATTAAATCCTGAATTTCGGCTGGAAGTTCATTTAAACTATCAAATGTTGTAAATGAAGATGTTATATTGATTTCTTTCATCTGTTTTTAAGGGAAAAAAAATCCAAATTCCTAAAATGCTGGAATTTGGATTAAATTGTTTTTATTTGATCTTTTCTCTTTAGTAATTGTCGTATTTGTCACCAAAGTTAAACGTTAAAGAGAAACGAAGTGTGTTTTCTAAAGGATTTTTTATTTTTGATGCTGAGAATAAGTACGAAACATCTATTTTCATGATGTTGTATTTAAATCCTGCTCCTAAAGAGAAAAATTGTTTAGCTCCTTTTTCTGGGCTTTCGTGGTAATATCCTAAACGGAAAGCAAAAGCATCTTGATACATGTATTCTCCCGCAATGCTATAAGTTACCTCTTTCATTTCTTCGCTAAAACCTCCTGGAGCATCACCAAATGATTTGAACATACCTTCAAACCAGCCAATATCGTTGTAATTTCTATAAGCGGCATCTGTAGCTTGTTGTTGCGTGATGTCTTCAGGATCATCAAAATCGCCATCACCGTTTCCGTCAACAGCGGCTTGGATGCCTGGAGGGGTTGGAACTAAAAGCTTGGTGATCTCAGCGCTTAAGGTAAGTTTGTTGTAATCATCAAAAATAAAATCAAATCCTCCACCTAATCTTAAATTTGCAGGTAAGAAGTTTGAACTGATGTCGTCGTTATCGTAGCTGATTTTTGGTCCCATGTTCTGGAAGTTAACTCCAGCTCTCCATCTCCCATTAAAATCTTGATAAGCAATTTCTTCAGATTGATAGAAAGCAGCGACATCAACAGCAAAAGATCTTGCAGACGTAGCATCAACTTCTTCTGAAGCGACTTTTAAGTTTGAATTGATAAAACGACCCGCAACAGCCATCGAGAATTTTTCACTTAACTTAAGCGAATAAGAACCGTCTAGTGCAAATTCATTTGGTGAAACTGTTCTTGTGGCTTCAGTTGGATCTCCGGTAGTTCTTAATTCGATATCTCCAAATCCAAAATAGCGAAAACTTCCTGCAAAAGCACTTTTTTCGTTGATTTTGTTGTAATACGTAATCTGTCCTAATGAAATATCATTGGCAAGATCGGTTAAATAAGGAGTGTAGCTAATAGAAAGACCCTGCGCATCTTCAGAAAATGCATATTTGGCAGGATTCCATTGTTGCGAGAAAACGTCAGCAGAAGTGGCGACACCTTGGTCGGCCAAACCAGCTGCTCTAGCATCAGCAGCGACTAGTAAAAAAGGTACTCCGGTAACAATTGGTCTTGACTCTTGAGCCTTTGAATTGTAAATGCTAAAAATACAAATTAATAAAAGTGATAGTTTTTTCATTTATGGGACTAATGTTTTTGGTGGTGCAAATATATATAATATTATAGGATGACAAGCTTTTCGTATTTTTCTGCTTTTTTATTTGTTAAATTAGATTTTACAGTCAGTTTGTAAATATACACTCCTTTTCCGATTCTGTCGCCAAAATCGTCTCTTCCATCCCATGTTATTTCTCTTGATAAAAATCCTTCTGTTGTAATGCTTTGATTTTTTGTCCAGACCACTTTTCCTGTAATGGTCATTACCTGCACTTGTACGTCTAAAGGTTCATATGGTCTGTTGTGTGAAAACCAGAATTGCGTATAAGTTGAAAATGGATTTGGGTAATTAAGAACGTGCGATAATGTTAAGGAATCATCTCCTACAACCGTAAATTGGATTTCACTCGTAACGGGATTGTTGTAAACATCCCAAGCAGTAAAACTTATGGTGTGCAGTCCAGGTGCTAAATTTCGAAATGGGAAACGTAAATTTCCGTTAGTGTAATCATCTAATTTTGTCTGATAATAATCGTTCAAAATATAAGGATTACTAACATCTCCATCTAAAATAGCGACAATGTCATGCCCGATTCCGCTTGCTGTATTAATTCCGTTTTCATCTTCTAAAAAAGCCAAAAGAAATGGCGATTCGTTTGTGATTCCACCCGAAACAAAAGTTTCGTCGTTCATATATAACTTCACTTTTGGACTTATATTGTCTTGAGGTGCATTTTCGTTAATTCCTCCAATTTTTATTGTATTGTTGTAACCGGTTTGATTTTCCAATGCTTCATTTTTTTTGGAGTAAAAACTAATTCTTCCGTTGTCAACGGGAATTCTAATGTCTCTTGGAACTACAAAGCTAAATTCAAATTGGCCATTGGTAACAGATGCATTTCCTCTAAAAATGGTTTCTCCTAGCGTTTTAAATTGCATTGGCGGGCTAAATCCGTCGTTGTTTAAAGTTGTATTGGTGATTAATTTATCAAAAATAGCGGTAGCCAGTTCTCCATTGTAATTGCTTAATAGATTGTTGTTTTCGTCTGTGATTTCTCCTGAAATTTTGATTTTTGATAGCGATTTTAAATCAGGAATCGCTTGCGAAATCACAATGTCGTTTACTTTTGTTAAATTAATTCGAGGTTTAGAAATAGCAAGCATTAAGGCAGGGTCGCCTAAATAAAAGACAACATTGCTGGAAGAACTTGGATTTTCGTTTTTGGATATTCGTAAAGATTCTGCAATACTGTTGTATTGATTTGATCCGTAAGAAAGGAGATTTTTGCTAAGGGTTTTGTTAAAGTCTTCTGCGTTGGTCTGTCCGATTTCTCGAATTGTTGTCAGCATTGAAATAGCGCCTCCTTTTGGATTCCAAAAGACATATTCTCCGGCAGTTGGTCTAGTAGGGTCGTCAAAACGTGAAAACTCACAAGTAATGGTGATGAATAATGGGTATTTGTATTGATTGGTAAGATTTTGTCCATCCGATTTTTCCCAAATTCGTTCGCTGGCTAAGCCGTCCTCCCCACCATGACCTAAATAGTTGAATATCAAAGCGCCTTTTTCAAAAGCGTTAAAAAAGTCAGTTCTTGCTTTAGGATATCGGGATCCGCCGGCAGAAGCTTCTTGTGTGTAGGCATCTAGAAATATTTTGTCTATATTGAAAAAAGGTTTTTCAGTTGCAATTTGATCTGCAAGTGCATTTTGATTTGCTTGTAAAGTCTGATCGCCAGGTTTGTCGGAATCGTCGCTAATTAAAACGACATTGTTTCTCCAATTCCCGTATGATTTTGTGTCGTAATATTCAAAGACTTTGTTGACCATTTCTTGCGCTTGGGCAATGTCTGAAACCAACATTCTTCCCACGGCTATATCAATTCCGGCAAGAGACGGGATGATGACGCCTTCGTTAGAATCCATTAGTCCGTAGAAATCATCAGAAGCAAAAGAAGCTTCGCCAACAGTATTACTTATTAGTGATTGATATATAGGTACAATATTAGTATTGTTTGAGATTCGATCTTTATAATCAAACGAGGCATCTCCAAATAAATTTACATAGCGTACTCTTTTTTCTGGTGAAGAGGCATTGTCATAAATGTATTTGATGCAATTTCTAATAGCTGCGATATCTTGTTTGCCGGAAGAAAATTCTTGATAGATATTTTCTAATGCAATCACTTTTACATTTAAATTGGAATTTGTTCTGTGGAAACTAGCTAATCTTTCAGCTTGAGAAGCTAAAGATTTTGGCGTTATAATGACATAATCAATATCTTGAAAAGAGCTTTGGTTGTTTCTGAAAATGGTTCCTTTTAAATTCTGATTGGCAATTTTTGATTGATTTTCTTTTAATGGAGCATAATAATCAGAAGGGTCTATTGCGATATATTTTCTAACTTCTCCCAAATTGGCTTTAAAACTAAAAGAAGCTTGATTGGAATTTTCGATTTTACCTATATTATATAGGTCTGTTATATCCCATACTTGGGTTATTGCAGATGCGTTTCCGACCGTGTAATTAGCGATTCCGGCTGTAGAGCCCGCAGCATTGTATTGAAAATGGAATTGTTTGCCTGTTCCTAAAAGTTTACGTTTCGCCGTAAGATTGATATAATCTAAGTAACCTTTTGATCCAGGGACACCATTATTATTATAGGTAATTTTTATTTTGATGTTGTCTGTTCCTGTAAATTGGGTATTTGCTGGTAATTTTCCAGTAGCGTATTTTGTGTCTGAATTTGCTATTAAAGCTGGAAAACTTATAGAGCCAGTATTTTGCCCATTTGCCACTACCGTAAAAGAAGTAGTCGTAAAAGAAGCGGATGCGAAGCTTGCCTCTATTTTGACAGGGATAGTAGCGTCAAGATTCGGGAAATTAAACGAAAATTCTTGTTCCTGATTGATATCAAACGATTCTCCGAGCCATTGACGGCCAAGATGAACAATATTGGTTTGGTCAATTTCGTGGTATTGATAGTCATCAAACGTGTTTAACTCTAAAGTGCTATTTCCTATAGGCTGATTTAGGTTTTGAATTCGTTTTCCGTTATCTCCAGAAGCTGTAATATAATAGTACGACTTGGTGTCATATAGATTTAAGTTAGTCTGGTTTTCAGAATTCCAATTATCTGTTCCTTCAGCATAAAAAAGAATATAGTCTTCATTGTTGAAAATGCCGTCATTTTCACCAATTATTTGGATGGCATTTTCGGTTAAATCATCAGGGTAATATTCGTTATTGGGAAGAGGGAGCATTCTTCCTCCGTTTCCATATATTTTAATTCTTCGTGGGTCAGTTTTAGAAGGATCGAACCCTAAACTTTGCAGAAAAGACTTGTTTATTCTGTAAACACCTGATTTTTGGATGTAAAAGCGATACCAATCTCCCGAGGCTAAGATAGAATTTGAAATAGCTGCCGATTTTTGAAATGTAGAGGAAGATGTTGTTCGTGCTGTTGTGTTGCCAATAAAGTAAGAAAGTGATTGGATGCGTTTGTAGCTATTTCCTTCCTTGATTATAGGGGACAAAGAAAGGAAAGCGTATCTTATATCTCGTGCATTAGTAACTATTATAGCTTCATTTGGTTTTTCAGGGATGGTCTCAAGTGTTAAATCTCCTAAATCAGCTCTTGAAATAGACTCATAGATGACATTGCTAATTTGTACTGTACTGCCGTTTGAGATATTCGACTGATTTAGATTTTGGAGCAATGTTATGCTTTTTTTTGTAATGTCGAAGCGAAAACTGCTTCCCGAGAAGTATGGAATTATAATTTTATTTTCGCCATAATTTACCTCTTTTTTGCTCTGCCAATCTATCGTTAAGGTCCCATTTATCTGGGAAAACGAGAGAATTGGAATTAGGAAAAGAGAGATAAGAATTACTTGTTTCATGAGTTAAAAAACCGAAATTTAATTAAAAAATAATTAGTAAGTAAAAATATAGTATTTCATGTTACAGTAAATAATAAAAAGTATATTTTTGCGTTCGTAACTAAAGGTTATTTTCTGGAAAAAACAGCTAAATAAAATTATTAGAACAGATGTTGCCAATTAAATGTTAATTATTATATTGCAGCACCTAAATTTATCACCTAAGAATGAGTATGAAAGTAAACAAAATTGTAGTCTTGCAGTTAATGATGTCAATGGTATTGATGTTGGGCACGGCTAGTTGTAGCAAAAAATCGAGTTCGAGCCATGCTTCTAGAGCTACAGGCTGGGATGTAGATAGTCAGAATGGAACTGCTGCCAGAAATGCAGGTAAAAAACAACAGGCTGGTCCTGGATTGGTTTTTGTTGAAGGAGGTACGTTTACTATGGGTAAAGTACAGGATGATGTTATGCACGATTGGAATAACACGCCGACTCAACAGCACGTTCAATCATTCTATATGGATGAAACCGAAGTTACGAACGGTATGTACTTAGAATACCTAGAGTGGTTAAAGAAAGTTTTTCCACCAACAGAAGAAAATTACAAAAATATTTACGAAGGAGCCTCTCCTGATACCTTAGTATGGAGAAATCGTTTAGGATACAACGAAACGATGACTAATAACTATTTAAGACACCCTTCTTATGCTAACTATCCTGTAGTTGGTGTTAACTGGATTCAAGCAGTTGAATTTAGTAAATGGAGAACAGACCGTGTAAACGAGGCTGTTTTAGAGAAAAACGGATATCTTAAAAAAGGTGCAAAAACAAATGATGTAAATGCTGAGAATGCATTTAACACAGAAGCATACTTAATGTCTCCTAGTACTTCTCGTGGAGGAAGCGAAGAAATTGTATTGCAAAAAAATCCAACAGGAAGAAAGCCTAGAGCTGGAAAAGACGGTGTAGTTCCTGAAGTTCAAAACGTATATGCTCAGCGTTCTTCTGGTATAATTTTGCCAGAATACAGACTTCCTACTGAAGCAGAATGGGAATATGCAGCAGCTGCAGACGTTGGACAAAGAGAATACAACATTTATAAAGGACAAAAGAAATACCCTTGGTCTGGAGATTATACACGTTCTAATAAACGTAAAAACAAAGGTGACCAATTGGCTAACTTTAAACAAGGAAACGGTGATTACGGTGGAATTGCAGGTTGGTCAGATGACGGAGCTGATATTACAAATGAAGTGAAAAGTTATGCACCAAACGATTTCGGTCTTTATGATATGGCAGGAAACGTTGCAGAATGGGTAGCTGACGTATATAGACCTATTATCGATAATGAAGCAAATGATTTCAACTATTTTAGAGGTAACCAATATGCTAAAAACAAAATCGGTAAAGATGGTAAGTTAGAAATCGTTTCTACTTCTAACATTAAATATGATACGTTAAGCAACGGTAAAGTTATTGCAAGAAATCTTCCAGGAGAAATTGCTCAAGTGCCAGTTGATGAACAAGAAACGTATTTAAGACAAAACTTTAGCCAAAGTAACAATATCAACTATAGAGATGGTGATAAACAATCTTCTAGATATTTTGATTTTGGTGATTCAGAGTCTGGATCTAAAGCAGATCAGGCAATGTACAACTCTCCTAAACACAATGTAACAACAGATAGTTTAGGAAAAATGATCAGAAAATATGATAACTCTAGTAAGCGTACTACTTTAATCGATGACAAAGTAAGAGTTTACAAAGGAGGTTCTTGGAGAGATAGAGCTTACTGGTTAGATCCAGCTCAAAGAAGATACTTCCCTCAAGATATGGCAACTGATTACATTGGTTTCAGATGTGCAATGTCTAGAGTAGGTTCTAAAGCTGAAAAAAGAAAATCTCCTAGAAACTAAGATTTAGGAATTATAATATTAAAAATTCCAAATTCCATACACTGAATATTCAGTCTGGAATTTGGAATTTTTTTATTGTTTTTTTTCTATTTTTATGACTTATTAAAAAAAATATAAATGAATATTCAAGACATTCATAACTTGTTTTTACAGTGCAGTTCTCTGTCTATTGATACAAGAAAAATCGAAAAGAATTCGATGTTTTTTGCGATTAAGGGCGAGAATTTTGATGCCAATACATTTGCTAAAGAAGCGTTAGATTTAGGAGCTCTGTTTGTTATTATTGACAACGAATCTTACCTTGTTGACAACAGAACTATTTTAGTAGAAAACAGCTTGGAAACGCTTCAGGAATTGGCAAAATTTCACCGTGCTTATCTGGCGCTTCCAATTGTTGCTTTAACTGGAAGTAATGGTAAAACAACGACAAAAGAATTAATTAATGTTGTGTTGTCAAAAAAGTTTAAGACAAAAGCAACGATTGGCAATTTAAATAATCATATTGGCGTCCCATTGACGTTACTTTCTTTTACGAAGGAAACCGAGATAGGAATTGTTGAAATGGGAGCCAATCATCAAAAAGAAATCGAATTTTTGTGTCAAATCGCGCAACCAGATTTTGGTTATATAACTAATTTCGGTAAAGCGCATTTGGAGGGTTTTGGAGGTGTAGAAGGTGTAATTGCAGGTAAAAGTGAAATGTACCAATATCTTTCGGCAAACCAAAAAACGGTTTTTGTAAATCTGGAAGATCCAATTCAGATTGAGAAATCGAAAGGAATTAAAGCGTTTACTTTTGGTGTAAAAAAAGAAAATGCAGATTTAAATATTCAAAACATTACAGCAAATCCTTTTGTAGCGATTGAATATAATGATTTTGCGATTGAATCTCATTTAATTGGATTGTATAATGCTAATAATATAAATGCTGCTACAGCAATTGGGAAATATTTTGATGTAAAAGAAAGCGATATAAAGGAGGCTATTGAGAATTATATTCCGGCAAACAATAGATCGCAAATGATACAAAAAGGTTCAAATGAAATCATTTTAGATGCTTATAATGCGAATCCTAGCAGTATGGCTGTTGCGATTACTAATTTCCTGCAATTAGATAAGCAAAACAAGATTATGATTCTTGGTGATATGTTTGAATTAGGAGGCGAAAGCCTTCACGAGCATAAAGTAATAATCGATTCTTTGGCAGATCAAAAACAGGCTTTATGTTTTCTGATTGGTAAAGCTTTTTTTGCTAACAAGATTTCAAATGAAAATATTCAGTTTTTTGAGACCTTCGATGCTTTTGCTTTGTTTTTAAAAGATTTCAGATTTGACGCTAATATGATATTGATAAAAGGATCTCGAGGTATGGCCTTGGAGCGAACTTTAGAATACATTGTATAAAAGCAAAGCCATTCAATTTGAATGGCTTTGCTTTTAAATGGTCATTAAAAACCCAATTAGATTTTCTTTTTTATTAAGTCCTAATTTCTTTCTTAAACGGTAGCGAGCCAATTCGACTCCGCCAGTTGAAATGTTCATAATTTCTGCTATTTCTTTAGTAGACATATTCATCAGTAAATAAGTCGATAAATCTAATTCTCTAGGAGAAATAGTTGGATATTGTCCTTTTAATCGTTTCAAGAATTCAAAATGCACATTTTTAATGTGTTTTTCCAAGTCTTTCCAGCTTTTATCCGTGTTTACTTCTTTTACTATGCTTTTGTGCAGTTTGCTAAACTCGGCTTTGGTTGTTTCGTCTAATATTCCGGTATCAATGTCTTTCAATTTATGAATAATTCCATTCAAAACTTTGTTCTTTTTTACTACTTGCAAAGAATTGTTTACGAGTTCTTTATCTTTTGCTAAGATTTTAATTTGTAATTTGTCATTTTTCAGCTTCTCGATTTCTTTTTCCAAATCATGCTGTTCATGCCTGATTTTTGACTCCTTTTCAAGATACAATCTTCTTTGTTCGATGGTTTCGTAATATCTATTTTTTCTAATCTTAAGTTTAATTCTAACCGAGATAATGTAAGCGCCAAGTAAAATCAGTATTAAATAGAACAAATAGGCTAAAAAGTGTCTGTACCAAGGCGGAGATACGGTGAATTCAACTTCTGTTATATTCGATTCTATGCCATAGCTGTTTCTAGCTTTTAGTTTCATCACATAATTACCTTCTCTTAAGTTAGTGTATTCCTTTATCGCTGTAGACGACCAGCCACGCCAATTTTCTTCAAACGGTTCTAATTTATAGGAATACATTACGTTTTCTTGATTTTCGTATGTAGGCGATGCAAAAGTGAATTTAACGCGATTGTATTTGTATGGAATGCTATATGACTCTAGTTTATTGGCCAAATTGCCTGTTAAAATAGTATCTCCAGGATTCGAAAAGCTTTCAATAAAAGCTTTTGGTTTTGTCATGAAAGTGTTTGGTATGGTCGAGTTGTAATGTGCCAATCGATCTGTTAATCCTATAAAAATATTTTGCGGATTTATCGCATTCACAGATATATAATTATTTACCAAATTGCCTGTTAAATTCGAGAAAATTGCTTGTTTCTTGGTAAATGTTCCATTTTTGTTTTTAATTAATACGCCAAGAGATTCATTAAATGTATACCAAAGATTTCCGCTAGGATCTTCAATTAAGGTATTAATCGTTGGGATTCCGTTGAATAAGTTGGTTATTTTTCGATCTTCAAAAAAAGCTTCTTGCTCAACAGAATAACGATAAAAATGGTTTTTTACTTGAAAATAAACTTTACCGTTAATATTTTGAAGACTGTTGATGCCCTTGTACTTTTCGGATATATTTACGTGTTTTTTTATAAAATCGAAACGTTGTAAATCTTCAGATAATTTTACTTGGTATAAAAATGGGTTTTTCTTTAACCATAAATAATTAGCGTCTATTTCTACGGAAAAATTGTTGGTTGTTTCATCAAAGCCCTTAACTTGATGTAAGTAATCGTATCCTGTTGCAGATCGTTTAAATACGGAGAAGCCATTATAGCTTTCACCGATTATATAATTTTCGTGATCTGGTATTTTCTTGAATCCAAAATAACCTTTGTTGTCAAGAATTTTTGATACTCTATTGTTTTCGATAATTAGTGCGCCGCTGTTACTGGCACATATTAATACGTCATTTAAAACTTGAATATTCCAGACTTGGGAAATTGTTCCCTCTACTCTTGAAAACGGACTGTCTTTAAATGTTGCGCCCCATGGATGATAAAATAATCCTTGGTTTGTTGCGACATAAAGATTTCCGTTATGCATTGTAGAGGCATATACGGTACCAATATTATAGCTATAATCAAAAAAGGAGAAAGGAGAATTTTCATTTATAAAAGTAATTCCATTGTCCAATCCGAGCCAAATATTGCTTTTATTGTCAACAAAAGAAGCTAAAATAGTATTGTTTTGAATTCCCTTTTGACGATTAAGGTGCTGTATTATCTTTCCGTTTAAATCGCAGATAATAGCGCCATCTAGAACGGAGTTTAGTATTATAAATCTATTTTTTATAATGGAACCGCCTAGAGAAGTGTTTTTCTTGATAAACTCGTTGGCCTCGGTTGCCCAGGGCTTAATGATGCCATTTTCTGAAACAAAAAGACCTTTTTCTAAAGTGGCATATAATAATTTATTGTTTGATAGCGGAAATAGCGACCAAATCTCTTTGTCATTAAATGCCGTAGTGCCTTTTATTGCAGTAAGTTTTCTGTTTTTGTATTCAAGTACGCCCAGTGTTTTATCTTGAAAATAAAGACGATTATTGACTAAAAATGAAAACTGAAATTTGTGTGGAGCAGTAAGTGTAGTGACTTTTTCGTTTTTCAGGAAAAACACCTTGCTAAAAGATTGAAAAATAACTTCCCCGTTAAAAATATGAATTCTCCAAATCAGATTGATGTTTTCTTTGTCTATTGGACTTAAGAGATTATACAGAGAATGGTATTTCAGAATTCCCTTTCCGTCGTTTTTAAAATATCCAAATTCGTTATTTCCTCCAACGAATATCCTGCCAATAGCATCAATTTTCAAACTTCTAATCTCAGATTTGTTTGGTAAAGCGTATTTATGCCAGTTTGAGCCGTCAAATTGAATTAAACCGCTATTGTTTGCAAAATATATATTTCCGTTTTTATCTTGATCAATACTCCAATTTTGAGTTCCACCTTTATATTCTGATCTTTTGTAATTTTTGATATCAGGAATTCCAATATTTTTTACTTGTGTAAACCCGTTTATTTGTAAGAAAAATAATAAAATTAGTGTAAAATACCTAACTATGGATTTCATAAAATTTTAAATATATTTTTGTTAGAAATGATTTATTTTGATTTAAAATTGTTGATTTATCAATTAGAATAAATCTTATTTTTTGAATTTTTTTTAATTTATAGCACAATATCGACTGTTATGCTAATGTAATATACGTTTTTTTTAATTAACATTTTTATAACAATTTTTTCTAAAATTTAATATACAGTAAATTAATAACTTAAAAGATAAATGTTGTGTTTTTGTAGTGTGTTAAAATTTACTTTGAAGTGTTTTTGTAAAGAATTTTAATCTGAATTTATTGAAATTTAACGTTAACATTGCATTGAATTACTAATTAATTAACCAAAATTTTTAGAAAAATGAAATTGACAAAATTACTTGTTTTTTGTGTTTCGTCTTTACTGTTTTCTATTGCCACATTTGCTCAGGATGTGACAGTAAATGGAATCATTAATGACGAAAGTGGATTGCCCGTCCCAGGTGCGACGGTATTAGTAAAGGGAACCAATAAAGCAACTGCATCTGACTTTGATGGGAAATTTCAGATTAGTGTTCCTTCAAATGGAACTTTGACAATCAGTTTTGTTGGTTTTGAAACTGTAAATGAAGCAGTAAACGGACGAACAAAGCTTACTATTGCAATGAAAGCTGTTTCTCAAAGTTTGAACGAAGTTGTAGTTATCGGGTACGGAACACAAAAGAAAGCTTTGATTACGGGTGCTTCTACAAACTTAAAAGGAGAAACGCTTCAAGAATTAAATACAGGATCTGCCATGGAGGCTCTTCAAGGTATTGCACCAGGTATTAGTATCACAAGAAATAGTGGTTCGCCAGGAGCGGGTACAAAAGTGGTTATTCGTGGTATTGGTACAATCGGAAATTCTAACCCGTTGTATGTTGTAGATGGTGTAACTGTTGGAGATATAGATTACTTAAATCCTTCTGATATCGAATCTATCGACGTTCTTAAAGATGCAGCATCTGCTGCGATTTATGGTTCTAGAGCTGCTAATGGAGTGGTTTTGGTAACTACTGTAAAAGGACGAAAAGGAAAACCAGCAAGAATTTCTTATGATACTTATTTTGGAATTCAGAACATCTACAAAAATCTGGATCCATTAAACGCGCAGGAGTATATGTACATCATGGACGAAGGAAGAGTCAATGATGGTCTAGCACCTAATGATTGGAAAACGATGATAACTACTAACGATTGGTTGGAAAGAAATTATCCGGGAGCAGGAACGCAGCTTGGAGAAGAGATTTGGAATAAACTTCAAAACGGTTGGACTGGAACAAATTGGATCAATGAAATGTCTAAAAAAGATGCTCCCGTTGTAAATCATTCAATTAACATTACTGGGGGAACTGAGGATATTACGTATTCATTTGGAGTTTCGTATTTTGATCAAGATGGTATTTTAGGCGGTAATATTGTAGATGCTGGATATAAAAGATTAACGACCAGATTAAATACGCAAATGGTTTTAAAAAAGAATGAAAGCCATAATATCATTACGATTGGAGAAAACTTGACGTACACCAACATTCAAAAAAGAGATGTGTCAAACGGAAATATCTATGGTAATGACTTGCACAATGCACTTACTCAAAACCCATTACAGCCTGCATACTGGCAGCCTGCGATTGATAGAAATATTAACGAATATGGTTTCACGCCAACGTTAGATCTTTTATCTCCGAATCAAACCAATCCTTTGGCAGTTATGTATTATAGAAGTAATTACAATTATCCAAAGGATCATAAGATTATCGGAAACGTCTTTGTAGAGATTGAGCCAATTTCTAACTTGAGATTTAAATCGGTTTATGGAATTGATTCCTGGTTTGGCTACAACAGAACGATGAATCCGACATACCATTTAGGAGTGCTTTATAACGATGCAGTTGATGGAGCAACTCAGTCTCAGTATTTTGGAGCAAATTCAACTTGGACTAATACTCTTTCCTATCAAAAACAAATTGGAAATCATAATATTAACGCTGTGATCGGTACAGAGTTATGGCAAAGAATTGTCGAAAATGATGTTTATGGTTCTAGAAACGGACTATTGTTTCCAAATGATCCAAAATATGCTTATTTAAACAATACAAAAAGTCCTGGATCTGTTGCAGATATCAATACCACAGGTTTTGATAAAGCAGCTGGTGGAGGCGCAATTATGTCTTATTTTGCTCGTGCACAGTACGATTATAAAGAAAAATACCTTCTTTCTGCAATTATACGTCGAGACGGTTCTTCTAATTTTGGTAAAGGCCATCAATATGGAAATTTCCCTTCAGTGGCTGCAGGATGGGTAATTAGTAAAGAAGATTTTATGGCGGGCACTTCAAAATATCTTGACTTTTTAAAGTTAAGAGCAAGCTGGGGGCAAAATGGTAATCAACATACCGATTATGCTTTTTATTATACTTCAAGTATAAAATATGCTTTCCCAGGCTACTTTTTTGGCGACACTAAACCAGTTTCTGGGCAGACTGCCTATCCTGCTTCAGTACCAAATCCAGATGTGGGTTGGGAAACTTCTGAGCAGTTAGATTTAGGATTAGATGCAAGTTTATTTAATTCAAGATTAGGAATAACATTTGACTGGTATAAGAAAACAACAATAGACTGGTTGGTTAAAGCACAGTATCCAGGAACTGCTGGTGCAGATGATCCATATAAAAATGCTGGAGATATTGAGAATAAAGGTTTTGAAGTTTCTGTATCTTGGAAAGATAAAATCGGAGATTTTAAATATGGACTAACTGTAAGTGGTGCTTTTAATAAAAACAAAGTTACTAGAGTTGATAACGGTAACGGTATTATTAATGGACCTGCACACGTACTTTCACAAGGAACATCAGAAATTTCGAGAGCACAAGTAGGTTATCCAATCGGAGCTTTCTATGGTTTTAAAACAGCTGGAATTTTGCAAAACCAACAAGAAGTTGATGCCTATGTAGGGCCTACAGGTCAGCCTTATTTTAATGATCAGCGTCCTGGAGATGTTCGTTTTGTGGATCAAAATAACGACGGTGTAATTGATGAAAAAGATAAAGTAATATTGGGAGATCCGAATGCAAACTTCCAATTAGGAATCCAGTTAAACTTTGAGTACAAAAATATTTACTTGAATTCTACATTGGCAGGAAAGTATGGAATGCAGATAATGCAATCATACAGATCATTTGCGGATAGCCCGAAACAAAACTATACTTCTGATGTTTTTAATCGTTGGCATGGAGAAGGAACTTCAAACAAAATGCCTCGTTTAAGTTCGGTATCAAACAGAAATACAAATTATATCTCGGATATCTACATGCAAGATGCTGATTACTTAAGAATTAATAATTTAACTGTAGGGTATAATTTTAACGAATTATTGAAAGATATTAAGTTTATCTCCAACCTTAAATTCTATGTTGCTGTAAATAACTTGTACACTTTTACCAAATACGATGGAATGGATCCAGAGGTTCGTTGGTCAGGAGATAATACAACTGCTTCATGGGCTTCCGGAGTAGATTTAGGTTTATATCCGCAATCTAGAACAGTAATGTTTGGATTAAGTGCTGACTTTTAATATTAAAAACATTGACAATGAAAAAACTAAGATATATAATAGCAATTTCTGCAATTTTTGCAGTGTCAGGCTGTAGTGATGTGCTAGATACGGAGAATCTTTCAGAAAAGAGTTTAGATAATTTTTATAAAACTCCAACAGATATAGATGAGGCAATGGCTGGGGTTTATAATGCCATCTATACCGCGAATGTTCATAGTGAAGAACAAGTTGCCGCCAACCTTATGGATAATATGATGTTTGGTGGAGGAGGTCCTGATGATAAATCTGCAAAATGGGTAGATAATTTTGAAGATCCTGCTGAAGATACGTATCGCGATATGTGGAAACAATCTTATAATGGTATTTCGAGAGCTAATGCCATTATAGAAAAAGTTCCGGATGCAGATTTTTCTAAGCATTTTAATACACCGCAAGAAGCGGATGAGTTTAAAAAACAAGCTCTAGGTGAAGCTTTGTTTATGAGGGCTTTCTTTTATTTTAGGTTGGCTAAATTTTTTGGAGGCGTTCCACTTATTATAAAATATGATGATGATAGGCTAGTAGCAAGATCTAGTTATACAGAGACTTTTGCTCAAATTGCATCTGACTTAAAGCTTGCTATCGAAACTATGCCTTCAACTCCTTTTCCAAGCATACCAACTTCTAGATATGGACATGCTAATAAGTGGGTTGCAGAGGCTTATATGGGGCGCGTATTTTTGTTTTACACCGGATATATGAGCAACATGGAAAAACAGGCTACAACAGATTTGCCATTGGCAGGTGGAGGTTCTGTGACAGGAACACAAGTTGCAAGTTATTTGGATGACTGTATCAATAATAGTGGACATAAATTAGTGTCAGATTTTAGAAATCTTTGGCCATATTCTTATATAAATAAAAGCGCTGGTAAAAATACAGTATTGCCTTGGGCAGCAGCAGAAGGTTTGGCTTGGGTTGGTCAAGATGGCATTGCCCCAACATTTGGAACGGGCAACTTAGAAACCATGTTTGTCCAAAGATTTTCTTTTGGTGACTGGAACTGGACAAATGGTAATATTTATACCAACAGACTTGCTTTATTTAATTCATTGCGCGGAAATTCATTGGTTCCTTTTGGCGAAGGCTGGGGATGGTGTACAGTAAATCCAAAATTATACAGCGGTTGGGATGATACTGATCCTAGAAAAAGAGGTTCTATTCTTGAAGTAGGTAGAGCAGACCAAGGAACAGCTGGTTATGCAAAAGACAAAGGAGATCACGAAACAGGATATTTTAATAAAAAATACACTTCGCTTCAGCATGATGATGGAACTGGAACCAATAAAGGTATGTTTGTTCAGATGTATGCTTGGCCAAATGCAGATATGCAGTTAATGCATGCGCAAGACTTTATATTCATGCGTTTTGCCGATGTATTGTTGATGCATTCTGAAATTACTAAAACGCCTGACGGAATGAATGTCGTAAGAGCAAGAGCTAAATTGCCTGCTGAGCCATATTCTCTTGAAAATATAAAGGCAGAGCGTTTACATGAATTAGCCTTCGAGGGGCTGCACTGGTTCGACTTAATTCGTTGGGGAGATGTTGATACAGCATTTAATGACGTAATTCAGGTTAGAAACTCTGGTGTCGATGCTAGTTATAGCGTTAAATACAGAACGGAAACTAAAGGTTTGGTTCCGATTCCTGAAACCGAAATGAGACTATTAAATGGAGTTTACAATCAAAATCCAGGTTGGTAATATTTAATAACGATTAAATAATTATAAAGATGAAAATTCACAATATAAAATATTTACTAATTGCTGTTTGTATGCTGGCCTTTTCAGCATGTGACCCCATTGTAGATGAACAGCATTTACAGAATTCTACTGACGTAGCTGGAGTTGAATTAACATCCAGCCAAAACCCTGCTGGAGGAAACAAAATAACCTTAAGCATGAACACCCCTGGCGTTACAGGTTATTGGAATTATAATTTAGGAAAAGCACTCACTAATGAAGTCACTATTGTTTATCCAATTCCAGGTAAATCTACTTTTACATTTGTAGGAACCTTAGGTGCCGAATTTTTTACTAAAACAATCGATGTGCAAGTTGATAGACTTGATACGCTGCTAGATCAGGATTGGTATGATTTGGTTAGTACCAACACTGCTGCTGGTAAAACATGGGTATTCGATGGTGCCGCTGGTACAGGAGCATTCTATTGGTTTATGTCTCCACCGGATAATCCTGATTCTGCTATGAGTGCTTGGTGGAATGCAGGAGATTGTTGCCCTCCTTTAGACGTTGCTGGCAAAATGCATTTTGATTTAAATGGAGCCGCAAATTATAACCATTATCAGAATGCTACTGCTGCTGCAGAAAAAGGTAGTTTTGTTTTAGATATTGCTAATAAAAAACTATTCATTAATAATTCCAAAATTTTAGGATATGAGGCTGGAAACACTGCCAATGAATATAATGTTATTACGCTTACGGAAGATAAATTGGTATTATATGTGCCAAGAAGTTTAAAGGATCCAGGTACTGGCTGGACATTTGTCTACAAACCTCAATAATATTTTGTGTTAGTTATTTCGAAAAAGGAAGACTTAACGATTCCTTTTTCGAATTTCAAACCTTTTATGCTTCGTTACGGAAATGAAGTGTATTAAAGATTTAAACTATGGTTAGTTTAAGTTAAGTTTATTGCCTGGGTAGCCCATAATTTCGATTATGGGCTATTTTTTTTGCCTTGATTTCAGATTGAAAAGGAGCAAGTTTAATGGTAAAATATATTTAAAATCCTTGACAGTGCATTTTATCAATCAATTTCTGTTAATATTTCTGTCTACTTCTTTTTGGTTTCATTTAGAGTACTATTTAGGAGGCTTTTTATAATGAACACCTTACAGCTTTTTTTAGGCCTTATTTAGTTTCGCCATTCTTGATATATGCTGAATGCTAAGATCATTAAAAGAGCATGCTTTAAATTAAGTAATCATTAAGTTGATTAAGGTCAAAATGAATCCTTCTTGTCATTTTGCGTTAAAATTTGACGTTTTTCCCTTTTTTTGGGATGCTATCTTTCATAAATACTACGCTTTTTTATCTTTAAAAGTAAATAAATTCTTTCAAATATTTTAAAAATAGGTTTTTTCTTATGTTAAAAATAATTATTAATAATGTAAAAAAAGTAGGGTAAAAATATCATATTCTCTTTTTTTTTATAATTGAAAAAAAACAAGGTATTGCTGTTGTAATTATTTGTTTAATAATGATTTAAGTGGTGTTTATGAGTACTACCACGTTGTAGTTTTACTAATTTTTGCCTCAGATTTATTCTAAAAATATAGTGTAGTGTTATTTTACAAAATTAACTTTTCATTAGTACTATTATTAATTTTTATAATTAACTGTATATTAAATAGTTGCTTTTTTTTTGATGTGTTTTTATAATATATTTTTTTTGTTTTTGATGTGTTTTTGTAATGACTCAAGGATGTGAAAAGTGAAAATTTAGTTTTAGTATTGCATCAAATTACTAATTAATTAACCAAAATTTTTAGAAAAATGAAATTAACAAAATTACTTGTTTTTTGTATTTCATCTTTGTTATTCTCGGTTATGGCTGTGGCTCAGGATGTCACAGTAAATGGAATAATAAATGATGAAAATGGTTTACCTGTTCCAGGTGCAACAGTTTTATTAAAAGGTACAACTAAATCTACTGCGTCAGACTTTGACGGAAAATTTCAGATTCAAGCGCCTTCAAATGGATCATTAACAATTACGTTTATTGGTTATACTACAGTAACAGAAGCGATAAACGGAAGAACGAAACTTACAATTCAATTAAAACCAGAATCGCAATCTTTAAATGAGGTTGTAGTTGTTGGATACGGTACTCAAAAGAAATCTGTTGTAACGGGGGCTATTTCTAGCGTAAAAGCTGTTGAACTTGAAAAAGTGCCAAACGGAAGAGTTGAGCAAGCTTTACAAGGTAGAGTAGCAGGGGTTTCTGTTGCAGCTACTTCTGGACAGCCGGGTGCAGCTTCAAAAGTTCGTGTAAGAGGTATTACAACCTTTAGAGAAGGTGGAAATGATCCTTTATGGGTTGTTGACGGTATTGCTATAGATGCTGGTGCAGTGGGTTTTATCAATCAATCTGATATCGAATCTATCGAGGTGCTTAAAGACGCTGCTTCTGCTGCGATTTATGGTACTCGTGCGGCTACAGGGGTTATTTTAGTTACTACTAAAAAAGGAAAATCAGGAAAAATTTCTGTTAACTATAATGGTTTTGCAGGTGTTTCCGCTCCAGCTAAAAGATTAGATATGTTGAATGCTACTCAGTATGCAACGCTTATGAATGAAAAATCTTTAAACGATGGTGGCGCTATTAAATATGCAAATCCAGCTGCCTTCGGTAAAGGAACAGATTGGCAAGATGCAATTTTTAACAATTCTGCTTTCAGATATACACACGAATTAAGTATTAGTGGGGGTGGTGAAAAATCTACTTTCTATGCTTCATTCGGAATTCAAGATCAGGAAGGTATCGTGGCTACTGATATTTCTAATTACACAAAGAAAAACTTCAGATTAAACTCTACGCACAAAATTTCCAAATATTTTACTTTCGGACAGACTTTTGGATACACGCATCAAAAAACGAAAGGTATTGGTAACGTAAACAGTGAATTTGGTGGACCTTTAAGTTCTGCAGTTAATTTAGATCCACTTACTCCATTAGTGGTTACTGATCCTAATGTAGCAAATACAGGATATTACACAAACCCAAATGTTGTTAGAGATGCAAATGGTAATCCTTACGGAATTTCTTCTTTAGTGCAACAAGAGATGACAAATCCCCTAGCATATACTCAAACTAGATTAGGAGGATTTGACTGGTCAGATGATTTTGTTGGTAATGCTTATTTGGAGGCTAACATTACTAGTCACTTAAAATTTAGAACTACTCTTGGTGGTAAGATCGCATATTGGGGGAACGAAATGTTTACTCCGGTTAACTTCTTAAACCCAAACATGAAGGCGGATAGAAATAATTATAATCAGAACAATGAAAAATCGCTTTCTTGGACTCTTGAAAACACATTATCTTATGCTAACAAATTTGGAGATCACAATGTAAGCGTTTTAGCTGGACAAGGTGCTTATGTAGAAAATATTGGTAGTACGATCGGAACAACAATGTTCGGTCTTCCAATTACAAGCTACAAAGATGCTTCTTGGAATTTTGATATCCCGCAAGCAGACAGAACTACAAGAACAAGCGATAAAGTAGAGCACAAATTGGCTTCGTTGTTTTTACGTGCCAACTACGATTACATGGAGAAATATCTTTTTACAGGTATTGTTCGTCGTGACGGTTCTACTCGTTTTGGAGAAAACAATAAATTTGGGGTTTTCCCTTCATTCTCTTTAGGATGGGTAGTTTCTAAAGAAGGTTTCTGGAAAGAAAATGAAGTTGTAAATACATTAAAATTCCGTGGAGGTTACGGAGTTGTAGGTAACGATAACATTGAAGATTTTAAATATAGAGCAACAGTTGTTGGTGGTTACAATTACACGATCGGAAATTCTGGAAGTATTACAACTGGATACGGAAACTCTACCTTGCCAAATGCTAACTTAGGATGGGAAGAAACATCTCAAACTACTGTAGGTCTTGATGCAAAATTATTTAATGATTTTTCTCTTACACTTGATTACTACAAAAAATCAACAAAAGGAATCTTAAGAAACGTTGTAATTCCTGGATATGTTGGAGCTACTGACGCACCTTCTGCAAATATTGCAGATATGGACAATAGTGGTTTTGAGGTTGAATTAGGATACAAGAAAAGACTTGGAGATTTCAACTTAGGAGTTAACGCCAACTTTGCGTACTTGAAAAACGAAATTACTTACGTGGGTTCATCTACTAATTTCATTGTGGGAGATGCTAGTTTCCAATCTATGGGGCCTGTAACTAGAACTCAAGTAGGACATTCATTTAACGAATTCTACGGATATAAAACAGCTGGAATTTTCCAAAATGAAGCTGAAGTTGCAGCATACAAAAACGCGAATGGAGGTTTAATTCAGCCAAATGCTAGACCTGGAGATTTTCGTTGGGTAGATTCTAATGGCGATGGTGCTATTACTGATGATGATAAACAATTCTTAGGAACAAACATTCCTAAATATACTTTTGGTTTCACAGTAAACTTAGACTACAAAAACTTTGACTTTATGGCATTTACTCAAGGAGCTGCAGGAAGCAAAATTTTCCAAGGTTTAAGAAGATTAGATGTTTTAAATGCAAATTACCAAACTAAAGTTTTAGAGCGTTGGGTTGGAGAAGGAACTTCAAACGATTACCCAAGATTGACAAACAACGACCCGAATAAAAACTACACTAACATGTCTGATTTTTACTTGGAAGATGGAAATTACTTACGCTTAAAAGTAGTAACTCTTGGATATACAATGCCAGTTAGTTTATCATCTAAAATTGGAGCAGATAAATTACGCTTTTACGTAACAGGAGAAAACTTAATCACTTTTACAAAATACACTGGATATGATCCAGAAATTGGAGGCCAAGTTTTTGGTATAGACAAAGGAGTTTATCCGCAAGCAAGATCTATTTTGTTGGGAGCTAACGTTCAATTTTAATAAATTAAAGAATCATGAAAACGATAAAATTTAAATATATATATGTGGCTGTAGCAATGGTCATTCTAGGATCTTGCTCTGAAGATTTTGTGACCACAAATCCAGAAGGGAAATTTGATACAAGTACATACTTTTCTAATGAACAACAGTGTTACGCTGCTTTAGTTGGAGTTTATGATCCGTTGAGAAAAAACACAGGAGGTTTTGAAAATTTAGTAGCAATGCTAAATGCTGGTTCTGATGATTTTTATGCTGGTGGAGGTAGTTCAACAGATGGAACAGGAATTCAAAATTTCTCTACACATTCACTTTCTTCAGTTACTATTCCTGCAAGTTATTGGAACGATCATTATCAAGGTATTTCTAGAGCAAATCTTTTATTAGTAAAGTTACCAGCTGCTTCAATGAACGATGCGGTTAGAAGCAGATTTGCAGCAGAAGCTAAAACTTTACGTGCATTTTACTATTTCAATTTAGTAAGATTGTTCAAAAACCTTGCATTAGTTTTAGAACCATTATCTACAGAAACGATCTATAATCCGGAGCAAGTTGCACCAGAGGTAATTTATGCTCAAATAGAAAAAGATTTAACAGAAGCAATTGCATCTTTACCAAATACGGTTGATCCAAAGACAGAAGCTGGAAGATTTAACAAAGGAGCTGCACAAGCACTTCTAGGAAAAGTCTATTTGTATGAAGGTAAAAAACCTCAGGCAGCAGCAGTTTTGGCTGAAGTTAATGGAACTCCAGGAGCTGTAAACCAATACGGTAATGAATTGTTGGAAGACTATAATGATTTATGGGTAACATCAAACAAATTTAACGCAGAGTCATTAATCGAAGTATCTCACAGTAGTGCTGGTAACTCAGATTGGACATTCTGGGGAAGTGGTAAAGACGAAGGAAACTCTTTAAACATCATGGTTGGACCTAGAGGATATTCTAGACCAAAAGGTTCAGATGCACCAGATCTTCCAGCAGGATGGGCTTTCAACGTACCAACTCAAAAATTATATGATGCGATGCAGGGAGATCCACGTAAAGATGCTACAATTTTGGATTTAAAAGCATTAAAAGCAGCAGGAAAGGCAGATTATATTCCGGCTTATCAAGATACTGGATATTTCTTGAACAAATATCTTCCAAGACAGTCAGATGTAAGTACAGGTGGAGGTAACTCAGAGCTGAACTATAAACAAAACTCTTATGTAATTAGACTTGCAGATACTTACTTAATGGAAGCAGAAGCTTTAGGATCTGGACCAAGAGCACAAGCTTTACTTGATGCGGTAAGAGCTAGAGTTGGATTAACATCAGTTCCTGTAACATTGGCAGCTATCAAACACGAAAGAAGAATGGAGTTGGCTGGAGAAGGACATAGATTTTTCGATTTAGTTAGATGGGGAGATGCAGCAGCAGCACTATCGGATAGAGGTTTTGATGCTGGAACAGATGAGATTTTCCCAATTCCGTACACAGAACTTAACGGTACTAAATTGAAACAAAATCCTAACTACCAATAGTATTTACTAATTAACCAAAACAAAAAGAAATGAACCTAAATATATATTTTAGAAAAAGTGTATACCTAATGCTAGCTTTAGCATTAGGAACACTAAACAGCTGTAGCGAAGAAGTTAATGAGAATCCACTTGTTGCTACAAATGTTGATGCTTCGTTTACAATAACACCAGTTGCAGGCGCTATGAATACTTATCTTCTAACGGCACAACCAGTAGGAGTTATTTCTTCAAAATGGGATACGGGTGACGGTGCTAGCCCTGGAAAAATGAATCAAGTGATTTCCTTACCAGATGCAGGAACCTATACAGTTACACATACAGCTATTGGAGCAGGAGCTGCAATGGCAACTTCTTCTCAGCAAATCGTAGTAGCTCAAACAGATCCTGCAAAAGGAAATTTAGTGCAAGGCGGAACTTTTGCAACTGCTGCAGATGTAGCTAAATGGACTAGTGCACAATTAAGCCCATCTGGTGCAGCTTTTTGGACTTTTGCTAATAAAAGTGCGACAATTTACTCTCCAGGCGGATGGGCTCAAGAAGGAATTTATCAAGCTATCGAAGTTGTAAAAGATAGAGAATACACTATCGATATGACGGTTTCTTGCCCTGCTGGTTTAGATCAAACCTTTTTTGAAGTATACGCTGGTAAATCTGTGCCAAAACCAGGTGTTGAATATAAAGACAACTTAGTGATGGGTATTGGTACTTGGGATGGTTGTGGAACAGCTAAGTTTTCAGGAAAATTATCTGGAATTGGATGTAAGAAAAACGCAGCTACAGATACAGTTTCTAACGTAGTTAAATTCTCTGAAAGCGGAACAATATATCTTTTAATTAGATCAGGAAGTAATGCAACTGGTAACGAACCAATTACTGTTACAAAAATTGAGTTCAGAGGAAAATAAAAAGTTAAGTTAAGTTTAAGTTTAAGTTTGGTTGTAAATAGCCCATAATCATTATGAGTATGGGCTATTTTTTAAATCCTTCAAAAGGGTAGAACTCGTTTTTTGATTTCTTCTAAACTTCAATTTAAAAACATAATAATTAGAAGCGAATGAAAAAAAATAGCCTAAAAATTATATGCCTTTTGTTTTCTGCTGCAGCTTTTGCACAACAGCCAAAAACAAAGAAAGAGTTTACAACCGACGGCAAAAAAATAACCGTTTATACTACAGCAGAAAACTCTAAGTTGCGATTAACTACTACAGATAATTTGACTTTTTCTGCAGCAAAGCAGCCTCTAGAAACTGAAACGTCTATTTTTGTACAGCCATCAAAAAAGTTTCAGACTTTTATGGGAATAGGAGGAGCTATCACAGATGCTAGCGCCGAGATATTTGCTAAACTTTCAAAAGAAAAACAAGCAGAATTTTTAAATGCTTACTACGATCAACAAAAAGGTATTGGCTATTCTTTGCTAAGAACAACGATTCAAAGTTCTGATTTTAGCAGTGGAAGCTATTCTTACATTGAAGAAGGAGATAAAGATTTGAAGACTTTTTCGATTGATCACGACAGGCAATACAGAATTCCTTTAATTAAACAGGCCATTCAAAAAGCAGGTGGAAAGCTTACAACTTATGTTGCGCCTTGGTCGCCAAATGCTTTTATGAAAAGCAACAAAAATGTATTGAAAGGAGGGACCTTACTTCCTGAATACTATCAAACTTGGGCTAATTTTTATGTGAAATTTATTAAAGCTTACGAAAAAGAAGGCATTCCGATTTGGGGGACTTCTACTCAAAATGAACCAATGGCGGTGCAGACTTGGGAATCTTGTATTTATACAGCAGAAGCCGAAAGGGATTTTATCAAAAATTACCTTGGACCAACTTTGAAAAAAGAAAACCTTGGAGATAAAAAAATCGTAGTTTGGGATCATAACCGTGATTTGATGAATTATCGCGCCAACGTAATTTACTCAGATCCTGAAGCATCAAAATATGTTTGGGGAATGGGATTTCACTGGTACGAAACTTGGTCTGGCGGTGCGCCGATGTTTGATAATGTAGGGAAAGTAAATGAAGCCTATCCAGACAAAAAACTGATGTTTACTGAAGGTTGCATCGAGAAATTTGACGCATCAAAATATCAATTTTGGGGTAATGCAGAACGTTACGGAATCAATATGATTCATGATTTTAATAACGGAACAGTGGCTTGGACAGATTGGAATATCCTTTTAGACCAAAATGGAGGGCCTAATCATGTTGGAAATTTCTGTTTTGCACCAATTCATGCAGACACTACAACAGGAGAATTAATTTACACTCCATCTTACTATTACATTGGGCACTTTTCAAAGTTCATTCGCTTAAATGCTGTTCGCGTAAGTACAGCTGCAAGCAAAAGCACTTTATTAAGCACTTCTTTCTTAAATGCTGACGGGACAATGGCAACCATTGTCATGAACCAATCAGCTAATGATCTTACATACAATTTAATTATTGGTGATAAAAAGGCAGAAGTAAAAATTCCGCCTCATGCTATACAGACACTTGTTTATTAATATTTTGTAGTGAAGTAATGAAGAAGGCTAATTTGAATTAGTTATTAGCCTTCTATTTGCTTTACCTTAAAACTGTTTATAGAAATATGAAAGTTACAACTCAAATATTGCTATCAACCTTTGCCTTTATTCTAGTAAGCTGTTTTAACTCAGAAATAATAGCTCAAAAAAATAATAAAATAAAGGTTTTTACTACTGCGGAAAACACAAACTGGAAATTGTCATTAACAAATGATTTGATTTCAAACAGCACAGCAAAAATACCAGCAGTATCTATTATTGTTAATACTAAAAAAACAGACCAAACCTTCCTCGGAATTGGAGGTGCAATTACAGATGCAAGTGCAGAAGTTTTTGCAAAACTTTCGCCTAAAAAACAGCAGGAATTCGTAACTGCTTATTACGATAAAAACAAAGGGATTGGATATACTTTGGCTAGAACAAACATTCACAGTTGCGATTTCAGCAGTGATAGCTATACTTATGTTTCTGAAGGAGACAAAGATTTGAAGACTTTTAATATAAACCACGATCGTAAATATAGAATTCCCTTAATTAAAAAAGCAATCGAAACAGCCGGCGGGAAACTAACCTTATTTGTTAGCCCATGGAGTCCCCCAGCTTTTATGAAAGACAATAATGATATTTTGCACGGCGGCGTTTTATTGCCTGAATTTGCTCCAGCTTGGGCAATGTATTATACGAAGTTTATAAAAGAATACGAAAAAGAAGGAATTCCGATTTGGGGCTTGACCGTTCAGAACGAACCAATGGCGAGACAAAGGTGGGAATCTTGTATTTACACTCCAGAAGCAGAAAGCGATTTTCTTAAAAATCATCTTGGGCCAACTTTAGAAAAAGAAGGTTTAGGTTCTAAAAACGTTATTATTTGGGATCACAATCGCGGAGATATGCTAACCAAAAGAGCTGATCTTGTTTTCTCAGATCCTGAAGTTTCAAGATATGCTTGGGGAATTGGATTTCATTGGTATGAAACTTGGAATGGAGGTCCGCCTCAATTTGAATCTGTCGCGAAAGTTCATGAAGCATTTCCAAACAAAAATCTTCTATTTACCGAAGGCTGTATCGAAAAGTTTGATGCTTCTAAATATCAATTTTGGGGCAATGCAGAGCGTTACGGAATCAATATGATTCATGATTTTAATAATGGAACTGTCGGTTGGACAGACTGGAATATTCTTTTAGACGAAAAAGGCGGCCCTAACCATGTTGGAAATTTCTGTTTTGCACCTATTCACGCCGATACAATAAAAGATGAGTTAATCTACACGCCAATGTATTATTATATTGGCCATTTCTCAAAATTCATTAGACCAAATGCAAAAAGAGTGGTGGAAACCATAAGCGATACATCTTTATTGAGTACTTCTTTTAAAAATTCTGACGGACAATTGATTATTATAATAATGAATCAATCTGAAAAAGAGATTGTTTATTCTATAGTAAATCAAACGAAAAAAACTACAATTACAATTCCGGCACACGCTATACAGACGGTAGTATACTAATCGTCAACTAACTAAATAACCGCGAAAAATGAAATTTAATTTAAAGAACTCCATAAAAGCATTTTTATTTATGGCTGCCGTATTGGCTCAAGTAAAATGCTCTTCTTCAAGCGATCCAGCAGAAAATCCGCCTGTAAATCCACCAGTAACGCCTCCAGTAGTGGTTACAAACGATGTTGATTTTTGGCTTACAAAAGGAAACCAAAGTGTTTTATTGGCAAAACAATCAGGAACATTAGGATTTGGTACAGCAGCAAATGCTTATGCAAATATTGAAGTGAACGCTGCGCAAAAATATCAGACTATTGATGGTTTTGGATATACGCTAACAGGAGGAAGTGTAGACGTTATAAATCAGTTAAACGCAACGAAAAGGACTGCTTTGTTAGAGGAACTATTTGGTTCTGGTGAAAATTCAATCGGAGTAAGTTACATCAGAATCAGTATTGGAGCTTCAGATTTAAGTGCGACCACTTATACTTATGATGACCTTGCAGCAGGACAAATAGATTTAAATCTGGAAAAATTCAGTTTGGAAAAAGATAAAAATCTAATTGCCATGCTAAAAGAAATTTTAGCAATTAATCCGAAGATTTTAATCTTGGCAACGCCTTGGTCTGCACCAGTTTGGATGAAAGACAATGCTAGCTTTAAAGGCGGAAAACTGAAAGTAGAATATTTTGATGTCTACGCTAAATATTTTGTGAAGTACGTTCAGCAAATGAAAGCAGAAGGAATTGCGATCGACGCTGTAACTCCTCAAAACGAACCTTTGCATGACGGAAATAATCCAAGTATGTATATGTCTGCTGTAGATCAAGGGAACTTTATTAAAAACAGTTTAGGACCTGCTTTTAAAGCTGCAAATCTAAACGTAAAGATTATTGCTTACGACCACAATTGCGATAATCCAAATTATCCAAAAGCAATTTTAGCAGATGCAGATGCATTTCCGTTTGTTGACGGATCGGCTTTCCACTTGTACGCAGGAGATATTAGTGCTTTAACTAATGTTTTTAATTCTTATCCCACTAAAAACGTCTATTTTACCGAACAATGGACTTCCTCAGAAGGCAGTTTTGATGGCGATTTAAAATGGCATCTTCGAAATGTAATTATCGGATCAATGAGAAACTACAGTAAGAACGCCCTTGAGTGGAATTTGGCCAACAATCAAAATTTTGGTCCCAATACCGATGGTGGCTGCACCATGTGCAAAGGGGCTATTACGATAACTTCTGGTGATAGTTTTCAACGCAATGTAGCGTACTATATTATTGCACATGCTTCAAAGTTTGTTCCAATGGGATCTACTAGAATTGAAAGTAATTCTGGTGGAAGCCTTCAGAATGTAGCTTTTATTACGCCCACAGGTTCTAAAGTATTGATTGTTGAAAATGACGGTGCTGCAACGGAAACTTTTAATATTAAATTTAATGGAAAATGGGTAACAACTTCGCTAGAGGCGGGATCAGTTGGAACGTATACTTGGAAATAGCCGTGTAAAAGTAAAATTCATTTTTAACCTGATTTTTTTTGTTATTAACAAAACAAAAAAGTAGAGGAAATAATATTTATCTTGATATTCAATTTATTAACTAAACCATTTAAATAGTAAAAAGATGAAAATGATTAATCTCGCAAATCGAGCAGGAGTATTTACTTTGATTCTATTGTTTATATTTCAGTCTTGCAGCAGTAACAACGATACAGCTACTAATCCTGAAACCGAAGTTCCAGATAAAATTTCTGTGCAAGTCGACGTAATTGGTAAAACCGCTGAAATGCCTAATGGAGACGGAAGCGGAAAAATTAATGTAAAGATTGACGCTCCAAATGCAAAATCATATAAGATTGTGGTGAACAACGAAACAAAAGAGTTTACAACGAACAATTTTACTTATGAATTTACGCAGCCGGGAACCAAAACATATGCGATTGAAGTTACTGCCTTTAATGGAGTAAAATATACGTACGCTTCTACAAACGTAAATATTTTTGTAGCAAGAAAATTAATCTGGTCAGATGAGTTTAATACAGATGGAGCTCCTGATTCTGATAAATGGGGATACGATTTAGGAAACGGAAACGGTTTTGGAAATAATGAATTGCAATATTACACCAACCGCCCTGAAAATGTAAAAATCGAAGGAGGCATTTTGAAAATTACAGCAATTAAAGAAAACTATCAAGGATTTCAATATACTTCAAGTAGAATGCTGACAAAAGGCAAGTTTTCTTTTAAATATGGAAGAGCAGAGATTCGTGCAAAATTGCCAGCTGGTGGTGGTACTTGGCCAGCTTTCTGGCTGCTTGGAGATAATATTGATACAGCAGGATGGCCATTATGCGGAGAAATTGACATTTTAGAATCGGTTGGAAATAATCCAAATGTTATCCATTCGTCACTGCATTCTCCTGGTCGCTCAGGAAATACGCCTGATACCAAAACAACAACAGCCTCAAATACGACAACTGAGTTTCATATTTATGCTGCTGAATGGGATGCCGAAAACATTAAATTTTATGTAGACGATAATTTGTTTTACACGTACAAAAACTCAAGTACAACTCCATTTAACGCTAAATTCTTTGTGATTGTAAATTTTGCAATGGGAGGAAACTTTGGAGGAACTGTAGATCCAAATTTTCAAAAAGCAACTTATGAAATTGATTATGTAAGAGTATACAATTAACATAACTTTTAAATAGATTTTTTTCTTTAAAGCCTCGTAAACACTAGCTTTACAAGATTAAAATTTTTTAACATGAAAAAGATAAACAAACTTGTTTTTGCAGTAATGCTGCTTTTAGCCGTGAACACATTTTATGGTCAGAATTTAAAGATTATGACTTACAATATCCGTTTGGATGTTGCTTCAGATGGAGAAAATGCGTGGCCAAATCGAAAAGATTATTTTACGTCTCAAATTGGTTTTTACAGTCCGGATGTTTTTGGAGTTCAGGAAGCAACACCAAATCAAGTGCTAGATATCGCATCGGCTTTGCCAAATTATAACAAGTTCGGAGTAGGAAGAGAAGAAGGTGGTTTAGGAGAAGCCTGCACGATCTACTATAAAAAAGACCGTTTTAAAGTCGAGCAGTCTAATACTTTTTGGTTATCTGAAACGCCAAACGTAGTTTCAAGAGGTTGGGATGCTGCTTGTAACAGAGTTTGCACATACGGACTTTTTAAAGATCTAAAAACTAAAAAAACATTTTGGGTTTTCAATTTGCATTTAGATCACATGGGTGAAGAAGCAAGAGTGAAAGGTGTACAGCTTGCTCTTTCTAAAATGAAGGAACTAAACACCAAAAATTACCCAGCTTTTTTAATGGGTGATTTCAATTCGGAACCTAACACAACACAAATTGGCGAAATCAAAAAAGTAATGGATGATACCAAAGACGTTTCAATAGAAAAACCTTTTGGACCTTCAGGAACTTTCAACGATTTCAAGCACAATGAACCCGTAACATTATTATTAGACTATATTTTTATTTCAAAAAATAGCGGTCTAAAAGTTCAAAAACACGCAGTGCTAAGTGATTCTAAAGATTTAAAATATCCTTCGGATCATTTGCCTGTCTTAATAGAAATAGATTAAAATGAAAAACATCAACAAAAAACTTCAAATCCTAGTTTTACTGCCTTTAATTGCAATGCAGTTCAACTGTGGATCTTCAACAAATGCTATAAAAAATACTGGAAAAGTTTCTTCTTGGATGACCACTACAGACGAAACTTCAAAACTTAAAAAACAAACCGATTTGGCTTTTGCATCAGAAACAAATTCAAATCAAACTATTGAAGTAAATCCAGTGGAGAAATTTCAAACTGTAGAAGGTTTTGGTTTTTCGTTAACAGGAGGAAGTGCTCAAGCCATTAAAAAATTGGATAAGTCAAAAAGAGAAGCGCTACTTCAAGAATTGTTCTCAAGAAAAGACAACGCAATTGGTTTAAGTTATTTAAGAATTAGTATTGGAGCATCAGATTTGAATGAAAAAGTTTTTTCGTATGATGATATGCCAGAGGGACAAATCGATTTGAAACTGGAACACTTTAATCTTGGACCAGATTTAGACGATGTAATTCCGGTTTTAAAAGAGATTTTAGCTATAAATCCTAAAATTAAAATTATGGGTTCTCCGTGGTCTCCGCCAGTTTGGATGAAAGACAACGGAAGCTCAAAAGGCGGAAGCTTACAGCCAAAATATTACCAAGTTTATGCAGAATATTTTGTGAAGTACATTCAAGCAATGAAATCTCACGGAATTGTTATTGATGCCATTACACCTCAAAACGAACCATTACACCCTGGAAACAACCCAAGTTTATTGATGTTGGCAGAACAGCAAGCCGATTTTATTGGAAATAATTTAGGTCCCGCTTTCGCGAAAGCAGGAATCAAAACCAAAATCATTGTTTACGATCACAACTGCAACAAACCAGAATATCCGTTGACAATTTTAAGAGATCCAAAAGCAAATCCGTTTGTAGCAGGATCAGCTTTTCACTTGTACGAAGGAGATATCAGTGCCTTGAGTACGGTTCATAACGAATTTCCAAATAAAGATTTGTATTTTACCGAGCAATACACAGGAACAGGAACCAACTTTGAAACAGATTTAAAATGGAGCGTGAAAAATGTGGTAATCGGGTCTATGAGGAACTGGAGTAAAAATGCACTTTCATGGGGTTTAGCAAATGATGAATTCTACAAACCTTTTACACCTGGAGGATGTTCCACTTGTAAAGGCGCTTTGATGATTGATCAAAATCAAAACATCAAAAGAGAAGTAGGATATTATATTATCGGGCATGCTTCTAAATTTGTTCCAGAAGGTTCGGTAAGAATTGGAAGTAATATTGCAGGAAACTTATACAATGTGGCTTTCAAAACTCCATCAGGACAAACTGTTTTAATTGTAGAAAACGATGGAGCTTCGGCAGAAACATTCAATATTAAATACAACCAACAACAAACCACAACCACACTAAACGCTGGAGCAGTCGCTACTTACGTTTGGTAAAAACTTAAACTATGAAAAAAGTAACCACAATTACGCTGTTTATGCTGTCCCTTATGGCGTCGGCTCAGCAGCAGTCAATAGATCAGAAAGTCAATGATCTGTTGAAGAAAATGACCATTGAAGAAAAAGTCGGCCAGCTGAATCAGTATACTGGAGACAATCAGGCAACTGGACCAATTACTATTAATCCGAACAAACAATCCGAAATCAAACAAGGTTTAATTGGTTCGATGTTAAATGTTATCGGAACCAAATATACCAGACAATATCAGGAATTGGCGATGCAGTCAAGACTTAAAATTCCGTTGTTGTTTGGACAAGATGTTATTCATGGTTACAAAACGACTTTCCCTCTTCCTTTAGCAGAAGCGGCAAGTTGGGATTTAGCAGCAATCGAATTAGGCGCAAGAGTTGCAGCTACAGAAGCAGCGGCGAGTGGAATTCATTGGACATTTGCTCCGATGGTTGATATTGGTCGCGATCCTCGTTGGGGACGTGTAATGGAAGGTGCGGGAGAAGATACTTATTTAGGTTCTAAAATTGCTTATGCACGTGTAAAAGGTTTTCAAGGAAATAAATTTGGTGAATTAAACTCTGTTATGGCTTGCGTAAAACACTTTGCGGCATACGGAGCAGGAGTTGGAGGAAGAGATTACAACTCAGTAGACATGAGTGAAAGAATGCTTTTGGAGACTTATTTGCCTCCGTTTAAAGCTGCTTTGGATGCTGGTGCTGCAACATTTATGAATTCATTTAATGATATTAACGGAATTCCTGCAACTGGAAATGCACATTTGCAAAGAGATATCTTAAAAGGAAAATGGAACTTTCAAGGTTTCGTAGTTTCAGATTGGGGATCAATTGGCGAAATGGTAGCGCACGGTTATTCTAAAGATTTAAAAGAAGCGGCTTACTCAGCTATTACTGCGGGTAGCGATATGGATATGGAGAGTAACGCATACCGTTATAATCTAGCTCAGTTAGTAAAAGAAGGACGAGTTTCTATTGATTTGGTTGATGATGCGGTAAGACGTATTCTTCGCAAGAAATTCGAATTGGGATTATTTGATGATCCTTACAAATATTCTGATGAAAAACGTGAAGAAAAAGCTTTAAATAATCCAGAGCACCGAAAAGTGGCCCGCGAAATGGCAGAGAAAAGTATTGTTTTGTTGAAGAACGAAAACCAGACTTTACCCATTTCTAAAAGCGTAAAAACAATTGCGTTTATTGGACCAATGGTAAAAGAATACAAAGCCAATATGGGATTTTGGGCTGTAGAATTACCAGAAGTAAATTATAATAAATGGGTAGTTTCACAATGGGACGGTCTTCAAAATAAAGTAGGCAAAAACACGAAGTTATTGTATGCAAAGGGTTGTGATGTTATTGGCGACAATAAAGATGGTTTTGCAGAGGCAGTTGAAACAGCCAAACAAGCTGACGTTGTCATTTTGAGTATTGGTGAAAGACATGATATGAGTGGTGAGGCAAAAAGCCGAAGCGATATTCATTTGCCAGGTGTTCAAGAAGAGTTAGTAAAAGCAGTTATGGCAACAGGAAAGCCTGTTGTCGTTTTAATAAATGCTGGAAGACCTTTAGTTTTTAATTATACAGCAGATAATGTTCCAGCAATTCTATACACTTGGTGGTTAGGAACAGAAGCCGGAAATGCAATTGCAAATGTATTGTTTGGAGATTACAATCCGTCTGGAAAATTACCTATGACTTTCCCAAGAGAAGTAGGGCAAGTGCCAATTTATTACAACCACTTTAGCACAGGAAGACCAGCTAAAGATGAAAATTCAACAAACTATGTTTCGGCTTATATCGACTTGAAAAACTCTCCAAAATTTCCTTTTGGATATGGTTTAAGTTATACAACATTTGATTATTCTGGTTTGAAATTATCTTCGACTAAAATAAAAAGCAATGAAACAATTAAAGTTTCTTTCCAACTGAAAAATACTGGAAAAGTAGCTGGAGAAGAAGTAGCTCAGTTGTATTTAAAAGATAAGTTCGGATCTGTTGTACGACCAGTTTTAGAATTAAGAGATTTCCAAAAAGTAAAATTAAATGCAGGTGAATCTAAAACAATAGAATTCACAATTGACAAAGAGAAGCTTTCTTTCTACAATAATAAATTAGAATGGGGAACTGAACCAGGAGATTTCGAAGTAATGATCGGAACTTCATCAGCAGATATCAAATTAAAATCTGATTTTGAATTAGTAAATTAAGTTTAAAAAAAACGGGGTCTTAAAAGGCCCCGTTTTTTTATGTCAAATTTTATTTTAGACGTTTCTTGAAACTGTATTTCAGCATATTCAATAAACCTTCTTCGATAATATCAATTCCGATTCCGAAATTACTATCCGCAACTTCATGATGCGCATTTCTAAAATCTTCAAAATCTTCACTTGGAATTTCTAAATTGATCAATGGTTTAAAATCAATACTTGTAGAAGCACCATTTTTAGTTACTTTTTTGCGACTTGTAAAATCAAAATAAGGATTTGTAATTGTACTTTCTTGAATTGTATATTTCTCCTGTGTATCTATTTTTTGATCTGTCGTTAAGTTGATTTCGTATTTCTCGTTATCAAAATTATGCCAGAACGAAAGATCGGTGTGCATAAAATCGCGAGCATTATTTTTAACTACATTGCGATCAAAATACATTAAAAAACGATTTTTTTCAGCATCTGTAAAGTATGGGTTCTCGATTGTGGCATTGTACTGAATGGTAAACTCGTTCAGTTTTTTGTCATCGCTTACAATTTCAATTGATGCCTCTTTAAAAATGGTTCTGATATCAGTTCCGTTTCTATCATTAGAATAATTTAAAGTATAAAACAAGAAATTATTCCAGCTGTCTATGATTTCTCTTTTGTTTGTATTTTTGAAATATTTGCGCATATAATTGGCACGATTTCCTTTGTAAGTCGTAACCAATTTTAATGTTCCAGTATTGTTTTGAGCAGTTAAATCAGCTTTCTCATTTATACCATAATAAGGAAATTTGTAAGGCTCTTTAATTTGTAATTCCAGATTTGGTTTCACTTCCAGATAATGCATAAAATAGATGTAACCGCGATTTTCAATTAATCCAAATTCATCTCTCGAAGTAGCATCAACAAAATAGGTTTCGCCTTTATAATTGATTTTTACAATTACGTGATTAAAAGTCAATAAAGACGGAAGGTAATATTTAATGTAATGATCAGAATTGAAATTAACCAAAACTACAGAAGAATCAATATTGATATAATCTAAAACCACTTTCAATAAAACCGATTTTGCTTTGCAATCTCCTTGTTTGTTTTCATAAGTTACCGATGGTTCTTGCGGTTTGTGGCCGTTCATTTCATCAGCATTAAAAATATAATAAACATGATTCTGTACATAATCAATTGCAAACTGTAATTTTTCGTCTTGATCGGCAATTGCATCCAGTTTCTCTACCAGTTTTGGAGCAAATTCGGTCAAAGAAGCTTTGCTGTAGATTTCTTCGTAAAGAGGAGAAATATAATTTGATAAATCAATCCAATTGCGATCTGTAGCAAAATCAATAAATGGAGCGATTTCTCGGTTAGAATCAAAAGAGTTAATGTAGTTTTCTTGTTCAATTACAAGTCTTTCTCCTTTTTTTAAGTGATTGATTTCTGGTTCCAAAACATTTCCTTCTTCATCTCTGTAAAATGTCTTTTTGTATGCGATTGGTTCTTTCCTGTCATTAATAAAAGAAAATTTGTACTTGCCGTAAGCCCAATATGTACTTGGCGTTACATATACATATTTAAGAAACTCTTTTCGCATAAAATCACGATCTGTAAAAACCTTTGTACGAGAATCTTCTGTAATTAAAACATCATAAAGACGCAAATCTTTAATAGTAATATTTACTTTCTTGTTGCTGCTTAGTATACCGCCTTCACTCTGGTTTTCACTGTCTAGAACTTTAATTTTAGTATCTTGAATTTTGTCAATCAAAACACCATCTCTTAAAACACTAATTCTGTGTATTACGTAAGTTTCATTTTCTTCTACAACAACATCACGTACCGAAGCACTTTCAAGATTTGAAGGTTCGTTAAGTGTATAAGCAACGCAAGCATATTCACTGTTTTCAGTATCGCTTGTGTAGTAAATTTTATCTAAGAAGTAGCAGAAATCGCGGCCTTCTTCAACTTGCTTGTTAGAGAAATCGGATTCTTTGATATATTCGATAAGCTGATCGTCATTAATTATTGGAGCCCAATTTTCTGGTTTTTGAATTTTGTAACTTTCTGAGTCAATGATATTTTCCATGTACTTTTTCTATAGGTGTATATTCTTACGTTCAAAACAGCTAAAATAAGTAATAAATAACCATTTTCTTTCATGCTAGTATGAAATTTATAATAAAAAACCTCACCGAAGTGAGGCCCGTATTATAAATTATAAAAATGCGTAGTATTATTTTAAGACTGTATTTATAAAATCCATTGCGCCAATTCCTTTATAAGATGCATACAACGCTTTTTCGTAAGCTTCTCTTTTTGCTTTTTTATCTTTTGCATCAGTTTCAACAATCATTTCGTTGAAAATTCGCTCCTGTTCTTCACTATATTTTAGAGATTCTTCCAGAAGATAGGTTTTCGAAACAAATCCGAACGAAGACCAGATTCTCGTTGTAATTTTTTTGTTGATGTCTTTTAAAGGATTGGTAATCATAACTTCTGTATTTAGATTTCTACGCTCACTTGAAGAAAAATGGAAACAGCTTGTATTATTTTTCTTTGTATTTGATCTTAATTTTAAAAATTAAAATCAATAATGTGTTATTATGACGCAATGTACTTATTTTTTTTAAATTTGATTTTAAATTTTCGTTAAAATTGTAGTTTCAACACTTCTGTTTTTTACTGAAAATTAGCCCTTTGTTTTTAGAAAATATTTGAGGTTTATAAAAATGAAGTAAATTGCAACGTTATTAAAATAAAGAATTCATACAAAATCGGATGTTAAAAGACATTTTAGATAATAACGAAAATTACCAACCAGGACTTTCGATAGATTGTGTCATTTTTGGTTTTCATGATAATCAGTTAAAAGTTTTATTGATTAAAGTGGAACGCGCCAATAAATGGTCTTTGCCCGGCGGATTTATTCCTGTAGATCAAGATATTGATACGGCAGCAATCACGGTTTTGAATGGTAGAACAGGTGTTGACGGTGTATTTTTAAGGCAATTTGCAACCTTTGGAAAAGTAAATCGAAACAAGCAGCATTTTGATAAAAAAGCGCTCGAATATCTGCAAATTGAAGAAGAAAAAGGAAAATGGCTCACTCGCCGTTTTGTTACAATTGGATATTATGCTTTGGTAGATTTTTCTAAAATTCTTCCAAATCCGACAGGAAGATATGAAGTCGTTGAATGGATTGATCATAACGAAGTTCCAGAATTGATTTTAGATCATAAAGAAATTCTCGACAAAGCATTGGATACTTTACGAACAGAATTGAATTTAATGCCAGTTGGTTACAATTTATTGCCAGAGAAATTTACCATTCCAGAATTGCAAAAATTGTATGAAACGATTTTGGATAAAAAACTAGATCGAAGAAACTTTTTACGCAAAATTACCAATATCGGAATCCTTACTAAATTGGATGAAAAGAAAAGTAACGTTGCGCACAAAGCACCAAATTTGTATTCTTTTGATAAAGAAAAATACGATGAGGTGCTGAAAAACGGCCTCAATCAGGGCTGGTAATAGTTAGTTTTAATCTTTAAAATGATATTTATGGTTTCAATTGAAGAATTCAGAAAATTAGCAATGTCATTTCCAGATGCAACCGAAGAGCCTCATTTTGAGAAAACTTCCTTCAGAATCAAAAAGAAGATTTTTGCCACTTTTGATGAAAAAAACAATCACGCCGTATTAAAATTAAACGAAATAGACCAGTCTGTTTTTTGTTCGTCAAGCGAAAAGATTTTCTATGAAGTTCCCAATAAATGGGGAAAACAAGGCTGGACCATTGTTGAACTTTCAAGAGTAAGACCCGAAATGTTTGAGGATGCTTTAATACTTTCGTATGAAAATGTTGCCACAAAAAAGAAATAACATGTTATCTCACAATCGTTCTAAAAGTCAGATTTACTCGAGGTTTTTGAGTGCTTTTTGTCGGAGGTAATCGATGCAACCAATACGTTTGCGTTTCATCTTTCATGACCAATAAACTTCCATGTTCCAAAATCATTGAAACTGTTTCTTTAGATTCTTTATGTTTAAAAGCAAACTTGCGTTCTGCACCAAAACTTACCGATCCAATGGCACCATTTTTCTTTAAATCTTTTTCAGCATCGCTGTGCCACGCCATTCCTTCTTCGCCAGTATGATATAAATTTAGTAGACAAGAATTGAACGTTTCTCCCGTTTTTTCTTCAATAATTTTCTTTAATTCCAAAAGTTCAGGAGTCCAAGGCAATGCTTTTTTGGTGGTATTCGAATACGTATATTCAAATTCCTCATCGCCGTACCAAGCCACTTTTCGTTTGGTTAAAATCAATTTTCCGAAGATAACAGCTTCATCATTTTTCCATTCGATGGTGTTCAATAAAGTATCACGATAGAAATCTGCTTCCTGTCTAGAGAAGCATTTTCCATAATAATTCACCGTCCCATCTTTCGGAAGCAGGTTTGTTGTTTCGTCTATTTGAGGATTAAATAAGTCCATTTTTCCAGTTTTGATATTCGGTTTTCATGCAATGTCCGCAAGGTCTGAAACCATTCTCTCGGGCTTCATTTTCAGATAGAAAGAAAACCCGATTTTCCCGTTTCATTCTCTTTCCCGAAGAACATTTCAGTGTTCCGTAGATTTTTAATTTTCGGTTGCCACCAAAGCAAATTTCGCCATTTTTAATTTTATTTCGAAGATCGGAATCTGAAATTTCATAATGTTGTACCATTTCTTTTTTAGGTGTTTTTTATCGTAGAGACGCACTGCAGTGCGTCTACGCAAAGATTGTCCAGCATCTAACTATAATTTATTAATTTTGCCACAGATTATATGGATTATAATGATTAAAAAATCTGTTTAAATCTGCCAAATCTGCGAGAAAAATTTCTTTGTAGATTAGCGTTGCGTAGACGCACTGCAGTGCGTCTCTACGATATGCTTTGTGTTAAGACAATCCGTCATGGAAAATAATCCCCAACGTATATCTTTCCCCCGAATGAATTTCACTTACACCATGTTTCATATTGACACGATAATACCCTTTTGTTCCTTTCACAGGTCTGAAGTTGGTTGTGAAAACGAGAATATCTCCCTTTTTAGGTTTTAAAACAATCGCTTTTGATTGCGCTCTAGGCGTTTGTTGTGTTAAAACAAATTCGCCTCCAGTAAAATCTTTGTCAGGTTCATTTAGAAAAAGTACAATTTGAATTGGAAAATAAACGTCTCCATATAAATCCTGATGCAAAGTATTGAAACCGCTTTTGCCGTATTTTAGAATTAAAACCGTCGCTTTCAATTGATTATTTTCATGACATTGCTGTAATAATTCGGAATGATGTATTGGAAAAACTTTACTGATATTCAAAGCTTTCATCCAAGAATTAGCAATCGGAGCCAGTTTAGGATAAATAGAAGAACGAATATCCTGAATCAAATCGGGCAAGGGATAATTGAAATATTTGTATTCTCCTAAACCGAAGCGATAGCGTTCCATAACTACGGTTTTTCGATATAAATTTGGATTGTCATAATCGAATTTTAAGTCTTCGCATTGTTCATTATTTAGGATATTTGGAATAATGGCAAAACCATTTTCGTGCATAGATTCGGTGATGCTTTCCCAATTTTGAGAAGCAATTTTTGATTGTATATTTTGCATAAAATGAGAAATTAATTTTTTTTATTGTAGAGACGCACTGCAGTGCGTCTACTCAAAGATTGGCCTTTTTTTGCCACAGATTAAAGGATTACAATGATTAGAAAATCTGTCTAAATCTGCGAGAAAAAATATCTTTATGGATTATGATTGCGTAGACGCACTGCAGTGCGTCTCTATTATCATTGGAATTTGGAATTTCTTCTTTTAAGGATTTATTTGCGCGCCTTCCCAGCCGATAATAGCTGTTTTTCGGGTATTTCCCCACATATAACCGCCAAATGTTCCTGAGGATTGGATAACACGATGACATGGAATTAAAAATGCAACAGGATTACTTCCAATAGCTGTTCCAACGGCGCGAGATGCATTTGGTTTCTGAATTTGATTTGCGATAGAACCGTAAGTAGACAATTGTCCCATTGGGATTTTGAGTAAAGCTTCCCAGACTTTTAGTTGAAAATCGGTTCCTTTTAAATGCAGTTTAATTTCGGATAATTTGCTCCAATCGTTTTGAAAAATAAATAGCGCATTTTGTTGCGATAAATCGAGTTTTTTAGAAAATTGGGCGTTCGGAAATTTATCTTGTAAAGCGATAAATCCAGTCGTTTCATCTTCGGCGAAAGCCATAAAACAAACGCCTTTTTGTGTTGAAGCCACAACAATATTGCCAAACGGACTTTCGGCAAAACTGTAATTTATGTCGAGATTTTTTCCTCCGTTTTTATATTCGGCAGGCGTCATTCCTTCGATGTTTACAAATAGATCATGAAGGCGACTGGTGCCCGAAAGACCTGTTTCAAAAGCGGTTTCAGAAACAGTTGCCTGATTTTCTTTGAGTAGTTTTTTGGCGTGTTCGATACTGGTATATTGCAAAAACTTCTTCGGACTTGTTCCTGCCCATTCGCTAAAAAGCCTTTGAAAGTGAAACGGACTCAAATGCACTTTTTCCGCAACTTCATCGAGATTGGGTTGATCCTTAAAATTAGCTTTGATATAATCTATAGCTTCAGCGATACGATTATAATTGATGGTTTCCTGTGTGTTCATCTTCTTTCCATTTTATAATACAAATATCGATTGGTTTTAGAAGGTATAAAATCTGAAACTTGCTTTGTTTTTTATAACCGCAAAAGGCGCTATGAATTACGCAAAGTTCGCAAATGTTTTTTTGGCTCGCAAAGTCGGGAAGGCGCAAAGTTTTTTTTAAAATTGTCATCCTGAGCGAAGTCGAAGGAACACAAAGATTGGTAAAACTTAAATAAAACCTTGCTCCCGAATTATCGGAATTGAGAAATGTATATTTATTGTAATTCCTTCTCCATTTTATAATTGATCAGCTCAACTCCCAAACGAATATTTTTTTGCTCGACTTTTACAACAAATCCTTTCTTTTGAAAAAAGGTTTTTGCTGTTATACTTACGTCTGAAGTTATAACTTTTGAACGATTATTTTTGGCTTCTAGTTCTAATTGGTTTAGGATTTTATATGCAATTCCCTGTCTTTGAAAATCTTTATGCATGTAGAAAAAATCAATGTAATTTCCATCTTTCAACGTTCCGAATCCTGTAATTTGATTTTCAATTATAGAAAGTAATACAAATTGATTTTCAATAACGTCAATCCAGCGCTCTTTGTTTTTTACACTAGAAATCCAAGCTTCAATTTGTTCTGGATTATAATCGTTTTTGCAAACCGATTGAATGGTTTCGACGTACAATTTTTGCATTTCTTCTAAGTCTGAAATTGTGGCTTTTTTGAAGATCATTATATAATTGATTTATAGTTGTTTTCAGGTCGTGATAGTATCAAATGATACTATCATAATACTCTAAAATGATTCAATGCGCTACAGTTTTTGAAAAAACATTAATTACAATTACACCAATTATAATCAATGCCAAGCCAATAATAGCTGGTAAATCAGGGATTTCTTTGAAGAAAATAGCTCCGATAATAGTAATCAAAACAATCCCAACTCCAGACCAAATCGCATAAGCAAAACCAACAGGAATTGTCCTGATTGCAAAACTTAAACAATAAAACGCGCCACAATAACCAATAGCAGTTATAATGCTCGGAAGCAGTTTCGTAAATTCTTCAGACTTTTTTAATGCCGATGTGGCAATGATTTCGAAGATTATGGCTGCGAATAGAAATAAGAAATTCTTCATGAGTTTGGCTTTTTGCAAAGATAAACTTTAAAGCGGAATGAATTATTTCAGATTGTCTTTTGCTGAAGAAACACTAATCAATTTATAACCGCTTTCTGTTCGCAAAAATTCAAAATGATCTTGTCCGTGATCTGTTTTGTTTTTCGGATTGATTATAATGTTCTTAACAGGATATTGCCAATCTTTAGATTCGTTGCAATTGTTGAAATAGATGTTATATTCGTCCGATTCAAAAATAAACGGATTTAATCCGTTAGAAGAGATAAAGTAATCTGAGTTTGTGTTTTTAAGCTCTTGAAGTTTTAGTTTTAAATAAGTGTAATTCTGACTGATGAATTTAGTTTTAGGTGCGTTGATCCAGCCATCAGGTTCTTTCCAATACGTAATTTTATCGAATGAATGTTTCTCTAAATTAGCCTTAGACAAATCCTTGAGCAAGGTATTTTCTAGCCAATATTTAAATTCTTTATCATAATTGATGAACGAATAATACAAACCATCAATGCCAAGAAAGCTATCTCTTTTTTTGTCTTTACTTGACTCTTTTGATTTTTCTAGGGAATAAAAATTAAGATCATCATTGTATGGGAAATTTTCAATTAAGATTTTATTGTTAATGTCAATGAGAAATTCTTTTCCTCCAGTCCATGTAAAATGTTCATCGTCAATTTTTGTTTTTATTGCGTCTTTTAAGACAATAATCATTCCGTTTCTTACTTTTGTTAAGTTGCTGTAAAGGGCTGGTATCGCGATTTTTCCTTTTCCATCGAAGATTCCCATTTTATTGGTTTTATAATCTGTAAATCTAATATATCCTTCGTTTTCGCAGTCTGGAGTATTATCAAAAAAATATAAGCTGTCTTGTCCAACAATTTTTCCTTGCTTAGTTAAATAATAATTTTTCCATATATCGTTTTCTTTTCCAGTAACGGCTATTATGTTTTCGAATTTGTTTGCCGTAATAGGGCCTGAAAATTTTGGTTCAATTTTAATAAGACCACTTTTGTCTTTAAATCCTATTAGCGTACTGTCTTTGTTGGAAAATGAAATCCAAATATCATTGCTTTGCCCAAATGCCAAAGAATTGAAGAAAAAGTATATAAGAAGTGCAAGATTTTTTTTCATAAAAAAATATTTAGCCTAAAGATAGGATAACGTTTTTGGAAATGAAATATTCTGGATTAACTAAATTACTTTTTTAAAAAACGTGAGCGTGAGGGATAGGAATAAGCTACCGAAGTAGCATGGATAGCCCGACAGCATCGCGATAAGAGGGCAAGTAAGCGTAAAGTGTATTTGCCCTCTTATCGTGATGCTGGCACGCCCAAATGATCTTTTTGTTTCAAGTTTCTGTTTTGTTAAAAAATGTGGCCAAACTTGAAACCTGAAACTTGAAACCTAAAACCTAAAACTTTTATTTTAAGGATTAAGAGACAATCCGACGCTGAAAAACAATCTTACTTTGTCTATATTATTTATCCAAGATGTATCAAAATGAATTGGACCTAAAATGGACTGATAGGAAATGGCCGCTCCTCCTGATATGACAAGGCTAGGTTCAATATTGTCGTCCCATTTTCCTTTAGGATTAAAGGCATGGTCGATGTAATTGTCAAAAGTATCAAAGCCAACGGTTGCAATATTAAAATGCGGTGTCAAATAGATTTTTCCAGTAATATTTACTTGAGAAGCGAGTTTAACTCCCATGTATTGCGTAACATTTAACTCATCTTCGTGAAGACCCGCTAACTGAAAGCGATTACTGCCAGAACTTGGAATTATTCCACCTAAGAAATATTTTGCGGCGAAACCCAAACCTGAAAATGAAAGTTCATTTTCTTTAAGTTTATCTTGAAAAATAAAATAAGAATCAAAGCCGGCAATTCCCGTAACTTTCTTTTTTAAAGTTACTCTTCTTTCAAAACTAAAACCAAATTTTGTATAGCCATTTGTTGAGCCCGAAATAGTGCTTAATTCTGGATCATTAAGAGAAGCCTCTATATCGGTGAGAAATGATCTTGAAATATTCGATTTTATTATGGTTCCGTTAGTAGCAAAGAAAACTTTATCCATATCGTTATAGGAATAGTGGAGGTTGAATTCGATATTATTAAAATTGTAGTTATTTAATGAAGGGGAGTTTGGATTGTACTCCCGATTGTACTTTGGTTTTAAATTGGTGTAATGATAATTTAAGCCAAAACCGAAGTAGCTTTTTAGAGAGTTTAAATTTCTGTTTATTTCATTGTTGAATTCGAAAGCATTGTAAAGCATATTATCTGAAGCCTTTCCATTGATGTAAATTTCTTGCCTCAAAAAAGCACCATAACCTTCAGTCATCCACCACCATTCTCTGTGCCCACCAAAATTTTTCTGATAATTGATTCTAGCTTTTGGCTGTTCTGCGATATCAGCGGTTATCAAGAGACGGGAAGCATCCGCGAGAACGTTTCTTCCAGTGTAATTAAAAATGATGCCAACACCTCTGTAGGTATCGTAATGAATTGAAGTGTTTAGCTGATTTTTGGCGCGCTCAAATCCAAATAAGGTGATTCCGAGTTTGTCTTCGTCTTTTATGAAATAGCTGTAGGTTATCTCTTCAAAAAGATTAGTTCCCATAGCTCTATTTAGCCCGTCAATTAAATCTTTTGTGGTGTATTTTACATTTGTTTTAAGATTTGCTCTCCCTATTACCAAAGGAAGGTTTTCTGGACTTATTTTTTTATAAACGATAGTGTCTAGAACAAATTCTTTGGGCATATCGGGCAATTGGTGAGTGCGTTGCCGAAATTTTTTTAGTTTTTCAGATAGCTCAATTAAGGCAGGAAGATTTTGATTTGTTGCAATTCTACCGTCTTTATAGATTTCATCGCTATCGGCAAAATCTGCCGTTGAGAAACGCAGGTTGGGCAGGTGATCTACTAATATCGTGCACAAATCACGATTTGCGGGATTTTTAATATTACTCGGAAACATGCTGGTTTGCATTAGCACAGTCATAATATTATTTAGTTTGTCGACAGGTTCCATTCCGCCACCCACGTCGCTACCAATAATAATGTCGGCACCCATTTGTTTGGCAACATCTGTTGGGAAGTTATTTAGTACTCCGCCATCTACCAATACTGATTTTTCGTATGGCATTGGTTTGAAAATCGCAGGCAAAGACATACTGGCTCTCATGGCATAAGCTAAACTTCCTTTGCTTAAAATAACTTCTTTTCCTTCAGCCAAATCTGTAGCCATTGCTCTAAAAGGTATCGGCAGACTGTCAAAATCTTTAACGTTATAGACAGGAAAGGTCAATTCGGAAAGATATTCTCTAAGATTTTGATCGTTTAGAAGGGAACCAATACTATTAAGTTTACCATCTTTAACACCTATTCCAACAAGATATCTTTGAAATTCTCTTTTTTCTTCAGCGCTTACAGCTCGCAACGATTGGCCTCCGCCAAGGAGTTTATCCCAGTTAATATTTTTGGTCATTGTTTCAATGCTGTCTCCAGAGTAGCCCATTGCATACAAACCGCCAATGATGCTTCCCATACTATTTCCAACAATAAGATCCGGGACAATGTGTAAAGAGTCAAGTTTTTGCAAAAGTGGAATATGAGCAATTCCTTTTGCTCCACCACCGCTTAAGACTAATACGACTTTTGGCTTTTTTTCCTGAGAAAAAGTAGTTTGAGAGAGACTTATTAAAAATAAGAAGACGAGTAAATAAGATGCTTTTTTCAAATCTATAACATTTATTACTTTGATAAATAGAGACTTATTTCAAACATTAAAAATAAGTAATATTTATAAAAGAATGATTTTTTGAGGAAAAATTGTTTCAAGTTTATGCAACGTCACTTGAAACCTGAAACAAAAAAGAAACCCGACAAGTTTTAAAAACTTGTCGGGTTTGATGTATTTCTAAAAATCAGAAATCTACAATCTTAAATCTAAAATTGATTTAGTATCTGTAGTATTCTGGTTTAAATGGACCATGAACTTCAACACCAATATAAGCAGCTTGATCTTCTCTTAGAACTTCAAGTTCAACACCTAATTTAGCTAAGTGTAAAGCAGCAACTTTTTCATCTAAATGTTTTGGTAACATGTAAACTTCATTTTTGTAAGCTGCACTGTTGTTCCATAATTCGATTTGAGCTAAAGTTTGGTTTGTAAATGAGTTACTCATTACAAAACTTGGGTGACCTGTAGCACAACCTAAGTTTACTAAACGACCTTCAGCCAAGATGATGATATCTTTACCGTTGATGTTGTATTTGTCAACTTGTGGTTTGATTTCGATTTTAGATGCACCGTGGTTTTTGTTTAACCAAGCCATATCAATTTCGTTATCGAAGTGACCAATGTTACAAACAACCGTTTTATCTTTCATTTGCTCGAAGTGCTCTCCAAGAACGATATCTTTGTTTCCTGTAGTAGTAATGATGATATCAGCATTAGCAATTACAGTGTTTAATTTTTTAACTTCATAACCGTCCATTGCAGCTTGTAAAGCACAAATTGGATCGATTTCAGTAACAGTTACGATAGAACCAGCACCTCTGAAAGAAGCAGCCGTTCCTTTTCCAACGTCACCGTATCCACAAACAACAACTCTTTTTCCAGCTAACATTAAGTCAGTTGCACGACGTACAGCATCTACAGCTGATTCTTTACATCCGTATTTGTTGTCAAATTTAGATTTAGTAACAGAATCGTTAATGTTGATTGCAGGCATTGGAAGAGTTCCAGCTTTTACTCTTTCGTAAAGTCTGTGAACACCAGTTGTAGTTTCTTCAGAAAGACCTTTAATTCCAGCAACTAATTCTGGGTAACGATCAATAACCATGTTAGTTAAATCTCCACCGTCATCTAAGATCATGTTCAATGGTTTTCTTTCTTCACCAAAGAATAAAGTTTGCTCGATACACCAGTCAAATGACTCCTCGTCAAGACCTTTCCAAGCGTAAACTGAGATTCCAGCAGCAGCAATAGCAGCAGCAGCTTGATCTTGAGTAGAGAAAATGTTACAAGAAGACCAAGTAACTTCTGCCCCAAGAGCAATTAAAGTTTCGATCAAAACAGCAGTTTGGATCGTCATGTGTAAACATCCAGCGATACGAGCTCCTTTTAATGGTTGTTCGTCTTTATATTCAGCGCGAAGTGCCATTAAACCTGGCATTTCAGCTTCAGCTAGTTCAATTTCTTTTCTTCCCCAAGCCGCTAGAGAAATGTCTTTTACTTTGAAAGCCACATAAGGCGTTGTTGTAGTACTCATTTATATTATATTTGTCTAATTGTAAATTTTTTGCAAATTTAAGCAATAGCTTTTGAATTTTACTATTTTCTGTAAGATTTGTGAAATCTTTAATTTCTTAATCTCTAGAATGTTAGTTTAGGAATCGTTTTTGAACCGTATAAGTAATATAAGTTCATTTAAAAAGGTTCTTAACTATTACCTTTGTCGCTAATTGCTTATGCTTTTTAAAATATATAAGTGATATAAGTTTATTTAAAAAGGTTTCTTAACCATTACCTTTGCTACTAATTGCTTATATTTACTAATACATTAATTTTAGCCACAGTTATATTTCCTTATATGACTTATATGGTTTAAAATTAAATTTACAATTCACCATTCATAATTTACATTTAAAAAGAAATGCCTTTATTTCAGACCATACAATTTAACAATACTACTAAAATTTTAATTTGGGAAATAACCGAATCCTTTGATGAATTGTACAGTCAGGTTACTTTGAAGGAAAAAACCCAACGAAGATTGGACGGGATGAAGTCTCAAATGCATCAGCGTGCTTTTTTAAGCGTTCGGATGCTGATTCAGGAAATGGGCTTTACGGATAAAGACCTGCATTATGACGAATTTGGTAAACCGTATTTCGACTGTCATAATCATATTTCAATTACGCATTCCTACCATTTTGCAGCGATTATCATCAGCCATGAAAAGGTTGGAATTGATATGGAATTGCAGCGAGAAAAGATTCAGAGAATTGCGGATAAATTTACAGATTTTGAATGCGATTATTTAGATCCGTCATCTGTAGAAGAATACATAAAAAAACTTACCGTAATTTGGGGAGCCAAAGAGGCGATCTTTAAAATCAGAAATGAAAAAGGTATTAGTTTTAAAGATCATATTAACGTAAATGATTTTTCTTTAAACGAAAGTAAAACCTTATCAAGCCTTCATTTTGATAATCTCATAAAAGACTTTGATGTGCATTATCAAGAAGTCCAATCAGATAATTTTGAAGGTAAGTTTACTTTGGTTTATGCTTTTGAGAAGTAACGACAAAGTTGGGCATTGCGAGGAACGAAGCAATCTCATTTGCTAAATCAATCTTAGTGTGATTAGCTTACGCTCCGTTCGCTTCACTCGAGTGCTTTGTTCCTCGCAAGGACTTATACTTCACTTTCTTTTTGTCTATGCTGAAACATACTCATATATAAAAAAGTGCTCATTTTTCTGGCACGTCTTTTTAATGTATCAGCATTTTCTCCTTCAAAATGCTCATCTATAGTTTGAAACCAGTGATTTAACCATATTCCAAATTCGTTTGTTGTGATTTTTTCGTCAAAATGAGCATCGACTTCATTATGAACCGCATGCGGATTCCCTTTGTATTTGCGAACGCCAAATAAATTGGTTTCCCAAAAATCAGTTAGTTTTTCGAGATGCGCATCCCAATCAGAAATCATTTCATTAAAATAAAAGCCGATTTCTTCATCGGCTCTTATTTTACCATAAAACTGATGAACCAAAAAGGAAACATCAGCTCTATTTTCTATTTGTTTTCTCATAGAATTAAACTATTTAAAAGTATAAAGAACAGGCTTAAAAATCCGCTTAACATTATAAGGTTGAAAACTACTTTGTGTTTCATTTGCGCCAAGATAGAGGTATTTGCGAAAACACAAGTTAAAACAATAATTCCTAGTTGAATCATTTGCGGAATTGAAGTTCCATTAGCTAGAACATACATTGCAGCGGCGCCTCCTAAACAGCTTTGTCCAATTACTGCCATTGCAGCAGAACCCATATAATTTCTATTGAAAATGTCGAATGTTGTTTGATATAGTGTCATGATATTCAGTTTTTTATATCAACAAATTTACGCCGACAATAGTGCTGCATTTTATGACTTTAATCATAAAAAGAGAATTTTTTTATCTGTATACTTTTCGATTTATAATCTTCAATTCGCCTTTTTTCTCTAACGCTTTTATGGTTCTAATGACGGTTTCGACGCGTAAACCAGTTAGATCTCCAATTTGTTGTCTAGTAAAATTAATCAAATAGCCATTTTTGTCTTTTTGAAAATTAAAATAGGCAATTCCGTGATCGATTAGTTTTAAGACACGATGTTCTGGTTCATGTGTCGAAATTTCTGCAGCCATAATTGATTTATAGTACAGTCGCTGTGCAAGGTTTTCAATTATTGTAATGCTGACTTTTGGATTTTCTTCTAAAAGCTTCATAAAGTTTTCTTTTGGAAGAATAAAGATCACAGCGTTTTCTACAGCAATTGCATTCGCAGGATATTTTTGATTCAAAAATAGAGGAGGCTCTCCAAAAGATTGACCGTTATAAAATATACCTTGAATAAATTCGCGTCCGTCATCATTATAATTACTCATCTTTACTTCACCAGAAATAATTTGATAGTAGTGCAATGGCAGATTTCCTTCTTCGAAAATAAAATCATTTTTGTCAAATGCTTTTTTTATAACACCGTATTTTTCTAGTAATTCAACTGTAATCATAATGTATTATTTACGTTATCAAAAAACGTTCAACAAATATAATTCATTCAAGATAGTTCTTCTACATTAAAAATCTTTTACTTTTACACCCTGTATGCAAGAACAAGTACTCACGATTAGACAACAAATTTTAGATGCTAAAAGTAACGGCCAAAAATTACTGGCAGTACTTTTGGATCCGGATAAAATTGAACTGGAAAATTTGAATTATTTAATTGACAAAATTAATCGGTCTCCGGCAACACATGTTTTTGTTGGAGGAAGTATTGTTCAGAATACAATTCTTGAGGAATTGATTGCTGCATTAAAACAAAAGACTAACCTTCCCGTTATTTTATTTCCTGGAGATCCATCTCAGATTTCGCCAAAAGCTGATGGCATTTTGTTTCTATCGTTATTGTCTGGCAGAAATCCAGATTATTTGATCGAATATCAAGTTCAAGCGGCGCCAATTCTTAAAAAGACTAATTTAGAAGTCATTTCTACAGGTTACATTTTGATCGAAAGTGGTAATGAAACGGCTGTTGCCCGTGTGAGCAAAACAAAACCTTTAAGCAGAGAAAATCTTGATTTGGTTCTGGCAACGGCTCAGGCGGGTGAAATGTTAGGAAACCAATTGATTTATTTAGAAGCAGGAAGTGGCGCAAAACAACCCGTTCCGACAGAAATGATTGAACTGATTTCTCAAAATGTAAAAATTCCTGTTATTGTTGGTGGGGGAATTGTAGATTTGCAAGGAATTCAAAAAGCATATATGGCTGGTGCAGATTTGGTCGTTATTGGAACTGCTTTTGAAAACAACAGTCATTTTTTTGACCTATAAATGCCTAATACCACTTTATCAATGATAGATTTTTTTCTAGACAGTTATAAGAATGCACCTTTATGGCATATTGCTTTAGAGTTTTTAGTTTTTGTTTGTGGGATTTTAAGTGTTTGGTTTGCTAAAAAAGAAAACATTTGGGTCTATCCAACAGGATTAATTGCTACTGTTATATCAGTTTATCTATTATATATTGCAGGCTATATAGGCGACATGATCATTAATGCGTATTTCTCCATTATGAGTATTTACGGATGGTATGTATGGGCTAAAGGAGGAACTGCAGAAGACAACCTACCGATTACCCGTACAAATTTTAATGAAAAAATAATCGGAATCTTACTGTTTATTGTAACCGTTTTTGTAGTTTTCGGGATTTATAAGTATTTCGATTATGAAATTCATAAAGACAATTATGTTGACATGATTTCGTCAGGGATATTTTTTGCTGGCATGTGGTACATGGCCAGAAAAAAAATAGAAAACTGGACACTTTGGATTATTGGTGATATTATTGTTGTGCCTCTTTATGCTTATCGCGGCTTAGGGATGTTGTCACTTCAGTATATAATTTTTACAATTTTGGCTATTTCAGCTTATTTAGAATGGAGAAAGATCTTAGACAGCAAAAAACAAACATCATAAAAATTGCTTTGTTTGGACCTGAAAGTACAGGTAAAACAACCTTAGCAAAACAGCTTGCAGAGTACTACGAAACAGAATGGGTTCCTGAGTTTGCACGTGATTATTTGCAAGAAAAATGGGAAGAGAATAAGCATATTTGTGTAGCTGATGATATGATGCCTATTGCTTATGGGCAGACTGCATTAGAAAACGAGAAATTGGCAAGGGCAAACAAATATTTGTTCTGTGATACCAATTTGATGGTAACCAAGGTGTTTTCTGAAATGTATTACGGTTTTTGTGATCCGCTTTTGAATGAAGCGGCATTAAAGCATGAATACGATTTGTTCTTCTTAACAGACATTGATGTTCCTTGGGAAAAAGACGATATTCGCGATACTCCTGAAGGAAGAGAAACGGTGTTTTCTGTTTTTAAGGAAACTTTAATTGATACAAAAAAGCCTTTCATAATCTTATCTGGTGATAAAGAAGCGAGATTGGCAAAAGCAACATCGATTATTGATAATTTGACTATTGCTAAAGAACATGATTTCTCATCTGCAGATTTTGTGCAGGTATATAATCGAGGAATTTCTTTTGATGCTATTTTAAAGCAGTTAGAGTTTTTTAATAACGGAATTGTAAAGAGTAATTTAGTAAATCCTGCGACAATTGGTAATGGAATTCTAAGTTTGTCAGAAAGTGACTTTGAAGAAAAAGTTTCTTTTTTTGATGACGAGAAAGAAAAATTAAAAATTAAAAAATTTGTTCCAGCTTCAGGTGCGGCAACAAGAATGTTTAAATTTTTAACTGCTTTCTTAAATGATTTTGATCTTCAGAAAGAAACTATAAATGCCTATATCAATAGAAAAAAAGATAAAGAATTAGCTCTTTTTATTGTTGGTATGGAGAAGCTTCCATTCTTTAACGAAGTAGACCAAAAATTAAGGGAAATTTATCCTGATTTTGAAACCCTTGAAAGAGATTACAAGAATTACTACTTTATAAAGTTATTACTTGCTCCTGAGTATTTTGATTTTGCGAATAAACCAAAAGCAGTATTGCCATTCCATTGGTATGAAACTCATATTGCGAATCCAATTGAAGAACATTTAAATGAATGTGTGCATTATGCTACTTCAAATATGGTTTCTAATTTGCATTTTACAGTTTCAGAAATCCACCAAAACTTATTTTACAAAGGAGTTGATGAGGTTATACAAAAAATTGAGGAGCCTTCAGGCGTAAAAATCAATATTGGATATTCATATCAAAACAAAAGCACAGATTCTATCACTATTTATGAGGATAATCAATTAGTAAAAGATAAAAATGGTCATTTAATTTTTAGACCAGGTGGTCATGGTGCTTTAATTGAAAATTTAAATAATCTGGATGCAGATGTAATTTTTATAAAAAATATAGATAATGTTATTCAGAATCATATAGACAAAATTACGTTGTATAAAAAGTCTTTGGCTGGTGTTTTAATTGAAATACAGCAAAAAGTTTTTTCTTATTTGAAAGCAATTGATCAAAATGAAATTTTAGAAAGTCATTTAGAAGGTATTGTATTGTTTTTAAAGGAGAAGCTTAATATTGAGATGAATAACGATTTTAATAAATTTACTTTTGAGAATAAATTAAGTAAGGTTAAAGAACTTTTAGACCGACCAATTCGTGTGTGCGGAATGGTTAAAAATGAAGGAGAACCTGGAGGAGGGCCATTTTGGGTTTTGAATGATAAAGGAGAAGTCTCACTTCAAATTGTTGAAACCTCTCAGGTAGATTTGACTAATAAAAAACAGCAGATTATTTTGGCTGAAGCAACACATTTCAATCCAGTAGATTTGGTTTGTGGTATTAAAAACTATAAAAACGAGAAATTCGATTTATTACAGTTTGTAGATCAGAAAGCTGGTTTTATTGTAGAAAAAAGTTTTGAAGGAAAAACAGTGAGAAGTTATGAGTTACCAGGATTATGGAATGGTTCAATGGCTAATTGGTTAACGATTTTCGTTGCTGTTCCATTGATTACTTTTAATCCAGTAAAAACGGTAAACGATTTATTGAAAGCGGCACATCAGCCACAATAATATGGAAGCAGAAAAAATCATATCAGAATTAAACTTTAAAGCTGTCCGCAGTAGTGGTTCTGGCGGTCAAAACGTAAATAAAGTTTCGTCTAAAGTAGTTCTAAGTTTTGATTTAAATGCGTCACAAGCTTTATCTGATGATGAAAAATTGCTTTTGAAAGAAAATATAGCGGCACGTTTAACATCTGAAAACATCCTGATTTTAAACTGCGACGAAGACCGAAGTCAGCTTAAAAACAAAGAAATTGTAATTAAAAGATTTCTGGAAATTGTCAAAAAAGGATTGTATGTTCCGAAAGTTAGAAAGGCTACAAAAGTACCTAAAGCGGCAATTAAAAAGAGAATCAAAGAAAAGAAAAACATTTCTGATTTGAAACAATCAAGAAGGAAACCAAAGTTAGAGTAAATACCAATTTTAAAATACCAAATTCCAAAACAGTCGTAGAAAGCTATTTTGGAATTTGGATTTTTTTTTTTTTGAATTTAAAGAAATCATATTTGGAATTTCACAAATTGGAATTTTAAAAAGAATTTCTTTTTTGGCGTTTTAAATATTTTAACACTAAATTTGCACTGTCTCAAAGGGGTGCTCTAAATAACGAGCTGAGATCATACCCAAAGAACCTGAGCGAGTAATGTTGCTAAGGGAAAAACGACACTATCGAGCTTACACACTTTATTTTGTCGGGAAACACATTTATTAATTTAACAAAAGAATAATTCCCCCTTTTATTCGTAATTCTTTACGAATGAAAACTATTTTTGAAGGTACTAAGGTACTAAGTTGTAAAGGTTCTAAGGTTGAAAATCTAAATAGAACCAAATCTATTTTCTTTACTCTATCCTCTATTTTCTTTACTCTGCACTCTTTTGCGCAACAACAGCAAAAAGACTCTACAAAAGTAAATTCTCTTGATGAGGTTTTGGTTTCTGCGGTTCGTGTTACTTCGAAGACTCCGGTGAGTTTTAGTAATATGGACAAAAAAGAAATTAAATATAGAAATTTAGGTCAGGATATTCCTGTTCTGATGAACTATATGCCTTCGGTTGTAACTACTTCAGACGCAGGAAATGGCGTTGGTTATACCGGAATTAGAGTGCGTGGAAGCGACGCAACACGTGTAAACGTTACCATAAACGGAATTCCATACAACGATGCAGAAAGTCAAGGAACATTTTGGGTAAATATGCCCGATTTTGCTTCTTCTGTAGAAAGTCTTCAATTGCAGCGTGGAGTTGGAACGTCTACAAATGGAGCGGGTGCGTTTGGAGCTAGTTTAAATTTATTGACAGATAATTATGCTAATAAAGCAACTGGCGAGATTTCAAGTTCTGCTGGATCATTCAATACATTCAAAAACACAGTGAAATTTAGCACTGGTTTGATGAATGATCATTTTGAAATTGCTGGACGTTTGTCTACAATAAAAACAGATGGTTATATTGATCGAGGAAGCGCAGATTTAAAATCGTATTTTCTTCAAGGAACTTATGTTGGCAAAACAACCTTGATCAAAGCTTTGGTTTTTGGTGGAACTCAAAAAACATATCAATCTTGGAACGGAATTGACGGAGAAACATTAAACGATAACAGAAAATATAATTCGGCAGGAGAATACACAGATGAGTTTGGTGTAACGCGTTATTATGATAATGAAACGGATAATTACAATCAAGACCATTATCAATTGCATTGGAGCGAATCTCTTTCTGATAAATGGAGTACAAATTTTGCGTTGCATTACACAAAAGGAAAGGGGTATTTCGAAAATTACAAAGAAGATGCAGACATGACGGAGTACGGTTTAAATCCCGTTGGAGCTGTGACAACTACAGATTTGATTCGCCAAAAATGGTTGGATAATGATTTCTACGGAACTACTTTTTCTGCTAAATATGTAACAGAAGATTTGAATGTTATAGTAGGCGGAGGCTGGAACAAATACGAAGGAGATCATTTCGGAAAAGTAATCTGGGCTAGATACGCTTCTCAATCTGAATTAGGAGATCATTATTACGATGATTATTCGGCAAAAACAGACGGTAATATTTTCGCGAAAGCAAATTATCAATTCACAGAAAAATTAAGTCTGTACGGAGATCTGCAATATAGAAATGTAACATATAAAGCGAATAGTGCAGAAACTGGTTTAGTAGACGATAACTTCAATTTCTTTAACCCAAAAGCGGGTTTAAATTATGCTTTTACTCAAAATAGCACTTTATATTTTTCGTACGCAAGAGCGAATCGTGAGCCAAATAGAACAGATTACGAAGGTGGAAACGTAAAACCAGAAAAATTAAACGATTACGAGTTGGGCTGGAGGTTTAATACAGAGAAATTCCAATTGAATTCGAATGTATATTATATGGCGTATAAAGATCAGCTAATCTTAACGGGAAGACTAGATGATGTTGGAAACCCAATTCGTGCCAATACGGAGAAAAGTTACCGTTTAGGTTTTGAGTTTGATGCTACAATTGCGCTTTCTGAGAAATTTACTTTAAGACCAAACTTTACTTTAAGCAGCAACAAAAATGTTGATTTAGCAGTTGATGGAGAATTTTACGGTACAACAAAAATTGCTTATTCTCCAGAAGTTATCGCAGGAAACGTTATCGTGTATAAACCAATTGAAGGGTTGTATCTTTCGTTATTGCAAAAATACGTTGGAGAACAATACATGAATAATATTGAACTTCCGGCAGCAAAACTGGCAGATTACTTTGTAAATGATTTTAATGCTTCTTACGAAATAAAACCTAAATCAATTTTCAAATCGATTGCCATTACTGCTTTAGTAAATAATATTTTTGATAAAAAATATGTTTCAAATGGATACATGTGGGATGTTTATCCATACTACTATCCCCAAGCGGGAACAAATTTCTTAATTGGTTTAAATTTGAAATTCTAACAAATTAAGACATAAAAAAGCCTGAAGAATAATTTTCAGGCTTTTTTTGTGTCTTAATTATATACATGAACAACAGTCCCGGAATATTCTACTCGATATTGTTTCATTGGATATTCTTTCCCTCCAAGTCCTGTAAATAAATTATATTGTGTTTTATCGCAAGAACAAACGGCATAAATTCCGTCTAGTGTCATGGCTGTGCAAGAAGTCAAAGCCTGATTTGGGCAAGCTGCATCAAATGCAGTATAAGTTCCTTCGCCTGTTTTCATAACAATAATTCCTTTTGCACCATAATTGGCTACATAAACAGGATTACTTACATATCTTAAATTATTATAAGTCGGAAGATTGTAGTCAAGATAGGCGTTTATAGAATAATTGGGAATGTAAGGATTGTTGTTGCTTCTGTTGTTGTCGCTACAAGAAAATAAAATAGCAGAAAATGCGATAAAAAACCAGATTTTTTTCATTATTTGAATCAGAATTAGTTAAAACAAAAATAATTTATTTAGATTTGAAATCTATATGATTAACATATAATTATGTACTATTAAAAATTATAGTATATTTGTGGTAAGAAAATCCCGTCGCGATGGGATTTTTTGTATTTATATAAACGATGAAGTTATGAGTAAAGTATCTTATTATACAGCTGAAGGATTAAAAAAATTAAAAGATGAATTGGAGCACTTAAAAAGTGTAATGCGTCCAAAAGCATCTCAAGATATTGCAGATGCAAGAGATAAAGGAGATTTGTCTGAAAATGCAGAATATGATGCCGCAAAAGAAGCACAAGGTTTATTAGAAATGAGAATTTCTAAACTAGAAGAAGTATATGCAAATGCAAGATTAATTGACGAATCTCAGTTAGATGTTTCTAAAGTTTTGGTTTTATCGAATGTAAGAATCAAAAACCAAAGTAACGGAATGGAGATGAAATATACGCTTGTTGCGGAAAGTGAAGCCGATTTAAAAACAGGAAAAATCTCTGTAACTTCTCCTATTGGTAAAGGTTTACTTGGGAAATCTGTTGGCGAGGTAGCTGAAATTACAGTTCCAAATGGAGTTTTAAAATTCGAAATTCTTGAAATTACAAGAGACTAATTCTAGTTTAACCGTTTAATCGTTAAAATCGGTTAAACGAATAAACGATTAAACAAATAAACGAAATGGCATCAATATTCACTAAAATAGTAAACGGAGAAATTCCTGCATATAAAATCGCTGAAGATGAAAATTATTTAGCTTTTTTAGATGTAAATCCAAATGCTAAAGGACACACGCTTTGTATTCCGAAGCAAGAAATCGATAAGATTTTTGATATGGATGAGGATTTGTATTTAGGTTTAATGAAATTTTCAAAAAGAGTTGCTGCAGCCCTAGAAAAAACAGTTCCATGCAAAAGAGTCGGCATCGCTGTTGTTGGGCTTGAAGTGCCTCACGCTCACGTACATTTAATTCCGTTAAACGAAATGGATGAAATGCGTTTCATTAATAAAGTATCGCTTTCAAAAGAAGAATTCGAAGCTTTAGCAAAAGATATTCAATCTAATTTGTAATACAGAATTGTCAGGCTGAGCGAAGTCGAAGCCATTAGTTATATATTTAAAGTGCAGTAAATTGATTACTGCACTTTTTTATTTAATGCAATCTGAAAAGTCGTTCCTTTTCCAATTTCAGAATTAAGGACTTTAATTTTTCCGTTGTGGTATTCTTCTACAATTCTTTTAGTTAAAGAAAGACCTAGTCCCCAACCACGCTTTTTTGTAGTATATCCCGTTTCAAAAATAGTTTTAAATTGCTTTTTAGGAATTCCGGTCCCTGAATCTTTAATATTGATTTTTACCTGATGCACATCTTGCTCGATCTGAAGATCTAGTGTTCCTTTTCCTTTCATAGCATCAATTGCATTTTTTACCAAATTTTCTATAGTCCAGCTGTGCAATGTTGGGTTTATCATTCCTAAAATGGGTTCATTTGGTGCTTGAAATGAAAAGGCAACTTGTTTAGAAAAACGAGATTGCAAATACTCATAAGCCGTTTTGGTTTCTTCCACTATGTCATGAAGTTCTAATACTGGAATCGAACCAATTTTAGAGAAACGATCTGTAATGGTTTGCAAACGTTCAATATCTTTTTCAATTTCGGTACTAATCGAGGAATCTATATTTTCGGTTTTTAAAATTTCTACCCAACCAATTAATGAAGAAAGTGGAGTTCCAATCTGATGTGCCGTTTCTTTCGCCATTCCCGCCCAAAGTTTGTTTTGGGTCGCCATTTTAGTGCTTTTGTAAAAATTATAAATTAAAGCAATACAAAGAAAAATAATTAGAAGCAACGCAATTGGATAATACTTCAGTTTGTTTAATAATGCAGAATTGCCATAATACAAGGTTTGATATTTTCCTGGAGCATATTCAAAAGTAATTGGTTCATTCTCGTTCTTTAGCTTATTTAAAAAAGCCGTTCTTTTTTTCTTATCATTGAGAATCTCATCTGGAACGTTTACAGAACTTACCACATTATCATAAAGCATGATAATGCCCGGAATAGAAGTATTGTTGCTAAAAATTTGAAGAGGTAGTTCTACGTCGGTGTTTTCGTTTGCATTTACAAGCGTAATCTGTGCATTTACAAACAAGTTCATTTTTAAACGCTCCTCATTTTTAAAAATTTGGAAGAAAGAATAAGTGTTCCAAAGAATTAGAGAAATGATTATAAAACAAACAGAGATAATAATCCAGCGGATTGTATTTGTTCTTTCAGAAAAAGACATATCAGTTATTTTGAGGTATAAATATAACGAAATATATACATTTTATATTTTGCCAGTGCCTAAAGATTTTTCGTTTTTATCTGTAAAACTATTTCTTCGAATTAAACCATTTCAATACTTTTGTAGTTGCAAAAATGAGATTTTGTCCAAATTTTAAAGTATGATTAGTATTAACCCAAAAGAGATTCCAACGGTCAAATTGCAAGGCTATCTGCAAAGCTCAATTGGTCCTAGGCCTATTGCTTTTGCAAGTACAATTAGCGAAGAAGGGATTCCTAATTTATCTCCATTTAGTTTCTTTAATGTATTCAGTGCCAATCCGCCAATTTTGGTTTTCTCTCCATCAAGACGTGTTCGAGATAATACGATTAAGCACACTTTAATTAATGCCGAAGCAACAAAAGAAGTTGTGATTAATGTTGTAAATTACGATATCGTACAGCAAACTTCTTTAGCAAGTACAGAATATGGAGATGGAGTAAATGAATTTATCAAAGCGGGATTAACGCAAATTCCGTCAGATCTTGTAAAACCATATCGAGTAAAAGAATCTCCAGTTCAGTTTGAATGCAAGATTACGCAGATTATTCCGTTAGGTACAGAAGGAGGAGCAGGGAATTTGATTTTGTGCGAAGTAGTGAAAATTCATATTGCAGAATCTATTTTAGATGAAAATGGAGCAATTGACCAACATAAAATAGATTTGGTTTCGAGACTTGGAAACAACTGGTATTCAAGATCAAATAAAGGGCTTTTTGAAGTGGCAAAACCCTTGACAACATTAGGAGTAGGAGTAGATGCGATACCTAGTTTTGTAAAAGAAAGCGATGTTTTTGATGGGAACGATTTGGGAAAATTGGGCAACATAGAATCCTTGCCTACAACAGAAGAAGTTACTATATTTGTGAAAGAAAATTTCGCAGTCAAAGGAGTTTTAAGCTCAGATGACCAGAGAAAAGTACACTTAGAAGCCAAAAAATATCTGGATAATGGCGATGTAGAATCGGCTTGGAAAGTGCTTTTGGCTAAGAAATAAAAAGAAATAGAAACAATAATTAATATAGACGAAGATGGAAGTTACAGGAAAAGTAAAAGTGGTTAACCCAGAGCAGCAAGTTAGTGCCTCATTCAAAAAAAGAGAGTTAGTTGTTACTACTGAGGAGCAGTATCCACAACATATTTTAATCGAATTTACACAAGATAAATGCGATTTATTGAGTAGCTATAAACAAGGAGATGCAGTAAAAGTTTCTATCAATTTAAGAGGAAGAGAGTGGGTTAATCCACAAGGAGAAACTAGATATTTCAATAGTATTCAAGGTTGGAGAATCGAAAGATTAGCTCCAGAAGGACCTGCACAAGGAGCGCCAATGCCAGCTGCAGAAACTTTCGCACCAGCAACAAGCATTAACGAAGACGAACCAGACGATTTACCGTTCTAAGAGTTTAGAAATTCTGATATTGAAAATTCCAAATTCCAATTCATACAACTGAATTTGGGATTTGGAATTTTTTATTATTCAAAGAGGGATTGGAATTTGGACTCGAGCGTTCGCGAACAGGCGAAGCAATTTAAAATTTGATTATTTTAAAAGATGTATTATTTATTCAATGATTTATTTTTTCCACCGGTAACCGAAGCCGATGAAGAAGGTGTTTTGGCTGTAGGAGGTGATCTAAGTTCAGAACGGTTGCAGTTGGCTTATAAAAGTGGTATTTTTCCTTGGTTTAATGAAGGAGAACCCATTCTTTGGTGGGCGCCAGATCCAAGAATGGTATTGTTTTTTGATGAATTGGTAATTTCCAAAAGCATGAAAAAGATTCTCAATAAGAAAATCTTTAAGGTTACTTACAATAAGAATTTCAGAGAAGTAATTTCTAATTGTCAAAAGATCAAACGTGAAGGTCAAGATGGAACTTGGATTTCTGATGAAATGATTGAAGCTTATTGCAAATTAAATAAAGAAGGAATAGCAAAATCTGTTGAGGTTTGGCAAGACGATGTTTTGGTTGGCGGTTTATATGGAATTGATCTGGGAGATATTTTCTGTGGAGAAAGTATGTTTTCTAAAGTTTCAAATGCTTCAAAAACCGCATTTATTGCTTTAGCCTTATATTTGAAGAAAGAAAATTACAAATTACTAGATTGTCAGGTTTATAATCCGCATTTAGAAAGTTTGGGTTGCCGCGAAATTGATCGCGAAGAATTTATGTCCATTTTAAAAAGTAAATAAAAATGAGTACAGTTTACAGTGTAAAAGAAATTTATATCTACCCAATAAAAAGTTTGGCAGGTATTAGTTTGAAAAGTGCTAATGCAGAAGAAATGGGCTTTGAAAATGATAGAAGATGGATGCTGATTAATGCTGAAAATGTTCATGTTACGCAAAGAGAATACCCAATCATGAGTCAGTTTTATCCAGAGATTTCAGGAGATAAAATTAAAATTACTTTTGAAGGAGAAACACATGAATTTTCGATTACAGAACATTTAGATACTGCCATAGAATCGCAGGTTTGGGATGATAAAAGTGAAGTTTTCGAAGTAAATAAAGATTCTTCAAAATGGTTTAGCGATAAATTAGGTTTTGATTGCAGATTGGTGAAAATCAATAAAATTGGTGCCCGTAAACATGAAAGTTCAAGAACAAATGAAATATACAATGTTAGTTTGGCCGATGGGTATCCCTATTTATTAATTGGAACGGAAAGTCTAGATTTTTTAAATGAAAAATTAGAAGAAAAAATTACCATTAAAAGATTCCGTCCAAACATCGTTGTAAGCACAAAAAATGCTCACGAAGAAGATGATTTTAAAAACTTTACAATTGGAAAAGTTCAGTTTAAAAACATAAAACCTTGCGGAAGATGCATTATGGTAAACAACGATCCGCAGAAAGGAATTGTAAAAAAAGAACCTCTAAAGACCTTGAGCAAATACAGGAATGTAGACAACTCCGTTTTATTCGGAACTAATATTGTTAGTCTGAATTCAGGAATTATCAGTGTAGGTGATGAGGTTGTTTTCTAAAAATTAAGCTTCGTAAAATTCCAGTTTAAAGTATTGAAAATTACCAATTCATTGTTTAAAGTTGGTAATTCTAGAATCAATTTAAGCGTTTCATGAGCCATCATATTGCCTATAATTCCAGGTAATGTTCCTAAAACGCCATTCAAATTGCAATTTGGAACATCTTTTGGATCTGGCATTTCCGGAAATAAGTCACGTAGATTTTTACTTCCATTATGATTGAAAACAGCAATTTGTCCTTCAAACTTTAAAATACTTCCATACACCAAAGGCTTTTTCATTTCAATACAAGTATCATTGACCAAATATCGAGTCGAAAAATTATCAGAACCGTCTACAACAATATCATATTGTTCAATAATTTTTGAAGCATTTTCAATAGTTAATTTTTCATTAATCGTAACAGCTTCAATCAACGGATTTAATTTAGAAACTACTTTTTGGGCAACAATAGACTTTTGCTGACCAATTTCACTTTCAGTATATAAAATTTGTCGGTGAAGATTATGAATTTCAATAGTATCAAAATCCATAATTCCGATAAAACCAACTCCAGCCGTAGCAATATATTGTAAAATTGGGCAGCCTAAACCGCCAGCTCCAATTACTAAAACTCGTGCTTTTTTTAATTTTTCTTGACCTTCGTCGCCAATTTCAGGAAGTATGGTTTGTCTGTTATAACGAAGGAATTCTTGTATAATGCTCATTTTATAATTTTAGATTTCTGATTTTAGAGTTTAGATTGGTGAATTGCGATTGAAAATCTGAAATCTACAATCTAAAATTTGAAATAAAACTTCGGTCCCAATCTTTCCAAACTGGTTCGTAGCCTGCATTTTTTATGATTTTTGAAATTTCTTCGGCAGAGCGTTCATCGCTGATTTCAAATTGTTCTAACGATTGTGGATCGACAACATAACCACCTGGATTGGTTTTAGAACCCGCGCTCATACTTGTCACGCCAATCGGAATAATATTGTTTCTAAATTTTTCATTTTCCCTTGTTGAAATAGAAATTTCTAAATCTTCATTCCACAATCTGTACGCGCAAATTAACTGTGTCAAATCTTTATCATCCATAATGAAATTCGGTTCGATAATACCTTCAGCAGGACGAAGACGCGGAAAAGAAACCGAGTATTTAGTCTGCCAATATTTCTTTTGCAAATAATCTAAATGCAAAGCGTTGAAAAAACTATCCGTTCGCCAATCTTCCAAACCTAATAAAACGCCCAAACCAATTTTATGAATGCCAGCAGTTCCAATTCGGTCAGGAGTTTCCAATCGATATTCGAAATTTGATTTCTTGCCTTTGGTATGATACTTTTTATAAACTTCTTGATGATACGTTTCTTGATAAACCAAAACAGAGTATACTCCAGCATCATGCAAACGCTCATAATCTTCTGTCGAAAGCGGCTGCACTTCAACAGAAATAATCGAAAATTCTTCTTTGATTAAGTTGATCGCATTCAGAAAATAATTGATGTTTACGGTATAATTTGCCTCGCCAGTAACCAATAAAACATGATCAAAGCCAGTATTTTTTAAAGCTTCCACTTCTAGTTTTATCTCGGCATCGGTTAGTGTTTTTCTTTTGATTTTATTGTCTAAACTAAAGCCGCAATAGGTGCAAATGTTTTGGCATTCGTTGCTCAGATATAAGGGAGCATACATTTGGATCGTTTTACCAAAACGTTTTTTGGTGATTTCATGGCATTTTTGCGCCATTTGTTCTAAATAATTTTGCGCAATAGGAGAGATCAAAATCAAAAAATCATCGAGATTGTATTTGGTTTTGGTCAAAGTTCGTTCGACATCTTTGGATGTGGTTTTGTATATTTTAGATTGGATTTCGTCCCAATTATATTGCTCAAAAATAGATTTGAATGTTTTCATGATGTTTAACCGCAAAGAGCGCAAAGGTTTACGCAAGGTTCGCAAAGCTTTGCGTTCTTGGCGCTTGTCTTTGCGAACTTTGCGGTTGAAAAAAATTATTCATAAAGAAAAGAAGTGAAAGGACTAGAAGCCGAAGCATAATTTTGTTGATTCGCAACTTTAGCCTCAAAAGCTTTTCTCCCGGCAATTACCGCTTCCTTAAATGCCTCAGCCATTAAACTTGGATTTCCAGCGACAGCAATCGCAGTATTCACCAAAACAGCATCAGCACCAATTTCCATAGCTTTTGCAGCATCAGAAGGCGCTCCAATTCCCGCATCGATGATAACTGGAACAGTGCTTTGTTCGATAATAATTTCTAAGAAATCAATCGTTTTTAGACCTTTATTACTTCCAATTGGTGAACCTAAAGGCATTACAGCCGAAGTTCCAGCGCTTTCTAAATGTTTGCACAAAACAGGATCGGCGTGGATGTACGGAAGCACTATGAAACCAAGTTTAGCTAGTTCTTCAGTAGCTTTTAAAGTTTCAATTGGATCCGGCATTAAATATTTCGGATCTGGATGAATTTCCAGTTTTACCCAATTCGTTTCCAATGCTTCACGAGTCAATTGGGCGGCAAAAACCGCTTCTTTGGCATTTCGTGCTCCAGATGTATTGGGTAATAAATTGATGTTCGGGTGTTTTAAGTGCGATAAAATAGCATCAGTATCGGTTTCTAGATCGATGCGTTTTAAGGCAACGGTTACCAATTCGCTTTCTGAAGCTAAAATGGCGCTCTCCATTTCTTCATTTGAACCAAATTTTCCTGTTCCCAAAAACAAACGGGATTTAAAGGTTTTATCTCCTATATTAAACAGTGATGTTTGCATATAATTTTTCGTTTAGTTGTTGAATCAATTTTTCTTTCTCATCACTTTCGGTAATGATTCCAGAAACGGCAATTCCGTGAATTCCAGTTTCCATCAGCGGACTCACATCTCGCAACGTAATGCCTCCAATAGCATAAACAGGGATTTCTATTTTATTTTTTTTCAATTTCTGAAGAATATCAAAATAGCCCGATAATCCTAAAATCGGGCTTAATTTTTCTTTTGTAGCAGTGAAGCGAAAAGGACCTAATCCGATATAATTACAGCCGTTTTTAACATGATTTTGAATGTCTTCAAAAGTATTGGCAGTTCCTCCAATGACTTTTGAAACGCCTAAAAAAGCTCTCGCTTCATCGATTTTGGTATCTGTTAAACCTAGATGAACGCCGTCTGCATCTATTTCTTTGGCAAGATGTAAATCGTCGTTTATGATAAAATTAGCGTTGTACTTTTCGCATAAAGGTTTTATTGCTTCCGCTAAAGTAAAAGCGTCTTTTGGTGTTTGATTTTTAAAACGCATTTGTACCCAATTACAGCCAGAATCTAGAGATTGGTGAATATTGTACAACTGCTTTTCAATGTTTTCGCCTTGCGAGATATATTGAAGTTTACTATACATAATGATATCCGATTAAAGTTGATGTTGAACTCAGGTAATTTTCGATATAGATTTTAGCATTTTTACAGGCCTCTTTTAGCGTTTGATTTAAAGCCAAATTGGAAGCAATTGCAGAAGAAAGCACACAGCCTGAACCGTGTTTTTCAAAACATTTTTTTTCTGTTGGAAGCAATTCTTCAACTTCATCTTTTAGAAATAAACGATCTGTTCCTAAAGCTTTTTCGTTATGCCCGCCTTTCAATAAAATATTCGTTGAAAATTCGTTTTCATTAGAAGTGAAATCAGGAAATAGGATTTCGGCTTCATGATAATTGGGTGTAATCAAATCGATTTTTGAAAGTGTTTTATTTAAATCGAGACGACTTTCAATATTCAGAAATTCAAATTTTGTTGTCGATTTCAAAACGGGATCCCAAACAATTTTCGTTGATGGAGAAAGCAGTTTTATAGTTGAAACAATTCGATTTAAATCATATAAAGAAGACAGGATGCCAATTTTTACTACGCTGATTTTATAATTCAAAAACAGCGTTTCAATAGAACGAATTACAAAACTCAAATCAGTCCACTGAATCTCATAAAACTGATTTTCAGTCTGGATTGTATTCGCTGTCGAAATTGCAAAACCAGTTATTTTATGCTGTTCAAATGTCTTGATATCAGCCAAAATTCCAGCTCCTCCAGATGGATCTAAACCTGCGATTGTAAGTACGAAAGGGCGATCTGTTGACATAATTTAAATTGTTTTAATGGATTTTCATTCTTCCAAATACTTCCTAAAAGCGCGACATCGTCAAAGCCTTTTTCTAAGACTTTTTGAATATTTTCAGAATCAATTCCGCCCAAAGCAACCATTTTTGTTTGATGATTTTTTCGTGATTTTATTTCTTTGAAAAGATCTTTTTCAGGATGATAATTTTCTTTAGAAATGCTTTTAAAAACAGGGCTTAAAAACGCGTAATTAAATTCAGTTGATAGAGAATTGAAATCGCTTATCGAATGTGTTGACGTTGATTTATACCTACAAGGTTTTGAAAACCTTGCAGGAGATTGAACTAGATTATTTCTTTCTTTTTCAGAAAAATGAAATCTTTCAATACCAAAATCCTCCGCTAAATGGTGATGATTATGCAAAACCAAATTTGCTCGAAATTCCAATTTGATTTGATCGATAAACTGTGCCATTTCCAACTCAGAAAAATCAGGTTTCCGAACATGAAGCAAAGGCAATCCTTCTTCCAAGAAAGAATGAAGGATGTCTATTTCATCTTCAACAAAAAAAGGATTCGTAATAAGTATCATCTTTCTTCTTGCTTCTTTTCTCTAGATGTAAATCTCTTTCCCCTGTTCAATAAATTCCTCTGATTTCTCTTGCATTCCTTTTTCTGCCGCAGCAACATCTCTGATTTCCTGAGATATTTTCATAGAGCAGAATTTTGGTCCACACATCGAACAGAAATGCGCCACTTTTGCACCATCGGCAGGAAGTGTTTCATCGTGGAATTCTCTCGCGGTATCTGGATCTAAAGCCAAATTAAACTGATCTTCCCAACGGAATTCAAAGCGTGCTTTACTCAACGCATTATCACGATATTGCGCTCCCGGATGACCTTTGGCCAAATCGGCAGCATGAGCAGAAATTTTATACGTGATTACGCCGTCTTTTACGTCTTTTTTGTTTGGTAAACCAAGGTGTTCTTTTGGCGTAACATAGCATAACATCGCGCAACCGTACCAGCCAATCATAGCGGCACCAATAGCAGAAGTAATATGATCGTAACCCGGTGCAATATCAGTAGTTAACGGACCTAAAGTATAAAACGGAGCTTCATGGCAATGTTCTAATTGTTTGTCCATGTTTTCTTTAATCATGTGCATTGGTACGTGACCTGGGCCTTCAATGAAAACTTGAACATCATGTTTCCAAGCAATTTTTGTCAGTTCGCCCAAAGTTTTTAATTCGGCAAATTGTGCGGCATCATTGGCATCCGCAATCGAACCCGGACGCAAACCATCTCCAAGAGAAAAAGCGACATCGTATTGTTTCATGATTTCGCAGATTTCTTCAAAATGTGTGTACAAAAAGTTTTCTTTATGATGAAACAAACACCATTTTGCCATAATCGATCCACCTCGAGAAACAATTCCCGTAACTCGATTTGCGGTTAAATGAATATAACGAAGCAAAACTCCAGCGTGAATCGTAAAATAAGAAACACCTTGTTCTGCCTGCTCAATCAACGTATCACGGAAAATTTCCCAAGTTAAATCTTCGGCAATTCCTTTTACTTTTTCTAATGCTTGGTAAATTGGAACGGTCCCGATTGGAACAGGAGAGTTACGGATAATCCATTCTCTAGTTTCGTGAATGTTTTTTCCTGTAGATAAGTCCATAATCGTATCAGCTCCCCAACGGCAAGCCCAAACCGCTTTTTCAACTTCTTCTTCAATGCTTGAAGTCACAGCGCTGTTTCCGATATTGGCATTGATTTTTACCAAGAAATTACGACCAACAATCATCGGTTCGCTTTCTGGGTGATTGATGTTGTTTGGAATAATTGCTCTTCCGCAAGCAACCTCAGAACGAACGAACTCTGGAGTGATTTTATTTTTTGGAGTGTTTGCACCAAAGCTGTTTCCGCCGTGTTGGCATTGCATGGCTTTGGTTTGCTCGTTTAATAGCTCGATACGCTGGTTTTCACGAATCGCGATATATTCCATTTCAGGAGTAATGATTCCTTGTTTGGCGTAATATAATTGTGTAACGTTTGCGCCTTTTTTAGCACGTTTTGGCTGATGCAAATACTCAAAACGAAGATGATTCAAGCTTTCATCTTTTAATCGGCTTTGTCCATAATCTGAAGTGATTTCGTCAAGAATTTCAACATCATTTCGGTCAAGAATCCAACTTTCGCGTAAGCGTGGCAATCCTTTTCTAATATCAATTTCAATGTTCGGATCTGTGTAAGCACCCGAAGTATCGTAAACAGTTACAGGTGGATTTTTCTCAATTCCGCCATTGGAAAGTTTGGTGTCGCTTAATGCAATTTCGCGCATCGCTACTTTGATCGGATGAATTTCTCCATCGATATATACTTTTTTAGAATTCGGAAACGGGGTTCTGGATATTTGTTCTTCTTTCATAATATTTTTGTTTCAAGTTTCAGGTTTCAAGTTGATTCTAATCGTGTTTATTTTTTTCAAAGTTTTCCCGTTGAGACGCACCGCAGTGCGTCTAACGTACAGTATGAAAATTGGAATTTGGAATTTCAATATTGAAATTTAACCGCCTTGAGTGGCAGAAATAATCAAAATATCATCAGTTTCGTGTAGGAGATATTCGTTCCATTTGGTTTTTGGAACAACGGTATTGTTGACAGCAACGGCGATTCCGTTTTGTTTTTGCGGAATTTCGAGATCGAGCAATGATTGAACGCTTAGCGATTCAGCATTGAATTTTTTGGTTTGTTGATTGATTTTAAGTTCCATTCCTTTTGAGTTTAGTGTATAGATACACCTTAGGAATGGCTACAAGAACGCATTAAAATGCGTGCAGAAGTCATCTTACTTTTCCCTACGCTAGTATGAACTAGATCAGGTTCAGAGGGTAAAATCTCAGCCTACAACTTTGTAGACACCCCTAAAGTGTGAAGCAAATATATGTAATTTTTGTTTAAAGTTTCAAGTTTTAGGTTTCAAGTTGTTTGTAGAGCATCTTTTTTTGTGCTTATTACGGTTGCAATATAACTTGAAACTTGAAACTTGAAACAATTTTTTATTTTGTTCTCGTCCAGCAATCTTCCGTATGATCATTGACCATTCCGGTGGCTTGCATGTGTGCGTAAATAACGGTTGAACCAACAAATTTAAATCCTCTTTTCTTTAAATCTTTACTGATTTCATCTGAAAGTGGAGTAGTTGCGGGAGCATCTTTTGAATTTTTTAAATTGTTTATGATTGGTTTTCCATCCGTATATTTCCAAATATAATCAGAGAAAGTTCCAAATTCTTCTTGCACTTTCATAAAAGCTTGAGCATTAGAAACGGCAGCTTTAATTTTTAGTTTATTTCGAATAATTCCAGTATTCTGCATTAATTCTTCGATTTTATCTTCGGAATAATTGGCTATTTTTTTGTAATCGAAGTGATCAAAAGCGGCTCTAAAATTTTCTCTTTTATTTAAAATCGTAATCCAGCTTAGTCCTGCTTGAAAGGTTTCTAGAATTAAAAATTCGAATAAAGTCGGGTCGTCATAAACAGGAACACCCCATTCTTCGTCATGATATTTTTTGTATATATCGCTGGAAGTGCACCAGCTGCATCTTATTGGTTCCATTTATTTCTTTCAAGAATAAAAAACTCTTACAGTTTGATTTGAGGTTTTATAAATTTATGGTTATTATTATCTTCCAATCTGCCAGCTATATCCTTTTACGCTTGGAATATAAGCTGAACGTCCAACAATAACTAAATTGGTGTAGATTTTTCTGTTGTATTTTATGCCGATCGCATTACCAGAAGTGTACATTTTATTGGCTTTAAAGACTACTTTCATTTTGCCATCTTCAAGTTCGGCATCAGAAACTTTTTCAACAAACCAAGTCGACTGCCATTTTACGGCCAGTTCATTTTCGGCTGTTTTGGTTACACTTTTTACTAATTTTACAGCTTCTTCTGGTATTTCAAAATGTTCTGTTAGCTGTTTTTGAGTCATCGTTTGGCCCAATTTGCATTTATCTAGTATTTTACGAACATTAACAAAATTCAATAACTCCTCGTTTGCTTGTTTTTTTATGGAAACGGACGGACTTGGGGTATGGGTGGGTAAGTTGGGACTTAAAGTATTGATCGTTATCGGATTTTTAACCTCAAAAGGATTTTTTTGGACAACCGTTTTTTGTGAAGCAAATTCTTTTGAAGCAGTAATGGTTTTTGAAGAAACTTTGCGCGGTATCTTCACGGAAGCTGGTGTCAACTTATTGACAGACTGAATGATTTTTTTGGGCTGTTTTTTTTCTTCATTGCCACAGCTGAAAAAGAAATAGGTAACAGAGAATAAAACGAGAAGATAATTTTTTTTCATGACCTAAAATTTTGTTTTTATTCTTTATGTGCAGGGTCTTCGTCTAAATATTTTTTAATCAGATAATGACCTAAATAAATTGCTGGCGTTAATAAAATAGCTATTGCTAGTTTGAATGTGTATCCTATTAATCCTGAAGATATAAAGGTGTCAAAATCAATTTTTCCAGGAAGCCAAAAAGCAATTCCTAAAACAATAAATGAATCAAATAATTGCGAAATTACAGTAGAGCCAGTCGCTCTCAGCCATATTTTCTTTTCGCCAGTTCTATTTTTAAAAAACCAAAATATCCAAACATCAATAAGCTGAGAAGCCATAAATGCTATTAAACTTCCCACGATAATCCACATGCTCTGTCCAAAAACCGCCTGAAACTGATCGTCGTTTACAGGACTTATTCCTTTTGCAGCCGGAATAGTAATGGCCATAAAGAGTATTAAAAAAGCATAAGCAATCAAACACGCTGTTATAAAAGAAAGTTTTTTTACTCCTTTTTCTCCAAAATGATCGTTAATCAAATCGGTAGTTAAAAATACAATTGGCCAAGGCAAAATACCTATGCTCATTACAAAAGGTCCAACTTGAATTAACTTTCCCCCAATTAACTCAGCCACAACGGCATTGGTGATAAATATTCCTGATAAAATTACAAAAACAATTTCTCTTCTGGTTCTAAACATTTGATTTTTGGTATTGATATTTCAAAAATAAACTATTTCTGTTTAAATCTTAGGGACGGATTAATTTTTATAATCTGTTAGAATATGAAGTTTGCTTTCGATTGGTTAATTTTGAGATTCTGTTCCATTTTTTTGTTAAAAGGATTTTGCGCAGAATTAATTAATGTATTTATTATGAAAACACCAATAGAATTAGATAATCCATTGTTAAAAGACTGGACAGGTCCTTATGGAGGAGTTCCGGATTTTAATGCATATAAAGTTTCAGATTTCAAACCTGCTATAGAATTTGCTATTCAGGAAAAGTTAGAAGAAATAGAAGCAATTTCAAATAACGGTGCAAAACCGACTTTTGAAAATACAGTCAAAGCTTTGGAGCTTTCGGGCAAAAAAATGGATCGAATTTATGCCGTTTATGGAATTTACAGATCTAATTTGAGTACTCCAGAATTTAATGTCGTAGATACGGAAATGTCGCCAAAATTGGCAGAGATTAGCGATAAGCTTTATCAAAATGAGAAATTGTTTTCTCGAATTGAAGCTTTGTACAAATCGGAAGAAAAAGAAAATCTGACAAAGGAGCAACAACGTTTGCTTTGGTTGTATTACACTGATTTTGTTAGAGAAGGAGCAGAGCTTAACGAACAAGATAAGGCAAAAGTTGCGAAGATAAACCAGGAATTAGCGGGACTTTTTACCGCTTTTAGTCAAAAATTGCTGGCAGAAGAAAATGATCAGTATATAGAATTAAAAACAGAAGGTGATTTTGATGGTTTGCCTGAAGAATTCAAAAATGCCGCTATAGCTGAAGCAAAAGAAAGAAATCTGAGTGTTCTTGGATGTATTGGAAACACAAGATCTTCCATAGAGCCATTTTTAACTTTTTCTAATAAAAGAAATTTAAGAGAAGAAGCCTTTGAGATTTTTGTAAAACGAGGCGATAATCAGAATGAAAATGACACCAATGAAACTCTTGTTTCTATTTTGAAATTAAGAGCAGAAAAGGCTGCTATTTTAGGTTTTGCCAATTTTGCAGAGTGGAGTTTGTCTAATAAAATGGCGAAAGATCCGCAGAAAACGCTTGATTTGATGCATTCTGTATGGAAGCCTGCTGTAGAAAAAGTCAAAAATGATGTTGCGGCCATGCAGGAAACGGTAAATAATGAAGGGGGAGATTTTAGAATTCAGCCTTGGGATTATCGTTTTTATGCTGAAAAAGTGCGTAAAGCAAAATACGATTTAGATCAGAATGAAATTAAACAGTATTTGCAACTGGAAAATTTACGTGAAGGAATGTTCTGGACGGCGGGTGAATTGTTTGATTTAGGTTTCAAACAATTATTTGATGTTCCAGTGTATCATTCTGATGTTCGCGTTTGGGAGGTGAATAATAAAAATACAGGCACACCAATTGGTTTGTGGTATTTTGATCCCTATGCGCGTGTAGGAAAGCGTTCTGGAGCTTGGATGAACTCACATAGAGAGCAGCAAAAAATAAAAGAAAATGTGCTTCCTATTGTATCAAATAATTGCAATTTTATTAAAGGAAATAGTGATGAACCGGTTTTAATTTCGTGGGATGATGCGACAACTTTGTTTCATGAGTTTGGTCACGCTCTACACGGATTATGTTCTAATGTGACTTATCCGAGTCTTTCTGGAACTTCGGTGGCTAGAGATTATGTTGAATTCCCTTCGCAGTTGTTAGAGCATTGGCTGGCAATTCCAGAGGTTTTAAATAAGTTTGCACTTCATTATAAAACAAACGAACCTTTGTCTCCATCATTGGTAGATAGAATAGGAAAAGCGGCCAATTTTAATGAAGGTTTTGCAACAGTAGAAACAATTTCAAGTTCTTTTGTTGATATGAAATTGCATTTGACAACTGACATAATTGATCCGCATGCTTTTGAAAGGAAAGTTTTAAGCGAAATTAATATGCCATCAGAAATTGTAATGCGACACAGAATTCCGCAATTTGCTCATATTTTTTCAAGTGATGGATATGCTGCGGGGTATTACAGCTATTTATGGGCAGATGTGATCAATGCAGATGCTTATGAAGCTTTTCTTGAAGCTGGAGGTCCATTTGATAAAAATATTTCTGAACGCCTTTATAAAACGGTTTTAAGCGTAGGAAATACGATTGATAATGAAGTAATGTATGAGAATTTCAGAGGACATGCACCGCAATCAGATGCGCTGATGCGAGCAAGAAATTTTCCTGTTGAAAGTTAAAGAATAAAAAAGCCCGAATAACTAAATATTCGGGCTTTTTAATATTGAAAAAATAATATATTAACCTAAAGTAACTCTTTTGAAACCTGTGATTTCAACGTTGAATCCTTTAACGTAATCGCCTACTTTTTTACTGTCATCTTTGATGAAGTTTTGGTCTAATAACGCTTTTTCTTGGTCTAAAGTTGTGTTATCAGAGATAAAACGTTGAACTTTTCCTGGAAGAATTTTGTCCCAGATTTGCTCTGGTTTTCCTTCAGCTTTTAATTCAGCTTTAGCATCTTCTTCAGCTTGTTTGATAACTTCTGGAGTTAATTGAGAGAAAGAGATGTATTTAGGAACATTTTTTAAAGTTTTTCCTAAACGTTTTGCTTCTTCATTGTCTTTTTCGATTACAGCAATACGAGCTGCAAGTTCAGATTCAACGAAAGCTGGATCAAAATCTTTGTAAGATAATGTGTCAGCACCCATAGAAGCAACTTGCATAGAAATATCTTTTGTTAACGCTTCAGCGTTAGCAACTGGAGCAGAAATTGCAGTTAAAGCAGCAATTTTATTAACGTGAACATAAGATCCAACGTAAGCACCTTCTAAAATTTCGAAACCACCGATTTCGATTTTTTCACCGATAACACCAGTTTGCTCGATTAATTTCTCTGCAACGGTAATTCCGTTGAAATCAGAAGCTAGTAATTCTTCTTTAGAAGAGAAATTGATAGCTCTTTCAACTAAATCTTTAGCTAAAGTAACGAAAGCCTCATTTTTACCTACGAAGTCAGTTTCGCAGTTTAAAGTGATGATAGCTCCTTTAGTGTTGTCAGCATTGATAAAAGAAACAGCAGCTCCTTCAGAAGACTCACGGTCAGAACGGTTAGCAGCAACTTTTTGTCCTTTTTCTCTAAGGATTTGGATCGCTTTATCGAAATCTCCTTCAGCTTCAACTAAAGCTTTTTTACAGTCCATCATTCCGGCACCTGTAGATTGTCTTAATTTATTTACGTCTGCAGCAGTAATTGTTGCCATAATATTTTGAATTTTAATGTTAAAAGTAAAAATTCCATCTTCTAAATCCCAAACTCCAATTTTATTAAATTATCAACATAACGTTTTTAATTTTTTATTTTGGAATTTGGAATTTAAAATTTGGAATTTAAAATTTGATTTATTCTTCAGTTTCAGTTGCAGGAGCAGCTTCAGCTTCAACAGCAGGAGCTTCTTCAGCAGCTTCAACTTCTTTCTCAGCACCTCTGTCAGAAAGACCTTCGATTACTGCAGTAGTCACTAAAGATAAAATTTTGTCAATTGATTTAGAAGCATCATCATTTGCAGGAATCACGTAATCAACCTCTCTTGGGTCAGAATTCGTATCAACCATTGCGAAAACTGGAATGTTTAATTTTTGAGCTTCTTTTATTGCGATGTGTTCAGCTTTGATATCTACTACGAACAATGCTGCAGGTAGTCTAGACATATCAGCAATTGAACCTAAGTTTTTCTCCAATTTAGCACGTAGACGATCAACTTGCAAACGCTCTTTTTTAGATAACGTGTTGAATGTACCATCTTTCTTCATTTTATCGATAGAAGACATTTTTTTAACTGCCTTTCTGATAGTAACGAAGTTAGTTAACATTCCACCTGGCCATCTTTCAGTGATGTAAGGCATGTTTGCAGCTTTTGCTTTATCAGCAACGATGTCTTTTGCTTGTTTTTTGGTAGCTACGAATAAAATTTTTCTACCTGATGCAGCGATTTTTTTCAAAGCTTCGTTAGCTTCTTCAATTTTAGCTGCAGTTTTATATAGATTGATAATGTGAATACCATTACGCTCCATATAAATGTAAGGAGCCATGTTTGGATCCCATTTTCTAGTCATGTGTCCGAAGTGAACACCTGCTTCTAGTAATTCTTTTACTTCTATTTTGTTTGCCATTTTTGTACTAGTTTACGTTCTGTTGATTAGCAATGTGTTGTGACTTTAAGGCTTTCGACTTTCAGACTTATAACCCATTTAGATGCTAAACTATATCCTACCTCGGTAGGAGAGCAACAATAACTGTGTTTTTTAATTTCAATAAATAATTGATAATGTCTTGTCCCATCTGAACAAGACAGGTAATATTAACGTTTAGAGAATTGGAATCTCTTACGAGCTTTCTTCTGACCGAATTTCTTACGTTCAACCATTCTAGGGTCTCTTGTTAATAAACCTTCTGGTTTAAGGATTCCTCTGTTTTCAGCGTTAACTTCACACATTACGCGTGCTAATGCCATTCTAACAGCTTCTGCCTGACCAGTTGTACCACCTCCGTAAACATTCACTTTTACGTCAAAGTTACCAGCGTTTTCTGTCATAGAAAGCGGCTGTAACACTTTGTACTGTAAAGTTGCAGTTGGAAAGTAAGTTGCGAATTCTTTTTTGTTTACAGTGATGTTTCCAGTTCCTTCAGAAACGTAAACACGTGCAACAGCGGTTTTTCTTCTACCGATTTTGTGAATAACTCCCATTACTTAAGATCATTTAGGTTAACAGTTCTAGGTTTTTGAGCTCCGTGAGTGTGCTCAGATCCTACAACAACATTTAGATTTCTAAAAAGTTCAGCTCCTAATTTGTTTTTAGGTAACATACCTTTTACAGCTTTTTCTACTAATAATGCAGGGTTTTTAGCTTGCAATACTTTAGCAGTTAAAGTTCTTTGTCCTCCTGGGTAACCTGTATGACGCATGTAAATTTTGTCATTCAATTTTGTACCTGTAAGGTTAATTTTTTCTGAGTTGATAACAATTACGTTATCTCCACAGTCAACGTGCGGTGTGTAACTTGGTTTGTACTTACCTCTTAAAATCATAGCAACTTTAGAAGCAAGACGTCCTAAGTTATGACCTTCAGCGTCAACAACAATCCACTCTTTAGTTACAGTGGCTTTACTTGCTGAAACCGTTTTGTAGCTTAATGCGTCCATAATATTATTTTAATTAAACATTCCATCCCCAATAAAGGGGATGCAAAAGTACAATTAATTATTTTAAAACCAAATACCTGAAAGAATATTTTATCTGCTGAAAATCAGGGCTTCAGTTTTTTAATTGTTTAAGGAATAAAAAAACCGTCTCTGCAATAAAGTAAAGACGGTTAAATATTTAGAAGAAAAATCGCTTATACGATAAATATATTGGCAATATCAACTACTTGTTGTGTGGTAAGTGGCTCATCATAAGCCTCTGAACCTGCAGCGGCTCCAAAAGCAGTTGCGGTATTAAAGCCTGCTTGCATCGTAACACCTTCGCCATCGTAAACGGCTTGGGTAGCAGCCGGCATACCTGCACCTCTTTCCGAATTTGAAATCCATCCTTTTAAACCTCGTAATCTTCTTACTTCGGAGGCGTGACGCGCTTCAACAGAATGAATTTGTAATGCAGCAGTTAATAGGTCTGGTGTGGTAATTAAGTTTGCAGCTTGTCCTTTATACGCTCTAACTCCTGTATCTTCAAAGGCTTGTGCCAAAGCTAAAAAGGTTGGATAATCTCCAAAAGGATTAAAAGCGCCTCCAACTGTAAAGTCAAAAGTTGGTTTTGGAACAAAGTTGGCGCTGGCAGTTCCGCCTAATCCTGCAATTAGAAATTTCACGTGATCAGATTCGTGTGCTGCGATTTGTTGAAAAACTTTTAAATCTCTTCCGCCGTTTTCAGAAGCAGGAATTACCCCTGAATCTAATGCCATGGCGTAAAATTCGTTTTCAAGATATTCTAAGGTTAAAGCAAATTGCAAAGCCCCAATTGGAGTTGCAGGCGTTGCTGTAATGTCTTTTGCGAAAGCTTTATTAGTTAGAGCTGATAATCCGAATGGGATTGAGGCTAGAGCTAAATTCTTTCCAATATTCCCGAACTGAGTAAAACTGTCTCTTCGTGTACCTTTATTGTTTATCAAATTGTCATCAGTAAAGGATTCTATAAATTTTAAAATGTTCATAATTTCTACGTTTTAGCGGTTAAGATTAAGGTAAGTATTTAGCTGTGAATTTTGTGGTTATAAAATTGGCAGCGATTGGCAGGATTTTAGAAGGATCTTTTGCATCGTCTAAACCTGTAGTCATATTTACAATATCGTCTCCAGCAAAATCTTTAGAATTCGGATTAATTAAGCTTCTGATGGCAGACGCATGTCTTGCTTCAACAGAAACAATTTTTCCTGCCAATAATAAATAATCTGCTGTTTTAATCAGTTTGCCTGCACCATTGTAGGCTGCTACTCCAGTGTCTTCTAATGCTTTTGCAGTGGCAAGTACTTCGGTACGGCTGTTGAAATTTAAAGAGCCATAATTAAACGCTAAAGAAGGTAGTAATTGTGAACTAGGATCTGGAAGTGCTCCAGTTAAAGCAGCTTTAAAGAAATCTCTATGAACTACTTCGTGATGATATAAATCGGTTAAAACTTCTCTTTCAAGACTGCTAAATACAGTATTGAAGCTACTGGCATTTACTACTTTTGTGTAAAAGTCAGCTTCTAGTTGTTCGAGAGCATACGCATAAGTCAATACTCCAAAATCTCCAGAGCCTAAATCAAAAACGCCATTTTTTATTCCAGGTAAGGAATTGTCTGGCATATCATTATCGTTGTCATTGTCGCTGCAGCCAGCTAGAACTAAACCTGTGGTCACTAATGTTAATCCACTGAGCTTAAGAAAGCTCCTTCTGCTATTCAATGAAGGGTCAACTTCATGAATTTTAACTTCGTTTTTCATAATCAAGTTTTTATTAGGTTAACAACATTGGTTCTTAGTTAATTGGTATTTAGTTATTAACGAAATTTTAGGAAGTGCGGTTTTGAAATAGTGGTTTAATTTATTATTATTTCGAAAAGACTTATATTTTTAAATACTAATAGCTTCTTTTTGTTTTATTTTCGGTAATTCTACTATATTTGTATTAATTACATAAAATTCAATTGGATGAAAGCTAAAGCAACTCTAAAACAAATTGCGAAGGAACTGGGCGTTTCTGTTTCGACTGTATCTAAAGCGTTGAATGACAGCCCAGAAATTAGTGAACAAACCAAGGTGAAGATTAAAGAGTATGCCAAACTCAAAAATTATAAGCCGAATGTTATTGGTTTGAATCTTAAGAATCGTAAGACAAAAACGATCGGGGTAATTATTCCTAATATTTTAAATTCTTTCTTCGCGAAAGTTTTTAGCGGTATTGAGAAAGTTGCCGATAAAAAAGGATATAATGTAATTACCTGTATCTCTAACGAATCTTTAGAAAAAGAAATTCATACGCTTGAAATGTTGAGCAACGGAACTATTGACGGATTTATCCTTTCGGTTTCTCAAGAAGCTCAAAAACTTCAAGATTACAATCATTTTTCTGAAATAATTAACGACGGAACACCAATTGTAATGTTTGATCGTATTGCAGATGAAGTTGATTGTGATAAAGTTGTGGTAGATGATTTTGATTCGGCATTAAACTCAACGCAGCATTTAATTAATTTAGGATGCAAAAACATTGCTTTAATTTCGTCTGTAGATAATTTAAGTGTTGGAAAATTGAGAGCCGATGGATATTTGAAAGCGTTAGCGGACAATAATATTCCGGTAAACGAAAAAATTATTCTTCGTACTGATTCTGAAGAGGACATGAAAGCTAAAATTGATTCAATTTTTGACAATAAAATTGACGGAATTTTTGCTTTGGACGAAAATGATTCGGTTGCCGCTTTAAGGGTAAGTTTGAAAAAAGGGTATAGAGTTCCAGAAGATATTTCTATTATTGGTTTTGCTGATGGTATTTTGGCTTCAAGACGTTTATCACCAAGTTTGACAACAGTAAGTCAGCATGGAGTTGAAATTGGAGAAGTAGCGGCAAAAAGATTAATCGAAAGATTAGAAGAGCCAGAAGGAACGGTTTCTGAATACGAAACAATCGTAATCAAGACAAAATTGAAAGAAAGAGAATCAACTCGAAAAAAATAAAACTAAAAATCCCTTCATTAAGAAGGGATTTTTTTATTTAAGCTCATAAGGGAATTTTGGATTCTTATATTTTTTCAATTTCTCAAACGGGACGAGAAAAGATTCTTCACAATTCCTTGCTGCTCGGTAAAAGATAGGAGTAAATTCAATTCCTTTTTCTGTATAATTCCAAGATGGAAAATCCCAATATTCTTCATTAGTGTAATCGCAACCATCATCTTCATTTTTTGGCTTTTCAAAATGTTCCTGCGAATTAATTACAGCAAGTAATTTAGGCGCAAAATAATCACTTCGGTATTTAGAATAAGCATCAAAATTATTTTCGCTATCTCCAGTTACACTTTTGTCAAAAGCAAGAATATCATCAATTCCATATTGTTTTCCGTTGTTTAAATCTATCAAATAACCGCTGCTTCCAAAATCTGGATGCGCGCCTCCACAATACCAAGAATCAGAAATTTGAAAGCCTAATAAATTTGTGTTTAAATAATTTATTGTAGTGTTGCTTTCTATTCCCTGACCATTGCTATATTCAAAACTCGAAGAACAATTAAGCTGACTTAAAGTATTCTCGATATGAATTTGCTCTAAAATCGGATTAATCAAGCTTTTGTTTTTCTCAGAAAAATTAGCTCCTAATCTAAAGAAATCTGACGTACAATGTTTTTCAGAATACCAAACAAATTCTTTGTTGTTGTAAAGTGTAGTTTTCTGTTTTTTAAATTCGAGAAATTTATATTTTACCAAGTTTAGTTTTTCATCATCAAATCTAATTTTGATATTCGATTTGTAATTGTCAAAATTTATAGGTTCAAGATGAACGGCTAATTGTTTGTCTTTGGCGTCATACCAAAAGCCATTGAAATTACTGCCTGATTTTTTCAGATAAAATTTTTCGGTAATAGCATCTCCAGGTTTAAAATAGAAAGTATAAGTATTGCTGTCTGTTAATTTAGCTTCAAGTTTAATGTCTTTTAATGAATTCTTGTAGAAATAAATGGCACTTAAACTGGTTTCGTTATTTGATTTGTAAACCTGAAGCGTCATAAAAATGATGCTTTTGCCTAAAGTTCCTTCCAGGTAATAAGTTTTATTTTGGCAAAACATAATCGCTGAATAAAGTAGAAATAGGTGCAAAAAATATTTTTTCATTTTGCTTTCTTTTTAAATTTTAAAGATCTTTAAAGTAATTATAAATGTAAAAAAAGCCATTCAACTTGAATGGCTTTTGGAATATAATAATTTAATTTTTAGTGCGCTTCTAACCAATCTTTACCAAGACCAATTTCAACCTCTAAAGGAACCGACATTTTAAATGCATTTTCCATTTCGTGTTTGATCATAGGTTGGATTTTTTCGAGTTCATCGTTGTGAACATCGAACACAAGCTCATCATGTACTTGAAGCAACATTTTAGATTTCCAGTTTTCGTCACGAAGTTTTTTATGAATGTTGATCATCGCAATCTTAATTACATCGGCAGCACTTCCTTGAATTGGCGCATTTACGGCATTTCGTTCGGCAGCACTTCTTACAACAGCATTGGCAGAGTTAATATCTTTTAAATAACGGCGACGGCCTAAAATCGTCTGTACATAACCTTTTTCGCGAGCAAACTCAATTTGTTCTGAAATGTACGATTTAAGACGTGGATATGTTTTGTAGTAAGCATCTATCAAAGCGGCGCTTTCGCTTCTAGAAAGTGAAGTTTGATTACTCAAACCAAAAGCAGAAACACCGTAGATAATTCCGAAGTTTACAGTTTTGGCATTGCTTCTTTGTTCGCGAGAAACTTCTTCAAGCGCAACATCAAATACTTTTGCTGCGGTTGCTCTGTGAATATCTTCTCCGTTTTGGAAAGCCGCAATCATATTTTCTTCACCACTTAAAGCGGCAATAATTCGCAATTCAATTTGAGAGTAATCGGCAGAGATTAAAGTGTAATTTTCATCGCGCGCGACAAAAGCTTTACGAATCTGACGTCCTCTTTCGGTACGAATTGGAATATTCTGCAAGTTCGGATTATTAGAACTCAAACGACCAGTTGCCGCAACCGCCTGCATATAATCGGTATGAACGCGTAATGTCTTCTTGTCAACTTGTTCTGGTAAAGCCAAAATATAAGTACTTTGAAGTTTTACCATTTGGCGCCAGTCCAAAATATCTTTTACAATTGGGTTATCATTAGCCAAATAAGTCAAAACTTCTTCGCCGGTTGCATATTGGCCCGTTTTGGTTTTCTTTTGTTTTGCTCCGCCAATTTTAAGTTTTTCGAATAAAATATCTCCTAATTGCTTTGGAGAAGCTAGATTAAATTTCTCTCCAGCAGTTTCGTAGATTTTTTGTTCTAAAGATTTGATTTCGACATCCATTTCTGTTGACATTGCTTTTAAGAAATCAACATCTAAACGGATACCTTCCATTTCCATATCAGCCAAAACGCTTACTAACGGAATTTCGATGTCGTCAAATAACTTTTTAGTGCCCGTTTTGTCTAATTGTGTCGTAAAGATTTCTTTTAGCTGTAAAGTAACATCAGCATCTTCGGCAGCATATTCTTTAATATCTTCTAAAGGAACATCGCGCATATTCAGCTGATTTTTCCCTTTTTTACCAATTAAAGTTTCAATAGATTTTGGAGAATATTTTAAATACGTTTCTGCCAAAATATCCATATTATGACGCATATCTGGATTAATCAGATAATGTGCGATCATCGTATCAAACAGTTTTCCTTTTACAGTAACACCATAATTAGAAAGGATTTTTAAATCATATTTTAAGTTTTGTCCGATTTTTTCAATGTTTTCATTTTCAAAAAACGGAACAAATTTTTCAATTAAAGCTTTTGCTTCTTCTTGATTTTCCGGAAACGGAACATAAAAGGCTTTTCCTTTTTCGTAAGAGAAAGACATTCCGACCAATTCTGCATGCAGCGCATCAATTCCTGTTGTTTCGGTATCAAAACAGACTGCTGGCTGTTTTTGTAAATTTTGCAAAAGCAATTTAATTCCTAAATCGCCTTGAATAGTTTGGTACGAATGTTCTGTATTTTCTAAAGTACTATAAAAAGAAGTTCTTGCGTCTGTGTCTTCATCTGAGTCAGCACCTCCAAAAAGATCAAATTGGTCTTCGTTTTTAGCGGCAGCTTTTTTAGCAGGTTTAGCATTGGCATCTGGAGTTGCAGTCTGTGTTCCATCAGTTTTGAATAAATTGTCAAACTGCTCAGCCATTCTTCTGAATTCCAATTCTTGAAAAATAGCATCTGTTTTTTCAATATCTGGACGAGAAAGTTCGTAATCTTCTTCATTAAAAGTAACATCGCAATCTGTAATAATTGCTGCGAGTTTTTTAGAAAGAATACCTTTGTCTTTATTCGCTTCAATGTTTTCTTTCATTTTGCCTTTTAGTAAATGCGTATTTTCTAAAAGGTTTTCCATTGTTCCAAATTCTTTCAGGAACTTTTTAGCAGTTACTTCTCCAACACCTGGCAATCCTGGAATATTATCAATCGCGTCGCCCATCATTCCAAGAAAATCAATTACTTGTTCTGGTCTTTCAATTTCAAATTTTGCTAAAACTTCAGGAACACCCCAAATTTCGATTCCGTTACCCATACGGGCTGGTTTGTACATGAAAATATTTTCAGAAACCAATTGTGCAAAATCCTTATCTGGAGTTACCATAAAAACTTTGTAGTTCTGTTTTTCGGCTTGTTTTGCAATAGTTCCAATTAAGTCATCGGCCTCACAGCCTTCAAGCTCAATAATCGGAATATGCATGGCACGTAATAATTCCTGAATATACGGAACAGCAATTTTAATTGCTTCTGGTGTAGCATCACGGTTTGCTTTGTATTCAACAAACATTTCAGATCTTACATGACTTCCGCCTTTGTCGAAAGCTACTGCCAAATGATCTGGTTTTTCTCTTTTAATAACATCCAAAAGCGAGTTCATAAAACCCATAATTGCAGATGTATCCATTCCTTTTGAGTTGATTCTCGGGTTTTTTATAAAGGCATAATACCCGCGAAAAATTAGTGCATAAGCATCTAGAAGAAAAAGGCGTTTTTGAGTTGACATATTAAAAATATTAGTCTGTAAAAATAAACAATTGGCTTTTAAAAAACGATTTGGTTTCCGAAAATTAATTTTTTGAACCCTATAAGTTATATAAGTTCATTTTAGTACAGGCGCACTGCAGTGCGTCTAGATCTGTGTCGTTTAATTAAATGAAATTATATAACTTATATGGTTGAAAACAAGAGAAGAGTTAATATCAAGTTAAAATTTTTTATTCCGTGATTTCTTCATTTTGGCTTCATTTTGAGGAGGTAATTTTGATCTGTAAAATAAAAGGTTATTAATTCTTAAATCTTAGAAATCATGAGAAATTTATTAATGTTACTAGTGGCAGTTTTAGGAACAAGTGCAATGGTTCACGCATTTCCTGCAAAAGATGGAAAAGAAGCTCCAACTAAAGAAGTAAAAGCAACTAAACATCCTAAACACAAATCTGATAAAAAAGTAAAAACAGCAAAAACGGAAGCTGCTAAACCAGCTGCTATGAAATCAGAAGCTGCTAAACCAGAAACTGCAAAAGCAAAAAATTAAGTATTGCTCTCGTTTTGTTTTCGAAGCATTGTAACGAAGGCAAAACAGGAATAATGATTATGAGAATGCGATTGAAAAAGGCTGATGAAGAAATTTGTCGGCTTTTTTACATTCGTTAATTTTTTAATAATGCGCTACACAATTTTTGATAATTCACTAATTTTAATTGCGCTTAAAAGCTGAGTTTATGAATGTTTTAATTGTTGAAGATAATAAAGAACTGGCGGTAGAAGTGTATGACTTTTTATGCAACGCAGGTTACATTTGTAAAAGTGCAAATAATTGCGCCGATGCTCTAGAAGAATTTGGAAGTAATGATTATGATGTTATGCTTCTGGATCTTGGATTGCCAGACGGCGATGGTTTTGAAGTTTTGCAGGCAATTAGAAAAACAAAATCAAAAATCGCAGTAATCGTGCTTACTGCCAGAGGAGAATTGGATGACAGGATAAACGGACTTCATCTTGGAGCTGACGATTATCTGACTAAACCTTTTGCTTTGACAGAATTGGCAGCAAGAATATTTGCTGTAGTTCGTAGAATTCATGGATTTACTCTTAACAATTTAAGCATTCACGGTTTTTTACTGCAATTGCAAGATTACAGAGTGAGTTTTAGTGATCAGCCTATCAATCTTACCAAAAAAGAATTTGATATTTTTCAGTATTTAGTCTTAAATAAAAACCGAGTTATCACGAGATTGCAATTGACAGAGCATATTTGGGGAGATATTCTAGAAGTCAATTCAGATTCTAATTTTATAGATGTGCATGTTCGTAATCTCAGAAAAAAACTAGACAAGCATACCGCTATAGATTGGTTTGAAACTGTTCGAAATGTGGGCTATCGTATAAACGAATAAAACGATTCTCGTGAAAATAAAACACCAATTAGCCATTTTTAACGCATTAACCAGATTACTGGTCATTTTGATTTTATGGCTAATGCTTCCTATTTTGGTTGAAAATGTTGTGTATCATCATATCAATAACACTTTATTAGAAAAAAAGAAGAAGTTTATTGAGCATTTGAATAAAGAGGAAATAAATGATTTTATAGAAAATCCAGACGATTCAACCGATACTTTTTCTGAGTTTTCGACACTTCACAGTGAGTTTTTGGTGTTGTCTCGAGCAACTATAAAACCACATCAGAAAAAAACAACATTCAGTAACGAATATAGAAAAATTGAAGGAGAAGAAAGCGAGTATCGAATCTTGCAGCATCATTTTACCTACGAAGGGCAAGATTACCAGCTTGAGATAGGCAGTAGTTTAAGCGAGGTTAACGATTTGACTTTTGTAATTAAACTGTTTATTATAATTGTTTTTGTGGTCATTCTTTTCATGACCTTTTTGGCGGATACTTTTTATATTGAATATCTTTTAAAACCATTTTACAAAATTATCGATACCAAAATAAGGCGTGTAAACGAGCCAGAAACATTTGATCATACGCCGATAAAAGCGACTTCAAGAGACTTTAGAGAATTGGATTTTGTTCTCAATCAAATGATGGATCGAATTACTGAAGTTTTTAAAAAAGAAAAACAGTTTATTTCTAATGTTTCCCATGAACTTTTAACGCCAATAGCACTTCTTAAAAACAAGCTTGAAAACTTGTTGCAAAATGAATCTTTGGATGATCATGCGGTTGACAAAATTGCAGGTTCATTGAAGACCTTAGATATGCTGAAAAAAATCATTAATAATTTATTGCTGATTTCCAGGATAGATAATAATCAATACGAAGCAAATGAAGAAATCAATCTTCGAGAAATCGTTTCTGATTTGCAAGAAGATCTGCAGGACCGAATTGAGGATAGAGATATTCAGTTTACAAATGAAATGGAGAACGATTTTGTTTTTATAGGAAATAAAACCTTGGTTCATATTCTTATATATAATCTCGTAACGAATGCTATAAAATATAATAAGCCTAAAGGCGGAATAATTATAGAAGACGGTTTTACCAACGAATATTATTTTATTTCGGTAAAAGATTCAGGAATAGGAATGGATGAATCGCAGCTCGAGAAAATATTCAGCCGTTTTGCTAGAATCAGTTCAGACCAAGAAGGACAGGGGCTAGGGCTTGCCATTGCACAAAGTATTGCTTCTTTTCATCATATTCAAATCAAGGTTAAATCGGCTTTAAATCAAGGAACTACTTTTACATTATTGTTTGAAAAAGCCAATTAAAAGTTAAAATTTCCTGTAAGACTTTTTCTTCATTTTATCTTCATTTTGCGATTATATCTTTGACTTATAAATAATGAAAATAACAATCATAAAAATTTAAAGTCATGAAAAAATTAGCAATTTTAGCAGTAGCAGTTTTAGGAACATTTGCAATGGTAAACGCACAAACAACAACTCCAGCGCCAGCAAAAAAAGAAACAAAAACTGAAAAACACGATAAAAAAGCAGACAAAAAAGCTAAAGGTGAGAAAAAAGCAGAAGCTGCAAAACCAGAAGCTCCAAAAGCAAAATAAACGAGATTTTAAGTCTTAAGATTAAATAGTTTTAAAGGTTGGTAGGTTAAAGCTGAAGGAAGCCATTCTTTCAGCTTTTTTATTTTAACAGCGTTAAATTTTTTATAATAAAAAGAAATAGAATTTTCATTCTTTGTTACTTTGTTTAAAACTATAAATTAAATGATCTTTCGTTTTATAATATTATGCGCTCTTTTATTATTTATTGAGTTCTATTCTTATCAGGCTTTTCGAACATTAATTAAAACACGTTGGGTTTTGATTAGTTACCAAGTTATAAGCTTGCTGGTTTTAATCTTTATTATTTATTCTTTTTCGCAGGTTGACCGATCAGTTGGTCAAACTAGACAATTTATGTTTACTACAGGCTTGATGCTTACGGTGTATGTGCCAAAAATTGTGCTTACCTTAATCATGTTTGGCGAAGATATTATTAGAATAGGAGCTAGTATTCTGAATTATTTTGTTTACAATACGCCGCGAAAAGAAATGATGCCTGACAGAAGAAAATTTGTGAGCCAGATTGCTTTAGGATTGGCAGCGATTCCATTTCTGTCTATCATTTACGGGATTTTTGAAGGAAAATATAATTTCAAAGTAATCAAGCAAACTGTATTTTTTCCAGATCTTCCAGATGCTTTCGACGGATTTAAAATTACGCAGATTTCAGATGTTCATAGCGGAAGTTTTGACAATCCAGAGAAGATTAATTACGCAATTGATTTAATTAATGCACAGGAAGCCGATTTGATTTTGTTTACGGGAGATATTGTAAATACGCACGCTAAAGAAATGCATCCTTGGTTGGAAACATTCAATCGGATAAAAAATTATAAATATGGGAAGTTTGCTGTTTTAGGAAATCATGATTATGGAGAATATGTAGCATGGCCTTCTGAGAAAGAAAAAGATGAAAATTTTCAGCAAATTAAAAACTTGTACAGTCAAATTGGATTTAACTTGATGCTGAATGAACATACTTATATCCAAAAAGGCGATGATAAAATTGCTTTGATTGGTGTAGAAAATTGGGGTGTGAATTTTAAGAAAGCAGGCGATTTAAATAAAGCTTCTGAAAATGTGCATCAAGACGATTTTAAAATTTTAATGAGCCATGATCCAAGCCATTGGGAAGCGGAAATTAAAGACCATCCAAAGAATTTTCATCTGACATTTGCAGGCCATACACACGGTATGCAATTCGGAATTGAAATTCCAGGATATTTTAAATGGAGTTTGGCGCAATATATTTATAAACAGTGGGCAGGATTGTACGAAAACGTCGGAAGATACGTTTATGTTAACCGCGGGTTTGGTTTTCATGCTTATCCTGGACGAGTTGGAATTATGCCTGAAATAACAGTAATTGAACTAAAAAAAGGCCGTAATGTCGCTTAATTCGTTAAAAATGCTACATTTGTATAATATTTATTTCTTTTAAGAGATTTAAAAAACTTAAATTTTTGGTTTTATGTCAAAATTTGGAGAATTAATAAATGCTCAAGTTCCAGTGTTAATTGACTTTTACACAGATTGGAATGAATCTTCAGTTTCTATGCATCCTGTTATTAAGGACGTAGCTGCTGCGCTTGGCGATAAAGCCAAAGTAATCAAAATAGACGTAGATAAAAATCAGGAACTAGCAGAAGCACTTCGTATTAAAGGACTTCCAACTTTAATGATTTACAAAGAAGGACAAATGATCTGGAGGCAGTCTGGAGAGCTTGATGCCAATACTATAATCGGAATTGTTCAGGAACAATTTAGCGTTTAAAATAACTTCTTTTTTGATGTTATTTAATGTATAATGTCAAATTTATATCCATTTTCTTTTAAAAAATGCAGTGTTCTAGGCAAGGCAAATCTTAAGTTTGGAGAAGCCTTGATGCTGTCATGAAATACAATTACGCTACCTGATTTTACATTTTTTGTCACGTTTTCAAGACATTTTTCTGGCGTAATGCTTTGATCAAAATCTGCACTTAAAACATCCCACATTACAATTTTATAGCCTAAACTTCTAAGGATTTTGGACTGTGCTTTTTTGATTTTTCCGTAAGGAGGACGAAATAACAAACGGTGAGGAGCTTTTTCCTGTTCGTCCAAGATAGCAGCACAGTTTTGCACATTTTCGATGTATTCATTGGTATGACTTTTCCATCCATTAACATGGTTCATGGTATGGTTTCCTATAGAATGTCCGTCGGTAATTAGCTTTTCAAATAAAGCGAGGTTTGCTTTAATGTTTTTTCCAATGCAGAAGAAAGTTGCTTTTGCATCAAATTTTTTTAATTCAGATAAAACCCAGTCTGTAATTTCTGGAGTTGGGCCATCGTCAAAAGTGAGGTATATTTTCTTTTCGTTGTTAGGAATGTCCCAGCAATATTTAGAAAATACCTTTTTGATAAATGCGTTAGTTTTTACCCAATAGAAGCTCATGTTTGAATTAAAATTGTATTATATGTATAAAATTAAAAAATGCAGCGCTATTTATCAAACAGCGCTGCATTTTTTTAATAAGTAAGATTTTCGTATATTTTATTTATTCTTTTTCACGTCCAAAACGCTCAAAAACATTTACGTAAGTATTAAACGTAGTTTTATGCTGGTTGTAAAAAGCAGTGTCTTTATTTGCTTCCATTACGTGCAGCAAGCTTCTGTAGCGTTCAATATCAGTAATAATATCTACTGCAAGATCTGTTTGGTCACCAGGAGGCAATGTGCTGTAATAGTTTAAATTCTCTTTATATTTCTGAACCAATTTGTTTAAAAGATCTTGTGCTTTAGCTTTTTCTCCAACTTTATAATAACCATCGCCAAAAGCTTCAACTAAAGAATAATATCCAAATTTATCTAAAGGCATTTTGGTCATCGCTAAATTAATTACATTTTTAGCTTTGTCAATTTTACCTTCTTCAATAAGCTGGTTCATTAATCTAGAAAGATTTGTACGGTATGTGATGCTGTTTCTTCTAGTTTCAGGATCGTGATAGATATTTCCATCGCTGTTCCCCCAATCCCATTTCATTACGATATCGTACATTTTATCAGAATCGATTTGCCCCATATCTAATGGCCCTCCATCTTTAGAAGGAGCATTTTTAATTGGAACCAATTTGTAAACCATTCCGTCTAGTTGCAGATAATCTTTTAACCATAAATAATCTTCATCATCAAAAGCTCCACCGCTAAAGTAGATTGGTCTTTTCCAGTTGTTGTTTGCCAAGATATCAAGCATCATTAAACGGTTTTTATATAATGCGCTTCCTTTGATGTCAATATCTAAATAAGGAACAATAGAATCGTAGTATTTAGGGTTAACAACTTTATTTTGGATAATAAGATTTTTGTCTACGTTTACTCTAATCTTATTTGTCGGGTAGAAATGGATAGTTTGTCCGTTTTGCAATCCAACAGTCGATTTAGGGTTTTTAATGAAATCGATAAAATCTTTAATATTCCAACGAGTGTCAATTTTTTGAATATAAGCTGTATAGTCCAAATTATCTCCCACATATTGGCTGTGTACAAAAGAAATTGGTAACGGATTAGATTCATAAGATTTCGCTTTCATTTGATCGATGTACCAATCTGTCATAAATAAACTCGTATTTACGATCTTCACATCGGTTCTAAAGTGCTCAATTTCTTGGGCATACCAAAGCGGGAAGGTATCATTATCTCCAATCGTGAATAATATAGCATCTTTATCGCAAGAACTCAAATAAGCTTTTGCCATTGCAACTGCTGTGTATCTTCCTGATCTGTCGTGATCGTCCCAGTTTTGAGCGGCCATTAAAACAGGCGCGGCCAACAAACTTCCGGCTATAAGCACTGGTCCGGCAATTTTTGGAGCCAAGTATTTCTGCAGGCTTTCATAGAGCGAATAAACACCAAATCCGATCCAGATGGCAAAGACATAGAATGAACCAACAAGGGCATAATCTCTTTCACGTGGTTCAAAAGGCCTTTCGTTCAAATATATTTTTAGTGCAATTCCTGTAAATAAAAATAAAGCCAAAAGAACATAGAAACTCTTCAAATCTTTATTGGCGTGGTACATTATACCAATTAATCCTAAAATAAACGGAATGAAATAATAAGCATTACGTCCTTTATTATTCAATACATCAGTAGGCAAATTGTCTTGAGAGCCTAAGTGAACAGAATCTAAAGGTTTGATACCGCTAATCCAGTTTCCGTCCAGATTATCATATTTACCTTGAACATCATTTTGTCGTCCAACAAAATTCCACATTAAATATCTCCAGTACATGTATCCGAATTGATATTCGAACATAAAACTAAAATTGTCTGCTGTAGAAGGTTTTTCGATAAGTAAATATTCGCCGTAACTTCTTAAGAATTTTACATAGCCTTCGTTGTCAATTTGTTTTTGAGCATAAGCTTTTCTGAATTCAGAAACTGTTTTCTCAACTTCGTTACGCAATTGAGCTGTAGCTTTATTGTATTCATCCTCACTTAATTGGCTAGCGTCGATTCCGTATTTTGCCAAATCATCATCATAGTTGTAATTAGGATTGATTCTGAACTTCGGAGGATTTGTAAAGTTGATATAGTTTTGGATATGGCCAGTTTCCGTGCTCCACATTCTAGGCAAAATTGCTTTCTGGTTGTCGTCAGAATTTTGTTCTGCATTCTTATAATTATTGGTAATAATGTATTTACCTGTTTTGTAATCTCTCTCGTAGTTTGGTTTTTTATCTAAATAAGGGGTTTTAGCATCAAGACCAGCAAAAAGTTCCGTGTATTGAGGTCCATAAAACAAAGGATTCACGCCATATTGTTCACGATTGTAGTAAGCCAAAACCTCAGTAGCATCCGATGGTTTATTTTCGTTAATAACGGTATTGGCATTTGCACGAACAGGAAGCATTAACCAAGTTGAGAAACCAATCAAGATGAATAAAATGCACAATATAATAGTGTTGTAGAATATAAAACCTTTTTGTTTGGTGTATTTTAGTCCAAAATAGAAAAAGGCGATAAATAGTAATGCTACAAAGATAGTTCCTGAGTTGAATGGAAGTCCCATGCTGTTTACCATGAAAATTTCGGTTTTTCCGAAAAATGCCATCGTAAGAGGTAGCAATAATTTGAAAATGAACAATAAAATTCCAATAACTACAATGTTAGCAATAATGAAATTTTTGATTGTAACTTTTTCGTAGTGTTTGAAATAGTATAAGAATCCAATAGATGGAATAGTTAAAAGAGCCATGAAGTGAACTCCAAACGAAAGACCAACAACCAACGAAATAATTAAAAGCCATTTGTTTCCTTTTGGTTTATCCATGTCTTGTTCCCAACGTAAACCAAGCCAAAAAAGCAATGCAATTAATAAAGAGGCCATTGCATAAACTTCGGCTTCTACTGCATTAAACCAAAAACTATCAGAAAATGTGTAAGCTAAAGCACCTACAAAAGAACTTCCTAAAATAACAATTGAGTTGTTTTGGTCGATTTCTGTAAAACGACCTACGATTTTTTTCAAAATCATAGACGATGACCAGAACATAAATAATATGGTAAATGCACTAGAGAAAACAGACATCATGTTAACCATTACTGCTACATGCTGAGCATCTATTGCAAACATGGCAAAAAATGCACCCATCATCTGGAAAAGCGGAGCTCCCGGTGGGTGGCCTACTTCAAGTTTGGCTGCGGTAGCAATATATTCTCCGCAATCCCAAAAGCTCATTGTAGGTTCAACTGTTAATGTATAAGTTATTAAAGCGATTGCAAATGCAAACCAACCAATAATTGTATTCCATTTATTGAAATTGAATTGTGCCATATTTAGGTGTTAAAAATTTGAATGTTTTTCTATCCTACAAAGAAAATGTTTTTTTATGTAAAGAAACGAGCATTAACAAAAAATTCTATAAAACTATGCCTAGATGGCAATGTGTTGTTTATGAGGAGATTCTGTTGCTGTTGGGAGTTTTGGACTAAAAAAAATTGAAAAAAACGAATTTTTTTGCTCAAAAAGTTTGGATAAACTAAATAAAGACTTAAATTTGCACTCGCTAATAGCACTGCTGGTCTATGGTGTAATGGTAACACTACGGTTTTTGGTGCCGTCTTTCTAGGTTCGAGTCCTAGTAGACCAACAGAAAAGTCTCTCAGAAATGAGAGACTTTTTTTTATTTAAAAAAGTTTCGATTAAAATTTGCATAAATTAAATAAAGTTTTAATTTTGCACCCGCTTAACCGCACTGCTGGTCTATGGTGTAATGGTAACACTACGGTTTTTGGTGCCGTCTTTCTAGGTTCGAGTCCTAGTAGACCAACAGAAAGCCTCTCAGAAATGAGAGGCTTTTTTTTATGGTGTAAATTTAAGTTGTGTTTTTTACTTGTGATTTAAAGAAGATGGAACAATTCCGAATTTCTTTTTAAACGAAAATGAAAAATGCGATAGATCTTCAAAGCCAACTCCAATATATACGTCTGAAGGAGAATTTCCTTGGCTAATTAAATAATAAGCTTCCTGAAGTCTTTTGTTTAAAAGCCATTTTCCAGGTGCTTGCTGAAATACTTTTTGAAAATCTCTTTTAAAGGTAGCCAAGCTTCTTCCGGTGAGATAAGCAAATCGATGCATTTGAACGTTGAAGTGGAAATTTTTATTCATAAAAGCTTCCAAGTCGATTTTGCCAGGTTCGTTAAAGTCAAATAAAATATCTTTTAATTCTGGGTTTGCTTTTAATAAAAGGTGAATAGCTTCTTTAATTTTTAAATTGAATAAAGCTTCATTGTTTTCTTGTTCGACTTCAAGATAAGAAAGCAGTGATTCCATGAAGGATTTGTAAAGTGGGTTAGGAGCTAATGTAAACATAGCTTCTGAGTCTGATTTTTTATCCGATTTTAAATTGTATTCTTTGCTGATTTCTCTTAAGATTTCCTGATCAAGAAAAAGAGAAATAGTTTTGAATTCGCCTCCTTCTGGAGGAATTTTAGTAAATTTTGCTAAATGATTTCTTCTGCTAAAACGAAAATCTCCAGGTTTGGTGATAAAAGTGCTTTTGCCATCTGAAGCAATCATTTCGCCTGAAATTTGATAGCTAAAAACATGTTCGGGTATAAAATGCTCGCCTTCACGACTGCGTGAATAATAACACGAGTAGAGAATTTTAGGCTTTGTATTTGATTTAGTGCTCATAATTGTAAAAATACTAAAAGATCTGGAAATCTTTGCTTGTAAAGATTTCCAGATCGAACAAGATTATTTTTGTTGGATTAATGCTCTGGGCTCTAAATAAGCTTCAAGTCCAATTGTTCCAAATTCGCGACCAATTCCAGATTGTTTAAATCCGCCGAAAGGTGCCATTGGGTCGTGGCTGATTCCGTTTATCTGAACACGCCCTGCATTAAGTTGTGAAGCGACATCGTGCGCTCTTTCAGAATTTGATGAACTTACATAGGCTTGCAGTCCGTAAGTGGTGTCATTAGCGATTTCAATGGCTTCTTCTTCGGTTTTATAAGTTATGACAGATAAGACGGGGCCGAATATTTCTTCTCTTGCAATACGCATCTGATTGTTTACGTTGATAAAAATAGTTGGTTTGACGAAATTTCCATTTTCTAATCCTTCAGGTTTTCCTAGTCCGCCAGTTAATATTTCTGCGCCTTCGCTAATTCCGGCTTGAATATAATCTTGGACGCGATTGTATTGTTTAGTGCTAACCATAGGTCCAATAGCGGTATTGGAATTTTTAGGATCGCCAACGACAAGATTAGAGGCTGTTTCTTTAATTAGGAGTTTTGTTTCTTCTAATTTGTTTTCTGGAATCAATAATCTGGTTCCGGCGATACAGGCTTGTCCGTTGTTCATAAATGCTGCGGCCATTGCAAGCGGAATGGCTTTTGAGAAATCAGCATCATCCAAAATGATATTTGGAGATTTTCCGCCAAGTTCAAGAGTGACTCTTTTCATTGTGTTGACTGCTTCTTTAGCAATAATTTTCCCAACGTTGGTAGATCCTGTAAAAGAAACTTTGGAAATGTCTGGATTTCGACTGATTTCTGCACCAACGACTTCTCCCAATCCGTTTACAATATTCACTATCCCTTTTGGAAGTTGTGCGTCGTGTAAGCATTCCGTCATTAATTGTGTTTGTTGTGCGCTCATTTCGCTTGGTTTTATAACAGTTGTGCAGCCTGCTACAATCACTGTTGCTAATTTGCTGGCAATAAAACCATTGCTGGAATTCCATGGAATTATGATTCCGACAACGCCAATTGGAGTCATTTGAACTTCAGATTGTCCCATTGTTTTAATGAAATCATAGCTGTTTAATAAGTTAATTGCTGAATCAAATCCTTTTATCATGTATTCGTAGCTTACGGTTGCAAATTGCAATGTACCTCCGTATTCTTCTGTCATTACATTGATAAAGTCGTTTTTTCTTTTTTCGACAGAAGATTTGATGTTTTTAAGATATTGAATTCTTTCTGAAGGTGTTGTTTTTGAAAAAGTTTTAAAAGCATTTTTTGCTGCTTCGATTGCGTTTTGAGTGTCTTCGGTATTTCCTAAACGAACTTTTCCTAGCTTTTCATTTGTTGTTGGACTAATAAGATCGAAGTGTTCTGTTCCTTGAGGAGTTGCAAATTCGCCGTTAATGTAAATTTTGTCTATTGTCTTCATGTTGTTGTTTTTAATGAATTTCTATTTGACAAATTTCCGCATTATATATGCTGGCGGCTTTGTTGTTAAGCTCAGTTAAACTTTGTTGAGAAGCTCACTTTTTTTGTTTTGCTAAAAAAAAGCTTCTCGTTTGAGAAGCTTTTTGAAAGTATTGTGGAATTAGAGTTAGATTTTTAAAGTGATGACGGGTTTTACAGCATGGTTAACCAGGCCTTCGCTAATGCTTCCGTTGAAAAAGTGTGCAAAACCAGTTCTTCCATGTGTGCACATTCCAATTAAATCTGCGTCTATTCGGTTAGAAAAATTAATAATTCCTTTTTCGATATTGGTGTCATTATAGATTTGAGTAGTATAATTGGTAATATCAAATTCAGCTACAAAATCGGCCATTGCTTTTTCGCTCACATGAGTTGGTTTAAAGCTGTTTGGTGTGCAGATAGTAACGAGGTGTAATTTTGAATCGAATAGTTTGGTGAAATTTAAAAGTTTTTCGAATGGTTTTTTTGCTTCTTCCGAAAAGTCAGAAGCAAAAACAATATCGGTTGCGTTAAAGTTTGGAATGTTTTTCTTGATAACTAAAACGGGTATTTCGGAGTTTCTAACTACTTTTTCTGTATTAGATCCTATTAATAATTCTTCAACTCCAGAAGAGCCATGAGATCCCATAATAATTAAGTCAATGTCGTAATCTTTGCTTATTTGAGTAATTCCGTGTATCGGTTTGTCCATTTTTACAATTTCGGTTACCGGAATTCCTTCTAGGTAGTTTCTGGAGGCAACTTCGTCGAGTGTTTCGTTGGCTTTTTTCATGAAAAGCATGGTTTCGGGAATGCTTGTTCCACCCATTATAGCGTCGTTTGATTGCTGTGGCAATTCGAGCATATGAAGTAAAATGAGTTCAGAATTGTTTTTTTTGGCAATTTGAGCAGCAACTTTTAGAGCGTCTTCTGCGTGTTCGGAGAAGTCGGTAGGTACTAAAATTCGTTTCATGATTTTGAGGGTTAAAAATTATGAATGATTCTGTGTTTTAATGCTATTATAAAGATAAGAAATTATTTTAGAGCAATCAATTTATTTGATTTATAAAAAAAACACTATATTTGCACTGTTATTTATTAAAATCTAAATAATGAGGGGACTAAGTGTCCCCTCTTTTTATAAAATTATGACATTTAAAGAAAAAGTAAACGGATTAATTACGGAAGCTCTTCTGGAAAAACCATCAATCTTTTTGGTTGATTTGGCTGTTTCGGATTCTTTTAAAATTAGTGTTGGTTTAGACGGAGATAATGGAGTGGCGCTGCAAGATTGTATTGATGTCAGTCGTGCAATCGAAAATAATCTGGATCGTGAAGAGCAGGATTTTTCGCTTGAAGTAGCATCAGTTGGAGTAGGGACACCTCTGAAAATGGTAAGACAATACAAAAAAAATGTTGGTAGGACGTTGATTGTTACCACAAATACGGAAAAAATTGAAGCAGAATTGGTTGAAGCTAACGATGTTTTTATAATTTTGTCTTGGAAAGCAAGAGAACCGAAAAAAGTAGGAAAAGGAAAAGAAACAGTTCAAAAAGAGCAACAAATACCTTATACAGAAATTAAAGAGGCAGTTGTTACGGTAACATTTTAATTTTAATTAAAAAATTCGCATGGAAAATTTAGCATTAATCGATTCATTCTCAGAGTTTAAAGATAATAAACTTATTGATCGTGTAACGCTTATGGCAATTTTAGAGGACGTATTTAGAAATGCATTAAAGAAAAAATACGGTTCAGATGAAAATTTCGATATCATTATCAATCCTGATAAAGGTGATATGGAAATCTGGAGAAGAAGAGTAATTGTTGCCGATGAGGATCTTGATTTTGAAAATGAGGAAATTACATTGACTGAAGCAAGAAAGATCGAAGCGGATTTTGAAATTGGTGAAGAAGTTTCTGAAGAAGTAAAATTGATTGATTTAGGAAGAAGAGCTATTTTAGCGCTACGTCAGAATCTAATATCTAAAATTCACGAACACGATAATACAAATCTTTACAAGCAATTTAAAGATATTATCGGTGATATTTATACAGCCGAAGTACACCACGTGCGTCCAAGAGTAGTTATCTTAGTTGATGATGAAGGAAACGAAATTGTGCTTCCAAAAGAAAAACAAATTCCATCTGACTTTTTCCGTAAAGGAGATAACGTTCGTGGAATTATTGAAAGCGTTGAACTAAAAGGAAACAAACCTCAAATTATTATGTCTAGAACTTCAGAAAAGTTCTTAGAGAAATTATTTGAGCAAGAAATTCCAGAAGTTTTCGACGGATTAATTACAGTGAAAAACGTAGTTCGTATTCCTGGAGAAAAAGCAAAAGTGGCTGTTGATTCTTACGATGATAGAATTGATCCAGTTGGAGCTTGTGTGGGAATGAAAGGTTCTCGTATTCATGGGATTGTTCGTGAGCTTGGAAATGAAAATATTGATGTTATCAATTATACAAACAATATTCAATTATTTATTACAAGAGCTTTAAGCCCTGCAAAAGTTTCTTCTATCAAAATTGATGAAGATAATAAGCGTGCTGAAGTTTTCTTGAAATTGGAAGAAGTTTCTAAAGCAATTGGTAGAGGCGGTCACAATATTAAATTAGCAGGTCAATTGACAGGTTATGAATTGGATGTTATCCGTGAAGGAGATGTTGCGGGAACAGTTGCAGATGAAGACGATGTTGAATTAACAGAGTTTTCAGATGAAATTGAAGAGTGGGTAATTGAAGAATTTGCAAAAATAGGTTTAGATACTGCGAAAAGTATCTTAAAACATGACGTAGAAGATTTAGTAAGAAGAACAGACTTAGAAGAGGAAACAATTCTAGATGTTATGAAAATACTAAAAGAAGAGTTTGATAGCTAGCCAATAGCTGACCATCTGCTCTAACAACACACAACGAAAAAGGTAATAATAAAAAGGTTATATGTCTGAAGAGAGAGTAATAAGAATAAACAAGGTTTTAAGGGAATTAAATATTTCGTTAGAAAGAGCTGTAGATTATCTAAAAGATAAGGGAATTGCTATTGATGCAAATCCTAATGCAAAAATTTCTGATAGTGAATTTAATATCCTTCAAAGCCAATTTGCGGGCGATAAGGGGAATAAGGAGGCTTCTAAAGAGGTTGGAGAAGAAAAAAGAAAGGAAAAAGAAGCATTGCGTGTAGAGCGTGAGAAAGAAATTGAAGACAAACGCAGACAAGAAGAAGAGCGTCAAAAACAGCAAGAAATAATTAAAGCAAGAGCCGTTGTTTCGGGACCTGTACAAGTTGGTAAAATTGACTTGAATCCTAAAAAACCTGCCGTTACTCCTTCTGAGGAACCAGCTAAGGTTGAAGAGCCAAAAGCTGTTGTTGCGCCTGCGCAACCAGAAAAACCTGTTCAAAACGAAACAGTAAAATCTGAACCAGTTGCTTCAACTCCTGTTTCTGAAACAAAAAAAGAAGAACCTATTATTACTGAGAAAAAAGAAGTTAAAGCAGAATCTAAAGTTGCTCAAGAGCCTATCGTGTCTACTGATCCAACAACTTCAGAGGAAACTATTACGACTCAATATCAAAAGCTTACAGGAACAACTCTTACAGGTCAGACAATTGATTTGTCTCAATTTAATAAGCCTAAGAAAAAGAAAGAAGATCCTAAAGCGGCTCAGAATAAGCCTGGAGCTCCTGGAGTTGGTAATAACAACAACGCAAATAATAAAAATAAGCGTAAAAGAATTGGTCCAAAACCAGGTACGCCTGGTGCGCCAAAACCTGCTACAGGAAATGCGCCTGGAACGCCAAATCCAAATAATAAACCAGGTCAAAATAATAATGGCGGAGGTTTCAATGCTAACAGAAGTCAAAGACCAGGTTTTGTAAAAGGGAATCGTCCTGCAATTGTGGCTAAAGTTGAGCCAACAGAAGAAGAAGTAAAAAACCAAATTAGAGAAACTCTTGAAAAACTTCAAGGTAAAGGAGGGAAATCTAAGGCGGCTAAATATAGAAGAGATAAAAGAGAAACGCACCGTCAGAAATCTGATGATGAGCAAAGAGCTCTTGACGAAGGAAGTAAAACTATTAAGGTTACAGAATTCGTTACTGTAGGCGAAATTGCAATTATGATGGATGTGCCGATTACTAAAGTAATCGGAACTTGTATGTCTCTTGGTATCATGGTTACTATGAATCAGCGTCTAGATGCTGAAACACTGACTATTGTGGCAGATGAATTTGGTTACGATGTTGAATTCATTACGGTAGATATTGAGGAAGCAATAGAAGTTGTAGAAGATAAAGAAGAAGATTTAGTAACAAGAGCGCCAATTGTGACTGTAATGGGGCACGTTGACCACGGTAAAACATCTTTACTGGATTATATTCGTAAAGAAAATGTAATTGCTGGTGAGTCAGGAGGTATTACACAGCACATTGGAGCGTATGGAGTTACTTTAGATAACGGACAAAAAATAGCATTCTTAGATACTCCGGGTCACGAGGCGTTTACCGCGATGCGTGCGCGTGGAGCTCAAGTTACAGATATTGCTATTATTGTGGTTGCGGCCGATGATGATATCATGCCGCAAACAAAAGAGGCAATTTCTCACGCACAGGCTGCGGGAGTGCCAATTATTTTTGCAATCAATAAAATTGATAAACCAAATGCTAATGTTGATAAAATTAAAGAGCGTTTGGCTGGTATGAATTTGCTTGTTGAAGATTGGGGTGGAAAAATTCAGTCGCATGATATTTCTGCTAAAGTTGGTACAGGTGTAAAAGAATTGCTAGAGAAAGTTTTATTGGAAGCTGAAATCTTAGATTTAAAAGCAAATCCAAACAAAGCAGCTCAAGGAACTGTAGTTGAGGCGTACTTAGATAAAGGAAAAGGATATGTATCTACAATTTTAGTACAACAAGGTACTTTGAAAATTGGAGATTATATGTTGGCTGGAAAACACCATGGAAAAGTTAAGGCAATGCATGATGAAAGAGGGCACACGGTATTATCAGCGGGTCCTTCAACTCCGGTATCTGTTTTAGGTTTAGATGGAGCGCCAACAGCGGGTGATAAGTTTAATGTATTCGAAGACGAAAAAGAAGCAAAACAAATTGCATCGAAACGTTCTCAATTAATGCGTGAACAATCAGTTCGTACACAAAGACATATTACGCTTGATGAAATTGGACGTCGTATCGCTCTTGGTCAGTTTAAGGAATTGAATGTAATCCTTAAAGGGGACGTGGATGGTTCTGTTGAAGCATTATCAGATTCGTTCTCTAAACTTTCTACAGAAGAAGTTCAGATCAATATTATCCATAAAGGAGTTGGTGCAATTACAGAAACCGATGTTAACTTGGCTTCTGCATCAGATGCGATCATTATTGGATTTAACGTTCGTCCTGCTGGAAATGCGAGACAGCTTGCTGATAAAGAAGAAATAGATATCCGTTACTACTCAATTATCTATGCTGCTATCGATGACTTGAAAGATGCGATGGAAGGAATGCTTGCGCCAGAGATGAAAGAAGAAGTTTTAGGAAATGCTGAAATTCGTGAGATATTCAAAATTTCTAAAGTAGGTTCAATTGCTGGATGTATGGTGACAGATGGTAAAATCTTAAGAACTTCTAAAATTAGAGTTATTAGAGATGGAGTTGTAGTTCATACAGGTGAGCTAGTTGCTTTAAAGCGTTTCAAAGATGATGTTAAAGAAGTGACTAAAGGTTACGATTGTGGTATCCAGATTAAAGGATTTAATGATATCGAAATTAATGATGTTATTGAAGCTTACCACGAAGTAGCGATTAAAAAGAAATTGAAATAATATTCAATGATATAATAAGAAGTCCCAATGCAAATTGGGACTTTTTTGTTTGCGGAATTTTGATTTAAAAATTAATCAGGAAAGATACGATGTAAATATGTACTTTAGCTTTTAAATTTTAATGTGTTGGATAAAAATAAAGAAATATGGAAAAAAGATTTTACTCGATGATTTTATTTATGTGTTTTTCTGCTTTGACTTTTGCTCAAGAAGCAGTAGAAAAACCAGCTCCGCCAGCAGGTAACGCTTTGGTTGGCGATTATTTTGGAGAAGATGTTTCGAATGCTTTAGTAAGTAAAGCAATTTCAGTGGGTCAATTGCAGAAAGATCTGCAGGGTGTAAATAAGATAGAAAGTGTTGCTGTTAGAGGGGAAGTTACAGATGTTTGTCCAAAAAGAGGTTGTTGGGTCAGTGTTAAGACAGAGAATGGCGTATCTTTCTTTGTTAAAATGAAAGATTATGCTTTTTTTGTGCCAACTGCTTTAAAAGGTAAAAATGTGGTTTTAGAAGGGAGTGCGAAGAGGGAGATTACCTCTGTAGAAGAGTTAAAGCATTATGCAAAAGATGCGAAGAAATCAAAGGTAGAAATTGATGCTATTAAAGCGCCTAAAGAAGAAATTCGTTTCGTGGCTAGTGGAATAAAAGTTGTAAACTAAAGTTTAAAATAAGCTATTTTTGATTTCTGATTAATGTCTAATTTTTTGAGATAAAATGTTAAAAAAGACAAAAAAAAGGCGAGATGAAAATCTCGCCTTTTTTTGTCTTCTGAATAGATCATTTTCCTGGTTTAAGTAAAAAAACGCTTTTGTATCTTTTTTTGATTTCTGCTAAGTTTCTTTCGGCTTCTATTCTAGTTTTGAAATTTCCAACAATTACTTTGTAATTAGGAGTGCTAAAAATAATGGTTCCGTCAATGTCTGAATTTTCTCTTTTAAAATCCGATAACGTTTTTTTTGCCTCGTCACTTTTCCCGCTAAAGATTTGGATTCTGTAAGTATCGTTTGTATTTATTGACGTGTTAATTTTACGCTTCTCATTCAGCAATTGCTCAAATTTAGGATCTTGATTCAATGTTAAATTTTGGTCTTGAGCATTAATATTGCGTGCAAAAGCAATCGTTGTAATTGTTAAGAAAAGGTTTTTTGAAGGACTTAAAATTCTCATAATGTGATGGTTTTTATGCAAAAATACTATTTAAAGTTTGAGTGTGAAATTTTAATATTATTTAGAATTGATATAAATTGATAATTAAGACTATTTTAAGGTTTTGAGAATAGCACATAAGTCGTATTTTTGTGCAAGTTTTAAAAGAGGGTATAGGTTTTTAGTGCATTTAGTACAGAAAAAATCATACCAAAAATTAGTAGACAATTATTTATACTATATGAAAAAGGTGGGTAACCATAATTCGATCTCAAGAAAATTGCTGTTTGGCTTATCGCTAACGTTAATTTTCTCCCTAACTTCATTTGCTCAAGATGCTGCTGCTCCGGCTGCGCCTGAGGCTGCTGCGGCTGCTCCAGCTGCTGGTGGTGGTGATCCAGTAAAAGGGAAAGAACTTTTTAATGCAAATTGCGCTGCATGTCACAAATTAGATGCTAAATCAACTGGTCCTGCTTTAAGGGGAGTTGCTGGTAAGCATGATATGGCTTGGATTTACAAGTGGGTGCATAACAGTTCTGACATGATTAAGTCAGGCGATCCTGTTGCTGTTAAACTTTTTGAGGAAAATAACAAAGCTGTTATGACTTCGTTTCCTCAATTGTCTGAAGGGGATATTGATAATATTATAGCTTATACTTCTGAGCCTAAGGCTGAGCCAGCTGCGGCTGCAGGAGGTGCTGCTACGCCTCCGGGGACTAACGTAGAAAGTGGTGCTATTTCAAATAACATTATTTTAGGGGCTCTTGCTCTTGTGATGGCTATTTTAGTTGTGATGTTGTTTATGGTGAACAAGGTTTTAACTAAAGTTGCAAACAAAAACGGTATTGAAGTTGCTCCAAAAGAAGCAAGGCTTCCAATCTGGAAAGCTTTCGCTAAAAACCAATTCTTGGTTTTGGTAACTGCAATCTTCTTGCTTTTGGCTAGTGGTTATTTTGTATATGGATACTTAATGCAAGTAGGTGTAGATCAGAATTATGAGCCAATTCAGCCAATTCACTACTCTCACAAAATTCATGCTGGTGATAACGAAATCAATTGTAAATATTGCCACTCTGCTGCTCGTGTAAGTAAAACAGCTGGTATTCCTTCATTGAATGTTTGTATGAACTGTCATAAAAACATTTCTGAGGTTGCTGAAACAACTGCTACTCCTGAGTACAGCAAAGCATTCTACGATGCTCAAATCCAAAAATTATATGATGCTGTTGGATGGGATAAGACTAAACAAGCTTATACTGGAAAAACACAGCCTGTAAAATGGGTTCGTATTCATAACTTGCCTGACTTCGTTTACTTCAACCACTCTCAACACGTTTCTGTTGCAGGTATTGAATGTCAAACTTGTCACGGACCAGTACAAGAATTTGAAATCATGAAGCAATATTCTAAATTAACAATGGGATGGTGTGTTGATTGCCATAGAAAAACTGATGTTAAGATGGAAGGTAATGCTTACTATGACAAAATTCATGCTGAGCTTTCTAAAAAATACGGTGTAGAGAAATTAACTGCAGCGCAAATGGGAGCTTTAGAGTGTGGTAAATGCCACTATTAATCGATTTATTAAGATTTTAATATATATATACAATGTCATCAAACAAAAAATACTGGAAAAGTGTTGAGGAGCTAGAAAATAGCTCTATTGTTGAGGCGCTTAGAAATAACGAGTTTGTTGAAGAAATTCCTACTGATGAGTTTTTGGGTAACGCTGAGGCTTTATCTACATCTGGGACTTCACGTCGTGACTTTTTAAAGTACGTAGGGTTTAGTACGGCGGCTGTAACATTAGCTGCTTGCGAAGGTCCTGTTCACAAGTCTATCCCTTATGTATTACAACCAGAACAAATCATTCCTGGTGTTGCAGATTACTATGCAACTACAGTTTTTGATGGGTTTGATTTTGCTAATCTTTTGGTGAAAACTCGTGAGGGTCGTCCAATTAAAATTGAAAACAATACAATTGCAGGAGCTAAATTTTCTGCGAATGCTAGAATTCACGCATCTATTTTAGGATTGTATGATAGCGCTCGTTTGAAAGAGCCAAAAGTAGATGGTAAAAATTCTACTTGGTCGGCTGTTGATTTAAAAATTAAATCAAGTTTAGCAGATGCTAAAGCTAAAGGAGGACAAGTAGTATTATTGACTAATACTTTAGCGAGTCCTTCTACAGATAAATTAATCGCTGAGTTTATTGCAAAAAATCCAAATGCTAAACACGTTGTTTATGATGCAGTATCATCATCAGAAGCTTTAGATGCTTTTGAGGCTGCTTACGGTCAAAGAGCTTTAGTTGATTATGATTTTTCAAAAGCTTCATTAATTGTATCTGTTGGTGCTGATTTCTTAGGGGACTGGCAAGGTGGAGGATATGATGCAGGATATGCGCAAGGTCGTATTCCTCAAAACGGAAAAATGTCTCGTCACTTCCAGTTTGAATCAAATATGACATTATCTGGAGCAGCTGCTGATAAGCGTGTTCCAATGACTGTAGCTGCTCAAAAGCAAGCTTTAGTTCAAATTTACAATATTATTGCAGGTGCTTCTGTTCCTGTAGCTTTAGATGAGAAATTTAAAGTTGAAGTAGTTAAAGCTGCTCAACAACTTAAAGCTGCTGGTTCTAAAGGAGTTTTAGTATCTGGAATTGAAGATAAAAATGCTCAATTATTAGTTTTAGCTATCAATCAAGTATTGGCTAGTGAAGCTTTTAATACTGCTGGAGCTAGACAAATTAGAAAAGGTTCTAATGCTGCAGTTGCGCAGTTAATTAAAGACTTGAATGCCGGAAGTGTTCATACTTTAATTATGAGTGGAGTTAATCCTGTTTACACTTTAGCTGATTCAGCTTCTTTTGTGTCTGGATTGAAAAAAGTTAAAACGTCTGTTGCTTTTTCATTAAAAGAAGACGAAACTGCATCAATTGTTTCAATTGCTGCACCAGCTCCTCACTACTTAGAATCTTGGGGAGATTTAGAGTTAACTAGCGGAACTTACAGCTTAACTCAGCCAACAATCCGTCCTATCTTTAATACAAAACAATTTCAAGATGTTTTATTATCGGTAAATGGTACAGCAGGTACTTTTTATGACTACTTAAAAGCAAATTCTGGAGCTTATACTGCAGGTGCTTCTTGGAATAAAGTATTGCATGATGGTGTAGCTGTTGTTGGAGCTTCAGCTTTATCTGGTGGTGCTATCGACGCTGCTACTGCTGCAAGTGCTGTTGCAAGTTCAAAAGCTGCTGGTGATTTTGAATTAGTATTATATACTAAAACAGGATTAGGAGATGGCCAACACGCTAATAACCCTTGGTTACAAGAGTTTCCAGATCCAATTACAAGAGTTTCTTGGGATAACTACGTTACTGTATCAAACGCTGATGCTAAAAAACTTGGGTTGACTAACGAAATTGTTGCAAACGGAGGTTTAAATGGTAGTTATGCTACTATTACTGTTGATGGAGTTAAATTAGAAAACGTTCCAGTTATTGTTCAGCCAGGACAAGCTGTTGGAACTGTAGGTTTAGCTCTTGGATACGGACGTAAAGCATCTCTAAAAGAAGAAATGCAAGTAGGTTTAAATGCTTACGCTTTATATAAAGGTTTCAATAATGTTCAATCTGTTTCTATCGCTAAAGCTGGTGGAGTTCATGAGTTTGCTTGTGTTCAAGGTCAGAAAACTTTAATGGGTAGAGGAGATATTATTAAAGAAACAACTTTAGAAATATTCAATACTAAAGATGCTGAACATTGGAACGAAAAACCGATGGTATCTTTAGATCACCAAGAAGTAGAGGCTACTACTGTAGATCTTTGGGAATCATTTGATCGTACAACTGGTCACCACTTCAACCTTTCAATTGACTTAAATGCTTGTACTGGTTGTGGAGCTTGCGTTATCGCTTGTCACGCTGAAAACAACGTTCCAGTTGTTGGTAAAGCAGAGGTAAGAAGAAGCCGTGATATGCACTGGTTACGTATCGATAGATACTACTCTTCTGAAAGTACTTTTGAAGGTGATAATGAAAGAAAAGAAGGAATAGCTGGTTTATCTAGTTCATTATCTACATTTAATGAAATGGAGAAAGCAGGAGATAATCCTCAAGTTGCATTCCAACCTGTAATGTGTCAACACTGTAACCACGCTCCTTGCGAAACAGTTTGTCCTGTTGCTGCAACTTCTCACGGTCGTGAAGGCCAAAACCATATGGCTTACAACAGATGTGTTGGTACTCGTTACTGTGCAAACAACTGTCCATATAAAGTACGTCGTTTTAACTGGTTCTTATACAACAAAAACACTGAGTTCGATTATCATATGAACGATGATTTAGGCCGTATGGTATTAAATCCTGACGTTAACGTACGTTCTCGTGGTGTTATGGAGAAATGTTCTATGTGTATCCAAATGACACAAGCGACTAAATTAAAAGCTAAAAACGAAGGCCGTCCAGTTAGAGATGGTGAATTCCAAACAGCTTGTTCTAGTGCTTGTTCTTCAGGAGCGATGATATTTGGTGATGTAAATGATAAAGAAAGTAAAGTTGCTAAATTAGCTGCTGACGAAAGATCATACCACTTATTAGAGCATGTAGGTACAAAACCTAATGTGGTTTACCATGTTAAAGTTAGAAATACTTAGTAAAATTATTAATTAAGAAACAATATAAAGGATTATGTCGTCTCACTACGAAGCACCCATTAGAAAACCTTTAGTTATAGGTGATAAATCTTATCACGATGTAACTGTAGATGTAGCTGCACCTGTTGAGGGGCCTGCAAACAAGCAATGGTGGATTGTATTTTCAATCGCATTAATAGCCTTCCTTTGGGGGTTAGGTTGTATAATTTACACCGTATCTACCGGTATCGGAACATGGGGATTAAATAAAACAGTTGGCTGGGCTTGGGATATTACTAACTTCGTTTGGTGGGTTGGTATTGGTCACGCCGGAACATTAATTTCTGCGGTATTATTACTTTTCCGTCAACGTTGGAGAATGGCTATTAACCGTTCTGCAGAAGCAATGACTATCTTCTCAGTAGTTCAAGCAGGTTTATTCCCAATTATTCACATGGGTCGTCCATGGTTAGCATACTGGGTGTTACCTATTCCAAACCAATTTGGATCTTTATGGGTTAACTTTAACTCACCATTACTTTGGGACGTATTCGCGATTTCAACGTATCTTTCAGTATCATTAGTTTTCTGGTGGACTGGTTTATTGCCTGACTTTGCAATGTTACGTGATAGAGCTATTACTCCATTTAACAAGAGAGTTTATTCTATCTTAAGTTTTGGATGGAGCGGTAGAGCAAAAGACTGGCAACGTTTTGAAGAAGTATCTTTAGTATTAGCTGGTTTAGCTACTCCACTTGTACTTTCTGTACACACGATTGTATCTATGGACTTTGCTACTTCTGTAATCCCAGGATGGCATACAACAATTTTCCCTCCTTACTTCGTTGCAGGAGCGGTTTTCTCTGGATTCGCGATGGTAAACACATTGTTGATCGTTATGAGAAAAGTATCTAACCTTGAAGCATACATCACATTACAGCATATCGAGTTAATGAACATCATTATCATGATTACTGGATCTATCGTTGGTGTAGCTTACATCACTGAGTTATTCGTAGCTTGGTATTCAGGTGTAGAATATGAGCAATATGCATTCTTAAACAGAGCTACTGGACCTTACTGGTGGGCATATTGGTCAATGATGACATGTAACGTGTTCTCTCCTCAGTTCATGTGGTTCAAAAAATTAAGAACAAGTATCATGTTCTCATTCATCATCTCGATTGTTGTAAACATCGGTATGTGGTTCGAAAGATTTGTAATTATTGTTACTTCTTTACATAGAGATTACCTTCCATCTTCTTGGACAATGTTCTCACCAACATTTGTTGATATTGGAATTTTCATTGGAACAATTGGTTTCTTCTTCGTATTGTTTTTATTATACTCTAGAACATTCCCTGTAATTGCTCAGGCAGAGGTTAAAACAATTTTGAAAGGAACTGGAGATAATTACATTAGAGAAAGAGCAAATAGTAAAGATTCACATCATGAGTAATAAAGTAATATACGCCATTTATAATGACGATGACGTTTTGATGAATGCAGTAAAGAAAACTAGAGCTGCTCATCATCATATTGAAGAAGTTTTTACTCCATTCCCAGTTCACGGATTGGATAAAGCTATGGGACTAGCACCGACAAGATTAGCGATATGTTCTTTTTTATACGGATGTGTTGGTATCTCTGTTGCAACAACTATGATGGGATACATCATGATTCACGACTGGCCACAAGATATTGGAGGTAAACCAAGTTTTAGTTTCATCCAAAATATGCCATCTTTTGTGCCAATTATGTTCGAGATGACAGTATTCTTTGCAGCTCACTTAATGGTAATTACTTTTTACATGAGAAGTAGATTATGGCCTTTTAAAGAAGCTGAAAACCCAGATGTAAGAACAACTGATGACCACTTTTTAATGGAGGTTGCTGTAAATGATAACGAGACTGAATTAGTTTCTTTCTTTGAAGGAACTGGAGCTGTTGAAGTTAAAGTAATAGAAAAGAATTAATTGTAGCTATGAAAAGGATATATAAAATAACACTTTTAGTTGGTATAACTATTTTAGTTTCATCTTGCCACAATAATTCGGCACCGAACTATCAGTATTTCCCAAATATGTATGAATCTGTTGCTTACGAGCCATATTCAGAAGCAAAAATATTTAAGGGAGGAAAAGAAGGACAGCTTCCTGTTGCAGGAACTATCAATAGAGGTTTTGAACCTTATGAATATGAAAATTCAACTGCTGGTTATGAATTAGCAAAAGCTAATTTGAAATCACCTTTAACTGAAGAAGAAAGAAATTCTGGAAAAGGTAAAGAGCTTTTTGAAATTTACTGTATTAGTTGCCACGGTGCGACTGGTAATGGTAAAGGTAAATTGGTTGAAAGAGAAAAATTTCTTGGAGTACCTAGCTATAAAGACAGAGAAATCACTGAAGGAAGCATCTTTCATGTTGAGACTTATGGTCTAAATGCAATGGGTTCACATGCAAATCAATTAAGTGCTCACGAACGTTGGTTAGTTGCTGACTATGTTCTGAAACTAAGAAGCCAATTATAATTGTTGAACAAACTGATCGTAATAGATATGTATACATTTTCAAGTAAATTAAAAACTTTTTCTATCATCTTAATGGCCGTTGGTTTATTAGGAATTGGGTATGGTTTTTTAAGTGCACCAAAAGATATTAAAGAAGTTGAAAAAATACTAGCTGCAGATGAACATGGTTCTCATGGTGCGGCGCATGAAGAAAAAGCGGAGGCATCTCACAAAGAAGCAGGTCATCATGAGGCTGCTGAAGTTGCACATGACTCTCATAAAGGAGCTGAGCATGCAGAAGTTTCTGGTGCAAATGAGCACGAAAAACATTTAGAGCACGTATTGCACCAATTACAAAATAAGCCTTGGTCAGCAGTATATGTAGCTTGTATTTTCTTTTTACTGCTTTCAATGGGAGTTTTAGCTTTTTATGCTATTCAACAAGTTGCTCAGGCAGGTTGGTCTCCAGTTTTATTTAGAGTTATGCAAGGTATAACAGCTTACTTGCCAGCTGGTTCTATCATCTTTTTCATAATCTTAGTTTTATGTGGATTGCACTTTAATCATATCTTCGTATGGTTAGGTGAAGGTGTCACAGATCCTAAAAACGCTAATTATGATGCTATTATTGCAGGTAAATCTGGTTATTTAAACTTTCCTTTCTGGATCGTAAGAGCTGCTATCTTTTTATTAGGATGGAACTTATACCGTTATTATTCAAGAAAAAACTGTTTAGAGCAGGATGAAGCAAATGATGATCTTTACTACAAAAAGAACTTCAAAGCTTCTGCAGGGTTCTTAGTATTCTTCATCGTTTCTGAGTCTATTATGGCTTGGGATTGGATTATGTCTTTTGATCCACACTGGTTTAGTACTTTGTTTGCTTGGTATGTATTTGCTTCTTTCTTCGTAAGTGGTATTACAGCTATTGCATTAGTAACGATTTATTTAAAATCAAAAGGATATTTAGAGTATGTAAATACGAGTCATATCCACGATTTAGCTAAGTTCATGTTTGGTATTAGTGTATTCTGGACTTATTTATGGTTCTCTCAATTCATGTTGATCTGGTATGCTAACATTCCAGAAGAGGTAACTTATTTTGTAACAAGAATTCAGTTATATAACCTTCCTTTCTTTGGAGCGGTTGTTATGAACTTTGTTTTCCCATTATTAATATTAATCAATACTGACTTCAAACGTCTTAACTGGGTTATCGTTATGGCTGGTGTTGTAATATTATTAGGTCATTATGTTGATTTCTTTAATATGATTATGCCTGGTACTGTAGGAGACAAATGGTTTATTGGAGTTCCTGAAATTGCATCGATTCTTTTCTTCTTAGGTTTATTTATATTTGTTGTATTTACTGCATTAACTAAATCTCCTTTGCTTGCAAAAAGAAATCCTTTCATCGAAGAAAGTAAACATTTTCATTATTAATATTTAAAGAAGTAAACAGATGACAAGTTTGTTGGTAATTATAGTTGTAGTTTTATTGGCGGTTGCATTATGGCAATTGACGAAGATATTTGATCTTACCCAAGTAGGAGCTTCTTCTTCGAGCGATTCTCAGGTTGCATCGGATAATGATAATAACATTCAAGGATATATTATGTTTGGCTTTTTGGCTTTCATTTATATATTTACTATCTACGGTCTATTAAAATGGGGAGGTTTAGCTTTGCATACTCCTGCATCAGAGCACGGGCTTTTAGTAGATAATTTAATGAATATCACTTGGGTTTTAATTTTCTTAGTTCAATTTATTACACAAGGTTTATTATACTGGTTTTCTTTTAAGAATAGAGGTAATAAAGATAAAAAAGCATTATTTTTTGCTGATAGTAATAAATTAGAAGCAATTTGGAGTATTATTCCTTCTGTTGTTTTAGCTTGTTTAATTCTTTACGGATTATATGCGTGGAATAACATTATGTTCGTTGATAAAGATGAAGATGTAATCGAAATCGAATTATATGCACAGCAATTCAAATGGACAGCAAGATATGCTGGACAAGATAACGTTTTAGGAAAAGCTAACGTACGTTTAATCGAAGGAGTAAATACATTAGGAGTTGACATGTCAGATCCAAATGCTCAAGATGATATCGTAGTTTCTGAATTACATATTCCTAAAGGTAAAAAAGTTCACTTTAAAATGCGTTCTCAGGATGTATTGCACTCAGCTTATTTTCCTCACTTTAGAGCACAAATGAACTGTGTTCCTGGTATGGTTACTGAGTTTGCTTTTGTTCCAACTTATACTACTTCAGAATATAGAGAATTACCATTTATGGTTGAGAAAGTTGCTCACATCAATAAACTTAGAGCTGAGAAAAGTGTGGAGTTAGTTGCAAAAGGAGGTACAGCTTTAGATCCTTATACATTTGACTATTTATTATTATGTAATAAAATTTGTGGAGCTTCGCACTACAACATGCAAATGAAAGTGGTAGTTGATACCCCAGAGGATTACAAAAAATGGTTAAGCGAAAAAACTACTTTAGCTCAAGATATTAAAGCGGCTGCTGCTGCTGAGAAACCAGCTGAAGGAGCTGCACCAACTGCAGATACTGCTGCAAAAGTTATCGATACAGTAAAAACTGTAGTTGATACTGTAAAAGCAGCTGTAGCTAAAGTTGCGATGAAATAATATTATTAAGAAAATTTAAAGTACAAATATATGTCAGCAGAAGCGCACGGTCACGATCACGGACACGATCACGAGCACGAACATCATCATAAAGACACGTTCATTACTAAATATATTTTTAGTATTGATCACAAAATGATTGCTAAACAATACTTGATTACTGGTATTGTTATGGGAGTAATTGGGATTGCAATGTCCTTGCTTTTCAGAATGCAATTAGCGTGGCCAGAGGAATCTTTCAAAATATTCAATGTTTTATTAGGGGATAAATTTGCACCTGATGGTGTAATGGCAAATGATATTTATCTGGCTTTAGTTACAATTCACGGTACCATCATGGTATTCTTTGTACTGACGGCAGGTTTAAGTGGAACATTTAGTAACTTATTGATTCCACTTCAAATTGGAGCAAGAGATATGGCATCTGGATTTATGAATATGATTTCATACTGGTTGTTTTTCTTATCTGCAGTTGTAATGTTATGTTCTTTATTTGTTGAAGCTGGACCAGCGTCTGCAGGATGGACAATTTACCCTCCTTTAAGTGCATTGCCACAAGCAATTCCAGGATCAGGAACAGGTATGACTTTATGGTTAGTATCTATGGCTATTTTCATCGCATCTTCTTTGATGGGATCTTTAAATTACATCGTTACTGTACTTAACTTAAGAACAAAAGGAATGTCTATGACTAGACTTCCTCTTACAATCTGGACATTCTTTGTAACAGCTATTATAGGTGTTATTTCGTTCCCAGTTTTATTATCTGCAGCTTTATTATTAATTTTTGATAGAAGTTTTGGTACTTCATTCTTCTTATCTGATATCTATATTGCTGGAGAAGTTTTACACTACCAAGGAGGTTCTCCTGTATTGTTTGAGCACTTATTCTGGTTCTTAGGTCACCCTGAGGTTTATATCGTAATTTTACCAGCGATGGGTCTTGTATCTGAAATTATGGCTACAAATGCTCGTAAACCAATTTTTGGATACAGAGCGATGATTATGTCAGTTCTTGCAATTGCATTCTTATCAACTATCGTTTGGGGTCACCACATGTTTATTTCAGGTATGAATCCTTTCTTAGGATCTGTATTTACTTTTACAACTTTATTGATTGCAATTCCATCTGCTGTAAAAGCTTTCAACTGGATTACTACTTTATGGAAAGGTAACCTACAGTTCAACCCTGCAATGTTGTTCTCTATCGGAATGGTTTCTACTTTCATCACTGGAGGTTTAACAGGGATTATTTTAGGAGATAGTACATTAGATATTAACGTTCACGACACTTACTTCGTAATTGCTCACTTTCACTTAGTAATGGGTATCTCTGCACTTTATGGAATGTTTGCTGGTATTTACCACTGGTTCCCTAAAATGTACGGAAGAATGTTAAACAAAAACTTAGGTTACATTCACTTCTGGGTAACAGCAGTTTGTGCGTACGGAGTTTTCTTCCCGATGCACTTTATCGGATTAGCTGGTTTACCAAGACGTTACTATACTAATACAAACTTCCCATTATTTGATGATTTACAAAATGTGAATGTTTTAATTACAACATTTGCTCTTGTAGGAGGTGCGTTCCAATTAGTATTCTTATACAACTTCTTTAGCAGTATTTTCTACGGTAAAAAAGCAGTTCAAAACCCATGGAAATCTACTACTTTAGAGTGGACTACACCAGTTGAACACATCCACGGAAACTGGCCAGGAGAAATTCCTCATGTATATCGTTGGCCGTATGACTACAGTAACCCAAATCATGATGTAGATTTTGTACCTCAAAATGTACCAATGAAAGAAGGTGAAGAAGTTTTACACCACTAAAAATAATATAAAAAAGGCTGTCAGAAATGACAGCCTTTTTTGTTTAGTTAAAGTTCTAATCGTTCAGTTGAACTGTTTTACAAACTAATTAGTTTATATATCTTTGTAGGATGAATGAAAATCTAGATCCTACTACTAAAGGATATAACTCAGAAGAATTAGATCTTGAAAAAAGATTGCGTCCGCTGTCATTTGATGATTTTGCCGGACAAGATCAAGTTTTGGAAAATTTAAAAGTCTTTGTTGCCGCTGCAAATCAACGTGGTGAAGCGCTTGATCATGCACTTTTTCACGGGCCTCCTGGTTTAGGGAAAACTACTTTGGCTAATATATTAGCAAATGAATTGCAAGTTGGAATTAAGATTACTTCGGGTCCAGTTTTGGATAAACCTGGCGATTTAGCAGGTTTACTGACAAACTTAGATGAAAGAGACGTTTTGTTCATTGATGAAATTCATAGATTAAGTCCAGTTGTTGAAGAGTATTTATATTCGGCAATGGAAGATTTCAAGATTGATATCATGATTGAATCTGGACCAAATGCTAGAACTGTCCAGATCAATTTGAATCCTTTTACTTTGATTGGAGCTACAACGCGTTCTGGATTACTTACTGCTCCAATGCGTGCCCGTTTCGGAATATCTTCTCGTTTACAATATTATACTACTGAACTTTTAACAACTATTGTAGAGAGAAGTTCTTCTATTTTAAAAACACCTATTGATTTGGAAGCTGCGATTGAAATTGCAGGAAGAAGCCGTGGAACTCCTCGTATTGCAAATGCATTATTAAGACGCGTTCGTGATTTTGCTCAAATTAAAGGAAATGGAAGAATTGATATAGAAATTTCTAAGTACGCTTTGAAAGCACTAAATGTAGATGCTCATGGTCTAGATGAAATGGATAATAAAATATTGCTGACTATTATCAATAAGTTTAAAGGAGGTCCAGTTGGACTTTCAACTTTGGCTACAGCTGTTAGCGAAAGCAGTGAAACAATTGAAGAAGTATATGAACCTTTTTTAATTCAGGAAGGATTTATAATGAGAACTCCTCGTGGAAGAGAGGTTACCGATAAAGCCTATAAGCATCTTGGAAAAATAAATATTAATAATCAGGGTGAGTTGTTTTAATACTGATAGAAATGTCTATAAGTAAAAAATACAATTATCCACCGCAACTTTCTATTTTTAGATTTTTTGTGGATGCCGAAGGAGTTCGTAGAAATCCGATACCCTATCATAAAAAATACTTTGAGCGTTTTGGAGATTCTTTTTCTATAAAAATTGGAAAGTCAAGACACATCATTTTATCGAGAGATAATGATGTGGCTCAATATATTTTAGTGAAAAATCAAAGAAATTACAACAAGTCAAAATTCCAATCTGTATACCTTTCAAAATATTTAGGAAAAGGACTTTTAACGAGTGATGGTGATTTTTGGTTAAAACAAAGACGTCTTATTCAGCCTACATTTCATAAACAAAAAATGAATCAGCTGGTTAATAATATGAACAAAACGATTACTTCTGAAATTGATAATTTAATAGAAGATAAATTTTTGGATGTCTTCCCGGCAATGAGCCAGCTTGCTTTTAATGTTGTTGCGAAGTCTTTATTTGAATTTTCAATTTCGGAAGAAAAACTTCATAGGATAAAATTCATAATAGAAGAAGTTCAGACATTTTTAGTTAAGGAAATCAGACTTCCTCACAAGGCATTATGGTTTTCATTAAGCGGACAAGTTAGAAAACATTTAAACTTAGCAGAAGAAAATAATAAGATTATTCAAGAAATTATTGAAGGAAGAAATGCTTCGAAAGAGGAATTCAATGATCTTCTTAATATGCTTATGGAAACCCGATATGAAGATACGGGAGAGAGCATGTCTGTGCAGCAATTGATTGACGAAATTAAGGTTTTGTTTATTGCTGGTCATGAAACCACAGCTAATGCTTTAACTTTTACACTTCACTTTCTAGGAAGATATCCCGAAATCCAACAAAAGATTTTAGATGAAATCACTGAGATAGAATCTCAGACTGATAATGTTATTGAACAGCTTCAGAAAATGACTTATACAAATGCGGTTTTAAATGAATCGATGCGTTTGTATCCTCCTGCTTGGATTACAGATAGAGAAAATGTTGAAGATGATGTGTTGACTGAATTTAAAATCAAAAAAAAGACATTAATTGGAGTGTCATTTTATGAGTTGCATCGCAATCCAAAGTATTGGGATAACCCAGATGAATTCATTCCAGAAAGATTTTTAGGCGAAAAAAAGAAAAAGTCAATGCAGTACTTTTATCCTTTCGGCGCAGGTCCAAGAATGTGTATAGGAACTGGTTTTGCTATCTATGAAATGTGTTTAGCAATTTCGCAGATTGTCAAAAGGTATAAGATTAAAACTAAAAACGAAACAGTAAAGTTTAATCCTTTAGTGACTTTAAAACCAGTCAACATTGAAGTTTCATTTTCAAAAAGATGAGTATTAATTCGAAAGAGACATATTCGAAGTTTATAAAAGAAGAAGCCAAAAGGCTTGGCTTTCTTTCTTGCGGTATATCTAAAGCAGGTTTTTTGGAACAGGAAGCTCCTCGACTAGAAAATTGGTTAAAGAACAATCGCAATGGTCAAATGGCTTATATGGAAAACCATTTTGATAAGCGCTTAGATCCAACTTTATTAGTAGCTGATGGCAAAAGTGTAGTTTCGCTTTTGCTTAATTATTATCCAGATTCGGTACAAAATCAGGAAAGTTTTAAGATCTCTAAATATGCTTACGGTCAAGATTATCATTTTATAATTAAAGATAAATTGAAGGAGTTGCTCCATTCGATTCAAGAAAATATTGGAGATGTGTCAGGACGTGCTTTTGTCGATTCTGCACCTGTTTTAGACAAAGCTTGGGCGGCAAAAAGCGGGTTGGGATGGATTGGAAAAAACAGTAATTTGATTACTCAAAAAGTCGGCTCTTTTTACTTCATTGCCGAGCTTATCATTGATTTAGAATTAGAATACGATCATGCTGTTACAGATCACTGTGGTTCTTGTACAGCTTGTATAGACGCATGTCCGACACAAGCAATTGTTGCCCCATATATTGTAGATGGAAGCAAATGCATTTCTTATTATACTATCGAATTAAAAGATAATCTTCCTGAAGAAATGAAAGGAAAGTTCGATGAATGGATGTTTGGCTGTGATACCTGCCAAGATGTTTGTCCATGGAATCGATTTTCTAAGCCACATTCAGAACCTTTGTTTAATCCTAATCCAGATTTACTTTCCTTTACTAAAAAAGATTGGTTAGAGATTACAGAAGAAACTTTTAAACTAGTTTTTAAAAACTCTCCTATTAAAAGAACCAAATTTGATGGTTTGAAACGCAACATCAAATTTTTGCAGTAATTTGTTTTTTATTATGCTGATTATCAGTGTTTTTATTGGAAAGAACGCTGTGATTTTATGATTTTTACTTCCTACGTTTTATTACCTATTTGTCAATATATTTTGTAAGAATTTAGAATTTCCTTAATTATTTAAGAAAATTCTACTATTTGATTGTCAAATGTTTACAAATTTTTGATTTTCAACCGATGAACAGTTGTTAAAAAATGTTGTTCAACGACTTTATGTGCACTTTGTCGGCATAATGATAATTGATTTCCTTGCTCGATATACTTTCGCGCTTTCCAAATCTACTTAATTTAAAACCAAGAGGACTTTTATAGTCTGTAATTTACTATATGACAATGGTCTACATAATTTCTTTTTTATGTGCAAGTCTTGAAAAAACTGTTTCAGTTTTTTTTAAATCCATTTTCTATTTTTTCACGTATCTCATCAAAGTGTTAAAAGCAATCATCTGTTTTTTAGCATTCAATATTTCTGTTCCACAAACCAAAGTTGTCTATGCGTAACTCTACTTTTTGTAAGTCTGGATTTTCTAGGCTAATTTTTCTTATCGTTTTTTTATTATTCACGGCTTATAATGCTTCTGCTCAGTTTTATACAAAGCATTATATTGCGCCAGCACCTTGGCAGTATTTTAGTAAAGCAAATGAAATTGTAATTTCTACAAATTCGCTAACAAATGTTGATATTACAGTCGCAAAAAGTGATGGTACAACAGTGACAACTTTGAAAGCTAAAAAAGGAAGTCCAGCAGTTTATAGGTTTTCACTTTTAGCGAGAGATCTTCCAATGAATGCTTTGAATACTGTTCTTAACGGAGCAGGACTAATCATAACAAGCACGGGACCAACAGCTGTAAACTTGAGAAATATTGCTTCAGATGATTATAAGGACGACGAAAATAGAGATGCCAATATTAAGGGAAATGCAGCTTTAACAAGTTTTGGAGATGCTGGGCTTGGAATAAGATTTAGAGTAGGTTATTATAGAGATGGTTCATTGGGAACTTTTAGCACTTTTGGAGAGCAAAGGCCTATATATAGTATTATGGCTACAGCCAATAACACTACAATAAAAATTAATAACGCTGTTAAAGCTACATTAAATCAAGGACAGAGTTATTTGTTTAAAGCGCCGATTGGAACATTGGTAGAATCTTCTAATCCGATTGTTATGAATACGTCGGCAGCTATAGATGTACCTGGTGGTTGTGGAGATGGCGCTTACAATCAAATACCTCCCGAATCTGTTTTAGGAACTGAATATTTTCTTGAAAGAGGAACGGGTAATGACACTGCTGAACAAACTACTGTTGTGGCAACTAAAGATGATACTAATATTACTGTGGAGAGTTATTCAACTACAGGAGTTTTAGTAAATAGAACAACCATAAATTTAGCATCGGCAGGATCCTTTCACACTTTTATAAATGGTGTAAAAAATACAAGTTTTACTGCATCAAGAATTATTGCTGATAAGAGAGTGGCAGTTTATTCAGGTACGGCACAAAATTGCGAAGTTGATATTTCGACAATTGCACCAGTATCAGAATGTGGAGGTTCAGAGTTTGTAGAAACATCAAAATTTAAAAACTATAAATTAGAAAACTTAGACTATTTTGGATATATTTTATTAAGAAGTGCTACTGAGGATGTTACTATCAATGGTGTGAAAACTACTAGTATATCTGGAGTTGGAGCTCGTTATCAGATAGGTTCGACAGGCTGGTATATAATAAATTTTAATAGTGAACAAATAGGAAGGCCTGAAGTTCTCTCTATTGAGAGTAAAGCTAAACTTACGGTTTCCATTGTGCAGCAAGCTGGAGGATTTTCTATGGCAGGATTTTTCTCGACTTTTGCAGCCTTGCCAGATGATCCTACTTTAACTTATATTGAAGGAGGTGGATGTACAAACAATACAGCCAAATTAACAACGCAATCAGGCTATGATCCTTATCAATGGTATTACAATGGGGTAGCAATTAATGGTGCTAATTCTTCGACATATATTGCAACAAAGACAGGTAATTATTCAGTGTCTTATACATTGGCATGTGGGGCTCAAACTCCTTCTAAAACAGCTTCGGTAACTTTATGTACTGATTTAGGAATTACTAAAACAGTTGATAATGCTGTACCTTGTATTGGGTCTAATGTAGAATTTTCGGTTAAAGTTAGTAATTTGGGAGGAAACAATGTGTCTGGAATTTCAGTGACTGATTTGCTTCCTTCTGGTTATACTTATGTAAGTTCGACACCTTCTGTTGGAGTATATGATGCAACAACAGGGATTTGGACTATTGGTGATGTGGAGGCTCAAACATCAATGACATTAAAAATTGTTGCTACAGTAAATGCATCTGGAAATTATACCAACACGGCATCTTTACCAAGTGGAATAGATAGCAATACAGCAAATAATTCAGCTAGTGCAGCGGTAAATCCAAAGTCTGCTAATCTTGTAATAACAAATCCTGCTGCAGTCTGTGCACCTTCAACTATAAACTTAACAGCTTCAGCTGTTACAGGAGGAAGTTCTTCAAATCTGACACTTACTTATTGGACAAACCAAGGAGCAACATCAGCATTATCTTCACCAAATGCTGTTACAGCTTCAGGAACTTATTATATAAAAGCGGTTTCTGCCGATGGATGTACATTTATCAAGCCAGTTGTAGTAACAATTAATCCAAGACCTTCTACTCCAAAAATTATTGTTAGTTCAGGAAGTTTATGTACAACTTCGGGCAATACAGTATTAAAAGCAGAAAATATTGCTTCTTCATATAATGGAAGTTCTTTTTTATGGTCAAATGGAGCTACTACACAAAGTATAACAATTACTGCCGAAGGAACATATACTCTTCAAATTGTAAATAGTTCAGGTTGTGTAAGTATTAGTTCAGATCCTGTAACGGTTTATTTTTCGCCAGCTCCCACAGTATCTGACCAAACATTCTGTTCTTCTGAAAATAAAACTGTTGGTGATTTGATTGCTACGGGTAGTAATATAAAATGGTACAGTAGTACTAATAGTAATAATAACACTCCCTTATCATCAAATCAAATATTGGTTAATAAAGGAAATTATTATGCAACTCAAACTTTAAATGGTTGTGAAAGTTCAAGAGTTAAAGTTATTGTAACTATAAATGATAATTCTTCAGCTCCAGTTGCTGCCGCATCTCAGTCATTTTGTGCTGCTGATAATAGTACAATTAATAATCTACAGGCTACAGGTGCTAATTTAAAATGGTATGGTTCATCTTCATCAAATACAGAACTTCAAAAAACACAAGCTTTAACTAATGGAGATTATTATGTAAGTCAGAAAGTAAATAGTAGTTGTGCTGAAAGTGCAAGAACTAAGGTTACCGTTACTATTAATGCAATACCATCTGCACCAGCGGTTTCTTCGCAAACATTTTGTATTAATGATAATAAAAAAGTTAATGATTTAACGCCTTCAGGATCTGCTTATAAATGGTACAGTGCAGCTACAGGAGGTACTTTATATACGGGAAATGAAACTTTATCGTCTGGAAATTATTATGTAAGCCAAAGCAATAATTGTGGCGAGAGCTCAAGAACTCAAGTAGCTGTTATTGTAAATACGACAGATGTACCTACAGTTTCAGCTCAAACGTTTTGTTCTGGAGATTTAAAAAGAGTAAATAATTTATCTCCTTCGGGAACATCATATAAATGGTATAGTGCTAGCACAGGTGGTACTTTATATACAGGAACAGAGACACTTGTAACAGGAACTTATTATGTTAGCCAGACAGCAAATGGATGTGAAAGTTTAAGAAGAGCTGTAAGTGTAACTGTAAACGAAACTCCAGCAGCACCGACAGCAGTTGCTCAAGCTTTTTGTTCAGGAGATAATAAAACAGTAAATGACTTAAAAGTTATTTCAGGAAGTAATTTGAAATGGTATAATGCTAGTACAGGAGGGACACTATATTTAGGAAGTGAAATTTTAACTTCAGGTAATTATTTTGTGAGCCAAACAGCCAACAGTTGTGAGAGTACAAGAACTTTGGTAGGTGTAACAGTAAACCCTACGCCAGCAACGCCTTCTATTTCGGCAGATGGGGCAACAACATTCTGTCAAGGAGGAACTGTAACTTTAAAGGCGACAGGAGGAAGCAGTTATTTATGGTCAACAGGAGCGACAACGCAATCTATTACGGTATCAGCTTCAGGAGATTACAGTGTTCAAGTAACAAATGATTCTGGATGTCCTAGTGCATTTTCAACTCCAGTTACTATAAAGGTTAATCCGATACCATCTGCACCGACAGCTTCAGCTCAGACATTTTGTTCATCAGAAAATAAGAAAGTTAGCGATTTAACGGTTACTTCGGGAAGCAACTTAAAATGGTATGCTGCAGCAACAGGAGGTAGTGCATTAGATTTAACAGAAGTGCTGACAACAAAAAACTATTTTGTAACCCAGACTTCAAGCGGATACGAGAGCACAAGAACTTCGGTATCTGTTGTTGTAAATCAGACACCATCTGCACCGACAGCCTTAGCTCAAGCATTCTGTTCATCAGAAAATAAAAAAGTAGGCGATTTAAAGGTTACTTCAGGAAGCAACTTAAAATGGTATGCTGCATCAACAGGAGGAAGCGAATTGGATTTGACAGAAGTGCTGACAACAAAAAACTATTATGTAAGTCAGACTTCAAACGGATGCGAGAGTTCTAGAACTTCAGTATCGGTTACTGTAAATTCGTTGCCTACAGCAACTATAACTGGAAATTTAACAGCGTGTTTAACGACGACATTAACAGCAAATTCAGATGTAACTACTGTAACTTATGTTTGGTATAAAGATAATGCTATAATATCTAGTCAAACGAATAAGACATTGACAGTAACTCAAGATGGTGATTACAAAGTTAAAATTACAAATACATCAACAGGATGCGAGCAAACTTCTGCTACTTCAACAGTAAAAGTTAGTGACACTGAGAAGCCATCAATCACCTGTCCAGCGACAGTAACAGTTTCAGCAGATGCTAATTCATGTGTTGCTACAGGAGTTGCTTTAGGCACTCCGACAACATCAGACAACTGCACGGGAACTGTAACGGTAACCAATAATGCGCCATCAAGCTTCCCAATCGGAAATACGACAGTGACTTGGACGGCGCAAGATGCTGCAGGAAACACTCAGACCTGCACTCAGACGGTAACGGTAAACGACACTGAGAAGCCATCAATCACCTGTCCAGCGACAGTTACGGTTTCAGCAGATGCTAATTCATGTGTTGCTACAGGAGTTGCTTTAGGCACTCCGACAACATCAGACAACTGCACGGGAACTGTAACGGTAACCAATAATGCGCCATCAAGCTTCCCAATCGGAAACACGACAGTGACGTGGACGGCGCAAGATGCTGCAGGAAACACTCAGACCTGCACTCAGACGGTAACGGTAAACGACACTGAGAAGCCATCAATCACCTGTCCAGCGACAGTTACGGTTTCAGCAGATGCTAATTCATGTGTTGCGACAGGAGTTGCTTTAGGCACTCCGACAACATCAGACAACTGCACGGGAACTGTAACGGTAACCAATAATGCGCCATCAAGCTTCCCAATCGGAAATACGACAGTGACTTGGACGGCGCAAGATGCTGCAGGAAACACTCAGACCTGCACTCAGACGGTAACGGTAAACGACACTGAGAAGCCATCAATCACCTGTCCAGCGACAGTTACGGTTTCAGCAGATGCTAATTCATGTGTTGCTACAGGAGTTGCTTTAGGCACTCCGACAACATCAGACAACTGCACGGGAACTGTAACGGTAACCAATAATGCGCCATCAAGCTTCCCAATCGGAAACACGACAGTGACGTGGACGGCGCAAGATGCTGCAGGAAACACTCAGACCTGCACTCAGACGGTAACGGTAAACGACACTGAGAAGCCATCAATCACCTGTCCAGCGACAGTTACGGTTTCAGCAGATGCTAATTCATGTGTTGCTACAGGAGTTGCTTTAGGCACTCCGACAACATCAGACAACTGCACGGGAACTGTAACGGTAACCAATAATGCGCCATCAAGCTTCCCAATCGGAAATACGACAGTGACTTGGACGGCGCAAGATGCTGCAGGAAACACTCAGACCTGCACTCAGACGGTAACGGTAAACGACACTGAGAAGCCATCAATCACCTGTCTAGCGACAGTTACGGTTTCAGCAGATGCAAATTCATGTGTTGCGACAGGAGTTGCTTTAGGCACTCCGACAACATCAGACAACTGCACGGGAACTGTAATGGTAACCAATAATGCGCCATCAAGCTTCCCAATCGGAAACACGACAGTGACTTGGACAGCGAAAGATGCTGCAGGAAACACTCAGACCTGCACTCAGACGGTAACGGTAAACGACACTGAGAAGCCATCAATCACCTGTCCAGCGACAGTTACGGTTTCAGCAGATGCAAATTCATGTGTTGCGACAGGAGTTGCTTTAGGCACTCCGACAACATCAGACAACTGCACGGGAACTGTAATGGTAACCAATAATGCGCCATCAAGCTTCCCAATCGGAAACACGACAGTGACTTGGACAGCGAAAGATGCTGCAGGAAACACTCAGACCTGCACTCAGACGGTAACGGTAAACGACACTGAGAAGCCATCAATCACCTGTCCAGCGACAGTTACGGTTTCAGCAGATGCTAATTCATGTGTTGCTACAGGAGTTGCTTTAGGCACTCCGACAACATCAGACAACTGCACGGGAACTGTAACGGTAACCAATAATGCGCCATCAAGCTTCCCAATCGGAAACACGACAGTGACGTGGACGGCGCAAGATGCTGCAGGAAACACTCAGACCTGCACTCAGACGGTAACGGTAAACGACACTGAGAAGCCATCAATCACCTGTCCAGCGACAGTTACGGTTTCAGCAGATGCTAATTCATGTGTTGCGACAGGAGTTGCTTTAGGCACTCCGACAACATCAGACAACTGCACGGGAACTGTAATGGTAACCAATAATGCGCCATCAAGCTTCCCAATCGGAAACACGACAGTGACTTGGACAGCGAAAGATGCTGCAGGAAATATAGAGACCTGTACACAAACAGTCAAAGTAATTGGTGCTATTATAGCAAATGATGATACTATCTCTTCATCAAAAGGGGTAGCTGGAGGAGTTGTTATTTCTAATATTTTTGATAATGATGATTTAAATTGCAATAAAGTAAATATTAACGATGTTGATGTTAAATTGACAAGTTCTTTGCCATCAGTATTAACATTTAATAGTGCAAATGGTGCTGTTTCGGTAAAACCAAACACTCCAACAGGGACTTATACTTTTGATTATTCAATCTGTGAAATTGTAAATAATGGAAATTGTGATTCGGCAACTGTAACAATTGAAATAGTAAATGATTTGGTTGCCATTAAAGATGACTTCGGAACAACAGCTTCGGGAGCAACAGCAGTAAAAATCGGAAATGTAAAAACAAACGACACTTTAGACGGAATAGCGGTTAACGATACAAATACAGTTGTAACAATTGGCAGCGATGCGCCATTGAGCGTTGACGCGAACGGAGATGTGACTCTAGCGGCTAACACTCCAAGCGGAACATACACAATTACATACGAAATCTGCGAGAACGGAGCAGCTCCTGCAAACTGTAAGACAGCAACAGCAGAAGTTAAAGTTGTAAATACAATAGACGCAGTACTAGATACTATTGATCCAATTAATGGAAATATAGGTGGAACAACAGTATCTCTAATAGGAAATGATACATTAAATGGAAAACAAGCTGTAATTGGAATCAATTCTGGAGAAGTTGCAATAAATATTGTTGGCACTTTGCCATCAGGATTGACATTAAATGCAAGTGGGACTATTACTGTTGCACCAAACACGCAAAAAGGGAATTATAATATAGAGTATAGAATTTGCGAAATAGGTGCAGTTCCTGCTAATTGCGACTCGGTAACCATTACCGTTCCGGTTACGGCAGGAAACCTTGTGGCAAACGCAGATGCTATTCCATCGGTTTTAGGATCGGATGCTTCCCAGACTTTAGGAAAAAATGTTTTTGATAATGACACTAAAAATGCACAGCCGTTAGACCCGGCAGATGTTACGCTGAAAACTCTAACGCCAGATCCAAAAGGATATCTGACTGTAGATAAAGACGGAAACATTGTTTTAGGAGCCAATCCTCCAGCGGGCGAATATGAGCTGACGTATGAAATCTGCGAGAAACTAAACCCGGACAACTGCAGTTCAAATACTGTGAAAGTAACGGTTGGAATGCCAGTAATCGATGCGGTTGAAGACGTGATCGCTTCAATCAACGGAAACATCGGAGGAAAAACCATTTCACTAATCGCAAATGACAAATTGAACGGAAATGCAATTGTGGTTGGAACAGCAGCAGGAGAAGTTAAGTTTGAAATCATCGGAACGCTTCCAGCAGGATTGACTCTGAGTTCAGACCATACGATAACTGTTGCGCCAAATACTCCAAAAGGAGATTACAAAGTAGAATACAAAATCTGCGAAATCAATAATCCGTTAAACTGCGATTCAGCAATCATTACCGTTCCGGTTACGGCAGGAAACCTTGTGGCAAACGCAGATGCTATTCCATCGGTTTTAGGATCGGATGCTTCCCAGACTTTAGGAAAAAATGTTTTTGATAATGACACTAAAAATGCACAGCCGTTAGACCCGGCAGATGTTACGCTGAAAACTCTAACGCCAGATCCAAAAGGATATCTGACTGTAGATAAAGACGGAAACATTGTTTTAGGAGCCAATCCTCCAGCGGGCGAATATGAGCTGACGTATGAAATCTGCGAGAAACTAAACCCGGACAACTGCAGTTCAAATACTGTGAAAGTAACGGTTGGAATGCCAGTAATCGATGCGGTTGAAGACGTGATCGCTTCAATCAACGGAAACATCGGAGGAAAAACCATTTCACTAATCGCAAATGACAAATTGAACGGAAATGCAATTGTGGTTGGAACAGCAGCAGGAGAAGTTAAGTTTGAAATCATCGGAACGCTTCCAGCAGGATTGACTCTGAGTTCAGACCATACGATAACTGTTGCGCCAAATACTCCAAAAGGAGATTACAAAGTAGAATACAAAATCTGCGAAATCAATAATCCGTTAAACTGCGATTCAGCAATCATTACCGTTCCGGTTACGGCAGGAAACCTTGTGGCAAACGCAGATGCTATTCCATCGGTTTTAGGATCGGATGCTTCCCAGACTTTAGGAAAAAATGTTTTTGATAATGACACTAAAAATGCACAGCCGTTAGACCCGGCAGATGTTACGCTGAAAACTCTAACGCCAGATCCAAAAGGATATCTGACTGTAGATAAAGACGGAAACATTGTTTTAGGAGCCAATCCTCCAGCGGGCGAATATGAGCTGACGTATGAAATCTGCGAGAAACTAAACCCGGACAACTGCAGTTCAAATACTGTAAAAGTAACCGTTGGAATGCCAGTAATCGATGCGGTTGAGGACGTAATCGCTTCAATCAACGGAAACATCGGAGGAAAAACCATTTCACTAATCGCAAATGACAAATTGAACGGAAATGCAATTGTGGTAGGAACAGCAGCAGGAGAAGTTAAGTTTGAAATCATCGGAACGCTTCCATCAGGATTTTCGTTAAATCCAGACTACACGATTGCTGTTGCGCCAAATACGCCAAAAGGAGATTACAAAGTAGAATACAAAATCTGCGAGATCACCAATACGACAAACTGCGACTCGGTAACCATTACTGTTCCGGTTACGGCAGGAAACCTAGTGGCAAACGCAGATGCTATTCCATCGGTTTTAGGATCGGATGCTTCCCAGACTTTAGGGAAAAATGTTTTTGATAATGACACTAAAAATGCACAGCCGTTAGACCCGGCAGATGTTACGCTGAAAACTCTAACGCCAGATCCAAAAGGATATCTGACTGTAGATAAAGACGGAAACATTGTTTTAGGAGCCAATCCTCCAGCGGGCGAATATGAGCTGACGTATGAAATCTGCGAGAAACTAAACCCGGACAACTGCAGTTCAAATACTGTAAAAGTAACCGTTGGAATGCCAGTAATCGATGCGGTTGAGGACGTGATAGCTTCAATCAACGGAAACATCGGAGGAAAAACCATTTCACTAATCGCAAATGACAAATTGAACGGAAATGCAATTGTGGTAGGAACAGCAGCAGGAGAAGTTAAATTTGAAATCATCGGAACGCTTCCATCAGGACTTTCGTTAAATCCAGATTACACGATTGGTGTTGCGCCAAATACTCCAAAAGGAGATTATAAGGTAGAATACAAAATCTGCGAAATCAATAATCCGTTAAACTGCGATTCAGTAATCATTACTGTACCGGTTACAGGAAGTAAACTTTTAGCAAACGAAGATCTTGTACCTGCAGTTGGAGTTAATATTCCGCAGAAAGTAATCAATGTTTTTGATAACGATACAAAAGATGGAAAAAAATTAGTGCCTTCAGATGTAAACCTTACTGTAACTAAAGCTGATCCAAAAGGATATTTAACTTTAGATGCTGACGGAAATGTTTCTTTAGCACCAAATGCGCCAGCAGGAGAATATGAACTGACGTATACGATTTGCGAGAAATTGAATCAAGATAATTGTGACTCAAATGTTGTAAAAGTAACGGTAACAGAACCAAAAATGACAATTGTAGCAAACAGCTATTGTTCAAACAATGTTCCTTATGTTAAGTACACTGTTACGCCAGATAATTTCGCAGCTAATAATTTATTAACTGTTAAATGGATTGACGGTAACAATAATGTTGTTGCAACTCAGACTGATTTGCCATTAAATGGAGATCTTTTATGGCCAGGAGCAGAAGTTGATAGCAATGGAAATGGAATTGATTGGCCAGGATGGGTTTTAAATAATGGTATTTGGACAGAAGGTGCTGATGGATTTGAAGCTACCAGAAATGGAGTAAAAATAGAGTTTTCTTTAAATCCTACGGTTACAGTTTCTGTTGCTTATCCGCCTGCAACACCAGATTGTAATGCGCGTCCAACATTCTCTATTAAAGCAAATAATGATGAGACAGGACCTGTAAATGTGAAAAAAGGAGCAAGTGCTACAGTTAATATTTTTGAAAATGACGTATTGAACGGAGCAAAAATTAAACCTTCAGATGTTGTTTTATCAGTACCTGTGGTAAATCCAAACTTCTCATTAAATGCAAATGGTTCAATCAATATTGCTGCAAATACGCCAGATGGAGTTTACGAATTGATTTATCAGATTTGCGAAGCGGCAAACACATCAAATTGCAGTCAAGCGGTAATTAAAATTATTGTTGACAATGTTGCAGATCCAGCTCCGCCAACGGTAAATGAGATTGTTTTAAATAATGATAATGATGTAAGTGCAGACGGAATTAACGGTTCTCTAGAATTTGTAAATGTTTTAGACAATGATTTAATAAACGGTAAACCAATAAATCCAGCAGATGTTGTAGTTAAACCTGTAACAAGCAGTCCGTATTTTGAATGGAATGCCGACGGAACTGTAAATGTTAAGCCAAACACACCAGGCGGAAATTATCCGTTGACGTATCAAGTTTGCGAAAAAGGAAACAATACAAATTGTTCTACGGCTACATTGAATGTTTTTGTTGAAGTTCCTTCTATTTCTGTCATCAAAACAGCAGTTTTCAATGATGAAAATAAGAGCAGTTTTGCAAATGCAGGAGAAACAATTACATACAAATTTACTGTAACCAATACAGGAAATGTGCCTCTTGTTGGAATCACAATAAACGACCCATTGCCAGGAGTAGTAGTTTCTGGACAAGCGATAAGTTTAGCAGTTAACGAATCTAACGAAACTAATTTTACAGCAGTTTACAAAATCACTCAAGAAGATATTAATCGCGGAAGTGTGAGTAACCAAGCAACTGTAAAAGGAAGCAGTGTAAGAGGAGTAGTGGTTGAAGATGAGTCAGACGATGCTAGCAATAATGGAGATAATCCAACAGTACTAGACTTAAACGGATGTTCTATTAAAGTAATGAATGCATTTTCTCCAAACGGAGACAGCAAGAATGCGAGATTCTATATTAGAGGAATAGAATGTTATCCAGATAATACGGTTGAAATTTATAACCGTTGGGGAGTTTTAGTATTCACTATAGATCAGTACAACAATAACGATCGCGTTTTTGTTGGATATTCTAACGGACGTTCTACGATTAAACAAACAGACGGCCTTCCAGTTGGAACGTATTTCTATGTCTTAAAATACAAAGATAGTGCTCAAAAGTCTCATCAAGAATCGGGCTACTTATATCTTAATAAATAAAATTGGACTACGGCTTAGTTAGCGCTAAGCCGTTCTAAAGCTTAATAAATGAAAAAGTTAATTTTAGTTTTTATGTTTTTTTCGATTGTGTCGCATGCGCAGCAAGACGCGCAGTATACGCAATACATGTATAACACAATCGAAGTCAATCCAGCGTATGCAGGTTCACGAGGAGCTTTAAGCGTTTTTGGTTTGTATCGTACACAATGGATTGGGTTAGATGGAGCGCCAGAAACGAGTACATTTTCTGTTAATACACCTTTAAAGAATAGTGATTTAGGACTTGGTGTTTCGTTAGTAAATGATAAAATCGGGCCAACGGTAGAAAATACGTTATCGGCAGATTTATCCTATACAATTCCAACTTCAGACACTTGGAATTTATCTTTCGGTATAAAAGGAACAGCCAATCTTTTCAATATCGATATCAATAAATTGAGTTATGAAGATCAAGACGATCCGCAGTTTCAGAATCTTAAAAATAAGTTCTCGCCAAATGTTGGAGCCGGACTTTATTTTCACTCAGATAGAGCATATGTTGGATTATCGGTTCCCAATTTTATCGAAACCAACCGTTATGACTCAGATGATGTGGCTATTTTCAAGGAAAAAATCAATTATTATTTAATAGCAGGTTACGTATTTAATCTAGATCGTTTAGAATACATAAAATTCAAACCAGCTTTGATGACCAAAATAGTAGAAGGAGCTCCTTTGCAGGTAGATGTTTCGGGGAATTTTATGTTTAATGATAAATTTGTTTTAGGACTAGCTTACCGTTGGAGTGCATCTGTTAGTGCAATGGCAGGATTTCAGGTTACAAAAGGAATGTATATAGGTTATGGTTACGATCATGAAACTACACAATTAAGAAAATACAATTCTGGATCTCACGAGATTTTCCTAAGATTCGAATTCTTCAATAATTATAATAAAATGATATCTCCAAGATTCTTTTAATTCAACCTATGAAAGCTAGAAAATTAATTTTAATTGTTTTACTGTTCAGTTTTGTTTTCAATGTAAATGCACAAAACCCATTTACTACAATGAACATAAAGTATGCAGATAAAAAATACGAAGAGTACGCTTACGCGGATGCCATAAAAGTATACGAAACTTTAGTAAATGACCAAACAACCAATGAAGGTGTAATTCAGCGTTTAGCCAATTCCTATTATTTTAATGGAGAGTTAAAAAAAGCATTAAAATGGTACGAACAATTATTTGTGATAAACGAAAGCCAAGATGCTGAATATTTATACCGATATGCACAATCGTTAAAATCGACGGGAGATTATCGTAAGTCTGATGAGATTTTGCAGAAATTCAATCAGAAAGCAACTGCAGAAAAAAGAGCAGATCTTATAAGAAGCGACAAAAATTATTTAGAAGAAATAAAAGAAAACTCAGGTAGATTTCAAATTGCTGATGCTGGAGTTAATTCTCGCTATTCAGATTACGGAAGCGCTGTTTACAACAATAAAATCGTTTTTACTTCTGCGCGCGATACAGGCGGAGTGGTAAAAGCCAATTTTCAATGGACAAACCGATCTTTCTCTAGATTATACGCGGCAGATTTAATGCCAGACGGAAGCGTTGGAAAACCGCAACTTTTAGTAAAAAGAAAAAAAGACAATTTCAATGAGTCAAGTCCGATTTTTACAAAAGACGGACGAACAATGTATTTTACCCGAAATAATTTTACAGACGGTAAAAGACGAAGCAATGACAAAAATGTAACGTTATTAAAGTTATACAAAGCAGAATTTATCGATAACGAATGGAAAAATGTTGTAGAACTTCCGTTCAATAGCGATCAATACAGCACGGCACATCCAGCTTTAAGCGTAGACGAAAAAACACTTTATTTTGCATCAGATATGCCGGGAACGTTAGGACAATCTGATATTTATAAAGTTGCAATTAATAATGACGGAACTTTTGGCACACCAGAAAATTTAGGTCCGGCTATTAATACAGAAGCGAGAGAAACTTTTCCTTTTATTTCTGGAGAAAACGAATTGTATTTTGCCTCTGACGGGCGTCCAGGTCTTGGCGGACTGGATATTTTTGCTTGTCGCATAAAAGCAAACGGAACTTATGATGATGTTCTAAATGTTGGAGAACCTGTAAATAGCAAGCAAGACGATTTTGCTTTCAGTATAAATAGTCAAAGCAGAAGCGGTTATTTTTCTTCAAACAGAGATAGCGGACAAGGTATGGATGATATTTACAGATTTACAGAAACAAGAAGACTAATCTGTGAACAAAATTTATCAGGAACCGTTACCGATGCAGAGTCAAACGAAATCTTGGCAAATACTGCTCTGACTTTGTTTAATGAAAAATTCGATCCAGTTGGAACAATCACTACAGACGAAAAAGGAAATTATGTTTTTCCTGATTTAAGATGTGGTAAAAAATACACGATTAGAACTGCTAAAAACGATTACAATGCCAAAGAAGTTGCAGTAACAATTAACAAAGAAAAAGGAGAAACAACACAATTGATTGCATTAAATAAAGTGTTCAAACCACTTGCGACAAAAGCGGTAGCAATCAAAAAAGTGGCTATTAGTCCCGTGAAGTTGGAATCTATACGAGTTGGAGTAGATATTGCGAAATTGTTAAACCTTCCAATGAATTTCTTTGATTTGGGTAAAGCAACGATTAAAAAGACATCAGAACCACAATTAATGAAAGTGGTGAATCTTTTAAACGATTATCCAACCATGAAACTTGATATTCGTTCGCATACAGACAGTCGTTCTTCTACAGAAAGCAATCAGATTCTTTCAGAAAAAAGAGCACAATCAACAAAAAACTGGTTGGTTCAAAAAGGAATAACCGAAGACAGATTATCTGCCAAAGGTTACGGAGAAACGCAATTGGTTAACAAATGTGCTGACGGAGTAAAATGTTCAGAAAAAGAACACATGAAAAACAGACGAAGCGAATTTATTATTGTGGCAATGTAAATGGCTTTTAATTAAAGTATATGAAAAACCCTTTTCTAAATTTTAGAAAAGGGTTTTTTAGTATGTGCAAAATAACTCCGCTAAGAGTTTTATGGTTGGTAGAATGTATTGTTTTTGAGTTGTGTTCCAAGGGAACACCTGATTTTTATTTCGTAGAAAAAATAAATATACCAATAACAACTCCGCTAGGAGTTTAAGTCGGTAGGTCGGTAAACCTCGGTAAAAGTTAAAAAATCTAATATTTCTCAAAAAACAATTCTTAGCGATTTCATTTTTTGCATTATAATATTAAAAATTGAATTTAGGGGTTATTATATTTAAAATGAATAAGTTATAGTTTTAATAAATCGTTTTCGTTGCAGATCGTGTTGCTTTTTATTATAACTTTATAATCCTAAAAATTTTTCATTATGACTGTAGATCAAATACTTAAAGCAAAAGGAAGAAATGTCTATTCTATTCTCTCCAATTTAACGGTTTATGATGCGTTAAAAGTTATGGGAGAAAAAAATATTGGAGCAATTTTAATTATCGATGATAATGTTTTAAAAGGAATATTATCGGAAAGAGATTATGCGAGAAAAATTGTTCTGAAGGATAAATCTTCTAAAGAAACTTTTGTTCATGAGATTATGGAAAGTAATGTTTTTACAGTAAAACTTTCAGATAATCTTGAAGATTGTATGGAACTTATGAGCGAAAAAAGAATAAGACACTTGCCTGTTCTGGAAGACGGAATCGTGGTAGGAATCATTTCAATCAGCGATGTAGTGAAGGCAATTATAGAAATTCAAAAAGACACGATCAACCATTTGAATTCTTATATTTCTCAATAAATAGCAACTAAAAACGATAAAAATTCAAACGAGTCCAATTTCTATTGGGCTTTTTTTATTTATTCGAATAGATTTTAGGAAAAGAAAACGACAAAAAGACGCCATTTTAAAACAAGACTTATATCTTTGTAAGCTAGAATAAATGCTAAAAAAAATGAACAAAGAGAGTAAAAGAAGAGAAGCGTTACTGTATCATGCAGAACCAACTCCAGGAAAAATTCAGGTAGTTCCAACAAAAAAATATGCAACCCAGAGAGACTTATCATTGGCTTATTCACCAGGAGTTGCAGAACCATGTTTAGAAATCGCAGCAAACAAAGAAGACGTTTATAAATATACAGCAAAAGGAAATTTAGTAGCCGTAATTTCAAATGGTACAGCTGTTTTAGGACTTGGAGACATTGGTCCAGAAGCAGGAAAACCAGTGATGGAAGGAAAAGGTCTATTGTTTAAAATATTCTCTGACATTGATGTTTTTGATATCGAAATCGATACTAAAAATGTAGAAGAATTTATTCAGACTGTAAAAAATATTGCTCCAACTTTTGGTGGTATTAACCTTGAGGATATCAAAGCTCCAGAATCTTTTGAAATAGAAAGAAGATTGATCGAAGAATTGGATATTCCAGTAATGCACGATGACCAGCACGGAACAGCAATTATCTCTTCAGCCGCTTTAATCAATGCCCTTGAATTGGCAGGAAAAAAAGCTGAAGATGTAAAAATGGTAGTTTCTGGTGCAGGATCTGCAGCAATTGCTTGTACAGATTTATATGTTTCTTTGGGAGTAAAAGTAGAAAACATTTTAATGTACAACAGTAAAGGCCTTTTAACAAAAGACAATCCTTCACTTTCAGATTTGCAATTAAAATACGCTATTGATGGTCCTAAAATTGAATTAGCAGAAGCAGTAAAAGGAGCTGATGTTTTCATCGGATTATCTTCTGGAGACATTTTGTCGCCTGCGATGCTGTTAACGATGAAAGAAAATCCGATTGTATTTGCAATGGCAAATCCAAATCCCGAAATCGACTATAACTTGGCCGTAGAAACGCGTAAAGATGTTATTATGGCGACAGGACGTTCAGATTTTCCTAATCAGGTAAATAACGTTTTAGGTTTTCCTTATATCTTTAGAGGGGCATTAGACGTAAGAGCGACAAAAATTAATGAGGCTATGAAAATGGCTGCGGTAAAAGCTCTAGCTATTTTAGCAAAAGAACCAGTTCCAGAACAAGTAAATGTAGCTTACGGAGAAACAAAACTTGGTTTCGGACAAGAATATATCATTCCAAAACCATTCGATCCACGTTTGATTACTGTTGTGGCGCCTGCAGTCGCAAAAGCCGCAATGGAATCGGGAGTTGCGAAAAATCCTATTACAGACTGGGCAGCTTATGAAGACAAGCTTCGCGAACGCATGGGTAACGATAACAAAATGGTGCGTTTAATTACAAACCGTGCTAAATTAAATCCTAAACGTGTTGTTTTTGCAGAGGCAGATCAATTAAACGTTTTAAAAGCAGCTCAAATTGTTTACGAAGACGGAATCGGATTTCCTATTTTATTAGGAAACAAAGAGCAGATTTTAGAATTGAAAAAAGAACTTGGTTTTGATGCAGATCTAGAAATTATCGACCCAAAAACCGATGAGGAAGCCGCAAGACGTGACAAGTTTGCAAAAGCTTTTTGGGAAGCTAGAGGAAGAAGAGGAGTTTCTAAATTAGATGCAGAAAAATTCATGCGCGAAAGAAATTATTTTGCTGCAATGATGGTTAACGAAGGCGAGGCAGATGCTTTGGTTACAGGACATTCTAGAAGTTACCCTTCTGTGGTAAAACCAATGATGCAATTAATTCCGAAAGCACAAAATGCATCGTTGATTGCAACTGCAAACATGATGCTTACTTCTCGCGGGCCAATGTTTTTATCAGATACAGCAATAAACATTAATCCGTCTGCACAAGATTTGATTAATATTGCTGTTATGACTTCAAAAACAGCTAAAATGTTTGGAATTGAGCCAGTTATAGCAATGGTGTCTTTCTCAAACTTTGGTTCTTCAACTAGCGAAAGCGCTGGAAAAGTGAGAGAAGCAGTAGCTTATTTGCATAAAAATCATCCAGATCTAATTGTTGACGGAGAAATTCAGGCAGATTTTGCTTTGAATCCAGAAATGCTTCAAGAGAAATTCCCGTTTTCTAAATTGGCAGGAAAAAAAGTAAATACCTTGATTTTCCCTAACTTAGAATCGGCAAACATCACTTATAAATTATTAAAAGAATTGTATAAAGTGAATTCAATTGGACCAATTATGATGGGTATGGGCAAACCAGTCCATATTTTCCAATTGGGTGCAAGCGTTGAAGAAATGGTAAATATGGCAGCTATTGCCGTTATTGATGCACAGGAAAAAGAAATCAAAAAGAATAAAATAGCACAATAAACCTTCAACAAGGATTGAACAAATTGTCGTAGTTTTATGGCATTTTGTTTATATTTGATACTAATAAATTAGATCTATGATAGCACATTTGCAGGGAAGATTAGTAGAAAAGAATCCGACGGAAGTTGTAATTGATTGTGGTGGAGTTGGTTATCAGGTGAATATATCGCTACATACCTTCTCCTTAATTCCAAATTCTGAAAATATAAAATTGTATACGCATCTTCAAATTAAAGAAGATGCGCATACTTTATATGGTTTTGTTGAAAAATCCGAACGAGAAATTTTTAGAATGCTGATTTCTGTTTCAGGAATTGGAGCTGGAATCGCAAGAACAATGCTTTCTTCTATCGAGCCAAAGCAAATTATAAATGCCATTGCATCAGGAGATGTGGGCACAATCCAGTCCATTAAAGGAATTGGAAACAAAACAGCACAAAGGGTTATACTTGATTTAAAGGAGAAAGTTGTTAAATTGTATGATATAGATGAAGTTTTTGCCGCTCAAAACAATAGAAATCGAGATGAAGCGTTATCTGCTCTAGAAGTATTAGGTTTTGTTCGAAAAGCTTCAGAAAAAGTAGTTGAGAAAATAGTTAAAGAAGATCCAGAGGCTACTGTTGAAACAATTATCAAAAAAGCTTTAAAAAGCTTATAAATTTCATTTTATATAAAAGAATTCTATGCGTAAAATTTGTATTTTGTTGCTGGTATTACTCTGCAGTAATGTTTTGCGGGCACAGGTTACACCGGCGGCACAAGATACAACTAAAACTCAGTTTTCAGTAGGTAAGATAGAGTTGGAAGACCCACCAAGCGTGCTTTCAGCATATAGATATGATCCTATTACAGATCGTTATATTTATACTAATTCGGTAGATGGTTTCTCTATCAATTATCCTTTAATTTTAACTCCAAAAGAATATGAAGATTTAGTTCTAAAAGAAGCAAGAAGAAATTATTTTAGAAAAAAATCGGATGCTATTGATGGTAAAAAAGCAGGAGCCGAAGCTGCTAAAAAAGATTTATTGCCAAGGTATTACATCAATTCGAGTTTATTCGAAAGTATTTTTGGAAGTAATACCATAGATGTAAAGCCCACAGGATCAGTAGAGATGGATTTGGGTATGCGCTATACCAAACAAGATAATCCATCATTTTCGCCAAGAAATAGATCTAGCCTTACTTTTGATTTTGATCAAAGAATCAGTATGAGTTTAATGGGAAAAATTGGAACTCGTTTGGAGGTAAATGCCAACTATGATACACAATCTACATTCGCTTTTCAAAATTTATTTAAGCTAGCGTATACTCCTTCAGAAGACGATATTGTTCAGAAAGTTGAGGTGGGTAATGTGAGTATGCCTTTAAATAGTACCTTGATTCGAGGTGCGCAAAGTTTGTTTGGGGTAAAAGCACAGCTTCAATTTGGAAAGACTACCGTAACAGGAGTCTTCTCAGAACAGAAGTCTCAAACCAAAAGTATAGTCGCAGAAGGTGGAGGAACGGTACAGAACTTCGATTTATTTGCTTTAGACTATGATAATGACCGACACTTCTTCTTGTCACAATACTTCAGAAATAAGTACGATGCGTCACTTAAAAATTATCCATTAATTGATAGCCGTGTTCAAGTTACACGAATCGAAGTTTGGGTAACAAATAAGCAAAATAGGGTAAGCACATCAAATAATAACTTAAGAAACGTAATTGCACTTCAGGATTTAGGAGAAGGGCAGGTTTCTGGTGTTCCAGATAATGAAGTTGTTGTGATTACAGACCCAGTAGGCTTCTTTAATAATCCTGTAGATTCGCCAACTGATAATACAAATAACAAATACGATCCAGCTGCAATAGGCAAGCCAGGAAGTTATTTAAATTCTAATATTAGAGAAATTGTAACAGCAAAATCTGGATTTAATAATGCTAATACAAATGAAGGGACAGATTATTCTGTTCTAGAAAATGCTAGAAAACTAACCACAAACGAGTTTACTTTTAATGCACAGTTAGGTTATATCTCTTTGCAGCAGCGTTTGGCAAATGATGAAATTCTGGCGGTTGCATTTGAATATACTGTTGGTGGAAAAACATACCAAGTAGGGGAGTTCGGAAGTGATGGTGTAGATGCAACTGTAGTTACAGGAAATAACAATGCCAATCAGGCAATCGTAACACAAAGTTTGGTTTTGAAAATGCTGAAAAGTAGTTTGACAAACGTACAAAATCCTGTTTGGAACTTGATGATGAAAAACGTGTATCAAATTCCACAAGCTTATCAAATCAAGCAAGAAGATTTCAGACTTAATATTCTTTACACAGATCCTTCACCGATAAATTATATTACTCCAGCAACAGGAAGTACTTTTCCTCCAAATCCTGCGCCAGATGATAAGATAGAGCAAACGCCATTATTAAATGTCTTTAATCTGGACCGTTTAAATTACAATAATGATCCGCAGACAGGAGGAGACGGTTTCTTTGATTATGTTCCTGGGGTAACAGTAGATGTGCAGAATGCAAGAATTATTTTTACCACCAAAGAGCCTTTTGGAGAACTGCTGTTTAGAAAATTAAATACTAATTCTGGAGAAAGCTATAATGATCCAAGTACCTACAATGCGAATCAGAAGAAGTATGTGTTCCGAAATATGTACAAAAATACTCAGGCAGGTGCGTTGCAGGATAGTGATAAAAATAAATTCTTATTAAGAGGAAAATATAAATCTTCTGGAAGTAATGGTATTCCAATCGGGGCGTTCAACGTTCCCCAGGGATCTGTGGTAGTAACAGCAGCAGGACGTGTTCTGGTAGAAGGTATTGATTATAGCGTCGATTATCAATTAGGAAGAGTGCAGATTTTAGATCCATCCCTTCAGGCTTCCAATACACCAATTGAAGTTTCATTAGAAAACAATTCTATCTTCGGTCAGCAGACAAGAAGATTTATGGGATTTAATATTGAACATAAAATTTCTGAAAAATTTGTTATTGGAGGTACTTTTTTGAAAATGACAGAACGTCCATTTACTCAAAAATCTAGTTATGGACAAGAGTCTGTAAATAATACTATTTTTGGTTTCAATGGAAATTATGCAACAGAAGTTCCATTTTTAACCAGATTAGCTAATAAATTACCTAATATCGATACAGATGTTCCTTCTAACCTTTCGATTCGTGGAGAAATTGCATTTTTAAAACCAGATGCTCCAAAAGCAAGTGATTTTGAAGGTGAAGCTACGATTTATATTGATGATTTTGAGGGTACGCAAACTACAATCGATATGAGGTCTGCTTATGCGTGGAGTTTAGCTTCTACTCCATTTATTAATTCTGCTACAGACAATACTTTTAATGCTAGTTCAAATACATTAGAGTATGGTTATAAACGTGCAAAGTTGTCTTGGTACAGTATCGATCCAATTTTCTTTACTAATAAGCCATCTGGAATCTCAAACGATGATTTATCTTTAAATACAACGAGAAGAATTTATAGTAAAGAGCTTTATCCAAATACTGATATTGCGCAAGGGCAAATTCAGGTAATTAACACCCTAGATTTAACATATTATCCATCTGATAGAGGGCCATACAATAATAATCCTGATTTTGCTACCAGTGTTCCTTCTGCTAATTTTGGTGGAATTATGCGTGCTTTGAACTCAACTAATTTTGAACAAGGTAATGTCGAATATATTCAATTTTGGGTACTTGACCCTTATGTTGGTACAGGTCAGGCTCAAGGAACTAATAATGGAAAAATCTATTTCAATTTAGGGGAAGTTTCGGAAGACGTTCTTAAAGATGGAAGAAAACAATATGAAAATGGTTTAGGGCCAGATCAGGTAATGGTAAATCCGCAACCGCTTTGGGGAGATGTGCCAGCATCTCAATCTCTAATTTACGCTTTTGATACAAATGCAGATAATCGTAAAAACCAAGATGTTGGTTTAGATGGTTTACCAGATGCAAGGGAGGGATCTATTTATACCAATTACGCAGGAGATCCGGATCCTGCGGCGGATAATTATACTTACTTTTTGAATACAGACGGCGGCGTATTAGAGCGCTATAAAAAATACAACGGAACAGAAGGAAACTCTGCAGTAAGTGTTGATGATCCAAATAGAGGTTCAACAACACTTCCAGATGTGGAAGATATTAATCGTGATAATACGATGAGTACAATCAATGCCTATTATGAATATAGTATTGATGTACGACCAGGTATGCAAGTTGGAGAAAATTATATTACAGATATTAGAGAAGTTCAAAATGTAGAACTTCCAAATGGAGGTTCAACTAATGCAAGATGGATTCAGTTTAAAATTCCAGTTTCAAAACCTCAAAATACAATCGGAAATATTAGTGATTTTAGATCGATTCGTTTCATGCGTATGTTCATGACAGGATTTAATGATCAAATGACAGTTCGTTTTGGAGCTTTAGATTTGGTAAGAGGCGAGTGGAGAAAATATACAGGGACATTAGATGCAAATGATGTAAATCCGGATGATGATGGAACTCAATTTGATGTTGCCGCAGTAAATATCCAAGAAAACGGAACTAAATGTCCGGTAAATTATGTTATTCCTCCTGGAGTTCAGAGAGAGCAGCTGTACAACAATAATACAATTATCAACCAAAATGAACAGTCTTTAGCAGTTAGAATAGGAGGTTCAGGATTAGAATATCAAGATTCTCGAGCTGTTTTCAAAAATGTAAGCGTGGATATGCGTCAGTATAAAAAATTGAAAATGTTCCTTCATGCAGAATCACTTCCAAATGAAAGCCAGCTTTTAGATGACGAAATGATCGGATTTATCCGTTTTGGTAATGACTTTACACAGAACTTTTATCAAGTAGAGATTCCGTTAAAAGTAACAAGCACAGGTGGATCTTGTACAATTAGCGCTGATCAGGTTTGGCTTGAAGAAAATAATATTGACTTAGCATTGTCTTTACTGACAGCAATGAAAATTAAAGCGATGTCGATAGATCCTACTTCAGGTAAAAGAGATATCAATGGCGTTTATTATCCTGATGATGATCCTGAATTAATTCCATCTGGTGGTGATGGTGACAGTAAATTAAGATTAGGTATCAAAGGAAATCCGAATTTTGGATTGGTTCGAAATTTAATGGTCGGAGTAAAAAGTGCGGCAAACCATAAAGATATTTTGGGAGAAGTTTGGTTCAACGAACTTCGTATGTCTGACTTGGAGAATAAAGGAGGTATGGCTGCATTATTGAATGTTGATACCAATATGGCCGATTTAATGACTCTGTCTGCTTCTGGTAAAAAGAGCACGATTGGTTTTGGTTCTCTTGAACAAGGAGCCAATGAAAGAGATCGTGAAGATATTCAGCAGTATAATATTGTGACAAATATTAATTTAGGAAAATTGCTTCCATCTAAGTGGGGTATCAATCTTCCTTTCAATTATGCAATTGGAGAAGAGGTTATTACACCAGAATACGATCCATTTAATCAGGATATTAAGCTGGATCAATTACTAGCTGAAACAACAGACCCAACAGAAAAAGAAAACATTAGAACACGTGCAGTAGATTATACTAAACGTAAAAGTATCAATTTTATTGGTGTCAGAAAAGATAGAGCGCAAGAGCAAAAACCTCATGTTTATGATATTGAAAACTTTACGTTTTCTCAATCTTATAATCAGGTAGAGCGACATGATTATGAAGTTGAAAGTTATGAAGACGAACAATCTAATACTTCGGTTAACTATGCGTACACTTTCCAACCGAAAGAAGTAGTTCCGTTTAAGCAAACCAAATTCATGAAAACGAGTGATTATTGGAAATTGTTAAGCGACTTTAATATTAACTATCTTCCTTCGAATGTTTCGTTTAATACTAATATTTTAAGACAAAGCAATCGTCAGCAATACAGACAAGTTGATGTAGAAGGTATTGGATTAGATCCCCTTTACAGAAGAAATTTTGCATTTAATTATCAATATGGTTTTGGATTTAATTTGACCAAATCATTAAAATTAAATTATACTGCAGCGTCTAATAATATTGTTCGTAACTTTTTGAATGATGATAATACGCCAAAAGAAGACTTTAATATTTGGGACGATTATTTTGACATAGGAATACCAAATCAGCATTTGCAGCAATTGGTTTTAAACTATGATATTCCTATTAATAAAATTCCAATATTTAGTTTTGTAAAAGCAACTTATTCCTATACGGCAGATTACAATTGGCAAAGATCGTCAACGGCGCTTTCTCAATATGTTGATGACAGTGGTGTTTCATGGGATTTGGGAAATACAGTTCAAAATGCCAATTCGAATACGCTTTCTACTACATTAAATATGAATTTACTGTATAAATATTTAGGTCTGGTTCCAGGAGGAAAGCCTGCAAAACCAAAACCAGTAGCGCCGCCAAAACCGGGAGAGAAAATTGTAAATACGGCTAAACCAGTTACAAACAGTAATCCATTTTACGATGGCTTAATTGGAGTTTTGACGAGTGTTAAAAATGTTCAGATTAACTATACCAAGAATAGCGGTACCGTTTTACCAGGATATATTCCAGGAGTAGGTTTCTTTGGCTCCTCTAAACCTTCATTAGGATTCGTATTTGGTAGTCAGGATGATGTGCGCTTTGAAGCGGCTAAAAATGGTTGGTTAACTAGTTATCAGAATTTTAATCAAAACTTTACTCAAGTAAGCAACAAACTTCTGAAGGTAACAGCAAATGTTGATTTATTACCTGATTTAAAAATTGATTTGGCAATGGATAGAGCCTATTCTGAGAATTCATCTGAACAATATAGTGTAGATCAAAATACAGGAGAGTATATGCCATTGTCGCCTTATACTTATGGAATGTTTTCTATTTCGACTGTATTAATTAAAACAGCTTTTTCAACAAGTACGGAAACAGAATCAGCAGCATTTGATGATTTTAGAAGTAATCGTTTGGTGATAGCAAACCGTTTAGCAGAACAACATTATGGTGCAGGTGTTGAGATTCCTAGATATGGAGATGCGAATAATCCAATTCCAGCTGAAACAGATCCTAATTATAAAATTTATGTAGCCAATGAAGGATATCCTATCGGTTTCTCAAAAAGTAACCAAGCGGTACTGTTGCCTTCATTTATGGCGGCCTATACAGGAGGCAATGCTTCTAGCAGTTCTACAAGTATTTTTAGAAGTTTCCCTATTCCAAACTGGAATGTAAAATATAATGGTTTAATGCGTTATAAGTATTTTAAAGATCATTTCAGACGTTTCTCTTTACAGCATAATTATAGAGCATCCTATACAATTAGCCAGTTCAGATCTAATTTTGATTACTTGGAGAACCCAGGCGGTCAAGATGTGAACACGAACTTCTTCAATAAAACAATTATGTCTAATGTTAACTTAGTGGAGCAATTTAGCCCGCTGATGCGAGTAGATTTTGAGTTGAAAAATTCATTCCGTATATTAACAGAGGTTAAAAAAGACCGTGCTTTGTCTATGAGTTTTGATAATAACTTATTGACAGAGGTAAGAGGAATCGAATATGTTGTTGGAGTAGGATATCGTTTTAAAGACGTCATCATCTCGTCAAGATTGGCAGATAATCCAACTGGAATTATAAAAAGTGACATAAACATAAAGGCCGATTTTTCATATCGAAATAATGAAACCTTGGTTCGCTATTTAGATTACGATAACAATCAGCTGGCAGCAGGACAAAATATCTGGACTTTAAAATTAACGGCAGATTATGCTTTCAGTAAAAACTTAACAGCAATATTCTATTATGATCATTCGTTCTCGAAAGCAGTTATTTCGACTTCTTTCCCTCTAACGAATATCAGATCAGGATTTACACTTCGTTATAATTTCGGAAATTAAATTTGAGTTTCTAAACTAGATTTCATTAGAAGATTATTACATTTGTGGCTATAATTTTAAACAATCAATTTTCAAACACAACGATTATGAGCATACCAGCAAATTTAAAGTACACAAAAGATCACGAATGGGTTAGCATCGAAGGAGATGTTGCGACTGTAGGAATTACTCATTTTGCACAAAAAGAGTTAGGAGATATCGTGTATGTTGAGGTAGAAACTTTAGATCAAACACTTTCAAAAGACGAAGTTTTTGGAACGGTTGAGGCTGTAAAAACAGTTTCTGATTTATTTTTACCGTTAACAGGTGAAATCATTGCTTTTAATGAAGATTTAGAAAGTGCTCCTGAAACTGTAAACTCAGATCCTTATGGAGCTGGATGGATGATTAAAATAAAAATTGCTGATGCTTCAGAAATTGATACTTTATTATCTGATCAGGCTTATAAAGAATTAATCGGTGCCTAAACAACTATTATTAATTTGGGCAATTCTCTGTTCTGGAATCATTGGCTATTTTTGTCTGACAGATTCTAGTAATATACCAGCAGTTAGTTTTCCGAGTATTGATAAGATTGTACATTTCTGTTTTCATTTTGGATTTACAATTTCATGGATTTTGTTTTTCAAAAAAGAATTAAAGGGAAAAGATTCAGACGATTATAAAGCGTATCTAATTTCGTTTATATTCTCTGTTTTTTTTGGAATTACAATTGAAATTCTTCAAAGTGCTCTTACGGTGACAAGAACTGCAGATGTTACAGATATTCTGGCAAATGCACTTGGAGCCTTTGTGGCAGTTTTTTCGGCAATAGGATTTAAAAGGCAAATCGATAAAATATAATTCAAGAAACCCACTTCGGTGGGTTTTTTATTACAAGAAAATCAAGCAGTTAAAAAGCTATGTTTTATCAATTTAAAATGTACTTTTGTGCTGGTTTTCTGCAACTTCAATCAAAATGAATGTAAAGCAATATTTAGACTCCACGTATTTAAAAACTGCATCGCAAGCTGGTCTTTCGGAAGCAGAAAATGCTGTTGTGGTCCAAAATGCAATTGTCGAGGCAATTCAAGAAGGTTTTAAACTGATTATGATTCGTCCAGAATATGTTGCGATGGCGAAAAAAATGATTGTCGAAGCCAATTCTGTTTTGTTGGTTGGAACCGTAATCGATTTTCCTGAAGGAAAGTCGAGTCTTGAAGCCAAAATAAAAGAAGCAAACGAAGCAATTGCAAACGGAGCCGACGATTTGGATTTTGTTTGTAATTATGAAGCGTTCAAAAACGGTGATCTTGATTTGGTTAAAAAAGAAATTTTAATTGGAACACAAATCGGATTGGCCAACGATAAAACAGTAAAATGGATTATCGAAGTTGCTGCCTTAACAGATAAAGAAATTATGCAGCTATCTGCTTTGATAAAACATGTTGTAGTATCTAATTTTAAAGAAGATGATTTTGACTCTGTTTTTGTGAAATCTTCGACAGGTTTTTACCAAACAGATAATAACCTGCCAAATGGAGCAACAGTCCCGTCAATAATCATGATGCTAGAAAATGCCTCGCCACTTTTAGTGAAAGCAGCAGGTGGAGTTCGCTCATTTGATGAAGCAGCAGAAATGATTCGGTTAGGAGTAAAACGTATCGGTACTTCTGCGGCAAAAACAATTGCAAACGGAGAAATTTCGCCAAATCAATATTAAACAAATACCCAAATTTTAAGTGAATAAGTTTTTTTTGTCCCTTGTTTTAATTTTTTCGTTCTTTATTATTTCCGCACAGCAAAATGGCAATTCTTCAGTTCAGCCAGGTTTTGCGACAGAAAAATTTCCCGTTTTTCCTAATTGCGAAAATCTAGAGGGCAAAAAATTGGAGAACTGTTTTTATAAAGAAGTTCAGGATTTCGTATTCAACAATTTTCAGGTTCCTCAAAAATTGAAAGAGAACAATTATAAGGGAGCAGTAAAATTGCTTTTTGAAGTAAATGCAGAAGGAGAATTTAAAGTTATTTATGTTTCTGCAGAAAACGAGGAATTGTCTGAAGAAGCAAAAAGAGTATTCGGAACTTTTCCAAAAATAAAACCATCAACTTATAGCGGCAAACCTACTTATTCGAAATATACGATATCGATCGATATTCCGCTAAAAAGTGCAGCACAACTTGAAGCAGAAGCTTTGGCAGCAGCAGAAATAATAAAGCAAACAGCTAAACCAATGACTGAATTGGATAGTATTGTGTATAAAAAATACCGAAATCCAGAATTTGATAGTCATTTAAATATTCCTTTTTCACATAGCTACTATTCGCAATTTGATGCAGAGATGAATCAGGTTGGAAGCAATAGTCATACGGCATCTAAGCCTTATACTTATGCTGAGGTTTCAAAATATTATAATTTAAGAGCAGTTAATGAGTCGTTGCAGAAAAAAACTTCGACTTGGCTGGGAAGAAAATGGTGGAATGAAAATCTAGTACAGATTCAGGGCGAAGATTACTGGTTTGTTTTAAATCCTATTGTGGATTTACAATTAGGAAAAGCTTCAGATCTTGATGCTTCTTATACTTATGTGAATACTAGAGCGCTAAACTTTCGAGGAGGTTTAGGAAAACAAATTAACTTTACGACTACGTTTTTTGAAAGTCAGGGAAGATTTGCAGGATATTTTAATGATTATGCTGAATCAATTAAACCTTCTGGAGGAAATCCAGCTATAATTCCAGGGATTGGAATCGCTAAAAGATTCAAAACAGATGCATACGATTTTCCTTTAGCAGATGCTAACATTACTTTTGCACCAGGTAAAATTTTTGATTTTCAATTAGGTTATGGACGAAATTTTATTGGGGATGGTTATCGTTCTTTATTAGAAAGCGATGGAGCAAGTCCGTATCCTTATTTTAAGTTGAATACAAAATTTTGGAAAATTAAGTATACCAATACGTATATGTGGATGAAAGATGTTCGTCCAGAGGTAACGGCTGAAAGAACCTATGCAACAAAATTTATGGCAAACCATTATTTGAGCTGGAACGTTTCAAATAGATTAAACTTAGGATTTTTTGAATCTGTTGTTTGGACAAACTCGAACAATAGAGGTTTTGATGCTAATTTTATTAATCCGATTATTTTTTACAGAGCAGTAGAATTTGGTTCTTCATCTAAGAGTGGGAATGCTCTTTTAGGAATAACAGGAAAATACAAGTGGAATAACAGCTTAAATCTGTATTCGCAATTCTTGATTGATGAATTTTCTGTTTCTGATGTAGGAGCTGGGAATCAAAGCTGGAAGAATAAATTCGGATTTCAATTTGGGGCAAAGTATTTCAATGCGTTTAATGTAAAAGATCTTTTGGTACAGGTTGAATTTAATCGCGTTCGTCCTTACGTATACTCACATAGTGCTGTTATTACTAATTACGGACATAACAATCAGAGTGTAGGGCATCAATGGGGCGGAAACTTTAAAGAGCTTATTGCGATTGCAAGATATCATAAAGGGCGCTGGCTTGCCGATGCAAAATTTACAGTTGGAACAAGAGGTTTAGATTTTGATACAGTAGAAGACTCTTATAATTATGGAGGGAATATTTATAAAAGTTATGATGTAAAACGTCCGTATGATACAGGCGTCAAGATAGGGCAGGGAAATAAAACAAATGTTTTTATTGCTGATATACAAGGAGGGTATTTAATTAATCCAATGACAAACTTGAAGTTGTTTGGAAGTCTAATCTATAGAAATTTTGATCCAACGCAAGAAACAGCCGCAACTTTTAAGCAAAGTACAACTTGGTTTAGTATTGGATTGCGTTCAGATATTTTTAACTGGTATTTTGATTACTAGCTTTTAATAAGATTTTTCGAAACAATAGTGTTAAAGAATGCTGAGATCTTAATTTGTATAGGTTTTATTGAAAAAATCTAATTTTATAGGTTTAAATTCTACAATCTAATTTGTACATTTGCACCACTCAAAAAAAATATACAAAATACAACGGTATTGAACGCTGCAAAAAATACATTATCACTTAAATCAATATTTCTAGACTTTAAAGAGATTACTAAAGCTGGTTTAGCTATTAGTGTTTTGTTTTCTTCTATTGCGGGATATTTGTTAGGAGTAGATTCTGAACATCCTTTTAAATGGAGTGTTTTGGCTGTTTTGGCAGTTGGAGGTTATTGTATGGTTGGAGCTTCAAATGCTTTTAACCAAGTAATCGAAAAAGATATCGATTCTTTAATGGATCGTACTAAAAATCGTCCGGTTCCTTCTGGACGTATGTCTCCTAAAGTAGCTTTATTAGTGGCAAGTTTGCTGACTATTATGGGTATTGCGCTTCTTTATACAATAAACGCTAAGTCAGCAATGTTTGCTGCAATTTCTATATTCTTGTATACGAGTGTTTATACGCCACTGAAAACAGTTACCTCACTATCTGTTTTTGTTGGAGCTTTTCCTGGCGCGATTCCGTTTATGTTGGGCTGGGTAGCGGCAACTGGCGAATTTGGAATTGAAGCGGGCACTTTGTTTTTAATTCAATTTTTTTGGCAGTTTCCACATTTTTGGTCGATTGGCTGGTTTTTGTATGAAGACTACGAAAAAGCGGGAATTTTTATGCTTCCAACAGGCAAAAAAGATAAGGGAACAGCATTACAAATCATCTTGTATACAATTTGGCTTATTATAGCATCGTTATTACCTGTATTAGGTTTTACAGGACAATTATTTATTTCTCCAATTGCGGCAGTTTTGGTGTTTCTATTAGGGATTTGGATGCTTTTTTATGCAGTTCGTTTGTATAAGTTGAGAACCGCAAAGGCAGCGAGAACATTAATGTTGGTAAGTGTTTCTTATATTTCGCTTTTACAAATTGTATTTATAGTAGATAAATTTTTAAGATAGTTATGGAAATGACATTGAAAACAAATGAAGAACAAGTAAGAAAATCAAAATCAGCAAAATTGATTCTGCTTTTCGCAATGGTTAGTATGACCATGATGTTTGCTGGTTTAACAAGTGCATTTGTAGTAAGTAAATCAAGAGCAGACTGGTTGAAGAACTTTGAGCTTCCTTCTGCATTTTACTGGAGCACTGCGGTTATTATTGCTTGCAGCATTACTTTTCATCTGGCAAAAAAAGCAATTCAAAAAGACAACAGGAGCGCAGTTACTAGTTTGCTTCTAGGAACTTTAGCTTTAGGGATTTTATTTATAGTACTTCAATTCAAAGGATTTGGACAAATCGTTGCAGAAGGGTATTACTTTACAGGAGAAGGTAGTTCAATTACTACAACTTTTCTTTATGTGGTAACAGTTACGCACTTGTTACACTTGGCTGGCGGATTAATTTCACTTTTAATTATAATTTATAATCATTTTAAACAAAAATACAATTCGACTCAAACTCTTGGTATAGAACTAGGTGCGATGTATTGGCACTTTTTGGATTTATTATGGGTATATTTATTTTTATTTTTATATTTCTTTAAATAAGAAAAAAACGTAAATTTGGGAACTTTTTAACGAATATCTTTTATGGGAGCGACAGTTACTACTGCAAACAACGACGAAAAAACTTGGGGAGGCGGTCACAATGAGCCTTTAGGAGCAAGTTATGGTAAAATGATGATGTGGTTTTTTATCGTATCAGATGCCTTAACATTCTCTGGATTTCTAGGAGCTTATGGTTTTTCTAGATTTAAATTTATTGAAACTTGGCCTTTGGCTGATGAAGTGTTCACTCACTTCCCATTTATGCATGGTGTTGCGGCTCCAATGTATTATGTAGCATTAATGACTTTTATTTTGATCTTTTCTTCTGTAACAATGGTTTTGGCTGTTGATGCAGGACACCAATTGAAAAAGACAAAAGTTGCAATTTATATGTTCTTAACTATTATTGGAGGTTTAATTTTCGTTGGTTCTCAAGCTTGGGAATGGAAAAACTTCATTAAAGGTGAATATGGAGCAGTTGAAACTGTTGGAGGTAGCTTACTTCAGTTTGTTGACAAAGATGGTAAAAGAGTAGCTTTAGCTGATTTTGCTGTTAAATTGCCAGAACAAAGAGAAGCTCTAACAAGAAGCCACTCAACTTGGTTTATGGAAGATGCGCAATCTCTTCCGACTTATACAGTTGCTGAAGTTCAGGCTGGTTTTAAAGCACATCCTGAAATCTTAATCAGAACAGAAAAACTTACAGATAAAAAGAAAAAAACAATCTTATCAAGAGAAGAATCTGAAAAGCATTTAGCTACTGCTAAATATGTTGTAGAAGGTGCTAACTTGATTAGAAATGAGTACGGTAATAAATTATTTGCTGATTTCTTCTTCTTTATTACAGGTTTCCACGGATTCCACGTATTCTCTGGAGTTATTATCAATATCATTATTTTCTTTAACGTATTATTAGGTACTTATGAGAAAAGAAGAAGTTACGAAATGGTGGAAAAAGTTGGATTATACTGGCACTTCGTAGATTTAGTTTGGGTATTTGTATTTACAGTTTTCTACCTAGTTTAATTTTAGAATTTAATTATTATGTCACACGAGCACGTATCAAATACAAAAAGAATCTGGTTTGTTTTCGGATTACTTTCAGTAGTAACTACAGTTGAAGTTATTTTAGGTATCTACAAGCCTGCATCATTAGAATTTACTCATTTTGTTGGTTTGAATCTGTTAAACTGGATTTTCTATATCCTAACAGTTTTTAAAGCATATTATATTGTATGGGCATTTATGCACATGGAAGGTGAAAAAAGCAGCCTTAGATGGTCTGTAGTTTCTCCTGTTATCTTCCTAGTTTTATATTTATTGTTTATTCTGTTGACAGAAGGGCATTATATTTATGGGGTTTTTAAAGATTCTACTATTAAATGGAATTTTTAACATGATATTAATTCGAAAAGAAGCTCCGATTTACGGAGCTTTTTTTATTTTTGTACCTCAATAATTTTCCATTAATACAATGAAAAAAAATATAGTTCTCTTTGTACTTTTTGTATTGCCAATCGTAGCGTATTTGTTTTTTGCTTCTGGTGTAAATAGTTTTACAACACTTCCTGTAATAACACCAAAAGTGGCTGATTTTGGAAATTGGAATTCATTAAACGGAAAAAAAATCTCCCTTGATAAAAAGATTACTGTATTAGGTTTTGCTGGTACGAACATTCTTGAAAATAGAGGCAATTATTTTAATTTAAACGAAAAGATCTATAAACGTTACAATGGTTTTGAAGATCTTCAATTTGTAGTTCTTTGTCCTATAGGAACTGAAAAAGAAGCTCAGAAAATAGTTGATGCTTTGTCTCCTTTTACAGATGTTAAAAACTGGAATTTTGTGTTTGCTTCAAAAGAAGACATCCAAAGCTTTTATGACGGATTGCATTTAAAAGAAAAACTAAATGAAAATCTGGGAACTTCTAATGTATACATCATCGACAAAGAACGCAATTTAAGAGGAAGAAAAGATCAGAAAGAGTATAAAGAAGGTTACGATACTTTTCATCCGTCTGAGTTGAGCAATGAAATGCTGGATGATTTCAAAATCATTTTATATGAATACCGCGCGGCTTTAAAGAAGAATCATAATGCTACTAAGCAACTTTTAAAATAATTTATAATGTTTAAAAACAAATCATATATTGGAATCTCTTTTATCATTTTGATTTTTGGGATTTATGCAATTCCTAAAATTGTTGATCGAGTTAAAAACGGTGACGTTGTAAAAGGAAATCGTTTGGATAATGTTGGTGTAAAATCTTCAAAAGAGGCTAAACTTTTGACTATTGGTCCAGCTCCAAAATTTGAATTGACGAATCAGGACAATGTTAAAGTTTCTAATGAAACATACAAAGGAAAGGTATATGTTTTAGAATTCTTCTTTACAACTTGCCCCTCAATCTGTCCAAAGATGAATATGAGTATGTTGGAAATTGAGAAGACTTTTTTCGGTAATCCTAATTTCGGAATTGTTTCTATTACAATAGATCCAAAACACGATACGCCACAAGTTTTAAAAGATCATGCAAAATTGCTTGGAGTCAAATCTTCCAACTGGAATTTCTTGACTGGAGATCGAAATATAATTATGGATTTATCAAACAAAGGTTTTAATCTTTATGCAGGAGAAAATGATAAAGTAAGCGGAGGATTTGAACACTCAGGTTTATTTGCTTTAATTGATAAAGATGGAAACATCCGTTGCCGAAAAGACGAATTCGGAAATCCAAATATCTACTACGATGGTTTAGATAAAAAAGGAGTTCGCGATATTCAAGAAGACATTAAAATTTTATTAGCAGAATAAAAATGGAAGATAATACTTTAGAGAAAAAATATAGTAAATTCATTATTGCCGTTTCAATTATAATTCCGGTTGTAGTAGCAATTTTGTTTGGAGTTAAACTAAAAGACTTTGGTTATAATGTTGAACCTTTGTCTATGCTGCCTCCAATTTATGCAACAATCAATGGTTTTACAGCGGTAGTTTTGGTTGCGGCTGTTTTGGCTATTAAAAAAGGGAATCAAAAACTGCACGAACGATTAATGACTTTGGCTATTGCGTTGTCTGTTGCGTTTTTGGTGATGTATGTTGCTTATCACATGACTTCAGATTCTACTAAGTTTGGTGGAGAAGGAGCAATACGTTATATCTATTTCTTTATCCTTGTAACACACATTTTATTATCAATTGCCATTATTCCGCTTGTTTTAATAACGTATGTAAGAGCGCTTGCAAAACGTTTTGACAGACATAGAAAAATAGCTAAAATCACTTTTCCGCTTTGGCTGTATGTTGCAGTAACAGGAGTAGTGGTTTATTTAATGATTTCTCCATATTATGTACACTAATAATAAAAACCAAAAGTCAAATTCCAAATTACAAAGTTTTATTCTTGGGGTTTGTATTTTCTTAATTGGAATTTCAGCCAATGCACAATGCGCTATGTGTCGTGCGGCTTTAGGAGGAGATTCTAATACTAAAAAAGCTGAAGCAGTAAATGATGGAATTGTTTATTTAATGGTAATCCCGTATTTGCTCGTATTAATAATAGGATATTTGATTTATCGAATGTATTCTAAAAAGAAAAAAGCAGTGTAATTTTACACTGCTTTTTTTTATTTAAGTCCGTTTACCGAAACATTTACCGTTCCGTTTATTTTGATGAAAGCGATAATGGCTTGATTGGTTAGTTGTATTTTGTCAAACTGAATGTCTTCCATTTTTCCGTTTACAAATACTCCAGGCATTGGAGAATAATTCTTTAAATAGCCTGCCATGCTTTTTTTGCCTTCTTCCAAATTCGGCTGAATAGAGTAGCGGCAACTTTCTTCCATTTTTCTCAAAATATAGCCTTGCGCAAGCCAGTTTGCGGTTCTCATCAACTTGCTTTTGGTATCTAAAACATAATCTAGTTTGTCAAAATAAATTTCTTTTGTCTGTGGATTGTATTGCGGAAAACCATTCAAATAAAGTGTTCCGTTTATAGATCCTAAAACGTCTAGTGCAATAACCATTTTTCCGTCTTTGTGCCAGATCGAAACATTTTTTACAGTTACTTTTTTGCCGCCTGAACCAAATTCCTGACCAGCAAAATTTTTGGTCATAATCTTAGAAGCGTCCACATAACTTGAAATCGCGGCAATATTAGCGGCAATCTGATTTGGAATTTTAGCAACAGGCTTTAGAACAATTTTGCTTGCGCTATACTTAGATTCTGGCTGTTTTCCGACAATAGTTTCCATGTTGCATTTCATACCCATGTCAAGCAAGAAAGAATCGTTTTTAAGTTTGGCGTTTGTAGAGTAAATTTCGATAGGAACAATTCTCAACCAACTTTCATATGTATCGCTCATTTGAAACGGAGTACATATTTTTTCAACCGCTTGCAAAACGTTAGGTTTGAAATCCATTGATTTTTCAATTGCTTCGTCTATTTTCTTTTCCAATTTGCTTTTAAAAATAGAAATCGCAGGATTTATTAAATAAGTAATTGGCATGTTTTTGCCGAAGACAGTCATTGTTGGACTTTCACTCCAATCCAAAGATTTAAATTCTGTTTTTGTAGTTAGTTTCCAATTGGTTAAAGCAGTTTCGCTAGATAAAGTTATAATTCCGTTGAGATTAAATTCTCTAACGTCGTACAGTTCTACACCCAGTTTTTTTGTGCCTATTCGATATTTAATATTTGCTTTTAGCGGTAAAATTGTTCTGATTCTTTTATCAGGATTTGATGGATCATTTTGAATTTTAATTGGAGCCTGTTTCCAGATTTTCATTTCAATATCATCATCTTCGATATTGTTATCTTCATAAATTAAGCCAGTAAGCAGAGCATTTGTTTGATTCTCAATATCATTTAGTTTTATTGTAATAGGTAGATTGATAAATGAAGGGCTACTATCATAAACCAGCGGACTAGCATCGTCTGGTTCTGGTTTTAATGTTTCTAATTTTTGAGATGAAGAACAGCTTGTTAATACGGCAAGCACCGAAAACACTGAAATAATAGAGGTGAGTTTCATTTTAGTATGAATTTTTATACAAGGTAAAAGTATAAAAACATTCATATTTTATAAAAAAAAGTGTAACAATAAGTATAAAAGCAAGTCTAATACAAAATAGGTAACTCAAATTATTAACTTTTTATTATCATAAAATACTTAATAAAAAGGTTATTATTGTCTAAAAAATTTAACAATACCATGATTGAAATTAAAGATTTACATAAATCCTATAAAATGGGGAGTTCAAAATTACATGTATTAAAAGGAATTAATTTTAATATAGAAGAAGGAGAATTAGTTGCAATCATGGGGTCATCAGGTTCAGGTAAATCAACACTTCTTAATATTTTGGGAATTTTGGATGAAGCCGATTCTGGAAGTTATATTTTAGACAAAACGCCAATCAAGAAATTAAACGAAACCCTTGCTTCAAAATATCGAAACAAATTTTTAGGTTTTGTTTTTCAGTCTTTTAACTTAATTAATTACAAAAATGCATTGGATAATGTTGCAATGCCACTGTATTATCAGGGTATTAAAAGAAAGGAACGTTACGAGATAGCAATGAAATATTTGGAGAAAGTAGGTTTGGGTTCGCATGCTCATCATTTGCCTAACGAGCTTTCTGGAGGTCAGAAACAGCGTGTTGCAATTGCAAGAGCATTGGCTTCGAATCCGAAAGTTTTGCTTGCTGATGAGCCTACAGGAGCGCTTGACACCAAAACATCTTATGAGGTTATGGAGCTTATTCAAGGAATTAATGATGAAGGAAAAACAATTTTGATTGTTACACACGAACCTGATATTGCTGCAATGTGCAAAAGAAATGTAGTCCTAAAAGATGGACTAATTATCGATGATAAAAAAGTAGAACAAGTTAGAGCTTCATCTTATGTTTAATATTGAACGTTGGCAGGAAATATTTGAAGGCATTTCTAAAAACCGTTTAAGAACATTCTTAACGGGAATTTCTGTGGCATCTGGAATTTTTATCCTTGTGATTTTGCTGGGTGCTGGTAAAGGACTTCAAAATGGAATTGAAAGGTCTTTCGAACGAGATGCAGCAGGGCTTATTGAAGTTTGGTCTGGAACGACAACAAAGGCGTACAAAGGTTTGAATTCTGGAAGACAAATTCAGTTGAGAAATAGTGACTATTCGCAATCTGTTCAAAAATTTGAAGATAAATTAGATTTGCGTTCTGCTTCATATAATTTTTGGGGTGGTACTATTTCTTATGGTAAAGAATCTGCAAGTTATCAATTCAGAGGAGTAGATCCTGATCATGGTTCAGTAGAAAACCTTACAGTTGTTCAAGGCCGATTTATAAATAGTAACGATTTGGCTAACAATGAAAAAGTAGCAGCAATTGGGATGAAAGTAAAAACAGATTTGTTTAAAGATAAGGACCCTTTAGGAAAAGAGATTTTAATTAATAATGTCAATTTTAAAGTAGTGGGTGTTTTCACAGATCCTGGAGGAGAAAGAGAAGAATCCAGAGCGTATTTACCTAGAACTACAGTGCAAAGAGCTTTTGGGGGAGGTGATAAAATTAGTTATATGTCTTTTAACTTAAAGAAAACAAAGGATTATGACGAAGCTTTAGCAGAATCAGAAAAATTTACTCAAGATGTTAAGGCTCTACTTAAAAGTAAAAATATGGTAGCGCCAGATGATGATAGCGGAATTGGGGCGTATAATTCAGTAAAAGATGCAAAGCAATTTTATGATTTAAATCTGTATATAAGACTTTTCTTTTGGTGGGTAGGTATTTGTACTATTATCGCTGGGGTTGTTGGAGTTAGTAATATCATGTTGATTATAGTGAAAGAACGAACAAAAGAAATTGGAATTAGAAAAGCATTAGGTGCTTCGCCATTTTCAATTATCTCAATGATTTTGCATGAGTCGATTTTTATTACCACTATTGCTGGTTTTGTTGGTCTGCTTGCTAGTTTGTTATTGTTAGAAACAGTTGGGCCAATGGTTCAGAGTGAATATTTTGTAAATCCTACGGTTGATTTTGGAGTGGCTTTAACTACGCTTGTTCTTCTTGTTTTTGCTGGTGCTTTGGCAGGCTTTTTTCCAGCTTATAGAGCAGCCAAAATTAAACCTATTGTAGCACTTAGAGACGAATAATTATGTTTAGTAAAGATAATTGGGATGAAATTTTACAGGCTTTAACAGCCAACGTTTTTAGAACGGTGCTAACTGCATTTGGAGTATTTTGGGGTATTTTTATCTTAGTTATTTTACTTGCAGCAGGAAAAGGTTTGGAAAATGGTATAAAAAAAGGATTTGACGGAATTGCTACAAATACTATGTTTATGTGGAGTCAAACCACATCAAAAGCATACAAAGGATTGCCAAAGACACGTCGTTATGATTTTAGAAACAGCGATGTAGCAGCTTTAAAAGAAGCATTGCCAGATTTATTATACGTTTCTCCAAGAAATCAATTAGGAGATTTTAACGGAAGCAATAACGTTGTTAGAGGGACAAAAACGTCGGCATTTACAATTTATGGCGATTATCCGGAATTGATTAAACAACAGCCAATGGATATCGTTAAAGGCCGATTTGTGAATCAGCAGGATATTTTAGAAAAAAGAAAAGTCTGCGTTATTGGTAATGGTGTTATCAGTGAATTATACGGCAGAGAAGAAGAGGCTGTTGGAACTTATATAAAAATAAACAGCATCAATTTTATGGTTGTAGGAATTTATAAATCCAAACAACAAGGAGGAAATGCTGAACAAGAACAAAAAAATATTTTCATTCCGTTTACTACTTTTCAGCAAGCATTTAATTATGGAGATAAAGTAGGTTGGATGGCACTAACGGCAAAAGACGAGACATCAATAACAGATTTAAAACCTAAAATTTTAGAATTAATAAAAGCGTTGCATTCCATAAATCCAGCTGACGATAGAGCAGTAGGAAATTTTGATTTGTATGAGCAGTTCAATAAAGTGCAGAGTTTGTTTAATATTTTAAATTTCATTGCCTTTTTTGTTGGGACATTAGTTTTAATTTCAGGAGTAATTGGAATTTCTAATATTATGCTAATTGTGGTGAAGGAGCGTACAAAAGAAATTGGAATTAGAAGAGCTTTAGGAGCTACGCCAGCAGCTATACGCGGACAAATTTTAGCAGAATCTATATTTTTAACTATCATATCAGGAATGTTTGGAATTGCAGTTGCTACGGGTATTATCGCTCTTTTAAATAAGGCTTTAGATTCAATGCCTCCAGACAGTAATACCATGTTTGCAAACCCTAGTGTAGATTTAGGAGTTGTATTTGTTGCTTTGTTGATATTGGTTGGAGCCGGTTTGCTTGCCGGATTCATACCTGCTCAAACAGCGATAAATGTAAAACCTATAGATGCATTAAGAACAGAATAAATTATCAATCAAAATAAATCGATTAAACCAAAAACAAAATGAAAAAAGGAGTAACCGTTACCATTTTAATATTTATTGCAATTGTTTTTTTTGGCGCGCTTTACTATTTGTATGCTAAAAATCAAGAATCGCCGATTGTATTTAAAACGGAAAAAGCAGAGATTAAAACTATCGTAAAGAATACTATTGCGACAGGAAATATTCAGCCTGATGAAGAGGTTTTAATCAAACCAAATATCTCAGGTATTATTGAAGAAGTGTACATTAAAGCTGGGGAAAAAATCAAAGCAGGTGATATGATTGCTAAAATTAGAGTTGTAGCAAACGTTTCTAATGTGAGTAGTTCTCAAAATCAGGTTACGACAGCTAAAATTGCTTTAGATAATCAGGAAAAGCTTTATAAAAGACAAAAAACATTGTTTGAAAAAGATGTAATTTCTGCAAATGATTTTGATGCGGCTCAAGTAGCATACAATCAGGCTAAACAAACTTATTTGGCTGCGAAACAAGGATTGGATATTGTTAAAACAGGAACAACTTCTTCTTTAGGGAGTTATGCTAATACTTTAATTCGCTCTACAGTGAACGGGATGGTTTTGGATGTTCCTGTAAAAGTGGGTAATCAGGTAATTGAAAGTAATAACTTTAATGAAGGAACTACAATTGCAAGCGTTGCAGATGTTGGAAGAATGATTTTTGTTGGAAAAATTGATGAATCTGAGGTTGGGAAAATTAAAGAGAAAATGCCAATTGAAATTACAATTGGAGCGATCGAAAATAAAAAGTTTGATGCAGTCTTAAATTATATTGCGCCAAAAGGAGTTACAGAAAACGGTGCAATCCAGTTTGAAATTAAAGCGCAAATGGTCAACAGGGATGATACTTTTATTAGAGCAGGATTAAGTGCCAATGCTTCTATTATTTTGGAGAAAGCAGAGAAAGTTTTGGCAATAAAAGAATCTTTGGTTCAATTTGACAAAAAAACGCAAAAGCCTTATGTAGAAGTTGAAAATGCTCCACAAAAATTTCAAAGAAGGGATTTGGTTCTTGGAGTAAGCGACGGAATCTACGTTCAAGTTAAAAGTGGTATAAAAGATTCAGATAAAATTAAAATTTGGAATCAGGGCTTGATTACTGAAGGAGAGAAAAAATAATTTAATTTGAGAGTTTAAGGATCTTTTTGGTTTTAAAAATGTTAAATTTGCGTAGTTCGGTTTACTGCGCTTTCATTAAAAGTATATGAAAATAAACAAATATAATAGTCTGTTATTTGCAATGTTATTCGGTTTCGGATTAACTGGACAGGCGCAAACAAAAAAATGGACTTTGGAAGAGTGTGTTAGATATGCACTTGAAAATAATATCACGATTAAACAATCGGAATTGGATTTAAAAAATGCCGCTATAGATAAAAAAGTAGCATTTGGCAATTATCTCCCATCTGTAAACGGAAGTGCTTCTCACTCTTGGAATATTGGTTTGAACCAGGATGTTACAACCGGTATTTTACGTAACTCAACTACGCAATATTCTTCTGTAGGATTAAATGCTGGAGTAGATATCTACAAAGGTCTTCAGAATCAAAATAATTTAAGAAAAGCAAAATTAACAATTGTGGCTTCGCAATACCAATTGCTAAAAATGCAAGAAGATATTTCTTTAAATGTTGCCAGCGCGTTTTTGCAGATTTTATCCAACAAAGAGGATTTAAAAGTTAAAAAAGAACAGTTGTCAATTGATGAAAAGAGATTTGCGCGTTCTGAAGAAATGGTAAACGCAGGAACTATTCCCCGTGGAGATTTGTTTGATTTGAAGGCAACTGTTGCAACAGACAAACAAAATATTGCCGTTTCTGAAAACAATTTATTGATTTCTAAATTGAGTTTGGCGCAGCTTTTACAATTAAAAGAATTTGCAGATTTTGACGTAGTTGACGATACAAATGTGATGGATGAAAATAACATCCTAGCTCAAAGTCCGATTGAAATCTATAATAAAGCCAAAGAAACAAGAACAGAGCTAAAATTAGCGCAAGCAAATCTTGAAATTGCAGAGAAAAATGTTGCTATTGCAAAAGGTGCTTATCAGCCAACTTTGAGCGCTTTCTATAGCTTTAATACCAGAGCAAGTTATTCTGATGTTATAACAGGAACAACACCAAATACGGCAAATCCAACCTCTCAAATCGGATTTGTTGAAGGAACTAATCAAGCGGTTTTACAAAATAATTATGTTCCTGTTTTAGGAAAAGCAGATCCTATTATGGATCAGTTTAATGATAATAAAGGACAATCTTTCGGATTTCAATTGAATGTTCCGATCTTCAATGGTTTTTCTGTTAAGAATAATGTAGAACGAAATAAAGTAAGTTTAGAGAAATCTAAAATAGATTTAGAGCAAAAAAGTTTAGATTTGCAACGTAACGTTTACACTGCTTTTACAGATGCAAGAGGAGCTTTAAATACTTACGAATCTTCTACTGTAACTTTAGAAGCAAGACAACAGGCTTACAATTATGCAAAAGAAAAGTATGATGTTGGTTTAATGAACTCGTTCGATTTCACACAAGCTCAAACATTATTGACTAATGCGCAGTCTGATGTAATCAGAACAAAATACGATTACATGTTTAAAATTAAAATATTAGAGTTTTATTTCGGAATTCCAATTGTTCCAATTATTACAAAATAATTCATTATGTCAAAAAAAACTGTTTATTTCTTAGTTGGCGGTGTGCTAATACTTATCGTTGCTTTAATCGCTCTTAAAAATGGCGGAGTAATAGGAAATAAAGATGAAGGGAAAGAAGTTGAAATAGCCACTGTAAAGGCTTCAACAATTGTTGAAACCGTTTCTGCAACAGGTAAAATCCAGCCCGAAATAGAAGTGAAAATTTCTCCTGAAGTCTCAGGTGAAATTATTCTTCTTAACGTAAAAGAAGGCCAAGTGGTTAAAAAAGGTGATTTATTAGTTAAAATTAATCCCGATTTATATACTTCTAGTTATAATCGTTCTCTTTCAAATTTATCAGGTTCTAAAGCAGGACTGACACAGTCGGAAGCTAGTTTTAAAGAAGCAAAAGCAAACTATGAAAGAAACAAAACATTATACGACAAAGGTGTAATTTCAAGATCAGATTGGGATAAAGCAATTGCATCATTTGAAGTTGCTAAGGCTACAAAACAAAATTCTTATTATAATGTTCAGAGTGCATCGGCTTCTGTAAATGAAGCTCGAGACAATTTAGGGCGTACAACAATTTATTCTCCAGCAGATGGAACAATTTCTGTATTAAATGTAGAATTAGGAGAAAGAGTTTTAGGAACGCAACAAATGGCAGGAACAGAGCTTTTGCGTGTGGCTAACCTGAATAATATGGAAGTTGAAGTTGATGTCAATGAAAATGACATTGTAAAAATTAAAATTGGAGATGAAGCCAATGTTGAAGTTGACGCTTACTTAAAAAAGAAATTTAAAGGTGTTGTAACTAGCATTTCAAATTCTGCGAGTACAACTTTGACTTCAGATCAGGTAACGAATTTTAAAGTTAAGGTTCGTATTGTGAAAGATTCATATCAAGATTTATTAGAAGGAAAGCCAAGCACATATTCTCCTTTTAGACCTGGAATGACAGCGACAGTTGATATTATTACAACAACCAAAAACAATGTTTTGGCAGTGCCAATTAGTTCTGTTGTAGTAAAATCAGATACTACGGCTGTAAAAGATTTTAAAGTTGATGACCCAAATGAAGATAAAAAAGCAGCTCCAAAAAGCGATAAAAAATTCGAATGTGTTTTTGTCAAAGTTGGAGACAAAGCTAAAATTAGAGTTATTAAAACTGGAATCCAAGACGATACTAACATTGAAGTAATGTCTGGTCTAAAATCTGGGGATGTTGTTATAACAGGTCCATATACGACAGTTTCTAAAGAACTAAATTCTGGAGATAAAGTAAAGCTTAAAAAAGCAGAAGCTCCAAAGAAATAATTTAATTTTTATAATTATGATTTCATTATGCGGAAGTCCGCCAGAGGGATTTTTTCAGCTTATAGGTGTAAGCTTAATTATAACAATTGTGTTTCTTAGTTTTACCCATTATAAGGTTTATAAAACAGATTATTACAATGAAGAATATGTTTATTTTTCATCTGGCAAAAAGGTTTTACTTTATTTATTGTTTTTAGCTATAAATTTATGTGTTTTACCTTTGCTGCTTTTGATATCTGTCTTTCTCTATGCAAGAGTTCTTAAGTAAAATATTTAATAATTAATTTTTAAAACTACACATTTTGTCTTTTATTCTCAATATCGAAACGGCTACTAAAAATTGTTCTGTATCTATAGCAAAAAATGGTCAGATGATTGTTTGCAGTGAATTGGCAGATGAAGGCTATTCGCATGCCGAAAAACTTCATGTCTTTATTGAAGAAGCAATAGCAAAAGCAGGAATAACGGCACATGATTTAAAAGCGGTTGCCGTAAGTCAAGGGCCAGGATCGTATACTGGTTTGAGAATTGGCGTTTCGGCTGCAAAAGGGTTGTGCTATGCTTTAAATATTCCGTTAATTGCTGTTGATACCTTGCAGACTCTAGCATCTCAGGCAGAAGTTACAGATGGAAAAATTATACCGATGCTGGACGCGCGTCGTATGGAAGTGTATAGCGCTATTTTTAATTCAGATTTGACCGTTGAGAGAGCGATTCAAGCTGAAATTATTGACGAAAATTCATTTCAAGCATATACAGACAAACTTTATTTTGTTGGTGATTGTGCTGATAAATGCAAACCTGTTTTGACTAAAGAAAATTTTGTGTTTTTAGAAAATGTAAAATATCCTTCAGCGAAAGCAATGAGTAAAATCAGTTTTGATAAGTATCAAAAAAGCGACACTGTAGATGTCGCTTATTTTGAGCCTTATTATTTAAAAGATTTTATGATTGCTCCTCCAAAAAAACAATAATATTATTTCTGAATAGTATACGGTTGAACTGCAATTCCAGCCTCATCCAAAGCTATTTTGCAATTCTCTAATGTTTCAGAGAAAACCGATCCATAATTAGCATTTTTCGCCCAAGGACGAACCGCAAAATCAATAGAACTAGCAGATAAATTTTTTACAAAAACTTCTGGTGCGGGAGCTTTTAGGATTTTTGGGTTTTTAGTTAAAACATCTAAAAGTATATCTTTAGCTTTTTTGATGTCAGAATCGTACGAAATAGAAAAAGTCAGATCGGCTCTTCTTTCTCCTTGCATCGAATAATTGATAATGTTTCCATTAGACAAAGCTCCATTTGGAACAAAAACCGTTTGATTGTTTCCGGTAAGCATTTTGGTTACAAAGATTTGAATTTCAAGAACTGTTGCAATAACTCCTTGCGCTTCAATAGTATCACCAACTTTAAATGGTTTGAAAACAATAATAAGCATTCCGCCGGCAAAATTAGAAAGTGATCCTTGCAATGATAAACCAACAGCAAGGCCCATTGCTCCTAAAATAGCTACGAAAGAAGAAGTTTCGATTCCTAATTTAGAAATAAAGGTTACAAATAATAAAATTCGTAAAGCCCACAATAAAATATCAGCTAAAAATTTTGTCAATGTAGGATCAAGATTTCGCTGAATCATTATTTTTCTAATAATTCGATTAATCAATCTGATGGCATACAAACCAACAAATAAGATTAAAAATGCAGAAATCAGTTTTGGTGAATAATCAACTAAAATGTCAACAAAACGAGTAACGTATTTACTGACTTGTTCTGGGTTCAGGTTCATGATTTTAAAAATAAAAAAAACCTTCTCAAAAGAGAAGGTGTATTAGTGTTGCAAATATAAAAATATTTACATTATCAGAAAAGTGTGTTTATGCCTTATCAATAGTATCGCCTGCTATTTCTTCTACTTCTGCTATCGGTTTTTCGCTTTCATCGACAACGGTTTCAGAAATAGTTTCCGGTACCTCATTATTTAAAGAAGCTGTTCTTTCTTTAACAGAATCCACAACGTCATTTGCCACCTTAGCCACTTTATCAGCATATTCGCTTACGGTATCTTTTGCTTTTTCAGCATAATCTGCTGCTTGGTCGATTATAGGTTCTGAAACTTCTTTTACTTTTTCAATTGTTTCTTCTGCAAAAGCTTCAGCTTTTTCGATATACGGTGCTGCAGTTTCTTTTGCTTGTTCAAAAGTGGTTTCGGCATTATGAGCCAATTCAGTTACAGATTCTTTGGTTGAGCCAAATAAATTTTTAAAAAATGAAGATAATCCCATGGTTTTTAATTAATTGGTTAAGATTACAATATTAATTAATTTTATAGAATTACTCGTTTTTTTTAATGGTAAATAATTGATAACTAATGGTTAATGATAAAAAAAAGCGCCTCAAAGAGACGCTTTCAATTGAGGTTTTTAAAATTAAGCATTTACCGCTTCTACTTTTATCGCTTCATCATTTAGCATGCTTTTTAGCATATTTTCGATACCGCTTTTAAGAGTAAAAGTAGATGATGGGCAACCACTGCAAGCACCTTGCAATAGCACTTTTACCGTTTTGTCATCTTCATTATAAGATTCGAAAGCAATGTTTCCGCCATCAGCAGCTACAGCTGGTTTTACATATTCTTCCAAGATGTTGATGATCTGCTGAGAAGTCACATCCAATTTGTCAAAAGCTTCGTCTTTTGCTGCATCGTTTTTAGTTGCTGTTTGGATTAAGCTTTCATCTAAAACAGTTCCTCCATTTTCTATAAATTGTTTAATGAAAGTTCTAAGTTCTAAAGTGATTTCGTCCCAGTTATTGATTTCATATTTTGTAACAGAGATATAATTTTCGTCAATAAAAACCTCTTTCACATAAGGGAATTTGAATAATTCCTGAGCTAGTGGAGAAGAAGCAGTCTGGTCGATATTTTTATATTCTACAGCTGTACGGGTTAGCATTCTGCTGACCACAAACTTTAAAGCAGATGGGTTTGGAGTTGTTTCTCCGTAAACCGTGATAGGCTGTTTTTTTGCTTTTGTTTCATCAATTTTAATGATAACACCACCTTTGTCAACAAAAGCGCTAATTTGCTCTGCAACTGCATCTTTTACATCGTCCCAATCAACAATGCTGTATCTTTCGATAGCAATGAAATTTCCAGAGATATAAACGGTTTTAACAAACGGTAAGTAGAATAATTGTTGCGCTAGAGGCGAAGCTTGTGCTTCGTCAATATTTTTGAATTCAAAGTTTTGATTTTGAGTAATAAAATCATCAAATTCAAACTTTAAAATAGTTGGATTTTGGGTCTCTTTTATAGTGATTTTAGTCATGATTATATATTTTTTGCAAATTTACTAAAGTTATTTTCTACTAATGGCTATATTTGATTTTTTAATGAAATAATTAAGACTCTTTTCAAATAAATCGTGTTAAATTGCAAGAGTGAAAATTATAGGGAAACAAAATTGTCTTTATGAAATTTAAAATCAAGGTTTTATTAATTTTTCTCATTACTGCTTTTCACTCTTATTCGCAAGAGGGACTACCTGTTTATTCCGATTATTTGTCTGACAATTATTATTTGATTCACCCTTCAATGGCTGGTGCAGCCAATTGTGCCAAGATTAGATTGACCGCCAGAAAGCAATGGTTCGGAGAAGAAGAGGCGCCGTCACTTCAGACCTTGAGTTTTAACGGAAGAATTGGTGAACGTTCTGGGGCTGGTATAATTCTTTTTAACGATAAAAATGGCTATCATTCTCAAAAAGGGGTGAAATTGACATACGCACATCATATCATGTTTTCGAGAGACGAACTAGATCTAAATCAGTTGTCTTTTGGAATTAGCGGAGGCTTAATTCAAAGTCAGTTGGACGAAACCAAATTTGGTGGAACTTTTGATCCAATTGTTTTTGGACAGATTCAGAAAGATTCTTATTTCAATGTTGATGTTGGAGCATCATACAATTATCTAGATTTCTACGCACATGCAACAGTTCAAGGATTGTTAGAAACTAGAAGAGAATTATATACCGATTACGAAAGTGATAACCTTAGAAAGTTTTTATTGAGCGCGGGTTATGTATTTGGTAAAAACAGCAGTTGGACTTGGGAGCCTTCTATTCTTTTTCAGCTGTTTGACCAAACCAAGGCAAAAACACTCGATTTGAATATGAAAGCCTACAAAAGCATGGATTTTGGAAGTCTATGGGCGGCTTTGTCTTATAGAAGAGGTTTTGATGGCGCACAGTATGTTTCGGGAACAGGAGTGTCGTCTCAAAGGTTGCAATATTTCACACCTATTGTTGGAGTTAATTTTAAGAATTTTATGTTTGCTTATACCTACACTCAGCTAATGGGAGATGTTAAGTTTGACACAGGTGGGTTTCATCAAATTACTTTAGGAATTAATTTATTCTGCAAAAAAGAACGTTACGACTGTAATTGTCCTGCAGTTAACTAAAAAATATTTTTATGCTGATTAAATCTGTAAACGGAAAATCGCCTCAGATTCCAGAGGATTGCTATGTTGCCGAAAATGCTACTATTGTAGGAGATGTTACTTTTGGAGCGTCTTGCAGTGTTTGGTTTAATGCGGTTGTGAGAGGTGATGTTCATTTTATTAAAATCGGAAATAAAGTAAACATTCAGGATGGTGCCGTAATTCATTGCACCTATCAAAAACATCCAACAATTATAGGAAATAATGTTTCAATCGGGCACAATGCAATTGTACATGGCTGTACGATTCATGATAATGTTTTGATCGGAATGGGGGCAATTGTGATGGATAACTGTGTAGTAGAAAGCAATGCTATTATTGCTGCTGGGGCTGTTGTAACTCAAAATACAGTTGTAGCTTCAGGAAGCATTTATGCAGGAGTTCCTGCCAAAAAGGTAAAGGACATCGATCAGTCTGATTTTGCAGGTGAGATTGAACGTATTTCGAATAATTACGTCATGTATTCGAGTTGGTTCAAAAACGAATAATAGATATTGCAACAAAAGGAAAATTCAAAAAATAAAATTTCAAATTCCAAATAGATCAGACGTTTGGAATTTGGAATTTTTTTATTGGAACTTTCGAAAAATTAGAGGTTGATTTTTTCGAAGAAAGTATTTTTATAGCTTTCGCTAATTGGAATTCTTTTATCGCTTATTAAAACCTTGTTTTTTTGAATTGATTTTACGTGTTTAATGTTAATGATATACGATCTATGAATTCTTGCGAAACCTTTGCTAGAGAGCAAATTTTCAAGTTTGATCAAGCTGATTAACGTCAACGTAAATTTATTGTCTGTTGTGTAGATTTTGACATAATCTTTTAAGCCTTCGATGAATAGAATATCAGCAAAATTCAATTTTACATTTTCATATTCAGCTCGTACAAACATAAAATCCTGTTCGATTTCAGGAGTATTGTTGTTTTCTGCAGTTATTGGATTTGCTGCGGGCTGTAAAACTTGTTGTGCTCTTACAACCGCTTTTAAAAAACGATGAAACGGAATTGGTTTTACTAAATAATCGACTGCGCCAAGATTAAATCCTTCTACGGCATAATCAGAATAAGCCGTTGTAAAAATAACTAAAGGTTTTTTTTCTATTGTATTTAAAAAATCAATTCCAGAAAAATGAGGCATTTGAATGTCAAGAAAAACCAAATCAACATTATTCTGGTTGATAAATGAAACAGCATCAATGGCATTATTGAAAGTGCTAATCAACTCCAGAGTATCTACTTTTTTGACAAAATCCTGTAATAATTCTACAGCTAAAGGTTCGTCATCAATAATTACACATTTCATCTTTTCTCAATTAATTTTTTAAAATTTTATTTCGCATTCAAAAGTAGTTTGAAACCAGTAAATTAAGTTTTAAAATTTTCATAAAATACTGGTTAACTAATCAAAATTATGCGTTAACAGTTATGGTTTTCGTCAATGTAAAACCATCTGTCAAGTTACCAGTTATGGTTGCCAACTCATCAGCTAAACTATCAGCAAAAACATTGTCTTTTGTGTTTGCTGTATCAGCTTGTCCGTGTGCGGCATAATTGGTGCTTGAATATACTGCGCTAGAAATGGTTTCTGGAAAGGCAATCTGTGTTACCAACAAAGAACTGCCTGAACTTGATAATACTTCTACATGTATATGCGGTGCTCTTCCTTGGTACCAACCAGGATAAATTGAAATAAAGGAAACTTCTCCACTAGTATTTGAAGTTTGTCTTCCTCTCAGGAAATGAACAGAAGTATAATCTGTCTGTTGCATTTGAGTGCCGCCATATTCAGAATAATTTCCATCTTTATCGCAATGCCAAACATCTACTAAAACTCCCGAAAGAGGCTCGCAATTGTTATTCTTGTTTTCGATTTTTAAATTAATTAACAAAGCAATTCCAATACGGTCAGATTTGATGTTTTCTAAAACCAGCTGACTTGGCGTTTTGATAGGAAAAGGACCTTTTGTTTCTGATGGAGAAACCGTGCAGCTTCCGTTTCCAGAATTGGTTGTGTCAGTCTCTTCATTGTCGCTTTTAGAACAAGATTCTAAAAATTTTGAAGCTGTTGCCAATGAAGCAATGCCCAAAATACCATTTCGGATAAATTTTTTTCTGTCCATAATCAGTTTTGTCTAATGTATTGCGGTTTTAATTTCGTCTAACTTTAAATTCAAATGAACTCGATAATATTCACTATCCTGAGTGATGGTTAGTTCGTGTGCGTTCGGGTATAAAAGATCTAGACGGTTTTGAATATTTACCAATCCAATTCCTGAGTTTTCAGGATCTTTTACATAATTCTCAATAGTGTTTTCAATCCAGAAGTCTAAATTATGATCTGTAATGAGAATCTTGATTTTTACGTGAGCAGCGCCTTTGTAATCGGTTCCGTATTTAAAGGCATTTTCGACAAAAGAAATCAATAATAAAGGCTCAATAAACTTGTTTCTAGTGTCGCCATGCACATTAATTACAATGTCTTCAATATTGTTTAAACGAAGTTTTTGCAACTCGATATAATTCTGGATATAATTGACTTCTTTTTCTAAAGCCACCGTTTTGTTGTCTGTCTCATACAACATGTAGCGCATAAGCTCAGACAAGGTTACGATGGCATCAGGGACCAAATCAGATTTTTTGTGTGCCAGAGAATAAATACTGTTTAGAGAATTAAATAAAAAATGCGGATTGGTTTGTTTACGCAAATAGATTAATTCAGTATTTGTTCTATGTGTTTCGGCAATCAGCTTATTTTGCTGATTATTATAAAATTCAGTTAGTGTTCTAATAATTGCAGAGATTGTAATGATCAGAATATAAAAAAACGATGGGCCAATTTTAAAGAAAAGGGGCTGTTTCATCTCAATTCTCTGATGCATTCTTCCTCCCTCTGGAAAAAAGTGAGGACCATGGGGGATAGTGCTAGGAGGAACTATGTTTTCTGGTCTTAAATGTCTAAATTCTGGAATAAAGTAAGTTAGCCTAATAATCATAAACAAAGCAATTAAGCCAAATGCAAACGTAAAATATAGCCAGTATTTTTTTTGCAGCAGGTAATTGGGAACCAAATAAAAATAGTTTAGATAAAACAAAACAATTCCCGTTATCCATTGGACATAAAAATCATTGTTGATCTTGAACGGACTTTCGTAAAATTGAATTAAAGAAGTCAAAATAAAGAAAAGCCATATTGCACAATGGAATAATATTTTGTTGTTGCCTGTATTTTTAATGGTATCTATCTGCATTTACAATTTTATTTTTAATAAAATTAATTCATTTTTGGTTACCGTTGGAGATAAGTTTTGTTTGAGTTTTTGCTTTACAAGACCCGCAACCTTTAAGGCGTCGTCTTCTGTTTGAAAACTTTTAGTATCACTTATGACAGGAATAACCGACTGTTTAATCAAAACTTTTTCTTTGTAGGCAATTGTGTATCCCCAACCCGAATTTGTTTTAAAAGAAGCAGTTATTAGCGCATCTTTTTTTGAGCAAGCAATAAAAAGAAGAAGAATAAAAAAGATCAAATACTTCTGAATGTTACTCCAGAAGTATTGTTTGTTATTAATTATCATCGTCACTTTGTTCCTCTAAAGGTTTAAATTCCCAAGCGTCATCAAAGTAAGTAGAACTTAATCTTCCTAACATATAGAATCCACGGTTATTGATGGCGAAACCTACTGCATCAGTTCTTGTAGCGCCTTCCATTGGGGTTCTTTCTACCCAGATATCAGTTGTTGGATTGTATTCCCAAACCGTTTTTATGTTTTCACCTCCAACAACATATCCTAAACCATTCATGGCAAAACTAGAAGCATTAGAACGCACAATAGCATAATCGTCGTTAAAGCTGTAACTGTCATCGGTATCTTTGTCAATATCTCTTTTTCTCGTCCATACATCTGTTGATGGATCAAATTCCCAGAAATCTTCCTGATAAACGCCATTATTTACACCCGTTACTAAATACGCCTTATCAGCAATTGTAAAAACAGTCGCGTTACGTCTCTTGTTTCCGCTGAACCCATTTACTAGAGTCCAAGTATTGGCTGCATCATCGTACTGATAAAAATCTTTCAAATAATTTCCGTCATAACCGGTTCCAAAATATGCTTTACCGCCAACTTGAAAACCTACAGCGGCATAACGTGCAGTTCCAGCAAAATCTGTTTTCTGAGTCCAACTGTTTGCAGAAGGATCATATTGGTAAAAATCTTTCAGTTTGTTTGTTCCGTCATAACCAAGGCCAACATATCCTTTTTCGTTTAATGCAAAGCTAGAAGCAGAACTTCTTCCGATACCGCCAAAATCTGCTTTTTGTTCCCAATAATCTCCGTTTGAGTTATAAGCCCATAAATCTTTTAAATAAACATCTCCTGTATAACCGCCAACTACATAAGCATAATCTCCGATAACGAAACTTGTAGCACTAGATCTTGCAGGGCCATCAAAGGCTGATTTTTTAATCCAGTTTCCCATCAACTCGTCATCATCATTATCATTGCTGCAGCTTATCAAAAAGAGGCTTGAAAAAAGCGCTGTGAATAAAATTCCTTTTTTTAGATTAATCATAGTGTATTTAATATTTATTGTTTGTATTTGATCCCTATTCCTAGAACGTAACCATTGCCGGTATTATAGTCGTATGTTTTATGGTCACTACTGTTTAGTAAATTGTATTTTTTGTTAAAATCGTAGCCTGCTTTAAAATCTAAAAACCAATTGCCGCCAACATTTCTTTCATATTCTAAAGCCAATGTCATTTGTGATAAAACTGCTTTTTCAGCATTTTTGTCTGTGTCCGTTTCGTTTAAATGATAAAAATTCCCATTAAAACTATTGGTAAAGCTGAATTGATTTCGATCATTATTGGAATAAGAAATTCTTGAGTCTGGGAATCCAACTCTAAAATTGGTTTTCTCATTCATTTTATAATCTAAAGCAACAATCGGGGTGAATTTTGGTGCTCCAAAAATCGATGTTCTGCCCGCTCCAACGATTACATTTAGTTTACTGCTCAATTCCTGGCTTATTGTGAAACTTCCTAAGACTGTAACATCTGAAAAATCCAATTTGCTTTGGAAATTTGCTGTAGGAACAATAGATAGTCGCCATTTTGTTTTTTCTGATAATTCAGATGAATATTCAAACTTGTCTTGAACTTGGTTGAATTTGTCTTGGTCCGCATAAAAATTATAAGGATTGAATTCGTAATTCACCTTCAGGCTAGAATATTCTAACGTGTTCGCTATTTTGTTTTTTGTTCCTAGTTTCTTCTGATAAAAAAGAGCCATGTTTGTTTCGCTAAAATTTATCTTGTCAGTAGGCTCTGTTTTGAAATTTACAGTGGCACTAAAATTTTCCTGAGCTTTTAAACCTAAAAATGAAATCAAAAAAAGAGAACAAATTAAAAACCTTACTTTCATTATTTATTTTATTGGTTCAAAATTAGATGGATGAAGCCCTTAAAAAAAAGAAGATATATGTATGACGTTTTTTGATAGACAAAATCACTGTTTTTAAGGTCGAATTAAAATTTGAGAACAGAATTCAGATTATAGATTGTTTTGTACAATTTGTAGCTTAAAAAAGCGTGGTAGTATATGTTATGGTGTGTTGCCAAAGTGTGCAATTTATATTTGTTCAAAAATTAAATTATGCGCAAGTTTATATTGATACTGCTTTTTGCACTTACCTTATTTTCATGTGGTACAGATACAGATACTGGAGAATTTACTGTTGGGTCAGATTATTTGGCTTTAAGCAATAAAGTAATCTTGATCGATACCGTTACAGTTGAAATGTCAACCATCAATTTTGATTCGCTGGTAACTTCAAATAAAAGTAGAATCTTGGTCGGGAATTATGACGATCCGATCTTCGGAAAAGTTAAGTCAGATAGTTATTTTCAGCTTTCTGGAGCTTCCTATGCTTTAAATAGTACGAGTTCAGATACCGAGGCTGTAAATTATGTTTTTGATTCAATTTCGATGATTCTCAAATATGATAAATATTATTATGGGGATACAACACAAGTTCAAACATTTGACATTCATCGTTTGCTTCAAAAAGTTAAGCCTAATACAGACGATAGTAATTTTTATAACAATTCTAGTTTAAGTTATAGTGCTGAAAGCTTGGGAAAGATATCTTTTATACCAAGGCCAAAACAAAAGGACTCTATCAATATTAAAATGGATAAAGAATTCGGTGAAGCGCTTTTTCAGAAAATAAAAAAAAGAGAAATTACAGATTTTGACAGTTTTACAGAATATTTAAAAGGCCTTGTTTTAGTTCCAGAAACCTCCAATTCTTCCAACATAATTGGATTTAGTGCTGGAACTAGTAAGGTCAGGTTGTATTATTCAAAATATATGGCCGATGAAGATGAGGTGTCTTATGTTCTTGATTTTACAATTGCAGACAAAACAAAGCAATTTAATTCTATTTCTTTAAATAAAACAGGAACCTTATTGCAGAATTTGCCCATTTCGAGTAGTAATTTGTCAAGTAATTTGACCAATAATCAAGGATATATCCAATCTGGAACTGGAGTAGCCTGTCGAATAGAATTTCCTAATATTAAGCAGTTTAAAAATATTTCGACCAATGGGGCGATTGTAAATGCAGAGCTGTTTTTAAAGCCTGTAAATAATTCTTATTCGGAGAAATACCCGCTAGCAGATTCTCTGTCGGTTTATGTAGGGGATAACTTAAATCGAATAAGCGGAACTTTAGTAAATTCTGCAGGAACTACTGTTTATGGACTATTAAATAAAAAAAGTGATGAGTTTAATGAGAATGTTGGCTATACAATTCCTGTTGGAGCTTTTCTTCAGAAGGAAATGATTAAGGCTGCCGATTCTAGATCATCTCTTATTTTGACGTTGCCTGGAATTTCCAAATCTGTTGACCGACTTATTTTAGGCAATCAAAAGCACGCGAATAATAAAATTCAGCTCAAAATTTATTACATCTCTTACTAAATGAAAAATAAAATTGTTTTATGGAGTTGCTTCCTATTAATGTCGCTAACTTCTTTTTCTCAAAGTATCTCAAGTTCGCCATATTCGCTTTATGGCGTAGGAAGTTTGTATGATTCTGATTTTGGTTATTTGCCTTCGATTGGTGGTTCTGGAATTGCATTGCCTTCAGATACTTTTATCAATAATTTAAATCCTGCCTCTTTAGGGCTTATATATCAAAATCACTTTCTCTTTGATATTGGAGGGAAAGCTATTGAGACAACTTATCAGAGCAGCAATCGTTCAGAAAAACGAAATAATTTTCAATTTTCTCATTTAGCTTTCGCTTTTCCGGTAACTAAAAATTCTGGTTTTAGTTTGGCGCTTCGTCCCTATTCTAGTTCAGTATTCAAAATATCTAATTTAAAGCTCCCCATTGCCGATAGCCAAGAATATTATTATGTAACCGCACAAGGATCAGGAGGTTTGAATAATTTGGATTTTTCATACGGTTATAGATTTGGAAAAAAATTGACGATAGGAGCAACTGGAACGGTACTTTTTGGAAATACGGTTGATGATCGTGCTTTTTTAATCTCGAACGCAATTACCACCATACATAAGAAAACAGATTATAGTGGGGTGCGCGCAACACTAGGCGCTCAGTTCAAAATAGATTCGACTTTTACAGTTGGGACGACCGTTAAAGTTCCAGCAAAAATAAACGCTTCAAAGCTGCAGACCGTAAGCAGTATTGCAGATGAAGTAGTGTCTTCTATAGAAACGGACAAAGTCACACCTACAGAGGATTATTATATGCCTCTCGAACTTGGTTTTGGAGTTAGTAAACGATTTAAAAACAATCTCAATCTAACTTTTGATTACGAGAAAAGTTTTTGGAAAGACACAAATCAGTCTGATTTGTATGGCGAATTTGTAAATCAGGATCGCTTTGCCCTTGGTTTTACTTATAGTGCAAAAAAGAATGTTAGAAAATATTGGGATAGAGTAGGATATGCGGCAGGTGTGAATTTTGATAACGGTTATCTAGAAGTCGACAAACAACGTGTTAATAATGCCTCTGTTTCTATTGGATTAAATTTGCCCATTGAAAACACATTTTCGTCACTCAATATTTCTTATTCTTATGGGCAGAAAGGGAGAATTGCGAACGATCTAATAAAAGAGAATTACCATAAAATATCACTCAATTTATCGTTGGACGGAATTTGGTTCGTCAAGCGAAAGTTTGAATAATAATCTAAAAGTCTTTCTGTATAACGGGATATTTGTATTCCAAAATTGACTCTAAAACCTTCGGGTTGGAGTTAACATAAAATACCGGATCATGGTCTCCACTTTCAGAAAAACCAACTTTATCGCGAAGCAGATTTTTTGTCTGACGTGCAACAGCTTCTCCCGAATCTATTATTTTAATATGGTCTGGGAGAATTTTTTTTATCTGAGGAATTAGATAAGGGTAGTGGCTGCATCCAAGAACCAAATAATCAATATTAGCCTCAATCATAGGTTGTAAGTAGGACTCCAACAACTGCGTCATTTCAGGCGAGTACAAATTACCATCTTCAATAAGCTGTACAAGTCCGTGGCCTACCTGTTCAATGATTTTAGTATTCTGAAACATCTCGGCAGTTTTATTAAATAACTCACTGTTAAGAGTTCCTTTTGTAGCTAGAATTCCGATTACTTGTGTTTGAGAATTATTTGCTGCAGGCTTAATGGCAGGCTCAATTCCAACAAACGGGACATCGTAATCTGCACGGAGTTCGAATATGGCATTTGTGGTTGCAGTATTGCAGGCAACAACAATTAATTTGCAATTATTCTCCAGTAAAAATTCTACATTTTTTTTACTTAAAGCAACAATCTCGTCTTTGCTTCTTTGGCCGTAAGGCGCATTTTTGCTGTCAGCCAGATAAATGGTTTTTTCATTTGGAAGAAGATCATGAATGGCGCTCCAAATGGAAGTTCCGCCAATACCAGAATCAAAAACGCCTATAGGATTATTGTTTGTCATAAAGCAAATTTAATATTTTTTAAATATAATTCGGTATTCTAAGTTAAGTCAAATCTTGAAATAATGCCAAAGATTACTTTTAATTTTTTGTAAAAAAAAACTGCTCAAATTGTATAAATTGAGCAGTTTAAATTATTGAGATTTAATTTCTTAGAATCCTAAATCTTTTTTAACGTCAGCAGTGATGTTTGGACCATCAGCTAATAATAAAGTAGAACCGTCTAAAACATATTGGAAACCTTTAGCTTTTCCAACTTTTTGGATAGAAGCTCTTACTTTTTCCATTAAAGGTTTTACGATATCAGTTTCTTTTTGTTGTAATTCTTTTTGAGCATTGTCTCTATAGTCAACAATTCTCTTTTGCATATCTTGAACTTCTTTAGAACGCTCTCCGTTTACAGCATCAGTTACCGTTGCAGCTTCAGCTTCGTACTTTTTGATTTTTACTTGATATTCATCAACCATTTTTTTGTATTCAGCATCGTATGTACCACTTAATTTTTGCAGTTGGTTTTGAGCATCTAGCATAGCAGGCATTTTCCCCATGATCTCGCTTACATCAACATGTGCTACCTTCGCTTGCGCGTTCATTGTGTTACTTGCTCCTAAAATAAGAATTGCAGCAATTAGTAAAGTTTTGATTTGTTTCATCATTTTTAAAATATTAATTAATTATTGGTCGTATTTGTTTTTTGCGTTTCGGCTTCTTTTGCTTTTTTAGCCGCTTCTCTTTCTTCTAAAATTTTCTTTCTTCTTTCTTCCAATTCCTTTTTACGCTGTTCGTAAAGTAATTGCCTTTCTTCTGCTTTGGTCATTGCTGGCTGTTCGCCTGCAGGTGTTTCTCCTGAAACAGGGGATGTGGTCTTAGCTGTAGAACCATTTGCAGCAGGACTAGCTGTTGTAGCAGCAGGAACTGCTGTTGATGTTGCTGTTCCAGAAACCGTGCCATTTTTCTTAGCTTCTCTTTCTTCCTGTAAAGCTTTTCTTCTGTCGTCGTATTCTTTTCTCTTAGCTTCTTGTTCTAATTTCCTGTCTTGAATTAGTTTTTCCCTAGCTGCTCTTTTCTCATCAAGTGCTTTTTGGCGATCGGCCATTGCTGGATTTTCGTCAATTGCATTTTCAATATTTTCCTTAGCCTCTTGCTCTTTCAATTGTTTTTTGGTCAGCTGCTCACGTTTTTCAGTACGGTTTAAAATTCTTAAAACCTGATCACTGATATCAAATCTTTTGTTGCTAAAAAGCATGGTAAGATCTGATGACTTGTCAAAAACAAAATCGTAATTTTTTGCTTCTGCGATATCTTGTACAGCAGTAAAAACCTGATCTTGAATCGGCTTTGCTAAAGCTGCTTTTTGTCGCATTAGATTTCCGTCAGAACCAAATTGCTTCTGCTGATAATCCATCATTTCTTGTTCAAGAAACTTAATTTCTGTTTCTCTTTCTTCTATTAATTCTTTTGTCAGTAAAGCTTTTTCTGTTTTTAAGCTTTCCTTCAAATTATTTATATTTAATTTTTTAGCCTCTACTTCTTGTTTCCACTTTTGAGCTTTTTGCTCTAATTGTGACTTAGCTTCTTTATAATCGGAAACATTTTCTAAAATATATTCCATGTCGATGTAGCCAATTCGAGTAGTCTTTCCTTGTGCCTGACTTGTATTTGCTACAATCAAGGCTAAAAATATAAATAAAAATTGTTTTCTCATAACATAACTTTATTTGATGATTTTTAACCAAACGTTATTTCACTAAAATTGTTGTCCAATAATAAAGTGTGTTTCCCAACCATTAGCTTTTGTTTGTCCTGGAAGAGCGTCAAACCCGTAACCAAAGTCAATACCCAATAATCCGAATGCAGGCATGAATACACGTAAACCAGCACCAGCAGAACGGTTTAAGTCAAATGGGTTGTAATCTTTGAAGGTTGGGTAAGATGAACCTGCTTCTAAGAACGTTAATGCAAAGATCGAAGCCGATGCTTTTAATGTAATTGGGTAACGTAATTCCATAGAGAATTTGTTGTAAATCGTTGCTCCAATTGCATCACCTACAGCGTTTACTGGAGTTAAAGAGTTGTTTGGATAACCTCTTAACTGGATCGTCTCTCTACCATCCATTGAGTAGTTTGCCATACCATCACCTCCTAAGTAAAAACGTTCAAACGGAATTACACCTCTTTCTTGATTGTAAGCTCCTAAGAAACCAAACTCAGTAAGTGTTCTTAAGACCAGTTTACCATAAACTTTAGTATACCAGTCACCTCTAAATTTAACTTTATAGTACTCTAACCAGTTGTATTTTTTCTGATCGACTTTTGCTACATCTGTATCAGCACTTGCATAATCAGATCCAACACTCACATAACCAGTTTGACCATTTACAGTTTCTGTTTTAACATAGTCACCATTGTTAAGCGGTTTTCCATCTATACCGCTTCCTGATGTTCCTGTATATTGTGTTTTGTATTCTTTTTGGTTTTGTAAATCGCCATAATCAATACCATTAAATAATGAATATGGAGGTGTAACTTTTGCTGTAATACTAAACTCAGAACCATAAGTTGGGAATATTGGGTTTACCCCTTTATTACTTCTTGAAAGTCCGATAGTGTAAGCTAAGTTTCTTGATGCACCGTTACCAAAAGTAAACAAACCTGTGTTGTAATTGTTCAAGTCGTAATGCTGATAACTTACAGATTGTGATAATACGAAATAGTCATCTGGCACAGTTAATCTTTTTGCTAAACCAACTTGTACTGTAAAAATATTAAAACTTTTGCTTTTATCAACGGTTCTAGTAATGTAATTGTTAAGAAATTGCTTACTGTATGAAATAGATGAACTAAATTGTACAGGTTTCTTTCCTCCAAACCAAGGCTCTGAGAATGATAAACTATAAGTTTGGAAATAAGTACTTCCTTGCAGACGAAGTGCAACTTTTTGTCCATCTCCCATTGGTAAAGGCTTATACGCTTCTTTGTCAAAGATCTTTCGTGCCGAGAAATTGTTAAACGAAAGTCCCAAAGTCCCAATGAAGCCTCCACCGCCATAACCTCCTTGAAGTTCGACCTGGCTAGATCCTTTTTCTACTACATTATATTCGATATCAACAGTTCCAGCTCCGGCATCAACGTTTTTAAATTTAGGATCGATTGCCTCAGGATCAAAGAAACCTAATTGTCCGATCTCACGAATCGTTCTAACTAATTGTTCTTTACTGTATTTTTCACCTGGTTTTGTTCTTAACTCACGATAGATAACATGGTCGTTTGTTTTGTCATTTCCAACAACTGTAATTTTGTTGAAATAAGCAATAGGACCTTCGGTAACTCTAATCTCAAAATCGATAGTATCGTTTACTGTTTTTACCTCTACAGCATTAATATTTGAGAACAAATAACCATTGTTTTGGTATAAGTTTGTAATATCTTCTGCATCTGGTTTTGTCTTATCGGCAATTCTTTTTTCTAGTAAAACTCCGTTATAAGTTTCTCCTTTTTTGATTCCTAAATAACGGCTTAAAAGCTGATCTGAGTAAACCGTATTACCCAAGAATTTAATATTTCCGAAGTAATATTTATTTCCTTCTTCTACATTAATTTTAATATCTAAAGTGTTCTTTTTCTTGCTGTATTGTACAGAATCGTAGATAATACGAGCATCACGATAACCTTTTTCTTTATAGGCAGCGATTACCTTTTCTAAGTCTGTTTTGTATTTTTCTGGAATAAATTTAGAAGCCTTAAATACGCGAATGAAATTTTTCTGTTTGGTGTCTTTCATTGCAGCACGCAGTTGAGTGTCTGTCAACTGTTTGTTTCCAATGAAGTCGATACTGCTGATTTTTACTTTGTCTCCTTTGTCTATTCTGACAAGCATATTAACTTGGTGTCCGTTAATAGTATCAGGAGTGTTGGTTATAGTAACTTTTGTGTTATAAAAACCTTCTTTTTTGTATTTGTTTTCGATGTAATTTTTGGTCGTAGTAATTAAATTTTCGTTGACAATCTTATTCTTTGTCAAGTTGTTATCTTTAATTAAACCTTCTATTTTGCTTTTCTTGACACCAACGATTTTAACCTCGTTTAATTTAGGAAGTTCAACGATGTCAAGATCAAGATAGATACTGTCGTTTTCTACCTTATTAACGTAAAAAGCAATTTCGTCAAATAGGCCTAATTTACCTAATTTTTTAATTGCGCTACTGATTTCTTCTCCAGGTACCGTAATTTCCTGACCTTTTTGAAGGCCCGAAAAAGTAACAACAGTCTGCTCATTGAAGCTTATTTTACCAATAACAGAAACTTTAGCTAGAATATATTTTTTTCCCTGATCAAAAGGAACTCTTTCTTGTGCTTTAATTTGTGAAAAACTACCCAAAAGTAATAGGGTAAGGACTATTTGTATTTTTTTTTGCAACACTAAAAAATTATTTAATTTGTTCACTGGTTTTTCCAAATCTACGTTCTCTTTTTTGATAACTAATAATAGCCTCATATAAATCTTGGTCTTTAAAGTCTGGCCACAAGACATTAGTAAAATACAATTCTGCATAGGCTATCTGCCATAGCAAAAAATTACTTATTCTATGTTCTCCACTTGTTCGTATTAATAAATCTACGTCTGGTAAATTTTGCGTGTAAAGATGCTCATTTATAATTGAATCGTCAATAGTGTCTATTGAAATTATATTATTTTTAACTTTATCACTAATTGACTTTACGGCATTTACAAGTTCTTCCCTAGAACCATAGCTTAAAGCGAGAGTAAGAGTTAGGCGCGTATTGTTTTTTGTCTTTTCCATCACATCCAAAAGTTCTTTTTGGGCTGTTTTTGGTAATTTATCAAGATTTCCAATTGCATTAAGACGAATATTGTTTTCTTGAAGTGTAACAAGCTCTTTTTTTAATGAATTAATCAATATTTTCATTAATGCTTGGACTTCAAGTTTTGGGCGATTCCAGTTTTCTGTAGAAAAGGCATATAGAGTTAAATATTCAATTCCAAGTTTAGCACTAGTTTTGATTATTTCTTTTACGGATTTTGTACCATTTTCGTGACCAAACGCACGCAAAAAACCTTGTTGTTTTGCCCAGCGTCCATTACCGTCCATAATAATGGCCAGGTGTTTAGGTAAGTTTGTGTGATCTATAGATTCTATTAAATTCATTTTTAGTATGCGCAATAGCATGGCTTTTTTCCAAAAGTATACGTTAAAGTCATACCAGAAAAAATGTACCAATCATTATTATTTAAATTTCCAAACTTCATAATGTTTGGATTGGTTGTATTAGGATTGCTTCCGTCAAGGTTGTCTGTAAAAGTATAGCGCGCACCAACTTCAGCAGCTAAAACAAAACGTGGTGTTATATTTGATTTTATACCCAATGTAATAGGTATAGACATTGAACTTCGATTTTTTAGCGCGTATACTGTATTTGGGCTAGTAGTGTATCGGTACAAATTATCAAACAAAAAGTAGTTTAAACCAGTAAATACATAAGGTGTCACTTTTGTATGATAATCGTGCAGGTTAAAATCGAAAAAATTAAATTCTAAACCAGCAGAAAATTCTTTGATATTGTTGTCAAAACGATAACCTCTTTGGTTTCTTCCAGTTTCATCAGATTTGAAGTCGTTTCCGCTAATATTGGATTGTGTGTAAGAGAAGCGCCATGCGTGTCTTGGACTTCTGTTCCATTTATAAAGAACGCCAAAAGCTAGTTTTTCTGGAGCGATATAAGTTGTTTTTCCAACATCGCCTACAAAGTTGCTTCCGCCCAGAAAAACACCAATCTCATTGATTTGAGCATTAAGTGTAATAAAGGGGAAAAAACATAACAATAAATTAAAAATTTTCTTCATTTAATTCAAAATTGCGTGCAAATATAATAATTATCAATACGAATCAAAGTTCCTTTAGTTAAATGTGCTTTTTTTTCAATTTACGTTATGATTTTGAGCCATTTAATGATGATTCACTACATGCAGAACGAGAAAATGTGGTATTATCGTATAGTGAAGAATCAGAAAAGAGTTTAATTTCTTTTATCTTCTCCCCAGAGCAGTTTGTTTCTTAACGTCTTTAAGAATGTCTCGCCTGGTATTTCAACCATTTTAATTTTGTAATCTGTTTTTTTAATTTTTAGAATAGATTCGTTTTTTACTGAAGAAATTCTAGAATCTAAAGAAACTAAATATTGGTCTTCTCTTCCTGATACGCGAAGTGTAATTTCGGTATCGTCTGGAATAACAAGAGGTCTGGCAGTTAAATTGTGTGGGGCAATTGGCGTAATTACTAAACTTTTGACATCTGGCGTTAAAATTGGTCCGCCACAGCTTAAAGAATATCCTGTAGATCCGGTTGGCGTAGAAATGATTAGTCCGTCAGCCCAATATGAATTTAAATATTCGTTATTCAAATACGTTTCAACGGTAATCATCGACGTTGTATCTTTTCTGCTCACTGTAACTTCGTTCATGGCGAAATTAAGTTCTTTAAAGGCTTCGTTGTAAGGATCACTGGTAAGTCCTAATAAAGTTCTTTCAGAAGTAGTGTAGTTTTGGTCGATAACATATTGCAATAGGATGTCAATGTTCTCTTTTTGTACTTTGGCTAGAAATCCTAAACGTCCGGCATTGATACCTAATAAAGGAACACCAGAATTACGGACAAAAGCAGCAGCTCTTAAAATTGTTCCGTCACCTCCAATACTTATTAGCATTTCGAAACTATTGTCTAAAGCAGTGTTTGGCGAAAAAGTTTTGTATTCTTTTTTTACAAGCTGTTTTTCATAAAGCATATTCAGGAAATTTTCTTCAATTACCATTTCGACGTTATTGGTATTGAAAAATGTGAAAATGTCTTTTATAATAGGTTCAGTGCTATTCTGATAGTATTGTCCGTAAATGGCTATTTTCATTCTTTTTAATTAGAGAATTTGTCAATGTGTCAATTAGATAATTAGGAAATGCAAAACCATCTAATTTTCACTGGCACATTCATAATTTATATGTTAAGATACTTGTCTAAATAATCTGATCGCTCTTTTAAGCTGTTGATATAGTTGTCTTCCTGATGTTCTGAAATAATTTCGTAACCGTACCTTCTATAAGTCTGGATGATTTCATTGATTGCTCCTAAGCCAATTTTTACAGTAATTTGAACATTTTCTGTGTCAGCTTCAGAAACAAAACAGCCTAAAACCTTTCCGTTATTACTCTCTACAATTTGGGTAACTTCGCTCATAGAATAATCCAAAAGTCCTTTTTGTACAATAATGATAGCGCCTGGTTCTTTTAGAAATGGCGTTTCCTGAAAAAACTTCATGATATCTTCCATTTCATAATAACCGATGTAATTATTATTTTCATCAAGAATAGGAAGGATGTTGGTGTGGTTTTTAGCAAAAACTTCGAGAACATCTAGCCATATCATCGACTTTCGAGCAAAAAAGCGTTCTAAAGTGTATTTGTAATCTATGGCTTTTTTTTCAATGTCAAATGTTTCAACATCGTCAGAGGAGATGCTTCCAATAAAAATGCCGTCTTCTAAAATCGGAAAATGAGAAAAATTTACATCGATGAAAAAGTCCTGAATCGAGGCTATCGTTTCCTGACTGTCAATCGCTCTGAAATCGTTTGTGATATAGTTTGTAATTTCTGTCATAAATCAATTGAGGATATTTGATGCAAAATAATCAAAAAATACCGAAAACCGCTCTGTTTTACTTTGTATTTTTGTCGTAACAAATATAAGATTACTAGAATTAATATCTATTTATATGACAAAATTAAGTGTAAATATCAATAAAATAGCAACGCTTCGAAATGCCCGCGGCGGAAATGTACCAGATTTATTAAAAGTAGCTGTGGATATTCAGCGTTTTGGCGGACAAGGAATTACGATTCATCCACGCCCAGATGAGCGTCATATTCGTTATCAGGATGCACGCGATTTGAAAGCAGTTGTTACAACAGAATATAATATTGAAGGAAATCCGCAGCACAATTTTATTGACTTGGTTTTAGAATGCAAACCAGACCAGGTTACATTAGTTCCAGACGCAATTGGAGCCATAACTTCATCTGCTGGCTGGGATACGATTAATAATAAAGGATATTTAACTGAAGTTATTCAGGAGTTTCAAAAAAATGGAATCAGAACTTCGATTTTTGTGGATCCAATTTTAGAAATGATTGAAGGAGCCAAAGAAACAGGAACAGATAGAATTGAATTGTATACAGAATCTTTTGCACACCAATATAGTTTAGGAAACGAAAGAGGAATTGATCCTTACGTTGAAGCTGCTAAATTGGCAAACCAATTAGGTTTGGGTATCAATGCCGGGCATGATTTGAGTTTGGATAATATAAAATTCTTTAAAGAAAACATTCCAGGATTATTAGAAGTTTCTATTGGTCATGCTTTAATTTCAGAGGCACTTTATCTTGGTTTGGATAATACAGTAAACCTGTATCTGAATAAATTGAAATAATTCTTTAAAAGAAAAAAATAAAAATATGCTTTATTCAAAAATAGAAGGCGAAGGAAAGCCATTTGTTATCATGCACGGATTTCTTGGAATGTCTGATAACTGGAAAACACTTGCTGGGCAATATGTAGAAGCTGGATTTCAAGTCCATATTTTAGATTTAAGAAATCATGGTCGAAGTTTTCATTCAGATGAATGGAGTTATGAAGCGATGGTTCAAGATGTATACGAGTATTGTCAAGCAAATAGTTTAGCTCGAATTGATATTCTAGGACATTCAATGGGAGGGAAAGTGGCGATGCTTTTTGCTACGACGCATCCAGAAATTGTGGACAAATTGATTGTGGCTGATATTGGTCCGAGGTTTTACAAACAGCATCATCAAGATATTTTGGCAGGATTAAATGCAGTTGACTTTTCTGTAAAACCAAGCCGAAATGATGTGGAAGCAATTTTAACACAATATGTTTCAGATTTTGGAACACGTCAGTTTTTGTTGAAAAATTTATATTGGGCAGAGCCAGGGCAATTGGCCTTTAGATTTAATTTGGAAGCTTTTAATAATAATTTAGATGCCATTGGAAAACCGTTGCCAGAAGATTTAGTTTTTGATAAGCCGACATTGTTTATTCGCGGGGGAAATTCAGGTTATATCCAAGATGAAGATGTTGATGGAATTCGCAAGCATTTTCCAAACTTAAAGTTGGAAACAATTCCAAACGCAGGGCACTGGCTTCATGCTGAGAATCCGCAGTTGTTTTTTGAACTTACAGCGATGTTTTTGAAGGAATAAGAACAAATTTGATAAAAATTTTATTACTTTTAAATAAATTTTAAACCAGAAAAACTATGAAATTATTACTTAGACTTCTTGTTACCGCTGCTTTGGTTTTATTATTGTCTAACATTTTAACGGGGGTTCACGTTGCTAGTTTTGGTACGGCTGTAATTGTTGCAGTAGTTTTAGGATTGTTGAATATCTTTATTAAACCAATTTTAGTATTACTGACACTACCGGTAACGTTTGTTACGCTTGGCTTGTTTTTATTAGTTATAAACGCACTAATTATTCTATTGTGTACAAAAATCGTTGGAGGTTTTGTAGTAGATAGCTTCTTAACAGCATTAATATTCAGTGTTATTTTGTCTATACTTCAATCTCTTACTTATAAAATATTAGGAGACGACAAATAAAACAATGGAGCAGATTAAAACTGCTTCAAATACAATAGATTAAAAACTTGGTTGGGTTGCAAAAATTTTATAATTTTGCAACCCAATTTTATTATGTAAATTAAAGAAGAAGATGGATATTAAAAGAGTAGCAATAGACGCTGTAAACGAGACAATCGTTATGAACGTTGTTCATATGGATTATAAAGGTCAAGTAGCAAAAAGAATTAACGAAAAAATGCCTTTAGCTCAAGTTAAAGGATTTAGAAAAGGGGCAGTGCCTAAAGATCTTGTTGAAAAACAATACGGAAAAGCTATTAAGCAAGAAGAGATCAAAAAAGTAGTTGATTTGGCTTTAGAGCGTTATATTCAATCTGAAAGATTAAATCTTTTAGGAACTCCTCTTGCTAAAGTAAACGAAAATTTTAACTGGGATGCAGAAGAATTAACTTTCGAATACGAAATTGGTTTAGTGCCAAACTTCGAAATTGATTTAGAAGCTAAAAATGATATCGTAAAATATATCGTTACTGCTGACGATAAATTAATTGACGGACAAGTTGAGCGTATCCAAAAACAATTTGGAAAAGCAATTCCTCAAGAAGTATCTGATGCAAACTCTGATTTGACAGGAACTTTCTCAAGCGAAGCAAACGGAATCAATAATACAACTACAATTGCAGTTGATGCTTTCAGCAAAAAAGCTGGAGAACAATTCGTAGGTAAAAAAGTTGGAGATGTTGTTGCAGTAAGCACAAAAGGTTTATTTGATGATGACCACCAATTAATGGATTACTTGAAAGTAGGTCACGAAGGTGTTCACGGTTTAGATGTTGAAGTAAACTTCACAATCGAAGCAATTAACGGTTCTGAGCCAGCTGAGTTAAACCAAGAATTATTCGACAAACTTTTTGGTGAAGGAAAAGTAGCTTCTTTAGAAGATTTAAAAGCTAAAATTAAAGAAGATGCTGAGGCACAATTCGCGCAGCAAGCAGAGCAAAAATTATTATTGGATGTTCAAGATTTCTTAATCGAAAACACAAAATTCGATTTACCAGCTGAATTCTTGAAAAAATGGTTACAAACTGTTGGAGAGAAAAAATTAACTCCAGAAGAAGCTGAAGTAGAATATGCAAGATCTGAAAAAGGTTTACGTTTCCAATTAATCGAAGGAAAAGCATTAGCTCAAAGCAATATCCAAATTACATTTGAAGATTTGAAAGAGTTTACATCAAACGCGATCAGACAGCAAATGGCTCAATTTGGTCAAACAAACCCAACTGACGAAGAAGTTCAAGGAATCGTGGCTAGAGTTTTATCTAACCAAGACGAAGTGAAAAGACTATCTGAGCAAGTTGTGGCATCTAAAATGTTAGACATCTTCAAAGAAAAAGCGAACCCAACTACAAAAGAGGTTACTTACGAAGAATTTATCGCTGCGTCTTACGGAGAATAAATTTTAGCCTGAAAGTTAAAAGTTATAAAGTCGAAAGTTAAGAAATATACTTTTTTAAAAATTAAGATTTTATTACAGAAACTGAAAGATAAAAATAATTATATTTGAACGTCAATGGAAGTTTTTCTTCTGTTGACGTTCTTTTTTTTGTTTCAAGTTTCAGGTTTCACGTTGCCTGGGGTTAACTTGAAACTTTAAACCTGAAACGAAAGAAACATTTTCAGACAAATTGGCATCCTTTATAAAAAGGTATGAACTTTGTTTTATCCGTTTAAGTCATTTTCTGACTTTAGACATTTCAACTTTAAACTAAAAATATGAACTACGGTAAAGAATTCAAAAAATTTGCTACAAAGCACCAAGGAGTAAACGCAATGTATTACGATAAAATCGTAGCAGCAATGACTCCAACAAACATGACTCCATATATTATCGAAGAGCGCCAATTGAATATTTCTCAATTAGACGTTTTCTCAAGATTAATGATGGATAGAATTATCTTTTTAGGAACTGGTATCGATGATCAAATCGCAAATATCGTTCAAGCTCAGTTATTATTCTTAGAAAGTGCTGATGCATCAAAAGATATTCAAATTTATTTAAACTCTCCAGGAGGAAGTGTTTATGCAGGTTTAGGAATTTACGATACTATGCAATACATCAAACCAGATGTAGCAACAATCTGTACAGGAATGGCAGCTTCTATGGGAGCCGTTTTATTATGTGCAGGAGCAGCAGGAAAACGTTCTGCATTGCCTCACTCGAGAGTAATGATTCACCAGCCATCTGGAGGAGCGCAAGGTGTTGCTACAGATATGGAAATCAACTTGCGTGAAATGTTGAAATTAAAAGACGAATTATACCACATCATTTCTCAACATTCAGGGCAGTCTTTCGAAAGAGTTCACAAAGACAGTGAGCGCGATTATTGGATGAAAGCTGACGAAGCAAAAGAATACGGAATGATCGACGAAGTATTAAGAAGAGGATAATTCTTAAAAGTTAAAGTTTGTTTCAGGTTTCATGTTCCAAGTTAATCAGGCAACGTGAAACCTGAAACTTTAAACAAAAAATAAAAAATATTAAGCTGTAAAGGGTTAAGTTTTTAGGTATTAGGTCAAAAAGTTTAGAAACTTAGTATCTTTGCAGCTTAGTAACATAAATAGAATGGCAAAAGTAGTATTAGAATGTTCGTTTTGTGGAAGAAAAAAGCCAGAAACTAATTTATTAATTGCAGGTATCAATGCACACATTTGTGATAAATGTATTGAACAAGCACACGGAATTGTTTTAGAAGAATTAAAATCTAGCGGAAGCTCAAAACTAGTTGGGGACTTAATTTTAAAGAAACCAAAAGAAATTAGGGCTTTCTTGGATCAATATGTTATTGGTCAAGATCAAACTAAAAAAGTAATGTCGGTTGCGGTTTACAATCACTACAAACGTTTAATGCAACAGCAATTAGACGATGAAGTTGAGATTGAAAAAAGTAACATCATCATGGTAGGTCAAACTGGAACAGGAAAAACATTGGTAGCAAAAACTATTGCCAAAATGTTAGACGTTCCGTTGGCAATTGTTGATGCAACAGTATTAACAGAAGCAGGATATGTTGGAGAAGACGTTGAAAGTATTTTGACACGTTTGCTTCAAGCAGCAGATTATGATGTGGCAAAAGCAGAGAGAGGAATTGTATTTATTGACGAAATTGATAAAATTGCCCGTAAAAGTGATAACCCTTCAATAACACGTGATGTTTCTGGAGAAGGTGTTCAGCAAGCATTATTGAAATTATTAGAAGGAACTGTTGTAAATGTGCCACCAAAAGGAGGACGTAAGCATCCAGATCAAAAATTTGTTGAGGTAAATACTCAAAACATCTTGTTTATTGCAGGTGGAGCTTTTGATGGTGTTGAGCGTATAATTTCTAAACGTTTAAATCGTCAGGCAGTTGGATACTCAACTTCTAAAAATGCAGACAATATCGACAAAGACAATTTGTTGCAATATATTATTCCAAAAGACATTAAAGATTTTGGTCTAATTCCTGAGATTATTGGTCGTTTACCAGTTTTAACGCACATGGATCCTTTGGATAAAGAAACGCTTCGTGCGATTTTAACGCAACCTAAAAATGCATTGGTAAAACAATATCAAAAATTATTTTTAATGGATGATGTTGAATTTACGATTACAGACGAAGCTTTAGATTTTATCGTAGACAAAGCTTTAGAATACAAATTAGGTGCACGTGGATTGCGTTCGTTATGCGAAGCTATCTTAACAGACGCTATGTACGAATTGCCAACTTCTGACGATACAACTTTGACAATCGATAAAGAATATGCAGAGCATACTTTGAGTAAAAACTTGTTGAAACGTATGGAGATTGCTTCTTAAAGTAATCAAATAACTTTGTCAAAGTTTTAAACTTTGACAAAGTTCAATTATAAACCTGTTCATTTATTTGAGCAGGTTTTTTTTATGCCAGAAATAGTTAAGTAATATTTTTCTTTCTTGTTTTTAAAAGAATATATTTGATGCTTAATCTTTTTTCATTAAATATGATAAGTGAAGTTTTAAAAAATTTAGCATACTTGTATTATCCTAAAAATATATGTCCTTGGACTCAAAAAGACTTATATATTGAGACTGTTGAATATAAAAGATTAAAGGTATTAATAGAACATTTTGATTCAGATGGAAATCAGGAAGTTCGAAACAATATTAAAACAGAATTTGATAAAGATTCAGTTCTAAAAGATTTTCAAGATTTTTCGAGGTTGGACAATGAAGATCGTTGTTGTACATTTTTTTTAAATGTTATTGAAGGAGGAGAGCTATGTTCTATAATTTTATATATGAGTATTTTGGTTCCGTATTATGTAATCGGTATCATAATTCATAAAAACCAAATGATTATTCCAAGATCAAGAATTGAAGAATTAGAAAAGGAAAATTTAGATCCAAGAAAAATTAAAGATTTGGTTTTAGAAGTAGAAAATATAGTTGAAAAGAAGTTTCTATATTCAAAATTTCCAAAAGAAATATTGAATGATAAATTTGAAGATATCAGTTTTCAAGATTCGTATATAGGCGAGTTTAAAATGTTTAATGCTTTTTTTAATAATCAAGTTGTTTATCTAGAGAAAGATGATAATTAAGAACTATTTACTCCTGTTTTTTGTTTTAGGATTTTCTTGTAATAAAGAAAACAAAGCAACAGCTGTTTCTGAAAACAAACATAAAAACGAAATAGTTTCAGAAGAAAAACCTCGAGTCGAAATCAATTATAGTGATTATTATAAAGAAGCAGAACAGTATTGCAAGAAAAACAATCTGAATCAAAGTAAATTTATTTTAATTGATCTTAGCGTTCATTCTGGTTATAAAAGATTTTTTATTTACGATTTCAAAAAGAAAGCGATTTCTAAATCTTATATGGTAAGTCACGGTTGCGGTGATAATCAATGGGGAAGAACTTCTTCTAAAGCAAAACCACAGATTAGTAACGAGTTCGATTCTCATTGTTCCTCGGTTGGAAAATACGTTGTTTCAAATCGCGGTGTAAGTCAATGGGGAATAAAAGTCAATTATGTTTTACAGGGAAAAGACAAAACAAATTCAAATGCACGAAGTCGAGCGATTGTTTTGCACTCTTGGGATGCAATTTCAGATAATGAAGTTTATCCTGAGGGAACGCCAGAAGGTTGGGGTTGTCCTGCTGTTTCAAACGAAAGCATGAAAGAAATTGATGAACTGCTGAAAACGAATAAAAAAGTTTTGATGTGGATTATTAAGTCCTAAACTATGGTTGTTATGGAAACAAAAGTTCTTTTTTAGCCCTGATCGAAACGGCATCCTTTTGCTCTGGCGTTCAGAGCAAAAGATATAGTGTAGAGCAGGACGAGAGTTCTTTTGATAACATAATGTTCTGCTTCTAAAAACTATTGAACTCTAAATTTCTCTCTGTATTCAATTGGCTTCATACCAACCATTTTATAAAATACTTTTCTGAACGCTTTTGGATCATTGTAACCTGTTTTTTCGATAATTTCTGAAATGGAAAGCTGGGTTTGTTCCAGATATTTCTTCGAACTTTCAACTCTAATGTTTTGCAAATATTCAATTGGAGGAATTCCTGTCACTTGTTTAAAACGGCGCGTCATGTTTCTTGCGCTAGTCGGAATATCTTTGGTGATTTCTTCTAGTTTTTCGATAGAATGATACTGACTTTCAATTTTCTGTTGCAACATCGCAACCAAAGAATCATTGTGTAAATGATTGGGTCTAAAAGTGCTAAAATAACTTTGCTTGTATCGATTTAAGTCGATAGAAAAGATTTTGGCAATTTTGACTGCCATTTCGTTTCCACAGAATTTCTGAACCAAAAGAATCAATAAATGAAAAGTTGAGGTTGAGCCGCCGCTCGTATATAAACTTCCATCTGCCGTCAGTGTTTCTTCAGATTTTAATTTCACCATTGGAAATGCTTTTGTAAAAGCACTGCAAGCATCCACATGTGTTGTGGCTAATTTTTCGTTTAACAAACCAGAAGCAGCAAACAAAAAGGCGCCTGTGCAAAAGCTTGCTAATTCGGCTCCAGAATGATGTTGTTTTTGTAGCCACGGAATGAAATTTCTATTCTTTTTAATCATTTCACTCATATTGTCCGTTGTAAAAGCTGGAATTAAAATGAGATCCAGTACAATATTAGAAGTTTCAATTTCGTTTGAAGTATAACCAAATATATTACCCTGATCCGATTGTTCTTTAGATTGAAAAATCATGATTTCGAATGGCTTTTCAGGTCCCGAACTCAATTTATTGGTCGTTTCAAATACTTCTAAAATTGCCGCGATGCTTAACAATTTGTAGTCGTGAGGCACTATTAATCCTAATTTCTTGCTCATGATATTTGTGGTTTTTGAAAATTCAGTCAACACAAAAATAAGCAAATTGTCTTAAATGCCCCTAAACTTGACTTTTATTGTCATTTTAAACTAATCTTAAAATTTTACATTTGCTTTGATTAATTTGTAAATTTATAAACATGAAAACAAAAATATTCTTAAATCTTGCAGTAAAAGATTTAAATCGTGCAGTAGCTTTTTTTAATGAACTTGGTTTTTCTACAAATCCAAAGTTCACAAATGAGCAGGGAGCTTGTATTGTAATTAGTGATGACATTTTTGTGATGCTTTTGGTTGAAGCGTTTTATCAAACCTTTACCCCGAAGAAAATTTGCGATTCTACTACAACAAGCGAGGTTCTTATTTCTCTTTCGATGGACTCGCGTGAGAAAGTAGATGAGATAATTCAAAAAGCGGTAAAAGCTGGAGGAACAGATTATCAGGAAGCGAAGGACTATGGATGGATGTACCAGAGAACGTTTTTAGATTTAGAGGGACATCATTGGGAAGTTTTCTATATGGATGAAAGTCAGATTCCGAGTGAAATGCCAACAGAAATGTAATTGAAGAAAAATGATTTCGGTAGCAGTTATAATCAAAGCGCCAATAGAAAAAGTTTGGGATTTTTGGATTACGCCAAAACACATTCAGAACTGGAACATAGCTTTTGAAGAATGGCATACACCCTATGCAGAAAATGACTTGAAAGAAAATGGAAAGTTCAAATATGTAATGACAACAAAAAGTAAAACTGAAAGTTTTGATTTTGAAGGCATATATACAAAAATTGAAAAATTTCAATTAATCGAATATAAGCTTTCAGATGATAGAATTGGAAGTATTTGTTTTGAGAATTTTGGAGATAGTGTAAAGCTTACAGAATATTTCGAACCCAATAAAACCGATTCTGAAAGCATGCAAAAGCAATGGTGTCAAGATGTAATTGACAATTTTAAAAAATATACAGAGGAATTTTAAAACTAAGAACTGAGATATAATGATAACAATAAAAAAGACAGTAAAAGCATCTGCAGAAAAAGTTTGGAAGTTTTGGAACACGCCAGAACATATTACAAAATGGAGTTTTGCCTCGCCAGATTGGCACACGCCTTATGCTGAAGCCGATTTAAGAGAGGGAGGTAAATTCAAATCGACTATGGCAGCTAAAGACGGAAGCATGAGTTTTGATTTTGGTGGAGAATTCACTTTGGTTAAACCAAATGAAGCGCTTTCGTATGTTTTAGGAGATGGAAGAAAAGTAGAAATTACTTTTACGGAAACTCCAGATGGTATCGAAATCGTGGAAAGTTTCGATCCAGAAACTCAAAATCCAGAAGAAATGCAGCGCGCTGGTTGGCAAGCCATCTTGGATAATTTTAAAAGCTACGTTGAGGCTAATTAAATCACGGAGTTGCAAAGTAACAGAGTAGCTTAGTTTTGAAAGAACATATTTAAATTAACTTATATCACTTATATGGTTTAAAAAAAAGAAACAACTAAATATCTAACCCAACAAAAAAAAACAAAAAATGACAAAACAAATATGGTTGAATCTTCCTGTAAAGGACGTAGCAAAAGCGAAAGATTTTTTCTGGAAAATTGGTTTTTCGTTTAATGAACAGCATGACACGCCAAGTTCGACGTGCATGATTGTAGGTGAAGGGCATTTTGTGGTGATGCTTTTTGAAGAAATGCTTTTTTCTAGTTTTTCTCAGCACAGTATTACCGATACCAAATCGAGTTCAGAAGTCTTGATTTCGATCGATGCCGAAAGTAGAGAGGAAGTTGATGAACTGGCTGAAAAAGTCAAAGAGGCTGGCGGAACTGTTTTTGCGCCTCCTGCAGAAAGCCAAGGCTGGATGTATGGCTGTGGTTTTGCCGATTTGGATGGTCATCGTTGGAATGTTTTATTTATGGACTTTAGTAAATTACCGAGTTAAGATGGAAAAATTAGTTTTTGATATCGATGTAAAGGCTTCTAAAGAAAAGATTTGGAAAGTCTTATGGGATGACGAAACTTACAGAAAGTGGACAAGCTCTTTTTGTGGAGAAAGTTACGTGCAAACCAGTTGGAATGAAGGCGATAAAATTTATTTTTTAGGGTCAGGCGGAGAAGGAATGAATAGTATCATTGAAAGTAAAATTCCTAACGAATACATGGCGTTTAAGCATATGGGGGAGCTAAAAGATTTTAAAGAAGTTCCGCCAAATGAAGAAACAGAAAAATGGGTTGGAGCGATGGAAACCTATCGTTTAGATCAAAAAGGAGATGTGGTTAATCTTCATGTAGAAGTTGACGTTATCGAGCAACATATAGACTATTTCAAAGAAGCTTTTCCAAAAGGATTGGAGACGATTAAAGAGCTGTCTGAGAAGTAGAAAATGTGGAAAATGTAGAAAATGTAGAAAATGTAGAAGAAAGAAGCAAGAATAAAGACTAGATTTTGAATTGACACTTTATAATTAACAATTAATAATTAAAAAAATGACAGCAATAAATCCCTATTTAATGTTTAACGGAACTTGCGAAGAAGCGTTTCTGTTTTATAAATCAGTTTTTGGAGGAGATTTTCCGTATATCGGAAAATATAAAGATGCTCCAGCAGAAGAAGGAGAAGTCCTTTCAGAAGAAGCATTAAATCGTATCATGCACGTTTCACTCCCAATTGGAAATACCATTTTGATGGGAAGTGACAGTCATCCGCGATACGGAGATGTAGGTTTTGGAGATAATTTTTCGATTTCGATCAACACAGAAAGCACAGAGGAAGCAGACAAAATCTTCAACGGACTTTCAGCTGGAGGAAAAGTAGAAATGCCTATGGATAATACTTTCTGGGGATCGTATTTCGGAATGTTTAAAGATAAGTTTGGTGTAAACTGGATGGTAAGTTTTGATAAAAATGAACCAATGAAATAATTAAAAAGTTACGTTATTTTAATAATAAAAGATAATTGTTAAATTACTCGAAAAAGCACATTTATATGTGCTTTTTCTTTTCAAAAAAACAAGGATTATTCTTTTTTATCAACGAGAGATTGCCGATTTTTGTCGCTTCAAAATCAAGAAAGAAAAATGGCAGTAGAAGATAAAGAAATAATTTTATTAAAAGTTTCAGGACACGATAAAATTGGAGTTACAGCAGGTTTAACAGCTGTATTGGCGGCATACGATGCTAATATTTTAGATATCGGTCAAGCCGATATTCATGATACGCTTTCTTTAGGAATTTTGTTCGAAATTGCAGCTGGCTCTTCTTCAGCGCCAGTTTTAAAAGACCTTTTGTTTAAGGCGTATGAACTGGAAATCAAAGTGAAATTTATTCCGATTTCTATAGAAGATTACGAAACTTGGGTAAAATCACAATCTAAACAACGTTATATAATCAATATTTTGGGCGAAAAACTAGCAGCTTCTCAATTGTCTGCAGTAACTCAAATATTGTCAGATCAAAACCTGAATATCGATTCAATTATTCGATTAACAGGAAGAACTTCTGTTGTCGAAAAAGAAGAATACCCTCGTTCTTGCATTCAATTGTCTGTAACAGGAGAAATTGTAAACAAGATCATCATGACGGCAAGTTTTATGGAAATTTCCAGAACGCTTAATGTTGATATTTCTTTCCAAGAAGATAATATTTACAGAAGAAACCGTCGTTTGGTTTGCTTCGATATGGATTCGACTTTAATCCAAACCGAGGTAATCGATGAATTAGCAGAACTGAATGGAGTAGGAGATCAAGTTCGCGCCATTACAGAATCGGCTATGAATGGTGAAATCGACTTCAACGAAAGTTTCAAAAAGCGTATGGCTCTGTTAGAAGGTTTGAGCGAAGAAGTTCTGCAAAACGTCGCTATCAATTTACCAATAACGCAAGGAGCACATCGTTTAATGAAAGCTTTAAAATACTACGGATACAAAACTGCAATTCTATCTGGAGGTTTCACTTATTTTGGTGAATATCTTCAAAAAGAATTAGGAATAGATTATGTGCACGCTAATCAATTAGAAATAAAAGATGGTAAGCTGACAGGTAAATATTTAGGCGATATTGTAGACGGTCAGAAAAAAGCAGAATTCTTAAAAGCAATCGCCGAAAAAGAAGGAATCCACATCAATCAAACTATTGCAGTTGGAGACGGAGCAAACGATTTGCCAATGCTAAACTTAGCAGGTCTAGGAATTGCTTTTCATGCCAAACCAAAAGTAAAAGAAAGCGCTTCAACTTCAATTTCAAGTTTAGGTCTTGATGGTGTTTTATATCTTTTAGGATACCATGACAGATATATTGATATGATGTAGTAATTGTCATTCTAAGTGAAGGCGAAGATTTTTTAACCCATTTTTGTCATTTCGACCGAAGGGAGAAATCGCACTAGTATTTCCACAATCAAAATAAAAAACAAAACCTCAGTCTTTTACAATAAAGAGCTGAGGTTTTTTTATTTGGGCATGTTTCGCCGTGGCGAATCGGGCTATTAGTGATGCAGGTTTAGTGGAAATATCATGATTTATATTTGTTCCATTCCTCATGTAGTAATTTCTCAAGATAGTCAAAATTGTAGTTTAAACTATTAGAAGTAATAGAGAGAGGAGTTCCATACATTTTTAAGTTAGCTTTCATTAATGATGCTTTTATCCAAGAGCTTTTCTGAATAAACTCTTGAGGATTTGAAACATATATTAATAAAAATTTAGTTGACATGATCTGTTGAGTTCTTATGGCTATGATTTTTGACCAATCAATTAACCCAGCACTTCCATAATGGGAATTGTCGGTAATTCCAATATCATTAATTACTAATCCGGGCTTTTTGTCAAAGATTTTAAAAAGAATAAAAATTAAGCATAGTCCAAAAAAAGATACTGATGTAAAACCAGTAATTTTTATTAACTCAATATTTCTGTACATTGGTGAGACATATCTCTCTGGGTCTAAAATAAACTGAATTCCTAATGCTACGAAAATTGCAGAAGCTATAAAAGCTAAAGCCGTTTTCTTTTTGCTTAATTCAATTCTAATTTCGCCCATTTTATCCACGAGATTCTAATTCTCGTTTAATCTCTTTCAAATTTTTCAGATTCAAAAAAAGAATAGGCAATAAGGCAATCGGAATAACATTCATCGCGCTAAAGCCTTTCATAAAAACAATGAATATATTAAGAACGAACAATATAAAAAGTACAACACAAAAAATAGTATTCACCGTTTTTAATGTTTTCTGATTTTTAGTTAGTTCTTCAGTTGTCATATCGCTGAATTTTGTATCCTTCATTTTATAGTAAGTTTTTTTAGCACATTTCTTTTAATTGCTCCAAATAATCTCTCTGATTCGAAAGTCTCGGAATTTTATGCTGACCACCCAATTTGTCTCTTTCTTTCAACCAGTCATAAAAAAGATTCTCGCGAGCAACATTAATCACCAAAGGATTTAAAGTCATATTATTGTAGCGTTTTGCTTCGTAATCGGAGTTTAAAGTCTGCAAGGTTTCGTCTAACACTTTTTGGAAAAGGCCAACATCGGCAGGATGTTTTTTAAACTCAATCATCCATTCGTGAGCACCTTTTTCTTTGTCTTGCATAAAAATAGGAGCAACCGTATAATCGATAACTTCTGTTTGCGTAACCTGACAAGCTTTTGCAATGGCTTGATCGGTATTTTCGACCATCAATTCTTCACCAAAAACATTAATATGATGTTTGGTTCTTCCAGTAACTCTAATTCTGTATGGATTTAATGAGGTAAAACGAATCGTATCTCCAATCAGATAACGCCATAAACCAGAATTAGTCGTGATAACAATCGCATAGTTTTTATTCAATTCAACATCGGCTAAACGAATTACTTTTTGATTTGGAGTTCCAAAAGTATCCATCGGAATAAATTCGTAGAAAATTCCATAATCCAACATTAGTAATAAATCGCTCGAATTATTCAAATCCTGAATAGCAAAGAAACCTTCAGAAGCATTGTATATTTCGTAATATCTAAAATCTTTGCTAGGCAGTAATTTTTTGTATTGATCTTTGTAAGGCGAGAAACTCACACCTCCGTGAAAGTAAACCTCTAAATTTGGCCAAAGTTCTAGTAAGCTCTGTTTGCCAGTGTTTTCTAAAACTTTATTCATTAAAACCAGCATCCAAGAAGGAACTCCTGCAAAACTGGTTACATTTTCATTTTTGGTTTCGTTGATAATGGCGGCAATTTTAGTTTCCCATTCGCTCATCAACGAAGTTTTGCTGCTTGGCGTGCTGCTGAATTCTGCCCAAATTGGCATATTTTCAATCAGAATCGCTGATAAATCTCCAAAGAAAGTATTGTTATTTTCGTAAATCTGAGAACTTCCGCCCAAGCGAAGACTTTTTCCTAAGAACAATTCAGAATCTTCATTGTTATTCAAATAAAGGCATAAAAGATCTTTACTTCCTTTGTAATGGCAATCTTCAAGTGCTTCATTACTTACCGGAATAAATTTGCTTTTTGCATTTGTTGTGCCGCTTGATTTGGCAAACCACTTAATTGGTGTTTCCCAAAAAACGTTTTGCTCACCCAAACGCGTGCGTTCGATAAGTGGTTGTAGCTCTTCGTAAGTTGCAATTGGAACTCTTTCTGCAAAAGTTTGATAGGAGTTGATACTGGAAAATTCATATTTTTTTCCAATAACTGTATTTTCAGATGCCGTCAATAAGTTGTGCAATAATTCTTCCTGAACTTCATTTGGGTATTTTAAAAAAAGCTCTATTTGATGAATCCTTTGTTTTAGGACCCAAGATGCAAACGAATTGATAATAGATAAAGGCATGAATCTGGTTTTTAGTTAACGGAATTTTAGGTCTTAAATTTCACAATCTATGTAAAAACAAAAAAACTTAAAATTTGAATATCGAGAGACAAATAGTAACTTTGTCTTCATATCAAAAATACTATTTTTTTGTAAAAAACAATTCGATTTGAAGTAAAGATTCTATGTTTTTAAACGAATTTTAGCACAAAAAATTTTAATCTTTTGATAAATCTAAATCAGCAATTATAAATAAAAATACGAATGCAATATCAAGGCGTACTGACAAAAATGCAAACTGAACTTGGAAGCCCAATTCAATACTATTTGGTTTTCGAAGATAGTTTCTTAAATGTGAATCAATTATTAGATAAAGAAATTGAAATCAATTTTGTAGGTTGTCAATGTTTGAATTGCGGTAAAAAGAAAAAAATATACCGACAAGGTTTTTGTTATGAGTGTTTTTATTCGAGCCCTGCGGTTGGAGACTGGATTATGAGACCAGAATTGAGCACGGCACATTTAGGTATTGCAGACAGAGATTTAGAATACGAGTCCAAAGCACAACTGCAGCCGCATATTGTTTATCTAGCTTCGGCTTGCGAAATAAAAGTGGGAGTTACACGCAAATCGCAAGTTCCAACTCGTTGGATCGATCAAGGAGCTTCTCAAGCCATTGCCATTGTTGAGGTTCCCAATCGTTATTTGGCGGGAATTACAGAGGTGGCTCTAAAAGATTATTATACAGACAAAACCAATTGGAGAAAAATGCTTCAGAATTCTGTTGAAACTTTTGACTTAATTGCAGAAAAAGCAAAAATTGAAAATCTGATTCCAACAGAAGCTAGAGATTATTTTTATGCAGAAAAAAATGATGTTTACGATCTACAATATCCAGTTTTGAACTATCCTGCAAAAGTGAATAGTTTAAACTTGGATAAAACACCTTCTTTCAGTGGAAAATTAACTGGAATTAAAGGTCAATATTTATTGTTTGAGAACGGAACAGTCTTTAATATTCGTGGTTCAGAAGGTTATGTGGTTACAATAAATGTGTAAGTTTTTATTACTAAAATGTTATCTTTTTTTGGTTTTAGGTTGTTTTAATTTGAAAATTGCAATTTATTTTGTGTTTTTGTGTTAATTAGTTGAAAAAATAATTATAGCTTTATATAGCAAACAAGTTTAATTTTTCAAAAAAAATAAATACCACAAAAAGTAACACATGAGTAACTTAAAAAAAGTTAATGTTTTTAGGCGTTCGTTAATGCGAAATCTAACCAAGAATATTGGAAATTCGGAAGTTAGTACTATCGGACCCATTGATAAAAGTAAGATTAAAAAAGTTTTAATCTGCAGACCAAATGGGCGATTAGGAAACATGCTTTTAATTACGCCTTTAGTTCAGGAAGTGAGTAAGATTTTTCCTGATTGTAAAATCGACGTATTTGTAAAGGGAACTTTGGCGCCAATTGTTTTTGAAGAATACGAGAACATTGATAAGATTATTCATCTACCCAAAAAACCTTTCAAAGAATTAGTAAAATACTTTAAAGTTTGGACTCTTATTAGAGCACAAAGGTATGATATGGCTATAAATGTCGATCAGAATTCTTCTTCAGGTAGACTTGGTGTAAAATTTTCGACAGCAAAGTATAAGTTTTTTGGAAATCTTCCAGAAGGAATTATTTTAGAATATCCAGATTACGATCATATCGCAAAATATCCAGTTTATAATTTTAGATATTTTCTAAGCCAAGTCGGATTAGAAGATAAGAAGGACCCGATAGCACTTTTAGATTTAAAATTATCTGATGCGGAAATTGCAAATGGTAAAAAGATTTTGGATAAAATTATTGATCCAAGTAAGAGAACCATTGCTATTTTTACGTATGCAACGGGAGAAAAATGCTATTGCGTTTCATGGTGGCAAGAATTTTATACTGCATTGAAAAATGAATTTCCGAATAATAATATTTTTGAAGTTTTACCAGTCGAAAATGTTTCTCAGATCAATTTTGAAGCACCAACTTTTTACAGTAAAGATGTTCGAGAAATAGGTTCTGTTTTGGCAAATGTTGATGTTTTTGTTGGCGCAGATAGCGGAATTATGCATTTATCGAGTGCTTCAAAAGCACCAACTGTAGGTTTGTTTTCTGTTTCTAATTTGAAAAAATACGAACCATACGGTAACGAAAGTGTAGGTTTAGACACCAATACACTAACCGTTCCAGATTTTATAAAAGCAATCCACAAGATTCTAGATAAATAAAAAAAAATCCTGTTCTTTAAGAACAGGATTTTTTAGGTTTTAAGATGCTGAGATACTAAGTTTCAAAGTTGTATGTTTTAGAGTAACTCACTACCTAAGAATCTTAGCATCTTTTTATTATGGATTCTTTTTCTTAAACAATCCGTTTAATAGATCACTTGCTTTTTTCGTCACTTCTTGCGTTTTTTGCTCTTTTTCAGTTTTAGCCGCCTGAGTGGTGTCTTTTGCTTTTGTGTTTTTATTGATTAAGTCAGTAAGTGCAGAAGTTCCTTTTTGAGTCAGTTTTTCTTTTTGCTGATTTACCAATTGTGCTGTTAAATTGCTGACCGCAGTCTTCATGTCTGTACTAATTTTCGGATTTGAAAAATTACCCGTTAAAGAAGCATTAATTGGAATGTTATCCAATTTTGCAGCATCTGCAGGAGACATTTTTGCAATTAAATTATTCGCTTCTGTTCCTAGATATTTCGCAGGAACATCAAATTTAAGCGTATAATTCATCGTTTGATCAAAACCATGCGTTCCACCAACTGTAACTTTTATGTCTTGATATTTAATATCAAAAGGTTTAACGTTTACTTTTCCATTATCAAAAGTTAAAGCCATTTTTAAATCATTTAGATTTACTTTGTTCAAATCTAAGAACTTCACATTTGATGTAAGCGTATTTAAAACAGTCGAATTTTTAGCGTTTACTGTAGTTGATAATAATTGGCCTAATAAATCTCCTGAAATAGATTTTAAATCAGGTGTCAATTCTTTGGCATCTAAATTACCATTCAACTTAATAGTCGAATTTAATTTTCCATTAATAATTCCAGCAATCGGAGCAATTTTTTTCATCATATCCAATTGCGTAAATGTCTGCGCAATATCAACTTGATTGAAGCCTAAATTCATATCAAAAGTTGGTACTTTTTCTTTTGTAGAAACGGCTCCGTTAAGGCCGATAGATCCTCCAAAGATATTGGTTTTAAAGTTTTGAAGCGTTGCTTTCTCGTCTTTAATAATTAATGTTCCAGCAACATCTTGCAATTTTAAATTATCATACAAAACCGTTGTAGCTTTGGCATTTAAAGTACAGTTTAAGAAAGCAGGAATCTTCATTGCTTCGGCAGGTTTTGCTTCTGTTTTTGCAGTTGCAGGTTGTCCAGAAGTCATAAAATCGTCAACTGCCAATTGTTTTGAGCTCATGTTGAAGTTCCCTTTTAGTTCTTGTTTTTTAAACATGAAACCATAGAAATTTTCTAAGACTCCGTTAATGCTAATATCACTTTTTCCAGTTGTAGCATCAAATTGTTTTAAGTTGATTTTACTCGGATTAAACTCAACCAATGCCGTGCTAATGTTCATCGATTTATTGTTTTCATCCGTATATTTAAATCCTGACAAACTCATTGTACCAGCGTTTTTGATATTTTGGTATTGGCTTTTTTCTACAGAAGCCATATCAAAATTGGTCGTAACATCTGCTTTTAGAATACCCGCCAATGGTTTATCCATTTTAATCGGATATGCTTTTGAAAGATTAGCAAGATTGATTGTTCCTTTTAAAGCCGCATCAACAATTGGATTTACCGTTATGTTTTTAATATTCGCTTTAGCGCTAAAAACATCTTGATCAATTCTAAAAGATAACTTATCTAAATTTACATAAGTATCATTTAAAATTCCCGTTTCATTAATGATTTTAGTGTCGATTACAATATTTTGAACCGATTTTGGAAGGTTTGGATATTGGAAAGAAGAATTGTTAGATGCGATTTCGATATTGAATTTAGGAACCGTAGTATCGGTCAATTCCCCTTTTACAAAACCATTTACTGTAAAATCTCCAGTCGTTTTTACACCTTCTAAGCTAGAAGCGTAAGCAGAAGGAATTAAACCTAAGAAATTAGTAAATGATGAAGTAGGTGTTTTAAATTTCAAATCGTAAATCTGAGCTTTCTCAGCCATTTGAATGAAACCGTCAAATTCTAACGGCAATTGATTGATTAGGGCTTTGTTTTCTTTGAAAGTATATTTGCTCTTTTCTAAATCAATTCCTAAAACAGCATCTAAAGTTAGTTTTACATTTTTCATGTAATTGATTTTATCCATATCTAAAGAAACTTTAGCCGTAGATTTTGTAGCCAAATCTAATTTTGAATTGGTAAAATCACCAGTTCCTTCGTGGTTTAAACTGTCAATTACCATTTTAATTTTAGAACCTTGATCGATATATCTAAAAGTAAAATTCTCAATTTTATAATTTTGAATTTTCAATGCAAGCGGTTTGCTTTGCTCGTCTTTTTTATCTTCTTCTTTTTTGTTTTTTAAAGCAATATCAAAGTTTCCGATACCATCTTTATTGAAAATAATATTTACTAATCCGTTTGTAGAACTAATTCCCTGGATGCTTAAAGGTTCGTCTTTTCCTTTGAAAAGTTCTTTAACACTCATTTTTAAATTCAATTCTCCCAAAGAAATTAAAGTGTCACCTTCGAAGGGAGCTTTATTGATAATTACTAATTTTTCGATTCCAACCGTTGCGTTTGGAAAGTTTTTGAATAAGCTTAAATCGGCATCTGTAAAACTTACTTTGGCATCAACACTTTCGTTAATGGCCTCGACGATTTTAGACTTGATTTGGTCTTTAAACAAAAACGGAATGGCAAATAATGCAGCAACAAATACCACCATAACTATGGCACTTATTTTTAAAACTTTTTTTAGCATATAAATAGATTTGAGGGTTTAACGTGTTAAATCGACTCCTGCAAAAATAGTTTTTTTTACTAGAGTTTGCAGATAAAGTTTTCTTAAAATGTAGGAATTTTATTAAAAATGTGAAATAAGAAAAATCCGTTGAGAAATACTTTCAAAACGGATTTTTAACTGGATTTATTTTATTATTTCTGAATAAATGAAACTATTTTTTCAATGAGAACCTCCGAGATAGGAAGTGTTTCATTATTATAAGTTGCTAAATTGGCTTCTTGATTGCTCTCAACAGTTTTCATGATATGATTCATTTTGTCTATAATTTGAAGATCGGCATTTTTATTGGCTTGCTTTAAATTTTCAGCATCTTTGACAGCAATTTGAATATCATTATTTCCCTGCAGGATTAAAACAGGAATTGTGAGCTTTTGTATCTCAGTCTGCGGATTGTATTTGAACCAAGAAATTAAATAAGGCTGAATGCTTGGCCTAAAAAGAGAATTCAACATCGGATCTACTTTTTTAACCTCAAATCCGTTTTTTAAACTATCGATAATCGGGAAGGTCATGTCGTTAAGCTGTTTCATTGACTTTGCTCCAATCTGTGTTTTCAAGATTTGATCTGCTGGTTCGCCTGCACCTGCAATCGATACAAATTTGTCTGCTTTTGCACTGGCAACCATTCCGATCAAAGAGCCTTCGCTGTGTCCAATAATGATAATTTTAGAAAAGCGTCTGTCTTGTTTTAAATAATTGATCCAGCTTTTGGCATCTTGGATATAATTTTCAAATACCAAACTGCTTTCAGCGCCTCCAGCAGCTTTGCTTTCTCCAATAGCTCTTTTATCATAGCGTAACGACGCAATTCCATGTTTAGCCAAAGCTTCCGCTAGCATTTTTAACGAATTGTTTTTCATCAGCGGATTATTTCCGTTGCGGTCTGTTGGACCAGAACCCGCAATAATTAAAGCAACCGGAACTTTTTTGGTCAAATCGGGTGTTGTCAGTGTGCCAAAGATTTGATCATTGTTTATTTTTAATACCGCTGGAGCTTCCTTAAAAGTGATTTCTTTCGTAGTTTGAGCATTTAAAAAGCTCCAAAATAAGACCGTTAGAAAAAGAATTACTTTATTCATCTTAGTTGAATTAATAAATATTGATTCCGAAAGGCAATATCGCTTGAACTCCTTTTTGTTTTTGGAATTTTTTAATCTGCTCAATAAGAAGGTAGTTTTCTTCTCCAATTTCTTCTTTTATGAAAGTCTCTTTAGATTTTGCAAATGGAAGATTTCCAAACAAATCGTTAAGTGTTTTTTCGTATTCAGGATAATTTTGAGTACTATATTTTTTTACTTTAGCTATTTTGGCAGCCTCCGCAATGGCATCATTTAATCCACCAATTTTATCTACTAAACCAATTTTTAAAGCTTCAGTTCCAGACCAAACTCTACCTTGTGCAATAGAATCTACTTGTGCAAAAGTCATTTTACGACCTTCTGCAACATGAGTAACAAAAGTATTGTAGATTTTTTCGACTCCTTCTAAAGTAAACGCTTTAAATTTTTCATCAACCGGTAAAAACGGACTGTAATTTGCGGCGTTTTCGTGAGTTTTAACCTGTTCTGAATTGATTCCTAATTTATTAGCCAACGGGCTAAAGTTGGGTAACATTCCAAAAACTCCAATAGATCCTGTAATGGTATTGTTTTCAGCAAAAATTTTATTAGCGTTACAAGCAATATAGTAGCCGCCAGAAGCTGCGTAGTTACCCATAGAAACAACAACTGGTTTTACTTTTTTCGTAATTTCAATTTCTCGCCAAATTAAGTCAGAAGTTAGAGCACTTCCTCCTGGGCTGTCAATTCTAAGAACAATGGCTTTAACGTCATCATTTTTTCTAGCTTCTTGCAAAGAACGGCGCATAGAACCTTCTCCAATAGTATTTACATCTCCTTCACCGCTTCCAATTTCGCCTTGAGCGTAAATAATTGCAATTTGATCGCTTGAAGAGTCTGTTAAAGCTGTTGTTATATGATTTTGAGTATAATCTAAAATCGAAATTTTGTTGTAATCTTCGTCTTTGTCGACTTTTAAAACTCTTCTAATGGCATCGTGATAAACATCTTCGTAAGCAATAATATCCACTAAATGCTGTTCTTTTGCCATTTCTGGAGTTCTGGCCAAAAGTCCGTTTGCAATTTCATTTAATTTCGGCAACGGAATATTTCTGCTTTTTGAAATATCGGCAGAAACAGTAGTCCAAATAGAATTTAGAAGCGCAGTAATCTGCTCTCTGTTAGCCTCACTCATTTTATTTTCTAAGAAAGGCTCAACGGCACTTTTGTATTTTCCGTGGCGAATCACTTCCATGCGAATTCCAGATTTGTCTTGGAAATCTTTGAAAAACATGATTTCAGAAGAAAGACCTTTAAAATCTAAATCTCCAGCTGGATTAATATAAATAGTATTGGCAACAGAATTTAAATAATATTCTTTTTGAGAATATGTATTTGCATAAGCCCAAATATATTTTCCTGATTTTTTGAAACTTTCTAGAGCATTTCTCAAATCTTTATATTGCGCAAGACCAAGAGAAGATTCATCGTTTAAAATTGAAATTCCTTTGATATTGTCGTCTGTTTTTGCAGCTTCAATGGCATTGATTACATCGGTCAATCCAATGCCTTTTTTGTCTGAAAAGACACTTACCCATGGATCTTTATATTTCCCCGCGTAGTCATTTTTAATTTCTTTTAAATTCAATTCAATCACCGAATCCGATTTAACCGAAACGGTGTCGTCACCGCCAAAAATCGCGCTGATAAAGATTACTCCGAAAAAGAAGAGCATAATAAAAACAAAAATACCAATTACTGTGGCAATTATATTTCCTAAAAACTTCATATGTATATTTTTTTAATAAGTAGCAAAAAAGAGCAAAATGTTACAAACGAGACATCTAAATTTAGGATTGAATTGAAGACGCCGTTTCACAAATATATTGGTTAATTCTAAATAGTTTTAGTTAATTTGCATTAATTATGAAATTACAGCATCAAGTCGTTTTATCGATAGGCAGCAACCAAGGCAGCAGACTAGAAAACATTCAAAATTGTATTGATTTAATACATCAAAATGTGGGGACTGTTATTGAGGTTTCAAAACTTTACGAGACTCCAGCATGGGGTTTTGAGAGCGATGCTTTTTATAATTGTGCACTTCTTTTACATACCAATTCTTCTGCGCAAAAAATCCTAACTCAAATTTTAAAAGTCGAAAAGGAACTAGGAAGAATTCGCTTGAATCAAGAAGGATATCAATCTAGAATTATTGATGTTGATTTGATTGCTTTTGATGCTGAAATAATTGAGACCGAAAAACTGCAAGTTCCGCATCCGTTAATGCAAAACAGAAATTTTGTTTTGTTGCCAATGCAAGATTTAAAGTTAAATTGGAGGCATCCGATTTTGCAAAAAACAATTCCCGAACTGATTGCGGTTACTCCAGATGATAGTGTGTGTACAGTTGTACAAAAGCTGAAAAGTCCGATTGAAGAAATTCCTTTAAACCAATTTAATTATGTTGCTTTTGAAGGGAATATTGGAGCTGGAAAAACTACTTTGGTGCATAAAATTGCAGAAGACTTTAACGGAAAAACAGTTTTAGAACGATTTGCCGATAATCCGTTTTTACCAAAGTTTTATAAAGATCAAAACCGTTATGCGTTTCCTTTAGAAATGTCTTTTTTAGCTGATCGTTATCAGCAATTGGCAGATGATTTGGCACAATTTGATTTGTTTAAAGATTTTATCGTTGCCGATTATCATATTTTTAAATCGCTGATTTTTGCAAAAATTACCTTGGCAGAAGATGAGTATCGTTTGTACAGAAATCTATTCGATATCATTTACAAAGAAATGCCAAAGCCCGATTTGTATGTTTATTTATATCAGAATACAGAAAGACTTTTGCAGAATATAAAAAAGCGCGGACGTATTTATGAACAGAATATTGAAGCTGCATATTTAGAAAAAATCAATAACGGTTACTTGGAATATATAAAATCTCAAACCGATTTGAATGTTCTAATAATAGATGTTTCTGATCGTGATTTTGTAAAAAAACATGAAGATTATCTTTATATATTGAATGAAATTAAAAAGAAAACGGATTCTTAATAACTTATATTATCCCGAGTTGTTTTCTAACTTTTGCTGATAATTTTTCCTGAACCAAACGATAGGACTGCTGAATGTATTTTTCCCATTCTGATTTTTTCATTCGTGTAATGTCATCAATTAAAACCCATTTATATTTTGCAACATAAGGTGCTGGTTTAAATCCAGGTTTATTACTCATTTCTTCAAATTCTTCGTCCAAGACTTTAAAAGAAGCCGAAGTCGGATTTTGATCAAGCCCTACAACACAATACATTTTAGTGCCTACTGAAAACACAAGATCATGTTCCCATTTTATATCTTCGGTTGTGCCAGTTAGTTTTTGACAGATTTCTCGAATTGTTTCTATATCCATATTATCTTTTTAATGTAAAATGTCCTCTTAGGATCGGCGTTGAATCATCAACTTTCAAAGCATACCAATAATCGGAAGCAGGAAGTGGTATTTGATTTAAAGTGCCATCCCAACTCATTTTAAAACGGCTTAATTGTGCAATTAATTTCCCATAGCGATCAAAAATGGTAACAACAGCCAATGGATAATTTTCCATTCCGGTTACTTCCCATAAATCGTTATAAGAATCATTGTTTGGCGTAAAAAAAGCAGGAAAAACAAGTACAACAAATTGTTTGGCAGTTCCTCCGCATCCACTTTTTTCTCGAGCATAAGCAGTTTGAAGTCCGCCAGGAACATCATAAAAAACAGTAGAATCTTGAAAATTGACTCCGTCTACAGAATACTCAAAATAGTCTTCTTCTTTGACAGGATAAATAATAGCTCTTGTTCCTTCAACGTCAACACGAGCAATCTGCGGAACGTTGTGTTCATCGACTATAATTGTTTTTGTGCTCGTACAATTTTCAGGAGAAGAACTTGTAACGTCGACTGTATATTTTCCGCCTGTGTTAACACTAATAGTCTGTGTAGTTGCGCCATTGGACCATAAATAGCTCATTCCAGAAATTCCAGCGTCTAATTCTATAGTTTGAAATTGGCACAATAACAAAGTTTCATCTGTAACAACTGGAGGTGTATAAATTTCTATGTTTATAGGAGTTCTAGTTGCATTTGTGCAGCCATTATTGGAAGCTTCTGCATAATAAGTTTTATTTGATGAAATTGTTGGAGTTGTAAAAGAGGATCCTGTGTAAAGGCTTGTACCTCCTGTTGCTGAATCATACCAATTTATAGAACCAACATTTGAAGTTGCTTTTATAGTTAAACTTCCTGGGCCGCAATTGGTATAAGTGTCTTGTTCTGCAATAGGATTTGAAGGAGTTGCATTTACAGTTGCTTTTACTGCTTTACGATTAGATTCGCAACCTGCATCAACATAATAATTTGTGGTTGTAGTTAATATCGGAGTAGTATAAGTTGGGCCTGTAGTCAATAAATTTCCGCCAACAGCAGCATCAAACCATCTTATGGTTGCTCCAGCCGTTGCAGTTGCATTAAAAGTAAAACTTCCAGAATCACAAACTGGACTTGGGTCAATAGCAGGTGTTGCCACAGGAATTGTAATTTTAGTGCTGGTAGCTATTTGTAACGGAGCTTCGCCTGGCATTCCTCCGTATTCTACTAAATAGCCTTTAGGTTGATAATTTCCAGAGGTGTCTCCATTATTTGATAAATCATTCCAAGAACCTCTTATTCCAACACCAGGTTGCGTAATATGTGCATAATCTTCATCACCTTGCTGATTTGGTTCTGCTGTATTCCAAAAAGCAAAATTTGGTGTTGATCCGTTTGCATTTCCGTTCCAGAAAATAGTTCCTGCTTCGGGACCTGTAACCCATTTCCAAACGCCTTCTGTTTGGGCATCGCTTCCTCCAATCCATCCAGTTCCAGAGGCTTGCTCACCAATTAATTTTGCTTCATCTGCAGACAAAATGGTAGCCAAATATCCTTGAAGTCCATAATAGGTACGAGCTGCCGCCGCATCTCGCGCCGCAGTCCATGTGATGCCTAAACTTGGAACATATTCATAATAATGCTGTGTAGAGGGCAAGTAGTTTGCTTTGCCCATTGTTATAGAGAATGTTCTTGTTCCAGAAGCTGTTGCTGAAGAATTGGTAAATGCTACATCCTTAATAGCATCAACAAGTTCAGAATATAAAACATCTGCTCCTGTTGGATTAAATAATGTTAATTTTCCAGCCGTGGCATCCCAGCTTGTAACAATAGATGAGTGCGCCGTTGGATTTAAAAGTTCAAGCTTGTCAAAACCACTGGAATATCCTGAAGAAATCTGAATATAAAGTGCTTGTGCGCCATTTTCATTAATATCATGATCAATTGTAAAGTCTGTTACAATATTAATAGAGGTCTGTGGGCAGTAAAGTTGATCGCCTTGCGCGACAAGTCTTGGAGGATCAATTACAAAATTGGATTTTTTGTGTTTTTTTGCTTTCTGATTTATATTGGGTTTTGATATGTATGTATTCTTTTTGTTAAAAGTTTTGGGGTTTTCTTTTGAATTAGAAAAATTAAAACTTAAAACAGAAAATAAAAGAGGAATAATTGTTAATTTGATATTTTTCATTTGCTAAAAATATCAATTAATTGATTATAAAAAAATAAATTTTTATTCAGGCCAGTTTATTTTTTGAAATAAATCCCAAACTACAATTCCCGCACTTACAGAAATGTTTAAAGAGTGTTTGGTTCCAAGTTGCGGAATTTCAATACAGCCATCACAGATTGCAACAGCTTCTTGCGAAACACCATAGACTTCGTTTCCAAAAACTAAAGCATATTTTTTGTCTTTTACAATTTCAAAATCCTGAAGAAAAATAGAACTTTCCACTTGTTCAATGGCCATTGTCAAAACATTTTCTTTCTTTAAGTTTTCGATAACTTCCAAGACATTTTCGTGATGTTCCCAAGCAACGGTTTCAGTTGCGCCAAGAGCGGTTTTATGAATTTCTTTATTTGGAGGAGTTGCGGTGATTCCGCATAAGATTATTTTTTCAATCAAAAACGCATCAGCAGTTCTAAAAACAGAGCCAATATTGTGCAGACTTCTAATATCGTCTAAAACTAATATTAAAGGGGTTTTCTCCGATTTTTTAAAATCTTCAATTGATTTACGGTCTAGTTCGCTGTTTTCGAGTTTTCTCATTGTTTTTGAATTGTAGTCATAAAAAAAGCTTCCAAAGATAAGGAAGCTTTTTCATTATTTAAATGTTTTTCAGATTAGCTTTTTACTGGATCTGGTAAAACAGTGCCTTTAATAGTAAGGATTTTTGTTGGCTGACCTTCAGCATTAGAAGTTACAGTAACGGTTTTTGTAAAAGCACCAACTCTATCAGTAGCGTATTTTACACCAATAACACCTTTAGCTCCTGGAGCAATTGGTTCTTTTGGCGTAGTTGGAACAGTACATCCGCAAGATCCTGTAGTGTTAGTAATGATTAATGGTTTAGTTCCGTTGTTAACAAAAACAAATTCACGTTTTCCATCAGCGTTATGAGCGATAGTTCCGTAATCGATAGTTTCAGTTTCGAAAAGCATTCCAGCTCCTTCAACTTTAGCAACTTTAGTAGCTTTAGCTTTTTTAGTTGTTTGTGCATTAGTAGCTGTGATACCAGCAACAGCTAACATAGCGAATAAGATTATTTTTTTCATCTTTAAGGGTCTTTTTTTAAATGATAAACAAAGCTATATAAAATTCTTAAACCAGTAACTAAAAATATCTTAAAATATTTTAATTTTTGAAGCTTTCGATTTGCCACTAAAAAATCATAAATTCGCTGTCTTAATTTTTCATTTAAAACATTACAATTTGGCAGCTAAAGAAAAAGTGGTGAAGGAAACACCTTTAATGAAACAGTACAACGAAATCAAGGCTAAATATCCTGATGCATGTCTGCTTTTCAGAGTAGGAGATTTTTATGAAACCTTTGGAGAAGACGCCATTCGAGCTTCTAAGATTTTAGGGATAACCTTAACTAAGAGAGGAGCAGGGTCTGATACCGAAACAGCTTTGGCTGGATTCCCGCATCATTCTGTAAACACTTATTTGCCAAAATTGGTAAAAGCTGGACTTCGTGTGGCGATCTGCGATCAGCTGGAAGATCCAAAAATGACTAAAACAATCGTAAAAAGAGGGGTGACAGAACTTGTAACTCCGGGAGTTTCTTTAAACGATGAAGTTTTACAGTCAAAATCAAACAATTTCTTAGCCTCTGTTTATTTTGCTAATAAAAATATCGGAATCGCATTTTTAGATGTTTCTACAGGAGAGTTTTTAACGGCTCAAGGAAATGCAGAATACATCGACAAATTATTGCAGAACTTTAATCCAAGTGAGGTTTTGGTTCCGAAGAATAATAAAAATGATTTTAAAACTGCTTTTGGAGAAGATTTTCATAGTTTCTACTTGGAAGATTGGATTTATAAAGAAGATTATGCTTTAGAAACTTTAACAAAGCATTTTCAAACCAATTCCTTAAAAGGATTTGGTGTTGAAGAATTGAAAGAAGGAATCATCGCTTCTGGTGCAATTTTATACTACTTGTCAGAAACGCAACATAATCGTGTACAGCATATTACAGCAATTCAGCGTATTGCAGAAGATGCGTATGTTTGGATGGATCGTTTTACGATTCGAAACTTAGAATTATATCACAGCTATAACCCAAATGCAGTTACGCTTTTGGATGTGATTGATAAAACGCTTTCTCCGATGGGAGGGCGTTTGCTAAAACGTTGGTTGGCATTGCCTTTAAAAGATGCGAACAAAGTAAAAGGCCGTCATGAGGTTGTGGCGTATTTAAAATCAAATCCAGAAATTCTGCATAATATTCAATATCAGATTAAGCAGATTTCAGATCTAGAGCGTTTGATTTCTAAAATCGCTGCAGGAAAAGTTTCTCCAAGGGAAATTGTTTATTTAAAGGAATCTTTAGATGCTATTATTCCAATTAAAACATTGGCGCTTGAAAGTCCGCAAGAAGCTGTTAAAGTAATTGGAGACAGTTTGCATGCGTGTGATTTGCTTCGCGAAAAAATTAAAACAACTTTAAATCAAGATGCGCCTGTTGCTATTTCTAAAGGAAATGCTATTGCAAAAGGGATTAACGAAGAGTTGGATGAATTGCGTGCAATTTCAACTTCTGGAAAAGAATTTTTAGAAGGAATTGAGAAAAGAGAATCGGAAAGAACCGGAATTTCTTCATTGAAAATCTCGTTTAATAATGTTTTTGGATATTATATAGAAGTTAGGAATACCCACAAAGATAAAGTTCCTGAAGAATGGATTCGTAAACAGACTTTGGTAAATGCAGAGCGCTATATTACGGAAGAGTTAAAAGAATACGAAACTAAAATTTTAGGAGCAGAAGAAAAGATCTATAAAATAGAAAGTGAACTTTTTGAGCAATTAGTAGCGTGGATTGGAACGTACATTAAGCCGGTTCAAATGAACGCGTATTTAATTGCGCAATTGGATTGTTTGTGTTCGTTTACGCAAATGGCTGTCGAAAATCAATATGTGTGTCCGGAAATCGACGATACTTTCGAATTGGATATTAAAAACGGAAGACATCCGGTAATTGAAAAACAATTGCCTGTTGGAACTCCATATATTGCAAACGATGTTTTCTTGGATAGAGAAACGCAACAGATTATTATGATTACCGGACCTAACATGTCGGGTAAATCTGCAATTTTAAGACAAACGGCTTTAATTGTGCTTTTGGCTCAAATGGGAAGTTTTGTTCCTGCTGATAGTGTTAGAATGGGAATTGTAGATAAGATTTTTACCAGAGTTGGAGCTTCAGATAATATCTCGATGGGAGAATCTACTTTTATGGTCGAAATGAACGAAACGGCGTCTATTTTGAATAATATTTCAGATAGAAGTTTGGTGTTGTTGGATGAGATCGGAAGAGGAACAAGTACCTATGACGGAATCTCGATTGCTTGGGCAATTGCTGAATTCTTGCACGAGCATCCAGGAAGAGCAAAAACGCTTTTCGCAACGCATTATCATGAATTGAATGAGATGACCGAATCAATGCCGAGAATCCAAAATTTTAATGTTGCTGTAAAAGAGCTTAAGGATACCGTTTTATTCGTTAGAAAATTGGTAAAAGGTGGAAGTGCGCATAGTTTCGGAATTCACGTTGCAAAAATGGCTGGAATGCCGCAATTGGTTATTTCGAAAGCGCAGAAACTTTTAAAGAAATTAGAAAAGAATCATTCAAGTGATGCTTTGAATGGAATTAAGTCGGCAAATGATGAAATGCAGATGAGTTTCTTTAATTTGGATGATCCTTTATTGGAAGAGATAAAAGAAGAGATTCTGAATCTCGATATTAATGCAATTACGCCAGTAGAAGCGTTGATGAAACTGAATGAGATCAAAAGAATGCTGGTGAAAAAATAAAATAATAAAATTTTCAATTTTAAAGTTTAGGTTATCAGAACGTTATAAAATAAGTTGATTTTTTTTTGAAAAAACGCTTGTGTAATTGAATAAATGTCCTAAATTTGCACTCGCAATACGAAACAAAACAAGTGTTGCAGTTCTGATAAAATTTGAAAATGCGAAAATAGCTCAGTTGGTAGAGCGCGACCTTGCCAAGGTCGAGGTCGCGGGTTCGAGCCCCGTTTTTCGCTCTAAAACCATACAATGCTCGGATGGTGAAATTGGTAGACACGCTGGACTTAAAATCCAGTGAACAGCAATGTTCGTGCGGGTTCAAGTCCCGCTCTGAGTACTAAAGCCTCTTCTTTTGAAGAGGCTTTTTTTATGGGGAAAAATTAAGTTTTAGTGTTTTTTAAGGGAAATCTCAGTATCTTAGAAACTTAGTGGCTTAGTATCTAAAAAAAATAAATCTAAAATCTAAAATTTGTAAATGGGTGCTTTTGTAATTAGCAGGCGATTTAATGATGAATATAAATTTACTTTTACTTCGCGAAGAGGAAAGGTTATTTTTACGAGTTTGAGTTATGAGTTGAGATTTGAGTGTGAAGAGGATATTGAGAAATTTAAAGCGAATATTGAGCTTGCGAAGTTTTTGAAGTTTAAGGGTTCTGGAGGTAAGTATTTTTTTAAATTGATGTTGGGTGATGTGCACTTTGCTACAAGTCGAAAATACAGTACGGAATTGCTTCTGCAAAAAGGAATAAAAGAGATAGTGACTTATTCATCTAGGTCGGAGATTTTGGATTTCTCTTCAAGTGAATCGATTTTTGGTGATGAAGAGTCTGAAGAGGAATTAGAAGAAGTGGCTGAATAAAAAAAAAGCGTTCGCAATGCGGACGCTTTTTTATTTGTGTTGATTAATGTGTAAAAAATAATCATAAAAAAAAACCATCTAAAAAGATGGTTTTAAAATCGTTAGAACTTAGGTTCTAATTATTTTTTTACTTCTTCTACTTTAGCAGCAGCAGAATCAACTTTAGCAGCAGCAGAATCAACAGTTGCAGCAGCAGAATCAACAACAGCAGCAGCTGAATCAACAGCAACAGCAGTAGAATCTACAGCAGGAGCTTCAGCAGCAGCGTCAGCTTTTTTACAAGATACAACAGTTAATACAGCAACAACAGCTAAACTTAAAAATACTTTTTTCATCTTACTTTATTATAAAAGGTTAATTATTAATTCGTGGCAAAGATATAAATTTTTTAATATGTAAAATATTTTTTCACTTTTTTTTTAAAATATTTTCCTTACTCACGTTTATCTTATTTATCAAAGAATATGCCAAAACTACAAAATTTTCTTAAATTATCTAATTTCTACACTAAATAATTTTTTGTTGAATATTCTTTATAAAAATTGGTTATTTTATTTCGCCAATTTATGGTTTCTTTTGTTTTTTAAGACTATTTATTCGGCTGGTTTAGATGAAAAATGTTCTTATTAATTACTTTTTTTCAATTTTAACACTTTTAAATCAATTCAAAAGCTATGAAACGGCTTTTATAATGGTTTCAGTTGCGCCTTTATGATCTTGAATAAAAGAGCTGCAAATTTCGCTTTTTTCTTTTAGGAAGTTTTTGTCGTTCAATAGTTTGTCTAAGATTTCTTTTAGTTCGCTACTCGCTGATATTGGCATGCAGCCTCCGATTTCAACTAAAGCAATTGCCTCTGCAAAATTGGAATAATTAGGGCCAATTATAATTGGCATTCCGAAAGTTGCTGGTTCCAGGATATTATGTATTCCAGGATTTCCAAATCCGCCGCCTACATATGCAATCGTTCCGTAGCTATAAATCTTGGTAAGAATGCCAACAATATCAATTATAAAGACATTGTATTCTGATAGGTCTTTGTTTTCTTTTTCCGAAAATAAAACAGTCGATTTTGTGATTTTTGATTGAAGATCCGCGATTTGGTCTGGTTTGATGTTATGCGGAGCAATTATAAATTTTACATTCTCAGGCGCCTGATTGATGTAGTCGGCTATGATAGCTTCATCTTTTGGCCAAGAGCTTCCGATAACAATTGTAGGTAGATTGTTTTTAAAGTGTTCGATAAAATCCAAGCGATTGTCTCTTTCTAAGATCGCATTTACCCGATCAAAACGGGTATCTCCTGAAACAATTGCATTTTTAAAACCGAGACTTTCAACTTTTTCTTTTGATTTTTCATTTTGAAGAAAGAAATAAGTAAAAGCTTTCAATGCCTTTCTGTAAAATCCGCCATACCATTTAAAAAACATTTGGTTGTCTCTAAAAATTCCAGAAATTAAATAAGTTGGAATTTTATGGTTTTCTAGCTCTTTTAGGTAATTCAGCCAAAACTCATACTTAATAAAGAAGGCTTGTTCTGGATGCACTAATTGTATGAATTTTTTCGCATTGCCTTTCGTGTCTAAAGGAAGGTAAATAGTAACATCGGCAACAGTGTTATTTTTACGCACTTCGTATCCAGATGGCGAAAAAAAAGTTACAATAATTTTATGGGAAGGATGTTTTTCTTTGATTTTTTCTATAACTGGAAGTCCTTGTTCATATTCGCCTAATGAAGCAGCATGAAACCAAATAGTTTTGTCTTCAGGTTTTATTTTTTCTTTTAGTGTACTAAAAACACTTTTTCGGCCTTCCACAAAAAGCTTAATTTTCGGACTAAACAAGGCTACTATTTTTAAGAAAAATCCTGCGATATGTACGGCTAAATTGTATAAAAAAAGCATGTAATTTTTTTTGCAGCTAAATTACATTTCTTTCGACTATTTTCATTGGTTTGAAGCTATTAATAACTATTTTTGTTCCTCCTTTTAGAGATTTCTGCCTAAAAAACAGTGTCTTTAATTTTTAAATACATTCAAAAATGAAAAAAATTCAAATGGTTGACTTAAAAAGTCAATACGAAAAAATAAAATCTACTGTAGATGCTTCAATTCAAGAAGTTTTAGATACAAATACTTACATCAATGGACCTTTAGTTCACCAATTTCAAAAGAATTTGGAGAATTATTTAGGTGCAAAACACGTTATTCCTTGCGCAAACGGTACAGATGCTTTGCAGATTGCTATGATGGGACTTGGTCTTCAGCCAGGAGATGAAGTGATTACTGCCGATTTTACTTTTGCAGCAACTGTTGAGGTTATCGCTTTATTGCAATTAACACCAGTTTTGGTAGATGTTGATATGGTAAATATGAACATTGATATCGATGCAGTCAAAAAAGCAATTACTCCAAAAACAAAAGCAATTGTTCCTGTTCATTTATTCGGGCGCGCTGCAAATATGGATGCTATTATGGAAATAGCTGCTCAATATAATTTATATGTAATTGAAGATAATGCACAAGCGATTGGAGCAGATTATATTTCTAAATCGGGTTCAAAAACTAAAGTAGGAACGATTGGCCACGTTGCGGCAACTTCTTTCTTTCCATCTAAAAATTTAGGATGTTATGGCGATGGAGGAGCAATTTTTACAAATGATGATAATTTGGCTCACATCATCCGCGGAATTGTAAATCACGGAATGTATGAGCGTTACCACCACGATGTTGTGGGGGTTAATTCACGTTTAGATAGTATTCAAGCAGGAGTTTTAAATGCAAAATTGCCTTTACTGGATGAATATAACGTGGCACGTCGTTTAGCAGCAACAAAATACAATGCAGCTTTTGCTGGAAATGCAAAAATCATTACTCCTGATTTTGATGTAAACCAAAATGATCATGTCTTTCATCAATATGTATTAAGAATTATTGATGCAGACAGAAATGCTTTGATGCAACATTTATTAGATAAAGGAATTCCATGTGCAATTTATTATCCAATTCCGCTTCACTCTCAAAAAGCATATTTAGATCCTCGTTACAAAGAAGAGCAGTTTCCTGTAACCAATCAGTTAGTTCAAGAAGTTATCGCATTGCCAATGCATACAGAATTGGATGACGAGCAGATTAAATTTATAACTGATTCTGTTTTAGAATTTCTAAACAAATAAAAATGAGAAAAGTTATTCTTTTAATTTGGGTCATTTTTGTTCAGTTTTCCGTTTTTGCTCAAAAAACGAATTCTAAAGAAGAAAATGCTGTTGCTTCTCAGGTCGAAATTTTGCGTCAGGCAATGATTGATGCTGATGGGGCCAAATTGAAAGCACTAACTTCAGATAAGTTGAATTATGTCCATTCCAACGGTAATTTTCAAAATCAAACAGAATTTGTTGACGGAATAGTTAGCGGAAAATCAGATTTTGTAACTATTGATTTTCAAAATCAGACTGTAACAATTCAGAACGATGTTGCTATAGTTCGACATGTTTTGGCAGCTCATACCAAAGATGATGGAATTGATAGAGATATCAAAATAGGTATAATGCTTGTTTGGCAAAAACAGAAAAATAAATGGATTCTAATTGCAAGACAAGCCTATAAATTAACTACATAAAAAACAACCACAAAATGAAAGTATTAGTAACAGGAGGATTGGGATTTATTGGTTCTCACACCGTAGTCGAATTGCAGAATGAAGGCTTCGAGGTTGTGATCATTGATAATCTTTCTAATTCTTCAGAAGATGTTTTAAAAGGAATTACAGCGATTACAGGAAAAACGCCTTTATTCGAAAAATTAGATTTAAGAGAAAAAGCGTCAGTTCGGGATTTTTTTAAAAAACACCATGATGTTACAGGGATAATTCATTTTGCAGCTTCAAAAGCGGTAGGAGAAAGTGTTGAACAGCCTTTGTTGTACTACGAAAACAACATTAGCAGTTTAATTTACCTTTTACAGGAATTACAGCAAAAACCAGAAGCTAGTTTTATTTTCAGTTCTTCTTGTACGGTTTACGGTCAAGCCGAAAAAATGCCAATTACAGAAGACGCGCCAGTTCAAACAGCAATGTCTCCTTACGGAAACACAAAACAGATTGGCGAAGAAATTATTACAGATACTGCTAAAGTAACCAATATCAGTGCTATTTTATTGCGTTACTTCAATCCAGTTGGAGCACATGAGTCGGTAGAAATTGGAGAATTGCCTTTAGGAGTTCCTCAAAATCTAGTGCCATTTATTACGCAAACAGGAGTAGGATTGCGTCAAGAATTATCTGTTTTCGGAAATGATTACCCAACTCCAGACGGAACTGCAGTTCGCGATTATATTCACGTTGTAGACTTAGCAAAAGCGCACGTAATTGCTTTACAGCGTTTATTAAACAAGAAGAATTTAGCAAAAGTTGAAACTTTCAATTTAGGAACAGGAAAAGGAAGTTCTGTTCTGGAAGTGATTCAAAGTTTTGAAAAAGTGAGCGATAAAAAATTGCCATACGTCATTAAGCCTCGTCGTGAAGGTGATATTACTGAAGCTTACGCGAATACGGATAAGGCAAATAATGTCTTAGGATGGAAGGCTGAACTAAGTTTAGACGAAGCTATGGCAAGTGCTTGGAAATGGGAACAAAAAGTTAGGAATAAATAGTTTTTTAAATAAAATTATAAATTTTAAAGTCCCAGATTATAGCAATATAATTTGGGACTTTTCTTTTAACAACATTTAATTTTTATGAAAAAAGATTTAGATTATAAATTAATATTTGCCCTTGCAGCGGTTGGAATTATTTGGGGCACAACGTTTTTAGGAATCAGAGTTGCGGTAGAAACTATTCCGCCTTGGTTTGTAACTTCCATCCGTCAGGGATTGGCTGGAATGATTATGATGACGATTTTATTGTTTAAGAAAGAGTTGAAATGGATTGGCTGGGAAAATCTCAGACATCAGCTTGTTCCTTCAATTTTGATGATTGTGGTAGCGAATGGTTTTACAACTGTTGCCGAGCAGACTATACCAAGCGGATTGGCTTCAGTAATTAGTGCGATGGCTCCGATACTTATTTTTCTGGGCAGTATTTTAATTAAATTGCAAAAACCAAGTTTAAAAGGATTTTTTGGAGTTGTAATAGGGTTTTTGGGAGTCGTTTTTATATTTAAAGACGGACTAGGGTCTTTTTTAGATGCCGATTACAGAATCGGAATGATGTTTATGGGATTTGCGATTACGGCTTGGGCAGGAGGAACAATTTATACCAAAATTCATGGAAATAAATCTAAGAATATAGTTCTGAATTTGTTTTACCAATTTACAATGGCGTCGTGTATTCAGATCGTTTTGGCGTTTATTTTTTCGCCTACTATTGATGTGAATTTATGGAGTAGTAAGAGTATTTTAGCAGCATTGTATTTGTCAATTTTTGGATCTGTAATTGCTTTTTTCAGTTATAATTATGCACTGAAACATGTTACGCCAGTTCAAGTTTCTATTTTAGCGTACATCAATACGATAATTGCAGTATTTTTTGGTTGGCTTATTTTGGATGAAAAAATTACTGTTGATTTTATAATTGCAACATTCCTGATTATTTTGGGAGTTTTTATTATTAATTACAAAAAGAAGGAAAAGCCAGCTTTGCAAAAATGATCAATTTTGGGTTAATTTATTTTTCGTAAATTTGTAAGAATAAAAATACAGGAATTATGGGTAAGGATAAAGAAAATAAAAAGATCGATAAGGTCGAAGAACCTGCAACAGAATATGAAATTCAAAAACCAATCCGACAAGGTATAGATCCCGAAACTTTTGATTTTGATGCTGAGTTTGCTAAGGGCTTAACGCCAGAAGAAGCAAAGGCTGAAACGAAAAGAAGAATTAGAGAATGGTGGGGGAAATAAAAGTTGTTTTTACACCATCAGTAATAAGTTATCTTGAAGATTTAGTTTTAATTTTATATAAAAAAAGATATTTTGGTTTTATAGAATCAGCAGATGAATATGTCGATAATATTTATGATGCAGCTTCCGAAAGAATAAAAAAATGTCCTCACAAGAAAACGCCGAGATCACTTAGTTATCTAGTTTCAAATTATATTTTCTATAAAGCTAATTCAAGAACAACTTGGTATATGTTTTTTGAAGAGAGAAATCAAAATTATTTGATTACTGGAATTCTAAATAATTATAATGAAGAAGCGAAAGATTTATAAAACAAAATCCTCACAAACTGATTAAAGTTGATGAGGATTTTTTATACAGTTAACGACTGAAAACTGCGACTGAGACTGAACACTTAAAAATTAAGCGTTAGCAGTAGCCGCTTCTTTATCAATTTTACTGATCAATCCAGTTAAAACTTTTCCAGGACCAACTTCAGTAAATAACGTGGCGCCGTCAGCGATCATTTGTTGAACAGACTGAGTCCATTTTACAGGAGCAGTCAACTGAATGATTAAGTTCTTTTTAATTTCGTTTGCATCAGAAACTGCATTTGCAGTAACGTTTTGGTACACTGGACAAATTGGAGTAGAGAATGTAGTCGCTTCAATTGCAGCAGCTAATTCTTCTCTTGCCGGTTCCATCATTGGCGAGTGAAAAGCACCTCCAACAGGTAAAATTAAAGCACGTTTTGCTCCGGCAGCTTTCATTGCCTCACAAGCTTTTTCAACAGCAGTAGTTTCTCCAGAAATAACCAATTGACCTGGACAGTTGTAATTTGCAGCAACTACAACACCATCGATAGAAGCACAAACTTCTTCCACAACATTATCAGCTAAACCTAAAACCGCAGCCATTGTAGATGGAGTGATTTCGCAAGCTTTTTGCATTGCCAAAGCACGTTGAGAAACCAATTTAAGTCCGTCTTCAAAAGATAAAGTGCCGTTTGCTACTAAAGCAGAGAATTCTCCTAAAGAATGTCCTGCAACCATTTCCGGTTTGAAATCTTCTAAAGTTTTAGCTAAAATAACCGAGTGTAAAAATACAGCTGGCTGCGTTACTTTAGTTTCTTTTAATTCTTCGGCAGTGCCTTCAAACATGATATCTGTAATTCTGAAACCTAAAATTTCATTAGCTTTTTCGAATAATTCTTTGGCTAAAGCCGAATTTTCATAAAGGTCTTTACCCATTCCTGTGAATTGCGCGCCTTGACCCGGAAATACGTATGCTTTCATTTGTCTAATTTGTTTTTTATTTTTTTGAAATTGAAAATTAGCTTCAATTGAAAGGCAAAAATACTACTTTTTTATTTCGAATAATCCTTAAACATGTAAATCCATGCTAATCTGGAAAATCGGAGATTAAAAGAAGTGAGTAAAGTAATCACAACAGCGATAATCGGAATGATTCTCAAATCGAAATTTTTCTCGAAGAAGAACTGTGCAATACAATAGGTCGCAATCCCTTGAGCGACTGTTAGTCCATAGTTTACATACATCGCACCGAAAAAATAACCAGGTTCTTTTTGGAATTTATAATGGCAATGACTACAGTATTCATTCATTTTTGGTAAGCCAAAATTGAAGAAAATATTTTTGTCTGTAAAAACTTTTCCTTTATGACAAATAGGACATTCGTTGCTTAAAATATGAGTTAATGCGCTTGACATGACTTTGTTATTTTTTGTTTGTACAAAGGTAATTCAGAGGTTTATAAAAGTCTTTTTTATATCTTCGCTTATTATAGCACAATAAAGACATTTTTAACTAAAAATTCAAAGTTTAAATTCCAAATTCCAAATCGTCAATAGCTTTCTGGAGTCAAAAAAACAAATATTTATGTATGAAGCGATATCCAATTTATAGTGTTCAGAATTTTAGTTGCAACGATATTCACCGCGATTTTTACGTCAATACTTTTACCGAACATTTAAAAAGTCACAGTTTTGTAGAAGAACCGCACCGTCATGATTCGTATTTGATGGTGTTTTTTACCAAAGGTTCAGGATTGCATGAGGTTGATTTTGACCAATTCGAAATCAAAAGGGGAAGCCTTTTTGTGCTACAGCCGGGACAAATGCACCATTGGAATTTATCTGAAGACATTGAAGGTTTTGTCATTATCTTTTCTCAAGAATTATACAATTTGTATTTCGGACAGAAAAAAATCAATGATTATAATTTTTACCACTCGATTCATAACCGACCAGAAATGGTTTTTGAAGAAAATGAAGTTCCAAAAATCCTTCCTTATTTCGATTTGCTGATTCAGGAAAATAGTCAGAATAATAAATATCAATTAGATAAATTACTGAATCTTTTGGACTGCATTCATATTGAAATTGCTAGAAAATATAGCGAAACCTATTCACATCAAACGCATTCATATAACATCAAAATCAATACATTCGAATTGCTTTTGGAAGAATATTTCAGAACCGAAAAACTGCCGTCATTTTATGCAGAAAAATTAAATATCACACTCAAACATTTAAACAGAATCTGCAACGAAATTCTCCAAAAAACAGCCACAGAAGTAATTACAGATCGCGTTATTCTTGAAATCAAAAGAATGCTGATTGATAAACAACTAGCTGTAAACGAAGTTGCTTTCAAAGTCGGATACGAAGATTACTCATACTTCTCCCGATTCTTCAAAAAACAAACAGGAATGTCACCAACAGAGTTTAGAAATACGGTGCGTTAAGTTTTTGTTTGCTACGAATTGCACGAATTATTTTTTTTGCCACACATTAAAGGATTATTTGGATTAAAAAATCTGTGAAAATCTTTTAATCTGTGGCAAAAAAAAATAGTATTTTGAGAAAAATTAGTGGAAATTCGTATAAGTCGTGGCAACAAAAAAAGCCCTGCGAATAAAACGCAGAGCTTTTAACCAACCAATTAAATCTAATCTTAAACCAAAAGATTAAGCTTGTTTTACGAATTGTAGTTCGATGTTCAATTTTACTTCTTCTCCAACTAAAACTCCACCAGTTTCAAGAGCTGAGTTCCAGTTTAATCCCCAATCTTTACGATTGATTTTTCCTTCTATGCTTAAACCAACTTTAGTATTTCCCCAAGGGTCAGTCAGAATTCCGCTATATTCTACTGGAAAAGTTACTGATTTTGAAACTCCTTTGATGTTTAAATCTCCAGTGATTTCATAGCTTCCTTCATTGATTTTTTTGAAAGAAGAAGCTTTGAAAGTTAATTTTGGATGATTTTCAGCGTCAAAAAAGTCACCACTTCTTAAGTGTCCGTCTCTGTCTGCGTTTGCAGTGTCAACAGAAGCGATATCAGCAGAAAATTCGATAGCTGCATTTTCGAAGTTGTCTCCGTCTGTAGTAATGGTAGCTTCGTAAGTTCCAAATTTTCCTGAAACATTAGTAAACATCATGTGTTTTACTTTAAAACCAATTTCTGAGTGAGTTGGGTCAATTGACCATTTTGTAGTTGCCATAATTTTATTTTTTAAATAATTAATTTGTTTCATTTTGATAGGACAAAGTTACGGTGACAGTAAGCCTAAAGCACTTAACCTAGATTAAGAAATGAATAATCCCAATCGAGATTGTGATGTTTTTTCTCTCGCAGATTTAGCAGATTCAAGAGATTAAAAAGAATAAATCTGCACCATCTGCAAAATCTGCGGGAGACTTTAAACTTTTTCAGGTCTAAAGCCATCTGATTATTCAAGTTACAAAAAAAAGAAACGATAATAATCTGATTTACAGATTTATTATCGTTTCGGCATTCAGGTATTAATTGTTTTTTTGTTTGAATTAATAATTCATAGGAACATCCATTAATAAAAATTCAGCATCTGTATTTGCTACAATGTTTAAAGTATCAGTTCCTGAAATTCCAACCGCATCACGAGAGTTTAATTCCTGACCGTTGATGGTTACATTTCCTTTTAAAACGAAAGCATAAACTCCGTTTCCTTCTTTTTTGATTTTATATTCTGTAGAAATTCCAGCATCAAAATTACCCATGTTGAACCAAGCGTCTTGGTGAATCCAAACTCCTTCATCGTCTGCATTTGGAGATAAAACCTGAGATAATTTATTATGTCTGTCTGCAACATCCAAAGTAATCTGCTGATAACGTGGCGTAACATTTCTTTTATTCGGAAACAACCAAATCTGTAATAATTTAGTCTGCTGATCTGCATTCGGATTAAATTCGCTATGCTGAATTCCAGTTCCTGCACTCATCACCTGAATATCACCATTTTTGATTACTTCAGTATTTCCCATGCTGTCTTTATGAGCCAAATCACCTTCCAACGGAATCGTAATAATTTCCATGTTATCGTGAGGGTGAGTTCCAAATCCCATTCCGGCAGCAATGGTATCATCGTTCAAAACACGAAGCGCTCCAAACTGAATTCTATCTGGATTATACCAGCTTGCAAAACTAAAGCTGTGATAAGCATTTAACCATCCGTGATTTGCGTTTCCTCTTGTTTCTGCTTTATGTAATACTATATTTTCCATGATTTTGTCCTTTTGTTATTTTTATAGTACAAAGGTACAGCCATGGTAAAGGAAAAGCACTTAACCTAGATTAAGAAAAAGATTCTAAGGTTCTGAGATGCTAAGATTCTAAGATTTTCTTTTTAGGTGCAAAGAGACAGAGAGATAAAGGTTCAAAGGTTGTTTCAAACGTTCCGGAGGAATAAAAGATATTGTAGGGATGGATTTTAATCCATTCTTCGCATGCAAAATCGCCAATCTTTGTCATCTCGACGAAGGAGAGATCACACGCGAAATTCCACAAAGTAACCACAATTTTGTCATTCCGACGGAGGAGGAATCTCCGCAAGTAGCTCCTCAAAGTGAATCGCCAATCTTTGTCGAGTTTCTAACGGAGATTCCTCCTCCGTCGAAATGACAAAAAATGCGTGGTAAGAATAAAATAAACTATTTTATCCTAATCAATTTCCCTTTTCCAGTCGTTACATCCAGATAATTAGCATCATTTCTATCATGCATAAAAAACTCAATAGTATCCTTCTGAATTTGATCTTTTGGAATAGTTATTACCAGATCAGTATTTATGAAGTTCTCCAATAGTATTGCATTTCCATAAGAAATCTTTCCTTTTGGCATATACTTGTTGTCAAAAACAAAAACGCTATCCTTAAAAGTAATTTTATCTTTTTGGACATATTGATTTTCGTCTTCGATTAAGTAGCTGTAACGGCCATTAAGTTTGTCTGCTTTCTGATTGAAGTTAATAGAAATCAGCGCTATTATTAAAGTGAAAAATTTCATGCTATTCTAACTATATTGATTCATAAACTGCTGTACAACTGCGTCTGTATTTTCATGGCGTTTCTTTTTCTCCAAGACAACAGGCGGAGCACTTCTTTCTAAACAATCTTGTACCGCACAGGTTTCGCAAGTTACACCTACAATTCGTTTTACCAAAGGTTTTCCGTCAATGAATTTAAATTTCTTTTTCATTGTCGGATTAATTAAAATTCCAACTGAAATACTTCGGATATAATTTTCTGCAAAAGGATCTTTTGTAGCCGATGAAAAAACCAAATATTCATTCCCACTATTAGCATAACTTGAAATTTGCGCATCAAAAAAATGAGGTTTGTTTTGTTTGATGGCTTCGTCAATAGTTTTTACCGAAACCCATCTTCTGCAATAATGTTCATTGGTTTCATTAGCGTGCGGTTCCTGCTGATGCGTGATGTGTAATTCCTTATTGATTTGATAAAAATCAGAGCCAATTTTATGGGACAATCTGAGGAAGAAAAGGTTTTTCAGCTGAAAATCTTTTGGTAATAAATTAGTCAATCGCTGATAAAAAGATTCTGGCGATACCTCAAAACTTTCGATTAAAGTAACAAATTCTTCTGGTTTTGGATTCTCGTTTTCTAAAAAAGCATTGATTTTGTTTACAACTAATTTTCTCGGCAATAATAAAGCTCCCGCAAAATAAGAAGCATAAAAATTATTCAAAACCTGATCAAAATTTTCAAATTTTATCCAGCTGAAAGTCAGCAGACGATCTGAGATTTTTAAATAATTATAAGCTATTTCTTTGGCTAAAATAAAAGCCTTTTGCGGATCATCTAATTCGGTTGAAAGCAGTAAAGTTCTGCTTTTTGGAACATAAATCGAACGCAAATCTTCTAAAGCTTCTTGATCTTTAAAAACGATTTCTTCAATCTTATAATCGTATTCTTCTTTTAAAATCGCTTCCAATTCTTCAATACTGATTTTAGAATCCAGATTAATCTGAAACGACTTCGAAAAAGCGATTACTTTCTCTTCTAAATCTTCAAAATAATTACTGTGCGCTTCCTGATATGAACGCAAAGCGGCAAGGAAAAAACTTTCTCGGCTTAAATTATAATGCTGTGCAATTTCAATAATCGTACTGATAAAAGCATTGACTTTTGCTGGAGCATTCGCTATAATATCGATTAAATCCGCTTCTTGAATTCCGAAAAGCTCTAGCGGAATCTCTTTTAAGATTCCAGATTTTAAGATTTCGCCAATCGGAGCGAGGTTATTATCGAGTTTTAAAGACACCATTTGGTCATAAGTCACGTCCAAATGTTCGCATAAAAGCAAAATTTTATCTGTTTTGGGATATTTTTTCCCCTTTTCAATTTCGTTTAAATACGATTTTGAAAGATTAGTCAGTTTGGCCAAACCAAAAAGTGACAAGTTCTTTTGTGTGCGAACTTGCTTCAGTTTTAGCCCAAAAATCAGCTTTATATAGTCTTTTTCGATATCCATAATGTCAAATATAGAAATTCTAAAAACAATCGCAAAATAAATATTTTTTAAATTTAGCGAACGTTCGCTTGTTTTGTAAAAAACTTTTTTATAACATTGTACTGTAGAAACGAATTAATTATGAGTTAGTTATGATTTGTTTGTTTTGATAAAATGAAATAGGATTAAGAAGAAAAACTTTTTAACCCAATAAAAATTAAAATCTGCAGCTATGAAAAACCAATTAGAGATTACTGAAATGGCTATAGAATTCCTAGCCGACAAAAAGCTTGCTTATCCAAAAATCTGGACTGAAGAAGGGACTGCGTTTATTACCGAATTGCACAAAAAATTCGAATCACAAAGAAAATTACTGCTTTTGCAAAGAGAGCAAAAACAAGTTGCTTTTGATCAGGGCGTCATGCCGGTTTTTACTCCAGAAACAAAAAGCGTCAGAGAAGGCAATTGGACAGCTGGAGAAATTCCGAAAGATTTATTAGACCGAAGAGTGGAGATTACGGGACCTGTTGATCGCAAAATGATTATCAACGCTTTGAATTCGGGAGCCAAAACGTTCATGGCCGATTTTGAAGACAGTACTTCGCCAACTTGGAAAAATCTAATGGACGGGCAAATGAATTTAATCGATGCGGTAAACAAAACCATTACATATACCGATTTGGTAAAACAGAAATCGTATCATTTAAATCAAAAAAATGCAACACTTATTGTACGTCCGAGAGGTTTGCATCTTCCTGAAAAACATGTTTTGATTGAAGGGAATGAAGTTTCAGGATCGTTGGTAGATTTTGGTTTGTACGTTTTTCACAATCATAAAAGACTTTTAGAAAACAATTCTGGGCCGTATTTCTACATTCCGAAATTGGAACATTATCTGGAAGCAAGATGGTGGAACAATGTAATTGATTTTACGGAAGAATATTTGAAACTGAAACGAGGAACGATAAAAGTGACGGTTTTAATTGAAACGATTACGGCAAGTTTTCAATTGGATGAAATCATTTATGAATTAAAAGAACATATCGTTGGCTTGAACTGCGGACGCTGGGATTATATTTTCTCATACATTAAAAAGTTTAGAAAAAATCCAAAATTCATTGTTCCAGATCGCGATCAGGTAAATATGACTTCGCCTTTTATGAATGCGTATTCCAATTTGGTAATTCAAAGATGTCATAAAAGAGGAATTCACGCAATTGGCGGAATGGCAGCTCAAATTCCGATTCGAAATAATGATGAAGCCAATGCAATTGCTTTCGCGAAAGTGAAAACCGATAAAGAACGCGAAGTTCGAAACGGCCACGACGGAACCTGGGTGGCGCATCCAGATTTGGTTCCGTTGGCAAAAGCTGTTTTTGACGAAGGAATGCCAAGTCCGAATCAGATTCATATTAAAAGAGAAAATCGCAGAATAACAGAAGAAGATTTAATTGAACCACCAATTGGATTAATTACAGAAAATGGTGTTCGAAAAAACATCAATGTTGGGGTTCTATATCTAGCTTCATGGTTGAACGGACAAGGAGCAGCGGCCTTGCATAATTTAATGGAAGATGCCGCAACCGCCGAAATTTCGAGATCGCAATTGTGGCAATGGCTTCAAAACAAAGTGGTTTTGGATAACGGCCGAAAATTAGATTTGGCGTATTATCACGAATTGGCTTTGGATGAATTCCAGAAAATCAAAACAGAATTAGGAGAAGAAAAGCACGAAGAACAGCAATTTCCATTAGCCGAAAAGGTATTGGAAAGATTAGTTGTAAATCCAGATTTCGTTGATTTCTTAACGATTCCGTGTTACAAGTATTTATAGTTTTTCAAGAAATTATAAAATAAATCTGCTGAATCTGCTGAATCTGCGAGCTAAAAAAAAATCTCTCGCAGATTACGCAGATCAGGCAGATAAAATGAGTGAAAAGATTTGCGCAGATATTTCACGTTTCAGTAAGAAACTGAACACTAAAAACTGTGAACTGAACACTATTACTTACTAACCAACTTAACTATACTATTTATGAAAACAACAGAAGACAGAATTCAGGAATTGATTAACGATTGGATTACGAACCCGAGATGGAAAGGAGTGGAGCGTCCTTACACTGCGAGTGAAGTTGTGACGCTTCAGGGATCGTATAAAATTGAGCATTCTATTGCTAAAATGGGTGCAGAGAAATTATGGAGAAAGTTAAAAAGTCAGGATTATGTAGCGGGTTTGGGGGCTTTAACAGGGAATCAGGCGATTCAGGAAGTGGATGCCGGTTTAGAAGCAATTTATTTGAGCGGATGGCAGGTTGCTGCTGATGCAAATTTGGCGGGTGAAATGTATCCGGACCAATCGTTGTATCCTGTAAACAGCGTTCCGATGGTGGTAAAAAAGATCAACAATGCTTTATTGCGCGCTGATCAGATTCAGATTGTAAATAAAATTGAAGATAGAAAAGATTATTTAGTGCCAATTGTAGCTGATGCCGAAGCAGGTTTTGGAGGAAACTTAAATGCTTTTGAATTAATGAAATCAATGATTGAGGCTGGAGCTTCAGGAGTTCATTTTGAGGATCAATTAAGTTCTGCTAAAAAATGCGGGCACTTAGGCGGAAAAGTTTTGGTTCCGACACAAGAAGCGATTAATAAATTGATTGCCGCTCGTTTGGCTTCGGATGTTATGGGAGTTCCGACTTTAATCGTTGCCCGAACAGATGCTGATGCGGCTAATTTGCTGACAAGTGATGCTGACCCAAGAGATCGAAAATTCTTAACTGGAGAAAAAACGGCCGAAGGTTTCTTTTATGTAAACAATGGAATCGATCAGGGAATTGCAAGAGGTTTGAGTTACGCTCCATACGCCGATTTGATTTGGATGGAAACCAGCAATCCCGATTTAGATTACGCTAGAAAGTTTGCAAAAGCGATGAAAAAAGAATTTCCAGACAAAATGCTGGCATACAATTGTTCTCCTTCTTTCAACTGGGCTGCAAAATTATCAGTTGCCGAAATGGAAACGTTTAGAGAAGATTTAGCTGCAATGGGATATAGTTTCCAATTCATCACTTTGGCTGGATTTCACGCTTTGAATACGAGTATGTTCGAATTATCTAAAGCGTACAAAGAACGTGGCATGGCTGGATATTCTGAATTGCAGGAAAGAGAATTCGCTCTCCAAAAAACCGGATTCAGAGCTGTAAAACACCAAGCTTTTGTGGGAACTTCTTATTTTGATGCCGTTCAAAACACGGTTATGATAGGAAGATCATCAATAACTGCAATGAAACATTCTACAGAGGTTGAGCAATTTTAATTTTTTAGCCACAGATTACACAGATTAAAAGGATTTTGTCGCGAATTTCGCAAATTTCCACTAATTAAAATTGAATATAAATTCGTGTGAATTAGTGAAATTCGTGGCAACCTTTTATAATCATTTTAATCCTTTAAATCTGTGGCTAAACTATTTCTTCAAAAGGCGAGCTTTCATTTTGCTGAAAAATTCAGGCGTTACACCAATGAAAGATGCAATTTGTTTTTGAGGAACTTTATGAACTAATGTTCCGTATTTTTTAGTGAATTTCTCAAAACGTTCTTCGGCAGGTAAACTTAAATTGTCCATTAATCGCTGCTGATTCGCTACTAATGAATTTTCAATTAAAATTCTGAAAAAACGCTCCAATTTTGGAATTTCAAGATACAATTGCTCTTGGTTTTCTTTGGATAACGAAACTACTTCCGCTTCTTCTAAAACTTCAATAAAAAGCTGTCCTGGTTTTTGCGAAAAAAAGCTGTACATATCACTCATCCACCAGCCTTCGCAGGCAAATGAAAGTACGTGTTCCACAATATTATCGTTGATATTGAAACTTCTTAAAATTCCAGAATTTACGAAGTATGAATGTTTGCAAACTTCGCCAGCATTCAATAAAAGCGTTTTGGCCTTGTAAGTGTTAGTTTCTAATTTAGATAAAAAAAGCGCCTGTTCTTCTGGAGTCAGAGAAACGTGTTTGGCAATGTTTTCAAGAATTAATGCCATTATTTTTTATCGTCAATTAAAGTAAATGAAGTGGCTTTGAATCTGTTGTTTACGATTTCTCCCGTAACTAAAGCTTTGCTGATTGCATTGCAAAAACCTTTTTCAGCATGTGCATCTCCATGATCGTGAATCGTTGTTCCGTCAACAAAATAGCTTTTTCCGTCAATGCGAACAGCTAAATCACAGCTTTTACCTTTCATTCCGAATTGGCATTCCCCGCAAGAAGCTTCTACAACTGTTGGTTTATCAAATTTCTTTTTGCTTTGTGCTTGTACAGCGATTCCAATAAAAAGGAAAGTCGCTAATATTATATTTTTCATAGTTAAGAATTTACAGTTATTAATTTCGCGGTTTCTTTTGCGCGTTCTGTTACTTCGTTGATTGGAGTTGAAAGCGTATCGTGACTTAAAACGACTCCCATTCTTCGGTAAGGTCTTGAAGTCGGTTTTCCAAAAATTCTGAAATCGGTTTTTGGGAGAGCAGCTACTTTTTCAATTCCTGTAAAACTTGGATTTGTTGAATCTTCTGAAGCTAAAATTACAGCACTTGCTCCGGCTTTTTCTAAAGTAATTTCAAAAATAGGAAGACTTAAAATAGCACGTAAATGCAATTCGAATTCGTTGAAATTTTGTGTTCCTGCTAAAGTTACCATTCCCGTGTCATGAGGACGTGGTGAAAGTTCAGAGAAATAAACGCCTTCGTTAGTCAGGAAAAATTCAACACCAAAAAGTCCTGCACCGCCAAGCGCTTCGGTAATTTTTTCGGCCATATCCTGAGCTTCGTACAAATCTTTTTCTGAAACTAAAGCCGGTTGCCAACTTTCTTGATAATCGCCTCTTTCTTGTCTGTGACCAATTGGCGAGCAGAATAATGTCGGATTACCGTTTTGAGTAATCGTTAAAAGTGTAATTTCAGAATGGAAATCTATAAAAGCTTCTACAATAACTTCGATAACATCACCACGCGAACCTGCAACGGCGTATTGCCAAGCTTTCTCGATATCACTTTCAGTTTTGATTGTCGATTGCCCTTTTCCAGAAGAAGACATTAAGGGTTTTACCACACATGGAATGCCAACTTCTTGAACGGCTTTTCGAAGTTCTTCGGCTGATGTTGCGTATTGGTATTTTGCAGTTCGTAACCCAAGTTCTTTTGCTGCTAAATCACGAATTGCTTTACGATTCATGGTAAAGTTGGCCGCTTTCGCTGAAGGAACAACGGTAATGCCTTGTTTTTCGTAATCGTAAAAACGTTCGGTGCGAATGGCTTCTATTTCGGGAACGATAAAATCTGGTTGATGTTTGGCTACGATTCGGTCAAGCGCTTCGCCGTCAAGCATATTAATAACTTCAAAACCATGTGCAACCTGCATTGCCGGTGCATTTTCGTAACTGTCAACTGCGATTATAGTTTGTCCGATTCGTTGTGCAGCGATGACAAATTCTTTGCCTAATTCGCCTGAACCTAGGAGTAATATTTTCATTTTGGAGTGTTGTATTGTTGGAGAAGTAAAAGTAGGGAAAATGTATTTAACCGCAAAGTTCGCAAAGATTTACGCGAAGAACGCTAAGTTTTGTTTTGAAGTAAAATAAAAAAGGTTCGCAAAGATTTATTAAACCTTTGCGAACCTTGCGTAAATCTTTGCGAACTTTGCGGTTAAGTCATAATTAATGAAAATGATCTTCTTCAATTTCAAATTCGGCATCTTTTTCCCAGATTTCCATTTCGCAAGGTTTGCAGTTGAATTTTAATTTGTATTCTAATTCGCCCTGTTTTAAAACCAAAGGTTCTTTTACCTTAACACCAACAATATCTTTTTGGTGAATCGGACATTTTTTTAATTCGTATTTGATGCAATATTTCGTTGTCATTACACGAGATTTTCCTGGATCCCATTGTAATTCGAATGCTTTTTCGATTTCAGTAACACCGTGGCGTTCGTAGAATTTACGAGCGGTTTTGTTCGAAACGTTGTACATGAAATCCAGTTTCGTTTCCGGATAAGGATGTGACGTTTTTACTAATTGGTGTTCTTCACGAACGTAATTTGCCAGACGAATTTCTGATAATTGTTCGAAAACATTTCTTCTCATTTCGTTGATTTTTGAAATAGGAAGGAACCAGTTTTGAGAGAACATTACATTAATTTCATCGGCGCTATAAGGCGTAAAACCTGTTTTTGCCAATTGAACTTTAATGTTTTCTTCGATTGATTCGCCAGTTTTAGTAGGCTCTTTTGAGTGTTCTAATTTTACTGTACTTACGTTTCCATCTTCGTCGGTTGCTATTAATTCGAAACCATTTTCGTTTTCGGTAAGCAATAAAGTCGTTCCGATTTTACGGATTGCACTATCTTCTCTTTCAACAATTTTGATGAAAGCTGTATCGTTGTTACGGTAAATGAAAGTTCCGTCTTTGATTTCTTTTAGAACGTTTGGATATACTTTTCCGTTTTCAGCTTTGTTTACGTAAATTCCGTCGGCTTCGTTGTTTTCGTTGATGAAACAAAGTCCGTCACCGTTGTTTAGCAATTCGCCGTTTTCGATTTCGTAAGCATCTCCGATTGTACGGATCAATTTACCGATATATTGCCCCTTAGATTTTGGGCTTTCCCAAGAGCCAATACTAGCGTGTCTTTCGTTTACGAAATAATCCGTATAACCACGGTTGAAAGTTCTGTCTAAAGTAGAATCGAAAGTATAAGTACATTTTCCAGAAGAGGCTTTGATGTATTTATCGCTTCCTTCTAAATAGCTGTCTAATTTTTGACGTAAATAAGAAACGTTGTTTTTAACGTAAGCCACATCTTTAAGACGTCCTTCAATTTTGAAAGAAACGATTCCCGCTTCGATCAAATTCGGAATTTGATCTGAAACGTCTAAATCTTTAATCGAAAGCAAGTGACTGTTTCTGATTAAAGTATCTCCGTTTCCGTCGATTAAGTTGTATGGTAAACGACAGTTTTGAGCACAAGAACCACGGTTTGCGCTACGTTCTCCGTTTGCCACACTCATATAACAGTTTCCGCTGAAAGATACACATAATGCTCCAGTTACGAAGAATTCCAGTTCAACATCAGCTTCGTCGTAGATGGTTTTAATTTGATGCAAGTTTAATTCACGGGCTAAAACCACACGTTTAATTCCGGCATCTTTTAAGAATTTAATTTTATCTGCATCACGGTTATTGGCTTGCGTGCTGGCATGAAGTACTATAGGAGGCAAGTCCATTTCCATAATTGCCATATCCTGAATGATCAAGGCATCGACACCAATATCGTATAATTCCCATATCATGGCACGACACGTTTCTAATTCGTTGTCGTATAAAATGGTATTCATTACCACAAAAACCTGAGCATTAAATAAATGCGCATATTTTACTAATGCAGCTACATCTTCAATAGAGTTGTTGGCATTAGAACGTGCACCAAATTGTGGCGCACCGATATATACTGCATCTGCACCGCTGTTAATAGCTGCCATTCCGCCGATTAAATCTCTTGCTGGAGCTAATATTTCTATTTTCTTCTTCATTTCTAAAACTTTAGCCTTTTGTGGTATTCACGAAAAAAAGTGTGCAAAGGTCTAATAAATTATTTGAGTTTGCTAGTCCTGAAGCGATTTTTTTGAAATTGTTAACTTAATATGGAATGATGATGGTTAACAAATGTAATTATTTAGAGATATTTAATTGTTCTTGTAGTTTCTGATTTTTTTACAATTTTGCCTTCCGTTATTGTTGAATATTTCTTCTTAATCCAATTTCCGAATTTATCGTATTTTAATTCCATCTCATATTTTGACGATTTTATAATATCTCCATATTCATTTACAATGTCAGCAGGATCGCTTTTTGAAAAGTTTATTTTACTGGTTTGAGAATTCATAAGTTGATTATTTATGTCAAAATATTTAATGATCACCTCATTTTTATCATAGTCATATTCATTTTTTTCTGTCCCAATAATTTGATTTCCCTTAAAGTTTATGATCTCAATTGGATTTCCTTTTTCATCATTTACAAAATCAGTATGTCTAAAAATGTTTCCATTTTGGTCTTTGTCTGTTACATTAACTAAATAGCCTTTAGAGTCGTAATTATAGTAGGCAATTTCAATTGTGTGCCCGAGATATCTGTGCCAATTTTCAAATTTTCTGCCTATACAACGAACTCCAGTTGAGTCATATGACCTTGTTAAACGTTGTTTTAAATTACCCTCTCCGTCATATCTAAATTCTGTGACAATATTATTTTGGGTATTGTAAGATTTAATTTCTTTAGTTTGTTCAGTTGTATTATTTGAATTATAAAAAGTTGTGTTTGTTATAGTTTGTAAAACTGACCTTGTTGAATGAAAGTCATTGTTTTTGCCAAAATTTAAAGAAGTTAAAGTACTTTGAGAATAAATATTGATATTTGAAAAAAGTATTAATATGAAGATTAAATTTTTCATTTTGATTAGAAATTGGTTGCAACGAAAGTAAGATTTATTTTTCAATTTCAATAAAACAAAAACCACCCAACCCGAAGGTTAAAGTGGTTTTCAAAAAAAAGCATGAATCGATTAGTTTGCTCTTATTTTAATTTGTGATAAAGTATTTTGAATACTGTTTAATTGTTTTGAAACGATGTAAATTTGATCGTGTTCTAAATTATTTCCGTCGAGTGCCATTTTGTACTTCTCGATTGCAGCCTCTTCACCAGTAATGCAGGCATTAATGATAGCTTCGGTATCGCCTCCTGTAAAAGCTGATTTGATATCAATCCAAGTACGATGCAAAGCGCCAAGCGGGCCTCCGCCTGAAGTGTCTGTTGATTTACCTAGTTTGTTAATTTGGTTTTGAAGTTCTACAATAAACAAAGCTCTTTCGCGGGCGTATTCAAGGAAATCGGTTTTCATTGCTGGATTTTCTACATGCTCTGCTGCATTTGTATATCCTAGTTTTCCATCTTCAAGAATTGAAATTAATCCTTCTAAAGTTTTAATTGTTTCTGTGGTGGTTTCTTCTGCATGTGTCATGACATATAATTTTTTGAAATTAATATGTTACAAAGTTTGCAATTATAAAGGGCTTTGCTTTACAGGATTACACTCGAAGATTTATAATATTGTAGAATGGGAATTGTGAAACTGGTTTAAAAACTTCATGCAAGTTAAAATTGATGAGGGCAGATTTTTTCTTTTGAAAACGATATTTTCTATACACCGTTTTGCGTGAGGGATAGGAGCGATATCCTTTTATGGTGGGGTTCACCATAAAAGATATAGCGGATAGCCCGGTTCACCGCGGCGAAACACGCCCCATAAAAAAAACAGCTTAAAGTATAAAAGTGATGAAACTTTTGAACCTTAAGCCGTTTTTATAAAAGTTAGAATATGGTTATGCAGTCAAAGCTTCTTTGATTCTGCGTAATGCTTCTTTTAAAATATCATTGCTAGTTGCGTAAGAGAAACGAATACAGTTTGGATTTCCGAAAGCGTCTCCTGTTACTGTTGCTACGTTTGCTTCTGCTAAAAGATACATAGAAACGTCGTTTGCATCTTTAATTTCGTGACCTTTCAATGTTTTTCCGAAGAAAGAAGAAACGTCTGGGAATACGTAGAAAGCTCCTTCTGGAACGTTGATTTTTACTCCTGGGATTTCTTTTAATAATCCAACAACTAAATCTCTACGTCCGTGGAACGCTTGAACCATTTCGTTTAATACGCTTGGATCAGCATCTACAGCTGTGATTGTAGCTCTTTGTGCAACAGAATTTGCACCAGAAGTTACTTGTCCTTGAATTTTTGTACACGCTTTTGCGATGAATTCTGGAGCTCCGATGTACCCAATTCTGTATCCAGTCATTGCGAATGCTTTTGCAACTCCGTTTACAGTGATTGTTTTTTCTAACATTCCTGGGATAGAACCGATACTGCAGAAAGTTCCAGAGAAGTTGATGTGCTCATAGATTTCGTCTGCAACAACGTAAATATTTGGGTGTTTTTCTAAAACTTTAGCCAAAGTTGTTAATTCTTCTCTGCTGTAAACAGAGCCTGAAGGATTACATGGAGAAGAGAACCACATCATTTTGGTTTTTGGTGTAATTGCAGCTTCTAATTGCTCTGGAGTGATTTTGAAATCTGTTTCTACAGAAGTTGGAACTTCTACAGGAACTCCGCCAGAAAGTTTTACGATTTCGAAATAAGAAACCCAGTAAGGTGCTGGTAAAATTACTTCGTCGCCGTCATTTAACATTACTTGCGCGATGTTGTATAATGATTGTTTTGCTCCTGTAGAAACTACAATTTGAGATGGTTTATATTCTAAATCATTGTCTCTTTTGAATTTTCTGCAGATCGCTTCTTTTAAATCTTGGTATCCATCAACTGGAGAATATGTGCTGTAGTTATCGTCGATTGCTTTTTTTGCAGCTTCTTTGATAAAATCAGGTGTGTTGAAATCTGGCTCACCTAAACTTAAGCTGATAATGTCTTTTCCTTGTGCTTTTAATTCTCTTGCTAAAGCGGCCATTGCCAATGTTTGTGAAGTCGCAAGGTTGTTGATTCTGTCCGAAAGAATATGGTTCATTATAAAAATTTTGAAGGTCCTTAAATTTGCTGTGTTGTTTAAGGAAGGTTAATTATTAATAGATTTTCTCTTAGTTTTTTTTAAACTGCTAATTCTGGTTTCATTCCCAATTCGCGTAAATGCTTAAAGTGAGCAATAACAGCACTTCGCATGGTTTTATATTCATAATATGGCAAGTTGCACTCTTTCGCAGTTTCTTTTACGATTTTTGCAATTTTACCGTAATGAATATGACTAATATTTGGGAAAATATGATGTTCGATTTGATGGTTTAATCCGCCTGTGTACCAATTTACGATGGCATTTTTAGGCGCAAAATTAGTTGTGGTGTACAATTGGTGAATTGCCCAAGTATTGTCCATTTCTCCTAAATCATTTGGAGTTGGATTTGTAGTGTGATCTACCACGTGTGCCAATTGAAACACAATGCTTAGAATTAATCCTGCCGTATAGTGCATTGCAAAAAATCCAATAAGAACTTTCCACCATGTAATTCCAATTACCATTGGCAAAACAATCCAAATTGACACATAAATTATTTTGGTGATGATTAATGTAGTCCAAAGAATTTTAGGGCTTTTTGGCTCACCGTAAGATAATTTTCTTTTTAAGTAGTTTCTCATCTGCTTAAAATCGGTAGTTAATGCCCAATTGAAGGTCAATAATCCGTATAAGAAAACAGAATAATAATGTTGAAAACGGTGAAAACGATGCCATTCTGCATGTTCTGTAAAACGAATAATACGTCCTGCATCTAGATCCTCATCGTGACCAGGAATGTTAGTGTAAGTATGATGAAGTACATTGTGCTGTACCTGCCAGTTGTAAACGTTTCCAGCTAGAACATAAATGGTTCCGCCCATGAATTTATTGATCCAGTTTTTTGTTGAGTATGATCCGTGGTTACCGTCGTGCATTACGTTCATTCCGACACCGGCCATTCCAATACCCATTACGACAGATAAAAGCAACATCACCCAAAAAGGCATATTAAGCGTAAGGATTAAAAAGTATGGAGTTAAAAAAACAGCAAATAGAATAACAGCTTTTAAATGTAACTGCCAGTTTCCGGTTTTTTTGATATTATTTTCTTTAAAGTAATTGTTAACGCGTGAGTTAAGCGTTCTGAAGAACTTCAAATTGTCTTGCCGTGCAAAAGTTGGAGCAGTGTTATTCATAATTAATTTAAATAGTTTTCAAAGGTAATTATTATAAATTTTCAATTTGCAAAATTGAGTTAAATATTTCAATCGTAAAGTAGTACTTTTGTTAAAAATTTACAGCAATGGATGAGATATTGAAATATTTTCCCAATTTGACCGATCTTCAAATCGAACAATTTCAAAAATTAGACTTTTTATACCACGATTGGAATGAAAAAATCAATGTAATTTCTAGAAAAGATATTGATTCTTTATATACAAAACACATTTTGCATTCGTTAGGAATTGCCAAGGTTATGAAATTTGAACCAGGTTCTACTGTTTTGGATGTTGGAACAGGCGGTGGTTTCCCTGGAATTCCATTAGCGATTCTTTTTCCTGAAACTCGTTTTTATTTAATTGACGTTATCGCAAAAAAAATAAAAGTGGTTCAAGGTGTTGTTGATGCATTAGAATTAAAGAACGTAAAAGCAGAGCAAAAACGCGCCGAGTTGGTAAGAGGCGATTTCGATTTTATTGTGAGTCGCGCTGTAACCAATATGCCAGATTTTGTTTCATGGATTCATGATAAAATCAAAAAACAGCATAAACATCTTTTAAAAAATGGTATTCTCTATTTAAAAGGAGGCGATTTAGCAGAAGAATTAAAGGATTTTCCAAATGCAACTTTATACGATTTAGCTGACTTTTTTGAAGATGAGTTTTTCGAAACTAAGAAAGTGGTACATTTGCCATTGAAATTTAAACCGTAATAAAGAACCGAATCTTAATAAAAAAGATTCGGTTTTTTATTTTTTAGAATTTATAAAATTCATGAATTCTTGCTGATCGACTTGAAAAGAAAAAACGTCTTTTAGTGAATAATAGTTTTTGAGGTCAATACAAGAATTGTAAGCGTGTTTTACAAATTCCAATTGATTATCTGCAAATGAAAAAGTCTTGGCAATTTGCGCAATTTGATCTGTTTTTAGACAATTATTTAAAATTATGTTTTTTGCGACTGCTGATTTTTGGTCGTCAAAATTTTCTTTTTTAATAGATTTCATTACAATTTCAAAATCGATGGAATTCATTTCAGGGCATTTCCTTTCTTTACGATCCAAATTTGGTTTCGAATTTTTGTTATTATTAATGGTAATGTTTACCCCATTTTCGATCGTAACATTTTGGTTCGGATAAGGGATTTGATTTATATTCAAAATATCTTGATTGGGATGAAATTCAGAAGCAATTTCTTTTCCCGAATAATAATTCAGTTTTGTTTTTTTGGTTTTGTAATCAATCTTGATTTTATAAGTTACATCTTCAAAAGTTTTTCCGTCTTTGCTCAATACTGATACGTAATTGTTGATGCTATTTTTTAAATCAGTATTCTCAAATGAAACTTTCACATTGTAATAACGCTGATTTAGATTTTTTATCGTCACACTTGAGTTTGGCTGTTTATTTTGCAATTCACCATTTAGATAAACAAAAAATGCTTCTGAATTATCGCAGAAAATAGTTAAGTTACCACTTAACGGATATGATTGAGCAAATAAGATTGAGGAAAGAAATATAAAATAAAGGGAAAATAATTTTTTCATCTGTTGGTATTTATTCTAACAAAGCCAATCTTAAAAAGAGATTGGCTTTGTTAATTAAATTTAGTTTGCTTTTAATTCCTTGAATTGTGTAGTGTACATGTCTTTTACTTCAACTTCAGTATTATCTTTTAATCGTCTTATTTTATAAGATATAGGAGCAGAAGAGGAAACCAAATCAGAAGAAGTTGGTGCTTTAAGAAATTCGACAAAACTATTGTAATCTGTAACTTTTCCTCCTAGAGTTAATGGACCTCCTACAATCATTACCTTAATTTTATTTTGTGCGAATAACTTTTTGAATTCTTCAGAGTAAGATACATCTACACCAATGTCTACAACTTTTAGAGCCACACTAACGGCAGCTTTGACCATCATATTGTTGTATGTTTCATCTTTTGCAGTTTCAATTAGTATGTAAGCAACACGCCCGTAATCTACATTGCTTACATATACTGGTTCGTGAGTGCCAAAATTGTTAGCGTTAATATCTCCATCTATCCAGTCTGTATAGTATTTAGGATCTATGGTCATACTATATAAACGCTGTCTAACTTTTACCATTACATATGAAGTAGTTTTGGAAGATCCGCTATTCTGAGTATATCCAAAATTAGCTTTTACCAATCCTCCTAATACATTTACACTTAGATGCGCATCTAACGCTTTTTTAAAGCTATCTTCTGTAGTTATTTCATCACTTTGATATTCATAATAAGTTGGAATAGCTTCATAATCGATATCATTCTTGTTATTGCTTATTAAGCCCTTTGTTACGTTTCTTACTTCACTCGGAATAGGAAGAGTACTTGCTGTAACAGGAATCTTTCCTCTTAAAGACATCGATATCACAACAGGTTTAAAAGAGTTTTTTAAAACCAATGGATCATAAGTTGCATTCATAAAACTAGAACCACGTAGAATACTTCCTGGGTAAATTACATCTAGATTTGATTCGTTTATAATCGAAAGCGGAGATAATGTGGTTTGCTTTTCTACAGTAGTAAGATAGACATATTCATTATTACCAGTTGTAGGATTTAGTTCTTGCGCTCCTGTATTTTTAGAGCTTAATATATTGTCTGGTTTTGATATAAAAGTTACAGGTTGTAATTTATCCAGAGAGCTATTTGAATTCTTATCTTTGCTGTCATCGTTACTACAGGATGTCAAGAATGTCCCGCAGATTGCTAGGGCTAAAAGGACTGTTTTTTTCATTTGATCTTTCATAGTTAAATTTATAATGATTATTATTTTTGTTTGATAGGTAGATTATTATATGTAATAATGTTGTCTGGTTCGTGATTCCTTTTTTGTATTATTTTAAGTTCAAATAATGTCCAGGTTGGGACAGTTTGTGGGCCTTTTTCTGTATTTACCTTTTCGCTAAATGTCATTGGTTTGTTGATTACAATATTTCCATCATATTTTTTATTATTATACAATGCCTGATAGCTATTTTGTTTAAAATCATTATCTGTTAGATAAGTGTCGTTTGTCTGGTCTCCATCATCGATTGTAAATTCATAATAACGGGTATGTTTTGAGCTTGAAAACATCGTAGAATTGTCGGTCTGTTGATTCCAAGTATAAACATCAATTTTTACGGCAGAGAATAAAAGTTCTTGTGTAGATCCAGCGACATATTTGTTTAATCGCATTTTTCGCAATTCATATTGTTGGATAAAATTCCCTGGTTTTAAAATTGAAACAAAAAATGACGAGCTAGATTTTTTTAATATAATACTGTCTTGAGTTTTCTTAATAGGAATGCTGTCTTTTGAAGAAGAGAGACTTGGAGATGCAATTTTTACTTCCTGTTGAAAATTATAATCAATTTTGTTTTGCTGATGTTTTGTAGCGTCAGTAGTTATAGGTTTTAGGACGTATACGATATCGGGAGAAAAGTCAAAGTTTTGAATTTTAATATCAAACTGTAAAGTTTCACCCACTTGAATATTATTCCATGTCGAACGCTGATTGTTCTTTGTTAATACGAAAATGGCTTCATTGTGTTCAGTTTTATTATTTGAACTGTTCTCTTCGCTACAAGAAATTAAGAAAAGGCAAGAAATACATAGTAGAGCAAAAATTTTTCTCATATTTTTAATTTTTTACCAAGTAAGAAATTTTCTATGTTTTAATTTTTCTCAGAAAGTTTTAAAAATGTTGGAATAAGGTATTTATGATTAAACAAGTAAACCCGACGAAGAAATTAATTTCTTCGTCGGGTTATTCAAAAACATAAAAAAGAACTATTAAAATTAAGAAGCCTTTTTAGAAAAACTTAAAAAAGCATTTGCCTTGTGATCCAAGTTACTAATGAAGTCATCGAGTGCGTTTTTTGTGTTTTCAACGGAGTAAACAAATGTAGAATCGAAAAAATACTCTCGTGAAATTATAGGTTCGGCAGAAGAATCATATACTGCTTCATCACTCTCGTCTAGGTTATCATTAATGTAAGAGTTGGAATGTGTAGTAATGAGTTTAGAAATAGTATTTCTAAACCATTTGTCAAATTTTTTCTTTTTCGGTGTTATATGTCTTGCTAATAGAACTAAACCAATAAGTTCATTTTGCAAAAAATAAGAACCCTTTCTATATTTTACATCTATAATTGTGACATTCATTAAGGCAATCCATAAAGCTCCATTTACTGGACCTACAGCAGAAATTTCTAAATCGGCATCAAAAATTAACGATTTTGTGTCTTCCTTGCTATTTAAAGAACACCAAAGCGCCTCAATCCGTTTTTGTGTGTCATGTGTTTCTTGCGTGTATCCTGTAAAACGCCAATAAATCCATTCAAGTAATGCGGCTGTTAGTCCTATCGAGCCTTTGTGGTTAATTTGCATTAAAGTATTTTCTAAATCATCATTATTTTCAATTGGGTCTAAAAATGTATTGATTTTCTTTTTCGTCCATTTGTAGTTAATGGAATGTCCGATACTTTTTGATTCTATTATAACTTCTGGGACATTGTTTAAATTTCTCATTTGAATAATTTTGTTTAAAATTGGCTAATATTGATTTATATTGAAACAAAATTATAAGGGTGTCCTTTTTTAAACAGTTACAAAAAGTTTTTAAAATATCAGAATAAGGTAAATCCTTTTTTTAAAGTATTGATTTTAAATAAAATAAGAAAAATACCACTTTTTGTTTTTGATTGCAAAATTAATTAATGCAAGAAGCCGAATCTTTTGGGATTCGGCTTCTTTATATAAAAAGTATAAATTTTAATAGCAACAATTCTTAACCCAAGAAAGGATATCTGTAATCTTCTGGAGTTACAAATGTTTCTTTGATAGTTCTTGGAGAAGCCCAACGTAATAAGTTTAATGCAGAACCAGCTTTATCATTAGTTCCAGAAGCTCTTGCTCCACCAAATGGTTGCATTCCTACAACAGCTCCAGTTGGTTTGTCGTTGATATAGAAGTTACCAGCTGAGTTTTGTAATTTAGTTGTAGCTACTTCAATAGCGTAACGATCTTGGCTAAATACAGCTCCTGTTAAAGCGTACTCAGAAGTAGTATCAACTAATTCAAGCGTTTCTTCCCATTTCGCATCTTCGTAAACATAAATAGTAATAACTGGTCCGAACAACTCAGTTTCCATTGTAGTATATTTAGGATTTGTAGTTACAATAACTGTTGGTTCAATAAAGTATCCTACAGATTTATCGTAATTTCCTCCAACGATGATTTCAGCATCGGCATCTTTTTTAGCTTGGTCGATATAACTAGCTAATTTGTCAAAAGAACCTTCGTGAATAACTGCTGTAATGAAGTTTCCAAAATCTTCTGGAGAACCCATTTTCATAGATTTAACATCAGCAATTAATTGCTCTTTTACAGCTGGCCATAAACTTTGTGGAACATAAGCTCTAGAAGCAGCAGAACATTTTTGTCCTTGATATTCAAATGCTCCACGAGTAATTCCTGTAGCAACTTGTTTTACGTTTGCACTTGGATGAGCAATGATAAAATCTTTACCTCCCGTTTCTCCAACGATTCTTGGGTACGTTTTGTAGTTATTAATGTTTGCACCAATTTTAGCCCAAATATCTTTAAATACATGAGTTGATCCTGTAAAGTGAACGCCAGCAAAATCACGGCTAGCTAAAACAGTATCTGTAATCATTAAAGCATCTCCGAAAACTACGTTGATAACGCCGTCTGGAATTCCAGCTTCTTTGAAAACATCAACGATAACTTTTGCAGAAAATACTTGGCTATCACTTGGTTTCCAAACGACAACGTTACCCATCATAGCAGCACTTGCAGGAAGGTTTGCAGCGATAGCAGTAAAGTTGAATGGAGTAATTGCGTAAACAAAACCTTCTAATGGTCTGTATTCTACACGGTTCCAAACAGTAGAATCTGATTTTGGCTGATCGTTGTAGATTTGAGTCATAAACTCAACATTGTAACGTAAGAAGTCGATTAATTCGCACGAAGAATCGATTTCTGCTTGGTGGATATTTTTAGATTGACCAATCATTGTAGCCGCGTTGATACGAGCTCTGTATGGTCCTGCAATAAGTTCTGCAGCTTTTAAGAAAATAGCAGCACGTTGTTCCCATGCCATGTTTGCCCATGCTTTTCTTGCTTCAAGTGCATTAGCAATTGCTTTTTCGATATGTTGTTTTTCAGCTAAATGATATTTTCCAACAACGTGTTTGTGGTCGTGTGGAGCTGTAATGTTTCTTGTGTTTCCAGTTCTGATTTCTTCGTTTCCAATATATAAAGGAACGTCAATTTGAGAATTCCACATTGTGGTGTAAGCTGCCTGAACTGCTGCTTTTTCTGGTGAGTTCGGTGCGTAGCTTTTTACTGGCTCGTTTACCGCTTTTGGTACATGAAAGAATCCTTTTAACATGGGATAAATTATTTTAAAATTACGATTTGTTTAATTTTTTACAAAAGTACAAATGATAATTTGAATTTATCACAATACAATATTAAAAAGTTGTATTTTAATAAAAGAATAATTCAGGTTGCAGAATATTTAACATTTTTCTTGCATAAAAAGAAATGTTTTAGGCAAAAATTAAATGTCTTATCGAATTTTATAAAATGAAAAAGTGCGATTAAACTATAAATTAGTTCAATGCAAAAGGAGCGCACATTCTAAAAGTCGGAACAATTACTTTGAATGTTTTTGTAGTAGTAAAATTGATCATGTTAAAATGACCTTTCATTGCGCCGTAAGGAGACGATAGTAAACAGCCAGAACTATAAGTATGGTTTTCACCAGGTTTTAAAACCGGTTTTTTACCAATTACACCTTCACCATCTACCACTTCTAAATCGTTTAAAGAATCGAAAATTTCCCAGTGGCGTGACGTTAATTGTACAGAATCTTTACTGTGGTTTTCGATGGTAACTACGTAGCTAAAAGCAAAATGAATCTTGTAGTTTTTGAAGTATGTACCTTCAAAACTAGTCAAAACAGATATTTTTATGCCTCGTGTAATTTGAGAAACCATACTAACGCCGTATATATGTGAGTGTTATAGAGGCAAAGCTACGAAAAAAAATCGTTTAAACTAAAACCTTAACATTGTTTTAATTGACTATATTGATAGAGTTTGCATTTCCCTTTCCGATTACACGCTGATAACGATCGGTTGCTTCTTTGTAATAAACTAAGACGGTGTACTCGTTTTCAGTCTGATAAAAGTTTCCGTCTATAGCATTTTCAAAATCAACAACGCCCTTTTTGTCTGCAACAGTATACTGAAAATTAGTAAAACCTTGTTTAATCATAATGGCTTTTTCAAAAACTCCCTTGTCGTTATTGTAATCCATTTTGTATTCTGGCGAAAGGCTGTAATTATTGAACATTCCCGTAATGTAAATGTCTTTGTTCATTCTAAAAGCAGGAGCCGAAAGGGTAAAATAAACCCAAGCATAATCGGCTTCAATATCGTTGTTAGAGCCGTTAATGTTTTTTACCACAAAGTTTCCGTTTACATCTTCATAATTAGTATAAATCTGATTTCCTCTTGCGGCATTGGTATATAAGAATGAATTGTAAATATCATTGCTAGAACCTATTTTGGCAACATTGTTACTGGCTGCTCGAATGTCTTTATTTTCAAAATACAAATATTCGTTTCCGCCCCAAAACTGAGTTTCTTTATCGTATTTATAAATTAATTGATTGCCGATTGTGTATTGTGGCACAATATTTTTTATCTCCGTATGGAAATTACCGTTTTGCAATAAAAGTACTTTTACATTCTGTAATGGGGTTTGAAAAGCAATATCATTAGACAAAATTGCAATTTCGAGATTTTGTTTGTAGTCAATGTTGCTTAGGTTACGGCTTCTTTTTACCTGAACGCCAACAGTACAATGACTTTCGTATAAAATAAATTTTCTAGAGAAGACAAGCTCTCTGTCTTCATTAAGAATACGAAGCATATAGTTTCCCGAAAGTTTTAGCAGCTGTGTAAACTGATTTGGAAAAGTAAGTCTGTAATGCGTATATACTTGAAGTGTATTAAACGAATTAGAAAAATCTGTAATTCTTTGATTATCCATGCCGACAACATAGTCTGTTTTTGGAATAGCTGTTGGAATCCAGTTGTAGTCGCAGTGAACAACTTCAAAGTAATAATTGGCTTCGTTGCCAAACAAATCATCAAATTGAAAAGTAAATGCATCACCCAATGCAAAAATTGGCGGAACATTACTGCCGTTTTGAATAAATGAAACTGTTTTTATATTATAAGGAGGATCAATTTCTTTTTCTTGAGCTTTCGCTAAAGTGAAAATAAAAAGGAAAATAAAGCTTGTATATAAAAATTTTGGCATCGTATTTCGTTGTAAGATTTGTAAATATAACAATTTTATACAACGAAAAAGATGCCATGCTATTGGGTTTAACAATTAAGAACTCAAAATATATTCTAAGTTGCCTTCAATTTCATCATTGATGTAGCTTTCTTCTAAAAGGGAATCAGACAATAGTTTTTTGTTTTCTTGCAATTTGATGATTTTCTCTTCCACTGTATTTTTTGAAATGAATCGAATCACATTGACTTTATTCATTTGGCCAATTCTATGCGCACGCCCGACGCCTTGTTTTTCTGCAAAAGGATTCCACCACGGATCTAAAAATAAAACATAAGAAGCTTTCGTGATATTTAAACCAACTCCTCCCGCTTTTAATGAAATAAAAAACAATAATGGTTCTTCTTTTTCTTGAAACTTTTTGACTTCTTGTTCTCTTTTGCTCGCTGGCGTTTCGCCAGTAATTTCACAAAATGTTATTTTATTTTCTTTACACCAATCCGTATAGAAATTCAAATTCGTGACAAACGAACTGAAAATAATGACTTTCTGTTTTGCTTTGACCAAATTTTCCAGATAATTGGTGACCGCAATAAATTTTCCAGAATCAATTTCTGAATCGGCATCGACCATTTTTGGGTGATTACTCAATTGTCGCAATTTCATCAAAGTATTGATAATGCTGATTTTATCTGGACTTGAATCGGTTTTTAGTAAGAAGTTACGAGCTTTAGATTTCTCTTTCTCGTATAATTTTTCTTGTTCTGGATCCATGTCGCAGTAATAAATTTGTTCCGTCAATTCGGGTAAATCTTTCAAAACCTGCTCTTTGGTTCTTCGTAAAATATAAGGTTGGATGAGGTTTTTTAATTCTGCTAAAACTTCTTCGTTTTGCTTTTTCTCAATCGGATTTTTGAAATTCTCCATAAAGAAAGCATAACTTCCTAAAATCTCGGGATTGATAAATTGCATTTGTGACCATAAATCGTCAAGCGAATTTTCGATCGGAGTACCACTCAAAGCAATTTTATGTCCTGTACTGATTTTATTTATGGCTTTAAAAATTTTAGAATTTTTGTTTTTGATGTATTGGCTTTCGTCCAAAATCAAATAACGGAAATCGTATTTTTCTAAAATCGAAATATCTCTATGAATGATGCTATAACTTGTAAAAATCAAATCGGTTGAATTGATTCTGCTCGCCAGCATTTTTCTATCATTTCCAACATATTGCATTTTAGAAAAGTGAGGCGTAAACTTTCCAGCTTCATTAAACCAGTTAAAAACCAATGAAGAAGGAAGAACAATTAAAGCTTTTAGCGGTTCTCTTTCAATAGTGGTCTCGTTGGCAAATAAATCAAAATTGGTAGTTTTGGTCGTAAAACCTAATTGCTCTTGTACCGAAACTAAAACAGATAGAGTTTGCAACGTTTTTCCAAGTCCCATATCATCGGCTAGACATGCGCCCATATTGGAATTGAAATGTCCTAAAAGCCATTTTACTCCATCAATTTGATAAGGTCTTAAGGTGGCTTTTATTAAATCTGAAGCAGTAAATTCTGCTTGATGGATTTGATCTAAATCATTATCGATTTCTGAAATTCCGTCTAAAGCGGTAAAGTTGCTCTTTCTCAAAAGTAAAGCACCATTTTCTGTTTTAGCTAATTTCGCCAAAGAACCATACTTACTAAACCATTCTAACGGAATTAAAAAGTAGTTTCCGTCAGGCAAAGGGAAAAGTCTTTCTTTGCTTTTTATGTTTGGAATTATTTCGCTGAAATTGATTTTATAATTTCCAACGGTAATAATGATTTTAATGTCAAACCAATCTCCAGTTGTTTCTTTAGAAGCAGAAATTGTATGGCTTTCTGTGATGATTTCTTTGCTTTCCAGTTTCAGGTTTTCAATCGTAAAACCTAAATCTTTCAGTTTTTCTTTATTATCAATAATTAATTGAATGTTGATGAACGGATCTGAATTTTCAACATCAGAATTTAATCCAAACAATTCATTTTTGATTTTTTCTAAACCAATTTCAGATAGTTTTTCGATATATGAATTTTCATTAGCGCTTCGTTTAAACTGAATTATTCGAGGTTCGTTTGCTACGCTGAAATCTACAAAAGAATGTGTTTTCTTGGTTTTGCTTCCGTCAAAAACATAGCCGTTATAATCAAAATAAAGATTGAGATAATAACAGTTTTTAAAGAAATCAAAAATAGGCTGAATGGTACAAGAAGCAATTTGATCACGAAGTTCAATTTCAAAGCCATTGGCTTCAATGTCAATTTTTTTAGCAATTTCTGGAATGAAATTTTTAAAATAATCATCAACCAATTTTGAAGGAATTTCGATTGATTTTTTCTTTAAAAATGGTGTCAGTTTCTTGCCGTTTAGTTCTTTTAATTGTCCTAATTTTTTATTGACAATCAGCCAGCCCGGTTCGTCAGAAAGAATATCGACCTTGTTGTCCATTGGTAGAAAAGTCGTTTCATTTTCTTTTAAAGAAAGGGTATAAGTGATTCCTTCTGAATGTTTGTCAAATTGAATCTGAGGTTCAAAATCTAACGGATCAATACTGACTCTCGAACGGTAAAAATCTTTTTCTGGACCTAATTCAATAGATAGCGGATATTGTTCTTGAACAATTAAACTATAAAACGGACTTAAATTGATTTTTAAATGCTGACGAATAGCAAAATCAATTTTAGAATCTTTCTGCAAATCAGCAATGGTTTTGGCTGATTTTACTTTTGCGCTGAATTTTTTAAATACAAATTCAGGTTTTAAAGACTCGCAAATAGTAAGAATCTTTTTTGAATTATGATCTAAAGTTTCATAATCAACACCAAAACTTTCAATTACGCCTTTGGTTGCTTTTTTGTCCAGATATTTAATATCGCTGGTGTTTTCGACTATATACGCTGTTGGAATATAGGCATTCAGATTTTTTTCAAAACTGATGTCAAAGCAGAACTGAAAGGGTTTTGTAGGTTGCAAAATAGTAGGATTTGGTTAGGCTTATAATTTAGGTTTGGGCAAAAAAAGAAAGAGTTTTCAAAATAGTAATAATTTGAAAACTCCTTTTTAAATGAACTTATATCACTTATACGGTGAAAAAAAAATTAGTTTTCCTGTTTAAAGCAAAGCGGAATAATCTCGCCTTTTGCTAAACAGTATTTTTCAACCAATTCTGGTGCAATTTTGTTAGTGTAATCTTCTTCGATAACAATAAAACCAATGCTTCTTAATTTATCGAAATAATCGCGTCCGTAAACACGTACGTGGTCGTATTGTCCGAAGATTTTGGCACGTTCTTTTTGGTCTGTAATCGAATCATCTGCAAAAGTAACTTCGCGAGATAAATCTTGTGGAATCTGCAAAATCGCCATTCCGCCAGGTTTTAAAACTCTGAATAATTCCTGCATCGCTTTAGTGTCATCTGGAATGTGTTCTAAAACGTGATTACATAAAATAACGTCATATTCGTTGTCTTTGAAAGGTAAATTGCAGATGTCTGCTTTTACATCAGCCAAAGGCGAAAGTAAATCTGTTGTTGTATAATCAAGGTTTTTCTGCTTACGGAATCTTTTGTAAAAAGCTTGTTCCGGGGCAAAATGCAATACTTTTTTCGGTGCTGCGAAAAAATCAGTCTGATCATTTAAATACAACCAAAGCAAACGGTGTCTTTCTAAAGAAAGCGTACTTGGCGAAAGTACATTATTACGTTGTTTTCCGTATCCGTAAGGCAAAAATGACTTAAAGCTTTTTCCGTCAATAGGATCTGTAAATTTATCTCCTCTTAAAGAGAAAGCCAAAATTGGACGAGCCACATAACTTAAACGAATTAATAATGGACGCGGTATTGTATTTAAAACTAATTTGAAAAGTTTTTTCATGGGGTTATTTCGCAGAGTTACACTAAGAAGACACAGAGTTTCACAGAGTGTTTATAAATCTTTTTATGTTGTTTTTTAAAATTTTTGAGTCAAAATTAATTAATAATCCCAAAGGATAATTTCCGAGTTTTAAATATGTCAATATTTGCGCAAAGTGTACATCAGTAAAAGCTTCAACAGTTTTTAATTCGATAACAATTTTGTTTTCGATCAACAAATCAATTCGATATCCGTGTTATAATTTTATTTCTTTATAGATTATCGGAAGTGCTTTCTGTTTTTCAACAGTTAGACCTGAATTTACAAGTTCATAATACAAACATTCTTGATAGGCAGACTCCAATAAGCCTGGTCCCAATTGTTTGTGAACTTCAATTGCTAAACCGATAATTTTATATGAAATTTTATCTAACTGTTCTTGAGATACAATATTTTCGGCATACATTTTTTTAAAGGCATATAATAAATAATTTTTTGTGAATCTTGGCGTATATCTTTGTGAATCTCGGTGGAATAGCTCTATAGTACTAATGGAACTTGTCTAAACTCATCTTCTTCATTGCTTTCGATTCCTAAAGCTTTGTAGATGTATTGGAAAGTAGATAATAATTCTGGTTTTCCATCAACTAAAGCTACGTCATGCTCGAAATGCGCACTTGGTTTTCCGTCAGCAGTTAGGATTGTCCAGCCGTCTTTTAGTTGTTTGATATTTCTAGTTCCCATGTTGATCATTGGCTCGATTGCTACAACCATTCCTTCAACAAAAAGTTTTCCACGTCCACGTTTTCCGTAGTTTGGCATTTCTGGTTCTTCGTGCATTTTTTGCCCAACACCATGTCCAACCAATTCACGAACTACGCCGTAACCGTGAGCTTCAGTATATTTTTGAATCGCGTTTCCAACATCTTCCACACGATTTCCAGCTTTAAATTCTCTAATTCCAACGTAAAGAGACTCTTTAGTAACACGTAAAAGTTTTTTAACTTCTGGTGCAACTTCTCCAATTTCGAAACTGTATGCGTGATCTCCGTGATACCCATTTTTGAAAGCGCCACAATCTACCGAAATTACGTCACCACTTTTTAGAGGAACATTATTAGGAATACCGTGAACAACTTGAGCATTTGGGCTCATGCAAAGCGAATTCGGAAAATCGTACAATCCAAGGAAACTTGGAACTGCACCGTGATCACGAATAAATTCTTCCGCTAATTTGTCAAGATATAATGTTGTTACTCCTTCCTTAATTTCAGAAGCAATCATTCCTAATGTTTTTGATACGATTAAAGCACTTTCGCGCATTAATTCGATTTCTTCTCTAGTTTTTTGGATAATCATATTTTTTCCATTTTTCAGTTCGCAAAAGTACAATTTTTATCTCATTTTTTGATTAAAATTTTTTCGCCACAACTCGAACGAAGTGACAGGCGAAGCAATTCAAGAATTATTGCAAATCTAAATTGGTGAAATTAAATTTTGCCAATTTCAATTTTAGAGATCAAAAAAAGGAAATTCGTGAATTCGTGGCCAATAACAAAAGAGTTTTTCAGAAAAAAGCCATAAATTAGTAGTATAAACGCTTATAATTATGGAAACTATTACAGATCGAGATATAGAAAAAGTAAAGGCTCTTAAGAAAATGAAGAGAAATGCTTTAGGACTTCTGGGTATTGCAGTGCTGTTGTTTTTAATTGCTATTTATTTTAAAATTCCAATTTTGCAGGCTTTTAGCGAAGCGGCGATGGTAGGCGGAATTGCTGATTGGTTCGCTGTCGTGGCGCTTTTTCGTCACCCAATGGGAATTCCGATATGGCATACGGCAATTATTCCGACTAAGAAGAATGAGATTGGAGAGAACCTTGGAAATTTCGTTTCTGAAGAATTTCTGAACAAGGAAAAATTAGAAATTAAATTAGAGGAATTCAATTTTGCCACAAAGGCTTCAGATTGGCTTTCGCAAGAAGAAAATGCGAATAAAATTGCCGATGTTGTAGCGGTAAATATTATTCCAGGAATTTTAAGAACCATTAAAGATGAAGATGTAAAGAGGTTTATTCAGGTTCAGTTCAAGGAAAAATTGGAAGGAGTAAATTTTGGAAATTGGGTTGCAGTAGCTTTAGAACCGTTGCAAAAAGGGAATTTAAAAAATGAACTGCTGACGAATCTTCTTGAAGTGATGAGCAGCGAATTGACTAATAATAAAGATTTAATCCGACAGAAAGTAAAAGCTTCGACACCCCTTTTAAGTTTTGGATTAGCGGATAAAAGCATTACAGAAGGTGTTTTCAATGGCTTACAAGATTTTTTAAATGAAGCCAAAAAGCCAGAAAGTGCAGTTCGTTTGAAAATTGACGAATACATTTTCAACTTCTTGGAAAAAGTAAAAAACTCTGAAGAGATGCGGGTTAAAATCAACGACATCATTTTAGGTTTCGTTGGAAAAAAAGAAGTTCAAGATTATATCAACGGAATTTGGGATGAAATAAAATCGTCTATCACGACAGATTTGGATAAAGGGGATGATTCTTCGATTAAAAATAGTATCGCAGGGTTAATTCAGACTTTTGGAAATGGACTAAAGGAAGATCAAATTATGCTTGATAAGATCAATAATTTTATTAAAAATGATTTGTTGTCCGTTTTATTAAATAATAAGAAAGTGATTGGAGATTTGATTTCGTCTACCGTAAAAAGCTGGGACGGAAAAGAGGTTTCGGAGAAATTAGAATTAGAAATAGGGAAAGATCTTCAATATATTAGAATTAATGGGACTTTGGTTGGCGGATTTATTGGACTTGTGATTTATGGTGTTGAGCAATTGTATCATTTGATTATAATGTAATATCCACAATCTTGTCATTTCGACGAAGGAGAAATCTTCGTTAGAAATTCTACAAAGATTGGCGCTTTTAGGAATGGAGTTACTTGCGGAGATTTCTCCTTCGTCGAAATGACAAAACAGTCGAAAAAAATAAAAGAGGCTAATTCTTAGAATTCGCCTCTTTTTATATGAAGAAAAATATTTTCTATAATAATGAATGACAAGTCATAGCATTTGGTTGCTGAACTCCCATTAATTCTAAAATTGTTGGAGCAATATCACCTAAAACACCATCTTGAATACTTTTTAGTTCCTTGTCAACTAAAATGATCGGCACTGGGTTTGTTGTGTGTGCTGTATTTGGAGATCCATCAGGATTGATCATCGTTTCGCAGTTTCCGTGATCGGCAATTACAATTGTAGTATAATTGTTAGCAAGAGCAGTGTCGATTACTTTTTTCGCGCAAGCATCAACAGCTTCACAGGCTTTAATTGCAGCTTCCATGATTCCAGTGTGACCAACCATGTCTCCATTTGCGAAATTTAAACAAACGAAATCCACTTCACCTTTGTTCAATTCAGGAACAAGAGCGTCTGCCAATTCGTAAGCACTCATTTCTGGCTGTAAATCGTAAGTTGCTACTTTTGGAGAGTTTCTCAAGATTCTAGATTCGCCTTCAAAAGGAGTTTCTCTTCCTCCAGAAAAGAAAAACGTTACGTGAGGATATTTCTCCGTTTCAGCAATTCTGATTTGTTTTTTACCTGCTTTTTCTAAAACTTCACCAAGAGTTTCAGTAATATTATCTTTATTGTAAACCACTTTTACGTTTTGGTACGTTTCATCGTAGTTTGTCAATGTTACATAATAAAGGTTTAGTTTGTGCATGTTTTGCTCGTGGAAATCTTGCTGAGAAAGCGCTTCAGTAAGTTCACGGCCTCTGTCAGTTCTAAAGTTAAAGAAGATCACAACATCACCCTCAACGATTGTTGCAAGAGGTTTTGCGTTTTCATCAACAATAACAACAGGCTCGATAAATTCGTCTGTAACGTCTTTTGCGTAGCTGTCTAAAACACTAGCAACAGCGTTTGTTGATGGAGTTCCAACACCATTCACCACAAGATCGTAAGCCAATTTTACACGTTCCCAACGTTTGTCACGGTCCATTGCATAGTAGCGTCCGATGATAGAAGCAATTTTAACTGGCGTATCTTTAATATAATCTTCTAAATCGTGAATGTATTTTCCTCCAGATTTTGGGTCAACGTCACGTCCGTCTGTAAAAGCGTGAATGTAAACTTGATCTAAACCGTATTTTTGAGAAGCATCGATTAATCCGCGAAGGTGTGAAGTATGTGAGTGAACACCACCATCTGAAACTAATCCTAAAAAGTGTACTTTTTTATTGTTGTCTTTAGCGTAAGTAAAAGCGTCAATTAAAACTTGCTCTTTTGCTAAAGTTTTGTGTTCTACAGCTAAATTTATTTTGGCTAAATCTTGATATACAATTCTTCCTGCACCAAGATTCATGTGTCCAACTTCGCTATTTCCCATTTGTCCTTCTGGCAAACCAACGTTTAATCCGTCAGTTCTAAGTTGTGCACTTGGGTAATTTTGGTATAGACTGTTTATAAAAGGAACATTTGCATTGTCTATTGCAGATACTTTAGGGTCAGGAGATTTTCCCCAACCGTCTAAAATCATAAGGATAACTTTTTTGTTCATTACTTTTTGTTTTCTACAAAGATAAGTCATTTCTAAAATAGGCAAGAAACGATTGTTACATTTATATTTAATAAAATGAAGCTTGACAAAAAATATTAAATTAATTGAAGAACCCTTTATTTTTTAAAATTAATTCACGCTAAGCTCTTTTTCTGACTTTATTTTTGACGGCGTTGTAGTCAATAAAATATTTAACGCTAATAGAAAAAATGTGTTTTAATGCGTCATTATTTAATAATCCTGCTACATTGTGTCTGTAATCTTTGTCAATAACTCGTTCAAAATTAGAGGCATTGTTTCGGTACAAAGCAGAAAGCTGACTTCCAGGCGCAAACCACCACGAATAAGATAAATCGGCATTCCAAGAATAAAAACTCGAATTCTTATTGTCAGTATATTGCGGATACGGACTAAGATCTCCGTCTGGATCTAATGATAAAATATCTTTGTTATCCGCATAAGACCAGTATTGTCGAACGGCTAGATTTATAGTCATAGCGCTATTTATTGCATATTTGCCTCCCAAAGTATTAGAATAAGTGATCACATTTCGATTTGCAAAAATGATATCATTTGGAGTACTCTCATCATCGTCGCCATCAACTTGGTCAATGTAGCCTTTGTTGTTATTTTTTCTAATGTAACTAAAGAAATAAGTCAGCAAAAGTTTGTCGCTGAAACGATATCTCGGACCAATATCAAAACCATAGGTCAAACGATCAGATTCATCAAACACATTAAAAGTACCATTTAAATCAATCGCGAATTTATGATTGTAGTTGGTCGAGATACTTCCCCAAGTTTCTATTTTTCTCGGAATGGTAACATATCTGTTTTCGGTGCGCGGCTCGTAATAATCGTTAATTTCTAAAGGGTAAAAAGTGATCCCTCCTCCGTAGTAATTATTTTTTACTGTAGTCAAATTCAGATTTGCATTGATGCTATTGTCCTGCAGCTTTCCAGATTCTTTATTGAATTCGGTGTACATGTTGTAGTTAATCCTAAAAGTATTAAAACGCTTCGTTGGGTTTAGAATTCTATAATTAGCATTCCCGTAAAAATTATAATAATTAGTGTAGAAATTAATACCCAAATCATTCGGATCGTAATCTTTTGTAACAAAGTCAGAACCAATACTGTATCTGTAATTACCGCTTGTTTCAGCTAAACTTACTGTAGAATAAAAACCGTTTTTATCTTCAAAATCATTAATGTGACTGTATTTTACATTTCCGAATAAACTATAAGTATTGGCTTTTGTGTTTAAGTCCCAAGCCAAACCAGTAACGTTTGCATCTCTTGTGTGGCCGTTTCGAGTTACATTAGTATTAATAAAAGTAACCGACGAATTTTTTCTAAAACGCTGATCCAAAACCAATACATTATAATTGGTAAGCGGTTCTACAATTGCTTGTCTAGTTTCGCCGCTTTCGGTATTTTTTATGGTAGCAAAAGTCTTTTCTGTAACGGCATTCAAAACCCCAATTCCAAGTCCGCCTTTTGTTCTTCCAGATAATTTTAGAGCATTAACTAAGTTTACAGCAGCCGGTAATTCTGTAATTTCTTCATTTTCATTTAAGGCAGGATCGATTGACGGAGTACCGCCAATTCTGCGTGAATAGAAAATTCCGCCCTTGCTGAACAAGTCGGTTCCTTCTGTAAAAAAGGCTCTATTTTCGTTAAATTGCTGTTCAAATGGACCAAGATTTAAAATCTGATCGTCATATTTTGTCTGTCCAAAGTCTGGAATTAAAATGGCATCAACTGTAAAAGCATCTGTAATTCCGTATTTAATATCCATTCCGCCTTTAATCGTTCCGTAGGTTTTTTGACCATCGGCAGCATTTAAATAATAGGAAGCATAAGGCATAAAAAACAATCGAGTAGGAGGTTTGATATTTTCAATTCCTTCTAAAGTTCCTGCTTGCTGCGTAAAAGTTCCGATCTTTCTATCAACAAAATTCCAAGTATATTTATAACGTTCGCGCTTGATTTCTCTAAAGAAATTAATTCCCCAGATTTGTTTGTTTTCTCCCGAAAAACGCAGTGCAGAATATGGAATTTTCATTTCAACAATCCATCCGTTTTCAGCCAAAGCCGCTTTGCTGATCCAGACGGCATCCCAAGAATAATCTTCGCCATTTGCATCCGTCATAATGCAATCGCCCTGAACATCGGCAGCCGAAACATAAAACATAAAGTCTTGTTGGCCGTCATTAAAACCATTTATAAAAACACCGAAAAGATCTGCGGTTCCAAAATTGTCACGTTGCGAGATTTCCTTTAATATTTTAGAAGGCTCATTATCGTACATCATGGCACCAATATAGATTGCATCATTATTATAGATGACTTTGACTTCGGTACGTTTTTCATACGGAATCGCTTTCCCATTGTCTGGTTCCAACATGATAAAGTCTGTCGCAATCGGTACATTTTCCCACGCAGTTTCGTCAAGTTTTCCATCAATAGAAATGGTATGCGAAGTTACTTGTGCCTGAATTGCTTTTTTCTGGCCATAACTCCATAGAGAGCATAATAGAAAACTGAAGAAAATGATTTTTTTCATTTGATTTTGTTGCGAAATAGGTTGCAAATGTATTTTAATATAGGAACAATAGACTAGAATTTATTTCACTTGTTACACTTTTCGTTTCAAGATTTCCATTTATTTTACTTTTTTTAAGAAAAATAGTCTAAATGTTAGGGTTTTAGGCATAAGATAAAATCTTACAGAAATTGCTATTTTATGTTAATAATGTTAAAGTTTAAGCAAAAAACGCCTGAAAATCAGAGTGTAATTTGGCAAGGAGTGATTTTTTTCTACTTTTGCCTTACCCAAATTTTTTGTTTAACCTAAAGAAATTCAATGATTTACAAAATTTATCCGTTATTTGTGTTTTTGCTATTGTCTTTTGGAAAAGATTCAAAGAACACAGCCGATCTTAAAAAAAATGCCACTGTAAAGACAATTGCAAAAGTTGAAAAGGTTACAGTAGATTCTAAAATCGAGGGCGTTTATAACTCGTTAAATTCAAACAATTTTAAAATGCCTGAGCTTAAAACTTTTTCGGAAGCTTTAAAAGGATTTTATTTGTTGAAAGAAAGAGGAGTGGTCAAGAAAAATATTCTAACACTAATTGATTTTAGTTTGTCATCAAACACTAAACGTTTGTGGGTGATTGACTTAACAACTAATACAATTTTGTTTAATTCGCTTGTAGCTCACGGAAGAAATACTGGAGAAGAATTTGCTTCCGCTTTTTCAAATCTTAATTCATCATTTAAAAGCAGTTTAGGATTTTATGCCACAGGCGAAATTTATCAAGGAAAGCATGGTGCTTCTTTACGTTTAGATGGTTTAGAAAATGGTGTAAATGACAACGCTCGCGAGAGAGGAGTTGTAATGCATGGCGCAGACTATGTGTCTGAGTCTTTCATTAGAAACCATAAAAGATTAGGCAGAAGTCAAGGTTGTCCTGCAGTTCCTGTTGAATTGACCAATGAAATTATTCAATTAATAAAAGACAAATCGTGTTTATATATCTACCATCCCTCAAGAAGTTTTGCGATGGAAGAGAAGCTAATTTCTTAATTGCGTATATAAATCGGAATCTAAATCATAAATATCAGCTCTAAAAAGGAGCTGATTTTTTTTGCTCCAAGCGGTCCAATACCATTGGTACAGTGCATATTTTTTGGTGATCTTAAAGCTCATCGTTGTTTTGCTTGCGATAATAGTATCAATTCTGTCTTGAGGCCAGTTTCCATCAATGTCTAGAATATGCTGGGCAAGCTCTAACGGGTTTTCAACACGTACACAGCCAGAACTCATAGAGCGATTATTACGTCCAAAAATATTGCGGTGATTGGTGTCATGAAGATATACACTATGGTGATTTGGAAACAAAATTTTCATTAATCCCAATGAGTTGTCGTAACCTGGACTTTGTACATAGCGATAATTGTTTGGCTTATTTTCATTCCAAGCCATTGGAGAAACGACCTTTCCGGCCGTATCGTAAATAGTGATGTTTTTGTTAGCCAAATAATTTCGATTTCTTTTCATTGCCGGAACTACATCTTCTTTTAATATTGTTGGAGGAACAGTCCAAGTCGGATTGAATACTACTGTTTTTAAAAACGAAGTGATAATTGGTGTTCTTCTTTTGCTTGTTCCTACTACAACATTTCTAACCAAAGTAGTGTCTTGACTCTCTACAACATTTAAGCTGTAATCTGGAATATTAATAATGAAATAGTTTTCAGCTAATTCTGAAGGATACCATCTCCAGCGCTCCAAATTGGCAATTATCTGTTTTTTTCTGCTTTCTTTAGAATAATTTAAAGCCTTGATAGTCCCTGCTCCAATAACTCCGTCTGCTGCTAAGCCATGTCTTTCTTGAAATCTCTTTACCGATTCAAAAGTTTTGGAGTCATAAATAGCGGTAAGGCTATCTTTTCCAGACATATCGTTCCAATACAAAAGTCTTTTTTTTATGTTTATTAAAGCAGAATTTGTATCGTTTAAAACAATTTTGTCTGCAGATTCAATTGTTTTTACGTTGTCATCTGGAAAAGTATTTATGATTTCAAGCGCTTTTAGAAGCTCTTTGTATGTTTGCGTTTTGGGCTGAATGTTTTCAACAATACTGTCTAATTTATTTTTGTTGAAACCGGTGATTAAAACAGAATTGACGTCAAATGTTTTTTCGTCCAAATCCCAATTGGTATACAATTTTTTTGGATCTAGTTTTCCTTTATAAATATGATTAAGGTATTTTTCAAAATTATAAGTCAGTAAAACGTCATAAGCGGCCAGATCTTTATCACTAAGCGAAGCCACTTTACTTTCGAATTTTTTTAGTTGAGCAATTTTGTAATCTTCTGGATCTAAGCCTAATTCTTCTGATTTCTCTAATTGTGATAAAACAAAAGTTCTTTTTTTAAGGTTTCCCCAAACGGTTTGATTTTCTGAGGCAATATAAAATTGTTTCAACGTTTCGCTTTTAAAAACACCAATTGCAGCAGTATCTATTTCAACTTTTCTCTCGTCAGTAAGTATGATAGCTGGCACCTTTTTTTTGACAATAGGCACCAATTTTGGACTTTCTTTTTTACAGCCCACAAGAATACATATTACTACTAAAGAGTAAATTTTTTTCATATTATAATTTTTTAAACATCAAATAATGTTCTCCAACATCTTTAATATCAAACGCTTCGCCCAACGGTTGGTAATTCATTTTTTTATAAAATCCTACTGCGGCTGTTCTGGCGTTGAACCAAATAAAATCGACTTGGTTTTCATTGCAATAGGTTTCACAATGTTTTACCAAAGCTTCTCCAAATCCCTTTTTTTGATGGGTGTCTAGAACGGCCATTCCACGGATTTGAGCTTGATTTTGTGCGGCAAATATAGTATTGATTTTATTAAATAATGAAATAATTCCTATTAAATTTTCGTCATCAAATAAACCAAAATGATGAGTTGATTCCAAATCATCGCCTTCAAACACGCAACTTTCGATAGGTTTTCCTTTTCTTAAAACAGGTTGGCGAACGGCATAAGTCTCTTTTGATGTAATTTCTTTAATTGTAATCATGATTTTTTTTTAAAATATTGCTTTTATAACGTTTTAATTTTAAATCAGTTATAAAAAATTGTTGTTTTTTATTGATTTTTTTTACCGAAAAGCTTGTTTTTAACTGAACTTTCTTTCTATCTTTGCCGAACCAATGCGAAAGTAGCTCAGTTGGTAGAGCTCCAGCCTTCCAAGCTGGTTGTCGCGAGTTCGAGCCTCGTCTTTCGCTCTAGAAAACAAACTATTTAGTTTTGTTTTTGTGAAAATAAAATTTTTAATTTTTATTTGTTTTTAAAATTAAAATTTTTAAATTTGCACCCGGTTAATGCGAAAGTAGCTCAGTTGGTAGAGCTCCAGCCTTCCAAGCTGGTTGTCGCGAGTTCGAGCCTCGTCTTTCGCTCTTCAAAAGCCTCAAACATTGTTTGAGGCTTTTTTGTTTTGAACAAAATGTAAATTCCAAATTCCAATTTTTACATTCATTCTTTTTTTATTTTGGAATTTGGAATTTAAAAATTGGGATTTTATTTTAAATTGCTTAAGTCACTTTCTGTTTCTAATTCCGTTGGTTCTTGATTTTGTCTGAACAAACGAGCAGATAAATCTCCTTTCAAAGTAATTTTTTCTCCTTTAACTTCTAGCCAGCTTCCTTCTCTTAATCCTAAAACCGGAATTGCATTGAAAGCATGGAATTCTTTAATTCTCGTTTCGCGTGTTTCTCCCATATGTTTAGATTGTAAATCGGCATCTAAATAATGTGGATTCAAATTGAATGGTATTAAACCTAAAGTCTGAAAGCTTGGCGGATAAATAATAGGCATGTCGTTTGTAGTCTGCATTGACAAACCGCAAATATTGCTTCCTGCGCTAGATCCAAGGTATGGAGTTCCGTTTTTTACAGTTTCAGAAAGCAACTGCATAATATTGTTTTTATAAAGTTGCGTAACCAGCAGAAATGTATTGCCTCCACCTGTAAAAATTCCCTCCGCATTTTTTATTGCGTCTAGTGGATTTTCAAATTCATGAATTCCTTTAACGTCAATGTTGATGGTTGCAAAAGCCTCTGCTGCTCTTTTTGTGTAATCGTCATGCGAAATGCCGCCAGGACGCGCATACGGAATAAATAAAATGGTTTTGCAGTTTTTAAAATGTGTTTTTAAAGTAGGTAAGATATATTCTAAGTATTTGCCTCCGTGTAAGGTGGAGGTGCTTGCAATAATAACGCTTTTCATGATTTTTTATGCTCAAATTTTGTTTGTTAAAGATATTAAAAACTCTGTCTTTATCTCCGTCTTAGTTATTTTAATTAACATATTTTTACCAAGTCCTTAATATTAAATTTGGAACGACTTGAGATATTTTTACCGTTTTAAGAATATTTCTAATTTATTTTATTTTGTTTCAAAAAATTACTTGTTTTTTAATTGTTGTGGCGGGACAAGTTTGTTGGTCTCAGAGTCAAGACCGTTCTGTTTTTAATGGTAAAGTGGTTTCTAATACTTTAGATTTAGAAGGTGTTTACGTAATTAATGCACAAACAGAAGAAACGGTAACAACAAGCGCATCTGGCTCTTTTTTGATTTCGGCAAAAGCAGATGATGTGCTGGTTTTCTCTTCAATAAGTTTTAAAGAAAAAAGGGTTTTGCTGAAACAAGAGGATTTTTCAAATCTTAATTTTAGCGTCAATCTTACAATGGTAATGTACCAATTGCAAGAAGTTGTGGTAAAGCGGTATGATAATATCAATGCTGAAAATTTGGGTATAATTCCGATGGGACAAAAGAAATATACTGCAGCCGAACGTAAATTGCAAACTGCAACCGCATTAAATCCGACAGCAAATAGCGGCTCTTCAGCGGAAGGTTCTCTTATGGCTGGAGGTTCTATTTCTGCTGATCCTTTGTTAAATTTTTTCTCAGGGAGAACGGCTATGCTTAAGAAGGAAGTAGCGGTTGAGAAAAAAGAATTTTTTATCCGACTATTGGAAAATATGTTTAGTTTGGAACACTTTGTTGACCGATTGAAAATTCCCGTAGATTATGTTAAGGGGTTTGAATATTATGCTGTTGAGAATGATAAATTTACTGTGATTTTGAATTCTAAAAATAAAACTTCTACAGAATTTCTTTTAGGAGAGTTGGCTGAGAAATATAAAGAAATGATTGCTGGTGAGGGTAAGTAAGGTTATATCAATTATTGTTTTTCTTTTTTTTGTTCAGCTTGGTTTTGGACAGAAAGTTGCTAAACTGTTGACGGGTAGGGTGCAAGAGCAATCTACTTCAGTTGAAGGTGTGAATATTGTGAATAATACTACACAAGCTGCTACGATTTCTGATGCTGATGGTAATTTTTCGATTGCCGCACACGAAGGAGATGTTTTGGTTTTTTCTGCTGTAAACTTAGATCCGGTTAAACGTCGATTAACTGCAGAAGATTTGGCGGTTAGTTCTTTGGTAGTAAAAATGACTGCGAAAGAAGTGGAATTAAAAGAAGTGGTTGTGAATGAAAATGCCAATATAAATGCAGAAAACTTAGGGATTGTTCCATACGGACAAAAAAAATATACGCCCGCAGAACGAAAGGTCTATACGGCTACTTCGACATCGATTGATAAACTGTTGAATAAAATTTCTGGACGAACCGCGATGCTGAAAAAAGAAGTCAATGTAGAGAAAAAAGAGGCCCTTTTTAGAAAATTAGAATACCTTTTTGAAGAGAACTATTATACAGATAGATTGAAAATTCCATTAGATGATATAAAAGGATTTCAATTATTTTGTGTAGATGATGCCGAATTTGCTGTATCTTTGAATACTAAAAACAAAACAATGAGTATGTTTTTAATCACAGATCTAGCAAGAAAATATCTAACAATTCTCGAAAATGAAAAATAAATTAGGAGTACTCGTTGTCTGCTTATTTTGTCAATTTGTATTAGGGCAAAACGGTTTTAGGAAACCATTACACGGTCAGGTTATAAATGATTTTTTAGCCATAGAAAGTGGTTATGTTATGAATATTAATGCAAATGTTAGGACTTTTATCGGTGCTGGCGGTTTGTTTGATATTGCTGCACAGCCAAAAGATACTTTACTTTTCTCTGGCCTGACATTTCAGTCAAAAAAAATAGTTTTAACCGAAAAAGATTGTGCTGAAATTCTTTTGAAAGTAAAATTGGATTTAATTAATAATCAGCTTAAAGAAGTTGTGGTTCATAAGGAACTGAAAGTGAAATCAATGCAAGGTGGTTCGCAAAAATATGTGGATATGCAGTTTGAAGACGACAATCAGTCTACGGCGAAAAACAATGCAATGATGTCGGATCAAACAATAAAATATGGGACCGATTTTGTTCGAATCTTTAAGGATGTCAAAAAGCTTTTAAGTAAAAAAGACGAAGTAAAAGAGGAAGAAGTTACTGATATTGCTTTTGTAGAATACGCGAAAGATAATTTTACCAAAGATTTTTATTCTAAAACGCTTAATTTAAAAGATGACGAAGTGGAGCTTTTTCTAATGTATTGCTCAAATGATCCACATTCTAAACAATTAGTAGATCCAGATCAAAAGTTTCAGTTAATGGACTTTATGATCAATAAGAATAAAGATTTTAAGAAAGCTGAGGCTACTCAAAAATGAAAAAAAAGTTAATTTATCCTTTGCTGGGAATCTTGTTTGTATTGTCTTCAGCATTTGCTTTTCATAAATTTTATGTTGGTGTTTTTCAAGTAAATTATGCTGCAGAGAAAAAAATGCTGCAAATTACGTCCCGCATTTTTATTGATGATTTGAATAATGCAATGGAGAAAAAGTATCACAAAAAGACATTTGTGGGTACTAGCAAAGAAACTCCAGCAGATGTTGAATTACTGAAAAAATATTTGTCGGAACATTTCGTAATTAAAGTAAACGGACAATCAAAAACGGTCAGTTTTTTATCTAAAGAAGTCGAGGCTGATGATGTATTGGTCTGCTATTCGCGAATTAAGGACATTGATAAATTTAAAACGCTTGAGATTTCAAACACAATTCTGGTAGATTGGAATTCAGAACAGCAAAACATTACACATATTTCAGCATTTGATACCAAAAGAAGTGTTCTTTTTACAGAATCTTCAAGGAAAGAATTGTTAAAATATTAATGTATTGGTAAAATTAATGTTTTAATTACTATTTTCACAGCCTAAAGAAATTACCATTAAATTTTTATGAAAAAACTTTCATTATTATTACTTTTTCCTGCAATGTTAGTAGCGCAGGATAAAGCGGCAACCACACCTACTAAACAACAAGGGAAGTACGATACAAACAAGTTTAGCCAAATGTACGATTTGCTGGCAACTCCAAACATGTTTCGTACAGCTTCTGGGGCTCCAGGGCCAGCTTATTATCAACAGCAAGCAGATTACAAAATTGATGTTGAATTGGATGATAAAAATTCAAAATTAAGCGGATCTGAAATTATTACTTATACAAATAATTCGCCAGATAGTTTGGAATATTTGTGGATACAATTGGATCAAAACCAAGCTAAAGCAAATACACAGAGTACATTAGCAGAAAGCGATAAAATTAGTCAGGTACTTCCGCTTGATGGCTTTTCTACTAAATATTTGAAAAAAGATTTAGAGCGTGGTTTTAATATTGAGCAAGTTAAAGATGTTAAAGGAAACGCAATGTCATATACCATCAATGAAACGATGATGCGTATTAATTTGGCTTCATCATTAAAACCTGGAGAAAAAATTTCTTTCTCAATCAAATGGTGGTATAATATCAATAACTACAGAAAAGAAGGCGGTCGCTCAGGATATGAATTATTCGAGAAAGACGGTAATAAAATTTATGTAATTGCGCAATTCTATCCAAGAATGGCAGTTTACAATGATGTGGAAGGATGGCAAAACATGCAATTCTGGGGAAGTGGCGAATTTGCTCTTCCTTTCGGAAACTTTGATGTGAATATTACAGTTCCTGCAGATCACGTGATTGACGCTACAGGAGAATTAATGAATAGAAGTGAAGTTTTTACAGCTGAACAAGTGAAAAGATACGAGCAAGCACAAAAATCATTTGATAAACCGGTGGTTATTGTAACGCAAGCAGAAGCAGAAGTAACGGAAAAAGGATTTTCTGAAAAGAAAAAAACTTGGAAGTTTAGTGCTAAAAATGTTCGTGACTTCGGAATTGCTTCGTCTAGAAAATTCATTTACGATGCAATGGCTGTAAAATTAAATAATAAAATAGTAATGGCAGAGTCTGTTTATCCTAAAGAAGCAAATCCGCTTTGGGGAGAAATTTCAACTATGACTGTTGCGCATACTTTAAAAAGCTATTCTGCACATACTTTTGATTATCCTTATCCAAAAGCAGTTTCTGTTTCAGCAGAAGATCAAGGAATGGAATATCCGATGATTTGCTGGAACTATGGACGTCCTGATGAAAATGGAGTGACGAGCAAAGAAGTAAAAAACGGAATGATAGGTGTGGTTATCCATGAAGTAGGACATAACTTCTTCCCAATGATTGTAAATTCAGATGAGCGTCAATGGACTTGGATGGATGAAGGTTTAAATTCATTTTTAGAATATATTGCAGAGCAGGAGTTAGACTCAAGTTTCCCTTCAAGAAGAGGGCCGGCAAAAAATATTGTTCCTTACATGAGCGGTGATCAAAAGTTTTTAGAGCCAATTATGTCAAACTCTGAAACAATTCACCAATTTGGAAATAATGCTTATGGAAAACCAGCTACAGGTCTTAATATTTTAAGGGAAGTAGTTATGGGAAGAGAATTGTTCGATCATGCATTCAAAACATATGCAAACAGATGGAAGTTTAAGCACCCAACTCCAGAAGATTTCTTTAGAACAATGGAAGATGCTTCGGCAGTAGATTTAGATTGGTTTTTTAGAGGTTGGTTTTATTCAACAGACTTTGTAGATATTGCAATAAAAGATGTTAAACAATATTATGTTTCAGAAACTCCAACTTCGGATCTTAAAAATGTTAAGGTAAGAAAAGGACGTTTTGGTCTTGAAAAGGGGCCTTTCGTTTATTTGGTTGCAGGAGATAATGCAGAAGTCAATGCAGCTTCTAAAAAAGCTTTAAAAGTTGAAGACTTCAAACCTTTAGCAGATTATATAGATCAAACTTTTACAGCTGAGGAAAAAGCAAGTATTAAATCGCCTAAATATTTCTACGAAGTAGAATTTAATAAACCAGGCGGAATGATTATGCCTATTTTAGTTGAGATTACTTACGAAGATGGTTCTAAAGATAGCTACAAATACCCAGCGCAAATCTGGAGAAAAAGTAATGATACTGCTAGAAAAGTGTATGCTACCACAAAAGCAATTAAGAGTATCCAAATTGATCCACAATTGCTAACGGCAGATATTGATGTAACCAATAACTCTTGGCCAAAAGTAGAAACAAAGTCGAAATTTGATTAAATAAAATAAAAGTAATAGTGAAAAGTTCATCAAGTTTAAAAACCTGATGAACTTTTTTCTTTTAGGGAAATAATATTTTTAAAGGACTTTTTAAGTTAATTTTAAAACTCTAAGCTGAAAAGTTTAATATCTTTGCGACAACAAAAATAAAAGTTATGTTTGGTATAGGAGGAGGAGAATTAGTTTTCATACTGTTTATAGTACTAATGCTTTTTGGTTCTGATAAAGTGCCAGAGATCGCGCGTACAATGGGTAAAGCTATGGCTCAATTAAAAAATGCAACTAATGATATTAAAAGTGAAATTCAAAAAGGAGCAGAGGCTAATGGTCTTGATGCAAAATCTTTGAATGATATTACTGGAAATATCAATGCAGAAATTAATAATGCAAAATCGAATTTACTTGGAGATACAGGAAATCTTTTAGGAGATACTGCAACTGAAATCGAAAAAGTAAAAGAAGATATTGACACGCTCTCAGGACCTATAAAACGCCAAATGTAATGCTTGAAAAAATACAGGAATTAGATAAAGATCTTTTAATCTTTCTTAACGGATTAGGCTCTGAAACATTCGATAAATTATGGCTTATTATTACTAATCAGTTATATTGGACGCCATTTTTCTTATTCCTATTTTATCTTATTTATAAAAAAATAGGAGGAAAACAAACCCTGTATTTATTGCTTTTTATAGCCGTTTTGATCGCCTTTACGGATCAAACTTGTAACTTATTTAAACATACTTTTCAGCGTTTACGCCCTTGTAATGATCCAGAAGTAAATACTATTATCCGAGTTGTTCAGGTTAGAAAATCGTTTAGTTTTTTCTCTGGACATGCGGCAAATACTATGGCCGTTGCTACTTTCTTATTCTTAGTTTTAAAGCGTCATTTCAAATATTTAGGATTTTTATTTCTATGGCCTTTAATTTTTGCTTATAGCCGCATTTATTTAGGTTTACATTATCCAGGTGATATTCTTGCTGGATATTTCTTCGGAGCGCTTTTCGGTTCGCTAATTTATTTAGTGTATCGAAAATTGAAACCGCAATATTTTCCAGGGTAAATTTTGAAGATGCTAAGATTCTGAGGTTCTGAGACGCTAAGTTTTTTGAATTGAATTATAAAATATATTTTGAGTTGCCTTCAGCTTTAGCTGAAGGTTATTAAAAGCTTAAAAAGAAAAGGCTTTAGCCGAAATACATTTGTATTTTGACTAAAGCCTTTTTTAATATTAAAAGAAATTTAACTTAAAAAGCTAATTTAGAATTGTTTTTTCGCTCCATTCCAAACCATTTGGGAGTTGTTGTCTGCTAAATTCAATATGAATAACTCTTCTACGTTCGTTGTTTGTCGTTTTGTTTGATGCATGAAACAATAAAGGTTTCATAATCATAATTCCGCCTTTCTCGACTTCACAAATTGTTTCTTTTTCTTTTTCAAAATCAAGATTTTCAATTCTCAAAATTCCTTTTGAATGTGAATTATTAATCACTTTTAAAGCACCATTGTATTTAGTAGTTTTGTCAATATGAATTCTGATTGTGAAATTATTCTCTAATATTTCTGTTGGAGGTTGAACTGCAAATTGATTTTGTTTTACGGTCCAATTTTCGAAATTTTCTACTTCAATTTTCTGGTCAACAGAAATCGTTAAATCCTGATGATAAGCCACAAACCAATTTGATTTTTCTGGTTTATCAAAATAAATTGACTTCGTTATAAAAAATCCTTCTCCAAAAGTAGATTTTATAATTTTCTGTAGATTTTCATTAAAAACAAAAGGAAGAGTTTCTGGAATTTCTTTATGAAATTGCCTAATCGCAAATAAATCTTGAGACTTTCTGAAAGTCACATTTTCTTGATTATCTGTTGTTTTGTTTTCAATCAGTGAAATTATATTTTCAATTTCAGTTTCTGTAAAAACATTATTTATGATTGAAAAACCTTCTGTGTCAATCTGATTTAGATAAGTCATTTTAATAACTTTTAAACTTAAAAAGAAAACTTAGAATCTTAGTGCCTTAGCAACTTAGAAACTCAAAAATCTATAATACTCTCGAAACAGTCAATCCATCACGAATTGGCAATAAAACCGTTTCAACTCGAGGATCATCCTTTAAAAGCTGATTGTATTCTAAAAGAACTTTTGTGCTTACATCATTTGGATGAACTGGATCTAGAATTTTTCCACTCCATAGAACATTGTCAGATAAAATAATGCCACCTTTATTCATTTTTGGAACAATCATCTCCCAATAATTCAAATAGTTTTCTTTGTCTGCATCAATAAAAACCAAATCAAATTTTAGGTCTAAATCTGGAATAATGTTTACAGCCTCGCCCAAGTGCTGAAAAATTTGTTTTTCCCAAGGAGAAGCATCAAAATATTTTCGCTGAAAATCTACTAATTCTTCTTTGATATCAATCGTATGCAGTTGTCCGTTTTCTTGCATTCCTTCGCATAAGCATAAAGCAGCATAACCTGTATAAGTTCCGATTTCCAGAATGTTTACGGGACGAATCAATTTAGAAAGCATGCTTAAAACACGTCCTTGAAAGTGGCCACTCAACATTCTAGGCAAAAGTATTTTTTGATACGTTTCTTTGTTTAGCTTCGCTAACAATTCAGGTTCTTTTTCAGAATGCTGTTCGATATAATCTTCTAATTCTTGAGATATAAAATGCATGGTGTAGTATCTTGTAATTTAGGAACAAAAATACAAAAATATACCCTTAATATGAGGCATAAAAAAACCATTCGTTTTGCGAATGGTTTCTGTTTTTGATTTAGATGAAATTTATTTTTTCAAAGCTTCATTTACATCTTTAGCTGTTTTTACAGTTCCGTCTTTTGCAGCTTTTGCAGCATTTTCTACTTTTTCGGCACCTTTTTTAGCAGCGCTTTCAACATCATTTGCCGCTTTTTTAGTCGCATCTTTTACGTCGTTTGCTGCTTTTTCTGTTGCATCTTTAGCTTTTGTAGCTGCATTCTCAGCCTTGCTTACTGCAGTGTCTTTCACTTCTTCGATATCTGATGTTAAAGAGTCAACTTTGTTTCCAAGAGTTAATTCATCTTCTGCAGGTTTGTTTTCTTTTTTCTCGCAGGATTGAACAGTGAACGCTAATAAAGCAATTACAGCTAAACTCAAAATCTGTTTTTTCATAATTTAAATTTTTTTAGGTTGATAAAACGTAAACGTTAAATGGCTGAAAAATAAAGTTACAAATTTTAAAATGATTGAGCTCTTTGTAAGATTATGTTTTCTTTTGAGAGCAAAACAATTCTTGTGCCAAATTTTGATTTTTGTATTCTTGCTGTTTTAATTTTTTTAATGCGAAAAATTAGTTTTTGTATAAGCTGAAATTAATCACGATATCATCTTTAACTTTAATCAATCCCGCCATTTTTACGGGAGCTTCTAGTTCAATGTCAGAGAATTTCAAACTTAGAGTTCCTTGAATTTTGTCGTCAGTATTATATAAGATGAAATCTTTATACTTAAGTGTTTTGTCAGTAATATAAAAATTTAGTCTGCATTTGTAATTTTTTCCCAAGGGTTTTATGTCACTGATAGAAACTGTACTATTTGGAAATTTTTTAATTTTTACCGTTCCTTGTAAATCTTTTGTCATTATTTTATTGCCACAATCAAAGTTTGACATTTTAATGTCGGTATTAAATGTGTTTTTTTTAACTGAATTTACAAAGACTGTATCTTTTATTGCAAAGGTGTTAGAGCAATTGTATTTGCCAACAGTAGATAATCCTGTGATTTCTATTTTTATTTTATTTATTACCACAGCCGTATCTTCTGCAAAAAAAGTGGGTTTAGCACTTCCTAAGAATAAGAACATTGCTAAACCCATAATTAACATTGAAAATCTTGTTTTCATTTTTTTACGTTAGAATGCAATTGTTGCTTCGAATACTAAACCTTCAAATTTACCACCATAAAAGTTGTTTAGATTTCCAGTAGCAGGATCTCCTGTAAATTGTGAGTAATCTTTATATTTTTGATTAACGTAGTTTAATTTAGCTAAAATGTTTTTAGTCATAAACCAGCCAGCACTTGCTTCAAATTTATCTACAGTAACCTTTTTAGCGTCAGCATTAGATAATTTTCCAGATACAGTATTGTATTTTCCTCCAATGTAGAATTGTTCATTTCCTCCAAATCTGTAAATGAGCTCTGAAGCATATTGATTAGCAGTACGTTTGTCGTCTGTGCCAGCTTTATCTCCTCCTGAGGCTAATTCGATTGTTCCGAAGAATTCAAGTCCTCTGTATTTTACAAAAGGGTTAATCATGTACGTAGTAGCCCAATTTTTGAAATTAGGGTTGAACGTTGCTTCTGGAGTAGAAGTTTTGCTGAAGCTAGTAGGGACATCAGTAGTGCTTTCAGAAATAATAGTACCATTAGCATCTTTCTTAGTGATAGTATTTTTATAAGCATTATTATTTAATATGCCCCAATAACCAAATCCTGATCTATTAGCAGAATATATGTTTGCATTACCAAGATTTGCGTTATGGTAATAAGAACCAGTAATTCTTACTCTTAAATCTTCATTAAGCTGTTTGTCATAACCCAATTTAGCTAAGATTGAAGGGCTATGTGTTGTATTTGCATTTGGACCAGAAGGATAGAAAACTTCTTCGTTACTTTGATTTAAATTACCATTGGTAACTCCTAACATACTTACTAATCCATTTCTATTGTAGTAAACTTCCATACCCATTTCTGTCGTGAAAGAATACATTATATTATTTCCAACAAATGCATTTTTGATTGTGTTGCCATTATCAGAACCTCTGAAATGAGCGTCACCAAAATTGTTCTCCATTTGTCCAATTTTAATGGTAGCATATTTCATGAAATCGGCTAAGAAGTCTTTTTTGATAAAGTCTAATTTGTCAATTTGTAAGTACCCACCTTTTACATAAGAATCATTGTGATGTCTTGACGCTAAGTAAACATCTAAATTTACTCTTACACCGTCAAACAATTGAGCTCCAATATACATATCAGCTGCAGGAAGCGTAAAATTGTTCTCCGTATTCATTAAACGATATCCTGTAATTGATCTAGTTGTAGTACCCGTAGCAGTATTGGTTGTAGTCGTAATGTTATTAGGTTGGTTGTTGAATGAATTTGTCGCTTGAAAATCCATATTAAAAGCACCACCAAGGTCAATACTAAGGCCTTTAAATTCTCTATTGTCTTTTTGAACGTCAAAAACGTTGATACCATCTTTTCCTCTAGAGATTTGGTTTTGCATATTCCCAAAACTAACTTGTGCCTGAGTAGCAAATGTGCTAAGAGCTGTGAAAAATAGAATATAAATCTTCTTCATGGCTTATAAATTAAAAGTTAAATTAAATTTTATTGTCAGGTCTTGCCCTGTTTTTATTGTACCAAGCATTGCTGTTGGCGACTTCATTCCGAAATCTTTAAAAGTGATTTTGTTAGAACCTTGAAAGTTTAATCCGTCTTTTGTAACCGTTGTTTTTACAGAAGTTTTATACACTTTGCTAACTCCGGCAATGGTATAGGTTCCAGTTAATTCCCAAGTTGTTTCATTTACTTTTTCAGCAGATTTTAGAACATATTTAATGTTTTTGTTTTTATCTGTTTTTAGCGTTTCATAAGCCACCTTATCCATGCTTTTTTTCTCGCTTTTTACACTTTCTGCCAAAAGAGTAACTGTTAGAGCTTCTATATCGGTTAGTTTTCCGTTAGCGATGTTTAAAGTGGCTGTTCCTGTTCCAGATGCCGATTTCATTTCCCAGTCGTGAAGAGTAGATGTCCCAGCAACGGAAAAAGTTGATTTACTATCTAAAGTGTATGATTTTTGTGCTGTTGCAAATGAAGTGATTCCGAAAATTGCAATAACAAGGGCGAATAATTTCATTTTATTGGTTTTCATTTTAATTGTGATTTTGATTTAAAAAAATAGATAAACTCGGCCAATTCTATCTCTCAGTATTTATTATGTTGTTTTAACTTGTATCAAAGATCTATCTATTAACTAGTATGATACATGATAAAAATCATTGTTAAAATTTTATTAAATTGGTATTTAATAACTATAACGTTTTCATTTTTCGTAAAATCGATCACTACCGTAAAAAAGAATATAAGATTTTATTAATTTTTCAGTTTTTAACATTTAGTTATAAAACACGAAATCTTAAAAAAGTGTATTTCTTTAACACTAGAATGCTGATTTTCTTAGCTTAAAATAATGTTGAAGATTACCGTTAGATCTTTTCCTGCCTTTACAACGCCAAGAGCAGCTTTAGGAGGCGTCATTTCAAAATCGCCAAACGTAATTTGGTTAGAACCTTGCAGAGTAATGGTTCCTTTGTTAGTAGTTACTTTTACCTGAGTTTTGTATTCTTTGCTCACGCCAGCAATAGTATAAACTCCTGTTAGATTCCAAGTGTTCTCGTCTATTTTTTCAGCAGATTTTAAAACATACTCAATACGTTTGTGCGTTTCGGTATCTAGAGCTTCATAAGCTACTTTGTCCATACTCTCTTTGTAGCTTTTTAAACTTTCTGCCAATAATGAAATTTGCAAACTATTTATGCTAGCTAGTTTAGAATCCTTAACGATCAAGTTGGCCATGCCGGTTCCTTCTGTAGATTTCATTACCCAGTCGTGTACGGTAGAAGTTCCTGCTACTTCAAAAGTTGAGTTTGCAGCTACGCTATAATTTTTTTGTGCATTTGCCTGTAATGCCATAGTTGTAAAAATAATGGTCAGTAAAAATGATTGAATTGTTTTCATGTTGATAAAGTATAGGTTAATCACTTAAATCAGGAAGTTTTAAAATTCAGTTAGTAGTTAAAGAATCAAAAGCTATCCTTATTTCTTCGACCAAAATTATCGCGCGCGCGTAGAAAACGAAATGATAAAAATCATAGCTAAAGTTTTATTAAATTAGTATAGTAGAGAATGTAAAAGCTTATTAAGACAGGCATTGAATGATTTAGAGAATAGAAATAAAAATGCAATTTCCTGTCTGTTAGTTTGTTGGGTAATAGAGCGGGAAATACTAGCGTTGTTTTTCTGATTTGTTTTTTGAAAAAATTAAATCAAGAAAAAAATGGGGTAAAATGCTTTAAGTTTTAGAAAATACTGGAAATAAATTAACTTTGCAGCATGCAAATGGAGAAAAAAGACATACGAGCCTTATCAAAAGAACAGCTTCGCGATTTTTTTGTTGAAAATGGAGATAAAGCTTTTCGAGGAAATCAGGTTTACGAATGGTTATGGAGCAAAGGTGCTCATAGTTTTGAAGACATGACAAACGTAGCAAAAGCTACGAGGTCTATGCTTGAAAATAACTTTGTTATCAATCATATTAAGGTTGATACCATGCAAAAAAGTAGTGACGGAACAGTAAAAAATGCCGTGAGACTTCACGACGGGCTTGTGGTAGAATCGGTTTTGATTCCGACAGAAACAAGAACTACGGCTTGTGTTTCTAGTCAGGTTGGGTGTAGTTTAGATTGTAATTTCTGCGCGACAGCACGATTAAAAAGAATGCGAAATCTAGAACCGGGCGAAATTTACGATCAGGTGCTGGCAATAGACAAAGAAAGTCGTTTGTATTACAATCATCCGCTTTCAAATATCGTTTTTATGGGAATGGGAGAACCTTTAATGAACTATAATAATGTCATTAAAGCAATCGACATGATTACTTCAGAAGAAGGTTTAGGAATGTCTCCAAAACGAATCATGGTTTCGACTTCGGGAATTCCGAAAATGATCAAAAAAATGGCAGATGATGATGTGAAGTTTAAGCTGGCGGTTTCTCTACACTCTGCTATAGATGAAACGCGCGCTCGCATTATGCCTTTCAGTAAAAATTTCCCTTTAAAAGATTTGAGAGAAGCTTTAGAGTATTGGTATAGAAAAACAAAAAGCAAAATCTCGTACGAATATGTAGTTTGGAAGGGAATCAACGACGATAAAGCTTCGGTTGATGCTTTGGTTAAATTCTGTAAATATGTGCCTTGTAAAGTCAATTTAATTGAATACAATCCTATTGATGATGGCGAGTTTCAACAAGCTTCAGAAGAATCTATTATGGCTTATATAAAAGCATTGGAAAATATTGGAGTAGTGGTAAAAGTGAGAAGAAGTCGAGGAAAAGACATTGACGCCGCTTGCGGACAATTGGCCAACAAAGAAGCTTAATCTTTTTTAAAATTATAAAAAACAAAAAGCATTAAAAACGAGAAATCTCTTGTTTTTAATGCTTTTTTTCTGGACAAAAAGGATGCTTTATTTTTTCAAATCTACTTCTTCTGTAACTCCGTCTTTTGTTACTTTTACAAGAGTATCGCATTCTCCGCTACCATAATCTAGAGTTGCTGTAGCGCCATTTTTAGTTATAGAAACAATTCCTTTTACTGCAAAAGATTTTCTGCAAGTTGCATTAAACTCTAAAGGAGTAGTGATTTCTGCTGAGAAAGTATCTCCATTTGGGAAAGTTGTAGAACCGCTTCCTGTAACTACAAAGACATTATCGTCCCAATCAAACCAAGTGTCATAACCGGAGGTCATTTCTTTTATTAAAGTTCCTTTTCTAGAATAAATTTTTCCATCATCAAAAGTAATGGTCAAATCTATAGAAGCTGTAGAGACAGGGTGTGGCGTTACTAATAAATTCGTTTCTTTAATCGTTCTCACAATGCTTTTGCTTCCTTGAAGTTTTTTTCCGTTATGATAAAATCCTTCAAAGGTATAGCTGATGGTTTGTGTAGAAGAAGTAAAATCGTTTGAAAAAGAAACAACCATTTTACCTTTTACTGTATTTCCGTTATTCAGAGTACAGCCTTCTACGCCAAAATCTACTGTTTTTGTCCAAGTATTGTTGGTTAAAACCGTAGTAATTGTGGCACAGCTCGGAAGATAATTTTTTATAGGTCCGCTTGGTTTTGAATTTATATTCAGCTGAGAACTAAATTGATCTTCGGCAATATTAGTAACATCCTCAACAGAAGCATCGATTTTAGAGTTGGTTATAATCTCATCGTTGGTAATGGCTGCTGTCGTCGATCCATCATTTGTTTTTTCATCAGAATTACAGCTGATAAAAAAAGACATTGTAATACAAGTGCTAATTAATAAAAATTTTGTTTTCATAAATAAATAGTTTTGGGTTCTTCTTTTCAGTTAATGAATTCAAATCAGTATTAGTTAGAGCTATTTTGGGAGTTTTTTTTCAGGTTATGGCATAAATTATTTAAATCCTAACCTAAAATACACAACGTATTTTTATTTAAAATAGTATATTTGAAGTCTAAATGAATATCACTTCTCAAATAAAGCAGCCCATTTTTAACGAGATGGAACTTTTCGAAAAAAAGTTCCATGAGTCGATGACCTCTAAGGTTGCCTTATTAAACCGAATTACTTATTATATCGTAAACCGTAAAGGAAAACAAATGCGTCCGATGTTTGTTTTTCTTACTGCGAAAATGGTTTCTGGCGGTACTGTAAACGAAAGAACATATCGTGGAGCTTCGGTAATCGAATTAATTCATACCGCAACTTTAGTACATGATGATGTTGTGGACGATAGCAATCGCCGCCGCGGATTTTTCTCAATCAATGCGCTTTGGAAAAATAAAATTGCCGTTTTGGTTGGAGATTATTTATTGTCTAAAGGTTTGTTGCTTTCTATTGATAATGGCGATTTCGATTTATTGAGAATTATTTCTGTTGCCGTTCGCGAAATGAGCGAAGGAGAATTGCTTCAAATAGAAAAAGCAAGAAGACTTGATATTACCGAAGATGTTTATTACGAAATTATCAGAAAGAAAACAGCAACACTTATTGCAGCTTGTTGTGCGCTTGGCGCGAAAGCCGTAATCGAAGATGATGTGCAGGTAGAAAATATGCGCAAATTCGGCGAATTGATCGGAATGGCTTTTCAAATCAAAGACGACTTATTTGATTATAGCGACGAAGCCATTGGAAAACCAACAGGAATAGATATTAAAGAGCAAAAAATGACTTTACCTTTAATTCACGTTTTAAATACTTGTACTCCGCAAGAAAAAAAGTGGTTGATAAATTCCATCAAAAACCACAACAAAGACAAAAAACGCGTAAAAGAAGTGATTGCCTTTGTAAAAAACAATAATGGTTTGGCTTACGCCGAAAATAAAATGGTAGAATTCCAGCAGGAAGCACTTGCATTACTTCAAAACTTTGCAGATTCAGAATACAAAGACGCTTTGACTTTGATGGTGAATTACGTAATCGAAAGAAAAAAATAATCTTTTTAATTAGATAATTAGAAAATTTGTCAATTAGATAATTGTTTTACTTTGTTGTAAATCAGTTGTGTATTTATATGTCTTGGAATTTTGATTTTTTTTATTGAAATTTTTTTTACCCTCATGCAACCATTTCAAATCGACAATCGTCTATGCTAATAGAAGTCTGTTTCTAAAACCAAAACCGAAAGCTTATTAATGAAAATTATTTCGTTACATCAAGAAGAAACCAAAATCATAAAGTTGGCTGTCGAGAACAATCGTCAGGCGCAACAGCAGATTTATGGTAAGTTTTCTTCTAAAATGTTAAGCGTGTGTCGTCAATATATAAAAGACATTCAATTGGCAGAAGATGTAATGATAACGGCTTTCATGAAAGTGTTCACCAATTTAAACAAGTTTGAGCACAAAGGAAGTTTTGAAGGCTGGATCCGCCGAATTATGGTTAACGAATGCATTTCTTATTTAAGAGTTCAGAAAAAAGTAAAATTTGCCGAAGATGAATTTTTTGTCGAAGAAAGCTTTAATGAAATCGATAGCCAATTTACAGTAGAACAAATTCAATATTTAATTGATGCCTTGCCAGACGGTTACAAAATGGTTTTCAATTTATATGCGATCGAAGGCTACAAACACAATGAAATTGCCAAGATGTTGGGAATAAATGAAGGAACATCAAAATCGCAATTATCGCACGCTAGAAAAATGCTGCAAACACAAATTAATATTTTAAAAAGACAAGATAATGGAACCGAATAATTTTGAAAAGGATTTCCGTGACAAACTAAATCAACGCGAAATCGAACCAAGCAACAAAGCTTGGGATCGATTGGATACAATGTTGAGTGTAGCAGAAGAAAAGAAACCTAAGAAAAGTAAAAAATGGCTTTATATCGCAGCAAGTGTTGTGGGGTTTTTATTGGTTGGAACGCTATTTTTCAATCAAAATAAAAATGCAGTTAAAACACCAGAAACGGTAGTTGTAGAGAAAGAAACTGAAACTCCAAATGTATCAGTTGCAAAACCTGTTTTAAACAATGTGGATTCCATTAAAACGGAAACTGCGATTGCTGAAAAAACTTCAGAAGAATCAATAAATAAAGAAGAAAGAGTTAGTAATCAAACTTCAAATCAAATCATTAAAAAAGAATCTAATCAAATAGCGGAGTCTTCAATCATCATCAAAAACAATCAAGAAAAACAATCAACAAACAATCCAACTTTAATTGCTGAAACTTCTAAGCAAGAAAATGTTGATCAATTATTAGAAACGGCTGAAACTGCGATTTTAGCAGAAAATGCAGTTAAATCAAAATCAAAAATCAAAATTAATTCTAATGATTTATTAGATCAGGTTGACGGAGAATTGGAACTTTCTTTTAGAGAAAAAATGATTGCAAAAATCAATAAAAGTTACCACACCGTTAAAGTCGCTGTTGAAAATCGAAACATTAAAAATTAAATCATCAATCAAATCAATCAAAAAAAAGTAATCATGAAAAATTTTACAATTTATCTATTTCTCTTAGTATTCCTGTTTGTTACCAAAATGGTAGGGCAAGAAACTTTTGAGAACAAAGCAAAAGCAATTGCAGTTAATATCGAAAATATAACAAATGAAGAAAAAGCAGCTTTAAAGAAAGAAGTCGATGAGGTTAATAATCAATTAGTCGAAGGAACCATTTCTAGAGAAGAAGCTGAAAAAAAGAAAAAAGATTTTGCAGAAAAAAGAGCTCGTAACATAGAAGATAGAGTAGCTCTTGAGCAGGAAAAGTTACAAGAATTGGTTCAGGAAAAAGTAGATGGAAAAGTGAATTACAATAAAGACAAAGGAGGGACTATATTGTTAATTGGCGGTAGCAATGATTCAATCAGACCACATCAGACAGAAATAAAAATTCCTGCAATGAAGGTTTACAATGGGCAAGATGATAAAGTGAAAAGAGAATCTAAAAGAACGACTTCTCAGTTTGTATTTGCTATGGGGTTAAATAGTACGATGGTTGATGGCAAACTTCAGGATTCGAATTATGATTTTATAGGGTCGCATTTTTACGAATGGGGTTTGACTTTGAATTCTAGAATTCTAAACGACAACAATTTATTGCATGCCAAATATGGACTTTCATTAATGTATAATAATCTTAGACCGACAGATAATCGCAGTTTTGTTGTAAATGGCAATCAGACAGATCTCGTTACAAATCCGATACACTTAAAAGAATCTCGTTTTAGAAATGTCTATTTAGTTGTGCCAGTTCATTTAGAATTTGATTTTTCGAAAGATGGAAATTATGATGGGAAAAGCTATTTCAGAACACATAAAGGATTTAGAATGGGTTTTGGAGGTTATGCTGGAATTAATGTAAAATCGAAACAGATTTTAAAATTTGAAGACAATGATTATAAAACCACACAAAAAACAAAAGGCGATTATAATGTAAATAATTTTGTTTACGGATTGAGTTCTTATATAGGTTATAAAGAAATAAGTCTGTATTTTAAATACGATTTAAATCCAATATTTAAGAACAATCTTGTAGACGAGAATAATATTTCTTTAGGTATTCGATTCGATTTCAACTAATAAGAAAATTAAGTTTAGTTAGCAAAAAGGCATCTCGAGAGGGATGCTTTTTTTGATTTAAAATGATAAAAATTCCAGTAAGATTTATGTATTTTTGCAAGCTCTCAACTTTTAAAATTTAATACACTTTGATTTCACAAAATACCATAGATTCTGTTTTTGAAACTGCTCGAGTAGAGGAGGTTATTGGCGATTTTGTGAATTTGAAACGCGCAGGAAGTAACTTTAAAGGTTTGAGTCCGTTCTCAGATGAGCGTTCTCCTTCGTTCATGGTGTCGCCCGCAAAAGGAATCTGGAAAGATTTTAGTACGGGAAAAGGTGGAAACTCGGTTAAATTCTTAATGGAGCATTCGCAATTTACCTATCCCGAAGCTATTCGATATTTAGCCAAAAAATACAATATCGAGATCGAAGAAACTGAACAGACAGAAGCAGAAAAAGCCAATACAGATCTTCGTGAAAGTATGTATTTGGTTTCGGAATTTGCTGCCAAGTATTTTCAGGATGTTTTGGTTAATTCTGAAGAAGGAAAAGCAATTGGTTTGTCTTATTTTAAAGAAAGAGGATTTACAAACGAAACCATAAAGAAATTTAATTTAGGATATTCTCCAGAAACTTGGGATGCTTTGACGAAAGAAGCCTTAGGAAAAGGTTATAAATTAGAATTTCTAGAAAGTACAGGTTTGACCATTGCTAGAGAAGATCGTCCGTTTGATCGTTTTAAAGGACGTGTTATGTTCCCAATTCAAAGTATGTCAGGTCGTGTTTTAGGTTTCGGAGGACGTATTTTAACGAATGATAAAAAAGCGGCAAAATACCTAAACTCGCCAGAAAGTGATATTTACCATAAAAGTAAAGTGCTTTACGGAATTTACCACGCGAAACAATCTATAGCCAAACAAAACAATTGTTATTTGGTTGAAGGATATACCGATGTTATTCAGTTTAGCCAAGCCGGAATCGAAAATGTTGTAGCGTCTTCAGGAACAGCATTAACGCCAGATCAAATTCGCTTGATAAATCGTCTAACGCGTAATATTACCGTTCTTTTTGATGGAGACGCGGCAGGTTTACGAGCGGCCATTAGAGGAATTGATTTGATTTTGGAGGAAGGTATGAATGTTCGTGTTTGTTCTTTTCCTCAGGGTGAAGACCCTGACAGTTTTGCACGAAAAAATTCGCACGATGATTTAGTTGCTTACCTAGAAAACAACAGTAAAGATTTTATACAGTTTAAGGCTTCAATCTTAATGGGTGAAGCTAAAAACGACCCAATAAAAAAAGCTGATCTGATTCGCGATATGGTTGCAAGTATTTCTAAAATTCCAGACCGTATTCAGCGTGAAGTATATATTCAGGAATGTGCAAGAATTATGGACATTTCAGAACAGGTCTTAACTAGTACTTTGGCGCAGCTTATTCAGAAAGATATAGCCGAAGCTAATAAAAAACAGAAACAGGAACAAAAGCCTTTTGAAGTTCATAGAAATCAGCCTCCACAAGCAGGAACGTTTTCAGGAGGAGATCCTGAAGATCCAAGAAACGGACCGCCGGATGATTATTATCCAGGAGAACCTGGATTTTATCCAGAAGCACAACAGGCAGAAAAAGTAAATATTTTAGACAATTTCGAAAGAAAGGTTATTGAAATTCTTCTTTTGTATGGAAGTGTAGTCGAAAGCTTTGAAGATGTTTTCTTAAAAGCTGATGAAGAAGGAAATGTAAAAGAGGTCTCGGAAAAACGAGAGTATAAAGTATTTCAAAAAATATATTTAAGTCTTCAAGAAGATGAGATAGAACTTTCTAATACTTTATTTCAGAATATTTATAATAATCTTATTGAGTTCTACAATCAAAATGCAACTTTCAGTTTAGACAAATATTTGATGCATTTAGAGCCTGAATTTGCTCAGGAAGTGACCAATATTTTAATGGAAGACGAAAGATTGACTATTCATAATTGGGAAGGACAAAATATTTTTCCGAAGCAAAAAAGTGAAACCATCGAACAAAATGTTTCGGAAACTATTTTTGCGATGAGGTGGTATTTGGTTTCTAGAATTATTTCAGAATTAAAAAATTCGCTTATCACAGATCCTCAAGAAGATAATTCAGAAATTTTAAGTATGGTGATCGATTATTCTAAATTGCTCAATAGCTTTTCAAAAAAATTAGGGCGAGTAGTGGTGCCTTACCACTAAAAAAGGAAAAAACTCTATCTAATTTGATAAATCAAAATAGATAGAGTTTTTATAATTTTCGATACTCTTAAAAAGGCTAAGATTTTCGACTTGTAATTAAATAATTTCTAAAGTCTTAGCTTTGTTTACTAAGTCAACTAAATTAGTAACGTTTAATTTAGTTAATAATCTCAATTTGTAAGTACTGATTGTTTTTTCGTTCAGATTTAAGATTTTAGAGATTTCATTGTTTTTCTTACCATCACTTAAATAACGTAAAACTTCGATTTCACGGTTAGATAATTTTCTGTACAGACGCTCACTTTTGCTTTGTTTTGCGATAAGTGCCATGTTTTTGCGTACTGTTTCGTTGATGATAATTTTTCCTTCGTGTACTTTAATAATAGAATGACCTAATGTTTCAAGTTTTTCTGTTTTGTGTACATACCCAGAAACTCCTGCTTTGATTGCGTTTGGAGCGTACATTTGCTCAGCAAGATCACTGAAAATAACAATTTTTGTTTTTGGGAAATTTTTCAAGATTGATTTAATTTCAAAAATACTTGAAAGGCCTTCTAATTCTAAATCTAGAATTAAAATGTCGATTTCCTTCGTTTGAAGAATATCTCTAACCATTGAAAAATTGCCTACATTGGCAACAATTGAAATTTGATCGTGGTCTTTAAAATAAGACTTAACGCCAAAGTGCGTCACAGGATGATTGTCTGCTAGACATACTTTAATCATAATTTTTACCTTTTTTAGAATTGTTCATGTTTTTGGAACGGTAAAATTAATAAATAAATTCTGTAATAACTCGCAGAGAATGTTAAAATGTATTATTTTAACGTTTTTGGTATTAAACAAACCGGAATTGGGTCCATTTTATGCTTGTTGTTGGTGTTTAGTCGTTTATAAATTTCAAAGACAGATTTTTCTCTCCCTTCGAAGTCAGATGCCGTCTTTCCTGACTCTGCGGATAACATTGCCCATTCTAATTCGTCATAACTTGCTCCTAATTGGTCTTCATCGGTACGATTGTCTCCAAATAATCCATCGGTAGGGGCTGCTGTTAAAATTGATTGTGGAATTTCTAAAAATTCTCCTAAAGCGTAAACGTCAGATTTCATTAAATCAGCAATCGGACTTAAATCTACGCCGCCATCTCCATATTTAGTGTAAAAACCTACGCCAAAATCTTCAACTTTGTTTCCGGTTCCGGCAACTAGCAAACCATGAATTCCTGCTAAATAATATAAAGAAGTCATTCTAATGCGTGCACGAGTGTTTGCTAAGGCTAAATTTACTTTTGCTGTATCATCTGTTGCAGGGACAGCACTTCTAAAAGATTCAAAAGTTGATGTCAAATCAGTTTTAACATCAGAAACATTTGGAAAACGTTTTTTAAGCTGGTCAATGTGCTCTCTTCCTCTTGAAACTTGGCTTTCTGCCTGATGAATTGGCATTTCTACGCATAAAACTTTCAGTCCTGTCTGTGCGCATAAAGTTGAAGTTACTGCAGAATCTACACCTCCCGAGATTCCAATTACAAAACCATTTACTTTTGCATTACTAGCGTAATTTTTTAACCACTCTACAATGTGCGTATTTACTTTTTCTGTCTGAATTGTGCTTTTTTTAGCCATAATAGTTTAAGTTTTAAGATGCAGGGATGTATATTTGCAGAATTATTTTGAGTATGTAATTACTTAAAATTCTGATAACACAAATCTAATTAAAATAAAATGAAAATTTATCGCTTTGCAGTGGTTCTATGCCTGTTTTTTTTGTCTTGCAATCAAAAAAGTAAGGTTGAAAAAGAAGTAGAAGAAATTCCTGTTGATATTAAGGTGGAACGATTTGACAAGGTGTTTTTTGAAACTAAACCGCAAGATTTGCCAAAAATAAAAAAACAGTATCCGTTTTTCTTTCCTGGCAACGATGATAATCTCTGGATTCAGAAAATGAATGATCCGATCTGGAGAGAAGTTTATGATGAAGTTCAGAAAAAATACAGCGATTTTGAGCCTGTTCGTAAAGAATTTAATGCTCTTTTTCAACATGTAAAATACTATTTTCCTAAAACTAAAATTCCGAAAGTAATTACCGTTATTGGAGAAATGGATTATAATGCAAAATCAATTTATGCTGATAGTCTTGTAGTAGTGGCTTTGGAATTGTATTTAGGAAAAAATCATAAGTTTTATGAGTTTCCAAATTACTTAAAAGAGAATTTTGAAGAAAGACAAATTATGCCAGATGTGGTTTCTAGTTTTTCTTATCGAAATATTCCAAATTCAATTGATAAGAGTTTGGTAGCGCAAATGGTTTTTGAAGGAAAACAACTTTACGCAAAAGATTTGCTTCTTCCTGACTACACAGATGCTGAAAAAATGGGATATACTCCTGAGCAGATAAAATGGTGTGAAGAAAATGAAGCGTATATGTGGCGTTATTTCATAGAAAATGAAATGCTTTATAGCGACGATCCAAAATTGAGAGCGCGATTTATTGCTCCGGCACCTTTCTCTAAATTCTTTTTAGAAATAGATAACGATTCTCCAGGGCGAGTGGGAGCTTGGATAGGCTGGCAGATGGTACGTTCTTACATGAAAAATAATAATGATGTTTCTTTGTCTGAATTGTTTAAAATTGAGGCAAAAGAAATCTTCGAAAAATCAAAATATAAACCTAAGAAATAGAAATAATGGCAAATATAAATTCAGAGATTAAATTTAACATAGAATTGGACGAAAACCGCGTTCCTGAAAAATTAACATGGAGCGCGCAAGATGGTGGAGTTCAAGCTGAAGAGGCAAAAGCAATAATGCTGTCAATTTGGGACAGCAAAGCAAAAGAAACAATGCGTATCGATTTGTGGACAAAAGATATGCCTGTAGATGAAATGAAGATTTTCTTTCATCAGACTTTAGTGGCAATGTCAGATACTTTTAAACGTGCAACAGACGACGAAAAAATGTCGGATACGATGAAAGATTTCTGTGATTATTTTGCAGAGAAACTGGAACTTACTAAGCAGTAAAATCTCAAAATAAATGAAATCCCAAATTCCAATTAAATATTGAGTTTGGGATTTTTTTATTTTGTACATTGTCTGAGTAAAACAAATTATATGCTGTTTCCTTTTCTAGTAAGCCTTGTCGGATTATTTTTTTTATTGGCAAATGCAATACGATTTTACACGACTTGTAAAAACAGAGATATATTATATCGCATTATTACCGCTTATTTGGTTCTTTTGTTTTGCGTAGAATTGCTTTGCAATATTATAGGTTTCCTTTATCCTAATTCTAATTTTTTTCTTTCGCATTATTATTTTAATTTCCAGTTTATTACGCTGAGTTTATTCTTTTATAAAAGCTTTTCAAGTAAAATATTAAAGAAAGTTATCTTTATTGTGTTTGTTGCGGTATTGCTTTTTTTAGGATGCCAGTATTATAACAGGCCGTCGCTTTATTGGGAATTTAATGTGGTAGAAGTGGCGATAACATCGATTCCTCTACTGTTTTATGCAGTTTATTTTATTGTGTCACATTTAAAAACGCATAAGCATAATTATTTTTATTTCTGTAACGGACTGATTATTTATTTAACTAGCAGTGCAGGTATTTTTTTATCTGGAAATACAGATTCAGTATTCCTTACAGAACCATTTATACTGGATTTTTGGTTTTTTAATTCTCTTTTTTACATCCTGTATCAATTTCTGATTTATAAAGAATGGAGGGCTTTAAATTTTAGAAGAACAACAAAAAGAAAATTCCAAGTTTAAAAATTCAATAAAAAAATCCCAAATTCCAATGTAGGCTTGGAATTTGGGATTTTTAATATTTTAAGTTTCTAAAGTTTGGAATTTGGATTTTTAAAAATTGGAATTTAAATTTAAAATTCTGAGTTATTTTTAAAAACTTCTTGATTTACTTGATCGATATAAGACAAAAGTTCTTCTTTTCCGATAGTTTCTGTAGATGAGGTTACAAAATATTGCGGCATTTCGGCCCAGTTGTTGGCAAACATCTGTTTTTTGTAAGCTGCGATATGCGAATCTATTTTGGTCTTACTGATTTTATCTGCTTTAGTAAAAATAATGCAGAACGGAATTTCGCTTTCACCCATATAAGACATAAATTCGATGTCGATATTTTGAGCTTCGTGACGAATGTCAATTAAAACAAAAGCACAAACTAATTGTTCTCTGTTTTCAAAATAATCAGTGATAAATTGCTGAAAAATTGATTTTGTTTTCTTAGAAACTTTAGCATAGCCATAACCAGGTAAATCGACTAAAAACCAATTATTGTTAATTTTAAAGTGATTTATTAATTGTGTTTTTCCTGGCTTTCCAGATGTTTTGGCTAAATTTTTATTGTTGGTAAGCATGTTGATCAAAGATGACTTACCTACGTTTGATCTTCCTATAAAAGCATATTCTGGCAAAAAATCCTTCGGACATTTTGATGCATCAGAATTGCTGACAATAAATTCGGCGGTGTTAATTTTCATAGTCCTTCTCGTTTTAAAACCTCCTAAAAAATAAATTTGACGGCTATAAATTCTTTTCAGTGAGCCATTTTTCAAGAATTTCGTTGAATTCTTGTGGATGTTCCATCATTGCTGCGTGTCCGCATTTATCAATCCAATATAAAGTTGAATTTGGTAATAATTTATCAAACTCTTCTGCTACATTTGGAGGTGTTACAGAGTCGTTTCTTCCCCAAATAATGCAGGTTTCAACGTCCATTTTTGGCAAATCTTTAGCCATATTATGGCGAATTGCGCTCTTTGCAATGGTTAAAGTTTTGATTAATTTGATGCGGTCATTGGCAGTTGCGTAAACATCATCGATGATTTCTGGAGTGGCAATTTTTGGGTCGTAAAAAACTTCTCCAGCTTTCTTTTTAATGTATTCATAATCGCCTCTTCTTGGGTAACTGTCTCCCATTGCGCTCTCGTAAAGTCCAGAACTTCCTGTAATTACAAGCCCGGCAACTTTTTCAGGATAAAGTTTTGTATGATACAAAGCAATGTGGCCTCCAAGAGAATTTCCAAGAAGAATAACTTTGTCAAACCCTTTAAAAGTGATAAAGTCTTTTACGTATTTCGCAAAGCTTTTCACGTTTGTTTTTAAAATACTTTGAGTATATATTGGCAAATCTGGAATAACAACTTTATATCCTTTCGTTGGGAAATATTGTGCTACACCATCAAAGTTACTTAGGCCTCCCATTAAACCATGCAGAATAACGATTGGAGTTCCTTCTCCAGCTTCAAAATAGCTGTATTTGCCTTCTTTTTTATAGTGTTTGTCCATCTAATCTAATGCCAATTTCAATTTCGACAAATATAGGGTTAATTACACAAAAATGAATTTTTGATGCGATTTTTTAACTAGATAATTTGAGTAGAATTTCTAAAAGTCTAAAAATCAGTAATTAAACCTCTGTTTGTTAAAATATTCAAATGTTAAGAAATATGCATTATAATCAATTTTTTAAGAAAATTAGCGCATTATTTTTTTGAATGAATAATGGATTTAAGAATCTGTTAATTAATAGTTAACGTATTGATTGATTGTTAATTATAGAAAGTGGTAGCAAAGTGGTTAAACTTATTAACAAAGTGGTATAAAGTGGTAAAATGTGGTAATATTTTTTATATTTTTGCTGTATAACATGTTAACTAGTTTTTTTGAACACAATTGTTGGAACATATGAGTGTAAAGTCGATGCTAAAGGAAGGCTAATGATGCCTGCTCCTTTAAAAAAGCAATTGACAGCATCTCTTCAAGACGGATTTGTTTTGAAGCGTTCTGTTTTTCAACCGTGTTTAGAATTGTATCCGATGGTAGAATGGGATGCGATGATGAAAAAAATTAACAAGCTTAATCGCTTTATAAAAAAGAACAACGATTTCATTAGAAGGTTTACTGCTGGTGTTAAGGTAGTTGAGGTTGATGCATTAGGAAGATTGCTTGTTCCAAAAGATTTGGTAACGTTTGCAAGTATTTCTAAAGATGTTGTTTTTTCATCTGCGGTTAATATTGTGGAGATTTGGGACAAAGATTTATACGAGAAATCAATAAGTGGCGAAGATATGGATTTTGCAGATCTAGCCGAAGAAGTAATGGGAAATATTAATGACGACGAAGATGGAATATCATAATCCGGTTTTGCTTCATCCAACAGTAGATGGTTTAAATATTAAACCTGATGGTGTGTATGTAGATGTTACGTTTGGAGGCGGTGGTCATTCAAAAGAGATTTTAAAAAGATTAGGACCAAACGGAAGGCTGTTTGCATTTGATCAAGATGAAGATGCGCTTGCTAATGCATTGCCAGATGAGAGGTTTACTCTAATAAACGAGAATTTTAGGTTCATAAAAAGGTTTTTACGTTTTCACGGAGTAAAAGCAGTAGACGGAATCTTAGCAGATTTGGGGGTTTCCTCACATCAATTTGATGTTCCTGAAAGAGGTTTTTCTACAAGATTTGATGCCGAACTAGATATGCGGATGAGTCAAAAAAATGATTTAAATGCTTATCGGGTGGTTAACGAATATGAAGAACAGGATTTACGTCGTGTTTTTTTTGATTATGGGGAGTTGAAGAATGCGCCGGTTTTAGCAAGAACAATTGTAGAGGCAAGAAAAGATTACCCAATCAAAACAACAGAAGAGTTGAAAGATGTTCTGAAAAAGTTTTTGCCAGAAAAAGTTCGAAACAAAGTTTTGGCTCAGATTTATCAGGCAATTCGAATTGAGGTAAATCAGGAGATGGATGTTCTTAAAGAGTTTATTGAGCAATCGTTGGAGATTTTAAAACCAGGCGGAAGATTTTCGGTAATCTCGTATCATTCTTTAGAAGATCGTTTGGTAAAGCGATTTATAAAAAACGGAATGTTTGAAGGAGAGCCGGAGAGAGATTTTTACGGAAACTTCTCAGTTCCGTTCAAAACTATCGGAAAACTGATTGTTCCAGACAACGAAGAAATCAAAATTAATAATAGAGCAAGAAGTGCCAAATTAAGAGTCGCTGAAAAGCTATAATATATATTAAGGTAGGAAAAGATGAAAAGTGGTGTGTTTGGTATATTAAAAGCAAGATTCCTGATTCATGAAGATGCAGTAAAAAATTGGCGATTTATCGTCTTTATAATTCTGCTGGCCATTTTGATGATTGCCAATACGCAGCGATACGAGCAAAAGGTTTTTGAAATTGCGAAATTAAATAATGAAGTAAAAGAGCTGAGATCTGAATTTGTAGATCGACGTTCGGAATTGATGAAATTAAAAATGGAGTCAACCATCTCGGATAAAATGTTAGAAAAACAAATTTTTCCGTCGACAGTTCCTCCAGTGAAAATAGAAGTAAAAAAAGAAGAAGAAAAAAGTTTCTTTAAAAGAATATGGCAGTAGACGATAAACATATATCCTACAGAATTTACCTCGTAGCAGTTTTCATCTTTTTGATGGCAATTGCTATTGTTGTTAAATTAACCAATATTCAGTGGGTTGAAGGAGATTATTACAGGAAACTGGCTAAACAGCGTACAGTAAGAAATTTTGTAATTCCTGCTAACAAAGGAAATATTTATTCTGCCGACGGAAGTTTATTGGCAACATCAATACCGAATTATGAAATTCGCTTTGATGCAAAAGCGCCAAAAACAGAAACGTTCGAAAAATATGTAAAACAATTGTCAGATTCTTTGGCAACAGTTTTAGATAAACCAACCGGTTATTTTCAGAAAGAATTGCGAAAAGCACGCGAGAATAAAAACCGTTATTATTTGATTGCTCGCAATTTAAGCTATACGGAATATGTGAAAATTAAAGGTTTTCCATTATTCAATTTAGGGGCTTTTAAAGGTGGAATTATTGTTGAGCAAGAAACGGTTAGAAAACATCCGATCGGAAAAATTGCAGAAAGAACAATTGGTTACGACCGCATTGATCCAGCAACAGGAATAGAAGTAGGAAAAGGAATTGAGTGGGCGTTTAAAAACTATTTGAACGGAAAAGACGGTAAGATTTTAAAACAAAAAATCGCAAAAGGACAGTGGAAACCTATTCGTGATGTTAACGAAGTAGATCCAATTGACGGTTACGATGTAATTTCGACGATAGATGTTTTTATTCAGGATATTGCGCATCACGCTTTGTTGAAACAATTGCAAGATTACGAAGCAGATCACGGTTGTGTTGTGGTAATGGAAACAGAAACAGGTTACGTTAAAGCGATTTCAAATTTAGGAAGAGCAGAAGACGGATCGTATTATGAAACAACCAATTACGCTATTGCAGAATCTCACGAACCAGGATCGACTTTTAAATTGGTTGATTTAGTTGCGATTTTAGAAGATAAAGTAGCAGATACAAGTACGGTATACGATAGCCATAATGGTGTTGTTAAATATTATGGAAGATCAGTTCGTGATTCGCATCATGGCGGTTACGGAAAAGTTTCATTAGCACGTGGATTTGAACTTTCATCCAATACGGTAATGGTTCAGGCAGTTTATGACAATTACAAGAGCAATCCTTCAAAGTTTGTGAATCATATTAGAAGAATTGGTTTGGATAAACCTTTAGGATTGCATTTTAAAGGAGAAGGAAGGCCAATTATTCCGCATCCAGGAGATAAAAGCTGGTCAGGAATTTCACTTCCATGGATGGCTTTTGGATATTCGGTTTCGGTTACGCCAATGCAGACTTTAGCCTTTTATAATTCGATAGCAAATAATGGTGTAATGGTAAGACCGCAATTTGTCTCAGAAATTAAAGAGTGGAATAAAACCATTAAAAAATTTGATACAGAAGTGATCAATCCAAAGGTTTGTTCCCCTGAAACGCTAAAAAAAGTAAAAGCAGTTTTGGAAAATGTGGTCAAAAAAGGAACGGCTTCTAAGTTGTATTCGAAAGATTTCTCAATGGCAGGAAAAACAGGAACAGCGATGGTTAATTACGGTAAAGCAGGAAGAGAAGGAATGTATTATGCGTCTTCTTTTGCAGGATATTTTCCGGCAGATCATCCAAAATATTCTTGTATTGTAGTGGTTCATAAACCAAACACAGCTAAGAACAATTATTACGGAGCAGATGTTGCGGGGCCAGTTTTTAAGAGAATTGCGCAAAAGATTTTTACAGATGCGCCTTCGACAAATAAAATTAAAAAATTAGATTCTAGCGTTCCGAAGCAGGATGCTAGTTATGATAAATATACGGCTGAGGCAAACAAAAAGAGCAGTCAGATTCCTGATTTGAAAGGAATGCCTGGTATGGACGCAATTGCTTTACTGGAGAATTTAGGTTTGAAAGTAAAAGTAAATGGAATGGGGAAAGTGAAAAATCAATCAATTCAAGCAGGAACTAGCATTAGCAAGAACACAACAATTGTATTAGAATTATCGTGAAAGTATTAAAAGACATATTATATAAAGTAGCTATTGAATCTGTAAAAGGTTCAACAGATGCGGCTATTCAGAAAATTGAATTTGATTCACGTAAAGTAGAAGCAAATGATGTTTTTGTGGCAATTCGCGGTTCACTTTCAGATGGACATGATTATATCGAAAAAGCAATTCAGCTTGGAGCAAAAGCAATTATTTGCGATACATTTCCAGTAGATCTTGCAAATGATGTGACTTATATTCAAGTGAAAGATACCAATACAGCGCTGGCTTTTATGGCGGCTAATTATTTTCAAGATCCTTCTTCAAAATTAAAATTGGTTGGCGTAACAGGAACAAATGGTAAAACCACAATTGCATCATTGCTGTTTCAATTGTTTCAAAAAGCAGGTTTTAAAGTCGGATTGTTATCAACTGTAAAAATTGTAGTAGATCAAATAGAATATCCAGCAACTCATACAACGCCAGATTCTCTGACAATCAATCATTATTTAAATGAGATGGTCGAGGCAGGTGTTACACATTGTTTTATGGAAGTAAGTTCGCACGGTATTCACCAAAAACGTACGGAAGCTTTGCATTTTGTAGGCGGTATTTTCACAAATCTTTCTCACGATCACTTGGATTATCATCCGACATTTGCAGAATATAGAGACGTTAAAAAGTCTTTTTTTGATTCGCTTCCAAAATCAGCATTTGTTTTATCAAACATTGATGATAAAAACGGAACGGTGATGCTGCAAAACACTGCAGCTAAAAAACTGACTTATGCTTTAAAATCGTATGCAGATTATAGAGCGCAGATTTTGGAAAGCCAATTATCTGGATTATTATTAAAAGTTAACGATAATGAGGTTTGGGTAAAGCTGATTGGTACTTTCAATGCATACAATGTTTTAGCTATTTACGGAACAGCTGTAGAGCTAGGAATTGATAGTTTAGAAGCGTTACGATTACTGTCTGATTTAGAGAGTGTTTCGGGTCGTTTTCAATATATCGTTTCGAACGAAAAGATTACTGCTGTTGTAGATTACGCACACACGCCAGATGCACTTGAGAATGTTTTGAAAACGATAAATGACATCCGTACTAAAAATGAGCAATTAATTACAGTTGTAGGGTGCGGAGGAAATCGTGATAAAACAAAACGTCCGATCATGGCTAAGATAGCTTCGGATATAAGTGATAAAGCGATTTTGACTTCAGATAATCCTAGAAATGAAGATCCAGAGGTTATTTTGGACGAGATGGAACAAGGAGTTGAGCCACAGAATTATAAAAAAATGTTGCGAATTACAGATAGAAAACAGGCTATTAAAACGGCGTGTCAATTGGCTCAACCAAATGATATTATTCTAATTGCAGGAAAAGGGCACGAAACTTATCAGGAAATAAATGGAGTTCGCCATCATTTTGATGATATGGAAACAGTAAAAGAGATTTTAGAACAACTAAATAAATAAGAAAAAAATAAGTTCAAATGCCACCAGAATTGGAATTTGGAGTTTCAAAATTGGAATTTAAAAAATAAAGAAATATGCTGTACTATTTATTTGAATATTTTGATAAAACATTGGACATTCCGGGAACGGGAGTTTTCCAGTATATCACATTTAGATCAGCTTTGGCATTTATGCTTTCGTTGCTTTTGTCGACTATTTATGGTAAAAGAGTTATTAACTTTTTACGCCGTCAGCAAGTTGGTGAAACAGTTCGTGAGCTAGGTCTTGCAGGTCAGAATGAAAAAGCTGGTACGCCAACAATGGGAGGGTTGATCATCATTTTTGCAACATTGCTCCCTGTTTTATTGTTCGCAAGATTGCATAACATTTATATTGTTTTGCTAATTGTGACCACATTATGGATGGGGACAATTGGTTTTGTTGACGATTATATTAAAATATTCAAAAAAGATAAACAAGGATTAAAAGGTATTTTTAAAGTTATTGGTCAAGTTGGTCTTGGGATCATCGTTGGAGCAGTGCTTTATTTTAATCCTGCTGTAACAGTAAGAACTGACACAGGCCGTACAGATGTTTTTAAAACTGCTTCAAATTCAACAGTGATTGTGCCGGCAGGTATTGAGGAGAAGTCTACGGCTACTACAATTCCTTTTGTAAAAAACAACGAATTTGATTATGCTGAAGTATTGTCTTTTATGGGAGATGGGTACGAGAAATGGGCTTGGTTGATTTTTATTCCGGTAGTTATTTTCATTATTACAGCTGTTTCAAATGGAGCTAATTTAACAGATGGAATTGACGGACTCGCCGCAGGGACCTCCGCCATATCCGTCCTCGCGCTCGGAATATTTACATTCGTTTCTGGGAATATCATTTTTTCTAATTATCTGAATATTATGTATATCCCGAATTCAGGAGAAATGACGGTCTTTATTTCTGCATTTGTTGGAGCTCTTATCGGATTTCTTTGGTATAATTCTTATCCAGCATCGGTATTTATGGGAGATACGGGAAGTTTGACTATTGGAGGAATCATCGCAGTGTTGGCAATTGCAGTTCGTAAAGAAATATTGATTGTTTTATTCTGTGGAATTTTCCTTGCCGAAAGTGCGTCAGTAATTATTCAGGTAAGTTATTTTAAATATACCAAAAAGCGTTTCGGTGAAGGTCGAAGAATATTCTTGATGTCGCCTTTACATCATCATTATCAGAAAAAAGGGTATCACGAAAGTAAAATCGTAACTCGTTTCTGGATTGTTGCCGTGATGTTAGCGATTTTATCAATTATAACACTAAAACTAAGATAGAATGAGATTAGTAGTTTTAGGTGGAGGAGAAAGCGGTGTAGGAACTGCGATCCTCGGGAAGAAACAAGGATATGATGTTTTTGTTTCTGATTTCGGAAAAATAAAAGAGAGTTATAAAGAAGTTCTTATCATTAATAAAATAGCCTGGGAGGAGGAACAGCATACAGAAGATTTAATTCTAAATGCCGATGTAGTGATGAAAAGCCCAGGAATTCCAGACAAATCTCCGATAGTAAAAAAGCTGGTGGCAGCTGGAATAAAAGTGATTTCGGAAATTGAATTTGCGATTCCTTACACAGAAGCAATGACCATCGGGATCACGGGAAGTAATGGTAAGACGACCACCACAATGCTAACACATCATTTGCTGAAATACGCAGGATTGAATGTCGGATTGGGAGGGAATATAGGAAAGAGCTTCGCCTGGCAGGTGGCAGAAAACAAATATGATGCATACGTTCTTGAATTAAGCAGTTTTCAGTTAGACGGAATAATAAATTACAGGCCAGATATTGCAATAATAACCAATATAAGTCCGGACCATTTAGATCGATATGAATATAAGTATGAAAATTATATCAATTCGAAATTCCGAATAACGATGAACCAGACGGAAAGCGATTATCTCATTTACGATGCAGATGATGAAGCGAGTACAGAATGGTTAAAAAAGAATAAAACAAAAGCAAAACTAATTCCTTTTTCATTGACGAAACAATTTGATGAAGGGGCTTCTATAAATAACAACAAAATGGAAATAAAGATCAACCAAGAAGAGTTTACAATGGATACAGAACACATTGCGTTAGAAGGAAAACATAATATGAAAAACGCCATGGCAGCAAGCTCTGTAGCTAAATTGATGCAAATTAGAAATGCAACGATTCGTGAAAGTCTATCTAATTTCCAAGGTGTTGAGCACCGTTTAGAGAAAGTGTTAAAAATACAAAACGTTCAATATATCAACGATTCAAAAGCAACAAACGTAAACGCTACTTTTTTTGCTTTAGATAGTATGAACGCCCCAACAGTTTGGATTGTAGGGGGTGTTGATAAAGGAAACGATTACAACGAATTGATGTCATTAGTACGTGAAAAGGTAAAAGCGATTATCTGCCTTGGAATCGATAATCGCAAAATTATCGATGCTTTTGGAAACGTGGTTGATATTATGGTCGAAGTAAACAATATGAATGACGCAGTAAAAACTGCTCAAAGATTAACGGAAAAAGGTGATGTGGTTTTATTGTCTCCAGCTTGTGCGAGTTTCGATTTATTCGAAAACTACGAAGACAGAGGGAAACAATTTAAACAAGCAGTGCATAACTTGTAGAATAAAAAGTTTCAAGTTTCAGGTTTCACGTTAGGAGGAACCTGAAACCTGAAACAATTAAAACTTGAAACTAAAAACAATGAAGGAGTTGGTTAACAAATTAAAAGGAGATAGAGTAATATGGTCATTCGTGGCTTTATTGGCTTTGTTTTCGTTTATGCCTGTTTTTAGTGCGAGTAGTAATTTGGCTTATATAGGGCACGGGACAGGAAATACATTAGGGTATTTGGTAAAACACTTGGCGCATATTTGTATCGGGTTTTTAATCATTTACTGGGTGCATCGAGTACCGTATCATTATTTTAGAGCGATTTCTAAAATTGCGCTTCCGGTAGTTTGGATTTTATTAGTCTATACACTTTTAAAAGGAACTGTAATTGCAGGAGCAAATGCAAGTCGTTGGATTCAGGTGCCGTTTATCGGAATTACTTTTCAGACCTCGACATTAGCGGCGATTGTGCTGTTTATCTATGTGGCAAGATATTTATCGAAAACCAAAGAAGAAAATGAGCCATTTCAAACCTCATTAATTCAACTTTGGATTCCAGTATTTATCACATTAGTTTTGATTTTACCAGCGAACTTTTCGACGACAGCATTAATTTTTACCATGGTTTTAATGCTGACATTTATTGGAAAGTACCCACTAAAATATATTGCTTTTATCATTGGTTCGGGAATTGCGATGTTGGCGTTTTTCCTTTTAGTGGCAAAAGCTTTTCCGGATTCAAGATTCTTTAGTAGGGTTTCAACTTGGGAAAGTCGTATTGCGAACTTTACCACAGATAAACCAGACGAAGACGATTATCAAATCGAAAAAGCAAAAATTGCAATTGCATCTGGAAAATTAGGAGGTTTAGGTCCAGGAAAAAGTGTTCAAAAGAACTTTTTGCCACAATCTTCTTCCGATTTCATCTATGCTATTATTGTTGAAGAATATGGTTTAGTGGGGGGAGTTTCGATAGTGGTTTTGTATTTATTGCTTTTGTTCCGATTTGTAGTGGCTTCTCATAAAGCACCTACTGTATTTGGGAAATTAGTTGTCGTCGGGGTAGGATTTCCGATGATATTTCAAGCCATGATTAATATGGCGGTTGCGGTAGAATTATTGCCAGTCACAGGACAAACGCTGCCGCTGATAAGTAGTGGAGGTAGTTCGATTTGGATGACGTGTCTTGGACTAGGAATCATCATTAGCGTAACTAAAAAAGAAGATGAAATTGCTGAAGAGAAATTAGAAAAAGAAAAAAGAAAAGAAGCTTTACAGCGATTAATAGATAAAGAATTGGCGGAAGATGATGTAATTCCTCAAGAGATTTACGATGAAGAACCAGCTTATTCGATAGAAGATAATTCAAGAAACCCGATGAATGCGGTTTTAAATAAATAGGATTAATATAATAATTTTTTAAAAAGTTGTAATTTTTAGAGAGATGACAAAGTATAAATTCATACTTAGCGGAGGAGGAACAGGAGGACACATCTATCCTGCGATTGCAATTGCAAACGAATTAAAATTACAATTTCCTGATGCAGAATTTCTTTTTGTAGGCGCCAAAGATAAAATGGAGATGCAGAAAGTGCCTCAAGCGGGTTACGAAATAAAAGGTCTTTGGATTGCAGGATTGCAACGAAAACTGACTTTACAAAATATGATGTTTCCGCTAAAGCTCGCAAGCAGTTTGTTGGAGTCAAAAAGAATTATTAAAAAGTTTAAGCCAAATGTAGTAATCGGAACGGGTGGTTTTGCTAGCGGTCCTTTATTGCAAGCGGCAGGTTCGGCAGGAATTCCAACCGTTGTTCAAGAGCAGAATTCTTATCCAGGAATTACAAACAAATTGTTGAGTAAAAAGGCAAATGCAATTTGTGTGGCGTACCAAAATTTAGAGCGTTTTTTTCCAAAAGAGAAAATTGTTCTAACAGGAAATCCAGTTCGTCAGGATTTAATTGATATTGAAAGCAAACGTGATGAAGCAATTGCTTTTTATGGTTTAGATCCAAATAAGAAAACGTTGTTGGTTCTTGGAGGAAGTTTAGGAGCGAGAAGAATCAATCAGTTAATCGAAAAAGAATTGCAAAATTTTCTTTCTCAAGAGGTGCAGGTAATCTGGCAATGTGGGAAATTATATTTTGAAGAGTATAAAAAATACAATCAGCCAAATGTAAAAGTGGTTGATTTTATTGAAAGAATGGATTTTGTTTACGCAGCCGCAGATGTCATAATTTCACGTGCAGGTGCATCGTCGGTGTCAGAATTATGCATTGTAGGGAAACCAGTGATTTTTATCCCGTCTCCTAATGTAGCTGAGGATCACCAGACTAAAAATGCGCAAGCAATTGTAGATGAAAAAGGCGCGATTTTGTTGAAAGAATCTGAGCTTGACAGTCAGTTTAGCATTGTTTTTGAAGCGCTGCTGAAAGATCACGGAAAACAGAAACAACTGAGTGATAATATTAAAAAATTGGCTATGCCAAAAGCAACTCAGGCGATTGTAGCAGAGATTGTGAAATTAATTAAATAAGGCTGTAAGCTATAGGCAATAAGCTTTAAGCTAGAGCCTATAAAAACAAGACAAAGTTTAAAAGAATACAAAAGATTAAGTAATAAAAATAAAGGTTGAAGGCTTAAAGCCTAAAGCTTAATGCTTAAAGCGAATAAAAAATGAATTTAAATCAAATACAAAACGTTTATTTTATTGGTATCGGAGGTATCGGAATGAGTGCCTTGGCTCGTTATTTCAAGTTTATTGGAAAACAAGTTTCAGGCTACGACAAAACGCCTTCTATGCTGACAAATGAATTGATTGAAAGTGGTATTGATATTCATTTTGAAGACGATATTAATTTGATTCCAAGTGACTATTATGTGGAGAATACATTGGTAATTTATACGCCAGCGGTTCCAAAAACACATTCGGAGTGGAATTATTTTATTGAAAGACATTACGAGGTTAAAAAACGTGCAGAAGTTCTTGGGATTATAAGTAAAGATACTTTCTGTTTTGCAGTTGCTGGGACACACGGAAAAACAACAACGTCTAGTATTTTGGGACACATTTTGTTTCAAAGCGGTGCAGATGTAACAGCTTTCATTGGTGGAATTGTAGAAAATTATAATTCAAATTTAATCGGAAGCGGTAAAACAGTAACGGTTGTAGAAGCAGACGAGTTCGATAGATCGTTCTTGCATTTGCGTCCAGATATTGCTTGTGTGACTTCTATGGATGCCGATCATTTGGATATTTATGGAACTAGCGATGCTATTCAAGCTTCGTTTAGAGAATTTGCTTCTAAAGTTGAAGATAAAAATAATCTGTTTATAACCAAAGAATTGCCTTTAGATGGCGTTCAATGTGCTATAAATGAAGATGCTGTATATAAGGCTTATAATGTTCGAATTGAAGATGGAGCTTATGTTTTTGATGTGCAAACGCCAACTGAAATTATAAAAGATTTGCGTTTCGGACTGCCTGGAAAACACAATTTAATGAATGGATTGATGGCTATTGCAATGGCTAAAACGTATGGCACCCCAACCGACTCTATTGCAAAAGCCATTGCTTCATTCAGTGGGATTAGAAGACGTTTCTCTTACCAAATTAAGACTGAAAAATTAGTGTATATTGATGATTATGCACATCATCCAACAGAAATAAATGCTGTTCATCAAGCAGTTAGGGAATTGTATCCAGGACGTAAAGTTTTGGCGATTTTCCAACCGCATTTGTTCAGCAGAACAAAAGATTTTGTTGACGGATTTGCGGAAAGCTTATCGCAGTTTGATGAAGTCTTTTTGATGGATATTTACCCTGCAAGAGAGCTTCCTATGGAAGGTGTAACTTCTGAATGGCTTTTGGGTAAAATGACAAATTCGAATAAAAAAATTGTTGCAAAGGAAGATTTATTAGGTGAAATCAAAACCAGTGATGCATCTATTATTGTAACGATTGGAGCTGGTGATCTGGGAGAGATGGTTCCGTCAATTAAAAAGATTTTAAATGAAAATATTTAATTGGTCAAATATTAGATTAGTACTTATTTTCGGACTGGTTTTGTTTCTATATTCCTTCGCGCAGCATCGAAATGGCGATCGAAAATTGAAAAAATCGATGGTTGTTTTTGTAGGGGAAAATACGCTTTTTGTGAAGCCGGAAACGGTTAATAAATTGTTGATAGAAAATAAAAGAGACGCTTCCAGTATTAGAAAAGATGAACTAGATTTGAATAAGATAGAGAAAACCCTCGATACACAAGAGATGATTGAAAAGTCAAATGTTTTTGTAAGTATCGATGGAGTTCTAAAAGCAGTAGTAAAACAGAAGACGCCCATAGCAAGAGTTTATGATGGCGACGCTTCTTTTTATATTGACTATGAGGGCGATAAAATGCCTTTGTCGGACAATTTCACTGCGAGAGTTCCTCTTGTTTCAGGGGCAATAAATGCAAAAAATAACGAAGATTTAGCCGCTTTATTTCGCACAATTTATGACGATGCGTTTTTGAGAAAAAACATCATTGCTATAGAGATTATGCCGAATGGAAGCTTAAAAATGTTTAATCGAAACTTTGATTACTTCATAGATTTCGGTAGAACGATGAATGTTGATAAGAAATTTAGAAACTATAAAGCCTTCTTTCAAAAAGCAGTTTTAGATAGTTCGTTATACAAATACAAAAAAATTGACCTTAGGTTTACGGAACAAGTAGTTTGCACTAAATAATAGAAAATGGAAAAAGATAATATTGCAGTAGGTCTAGATATTGGAACAACCAAAATCGTTGCCATGATTGGCAAAAAAAATGAATATGGTAAGTTGGAGATTTTGGGCATTGGTAAATCCAAAAGTTTGGGTGTTGCCAGAGGAGTAGTAAACAACATTACGCAGACGATTCAATCGATACAACAAGCGATAATCGAAGCAGAGAATAATTCAGGATACAAAATCAAAGATGTGGTTGTGGGTATTGCTGGACAACACATCAGAAGTATTCAACATACCGATTACATCAGCAGAAACAATCCTGAGGAAGTAATTGGCGAAAAAGATATTCAACTCCTAATTGATCAGGTAAACAAACTGGCGATGTTACCAGGAGAAGAAATCATTCACGTTTTACCGCAAGAGTTCAAAATCGACGGACAATCTGAGATTAAAGAGCCAATTGGTATGTACGGAGGAAGATTAGAATCTAGTTTCCACGTTGTAGTTGGACAAGCGTCTTCTATCAGAAACGTTGGAAGATGTATTCAGAGTTCAGGAATTGAATTGTCTGGTTTAACATTAGAACCATTGGCTTCTGCTGATGCCGTTTTAAGTCAAGAAGAAAAAGAAGCTGGTGTTGCACTTATCGATATTGGTGGTGGAACAACAGATTTAGCTATTTTTAAAGATGGTATCATTCGTCATACGGCAGTAATTCCTTTCGGCGGAAATGTAATTACAGACGATATCAAAGAAGGCTGTTCGATTATTGAAAAACAAGCTGAGCTTTTAAAAATCAAATTCGGATCTGCTTGGCCAGGTGAAAATAAAGATAACGAGATCGTTTCTATTCCAGGTCTAAGAGGAAGAGAACCAAAAGAAATTTCACTTAAAAACTTATCTAAAATTATCCATGCGAGAGTGGTGGAAATCGTAGAACAAGTTTTTGCAGAAATTAAAGCATACGGACACGAAGATCCTCGTAAAAAGCTAATTGCTGGAATTGTATTAACAGGTGGTGGTGCGCAATTAAAGCACATTAAACAGCTGGTAGAATACATTACAGGAATGGATACTAGAATTGGATATCCTAACGAACATTTAGCAGGAAACTCTGGAGAAGAAATTTCTAGCCCGCTATATGCAACTGCAGTAGGATTGGTAATGAACAGTATCGAAAATAGTTCGCAAAGCGCTGTAAGATTAGAAATGGTTCAAGAACAGCCAAAAGTTGTTTACAGAACGGCACCGCCAGTGCAGCGATACGAAGTGGAAGAAAACTACGTTGAAAGAGTAGAAACCATTGAAGAACCTGAAGAAGTTGTAAGTCAGAGGGTGCCTAAAAACGAATCTACAGAAACCAAAATAAGAAGATCATTTTTTGATCGATATGTCGACAAAATCAAAGAATTTTTAGACAACGCAGAATAATTAGAATAACAAGAAGAAGGAAATTATTTCTTGCCCCAAGTCAAGAAGTAAAAAATGTACTTAATAAGAATTAAAAAACCAAAAAGATGATGAGCAACTCAGAATTTGGAAGTATTTCATTTGATTTACCAAAAAATCAATCAAATGTAATCAAAGTAATAGGTGTAGGTGGAGGCGGAAGTAACGCAATTAACCACATGTTCAAACAAGGTATTAAAGGCGTAGATTTTATCGTTTGTAATACCGATTCGCAAGCGCTTCAAAATAGTTCGGTACCCAATAAGATTCAGTTAGGAGTTAATTTAACTGAAGGGTTAGGAGCAGGAGCAAATCCAGACGTAGGACAGCAGTCTGCTATCGAAAGTATTTCTGATATTGAAAAAATGTTGGACCGCGGTACCAAGATGGTATTTATTACTGCTGGTATGGGTGGAGGAACTGGAACTGGTGCAGCTCCGGTAATTGCGCAATTAGCAAAAGAAAGAGAAATATTAACAGTTGGTATCGTGACTATTCCGTTTCAATTTGAAGGGAAAGTACGTCAGGAGCAAGCGATTATTGGAATCGAGAAATTGCGTAAGCAGGTCGATTCTTTAATTGTAATTAACAATAATAAATTAAGAGAAGTATACGGAAATCTTGGTTTTAAAGCTGGATTCTCTAAAGCGGATGAAGTTTTGGCAACAGCCTCTAGAGGTATTGCTGAAGTAATTACGCACCACTATACTCAAAATATCGATTTACGTGACGCGAAAACTGTTTTGGCTAACAGTGGGACTGCTATAATGGGGTCTTCTGTAGCTGAAGGCGAAAACAGAGCTAAAGATGCTATCGTTTCGGCTTTGGATTCTCCATTGTTGAATGATAATAAAATTACGGGTGCCAAAAACGTATTGTTGCTTATCGTTTCTGGAACTAATGAGATTACTCTTGACGAAATCGGAGAAATCAACGATCATATTCAAGCTGAAGCTGGTTACAATGCAAACATTATTATGGGGGTTGGTGAAGACGAAAGTCTTGGCGAAGCTATTGCTGTAACTATTATTGCAACAGGTTTTGATGTTGAACAGCAAAATGAAATTGTAAATACAGAACCAAAGAAAATCATTCATACGTTAGAAGATGAGCAAAGAAGTGTTCATAATCTAACAAATAAACCACTTGCATCTTTCGATTTAACTGTTGATACACCAACAACGAAGGTTGAAGATAAAGTTGTTTTTGATTTAATTGACGACGACGAAACTTTTACTCCGACTCCAGTTCAAGCTGTTGCTCCAGCTATCAATCAGGAAGAGTTAGTGGTTATGTCTGAGTTTATCAAAAATCTCGATGTAACTTTCGAAATTGTTTCGCCAATTACAGATATCGACTTTACAATTTCTGCTCCTGAAGTTCCAGCAGCAAGAGAAGTGCAGCAGGTACAAATGCAACAGCCGCCAGTGCAACAGCAAAGAGTTTTTGAAAGAGAAGAACAAACAACATTCTCTTTTGATCTTCCTTTGTTCAAGCAAGAGCCTATTAAAAGAGAACCAGTTGTTGAAGATAACAGAGTTTTATTTGAATTGACAAATGAAACTCGCGAGATTAAAGTAAATGATCCAGTTCAGTTTGTTCCGGTAACTGAAGTTTCAGACAACGGAATCATTAAATATTCTCTAGAAGAATATATGGAAGTTGAAAATGATTTATTGGCTTCTAAACCAGTTGAAAAAGTAGTTGAAGAGACAATTCCAGAAGAATTAAATATCACATTGAAACCAAGACCTGATTTTGCAAGTCAGCCTGATTTCTCTACAACTTCTGAAGTTTCTCCTTTAGAATTGACTATCGAAGAAACATTGCGTTTAAGAGCTGAAGAAAGAAGAAAGAAACTAAAAGAGTTTAACTATAAATTCCATAACAACGTTTCTAGAATTGACGAATTGGAAAAAGAGCCAGCTTACAAAAGATTAGGAATCGATTTGTCTAATTCTCAATCTAACAATACCAATTCTAGAATTTCTGTTGGAACAGACAGTAACAATGATCTACAATTGCGTTCAAACAATTCATTTTTGCACGATAACGTAGATTAATTTTAGAATCATAATATTTGGTAACCCGAAAATTGGATTTAATTTTCGGGTTATTTTTTTTATCTTCGCACAGAATTTCAAAATTTGACTTTTAAATAGTATTTTTAAAAACAATATTGTCACCCTGAGCGAGTCGAAGGGCTTCTTGTCAAAATAGCTTCAGCCTGACAAACTATAGTAATAGTCGAGAACAAATTCCAAATAGATTTCAATTAATAGGCTTTGGCTTATTTCAAATAAAACATAAACATGAGTTTACAAACACAAATCATGGACGAAATTAAAAACGCCATGAAAGCAAAAGATACTGTAGCTTTAGAAGCTTTAAGAGCTGTAAAATCTGAATTATTATTGGCTTCAACAGCTTCTGGATCTAAAGAAGATTTATCTGAAGAAGATGAAATTAAATTACTTCAAAGATTGGTTAAAACTCGTAAAGAAAGCGCAAGAATCTTTACAGAGCAAAATCGTCCAGATTTAGCAGAACCAGAATTGGCTCAAGTTGCTGTAATTGAGAAGTTTTTACCAGCTCAATTAAGTGAAGCAGAAGTAGAAGCTGTAATCGCAAAAATTATTGCTGAAACAGGAGCTTCTGGAATTGCTTCAATGGGTAAAGTAATGGGATTAGCATCTGCTCAACTTGGCGGAACTGCTGAAGGAAAAACCATTTCTACAATTGTAAAGAAATTATTATCATAAATAATTTTAGATTTTAGAGTGTAGATTTTAGATTTCAATAAGCAATCTAAAATCTGCAATTTAAAATCATAAATTAACTGACCTCGTAGTTCAACTGGATAGAATATCAGATTTCGGCTCTGAGGGTTGGGGGTTCGAACCCCTCCGGGGTCACTATAAAATTTGAAAGCCTGCAAAGTATATATTTTGCAGGCTTTTTTGGTTCGAAAATTAGGTTCATAATTTTTATTCTGTATTTACGCTAATTTTGGTTTGAACTCTGTCAAGTTTCTAAAATTTCTATAAGAACGTTTTATTTGCATATTGACCATAAAGTTATTAAGTTCACTTTATCAAATAATAGTTTAAAAGATTGATTTGACATTAAAATTGGTTCTATTTCACAATAAAAGTAAATGCAAAAAGAATATTCTACAAACTTAACAGATCACTATAATTCCTATTTTGGAATTGTTGGAAAAAAAATGAAATGGGAAATAGGTCCTACGTGGAAAACTCATCCTGAGTTCTTCGTTTTGGAATTTGCTCCAAATAAAGTTCACAACATGTGGACATATTGTACTGTTGGAATGTCAGCCGATTTAATAGATGATAACTTAATTGAGTTAGTTATTTATTCTCCGAGACAAGATAATTCTTTGGTTGAATTATTGACTGTTCATGCTTCTCATCACAGACTGACACCTTTTAATATTCACCATACCTCAAATATTGGAAGGCCTTGGCTTGAAAATTCTATTTGTGACCATGCATTTATTTCATTTCCCTATCTTGACGGAGATAATCTTGAAATTTTTCATTTTCAAGAAAAGGTAATTCATTGTTATTGGCTTATTCCGATTACACAAGTAGAAAGAGATTATAAAATTGAGTATGGTTGTGAGGCATTAGAAGAATTGTTTGAAGAGAAACAACTTGATTACTTAAATCCATTGAGAAACTCATTGGTGTAAATTATCGATTAGCAAAATAAAAGATTAATGCAGTTGATAAGAATGTTTATATCATATATCGAATAGTGCTTTAAATAAATGAAAGTGAAACAAATTATATTAATGCTAATTCTCATCGGTTTAACTAATTGTTCTAACAATTTGAAAATAAAACAATACAATTCTGAATATAATTATTCCATGAATCTTCCTGAGAATTGGAGTGAATATGAAACTGATGAAAAAAACACTAACGCCTTTTTTGATACTACAAGATGGACAGGAAACTTACGAGTAAGTCCCATGGATTATAAGGTTAAAAATCCAAAAGAATTCTTAAGAGAAACGTTAGCTGAAAATAATGGACAGGATATTAAATGGAATAATATCAATGGAGTCTATTATATTGAAAATGAAAAAAATGAGGTAATTCATTATTGGTATTTGATTGAAAATAACAAATTTTACGTTTGTTCCTTTATTATTGGAAATCTTAACGGAAAAACTGAAATAGAAGAAGAATTAAATAGGGTTATTGAAATATTAAAATCAATTAAATCAAAATAACATCATTGTTACTAATTTAAAATCCGCCTACTTAGTAATTGACAGAAATATAAAATTTATATGGATTTTTTTGAAAAGGCAGGTTTTGAACTCCAAAAAGAGAGACCAATATTTCATTCTGAAGATGATTTGTAGCTAGTTCTTGCTGCAGTAGGTTTGGAATACATTGTATTTGTCATCTGCTGTTTTTTCTATTTTGTTATTAAATCTTCGGGATAATATCCATAGCGCATATATACTTTTCCTTCATTAATTTCAAAATAAGGCTCTGGATAAGTGACTTCTAATTTTTGGTGAGATTGCCAACGAGTAACAGTGATTGGTTCAGCCATTTCAACTTTATGCGGTTCTTTGTTGCTTTTTCTTTTAGTCGTATCATATTCCTCAAAAACAGGTATGGCCCACCTTCCATTTTTCATTTTGTAGACGGGCTGATATTGATATTTTTGATGAATTAGTTCATTGCAATATTTGCCAACAAATAAGAGAACATTTTCAAATTCATCGTATCTCACCATTGAAGCATGGTCGTATGATACAAAATCAATAATCTTAAAATCAATATTTTTAGAGAACTTTTTTAAAATTTTATACTTTGATTTATTTTTTGAATCAAAAGGGAAACTATTGCAATATCTTTGATTCTCCACAGGACTAACTTCTATTTTTTTTCCAATGAAAATATATATATCTGGGTCCACTTCATTGCAAGGAATATATTCTACACAAGGTTCACGCTGTAAAATTACTTTTATCGAATCTTTTTTGGAGAGAAGATCAGATATTGTGTGAGTTTGTGAAATATAATCTAGTTCACTAAAAACCAATTTGTCTTTGATGTCTGCAGTAAAAGAAAAATTGCCATTATCGTCCGAAAACCTTACTAAGTCCTCATTTTTCCATATTTTTTGATATTCTAAAGTTGGAAAATTTTTGGGTAGTTTTTGTAAAGTATCATTTAATACAATTAATATATTTCCCCGCTTATCTGAAGTTTGCGCAATGCCTGACACGTTAACTTTTTGCGAATACGATATTTGTAAACTAAAAAATAGGGATAATAAAAATAGTATTTTCATTATTTGATTTTATAAATTAGTTTAAACAATTAATTAGTTTAAACAATTAATTAGTTTTTATGTATTACGTTTCTATTTTGTTAAAATAGGAGATGATTTGTATGGGGCTGACAAAATAGTAAGTTTCATATGTTATCAAATATAAATATAATTACGGATTATAATACATGGTTATTTCAAATTATAATCATAGGTTTACATCTATCAACTTTATTAAAATAATGGACGAGATCATAAATTATTATCCTAAAAAAAATAAAATCTCTACAGATAGTACATCTTCTATTAGTAAAATTAGAGAAGTCATTACAGCTAAAGAATATAGGAGAGAAGCTATTGTAAACCGGACATTGCATGGAATTTCATTTCATACCACTGAAAGTTTTTTTTCTATTGTAATTTACCTTTATGGTGATCATAGATATTCTTTTCATATCTATAAAGATAGTTTTCGCACCTTTCCTGATAAACTTTATATTGCTTATGATTTTGATACATTCGATCTAATATTGGATTATAGAGTTTTTGATGATAAAGGTAAAAGACATCATTACGAAGGATATGATTTTACGAGGGAAGATTTGAATTATGACGAGAAAATAAAATACAGCTCTGAAGTGCTGCAGGTTTATTTTGATAATAAGGAAATTTTTCATCAGAGAGGCTTATTTGTAGGTTCTTATTCGAGTCACAACAATCCGTTTGGTCTCACTCGCGAAGCAGATGAAGCACGTTTAGGAAAAGCATTGTATGGATATTTGGTTCAGGAAAGCATGAAAGAAGTATTAGGGCATACGGTAGAAGATGATTTTATGGAAAAATATGTTCTTCAGAACGAAATTGCCGAAAAAATCATTGCCGAAGATCAAATTGAAAATCCAATAAAATATATCGCAGGTGTTAGCGTGGCGTATGACGATATAGAGCAAAAAATGGTTTCGGCTCTAATGGTAATGGATGTTGAAACGCAAGAAATTGTCGATCAAGCATTTTCAGAATCAGAAGATATTACCGTTCACGTTCCTGATTTATTTGCCTATAATGAAGTTCCTTCGGTCGTGAAAACATTTGAAAAACTCAAAATAAAACCGCAATTAATCTTTTGTGACGGACATGGTATTGAACATCCAAGAAATGTTGGCTTAGCGACTCATTTAGGAATCGAATTGAATATTCCGACAATTGGCTGTCCGAAGAAAAGGCTTGTTGGTTATTATGAGAAAAGCAATTTAGGACCTGTTAGAGGAGATCGTGAAGATTTGTTTTTTGATGATAAAATCGTTGGCAAGGCTTTGCGAACACAAGAAAACAGCAATCCGATTTTTGTTTCTATCGGACATAAAATAAGTCTAGAAACAGCAATGGACTGGGTTATAAAAACAACAACTCATACTCGAGTTCCTGCCGTAGTTCAAGAAGCTATTAATTTGACAGAACAGCTTTTACCGCAAAGAATTAGATATGATTTTCAAGATGATGAAGTAAATAAATATGGAATTATAAAAAATTAAAAAGCCTATTTTCAGGTTGAAATAGACTTTTTATAATGTTTTTACTTCTTCTTTCCAGAATTTTTTATCAAATAATAAACAGAAAATACAAATACAACAATATAAATAACTGCCAATGCAGGATTCTCAAATTTTAGACTTTTGAAATCAAATTGTTTGAATAAGGTTACGCCTAAAATGATCGCAATGATCCAAAAAACAAATGTGATTGGTTTTTTATTTTCCATGGTTGTTAAATTTTAAAATTAATAATCTTCAAACGACTTATCTTTATCCCATTTTTTCTGATTTAAATATTTCCTGCAAGAATCATAACGTTTTATTATGGCTTTTTCGGGATTTGTATTGTATTGAAAAATCCATATTTCATTTTCTATAATTTTGAGTCTGCGAAATTTCCGTGTGTCACAGGCATCTAATGAACAAATGTGTACAGATTTTTTCTTTAAAATTGTTTTCCCATTTGTGTCAATTATCCGATCGACAATAATAATTTTTTTGTGAGGTAATTTCCAAAAAATAAATTTTCGATCTTTCTCTTTTACTTCCGATTTTACAGTTGCATTTTTAAGAGAGCAATTGTGTGTTTTGAGATTAACAACTTTATCTCTATTAGATAATTTATTAGCATTTACTGTTTGAAGTAAAAAGAAACTAATTATAATTAATAATGTTCTAAACATTTAATTAAGTTAAGATTTACAATTTATCCTGTTTTGTCCTTAATAAGTCCGATATTTTTTCATTCTTAAAGTTCTCTAGAAATAAATTCACTAGCGGTACCGTTGGACTTTTCGGATATTTTTTTACAAAACGATCAAACTCTTGAATATTTTCCGGATAGATATAGATATTATCTGTTGCACGTTCTGCTGTCGGAGTATTATCCTGACCAATCAGATAATCCATTTGATAATTTTTGTATTCTTCTTTTACAGCTGGAATCAATTTTGAATTGGGATATTTAGCCATAAAATTTTCCCAAGAAATGACTCTGTCGCCCAAATCTTTAAATGATATTGCAAGTCCTGCATCTGCTGAGTAAAGCGATTTGTTTTCTTCGCTTTTTAAATACAAATAATCTTTATAATCGTCGGTAACATAGTTTTTGAAAATGGTATAATAGAAATCGGGCAGAGGCTCAATTTCAACATATCCTTCTCCAATTTCCCAATATCGCAATTGATGTTCAGTAAGGTTTTCGCCTAAAAGCTGTACCGCTTTTTTGTCGGCTTCATCTTCATTATAAAATTTATCCAATACTCCAGTTTCTTTTCCGGCTATCTGCTGTAATAAAGTACCGTTTTCTTCAAAATATTTTTCATACAAGGCGTTGGCAGCTTCTTTATTAGGCAATGATTTTAATTGATGTACAACTTCATTTTTGTTTTTAGTAAATAATCGAATCAAGTCAGAATCTGATTGTCCTGTTTGTACAGAATTATGAACTTTAGTGCTGTCTTTCTTTTTTACTTCAATTTTGTCAGCAACGCTTTTGTTATCTGTTTGTTTGCAAGAAGAAAGTAAAATTACAGCTGTAATTGCAATAATGGATTTTTTCATTTTATAGGTTAAATTTATAAGCGACTTCGAAAAAGTTTTTTAAAATAAAAAGGACAAAAAAGATAAAATTCTTCTTTTGTCCTTTGTGTTTTTTACTGATTTTAAAGAAAGTTAAAGCGAAATTCGTTTAAATTCTTTCATTCCTTCAAATTCTTTATATTCTTGATATAGGTCAATTCCAAGAATGCTCCATTTTCTAGTTCCTCCAATATGATACTGAAAAACACCTTTTCTTTCAGTTTTATTGATATCAATGTATAATGTAGACCATTCTGTTCCACTAAGAAAACCAGTTCGTCTAATTAGTGCTGAGCGTACATTTTCGCCATCAGTAATTGCATTCAATTTAAATTTGGAGCACACATCATCTTCAAGAATAATGTCCGAAATAAACGTGTCACGATTTGAAGACTGCGTTTTTGTCTCTCTGTTTTCAAATTCAAATTTTTTATCTTTTTCTTCATTGTCTGGTCGTGTAACAAAAGATAAAGCAAAAAATGAAAAGAGAATAGCAACAGGTAACCCCACTTTTTTACGAATCTCTGCCGCTTTTTTTGCAGAAAAAACAAAAAGCCCGATAAACAGTCCAAGATTTAATATTCCCCAAATTAATTGTATCATGATTTTTATTTTTTGGTATATCAAAAATACATTTTTATTTTAAAAATAAGAGAATACTTATTTTTAATTGTTCATGAATGCATATTATTTGGAAAGTGAATTAGTTTATTTCTTCGAAAACAAATTCTCGACCACCCAAGCAGGACCAATCAATAAAAACTGAAGATCTTTTAAGAAAGAAGGTTTTTTGCCTTCGATATTGTGTCCATAAAATTGACCAACCCACGCCAAAGCGAAAACAATAAGCGAGAAAATCCATAGCGGAAAAAGTTGAGAGATGTAATAATTAACAACTAAGCAAAGAATAGAAAAAATGGCAATTTTGATTGCCATTGCAATTGATAATCTGATGTAGAAAACCAGAACAAAAAGCAAAACAAGAAATGCCCAATTTTCGATAATAGGTGCATTCAATTGTAAAGTATTAGCGATTATCGCACTCGGAATACTCATAAGTAAACCAACAATCGAAAAGTAAATGGCAGGAACACAAATATAATGTATTGCCTTGTTTTTTGGGTTCTGATGACTTACGGCATATTCTGCAAACCATTGATCTAATGTTCTCATTTTTGTGGTTTTAAGGTTAGATGCGTAAATCTAATGAAATTTCTTTTATGTTGTTTGAGAACTAACTTTCTGATTGTACTGAAAAACATTGTCCCACAATTCGTCAATGGCAATAAGCGCTTCTTGGAGCGGAATTACAGTCCATTTCCCATTGTTTTCAATTCCTAAACCAATGCTTTTTAATTTTAGTAAAGCGTCGTTTACGTCAAAATCTAGATCGGTATTTAGTTTGGTTTTAAACCAAGATTCAATTTGATTGTCTAGTTCTTCAGCAGTTAAAGATTCTTCGCTTTTATGTAAAAAAGTGTAGGCTAGAATGGTTTCTTTTAAAGCTTCTTCTTCCGAAGAATTTAATAAAGAATAAAATGCACCGCTGTTGTTTCCAACATTTTTAAAATACAAACTGTCTGAAAGTGTTTTTGAATATCGAATTTTCTTGTTGATGAAATTGTTGTATTGGCGAAAACAATACGCTCCCAAAATTCCCAACGCAATTAAACCTTGGTTTAAGGAAGTTTTGCTATTTAATAAATCGATTGTTTCGCCTGTTTGATACGCTTCGTACATATTAATCAAGGCAGGAATCACTTTGGCGCTTAATAATGAAAGTCCACCAAAAACACCTGGAACCCAAAGCAGTAATTTATCCTTCAAAGACATTTTCGGGATGGCATTTGGGAAAATAGTTTCAAGATCGTTTTTAGGCACGCGCTTAAAAATCTTCAATGCGATAGAACCTGGATCAATTGGCATTTTGCCTAATTTGACTTTCTTTTCTTTAAGATAAGCTGCATCGCTGTAATTCAAATAAATTAGAACACGATCGTAATATTCGATTTCAACTTCCTTGGTCCAGAAAAAGTATTTTTTTATTTTTTCTTTCGTTTTATGATGCCCTCGCGCGTAGAGTTCGAAATCTTTAAAAGCATTGAAATCAATAGAAAGGTTTAGACCAATCAAATCAGATTCGTTAAAAGCGTCGTTCAGAGCTTTCTGATTGATTCTATAATAATTTCCACGTTCCAAAACTTTAAGCAGCGTTTCTTTAAAGACAGGAAAATTGCTTTTATTGATAAACTGTTCACGTTCTTTTTCGCTTAAATCGGGATCATAAAGTGCGTAATGCTGTTTTAAATTTCGATTAAGATTAAAAGACTCGTAATGATAATAATGCTCGATTATTTCGAACAGCTTCTTAAAATCACTAACCTTTTCTCCATCCTCAGCAAAAGTTAAAATTTGCTGTTCTAGTAAAAATTCTTTGTTAAACGGAATGTAATGTTCTCTAGTCATTTGGGCTTCAATTTCACGGCATTTACAGAACGCAAAAATACTGCCTGAAATTTGATTTTACAGTTTAAGAGGGATATTTTTTTAACCGAAAATGCGCAAGATTATTTTCTAATTGGATTGTCTACAATTGCATAGTTCGAAAAGTTTTGTGGTAAAATAGTTTTCCCGCAGATTTTGCAGATTAAGCAGATAAAATGAAATCTCTTAGATCTGCCAAATCTGCGAGAGAAAAATTTAACGGACATTTCGTAATCCTTTGCGAACTTAGCGATTAAAAACAAAAAAAAGTGAAATTTCCAATCGGTACCAGCGATTTGAAATTCCACTTTCTGTTCCAAAAAAAAAGTGACAAAAAATTAAGAAGTCTTCTCGAAGAAAACTTTATAGAAACTAAAAATTATTCAGTACAATATTATCGCTAAATAAAAATGTAGGTAAGAGTATTTATACCTGTTTTTTATAAAATGCTTTTCTTTAGTTTTTAAAAAGAATTTAGATTGGAATTACTTTTTTAAAACATAATATTTTACGGAGGCGATTTTCATCGATTTTATCAATCCAATATTTAATGAACTTTCTTGGTCAAATGTAAAAATGCAACTTGATTTGGCCTCAATTCCATTACATGGTGATGAGGCATTTGACGCAAAACTTCCAACAGATTCTTTTCCATCAACATTCAAAGTAATATACGGATAACCAACAACATTAAAGTTATTAAGATTGTTCAATTTTATTTCCATCTGTAGTCGATTCGTATTTTTACCTGTGTCTGGAGTAAAGACGAAATTTAAAATTTCATAAGAGAAATTCTCAAGTTCTTTGGTGTTTTCTTCCAGAGGTTTAATTTCAAAATCACAAGGTACTTCTTTCTCATATGCGGGTATATAAGACGATCCCGATGGTGTTTGAACAACGACTTCAGGTATGGTGATCATTTTTGTACAATCTCCTGAGGAACATCCCAAAAGCAATATAAAAGATATTGCTAAAAAAAGCGATTTTAAAGTTCTAATCATATGTATATTGATTTGCGAATAATGTGTGGAAAATAATCAAATTATAGTATTTGATACTTTCAAAAATGATAAAAGTGGAACTTTTTAGTTCAATTCAGATTTTTTGAGATCGATTACACCTTGAATGTATTTTATTAGTTCTTCTTTGGTTACAGCAAAATTTGCTTTCTCGGCTTCGGTGTTTAAGTACAAATTGGCAATGTTTTCTGCATCAAGATTTTGAGTAAGGAAATGATGCTCTGCGAATGCGATAAGATGATCTACAAAAACTTCGCGTTGTTTTCCTTTTTCGACAGTTTCAGGATCGCCTTCTTTTATTTTTTCGATTGTAGATTCTGGTAAATCTATTGTGAGGTACATGCAGTCAACAGCAACTTTCGAAAGTATTTCTTTGGGGACTCTTCCTGTTGCATCGCAGTAGGCGCATGGCGCGGGAACCCATTTTAATTGTCGGTTTAAACGGCGAATATCATCCCAATCAACAAATCTTTTTCCAAGACATCTGGGACATTTTATAGTAGATCTTGTACGGAAATTAAAAATGCGCATTGGTTTGTAATAGGTTAGGGGGTTGGTTACGCAGCGAATTTAAAGAATTAAGTAGGAAAAGTTGCTTGTTTAAGCATTTTTTTTAAGAAAACAATTAACAAAATTGCAAGATTGTAAATTGGTTAAACGTAGGAATATTCAAAAAACAATATGGGTATTAAATAAAAAAGCTTTTGAAAATATACAAAAAATCTCACTTTATTTCCTTTAAATTTGATAGAGAATTCATTTATAAAAAATAATCTTTACATATGGAAAATGTTAAAACTTCAAAACTGCAGAATGGTATTCGAATATTTTTGGGATTGTTTATGATAACAGCTGCGATCGGACATTTTACTTTTCAGCGAACAGATTTTCAGGCGCAGGTTCCCAATTGGGTTCCAATGGACAAAGATTTGGTTGTGATACTTTCTGGAATTGTCGAAATTATTTTAGGTTTGGCAATGGTATTTTTAACCCAATACAAAGTGAAAGTCGGAATAACGCTGGCCATATTTTACGTTTTAGTTTTCCCTGGAAATATAGCACAATACCTAAACGGAACTTCTGCCTTTGGACTCGGCACCGATCAGGCGCGTTTAATACGATTGTTTTTTCAACCCGTTTTAATTTTTCTGGCTTTATGGTCAACTGGGGCACTTGCTGCGTTGTTTGGAAATAAGAAATATTGAGAGTGAATCTTCTGGCGTTGATTTACATTTTGGATTTTGAATGTTCGATTAAACAAAAAAGCCCAACTTTAAAAAAGTCGAGCTTTTCAAAAATTATCTAATTATCTAATTGACAAATTATCTCAATTACCGAACAGGTAAATTGTTTAGCAGAATCTGATATTTCCTTCCCACAGGAATTATTTCGTTATTGCACATCGTTAAAGTTTTCGAAGTTACACTTGCAATTTTTTCTGTGTTAACAATATATGAACGATGTACTTGTACAAAATTTACACTATCAATTTCTGAAGCAATACTCGAAAGCGAACCGTAAATAATATGCGGTAAATTGAGTTTGGTGCTGTACAATTTCATATAGTTTCCTAAACTTTCAATATACAGAATATCGCAAATGGGCATTTCTATATTTTGTCCGTTCAGGCGATACGAAAATACTTTTGCGTTGGTTTGGACCTCTTTTTTAAGACTGTTTCCAGAAAAATAGGTTTTGGCTTTTTCTATAGCCTTGGCAAATTTGTCAGGCGAAATTGGTTTTAAAAGATAATCGATCGCATCGTTTTGGTAAGCAGAAAGCGCATAGTCAGAATAAGCGGTTGTGACAATCGTAAGCGGACGATTGGGTTGCAATTCCATTAATTCTACACCCGAAATTACAGGCATATTTATGTCTAGAAAAATAATATCATATTGGTTTTCGTTGAGCAGTTTTATGGCCTCCATACCATTAAAAGCGCTTCCAGAATGTTCCAGTTCGTCAAATTTGGAGATGTGCGAAATCAAGGCTTTGTGTGCCGGCGATTCGTCATCAATTATCAGACAGCGGTAGGTAAGTGCCATATGCTCAATTTTACAATAAATAGGTTCTTTTCTTTTTTACAGCTTAAAGTATGTTTTAAACCATAAACTTCCAAACGTCTTTTTAGATTTTCAATTCCGATTCCTGTGCTCGAAAGTCGAGATTCTGTATCCAAACAATTATTTTTAAGCGTAAAACACAAACTTCGGCAATTTACTTTTAAATCGAGATTTATAAAGGGCTCAGCCGTTTCGGCAGAAAACTTTACCGCATTCTCTACCAAAGGCAGAAAGAACAAAGGCGGAATCTCGATTTGATCGTGAACGCCCTCAATATTTTGTGTTACAGCGAGTCTTTCGTTTCTAAACGTATAATATTCAATATATTTTTTTATAAAACCGATTTCTTCCTCCATTAAAACAAAGTCTTTTTTAGAGGCTTCAATTTGGTAGCGTAACAAATCTGAAAGATTCAGTATTCGATCGGGAACTTTGTCAGGTTCAGCAAGCGCTTCTCCGTAAAGGTTGTTCATAGCATTCAATAAAAAATGCGGGTTCAGCTGTTGTTTTAAAAACGAAAGTTCCGACTTGAAATTCATAATGTCTTTATCGGCCTGACTCATTTTTTTGCTAATAACGATGTGCAGAAAATAGAAAAAACATCCGTTTATGATAAGTGATACAATCTGTAGCGTTTTTAAATTTCCTAATCCGACAAGAGGGAAAAACCAATTCATAAAAAAGTAAAAACCAGTCCAGTAAACCGCAAGAAGCGTGAAAAAGATTTTAAATCTCTTATGAAATAAAAAAGGATTGATAATGCAGATGTTGAAAACGGTAATCCAAACAATACACGGAAAATAACCCACAGCAATTTTGCCGAGAATATACGACCAGCTATGTCCGTCGAGTCTTATTTCGTCATAAATACAGGCCAAAATGACCAAATAAACGAGGGTATTTACGATTAAGTTTCTGAGAAAAAAATTCTGGTAGATTTTTGCAATTGTCATAGTGGCAAAAATAATATAATCATATAGTTTGGAAGCATTTATCAAGAATAATTTATACCAACGCCATTCGTATAAATCATACGCCGTTAGTATAAAAATGCTGTATTGATAGCGGTTTGTAGTTTATTTTTGAATTAAAATTTCTATAATCTTTTTAATAAAAAATAAAATGTACCAGTTTAAAGAATTACAAGAGGCAGATTTTGCAGTAGAGATTTTTAAAACCAATATTCAGAAAGAATCCGATTGCGATTATGTCATAGCGGTGATACAAAATCAGTTTCCAGATTATAAAATTAATTTTGATCTAGAAGATTGCGATAAAATATTAAGAATTGAAGGTGTTGATTTACAATATGATAATATTGTGAGTCACGTTTGCGATTTGGGTTATACTTGCGTGAGATTGGAATAATTATATTTTAAATCAGGTGTAAATACGCTAACGTATTTGCTTTTTTTGTAAGTATTTTGTGCAATATTCTAACTCTAAAAAATAATACTGAAATGATAAGTTTTATACTTTCTCTTTTTCTTTTTCTTGTTGAACAGTTATTCTGATTTAGCTGTTTTTTTCTTTATAAGTTCCCTTAATGCTTTTTATCATATAAAAGGTTTGTTCTTTTTTGCGTATAATTTGTTTAATTTTGCGCCATGAAAAAAGCATTCCAACTCTTCGATTTTAGCCAAAAAATCAATTATAAAAACGAAATTTTAGCAGGTTTAACTGTAGCAATGACCATGATTCCAGAATCGTTGTCGTTTGCTATTTTAGCAGGTTTTCCGCCTTTGGTTGGACTGTACGCTGCTTTTATTGCCGGTTTAGTTACCGCTATTTTTGGAGGTAGGCCAGGAATGATTTCGGGCGGAGCAGGAGCAACGGTGATTGTTTTAATCGCCTTGATGAAATCGCACGGAATAGAATATGTTTTTGCAGCCGTTGCGCTTGGTGGCGTTGTCCAAATTTGTATCGGACTTTTTAAACTTGGAAAATTCATTCGATTGGTTCCGCAACCCGTTATGTTTGGTTTTGTAAACGGTTTGGCAGTCGTGATTTTTATGTCGCAATTGGAACAGTTTAAGACAGTAATTAATGGGCAGGTTTCTTGGCTTCAGGGAACTCCGCTCTACACTATGTTAGGTTTGGTTGCTTTGACGATTGCTATAGTTTTAATTTTTCCGAAGATTACAAAAGCAGTTCCAGCATCTTTGGTTGCCATTATGGTCGTTTTTGCGTTGGTAATTGTTTTTAATATTGAAACCAAAACGGTAGAAGATATTGCCTCAGTTCAAGGCGGATTTCCTCCGTTTCATATTCCGAATATTCCAATTTCTTTTGAAACTTTTAAAGTCATATTTCCGTATTCGGTTATTGTGGCAGCTGTTGGTTTAACGGAAGGTCTGCTTACGCTGAATTTAGTTGATGAAATTACGGGTACAAGAGGAAACAGTAATAGAGAATGTATTGCGCAAGGAAGTTCAAACATCTTAAACGGTTTTTTCTACGGGATGGGAGGCTGTCCTATGATTGCACAAACTTTAGTTAATCTTGGAGCAGGCTCAAGAGCAAGACTTGCTGGAATTATTGGCGCTTTGACTATTTTAATGATTATTCTTTTTGGTGCTCCTGTAATTGGGAAATTGCCAATGGCAGCTTTGGTTGGAGTCATGATGATGGTTGCTATTACGACTTTTGAATGGGCAAGTTTTAGGATTATTAATAAAATGCCGAAACACGATATTTTCGTCGGAATTCTAGTTGCTGTAATTACCATTGTATTGCATAATCTAGCTTTGGCAGTGTTAATTGGTGTAATTATTTCAGCGTTGGTTTTTGCTTGGGAAAGTGCAAAAAGAATCCGTGCAAGACATTATATCGATGAAAACGGAATAAAACATTACGAAATCTACGGACCGTTATTCTTTGGTTCAACCACTACTTTTTTAGAAAAATTCGATATTCAGAACGATCCGAATCATATTATAATTGATTTTAAAGAAAGTCGTGTTTCAGATATGTCAGCAATTGAAGCTTTGAATAATTTGACGAAAAAATACAATCAGTTACAGAAAAAAGTGGAATTAAAACATTTAAGCGAAGATTGCAGACAATTGCTAAAAAATGCTGATGCCGTTATTGATGTAAATGTGATTGAAGATCCGACGTATAAAGTGGTTTCTTAATTAGAGAATGTGTCAATTTGATAATTGGAAAATTATCTTAGCAAACGTATATTATTTGTTGATAAACCCAACCCGACAGGTTTTTAAAATCTGTCGGGTTTATTGTTTTATAAGGAATCAAGTTTTGTCAGGCTGAGCCCATTCGACTTCGCTCAGGGTGACAGATAGGATGTCTAATTTTCTAATTGACACATTCTCAAATTATCTAATTAAAATAATTTGATTTTTATAACTTTGTAAAATGAAGCTAACAGAAACATTAGAAGATTTTTACACGGTTAAAATCAACGGAATGCCTGAGAATCTGAAAAAAGAAATCGGACATTTTAATGTTTTTAAACTGGATGAATACGTTGGAAGTACTTGCAGTCCATTGCCTTATACTCGAAAAGACTTTTATAAGATAAGTTTAATCATTGGTAAAAATAAGGTTCATTATGCAGATAAAGTCGTAACGATAGAAGATCAGGCTTTATTTTTTGCAAATCCGCAAATTCCGTATAGTTGGGAACATATTGATGAAAATCAAACTGGGTTTTTCTGCATTTTTACTGACGCATTTTTTAGCCAGTTTGGGAATTTAAAAGAATATCCTTTGTTTCAGCCAGGCGGAAATCCTGTTGTTCCCGTTTCTGTGGAATTAGCAGAATCTTTAAAGACAGTTTATTTAAAAATGTTGGAAGAAATCAATTCTGATTATGCTTTTAAATATGACGTGCTTAGAAATCTGGTTTTTGAAATTATTCATTTAGCATTAAAAACACAAACTGTAACGGCTTCATTATACAGTAAATCGAATGCTACCATCCGAGTTTCTTCTTTGTTTTTAGAATTATTGGAAAGACAATTTCCTGTAGAATCCATTTCGCAGCAAATTAATTTTCGTTCGCCTTCAGAATATGCGAGTCAGTTAAATGTGCATGTGAACCATTTAAATAAAGCCTTAAAGGAAACAACTGGAAAAACTACTTCTCAAATTATTTCAGAAAGAATAATTCAAGAATCCATGATTTTGCTGAAACAGACCAATTGGAATATTAATGAAATTGCGTGGTGTTTAGGTTTCGAAGAATTGTCTCATTTCATTAATTTCTTCAAGAAAAATGTTCAAGTTTCACCCAAAACCTATCGATTAGCAGAAATTGATTGATTTTTGTAACTTCTTGCTTGATTGCTTTAATTTTTAAGAAGCACTTCGCCAATATCTTTGTCCTGTAATTATAAACGTAAAAATTTAAAATCATGGGAAATAACAAAGTTTGGTTTATCACAGGTGCGTCAAAAGGACTTGGATTAGAATTAGCTAAAAAATTATTAGCAGAAGGTTTTAAAGTTGCCGCAACGTCAAGAAATGAAGTTTCTTTAATTTCAGAATTAGGAAATGCGTCAGATAATTTTCTTCCTCTTGAAATGGATTTAGTTAATGAAAAAAGCGTAAAAATAGCAATTGATAAAACTATAAATCATTTTAAAACAATTGATGTTTTAGTAAACAACGCAGGTTACGGATTGTTAGGAGCTTTAGAAGAGCTAACAGATGCTGAAGCTAGAAAAAACTACGAAGTAAATGTTTTCGGATTATTAAATGTAATTAGAAATACAATGCCAATTCTTCGTGCGAATCAATCGGGACATATTTTTAATATTTCTTCTGTTGGAGGATATTTTGGAGAATTTCCAGGTTGGGGAATTTATTGCTCTACAAAATTTGCGGTTGCAGGTTTAACAGAATCTTTAGCAGCAGAAATAAAACCTTTTGGAGTTCATGCTACAATTGTTTATCCAGGTTATTTTAGAACCGATTTCTTAAAAGATAGTTCGCTTTTAGTGCCAGAAAATCCAATTGAGGAATACAAAGAAGTAAGACAATCTCAAAGTGCGCACAAAGATGATATAAACGAAAATCAACCGGGAGATCCAGTAAAATTAGCTGAAGCTTTAATTAAAGTGAGTCAAGATCAAAATCCGCCTTTGCATTTATTTTTGGGTGAAGATGCTTTTAATATGGCAAATCAGAAAATTGCAAGTGTTCAAAGTGAATTAGGGAAATGGAAAGAGGTTTCTGTTGGAACTAATCTTTAATTAGAAAATGTGTCAATGTGGTAATGTGTCAATTTGATAATTAGATAATTAGATAATGATTTGACATATCGCATATCTGTAGAGAAGCACTGCAGTGCGTCTAACATTTGCAAATTTAAACCCGACAGGTTTTAAAAATCTGTCGGGTTTAGTTCTTTTTATTTGTTTATTTTGAATTACCTCCAGATTTATCTGGAGGAATAAGATGAATAATGAAAAAGGGCTTTAGCCAAACTTTGTAGTTTGGCTAAAGCCCTTTCGTATTCTATAAATTAACCTCCAGATAAATCTGGAGGCAATTGATTTTTTTAATTAAGAGAAATTTTCTAATTGACAAATTTTCTAATTACCTCATTATTTCAGCATTGCGTCAACATCACTTAATTTTCCATCAATTTCTCCAATTTTTAAACCTAAAATTTCAGCAATTAAAGGATAAACCGATACATTCGGGAATGTTTTTACTTTTTTATTTACTTTAAAAGCTGGGCCTTTAGCATAAAAAATGGCGTGCATATCTTTTTCATTATTGTCATAACCGTGAGTTCCACCTTTAATATGTGTGCTTTCTTTGCTTACTAAGCTCCATCCTTTTTCGGCTTCAATAACAAAATCATGTACACGCGGATTTGTTCCATAATGCAATCTTTTAGGTACTTCAGTCGATTTCCAGAATTTAATATGTGGCACTTTTTTCAACGCAGTAGCAATTGAATCTTGATAACCAGGCTTTGCCTGTAAACTCATAATTGGGTTAACAACATCTTTGTAACCCAGCCATTCTGGTTTTAAATAATCTAAAACGGCTACTTTTTTATCATTACTGATATTTGCCATTCCATGATCTGAAACAATAATTAAATTGATTTGTTTTCCAATGGGCAACTGATCTAATCTTCTAGAAATTTCACCCATAATTGAATCCATTTTAATTACAGTTTTTCTAGTTTCTGTCGAAAGCGGACCAAAATTATGTCCGGTATGATCTGGCTCATCAAAATATAAAGTAACCAAATGAGGTCTTTGTTTTTCAGGTAGCTGCAACCATTTCATAACTGTATCGATTCTAGCTCCGTATGGAACTTTGCCATCGTAATTTTTGAAATAACTCGGGTTTCTTTTGTCGATATCAGAACCTGGCCAAAAGAAGGAAGCTGTTTTTACGCCTTGTTCTTCTGCCAAATTCCAAATAGGATTTCCGCCATAAAAACGAGAATCATTTTTTGCATTGCTTGATAATGAAAAGGATTGATTTAGCGAAGAATCGTAAAAAACATTATTGATGATGCCGTGATGATCTGGATAAAGTCCAGTTACAATAGAATAATGATTCGGAAAAGTTTTGCTTGGATAAGAAGGTTTCATTGATTTGGCATGAACGCCTTCTTTTTCAATTTGCTTTAAATTAGGAAGATTAAATTGTTTCCCATAATCCCAACGAAATCCATCCATTGAAACTAAAACAACATAAGTGTCTTTATTATTTTGGGCTTGTAAAAAAGTGGTAAGAAGTAAGAATGTAAAAAATAAAAGGTGAGTAGTGAATTTTCTCATTTTGCAATTTTAAATAGAACTGCAAAGGTATTAATATCACATTTTTTAAAGAGAAAGAGAATGTTAAATAAAAAAGTTTGCCACAAATTGCACGAATTTCCACTAATTCTTTGTGTAAAAAGTTGCCACAGATTAAAAGGATTCTCACAGATTACAATCTTTTAATTAGAAAAAATAATTGTGAAAATTCGTGCAATTTGTGGCAAAAAAAAAAAACGCCAGACATTTATCTGGCGTTTAAGTTTTAAGAAGAGAATGAATTACATCATTCCTGGCATTCCGCCTCCCATTGGCATTCCGCCACCTGCGTTTTCTTCTTTAATATCAATTAATGCACATTCTGTAGTTAAGATCATTCCAGAAACAGATGCAGCGTTTTCTAATGCAACACGAGTTACTTTTTTAGGATCGATAATTCCAGCAGTAAGCATGTCTACATATTCGTCAGTTTTTGCATTGTATCCAAAATCACCTGAACCTTCAGAAACTTTAGCCACAACAACAGAGCCTTCAAGACCAGCGTTTTCAACGATAGTTCTCAATGGAGCTTCAACAGCGCGAGAAACGATTTGGATTCCAGTTGCTTCATCCGCATTGTCTGCTTTCAAATCAGCTAAAGCGATTTTAGCTCTTAATAAAGCTACACCACCACCAGCAACGATTCCTTCTTCTACAGCAGCGCGAGTTGCATGTAAAGCATCATCAACTCTATCTTTTTTCTCTTTCATTTCAACTTCAGAAGCTGCACCAACGTAAAGAACTGCAACACCTCCAGCTAATTTAGCCAAACGCTCTTGTAATTTTTCTTTATCGTAATCAGATGTAGTAGTTTCCATCTGACCTTTAATTTGGTTCACACGGTTTTTAATGATATCTGCTTCACCAGCACCACTAACAATAGTTGTATTGTCTTTATCGATAGAAACTCTTTTTGCGTTTCCTAACATTTCGATAGTTGTATTTTCTAGAGTATAACCTCTTTCTTCAGAAATTACAGTTCCACCAGTTAAGATTGCGATATCTTCTAACATTGCTTTTCTTCTGTCTCCGAAACCTGGAGCTTTTACTGCAGCAATTTTAAGAGCGCCTCTTAATTTGTTTACTACTAAAGTAGAAAGCGCTTCACCATCTACATCTTCAGCGATAATCAATAATGGTTTTCCTGATTGAGCAACTGGCTCTAAAACTGGAAGTAATTCTTTTAAAGAAGATACTTTTTTGTCGTATAATAAGATGTATGGAGAGTCTAATTCAACTTCCATTTTCTCTGGATTTGTTACAAAGTAAGGAGAAAGGTATCCTCTGTCAAACTGCATTCCTTCAACAACGTCAACGAAAGTATCCGTTCCTTTTGCTTCTTCAACAGTGATAACACCTTCTTTTCCAACTTTAGCGAAAGCTGTAGCGATTAATTCACCAATAACTTCGTCGTTGTTAGCAGAGATAGAAGCAATTTGTTGGATTTTGTCAGAATCGCTTCCAACAACTTTAGCTTGTTTCGCAAGGTCAGCCACGATAGTTTCAACAGCTTTGTCGATACCGCGTTTCAAGTCCATTGGATTTGCTCCAGCAGCAACGTTTTTCAAACCTTCTTTTACGATAGCTTGAGCTAAAACAGTTGCAGTTGTAGTTCCGTCTCCAGCTAAATCATTGGTTTTAGAAGCAACTTCTTTCACCATTTGCGCTCCCATGTTTTCTAGAGCGTCTTTTAATTCGATTTCTTTTGCAACAGAAACACCATCTTTAGTAACTGTTGGTCCACCAAATGATTTTCCGATAATTACGTTACGACCTTTTGGTCCAAGAGTTACTTTTACAGCATTTGCTAATGCATCAACACCACGTTTTAAACCGTCACGTGCTTCAATATCAAATTTTATATCTTTTGCCATTTTAATTTTGTTTAAAGTTTGATTTGTTTCAAGTTAACGAAGTTCTTAATTGTTAATACTTCGTGCTTTAGACATTTTATTTTTTAGATAATCGCTAAAATATCATCCTCGCGCATGATTAGATAATCAGTGCCTTCAAGTTTTAGCTCTGTCCCTGCATATTTTCCGTAAAGAACAGTATCTCCAACTTTTACAGTCATTGTGTGATCTTTAGTTCCGTTTCCTACTGCAACTACAGTTCCTTTTTGTGGTTTTTCTTTGGCAGTATCAGGAATAAAAATACCTGAGGCAGTTTTAGTTTCAGCTGCAACAGGCTCAATAAGTACGCGGTCTGAAAGCGGTTTAATGTTTAAAGCCATGATTTTATATTATTATAAGTTATACGTTTTTTTTCTGTTCTATAAACTTTCAGAAACTATGCCATGCTAGAAAAACTGACATTATTTCTTAAAAAAAATGCCAGCTTTGACAGGCTGGCATTAGATTTTTATATCGACTAAAATTATTTAGTAGCTGGTGCTGCTGGAGCAGGAGTATTTCCTTGTGCTGGAGCTGCAGGTGCATTTACAGGAGCTTCAGTTTTGTCAATGATTTTAGATTCAGTATCGCTTAGAGATCCTGAGAAGCTTAAGCTTGAAAGTAAAATTAGCACAATTAAAACAGTAGCTAAAGTCCAAGTACTTTTATCTAAAAAGTCAGTTGTTTTTTGTACTCCACCTAACATTTGCGTTCCGCTGATAGTAGAAGACAATCCGCCTCCTTTAGGGTTTTGTACCATGATAACGATGATCAATAGAAAACAAACTATTGTAATTAAAACTAAAAAAATTGAAAATGTGCTCATTACTTAATTATTGTTATTGTTATTTTGTTGTAAAATCTTTATATCCGATATGCGGTCTGCAAAGAAAGTAATTTTTTCTGGATATTTCAAAATTAATATTTCATATGCCTGAATTGCCTTCGTATATTTCTTTTGTTCCAAATAAACTCTAGCCAAAGTCTCGGTCATTAGGTATGAATTATCCTCAGAACTGCTTTCAATTTGCACTGCTGGAGCATTGCTTCCGGGTTTTATTGGAGAGATTTTCGGATTACTTTCGATAAATTTATCAATAATTTCAGCCTTCTTTTGTCTCTCTTCTTCTAGTTTTGCTTTTTCTTCTGCTTCTTTCTCCGCTTTTTCTTCCGGCGACATTTCGTTTGAACGGTCAATAGGTTCTGTTCTAGATAATTGCAGCCATTCTTGAAAAGAGTGTTTTTCGCTAAGAGAAAAATCCAAAGGTTTTCCGATTTCTAAATGTTCTGCAGCTGTTTTGGCTGGTTCATTAGATTCTTCTTCTTCGATTATTTCTTCAATCGACTCTTCATTTTCCTCTTTGATTTCTTCTTCCTTATCTTCAGATTTAATTACCTCTTGAATTTCTGCTTTTGGTTCTTCAGGAACTTTTGTTTCAGCTTCTCTGATAGAAGAAAGAATTGATCTTTCAATGGTATTCATTTTAAATTCTGGAATAACCATTTCTTCGATAACACTGTCATCTTCCTCTTCTTCAATTGCATTTAAAACAGGTTCTGCGGCAGACTCTACTATAGAAGGCTCTTCCTCTACTTCTTCTGTTTTTGCAATTTGTTCAGCAGTTGCCGCTTCAGCTTCTTTAATAGAACTTAAAATAGAGTTTTCGATGCGGTCGTTTTTAGGTTCCTCTTTTGGTTCTTCAGCTTTTATTGGATCTGGAGCAGAAAGTGTTTCAGCAACTTTAATAGAGCTTAAAATAGAATTTTCAATACGATCCATTTTAGGTTCTTCAGTTTGTATTGTTTCTATAAACGGAGCTGTTTCAATTTCTTCTGCTTCATCCGAAATAGTAGATGCAGCAATCTCGATTTTCTGCTCAACCTCTTCTGCAATTGCTGGTTTTCCATAAGTAACCGATTGCGCTTCTTTTATTACTGAAAAAATTGATGGATCTATTTCAGGAAGTGGTTTTGGCTCTTCTTGCTTTGTAGTTGGTTTTTCAAAAGTTATAGTCTGCGCTTCTTTTATTGCTAAAAAAATAGAAGGATCTATTTCTGGAAACTTTTTAGGCTCTTCGCTAATTACCGGTTCCTGCTTTTTTATTTCTCCAGCTTGTATTGGCTCTTCAGGTTTTACTGCTTCTTCAACTTTGACAAAATCTTCAATTTTTACAGGTTCAACAGCCGAAGGTATCTCAATAGAAGTAGTTTGCACTTCTTGGCTTGTATTTGAAACAGGCTGTTCTTCAACATCTGTTTTTATTTCAATTGCCTTTTGAATCTGTTCTGGCGAAATAATTTCGCTGTCAAAAACAGTAATTTCCAAAAGATCTCTCAGCTTTTGTTCGTAAAAATCATTTTGAATAGAAGTGAAAGCCTCAGAAGTTATAAAATCAAATAAAACAGAACGATCAGCAGTATATGCTGCCGTAACTTTTAAAGCATAATTATACTTAAAGCTGTTTTGATTGTAAAGTCCTTTTAATCGCAATGCACGCGCACTTTGAAAATACGGAAATTCATTCAAAACACTTCCTAATGCGTCCGCCTGCTTTTCTGTGATAGCATCGGGTTTGTTCATTAAGTAGGTATAATCGCTAACGTTCATTCTTTTTTGTTTAATCGTTTATTTGTTTAATCATTTATTTGGTCTAACTGTTTAATCGATTAAACGGTTTAACGATTAAACGATCTAACAAGCAAAATTACCATTTAGCTAATGATTCATTAAAGATATCTTGAGTGATTCTTTCAAAAATCGTTGTGATAGCTGTATTTAAAACCGATCCTGTAGGAAGGTCTCGTCCAGGGAAATCATAGTAGAATTCAAAAGATTTTTCAAAATCATCCGTTTCTTTTCTTTTATTCATAAATCGCACATTAACACGAATCGATAAACGGTTTTGTGCTGCTCCTGCTTGACCATTTGCATCCACAGCAGTTGCAGTCATTGGCGTTATTCGGTAATCGACAATTTCACCCTCATAAACCAAATCGCCGCCATTACTAACTAAGTTTAAGTTAGTCTGATTCATGATTAGATCCTGTAATGTCAAGGTAAAGGTTCTGTCGATTCCTGGCTCAATTAAGTCTGCATTATTCTGGAAGAAGTTAACCTGAAATGTTTTAGCGTCGATTTTTCCTGTTCCCGTAAAATTATAAACAGAACAGCCACTCAACATAAAAAGGCTTAATAAGGCAAAAAGAGAATATATTTTTTTCATAATATTTAAGAGGAAATTCCAATTTTTAAATTCCAAATTCCAATTGTGCCAAATATAGGTAATTGGAATTTGGAATTTCGAAATTGTAATTTAATTATTTTTATAGGTCGAATTGCTTGATTTTACGATAAAGAGTTCTTTCAGAAATACCCAATTCATCTGCCGCAGCTTTACGTTTTCCTTTGTTCTTTTCTAATGATTTTTTGATCATTTCGATTTCTTTCTGCTCCAGACGTAAAATTTCCTCTTCTTCGATAGTTTCCGCAAACAAATAATTATCATCTTGCATTTGATAATTGTCTTCACGAACAGAAGGAGTGGTCATCACAGCTGTTCTAGGCTCTTCTTCAAAATCAATTTCGCTGTCATTTTGCTGATTTCCGTATATTTTCTGAATCAAATTCGGATTGATGTCTTGAACTTTTGAAGTTCCGTTTTTCATCAGTTCGAGAGTCAGTTTTTTCAAATCGTTCAAATCGCTTCTCATGTCAAAAAGCACTTTGTACAAAATGTCTCTTTCAGTACTGAAGTCACTTTCTTTTTTGCTATCGCTAATTACAGAAGGTAAATTGCTTCCTTCAGCTGGCAAATAGGATTGTAAGGTTGCAAGGCTAATATCACGATTGGTTTCTAAGACTGAAATTTGCTCGGCAACATTTCGAAGCTGACGAATATTTCCGCTCCATCTGAATTTTTGTAAAAGCTGAACAGCATCGTCATCCAGCCTCAAAGGAGGCATTTTGTATTTATGGGCAAAGTCGGCTACAAACTTTCTGAACAACAAATGAATATCGTCATTTCTTTCTCTTAAAGGAGGTAAAGTGATTTCTACAGTACTTAAACGATAGTATAGATCCTCACGGAATTTACCTTTTTCGATAGCATTAAATAAATTCACGTTGGTTGCTGCTACGATACGAACATTTGTTTTTTGGACCTGAGATGAACCTACTTTTATAAATTCACCATTTTCCAAAACACGAAGTAATCTTACTTGAGTTGTTAGCGGAAGTTCACCAACTTCATCTAGGAAAATTGTTCCGCCGTCTGCCACTTCAAAGTAACCTTCGCGTGTGCTTGTTGCTCCTGTAAAAGCACCTTTTTCGTGACCAAAAAGTTCACTGTCAATGGTTCCCTCAGGAATTGCACCGCAGTTTACGGCAATATATTTACCATGCTTTCTGTGCGAAAGCGAATGTATAATTCTCGGAATATTTTCTTTACCAACACCACTTTCCCCAGTTACCATTACTGAAATATCAGTTGGAGCAACCTGAATGGCTTTTTCGATAGCACGATTTAATTTCGGATCATTACCAATAATCTCAAATCGTTGTTTTATTGCTTGAACTGTTTCCATGTGTATTTTGTTTCAAGTTTTTTATTGTTTCAGGTTTCAAGTTTTATACTTTGCCCTTAACTTTAAACTTCTGGCTGATAAATGATTTTTAACTTCTTAATTTCTTTTCTAAGTCTAATTTCTGAATTAATTCTTTAAAATCAATAAGTTGTTGTCCAGAAAAAAAACGTTTTGGAAAAAAATCAGTTTGATAATTATTTTGTTTTACAAGAAAATAATTTTCTGTTTCCACAATAGATTTATAAGAAGTCCAAGGTTTTTTTACATCAGAAAGTTCTTTTTTTATTCTAAAATAATCTGAATTAAAAATAAAAAGGATTTCTTCGTCTTTTTGTTTCTGAACTGCTTTTTTTAGCATTAAATAGATAGAACTTGGAAAAATTATAAATACTAAAACTGGAAGTATTATATTAAAAATTGGAATTCCATTAGAAAACGGTACTAAGTTACTGGTTTGAAATAAATATACTAAATCCAATACTACCATCAATAAAGCAATTATAACTATAAGTTTAGTGCTCCATTTAGAAAATAAATTTTTATATGTAAAATGTAAATATTCTTTTAGTGTATAGTTGGGTTTTATTACTATTCCATTATCCATAAAATTCGTTCTTTTTAATTCATTTCACTCAACCCCACAGCTTCACCTTTTAAAGTTCCACTTGTACAGCTTGTGATTTTTACGTTTACGAAATCTCCGATTTTATAATTCTCTTTTGGGAAAACAACCGTAATACTTTGAGAGTTTCTTCCTGAGAATTCATCTTTAGATTTCTTAGAAACTTTTTCTACTAAAACTTCAACTGTTTTTCCAACAAATTCCTCGCTTCTAAACCAAGCGTGTTTTTGTTGTAAATCAACAATTTCTTGTAATCTTCTTGCTTTGGTTTCTTCCTCGACATCATCTTCCATTTTTCTTCCCGCAAGAGTTCCTGGGCGTTCAGAATACGAATACATATAACCAAAATTATATTTTACATATTCCATCAAACTCATTGTATCTTGATGATCTTGTTCAGTTTCGGTTGGGAAACCAGCGATCATATCTTGCGAAATCGAGGCATCGGGAACAATTGCTCTAATTTTATCAATTAAAGCCATATATTCTTCACGAGAATGCAGACGATTCATTTCTTTTAAAATTCTATTGCTTCCAGATTGAACTGGCAAGTGAATGTGTTTACAGATATTTGGATATTTCGCAATGACATGCAAAATGCTTTCGTGCATATCCTGCGGATTCGAAGTCGAAAAACGAATACGCATTTTAGGAAAACCGACAGCAACCATTTCAAGCAATTGATCAAAATCAACTGCAGTTGCTTTTTGCATTTCAGAAGCGTTTACGAAATCCTTTTTCAATCCGCCGCCGTACCAAAGGTAGCTGTCAACGTTTTGTCCAAGAAGCGTAACTTCTTTATAGCCATTATTCCATAAATCTTGAATTTCATTCATAATACTTTGCGGTTCACGACTTCTTTCACGACCGCGTGTAAAAGGAACAACGCAGAAAGTACACATATTATCGCAACCACGAGTGATCGAAACCAAAGCCGTAATTCCGTTACTCATCAAACGAACTGGCGAAATATCTCCGTAAGTTTCCTCTTTTGATAAGATTACATTGATAGCATCACGTCCTTCTTCAACTTCTGCTAATAAATTCGGAAGATCTTTATAAGCATCTGGACCCACAACAAGATCCACGATTTTTTCTTCTTCCAAAAATTGGCTTTTCAAACGTTCTGCCATACAGCCCAAAACACCCACTTTCATTTTTGGGTTGGTGCGTTTTACGGCATTGTATTTTTCAAGACGTTTACGAATAGTCTGTTCAGCCTTGTCTCGAATTGAGCAAGTATTAACTAAAACCAAATCGGCTTCTTCTAAAATCAAAGTGGTATTATATCCTCCGTCAGATAAAATGGAAGCCACGACTTCACTGTCCGAAAAATTCATCGCACAGCCGTAACTTTCTATAAATAGTTTTTTAGTATTCTCAGGTTTGTTTTCCAGAACAAGACTTTCGCCCTGTTTGCTTTCTTCAATAATCTTTTCCATTGTAAAAATTCAAAGTGCAAAGATAGGTTAATTGAAACGAATATGACAAGATGGCAGAAAAGAATTTTAGATTTTAGATTTGAGATTTCAGATTGATCAAACAGAAAAAAGCGCAGCTTTTTTAAAATCTAAAATCTAAAATCTAAAATCTAAAATCTAAAATCTAAAATCTAAAATCTAAAATCTAAAATCTAAAATCTAAAATCTAAAATCTAAAATCTAAAATCTAAAATCTAAAATCTAAAATCTAAAATAAAAAGCACATTTCTTGGTCAAGAATCACTAAAAGTTATACCTATATATATTATCGAGATTATTACAGATAAATCTGCAATTTTAAGTTTCATAATATCAAAATACTTCAAAAATGCATTCGTAAGGTTAATATTTAAAAAAAATAGATACTTTTGTTGCAGAAAAATAGAGCAATGGCAAAGAATTTAGTAATAGTAGAGTCACCTGCAAAGGCGAAAACGATCGAGAAATTCCTCGGTAGCGATTTTCAGGTGGAGTCGAGTTATGGACACATAGCCGACCTACCGTCAAAGGAAATAGGAGTAGATGTTGAAAATGGTTTTAAACCTAAATATGAAGTATCTCCCGATAAAAAAGCCTTGGTAACAAAACTAAAATCACTTTCTAAGAATGCCGAGACGGTTTGGTTAGCAAGCGATGAGGACCGCGAGGGAGAGGCTATTTCATGGCACTTGGCGGAAGAATTAAAGCTAGATACAAAAAAAACCAAACGTATTGTTTTTCATGAGATTACAAAATCTGCGATTCTTAAAGCAATTGACAATCCAAGAGAAATCGATTATAATTTAGTAAATGCACAACAAGCACGTCGTGTTTTAGACCGTTTAGTAGGTTACGAATTATCTCCGGTTTTATGGAGAAAAATCAAAGGCGGACTTTCAGCAGGTCGTGTACAATCTGTTTCTGTACGTTTGATCGTAGAAAGAGAACGTGAAATTCAAAATTTTAATGCAGTTGCAACCTATTCAATTGTTGCAGAATTTGTAAACGAAGCAGGAAAAGCTTTTAAAGCAAAACTTCCAAAAAACTTCAATACTAAAAAAGAAGCCGAAGATTTCTTAAATCAAAATATCGATTCTAAATATAAGGTAGCCGATTTAGAAACTAAACCTACCAAAAAATCTCCAACAGCACCTTTTACAACTTCTACGCTGCAACAAGAAGCGGCAAGAAAATTATACTTGCCAGTTGGAATTACCATGCAATTAGCACAGCGTCTCTACGAAGCGGGACTTATTACGTATATGAGAACGGATTCGGTAAATCTTTCTAAAGAAGCAATGGACGCTGCCGAAGCTGAAATCATTAAGTCTTACGGAAAAGAATTTTCTAAACCGAGAGTTTTTGCTAATAAAAACAAAGGAGCACAAGAAGCGCACGAAGCAATTCGTCCAACCGATATGTCTCGTCACTCTGTAAATATTGATCGTGATCAAGCTCGTTTGTACGATTTGATCTGGAAAAGAACGCTGGCCTCTCAAATGAGCGATGCGCAATTGGAAAGAACAAACGTAAAAATAGAAGCAGATAATCATAGCGAAATTTTTACAGCTTCTGGAGAAGTATTGCTTTTTGAAGGTTTCTTAAAAGTGTACTTAGAGGGACATGATGATGATGAAGAAGAGCAAGAAGGAATGCTTCCTGCTTTAAAAGTAAATGAAAAACTGGCTAATAACTATATTACAGCCACAGAAAGATATTCAAGACCGCCTGCACGTTATACAGAGGCGTCTTTGGTTAAAAAGTTAGAAGAACTTGGTATTGGTCGTCCGTCTACTTATGCTCCGACTATTTCAACAATTATCAATAGAAATTATGTTGAAAAAGGAACTTTAGAAGGTCAGGAAAGAAATTATACGCAGCTTACTTTGCAAAATAACAAAGTTGGAGAGAAGTTGTTAAAAGAAAACACAGGTTCTGATAAAGGAAAATTGGTTCCAACTGATATCGGAACTATTGTTACGGATTTCTTAGTAAAGAATTTTGAAAATATTCTGGATTACAATTTTACTGCAAAAGTGGAACAGGATTTTGACGAAATTGCAGAAGGAAATATTGACTGGGCTAAGATGATGCAGGACTTTTATAATCACTTTCATCCAAATGTAAAAGAAGTCGAAGCAAATGCTGAACGCGAAAGTGGCGAAAGAATTCTAGGAAAAGATGCCGACGGAAGACAAGTTTCAGTTCGTTTAGGGAAATTTGGGCCAATGGCACAGATTGGAGAAGCAGATGATGAAGATAAGAAGTTTGCTAGTTTAATGGCAGACCAAAATATAGGAAACATTACGCTTGAAGAAGCTTTAAATTTATTCTTGCTTCCAAAAAGTTTAGGTGAATATAAAGGCGAAGAAGTAGAAGTGAACAATGGCCGTTACGGTCCTTATGTGCGTCACGGAAGCGTTTTTATTTCGTTGCCAAGAGGAGAAGATCCGCTTAATGTTTCTAAAGAAAGAGCGCAAGAATTAATTGATGAAAAAGCACTTGCTGACGCACCAATTGCAGTTTATAAGGGAGAAGCAGTTCAAAAAGGGGTCGGACGTTTTGGGCCATTTATCAAATGGAACGGACTTTTTGTAAACGTAAGCAAGAAATACAATTTTGATAATCTTTCTCAAGCTGATGTTGAAGAGTTAATTGAAGATAAACTTCAGAAAAACATTGACAAAGTTCTTCATAATTGGGAGGAAGAAGGAATTGTAGTGGAAAAAGCCCGTTGGGGACGTTCTGTAATTCTAAAAGGCAAAATCAAAATTGAATTAAGTAAAGATGTTGATGCAACAAAATTAACATTGGCTCAAGTTCAAGAAATGATTGCGGCAAAAACACCAGCAAAGAAAACTGCTGCTAAAAAAACAACAACGGCTAAAAAAGCACCAGCTAAAAAAACAGCTGCTAAAAAGAAATAAATATAAATGGAATTTGATTTTCTAGAACCAGTTAATGACGGAATTGTAAAATTCGTCGGAGCACTGTCTTCACAAGAGCTTGGAAGTAAAGTTGTCTTTCATACCCAAGATCAGTTTCCTGATATTGCACAGATTAATATCGCTATAATTGGTGTTTTAGAAGACCGTACCAATATTAATATGGTTAACGAAGTTAATCTTTCTGCTGTCCGTAAAAAGCTTTACGGTATGTTTCCTGGCAACTGGGATGCTTCAATTGCGGATCTAGGAGATATAATTGCAGGCGATTCTGTGGAGGATACTTATTTTGCATTAAAGAAAGTTACGGCAGCATTAATTAAGAATAAAGTCATTCCTATAGTCCTGGGAGGTTCTCAGGATTTGACCTATGCAATGTATCGTGCCTACGATGATTTGGAGCAGATGGTGAATTTGGTTGCAGTCGATAATAAATTTGATTTCGGTAAAGAAAATGAGTCAGTTTCAGCTAATTCATATTTGACGAAAATTATTATTGATGAGCCAAATAACCTTTTCAATTACTGCAACATAGGATATCAAACATATTATAATTCACAAGAAGAAATCGATTTGATCGAAAAGCTGTTTTTTGATGCTTATCGTCTGGGTGAGATTTCGAATAAAATTACTTTGGCTGAACCGGTTTTCAGAGATGCTGATTTGGTTAGTATAGATTTGAATTCTGTAAAATCTTCAGCTTCAGCAAACATGGTTACTTTTGAGCCAAACGGATTTAATGGGAAAGAGATTTGTGCTTTAGCAAGATACGCTGGTATCAGTGATAAAGTTTCTTCTTTTGGAATATTCAATCATAACAGTACAACGGCTGAATCGGCTATTATTTCACAGATTGTATGGTATTTTATTGAAGGATATCACTATCGTTCGAAAGAGTATCCATTTGGAAGCAGAGCAAACTATTTGAAATATATCGTTCCGCTGGATGATGAAGAGTTGATCTTCTATAAAAGTGATAAAACAGATCGTTGGTGGATTGAAATTCCGTTTGAATCAAATGGTCACAATAAATTAAAAAGAAATACGTTATTACCCTGTTCTTACGACGAATATTTGTCGGCTTGCAATCAAGAATTGCCAGAAAGATGGTGGAAAGCGCAACGAAAAAATGCTTTGTAGATCAAAAATTTAAGTGAATTCTTAGGTTTTTAAAACCTGATTAAAAAGGTTAAAATTAATTAGTAGGAAAATAAGTATAAAGTATAAAAATTAACGTTTTACATCGATTTTTTGTAACAGTTTATCGATAAAATATTTTTTTTTTATTTTATTTAACATTATTTTTGAACGGTAAAATAAATTCGCAAATAGGTATTGTTTTTTAGATAAATAATAAATACGTTTACGGACTTTTAATAATGAATAGATAATCCCAAATTTATATGAAGAAGTTTATTGCATTTGCAGCAATGTTAACACTAGTAATCGGCTGTGGTAAGTCAGGTGACAAAGGTGAATTGGTTGGTGTTACAGGAGGGAAATGGCATCCTGAGAAACCTTACGGAATGACATTAGTTCCTGGCGGATCTTTTATAATGGGTAAATCAGATGCTGATTTAGCTAACGTAGAAGATGCTCCAACTAAAACTGTAACTGTTCGTTCATTTTACATGGATGAAACCGAGATTACAAATAGTGAGTATCGTCAATTTGTAGAGTGGGTAAAAGATTCTACAATGAGAGTTCGTTTAGCAATCTTAGCAGACGAAACTGGACAAAAAGCTACTGATGGAAAAGGTAAAAAAGGTGGAAGTATTGCTGACTACGCTTTTAACGATTCTGATCCAGAAAAAATGACCGCTTATGATAAATACATGTACGATAACTACTATAGTGTGGGTACAAAAGATGATCCATATGCTGGAAGAAAATTAAACAAAAAAGTTAAGTTAATTAAAGATACAAAAGCATATCCGGATGAGTATTATACTGAGGTAATGGATTCTATGTATCTTCCAATTGAAGAGTCATACAATGGTTTAAGAACAATTGACGTAAATAAATTGAAATTCCGTTATTCTTGGATGGATATTCAAGCTGCTGCAAAAGCTAAAGTTGGAAAAAGAAGTGACTTCGTAAAAACGGAACAAGTAAATGTTTACCCTGACACTGCTGTTTGGATTAAAGATTTCGCTTACTCATACAATGAGCCAATGCATAATGATTATTTCTGGCATAAAGCTTATGGGGATTATCCTGTAGTAGGTGTTACTTGGAAACAAGCTAAAGCGTTTTGTGCTTGGAGAACCCTAAACAAAAACAGTTATATCAAATCTAAGAAAAAAGGGCGTGACCTTGTAAATGCTTTCAGATTACCAACTGAGGCAGAGTGGGAGTACGCTGCTAGAGGAGGTCTGGAGTCTGCTACTTACCCATGGGGAGGTCCTTATACTAAAAGTGATAGAGGTTGTTTCTTAGCAAACTTTAAACCAAGTAGAGGAGATTATGCTGCTGACGAAGCGCTTTACACTGTTGAAGCTAAATCTTATGATGTAAACGGTTACGGATTATACAATATGGCAGGAAACGTTTCAGAATGGACAGATTCAGCTTATAATCCAAATGCTTACGAGTACGTATCTACAATGAATCCAAACGTAATCGATGGTAAAAACCAAAGAAAAGTTGTGCGTGGAGGTTCTTGGAAAGACGTTGCTTATTTCCTACAGGTAAGCACTCGTGACCACGAATATGCTGATTCTGCTAGAAGTTATATCGGATTCAGAACTGTACAAGATTACATGGGAACGCAAGTTACCGGAAACAGAAAAAAGTAATTTATAATTTTATCAATATCCAACAAATCTATTTTAAACCTAAAAAAAAAGTATTATGGCATTATTAAGTAAAAAAGCAATGAATTTCGCTTATGGTATGGGAGCGGCAGTGGTAATCGTTGGAGCGTTATTCAAAATTACTCACTTTGAGATTGGACCGTTAACTGGTACAGTTATGCTTTCTGTAGGATTAGTAACTGAAGCGTTAATTTTCGCTCTTTCTGCTTTCGAACCAGTTGAAGAAGAACTAGATTGGACTTTAGTTTACCCAGAATTAGCTAATGGACAAGCTAGAGAGAAAAAGGTGAAAGCTGAGAACCCAACTGAAGCTCAAGGGTTATTATCTCAAAAATTAGATTCATTATTAAAAGAAGCTAAAATTGACGGTGAATTAATGTCAAGTTTAGGAAATTCAATCAAAAACTTCGAATCTGCTGCTAAAGGAATTGCTCCAACTGTAGATTCAATCGCAGGACAAAAGAAATATTCTGAAGAATTGTCTTTAGCTGCTGCTCAAATGGAATCATTAAACAGTTTATATAAAGTACAATTAGAAAGTGCTTCTAGAAATGCTGAGGCTAACAAAGAAATCGCTGAAAATGCTTCTAAATTAAAAGAGCAAATGGCATCTATGACAGCAAACATCGCTTCTCTAAACAGCGTTTACGGTGGTATGCTTTCTGCAATGAGTAACAAAGGATAATTAGTTTTTAACTAAATATTAAATTTATTAATAAGAACTAATTAGAAAAAAATGGCAGGAGGAAAATTAACCCCTAGACAGAAGATGATTAACCTGATGTACTTGGTTTTCATCGCGATGTTAGCAATGAACGTATCAAAAGAAGTAATTTCTGCTTTTGGTTTGATGAATGAAAAATTCGAAGGAGCTAATACTACTTCAAATACGGCTAATGCTGGTTTATTGACAGCTTTAGATCAAAAAGCGGCAGAAGCAAAAGGAGAATTTGCTATGGCTGCAGCTACAGCGCACAAAGTTGAAACAATTACAAAAGATTTTTATGATTATATAGCTACTCTAAAAGCTCAGGCTGTTAAAGGTTTCGAAGTTGATAAAGAAACTGGAAAAATGCCTTATGAGTCTATGGATAGAGGAGATAACATCGACGACTGGTTTACAGGAGACGGTTATACTAAAAAAGGTAATGAAATTATCTCTAAAATCGAAAAATATAAAGCTGATATCAAAGCAGCTTTAGGAACAGATAAAAAATACGCAGGAATCATTGCGGAGGTTGAGAAAAAATTTGATGTTTCTGATGTAAAAAACAAAGAAGGCATTAAAGAAAAATACTTAGCGTACCACTTCAAAGGATTTCCAGCAATCGCTACAGCTGCAAAACTTTCAGCTTGGCAAAATGACGTTAAGAAAGTTGAAGCTGACGTTTACAACAGTGCATTAGGTAAAGCTGCAGTTGCTGCTGCTTCTTACAGCAACTACCAAGCAATCGTTGTTTTAGATAAAAATGCTTATTTCCAAGGTGAAAAAGTAACAGGTAAAGTAGTTTTAGGTCGTTATGACGAAAACACAACACCTACTTCATTCCAAGGTCCTGGACAAATTGTGAACGGACAAGCTGTTATCTCTTTAACTGCTGGTGGAGTTGGAGAACAAGACATCAATGGACAATTTACTTTCTTAGAAGATGGAAAAAACATTCCATTAAAATTCTCTGGAAAATATGTTGTGGTTCCAAGACCAAACGCTGCTACAATTTCTGCAGACAAAATGAACGTAGTGTATAGAGGAGTGGTTAACCCAATCTCTGTATCTTTTGCGGGAGTTGATGCTAACAAGATTGTTGCTAGTGCTCCAGGTTTATCTTCTGCTGGAAAACCAGGAAAATATAACATGAGCCCAGGTCAAGGTACTGAAACTACAATTTCTGTAACAGGTACTTTACCAAATGGTGACAAAGTAACTGATAAGAAAACATTCAGAATTAAAGGTATTCCTGGTCCAACAGGAACAATTAGAGGTGAGATGGGAGTTGTTAAAGGTCCTAAATCTAACTTAGAGATTGCTACTATTGGTGCTAAACTTCTTGATTTTGATTTTGAAGTTGGTTTAGATGTTGTTGGATTCAATATGAAAATTGCTGGACAGCCTACAGTTGTTGTTACAGGAAACAAAATGAATGCACAATGTAAACAAGTACTTTCAAGAGCAGGTAAAGGAGACCAAGTTACTATTTCTGAAATTAAAACTAAACTTGTTGGAGCTGGTAGTTATTTATTGCCAAGAACTGCTCCTGTAATTTACGAAATACAATAATAAAGGTAGTGTAAACTACATTCAATATCTTATAACGATACCACGATGAAAGTAAGAAATTTTTTAATAGCTATTGTTTCTATCGCTGGAGGTTTTGCTTCTAATGCGCAATCTAATTTGCTAAATGCAAAGACCCCAGATCAGATTGGACTTAAGACTCCTGCTCAATTAATCTCTGATAATGATAAACCATTGGCTTATGGTTATGTAGATGATAGAGATATCTTGATGGGAAAAACAACATGGGAAATCATTGATTTAAATGAGAAAATTAACTTCCCAATGTATTTTCCGGTAGATACAGCTAATATTGGTCCGAACAGACGTTCTCTTTATGACGTTTTAACTAAAGCTATTAAAAGTGGAAAAGTAACAGAAGTGTATACTGATAGTTATTTCAACACTAAAAAATCTATGAAAGACATCGAAGGGTCATTATCTCGTATTGATACAACAGATGCTGGTAGAGAGTTAATTAACCAATATCCTGATGACTACAAATCACGTGTTGTGAAGAAAAAAGTAGTTTCTGGTAAAGGTAAAAACAAATCAGTTTCTTATGTTGAAGAAACAGTTGGACCAACAAGAACAGTTCCTGCTGAATATATCTTGAAACAAGATTTAACTGCTGCAGATGTTTCTCAGTATAAAATTAAAGGATACTGGTATTTTGATAAACGTCAAAGTGAATTAAAATATCGTTTGCTAGGAATTTGTCCTGTAACTCCAGACGTTTATACTATGAATAGTGATGAAAAGGATTATATTGAATTGTTTTGGGTTTTCTTCCCAAATGCCAGAGAAGCATTGCATGAAGCAAAAGCTTTCAATGACAACAACTCAGCTCTTCCAATCTCATTTGATCAGATTTTAAATTCAAGACGTTTTAATGCTGTTGTTTACAAAGAGGAAAACCTTTACGGAGACAGAGCGATTAGCGATTACATGAAAGACAACGCTCAAAATCAGTTGTTAGAATCTGAAAGAGTGAAAGAAAAAATTCGCAACTTCGAACAAGATATGTGGAACTACTAAGTTGATACATAGCATAATAATTAAAAAACTCTTACTACCTTTGTAGTAAGAGTTTTTTTTATGTCAATAAATTAATAAAGCTGCTTTTCTAATTTTAGCGGATTATTTTTTTATTTATGTAAGAAAAATAACAATATTTATAATGAAATTTCGTTTAATGTCTTGTAAAAATTATCATGATGAAAGTAAGAAATTTATTAATTGCTATTGTTACTGTTCTTGGAGGCCTACCTTCTAATGCTCAGTCTAATTTACTTAATGCCAAAACTGCCGATCAGATAGGGGTTAGGACACCTGCTCAAATGATATCTGATAATGACAAACCATTAGCATATGGTTATGTTGATGATCGTGATATTTTGATGGGGAAAATGGTTTGGGAAATTATAGATTTGAATGAAAAGATCAACTTCCCTTTGTATTTTCCTGTAGATACTGCAAATATTGGTCCAGACAGGCGATCGCTTTATGATATTTTAACGAAAGCTATGCGCAATGGAAAGATAACAGAAGTGTATACCGATAGTTATTTTAACACCAAAAAAAGTTTAAAAGATATTCAAGGCTCATTGTCGCGTGTTGACACGACAGATGCTGGTCGAGAACTTATTAATCAATATCCTGATGATTACAGAACACGTGTTGTTAAAAAGAAAGTAGTTACTGGCATTGGTAAAAATAAGAAAGTTACCTATGTTGATCAAACGGTAGGGCCAACTAGAACCGTTCCTGCTGAATATATTTTGAAACAAGATCTAACGGCTGCAGATGTTAGTATGTATAAGATTAAAGGGTTTTGGTATTTTGATAAAAGACAAAGTGATTTGAAATATCGTTTGCTTGGTATTTGTCCAGTTACTCCTGATGTTTACACAATGAACAGTGATGAAAAAGATTATATTGAATTGTTTTGGGTTTTCTTTCCGAATGCGCGAGAGGTCTTGCATGAGGGCAAAGCTTTTAACGATCAAAATTCAGCATTGCCAATTTCATTTGATCAAATCTTAAATTCTAGACGTTTTAATTCTGTAATTTATAAAGAAGAAAATGTGTATGGTGATCGAGAGATAAAAGATTATATTAGAGATAATGCGCAGAGCCAATTGTTAGAATCGGAAAGAGTAAAAGAAAAGATTCGTAATTTTGAAGAGGATATGTGGAATTACTAGGCTTGTATGATAAAGAATAAGAAAAACTCTTGCTACCTTTGTAGTAAGAGTTTTTTTATTTTATTTATATACTTCACAATGCTTGATTATTTAATTATTGGATCTGGATTAGCTGGAATTTCTTTTGCCGAAGTTGCCCTTAAAAACAACAAAACTATTTTGCTTTTAGATGACAAATCTCAGAATTCTTCGAGAGTTGCTGGTGGTTTGTATAATCCTGTAATTTTAAAGCGTTTTAGTGAGGTTTGGAATGCAAAAGAACAATTGGTAATAATGAATGAGTTTTATAATCTGGTAGAGGATAAACTAAAAGAAAAATTCAATTTTAAAATGCCGGTTTTAAGAAAGTTCTTTTCAATTGAAGAACAGAATAATTGGTTTGCCGCTTCAGATAAAATCAATTTGGCGCCTTTTTTATCGACTAAGTTAATTTCAAAAAAATACAGTAGCATCGATTCTCCATACGATTACGGAGAAGTTTTGCATACAGGTTATGTAGATACTGCTTTATTGTTGGATCACTATAAAAAATATTTGTTGCAAAATAATTTATTGAAAGAAGAATCTTTTGATGTAAATGCGATAGAGTTTTTAGATTCAGGAATTCAATACAAAGGTATTCAAGCTCAAAATATTATTTTTGCGGAGGGTTTCGGAATGCATAAAAACCCTTATTTTAATTATCTGCCTTTAGATGGTACAAAGGGAGAGCTTTTTGTTATAAAGGCGCCAGACTTGAAGTTAGATGTAATTGTAAACACAAGTGTTTTTATTTTGCCTCTGGGAGACGATTTATTTAAAGTAGGCGCTACGTACAACTGGCAGGATAAAACAGCTGAGCCTACAGAAGAGGGTAAACAAGAGCTTCTAGAACGTATTAAAGAAATTATTACTTGCGATTTTGAGATCGTGAAACACTTTGCAGGAGTTCGTCCAACAGTTGCAGATAGAAGGCCTTTGCTTGGAACGCATGAAAAACATAAAACACTACATATTCTTAATGGCTTGGGAACTCGTGGTGTAATGTTGGGGCCTGCAATGGCACAAGCTTTATACGATCATATTGAAAATAAAATTCCATTAGATCGAGAAGCTGACATTAAGAGATTTCATAAAAGGTATCTGAAGAGCCTTATTTCTGACCAGCTTTAAGATCGTAAGAAACAAACATATTAATGTATAAGTTTCTCGAAAGGCGTAATACGAAAGGAAACAAAACAACTAATGTTAGGATAATTGCGATAAAAGACTGTTCGATCGTGGCTCCGAAAAAGACAAAAGAAACAATAAAAGCAGCAATTCCAACCGCTACATTTAGGCCGTAACTCACATACATGGCGCCATAAAAAAACGAAGGTTCAATTTGATATTTGAATCCGCAATGACTGCAATGTTCGTTCATTTTGAGAACCTTACTTAAATGAAGTGGATTTTTGTCTTCGTACATGCTTTCTTTTTGGCATTTTGGACAACTTCCTGTTACGATACTATTTAGTTTGGAACCTCTTTTGAACATTTTAAGTAAATTTTTATAGTCTTTAATTCACTTCAATTGTATTTGGATACAGTGTGAATAGGAGAATTTATTTGAGCAAATATAAGGTATTTTCAGGCTTTAAGCTATTTAATCAGGATAAAAACTTACAGCTTTTCTTGGTTTGGTTTTGGATGCGACAGTTAAGGATGTGATTTTCCCTTTTTTTTCTATAAAATTCAAAATTAGATAAGATTTTAGTTTTTGAATTTTCCAAAAGCTATTCTTTTTCAGTATAAAAACTTCAATTAAAAGTTATACTTTTGCACTTTCAAAATTGTAACGGGCAATTCGCTTATTTACAAGGTATTTAATTTCTAGATTTTTCAGCAATACATTATGCTTAATATACACAATCTTTCCGTTTCTTTTGGTGGAACCTATTTATTTGAAGAAGTTACATTTCGTTTAGGCGCCGGCGACCGCGTAGGTCTTGTTGGTAAAAACGGAGCTGGTAAATCGACGATGCTAAAAATGTTAGCGGGAGATTTCAAGCCAGACTCAGGGGTTATTTCTCAAGAGAAAGATATCAGAATGGGATTTCTTCGTCAGGATATTGATTTTGAACAAGGAAGAACTGTTTTAGAAGAAGCATATGAAGCTTTTACAGAAATTAAAATTGTTGAGAAAAAACTAGAAGAAATCAATCATCAGTTGGTTACTAGAACCGACTATGAAAGTGAAGAATATGGACAAATCATTGAGGATTTGTCTGATTACACACATCGTTTTGATCTTCTTGGCGGTTACAATTATGTTGGAGATACAGAGAAAATTCTTTTAGGTCTTGGTTTTAAAAGAGAAGTGTTTAATAATCAAACTGAAACATTCTCTGGAGGATGGAGAATGCGCATCGAATTGGCTAAATTATTATTGCAGTCAAATGATGTATTGCTTCTGGATGAGCCTACTAACCACTTAGATATTGAAAGTATTATTTGGTTAGAGAATTTCCTTCGTAATTATCCTGGAGTTGTAGTTATTGTATCGCACGATAAAATGTTCTTGGATAATGTTACCAATAGAACAATCGAAATTTCTCTTGGAAAAGCCTACGATTTCAATAAACCTTATTCCCAATATTTGGAATTGCGTCATGAAATTCGTGAGAAGCAATTAGCAACACAAAAGAACCAGCAGAAAAAGATTGAAGAAACAGAGAAATTAATCGAGAAGTTCCGTGCAAAAGCTTCAAAAGCTTCTATGGCGCAATCGTTGATTAAGAAATTAGATAAAGTAGAAAGAATTGAAGTCGATGAAGATGATAATTCGGTGATGAATATCTCTTTTCCCGTTTCTAAAGAACCAGGAAAAGTAGTAATAGAAGCGGAGCATGTAACGAAAGCGTACGGAGACAAAACGATTCTTAAAGATATTAGTTTGTTAGTTGAAAGAGGAAGTAAAATTGCTTTTGTTGGACAAAATGGACAAGGGAAATCAACTTTTATTAAAGCTCTCGTAAACGAATTTGAGTATGAAGGAAATATCAAATTAGGACACAATGTTCAATTAGGATATTTTGCTCAAAATCAGGCTGAATATTTAGATGGAGAAATCACTTTGCTTCAAACAATGGAAGATGCTGCAACCGATACAAATCGTATGAAAGTTCGCGATATGTTGGGTTCTTTCCTTTTCCGTGGAGATGACGTAGAAAAAAAAGTGAAAGTGCTTTCTGGAGGAGAACGTAACCGTTTGGCACTTTGTAAATTGTTGTTACAGCCAATCAACGTGTTGCTGATGGATGAGCCTACGAACCACTTGGATATTAAATCTAAAAACGTTTTAAAAGCGGCACTTCAAAAATTTGGAGGAACTTTATTATTGGTTTCTCACGACAGGGATTTTCTTCAGGGAATGTCGAATATAGTTTACGAATTCAAAGACCAAAAAATCAAAGAATATCTTGGCGATATTAACTTCTTCTTAGAGCAGCGTAATTTGGAAAATATGCGTGAAGTGGAGAAAAAAGATGTTGTTAAAGCAGCTGCTCCCAAAGAAAAAGAAGTTGCAAAAGTGTCTTACGAGGATCAGAAGAAAACAAAAGCACTTCAAAATAGATTAAGCAAAATCGAAAGCCAGATTCAGCAGTTAGAAAAAGACATTCAACACGATGACAAAGCGTTAGAAACGAATTATGATAAACATATCGAAGATGCTTCATTTTTTACTGCTTACAATAAAAAGAAAGAAGATTTAGAGCAATTGCTTATTGATTGGGAAATCGTTCAAGAAGAGATTGACAGCTTTAATGCTTAAGTTTTTTTAGGTTTCAAGTTTCAGGTTTCAAGTTTGCCTAAAATCGTATAAGTCTTTATCAAAGTTTTTAAACTTTGATAAAGACTTTTTTAGTTTAAAAAGAAACGGCTGAAAATTTTGATCGCACAATCAGTTATTCCGAGGCACGAGGAATAACTTGAAACTTGAAACTTGAAACTTGAAACTTGAAACTTGAAACTTGAAACTTGAAACTTGAAACTTGAAACTTGAAACTTGAAACTTGAAACAAAACTATTTAATAATCCCAATAGATCGAGAATGTTCAATCGCTTTACTGCTTTCTTTAAAATAGCAAACGGAAACATTCAGGCTTTCTAAATTGCTTAAAATCTTTTTGACTTCATTTTTTTGAGTTTTTCCAGTTTGCCTAATGTAGACGGCAATTACGGTAACGGGAAATATTTTGCAGATTCTTTCATAAAGCATTGGGTCGTGCTGTGAGTCGTCGCCCATTAAAACATATTTTAAGGTTGGGTAGAATTCAACTACATGTTTTATTTTTTCGAATTTATGATCATGATTTCCTCTTCCGCTCATGAAAAAATCGGTAATACCACGCTTGATATCTTTTAGAAGGAAGACTGCTTTTGGCAGACGATTTAGTTTAGTGAATTTGGCAATAAATCGATATAAATTCCATTCGCTGCTCGAGATATAAAAAAAAGCATTTACTTCTTCTATGCTATCTCTTCCGGCAGAACTTAAAGCTTGATAATGTGGTACGACATCTTTAAAAACTTTCCGATCGTTTACATTTTTAAAAAGCAAAATATAAAGCTTTCGAAAAAAGTTATTTGTGTGCGAAATCAGGAATGTGTCATCAATATCAGATATAATTCCGAGTGTCCCTTTATGCGGTCGGATAAAACTGCCTTTGCAAATTGTGGTTTTGTTTTCGTATTTCAAACTAACTTCGTATGGCATCCATCCAAAATGAGTTTCTTTTTCTAACGGAATGCAAAATTTAAAATAACCGTCATCTAAAGTCTTCGTGTGAATTATTTCGTTGTTATAATGCAGGTAAACATCAAAATTTTGAATGGTTTTTATTCGGAACAATTTGAGAATCGAAGTGGCATTTTTTAATTTCCTTTTTTCGAAATTGTAATTTTGTTCTCTTTTTAAAACGTGTCCCATTACAATTAATTCTTGCTCATTTGCATAACCTCGATATAATTGTAAAATTGGTTTCATTAATTCCGTATATTTATGTAACTGTAATTTACTTATTTTAATTGGTTTTAAAAATAAAATTTTGAAAAAGAATATCATATTTGTTGTAAATCCTATATCTGGGGATCTTGATAAATCGGAATTAATCGAGGCTGTAGAAGAATTTGCAACTACAAATCATTTTAATCTGAAAGTTTATGAAACTACAGGTAAAAATGATTCTAAAGCAATACAAACATTGTATGATCAGCACGATCCAGAACGAATAATTGTGGCTGGTGGCGACGGAACCATAAAAATGGTGGCCGAAGCTATGGAAGAGCAAGATGTTATAATTGGGATTTTGCCAGCAGGTTCTGCCAACGGACTTTCGGTAGATTTAAATCTTCCTGATGGAATAGAAGAGAACCTTAAAATAGCGTTTTTGCACCACTATATCGAAATGGACATGATTTGTATCAACGGTAAAAAAAGCATTCATTTAAGCGATCTTGGCTTGAATGCAAACTTGGTTAAGAATTACGAGCAAAGTGATGTTCGAGGATTCTGGGGTTATGCATTGCAGGCTTTTACAACACTAAAAGAATCGGAAGAGCCTTTTGTAGCCAAAATTTCTGCAAATAATAAAACAGTCGAGCATGTGGCGAGAATGATTGTAATTGCGAATTCGCAGAAATATGGAACAGGCGTCATTATTAATCCGAATGGTGCTATGAATGACGGTAAGTTTGAACTTGTAATTTTAAAAAGTCTCGATCTGCTTTTAATTGGAAAAATAATTACCGGAAATATGCCAATTGATTCTGATGATATTGTGATTATTTCAACTGAAAAAGCAGAAATAAAAACCGATTATCCTGTTAATTTTCAAATTGATGGAGAATATTGCGGGGCACAGACTTCTTTAGAAATTCATATTCTGCACAAGCAAATGAAAATTGCGGTTCCATGATTTTGTATTCAAGGAATATTTTGGTCCGCAAATGTGTCGCTCCGCTGGAGCTTTTTTAATTTTACAACCAATTTTTCTATAAATATTTCGCTCTTCCAGGGCTTAAAAAAAGCTCCGTTAGGAGCGAAATATTTATAGAAAACGTTTGATTTACAAGGTTTAAAAGCTCCAGCGGAGCGACATTTTTTTATTTAAACGGATTGCGTTCCTGCCATTCCGTTTTTGGTTCCAAATAATTGAAAAATCTAGAAATGTTATGATTAATTAAAGCATTGCTGTGTGTAATTAAGCCATACATTTTTACAGGTTTTGCTCCAACAGAACTTTTAATTTCAAGTGCAGTTCTAGCAAAAACAATTTCGCGGAAACCCTTTTTGATAGAATAAGCAATCATATCATAAAGCATATTTAAATACAGCATCTTCTCGCGCTGCACACTTTCGTCATAACCTAAAAAATAGGTATCCATGACATCTCCATTTTTGATTAAAGTGTTGAAGCCAATCAATTTTTCGTTTAAGAAATAACCGTATAGGAGAAAGTTTTCTCCCATGATTTCTTTAAAAAAACTAAAATGATTTCTGGCCAAGAAAAAAGTATTGAAAGGCGCATTTTTAGCAACATGAAAATACAAATCGTAAATCATATCTTCATATTGTTTGATGTCAGAAAGCGACATTTGCTGCTTTACAATCCCTTCTGATTTTTTGCGTGCACGTTTGTACTGATCACGATATTTTTTGGACAAAGCATCAATGTAATCTTGTTCTGATTTCCAATTTTCATTGATTTTAAAAATCATATTGGGTTGAGTAGAAAACGTGTAATTGTTTTTAAATTCAGCTTGAAGCGGTTCGATTTCTTTGGCTGTAAAATCTTTTATGCTGGTAATGTGTACTTTCTTTCCGCTTTCTTTTAAATCCTTTTTTAACTGATTAATTGCTTTGTGAAGTGTTTTTATCGCTTTGGATTCTTTGACGGTTTTGTCAAAAATAAAAGCATTTTGACCTGTGAGCATATTGTTTCCAACGAATAAAACGTGCGAAGCAAAATTCTTTAAAGCAAAATTGCGGACCGAAGTTTTTAAACATTTATCGCGCTCTCCAAAAGACTCCAGTTTTTCTGCAAATAAGAATTGCGTTAAAACAATACCGATTAGTTTTTTTTCTTCAAAAAGTCCTATGAAATGGCAGGTCATGTTTACTGGAGAAGAATTTTCCAGTACTTCGAGATATTCTCGTGTCAAAAAAATGTTATTTGCTGCAAGCGAGTTCCATTCTAAAGGCAATAGCGATGCGCTTTTGTAAATCTGGAAAGAATATGTTGTATTCAAAAGAGTGAGCTAGTTTCTCCAAAATTAGATAATATTTACAATAACTAACGGGCTTTAAGTTATTATTGTGAAAAACCCGCTTGAAGTAAGTTTTTCAAGCGGGTTTTGTATGTTGTTATTTAAGCAAATCCGCAGATGATTCCGCCCATAAGTGTTAGTGTAAGCATCCAATATCCGGCATGAATGAAAATATATTTCCAAGATTTTCTTTCGAATAAACCGTTAATTCCAATTAGCGGAAACGCGAAGAATAATCCAGACATAAAACCGTGAAGCGCGCCATGTTTAAAAGTTCTATAAGCCATTCCATAATCTGCCATAAAAGCGGCAAATGATGGTTTTGCGCTATCTAGTAGAGGCGGTCCGCCTACCATTCCGATTGCGCCAGACTGATGGATTGTTAGCGACATTAAAGTCATTGTAATCATTAAAGAAAAAATGTACGTTAATCCGAAGATTTTAAGCATGTTTCCTTTTCTTAGCTCTTCTTGAGTAAGATTATTTTCTTTCATCCAGATCGTTCCGAATACTTTTGGACTGTACCAGATAAAACCGGTTACGAGTGTTACAATTGCAGCAATAAATAAAGCGGCGAAGTTAATTTGCATGATGTGAGGTTTTTAGATTAGTTAATCAAATGTAATTAAAAATTGAACAGCTTTTTGAAAATAATAAAAAAGCAGCTTAAATCTTATAATTTTAATTTTTTTCAACACTTTGCCGATATTTAGTGCATTATAACTATGAATTGTATAATTTTACGCACGTAACAAATCCCAAATCTGTTATGAAAATTTTAATTACATTTTCTTTAGTATTTGCTTTTTCGCTTAGCGTCTTGGCAGATACCGTTTCGGACAAAGAAAAAGAAGCGCTTATAAAATTGTATCACGCAACAAATGGTTTGCAATGGAAAACAAAATGGGACTTAAGCCTGTCTGTTTCTACGTGGTACGGAGTTAAAGCTGAAAACGGAAAAGTTGTGGCTCTCAATTTGGCAGATAATAACCTGCAAGGAGAATTGCCCGAAGCGCTTTACGATCTTGTAAATTTAGAATCGCTTAATCTGGAAAAGAATAAAATTGAGGGAAGTTTGTCTTCTTCTGTTTTAAATCTGAAAGAGTTAGAGTTGCTGAATATTGCCGACAATAAATTATCGGGCGAAATTCCAGCTTCTATTTGTCAATTAGTGAAATTAAAAGATTTAGAGCTTTTTAGAAATGCTATTTCAGGAGAGCTTCCGTTGGAAATTGGAAAGCTGAATCAGTTGGAAGTATTAGCTGTTTTTGATAACGAAATCAAAGGAAAGCTACCTGCTTCTATTTATAAAATTTTGGGATTAAAAGTACTTCTTTTAAATAATAATAAGTTATCGGGAAGTTTAACTAGTGAGATCATTAATCTAAATGCGTTGCAGAATTTCAGTTTGTTTGATAATGATTTTACAGGTGTAATTCCGCTCGAGATTGAAAAGCTTGCTAATCTGGCAGAATTGAATCTTTCGTATAATAAATTTACAGGCGAAGTTTCAAAAAAGATAGCGCTTCTGGATGCTTTAAATGTGACAATGATGGACGAAAACGGAAATCCATTTTTATTAGAAATAAACCAAGAAAATAAATTACAATAGTTACCCAAAACCAATCGATGCTTATGAATGAATTTTACATTTAGTTAATTATTAAAACCGTAATATTTTACGGTTTTCGTTTTTTTAGATGTAAAGGTTTCTTGAAAAAAATAACATATAATTTAGAAAGGATTTTTTATGTTTGTCTGAAATTTTTATAACTTTAATATAAAGTATCTAGAGAACCAAAAGCCGAGCAATTGGCGGTATTACTAATCACTTAATAAAAAGAAATCATGACGCTACAATATCAGGGAGAACAATACGGAAAATCAACCACTTTTACAATTAGAATTATTGGTAATAACTTGTCAAAAAGCAGTTCAAACTACCAGATTGATCTTTTGGTGGGAGATAAAAAATTGCCAACTTTTACAACTGAAATTCACCAAAGCCTTTCTAATTGCTTGAAAGAAATTTATTTGTTTAGAAAGCACAACGGAATTAAGTTTAACGAATCAACAGAGAAAATAGTTTCGCTTTATGTTCCTTATGATAAAGTTTTGTACAACTACAATAAATATGCTTTGTTTAGAGCATAATTTTCTCAAAATAGAATAATAATAAAAAAAGACCATTGAAAAATGGTCTTTTTTTATTATCTGATGATCTTTAAATAAGCGCTATAAGGATTGTCTGTAATTGAGGTTCGCATATAATATACGTTTTCGTCTTTTTCTTTGAGATCAAATTGAATTAAACCTGCATCGCAATAATAGTAAAGCAAGTTATCATCTGCAGGAAATTCAATGTTTGAAATAGGCAGTGTAGTTAATTTTTCTTCAAAAGCGATTTCACCGTTAGATAAGTCCAATTCAAAAAGTTTCTTGTTGCGAGTATATCCCCAAAGATTATCAACCTCTTTAACAATGTATTCGACATTGTCGCCTTTAAAATCTGTTTTCCATAGCTGTGTTCCGGTTTTAGAATCAACGGCGTAGATCGACGAAACCTCAGTGCCTTGCGCTGCAAAATAGAGTTTTTTGTCATGGCAAACGATACGTTCTTTAACGTTGTTTTGGTTTTCTTCTATTTTAAACTGCCATAAAACATCTAGACTATTTGGCTTTAACGCGTACAGCCAATTTTTGTCGCCGGCCACGAAAACACTTTCGCCGTCTGTAACCGGTTTTCCTGTCATGATTTCGTCAAAGCTTTTTTTATTAAGCAGTTTTCCTGTATTAGCTTCAAAACAGTACACATTGTTTCCGCTTTGGGTAAAGATCTTATTATCGAAAAATAGTGGCTCTATGTCGTTGTTTGGCGTGTCTAATTTATAGTTCCATGCCAAGCTTCCGTCTTTTAAGTCCAAAGCGTACAAGTTGCTGCTCTGATTTTGATTTTGAGCGGTAATAAAAAGTTTTCCATTAGCTATAATAGGAGTCTGATCTTTTAGTGCAATTTGGTCGGTACTATTTCCTAATCTAGATTTCCAGAAAATAGTTCCTGTTCCGTTGTCTACGGCATAAATTTCGCCATTAATAAACGGAATATATACAACACCATCGTGAATGGTGATTTTGTTGGCGCACATTTCGGTATGAGCATCTGCAGCTTTTATGCTCCAAACAATGCTTTCTACTTCTAGATCCCATGAAAAAAGAGTGCCATCGTAATCGTAAATTAAAATAGAAGAGTCGTCTAGAGAGATTTTCTTAAGCGGTTTTAATGATTTATTAGTAACAGCTTCTTCTGGAGGTAATTTGCTGTTGCTATAATTGGTTTTGCTGTCGGGCGCTTGTCCAAACATATTTGCAGAGGCGAATACAAATAAAAGGGCAATTAGATTGTGTTTCATTGTAGGATTTGGGTTGGTTTTTTTTATTGTCTTTTCTAAAACATTTTAACGAAGTAAATATAAACAAAAAAAGCTCCAGATTTCTCTGAAGCTTTTTGACTTAGTAAGTAGTCCGTGGGGGAATCGAACCCCCCTTACCAGGATGAAAACCTGGCGTCCTAACCGATAGACGAACGGACCTGCTTTGCTATTGCGGGTGCAAAAATGCAACTATTTTTGGATTGTACAAAGCTTTTTTGAAAAAACTTTTTTAGCAATGTTAAGAAAAGAACTGCTTTAATTAATTTTTATTCGTCAGGAAATAAAGTTAATGTTTGTATATCGCTTTGATTAATAATTGTTTGTTTTGAGTTTGTAAAGTAGAAAAGATGGGTTTGCTGCATTTTTTTAAGCGGAAAATATTTTTTAAAAATATTAAAAAAACACACTTTTAAAAGAATATTCTTATAAGTTTTTATTAGGAAACTACTACTACGAGAAGTGTATTTCTTCTGTATATTTATTTAATCAAGGTCAATTGGACTACAATTTTTAGAAAGAAAGCAATATATTCGCAACATTTTGACAACTCATTAATTCCTTCTGAACATTAAAATGGATAAAAAGCTTATCATTAAAAATTTTACGTTTACTAGTATTTTCAATTTAGGCGGTCCTTTGCTTTTTCTATTTTTTATATTGTATTGTGCTATTGCTGTTGGATTGGGAGATGGAATACTGACGAAGATTTTGGTGTTCTTATACCTATTTGGCGCTATCATGGCAATAGGCTTGGCAAATTATTTTTCTGAAGTTGTTACAGTTGATAAAAATGGGGTCCAAAAGAATAGCTTGTTTTTTTCTCATTTTATAGCTTGGAGCAATATTAAAAGCTTAGATATTATATTGGTAACAGGAGACAGATTTGTAAATAAATTAGATAAAAAAGAATATTTTGATGAGTTCTATATTGGCACAAAAGAAATCATAATAAGTGATGTAGAAAAACCAATGAATGAACTGATATGGATAAGAAAGAAAAAAACGATTCGGTTGCCTTTTAATAAAACGATCATTGGAATTTTGCACGATAATAATCAGCTGCTGCATCTTGGTAACTAATATTTCAAAAGAAGAATTAAAAGATGGAAATAATAATTAGAAAATCTTATTTATTTTGGGATGGGGACGCCTACAAATATGGCGGATTTGGACAAATAGTGGAGAAATGTTCTTCTGTTTCTGAAGCCGAAGATGTAATTAAAAAACGGACTGTTGATTTTCTAAGAAATGACAATCCGATTATTAAAGACTTTGTTTTTTCGAATAACAATTATGTTGAATTGATCGAAAAGATAACTTATTTTTTTGAACAAGAATTTAAACTAAATTTCGATACTGATTTTTGGCTGCCAGCAAGCGCAACTGATAGTCAGATATTGGAATTGTCAAAGCTTTTTCCGTTTCCGTTTTATTCTATAATTGAAAAAGAGAATGATCATTTTTATATAAATGAATTGAACGATGCTTTTTGGACTGAAAGCGAAATAACAGCAATAAAAATCTCTAGTTGGGATTTTACTACTATTTGCCCAGGAATGACAGGAGCTATAAAGCAACTTTATAATGATGCTGCAATGGCTAAAAAAGACGGAATAAAAAAACTGGTTTCGTATATCATTAACGAAAATGAGGGACTTTTCAGTAAACTCGAAAATGTAGAAGAACTAGATTTTGTGCGCGACTGGCACAATCAAGTAGATTATTATACTGCGATTTTGCCAAACAATATTGTAAGTGAAAAAACAAAAGAAATTATAGAGAGAATTAAAAGCATAATTACTATAGAAGACGCTTTTATAACTAAAGAAATTTCATTTGAAGAAGCAATTGCGTTTGAAGAAATTATGTAAAAAGAAAAGCTCCAGATTGCTCTGAAGCTTTTTAAGTAGGAGAGAAGAGCTTTATAGTCTGCTATCTGTGTTATTTAATTCCAAGATTACCATCAAAAGTATTGAAATCGTCGCTGCGTTTTGGTTTGGTAATCAGTAGATTGTATAGTTGATGGCAAATTGTTTTTAATTCCATTAAGTTGCCGTTGTTTATGGCTTTTTCTCCTAATTCGATCAATTTGCTGTGTTTGGATCTGTCTTTGAAAGCGCTTGGATCTTCAAATCGAAAATTATAAAAATAATTCAAATAGCTTTCATCTTGATTGATGTAAATGTTCTCTAACAGGTTTTCTAATTCTTTTTTCTTTTTACGAATCAAGTATTTATTGCTTGACTGAAGAAATTCCTTTTCGTTTTTGATGATCTTTTCGTACTCTTCTTTTTGGCGCGGACTTCCTTTTTCGACATAGGAAGAAAGGGCTTCTTTTATGTTGTTGTATTCTTCAAGTTCAGATAATATGTGTTTATGTCTTACCAGATCATCAAATTCCTGAATGTAGATTTTTTTCAATTCATCAATCTGGTATTTTTTATCTGTAACAGCATCTTCTTTATTTTCCAAAGCCTCGTTGTACAGAATAGTCAGCGATTCTTGTGATCTTTTTAGTTTGGCTAAATATTCATAGTTTTCTTCTCGCTCTTCGGTTCTTATTTCTTCCAAAATGGTATCTAAAGCCTCCTTGATTTCTGCTGAAACTTTATCAATCGAAATTTTTCTTTGGTGCGGATTAAAGACTTCGCTTATTTCCAAATCTAAAGCACTTATATAAACGTCGATGCTAAGATCTCGAGATTCTGAAACTTTAAAATTCAGCTCAATATCCATTCCTTTCAAGAGATCCTGTTCAAACTTGCTTCCGCATATTTCAATGTAACCAATAGAAAGATTGCTCCCCACCATGCTACCAGCATTTCCTTCTACTACATTGATGATTAGTTTTTGGTCAGAATTTCTTAAAATGTTTTTAGAACAGGTTTTATAAATCGTTTTCTTTAAAGGTAAAATGTCATTTTTCTTAAAGATAATTTCCATGTGGCTTTTTCCCGTTTCTTCGTCTAGTTCTAAACAGATATCATTCGGAATTGGCTGTCCTGTAATACTGTACAATCCGTTTGTGATTTGAATATTCGGATTGCTAAACACTTGTTTCTGCTGATTATCATATAAAAACAGCGTAAACTGATTGGTCGCTTTTTCCAACAAAGGAACAAACTCTGCTATTTTTTTATTTGCTTTTAGAAGTCCAGTATCAAAACCGCCATCAGCTCTTGTAATTCTATAATAGCCATCAAAAGATTCTTCCAAAAGTACGACAATCAGTTCTTCTGAATCTTTAGAATGCGGTTCGTAGATGGTTTCAACTTGAATGCTGTTTTCTTCTGCGACAGGTTTATTCGCAATTTCTTCTTCAGTTAATTCAGAAGGTTTTGAGCCTGCGTAATAAGCCGCTCCAATCATCACTGCTGTTGTAGGGTCTAAATTGCTTTCTACCTGAATTTGAGTTCGCTCTTGCAATTGCTGGCGTATATACGGAATGTAAGTTGTACCGCCAACTAATATAATGCGCTCAATATCTGAGAAATGTAAATGATTTTCTTTGATTAATCTTTCGACCAAATTAAAAGATTCTTCAAATTTAGGTTTGATGATGGCTTCAAATTCTTCTCGACGGATATCGATATCTAACGAAATGGAAAGTTCGTCAAAATCAATTTCGATGCTTGAAATTTCTTTTATCGAAAGTTCTTTTTTTGCTTCTTCTGCTTTATAAAGAAGTTCAAAAAAGAGTTTATTGTAAATCGGATTTTCTTTGGCAATTATTTTCGACCAAAGACCACTTTCTTGAGTTGCTTTTTCGATTTTCGGACATATTATTTTCTCCACAAATAAAGTGTCCAAATCTACTCCGCCCAAAAAGTTATTTCCTTTATGGTCAAAAACTTTCAGATCTCGTTCGTTAATGTTTACCAACGCAATATCAAAAGTTCCGCCTCCAAAATCGTAAACCAGCCATTTTTGGTCTGATGTGATTTCGATGTTTAAAGAATTAGAATATGCCAAACAGGCAGCGATAGGTTCTTGCAGTAAAACTATTTCTTCAAAACCTGCTTGATAACCCGCTTTTTTGGTTGCATTAGACTGAATCGTATCAAAAGAAGCCGGAATTGTAATAACAGCAGATTTTAAAGTTTCGCCTTGAGCGAAATTGATAAGTTCTTTTAAAACCATTGAAGACAACTCAATCGGACTGCAATTTTTGTCCAGGTCTTTGATGAAATATTCTTCATCAGATCCCATTTTCCGTTTAAAAGAAGAAAATACATTTTCGGCATTTGTTGCGCTGTGTTCTCTTGCTTTTTCGCCAATTTGAATACGTCCTTTTCGAAATGAAACTACAGACGGAATAGTATCTTTAAACCCAACAGGATTTTTATAGATAGTAATTTTTCCGTTTTCGTATTTTGCAATTCCTGAATTGGTTGTTCCTAAATCAATTCCGATATTGATATTCTTCATAATGATGATATTATTCTACGATAACTACTGCTTTTTGAATTAGCTGCAGTGCGTCATTTTCTGTTTTATAAATTGCAGGCTTAATAACTTTCGTTATTTTTTTTGAATTCGAATTCATAATATTGGCGTCAATGGAGCTGTCTCTTTCGTCATAATTTGTTCCCAGCGGATTTATAATTTTATATCCTTGCTCTTCCAATTCGCTGTAAATTCGTTTTAAATTGCGATCAAAGCCGTTAAAGTTTTGTTCTTGCGCCTTTTTTTCAATTTCAAATAGTTGATTTATGATTACATTCATGCCTTAAAATCGGATTTGTATGAATCAGCAATTTACAATTTATTTAATACGATATTAATTATGAATATTATTTTTTATCATTGTCCTAATTAATTTATGTACGATGAACATCATTCAATTGTTCTCTTTGTTGGATTTGAAAAGAGATGAAATTTTAAAATTTGATTCTGAAGATTACATCAGGATTGAGAAGAAGATAAATTTCGAAAAAAAGATCAATCCAGAAATAGATTCTAGAACGAGCGAAAATTTAATTTTAGCATTAAAAGAATACAAAGAAGAACTACTGTTTGTATTATTGAATCGTATACTTTTTAATTTTCTTAATCAGAGCAATTTTTCTAAAAATAACTTTTCAGATTATGATCTGACGGTTTCAGATGAAAAGATAAAACACTTTATTTCTCTTTTTTAGCAGATGATTTGGTTTCTTTTTTCGGTTTAAAATTGTCAAAAAACAAATATAATACTCTTGAAGAACTTAGTGATTTGCTGAATTTCAAAGGATATTTTCCAGAAGAGATTCTTCATAAAATGGCATTACTTGTTTTTTCTAAAGTAGATTTTGTTAATTCTCAATTAGTTTCGAGTGAAAATGTAAACTCGAATATTTATTATATTGAGTTTAATCCTTTCTATGATTTGTTATCACATTTTTCAGGAATTGAAATGGATCAAAAAGTAGCTAATCTGCTTTCGGTCGTTTTCAAATTTTACAAAAGAAATAAAAATGTCCTTTTTTTTAATTCTGTTTTGCGTTCTATGGCGTCATATACAGCTTTTAATGAAAATTTGCATGAACTTCTTATCAAAAATAGAGAGGCTGTATCTAAGACAGGACAAGGTATTGAGGCAGAAATTAATCATCCTGCAATGGGTATAGCGCTTGCCGTGATTTGTGCTCTTATACCTTTTATAGTTACTAAATGTTCCTAATTTATTTTTTATTTAATCTTTTTGCAAAACGCTTAAAAAGATTATGTTTGTGCTATAAATTAACACTTAAGGATGAATATAATAGAGTTATTTGAAGAGTTAAAAATAGATAAAAGCAATATTCTGTTATTTTCGCCAGAAGATATCATTCGAACAGAAAAACAAATTAACGTTGAGAAAAGAATAAATCCAGATATAGACGTTAATGTAGCCAATAATCTGATTTTGGCTTTAAAAGAATATCGACAAGAACTCTATTTTATAGTGTCAAATCGAATTCTATACAATCTTTTTTCAAAGAAAAACTATTCCAGAAATAATTTTCCCGCTCCGCAAAGAGAATATGATTCGGAGAAAATACAATCTTTCGTATATCAATTTCTCAACGATGATTTGGTCTTGTATTTTGATCAGCATTTGGCTCAAAATAAATTTGATTTTATAAGTGATATTTTTGATTTTAAAGACTGTTTTCCAGAAGATGCGCTTTTTCAGCTCAATAAAAAATTAAATGGAAAAATAGATGCTATATTGGTAAATATAAGCCAAATTAATTTGACTAACTTGTCTGCAATTCCATACGCCGAATATCGAAGTTTTTATGTTTTGCTGTCTTATTTCAGTTCGATCGAGATGGATAATAAAATCAGAAGTCTTGTCAATATAGCTTCACAACGTTATAATGCTAATAAAACATCTAATTTTTATAGTTCGTGCATCATCGCGATGCAAGGATATGTTGCTTACGATTCTCATTTGACAGAGGTATTGGTTGGCAATAGAGAAGCTGTTCTTTCTAACATTGACGGCAACGGCAGTTCGTCTAGCGATTCGGGAAGCGGAATGTCAGGAAAAACAATTTTCTTTATAATACTTGCTGTCTTAAAACTGATAGCCTTATGTGCTAAGTGTTCAAGCCATTAATCTTTCAATATAAAAGCTTCAGATCTCCCTCAAAAGTCTAATTTCGTTAAATGCTTATTAAAAACAACTGATACTACCTTTCAGTATAAATAGGATGAACAGGGAAATTGGATAGAAAGAATAGAAATTTATAGAAATGAAATATTAAATTCATAAGAGCATAATACAAACAATACCATTTTATGTATACGACCTTCAATTTTGAAATATATTTTGACAAGAAAATGAGTGATGAAGAATCAACTCTATTCTGTAATATATTTGGTGATGCACTCCGAAATCAGAAATTGCTAATTTGGGAGGCTGTTGGTGAAGATTTTATAAAAGGCTTTGTAGATTATGGACAAAGCGGAATGAGTAAAGAAGATTCTATAAAATACTTTACAGAACAACTCAATAAATTAGATTATAAATTTGAGATAAAGAATGTTGTTTAGTGTCGTTTCAAATCACTTTACTTTTATCCAAAATTGATATAAAACACAAAAAGCACAATTCTTTAAAAACTACCGAGGCAATATTCATTTCTTTTTTCTCAGATGGATTGCTGTCATTTTGTTCTTCATTTTGAATTTCTAAATCTCATTGTTTTCTTCCCTTTAATTTTTTTTTGGTTAATATCCTTCTGATTAGTTGTTGCTAATATAGATTTTTTTCAATATCAAAAAGAGAGTGAAATATTCATTTGTATAATGAAAATCAATATCTTAGATGTAAGTATTTTTATTGAAAGGCAACTATTCAATTAAAAAAGATTAAAATGGCAAAAGCAAAAGAAGACGTAATATGGATTACTGGCGCTTCGTCTGGCATTGGAAAAGCAATGGCCATTGAATGCGCTAGATTAGGATATAAAGTAGCGCTTTCTTCAAGGCGAAAAGAACTATTGGATAAAGTTGCCGACACGATTCAAGATTCGGGCGGAGAAGCATTGGTCGTTCCCTGCGATATTATGGAAGAAACTTCGATTGGAAATACAGTCCAACAAATCGTCACAAAATGGGGGCGATTGGATATAGTGGTTGCTAATGCAGGTTTTGGCGTTTTTGGAAGTATCGAAAACTTAACTGCCAAAGATTGGAATAGACAATTGCAAGGCAATGTTACAGGCTTAGCGTTAACGGTAAAATATGCGCTGCCACATTTAAAGAAAATGAAAGGAAGAATTGGTTTGGTTGGAAGTGTAGGCGCTTATCTTCCTAATCCTAATGTAGGTGCTTATGGCGCTTCAAAAGCGGCTGTAAATTCTATTGGTCTGACTTTGCAAGCTGAATTAATGGGAACAGGCGTAAGTTGCACTACAGTGCATCCGGGATTTGTAGTTTCGGAAATTGCACGGGTTGACAATGACGGAGTTTGGCATCCGGAACAATCAGATCCGCGACCATCAAATTTAATGTGGCCGACAGATAAAGCGGCGAAAGTAATGATAAAAGCCATTTTGAAACGAAAGCGAAATTACGTTTTTACAGGTCATGGCAAACTAGCGGTATGGCTGCAAAGATGGTTTCCTGGCGTGATGCGGACTATAATTTCAAAAGGTCCGAAACCAGATTTATAATTTCAAGAGCCCTCTTTTTCGGGATTAAATCTATGTTAAAAGAGAAGCTTTCAATAAATATTAATTTGAAATTTGTGAAATGTCTAATAAATAATTGAGATATTATGGAAGTACAGATTATAGAGCTAGAAAAAAAATACTGGCACGGAGTTGAAAATAATGATTATGAAACAGTAAAAAATCTAACGTCGTTTCCGTGCATAGTGGCGGGAAAAAACGGAGTTCAGAGTATCAGCGAAGCCGAATTCAAAAAAATGTTCGATTCTGGGCAAACCAACAAAATAAAAGTGCTGAATATCTACGATGTACAAGAAAAACTAATTTCAGAAAATACTGCCGTAATAGGATATTATCTGGATTTTACAATATTAGACGACAGTCAAAAAATACCTATAAAATGTGTCTGCACTTCGACTTGGATTAAAGAACACAATAAGTGGGCGTGTGTGATGCATACCGAAACGGAGTTGGAGAAAAGTTAAAGGCTTAAAACTTTACTGCGCAATGCTCCTTGAAGAGTTCAACTGAAACGCGGCGCAATCCCGAAAGCTTTCGGGATTGCGCCGCTTATATGACAGCACTTTGCAGAGCTGAGAGGGGTTAAGTATTATGCTTTTGAAAGAAACAAAAAAAAGCTTCAAAGAAATCTGAAGCTCTTTAACTGTTTTATTAATTGTAATATTCTTTCAATTCAAAAGCATGTTTTTCTTGTTGCCATTTTAATTCATTTATTAAAAAGTATCGATGGTAAAAACCAATTAACGCAACAATTTTCTTATTAGGATATTTGCTTTTCCATTTTAAAATATTGTCAATTATAGTTCTATTTCTTAACTCTTCAAAGTGGCAATATCTTCTATATAATTCTTGTAATGAAATGAAATCTGTAGAAGTTTTAATTTTCAATTCTGAAAATTCCTTATTCTCGTCCACAATTTCTTTTAGTTTTTGATATTGATAAAATTGTCTCTCTTTGACTAAATTGTCTGTAGACGTTTTGTTTAAATCTTTTAGCGTGCTATTGTCTACTTCGTTTAAAGAATAGCATAATTCAATATATCTATTCCAGATTTTTTTATGTTTTTCTGGGAGAATATTTAGAGAGTCAAGAATGTTTATTTCGTTGAACACAGCGTCAGTATTTTGAATTCCGTTTTGGACTCTGTAGGCATTTCTTCCTTCAAATTCCATTGGTCTAAACAAAGTGTTTTTATGATTGGCTCTGTATTTTACAATTGCATTCCATTCGTTTTCATCATAAGTTTTTTTAAATGTAAAATCAGAATTAAAATTTGACATATCCGATTCCATAAGAATGATATCAGGTTTTAGATTTTCTAAAACAGAATAAATGGTGTCCGAATTGATCTGTTTTGTTGGAAAATGTACTGTTCCAATAACGGTTAGTTCTGTTTTCTGTTTTTTATCATTTATTTGAGCATGGCAAAATAGCGAAGCTAAGCACAGAGGAATAAATAAGAATGTTTTCATGAAAGTTTGTTCGATTTTTATTGATTGATTTAAATGATTGAGAAATTTTTATGACGATATGCCATAAGTAGTTTTTTACAAAATTTGTTACACAGGGATATTGCTTAAATTATATTTGTTGAACAAACGCAAAGTCAGTCCGCGAAAGCTTACGGGATTGCGTAGTGCGTTTATAAAATAAAATCCTATTTTTGAAAGTAAGAAAATACTGAAATTATCAGATATAGCATTCACTCTGTAAAGAGTTCTAAAACTGAAAAACTTTCGGGATTACGTAGCGTGAAGTTTGGAGGAATGATAAGGAGTACATAATAAATTTTTAAATAATTTTTAAAATTAAGAAGCGTTAATAAGCGTCTTTATTATAAAGGAAATGTATGATCGCAAAAATTAAAAATACTATACTTGGTCTTAGGCAGTGGGAATTAATATTGCTAATAGTTCTTTTAAATTTTTTAAACAGTTACATATTTTCTATCATTTCCGATTTTTTTGGAATCGCTTTGAACAAGGGTTTTAATGATCAATACACTATCAAAGAAAAAATAGTTTTATTTGTTATAGTTGCACCGTTAATGGAAACTTTATTATTTCAATACGCCGTTATAGAAATTTTTAAAAGTTTGAAAGTGAAATTGAAGTATTGTTGCTTTATATCTGCCTTGAGCTTTGCGTTAATGCATTTGTATAATATTTTTTATTTTTTATATGCTTTTGCAGGTGGTTTATTGTTTGCGTTTTTATATATAAGAGGCAAAAACCAAAAAAATGCGATAGTATTGCCGTTAATAGCCCACACTATATATAATGGAATAGTTTTTATTTTGAAGATTTATTTTTGATAAAATAATTTAAACAAAAAACGTCGCTCTGCAAAAAGCTCAAAACTGAAAAGTTCTGCAATCCCGAAAGCTTTCACGGACTGACTTTCCACAATTTTTTCATCTTGTTTTGAATAATAAGATTATGGAAAGTCTCTGACTTCGCACCCACAATCTGAATCGAGCCCTCGTTAAAAAGTCAGTTTTCTGGTTTTATTTTCCCATTTGAAAAATCCGTAATGAATTGAATAGGATTTGCAACAAACTTTAGAGCACTACTATTTTCAATACTCGGTCTAAAATTATCTATCTGAGGCTCAAATAAATTTTCATTTTGGTCTAAAATTAAAAAATCAAATTCTCTGCAAATTTCAAGAAAGGGCAGAAGAAAAGAATCTATTTCCCCTCTTAAATCGAGTCGAAAACTAATATGAATAATTATATTTTTGTCTAAGTTACAAGTAATGCCAATATCCGATTGATCACTAGGACCCCAACTTTGAAACTGACTCATACCCCATGATCTTTCGATAAAAGAATCTAGTTTGCTAAAGAAAAAGTCTTTATCAATGCGCATAATACTTGACCAGTCATCTTCATAAAGGTCTACTTGATTACTTTTGGAATATTCGTAAAAACTCCTTGGAATTGCGTTATAGTGTACTTGCCAAAGTGCCATATAATTTTATCTAAAAATCATTGGTTTATGATGCTGTAGCAATATAAAAAAGTCTCCCAACTTTTGCGAAAGGGTGTAAAAAGATTGTAATAACGATAAATTTACTTAAAACTAAAAAGCTTTAGATTTCTTTGAAGTTTTTTGGCTTAATAAGCAGGACGCATTCATTATTTAAACAGCTTTTTTTGTTGAGTATTATTAGTATTTGAATAGAATATTCTTTTTTAAAACAATCTGAGTCATTTGTCATGTATTTCTTTTCTGAATAAATTAATATAGATTTGTTTGCTTCAAAAAAAAATACCAACGGATTTAAAAATGAAACAAGAATTTTCAGTTATAAACAGTACTCTTTCTGCAAATAAACTTTGTGAAGTAGTACAAAATAAATATAATCTTGGTCAAAATACAGATTGTAAGCTTTTCAGAGCGGCAATGAATCATCTCTATGTAGTTGCTGATGGAGTAGAAAAGTATGTTTTTAGGGTATACACGCACGATTGGAGGACTAAAGTAGAAATAGAGGAAGAATTAAGACTTTTATTGCATCTAAAAAGGAGCAATACTTCTATAGCATATCCAATAGCAGATATCTCTGATGAACTAGTTCAAGAGTTCGACGCTCCTGAAGGAAAAAGATATGGTGTGTTATTCTCTTATGCAAAGGGGGTTAAAATAGCAAAATTTAGTGCAGATGCTAGTTTCATTATAGGAAAAGGATTGGCGAAGGTCCATAAGGCATCAGAAAATTTTACTTTAAAGAGGATAAATTATAATGAACAAACTTTACTAGATGAATCCTTGATTAGAGTAAAACTCTTTTTTAAAGATACATCTGATGAAATTCAATTTTTAGAAAGTTTGTCACGTTTTCTTAAGACTAAGTTTAAGAATGTAAATAAAGAAGAAATAAGATCTGGAGCTGTCCATCTGGATGTTTGGTTTGATAATATGCACATTGATCAAGATAAGGAAGCAACTTTTTTTGATTTTGATTTTTGTGGCAATGGTTGGTTGTGTCTCGATATTTCGTATTTCTTATACCAGCTTTTTTTAACTAATCTTAACGAAAATGACTATCTAATAAAAGCAGAACAATTCCTAAAAGGATATGAAAGTGAAACTGCTATATCAGAAGAAGAAAAAAAGGTATTGCCATATCTCTGCCTCGCTATTATGATTTACTATATTAGTATTCAGTGTGATAGATTTGATTACTGGACAAATATATTTTTGAATGAGGATCATCTAAAAAGATTTGTGACTAATCTGAAACGTTGGTTAACTCATAATAAAATTGAACTTATATAGGTATAATGGAAAAAAAAGTTTCAGATAAATCTTGCAAACTAAGTTTTTAAATAAAGAAGAGTTGAATGTTGAAGGACATGGCAAAAAATATAAATATGGGGATGATTTATTCCAATTATTTAATAACTGAAAAAGAAAAACTTCGAAGGCTTGCAAAAGCATAAAAAATCAAATTTATAACAGTTGCTAAAAGGTATTTAGGTGTGAACTACAAAAAACAAAAAAAGCTCCAGATTTCTCTGAAGCTTTTTGTTAGTAGCCCTAACGGGACAATTCTCGAACCGTTTTGTAGGTGATTTAAAAAGAATTAATGTTATTGAATATAATTTTTTTCGGTTCAAATAAAACCTTGAGTAATATTTAAAGTAAAAAATGCTTTAGTGAGGGAGGGGGCTGAATCCTTGACCTCAGGATTATGAAAACTGTTTTATTGATTTTTAATTTTTGTAAAATATTGATTTTTAATTGATTGTGTTTTTGTTAAAATTTGGTTTTATGGTGTTTTTTGGGTTTTCCTCACTTGAGTTCCTCACTTGAGAATTGCTGATGATTTAAATTCTACATTTAGATTTTCCAATTCGGAAATTTAATAAAAAGATTTGTTTGATCAAGCGACATCCAGTTTCTTATATAGTTTTTTAGCAAATCTAAACCATTATAAGTAAACACATCAATAACGTGCTAAAACTTAAATATGTAATTCTTTTTCTTAGTTATTAATAATTTGCTTAGAAAAGTATTCACCGTCAATTCGATAAGAGACATAAAATTTATCAGGTCTGCCACTTTTTCCGGTATACTTGGGAATAACAGTATAGTCTTTTACTGTTTTACCTTGTAAAATAGCTTTAGAAATGTTATTTTCAATTTCTCTGAAATGAACCTTATTAGCATTACTAGTCATAGGCAGAACATTAATCTGTTCTGAAATTCCACCGTGAATATTGGCTAAAAGATGTCCTCCATCATCACTATATCTGTAATAACCTGCTTTTACTCTAATTGGATTTCCTAGTTCATTAATTACTATCTTGCCATCTTTTAGTTTCTTAGAAAGACCTTGTTGAATTGGACTTCTTTCCACTTTTGTTAATTTTGACATTAAGGGACATGTCATTTTTTCGATTCTTCCAAAATTATCACTATAGGTTGAATTAATACCTATTTTGTATTGGGTATTGGGGATTAAAGGGTGAATATTTAACAACGGATTTAATTTTTTTCCACCTTCTCCAGCAAAAGCAGTGATCTTATCGTTCTCAAATATACCAAGTAATTTATTGGTTTTTGTATCTAAAATATTCACGTTTCCATTGACGTTCTTTAAAGTGAATTTTTCATTTTCTAGCATTCTGTGTATCCAACTTAATTGGTTAGGATTTGATCCAAACTGAGTTTCCGAAAATATTTTCCAGGTCTTAAGGAATTTTGGGTTTCTTTTTACCGTATTTATAAAATTCTTGTTTTCGGAGGCAACTTTTAAAAATTGTTTAGCTAAATCGTCGTCAAAATTATTAGCGATAAATTTAGAAGCTTCCTTAGATAATCCTAATTCAGCTATTTCTTTTGCTGAATTTTTAGTTAGTTTTTCTAGAACTTCAGTTCCGGCTTCTTTTAAAACAGTCTTTTCAATAAAATCTGTCGAAGTTTTTCTACATGATGAAACTAAAAACAAAAGCGATAATACAAAAAAAGAGAAAGTATTATTAGATAACGTCATCATTTATTTTTTTAATTGTGAATAATAATCAAAAGTATTTTTGTTTAAGTGATCTAAATAATCAATTCTGGTGCTGCTTATAACTTTATTGCATTCCAATTTTAAAATTTCTCTAATTTCGTTTTGACGAATATGTGATCTCCAAAAGAAGATACCAGCAATAATAATAAAGACAACTGTGGATATTGGCCAGGGTAATTTTGCACCGATCACACCTATTAGTCCTAATAGTACTATTATTATTTCTGGTGTAAATCCCAAGACTGCATCGGATAACTGATCAATTATTTCCGTATTAATTTTATTAATGATTTCTTTAACTGTTTTGTCTTTACTATGGAAAGAATCTATTGATGCAATAGGCAATCTCAAAAAGGAAGGATTTCTTACGCCTAATATTTTTGAGATACCATTGTTGCGCTGATTATTAACTCCGTCTGTATAAATTTCAACTTCGTTTCTGATATAGGTTAAATATGATGTACTTCTAAAATGGCGATCAATTTTTAGTTTCCAAATTACTTTTCTTGTGTTCTCGGATTTGAATGGAATGTCCCACAATTCACCAAATAACCTTAGAAAACTTGTCTCATTTTCAATAAATTTTTCAATAGTGTTTTCATAATATTGTTTAGATTTTATTTGTAGCTCCTCTTGAAAAAGTTCGTTATGCTTCAATTCAAACTCTTCGGATTTTTCAATTAAATATAGTGATTCTTCTTTATTTATTGGTTTTCGGGAAAGATTGAATTCTTGTTTTGATTTTACTAATTCGGTTTTGTTTTTATTGCAAGAAGAGAGAATTACAACAATAATAGCACAAAAGAATAATTTTACTTTAAAATTTCCCATATAGGATCATATGTGTTTTTGAATTTATCAACCAGTAGAGGTGGATCAGTAAACCATATAAAAGCCATGTCAATAATATAGATTAAAATGGCTAATAAGATTGCTATGGAAAATGCGATAGCAATAATTGAGAAAAAATTAATTTCTACCAATTCAATAGATACCAAAAGAAAGATAATGCATAGCATTATAATCAGCCAGATATAGTGGTTTTCAATAAAAAATCTACTTTTAAAGATCCAGGATTGTTTTGACGGATCTATTTCATCTAAAGTTTTTTCTTTTGCAATTAAAGTTTGATTCAATACATTTTTAAATTGTTTTTCTGCTTCAGGCGTATTAATTGTTTCACCATTTAGTATTCTAATTAAAGAACTTGGTGAACAATCAAAAATTCTTGCTAACTGATTTATGTCATTATCATTTTTAATTAGTAATTCCCTTATAATTTCCTTTCCGGTCATTGAGTCTAGTTTTTCTTCGATCAAGGAATCTGTGCCATTGTCTTTTGAGCAGGAAATTGATATTAAGCAAGATAAAATTGTAAAAAGTAATAAATATATTTTTTTAGTCATGTTAAATTTTTAAAGTTCAAATATAACGCTTTATAACAATCTTTTTTTTGATGAGACTCAGTTTTTCTGCTATTCTTAATTAAAAGTATTTTGCCCTTTTATAATCATATTTTTATTTCTTCTTCAAATTTAAATTGTCGAACTGCCATTTAGTGTCGGTATTGTTTGTTTTCCAATTTTATTTTAGAGCGACACAAAATGACAGATTCAAGTGCTAAAATTGCATCATAACTAAAAAAATCAAACATATGTTATTTCAATTTTTATTAAACATTGTAGCATTTATTATAAAATGCATAGCCTGGATAGTTGTCGCATTTTTGGCAATTCCATTTGGAGTCTATTATTTTCTCATGAGCTATTTTCCACAATTTACATTGGCCTATGATTTTTCTTTTTGGACAGTGTTCTCAATTTTATCAATTATCGGTTTTGTTATTCTTTGGAAACCAATTGTATGGACAGTTGGTATTATCCAAACGTTGAGAGCAGGGGCATAACTTTTAGAAGAGGTTTCGGCTTAAACTGAAACCTTTTATTTTGCTTTAAAGTTATTTAGCATCTAATATTTCATCGTGTTTATTTACTAATGGATCTAGCCAATCTGCTTTATCATTTGCCCATTTTAGCCATTCTAATTTTTCAGCTGTCAAATTGTTGTTAGAAATCAAGTTTTGATGTTCCGCTTTGATGTATTCTCTAATTAATAATGACTGATTATATTGTCTGGAAAGTTCGACAAGTTTATTAAATTTTTGAATTTCCTCATCTTTTCGTTTTTTTATTTGATTATTTCGCTCTTTTTCTTCTTCATATCTCAACCAGTAAATTCGAGATTCTTCCTTTCGAATTATTTCTTTGTCGGCATCGATTTCGAGTTTTGCTACTATTTTTGCTAGCTGATTCTCTAGTTTGACTGTTCCATCTCTCCATTCTTGGGCTCTGAAACTTTCTCCAATTTTTAAAACTAGTATTCCGGTAGGAAGATATGTTGAACCGTATGAGCCTTTTTCAGCCGGAATTCTCTTTTGTGCTTCTCGCAAGCTAAAGGGGAAGGGAATTTCTTTGATCATAATATGAGGGCCATCTCCATTAATATCTCTTTTGAATGAATGTCCTCTATAACGGAGAAGTTTTACGAACATATCCATAATTATTAGAGCTCGAGTGAAATGTTCTTTTTCAATTCCGTAAATTGATAGTAGATTTATTTTACTTGTTCGGTAGTTATCATGACTATACTGCCCTTTTGTTTTATATTCTCTTGTTTGGGTTATTAAAATATCTGGTTTTGTTAGTTTTTCGGGAACTTTCAAGGGGGCATTTTTATCACTAAGAATTTGTTTCGTCAATATGGTTAAGGGAGTTTGATCAATATTGATAATACTTCCTTCTTCTCGTATTGTAAACTCAATTTCATTTTCACCATTAAAATTAAGATTTAGAATTTCTTTTTTGAAAGGTTTGTTATGTTTTAATTTTAGCCAGTATCCATTTCCAGGAAGAGGAATTTCGTACTTCTTACAGATTTTCTTAAATCCATCATTTGATAAAGCATATTTTTCCAAAATTTTTGAAATAGTAGTCGACCAAACTAAATCGTATAGTTCTGTTCTAGTCAGTTTAGTAGTTTCCATCTGTCAACAGTTTATAATTAAAAGTAATCATAAAATTGAAAATTGAAAAGGGATAATTGTATTGCTGTAAACTAATATTAAATTGATTTATGAGCCATTTTACTTAGTTTGTTGTGACGTTCTTTTGTAGCTACTAGTAATTCGAGTTGAATTGTAATTTCTTCAGTTTCTTTTTTACTTTCTAATTCTAATTCGATCATTTTTATTGTTGCCGGATTAACTAGTTTTTTTAGGAATTGAATGAATTTTGAACCTGATTTTTCAGACCTTAGTTTATCTTGTAAATTTTCTATTTCGGATGTATAATAATTATGAAAAAAATCTACTATCAAATTATACTCGATTATTTGTTTCTCATTAAATTTTGCATTTAAAAATAGTATTAAATTAGTTAGCTCAAAATAAATTTCTTCTACTGTAAATATAAGTTTTTTGATTTTTTCTTTTATTTCTAAAACATGATTTAGATGTAATGAAGAAAAAATCCATAAGTCATTTTTTAGTTCGTCATAGTCCTTTATAAGTTGTTTTAAGCAATATAGCAAATCATCTGCAATGTTTTTGGTTTGATACGACTTCTTCAAAAAAACTAATTTTTCACCGTACAACTTACTTTCAAGATGATTGTTTTTAATCTTCTCTTGATAATATCCGATATAATTTAAAATTTGTAATTCTAAAAGTTGCTGTTGTGATAGTAGTGTTTTTGCATTCGCAAAATCTAATTTAAAAATGTGTTTTTGTTGTTCTTTTTTTAGTTTAGAAATTTGCTTTTCTATGTTTGTTATGCAAATTATTAATTCATTATAATTTCGAATCATAGGTAAAAATGGTTAGTTTACTTTGGAGTAAAAATAAAACGACACACTGTCAAAGTATGTCGCTTTTAATAATTCGGGAAGAGGAATTAGTTTCTTTTATGCCAACTTCTTCCATTTGTAGTTGAATAGTAAAGGCCTTTAGAAGTAGTAGCAAGGATCTCTTTGCCATTGTCTGTTAAATCTTGAAAATTACCGTATGAAGATCCAGAATATCTTACATGCCATGACCTGCCAGATGTTGTTGAGTATTCGATCTTATTAGTGTTGCTAGGGTTAATTCTAATTAATTCATTGTCTTTGGTAATCATTTGTGACATAGTTTTTGTTTTTTAGTTGATGCCTACTTTAGATTTGGTTTTCGGCTTTCCCACTAACAAAGAAATGATATTGGTGTGCCAAAGTGTGACTGTTGAATTATTTATCAAATGAATATTTAATTGATATTGCTTCAAATTTTTTATCATTTAATGATTTTGCTTGGGTATGAATAGTTTGCTGATGCAATTAGTGTTACAGCTAATTTGTCACACAGTATATAATCGACATTTGTAGGTATTGTGATAGCAGCATTATAATTTTTCTTTTTTTAAAATATATTTATAATTGTAATTTTTTTGTAAAAATATTTTTGTGCTATGCCGAATCGTATCTGTGAAATTTTATAAAAAAAAACTGTTACGGAAGTAACAGTTTTTTGAGACTCAGCCTATAATAGATATATACTTAATTGTTTAAATAAGATTATTTATCTTCTAACTTCATGTAGCTGTGCAAAGTTCTTTCTAAAATATCTTTATTGATTTCTTTGCTTTCTATTACAGGGGATTTATTTTGATCATTATAGTATGTCTTCATATGTACCTGCTCGTAGATGTCAGCAAATCTTTTAAAGTTAGTTAATTGGAGCTCTTGATTGTGTGCCCAAGCTTTCATAAAAATATTAACCTTTTCAATTTCAAAATTTATCATTTCTTCATCATCAGAAATACCATAGCGACTTTTAATGTCGACAAGAGCAGATCCATATTGATCAGCAAATACAACTGCGTATTCCTCAGATTTAGCTTCACTTATTGCTTTGTCGTAGGCGTAAGCATACTCCTCGCAGTAGATTTTACTGAATTCTTCGTTTGCTATTAGATCAGCATACTGATGGGCATAGATTTTTGATTTTCCTTCTGTCAATTTTTTTTTATAGATTTCAGAATACTTTCTAGCTCTTTTTGCATAATTAAAATAATCACAGCCTTTTTCAAACTTAGAAATGAAATATTTTTCAAAAAAATCATCACCTGAATATGATTTGCAAAGAATCAATAGTTCTTTTTTAGCCAATTCAGGATTTATATTTTTTAATTCATTGTAAACAAAAATATGGGCTCTTTCATCTTCTTCTGTGCAATTAGCTATTGCAAATGCCCATTCATCTCCATGACCTTTTGAAATTTCTTTCATGACTAACTCGATGTGTATCTTTGTGACAATAAGAGCGTCTGATTGAACAGATTCTCCTTCAGCGAAATCCTCATCTCTATATTGTTCATTCTCTTTCAAAAAATCCTTAAAGCAAGTTTCATAATACATTAAAAATTGGTCAAAGTATTTTTCAGGCATGCCGCTTTCTTCAAAAATTGCTGTTAATTCAGTTGTAGTGTGTGCTGTTCTTAAATGACTCATGTTTTTTAATATTAACTTACTTCCAGATACCTTCTTTGTTTATTATGCGCTCTTTTACAAACTCTCTAATAGATTCGTTTCTTTCTGTTATTTTTTGAGCAAATTCATTTGGATCTGTCCATGTTTCAATTTGTTCTACAGTCTTGACCAACCCAAATTTCCTGAAGGAATGTAAATGTTTACTTGGTGATCTATTTGAATCAGATGAATTTGCACTTGAGGTGGATAAGGAGAGGTTTCCGATACCATTGATAACATTGTTAATCTCTTTCCATATTAAATCTGCCTGGTCTTTATTTTCTGAATAGTTTTCAATTCCTAAATCCTTCCATTCAATACTTCTAGCAACAATATGGTCTATTGAAATGGAATCTTTTTTATAAATATTCTTTCTTATATCTTTGTAATCTGCACCATGTTCTATTTCAAATTTATATAGAAAATAGGCAGTTTTATTCCAGCCATAAGCATGCTTGACCCATTTCTTTTTCTCAACTTCAAATAACTTATTTGCATTATTTCCTAGGTGCTCCCAGTGGTATGAAAATTTTTTTTCTCCTCTGTAAAAGCTTGATAGTAAATCATTACATTTATTTAAATCAGATCCGTTTTCAATTGCTTTGTAAATACTTTGAAATGTACTTCTAAATGCTTTTGCATTATAATAATATCCATTCCAGTATATTATTTCATAACATATTAGAAAATTTTCCCAACGTTCGATTAATTTATTTTCAATTGGATTTCCCGACCTGAAAGCTCGAAATAAAAATATAATGCTTCGGTTTTTATCTAATAACAATACATCTCCAATTAGAGGGTTTTCTTCATCAGCTTTTGGTATTTTATTTACCAGAATATCCATGGATTTTCCAAATTGCTCAGCTACATTTATCGCATAATCAACAATTTTAGTCTTTTCATTTCTCTTAGTTAGTGCTTTTTTTACATATTCAAACGAACCATTGTCGCCAGCTACTCCTTGAGGTAAGCTAAATTCTTCATTTTTATATCCGTCTTCAACAGCTTGTAAATGATACATCAAAATATTGTCTAAGGATAAATCCCCACGTAGCCATACATCACTTGCTTTCTCTTCCATTTCAAAAATACGAGCAAAAGCATTTTGAATTTTCTCAATGTCTTCATGTGGGTTTTGTGAGTTGATGTAAACATTTTTCATCAATAAAGCCTTCACTTTTTCAGTCTCAGAAAGTGCTATCCCACGTGTATTATGTAATTCAAAAATCTGTGAAGCAACCGCTTTATCATTATAGATGGCAACAGAACAATGCGCTTTGTCTATTACTGCTACATATTTGTCAATTTTATCAACATTCAATTTTGGCAACTTTTTCTCCCCTGAAAAAGAATCAATAAATAATTTGACGGCTTCGACCATTCTGATGAAAGACATGGTCTTTGTTTTGGTATCGTTTAGTAATTCCGTTAGTTTTTTATTTATATTTTCTCCACTTGTTTCTAGAATGTTTATAATAATATTTAAACCATTTTTGTCATAAGAAACGGGTGTCAAATTAATCTGTTTATAGTATTCACAGTCTTTCTTCAGGTGATTGCATACTAACAAAAATAAATAAACAGTACTGATACGTTGTTGTCCGTCTATTAGTTCATAATTATTGGATCCAAGTTCTCCTTCCAAAATATAATGACCCAGATAATAATTTTTATCTGCAGATTCCATGTCATTTGTTTTATCGTAGTATTCCAATATATCATTAATGAAAGGTATTATTTGCTTTTCACCCCAGGAGTAAGCTCTTTGATAATCAGGAATTGTAAAGAAATAAGGCTTAATTATCTCGCCAAATGTTTTTTGTAGCTCCAAAATTCTAGTTTTTTTTAGGTTAATGTTTTTTTCTTTTTATTAAATATTGTAACATCTTAAATACAACTCCGCACAAGCCTTAGCATCACTCAGTGCATCGTGATGGTTTAGCAGAATGTTATGTTGCTTGCATAAGTTTGATAAGTTTGATCTGTAAATTTTATAAGTACAGATTTTATTATAGTTAGGAATAGGTAAATTAAAATGCAGAAGTGTTTTTTCTAGAACAGGAAAATCAAATCCAAAACCATTATGAGCCACTACATTTTGATTCTCTATAAATGGCTGTATGAGTTGCCAGATTTGATTAAAACTAAGAGCGTTAATTGTTTTCTTTGATGAGATTCCATGAATGTCACTAAATTGGCTCCAATAGAAATTTCCGGGTGGTTGCACTAGTAAATCTATTTCTTTAGAAGTTATTCCATTTTCAATTCTAACCAATCCGATTTGACAAATACTATTTCTATAACCTGTGGCAGTTTCAAAATCTATCGCAGTAAATGTGTTCATTAAATATAAAGATTAGTCATTTGTGAAATTCTATTTTTTATCTCTTTCTGAAGTCTGGTAGGAGAGACGACTTTTACATCTGCACCGTATTTCAATAGTTCCATTACAATATCATTAGTGGTATGTAAGTAAATTTCTACAAGTAGCGTATCATCATTTTCTGTTATAATCTTTTGAGATTCATGAAGAGGAAAGGTTTTAATGTAATTACCTTGTTTGTTAACAAATTCGAGAACTACTTTTTCTGCTGGAGAATAAGTTTCTACACCGAAGGCGTGCTGAAATTCTTTTTCCACATTATATTTAATCGGTTTAAACTTAGTGTCCGTAACATTTAAATTTGAAATTCGATCAAGTCCGAAAGTTTTCACTTTATCGTCTTTTTTATCTAAAGCGATTAAATACCATCGCTGATGAGATTCTTTTATAGCAATAGGATAAACTTCACGATTAGTGCTAAAGTCATCCCAATGCTTCTGGTGAGTGAATTTTATAATATAAAGATTCTGTATGGCATGAATAATACCGTGAATGTTTTCCGTACCGGATGATTTTCTTTTTTCTAGAAAAACACTAGGGGATAACTTGTTTCCTTCTTGCAAAGCATGATGAATAGAAAAAGCATCCATTATTCGTGTAACCGATTGATCTTCTATTTCTTCTTCATCAATACTATAGGTTTTGTCTTTTCGGTTGTAATTAATTACAATTCCAAAAATATCTAGTATATCTTTTTTGTCACGCTCAAACGTTCGAACGGAATATTCAAAATTAGTGTCAATGTCTTCATTTTCTAATTTACGAATAATATGCTTTTGTAAATCTTTAAAGTCACAGTTGTGGCTTCTTAAGCGATCTATAATATACAGATATCTTTTGAAATAAATTAATTTGGACATAGTTGTTTGGTTTTATTTTTCAAAAGTAAATCACATGTCTGTCATTTTGTGGCAGAGCAATATAGATGTGAAAATAAGAAATAAGATACTGAGTGAAGTACGGTTTTCCGTAAAATAGTATATTTTTCTATAATAAGACCTTGTATTATTAATATCAACAAATTTCGTAATTCCGTCATTTGCATTTTATAGTAAAACTACCTGATTTTAGATCATTATGTAAAAAATAAGTCAGACATCATAAAGGTATTTATATAATAAAACACAAATTGACTCTCGAAAGTGAAATTAAATGAAACAATGTAGTTTTTTTAAATATTCAAATATTTTTACTCCGACGTATTATGGCAGTAAATGTTGTTTTATTTGTATTATTAGTTTTTATCAAAATCATTTAAGATTATAATTATGCCAGATTTAGTTTATGAGATGAAAGAGCATCAGACATTACATTGGTTGCTTCAAAGTAACGAATTTGCTTCGTCTTTGGTCTATTTAGTTTGCGGTATACAATATGACAATTTGTATGTAATTAGCGGTCATAATTCAATAGAAATTTTCAATGACGAAGTGAAGGTCGTTATTCTTTTCTCAGTTGGTTATGTAAATAAAAATTACCTTAAAATTAAGGATGTACGACGCGTGTATTATATTATCTTTTCTCCTCTCTTTAAATATGAATCGTTGCTTAATGGTTTAGATATTATTATGATAAGTCTGAAAGAGTGGTTTTATTTGATTAGTCGTTCTAAAAACGAAGATGCTAATAGATTGCACCGACTTAGTAATTTGGAAATTAAAGTGATAGTGGAGGACTTACCTAGTTGAGGAAATTAATGTGATAATTATTTAGATGTTAATTACCATACCTTAAATAAATATACTTAAATATTGTGCAACTTCATGATATCTGTCTTTGTGAAATGGTTAGCCTAAGTATAGAAGATCGTATAGTAGACGACGTTTGAGCAAATTTAGATTATAACTATATAGTTCAAAATTTAAACAAAATAATTTCAATAAAAAGGCACTATTCTAATTTATCATCATTGGATGAGCAGAGCCAGCAATGGATAATTTGGCCTGAAAAAAAATCAATTGGATGGATCACCATATCTGTACCTCTGGTGAAATCTTTATAGAACATGACTTGAAGCAATATAAAAATGGTAAATGGCGCCTACAAGGCGCCTTCATCCGCAAAGGAGTAATAAGTCTCCGAGGTGATGATCAGATGATCCAATAGTTTTATATCAAGCAGTTCGCCTGCCTGTCTGATCTTTGCAGTCATATGTTTGTCTGCTTCTGAGGGATTTGTATTGCCTGAGGGATGATTATGTGCAATCATAATGTTTGTGGCATTTGCTTTCAGAGCTGCCGAAAAGATCATCCGAAGATCTACTATTGTTCCTGTAATTCCTCCTGAGGACATTTCGTAAAGCCCTAAGACTTTGAATGAATGGTTCAGGAATAGTATTTTAAACTGTTCAAAGTAATCTATCTTGTCCTGATCCCATGAGGAATTCAAAAGATGGTAAACGTCTTGAGAGGATTTGATGTGTGGCCTTTCTGAATTTTTTACCTTTGATCTGTAGACTAATTCAATTTCCGATACGATCTGCCAATTTTGATTTAAGGTTTCCATAATTTCTAAATTTTAATTAATTATGGAACATCAATCGGGATTCATCCAGCAAGCGCAAAAAGCAACGCAATAAAGCAGGATTTTTATCCTGCATTTATGGGGGAATTTTTTGCAAGCGCCCGCAGGTGATTCCCGAACTTTGTGACGAAATTAAATGAGATATTATAATAATGTGCCTTTTGTACAGTCAAAAAACAAATTCAATATAACGATGGTTCGAATCCCTCCACGGTCACATTTAATAACAAAAGTCTAGCCGTTATTAAATTTGTAGATTTTTAAATTTCTAGTGACCTTGACGGTACAGAATTCGAACCATTTAATGCAAGATTTAAAGATTTTAAATGAGGATTAATTTATGATTCGGGGAGTAAATATATTCCCAACCAAACATCTAGAGGAGAAAAAATAAAACAATAAGATGGTGGCTGAAATTTTAAATCGCAATAAAAGCTATAAGTTAACAACTCTTTGAACTAATTTCTGGATTTAGTGGAGTTATTATTTTTATTCCTATTTTCGTTTAGCCGAAAATACTCGGTTTCATAACCAGCAAACCGCTTGTAGCATCAACATATTTGCGGTATTCCTAAGAAGAAAGAAATTCAATAATTTAACAATGTAAATAATGCTTACAACTGGGAGAACAATTTATCTAGATTCAAAAATTGTAAAAGGAAAAAACGAAATAAGTCTAGATTTTCAAGATAAACTTAAATTTATTGGAGTTCATCTTTATTTTGATTCCAAACCAGAAATCTACTTATTTTCCTCTGTCAATGATATACTTTCCCACGCCGAAAATAAAGACAACTATTATTGTTATTTAGAATACGACGAAAAAATAGCTTTCATCTTAGAAAAAATAGACGATCAAACTGTTATTGGTGGTAAAAATGTTTATTCTGATAGTGGTGAATGGAGACTATTTATCAATTCAAAAACAAATATTGTTGTTCAACAAGATAAACCCACAATATCAAATACTTATTTTAGACATTTTCCTTCTAATATAAATTTTTATATAAGTCTGAGTTATCTTTATTATGTTCTTAGAAATTATAAAATTGATAACAATTTAATTATTAAATCAAAATTTGAATCACTTACAAAAAAATAAGATCTGTCGTCAGCTGCCTTTATAATCGATTTTCGGATTCAGTGAAATTACCATTAAAAATAGTATTTTAGTTACCCCTAAAATACTCAGTTTCAAAATCCCAAAATCGCCCATAACATCAGTACGTTAGAACTCATTATCACAATTACATAACTAAAATGACAGCAGAATTTGATATAGAAAAAATAGTGCAGTATTTAGATAAATATAAATCTGAATTGCCGAATTTGTATAATTGGAATGCGAAAATTGAACGATTAGTCGAACTTGAAACCTTGACAAAAGAACAAATCACTGTTATTAACAAATTGTCTCCTTATGAAAAAGAACTTCAGCTTAAAAAAATCGTTGGACAAAAATTAAACGAAACTCTAAAAACAAATAAGACTTTATTTAACCAACTATGTCTATGGGTTATTAAAGATTGGGGAGGAATCATAACCGCTAACGATAATGACACTATAAAACTTATCGAAAAGTTTTTAAACCAAGATAAGCCCGATTTTAACAGAATTGCAAGCTCTTCAAAAGTTGGAGCTTACTTGTTTCCTAATAAAAATATAATCTATGATTCTCGCGTTACATATTCACTAAATTGGATTATTCTTTCCGAAAATGCTGGTCGCCAATTCTTCCCTATTCCAGAAGGCAGAAATTCAAAAATGTCAGCTTTTGACTTAAATGTTCTAATAAGACTAAAAAATATTTATGCATTTCAACCGACAGACATAAAACAATTAGACAACAGGCTTTTTATCAAAAATGCAGACAAAAGGCTCTTCATAGACAAAAAGGTAGCTTATTATGAGTTGAACCAACTGGTAAGACAGATAAATCGAAAATTATGGGAAGGTGACAGTGAAAAAGAAAAAGACTTATACTATACCGAGATGTTACTGTTTTCAATCGCAGATCGAGAAATATTTATAGACATAACGAAAAAGTGGAAGGAACTGAAGGAAAAATAACTAGTGCAAACAGTAGTTACAATCCATTTATGGATTTAGTAAAATTATCGTTCTTATTCCTATTTTCGTTTACCCGAAGATATTCAATTTCATAACTCGCAAACCGCTTATAGAGTCAGAACGTTAGTTTCAATATCACATATCACAAAAAACTTAATTAGTAAATGTTTTTCAAAAAGAAAAAAATTACACCTAAAGAATTTTCTCAAAAATTTTTTAAAACTCTAAAATCAAAAGTTGATAGATTAGAAATAATTGTAATTACGGATTGGGAAATAACAACCAAATGCGGTGAAAGAGAACATACTCATTTTATGAATAATGCATATTCTGAATACCAAAGAGAACCAAATGAACTTAAAGATATTTTAAATAGATATGTTAATGCCACCGCAAGTCTATATGAAGAGGAAAAAGCAATTACATTAGAAAACATAATTCCTATTGTGAAAGACATTAGATATATCGCAGAGCTTGAGCGTTTAAATTCTGATTATAAAAGCAAACATGTTTTCGAACAATACAATGAAAACCTATATATATTTTATGCAGAAGATAACGAATTAAACATAAAATATTTGACTCAAGAAGCTTTTAATAATTTAGAAATTCAATTTGATAAATTGAAAGAATTAGCGATTGAAAATTTAAAGCGCATATTGACAATTGAGAGACATGGTGAAAATGGTTACTTTATGCTAACTGCTGGCGGAAATTACGAATCAAGTTTAATTCTTTTGGATATTTGGACTGAAGAAAATTTCGACGTAAAAGGTAATATTATAATAGGTATTCCCTCGAGAGATTTACTGTTAATAACAGGCAGTGATGACATTGAAAATTTAAAAAAAATTATTGAAACAGTCGCTGAAATAAATGCCGAAGGTGATCATTTAGTTTCAGAAAAAATATTTGAATATATTGATGACCGTTTTGAAGTCTCTGAGTTAGGCCGTTAGTCACCTTTTTTAAATTTGAAAATAAGCGCTAGAAAAGATTTTAAAAATGATATTAACTACAAAATTGATATAAAAGAAAGCCTTGACGGGGTTCGAACCAAAATTTCCTTTAAATATGGCTGTTTTCAAAATATAGAATAAAATCTTAAAATCTTCGAACCATAAAAAAGCCTGCAAAATATACGCTTTGCAGGCTTTCATTTTTTATAGTGACCTTGGCGGTACAGAATTCGAACCTTTTACTAGAAGATTTAAAAATTTTAAATAAAAACTTTTAAACTGGCAATTTGAATAATTCCATTAGCATATTTGGCATTTAAAAAAAAAATTAATCTTCATCTTTTCCAATAAATGGAGGCAAAACTATTACAGCTGCTAACATTTCATGTAAATTGTCAATATCATTCCATTCTGTACAATTTTGAGGTAATTCCTTTTCATGATCAATTAATGCATTAAATAATTTTTCAACTAACTCTCTCTTACCAGAATCTGTTTTTATAGTTTCTAAAGCATTATAAGGTTTATCCTTTTTAACTTCTTCTCCAAAATATGCCTCTTCAAAGTTTGGTAACGAAGCAATTAATCTAACACGTACATTAACAGGCTTTTTTTCTACTTCTGCTAGAATGTTTGGGTTATTTCCCCAAGCGGGACTGCGTTTCGTTCCTTCTTCGTTCCATGGTCTATCGCTATCATGTAATATAGAGTAATTTGTGCCAAATTGGTTTAAAATTTTAATCAAAGAAACAATAGTGGCTTTACCCCTCGCTCTAATAATATGAATATTATTATACTTGTCAGGATTTAGGTTTTTAATATAGTTAAAAGCTGTATATTCGGTATCTCCTTCTACGATTACTACTGAACCACCGAAGAAAAATTCGGCTACATAAGGATCGCAGATGTTTAATAGCTTTAAGTTTTCCTTATCATCTTCACCTAGTTTAATTTTATCAGGTCTAAAAACAGTTGTTCCTTTAACAATTCCTTTTTTGTTTTTTTCTACCCTTATGATAGTGGTATTATCTCTGTCGAAATTAATAAAGATTGGAGAATGAGTAGTTGCCATCACTTGCCAATTACTATTTTTTGGTAATTCATACAATACATTACTTGCTTCTCTAATTGCATTCGGATGTAAACAAATCTCAGGTTCGTCAATAAGCAGTAAATGTGGTCTTGTTGGTCGCCCATCAACTGAATTTCTGTTTGATTCTGATAAATACTTTAAAGCAGTCCATAATAGTGTTCTTCTAGCCCCACTTCCTTGTTTATCAATAGAGCTTTTATAGCCATCCTTAGGTCCCATCAATAAATTTGTTGTAACAGATTTAAATAAAGAGATAGATTTATCAATATTGTTGTTGGCATCTAATTCAAAGTCGATAATGTAATTCGGAAAAACTTGAGATATCAATTTAGACAGCTCTTCATTTGCTGTTTTTATTTGTTCTTGTGACTCGTCGATTATCTTATTTTGCAACACTTTTAAACTATCCAAAAGTTTAAAATATTCGTTTTCTTCTCCGTCAGATTGCAAACCCAATACCTTTTCATTGATTGCTGTCATTAGCAGATCTGCAATTGCTTTTGCCTGTACATCTGGATTATCAAAAGCCAGCACGGGATGAGGTTCGGGTCTTCTTAGATTTGCAACATTTGCAAAACCAAAGGGAGCTTTTGTATCCCAATTCTGAATATCAACATTATATCCAACTCTATTTGGTAATTGTCCAGGTCCATTCCAGGTCCATTTTTCTTTTACTAAAAGTTCATTTTTTTCTGTTTTATGTAACCAATGTGCGCCGACTCTTTCTTCAAATACAATTGAATGCAGTTCAACCTCTGGTAGATTTTCCGGATCGACAACATTGTTTGGGAAATCATCAATACCTAATATAGACTTTTTTGAACCATCATGCATTACTGTTTCGTATGCTTTAAGAATTGAACTTTTGCCAGCATTATTAGGACCTACTAATACAACGATATCATTTAAATCAATATGCACTCCCTCAGCCCCAATACTTCTAAAATTTTTAATGATTAATTTGACAAGCCGTGGATTCGGCATTGAAAGAATTATTTTTTCTTCTTCTGATATTTCATTTTTTTTTGCCATGTGTTTGGTTAGTTAGATTATTAATTAGTTACAGGATTATTAACAAATTTGATATAAATCATTGGATTAATTATCAGTGTTTTTACGTGATTTAATTAATGTTTTTATTATTAATTTTAATTCTTTAAAGGGTAATTCCGTAATTTAGATTTTTTTACTCAACCACAATTTCTTGAAATTTGAGAGTGGATGTAAAAAATGAATAGTAAATTTGCATCTTAATTGCTCAAAACAATCATAAAGAGTTAAACATTCTGTTCAAAAAGGTAAGAAAATCAACATTTGAATAGGTAAGAATCATATAAAAAGACATGGAAAAAATTAAATTTATAGATCTATTTTGTGGAATAGGTGGTTTTAGAACTGCTATGGATCAATCATGTATAGAAAACAATATTATTCCAGAATGTGTTTTTTCATCAGATATTGATAGTTTTTGTCAAGATAGCTATGAGGCTAACTTTGGAGAACGACCATTTGGAGATATTACAAAAATTGATGAGAATGATATTCCTGATCATGATATATTGTTTGCTGGTTTCCCTTGTCAATCATTTAGTATAATAGGTAAAATGAAGGGCTTTGATGATGTTCGCGGAACGTTGTTTTTTGACATAGCAAGGATATTAAAACATAAAAAACCGAAGGCTTTTGTGTTAGAAAATGTAAAGCAACTCCTAGGTCACGATGGAGGGAATACTTTGAAAACTATTGTAGATGTTTTAGAAAAAGAATTAGGTTATAGCGTAAGATTCGCCGTCCTAAATGCACTTGATTATGGTTTGCCTCAGAAAAGGGAAAGAATAATAATCGTTGGACATAAAGAGCCTATTTTATTTAATTTTCCTTCACCAATAAAACCATTTAAGCCACTAACTGAAATTCTGGAAAAAAAAGTTGATGCAAAGTATTTTGCTTCAGATATGATATTAGAAAAAAGAAAAAACAAACATAAATCTGCATATAATTTATCCATTTGGCACGAAAATAAATCAGGAAATATAACTTCATATCCCTATTCTTGCGCCTTACGTTCTGGTGCTTCACATAATTATTTACTAGTAAACGGAGAAAGAAGATTAACTCCGCGAGAAATGTTCCGTTTACAAGGTTTTCCAGATAGTTATAAGATTGTTGTGTCAGATGGACAAGCAAAAAGACAGGCAGGAAATGCTGTGCCTGTAAATCTTGTTAAAGCAGTTATACTAAAACTTTTGCCGTACGTCGCAAATAATATGGATATGACATCAGTATTAAGAGATTATGAAGTAGGTTATGGAGAGTAATCGATCGCCAAAACTAAGAACTGTCAATAAATCAGTATCAGCATTTCCATTAAATGATTTTCCGAAACAATTTCCTTTTTTATTAGGAAAAGAAATTATTTATCTTCTTGCTTCAAAAGGGAAACCTGAACTAGAAGGTTCTGAATGGGAGTGCATTTTTGCTAATTGCATCGGAGCTGACTGGAAGCCCTCAAATGTTGGTTTAGATGATGTAGTAATGGGCAATACTGCTTGGGGAGCAAAATCAATTAAGTCAAAGTATCCCTCAAAACAAAAGAAGGTAAGATTAATTTCGGGCAGAAATTCACCAAATTATTCTTTTGGAGAACGAAGTGATCATAAAGCTGATCCTAAACTAATTGGGGAGCTTGTATTAGAAATTTGGAATGAGAGAGTGTCGTCAATTCGTGAAAAATATAAGCACTTAAGAACAGTTGTGCTTATGAAATCCGAAGATTTAACAGAAGTAGTGGTCTTTGAATTTGATACTATTAGATATGACCATGAGCTTTATAAATGGGAATGGAATAAAAATGGCAATTTAACAGGGTATAATATCAAAACAAATGAACACTGTTTTACTTGGCAACCCCATGGCTCTCAATTCACGATTATTGAAGACGTTCCAGAAAAATGTTTGGTTATTAAAATCAAGCAACCAGAAAAGTTAGATAAAAATGTTATTTTAGAAGCATTAGGATTTGATCAATCTTGGGTTACTGTTTCAAAAAAGTGATCTAAAATGAATTTAAAATAAAAAGGAGACAGATAGTTAATCTGTCTCCTTCTTTAATTCTTCATCCCTCTCATAATTCTCTTTTTCTTTTTTTGTTTAAACTGTTTTGAAACATAGTCATTCATTTTTTCACCACGCAGCAATATATCTGCGAGATTTTCTTTCACATAATCTCTTAAGTCAATATTTTGAAAGTTTTCTGAGTTTGCGGAGAGGGAATTTTGATGCTTTCTTTCAAGTGAAAGAATGTTGATAGCAAAGCTTTCCTGAATTCCTTTTGCACTGAATTCTTTTCCTATAGTGCTTCCATTGACAACCGTCTGTGTTTTGAAGTCGATAAAAGTAATTCCATAAAGTTTTCCCTCACTGCTTTTTCTTAAAATAGTATGAATCGCTTCATCTTTGAGCCTTTCGGATAATCTCTCGACAGAAGTCATTCTTTCATTAAACAGAGCCTGTCTCAAAGCATTTTTAACGTGGCTTTTGCCGTATTGTTTTTTTGTTTCATTTATCCTGAATTTTTCCTCCAGAAATTTTAAGGTAGGTCTGCTATAGAATTCGCTGGCTTTTATCGGCACACCTATCGGTTTTGAATTCTGGTCAAGTATCTTGTAAAGCAGTCCATTGTTTTTAAAAACTCTCGATTCTTCACTTCCTCTGTCAGCATGAACATTATAGAGGTTTAAAACCGCGTTGAGTTCAGGCAGACTCGAATATTTATAATCAAATAAAACCTTATTTAAAACTGAATTTATTGCCTTTCTGGACTCTGCTTTTCCATATTGGACTCTGCCGACATCTATCGGATTTAATGAAAAGTTTTCTTTCTGTTTTCTTCCTACGGCTTTTACCAGCCCGAAAAGCTCTTCAATTTCTTTTCTCGCAGGCTCTGATTTTTTAACGCCTATAAGGTGCAGATCAATTCTTTTTCCGTTTCTCTGAATGTTGTTTGTCACTATATGGCAGTGAGGATGCCCCGCATCATAATGCTGATATACCAGATAAGGCTGTCTGCCGAATCCCAGTTTTTCCATATAGGTGTCTGCAATTTCAATCAGCTTTTCTTTAGAATGATTTTCCGACGGGTCAAAATTGAGCGATATGTGAACACTGTTCCGCTTTGCATTTTCATTCAATGAAGACAGTTTTAAAAAACGGTTCAGCTTCTGGGTAAAGTTTAATTTCTCTAATTCAAGAGGATAGTTCACGGCGTTAATGCACTCAGCCACTCCTTCCTTAACTTTATTTTCGTTATAGTTGAGAATGCTGTTTATCGAACGGCTGGTTTTTATGACTGCAACCATTGTTCCGATATTTTTTGGGTATGACTGCTGATTGCTTCTAATTTATTAGAAAGTGCTTTTCTTTCCAGATCAAATAAAAACAGCTGTGTCTTAAACTCAGGAATCATTTTCAGCGTATTTACTTTTCTGGCAATCTGGTTGATGTTGTTTCCAATTGAACGGAGTTCTGAAGAAAGCACGACAGTTTCTTCCATTAAATCATCTAAAGACTGGTTGCGGTAAGTGCTTGTGATTGGTCTGCTGAATATGTGCCTACGGATATAGTCGCTTAGTTTTCTGCAAGTGCTTGCCTTGAACTGGCTTTCAATTTTTGCATACTCTTTCTCTGTCAGGCGCAGGGTTATCCTGCGTGATCTGTTTGAATTTTCTCTTTCCATCATTTTTCCTTTTCATTGTTTTCAAACTCTCTTCTTTTAAGATTCTCCACCGTCGAGTTCCGAGGCAGAAGGTGGCAAGATAGGCGGTTGTCAGACAACCGTACATCTTGCTGATTGCAGGAACGTGGCAATCTTTGGAGATTTTTAAAAGCAGGCTTCTAATTTAAATAAAATATTTGAATCGATCATGCGCAAAATATGTGCATGATGGCTGTAGAATGTGACAATGGATAAATGCTTAAAAAAAGAAAAAGGAAAAAAAGAAAGCAGTCTTCCATTGGACAGTCAGACAGTTGAAGTGCTATAAGTCCCGAAGGGCATTTTTTGAGGAACGAAGAAAAATGTTATGCGCACTTCTATGGCTATGTCCAATACCTTGCTTTACTTTTTTTTTCTTTTAAAGAACTTTATTAGAATTTTAGTTTATTTTTATAATCGAACATTACAGGAATTTATGGAAGAATATAACGATTTTGATAAACTAACTTTAATATTATCTGAAAACAAAATATCTTCATTAGTTGATGATTCAAATGGATCAAATATGAAATCATTTCATAAAAGATTGACAAAAAAGAATATTCCAAAAATTTATGTAATTAAAGAAGGCGATTTATTTCTTTATATTGGCGTAACATCACAATCTTTAACCTCTAGATTTAGATATGGTCTAAATGCTAATGGGAAAAATGGTTATCATGGCTATAAGTGGAAAACAAATGAAAGAGTACAATTATATGTTTGGTGCTTAGAAACATTAAACAAGGAACAAATTGAAAATATTGAGTCAGAACTGGTCTTTATTATAAGAACAAAAACTGGAAAATGGCCTTTAAATCAGAAAGAAATTCACTTTAATAATGAATTTGATGATGGAAAGGTAATCGCGAAAAAAATATTTAGTCAAATCCAATAATGCATTTAGTATAAAGTAATAAACATTCAAAAGATTAATAGATGAGTAGAAAAGGACGAGAATTTGAGATTGAATATGAAAAGTATTACAGAATGCTTGATCCATCAATATATAAAGTTGAGTCTCCAAGCTTCTTAATAGATAAAATTACAGGAATCAAAAGGGAGGTTGATATATTAATTAGCTTTAAGGATGAAAAAAATATTGAAAGAAAGATTTCCATTGAATGTAGGGATCGACCAAACACAGTGCAGGATGTCACGTGGATTGAGCAACTTGCCACAAAAAAAAATGATTTAGGTATAGATATTACCATAGCGACAACAACAAATACATTTACTAAACCTGCAATTTTGAAAGCACAAGCTTATGGGATTGTTGTCCAGACATCTATTAAAGTAGATGAAAACTTTATTAAAAAGTTAGCTCAGGTTCATTATTATACTGTTTCATTTTTAAAAGTAAAGGCTATTGATCTGATGTTTTTTGATGATTCAGGTTTAATGAGAGACAAAAATTCTATAAAACTTAGTACCACACAAGAGGAAAAAAATACTATTGAAGAATATATTAATGAGTCGTTTATGTGGTCTAACTTTATAAATACAAATTACCAGAAAATATATAGCTTTACTGAGACTGGTATTGAATGTTTTATGAACAATCATAAAATTGATATTGGTGTAGATCATAAAATCGCAAAAAGGATATTTAAACACAAGACAATTGCAAAAATTAATCTTGAATTGGGAATAAAAGCAGTTAACATTGAGATACCTTTACTTGAGGGGTTAATAATTAATGACCCCATTTCAGAATCTTTATCTGGTTATAGGAAAGAATTTGAGAATTTGGATTTTAATATAGAAGAAGTTAATTCAAGTGATCAGGATTTATTTAAACTAAAAATAGATTATAAAAGTGTAATTAATGAATATTTAAAACTTGTTTCCATTTTATCTCCCCCAAATTTGGAAGATCTTATGATGAAAGAAGGGACTCAGATACAAATGATTATGGATAATTTTAAAGGGGATTATTTTTTTGGAAAAGTGATTTTTAAAGAAATCTGGACATAAACAGTCTTATATAGCATAGAATAATTTTCAATGGATATTATAATGCAAAGACATGAATTCCTAAAAAGGTTACTTAATTCTTTATCCAATTATTTTACCCGTCAAAAATAAAACTACAATAGAATTTGATATAGATAAAATTGTGAAAACAAAAAATAAAGAGACTAACGAGTCTCTTTATTTTTTTGAATTAATATATCTTTAAAAAAAACTTATTTGTCTTTTAGTAATTTTTCCAAATATTCTACTTTGTCTTTTTCTGCTTGAACCAAACGTTCATAAAGCTCAACAACCTTATCTAGCGGATTAAAGTTAATAGTATCTTGTCGCCCAAAATTATTATTTGCAACAGCTTCATTAAAAGTGTTGAAATAATTAATTACACCTTCATCAGAAAAATTCTTAATTGCTTCCACACTTACATCTAAAGCTTTTGCTACTTCTTTTAATTTTTCATCATCAATGGTTTCGCTGTTTTCCAAAATAGAAACAGCCTGCTGGTTTGTTCCCATAGCCTGCGCCAGCGCTTCCTGCTTCATGTCTTTCAGTTCACGGATACGGCTGATCTTGCGCCCCATGTGATTTGGTTTTGTTAGTGTGCTCATAGCTCAAAGGTAATAATTAAGAATAAAAAAGCCAGATTTATGTATGATACATATTTTCTTATGTACGGTACGGAACAATTTGATAGCGTACCATACGGGTAATTGCTTACTTGCCAGTGTGTTTAGCAAAAATACAATTTTTCAGACAAGTATTAACTAAAATGAGTAAAATTATGAAAGCAATTCAAAACACCGCATCCGATTTAATTTATCGAGTTATTTCACAGAACATCGATCCGATAGGCATTTACTGTTTTGCAGAGAAGAAAAGCAGTTATACTTTTAATGAGCCTTTCCAGAAGCCCAACCAGAAAGAAAAGCATGTCCATCTTTATCTGCTGGTCATAGCAGAAGAGTTCGAAGATAATATCGGCAATGACATCACCGATAAAATAAAGAGCAGATCAAGAGGTAAAATATCCGTAACTATTCTGCTTCATAGAGTGAGAAATATTATAAAACTATATGGAGACCAGCAGTATTTCTTCTGGAATATTTTTAAGAATGCGCAGAGAATCCATATAGACGCATATAGATCGCCTATAATCTGGGCTAAGAATCCAGAAAAGAGATATGTGAAAAGCACTTCAGCTTACGCAGGAGATAGAAAAAATGTTACTGAATCGATCTGGGATCTTATCTATAATAACGACCAGTATTTTTCATATGAAGTCAGAATGTGCTCCCTTCATCAGATAGTTGAACAGACCTGCCTTTCCCTTATAAGGGTATTTCTGGGATATACGCCTAATCATTTTTCTCTTGGCTACTTATTTGAGCTTTGCGAATACTTCACGAGCTTGACTTCCGAATACTTTCCGAGAAACAGCAGGGATGAAAAAAATATGTTCAAGCTTCTGAAAAAGAACCCAAACACGCTTCGATTCAGCAGAAGGAATAGTTTTGATTATCTGTACTATGGGCTGATGGAAGACAGATGCCGTGATTTTATGAAAGAGGCAGAAGTTCTGATTCAGAAAGAACTGGAGAGGCTTGAGAGAATTCATCTGGAAGAAGCTTTATCAGCATAAAAGCCGAAGTTATGGAAACCGATGAAATCAAAAAACTGGAAGACATCAGGAGGTTAAGCGGAAAACTGCTTAATACCCTGAAAAAAGCAGAGGATAAAAGAGGGATGTATAATGCAGAGATCAGGGTTTATGGCTATTGCGAACTTGGTTCAGTTGTTAGAAACCTAATGAAGCTCTGCATTATCGCTTTAGATTACGACAGCGCAGAAGTTCCGCCTACGATTCAAAACCAATACATTGATGTTGGACTTATACTGGGTATTGCATTGCAGTTATTTCCAGTTGACGAACTTGAATTTTTAAATGAGATTACGGATCTGTTTTCAGAAAATAAAGAAGAAACAGAATGTCAAGATTAAGATTTAATATTTGAAAATTATGGAGACTGACAAAATAAAAACACTGGAAGAATTTAAAGATTTTGCATCCTATCATTTTAAGCTTCTGAAACCTGCTGAGGAAAAAGATGGGGTATCAATACGAGAGATAAGATTTTATGGTTATGCAGATATGACTTGTCTTGGAGTGAATCTGATTAGAATGTGCCTGAACATTGTTTATTCGGATGAACTGGATAACAGGGATATTTACATAGGTTCAGTTCTGGAACTTGCACTTCAGCTGATTCCAAGTGCAGAAATAGAAGTTCTGGATGAAATATACAGAATGCTCAATGAAAAAAAAGAAGATAAATGAATACTGGGCATATCAATGGTTTAAGTACCGTTTTCATGAACATATTATGTCCATGACATTGAGAGAAAAGCATTTTATCTTTGTTAGAATCAAAAATTGGATTGAGTGATGATAGGTAAATTTTACTTATGATTCTCAGTTGATTAGATTTTATATTTGTATTATCCTGCCCAAATTTTGCATAGGATAAAATGAAAAAAGTGTTTTAACTTTATAGCGATGAATGATTGTGGAACAAAAAAGACCGAGACTCGGTCTTTTTTTAATGAAGAGGAATTTCAAATGGAGAAGGATGGAAGAGAAGAAAGAGGAAAAATGACGGCAGAAAAGACCAGAAAAATGCTGAAAGATGAAGGAGTGGAAGTGACGCTGGAACAGGCGGAAATGATTTTAGAATTTTTAAGAAAACTGGCAAACATGGCAGTTTCAAACTATTTAAAGAAAAAAGATGAGAAAAATAGCAGACCTATACGTGAGAGTGAGTACCGATGAGCAGGCTGACAGGGGCTACTCACAGAGAAATCAGGAAGAAATGCTTCGCAAGTACTGCGGAATAAATGCAGTTGAAATAAGACACGTTATTTATGAAGACCATTCGGCAAAGACATTCAACCGTCCGCAGTGGAAGAAACTGCTTGCGGATTTAAAGAAGCATAAGAATAAAACCGATCTTCTCCTGTTTACCAAATGGGACAGGTTCAGCAGAAATGCAGGAGATGCATACCAAATGATCAGTATCCTCAGAAAATTGGGAGTTGAGCCTCAGGCAATAGAACAGCCTTTGGATCTATCAATACCTGAGAACAAAATGATGCTGGCTTTTTATCTGGCTGCTCCCGAGGTGGAGAATGACCGTAGAGCCCTGAATACCTTTCACGGAATGAGAAGAGCTAGAAAAGAGGGAAGATACATGGGAATTGCTCCCATTGGTTATGTTAACCGAGTAAAAGAAGATGGCACAAAATATATTGCATTCGATCAGCCAGAAGCCTCTATTTTAAAATGGGCTTTTGAAGAACTTTCCAAAGGAATTTTCAATACGGAACAGGTGCTTCACATGGCAAAAGAAAAGGGGCTTAAAGCAGGCAAGAACCATTTTTGGAGAGCGATCCGCAATCCTCTTTACTGTGGAAAGATAGAAGTTCCTAAATATAAGGATGAGGAACGCACTTTAGTGCGAGGACAGCACGAAGCTTTAATTTCGGAAATACTTTTCTATAAAGTTCAGGATGTGCTTGACGGGAGATCCCGCAAGTATCTTCCAAAAGCTCTTTCAGCCAAGCCTTTTCCGCTGAGAGGTTTTTTTATCTGTCCCGACTGCGGGAAAATCTTGACTGGAAGCATATCTAAAGGACGACATAAATATTATCCGTATTACCATTGCAGTGGAGGTTGCAGATACAGGATTAATTCGGAAACAGCCAATGAGATATTTATACAAAATCTGAAAAAGTATATACCGATTCCTGAAATCAAAAATATCTATGCCAATGTTATAGGCGACTGTTATAAAGAACAGATTAAGGATGTGTTGGAGGAAAAAAATAAAATCATAAGCCAGATCAAAGATTATGAGACAAGAATTTCAAATGCACGAGATCTTCTTGCAACAAAACAGATAGATGCCTCGGACTACCGAGATATGAAGTCAGATTACGGAGAAATGGTAAGAAGACTTGAATTAAAATTATCTGGTATCGACGATGAGAATAAAGATATTCAAGAACTTTTAAAAGCGGGAGTAGACAACCTGATGAAGCTTAACGAATATTATGAAAACGGCAACTGGATTGAATCGAGAGATTTATTAGGTTCGATTTTTCCTGAGAATTTTACGATCTCAGAAAACGGGTTTCGAACCGCTAGAGTAAACGAAGTAGTGCATCTCATCTACAGTATTAACAGGCTTATAGGGCTAAATAAAAAAGGGACAAAGAAGAAGTTTTCTTCTTTGTCCCAATTAGTAGCGGGAACAGGACTCGAACCTGTGACCTTCGGGTTATGAGCCCGACGAGCTGCCTACTGCTCTATCCCGCGATGTTTCGGGTGCAAAGATACACACTAAATACGGTTATGCAAGTTATTTTGGGATTTTATTTTTTTTAATTTAAAAAAAGAACGTTCATTTTTACAATTTATAATCTAATAATTCTTCGTAAACGTTTCCTTTTAAGCCTAATAGCAAGCCAAATGCAGGTTCGGTTTTTATGCCATTTTCTTTTAGTTTTATGATCTCTAAACGGAAGTTTTCGTCTTTTGAGCATAGAATTTGGTGTTCAATTAGCATATGTCTGTAGCCGTTTTGAAGTTCGGTTGGCGTATTTTGTCCGAAGATTTCGATTTCAAAAGTGTCTATGAAGAAATTTGCAATAACAGATTCTTGGTTATTTATCAGATCTTCTCGAATCGAAAAACGATTTTCTTTTCCGAAAAGCTGTTTTACTTTCGCAATAAAATCAGCTTTGTTTTTCCAGTAGCAGACAACATCCAAATCGCTATTTTCAACATCAATATTTATAGGAATCGTGCCAACTAAAATAGGATCAAATTCGGCAAGATTTTCTAAAACTTTATGTTGGGTTAAAACAGCAAATGCGGCTTGCTGTTTCAAATTTCCCGTTTGTAAATAAGATAAGTCTTTGAAATTAATCATTTATGATTTCGTTTTTTTCTTCGTTGATTTCTTGTTCTAACCTCTTATTGATATCGATTTTGGCATTCCTAAAAACAAAAATTGTAGCGCCATATCCTCTAGCATATTGATTGGTGACTTGACCACCCATAACCGCCGTTTCAAAATACGGACTCGTTTCTTTCATTTCTTTGTCGTTTTCTTCAAAATCCTTAACACGAATCAGGTTTTTATATGTAATGCTGAGGTCAAACCAATTGAGATAATCGGCATTAAAAGAAACGGCTTTGATTCCTTTTTTAGAATAATAGTTAATCGCTCCAGCTTGTCCGTAATTATCGCAAATCACAATAGTTTCTTTTTGATTTGGAATTAAGGCATAAAGCGAGTCTGTTTTTCTAGCCAATTCTTTCCATCCCAACATGTCGGCAAAATCCTGTGGCAGATGATGCTCTTTTCCGTCTTCCCAGCGAAGCATTCCAAGTTTTTTATATGATTCAGAATGTGCGACCATATATTCAGGACTTTTATTTGGAAAAGCAACTTTGTAAATCGGAATAAAAAGCAATATCGGAATCAAAATAAAAACAGGTTTTAGATAACGTTTCCATCCATTGTTTACAATGTCTGAAATATAAACAGCTCCAAAAGCCAGATAAATAGGATATAAACCAATCGCATAATACGCTTTTGCTTTGAAATAAATAAATATCAAAAGTGTGAAAACAAACGAAGCAAAAAACAGCTGGTATTTTTTGAAAGGCTGATAAAATAAAACGGCATAAAGTCCGGCTAGAATCACAAATAAGCCACCAATGAAAAATAGAATCTGTTCTTTTAGAAAATCGCCTAGATTGACATTCACCAATTGTGTTTTGGTCAATTCTTTCATGTGATGCACAATAGGAAAATGATTGCTGTATTGCCAATAAAGATTGGGTAAAATAATAAGGAATCCGAGAATCAAGGCAAAATAAAACTCTTTTCGGGCTAATATTTTTCGCTGTTTCGAAAGTAAAACCGCAGGAATTAATCCGAGAAGCAAAAAAATGATGTTGTATTTATTCAAGAAACCGAAGGCAAAAATTATTGCGCCATAGTAAAACCATTTGGTGTTTTCTGAAGTCAAATATTGTATTAAAGCATAATAAAGCGCCGTCCAGCATAAAATGTCAAAAGAGTTGGGCTGATAAAGCATGTTTAAACGCAACAAACACGAAAGCAAAACGCATATAGAACCCAAAATTAAAGCATAAAGATTGCCTTTAAGAAGCTCAATAGTTTTCCAGACAATTAAAAGGGTCAAAGCACCAAATAGGGCAGGGAAGAACTTTACCCAGAAAACTGAATTTCCAAGCTGCAGAATAATATACGAAAACCAAGATGTAACAGGCGGAACCGATAAATAACCCCAAGCCAAATGATGTGCTTGATCCAGATGCAGATATTCGTCACGCTGTAAATCGTATTCGGGACTAATTAAGACATATTGAAGAATGAATTTCAGAAGTATAAATCCGAATAGAATCAGGTTCTTTTTGGTCATGTAGCTTTTGGTTTTTTAGGTTTTTTAGGCTTTTGTGTTGCAAGTGGTTTCAAATCAATGCATATTCTGTAGCTAAGATAGAATTTATTTTGATTTTTAATTATCAGGATTGTTTCTTAGTAAAATGATTAAAGTGCAGGTATTTAAGTGTTTATAGTTTTAGAATGTGAATCGAATTAACATTTTTATTACCTTTAGTATCAAGCAAATAACTTTAAAAGAAAATACCATGAAAAAGAAATTATTGATTTTAGTTGTCTTTTTAGGGACAATTTCACTTGCCAATGCACAAAGTATAGGAGACGTTACCAAGGCGGCAAGTAAAGCATCGACAACAGCAGTGCCTGCTTTTGATGTTGCTAGTATTGCCAATCAAGTTATGGGTGTGCTATCCCCAAAACTGAAATTAACCGATGCTCAAAAACCGGCTGTGAATACATTGGTAAATGAAACGCTAAATAAAAAGAAGAATATTTTGCCTACAATGGCTACTGATAAAGCTGGTTATACCTCTAAAATGACGACTACAAGAGAGTCATTTATATCTAAAATGAAAAAAACGGTCAGCCCGACACAATTTGATGCGTTAACTGCTTTATTGCCTAAATCGGCTTCGGCAGTAACACCATTGGCAAAAATGCTTTATTAAATGGTTTAAAACAAAAAAGCTTCAGATTGTTCTGAAGCCTTTTGTTTTTTGATGCATTTAAAAATATTATTCTTCTGCAGCAGTTTCAAATTCCATGTGGTCGATCATTTCGGCCTCTGGTTTTTCTGGTTTAGAAGCTTTTAATGCATTGAATCTTTCCAGCATTTCTGTTTCCCCTTCTTCACCGCTGAAATAAGGAAAAACATCCATAATTGCTGTTTCTGTAATAGCAGGAATAGAATATTCTCCCATAGTATTTTTCATGATATGAAGCGTGTTGTCAAAAGCTTCACGAACATCATTTGCCTGAACCAGCATGTACATGCTCGTTTTTCTTTCCTTTCCGCTTTCTTCATCATAAGCAATCAACGTGATTTTAGATTTAAACCATCTGTCTGCATTTTCAAAGGGATGAATTTCGGCATAATTTGCCACTTTAATAGCAGTGATTTTAAATTCTTCGCTAGTATACGCGGCCATTTCTTCGGTCATTCTTTTCTCCGCTTCTGTATAAGACAAAGCATCAACCAAATAAGGTTCGGTTAAAACTTTTTGTCCGCCGGTTTCATCTGTTTTTCTATATTTTACTTTGCATTCGTACCAAACTGCGCTCATCTCTTTTTAATTTTTAAGGATGTCAAAGATAAATCATACTGCAAAATAAACAGTTAAAACTTCAAATAGATATTCACAATTTTAGCTGATTTTTGGTAACATTTTGAGATTCTGAAAGTTGTGTTTTTATTAAACAATTGAGAACGATTCAAAAAATAAAAATATTTTGTTTTTAGTATTTTGAATTTAAAATACTGGATAACAGGTTTTTGTTTTTGTTTTAAACGGAATATTGGAAAAATATGATTTTTCTTAAATCCAAAAAAATCATTTGCTCGTAAGTGTCAATACCAATGGCTGGGAATGAGGTAAATTCAAATGATAGTAGTTTTTGGAGCATATTGAATCTTACCGCATTTCTAGCTATTGTTTTTTTATAAATTATTAAAAATATAAGTTTGGGGAAATTAAACGTTCAGAAGTTACAGGAAACTTTAAAATATTTGGAAAGCAAACAGCGCGAATTAAAAAGACAAAATCAAAACGACACCAGAAGTTTAGAATCGATGATTAAATATTTGAAAAAAGATATGCTAGAACAGCATAATTTATCAGAACATCATCAGCTTATTAAAAAAGAAATCAAAGACACTGAAAGTTTTATCGAGAACGTCAAAAACATCATAAAAATCAATTCTTAAAACAGTTTACTATTGTAGAAAATTACTTTTATTCCAACTTGAATTTTTCGTTTTTGCAATCTAAAATCAATTTGTGATTTAGGAAAAGTTTATTGCCTATCATTCCCTGCATTCCAGAATGCTTCATCAAGAATTTCTGGAGATCAGACGTGCCTTCTATATGCGTAACTTCAGAAAGGTCGAGAGTCAATTGGGCAAACTGTATTTTCTTTTTCGCGGAGGCGGAGTAAATGCTCAATGTATTTCCCCACGAATTTCCTTTTTCAGTTTTTACAGCGCTGTTTTCAATTTTGTATTGCTGCCAAATTTCTTTTGTGGTGATTAGTTCGTAACCGCTAGCTCCAGAATCATAAAGCAATTTTAAATTTTGATTTTCAAGAAGGGAAGGAATTAAGATTTTACGTTTTTTGAATTCAAAAGGAGTAAAGTCATTTTCTTGAATTTTCTCTATAAAGGAAACTTTACTGTTTTTAAAATCTAAAACAGCAATTCGTTTTTCTAATAAATCAGTTCCAATTGTGCCAATGATATTCTCTGCTTTTGGATTGTCAAAATCGACCTTTTGGCCATAATTCAAAACTTCAAAAGTGTTTGAAATAATCTTCATTTTTCCTAATGTAAAAGCTGTAGAAATTGTATTGTTTGAAACATCAATTTTCTGCTGATTTTGAAATTTTTCAGCAATTGATTCTAAAGATTTTTTATAGAAAACAGTAGTAGAAGAACCTGAATCAAATTGCATGAAAAGGGTTTGATTGATTCCGTTTATTTTTATTGGCAAAAGCAAAGCAGCATGCGAATTTTCGTCGCTAGAAATCCATTGTATTGGAATGTTCTCGGCAATTCCAGAAACCTTCAAATAGTTCTCCGGCGGACTAAATTTCTTCTGAAAATAAAAATATCCTCCTAACAATAATAAAACGAGGCTGACTAAAAATACGATGGCAATTTTCTTAAATAATTTCATGGTTTATTTTTTCTGCAAGATTCGGGTTTCGATTCCGATTTTTGTGAAAAAACCATACGACAGTTTTACGCCATTTTTATGACTTTAATTATAAGAATTTGTTTTTCAGTTTTATAGCTAATTCTTGTTTTTGGTTTAAACTAATTCCGTTTAGAATAACGATAAGGAGTTTTAGGCTAAGAATTGTAATTAATGGAACAATAAAAATTGGGAATTTTAAAATAAAGGCACTTTGAAGAAATGGACTCGCAATCATTAAAACGGAAAGTAAAAGGCTTAAAACAATTTGAATGCTTACAATTTGTTTTCCTAATTCTTTGTTCGCAGCATCTTGCGTTTTGTACGTTAAGAGTAAAGGAAAAATAACGCTCCCAAACGGAATAATAAGTCCGGACAAAACAGAAAGATTAATGAGTTTGGCTCTTTCTATTTGAATGGTTTCTTTTTTAACGATGAGGTGTTCTGAAGTGGTTTCTAGCGCCGCAGCAATAGTTTTTAAGGTAAAACCTTTCAGAATATTTCCCGCCTCAATTCTCTGAATAGTTCGCAAAGAAAGACCCGATTTTTCAGCAAGTTCATTTTGAGTCATGTTTTTTTCTTCTCTCAAAAATTTAACTTTATTCTTCATGTTTTTGCGTTAGAAGTTTAAAGACGAAATTAGGAAAAAAGTTTAAATCTAAACAGCACAAAAAATCCTTGAAATACTGGCCAATTCGAAGTTTTAATAAAAAATTAAGTTTTTTTCTTTAACAAAAATTAGTAACTTGTTGTGTAATACAAGATTCCTTAAATGTTATAGTTATAAATTTCCAGTTATGCGAGTATCTATTGTTCGAAAAAATATAAAGTTATTACCAGATTCCAGAAGAGTTGTTGCCCGATATTTTATGAATGGGCAAGAAAGAACCCAGCAAATGGTACTTCGGATAATGATGCTGGATGAAAAACAGGTCCTGCAGACTTTAGAGCAAACACTTCGTGAGTTTGCGAGACGACACAGAAATATATCAGCAGTATTTTTTAGACACTGCGAAAAAATACGACCGATAATAGAAGAAATGCAGATCGATTATGAAGCGATGTCTTTAGATCGAAAAATGCTTATCGGATCGTATTGTACGATGGAATATGCGATAGAATCTGCGGCAATTTTTAATCCGTCAATAGTAGAAGATTTTGATCAGACAGGGTTGGAAGTGGGAGAAAAGAGAGTGATTATTTCTTTTCGCGCAACAGGAGAAGGCCATATTTCGTCGATTGTTTTTAGAAGAGCAATTTTAGATCGCGACAATAATCTGCATATCATGAAAAACGGAAACCATATTGATCAGGCAGAAATTGAACATAAAACTTTATTTAATAAAGAGCGATTTTTAACCAAGTTGTATGAAATGCATACGACTGACAAATATATTGCTCAAATTATGCAGGATCTTCCTGAAGAATTTGAATTTGCAGTTCTTAAAAATATGCTGATTCAAGCGTTACAAGACCCATTAATTCGTGAAGAAAGAAAAGTAGCCTTAGAAGAAATATTATGGTTAGCCAATTCTTTTTACGATTTGCAGTTTAAACATGATTCCGATATTACAGAGCGTGTTATATTTCCGATTTCCGATTCTGAAAGCCGCGGAATAGAAGATGCACGTTTTGTACGTTTTACAGATGATAACGGTTCTGTGAGAGTTATGGCAACTTATACCGCTTATAACGGGCATACAATTTTACCGAAGTTAATTTCTACCGAAGATTTTTATAGTTTTAGAGTGATGCCACTTCATGGAGAAGGGGCACAGAATAAAAATCTAGCCTTATTTCCTAGAAAAGTAAAAGGCAAATATGCTATGCTGGCCAGAATTGATGGTGTTAATAACTACATTATGTATTCTGATCGAGTAACGCAATGGAATACGCCAATTCTTTTGCAAAAGCCTAAGTTTACTTGGGAACTAACTCAAATAGGAAATTGCGGTTCTCCATTATGGACCGAAGAAGGCTGGCTTGTTATCACACATGGCGTTGGTACCATGAGACGCTATTGTATTGGAGCTTCGCTTTTTGATCTCGACGATCCTTCGAAAGAAATAGGAAGACTTACAGAGCCACTGCTTTCTCCTTTAGAAGATGAACGAGAAGGGTATGTGCCCAATGTGGTCTATTCTTGTGGAGCGATTATTCATAACAACAGTTTAATTCTACCTTATGCCGTATCAGATTATTGCTCAACTTATGCGGTAGTAGATATGGTAGAATTGCTTGATGCGCTTAAGAAAAGCAAATAATAATCTCGATTCAATTTTACTCGACAGTTTAATATAATCTGCGCAGATCTGCTTTAATCTTTTTAAATCTGCGTGAAAAATCATTGCGCAAAAAGTATTTCACGCAGATTTAAAAAGATTTCGGCAGATTAAATTAGATTTTATCTTTTATTGAGGTTTGGAATTTTCTCCGTCAGGTTTTTCCAATACCGTTTTGGCATATGTTTAATGTGAAGTTTGGTGTTTTTTCTCGATTCTATATTGACACTGCTGAAATAATTGCGCCATAAATTCTGGAAAAATTCCTCGTTTTCATCATTGATTTCGGCTAAAAAGCTGGACGAAGGATTCGATTCAAATTGCATTTCAACAGTTGAAACATTTTCAAGATCGTAGTAAATTCCGTATTTGCGTTTGGAGTCGTAAATAAACCAGCGTTGATCTGCATAACGGTTTTTAAAATGCTGTTCGATCAACGGTAAAACATCGCAATCCGGTTCGACAATGGCATAATATAATTTGTCTTTGGTTAGTTTAAAACGAACAAAAGCTTTCATTCTATGGCTTTCTTTTCCCGTTAAATGCGCAGCTTTTTTTACATTCAAAACTTCGCTTCGGCTTAAATTTCCTTCAATGTTAATTGGACTTGCAAAAACATATTTTACAAATCGAAATAGAGTTTCTTCTATCTTCTCTACTTCAGATAAAAAAGCAAAATAAAGATTATTAAAACCATGATAAGAAAGTCGTTGGCGTAATCCATTTTCAACTCGGTTTGCTTTTTCGTTATTTGTTATTACAGAATGTGTATGGGAGAAAAGTAACGAATTTGAAATCTCTTCTTTGGCAAAAACAATATCCTTTAGTTTATATTCGTAGATTTCAAAAACAGCGGTTAGCCAGCCTTCATAACTTCCATCATAAATTATTTGTGTCATTTGAATTAAAATAAAGAAAGCTGGTTCGAAAAATTATTCTTGTATTTACTGTTTTGCAAATCCAAAATCTGATTTTTTATTTGCATGGGAGTGAGGTCTTTCTGCAGATAAAAAGGAGAAGAGAAAGCCAAGAAATACTTCGATCGGCTGTAAGCAATTCCTAATTTTTTTAAATCTTCAGGCTGTAATTTTTTGTAATTTCTTGTGGCTACAATTTTTTTAGCACCCAAAAATCCTATTCCCGGAATTCGCTGAATTAATTCTAAATCGGCGGTATTAATATCTACCGGAAACTGATGCAGATTTCGCAAAGCCCACCCTAATTTAGGATCAATATCTAAGTCAAGATTGGGCTGATCAAAACCAACAATTTCATTGACATTAAATCCGTAATAGCGAATTAACCAATCGGCTTGATACAGTCGGTTTTCACGAATCATTGGCACGGGAGTTCCAATGGCAGGAAGTCTATTGTCGTGGCTTATTGGCACATAACCCGAATAATATACACGGCGCATTTTCATTTGCTCGTAAAAATAATTGGCCATTCCGAGAATTTCCAAATCATTTTCTTTTGTTGCGCCAATTACCATTTGAGTACTTTGTCCTGCGGGAGCAAAAAGAGGTGTTTTGAAATTGGATTTTTTCTCTTCTTGATAACCAATGATTTCATTTTTAAGATATTGCATTGGTTTAATAACATCCTTATGATTTTTGTCTGGCGCCAATAATTTAAGACTTTGTTCTGTTGGCATTTCGACATTTACACTCAAGCGGTCAGCATAAAGTCCCGCTTCTTTCAGAAGCTCTTCACTAGCTCCCGGAATCGCTTTTAGATGAATGTATCCATTAAAGTTTTCTTCTAATCGCAGTTTTTTGACAATTCTGACCAAACGTTCCATAGTATAATCGGCATTATCAAAAATCCCCGAACTCAGAAACAATCCTTCAATGTAATTTCTTCGATAAAAACCAATCGTTAAATCAACCACTTCTTGCACAGTAAAAGCGGCACGTTTAATATCGTTGCTTTTTCGGCTCACACAATAAGCGCAGTCAAAAATGCAATGGTTGGTAAGCAGGATTTTTAAAAGAGAAACACATCGTCCGTCTTCTGTAAAGGCATGACAAATTCCTCCTCCAGTATCTCCTAAACCTTTGTTTTTGTTTTTACGAGTGCTCTGTCCCGAAGAGCAAGAAACATCATATTTGGCTGCATCTGCTAAAATTGCCAATTTCTCCATCACTCTTTCCTGTGCCATTTTGCTCTTTTTTAATTGTTTTTGAAACGAAAATTCATTCTTTCAAAACTAGGAATTCATGCTAAAAAAGTTGCGATAGAAGCTGTTCTAAATTGTATCAATTTTTTTTTGAAAGGTTATTTTTACATTAAAAAAATGACTATATTTAAAATTCTAAAAACAGGTATAAATACGGGGTTGTAAATTGTCAAAACTTTATACATTCGCCGAAATAGAAAAACTGATTTCCCCCCTTAACATTAGTTTTTCAAATTTAGAAGTGTTAGCAAATATTAGGAACTAAAGGCTAAAACAATGAAATTTGTAAAAGGGCAAGATGTTTCCTACACAGCATTGAGTGGGAGATCTTATAAGGGAACCATTATCGAAAGGAAAATGGATTTTAAAAAGGGGCTTATCATAAAATCGACTTCGAAAGAAAGAGATTTTCATTACCTCATCGAAATACATAAGAACGGCACGACCGAGAAAATTCTATGTGCCGAAAATCATCTTAAATTATTAGAAAAGAAAAAACGAGTTGCAAAGAAAGTGGCTTAGTTGTTAGCTGCAATAAATGTTGCAATTTTCACAACTATCATTTCCGGCATTTCCTTGTGAGGAGTATGTCTAGCGTTTGAAATTATAAGCTTTTCAGACACTCCAGATACTCCATTTATAGTTTTTTCGACCTGACTTAAAGTTCCGTATTCGTCATTTTCGCCTTGAATAAATAATACTGGAATTTGGATTTCAGAAAGAAGATGCTCTATATTCCAATTTCTAAAATCGTTTCGTAACCAGGTTTCTGTCCAAGCTTTGAAAATGGTTTCGGTTTTATTTCCGTGATATTTCTGAAGTCTTTCAGGCAAGTTTGTGGTTTGATACGCTATAACAGCTTCACGAATACCGTTTAAGGTAATTTCTTCAACAAAAATATGGGCCGCTTCGCAAATTACCATTTTTATCTGATTGGGATATTTGCTCGCTGCAAGTAATGCGATTGATCCGCCATCGCTGTGGCCAAACAAAATGGCATTTTCAATTTTTAGATTTTCGAGAATGGTGTTTAAAACGTCGGCTTCTACTTCTAAATAATTTACAGGACGAACATAAGTTGGCATTGCATCCGATTTTCCGTAACCCAAGCGATCATAAATTAAAACGTTGCATTGGCAAATGGTTGCGATTTTTTTGGGAAAGTCTCTCCAAAGTGCTACGCAACCTAAAGAATCATGTAGAAAAACGATAGTAGGACGATTTTTAAAATCGTTATAATATTCAATGTAGAGATTATTGCCGTGTAGCTCGATTAACATATTGCGGTTTCGTTTTGAATTGCTTTTTCTTTTTTAGCTTTTGAGATGTTTAGATAAACAATGGAAGCCAGCATGATGGCGATTCCTATAATTTGCATAAAAGTAACTTTTTCACCCAAAATAATGTGTGCGCAAAAAACAGCGGCTGGCAATTCTAGTGTCAAGAGAACAGAGCTCAAACCCGCTCCAATTTTAGGCATTCCGACCGTAAAGCAGATGGGCGGAATCACAGTCCCGAAAATGGCTAAAAAAGTTCCCCATTGCAATAATCCAAAATCTAAATGCGTGCTTGTCGTAATAGCTTCGCAGTTAATTAAAAATATGATCATGGCAGAACCGCTGGTCATTAGAGCGCTTTTTTCGAACATTGGCGTTTCTTTGCCAATTTTGCTTGTAAAAACAATATAAAGCGTGTAAAGCAAAGCAGATAACAAGCTTAAAGCGATGCCTGTAAATGAAATAGTTGCATGGGTTATGTCTAAAAGATTTCCTGCCAAGACAGTCCCTAAGATGATGAAAAATGCCGAGCCCATTTCTACCGTATTGGGTTTTTTCTTGAAAAATATCCAGTTAACTAGAATGCTTAGCCATGTAATTTGCATTAATAGGACAATGGCCAAAGAAGCAGGAATGTAAGCCACAGCTAAATAATAAGTAAAAGCAGAAGACCCCATTGTAGTTCCTGCCAGAAGCAATTTCCAGTTTAATGCCACTTTATTGCCATTTTTAAGTTTTCTGAAAATTACAATGGACCATAAAATTAAGGTTCCTGCAAGTGCTTGTGTCAAAGTAATTTCGGCTGGCGAATAACCTTCTCCGTAAGCGATTTTAGCAAAAGAAGATAGCATTCCGAAACTTAATGCGCCCAAAGCAACAATGATGATATATTTGTTCATTTTTTATTCTTGAAATATGTTTTGTACAGTCAAAATTATAAATTCAAGAATAACGGTCGATATTTTTGGTTTAAATATGCATTTAATCTTTTTAAATGGATTTATTTGTGTGTTTTGTCCGAAATTGAGTTATTTTTTATACTTTAACTGGAAAAAATCCGATGCAAGAATTAAGCAAACAAGAAATAGAATTACTTCGAATCCTTCAGGAGAATGCAAGATTTGATATAACCGATTTGACAGAGCGACTTAATATGTCAAGAACTTCTGTTTACGACCGAATTAAGAAATTGGAAAATGAAGGTTATATTAAAGACTACGTTGCGATAATTGATCCGAAAAAAGTGGGATTAAATTTTACGGTAATTATAAATCTTTCTTTAAACAGTCAGCGTTTAGATCTTGTCGAAGAATTTTCAAGACAAGTTGCCGCTTTGGATGAGGTGGTTGAAGGATATGTAACAGGAGGAATTTTTGATTATGTTTTGAAAGTGGTAGTAAAAGATCCAGAATCATTTAATGATTTTATTAGAAAGCTTTCCGATATTCCGAACATTAGCAAAGTGCAGAGTTCGTTTGTAATGAGCTATATCAAGCAATCTACTAAATTGCATTTTTAATTTTCAAGTAAAAAAAGTGCGCAAAAACTCGATTCTTCTAAGTTTTTGCGCAATTTTTTTATTTTGGTCAAAATCAGATATCATCTTTTAGCCCGATTCTCTTCAAACTGTTTACCATTCTAAAAATAATTTCATCAGAGAACATAAAACTGGAAAATATGTCTTTGATCTCTGATGCCGTTTGAGGTTGTAGCTCTAGAAGGTTGGCTAAATATGTTTTTGCTTTTTCGTCTTCGCTTAGAAGAGAAAAGGAAACGGCTTTTAGAAGAGAATCCCAAATGGTTTCGCTAAAATCCATTTTCTCCGCCCAATACAATGACTTTTTATATTCTTTTTTATGGATGTAATAGTAGCAATATCCAATAGAAATCCACCAAGGATGAGAAGGATTTATGCGCGTTGCGTTTTCTAGTAAATTAAAACCTTTCTCAAAATAACCCGCAAAAATAAGCATACAGCCTATTCCTGAAGAAATGCCAGAAGAATTAGGGTTTATTTTGATGCATTGTTCTGCGGCTGCAAGACAATTATCCTGGTCTTTTTTAAAGCAATTTATGAGCGTTAATGAGTACCATGCCTGCTGGCAATTAGGATCAATTTTTAATGCTTTTGAAATGCAATGACTGCTTTTTTCGATTGTTTTTTTACAATTGTCTAATCCTAGAGCGATAGATGCCAAATACATTTCGCCCAACATTGCCCAAGAAATGGCATGATTTGGATCTAACTCTACTGCGTCATTTAAATTGGATAATGCATTTGCATAATTTTCGATCGAATAAGAACATTGGTATTCATGATAACTGCAGATCGCCTTTAGAACTCCAGAATTGTTGGATATTTTAGAAGGTACCGTTTTTACCATTTCTTTAAAAATAATGCCATAATAACCGCCCATTGAAGAAACGATCTCTTTTACTATTTCATTCTGAATTCGAATACCGTCATCGATACTGGCAGGCGTAAAGAGTTTCGTTACTATAAACTTTCCTGAAGAAGAATTTACCAGATTGACTCTAATCTGCACTTTATTATCGATAATTTGAATATGTCCTGTTATTATAAAATCGGCTCCCACTAGACTGGCGGCTTCCAAAATATTTTCATTGATTTTTGAAATGACACCAGAAGCAAAATGCCCTATTACAGAAATGTCTTGAAAACGGGAGAGCTCTGCACTTATTTCTTCGGAAAGAATTTGTGAAAAAACTTCTAAATCTGGTCTTTGGGTGGTGGACTTAAAAGGGAAAACCGTAATAACCGGAATTGTTTTGCTGTTAGTGATAGGGAGATCAATATGTCTCATTTTGTTGTTATGAATAAATTCAGGAACGTAACCACCTTTTGGGACATGAATAATCACCGAATTGTCTTTTCCGTCGGTAGAGTAATATTCATTAAGTAATTTTCTTAATCTTCCTGCGTGAATGCGAACCATGGCATCATCGTGAGGATTAAAATGAGAGGGCCTGCTTAAAGCATTTACAGCTATGGAATACTCTTTAATGTACTGCTGTCTTTCATCAATAGTTTCTTTGACAATATATCGCAGAAAATTGCTCAACAGCATTGAGTTCTTAAATGAATAAAACTTTAAAACATTTTCCAGTTCATTATAAATGGTATCCGGGGGGATTTTTTTTATAGACTCCATAATGAATTAATTGAAATTATTAACGTCAAAAAAAAAAGTCACTGGGGCGTATAAAATGTTAAATATGATGTACTTACAAAGTTATAAAATTATGTGAATATTTAACATATTAATATTATTAATCTTATGTTTTAACCGTTAAATGTAACGGTTATTAACCCTAAACGTGCATTAGCATTGACTATATTTGTTTGATAATCAGCTGGTGTTGCGTCATTTTTCTGCTCTTTTAACAAAAAAATGATAGGCATTATGAAGTTCTTGATTTTTTTGCTAGCCCAAAACATGAAAATTTCAGGAATATTGAAACGACTTTCGGAGCCAAAAGCCAGTGCTGAGAAATACAGATTTTTAAAATAACGTGATTTTATTTTAAGCCAGAATGTAAAAAACAAATGAATAGTACGTATCCCATAATAAACAAACTATAATCATTATGAAAAAAAGGTTTTTACAAATGGTAACGATGAGGCATCGGGCCATTATAATTTGTTTTCTCATTTCCGCTTTTGCTCAGGCTCAAGATGAAGGGGCTAAAAGCATGGAAATCTATGGTTTCATTATGACCGATATTGGTTATAATTTTAATCAGATCCAATCCGATTGGTATGATGTGGTGAGGCCAACCAAACTGCCCTCTTTTAAGAACGAATACGGACCAGATGGGAGTTACTATGCTTCTGTTCGTCAGACCAGACTTGGTTTTAAAAATTATTTTGATACAGGACTTGGAGAATTAAAAACCACATTTGAATTTGAATTATTTGGTACGGGGGTAGATGCTGGACAAACTACTTTTCGTTTGCGTCATGCTTATGCCGAGTTAGGAAAATTTGGAGCGGGACAAACATGGAGCCCCTTTATGGATATTGGCGTATTTCCAAATTCGCTGGAGTATTGGGGACCGACCGGAATGGTTTTCTTCCGTAATATTCAAATTCGTTACATGCCGATTCAAGGCGATACCCGTTTAACCATTGCATTAGAAAGACCTGGGGCAAGTGCCGATCAGGGCGATTATGCTAACCGTGTTGAGTTGCAAGGCGTAAAAGCGCGATTTCCTTTGCCTGACCTTTCAGCAGAATATCATATGGGAACCAAATGGGGTTACATCGAATTGGCGGGTATAGTAAGAAAAATTGAGTGGAAAGATCTTAATAATGACCAATATGATTTATCTGGAGATGCTGTAGGATGGGGACTTAATTTAAGTACGAATATCAATTTTAGCAAAAATGATGTTTTTAGAGGTCAAGTGATGTATGGAGAAGGAGTACAGAACTACATGAATGATGCTCCTGTAGATATTGCTATTGAGAATACTCCTAATGATATCAACAGACCGATAAAAGGTGTCGCGCTTCCTTTGGTGGGTGTTGTTGCATTTTTAGATCATACTTGGAGCGATAAATTCAGCACTGCAATAGGATATTCTATGATTGATATTGATAATTCAAACGGACAAACAGACGATGCTTTCAAAAAAGGACAATATATTTTAGGGAATCTTTTATATACTCCTGTTAAAAATTGTATGGTCGGTGTCGAATTTCAGTGGGGGAACCGCGAGAATTACAACGACGGATGGAGCACTTCTATAAACAAGCTGCAGTTTTCTTTTAGATATAATTTCTCTCAGGCGTTTTATAAAAAGAATTAATAAAAAGCTTTCAGTTTTTTAATCATCAAAAAAAGAAAAAAATATGTATAAAACTGTACAATATCTGCTATTGTTCGGGTTGTCTATAAGTGTTCTTAATGCTCAAACCCGAACAGAAAAAGATCTTCTGGGAGAAAAACAACTTCCTGCAAATGCGTACTACGGAGTACAAACCGCTCGCGCATTAGAAAATTTTCAAATCAGTGGCATGACCACACAATTTTATCCGGATTATGTACGAGCTTTTGCAATGGTTAAACTTGCCGCAGCTCGCGCTAATGCCGATGTGGGCCGATTAAAAAAAGACCGATTAGCTGCTATAGAAAAAGCATGCCAAGCGGTAATTGATGGCAAATACCACGATCAATTTTTGGTCGATTTGTATCAAGGAGGTGCAGGTACTTCTGCCAATATGAACGTGAATGAAGTTCTAGCGAATATCGCACTGGAACTAAGCGGACATAAAAAAGGAGAATATCAATACATTGAGCCTCACGACGATTTGAATATGGGGCAGTCTACCAATGATGTTTACCCAACTGCTATAAAAGTGGCTTTATTGCTTCATAACGATAAGCTAGTAAAAGAAGCCGATCTTCTGGCAAAAGCTTTTCATAAAAAAGGAGATGAATTTAAAGACATCATAAAAATGGGACGCACTGAAGGACAGGATGCCGTACCAATGACTGTGGGCCAGGAATTTCATGCCTTTGGAAATCAGCTCGATGCTGAAATAGCGGCATTAAAAAAATCGGAAGTTTTTTTATGTGAACAAAATATGGGTGCCACAGCAATCGGGACAGGAATTACCGCTTCTCCAGGATATGCTGAAAAAGTGGCGACGCATTTGGCTAAAATTACAGGAAAACCAATCGTGATGAGCAAAGATCTTATTGCGGCTACTACCAGTCAGCAAGGATTTGTAATGTATTCTTCTACACTAAAGAGTATGGCTGTTGCCGTGTCCAAAATTAGCAGCGATCTAATTATTTTGGCTTCTGGTCCTCGTACTGGACTTTTCGAAATTAATCTTCCAGCACTTCAGCCAGGATCTTCTATTATGCCAGGAAAAGTAAATCCGGTTATGCCAGAGCTTATGAACCAGTTGTGTTTTAAAGTGATGGGTAACGATCTTACGGTGACGCTTGCAGCGCATTCTGGTTTATTGCAGTTAAATGCTTACGAGCCTGTAGAAGCCATTGCCATGATGGAATCTCAAGGCTTGTTTTTTAAAGCATTTCCTCTTTTTAGAAAAAATTGTATAGACGGCATTACGGTAAATAAAGACATTTTAGCACATTATATGGAGAGAAGTGTTGGTGTTGTAACGGCGTTGAATCCAATTTTGGGCTATGAAAAAACAACCGAATTAGCAAAAGAAGCCCTTGCAACCAATAAAGGAATTTTGGAGCTTATTCGCGAGAAGAAATTATTGACAGAAGACCAGATTAAAAAGCTTCTTGATCCGGCAACTCTAACAGGACAAAAATAAACTCAAACCAAAAAGAAAAAAATTATGAAATCATATATAAACTTTTGTAGTAAGATATTTTTATTATTGATGCTTTCGCTAAGCATCAGCATGTTCGGACAGGCTAAGCCTAAAGTATTAATCTTGGCAACAGGAGGAACAATTGCCGGTTCTGCCAAAAGCGGGGTGCAATCTGGATATACTTCTGGTCAGGTTACAATTGATGCAATGGTAAATGCAGTTCCAGATGCAATGAAACTGGCAGACATAAAGGGGGAACAAATATCAAATGTCGGATCTCAGGATATGTCATTTGAAATTATGCTAAAAGTAGCCAACAGAATAAACGAATTGGCTGCTAGCAAAGATGTTGATGGTTTTGTGATTACACACGGAACCGATACGATGGAAGAAACCGCATATTTTTTAAATCTAGTGGTAAAAACAGATAAACCTGTAGTGCTAGTAGGTTCAATGCGTCCATCGACAGCAATTAGTGCAGATGGGCCTTTAAATCTTTATAATGCAATCGCAGTGGCTGCAGATCCTAAAGCAAAAGGACACGGAGTGCTTTTGGTCATGAACGATTGGATTCATTCTGCGCAATCTTTAACAAAAGTAAGCACAACTGCGGTACAGACCTTTATGTCTCCAATTCGCGGACTTATTGGTACAACTGCTTATGGAGTAAATGATTTCTTTCATTATCCTGATCAAAAATTTGGGAAAGCTTCAGAATTTGATATTAAAGGCGTAAGCTCTTTTCCTCGTGTAGATATTATTTATGCTGATGCAGATATGAAACCAGATTTAATTGATGCTTCGATTGAAAAAGGAGCTAAAGGAATTGTAATTGCTGGAGTTGGAAACGGAAACATGAACAAGGCTTCTCTTGACGCTTGTGCAAGAGCCAGCAAAAAAGGCATTATCGTGGTAAGAAGTACACGTGTGGCTACAGGAATCGTAGGACGTAATGTAGAATGTAACGATGATGAATTGGGATTAATTGCATCTTATGGATTGAACCCGCAGAAATCTAGAATTCTATTGTCAGTTGCTTTGCTTAAGCAGAGAAATTTGGCAGAACTTCAAAAGATTTTCGAAGAGTATTAAATCTTTAAGTGTTTCATATTCCGAAAGGATTAAAAATAATAACTGGTATTTACGAACGTATTTTGAGCCTGTTTGTAAAAGGAATAATCTTATATCAACTTGAAAATTAAATGTGTATGAAAAATAAAATGGTTACAAGAGCGGTTCTCGCAGGGTTCTGTGTTTTATTGGTTTCCTGCAATACAAAAAAGGACGATAATACTGTGATTGACTTAAAGCAAATCAAGAAAGAAATTCAGGCAAAAGAAAATGAATATGCTGCAACCTACAATGCTGGTCAGCTGAAAGAGATTGGGTACTATGCAGACGACGCTATTACTTTTTATCAAAACAGACCGCCAATTATTGGTAAAGATGCGAGGTATAAATTTTTAGAAGAGGATTTGGCAAACAATACCAATGTAATCTCATTTGAAACCAAAGAAGTGTTTGTTTCTCATGATGGTAATCAAGTAGTAGAAGTAGGGTATTATAAAGTAACCGATTCTACCAATACGCCAATAAATACAGGGAACTATATGAGCCTTTTCGAAAAAAGAGATGGAAAATATGTTTGCTTGAGAGATATGAGCGCTTCTGATGGATTGACAGAATAAAACAACGTCCAAATTTTACAACCAATTTAGGTCAATAAAATATAATCATTAAAAAAATACAATTATGAAAAGCTTATACTGGATACTCGCTATTTTTTTACTAACAGCAGGAGCAGCAAATGCTCAAACTGCCAATTCATTTTTGCTTAATTTATATGGAGGTTATACTTTTTCTGATAGAGTAGATTTTGATTCTTCATATGGAAAAGTAGAAGATGGTTTTGAATATGGATTAGGTTTGGAATATTTTATAATGGATAATGCTTCTATAGAATTAAAATATAACAGACTTGATACACATATGCCATTGTATACTAAAGGTTATATAGCTGATGGAAATATTCCTCCTGGAACGCAAGTTAATGCTGGAGATGATAAAGGAGCTATTAATTATATTTTAGCAGATTATACGTATTACTTCGGTTCAAGTTCTCAAAAGGCACTTCCATTTTTGGGTGCAGGATTAGGGGTTGCCATTCTAGAGTCGCCAAAAAGTGGCAGTGGAACTTATTTTGCATGGGAAATTAAGGGTGGTGTAAAGGTAAAAACGAATTCACCATTATCTATTAATCTTCATGCTTATCTGCAGTCGATGTCGGCAGCTGTAGGATATGATTATTATTGGGATTACTATTGGGGGCCAGTAGCAGTTACTGATTATGCATCAACATTTCAATTTGGACTTGGTGCTTCTTTAAGCTATGACTTTAGCAAGTAGTAATTAAACTTATAGAATAAAATTATGAAAAAGATACTCTTTATACTTTCACTGGTTTTAGGATTGAATGCCGCAGCACAGACTTCTGTTGATGAAATTAATTTGATCCAAGACCTTTATGGAAAATCGAAAGCAGATGTAGTCAAAGAATATTTGGGTTTATCTGATGCGCAAGCTGCTGCATTTCAGCCTATTTATGATAAATATGAAACAGAGCGTAAAGCCTTAAGTCAGCAGAAAATTAAAATCTTGGAAGACTATGCAAACAATTATGCGGCCTTGAGCGATGCTAAAGCGACAGAATTGACCTCAGCAAATTTAAAATACAATCAAGATTCTGAAAAGTTGCTTGCCAAAACACATTCAAAGCTGGTAAAAGCTATTGGCGGAATCAACGCAGCAAAATTTGTGCAGCTTGAGTTGTATCTGCAAGTAACCATAAGAGCCGAAATTCAAGATGCCATTCCGTTTATTGGCGAATTGGATAAAACCAAAAAGCACTAGACGATTTCTGGGTACAGAGTAGAATTTTCTACTCCGCTTATTAATATTTTATACTCTTACTATGATAAAGAAATTTACAAAATATTTGACAGTTGCCTTAATCATGTCTGCCCAGCTAATTTTTAGCCAGTCTGATAGTGACGGTAAAGAACTTGGACTTCCAGGGGACAACCTCGACTTGTACGCTGTAATGACGCTGTTTCAGAAATCAAAAACCATTGAGGAATTTGAAAAAAACTTGAATCTGGAGAAAACAGGAATCAATAATCTTGATTTGAATCTGGACAAAAAAGTAGACTTCATAAAAGTGAATACTAAGAAAGATGGTAATTCTTTTACGTTTGTTCTTCAAGTTGCTGTAAACAAAAAAGAGAACCAAGACGTTGCGGTTATTTTGGTCGATAAGGACAAAAATGGCAAAGTGAAAATGCAAATCGTGGGCGATGAGCTGCTTTACGGAAAAGATTATGTTATAGAACCTGTAACCAAATCGACACCTGCAAAAACAGCAAATCCTGGATATACAGGAGAGGAACCTGTAGCTAGCGCACCAGCGGTAACAGCTGTTGTAGTAGAAACAGTGCCAATCGTACAATATGTGTATTCACCAGCTTATGTACCGTATTATCCCCCTTATTACTACGGATTTTATCCGCCATACTTTGCTGCTTTTACTGTAATGGCAGTAGGCATTTATCGTCATAACCATTATTATCATCATCATGGTTATCATGGCGGACATTATCATGGCGGAAACAATGTATATATTAATAACAGAAATAGTTTTAATAATTACAACAATAACAAAATGCGATCTAATACGGTGCGAAATAATACGTCCAATAATCGATACGGAAATTCTCGTAATTCAGCAAGCACAAGACCGTCAGCTGGAAATACTGCTGGATCGGGAAGAACACGTCAAAGCTCAGCACCGAGTGCAGGAACTTCAAATCTTAACAATAATAGAGGAAGTTCTTCCAATTTTAATAATAATAGAAGTAGTTCTTCAAACTCCAATTTCAATCGAGGCAGTTCTTCAAGACCAAGTGCAGGTCAAATGGGAGGCGGTTCTCGTGGTATGGGAGGCGGAGGCTTCGGCGGTGGAGGCGGAAGAAGAAGATAAGGAAGATTGGTAAAACCAAAGTCCCCTTATTCAATATCTCATTCTGCCCTCGATATTCGAGTTTCATTCTTGGTTATTATATGGCGTTTTATAATGCTTCATCAAAAAAATGCGTAAGTCCATTAGGGCTTACGTATTTTTTTTACCTACGAGATATTCCTACGGAATATAATCATGATTTCCATTTAAAAAACATTCCGTAGGAATATAATATCGGTAAAATATAAATATGCGTTCTGAATGGACGTTTGGTTGGTATACCAACGTAAAACGACACATTTTTTTACCGACACGATATTCTTACAGAATAATCGTATTGTTATCATATAAGATAACCTTTTTTCAAAAATATAATGTGAATTTTGAGTTGTTGAAAATGAATTAATAATGCTATAAAATGAAAGAATTAATAGACTTAAAATACATTAAAAAACAATCAGCTCAATATTTAAATATTCTAAAACCAAACGGCAATAAAAGCTGTAATGTTGAGGTAAAGGTTTTAAATTATTCTGAGTTAGGCTGCTTGATTACAAACACCTTAAAACTTTGTATTATGGCTTTAGAAAACGAAAATAAAAACCCTTCAATAGATGTTGGATTGGTTCAGGAACAAGCGCTTCATTTATTTCCGACTGACGAAATGGAATTGCTGGATATTATTAATGAAATGTTGGTTAAGGAATAAAAAAAGCTTCAGATCAATCTGAAGCTTTTTTTTATGCTAAATTTTCATCAACAAATCTTTTGCAAAATTCTTTTATGAGTTCTCTAACTGTTCTAAACTGTTCTGCTATTTCAGCATCTGTTCCAGTTGCTTTTGCAGGATCTGGAAAGTTATAGTCGAATTTGATTGCGTTTGTTGGGAAAAACGGACAACGTTCTTTCGCATTATCACAAACTGTAATTACAAAATTAAAATCAATATTGGTGTATTCGTCAAAATTGTTAGAAGTGTGGTTTGAAATGTCAATTCCATCTTCTTTCATTATCGAAATAGCTTTTGGGCTAACGCCATGAGTTTCTACTCCTGCGCTATAAACCTCAGCTTTGTTTTTGGCAAAAAATCTCATGTAGCCTTCTGCAATCTGACTTCTGCAACTATTTCCTGTGCAAAGTACTAGTATTTTCTTTTTCATTTAACAGCATCCTGAATTTGGTGTACAACAAGACGCAGCATTGTCATTCAATTGAATCAAATTGATCTTTTGCTTTTCTGCTGGAATTCCACAAGAATCTTGTGCTAAGCAAGCTGTTGTTTTGTTTTTTAAAATGAATGTTTTTCCGTTAAAAGCCAAATCATATTTGCCAATGGTTTCGTTTTGATATTCGACTTCAATTTCCAAATCTTCAATATTTAATTTGTTTTCTGATAGTTCGATTATATGCAATAATTTGCCAGGTTTCAATCGATGCTCAAAATCGTTGGCATTCCAAAGCTGAAAGTTTGCGACTTTTTCATTTCGAATCACGCCACCACAATCAATAAAATGCTTTGTGATTACTCCAACTTCTGTAACGTGAAAATGCTCTGGTACAAAAGTCCCGTTTTCTAATTGAAATTCAACATTGTCTAATGTTGGTAAAATCTGTTTTACTTCTGATAATTTCATTTCTTTAGGTTTATTTGTTTAATGCAATATTGCGATATACTTTATCGAAAAAAATGCTTTAGCAGCATTTTGATTTTGAAATAGTTTGTGTGATGTTTAAAAAATAGGAGTTTAATATATCAATTGTTTTTTCGTCAATGCAATAGCAAATCGCATTTCCAGAAATATTTCCTTTAATTATTCCAGCATTTTTCAGCTCTTTCAAATGTTGAGAAACTGTAGGCTGGGCGAGTGGCAGTTCGTTAACGATATCTCCGCAAATACATTCATTCACTTTCAATAAATATTCTATTATAGCAATTCTTGCAGGATGACCAAGAGCTTTAGCAATAACAGCGATTTGATTTTGTGCGTCTGTAAAATGTTCTGTTTTAGTTGCTCCCATTTCAATTTATATTAATATTGCAATATTACGATATTGATTTTGATTGATGAAATTTTAATAGAATAATTTTGAACAATAAAAAAAGCTTCAGATTCCTCCGAAGCTTTTCAAGTTATTTACTCTAAAAAATATTATTTTACTTTTTCTGGCAGTGGCATTTTCCAAACATTATTAATCACATCTGGTTGAGGTCCGTAAATTCTTAACACGAAATTGAAATCTTGGTTTTTAGGAGTTGGCAACCAATTGCTTTCTTTGTCTTTTCCTGGCGATTCAGAATACAAATAAATAATCAAATCTCCATTAGGTTCAAATTTAAGACCTTTAGTTTTAGCTCCTATAGAATATCTATTTATTGGGTTTAGAACCAAAAAGCGTTTAGGCAAATTGTACATGGTGATACTCCAAAAGTATTTAGCCTCTGGAAGCTGACCTTTTGGGAATTTTAAAATGTATTTGTTATTTCCATTCAATGGTTGCTTGTCTTTATCGGTTGCGCTTCCTGTATAAACAGCTTCTTCTTTTGTATTTCCGTAAAGACCAGCCGCTGCTGCAATTGCACGATTAAGGTAATTGTTTTTGAGCGAGGCTCTTGTGCCAAACAGACTGCTAGAATCCAAAAGTCCGTTTAATTTAGAATCTAATTCTTGTTTTGCTTCTGCAATTCCTTTTTCAATGGCTTTTATAGTTTCTGGCGAATATTTAGAACTGTCGAAAGGCACTCCTGGTACAATTCCAATTTTGGCAAAATTGGCTCTAAGTTCTTTTTCACTGCTATCTTCACTTGTATATTGAAGCAAAGCATTCAGAACGTTTATGAATTCTACAGAACTATAGTCGGCTTCTTTCCATTCAGGCAGTGGCATATTGTATTTTTTTACCTGAGGAGCTGGCTGTTTAGTATATTCGTGCAACGGAATCAATTTATATTGTTCCTGTATCTTTTTTAAATTTGGAACATCGCTTGGGCTGTCAAGTTCCGTGCGGCCAATTAAGAAAATCAAATTCGTTTCTGAATGAAGAACTTTGTCAATTCCTTTTGGAGTTTCTCCTTTCCAATCAGGACCGGCTACAAGATATTTTCCGCCTTGATTTCCTGTGACACGTGAGCCAACATATTCAAAATTAAAAGTGTAAAGGTCTGTAAACTGCATTACAAAATACCTGTCTCCTTCAATTTTAGGAACTTGTAGAATCACTGGTTCGTCTGAAACGTCAATTGCAGCAGTTGAATATGGTGTGTCATTATTTATCGTAACTACTAAAGTGTCTGTTGGTGTCGCACTGTTTGAATAACTTTTAAATTTGTTAAAACCTACATATGTTTTTGCTCCTTTAGCAATAGCGCTGGCATACATAGTTTTGTAATTATAGAACATTGGATATCCATATATCCAAGCTTGTTTTGCAATAGCAGTAATAGAGTCTGAAGAAATACCAGCGTCTGCTGTATCTTTAGTATTTTCAGACTGATTTTTCTTGCACGCTGTTACGCTTAAAAACAAGACAATTAAAAGGAAAACTGAGTTTTTCATAATTCAAAAAGAAGTTAAATTATACAAGAATCTGTTCTTAATTTAGGTCTCCTAAAATTAAATTATATGTCGGTATCTCCATTTTTTTTCAAATGAAAGCTGGTTTCAAATTATAACTTGAAACCATTTTATGTTTTTATGAAGTATATAAAAACGAAAAAGCTCCAGATTTCTCTGAAGCTTTGTATGATATAAAAATGCTTTTAAGTTTAATTATTCATTAAGCCAGTTCCATCGCTTAGCCCAATCTACAAGAATTTCTTCTTTCCATTTGGAAACTGTTTTTCCTCCTTGAATTTTTCCAAAATATAGATCCTTGTCTTGTTTATCAGTGAACCAATTATTTCCCAATTTATAATCAGTTTGGCTTTTTTTGCCCGGCCATAAATTGGTTGCCACAATTGTGCCTTCTTTTCCGTTAATTTCAGAAAGGTCAGACGTTAATTTATAATTTAAAACTTCTGCTTTTTTCGGAATATATCTAATGGCATAAACATCGTTTCCGATATAATAGCCAGGCCATTTCTGAATGTTTTTTCCGTAAGGCACTTCCATCCAAAAATAGATAGATTCTTTTTTAGCATCGGTTTTTGGTATCTTAAAACGAAGTTCCATGATAGAACAATACGCCACTGTATCTTGAATCGTTGTGGTACGATCTAAGACGGTTCTCGGACTATAATTAAATTTTTCGAAACTCCCTCCCCAGCTTTCGCGTGTTGGATCGTTTGGGTCCCCATCCATCATATATAAGAGAGAAGGAGTGTCTCCCATTTTGACTTCGCCTTTGTAATAGTTTATAAAGTCCTTTCCTAGGGCACTTTTGTCTCGAATATGTTGGGTATAATAATTTGAAATCACCACACTGTCTGGTTCGTCGCTATGCGAAAATAAACCGTAATACGAAGAATTATTTTCTATAAACCAGAGTTTCGGAAAATTGGCTACAATGTAAGCATAACTGTTTGCGCTCCATTTTTTGTTAGGGCCGCCAATCCAATACACTTTAATTTTGTTCTGAATTTCAGGAGCATCGTGCAGAGCCTGTGCAAGATCTTCTAAACCTCCCCAAACTAAAATCCATAAAGGTTGAGAACTTTTCTTTTTGGCGCATTTTACAATCCAATCGGACCCTTCTGTCGCTTTAGAATAGCCAATATAAGAGACATTTCCGCGATAACCTTGTTTGGATATTGAACGCAGGTATTCTGGAGTTGCAAAACCCGTTTGGTGCTTTTGCAATTTCGGAAGATCTTTTTCGTAAAGATCAATCATTCGAATTATTTCCTGTTTGCTTCCGTTTCCATACGAAGGTGAAGAAACCAATCCTTCAATTTGAAATTTTTCATTGTACATTAACAAATGCGCCATCGATTGATTGTCGTCTGGATCTGTTCCTCCGATATCGGTACTAATCAAAATTCGAGGTTTCTCGGGCGTTGGTTTTTGAGCATAGACAGCTAGAGAGCAGCTGAAAAAGCAAAGCAGATAGAAATAAATTCTCATAGCAAAATTGATTTTTGGTTTAATGTAATCGATTGCAATCTTGCTAAGATATAAAATTTTGGTTCAAAGTTGTTAAACAGAATAGAAAACAAAAAGCTCCAGATTTCTCTGAAGCTTTAAAATATTTAGAAAAAGGAAATACTTAAAAATTAGTATTAATCTTTTTTGAACGATCTGCAATGTAAGAGATCAGCCAGATTACTTGTCCTTCTTTTACAAAGTAAATTTTCTTTGTTGCATAATCTGGAATACTTTCAAGGCAGGTTACCAGAATGTTGTTTGCCGAAATAAGGTATTTTTGATCGTAAGTGCTTAAAACTCTAGCAGCCTCTTTATTTGTTTTTGCAAGATTGGTAAACTTACTGAAGTTGTTTTTCAGAATAGCATCATAATCAATAACATCTTGAAGTGTTAACGTAACATAGTGCTCTTTGTTAACCGTTTCGTCAAAGAAAAGAGTAGAAAATGCCCATACAGCACCACCAGATAAGTATAATTTATCTTTTTTTGCTAAAGGTGGATTGGCATCAAATAATTCTTTGGTTTTTTTACGTAGAATTACATTGTAGTCAAAAGATTTTTCTTGGTAAGTTGACATATCGTTTACCTGACTTTTGTTTACCACTGTTTTTTCTACGGCGTCAGTAAGTGTCATAGTCCCGAAACTTAATTCTAAAGGAATAAACTCTAGTTTACCGTCTTTAAGTTCGTCAATATAACCCCCTTTTGTAGTTTGAGCACCAATATCTAGTAAGAAAGCATTAGCAAAGTCAACAGGCGGAATAGCACCTTTAACAAGTGTTTTTGCTTCTTCGTTAACATCTAATACCTCTAATTGTTTTCCGGTCAAAAGAGCAATTTTGTTTTTTAGAACATCTATATTGCGTGCTTGTGCAAAAACAGGAGCAGCAACGATAAAGATGTTTTCTTCAAGAAGTTTGTTCTCAGCCTTAATTTTTTGCAGTTGGTTGGTTACCGTAACACTAGTTCTAGTAATGTCTTCTTGAGTAAGTTCGCCTGTAGCGCCAATATGATCAGCAAACGGAATTCGCTCTGTCCAGAAAGAAAGGATTTTATAATCGGCTTTTCTGATGTTGTTTACATCAATAACTGAAACTTTTATAGCTCTACGACCGATTTCGATTCCGGCATAAACGCTTTTTTGAGAGAATAAAGTAACAGAGAAAAATAAAGTTAAAAGGCTAATAAATAAGAGTTTGGGGTTGTGTGTGTTTTGCATTGTGTAGATTTGCGGTTATTATATAATTAAAGTACGTTCTAAATGTTTTAGTAGGATTAAATGGAAATAGGCTGTCAAACCTAAAAATACGAGGAATAAAACCTACGAATTTTAAAGCCGCAAATTTATAAAAAATAGCTGCTAAATAGAAAGCCTGCTATTAAGAAAATATTATTTTAATCGACGAAAATACTATTGAAGATGCTGAAAATTGAAAATTATAGTCGGAAATCGAAGATTTGTATTGTGAAATTGTCGTTGAGAACTATTTTCATGGCTTAAAAAATATGGATAATAAAAAGCTTCAGAGGGATCTGAAGCTTTTTTATTTAAAAATACGTTTCCAGAAGATTTAAAGTTGTTTCATAGACTGTTTTTCGTCTTACTTTAGCAACAAGCCACGATAAGAAACTCATAATTAAAATGTCTTTAGGACCATTTTGTGCCGAGATGATAAAATCTTCTATTGTTTTTTGAAATTTTTCAGTCTGTATAATTTCGGGTTTCAGAACATATTGCTCCACGAATAAAAGATAGTGAACAACGCGTTCTTCATTTACCGTTAAAAGGTATTTTTTATAGCGTCTTTTAAAGCTTCTTAATCGGGATAAAGCCAACTCGGTGTTTTCTTGCTGCGAATGTAAAAGGATTTCAACCAGAGATTTTTTTATGGTCCAATCCATTCCCATTTTCTTTTCGTACCAACTGTCTGTATGATTCAGTTTTGCCATTTCTTTTAGGGCATTGCGTCCAGCATTTTGCTGTATGTAAAAAACGACAAGCATAAGACGAATGTCGTTGCTATCGTTAGGATCTGCTTTTTTGTTTGAAGAAAGCGCTTTTTCTGCAATTTCTATTGCTTTTTGCGAATTCCCAAGATAATTTTCATTGAAAGCCAATAACAAGAAATATCTAAGACAGAAACGCTGATAATACTTTCCAGATTGTTTCTGAAGTTCGGCAGACATCAAGTCAAGATAATGTAAAGACTTTGTAAACTGTCCGTTGCGAAAATAGAAATTGGCTAAAAAGTATAAGATGTAAATGTGATAGTACAAATGCCGATCTGAAAGATCTATTTTTTTGCTAATAAACCGATAGCTTTTGACTACAAAAGGCTGTATGAGTGAGAAATTGTTATTTATAGAAGCATATTCGTTGGCAATAAATAATATTTGATACAGCGATTTAAAAGTTAATCCTTGTTTTAAAGATATTCCATGCGTTTCTATAGTGTTTTTTATAAGAGCCTGAAAATCTACAATTCTGCCTTCATGATAAATCGCAGCAAGTTCACGGCGTAAAATGGCATACCCCAAATTGAGATGTTCTTCATATTCGGCCTTTTTCTTGTTTGCTTTAAATTTCTGGATTATTTCTTCAACTGGTTCCGATAAATTGAAATGTGCAAATTGTATTTGAATCAAATAGATTTCGTTGAGAAGACTAAAATGCTCAATGCTCAGCGCAATTTCTTCGGCTTTAGCCAAACATTTAAAAGCGGTTTTAATGAGTTTATGTTCAAAGAATAACCGACTTACCACAATAAAACGAAGGATGACATTTTCTTGCGAAGTATCATTTTCAAAACTTCGATTCGCCATAAAATCGATCATGTTATCATAAAGCCTTTTTCTAAGAGCATGATAAGCGTCGGTGCTTTTTTTATCTTTTAAATCATTATTTATAAAGTTTATATCATCAGTTTTTAAAGAATTGAATAATTTGATATTTGCTACGTCTTTTCGTTTATTCTTTTTCGATAAATAATGTATGAATGCCTTTTTATCAGCTTCATTCATCATATTTGATATTTCTTCCAGAGCATTCATAAATCCTACTTTATGAGCATAAAGATAAATAAATCAGTTTTTATATCATCAGTTTTTAATGTAAATTGATTTTCACAATTTCCTATTCATTCTGACATTTGCCTCATAATTATAAAACATAAAAAATTATGGAACCGCTAAAATCAAATGAATCAAACAACAGTTTAGAATTAAAAAATGGAAGATCAAATAATGGAGGTAGTCCTCTAAAACCAAGTGCCGCTTTCATAGGCGCATCTTGGATGACGCTACTTATTGGTATGACTTCCTATTGTATCGGACTTTACAATTCGGCAATGGCTTACAACGAAAAAGGATACTATTTTACGATTCTCCTTTTCGGACTTTTCTCTGTAATATCAGTGCAAAAAAGCGTGAGAGACAGACTAGAAGGAATTCCTGTAACCGATTTGTATTACAGCATAAGCTGGTTTAGCACCATCGCTTCTATCGTATTGCTAATCATTGGTCTTTGGAATGCAGATTTATTGCTGAGCGAAAAAGGATTCTTCGGAATGTCGTTCGTTTTAGGATTGTTTTCTGCCCTTGCCGTACAAAAAAATACGAGAGACTTAAAACAATTTGAATCGACTGCGATATAATTTTTAGCGGGCCTCATTACTGTCACTTAACGGTGCAGTTTTGGGGTTTTCTAAACTCGAAATGACCAAAAACACCACTCAAATAAGTGGTGTTTTTGGTTATTACTTATTAAGATTTTAGAAAAAGAAATAACCAACAGATGCTTGAAATGATGCATTTCTGATGTCAGTATCAGCCTTAGTTACGCCTAGATTATATCTTGCGCCAAAATTAAGTCCGTTTTCTAGTTTATAGCCAACGCCAAAATTAAAGCCAAAATCAAAAGTAGTGAATGAATTGGTTACTTTCACGCCTTCATCTTTAGCAGAAAGTAAAAAGCCTATTTGCGGACCAGCTTCCAAACTCAACCCTTTTGTTACATAATATTTTCCCATTAACGGAATGTTCAGGTAATTCATAGCTATTAAATCATTATTAAAGGTATATCCTTGACGGGAATACATGATTTCGGGTTGAAAAGAAAACTTTTCAGAAATTGGAATTTCAGATACAACGCCAACATGATAAGAGGTCACATAGTTAATGTTACCAGCGTTGCTTCCGTTAACAGTCGAAAAGTTTAAACCTGCTTTAGCTCCAAATTTAATTTCTTGAGCATTAACACTTGCAAATCCTAAAACTGTAAAAACAGCTAGCCATAAAATTTTTTTCATAAAAATTGATTTGAATTATTTGAAGCCAAAATTGAGATAAGAAAAATTAGAAAAGGTATCAAAAGCTTAAAAATGGATAAATCGGTACTTAACTGTATAAATCGGCACTTACTTTATACTATTTTTATATTCATTTGGTGTTTGACCAGTAGCTTTTTTGAAGGCTTTATAAAAAGTGGTTTTAGAAGTAAAGCCAGATTCTAAACCCATTGCTAGTAAACTGTAATTTTCGTATTCAGAATTTAAAATCATTTCCTTGACAGCTTCAATACGATAATTATTGATATAATTAGCAAAGTTGTCTTCTGTTATGGTATTAACAATGTGAGAGAGATATCCAGGACTAATGCCTAATTTTTCGGCAACTTTTTCTCTGTTTAATGTACTGTCGGTATAAAGGTGCTGTTCTTTGCAGAGAAGTTCTAGCTTTTGAAAGTAAACGTTATTTGCCGTGATCGATTCTGTATATTCTTCGGGTTCGTCATTTTCTATAATTGGGATATTGGCGGGCAGAATCGCTAAATCTTTATTTAAAAAATTGTAAACTGCTTGGTGATCTTTGGCCAATTTGTACTTGTAAATGCCAATATAAGCAGCCCAATGAATTATAAATGTGGCACAAAAAGCCAAAATACTCATCGCTGCAGAAAGGTCAAAAGGAATAAATAAGTTGGCTACAGCAATAATAAGAAAAGCAATTAACGATGAAGAAATGATTGTTAGCAGGATAAAGATCCATTTTTTGTCCTGCGCATCTTTTAAGTGCTTAATCATAAAATAAGAATAACATAGCAGAAACGGAATGAATGTAACGGCCAAAACAAGATGAAGTAAACCAAGTACTTGGAGTAGACCTGCAGCTGCATTGGGAATAGTATAAATTCCTGCGACACGATCAAGATCCTGTGAAACACAAAGTAGGGCAGAATAGGTAAATGGAATAAAACATAAATAAGAGTTTTGCTTGCTTTTTACAGCATCATCAATTCGGTTGATAATAAACAGAAATAAAAAAGCAGGTATTAGAAATGTCCATTCGATATGATCAATAAAACGCAAGAAAGGGTAGGGAGTAAATGCGTCTGTGACCTCAAAAACATGATTCAGTAAAATAATAGAAAGCGTAAATAATAAGCCTGCCAGATATTTGTTTGAATTGCTATTGAATAAAGAAGACTTTAAAATAATGAAGCCTAAAATTATTCCCTGAAAAACCGCAATATTTAAAAGTGTGGTATAAATCACGTTTTTGGTATTAAGTTATTTTTGAGGTGCTATCCTTTAAAAATATAGCTTATTTCATACGAATTAACAGAACGAATTTATACTAATGCAAATAATTTCCTTAACAGATTAAGAAATGATTAACTAAAATGATGAAAGAATTAAAGAGATGTTTTTGTTTAGCAGAAGAAGTTTGCTCGAAAATTTGCGCTTGTAAAACAAACAAAAGTTTCAGAGGAATCTGAAACTTTTGTTTAAATGGCAGGAATAGCCTTGAACTTAGAATTTTTGCGATTAAAAATAAGTGGACTCCAAATACGGGTCATAGATATCGACATCCCATTGATTGTCATTATATAGATCTGCAAAATCTTCATCAGTTTCTGCATCAATTGTATTTTCGGTTTCTTCGTTATAGCTAATACCATGCAGAAATTCGCAGTCAAAATCTGGTTCGTCCTCATGCTTGTGGTACAAGTCTAAAGAAGTTGATGCTTGTCTTTCAGAATGAAATTCAGCATCTATCATATTTGCATTAGATTGAATAGTATTGGAGTTAAAATTTGCGGATGTAGTTATAGTTGATTGCATGATTTTTATTATTTATTGGCTGTACAAAAACATATTTTTCTTAATCCAAAAATACATGGCGCAACAACATTTTTGTTTATAGAATTTTGTTATGAGTTTACATAATTATTGTAGGATATGATTTTTATATGAGTAGTGTTTTTAGAGTTTATTTAGGTTATATTCAGTATTTAGGTATAAAAGCTATATAAATCTAGTTGAATTTGAAGAAATTATCATAAAGCAAAAAGCTCCAGATTTATTTGAAGCTTTTATTTTAATAGCGATAACAGTAATCCAATCTTGATATGTTTTTTAACAAATAAGATTGTATTTAAAAGTAAATTATAATTCCATATGTAATATAGGATATTCTTTGCCTTTTTCATCTAGCGCTGATCTTTTTACAACTTTGAAACCTGCATGTTTGTAGAAACCAACGGCTTGTGTATTTTGTTCATTCACATCAACTTTGCTTACGTTTAAATTAGCTATTGCAAATGTGATCAGTTTTTTTCCTATTCCAATTCCTCGAAAATCATTATCAATAAATAACATTTCAAGATTTTCATTTGAAGTTCCTATAAAGCCAACTAATATTCCGTCTTTCTCAAATCCAAATAAGGTAACATGTTTAAAGTAGGTAGGAAGCTGTTCCTTGTAATATAAAAAATCTTCCTCTTTAAGAAAATCATGTGTATTTAGCACCGCACTTTGCCAAATTTCCATTAATCGCGGATAATCCATTTCTGTAATTTCTCTAATCATAACTATGAATTTTAAAAGTGCAAAGTTCCAAACTAATAAATAAATAACACTGAACCCAAGTTAAAAAATGCGACGGCGTATTCTGCTCAATGCTTGTGGCGTAATGCCCAAATAGGATGCTATATCTTTTAACGGAATATGGTTTAAAGCGGTGCCATATTCATCAATCATTTGCAGATAATATTGTTCGGGAGGGTTTTTGATGATGTCGATATTTCTTTTTAATATTCTATTCAATAATATAGCAGTCAAATCTCCAAAAACTGTTTTTACCTTCGGAATGGAAGCATATAGTTCTGCTGCTTGTTCCTTGCTGATTCTATAAACAATACAATCTACGATTGCCTGCACATTAAAAGCTGATTTTTCTTGTAATGTAAATGAGATATTTGACATAGAAAATGTTCCTGGTTTACAGAACCAAAAAGTTTGTTCTTCTCCTTTATTATTTAGTAGCCAACAACGCAATACACCATCAAAAACAAAATAGCTGTAATTTTCTGTTTCTCCTTCTCTTATTAAAAAGGTGTTCTTTTTGACGGCTATTTGTTCAAAGTAGTTATCATATAAATTAGACTCCTCTTCACTAAAAATATTGGTGTCTACATTAAACTCGTCAAGTAATTTTTCTAAAAGCATAATTTAAATGTAATAATTCTTAGTGTATTTTATCACAAAGTTTAGAGTACCAAAACCTGATATGTAATAAGTTTTAATTTTTCAATTGACAGAAACAGGAATTTGAACTTAAAGTTTCAAATATTAGCTTTTTACTTTAGCTCAATAATTTCAAAATAAAGTTCAGGTAAAATAATTTTGATGTCCTGTGAAGTTTCTTCCTTAAACCAATGTAATATGAAATTCACATTTACACTTCTGAGCTGATAGTTTTTTGATTTCATTATCTCAATTTTTTCAATGAATTGCTTTGAGAATTTTAAGACAGATTGTCCGTTAGAATTTAAGCATTCATTCCCATCAATATGCAGTCTGTCTCCACATTTGAGTTGAGAAATTAAAGGCTGTCTGTTAATGAAGTAATCTAGCCAAATATCTTTGAAAGTGGCATGGATTGCAATTTTATCAGGTGCAGAATACATTTCTATATCAGTTATTTGTTCGAGATTTTCAGCGGTCAAATGATTCAGATAGTCTGCATTTAGATGAATATTTAAATTGCTTTTTGCTCTGGTCATTGCTACATACAATTGACGCTTAGCTTCGTCTGTGTCCATATTAAATTTCTCAAGGAGAAGAAATACATTGTCAAACTCTTTTCCTTTTGCTTTATGAACGGTTGAAACAAAAATGGTTTCGCCATTTTCACTATAAAAATCCTCCAGTTTAGATTCTCGAATTAAAACTTCTAAATCAGATTTGTACTTTCTCGTAGGATTAGTAGTTTCAAAATCTTTGATAATGTTGAGGCAGATTTCCAACTTATTGCTATTACAAAAAGTATTATTAAGCTCTTTTTTGGCATTATTCCAGACTTCATCACTAATTGTATAAATATCAACTCCACAATCTACTTTATTTAAAAAGAAGCGAACTTCTACAAGATTGTATAAATTAAAGCCATCATTAGATTGTATTAATTTTGCTTTTATGCCATTCATTAAAAGTAATCCTGTAACTTTTACAGCCTCTTCGTTAGTTTTTGTAATTATGCAAGTAGTTCCAGAGAGTTCTGCATTTTCAATATTTTTTACGAGAGGAGTAATTAGATTGCAGTTTTTATAATTGATAACTTTGATTTTTCCATTATCTGTTTGATTAGCAATAATGGGCGTTTCTTTTAGGCGGTGCTGTATTTGTTTGAGAAATTGGTTAGAGAAGGTGACGAGATTACTTTTACTGCGATAGTTTTCGACTAATTCGTATTTTATAGCTTTGTTTTCATAAATAAACTGCTCTAGATATTTAGAACTGGCTCCTCTAAATTCGTAAATGTTTTGGTCGTCATCTCCTACAGCAATAACTCTCATTTCTTCATTCTGATGCATCAATGCATTTATTAGCGCAAACTCATCTGCATTCATATCTTGGGCTTCGTCAATTACCAAAACGGTCTTAGTAATTTTATTCGCTTCGACATCGCCATTTTTGATTCTTTCAACCGTCAGGTTTAAAATATCTGTCGATTTTTCTAAAGAGCCAACTTTGCCCAAAAGGTCAAAACAGTACGAATGGAATGTTTTAATTTCAATAAAGTTTGCGGCATTGCCAATCAGTTGTAATAAACGCTTTTTGAATTCTATAACCGCAGCTCTAGAAAATGTCAGCATCAATAATTGTTCATGCTTAACATCTTCCATTAATAATAGTGAAGCCAATTTATGTACTAAAACCTTTGTTTTGCCACTGCCTGGGCCCGCGGCTACAACTATGTGTTGTGTTTCGTTGTCTTTTATAATTTTTAGTTGGGATGGAGAAAGTTCTCCGAATAACTGTTGGAATTTTCGAGGGGTAATATTTCTTCTAATTTCGTTCTGTCTGTCGCTGCCTTTAAAATATTTGTTTAAAAAGGAGTTATAATTGAGCTGAAAATAATCTTCTACAAACTGAAGAGCGTTCCTATAATCATCAATCATTCTTTCGGCATATTCGCCAACAATATGGATTTGCTGGATTTTACTTTCGTAAAATTGGTTAAGCTTTTGATAATCGTCTTTCGTATATCGTTTTTTATTATCTTGTTCAGTTCGCTCGATGGTTAAAGCATTATAAACAACCAGAAAACCGCCTTCAATCTTTATTGCTTCAATTCGAGAAAGATAGAATAAAGTGTCTTCAATATCGTAGAAAGTTATCTCTTTTTTGAAAAAGTTGAGACTATTATCATAAGCAGTCTTTAATTCGTGAACTGAGAACTCTACCAAAATTTCATCTTTCTCTGTCTGCACTTTTGCCTGCTCAGTAATTGTTTTGTTATAAAAAAAATCAACAATAAATTTTGCAAGTTCGTGTCGTATTTCAAGCTTATCTATTAATTGCTTTTTGCTTTGCAGACAGAGCACAGCAATATGATTCTTAAAATGATCTAAATTTTTTCCTTTAATCCAGTTTTTAATAGACCAAAAGTTAATTATCGTTTTTAGTTTATTTATGCTTACTCCTTCATAGCCTTTTTTTTCAGCAAACTCGTTTAGTTCTTTCAAATGAAAAATACTTTCTTCTTCTTTTAATACTGAGAGTAGAAAGTTTTCAATTTTGCTGTATGAATCTACAATGGCAAGAGAGCGGTTTTTATTGTCTGTATTTTTTATAAATGCAGTCAAGTCTTTGGCATCGGCCAAAATATTTTCTTCTCTTAATAAGTTTACAATGTTTATAACCTCTTCTCTTACAATGCCTAAATGATCACTAATATAGTCTACTCTTGATTCTGGAGTTTCATTGTTGTTCTCTTTTCTACTTTTACTAGAAAAAAGTTTTTTTATAATGCGTACACCTTGTTCTTTCTGCTTTTCTTCAAATTTTTTAGAAGAGTTTATTTTATCAATAGCTTCCTGAGCATTTTTAGATAAAATGCTGCTGGCAAAAATTCTTGGCATATTCTGCCCACGTTTTAAATATCCAGCATCTTCTAAAGCTGCTATTGCGGTAGTTACGCGTGTTTCTATTTCTGCAACATTATCGTCCCAACCCGCCTTTCGGGCAATTTCTAATGCAGAATTAGATACTTTCGATCGGAATCTTGTAATATCTTTTATTGCTTTCCATATCTGCTGAATTTCTTTTATGGATAACTTAGTCTGATTAAGTAAGATAAAGTGCTTGCTGAGGTCCTCCTCGTTAAACAATACAAAACAATCAGCCGAAATATTTTCATCTCTGCCTGCGCGTCCAGCTTCCTGAACATAGTTTTCAAGTGAATCTGATATTTCATAATGAATAACTAGGCCTACATCTTTCTTGTCTACGCCCATACCAAATGCAGAAGTGGCGACCATAATTTGTGTGTCACCGTTTAAAAAAAGATTCTGGTTTTCAGTCTTTTCCTTTTTATCCATTTTGCCATGATATGGTTTGGCATTAAAACCGTCTTTTAATAGTTGTTCGGCAAGTTTATAAGCTCTGAGGGTTCTAGATACATAGATAATTGTCGGACAATTTTTTTCCTCAATTAAATCTCTGACGGCGAGATATTTTTCGTCTTCATTTTGCTTTTTGAAAACTTTGTAATTAAGGTTGGTTCTTGATGCTTTTGAAGTAAAAATTTCGAGATCCAACGAAAGTTTCTCACGAAAATAATCTCTAATATCTTCGATTACTTTTTGTTTGGCTGTTGCTGTAAAGCAAGATACAGGTATGCTGTCTTCAAGATTTTTCTTTTCCTGAATTAATCTTATAAAATCGCCAATATACAGATAATCGACCCTAAAGTCCTGACCCCAAGATGAAAAGCAATGCGCTTCATCAATTACAAAGCGAGCTGTTTTTCTGCCTAAAATGAGCTTTTCGATAGTTTTTGAACGCAGTGATTCGGGCGAAATGTATAGGATGGAAGCAGAGCCATCTTCAATCCTTTCAATAGATTTGGCTCTTTCAATTGGATCTAATAATCCGTTGATTGTTACAGCTTCGGTTATTCCGTTTTTTTCAAGATTGTCAACTTGATCTTTCATTAACGATTGAAGAGGAGAAATTATAATCGTTAATGCTTTAGAGTTTTCTGCACTCATAAGTGCTGGAACTTGAAATGTAATTGACTTTCCACCACCAGTTGGAAAAACAGCCAATACCGATTTATTTTTTACAGCAGCTTTGACAGCTTTCTCCTGAAGCGGTTCGCCACCATAAGTTCGATACGAATCAAAACCAAAAAACTTTTTTAAACCTTTGTGAATGTTTAAGGCATTATTACAATAATTACAGCCGGTCAAACAAGGCTTGCTTCGTAATAGCAGCATTATTCGCTCGACCTCGGGATAATTTTTTAACACCCAAGGAGGTGTGATTGAATGAACCTTTTTATGGAGAATAAATGAATGTATCAAAGAAATGCAATACGCCAATTCAATAGGGTTCTCAGATATTAGTTTGGTTAAATTTGATTGCTCGCAAATTTCGCCTTGAAACTTTAATCTGATTTTAGATTCTACATTCGAGCTTCTATTTTGATAATTGACAAATCGGAAAAAAGCTCCAAATTCTTTTGTACGATTTAAAAGCAGATATAAAATTTCTTTTAGAGTTTCGTCAGTTTGCCAAAAAGTGGCAACTTCACTATTAAATAAATCTTGTGCTTTAATTGAATCGTTTAAAGGATTGTTTAGTTCCTCTGTCTGAAGTTTGTCGTCTTTTACTAGTGAATGGTAAGGTTTTGTTGGGAATAATAATGGAGATAAATGTAATGTGTCAATGATATTCGAAGGGTTAATTCCTGCATCATGAATTGTTTTGCCAATATATTTAATGTCGTGATTTAAAATATTATGGCCACAGATATATTCGCTACCTTTTAAGAATTCGGTAAAATATCCTAAAGAAGCATCGTGAAAATGATTGCCGTCTTCTTTAATTGCACCTATATCAAGGATTTTACCTTTCACCGATTCGATTTCGGTATCTATAAATGTAATTAACCGATTATTATTTTGTTTGTTTACCAGCATTAAACTTAACTAAGATTATGGTTTGGTTTTTCTACGGGGATTTATATATGCAAATAATTAAAGGCGAGGATGATAGTTAGCTAATTTAGCATTTAATTTCTAAATTGAGAGCACTTTTAAAAATTAAGACTTTTTATGTTAAATAAAATAGCTGGAATAGAATGTCAATGAAGGTTTGTTAAACAAAAAAAAGCTCCAGATTTCTCTGAAGCTTTTCTCTTAGTAGTTCGCCGCAGCGAAGACTCGAACCTGTGTCCGCCGTGGCGGATATGAGCCTGAAGAGCTGTTAAAATTTAGAATAAAAAAAAGCTCCAGATTTCTCTGAAGCTTTTTACTTGTAGCGGGAACAGGACTCGAACCTGTGACCTTCGGGTTATGAGCCCGACGAGCTGCCTACTGCTCTATCCCGCGATGTTCGGGTGCAAAGATACGCCGATTTTTGAGAATTCCAATGAAAATTTTAAAAAATCTTTTATTTTCCGTATTCGGTTGATATGACTACCTTTGCAAATTAAATATTATGCAAATGTCACATAAAGCAGGTTTTGTAAACATCATCGGGAATCCAAATGTTGGAAAATCAACATTAATGAATGCATTCGTTGGAGAACGATTGTCGATCATTACATCAAAAGCACAAACTACACGTCATAGAATTTTAGGAATCGTAAACGGAGAAGACTTTCAATTGGTTTTGTCTGATACTCCTGGAATTATAAAACCGGCATACGAAATGCAGGAATCGATGATGAACTTTGTAAAATCGGCTTTTGAAGATGCTGATATTTTAATTTACATGGTCGAAATAGGCGAGCAGGACCTTAAAGACGAAGATTTTTTTAAGAAAATCATTCATGCTAAGATTCCGGTTTTATTACTTTTAAATAAAATTGACAATTCCAACCAAGAGCAATTAGAACAACAAGTTTCTTTCTGGAAAGAAAAAGTGCCAAATGCAGAGATTTTCCCAATTTCGGCTTTGCAGAATTTCAACGTTCCCGAAGTTTTTGGAAGAATTATCGAATTATTACCAGAATCTCCGGCTTATTATCCTAAAGATCAATTAACAGATAAACCAGAGCGTTTCTTTGTAAACGAAACGATTCGCGAGAAAATCTTATTGAATTACAGCAAAGAGATTCCGTATGCGGTTGAAATCGTGACAGAAGAATTTCATGAAGATGAAAATATTATCAGAATCCGTTCGGTAATTATGGTAGAGCGCGATACGCAAAAAGGAATCATCATCGGACATAAAGGTGCTGCTCTTAAAAAAGTTGGAACAGATGCTCGTGCTGATTTAGAGAAATTCTTCGGAAAACAAATTCATATTGAACTTTACGTAAAAGTGAACAAAAACTGGAGAAGCAACGCTAATATGTTGAAGAGATTCGGATATAATCAGTAGTCTTAATTGTTTCAAGTTTCAGGTTTCAAGTTGAATACAGAGCTTAAAAACTTGAAACTTTGAACATGAAACAAAATAAAAACTTAGGTATTTAGAATCTTAGCGACTTAGTCACTTTTTTAACTACCTTTGCAAAAAATTAAAACAAAGCATTTTGGATTACAGGTTATTAGCATTTTAGGAAACTAAAAATCTAAAATCTGAAATTTAAAATCTAAAATTCAAAAAAATGAGTAATAACATTGTTGCGATAGTAGGAAGACCTAACGTAGGGAAATCGACCCTGTTTAATAGGCTGATACAAAGAAGAGAAGCTATTGTAGATTCAGTATCTGGGGTTACCCGTGATAGAAACTATGGTAAAAGCGAGTGGAACGGAAAAGAGTTTTCTGTCATTGATACAGGTGGATACGTTCGAGGGTCTGATGACGTTTTCGAAGGTGAAATTCGTAAACAGGTAGAACTTGCTATCGACGAAGCCGATGTTATTATTTTTGTGGTTGATGTAGAAGAAGGAATTACGCCAATGGACGAAACCGTTGCAAAATTGCTTCGTAAAGTAACAAAACCAGTTTTATTGGCTGTAAACAAGGTTGATAACGCAATGCGCGAAAAAGACGCAGTGGAGTTTTACAATCTTGGTTTAGGCGAATACTACACTTTTGCAAGTATTTCTGGAAGCGGAACAGGAGATTTGTTGGATGCTTTAATTGAAGCTTTCCCAGTAAAACCAGAACCAGTTACACCAGAAGTTGTTTTGCCTCGTTTTGCTGTAGTTGGTCGTCCTAATGCTGGAAAATCAAGTTTCATCAATGCATTAATTGGGCAGGATCGTTTTATGGTAACCGATATTGCTGGAACAACTCGTGATGCAATTGATACGAAATTCGATCGTTTTGGTTTTGAATTCAATTTAGTTGATACTGCGGGAATTCGCCGTAAAGCAAAAGTAAAAGAAGATTTAGAGTTTTATTCTGTAATGCGTTCTGTTAGAGCAATTGAGCATGCAGATATTTGTATATTGGTTATCGATGCAACTCGCGGATTTGAAGGTCAAGACCAAAGTATTTTCTGGTTGGCTGAGAAAAACCGTAAAGGTGTTGTTATTTTGGTAAACAAATGGGACTTGGTAGAAAAAGATACGATGTCTACTCGTGATTACGAAGAGAAAATCAAAAAAGAATTGATGCCTTTTACAGATGTGCCAATTTTATTTGTTTCTGCTTTAACAAAACAGCGTTTATTGAAAGCATTAGAAACGACAGTTCAAGTTTTCGAGAATAGACAACAAAGAATTTCAACTTCAAAATTCAATGAATATATGTTGAAAGTAATTGAAGGTTACCCGCCACCAGCGACGAAAGGAAAATATGTAAAAATTAAATATTGCATGCAATTGCCAACAGCAACGCCGCAATTTGTATTTTTTGCTAATTTGCCTCAATATGTTAAAGAGCCTTATAAGCGATTCCTTGAGAATAAAATTAGAGAGAAATGGGATTTTGCAGGAGTTCCAATCGATATTTATATAAGAGAAAAATAAAAAAAGAATCCCCTCGAATAGGGGATTTTTTTATGTTCGGTGTCTATGATAATTATAAGATCAATTTTTTATTGGCACTATATTTGAATAAATGTAAAAAATACAATTAAACCTTTTGTGTTTTTTTAAGTCTTACCAATCTAACTAACCCAATTTTATGACCAAGATTTATTCATTTCTATTGTTTTTAGCTTTTGTTTATTCAGCAAATGCCCAGAACAATGTTGTTATTAAAGGAACTGTAGTAGATATAAACTCGCAGCTTCCGCTAGAACTCGCTACCGTTTATTTTACAGCTGTAAAAGATTCTACCATTATCGAATATGCTACTACAGATAAAAATGGAAACTTTATTATCAATACAAAAAAGTATGATAAACCAGTTTTCTTAAAAGTAAATTATACGGGATATCAAGCGTATTACGAAGAACAAAAAGGACTGACGGAAAGTAAAGACTTCGGTAAGCTGTATATGCTTGAAAACGCAAATGTCTTAAATGAAGTGGTAATTAAAAGCGAAGCGCCGCCCATTACCATAAAAAAAGATACTTTAGAATTTAATGCAGGCTCGTACAAAGTGCGTCCAGATGCAAATGTGGAGACTTTACTGAAACAGTTACCAGGATTTGATGTAGATAATACAGGGAAAATTACGGTAAATGGACGAGAAGTCAATCAGGTTTTAGTCAACGGAAAAGCATTTTTTGACAAAGATGGGGCGATTGCCATCAAAAATCTTCCAGCAGATATTATTAAAAAAGTTCAGGTTTCTGATTTTAAAACCAAAAAGGAAGAACTTTCTAAGCAGGAATCCACTTCAGATTATTCGAGTATTAATATTACCATTGACGAAAAGAAAAACAAAGGATATTTTGGAAAAGTTCTTGGCGGATATGGTTCAGACGAACGCTACGAAAGCAGTTTGATGATGAACTTCTTTAAAAATAAACAAAAAATTAGCGTTTTAGCTTCCTCCAATAATATCAACTCAACTGGGTTTTCTATGGATGAAGTTTTTGATAATATGGGAGGTGGACGTAATGCAAAAGGCAATCAAGGCGCAAGCAGTGGCGGAAAAGGAATTACGCAGTCTACTTTGGCTGGTATTAATTATTCTGATGATTGGTCAAAGGATTTGGAGTTTATGAGCAGTTACAACTTTACGAATGCGGTGACTAAAAACGAAAGCAAATCGAATCAGCTTAGCTTGTTGCCGACAGGAAATATTTTGACAGAAGCAGACGCTAAAACCAGAAATGAAAACACTGGAAATAAAGTCAATTTTGAGCTAGAATATAAAATCGATCCTACGATGCAGATCGTTTTTGCTCCAAAACTGAATCTGTCAGAATCAAACAACAGCTCTTCGTCGTCGTCTTTCTCTGAAAATGAAAATGGCGAAGCATTGAATGAAAGTACGGCAACATCGAATACTGAAAGTTCGAATACGAGTTTTGCCAACAGCATTAATTTCAATAAAACTTTCGAAAAGAAATCTCGAAATTTAAGTGTGGTTTTTAATAACAATAACACTAAAAATGATTCGAATGCTATCAATATTTCTGAGACAATTTTCTATCAGGATGCAAAACCAAATGATGAAAGAAATCAGAACGCGAAAAATACTTCGAAAAGTGATGCTTATTCGCTTGATTTAGAATATACAGAACCAATTACAGATTCCCTTCGTGTTCGTTTTGGAACCGATTTCGACTGGCAAAGTTCGATGAACGATCAAAAGACATACAATTTTGATGATGCTTCGCAGGACTATTCAGATTTAAACTTATCGTTAACGAATTATACAACATCAAAACAAAATTCGATAGCGCCAAAAGTGGGTATCTCTTGGCAAAAAAGCAAGTTTAGTCTTAATATCAATTCAAGAACGTCAATTGTAGAGTTTGATAACCATTCGTTTTATTTAAATCAAGCAACTGATTTGAATAAAAGATATATGCTTCCATACGGAACGGCTCAGCTTCGCTATAAATTTAACCGTTCTAAAAATTTGACGTTTAAATACGATTATTCTAATACGCTTCCGTCGGCAACACAATTAATGCCGGTTGCCGATTTGAATAATCCGTTGAATAGTGTTATTGGTAACCCGAACTTAAACCCTATCGAAAAAAATACTGCTGGTATCGATTTTAAAAATTTTGATTTTAGAACACGTTCTGGCTACAGTTTATTTCTTAGAGGAGATTACTATAACAATGATATCGTTTCGACTTCTATTTATGATGAAAGTGGAAAAAGAAATACAACTTACGTAAATATTTCAGGAACTTATTCGGCTTCAGTTGGAGGAAACTGGAATCAGCAGATTAAAAAAGATGCGCACACGCTTCGATATGGCCTTCGTTTAAGCGGTAATTACAATTTTGATAAAGGGTTTACAAACGCAGTTATGTATAATGCCAAATCTGTCGTAATTACACCAAGCGTTTATGCTTCTTACGATTATGGAGAAGTACTTTCGATTGCGCCTTCTTACAGCTTATCTTATAACGAAACGCGATACGAGAATTATTCTAGAGACGCTACTTCAAACGTGATTCATAGAATTAATATGCAAACCACTTCGTATTGGCCAGCCAATTTAATCTTCGGAAATGATTTTGGATATACGTATAATTCGAATATTTCAGACGATTTCAAAAAGGACTTTTTTCTTTGGAACACAAGTTTGTCTTACGGATTCTTGGATAAAAAATTATACGCAAAAGTAAAAGTATATGACGTTTTAAATCAGAACCAAAGCGCAACAAGAACTATATCGCCAACATCTATTCGTGATGAAGAAAACACAGTTTTAAAACGATATGTAATGTTTTCTCTAGCTTATAAAATTGGAAATTTTGCTGAAAGCAAAAAAGGAAGAAAGCAAAGAGGAGCGTAGATTTTTTTTAGGTGCTAAGGTGCTAAGGTGCTGAGGGACTAAGTTTTTTTAGTAGTAAAGAGACAAAGGAAGAAAGTCTTTAAAAAAATGGCAAATCAATTTTGATTTGCCATTTTTTTAAAGAATCTTAGAATCTTAGAATCTTAGAATCTTAGAATCTTAGAATCTTAGAATCTTAGAATCTTAGAATCTTAGAATCTTAGAATCTTAGAATCTTAGAATCTTAGAATCTTAGAATCTTAGAATCTTAGAATCTTAGAATCTTAGAATCTTAGAATCTTAGAATCTTAGAATCTTAGAATCTTAGAATCTTAGAATCTTAGAACTTCCGATTAATCTTGTGGTAAACTGTAAGTCGAATAATATCACGATCGTAAAAATCTACACCGCTGGCACGTCTTTGAAAGTTCTTTAAATAGCCCAATTCCACACCAATATTTGGATTGAAATGATAACGTAACGCAACATAAAAACGGTTTTGGTCGAAAGTATTTCTGCGATTGTCTTTTCCGAAATTGAATAAAATTTCGTCAGAGATAGTTCCTTTTATGCTTCTGCCTTCTTTTTCCCAAAGCGTAAACATGGATTGCAAACGGTATCGAAATCTAAAAGCATAAGAGAATTCGTCTAGCAGTTCTGTTTTGTTTGCTTTTTGAATAAAGCGTTCTTCCAGCTGAAAACGATTATGAAAAGTGATTTTGGCAATATCATTAATCAAAGTCACATCTTGCTGGCCTCGATATTCGGGAACAGAATAATCAGGATCAACATTTGGATTTTGAGTATTCACACTGAAAAAAGCAAATCCAGCGCCTAAATCGACCATTTTGTTGGCTCTGTATCGGGCCTGTGATCTAATGACAAAAAGATTTTCATGAACAGGATTTACAAAACTTCGATTGTCAAATTCAGAATGCAGTGCCCATTTCTCAGATAATGGCAAGATATTGTAATATCGAATCCAAGTCAGAGTTTGTTGGTCGATATTTCTTTGATTTTGCCCTGCAATTAGCTGGCTAATAAAGAGTAAAGCAAAAATAAATTTAAGAGTTCTGTTCAATTGTTATAAATTCAGGCTGCGAATTTATACAAATGATCTCATTCCTAGATTATTTTAAAATCTGTTTTATGCTTTTTTTTGTGAAAATAAAAAACGAGATGCATTTTTAAATACATCTCGTTTTAATGCTAAAACTAACTAACCTAACCGCTTACAGAGAATACTTAAATGTAACTCCGTAAGTTCTTTGATCACCAATAACCCCAGCGTATTGTCCTGAGTTACCACCTGCAGGCAATAATTGCTCGTAGTAATCTTTATTGAAAAGGTTTCTTCCCCAAATGTGAATAGATAATCCTTGAGAAGCACGGAAACCTAAACGAGCGTTGAAGATGGCATAACCTTGAACTACTAAATATTTTGAAGCCGAAGGGCTTGAAGAAAATTCAGAACGAGCATATCCGTCAGCTGCGAAGAAGATTTTTCCAGCATTACCAAAGAATCTTGCATTATCTGATAGTTCACCACCAAGAGAACCTGCCCATCTTGATGCACCCGGCAATTCTGTTCCAGAAACATCTTTGAAGGCAACCGGCGCTCCAGTTTCTTCTAACGGAAGTGGTGCATTTGTAAATTTCACATATTTACCATCTGTATACGTTGCAGCACCATTAATTGTTACGTGCGAATTAATTACAAAACTTGCATCCAATTCAGCACCTCTTACACGCACTTTATCTGCATTGGCAAGATAGCCGCGGTTTACGCCCAATTCAGCTGCCTGAACATTTGTTTGGAAATCTTTGATGTCTGTATTAAAGAACGTTAAGTTGAAGATTGAGTTTTTAAACGGAGATGTTTTTACTCCAACTTCATAATGGTATACTTTTTCTGGCTTAACCACTGCAAGATCAGTCATTGGTTGCCCTGCTGCATTTGTTGGAAGTCCTGCTACGTTAACTCCAACTGGTTTGTAGCTTTTAGCAGCTGTTGCATAAATATTGATTTTGTCTGATGCTTTGTATGTAAGCGTTATGTTTCCAGAGAAGTCTGTATTATCTGTATTCGAATCAAATGCTTGATCTGAGTAAACCGATTTTTTCAAAGCCAGTAAGGCAGGATCTGTTGTTTGAAGACCACCATATGTTTTACGAGAATAACTAGCGTCTTTTTTATCAAAATTATATCTCAAACCTGGCAAAATGTGGAATCGCTCTGTAACTGACCAATCCAATTGTCCAAATACTGCCGCACTCGAAGCTCTAATTCTTGCATCAGTATGAATTCCGTAACCTTCAAAAAGACCAGGCGTTTTCCATAACGGGCTTGTTGTACTTTGAGAGAATCTCCATTGTGCATTTCCAGATTCTTCAGTTCCATCAGTCTGAGAAGTTTGGTCAATAAAGAATACGCCACCAACACCGCTAATCTTTGAAGTTATTTGTCCAGCATAACGAACTTCTTGTGTAATTTGTGTTTGTCTTGTAGGGTTTTGAGATTTGGCTAAAACCTGTAATCCTGTAAAATCTCTATCATTTGAAGGGTCCCAGTTCCAGAAACGCCATGCAGTTGTAGAAGTAAGCGTTCCACCTCCAATTTTGGTGTCAATGTTAAGAGAAACTCCTCCTAAATCTTGTCCAGAACGCCAAGGTGTGTCATGATCTATCTTACGGTCAAAAGCATTTAAACTTGGCAATTGATAGTTTAAATCGGCAATAATAGCATCAAACTGACGGTATGCAGCCCTTTGAGTAGGGGCAACACCAGCAACAACCTGTGCATATCCGTCAGGACGCTGTGTTGTAAGATCTCCCGCAAAAGTAATATTTGTATTTTCTGTAGGAGTCCATAATAATTGTCCTCTAAAACCTTGGTTATTCAAAGTATTGGTTGCTCTTCCTGTTGCAACGTTATCGATTAAACCATCGCGTTGTGTTCCTGAGAAAGAGATTCGTCCTGCTACTTTTTTTCCTAATGCGCCAGTGATAGATGCTTTAGCTTGTAAAAAAGCATAATTTCCATAACTAAGCTCAAAATCGGCACCGGTTGTAAAACTTGGTTTGCGAGACGTAATATTAAAAGCTCCAGAAGTAGTGTTTTTTCCAAATAAAGAACCTTGTGGCCCACGTAATACTTCAATTTGCTCTACATCTATAAAATCTAAAGTTGTCGCTGCAGGACGTGCATAATAAACACCGTCAACATAGAAACCAACTCCAGGATCGATACCATCATTTGTAAGTCCGAAAGGCGAACCTAAACTTCTAATGTTGATTCCAGTATTTCTTGGATTAGAAGAATACAGTTGAACAGAAGGAACCAATTCTTTAATTCTGTTTACGTTAAACGCTCCTGCTGCCTCAGCTTGTTTTCCTGTCACAACAGAAACAGCAATTGGCACGTCTTGTACTTTTTCGATTCTTCTTCTTGAAGAAACCACAACTTCAACAAGTTTGTTTTCTTCACGTAACGTAATCAATAGAGGCGAAGCTGGGATAGCTGTAATTTCAAGTTCGGCAGTGTTATAGCCTATGTATTGAACTAAAAGTGTAATCGGTAATTTTCCTTGAGATTCTATCGAAAATCTTCCTTCAGAATCTGTTATTGTACTAAAAGTTGTTCCCTTAATTACCACATTAGCTGCTTCTAAAGGAGTATTTTGATCTGTTGTAACAACCCCTTCTATTTTTTGTGCGAATGAGATTGAGAACGTTAAAACTGCAAGTATTGTAAATATATTTTTTATAGATGTTTTCATTTTTATATTAAGTATATATGATTAGTAGAATTTAAAATTAAATTTTTTTTACCAACACATACACATCATAAATGAAGCAGTATTCACAGTTGTGAATTTATAATTATAGTTTTTTTGCAAAAGATTTTTTCCACCTGATTTACTAGAATGTACTTTCATGAGTTAAAATTTTGTAAATGATTAGTTAATTATTTTTGGCAAATATATATAATTAATTCTATCGATTTACTAGACTTTATAAAATATTTTTTTATTTCTTCACTAATGAAGCGATTGTAATGCCTTCCATAGCCTTCAAAGTTTTGTCTCTAATAAGCATTAAACCGTGACGCAGACTGCATTCAGACTCGGTTTTGCAATCAGAGCATGGCTCGTAAAAATTTAGAGAAGCACATGGCAAAAGTGCAATTGCACCGTCAAATAATCGGTGAATTTCTGCCAAAGTAATGTCATTTTTAGACTTTATCAGATAATATCCGCCAAATTTTCCTTGCTTACTGCTTACAAAACGACCGCGTTTTAGATCTAACAAAATCTGTTCTAGGAACTTTTTAGGAATATTTGCCCCTTCAGCAATTTCCACTGTTCTAGAAATGTGATTTTCGTCTTGTTCTGCTAAATAAAGTAAGGCCTTAAGGGCGTATTTTGCTTTATGTGATAACATCTATATTAAATTGTAAAATGTAAATGTATGATATTTTACTATTGAAACCTAAAACTTGAAACGTGAAACCAAGAAAACTTTAAACAAAATGTTTTACCAGCCTCCGCTAGATCCTCCGCCAGAGAAACCTCCGCCGCCAAATCCACCGCCGAAGCCTCCGCCTCCGCCGAAACCGCCGCCAGATGATCCGCCTCCGAAACCTCCAAATCCGCCGCTGCTTCTTCCAAGATTACTTAGAATAATGGCATCCAGTAGGCTAGGACCACCACCGCCATTATTGCCAGAATTTCCTCCACCGCCTCTTTTGTTTCGAGAAAGCAGAATTAGAATAATTACAACAATTACAATGAAGGGCAAGAAAGGAAAGTCCTGTCCTTTATTGGTTGTTTTGCGTTCGCCTTTAAATTTTCCTTTAAAAACATCAATTATAGCATCAGTTCCTTTATCAAGACCGTTGTAAAAGCTTCCAGCTTTAAATTCTGGTATAATAATATTTCTGATGATTGTTCCGCCAATACCTGCCGTTAAACGATCTTCAAGACCGTAACCAGGATTGATGGCAATTTTCCTCTCATTTTTAGCCAAAAGAATGACAACTCCATTATCATCTTTTTCGGTTCCTCCAATTCCCCAAGTCTGTCCCCATTTTGTAGCTAACTGACTTACATCTTCACCTTTTAAACTTTCGATCGTTATAATAACAATTTGAGTAGTAGTAGAATCAGAATAGCGAATTAGTTTTTCTTCTAATTGTGCTTTTTCTGTTGAGCTTAAAATATTAGCGTAATCGTAAACAGAAGTCTGAAAACTTGGTTTTGGCGGAATCTCAAATTGCGCAAAAATAGCATTGCTGATAAATAATGCGATAAACAAAAAAGTAATCTGAAAAATTCTATTGGAATTTGGGATTTGAATTTTGGAATTTTTCATTATTTATCCTTTTGAGATTTCGTTAGATAGTTCGTTTACATCATCTTCCTGAGAAGGAAAATACTTTTTAAGCTGTTCTCCGGCATTCAAAATACCGTCAACAATTCCTTGTTTAAAATTTCCAGCTTTAAAATGATTGGTCATAATGTCTTTGGTACAATCCCAAAAATCGTTGGCTACCAAATCATTAATTCCTTTGTCTCCACAAATCACGAAGTTTTTGTCTTCAACTGCAAAATACAGCAATACGCCATTTTTGAGTTTAGTTTCATCCATTCGTAATTCATGAAAAACTTCTAAAGCCCGATCAAAATGGACTTTAGAAGTTGTTTTTTCTATATGTACTCTAATTTCACCAGAAGTATTATTCTCAGCCATACGAATAGCTTCAACAATTTCTTGTTCTTCTTCTTTGGTTAAAAAGTCTTCTACTTGTGACATCTGATTAATTTTAGAGTTTAGATTGCTGATTTTAGATTTGAAGCCTATTAGAATTTTACTTCAACAGGTTTGTCTGCTCCAGTAGAAGCTTCAAAATATGGTTTTTCTTTGTATTCGCTCAAGAACCAGTTGTTAGGAATCTTTAAAACATATCCGTTGTAAACTTGTACAGCTTCGTTAAAACGAGTTCTAGCAGTTAAAATTTGGTTTTCAGTACTTGCCAATTCGTCTTGTAATTTCAAGAAATTCTCGTTTGCTTTTAAAGTTGGATATTGCTCAACAGAAACCAACAATCTCGATAAAGAAGAAGATACTCCGCTTTGAGCTTGGTTAAAAGCTGCCAATTGTTCTGGTGTGACATTGCTAGGATCAATAGTTACAGAAGTCGCTTTTGCACGAGCTTCGATTACAGCAGTTAAAGTTCCTTTTTCAAAATCTGCAGCACCTTTTACAGTGTTTACTAAATTCCCAATAAGATCATTACGTCTTTGGTAAGCCGTTTGAACATTTCCCCATTCTTTATTTACAGCTTGGCTATGTTGCAAAGCAGTATTTTTAATACCAATCGACCAAAATGCGATAATAGCAATAAGTGCTACAATAATTCCTACAGGGATTAACCACTTTTTCATATTTGTTTTGATTTAAGTTTATTTCAATTTTTAATTACAATTCATTTTTAATGTCGTTCAATTGCGTTTTTATCGACTCTAATTTACGTATTATTTCGAATTTATCTAACGTTTTCTTCTGACCCTCTTTTAAGTGTGTTTTGGCACCTTCAAGCGTAAATCCCCTTTCTTTTACTAAGTGATAAATCAGTTGAAGGTTGGTAATGTCTTCTGGTGTGAACATCCTATTTCCTTTGGCATTTTTTTTAGGTTTTAGAATGTCAAATTCGCTGTCCCAAAATCGTATCAAAGAAGCATTGACATTAAAAGCTTTGGCAACTTCGCCAATACTGTAATATCTTTTGTCTTTAGAAAGTTCAATATGCATGGTTCGTTTTTTTCTATTTTATTTCAAAAATAGTATTTTTTGTACTATTAATCTAATGATTGGTTTTCTTGGTTGGCCATTTGTGAAATCGCCACATATTCTACAGCTGAAATATTTCCATAATAGAAATTCAACGGATTGACCACTTTTCCGTCTTTATGAACTTCATAATGACAATGTGGACCTTCAGATCGGCCTGTACTTCCGACAAATCCAATAACATCGCCGCGTTTTACGTGCTGTCCTGGACGGCAGTTGTATTTGCTTAAATGCGCGTACAAACTTTGATATCCAAAACCGTGCCTGATGACAATATGATTTCCATAACCCGAAGCGGTATTGTCAGCTCTTTCGATAACGCCATCTCCTGTTGCATAAATTGGAGCGCCTGTATTGGCGGTGAAATCCATTCCGTTATGCATTTTTCGCACTTTCGTGAAAGGGTCAATTCGATATCCAAAGCCTGACGCGACACGTTTTAAATTTTCATTTCGAACTGGCTGAATGGCAGGAATTGCTAATAATAAATTTTCTTTGGCTCCAGCCAATTTCAAAATCTCATCTAATGACTTAGATTGAATTGCCAATTCTTTTGAGAGTTTATCAATTCTTTTTGTGGTGTTTAAAACCAATTGCGAATTGTTATATCCTTCTAAAAGTTTGTATCGGTCAGAATTTTTAAAGCCAGCTTTTCTGATAGAATCTGGAATTTCAGCTTTATTAAAATAAACGCGATAAATATTATTGTCACGTTCTTCGAGTGCATCTGCGGTCTCATCAATTTCGTCCAGCTTTTTGTTTAAAATGGCATATTGCAGTTTTAAATTTTCAATTTCTCGGGCTTGTAAACGATCTTTTGGAGTTTCGAAATAAGGAGTGTTGATTAAAAGCACAAAAACTAAAAAGCCAAATAGTGCAGAAGCCAATAAAAACAGGAATGCGTAACCAATTTTTATTCTTTTTCTGGTTTTTATTTTTGTATAAGCCAGATTTTCTGGGTCGTAATAATATTTTACTTTCGCCATATTTTAAAATACGCTATTTTTGCAGCTTGTAAAACAACTTAGACGAAGAATATTAAGAAATGTTTCAGTCGTTTGGGGTGTTTTTACAAGAACAAAATAATTTGATAATTTGGGGAGAATTACTTAAATTATATAATGCGCAAAATAGCGAATTTATTGTTGTAAAGCATAAGTTTTTAACTTTCAATTTTAAAATTCAAGCATCATTTAAATAAGTAAATTATCTAATTGCCTAATTATCAAATTGCCACATTTAACAGACACATTTTCTAATTAAAATATGAAATCACAAGACGTACGTAAACAATTTTTAGATTTTTTTGAGAGTAAAGGACATACTATTGTTCCATCAGCTCCTATTGTCCTTAAAGACGACCCAACCCTTATGTTCAATAACTCGGGAATGGCCCAGTTTAAAGAATTTTTCTTAGGGAACGGAACTCCAAAAAGTCCAAGAATAGCCGATACGCAAAAATGTCTTCGTGTTTCAGGAAAACATAATGATCTTGAGGAGGTTGGTATTGATACCTACCACCACACAATGTTTGAAATGCTTGGAAACTGGTCTTTTGGCGATTACTTCAAAAAAGAAGCAATCAACTGGGCTTGGGAATTATTGACAGAAGTTTATAAAATTCCAAAAGAGAATCTTTATGTTTCTGTTTTTGAAGGAAGTAAAGAAGATAATGTTCCGTTTGATCAAGAAGCTTGGGATATCTGGAAAACATTAATCGACGAAGACCGAATTATTTTAGGAAATAAAAAAGATAATTTCTGGGAAATGGGAGATCAAGGACCATGCGGACCTTGTTCTGAAATTCACGTTGATTTACGTTCTGAAGAAGAAAAAGCTTTGGTTTCAGGAAAAAGTTTAGTGAATAATGATCACCCTCAAGTTGTTGAAATCTGGAATAATGTATTCATGGAATTCAACCGTAAGGCGGATGGTTCTCTAGAAAAACTTCCTGCACAGCACGTGGATACCGGAATGGGATTTGAGCGTTTGTGTATGGCATTGCAAGGAAAAACATCTAATTATGATACAGATGTTTTCATGCCATTAATTAGAGAAATCGAAACGATTACTGGAGCAAAATATACTGTAAAAGCATCAAACGAAGCTGAAGAAAAAGTAAACATCGCTATTCGTGTTGTAGCAGACCACGTTCGTGCGGTAGCTTTTGCTATTGCTGATGGTCAGTTGCCTTCTAACACTGGAGCTGGTTATGTAATTCGTAGAATTTTACGTCGTGCTATTCGTTACGGATTTACTTTCTTAGGTACAAAAGAACCATTTATTTTTAAATTGGTTGAAACACTAAGCGAGCAAATGGGGGATTCTTTCCCAGAAATTAGAACGCAAAAAGCACTTGCTTCGAATGTAATTCGCGAAGAAGAGAATTCTTTCCTTAAAACATTAGATCAAGGATTGATTCTTTTGGATGCTGTAATTTTAAATAATGCTGGTGACACAATCGATGGTAAAAAAGCTTTCGAATTGTATGATACATACGGATTCCCAATCGATTTAACCGCTTTGATCCTTTCAGAAAAAGGATTGAAATTGGATGAAAAAGGCTTCCAAGAACAACTGCAATTGCAAAAAGAAAGATCTCGTGCAGCTTCTAAAGTAACGGCTGGAGATTGGCACGTAATTGTTGAAGATGATGTTCAGGAATTTGTTGGTTATGACAGATTGTCTCAACAAGTTAAGATTACAAAATACCGTAGAGTTGAAAGCGCAAAAGATGGAGAGATTTTCCAATTGGTTTTCAATGCAACTCCATTTTACGGAGAAAGCGGAGGGCAAACTGGAGATAAAGGATATTTGGAAGCGCAAAACGGAGATATTATTTATATCATCGACACTAAAAAAGAAAACAACCAAACGATACATTTGGCAAAATCATTGCCAGAGAATCTTACTGGAACTTTCAATGCTGTTGTAGATGCGATTCAGAGAGCTAAAACTTCGTCAAACCACTCGGCTACACACTTGTTGCACCAAGGTTTGCGTAAGATCTTAGGAACGCATATTGAGCAAAAAGGTTCGATGGTAAGAAATGCTTCATTGCGTTTTGACTTTTCTCATTTTGCTAAAGTTACAGATGAGGAATTATTAGAAGTGGAGAACTTTGTAAATGCAAGAATTCGTGAGAGTTTGCCATTAATCGAAAAAAGAGCAATTCCGAAAGATCAAGCTCTTGAAGATGGTGCAATTGCATTATTTGGAGAAAAATATGGCGATTTAGTTCGTACCATTAAATTCGGAGATTCTGTCGAATTATGTGGAGGAACGCACGTTGCTAATACATCTGATATCTGGCACTTTAAAATTATTTCTGAAGGAGCTGTTGCAGCTGGAATCAGAAGAATTGAAGCGATTACAAGTGAAGCAGCAAAAGAATATTTTGAGTCTCAAGCAATTTCTTTTGGAGAAATCAAAGAAGTGCTTAAAAATGCTCCAGATCCTGTAAAAGCGATCCAGGCATTGCAAGACGAAAATGCTCAATTGAAAAAACAATTAGAAGCTCTATTGAAAGATAAAGCTAAAAATATGAAAGCTGATTTGGCTAAAGAATTGCAAGAAATCAACGGAGTTCGTTTCTTGGCTAAACAAGTAGATTTAAATCCAGAAGGAGCAAAAGATTTGGCTTACGAGTTGGGTAATGCTTACAACGATTTATTTGTTGTTTTGGCTACAGCACACGAAGGTAAACCAATGTTAACATGTTATGTTTCTAAAGAAATTGTAGCAAGCAAAAACTTAAACGCTGGACAAGTTGTTCGCGAATTAGGTAAATACATCCAAGGTGGAGGAGGAGGACAGCCTTTCTTCGCAACTGCAGGAGGTAAAAATGTTGACGGAATTGGTGAGGCTTTAGCTAAAGCGATCGAGTTTGTGAAATAAAAAGATTCTAAGATTCTGAGTTACTGAGAATCTAAGTTTTTTATAATTCAAAAATAAACCCGACAGGTTTTAAAAATTTGTCGGGTTTTTGTTTTTTTCTCTCATTTTATGTCATTTCGACTGAAAGGAGAAATCGCACTAGAAACTCCGCAAAGAAAATCGCCAATCTTTGGAGCTTCTGGCGGAGATTTCTCCTTCGTCGAAATGACAAATAGTGCGTTTATTTGATTAAAATATAAAAAGTACGTTTCTAAAAAGTTAACCCGACAGGTTTTAAAAACCTGTCGGGTTAATATTTTACTTTCAGGATTAATCAGTTTAATCTTTTAATCGGTCGCAAAAAAAAATTTAGCAACTTAGAACCTTAGCATCTTAGTAGCTTGAAAATTTATTTACGTTCCCCAATTTGCTGACGCCACATTGCATAGTACAATCCTTTCTCGACAATCAAATCCTCATGTTTACCTTGTTCGATGATTTTTCCTTGTTCCAGAACAAATATTTTATCAGCATGCATTACAGTTGATAAACGGTGCGCAATTAAAACGGTAATTCTGTTTTTATCAGAGATATTTCGAATTGTATCGTTGATTTCTTCTTCGGTAATCGAATCCAAAGCAGAAGTTGCTTCGTCAAAAATCAATAAATTCGGATTTCTTAAAATTGCTCTGGCGATAGACAAACGCTGTTTCTCACCACCAGACACTTTGATTCCGCCTTCTCCGATTGTGGTGTTTAAACCGTCTTCTGCACGTCTCAGAAGTTTATCGCAACTTGCACGTTTTAAAGCGTCGTATAAATCCTCATCCGTTGCATTTGGCTTAACGAATAGTAAGTTTTCGCGAATGGTTCCAGAGAATAATTGAGCATCTTGAGTGACAAAACCAAGTTGTTTTCTTAAGTCTAATAAATCAACATCTGTAGAATCTATGTCGTTATATAAAACATGTCCTTCTTCAGGTGTATATAATCCAACCAATAGTTTAACCAAAGTTGTTTTTCCAGATCCAGACGGACCAACAAAAGCAACGGTTTGCCCTTGTTTGATTTCGAAATTGATGTTTTCAACCGCCTTAAATTTGGCTGTTTTGTGCTGAAAACTAACATTTTCGAAAAGTAATTTCTGAATCGCACCAATATGTTTAGGCGTTTTTGGACGAAATTCTTTTGGAGCATTTAATAAGTTTTTGAAATTCTCCATTGAAACTTTCGTTTCATTTAAAGCAATAATGAAGTTTCCTAATTCCTGTAAAGGTCCAAAAATAAAGAACGTGAAAAATACCATTGTCAATAAATCACCAACTATGATTTTTCCTCCGAAAAGGAAATAATAAAGCGCAAAAACAACACAAGTTCTCAAAAAGTGAACAGTGGTTCCTTGAATAAAACTTAAACTTCTAATAAAACGGATTTTCTCTAGTTCTAACTGAAGAATTTTAAAAGTATTTAAGTTCAAACGTTTTTCTTCTTGATACGTTAAACCAAGACTTTTTACCAACTCGATATTTCGTAAACTTTCTGTTGTAGAACCCGCAAGAGCATTCGTCTGATTTACAATCTTTCTAGAAACGATCTTAATCTTTTTACCCAAATACAAACTCACCAAAGCGATAATCGGCGCTGTAATTAAAAAGATAATGGAAATTCTAAAATCGATTCTCGCCACATAAACGATTACGAAAATGAATCCGATAATAGTTTGAAAGATTAGTGAAATAGAAAGTGTAATCAGTTTTTCAGAATCAATTCTAACTTTTGTCAGTTTGCTCAACGTTTCTCCGCTTCGCTGATCTTCAAATTCTGCATATGGAAGATCAAGGGATTTCTTAATTCCGTCCGTATACATTTGAGCACCAGTGCGCTGAATGACCACATTGGTGAAATAATCCTGAAAGTTTTTGGTGATTCTGGAAATCATTGCGGCGCCAAGTGAAAGCCCGAGCCAGAAAGACAATGATTTGATAAATCCGATTTCGTTTCCTTTATATTTTGCCAAACCAACCCCGCAATCCTGCATCAATTTTCCGGTAATTACTGAGTCTGACAAGCTGAAACAAATGTTGATAGTAGCCATAATCAAAGCAAAAAATAAGAGCATTTTATGTTTGACAATGTAAGTATATAATAATTTCATATAAGATTTTAAAAAAATGGAAGATGCAAAAGTAAGGAAATGTTTTAGTTTGTGTAGTTGGTTTTTGTTATTAAAAATGTAATTTTTTTTTATCCTAAATTAAACATTGCTATAATGGTTTTAATTTTTAGGAAATAAAATTTGAAATAAAATTGAGTAGCAATCAATGTATAAAACCTTTACTGCAATTTAGTAAATAGAAATAAAGGTAAGAAATTATTGCTAATTATATACTTTTAGTATATTTTTGGCCAACCCAACTTAACCTTAATTAAAATGAAAAAACTTGTATTGCTTTCTGCTATTATTTCCTTAGTTATAACGTCTTGTTCGAGTGACACTGATTCTAAAAAGGAAAATTTAATACTGCCTAAAACTATTACGTATACCTATCCTCCAGAAACTGAAAAAGCCATTGAGATAGGTTTAGTTAGATATGATGGCAACAAAATTAACAGTATTGTAGGAGCAAATAAAAGAACGTTATTTACTTATACAGACAATCTTATAACAAAACAAGTGGTCTACGAAAAAGACAAACAAGGAAAAGAGTTTAAATCAAAAGAAGCTTTTTATTCATATAAAAATGGAAAATTAGATACTAAGATTTCCCATACAAGCGATGCACTCAGTCCTGATTGGGTATTTACTCATAAAACAGTTTACATACATTCTTCAAACGAATTAATTTCATTCGTGACTTATTCCATTAATAATGATACGAAAGTAGAGACTAAGACCATTGAAGGAACGCTAAACTATGAAAATGGGAATCTTGTGCGACGTGCAGGAAATATATGGTCGTATGTTTATGAATATGATAATAAAAACAATCCGCTAAAAAATATTGTTGGCTTAGATTTATTGTTAGACGATATTAGAGAAATTGGTAAAAACAATGTTGTGAAAATTACCAATAAACCATCTCCGAACTCTACTCCTGTGATTTTTTTGAGAGACTACACTTATGATGACAGTAATTATCCTACTAAAAATACATCATATACCAATAGCGGAACAATTGAATTTGATATAGAATACACTTATTAATAAAAAGTGATTTCTGAAAAACCAAATACTTATCTGTATTTGGTTTTTTTATTGCCCGATAATTAACGAAATTCGTGTTCAAATAAAATCTTATGCAATTCAGAACCCAAATAACAATTTCAAAAAGTAACAATCCCATCGATTATAATTCGAAAATACTTTCTATTGGTTCCTGTTTTGCAGAAAATATGGCGGCCAAATTCGATTATTTTAAATTCCAGAACGAAACCAATCCGTTTGGGATAATTTTTAATCCAGTTTCTATCGAGAAATTATTTGATCGAGTTTCTAAGCAAGATTTGTTTGGCGAAAAAGACGTTTTCTTTCATAATGAACGCTGGCATAGTTATGAGGTACATTCTGATTTGAGTAATTCAGATCGACAGGAATTGCTGGAATCATTAAATAAAGCGATTACAGAAACTCATAAACAAATAAAAGAAGCCACGCATATCATTATCACTTATGGCACTTCTTGGATTTATAGAAATCTAGAAAGTGAAGAAATTGTAGCCAATTGTCATAAAGTTCCTCAAAAGCAATTCTCAAAAGAATTATTATCAGCAGAAGAAATTCAGAAAAGCATTCAAAATACAATTGAGGCTATTCAAGCTTTAAATCCAAACATCAATTTTATATTTACGATTTCTCCAGTTCGTCATATTAAAGATGGTTTTGTAGAAAACCAATTAAGCAAATCACATTTGTTTACAGCTTTGCATAAGACTTTCGACTTTCGACTTTCGACTTTCGATTATTTCCCTTCCTACGAAATCATGATGGACGAACTTCGCGATTATCGTTTTTACAACGAAGATATGCTGCATCCTAACCAAATTGCGATAGATTATATTTGGAAGCTTTTCAGCGAAAGCCATATTTCAGAAGATAGTTTTTCTGTTATGAAAGAAGTAGACGAAATCCAGAAAAGTCTGCGCCACAGAAGTTTCAATCCAGAATCAGAACAGCATCAAAAATTCCTTTCAAAACTGCAGCAAAAAATTGAAATCTTAGGACAAAAACTGCCGCATATTAAATTTTAGTATTGCTTTTTGCAGCTTTCCACAGCGCTAAAAAGAAAACTTTGTGTCTTTGCGCCTTCGAGGCAAAAGTAATTTCGCAGTAAAATTTTAGAATAATTCCTCATAATTATGTAAATTGTTAAGGTTTAAATTTTACATTTTTGTAAGATGTCTAATCCTGCTTTTTTCAGAAGCAATTTTAATCTTAATGATTTTATTGGCGTATGAATAAGAAATCCATTCATTATTTAAAAAAAACACTTCGTATACTGCTTTGGTGTGTGGGTTCTGTTATTACGCTTTTATTACTTCTCATTATTTTAATTCAAGTTCCGTCAGTCCAGAATTTCGTTAAAGATAAAGCGATCACGTATCTTCAAGGCAAGATCAAAACCAAAGTTTCTTTAGATAAAATCTTAATCAAGTTTCCAAAAGATGTAGTGCTGGAAGGTTTCTATTTTGAAGATCAAAAGAAAGATACTTTATTGGCAGGCAAACGATTAGAAGTTGATGTTGATCTTTTTAAATTGGTTAGCAGTGAATTAGAAATCAATTCGGTTTCATTAGAAAATGTAAAAGCTAATATTTCAAGAAACAAAGACGGCGTTTTTAATTTTGATTATATCATAAAAGCATTTGAATCTAAAGAACCAAAAGTTGAAGATCCAAATGCTAAACCGTTCAAAATTTCTGTTGTAAAGGTAAATCTCGATCAAGTTAAATTTAATTTTAAAGATGATTATTCGAAAAATGATATTCAAGTAAATCTTACGCATTTTGATACCAAATTCAAGCAATTCGATTTAGACAAAATGGATTTCAATATTCCAACGATCAATTTGAATGGACTGAAAGTGGTTTTAGATCAGGATGTTGTGGAGAAGATTGCAGAAGTTTCAGTTAAAACGGTTGATACGGTTTCGAAACGTCCAGATTTCAAACTGAAATTGGATAAAATAGCTTTATCTAAAATTGATATTTTATATGATAATAAAGACTCGAAATTAAATTCGGGCATTAATTTAGGAAATTTAAATTTAGTAATAAATGAGATTGATCTTAATAAACAGTTTCTGGATTTTGATACTTTTGAAGTTAAAAATCTTAAAGGAAATTTACGTCTGGGTGCAAAAGATAAGCAGATTCAGACACCAGATTTAGATACAACGGCCATAAAACAAGCAGGCTGGAAAGTAAAACTAGATGAAACCAATCTAGAAAATATCGCTTTTAAGTTTGATGATATGCAGTCAAAACCGAAAACAAAAGGTATTGATTATGCACATTTAGATTTGAATAAATTCAACTTTAAGGCAGAGAAATTGTATTACGGAAACGATACTATTTCAGGGAATATTAAAACTTTGACCGTAAATGAAAAAAGCGGTTTGCAGATTCAAGCTTTAAAAACAGATTTCTTCTACGGACCAAAAAATGCCTCTTTGGAGAATTTGTATTTAAAAACACCGCAAACACTTGTACAAGACAAAGTTAAGGCACAATACAAATCACTCGAATCACTTCAAAAAGATTTAGGAAATCTTGCGATTGATGCTAATTTAAAACAGTCGAAAATTGGTTTTAGAGACATTTTGCTTTTTGTTCCAGATTTGCAGAAATCCAATCCGTTTAAAAGCAATCCGAATGCGATTTTGTATGTCGACAGTCGTGTGAGCGGAAAAGTAAAAGATTTGACTATTTCGAAATTTGAAATGAGCGGAATCGGGTCTACAAAAGTTTCCCTTTCGGGGAAGATTGCGGGACTTCCTGATGCTCAAAAAGCCTATTATGATCTCAACATCAAAAAGATTTCGAGTACGTCAAAAGACATCAATATGTTTGTGCCTGCAGGAACAATTCCGAAAAATATTCAATTGCCTTCGCAGTTAAGTTTGCAAGGAAAATTTAAAGGTTCGGTTCAGAATTTCAAAACCAATTTGGCATTGAACAGCAGTTTCGGAAATGCAAAAGTGGATGCTTTATTTGATCAGCGAATTAAGAAAAGAGAAAAATACGATGCAAATGTTTCGTTGCAGGAATTTGATTTAGGCCGATTAATTAAAAACGATTCAATTGGAAAAATTACGCTTAAAGCGAAAGTTAAAGGAAATGGTCTAGATCCTAAAACCGCAAATGCAGCGATTGATGGTTTGGTACAGAAAGCGGTTTTTAATCGATATACTTATAGAGATTTAGCTTTAAAAGGAAATATCGAAAATGGTTCGTTCGCCGTAAAATCAGGAATGAAAGATCCAAATCTGAATTTCGATTTAGTTGCAAGCGGAGATACAAAAGACAAATATCCAACGGTAAAATTAAAACTGAATTTAGATATTGCCGATTTAGAAAAACTGAATCTGCACGCAGGCCCGATGAAACTTCGCGGAAATGTTGATGCCGATATTACCAACAGTAATCCTGATTTTCTTAACGGAAAAGTATTTTTATCCAACATTCAGATTTTGCAAGATGTTGAACCGATTGTTTTAGATTCTATTCGCGTTTTTGCTTTCGCGGATAAAGACAGCAATTCGATTAAAATTTCGTCTCAGTTTCTAAAAGCCGAGGTAACCGGAAAATACAAACTGACAACTTTATCAAATTCAATTCAAAAATCATTATCGAAATATATTGATCTTAAAAACCCAAAAGTTAACGCAGAATCAGACGAGCAAAGATTGGCGTTTATGCTGAAAGTGGATAATGATCCTGTTCTTTTTAAATTATTGCCAAAACTCACAGGTTTAGAGCCTTTTACGATTAATGGAAAATACAATAACCAAACTGATTCTTTGGAAGTAAAAGGAACGATTCCGAGAATTGTTTACGCAAGCAACACCATTTCTGATGGGAAAATCAATATTGAAGCTAAAGAAAATGCTTTAGAATATTCGGTTTCTGTGGCGACAATTGAAAGCGGTTCTTTAAAAATTCCGTTTACCAGTTTAAGCGGAGAAGTTCAAAACAATATTTTGACTTATGCGCTTGAAGTTCAGGATGCAAAACAAAAACAGCAGTATTTTATTGCGGGCGAATTTAGAGCAGAAGATTCTAAAAATATAATAAAACTGGATTCTGAAAACTTCATTTTAAATTATGATAAATGGAATGTTGATCCAGAAAATGCAATTGAAATTGGAGAAAAACGATTGTATGTCAATAAATTCAATTTGAATAATAACGGAAATGAATTAAAAATACAATCTCAAGGAAATCAGGACAATGCACCTTTGCAAGTCGACTTTGTAAACTTCAAAATTGAAACCATTATGAATATGGTTAAGAAAGATGAATTGTTGATGCAAGGTTTGATAAACGGAAATGCTTTGGTTGAAAACGTGATGACGAATCCGACTTTTACATCAGATTTAAAAATTGATGATTTTACTTTTAAAGGATCAAAAGTTGGTGATTTAGAAATAAAAGTTGACAATAAAACTGCTAATACGCTTGCCGCGAATGTGACGCTTAGCGACGAAGGAAATGATTTGAAACTGACGGGAGATTATCAATTAGACGCTGGAAATTTTGATTTTGATGTTGCAATTAACAAGCTGTATATCAAAAGTATTCAAGGTTTTAGTATGGGTAATATTACTGAAGGAGAAGGTTTTTTATCTGGAAATTTTAAATTGACTGGAAACACTTCAGCTCCAAAAATTAATGGAGAATTGAACTTCAATGATGCTGGTTTTAGAGTGACGCAACTCAATTCATATTTTAAAACTAAAAACGAAAAAATCACTTTTAGCAACGAAACGATTTCATTTGACAAATTCTCTCTTTTTGATGAAAATGACAATGAATTATACGTAAACGGAACGATTCAATCTCCTGATTTTGTAAAATACAATTTCAATCTACTAGTTGAAGCAGAAGATTTTAGAGCGATTCATTCTCAAGCAAAAGACAACGATTTGTTTTATGGCGATTTATTTTTAGATACAAAACTAGACATTAAAGGAAATCTCGATAGTCCTGTCATAGACGGAACCATTAAAATCAATAAAGAAACCAAGTTTACAGTTGTGATGCCGCAATCAGATCCATCTATTGCAGATCGCGAAGGAATTGTAGAATTTGTCGATGAAGACAATGCCTATCTTAAACAAACGGTTGATCTGCAAAACAAATTGAATCAGTCTGAGTTGAAAGGAATGGATGTCAATGTTGCCATTTCTATTAATAAAGAAGCAGAATTGACTTTGCTAATTGATAAAGGAAATGGCGATTATTTGAATTTGAAAGGTGAAGCGGAATTAGTCGGCGGAATCGATCAATCTGGAAAAACGACTTTAACTGGGAAATATGAATTTTCAGATGGTTCTTATCAAATGAATTTCAACGGAATCAAAAGAAAATTTGACATTCAGAAAGGAAGTTTCATCACTTGGAATGGCGAGCCAACAATGGCAACTTTAAATATTACAGCCATTTATAAAGTTAATACAGCACCGATTGATTTATTAGGAAGCCAATTGAAAAATCTAACTCCAGCAGTTCAAAATACATACAAGCAAAAACTTCCTTTTCAGACTTTATTGAAAATGAATGGAGAATTGCTGAAGCCTGAAATTTCATTTGGAATTGTGCTTCCAGAAGGAAATTACAATGTTTCTACAGATGTTGTCGATATGACGCAGACAAAATTGAAACAATTAGAACAAGATCCTGCAGAATTGAATAAACAGGTTTTTGCACTTTTATTATTAAACCGATTTGTGGGCGAAAATCCGTTTGCGAGCGAAAGTGGTGGCGTAAGTGCAGAGTCTTTTGCTAGACAGAGTGTGAGTAAAATTCTTTCACAGCAATTAAATAATCTGGCGGGCGATCTTATCGAAGGATTTGAAGTGAATTTTGACTTAGAATCGACAGAAGATTACACAACAGGGACGATGCAAAACAGAACCGATTTGAATGTTGAAGTTTCTAAAAAACTATTAGACGATCGATTGAAAGTTACCGTTGGAAGCAGTTTTGGAGTAGAAGGACAAGAGCGCGCCAACGAAGAAACAACCAATATTGCAGGCGATGTTGCTCTGGATTATCAATTAACAAAAGACGGCCGTTATATGGTTCGCGCATATCGCAAGAATCAATATCAGGTTGCCGTGGAAGGTCAAGTAATTGAGACAGGAGTTGCTTTTGTTATCACGATGAGTTACAATAAATTTAGAGAGCTTTTTCATCGCACAGAAGCAGAAAAAGAATTGATTAGAGAAGAGAAAATCCGCAAGGAAAAAGAAAAACAGAAAAAGAAAGAGCAGAAAGAAAAGGAAAAATTGCAGGAGAACGAAGACGAAAAAACAATAGAAGGAAATGAGCAGAAAACATAATCATATAAACCCATTTTATATAAAGTGTATCGCACTGTTTTCCTTATTTTTTGTGGTAGGATGCAGTAATACAAAATATCTCCCAGAAGGCGAATTGCTTTATACAGGCCGTTCTGTAACCATAAAAGATTCGATTATGAAAAAGAAAAATCGAAAAGCTTTGGAAAAGGAACTTGAGGGCTTATTGCGCCCAAAACCAAACAAACAATTTTTAGGATTGCGTCCAAAATTATTGATTTACAATCTTGCTGGCGAGCCTAAAAAAGAGAAAGGAACAAGATATTGGCTAAGAAATAAAGTAGGGGAACCACCTGTACTTTTTAGCCAAGTCGATTTGGATTACAATGCTTCTGTTCTTCGAAATTTTACAGAAAACAGAGGTTATTTTAAGACACGCGTAAGCGCCGATTCTACTGTCCGAAACAAAAGAGTTACTGCCGAATATACTGTTACGCCAAGAAAACAATACATTATAAAAAGCGTGATATTTCCAGACGATTCTTTAAAAATGTCTAAGATTATCGCAAAAAGCCATAGAAGAAGTTTGCTTAAAGTCGGTCAACCTTATGATTTGGATATTATAAAAGCAGAAAGAGAAAGAATCGATGCAAGATTGAAAGAAAAAGGATATTTCTATTTTAATCCAGATTATATTTTAGCAAAAGTGGACAGCAGCAAAGGCGATCACGAGGTGCGAATAAGATTGGTTATAAAAGACGATACGCCAGTAAAAGCTTTGACGACATACAAGATTGATAAGATTTTTGTGTACCCCAATTATTCTCTCACAAATGATAGTGTGGTGTATCGAAAAAGAAATATGACGCAATACAAAGATCTCACGATAATTGATACTGCAGAAACTTTTAAACCAAGAATTTACGATCGAACCATTTATTTCAAAAAAGGAGATGTTTACAACAGAAAAGATCATAATTTGACCTTAAACCGATTTGTAAATTTGGGGACTTTCAGTTTTGTAAAAAACGAATTCAAACCTTCAGATTCGATTCCGAATGCATTAAATTCGTATTACTTTTTGACTCTTTTACCTAAAAAGTTTATTCGTGTTGAAGTGATTGGTAAAACGAATTCTGCAAGTTATACAGGTACAGAATTAAATTTAAATTGGAACAATCGAAACTTTTTAAAAGGAGCAGAATTGTTTACCGCATCTGTTTTTGGAGGAGCCGATTTTCAGCTTGGTGGAGTAAACAAAGGCAAAAATATCTATAAACTTGGAGGTGAAGTAAGTTTGACTTGGCCAAGATTTATAACACCTTTCAATATTGAAGGAAACAGCGAATATGTGCCTAGAACAAAAGCAACTTTGCGCTACGAATACCAAAAAAGAACACAGCTTTATGCTTTGAATTCTTTCAATACTTCGTTTGGATATATGTGGAAAGAAAACATTCGTAAAGAACATCAATTGAATGTTGTCGATGTGACGTATGTTAGTCCAAATCATGTTACAGCCGAATATTTGGAAGATATACAACAAGATCCAGCATTAGGAAAAGTAATTGAAAAACAATTGATTTTCGGTCCAACTTACAATTATACCTATACCAATACGATGCAAAAGCGAAAAAGAAACACCATCTATTTTAATGGAGAATTAGATTTGGCTGGAAATCTAACAGGTTTGGTTACAGGTGCAGATTACAATAATAATCTAAAAACGATATTCGACGTTCCATTTAGCCAATATGTAAAAATCAGATCCGATTTTAGACATTATTTAAAGTTAGGGAAAGAAAGCGAATTAGCCAGCAGATTGATTGTTGGAGCAGGTTTTGCTTACGGAAATTCGAGAACGCTTCCTGCGTCGAAACAGTTTGTAGTTGGAGGAACAAATAGTATCAGAGCTTTTAGAGCCAGAACTTTAGGTCCGGGTAGTTATGTAATTCCGCCAACAACAACGGATAACTATACACCAGATCAGTCAGCCGATTTGAAATTGGAATTCAACACTGAATATCGCGCTAAATTATTCAGCATTGTGAGAGGTGCAGTATTTCTAGATGCAGGAAACATTTGGCTTTTACATGCCGATCCTGATAAACCAGGAGCTGAAATTTCGAAAGATTTTATGAAAGAGATTGCGATTGGAGCAGGAGCAGGTTTGCGCTTCGATTTGTCGTTTTTGGTTTTAAGAACCGATTTAGCCATTCCGCTTAGAAATCCAGCATTGCCAGATGGACAAAGATGGGTAATTGATGATATTAATTTCGGAAGCAGTTCTTGGAGAAAAGACAATCTAATTTTGAATATCGCTATTGGATATCCGTTTTAGTTTTTAGCTTGGATTTTTTTCGCTATCGCTCGAGTCGTGGCGAAAAAAAAGAAACAATTTCGTGGCAGAGAAAAGAATAAAAAGAAGTAAATTGGTCTAAAATATTTAAGGAATGCAAAATTTGATCAAAAGAATTATAGGTGTTGGTGCGATTGTTTTACTTATTGTCTTGGGTTTTAAATACTGCCAATTCAAAAAAGAAGATGATTCAGATATAAACTATAATACTAATTTGATTCAGCAGCAGATTCTTAACGTCGGAAAATTGGTCGTTACCGAAGGGCATTTCTCCGAAGTGATTACATATAAAAACCAACAGAAATATTTGATGGACATGGTTTCTTTTGAAAAGAAAGCATTAGTTGTTGTGAATGCAAATGTTACTGTTGCCTACGATTTGCATCAAATGAAATATGATATTGATGAAAAAAACAAAACCATTACGATTTTAAATATTCCAAAAGAAGAAATTACCATAAATCCGGATATTCAGTTTTACGATGTAGAACAAAGTAAACTGAATCCTTTTACGGGAGATGATTACAACAAAATCAATAAATCGGTAAAAGCGAATCTGGCAAAAAAAATAGAAAAATCTACGCTTAAAACTAACGCTCAAAATAGATTAATCAGTGAGTTGTCGAAGATTTTAATCATGACCAATTCAATGGGTTGGAAACTCCAATACAACGGAAAAACTATTGAATCGGAGACTGAGTTGACTCAGGATTTGAAGCTTTAGGATTTGAGTTTCTAAGTGACAAAGTAACAAAGGTTCAGAGTTACAAAGGCTTTCCACAATTTTGTCATTTCTCCTTCGTCGAAATGACAAAACAAGCAAAATAACTTTGCGACTCTGCGCCTTTCCGAGATTAAAAAAATCAGCACAATCAGCTTAAATCAACAAAAATCTGCGTGAAAAAAAATAAAACCTTCGCGTCTTAGTGGCTTTGTGGCAAATGAGAACTATTAAAAATCAAATCCAATCCGCCAGAAATTAGATGCGCTATTTCGGGACGTCTTTCTTTCAATTGATCCAAATAAACCAGGACTTCTTGTAAAAGCTGTTTTTCGCTAGAATCTTTCAAAAGCTCAGCGATTTCAATACTTAATAGCCAATCGTTTGCATGGTTGCTTTTTAATTTTTCAAAAACAGATTGTAATTCGTTTTGAGAATTTTTATTATTTCGAATGTCACGAACAGTTGCATATAAATGCTCCAATTCGTCGCGTTCCTCTGTATGTTTTGCTTTAATCGTTTTAGTCGAAGGAACGATATTTATTAAATCAAAACTATTGACATCGGCAGGGCCAGAAAAAGCAGAAACCACTTTTTTACCAATTGCCATGTCATAATTGCCCCATTCTGGCTGAAACAAAATCGTTTCTCCATGAGTTACCGTGCAATTTCTAAAACTAATTAGAATGATTTCTCCGTGTAAGTTTCTAGAACCTGTAATGATTTCTCCTTCCACAATAATATTGCCTTCAAATTCCAATTTAACCGTTTCGTTTTCTACAATTCGGTAAGCTTGTAAATCCTTCGGACTCATGTCTTCAATCGCTAGATTAAAACCTTTCAGTTTCCCAATCGGACTTCCAAATCCGTGTGGGTGTGTTAAAGTTCCGTGTCCAACTAATTCTTTTTCGCGATTTGAAAGTGCAGTTTTTCCAGTTGTTTGAATGTAAACTGGTTTTCCTTCTTCTTCAATTACATTGGTAAAAATTCCAGAAATTTGTAAACCTGTACTTAATTCAATCGTTCCTAAAGCATTCGATTGAATCAATTTCTGGATTCCAGATAAACCTCCAGTTCGTAAAGCCATTTTATTGGCAAACTCTTCCAAAATCAAACTCAAATGAGAAAAAGTTGGCGTTACATATAGTTGTGGCTGTAATTGCGTAATATCAAAATTCTGATTCGCCGCAGTAATATCATAAGGGATTTTCTTCACATTATCCGTCATACAGTGCGCACTTTCACCAATAGAAGAAAGCAATCCTGCGCCATATATTTTTGGATTTTCAACGGTTCCAATCAAACCGTATTCTACTGTCCACCAATGCAGGTTTCGGATTTGAGCCATTTCAGACAATTCGCCCATGTCGTTTTGCAAATCGGCAACTGCTTTTTCAGCTTCATCGATTTTTTCTTGTGGCGTATCTTCGGCTTCTTTTAAAATAGAAAGCAGACGAATCGCCTCGTACATCTGATAGTCTTTATGAGACGAAATGGCTTTACATCCTATTTCGCCAAAACGTCTTAAATATTCAGCATATTCTGGATTGGCAATAATAGGAGCGTGGCCTGCACCTTCGTGAATGATGTCTGGGGCAGGAGTATACTCAATATGTTCTAATTGTCTGATGTCTGAAGCAATAACCAAAACGTTATATGCCTGAAATTCCATAAAAGCATTTGGCGGAATAAATCCGTCAACAGCAACTGCTGCCCAGCCAATTTCGCTTAGAATTCGGTTCATTCCGTACATGCTAGGAATAGAATCAATTTCGATTCCTGTTTTGCGTAAACCTTCCAAATAAGAGTGATGCGCTACTTTAGAAAGGTAATCTACATTTTTGCGCATAACATATCGCCAAACCGCTTGATTGATAGGAGTGTAATCGCTATAATTTTGAGGTTTAATAAATTGCTGTAAATGTTTAGGCAATCGCTCTAATAACGGATTGGTTTCAATATTTGGATTCATTTCGAAAACGATGTAGATTAGATTGTAAAATTACGAATTTACAGCTCGATTTTTTATCATCCATCGTAAAATTTTTATTCGAAAGTGAGTTTTATTGCGTTTTTATTGATTTTAGAGCTTTAGTGAAAAAGTGTTTTTTAACAGTCGTGATTTTCGTAATTTACTTTTTCCATTGTGCTTTCGTGGTTTTCAATTTCCTTTTTAGTCATTGTAGCCTCTTTTAAATCTACCTTGAGCTGTTTTTTAGCATCAGGACTAATCCATAAACCCGAAAAAGTATTGCCTGTTTTTTGTAAGATGAAAACACCGCTAAAGCCGTGTTCCACCATTACAAATTCATTTTCTTTTTTCTTGTTTTGGGTAATATCAAGCTGAGTCCAATTTTTAGATTTATTTAAACGATACATAGAAGTATACATCAAATCGGCAGTACAAGGATTTTCTTCAATTTTAATATAGATGGTTACTGGTGTTTTTCCATCGAGAGTTCCTTTATATAAATTAGAAGCTGAAGTTTGAGATTGTGCAGTTAATTGATTTAAAAATGAGAAACAGATTGCAATAAAGAAAATTACTTTTTTCATAAATAAAAGAATGTAGATTTGGGTTTAATTCATTTAATCAAATATAAAGTTCTGCTTTTTATTGGAAAGAAATTCTTTAAGATTTTTTTGCAGCGTTTCTCAACTCATTTTCTGCGTTTCTAAAATATTCGATTTTGTGACTAAACATAAATGCCATATTGGTTGCGCGCATTTTGGCTTCTTCAGTTATTGGTCCAGCAAATTGAGAGTCGATTGTAGAGTTAAAAATGGCAATCCAGCGGTCAAAGTGTGTTTTGTCTACTGGCAATTGCTTGTGTGGAGGAAAAGGAGTTCCAGAATAAGCACGAACATCAAATAGAATGGTCTGCCAAAAATTGTACATTTTCTGCAAATGCGGTTCCCAGCGATCTTGAAGTTTATCATTAAAAATAGGACCAATTAAATCGTCTTTTCTAACATTAGCATAAAAGCTGTTTACCATTTGCTGAATGTCTTCGATGGTAGTAATATCTTTAAGAGTTGCCATTTTTTTAGTATTAAAAGTACAATGCAAAAATACGATAACTTGTTTTTTGTTTAATGATATTTATCAGTATAAGAAAACGCTAGCCAATTAATTGTGTAAACAAATCCTGATTGTCATTCAAATATTGAAACTCAAAACCATTTTCGGTCATTTTCAGTTTAATTGGCATAATATCATTTTTGTTTTTCAATTCTAAGCCAACGACTACAGAACCAACTTCACGACTGTTTTTCTTAGCAAATTGAAAATAAGTGATGTCATCATCTGGGCCTAAAATATTATTCACAAACTCTTTTAAAGCACCCGGACGTTGTGGAAACTGAATCATAAAATAATGCATCAATCCTTCATAGAGTAGAGAACGCTCTTTTATTTCGGCAGTCCTTTCAATATCATTGTTGCTTCCGCTAACAATGCACACCACATTTTTTTCTTTAATTTTATCTTTATAAAAATCTAGAGCGGCTATGGTCAAAGCTCCAGCTGGTTCTACAACCATTGCTTCTTCATTGTACAATCTTAAAATTGTCGTACAGACTTTTCCTTCTGGAACCAGAATTATATCTTCTAAATTATAACGGCAGATTTCAAAAGTCTTGTCACCAACTTGTTTTACAGCTGCACCATCTACAAATTTGTCAATTGTTTTTAGTGGCGTATTTTTATTTTCTTCAATAGATGTTTTCATTGAAGGCGCACCTTTAGGTTCAACTCCAATGATTTTAGTATGAGGACTTAAATGTTTAAAAACCTCAGATAAACCAGAAGCCAGTCCGCCGCCGCCAATTGGAACGAAGATATAATCAATAGGTTCTTTAAAACTTTCTAAAATTTCTAAACCAACAGTTCCTTGTCCTGCAATTACTTTTTCATCATCGAAAGGATGGATAAATGTTTTGTGATTTTTAATAGCGTCCGCAGTTGCCGAAGCATAAGCATCATCAAAAGTATCTCCTGTTAAAACAATTTCTACAAACGATTTTCCGAATAGTTGAACCTGTTTTACTTTTTGTTTTGGAGTAGTTTTAGGCATATAAATTTTACCATTAATCTTCAGGAGGTTACAGGAATAGGCAACTCCTTGAGCATGATTTCCAGCACTAGCACAAACAATTCCATTTGCTTTTTCTTTTTCGTTTAACGAAGAAATCTTGTTGTATGCACCACGAATTTTATACGAACGTACAATTTGTAAATCTTCTCTTTTTAATAAAATAGTAGCTTCAAATTCGTCTGAAAGATTCAAGTTTTGTGTAAGGGGAGTAGCCGCAACGACATCTTCGAGCTGCTTTTTTGCATTAAGTACTTCGTTAAATAAATCCATAATAAGTTGTTTTTGTTTTTTTTGCCACAGATTAAAATGATTAAATGGATTTTTTTTAATCTGTGAAAATCCTTTAATCTGTGGCAAATAATTTTTAAAATAAAAAACCTCCCAATTGGGAGGTTCTTATAAATTATATTTTACAAACTTATATAACACCTCGCCATTATTGCTGAATTGCAATAATGCTAATAATAGCGATAATAATGTTAGTATAGTTTTTCATTTTTCTAGCTGATTGAATAGCAAATGTAAATAATTATTTTTTTACTGGCGGATATTGAGCTAAAATTTTAGCTACGAATTCAGCAATTTTTTCATCTTTTTTATCGATGTTTCTTGTCAAAGTCCCAATTCCTTCACCTTGCCAGATCATTTCTTTCTTTTTAGCATCGATTAGATCAATGTACAGAGTACCTTCAGTAGAAGTAGAAACGGTTGTTTGATTTCCGTACATCATATAAGGATTCCAACCCCAACCCCAGCCATAACCCCAGCCAGCACTAAATTGGTTTACATCTACTTGCTCTCTTGATTTAGTAAAAATATTTACCAATAAATCTGGATTTTCGCTTTTTGTAAAACCTTTGGCTTGCATTTGATCATCGATAGCGCGAAGAATTCTTCTTTTGTCCAAATCTGATATTTCAACCTTGTCAATTCCGGGCTTAAAGTAAGCGTATGTTTTATAAGGCGCAAAATCGACAGTTTTGTCATAGTCAGAATAAACAGTCACACTGCTGCATGAAGTGATAAGCATCAAGAGCAGGAAAAACGGAATTAACTTTAGTGTTTTCATATATTCAAAAATTAAGTGTTCGGTTTTAGTTAAAGCAAACTTTCGTCAACTAGATTGGGCAAAGTCACTTTTAATAAAGGCTCCACTTCCATGGCTCTTTTTATTGCAAAAACAGCCCCTTCATTTCGAGCCCAGCTTCTTCTTGAAATTCCGTTGTTAACATCCCAGAAAAGCATTGAAGCTAAACGCTTTGAAGCTTCAGTAGAACCATCAAGAACCATACCAAATCCGCCGTTTATAACCTCTCCCCAGCCAACTCCGCCGCCATTATGAATAGAAACCCAAGTTGCACCTCTAAAGCTGTCTCCAATCACATTATGAATCGCCATATCAGCTGTAAAACGTGATCCGTCATAAATATTTGAAGTTTCTCTGTAAGGCGAGTCGGTTCCAGAAACGTCATGATGATCGCGTCCTAAAACCACAGCGCCAATTTCGCCTTTTGCAATAGCCTGATTAAAGGCTTCGGCAATCTTGATTCTTCCTTCTGCATCAGCATACAAAATACGAGCTTGTGAACCTACAACCAGTTTATTCTCTTGTGCACCTTTGATCCATTTAATGTTGTCCTGCATTTGCTGCTGAATTTCATTTGGAGCAGTTTCGGCCATTTTTTCTAAAACTTCGCAAGCAATCGCATCGGTTTTTAATAGATCTTCTGGTTTTCCAGAGGTACATACCCAACGGAAAGGACCAAATCCGTAATCGAAGCACATAGGTCCCATAATGTCCTGAACGTAACTCGGGTATTTAAAATCGATATTATTTTCTGCCATTACATCGGCTCCTGCACGAGAAGCTTCTAATAAAAAGGCATTTCCGTAATCGAAGAAATAAGTTCCTTTTGCAGTATGTTTATTAATAGCATCTGCATGACGGCGCAAACTCTCTTGAACTTTTTCTTTGAATAAATCAGGATTTTCAGCCATCATTTTGTTAGCCTCTTCAAATGAAATTCCAACCGGATAATAACCTCCAGCCCAAGGATTATGAAGTGAAGTTTGGTCTGAGCCTAAATCAATTTTGATATTTTCCTGATCAAAACGTTCCCAAACATCAACCACATTTCCTAAATAAGCGATTGAAACAGTTTCTTTATTGGCTTTCGCCAAAGCTACTCTTGCAACCAATTCGTCTGTTGAAGTTACGACTTCGTTAATCCATCCTTGTTCGTGACGAATTTTAGTAATCTTTGGATTTACCTCAGCACAAACCGTAATGCAACCTGCAATATTACCTGCTTTTGGCTGCGCGCCCGACATTCCGCCAAGACCAGAAGTCACAAATAAACTTCCTTCTGGGTTTTGTTTTATTTTTCTGAAACCATTTAAAACTGTAATTGTAGTTCCGTGTACAATTCCTTGTGGGCCAATATACATATAACTTCCCGCTGTCATTTGTCCGTATTGCGAAACTCCAAGAGCATTCATTTTTTCCCAATCATCAGGTTTAGAATAATTTGGTATAACCATTCCGTTTGTAACCACAACTCTCGGTGCTTCTTTATGAGAAGGAAATAATCCCATCGGATGTCCAGAATACATTGTTAAAGTCTGTTCATCTGTCATTTCAGACAAATACTGCATCGTCAATAAATATTGCGCCCAATTTTGAAAAACGGCTCCATTTCCGCCATACGTAATCAATTCATGCGGATGTTGTGCTACAGCATAATCCAAATTGTTCTGAATCATGTGCATAATCGCTTTTGCCTGCAATGACTTTCCTGGATATTCATCAATTGGTCTTGCGTACATTTTGTAATCTGGGCGAAGACGGTACATATAAATACGCCCATAAGTTTCTAATTCTTCTGAAAATTCAGGAAGTAGTTCGGCGTGGTGTTTTGGATCAAAATAACGCAAAGCATTTTTCAATGCCAGCTTTTTTTCTTCTGCCGAAAGAATTTCTTTTCGTTTCGGAGCATGATTTATAGCTGGATTGTAAGCTTGCTTTGGTGGCAATATAGAAGGTATTCCTTGTTGTATTTGTTCTTTGAAAGTCATTTTTTTTTAAAGGTGCTAAGTTGCTGAGGTTCTAAGATACTAAGGTATTTTAGTCAGATTAACAACAGATTAATTTTTAGTTTTAATTATGTCGCCTCGCTGGGGCTTTAATGTGACGGGCTGCTAATTGATGCTATAAATATTTCGCTCCTAACGGAGCGGATAAAATTTTTCAATTCAAATTTAAAGCCTTAGAAAGACGAAATATTGAGAATGAAATAGATCAATAAAAATTATCCAATCCAAATATAAAGCCTTGGAAAGGCGAAATATTTATAGAAAACCGTTATCACCTATAAAAAGCTCCAGCGGAGCGAAATATTATTCGGTGCAATTGGAATTTGGACCCGAGCGACAGCGAACAGGGGAAGCAATTTCAAAAATTTGGAATTTATTTATAATTATCTAATTTTCAAATTGCCACATTTTCTAATTAAAAAACTAGGGATAACGGATATCCGACCTGTGATACGATTTATAAATCGTAATCTTAAACTTTCTTGAACGAATATCCATATATGATATTTTAGATTGTTGATTTTAGATTTTAGATTGGGATTATCTAATTTTCAAATTGGCACATTATCTCATTAATTATAAACCCCTTTGTTAACACAAAACGGCATTTTCGTATCTTCAAAAAGAGCAATGATATTTTGTGCAGCGCAAACCGCCATTCCGTTTCGGGCTTCGTAAGTTGCAGAACCAATATGCGGTAAAACACAGCAATTTGGAAGCGACAATAACGGATTATCAAATTTCATAGGTTCTGGATTTGTAACATCTAAGCCAGCGCCCCAGATTATATTATTTGTTAAAGCATGAAACAAATCATCTTCATTTTGAAATTTACCTCTTGCTGTATTAATGAAAATGGCATTCGATTTCATTTTCGCAAAAGCATCTTTATTGAAAATTTCGTTGTTTTCTTCGCTGTAATTAGAATGAATGCTTAAAACATCACTTTCTGTAAGTAAGGTTTCAAAATCTACATATTTGGCATCTAGTTCTTTTTCGGCAACTTCATTATGAGAACGATTATGATAAATAATATTCATTCCAAAAGCGGCTTTACATTTTTTAGCCATTTCAAAACCAATTCTTCCTAAACCGAAAATCCCCAGTGTTTTGCCGTAAAGTTCCTGGCCTAAATTAGCTAACGGATTAAAACTTCCCCAATCATCATTCAAAATTCTTTTATGATTGAAAAATGATTTTCTGGCCACACTTTGCATCAATAAAAAAGCAACATCAGACGTAGCTCGGCTTAAAACATCGGGCGTATTTCCAACAGGAATTTTTCTGCTATTTGCTGATGGAATATTCACAGAATCAAATCCGACAGAAAATAAAGCGATTCCTTTTAAATTTGAGCATTGCTCGAAAAAATCTTCGTCTAATTTATTTGTTCCAACATTTAGCAGCGCATCATGTTCTTGACAGATTTTTATAAAATCTTCTCTTGATAATACATTTTCTGTTGGATTTATCGTAAGAGTAATGCCTTTGTCCTGAAGCAATTTAATGCCCGCTTCGGGTATGTTTTTATTTATAAAAACCTTCATGTTGTGGTATTCTATTTTTTATTTATTCTTCCTGTTTTTTTATCATATCCGTACGGACAGTGGCGACAGCCGCTTTTGCAGCAATAACCGCGTTTTAAATGATGTTTTTCAGTAAAGCATTTGTAACCTTCGGGCGTATAGTAAAAATCTTCGCCTTCGATTAATTTATTTTCATTACTTTGCTCTTTCATAAATCTGCTTCGAGTTCTTTTTCGAATAATTAAAATCAAAAATATAAATATTTGATTATGATTTTATTGAAATCGAACAATTTTATAGCTACAAATTTATAAATTTTACAGCCAATGTTTCTGATTGTTGCTAAATATTTAATTCCGAAAGGATATAGAGGAATGGCTGTTTTTCCGTTTGTATTAATGAAATATGATTTTGATAAAGCAAATAGAGTTTTTGTAAATCACGAAAAAATACATTTGCGCCAACAGTTAGAAATGTTAGTTCTTCCGTTTTTTACTTGGTATGTTTTGGAGTTTTTTATTCGGTTAATTCAATACAAAAACAAAGATTTGGCGTATCGAAATATTAGTTTTGAAAGAGAAGCTTACGAAAAAGAAACGGATTTAAATTATCTGAAAAATAGATCCTTTTTTCAGTTTCTGCATTATATTAAATTAAAATGAAAACAATTATAAATCAGAAAATCAATCTTTCTTTTCCGAATGAAATTTCGTTGACAATTAAGCGTGAAGATCTCATTCATCCTTTTGTTTCAGGAAATAAATTCAGAAAACTGAAATACAATTTACTTCAGGCGAAAGCCGAAAATAAAGCCACTTTATTAACTTTTGGCGGTGCGTTTTCCAATCATATTGCAGCGGTTGCTTATGCGGGAAAAGAGCAAGGTTTTAAGACCATTGGCATCATTCGCGGAGACGAACTTTTAGATAAAATCGAAAAAAATCCAACTTTGAAATTTGCTCAAGAAAATGGAATGCAATTTGAATTTGTTTCGAGAGAAGATTACCGTTTTAAAAGTGAAGATTCTTTTATTGAAAAGCTAAAAGATAAGTTTGGCGATTTTTATCTGGTTCCCGAAGGCGGAACAAACGAATTGGCGGTCAAAGGCTGCGAAGAGATTTTGACAGACGAAGATTCGGTTTTTAATTACGTTTGCTGTGCGGTTGGAACAGGCGGCACGATTTCGGGATTAATTAATAGTTCCTTACAAAATCAGAAAATTTTGGGCTTTCCAGCGTTAAAAGGTGACTTTTTAAACGATGAAATTCGTATTTTTGCAAAAAAAGATAACTGGAATTTAATTTCTGACTATCATTTTGGAGGTTATGGCAAGATAAATTTAGAATTAATCGAATTTATTAATGCTTTTTTTGAAGAAACAAAAGTGCCCTTAGATCCAATTTATACAGGAAAGATGGTTTTTGGCGTTATAGATTTAATCGGCAAAAATTATTTTCCTGAACATTCAAAAATTTTACTCATTCACACAGGCGGATTGCAGGGAATTGATGGAATGAATATAAAGTTGAAGCAGAAGAAATTACCAATACTCAAAACCAATGATTAAAAAAATTGTATTGCTATTTACGATTCTCGTTTTGGCAAGCTGCTCTTCCAGCAAACCCAAAATCGCGACAACTAAAAAAGCAGCGGCAGTTCAGACCCGAACAGCAGCAGCAAGAAAAACGACTCCCGTAAAACCAATCGGTAAAAATTACCCTTCTACAAATAATACAACTGAAGTTATTCAATCTACTTCCAAAACAGTTGTAACCAGCGATTTGATTAATAATTATGTGTTGCAATATAAAGAAATTGCAATGGGAAACATGAAAACGTACGGAATTCCAGCGAGTATTATTTTGGCACAAGGAATTTTGGAATCGGGTGCGGGTAGAGGAGATTTGGCTGTAGACGCTAATAATCATTTTGGAATAAAATGCCACAATGATTGGTTAGGAGAAAGTGTACGTCACGACGATGACTCGGCTCAGGAATGTTTCAGAAAATATCCGCAGGCATCAGAATCTTATAGAGATCATGCTTTGTTTTTGGTTGGGAAAAAACGATATGCGACCTTGTTTACTTACGAAAAAGACGATTATAAAGCTTGGGCAAAAGGATTGAGAGCGGCTGGTTACGCAACAGATCCGAAATATCCAGATAAGTTAATCAGTTATATTGAGCGTTATAATTTGCATCAATACGATTGTCAGGTTACAGGAAGAAATTATGTGCCCATTAATACTTATGCACCGACAAAAAGCTCCTCTTCTGTAGCGTATTCCGATCCGAAAATTAATATGACTCCGTACGACCCGAATTTGTATGAAGTTCAAAAAGGAGACACGCTATACTCCATTTCAAAAAAATTCAATTTGTTAGTTGAGGATTTAAAAAGAAAAAATAATCTGACTGATAATGCGATTTCTATCGGACAACGACTTAAGGTAAAATAGTTTTCAGTCGCAGTCGCGGTTTTCAGTTCTCTGAGCATAAATCTAGAATCTAAAATAAGTTTTCAGTTTTAATCTAAAATCTGAATTCTAAAATCTAAAATAAAAAATGTTATATAAAAGAAGTAGTCAGCTTTTTGCTGAAGCAGAAAAAGTAATTCCGGGAGGAGTAAATTCACCAGTAAGAGCATTTAAAGCCGTTGGCGGAACTCCGATTTTTGTAAAAAGCGCAAAAGGTGCTTATTTATATGATGAAGACGGAAATAAATTAATCGATTATATTAACTCTTGGGGACCAATGGTTTTGGGTCACGCATATCAGCCTGTTGTTGATGCGGTGATTGAGAAAGCAAAACTGGGAACTTCATTTGGAATGCCAACAGAATTGGAAACAGAAATCGCTGCTTTGGCTGTTTCGATGGTTCCAAATATTGATAAAATACGTTTTGTAAATTCAGGTACAGAAGCTTGTATGAGTGCGATTCGTTTAGCACGCGGATTTACAAAAAGAGATAAAATTATAAAATTTGCAGGTTGCTATCACGGACATTCTGATTCATTTTTGATTCAGGCAGGAAGTGGGGCTGTTACTTTTGGTTCGCCGAATAGTCCTGGAGTTACAGAAGGAACTGCAAAAGATACTTTGTTGGCCAAATACAATGATTTAGAGAATGTAAAAACATTGGTTGAAGCTAATAAAGGAGAAATCGCAGCTATTATTATTGAAGCTGTTGCAGGAAATATGGGATGTATTGTTCCTAAAGAAGGGTTCTTGCAAGGTTTAAGAGATTTGTGTACTGCAAACGGAATCTTATTGATTTTTGATGAGGTAATGACAGGTTTCCGTTTAGCTCGTGGTGGAGTTCAGGAATTATATGGTATTGATGCTGATATCGTAACTTTCGGAAAAGTTATTGGTGGCGGATTGCCAGTTGGAGCTTTTGCTGCACGCGAGGAAATCATGAATCATTTAGCGCCTCTTGGACCAGTTTATCAGGCAGGAACATTATCAGGAAATCCGTTGGCAATGGCGGCTGGTTTGGCAATGTTGAAAGCGCTTGATTCTGATAGAGAAATTTTTACTCGTTTAGAAGAAAAAACAGCTTATTTAGAAGCAGGAATCGATAGAGTTTTAAAAGCAAATAATGTTGTTTTCACCATCAATAGAGTTGGTTCTATGATTTCGGTTCACTTTGATGCAAATCCAGTTACCGATTTTCAAACGGCTGCAAAAGGAGATAACGAAACATTCAAGAAATTCTTCCACGGATTATTGCAAGAAGGTGTTTACATCGCGCCATCTGCATACGAAACGTGGTTTATTACAGATGCATTAACTTACGAAGATTTAGATTTTACAATCAATGCGATTGATAAAGTATCAAAATCATTTTAATACAAAAAGGAGGCTTTAAGCCTCCTTTTTCATTTTTAGAACAAGATTATTTTTTGTCTTTTCTGTATTCTTTCATTTTATCTTTATGCTCTTTCTGTATTGCAGTCCATTTTGTGTATTGGTCAGCAGTCAAAATAGATTTCATTTTAGCGTCATACGCTTTATGATCTGCTTCCATTTGTTTTTTCATGGCTTTCTTTTCAGCATCGGTTAGCTGAGCAGTAGAATCTTTTCTGCTTTTTTTAAGCATTGCCATTTTGGTGCTTCTATCAGATAAAAGTTCGCTAACTTGTTTTTGCTGCTCTGCATTTAAATTCAAATCTGTTGTCAATTTTTGCAAATGCGCTTGATTGTGTTCTTGAGGCGATTTGTGATCTTTACTTTTATGATGATCTTTGCGCTCTTTTTTTAGAGCCGTCCATTTGGTGTATTGATCAGCATTTAAAATCGATTTCATTTTAGCGTCAGTTGCTGCTTTTTCTGCTTCCATTTGTTTTTTGAAAGTGGCTTTTTCTTCAGCTGTTAAAGGCGTTTTACTGTCTTTTCGAGATTGTTTAAACTTTTCAGCTTTGGCACTTTTTTCAGCGATAAGCTGTTTTACCTGATCTTGCTGTTTTTTATCTAAATTTAAATCAGAAGTTAATTTTTGCAAATGTTTTTCGTTACGTTGTTCTGGAGTTAGTTTTTCTCGTTGATCACGTTTCGGCTTCTGATTGATGTCCTGTGCAAAACTTACTATTCCAACAAATAATAAAGTTGCGATAAATAGTTTTTTCATAATTCGTTTTATAAAAGGTTTATAGCAATTAGACTTTGATCGAATTAGTAAGTTTAATGGCATTTGGAGGTTTATCTTTTATTTAACAGAAACTATTAAAGAAAGTGTAAAGAATGCTTAAAACAAAAAAGAGGCAATTAAGCCTCTTTTTATTTAGTTATTATCTTTTCTGTATTCTTTCATTTTCTCTCTCGCTTTGTCTTTGTTTTCTTCCTGAATTGTTTTCCATTTAGTGTATTGGTCTGTATTCAAAATCGATTTCATTTTAGCATCGTTTGCCTCTTTTTCCGCCATCATTTCTTTTTTAAAAGCTTCTCTTTCTGCAGCAGTTGGTTTTGTTCCGCTTTCTTTTTGTTCTTGGCGAGACTCTCTCATTTTTTCGGCTTTAGCACTTCGGTCTGCTAAAAGCTGTTTTACTTGCGTTTGCTGGTTAGCATCAAGATTTAATTCTGTTGTTAATTTTTGCAGTTGTTTTTCATTACGCTGTTCTGGCGTTAATCTCTCTTTTTGCGCTTGTGCAAAACTTGCTATTCCAACAAATAACATTGCTGCGATTAATAATTTTTTCATGATTTAAGTTTTTTAATTGTTATACGAATTAGACTTTTTTCATTAAAACAGGTTTAATTGAACATTAAAAAATTATATTTTTTTTAACAAATTGAAAAACAGGGTTTTCTCATTGAAAATTACGAAAAATACCCTTTTACTATAAGAATGACTTTAAATAAGATTATTATAACGCTAAATGTTGAATTGTAAGTGTTTTACTTTAGATATTTTTTCTAACTTTAGAGAAAGTATTGTTTTTTAGTTGTTTACGGAAAACAATCTTTACGATTACCATATTTCAGTAATAGATTCCAAAAACAAAATTTAATACTTCTCTCTATGGCAGATCTTTCTCAATCTCATCGTATTCTTTTTCTAAACACTCTTGCTTTTGCTATTTGTTTTGCTTGCTGGACACTTAACGGAGTACTGGTTACTTTTTTAGTTGATAAAGAAATTTTCAACTGGAGTGTTGTACAAATAGGATGGCTTTTAGGAATTCCGGTACTTACAGGTTCGATTATGAGATTACCAATGGGAATATTAACGGATAAATATGGAGGTAGAATTGTACATTCAGCTTTACTGATTTTAGCTTCTATTCCTTTATTTCTTTTGCCATTTGCTACTTCATTTACTGTTTTTGCTATTCTAAGTTTCTTATTCGGAATGGTGGGAACCAGTTTTGCTGTTGGCGTGGCTTCAACTTCTGTTTGGTATCCAAAAGAATGGCAAGGAAGAGCTTTAGGAATCTTCGGAATGGGAACAGCAGGAGCTTCTATAACACCGTTTTTAGCGCCTTCATTATTGAGTAAATTTTCAGAAACCGATCCAGAAAATGGTTGGAAATGGCTTCCTGTACTTTACGGTTCCGCTTTATTGTTAATGGGAATTGTATTTCTAATTTTCGCTAAAAACAAAAAAAGCGAAGCACAATCTAAAACTTTAAAGCAATTGGTTCAGCCTTTAAAAAGAGTTCGTGTTTGGCGTTTTGGAACGTATTATTTTTTGGTATTTGGTTCGTTTGTGACTTTCTCACAATGGCTGTTGCCTAATTTTATGAATGTCTATCATACCTCATTAATTCTTGGCGGAATCTTTACTTCTTGTTTTAGTTTGCCAGCTGGAGTTGTCCGCGCTTTTGGAGGTTTTTTGTCTGATAAATTCGGGGCTAGAAAAGTAATGTATTGGGTTTTGAGCTCTTCAGTAGTTTTAAGTTTTTTATTATTATTTCCAAAAATGGATATCACAACTTCAGGAAGCGGATTATTGTCAAGCAAAGCAGGAACGGTTACGTCTGTTGCGCCAGATAAAATAGTAATTGATGGTAAAGAATATCCCATAGCGCAGAAAGACGAAAGTCAGGCGCATTCTCAATATTTCCCATCCAAAAAAACATGGCAGGAAGTAGTTGTAGAACAAAATCAAAAAGTGCAAAAGAAAGATTTATTAGCGGAAGGAATCACGCAAATTCATTTTGAAGCCAATATGTGGGTGTATTTGGTTTTGGTTATTCTAATCGGGATTTCTTGGGGAATTGGTTCTGCAGCTGTTTACAAACATATACCAGATTATTTTCCAAATGAAGTGGGCGTAATTGGCGGAATGGTTGGATTATTAGGAGGTCTTGGCGGTTTCTTCGGGCCAATTATTTTTGGGTATTTATTATCGTTTACAGGATTCTGGACAAGCTCATGGCTCTTTATTTTAGCCTTATCTCTGACTTGTTTAATCTGGATGCACCGCACAATTGTCAAAATGACCAAAGAAAGATTGCCTGAAATGGCGCAAGATATTGATCGAAAATAAAATGTTATGAAAGAAAGAACATTTAATGCAAAAGCTTTATTGATTGCAACGGCAGCTTCGGTTTTTATGGTCGTCTTGGTTTTCTACGGATCAAGAAAACTGCAAAATTTTGATGCTGCTTTAATTACGTATTTATTCGGAACGCTCTTTGCTTTTTTTGGAGTGGTGTACCGATATACCGTTTGGTTACAGCGTCCACCAACATGGATGTATTTTAAACGCGGCATTCATTTTCTGTTTACTGGAAAAGTATTTTCCCATTTATGGTTTTTAGGGAAAGAATCGGTTCAAAATATTGCTTTTCAGAAATTTATTTATCCAAGAGGAAAATACAGATGGATTGCACATTTTTGCATTGCAATTGGCTGTTTTTCTGCTTTTGCCATCACTTTTCCGCTAACATTTGGATGGATTCATTTTACATTGGCTCCAAATTCAATTTCGGTTTACGAAGCACACTTTTTTGGTTTTAAAGTAATGGATTTCGAACTGGGTTCTATAATGGCATTTTTGACATTTCATGCCTTAAACTGGTCTTCGTATTTGGTTATTTTCGGGTCGCTTTATTATTTAAGACGCCGTTTAACCAATCCGGGATTAATTGCCACTCAAACTTTTGAAGGCGATTTATTGCCACTTCTTTTATTAATTGCCATTTCGGTTACAGGTTTATGTCTTACGTATTCTTATCAGTTTATGAAAGGATTCGCGTATGACTTTCTGGCTGTAGTTCACGCCGTTACAGTTATTATGTTTTTGATTTGGATTCCGTTTGGAAAATTTTTCCATATCATTCAGCGACCGGCTCAAATTGGGGCGCATATTTATAAAAAAGAAGGAATGAAAAAAGGAATGGCAATATGTCCCGAAACAGGTAAGCCTTTTACAACACAACTTCATATTGATGATTTGAAAATAGTAACCAAACAACTGGGGTTTGATTTTAGTGATGATGAAGGCAATTCGCATCTCGATTTAAGCCCAGAGGGGAAAAGAGACCGTCTGGCAAAAGCACATTTAAAAGCAAGACTCGAAGGCGGAAATTTATTTGGATAAAAATTTAGTTTCAGGTTTCAAGTTCCAAGTTCACAGTTTGTGAGACAACTTGAAACATAAAACATGAAACCAAAAAAACAATAAAAAAATGGCAAAACTACCTGTATCAGCAGAAAAAATAATTGAAGACTTTGGTCCGCATTTGAATTATACTCCGAAAGAAGGATATGAAGGGCGTGACGAACCAGATAAAACCGTAAAAACACATTGCTGTTTCTGCGGAATGCAGTGTGGCATTCAATTATCTGTAAAAGATAATAAAGTAGTTGGGTTTGAGCCTTGGATGGAATTTCCGTTCAACGAAGGGCGTTTGTGTCCAAAAGGCGTTCAGCGTTATATGCAAAACAACCATCCCGATCGATTACTGCATCCGATAAAAAGAGTAGAAGGTAAAGGCTTCGAAAAAACGACTTGGAATGAAGCAATGGATAAAACGGTTTCTGAAATTAAAAGAATTCAAGAAAAATACGGGAAACATGCTTTTTCGATGCTCTCTGGTGTTTCGCTTACGAATGAAAAAAGTTATTTGGTTGGAAAATTTGCCAGAGTAGCTTTAAAAACCAGAAATTTAGATTACAACGGACGTCTTTGCATGGTAAGCGCGGGCGCAGGAAATAAAAAAGCATTTGGATTAGATCGAGCATCAAACAATTATTCAGATTTAGAATATGCTGAAGTAATTATTGTGGCTGGAGCGAATGTGAGTGAGACCTTTCCAACGTTAACGCATTGGATTTGGAAAGCCAGAGATCGAGGCGCAAAATTAATTGTTGTCGATCCGCGTGTAATTCCGTTGGCAAGAACTGCCGATATTCATTTGGATGTAAGACCCGGAACAGATTCTGCTTTATATGGAGCGATGCTGAAATATCTAGTCGATCATGATATGTTGGATCACGATTTTATTGATAATCACACTTCAGGATTTCAAGAAACTATTGATGCTGTAAAAGAATATACTCTGGAATGGGCAGAAGAAGTTACAGGAATTTCTAAGGAAAAAATCAAAGCCGCAGCCGAATTGTGGGGAAAAGCGAAAACAAGCTTTTTGCTCCACGCAAGAGGAATCGAACATCACTCTAAAGGTGTTGATAATGTAATTGGATGCATCAATTTGGTTTTGGCAACAGGAAGAATCGGAAGACCTTATTGCGGTTACGGAACGATTACTGGACAGGGAAATGGTCAGGGTGGAAGAGAGCACGGTCATAAATGCGACCAGTTGCCCGGAAACCGAGATATCGAAAACATGGAGCATCGAAAATATATTGCCGATGTCTGGAAAATAAAAGAAGAGGATATGCCTCACAAAGGCATCACGGCTTATGAAATTATCGAAGCCATTCACAGCGGTGAAATCAAAGGATTGATTTCGATTTGTTTTAATCCGTTAGTGTCTCTTCCAAATAATAATTACGTGCGTTCTGCTCTTGAAAAATTGGAGTTTTACGCTGCCATAGATTTCTTTTTGAATGAAACTGCCCGTCATGCGGATATTGTTTTAGCAGGTTCATTACAGGAAGAAGAAGAAGGAACAACTACATCAGCAGAAGGTCGCGTTATTCGAATTAGACAAGCTGTTACGCCACCGGGCGAGGCAAGAACAGATACTTCGATATTATTAGAATTAGCCAAAAGATTAGGTGAAGAAGAACGATTTACATATGCCAATAGTGAAGCTATTTTTAATGAATTACGAGTGGCTTCAAAAGGAGGAACTGCCGATTACAACGGAATCACTTATAAAAAAGTAGAAGACAATATGGGTGTTTTCTGGCCATGTCCAACTGAAGATCACCCTGGGACACCAAGATTATGGGAAGATAAAAAGTTTGCCACTCCAGATGGAAAAGCACATTTTAATCCTGCTCCTTACAAATTGCCAGGTGAAATTACGGATGAAGAATATCCGATAATATTAACAACAGGACGCGTTGTGTCGCAATATTTGAGTGGGACACAAACTAGAAGAATTGGAAAATTGGTCGATCAGTTTCCAGAGCCACTATTAGAAATTCATCCAGAAATGGCTAGAAAATATAATATTCAACAAAGGGAATTGGTAAAAGTTTCAACGCGAAGAGGCGAAGGAATTTTTCCTGCCAATATTGTAGAAACAATTAGAAAAGACACTGTTTTTATTCCGTATCACTGGCCGGGGAAAAAATCAGCCAACCAGTTAACGCCTGGAACTTTGGATCCGATTTCTAAAATTCCAGAGTTTAAAGTTTGTGCCTGCAAGCTCGAACCATTAGGAGAAATCGAAAATTCATCAGACAAACCAACAGCTTATGCAAGTGTTTAATCTATAAAAAGCAAGAATTATGAATGTAACCAATTATAATAAAAACGAAGAGTTTTTTGTAGACTTACAAAGATGCATTGGCTGTAAAGCTTGCGAAATGGCTTGTGCAGAATGTGAAACCAACGGCCAGGAATCTATGATTCATGTTAATTATGTAGAACGTGAAGTTACCATTCAAACCACAGTTCAGGTTTGCATGCATTGCGAAGATCCTGTTTGTGCGAATGTTTGCCCAGCTGATGCTATTTCGCAAGATGAATTTGGAGTAGTTCATACCGCAAATACGGAGCGCTGTATTGGCTGTTCCAACTGTGTAATGGCTTGTCCATTTGGGGTTCCGAAGAAAATGGAAGAATACGATTTAATGATGAAATGTACGATGTGTTATGACAGAACCAGTGTTGGCAAAAAACCAATGTGCGCGACAGTTTGTCCGAGTGGTGCCTTGTTTTACGGAACTCGTGCTCAAATCGAAGAAATGCGTCCGAACAGCACTCCTGTAAATTCATTTGTTTTTGGAAAAGAACGTGTAAAAACCAAAGTGAATATTATGATGCCAAAAGGAAGCACTGAACTAAGAATATTCTAAAGCTAAAATCCATGTCTAAAGAAGATAATTTAAAAGAAAATTGGAAGAAGGATTTTCCATATAGAAAACAAGAATCGACACAAGTTAGCCGACGCGATTTTGCCAAATTCCTTACGCTAGTTTCTGGCGGTTTAATGGTTGGTAGCGGATTGGTTGCAGCAAAAGCGTATTTGCTTCCAACTGATGAAGTTGTGGGGGAACATTTTGTATGCGAAATAAAAGATATTCCGTTGGGAGGAACAAGAGGTTTTGTGATTGAAGGGAGTGCGATTCCGTATATTTTGGTGCATTTGGAAAGCGGAATGTTTAGAGCTTACGAACAAAAATGCACACATCTTTCTTGTGCCGTTTTTTATAAACCAGGAACAGGAATTATTCATTGTCCTTGTCACGAAGGCTCTTTTGATGCCTTGACGGGAGACGTTATTGCAGGGCCTCCGCCAAGAGCTTTGCCTCAATTAGAAGTAGTTCTAAAAGGAGAAAAGATTTTTGTAAAAGAATTTGAAAACAAAGCAAGTTAATAGTTTAAAACAGAAATTATGAGTACATTTAGAAAAAGCCAAAATCAGGCAAATCCTAATAAGTTGAATGTTATTCTTTCTACTTTAATATTTGTTTTAATCTTAAATGTAAGCATCCAGATTTGGTTATTATATGCTGCACTAAATAATGCATTAGACAACAATAAAGAGATTTTAATTCCAGCATTTATAGGTTCGCTTATTTTATTTTTAATTGGTTTTGGATGGCTATATTATCTCCCAAAAGGGAATTTTAAAAATAATAAAACATAAATAATAATTATTATGAGCACAAATTTTGGTGCAAACAAAATTGCATTTTTTTCGACCCAGCCCTATGATAAAACGTTCTTCAATAAATACAATGAAGAGTTTGGTTTTCAATTGGATTTTTTCGAAACGCAGCTTAATCCGCAAACAGTTGCTTTAATTGAAAATTGTGAAATTGTCTGTGTGTTTGTAAATGACATTGTAAACGAAACGGTTATAAACCAATTAGCTGAAAAAAAAGTAAAAATACTTGCGCTACGTTGCGCTGGATTTAACAATGTAGATTTGGAAGCCGCTAGAAAACATAATATCAATGTTTGTCGTGTTCCAGCCTATTCTCCGCAAGCAGTTGCGGAACATGCCATGGCAATGATTTTGACTTTAAACAGAAAAACACATAAAGCGTATAATAGAGTTCGTGAACAGAATTTCTCTCTTAACGGTTTATTAGGTTTTGATTTATTCGGAAAAACAGTCGGAATTATTGGAACAGGAAATATCGGAAAAGCATTTTCTAAAATTGTATTAGGCTTTGGCTGTAAAGTTTTAGCGTATGATATTGTGGAAAGTGAAGAAATGAAAAATGATGGGGTTTCTTTTGTTGGTTTAGAAGAGATTTTCAAATCAAGTGATATTATTTCATTGCATTGTCCATTAAACGATCAAACAAAACATGTTATCAATAAAACGTCGCTGACTTTTATGAAAGATAGTGTTATGATTATCAATACAAGCCGCGGCGGATTAATAGAAACGGCATCGGTTATTGAAGGATTGAAGGAAGGTAAAATTGGCTATTTAGGAATTGACGTTTACGAACAAGAAGAAAAATTGTTCTTTAGAGATCTTTCAGCAGACATTATTCAAGACGACGCCATTCAGCGTTTAATGAGTTTTCCGAATGTTTTGGTAACGGCGCATCAGGCCTTTTTTACCAACGAAGCTTTAACGCAAATTGCATTGGTTACGTTTAATAATATAAAATCACTATTGATGCAGCATGATATTGAAAATAAGGCTGCGCTGCTGGTTTGAAAAAAAAAGAATTTAAAAATCTGATCATGAAAAAGAAAATTGTAATTCTAATCGGAATTCTGGTTTTGTCTTCCTGCCAAAACAAAGACAATTCAAAGAATATTGTTAAGACTGTTGTTCAAGATACATTATCTAAAACACTTGGAGGTACGGCAGACTTAAGTGACGTTTCTGAAAAAGAAAATAAAGCGGTTGAAGTAATTCGAAAACAATTACAGGTCTTGTTAAAGAAAGATTTACCTGTAATGACTCCGGAGCAAAGATTCTTTTATTACGAAGCTTTCGATTTAAATAACGATAAGAAAGACGAATATTTCGTTGGCTTTTCCAATTCGTATTTCTGCGGAAGCGGAGGCTGTTCGGGATATATTTTAAATAACGACGGCAGTGTAATTAATTATTTTTCTGTTACCGATTTTCCAATTTATGTGACAACTTCTTCAACAGGAAAGTTTTATGATCTTTTGATGAAAAGCGGTGGCTTAGTCCATTTTATAAAAATGAAAAACGGAAAATATCCGTCAAATCCAACTATCGAAGAAAAATGGAAGGGAGAAATTCCAAAAGACACTACTCCTGTTTTGGATATTCAAGGGAAGAAATTGGAGAAATATTCGTTTTAGACTATAATGTAAATGCAAATCTAAATTAAACCGGATTGAAGTCCGGCTCTACAATATGCTTTGTTCCTTCGGAACTGAAAAAGAGCTTTAGCTCAATTTATATTGTAGGCCCGGACTTCAGTCTGGTTTACATTGGTGTATAAAATATAAATAAAAAACCCGACAGGTTTTTAAAGCCTGTCGGGTTTGAAATATTATAAGTCCAATTGGAATTTGGAATTTTAAATTTACCCCACCAACTCCACAAATTTAAACTCACCATCAACAACAACTTTAGTCAAACCGTGTTTAGATAAGTTTTTCATAGAAGCATCCCATTTTTTACCGCTCAAATTAGCTGTAATTTTAAGCTGGCCTAAATCCATTCTATTTTCGTTTCCTTTTAATAAATCAACGATAAATTTCTCTTCATCAGATAATTCAACGGTTTGTTTTTTCTCAGGACGCATTTGTGGGAACAATAAAACTTCTTGAATAGAAGCGTTGTTAGTCAAATACATAATCAAACGATCCATTCCAATTCCCATTCCAGAAGTAGGAGGCATACCGTACTCAAGCGCTCTTAAGAAATCTTCGTCGATAATTCCGTTTGCTTCATCATCACCTTTTGCTGCCAAACGCATTTGCTCTTCAAAACGCTCTCTTTGGTCAATTGGATCATTTAATTCAGAATAAGCATTTGCGATTTCTTTTCCGCAAACCATTAATTCAAAACGCTCCGTTAAATCTGGATTATCACGGTGCTCTTTACAAAGCGGCGACATTTCTTTTGGATAATCTGTAATGAAAGTTGGCTGAATATAATTTCCTTCACATTTAGCTCCAAAAATCTCATCAATCAATTTTCCTTTACCCATTGTTTCGTCAACCTCGATTCCCATTCCGCGTGCTGCTTCAAACAATTCTTGTTCTGTTTTACCAGAGATATCAAAGCCAGTAAAATGTTTGATAGAATCTGTCATTGTAACACGAGCGTAAGGCGCTTTAAAGTTGATTGTATGCTCGCCAAAAGTAACTTCACTAGTTCCATTTACAGCAATTGCACAATGTTCTAATAAGCCTTCAGCAAATTCCATCATCCAGTTGTAGTCTTTGTAAGCTACATATATTTCCATTGCAGTAAACTCAGGATTATGCGTTCTGTCCATACCTTCGTTACGGAAGTTTCTAGAGAACTCATAAACACCTTCAAATCCACCAACAATTAATCTTTTTAAGTATAACTCATTCGCAATACGCATGTAAAGCGGAATATCAAGTGAGTTGTGGTGCGTAATAAACGGACGTGCAGAAGCTCCACCAGGAATTGACTGTAAAACTGGAGTATCGACTTCCAAATATCCTGCATCGTTAAAATAACCACGCATTGCAGTAAATAACTTAGTACGTTTAATAAAAGTTTCTTTAACCTGAGGGTTTACAGTTAAATCTACATAACGCATTCTGTAACGTAATTCAGCATCTTTAAAAGCATCGTGAACATTTCCGTCAGTATCAACTCTTGGTAAAGGAAGCGGACGTAACGTTTTACTCAAGAAAGTAAGACCGGTTACACGAACGCATTGTGCGCCTACCTGCGTAGTAAACAATTCTCCTTCGATACCCACAAAATCACCTAAATCGGTTAATTTTTTGAAAACAGTATTGTACAAAGTTTTATCGTCACCTTCGCACAAAACATCGCGATTTACGTACAATTGAATACGTCCTTCGCTGTCTTGTAATTCAGCAAAACAAGCTTTACCCTGATCGCGAACACTCATCAAACGTCCAGCAACAATAACCTTCTTACCTTCCTCGAAAGTTTCCTTTATCTGCTTCGAAGTATGATTTACAGGAAAAAGATTAGCCGGATAAGGATTGATTCCTAAGTTGCGTAAGTTTTGAAGTTTTTCTCTTCTGATGATTTCTTGTTCTGATAATGCCATTTTGTGCTATTTTTTTTCGTGCGCAAAGATAGTTTTTAAGTCGCAAAGTTGCAAAGTGATAGAGTCTAAAGTTTTAGAAAAGAGTAATGTTTTTTATTAGGAGCAGAAAAAAGGTTTTTTCAAGAACGTTTTGTCCCGCTATCCGCTTTATCTTTTTCTTGCTAAAGAAGCAAGAAAAAGGATACCGCTTCTATCGGGGCTAGTGTAGAAGTTTTGGTTTTCATAAGAGTTTTTAGTTGGAGTGCAATAGCCAAAAAAGACTCTGAAAACGATAAATTAAAATGTTTATTATTAGAATTTCAATTACAGGATTTTCAAAAGAGCATCAAAATTGTTGTTTTAAAATAAAACCGAAATAATTCAGAAAAGAAAGTATCTTCGCCTATATAACCTAAATCTATTTTTATGAAAAAAACACTACTTTGCTTTTTTATAATGTTATGTCTTTCAAGCTGTATTCTTAAAGAAAAAATGATTATGAATGAAGATGGATCTGGAACTTTCTCGTACGGATTTGACATGTCGCCCATGTTTAAACTGGGAATGAAAAAATCAGATTCTACAAAAGTCAGTAAAGTAATAGACACCACTTTTACCTTTAAAGAAGTATTAGCTAAAATAAAAGACAGCATCTCTAAATTGCCTAATGCAGACAAAGAAAAATTGGCGATGTTGGAGAGTGAAAAAGATAAACTTAAAATTCTAGAGAATTTTAAAATCAGCATGAAAATTAACGAAGAGAAAAAGCAATTCGAATATAGTATGGCGATCGATTTCCCTCCGGGAGAAGATTTTAAATCGATAGCAACGCCTGCTGAAAGTTTAGAAGCTTTGGCGGCTACAGACAAAAAGAATTTAGGAGTTTTAAGTGCAGTGCCAAAACCAGAAGAAAAAGCAACGTCAACTATTTTTTATGATGGTAAAGTTTTTATTAAGAACGTAACGCCATCTAAAGAGGACACAAAAGTTAAAAAGAAAAAAGAATCGAAAAAAGAAAAAAGCGACGATCCTTTCTCAAAAAAAATGGAAGAAATGTTGAAGGAGTGCAAATATATCGCTGAATATCATTTTCCTAAAAAAATCAAAACCGTGTCGCTTAAAAATGCGGTAGTAACTCCAGACAGAAAAAGCTTTACAGTTGAAGTTCCTCTAGACAATATGCAAGAAAGCAATGTAGATTTTGGATTTAAAGTAGAGTTCGAACAATAATTTAGGGTTTTCAATAAAATGTATTTTTAAAAATAGTCTTCGTATCTTTGATAAAAATAAACTGCGATGAAATTATACCAACTACTTAGTTTTTCTTTCTTAATAGCGACTTTAACCAGCTGTACTTTCACTGAAAATATTACAATTAATGAAAATGGAACAGGAAAATTTTCTGTAGATATGGATGGTTCTGCCTTAATGGAAATGGCAGGCGATCAAATTGCAGGTCAAATGGGAGAGACAAAAAAAGACATTGATACTACTTTTACTTTCAAACAGTTATTTGAAGAGAAAAAAGATAGTATTGCTAAGTTATCGCCAGAAACGCAAAAGGAGCTAAAAAAACTGGAAAATTTTGTAGTGTCTACTAAAATGAGTTCGGAGAAAAAGCAGTTTTTAATGAATATGGGAACCGATTTTAAAAACGTAAACGAACTTCAGGATATTCTACAAACATTAGGAACACTTCAAAAATTAGAAGGGGGCGCAAATGCGAATCCACTTGGAAATGGTTTTGGAGATAACGGCAGTAAATTAAGTTATACGTATGACGGAAAGAAATTTACAAGAAAAGCGATAATCGATCAGCAGAAAAAAGCAGCAAAAGCCAAAGATTCTGCTCCAGATATGTCAAAAATGATGTTTGCTTCATCCAGTTATATTGTAAATTATCACTTTCCAAAAAAGATTAAGAAAGTTTCTAATCCAAGTGCCTTGTTTAGCGACGATCGTAAATCAATTACAATTCAATACTCTTTTACGGATTATATGGAGAATCCTGACAAACTTAACTTTGATGTTGAGTTTGAAAAATAATTAAAATGAACAAAAAAATCCAACTTCAGGATCTGGGCAAAAAAGATTATAAATCGACTTGGGAATATCAAGAAGAAATCTTTAAAGATATAGTTGACTTAAAAATCAAGAACAGAAGAGAAGAACTAGAGCTGCCAACACCAAATTACTTATTGTTTGTTGAGCATCCGCATGTTTATACTTTAGGAAAAAGCGGTGATCTTGAAAACTTATTATTGAACGAAAAACAGCTCGAAGCAAAAGGAGCCACTTTTTATAAAATTAATCGCGGAGGAGATATTACGTATCATGGACCTGGACAAATTGTGGGCTATCCAATACTTGATTTAGAAAATTTCTTTACTGATATTCATAAATACCTGCGTTTGTTAGAAGAATCAATCATTTTAACGTTAGCAGAATACGGTTTAGAATCAGGAAGAAGCGACGGAGAAACTGGAGTTTGGTTGGGTGTAGGAACTCCATTTGCGCGCAAAATTTGCGCAATGGGTGTTCGTGCTTCAAGATGGGTAACCATGCACGGATTTGCTTTAAATGTAAATGTCGATTTAGGATATTTTGATAATATAATTCCGTGCGGCATTCGCGGAAAAGGTGTTACTTCTTTAAACGTAGAACTTGGCGTAGAAAAAGTAAACGAAGAAGAAGTAAAAGCCAAAATTATCAAACATTTTACAGCACTTTTTGAAGCAGAATTTGTCTAAAAAGTCAAAATAATTCGAGTATGGAAAATGACAATAAAAATTCATTTTTAAGATATTTAAGTTTTCCAGACAAGGAATTAGAAGAATTAGTGGCTATTTCTAAATATAACAAAATAGCTAAATCAAATTGTTTTATTTGTGAAGGACAAGTACCACGTAAAATGGCTTTTGTCACAAAAGGTTTGTTCCGATATGTTTATACGCATGAAAATGGAAATGAATTCACAAAAAATATTATAGCCGAAGGGAATTTTATAAGTTCTTATTCGGCTATGATTTTTAATATGCCATCGTACTTTTCAATAGAAGCTTTAGAAGATGCTGAAATTTTGGAAATTGACTATAAAGATTGGATTGATTTAAAGGAAAGAAATCCTTTTTGGAACGCCTTTTTAGTTCAAATTCTTGAAAAAGCATTTTCCATAAAAGAAAAAAGGGAAAGAGAATTGTTGCTGCTGGATGCAGAAAAAAGATACGAGATTTTTATTGACGACTTTCCCACTATTGAAAAACGTGTTTCACAGCAAATAATAGCTTCTTATTTAGGCATTCAACCAGAATCATTCAGCAGACTCAAAAGAAAAAGCAGGAGTTAACATAGGTCAATGCGATCTATTGTGGTAAAAATTATTTTTGATTTCTAAATTTTAAAAATGAAAGTATGGAAATCTTAAATAGTACGATCGTGATTACTGGCGGAAGTTCTGGTCTAGGCTTAGAAATGTGCCGACAATTAATAAAAAAGGGAAATAAAATAATAACCTGTTCCCGTTCCTTGGAGAAACTTCAAAACGCAAAAAAAGAATTGCCAGAGTTAATTATCTACAAATGTGATATATCGCAGGAGTCTGAATGCGAAGGTTTTGCAGAATGGCTTCGAATTAATCATGCCGACTTGAATGTTTTGGTTAACAATGCCGCAATTGCAAATAAAATTGATTTTGTTAACGATCTTTCTTCTCTCGAAAAGATGACCCAAGAATTCTTAATCAATTTCCATGCTCCAATACATTTGATAAAATTGTTGTATCCGCTTTTGATTCAAAATCAGAATTCACGAATTGTAAATATTACTACAGGATTAGTTTATGTTCCTCGCGTGATTTACCCTTTTTACAATGCTTCAAAGGTAGCGTTGCATTTTTTTACTCAAGTTTTAAGAAGTCAACTAAAAGAAGAGAAAATTAAGATTATAGAAGTACTATTTCTTGCAGTTGATACGCCTTGGCATGAAGGAAATCCGCCTAAAATTGCTATAACAGCAGAAAAAGCAATCTCAGAGATGTTAGAAGCGATTTCTAAAAATAAAACCGAAATAAGAATTGCAAAAGTAAAACTGCTTTATTTGCTTTATAGAATAGCGCCTTCTTTTGCTTTAAAAAAAATTAATAGCCTTTAAAATAGTGAACGTTTCGAATTAGTAGGGACAATATATTTTACGCATAAAAAGGCTTTTTTCTGAAAAAATATTCGAAAAATGAAAAAACCGTTCTTTGATAGTTAAGATTTTGAAAGGATGATAATTTATAGAATAAAGGTCGTTCTCTTAGGTATTTATGCTAAATTTGAGTACTTAGTATTAAAATTTTAATTCCCGATGGCTTATGAGAAAAATCTACTTATTTTGTTTCCTTTTTGTGCTAAACGGTCTTTTTGCCCAAAAGAAAGATAAATTATATCCAGTTGCAGTGTACGAAAAAGTGTGGCAGGAAAAAAATAGTGATACCAGATTAAAGATGATTAAATCGATCTGGTTAGAAGATAGTACTTTTGAAGATCCATCGGCTTCTATAAAAGGAATTAGCGCTTTTAATAATGTTATCAATGAATTTTACAAGAAAAATCCAGATGCAGTTTTAACCTCTGGAGCAAAGATTGTGAAAGACAATTATGTAACTTGGGAATGGAAAGTTCTTGATTCTAAAAATAACCTGATAATGGCTGGGCGCGATTTTGCGCGTTTAAATGGTAAAGGACAGGTCAGTAAAATTATTGGATTTTGGGATAAAGGAGCGACTCTGTCTGAAGCTGATGTTTTGAAAAACCTAGAGATTGATAATCTGAAAGTTGTGTCGAAATATTACGAAAGCCTTTTTAAAACAAGAGATTTTGATGCTTTAGGGACTGTAATTGCAGATGGAGCCGTTTACAGCCAAGCTAGCGGTTTGCCTTATGGAGGTACTTATATTGGCCTTGGCGAGTGGACTAAAATGTTTACAAAATCAAAAGAGTTTTTTGATTTGCAAATAGAAAAAGAACCTGTCTATTTTAGTGATGCATCTAAAAATGAGGTCATCATATATTTTACCATAAATTGTAAATCTAAAAAATCAGGCAAGACCATGTCAGTTCCAATTTCGGAGCATTTTGATTTAAAAGATGGAAAAATTACAGCTGTCAGACCTTTTTATTACGATACAAAGACGTTTGCTGAATTTTTAAAAAGTAAAAAGTAAAAAGTAAAAAGTAAAAAGTAAAAAGTAAAAAGTAAAAAGTAAAAAGTGAAAAGTGAAAAGTGAAAAGTGAAAAGTGAAAAGTGATAAAAAAACGACCTAAATTGGTCGTTTTTTTTTAGAATAAATCGAGTTCTAATTGCTCTGGCAAAAGCCTAAAACTCATTCTATGGTATTTTGTAGTTCCGAATTCTTTAATCGCCTCACGATGTTCTTTTGTTGGGTACCCCTTATTTTGTTTCCAATTATACATTGGAAATTCTTCGTGAATTTGATCCATGTATTCATCACGATAGGTTTTTGCCAAAACAGACGCGGCAGCAATGCTTAAATATTTTCCGTCACCTTTAATAATGCTTTGATTTGGAATCGATTTTAGGAGTGTAATTTCATCCTGAGAAAACTGTTTTCCAAATGTGTTTTTAAGCCCGAGTTTCGCATTTAAAGAACGATTTCCGTCAACAATAATATATTCGGGAACATGTTTTAGTTTTAAAATACATTCCTGCATTCCTTTCATAGAAGCATTTAGAATGTTTATTTCATCAATTTCTGCTGGAAACAAGTGTGTAACAGCAAAACATAAAGCTTCTTTTTCTATAATGGGTCTTAATTGTGCTCTTGTTTTTTCAGAAAGCTGTTTACTGTCATTTAGAATTTTATTCTCAAAATGTTCAGGCAAAATAATAGCCGCTGCTGTAACAGGACCAGCTAAACAGCCTCTTCCAGCCTCATCAGTTCCTGTTTCTAAAACAAATCCAGAGAAATTTTTTTCGAGCATTTTTTAGGTTTTTAATAACAAATGAGATGAAATTTTTAGCAAAAATATTCGTTTTCGTACTGTCAGCCAAGGCAATTGTATAAAATGAAGTGTTTTTTTATTTATTTGTTTTTATAATTTACCTTTGCTTAGCAAATTTTGTCAAAATAAATTTATACAAAGCCATCAAATGAGAATATTCATTTTTTTATATCTATTAGTTGTTCCAACTTTATTGTTTTCTCAAGAAAAAAAACCTGCTTCTAAAAGTAATTTAGATATGAATACGGAATATTCAAGCATAACGGATACCGTAAAAAAGAAAAAACAAAAAATAGCGACAATAGATCAGTATAAAATTATCACTCTAGAACACGATACCATTTATGCCGATACATCGCTAACAATTAAAAGTGCTTACAGACAAAACCATCTTAGAAAAGATCTTTTTGGACTTCAGGAATTTTCTAATATTGGTCAGCCTTTAAATACATTGCAATATAGCTTGACCAGTTTTTCTCCGTATCCTGAAATTGGTTTCAGCGGTAAACATTCTATTTATATGCAGGCCGATCAAATTAGATATTATTCTGCTGCGACACCTTTCACAGAACTGTTTTTTAATACTACGATTAAAAAAGGACAAAATGTAGACTCTTTTATCACATTAAACGTATCTAAAAATCTTAATTTTTCTATTGCTTATAAAGGACTAAGGTCTGAGGGAGATTATAATAATCAATTGGTTAGTGCCGGAAATTTACGGATAACAACTAGTTACGCGACAACGGACAAACGCTACGCGATAAACGCACATTTTACGAATCAAGATATTATGAACGAGGAAAATGGCGGTATTACAAACGATGCCGATTTTGAAAGTGATAACAAAGATTATAAAAATAGACAAAGATTACAGGTTTATTTAACCGATGCAGAATCTTTTTTAAAAGGAAGAAGATTGTTTTTTGATCACGCTTTTAGAGTAAATCCAAATGACGGAAGCAATAATCTTTATATAACGCATCAATTTAATTATGAATATAAAGATTACGAATATAAACAGCCAACTGTAATTTCGACTATAACAGCCAATGACGGAACAACTAGCCGTGTGCAACGATTTGGAGAATCTTATGCGGCAAACAATATCAACGATCAAACTAAATATGAAAGGCTTTATAATAAAGTTGGTGCAGCTTATGAAAATTCGCTGTTAGGAAAATTCATCTTTTTCATAGACGATTATAGGTCAAACTATAAATACAACAGAATCATTATTGATACAACTGGAAAAGCGATTCCAGACAATTTGTATTTGCAGTTTAATAATTTCGGTGCTCAATACGAATATCAGAAGAACAAATGGAATGGTAGATTTTTATACTCAAGATCAATCACCAACGAATCACTTTCAGATTTAGATGCAAAATTGCGTTATGATATGAATGAGAAAATTAAATTTGATTTTAGATATCGCAACATTAATAAACTGCCAAATAACAATTATAATTTGTATCAAAGTAGTTGGATTTCATACAATTGGTCAAACAATTTTAAAAACGAAAAAATTAATTCGTTAAGTGCAGAAATCACAACTCCTTGGCTTACAGGGCAGGTTCAGTATACCGTGCTGAAAGATCATTTGTATTTTGCAGATGATGCAAACGCCGAACAAATAGCAAATTCTGAGCAAATAGTTAAGCCATTTCAATACGGAAATGCGATCAATTATTTAGAAATAAAAGCAAGTCGTGAGTTTAAATTTGGACCCTTTGCGCTAGATAATACGCTTTTATATCAAAAGGTAGATCAGTCAGATTTAATTTTAAATGTACCTGATTTTGTAACTAGAAATACGTTCTATTACTCTAATCATTTCTTTAAAAAAGCATTGTTTATGCAAACGGGAATTGTGTTTAATTACATGACGAAATATTATGGAGATGATTATAATCCTGTAATTTCAGAATTTTTTGTGCAATCGGAGAAAAAAACGGGTGGTTTTGCAACATTCGATTTATTTGTAAATGCCAGAATACGCCAGACGCGTTTTTATTTGAAAGCAGAGCATTTTAATGCTTTATTTTCGCAAAGCAATTACTATGCTGCACCTCACAATCCGTATCGCGATTTTGTATTGCGTTTTGGTCTAGTTTGGAATTTCTTCCAATAAAAACAGACCTTTTTTTATTTAGAACCACTTAATAAAACTTAAATAAAAATGGACTTTTCAAATAATATTTTAGAAACAATTGGCAATACGCCATTGGTAAAACTCAACAAAATTGTTGCTGAAATTGATGCATTAGTATTGGCAAAAGTCGAAACCTTTAATCCTGGTAATTCTGTAAAAGACAGAATGGCTGTAAAAATGATTGAAGATGCAGAGGCAGATGGCCGACTAAAACCTGGAGGAACTATTATTGAGGGAACTTCTGGAAATACAGGAATGGGACTTGCACTTGTAGCAATCGTAAAGGGCTACAAATTAATTTGTGTAATCTCAGACAAACAGTCTAAAGAAAAAATGGATATTCTTCGCGCCGTCGGAGCAAAAGTTGTGGTTTGTCCTACAGATGTTGAGCCTACAGATCCACGTTCATATTATTCAGTTTCAAAGCGTTTGGCAGAAGAAACACCAAATTCTTGGTATGTAAATCAGTACGATAATATGTCAAATTCTTTGGCACATTATGAGCAAACTGGACCAGAAATCTGGAAACAGACAGACGGAAAAATTACGCATTTTGTTGTGGGAGTTGGAACAGGAGGAACTATTTCTGGAGTTGGAAAATACTTAAAAGAGCAAAATCCAAATATTAAAATTTGGGGAATTGACACGTATGGTTCTGTTTTTAAGAAATATCACGAAACAGGAATTTTTGACGAAAACGAAATTTACTCGTATATAACAGAAGGTATTGGAGAAGATATTTTGCCTAAGAATGTTGATTTCTCTCTAATTGATGGTTTTACAAAAGTAACCGATAAAGATGCAGCTGTCTATACTAGAAAGATTGCGCTTGAAGAAGGAATTTTTGTTGGAAACTCTGCGGGAGCTTGTATAAAAGGTCTTTTACAACTGAAAGAACATTTTAAACCAGAAGATGTTGTCGTGGTATTATTTCACGATTCTGGAAGCCGTTACGTTGGAAAAATGTTCAATGATGATTGGATGCGTGAGCGCGGATTCTTAGAGGAAAACGTAACAAAAGCAGAAGACGTTATCAAAGATCATATTGACAAAGAATTGATCGTCGTGCGTACAGAAGAATTGGTCTCGCACGCTATTGAACGTATGCGTAAATATAAGATCTCTCAAATTCCAGTTGTAGACATCAACGGTTTTGTTGGTTCTGTTGATGAAACAGATTTGTTTAGAAGTTATGTCGAAGATAAAAATGTTGCCGAAAAACCAATTAAAGAGGTGATGGGTAAACCTTTCCCAATTGTAAAATTAGGAACGCCAATAGAGGAAGTTTCAAAACTTTTCAGCAAAGAAAATGATGCTGTTTTGGTAGATTTAGGAAACGGACACCATCACATTATTACTAAATATGATATTATTGGCTCAATAAAATAAGCCTTTGTAAATAGAAATAATCCATAAATCTTATTGTAAAGCAATTCGGTTTATGGATTTGTCTTTTAAAAATATAAAATGAATTTTACAGCAATTGATTTTGAAACGGCAACAGGATATCATCCGTGTTCTGTAGGTATTGTAACTGTCGAAAACGGAATTGTCGTTGACGAATATGTGACCTTAATTAAACCGCCAAATAACGAATATAATCCTTTTACGATTCGTGTGCACGGAATTTATCCTAGAGATACGATAAACGCAAAATCATTCTTTCAAATCTATCCAGAGATTGAAAAGAGATTAAAGAATAGAGTTGTAGTAGCACACAATGAAAGCTTTGACCGTAATGTTCTAATGAAAACAATGTTGCTTCACGGCTTAAATTATGACGATTTGAATATTGCCGCTAAGTGGGAATGTACCGTTAAGATTTATAAAGCAAAAGGTGTAAAGCCAACAAAATTGAGTGATTGTTGTCGCGAAATGAATATTCAGCTCAATCACCACGAAGCGCTATCTGATGCGAGAGCTTGTGCTAAATTATATATGCTCCGTTAATTAATTTTTTATTTTGTAAGAATAATAATATAATTTAATTACTTTTAGATTTTGTAATTGCATTATAAAATCTAAAATGAAAGAAGACTTTCTGCATTATCTTTGGAAATTCAAAAAATTTGATTCCTTACATTTAAAATCTGCTCAAGGCGAATTAATTACGATCCTTAAAACAGGTGATTCTCTGGAACTTTCCGGACCGGACTTTTTTAATGCTCATATAGAAATCGGAAATCAAAAATGGGCTGGGAATGTTGAGATTCATTTAAAATCGTCAGATTGGTATTTGCACAACCATGAAAAAGATCCTGCTTATAAAAATGTTATTCTTCATGTAGTTTGGGAAAATGATACCGCTATTTTTAGAGAGAACAATACTGAAATTTCTGTTTTGGTTCTTAAAGATTATGTCTCAAAAGGAACAATCGAGAATTACAATGCATTGGTCGCTCCAAAAACTTGGATCTCCTGCGAAAGGGAATTAAAAGAAATTGATCGCTTTGTTTTTAGAAATTGGCAAGAACGATTGTTTTTTGAACGCTTAGAGCGAAAGTCAAAGTTTATTTATCAATTATTAGAAGAAACCAATCAAGATTGGGAAGCAGTCTTATTTTGCCTCTTAGCGAAGAATTTTGGTTTAAATACGAATGGAAATTCCTTTCTGCAAATCTCAAAAGCAATTCCTTTTTCAATAATTAGAAAAGAAAGTTTTGAAGTCGAAAATTTAGAAGCGCTGTTTTTTGGCACGTCAAATTTATTGGAAGCAGAAAAAGAAGATGTTTATTATAAAGATCTCAAGTTTCGCTATTTCTATTTATTGCATAAATATCAACTGGAAAAAACATACACAGAACCACTTCAGTTTTTTAAACTTCGCCCAGATAATTTTCCCACAATTAGACTTTCTCAATTGGCAGGTTTATATCATAAACATCAAAATTTGTTTTCGAAAATTATCGATTTAAAATCTGCTGAAGCGGTCTATCGATTACTAAACGTCTCTGCAAGCTCATATTGGCAAAATCATTATCAGTTTGATAAAGAAAGCCCAAAGAAATCTAAAATGCTTTCCAAATCATTTATTGATCTTCTGATTGTAAACACGATTATTCCGCTTCAATTTGCTTATTCAAATATTATGGGCGAATCAATTGCAGAAGATTTAATTGATTTTATGAATGAAGTAACCTCAGAGAAAAATGCGATTATAGAAAAGTTTAATTCGTTTGGTATCAAAACAAAAAATGCATTTGAAAGTCAGACATTATTAGAACTTAAAAATGAATATTGTGAACGCAAGGCTTGCTTGAAATGTGCAATAGGAATTGAATTGCTTCAAAATAATTAGTGAATTAGAAAATGTGATAATTAGATAATTTGTAATTTTGTGAATCTAAAATCTAAAGTCTTAAATCTAAAATATAGAAATGTCAGCAATTTTAAAACTTAAATTCTTTTTTGAAAAATATGGTTTCCATGTTTCTTCAAGACTAGCAGATAAACTCGGAATGCGTGTAACAAGCGTGCGATTATTTTTTATCTATATTTCTTTTGTTACAGCGGGTTTAGGATTTGGAGTTTATTTAACCCTTGCTTTCTGGATTAGGTTAAAAGATTTAATTCGATCAAAAAGAACATCAGTGTTTGATTTATAAAAAAAGCTCCAAATGTAAATTTGGAGCTTTTTTGTTATGAGTAGAATTGAAAATTATTCAACATCTGCTTCTGTATTATTAAGTCTCGATCTTTTCTTGCTATATCCAAAGTATACAATGATACCAAGAATAAGCCATCCAAAAGATAGTAACTGCGCATCTTTACTTAAATTAAAAATTAAGTAAGAGTTGATTGCAATTCCTAATACCGCAATAACTGGTAAAGCAGGAACTTTGAATGTTCTAGTTAATCCTGGTTGTTTTACTCTTAAAATCCAAACAGCGATACAAACCATAGTAAAGGCAAACAAAGTACCAAAACTGGTCATATCAGCCAGTTTGTTGATTGGAGTAAAAGCAGCAACAGTTGCGATAATAATACCAAGAATCATTAAGTTCGTTTTAGGAGTTCCAGAAATTGGATTTACTTTAGAAAAAACTTGTGGAATTAAACCATCTTTAGACATTCCAAGGAAAATTCTAGATTGTCCCATAATCATTACCATTAATACAGAGACTAAACCAATAGTAGCAGCAACAGTAATAATAAAACCAGCCCAACCTTGTCCAGCAATATCAAATGCATAAGCAACTGGAGCTTTAATAGCTTCAGGGTATTTTCCTAGTGGGTTAAAGTCTTGGTAGTTCATCATTCCTGTTAACACTAAAGAAACAAGAATATATAAAGTAGTACAGATTAGCAAAGAAGCAATGATGGCAAACGGAACATCTTTTTTAGGATTGATAGCTTCTCCAGCTTGTGTAGAAACGGCATCAAAACCAACATAAGCAAAGAAAATTGCAGCAGCTCCAGATATAATACCTCCAATTCCATAAGCATTGTGAGTAGTTTCCTTTTCAATAATTTGAGTTGCCTCAGGAATAAATGGGCTCCAGTTTGCTGTATTAATAAAGAAAAGACCAGCAATAATTACAAAAATAACGGCAGATACTTTAAGGATTACAATAGCATTATTTGCTTTTGCAGCACTTTTTGTTCCTTTAATAAGCAATGAAATAACTAAAAGAACGATCAAGAAAGCAGGAAGGTTCATAGAGAAACCTTCTCCAGTGTAACTTGCAGGATCTGTTGTAAGCCAATCAGGAAGTTTTATATGAAATAATTTTAGCAATTTGTTAAAGTAACCGGACCAGGAAACCGCCACAGTCATCGATCCCATAGCATATTCGAGAATTAGCCCCCATCCAATAATCCAGGCAAAAACTTCTCCAATCGTACCATAAGCATATGCATAAGCAGATCCTTCAACAGGCAAGATAGAAGCAAATTCAGAATAGCAAAGAGCCGCAAAAACACACGCAATACCTGCGATGATAAACGAAATTGCTAATGCTGGACCTGCATGATAATAAGCCCCAGTACCTGTAAGTACAAAAATTCCCCCACCGATAATGGCACCAACACCAATGGCAGTAAGACTCCATTTTCCTAGGACTCTCTTTAAATCACTCTTTTTCATATCGGCCTCAAAGGCTGATATAGGTTTAACTCTCCAAATTGACATATTATTTTATTGGTTTATTTGTTATTAAGTGCCAAATGTATTGTTTTTTGTAAAAAATAAAAACAATTATCATGTTTTAAGTTATAAAATGTTTGTTTTTTTTACAATACTCGTAAGAAAGTTTCTCTAAGTATTGACATTCACTAAATTAATTGGCTATTTGTAACATAATCGATAATTTTTTAAAAACTACTTTTCTTACTAATTTTATTGATAAATTTGAAGGGTTTTTCTTATTTTTTATTTTAAAAGTGCTTTTCATCATGAATTTTAAAGCTTTAAAACAATATTTTCTTTTTACAAAACAGCAACAAATAGGTATTTTTATGCTTTTCTTGATAATGATTGGATTGCAATTGTTTTATTTTTTATCCGATTTTACTATTTCAGGAAAACAAAGCCCTGAAAAAGAGAAATGGCTTGCTCTACAGCCAGAAATTGATCAGGAGAAGTTGGTCGATAAGGATGGAAAACCTGCAAATAATCTTTTTAATCCTAATTTTATTTCTGATTATAAGGGATACAAACTCGGAATGTCTGTAGAAGAAATAGATCGTTTAATGGCATTTCGTAAGGAGAATAAATATGTAAACTCGGCCGAAGAATTTCAAAGGGTTACTAGGATTTCAGATTCGCTATTTAATAAAATTTCTCCTTTGTTTAAATTTCCGGATTGGAAACAGAATAAAAATAATTACAGTGCCAAGAAAAGTGATTTTGCTACAAAAAGTTTTCCTAAAAAAGAAAAGTTAGCAATATTAGATATTAATGAAGCAACTCAAGAAGTTCTGATGAAAATTTATGGAATAGGTGAAGGGCTGTCTTCTAGAATTCTAAGACAAAAAGAAATGCTAGGTTCCTTTGTCTCCATGGAACAAATGAAAGAAATTTGGGGGCTTTCGCCGGAGGTAATAAATGAATTAAAGGTATATTTTAAAGTCGTAGTTCCTGCAAATTTGAAGAAAATAAATGTAAACGAAGCCTCATTGAAAGAGTTGGCTCAATTTTCATACTTTAAATACGGATTGGCCAAACAAATAGTAACCTATAGAAGTATGAACGGAAATTTTAATAATATTGAGGATTTAGCAAAAATTAAAGATTTTCCTGTTGAAAAAGCAAAAATAATTAGTTTATATTTGGAGTTCTAAAAGAAACTAACTCATGAACTTTGACTACAACGAAACACAACTAATGATTGCGCAGTCGATAAAAGACTTTGCAGAAAAAAATATTAGGCCTAATATAATGGAATGGGACGAAGCGCAAATTTTTCCACTTCCTTTGTTTAAGCAACTTGGCGAGATGGGCTTCATGGGAGTTTTGGTTCCAGAAGAATACGGAGGTTCAGGTTTAGGTTATCACGAATATATTACAGTAATCGAAGAGATTTCAAAAGTAGACCCTTCAATAGGATTATCTGTTGCGGCACACAATTCATTATGTACCAATCATATTCTAACTTTTGGAAATGAAGAACAAAAGAAAAGATGGCTTCCGAAACTAGCGACAGCCGAATTTATTGGTGCTTGGGGGCTAACAGAGCATAATACAGGTTCAGATGCGGGAGGAATGAATACTACGGCCGTTAAAGACGGAGATCATTGGATTGTAAATGGTGCTAAAAACTTTATTACACATGCTATTTCCGGTGATGTTGCAGTTGTGGTAGTGCGAACTGGCGAAAAAGGTGATTCTAAAGGAATGACAGCTTTTGTTTTTGAAAAAGGAATGAAAGGCTTTTCATCAGGGAAAAAAGAAAATAAACTAGGAATGAGAGCAAGTGAAACCGCTGAATTGGTTTTTGATAATTGCCGAGTTCCAGACGAAAATAGATTAGGGGAAGTTGGAGAAGGCTTTGTTCAAGCAATGAAAATTCTAGATGGCGGAAGAATCTCTATTGGTGCTTTGTCTCTAGGAATTGCAAAAGGAGCGTATGAAGCCGCATTAAAATACTCAAAAGAAAGACACCAGTTCGGACAGCCAATCAGTAATTTTCAAGGAATCTCTTTTAAGTTGGCAGATATGGCAACAGAAATTGAGGCCTCAGAATTATTGCTTCATAAAGCTGCGTATTTAAAACAACAGCATAAACCAGTAACAACATCTGGCGCTATGGCAAAAATGTATGCTTCAGAAGCTTGTGTTAAAATTGCAAACGATGCCGTTCAAATTCACGGAGGTTACGGTTATACCAAAGACTTCCCGGTAGAAAAATTCTATAGAGATTCTAAATTATGTACTATAGGAGAAGGAACGACAGAAATTCAAAAGGTTGTTATCTCTAGAAATTTATTAAAATAGTGATATATGGGCGTGCCCCTAAAAACAAAAGCTATTTAGCAAGCGCGTAATGGCTTTTGTTTTTTGGGTCGGGCTTTTCACTGCAAACGAAGTTCACTGAACTCTAATTAAAATAAATTTAATGTGAAGTAATCTTTTTGTTTTTAAAGAAAAAACAAAAAGGATTTCCGTTGCAATCCCTCACGCATTCGGCAGAAATGGTAGTTTTCGAAAATAATTTGAAATTTATCATTCATAATTCATAATTAATATATACATTTGCAGCCTTAACGAGAGGAGGTGTCTATATTATGTTAATTATACCAATTAAAGACGGAGAAAATATCGATAGAGCATTAAAGCGCTATAAAAGAAAATTTGATAAAACAGGAACTGTTCGTCAATTAAGAGCACGTACTGCTTTTATTAAACCATCTGTTATCAAAAGAGCTCAAATTCAAAAAGCAGCTTACATTCAAGGCTTGAAAGACAGTTTAGAAAGTTAGTATTTAGCTTTTCAAAAATAATTACCGTTAGTGGTCAAAATGTTTTAATTTTGATGCTAACGGTTTTTTTTTTTTTATGCTTAATATTTAGATTTATGAAAACGAATAAAGAGGCTTTTTTGGATTATCTTTTATTGGAAAAAAAATATTCTACACATACGGTTGGCGCTTATCTGAATGATATTGTCTCTTTTGAGTCTTTTGTGAAAGAATCTTTTGATCAGGAAAATATCGATTCGGTAAATTATAGTCAGGTGAGAAGTTGGATTGTTTTTTTGGTGGGTCAGGATATTTCAAATGTTTCTGTTAATAGAAAAATGGCTTCTTTAAAAGCGTTTTATAAATTTCTTTTAAAGACAAAGCAGATAGAAGTTAATCCGATGCTGAAACATAAATCTTTAAAAACTCCAAAGGTGGTTCAGATTCCGTTTTCAGAAAAAGAATTAAAAGATTTGTTTGCTGCAATAGAAGTTCCTGTTGGTTTTGAAGAAATTCGAGATAAGCTCATTGTAGAGATGTTTTACGTGACAGGAATGCGTAGGGCAGAGTTGATTCATTTAATGATTAAGAATGTCGATCGATCGAATAATACAATTAAGGTTTTAGGGAAAAGAAATAAAGAACGCATTATTCCTATTCTTCCAATTATAGCGGATCAAATCGATTCTTATGTAGAGGAAAGAGATGGTTTGGAAAGTCTTCCTGATTCTGACTATTTTTTTGTTTCGAAAAAAGGGTTAAAATTGAGCGAATCTTTTGTTTATCGTTTAATAAATTCATACTTTAGTAGGGTCTCAGAAAAGGTGAAAAAAAGTCCGCATGTGCTTCGTCATACTTTTGCAACTCACCTATTAAATAATGGGGCAGATTTGAATTCAGTTAAAGAATTGCTAGGGCATTCTAGTTTGGCATCTACACAGGTTTATACTCACAATAGTTTGGCGGAACTTAAAAAAGTGTATAAAGATGCACATCCAAGAAATAAATAGTGGTTCTAAATGTTAACCCTAAAATTTTTATTATGAAGGTAGATGTTCATGCAGTTAATTTTACTGTCGACAGAAAATTGGTCGATTTTATCCAAGAAAGAATGGGTAAGCTAGAGAAATACTACGATCGAGTGGTTTCATCAGATGTTTTTTTGAAAGTGGAAAGAACGAGTGATAAAGAGAATAAAGTGGTGGAAATAAAGATTAATGTTCCTGGTGATGATTTTTTGGTAAAAAAACAGTGTAAAACATTTGAAGAGGCGGTTGAGCTTTCGGCAGAATCGCTAGAACGTTTGCTTGTAAAAAGGAAGGAAAAAATTAGAGCACACATTTAATTGAAATTTTTTTTAAAAAATGTTTTGATTAAAAGATAAAATAGCTACATTTGCAGTCCGTTAGAAATAGCGGACTTTTTTAATGTATTCGCCGATGTAGCTCAGCTGGCTAGAGCAGCTGATTTGTAATCAGCAGGTCGTGGGTTCGAGTCCCTCTATCGGCTCAATAAATTTCAAATGCGATTTGAAATTGGTTCTTTAAAATAATGGACTTTTAAAACTAGGGGAGATACTCAAGCGGCCAACGAGGGCAGACTGTAAATCTGCTGTGTGAACTTCGCAGGTTCGAATCCTGCTCTCCCCACTAAATAAAGAAGTTAAGATTGAAGGGTGTTGGTTTTTGAAAGAAAAATCCGAAATCTGAATTCGAAAATCTTAAATCAGAACTCTCTGCCGGTGTAGCTCAGGGGTAGAGTGCTTCCTTGGTAAGGAAGAGGTCTCGGGTTCAAATCCCGACATTGGCTCAAGTAAGTAGGAAATTGAAAATTAATATATAACTAAGATTAAAAATTAAGTAAAATGGCAAAGGAGAATTTTAATCGTTCCAAACCGCACTTAAACATAGGTACAATTGGACACGTAGATCACGGAAAAACTACATTAACTGCTGCAATTACAAAAGTATTGTCAGATGCTGGTTACTGTCAAGCAAAATCGTTTGATCAAATCGATAACGCTCCAGAGGAGAAAGAAAGAGGTATTACTATTAATACATCACACGTAGAGTACGAAACTGCTAACCGTCACTACGCTCACGTTGACTGTCCAGGTCACGCGGATTACGTAAAGAACATGGTTACTGGTGCTGCTCAAATGGACGGAGCTATCTTAGTAGTTGCTGCTACAGATGGTCCAATGCCACAAACTCGTGAGCACATCCTTTTAGGACGTCAGGTTGGTATTCCAAGAATCGTTGTTTTCATGAACAAAGTGGATATGGTTGATGATGCTGAGTTATTAGAGCTTGTTGAAATGGAAATTAGAGATTTATTATCTTTCTACGAATATGATGGAGATAATGGTCCTGTAGTTCAAGGTTCTGCTTTAGGAGGATTAAACAATGATCCAAACTGGGTGCCTAAAATTATCGAATTAATGGAAGCTGTTGATGCTTGGATCGAAGAGCCAGTACGTGACGTTGCTAAACCATTCTTGATGCCAGTTGAGGACGTGTTTACAATTACAGGTCGTGGAACTGTTGCTACAGGTCGTATCGAAACTGGAGTTGCTAACACTGGAGATCCTGTTGAAATCATTGGTATGGGAGCTGAAAAATTAACTTCTACTATTACAGGAGTTGAGATGTTCCGTAAAATCCTTGATAGAGGTGAAGCTGGAGATAACGTAGGTTTATTGTTAAGAGGTATTGATAAAGCTGATATCAAAAGAGGTATGGTTATTATTAAGCCAGGTTCAGTAAAACCACACGCTAAATTCAAAGCTGAGGTTTATATCTTGAAAAAAGAAGAAGGTGGACGTCACACTCCATTCCACAATAACTACCGTCCACAGTTCTACGTACGTACAACTGACGTAACTGGAGTAATTTCTTTACCAGCAGGTGTAGAGATGGTAATGCCAGGGGATAACTTAACTATCGAGGTTGCTTTATTAAGCCCAATCGCTATGAACGTAGGTTTACGTTTCGCTATCCGTGAGGGTGGTAGAACAGTTGGTGCTGGTCAGGTTACTGAAATCGTAGAGTAATTCTATTAAAATAAATAAGAAGCCAGTGATTATTTTTTAATCACTGGCTTTAATTACGGGCGTAGTTCAAGGGTAGAATAGCGGTCTCCAAAACCGTTGATGGGGGTTCGAATCCCTCCGCCCGTGCAATAAAAAATATATCAAATGACAAAAGTTACTAATTATTTATCAGAGGCTTTCGAAGAGTTAAAGTCAAATGTTACTTGGCCAGCTTGGGCTGAAGTTCAAAAATTGACAATTGTTGTGGCTGTATTTTCGATTTTATTCGCTTTGGCAACATGGGGAGTAGACGAATTTTTTGCAAAAGCTTTGGCTGGATTTTTTAACTGGTTAAAAGGATAATTTTTTTTGTGATGGCAGATAATAATGTGAAAAAATGGTACGTAGTTAGAGCGGTTAGTGGTCAAGAGAATAAAGTGAAAGCTTATATCGAGACTGAGATTGCGAGATTAGGTATGGAGGATTATGTTTCTCAAGTTTTGGTTCCTACAGAAAAAGTAGTTACTGTAAAAGATGGGAAAAAATCATCTAAGGATAAAGTGTATTTTCCTGGATATGTTATGATCGAAGCTAACTTGGTTGGTGAGATTCCTCATATTATTAAGTCAATTACTAGTGTTATTGGATTTTTAGGAGAAACTAAAGGCGGAGAACCTGTTCCTTTAAGACTTTCTGAAGTAAACCGTATGTTGGGTAAGGTAGATGAGTTAGCTGTAAATACAGATACTCGTTCTATTCCTTTTAGTGTTGGAGAAACGGTTAAGGTTATTGACGGACCTTTTAACGGATTTAATGGATCTGTTGAAAAAATCAATGAAGAAAAGCGTAAGCTTGAGGTAATGGTTAAGATTTTCGGAAGAAAAACTCCATTAGAATTGAGTTTTATGCAAGTTGAAAAAGTATAATTTTTTGTTACACTATAATAAACCATTGTAATCGCTTCCATTGATTACAGTGTAAAATTTTTTAAAAATGGCTAAAGAAATTAGTAAGGTAGTTAAACTACAAGTTAAGGGAGGTGCTGCGAACCCGTCGCCACCGGTTGGACCTGCTTTAGGAGCTGCTGGGGTTAACATCATGGAGTTTTGTAAGCAATTTAATGCTAGAACTCAGGATAAACCTGGCAAAATTTGTCCAGTGCAAATCACTGTGTACAAAGACAAATCATTTGATTTTGTTGTTAAGACTCCTCCAGCAGCAGTTCAGTTAATGGAAGCTGCAAAGCTAAAATCTGGTTCTGGTGAGCCTAATCGTAAAAAAGTAGCTAGCGTTACTTGGGAACAAATTAGAACTATTGCTGAAGACAAAATGCCAGACTTAAACGCTTTCACAATTGAGAAAGCTATGAGTATGGTTGCTGGAACAGCTAGATCTATGGGTATAACTGTATCAGGAGATGCTCCTTTTTAATTAAGAAAAAGAAATGGCAAAATTAACAAAAAAGCAAAAAGAGGCTGCTTCAAAAATTGAAAAGAACAAATTATACTCTTTAAAAGATGCTGCTGCATTAATTAAAGTTGTTGCTTCTGCAAAATTTGATGAGTCTGTTGATATCGCAGTTCGTTTGGGTGTTGATCCAAGAAAAGCGAATCAAATGGTTAGAGGTGTAGTTACATTACCTCACGGAACAGGAAAAGACGTTAAAGTATTAGCATTGGTTACTCCAGACAAAGAAGCTGAAGCAAGAGAAGCTGGAGCAGATCACGTTGGTCTTGACGATTACTTACAAAAAATTAAAGACGGTTGGACAGATGTTGATGTGATCATTACAATGCCTGCTGTTATGGGTAAATTAGGTCCATTAGGTCGTATTTTAGGACCTAGAGGTTTAATGCCAAACCCTAAAACAGGTACTGTAACTATGGATGTTGCTAAAGCTGTTCAAGAAGTTAAAGCTGGTAAAATTGACTTTAAAGTTGATAAAACTGGTATCGTACACGCAGGAATCGGTAAAGTATCTTTTGGAGCTGAGCAGATTGTTGACAACGCACACGAAATTATTCAAACATTAATAAAACTTAAACCAACTGCTGCTAAAGGTACATACATCAAAGGTATTCACCTTACAAGCACAATGAGTCCTGCTATCGCATTAGACCCAAAAGCAGTATAATTGGTAGTTAAAAATTTTTAGTATGACTAGAGAAGAAAAATCAATCGCGATTGAAAATTTAACTGCGCAGTTAGCTGGTACAAATATCATTTACATTTCTGATATTTCTGGTTTAAACGCAGAGACAACTTCAAACTTGCGTAGAGCTTGTTTTAAAGCAGGTATCAAATTAGAGGTTGTAAAGAACACTTTGCTTGCAAAAGCAATGGAAGCTTCTTCTAATGATTATGGTGATTTACCTACAGTTTTATCAGGTAACAGTGCTATATTTATTTCTGATGTTGCTAACGCACCTGGAAAAATTATCAAAGATTTCCGTAAGAAATCTGATAAACCAGTTTTAAAAGGAGCTTACATCAATTCTGAAGTATATATTGGAGATAACCAATTAGATGCATTAGCTACAATTAAATCTAAAGAAGAGCTTATCGGAGAAATCATTGGATTATTACAATCTCCAGCTCAAAGAATTATTTCTGCTTTACAAAACAAATTCGCTGGAAGCGAAGAAGAAGGAGCAGAGTAATTATCGTAAGGGACTTGCTTCCTTACTGCTTAATTAGCGCACAATAATTAAATTATATTTTTACACAAATCATTTTAAACGATAGAAAAAATGGCAGATTTGAAACAATTCGCAGAACAATTAGTTAACTTAACAGTTAAAGAAGTTAACGAATTAGCAACAATATTAAAAGATGAGTACGGAATCGAGCCTGCTGCTGCTGCTGTAGTAGTTGCTGCTGGTGGAGGAGACGGTGCTGCTGAAGAAGCACAAACTGAATTTACAGTTGTATTGAAAGATGCAGGAGCTTCTAAATTAGCTGTTGTAAAATTAGTTAAAGAATTAACTGGTTTAGGTCTTAAAGAAGCTAAAGATGTAGTTGACGGTGCACCAAGCAACGTTAAAGAAGGTGTTTCTAAAGAAGAGGCTGAAGGTCTTAAAAAATCTTTAGAAGAGGCTGGAGCTACTGTTGAGCTTAAATAATTAAACTCAGTTTAAGAACTAGGTTTAGGTCTTGAGTTAACACTCAAAGGCCTAAACCATTTTTCGTATAATAAAATATATATTAAATTTTATTATCCCATAGTTTAAAATACGAAAAAGTTTTTGATCAATACGAAGAAAGAAAATTATACTTAATTTATAGAACTAATTTTTAAAGATGTATTGATTATAATAAGAAAGTATAGATTAAACAGTGTGTTTTTACACAAAACAAATTACTTTTTTTTAATCAAAATTTTGTCCATTGATGATAACAAATCAGACTGAAAGATTGAATTTTGCCTCTACAAAAAACATCCCTGACTATCCAGATTTCTTGGATGTTCAGGTTAAATCTTTTAAAGATTTCTTCCAACTAGAAACGAAATCTGACGAAAGAGGCAACGAAGGGTTATACAACACCTTCATGGAAAACTTCCCAATTACAGATACGAGAAATAACTTCGTATTGGAATTCCTTGATTATTTTGTTGATCCACCACGTTATACAATTCAAGAATGTATAGAGAGAGGTCTTACTTATAGTGTGCCTTTAAAAGCTAGGTTAAAACTATACTGTACAGATCCAGAACACGAAGATTTTGAAACAATTGTACAAGATGTTTATCTTGGAACAATTCCTTACATGACTCCAAGTGGTACTTTTGTAATCAATGGTGCCGAGCGTGTTGTAGTATCTCAATTACACCGTTCTCCAGGGGTTTTCTTTGGACAATCATTCCACGCAAATGGAACTAAACTTTATTCTGCCAGAGTAATTCCTTTTAAAGGTTCTTGGATAGAATTTTCGACAGATATCAACAGCGTAATGTACGCGTATATCGATAGAAAGAAAAAATTACCTGTAACAACTTTATTCCGTGCTATCGGATTCGAAAGAGATAAAGACATCTTAGAGATTTTCGACTTAGCGGAGGAAATTAAAGTTTCTAAAACAGGAATTAAAAAATATATTGGTAGAAGACTTGCTGCGCGTGTTTTGAACACATGGCACGAGGATTTCGTAGATGAGGATACTGGAGAGGTAGTTTCTATCGAACGTAACGAAATCATCCTTGATCGTGATACAATTATCGACAAAGATAATGTTGAAGAGATCATCGATTCTAACGTAAAATCTATTTTGTTACACAAAGAGGATAATAACCAAGCAGATTATGCTATTATCCACAACACGTTACAAAAAGACCCAACAAACTCTGAAAAAGAAGCTGTAGAGCACATTTACCGTCAGTTGCGTAACGCTGAACCGCCTGATGAGGAAACTGCTCGTGGTATTATAGATAAATTGTTCTTCTCTGATCAACGTTACAACTTAGGTGAGGTAGGTCGTTACAGAATGAACAAAAAATTAGATTTAGATATCCCTATGGATAAGCAAGTGCTTACTAAAGAGGATATCATTACAATCGTAAAATATTTGATCGAATTGATCAACTCTAAAGCAGAGATTGATGATATCGATCACTTATCAAACCGACGTGTTAGAACAGTTGGTGAACAATTGTCTCAACAATTCGGTGTTGGTTTAGCACGTATGGCTAGAACTATTCGTGAGAGAATGAACGTTAGAGATAACGAGGTGTTTACACCAATTGACTTGATCAATGCTAAAACATTATCGTCAGTTATCAACTCTTTCTTTGGTACTAACCAGTTATCTCAATTTATGGACCAAACGAATCCATTAGCTGAGATTACACACAAAAGAAGACTTTCTGCACTTGGGCCAGGTGGACTTTCGAGAGAGAGAGCTGGTTTCGAGGTTCGTGACGTTCACTATACTCACTATGGTCGTTTATGTCCGATTGAAACTCCTGAGGGACCAAACATTGGTTTGATTTCATCTCTTGGTGTTTATGCAAAAGTAAACGGAATGGGATTCATCGAGACTCCATACCGTAAAGTAACTAATGGTGTAGTTGATTTAGAAAGTACTCCAATTTACTTAAGTGCTGAAGAAGAAGAGGGAAAAATGATTGCTCAGGCAAACATTGAAATGGATGAAACTGGTAAAATTACAGCTAGCAATGTTATTGCTCGTGAGGAAGGTGACTTCCCGGTTGTTGAGCCATCAGTAGTTCATTATACAGACGTTGCTCCTAACCAGATCGCTTCGATTTCTGCATCTTTGATTCCTTTCTTGGAGCATGATGATGCGAACCGTGCGTTGATGGGATCAAACATGATGCGTCAGGCAGTTCCTTTGATCCGTCCTGAAGCACCGATTGTTGGTACAGGTTTAGAGCGTCAAGTAGCTTCAGATTCTAGAGTATTAATCAATGCTGAAGGGCATGGAACTGTAGAATACGTAGATGCTAACATCATTACTATTAAATACGATCGTACAGAAGACGAGAGAATGGTAAGTTTTGATGCTGATGAGAAAACGTACAATTTAATTAAATTTAGAAAAACCAATCAAGGTACAAGTATCAACTTGAAACCAATCGTAAGAAGAGGTGATAGAGTTGTTCCTGGTCAAGTATTGTCTGAAGGATATGCTACTCAAAATGGAGAATTAGCTTTAGGTAGAAACTTAAAAGTTGCGTTCATGCCATGGAAAGGGTACAACTTCGAGGATGCGATTGTAATTTCTGAGAAAGTAGTTCGTGATGATATCTTTACATCTATCCACGTTGATGATTATTCATTAGAGGTTAGAGATACTAAGTTAGGAAACGAGGAGTTAACAAACGATATTCCTAACGTTTCTGAAGAAGCTACTAAAGATTTAGATGAAAACGGTATGATTAGAATTGGAGCAGAGGTTAAGCCTGGCGACATTTTGATCGGAAAAATTACACCAAAAGGAGAATCAGATCCAACTCCAGAGGAGAAATTGCTTCGTGCAATCTTCGGAGATAAAGCTGGTGACGTAAAAGATGCTTCATTAAAAGCTTCTCCATCTTTACATGGTGTAGTTCTTGACAAAAAATTATTTGCAAGAGCCGTAAAAGATAAACGTAAACGTACTCAAGATAAAGATGCTTTAGGCGCTTTAGAAATGGAGTTTGAAACTAAATTTGTTGAATTAAAAGACAGATTAGTTGAAAAATTATTCTTGATCGTTAATGGAAAAACATCTCAAGGTGTAATGAATGATTTGGGTGAAGAAGTTTTACCAAAAGGTAAAAAATATACTCAAAAAATGCTTTACGCAGTAGAAGATTTCGCTCACTTAAGCAAAGGTCAATGGGTTGCTGATGATGCTACTAATAAAATGGTTAATGATTTGATTCATAACTATAAAATTAAGCTAAACGACTTACAAGGATCTTTAAGAAGAGAGAAATTCACTATTACAGTTGGAGATGAATTACCTTCTGGAATCTTGAAATTAGCTAAGATTTATATTGCAAAGAAACGTAAGTTGAAAGTAGGGGATAAAATGGCGGGTCGTCACGGTAACAAAGGTATTGTTGCTAGAATCGTTCGTCATGAAGATATGCCTTTCTTGGAAGACGGAACGCCAGTTGATATCGTATTGAACCCACTTGGGGTACCTTCACGTATGAACATCGGTCAGATTTATGAGACTGTATTAGGTTGGGCTGGTATGAACTTGGGTAGAAAATTTGCTACTCCAATTTTTGACGGTGCTTCTCTAGACGAGATCAACGCTTTGACTGATGAGGCTAACGTACCACGTTTTGGACATACTTACCTATTTGATGGTGGAACTGGAGAGCGTTTTGCACAAAAAGCGACTGTGGGTGTAATTTACATGCTTAAATTAGGACACATGGTTGATGATAAGATGCACGCACGTTCTATCGGACCATACTCATTGATTACGCAACAGCCACTTGGAGGTAAAGCTCAATTTGGAGGTCAGCGTTTTGGAGAGATGGAGGTTTGGGCACTTGAGGCTTATGGAGCTTCTAGTACACTACGTGAAATCTTAACTGTTAAGTCTGATGACGTTATTGGTAGAGCTAAAACTTACGAAGCTATCGTTAAGGGTGAAACTATGCCAGAACCAGGTTTACCAGAATCATTCAATGTATTAATGCACGAATTGAAAGGTCTAGGATTAGATCTTCGTTTGGAAGAATAATAAAAGTTTTGTAATCGGTCCCGATAAAAATCGGGACTGATTACTCATTTATAATAAGTTTTTAAAGATTTATACCCGTAACCCGTTCCGATTTTTTATAACAATGCGAGGCATTTTATAACTAGCGCTTCAAACAAGAATTTGAAGTTTAGAGAAGTAACCCGAGGTAGTGTTTTAAGTCGAAAGTTTGAAAGTCCAAAGTCTAAAGTCATTCCTGGCTTTACAACTTTATGACATTTGACTTTAGACTAGGCTAAGAATCAATTTTTTAATTGCAAATAAATCAATAGTAAAAACTATGATGAATAACAGAAACAATAAAGATAAAAATCCAGTAAAAAGATTTAACAAAATCTCTATTGGATTGGCTTCACCAGAATCTATCCTAAAAGAATCAAGAGGAGAGGTTTTAAAGCCAGAAACAATTAACTATAGAACTCACAAACCAGAGCGTGACGGACTTTTCTGCGAAAGAATCTTCGGACCAGTAAAAGATTTCGAATGTGCTTGTGGTAAGTATAAAAGAATTCGTTACAAAGGTATCATCTGCGACCGTTGTGGTGTTGAAGTTACTGAGAAAAAAGTACGTCGTGATAGAGTAGGACACATCAACCTTGTTGTGCCAATTGCTCACATCTGGTACTTCAGATCTCTTCCAAACAAAATTGGTTATATCCTTGGTCTTCCGTCTAAGAAATTAGATATGATTATTTACTACGAAAGATACGTAGTAATTCAGCCAGGTATTGCTAAAAATGCAGATGGAGAATCATTACAAAGATTAGATTTCTTAACGGAAGAAGAATACTTAAATATTTTAGATACTCTTCCGCAAGAAAACCAATATTTAGATGATTTAGATCCTAATAAATTTGTTGCCAAAATGGGAGCAGAATGTATTATGGACTTATTAGCTCGTATTGACCTTGATGCTTTATCTTATGAATTAAGACATAGCGCTAACAACGAGACTTCTAAACAAAGAAAAACTGAGGCTTTAAAAAGATTACAAGTTGTTGAGTCTTTCCGTGAGTCTAACGAAAACCGCGAAAACCGTCCTGAGTGGATGATTATGAAAGTGGTTCCAGTTATTCCACCAGAATTACGTCCGCTTGTGCCACTTGATGGAGGTCGTTTTGCAACTTCAGATTTGAACGATTTATATCGTCGTGTAATCATCCGTAACAACCGTTTGAAAAGATTAATGGAGATTAAAGCTCCAGAAGTTATCTTAAGAAACGAGAAACGTATGTTACAAGAATCTGTAGATTCATTATTCGATAACACACGTAAAGCTTCTGCTGTTAAAACAGAATCAAACAGACCATTAAAATCATTATCTGACTCATTAAAAGGTAAACAAGGACGTTTCCGTCAAAACCTTTTAGGAAAACGTGTGGATTATTCTGCTCGTTCGGTAATTGTCGTTGGTCCTGAGTTGAAATTATATGAGTGCGGATTGCCAAAAGATATGGCATCTGAGTTGTACAAACCATTCGTTATTCGTAAGTTGATCGAAAGAGGTATTGTAAAAACAGTAAAATCTGCAAAGAAAATTATTGACAAAAAAGAGCCTGTAGTTTGGGATATCCTTGAAAATGTAATTAAAGGACACCCAGTATTACTTAACCGTGCTCCTACTTTGCACAGACTTGGTATTCAAGCATTCCAGCCTAAATTAATTGAAGGAAAAGCGATCCAGTTACACCCATTAGTATGTACGGCATTCAACGCCGATTTCGATGGTGACCAGATGGCGGTTCACTTACCATTAGGACCAGAGGCTATTTTAGAGGCACAATTATTAATGTTGGCTTCTCACAATATCTTGAACCCTGCAAATGGTGCTCCAATTACTGTACCTTCTCAGGACATGGTCTTGGGTCTATACTATATGACCAAAGAGCGTATTTCTACAGAAGATCACAAAATTATTGGTCAGGATTTGACTTTCTACTCTGCTGAAGAAGTAAACATTGCATTAAACGAAGGAAGATTAGAATTGAATGCTCGTGTGAAAATCCGTGCAAAAGATTTTAATGAGGCTGGAGAATTAGTGTACCAAATTATTCAAACAACTGCAGGACGTGTATTATTTAATGAAGTAGTACCTGAAGCAGCTGGATATATCAATGACGTATTGACTAAGAAAAACCTTAGAGATATTATCGGACACATTTTAAGTGTGACTGATGTACCTACAACGGCAGCTTTCTTGGATAATATGAAAGATATGGGTTATAAATTCGCATTTAGAGGAGGTTTATCATTCTCTTTAGGTGATATTAGAATCCCAGAACAAAAAACGAAGTTAATTGCAGATGCTAGAGAGCAAGTTGAAGGTATCTCAACTAACTATAACATGGGTCTTATCACAAATAACGAACGTTACAACCAAGTTATTGACGTATGGACTTCAGCAAATGCTCAGTTAACAGAGTTAGCAATGAAAAATATTAGAGAAGACCAACAAGGTTTCAACTCTGTATATATGATGCTTGACTCTGGGGCGAGGGGTTCTAAGGAGCAGATTCGTCAGTTAACTGGTATGCGTGGTTTGATGGCTAAGCCTAAAAAATCTACTGCTGGTGGTGGTGAGATTATTGAAAACCCGATTCTTTCTAACTTTAAGGAAGGTCTTTCAATCCTTGAGTACTTCATTTCTACTCACGGTGCTCGTAAAGGTCTTGCGGATACGGCTCTTAAAACGGCCGATGCTGGTTACTTGACAAGAAGACTTCATGACGTTTCTCAAGATGTTATTGTTAACATCGAAGATTGTGGAACTTTAAGAGGTGTTGAAGTTGCAGCATTGAAGAAAAATGAGGAAATCGTTGAATCTTTAGGAGAGAGAATTTTAGGACGTGTTGCATTACAAGACGTTATTAATCCTCTTACTAACGAAGTAATGGTTAAATCTGGAGAGCAAATTACGGAATCAATTATGAGAACTATCGAAGCTTCTCCAATTGAGAAAGTTGAAGTTAGATCTCCATTAACTTGTGAAGCTTTAAAAGGTATTTGTGCTAAATGTTACGGTAGAAACTTAGCTACAGGTAAGATGACACAAAGAGGTGAAGCTGTCGGAGTTATTGCAGCTCAGTCTATTGGAGAGCCAGGTACACAGTTAACACTTCGTACGTTCCACGTTGGAGGGGTTGCTGGAGGTATCTCTGAAGAGTCTAGTATTATTACAAGATTTGCAGGTAGACTTGAAATTGAAGATTTAAAAACAGTTAAAGGTGAAGACGGAGAAGGAAACTCTGTTGATATCGTAGTTTCTCGTTCTACTGAGTTGAAATTAGTTGATGAGAAAACTGGAATTGTTTTAAATACACATAACATTCCTTACGGATCTAGTATTTTTGTTAACGATGGAGATACTGTTGCTAAAGGAACTGTAATCTGTAAATGGGATCCATATAACGGTGTAATTGTTTCTGAGTTTACTGGTAAGATTGCTTATGAGGATTTAGAGCAAGGACAATCGTTCATGGTGGAAATCGATGAGCAGACTGGTTTCCAAGAAAAAGTAATTTCTGAAGCTAGAAACAAAAAATTAATCCCAACTTTATTGGTTTACGGTAAAGAAGGTGAATTGATTCGTTCTTACAACTTGCCAGTAGGTGCGCACTTAATGGTTGAAAATGGTGAGAAAATTAAAGCAGGTAAAGTATTAGTTAAGATCCCACGTCGTTCTTCTAAAGCGGGCGATATCACGGGAGGTCTTCCTAGAATTACTGAGTTGCTTGAGGCTCGTAACCCTTCAAACCCAGCTGTTGTATCTGAAATTGATGGTGTTGTATCTTTTGGAAAAATTAAGAGAGGTAACCGTGAGATCGTTATCGAGTCTAAATTTGGTGAGATTAAAAAGTATTTAGTTAAACTTTCTAGTCAAATCTTAGTACAAGAAAATGACTTCGTAAGAGCGGGAGTTCCATTGTCTGATGGTGCAATTACACCAGATGATATCTTAAGAATTCAAGGTCCAGCTGCTGTACAACAGTACTTGGTAAATGAAATTCAAGAGGTTTACCGTTTACAAGGGGTAAAAATTAATGACAAACACTTCGAGGTAGTTATTCGTCAGATGATGCGTAAAGTAAGAGTTGAAGATCCAGGAGATACTCTATTCTTAGAAGATCAATTGATCCACACTAAAGACTTTATCATTCAAAACGATAAATTATATGGTATGAAAGTGGTTGAAGATGCTGGAGATTCTTCAGTATTGAAACCAGGTCAGATCATTACTCCTCGTGAGTTACGTGACGAAAATTCATTATTGAAACGTACAGATAAAAATCTTGTTGTAGCAAGAGATGTAATCACTGCAACTGCAACGCCAGTTCTACAAGGTATTACAAGAGCTTCGTTACAAACTAAATCATTCATTTCTGCGGCTTCATTCCAGGAGACAACGAAAGTACTTAACGAAGCTGCTGTAGCTGGTAAAGTAGATGATCTAGAAGGATTAAAAGAAAATGTAATTGTTGGACACAGAATTCCTGCAGGAACTGGTATGAGAGAGTACGATAACACTATCGTAGGATCTAAAGATGATTACAACGAAATGATGGCTAATAAAGAAGAATACATTTATTAATTAGGAAACTATGAGTAATCCGAAACAACAGCAAGAGCAAATTAACATCGAGTTAGATGAAAGCATCGCAGAAGGAATTTATTCTAATCTTGCGATAATTAATCACTCATCATCAGAGTTTGTTTTAGATTTTGTGAGCATTATGCCAGGTATTCCTAAAGCCAAGGTAAAGTCAAGAATTGTCTTGACACCACAACATGCTAAAAGATTATTGCGTGCAATAGGTGAAAATATCCACAGATTTGAAGCCGCTCATGGCGAAATCAAAGAAACGGAGCAAGCACCAATTCCGCTTAATTTTGGTCCAACTGGACAAGCATAAATTTTAAAGCCCCTTTTTAAGGGGCTTTTTTATTGGAATACAGTAAAGAATGTAGTTTGTCTGATTTAATTTACGTTGGTCGACAAAATTTCTTTTCGATCAACTATTATTATAATTTGGTGTTGCCTAAAAAAGATTGAATTTTGAAATATAATGACTTAGTAAGGTTGATTAATTCAAATTATAAAAAAGCGCTAATTTAATGTTAGCGCTTTTTTTTTGTTTAAAATATTAGAAGAGAATTTTTTTTGATTTCTTTCCAACCTTTTGATGCAAAATCTGCTCTATATAAATAAAGATCTGCGAAAGATTTTTAATTTAAATAGATACATCATGAAAAAGAAATTCACTTTAGAGATCGCAAGTCCATGTTCTGAAAACTTTGATAAAATGATTCCAAATGAAAATGGTTCGTTTTGCAATTCTTGCATGAAAAATGTAATTGATTTAAGCAGAAAAACGAATTCTGAAGTGGCAAAATTTATTTCAGAAAACAAAGACAAAAATATTTGTGCAAGATTAAAAACGACACAATTAGAAGAAGAATTTCAATTTAATGAAACCTCTAAAATCAATAATTTAAAATATGCAGCCGTTGCAGCTTCTATTTTATTGGCCTCAAATGTTACAGGACAAGAAAAAACAACTGAAGAAACAGAAATTGCAGTTCAGCAACCAGCTCATTACACAGTTGGTAAAGTTGTTTATGTTCAAAATACAGAAGAACAAACGATTTTTGTGAAAGGAAAATTGTTAGAAGCCAAAACTGAGAAACCTTTCGATAGAAAAATATACAAAAATCTCGAAATTATGATTAATGGGTCAAGAAGTAATGTGAAAATGAATTCGAAAACAGGTGAGTTTTTAATTCCGATATTAGTAGCAAAAGATATTAAAACATTTCAGATCACTATTACAGCGGATGATTATTATCTTTCTAAAGCAGTTGCTTTTGATATGAATTTGGTGAAAGATAATGTTTTACATCAAAATATAATTATTTCTGCTGATGAACTTTCGAGAGTTTACATTGCAGGCGGATTGGGAATAAATTACATCCCAAAAAAAAGAAATGCAGAAATTAAATAACAAAAAAAGGCTGTTTAGAATTCTAAAACAGCCTTTTATATTCAATAAATAAGATTTTAATCAAACTCTGATGTAAAGAATAATTTTACAGATGGGTATTTGCTTTGCGTCATTTGAATGGTAAAATCAGAATCGGCTAAGAATACCAATTGACCGTATTTATCATGAGCCAAGAATTTTTGTTTAATACGTTTAAATTCTTTGAATTCTTCGTTTTTAGCATCATCAGGTTTTACCCAGCAAGCTTTATGTACAGGGAAGTTCTCATAAGTACATTTCGCTCCGTATTCATGCTCTAAACGATATTGAATTACCTCATATTGAAGTGCTCCAACCGTTCCGATAACTTTACGATTGTTCATTTCTAAAGTAAATAACTGAGCGACCCCTTCATCCATTAACTGATCAACTCCTTTTTCTAATTGCTTAGCTTTCATAGGATCAGCATTGTTGATGTATCTAAAGTGCTCTGGAGAGAAACTCGGAATTCCTTTAAAACTCATGATTTCTCCTTCAGTCAAAGTATCTCCAATTTTAAAGTTTCCTGTGTCATGCAAACCGACAATATCACCAGGATAAGAAATATCAACGATTTCTTTCTTCTCAGCGAAAAAGGCATTCGGACTTGAGAATTTTAAGTTTTTCTTCTGACGAACGTGGTAGTAAGGTTTATTTCTTTCAAAAGTTCCAGAAACGATTTTGATAAAAGCTAAACGGTCACGGTGTTTTGGATCCATATTAGCGTGGATTTTGAAAACAAATCCAGACATTTTTTCTTCTGTAGGCTCAACAGTACGAGTTTCAGAATCTTTTGCTCTTGGAGATGGAGCGATTGTAATGAAACAATCTAACAATTCGCGAACTCCAAAATTATTTAAAGCAGAACCAAAGAAAACAGGCTGGATTTTTCCATCCAAATAATCTTGGCGCTCAAATTTTGGATATACTTCATCGATCAATTCTAATTCGTCACGAAGTTTATTTGCAGCTTTTTCACCGACAATTTTATCCAATTCTGGATTATTCTGAACATCAGAAAATGCAATTGTTTCTTCTATATTTTTACGGCTGTCTCCGCTGAAAAGGTTAATATTTTCTTCCCATAAATTGTAAATTCCTTGGAAATCATAACCCATTCCGATAGGGAAACTTAAAGGTGTAACTTTCAGCCCTAATTTTTGTTCTACTTCATCCATTAGATCGAAAGCATCTTTACCTTCACGGTCTAATTTGTTGATGAATACGATCATCGGAATGTTACGCATTCTACAAACGGCAACCAATTTTTCAGTTTGTTCCTCGACCCCTTTTGCAACGTCAATCACAACGATTACGCTATCAACAGCAGTTAAAGTTCTAAATGTATCTTCAGCAAAATCCTTGTGTCCAGGAGTATCAAGGATATTGATTTTTTTGTCTTTATAATTAAAAGCAAGCACAGAAGTCGAAACCGAGATACCTCTTTGGCGTTCGATTTCCATAAAGTCACTCGTTGCTCCTTTTTTAATTTTGTTATTCTTTACAGCTCCTGCTTCTTGAATTGCACCTCCAAATAAAAGTAATTTCTCTGTTAATGTCGTTTTACCGGCATCGGGATGCGATATAATTCCAAATGTTCTTCTGCGTTGTATTTCTTTTAAAAAGCTCATATTTCGTATAAATAGGTTGCAAAAGTACTATTAAATTACGGCTTTATAAAAATATTCAGTTCTTAAATTTGGAAGTCTTTCTTCTAATGGGGTTTTCAAACAAAAAAATAAGGCTGTTTTGCAACAGCCTTAAAATAGTCATTTTTAAATTACTGATTAATTGACCAAATTGAATATCCTTTTGGAGGACATTGTATTTTTACCCATTTGTCTGCCTGAGTAGTCGGGTACCAAGATGAGTTTCCTGTGAAATCTTTAATCTGCGTATTAGCCCAATTGGTTTGAATCCATCTTTCTTGCCAAACGTCTGAGTTGTTAATGTAAACTACCAATCCTGGATTTCCGTTATAACCGTTTCTTCTCGCTACATATTCGTCATTATCAGAATATAAAATAGAAGTTGTTCCAGTTGCTTTATTGTTGTGAATCCAGATTAGATTGTTCAATTTGTTTTTGTCTAGCCATTCTTCGTAATCTCTGTAGAAAATTGTTGGATAACCTTCGTGAGTTAATATATAGGAGTAGGCTAGCATTTTGCTCCAAATTTCATCTGTATCATGATTGGTTACAAAAGTCACTGCTTTGTACGGATTACGCTTCCACATCATATCATCATTCAATAAAGCGAGATTGTTTCCGTCAAAAGCGTCATTCATTTTGTAGTAACAAGCAAAGTCAAAAACAGAACTGTTGGCATTATTTGCCCAATCATTTAACACATTTACATTAGAATCCCATAATTCTCCAACAGAAAATCCGCCAACATTAGCGTTCCATGCATTTACAACCCATGCACCAAAACCTTTTACATAGTCGAATCTCCAGCCATCAAATTTCATGGTGTTTTTATAATATTTGCCTACACCATCAGTTCTCAGCCAAAGCCAGTTTTGAACATTTGGTGCTGCGTGACATAGATCTGGAAAACCTCCAAAAGAGCCTTCGTCATTATTTCCGTAGTTGTTTTTATAAAAATCGTTATAATTGCGAGGAAATTTACCCGAAGCAACTCCTGTAAAATTGGTCCAAGTATTTGTTCCCGTAAACGGATTTGCTTCTGATTGTCCGCCGCTGTTATGATTAATGACGATATCAGCATAAACTTTGATGTTTTCGTTGTGTGCTGCAGTGATTAAGTTTACTAATTCCGTCTTAGAACCAAATCTTGTTTCAATACTTCCGTTTTGGTTGTAATCTCCAAAATCAAAGTAATCTGTTGGATCATATCCCATAGAGAAAGCTCCATTTTGTGCTTTTGAAGCTGGCGGAAGCCAAATTGAACCAATTCCAGCATTTCCCCAAGCGGTTACTTTACTGCTTACAGTATTCCACCAAGTTCCTCCCGAAGGAACATCCCAATAGAAAGCCTGCATCATTACGCCACCTCCAGGATTGTCTACATATTTTCCTGTTGTAGAGCTAGAAGTTCCAGTGCTAAAAGGTTTTCCATCGTGGTGGGTTACATCAATGATTTTAAATTGTTGGCTTTCAGCTTTTGAATCTGATTCGCTCATTTCATTTTGTGAACAGGAATAGAGCAGTGCTGAAAATGCCGTAAAGAGGCATAGTTTTAAAATAGGTTTTTTCATAAAGAGATGTGGTTAATTACTTAGTAAGTTTTGAATTATTTAGTTTTTTGATTTAAATAAGGTAATATTGATATTTTTGTACGTGCCAAATTGATAATTACGCATCTAAAGTAAGTGTTTTTTGATTTAGTTTTAATTTGTAAGAAAATAGGTTGAAGCGAAAACGTTGTAGTGTTGAGAACTTTTTTTATAGTGCTTATAATTAAGTGTTTATTTAAGCTGGGGATTCAAATTTTGCAAGGAGCTATAAAAATTGTTTTTACTTTTATTGAAAAAAAGGAAATAGTGATTTTGCGTACTGCGAGAGACGTATCCCATAATTTTTTGTTAATAGTATATCGGATAGTTGGATTATGTAATTGAATTGTTATTTTTGTTCGTTATAAGTTACGCAAGAACTATGCTTTGATTATTTATGTTTAGTTGAACATCAATAATTTAAGAAGGATTATCTAAAACAGGCTTACATTCAAATAAAAATTAAAATAATGCTATTAAAAAAATTACAGCTAAAAACAATTGAGTTTGCACTAACAATTTGTTTTTTTCTTTTTTTTGCTCCAATTATTACAGCGCAAGAAATTATTCCTGATGTTGTTGCTCAAAAACCGGTTGAAACTCCATCTGGCGGGAAATTAAAAATTGACGGAATTATTGCGACAGTAGGAGATTATATCGTTTTAGATTCTGATATCGATAAAGGATTTTTAGAAATTACTGCACAAGGAGGATCTGTAAAAGATATTACAAGATGCCAAATGCTTGGTAAACTTTTGGAAGATAAATTGTATGCTCATCAAGCAATTCAAGATAGTATTATCGTTAGTGACGCTGAAGTTAGAGGTATGATGGAAGAGCGTATTAACTACATGACACAGCAAGTTGGTGATATTAATAAAATTGTGGAGTATTATAAAAAAAGCTCTGTAGAAGAATTTAAAACGTATTTTGCTGATATCTTAAAGGAGCAAAAATTAGCTTCTGAGATGAGAGATAAAATCGTTAAAGATGTTGAGATTACTCCAGAAGAAGTTCGTAATTTCTTTAAGAAAATCCCAAAAGATGAATTGCCAACTTTTGGAGCTGAAATGGAAGTAGCACAGATTGTTGTAGAGCCAAAAATCTCTAAAGAAGACAAGCAAAAAGTTATAGATAGATTAAATGCTATAAGACAAGATGTTCTTGAAGGTTCTAGTTTTGCAACAAAAGCAGTCTTGTATTCTCAAGATCCAGGGTCGGCGCCAAATGGAGGATACTATAAGATGACACGAAAGACTCCCTTTGTTAAAGAGTTTAAAGATGTAGCGTTTAGTTTGCAGGCAGGTGAGATTTCTCAGCCATTTGAAACTACTTTTGGGTTTCATATCATTATGGTGGAAAAAATTAAAGGACAGGAAGTTGAACTTCGTCATATTTTAATTGCGCCAACTGTTTCGGAAGCGGCATTGAAAGAAGCTAAAGAAAGAATCACTAATATTAGGAATAAAATCATCAATAAAGAAGTGACTTTTGCAGAGGCGGCAAGAACAGAATCTGATGAAAAAGAAACAAGAGCTAACGGAGGAACATTAGTAAATCCGACTACACAAGATACTCGATTTGAGTTGACTAAAATGGATCCGCAATTGTACAGCCAAGTTTCAAATTTAAAAGGAGATGAAATTTCTCAGCCACTTTTAAATACTGATGATAAAGGTAAAAAAACATATAAGTTAATTACCGTTACTAACAGAATTGACGAGCACACGGCAGATTATGCTAAAGATTATACTAAAATTAAAGAATTGGCATTAAAAGAAAAGCAGATCAATGCCATTGCTAAATGGTTTGATGCTAAAATTAAAGATACTTACATTAAAATTATTGGAGAGTATAAAGACTGTTCTTTTGCAAACAATTGGTTGAAAAAATAAGTTTTAATAAATAAATAAAAAGAGTTAGTTTTATGAATTCATAGAATTAACTCTTTTTAATTTTAAATACATTCATAAATGTCTGACGTAACAGCAATTCACAATTTAGTTCAAAAAAGAAACGAATTAAAAAAAGAAATAGCGAAAATCATTGTAGGGCAGGACGCCGTTGTAGATCAAATTTTACTTTGTATATTTTCTGGAGGACACGCTCTTTTAATTGGAGTTCCAGGGTTGGCAAAAACCTTAATGATTAATACTTTGTCTCAGGCTTTAGGCTTGGATTTTAAAAGAATTCAGTTTACACCAGATTTAATGCCTTCTGATATTTTAGGAAGTGAAATTTTGGATGAAAATAGAAACTTCAAATTTATTAAAGGGCCGATTTTTTCTAATATTATTTTAGCAGACGAGATTAACAGAACGCCACCTAAAACACAAGCTGCTTTATTGGAAGCGATGCAAGAAAGATCGGTCACTATTGCGGGGCAGCATCATAAGTTAGATTTGCCGTATTTTGTTTTAGCAACTCAAAACCCTATTGAGCAGGAAGGAACTTATCCTTTGCCAGAAGCTCAGTTAGACCGTTTTATGTTTGCTATTAAATTGGAATATCCAACTTTTGAAGAGGAAGTTCAAGTAGTAAAAAGAACAACTTCTGATGTTAAAACAGAAATTAACCCTTTGTTTAATGCTCAGGAAATTATCGATTTTCAACATTTAATTCGTAGAATTCCTGTTGCAGATAATGTTATTGAGTATGCGGTAACTTTGGTAAGTAAAACCCGTCCAGATAATAGTTTGACTAATGATTTTGTTAAAAACTATTTAGATTGGGGAGCTGGGCCAAGAGCTTCACAAAATTTAATTTTAGCAGCAAAAGCACATGCGGCTTTCAATGGAAAGTTTTCGCCAGATATCGAAGATGTTCAAGCTGTTGCAACAGGTATTTTGAGACACAGAATTATTAAAAATTATAAAGCTGATGCTGAGGGAATAACAGAAGAGGCGATTATTAAAAAAATAATGTAAAGTACTAAATCGCGTACTAAGAAATCCTGATGATTTATTGTCAGGATTTTTTGTTTTTAAGAAACCGAAAAAATCCTTTCAAGTGGCGTTTAAAATTCCAACTATAACGTTATAATTGCTTATTTAGAAAGATTCTTTCTGAAAACGGATGTAAAAACTTACTTGCTTTATAACATTGAATTTCGACTTTGTTAAAGAAAAGATTTTTAAATGTTAATAATTCATTATTTTAATATTAAATTGATTTTTTGATAAAAACAAGCAGTGAAAATCGTTTTTTAGCAATAATAATTTTTGAAAACGCTTGTTCTATTAAATTTTTTTTAATTATCGTCTTTAATGCTTAAATTTGCCTCAAAAAAATAAATCCGCTTTTATTATGAATATTTATCAGGATTACCTTCAAGAAATTGAAGAAAGAAAAAATCAAGGGTTACACCCTAAACCAATCGATGGAGCTGAATTATTAAGCGAAATCATTGCTCAAATTAAAGATGTTGATAACGCAAATCGCGAAGACTCTCTTAAGTTTTTTATTTACAATACGTTACCGGGTACTACAAGTGCTGCTGGTGAAAAAGCAAAGTTTTTAAAAGAAATTATTTTAGGTCAATCTATAGTTAAAGAGATTACACCTGCTTTTGCTTTTGAATTATTATCACACATGAAGGGTGGACCTTCAATCGAAGTGTTATTAGATTTAGCTTTGGGATTTGATGCTGCAATCGCTCAACAAGCAGCAGATGTTCTTAAAACGCAAGTTTTCCTTTACGATGCAGATACAGACCGTTTGAAAGAAGCTTTCAAAGCAGGAAATGCATTCGCTAAAGAAATCATCGAAAGTTATGCAAAAGCGGAGTTTTTTACTAAACTTCCAGAAATAGCTGAAGAAATTAAAGTTGTTACATATATTGCTGGGGAAGGAGATATCTCTACAGATTTATTGTCTCCAGGAAACCAAGCGCACTCTCGCTCAGATCGTGAACTTCACGGTAAATGTATGATTACGCCTCAAGCACAAGAAGAAATTCAAGCTTTACAAGCAAAACATCCTGATGCTAGCGTAATGTTAATTGCTGAAAAAGGAACAATGGGTGTTGGTTCTTCTAGAATGTCAGGTGTAAACAACGTGGCGCTTTGGACAGGAAAACAAGCAAGTGAGTACGTTCCTTTCGTAAATATTGCTCCAATTGTTGGAGGAACAAATGGTATTTCTCCAATTTTCCTTACTACAGTTGACGTAACTGGAGGTATTGGAATTGACCTTAAAAACTGGATTAAGAAAGTTGATGCAGACGGAAAGCCAGTATTGAACGAAAACAATGAACCAATTCTTGAGCAAGCATATTCTGTTGCTACAGGAACTGTTTTAACAATCAATACTCAAACTAAAAAATTATACAACGGTGATCAAGAATTAATTGACATTTCTAGATCATTTACTCCTCAGAAAAAAGAGTTCATTAGAGCTGGAGGATCTTACGCAATTGTATTTGGTAAAAAATTACAAACATTTGCTGCGAAAGTGTTAGATATTGAAGCTCCTGCTGTATTTGCTCCATCTAAAGAAATTTCTAACGAAGGACAAGGTTTAACTGCAGTTGAGAAAATTTTCAATAAAAATGCTGTAGGTATCGCTCCAGGAAAAGTTTTACACGCTGGTTCTGACGTTCGTGTGGAAGTGAACATTGTAGGTTCTCAAGATACTACAGGTCTTATGACTGCTCAAGAATTAGAGTCTATGGCTGCTACAGTTATTTCTCCAATTGTTGACGGTGCTTACCAATCTGGTTGTCACACTGCTTCTGTTTGGGACAAAAAAGCTCAGGCTAATATTCCTAAATTGATGAAATTCATGAACAACTTCGGATTGATCACAGCTCGTGACCCTAAAGGTGTTTATCATTCAATGACTGACGTTATCCACAAAGTGCTTAATGATATTACTATCGACGAATGGGCAATCATTATCGGTGGTGACTCTCACACGAGAATGTCTAAAGGTGTTGCTTTTGGTGCTGACTCAGGAACTGTTGCTCTTGCATTGGCAACTGGAGAGGCTTCTATGCCAATTCCAGAATCTGTAAAAGTGACTTTCAAAGGAGACATGAAAGGATATATGGATTTCCGTGATGTGGTTCACGCTACACAAGCTCAAATGCTTAAGCAATTCAACGGTGAGAACGTTTTCCAAGGAAGAATCATTGAGGTTCACATCGGAACTCTTACTGCTGACCAAGCGTTTACATTTACAGATTGGACTGCAGAGATGAAAGCAAAAGCTTCTATCTGTATTTCTGAAGATGATACTTTGATTGAATCATTGGAAATTGCTAAAGGCAGAATCCAAATTATGATCAATAAAGGAATGGATAATGACAGACAAGTTCTTCAAGGCTTAATCAACAAAGCGGATAAGAGAATTGCTGAAATTAAATCTGGCGAAAAACCAGCTTTAACTCCAGACGCAAACGCTAAATATTATGCTGAAGTGGTAGTTGATTTGGACCAAATTGCTGAACCAATGATTGCTGACCCAGACGTAAATAATAAAGACGTTTCTAAACGTTATACTCACGATACAATTAGACCTTTATCTTTCTATGGTGGAGAGAAAAAAGTAGATCTTGGATTTATTGGTTCTTGTATGGTGCACAAAGGAGATATGAAAATCCTTGCTCAAATGTTGAAAAACGTGGAAGCGCAAACAGGAAAAGTTGAATTTAATGCTCCTCTTGTAGTTGCTCCTCCAACTTACAATATCGTAGATGAATTGAAAGCGGAAGGTGATTGGGAAGTCTTACAAAGATACTCTGGTTTTGAATTTGACGATAATGCTCCTAAAGGTGCAGCTCGTACAGAATACGAAAACATGTTGTACTTAGAGCGTCCTGGATGTAACCTTTGTATGGGTAACCAAGAAAAAGCAGCTAAAGGAGATACAGTAATGGCAACATCTACTCGTTTATTCCAAGGTAGAGTTGTAGAAGATGCTGAGGGTAAAAAAGGAGAATCATTGCTTTCTTCTACTCCAGTTGTGGTTCTTTCTACAATCTTAGGTAGAACTCCAACAATCGAAGAATATACTGCTGCGGTAGATGGAATCAACTTAACTAAGTTCGCGCCGTCTAACAAACAATTAGTTATGTAATCGAAAGATTATTTAATATAATTTTCAAAGCCCGAGTCATAAAACTCGGGCTTTTTTTGTAATAATTACTCTATTTTTTGTATCTTGTGATGTTCAAAAAAGAATAATAAAAACAAAAAAATCTATGGCTTTTGATATCGAAATGATTAAAAAAGTGTACGAAAACATGCCAGCGCGAGTTGATAAAGCGCGTGAGATTGTTGGTCGTCCGCTTACTTTAACAGAGAAAATTTTATACAACCACCTTTGGGAAGGAAATCCGACTAAGGCGTTTGGAAGAGGAGTTGATTATGTTGATTTTGCACCAGACCGCGTTGCGTGTCAAGATGCAACCGCACAGATGGCATTGTTGCAGTTTATGCACGCTGGTAAGTCTAAAGTGGCAGTTCCTACAACGGTTCACTGCGATCACTTAATTCAAGCAAAAGTAGACGCTGTAACCGATTTGGCTAGAGCAAAAACACAAAGTAATGAAGTTTTCGACTTCTTATCGTCTGTTTCTAATAAATACGGAATTGGTTTTTGGAAGCCAGGAGCTGGAATTATTCACCAAGTTGTACTTGAAAATTACGCTTTCCCTGGTGGAATGATGATTGGTACCGATTCTCATACTGTAAACGCAGGCGGTTTAGGAATGGTGGCAATTGGTGTTGGTGGAGCAGATGCTGTAGATGTTATGTCTGGAATGGCTTGGGAGCTTAAATTTCCTAAACTGATCGGAGTTAAATTAACAGGGAAATTGTCAGGTTGGACAGCTCCAAAAGATGTAATTCTTAAAGTTGCTGGTATTCTTACTGTAAAAGGAGGAACAGGCGCTATTGTAGAATATTTTGGAGAAGGTGCAAAAGCAATGTCTTGTACCGGTAAAGGAACTATCTGTAATATGGGAGCTGAAATTGGAGCTACAACTTCGACTTTTGGATATGATGATTCAATGAGCCGTTATCTTCGTTCTACAAATAGAGCAGAAGTGGCTGATGCTGCAGATAAAATTGCGCCTTACTTAACAGGAGATCCTGAAGTATATGCTAATCCAGAGCAATATTTTGATCAAGTAATCGAGATTAATTTATCTACATTAGAGCCGCACTTAAACGGGCCTTTTACTCCAGATTTGGCTACTCCAATTTCCAAAATGAAAGAGGAAGCGGTTAAAAATAATTGGCCATTACAAATTCAAGTTGGTTTAATTGGTTCTTGTACAAACTCTTCTTATGAAGATATTTCTCGTGCTGCTTCGTTGGCAAGACAAGTTGCAGATAAAAATCTAAAAACAAAATCGCAATTTACCATCACTCCAGGTTCTGAAGTAGTTCGTTCTACAATTGAAAGAGACGGGTTTATTGACACATTCCATAAAATTGGGGCAACCGTTTTTGCAAATGCCTGCGGACCATGTATTGGTATGTGGGACAGAGAAGGAGCGGAAAAAGAAGAAAGAAATACTATTGTTCACTCTTTCAACCGTAACTTCTCAAAACGTGCAGATGGTAATCCAAATACTTTAGCTTTTGTAGGTTCTCCAGAATTGGTAACAGCTTTAGCGATTGCAGGTGATTTAAGTTTTAATCCATTAACAGATAAACTAATCAACGAAGATGGAGAAGAAGTAATGCTTGACGAGCCAACAGGAGATGAACTTCCTGCTAAAGGTTTCTACGCTGAAGACCCAGGTTTTCAAGCTCCTGCAGCCGATGGTTCAAATGTTCAGGTTGTGGTAAATCCAACTTCAGAACGTTTGCAATTATTGGCTCCATTTAATGCTTGGGATGGTAAAAACATCACTGGTGCTAAATTGTTAATCAAAGCATTCGGAAAATGTACTACAGACCACATTTCTATGGCTGGGCCTTGGTTGCGTTTCCGCGGACACTTAGATAATATTTCAAATAACATGTTGATCGGTGCTGTAAATGCTTACAACCAAAAGACAAATTCGGTTAAAAACCAATTGACAGGAGAATACGATGCTGTTCCTGCTGTAGCACGTGCATACAAAGCAGCTGGAGTTCCGTCTATCGTGGTTGGAGATCATAATTACGGAGAAGGTTCTTCTCGTGAGCATGCTGCTATGGAGCCTCGTTTCTTAGGTGTTAAAGCGGTATTGGTAAAATCTTTTGCCCGTATCCATGAAACAAACCTTAAAAAACAAGGCCTTTTAGGATTGACATTTGCAAACGAAGCAGATTATGATAAAATCCAAGAAGATGATACAATTAACTTCTTAGATCTAACAGAATTTGCTCCAGGCAAACCGTTAACATTAGAATTCGTTCATGCAGATGGTTCAAAAGATATTATCTTAGCTAATCATACATATAACGAAGGTCAAATTGGCTGGTTTGTTGCAGGTTCTGCATTGAACTTAATTGCAGCTGGAAAAGCTTAATATTAGATTTATATAGTACGCAAAAATGCCCTGTTTTTACAGGGCATTTTTATTTGATAGTATTGTTGAAATTAGTTCACCTTGGCTAGATTATTTTGAGATAATACTCTAATCGCATTGGGTTTTGTAGTGTCAAATTCATCCAAAGAAATGCTATATGTTTTTGATGAAGAAGATACGTGATAGTTGGTAAAATCATATCCGCCAACAATGTATAATTTGTCATTAATAAAATGCATTGCAGCAGACTTTATCTCAAGATCGATATAATATTCTTTAATTAGTTTTGATTTTATATTGTACACGAATAGTTTCCCGTTTTCAAATAAGTAGATAATGTCGTCATTATATGTAATTGCAGGGTTTTCGAGTTGGCAAAAAAGAGTCGCTTCATGTTTCCAGATTTCATTTGTTAAATCAAAACTTTGAATCTCAGAGGAGCTTTTTTTGCTGGCGTTGCCAATCGTGAAGATTTTATCGCCAATCAAAACACCCTTTACTTCTTGTGCGATAGGCATTTTTGCTAGCTCATACCAAAGACCAGAAGTTAAGTTATACAAATGTACTTTGTCGGTAAAAGTTTTTATGCCACTTTCAGTCGATCTTATTGATCCTCCCATAACAATAATATTGTCATTATAGGTAAAAGAAGCAGCGTTTACAGCTTGATGCGGGTTGGTTTTGTCAATTGCAACTGTATTTTTATTAAGGTCAAAAACTTCAATTTCATTATCCAGATATTCGCGTTTTTTGTTGCGCGGAGTTCTTTTTCCTCCTAAAACATAGAGTGTGTTGTTGTAAAAATTTACATTATGATAGGCTCTTTTTTTAAAGTTTTGATTCGATTTCTCCCATATATCTGTTTTGGGATCATAAATAAATAAATTTTCAGCGAAAAAAATTCTTTCTGCCGGATCACCTCTAAGTGCTAGAAAATATTTATTTAGAAAACCAGGATCGTCAAAGCTATTAGGGTCGCCGCCTATGTTTTGTGATTTAATAGTAGTTAAAATGTTCCATTGGTCACTTTTATCACCTCCAATAACATAGATTTTTCCATTTGCTGCCACAGAACCGAAAGAATAAATGCCATACTCTAAAGATGACAATTTTGTAAAATCAAGTTTCGATTTTAATTTCGACCATCTATTGTCGGTAATATTTACATTTTTTAAAGTTTCAATATCTTCCTCAAGCGAGATAATGTAATTTGATTTCTTTAAATCTGTAATTGCGATTTTTATTGTAGTGTAACCAATATGAGAAACTTGAAGAGTATCATTTGCCTTTATTTTTTTGCTAAATGAAAATTCTCCTTTCTCATTGGTTAAAGTGCCAATTTGAGAACTCAATGCATAGATATTGGTGTCTTCTATTGGCAAGTTGGAAGCTTTAGATTTTACAATTCCGTTTACTGCTTGCGCATTTGTAATAAAAGGCATTAAAATAATAATGTAAAGTAGTTTTTTCACTCTAGATGATTTTTATTTTAGATGATATTCACTTTCAAAAAAAAAACTTTTAAAAGCAGGTTGGATTTTTATATTGCCAGCTAATTTGAAATAAATTTAGGGTTAAAATTATTAAAAGACTATGAAAAAAATGACACCTTTTATGGGACGCTATTTTTTTTAGCTAATTTCTTTGAGCTATGTTACTTTGTGATAAAACTCGAATGCGACTAGGTCTTGTTGTGTCAAATTCATCAATAGAAATGCTATATACTTTTTCTGAAGGAGTTTTAATATATGTTGTAAATGTGTGGCCGCCAATAATGTATAATTTGTCATTTAAGAAATGCATTGTTGCCGACTTCAATTCAAGCTGAACAAGGTATTCTTTAATTTGCTTTGATTTTGTGTTGTAGACTAGCATTTTTCCATCTTCAAACAAATAAATAGTATCATTATTAGAAGTAATTGCTGGGTTTTCCAGTCTTGAGAATAAAGCTGTTTCATTTTTCCAGGTTTCGGTAGTTAAATCAAAACTCTGGATTTCAGAAGGATTTTTGCTGTCGTTATTGCCTACTGTAAAGATTTTATCTCCAATTAAAACTCCTTTTACTTCTTTGGCTTCAGGCATTTTGGCCAGCTCATACCATAATCCCGATGTGATGTTGTACATATGGACTTGGTCAGTAAAAACCTTTTGATTTTTTTCATTTGATTTTATTGAACCTCCCATGACAATGATATTGTCTTTATAAACAAAAGAAGCAAAATCTGCAGCCTTATGCGGATTAGTTTTGTCAATTGCAATTGTGTTTTTGTTTATGTCAAAAACTTCAATTTCGTTATCTAAATATTCTATTTTTTTGCTTGTCGATAATTTTTTTCCACCCAAAACATAAAGCGAATTGTCGTAATAATTTAGAGTATGATAAGCTCTTTTTTTGAATTTATCAGCAGATTTTTGCCATACATCTGTTTTTGGATCGTAAATTAATAAATCGCCATTGTAGAAATTTTTGCTGCCTTGAAAGTTGAGCAATTGCATATATTTCTGTTCAAATTTTGGATCTTCGCTATCTATGCCTTTTTCCTTTAGAGTATGTAATGCATTTGATTCTTCACTGCTATCTCCTCCCGTTACATAGATTTTGTTGTTTACTACTGTAGAGCCAAACGAGTAGATGCCTTGTTCAAGAGGTGCTAAAGTCGCAAAATCAAGTTTAGGCTTTAATTTGACTTTTCGATTAGTGATGTCGATATTATTTAAGGTTTCAATATCTTCTTCAAGCGAAATGATGAAATTAGATTCTTTTAAATCTTTAATAGCGATCTTTGTTGTGATGTAACCAATGTGAGAAATCTGAAGAGTGTCATTTGGTTTAGTTTTGTTTTGTAATGAAAATTCTCCTTTGTCGTTGGTTAAAGTTCCAATTTGAGTGCGGATAGCATATATATTGGCATCTTCGATTGGTAAATTATTGTTTACAGATTTAACAATTCCGCTTATTGTTTGCGCATTTGTAAGAAAAGGCAGTAAAATGATAAGGTAGAGTAATTTTTTCACGATAATAAGGTTGTTTGGTTTGGAAATAGTATCTAATATACGACTTTTTTATAAAAAACTGCGTTTCAAAAAGTTGGCGCAATTTTTATGCCGAGGCTGTTAATTTGAGGTAAATTAATTGTTAAAAATTTCGATTTTTTTACTTTAAAAAGTTAAATTCGCTTTTTAGGCAATATATTTGTCTTTTTAGAGTTGAAAGTATGTGTAATTTAAAGAAAGTGTAAAAACTTTAATAAAAGAGTATGGTGTATCGGTTAATAATAGTATTGTTTTTTATCAGTGTTGGAGCTTTTGCGCAGGATAATTTTATTAAGCACAAAATTTCGCAAGGAGAAAATCTTTCTGTTATTGCTAAAAAATATGGAGTTAAAGTAAAAGATATAGCCGATGCCAATCCGAATGCTCCTAAAATCTTAAAATTAAATTCAACACTTTTAATTCCAAACAAAAATAAAACTGCTGTAAAGGCCAAGACAAAAAATGTTGAAATTGCAGCAAATACCCCTAATACTTCTGGGACTCATGAAGTAGCATCCAAAGAAACACTTTGGGGAATTTCAAAAAAATATAATGTTTCGGTTGATGATCTAAAGAAAGCAAATCCGCTTTTAGAAACAGAGGGATTGAAAATTGGGCAACGTATTCTTATTCCGTCTGAAGTAGCAGCTGTAGTAAATGAAAAACAAACGGAAATTCCTGTAGAAACGATTTCAACAGATGTGGAGCTTTTTCGCGAAGTTAAATCAAAAGAAACAAAATACGGGATTTCTAAAGAATATGGCATTACAGTAGCAGAATTAGAACGCCAAAATCCATCTATTAAGGGCAAAGTTCCAGTTGGCTACCTGTTGAAAATCCGTATTCCAAAAGAAAAAGCAGATGCAATTCAAGCTGCAAAAGCGTTGCAAGAACCTAATGTGCAAACGGATGCTCCTTCGAATCAAGTAGCTGAGGCTGCTGCTCCCGAAATAAAAAAAGATTCTACTTTTGTTAGGCCAATAGGAAATCATTCCGAGTTAATAGAACAACTTATTGCCAATGCTACGGAAAATATTGGAACAAGATACAGATCGGGTGGGACAACAAAAGCTGGTTTTGATTGCTCGGGTTTAATGATTTGTACGTTTAATAATTTTGATATTAAATTACCTAGAAGCTCTATAGAACAATCACGCATCGGAACAAAAGTAAGTGCTGACGAAGCTCAAAAAGGAGATTTAATTTTCTTTAGAACGAATGGGCGACGTCATATAAATCATGTCGGAATGATTGTAGAAGTGGCTGAAGGCGGAGAAATTAAATTTGTACACTCGTCAACTCACGGCGGAGTTATTATTTCTTCTACAAAAGAACCGTATTATACGAGAACTTTTTCTCAAGTAAACCGCGTTTTAAATTAAACTTCAAGAAAAGTATTCTTTAATATTTCTAATCTAAAAGGTTTATTCCAAAAGTCGGATACGTATTTGTTTTCTCTAACCTTTTTGATTTCGTCGGTATCCAAAGTTGAAGAAAGAACAAAAATTTCAGTTCGATCTTTTACATCTTCTGGCAGCTTATCAAACTCTTCTAAAAATTCAAATCCATTCATAATTGGCATTTGAATGTCTAAAAGAATAATCAATGGATTTTGAGGCTGATTTTTTAAAATCCAGTTCATTCCTTCTTTTCCATTATTTGCAATGCAAACAGGATTGATGTCAAGTCCTTTTTTAAGCAACTTTTTAGTGACAAATTGATCGATCAAATTGTCTTCTATGATTATAAATTGAGATCTATACGGCATATGAATTTGGTATTGTTACTATAAATTTACTTCCAACACTACTTTCTGAAAAAACAGAAATATCACCTCTAATATTTTCGACAGCTTCTTTTACAATGTACAAGCCTAATCCGGAACCTTTGTTTTTGTTTGTTCCAAAATACATGTCAAAAATATTGGCTTTATGGTCATCATGGATTCCGATTCCATTATCTGTTACCTCGATTTTATTTAAGCCTTCGCTAAAATAGGTTCTTATTGTAATAAACATTTCCTGTTTGCTGCAATCCGCATACTTTATTGCATTAGAAAGCAAGTTGTTGATGATGATTTTTAGACGAAGACCATCGCTTTCAATCTGATCAACCAAAAGTTCTTGCGTGAATTTGATTCTATTTGCATTTTCAATATGCATTAATTGTAAAATAGCTTCATTGCACAACTCTTTTAGGCTTACAGGCTCCATGATTATCTCTTTTCTTTTGTTTTTAGAATAATCTATAATATCGCTTATAAACTGATCTTGTCTTGCAAGACTTTGATGCATCATGTGCAGATAAGTACGAACCTGTTGTACATCGTCTTCCAGTGCTGTTATTTCGATAAGCCCTTTTAAAGAAGTAATTGGCGATCTCAAATCGTGTGAAGCGCTGTAGACAAATCGGTCTAATTCGCGATTTACAATAATAAGATTTTCGTTCTTTACTTCGGTTTCTTTCTTGGAAACCAATAATCTTTTAACCATGATAGAATAATACATACAAACGCTGCAAATTATAATCAGTATAAAAAAGATGTTTGTGATAATGAGCAAATCTTTTATTTTTCGAGTTCCTTCTCCTAATGTGTTAGAAAAATTGCGCTCATTTACAGTCAATCGGTCGCTTATAGAACTTATTTTTTTTAAAAACTTTTTTTGATCTTCGACAGTTAATAAATTATGTTCAATTTTAGCGTTAATCTGCTGTCCAATACTAAACAAATCAAAAATTAATTTGTCTCCTTGTCCCCATTCGTGTATCGCTTTGGAGAGAAAGCTTACATTTTTGAAGTTTTCAAACAGCCAGATAATATCATCTAAGTCATCTTCATTATTTCGGCCAATAAGAAATCCGTTTCGGGCTACTTGGTTATCTCCAGCTTTTAAAAGTGTAATTCTTGCAATACCATCTCCTTGCGGAACTTTCAATTCTTCTAGATATAATTTCCACTGTGTGTGGTTCTTTGTAAATAAATAGGTAATCAAATGCCTTGATGCATCTTTTTGTCCTTTTGAATAATGTGATTCTCCGTTTACATAAGCTCTATTTGCTGATAAAATTTTAATAGTGAAAAAATTAATGCAAATTAGTAATGCACAAGAAATAAAAACTATTAAAATAAGAATAAAAACATTCGGAAAACGAAAGTTTTTTAAAGCTCGAAACATAGACATATTTTTAGAATTAGTAGGTTAATAATAAATTGCCTTAATAATAATTTTTAATCTTTTTTAATTGAATATGGGGAAGTTTTTTTGTTTTTAAAAATTAAACATTTGTTAAATTAAATGAAACTTAAAATAATAGTAATAAACCGTTAACTCAAATGTAATAAAAAATTTCTGAGACTTTATAAAAAAAATAGTGCTCAAAAATAAAAGTTTACAAACTTATCATGTTATTGATTATCAGTTATTTGTAGTTTTTAACGCCTATTTTTGAGCTTTATTTTCTACAAAGCCATTGCAAATAAATAAGAGAGGTAGAATTAAAATATGCTTCAGTCAGGTACTAATAACGGATAGTTGTTTGTTATTTTGTTTAGTTTTTTATTGAAATTGTTTTTCTTATAGAACTCAAAAACGAGCATACAAAATTAATCTTCTAAAAGCGTAAATCGAGGGTATAATGGGAAAATGAAAATCGATTCTTTTCTTGAATTCGACCGTTAATTCGGCAAAATCCTGTTCCTTTAAACGTTCTTGGTAAACAGTTAGAGCAGAACCTGAAATAAAGTCGAAAAAGTCATCTTTTTGAGTCGAAATCAAAGGGTAAACTTTTTCATATAAGACTAAATCTTTTCCGCCATTTTCGAAAAGAATTTTAGCATATTCATCTAAATTTAATACTGGAGAAGGTCGGGTCCAATTTTTAAGATAGGACGCAAAAGGTTCTTCCTGCACCAATTGCAAAAGTATTTTGTTAAGTATGTTTTCATTCTGCTGTGGCATCTGAACAGCCAGTTGTCCGCCTGGATTGATACGAGAAATAATTTTTGGAAAAAGTTCATGGTGATTATCAATCCATTGCAATGCGGCATTTGAAAAAATCACATCCCATTTGGAGTCGTCATTGATCTGTTCTAAAATGGTTTTTTCTTTAAACTCAAGATTTTCTTGTGTGGGCGCTTTTGCCAGCATTTCAGCAGAGTTGTCAATTCCAAGAACATACGGATTGGTAAGTTTCTGATGCAATTTTTGAGTAAGTTCACCTGTTCCGCATCCAAGGTCTATAACTTTCAGATTGGGTTTATTAACAATATGACTTGCAAGATCATTAAAAGGTTTAGAACGTTCTTCTTTAAACTCATTGTATTTTTTAGGATCCCAAGTCATAGCGTTGTTTTTACTTAAAGTTAGGGAAAATTTCTAATCTTTAAAAGAAACATAGTTATTCATAATTTACAATTAAATGAAAGACTTAAAGTTATTCTAATTCATGCCAGAAATGACTGCAACCATTTTTACATTCTGTATTCCTTCTTTCAGTATCAGTGATTTTGAAAATCCAAAGTAAAGAGGTTATTACTTTTCTGTTTTCATTTTCTGGCAGTGAAGCCAATTTATTGAAAGCAATTTTGGTCGAGAAATTTTTTAAGATTACAATTGGCGTGTAAGTGGGTTTTAGAGGAATGCTATTGACTGCTCTTTGATAAGCTTCTGAATTATAATCTGTTTTGTTCGGAATAGAATTAATAATATAATTGTGTAAAGTGCAAGAAAGTTCTTTGAAATTGTAATTGTCCTCTAACAAAACATGTACTCCAAGATGAAAATCTATTTTATCTTGAGCAATTTTATTGATTATTTCCTCTGTTTTCGTCAATGTTTTAATTCTTTGAAGCGAATTTAATAGATTTTTGAATAAAGAACAGAAAGTCATGATGCTTTTAACTGTTTGCGTAAGGGACAGAAACGGCATCCTTTTAAGGTCTCGTTTTTTAACGAGACCTTAAAAGATGTAGTGGATAGCCTGGCCTGCCTTTTCGGCGGGATACGCCCAAAATATTTTAATGAAGATTAGTGTTGAATTTAAGAAAATAAGCTCTTTTTTAAGAATCTATAGAATTTATAATTTGAAGATTAAGATTTCAGAAAAAAGTATATCTTTAGCCAACCTAAACCAATAAAAATGCAAGAAAACGACCAAGAACATTTTAAAAGAGAACTCGGCCTCTTAGACGGAACCATGCTTGTGGTTGGCTCTATGATCGGATCCGGGATATTTATTGTAAGTGCTGATATCGCCAGACAAGTAGGTTCGGCAGGATGGCTTACATTGATCTGGCTTTTGTCCGGATTTATTACTGTTGTTGCAGCAGTGAGTTACGGCGAATTGAGTGCCATGTTTCCTAAAGCAGGAGGACAGTATGTTTACCTAAAAGAAGCATATAATAAGCTAATCGCCTTTTTGTACGGTTGGAGTTTTTTTGCAGTTATTCAGACCGGAACTATCGCTGCGGTAGGAGTTGCTTTTTCTAAATTTGCGGCTTACTTATACGAACCTCTTAGTGACGAAAATATTCTTTATGAATTAGGGGCTTTTAAACTGAATGCGGCTCAGTTAGTTTCGATTTTGACCATTATTATACTGACTTTTATCAATAGTCGTGGTGTGAAAAACGGAAAAATTCTCCAAACTGTTTTAACCATAATTAAAATTTTATCGCTTCTTGGATTAGTCGTTTTTGGATTAACGCTTGCCGCGAAAGCTTCTGTTTGGGATACCAACTGGACAGACGGATGGAGTACAAGAACTTTTGATAAAGAAAGTGGTTCATGGCTGCCAATTAGTGGAACTGCTTTGATTTCTGGAATTTCAGCAGCTATGGTTGGATCATTATTTTCGAGCGATGCTTGGAATGGTGTGACTTTTATTGCGGGTGAGATTAAAAATCCGAAGCGAAATGTCGGTCTTAGTTTATTTTTGGGGACATTTATTGTAACTTCTCTTTATGTTATAACAAATCTGATGTATTTGGCTGTAGTTCCGTTTGATGAGATTGCAACGGCAAAGTTTGATCGTGTTGCGGTGGTAGCTTCAGATTATATATTTGGAAATATCGGAGCGTTGATTATCGCAATTATGATCATGATTTCGACTTTTGCCTGTAATAACGGATTAATTATGGCAGGTGCGAGAGTATATTATACAATGGCAAAAGATGGCTTGTTTTTCAAAAAAGCGGCGGTTTTAAACAGTTCTAGCGTTCCTGCTTGGGCGCTTTGGGCACAATGTATTTGGGCTTCAGCTTTATGTCTGACAGGTAAATATGGTGATTTGCTGGATTTCGTAATTATTATTGTTTTGATTTTCTATATTCTTACCATCTATGGAATTTTTATTCTACGAAAAAAGATGCCAGATGCAGAACGACCTTATAAGGCTTTTGGATATCCATTTTTGCCAATGTTATATATTATTGTGGCGACAGCAATTTGTATTTCATTATTAATCACGAAATTTTCAACTTGCGGTTGGGGAGTATTAATTATGCTAACCGGAATTCCAGTTTATTATTTGACAAAACCTGCTGAATAAGAGTTAAGTTGGAAAACAATACAAAAAAGCATCTTGATCTTTCAAGATGCTTTTTTTTGAGTCTTCGCGATTTACTGATCGGATAGGTCAGCAGTAATTTTTTCTTCTGTTGGTCTAAGAAAAAGAAGATAAACGATCAGTAAGATTCCGAATAGAATAAAATCAGGTTTAAAGATCAAAATAATAAAAGCAGCGCCTTCCAAAACCGCCCATCGCATAATGGAGGCCGCTTGATAAATAGGAAGCTTATCTTCTAGTTTTAGTTTCGGATTAATCTGTTTTAATTGCACTTTAAATAATATACTGCTTAAAACAAAGGCTAGAACTGGAATGGCAAGATAAACTATCGAAGAAGAGTCAATAATAGGAATGTTCAGTTTTTCCAGCGAAAGGTCTCCTATAATGTAGTAAGCGATAATTGTTCCTATACAAATAGCAAGATGGATAATCTGTAAAGCTTTGATTTTTTCGGTCATAATGTGGTTAGATTTGAGGTTAATTATGCAAGTTAAGGCTAATTCTTTTTAAATGAATGATTTATGTTTGGATTTATAAAACTGCATAGTTTGTAAACAAAAAAAAGACACTAATTATAGTGTCTTTTAAATGTAAATAATCGCTGTAAGCTCCAGTTATATGGTAACTGATTCGTCAACCGATTTTATAGTTGAATTAATAATAGACAAAGTAACGGGATCTGTTTCTCCAGAAAAGAAAGCATCCAAAATTTCTTGAAATATTGGACTTGTATTTTCTACCAAAGAGAATAAAGTCATGCATGAACGTAATTTTCGAGCGTCTAGGTCACCAAAAATTCCGTCAGCTGATTTCATTTTAAAAGTCAATAATAGCTCTGAAATCTCGATTAAATGTTTTCCTAAAATTGGATGTTCCAAATAATCTGTAGCTTCTTTTAAATCATTAATGGCATAAAGATTTGCAGTATCGCTTTTCCCTAAACCTTTTATTTGCGGAAAAATGAACCACATCCAGTGTGTTTCTTTTTTCCCTTTGCTGATTTCAGAAAGAGCGGTAAGATAAAGTTTGTTTTGTGCGTCTAAAAAACGCGCTAAATCATTGTTCGAATAAGCCATTACGGTATTGTATTTTAAAAAAGGTTGCAAAAATAGTAAAAAAGATAGGTTTAGCCTAATAAAACGTTCATACAGTGTATGTTTTAACTTTTTAATGAAGGAATATCTTACGTCGTTTTCAAAAAAAAACGCTTCTTTTTGATGATTCAATAGTATAAAAATCAAAGATTTCGATTAGTTCTTCTAAAGGTAAGATTGATCCTAGGCAAAACATCGCGAGCTGTTTTCGGAACTTGGTGTTGCCAAAAACTATTGGTTGTTCCTGCCATCAACAAAAAGGATCCATGATGCAACGGAATCTCAATTGGATCAATATCTTTCCTGAATTTGTGCCGAAGTTTAAACATTCGGGTTTCTCCAAAAGTAACCGAAGCAATAATCGGATTGGGTCCTGTATTGTGTTCTTTGTCACTATGCCAGCCCACGCCATCATTTCCGTCTCTATATAAATTAAGCAATACAGTATTAAAATCGAGCTGTGTTTCTCTTTCCACGCGACCTCTGATTTTTAATAATTCATACGTCCAGTCTGGACCTTTTGGATCTGCTCCCACATTGTCTTTGTCTTCGTACCAAGCAATCATTCTTGGAACGGTATACGTTTTATCGTAAATTTCCATTTGATGCTCTCTCCATTTGGTTTTGCGAAGTATTCTCTCGTAAAAAATATCAGACTCTTCTTTAGTAAAAAAATCGTCGATTAGAATCAGTTCAGAATCAGGAATGTCAAATATTTTTTTTCCTCCCAAACCTGTGGTAAATAATTCGGTGTCGTTAAATAATGTCATTGTTTCCTTTATTTTGTATCAATTTCAATCCACACGGGAGCGTGATCGCTTGTTTTCTCCCAGCCACGGACATGACGATCTACTGCGCCAGATTTTAATTTTTTCGCTATCTGCGGACTCAGTAAAAAGTGATCGATTCGAAGTCCGGCATCACGTTGGTAAGCATTTCTGAAATAATCCCAAAACGTATAAATCTTTTCATCGGGATATAATTTCCGAATCGCATCGGTCCATCCTTGTGACACAATAGTTGCAAATGCATCACGAACTTCAATTCTAAAAAGTGCATCGTTAACCCATTTTTCAGGTTTATAAACATCTAATTCTGTTGGCATCACATTATAATCGCCAATTAGAATTACAGGAACTTTTAAGTTCAATAAGGTTTCAGCCCGATGTGCCAGACGATCAAACCATTTTAATTTGTATTCAAATTTTGGCCCCGGATAAGGATTCCCGTTTGGCAAATAAAGACAGGCAATTACGATTCCGTTAATCAATGCTTCGATATAACGGCTTTGTACATCTTCTTTATCACCAGGAAGTGTACGTGTAATCTCTTCTATTTCCATATTTCGAGCGAGAATAGCAACACCGTTCCATTGTTTTTGTCCGTGCCAAATGGCGTTGTAACCTGCATCGTTAATAGCTTTAAGCGGAAATTTATCCTGAGGTGCTTTTAATTCCTGCAAGCATACAATATCTGGTGTCGCTTCTTCTAGCCAGCGTAATAAAACATTTAATCTTCCGTTGACTCCGTTCACGTTATAAGTGGCTATTTTCATAGTAGATTTTCAATTAGTTCTAATCTTAAATTTACGACTTTTTCAGAATTTTATTCGATAAAGTGCTTGCTAAAGAACACTTTACGGGGATTTTTTTCTGCGTAAGCAAAAATTAGCTGCTCAATGTATTGATTGCTTTTATACTGCGTCACGTAACTTTTCACTTCATCAGGATCGTTGATCGCAACATCTCTCGGAATATATCCCATTCCATGAAAACGGCCGTTTTCAATCCAGATACAGCTTCGTTCATCTGAAGATCTTCCTTTATCTATAATGGCAAAACTTGGTCGGTTATGCAATAAAAAATCAATAGCATTATCCACTTGTTCATTATGAAGAAAAGGATCTGGTAATTCTTTTACTTCAGGAGTATAAAAAAACTCGCCTTCTTCGGGTCTTGAATATTTACAAAAGCGATGGTCGATTTGAAATTGTTCCGCTAGACTTCGTAATAAATGAATCCCAGTATGCTGGTTATTGAATTCATGAATGCAGACTTGAAATTTACTTAATTTCCCGACAGCCAGATATTTGTAACCGTTTCGCGCCTCGTATTGATAAATACCAAATTTGGCTTCAAAACGCTTTAAAGCTCGGTTGTACGTCGGCCAGAGTTTCTTGATTTCAGTGCATTCTAAAAGAAGCGCCATTAGTTCGGTAGCACAGATTTCAAACGAAATGCCGTGAATGTCTCTTAAAAAATGTTGCCTCTGCGGATTGATATTATTACCCGTAAAATGTGAAGTCACCCGTTTCTTTAAGTTGATTGCTTTTCCAACATAAATCACTTTTTTCTGCTGATTATAGAAATAATAAATTCCCGGTTTAGCTGGTAAATTATTGAAATCATCAGGAGGAAGATTTGGAGGCAATCGCTGGTCGGGTGCTGTTTTTTTGATCATTTTATCGATTTCTCCGGCATCGTCCCATTCGAGTAAAAGTGAAAATAATAGGGCAGTAGCATCAGCATCTCCGCCGGCGCGGTGTCGATTTTCTAAAGATATATTTAAAGAATTGCAAAGATTGCCCAAACTATAAGAACCCAATCCAGGTTTGATTTTTCGAGCTGCACGAACCGTACAAAGTTTTTTTGCCGACCATTTAAAACCCGCTTGTTCCAGTTGATGATGAATAAATGAATAGTCAAAGTTGACATTATGCGCCACGAAAATACGATCCGTTAGCATTTCCAAAACCTTCTCTGAAATGTCATCGAAAATAGGAGCATTAGCCACCATTTCGTTATTAATTCCCGTTAATCCAAAAATAGAAGGAGGAATATCCTGTTCTGGATTTACAAGTGTTTCATAACGATCCAAGACATTTTTACCGTCATGTATAATAATGGCAATTTCTGTAATACGGCTTCCACTGGCATTACCGCCTGTGGTTTCAATATCGACTATGGCATATTCTTGCTTCTTCATTTGTATATAACGTAAAGTGTTCTATTTCTGTTGTTTAATCTCGAAAAGTCACAGAGTCGCAAAGTTTTATTTAAAAAAACTTAAAAAGAAAAACTTTGCGTCTTCGCGTCTTTGCGAGCAATTTTTTTCGTCGCTTAAGAATTAAACTTCATTCGATGTCTCGGAAGATTAATTTCATGTCCTTGCGGATATGGCGCCCGATGTGTCATACTAACATCTTCTTTAATCTGGCGCTGTGTTTGGTATTGATCCTTAGCATCCATATATCTCGGATCTGGAATAAAAGGCATTTTCGCCATTTTGAGAATCGTAATCGTTGGAAAATGATAGTCGACCTCGACATTTCCTAACAAAAGATAACAGCCTCCGCCTTGAAAAGGATGTTGTGCTAAACTATCAGGAAAGTGCGCTGTATCAAAATAAGTGCCTTCGTGATCGATCCAAGTTCCAAAATACATTGCGCCTTTTTTGGTCGGAACGTGTTTTCTGGAAATTAAATAAGCCAGCATTCGAACTTGCTTTTTATGATATTTTACCAAATCTTTTGCCATAATATCGCCTCTATGTTTGGTTTGTAAAAGATCGAAAACCGTACATGAAATGGGGAAACTCAGTAATTCGATTTCGTCAAAAGCATCTTCAAAAATCGAGCGTTCCAAAACAGGCAATTTAAATTCTTTCGCAGGTTCTTGAAGCAATTTCAAATTCCGATTTTCAGGTTTGTAATTGTTCAAAAGCAAACTCGCCACCACCAAAAGTTGATTTTTTGTTTTTCCTGTAAAACGAAAAGCGCCAATAAAAATCAGGATTTTAACGCCTTCAATTCCAATTGGAATACGATTGATGAAATCCTCTAAAGAAAGATATTCGCCATTTTCTATTCTTTCCGATTCGATTAAATGTGCAATTTTAGATTCTAAACTTTGCAGATGCATAAAACCTAAATAAATATCAGTTCCGTACAAAGTCGTTTGATATTCGCTTTTATTCACACACGGATTATGAACGGTTCCGCCCGACATTCGCGCTTCGTGTACATAAACCTCCGTTCTGTAAAACCCGCCTTGATTGTTGATTACCGCCGTCATAAATTCGACTGGATAATTCACTTTCAAATACAAACTCTGATAACTCTCCACCGCATAAGAAGCCGAGTGCGCTTTGCAGAAAGAATATCCAGCGAAAGATTCGATCTGACGGTAAATTTCCTGACTCAAAGCCTCAGGATGTCCTTTTTGAGCACAACTTGCAAAGAAATTATCTTTCACTTTTTGTAAAGCTTCTAGAGAACGCCCTTTTCCAGACATCGCACGACGCAGAATATCGCCATCAGGAGCGGGAAGTCCGCCGTAATGCTGGGCAATTTTAATCACATCTTCCTGATATACCATAATGCCGTAGGTTTCGCCAAGATGTTCTCTAAAAACGTCATGAAAATATTCAAAGTGATTCGGATTATTATGACGAAAAATATATTCTTTCATCATTCCGGATTGTGCCACTCCAGGACGAATAATAGACGAAGCAGCAACGAGAATTTTATAATTGTCACAGTTCAATCTTCGTAACAATCCGCGCATGGCAGGACTTTCGATATAAAAACAGCCAATTGTATCTCCTTTTGCCAAATGAGAATTGCAAACGGCTTCATCCTTCGAAATCGAAGTATTTCGAATGTCAACTTTTATGCCTCTATTTTTTTCAATCAGTTTTACGCTGTCGTCAATATGTCCGATACCGCGCTGGCTTAAAATATCAAATTTGTCAAACCCAATTTCTTCAGCAATATGCATATCAAAAAGCACGATTGGAAAACCTTTTGGAGGCATTTCTAGTGGCGTGTAATTGGTAATTGGTTCTTCAGAAATAATGATTCCACAGGCGTGCATACTGCGCTGGTTTGGATATTTCTGCATCATAAAACCATATTCTTGAACCAATTTTACAATTTTATTGGTAGGATGAAGTTCTTCTGGATTTTTTGCCAATACATCCAATTCTTCTTTCGGAAGACCAAAAACTTTGCCGACTTCTCTGTAAATAGATCGGTATTTAAATTCGACATTCGTTCCGCAGAAAGCGACATGATCTTTTCCATATTTTCTGAAGATATATTCTAAAATTACATTGCGTTCCTGCCAGCTCCAGTCAATGTCAAAATCGGGTGGACTTTTTCGGTTCAGATTTAAAAAACGTTCAAAATACAAATCAAGTTCGATTGGACAGATATCTGTAATTCCGAGGCAATATGCGATGATACTGTTGGCACCGCTTCCGCGACCAATATGCATAAAACCTTGGCTGTTGCTGTATTGAACAATGTCCCAAGTAATTAAAAAATAACCGCTAAATTCTAGTTCGTCAATAACTTTTAATTCTTTTTCTACACGTTTTCTCGCAATGGTGTTTTCCTTTCCATAGCGCCATTCAAAGCCTTCTTCAGCTAATTCGGTTAGTTTTTTCAAGTCTTTTTCACGGCTTCCAGTAAAGAATTTTTTGTTTCTTTTAATTGAAAAATCATATTGAAAATTACATTCGTCAATAATACGTTCTGTATTCAAGACGATTTCAGGATATTTTTCGTAGAAAGGCAAAAGAGCTTCTAAAGGCTTCATGAAATCAGAAGTTTTACAATAATCTGCTTCAGTCAATTTTGACAGAATGATGTTCGTATCAATTGCTCGAAGTACTTTATGCAGATTGTATTCTCTTTTACAGCTAAAAGTCACGGGCTGTAAAACTAACATTTTAGCGATTTTATTTTTATGTCTTGAAGTCAGAAGACCAGTAACTTCTTCAGGACGAACTCCGATAAATTCATTTTCATATAGTGTTTCAGGAGCATTTTCTAAAGTATAAATCACAAAAGCCGATTTAAATTCGGGGGCTCGCAAAGGCAAAGTTTCTCCGCTGAAATTATGATCCGTTAAAAAACGATTCATTTCAGCTAATCCTTCTGCATTTTTAGCCAAACCAATATATCTGAATTCATGATTACAGCGAAATTCCATTCCAACCAAAGGCTTGATTCCTTTTTTTTCGCAATCTCTTATAAAATCATAAATTCCTGTTACCGTATTAATATCTGTCAAAGCCATTGCTTTTAAGCCACAAGAAATTCCCTGCTCGATAAGTTTATCAAGCGGAATTGTGCCGTAACGCAGAGAATGATAGGAATGACAGTTTAGATACATATTAAGGTTTAGGGTTTTCGTTTTTTCGTTTTAAAATTTCGTCTTTAGTATTGGGTTTAAAATGAGCACCAGCACAACGCATTACGGCATCAAAACCGTATCGGCTTTTCATTTTGTCCATAGCGGCATAAAGTGCGAGCATTTCCTGAGTATCTTCAAAAAGATCAATTTGATAGGTTCCGCGCACCAATCCGCTAAAGCGAACACCAATCAAACGCAAACGCATACGACGCTGATACACTTTCTCAAAAAGTTCCATTACATTTTTAGTCAAAATATGATCGGCTGAAGTATAAGCAACTCGGCATTGTTTGGTTTCGGTATCAAAATTGGCGTAACGAATTTTGACCGTAACAGTAGAAGTCAGCCATTGTTCAGAACGCAATTGAAAAGCCAGTTTTTCGACCATTCCCAAAAGCACTCTCTTCAATTTTGCAATATCAATGGTGTCTTGTGAAAAAGTATGTTCTGTAGAAATGGATTTTCTTTCGCTATAAGGTTCAACAGGAGTATGATCGATTCCGTTGGCTTTTTTCCAAATATCCAAACCATTTTTACCAATCATTTGCTGTAAAACCTCGGCAGGCATTTCTGCTAAAGTCTGAATTTTACGAACACCAATTCGGGACAAAAGCTGAAATGTTACGGTTCCGACCATTGGTATTTTCTGAATCGAAAGCGGATTCAAAAAAGTCTGTACTTTATGTTCTGGAATTTCCAAATTTCCTACTGGTTTGCCTTCGCCTGTAGCGATTTTAGAAACGGTTTTATTAATAGACAATGAAAAACTAATTGGTAATCCGGTTTCTTTAATTACTTTTTGAGCCAATTCATCCGTCCATTTATAACTTCCGTGAAAACGGTCCATTCCCGTGATATCAAGGTAAAATTCGTCGACACTTGCTTTTTCTAAAACAGGCGCTTTTTCTTGAAGAATTTCGGTCACATCATGAGACATTTTTGAATACAATTCCATGTCGCCTTTGATAATTTTTGCATCGGGACAAAGTTTCATCGCCATTGCAATAGGCATTGCAGAACGTACTCCGAATTTACGAGCTTCATAAGAACAGGAAGCAACAACACCACGTTCGCCCCCGCCTACAATAAGCGGAATTCCGTTAAGTTCAGAATTAGTGAGTCGTTCGCAGGATACAAAAAAGGTATCCAAATCCATATGTACAATTGCCCGTGCCATTTTCCTTTTGTTTTTGTATGAAACAAAATTAGTACAGATTAGAACATTTTGTGTATATTTGCTGTTCCAAATTATAACAAATTCATTATGTCCTTATTTTCAGACAACATCAGAGCGTTAAGGGTTAAGCATAAAATATCACAGGAGAAATTAGCCGAAAACCTTAGCATTACCAGAGGTAGATACGTGAAATACGAAGATGGAACTTCGGAAGCACCGTATGATATTCTAAAGAAGATTGCACTATATTTTCATATGAGTATTGACTTGATATTATCGGTCGATATTCGCAAAATTGACGTGCAAAATTTGATAAAATTAGAAGGCAATCGACTTATTTTACCCATTCAAGTGGATAGTTTTGGAGAAAATTTTATTGAAATCGTATCTCAAAAAGCAAAAGCAGGGTATCTAAACGGATATGCTGATCCAGAATATATTGAAAGTTTACAGCAGATTACACTTCCGTTTTTGGGTCCTGGAAAACACCGCGGATTTCCCGTTGAAGGCGATTCGATGCCCCCACACGAAGATGGTTCTATTATTATTGGCCGTTATGTAGAAAAGCTGGGAGAGGTGATGGATGGTAAAACATATATCCTGATTACTAAGAATGAAGGAATGGTTTATAAACGTTTGAACAAAAACAAAAAGAATTCTTTGGTTTTAGAATCCGATAACAGTTTTTATCCGAATTACGAAGTGAAAGCTTCTGATATTTTGGAGATTTGGGAATACGAATGCAACATTGGACGATCAGATAAAAAACAAGAAACAACAGAAACTGGAGCAATGAAAGATTTGCTTTTAGAATTGAAAAGAGAAGTTCGAGAGATTAAGAATAATACTTCGAATACGTAAAATGCCAATGACATTTCAAAATCAAAATCAATTTTTTATGAAAAAAATAATCAATTCTGGTTTTAAAGTCCCAGAGGGAAGATTCATATTGTAGGGCCGGATTTTAATCCGGTTTTTTTATGAAGCAATATGGAATTGTGCCTACGGCGTTGTATATTTGACTGGATTGAAATCCAGCCCTGCAATATTTGCCGAGCCGATGGCTCTTTTAAACCGAGATTTTATTTATAACAATGAACACCCAAAAAGCTAAAACCGAAGATCATATCCGCTTAACGGAAATCACCAAAAAGTCAAAAGCGTATTGGGGATATTCTGAAGAGCAATTGGAGAAATGGAGCAATAATCTAACCATTACAACAGATTATATTGAGCAAAATCCTGTTTTTAATTTGGTTGATGAAAATCAGATTGTTGGTTATTATTCTTATTTCAAACTAGAAAACAATCAAGTAAAATTGGATAACCTATTTGTTCTGCCTGAATATATAGGAAAAGGATTGGGTTTCTATTTAATGAATGATTTTTTGGAAAGAATGCGAAATGAAAAATGCCAAAAAATCATTTTAGATTCAGAACCCAATGCCGAACAATTTTACCAGAAAATCGGATTCACAAAAATCGGCGAATTTGAAACTTCCATAAAAAATAGATTCATGCCGATTATGGAAATGAATCTATAATTTTGCCACAGATTAAACAGATTAAAAGGATTTTTTTTCTACCACGAATTGTTTCGTCTGTTAACTGTCGCTCAAGTCACGAATTATTTTAAACTAAAATTCGTCAATTCGTGGCGGAAAAAAAATATAGACAAAGTCATAAAAAATCTTTATAATCCTTTTAATCTGTGGCAAAAAAAAAACTTAAAAAACTTTTGCAAATCCCAACCCATATTGTTGGCCATTATAAAAAGGCATTATCATAGAAGTCGATTTGTTTTCTGCGGATGATTTAAACAGTTTTTTAGTGATATACGGATTAATCCAATACGCGATTTTAGTACTCAAAATCCCGATTCCGGCCCCGGCCGCGACATCAGTCAGCCAATGACGGTTGTTGTAAATTCTGAAAAGTCCAGTTCCTGTTGCAACGGCGTAACCTGCAATTCCGTACCAAATGGATTTGTCTTTGTATTCTTGGTATAAAAACTCAGCTCCCATAAATGCAGTTGCAGTATGACCGGAAGGGAAGGAGTTGTTTGAACTTCCATCAGGCCTTTCTACATGTGAAACCGATTTTAAAGTCAAAACCGTTGACGCCATAATAGCATACGAAGTCACAAGTATGACCGTACGATCACGCATATTATGTTTTCCTTCTACACCAAAAGCATTCAGGGCGTAAACAGACGCGGCGGGCGCGTATTGAGAGAAATCGTCAATTGTGATTTTCTCGTCGATATCTTCAGTAACTTCAGCTCTGATTTGTGAATTAAAATTCAAAATCTGATGACTTTCTAAGCCAACTACACCGTAGCCAATCAACACCGACGGAATAATTAATTGTTTGTAATTGAATTTTAAATGATTAGAGGTACTGTCAATTTTTGCAATCGAATCATTTTGTTGTGCATTCGCAGAAAAAAATCCGAATAAACATACTAGGGAAATCGTTTTGTGAAACATTGTTATAGTCGTTATATTTTGCAATAGTAACGAATGTTCGGATGGAGTATTTTGTACTTAATTGAACCTTAAGCGAATATTAATTTGGAGATTCTTATTTTACTTTTCTCTTTTCCAAACTTTGGCGATTATCCCAAAAAGATACAATTTCTATTCGATCACTATTGATTTCATAGAAAATCAAATAAACTTTCATTGGAATAACTCGAGTAATTTTATTCGAAGTAAGTCTTCCAATTAATTCGTTATTAGTAAGGGTTTCTAAAAGATCTTCAATTTCTTCAAGAATTTTTAAACTATAATCTGAATTTCCATTTCTGAGAACATAAAATTCCAGAACATTTGAAAGCTCAAGTTTAGCAAGATCGGACCAAACTATTTCTTTTTTAACCATTCTTTCATTTCTGAAATTACATCTTCGTTTTTGTGAAAATCACCTTTTTGGATTTGACTTCGGCTTGTTTCAATAGAAGATTGTTGCTCAGAATTTAACTCATATAAAGACTGCTCTGAAGAATCAAAAATAGTTTGAAGAGCTTTTAAAAAATTCATGTCTTTAGAATCTCTAATTCTTGAGATCAAATTTTCTTTTATTTGCGCTGTCATATCCATAGTAAATTCTTTTAATACTCAAAATTAAAGATTTATTTTCAAAATCATGTTAAATAATTCATACTTTCAACGTAAACCAAAAAGTACTTCCCAATCCCAAATTACTTTCTACACCAACACTTCCGTTCTGCGCTTCAATAAATTCTTTACTAATAGCTAAACCCAATCCCGTTCCCGATTTTTGGCTTCCCGGAATCTGGAAATATTTATCAAAAACTTTGTCTTTGTATCTCGGCTCAATTCCTTTTCCGGTGTCAATAACCTGAAAAACCATCTGATTGTTTTCTTCTTTTAATTTAATGAGAATCGTACTTTTTTCAGATGAATATCGGATAGCATTCGATAAATAATTAATCAAAACCCAGCCTGTTTTTTCGGCATCGGCTTTTACGTTTTTGAGGTTTTCATTAGCATCAACAATTAACTGAATCTGTTTTTGATCAGCCTGAACTTTTACAGCTTCAACGGCATATTGTACAATTTCATGCGGATTGCTTTTGCCAATATTCAGCTGAATATTTCCTGTTTCCAATTGCGATAAATTCAATAATTCCCCCGTAATTTTCAATAAACGTTGGCTATCATCTTTAATACTTTCTACCAATTGTTTTTGGTCGTCATTCATATCGCCCGTTTTAGCATTTTCAAGCAATTGAAGGCTTAATTTTATAGAGGCAATCGGTGTTTTTAATTCGTGTGAAACGGTTGCAATAAAATTGGTTTTTGCAAAATCTAATTCTTTAAAAAGTGTAATATTTCGAAGAATAATCACATCGCCAATATTGATTTCTTTTTCTTCACCAGTTGGTGTTATCGTAATATTATGAATTTCCTTTTCGAAATAACTTTCTTTTCCGTGAGCAAAAATTTTGAGAGGCTGTTTTTTCGGCGTTTCATTTTCTTTCAGAATTAAAGAACGGATTAAATCATTCGAAAGAGCTATTTCAGAAGCAGGTTTCCCAATAATATCTTCCGATTTCAAACCAATAATTTTCAGTGCTTCATCATTCACAAACAAAACAACTCCTTCGTTATCCAAACCAATAATAGGATCGTTCATATTATTGATAAGCGTTTCCAATCGTTTTTTCTCAAAAAGAAGTTTGTAGACATTGCTGTCGTGGTATTCTTCCAGTTTTTGTGCCATGGTATTAAACGACTTGGCAAGATCTCCAAATTCGCTGTGGCTCGTAAAATGAACACGCTCGGAATAATTTTTATTAGCAATTTCCTTAATACTCAACGTCAATTCCTTAATCGGATTCGCAATATTATTGGGCAGATTAACCAGTAAATTAAAAGCAATCAAAAAACACAAAGTGCCCACAATAGCAATCGACAAATTAGCCGTTTCAGCCGATTGTTTGGCAATATCACTTTTCTGTTTTATGGCGTCGAGATTCAACTTCATAATCGCAAAAATATCCTGACGAATTTGCGCTTTTACAGTTTCATCAGCATTATTTTTTTCTAAAAGAGCGAAACTAGCCATGAGTTTTTCTGTTGCTTGTTTTTCACCAGGCTCCGTAATATTAAGGGTTTGCTTTTCGAGATTTTCCTCAAAATTCTGAATCGTTTTTTTTGAATCTGATTTCATTCCGTCCAAAGCAAAAATCATATTTCGCGAATATTCCAGTGTATTGTAATTCGATTTCAGAATATTCTCCGTGTCCTGCTTAATCAAAAAAACAGAATAAGCACTCACTAACGAGAGAATGATGATCATTAAAAATAACAATCCAACACCCAGATTCAATTTGGTTTTAATTCTCATTTTATAAAACAATTTTTGAACCATATAAGTGATATAAGAAAATATTAGAAGCTTTTTTACCGCAATGGCGCAAAAGTTTTACGCGAAGTTCGCTAGAGTTTTTTGCTCGCAAAGTCGCAAGGGCGCAAAGTATTTTAATTTAATCTTTGCGTGCTTTGCGAAATCTTAGCGCCTTTGCGGTTAAACTTCACGTCCTATAATTTAAATGAACTTATATTACTTATATGGTTTAATATTTTTCATGACAAGATTACAAGGTCGACGTTTGATAACGACAATTTATTTAGCAGACGCCTGAAAATTGTTGTAGACAAAATTACTTTAAATAAATTCAAATGCGGTTTCCCGATACAGACAGTTGTAATTTGTTTTTCCTCAACGGTTGTCAAAATCGCATTCGCAATATTCGAATTTTCTAACTTAATAACTTCAGCTCCTAATTGCACGGCGAGTTTAAAGTTATTAATTAAATGTCTTTGTTTGTCAAGTGCAATTCTCGTACTGCTTTCCTGCGGAGTTTCGACATACAAAACATACCAAATTCCGTTATAATAACTTGCCAAACGCGCTGCTTTTCTAATTACGATTTTAGCTGTTTTTTCATTACTGCTGATACAAGCCAACAATTTTTCATGACGTAAAGCATGCAGATTCGGAACTTCATTTTCTACTTTTCGAACAACCTGACTCGCCACTTCTTTCAAAGCCAATTCACGCAACTGCAGAATTTGTTCCGATTTGAAAAAGTTCTGCAAAGCCATCTGAATCTTATCTGCCGTATAAATTTTACCTTCCTTTAAACGAGCAATCAAATCTTCTGAAGTCAAATCGATATTCACCACTTCATCAGCCAGACGCAGAACATTATCCGGAATTCTTTCCTGAACGTCAATATTTGTAATTCGTTTTACAGCTGAGTTTAAACTCTCAATATGCTGAATATTGACAGCCGAAATAACATTAATTCCAGCTTCTAGAATCTCCAGAACATCTTGCCAGCGTTTTTCGTTTTTGCTTCCTTCCACATTTGTATGTGCCAATTCATCAACGATAACCACTTCTGGTCTAAGGTTGATGATGGCTTGAACGTCGAGTTCTTCGAGTTCTTTTCCTTTGTAAAAAATAGTCCGTCGAGGAATAATCGGCAGGCCAGACAATAACTCATGCGTTTCCTTCCGCATATGCGTTTCGATGTAGCCAATTTTTACATCGATTCCGTTTTTCAATAACGAATGCGCTTCCTGAAGCATACGGAAAGTTTTGCCCACACCAGCGCTCATTCCAATGTAGATTTTGAATTTTCCTTTTCGGGATTTCTGAATCAAATCCAGAAAATGCTGTGCGTTATTTTCGTTTTCCATTTTTAGGTTTTTTTTGCCACGAAGGCGCTAAGACACTAAGTTTTTTTTAAGCCACAGATTATACAGATTAAAATGATTTTTAAATCACTTTGTCTAGGTATTTGCCACGAATTTCACGAATTAGCACAAATTTTTATTTTAAAATTAATCAAAATATAATTCGCGGAAATTGGTGTAATTCGTGGCAAAAATAATCCCTTTAATCTGTGGCAAAAAACTATTCTAGAAACTAATCGCCAATGCAGTCGTTACAAAAGTATTCGTATCTGTTGGCAGATTGTTTTTGGTAAAAATTTCATCTTTGCTAGACAGATTTCTCGCTTCAATTCTAAACATAACATTATCAGTAATTAAGTAATCAAAGTTAGCTGAAAATCCGTAGGTCTTAAATCCGTTTGGCGTTTCTGTCGCGATAATTACACCTTTTTCGTCACTGTAATATTCTCCTCGTGCTGCAAGCTGAATTTTATCTGTTGGTTTGTATTGCAGAACCAAAACAGGCGAAAACCACGTATTGTATTTGTTACTGTTTTTAGCCGATTGCTGTGAACCAATATCAAAACCAGCTGTTAGATTTGTTTTTTCGGTTACTTTAAATTGTCCATAAAAGTTGTTGAAGTAACGCCATTTTTTGTCAATATCAGGCTGTTCGTTTCCAACATACGTACTCCAATTCAAAACTACTTTATCAGTAGGTTTGTACGTAACCTGCGTTCCAAAAGCCGGAGTTTGATTTCCGTCGATTTTCTGAATTCTCTGCCAACCGTTTAAATACATCGCAGCAAAATACCATTTTCCATAATCAGAAGTGTAACCAATTTTTACACCCGTTTCATAATAAGGCGAATTCTCGGCCAGAATGCTTCGGGTTAAATTGGCACAATCTTTTCCAATTGCACTTTCAAAACCAATATGTGAAGGCATAATTCCCGCATCAATCCACAAATCATGTTTTTGTGAAATCTTCACACCGACATTTGCTTCATAAACATTTTGCAGTAAATTTTGTTCTGCAGACATATTGTATTGTGCATAAGTTCCAGCCATTAGGGCAAAATTTCCACGAATATTCTCTTTCGAATAATTCACTTTCGCCATACCCAAATTCAGGTTCATTTCATTGCTTCGGTTATAATTGTAAAAAAAGTTTGGCCGTGTATGATTTTCCGGTTTTCCGAAATCATAACTATAATAAACGTCTACATATCCCGAAAACGTAAATGGACTTTTAGATTCTTCTTGTGCATGTAAATTGCTAAAACCAAAAGCGATCAAAGCAGTAAGTATTATTTTTTTCATTGTTAATTGTCATTGCGAGGGACGAAGCAATCTCATCCTCTTTAGTTATTTATTTAGTAGATTTTTTAGGAGCTATTTCCCGCTATCCGTTTCAATCTTTTCCTGGCTAAAGAAGCCAGAAAAAGGATTTCCACTACTATCGGGGCTAGGGAATTTGGGGTAAAAAGGCGTATCATTTCCTGCAAGGTTTTCAAAACCTTGTAAGTATTATTAAGTTTAGTTTTTACGTTTTGTTTGTCATTTCGACGAAGGAGAAATCGCACTAGAATTTCCACACAGAAAATCGACAATACTTTGGCGAGTTACTTGCGGAGATCCCTCGTTCCTCGGGATGACAAACTGGATAGTTACAGCTTCTAAAATAGAATCACACCTACAAGGTTTTAAAAACCTTGCAGGAGAAAAAACTTAGGAACTTAGCAACTTAGAACCTTAGCATCTTTTAACGCAACGCATCAAGCGCCATATTCAACTCCAAAACATTCACCGTTTCAGGTCCAACAATAGCTGTATTAATTTTAGATTCCACCAAAGCTTTCACTTTAGCTTCAGCTAAATTTCTTTCTTTCGCTACACGTTTCACCTGAACTAAAGCACCTTGCGGAGAAATATTCGGATCTAAACCACTTCCTGAAGCGGTAACCATATCAGCTGGAATTTCAATTTTTTTCAAGTAAGGATGCACGACAAGAAAAGTATCGATTCTCTTTTGAACCAAAGCTAAATATTCAGCATTGCTCGGACCTTTATTGCTTCCGGCACTTCCTGCAGCATTGTAATCAACTGCTGAAGGTCTTCCCCAGAAATAATTCGATTTATCAAACTTTTGTCCGATTTTTTGATAACCAACGATTTTTCCGTTAACAGAAAGTGTTTCTCCTTTTCCTTGATTAGGAGCAATTTGTGCGATTCCGTAAATCGCAAGAGGATAAATAACTGCGAATAAGATTAAAGTAACCGCAGTAAGTTTTAGGATTGAAAATATTGTTTTCATTTCTTTTAAGATTCTAAGGGACTAAGTTGCTAAGATTCTAAGTTTTTCTTCTCAGAACTTAACAGTTCAGAACCGATGTTTTTATTTGAGTTTTGTAAACCTGTCAGGTTTAATTTTACATGAATAGTGCAACAATCACGTCAATTAACTTAATCCCGATGAAAGGAACAATCAAACCGCCTAAGCCATAAATCAAAAGATTACGTTTTAGAATCGCGCTCGCTCCAATCGGACGATATTCAACACCTCTCAAAGCCAGCGGAATCAAGATCGGAATAATAATCGCATTGAAAATTACAGCCGATAAAATCGCGCTTTCAGGACTGTGCAAGTGCATAATGTTCAAACCTTGCAAAGCAGGGATAGCAGTAATGAAAAGTGCAGGAACAATCGCAAAATATTTGGCAACGTCATTCGCAATAGAAAAAGTGGTTAAAGTTCCGCGAGTCATTAAAAGCTGTTTTCCAATTTCGACAATCTCGATAAGTTTTGTTGGGTCATTGTCAAGATCGACCATATTTCCAGCTTCTTTAGCAGCTTGTGTTCCGCTGTTCATGGCAACACCTACGTTGGCTTGTGCAAGGGCAGGAGCATCATTTGTTCCGTCTCCCATCATGGCAACGAGACGACCTTCAGCCTGTTCTTTTCGAATGTAGTTCATTTTATCTTCAGGCTTAGCTTCAGCAATAAAATCATCAACTCCGGCTTTTTCTGCAATAAACTTAGCTGTCAGTGGATTATCACCTGTAACCATAACTGTTTTGATTCCCATTCTGCGTAAGCGCTCAAAACGTTCTTTCATTCCAGTTTTAATGATATCCTGTAATTCGATAACACCTTGAATTTCGTTGTTTTTGATAACTACCAAAGGCGTTCCTCCATTAGAAGAGATTGTGATAACCTGTTGCAAAGTATCTTTAGGAAAAACATTTCCAGCTTGTTCAGCGATTTTTTTAGCAGCGTCCTGTGCACCTTTTCGAATATTTGTTCCGTCTTTTAAAACAACACCCGAAGTTCTGGTTTCAGCAGTAAATTTTATGGTGTGTGAAATGTTGTCTGTGAGAAGTGAAATGTCTGACTGCATTTTACTGTTTTCATCTAACATTTTACCAAGCTCCAAAATACTTTTTCCTTCTGGCGTATCGTCAGCAAGTGAACTCAAGACAGCAGATTTAACGAAATCTTCAAAAGAAATGCCTTTTGTTGGATAGAAGTTAGTTGCTTTTCTGTTTCCAATGGTTATTGTTCCTGTTTTATCCAAAAGCAAAACGTCAATATCTCCAGCAGTTTCAACCGCTTTTCCTGATTTTGTAATCACGTTGGCACGTAGAGCTCTGTCCATTCCCGCAATTCCAATCGCAGAAAGAAGTCCTCCAATTGTCGTAGGAATCAAACAAACGAACAACGCAATAAAAGCAGCAATAGTAATAGGAGCATTTGCATAATCGGCAAAAGGTTTTAAGGTAACGCAGACAATTACGAAGATTAAAGTAAAAGCGGCTAACAAAATAGTCAAGGCAATTTCGTTTGGCGTTTTCTGACGGCTTGCACCTTCAACCAAAGCAATCATTTTATCCAAAAAGCTTTCTCCAGGTTCTGAAGTTACTTTTACTTTGATTTTATCAGACAATACTTTTGTTCCTCCTGTTACAGAAGATTTGTCTCCGCCTGCTTCTCGAATTACAGGAGCACTTTCTCCTGTAATCGCACTTTCATCGATTGTAGCCAAACCTTCTATAATTTCTCCGTCAGCTGCAATTAAATCGCCCGCTTCACAAATGAAAATATCGTCTTTTTTTAATTGAGAAGAACTGATGTTTCTGATTTCTCCATTTGGTAAAATCTGTCTTGCAGGAGTTTCTTCACGGGTTTTTCTTAAACTGTCGGCTTGTGTTTTTCCTCGGGCTTCGGCAATAGCTTCGGCGAAATTGGCAAACAAAAGCGTTACAAATAAAATTAGGAAAACAATTAAATTGTAAATAAAACTGCCTTGATCGGTTGCGCCCATTAAGATCGAAACGCAAACGGCAAACATAATTACAGTTCCAATTTCTACGGTAAACATTACCGGATTTTTAATCATCATTTTTGGATTCAGCTTCACGAAAGACTGCAATAAAGCTTCTTTTACCTGTTTGCTTTCAAACAATGATGTGGATTTATTAGTTGTCATTTTCTTGTAAAAAGTTAAATGTTATTTGTTAAATGTTATGCGGAATAAACACACAGATTATAGAACATAGCCAACGGTTTCAACCGTTGGGACGCAACGTATATCGCAATCGATGAAATTATCAGGACGTTATGCCAATCTTTGTCCCCATGGTTGAAACCTTGGGCTATGTTTTAAATACTTTATCTAATGGCGGATTTTATTTCAGTGTAAAATATTCTGCTAGAGGACCAAGAGCTAATGCAGGAAAGAAAGATAGCGCCGCAACAATAGCGATTACGGCAAAAATCATGATTCCGAAAATTGTTGTATCGGTTTTTAAAGTTCCTGCACTTTCTGGAATGTATTTTTTGTTGGCTAATAAACCAGCGATTGCCAATGGTCCGATGATTGGAATGAAACGGCTTAGCAGTAAAACAATTCCTGTAGTGATATTCCAAAACGGATTATTATCTCCTAAACCTTCAAAACCAGAACCGTTGTTAGCAGCGCTTGAAGTATATTCGTATAACATTTCAGAGAATCCGTGATTTCCTAGATTGTTCAGCCAGCCCGTTGCATTTCCGCTGAACCAATAGCCCATCGCAGTATCATTCGCAGCAAAATAAGAAGCTAAAGCTGTTCCTGCTAGAATCAATAATGGATGAAGAATAGCGATAAAAGCAGCAATTTTGACTTCGCGGGCTTCGATTTTCTTTCCGAAAAACTCAGGAGTTCGACCCACCATTAAACCTGAAATGAAAACAGCCAGAATAATGAAAATGTAAAAGTTGAGGTAACCAACACCGCATCCGCCATAAAATACATTGACCATCATAGCCAATAACTGCATGGCTCCAGAAACTGGCATCGAACTATCGTGCATACTATTTACAGAACCTGTAGAAATCACTGTTGTGGCAATACTCCAGAAACCTGAAATAGCTGGGCCAAAACGGACTTCTTTTCCTTCCATTGCTCCGTTTAATTGAGAAATTCCCATTTTTTCGATAGCAGGATTCCCACTGATTTCGCTTGACATTGTCGGAATTACCAAGAGCAAGAATCCAACGGTCATTACACCAAAAATGATGTAAGCGAATTTTTGTTTTTTAAGGAAGAAACCAAGTGCAAAGATCATCGCAAACGGAACAATCATTTGCGCCCAAAGTTCAACGGCATTCGTAAAATAAGTCGGATTTTCTAAAGGATGAGCTGAGTTAGCTCCGAAGAATCCACCACCGTTTGTACCAATATGTTTAATGGCGATAAAAGCAGCAGCTGGTCCGCGAGAAACTTCAACGTGATCGCCTTGCAAAGTAGTTATCGCATCTTTTCCTTCAAAAGTCATTGGAGTTCCGCCGAAAACTAGAGTAGTTGCTACAATTGCTGAAAGTGGTAATAAAATACGAGTACAGCTTTTTACAAAATAGTTGTAGAAATTCCCCAGTTTGTCTGTTGTTCTTTCGCGCATAGCGGTAAATACCATTACAGCAGCAGCGATTCCAACTCCAGCCGAAACAAATTGTAAAAACATCAATACCATTTGCGATAGGTATGAAACTCCGCTTTCGCCTGAATAATGCTGTAAGTTGCAGTTTACGACAAATGAAATAGCGGTATTAAATGCTAAATCTGGCGACATTGATGGATTATTATCTGGATTTAAAGGTAAAGAACCTTGAAAAAGGAGCACAAAAAAGCAGAGAAAAAACCAAAGCATATTAATGCTTAAAAGTGCTTTTAGATGTTGTTTCCAGTTCATTTCTTCAGCTGGATTGATACCGCTGATTCTAAAAATAAATTTTTCAAGCGGATTGAAAATCGGGTCAAGAAGTGTTTTGTTTCCTAAAAATACTTTAGCAATATATTTCCCAAAGGGAATCGCTAAAACAATAGTTAGGAGAAAAATACCTATGACACCTAGTAATTCTGTATTCATAATGAGTGAGTTGTTGATTGTAAAAAGTGAAATGTGAAGTTGTGAAAAGTGAGATGTGATTTGTAAAATGAAAGACATCTAACATTTCACTTTTGACATTTTACATTTATTAAAATTTTTCAGGTTTAATTAATACATAAACCAAATACCCGAAAACGGCAATTGAAACAATAAAGAGTGCAGTCATGATTTAGATTTTTTCAAAGAATTCAACAGATAGAAAACAAATGGCAAACAGTAAAACGGCAAGCCCGAGTAAAAGAAAAGTGATCATAATTATTTTAGAATTTAGATTTCAGATTGTTGCAGAAACGATTAAACAATTAAACAGTTAACCGATTAAACATTTACACGCCAGAAGCATTAACCTGCTTGATATATTCTGCTTTAAGCGTTTGTGGGAAAAGATGCGAGATGTTGCAGTGGCGCATTTCCATAAAAGACGAAACCGAAAAAACGTACACGTTTGAAATGGCATTTTTAGTTTCGATGCTTCCAGTAATAAATAACCGTTCAGCAAGCGCTAAACATTTTTTAGCCCGAACGATATTACCAGATACAATTGATTTTTTGGTAATCTCAGCAAACCGTTCAGCTTGTTTGTAGATGGAATTAACTTGATTTTTCATGAGAAGGAATTTTTATGTTCTTCCTCCTTATGCCAAAATATATTCCGAAAATGTAAGGTGAGGTGTAAGGTGTTGTAAAATAAGAAGTTGATGTTTTGTGCCAAAAATTAGGCATAAAAAAAGCCTATCATTTTGATAAGCTTTTCTCGTTTTGATATGTTTTTGTTTCCATATTGGAAGCTCCAGAGGAGCGAAATATTTATAGAAACAAATACGTATAATTATTAAAGCCCCAGCGGGGTGACATATTGTAATGCTGGTGTCGCTCCGCTGGAGCTTTTTTCAATGGGAATTATATTATTCTATAAATATTTAGCTCCGCTGGAGCTTTTCAAATCGAATTAAATATTGATTTTTGAAATTTGACATTGCAATTGCCATTGGAATTTGGAATTTGCGTTTTGGAATTTAAGCCCAGCGTTGGAATTTGGAATTTAAATTTTGGAATTTTCTATTCCATATTCTTCAATCTTTCGATACAAAGTCGCAATCCCAATTTCCAATAATCTAGCCGTTTCAGCTTTATTCCCTTTAGTGTAATTCAAAACTTTTTGAATATGCAGTTTCTCAATACTCTGCATCGAAAAAGCAGACATTGATTTTGAGCTTTTCTCTGTTTGATGCTGTATTTCATAAGGCAGAACATCAGAAGTCAAAGTATCGCCATTGCTCAAAATAACCGACCTCTCGATAACATTTTTAAGTTCGCGGATATTTCCCGGCCAGGAATAATTTTCTAATTTTTCCAGAAAATCAGCTGAAGTTTGTAACGTTTTTTTATTCGTTTTTTCAGAAAACTGTTTCACATAATAATTCGCTAACAACGGAATATCTTTTGCTCTTTCGCGAAGTGAAGGCAGTTTGATTTCGAAAATATTCAAACGGAAATACAAATCAGAACGAAAACGATGCGCTTCACTTTCTTCTTTTAAATCACGATTTGTTGCCGCAATTAATCTAAAATTTGATTTTTTGGAAGTCGTGTCACCAACTGGAATATATTCGCTAGTTTCTAAAACACGCAATAATTTCGCCTGAAGATCAATTGGCATTTCTCCAATTTCATCCAGGAATAAAGTTCCACCGTTTGCTTCTTCAATAAAACCTTTTTTATCTTTCAAAGCTCCAGTAAATGCACCTTGTTTATGACCAAAAAGTTCACTTTCTAGAATTTCTTTGCTAAAAGTACTGCAATTTAAAGCCACAAAAGATTTTCCAGCGCGATTACTGTTTTCATGAATTGCTTGTGCAAAAACCTCTTTTCCAGTTCCGGTTTCACCAGTCAATAAAACAGTCGAATCTGTTTTGGCTACTTTTTGAGCCAAATCAATAACCTGCTCAATTCCTTTTGATTTTCCAATTATCGAATTAAAAGAATATTTATCGCTGATACGCTTTTCAAGCTGTTTTACTTTTTTCTGTAAATGCACTTTTTCGACCGCTTTATAAAGAAGCGGAATAATCTTATCATTATCATCGCCTTTTACAATATAATCGAAAGCGCCGTTTTTCATCGCCTGAACGCCATCCGGAATATTTCCGAAAGCCGTCAGCAAGATAACTTCTGCTAAAGGAAAACTGCTTTTTATGTTTTGAACAAAATCAACGCCGTTTCCATCTGGAAGTTTTACGTCACACAAAACAACATCAATATCGGTTTGTTCCAGTTTTTTAAAACCAGATTTTAAATCTTTCGCTTCCAAAACTTCAAATCCTTCCGATTTAATAATGCGAACCAGCAGACTTCTTAGTTTTTCTTCGTCGTCTATAATTAAAATTTTGTGTGTCATTTGCAGAGATGCTAAATCAAATTTTGGTATTCGATGTACAAATTTAGGTTTAAAATAGGTTCACTTTTTTGAATCGACAGAAATTATTTTAGTAGTAGAATCAGTTTTAAAATATTTGTTTGAAAAAGAAATGTACTTTTAGTTCGAAAATGAACCACTAAAAAATAATGTTAAAACGAATTCTCTTACTACTAAATGTTCTGATTTTTGGAAATTTCAACGTTTTTTCAAGCGGAATTATCGAAAAAGATTCTTCAAAACCGAAAACCATTTCATTCAAAATAAAATTAAAATCGGCAGATAAAGTAAAAATTGCCGTTGCTCCTTTAAAATATAACAAACATTTGGCTTATAGTTTTACGCTTGATGATGGTTACAGATCGGCTTATCTGACTGCTTTTCCTTTGTTGAACGGGGGAAAAATAAGTAATTCATCTATAAACGAATGGAAAATCGATCAAGGCGGAGACGGAACAACCTCTGAAGGACTTTTCTATTCGGACGGAATGGGAAATAAAATTCCGTTTAAATTAGCATTAACGATTAATGGAGGTTCAATTCGTGATTTGCCAGAAAACCGTGGACATCTTTCTTGGGCTGAGGTAAAAGAAATGTACAATGCAGGTTGGGATATTTTGAATCACGGTTTTCATCATGCTACAAAACACGGCACAAATTATTTGACAGAAGTGATTGAAAATAAAACTTCGATAAAACAAAATCTAGATTTCACGATGTCTCATTTTGTAGTTCCGGGCGGAGAAGGCGATGAGAAATATTATTTGGAATATGAAAAAGAGGCACTTAATAATGGACATTTTTCGGTAGCGTCTTATTACGGCGTTGGACCAGTTTTTAAAGTCGATTCAAAAGTAGATTTAGATAAAATGATTTCTGCCCGAACTTTTGTGCAGAGTTCAAAAGACACCATCACTTTTAAAACGATGGATCATTATCTAAAAACTTTAGATTCGATCTCGAAACAGCCCAATACCGTTTGGTTTAACGAATTCACACACGGAACAGGAAATACAAATTTGTGGAATCTAAGCATGCGTTTTTCAGAATTCAAATATTATATGATTACTCTTGCGAATAAATACGGTCTCAAAGGAAATGACTCAATTTGGATGGCTCCGTGGCAGGAAGTTTACGAATATATTTGGTTAAGAGACAGAATAAAAGTCGATTTTCAGCAGAAAAAGAAAGAAGTAACCGTAACCATTCAGCTTCCAGAAATTCCAGAAATTTTTAGAAACCGTGATATTTCATTGAATATAGAAACTGCCTCAAAATTTGAAATCGAATCGAGTAATGATTTAAAAATAAAAGATGATGGAAAAACAACTCATAAACAGATTTTCATTCAATTGAAATAAAAAAATATAGTCACAGATTTAAAGGATTAAAATGATTTTTTGCTTTCGCTAAAATTAAAATCCAAATAATCCTTTTAATCTGTGGCTAAAAAAAAACTTAATCAATCTCTTTATCGTTGTCCTTTATAAAAGTGTCAATATTCATTAAATAAGGATCAATTACAATTCGTTGAGGTTTGTTTTTGATTTTAATTTTGCCTTCAATTGTATTGTTTTTGATAGAAAAAGTGTAACGGAATAACTTTCCATTTTCATCATAAATTCCAATATCAATTGTTGCATCGTTGGCAATTTGTTTGCGAACTCCTGTGGCATTTTCCAGATATTTTTTAGAATCGGCTTTAAATGAAACTTCATAAAAACCATTCTTTTTTACACTTTCAACTTCAGAAATTTTAGAAGAATAGGTAATAATCTTTTTAAACATTTCATCTAGTTTTGGATGAAGTTTGGAATCCGTCACCAAATAAATCTCTTTCAATAAATCCTCCGAATCTGGAATTGGATTTGGATATTTATAATGACTCAAGAAATTATGCAAAGCCAGATTAACTTTTTCTTCTCCAATTAAAATTCGAAGCTGATGCATCACCAACATTCCTTTATCATAAGGTAAATGTGGCGTTTCATAATTCGTTTTATATAAAGGAGTTTCTGGTTCGTAACTTCGGCTGCTCAAATACAAATCCAGATGGATTTTTAAAGTTTCCAACGCTTTTTGCAAACCATGTTCTTTTTCATACAACATCAATTCGGTGTATTGTGCGAGAGTTTCGGTTAAAATCCAGCTCCCTTCTTTTTGTTCAGGACTAATCTGCGCATTTCCCCACCATTCGTGAGACAATTCGTGAGCTGTTAACTGATTGATGATATCTTCTTTATCTCGATTATTCAAGTTGCTGTAAAATCCAAAATTCTCCTTCATGAAAACCGTCGACGGATAAGAAGTTGCAGCAAATCCATCCGCGAAAGCAGAAACTTCAGCATAACGAATCGTTTTGTATGGATATTTTCCAAAGCTAAGTTGGCAATAATCTAAAGTGTTTTTTACATCTTGAATCAGTTTGGTAACGTTTCTTGAATGGCTTTTATCATAATACACTTCAATTGAAACACCTTTATAATTTGTTTTCTGAATTTCATATTCGGCAGAAGAAAAAGCAAATCGAAACGGAATCTTTCCATTAGATTTATAATGAAAATAGCTTCGATTGTCCTTTTTCCAATTTCCAATTAAATCTCCAATTCCAATTGCAGTTTGGTTTTTTGAAGTCGAAGCGACAACATCATAATCAATAAAATCATTTATAGTTTTCGATTTTTCTTCTAGCTTTTTAAGTGGCGTTTGCGGTTTTAAATGTCTTTTTGCACGTTCTTTTTCACTGCTGATTTCATTAGAATCCTGATAACCAAAAGTTGGAAAATAACGGCTTATTCGCATAAACGAACCATTTTCAATAATCGAATTAAACGCAGTATGACCTTTAAATGGCGACCAAGTTGAGGTAAAAGCAAAACTCATTTTCATTTTCTGCTGCCGTAACAAAGGCTTTTCCAATCGATACCAATAATGCTGAAATTTAGAAACATCATCTAGATTTTTAGCGTTCTCAATTTCAACAGAAATCAGTTTCGAATTTCGATCTATATATAGGAGTAAACTATCAATTGGTTTTTGCGAATTATTGATCAGTTCATAAGTGCCTTTTACTTCGTAACGATTTTCTTCAGGAAACAAATCGACTTTACTTTTTAAGGAAATAATTGTTGGCTGATCAAGATTCGCATATTTTTTAAATTGCTTTTCGTATTGCTCGCTCCAATTGTTCTGATCGTTTTTGGTTAAATACGGATATTCAATATTCGTTTTATAAAAAAGAAAACTTCCAAAACCGATGAAAAGAATGCTTCCAAAGGCAAAAGTTATTTTTTGAATAGCATTAAATGAATTTCTGCGAATGGTTTTTAGAATCGTTGAATTTCGTTTCCATAAAATTCCAGTCAAAGTCAGGAGAATAAAAGCCAATCCAAAATTGTACAACATTGAAATATGAAACGGAAAAGTATAACTTCCAAAACCATTCAAATCAAAATATTCTCTTTTAAAAGAATCTCCAAATCGGAATAATGGATGCGAAATTCCCAACTGTTCTCCGATTCCCGTACAAAACAAAAGCACAATAAATGCCGAAACTACCAATCCTAAATATTTATTTTTGATAAAAGTTTGAATGGCGATTACCAAAATCGAAATCAAAAACAATGGAAATCCGATATAATAAAACATCGAAAAGTAAAGTCCAGCTTCAATTGGCGCGTTGGCATGAATGATTTGAAAACCAATTCCAATCAAAATGCTAATTCCAATTAAGATTAATGGAATCATAAAAAGTGCTGTCAATTTCGAAATCAAAACTATAAACTGAGAATACGGCGCTGTATTTTCCAGCATTTCAAATCTCGAATTTTCGCTTCGATTCAATAATTCACTGCTGTAAAAAAGAAGAATTAGAATCAAAATAAAAGGCAGACGATCCATAATAGTAGAAATCATCAAAGCCGTATTCGTAATACTTTCCGGCAATCTGATTCCACCGTCAATTTCATCTGAAATCTCAATCATTAATAATCCCGAAAATAAGATTACAATCAGCAAAAACGGAATTCCTTTTAGAACCAAAAAAATATCCATTTTCAAATTGCTTTTAAAAACAGCCCAATTGTGTTTTGAGGTTTTAAATTGCTGTTTCGGAATTTCAGTAGAAAAGACTTTTGCTTCTTTTGTATCGATTTTAAGTGATTTTGCCTTTTTAGTTTTTGTTTTTCTAAATGAAAACAATTTATAGGAAACAAAAATGAGAAGGAAAGAAACGCAAATCCACACGATTCGATTGAATAAAAAATTGCCCGAAAGCGAAAGCAGTTGCGTATTTTTTTCGATGGCTGTCCAATATCTAGTTTGTTCCAAAAAAGCCGCTAAACCAAACGGATCTATTTTTGCTGCCAAAGACATCGCTTTCGCGGAAGACGGAGAAGCATTTGCAAATAAAGGCGAATTAGAAAAAATCGAGCCCGCTATATATAATATGTAGATGAATAATCCGCCAACATAAATAAAAAGTTTACTTCGCGTAAGCCAAGCTAGCGTAGCAAGAATCGAAAGACATAAAAGAATATTAGGAATTACAATTACAAGATAAGGCCAGATATAATTTAGAATTTCAAATGGACCAATTTCGCTTTTCGGAATCCACGACATTTGATGCCCAATCATCATTCCAATAATGAACATTCCAAAAGAAGAAACTGCAATCACAAAAGCTGTGATAAACTTACTTCCCAAAAAATGAAATTTCGAAATAGGAGTAGAGAAGATAATCGCATCAGATTTGGTTTCGTATTCTTTTAAAAATTGCTGGGCAACTTGAAGTGTGATAGAGAAAATAGTCATCAGCGATAGCAAACCAATCGCATAAGTCAATACAAACGGACTGTTTTTATAAGCGCCCGAAAACGAAAAGTTCGCAAAAGCGCTCACAAAAAAGCCGAGAATCAGATATATAATATAGGAAGCATAAAATGTCCAGTTTCTGGTATTATTATGCCATTCAAATTGAATTAATTTCGAAAGCATAACATTATTTTTTAAGTTGATTTTGAGATAAAATATTAAAGTAAACATCGCTCAAATCTGGAGAAGTCAATTCAAAACTAGAATCAGGCTGTTGATCAGAGAAAACATGAATGTTGATTTTTCCAGAATTCAAATGAGACGAAATAATATTAAAATGTTCCTGATGCTCTTTCAGTTCATTTTTATGAATCGCTTTCGTCCAGATTTTTTCTTTCAAAGAATCAACCGCTTCATTTGGATTTCCTTCCAAAAGCAACTTACCGCTAGAAATAATCGCCATTTTGGTACACAAATCACGAACATCTTCTACAATATGTGTGGACAAAACCACAATAATGCTTTCGCCAATTTCACTTAAAAGATTATTGAAACGATTTCTTTCCTCAGGATCAAGTCCCGCAGTCGGTTCATCGACAATAATAATCTTCGGATTTCCCAATAAGGCCTGTGCAATTCCAAAACGCTGACGCATGCCGCCCGAAAAAGAATGAACTGCTTTGTCTTTGTGTTGTAATAAATTCGTTTGCTGTAGCAAATACAGAATCTGATCGTGTCGTTCTTTTTTATTGATAATTCCCTTCAAAATTGCCAAATGATCCAATAAACGAAAAGCAGAAATCTTTGGATAAACGCCAAATTCCTGTGGAAGATATCCAAGATTCTCCCTAATAAACATCGGATTTTCGAGAATATTGATTCCGTTAAATTCGATAATTCCAGAAGTCGGTTCTTGCAAAGCGGCAATGGTTCGCATTAAAGTCGATTTTCCAGCGCCATTCGGACCCAATAAACCAAACATTCCGTTTGTAATTTCAAGCGATAAATAATCAATCGCTTTTGTGCCGTTCTCGTACGTTTTACTGAGATTTTTGATTGATAAACTGTTCATTTTTTGATTGATTTTTGATGATTATATAAATGATGATTTGAAATTTTTGGGCAATAGAATTCCTGTCGGCCTCAAAAAGCCGATTTTTATTTTCAGAAAATTTGATTTAAAAGAAAGCTACTCGCTTACATATTCTAAAATATCGCCGGGTTGGCAATCTAATATTTTGCAAATAGCCTCGAGCGTATCAAATCGAATACCTTTTGCTTTTCCCGTTTTTAGAATCGATAAATTAGCAGGCGTTATATCTAATTTCTCTGCCAATTCTTTACTCTGCATCTTGCGTTTGGCAAGCATTACATCAACATTTACAATTATTGGCATAGCTATATAAATAAGTCTTGTTCGTTCTGAAGGTTTAAACCTTGTTTGAAAATGGCTGCTAGAAAATAAGCAAAAGCGCCAAGCATTCCGTGCAGTATGATAAAAAGTAACACTTCATTATCTAAAGGAACAAAGAAGAAAGCAAACAATATCACGATACTCGGAATGAACAAATTCGATAAATAAAAACGTTTTAAGTGTACAACACTATTTTGAGTAAACAATTTTGGCTGAAAGAAAACTTTAAAGACATTACTGCTCAATAAAAAGAAAAGCCCATAAAGGCTCAACGGAGCAAGAAAGTCAAAAAGAATATAGGGCAAATTGTAATCGCCTAACATCAATGGATGCGAGGTAAACGGATAACAAACCTGAAAATACTTTCCGTTGTCTTTAAAAGTGAGAAATAATCCCGTTACCAAAGTAAAAACCGAATAAGCAGCCAAGAAAAAATAAACTACAGCCAAGAATCTGGTGAAATAAAATAATATTCTAGAAACAATATGAGTCGTCTTCATATACTGAAAGTTAAATTTGATATTGCAAATGTATAATTAATTATCGTAAAACAATAATTAATTATTTAAAAAGAATTATTTTGACCTATTTGAGAATATTATAATTCTATTAACATTAGAAAACAAAAGGCATTCGCATAAATGGCTTAATTTTGCATTTTAGCCTTAATTTATATGAAAAACCCAATTTCAGTCTCATTATTAGAGCTCGCTATTATTACTCAAGATAGCAACGCTACAGAAACATTTCAAAAAACAAAAGATATAGCCCAATTAGCAGATACCCTAGGATACAAGCGATTTTGGCTGGCAGAACATCATAATATGGCACACGTTGCAAGTACGGCAACGGTTGTTTTGATAGGATATGTTGCAAGTCAGACCAAAAATATCCGAGTAGGTTCTGGTGGAATCATGCTTCCGAATCATTCGCCTTTAGTAGTAGCAGAGCAATTCGGAACTTTAGAAACTCTATATCCAAACCGAATCGATTTAGGATTAGGAAGAGCGCCAGGAACAGATCAGCCAACTGCCGAAGCAATTCGAAAAGACTTTTTTGAGCAAGCACAGCGATTTCCGCAAAATGTAAGCAAGCTTCAGGAATACTTTTCATCTGAAAATGCCACAGGAAAAGTTCGTGCATTCCCAGCTGAAGGCCTTAATGTGCCAATCTGGATTCTAGGTTCAAGTATGGACAGCGCGGCTTTAGCAGCAGCTTATGGATTGCCTTACGCTTTTGCTGGTCACTTCGCACCAAAGCTAATGATTCAGGCATTTGAATTTTATAGAGAAAATTTCCAGCCATCAGAGTTCTTGGATAAACCAAGAACCATGTCATGTGTTAATGTAATCGCTGCTGATACAAATGAAGAAGCAGAATTATTATCTACGAGTTTGTATCAAATGTTTCTAAACTTAATTAGAAACGATCGTAAAGGATTGCAGCCGCCAGTTCCATCATTAGACGATATCATGAACGAAGCAGAACGTTTCCATGTAAACCAAATGACCGCAGGAACCTTCACAGGAAACAAAGAACAATTAGTAACCGATTTGAAAAAGTTCATAGACTACGCAAGAATCGACGAACTAATGGTGACAAGCCCGATTTTCGATCACCAGGCAAAACTAAAAAGCATTGAAATCACAAAAGAAGTAATAGATGCTTTAAATCAATAATACATATTATATAGTATAGCTTTTTACTCTATTATATATAAGAGTAATTGTCATTTCCAACCCGACAGGTTTATAAAACCTGTCGGGTTTGTTTTTATACATATATATTATAGCTATTTATTCTCCTGCTGAGAGGAGTAGAAGCCTTTGGCATTTGGAATTTCAATAATAATAAGGAGCTTCTTCCCGCTATCCGCTTCAATCTTTTTGGGGCGAACCCCGCCCCAAAAAGGATTTCCGCTTCTATCGGGGCTAGGGCATGGGTTTCCATAAGAGCTTTTCCGGGAAAAAGAAGATTCTCGAAGCATGAAAAATCATCTGAAAAGGGCATCATGGAGTAAAAATCCAATAAAAAGGAAGGTTCAGAACCCCTATAAAATATGAAAAATCGAAGAAAAAGAAGAAAAACCCTATAGAGATGCGAAAATAATCAGATTGTAAAAACACCGTTATCAGTGAGTTAAGAAAAAGATCAAAAAAAACCGAAAAAAACTCGATAAAAAAGCTTGCGGAAGCGGAAAAAGGTTCTACTTTTGCACCCGCAACAGCGAAAAACGCTCTTAGAAATTCCGATAGCAGGCAAGAATCGAAAGGAAAGAAATTTTCAAAAAAAAAAGATTCGGAAAAGCTTGCGGGAATTGAAAAAGCTTTTTACATTTGCACCCCGCAAAACACGGAAAGTTCATTGGAAGATTGGAAGGAAAACGGAAAAAGGAAGCGAAAAAAAAGCTTCAAAAATTTTTCAGGTTTTGCTTGCAGGAAACAAAAAGAATTTTTAGTTTTGCACCCGCTTTGAGAAACAGGCGAAGAAAGAATAAAAGACACGTTCGTAGACATATTGAATTGACAGCCGTCCCGCTTAACAGCGGGGCAAAAGAAATAAGAGCAGTAGAATCGAGAGATTCGAAAAAGAACCGATAGAAAGCGTCGAATATATAATATTAAAATATACGATGAAGAGTTTGATCCTGGCTCAGGATGAACGCTAGCGGCAGGCTTAACACATGCAAGTCGAGGGGTAGGGTTCTTCGGAACCTGAGACCGGCGCACGGGTGCGTAACGCGTATGCAATCTGCCTTTCACAGAGGAATAGCCCAGAGAAATTTGGATTAATGCCTCATAGCATTGGATAAGGGCATCCTTTTCCAATTAAAGTCACAACGGTGAAAGATGAGCATGCGTCCCATTAGCTAGTTGGTAAGGTAACGGCTTACCAAGGCGACGATGGGTAGGGGTCCTGAGAGGGAGATCCCCCACACTGGTACTGAGACACGGACCAGACTCCTACGGGAGGCAGCAGTGAGGAATATTGGTCAATGGGCGCAAGCCTGAACCAGCCATGCCGCGTGCAGGATGACGGTCCTATGGATTGTAAACTGCTTTTGTACGGGAAGAAACACTCCCTCGTGAGGGAGCTTGACGGTACCGTAAGAATAAGGATCGGCTAACTCCGTGCCAGCAGCCGCGGTAATACGGAGGATCCAAGCGTTATCCGGAATCATTGGGTTTAAAGGGTCCGTAGGCGGTCTTGTAAGTCAGTGGTGAAAGCCCATCGCTCAACGGTGGAACGGCCATTGATACTGCAGGACTTGAATTACTGGGAAGCAACTAGAATATGTAGTGTAGCGGTGAAATGCTTAGAGATTACATGGAATACCAATTGCGAAGGCAGGTTGCTACCGGTGGATTGACGCTGATGGACGAAAGCGTGGGTAGCGAACAGGATTAGATACCCTGGTAGTCCACGCCGTAAACGATGGATACTAGCTGTTGGGCGCAAGTTCAGTGGCTAAGCGAAAGTGATAAGTATCCCACCTGGGGAGTACGAACGCAAGTTTGAAACTCAAAGGAATTGACGGGGGCCCGCACAAGCGGTGGAGCATGTGGTTTAATTCGATGATACGCGAGGAACCTTACCAAGGCTTAAATGCAGACTGACCGATTTGGAAACAGATCTTTCGCAAGACAGTTTACAAGGTGCTGCATGGTTGTCGTCAGCTCGTGCCGTGAGGTGTCAGGTTAAGTCCTATAACGAGCGCAACCCCTGTTGTTAGTTGCCAGCGAGTAGTGTCGGGAACTCTAACAAGACTGCCAGTGCAAACTGTGAGGAAGGTGGGGATGACGTCAAATCATCACGGCCCTTACGCCTTGGGCTACACACGTGCTACAATGGCCGGTACAGAGAGCAGCCACCCCGCGAGGGGGAGCGAATCTATAAAGCCGGTCACAGTTCGGATCGGAGTCTGCAACTCGACTCCGTGAAGCTGGAATCGCTAGTAATCGGATATCAGCCATGATCCGGTGAATACGTTCCCGGGCCTTGTACACACCGCCCGTCAAGCCATGGAAGCTGGGGGTGCCTGAAGTCGGTGACCGCAAGGAGCTGCCTAGGGTAAAACTGGTAACTAGGGCTAAGTCGTAACAAGGTAGCCGTACCGGAAGGTGCGGCTGGAACACCTCCTTTCTAGAGCCCGAGTGTTAGCCGTTGGGCACGCTTGGGAAATAAGATGCCGACAGAGGTTCGGAATCCCGAAATTGTATTGCTCTTGCTGTTAATTTAAAAAAAAATGATAAGGAATCAAGAAGACAGAGTCTCGTAGCTCAGCTGGTTAGAGTACTACACTGATAATGTAGGGGTCGGCAGTTCGAGTCTGCCCGGGACTACTAAAAACCTGATTCAGGAAATTCTAGAGGTTATAATCCTTATTTTTTGGAATTTGGAATTTAAAAATTTGGAATTTTAAAAAAAATGGGGGATTAGCTCAGCTGGCTAGAGCGCCTGCCTTGCACGCAGGAGGTCAACGGTTCGACTCCGTTATTCTCCACGGAAGCGTAAGCTTTAAAGTTCATTGACATATTGGGATAAGAAAATAATAAGAAAGTAGAAAGCGTTTTTCTTAAGCGAAAGCATAAGGAAAACAAAACAAAACGGATCATATTAAATTATGATTTGGTGCAATAAGCAAAATAAGGGCGCATGGGGAATGCCTAGGCTCTCAGAGGCGATGAAGGACGTGATAAGCTGCGAAAAGCTGCGGGGACGGGCACACACCGATCGATCCGCAGGTATCCGAATGGGGCAACCCGCTATATTGAAGATATAGCACACCGATAGGTGGGCAAACCCGCTGAACTGAAACATCTAAGTAGGCGGAGGAGAAGAAAACAAAAGTGATTCCGTAAGTAGTGGCGAGCGAACGCGGATTAGCCCAAACCAGCATTGTTACGGCCTTGCTGGGGTTGTAGGACCGCGATATTTCATGCGCAAGGAACCGGAAGCTTCTGGAAAGGAGCGCCATAGAGGGTGACAGCCCCGTATGGGCAACGAGCGTAATGGATAGCGGTATCCTGAGTAGGGCGGGGCACGTGAAACCCTGTCTGAATTCGGCGGGACCATCCGCTAAGGCTAAATACTCCTGAGAGACCGATAGTGAACCAGTACCGTGAGGGAAAGGTGAAAAGAACCGTGAATAACGGAGTGAAATAGATCCTGAAACCATGCGCTTACAAGCGGTCGGAGCCCTTTCGTGGGGTGACGGCGTGCCTTTTGCATAATGAGCCTACGAGTTAACGCTGCTGGCAAGGATAAGTGGTTAAGCCATGGATCCGCAGCGAAAGCGAGTCTGAATAGGGCGCTTTAGTCAGTAGTGTTAGACGCGAAACCGTGTGATCTACCCATGGGCAGGTTGAAGCTGTGGTAACACACAGTGGAGGACCGAACCGGTTGACGTTGAAAAGTCTTCGGATGACCTGTGGGTAGGGGTGAAAGGCCAATCAAACTCGGAAATAGCTCGTACTCCCCGAAATGCATTTAGGTGCAGCGCTGAGGATAGTTATATAGAGGTAGAGCTACTGATTGGATGCGGGGGCTTCACCGCCTACCAATTCCTGACAAACTCCGAATGCTATATAATGTTTCCCAGCAGTGAGGGCTTGGGTGCTAAGGTCCAAGTCCGAGAGGGAAAGAACCCAGACCATCAGCTAAGGTCCCCAAATATATGCTAAGTTGAAAGAACGAGGTTTGTCTGCCCAGACAGCTAGGATGTTGGCTTGGAAGCAGCCATTCATTTAAAGAGTGCGTAACAGCTCACTAGTCGAGCGGACGAGCATGGATAATAATCGGGCATAAGCATATTACCGAAGCTATGGATTTTGCAGTGATGCAAAGTGGTAGGGGAGCATTCTGACAGGGCAGAAGGTGTATCGTAAGGTATGCTGGACCGGTCAGAAAAGAAAATGTAGGCATAAGTAACGATAATGCGGGCGAGAAACCCGCACACCGAAAAACTAAGGTTTCCACAGCTATGCTAATCAGCTGTGGGTTAGTCTGGACCTAAGGCGAACCCGAAAGGGACAGTCGATGGCCAACGGGTTAATATTCCCGTACTTCTTATTGCTGTGATGGGGTGACGGAGTGATGAAAGCGCCGCGAACTGACGGAATAGTTCGTTGAAGTACCTACCTATAAGAGATGCAGGCAAATCCACATCTTTTGGGGAAATACGATAGTACTCGGAGTCTTCGGACAAAGAGATAGTGCGCCTAAGGGCTTCCAAGAAAAACCTCTAAACTTCAGGCAGTAAGAACCAGTACCGTAAACCGACACAGGTAGTTGAGGAGAGAATCCTAAGGTGCTCGAGAGATTCATGGCTAAGGAATTAGGCAAAATAGACCTGTAACTTCGGGAGAAAGGTCGCCCCGAGCAATCGGGGCCGCAGTGAAGAGGTCCAGGCGACTGTTTATCAAAAACACAGGGCTCTGCAAAATCGCAAGATGAAGTATAGGGCCTGACACCTGCCCGGTGCTGGAAGGTTAAGAGGAGATGTTATCTTCGGAGAAGCATTGAATTGAAGCCCCAGTAAACGGCGGCCGTAACTATAACGGTCCTAAGGTAGCGAAATTCCTTGTCGGGTAAGTTCCGACCTGCACGAATGGTGTAACGATCTGGACACTGTCTCAGCCATGAGCTCGGTGAAATTGTAGTAACGGTGAAGATGCCGTTTACCCGCAGTGGGACGAAAAGACCCTGTGCACCTTTACTATAGCTTAGTATTGACCTTGGATAAATGATGTGTAGGATAGGTTGGAGACTGTGAAGGGGCGTCGCCAGGCGCTTTGGAGTCATTGTTGAAATACAACCCTTTGTTTATCTGAGGCCTAACCCCGCGATGTGGGGGACAGTGCTTGGTGGGTAGTTTGACTGGGGTGGTCGCCTCCAAAAGAGTAACGGAGGCTTCTAAAGGTTCCCTCAGCACGCTTGGTAACCGTGCGTAGAGTGCAATGGCATAAGGGAGCTTGACTGAGAGACATACAGGTCGATCAGGTACGAAAGTAGAGCATAGTGATCCGGTGGTTCCGCATGGAAGGGCCATCGCTCAAAGGATAAAAGGTACGCCGGGGATAACAGGCTGATCTCCCCCAAGAGCTCATATCGACGGGGGGGTTTGGCACCTCGATGTCGGCTCGTCACATCCTGGGGCTGGAGAAGGTCCCAAGGGTTGGGCTGTTCGCCCATTAAAGTGGCACGCGAGCTGGGTTCAGAACGTCGTGAGACAGTTCGGTCTCTATCTACTGCGGGCGTTAGAAATTTGAGTGGATCTGATTCTAGTACGAGAGGACCGAATTGGACAAACCTCTAGTGTATCTGTTGTCCCGCCAGGGGCACCGCAGAGTAGCTACGTTTGGAAGGGATAAGCGCTGAAAGCATATAAGCGCGAAACCCACCACAAGATGAGATTTCTTTTAAGGATCGTGGAAGATGACCACGTTGATAGGCTACAGATGTAAAGGCAGTAATGTCATAGTCGAGTAGTACTAATAATCCGTAAGCTTATGCACACCCTTTTCCTCCCGAGCAATCGGGAGGAGAGAACTTTCTAAAAAAAAGCTTTTATGTTTCTTTATCCCAGTATGTTAAAATATTGTTTGATTGATAATTAATAATTTATAATTAACAATTAAAAAGATTGCCCAAAGCAATTATAACTTCTTAAGGTGGTTATTGCGGCGGGGCTCACCTCTTCCCATCCCGAACAGAGAAGTTAAGCCCGCCTGCGCAGATGGTACTGCAGTTATGTGGGAGAGTATGTCGTCGCCTTTCTTTTGAAAAACCCTGTCCGAATCGGACGGGGTTTTCTGTTTTATGCCGGTTTTGGAAACTTCCAATCCGGATTTGAAAAAAATAGGAAATTAGAAGCAAAATCACTATTTATAGTGATGTGGAAGAATAAATAGAGTAGTAGCTTTGCTTTAAAGTTGCAATGTAAATGAGATGTGTCAAGCTACTTCAGTAGAGTTAAATTGATATAATCATGCAATTTTTTAATTTGATTGAAATCAGATTCTTTATTACTTGCTCGAATAACTAGTAATAGCATTGGGGAGCTATATCCTATTATTCGGGCTTAGTAATGAATATGTTCAAAACTTCGAAATTAATCTACTAAACCATTCTCTACGGCATATTTTACTAATCCTGCGGTGTTTTTAGCGTTTAATTTTGATAATAAATTACGACGATGCGTATTTACGGTGTTTAAACTTATAAAAGTTTTTTCTGCAATTTCTGCTGTATTGTATTCTTGAGCAATTAATACCAGAATTTCTTTTTCCCTTGAGCTTAATTCGCTCAAATTAGAAATATGTTTTTCAATTCTTGAATTGTTGCTAAGATGTTTTTCTTGTAATTCTTCAGCAAAATAATTTTTACCCAATCCAATCGTATTAATAGCTTTTAAAAGTTCTTCCTTTTCTGCATTTTTCAATAAATATCCATTTACACCAATTCTGATTAACCTCGAAACAATCATTACATTACTATGCGTGCTGAGAATTAGAATTTTAATATGAGGATGTTGCTTTTTAATGATTTTACTGAATTCAATTCCGTCCATTTCTGGCATACTAATATCTAGGATGATAAAATCAATAGTTCCTTTCTTTACAATTTCCAATGCTTCAATTCCATTTACAGCTTTGTCAATAATATTTATATTCGATTCTTGTTCTAGTAAGGAAATAATTCCTTGCAGGAACATTGTATGGTCATCAACAATAAGTAGATTAATCTTGTTCATTCAATAGAAATATTAGTTGCTTTTTAATTCGTCAAGTTGATTTTTTAGATCAATGCCTTTAATTGGGAATTTAGATTTTGATTTTGAGATTGGAACTTCAATGTTGAAAATACTACCTCTTTTTAATTTTGAATCAATTAATAATGAGCCATTTAGTTTGTGAATTCGATTTTCCATGTTAATAAGACCGATTCCTTGTAAAGCATTTTCTGTTTCGAAACCTATTCCGTTATCTTCAAATAAAAGATTTAATACATTTTCAATATAATTTAATTGAATTTCAATTTCTGTCGCTTTTGCATGTTTGATTGTATTGGTCAAGAGCTCTTGTATAATTTTAAAAATTTCAATCTGAATATTTTCCTCCAATTCATTAATCTCTTTTTGGGGATAAGGAATATGGGATATTTTAATTTGGCTAGCCTCGCTTATGTTATTCAGATAAGATTCGAGGACTTCTAGGAATTTATTCTGGCAGAATTTTTTTGGAAGTAAAGTATGCGATAAATTTCGAACCTGCTGATATGTTTCATCAAGCTGATTGCTTATTTTTTGAATATTCGAAAAATTTGTAGGGTTTAAATGATTCACTTGTAGCTTAATGGCTGCTAGATTACCGCCAATACTATCATGTAATTCTTGCGAAATACGTTGTCTTTCTTTGTCCTGTCCACTGATTGAAGCTTTAATCAATTCTAGTTCTTGTTCTTTTAAGATGCTGTTTATTTTTTGTGAACTGATCTCAGCCTGTTTGATATTTAAAAGATGCTGTACTTTGAATCGTTTATAAAACTGAAATAAAAGTGCAATTATTGGAATTAATAAAATAAGGAAAGCACTTATAGTAAATGTTTTAATTTTCTTTTGTTGGTTGATTTCAAGGCTTTTTAATTGCTGATCTTTTTTCAAGAGAGCTATTTCATTACGCTTTTTATTGGATGAATTTTGATAAGCAAGAAGTGTGTTTTCATTGTTTTTTGTGAAGATTTCCTCTTTAAGAATCATGTTTTTAATAGCATCTTCTTGACTCGCTAGAATTAGTTTTTTTGTTTCGTTTTCAAATCTCAGTACTTCAATTTCTTTTTGTTTTTGAGCTGTTTGGTATTCGACTTCGAGTTCATTAATTTCTTTTATTCTTTCCATTTTTAGAATAGAATCTTTTAAATGGGTTGATTTTTCAAAAAACAAATACGCTTTTTTATAATCTTCTTGGATGATGGCAATTTCTCGAAGCTGGTTATAAATGTTGATTTGATTTTGAAGCAAACCAAATTTTATAGCTTTTTGGAGTGCTTCAGAATAAGCAAATTTAGCATCACTGTATTTTTTTAACGAAGTATAACAATCACCCATGCTGCTTCTTGAGACAACTGCCAATTGATTCATCTCATTTTTATCGGCAATATAAAGTGCTTCTTGAAATATTTTTAGCGCTTCGTTATGTTTGTTTTGTAATTGATAATTATCGCCTAAACCTAAAAGAATAGTGGCTTTGCCTTGAAAATTATTAGTTTTTTCACAGAGTTCTTGACCTTTTCTATAATAAGAAGTGGCATTGTCATAATCTTTTAGTCGAGAATAAATGTCGCCTATGTTGATATAACTTCCTAAAATTATTTCTTCATCGTCTTTATAAGCTAGGCACTGTTTAAATAGCTTAAGTGCATTTTGATAATCGCCCAGTTCTGTATATGTCTGTGCTAAACCGTGTATGTGAGTATAGGTAAGATTTTGCTCATTGAATTTTTGTGAAGCTTCAATGCCTTTGAGATGCCACTTTTTGCTTTCGTTAAACAAACCTCTTTTATTTGAATTAATTGCTAGAAGGTTGCAGGCCAAAGAGTATAATCGGTTTTTTAAAGAATCGTTTACGATTGTATTGTACTTGAGTGCCTGATTTGTATAATAAATAGAAGAATCGATTTGGGCTCTTTTATTAAAATAGTAAGCAAGTAAGAGGTTTGTACTTGCTGTAGCTCTATCGTTTAGTTTAGATTTTAATAGCAAATGGGCTTTTTTATACGCTTTTTTTTCTTCTCCTTGATTATATAAATCGTAAAGCGTTAGAATTCTAGGGTCGTGTTTATTGGTTGTTGTTTTTTTTGCAATGAAAGATTTCTTTTTATTTTCAATCTGTGCCTGTAGACCGAACGATAAAAAGAGGACAAAAATTAAACAAAACCTTCCTGACCAGATTGCCATAAATTTTTGGTTTATATTCTTAACAAGAATTAGAATAAGAGTCTTGTAAACTTGGGGCCTAAAGAAACAATTTGTTTTTAGCTAAGAAGTAAAAGTACTACAAAATAATTAAATGAAACTTGAGAAAAATAAAATATTTGTACGAAGTTGTGATAACTTAGTATACTAGGTGTTTTTTTAAAATTTACTGCAAATCAGGTTATTATGTCCTATTCGGAAAAATTAAAAGTTTCTTAAAATAATTTGAATGTAAAATTTCTTACAGTAAATTAGTGAAACTATACTTAAAATTATAATGATGAAAACGAAAATATTTTTAGCCGTAGTATTGTTACTAATAACAATTTCGGCCAGTGCTCAAAAGAAAATTGAAGTAACAGAATTGCCAAAACCAGCTCAAGATTTTTTAAAGAAGCATTTTAGTTATACAACTGTTGAAGTTGCTAAAAAAGATGCTGAACATGGGGAGAAAGGTTATGAAGTAAAACTGAAAGATGGTACTGAAGTTGAATTTTGGAAAGATGGTTCCTATCGTGAAGTAGATGGCGGTGATAAGCCAATTCCGACTGCTTTTATTCCAGATAACATCAAAGCATATGTTGCTAAAAATCATCCAAACGAAAAGATAACGCACATCGACTATGGACACAAAGATCTGGATGTAGATTTAACTAATAAAATCGATTTAGAATTTACAAAAGATGGTAAAATTTTAAAAGACAAGAAGAATGATTAGTATCGTTATATTGTAAGTGATTTTTTGAAAATATCAACGTGAAAGAAAATAGTTTATATTTACATCTTCTATTAGGTATTTTATGGAAGAGAATAAACATGTAACGATTTACGATATTGCAGAAAGACTCAATTTGGCAACATCGACGATTTCACGAGCTTTAAAAGATCATCATACCATTAGTGATAAAACGATAAAGAAAGTGAAAAAAACCGCTGAAGAGATGGGGTTTGTTCCCAATACTTTAGCTGCAGGTTTGCGTGGCAATAAAACCAGAACCATTGGTGTTTTAATTCCCACTGTTACACAGCCCTTTTTATCATCATTAATTAGTGGTATTGAAATTACGGCTCAAAAATCTGATTATACTGTAATCATTATGCAGTCGCATGACTCGTATGATGAGGAAGTCAATATGGCAAAATCCTTGTATAGTAATCGTGTGAGCGGCGTAATTTGTTCGCTTGCAATGGAAACTAGGGATACTTCGCATTTTCATCAATTCTCAAATAATAATATTCCGTTAGTTTTTGTCGACAGGGTTCCCAAAGATTATAATACGTTCAGAGTCGTAATTGATAATTATTCGGCTGGGTATAAAGCGACGAAACACCTTATAGAGCAAGGTTGTATTCGTATTGCGCACATTACGGCTGGATCAGAATTAGGGAATTTATATAATGAAAGAAAAAGAGGGTACATTGAGGCCTTAAAAGATCATAATGTTGATATAGATGAAAACCTGATTATCAATTTAAATTCGGTTACCTATGAAGATGGTGTAAAAGCCAGCAATGCATTATTTGATCTAAAACCAATGCCGGACGGATTATTTGCTCCTGGTGATATTATTGCCGTAAGTGCCGTTCAGACAGCAAAAAAACGTGGTGTAAAAGTGCCAGAAGAGTTTAAGGTAATTGGTTTTAATAATGACCCCATTTCGCAGATTATTGATCCTAATTTGTCAACTATAACGCATCCTGCCGAAAAAATGGGGAAAGCAGCAGCAGAAATTATTATTAAGAATTTGAAATCGGCTAAAAATGATGATGCCAAAGAAATTACCTTTTTAAATACAGAAGTGCTCGCAAGAGAATCTACTCAAAAATAAGAATAGCTTTATCATACTTTAGGCAGGATAGTTTTTTAAATTATCCTGCCTTTATTTGTTAAATGAAATTATTTTTGGAAAAAAGCAGCACTAAAATTTTTTTCTTCAGTAACAATCTTATATTTTTACGCAACCGATTGCAATTGTTGTTTTATTTCGGATAATGTATTTTTTGAATTAAATTTTTATCAAATACTTTTAAACGGAAATAAAATATTAATGTTTGAAAAATTAGATTTTAAAGAATAAATTAAAACTAAATGACTTTATTAAGATTTGTTTTCCTGTTTGTTTTGATTTCCTTTTCAGCTTCGGCACAAAAGGATTATAAATTATGGCTTCAGTATAATGCTGTGCATAATTCAGCATTGGCTTTAGAATACAAAAACAATCTTAAAGGAATTGTGATTTTAGGAAATTCAGAAACGATTAAAATTGCTCAAAAAGAACTTTTAACTGGAATTCAAGATATGTTGGGAGTTGTTCCGGTAGTCAAATTAGAAATAAAAGGAGAAAGCAATATAATCATTGGTTCGCAAGCAAATTTGAATGCAGAAATTAAAAATGAATTAAAATCTGATTTTGATAAATTAAATGAAGAGGGTTTTATCATCAAATCTGTTTCCATTAAAAACAAAAGGCAAATCATTATTACAGGAAAAAATGACGTTGCTGTTTTATACGGAGCTTTTAATTTTTTGAGAATATTGCAGACTAATAAATCGGTTAAAAATTTAAATAGTACCGATTCTCCAAAAACAAATATCAGAATTCTAAACCATTGGGATAATTTAGACCGAACAGTCGAAAGAGGTTATGCTGGATTTTCACTTTGGAACTGGCAAAAACTTCCTGATTTTATAGATCAGCGTTATATTGATTACGCTAGAGCGAATGCTTCAATTGGAATCAACGGAACGGTTTTGACTAATGTAAATGCTAATGCTTTAATTCTGACGCCACAGTATTTAGAAAAAGTAGAAGCTTTAGCCAATGTTTTCAGACCTTACGGAATAAAAGTCTATTTAACCGCCAGATTTTCGGCACCAATCGAAATTGGAAACTTAAAAACAGCCGATCCAAAAGATGCTCAAGTGATGAATTGGTGGAAAAATAAGGCAGCGGAGATCTATAAACGAATTCCGGATTTTGGCGGATTTTTAGTAAAAGCCAATTCTGAGGGTCAGCCAGGACCGCAAAATTATGGAAAAGATCATGTCGATGGAGCCAATATGTTGGCTGATGCTGTTGCGCCTTTTGGCGGAGTAATTATGTGGAGGGCATTTGTATATTCAGAACATGATGCAAATGATCGTGCGAAACAAGCTTACGCCGAATTTCAGCCTTACGACGGAAAATTCAAAGACAATGTAATTGTTCAGGTAAAAAATGGAGCTATTGATTTTCAGCCGAGAGAACCGTTTCATCCTTTATTTGGCGCAATGCCGAAAACGCCTTTAATGATGGAGTTTCAGATCACGCAGGAATATTTAGGTTTTAGCACGCATTTGGTTTTTCTACCAAAATTATTTCAAGAAGTTTTAGAATCAGATACCTATCAAAAGGGAAAAGGTTCTACTGTTGCTAAGGTTGTTGACGGAACTTTATACCAAAATAAACTAACTGGAATTGCAGGTGTCGCCAATATAGGAAACGATTTAAATTGGACGGGACATCCTTTTGCACAGGCAAACTGGTATGGTTTCGGGCGATTGGCTTGGAATCCGTATTTAGATTCGGAAACGATTGCTGATGAATGGTTGAGAAGCACTTTTTCAAACGATGAAAATTTCGTTAAACCTGTAAAAAATATGATGATAGAATCGCGTGAAGCGGTTGTAAATTATATGACACCACTTGGATTACATCATATTATGGATACGGGGCATCATTACGGACCAGGACCGTGGGTTTCTAATTTGTCACGACCAGAATGGAATCCGACGTATTATCATAAAGCCGATAAAAACGGAATTGGTTTCGATCGTTCTAAAACAGGAACGAATGCTACAGCACAATACGCACCTGAAGTTGAAAAACTTTTTGATAATTTAGAAACCTGTCCAGAGAAAGATCTTTTATGGTTTCATCATATTTCGTGGGATTATAAACTCAAAAACGGTCAGACACTTTGGAACGGCATGGCATTGAAATATCAGGAAGGGGTAAATCAGGTCAATGAAATGCAAAACGTTTGGAAGAAAACTGGAAAATATGTTGACAGTGAGCGTTTTCATGAAGTTGAAATGTTATTAGAAATTCAATACAAAGAAGCAAAATGGTGGCGCGATGCTTGTCTGTTGTATTTTCAGCAATTTTCTGGAAAAGAGCTGCCGGCAGGAGTAGAAAAACCAACGAAGACTTTAGAGTATTTTAAATCATTAAAATTCCCATTTGCACCGGGAAATGGATAAATAAATTATTGATTAATTAAATGAATGTAACGCGGATGACACAGATTCGCTATCGCGCAGACACGGAAAAAAAACGGATTTTTTTTAGAAAAAAAAGATTTTTAAAATCCGTGTAAATCAGCGTTTTTGCGATAACTAATCCGTGTCATCCGCGTCCAAATAAATATATTTTTAAAAATTATGAGCAATAAAACAGCAATCGTAACCGGAGGAAATTCGGGATTAGGCTTTGCAACAGCAAAAAAGCTTTGTGATAACGGAATCAAAACCTACATAATCGGAAGATCAAAAGAAAAAACAGAAGATGCCTGCAAGGAAATTGGAGAAAATGCTATTCCAGTAATTTTCGACTTGAATAATCTAGCTGGAATTCCTGCAATGATTGAAAGTATCACAAAAGAAAATTCAATTGATATTTTGGTAAACAACGCTGGAATCAATATGAAAAAAGAAATTCCAGATGTTACTGATGAAGATTTTCTTTCAATAATTCATACCAATTTGTTGAGTGTTTTTGCTATAAGCCGAGAAGTTATAAAAAACATGAAAGCGAACGGAAGCGGAAGCATCATCAACATCAGTTCAATGGCATCACAATACGGAATTCCAAAAGTAATTGCATATTCGGCAAGTAAAGGTGCTATTGAGTCGATGACGCGGGCGATGGCAACAGAATTAGCTCCTGCGGGAATTCGTGTAAACTGTATTGCTCCTGGTTTTATTAAAACTAAAATGTCTGCAGCTGCTTTGGATAATGATCCAGAAAGAAAAAATAAAGTATTAGGAAGAACTCCAATGGGATTCTTAGGAGAACCTTCAGACATTGCAGATGCGGTTTATTATTTCGCTTTAAGCGAATCAAAATATACTACAGGTACAGTTCTGCCAGTTGATGGTGGAAATAGCATTGGATTTTAAGTCTATATGAAATTGCTCGCAAAGACGCGAAGTCGCAAAGTATTTTTCTTTTAAGCTTTATTAAATAAAAACTTTGCGCCTCTGCGCCTTTGCGAGATTTAAAAAATGTGTTATGATAAAAATGCAGCAAACCATGCGTTGGTTTGGACCTCAAGACAACGTAAAACTAATCGATATAAAGCAAGCTGGAGCAACGGGAATCGTGACGGCTTTGCATCAAATTCCAGTTGGTGAAATCTGGTCGGTTCAGGATATTCAGGAAAGACAAGAGATAATCAGAAATGCTGGTTTGGAATGGACAGTTGTAGAAAGTCTGCCAGTTCACGAAGAAATCAAACGTGCTTCTGGAAATTATTTGCAATACATTGAAAATTATAAAATTAGTTTAAAGAATTTGGCAGATTGCGGCATCAAAATCATTACCTATAACTTTATGCCGATTCTGGATTGGGTAAGAACCAATCATAATTTTATAAACGAAGATGGAAGCAAAGCTTTGCTGTACAATCAGGACGCGTTTACTTATTTTGATGTGTTTCTTTTGAAAAGGCCAAATTCTGAAAATGATTATTCGGATGCTGAAAAAGAAAGAGCATTGCAATTTGGAAATCAATTATCTGAAGACGAAAAGGCTTTGTTATTTAAAAATGTTTTATTGGGATTGCCGGGAAGTAAAATCAATTTTACGGCAGAACAGATTTTATCGCTTTTAGATAATTATGCCGATATCAATAACGAAAAGTTAAGAGAAAACCTGATTTATTTTTTATTAGAAGTAACGCCAGTTGCAGAGCAAAACGGACAAAAAATGGCTATTCATCCAGACGATCCGCCGTTTTCGGTTTTGGGTCTTCCAAGAATCGTTTCAACAGAAGCTGATTTGAAAGCGATTTTTAATGCCGTTCCGTCAACAGCAAACGGATTGTGCTATTGTACAGGTTCATTAAGCGCTGATCCAAAAAATAATCTGGAGAAAATAATTAACGATCACGAAAATCGAATCCATTTTTTACACCTAAGAAATACCATCCGCGAAAGCGAAACTATTTTTAGAGAATCGGAGCATTTGAATGGTGATGCCAATATGGGCGCAATTGTAGAAAAATTATTGCTGGTGATGAATAAAACCAAAGTAAGTCTGCCGATGCGTCCAGATCACGGTTTTCTTCATGAAGTGGATGAAAAAACAGAAACGTATCCAGGCTATTCGTTGACCGGAAGATTAAAAGGTCTGGCGGAATTAAGAGGCTTGGAAATGGGAATTGCTTATAAATTGAATTTGTAAAAAAAAAGAAATAATACGAACTACTTGTCATTTCGACGAAGGAGAAATCTCCGCGAGAAACTCTACAAAGATTGGAATAGCGTTGCGGAGCTACTTGCGGAGATTTCTCCTTCGTCGAAATGACAAAACTGGCGATAATAGTTGCGAATTTTAGACCTGATAGGTTTTTAAAACCTGTTAGGTCTCCTACGGAAAAAACTATGTTTATTCAAATCAAGCGAAAGCACCTTTTTACAAACAAAGAAAATCTATGCTTCTATGTGTTTAAAAACCAAAACATCCTATATCATTTTGCTGCTTTTCCTAATCGGATTAAGCACAAAATCATACGCCATAAATCCAGAGAAATATGTAGTCAATCAATCTTCTCAAGAAAATTTCCCTTTGGTTTCAAAAGGGAAAACGGCTTCCATTTTGGTAAGTGATAAAGATTATGCAGGTGTTTTAAAAGTAGTAGGACATTTAGAAAATGATATTTTTAAAGTTTCAGATTTACATCCAAAAAGAATTAAAAAGATTGCTGAAGCTGAAGATTTTGTTGTTATAATTGGAACTTTAGGAAAAAGCGAAATCATTGATCAATTAGCCAAAAAAGGAAAAATTGACAAGAATGAGCTTCAAGGAAAATTGGAAAAGTTTACAACGCAGATTGTTGAAAACCCGTTTAAAGGAATCAAAAAAGCTTTGGTCATTGCAGGTTCAGATAAAAGGGGAACGATTTACGGAGTTTATGATTTGTCAAGTCAGATTGGGATTTCTCCTTGGTACTTTTGGGCAGATGTTCCGGTGAAAAAACAATCCGAATTACATGTTTTACCAGGAATTCATACACAAGGGGAACCAAAAGTAAAATATCGCGGTATTTTTATTAATGATGAAGCTCCTGCTTTGACGAGTTGGGCTTTTGAGAAATATGGCGGATTCAATTCAAAATTTTATGATACTGTTTTTGAATTGATTTTGAGAATGAAAGGCAATTATTTATGGCCAGCAATGTGGGGCAGAATGTTTTATATTGAAGATCCGCAGAATGCTATTTTAGCCGATGAATACGGAATTGTGATGGGAACTTCGCATCACGAACCTTTAACGCGAGCGCATGCCGAATGGGGAAAAGAAAATGGAAAATGGGATTTTAATACCAATTCGGAAACTTTGATTCATTTCTGGAAAGACGGAATCAAAAGAATGGGTAATAAAGAAACTCTTGTCACAATTGGAATGCGTGGCGACGGCGACGAACCGATGACGGAAGGAACTGCAATTGGTTTATTGGAAAATATTGTCAAAAAGCAGCGAAATATCATTCAAGAAGTAACCAAAAAACCGATTGAAGAAACGCCTCAAATGTGGGCGCTTTACAAAGAAGTTCAGGATTATTACGACAAAGGAATGCGAGTTCCAGACGATGTAACGCTTTTATTGTGTGATGACAATTGGGGAAATATCCGAAAATTGCCAGAACTGAATGCTAAGCCTAGAAAAGGCGGTTACGGAATTTATTATCATTACGATTATGTTGGAGGTCCGCGCAATTACAAATGGATCAACACAAACCAAATCGAGCGAACTTGGGAACAAATGGATTTGGCGTATCAATATGGAGTTGACAAAATCTGGATTGTAAATGTGGGCGACATCAAACCAATGGAATTCCCGATTGAGTTTTTCTTGGATATGGCTTGGAATCCTGAAACGTTTAATGCAGGAAATCTGCAAGACTATTATGTGAATTGGGCGGCAGCCAATTTCGGAAATCAGTTTTCAGAAGAAATTGCCGAAATTTTAAAATTGTACACCAAATACAATGCACGAAGAAAGCCAGAATTATTAGATGCTAAAACCTACAGTGTAACTAATTATAATGAAGCAGATCGAGTTGTTGCCGATTATCAGAAATTGGTAGAAAAAGCCAATTCAATAAACGAAAAATTGCAGACAGAATATAAAGATGCTTTTTATCAGTTGGTTTTATTTCCTGTTTTGGCGAGTTCGAATTTGAATGAATTGTATGTTGCAACAGCTAAAAATCAGTTTTATGCAGAACAGGGAAATGTTATTGCAAATACCTATGCTGAAAAAGTAAAAGAGTTATTTGAAAAAGACAGTCAGTTGATGAATTATTATCATACGAAAATGGCAAATGGCAAATGGAATCATATGATGTCTCAGACGCATATTGGTTATGATAATTGGCAACAGCCAGATAAAAATGTGATTCCGAAAACTAAAACAGTTGAAGTTTCCAGCGAAGCTCGAAAGGGAATTTCTGCCGAAAATTCTCCAAAAACTGAAACATCAATTATTAAAAAATTAGATGGTGTTCACGGTTTCGTAGAGAACGACGGTTACATTTCGATAGAAAGTAAAAATTATTCAAAAGCCATAAATTCTGGCTCTGTAAAATGGACTGTAATTCCGAATCTAGGTAAAACAGATTCGGGAATAACAGTAAAGCCGTCTAATATTCAACCTTTTGAAATTTTAGAAAAATCACCAAGATTAGAATATGACGTTCATTTATTTAGCAAAGGAAAAGTAAAGGTAAAAGCGTATTTTTCGCCAACTATTAATTTAAAAATAGGTGACGGATTAAAATACGGAATTGCTTTCGATTCTGAAAAACCGCAAATCATGAACCTCAACGCAGATTCTTCAGAGAAAAATTGGGCAGAATCGGTTGCGAACAATATTAAAATTATAACCTCAACGCATCAAATAGAAAATGCTGGCGATCATGTTTTGAAAATTTATGCTATTGATTCGGCTTTAGTGCTTCAGAAAATTGTAATTGAGACAGAAGAAGGAAAGGCTTTGGAGTCGTATTTGGGACCGCCGGAGAGTTTTAGGAAGGAGTAATAACATAACGTAACACGCTCTATTTGTCATTCCGACGGAGGAGGAATCTCACGCGGGATTCGACAAAGATTGGAGACATTCTGTACGGAATTACTAGTGTGATTTCTCGTTCCTCGAAATGACAAACGAAGCGAAAAAAACTATTAACTATTAAACCAAAATATATGAAATTTATTAAACCTTACTTATTTGCCGTCACGACCTTGCTGGCTGTAAGCTGTACTTCGCAGAAAGAAACCGCTTCATTAAAAGATGCTTATAAAGATGATTTCTACATCGGAACAGCTTTAAGCGCAGATCAAATCGAAGTCAAAAATGCGAAAGAAGATTCGCTGATTCGAAAAGAATTCAATGCTATTACGGCTGAGAATATCATGAAATCAATGTACATTCATCCGCAGAAAGACAAATACGATTTTAATTTAGCAGATAAATTTGTGGCATACGGAGAAAAGAATAAAATGTTTGTTCACGGACATACTTTGATTTGGCACAGCCAATTAGCACCTTGGATGGAGAAAATCGCTGACAGTACAGAAATGAAAGCTTTTATGCAAGATCACATTAATACAATTGTTTCAAAATACAAAGGAAAAATCAATTCTTGGGATGTTGTAAATGAAGCTTTAAATGAAGATGGAACGTTGAGACAATCGGTTTTTTTGAAAACATTGGGAGAGAAATATCTAGTTGATGCTTTTAAATTAGCAGCAAAAGCAGATCCAAAAGCGGAATTGTATTATAATGATTATAACATCGAAGAACCAGCAAAAAGAGCAGGAGCGATAGCTTTAATAAAAAAAATAAAAGCAGAAGGCGGAAAAGTTGACGGAGTTGGAATTCAAGGACACTGGAGATTAGGAAGCCCGTCAATAGAAGAAATAGAAAAAAGCATTTTAGAGTATTCAGCTTTAGGAGTTAAAGTAGCGTTTACAGAATTGGATATAACAGTTTTGCCAAATCCGTGGGATTTAAAAGGAGCAGAGATCAGCCAGAAATTTGAAGGAAGTGCAAAAATGAATCCGTACCCAAAAGCGTTGCCAGATTCTATTCAAAACAAGCTTGCAGAACGTTATGCTTCGATTTTTAAATTATTTTTGAAACACAAAGACAAAATCAGCAGAGTGACTTTTTGGGGCGTTCATGATGGACAATCTTGGCTAAACGACTGGCCAATAAAAGGAAGAACAAATTATCCTTTGCCATTTGATGCAGCCTTGAGACATAAAAAAGCTTATGATAGCATCTTAAAGTTGAAAGAAACTAAAGAATAAATACTAAAAAAGCCTAAGTTTTGATAAATTGATCAACAATCGGTTGTGGTTTGAAAAATAACTTAAATAAAGTAAACTAAATTTGCATAATATGTTTTTTTGTCTAATTTTACACAACCGATTGTTTTAATTCTAATTCACGTTCCTGCAAGGTTTTTGAAAACTTGTAGGTATGAAATTGAAAAGCAGTTTGAACCAATAGGAAACCTATAAGGTTTAGAAAAACCTTGCAGGATTAGAAACTAACTAATCAACAAAATGACCACAAACCCACGAATGACTAACATTTCACAAAAACTATCCATCAAAGAAAAAATTGGATACAGCTTAGGGGACTTAGCAGCCAATTTGGTTTTTCAGACTTTGATGACGTATCTGGCGTATTTCTACACCGATATTTACGGCTTATCGCCAACCGATTCTTCCATTATTATGTTGATCGTTGGTCTTGTTGCAGCCTTTATTTTTAATCCGATTATAGGAGTTTTGGCAGACCGAACGAGCACCAAATGGGGAAAGTTTCGACCTTGGATTCTAATAACTGCAATTCCGCTTGGAGTAGTGGCTTTATTAGCCTTTTCAACACCCGATTTCTCCTATAAAGGAAAAGTAATTTATGCCGTTGTAACGTATACTTTGTTGTTGCTTTTTTACGCAGCAAACAACTTGCCATATTCTGCTTTAAGCGGTGTAATTACTGGTGATATGAAAGAACGAAACAGTATGTCATCATACCGTTTTGTGGCAGTAATGTTTGCTCAGTTTTTCGTTCAGGTTTTCATGCTTGGCATTATCAAAAGCGCTGGAAACGGAGATAAAGCAGTTGGAATTGAGAAAGTAATGACCGCTTTGGCGATTATCGGAACGATTATGCTTTTAATTACGTTTTTAACGACGAAAGAAAGAATTATTCCGAAACCAGAACAAAAGTCAAGTGTCAAGGAAGATTTGAGCGATTTAATCAAAAACAGACCTTGGGTGATCATGCTTACGCTGACTACTTTGGTTTTTGTGACTTTGGCAATGAAAGGCGGTTCTTATGTGTACTACTTCGAAAACTATGTAAACAAAGAGCAATTAGCTGTTTTTATTCAGCCAATATTGGATTTTTTAACTAAAATAGGGTTAAATCATTTTGGTAGCGATCCTGTTTCTGCGGGCTTTGGTTTATTCAATGCAGGAGGAATTATCTTTATGATTGTTGGAATCACACTCTCTAAAAATTTAGCTGACAAATACGGAAAACGAAATGTTTTCGGACTGTTTTTGTTTATTTCGACTTTATTCATTATCGCTTTCTATTTCTTTCCGCCAGCTTCAATCGGATTGATGTTTTTCTCTCAAATCTTGCACGGATTTTTCTACGGAATCACAATCCCAATTCTTTGGGCAATGATTGCCGATGTTGCCGATTATTCGGAGTGGTTGAATAATCGTCGCGCAACTGCTATCATTTTTTCTGCCATGATGGTTGGGCTGAAAACAGGATTAAGTGTTGGAGGTGCTTTGACAACCTTATTTTTAGGTTATTTCCATTACGTTCCAAATGCTTCGCAACAATCAGAAACAGCTATAAACGGAATTAAATTACTAGTGAGTATTTTCCCTGCAATCCCTTTTTTAATAGGAGCTGGATTGCTGTTTTTCTATAAAATCAATAAAGAAATGGAAGTGCAGATCGAAACAGACCTTAAACAAAGAAGAACTTAATTATTTAAACAAAATAGCACTATGCCTGAAGATAGCATTGAACACATCGATTTCAAGGAAATTGATGAACTGGCGATTTCAAAGCCTTTAGTATCGCACATTTATACAGCCGATCCTTCGGCACATGTATTTAATGGTAAAATTTATATTTATCCGTCGCACGACATCGATGCGGGAATTCCGTTTAACGACAATGGAGATCATTTCGGGATGGAAGATTACCATGTTTTTTCGATGGACGATATTTCGTCAGAAGCAGTTGATAATGGCGTTGCATTACACGTAAATGATGTTGCCTGGGCCGAAAAGCAAATGTGGGCGCCTGATGCAGCTTGTAAAAACGGAAAATATTATTTGTATTTCCCTGCCAAACGCGCCAATGGAATTTTCCAGATTGGAGTTGCGATTTCAGAATCGCCTGTAGGGCCTTTTATTCCAGAAAAAGAGGCTATAAAAGGAAGCTACAGCATTGATCCAGCGGTTTTTGAAGATGAAGATGGCAAACATTATATTTATTTTGGAGGAATTTGGGGTGGACAGCTTCAGAAGTACCGAAATAACAAGTACGATCAGAATAATGAAGAACCGGCAGCAGGTGAAAATGAGTTAGGACCTATCGTCGCGAGACTTCAAGATAATATGCTGGAGTTTGATGAAGAGCCAAAAGAGATTTTAATTCTCGATGAAAATGGGGAAGTTATAAAAGCGGGAGATAACGACCGACGTTTTTTTGAAGCTTCATGGGTTCATAAATACAACGGAAAATATTATTTCTCTTATTCAACTGGAGATACACATTTTATCTGTTATGCAATAGGAGATAATCCATATGGGCCATTTACGTATCAGGGAAGAATCCTGAATCCGGTTGTGGGCTGGACATCACATCATTCTATTTGTGAAGTAGAAGGAGAATGGTATTTGTTTTACCACGATTCAAGTTTGTCAAAAGGAGTAACCCATTTGAGAAGTATGAAAGTAACTAAAATCGATTATTTAGAAGACGGCTCAATTATCACGATTGATCCTTACGGAATAAGAAGATTAATTGATTAAGAATATGATAAGAAGAAAAACAGGTTTAAAAATTGTTGCAGCAGTCCTTTTGATGAGTGCCACTTCTTCGTGTAAAAAAATTTCACAAACTTCACAATCGGTTGTGTATTCTGATTATGCTGCTTTTGACTGGTTTGATTATCGAGGAAATGATGATGCTTATCAAAATGTATCGAAATCGGATGCTGATTATTTAAATCCTGTATTGGCTGGTTTTTATCCTGATCCTACGATTTGCAGGGTTGGAGATAAATTTTACTTGGTCAATTCTTCTTTTTGCTATTTTCCGGGATTGCCCATTTTTGAAAGCACCGATTTAGTGCATTGGAAACAAATCGGAAATATTATTAATCGTGCTGAACAAGCCGATTTTGGCAATTCGCGTTTGTCAGGCGGAATGTACGCGCCGACAATTCGTTACAATAAAGGAACATTTTATGTGATTTGCACTAACGTAAGTGGTGTCGGCAATTTTATTGTTACGGCTAAAAATCCTGCTGGACCTTGGTCAAATCCGATTGTGCTTCCTCAGGTTAACGGTATCGATCCTGATATCTTTTTTGACGAAGATGGAAAAGTCTATATTACGCATAACGGCCCTCCGCCCAATAATATTTCGGTTCATGATGGTCATCGCGCCATTTATATGCTGGAATACGATTTGGAAAAACAAAAAACCACAACAGCTCCCAAATTGGTTATTAACGGCGGAACCGATATGTCTATAAAACCCGTTTGGATTGAAGGCCCACATGTTGTTAAAAGAAACGGATTTTATTATTTAATCTGTGCTCAAGGCGGAACAGGATTTAATCATTCTGAAGTTGTTTTTAGAAGTAAAAATATCTACGGTCCTTATGAAAGTTATGCTGATAATCCGATTTTGAGGCAGAAACATTTAGATCCGAATCGCAAAAATCAGGTTTCTACAACGGGTCATGCTGATTTTGTAGAATTGCAAAATGGGGATTGGTGGTCGGTATTTTTAGGATGCAGACCTTACGGACCAGATTTGTACAATTTAGGAAGAGAAACGTTTATGATGCCAGTAGAATGGAAAAACGATTGGCCAGAAATTGTTGGCGGAAACGAACCGATTCCAATGATTCATAAACGCCCGAATTTGCCTCTTTCAAAAGAAAAAACAGAACCTCTAAATGGAAATTTTATTTCAAAAGATGATTTTAGTTCGAATGAATTGGATTTTAAATGGAGTTTTATAAGAACACCAAAAGAGAAATGGTACGAATTGATTAACGGAAAATTACTCATTAAACCAAGATCAGAATCGATTCATACCGAAAGCAATTTTTCTTTTATTGGAAGAAGACAGCAGCATTTAAAATTTGAAGCTTCGGTAAAGTTAGAATTTAATCCGAAAAATAATTTAGAAGTTGCTGGACTAACTGCTTTTCAAAATGAAAAACATTATTTTTTGGTTGGAAAACGTCTGAATGCGGATCATAAATTGGAAGTTTTTGTGGAAAGAACAGCTTCTAAAATTAATGAAGGGAAATCTGAAATTATTTCTAAAAAAGAACTTTTAGATACTGATGAACCGTTATTGGTAAAGATTGAAGGAAACGGAAGATTATATAGTTTTTATTTTAAAACCGCTGAAAAAGCAGAATGGAATTTATTGATTAAAGATGTTGATGGTTCTATTTTGAGTACGAAAGAAGCTGGTGGTTTTGTGGGGACTTATTTGGGGATGTATGCTTCTAAGAAACATTTTTAAAAAGAGTCCCAGCGGGGTGAAATATGTTTCGTAATGCGTCGCTCCGCTGGAGCTTTTGGGCTATGAGGTTAAAATGTTTCTATAAATATTATGCTCCTCTGGAGCTTTTTGCGGAAATTGATGTAAAGTCCCAACGGGACGAAATATTTATAGAAATTGTTTGTGCAATCCAATAAGAGAGCCCCAGCGGGGTGAAATATGTTTCTTAATGTGTCGCTCCGCTGGAGCTTTTGGGCAATGTGGTTTGAATATTCTATAAATATTTAGCTCCTCTGGAGCAATTGAAATGAAGCGAAATAATGTTCTGTCATTTCTTATGAAACCGTTCGCGTGAGGGATAGCAGTGGAAAGCCCACAGACGCGAGGAACGAACAGGCGAGGACTTGGAACGGATAGCCCGATTCGCCACGGCGAACACGCCCAAATTATTAAGATTAAAACATTTAAAAAAATAACAATTTTAACCTAAAAAATAATTTTTTATAAAAGATTTTTGTCTACTTTAGCATAACAGAACGGAACAGAACGGTATGCCAAAAGAAGAAGAAAAATTTGAGTTTATAATTAATCACGAAAGCGATATTCCGAAGTATCAGCAATTGGTTGACGGAATTACAAATGCGATTGCAGAGAATATTTTGCAAAAGGGAGATTTGCTTCCGTCTGTGAATGTGATTTGCAAAACGTATCAGCTTTCGAGAGACACGGTTTTTAAGGCGTATTCGATTTTGAAGGATCAAAAAGTGATTGATTCTGTGCCAAACAAAGGCTATTATGTGGCGGGCGAAACGAGAAAAGTGCTTTTGGTTTTAGATACGTTTAAAGCTTATAAAGAGGTTTTGTACCATTCGGTTGTGAATAATCTGCCTGATAATGTGATTATCGATGTGCAGTTTCACCATTATAATATTGATGTTTTTAAAACAATCATTAATAACGGAATCGGGAAATATTATAAATATGTGGTGATGAATTTTGACCACAAAGAAATTTCACCAGCGTTATCGGCAATTTCAAAAGACAAACTGCTTTTGATTGATTGGAATATCAGAGCTGATAAAGCGAATAATTATGTTTTTCAGGATTTCGGAAAAGCGTTTTATGATGCTTTAAAAGAAGCGGTTGATTTATTTAAAAAGTATAAAAAAATAGATTTTGTATATCCGGATTTCACGAATCATCCTTGGGAAACGGTAGAATTTTTTAAGAAATTTTGTGCTGATTTTGATTTTCAATACGACCTCATCACAGATCCGAAAAAGTTCAATATCGAGAAAGGAATTGCTTATATCAGTGTAAGCGACAGGATTTTGGGATACTTTTTAGAGCAGTGCAAAGAAAAGGATTTTGAACCGGGAAAAGATGTTGGTTTGCTTTCGTATAATGAAACGCCAATGAAGAAATTTATATATAAAGGGATTTCAGTTGTTTCAACTGATTTTAACGAAATGGGAACCAAAGCAGCGGCATTTATTACGCATGACGAAGAAACGAAATGTTATGTGCCGACTAAATTAATAATAAGAGAATCATTGTAAGTTATGTATTATATCGGTTATGATATTGGAAGTTCTTCTGTCAAGGCAGCCTTGGTGGAAGCAGAAACAGGCAAAAAAATCATTGTGCTGAATGAGCCTCAAAACGAAATGGAAATCCTTTCGATTCATCCAGATTGGGCAGAACAGGATCCAGAAATGTGGTGGCAATACATTTGTACAGCAACAAAAAGAGCCATTAAAGAAGCGAATATTGATGCTTCTAAAATTCAGGGAATTGGTATTTCGTACCAAATGCACGGATTGGTAATTGTCGATCAACAAGGCGCTCCGTTACGCAATTCAATTATCTGGTGCGACAGCCGCGCGGTTGAAATTGGAAATAAAGCTTTTGCCGAAATCGGAGAAGAAAAATGCATGTCTCATTTATTGAATTCGCCAGGAAATTTTACGGCTTCGAAACTGAAATGGGTTAAAGAAAACGAACCAGCAGTTTACAGCAAAATTGATAAATACATGCTTCCGGGAGATTACATCGCTTTGAAATTGACAGGCGAAGTAACGACAACTAAAAACGGTTTGTCTGAAGGAATGCTTTGGGATTATAAAGAAAATAAAGTAGCAGATTGGCTTTTGGATTACTTCGGAATCGATCAGTCGCTGACGCCAAAAATTGTAGAGAATTTTACAAATCAAGGTGTTGTTACAGAGAAAGCTTCACAAGAATCTGGTCTTCCTGTGGGAATCCCTATTGTGTACAGAGCGGGAGATCAGCCAAATAATGCTTTGTCATTGAATGTGCTTCGTTCGGGAGAAGTAGCGGCTACAGGCGGAACATCAGGTGTTTTTTATGCGGTTACTGAAACCAATTCAGGAAAAAGCACTCGTGTAAACAACTTTGTTCATGTCAATTACACAGAATCAAATCCGAGAGTTGGAAAATTACTGAATATTAACGGAGCGGGAATTCAATACCGATGGATGCGAAATAATATCGGAAATGAGTCGTATGAGGAAATGAATGAAAAAGCATCTCAGATCAATGTAGGTTCGCAAGGATTGGTGGTAATTCCGTTTGGAAATGGGGCTGAAAGAATGTTCAATAATAAAAACATCGGATCTCATATTTTAAACCTGAATTTTAATATTCATACCAATGCACATTTATTCAGAGCCTCTTTAGAAGCCATTGCGTTTTCTTTTGTGTACGGAATGGAATGCTTGAAAGATGATAATGCAACGATTAATGTCATTAGAGCTGGAAATGATAATCTTTTCCGTTCTGAGATTTTCTCAAATACTGTGGCGACATTAATTGGTCATGAAATCGAAATCTACAATACAACCGGAGCAGTAGGAGCGGCGAGAGCAGTAGGTTTAACCGATGGTGATTTTGAAAAATTTGGTTCAGCAATTACGACAAACGATCACGTAATGACCTTTTTACCTCTAAAAAACAAAGAGGAATATGAAACGGCATATAACAAATGGAAACAAGAATTAGAATTAATATTAACAAAATAAATAAAAGAACAAATGATAGTTTTGGGAGATAAAGAATACTACAAAGGTATTGGCCAAATTAAGTTTGAAGGAAAAGAATCAGACAATCCATTGGCGTTTAAATATTACAATCCAGACCAAGTTGTAGCTGGAAAAACAATGCGTGAGCACTTTAAATTTGCAATCGCTTACTGGCATACTTTCTGCGGACAAGGTAGCGATCCATTCGGACCTGGAACTCAAAATTTTGCTTGGGATGCATCGTCAGATCCGTATCAAGCGGCTAAGGATAAGGCAGATGCTGCTTTTGAATTCATTAGCAAAATGGGATTTGATTATTTCTGTTTCCACGATTACGATTTGATTAACGAAGGACCAACTTTCGCAGAATCAGAAAAACGTTTGGCATTCATTACAGAGTATTTAAAACAGAAAAAAGCAGAATCTGGAATTAAATTGCTTTGGGGAACTTCAAACTGTTTCTCAAACCCAAGATTCATGAATGGTGCAGCTACAAATCCTGATTTTAATGTTGTAGCAAGAGCTGGAGGACAAGTAAAATTGGCTTTGGATGCGACAATCGCTTTAGGAGGAGAAAATTACGTATTCTGGGGAGGTAGAGAAGGTTATATGTCTTTGCTAAACACAGATATGGGAAGAGAATTAGACCACATGGCGCAATTCTTAGCAATGTCTAGAGACTACGCAAGAGCACAAGGTTTCAAAGGAACTTTCTTCATCGAGCCGAAACCAATGGAGCCATCTAAACATCAATACGATTTTGACTCTGCAACTGCAATTGGATTCTTAAAACAATACGGTTTAGACAAAGATTTCAAAATCAACATCGAGGTAAACCACGCTACTTTAGCACAACACACTTTCCAACACGAATTAGAAGTGGCTGCAAAAGCGGGAATGTTAGGAAGTATCGACGCGAACAGAGGAGATTACCAAAACGGATGGGATACTGACCAATTCCCTAATAACATTCAGGAAACGACTGAAGCAATGTTGGTTTTCTTAAAAGCTGGCGGATTGCAAGGTGGTGGAGTTAACTTTGATGCTAAAATCAGAAGAAACTCTACAGATTTAGAAGATGTTTTCTTAGCACACATTGGTGGAGCTGATACTTTCGCAAGAGCTTTACTAACTGCTGATAAAATCATTTCTTCTTCTCCATACGAGAAATTAAGAAAAGAAAGATACAGCTCATTCGATTCTGGAAAAGGTAAAGATTTTGCCGATGGAAAATTAGGTCTTAAAGATCTTTACACTATCGCTCACGAAAATGGAGAATTAAATCTTCAAAGCGGTAAACAAGAATTGTTTGAAAACATCATCAACCAATATATTTAATTGGTAAGATTTTAAAACATACTAAACCTAACAGGTTTTAAAAACCTGTTAGGTTTCTACAAAATATTTAGTGAGACAAAATTTTTAAAAAGATTTACGTTTTTAAATATGATAGCTGTAAGACGTTATAATTGTTTAAAATGTTTTTTAGATTTAAATTTGAGAAATGTGTATTAAGATAATGACCTATTTTTTGACTTTCGAATAGGAGAGAATAGATTGAAGGTTTAGTTACTATTTTCTTTTTATTTGGAAGACCATAATTGAAGTCAGTTTGATAAGAATTAAGTGTGAGTTAAATTTTTATTGAAGGTTTTTTGAAGAGCAGAATCGATCGAAATGCACATTTTTTCTCGCTAAAATTAAGACGCACTTCAGTGCGTTTCTACTACTTAACCAAGAGAATACCCACAGTTTTGTTATTTCTCCTTTCAGTCGAAATGACAAACATTACGATTATGGTCTTCGAATAAACACACTATATTTAACCAAAAAACCACAAAAAACATGAAATTTTTTATTGACACTGCCAATCTTCAGGATATTGAAGAAGCGCAGGCTTTAGGCGTTTTAGACGGTGTAACTACCAATCCGTCTTTGATGGCAAAAGAAGGCATTACCGGAAAAGAAAATATTTTAAAACATTATTTAGCCATTTGCAATATTGTTGATGGCGATGTTTCTGCTGAGGTTATTTCTACAGATTTTGAAGGAATGGTAAGAGAAGGAGAAGAACTGGCTGCTTTACATCCCCAGATTGTGGTGAAATTACCCATGATTGGCGATGGTGTAAAAGCTTGTAAATACTTTTCTTCAAAAGGAATTCGTACCAATGTAACATTAGTATTTTCGGCTGGTCAAGCTTTGCTTGCCGCTAAAGCTGGAGCAACGTATGTTTCTCCATTTTTAGGACGCTTGGATGATGTTTCTACAGACGGAATGCATTTGATTTCTGAGATTAGAGAAATCTATGACAACTACAATTATCAAACCCAAATCTTATCGGCTTCTGTGCGACATACCATGCATATTATCAATTGTGCTAAAATTGGATCAGATGTGATGACAGGACCACTTTCTGCGATTAAAGGATTGTTGAAACACCCGTTAACCGATATTGGTCTGAAACAATTTGTAGAGGATGCCAAAAAGATGAACTTATAGTATTTTCTATTTCCCTTTTTATAGTTTTAAAACTCTCTTCCAGCTATCTGGAAGGGAGTTTTTTTTATGGAATAAAAGCAACCGATTGTTTCTTTTTTATGTTTTGTAAGAAATATTGTCTTTTGGTTTTATTGTGCTGGTTTACAGTTTCTAACGTGCCGTAAGGCGCGTTTTATAAGGGCTAGCTAAAACTTTAATTTAAGAAGAATTTTTAGACAGTTACTACAACGTTTTAGTGTTTCTTGAAAAAACCTCGTAATTTAACATTTTATGTTTTTTTTAAGATTTCGAATTAAATGATTTATTATCTCTAACGTTTTCGTTGTATTGAAGTTTGTTTTTGAATATTATTTAATATTTTACGAGTATTAATGCAATTTGTTCTTTTTTTTATGGGTATTTTTTTGAAATCAAGAAAAAATATTCACGCAACCGATTGTGTGTTGTTGTTTTTTGCATATATTTGTTTTGACTATAAGTTGTTATTGGCGTCAAATGTTAAAATAAAAGTCAATAGTAAAGTCACTTAAAAAAACAAACTAACTAAACCAACTATTAACTCATTAAACCAATTATTTATGACTAACTTTTTAATTACTAAAAGCAGATCTAAATACTTTAAGAATTTGGGGTTTGTATTCCTGATGCTGGTATTTTCTGCTGCGGTAAATGCACAAATTACTGTTACAGGTACTGTAACTGATGGTGTCGGACCAATACCAGGTGTCAATATTATTGTAAAAGGAACCAAAACCAGTACGGTGTCTAATTTTGACGGAACGTATTCCCTTCAAGCTATTCCCAATAATAGTATTTTGGTCTTTAGCTTTATCGGATATAAACCTCATCAAGTTGCAGTGAACAATAAAACTAAAATTGATGCTGTACTAGAAGAAGATTTAAATGATCTAAAAGAAGTTGTTGTAATCGGGTACGGAACCGCAAAAAGAGCAGATTTGACAGGAGCTATTTCTTCTATATCTAGTGCAGCGGTGGCGCAATCTGTTTCTACAACTATTGATCAGGTTTTACAAGGTCGTGCGGCTGGGGTACAGGTACAGCAAAACAGTGGTACACCTGGTGGAAGCTCTTCTGTACGTATTCGTGGTGTAAGTTCGATTACAGGTTCAAACGAACCAATATATGTAATTGATGGTGTTATTATAGATGGAAATTCAGGTTCTTTAAATTCAAATCCACTTTCTGGAATTAACCCTAATGATATTGCTTCGTATGATATCTTAAAAGATGCTTCTGCAACTGCAATTTATGGATCTAGAGCTGCCAATGGTGTCATTATGATTACCACAAAAACAGGTAGAAAAGGAGATTTGACTTTAAATTTTGACAGTTATGTAGGATGGCAGCAAATGCCTAAAGAATTGCAAGTCTTGAATTTAAGAGAATATGGAACACTAAAGAACACAAGAGCAGATTTAGGTATTGTACAGAGAGACCCTTATTTTATTCGCCCAGATTTATTAGGAGAAGGAACGAATTGGCAAGATGAATTATTTCAAACGGGTTTAATTCAGAGTTATAACTTATCTGCTTCAGGTGGATCTGATAATACAACATATGCATTAGGAATGTCTTATTTTGATCAAGAAGGAACTATCATCGGATCTTCTTTTGATCGTATGACGATTCGTGCCGTAATCGATTCTCAAGTAAAGAAATGGATGAAAGTTGGCGTGAATATGAATGCGTATAAAAGCAATCAGGTTACTACAGTTAATGATGACTCCGTAATCTTAACCGCTTTAAAACAAACTCCAAACGTAGCGGCAAGAAATGCTGATGGAACTTTTGATGGTCCAGATACAACAGAATTCGTTCAAACCAATCCGTTAGGAATTGCAATGCTGAAAGACAATCACGGAAAAGACTATGGAATTAGAGGAAATGTTTACGCAGAAATTGGCTTTACAAAAGATTTAAAGTTTAAAACAACTTATTCTATTGATTATGGTTTTGGAAACCGATATACTTTTAATCCATCTTACACTTTTGGCGCGTTATCAAACGAGATTAGAGAAGGATCAAGAACAAAATCGACTAGCGAAAACTGGATTTGGAATAATTTATTGACTTATAATAAAGCATTTGGAAAACATAACATAAACGCTATTTTAGGGCAAGAAATGCAAGAACAAAATTGGGAGAATCTTTACGGATACCGTTCGGGCTATTTAACAAACGGAGCAACAGATTTAAATGCTGGTGACCCAACAACAGCTAGAAACTCAAATGCAAGTTCTACTAAGTCGCTTAGTTCTTATTTTGCAAGAGCAAATTATACATTCGACGACAAATATATTTTAACTGGAACAATTAGAAGAGATGGATCTTCGCAATTTGCTGAAGGTAACAAATGGGATTGGTTTCCATCTGCTTCTTTAGCTTGGAAAGTTTCAAATGAATCATTTTTAAAAGATAGCAAAGCGGTTAGTAACTTGAAGTTGCGTGCAGGATGGGGAGTTACGGGTAATTCAAGCGTACCAAACAATGCGTATACTTCTGTTTATGGTACTTCAGCCACCAATTGGGGAAGCGGGCAAATTGCGACTAATACGGCAAATCCAGATTTGAAATGGGAAAAATCGAATCAAACCAATATTGGTGTAGATATCGGATTTTTGGATAACAGAATTGAAATTACAGCCGATGCATACTACAAGAAAACAGACGATTTATTATTGAGATTGTCACTTCCTGCTTATGTTGGGACAACTGGTCAGGGAGCTACATCACCGCCTTTTGCTAATGTTGGATCTCTAGAAAACAAAGGTTTCGAGTTTACCATAAACACGATCAACATGCAGAGAAAAGATTTTATTTGGAAATCAAATTTCAATATCTCAATGAACAGATCTAAAGTGTTGAAATTGAATTCAGAATCTGGTGTTTACGATCAGACTTTACAGCAAGGTTCAGACGTAACGGTGGTTACTCGTACAGCGGTTGGGCAGCCAATAGGACAATTTTATGGTTATAAAGTAATTGGGCGTTTTGAAAAAGCAACAGATTTCTACTATAAAGATGCCACTGGAACCGTAAAACCAACAGCTTTGCCAGAAGGAATGGCAATTGGTGAAAATGGAGTTTGGATTGGAGATTATATGTTTGAAGATGTAAACAAAGATGGCGTAATCAACGAAAAAGATGCTGGCTATATCGGTAATCCAAATCCAGATTTTACATTCGGACTTAACAATAGTTTCTCTTTCTTAGGTTTTGATGTGAGCATTTTATTTACAGGTTCTTACGGAAATGAAGCTTTAAACTACCAAAGAAGATGGTTAGAAAATCCTCGTGAGAATACCAACTTATTGAAAACGGCCTTAGGCTACGCGCAATTAGAATTAATCGATCCTAATGGGCCAAACGATTATCGTAATGTTCAGATTGTAGGCGGAGATCCTTATATGCCAAGAATTGGTGCTTCTTCAGCTTCATCTGCATCAAATTACCGTTTGAGCAACAGATTTGTAGAAGATGCTTCTTATGTAAGACTTAAAAATATTTCATTATCGTATAATCTCCCTAAAGACTTGTACTCTAAATATGGAATTTCAAATGTAAAGGTGACTTCAAATATGCAGAATATTTTAACCTTCACAAAGTATAAAGGATATGACCCAGAAGTTGGAGCAATAAATCAAAACCAACTTTTAAATGGTATCGATAACGGACGTTATCCTACGCCAACAATCACGACACTTGGATTAACAGTTAATTTCTAAAAAGCGCACAATGAAAACAAAGAAAATATTTTACACGGCTTTAATTATTGCATTGCCATTTGTTTGGACGAGTTGCAGCGACCTGTTAGACGTTGAACCAAACGATGTAATTACAAAAGAGAATTTTTATAAATCAGAGTCTGATTTTCAGGCAGCAACAGGACCATTGTACAACAAAGTATGGTTCGATTTTAATGATAAATTTTATTACGGATTAGGAGACGGACGTGGAGCAAACATGTATGCACCTTTCTCAGACTACGTTTATCCTTTTACAGATTTAACAGAAACTGGATTAACAGGGCCTTTGGTTTCGGCTTGGGCATCATTGTATAATGTTGTTCAACAATCGAATAACGTGATTATCGGAATTTCTGGAAGTCCGTTAAGCGATGCTGTTAAGAACAAATATATTGCTGAAGCTCGTTTTATGAGAGGAACGGCTTATTGGTACTTAGCTTCATTATGGGGAGATGTAATTATTTCTACAGATCCAAGTGAGCTGGTGAAGAATCCAATCGTAAATAAAAATCCGATGAAAGATGTTTACGAATTTTCTATTCGTGATTTAGAATTTGCAGCAAAATATCTTCCAGAAACTGCGGGCCAAGCTGGACGTTTAACAAGATATAGCGCATTCGGAATGCTATCTCGCGTGTATTTATCATTTTCTGGAGTAAGCGACAACCCAAACAGCGGAACTCGCAATCAAGAATATCTTGATTTAGCCAAAAAAGCGGCAGAAAAAGTAATGAGTTCTGGGCCATACGCTCTAATGACCAATTATGAAGATTTATTCATGATTGACAATAACAACAATACCGAATCGATGTTTGCACTGCAATGGGTTCCAAACGGAGATTATGGAGTAAACAATACCCAACAGGCTTATTTTGCATTAGGTTCTGATATTACAGGAGACGATGCCGCTTGGGGATATTGGACAAGAGCTTCTTACAATGTTTTGCAAGAATATGAGTCAAAAGATCTTAGACGTAGAGCAACTTTTATGGGAGACAATGACCATTATGCAGAAATTAATAAAGCAAACGGAGGCTATACAGTAGATCATAGCGCAGATTTCCTTACTGTTAAAAAAGGGGTTGTGGGTTCTACGAAAGACAATTCTAAAATTACCCGTATGAATTCTGCTTTGAACACTTATATGTTGCGTCTAGGAGAAGTGTATTTAAATTACGCAGAAGCTACTTTAGGAAACAATGCCTCAACAGCAGATGCAACTGCAATTTCGGTGGTAAACAGACTTCGCACCCGTGCAGGTTTAGATCCAAAAACAACTTTGACTTATGCTGATCTTGCACACGAGAGAAGAGTAGAATTGTGTATGGAAGGACAATATTGGTACGATTTAGTTCGTCGAGCATATTACAAACAACAAGAAGTTATTAATTATATAACAGCACAAAACAGAGGCGTAATTACTCCAATTTTGTATGATACAGCAACAAATACAGTTACGGTAGACGCTTCAAAAAGTACAAGTCCAAGAGCAATTGGTGTAATTGATGCGACAATTTTTACGCTTCCTTATCCAGAATCTGAATTAGTTCAGAATCCATTATTGAGAGAAAATCCTGTTCCGTATCAGTTTACAGAAGAGAAAATAAAAGACTTATTCTAGTTTCAGAAATAAAAAACTAAAAGACATAAATATGAAATATATTTTAAATAAAAAGTATTGGGCGCCCATCGCATTGTTAAGCATGATGGTTTTCGGTATGCTGTTTACTTCTTGCGACAACAACGATTCAGACGGAGGCGCAATTACTATTACAAAAGTATTTTTAGAAGACGTAAATTCATCTGTACCAGATAGAGAAGTTAGTTTTGCCCGTTTAGGACAATTGTTACGTATTGAAGGTTCTGGTTTTTCTGGACTAAAGAAAGTTTATATTAACGGGTATTCAACGTACTTCAATGTTGTTTTTGTTTCTAACAATTCGATGCTGGTAAGCGTTTCAGCAGATACGCCAATTGCAGATGCAGATCCGTCGGTAAGAAATACAATTCGTTTTGCAAATGATACCCATGAGGTGACATTTCCGTTTCAAATTCGTGCAGGAAAACCATCAATCACAGCAATTTCAAATACATTACCAAATCCAGGGGAAAGTATTACAATTGTAGGAAGCGGTTTGACAGAAGTAAGCAAAGTAATTTTTCCTGGAAATGTTGAAGTAACAACAGGGATTACTTCAGTAGAGGATGGAGAAATGTTTACAGTTGTTGTACCAAACGGAGTATCAGATTTAGGAGGTTCAATTTACGCAGAAACATCAAACGGAGGAGTTTATTCTCCGAGATATTTCAATTTCAAAAAAGGAATTATTTTGGATTTTGATGGATTAGGACAACACAGTTTTTGGGGAACACCTCCTGCTACTGGAATGATTTTAGGAACTGATTTAGAATCTGCATCTATAGGAGCAGGAAATCTTTCACATGGTAAATACGTACCGCATCGTCCATCTCGCATCACATCAATTGCACCAGCTACAGGAAGAGCTACAGAAGTTTGGACAGGAGGAACAGGTGTAGATAACTGGAGAGCACAATTAACGCCTTATATTCCGGCAACTACTTCGCTTGATAAAGTAGCGTTCCAATTTGATATTTATGTGCCAGATGCATGGAAAGATTCAGGTTATTTAAAAATATGTACAATCAATAATTTCAATGCAGGAACATGGTCTGGAGGTGTGTATAACTATATTCCTTGGCTAGTAGACGGAAAATCTGTCCCTTTTCAAACTGCAGGATGGACTACTATTACAATTCCGTTAAACAAATTTTATCAATGGTCTAAAGAAGCTGCAACATTTGAAACTGTTTTAACGTATCGCGAAACGGCAACTTACCAAAACTTTGGTATTTGGTTCGAAAATGCCGATGTAAAAATGAAAGATGTGCTAGGAACTGCAAGCGAAGTAGAATTCCCTTCAAAAGCAACATCTGTAAAAGTGTACACAGACAACTGGAGAATTGTACCGTTGGATACGCCAGTTTACAATGATTTTAACTAACTCAACAACCACAAAATGAAATATAAATATATCATACCAATAATTGCTTCATCACTAATGATTTTGTCATCATGCGATGATAATTTGATGGAGTGGGGAAAAGACCCAGAGCATGGAGCAGTAACAGGAGCTGAGCTTCCGTTGGCTTTAGTGGAAAAAATAGGCCGTTACGAACCTTTAAAAAACTATTCAGACTTTCCTTTAGGAAACGGAATCGGAATTAGTTTGTACATGAGCGATGCAGCTTACAGAAAAATCGTAAACGAAAATTTTGATGAAGTAACCCCAGGCTACGAAATGAAGCACGGTGCAATGGTAAACTCAAAAGGAGAAATTAATTTTACCAATGTAGATGCTTTTATCACCGCAACAAAAAGCGCAGGATTAAAAGTTTTCGGTCATACTTTAATTTGGCATTCCAACCAAAATGCTAGTTATCTAAACGGTATTATTGCCCCAACAGTAATTCCAGGTTCAAGCGGAACAAACGTTTTGGACCTAACACCTATTAAAAACGGAACCTTTACCGGATGGGCTAGAAATAACCCAGGGAAAGGTATTACAACAGTTGCTAATTCTGGATTAACAAGTACTTCTGCTGCCATTCAGTTAGCTTCAAGTGCGAGTTCTTCTGCGGCTTATAGTTTACAGCTGACTTCGCCAAACGTTCCAATTGTTGCTGGACATAATTATGAAATATCATTCTATATTAAATCGGATGTTGCTGGTAAAGGGCGTATTTCATTCAACGCTTCATTAACGAACCAATATCCATACAAAGATTGGTTTAATACAGGAGGAAGTTGGACAGAAGCTTTTGCAACAACCTCATCTTGGCAACAAGTTAAAATTAAATTAGCGCCAGGCGATTTCAAAGCAGGAAGTACAACTTTTCAGTTTAATTTAGATTTAGGATATCTTCCAAATGTAACGTATTTAATTGATGCGAATACCCTAGCAGTTGTCGATCTTGATGCCGCAACAGGACCAGTTAATCTAGTTTCTAATGGAACATTTAATTCTGGAATAACAGGATGGAGCAAAGCCAATGGAGCTGCAGATGCATTAAGCGCAGCAGGATCTTCTAACGCTTACGAAGGAAGCGGTGCGATGAAAGTAGTAAATGCTACATCTGATGCGGCAAACCAATGGAAAACGCAGATTCAAACGACCTTTACTTCGCCATTAGTAGCCGGAAAAAGTTATACTATTTCTTATATGATTCGTTCTGAGGCGGCTGGTTCTGTAAGATGTTCTACAACACCATCAAGTTTAGCAAATTACCAAGGCGATCAAGCTACTTCTACAACTTGGAAACAAATAGAATGGAAAATTACAGCAAAAGGCGGTGAGACAGGATTTGGTTTTGATTTAGGAGGAGCGGCAGGAACGTATTATATCGATAATGTTATGGTTACTGATGGTGCAACATCTGGCGGCGGCGCAACAGCTCCTGTTACAATTGAAAAAACAGATGCTGAGAAAACTAAAATCATTACCGATGCCATGACCGATTGGATTTCTAAAATGATGACGCATTACAAAACAAGCGTTTTCTCTTGGGATGTGGTAAACGAACCAATGAAAGAAGATGGAACGCTAAGAAATGGAACTGAAGGCGATACAGCTACAGACTATTTCTCATGGGTGAAATATCTAGGAAAAGATTACGCGGTAACAGCTTTCAAATTAGCACGTCAATACGGAAATGCAACAGATAAACTTTTCATCAACGATTACAACTTAGAATCTAGATTAGATAAATGTGACGGATTAATTGAATATGTAAAATATATTGAAGGTAAAGGCGCAACAATTGACGGAATTGGAACGCAGATGCACATTGGTTTAACAACAGATAAAGACAAAATTGTTCAGATGTTCCAAAAACTGGCTGCTACAGGAAAACTCATTAAAATTTCTGAATTAGATATTAGATTAGGAACAGCAACACCAACAGTTGCGCAGCAAGCTTCTCAGGCAGAAATGTACCAATACGTAATTGATATGTACAAAAAATACATTCCTGTACCACAACAGTATGGAATCACTATTTGGGGAGTATCTGATAATGCTAAAGAACATGAATATTGGCTTCCAAACGAGTCTCCAAACCTTTGGGATGCAAACTACGTTCGTAAACATGCTTACAAAGGCACGGCAGACGGTCTTGCAGGAAAAGATGTGAGTTTAGGTTTCTCAGGAGAATTACAAAAACCTTAAATATTTAATTAGTAATACTATCCATAGTGCAAGTCTGTAAAAAGGAATGCACTATGGATTGTTTATTTTCTTAACTTTTATCGCTCAAGATTTCTCAGAGCAAAAAACAAATCAAAATGGCTTTCAATCTTAGAATAAACCGAATAAAAGTTTTTACCAAAAGTAAATTGTTTGTCACGGCATTTTTGGCGATGCAATTTGGTTTTAGTCAAAACATACCTCATCTTCAAAAAGCGGGAAACAAAACACAATTAGTTGTCAACCAAAAACCATTCTTAATACGTGGCGGAGAATTAGGAAATTCATCTGCAACGAGTATGGAAAGCATGGAACCCATTTGGTCGAAACTGACCGATATGAACCTCAATACAGTTCTAACGCCAATTTATTGGGAATTGATAGAACCGCAAGAAGGCAAATTTGATTTCCAATTGGTAGACGATTTGATTCTTCGTGCGCGAAAAGAAAACTTAAAACTTGTTTTTCTTTGGTTCGGATCTTGGAAAAATAGCATGTCGAGCCACGCTCCAGAATGGGTAAAACTCAACCAGAAAAAATATCCAAGAGTAAAAGATGATAAAAACAAAAGCCACGAAATTTTGACGCCTTTCAGCGAAAATAATCTTCAGGCTGACTTGAATGCTTTTAAAAAACTGATGGCACATATTAAAGATTTCGACCAAAAAGACCAAACCGTAATCATGATTCAGGTTGAAAACGAAATCGGAATGCTGCCAACAGCTCGTGATTATCACGCTTTAGCGAATGCTGCATTTCAGAAACCAGTTCCAGATGAATTGATTCAATATTTAGAAAAAAACAAACAAAAACTAGTTCCCGAATTTTTAGAAATCTGGAAGAAAAACGGATTTAAAACCAAAGGAAACTGGGAAGAAATTTTTGGAAAAGGATTGCATACCGACGAAATTTTCATGGCTTGGTATTTTTCTAAATTTACCAATATCGTTGCCAAAGCTGGAAAAGAAGCTTATCCAATTCCGATGTTTGTCAATGCCGCTTTAAACGCACCAGAAAAAAAGCCGGGACAATATCCAAGCGCAGGACCATTGCCTCATATTATGGACGTTTGGAAAGCAGCAGGAAATTCCATTGATTTTTTAGCTCCAGATTTCTATAATCCGTCATTTAAACAATGGAACGATTTATTTACACGTCAAGGCGATCCGCTTTTTATTCCAGAACACCGTTTTGATGAAACCGCGCCATTCAAAGGACTTTACGCAATCGGACATTACGAAGCAATGGGATTTTCTCCGTTTTCAATCGAATCTGTTGCCGATGCCAAAAAAGAGCCTCTAGGTAAAATCTATGATTTGGTACAACAGCTAACTCCAACAATTGAAAAATACAAAGGACAAGGAAAAATCGACGGTGTTTTATTAGACAAAGAAAACAATACGCAAATCATAAAAATGGGCGATTACGAATTCACATTTAAACACGATTATACCCTAAATTGGTCTGATGGAGCAAAAGCCGAAACTTGGCCCATATCAAGCGCGATTATTATCGAAATTGCCAAAGATGAATTCTACATTTCTGGATCAGGAATTGTCGTTACTTTTAAACCTTTAAAAGAAAATGTAAACGCGGGAATTCTAAAAACAGATTTCGGCAAATTCGAAAATGAAGTTTGGAGAACCATAAGACATTTCAACGGAGACCAAACCCATCAAGGAAGGCATTTAAGAATCTCGGTGGGCGATTACGAAATCCAAAAAATAAAATTATATACTTATGAATAGGATTTTTTTTCTGCCACGAATTTAGTGTCAATTTGTGGAATTTGTGGCGAAAAAACTTTAGCCACAGATTAAAAGGATTAGAAGGATTTTAATAATCTGTGACAAAAAATAAAGAAAAAAAATCTGCGAGATCTGCGCAATCTGCAAGAGAAATTTTAGACATAGATTATAAGATTTAAAGAATTTTAATAATCTCTGACAAAAAATAAAGAAAAAAAATCTGCGAGATCTGGGCAATCTGCGAGAGAAATTTTAGCCACAGATTAAAAGGATTGGAAGGATTTTAATAATCTGTGACAAAAAATAAAGAAAAAAAATCTTCGAGATCTGCGCAATCTGCGAGAGAAATTTTGGCCACAGATTAAAAGGATTAGAAGGATTTTAATAATCTGTGACAAAAAATAAAGAAAAAAAATCTTCGAGATCTGCGCAATCTGCGAGAGAAATTTTAGCCACAGATTAAAAGGATTGGAAGGATTTTAATAATCTGTGACAAAAAATAAAGAAAAAAAATCTTCGAGATCTGCGCAATCTGCGAGAGAAATTTTAGCCACAGATTAAAAGGATTGGAAGGATTTTAATAATCTGTGACAAAAAATAAAGAAAAAAAATCTTCGAGATCTGCGCAATCTGCGAGAGAAATTTTAGCCACAGATTAAAAGGATTAGAAGGATTTTAATGATTTGTGACAAAAAATAAAGAAAAAAAATCTTCGAGATCTGCGCAATCTGCGAGAGAAATTTTAGCTACAGATTAAAAGGATTAGAAGGATTTTAATAATCTGTGACAAAAAATAAAGAAAAAAAATCTGTGAGATCTGCGCATTCTGCGAGAGAAATTTTAGCCACAGATTAAAAGGATTAGAAGGATTTTAATAATCTGTGACAAAAAATAAAGAAAAAAATCTGTGAGATCTGCGCAATCTGCGAGAGAAATTTTGGCCACAGATTAAAAGGATTAGAAGGATTTTAATAATCTGTGACAAAAAATAAAGAAAAAAAATCTTCGAGATCTGCGCAATCTGCGAGAGAAATTTTAGCCACAGATTAAAAGGATTGGAAGGATTTTAATGATCTGTGACAAAAAATAAAGAAAAAAAATCTGCGAGATCTGCGCAATCTGCGAGAGAAATTTTAGCCACAGATTAAAAGGATTGGAAGGATTTTAATGATTTGTGACAAAAAATAAAGAAAAAAAATCTGCGAGATCTGCGCAATCTGCGAGAGAAATTTTAGCCACAGATTATAAGATTTAAAGGATTTTTAATAATCTGTGTTAATCTTTTTTAATCTGTGGCAAAAAAAACATATAAAATGAAACAGAAAATATTATTACTGGCAATACTTTTAAATTGGACAATCAATGCTCAAATCAAACTGCCGCGACTTATAAGCGACGGAATGGTTTTGCAGCGCGATACCAAAGTCAATATTTGGGGATGGGCATCGCCAAATGAAAAAATCGAACTCGATTTTAAAGGAAAAAAATACAACACCATAACCGCTCAAGACGGAAAATGGTCTATCCAACTCCAATCCCAAAAAGCAGGAGGACCTTATGAAATGACTTTAAAAGCATCCAATACAATTGTTTTAAAAAACATTCTTTTTGGAGATGTCTGGCTGTGTTCAGGACAATCGAATATGGAACTTCCAATGGATCGTTTGAAAGACAAATACAAAGAAGAAATTGCAAAATCGGCTAATCCGAATATTCGTCAGTTTTTAGTTCCTGATGAATATTATTTCGCGAAAGAAAGAAATGATTTTTCATCTGGTTCTTGGTTGGAAGCAAATCCTATAAACGTTTTACAATTTACAGGCGTTGGCTATTTTTTCGCTTCAGAAATATACGAGAAGTATAAAATTCCTATCGGTTTAATCAACAGCGCTTTGGGCGGTTCTCCTGCCGAATCTTGGATCAGCGAAGAAAGCATTAAAAAGTTCCCAGAATATGATCAGGAATATTTGAAATTCAAAGACGGAAAACTCGAAAAACAAATAGACGAAAACGATCGTAAAGTCAGTTCAGAATGGTATAAATTAGTAAACAATACCGATATCGGAGTTAAAAATAAATGGGCAAATGCTACAGATATTTCAGATTGGAAAGAAATGCAGATTCCAGGTTATTGGGCTGATGGCGAACTCGGAAAAACAAATGGTTCAGTTTGGTTTAAAAAAGAATTTGTTCTGGAAAAAGTAAAAGAAAATCAGGCAAAATTAATTTTAGGGCGAATTGTAGATGCCGATTCCGTTTTTGTAAATGGACGTTTCGTTGGAACCACTTCATACCAATATCCTCCAAGAATTTATTCTTTTAATGCCGATGTTTTAAAAGAAGGGAAAAACGAAATTACCGTTCGAATCATCAACAATTCGGGTAGAGGAGGTTTTATAACCGATAAACCTTATGAATTAATTGTTGGTGATAAAACCATCGATTTAAAAGGAACTTGGAAATACAAATTAGGTTCAAAAATGGAACCATTACCAGGACAAACTTTTGTACGCTGGAAACCTGTCGGACTTTACAATGCCATGATTGCACCGTTAAGAGAATATCCAATAAAAGGTGTTTTATGGTATCAAGGCGAGGCCAATACTAAAAAGCCATCAGAATACGGACCTTTAATGGAAACTTTAATTTCGAATTGGCGCTCATTATGGAAACAAGAAAAACTGCCATTTTTGTTGGTGCAGCTTCCTAATTTTATGGAGCCAAAAACAGAACCGACAGAAAGCAATTGGGCTGCTTTAAGGCAACAGCAATTGAACACACTGAAAGTTCCCAATACAGGATTGGCGATAACAATAGATTTGGGCGAATGGAACGATATTCATCCTTTAGACAAATATGATGTTGGAAAAAGATTGTCGCTTCAAGCTAGAAAATTGGTTTATGGAGATAAAAATGTAACTGCTTCTGGTCCGATTTTTCAATCTATGAAACAAGATGGGAACAAACTGATTTTGAGTTTTTCTGATATTGGAACAGGTTTGCAAATCAAAAATGGAAATGAATTAAAAGAATTCGCCATTGCAGGAACAGATGGAAAATTTGTTTGGGCAAAAGCAACTATTGAAGGTGATAAAATTGTGGTCTGGAATGACGCTATTTCAAGTCCTGTAAAAGTGCGTTATGCTTGGGCAGATAATCCAATTGAAGCGAATTTGTACAATAAAGAAAACTTACCTGCTTCGCCTTTTGAGGCAGAGTTGAAGTAAAGTTTTTAAATACAATCTTGTCATTTCGACTGAAAGGAGAAATCACACTAGAAATTCGTCAATCTTTGTAGAGGTACTAGTGTGATTCCTCGTTCCTCGGAATGACAAACTTAACGTAAAGATTTGCACCCAATCTTGTCATCCCGACGGAGGAGGGATCTTCGCAAGAAACGCCGTAAAGTAATTCGCCAATCTTTGTAGAGCTACTTGTGGAGATTTCTCCTTCGTCGAAATGACAAACTGTGGCGTTGATCTTTTGGTAAATCTTGAAAAATCACTTCAAATTTTCCACTATTATTTTCAAGAAAGCCGTAACCGCTTTTTTCTCGTAAACTTCCTTCAAAGAAATAAGCATTGCAGTTCGCGTCATGTTTTTACCGCTTATCGGGATTGCGTACAAATCATTTTCGTTTTCAATAGTCGTTTTCGTTAAAATCGTGTGCCATTTTCCTGTTTTAATCAGTTCGAGTAAAGTCGGAATATCATTTATTTCAATTGTAACATTTGGATGCAGATTGCTTTTTTCAAAAGCTTTACTAATAAATTGAGTCGTACTGAAACCACCCGCTGGCATGGCAAGAGGAAGCGTGCTGATTTCTTCCAGAGAAATAGTTTTTTTATTTTTTAAAGCAGCTTCAGAAGACGTAACCAAAGCCATTGGCGAGGTAAACAATTCTAGATATTTAAAATGTGCTTCAGAAGCAATTTCTTCAAAAGTCAGAATCACATCCAACTGAAAATGATTTAGTTTATGGATAAGTTCTTGCGAAGTTCCAAAGATAATTTCGAACTGGATTTTCGGATATTCAGAGCTGAATAAAATCAATGCTTTTGTAACAACATGACGTAATGCATAGGTTACGCCAATGGCTACTTTTCCCGTTTCGAGTTTATTTAAATCTTTTAATAATTCCAATCCGTCAGAAGCTTTGTTGACCGATTGCTGTGCATAAACGGCAAACAAATCCCCAGCTTCGGTGAGCGTAATTCGTTTTCCGATTCTATTAAAAAGCGGAACTTGAAGTTCGTCTTCCAGCTGTTTTATTTGTTGCGATAAGGTACTTTGACTGATAAAAAGTGCCGAAGCAGCTTCAGTAAAATTCAGTAATTCTTTTGCTTTCAGAAAATATTTTAGCTGACGAAGTTCCATTTCTAAATCGGTTTTATCGATTGATTATATCGAAAAATAAGGTTTTACAAATATAGAAATTCTTAGGAACTTTGCTTCGTTGTAAAATTACAAGCAGAACAATATGGAAATTATAGCTTTACAAGAAGGAAATTATATTGTCAATTCTAAAAAAGAATTTCAACTTTTAGAAGAGAATACAACCGATTTGGGTTTAAAAATGGCTATTCAGCCTTTTGTTGTTATTACAGATAATGATGTTATTTTAATCGATTTTGGTTTAGGATTTGTCCATAATGGCGTTCCGTTTATTCATGAAATGCTTCGAAAAAATAATATCGAACCTCAACAGATTACCAAAATTCTGGTTTCGCATTTGCATAAAGATCATATTGAAGGAATCGGTTATTTTGAAAATGGCCAATTCGTTCAAAATTTCCCGAACACCAAAATCTATATTCAAGAACGAGAAATAGATTTCGCTTTAGAACAATTGCAAAATCCGTCTTACGTTCCTGAAATATTAAATGAGCTGAAAGAATTACCAAATGTTGAATTATTAAATGAAGACAGCGGTACTATAACGGACGAAATTTATTTTGAAGTTACAGCAGGACATACACAATTTCAACAAGCATTTTGGATTAAAGCTGATGACGAAATTGTATTTTACGGAGCTGATGATTTACCGCAAAAAAGATATTTAAAATTTCCTGTTGCTTACAAGACAGATTTCGACGGAAAACGTGCTATGGAATCTCGTAAAAAATGGGAGCAACAAGCAAAAGAGGAGAATTGGAAAGTGCTTTTGTATCATGATATGAAGACGCCGATTTTAGATTTTGCTGAGGAGAGAAGCGAGTTGGAAGAAGCGAGTTGATAAAAAAGAGGAAAGAAGCAAGAGGCAAGATTTACTTTGAGTTGAAAAAGACGCAAGAATAAAGATATTTACCTTAAAACAATAAAGGAAAATTCAGATTAAATTATTTAGTCTGAACTTTTTTTTAGCAGAAAACAGAAGGAACAAAACGCTTTTTACTTTTTCTTCCAATGAAGTGCGTAGAATTGAAAATGCTTTAGTTATCTGTGCTTCAACCGTTTTTATTGAAACATCCAAATGTTCTGCAATTTCTATATTGGTTAAACCTTCTTTTTTGCTTAGAATAAAAACCTCTTTGCATTTTGGAGGTAAGTTTTGAATTTCTTTATTTACTGCATTCAAAACCCTCTGGAAAGCTTCAGAATCATCTTCTTGAACAATTCCGTTTAAGGCATCGTAATACGATTTTTCTAGAGAAAATAAAGACTGGTTTTTTCGGTATAAATCGATAAATTCATTGTAAACCAGTTTGTAAAGAAAACTTTTTAAAGAATGATCTGCTTTTAATCTCGTACGCTGTTCCCAAACTTTTATAAAAACATTCTGCACGATATCTTCGGCGCTGTAAACATTCTTAACCAGACTGTTAGCATACACACAAAGTTTATGATGATAGGTGTCGATAAGATACGTGTACGCGCTTTCATCTCCATTTTTTAGAGACTCAATTAGAGTGGTATTATCGCTGTAATCATCAATCTTCATAAAAACAAATATATAAATTAATAGTTTTTGAGGTCAAAAAGTGAACTGAAATTACTTAAATCGACCTTTTTTTTGTCTTTCTATTTGAAAATTATTACAAATAAAAAAGAAACAAAAATGCAAATATAAATCATTTACTTTATAATTTCTACCAAATTAGTCGAGTTTTATTGAAAGAAAAGACTTGCGAAAAATAAAAAAATCATCAAAATGAAAAAAACTTTATCAAATTGTTAGGGTTTTGTTTTTTGGCTTCGTAATAATATTAAAAACGACTAAAATGACAGCAAAAAAGTCAGAGCGACTAATTGTTAAATTTATCACAAATCAGGCCTCTCAAGAAGAAATTGAGCAGCTTACGGAGTGGTTAAAAGACGAAGAGAATCAAATTGTATTTAAGGATTTTGTGCAAACCAATTATGCAATTGATACTGCTTTGAACACTTTTGATTCGACGGAAGTTAGAAAACAGCTTTCAGAGCGAATCAAGAAGGAAAATAATGTTTTCTACAAAAGGAGATTTTCATCGTATTATAAATATGCAGCGATTTTGATTGTGGCATTGGGAGGGTTTTATTTCTATAAAAATTCTAGCTCAGAACAAGTTAAACAAAATGTTATCGTGCCGAGAGTTGACGAAATTGTTTTACAATTTGGTAACGGAACATCTGAGAATATTGATATTTCTGAAGAAAAAAATATTACGGATAAAGACGGAAACATTATTGGAAAACAAGAAAAAAACAGATTGGTTTATAATAAAGTTTTAGCTGAAGGAGAATTGGTTTACAACACCTTGAAAATTCCGTACGGGAAAAAATTTGAAGTGCAATTATCAGACGGAACGTTGGTGCATTTAAATTCTGGAACATCCTTGCGCTATCCTATACAGTTTGTCAAAAATAAAAACAGACAAGTGTATTTAACAGGCGAAGCTTATTTTGAGGTGAGCAAAGACAAAGCACATCCGTTTACGGTAAATGCTCAGGAGGTAAATGTTGAGGTTTTGGGAACGAAGTTTAATGTAGACTCGTATAGCAACAATAGCAATACAGATGTTGTCTTGGTTGAAGGTAAAGTTTCGCTTTATAAAGATCAGAAAACAAGTCAAAATCAGGTGTACTTAACGCCAGGTTTTAAAGGTTCGGCTCCAAAAGGACAAAACGAAATTAAAATTGAACAAGTAAATACCGATTATTATACCGATTGGGTAAAAGGAAGTTTGGTGTTTAAAAATGCTTCTTTTAATGATATTATCAAAAAACTGGAACGCCAATACAACGTGACTTTCATTAACAGAAATAAGACTCTTGGAAAAGAAATTTTCAATGCCCGTTTTGACAATGAACCGATTGAAGTGGTCTTGAAATATTTCAGCGACAGTTATGCCATAGATTATAATATTGACCAAGATAAGATTACGATTAAATAAAGATAAAAAGCAGAAGAAAGAAGCAAGAAGAAGGATTGGAAAGATTTAGAATAGAAAATAAAGAAGCAAGAATAAAGAAGCAAGAATAAAGAAGCAAGAATAAAGAAGCAAGATTGGAAAAATCTCGAAATAAAATAAAGAAGCAAGAAGAAGGATTGGAAAGATCTAGAATAGAATAAAGAAGCGAGAAGCAAGATTGGAAAAATCTCGAAATAGAATAAAGAAGCAAGAGGAAGGATTGGAAAAATCTCGAAATAAAATAAAGAAGCAAGAAGAAAGATTGGAAAAATCTAAAATCTAAAATCTAAAATCTAAAATCTAAAATCTAAAATACCCCCGCCTATGTAGCAAAAATCCAAAATGAAAAGGATCGTTATAAAAAAACCGGAAAATGCGCCAACATTTCCCGGTGGAATATCGGTCAGTTAATTAACCAACCAACATTAAAAAAAACATTTAAAAGTATGAAAAAACTCTTGAACAGAATCAGGTTTGATAAGCCTTTTTTGAAATTTGATTTGAAAATGAAATTGACCACATTATTTCTGCTAACTGCCTTAACAGTAATGCACGCCGGAACCACTTATTCTCAAAAAAACAAGATTTCTTTTAATGCCAGCAATATGACCGTTGCCAAAGTGATTGAAAGACTTGAATATACTACAGATTACAGATTTGTCTACAATGTCAGATCGGTAGATTTGAACAGAATAATCGACGTAAATGCATACGAAGCTTCGATTGAAGTTATTTTAAATAAAATTTTTAATAATACGAGCACCGATTTTAAAGTATCTGGAAACCACATTATTCTAACGCCGAGAAAAGTCTCTGAAGAAAAAACAGAAGAGAAAAAACCTGTCGCAGATTTTATCGTAAAAGGTAGAGTTACCGATGCAAAGGGAATGCCTTTGGTGGGAGCAGCAGTTTCAGACAACGGTTCTGGAAGAGGTGTAAACACCGATTTTAATGGAGAATATCAGATTATTGCGGTAAGCAGCGAAACGACTTTGGCTTTTGCCTATTTAGGATATGTAAGACAAGAAATAAAAGTTGAGGGCAGAAGCGTGATCAATGTTGTTCTTAAGGAAGATGTTCTAGAACTTGAAGGAGTAGTTTTAAAAACGGGTTATCAGGATATTGCTGCAGAAAAAGCAACGGGATCTTTTTCAAGTTTAAAAGCAAAAGATTATCAAGAACAGCGTTTAAGCAGTTTAGATAAAATTTTAGAAGGACGTATTGTTGGATATCAGGATGGAAAAATTCGAGGAACGACATCTATGAATGCTAATGCTATGGCTCCGTTGTATGTTATTGACGGGTTTCCTGTTGAAAATACTAGATTAACGCCTTATGCAAGTATAGAAGAGAATCTTCCTAGTTTAAACTTAGAAGATATTGAAACAATTACGGTTTTAAAAGATGCAGCAGCTTCTTCTATTTATGGTGCTCGCGCTGCAAATGGAGTGGTGGTTATTACAACGAAAAAAGCAAAAGCAGGTAAAACAAATATTTCGTTTTCAAGTAATTTAACCGTTACACCATATCGAAATTATACTGGCAATCTTACGAGTTCTGCTGATATTATTGGTTTAGAAAGAGGATGGGCAGACGGAAATCCGAATTTGAAAAACGCTAATTCGGCTACTTATGCACAGTCTTTATTGAATAATGCGGTATTTCAAAGTTTAGGAATGCAGACTATTCTAAATGGCTATGCAGGAAATATTTCTCAGACAGATATGAATAATCGTTTGAATCAATTGGGTTCTCAAGGTTACAAATATTATGATGACGTAGCAAAATATGCAAAACGCGATCAGTATTTTATGCAGCACAACCTTAGTTTAGGGAAAGCGAGTGAAAACAATACTTTTAATGCGTCGATTACGTATAAAGACAATCAGCTAGAAGATATGTATTCTGAAAACCAAACGGTTGGAATTAATCTGAAAAACTCAACACAAATTAACAGCTGGCTGTCTTTAGATTTGGGCACTTATTTAAACTACGGAATCGGAGATATACAGTATTATAAACCTATTAATCCAGCTTCTGTTTCAGATAACCCTGGTTATAAATGGCAGCCGTATAATCAGTTAGTTAATGCTGATGGAACCAATTTTGTTTCGACTGCTGCTTCTCGCTATAACAATTTCACACTTAATTCTATGCAGACTTACGGTCTTTACAACATGGATATTACGCCAATGGATGAGTTGGGAAGAAACCTAATTGAAAACAAAAATTTCTTAAACAGAACGTTTGCTAAGTTTAATGTAAAATTCAGCAAAGCATTTACGTATAATGCTATGTTCCAATATGAATTTGCTTCAGATCGCGCAAGCCAGTTGTTTGATAGAGAGTCCTATTATGTGAGAAATAAAGTAAATGGTTTGGTAACAATTGTAAATAACAAAGCGGTTTACAACTTGCCTTATGGTGATATTATTAAAGAGACGAATCAGTTTTCTAATGCTTATAATTTCCGTCAACAGTTAAATTTCAATCAGACTTTTGCAGATAAGCATGATTTTTCTGCGATTGCCGGTATGGAAATCCGTCATTCTAAACAGGAATACAATGATAACACACGTTATGGTTACGATGCGCAGGCTTTATCTTTTACGGCGATAAATCAAGCCGATTTATTAAAAGTATATGGATCTGTTTTTAGTGGTTATATGTCACAAAACGATTTTGGATTACAAAAAGAATTGCAAAACCGTTACGTTTCTGTTTACTCAACAGGAGGTTACACATACGACAAAAGATATTCTCTTTCTGGTAGTATTCGTTGGGATCGTTCTAATCTTTGGGGTACTGATAGCAAATACCAAAACAAACCAATTTGGTCTGTCGGTGCGGGTTGGAATATTAATAATGAATCATTTTTTGATGTTGCTTGGGTAGATGCTCTTAAACTGCGTGGTTCTTATGGTATTGCCGGAAACATTGCTAAAGATTCTGCGCCTTATTTAACAGCTTTTTATTATGCTAATGCTAATGTTGGAGGAACTTATGGAAGTGTTGGCAAACGACCAAATCCTGAATTATCTTGGGAAAAAACAACCACAACCAATATCGGTTTAGATTTTTCATTCTTTAAAAGCAGATTAAGCGGAACGCTAGATTTATACAACAAAAAAGGTCAAGATTTGTTAGCGACTAGTCAAGGAATTCCAACAGAAGGATTCGGATATTCTTCTTATACACTTAATAATGGAGAAATGACAAACAGAGGTATCGAAGCTACTTTAAGAGGAACGATTGTAAAAACACCTTCTTTCTCTTGGGATGCAGCTGTTTTGTATGCCTATAATAAAAACAGAGTAGATTTTGTAAATGTAAAAGCTCCTGTTTACTATTTACAGTTAGATTATCCGCAGGCTTATCCTAGAGTTGGAACAAGTTTTAATACCATTTATGGTTACCAATGGGCTGGTTTAAGCAATACAGGAGTTCCGCAAGTTTATGATGCTTCTGGAACTGCAGTAAAATACAATCCGGGACAATTGGATGCAATTAAAGATTATGGTTCGACAGTTCCTACACACAGCGGTTCTTTCCATACCTCAGCAAATTATAAAAACTTCTCACTTTCAGCTCTTTTCATTTATGAGTTAGGACATAAAGTTAGAAACACATTCTTGCCAATGTTGGCTAATAATTACAATGGCGGACTTGGGGGTTATGTTACAGATATTACAGTGGTGAACAATAATATTGCAAATCGTTGGATGAAACCAGGAGATGAGGCTTTTACCAATGTTCCGAGAGCGGTTTACGAATATGAAGCAGATTTTAATTCAGAATCTCGCACTATTTATTCTTATGCAGATATTAATATTTTGGATGCATCAAATGTGAGGTTGAGCAACATTTCGTTAGCGTATCAAATGCCAAAAGACATTATTAAAAGAGTAAAACTAGACGGAGTACGATTCAATTTGAACGCAGAAAATGTATACACTTTTGCTAAAAGTAGAGATGCCAAATACATGTTAGGCGGTTTTATATCTCCAAGTTTTGTGATGGGTGTAAATGTTAATTTCTAATTTATAAAGACTAGACGATGAAAAATATATATAAAAAAGTAGCGTGCTTATTGGCTTTAGGATTGACTTTTGCCTCTTGCGATGATTATTTGAGTGATGTGCCAAAAGGAGCAAAATCGCCAGAAACATTAGCAGATTATGAAGCTTTTTTGCGTGACGAATACAATACAAGATTAGATATCTTGGGAGCAAATCATGTACTAAATGACCAATTTGTGACAGCTGCTACACTAACAAGCAATAGATTGTATAATGCCAATTATATGTGGGACGAAAATGCAGATCGTATTGCATTGAAAGTTTCAGACGAATCATATTATTATACAGCTTATAGCGGAATTTCAGCTTTTAATTTAATTATTGAAAATGCGCTTTCGACAACTAAAGCGACAGAGCAAGAACAGAGAGTAGTTTGGGCGCAAGCAAAAATAATGCGTGCCATGAACTTTTTTTACGTAACTAATTTTTATGCCGATACTTATGTAGCCTCTACAGCGGCAACAAAACTATCAGTTCCGTTAATTACAAGTGCCGATATTAATGCGCCAAGCAAACAAGTAACCATTCAAGAAATGTATGATTTCATTCTGAATGATATCAAAGAAGCTTTGCCTTATTTGCCTAAAGTTTCTCAAACGGCTTTGCATCCAAATTTGGGAGCTGGTTACGCTATCTATTCGAGAGTTTACCTGCAAATGAATAACTATACAGAAGCTTTAAAATATGCTGATTTGGCATTAGCAGAAAATAATAAATTGTTTGACTGGGTAGCTTTCTACGAAGCAAATAAAGCGATTATAGATGTGCCAAATTCATATACAACTGCTGTATCACCAATGGGTTACAACAATGTCGAAAATTATGTTTTTAGACACGGTTCAAGCCGTTCATTAGGAAGAGAACCAAGCATACCAGTAGAAAGAGCGGCACGTTTTGAAGCGGGAGATTTACGTTTAAAATCTCGTTGGAAAATAAGAACCGTTGGTGCAGATACTTATTACTATTCTATATTATCAGGAATGTACAATTTTGGCGGACTTACAACTGTTGAGGTTTATTTAATTAAAGCAGAGTGTTTAGCACGTGATAATAAGATCAGTGAAGCATTGGCAATTTTAAATGCAGTTCGTAAAACACGTATTCTTCCAGCATCGTATCAAGATATTGCAACAACAGATAAAACAACTGCTTTGAATGCTATTTTCAGAACAAAAAATAATGAATCTGTACAGACTCTTATTCCGTATGCAGATGCAAGACGTTTAAATGCAGAAGGTGTTTATAAAGTTAGTTTTAGCAAAGTTGTAAATGGAACTACTTACACTTTAAAATCTGATTCGCATTTATGGACATCGCCTTTTCCACAGGGGGCAACGCAAAATCCAGGAAACGGAACAATTACACAAAACGTAGACAAATAATAATCTAAAAGCTTCCCGATTAGATTTCCCCGAAAGGGAAGCTTTTTCTATAAAATATCAATCAAAAATGAAAGCAATTCAAAATAAAATAATAGGATTCTGTTTGTGCTTGTTTATGGTTTCAATAAACATTCAGGCACAAAAGAAAAAAACAACGGCAACAGCTCCAGCTTCATATACAATTGAAGGAAACATCACTGGTTTAGCCGATGGAACAGCTGTAAAATTGGTTCCAGGCGCCACACATTCATCTGAACTTCCAGTTGCTGAAACGATATTAAAAGACGGGAAATTTACTTTCACAGGAAAATTAAAAGAACCTCGTTTTTTCTATGTTGTCTTTGGTAAAAGCAAAGGAAATATTTCTGTAATGGTCGAAAATTCAAAAATACAAATTGCAGCAGCTGGTAAAGTTTCAGATCAAGAAGGAGAGTGGATTAGTTTTAAAGATGTAGTAATTACAGGGTCTAAATCTCATGATTATTATGTGAAAGAAACGGCTTTTAAAGAAGAATTGAATAATGATTATGCAGAATATCATAAAGGAACTGAAGAGTTAGGAAAATTATATTCTAAAGCAAGAGTTGCAGGAAACAAAAAAACTATGGATTCTATTGCAAATTCTCCAGAATGGAAAGCATTTGAAGCAAAAGAAAAGGCATTTTTCACAAAGGTAGAAACAAAGTCTAAGGAGTTAATTGCAAAACATAAAACCAATTGGTGGGGACCGTTTTTTATGATGACTTCGTACAGTTATTTTACTCCAGAACAAAAACCGATTTACGAGCAATTTTCTGAAGCTGCGAAGAAAAGCTATTATGGTCAGATCGTAGACAAAGATTTGAATCCGAAATCTTTGGTAGGAACAAGCATTGCCAATTTCGGATTAAAAGATAAAGACGGAAAAACATTTAATGCAAAAGATATCGTATCAGGAAAAAAATACATTTTGGTAGATTTCTGGGCTTCGTGGTGCGGTCCATGCCGAAAAGAAATTCCGAATCTTAAAACAGCTTACGCAGAATATGCTCCAAAAGGATTCGAAATTTTAAGCGTTTCTATTGATAAAGACGAAAAAGCTTGGCAGAAAGCGCTTGGACAAGAAAACATGCAATGGCACAATCTTCTTGATGACGATAAAGTGAGTAAATCATTTAACGTAAAAGCAATTCCAGCAACTTATTTAGTAGACGGTAAAGGTGTAATTATTGGAGAAAACTTAAGAGGTGCAGAATTGGAAGCTAAGTTGAAAGAATTGATGAAATCTTAATTTTCTAGTGGTCAGTATTCAGTTTTGAGTGTTCAGTTTTGAAAACAACTTTGTCAAAGTTTGAAACTGGGACAAAGTTCTAACAGCAACTGTGACTAAAAAAACATCGTAAATAGATAACAAACAAAAAAATATAACATGAAAAGTACAATTTTAAAATCTAGCCTATTCGCATTAGCAATGGCGACGGCATTTACTTCTTGCGCGAAGAAAGAAGGATACACGATTAACGGAAAAATTGCAGGATTAGATAAAGGAATTGTTTATCTAGAATATGCAGATGAAAAAGGAGAGAAGAAAATCATTGATTCTGCTGAGGTAAAAGAAGGTGCGTTTACTTTTACTGGAAAAACAGGAGAGCCGTTATTTCATACCATTAAAATTAAAGGACAAGAATACGGAGCATATTTTCTTTTAGATAATGAAGACATTGCAATCGAAGCAAAAAAAGATTCTGTTTTTAAAGCGAAAGTAACTGGCGCTACACAAAACGGATTCTACAAATCTTATTATGATAACGAATTCAAAAAAATACAAGCAATTGCAGGTCCGATTTACAAACTATCTGATTCTTTGACACAAGGAGGAAAAGTAAAATTGACTCCAGAACAACAAACCATGATGGATAAAAAATGGAAAGATCTTGGCGCTTTCGCGGATGATTTGACAGATAAATTCATTAGAAAAAATAAAGATAATTTAGGAGGAGCTTTAGTAATCGAAGACCGAATTGTGTCTTACGGAACTCCAGAAAAAGTAAAAGAATATTATGCAGTTTTATCTCCAGAAATTCAAAAATCATTCTACGGAAAAAAATTAAAAGCAACAATTGACTTGAATGATAAAACAGCAATTGGTGCTCCAGCATTAGACTTTTCTCAAACTGATGTAAATGGAAAAGTGGTGAAATTATCAGACTACAAAGGAAAATATGTTTTAGTAGATTTCTGGGCTTCTTGGTGTGGTCCATGCCGAAAAGAAAATCCAAATGTGGTTGTAGCTTACAAAACGTATCACGACAAAGGATTTGATGTTTTGGGAGTTTCATTAGACGATAAAAAGAAACTTTGGGAAAAAGCAATCGAAAAAGACGGTCTTACTTGGACGCACGTTTCTGATTTAAAAGGATGGCAGAACGAAGCAGCTGTTTTGTATGGTGTAAAAATGGTTCCAACCAACTACTTAATTGGACCTGACGGAAAAATCGTAGCTAAAAATCTTAGAGAAGCAGAATTGCAATCTAAATTAAAAGAAATTTTCAGTAAATCTTAAATTTAAGTATTCAGTGTTCAGTTTTTTAGTGTTCAGTTTAATATCGCACTGAAGACTAAAAAACTGAATACTGAACACTCCAAAAAAATCTTTCAAAAAATGAAAAAATACATCTTTCTGGGCTATTGCTCATTAGCTTTTTGCACCCTTATGTCAGCGCAGGGGAAATCAGTAAATTTTAAGAAAATAAAAGAATTAGGCGGAATCGAAGAATATTTATACCAACCAAATGGTATGAATGTTTTGCTGCTGCAAGACAATGCTTCGCCTGTTGCAACGGTACAAATTGTATATCGCGTAGGTTCTAAACACGAGGTTTTAGGAAACACTGGATCAACGCACCTTTTAGAGCATTTAATGTTTAAAGGAACCCCAAGTTTCAACAAGAAAAATGGAAATACGATTACTGATGTTCTGCAAAATACAGGAGCACAATTAAATGCGACAACTTGGTACGATCGTACTAATTATTTTGAAACGCTTCCAAGCGATAAAATCGAATTGGCACTTCAAATTGAAGCTGATAGAATGCGTAATTCTTTATTATTAAAAGAAGATAAAGAAGCAGAAATGACGGTTGTTCGTAACGAATTTGAGCGTGGAGAAAACAATCCGAATAGTTTATTAGATAAAGAAATCTGGGCTTCGGCATATATTGCACATCCTTATCACCACTCAACAATTGGATGGAAATCGGATATCGAAAAAGCGCCAATTGAAGTATTGCGAAACTTTTACAACACGTATTATTGGCCAGATAATGCGACTTTAACGATTATTGGAGATTTCAAAAAAGAGAATGTTTTTGAATTGATCGAAAAGTATTTCGGAAAAATTACAAAAGCGCCAAACGTAATGCCTCAGCCTTATACGGAAGAACCTCAACAATATGGCGCGCGTAAAATTACTGTGAAAAAACCTGGAGAATTAGGCGTTGTAAATAAAGCGTATAAAATTCCAGGAGCTTTACACGAAGATCTTCCTGCATTGAATATTTTGGCTCAAATTATTGGCGTTGGTCCATCAGCAATTTTAAACAAAACTTTTGTTGATACGCGTTTAGGAATTTACTCGTATGCCGAAGCAACCAATTTTAAAGAAGTTGGACTTTTCACAATTGGTGTTGGTTTCCCGACGACTTCAAAACATGAAGATATTGATGCTAAAATCAGCGAAGTTGTCGCTAAAATTCAGAAAGAAGGCGTAACTCAAGATGAGGTAAATCGTGTTGTAGCCAAAATTAGTGCACAGACTATTTTAGCACGCGACGGTTCTGGTGTAATTGCGTCTCAATTAAACGAATCTATCGCTGCTGGCGACTGGACAGATTATATTACAGGAGTGGACCGATTGAAAAAAGTAACTCCAGCTGATGTTTTGCGTGTTGCAAATCAGTATTTAGTTGAAGATCAAAGCACAACAGGATATTTTATTCCGAAACAAGCGGGTGCTCAAAATAATGATGCAGCTAAAGCAAATAATTATATGCCAGAAAATGGTCCGTTTTATTACAGACATTCAGAAGAAGGGCACATTCATGATGAAACTTCATCTGCTCCGGTTTTAGTAAAAAATACAGGAGAAGAGTTAATTTCTACAGAAACTTTAATCGAAAAATCAGCTTCAGCTTTTAAAAGAGAAAAAGTATCTGGAATTGATGTGGTTTCGGTAAAAACTTCAGCTAAAGATTTCGTTACCGTTGCAGCAAGTATTTCGTTAGGAAATTATGCCAGCGAAACCAAAAATGATATAATTCCTGCATTAACAGCATCAATGTTATCAAAAGGAACAACGTTGAATGACAAATTTAAATTCTCTGAAAAACTTCAAAAATTAGGTGTAAACCTCAACGTAAACGCTTCAACTTTCAAAATCAATATAGGATTTAAATGTTTGAAAAAAGACTTAGATCAAGTAATTACATTATTGGCTGAAGAATTAAGAAATCCGTTGTTTGATGCGAAAGAATTCGAAAACTTAAAACAACAATTTATTGGAAATACACAGCAAGATTTAAATGATCCGGGTGAAAGAGGAAGCATTGCTTTATCTCAAGCGATTTACCCAAAAGGGAATCCAAATTACAGCTTAAGCGTAGAAGAAAATATTGCGAATATTAAAAATGCTACTTTGGATGAAGTGAAAGCTTTCCATAAAAAATATTTCGGAACAGCTGCAATGCGTTTGGTAATTGTGGGGGATACGGAAGGAGCAGGGTTGAATAATTCTCTAAAAAAATCATTCAAAAATTGGAATGGTGGCGTTACTGAAAAATTAAAATTTGAAGAGGCTACAAAAGCTGCAGCAAAAACGGAAGTGGTTACAATTCCTGAAAAGCCAAGTGCCGAATTGTATATCGGGCAATTTACAGGTTTAAAAAGAGCCGATGCCGATTATATTCCGTTTTACATTGGAAACTACACTTTAGGAGCTGGATTTGCAGGACGTTTAATGCAGACGGTTCGTGATAATGACGGTTTAACATACAACATTTCTTCTGGTTTGGGCGGCAATATCGAAACAGGCGGTTACTGGTTTGTAAACGCTTCTTTCAATCCAAGTTTATTTCAAAAAGGTTTGGATGCTACAATGGTTCAAATTGATAAATGGGTAAAAAACGGAATTACAGCGGAAGAATTAGAAAACAAGAAAACGAACTTGATTGGAAGTTTTAAAGTTGGAATGTCAACCACAAATGGAATGGCGAGAACGATTTTAAGTTTTATCGAAAGAGGTTTAGAACCAAGTTACATCGATCAATATCCAAATGATATTCAAAAAGCAACTTTACAGCAAGTAAACGACGCGATTAAGAAATACATTCAGCTGGATAAAATGATTATTGTTAAAGCTGGATCTTTAGATAAATAGTTATCAGTATTGAGAATCAACTTTGTCAAAGTTTCAAACTTTGACAAAGTTTTACCTAATCTAAAATCTGCAATCCAAAATTTTAATAGTCGTCTTTCATTATATTTTCATTTTTAGAATCTGAATTAGTAAGCCATTTTCTGTGAAAGACCAAAAGAGCTGTTTTGCCGACAGCTCTTTTTTTTCAAAAATCTAATCAAAAAACAATGAGAAACACCCTAATTACATTCCTGTTATTGCTGTCGTTTTCCATGTTCGGACAAATGTATAATCCGGTAAAATGGACGACAACAGTAGAGAAAATTTCAGATAAAGAGTATGTTTTAAAAGCAAAAGCCGTAATACAATCAGGTTGGCATTTGTACGGACAATATATTGAAGAAGGCGGACCTTCGCCAACGGCTTTTACCTTTAAAAATCAGCCAAAGAAATTCGAATTAATCGGAAAAACAACCGAAGACAAAGGGCACGAAACGGTTGATAAAATCTTCGATATGAAAATTAAATATTTTGAAGATAAAGCACTTTTTACTCAAAAAGTTAAATTTACCTCAGACGATATTTCTAACGTTTCTGCAGAAGTTGATTTTATGGTTTGCGATGACAGCAATTGTTTACCGCCTTCTACAGAAGAATTAACTTTTAAAATTCCGACCGAAAAGAAATTGGCTTCCGCCGAAGAAACTGCAGTCGTTAAAAAAGATTCGTTAGTTTCAGAGGAAAAAACAGTTGTTCAAGCTGAAGAAAAAGTGCAAGGAGCAATTCCAGATTCGCCAAAGAAAACCGAATCGAGAGGGTTGCTGACGATTTTTATTTTAGCATTTTTATCAGGTTTTGCAGCGTTGCTGACACCTTGCGTTTTCCCAATGATTCCAATGACGGTTAGTTTTTTTACCAAACAAAGTAAAAGCAAAGCGGCAGGAATTAGAAACGCGATGATTTACGGAATCTCAATCGTAATTATTTACGTTTTATTGGGTTCAATTGTAACGGCAGTTTTTGGTGCCGATTCGCTAAATGCACTTTCAACAAACGTTTGGTTCAATCTGATTTTCTTTATTTTATTGGTTGTTTTTGCTTGCTCTTTTTTAGGTGCTTTCGAAATTGTTTTACCAAGTTCGCTAGCCAACAAAGTCGATTCGCAAGCCGATAGAGGAGGACTGATTGGTATTTTCTTTATGGCTTTGGCTTTAGCGATTGTATCCTTTTCGTGTACAGGTCCAATCGTAGGAACTTTATTGGTAGAAGCAGCTTCAAAAGGTGGAATCGCCCCAATTGTGGGAATGTTAGGATTCTCTATTGCAATTGCATTGCCGTTTTCTTTATTTGCTGCTTTTCCAGGTTGGCTGAATGCATTGCCAAAATCAGGAGGATGGCTGAATACGGTAAAAGTGGTTTTAGGATTTCTGGAATTGGCTCTGGCTTTTAAATTTTTATCTAATGCCGATTTAGTTTTGCAATTGCATTGGTTAGAAAGAGAAGTTTTCTTAGCCATTTGGATTGCCGTTTTCGGAATACTGGCTTTTTATTTGTTCGGAAAAATTACATTGCCGCATGATTCGCCGTTAAATCATATTTCGGTTGGAAGATTAGGTTTCGGATTGCTAGTTTTAAGTTTCACGATTTATTTAATTCCTGGACTTTGGGGCGCGCCGTTAAAATTAATCAGCGGATTTCCACCTCCAATGCAATACAGCGAATCTCCAAACGGATTGGGAGTTTCGGGGAATTCGGAACTAAAAATCACAGGTTCGTTGCCAGAAGGAGCAGAGCATGGTCCGCAAAATATTATCACTTTCCACGACTACAACAAAGGAATGGAATATGCGAAAAAGGTCGGAAAACCAGTTTTATTAGATTTCACAGGATATGCTTGTGTAAACTGTAGAAAAATGGAAGAATTGGTTTGGTCAGATCCTAAAGTTTTAGGAGTTTTAAATAACGACGTCGTTTTGATTTCGCTTTACGTAGACGATAAAAAAGAACTTCCTGAAAATGAACAATATGTTTCTGAAACCACTGGAAAAAAAATTAAAACCATCGGAAATAAATGGAGCGATTTACAGATCAAAACCTACAAAGCAAACGCACAACCGTTTTATGTAATTGTTGATCATAATAGCGCGAACTTGGCCGAGCCTTCGGCTTATAATCCTGATATTGAAGAATACTATGAATGGTTGAAGAATGGGATTGAGAGGTTTAAGAAATAGATTTAACTATTTTTAGAAATATAATTGAAAAAAAGCCTCTGTAAAGAGGCTTTTTTAGCGAATAAGAAAGAATGTTTAGAATACAACCATTAATACTCCAGTTGAGGTTCTGTAGAAATCTCCTGGTGAAAGTTCTCCTTCAATTGCAGATGCGTTATTTTCATGAACCGATAACATGCCTACATTAAATTGTTGTCCAAAAACTTTACCTTCTTCTGTAATGCCAGCAACTAATCTTGGAGGAGCCATCCCTTCTTGCGTAGTTTTATATAGTCCGCTGCCTGGATTTAACTCTATATCTTTATTAAAGGTTACATATTCTAAAAACGATAAAAAACCCGTAATCAAACCTCCAGTCAAAGGGAGATAAGCATCTAATTGAGATTTAGTTACATAATGATTTGGTAAACTTCCTATTTTGCCCGATACAGATTCTGTAAAAGTTTTGTTGCCTTGAATGGTTTGATTGCCATTTAATTTTACATTATCTCCTGTATCAGTAGATGTGTTTGCCAAAACGAATGCTGTTGTTGCAATTTGATTTGTATTTGTACCATTTGGCGCAGTAGGAGCCGTTGGAACACCATTGAAAGCTGGAGAATTTAATTTAGCATAATTTGATAAATCTAAGTCTGTAGCTTTTACATATTGAACATCTTCAAGGTATGTCGTATTGACTATTTTCCCTGTGTTATCAGTTGTAAGAACTTTAGCAATTGGAGGAATAATTTTTTGAATACTATTATATGCACATAAAATTAAATCTCCATTTGGCAAAATTTCAATCCCTCCAGGATTGCTAATTTGCCCAGAAAGTTGAGTTAATGAACCATTTGGAGCTATTTCTGCCACCGAGTACAGACCGGAGTAAGTAACAATAACTCTGTCATTTGCAAATACTCTTACTTGTGCAGCGCCATATGGAAGCGTTGCATAAACAGTAGGTGTTCCTCCGCCGGAAGGTATTTTATAAATTTTATTATCAGATGATCGACAATATAAAACATCGCCATTTGATAGTGTAGAAATACTCATCGCATTTCCAATAGTTGCGTTAAAAAAAGTTGCAGTTCCACCAGTGGCAGGTATTTTCCACATTCCGTTATCAAAATTTCGATCTGCTATCAAAATTTCGCCAGATGGCAATTTCGCCAGTCCTTGCGGATTAAAACCAAATCCTGAAGAAAATGTTGTAGGAGATCCTCCGCCAGCAGGAATTTTCATAACGGATAATTTTCCAGCATCGGCTACCAATACTTCTCCAGTTGACAGAAGTACCATTGCATACGGATAATTGAACCCAGTAGAGTACGGTACAGGTGCTCCACCACCCACAGGTAATTTGTAAATAGTCGCATCACCAACAACTGTTACAAGCATCTCACCGTTTGGAAGCAATAAATTAGAATAAACATTGGTATAACCTGAACTATAAGTTTGAGAACTAAAGTTGGAAGAAGAAGGAAGTTTAGCTAATTTTAATCCGCTGTCATTACTCGTACCACTGTCAATAACCAATTCACCAGTTTTAGTTTCTGAAGTATATCCGGTTTTGTGCAATACATTCTCTAAGGCAGCTTGAGTAGCGGTAGAGATATCATCAGAAGTGGCTATTGTGTATTTTCCTGCTGGTTTTGTTTTATTAAAAGAATATGACGCTGTTCCTGGAGCTTCCCTATTGGTTAATTCTAATTTATTTTGTGTTGTCGTTGATCCATTAAAATTAGTTGTGCCTGTAAGGTAATCTTTATCTGTTATTGTAGATTTTCCATTGCCCTCTATTTGAACATAAGCAGGGTTAATAATAATTCTTTGCAAAAGAGGATTATTAGAATCAAAAACCATATTAAATTGTTGAGCTGCTAATAACGCTTCTGCGTGATCTCCATTAGCTCCTTTTAAAATAATAGGTGGCACGCCTGTGGCAACAGAACCATTATGAAGGACTTGTTCTAATGTTACATCGCCACTCTCGCTATTAATTTCAATATTACCATTTGCATCAGCAAAATTTCCATTTACTGAAATTGGCAAAACCTCCATTCCTCCGTAATTTGGAGTCTGTAAAGTTAAAGCTTCCGTATTCCCTTCAGAAGTAAGGGTAAAAGCCTTTCCGCCCATCTTTAAGAAAAGCCCATTATGATAACCTAAAGAAGCTTGTCTTTCATTACCATCGTTTAAATTAAAATATAAATGGTCTGCGCTAAAACTGGAATCTGTCTTATTATTTTCGTCAATTTGCCTATTTGTAACTAATCCAAAACTAGAAACTACAGCTGCTGCATCATATTCTCCAGTTGCAGCGGTAATGCTGTAGTCACTAATGAAAACTTCCTGATTATTTTCTACACCAATTACTATAGGTGATGACGACCTGTTTCCATTAGTTAATGTTTGATCTAAATTTTGATTTCCTCCTGTCTGAAAAGCATTTCTTGATACAAATTTTACAGTTTTATCAGCGCCACGCACAAGTACATCGTCTTCATTATTTCCTTCGTTTACAGTTTCTAATTTTAGAGGTTTGTTGATTATTTGATTTTTAGGTTTTGGGACTTGTTTCGATTCTTTTGCAAGATCTTTGTTATTAGTTTCTATCATGTTTATTGTTGTTTTGGATTGAATAGGTATGTGTTTATTGTTTTTAAGAAAGCAAAATAGTTTACAGTAATTAGTGTGATAAATTTCACTTAGGACTATTTTTCCATATGATATTTAGGATCGATTGTGATAAGGAATTTTTTAAATAACTGTATTAATCTGTTTCTTATAGATTTAAGGATTAGCGTCATTGCGTCAAAATTTTCAACTTCTTTTTTGGATTTAATCGCAATGATATTACTGATGATCGAAATTCCATCGCTCACAATTAGCAAATCCATTACAATAGTGACAAACCATTTAAAATTATAGTTAAGGCCTTTGCTCATTAAGGCTAAAGCTGTTGGTATCAGTAAAACGGCTAATTTGGATACAAATCCTAAAGCTAATTTTTTGAAGCTAAAGGGATTGTTTAATACTATGGTTTTGATTATGCCCAAAAAAGTATCCATCACCATTAAGTAGAACAGTATTTTAACAATTTCTACATCCATTTCTAAATACATAAAAATTCCATAGAGGAATAATTTTAGTTCATCTGAATATTCTGATATTTTGTGCATCATAGTTTTTGTTGTTTGGTCTTCTATTAAAGAATTTTACGTAGGATCAAAATCAATGCTTTCATTGATAGTGCATTGTATTGGTTTTTTCATAAATTATTGGTTATGGTTTTCTAACAATGCCAAATTGATTTGTGGAGCAAGGCATTATGAAATGGTCATTTGTTAAGCTAAGTTTCCTTAGATGTTTAAAAAACTTTTTTATTTTAAATCTACCTATATAAAACAAAGAAGGGGAAAACCTAAAAAACAAATCTATACAGGTAAAAGCTGGGTCCATTTTATATGATTTTTTTTTTGAAAAGCAATCTTCTGGGGTTTTTAAGCCCCAGAAGATTTTTAAAATTATTTATTGATTATTGTGGATCCAGAGGTTTATTGTTATGCGCAACAATTCCAGAAATAACATAATTATCAACACTTTCTACATCTAAAAGTGCAACTTCCAAAGGTTCTTCTTTAAAAGTAATAGATTCAATAGTTTTTATTTGTCCTGATTTATCAATTAAAAGCATGTTTTGCACTACATTTTTGATACAAACCCATCTTAAATTTTCACCATCTTCGGTAATTAACAATGGGTGCTGGCCAGTAGCCTTAATTACAGCATCTTCAGTCTTAATTTCATAGTAGTCTGGCTGTACGCTTGTTATTTTGTTGACAACAGTAACTTCAACTTTAGTAGCTTCACTTAAGAGGCCATTCCACAACATATAATCTCCTTCAGATTCATCAATTTCATTAGGGAAAGTCAATCCTTGCAGTTTATCTCCAACGACAACATTTTTCAATTTTTTAGATTGGCCTGATGCCATTGTTACTAACGATTCAATATCGAAACATGAAATGTCTCTTGGATCTGTTGTTATTGAAATTTCACCTGTAGAATCAGAAACGCCATCAGCATCTCGTGCTAGAACTTTGTAGTAATATTTAGTCTCATAAGCGCCAGTATCGATATAATTTAAGGCAGGGGTTTCCTTTATCATTGTCCAAGTACCATTGGTTGTTTTCCTATATAATTCGTAAGTAGGTGTTGTACCGCTATGGACTTCAAAGTCCCAATAAATCATGATTTGATTTCCTTCTATGATGTAAGCATCAATGTACAATGGCTTAGTAACATTTGTAGTGACTATTGTTTTTACCTCGCTTTCAGATGATACATTACCTGCTTTATCTTTAGCTTTAACCGAAAAATTATAAGATGTTCCGGGTAATAATCCTGTCATATAATAAGCAAGAGTATTAGGGCCTAATTCAATCAAAAATATACCGTTTTGATAAACTAGATAGCTGGTAACCGCTACATCATCTGTTGCTGCTTGCCAAGTTAAAGTTGCTCTAGAATTAGTAACGTTTGAAACTGTCAAATTTACTGGAGCAGTTGGAGCAGTTATGTCGGTTGGGCGACCTGTGTATTCAATAAATTGAACAACTCTGTATGGATTTAAAAGCGAAAACTGTTGGCCGCCGCCAGTACTATTAGTCGTCGAATCTTCAAAATATCCTGCAGCTTCACCACCAGAACCATCATTTGAACCGCTCTGAGTGTAAGCCTTAAATCCGTGACTATGTGATGGAATTTCGCTAACAGAAAGCGTTTTGTTTTTTGCTCCGCCAGCCTTGTTAAACTGATCAAATTCCATTTGGGTAGTGTCAAGTCCAACAGGCATTCTTCCAGCAAGAGGCACATATTCTTCCCAGCCTTCTGGAAATGGAGCCGGTTTGCCCCAAATTGCCACCATTCCGATTGGCACAGCGGTAGTAGGTTTATTTTCTAAAACTGTAATTCGATCAATTAATGATTCGATTAAAGTATTGCTTTTAACAACTTGGTTTTGATTGTCTAATACTAATAAAGAACCGTTGGAAGCAGAAGAGCTAATATTATTTAAGTACACTTTTCCGCCAATTTGAGTATTTTCCCAATCAGCGTCATAATTTAATGTAAGGCTAGTTTCTGTATCGGTACTACTGTCTGCTAGAGCTCTTCCCGGATAGTCATTTGGATGAAATTTTCCTCTTCTGTCTTTAGATCCAAATTTAAAATCAACGGCTCTTACATTTGCAGCAAAAGTTTCAAGAGTATCAAGTTTTGATAAATGATAAATTCCTAAATCTAAATCTCCTTGCATCGCTTTTGAACCATTCAGCGGAAGATAAGATTGATTGATTAGATTTATATCTGCTTCGATGGTATTAATGTTGTTTTCGATGGCATTAATATTTCCTTCAACAGCATAAATATTGTTTCTAATGGATTGGAAAATTTCTTGGATTGATTGAAGATCCAAAACAGTTTCAAAAGATCTCAAATCATAATAATAAATTGTTAGTTCATCGTTATTTTGAGAAGACTCTGCATTGCTGCTGTATTCTTCTTGACTTACATATGCCGCTTCATAATCAAAGTAAGCCGTTTTAGATGCACCAGTTCCATAAATTAAGTTGGTACCTATTCTGGTTGTTTTTAAAAAATCAGTTGGCGTTCCGTCTACAATCGGATATAAAATACCTTGAAGTATTCTTGATTCTTCAGGATCCTTCTGATTATTTTCGTACTGATGGATAATTGCCCAACCATTTGCTTCACTGGTTGGTGTAGCTAAAATATAATTTGTTCCTGTCTCAATGCTTAAATGTCTTTTTAAAGCATCATACAGCTCCGATCTGTACGCTGTTTGAATTCTTTCTAAAGTTTCTTGCTCAAGCGGAAATCCTCCGGCATGATTAAAATTTATTTGTTTCATTTTTATTTATTTAAGTGTCTTTTGTTTGGTGTTCGATTAGTCCGGATCCGGTAAATAAGCATAGCTTTCATAACTTTTGCCTGCTAGTTTATAGAAGTTTAGAAGGTTATGGTATTCAATGTTTGCTACTTTGATTGGAGCTGATGAAGAATTATCTTCAGCAGACTGAACCACAATATTTCCCGCTTTTATTAAACTTTCAGGAATAAAAACTCTAAAATTGGCGTAGGCGATAGTGGTATAATCTTTTCGATGGGCTAGATAAACAGGTTTGTTATCTCGATCTTTATATTCATTATGGGTATATATTTCCAGTTGAGGAATCAATAACTTGTCTTTTACTATAGTGCCATCTGATAATATGTGGTCAGGTTCGTAAATTTCTTTATGGAGATAGACATATTGCAGGGTGGGTTTTACCGATTCGTCGATGTAGATTAATTCGTTTGATCGTTTTTGCTCTGTGCTTAAGTTGGGATCGTAATTGTTGTACGGATTAAAGGCTTCATTCAGCACTTTTTCCAGATAAATTACCTGTCCTGTATGCTGCATTTTATAAAGCGTTTCATCGTAAATTGAACGAATTGGAGTAAGTAAGACATGAAGCCATTGCGCATGCGTACGCTTTCTAAGAATAGGAGGGATGAGCCATAATAATAGCTTTTCCCATTTCAAAATGGTGTATTTATTCATTGTATATAAATTAGACTATTGTTTATCGCGATAAAATGTATAAGGAATATAATTGACCTCAACATCAAGAGTGTCCAGATCAAAATAGCCTGCTTTTGGAATGAAATACTCAATTTTTGTAACATCAGGAAGCGATGGATTTGGCTGGTCACTTGGATTTGTTGCCGGGCCAGTTTGAACTTTTGCCAAAATCGGAATTTTAACGCCTTGCGCTTTCTGAACTGCATCAACCAGATAGGTCTTAACAAATGCACCGTTAAACTCAATGTTTTTTAGGTGATCATTAATGGCATCTAATACTGGAAATGCTTGACTATTTGATATTAATGAACCATTTAAAGGATCAAGCTGATATGGTGCTAGTGGAGTAATAATGTCTTGAGTGGAAGCGCCATTTGAAATTCTAGATTGATAATATTCTATATCTTTTGGATTGATGTAAATGCTTAATGGGTCGATGTAGACATTTAAAGTAAGTTTTAAGATATCGCCCTGATCAGAACTGATGTAAACCTGATTGCCCGCATCCTTAATCTTGGCGATATATTCTTTAAATGCAAATAGCTCATTTGGAACATCGATCCTCGAAATTTTTTCATCTTTTACAGTGGCAACTTTGATAAAAACAACCCCAACTTTATTATGAAAATAGTCAGAGAAAATTTCTTCTGGTTCTACGCCAGGCTTTAGAACCGTTTCAAGATCGATTTCACTTACTGCACAATGTTTTACAATTTTAGAATCTTCAATCTCGGATTCTGTAAGACCTGTGGTGTCAAATTGGTAAGAGCCATTTTGCCAAACCAGCGGCGGAATGCCGTAATGAAAATTTAATGCCTGTTCTCTGTACCAGTTTAAAGTATGAGGTCTGGAAACCAAAGCATTTTTTTCTACTATTTTTTCATGAATCCAAATGGCAGTAGCCATTATATTGATCCAAAGTCTCCAAATAGCCGTTTTTGATTCTGTTAATTTGGCCAGAGACGGATAGTTCTCTTTTTCTTTCAGAATTTCATTCTGTATTTCAGCAATTGTACGTGCCATATTTTAATTTTTAGATATAGTTTAGCCTGTAAGACATGTGTAATATGCTTATAGTTAATTGTTTATTTTTTTTGTGTGATACTACTGAGTTGTAGTTTTCTTTTCAGAGATTTCTAAAAAGCAGAGAGAATTGTAATTTATATCGGTCTAATCAGGTGAGAAGATGTTTTTCCGATGCAGCATTTTAGATTGCTTTTTTTATTAATAAATGATAAAATCATCTTCAATAATCATATAATCAATTCCGGAGAAATTGTCTAGCAGAAATTGTTCTTCTTCAGTGAGTTCAGTTGCAGGTTTTAAGTTTCTCGAAGTATAATATTCTACAATATCTTTTTTAAAGGCTTCTCTACCTACTTTTAAATCCTCATATACCGAAATATTCTGGGTAATGTTAAATTGGTCATTGTCTTCTAAAAGGTCAAATACTTTTTCGATACTTCCATATTCTTGCAAAGAGATGTCAAGAATGTTTTGATTTTCTTGTGGTTTAATAGTTTCCATCGATTTTAATGTTTTGTAAATCGTTGACATCTAATGTTTTTACATGAAAATTGTCATACGATAATTGTTTGTCTATTTCGTTTTCTAGTCTTAGTCTAGATGTAGCATCTGGACTCATAATGTATTTTTCAATTCCTACTCCAAGTATCGGAAACTCTTTATAACTTCCTTTTTGACTTAACAGTAAATGTTCGATGTTTTGCTGATCTGCTTCTTTAATGGCAAAATCACCATTGCCCATAGCATCTGTTACAATTAACAAGTCGTCATCCATGATAAAATCCTTCATATGTCGTTATTATTTTGTTGTTTTTATTAATTAATTTTTCTCCTGAATTTGCGCGCCATATTCAAAAAGATTCTGTTTTATTTGATACTGTAAAAATACGCTAAGCTTACGCTTTAACCAAGATTTTTAAGCTTAGGAATCAGTAGTTTCAGTAGATTGGTGGAGTTTTTAATTTACTGGTAATTAGTGGTTTGGCTGTGTTTTGTGTTGGATTTTTTTTCTTTTTATTTGGTTGGAATTATCATGCCGAGAATCACATTAAAAATGATTTTGATGATGTTATTTTTAATCGTATTCAATTTTATTTTTGATATTCCGGCAGTTTGCAATGCCTGTAAAGACACCAAATCCAATTGACTTTTTAAAAGCCATTCGAGTTCTTCTTCCATTAAATCTCCAGAAGAAAAAAGAATCATCCAGCGTTCAAGTTTTGTTTTAGATGTTTCTAAAAAAGCATTTAAATCTTTTTCTAATTCTGGTATGATTTCTTTGTAATTATCGGTTAGAATAATTTTTAGTTTGCTTTTGAGTTCTTGTACTATTTTATCTTTATCCATCGTTTTTATTTATTTCTGTTGATTAAATCTAAAAGTTCGTCTTTCGATTCTTTGTCTTTTTTAATTTCATATTGAATCAACAAATCCAAAGCATCTAGAATTTGCTTTTTTGATTCTTCAAGAAAAACTGGAGAGAGAACTTCTTTTGTTTCCCAACGTTTAAAGAATGCAGTTAAAAGATTTTTTTCTTTATCCGTTAACATCTTCCACATGGCAAAAGTGATTTCGTTGTTGGGTTTGTTTTTCTCGTATTCCACCAGTTTGTCAATGTTAAAAAACAGTGCGTCAACTTCCTTTTTATGAAAGAGGTACGGTGAGGTTGCTTCATTCATTAAAGTAGAAGCTTCAACTTTCACCTCTGTAGTTTTTTGGTAGGAATAATGATCATACAGAGCTGTTTTTGTAGAAACGCAAGAAGCAAATGAAAATGAAATGAGGATTAGAAAAGCAGTAAGTTTTGATTTAAAATGGCTCATAGATTTATTTATATAAGATTACATAATTCTTTCTGTCTCGTTTTAATTTGCTGAGCACTTTCCAATCACTATATCCTTTTTTGTCAAAATGCGGAAGATCTTTAAAGGTTTTCCAGTCGCCGCCCCAGTTCCAGCCATTTTTTTTAAAGATTTCTACACATTCTTGCCAGTCCGAAATCTGATCATTATCCCAATCTTTTGCTGTATCCCAAGAAGCTGTTTTTCCATCTACAATCAGGCAGATATCCACTGCAAAACCATAATTATGTATGGATTGGCCGCCTTTGGCATTGGTTACTTTTTTCCCTGGTTTGGTTCTCCCAAAAGCATAAAGATCTTCTTGTTCTTGAAAAGTTCTGAGGCCTTGTGTGATGCGCACTTTGGCTTTTCCAGTCAATGCCAAATCGCATTCTTCGATAATTTTTGCAACTTCTTCCCTAACAGAAGGATGAAGCAAATCAATGTGTTTTTTTGTTGTTTGGTCCATATTTACATTATTAATGATTTAAGAATAGAAAGCTTTCTCGGTTATTAAAAAACACCAAGGAGATTGATTATTCGATAAGCTAAATTGTATTTTGAAGTTGTTTACCGTTGAGATTAGTTGGTAAATAAATCTTGAAAAGTCCTTTTTTTTTCTTTTTTTAAGATAAAACGGATGCTTTTAAGAACAGTGTAAAGATACGTTCAAATGCTGTTTTTGAAAAATAATAGGGCTTTGTAAATCAGTAGTTTCAGTTGAAAAATAATTGTGTTTGGTTAATTTATTTTGCACATTAAAGAGAGGATAAATGATAAAAAAAACACCCATTTTCTTGAGTAGAAAATGGGTGTTAAATGAGTTTGAAGTTTAGGTCAATTAATAAGATCCATCAGCTTCAATGTATCCAGCTTTTTTCATTATGTAAAGGAGTTCTAATGTTTCGGCATCAAAATAAGCAAAACAATACATTCCTTCAAATAAAGAAACAATTTCGCCAGATTCACCATATTCTATAATATCATCAGTTTTAAAGGACACAACATAAACTTCTTTTTGTGTTTTTCCATCTCTTAATTCTTTGATTTCTTTGTCTCTACATCTAAAATCTATATCTTTATCGTATGAAATTACATCTGTGGTTTTTAGCCATTTTTTTAAGTTTTCAATTATTTGTTCTTTTGTATCCATAATCTATTTTATTTTTGTTACATCAATACCGCTATCTATGCAGTCTTGAATGATCTCATTAATATATCTCTGTGCATCTTTTAATTGAGCTTCACTAAATCTAGTTTTATTTTTCATAATTTCATCAAAAACATATTTTTCTCTTTTATATGTTCTAATTAGATTTTCTGTAGGATTTCCACCTATAGCTTTCATGCCTTTCGTATATTCATCTTTTCCTAGAATTCTATATTCTTCAAAATGCTTAAATTCATGAAAAACTTCATAATCTGTTAAGCCCTTTTGTAAATAAAGATTGCCATTAAAAGGGTTAAATCCAGCCTTATTGCCTTGTAATAATTTGTGACCTTTTGGAAGTAAAATTAATCTTGATTTTCCTTCCGAAATTTCGTCTATTTTTTTGATATATTCTTTAATTTCTTTTCTATTTAATTTTTTTGCTCCTAAATAGCCTGTTTTGAATTTTTTAGGATTACCCTCCCATTTTGTTAAAAAATCAAAATGATCTTCATATTCTTTATCAGACATTTTAGAAACATCTTTCCCCGTTTCTGCTTTAACAATTTCATTTGCTTCATTTGTAACTCTTCTAATTTCTTTGGCATCTTCTGCAGTTTCTGCAAGTTCAGCTGCTGCATTTCCTTCTCTTGCAATTTTAGATAAATTAGGTAAACCAAAAGAGGCAAGATCTACGGTTACGCTAAATGCAATCCAAAGATTTGCCAACCATCCATATCCATTGTCATGCCATTTTTCTATGGTTCCATTACTTAACATGGCATAATGTGCAATATCTTTTGCTAGAACTGTTGTAGCAAGAACTCTCGCTGCAAGAGGAACTCCTTTGGCTAAAACGATACGCAATGCTCCATAAGCAGATAATAAGCTTAATAAATCTGTAGCGACATTAAACAAATCCCAATTAGATTGTTTGGTAGCCATATCATGGAGTTTCAACGCAAGAACAAAAGTGTTTTCATCTCCAACTTGTTCTCCTAAATCTCCTAGCTTTGTTCCAAAATTTAATTTTGCTAAGGGATTATAAGATTTATGGTTAATATAATACTCAGGAACGTTTCTTTCCATCGGACCTTCAAATTCCTTACTCAAAGTCATTTTTGTTCGATCCTTATAATTATTTATTAGAATTTTTCCACCAGACCAATCCGTTTTTACATGAACATCTCTGAATAAATAATAAGTGTTTTCAAAGTAAACAATATCTTTTGGTTTTGATGTATCAAATTCAGCAACTAGACGAGTTAAAAAACGGATTAAATCTTGTCTTTCTTCTCCTTGAAGTTTTGAATATATTTTATAAAGTAAGTCAATATCTCGGAGCATCATGTACAAGCTTTGCCTGTCTTGCATAGCATAAAGAATTTGCATTATGGCTTTGTCTTCATTAGTGCCAGCAGAACCTCCAAAATAATACATGTCATTTAATATGAGATCTAGATGTTTATGTAAATCTGTATCGCTTACTTTTCCATGCAGAGTCTTTGGAAAAGCTTCATAAATAACATCTAATTTGTTAGGGTCATCTTTAGCATCTTTTACTTTTTTGAGATATTGATCAATTATATTTTTATTACCAGTTTCAGTATATTTTACTCCTAATGATTTAAATAAGGCAAGGAAAAGATCAAAATCATGTACAATAAATTTGAATGCAGTTTCAGTTAAATCATTGTTGAAAATTGTTAGTGTAAAATTGGTGTGCTCATTTCCAATTTCAATAGAAACTTGAAAAGTTTCTACCATTAAATTTATGCCCTTAAAAATATTCCACTTTAAAAGAACACCGCCTTCTTTTATGTTTCCCTGATTATCTTCATAACTAAAACTTTCAAAACCGTCTGGCATACTATCATCAACATCAACTAACTCATGGTAAAACATTTTTTCATAAACCTTTCCAATTTTATTTTTAAGACTTTCGATAGTTTTACCTACTGAAACAAGCTTGAAATTATTGCTAATTTTCGAGGTTCCAGCATATTTGAGCATTTCAGCACCATTTTTATCATCCTCAATCTGCTGACGCCAAATGCTAAGCATCATTTGTCTAAACCTAGCCATTTCAGAGGCACTGGTGTCTTTTAGTTCTATATTGTGATTTTTAACAATCATGATTTTTGATGTTTTAAGAAAATAAAGAGTTGTTTTAAAGGACTTCTATCTTAACTGGTTTAGGTTGAATATGATCTGAAAATGCAGTAGTAATATTGAGACGTAAATCATCTTCTTGCTCGATTTTTCCATCGCCTCCCAAATAGCAATTCTTGAATAATACTTCCAAAGCTTTGAATTCATCCATTTTTGAAGCTTGTAACACGGCAGCACGAATGCTCATATCTGGCTTTTTAAAATAGGCAAAAAGGGTAGTGTCATCATCATCATTAATAGTCAGTTTTACTACCTTTTTATGTTTGTATTTCCATTGGTTTAATTGTGCCTGAGTGATATTTCCGTCTAAAACTTCAGTGGTTTCTGTTTCTGTTGCTTTCATTTTAAAAATCGTTTTTAGTTTTAAAAAAAAGGCTGCGTGAGCTTCATTTCAGGACGAAAATGCTCAGCGCAGCCTTGTGAAGTAGGTAAAATGTTTAAAACGGACTCCCAAAGAGCAGATGAAATAGTTTGCTTGCAAAAATCATGTTTCTTAGAACTTCTTTTTTGCGTAACGCATGATGTATTGGTTTTCTCTTTGGAATCGGTTTTTAAACAATCTACAGGTTAAGAAAGTTTATTTTTTTGGTTGACTAGTTCCACTCGATATGAGAACAGATCAAATCGAAAGAAACAGCAATTTTGGTGTCTCCCTGGCTGATTCCTCTGCTGTTTGAATTGAATTCACAGTTTCTTACAGTGTGTGTAATTACTTCATTGCTGTCATCTAAATAGCTTACAATGATGCTGAAAGGATTAATATCTTGTAATCTTTGTCCCTTTGGCAAAGCCGCTAAGATGGCTTCAACTTCGTAGTTGTATAAAGTAAGTGAAGCTTTAGCCTCATATTTACCTCTTCCTCTATGTACTGGCATATCTCCAGCTCCGTAATGGTTTTCTTTAGAAACTGAGTCGCTATAATTTACTGCTGTAATACCAGTTACGATATTGCCTGCAATACTTACTTCAATTGATGACCAGCTGTGTTGTTGTCCGTTAATTAATGGTAATTTATTCATATGTAGCTTTATTTGTTTTTTAATAATCCCGATAACGATCAGGAGCTATCACATTGCTTTGTTTGTGCTTAAAGCAAACGAATCAAGGCGATAAAATTTGTGATTTTTTATTTTCTGTGAAGTATAAATTATGCTTTGTCGATTCCAAAAGGATTTTTAAAACCTAAATCAACCATAATTTTACGGGCAGTGCCAATTGGAGTGATTTCTGCTTTTACTTTTAATTCTGAAGTTGCTAAAATGTTTTGTTTTGGATCTACATAAACATCAAAATCAGATACCTCTTGGTTAGCAACCATTCCTTCTAAAGCGCTTCTGCATAGGCTTTCAAAGCTTTTCGATACAGACTGTGGTAATTTGCCATCAATATCGACTAACACCGGAGAAGCTAATTTTGGCAATAAAGCAGTGCGTAATAAACGAGTTGCTTTATTGATCGTACGGTTGTTTTCTACATACGCGAAATCTGATGTGCCTGTTGTGCAAGTAGAACTATCATTGAAGTAAACACCTGGTAAACCAGTGTGAGTTCTTGCAAAAATGTATCTTTTTTCGTTTAAGTCGCTTAAAATTCCAAGATTTTTAATCTCTTCTCCACCTACAAAGCCTGCTTTTGCAAAACCTTCACCTGTAAGATTGAATTTTTCAATCCACGCAATGTTTTCAGAAACTTTTGCTTTAGAAATTGTCCCTAATGCCAATCCAACTGCTGCCGAATTTGGATAGTTTTCATTTGCTTTTTCAACATCCATTGCAATGACTACAGATACGTTTTCCGCGTTTAATTCAGCCAATGAAGTAGCATATTCGGAATCAAAACCTTTTCCTTCCAAAATAATTTCAAAAGGCATGTAATCTGCATAAGCAAGATTAGCTTGCGTTTGTGCTACCGCTACGGCATCCAATGTTTGTTCAAATGTTGTAGGCCCTGCATGGATAATTGCCATCTGACGAATATTTCCATTTGCTTTTTCCTGCATGTCAGAAGCTTTTGCAACAATTTCATCATAAGAAGCAGCATAGTCGGTAGCAGAACCCGCTCTGGTTTTCATAATATACAAATCTCCTGACGGATTCATTCTGAAAAATTGTTGAATTTGGTAGTAAACAGATTGTGATTCACTATCATAAGCAGCTGTAATACCTAATGCTTCAGCATCTTCTAATGAAGCCAAACGTTCTACTTTGTCTAACTCTAATTTTTCAAGTGGTTTACCGTCAAAAAGTAATCCTGAAACCATGTCTTGTTCTGGATTTCTTCTTCCTAATCCGCCTGATAGTTTGGTAATTACTACATCGTTTAATGTACTCATAATATAAAATGTTTATTTGTTAAAAATTAATATGGTTTTGCCAAGAAAAAGGCAAAAGAAGGCCTGTGGCAAATTGTTTAATTTGCTGTTTTACAGGTGTTTGTTGTTTTTTAATGTTTGTTTTTCTAAAATCCAAAAAGTAGAATTGTTATTTTCGGATGACTTTTAGAAATAGCTTTTTTTATTGAATTTTACTTTTGGCCAAGAGATAAATTAGTATTTGCTAGCGAGTACAAATTTAAAGCTCAAGGTTGTTTTTTCCAATTTTTCTGGCGGTCAAAACCAGTAGTTTCAGTGGTTTACGCTCGGGCTTCTGTAGCGAGCCCTTCGTTTATAATAGTGTAGATTGTACGTTCTGTTAGGAACAAAGTGTCCGAAAGTTCAGCAACAACAACTTTCATCTGTTTCGCCTGATTTCTGTTAAGATAGTTAATAACGTAATCTCTTCTCTTGTCTAATAGTGTTCTGCTTCTTTTCATCTGTGGTATTTAAAAGTAGGGTTAATTTGCTTAGGTTGTTTTTGGCTTGTAATATTTTGTTTTTTATGTGAGGCATAGATTCTCACATGATTGAAGGCTAAGAATTAGAATTTAAGTCGATCTCTCCTTGCACTTGATTTGGATTTATTTCGATTATTCCAGAAGTTAAATCGTACCCTAATTCTTGTAGCTCCCCATTATTTAATCCATTATTAAAGAGAATGTATTTTTTCTTCAATGTATTTTCGACTAAAGTTGTTTTATACGTGATTTCCCAAATGAAATAATCGTTTATGTTCCAGTATGTATGTTCATTTGTATACTGTTTTTCTTTGATCTTAAAAGTTGAATTGCTATCAATAAGCGTACTAGTGTTATTTGTCGTTAATACTGCTTTGTCAACTCGTTGGGCAATTTCAAATGCATTTGCATAACTTGTAGAAGAAATAGTATCTACAGGTAAAACGATGTACAAACAAAACGATACATCTGCTTTATAGTTTTTTTCAGATGATGTCTCCCAAGCAATATTGTCGTATTTAAATAGTACAACTGGAGTTTCAATTGCTGTTTTGAAAATAGCATCACTGTAAAGTTGAACAGCTGGCGCATTAGAAGAAAACTCCGTTTCGATTGCGCTCTTTTTTTCGGTATAAAAATCTTTTAGAATCATATGATGGATTATTTTTTGACAAATATACAACATATGTTTTAAAATATCCAACAAATTTAGATAAAAAATGCAGTTATTTCAGTAATATGATTTAATTTTTTCTTGCCGATATTCAAGTAATACAATAAGAAATGGGTTACAAATAGTTTGTAAATCAGCTATTTTGTTGAAAAAAAAGAAAAGAATGTGGTAATTTGAAATATATTATTTAGTTTTGCAACATATAGTGGAATGTTTTAACGAGTGTAAAACATATTACATAATTTAAAAATATCGCGGCAAACATGGAAATACACACTAAGATAAAACGTATTATAGACGAACTGAAGTTAAATAATAACTCATTTGCAAAATTAATTGGAGTAACCAGTACCACAATCGACAGCATTACTATCGGAAGATTACAAGCTGATGGAGATAGAAAAAGAACAAAACCAGGTTTCGATCTTCTTCAAAGCATTATTACACATTGCAATGTAAATCCAGATTATTTCTTTGGAGATAGTGAAGAAATTTTTACCAATAAAACCACTGCCACTGTTGGGTTAAATCTTCCAAAAATTATAACGGTAAATGAAGATGGAGATGAAAATATCAATTTTGTTGGAGTAAAAGCTCGTGCTGGATATTTGGACGGATATGCAGATCCTGAGTACATGGAAAAACTACCGTCTTTTAGTATGCCAATGTTGAAAAACGGTACCTACAGATGTTTTGAAATTAAAGGAAACTCAATGGCAACTACAATACATGATGGCGATTATCTTTTTGGAAAATACGTTGACAATTTTGATGATATATTAGATGGAAGAATCTATGTTATTGTCAGTAAAAATGATGGTGTAGTAGTAAAAAGGGTTTTAAATAGAATTAGAGAAAGCGGAAAATTAATTCTGAAATCGGATAATAGAGATGGAAACTACCCGATGTATTCTATTTATGCTGAAGATATTTTGGAAGTTTGGTATGCGAGTATGTATGCATCGAAACAAATGCCAGACCCAATTAATATTTATGAAAAAATTCATGATCTCGAAAGTAAATTTTACGAAATGGAAGAGACTTTGAGGAAGAAGTTGAATTAGGATTTTATAATCTTGGAATTTTTCCGATAAAAAATGCCTCTTGTGTTTAATCGCAAGAGGCATTTTTAGTTGTGGTTTATTAAGAGATGCTTCCCGTTCCCGTTCCGGCTTGAGCAGATGCTGAACCTGTAGTTGTTACAGTTGTAGTAACCGTTCCTGATCTGACAAATTTGTCAATAGCATCTCCTAATTGATTTACAATGTTATCGATAGAGGTAGTGCCGTCATCTCTTTTTGTGTTCTCTTCAGTTAAAAGTTTTTTAATGTCTTTTTTTAAGGTTGCTATGTCTAAAGGCATGATTTTTATTATTTTAATAGTTCTGTTAAATTTCCTTTTATTATAGAAAGTTGAGGTAAATTTATTGGAGGGCCAGATGGACCAACTGGAGTAGTTACGGTAATTTTGCCAATTTCGTTAATTAATTCTTCTAGTTTTGTTTTTAAACTTTTTCCTGCAACAGCAATTTTAAATTTATTATCCATTTCAAAAATAAGATCGTCTTTTACAAATGAAGTTTTTGCATCCGAAATTGTAGCTTCAAAACCGTCTTTAATGGTTACTTTTACTTCTTTATCCTTTAAATTAAAAACTGTATTCCCTTCATTTATGCTGATTTTTTGTTCGTCTCTATTGAAGTTGCTTTTAGAAATTTCCGTACCATTTTCATCATAAAAAGAAGCGTTGATATTTGGAGCGGAATTATTATTTGTAAATTCGAATTGCGCAATATTTCGGTAAGTAGGAGAGGAAGCCGGAGAAGAACCACTGTCTTTTTTTTCTTTAAATAAAAGTTGAAATTTATTTACATCAGTATCAATTTCTAGATAGTGATTTTGCTCATTTTTGAAACGAATAAAAGTGCGCTCAATTTCAGAAAACTGAGAAATAAAAGCCCTAGTTTCAACTCCATCAATAATTGAGGCCAAAACCCAACTATCCTTTTTCGGAATCGAAATAATTCCTTGTTCCAAATCCTGAATAGAAGCTTTTAGGCGCACATTTTTGATAATGGCGCCGTCAGCTCGCATGATGTTTACAGTATAAGCATCTTCTGGATTATGAAGAGAGTCTTCTTCTTTGTTTATTTCGATAACTTTTGCCGCAAAAGTTTCAATATTTTGATTATTGGCAGCGACATTTTTTATTAAATCTTTTATATTTCCCATTTTTCTTTTTTCTAAACTGATTCGACTCTTCTTCCTAAATAAATTTTTTGTCTATAACCATTTTCTCCATAACTGCGTTCTACTTTTTCTACCTGAAAAGTTCCATTTTTTTCTTTGTCCTTTGCGTTTTCAAGAATTACTTTATCTGTCGGACGTACAAAAGGCTCTCCAAAAGTCAGAATATAACCTTCAAATCCGTTTGGTTTGGATTGCATCGCTCTTAGTGCTCCATATTGATACAATTCTGATGCGATTTCTGTAGTTGTTTTTTCAAATAAAGTTGGATCTTGAGGAAGATTTTCGGTATCGTTGTGTAAAATGTGTGTTTTTGAAAGTTGACCGTTAGGATCTCCTAATTCCACAAAAATTGGAGTATTAGAATTCTTAAAGTATTTTTCAATTCTTGTTCTGGTATTTTTGCTTGATTCGTTGACCACTATTAATTTATCTTCGATAATATTATGACGAAATCTAAAATTTACCCTTCCGGAAAAACCTCCAGAAATAGGCTGAATGACTTTATTTAATTGAGAACCGAGAAGATTAAGGCCTTCATTAATCAGCTTTTTTACCAATGCTCCGGCTAGAGGACTTTTAATAAAATTGCGATCAATAAAACTTGATAATTCGTTAGGAGTATGCTGTTGCGGATTATTGGTAATCGTAAGGACGGGACCACTTGTTTCGGTTTTAAAATAGGTGTAAATTCCTTTGTCCTTTAGCATTTCAAAAACTTGAGCCAAACTGTGGTTTCTACTAACTACAATATTTCCTAAGTTCTCATCGAGAGCATTTACTTTAAATGGCAGTTTTAGTTCTTTGACTCTTTTTTCGAAAAAAGTTTTAGGATTAAAGCTATCCACATTTGTCGCTGGATTGACCGCTACAATATTTAGATGATCCTTTTTGTCCTGGATATCATCGTCTTTTACGGCTTTTACTTTTTTAAAAGCGTACATAGCGTCTTCGCAGGTTATTGTAGCATTGGTATCTGATTGAACACCTGTGATGTAACCTCTAAAAGCAGGTTTGTAATCGCCATCGTATCCTAAAAAGATTTCGATATAATTTTCAAGTTTGAAGAAATCATGAATGGTTTTTTCTTCTCCGCTGGCATTTGTAAATAAGTTTTGATCGAATCCTTTTGTATCCGTATATACTTTTTGCGGCATTACAATAGTTGCCGTATCAGTGAGTGATTTGTACGAACTATTTATGCTTACATTTTTTACATAATTAAATTCGTAAAATTTAGGAGTAGGAATAAGGCTTACCGTTTCGTATACTTTAATTTTTGCATTTAGTTTAAGCATTGTCTCTAATTATTAGTTCTACAGTTTCGTCTGAGGTGGCACTTGCCGTAAACTTTTGAATGTTTTTTGTTCCAGAAATGGAAGGGATTGAATACGAATCGATAACTAGCTCATAAATGCCAAAGCGGTTTAGAATGGCATGTGTAACTCTTAAAGAATACGGTGCATTTAAGAATTGTTTCAATAAAAAAAGTTTTTCTTTCGGATATTCATCTCCAGATTCATTAGCAATCAGTCCTTCTATGGAAATGCTAAAATCACCATTTGTAATATGTTCTTTGATGGTTGAATCTCTTCCTTCCACTCCTTCTTTTTTGATGACTTTTGAACGATTTAAATTAACAGTTACGGCGTCTATTCGTAAACTTGGCAAATTAAGATCGTTTTTTACCAGAGCTTCAAAAACTAAAGGAGCAAATACTCTTAGATTAAATTCGCCTCCAGTTTTGTCAATGATAAAATCTTTAGACTCCGATTCGTTGTAATTAAGACCACTATATTCAATGTCTTTGGTTTCTAGAATTTCGTTTACATTAAAATTGAATTTCATAAGTATTTATTTTTTGTTTTTAATTTGAAAATGTTTGTGCAAAAGCGGTCATAAGTGTGTTTTCCATTCTTTTCTCATTGTGTTTTTGCAACCAAAGAGCTTCTTCCAAAAGCTTGTAAAACTCCTCCATAGATAATTGGTACGGATCTACTTGAAAAGCATATCTGATAAGCGCGGCCGATTTTTTAAATTCGTCTTTCTGGGGTGTCGCGTCAATGGCAAATTCGCTATCTTTTTTAATCATAGAAACAATTGAGTTTCCTGCTGAAAGCATAAATTCGTCATCATAATTTCCTGTTTCAAGAACACATTCTTTAAATAAGAATAAAATCGCCTCATGGGGATTGTCTTTGTATATGCTCTGATAATTTAAAAATGTAGCAAATGATGGTTTTTTGCAATAAACAGCCGTTAACTGATCTGCTGAGGTAAGTTTTAATACTGTACCATGTTTTTCTTTTAGTTTATGTAATGATGTTTCTTTCGGCATTTTTTATGATTTTAAAGATTGTTTTTCGGATGGATTTTTATTTTAAAAACTCAAATTTTACAGCTGAAGTCATTTTGCTTTGTGAGAGATATTAGATAGAACTATCTCTACTTTCTTTTTTGATCACTTCATATAAATCTTCACTTTTTTCAGAAGTACTTAAAGATGTAATATTGAATTTGTCGATAAAAATGTTTCCTTCTGATCGCTGTGTTAGAGGATTTTTAAAATTGCTCATGTCAGGTGTTTTAGGTGTTTCTCCTAAATCTTTTGGTGTATAATCCATGATTAGTTATTGTTTTAATTATTAATATGAATGTTTGAGTTAAAGGAATAGTTGAGCCGTCTGCTTTCTAAAATATTTTGAAAGCAGAAACTTTTTTTTGGTGCTTTTTTAGCAAACTAATTGTGGGATTAGAGTATGTAAAAGTAAGGCATAGGGAACTGAAAAACGAAAAATAAACGTTTCGTTTTCAGTAGTTTCAGTAGAATTGTTTTGGCTTTATGCCTTGAATTATATTGGTTTAACTCAGGTTTTTAATATAAAAAATACATCAAAGTCTAATAGAGGATTTGAGGTCTTCAATAGACTTTGATGTATCGGTATATTTGAAATGTTTATTCTTTTTTCTGAAGAATGACCTTTAACCTTTTAAGCCAAAGGAGTTGCATAAGTAGTGATTGTTGCAACATCTGAAGCATTTCGCTCTTCATAGAATAATTTATGATTGTATTTATTCATCTGAATTTTAATTTCAGTTAAATCTGTTGAATTGACATAAACATCTCTTTTGGATGCAGATGATGGTGTATAAAAAACATTACTTACTACATCATTAAAGGCAACATTTCCAATTTTGGATCTGTTGAAGATTGACATGGAAAGCATTAAACAATTATTGAATGACAATTTAGTATTTTTGGTATACCATAATGAATCTTCATTACGTTGGTTATAGTAGAAAAATAAAGTAGAATTGCTAATTTCAGAATTGTTAAAATTATAATTTGGCGTAGATCCGCCTAAAAGAACTTTATCTAAAATTGAACTTTGTATACTCTCGATTCTTATCCATCTAACTGGAGGCACAGGATTGCCGCCGTAGTTGTTACTATTTATACCAATAACACAATTAGAAATTTCAGCTGAACTTGTATCGCCTATTATCAAAAATGGTAATGATTTTGTTTTAGAAATGGATAGGCCAGCTTTAGAATCTGGAGACATAAACAAACTGTCCATAAACAAACTGTCAGAAATTTTTACAAAAGCACCATTGCATACCGCAGAACAGACAAATGTTGTATTGCTTAATTCTTGCATATCTAAATTGGTATCAAAATTAAGGTCTCCTAAATTATTTTGAATGACACTATTTTCAAAGGATCCTGAAACTTTCATCATTTTAATATCGACTGGCTGGTGATTTTGATCCAATTTAAAAATAGTGAAATCTTTGGCATGCAGATATGAACTAACCTCTAAGGTAAAATCAATAATTTTTGTGTTAGCATCTATAGCTAAAGATTTGCAATCTAAATCATAAGCAATATAAAATCTTTCTGGTGTTAGTTTAGTGGAGTTAGTAGCTGTAAATTGATAGGTATTTGCAAATCCTGTTAAAGTCGTAACAGCCTGATCTTGATTGAGCACTTTTAAAATAGAATCAGCCGAGATTTTCCATCTGCGGTAACGTTGTACTCTCCAATCAATTCTTAAATCAATATTAAGGGCATTGTTATAGCGTCTTAGTATCGTTCCTTTTGTAGCGACATTTCCTTCAACCGGTAATCTGTATTCGATAATATCGTCAGGATAAGTTACGGATTTCCCTTCTAATTCAAATTCGTTTGTCGATTTTGCTTTTAAAATAATAGACTCTAAAGGAACTCCTAAATTTTCACTTCCTGACATGTTCATGTACGGAGTGTTATTGTGAACCTCAATATTTAGTACTCCTCCTGGACGAATAATAGGTTTTCCATTAACGTCATTAACCACGATATTATCGGCAATGCCATTAGAATATCTTGGCATTGTATACTGAAATTCTAATCCAAGAATACTTTCCATTCCATTAGCAAAACAGAAATAATATCCTTGATCGACTACAGATACAGTTGTGGTTGAGCCAACCGTTATTGGACCCGAATAACCCTCCGGAAGTTTTGTGATCACTACACTTTTTCCAAGAGTTAAATTCAAATCGTACCCACCATTTAAAGCTGCAGAATTTGAAATAAAAGAATCTATTCGTTTTGTAGTTATTGCAGGAGAAGAGTCTGAACCATTAATCGTGTAAATGGTTTGAAAATCATTAATTAAATAATAATTGCCAGGAATTAAAGAATTAGTTTGTACCAAATCTACTATTTCTCCAGTATTTAAATTGTTTTCACTCTTTACAAATTCATTTACAAAATCATAAACGGCTTTTGAAGAAGGATAATCGTCGTTTGTTGATGAGGAGGAAAGTGTTAAACTTTTATTATTCTTGTTTTCTTTATTGTCCAAAGAATTAATTAAATTGGCAATGCTGCTTTGTGGTATTTCTTCATTTTTGTGCCAAAAACTTTGCCAAGTATCCCAAAATTGAGCTTGTGTAGGTTTTAAACCAGTTCTAAACCAGTTTTTTATTGTGTCTAATGTTTGTATTGCCATAGCTTATGGGAATTTAGTTATAGATTTTCATCTATATTTGTTTAGTTATTTAGGATAGGATTAATATTTTATCATCAACAATCCAGTTGGTGTACGATATACATCACCCGTCGCAAGACCTCCTGCTGTAGCAGCAGCATTATCAGCATAAACAGGTGCATTCATTATATTTAGTTTATTTTGCAATACAGTTTTACCTGTCGAATCAATTACAATTCTTTTATTTTGCTGTCCATCAGCTATAATGACCGTATTGTTTATTACCCCCTGATTAGGATTAAAATTTCCAATAACTACATTGTAGCTACTAGTTGTTCGAAATGGACTTGCAGACGTACCCACAAAAATATTGCCTACTCCTGTTGTTAATCCTCTGCCAGAGTTAGCTCCTAAAATTAAATTGTCAGTGCCAGTTGTTAGCTCATTTCCAGCACTTGAACCAAATGCAGTATTATTTCCAGTTAAAGAAGAGGCTAATGCTCCATATCCAAAAACAGTATTGTCTCCAGTGCCATCCCATGAAGCCAAAGCATTTGCACCGTAGACAGTATTATAAAAAGCATTTTTAGCTGTAGAGAATGCTTTCCAGCCATATATTGTATTGTGTTTAGCAGAATCTTGGTCTGAACCAAGTTTAAAAGCATCCTTGCCAAAAATGGTATTTGTAAAAGCAAACGTACCTCCATGTGCAGTAACATAATTATCATTAATAATTAAATTAGATAAATATGGTCTTACACCATTGGCTTTTGTTATTTGTTTATAAGAAGAGCCATCCCATAAAAAGAATTTACTCCCGAAGGCGGAAGTAATATACATTACAGAAGGATCTCCTACAGCAGGTAAATCTTCGGGATAAGTTACAGTTATAATATCTTTAAAATAAGCTGGTTTGTTTAAAATTTGCCCAGCTCCGCTAGTCGCGTTCCAGTCAGCATTTGCTTGAACATTTTCGCTATCAATAACTAAATCACCTGATCCCAGTATTGATGAGCCGTTTATTGTTTTAATATTAATACCAGCATCAAGAATTTCCTGTTTATTGTCTATCTGGTTTTGCAAATCAGGAAATGGATTATTTATGTATTTGACTTCATTATCAAAATCATGAACTAAGATTTTATCTGTTGGTTCGCCTTCGTCAATGTTATTTATTTTTAATGATTTATTAATTATTTGATTTCCTATTGATGATGATTTTTTATCTGCTTTTAGTGGTGCATTACTTTTCATTTTTTGTGCTTTTTGAATTAATAATTTACTTTTGATAGTATTGCTTTAAAGAAAGCACTCAGATTATTAGAAATTTTGATCTTCAATAATTCTGAGTGCTTAATTAAGAGAATTGAAAGTTTTTTTAAATGCTTAAAGTTTTTTATGATTTTCTGCGATAGCGATTATTCTTCTTTCTAAGAAATTATAAATTCTTCTGAATCTTCAAAGTCGCCAAGAGTATCTGTTAATTTTAGAACTGTACCTGGAGTAAAATCAAGCCATGTTACATTTAATTCAGGATAATATCCCATTGGCCATGAAGTTGAAAATCCTAGTTCTCCTGGCCTTTTATACAGAATAGCAATTCCATTATAAGCGCCACAACTAGTGGATCTTAGCAATATTTCATCATTAAGTTCGTAAGTAATCGAATCATATAAATATTGGGTGTTGGTGGTAAAGGATAAAATTTTTCCAACTAAATTATTTGGTTTGGTAAAACTGCTCATCAAACTTGTATCGCCACCGTAATAGGTAGCTTCAGCAAGGAAATTTCCTTCGCAATAGCCAATTACACTATCACCGATTTCTAATTCATCTGCTGTATTGGGGGCAACTTTAAAAATTAAAAATTCTCCAGATGGAATAATTTTTTGTCCCGTTATTTGATCAATATTTTCAATATCTTCTAAGGGGATCTTATCATTTTTATGTCGAAAAGAATCCCATGTATCCCAAAATTGGATTTGTGTTGGTTTTAAACCAGTTCTAAACCAGTTTTTGATTGTCTTTAATGTTTGAATTGCCATATTTTTGATTTTAAAATTATTTGATAATGGATAGATTAAATTCTGCTTTTTTGAATTCGAGCAAGAATCTAAAAGTATGGATGTCTCTTTTTTTCTGTCTTTAGAAATTATTTATCATCCTTTGAAAACAAAGGAGTAATGCTTGGCAATACAGCCGATAAAAGCAAACCAATCAATTTGATTCGGTTAATGGTGATCAATGAAAGTCCCGCTTCCTGTAAAAGATCAAATTTTGTATCAATAATTCCAGTTAATACGATTAAAATGCTTACCAGCACGGCAATAGTTTTCTGATTCATATTTGTAAGTTTTAGTTTTTTATAGTGAAGAATATGTTTTCGTTTTCCTAATTGAAGATTAAATTTTGAGATAGTTTGGTTTAGAAAAGGAGAAATTTTTGTCTGGTATTTTAGGCATTTTACTTATGCCAATCGCGAATTCATAATCCATAATGGTTATCGTTTTAAATTGATTAATAAATAAAGGTGTACTTGTTTTTTGAAGAAATAAATATGGAGTACAGACAGATAAATACCATCCAGAAATGACAACTCCATTGGATAATTTGAGGGTGTAAAAGTAAGTCAGAAGATTAGAAAATGAGCAAAAAAAAGACGTGTGTTTTCAGTAGTTTCAGTAGAAAGAAAACTTGCTGAAACTACTGAATACAAGCGGTTTGAAATTTTATTTTTACAGATGTCGATGTTACTTTTACACCCAGAAAAAACACCAAAGCGATGAGTAAAAATACAATTCACAATTTCAATCTTACCATAAAAAACAGTGCTGAAATTCAAAGCTCAGAACACTTAACTGAAACTATTATTAAAGAGTTGGCCAAAGTTTCGACCGAAATGGGCCAGCATAAAGATATAACCCAATTATGGCACGAACAGCAAGCTAAAAATGCCAGTGTAAACGATTCTAATTTCTCAGCCGAAGGCGGCGCTACTGATACATTGGCTAAAAATAAAGAAATAGCACAATCAGTTAGCAATACTCCTTCGGTTTTTGAGAAAATTATAGAAAACACAACTCATAATGAATCAACATTATCGGGGAATGCTTCTTTAGCAACAGCATCAACTTTTATCGCTCCAATCGGAGAAGGCGTTACTGATACTACAGGAGGAACAAATTTCGGTTTTTCTGCGTCAGCTAGCACTACTTCTCCGATCTTGGGAGTTGAAAATGATTTGAATAGTGAATTATCGTCTCAAGTTTATTCCAACATGGCATCACAAGAGATGCTAACAGTTCCGCAAGCATTTCATGCAAATAGTAATGAACCAACAATAGAAGCGGTAAAAGCCGAAATCAAAAAGAAATTGGAAGAGGCGATGAAGGTAAATGATACAGAGATGATTGCATATTGGACTCGTATCGATAAAGCTTTTGATAAAGAAGTAAATATAGCTGATTTTGAAAAAGAATTGCCGTTTGCAGAAATGTACAAAGCGTTGAAACATTCAGAATTATCATCAGTTGAAATCAAAAACTTCAATTGGGAAAGCGTTCGTGAAAAAATGATTATAGCAATTGATGCTAATATATTAAACGGAGCAATTTCTAAAGAGAATAAAACTCGTTGGGGAATAATCAAAAATAAATTGGCAGATGAAAAAACGAATGTTGCCAATCTTTTTGAGAAATACGACGAATTGTTTTTATTGCTAAAAGAAGTTGAAGGACTTGATACTTTACCTAATACAATTACAATATCGACCAAAACCAAAATATATCCTAATTTAAGTAATCCTTATGCAAACATTGGAAAAGAAGATGTTTATGTATTTCTACAAAGAAGTAATAACGTCGATGTTCCTGGAAGTTCGGTAAAATCGGGTGCAGTAAAAATTAAAAATAGTGATGAAACTTCATTTATTGTAGGAGAAAGTTTGGAATTTTTCCTTGATGAAACCTTATTAAAAGAAGGAAATGATAAAAAAGAAAATATCAATTGGATTATTTACAAAGATTCAAAAAAATTAGGAACAGAATTTATAGATAAGGGGACATCGTTTACTTACAACTTTGATACCCCAGGAGCTTATATTATAGAAGCATATGGATCAAGACCTGGTGCAAATAAAAAGACAACAGCAAGCAAATCAGCATTTATAAAACTTAGTATAATTGCTCAAGAGATTGTAATTACACCACCTGTAAGCATCAAAAACAAATTGGGAAGAACTTCTGTAGAAGAGAAATTGTTCCGAGTCTCTTTAAAAAATCCTGAAATAAAAACTCTAAATCCAGTAAAACTTTATTATCAAGTAGGATACACAAATGAAGATAAAACAACTTTAGTTTCGAAGGAACAAGAACTCGATTCGACTGGAATTGTTAAGATAATGATGCAAAATTTTGGAGAATATGCTATTAAAATTGCCAGTAAAGATCAATATGGCCTAATTCAAAATCAAACATTTAGAACAATTAAAAACTTTGTAGAGAGTATCGATATTCTCACGCAAGCCGATATCAGCAATGATGTTTATTTTTGGAATGAGACAAACCGCGATGCCATATTTGCTGCCAAAAGCTTTAAAATTGAAGCTACTCCGCAAGAAAGAGAAAATGTAAAATGGTTGGTTTATGAGGAAAATGGCAAAACATATATACCAGATGGATTTAAACTGCAAATAGAAAATAATGAAGCGGGAAAACAATATCTCGCTAAAGGAGAAACGTTTGTTTTTCCAATTCCTAAAAAGGAAGGTGTATTTATTGTTGAGGCATACAGTAATATTATGGAAGGTTTAAAATCAAAATCAATCAAAAAAATATATGTCAAATATCCAAAAGTAACTGAAGCTTCTTGGACTTACACCGATGGAAGTAAAAAGAAAACCTCTGGTTTTATGGGAGAAAGTAATACTATAAAAGCTAGTATTCCAGGCTATGGAAATCAGTCGGTAAGAATTAAATTCTTTTTAAATGATAGTAGAGAAGTTAATTATTACAATGACACCAAAACAGACGGAAATGGAGAAATAAATAAAAAATTAAAATTTGATAACGTTTTACAAAAGCATTTTGGAATTCAAAAAGGCAAAACAGCTAAAATTAGATTTGAGCTGGAAGGAATAAAAAATGGAAAATCCTATCCTTTTAAGAAAAACAGCAATGTGTATGATGATGCAATATTAAATGTCGTTACTGTTGCTAAAATAACAGATGCTTATTTTGTTTATGAAGGAAACCGAGTGTCTCCTTTTACACAAGTGCCATATGGTTCAAAAATAACAGGAGTGGTTAAGACCTTAAATATGGTAGGGAAAGAAGCAGTATTGAAAGTTTATAAAGATTATCGTTATCCAAAACATAGTGTAAAAGTTATTGTAGATAACGAAGGAACTGCGACTATTGATTTTACTTTGAATGAAAAATGGAAAGAAATGAATTTTATTTCAGGATTTATGGATACGTTTTATATCGCTATGGTCGGAGTAGAATCTAAACTTTATTCTGAGAATGGATTGAATGCTGTCGTTAGCAATAATGTAAGTGCGAGAAAAAATGATACAGTAATAACTGATACTGATTTAGGGATGATATGGGGAGCAAAAGTTAGTCCAGAGTTTCGTAAAAAGGTTGTTCAAATATGTAAAGAGCTTTGGGGGGAAGAAAATAAATTGAGAATGGCAAACCACTTAATGATTTGTATGAATGTGGAAACCAAAGGTAAATTTACATCAAGTGTAGGTTATCCAGAAGCGACAGGCTTGATACAATTTACTGGAACTGCTATAAGTGAAATGAACAGAGTGCAAAATGGAATAAAGTATACTGGCTCTGATTACAAAGATAAACTGTTAACTAGATCTGATTTAAGAGATATGACAGAGATTAGACAGTTAGATTTTGTTAAACTATATTTTAAGATGCATATAGAGCGTTATAAAAAAGTTATTGATAATGCTGAAGATATGTACATGGCAATTTTTGCACCAACTGGCGTAGGAAAAGATGGAAATGAAGTTCTTTATGACAAGGCATTAAGTCCTAAAAATTATCATGATAACAGGAGTGCGGACGGAGAATATTGGGATGAAAAACAATATCAGATAATAAAAGGGAAAAAAGATGAAAAAATAACAAAAAATGAATTGACGCCTAGAATTAAGCAATCTATTCACCTTGGAAAAATGTATGCAATAGAAATTGATGAAACTAGAAACTTAGATGTGGTTTTAGCAGACAAAATAATAAAAGAAAAGAAAATTACATTTAGTTCAATTCATCCATATTTATCTACAAATGACAGAGCTAATGCAGATGATAATATCAAAGATGCTTCTGAAGGTAATAAAGTATATACAAGTGAATATGGGCATGCAAGGGGTAGACAAGTTAAACTTTCCGTTGGAGTGTTATATGTTCTTCATGAATTAAGCAAAAAATATAAATTTAATGTTCAAGAGCTTGCGGGTGCGTCGCACTCTTCAGGTAGCCAACATTATAAAGGAACAGCTATAGATATTAACATAATTGACGGGAAGCATGTAGACTCTAAAAATTATGATGAAGAATTTTATGTGCAATTAACAAAAGCTATTAAAGAGATGGGAGCTATAAATGTTTATCATCCATATTATTCAGCCACTCGTGCAGATAGAGCAACTACAGAAGAAAGAAGAAAAAGACTCAGAAAAGGAGAAAAATTAATCCCCCAATCGGATCACTACAATCATATTCATATTCAATTTTAGTATATTCGTTAAAAAAATGTAATTAATGAAAAAAATAATTTTACTAATAATCGTACTGTTTCTTTCTTGTAAAAAGAAAGAAACAATAACTGAAAACAAAATAAGTAATAAATTAGAAAAAGGTGAATATCTTAGTTCTTACAATAAAAAAGAAAGTTCAGTTCTGCAACAAAGGACAGATACTTTAAATTTATTTTATTTTGATAATCAATTAAACAGAGTTGAGGTTAAAGTTTTTAATGAAAGTTTTGGAGGTGATACTCCTTCAGGTTATTTAAGATATGGATATCATATTGATAAAAATAATTTTTTGGATGCCACAGTTATGATTAATGACACTTTAGAAGTTAACAATGCTTCAGACTATCCAAGAAAATATGAGGAATATTATAATTTTTATAGAAACACGTACATCTTTAGTTATTTATCTCCAGATGGGAAAAAAATTGAAAATTACTTCACGAGCACTGAAGATCCATCCAAAGGATATTTTTCTAGTCTTTTATCACTTGATATAGTATTAAGTAAAATAAATTTCTCTTTAGAAAAAATGCCTAAATCTTTATATCAAATTAAAAGTAATAAGGAAGATTTGTATGCAGGTCAAGATTCTCTAAAAGTATATGAAATAAATAGTACAGATAATTTTAAAGTAATTTCTTCAAGTATTCCTTTTAATTATTTACGAGATATTATGGTTAAAAAAGAAGGGAATTCTTTTAAATATTTTGCAAAAGTTACGTTTAAGAAAGAAGGTTTGAAATATATAGACTTAAAAGAAATTGAAAGAATACAGGTTATAGATCCTCATTTGGACGAAGAAAGATTTGTCACAGCATCAAATGGATTAGAGTTGTATGATAACTCACAAGAAAGTGATTCTTTTGGAAAGAAAGAATTTCTTATTGTAAAAATACCTAAGGGAGATCGAGTTGAAATGAAAGGTGAGTCCGAAGACTATTTTTATATAGACGGTAAAAAAGGTAGTTTAGTTAATATAATATATTATGATAAGGATGGGGAAACTAAGGAGGGCATTGCCTTTAGTGGATATCTTTCAATTAATAAACCTTCGGAAAAGTAATTTCTTTAATAGCTGAGAGGACTAACATTTAATTTTTTCAAACGAAATATACATCATAATACAAATAATTGAATTTAAAAGCGCAAAAGTCTCTTTGACTTTTGCGCTTTTAAATTTTTATGATGTTATTTAATTAACCTTAAATCATATCGCTCCTCAAAAAAGGTCTTCCCCCATTCCTCAACTTCTTCAGATTTAGTCAATTCAAATCCCATCATTTTATACATTTGAAGCGCTTTGTCTTGCAAGTTTGTAGTAAGCAGAAAAATATTTTTAAACTTTTTCTCTTTACAGAAATCTACCGCTTCAGTTAAGAGTTTTTTGCCAATTCCTAATCCTCTAAATGCAGGATCGAGGAGAAACCATCTTAGTTGTGCTTCTTCGTTGGGTTGATGTATAATCGCAACACAGCCCACAATTTTATTGTTGTATTCTGCCATCCAGATTCGGTCGTTTTCTGGAGAATATTTTTCTAAAAAATCGTAAAAAGTCTTGATTACATATTTCTCAAAATCGGTTGAGAAATTGTATTCTTTTCCGTAAATCGCACCGTGTAAATGAATAATGTATCCAATATCTCCAGGCGTAATTTCGTGTCGATACGTAATATCTTCTCGCGCTATTTTATTTTCTGTAAGCAGATTTCTAACCGTGTTCATCGAATCGACTAAAATCTCTTTTTCAGTAGAATTCAGTTTTTCAATTTTACCTTCAATCTTGTTTTCAGATTTATCATTTAAAACGCTTAATAATTCATTTCCAGAATTTGTCAGTTTAATGTTGAAGGCGCGTTTGTCTTCAGAAGAAGTAACTTTTTCGATTAGATTTTCTTTTAAAAAACGCTTTAAAATTCGGCTTAAATATCCTTTATCCAGATTTAAAATTTCGGTGATTTTCTGAGCTGTTATTATTTTGTTTTCGCTAATCTCATATAAAATTCGTATTTCAGTTAAAGAATATTCACTATCCAAATAATGCTGACTTAAAATATCTAAATGCGCGGTATAAAATCTGTTGAAACTTCTAATTTTTGAAGTTGTGGTATTCATAATTTGAAAGATTGTAGTGTTGAGGTACAAATATATAAAATTAGTTGCTTTTGTCAACTATTTTAATTTTTTTATTTCTTTAGAAAAGAATTTTGAAGAGATTAAATCCCATTTTAAAGAATTCTCATTAAGTATTTGTTAAGCGATTTTTCGGCTTAATTCTGTTTTTTATAAGATAAAGATGGTTATATGAAATTGCGTTTTTCATTTCTTACTCCAAATACTACAAAGTCTTATTTCACAGCTTTTTTTCGACTTCAAATGTTAATAATATGTTTCGTTTTAGAGGTGGTTTATTAATATAAACGTAACCTAATCGACCTACCCTCAGTTTTAATTTTGGAGACATATTAGAAGAACCCAATACTTTGTATATGCCAATTTTTAAACAGCAAGATCATTATCAAGACACAATCAGAAAAAGTGTTTCGGCTCGCACTTTCCATTTGATTAATCATAAAATAATGAATCATGTATAAGAAGTTTACAGACGAAGAACTTGTCGAATTATTAAAATCGGGCAAGGATAAAGCTTTTGATGAACTTTATTTTAGATATCGTGATCTGCTAGTTCGATTCGTATATCTGCGAATGAAATCGATCGCTATTTCAGAAGAAATTGTGCAGGAAGTTTTTACCTCTATTTGGGAAAGACGAAAGACAATTGTAATCCAGAAAAGTTTTGCAGCGTACATCTATACTTCTGTTCGTTATATGACTTTAGATTATATCAAATCGCACGAAGTTACCGATCAATACATTCAAGAAGTTTTAGAAAAAAATACGGTTTCGCAAACCAGCTATAATGCAATTGAAGATTCTATTTATTACGATGAATTGCAAAAAGCGGTTGATGAAGCTGCAGATTTACTTCCAAAAAAATCGAAAGAGGTTTTTATTCTCAGCCGCGTAAAACATTACACCAATAAAGAAATCGCCGAAGAATTGAATGTTTCAATCGAAACGGTAAAATACCATATTACGTATGCGTTGAAATTCATGCGCACGTATTTGGGCGAATTCAACTAAAAGTAAACTTCAGATTAAGAATTCAGCTTTTTTCTTAACAGAAGCGTAACCTTTTGCGCCTACCTAAAATTACAATTCCCAAGACATACTAGTATAGACATAAAGAAATTATAATGCCTGAAAATTCAAATAACGAAATCAAAAATTTTTTAGAAGGAAAGTATTCTCCGAAAGGACAAGAAATGTGGAATAAATGGTACGATCGTACAGATGATTTTTTTGATAATATGGAAACGGTTCAATCAGACCGATCAAAACTAAAAAATGAATTAAGACAAATAAAGAATACCAATAACGTTATTCCTCTTCAATATAAAAACTGGGCTGTTGCAGCTTCTTTGGTTTTCTTGATTGGATTATCAGTGTTTTTTTATCAAACATCAAATACGGTTGAAAGCAAACAATTTACAGTAAAATTTGGAGAACATGCTCAAATAAAATTAAGTGATGGAACACAAATCTGGTTAAATGCAGGAAGTGTTCTTAAATATCCAAAAGAGTTTAAAGGAGATACGAGAGAAGTGTATTTAAGCGGAGAAGCTTTTTTTGATGTAGCCAAAGACAAAAAGCATCCATTTATTATTCATACCAATAAAATGGACACCAAAGTTCTCGGAACGAGTTTTAATGTTCAAGCTTATCCAGATCAAAAAACACAAGAAGTTTCGGTTGCAACAGGAAGGGTAAACGTGAAATCGACTGTTACAGAGGAGAATGTGTATGTAACTCCAGGACAGAAAGCGGTTTTTAAATCGCAAGACAACAAGCTTCAAGCTTTTAAGGATGTTCCAGTCAATACCATTTCGCTTTGGCGAAAAAATATTATGGTTTTTGAAGAAACGCCTCTTTCGGAAGTTGTAGCCACAATCAACCGTAATTACAATGTTGCGATTGAAGTCAAAAACAAGAATTTAAACGATTTAAAGATTAGCGCTTATTTTAAAGAACTGCCTGCCGATCAGGTAATTGGATTGGTGTGCAATATCATCAATGCCCAATACAAAATGGATTCTGGGGTTTACAAAATCGAGTAATTCTTTAAACAATAAAAATAAAACTACGTAGCAAACTAATAAACAAAACAATTACACTAAATCTAAAAACTATGAATGAAAAACAAATGCGGTATGCCGCAAAATGTCAGAGCATAAGGACAATGGGAACCAAATTATTCCTGTTTATGGCTTTGTTTTTTGCTGCACTAACAGTACAAGCCGGTAATGTTGACATTAGCAAAAGAGTGACTTTAAAAGTTGACAATGAAAGTATAAAAAATATATTTCAAAAAATTGAAAATCAGGTTGATGTGCATTTTATGTACGAAAGCAGCCAAGTAAACGCTAATCAGAAATTAAGTTTAAAACTGAATAATGTAACGCTAGAACAAGCGTTGGATAAAATTTGCGGAAACATTCTTAGATACGAGATTGTGAGCAACAATATCGTAATCAAGAAAAATCAAAAATTGGCTTCAGCAGACCAAAACAAAATTACTATTTCGGGAACTGTTTTTGGTGGAGACGATAATATGCCTTTGCCAGGTGTCGGAATTAAAGACAAAGGTTCTGATGCAGCAACAGCAACAGATTTTGATGGAACTTTTAAATTGGAAGTAAATGCTTCAGAAGCAACACTTATTTTTTCTTATGTGGGTTATATAACGCAAGAAGTAAAAGTAACAAGTTCGCAAAACATCACTGTAAAATTAGCAGCCGATGTAAAACAGCTTCAAGAAGTTGTAGTAATGGGTTACGGTAGCGTAAAAAAGAATGAAGTTTTAGGAGCTGTTGGTTCTGTTTCTATGAAAGAAACTTCAAGCAGAACGTACAACAATGCTGCCGAATTATTACAAGGAACGGTTGCCGGAGTTACGGTAATTAATGATGGTGGAGATCCAACTGCATCGCCAACAATCAATATTCGTGGTATTGGATCTTTGAATGCAGAAACGCCTTTGATCGTTCTGGACGGAATTATTTACAGCGGTTCTTTAAATACAATTAACCCAAATGATATTGCATCAATAAACGTTTTAAAAGATGCGGCTTCTGCAGCAATTTATGGTGCTAGAGCTTCTGGAGGGGTAATTTTAATTACTTCTAAAAAAGGAGTTTCAGAGAAAATTAATGTAAATGTAAACTATCAAGGTGGTTTCCAAAATGTAGCCAAAAAATTAGAGGTTTTAAACGCTGCAGAATATGCTGATGCGATGAATATTGCAAGAGATAATGCTGGTTTGCCAAGAATTCCTGCTTTCGATCCTGCATTTGAGCCAACTGCAAGAACAACAAAAACAAACTGGATGGATGAAATTTTCCGTACAGGAGAAATTCAAGATTTATCACTTTCGGTAAACGGAAAAACAGAAAAATCTAATTTCTTTCTTTCTGGAAGTTATAGAAAAAACGAAGGTATTTTATTGAATACTTACGGAGAACGTTACACAGTAAGAGCAAATTCTTCTTTCAAATTGGCTGATAATTTTACCATTGGAGAAAATATTTCATACTCGTTAACTGATGGTCAGACGGCTAATACTTCTAGTTCTTATACAGGAGCAATTCAAGCAGCAATTTTGTATCCGCCAAACGCGACGATTTATAGAGAAGATGGTTCAGGTCAATTTGGTGGTGTTCCAGAAAAATACATTGGTTCTTACGGAGACGTTATCAATCCGGTGGCGTATTTGAAAAGATTAGACAATAAAAATCCTATTTCTACTATTTTGATCAATCCATATGCAGAATGGGAAATTATTCCGGGATTAAAAGTAAAATCGAACTGGGGTTACACGAGAATTCAAGATAATGCGACAGATTTTACGGTAAAAGTTACAGAGCCAGGAAAGATTTTCGACTTCAACAGATTGACGCTGAAAAACATCACCACTACAGATTTATTAAGCGAGCAGACAATTTCTTATGAGAAATCATTCGGAAAACACAATTTAAAAGCTTTAGCTGGATATACGTACCAAGAAACCAAAAGAGATTTCTACACCATTGAAGGAACTGGTTTTGACAACGAAGACCCATCGCAACGTTATTTATTGAATGCAAAATTGATTCAGCAAACAGCAGCAGGAAGATCAGATGAAATTATTTCTTCTTATGTGGGAAGAATCAATTACGATTTCAATCAGAAATATTTATTCTCAGGAATTGTTCGTCGTGACGGAACTTCAAAATTATTAGAAAATAACCGTTGGAAAGTGTATCCTTCAGTTTCTGCAGGTTGGTTAATTTCTGAAGAAAATTTCATGAAAGGTATTGAGCCAATCATCAGCAATTTAAAACTTCGCGCAAGCTGGGGACAAATTGGAAACTTAGGAAATCTTGGTCCATACCAATTTAGTGTGCCTTTAGTGCAAACTCAAGCTTTAATTGGGGCAGTTCCGTCAATCAATTATGGATATGCTGAAAGCGAATTATCAAACCCAAATTTGAAATGGGAAAGTTCTGAGCAGACCAATATTGGTTTAGATTTTACGATGCTAAATAATACTTTGGTAGTATCTGTTGATGCTTATGTAAAGAAAAACAAAGACATGTTGGTTCGTGACCAATTGCCTGGAGTTTCTGGAACGCCACAAGGAAGAATCGTGAACTCTGGAGATGTTGAAAACAAAGGAATTGAGGTGAGTTTAACCTACCAAAAAACTCGTGGAGAATTTAAATTTGATGTTACGGCAAACGCTGGATTCTTAAGTAATAGAATTGTTTCTATTAAAGACGATTTGAATTCATTAGAACCTCTTGGTTTAAGCCGAGTTCGTAGTTTGCCATTAGCCAATATTTACCAAGTTGGAAGTCCAGTTGGCGCTTTCTACGGATACCAGACAAACGGATTATTCCAAAGCAATGATGAGGTAAAAGCGTATGTAAACAAAGATGGGGTAATGTATCAGCCAAATGCGGTTGCGGGAGATATTAAATTTAAAGATGAAAATGGAGATGGTGTGATTAATAACAGCGATAGAGTAGTTTTAGGAAGTCCGTTCCCGAAAACAACTTATAGTTTGAATGCCAATTTCAGATACAAAGGATTTGACATGAATATTTTCTTTACAGGTGCTGCAGGAAATAGCGTTTTCAATGCGGTGAAACATACCGGTTTAAATGCTTCTTTCCCAGGTTACAACTTGTTGGCAGAATCTAAAGAGGCTTGGACACCAACCAATACAGATACCAATGTTCCAGTTCTTTCTTCTACAGATAACAACAACAACTTCGGACGCATCTCTAATCTTTTTATTGAAGACGCTTCTTTCTTAAGATTGAAAAACGTTTCGATTGGTTATACCGTTAAAGAAAGCTGGTTGAACGGAAAAGCGAAATTGAGATTCTTTATTTCTGGACAAAACTTATTTACAATCACGAAATATTCTGGAATGGATCCTGAAGTTGGACTTAAAAACTTCGGAATGGATTTAGCACGTTATCCGCTTTCTCGTATTTACATGACAGGTGTTAACGCAACTTTTTAAAAAAAAAAAAAAAACAGTTAAAATGAAAAAAATAAGTCTTTTATTATTGAGTTTTGTGCTTTTGGTAAGCACTTCAGCTTGTGAAAGCGAACTTGATGTTGTGCCGCAAGGAGCTCCTTCAAGCGGAAATTTCTGGAAAACGCCAGCAGATGCAAAAGCGGGAGTAAATGCAATTTATGCGTTGTATTCTGATGATAATATGTACGGTCGTGGTTTCTTTTGGTTAAATAATGCCAGCGATGATATCGGAACAAAACCAAGACAAAACGCAGAAAGAATCAAAAATTTTATTGTTGACGGATCAGAATCGGATACGAAAGATATCTGGAGAATTCACTACGAAATTATGAAACGTTGTAATGACGTAATTCGTAATCTTCCAAATATCGCATTAGACGAAAGTACAAAAAACGGAATGTTGGGAGAAGCTTATTTTAATCATGCAGTAATGCATTTAGAATTGGCATACCATTATGGAGATGATCGTGCTGGAATCCCGATTCAAGACAGAGAAAATCCAACCAATGTTTACGTGCCTCGCGCTAAAAATGTAGCAGAAAATTACGCTTACATTGCAGCAGATTTAATCAAAGCAGCCGATTTATTGCCGTATTTCGATCAGCTTACGCCAGACAATTACGGGCGTGCTCACAAAACAGCTGCTTGGGCTTATTTGGTTCGTACGTATTTATATGCAAAAGATTATGACAATGCCATTAAGTATGCCAATATGATTGTGGCTAGCGGAAAACATAAATTGTTAGACAATTTTGAAGATGTATTTAAAATCAGCAACAATTGGTCTTCAGAATATATTTGGGCTGTAACTTCAAGTGCAGAAAACACTTCTTTAGGTTCTATTTTTCCTGGAGTTTGTTTAGAAGATAAAGGCTGGGGAGTTTACAACGGTTGGGGAAATTTTTATCCGACAAAAGAATTATTCGATACTTATGCTGCAAACGATAAAAGAAGAAGCGCTACGATTTTACAAAAGGGAGACAAGTTTGTTTATTTCGGAGAAACCGTAACTTTTAACGAAGGAAATCATATCGTCAGTTCAAGTAATAGAACGGGTTATCAGTTTAAAAAATATATGGAGCCGTTCAGTTATCCAAAAACTGGTTCTGGCGGAGTGGATATTCGTTATGTAAATGCGAATGGAGACAAACCTTCAACTGCTTTAAATGTGCCTCTTTTACGATATGCAGATGTCATTTTGATGTTAGCGGAAGCGAAATTAATGAAAGGTCAAAATGCAGATACAGAAATTAATATGATTCGTCACCGTGCAGGTCTTGCCGATATTTCTGGAGCAACAATGGTCGATTTAAAAAGAGAAAGAAGATGCGAGTTGGCTGGAGAATGGACAGATCGCCATTTTGATCTAGTTCGTTGGGGAGATGCAAAAGAAACATACGCAAAACCATTGCACCATTATGATGGAAGTGTAATTTATCCTGCTCGTAATTTTAATCCTGCGATTCACCACGTTTGGCCAATTCCGCCAGATGAAATCGCAGTGAGCAAAGGTGCTTTGACTCAAAACCAAGGCTGGTAAAAAATAATTTTGTTGTGTTTTTATAGTTTTTTACACTGCAGTCTTAGTCAGGAGACTGCAGTTGTAAAAAAAAGTTTTGTCATTCCGAGGAACGAGGAATCACACTCGGGATTCGACAAAGATTGGAGAAATTCTATACGGAATTTCTAGTGTGATTCCTCGTTCCTCGGAATGACAAATAGAACTTAATAAATTATAAAACCCCATTTCTAATAAAGTTACCTACAGCTTTAAAAGAATAAAAATCATTTTCGATGAAAAAAATAATCACCCTTTTTTGCCTTCAATTTTGCTTGTTCGCGCAAGCGCAAGAATACAGTTCGTCTAACATTCATTCGCATAACGATTACGAAAGCAAACTGCCCTTTTACGGAGCTTATTCTAACGAAACAGGCGTTATAGAAGCCGATGTTTTTTTAGTGAATAACGAATTGTTTGTGGCGCATACTTCTAAAGAAATTGCTGCTCATAATACACTTAAAAGCATGTATTTGGAACCGCTTTCCAACAAATTAAAAACGTTGGAAGGAAAGGCGTATCCAAGCAATAAGCCATTGATTTTAATGATTGATATTAAGTCGGATGCCGATTCGACTTTGAAAGCAATTGCACAGCAGTTAAAGACTTTTCCAGATATTGTTACGAATAAAAACATAAAAGTGGTTATTTCTGGAAACAGGCCTTTGCCATCGCTTTGGAAAACCTATCCAGATTTTATTTATTTTGACGGAAGACCGAATGAAAACTATACTCCAGATCAATTAGCGAAAGTTGAAATGATCAGCGAAGATTTGCATGAAATCACAGTTTGGAATGGAAAAGGTGTTTTGACACAACAAGATGCTGAAAAAATTCAGGCCATTATAAAAAAAGTCCACGATCAAAATAAAAAAGTAAGATTCTGGGCTACGCAAGACAACGTGAATACGTATATGACTTTGATGAATCTAAAAGTTGATTTTATCGGAACGGATAAAGTGGCTGAATTAACTCAATTTATCAATAATATTAAAACGACATTTTATCAGAATACAGAATTTCACCAAGCGTATATTCCTAAAAATAGTTTCAAGAATAAACGCCCCAAAAATGTTATTCTTTTAATTGGAGACGGAATGGGATTAACGCAAATCTACTCAGGTTACACCGCAAACAAAGGACAATTGAGTTTGTTTAATATTCCAACTCAAGGATTTTCGATCACAAAAGCGTCTGATAGTTATATCACAGATTCAGCGGCAGGAGCAACGGCAATGGCAACGGGACATAAAACCAATAACCGTTTTATAAGTGTTGACGAAAAAGGAAAACTGCTTCAGACCATTGCAGAACAATTGGCAAAGAAAAACTACAAAACGGCCATTATTTCTGCAGGAAATAGTACAGATGCAACTCCGGCTGCATTTTATGCGCATCAGCCAGAAAGAAGTTTAAGCGAACCAATTGCGAATGATTTCCTTTCAAGTCCGTCTGATATTTTAATTGGAGGAGGGCAGAAAGAATTTATTGCTAGAAAAGATGGAAAAGATTTGTCTAAAACGCTAATCGAAAAAGGATATACTTTCTCAGATAAATTCTCAAGTTTAGACACAATTAAAAACAGCAAATTTGTGGTTTTAGAAGATGCTGCAGTGGTTTCTATAAAAAATGGAAGAGGAGATTTTCTAACAAAATCTTTAGCGAAAGCGACAGCTGCTTTTTCAAAAACAAAGAATCCGTTTTTTATTATGGCTGAAGGAGCTCAAATTGATTACGGGGGACACCAGAATAATGTAGAATATGTGGTGAGAGAAATGTTGGATTTTGACAAATTGGTTGGTCAAGCAATGGAATTTGTAGATAAAAATCCAGAAACGTTATTAATCGTAACCGCCGATCACGAAACAGGCGGATTGTCTTTAATTGATGGAAGCATCGAAAAAGGTTATGTTCACGGAAGTTTCAGCACAAATGATCATACGGCAGTTCCAGTTCCTGTTTTTGCCTACGGTCCAGGTTCTGAGAAATTTATGGGAGTTTACCAAAATACAGCGATTTATGATAAAATTATGCAGTTGATTGGAGGGAAATAATTTCCTTTTGATATAAAATTCACATTAAAGGAGCATCTGAAAAAATCGCTCCTTTTTTATTAGGATATGTCGTTCCGCTGGAGCTTTTTGATTTGTGTTTTGCATTTTTAGCTATAAATATTTCGCTCTTCCAGAGCTTTTTGAAAAGTCCCAGCGGGACGAAATATATCGATCCACTGGAGTTTTTTGATTGTTATTTTGAATTTTTATCTATAAATATTTCGCTCCTCCAGAGCTATTTGAAAAGTCCCAGCGGGACGAAATATGTGTAGAAAATATTTTTAGGGTATAAAGAAATAGCCCCGTAGGGGCTAAATATATTTTCAATACATTAATTTTTTAGACAATCTTATTCAAACATAGCCCATGGTTTCAACCTTGGGAACACAAAGAGAGGTTAAACAAATCTATTTCCCTTTCAATAAATTAATGCTAACCGTTGCCGTATCAGCATCGGGAAATCTCTTGAAAATTGCTTTATCCGGAAATAATCCTGCTTCTGCGGCAATGGCATTAAAAACATCAATTTCAACAATGTACTGGTCCGAAAAACCATGTGTGGCATCGTAAGCAGTTGCGGGAGTTCTGCCTAAATTATTGGCTGTAAGTTTCGGATTTATGGTATGAAGTTCAATCAGAAGAAGACCAAATTTGCGCACATATGGCGACCATTTTTGCAAATGTTCGAGAAGATTATCTTCAACCAGATTATTGCTGATTCTTTTTCCTCTATAAGCAAACGCACCTGTTGAGGTACTGACTCTATTTTTGTTAATCTGTTTTGGATCTTGCCAAATCCTGTTGTGATCTAGAAAAGTTCTCACATTCAGAAGATCTTTCAAATCGATATTATAATTATCTTTTAAATCATCTGCCAATAAATCAGGACGTCCGATATCGCCCCAGATTACTTTTGCCCAAATATCGGCATTGATAAGATTGGCTCTTGTTACCTTCAAAGCCGTTTGATTGTAATCTGCACCAACCAAAAACAACGGATATTCGTCAAGCATTTTTCCGCGTAAAGTCTGCCTGTCGATTACTTCAAAAATATGTTGTAGAAATGCGCCATTTCCGCATCCCATATCTAAAATTCCTTTTGGCTGTTCTTCGATAGGAAGATTAAAAAGTTTGATTAGGATTTCGTCAACTACTTTAAAATAAGTGTCGTGAGCGCCGCCGCTTCCCCAAACATTCATTTCGCGATCCACATGAATTTCATTTTTGCCTTCGGCAGTTCGTAGAGCGTCGGGATTGCCAAAAATTAATTCTTCAATTTTGGCAAATGTTGGTAAATACGAAACGGTAACGCCATAAGCGCTAGCTCTTTTAGCAAAAAACAAACCAGCTTCAGTAAATTGATAATTTCCTTTTTTTTCAAGAAACCAGCCCAAATGCACAAAAAAGTCTAATATCTTTTTGAAATTTTCGGGTGATTTATGAAACTCTTCTGGTCGGAAAGAAGTTTCCATAAAATACTTATGAAACATTCCATTCATTGCCAAACGCACAATAGTTGGCCCGATCAGGTAACCTTCAATATGTTTTAAAATTTGCTCTTGAATGCTATTTTTCAGAGGATCGCTGGAAGGCTCAATTCCGTATCTGTTTTTATATTTTTCAAAAATTATATTAAGCTTTTCAAACGGCGTTTCTTCAAACAAACGCGGATGAAAATGTATGGATAATTGAAGCAGTTCGACAACATCTTCATAGAGATAAAACAGCGAAAAAGCCGTTTCAGTTTTCTCATTTACAGTAATTGCAATAACCTGTGTTTTATTATCGATTTCATATTCTAAAAACCCCTGTGAAGCCAGAACTCGCAGCCCTACGTTGAGATAACCTTCGTTAGCATTAAAAGCCGCAGTAAGCTCAGACAAGGTTGTCTGTTTTTTATTTAAGATAAATTCTAATACAGGTTTATTTTTAAGCGCTACTGCTACAGGTGCAGTAACCAAGCCGTCAAGATGCCTAAAAATGAAACTTAAAAGTTGTGATTTATCGGTCATAATGCAAAAAATGAAGGTTAGTTAAAAATAATGATTTTTTTCTTACTAATACACACTGTTTTTTTTTGCGCTAATGTTTTGTTTTTCATTTTCTGAAAAGATGTTTTTAAGGAATTTTGACTTTTTTTGGTATTTTTTTTCAGAAACGCCACAAGAAAATGATGGGTATATCGTTTAAATTTCAATTAAATCTCTATTAAAAGCGTGAAATAGGTATTAAAAGTCAAAATGACAATAACTGACTAAAATGCTTTATTTACTGAATTTTTCGTTTTATTTTAATGATAAAAAAGAGATTTATTGAAAAAAAATTTTACTAAAACGTTTTTGTAAGTTTCACTTACATATATTTGTGATGTACTAAAATATTCAACAATAAATTTTTTACCAGATGAAAAAGATTACAATAAGGGATATTGCTAAACAGGCAGAAGTTTCTATTTCTACTGTATCTTTTGTTATCAATGGAAAGGGTGAAAAAATGGCTATTAGTCCAACCGTAATTAAAAAAGTTCAAGACGTTGCGCAAAAACTGCAATATAAACCAAGCATGATTGCGAGCAGCTTGCGAACAGGCAAAACAAGATCAATCGGACTTATTGTAGAAGATATATCCAATCAGTTTTTTGCAGACTTGGCTAGAGTAATCGAAGATGAAGCCAAAAATATAAATTATAGGGTTTTCTATTGCAGTACAGGAGATGATAACAACCGTTCAGAAGAATTGGTTCAGAGTCTTTTACAGGCAAATGTTGAAGGTTTTATTATTACGCCAACGCGAAATCTGGAGAAAACAATCAGCCAGCTTTTAAAAATGCAAAAACCAGTGGTGTTAATCGATCGCTATTTTGCCAATCAAAAAGTAAGTCATGTTGTAATGGACAATTACGAAGGGTCTTATTCCGCTACCAAATTTTTGATTGACAAAGGAAGAAAGAATATTGCAGTGGTAAATAATGAGTCTGGGATGATTCAGATGAAATTGAGAGAAAAAGGATATGTTGAGGCCTTAAAAGAAGAAGGACTTTATAACGAAAAATATACGCTGCATTTAGATTATCACGCTAATGAACAAAGCCGAGTCGAGGCAATTATAAATTTCTTTACAGAAAATAAAGAAATAGATGCAGTTCTTTTTTTAGCAAACTATCTCGGACTTGCAGGACTACAAGCTTTTAGATATTTAAAATACAAAATTCCAGAAGATATTTCAGTCATCAGCTTTGATGATCATGACAGTTTCAAACTGCACACACCCACAATATCAGTAATCGCTCAACCAATAGAAGATATAGCAGTCAAGTCCATACAACTGTTAATGCGTCAGATGACCAACTTTGAAGAGTATAAAATCGAAAAAATTCTCAAAAAAGGGACTTTAATAGTAAGAGAATCAGTTTAAAAATTTTTTAACCATTTCACTAAATCGTTTTAGTGAAAACCTAGAAAACAGCTTTACTTGTACAAGCTGCTGGCTGTTATATTGAAATGAGAGTAAATTTTTTTATTAATTATTTAAAAACAAACACGTAACAACAAAACACAAAACGAAATCAAAACCAATAACCAAAAAAGCTTATGAGACAAATATTAGCAGTATTAGGAGTGATATTGCTTAGCAGTTTAAGTGCTGCCGCGCAAAATCGATTAATAACCGGCATAGTTACAGATGCAGAAAACAAAGGAATTGTTGCTGCATCAATTGAGGTTCAAGGAAAGCCCATTAGCGCTGTTACAGATGCTGAAGGCCGATTTAGAATGAATGTTCCTGAAGGTAAAGTTACCCTTAATGTTTCTTCAATAGGGTTTCAGTCGCAAACCGTTGTGCTTCAGGAAAAAGAGACTAGAGTTACTGTTGCCCTAGTTGAATCTACACAAGAATTAAAAGACGTTGTTGTAACTTCATTTGGAGTTAAAAAACAAAAGAAAAGTTTAGGTTACGCCGTAGGAGAGCTAAAAGGCGAAGACTTGACAAAAAATAAAGAAATCAATTTAGGAAATGCTTTGCAGGGTAAAATTGCCGGTGTAAACGTTTCTGCTCCCGTTACAGGACCATCTGGTTCGAGCCGAGTGGTGATTCGTGGAGCTACTTCGGCATCAGGATTGAACCAGCCATTGTATGTGGTAGACGGAATTCCGATTGACAATACGCAACAAGGAAATGCCGGAATGTGGGGAGGGGCAGATAAAGGAGATGGAATGTCTTCTTTTAACCCCGACGATATTGCTTCTATGTCTGTGCTTAAAGGTAGTGCTGCTTCTGCTCTTTATGGGTATAGAGGGTCAAATGGTGTTATCTTAATTACAACTAAAAAAGGTAAAAACGGATCGGGAATAGGAGTAGATTTCAGTACTAATTCTGCTTTTAATACGCCTGCAAGTCTTTTAAAATGGCAAGACCAATACGGTGCAGGAGCTCCAGATGCTAACGGTGTGCCTACTAGATTTACTAATTTACAAGAACTTAGAGATTCGTACTATTTTGCTTGGGGCGATAAATATGACGGAACACCTTCTTTGTCTCTTGATGGTAAGACAAGACCATATCAAGCATATGGAAAAGATAATGTGGAGAATTTCTACAGAACGGGATATTCATTCAGCAATACTTTAGCCATTTCTGGAGGAAATGAATCGACAAACTTTAGATTGTCTTTTGGAAATACAAAAGACGAATCCATTTTGCCAGAAACTACTTTTGGTAGAAATAACGTGGCTTTGAGCTTAAACTCTGCGCCTAATAAAAGAATCAGTATAGAAAGTAATGCGCAGTATATTTCTGAGAAAAGCCATAACCGTCCGTACTTAAACGATTCGCCAAGAAACCCGTCTTTCCCAACTACTTTTATGACTCCGGGAACAGACATTAGATGGATCAGTAATCCGTATGATGCAAATGGAGGCGAAGAAGATTATTTAGGAGCAAACGTATACCATACCAATCCTTATTTTGCTACAAAATCTCCTTTAAACGATGATCTTAGAAAGCGTTTTATCGGATCGGCAAAAGTAAATTACAACATTACAGATAAAATTTATGCTAAAGCTGTTATTGGTATTGATGATATTAATTATGAATATACTGAAATTGAACCTACTGGAATAAATTATAGCCCAGGCGGATCTATCGAAAACAGAATTGAAACGCGTTCTGAGGTAAATGCTTCTGGTTTCTTAGGTTACAAAGGTGATATTGCTACAGATTTTTCATTGGATGCTTTTATTGGTGCCAATCGTCAGCACAACAGATATAGTGGCATTAAAATGAAAGGAAACAATTTTATTGTTCCATTCAAATATTTCTACGGGAATACACAGCCAGACAAAACAGAAAAATTATTCTCAGAAAGTGAAGTAAACTCTCTTTTCTATTCTGCAGATCTTGGATACAAAGATTATTTGTTTTTGAGTTTAACAGGTCGTGAGGATTGGTTTTCAACTTTAGATCCGTCAAACAATAGCACTTTCTATCCTTCTGTAAGTTCAAGTTTTATTTACTCTGAAGTTATCGGCCTTCCAGAATGGATTTCTTATGGTAAAATTAGAGCAGGTTGGGGTAACGTAGGAGGTGCATTGCCAGATGCTTACGCTTTAGCTTTGACTTATACAACACCAGACGGACAGACAGATTCTTTAGGACAGCCAATTTTGGGGGTAAATGGAGAAACAATTCCAAACAGAACTTTAAAACCATACAACGTAAGTACAATCGAGTTTGGTTTTGAAAACACATTCTTCAATAATAGAGTAAGTACAGATTTAACTTTCTACAGCAAGAAAACGACAAACGATATTACTGATGCCGATGTTTCTCAAGCTTCAGGATATAGAACGACAAAAATCAACGTTGGAGAAATCTTAAACAAAGGGGTGGAGTTTGCGATTAATTTAAAAGCAGTAAAAACACCAAGTTTTTCTTGGAGTGTAGGTTATAATTTTGCTTATAACCATAGTGAAGTTTTAAATCTTTCTGATAAAATTACAACAAAAACATTAGAAGGAAACAGAGACGGTAGAGCTAACGTAGTATTAGAAAAAGGACAGCCTTTTGGAGTTATTAAAGCATACGATTATTTAAGAGATGCGAACGGAAATATCGTATTGGATACAAACGGAAGATTCTTAAGAGGAAATTTAATCATTGCTGGACAAGGTGTTGCACCAACATCGATGGGACTTTCAAATGATTTCTCATATAAAAATTTCACACTTTCTGTTTTTGTTGATGCTAAATTTGGAGGAGAAATCTATTCTGCTACCAATCAGTTAGGAACACGTTACGGATTATCTGAAATTACACTTCCAGGTCGTGAAACAGGAGTTGCAGTAAGCGGAACAGATGTTAACGGAAATCCTGTAAACACAACAGTTTCTGCCTACGATTACTGGAGAAGTTATAGTGATGTAACGTCAAACTTTGTTTACGATGCCGATTTCGTGAAGCTTAGAGCAATTTCATTCGCTTATAATTTCCCAAAAGAATATTTAAAAAGAACACCATTTCAAGCCATTAGTTTAGCATTTTCAGCACATAATTTATGGACTATTTATGACAAAGTGCCAAACATTGATCCTGAGTCAAATTACTCAAACAGTAATGCGCAAGGAATGGAAAGAGCTTCTATGCCTTTGACAAGAAACTATGGTTTTGCACTTAATGTCAAATTCTAATACTAAAAAAGATGAAAAATAGATATATCAAAATATTTTGTGTCGCAATTGTTGGTGCTTTGACATTGGCTTCATGCGATAAAGGATTCGAGGAAATGAATACGAATCCAAATGCTTTAACAGATCCAGCAGTAAAATCGATGTTTACGCTTGCTGAAATTTATGTAGACGGTCAGGATTTCTCTAATACAAGAGGAAACAATATATACGCCGCTCAGATTGTACAGCAATTTTCTTCACCTACAGGTGCGGGTTCGAAATACACCTATTCGTCTGAGTATTCAGCAGCACTTTTTGGAGAAACTTACGGAAAAGGACTAAATCAGATTTTCCAATTACTATCTGTAGTGGAAGATACACCTGAGAATACAAATATGATTCAAGCTTGTAGAATCATGAAAGTATTTTTGTTTCAAAAACTGACAGATACTTATGGGGAAGTTCCTTATTTTGAAGCAGGAAAAGGATACAATGGAAACGTTTTTTCTCCTAAATACGATACGCAAGAAGCAATTTACAACGATCTTTTAAAAGAATTGGACGAAGCTGGAACGGCGTTAGATGCAGCAAAACCTTTCGTAGGAAATGCCGATTTGTATTACCAAAGTGATGTTGCAAGATGGAAGAAACTAGCTAACTCTTTAATGCTTAGAGTTGCTATGCGTTTGTCTAAAGTAAATCCTGCGAAAGCAAAAGAATTTGTAGAAAAAGCATATGCTAAGGGAGTATTTACTTCAAATGATGACAGTTTGGTTTTGCGTCATGATGCAGGACCTCCGGGAGTTAAAACCAATCCGATTACTTCTGCATGGGTTAGAAATGATTTGAACGGTGGAGAATCGAATATTAAATTCAGTAAAACATTCATCGATTTGTTGAAAAATACAAACGATCCTCGTTTAAGAATTTACGCAAAATTAGAAGCAACAGGAGATAATAATCCAGCAAGTCAGCAAGGTTTGGCAAATGATGCAAAAGATTTTCCCGGAGGAGATAAAAAACTTTTCTCTGATCCAAATACTTCAACAGTATTGCGTTATGATGCACCAACATTAATTATGTCATATGCTGAGGTTCAGTATTTATTGGCAGAAGCAGCTGTAAAAGGATGGAACGTTGGCGGATCTGCTCAGACTTACTATGAAAATGGAGTAAGAGCGGCGATGAATATTTTGGCCATTTTTGGAGACAAAGTGCCTTTGGTTTCGCCAGCAGAATATACCACGTATATTACTACTTATCCGTTTAAATCTGGAGGAACAGAAGCACAAAAAATCGAACAGATTATTACTCAAAAATGGATTTTATTATTGTTTAATGGTTTTGAAGCCTTCTCAGAATACAGAAGAACAGGTTATCCAGTTTTAGTTCCTGTAAACGATCCGACAGGAGAAACAAAAGGAACAATTCCGAGAAGATTAATTTATGATCAGTCAGAACTGATTACAAACGAGGCTAATTATAAAGAAGCAATTCAACGTCAAGGTTTAGATTTAATGACCACAAGAATTTGGTGGGATAAATAATTTTAAAAATTTGGTTGGTTAGTTAAGAAGATAAGTCGGGTAATGAGCATACCCGGCTTATTTTTAAATCTTGTAATAATTGATCTAAAAAAGTAAGCAATTTGAAAAGTTATTTTGCAGATTCAAATGCCTCTTTTTCGCAGTAAACTAAGAGAGATTCTGCTGAAAAAGATGGATTTTATTTTCTGCATTTTTAAAAATTTCAAAAGACTTTTCAATTATTTGAATTTAAAAAACAGTCCATATCAAAACCAAAATAAAACATAGGCAGTGGTGAGAAAATATTTCTAGTTGTATTTTAGAGTTACTAACAAAGAATAAATTCTAAAGAGAAGGAATAAACTTGGTCATTTCTTTCCTTCTCTAAACTGCCAAATTAGGTACCTTTTTACTAATTTTAGAAGGTATTAAAATAGTATTTCATAAAATGAATTATCCAAAAAAACTTTTCGGTTTCATGTGCCTATTTTGGGCAAGTTTTACATCAATTGCTTTTGCGCAAAGTATTGATTTAAAAGACGATTGGACATACCGTGAAGAAAAAACACAAAAATGGTATCCAGCGACAGTTCCAGGAGAAATTCATACCGATTTGTTAAACAGTAAAGTAATAGCAGATCCGTTTTACAGAGATAATGAAGAAAAACTGCAGTGGATTGATCGCAAAAATTGGGAGTACAAAACCACTTTTCAGATTACAGCAAGTATGCTGAAAAAGAAAAACACGGAATTAGTTTTTGACGGACTAGACACTTATGCATCAGTATATGTAAACAATCAGTTGGTTTTAAAAGCCGATAATATGTTTCGTCAATGGCGTGTTGAGGTTAAAAAAGTTTTGAAATCAGGAAATAACGATTTGCGAATCGTATTTCAATCTGCACAAAATGTTGTCGATTCACTGGCGAAAAAAGATTATCCGTTTGTAATTCCAGACAATCCGCGTGCTTATGTACGTAAAGCGCAATATCATTTCGGTTGGGATTGGGGACCAAAATTCACAACCTGCGGAATATGGAAAACGCCAAGATTGGAAGCGTATGACGAAAAAACTCCTGAGAAACCTTATGTTTTAAATCGAAAAATTGAATTGATACAAGAGCCTGATAGTTTAGGAAGGTCTTTTTATTTTAAAATTGATGGAAAACCGGTTTACATGAAAGGAGCCAATTATATTCCGTCGGATGCTTTTTTGTCAAGAGTAACCAAAAAAGAATATGAAAAAATAGTTTTATCTGCCAAAGAAGCCAATATGAATATGCTTCGCGTTTGGGGCGGCGGAATTTATGAAGACGATTATTTCTACGATTTATGCGATAAATATGGAATAAACGTTTGGCAGGATTTTATGTTTGCGGGCACAATGGTTCCTGGAGATGATGCTTTTTTTGATAATGTAAAAAAAGAAGTTCAGTATCAAGTAAAGAGATTACGCCATCATCCAAGTATCGTTTTGTGGTGCGGAAACAATGAAGCTGACGAAGCCTTTAAAAATTGGGGTTGGATGAAAAGTTTCAAAATTTCGAAACAAGATTCAACTCGATTATGGAAAGATTACACGCGTTTGTTTCATGACAGTATTCCGAAATGGGTAAAAGAAGTCGATGGTAAACGTCCGTATTTAAGTTCGTCACCTTTACACCATTGGTCAAAAGCCAAAAGTATAACCGAAGGAGATAGCCATTACTGGGGAATCTGGTGGGGATTAGAAGATATCGAAAACGCTAAAACCAAAACAGGACGTTTTGTAAGCGAGTACGGAATGCTGTCTTTACCAAATTATTCGTCAGTTGAAAGTTTTACTTCAGAAGAAGATCGTCATTTATATTCTGATGTACTAAAAGTACATTTAAAAGCGGGCAAAGGTTTTGAAAAATTAGATTCTTATCTCGGCAAATATTTTATCGATGCCTCTAAAATAAAAAAGATGAATTTGGAAGATTATGCATACTTGAGTCAGTGTATGCATTATTATTCAATAAAAAATATTGTTGGCATTCACCGTTCGAAAGCGACTTATAACATGGGAACCTTAGTTTGGCAATTAAACGATTGTTGGCCTGTGGCTAGCTGGAGCATTACCGATTACGAAAATCGACAGCCGAAGGCAGCTTGGTACGCTATAAAAGAAGCTTATCGAGATGATATAAAACCAGAAATTGATCTGACACGCCCAATAAATTTAAAACTGGAAGATCCAAAAATAACTTGGCAGATAAAAGGAAATTCAATTATTATAAAAGCAGAAAAAGCGGCCAAATATATTTGTATTTCAGCCAAAGGATATAAAGGAAAATGGAGCGATAATTATTTTGATTTAGCTGCTGGCGAAGAAAAAACAATTTCTTTTGAAGGAAAAATAACGAAGTCTGAAATTAAGATTTATTCTTTATTTGAGGTTTTGGAAAAGTATGAATAAAGATGCTAAGACACTAAGATTCTAAGTTGCTAAGTTTTTTTAACTTGAATGTAAACTTAGAATCTTAGTATCTCAGAATCTTAGAATCTAAAAACAATGAACAAAAAACTAATTTTCACCGGAGTTTTAATCTTTAATCTGTTTTGTGGCAATGTTGTATTTTCTCAAAAAAAGAAAATAGAAAATACTGTAAATTATACCCAATACGTCGATCCAATTATCGGGTCTGCTGGCCATGGTCATGTTTTTGTGGGGGCTAATGTTCCTTTTGGAGCGGTTCAATTAGGTCCGGTAAATATTTTCGAAGGTTGGGATTGGTGCAGTGGTTATAACTATGCCAGTAACACGATTTTAGGTTTTACGCACACGCATTTAAGCGGAACTGGAATTGGAGATTTAAATGATATTCTGGTGCTTCCTGTAAGTGGAAAAGTCGGTTTGACTAAAGGAACAAAAGAAGATATGGTAAACGGTTACGGCTCGTATTTCTCTCATAAAAACGAAGTAACTAAACCTGGATATTACAGCGTTTTATTAGACAAATACAAAGTTAAAGCCGAATTAACGGCCAGCGAAAGAGTTGGTTTTCATAAATATACTTTTGAAAATACAAACGATTCTCACATCTTAATTGATCTTGCTGACGGAATTGGATGGGACAGACCAGTAAAAACTTTCATTAAAAAAATAAGCGAAACTAAAATAGAAGGATATCGTTATTCTACGGGCTGGGCTTCAGATCAACGCATTTATTTTGCAATGGAATTTTCTGAGCCAATTGCCAATATGGCGGTTTACGATAGTACAGCTGTATTAAAAGGAACGGAAAGAGAAGGTTTAAAAATAAAAGCAGTTTTAGATTTTAAAACTTTAAAAAACAAACAGATTTTAGTAAAAGTTGGAATTTCGCCAGTAAGCGTCGAAAATGCGTCTGCAAACATAAAAGCAGAAATTCCAGATTGGAATTTTGAAGCCGTTGTCAAATTAGCAGATTCAAAATGGAACAAAGAACTGAATAAAGTTCAAATAAAAGCAGATGAAAAAACTATGAAAGTCTTTTATACTTCATTGTATCACACCATGTTTGCGCCTTCTATTTTTAATGATGCTAATGGAGATTACAGAGGTACAAACAAAAAAGTATATGAAAAAGCCAATTTTACCAATTACACCACTTTTTCACTTTGGGATACTTACCGCGGATTGCATCCATTATACACCATTATACAGCCAGAAAAAATCAATGATATTGTAAAATCGTTTTTAGCGATTTATGAGCAGCAGGGCAGATTGCCAGTTTGGCATTTAATGGGTAACGAAACCAATACCATGAATGGAAACCATTCTATTGCCGTTATTGTTGATGCTTATTTAAAAGGATATCGTGATTATGATACCATTTTAGCCTACGAAGCAATCAAAAAAACAGCAATGCAAACGCGTGACGGAATGGATTATGTTCAAAAATTAGAATACATCCCAGCCGATAAAGTATTAGAATCAGTTGGAAATGCTTTAGAATATGCAATCGATGATTATTGTATTGCTTTGATGGCGAAATCTTTAAACAAAACAGACGATTATAATTACTTCACGAAAAGAGCCAATTTATACAAAGAGTATTTCGATAAAGAAACCACTTTTATGCGGGGAAAATTGACAGACGGAAATTGGAGAACACCATTTAATCCGCTTTCTTCGGTGCACCGTAAAGACGATTATGTAGAAGGCAATGCGTGGCAATACACTTGGTTGGTGCCTCAAGATCCGTACGGTTTAATTGATTTATTTGGCAGTGAAGAAAAATTTATCGCTAAACTGGATTCACTTTTCTTGCTAACCGATAAAGTAGAAGGCGAGGACGTTTCGCCAGATATTAGCGGTTTAATCGGTCAATATGCTCACGGAAACGAACCCAATCACCACATTCCGTATTTATATGCGTATGTCGGTCAGCCTTGGAAAACAGCAAAGTTAATTCGCGAAATAGACGATAAGTTCTATTCTACAAAACCAGACGGATTATGTGGTAACGAAGATTTAGGGCAAATGTCGGCTTGGTATATTTTATCTTCAATGGGATTCTATTCCGTTAATCCAGCAAACGGGGTTTATGTTTTAGGAAGTCCGTTAGTAAACACTGCCATTATTCATCATACAAAAGACGTTTCGTTTACAATAAATGCCGTTAATAACAGTGCTTCAAATATCTATATCCAAAAAGCAGAATACAACGGAAAACCATACACAAAATCATATATCACACAAGATATGATCGTAAAAGGCGGAGAACTAAAATTATACATGGGGAATAAGCCATCTGCAACTTGGGGAGTTAAGAAGGAAGATAGACCTCAATAATTTTAGATTTAAGATTTCTGATTTTAGATTTTTCAGCAATGTTCCTGCAAGGTTTTCAAAACCTTGTAGGTATTAAGACAAAGATTAAAAGCTTAAAGCATAAAGCAAAAAAACATGAAAATAAAGAGTTTAATTTTTTTAGGAATAATGCAGTCCTGCTTTTTTCTAAATGCACAGAATTTAGATCCTGTAGAATATGTAAATCCTTTAATGGGAACACAATCACTGCATAATCTTTCAAACGGAAATACGTATCCCGCAATCTGCAGACCTTGGGGAATGAATTTCTGGACGCCTCAAACGGGAAAAATGGGAGATGGTTGGGCCTATACTTACACAGCCGAAAAAATTAAAGGATTCAAACAAACGCATCAGCCTTCGCCGTGGATGAACGATTACGGTCAGTTTTCGATTATGCCTGTTACAGGTAAATTGGCTTTCGCCGAAGACGATCGCGCGAGTTGGTTCAGTCATAAAGCTGAGGTTTCAAAGCCCTATTATTACAGCGTTTATCTTGCCGATCATGACGTTACAACCGAAATTACAACAACGGAAAGAGCGGCGCATTTTCAGATTACATTTCCAGAAAACGAAAAATCTTCTGTTGTAATCGATGCATTCGATAAAGGTTCTTATATCAAAATAATTCCATCAGAAAATAAAATAATTGGTTACACAACACGAAACAGTGGTGGAGTTCCTAAAAACTTTAAGAACTATTTTGTTTTGGTTTTTGATAAAAAGTTCGAAACTAATTCAACTTGGCTGGATAAAGTTTTAAGCGCTGATAAATTAGAATCAGAAGGAAATCATGTTGGTGCTGTAGTTGGATTTAAAACTAAAAAAGGAGAGAAGGTAAATGTTAGAGTAGCATCCTCTTTTATAAGTCTAGAACAAGCTGAATTGAATTTGAAAAACGAATTAAGTAAATCGAATTTCGAAGAAACTGTTGCACAATCTAAAGCAGAATGGAATAAAGTTTTAGGAAAAATCACTGTAGAAGATACAAATGTAGATCAGCTAAAAACTTTTTATTCTTGCTTATACCGTACAGTTTGTTTTCCTCAGAAACAGTATGAAATTGATAAAGACGGAAAAATGGTGCACTACAGTCCGTACAACGGAAAAGTGCTTCCTGGTTATATGTACGCAGGAACTGGATTTTGGGATACTTTCCGCGCTTTATATCCTTTGTTAAATTTGGTTTATCCTTCGATAAATAAAGAAATGCAGGAAGGATTAATAAACGATTACAAAGAAGGTGGGTTTCTGCCAGAATGGTCAAGCCCAGGTTTTAGAAATGTAATGGTCGGAAATAATTCTGCTTCTGTAGTTTCTGATGCTTACATGAAAGGATTACGCGGTTATGATATCAATACTTTATACGAAGCTTTATTGCATGGAGCTAATAACGAAGGTCCGTTGGAAGCTGTTGGCAGAAAAGGAGTTCAGTATTACAACACTTTAGGATATGTTCCTTACGATGTAAACATCAACGAAAATGCAGCGCGAACTTTAGAATATGCTTATGATGATTTTACGATTTGGAAGTTAGCAAAAGCATTAAATCGTCCGAAAAAGGAAATCAGTTTGTATGAAAAACGAATGATGAATTATAAAAATCTCTATAATACTTCTGTCGGTTTAATGAGCGGACGAAATAAAGACGGAAGTTTTCCAGCCAATTTTAATCCGTTTAAATGGGGAGATGCTTTTACCGAAGGAAATAGTTGGCACTACAGTTGGAGTGTTTTTCATGACATTCAAGGTTTAATTGATTTAATGGGAGGCGAGAAAAATTTCACAGCAAAATTAGATGCTGTATTTACAACGCCACCAATTTTTGACGACAGTTATTACGGAGCGGTTATTCACGAAATCCGCGAAATGCAGATCATGAATATGGGGCAATATGCTCACGGAAACCAACCAATTCAACACATGATTTATTTGTACGATTATGCTGGAGAACCTTGGAAAACGCAATATTGGTCAAGAGAAGTTATGAATCGTTTGTACAAGCCAACTCCAGACGGTTATTGCGGAGACGAAGATAACGGACAGACTTCTGCATGGTATATTTTCTCAGCAATGGGATTCTACCCAGTTTGCCCAGGAACAGAAGAATATGTTTTAGGAGCGCCATTATTTAAGAAAACAACCTTGCAGTTAGAAAACGGAAAACAGCTCGTTATCAAGGCGCCAAATAATTCGGAAAGCAACAAATATGTAAACGAATTAAAATGGAATAATGCGCTTCATACCAAAAATTATATCAATCATTTTGATGTATTAAAAGGCGGAGAATTAAATTTTGATATGACCAATTCTCCAAATTTTAAAAGAGGAACATCAAAAGAAGCATTTCCATATTCTTATTCAACTTCAAAATAAAAAGATATGCAGTCACGTAGAAAATTTATAAAAAACGCAGGCATTTTTTCAGCTGGATTATTCGCAATTCAAACAGAAGCTTTTGGATTTAATTCGGATACTTTTCAGTTGCCGCTAAAAGATTTTGTTTCGAAAAGACCTCCTGTTGCCGAAAGAAAATTTACAAGTAAAGCAATCGAAGCTGCAATCGTACGCGTTAAAAAACAAATTGCCAATCCAGAATTGGCTTGGATTTTTGAAAACTGTTTTCCAAATACATTAGACACGACAGTTGATTTTGAAATTATCGACGGAAAACCAGATACGTATGTAATTACAGGAGATATTGATGCCATGTGGCTGAGAGACAGTACAGCGCAAATCTGGCCGTATATTCCCTTTGTAAAAGAAGATCCAAAATTGGCAGAACTGGTAAAAGGGGTTATTAATCGTCAAGCGAAATGTATTCTGTTGGATCCGTACGCAAATGCTTTTTATAAAGATTTTACGAAAGAAAGCGAATGGAAAAATGACCTTACTAAAATGCAGCCCGGAATTCATGAAAGAAAATGGGAAATCGACAGTTTGTGTTATCCGGTTCGACTAGCACACGGTTATTGGAAAGAAACAGGCGACATCAGTTTATTTGATGCAAAATGGAAAGAAGCCATGCTTTTAGTTTTGCAGACTTTTAAAGAACAGCAAAGATTAGACGGAAAAGGCGGGCCATATAGTTTTCAGCGTCAAACGGCTTGGGCGACAGACGGAGTTCCGTTAGGCGGTTACGGTTATCCTGTAAAACCTTGCGGATTAATTGTTTCGACTTTCAGGCCAAGCGATGATTCTACCTTATTCGGTTATTTGATTCCGAGTAATATGTTCGCTATTGAAATCTTAGGTTATTTGATTGAAATATTCTCTCTTCCAGCGTTAAAAGACAATGATTTGGTTGCAAAAGCGACAGAATTAAGAGATCAGGTTCAAAAAGGTTTAAACGAACACGGAATTATCAATCATCCTAAATTCGGAAAAATTATAGCTTTTGAGGTAAACGGATATGGCAGTTTCCACATGATGGACGATGCCAATGTTCCATCTTTATTGTCATTGCCTTATTTAGGCGCAATCGCTCCAAATGATCCTTTGTACTTGAATACGAGAAAAGTAGTATTATCAGAAAACAATCCGTTTTTCTACAAAGGAAAAGCAGGAGAAGGAATCGGAGGGCCACATACGGGAGTCGATACGATCTGGCCTATGAGTATTGTTTTGAGAGCCATTACAAGTGTAGACGAAAGAGAAATTAAAGCATGTATTACCAATTTGATTAAAACCAATGCCGATACTGGATTTATGCACGAATCCTTTCATAAAGACGATGTAAACAAGTTTACACGTAAATGGTTTGCATGGGCGAATACCTTATTTGGCGAAATGATTGTACACACGAGCCTCCATTATCCTCAAATTCTAAAAGACAAAAATATCTAGTACTAAGCTAAAAAAGTAAAAATGAATACATCACACGCCATTGGGCTGGATATAGGAGGAACGCATATTACCGCTGCGGTTATCAATAAAACAGAGATGAAAGTTCTGGATTTTTCGGTCTGCAAAGAATCTTTTGATTCAAATTTACCTGCAGCTGAGGTTATGAATATCTGGAAAAAAGTAATCTGTACTTCAATCGAAAATTCTAAAGTAAAAGATATTAAAGGAATTGCCATTTGCATGCCAGGACCATTTGATTATAAAAACGGCATCTGCTGGATTAAAGACCAATCAAAATACGAACACTTTTACGGATTGAACATAAGAGAGCTGCTTTTGGAAACGCTTGGTTTTCCGTCAGATTTTCCAGTTCTTTTTGAAAATGATGCAGTTTGTTTTGGAAAAGGCGAAGTTTTTAAGCAACAGGAAAATCTTTCTAAGAAAGTAATGGCTATGACATTAGGTACAGGATTAGGAGCTTGTTTTATTGATAAAGGAGTATCAATCAGTTCAGGGAATTCTGTTCCATCTGATGGAGAAATTTACAATTTGCCTTATGAAGATGGCATTGCAGAAGATTATGTTTCTGCAAGAGGGCTTTTATCGCATTACAAATCTTTAAATGGCATTCAACTTAATAATGGATTGGAGTTGTACAATCTAGCGAAAAAAGGAGATCAATTGGCAATTCAAGTATTTGAAAGAATGGGGGAGGATTTAGCAACCGTTGTTATTCCCTGGATTAAAAATTTCACAGCAGATTACATCATTATTGGCGGAAAAATTGCCAATGCAAGTGATTTGTTTTTAGCTTCATTCAATAAAACAATTCAAGAGTCTGATTTAAAAGTTGAGGTTTCTATTTCGAATGACAACGAAATTGCAGCCTTATTAGGAGCGGTAAGTTTTCTTTGTGATTAAAATATCCTCTTAAGTTGTTTTCAGATTAACATCAATAAAAAAGCCTTTAAACATTGTTTAAAGGCTTTTGACTTTTAGAGTTTCTTTTGAAACTTCATATGGCGGAGAAAGAGGCTCCGCCACCTGTATCGTAAGCCCCAGCAAACACTGGGTGTCATGTTATGTCAAAAAAAGAAGGGCACTAATAGGGCACTCTTGAAATTCTTGGGTTTATTAACCTCTGTAAATGTAGGAAAAAAAATCTAGAAATTGGAGGAAATTTGTTAATAAAGATCTTGTAGAATTGAACTTTCTGGAAATTATTCTCTGGGTGTTCAAATTATTATCTAGTAATCCCTTCAGCGCCACATTTTTTGTAGCGTAAGTTTTTTGCTTAATTACTGAAAAACAAGTATTTGTACTGTGTTAAGGTTTGGTGATAAATACTAAATTCACATCTCCAAATTCTATGGAACATAATTTTATGTTATCCATTTTGGATTAAGTGAGCTATTATTAACCACCAAAAATATTTAATGATGAACCTAAAACTTTTTAAGCCAATTGTTTTAATTTTCATTGGCATAACTGCATTTTCTTGCGATCGTAAGGATATTGAAGATCAAATTTTTGTAAGAAAGGGAAAATCTTTGATCAAGGAAAAATCTGCAATAGTCCCGAAATCTAAAACAAATCCTAATGAGGTCGATGTGAAAGATTATTATCTGACTTATAATGCAAAATCTAATGGGTACATAAAGCTAATCCTTACTGACTTGTCTGTATTTGAAGCAAAGTCAGTGGAAGGAGGAAGCTTCTCCTCGATGAATTTGCTTTTAACCCAGTCAAACGCTGTGTTTGATACTCTTAGGAGAGAGTTAGTTGTCCGTAAAATAAATCAATAATTAACATTTTATGAAAAACGTGAAAATTATAATAGTCCTTTTGCCTTTGCTTGCTATGGTTTCTTGTTGTGAAGAAAAGATTATTTTAAAAGGCAATAAAATATATCGATACATGAACAATCAAGGCACATCTAAAAGAGATCAAGTTATAGAATATACTGTGCAGAACGATTTTAAAGGAAAAATTAATGATAAAAATGAAAATTATAAAATATCAGATGTTGACGAACTGAATTTAAAACCAACCGATACTGCAGATATTGATGGAAATAATACGGGAAGTTTTTTAAACATGGAAAATATTTACTATACATCTGAGAGCAAAGCATTTAAAGGGGGTAAAAAATTTGAGTCGGATAATTTCAGATTTAGATACGGTAAATTTGCCTTGACAGGAATGACGATACCCTTAAAGTTTCGTGGAGGCGTTGGAAATGACACAATTAATCCTCCGACAGTTGAAACAGGATTCAATGTTAATTTTGCGCCAGCGTATCGATTGAACTGGAGTAGTTATAATCCTTCTAAAAAATTTTTAGGCAATACCTTAACGAATTATTCCCTCACTTTTGGCGGATTATTAGGTGTTGGCAGCACAGATTTGAAAGTTAAGTCAAATGCACCTGGTCTTTTATCTGATCGCAAGTCCAGTACACTAACATATGGAGGAATGGTGCTGTTCGGACTAAATTCAATAGGAATTGGTTATGCCTTTGGATTTGATAATGTCATGGGTGAAGGAGGTAAGTATTGGGTTTATCAGAATAAAATATGGCATGGAATAACGGTATCCGTAGATTTGATAAAGTAGAGATCTGGACAGGAATGATTATATCTGCAAATTGGAAGTTATTTTCAAATGATTTGTATAGAATCTTGTGGTAATTTTGTTAATGTGCTTAAGTAAATTAATTTGGGTTTTATAAAAATATGATTTATGCGGGTTAACAGTATGCAATATGCTTCGGATCTGCATCTGGAGTTTGCTAAAAATAAAGAATTTATCAGAGAGCACGCATTGGAGCCAAGGGGTGATATTCTAATACTTGCAGGAGATATTGTGCCTTTTGCTGTTATGGAAAAACATCAAGACTTTTTTAATTTTATATCGGATAATTTTCAGATGACTTATTGGGTGCCTGGAAATCATGAGTATTACTATTTTGATGCATTTTCTAGAACAGGAACTTTTTATGAAGAGATCAGAAGTAATGTCGTTCTGCTGAACAATTATGTTGTGGAACATGAAAATTTAAAATTGTTATTCTCAACTTTGTGGTCGCATATAGGCCTGGGTTCCCAATGGAATATTGAAAGAGGACTTAGTGATTTTCATGTTATTAAATATAATGGTGAAAAATTTAGCGCAACTGATTACAATAAGCTCCATTTTGAGAGTTTGAAATTTATTAAAAAATCCTTGGAAATTGAAGATTCTAAAAAACTTTTGTAGCGACTCATCATGTGCCCACCTTTAAGAAGTATCCTAAGATTTATAAAAATAGCCTGCTAAATGAGGCTTTCGCAGTTGAACTTTTTGAGCTGGATAAAGTTTTAATTTTATGAAAATTGAAGTTAATATAGTTTTATTTGCATGGTAAAGTGGTGAACTATATTAATTATTTTTTATGCTAGATTAAAAAAAGAGCAGTTTATCTGCTCTTTTTCTGTTTATTAACGAACGGACATAATCTTATGGATTTTAGCTCTCTATTCTTTTAAATTTCCTCATTATCGTCTCCACTATAATACTTATCAATAATCTTCTCTATCTCTTTTTCTTTATCAAGCCATTTTTCATTTTCTGCATCCAGATACTTATGCAGTTCGCCTATTGAACTGATTCTAAAGCTCCTCTTTAGAAGCGCTTCAAATATCTTACTATGAACGTCTGTAGTGTCAGAGTTTAGGTAAGGGATTCTATAGCTCTGCTTTTCTGAGAATTTTACAAAATCTTTATCCTTTTTCAATTTGGCATAAATTTTATCTAAAAAGGCAGTATTTACATACAATATAATCTCCACTAGATCAGGAGGACTGAATTTAATAGTGTATTTTACAATGCTAGTGCTTGAATCATGAAAACCTAAATATTTAGGTTGTTCTTCAATGATTTCAAAATCAAAGTTATGCATTTTTAAATATGCTTGTGCTTCAGCAAGGAACTTACTAATTTGGCTTTTTCTAATTTGGTCTGATAAGTAAATTTCCAGTTCTCTCCAGCAGTTATCAATAGTTTTTTTTAATATACTGTTAAGCATCGTCTCGTCAATTTGTAATTCCCTTCTGCTTATTAAAAACCATTGGTTTGTAACTATTCTGGAAGGAATCTTAGCTTCAAATTTCTGTAGTAAAGTCCGCATTTGGCTAGAATGACAGTCAATTCCGTGTTCTTTCAATACCTGATCATTCAGCCATACCTCCAATATAATAGGATTGTCGGTTTCTAAATGAGATTTATAATCTAATTTGTATCTTATCGCATTGTAAGATAAACCCCTGCCTCTAAAATAATCTACTCCCTGTACGTTTCTGTCAGCTATCTTTATATAATGATCAAAATATTTGTTTGTAAATTTGCAAATATTTTCGTGCAGTTCTATTAGCTGTTCTAGTTTAGTCCTGTTTTCAAAGAGCATTTTTTTGTCATTATCATCAATTTTTGAAAAATCTTCTTTGAGCAACCTTTTAGCTTCACATACGGTTTTATTTATAATTTCCCTGTTATTTGAATAATATTCGAAACACTTTTTGTTTTCATGGGAGGAAAAGTCTAGATAAAGATCATCAATGTGTTTAATGTATTCGCCTAAAAGCAGACCTGCAGGACTCTCGTAAAAAAGATTTAAATCTGTGCCTATACCTTCTAGTACAGCCTTTTTTAATTCGCTGTGCAGAGGATTTGCACTCTTCATAAATGAGGGTGTTTTCGATTGATAAGTTTTTAAACTTAAAATAATAACTGCAATATTCTTAGGTTCAATATTAAAATCATTGGACACAGAGTAAAAATAATCATCAAAATCATTATTCACTTCGTGATAAAGTTTGTTTTCGATAATAATTGCACTTCGCTGTGAACTTCTTCTGCTATTATTGATGATTAAAATATCAATTCTTCCTGATCTGGTTTGGTATTCTTTAAGAATTTCAGTGTTTTCGAAACTGCTATCCTGCATTTCTCTCAAAAACAGATCATCATCATCATAATTTTCAAAAGAAATACAGTCTATGAGGGCATCAAGAAAAATATTTTTTAAATAATTGCTGTACTCTCCTTCAAAAAAATATGCCAATAGATTGGACAAATTAAGTTCGCTATTGGCTCTTAAAACTGAAATTAGGCTTGGATGTACTTGTTTGAATTTTGGTATTTGATTTTTTAATAATGACAAGGCGTTGTTTTTAAATATTTCATTCACAGTTGTTGGCTTTTTTTAAATATAATTATAATTAAGAGCTACCTTTCTTTCTAATTTTCTAGTGCAAGATATAGAAACAAGAAGAAAGAATTGTTCAGAAAACTTCACTTTTTTTGAACTACAGATTCTTTTTTGCAAAAATCACTCTATTGCCTAATGACATGCTATCCCATTCTTCGAAGAGTGTCTTATCAAAAGCAGTGCAAAAGTCTTCGACTTCGTATTCGCAATCTGAATCAAGCTAATAAATCCAAACAAAAACAAAAAAAGCTTCAGGGAAATCTGAAGCTTTTAATTGTAGCTTGTGAAGCATTCGACTATCTAGCTATTTTATTGAGGACCATGATATGATTATTACATCCTAAAGTTTAATATTGTAAATTATATAAAAAACATCTTTTTAAAATCGATTATTTATTTAATCTAATAGTTATCAACTTATTTAAATTTCTATATCATAATCCTTTATTTTTTTCTCCAGAGTATTGATTACACAGCCTAACAATTTTGCCGCTTGCTGTTTGTTCTTTGCTATTTTAAGAACTTTTATGATGTGTAATTTTTCAACTGTTTTTAAATCTAATTTAAATTCATCAGTTGGATTTGTAAGTCTAAGAGGCATTGTTTCCATAGAAACATTCTCTTGATTAAAGACATAAAGGTTTTCAATTAAGTTTTCCATTTCCCGCACATTTCCTGGAAATGGATAGTTTAGTATTAGTTGTTCTATAACTTTTCCTAGTATTATTTTTTTTTGTCTTTTGAATAACTTTTTTTTAGATTCAACAAAAAAATTGATTAATTCTTTTTTTTCAATTATTGTTCTTTCTCTCAAAGGAGGTAAAGATAGCTCAGTAACAGTTAGACGATAAAATAAGTCCCAGCGAAATGTTCCTTCTACGCAAAGATTGGACAAGTTTTTGTTTGTGGCAGCAATAATTCTTACGTCAATCTTTTTCTCTTTTGTGTTTCCTATCTGAAGGATTTTCTTTTCTTGTATTACACGTAATAGTACTTGTTGCATGTAAGGTGAAATATCTCCAATCTCATCTAAAAAAATTGTTCCTCCTTCCGCTTCTTCAAATAATCCGGTACGGTCTTCAACAGCACCAGTAAAAGATCCTTTTTTATAGCCAAATAGTCTAGATTCTAAAAGTTCGTCTGTAAATGAAGAACAATTTAAAGTTATAAATGGTTTCTTGCTTCTCGCGGAATTTTTGTGAATGTAACTTGCTAAGTGCTCTTTTCCTGAACCGCTTTCACCATATATTAAAGTAGTTACTTGATCTGCCATTGCAATCATTTCGGCTCTACTGTAAATGGGGTTTAAAGAATCTGTTATTATGTAATCTTCTTTGTGATATACAACACTTTCTTCTTTAATTATACTGCCTCCTGGAATTGTAGACTTTAAAACATGCATATCCAACAACTCTGCTTTGCCACTCCTTGAATGGTTTTTAGGTCGAACCTGAAAAAGTCTTGTATTTAACATGCTGGATTCATGAATTAAATACCATGCAATTTGCATAGCAGATGTGCCAGGAGAAAAGAAAATGCTGATTTCATCATTTCTGTATTCTCTTAATAATAAGCCTTCTACTTTGCTTTTTATTTGTGATATGTCAATTACATCAGTGATGTCCAAATATTGTGTTTCTATAGTGCGATCATGGTATTTTTTAGTAAGAGACGTTCTAAGATTTTCAGTATAAATATCTGGTGTGTCACCTTTCTTTGAGGATAGAATAACATGTCTATCATGTTTATAGAAGTCATTGTGAAAATTATAAGTTGGACCATCTTCATTGATTCCGTTAATCTGATTTTGCGGATTTCTTGTAAAATCATGTACGGCTGCGACCCATGAAATTAATGTTTTCATATCATTTTTTGATAATTAAAAATCAAATATTGATATAATTATTGATAAAAACAAACAAAAACCAATGAAATATCGTCTGGCATACTATTCGCCATATATGAGGCAGTTTAAAATCAGAAAGAAGAAAGGAGGTATATAAAAATGACAAAGAAAAAATCAGTGCATAGAGATGTAGGAACCGGAAAGTTTGTAACGAAACGTTATGCGGACAAACATCCCAAAACAACTGTTAAGGAAACAGTAAAAAAAACAAATAAACTCTCAGAGTTTTTTTTGGTTAACTCTATTTATAAACAATAAAATTTTAGAATATGGAAATAATAATAACCTACGACATTCCTTCAAAACATCGGGAATTTAAAGATAAGATGAAATCATTGGGATATAAAGATAGTATCCCAGGAACTAAAAATTGTAAAATAATTTATTTTCCAAATACTACACTTTATCATCCGAATAAGACAGCGGAAAATGCAAGAGATGAAGCTAAAACATTAGCCAAAGAGCTGGGAGTTTCGCTGGAAAGATGTATTTCAACAATTTGGAATGATTGGGCTGCAGTATGTGGTGAACCTTTTAAATAATATGCGATGGATAAAGAAGTGAGAAAAAAATTCAAAATACTCTCTATTGATGGAGGCGGGATAAGGGGACTTATCCCGGCCAAAGTTTTATCTGAGTTAGAAGCAGAATTACAAAAAGAAGAACCAGACAAACTATTACACGAACATTTCGATCTTATCTGTGGCACTTCAACAGGAGCTATCTTGGCAATAGGTCTTGCTTTAGGTATACCAGCAAAAGAGCTTGCAAAATTCTATGAAGATCATGCAAAAATCATCTTTCCAAGATTTGTCTTTCGTTTTCTACCTCGTAAAAGCAGAGCCTTCTTTAATGCCATCTATAGCAACAAGCAATTGCTAAAAAAACTAAGAGAAGTCTATGCAGAAGCAAATGGAGGTCAGGATCCCCTCATGAACGATCTTAAAAGCAAAGTTTGCATACCAGCATTTAATGGAAATGACGGTGCTATAAATGTGCTTAAAACCAAACATCATCCGGAATACAGGAGAGATTATAAACTCCCGGCATACCATGTTGCAATGTCTAGTGCCTCTGCACCAGTATATTTTCCGCCCCATACCTTTTCATTTAAGAATGAATTTGGAGAAGGAACCAATATCAACATGATCGATGGTGGAATATTTGCCAACAATCCCGCTTTGATAGGCGTGTTTGAAGCAACTGACAAACTAGATATACCGATCGGGGATATAGCACTTTTATCGCTGGGTACAGGCCAGGGAAAACAAATAATAAAACGCTCATGGCGTCCAAAGAATGTATTCGACTGGCTCTTTCCCAATCCTAAGCTGGTAGACTTAGTATTGGATACACAAGCACAGATTACGGAGCAATATTTACTCTTTCTACAGCGAGCGTTAGGTAAAATAGGCAATACATTTAATCATTTACGTATTCAGCACGATATGAAAGGCGACAGCATCGAACTCAATTCCTCTAAACCAAAACACATAGACCGTATGAAGTCTATCGGTGAAGAATTAGCAAAAAACAGATTAACAGAAATTTTAAATTTTTTAAAACAATAACAAAATGGCAAACTGTCACAATTTATTTCAGGAATATCACAATGATATATCAATAGGTTCGAAAAAGAACGAGAAAATGAAAAACTCGAAAGAAGGGCTTCGTAAAAGAATTAGGGAATGGTTTAAAGCAAATCATCCCGAGTATGTACCATATTTCTATATACAAGGATCTTATAAAATGAAAAATGGCATCCGCACAGCAGAAGACATTTGTGACTTAGATGATGGTGTATATTTCTTTCGAGCACCTGATGTATCCGCCTCTACCCTTAAAGATTGGGTTAAACAAGCGGTAGATGGTTACACTAATGTTGCTCCGGAGAATCGTAAAAAATGCGTCCGTACAATTTTTTCAAATGATTATGAAATAGACCATCCAGTCTATTGTAAAGAGGATGGGAAAGAATACCAGATAGCAGTTAATGGGATAGGTTTTGAGGATAGCGATCCTAAGGCAGTAGTAACTTGGTTTGTTTCCAAAAAGGATAAAGATGGGCGATTATTAAGAAACATCAAATATCTTAAAGGATGGGCTGATAATCAAAATTTTAAAATGCCTAGTGGTTTAGCTCTGACGATCTTAGCTACTAATGCTAAAGAATTAATTGTTTTAAATGAGCGTGATGATATCACAACACGTGATATTCTTAAGGAAATAAAAAAAGAACTTGATAAAGATTTCAAATGTATAGTTCCAGCCGTACCAAATGATAATTTGCTAGAAAATTATGCAAACAAAGAAAAGTTTTTAGAAGCACTGGACAAATTTATAGCGGATGCGGACTCTGCAATTCGTAATACTAATCAAAAAGAGGCCAGTAAATTATGGCGTAAGAATTTAGGTGATAGATTCCCTGTTGGTGAGGATAAAGAAGATGTCTCTCGTAATACAGCAGCGGCTACTGGTGCAATGACTTCATATCCATTTTGTTATGAATAAGTTGTATGATAGATTCGCTGAAGAAGCTCGTGAAGCGATGAGTAGTTTTCCCGATTTGCAATTATGTATTCGGGAAGATTCTCTTCCATACCTTACTGGCGATCTCTTTCTTTTCGATGAAAACGATGTCATGTATGATAAATATTCTATAAGAATAGAATGTCCGAATGACTACCCAAATAGTTTTCCTTTAGTTTATGAAACAAACCAAAGGTTACCGCACAATATTGACTGGCATATTTATGGAGATGGTCATTTTTGTATCTGCACGCCAATTGAAGAATACATTTACTGTGCAAAAGGAATTATGCTTACAAGTTTCATCAAAAATCAAGTTGTTCCTTATTTGCACAATCAAAACTTTAGAGAGAAAGAAGGTTATTTCCTAAATGAAAGGTCTCATGGCTCAATGGGAATCTTAGAATCTCTATACGATATTTTACAAATTAATGATCCAATCAAAGTTTATTCTATACTTGTATATATTTATGAAAATAATAAGCCACAACGTACCTCAAAATGTTTTTGCGGAAGTGATCGAAAGTATAGGTATTGTCATAAAGAAGGATATGAAGTGCTAAAAAGCATAGGTCAAGAGAGATTATTTAATGTAATCTCATACTTAAAAAGAATTTATAGTATCAACACATAATTGTGGGTTTAATTGGTAATAATTTCATAACTAAAATGTTCACTTGTTGCATACCAATCTTGGTGTTCACTTTTATATGACACTGTTTCATCTTTAGCCACTAGAATTTTATTAAGTTTTGGAGCTTTATCTAATAATTTTCTTAAATTTTGGTCGCGATTTATAGGATTCTGATAAACTAACATGTAGTTATTTAATGGATATTCATCTATAAGATAATTTAGAAAATTTGCTATTTCATTTACATCCTCAAGATTCAAATTAGATAATGAATTAGCACAAGTTATTATAACCGTATGTGATAATGTAAACTCATCTTTGTAGTAAACCGAATTATTATTTTTCAACTCTTCGCATAAATCAAAAGTATCAATAGTTTTAAACGCGCCTGATTTGGTAAATTCTTTAGCTTGTTCAAGCATTGTTTTTGAAACATCAATTCCTAAATAATGTATTTTTCTACTAATCTCAGTTTTAAAGACATTGTTAAATGCTAGAGAAGCGGTCATTGGTCCGCATCCGAAGTCAATAAACATTATCCTTTCTTCTGTATTCTGAAACCTAGACAAAAAGAACTCTTTATGATTAAGAAAAATTTGCTGTACCGAAACAAAGTGCTTTCTCATGTTCCAATAACAATATAGCAAAACGTTTTCTTTCGGCGTATAATAAGTCAGGAAACTTTGGCTATCGATGAGTCCTCCTAAATTTTGTTGATAATTCAAATCAATCTGTTTGTCAAAATCAGCCATTCCATAGCATATAAGATTATTACGTGTAAAATCCGTATTTAATCCTAATATTTCATTTGGCCATTTTGTACGTTTATCATTTTTTACTACTGCTTCTATCTTATTTGCAAATACAGTTTTAAAGGGATCACTAATTTCAATAGTTTTTAGTAGTGGAGTAGAAGTAGTCTGGTCAGGAAAGTAAATAGGCTGATTTTTCAATATCTCAGATAGAGGCTTGTCAATGTAGCCCCCCTTTGATTTACAATATTCTATCAATCTTAAATATATAAGATTATTCGATAATATACTATCGTTGCCGATTAGAACCATCTGTTCACGGGCACGTGTAAGTGCGACATTTAACTTTCGATCTACATCCCCTTCATCATTTAAATTAATCATTCCTTTTAATTGAAAAGGATTATTTACAGAAAAGGAATAAATGATAATATCACGTTGACTACCTTGGAATCTCTCAACAGAATCGACGGTGATTTTTTCGTAGTCAGGAATGCAAGCCTCTTCCATCCTCTGTTTAATCAGAGCTATTTGATTTCGGAAAGGGGCAATAATTCCTATCGTTGTTAGGGGATCGAAATTTCTATTATTGTTTTCATATAAGGCTATGATATCTTTAATAATATAGATTACAAAATCTGCCTCGTAAGTATTGAATTTTTTATAGAGATCATCAGATTTTTTATTATTAAAAAAGACTAATCTCTTTTGACTTAGTAATTTCTTAACGCTATGAGTACTAGATTCTGAAAACTCTAAATTTGCGACCTGTCTATGTAAAGATGTTTTAGAAATATCATCTATGCCTGGCGCATCATAGGCTTCACGTAAAAGGCCCTTGTAAAATGCAAAATTAGGAAATAGTGAAATGTCTTTGTGCATGCGCCCTTGATAGGTTAGTGTATCATAACAATCAACAAGCAAATTATCTTCACAGAATTTGTAAAGACGTTCAAACAGAGAATTCTTTCTATTAAACAATCCAATAGATTCAAGCCTTTTATTATTTGTCTTTGATCTTTCAACAGATTGCAAAGAAATTGCAGGCAATTGCTTGTGATCACCGATCAATATAAACTTTGTAGCTTTTCCTAATATACCTACTAATTGAGGTTCCAAAATCTGAGAAGCCTCATCAACTATTATATAGTCGAAATCTTTTACTTTAAAAATATGCTCTTTGCTACCTATTGAAGCCACAGTAGAGATATAAACATTATTTTCCTTAATGATAGTTGTCACTTCTGCACGTCCAAATCTTTTTCCTAAATCCTTTAATTGTCTTTCTTTAGCTTCAAGAACTACATCTAGTAGATTATCATGGTATTCCGAACTGCTAGACAATTTAGATCCAAAACGTATAAAATTCTGGTCACAATTTTTTTCACTAGCATTGTTAATTGCTTGACAAAGTTCATCAACAGCACGGTTAGTATATGCTAATACAAGAATGCTTTTTTTATTTGCTATTAGTTCTTTAACTAGGTTTTTGATAATGATGGAAGTTTTCCCTGTGCCTGGTGGACCATTTAATAAAAAATAATGATCCGCTGATAAAGCTTTATTAATAACCATTTGTTGCTCACCAGAAATAGAAGGATTTTTATAACCGTAGTCTTTAGATTTACTTGGCCTTGCTTGGTTTAAAATTAAATTTTTAAAAGATTGATTTTCTCCTAGAAAACTATAAAGATTTCGATACATAGAATTAAAGGAAGTTTCCATAAAGTCACTTTCTAATGCCCATTTTGCTTTTGATCCAAAAGAACTAAAAAATGCTTTATTGCGTTGCTTGTATCTGAAATAAAGGATAACAGAATCTGTGGTGATTTCTTTTATTGTACATTTAAAAATCTGGCTGTGAGAAACTATTTCCGATTCACTATTACGAGGATATAGAACACAAATGTCACCTTTCCTAAAATTCACATGCTTATTTTGTTGATCATCTGTTCTTTTAAACTCAATAGTTTGTTCTTCCTGATCAATTTTATTGCTTATAATTTCTAAATCATACAGAATTTCAAATTTACTTTTCTTTTCTTCAAGACTATCCAACCAAAGTCTAGCCAAGCCATTTGAGCCATTTTCTCTATCTTGTTCTGCACTACCTACCTTACTTAGAAAGTGCTCGTAAGAGATATAATTTACAAACGAAATGAAATAATTTTTCTCTAAATCTGAAGCAGATGCAATAGGTTTGAGAAAATCTTCCAATTGAGGTTCTATCTTAGCTCTAAAGTTAGGATGAATATCTTTATTAATGATATTTTGAGCATTAATCATCGCTAGAAGAGTTTCAGTAGATTCTTCATTATCTGCTATTAAAAGGTGTTCTATTGCAACAATCTTATTTCTAAGATTAATTATTGTTTGAAAACCATTCAAATAAGCTCCAATATTTCTCAAATTGCCTTGATTAGGCTTTGAGTACAAGATAAATCCTTGCACTTTATTATTTATTTGCCCAACATTCAGCTTTTCTATCTGAGAATAGAGTAGATAATACATAAATAGCTGAGCTTGATGATTATTTTTTATACTAACACCATCATCTGGAAATGGAGCACTACCTGATTTTAGCTCTATGATTTTAGATAGGCCACCTGCTCTTCTCCAATCAAGCATATCCATTCTCCCTTGCAATCCAAATTTTTCAGATAAAAATGAGGGTTCTAAGGACATATTTTCTAAATCAATATCAAGTTGTGAAAAATCATTTTCGATCGTTTGTTTAATTTTAAGAAACTGTCTCTGACTTTCTTGATGATATTCAATAAAACTTTGTTGTTCTGAGATATCCTTACAAGTAGTGTACTCAAAAGGACTTGTTTTAAAATGTTTTAGAAAAGTATTATTGAAATCAACAGGGGCTAAAGGATTCGAAAAAACTTCATCTACAACTAAATTTGCAAAATTTCCTAAAAGTATATATTTAGAGTTAGCTACAATTTCAAACTTTGATTTGAAAAACAGTAATTCAGTTTCTCCATAATCTTGTATACATTCTGCAATAGAGGAAACATCCAGAAGATAATCGGGTTCCAATACAATGATTTTAGGATGAAATATTTCATTGGCATCAATTTCTATGTCAACAAGATATAAAATTGCGCCTACCCAAAAATCTTTACATGATGTAATAATTTGGTTGACTCCTTTTTCCATGATTTGAACTGTTACTAGCTTCTCAGGAGCAAACTCATGATCTTTTATACTTAAAGCATCAATACTACAAATCAAATGATTCTCTCTTTTTTCAACGATACAAACTTTAGCTTCACTTAATCTGATGTTTTTAATTATAGGAAACTCTTTAAAATTCTTTTCAGATGATAATAAACTTTGCGGGACATTTATAGAATAAACTACTTTAAGAAAATCAGCAAAAAGAGAAACGTGGTGTTTATAATCGTCTTCCAAAGGAATAAGACTTTCATGTAACACTTTGTTTGCTGTAATCCTTAGTCCGTGAATAGATTTATTTGTATTATATGCTTGACAAACAAAACTTAATCTAGAAAAGAAATCAGAAAATTGAAGAGAGATTGTTGATGTAAGATCTTTACAAACTTTTTCTAATAAACTTCTTAGCTGGGGATACTTTATTGACAAAGACAAAGATTCATTCTTATGAATACTTTCTAATTCTTCGAGAAACTCTAAGGCTATAATTTTTGTTGTCATTAGTAAAAAGAATAATATTAAATTCTATGTAACCAACAATATATTCAGTACGTTAGTATCTAACAAAGATATTTAAAAGAGAATTTGACTAATTATGGAAAACCATAACATCTATTATTAAATAAATAGATTAAGCAAAATTCCATCTTTACTAAATTTTGTTTTGTAACAAACATCGAATATTAAATGGAAAATATACTAAGTAAAAATACCTGAATTGGTAGTACCTTAACAAAAATATTTTGAGGATGTTTATGCAAACATTGCATTTTCGTTTACATCATTAATAACCTGAATAATTTCCATAATTTTTTCTTCTTCCGGGAAAATACCAAAAATCCCTTGATCATGCTGTTCATTAAAAGGGGATTGAGTTAGAAGTTTTTTTTCAATCACCCCATTTTGATTTAGGTACTGAATAATTTTTTGGATAAAAGTTATTTGGTTGGCATTCAAACTACCTTTAGAAATGAATTCAACAAACAATTCATTAGCAATTTCAATATCAAGACCAATTATGTTACGTACAAATTTCCCTAGAGGCTGTTCTCCATACTCCTTAACAAATCGATCCTTACTTTCTAAAGCTTCTTTTAATAAAAAATCTTCTAATAGGTTTAATTCATCAATTGTTATTGGAAGATTTTTATATAATTTATCAATAACGAGATGAGATTTGTTTTTTCTGATAAATGCTTCTACACGATCTTTATAGCTTTGTAATGAAGTATAAGTTGCCAAAACATTAACTTCTTCTACTTTGTCTAAATCAAGTTCGTCGGTAAATGAAGTATATATAGGCTCAAGTTTCTTTTCATCTTTAAGAAACTGCATTAAATTTCTAAGTTCAGTTCTGAAATTTTCAACCTCAATTACGTTCACAGTATTCCAAAATTGCTCTTTTTGCAGTTTTTTAATAGTTTCTATTTTTGAAAGTACCGCAGGAATATTCCTTTTTGTAAATAGTAAATTTGCAATTTCATAGACATTATGAATATAAGTAGATTTTGTTTTATCGTCCCTTATTAAAGCTAATTGAAGTTTATAAATTAATAAATCAAAGCGTTTTGCAAGTTCATCTTTATCTTGATTGAAATCTACCAGATGTGATAAATTGTTTTCAATATTAAGAATGTCACTTTGTAAAAGATTGTTCCAGCTTTCACGTTTTTTATATTTTAAAACGTATCTCCAATGTTTACGAACTTCAAAACGACTATCATTAAGTCCCTTAACTAATTGATGTAGATTATCTGTAAACTCTATTTGAATCTTTTCCTGTTCTTCTGTTGAATTATGTAATTGTCGAATTGACATTACAATTTCAAGTTTTATATTGAAAATTTTCTGAGATAATGATAAAGCTGTTTTTTGAGTTTCTCCATCCGGATTTTCTCCAAAATATTCAAAATTGCCGCAAAAGTCAAATATTAAGAAATACTCTTTGTCCTTTCCCGGAGCAAAGATATCTGGACATAATCGTGTACCGCGACCAATCATTTGCCAGTATTTCGAAAACGACTTTACTTCTTTAAAAAAGACAAGATTTAGAACTCGGGGGGCATCAACTCCAGTATCCATCATATCTACTGAAACAGCTATTTGAGGATCTTTTTCATCTCCTTTATCAAAGCAAAATCGTTCCAATAAATCTTGTGCTTTATCTTCGTAATTATCAATGACTCTTAGGAAACTACCGGTGTATTGAGGATAATTTTTATTGAATCGCTTTTCTATAAAAGCAGCATGTTCGTGTTTTTTCGCAAAAATGATGGTTTTACCCAATTTATCTCCACCAGCAATTTTCTGACCGTTGGTCATTAGGTAATCTAATACTTTGTCAATAGTGTCATCATTGTAAAGCCAACTATTAATTTTGCTTTTATCAACATTGAGTATTTCATTTTTATCACCAAACTGAGCCCCAAAAACTTCTATGAAACGAGTTTTATCTGTTTCTGAAAGATCATTGTAAACAATTCCTTGTCTTGGAAATTTCAAAGGAATTTTAAAAGCTTTTGGAGGTTTTAGATAATTGTCTTCAACAGCTTTATTTAATTCATATGCATAAGTTGGATTATCATCCTCAATTTCAAATAAATTGTAAGTGTTTTTATCAATTTCCTTTTTTGGTGTAGCGGTTAATCCAACTAGTATAGAATCGAAATAACCAAAAATAGCTTGGTATTTTTGATATACAGATCGATGCGCTTCATCTATAATTATTAAATCAAAATGACCAACACCATAAAAACGCCCATCTTCGCTTTTTAAGCTGTCAATTTTATTTAAAATGGTAGGATAGGTTGAAAAAACAACTCTGGTTCCGTTGTCTTCTTTTTCTTTTGTTAAATCAATAGCTGATAGATGAGGTAAATGTTCTTTAAAGGCATTTTTAGCTTGAGTTACCAATGCATTTCTATCAGCTAGGAACAAAATTCTCTTAGCCCAGTTACATTTAGTAAACAAATCAACCATAGCAGCTGAAGTTCTTGTCTTACCGCTTCCTGTTGCCATTACTAATAATGCTTTTCTGCTTTTGCCTTTTAGTTTGTTTTCGTTTGTTGTTACCAAATGCTCAGCAACACGTTTTATAGCTTCAAGTTGATAATATCTTCCTGCAATATCTGTATTAACTTTAAATTCTCGTAAATCTTTACGTGATAATCGCCTTTCAATATGAATTTGTAATTCTTCTTTGGTATAAAATCCCTGTATGAGTCTTGAGGGATAGAAAACATCATCCCATATATAAGTTTCAAAACCATTACTGTAAAAAATTATTGGACGCTGTCCGGTACTTTTCTCTAAGCAATCAGCATAAAGGCAAGCTTGATGTTTTCCTTTTGTGGCGCTATGAATGGTACTTTTTGCTTCAACTATTGCTAATGGTAATCCGTTATCTCCCCATAAGACATAATCTACAAAACCTTTTCCAGAAGGATTAGTAGTTAAGGGCATGCCTTTAACTTCATATTCTGTATCTCTGCCTTGTTTAAGATTGTCCCAGCCTGCTTCTCTTAATAAAAGATTAATTAATAATAATCGGGTTTCCTTTTCAGATGTAAGTTCTGGAATTTCTTTTTCTTCAATTACTTCTCGGTAACGTTCCTCTTTACGTTCGCTAATAAGTTGTAATTGTGCTTGCAGTTGTTTGCGAAGTAAATCGTTTTCTTCCGCTAGTTTTTCTTGTTCTTTTAATGCTTTTTGAGCTTCTAGACGTTGTTTTTCAAGCTGGTCAGCAAGTATTTGGAGTTGTTTTTTGTTTTTGTCGTTTGTATCTCCATAAGGAATCACTCTTTCATCAAATTCCTGAATATCCGGATTTGCCTCGCTGTAGTATTTGCTTAAAAAAGATAGAAATCTAAAACTATTCTTTAGAGATTGCAATGCCTCAAGCGCTTTTACCAATTTTCCATGCGCTGCATTATTCCCGTTTAAGCGGATAATGTCTAGCTCCATAAACATACTTGGTTTGAGTATGTTTTTGAAATCTTCATTGTGAAGTAAAGCGCCTAACTTTGTATCATAAGGTAACTCTAAATCTTCATCATTTTTGTATAACCAAAACATTGCTTTTTCTAGAGCACTTCTGCATAATAAGGCAGCATAACGAGGTGCTATAAAAGTGTTTTTTTCAGCTTCGGCTATCTCACGAAAAATCTCTGGAAATTCTTGCTTAAGAAAAGTAAAGTTGCTTGGCATAGTTTTGAATTAGTTGGACTAAAATACTATTTTTTTTGTAAAACTTCATTTATAAAAGTTACAGTTTCAGTTATAGATTTTAGTTCAATAACAGGCTCATCAATTTCTGGAATAGTTACGATCATTTCTTTATTTGTATCTAATTTAATTAAAGTTTTTTCGTTGATTGAAATAAAAGGACTGCTTTCCCATCCTTTAACAGCAAAGTATTTTACGTTTACTTCGTCGTTAAAAAAATATTTTTTTATGAAAAATGTAATTACTTCGTTAAAATATCCTGCGGTTATCAAGGCGTTTAGTTGATAAGCATATTTGTTTTTGTGTATTTGAACAAGTTTAGAATTGCCGTAGTGGAACATTGCAGGGCAAAAAATATAGAACTTATAATATTCTAAAGTTGCAATAGGTAAATTTTCTAAATTTTCTGATTCAGTGTAATTTTCTATTATTTTATTTAAGGAAGCTTCAATATTATTATGATCGTAGTCACTATGGAATAAAAGCTTACTTAAATTTTCTTTTCTGGATTCATCTGTAAAAAATTGGCGCCAATTCTCATTTCTTTCCCTTACAGTTCCAAAATTATTTTTGCAAAGTGAAACTTTATAACTTGATTTTTTTATAAAGTAATTTCCAAATGTTAATAATGCTCTCTGCATAATACTATTAGGATGAGAAAGTATATCAAAATAGAATAATGGTGCCATTTTTTGATATAAAATTTCAAAATCTAAAATATTATTTTTTGCCAATTCAATTAAAAATCGAATTTGCCCATAAAAATAGGGGTGATGTTCAGCTAGAATAAATTTTTCTTCCCAATCCTTATTATCATTGATTAGCTGGCATTTTAAAATTTCTTCATTTTTTTGATAAATGACAAAATTTGTTTTAGAAATCAATTCGTATTGAGTATATATCGAATCTTCAGTTCTTAAAGTGACAACAAGCTGTGAAATTGAATTTAAGTAATTCTTGAAATCATCTGGAGAATCTACACTAGCGTTAAAAATTAAATTAGAGATTACACGATTATAATTTTTAAGATTTATTTTGTCATTTTCAGCAAAGTCGGTGATTTTTTTATTTACTTTTAAGACATAACGTTGTATTGCAAAGAAATATAGCTTCTGCCACCACGTTGATTTAAATTGCCTGTCGGAAAAATAAAATGTACTGAAACTTAGTTTTTCATTTTCTGAAAAATAGTATTCAAAAGTTTGATTCAAAATTTCATCTAAAACTTCAATATTAGAATCTCCGTTAGACTCCACTTGACATAGTTTTAAAAAACTAAAATAGACTCCTAAATTGTTTTTGAAATCATCATTGGTAAAGAATTTTTCAAAATCAAAATCAGTTGTATCTGATATTAGAATTTCTATAATTTCAGTGTTTTTGAAATTTTCATTTATGTTCTTTAATAATCTTGAATCTTCTTTGATCTCAATATTAACAATAAAATCACCAAGAAAGCTTAGCTTGAAATAATTTAAATAAACATCATCAATCTCAAAAGTGGTAGTATTTTTAGCATTCCAAAAAATATCGTTCCATTCAATATCAAACTTTAAGACATCTTGTTCCCAAAGATCTTTATCATACCAATTTTTATTTTCAATTTTGCTGAATAACCATGCTTTAAAGTTTTCAAAATCTGTTAATTGTTTTCCTCTAGCATTCATTTTAACATATAAATCATCAGATAAATTGAAATCTTTCAAATTAAGAAAGTCAAAATAAATGATTTCTTCTTCTGTCAGTCTTTCGTTAATTAAAACAAAATCACTTTCAGTATAATGTTTGCAGAATGAATGAATTTCTTGTAGGACATTTAGCATTGACACAACTGTTGCATCATCTAGCCAGGTATTAGAGAAATTTTCTAGATTTATGATTTCTTCTTTTAAGTCATCCTTAAATTGAATTTTATTTGTATTACATAAAATTTGAATAAAATTCTCTGAACTCTTTCTAGTTTTGTATCTAAAACGTAAAAGTTTTTTAAGTTCATCTCTCATTTTTAATTGTGAGAATATGTACCAATGTATTAAAAACAAAGTGGTAAGTCTTTGTTGACCATCAAGAGGAATAAGATAAGTAATGGCTCCCTGATCATTATTCTTAGCTTCAATTTTAAAGTCACTTATAGATAGGTCTATACTTCCAGCATAGCTTTTAATACTTCCTAATAATCCTTCAATGGCACTTTTATTGCGAGCAAATTCTTCTTCATTTCTTAGTCCGAAAATTTTACCATAAATAAAATCCAGACCTAAAGGTTCCCTAGTTGTTAGTGCAGTAAAAATTGAAGAAATAAATTTAGTTCGTATAGAAGGTATTTTTCCAGTCGTTCTTCCCTGAGCATAATCGCGTTGAATAGGCGGAATTTCGATACCTTGATTTTCGATAAGATTCCAAAAAGTATTATTATCCTTCATTGATTACAGCTGTTTTAGTGTTGTTTTTTGGTAAAAAATCTATTAGTCTTTCATATATAGCATTTTTGTAATCTTCACCATCTTGTGCAGTCCAATGTTTATATTGTACTTCAGTGCTAAATGTTTTATTAAAAGCATTTAAGGTTTCTACAGGAATAAAAACAGCTTTATTTGTATCAGATTGACCATTTCTGTCAAAGAGTAATATTTTTTCTCTTTTTTTTGTAAAACTTTCATTCTGTAAGGAACTGTTCGTGTTGCTATCCAACAGTAATAAATTATTAATTGAATGCGTTGTATCGTCAAAAGAGTCAATTAATTCATTTATTTTTTCTTTTAAGTCTTTATCTAACTCTAAATCAACAAAGGAGTTTAATTTTTTTAAACTCTTAATTATATTTGTATGGTTTTCGTTGATTGATTTTTTAGCATCATTTCGATATTCCGCTTGTTCTGTAAACCATTCTTTATAAAGTTCAAAATCAGTTATTGCTTTAGGATTTTGAGGTATAATATGTTCAATACTCCATTTTTCTTTGTTATAAAGTTCAAAGGGAAATTTGTGATTAGACATTGTTTTTACATAATACATTATATTATGAAGCAATAATACCTTTTTTGTTTCTTGATAATATTTGGTAAAACTCAAATTATCAAGATCATAAATATTAATAACGTCACCATCTTCAACTTTAGTTTTACTGAAATGATCAATAATCTTCTCGTTTAATTCAGCATTGATTTCCGGTTTGCTTTTTCCTTTTGCTAATTCAATAATAGATAGAATATTTAGAATATTTCCGTTAACAAGAAACCCAATGTAATGATACAATTCAGAATCATTGTACCAATCTATTAGTTTGTTAAACAACTGAATAACCTTATTCCATTCAGTATCAAAGTTATTGTCTGATTCATTAAATCTCGATTCATAATATCGATAAGCAAACAGTTCGTCCTGTTTTTTATCTTTCTGTAAAATTAAGTCAAACAAATAATCTATTCTCGTACCATCTTTGTAAAGACTGTCATTTGGCTGGATAAAATACCATAGGGAATCATCTTGTAGCTTTTTTTCAATTGTATCCCATTCTAAGGCAAAACGGTTGGTATGTAATTCTGCCAGTTCTTTTATTTCAGTATTTTTTATTTTTAGAATAAACAACGCCTTTATTAACTCCGAAGTTGTCAGTTTAATTTTTCCTTTATTGTTATTCAGAAACACATCGATAACTTTATCGTTTTGCAAAGCGTTGTCTAGCGAATACCAAATTATTTTTACATGATTTAACAGTTTAAGAATAAAAGCCTCCGCTTTGCTCGGATCTGTTAAAGAGTATGAAACCCATTTTTTAATATAGCAGTTTACTTGAAAAAAATGATACACATCTACATTGTCAAATTCTTTATGTTCTTTTATAAAATCTGCCCATAAAGTATTAACGGCTTCAATTTGATTATAGTCTTTGTTTACAAGTTCTTCGTTTGAAATACTATTAACATCAACTTCGAATAAAAAACTTAATTTATCATTTAAAAATTGGCCACTTCTTATCCTTGTAGTAAACGAAATAGTATAAATATCAAGATCTGTAATTTTAAAATGATATTGTAAATACGATAAAAGCAAGAATAGGGTAGTAGTACGTTGCTGTCCATCGATTACTTCATTATGAATAAAAATAGAATATTTATTTTCCTCAATTTTGATGTTTTCTTTTTCAGAACCTTCAAGTGGTTTTAGAATAATAGGCTGTAAACAATAAAGGCCAGTGTTACTATCATATTCATTAATGTCATTGAGAAGTTCCAGGATTTCTTTTTTACCCCATTTGTAACCTCTTTGATAATTGCCAATTACAAATAGTTTGTTTCTTAATTGGATTATTGATAGTAATAAAATACTGTTTTTAGTTGCAATAGTGGTTTTGTCCATGATTTAACGTTCTATAAAATTATGTCCACAGCATCATCCTTCAATTTTATTTTCTTTAGTTCAATTCTCCTTTAAATGCCTTTTGCAGTAAACTTTGAAATAAAGCCTCACTTTTTTCTAAAGCTTCTTGTGCTTGTTTCTTTTGAGTTTCTATAAGTTGTACTCGTTCTGCAAATTTGTTTTGAAAATTAACAGGCGGAGTAGGAATATTAAGATTTTTAATACTTCCTATATTAAAATGTTTTTGAATCCCTCCAACTTCATGACCAGATACTATATTTTTACCCCTTTCTGAGTTAAAGAAATAGACTAAGTATAAAGGATTAATTATAGACTTGTTTGGTCTTGTTATTATCAAATCAATACAATTGCAATTGTCTAGTTCTTTTGGAATTATTGCAGCTGTTCCAGTCGAACCAGTTCTAACTATAACAACATCATCTGTTTTTAATTGAGATTTTGCTAAAGTTGTTTCACTGTTTATTTTTGAAAAATAAACTAAATCTTTTAGATCTATTCTATTAGGTTTTATGTTAAGAGATCTTAGAGCAATTACACCTTTGTCTACATAATATGAAGCTGGTCTAATAACAACGCCAACAGAGATTTTCTCACAGTATTCATTACCATTTTTTACTTCCCATCCTTTTTCATTATTAACAGGATCCCCAAACATATCAAAAAACAAACTTTGTGTCAAGGCATCATATTTTTCTACAAGTTGTTTGTTGTATTGTCTTAATTCATCAGCTTTGTCTAGAATGTTTGCAATTTTTTGTTGGGTTGGAAGATTAGGAAATGGTATTAAAAGATCATCTAAATGTTCATTTTTGATATTATTAATGTTTGCACCATTTATTACATTTTGAATTGTCTTTCTATAATAATTTGATTGAAAAAAATGTTTTAAATATCCCGGATTAATCGATTCTAAAGGTCTAACAACTTTGCAAAATGCTCCAAATGAACCTATGTAATCTTCTTGTACAGCACCATTTTTCCCAATAACTTTAATGCTACCTGTAGATGCGGTGATTACTAAATCCCCTTTTTTTAATAATTGGTAAGTTTTAACTAGATTAATCGGAACATATACTAGGTTTTCAAAATTTAAACTTCCTTCATTTATATTGTTTGATCTTAATATGGGCAGATAACCTTCTTGAGGATTATTTATGCTATCATTACCGCCATAAGAAATACCTCTTATTTGCTTTATATGCTTTTTTATTTTTACGATTTCTATCATTTAGTATTCTTATAAATCTAAATTTAATTATTTTATATTTGTTTGTAATTTATAATTGTTTTAGAAACAATGAAAAAACTAAATTGTTGTTTTGAGGCTCGAAACGTTCTGTGATTACAATCTATTTTTTTAAAAGGTTCCAGGTTTGAATCCAGTCGAGGTCATAATTTTTTAAGCCTTGAGTTTGTTAAGCTTAAACATTTTTATGGGTTTGCGGTTCAAACCCCTTCGGGGTCACAAAAATTTTTTAAAGAGCACAGGATTCATAACCCTGAGATTTTATTCTCGAATCCCTTCCTCTCTGTAAATGTCATAATATTCTTTGGGGTTCGAATCCGGTATTCTCCACTAACTTAACATTTTTTCCAGATCCTTCATTGCTTCCAGACGTTTTTTATCTATTTCTTTAATTGCTTCTATAATAGTTTGTGGCTTTTCGTAGACAACCTCATCATAAACAATTTCTTTGTATCGGTTAATACTCAAGTCATAATCATTTGTTACAATGTCTGCTTTTGATACTAAGAATGATTTTTGAGTTCTGTCTTGCCCATCGGTTGTGTTTGGTTTTAGATTTTGGTATTTTTTCCAATCTAAAAGAATATTTGGAATATCACATTTACCATTCATTTCATCTAGAATACTTTCAGGATTAGTAAAACATTTTTCAAATAATTCTTCAGTAAGTTGAGGATTACGTTTGTCATCTAAGCTAAAACCATCAGCTTGCATATCATAAAACCAAACATTATCTGTTCCTCCAGAATTTGTTTTGGTAAAAAATAAAATTGCTGTGCTAACTCCAGCATATGGTTTGAAAACACCGCTGGGCATAGAAATGACAGCTTGTAGTTGCTGCTTTTCGATCAATTCTTTTCGAATGTTTTTATGCGCACCAGAGCTGCCAAATAATACACCATCAGGAATAATTACTGCAGCACGACCACCTAATTTTAACATACGTAAAATCAATGCTAAAAAGAGTAATTCGGTTTTTTTGGTTTTGGTAACATTTAATAAACTGCTTTCTACCTCGTCATAATCTAAAGCTCCTTTAAATGGAGGATTTGCCAGAATTAAAGAATATTCACTGCTAATATCATTACTTTCACTCAACGCAGAATTCCCAATAAGAGTTGGGTTTTCTATGCCATGCAATTGCAAGTTCATTGCAGAGATTCTCATCATGGAAGGATCGATCTCAATTCCGTTAAACATTTCTTTATTGTAATGATTTCTGAATTCCTGATCCATGAACCATGCTTCGTGTTTTTCATGTATAAATTGAGACGCACCAACTAAAAAGCCCGCTGTTCCACAAGAAGGATCGCAAATAGTATCTTCTTTTTGAGGCTTTGTCATTTCAACCATCATGCGTATAATATGGCGAGGTGTACGAAATTGTCCATTAGTTCCTGCCTCAGCAATTTTGCCTAGCATGTACTCGTACAAATCACCTTTTGTATCTCTATTGTCCAGAGGTAATTTGTCAATTTGCTGCACTACGCGATCCAATAACTTAGCTGTTGGAATCATAAATGTAGCACCTTTGATATATTCTGTAAAGACACCGCCATCTTTACCAAGAGTTTTCATGAAATCAAAAACTGTAACATCATTTAAATGATGTTGTGGTCTTGTAAATAATTCGAACATCACTTCAGCGTCTTTGTCTCTGAAACTGCTCCAGCGTAATTCTCTTTGCTCTGGAGTGTAAATTGGTTTATCTGTAGTTACGCCCAACATATTGGCACGTTTCTCAATCAGGATTTGTTTGTCGTCTAATTGTTTTAAGAAAATAAGATAGGTAAACTGTTCAATTACCGTTAAGGGATTCGAAATTCCACCTGTCCAGAAGTCGTTCCAGATTTTATCGATTTGTGATTTTAATTCTCCGGTGATCATATTGGGATATTATGCAATGATTTGATTTAATTTTAATTTGGTTTCTGATGCTCTATTTTCGATTTTAATTTCAACTTCAATCGGTTTGTTGCTGACTAACGAATAATTGGTTACTAAATGAGGTGAAATAAAATATTTTCCCTGCATTTGGTTTAAGAAATCCAGCCTCTAAAAGATCATCGATACTGTATTTTCTTTCCAAAGTTTTGAAAGTATTTATCTAATATATTATATCTTATTCTCAACTAGAGTTGTGAGTTCAATCAGCTTGTAAAACTAAATATTTTACCCATTAAAACCTACAGTAATATAGCTAACATTGCATATTGGATTGCTATGATGTATTTAGTTTGGTTAATTCTTCAGTTATTACGTGGATGTGTAAACAAATATTTGTGGACAAAGTTGAAGGGGAGTTGACATGCTTATCTTTTTCAAGTTTAAATACAAGTATTTTAAAACAGAAAAAGTAAGTAAAGTTTATAGGATTTTAAAGAAAGTAAAAGCACATAATAAAAGGAATTGTTCCTTGTTATTTCATCCTTTTTATCTACAGTCAATGTCTCTACAACAGTATCGATAAAATGAAGCTGATTATCCAGTTAAATGGTTTCTTACAGAGACGAAAAAACACGTTTGATGGCAGGAATCTCTGTGATATGCAGTATCATTAAGTAAAACTTTTCTGCCTTTTGTATAATTGTTTTGCTATATTTGAAATGCATAAAATGGGCTTTTCTCATAGACTAACGTTGGGTGGCATTATACTAAATAGACCATAAATAAACACACAATATGAAATTTTCAGAATTTTACTCTAACAAAACAATTGAAATATTAAATAATCAATGTAAAGGAAAGGCAAACCAAATATTTGTACTTCTTGGACAAACAGAGCTAATTGACAAATCTAAACTTATAGATCAAATAACAGACATTGAGACTTTTCATTTGAATGGTAATGAGGAACTTTTTGACAAAAATTGGTTTACAAGTGTTTTTACAAAACTCAATTCTGAAAAACAAATTCATTTACTTTCTTATGCTCAATTTAGTTATTTAATAAACTATATTGATAGTTTATTCTTTAAAGACAGAATAACAATAATTCGAGATAATTTAAGGCAGCTATTTCCAATAAATAAAAATGAGTATTTGGAAGAAAGTAGTGATGAAAATATAGAAACAAGACCTGAAAAGATCCCTATTTATCAAGCAGAACAATTACAAATAAGCGATTACTATTTTTATTCTGTAAAGACACTGAATGATGATTTTTCTTCAATTGATCTTTTTGGTGAAAAAACAGAACTCATTGAATCCGACAATTCCGATTTTGAAAATATTGATATTAGTTCGGATCAAACTGCTTTAGATTTCTTTTTAAACTCTTGTATCTTAGAAGACAATCTTGAAAAAAATGCAATTGTAAAAATTTATCCTAAACAGCCTATTAATAGTTCAATAATCAAAAATGTTGAAAAGGTAAATTATCTTTTAAATCTTTTTGGAGGTTCGCTATTTCTTTTAAAAGAAGAAATAATAAAAGAAGACTATCAAGTAAATCAATCTACAACTGATTTACTTTTAAAATATTGGGGAGAAAAAGCAGAATTCAGAGGTTTAAAAGTTTATCGAAATCCCGATATAGGTAATCAAGTATCTGAAATTTCACAGGGCTTAATTGTTGAAACAATAATTAAAGAATACGAAAATTCAAAAAGAAATGAAAAAACTAGAGATTTGTTTTTAACCGCACCTACTGGTGCAGGAAAATCTCTCCTTTTTCAATTGCCTGCATTTTACGTTTCACAAAGTGGCGACATTACAATTGTCATATCTCCATTAATTGCTTTAATGAAAGATCAGGTTAATGCAATTATTACAGATCGTAATTTTGATAAAGTTGCTTATTTGAATAGTGAATTAAGTTTAATTGATCGTGAAAGAGTTACAGAACATTGCCAAAGTGGAGAAATTGACATTTTATATATGTCGCCTGAACTTTTTATGTCTTATGACATTAAACATTTTATTGGAGAAAGAAAACTTGGTTTGCTCGTAATTGACGAAGCTCACTTAATTACAACTTGGGGAAGAGATTTTCGTGTTGATTATTGGTTTTTAGGTAATCACGTTAGAAAAGTAAGGAAATTTCATAATTTGAGTTTTCCAATGGTTGCTGTAACTGCAACTGCAATTTATGGAGGTGCAAACGATATGGTATTTGATAGTATTGATAGTTTAGTAATGCACAATCCACATGTTTTTATTGGAGAAGTAAAAAGAAACGACATTACATTTGCGGTAAATAACCACGATCGTTTTTCAGCAAATTACGAAAGTAACAAACTTGCTCAAACGGTTGAATTTATAAAGCAAATAAATGAAATTGGTTTAAAAACTTTAGTTTATACACCTTACACAAAACATATCCGTCAAATAATTGACAAGTTAAATAATGACAACCTTGAAATTGCTACAGGATATTATGGAGGAATGCAAGCTGAACAAAAGGAATTTTCATTTAGACAATTTAAAAGTAGTCAGAAAAAAATAATGATTTCTACCAAAGCATTCGGCATGGGTGTTGATATTTCTGATATTGAATTAGTTTATCATCATGCACCTTCGGGATTATTACCTGATTATGTCCAAGAAATTGGTAGAGTTGCACGAAAGCCTGAAATAAAAGGTTTTGCAACTTTGAATTATTCTTCACAGGATCAAAGATTTACAAAAGCACTCCACGGAATGTCTGCTTTGAGGCAGTACCAAATAAAAGAAGTTCTCAAAAAAATATACAAATCCTACATTAAAAACAATAAAAGTAGAAATCTACTTTTATCAGTAGATGACTTTGGACACATCTTTGAAAACGCAATTGATCTTGACCAAAAAGTCTTAACAGCTTTAATGATGATCGAAAAAGATTATTTGGCAAAAACTCGCTTTAACGTAATTATTGCAAGACCAAAAAAATTATTTGTTCGTGTCTTTGCAAGGATTTCCGACCAACATTTGTCCATATATAAAACAAAGTACTTCGATACATTTACACATATCAGCTCATTGGATAATGGAAACAATATTATAGAAATTGATTTAGATAAATTGTGGTATAAGAATTTTAACGATAAAAGTTTTCCAATAGTAAAACGTGATTTCTACACAGGTTATTTATTCCGAAATGATGGGATTGAAGTAATTCCACAACTAAAAATATCTTTGGAAAGGATTGACACATTCAATAATTTGTATCAAAATCTACAGTCCTTATTTGTAAATATTCAAACAGTTTTTTCAAATTTTGGAGGCTCTTTTTTCAATCAAAAAGACTTAGAAATTGAATTGAATAAATTTTTAAATGACGAAGTAAAAGCAGAAAAAATCAGCAAATTCATTCTTTCTTCATATTCAGGTAGATTAATTCAACCAGGTGTAATAGAAGCAAATGCTTTTTTACAACAACGTAAAGAAATTGATGGTTACAAATACAGAATATTCAATAATCAATATTTAGCAAGTTTTACTTCACTTACAAATAGATTAAGCAATTTGTTTGGAAATACAGACGAGTATATAATAAATAGATATGTAACAAATAAAGAATCCAATTCAGTAAACTATATAAGACTTGGATACTTTTTAGAAATGCTTGAACTTGGAACTTTTGAAATTAAAGGTGGAGAAAACCCAATGGTTTTCATACGTTTAAATGATCCATTGAGAATTGAAAGAGATTCAAACAACAATAGTTACAATAATACTCTATTGTCAAAAACTTTAGAAAAACATCATTTGAGCAATCAGATTTTTGATCATTTCTTTTTACGAAGTTTTTCTAACGATGAACGTTGGGATTTTATAGAAGATTTTTTTCTTGGATCGGATGTTGATATTTTATTGGACAAACATAAAGGCGGTGAAGCAAATAATTTAAATATCATTGAATTTTTAAACAGTAATTTTACGCCAATTAAAGCGGATGCAACAGAATTAGATGCAAAGAGCAACATTCATATTTTTCATCCAAATTCAGAATTGTTTTATGGTAGTACAACTTTATTGACGATCGAAAATGAGAAAGGCATAAAAACAATGAAAATTTCCGAATGGTTAATTGAAGATCCTGTTTCCTTTCATACAATCTTTCACAAGCACAAATTGAAAATCGACAGAAAAATATTTGAAATATTGGTTTCGAAATTGAAAGCAAACCATTTTGAACATTTTCGAGATAGTCTTGAACTAAATATGAAAATTGATTTTAAAGGTTATGACAGACCAGTAAAAGCACGTGTTCCTTATACAGACAATCCTGTGGAGTTTTATAAATGGTGGTGCGACAACAAAGATCAAGTAACGATGAAATTTCAGGAAAAACTAATTCTATTTGACAAAGTATTTGTGCAAAAACCAAACATATTAAAGGCCGAACATCGAAAAATAATAAATAAGTAAAATAATAATCGCCCAAAAGCAGTTTGAGAAAGTTGTGGTTTAAGTGTGAAAACTAACGTCAGTTTTTCAAATAAACTTCAGTGCTAAACCAAAAGTTAGTTCCTTAAAAACCTCCACTTAGCCAAACGGCAAAACCTTAGAGGATATTTTAAAACACATGTCACGGAATGTAGAACAACAATAAAAAACATAAATTCGATTGGACTGGATGTGTTTACCAAAATTGGAAACATAGTTTTAAATTCCTTTGTAAAGCCTTTTTTTCTTCTTCTGTTTAAATTGTTTTGAAACATATTCATTTACTTTTTCACCACGAAGTAAAATATCTGCCAGATTTTCTTTCACATACTCTTTTAATTCAAGATCTTTCACGTTCTCTGAATTTGTTGAAATTGAGTTTTGATGCTTTCTTTCAAGTGCAAGAATGTTCATGGCGCAGCTTTCTTGAATTCCTTTTGCACTGAATTCTTTTCCCAGACTGCTTCCATTGATAACCGACTGTGTTTTAAAGTCGATAAAAGTAATTCCATAAAGTTTTCCCTCACTGCTTTTTCTTAAAATAGTATGAATGGCATCATCTTTGAGCCTTTGGGATAATCTCTCGATAGAAGTCATTCTTTCATCAAAAAAAGCCTGTCTCAAAGCATTTCTAACGTGGCTTTTACAGTAATGCTTCTTTGCTTCATTTACCCTGAATTTTTCCTCCAGAAATTTTAAGGTAGGTCTGCTGTAGAATTCGCTCGCTTTTATTGGCACTCCGACTGGTTTTAAATCTTTATCAAGTATTTTATAAAGCAGTCCGTTGTTTTTAAAAACTCTCGATTCCTCGCTTCCTCTGTCAGCATGAACATTATAGAGGTTTAAAACTGCGTTTAGTTCAGGCAGACTTGAATATTTGTAATCAAATAAAACCTTGTTTAAAACTGAATTGATCGACTTTCTGGACTCTGCTTTTCCGTATTGGACTCTGCCGACATCTATCGGATTTAACGAGAATTGTTCTTTCTGTTTTCTTCCTTCGGCTTTGACAAGTCCGAACATTTCTTCGATTTCTCTTCGGGCAGGTTCTGATTTTCTGATCCCTAATAAGTGCAGATCGATTCTTTTACCGTCTCTCTGAATGTTGTTTGTCACTATATGGCAGTGTGGATGCCCCGCATCATAATGCTGATATACCAGATAAGGCTGTCTGCCGAATCCCAGTTTTTCCATATAAGTGTCTGCAATTTCTGCCAGTTTTTCTTTCGAATGATTCTCCGAAGGATCAAAGTTGAGAGAGATATGCACCGCATTTCGCTTCGTATTGGTATTGAGCTCTGCCAGTTTTAGAAAGCGGTTTAATTTTGAAGTGAAACTCAGTTTTTCCAGTTCCAGCGGATAATTTACAGCACTGATGCATTCAGCCACTCCTTCCTTAACTTTATTTTCGTTATAGTTTAGAATGCTGTTTATTGAACGACTGGTTTTTATCACTGCAACCATTTTTCTGCTATTTTCTGGGTGTGGCCTGAGACCTCTTCCATTTTATCAAAAAGTCTTTTTCTCTGGATTTCGAACAAATAAAGATGCCCTTTGAAATCGGGAACCGTTTTGAGCGTATTTATCTTTCTGGCAATCTGATTTATATTATTCCCGATTACTCTAAGCTCAGAAGACAATACAACAGTCTCTTCCATTAATTCGTCTAAAGACTGGTTTCTGTAAGTAGCTACAATAGGTTTGTTGAATAAGTGGCTTCTGATGTGGTCGCTTAATTTTCGGCAGGTGCTTGCTCTGAATCTTTTTTCCAGTTCGGCATACTCCAAAGGAGTGAATCGCAGTCCCACGATTCGTGTTCTGTTTGAATTTTCTCTTTTCATCATCTTTCATTTTCATTATTATCAAACTCTTATCTTTTAAGTTTCTCCACCGCCGAGTTCCGAGGCAATGGGTGGCAAGATAGGCGGTTGTTAAACAACCGTTCATCTTGCTGATGTCAGGAACGTGGACATCTTTGGAGATTTTTTAAAAGCCAGGAACTAATTTAATGAGAATCTTCGAAATCATGATAAGTAAAATTTACCTATGATGACTTTAGGCAGTTAGAATGAATAAATACTTAAAAAAGAAAAAGGAAAAAAAGAAAGCAGTCTGTAATTGGACAATCAGACAGTTTAAGTGCTATAAGTCCCGAAGGGTGGCTTTTTGGAGGAACGAGAAAAAGGCATTATGCGCACTTCTCTGACTGTGTCCAATATTTTGCTTTGATTTTTTTCTGATTTAGATTTTATTGGTTAAAAAATGATTAGAGATTCATTTTATTAAATGATTGGTTATCATTTCAAAACTTTAACTCAAAAAGCCTGTTTTGGAAAAATTTTGGCCTGTTTTGGATAACAAGCAGGTCAAAAGGGTAGTGTAATTTTGCTTATTAAAATAAACAACTTTAAAAAATTAAAAATTAGGCGTTCAATATCAGTGTTTTACGCGAAATAAATAATTAATAAGAAAAATATTTCTTTATCTATGAAAAAAGCCTGTTTTTCAAAGATTTTGGCTTGATTTTCATAACAAGCGTTCAAATCAACAGCGGTAAATTTGTATCAACAGAAATCTTAGATACATAATCTTACCAAATTTGGATCACTTTTTTAATAGTCTATAGCATTTAATATAATATAATAATGTTTAAAATGAAATTGGTATGTTTTTGATGTTTTTTGGTTTGTTTTTGATATTTCTTTCCTAATTAGGCTATTGTAATTTTGGCCTATGCTTTTAATCTGGAAATCAATGCAGTTAAAAAAATAATCAAATTTTTGATAAACGATTCCAATTTGTGCTCCAAGCGGGGAAATTATAAATATTTCGAAAATCCAGATAAACAGAAAATTATTAAATCATTAACTAAAAATGAGAAATCATGAAATTTAGTGCAGCAATAAAAAGCATCATTCTTGACATGATTTGTTTATCATATGCAGTTCTATTTACATATGCTGCAGTAAGCAAATTATTGGATTTTGAGAATTTTCGCGTGCAATTGGGGCAATCCCCTTTATTAAGTGCTTTTGCTGGATCAATTGTTTGGATGGTACCGATGATTGAATTACTAATAGCATTATTTATTGTCTTAAAAAGATGGAGATTAATCAGTCTTTTTGCATCTTTTAGCTTGATGGTCATGTTTACATCGTACATCTATATTATATTAAATTACAGCTCTTTTATTCCTTGTTCTTGTGGAGGTATCTTAGAAAAAATGGGATGGAAGGAACATTTCTTTTTTAATTTGGTTTTCATAATGCTGGCGGCAGCGGGTATCCTGATATCGGCCGGTAGGATGTCTAAGGCATCTTTTATTTCAAAACCCGCTGTTCTTGCCAGTTCTTTCGCATTTTCAATTTTTTTTAGTGTTGGCCTGGTGACTGTTTTATTTATTTCATCTGAAAATATAATACATCATCGGAATAATTTTATACGCCGTTTTCCCCATCATCAGGCCGTAAAAAGGAGTGAAGCTGATCTGCTTTATAATTCCTATTATTTTGCCGGAGCAGCAAATGGAAATTTATATTTAGGAAATAATACTGCGCCGTTACATCTCGTGTCGTTCGATAGTATTTTGCAAAAAAAAACATCATTAAAAATAGAGATGGACAAGAGTGATTTTAAATTTAAAGCTGTCAAAATTAATATTTCAGCACCTTACTTTTTTGTCACGGATGGAAATGTCCCTTGTCTGTTTAGAGGAAAAATATCAGATTGGAAAGCGTCATTATTTATGAAGCAAAAAGCATTTTTTTCTTTAATTACACCAATCGATTCTCTGAATGTTGCCTTTCGAGGGCAGGCGGTAAAGAATAATGAAAATATAATTGGATCCATTTTTCTGGGAAAGAATCAAAAAGTAAAATTAAATCCAAAACTGCTGCAAAAACAAATCGATGGAATTTTTGATACAGACGGCATGCTGCATTACAGTCCAAAGATAAAACGTATCGTTTATGTTTATTTATATAGGAATGAATTTGTAGTAGCTAATGATTCTCTTGACTTAAAATATATAGGAAAAACTATAGATACTACAAGCCAGGCAAAAATTAAAATTTCCAATATCTCAAGTAGGAATCAAAAGAAAATGTCGGCGCCGCCGATTATCGTCAACAAAGCCAGTGCAGTCTATAAAAACCTTCTTTTTATTTACTCGCCAGTTCATGGATTATATGAGTCGAAAGATTTATGGAGCCAGGCAAGTACTGTTGATGTTTATGATTTGAATGATGCTTCTTATGTTTCGAGCTTTTATGTTTACAATATTGGGAACGAAAAAATAAGAAATATCATTGTTCATGAGAATTACCTCTATGCCCTTATTGGCAATTACATAGTTTGTTATCAACTTAGTAATTCACTTTTACAGTATTACAAAAGTGAATTATGATTATCATATACTTAGCGCTCAGTATCAGGAATGTAATCGAACACCTGTAAAAAAAGTAGATATTTTTTTAATTTAATTTTTATTATCATGGAAACATTAAATGTTAAAAAGCTTTTGCCTGTGGCAGCCTTTGCTCTTGCAATTGCAGGTGCTTTTGCCTCAAATCCAAATGGCAAAGCAGCTAATGTAAGTGCGCCTGAACAAGGATATATCAATAATCCGAATCCTTGTTCTGAATCAATTGATTGTAACAATCAAGGGAGTGAAATCTGTACTATTGAGGACACAAATCAACAAGTTTTTGGTTTAAATGCCAGTGGTACTACTTGTAACAAAGTCTTATACAAATTAAACTAATCTTTAAAGGGCTTGACTAGAATGTTAGGTTCATTTACAATGCAGTTCTATTTTTATAAAGAACTGCATTGTTTTTATTTATAGCTAACCCAAGAGGGAAGGCTTTTATTCTGCAGATAATAATCAAACCACTGTTTAATATGACTGCTGAGATCTTCCTGATCCTTTGGATTCATTATAACATGCTTTTCCTGAGGATATACTAATAAAATATGCTCTTTTTGCAGCCTTCGCAATGCTAAGTAAAATTCTATGCTTTGATACCAATGCACTTGCCGATCCTGCTTACCAGTCCAAGAGAGTAGTGGAGTTTGAATGTTTTGTACAAACTCCAATGGAGAGTTACGGCTGTATGCCTGCTTATCTTCAAAAAGTGATTTTCCCATACGCCATTGCTGATTTTCAAAACGCCATATCTCTGGTGTACCGGTATTCCATCCCATTGTTAAATACCAGCTTGTTAAATCTGCTACACCGGCTCCAGATACAGCAGCTGCAAATAAATTGGTTTGAGTTATTATAAAATTGGTTTCATAACCTCCAAAAGAGTGGCCTATCAAACCTATCTTATCTTTTTGGATAATACCTTTGTCGATTACACACTGAGTTGCTGAAAGAACACAATCTACGGCAGAAATGCCGGGATTCCCGATTTCATATTTAATATCAGGATATAAAACGAAATAGCCTTGAGCGGTATAATTCGTTACATTAAATCCCGTATCAGAATACACAGTGGGATTAACATATTGATACAATTCATGAGATTTTAATTCATAGATGCTGACTATTAAGGGATATTTCTTAGAGGGATTATAATTAGCAGGATAAAAAAGTGCGCCTGTTAAAGATGTTCCATTTTTGTTAGAATAATGAATTTTTTCAGCCTTACCCCAATAAAAATCTTTCTGCTGTCTGTTGCTTTGAACAATTAGCTCGGCTTTGCTTTTTTTATTTTTTTTAAACCAGATTGATGGAGCATTTTCATAGTTCTGCTGCTGAAAAATATATCTTTCTCCTTTTGAAGATTTCATCAGATAGCTATTTTTCATTTCATTAAAAACCAGAGGCTTTTCTGCATCAATTTTATTCCAAATAAAGTAACCGCTTTTTTCATTGTTTTTTGCCAGAAGAATTAATTCATGGTCTAGATCAATTTCTAAAGCATAGAAACCATTGTAGTTTTCCGTTTTAAAGTTTTCATACTGCTGTTTTGCTATCCTGAATTGTATGTTTTTTTCTCTGCCGTGTGTTAATCTTTTAGCTGTTGTGCCATCAGGAGTAACTTCCCAGATGTCAAATTGATCATGCAGCAATAGTGAAGAGTCATTTTTTGTCCAGCCTAAAATCCCGTATGCAGGAACTTCACCTGCTGAATTATAATTCTGATCAAAGAGAGGCGGGCTGATATTGCCTGAGCAGTTGCGGTGAATCTTTTTCAATATATCATATACCCACCACTTCTGATCTTTAAAATATGTTATGAAATTACCTGTTGGAGATATAATGGTGTGATTTTTATTTCCAGAGTGTTTGGTTAATATTCTGCTTGAATCCCCTGATATTAGATTTATTAAGCTGAGGTCGATATCTCCCTGCTGTTTGTATTGCGGTTCATACTGCCACGGATTAAATGTGATGGCAAACTTTTGGTTTCCAGCCAGGATTACTTTAGGAAGTTGATTGCTCGTTATTTGTTTAAATTTATTTTCATAAGGAAACCAAACGCTTAGCTTGGCTACTTTATTCCATTGTCCAATTTCTTCTCGCTGCGAATACAATAACTTATCGGAGGCATTCCATATTTGTACTTGTGTTGAATCAATTGCGGAATAATTATATTCCCGTTTTTTTATTCCAAAGAAAACACGCTGTCCATCATTAGATATTGTCAATTTAGTCGTCACTGTAGGACTAATTATGAAATCATCTTTAAAGTTTAAAAGCTTTTCGGAATCGAATTCAAAAAGCTTATTGTTTTTAAGGTTAAAGAAAAATAAGTTGTTTTCACTGAGATCATCTTTTTTTTGTAAAAAGGCAACAGCATTTCCGTTGTTTTGCCACGTTAAATTAAAAAATGGATTTTCGGATTTTTCAATAATTGTAGTCTTTTGCACTTTGTCAGTTAAAGCTATAAATCCGATGCGATGGCCATCAGAAAATATAACAGCATTTTCTTGTGGAGCGATTTTATATTCGCGAACATTATCAATTTTCATTATCGTTAATCCGGAGGATTTTTTTATTTCCAGAGAATTATTTCCTGTTTTGCTGTATGCAATAATGTATTTTTTATTTTTTGTGTATTTGTATTGGGTTATTCCGGCATAAGTATGCGATTTGCCGGTTTTTAAATTAAGTATTTGCAGTCCTGCTATTGGAGTAATGCAAGCGAAGCTTTCTTCCATATTGAAACTTCCATTAAATGCATTTGGAAAAATATACTGTATGTTGAGTTTTGTATTCCTAACAAAAAGAGTGTCTTTGCCATTTGGATAAACAAGTCTGTAGCTTATCCAGTTTCCATTTTCAGAAATATTTTCAGATTGCAGTGTGTTCCACAGATGATAGTCGGATTCCTGAAGCATCTTTTTTTGTTTTACCTGCCCCGATAAAGGGCAGGCTACTAAAACAAAAAATAAAAATGTAATACGGGATAAAAATGACTCAACCTGTACTAGTCTTTTGTTATTGATTTTCATTGGAATGTTTTTAATATCCGTCATTTTGAGGAAGCAGATTTGGATTTACCCTCAACTCAGAGTCAGGGATTGGAAAGAGTCTGTCAGTAGTATTCCATCCAGGTTTTGTTCCAGAGAGAAAATTATCCAGATTTGCTGTTCTTTTAAGATCGAAAAATCGATGTCCGAGCTCAGTAAATAACTCAAGCTTTCTTTCGTTGAGAATAGCCTGCAGAAGATTTTCAGTTGTCGCTGCAGTTGTATTTTGAAGACCTGCGCGATTTCTAATCTTATTTAAATCTCCTTTTGCTTCTTCCAATTCATTGAGATGTACTCTTGCTTCCGCACGAATAAAGTATTGTTCTTCTAAACGCATTACAATTGAATATTCAACGGAGGTTCCAGTTGGACTTTTTTGTTTGTATTTATTAGAGTGGTACCAGGTTGATGTTCCGTTTGTGACTGCTTTTATCCAATGGGTTTTTCTTAAATCATCAGAACTAAAGGCTGTAAATAGTTCATTATTTAAGGCAACAAGTGTCGGCGGTCCACTGGTAAATACAAAAAGATTTCCTTCATCTGTATTTTTGCCAGCTGTTGAGGGCATCAGCTGCCAAATAGTTGAAGTGCTTTCTTTTAAAAATACTTTATCAATATTGCTTTCCCATGGGTACAGATTTGTGTTATTAATTAGCAGAGAAGCGGTTTGTTCAGCCAATTTCCATTTGCTATCGTACAAATAAACTCTTGCTATTAAAGCTTGTGCTGCTGATTTATTTGGACGAACACGACCTGAAGAAATATAATTAGAGGGTAATAACAAAATTGCTTTTTGTAAATCATTTATAACCTCAGGATATATCTCAGAGACAGGTTTCTTAGAAACGACAGCATTTGTTTGGTAAGAAGTGGTTGTAATGTATGGTATGCTGCCATAAATATTAGTCAGATAAAAATGAAGCAGTGCTCTGATAAAAAGAGCCTCGCCTAATAATTGATTTTTGTCGGATTCTGCAAGTTTTATATTATTAGATACTCCTTCAATTACAGCATTTGCAGCATATATTTGTTTGTATGTATTATTCCACCATCCTGCGACAGTAGTATTTGATGCTATGATAGTATTATTATAGAAATCTTTAGCAGCATTGCTGTCTGTTCCATAAAACGTTAATTCATCCGAGTAGTTTCCTAAAAGATTAGAAATTCCTGTCGGTTTTCCCGTAATTAATCCGTTGTCTCTTATCTGAGCGTAAACATTTACCAAAGCAGCATTGGCAGTATTTTTATTTTCAAATACTGTATTTCCTGTTAATTGAGAAGTCGGAAGATCCACATCTACAAAACTGTCACAGGAATAAAGTAAAGAGCAAAGTATCGGTATCCAGGCGAAATAAAATGATAATTTTATTTTATTACCAGTAAAGAAAATTAGCTGTTTCTGTTGTATATAATTTTTCATAGTCGTTCGTGTTAGAAAATAAGCTGTAATCCCAATGCATATATTTTAAGAGGAGGTAAAAATCCAGATACTATAAACTCAGGATCGGCTCCTTTATATGAGGTGAAGGTTAGTATATTCTGGCCTTGAAGAGAAATACGGCATTTTAAATTTTTCAGGCTGTTTTCAGGTAGATTATAGGATATTGAAATGTTTTTAAGCCTTAAATATGACGCATCGGTTATAGCTGCATTACTGTTGGCGTACAGGTTGTTTGCAGCTGTTGCCAGTGAATTTGTTCCTGAACTGTACATCTGGTAGGGACCAGTATCTCCAGGATTCTGCCAGCGGTTTAATACTTCTGTAGTTTTATTAGACATACCCCCAGGCAGGCCTAACATGCTTATTGAATTCCAGTTTTCTTGTTTAACGTATTGAAACAGAAAATCAAGCTGCCATCTTTTTAAGTTGAACTGATTTTGCAGACCGCCATAAAACTTTGGACTGAAATCTTTAACCGTTTGTCTATCATCTGGGGATGAAATTTTTCCGTCCTTATTGACATCTTCAAATTGATAAATTCCCGTTTGGGTATTCAGGCCTATGTAATTGTAAACCTTTTGAATGTTGATGGATTTTCCAATTACATACTGGTTAGCATAGGTAGAGTTTTCCAATTGAGGGAAGGCTATTAAATTATTTTTTGGAACAGTCAAATTCAGATTTGTTATCCATTTGAAATTTTGCTTCTCAATATTAACTGTTCGAATACTCTGTTCTAGTCCTGTATTTTCAACCGTCGCATTTAGGTTTGCTAATATTGAATTGAATCCTGTAGTTCCGGGAAGTGGAATTCCAACTAATTGATTTGATGAGCGATTGCGGTAATAGGCAGTCGTTAAAAAAATGCGATCTTGAATAAAACCTAGATCTAAGGCTATTTCCATTTTTTTGTTGGTTTCCCATCCAAAATTTGGATTATATAAACGATTGGGCTGCAGGCCGACTGTTCCTTGATAATTATTGCCTGCAGAACTATAGGTGTCTAAGAAGTTATAATCTCCGATTTGGTCATTGCCAGTAGTTCCGTAACTGGCTCTCAATTTTCCAAAGCTTAAGATTTTATTTTCTAGCAATGGTTCTTTTGAAAATAACCAAGCTGCTCCAATCGCGCCAAAATTGGCAAATTGATTGCCCGGACCAAAGCGGCTTGAACCATCTCTTCTTCCTGTAAGATTAACAATATAACGATCTTTCCAATTAAAATTTGCCCTACCAAAGAATGCTTGATATTTATATTGTGTCTGCTGATTTGTAAATACATAGAGATATGTGGCTGACGCTAAGTCATAAATTAAGCTGTTGCTTGCAAATCCGTCTGCTTCTTGTACAAGCTGTGCGGTTTTTTGCTGTTGAAAAGTAGCACCAGCCAAAAGTTCTATTTTACCATGCCCAATTTTTTTATTCCAATTCAATTGAGGTTCAATAATCCACGATTCTCTAGTGCTGTTATTGACAAATAATGATGAAGATTCGCTTCCCAGGCCAAGTGAGGGATTGTATATCGTTGATGGTGAAGTTCTGGTTTCATCATAACGGAGATCACTAAATCCTACGCTTGTTTTAATTTCCAGCTCTGGGATTATCTGGTATGATAAAATTGCATTTGCAATAAGATTAGCTGTATTGGCTTTGTATACCGCTTCGAGATTACGTAAGGGATTATTAAACGTTCCGTTCTCCCAGTTTAGATTTCCAAAAGCATCATATAGAGCGGGAGAATTTGGAGACAGCGATCTTGCCTCTCTTGTAAAATCAGTCGCAGGTAAATTGTTATTTTGTGAAGAATATGAGGAAGACAAATTTATCTTAAACTTATTATCTGCTGATTGATGATTTAGATTAAAGTTCGCTCCGCCTCTTTTATACTTATAATCACCAGGAAAAACGGTAGTTTCATTATGGTAATTACCACTTAGAAGAAATTGCGTCTGAGCAGATCCGCTATTTATTGATATCTGGCCATCATTTATTTGAGCCGTGCCTCCAATAAGTTCTTTCTGCCAGTCAGTATAGCGACTTTGATCCCAAGTGCCGTTTACATCATAGGCAGCTGCTGGATATTTTACAATTCCATCATTTGCAAATGCTTCTTTTCGCATTTCCAAGTATTGATCCGTATGCATTAAATTCATGTAGCGAGTCACATTTCCTACGGCTGTGTTTGTATTGATTGTGAATCTGGTTTTTCCTTCCTTGCCCTTTTTTGTATTTATTAATATAACTCCATTAGCACCACGGGATCCGTAAATTGCAGTGGCATCTGCATCTTTTAGAACTTCAATGCTTTCTATGTCTGAAGGATTAATTGAACTTAGGGGACTCACATTAGAACTTGGAATAATAATCGACGAGATATTATTATTTGATATATAATTTGACGCATAAGGAACTCCGTCGATTATGTAAAGAGGCTGATTTCCATCAGCACGTAAACTACTAGTTCCCCTTATCTGCACATCAAATCCACCTCCCGGTGTTCCTGTGGTTTGGGTAATTGTAACTCCTGCCATGCGGCCTTGCATTGCAGAAAGTATGTTGGTAACCGGCTGTTTATCGATGTCCTTTGCGGTGATTTTTGCTATACTGCCAGTACGTTCGCTTTCTCTCACAGAATAATAGCCAGCATTAATTTTTATTTCCTGAAGAGCTGTTGTATTTTCTTGCATCTGCACATTTAGCTCTGAGTGCTTAGCTACAGGGATTTCGACTGTTTTATAGCCGATATATGTAAAAATAAGAATGTCATTTGTGGACACTGTTATTACAAATTTGCCGTCAAAGTCTGTTATTACAGTATTTTTCTGGTTTTTCACCGAGATACTGACTCCTGAAAGAGGAAGAGTACCATCGGTAACAATACCAGAGATCTGCTTTTGTTGTTGTGTAAGGGGAGAGTGCAAGATATTCCTTGCTAAGGCTGGCGTGCAAAAGAGATAGAATCCGAAAATAAACGGATACCAAAGCGTTGCCAACCCTTTTTTCAATGAATAAGTTTTCATAATTTTGGGTTAGTTAATTTGAAACGAAAGTTTTTATTAATTCAGCTCTCTATACTTGTTTGATCGCGGGTTAGAGGGCTTTTTTTATAGTATTAGAAATGAGAAGGTAGATCTATACTATATTTAGTTCTGCTTTTTTTATTTCATAAGCATGTAGGTTTATTTGTTAGACAATAAATCTAAAAGCGAGACAATAAAAATAAAAGCAATGCTAAGAATTTAGGTTAAGTAGAATGAATCTCTAAAAAATAAAAGAGGCGCGGAACTCAACATATTCGCTTCCGAGGTACTGCTAAGAACCTTTTCACACGAATAAGAGAGCCCACGCCAATTATTAGAGGCGTGAGCATTTACACTTAGTCATCTCGTGTGATTAAAAATTAGCAGTTTTCGGAAACGAGACTCCAAGCGAATGCTTCATATTTTTTTAATGAAGAATCGCAAATATATTAATTCAGTGACAAATATAACAAAATAATCTATAATTCGGATTTTAATCCGAATTATTTTGAGTTTTAAAAAGTTACTTTGTTAATTATGAAGGACAAGAATCGTATAATAGTTGACTACATAGCACTTGAGTGGGTATCAAAAGCCAAATCTCAAAGCTCATTTGCTAGGGAACATAATATCGATGAAAAAACTGTTCGAGAAATAAAATATAATAAAGATTACGCCATAAGTCTAAATACTTTAATTAGAATTTGTGAAGCAAAAGAAATGAAGTTGTGTGATTTTTTTAAATTATTAGACATTTAAATTTATCCGAAATACGATCTACTTTTAATCTTCGATATCAGCAACTATTCAAATTTCTTTAAATTACGATTTAAACTCTGCGTGCTTGGATGTTTTTAAATCCCTTTGATTTTCTTTTTGTCATATTTATATTAAACTCCTTTTTTTTGTCTTTTCTTCAATGTTTTCAATCTTAGTTTTATTGTAATCTATCTTTAAATGAAGGGGTACAACTTGGGTACAACAAAAGTTGTACTTGTGGATAAATTTGATTAATTGTTACTTTGATTTTCGTTGAAATTAAAGAGAAGTAATATGGATTATTCAAAACCTTTATCAGATTTTTTTCTGGCTATTGAAAGAGATTTTCGAATCAATACTACTCATATTGCAATATTTGCAACACTTATTCAATTTCGAAAAAATAGTGGTTCAATAAACCCTATACAAGCATACAGCTTTGAAATTCAGAAAATAGCTAAAATTACTTCACCCAAGACTTATTATAAATGTATGGGAGAATTGCATGCATACGGTTACTTAACTTATGTTCCAACTAAAAATAAGCAAAAACGTAGTATAATATATTTTCATTTATAATAGACGAGTAAAAATGAAAAAAGTTAAAACATATGATATTATAGATAATTTTTTTAAACTCGATACGAGATTAAAAAATATAGAAACTCTAGTACAAACAAATGGATTTGGGAATGTTCAGAGTCAAGCCTTCTCCTCTTGTAATAAATGCAGAAGTTCTTATAATAAAATCGAGCTTGCAAATCTTTTTTATATTTTAATGGATGAGGGAATTTTATATTTTGATTCAAATGATACGAAAAAAAACCGAGCCAATTTTCAGAAATTTATGAGTGAAAATTTCACTTATAATGACAATGAGGATAACCAGAAAATAATAAGTACAATAAGTAGGCAATTTTCCGAATGCAAAGGCTACACCTATAAAGGGAAGCAGATTAGATTTTTAGATGAATTTATTTCAGTAATGCAGGAACGTAAGAAAAGGCTAGAGAGCTGGTAAAATGGATTAGAGAGAAGATTAATAATATGTAAAAGACTCAATGATGATGAAGAAGGAAAAATGGTTGTCCTATATGATGGAAATGAAGGAGTTGATAGGGCCTGTAGTGGCAAAACTGGAAAGGATTGATTCAAAAATCAGCCAGGGAAAAGTCTTGAGACCTGAATATTACCGTAATGAAGATTTAAAAAAGATATTCGGGCTGTCCAATAATACTATAATAAAATACAGGCAAACCGGAATTCTTCCGTATACTAGGCTGGGAGATATTTTTCTGTATGACAGTGGCAAAATCGATAAGATACTGAGAAGCAACGAATCATAATATTTCAACTATTTGGTTACCATAGCTTTAAAAAAACAGTCCCTATTTAGGACAAAGTTCGATACCGTTCTAAATGAAAAAGCCTTTAAACGTCAGTGTTTAAAGGCTTTTTATTTTTAAAAGTCGCTTTTGGGACTTTGTCTGGCGGAGGAAGAGGGATTCGAACCCCCGGACCTGTTACAGTCAACAGTTTTCAAGACTGCCGCATTCGACCGCTCTGCCATTCCTCCATTATAACGCAATAATCTTCCCATTGCGGGTGCAAAGATAAAATGTTTTTTTGATTGCAAAAATTTTTTTGATACTATTTATGCAGAAAATAATATCAAGTCATATATTAAACTCAAGCATAAGAAAAGTTTAAGAGTATTAGATAAGGTAAATAGTAGAAAAATGAAATATCATAATTCAATTTAATGGAACCTAAACAATTTATTAATATGAAATAGATTATTTCTTTTAATAATTCTGGTTGTTGATGCTAATTAAAATTGGTGTAAGTGGATGCGGGTTGTAATTTACTGATCGTTCAGATTTAGTTTCAGGTGTTGTAAAATTAAATTAAATGCAGTTATAACCACTAGTCCACTAAGAACAAAAATCTAATCATTGGAACTCTTATCTATGTGGTGACAGGCATGAAAAAAAAGTTTCTTGATATCGATTTTCCAGATTCTTTGATAATGAGAGTCAGATAGTAACAAAAAAAAGAGCGCAGCTGGACTTGCATGAAAATAGAGGGTAAATGGATGATTAAGTAGTAAGCTTTAACCTGTTTCCGCATCTTACGGCATTAAACCAGAGAATTTCAGTTTGAAGTGCGCTTACTTCCACTGCTGAAAAATCTTCATAATCGATATAGCTGTCAATTTTTAAATCGGAAACGAACAAGGGATAATGCGTCGTTTTATTTTTAAATTTATAAGAGATGTAGAGCGCCAGCACACCGTTACTATATAGATAGTCTTGGGCACTAAGATCAGCATCGTTTCCCTTGCGGGATTCACTTTTAAGATAGGTGCATAGATATACCCGGGCTACATTCTTATCATAAAATTCGAAGGAAGCATCATGAAGCAGAGCCATTAGGCAGAGTAGAATTTCAGGGAGTTTATCTTCGATTATATTTAGATAATTTAGATCTAAATCGAACTTTTTCAGAACGTTTGAAAAGTTGGTGTGAAAGTCATCCGATATCATTTCTGAACTAAAAACTGACTCAAAGCGAATTGCTCCCCTTAGCACACTGCAGAGACGGTTCATATTTTCGCGTGTTTTCCTGATTGCTTCCCGTCCTTTTCGGACAGTTTCTTCTATCTCGACGTAACCTTCTCCGTCTGTTTTTGGAAAGGAATCGTAAAACGTCATTAATTTTTCGGATTTCAATACATTGAGAAGGTAGTGCCCCTGCTCTTTTGTGTAGCTCTGCCTTAAGAACTGTTCAGCGAGCTTCTTGTTAAATCCCGTATACTGCAACAGATGCTCTTCCGACAGGTCATCAAGACCGTCTTTGTAAAGGACCTCAAAGAGACGAGTCTCGATTTTATCTATGTTTACTCCACCCAGCAAAAAATCAGAAAGATCCTCTTCAGTTTTTAAATCTGAAAGCTGTACCGATTCGCCTAGTTTTAGCATCTGTTCCTCTGCTAATTTTAGCTTGGCATACCTTGTGTTTACTTTTCTGTGAAAAATACCCTGATTCCTCTGCGGATGCGCAATAAAATGGGCCAGTTCCTTTATCAGACCGTTATAATTCAGATATTCCCTTGCCGTAATGAGTAAAGTTCTTATTGTATCTTCGTCAAACTGGTCATTTTTAATCTTATCCAATGAGGTAAGCAGAGTGTTCTTTATTTTTATGGACATTTTCGCCTTGTTTTTTTGTTCGAAATAATTTTCTGGCCCTTAAGAGCAGCAGTGTCCCGTTTGTAAATCCGGATATAAAGCTCCTGTCGTAGCGATATAAACTTAAAAATAACTTAAATTATTTCGAACTAAAAATAATTTTCATTTAATCTTTTCTTCAAGAGATACTGTCAATATTGATTGGTAATTTTTAGGCATCTTATATAGAATCCTTCAATTCTGTACTCGCTGCTTACCCGTATGCTCGGATCGTTAATTTTTAGCTGGACTGCTTCTGATGTTTTGCCAGGAGCAGGAAGTTCAGGCTGGCCAGGAATGGTGTCGGAGGTCCAATAAAATACAGAGTTGCCGAAACCTTCAAAACCTCCAGCTCTGAAGCCATACAATTGTGCATTGAAACCAGTGCGATGCTGAAGCATTTCGGAGGCAGCAGCCAGCCCGCCAAAATTTTGCGAGAGCAGATTCCAGTCTTCAACCGACGGAATTTTCCATCCTGCAGGACAGATGTTTTCCATTGCATTAACTGCAAACCAATTATAAAGTCTGCCATAAGCTATATTCTGATTTTGGTTTTCAAATAATGTCTGGCAAGGAAAATGGGAGTTCTGCCACTGAAGACTGTCCTGAACCAGAGTAATGGGACTTCCATCAGAAAATGTTTTAACTCTTAAATTTTCCGCCATCCAAGTCTGGCTGCCTATTTTGATGGTCCTGTATTCGTTGCCCTCTATATCTTTGATTATTTCGTCCATTAAAAAGTATGTTTCTAGTATATGTTTTACTGTTTTATCTAATAAGTTTTAATAATTGCTTCGTTTGCTGAAGGGGTTAGTTCGATGGTGGTAAACTTCAGAATCTCCGCAATGACATCTTCCTTGCTGTCAAAGATTGATAAGATTAGATTTTTGTATTTTCCTTTTTCGGACATTTCTTTTAGTAGCGGATAAATCGGACGGTCTTCTGTCCAATACTCCTGGTTGAGAAATACCATCGGACTCGCATAGCCAAAACTTAAATAATGGTTCTGTACCGCATCCTGGAAGATTTCCTGAATTGTTCCTGCACTTCCTGGAGCAAAAATGACTCCTCCTTTTGCAATGGCAAGAAGACCTTCCTCACGTACGCTGTTGTCAAAATATTTTGCAATTCTCGAAGCGAAAGGGGTGGGTGGTTCATGCCCATACAGCCAGGTTGGAATGCCGAGACTGTCAAATGAGCTTTCTGAATACTTATCCAGGACTTGGAATGCTTTATCCAGCCATAAGCTATCTTTGAAGCTTGGAGCCAGGGATAATGTCTCTAAAGCGGCGCTCAGGTCTTTGTCATCACGTCCTGCAAACCATGCTCCGAGATGCGAAGCTTCCATGGCTCCTGGGCCTCCTCCCGATATGATCAGGTATCCCAATTCAGTCAGTTTCTTACTGATTTTTGCCACATCGAAATAACTTGGATTATTACGAGGAAGATCATGTCCGCCCATAACGGCAACGATTTTTTTTTCATCATATTTGGCCAGAAAGTCATACAGGGCGTCGGTTATGGAGTGGTCGTGAAGTCGGCGGGAAAGCGTTTCCTTGATGTCCTGGGCTTCTTTTCCTGTCGCTATATAGTGGTTGTAAACAATTTTATCTAAAGTACTTTCGTAGCTCTCCGGGCTTCCCAGCACATAGTTCCCTAACAGGGAAGACTTGGTGTAAAGTGAGTTTACATAGCTGTTGTATGGCGCATTAATCTGCGGGAAGATAAGATTGTCGGCAAGCAGATGCTGGCCGAAAGTTTCTGGCAGCCTGCAGCCTAAGAACAGACAGTCTGAAAATTGCTTGTTTTCAAGTGTAGCGTCTGTAAAATTAAAATTAAGATTTTGAAAAGCCATCTGGCTGATTTGATTTGAACCTGTAAGAAGGATTCTTAAATCTTGCTCATTTTCTATTTCCCTGTATTTCATAAAGCAAAGTTTAGTTTTATTTGAATTGGTAAAGGATGCTGAAAAAGTAATTCTATTTCTGTTGCAAAGCATTGCGTATCAAAAATATGCTTTTTAAGCCTATAAACGAATGCGTATTTATACGGTTTTTTTAATTTTAAATATGCTGGAAATCAGTTTAATAAAACTTTCGATAGTACGCTTTTGATTCTGTGCTTTTGACTTGAGTCTTCAAAATCTTATTTTAGCTGTTCATTATCTATCAAGTAAAATATGGAAGAGGATCAATTTGGTGCAGACCAGGGAAAACCAGAAATAACGGATGCTGTGCAGCTCTGGCGATTACTGAAAACAAAGGCAGGACTGGATCTGCAATATTATGATAAGCAGATGTTGGATTCTGAAGATCCTGATCTTAATCTTTATTCCTTGCTGGGAATAAAATGCGATAAACCGTCAGTGGAAGAGAATATGCAGGTAGCAGGTGTTACACTGGAGCATCTTCTTCAAGTGCTGCTTAATGCTTTTCATCCCTACAGCATGATGATCAATGAGATCTGTCGGTTTTTTACCAAGTATGAAATCAAATATGCCGATCAAAATATTAGAATGGAATTTGATTTTGAATCCCTTACGGAAGATATGCAGTTTGATCTTGAAAATTTTCGTGAGATTGCGCGCAATTATCACAGTATTGAGGTCCAGAGTTCCGCTTATGAGATCAGGCTTCTTCAGATTAACCAGCTTAATGACATATTTCCCGTAAAAGCTACTGGTGTAATTGGCAATGAATCTGCAAACCGCTGGATTGAATCGTATGAGGGGGCAGGTAATGACGCTGTTTTTACGTCCCCGAATGTTGAAACGCCGGAGACGGGCCATCCAGACCTTGACCGTAATCTTGCCATTATCCTGAATATATGGCGATCTTTTGTAAGGAGGTGCATGGCATACGGTGGCACCCTTACGGATTTAGAAGAAGCTGCCAACTGGCCTAAGGACAGAGTATCTATAGAAAGCGATGTGAATGTTCTTGACGATGTAAAGTTTTTATGCCATGCTTCGTTGAACCATTGGGCAAAGTTTTTTTTAATCAGATTTTTTGGCACCATTGAAGAAATAGATGAGCTTGGCGAACAGGAGCGAAACTTTCGTTTCAATGAATTGTCCGACCAATTGGGGCATTTTGTTTCGAGCTTGAACCGGGTCGCCGTCACTGTATCGGAAGAGGTGTTGGCCGAACAGCTTCAGGATATTCTGAATCTGCCCGTGTGGAAATTCCGATATGAACTTTATGCAGCCTGGGTGCTGGCTAAAATTGATCAGGCTTTTGATGGTCACAATGTGATGCTGCATCATGCAAATGGCAAGCTTTCCCTTCCCTTTAAAGGTACCAAGATTGCTACGATGGAAAGCAAACAGGGAGATTTTGAGCTCTGGTCGGAACTCAAAAGCCCGCTAGAAAATCCAAGCAGCAAAAAGAGAAAAGCCGCCATTCAGCCTGATTACCGGATCTTTTTCAGTGAAGATGAAGATGTTCCTGCTAACCATTTCGCAGCCGTGGAGGTAAAGCAGTATAGGAAGTCCAACAAAAGGAATTTCACCGAAGCGATGGATGATTATGCGAGAGGGCTTCCCAAGGCAGATATTTTTTTAGTCAATTACGGCCCAGTAAAGGATAATATTGTTTTGCAGTTTCCAAAGAGATGCACCTATATGGGACAGATCAGACCGGATAATGAAGGAGGGGGCAAATTTGTCAAGAATCTGCAAAAAGTCCTGCCGTCACCGAAAGATCCGCCTCCTAGGCTCGAAGAGTATCTTAAACCTGCCCTGCATTACCTTTTCTTAGACTGTCCTTTTGACGAAATATATGTAGATGTATCAGGGTCTCTCAATAAGGAGCATTATAAAAGATTTTTGAGAGCGGCAGTTAGCCCACTGCTTGCTGGCGGAAGAATCAAAAAATTAGTAGCAGTGGACCATAGCCTGAAATATGGGTGGGAATATCCAGTTGAAACTGCGCTTGATGAACTTACTGCAATGCAATTTACGGGTGGCACAGGTTTCTGGGATTCTATTAAAGGTTTAGGCTGCATCAAACTGGTTATTACCGATAAATACGGTTACAATGACTGTGTAAGGGGAAACAATCTGATAGGAGGATGTCTGGTCTACGATAAGCATAAGGTTGATTTCATTCCCATAATACAGGATGTGTGGCATTATTATAATACGACAGAAAGCCGTACCGATTAATTGGTGAACGTTAGCTACATAAAGCCTCTAATGGTTCGCCACCAGTCATAATTTTGCGAATCTGGCGCGATGTCGAAAAAATGGTCCAGCTTTCTGTCAAATAATCTAAGCACTTAATTTGGGTTAAACTAAACCTCAGGTATGCCGAGATCAATGAGAATTTCAAGATGGCTAATTATTAATCAGAATTATTGTTGTTATGGAAGATGCGCTGGAGAAAAATTGTATTACGGGACTTCAGACTCCGCAACATAAGGATGGTCTGATGAATTCCAATTTATTTATTCTATTTTTCCAACAGATTGTTTCTATTGTTGAAGATTTTTTATTTCGGTTTTGGCCGGTGATAATCATATTGGCGGGATTGGGAAGGGATCTTCATTTTTATTTTGACCGGTGATGGTAAGGCTGTTTGAAAAGTTGTAGTTTATTTTGTAGGGAAAATCATTTAGCTTTCTTAAAGTATAGTGTATTAATATTTATTAGGTTATAATTTTGAGCAGTCTATTTTAAATTTATAGTATTTCTGCACCCAGGATAATTTGTGCATCCTAAAAAGTCTCCATATATTCCTGTTCTCTTAATCATAAAGCCACTTTCGCAGCTGGAGCATAAGAATTTATCATCTAAAATTTCTAAGTTCTTATAGGTCTGATTGCAGTTGGGATAATGGGAACATCCCAAAAATTGGGTGGCATTATTTGGATTTTGCCTTATGACCAGTCTGCCTGTTCTGCAGTATGGACAGTTAGTAGCGTGCAGATTTCCGTCTTTTTTCACCAATAAATAATTATGGTCTGTCAGCAGTTCTTCTGTAAAGAGAGAAGCATCCGTTGGAATTAGTAGTACCACTTCATTTTTGGTTCTCGTTAAGGCTACATAAAACAGTCTGCGTTCTTCCGCAAATCTGTATTCTTCTTCATCACTAAGCAAAAGAGATAAAATAGGATCATCAGTCATTTTGTTGGGGAATCCAAGCAGATGGTTTCGAAGATTCAAAATAATAACATTATCAGCCTCTGTTCCTTTAGACTTGTGCACCGTGAGGTATTTGATTTTTATTTCTTCAAATCCTTTGACATGCAAAGCATCATTTCTTTCAATGTATTTTATCCTGCTGTCCGGTTTTAATCTGATCAGATCATTGATGTCAAAACTATGCCTTCCCAAGACCAGGATGGATTTGTTACCATATCTGATGACTAAGTTTTGGATCTGATTTATGAAAACATCTTCTATTTCATCTGGTTTGTAATACACGAAATTTAAAGGTTCTTGCAGAGGTTCTTTATTGGAGATGGGTCTTTTTGAAATCTGTTTTGGATTTTTTTGGATGTATTTTGAACTGATGTCGATTAGAGACTGGGAATTTCTATAAGTACGCTCTATCAATAACTGTTCGTATTTGCCTACATGCTTCTCAAAGTTGCTGAACAGTGAAACATCGCTGCCTGCAAAACGGTAGATGGACTGCCAGTCATCTCCCACGCAGATCAGTCTTGCGCCTGAAAGATCGCGAATTTCTTTAATCAGATTAAATCGGGAAAAAGAAATGTCCTGGTATTCATCAATGATTATATATTTGTATGGATACTCTGGGCTGCTGCTTTTTACAGCGTCGGCTGCCTTATTGATCATATCATTGAAATCAATTTCAATTCTGTCTGTTAATTTCTGTTCATACTTTTCAAGAATCGGAAAGGTAAACTGCAGAAACATTCCCTGACGTTCAATCATGAAGGAATTCTGTGATTTTTTTTTCTCCAACAACAGCTCCATTAATGAATTATGGTTTAACTGTCTGGATTTGATAAGATTGATAAAGGTTTCAATAAGGCTGTTGATTTCTTTTCCGAAGTTTTTTTCATCATCGGACACTTTTTTATAGATATCCTTAGTGTTTTTAGGTTTAAAAGATACATGTTCTGCTTTCAGCATCTCTTTAAGTTTTTCCAGCAGGATATTGTCTCTGTTGTAATACGAATACGTTTCCAGCAGTTTGGTTTTATGCTCTATATGCGTATTTCTTTTCAGTTCCATTTCCTCCACATATTTCAGCTCATTGAAAGGAGTGAGCCATTTTGCCTGATTGTGCTCATCAACGCCGAAATGTTCCAGATAGAGGTTGTAATCTGTTAGGAAGAAGTCGGGACGGTACATGCCATCTCCATAAGGATAAGGCTTTTCATATTCGTATTCAATGCCATTGAGATACAGGAAATTAGCGATCATTAACTCCTCGACGCTTTTTACTTTTTCTCCTTTCAGTGTATCGAGATTCGCTTTTGCTTCAATATTTAAGGGTTCGCATTTTGATTTCAGTGTTTGAAAGTCAATTCCTTTTTCGGTGTCCAGTTTTTCTCCCAATGAACCATAGCTGTCGTTCTCTTCCGGAATATTCATGTAGCAGGCCACATATTGGATATACGACTGCAGGGCCATATCATCATCCAGAATGCCGGTTTCGAGATATTCCCTGATAACGCCGCTTAAAGTATTTTCATTGGTTACTGCGGGAATATCATTATGAAATTTTTTAATGGTGTCATAGCCGAGCTTGTGAAAGGTGGTTGCCTGCACGCCGAGATTGAGCTTTTGGAGCCTCTCATTCAATTCGGCGACAGTTTTTTGCGTAAAGGATAGGAGAAGGATTTCATCGGGCTTGATGTTTTTCTGCTCTATCAGGTATTGGACTTTTCCAAGAATGGTAAGCGTTTTTCCTGAACCGGCACCAGCAATGATGAGGTTTGAATACTCGTCTGTAATTACGGCAGTGCGCTGCTGGTCATCCAATTTTTTTTCTTCAATGTTGTCAAAAAACAATTTCAGCTTTTCTTTTTGGGCGCTGACATAATTTTTATTATACTGGACAATGTAATTGTCAAAATCTTGGAAAATTTCATTGAACTTTTTTACGGTTTCCTCTTTTTTATAAAAATTGGTTCTGTTTTTAAAGAACTGTCCTACTGATGCATACTTAGATTTTATGCGGTCGCGTTCCACCCAAGTAATGTAGTCATTAAATTGCCGGATATGTGCAATAAAATTTTTAGCCTGTTCTAGATTGATTAAGTACTTTTCTTGGAGATACTTTTTTCTTTGTAAATAATGCCGGTAGGTAGTAACAAGAAATACGATCGTAATAAAAACAAGAATAATTGTTGGAACCATGTTTATTATCTGTTTTTGGGGTTAACTCACTGTTTTTAAACAGTTTTCAGGTGCGTTTTCAAAAATACGAATTATAGACATTTTGTTACACGTATAAATACCTGTTATAAGCTATATCTATAATTTTAGTTAGTTAGTTAGTTAGTTAGTTAGTTAGTTAGTTAGTTAGTTAGTTAGTTAGTTAGTTAGTTAGTTAGTTAGTTAGTTAGTTAGTTAGTTAGTTAGTTAGTTAGTTAGTTAGTTAGTTAGTTTTGATTTTTGACGACAGAGGGGCTGGATAAAAAGGTTTTTCATTAAGAAGGGAAGATATTTAATTCAGTCATAATTGTTTTTTAACTGCGCAAAATTACTGCGTACTTCTTAAGTATCTTTGATCTTGTTAAGTAAACATATCTAAATTTGATACCGTAATTATTAATGCTTCTTGTGAGGCTTTAAAATAATAACATAATGAAAGAAATAAATTATTTAGAACCTGATGAAATCTGGGAAATATTTAATGTAAAATCTGAACATGATTTTAGAGAAAAGTATTTATTAAAAGGGAAATTCCATTCTTTAGTTCCTGAGGCGATAATTAATGATTACAAAGTAGTTGAAAGACTTATGTATTACAGCTATTTTAATTATCCATTAATAGATGAAGCATTTTCAAAATCGACACGAATTTTTGAAGCAAGTGTTACTTTAAAACTCGAAATTTTAGGTTTAAAAAGAGATGGCTTTGAATCATTATATTCAAAACTTACACGATTAAAAATATTAGCTTCGAATGATTTATTTGAAGAATGGAAAATAGCAAAAAAGTTCAGAAATGATTTTGCGCATCGTGAAGCGGGCGCTCTAATGGGGATTATTCTGATGAATGCCTTTAAACATAATTTGAATCTAATAAACTCAATTTTTCTTGAATCTTCAACTATTTTAAATAAAGAAAACAATCTTAAATATATGCTTCAACAGAGCGAGCATTTAGTAAAAGGCTTATTTATTTTAGATTACAAAAACACAAAAATATTACTATCTGGAGCAAGACCTTTTTCAATTGGAATTATAAATAATCTGGGTAAATCTCTATGGGTTTTTATTCCTATTACAGGTAGTAAGATTATACAAAAGGTAAATGATTTTCCTTCTTCATTAATTTTAAAATTAGAAAATGTAGAGATTCATGAGAAAGGGTTAAAGGCGATAGATGCTGAAACGAAAGAAGTAATTCAGCTTACAATAACGGAGAATGCGGAAAATGTTGAAAAATTCAATCTGCACAATAAGCGAATTGCAGAAATCGAAAAGATTTCACCGGATATTAGTTTAGAGTATATGTCAATGTTAAGACATAAAACAGCGAAAGAAATTGCAGATTTTCTATATAAAGATTGGTAAATACATTACAGCTAACAGCTTATACAATGGATTTAGTCGATTGAATTAATTGAAAATAGTAGAAACTTAAATTGTAGCCAGTTCAATTATGTCCGCGGTGCGGACACAATTGGAAATGTTTAGAAAGAATAGATTTATTCAATTTGTAAATTGCTGTTGAACAATTCATGTATTTTTTGCTGGAGTATATTTTTATCTGGTAGGTGCGTTTTATATTCGGCTACCATAGTAGGAGAAAGAGTTCGACTTAAAGCATATTCTACAACTTCACTATCTTTGTCTTTACAAAGTAAAATTCCGATACTTGAATTTTCTTTCTCTTTTTTTACATCTCTGTCTAGGGCTTCTAGATAAAAATTAATCTGTCCTAAATGTTCTGGCTTAAACTTATCTGCTTTCAATTCAAAAGCAACAAGGCAATGCAGTACTCTGTGGTAAAATAATAAATCAATATAGAAGTCACTGCTTCCGACTTGAACTTTATATTCTTCGCCTACATACAGAAAGTCTTTACCCAGCTCAAGAATAAAATCTTTCATCTGTTTGATAAGCCCTTTCTTGAGATCTTTTTCATTGTGGGGTTCAGAGAGATTTAAAAAATCAAAAATGTAGCTGTCTTTGAGTGAATTGATTATTTTAGGGTGTATTTCTCTCAACGCTGTTGAGAGTTTTGCATTTCCGAGCATGGTACGTTCAAAAAGACCGGAGGAAATTTGCCTCTCAAGTTCTCTAAAACTGTAGTTTTCCTCTTTAGTAATTTTAAGGTAGAACTCCTTTTCTTCTATACTTTTACATCTGGAAAAAATAGCAAGATTGTGTGACCAACTGATTTCTCTCAACAGTGTTGAGAGATTTGGATAATCCTTATATTGCTGATAGAATTGTTTCATCCTCCAAATATTTTTATTTGAAAATCCTTTTAACGTCGGTTCATTTATAAGCAGATAATTTGATAATTCATCGACAACAGAAAGACCCCACTCTTCAGATTCTAATCTTTGACTGATGTATTCTCCAACGTTCCAATAAAGGTCTATTAATTCTGTATTGACTGCTTTTAAAGCTTTGAATCTTGATTTCTTAATAAGATTTAAGATATCTATAAATTGGTTTTGAAGCATAGCTTGAAATTTAAAGTTACTACCTAAATTTAGATTTCAGTTTCTCCATATCTTCCATTATATTCACATCCAAAACTTTTGCATAATGCTGTGTCTGTTTAGTATTGGTATGCCCCATCATTGCTGATACATTTTCCAGTCTCACGCCATTTCCTAAAGTTACTGTGGTAGCGAAAGTATGTCTGGCAACATACCAAGTAAGATGTTTGTCTATGCTGCAGGCATCAGCTATTTCCTTAAGATAAGCATTCATTTTCTGGTTAGATATTTTCGGGATAAGACCCTTCTGCTGGTTTTTATATTTAGAAATAATTTTCTCAATAGTAGGCAGTACTGGAACATTGGCTCTAGTAGCAGTTTTGGCCCTGCTGGTCATAATCCATAAGTTTCCATTTGAATCTTCGGATAAGTTTCTTTGGGTCAGATCCATGGCATCAATGGGCGCATATCCTGTATAGCAACTGAAAAGAAATATATCCTTAACCTTTTCCAAACGGGGCGTTGAAAATATTTTATTCTCGATTGTATTAAGTTCTTGTTGTGTCAGGAAAACAGCATCTTTTACACTCAGCCTTCCGTCATAAACGTTGAATGGGTTCTTTATGATCAAATCCATTTTAATGGCATAATTGCAGGCAGTTTTATACATTTTCATATACTTTACCACCGAATTGTTTTTGATGCCTGTCTGGTCTTTAAAACTGCTCTCGTATTTAAGGAACTGTTCCAGTTTAAACACAAATGAGCTTGATATTTCAGATGCAGGCATATCTTCCTTTTTGTAGGCGCTGGTGATGAAATCCAAAAGTAAATCCTTTGCTCTTTTGTACTTCTGCAGTGAAGCCGCAGCGCGTTCTCCGGAATTGACTCTTTTGGTGAAGAATATATTGTATGTTTCCATAATTGAAATTATGGAAGGCCCTTGAGGCTGGCCGATTTTGGCTTTTCCTGTAAGTTCAGCTTTTAGCAATTCCAGATCAACCTCAGGATCAATTCGGAAGAGTTCTGTAAACTTCTTTTCGGCATTCAGCTGAATGAGATCAAGAGAACTTTTGATTACCTTTTCTTTTTCTACCTTCAGTGTATTTTTCAGATGGTTTGTCTGAATCCATCTTTCTTTCGAGATGAATTTTCCCGAGGAGATTGTAATCCTTTTGTTTTTATAGGAAAGTCTTAGAATAATAGAGGATTCTCCGTCTCGGTTAACCCTCTCGGATTTTAGCAAGAAAATTGTTTTTAACATGTTATCTAGTTTTAAAATTAATAATCAAATTGAATTAAAAATTTTAAGAGAGCCCATTGATACCAGGGAATTCCCGGGGAATTCTTTTTATTTTGGTCACCAATTTTGTAAAAGTGACTCCAAAAAAAAGTGGGTACTCATTGGGTGACTACTTTTTGATAAAACATGTGCTTTTTGAAAAGTATGTAAAAACGAAAAAGCCTTTAAACACTAGTGTTTAAAGGCTTTTGATTTTTAAAGTTTCTTCTGAAACTCTATTTGGCGGAGAAAGAGGGATAACAACTGTTAACTGATCCCCCTTGTATATTGCATTTCTTATTATTTTTTTGGTAGTGCGCCACGATTCTGCCATGAACTTATTCTGCGTATTTATGCATATTGAAAAGTTACAGATCGGTTAGCATCTTATTTAAATCATCAAAATAATTCGTGATTGATTTAAAGACAAATATATGCTTTTTAAGACAAATAATGACAAAGACTTTTTATTGAAATTATTCATGGAAGAAATTAGGAGTTACTTTATTGAGCTTTATCGCAACTGACAGAATAGTTTCAAATATGAAAAAATAAGAAAGTAGGTTTAAAAAAATCAGTTAACAACATTTGATCGTGTTGCGTATATTGTTCCAATAGAGTCTTGTTTTTGAAAAGCATAAAAGCGTATGAAGCATTCCTATCATTATGGCTCCTGGCAAAAGATTGATGGCAACTGTATGGAATAATACATAATTCTGATATTCAGTTATGCTGGGCATGATAATTATGCCATCATTTCCGTATTTTAATTTCAGTGATAATACCACTGCTATGGATGCAAAGTGAAACCCGTTTACAAAAAGATGCAGGATGTATTCCCATCGAGGAAGCCCTCCCATAAATTTCCTGCTGTCTTTTTCAATGTACGCATCAATGCCTAGCACTAAAAGATCAGCAGTGAAAACAACTAAACCGATTATGAAGCTGATCTGGCAGTCCTGCTTTAGGAATAAGAAATATAAGATTGCAGGAAAGAAAACTGCTCTTAAGGTGTGAGTAAGATGTTCTGTTCTGCTCTCGGGGTGATCCTGAAGTCTGTATTTGAAGATATGAAGGTAGAACCCGTCATATACTGCAAGGATAGAGAAAAGGATTAGTAAAACGGTGGTAATGATAATTGCTGTTTCCATTTGTCTTGAATTTAATAGAAAGCAAAAATAGGATGGCAGCCGGAGTACTTGAAAGGACAAATGTCCTCGAATTTACTGGTTGATTTCTTTTCGTATGCGGCTTAATGTCCTGCGTGTTATTCCAAGATAGCTTGCAATGTCATTTACTGAAGCCTTGTTTATAACTGCAGGCTGTTCCTCGAGCATGCGCATGTATTTTTCCTTTGCACTTTCATTGCACAAAACACTGGCATACTGTTCCATCACCATATACTGCCGCTCGGCAATTGTCCTACCTATATTCTGCCAAAGAAGGCTCTTTTGGTAGAGGATCTGCAGGTCATTGTAACTGATTGTAATAAGTTCCGTATCTTCTACGGCCTGAATGCAAAGTTCCGACGGCTGCTGGGAGATAAAGCTTTTATATGAAGCTGTGAGATTATTTTCAGTGCAGAAGCAGGAAGTCACTTCTTCAGATTTTTCATTTATGTAATATGTCCTGAGAAGCCCTTTTTTTATAAAAGCGGCTTCATGGGAGGTTTTGCCGATCTCTGCAAAATAGCTGTTTCGGGCTAATGTCCTTATTTTGAAATACGGACTGTAATTTTCAAACTCCTGATCGGTGAGAGGCACGATGTTTTTTAAAAATAATTTAAAACTTTCCATAGCAGGTTTATTTTCAATACTTTAATATGCTTTTCTAAGCATAAACGCGTAAACTTCCGGAAGAGGACTTTCTTCAATAGCGCGGGCTGCTTTTTCAATATCATAAGGAACTCTTATGAATTCCACTTTTATGCCGTCTTTTTTGGAAAGATTGCTGCTTTTTTCAATGGTTACCACTGCATAGCAGCAGTCCGGATTTCTATCTTTTGGCTTTCCAACCGAGCCTGCATTAATGGCATGAAAATAACTGCCCTTTTTATTGGGATTTTCCAGTATTCGGTGATACGGCAGATGAGAATGTCCGCAGATAAGAATGTCTGTGTTGGAATCAAGAAAGATATCAGCGAAATCTTTCTCATTTTTGTCCTCAAGCAGATATTCCCTGTTGCTGTTAGGACTGCCATGAACCATCAGAATCTTTATAAGTCTGCTGGTCGTCTGGTATTCAAGTTTAATAAGGGCAGGAAGAGCAGAAAGATATTTGATCTGCTCTTTGCCCACAATCTGGTATGCGTAGCTTTCTGTGTCCGTTGAACCGTCATTATGTATTTCGACAGCTTTGACATCATGATTTCCCGCTAGCGTTGGAATGTGTCTTTTGCGGATTTCGTTGATCACAGCATTGGGGCATACATTATAGCCGACCAAATCTCCTAAGCAGTAAACGGCATCAATATTCTGCTCTTCAATACTTTTTAAAGTCTGTTCCAATGCGGGGAAGTTTGCATGTATATCCGATATGATTGCAATTCTCATGATTCTTCTAAGCGGTTTCTGCTGGCAGCTGTTTTGTGAAATATTTCTTTCTGAACCAGAATGCAAGGTTAACCAATGCTATAAGAGCAGGGACTTCTACCAAAGGACCTATAACACCAGCAAAAGCCTGTCCGCTGTTTATTCCAAACACGCCGATTGCCACTGCAATGGCAAGCTCGAAATTATTCCCTGTTGCTGTAAAGGCTATAGAGGTCGCTTTTGAATAGTCTGCCCCAAAATATTTACCGGTGAAAAAGCTGATGACAAACATCAAAGTAAAGTATATGACAAGCGGTATTGCAATACGCACAACGTCCATAGGAATCTGAACAATAAGTTCCCCTTTAAGGCTGAACATTACAATGATTGTAAAGAGCAATGAAATAAGAGTAATCGGCGAGATAAAAGGCACATACTTAGTTTCGAACCATTCAGAACCTTTTAAAGCTATCAAGGCATAACGGCTTATGATTCCAAGAGCAAAAGGAATACCTAGATAGATGCCGACACTCTCGGCAATCTGTGCAATGCTGATATTGACTTCAAAACCGTCATATCCAAAATAGGGAGGAAGGATGGTGATAAAGATATAAGCGTATACACTGTAAAGCAGCACCTGAAAAATACTGTTAAGGGCAATAAGCCCTGCTGCGTATTCACGGTTTCCGTCTGCCAGATCGTTCCATACCACAACCATGGCAATACAGCGTGCCAGACCGATCAGGATCACCCCAATCATGTATTCAGGATATCCGTTCAAAAACAGGAGTGCCAACAAAAACATTAAGACAGGGCCTACAATCCAGTTCAGGAATAAAGAGGCACCCAAGACTTTAGTGTTTTTGAAAACCTGCCCCATCTGCTCATATTTTACTTTTGCCAGTGGTGGGTACATCATCAGAATAAGTCCTATTGCCAATGGAATGTTTGTTGTTCCGCTGGAGAAAGAATTGATGAAATCTCCGCTTGAAGGAATATAGTACCCTATTGCTACGCCTATTGCCATAGCAAGGAAAATCCAAAGGGTCAAGAAGCGGTCAAGGAAGCTTAACTTTTTGCGTCCGACCACTGGTGCACAGTTATTTGCTGACATTTTATTTTTTTATTTGTGAGAATACGTAAAACATTTCAGTTCCTATCTGAAGGCTGCGCTCCAGATAAGTTTCCTTCTGCTGAGGCGTTCCGTCAGAAATTTTTGGATCTTCAAAGGTAATCGGGATTCTTTTCTCAGCTCCTGCTATAAACGGGCATCCGCCGTCAGCCTGCGAGCAGGTCATTATTGCGGCGAATCCGCTTTCAGGATTGAAGTCATCATCATAGGTTTTGGAAAAACCGATAACAGGAAGTTCGTCAGCTGAATATTTTATGGAATAAACAGGGTTTGATCCCTCTGAAAGAGTTTTGATCTTAAATCCTGAATCCTTCAAAGTCTCAGCTGCCATGGGGAAAAGGGCAGTAGCCTCGGTTCCTCCTGAATAGCATGAAACGTTTTTTATGTCATAATAGGCAGCGGCAGTCTGCGCCCAAACCTGCGACAAATGGCTTCTTCTGGAATTGTGTGTGCAGATTAAATTTAGTCTGGTTTCCAGATTGCTGTCCGCTTTAGTCTGAATGAAGTCGATTAATGGCTGCAGGACTGCTTTGCGATCTTCGGAGATCTGCTTAAAATCAAATGATTTAACGGTATTCTCAATTTCTGAATATAACATAGTTTTTTGGCTGTAAAGGTTTATTGATTATCTGTTTAATGATTAGCAGCATCCTCCGCCCGGAGTGCATGAAGAAGCATTATCTGCATTTAGCTGAGATAATTTTACCTTAGGCTTATCAGATGGAATACCGCACTGCTCCTGAGCAAGACAGGCTGTCTGTTTATTTACTAAAGTGAAGTTTTTACCGTTAAAATCCAAATCGTATTTACCGATAGTGGTGTTCTGGTACTCCACTTCAATTTCATTGTCTTCAATTCCCAATACTTTTTCTGAAAGCTCAATGATGTGGATCAGTTTCTGCGGTTTAAGCCTGTGCTCGTAGTCGTTGGCATCCCAAAGCTGGAAATTTACGACTGTTTCTTTTCTTACTGTTCCTCCGCAGTCGATGAAGTTTTTGGTAACCAGACCTACTTCAGTTACGTGAAAATATTCCGGTACAAATGTGCCGTCCGGCAGTTCAAAATTTACAGCTTCCACTGTTTTAAGCACTTCTTTAATTTCTGAAAGTTTCATAATTTTTTATATTTAGTTAAACTATATTTTTTATTAATTAATAACGGAGCTTCTTCTTTCAAGAAGCGCAGTATCTCTCCAGATACCATTTTGTTTTCCGATCTTCTCCCTTGTTCCAAGTAATCTGAAACCTGCTTTTTCATGGATGCGGAGGCTTGCCGTGTTCTCAGGAAAGATTCCTGCCTGAAGCGTCCAGATTCCTTCTGCTTCGCTCTGACGGACAAGTTCATTTAAAAGGGTAAGTCCGATTCCTTTTCCTGAATGTGCAGGATCCACATATACGCTCACCTCTGCTACCCCTGCATAAACGCAGCGGGAAGAAACAGGTGTAAGGGCAGCCCATCCAATCACTTTTCCATCTTCCTGCATCACAACTCGGCAGGACTTAAGATGTGACTGATCCCAGTCTTCCCATGAAGGAGCACTGGTCTGGAAAGTGGCATTGCCGGTATCTATCCCTTTTTGGTAGATTAATTTTACCTGATCCCAGTGTTTGTCCGAAAGTTTTCTGATTTCCATATTTTTATAGATTAGCAGCATTCGCTTCTCTTTTTTGCCAAATGATCTGATATGTGCTGAAAGAAGCCTTTTATCTTTTCCAGTCCAGGTTCATTGATGCAGTAGCATATAGAATTTCCTTCGATGCTTCCTTTAATCAGCCCTGCATTTTTCAATTCCTTCAAATGCTGTGAAACGGTCGGCTGTGAAAGGGGAAGTTCGTTTACAATATCTCCGCAGATGCAGGCATCCACTTTCAATAAATATTCCATAATAGCAATACGCGCAGGATGGCCTAATGCTTTGGCTAAAACAGCCAGCTCATTCTGGCTTTCCGTAAAGTGATCTGTTTTTGTTGCTCCCATCGTTTTATATTTATATTGCAATATTACGATATAAAATTTAAATTAAAAAAAAATGCACTGAAAAATTTTCTTAAAATCAGGGTATCTGTTTTTTAGCTTGTTGATTTTTAATGTTTTTTAAAATAAAAAAGACCGCGAAATACTATTCCGCGGTCCTAAAAAAATTATATTTTGGAGGCAATGCAATTATCTGAAGAATTTCATGCTTCTTTATTTTTTTAAATTTTTATTTTGATTCCTGCATTAACTACAAATCCGTCAAGTGGTGCATAGATATCTTTGAAAACAGGATTTGAAATAGTTCCTGTGTATATGCTTCCAAATTTGGTCTGTCTGGTGTCTGTAAAGTTTTCGAAATTAGCATAAACTGAAAAATTCTCCCAAAGTTTTTCGACCATAAAACCGAAAATCCAATAATCTCTTCCTGTTGTATTGTCGCTTAGTTTTTGTGGACTGTAGTAATAAGCTTCTAAGCCGGCTTTCCATTTATCTTCAACTTCATACATCAAAACGTTATTCAGTCTGTGTTTCGCGGTTAAGGGGTTTTGAGATTTTGTTCCATTCGTATCTATCGAGGCATCTGTATAGGTATAACCTAGAAATAGCTTAAAATCTTTATAGCCTAATTTCACATTTGTTTCAGTTCCTTTTGTGTCCAGATAACCATTGACATTTACAAACTGATAAACGTCATTTGGAATAGAATTTAAGATCAAAGGATTGTCAACATTGGTGTAGAAGAACAACTGATTCCATGATAAGGAAAGATCTTCTGTAATTTTAGTTTTGTAATTTACATCAAAGTTAAAACCGTAACTTCTTTCCAGTTTATTAAAATCGCTGTTAATCGGCAGAACATTTCGATACTGGATGCGCTCGCTTTCTTCTGTAAAAATAGTTGGTGTTTTGTAACCTAAACCGCCTCCGATTCTAGAAGTAAATTTAGAATTGATTTTAAACAAAGCCGAAACCCTTGGCAGTAAAGAAAATCCATAATCAACTACATAATCGCCTCTAAGGCCTGTTTCTATTTCCAGCCATTCTTTTGCTTTAACAGTGTTTTGAATAAAAGCTCCATAAGTAATCTGGTTATAATTTCTTAACGGAAAAGCGGTCTGGCTGTTTTCGGTAAAACTGTCGGTATATAAATTTCCACCGGCAACCCATTCTGCAATTTCACCTTTTTTAGAATAGCTTATTTCAGAAAAAGTACTGTTCTGCAGACCGTCAAAAACATAATCTGGAATTGTGATGACACGGCTGAAATTATTAAAACTGTTTTTAATGGTCAAAGATTCTCTCTCATTAAATTTATGAGTTAAAGCAAACTGAGTGCTTATTCTCTGGGTTTTATTTCTTTCGAAATAACTGTCGGGATATTTATTTTCATCTTTAATATAATCGATGTTCCCGCCTATACGATTTTCAAAAACGGTATTGACACCAAAGTTAAGTTTTGTGTTTTCGTTAAAATTGACAAATAATTTTGGATTAAAATTAAAACGTTCAAATTTAGGAATAGCGGTTAATTGTATATCTGCCGGATCATAAGGAGCATTTCGATCATGAGAAGCAAAAACAGTCAATCCAATTTTGTTAAACTGCTGCGAATAAAATCCATTAATATCCAAACCAAGGGCAGAAGTTCCATTGATCAAAAATCGCAATTCTCTTTCTTCGGTTGGAGTTTTAGAAACAAGATTCACTAGGCCAGCAATTGCGCCGCCTCCATAAAGAGTTGAAGCCGAACCTTTAATTATTTCTACCTGTTTTAAATCTAATGGAGGGGTCTGCAATAATCCCAGCCCGCTTGAAGCGCCGGAATAAACGGGAAAACCGTCCTTTAAGATCTGCGTATATCTGCCGTCCAATCCCTGAATTCTGATGGAGGAATTACCAGAAGTTGCGGAAGTCTGCTGAGTCTGGATTCCGGTGCTTTCGTTAAGCATCATGCGGATATCTCCAGGTTTCATATTGGCTTTTTCTTCCAGTTCTTCGCCGGCAATAAATTCTACTCTGGTCGGAATATTACTGATTGTTCGGGTTCCTCTGGTTGAAGTAACGACTATTTCTTCCATTTCTTCAGCCTCTTCTTCTTTTCTCTGCAATGCAATTTCTATAAAATTTGAGATGGAAGGCACTTTAAAAACTGTTTTATTTAGAGCATAGCCTTCAAGTGAAATTGATAAGGTATAATTTCCATCTTTTAGATTTTCGATAGTGATATTTCCATCATTATCTGATTTGAAAACCGAGTTTGTTTCTTCAATTTTTGCAGATGCTCCTTTTAGAGGTTCGTTAGTTTCGGTATTTTTAAGATGAAATTTTACAGTATTCTGTGCTTGTGCAGTGCCAATAAATGCAACTGCCGCAATCAATAAAATATATTTAAACATTTATGATTTCTTAATATTAATAATAAATAATAACCCCGCACTATGAAATTAATGCAGGGGATAAACTTTTATATTAAGAAATTTTAGGAGGCTGCCAGATTTTGCAGATAAAAGAAGAATCTACAAATTTGTTGTATGATGGAGTATGTGATACTTCATCCATCGTAAATTCTAATTTTTCGTTGATAATTACAGAATTAAAATTTATCGTAAATCCGATACAGGTTCCGCAGGAATAAAAAGGGGAACATTTTCCGCTGCATTCATTGCCGCAGTCATGTGAGTCATCATCGCAGTTTTTTTCCGTGCCGCATTCAGAATGATTTGCAAACGCGGAGCATGGCACAGTTGAAAGAAGCAGCACGATGCACGATAATATTGTTACCCATGTTTTCACGGGTTAAATTTACAAATAAATTAGCTAATTAATTTATCACTATTTTTTTTAGTTTATTAAAAGACAGTTTTGAAGTTTTAAAAAACAGCATTTACATAATAATAAACAGAAAAGTTATTTTTGATGTAAGAGCGAATCTTAATTTATTGATATGGAAAAAGGTTTAAATTTTTAAAGTTAGAGTCTTATTCTTATTAATTATGATACATATTGCCCTTTTGCATTTAATAGTAGTATCTAATCTTCCCATATAATGCTCAGCGCAGAACCTTTATGTGTAATGCAATGCTCATAAAACTTTTTATTTGAATCTTCATTTCTGAGATAGTCAAAGCAGTCAACTGCCCATATTTGCGAGGTTTTTGAAATTTCACTGAGATTAACATTGCTAAAATATTCTCCCATTACAAATGAAGATGGTATTTTCGGTCTGTTTATAATATATTTATGTGGAAAATCATCGCTGGAGTAACTCCATTTAATCAGGCCGTTTTCTCCATAAATTATCATTATGGGATGGGTTCCGATTTGAGCAAAACGAAAAGCAAAAGCAGTGATGCTGACTGCATACTGAGTGCTTAACGAGCTAATCAATTCAAAATCAAATTTTTTCCTGAAAATGTCTTTTTTGAAGCGTTCTTCCGGCATTAATAGACAGGAAGCAAAATAATCTGCCTCTCGTTCTATTTCGGAAAATTGTGCTTTATTAGTTTTCGAGGCGTGGGCTTCAAGCAATCCCTGCATCAGACCAATTCGATGGGAGTCAATTATGTAATGCCCTAATTCATGGGCCAGAGTAAACCTTCCTCGTGGAGAATCAATTCTATTGCCGCAGTCTGTATTGATATGAATGTAAAATTGACCATCATCATAAAAGGTCATTCCGTCAAAAGTTCCTTTCCCATAGCTATCGTAAAAGACTTCCAGGCCCTCTTCCTTTAAAATGTTTTCTAAAGGAGTAATTTTATGGTCATACTGCAGAGCTATGGATTCTGCAATTCTTTTTATTTTATTTTTCGAAGTGTTATTTATCATCTGAGCCGCGATGTTTTTTTCTCATCTTATCAATGATATGCTGCGGCAGGCCGCTTTGCCCTTTTCTGGCAACCATTTTCAAATTCTCAATTTCTGCTTTTACATCTGAACCTATATCTAAACTGATTATTTTAGATTTATTGCGTAAACTTCCATTTAAAATTGAGCTGATGTCAATCACAGAGTCTTTGAGCTTAAAATCATAATCATCATATAATTTGTTAAACCTGTCAAGCTGCTGCTCATTCATTGGATATAAAAATCCTGTAGAATGAAGCCAGTCATCTAAGTTCTCCTCAGAGATTTTGCCTATATATTTTTTATCGATTGCCATTTAAACTATTCAAATAATTGTTAATATGGTCAGTTGCTTCTTTTTTGTAAACTTGAATGGAACTTTGAGCCAGGTTTAAAGTATCACGTAATTTTTTAGCGACTTGTCTTGGGATATTTTTCCCATTATTATGATAGGCCTTATAAGTAAGGTAAATTATTTTATGCTTCTCGGAAAGTCCCAGCATTGCTTTTTCAATTATTTCCAATCTGAGTTTTAAATCTCTTTTTTTGTCAAGATCTTCACCTACAGTCACATTAATTAAATCACTTATGTTTTCTACAATAGAAAGGTCTTCCTCCTCTGGTTCGGCGCAGGTGTCGCTTACACCGTATTTCATAAGTTCATTAAATACTATTGCATACAGCCAAATTTTAATGGCTTTGTCCATGTCTTTGGATTTTGCTTTTTCCTTATTAAAGGAATGGTATTTCCAGACTTTTGCAAAAGTACAGTTCGCAATATCTAATGCAGTAACGCCGCTATGTCCATACTTAGCAGAATAAATTTCAGCTTTCTCGATAACGTCATTCTGAAATCTGCTGCAGAAAACTATAAATGCATTTTCAGCTTCATTTGGAAACTCATTTTTAAAAGAGATGTACTCAATGAGTTCATCACTGGATAAATTTTCAAAGTCAATCTCTGTAGTTTTTAATTCAACTTTCATCTATATATCAAAAGCGTTACTAATGGAATTAGTATATGAGTAGGACTACTAATTTTTTCAAAGTTAAAAAAAAGTTCCTAATGGAATTAGTATATAAATGAAATACTTACAAATAAAGGCAAATCCTTTATGCCTTAATGTCAAAGGAATATGTTTAATCAATTAATTGTATCAAGATGGCAACGAATCCACCGAAAGACAATGCTAGAAAAGGAGCTGTTAAAGAGCGTTCCCAGACTTACAACCCAAAGACTGACCATTGGGTAAAACGTGACACCAATACGGGTAGGTTTATGGATGTAAAAACATCTGACAACAGTCCTTTTAAAGTAGTAACAAAAGAAAAGTAAGATGCTTTTCAAAATCTTATCTCGCGTGTTTTCAATAAAATGAAGAGAATTGAAAAAATAGAATAATTTTTAAAAGAATGATTGCCTTCAGGCAGATAGCCAATAGATAATTATTCCTTTAGCTTAGAATTCTTTTTTCAAAATTCCTGAGAATATGAATAACGATGAGATTGTTTATTTGAAAGAGGGAGAATTTCCCTCTTTCAATAATATTTAAATGACAGAGATACATGGCAGATTTATTTACAGCATTATTGAAACCTATATTTATTAAAGGGGCGGCAATAGCTTGGGAGAACAGAAAACATTTAAGTGTTTTTTTTAGAACCAAATTTGGTTCATATAAGAATAAGGATATTCGATTTTCAATCAGTTACCTTTTTAAGATTCAAATACCAGATGCGAATAAATATCTGCTGGTGCTGAACCGAAGGATTGAGAACCAGCTTCAGCCAGTTGGAGGCGTATATAAAAGATATGGTGATGATTCTCTTTTTAACAAATGGGAGTATAAGCCCGATAACAAAAGAAATGGGTTGGATACTGATAAAAAAAGTTCTTCGGATCTTCGATTTATGGTTAGGGGAAAGTACGTCATTGAGGTAATGAACTGGTTTGAAAGCATGCAGGAGAGAGAAACAGATCCAAACAGGGAATTTAAAGAAGAACTTTTAGATACAAGTATCCTGAATTCTGTTGTTTTTCAGAATCTCACTTATAAGCATATAAGAAGATATTCTGACAGTCTAAGCTGGAGTAAATACTTTAAATGCTATGAGGTAAAAATCTATGATGTTTTTGAGCTTATTCCAAATGAGCAGCAGAAGAGAAGTCTTATTGATTTAGCTCAGGAGGATTTAGATTTGGCAAGAGGTTTTGCAATAGCAGATTGTGATGATATTGAACATCTTCGGCTTGTAGTAGACGGGAAACAGATAGCACGAATTGGAGAACACACAAAACTCATTATAAATAAAACTTTGAAAGAATGATAGATATATTTAAAAACTATGCATTGCAGAGAGATGAACTGCTAGCTAGAATTGCGCAGGAACTACAGCTTGATAAAACCCGTCTAGAGCGAATGGAAAGTGCATATAATGCCGTAGCGGACCTTCTGAAAAAAGACGAGGACTTTTTTAAAGATGTAGAAATCGAGGTTTATGCTCAGGGTTCTAAGCGAATAGGAACCAGCATTAAACCTATTAATAATGAGGATTTTGATTTGGATACAGTCCTTCATATTTATGATGTCTATCATAAATATTCACCTGATGAAATCTATAATGCATTAGTTAAGGCTTTGGAGAAGGACAGCTACTACAAATCCATAATGGAAAAAAAGAAAAGATGCGTCCGTTTGAATTATAAAAGCGATTTTCATATGGATATTCTCCCCGCATGCATGCCTTCCCATTTTGAAAAACAAAAGATTGCAATTCCAGAGAAAACGATGAGAAGCTGGTCCTCAGGAAATCCAAAGGGCTTTTCGGAATGGTTTTTAAGAATTGCCGATTCAGTTAAGAATCCTGTATTGATAACGCATATGCGCGCTTTGATGGAGGCGAAGGTGGAATCAGAACCTCTGCCTGTGGAGCTATACCAGAAAACACCGCTTCAAAGGGGTGTTCAATTGATAAAACGATGCAGGGACTTATATTACGCCGACAAAAAGTACAGAGTGTCAAGCATTGTTATTACAACACTGGCTGCTCATTTTTACAATGGAGAAAATTCAATTTTTGATACAATTGACAATGTACTGGAAAAGATAAAAGGAAGCTATCTTGACGCTGTAAAATCAAAGGCAAAATTTAAAGTTTTAAATCCAGTTAATCCTCAGGAAGATTTTACTGACAGCTGGACTGATGAGCATTTTAAGAGTTTTTATGGTTTTATTTCAGATTTATATATTCAGTGGCAGAATCTTAAAACTTCTTTCGAAACAGGTAAAGACGATTACATTAAGCTCTTTGGAGAAGGTGTTTATAAAAAATCTTTAAATGAGCAGATAGTAACTTTTTCAAAGAATACAGATGATGATTTTACAAATGCAAGCGGTCTGATTATCGGCGGAAAGGCCTATACAAATACTCAAGGCCAAATAAATTCAAATACAGGAATTAAAAATGAATCTCATCACAACTTTGGAAGCTGATCTGAAGGCGCGCAACAGGAAGAATTGGCATGTTTTTTTAATTATCCAAAAAGCATTAGTTGAGCAGCATTTTAAATGGTTGAAAATGGAGGTTAAAAGTGAAACAAAATCTTTATACGGAAGAGGAAACTTAATTGTAAACGGAAAAAATTACGACATTGAGCTGTATTATTCACCATTTTTCGATATTAGATTTGACAGAATCTATATTAGAGACAAATCGATACAATACAGCAGTAAAATTCATTTGTACAGTGATATGTCATTGTGCTTGTATCATCCTGTAATTGATAAGCCCATAATGCAGATTATTCCCTTGTTTAAGATGATACCGTGGATAACGGAATGGATTGTTTTTTATAATCAATGGAAGAAATATGGCGTATGGCTGAGTAAAGAGATAAAACACTAATTAGTAAAAATCATAGTTGCAAAACAAAGGCATTCACTATTTTATAGAAAGATTGCGTTTCTGAAATTCTTCTATTGTCAAATTTCCCAGAGCGGAATGCCTCCTGTGTTTGTTATAAAAGTTTTCTATGTAGCCCGAAATGGATTCCTTTGCTTTTTCTTTTGTGGCATAGGTGTTATGGTAGACCAGTTCGGTCTTCAGCGTTTTAAAAAAGCTCTCTGCCACCGCATTGTCATAGCAGTTTCCCCTGCCGCTCATGCTGCGGATTATCTGGCCGGTGCCTTCCAGCATTGAAGCAAACCACAGGCAGGCGTACTGGGTGCCCTTATCTGAGTGGAAAAGCAGCTTTCGGCCGTCCTCCAAAGGACGGTTCGCTATCGCATTCTTAAAAGCCCTGATGCTGGTTTCTTTTGCTTTGAGCGTTTCGCTCAGCGACCATCCGATAACCTTGCGGTCAAAAAGGTCAATTACCACCGTAAGGTAGAGCCAGCCCTCATTGGTCTGGATATAGGTGATGTCCGAAACCCATACCTGATTGCGGCGGGATGTGCTGAATTCCTGTTCCAGTATGTTTTGGGCGGTCAGATATTTATGGGAGGAGTCTGTGGTTTTTCTGAATTTCGTTTTCAAAATGCTGCGCAGGTGGTTTTCCATCATAATTTTAGCGACAAAGGCTCTGGAGGCCTTAATGCCTGTAGCTGAGAGCTCTTTGGCAATTCTGGGGCTTCCGTATCTGCACTGGCTCCAGTGGTAGATCCTGGTAATCTCTGAGGTTACAAAAGCTTTATGAGCGGCCCTGCCGGTGGAAAGCCTTCTGAGCCATTTGTAATAGCAGCTGGGAGTCGCCTGAAAAACAGCGCACATCTTCCCGACGGGAAATCTGTCTGTATTTTTCCGTATGAACTGGTATACGGAGCGCTTGTCCCGGTGCAGGATTCCGGCGCCTTCTTTCAAGATGTCCCGCTCCAGTGTGATATTTTTGAGTTCCTTCTGTAGTTTGGCTGTTTCCTTTCTGTCCGGATCCGGGCTGCTTCTTTCCTGCAGGGTGAGCTTTCCTTCGCGGAAGAGATTTTTCCAGTGCTGCAGGCTGTTTCTGTTGATCCTCAGCTTGGCGGCGGCCAGCCGCACGCTTTTATGCTCGATGCAGGTCTTGACGGCCCAGATTTTAAATTCGGCGCTGTATTTTTTTCTGCTGCTTTTCATGCCTTCAAAAGTTAGGTGCGTTATTCCGTCCTGTGGTATCAAGAATCATAACGCAGATTTATCCTGCTTTTAAACCGCTTCAACAGAATTCGCCTTAGCTTTTTGTGGCACTTTTGGAGGGAACTCCAAGATTCGACCAAAGAATTGAAGAAAATAAAAAATTAACTTTTGTGGTAAAATTGGAGGCAGCTCCATTTGCAATTTTTTTATTACTTTATTTTAAAACTTCTTTTGATTGTCAAATCTCCTTTTGAAAATTGAGAGATATAGGTCTGCTAATTTTTGGAATAGTTATTATTGTTTTTTCTCTAATAAAGAATCATCAATTACCTTTTCACGATGCTGTTTGCCCCATTTATGCATGGCAATAATCACTTCATTAAGCGTTTCACTGTAAGGCGTAAGTGCATATTCAACCGATACAGGTCTTGTATTGCAGACGGTTCTGCTTACAAGACCGTTCATTTCAAGTTCCTGTAATTCCTTAGATAATATTCTAGGTGATATACCGGCCTCACGTGTAAGTTCCCGAAATCTCATCTTACCATCCCTTAAAATAGAGATAAGGATGAGTTTCCACTTGCCTCCAACTACGTCAAGTGTGTCCTGAATTGTCAATCGTGCTTTTGAGCATTCGTCATCTCCTAAAATGCAGTTGTGTCTTTTTGCCATGGTATTCTTTTTGTAACTGGTATCCTTTGTGTAATAGATAACAAAAGTATAACATTTCCGATTTAAATTTGATGTTATCAAAGTTAATTAAATAAACAGATATGAAATTATTAGAGAAAACTCCATTAGGAAAATTAGAGTTGAAAAATAAGATAGCAATGGCACCGATGACAAGGAGCAGAGCAAGTAATGACGGGTTAGTAGGCGATACAGCAGTAGTATATTATAAGCAGAGATCGACTGCTGGACTTATTATATCCGAAGGGATTAATATTTCCCAGCAGGCTAAAGGAAGTCCTTTTACACCTGGCTTGTTTACTCAGGAACAGATAAAAGCTTGGAAAAAAGTAACCGATGCCGTGCATGAGCAGGGCAGTGTAATTTATGCACAGTTATGGCATACCGGGAGGGTTGGGCATTCTGTTGTGAGAAATGGGGAGCTGCCTGTTGCGCCATCGGCGATCGCTATTGAAGGGCAGCAGCATTTTACCCAGGAAGGATTAAAAGACTATGAGGTGCCGAGAGCCTTAACTACAGAGGAAGTGAAACAGACTATACAAGATTACAAACAGGCAGCTGTAAACGCTATTGAGGCTGGTTTTGATGGTGTTGAACTTCATGCTGCTTTTGGTTATCTGCCCAATGAGTTCCTCGCAGAGAGTGCTAATAAAAGAACGGATGAGTATGGCGGCAGTATTGAAAATCGTAACCGCTATGTTTTAGAAGTGATGCAGGAATTAGTTGCTGCAGTAGGCTCGGATAAAGTGGGGATTAAACTCTCACCAACGATACCTTACAACAGTATTATCCACAACGATCCTAAGACTCAGTTTACAGAGCTAATCAAAGCATTAGATACTATGCCTTTAGCATATATCCAGTTAATGAATTCACTTTTTCCGCTGGATCAGCTGCCACATTATCCTCAGGATGTTTTGGAAACTTTTGGAAAATTAACTAAACATACCATTATTGCAAATGGAGGATATACAGGGGAAACAGGTGAGCAGGAATTGGAAAAGGGCATAGCCAAAATTATATCTTACGGAGCATTGTATATTGGTAATCCAGATCTTCCTAAGCGTTTTGAACTTGGTGCAGAATTAAATGTACCGGACAGGGACACCATGTTTGGCGGAGGCGATAATGGGTATATAGACTATCCTTTTTTAGATCAAAATTAAAATTTATTTAAACCTCCTGAATACCACAGGAGGTTTTCTTTATTAAGTGTTCATTGTAATTTAAGAAAAAGTATTTTGGCTCGTTTTTATAATTATTTTTGCTTTAGATCATTTTAGTATACGACCCTTTAAGCCACTTTAAATAGCAGATGAATAATATTATTACATACTCTTTAGACAAGCATCGCAATATGTTTGCCTACCCGGAAGATCTAAGGGATTATTTTTATGCGGAAGTTAATGATCATCCATATGTTGAAGAACCTTACAGGGCAGAAAGCTATGCTGTTGGGTATCTAAAGAAAGGCAGCATAAAGATGCGCAGCGGTTTGGTGGAAAAAGTCGTTCACGCGCCTTCACTCATTACAATAGGTCCTTCAGCGATTAGAAGTTTTTCCGAAGACAGCAAAGAAATGCAGATGGATATTATATTTTTTAAATCTGATTTTTTTCTTGAAAATCAGGCGAATGTTTTTTTTCTGATTCAGTTTGATTTTTTTGAAAATAGTGACAAGCACGATTTTCAGCTCACAGCAGAATCAGAGGAGACTTTCAAGCAGATTTTTAAACTGATCAGAACAGTTTTAAATATTAGTAACAAACATGAGCGGTCTATACTAAGGAGCTATTTATATATTCTCATTTATGAAATTGATGCTGTAAAAGCATTAATCACAAGCGATCCAGCCGTAAACCCTTTGTTTGAAAAATTCAGAAATGCCCTTATGAAACATTTTCTGAGACAGCGATCTGTCGGTTTTTATGCCGACCAGCTTAATGTGAGCCGCAAATATCTTTCCGAAGTTATCAAAAAACACTCTGGAAGAACAGCTGGAGAGTGGATTGATGAAGCCGTAATTCTTGAAGCTAAAGTACTGCTGAAAAACAAGTCGCTTACTATAAACCAGATCAGTGATATGCTTAATTTTTCAAGCCAGTCTGTTTTTGGTAAATTTTTTAAGACCTGCACAGGGAGTTCGCCACTGGATTACCGTAAAAATAATTAAGATTTAAAAGACGTAAACTTATATAAAATAAAAGGGCTTTTATCCTGATAGAATCTCGGCAAATATTAATGCTTCCCTTCCTTTCTCTGTTGCTATTGCCCTTATATTATAGGCAATTATTTTCTCTGGATACTGGCTGAACCCATAATCTGATTTTAAATTATCTACAGAAGCAGTCAAAAGCATAAAGGTAAGCTTAGCGCAAAATTTGGCATCAAGATCAGAAAGATAAAAGCCCATCACAATTCCTTTTTCAATATTCTGCCCTAAATAATCAATAAGTTTTGGATGCTGTTTAATAATTTCCTTGAAATAGGTTTCAGGATAATATTTCATCAGTTCAAAACGGGATGCAGGTGGGATATATTTGTAAATGCCAATTATAAGTTTTTGTATTTCAAGATTTTCTCTCACAGGATCATAATTCCAGGCTAAAATGTCTTTTATCTTTATAAAGAGATCATCTTTTACAGAGCAGGCTGCTTCTTCAACCAGTTTTTCCTTGCTGCGGTAAGATTTGTACAACGTTTTTTTAGATATGCACATTTGATTTGCAATATCGTCCATTGTTACGCTTTTGTAACCAAACTTTACAAATAGCTTTACGGCTGTGCTTATAATTAGATCTCTCATTAATTTTGTAGTGTTAAGTATGTTTTTACCTCTGTTCTTAATTATATAAAAAGTAAAACTCTTATTTTCTCGGCAATACAAACATTCTCTTGTTCCAATGGAGTATTGTCTTATTAAGGGATGGCAGCAAAAAAATCAGTATTAGAACTGCTGCTATAGATTCAGCTGCAAAAAAGAATACTGATCGAATTGTCAATAGCTGGCTCTGTATTATTATTGTTCTGTTCAAAGCAGACTGGCCATAGCTGTTGAGCCGTTCCATTACCATAACATTTTCAGCGATAATTCCGCTCAGCAGACTCTCTTTATGAGATTGATTGTAGTACAGCTGCAGGGTATAAAAACCGGCGACAGAATTTAAGGTTGAGGTAAAACGGGTATATGCTGCGACAACGACTCCAGTTGTTCCAGTGTAAGATGGGGCAGATGATAAAGTAAAAACAATAATGGGAACCATTAGACTTCCTGATGCCGCACCCTGAAAAAATACCGGCATAATTAAGTCAGTAAAAGAAAGATCAGGTGTCAGTATTTCAAGAATTATAATATGATAAATCAGCATAAAGCCGAATCCCGCTAAGAAAAAATAGGTGATATGATGCCTGTATTTCAGCAGTAGCTGTGCCGTCAGCGCCATTGCAATTACCAGTCCGGCAACATTAATCATAGCAAGAAGCAATGTGTCGTTAGTTTCCCATCTCAGCACCACAGCGGTGTAGCTGTAAATAAGATTAATGCTGTCTTTTACACCGTAATAGAAAGCCAGCAGTACAAGCCCTAGAATAAAATTTCTATTTTTGAAAACATCCAGATTAACCAGAGGTCTTTTAGCCGTTAAAAGCCTCATTACAAAACAGGAAATAGTTATTAGAGAAACCAGTGCAGATGTTATAATCCCTTCGTCCTCAAACCAGTAGTACTTTGGGCCGTAAATCATGGTGTATGCTATTGTTAATCCAGCCGTTATAAACAGGATGCATCCAATCCAGTCAATCTGGTACAATGGATAGCGCTTGTGGCCGGCATGCGCTTTAAATATCAGGATACTTAAGATAAGGGTAAGAACCTGATAGATCATAAAGTAGGTATAGATTCTGTTCCAGTCATAAGAAGGAACTACCAAAGAAACGGCCAGCCCAATAAGGGCGCCGCTGCTTAGGATACTTCCGTAAAAGACAGAAGAACCTATAACCTGTGTTTTTTCGGATTTAAGTATGGAGAAGATTATGATAAGCATACAGCCTGCAATATTGCAGATAATAATACCTTGAAAGAACCTTATGATCGTAAAGAAAATCATGTCCGAAATGCTCATACATGCGGCACTCAAAAGTATTCCGGCAATAATGTTCAAAAGCAGGTAGCTCCTTGTTTCAAAGTACCTCAAAAATCGGAACTGCACCGGCAGTGTTACCAAAATTCCCACATAAGTCACAAGAAGTGCAAATGACATATCCTCAGGCTGTGCTCCTGCAAGAGATAGTGCATAAGTGGATGTCATGGCAAAAATACCAAATGGCGCCAGGCCTGAAAGAAGTATGAAATACAGGCAAACCCGCATTAGGACGGGATATGCCGTAATCCACTGTTTGAAATAGGAAGGTCTCATGGTCTGCTGTTTTTAATTGCTACCGAGGTATTCATACCTGCTTTAAATAAAGAAAGATCTTTTTGCGTGAAAGCGATTTTAACTGGAATACGCTGTACAATTTTTACAAAATTGCCCGTTGAATTGTCAGTAGGCAGTATTGAGAATTTAGATCCGGTTGAACCCGAGATAGCCGTGATCTCTCCTCTAAATACCTTATTGTCTATTGCATCAATTCTGATTTCAACGGGCTGACCTATGTACATGCCTGTCACCTGTGTTTCTTTAAAGTTTGCCGTAATCCATTTCTGGTCTTCATTTATTATCTGCAGCAGTGTCTGTCCAGCTTGAATCTGCTGTCCTTCAAGTATGGTTTTGCGTCCTGTTTTTCCATCATAAGGCGCTTTTATTACGGTATAGGAAAGATTTAGCCTGGCAAGGGATAGCAAGGCATGCTTCTTTTTTAAATCAGCTTGAAGCAGTGCTCTGCGTGCCTGCAGCTCTTTTATTCTTGAATTACTGGCATCCAGTTTATTAATGCTGGAATCGTAATCACTTTGAGCAATATCGTAGCGTACTTTAACCTGCTCAAAGTCTGAACCAGTTACTGCTTCTTCTTTTAATAGTTTTTCATACCGGCTGATATCCTGCTGTTCTTTCCAAAGCCTCGACTTGGCACCCGAGATCTGGTTTTTGCTGACCAAGACGGCTATTGCGGCAGAGTGTATTTCCGATTCCAGCACCCCCAGCTGAGCCATATTGTCCTGAACTGCTGCTTCTGCCTCAATTAGACGCTCCTGGTATTCTCTTGAATCTAATGTAAGAAGTGTATCACCAGCTTTTACCAGCTGATGCTCATTAAAATACACACGTGCGATGTAACCGCCGGCTCTTGCTGATACAGGGTTTATAAATGATTCGACCTGTGCGTCATTTGTTTCCTGGTAATCAGCACTTCGCATAAGATATTTTATCAGGTAAAAGCCTGCCGCAATTACAATGGCAACCGCTAAAAAAGTAGTTAGCCTAGAGATGTAGTATTTTGTTTTATTAGTTTCTGCTGTCATTTTTGTGTCTTTTATAATTTACCTGTTAGATATTGTAATCGATAGTAGATTCTGAAAGCCTCTACTTCGGCCTGAGTAAGATTGTATCTTGTCTCCTCAAAGAGATTGTCCGCATCAAGAAGGTCTGTCAATAAGGCAAGCTGATTGAAATATTTTGTACTTACTATTTTGTAATTGACCTTTGCCTGGTCAATAGAGGTTTTGTTAACGTCAATCCTGTGAAGCGCTTCATCGTACTTTATATAAAGTGAGCTGATTTCTTGACTTACATTTTGTTTAACCGCTTGCTGCTGGATTTGAAATTCTTCTATCCTTAGTTTTGCGGCCTGGCTGTTGGGTTTGTTTTTATACAAAGATGCTATATCGTACTGCAGACGGGCACCGACAAAGCCTATGGAGTAGAATTGATCTACTGGCGGAAAAAACAGATAATTGGGATAACTTAAATTATATCCAGTGCGAAGTGCAAGAGTAGGATAGTTATTGCTTTTTATGGTTTTAAGCCTTGCCTGCTGGCCCTGTATAAGCAAATCAGCCCGCTGCAAAGAATAGGAGCCTTGGGAAAGGTTATTCTGCCCGATGTACTGGCTTAGGTCGGGTTTTGGCATGCCGGCGCTGTCTGTAGGAATCACACTTGCATTTTCCTCTATATTCATCAGCACATTTAAAGCTTTGTTTTTGATCAATAGGTCATTTTGAACCTGTTCCATACTGAGTTTTACGTTAGAAAGCATAACTTCAGCTCTGAGGACATCGCTTCGGGTAACTTTTTGATTTTGAAACAGGGCATTAATATTTTTTAAGCGTGTTTCTGCTCTTTTAAGCTGGTCTGCTATAAAATTTTTCCTTTCATTGAGCTGGAGTAAATCAAGATAGACGTTGGCTGTCTGAAAACCAATGCTTCCTGCTTGATCTTGAGCATTTAAGTCCGCGAGTCCCTTTTTTATTTTTGCCTCGTTTTCTGCCGAATGCTGCTTCCCGCCTGAATAAAGGTTAAATGTTGCATTGATTCCTGCGGCGGCTGCATTTGATGTAGGAAGTCTGGGATTAGTGGTATGATCGCTAAGGCCGCTGGTGTAAAGCGTTAAATTAGAATATCTGTCGTAGCCGGCACTGAATTCTAAATTAGGCAGTGCATTGCTGAGCACCGTTTTTCTGTCTGCTTCTGCCGCTTGAGCTTCTTTACGGGCGAAAGCGGCAATGTTATTATTTTCTTTGGCATAACTGACAGCTTCATCTATAGTTATGCGAAGCTCTGCGGCTTGTTTTTCTTTTTCTTGGGCAAGTATCCCTGTACCTGCAAGCAGAGCAGTACAAGTGATCACAGCCAGATTATATTTTCTAGTAATTGTTTTCATAGTAATGTATTAGTAATCATGTTTTTAATCGCACAACTGCGAATAAAAATATTTTTTGATTCTTTGAATAATAGGCAATTTACTTTCGGTGCCTTCCAATACGTCAATAAGATTAAAAGGCGACCTGTTCTCCAGTACCAGTCTTGGGGTTAGCACAATGACATTTACGCAGAAAAGTGTAATGTCAATTTTCAGATTAGAGCCGGAGGATTGGTGTCCGGTAACAATTTGCTGCAGCAATTTTAAATTATCAAAGATATGCCGGCTGATTATTGAGCTGTCCAGTTCTTGAGAAGACAATAAGCTGTATTCTCTTAAGAGCAGTTTATGGAAATTTTTATACGACTGAATATGGGAAATGTACTGGTTTAAGAACATCTCAAACTTATCTAGATTTTCGGTGCAAAAATGAACCGTATCCATAGCTTTTGAAAGTTCTTGGAGCCTCAGGGTAAATATTAGATTATAGAGAGCTTCTTTTGAACCAAAATAATAGTTGACCGTGGCGCTGTTTACTTTTGCAGCACCTGCAATCTGACGGATTGTGGTCCCTGCATAGCCCTGTTCTGCAAAAAGTTCTTCTGCGATGCCCAGCAGTGCCAGCAGCGGAGCTGTTATTGTATTCTCGTCTATGTATTGTTTTCTGCTCATGATGGTATTTCTATAATCAGCAATTCAGTATTTTTTTTAAAGTCAGCAAGAATAATCTGGTCATCATGAGTTTCAAAGATGGCCGTGTCGTTATAAAAAAGCGTATTTCCGTTTATGTCCGCTTCACCTGATATAACATACAGGATCAGCATTTTTTCACGGTCTAATTGTCTATAATCTAAAGTGCCGTTACGCTGACAGAATATTTTTGAAATCAAGACCGTATTTTCTCTAGATTTCAAGCTCCTTTCGATGTCGTTTGAAACCAGGGGTATCTGATAATTAAGCTGCGTTTTTTTTAAGTTGTTTTCTTGATTTAATCTGCTAATATTGAGTATCAGAAGTTCAGCCTCATTCTCCTGCCTGTTTCTTAATAACAGCGGTTTGGAATCTTTTTCTATTATCAGTGCAGCATCACAGAGTTTTAAATCTTTAAAATGGGTGCATTTAATTTCAAGCGTGCCGGAAAGTATTATTAAAACAGTATGAAGGCCATTATTCAATTCCATCTTTTCCCTGCCATCGGGCTGGATGATCACTTTTTGTAAAGAATTTAAACTGCCTGCAACTGCTGTGCCTTTAAAAGAATTATATAGTTTGATTTTTCCTTTGTCAATAAAGCTTCGATCTTTTTCGGCAATGATTTTCATAATCAATTAATCAAATTATCTAGTGCTAATGGTCCGCTTCCCTTGATGATTATAAAAATATTAATGGCAAGAAGCAGTATGAAATATTCTATGCCTTCACCTTTTTTCTGTCCCGTCCAATTCATAAGCCATCCATTAGGCATATTAATAATCATTGCGCCGGTCATAATAATAAAGATTCCCGCCCCTGCAATACGGGTACAGAAACCCAAAAGGATTGCTATACTTCCAAAAAACTGACCTATGATGGTGAGCCATGAGATTATATCAGGCAGTCCTACGGCCCTCATATGGTGCATAGTGCCTTTAATGCCGCCCCCGCCAAACCATCCAAGGACTTTTTGGGCGCCGTGTGGGAACATAATAAGACCTAAAACTATTCTTAGGAGTGTTACAGTTAAATCATTTGAAGAAGTAAAAATTGTAAGGAAGTCCATAATTGAAATGTTATTTAAATGTGTTAAAGCTGTTTATTTTATTGTTAATGGTCACAATATCAGATGCAAATTTCGGCAGACTATAGAGGAATGAAAAGGGCGGGAGAACGGTAAAATTGGTCGTTTTGACCGTTAGAGGGTAAAATTGACCCGTCCCCATAAGATTTACGTAACGGTATCCTTTATGTTACCGATAACCTTTTTGTAACACATGGTAACATTATGGTGATACTGCCGTAAATTTGATAGGCAAAAAATCAGCGGAAAAATTATTCTGCCTTATGCGGACACCTAATTTCTCTTTTGTCCACTTATAAATCAAGGATATAATCTCTTATAAATAACAGCAGAGATCTATTATATAAAAACATTTTACAATTTAAAATCATTTATTATGCTTACAAATTTTTCAGATAAATCATTGAATGAACTATTTTCCTTAAAAGGAAAAACAGCTGTTATCACAGGCGGAGCTAACGGGATAGGACTGGCTACGGCAAAACGTCTTGCTGAATTGGGGGCTCATGTGGTTCTTGCCGATATGAATATTGATGCAGCTTCCAAAGAGGCCGAATCTTTTAAAGCAAAGGGGTACGCGGCTTCGGCTGTTCAGTTAAGGCTGCCGGATGAAGAGAGTATTAAGGCAGCGGCTGAATTTGCAGTCACAGAGACAGGTCATCTTGATATATGGTGTAATATAGCTGGTATTTATCCTGTTTCAGATACCATGTCATTGAGTTTAGCGGACTGGCACAAAGTACTTGATATTAATTTGCTGGGCACATTTCTTGGAGCCAGAGCTGGAATTGCAAAAATGATAGAAGGAAACAGAGCAGGAGTAGTCATTAATATTCACTCTACAACAGCGTATAAAACAGTGCCGGGCCTTCCTCATTATATTGCGTCAAAGGGAGGTATCGAGGCGTTAACAAGAGCTTTGGCTGTAGAGTTTGGACCAAGCAATATCAGGGTTGTCGGGGTAAGTCCGACTATGACCATTACGCCGGGTATGGAAGTACAGAAGGATGATCTGGATGCTGCTTTCGGCGGGGTGGATTCGCATCAGGTGTATGGCAGCAGACTGCCATTGGGACGTATCGCTTATCCTGACGAGATTGCCAGGGTGATTACTTTACTATGTACAGATCTTTCCCAGGCAATAACAGGAAGTATTGTGGCGGCCGATCTTGGTGACACGGCATTTTAGTAAACAAGTGTTGAAGGTAGGCTTTCAGCCTGCCTTTTTGATGCTGAAATGAGTGCCGGCTCCCAGCAGTAACCTGGAAAATTGATTTTAACCATCGGACTGCGGCATAGGGGATAGAAAATTAAGATTTAAAGTGTTGTTATTACTATGGGTTTAAATAAAAAAAAGATCTTTTGGTTAACCCCTGTGATCTTAAGCGGTCTTTTTGCAGTTTTTTCATTTATTGAAAAAAAAGGCAGCATACATATAATAAGAGCTTCCGAAGGAAAGGTCATAGATAGGGGAAAATTTGTAATCCGGCTTCTCCCTTTAGGAGATGCTGTTCCAGGGCATAAGGATCACGGCCTCTATCAGCTCGGAAGAGTAGATCATGCTGCCCTTGAGCCGGGGACCGTGGTTAAGATGCATCTTCATCATAATGATGAGATACTGTCTTATATGCGTAAAGGAACTATGGTCCACACGGACAGTAAGGACAATAAGGTTCCGATCCATAAACAATATCTTATGATGATGAATTCAGGCAGCGGTTTTTATCATGAAGAAGCAGTTGCCGATGATGGAGAAAAGGTTGAAATGCTGCAAATCTTTATCCGCCCAAGAGCAGATGAATTAACACCCCAGGTGCAGTTTTATCAGCTGGATGACCCTTACAGCATTAATAAATGGAGGCTTATTGGTGGAAATAAAGAGTCAAGTGCTCCTCTAAAAATTAATTCTGATATTGAAGTATATGATATCCGTCTGAAAGAAGGAAAGATTGCACTTCCTGCATTGGGTTCAAAAGCAGCTTACCTTTATGTTTTTGAGGGTGAAGCAGGCCTCTCTGAAAAAGGTGAGCTTCTGCATAAAGGAGATGCGGTGTATGCTGAAGGGGAGGAATTGTCTCTAGAGGCGAAAGCAGCTTCCGATCTGGTATTGTTTGTTATGGATAAAAAAGCTGTTTTTTCAAAAAATGGCTTATATGCGAAATAACGGCAGACGGGAAAATAAAACTGAATTAATGTCAATTTTTATTATACGCCTATTTGTAAAGCAGTAACTGTTTTACGTTTTTATTTTTTTATTATTTAATTGGAAAAGACAGTGCATCTGCACTGTCTTTTTTTGCTTTAAAATCGGAGCTAATGCAGGCGGGCTAAATAATTATTAAAAAATTCACTTAAGTGCAAAATGCTTTAATAGGGATTGGGATCGAATTGAGTTTTCACACAGAAAAAAAAAGTTCGTAAGAGTATCCAAGATAACTTAAGAACTTTTTTATGTGCCGCCAGAAACAGCAGGCAGGCAGCAGCTTATAATGAATTGATTATATGCTGTGCTATTTCCTGAGGTTTTTCTTCAGGAAGAAAGTGTCCCGCATTTTCTATTACGAAAGGGGTCACATTTTCGGCTACCAGTTTTGTCATTTCTCCTACACCGGCTCCAAGCGAATATTCTCCTCCAATAGCATACACAGGAACCTTAATTTTATTCTGCACTAAAGGAGTTGTCTGGTCAATTGAATCAAAAACCCCTCTGTAGATTCCGAAAGCACCCTGGAAACCATTATTCCCAGAGAATGTGCGATAGATTTCATCAATCTGTTCGCTGTCAATTACATCTTTTCCAGCAGTCATCCAATCATAGAACCAGGTCAGGAACTCACGTTCTCTTCCTGTAAACAGTACTTCAAGCGCCTTTGGAGCGTGGGGAAGGATCCACCACCACATCGGCCCCATCTGGCTTTCCATGGTTTCACGGGTGAATGATAAGTGGGGGCTGAGCACCTGATCCAGCATCACTACCATTTCTATATAAAATAAAGCGGCAATCTCCTGCGGGTGGTCAGCGCTCCAGATAAGAGCTGGTGCCGCACCCATATCATGTGCCGCCAGGGTAATAGGCTTTCCTTTTCCAAAGACCAGCTTTTTCACTAAAGCCCTGAAGTCCTCACTGATTGTGCGTGCATCATATCCGATAGTGCCTTCCGGTTTATCAGAATCACCATATCCTCTCATATCAGGAATTAAAACGGCAAGTCCTGCATCAATTAAGATGGATGCCGCTTTTCTCCAGGAGCTCGAAGTACCTAAAAAGCCGTGCCATAAAAGAACAGGACTGCCCTCAGGATTGCCTCCCAAAAGATAATTAATTTTAATTCCGTTAACTTCTGCTGACCCGCCTATAAGCTCATTGCTTAAATTACCGGCCTCTGCTGTATTTTTATCTATATTTTCCATTTTTATTCTTTTTTAGGGCAGTATGTTACAATACATTCTAAGGACAGACAACAGTTTCTGCATGGCAATAGAAATATTGCAGGAATCATCCAGTGCTGATTTTAAGCAATCAGCCCGCTGGAAAAACCTGTCCGCCAAATTTTTATATTTAATTGAATTGAACTGCTATCCTAAGTAATCAGGAGCGTATGTTCTCTGGCCGTATTTCTGGTCCATCTCTTTTAAAAATTCCTTCCGTTTCTCTGTGAGTTCAGGAACCGGGAGGAATTCGCCGGCCTTTACCGGAGTTCCTATTTCATGAAATAAGTTTTCCAGTCCTGCCGGTACTACCGTGCAGAGCAGGCGCGCATAATTTTTTGAAGTATTTTTAAAGCAGTGCACGGCGCCGCCAAAAGGGATATTTATAAATCCGTCCTGAGCTACAGCCTGTTTTCCTGCTTCAGTTTTAAATTCCAGTTCCCCTTCCAGGACATGAAACATTTCCTGGGTGTCAGGGTGGGCATGCGGAGGCGGCCCTCCTCCCGGAGGCACTATCATTTCAATAACGGCGTAATTGCCATTGGTCTGTTCACCAGATATTATAATTCTGTAATTGCCGCCTGCAACTGCAAGACGTTCTCCTTCATTTTTACTGATAATGCTGATAGTATTGTCCATAATTACATTTGATTTCCACTGTACATTCCGCCCTTGAAGATTTCGCCCTGTTCATCTGTGAAGAACAAGACCAGTTCAGCATCCTCTGAAGCCTGAATGGAAACCGGCTCATCTTTAAAGACGATGCATTCTTTTTTCTTAAGATCTATACTGCTGTTTACCTGAACAGATCCCTGAAAGACATACAAAAGTGCGGTAAGGCCGTTCTTTGGCAGCTGGGGAATTTCAGAAGTGCTTCCCTTAAGAAGTTTCATATCGTAAATCCAGGTCTGGCTGCTGAATTGAAATTCGGTTTCAGGATTTGGAGACCCGATAATACGCCAGCTGTTTTCGCTATGAAGGTCTTCCAGTTCCAAGAATACCACTTCGGGGTTCAGGTCTTTTTTACCGGGACGGATAAAAATCTGAAGCCCTTCCATTGTCTGCTGCTGGCCCATGATCTTTTCTTCATGAAAGAATGATTTTCCAGCTTTCATCAGCATAAGGGTCTTTCCGCCGATTACCTTCACAAATCCTTCCGAGTCGCTGTGTTCTGCTTCTCCTGTCCTGAAATAGGAAAGGATTTCATCATTGATGTGCGGATGCATTTTTATAACCGTATTGGAATTTATTTCGGGATGGTCAATTCTTCCTATGCTTCCTATTCCGGTATCGGTGCTTGAAACGGCCGAACCCGGATAAAGAATCTTTATCGGGCCGTGACCCAGAAATTGGGAGCTGTTTATTTTCTGTATCATAATTATATTTTTTAAAGAAGCCGGATATTTAAATATCCAGCTTCGATTATAAGAATCTATTAATTAAGAGAACTGTCCTACTTTAGACATAACTTCTTCAAAAAGGATTGGAAGAACTTTTTGACCGTCCTCTGTTGCCCAGTTGTGCACCATTTCAGAAATTATCTGGTTGATTGTTGTAGTTCTTACACCTTGGCTTTCCCAAGTCTGCTGTGCGATATCATCAGCAATTTGTGAAGGAGATCCTCCTGCATCAAGCACTACCTGAACATTAAATCCTTCTTCCTGCATTGAAATTGAAGGCCACACGATACATACATCATTTGTAAGACCTGCCATGATTACATTTTTTCTTCCGCCAGCCGCTTTTAGAACAGCATTTTTGAAATTATCGTCATCCCATGCATTTGTAATTCCTTCTCTTTTTACTCTCTCTGCGTACTCTTTAGGAAGCAGATCCTGTAAATCCTGGATTAAAGGTCCTTGTGCATGATCTTCTTGGCTGCTGGTAAGCACAACGGGAATGTTTAAAGCTGTCGCAAATTTAGCCAAAGCTCTTGTTCTGCTCACGATCATTTCATGAGGTCTGTTAGCTGCAAAATTAAGTGTGCCTGTCTGATGATCAATTAATAGCATAACGGTATCATCTTTTGTAAACTGTTTCATTTTTCTAATTTTTTAAATGTTGTTATAAATTTCAAAAATCTTTGTTACTGATTTATAAGGCAAATTTATTGCAGCTATGGAGCAGAAAACGATGACATTTGTCAATAAAGAACGATATAAGAAAAATAGAAGAACTGGATCTTAATTTTATTTTTGGAATAGCTTACTGCGTACGCGGCTTAAGGTTTCCTTGCTGATACCCAGATAAGAAGCAATGATGTGCTGGGGAAAGCGCTGTACAAAATCAGGGTAGCTTTTGAGCAACTGCTCATATCTTTCCATGGCTGGAAGGGCTATGGAATTGTTTAATCTTTTTTGGGAAGCTATGAAACTGCTCTGGTTCATCTTCCAGAACATTTCCTTAATTGTAGGTATTTCAAGCAGACGCTGCAGATCGTCAGCTTCCAATATCAGGAGTTCGGTATCTTCCCATGCATCAATATTATATACCGATGGTGTTTTCATAAGATAACTTTCACGATCCACCATCCACCAGTTTTCAAGAGCCAGCTGAATGATATGCTCATTGCCGGCACTGTCGATGCTGTATTGTCTCATGGCACCTTTTATAATAAAACCTGTAAACTGGCAGATATTCCCCTGTTCAAGGAATAACTCCTTCTTTTTTAACTTCGCAGGTTTCAGTGCTGTTTTTATTAATACTTCATCTTCTGGTGTAAGAGGAGATTCGCTGTATCTGTTGATATAGCTGAAAAGCTGTTCATACATATGGTCAAATATTTTTTAATAAAGGTACAAAATATTTGGTTTTCAGAAGCCCTGCAATCTTTGAAGAGATTGGATTTTTTTACAATATGTCCAGTAAACAATATCAGGATGGCAGATTAAAGAGAGCCTAAAATACAGCTTTAAAATAAACTACTTAAGACTCTGCAGTACTGCTGGCAGCGTATTGATGCCCCAATGTTCAAAATACTTTCCATTTTTGATCCTGACAATATCGATTACCTCAATTGTAATTTTCTTAAATGTTGGGCTTATTCCAAAGAAAATTCCTGTATGCGTACTGGTAATAGTTTTGCGTGTAGTAACCAGTTCACCTTCTGCAAGCTGCTCATGAATTGCCACCTTTATATCCGGCATAGCGGGACGCAGTACATTGTTGAAGGTATTGATCATGCCTTGGGAACCGTTATCTGTCCCTTGCGGTGCTGAATGGTTTATAAAGCTGCTGTCCATCAATTCATCAAAACTATTCAAATTACCTTGCTCAATAACTTCTTTGTTAAAACGAATCACTGTTTTTTTATTTTCTTCTAATTGTGTGTCCATTTGTCTTTCTTTAATTAAATTATTTAAAAACAAAGTTCGTTATTTAAGACAGGGCAGAGGTAAGGCTGAACGTTCAGACTTTATCGAAGGGCGTCCATTTGTTTTTTCTGATAATCGCTTGGTGTTTGTCCGAAGTACTGGCGAAATGCCGCAGAAAAGCTGGAATGATTTTTATATCCCACCTTATAATATACCTGCGATGGAATTTCAGTACGGGTTTTCAGCAGTTCTGCGGCCAGCTGAAGTCTTTTCTCTGTCAGCCATTTTTGAGGGGAGGTTCGGTAAAGAATGTGAAATTTCCTTTTAAATGCAGAAGAGCTCATATTGCATAAGAATGCAATTTCTTCAACTGCAGCAGGCATTTTGATATGCCCTTCCATGACTTTTCTTATTTTTAAATCATCATCCGCAGCTGATGAAATTTGCAGGGAATGCAGCTTTTCACTGTCTATTTGATACAGATACAAGAAAATTTCTTCTAATTTAAGCAGTTTAAGGGCTGGCGATAGGGCTGGGGCAGATTCAAGCAGATCAATAAGTGATCTTTTAAATTGCTGGATAAAAGCATCCTGCCGGTAAATAAGAAATGGACTGTGAGACTGTTTTTTTTCTGAAAGAGGCTTGTACCTGCTTAGGAAGCGTTTCAATATTTCATCATCAAAATAGAGTATTACACTGGAAAATTCGGTTTGATCAGCGATTATTTCCGATGTAATTATGTTTCCCTTTGAAAGCAGGACCAGTTCGTTTTCTTTTACAACAGCTGTCTGTTCGGGATATATAACCGTTTTGTTGCCCTTAGCAACAAGGCTGACCATGTTTCGATTTAAAATGATCTTATTTTTTACTGTATTTTCAGCTGTTTTATAATATCTGATAATAACCTGGTCCACAAGATCTTGTGGATCTGATAAAAAATCATCGGGAAGAAGATAGGTTTTCAAATGATTTATTTAGTGATAATAGAAGTCAAAGTTATGAATTTTAGAAAAAATAGAATGGTTGAAATTCTGGGCAGATAATTTAAGCTGATAATCCCTAATTAAAGGAACGTCGAAATTCCAATGGGCTTAGCTGGGTTTTTGATTTAAAAAGTTTGCTGAAACTTTGCGGATATTCAAAACCCAGTCCATAAGCAATCTCACTGATGGAGAGCTCAGTGGTGGAAAGCCGTTCTTTAGCTTTTTCGATGAGCTTAATGTGAATGTGCTGCTGTGTAGTCTGCCCTGTTAATGACTTTAGAAGACTGCCCAGATAATTCGGAGAAATGCTAAGCATATCAGCAAGGGACTGTGCAGTGGGCAGGCCCTCTTGCAGAACCTTATCTGAGTCGAAATAATTATTGAGGATATTCTCCAGTTTTTCCAGCAGCTGGTGAGAACTTTTTTTTCGGGTGATGAATTGGCGCCCGTAAAACCTTTCGCAGTAACTTAGAAAAAGTTCGATCTGAGAAATGATGATCTGCTGGCTGTAGGGGTCAATATTTGAATGGTATTCGTGCTGGATATTTTTTAATATGCCTATCATAACAGCCTCCTCTTTTTCGGAAAGAAACAATGCTTCTGTGACGTTGTAGCCAAAGAAATCATAATGTTTCATTTTTTTTGCCAGGGATGTATTCCAAATGAAATCCGGATGTATGCACAGTAAAAAACCGCTTGGCCTGATTTCAGGCTTCTGGGCTGACAGGCTTACCAATTGTCCGGGAGAAACAAAAGCGATCAGGCCTTCATCGAAATCGTAAGGCTGCTGTCCATAGAGGAACTTGCCCTGGATGTCTTTCTTTAGGCCGATAGTGTAAAAATGCTGTATCCAGCTGATCTGATTTTCTTCTGTCTGGTATTGCACAAGTCCATAATCCACAAGGCTGATCAGCGGATGCTCAGGCTTGGGAAGACCGCTTATCTTGTGGAACTCGCTGAGAGTATTTAAAATATGTGTTTTATTTTCGCGCATGAAATGCTAATTTACGGTTTTACGTTTGAAAAGGCATTCTGAAATGCTTATTTTTCAAATTACTGATATCCAGCAGCAGGCAGCAGCAGCTACATGCCTGCTGTTGGACAAAGAGGGTTTTTTACTTCAATTTACGTAAGTCATCCAAAGTTATTCTCTTACCGCATACTCCCCAGTTATCTTGATCGACCTCTCGTATAAGAATGTATAGAGGGGTTTCGATATCTGCAGGCAGATGCATGGCATCGTGGATAATCTGCGTAAATTCAGTTATTAATTCACCTTTTTGAGCTGTTCCCAAACCGCCTTTAAAAACGTTTATATCCATTGACAGTATTGCTGAGGAGGTCTCTTCTGCTGCACGGAATACATTATGGACAGGCATTTCGTTTATGAAAATCCAGCAGGTATGGCGTACTGAGCTGGAGTTCGGAAGCGCTTCGATTCTTAATGCCGCTGTTGTGAGTGAAGCTGCGAGGTTCTGCTTTTGCTGAGAGTCAAAAGTCCCTTCTATGCAGTTGATTGTTATTAGAGGCATAGCAGTGATTTAAAAATCAGTAGAATGAGATACTGCTTGATTATCGGCAATCGCCTTCTGCAGTATTTCTACCTTGGCATTGGCAAGTCCAAAAGAGTCGCTTCCAAGGAATAAATGAAGCGGCGGATTTTCATTTTGTGCAAGATCCGCGATAGCAATTGCCGCTTTCTCAGGGCTGCCTGGCTGGCTTCCGGCTATATCTTCAATATGTGCCTTTTCGGAAGCCCTTAAAGCGGTATATCCTTCAACTGTGTTCTCAGGAGTTTTCAGTGAGCCGCTTTGGAGGAAATTAGTCCTAAAATATCCAGGATACACGATGGTTGCTTTTACGCCAAATGGTTTCATTTCGGCAGAAAAGGCTTCGGTTAAACCGGCAACTGCAAATTTTGTAGCATTATAAACACCCCATCCTCCAAATTCTCCATAAAAGCCGACAATTGAGGATACATTTATAATATGTCCGTGCTGCTGTCTGCGAAGATAAGGCGCAGCACTGCGGATCACGTTTAAAACTCCAAAGACATTAGCATCAAAGTTTCTGCGGGCCTCCTCATGGCTTAATTCTTCCAATGCGCCCAACTGTCCAAATCCGGCGTTATTCACCACAATTTCCAGACTTCCAAAAACCTTAACCGTTTGGTCTATGGCATGCTGCACGCTTTCTGTGCTGGTAATATCGACTTCCAATGGAAGGAAATTAACACTCTGTGGAATTTCATCTTTAAGGCTTGCCGCATTTCTTGAAGTGGCTGCTACGCTATAGCCGTCTGCTAATAGTTTTTTAACCAATGCCAGTCCTAATCCTTGAGATGCGCCTGTAACAAACCATACTTTTTTAGTTTCCATCTGTTTTTTTTTAAGTTATTAATTTTACTTTGCAAATGTCATTATTATGATAACCGCAGAAATAACTAAATCAACTCAAAGCTTATCTAAAACCACAATTTTTCTTTTAATAAAACATTTAAGAAAAAAACAGCGCTTAATGAGATCCTTGGTCTTGATCAGCTCAGCCGCAGGCAGTATATTATGGGCATTCAATCGAATGCAGTCCATTTAAAGACAGGTGATAAATAAAAAAGCGGCTGTTAATCGATTTAAAAGGCAATAGCCATAGGATAACGCCATCTTTTTTTGCTAAAGGCGTCACCATTCCTGCACGTATAATAAGAAGGGGGATGAGTTCTTATCTTCTCGAAGCTGCAGTTAATTTTTTGATACCAAAGCTCTAATAAAGAAGCAGATAACTTATGAAGCTGCTCTTTAGTTATGGTTTATGTCAATCTTTGAAAAATTTGAGCAGATGTACTAAAAAATTTTGTCCTTACGCATCATGCTGAGAAAAGCGGCTGTGATCCCCAGATAACTGGCTATCTGCTTTTGATTGATTCGCTGCTCCAGCCCGGGATAATGCTTTCGGAATTCAATATACCGCTGTTCTGCGGTCAGTGACATACTTGATGTCAGACGCCGCTGGAACATATCGAAGCCGTTTTGGGTAAGTATGCGAAAAAAACGTTCAAGTTTTGGTACGGAAATAAATAATTCTTCAAGATTCGGCAGTGAAAAATAATAAACATCCGAATCCTCCATTGCCTGTATAGTGACCGTTGCTTTCTTAGCCTTAAAAAAACTTACTATATCGCATGCCCACCAATTCTCAGGATAGAAGCACAAATTATGCTCTTTTCCGTCTATGTCAGTGTGAAACAATCTAAGGCAGCCTTTATTGACAAAATATATATGCCGTTCGATTTCGCCCGGCCTGAGCAGTATGCTGCGCTTTGGAACCGATGCAGACTGCAGTAACGAAAGCACCTGCTCCTGTTCGGCAGGAGCAAGTGTAACATGTGTGGCGAAGTTTGCAAGAATAAGTTCTGACATTCAGCAAATATAGATTTTAATAATCAATGCTTCGTGTCATAATTAATTTTAGTTTTGCCGTTCCTGCAATACGAAGAGGATTAGCCTTTAACTGGTATTGCTCACTTTCTGCGATTGATTTGAATATTTCTGCGCTTGGATATTCCACCAGCAGAACCTCGTCCCACTGCTCATTTTCTTCAGCGATAACACTGCTTATCACTTCTCCTAAGAACTTAACTTTTACCCCTTCAATTCCCAGTTCTGCTATTACCTTGTTAAATGCAGGCAGGTACTCGTTAATATAAATGCTGCGGTCTTTGAATTGTACTAGATTTAACATTACAACCGGCCCGCGGCCAAGAGGTACTTCAGGAAATTTGATCATTATTTTATATTTAAATTAGTTTTACATTCTTGTTCTGTTTTTCGGCAGTTGAAATTTGATTGCTCAAAGTTTACTTAGGATAGCCTTGTCTACGATTGTCTGACGGAGATAAAAGATGTTTCTTTAAATCTTATAATTTTTCAGCAAACAAAGGTCAGTCTTATTATCTGCAAAAAAGTTCAAGTAGTTGAAGACTTTTAAGAATGATAAGCTGCAGTGTTTTTTTATTTGTCAGGCTTGATGTAATTGATAGACAGAGCTGTATTTTAGCTGTTGCTGCATTAGCATAGCTTGTACAGTTCGCATGGGGTATAATTACGTGCATAATTAAAAGCTTTCGAAATTAATTTACTTCTTTATTGACATCAATTTGCTGATGAAAACTTTGTGAAGGTGTAATTTTCAGCAAAGTGAGTTTTTCTGGAATCTGCCTAGATTTAAGCAATGTTTAAATTAGAATTCAAATTTGAATGCATTGAATTGCAAATCTATTTAAGAAGGATCTTTAATAGTCTCGAACCTAAGTACTGGATTGGTTGTTTTTATTGATTTTGTTATTCTACAGGAAGTATTGTGCCACGATTCTGCCACAAAACTTGAAATGAGTGTTTTCAGCATATTTCAAGTGCTATTTTGTAGCGAGAGCAGGACTCGAACCCTCTGGATAAATGGACCAATAAAATTAAGCGTAATAAAGTTTCGAAACTAAGGTTGTAAGCAATTGATTTTACTGGATTTAAAATTTTCCAAAAGTCTATGTGCCACGATTTTGCCACAAAACTTCGCCTATTGAAATATCTTTAAAAACCAGAATTTTTTGTGGTAAAAAGGTATCCAGTCCAGATTTTAAACTATATCTTTTTGTCTTCTTCAAAGTTAAAGCTATCTTAGCTTTCCAAGATGCAACAGGATTTTTTTTTAAAGGTAGTTGTGCTTAAGGTATAGTTTTGCAATACTTATCCAAATACCGGAAAACCTAGTCCTTTTTTAAGCTATTGAACCTTTTAAACCGACATTTATGACTAAACAGGAAGCTATTGTAAATATCAGCACTATTCTGAATCGAAAATCTTCTTTGGATTCGGAAACCATTTTTTTCGAGAGCAAAAAACACGATGATCTGCTGGATCTGATTTTAAGATACATCCAAAACTCAAGTGCACTTATCGGAGCTCCCAAAATATTTAAAACGCAGGCATTAAATGATCATGGCGTGGATTTGATTGTTGAATATCCCAATAAATGCAAGATCGGCATCCAGATAAAAAGTCATTATGACGTATCGGAAAAAGATTTTGCGATGAAGGTAAAAGCGCAGTTTGCCGAGAGCCAGTTTCATGCGCTTGATAAATGGTACCTGATGATCTGTTCGCCCTTGCAGGAAACTGGAGGAACAAACTACAGCAGCAAAATCAGTCATCTGATCAACGAACTCAGCGGTTATAAGACTTCTTATCATGTGGTTTACAACCCCCAGCAGATGGCAAATATACTCTCAGGCGGTATCATGCCGGAAAGCGAATTCAGAAGCATCAAAAACCAGTATTATTTTGAGGAGACAAACTGGACTGAGCTTTTCAAAGTACTTGGTTCAAGCCCAAAAACTAAAAGCTACCTTGATGCAGTATCTGATTCCGGTAAAGGAGCTATTACCGCCGGTTTATACAACAAATATCTGGACATGAAAACTGAGGAAGAAAAACAGTCTTCGATTGATGATTTGAAGAATCTGCTAGATTTATTAAATGAAATTCCTAAAAAAACGAGAGAGTTTCTGTGGCTTTGCATTGCAAAGGGTAAAGACATAAAAATGGGGCTAAGCTACGTTATCGCTGTCCTATGTCACGATATTGAGAATACACTGCATATTGATAATACGATAGTACGGAAAGAAATTGGAATTTTAAAAAGCCATCATTTAGCCTATATAGATGATCTTAAAGGGGACAATACCAATTACTCGATAGTCATACAAAATGCCAACCCGAACTACAACATATTATTAACGATAAAACAATTCTGCTCTGAATATAAAATAGATCTTAAAAGCATTATAGTGGATTTGGATTTCTCTCTCTTTGATGAATAAAACGTTTTTACAGCTAAGTACTGCTCTATTTTAGGCGTTAAGGCTAACGAGATATTGCTAAAAGAGCTCAGTGGAAAAATCTTGTTAAAGAATAATTTTTAATTATGAATTTTTAGGTATTGATAGTTTTTTACTGTATTTGTTGTAAGAGGAAATTAATCATCTAAAACAATTATTAAACGAGAAAGAATTTTTTGTTGAAGGTTATAGCTTTGTCTTAGGATATATGGACAAGGAACTGATGGATGAGCAGCAAAAAGAAGCGTAGAAGCATTTGTGCCACAAAACTTTCCCTCGTGAAATATCTTTAAAAAACACCTTGGTTTTTTGTGGCAAAAAAGGTATCCACTCCATGATGCGCAGCGTTTTTTTTGCCAGTTAAATCTTTAAAGATTGTATTGGTTATATTTGTGATAAGCAAATATGCATTTACAGCAATTCTAATCAAGTAAAATGGACAAACATTATGAAAATTTAGTTAAGATCTATTTGAGACTAAAAGGCTATTTAGTCTCAAATTTGATAATTCACTCTGATGTGCAGGGAGACTTAAGGTCTGAGTTAGATATAATTGGTGTAAGATTTCCAAATCACATGCAAGACTATCGATTTGTACATGTTGAAGACAAATTACAATCTTCAGATTCCAGAATTGAAATTATAATTGCAGACGTAAAAAACTATAAAAACGTAACCAACTTAGAGTTTAATAAAGGCCTGAGACAAAATCGCGAAAGTATTATACAGTTAATAAACTGGCTGGGAGTTTTCAAAACGGTTGATGATAAAATTGTAGAAAAGTTTGAGTATTATTTAAACCTTCATAGAATTAAAAACTGGAATGGATTTGCGGAGTTTCAGGAAGATTTAGAGATTGGAAAATTCAATTTTAAATTTACTTTTTTTGCTCCATCATTACCAGAGTGGGATGGAAAAAATCTCAAATACATACATGGAGAAGAAATTATTGATTTTATTTGGGAATGTTTAAATGATCTGAACAGGTTAAAAACTTGTTCACGTCTATATGATTTTACAGGTTGGGACTCGTATATAGACTATGTTTTATTCTTCAAACGTGCTCAAAAAAAAGTGACATTAGAAGATTTTAAAACTCAGTTTAGCCGAAAATAAATGCAGATGCCAAAAAAAAATATATTAGCGGAACCAATCCATGCAGAATAAAAATAAAAGACAGCATTTTATACCGCAATGCTACCTGAGATTGTTTTCACTGGATAAAAAAAAGGTAAACGTTTACAGTAAAAAACATGTTCGAAAAAGCCCTATTCAGGCTATCAGCAAAACTGCCTATAAAGATTATTTTTATAACATTCCTCAAAAAATTATTGTGAGAAATAATTTAGAGATTCCCACAACTTTTTATGAAACTGAATTTTTTGCCAAAGTTGTTGAGCAAGAATATAGCAAACTGTTGGGCAAACTTACATTGGTTGAAATTGAAAATGAAAAAATCACGAAAGCTCAGCCGTTAACGATAGATGAAAAACAATTGTTTGCGGCTCTCATTGCAGTTCAATACTTAAGATTACCCACTGTCATTGATGAGTATTGGGAAACATATAGAAAGACAGGAATTGCAAGCTTAGATATCATCAAATCTTTTATGGCAAGCCAACACCCAGATCAGAAAAAATTCATTGACAGAATTGAACTAGATCTTGATAAGGATTATAAGCCTGTAGAACATTCTAATTTATATACAGATGAAAATCTTATTGCAAACCTTCAAGATTTAATTCTTGATAAAATATGGATTTTTCATGTCACTAAAGATAACTTCCATACTTCAGACAATCCTATAATTGTCAAACCACATGTGCCCGGCCAAAAAACTATTTACCACGGGTTTGGTACATACGGTTCAGAAATAATATTCCCATTAAGCAGTAATGTTTTGTTATCGATGTTTGACAGAAAGCATTTCCATGAGCTGGAATGCGAACATGAAAATTTCCTTATTATTGACAGCAAAAAGACTCGCGAATATAACTGTTACCAATATTTTTTCTCAGAGCATGAAGTTTATTCCAAAATCAATGATTTCAAGGGGTATGAATTATTAAAAGCAGATAATAATGGTGAGGATATTTTTCTAAAGCAATCTGCAACGAAAATATATTAAACGCCTCTAGCATAGCGGCTGGCTGTAAAACAGAAATTACAAGAAGGGCTAATTTATTCAATTAGTTTATTAAAGTAATTTCATTCAATTTAATGTTAAATGTCAAGTGTAATAAGTTGGAAAAGTTGAAAAGGATGTTCAAAAAAAATATAATTTATCTGCAGCATTTTTTACTATTAAGATTATCTTAGTACAGCAGTAATAACCAAGATATCAAGCGCGTACACTTATTGATCGCTTTTTAATTTTTTTTTATCCGATGGCAAATTCTTTATATAGCGATACAAAATTTAATGACTCACTTGAACTGGCAAGGAGAAGTAAAAGTATTGTGCCTGAACTAAAGCACTGGTGCTCTCATTTAAAAATAGTTTCCGAGTATGGCGGTATGATTGGCCAAATGGGACTGCCTACAATGAATTATGTTTCCTGTCCCCAGGCTGGCGGCGGAGGCGGCATGAATTTAGAAAGGGTTGCTCAGGATTTTATAATTACCAATTGTCAGGACTGTCAATTTCATACTGAAGTTTTTCCAAAAAATTTAGGACGCCGAATCTTGGAACGTTACAAAGAACATGTCGATAAATTAAATCAAAACCGCGAGGAAGAACAAAACATAATTGATGAAGTAAGAAAGAAAATTAAAGGAAAGATCTTAGACCGGTTCAAATTTTCAAAGACAACTGAAATTTCAATCTTAAGGCTGGTAGATAAATTAAGTAACAACCAGAATCAATTACAAGTAGCTAGAAGTATCAAGGAATCAAGCGGATTAAAACCAGCTTTTTTTAGTTCACTTTCATTGGATTATTTAGTGCTTTTTTTGGATAAGGAAGATATTTCAGCTGATATCGCTGACGCAGTTGTCAACATTTTACTTGCTGATCCATCCAAATTATCCGATTTTGTAAAAAGTAGAATTCTGGATTGTTTTGCAAAAGGCCAGAACTTAAATAAAATTGTCAGATTAGCTCAATATTTAAATCTTTCAAAGGAAGAAGAATTCTTTTTATCCACATTGTTGATAAACAACTATTTTAGAAAAAGTTATATAAGCCAGGATGATCCTTTCGAGAATTTTTCACCCTTCATCATTAAGTATTTTCAGGAATATAGTTCACGCGAGCAGGAAAACTTTAAAATAGCTGTATTCAATTCGCTGAAAGATGCAGATTCTGGTGTCAGAAAAAATATATGCTTAATTCTATATCAGTTGTACGTTCTTGACAAAACGATTGCTATTCCCTTTTTAGACAATATGATTCTTGTCTACAATATTCAGGAAGACAGTCATGGAGGCGCGGATTGGGCCGTTTCTAATACTCTTATCAGGTTTTGTTATGCGGATGTAGATTTGGTTTTAGATGCCGTATCAAATAAATTCAATACTTTATCTGCCGGGGCTAAGGTCCAAATTTTAAAGTTTTATGATAAATTTTTGGAAACGGAGGACCTTCGTGAATCGTTCCCAGTCCATAGTAGTGCAGTGATTGATAAGATTATTGGATTTGCCGGAAGTAACGAAATAAAAGATGATTTTGAAGACCCTTTCACAGTTTTACGTGATCTAACCAGCTCGTACCCAGCAAAATTTAAGGGCAAGTTCGAGGTTTTTCTCGGATTTCTGATATCTGTAATCAAAGAGAAAAATACGTTCAATTGGAACAAAAGCAATCTTGATTCGAACACGACTACCTTTAATCCTCTTATCGGCCTGAATGTTTACGAAATTATCGGTTTAGAAACTAAAATTTCGGCAAAGCTAAGTAATGTAAAAGATATTTTAGTTAATCTGGTGCAAGAAGATGAGACAGCTAATTTTTCAGAGATTATAAAAATTATCAGAAATCTGGATTCAAAAAAAACTCAGGACGTGGATATTAAAATTTATTTAATCTCTGTAATTCGCTCCTCTATAAAATCAAATATTAGTTTAGTGCAGATCCTTCCGGATACTTACAATTGGCTACTGGATATGGATGCATTACCAGTACGTATGGAAGCTCTTAAACTCTTAGCAGTTTTACTCGAAAATCATATTGTTATTGTACCGCAAACAATTATTGATTTACTGCTGTTATTGATAAAGGACAGCGAAGTAGTGGTTAAGAAGCTTGCAATTGATGCATATGGAAAGATTTTGATTAAAAAGCCTTCAACAGTTTCGGAAGAAATAATCAACTATTTATTGGATCAATACGAGAGCCTTTACATTGGAATTGGCAAAGCCATGTCTGGTATAACATACCCTCTGTTCAATATTCTGCCTGTGGAAAAACATCGTGAGCTATACAGAAAGGTGGCTGATATGCTTAATATTCATTGTGCACAAAAAGAGAAAGATCATGATTTTTGCCAAAAACTTTTAAAGCAGGCTATATATTTAAATAGGGCAGTTAACAGCGAAAACTTTGTTACTTACGAAAAAAACATGGTTAAATATTACCTGCTCCCCGACTGTGGAGATTTGGATTTTTATAAAGCTGAGAAAGCAATTAAGTTATTAAGTGACTTGAGAAGAAATAATGCTGATTTAAACGATTTATGGCTTGCATCAGTTTTGTCTTTTATTTACAAATATCCACCTCATCATCACGAAATTGCCATATCAAATTCTTTCCGAAAAGTTTTTTACAGTGAAATGTACTATTTAAGGCGTTCTGATATGGCCAGGGAGTCTGAATCAATAACGGGATATTTAAAAAAACATATCGACGAAGTAGATTTATACGACTATGATATAATCAATGTATTGAATATTTTTGGTTACTTCAGCCTGCATAAAGAGAATTTAAATCTGTGTAATTATATTGTTGAAAATGTTCACAATGTGCCTTCTAGAGAATATCTTTTCCATATCGTAAACGACCACAAATTTTTGTCGGAACTGGCACTGGCCGGAAAAGAGAATCTTTTAAATGAATTTTTCATAAAATCTAAAATTGATGGGAGCACTATTTGAACCGGACATCATTGATGTTCAAAAACTACTGCGTGAGAAAATAGGTAAAATATTTTCTGATTTTAGTATTGGATCTATTGAAAAAATCTTAAGTGAAAGAAATGAAATAGATAAATTACAGCTTCAACTTATAGCTTTGGCTGGAGGCAGAAAAGAAGAAGCTATTTTTAAAAACGAAAAGCTGATTATTGACGCAGTTCTACTTTTATGCGAGTGGTGTCAAATGATATTAAAGGGCAATGAGGGTGCGGAGGCAAAAAGGGTCGCTGCTCTGGCTAACATAAATCTTTTCGAATTTGATGGATTTTTGCATCTGGAAATATTTAATGATGTGGTAAAAGAGCTCCAGGCACTTTTTGATAAAATAAACCACACAAGTTTTAATAATTTAAGAATTATCATAGATAAATTTCTTGAATTACAGCATCCCTCAATTTCGTTGTTACATTCGGATAACTTTATTCCAAGAAATTACCGTGAAGGCAATGATGAAGTTGAGATAATGCCTGAAACTATTGTAGTGTCATTGGAATTTTATCTGCATGATACGCCATGGGCCAACCCACAGGTTTTAAAAGCAAAAGAGGTTTATTTGATAAAAGGGCATTTAAGATTTAATAAATTTCCTGAAAACTTTAAGATATTAAAAATCTTAGCAGCAACAACCTCGTCTGAGATATTTGAATTAAATATAGAAGATATCATACTAGATGAGAGATTGGATTATAACGTAGAAGGAACATTATTATTTAAATACAGCCAAAGCAATTTTGAAGACAATTTGTCTATTAAACTTGTTCCTTATCTGCTGGGATTGGAAAAAGAAGAATTGCAGCCTGTGATAATTGGTTATGATGAACTGAACGCGAAAATTTTGGACCAAAATAACAACCTGTTCCGAACAGGGTTTGAAGCTATTGACAAAAAAGTATTTGAGATTTATACCAATCCTCTTTTGGCCCAAATGGAAACGCACGATAGAGATGACTTTATAATGCTGCTTAACGGCATTACAAACTTTCAGGGCTATTGCCTGCAAAGCGGTTTATACAAAAATATATCATCATTGAAAGAGGATCAATTCAGGGATAAACTCATTCAACACCTGACGGCAAATCCTCTGATTGGAGGTGCCATTACTAAAGAATCACACATAGCTGGTGGACGTGTTGAGATTGCCTATAAAGGACATATTGCAGAGCTAAAGGTGGAAACATCGATTTCAGATCGTGCTGCCTTAATGAAAAAGTATTCGTCTCAAGCCGTGGCTTATGCTTCAGGAAATGGAAAAACAGTTTCAATTGTTTGTATTTTAGATTTGACTACAAAGGTGATGCCTCCAGGTCCTGCTGCAAGTAATGTAATATTACGATCGGCTCCCATACATGGATTTGAGGAAACAGAATCTGAAGCTCATGCGCAGGTATTCATATTTATTGATGGGAATACGAAAAATCCAAGCGAATACAGTAAATAACTTTTGAGATCTGGGATATGAATAATTTTTGATGATTGAGATTTTAGAGGTGAAAATCGTCAGGAAACTTTGATATTGCCATCCACACCCTCAACCAGATGTAAAAAAAGGGCTGGCATGATTTTAAATGTCCTCATTACGGTTTTCCTCAATTTTGCTAAAGCAAAAATTGATACTTTAGCAGTTGCATATTTTTTAATTTCATAATAATTAATGTCATTTTCACTTTCAAATATATCGGCAAGCAAGTGCGGTAAGTATACCTTTTCGGTATTCACCCATACCTTGAGTATGGAAGATTTGGACAAATACATCCTTGAGATCATGTATGAAGAGTCCAAGCTGAACTACCTCTTCCAGAAGGATGTGCCGTGCGGCAAGAAGACCAGAATCATGCAGCTGCGCAGGTTTATAGACACTGACTTTATCAATAGGGAGGACAAGATAGATGAAAAAGCCATACGCAAGGTGCTGGATGACAACAAGGACCTGCAGTCCTACTACACGTTCTTTGCCGAAGCGCTGCTCGCTAGATTAAACATCGATCACGTGGACACCAAGCTGGTCAGCGGGGTGATCTCGGTGAACGAGAGTGCCAAGAAAGTCAGCACGGGAGCCGATGTATGCATGTTCTCTGACACCAGTCTGGTGCTCGGCGAAGCAAAATTCTACGGTAACCTCTATGATGGCGCCTACAAGATAATCAAGGACAAGTCCTTCAAGAGCAAACTTGAGGACTACATCAAAAATCTGCTGAGCTCCGATACAGAAATAATCCTGAAAGGTATTACGGGGGACATCTGCGAGATGACCTCCGATGAGATCAAGAATCTTCCCCTGATACTCTCCGGATTCGTTCTTCATACCCAAGCCGATGCCAAGACCTATGCAAAAGCATACAAAACAGTTGACAAGATCAGCATTGCGGGATTCAAGGATACCTACAAAGTATTGCTGTACCACCTTCCGGTGGCATCCAAGGAAGAATTAATCTACAAGGCCCAGAGGACGGCACTGGATCTTATAATTAAGTTGAAAACATCATGATAAACCAGAACAACAGAGAAGACATCATCAAGCTGCTTGATCATGACGCGGAAGAGGTAAACATCAAAGATCTTTTTCTTTATGACCTGTCGCCCTATTATCAGGAGAAGAAGGACGAATCGTTTTTCTCCAAGCAGATCGAGTTTATCCTTGAGAAAAATACCATAAACCACAGCGGCAGGAATATCTCCTTCACCGACGAGCAGAAAAAACTTTATGACCAGATCGCCCAGAACGGCAGAGTGTTGATATCCGCACCGACCAGTTTTGGAAAAACGATGCTCATCAAGGAATACATCTTCAACGAGCAGCCCAAGCGCATCGTCTTTCTGGTGCCGACCAATTCGCTGGCCGATGAGCTGGTGGAGGATTTCAATATGATCTTCAGATCCTGCGGCTACACCATATTCGATACCTTGAAAAGCGGAAGCGCCATTGCTGATAAAAGCATCTTTATAGGGACCCAGGAGAAGTATTACCAAATCTACGGCGAATACAAAGACAAAATTGACCTTTTTGTAATTGATGAGGCGTACAAGCTCGGCGACAGGATAAGCAGCAGCAGGGAGGTGATCCTTAACAGGGCGTTTATAGACACGCTCCGCATATCGGACAAGACCGTGCTTTTGCTGCCTCTTGTGAATAAGATCAGCGGTCTGGAGGATCTGGAGTTCAGGATGTGCCGGTCGGAATATGCTCCTGTTGCCAAGAATTTCAAGTCGGAAGCCGACTTCTCAGGCATGATCCTGGAAAAGGTGCACAATAGCGGGGAAAGCAATCTGATCTATTTCAACACACCCAACGACGCCGAAAAATTCTTTATGACCAACCTGAAGGAAAACAAGGCCGAGGCGCTTCTGTCCGACAGCTGGGTGCAGCGTGTGGAGTCGGATTTCCATCCCGAGTGGATTCCCATAAAGGCGCTCAAGGCGGGCATCGGAATCCATTACGGTCCGATGCCTAAGTTCATGCAGAAAAAAGTCATCGACCTCTTCAACAACGGTTTGGTGAGGACCCTTCTGGCGACGTCATCGGTCATCGAAGGGGTCAATACGCCCACCAAGAATATTTTCATCACTACGGCCAAGGATATCATGGGCTCCAAGAACATCATCAAGTTCAAGAACCTGATCGGAAGGGCGGGAAGGCTTGGCATCCATAAGGTGGGAAACGTATTCTACAAGCAGAAACACCAGCCGTACTTCGAGCTGTGCAATGTACCCTACAGTGCCATGAGTCTTGATTTTCTGATTAAGGACCAGGCACAGGTCATTGAGATTAACCGTGAAGAGGAATACAAAAGCGCCTATCTGAAGGGGGCCGCTGACAATGATTTGGACCAGTCCTACAAGGAGAAGACCAAGATCCAGCTAGAGGATTCCTATCACGGCAAGATTCCTCTGGAGGCCATCAGCCAATTGCTGAACAAATACGGCTTCACCATCACGCAGTATACGGACCTACTGGAATTCGTCAGAAGGCCCGACATGAATCTGTTCAAGGTGCTGGCTAAGCTCAAGAGCCTAGATACAACCAATGTCAACAACAACAGCCTGTATACCATCCTGAGTCCTAAATATCGCACCATACCTGAGATAGTGGTGGCCTTAAAAACGAATGTGCACTTCTCGAAAATGGAGATTTCCCATATCGTTTCGGTGGTCATCAAGATGATCTACAACGTCATTCCATATAAGGTCATCCCCGCGATCGAATTCATCATTGAACTGGACGACCTATTGATCCGTTACAACGGCAGAAGGCTTGTTTCGGGGGTAATCATTAGGGATGCCCACAGAAACAAAGTGATGTTTCTGAACAAGTTCATCGGGGAGAACAGCGTCAATATAGAAGAGTCCAAAAAAGTCATGACCAAACTTTTCGAATACGGTATTCCCTATTCCAGGGTGCGCAGGCATATAAACGAGATTGTTGAGCGGGTGCCTGAGAATTTCTCGGCCTATGATATAAAAAAGATTATCAATGAAACCGAGTCAATGACCGATTTAAGGATTTATTTCGAGTAATGACTTTAAAAAAAAGGATATTTTTATCAACAGGGCCAGACAATTTTATTACGAGTTTGTATAATACCATCTGAAAAAAAGTTAGGCTCTTGGTCTGATAAATGGGAAGCTTTTACAGACTAGAAATTATAATGCTTTTAAGCTATTGATGTTACAGGAGTAATACAGTTTCATCAATTTAGATTATTTTTTTATTTTCCAAATACTAACATGTAAATATTATTCTCCAAAACTTATACGGAAAAATTTCTTAAAAACCACCTCCGCTTTTGCAGCAGAAAATATCAAGCCCGATTATCCGAAAATAAAGAGTTTTTACGGCTTTTTATTGTCTTTCAAGTCCCTGATCATGTCTGTTCAGTAGCTTTGCATACTGATTTCATTAATGGGTTAAAGATGTATATTTGCTAAAAATCGCGTATTTATACGTAGATATTCTCTTTTAAATAATTTAATTTTGCTGCAACTAAAGTAAAACTTAACAAATATTAATATTTAATTTGCTTTTGTTTGTTGTATATTTGCACTCCCTAATTATAAAATGTAAATTTTATCTAAGATTTGTGCATTTTGTCGGTTATTTTGATTTATTATAAATAAATCATTTTTAATCATTTTTATTACATGAATTTCGTATATTTAAATATATTTACACACGATTTGAAGTAATTGATTCTTAAAGTTACATAAAATCAAAGATTTACTATGACACAAGCAACAATAAATTCGACTGGAATAAAACAATTTAATGAATATTTAGCTAATCATTCGGAGGATGCTAAAACTTCAAAAATTAATGATTTGTATTATCATGTTGATGTGGTGGCAGATGCGTACTCTCGTGGTTATAACGATGGAGAGAAATCTGCAAAAAAAGAGGTGATGGACTTAATTGTTTCAAAAGCGAAAGAAAAATTTGTTGAAAAAGCGAATTTAGTTTATTTATCCTCGAAAGCATTGGTCAGCCATCTTGAAGTGAAGAATTACAAAGTGGAAAAGTTTTATATTAATATTTTTCATAAGAGCCCTAAGGTAATTGTAGCTGTAGATGATGCATTGTTATTAAACGACGATTTCGTCTTATTTACTTATACTAAGATTCACGAAATGCAGTGCTCATTTCATTCATTATTTCAAAGTACCTTAGATTTAAGTTTAGTAAGTACAACGGATTTAGATGAGGATTTACTAGCTAAGGATGGGTTTGATTATTCTGAATCTATGTAAATTCTATGGCGAAAAAACGTGAATTTGGTGAACGCAATCAAGCGTTAAGTAATCTGCTTCTAGAAGGTAAACTATATTATGATTGGGTTGTTACAACAGCCTTTTATTCAGCTATACATTTTGTAGAAGATTTTGCTTTGCCAGCTGATATAAATGGAAAGCATTGCGTTGATATTTCAGACGTCAAGAATGCATTTCAAACAGAAGGGAGACATGCAGCAAGAGAAAGATTGGTGTTTGCTAAAATTGACACTTACGTGGGAGTCAGATATAAATGGCTGGATGATCATTCAAGGAATGCAAGATATAAGACTTATAAGGCGCAGGCATCTGAGGCATTAAAAGCGCAGGAGTACCTGAATTATATTCATAAACATTGTTATCCTATTGCAGAGAAAGAGAATACCGATAATAAAGAAACCACATAACAGGTGGTTTTTATGGATGAAATTTTGTGATTTAAAATTAGCCCACTAGTTGTTTAAAGTAATTTTCAATCAGTTCTCTCAATTTTATTATTTCGCCTTCAAAACTTTTAACATCATCATTAGCGTTAATTCGAATGACAGCATGGCTAACTGCTTTAATTTCATTTTCACTTGTACCATATATGCGCTGCATGTCAGTCTGACTTCCGCCTTGGTCTTCTCTTTCAATTAATAGATTATATTCCACTATACACACTTTCTCTATTTTTTCACTCTTTTCCTGGAGTATTTTAGCCTGTGCAGTAATTTCATCGGTTAAGAGAATTCTATTTCGGTGGCAATATTGAATTGTCAAAGCATAGGTTTCCTGAAATCGGGTTAGATTTGATTTAAGTAGGTTATGGCTTAAGTAAGATGGTTTAGTGAAATGCATAAAACTGTAATGATATGCTACAACCATGTCATACATCTTTTTTAAACATTCAATTTGTAGTTCGGTATGCCTTGTAAATTTGATTTCTTTTTTAGACAGTTCTGCCTTAAACGTTTCAATTGTCTTAGAAAGTTTAAGACTTTGGAAATATCGAACTATACCAATTATTATAATTACTGATAATAAAATCCAAGAAGTGACATCTTTGTAATTTACAACTACATTTTTTGCTAGTTCAATTGATGCGTCTTCCATTTTTAAAATTTAAACCCTTTTTTAAACATGTTACTGATTGATGCGGTAATTTGGTCTGTTGTCATTTTTGTTGCTTTCGATGTCAGTTCCTTATTAAATTCTGCGCAGCAAGAGGAAAACTGAAAACCAGTTGGTGTTACTTTTATTTCAGGATATTTTTGATGTACGGGACAAAGTTCATTTTCCAATACTTGTTTTATTGCGTAGTTATCTACTGAATTGCTCATAACATTTTTAGTTAAAATATAGATTGATTTATAATTCTAAAAGTCTCTTTGTTTGTCTTACAAGATTTACGTACAGTTCTTCTTTTTCTGCGTAATCAAGTTTAATAACCGGTTTACTAGGTGGGTTAACAAATTGGTATTGATTTAAGTCTTTAAACTCTTCGATTAAACATGGCTTTAAGATAACAGTTAAAATTGTTGCTCCGTTTTCTTCTGCGGCTTTTAACAATGGAGGTATTTCATGCGCAGAAATAAACTCTGAGCCTAAAAAATCAGTACTAACAAGTAAGATTGCAACTTTACAGCTTTCAATATTTTTCTTAATTTCATCTTGCCATTTTTGACCAGGCTTAATATGAGTATCATCCCAAAATTCTATGTTTTTCAAAAAAGGTTTAAAATGTCTTTTTATATCATCTAAAAATTCAGAATCGGCATGGCTGTAACTTACAAATACTTTAGTTCTTTTTTCTGTATTAGCAATTTCATTTTTTTGATGCGCAACCATTGGTAAGTTTTCAAATTCCTGCTTTATATAGTAAAGTAGTTTTTCAGATTTTATTTCTTCTCCACAATCAGCCTTTGGTTGACCTCCATGTGACCTATCCCTATGTTCTTGGAGTGCAGTTTTAATTTGTTTTTCCACTTCATCCAAGAAAATTGCTTTATTTTCAGGGGCATAAAAATCTGTTAGCCTGTATTTTAATTTTTGGATATCGTCAATTGCCTGTACTTTTCTTGACATTACAATTTCATTTTCGTGAAATACTTTGGCTTCGTCCCTGATAATTTTTTCCTCGTCCATTGCGTATGCTGTGTTGGTTTAATTAGTTATTAATCTAATGCAATATACATAAAACGCTTCTAAATGTAGCTAGTTTCGTGTTATTTATCCTGTTATATTTTTTATGATGCTAGAATGTTTTAAGTATAGAGAAACTATTAAGGGAATAAAATTATCGCTGATATTAACTGCAGTATATATTGCACAAGGTGGTAATGCTCAAAAGGATTAGGAAATACAAGACGACTATAAATTAATAGTTTACATTTTTTATTTGGCAGAATAAGATTTTATAAATTTCCAAAATCGGCATAGCCATCTCTGCAAAAGATATCTCTGGTTGCATTGTGGCACAGGATCAATATAGGTAACAGAAACCTTTTCAATATAATCTTCGATGGCTGATCCGGTGAGCTGGTTGATTTCTTCTCTTTTCTTCTGCATCATTTCTTCAATCTGCTCCTCTGTCAATAGTGTTCCTGCTTCGACTGATGCGGTGCGAATTAATTCTCTTATAAAATTTCTTTCCTCGGCAATACACTTTGTTATATGGTTTCCGTACTCCTGTTCGGGATCGAAAAAATCATCAGGATCATTGTATTGTATGAATTCTGTCTTGGAATAAAGTTTCTGCATAAATCTCTTATGCAGGTCTTCGGTGCTCATTCCGTTGAAATAATCGATATCCTGTTTCATAAAATTGGAATTAATTTGAAGGAAGTGCGATTAAGTTTCCTTCATAGGGATAGGCAAATTCGGTAATAGCCAAAGACTGGTCCAGCCAAGCTGTTTCATCCTGCTTTTTGAGCATGATGGGCATTCTGTGTTTATGGTTATGCACGAAGTCCATTAACTTATTAGCTTTAGTAGTTACCATGGTATAGGTGTTTTTAATTTCATCTGTGATGGGATCCGTCCAGGATGAATACAAACCTGCAAAAGTGAAGATTTCATCATCCTGCGAGTTGATCTGGTACTTATCCTTGCTTTTTCCTTTCTCATCATTCCAATGCCATTCGTAATAGGCAGATGCGATTATAAGGCATCGGTTATGGGTTATATTCTTGAATGATGCCTTCTCATCAATGGATTCAATGCGGGCATTAAGGGTGTTTTTCCTGAACTCGATGTCTTTTGCCCAGGAAGGCAGAAGTCCCCAAGTATAATCCGTTGTGATTAGATGCGGAGAGGAATTCAGTATCACAGGTATATTTGGATGGGAGAACCCGTTTATAAAATCCGACTGCAGATAGGTTTCCTCATTGTCGAGTTCCGCATTAAAGCGTCGTTTGAGATCTTCTATCGAGGCATTCTGCTGGGTATAATAACACATAATATTCCGTTTTAAAGGCTGTTTTAAAAATGTCTTATCCTGATACTAATTTGCCCTTTTAAGGGCTTTTGTCTTTTTCATACGGCTTAAGTTTGAATAAACGATCTTATGGAATCTTACCCAATAGACATTAAACGAATCGAAAGGCTTATTAAAGAAAATGAAAAGCGAAAACAAAAGCTTAGAAAAAAAAACAGCAGAAAACTGATGTACGGCATGCTTGTTTTCCTCTTTCTGTTTTTGCTTCTCTATCAAAATTAATTCATTCTTAGGACATTGCATAACTAAAATGTCAAAATTTCATTCTGTGGCGCGGCAGGTTAATTTCGTGATCCTGCGGATAAGGCTGGCGATGGGTGCTGCTGACATCCTGTTTGATATTGTGCTGTGTGGTATACCTTTTTTCCGAGTCCGAATATCTTGGATCAGGGATAAATGGCATTTTCGCCATTCTGGAAATGGTGATTGTCGGAAAATGATAATCAATTTCCACGGTACCCAAAAGCAGGTAGCAGCCTCCTCCCTGAAACGGGTTATTTACCAGACTGTCCGGAAAGTGCGCCGTATCAAAATAGGCTCCCTCATGATCGATCCACGTCCCGAAATACATATTTCCCCTTTTGGTTGGCACCTGTTTGGTTGAGATCAGGTATGCCAGCATACGCACCTCTTTCTTATGGTATTTCAGAAGATCCCGCACCATGACATCTCCTCGGTATCTGGTTTTGAGCAGATCAAAAACGGTGCAGGAAACCGGAAAATTCAAAAGCTCGATTTCATCAAAAGCATCCTCAAAAATCGAACGCTCAAGAACAGGCAGCTTAAATTCTTTGGCAGGCTGCTCAATGAGCAGAAGCCCGCGGTTTGCAGGCTTGAAATTATTCATCAGAAGGCTTACCTGCACCAGCAGCTGGTTTTTTGTTTTTCCCGTAAAGCGGAATGCGCCGATAAAAATAAGCGTCTTTACATTCTCAATTCCCATCGGAACCCTGTTTATGAAATCCTCCAGCGATTTATAGATGCCGTTTCTCTCTCGCTCTGTAGCGATGAACTGTGAGAGTTTGGAATCAAGGCCCTGCAGGTGCATAAAGCCCAGATAAATATCGCTGCCGTAAAGAGAAGTTTCATATCCGCTTTTATTCACGCAGGGGGTATGGATAAGAGCTCCGGCCATTCTTGCTTCATGCACATAGATTTCAGTTCTGTAAAATCCTCCCTGATTATTTATGACGGCAACCATAAATTCAATAGGGTAGTGCACCTTAAGATAAAGGCTCTGGTAGCTTTCCACGGCATAGGAGGCAGAGTGCGCTTTGCAGAAGGAATAGCCTGCAAAGGATTCGATCTGGCGGTAGATTTCCTGGCTCAGCTGTTCGGGATGTCCTTTTGCGGCAGCAGAAATAAAGAAATCGTCCTTAACTTTCTGAAGCGCCGCTTTTGAGCGTCCCTTGCCCGACATGGCGCGCCTTAGGATATCTCCGTCTGCAGCCGAGAGCCCGCCGTAATGCAGGGCAATTTTGATCACGTCTTCCTGATACACCATTATGCCATAGGTTTCCCCGAGCTCCTTTTCAAAGACTGGATGGAAATATTCAAATTTTGTAGGGTTGTTGTGGCGGAATATGTATTCCTTCATCATTCCAGACTGCGCCACTCCCGGACGTATAATCGATGATGCCGCCACAAGCGTTTTATAATTGTCGCATTTCAGACGGCGCAATAGTCCCCGCATCGCAGGGCTCTCGATATAAAAGCATCCGATGGTTCTCCCTTCCGCCAGATACACGTTTGCGGACTGTTCGTTTTTTGAGATTCTCGTGTCGCGGATATTGATCCGAATGCCTCTGTTTTGTTCAATTATTTTCACGGTATCATCAATATGTCCGATGCCGCGCTGGCTCAAGATATCAAATTTATCAAAGCCGATATCCTCAGCTGTATGCATATCAAAGAGCACAATGGGAAATCCTTTCGGGGGCATTTCCAGCGGCGTGTAATTGGTAAGCGGCTCTTCCGAAATTAGAATTCCGCAGGAATGCATGCTTCTCATATTGGGATATTTTTCGAGCATCATACCGTATTCTTGAACCAGTTTGACAATGTAGTTGGTCTGGTGGAGCTTCATTGGATTTTTGGCCAGCATGTCCAGCTCGTCTTTCGGAAGTCCAAATACTTTGCCGACCTCGCGGAAAATCGAGCGGTATTTGAATTCTACATTAGTCCCGCAGAAAGCTACATAGTCACTGCCGTACCGGTTGGAGATGTATCTTAAGATAACATCACGCTCTTTCCAGCTCCAGTCGATATCAAAGTCGGGAGGGCTCTTGCGGTTTTCATTCAGAAAGCGCTCGAAATAGAGGTCAAGCTCCAAAGGGCAGATGTCTGTTATTCCCAAGCAGTAGGCAATTATGCTGTTGGCGCCCGAGCCTCTTCCGATATGAAGGAAGCCGCAGAAGGTGCTGTAACGTATGATATCCCATGTAATGAGGAAGTAGCCGCTGAATTCAAGGTCATTGATGACTTTGAGCTCTTTCTCCACACGCGCTTTTGCTTCGGCATTATGGCTCCCGTAACGCCATACCAGACCTTCTTCGGCCAAAGTGGTCAAAAGGGCAATATCCCCTTTTTTACTTTTGGTATAATGTCTTTTGTTTTTCGGGCTTTCAAAGTCATACTGAAAATTACAGCGCTCGATGATGTATCGGGTATTCTGAATGATTTCGGGATAATCTTCATAAAGGGCGATAAGTTCCGCTTCAGGAATCATAACATCCGATTTGCTGCACCAGTCATCAGTTTCGAGTTTGGAGAGGAGCTCATTTAGGTCAATTGCACGAAGAATCCTGTGCAGGTTGTATTCCCTTTTGGTGCGGAATACAACAGGCTGAAGAATAATCATTTCAGCTCTTCGTTTTCTCCACTTTGATACTACGAGTTTTTGCAGCTGGTCGGGACGTATGCCTATGTATTCATTATGTCGGAGTTCGTCGGGCGCATTTTCTAAAGGATAAATGATGAAAACATCAGAGAAAAACGGTGCGGTTTCAGGCAGCGGTTTCTTTTCAAAGTTATGCTCGGTCAGAAAACGGTTCATCTGGGAAAGTCCGACAGCATTTTGCGCAAGCCCGATATAGCGCAATTTATGGCTGCAGCGGAATTCTATGCCGACAAGCGGTTTTATACCTGAGGCTTCACAACCTTTTATAAAATCATAGATGCCTGTTACGGTATTAATGTCGGTTAGAGCCGCAGCTGTCACACCGCACTGGGCTGCCTGCCTAATCAGATCATCCAGCGGAATAGTGCCGTAGCGCAGGGAATGAAAAGAGTGGCAGTTGAGGTACATGATTTATTTTTTGCGTTTTAAAATTTCGTCTTTGTTATTGGGTTTGAACGATGCGCCGGCGCATCGCATCACGGCGTCAAATCCGTAACGGGTCTTCATCCTGTCCATAGCTTGGTAAAGCGCCAGCATTTCTTCGGTATCATTGAAAAGGTCGATCTGGTAGGTTCCCCTGACCAGTCCGCTGAAGCGCACGCCTATAAGACGCAGGCGCATACGGCGCTGGTAGAGCTTGGCAAAGAGATCAGTGACGGTCTGGGTCAGAATATGATCCGCTGAGGTGTACTGGACTCTTGACTGCTTGGTTTCGGTATCAAAATTGGCGTATCTTATTTTGACGGTCACCGTTGAGGTGAGCCATTCTTCCGCGCGCAGCTGATAAGCCAGTTTCTCCACCATACCCTGCAGGATCCTGTTGAGTTTCAGCACATCGATTGTGTCCTGTGAAAAGGTATGCTCGGTAGAAATTGATTTTCTTTCCGTGTAGGGTTCTACGGGCGTGTTGTCAATTCCATTGGCTTTTTTCCAGAGCTCTGTTCCGTTTTTGCCGATCATCTGCTGCAGGGATTCGGCTGGCATTTCAGAGAGCGTCTGAATAGTGCGGATTCCAATTCTCGAAAGCAGCTCAAAGGTTTTCTGTCCTACCATCGGGATTTTTCTAATGGAGAGCGGATTCAAAAAGGACTGCACCAGATGTTCGGGAATTTCAAGGTTCTGCTTCTGCTTGCCTTCGCCGGTTCCGATTTTGGAAACGGTTTTGTTCACCGAAAGCGCAAAGGTGAGGGGAAGCCCCGTTTCTTTTGTGATGCGTTGGGCCAGCTCGTCTGTCCATCTGTAGCTGCCGTAGAATCTATCCATGCCGGTAATGTCCAGATAAAATTCATCAATGCTGGCTTTTTCCACCACGGGCGCCTTTTCCTGAATGATTTCGGTAATGTCGTGGGAAAGCCTTGAATAGAGTTCCATGTCTCCTTTCATAATTTTTGCCTGCGGGCAGAGCTTCATGGCCATATGGATCGGCATAGCGGAACGCACGCCGAATTTTCTGGCTTCATAAGAGCAGGAAGCCACAACGCCCCTGTCACCTCCGCCGATGATAAGCGGTATGCCGTTAAGTTCTGAATTTGTCAGCCTTTCGCAGGATACGAAAAACGTGTTCATGTCGATATGTACAATTGCCCGGCTCATAATCTTGATCATTTTATACTCATCAAAATTAGTACAGTCAGTAACAATTTTTTAAAATAAAATGTTCTAATTAATAACAAAATTAAAAAAGCCTTATTTTTCAGGGCATAAAAAAAGCACCCAAATCGGTGCTTTTTTGCTTTATTAAGAATTTACGGAAGGATCAAAATTATTCTGAAGCAGGTTCCTCGCTGGCCGGCTGGCCTGCTGTTTTCTTCATTAGAATGTAAAAATCCCTCAGATGCCACCATGCCGGGCATTCGGTCTACAGGGCCGTTAAAGTTTCTGATAGTCGAATAGCAGCTGTTGAGGAAAACCTGCGTGTCGGTGATATTTGCCCATTCAGTCAATCTAACTTCCTTTGGGGGAGGATTGTTCTCAAAGTATCGTTTTATTTCTTCATGATTCATGGGGCAAAATTACTTAAAAAAATAGAACAGACCAAGGGCATGAAAGATGAAAACGCCCTTACAGGGCGCCTTCATCTGCAAAAGAGTAATAGGTTTCGGGTGTGACGATCAGGTGGTCAAGCAGCGGAATATCCAGCAGTTTGCCTGCCTGATGGATTTTTCTGGTCATGTACCTGTCGGCCTCGGAAGGGGCTGTCTTTCCTGAGGGATGGTTGTGGGCGATGATGATTCCGCTGGCGGCGGCTTTCAGGGCTGCCGAGAAAAGCAGGCGCACATCAACCACGACACCTGCAATGCCTCCTGAGGAAACCTCGTAGATTCCCAGAACCCTGTTGGTCTGATTGATCAGCAGGACTTTGAACTGCTCAAAGAATTCTATCTTGCCGGGATCCCAGCTGTCAACAAGAATTCGGTAAGCATCTCTGGAAGAATTTATATAAGGCCTGTCGGCGCTTTTAACTTTGGTTTTATAGATCAGTTCGATTTCTGATACTTTCTGCCAGTCTGTGTTTTGATTTTGATTTTTCATAGCTGCAATAGTTTTAAGATTAATTACAGCACCGCTGCCGGGAAGGGCTGAGCGAACGCAGAAAGCAACGCAATAAAGCAGGACGAAGCCCTGCATTTATGGGGGAATTTTTTGCGGAGAACCGAAAGCCGAACCCGAATTTTGTGATGAAATTGACTTAACATTCCAAAATTGCCCCTAAACCATGACTGCCCCGTTCGCCTTAAAGTGTCTGCGCGTCGAAAAAAAACCGCAGCATAATCTGCGGTATTAATAGTAAAATGGATTAAACCGAAACTGCCTGTTTTTTCTGTTTTTTCAACCGTTTGGCAATCTCAGGCAGGTTTCTTCGGATAATGCTCAAAATCCTGCTGTGGTGTTTGGTGGCTTTATTTCGATGCCCTCTGCATTGGATGATTTCCATTTTGGAAAGGGAGATTTCAATGGTTTCAATAGGTCTGTTTTCAATCTGCGCCGAAAGGATAAGGGAATCTTTCTTTTTATAATATTCGTTGGTAAATACGCAGTGGTGGAGTGTATCACCCTCTTCAAGAAAGTCCTGCACACGCTCAATCACTTTTACGGTAAGGTCTTTATCGGTAAAAGAAAGCCCCAAGAACTGTTTTTTATCATTTTCATAAATCGGCTGTGCCTGCTGAATTTCGGCGCGCATCTGCGCAAGATGTTTCTTTCGCTGAATATCCCTTTTTTTGGCAACAAGCCTGTCATGGGCTTCTTCCAAATTTTCAGGGCAGACAAGCGCAGGGGAGCTGAGGTCTTTTTTAAACCATCGGAGTAGAGCAATATAATCCTCCCAAATTTTGATGTCCTGAATTTGGTAGCGGTGCTTAAGGCAGGTTTTTACAGCCTGCCAGTTTTCACGCAGATGCTGTTGGTGAGAAGTCAGATAATGTTTCAGCAGGGAGTTCTGAGCTGATTTTAAAAGGGTTTCCGCAATGGGGTCTTTCAAGAGGGCGGTAAAGAGTATCTGCGGTGCAATGCCATGCACGGAAGTCTTGAAACCGTTTCTTTTCAAAAGCGGAATCACATTAAGCTTTGGATAAACCTTGTAGGGATTGATGCGGTACTTTGGGGATTTCTGAAAATCCTTAGGACGGATTTCCAAAGGGGAATAATATTTCCACGCATCATAGGCATCGGAAAAAACATTGGTGCCTCTTGAGATGGTGCGCACTTCCCCTTTTGGATTTATCCAATGCTGCATGACTTCGGTATGGGAATAGTCGGGAAGAACATTCTTTTTCATGTTCTTGTGCGAACAGATGATGCGCACCACCTGATACCCTTGGCAAGTATCGGTGACGGCGAAGTATTCGATTTCCCTGAAATAAACCTGATTGTACTTATGCATATTAAGCTTCCCCTTACAGGCTGTGCAATTGATATAATTTTTGCAGGATTGGCTTTCGCTGTCGGGTTTCCACGAGTGCGTGCATTCCAGACAATGGAATTTTCCCCTTGAGAGCACCGCCCATTTCACGAAAATATTTTCATCCGCCCATTGGTGCATGAACGCAGTTATGGGCGCAAGTATGGTGCTTAGGAAGCTTATTTCTTTTTCTATGGCTGTTTTGGGTGTCATAAGTCAAATAGCGTTAAGGTTTTTTGTGCAGGCTTCACGGGTTGAACGGTTTCCGTTTTTTGGACTGTGCTTTGAGATACTGCGGGAGCGGTTGAGAATAAGTCCGCCTTTACAGGCGGGCTTACTGCTACTCTGCATTGGACAGGGGCAGGCGTTCCAATGGTGTCGTCTGTGTAGTACTTTACCGCCATGTCAAAGATTTCCTGATCGTCAAAAGAGCATTCCCCTGTTTTTTTGACCTCGCCGAAAATGTAGTGGAAACAGCTCTCCAAGTTTTTGCTTTCTTTTTTAAGGTCAGCTGAAAACAAGGCATCGTTCTGCGCTTTGCCGTTCAGGTAGCTTTCTATTGCGGTCTTGAATTTTTCTGATGGTTTCATAAGAGAAGATTTAAGATTAAACTGTTATTCAAAAAGCCTTGAATAGAGGTCATAGCAGTATTCTTCAAAGCAGAGCCAGCAAACAAAAGTGTAGTGAGGGGCTTGGAATCGGTTTTCAATCGGTTCGCCAATTGCCTCTTCGAGTTCGGTTCTGATATTTTCAAGGTCATCGATATGTTCGATGTAAAATTCTTTGCAGTCTGCGTGGTAGATAAATTCGGAAATCATACCGCTCACGCAACCGCCTTGCTGCAGGTCAAGAAAGAATGATTTCAGCTGTTCTCTTTTTTTTCCGTTATAGGAAGTGATGCTTTTGAGGATTATCCCATTAAAGGCATCGGCAACGCTGTATTCGCTGTAGTTGGATTTTGATAAGGCTTGCATAATATTGTCTTTAGGCGTGTATAAAAAATAAATAGGTACATGATTTAGAAAGGCAGGTCGTCAGGTTCGTCTTTAGGCGTGTTTTTCTTCTGCACTGCGGGAACAGCTGATGCATTTTCTGTTTTCGGGAAAACCAGTATTTTGATATTACTGGTGTAAAAGGTCAGCGAACCGAGCGCCTTGCCCTCGGCATTGGTGTAGACATTCAGACCGATGCGCCCGAAGAGTTCTACCATAGTGCCTTTTTTAAGCCATTGCGCCATTTTGGAACCCATCCAGTACGAGCAGTCGATGTAGGTCACAATCTTTTTAAGTTCGCTAGCCCCTTTAGGTCTGTAGCTGTCGTTGACTGCGATGGAGAAATTTACCACCTCTCTGTCATTAGATACTTTTGCCGTTACGGCATCTTTTGTAATTCGTCCTGAGATTTCCATGATGTAAAATTTTAAGTGAATGTTTATCTGTTTTTTCTCAAGCCCCGCATGAAATTTTTCAAAAGAAAAACGGGAAAAAAGAAAGCACAAAATCAAGCATCCGATAAAGGATCCGGAGTGCTATAAGTCCCGAAGGGCGGCAAGGCCGTTATGCGCATGCAGGAGCCTGCGGTTGCTATTTTCGCGGCTCTTTTAATCCGTTTTCATTGAAAATTTTCTTATCTATATTAAAAGCAGGCAGAACCCCTATTTCAAATGCCAGTTTTGAAACGGAATTGAAAAATTTTGTAAATTCAATCCATCTAAAACAGCACTGCAATGGAAAAGCAATATGATCTGGACCGTTTTTTAGAGGCGCAGCGGGAAACCTACGGCAATGCACTGAGAGAGATCAGAGCGGGCAGCAAACAGACCCATTGGATGTGGTTTATTTTTCCCCAATTAAGAGGACTGGGCTTCACGGATTACAATATCTTTTACGGCATTGAAAATCTGCAGGAAGCCACACAGTATTTTAATCATCCGATTCTGGGCAGACGGCTGGAGGAAATTACGGGCGCAATACTTCAAATCGAGAATAAAACGGCACTGGAAATTCTGGGAAGGGCAGATGAAAAAAAACTGAAATCCTGCATGACACTGTTCAGCCTTCTGCCTGATACGTCTGAATGTTTCAGGCAGCTGCTTGACAAATATTACCATGGAGAGCTGGACGAAAATACCCTGGAAATACTAAAAGAATCCGGCAGTTAAAAAACATTTTCTTTGCTCTTACTTAAAAGAAAAAATCTAAGGATGAAGGGTTATTTTTCTTTTTTGAGAACCAGCGATGAAAGCGACGGGCTTTTGATTATCCGTTCCATTTCGCTGTGGATTATTTCCTGAATCTCAATTTTAATCTGGAGATAATTTTTCTGGATGATAACATTATCAATTGTCCGTATGACTGGAATTTCTTTATAATTATCCGTTTCTTTTTTGATCTTTTCGTGGTCGTTGATAATCTCGCAGTGAAAGGTTTTAAGCTCAATTCTGCAATCCGGGTTATCGGCTGTCATCCCTACAAATTCTCCCGAGCTCAATGAAGAAATCTTCGAGGGCGGCACTGCGGATTCGAGCTGTCTTGAACGGCTGATGGAAGTGTCGCTGCTGTTGATCGAAAGGCTCTCGCGGTCCTGCATTATCTTTCCGAAACGCTCCGAGAGCTGTTTTGCCGTATCTCCAGTGACCTGTCCCGAGACAATATTTCCGACTATGTTAACAATTACATCAGCCTGTTCCCGGCCATAGTCCTTGCGAAGCTGGCTAAAGTCCTGAATCCCCAGGCAGGTGCTCACTCTGTTGCTTCTAGCCGTTGCAATAAGGCTGTCAATATTGTTGAGATAAATAGTGGGGAACTCGTCAAAAATCAGGCTGCTTTTGAGTTTTCCCTTTTGGTTTACCTGCTTGATGAGACGGCTTACAAAAAGGGAAAGCACCGCTCCGTAAGTCTGTATTTTCTGAGGATTGTTTCCCATAGAAACAATTTTTGGATCTGAGGGGGTATTAATATCTAGGGTAAAATCACTGCCTGAGAGCACATAATAAAGCTGAGGTGAGGAGAGTTTAGCCAGCGAGATTTTAGCTGAAGCAATCTGCCCCTCCAGCTGGTCGACTGCCTCGTTCAGGAACGCACTTACAAAGGGATTGATCAGCACTTCGATTTCTTTTTCGGTTCTCAGAAGCGTGAAAAGACTTTCGTAATCGGTCTGGATCATTTCAATGACATGGGGCAGGGTGCAGTACTCGCCATCACTGTATTTTCGAAGGTACCAGATGACCGCCGTCAGGAAATTTATGGGAGATTCCACAAAGAAATCGCCCTGTTTTTTGATCCATTCCCGATTGAGCCCCATAAGGATGGTGCGTGCCGATTCAGCAGCATCAGTAATGTCTGTCATTGCCGCAGGATCAAGAGGATTGCACCTGTGGGTTCTTGATAGGTCATCGAAATTTATGATGTAAAATTTGGGCTCAACGGCATAAAGATGACGGAATTTCAGCCAGGCATTATAAGCAATTATGGTGAGGTCGTCGAACTTAAAATCATAGATGAACATAGAAAAACCCTTAGCGATATGCTGGGTGATTACGTGGCGGATTACGAAGTATGATTTTCCAGATCCGGGAGTTCCGGGAACCAGAATCCCACGGAAGGGATTTATGATGTTAATCCAGCTGCTGCGCACTTTATCTTTGAGGTGATAGCGAGCAGGAAGGTTGACGGAATACTCATTTTCAATAAGCCTTTCCTCTTGGGGGAAAGTTTCATTTTCCTTATTGAAAATATCTGCTGTGGAGAGCTTTCTTCTGATAATGCGGGAGAGCAGTGTGCCGCCGGAAAGCGTCAGCAGATAACCCATAGAACACAAGGAGATATAAAATACAGAACATACTTCAGTATCCACAAAGATTACAATAGCCAGATAAGAACCAAAGTAAAGTATTAGCCCCAGACCGATATAATAAAACGCGGTTTTAAAATGCAGTTTTTCATCTTTTCTTCCTCTGGCCCCCATAAGGGAAATAACCAGCAGTCCAAGGGCAAAAATCTTTGATTTATGGAAGCTGTCCAGAAGGCCGGTTCGATGGATATTCTCCAGTATTCTGCGGGCAAAATCCGGCGCAAGATTCCACTGCCTGAAGGAATCGAAGCAGTAAAAATAAAAATGGATGAGCAGTACTGCTATGCCCATCAGTCTTGTCATGTCTAAAATCTTTCTAAGCGCCTGTTCATTTTCTCCTGTCTGCATGCTCATGATTTCTGTGTGTTAATTGTTATCGGACGGTCCTTTTCTTTTTCTTTTTTTACGCTTGTTTTTAAGCTGTTTGGGAATGTAATCTGACGGCGCTGCTGCATAAAGCACATCATCAATTATCCGCTGCACTTCAGCTGCGGAAATAAAAGAATTCTTCTGGCTCACGGGTCTTTCCAAAACAGCCGACTGTTTTCCAAATTCAGAAGATCGTCCAATACGCTCAAGGAGTCCTTTGGCTGCATAAGCAGGTCCCAGACTGCTTCCGTTGAATACGCATCTTGTGTTATGATCTATGTAGGTCATGCCGTAGATTAAACCGTTCTCGTTTTTTCTGGCTACAGCGGTGATGCCCTGATTTGCCAGCCGGGTTTCAAGCTGGGAAAGCGTAATGGAAGGATATTTCAAAAGCAGCAGATCCACAGCATTTCGGGTTCTTTTCATGTTTACCACACGCGAGCTTTTGGACGCAGCGAAATTCATTTCAAGCTGGGAAAGGGTAGGCTTGGAATAAAAACTGCTGGCTTTTATAGGTACCCCGACCGTCTTTTTATTTTCGTCCAGAATCTGATAGACCAGCCCTTTGTTCTGAAACATTTTTGAATTTTCCTTTCCACGTTCCGCCTTAACGTTATAGAGGTTCAATACTGCGTTGAGCTCGCCAAGCGTGGTGTATTTGTAGTGCGGAATGACCGCATTTAATACAGAGCTGATAGCTCTTTTGGAATCCATCGCCCCATATTTTATTTTTTCTGCATCAATCGCATTAATAAGTGCAGGACTCTGTTTTTTTCTAGAATCTGCACGAATCAGATCAAAAGAAATTTCCAATTCTTTCCGAGCCGTTTCAGACTGGTTTCTTCCAATGTTGTGCATGTTGATCCTTGATCCATCTGCTCTCACATTTATCGAAGCAATATGAATATGCGGATGTCCTGCATCGTGATGCTGATAAACCAGATAAGGCTGCGAGCCGAATCCTATCTTGTCCATATAGGAAGAAGCAATCTGCATGAGTTTTTCTTTTGATAAATCCGTGTCGGAGCGGTCAAAATTCAGTGAGATATGCACTGCGGAGCGCTTGACATTTTCATTGAGCTGAAGCTGTTTTAAAAATACACCGAGCTTAAAATTTTCTGACATTTTTTCAAGATCCATCGGATAATTTCCCTCGCCGATGCATGTTGCCTTTCCCTCAGAGACTTTGTTTTCATTGTACATGAAAATGCTTCTTATCGATTGTCCTGTATTTATGACTGCAACCATTTTTGAGCGAGATTTTCAATGCTTTTTTTTATTTCTTCAATGAGGGAAAAATATCTGTTCCTGTCGGAATCAAAAGATAGTATCCATATTCTTAAATCGGAAATTTCAAAAAGGGTATGGAGTTTTTTAACGCTCTGATTGAAATTATTGCCCATGAAATTCAGCTGTGACCGCAGCTGTATCAGCTCCTGCAAAAGTTTATCCAGCGACTCATTTCTGTACTTCATTACAATGGGTTTGCGCAATAGATTTCTGCGCACAAAATCACTGCGTTTGCGGCAGGCTGATGCCTTGAAATTTTTGTCAATCTGTTCGAATTCTTCCTTGGTCAGCCGGATGTGGAGCCATCTGTTTCTGCCGCTGTTTTGCTCTTCCATAATCTTCTCTTTTTCATTATATCCATTTCATTTAAACTGAAAGTTTCACTGCCAGCGAGTTCCGAGCAGAAGGGCAGCAAGATTTTTGGTTGTGATACAACCAGACATCTTGCTGACTGCAGAAAACCGCAGTCCGAAAGCTTCAATAAAGCCACTTTCAGCTTTATTTTAAGTTTATGTGAGAGTCTTACAGTTCCTTAATCATATGAACCAGCTGCTGTTAATCTGCACCGTTTAACCGCAATAAGAAACAGCTTTGAAATTTAGTATTGGGCTTATGATAAAGCGAAATTAGAAAAGCAGAGCAAGCCCTGCAATCCTCCCCAAATTTTGAGTAGGGTGAATAGGGAAGATCCTTTCTAATTTTACACTTAGCTAAGTATTAATTTTTAAATGATGAATTATGATTACAGCAAATGATGTAGCCAAAGTATTTGAAACCATTTTAAGTACTCCAGGAATGAATGAGACTGTGAAAATGGATCTGAAAATTTCACGAAAAAATGTGCTCCTGTTAAGCCATCTCATACAGGATGGTCTGAAGATCAGAGAAGGGTCTTCGATGCTTTTAGAGAGTGTAAGTGAGCAGAGGAGAGCAGAGCTGGAGAGCCTGTCAGAGGAGTTTCTTCAGAAAGCTGGTCTTATCGATGTTCATGAAAAACTTGCCGAAATCAGCGCTTCGATAAAAGGCTGATTCCAAAACAAACATTACTAATAAATGCCTGCATGATTCTTACAAAGTGCAGGCATTTTCTATGGTATCAGCTAAAAAGTAAGATTGCCTGATTTTCAAAGATTTTGGCTTGATTTTTAAAGGCTTTATACGAAATTTCGCATGTACATTTGTATAAAGAAATTAGAAAAGCAATATCTGATTTTTTAAAGCAGCTTATAATTTCAAAAGATAAATAATGATGATGATTCCAGTTACTTCGGTTAAACGTTTTATAATCCAAACGATATGCAGTTTGTTTGCAGGGCTGTTTATATACGCAGCTGTAAGTAAAATACTGGATTTCGAAAATTTTAAAGTGCAGCTTGGCCAATCGCCGCTTATAAGTGCTTATGCAGACATTGTTTCTTGGGCTGTAATCGCAACAGAAATTATTATAGCATTTTTTGTAATTGTTCGAAGAACGAGGACTTTTGGATTATTTGCATCACTGGGACTAATGACTATGTTTACTGCATACATCTTTTTAATTTTAAATTTCGGTTCCTTTATACCCTGTTCATGTGGAGGAATTTTGGAAAAAATGAGCTGGAAAGTTCATTTTATATTCAATATAGTGTTTGTAATATTGGCTTTAGTCGGCATTTTTAAAAACGAAGAGCTAATGAAAAGTATTAAGAAGAATTTTTCCAGAGCTAAGCTGACTCTAATTTCGGTAATAGTTATTTCACTAAGTTCCACTGTTATGATTATACTATTTTTTACTTCGGAAACCATTATGCACAAAAACAATCCGTTCATTAGACGTTATCCGCAGCATCCTGTAGAATTTTCCGCTTTAGTCGATATCAAATATAACTCCCATTATATCGCAGGAATTTCTGATTCCCGGATTTATATGGGAAATTACCAATATCCAGCCTACATCCTTTCCTTCGATCATAATTTAAAGAAGAGAAGAGTTGAAAAGATGCAACTGGATCTAAAAAGCAAACCATTTAGGACGATAACCGTAAATGTCAGACCGCCTTACTTTTATATTACTGACGGAACTGTACCAGTGCTTTTACGAGGGAAAATTAAAGACTGGAAAATTACAAAGGACCTGAAAGGAATCCCCTATTTTACAAAGGCTGTTATTATGGACAGTTTAAGCGCTGTCATACGTTCAAATAACTCAAAAAACGCAGCCAATGTGATTGCGGTTTTCAATTCAGATGCTGCCGAAAAAATCAGCTATAAAAGAGCACTGCTTGAGAAGCAAAAAGATGGGATTTTTGATACAGACGGTATGCTTCTATATAGCAGTGAATCTGAATTAATTGTCTATCTGTATTACTACCGCAATGCATTTTTTACAGCAGATAAAAGAGGAACGCTGCTTTCAAGAGGCAATACAATTGACACTATAAGTCATGTTAGTTTTAAAGTGTCGAAATTTAACAATGGAAAAAGTTTTGCGATCAGTTCCCCTAGAGAAGTTGTTAACGCAAAAGCTGCTGTTTATAAAAATCTGCTTTTTGTACATTCCAAGATTAAGGGCAGATACGAGAATGAAAAGTTATGGAATAGTTCCTTTATAATTGATGTTTATGATTTAAAAAACATGACCTATCGAATGAGCTTTCCAATCTATCACACGTCAGGTAACCAGCTGAATTCACTGATGGTCAGCGACAATAATTTATACGCGCTTATAGGTACCGATCTTGTAGTGTATAAAGTTGGCGAAATTCTTAAAAGGGAAATAAAATAAACCTAAAACAAACTATAAAAACAATAATATACCGGCCGGTGCCAGGGCTTAGATCGAACACCTGTATAAAAAAGTAGATCAGATTATTATATAAAAATTAGTTATTATGAAAACGTTATTTGTAAAAAATGTAATGCCAGCTGCAGTTGCAGTTCTGGCTGTAGCGGGAGCATTTGCAACGACTTCGATGCAGCGTGCTGAGAAAGCTAAGACAGTAGCTCTAAAATCAGGGTATTATTTCTTAAATGGCCAGTGTAATCAGGGGCCAGTGGAATGTTCGGATATTCCTAAGGATGATGTCTGCAGGCTTAACATTACCTCCGGTCCGACCATTTACGACAGGGATGAGGATAACAACTGTCCGCTTCCATTATACCGCATAGTGGATGGCCAATAATTTTGTAAACAGAAAGGATGCAGTTCCAAATATGGAACTGCATTTTTTTATTTATTAATTTACCCCGAACGAAATCCAGTCCGATGTTATTTCATCTTTCAGAAAATAATTGAACCACTGCAAGGTACGGATGGTAATATCTTTCTGGTTTTTCTTGTCAAGCAAAATATGGCCTTCATTGGGGTAGAGTAGCATGATGCTTTTTTTTCTTAATCTCCGAAGTGCAAGATAAAATTCCTGGCTTTGGCGCATGTCTACCTGAGGATCATTTTTGCCGCTCCATAGGAGCAGGGGCTTATCTATTTTATCAGCGTGAAAAATTGATGAATTTGCTCTATAAAGCTCGGGGATTTGATGAGGTGATCCCATATTCCATTGTTCAGCTTCAAATCGCCAGATATTGGGACGGCCAAAACTTCCCACAGTATGATAGTAACTTACCAAATCAGTAATAGCCCCGCTTGCCACAGCGGTTGCAAACATAGAGGTTTGGGTAGAAATAAACAAAGACTCATACCCTCCGAATGAATGTCCAAGCAGTCCGTGCATACTTAATCTTCATGATAATAGGCATTATAGGATACTTTACGGTGCCTTCTGTTGCCAATTATATTGTTCATGCCGGCGGAGGAGGAGCGCTAGGCCATAAAGTGACCAGCCTGTTCGGCAGTTCAGCCAGTTCTGTTGTAAGAACCTCTTCAAATGCAGTTGGAATGGCCGCAGATGCGATGGGAGATGCAGACCGGAGAATGACAAGCAGTATGGCAGCGACAGCAGGAAGCAGCCCATATTTTGCTGAAAAGGGAAATTATATGAATGACAGGCTTAAAGGAAATTCAAAACAGACTTAAATCAACATCCCATGTTTACTAAAATGAAGAACATAGATACAGCTTTCAGATATGTGAAAGGATTTACAATGCTTGTAATTTCAGGCTGCATAATTGTAAGCTGTTATGCTGTTTACAAGAGTTTGCAGACTGTAAACCTTATGCAGGATAAAGTATATATTCTGGCAAATGGCAAAGCGCTTGAAGCTTATGCTTCGGAAAGAAAAGATAATATTGCTGTGGAAGCAAGGGACCATGTGAAAACCTTTCACAAGTTTTTCTTTACGCTTGACCCTGATGATAAGGTCATTAAAACCAACATAACTAAAGCGCTTTATCTGGCAGACGACAGTGCAAAACGCATTTATGATGATCTGAAGGAAAATAATTTTTACTCGGGCATTATATCGGGGAATATAAGCCAGACGATCCATATCGACAGTGTTAGCATCGATATTCGCGAATATCCCTATCGTTTTAGATGTTATGCCAGACAAAGCATTATCCGCACTACAAGCATTCTGAAAAGAAGCCTGCTTACTGAAGGTGCTCTTCGCAATGTTTCGAGAAGCGATAATAATCCGCACGGGTTCCTTATTGAGCGGTTTAATACAATCGATAATAAGGATTTATCAGCTGAAACCAGAAAATAAAATTCATATGAAATCTTTATTTAAAAAACGCACTGAGCCTGTGGTTTATAACAAGTTTTATCTGCTGGCGCAGAAAAGATGGGCTGAAAAAATGAGTGGATTCACAGATGGCCTCTCAAAAAGAGAACTCATTTTGGCTCTTCTTTTATTTATGGTTTTAACATCAGGTATTTTGATCTCTAATCTGTACAGAGCATTTTATAAAGAAACTGAGGTTTTGACAGCATCAAAAATTAAGACAATCAACTTAAAAAACTAAAACTATGGAAGAGAAAACACTATTACTAAAGGAATCTAAAAAGAGAAAGCTGCTTTTAATGTTGCCACTTATAACACTTCCATTTCTAACATTCTTGTTCTACTCGTTAGGGGGAGGACGAATGGAAGCCAAAACTGCAGAGAATGATGATAAGAACGGATTTAATTTTAATCTGCCACTGCCTAAATTTAAAGAAGACTCGGCACTGGACAAGATGAGCTATTACGATCAGGCGGCAGTTGATTCAATAAAACTGCGAGAACAGATAAAGAAAGATCCTAATTATTTTGCTGATAAAGCTTCTGAAGATAAAGTTAATTCTTTTTCCGCAGATGATTTTGAATCCCGCAGTCTTCCTAAAAGCAGATCGGCTTTTAATTCGCAGTCTTTTCAGGACCGCAATGAACAGAAAGTTTACGAGAAACTCAGAGCTCTTGAAAAAGTAATCAACCAGCCTCCACCTTCGGCAAGTTACGGTCAGGACATGAGGGAATTTGAAAATTACGGTACTTCTGGTGCAGAATCAGAAGAAATCAAAAAACTCGAAGGACTTATGTCAGCAATGAGCGCACCGCAGGAAGCTGATCCCGAACTGCAGCAGTTAGGAGGAATGCTGGAAAATATTCTGGATATACAGCATCCACAGCGAGTGCAGGAACGGCTTAAGCAATCATCTGACAGTAAAAAGGGAAAAACATATTCAGTACTGAAAAAAACAGAAGAGGATAACATAAGTTCACTGGAGCGGAATGCCAGCTCGCAGAGCTTTTTAAAAACAAATGCATTTTATTCTCTGGACGAAGAACAGCTCTCAGAAATGGTACAGAATTCTATTGAAGCGGTTATTCATCAGACACAGACAATTGTCAGCGGGTCGGTGGTCAAATTAAGGCTTTCGCATGATATTTTCCTGCTGGGAACAGATATACCCAGGAATACTTTTCTGTACGGAATAGCAGCCTTAAAAGGGGAGAGGATGGAGGTCAAAATTACCAGCATCCAGTACAATAATTCCATATTTCCTGTCGAACTGGCTGTTTATGATATTGACGGCATTGACGGCATCTATATTCCAGGAGCTATCAGCAGGGACGTTGCCAAATCATCCGCAGAGCGTTCAATACAGACGCTCGGCCTTACAGGTATTTCGGATTCATGGGGGACGCAAGCTGCAGGAATGGGGATTGAGGCGGCTAAGAGTCTTATGAGCAAAAAAGTAAAACTCATAAAAGTGGCTGTAAAGGCAGGATATCGGGTGCTGCTGTACGATGAAAAACAAAAGAATTTAAAACCTTAAAATATAAAAAATGAAAAGAGTGAAATATTTGTTATTGATCAGCTGGATGCTGGTTTGCTTTTCGGCTTCCCCGCAGTCTAAAGTAAGAGAGGTCGCCTTTTACGAAGACCATTATAAGAATCTGCAGATCGGCTTCTCCAAAACCACAAGCATTGTTTTTCCTTATGCAATTAAAAGCATTGATAAAGGTAGTTCAGATGTGCTGGTTCAGAAGGCGAAAGGAGTGGAGAATATACTGCTGATAAAAGCAGCTAAGCAATATTTTTTCCAGACCAATTTAACGATAGTAACGTCAGATGGTAAATTATACGTGTTTGTACTAAATTATGATGAAGACTGTCCTGACTTAAATATTAAAGCAGACAATGAAGTGGCCGCATCCAGGGAAGTGCTGTTTTCTTTAGAAAACGAGAATCAGAAAAGAATCGAGCAGACCGCTTCACTTGTTTTATCCAAAATGAAAAAGACAAGCGGTTTGAAAAAATCCAAGTATCAAATCAGCCTGAATGTAAACGGCATTTTTATTCAGCAGGACGTTTTATATCTGCGTATTGTTTTTGAAAACAAATCAAAGATTAACTACGATATTGATCAGTTTCGCTTTTTTATCAGGGACCGGAAAAAATCAAAACGTACCGCGTCTCAGGAAATAGAATTGCAGTCCTTATACACAACTTCGTCCTCTTTAGTTATCCCTTATCAATCTGCAATAGTGAAGGTCTATGCGCTGGAGAAATTTACAATTCCTGAAAGTAAATATCTCACTATTGAGATGATTGAAAAAAATGGAGGTAGGCATTTGGAAGTTGATATTGATAATAATAATCTGGCTGGTAAAGTATATCCGATTACGGAATTCAATATAGATACTTTTTAGTCCATAAAACATATTATGATAATCAACTTAGCTGATACGGAATTGATGCTGTCATTTGCTGAGGAAATGGCTTTTAACGGTCAGCGATTTGCTGCATTTAATACTGATGAGGTAACTGATACTTATACAATTGAATTTTTTAGAAAGTCGTTGGATGCACAGGAGTACTGTCTGGTCATGACTAATGAAGCTAATTATTTTCAGAGCGTGCCAGTTGAAGCGGTAATTGATGACTTGAAAGCAGTTATGGAGAGCGGAATTGACATATCCGAAAATGTAGCTTTTGATCTGACCGGATTTGCAAAACGATTCAGGGATAGAAAAGAATTATTAGAAAACAACTTAAATACGAACACAATGAATCAGAAAAATTTAGAATACCTGAAAGACCAGTTAAAATATACTGGATTTGGAGAAACGTTCGATGCAGAACTGAAAGAGAACATGATGAAAGGTGATAAGGACTTTAAAATTATGCACACCGGTATTATGAATAATGGTCTGCCAAACAAAGATACCTTGACTGTTGAATTAAGCTTCAAAAAATCTGAACAGACAGATATGTATTTTTTTAATTCCTATCACGTGAATCTGCAGAAAGAGGAAAACAAACCAGGGCTGGAACAGACCTTTTACATCAACAAAGACAGCGCAAGCATAACAATGAAAGAGGCATACAATTTAATGGAGGGCCGTTCTGTCAATAAAGACCTTAAGACAAGGGAAGGGGAAAGCTATAATTCCTGGCTTAAAATCGACTTTAAACAATCTGACAGTCAGGGGAATTTTAAACTGAATCAATACCATCAGAACTATGGATATGATTTAGAAGCCAGCCTTTCCAAACATTCTATCAAGGAACTTAATACGCCGCGGTATAAGGACGATCTTTTGAATTCTCTTAAAAAAGGAAATCTTCAGTCTGTGACTTTCGTTGTGGGCAGTGCTGAAAGTAAGATGTATGTGGAGGCTAATCCCCAGTTTAAGACAGTTAACGTATATGACGAGAATTTACAGAGAATTAATCATCGTGAAAGCAAGGAAGAAAAAAAGGCTGAATCTCAAAAAGAAACAGTTTCAAAAGATCAAAAAAAAAATCTAGATTCTGAGCAGGGTGACTCAGGGAGTAAAGACAATAAAGTAAAGAAAAGAAAAACTCCCACACTTTAATAATTATGGAAAAGATAAAGCCTTTATCGGATTTTTTCACCGCAATAGAGAAAGACTACAGGATTAGTCCAATGCATATTGCCATTTATGCAGCTTTATTGCAGTTTAGATCAGTTAAGGGCTTTATTAATCCAATTTTTGTGTTCAGCTCTGAGATTATTGTTATAGCAAAAGTTTCCTCAGCAAATACATATCATAAATGTGTTCAGGAACTTCATCAATATGGCTATATAAAATACAAACCGTCTTTTAAAAAAAATCGTGGGAGTGAGGTGCATTTTCTGTTTTCAGTTGACGCAGATAATTAATAGTTAAAGGTTCAGCAATTAATAATTTATTAAATTATAATATGAATGACATGGTAACCAAGGAAGATCTGCGACAGTTTGGTCTTCTTTTATTAGATAAAATACAGGCAGTATTTAAAGAAAAGGATTTTGGTCACACAGAAAATATGGAACCTGATTGGCTTAGAAGCAAGTCTGTTAGAAAACTACTAGATATTTCTGCCGGCTCGGTGCAAAATCTTAGAACAAGCCAGAAAGTGCGTTTCAAAAAAGTCCTTGGCTCTTATTATTACAGTAGAGAAGATATTGAAAAGCTTTTTAGAGATGAATGAAATTAATAAGTCTGCAGAAAGTTGGATGATGAATCATTTGTTTGTTTATATGGAAGATTCCAGACTTAATATTTGGCATTTGGCTATTTTGACAGCTGTTTTAAGTTTAGGATATAGGCAAGGAGCTAAAAGAAGGATTAAAGTTAGCAGAAGAAAAATAATGGCATTGTCACATATAAATACAATACCAACTTATCATAAATATTTTAAACAGCTCCAATGTTTCGGTTATGTAAAATATATTCCTTCCTATCATCCTGGTATTAGAAGCGTGGTGCAATTAAGCAAAAAGGGGTTATCTCAGCAAATGTGAGATAACCTCTTTTTAATTTTACTAAAAGGTTAAAATATATCATGAACTTATGTTATATTTTTTTTTAATTAATTGGATTTCTTTTTCAAGTTTTTCAAGTGTGGTTAGATCTTTCAAAGAAATTTCAGTAGTCTGTGGATTGAGTATTTGATTTAGCACAGACATTTCTCTTCCTATTGTTGCCTGCTCTGTTATGGCATACGCCTCTGTCTGCTTTACGGAGGAGTGTCCAAGCAGTTCTTTTACCACGTTAATAGGTACATTATTGTTTAAAGTCACCGTGCTTCCAAATGTGCGTCGGGCCATATGGGTGTTGAGAGTAAAAGGAAAACCGCATAATGTGGCAATCTCTTTGAGATATTCGTTCATTTTCTGATTGGAGGAAACCGGCAGCAGGGTACCTCGTTTGACATTCACTGGATGGTTTCGGTATTTTTCGAGAATTTTAAGTGCATTGGGAAGCAACGGAATTTTTGCCGTAGAATTCGTTTTCTGCCTTTCTGATATAATCCAAAGTTTGCCGTCAACTCCATCCTTTATATCAGCACTTGTAAGCTGGTAAGCATCTATGTATGCCAGTCCGGTATAACATTGGAATACAAATATATCGCGTACAATGCTCAGCCTCTCCGTTGTAAATTGATGCCTCTCCAGTCTTGCAAGTTCGTTTGCGGAAATGGGTTTCTTTACAATCTTCGTTTTTCTTCGTTTGAAATTTTTAAAAGGATCTTTCAAAATAATTTCCTGATCAAGAGCTCTGAGCACGATTTTTTTAAAGTTTGCAATGTATTTAAGAGTAGTGTTGTTTGCACAGTTTCTGACTGATCGAAGATAAAACTCAAAATCATTTACAAATAGCAGGTCTAAGTCGCCGAATTCAAAATCATCGGTATTGTATTTAAGTTTTATAAAAGCGCTGAGATGATTTTTAGTAATTGAGAACCTCTCAAAAGTTGCCTCGGTATAACCATTGCCGATCAGTGCTTTTAATTCATCGTTGTGCTTTTTAAATTCTTCCAGAACCTTGGTCTTTGGTGCTGATCTTCCCAGAATCTGATCCATAATTTTAATCGAACTGATGGGTTTGCCGCTCAGCAGGATTTCGGTCTTGATATCGTGGATTTTCTTGGTAATTGAATCCAGGAAAAAATTCAGGGATTTAGCATCCTCTTTTGTGCCGACTGCTCTTTCGTCTTTCTGGCTCCAGCGGTCGATGTCCCACTGTCTTCTGGTGGATGCTTCTTTCGGAACACCATTTATGGTAATTCTGAAATAGACTGTTCTAATTTTACTTCCATTGCGTGGCACTTTCAAAAAGAAAAGAAGCCCAAAGCTGTTCTCTAGCATAATTCAACTTATTAGATTAGTAAATGTAGAATTATAGCGTGATTTAAACAAGATGTAAACGTGCTTAACCCCTTTGTCTATAAGGAATGGCGAGATATTTTGTGGCACACCCGCCGCTTTGGAAACCCGTGCCACGATTCTGACACGAAACTTCTGTGCGCTTTTGAAAATATTGAAAATGCACTTAAAAGACAAAACCCTGCTGATCTCAAGATCTGCAGGGTTTTCCGTGAATTTTGGCCTTTTTTGTAAACTTTGAAAAGTCTCTTTTTAAGCTCTCAGCGGAGAAAGAGGGATTCGAACCCCCGGACCTGTTACAGTCAACAGTTTTCAAGACTGCCGCATTCGACCGCTCTGCCATTTCTCCAGTATGTTGCTCTCATTGCCTGATTGCGGGTGCAAATATAAGACGGTTTTTCGGTTCTCAAAACTTTTTTAGACTTTTTTTTTGAAGATTTTTAAAATAATTTTCAAGTATCTAAGTATCAGTATTTCCGAAAATGAGATTTTTTCAAGAATTAATCCAAATCGTCTAGAATTGGCGTTGGTTTTTTGTTTTCATCGACAGCAACAAACGAAAAAGTTCCAGAAACTACTGTTTCGCGAAGTTCCGAATACATTTGTTCCATGAAAATATCAACATGAATTTTACAGCTTGTTCTTCCAACACTATCTACTTTTGCAACCAATTCGATTAAAGTTCCTGCAGGAATTGCTTTTTTAAAGTCAATTTGACCGGTAGAAATCGTAACTACTTTTTTACGGCTAAAACGCGTAGCACAAATAAAGGCAACTTCATCCATAAGATGGAGTGCTGTTCCTCCAAATAAAGTGTCGTAATGATTGGTTGTACTAGGGAAAACTGCTTTAAAAATTCGAGTTTCTGATTTTTGAATTCTTTCTTCTACTGTTCCCATATTAGTATTTAACGTATTCTGTAATTTCAAGTCCATATCCAATCATACCAACTCGTTTTGTTTGTTCTGTGTTCGAAACCAATCTGATTTTAGAAATATCTAAATCATGGAGAATTTGAGCTCCAATACCATAATCTTTACTGTCGATAATCACTTTTGGCGCTTTTAAAGTTCCGTTAGCTTGTAACGATTTAAGCTCAGAAATTCTGTTTAATAGATTGACAGCTGTCATATCTTGGTTAATGAAGATAACAGCGCCTTTTCCGTTCTCATTAATTACTTTAAACATATCGTCCAATTGCTGTTCTGCATTGTTAGTCAATGTGCCTAACAAATCGTTGTTTACCTGAGAAGAGTGTATTCTAGTTAAGATAGGTTCTCCAAGGTTCCAGGTTCCTTTTGTTAAAGCAATATGGATTTGTTTGTTTGTGGTTTGCTCATAGGCTCTTAATCTGAATGTTCCAAAACGAGTTTCGATATCAAAATCTTCTTTTTTAACAATCAAACTGTCATGCTGCATTCTGTAGGCAACTAAATCTTCAATCGAAACTAACTTTAAATCGAATTTTTTAGCCACTTTAATCAATTCTGGTAAACGAGACATTGTTCCATCTTCGTTTAAGATTTCGCATATTACGCCAGCGGGTTTAAATCCTGCTAAACGTGCAAAATCAATTGCTGCTTCAGTATGACCTGTTCGTCGCAAAACACCACCTTGTTTGGCGATTAAAGGGAAAATATGACCAGGACGAGCTAGATCGTGCGGTTTTGTATTAGGGTCAACTAATGATTGAACTGTTTTTGATCTGTCAGAAGCAGAAATACCCGTTGTAACGCCATGTCCTTTTAAGTCAACAGAAACCGTAAAGGCAGTTTCCATGTGATCGGTATTGTTGGTTACCATGGCACGAAGATCTAGTTCCTTGCATCGGCTTTCTGTCAGGGGTGTACAGATTAATCCGCGTCCGTGAGTAGCCATAAAGTTGATCATTTCTGGTGTTACCTTTTCGGCAGCAGCCAAAAAATCACCCTCATTTTCGCGATCTTCATCATCTACTACAATGATTACTTTACCTTGACGAATATCTTCTATAGCTTCTTCAATGGTATTCAGTTGTATTTTTGTTGTTGACATAATTATTTTTGCTTTTGAGCAGGTAAAAACCGCTCAGAGATTTTCTGAAATAGTTGTGAAATCGGAGTTGTTATTGCATCAAAATTAATTAATCCATTATCGTTTGTAGCGCGATAAGTTAATAATACTGCAAGGGGAGACAAGATGAAAGACGACATCCAAGATCCTACAAAAGGAGCCATTCCGCCTTCTTGAGATAACCTTTTTCCGAATGTGTTAATAAAGTGGAAAGTAATAAAGATTAATACGGCAAATACAATAGGGAGTCCAAGTCCTCCTTTTCTAATAATAGCGCCTAACGGAGCTCCAATAAAAAACATTAAGAAACAAGCAAAAGCAATTACAAATTTCTCATATAAGGCATTATAATGTTTGTTTATTTCTCGTTGTTTGTCTTTTAAATCTCGCTGAGTAGTTTCAATAGAGTAAATATTGCTCGTGATATTGCTTCCTGCCATTTTTAAAATATCTACTTTGTCTTTGTTGGAATAAATAGATAAAAGATCAGTTGGAAGTTTTTTCTTTTTAATATCTTTTTGGGGATCTCTATAGAATTTTTTAATTCCAACGCGCTGATTAATATTTTCAGAAAAAGAAACAATTTCGTTGTCTAAATTTTTGCTCAATGAATCTAACGTATAGCGTAACTCGTTAACATTCAGCATTGCATTTGTTCCTGCTATGCTTTCTTTGCTATCATCAACTTTGTTAAGTTCAGATAAGTCGATATTGATGATCTGTGTTTTGAACTTTCCTTTTATAAAAGGCATTTTTGCACGATCTTCATATTTTTTTGGAGTAACGTCTTGGTAATAGTAACCATCGTTTAAAATCAGTTTTAAAATACTGGATTTTTCGCTACTAACTAGTTCACCGGTTTTAGCTTTAATTACGGTTTTATTTTCACCCATATTATTTGCTTTCTCGTGAATAGTCACACCAGTAAGGTGATTGCCGTTTTCGCCAGATTTTTTGTTTACCTTAATGTTATAAGTGCCAACATCGTTAAATTGGCCTTCGGCAATAGCCATAGCAGGCTTAGCTTGTGCAATGTTTTTTCTGAAATTTACAAATTTATATTCGGCATATGGAATAACGTTATTTGCAAACCAAAATGCGACAATACTTAAAACAAAAATAAAAATAATCAAGACTCGCATTGCTCTTTGCAGTGAGATTCCTGAAGATTTCATAGCGGCGAACTCGTAATTTTCGGCTAAATTTCCGAAAGTCATAATCGATGCTAGTAAAACAGATAGCGGTAATACCAGCGGGATAATTCGTGGCATAGAAAAAAGCAGGAATTTCACGACCAATATTAAGTCGAGATCTTTACCTGCTAGTTCTGAAATAAATAGCCATACTGTTTGAAGTATGAATATGAAAAATAAGATTACAAATACCGTAGTAAATGTAGCTAAGAATGTTTTTAATAAGTATTTGTCTAGAATTTTCAACCTTCTGATTAATCTAATTTATTGATGTAGTATTTCGGGTATTTACTCGCTACAAAGGTAAATTGATTTTTTGATAATGGCTGATTGGTTTTAAAAGAATTAACGGTTAAAGTTGTTTTTGTTCCGTTTTTCCCAGTTTCAATCAAATTGTAGATGTGTTTTGTCTGAACGTCAATACCTAACAAAATTTCTTTTCTTTGGTCTTTTCCGCTTGTCGGTACTAATTTGATGTATTGAATTTTTCTTCCTTTTACATTCTGAACAATGTCCATGTTATATTTGTAGCCAGAATTGAAGAAAGTAAGCATTTTAGAAGGAGTGATAGCATTATCATCTTTCTCGTTTACTTTAGAGATAGTAACTTCTTCGTCTTCAGGAACAATAGTGTAGGTTTTTTGACCGTCAAAAATTTTAGTAACGCCCATGAAGTTCAAAACATATTGGTTTCCTTTCATTGTTACATTTCCTTTGCTTTCTTGATTGATGTTTTCTTTGGCATTATTCAAAGAATATTTAAAATCGATAACAATATTGTTGTAGCTTTTTATTTTAGAAGTTACTTCGTTCAATAAATCTTTCGCTTTTTTATCTTGAGCTTGAATAGAAGTGAAGCTCAATAGCAATATAACTGCCATTTGAAAACACTTTTTAGTCATGTTTGTGATAGAATTGTTGTTGATTTCTTGAATTTTTGCTTTCATGATTGGATTAATTTTGTTCATTATTAAAAAATTGATCAAGAGCATTTAAATCTAAGATGTTTACGCTGCGTGCTTTACTGCCCTCAAACGGACCAACAATTCCAGCTGCTTCCAGCTGATCTATCAGACGACCGGCTCTGTTGTATCCTAATTTTAATTTTCGTTGCAATAAAGAAGCAGAACCCTGTTGGGCATTGACAATTATCTCTGCCGCTTCTCTAAATAAAGTATCTCTTTCGGAAATATCTATATCAAGATTAATGCCATTTTCTTCACCAACAAACTCTGGAAGCAAATAAGCTGTGGCATACGCCTTTTGTCCGCCAATAAAATCGGTGATTTTTTCTACTTCTGGTGTGTCAATGAAAGCGCATTGAACACGAATGACATCATTTCCGTTGGTATATAATAAATCTCCACGCCCAATAAGCTGATCTGCACCTTGAGTATCCAAAATGGTTCTTGAGTCGATTTTAGAAGTTACTCTAAAGGCAATTCTGGCAGGGAAATTGGCTTTAATTAAACCTGTAATTACGTTTACAGAAGGTCTTTGTGTTGCAATAATCAAGTGAATACCAATAGCACGGGCTAACTGAGCTAAACGCGCAATAGGTACTTCGACTTCTTTTCCTGCGGTCATAATCAAATCGGCAAACTCGTCGACAACCAAAACGATGTAAGGTAAAAATCGGTGACCCGCTTCTGGATTTAATTTTCTGGACTTGAATTTTTCGTTGTATTCTTTAATATTACGAACCATCGCATCTTTTAATAAAGAATAGCGATTATCCATTTCCACACAAAGTGAATTTAAAGTATTAACAACTTTTGCATTATCTGTAATAATAGCATCTTCCGTGTCAGGAAGTTTAGCTAAATAATGTCTTTCTATTTTGTTGAAAAGCGTAAGCTCTACTTTCTTCGGATCAACCAAAACAAATTTTACTTCGGCAGGATGTTTTTTGTATAAAAGCGAAGTTAAAACCGCGTTTAATCCAACAGATTTACCTTGTCCAGTTGCTCCTGCCATCAATAAGTGAGGCATTTTGGCTAAATCGACAACAAAAGTTTCATTAGAAATAGTTTTTCCTAATGCAATTGGCAGTTCCATTTCGGCTTCTTGGAATTTTGCGGCTCCAATAACGCTCTTCATAGAAACCATAGTTGGGTTTTTGTTCGGAACCTCAATACCGATAGTACCTTTTCCTGGGATTGGCGCAATAATACGAATTCCTAGTGCGGATAATGATAAAGCGATATCATCTTCTAAACTCTTAATTTTAGAAATTCTGATTCCTGCTTCCGGCACAATTTCATATAAAGTAACCGATGGTCCAACGGTTGCTTTAATTTGTGCAATTTCAATTTTGTAGTTACGAAGGGTATCTACAATCCTGTTTTTGTTTTCTTCTAATTCTTCCTGATTAATGGTAATTCCACCAGTCGAATATTCTTTTAATAAATCGATGGTTGGGAATTTATAATTCGATAAATCTAAAGTTGGATCAAATAATCCGAAATCAGCAACTAGACGAGAAGCTAAGTTTTCTTCGATAATGTCTTCTTCCTCCGCTTTTTCGATTACAAATGCTTCGTCTGGTGTAGCTGTAATTTGTGTTGGCGGTGGCTGAATTGGTTTTAAAATAGGATTTAGTTCAATTTCAGAAGCATGAGAAATGGTTGGTTTTAAAGCTTCTTTGTTGATTTCAAATTGAGAGTCAACCGTTTTAAGGTGGATATTATCCAGCTCAGAATCAGCTTCTTCTTCAGTTTCTTCTTTAATAGAAAATTCTTCTAGATTATACGCGCTTTCAGGCTGCTGAACAGCAGGTTTCAAATTGTTTAATTCTGTTTTGAATTCTTTCTTAGTCGAATCAAAATACGATTGAATTTTTTCTGGCGATAATTTGATCTTGAAAATCAGATAGACGATTAAGCCAAAAAGGAGTGTGAGCAAAGTGCCTGTTTTACCAATATAATCTTGAAGGAATAGATTTAGTTCGTAGCCAATTGTTCCTCCTAATTCTGGAGCAGAAGTGGCAAAGAAACCAAATAGTACCGAAACGATAATAATGGCGAAAATATCCCAAAACCAAGTGTTTTTTAGTTTTTGTGTTGAAAGTTCCAATGCTAAAAACATTCCGGTAAGGAAAAATAAACGCACGAAAATGAAAGAGGCAAGTCCGAAACCTCTATAGATAATTAAATCGGCAAGATACGCTCCGAATTTACCGAGCCAATTCTCAGCAACTTCGGTACGGTCTCCGAGTTGATTTACAACACTTTGATCATTTTGCCATTGTCCGTTAACATAAAAAGAAATAAATGCGACCAATAGGGCAATAGAAAAAAGAACCAGAAGACAACCTAGAACAAATTTTTGTTGTTTGGACATCTTAAATGATCTTTTATTTCCTTCTTGTTTGTCGTTTTTTTTATCTACAGTTTCTTTTTTATTTTTTGCCATTCTTGCGTTTTCCTTTGCCTAAATAAATTTGGGAATATAAATAATCAAGCCTATTGCTATTGCAGTCATTGCAGCAAAAAATACTGCCCCTGCAGCAATATCTTTAATAAAACCGATTCGTTTGCTGTAATCAGGATGGATGAAATCGGCAATTTTTTCAACTGCGGTATTTAATCCTTCAATGCTTAAAACCAAACCAATGGCTAAGGTTTGACATAGCCATTCGGTTTGAGAAATATGAAAATAGAATCCAGCGATGGTCATAATAATTCCCAATGAGAATTGGACCATAATGCTGTGTTCTGTTTTGATTAATTTTACAGCCCCATTGAAAGCATAGGTCATGCTTTTTAATCGGCCTGTAAAAAAAGTATTGTCTTTTTGAAATTCCATAAAGGATATTATAGTGCTGCTAAAGCGGCTTCGTAATTTGGTTCGTTTGCAATTTCTGCAACTTGCTCTGTGTGAAGAACTTTTCCGTCAGCATCAACAACAATGATTGCTCTTGAGTGTAAACCTGCTAAAGGTCCGTCGATAATTTCTAATCCGTTTGCTTTTCCAAAAGCACCAGTTTGAAAATCTGATAAGTTTACTACATTTTCTAAACCTTCAGCACCACAAAAACGTTTTTGAGCAAAAGGCAAATCTCTAGAAATACATAAAACAGTTGTGTTTTCTAATCCGCTTGCACTTGCATTGAAAGTTCTAACAGATGTTGCGCAAGTTCCCGTATCAACACTTGGGAAGATGTTTAAAACTAATTTTTTACCAGCGAAAGTGCTTAAGGAAGCAACTGATAAATCGTTTTGAACTAATTTAAAGTCAGCTAATTGTGATCCAACTGCTGGCAATTCGCCTGATGTATGAACTGGATTTCCTCCTAATGTGATAGATGCCATGTTTTTTGTTTAAAATTAATGAGGTTCAAAAGTAAGGATTAATATTTGAATCTAAAAGTATTTGTTAACGGTTTAAGGAGAGATTAAGGTGTCCTTTTTGGTAGCCACAAATTCACGATTTTTTGACTTATTATGGCAAATTATTCTTATTGATAACTGAAATTTTGAGAGAATATTGTTTTTTGAATCGTAAACTCTTTTACGTTCAACTTTGTCAAAGTTTTATACTTTGACAAAGTTTGGTTCGAATAGTTTGTCATCCTGACGAAGGAAGGATCTTCGTTAGAAACTCGACAAAGATTGACGATTTAGATTGTAGAGTTACTTGTGAAGATCCTTCCTTCGTCAGGATGACAAGATTGTGTAGGAAAAGCTTTTGAAAATAATCTCTATGATTTAAAATCGAAAACTTCTTTTGAAAACGTTCGCGAGAGGGATAGGAGCAATCCGCCGCGGCGGAGCGGATAGCCCGACAGCATCCCGATAAAAAGGGGTATAACCATAAAGAGAATTACCCTTTTTATCCGGATGGTGGCTCGCCCAGATGATTTTAGATTTTAGATTTTAGATTTTAGATTTAAGAATGTAGATTTTAGATTAACTTTGTCAGGCTGAGTGGAGTCGAAGCCTTTGTGAGTTGCACTGCGGTTTGAATTATTAATCTTTGTCGACGAACTTTGCAATCCTTCGACTTCGCTCAGGATGACAAGATTGTGTGAAGACTGTGACTGCGACTGAAAACTGTTGCGGAATTTCTAGTGTGGTCCTTCCTTCGTCAGGATGACAAGATTGTGTGGGAACTGTGACTGAAAACTGAGACTGCGACTAAAAACTGACCACTAAAACCCTGATCACTGACCACTAAAAAAAAGCGTCTCTAAAATAGAAACGCTTTCTCAGTCTTGTTTTTTTATTTATTCTTGGGTAGGAGGACGATTTATTTATCGATAGAACCTAAAACACGTTTTATAAACGTATTTAAAGCTTCTTTTTTGTCTGTACCTTGTGCAACCAATTTTTGTACTTCAAGGGCGCCGTACATATTTGAAATTAGTTCGCCAATTACGTCCAATTCTTCGTCTTTAAGGGAAGGAATTTCGGTCATCGCTTCAAGAACTTCAATCGTTTCAATGATATAATCCTGATCGTTTTCTTCGATGAATTGCGTTAAATGCTTAATTACTGGTAATTTCATGATTTTTTGTTTAAGCGTTAAATCGTTTTTTTGTTTAATCGATTAAACGAATAAACAAATAACCAATTAAACAATTGCGTTTACTAAGTCGATTAAAACTTCTTGTTTGTTAGTCTGCGTTTCGCCAACTAATTGTCCGTTTACGAAAGTAGCGAATGTAGGCAAGTTGCTTACGTTAGCTAATTTTCTTGATTCTGGAGCATTTTCTGCATCAACCAAAACAAAAGTGATAGCTTCATTTTCTGTTGCTAATTTTTTGAATTTTGGTTTCATAATACGGCAATTTCCACACCATGAAGCTGAATATTGTACTACTACTTTTTCGTTTTTAGCAACTAAATCTGCTAACGTATCTTCGTTTAAGTCGATTAACATAATTTTTTTTTTAAGACACTAAGTTGCTAAGGTTCTAAGATGCTAAGTTTGCTCTCGAACCGAATAACTTTGTGTGGATTTTTTTGATAGATTTTTAAGTCGTTGAGATTCTAAGATCTAAGTCTAATCTTAGAATCTCTTGACTTTTATTGTAGAATTGTATTTAAGATTCAAAAGTTAAGTTAAAAAACTTAGCAACTTAGAACCTTAGTATCTTAGAAGCTTAGTTAGCGCTTAAGTATTCAGCAGTACTGATTCTATCAGCAGACATTGCTTCTTTACCAGCTTCCCAGTTTGCAGGACAAACTTCACCTTTAGTTTGGATGTGCGTGTAAGCGTCAACCATTCTTAAGTATTCGTTTACGTTACGTCCTAATGGCATATCGTTTACGCTTTCGTGGAAAATTTTTCCAGTTTCGTCAATTAGGTAAGTAGCTCTGTAAGTTACGTTTGAACCTTCGATGATAACTGAATCAGTATCTTCGCTGTAGCTTGTAGATTCGATATCTAAAATACCTAAAATATTAGCTAAGTTACGGTTTGTATCTGCTAAGATTGGGTAAGTAACACCTTCGATTCCACCATTGTTTTTTGGAGTATTTAACCAAGCAAAGTGAACTTCGTTAGTATCGCAAGAAGCACCAATTACGATAGTATTTCTTTTTTCGAATTCTGGTAATGCAGCTTGAAAGGCGTGTAATTCAGTTGGACATACAAAAGTAAAATCTTTTGGATACCAGAATAAAAGTACTTTTTTATTGTTGTTTACTGCTTCTTCAAAAATGTTGATTTTTAAATTGTCACCCATTTCTGAGATAGCATCTACTGCAATACTTGGGAATTTTTTTCCTACTAAAGACATAATTTTCGTTTTACGTTAAATATTTATTTGCTGCAAAAGTAGGGCATAAGTACAGGTAGTTACAATAAGATGTGATTATAAAAATTTATAAGTTGATAAATTTTGACTATTTGTTATTGTAATTTATTGAATGTCAATGTTTACTGGCAAAACGCCTGAAAAATTATTTTTTTCTAAAAATTGAATTCCTGCTGTTTTTTGAAATTCTTCAAAATCCTGATAGGCCTGAATTAGTCCTGAGGCCTTTTTCAGATTCGGAATAAGAGGTAGAACGTAAGGATTTCCGAAAACGTAAACAATGCATTTTTTTGTTTGCAGTAAATGTGAAAGCAACTCGAAAACTTCATCGTTTACTTCGAAATTATTCAATGGTTTTGCTTTTGGAACAAATAATGAAATAATGATGGTTTCGAATTTTTCCAATTCGTTTTTAATTGATGAAATATCCGAAGTTTCTAAACTTTCAAAAGCAAATTCTGGTGAAGATAGTTTAGTATTTAAAGTTTTGAAAAATGTATTTTCGGTATTTTTATATAAACTTAGTTTGGCTAATTTGTTGTTTTGCTGAGCTTCAAGAGCTAAATCTGAAATTCCGTTATCGATGATTTTGGTAATGGCGTTTTGCGCAATTTCAAGATTTAACTTTGATGTTTTTTCGAAATTTAATTCGCCTGAAACAGCTGTATTTCCAGAAAGAATTCCTGCTTTTTCTTTCGCTTTCATGATTCGGTTATAACTTTCAAAAATGCGGTCTGGAGAAGCATTTTTATAAATTGCTTCAATGCCTTCGGGAACATTTTCAGCAAAACATAAAACGTCGTTTCCAGCATTGAAAGCTTCCCATTCCAGTTGGCCTTTTGTTTCATACAATTTAGAAACGCTGTGCATATTTAAAGCATCAGAAATTACTAAACCATCATATCCTAATTTGTCTCGCAAAAGATCCTGAATCACAGCTTTTGATAAAGTTGCAGAAGTATCTTTTCCGTCATTTAAACTCGGAACAGCCAAATGTCCAATCATGATAGAATCGACATTATTTTCAATTCCCTTAATGAAAGGATATAATTCGTTTTCTAATAATTCTTCAAGAGTTTCTTTTAAAACTGGCAATCCCAAATGCGAATCTACATTGGTATTTCCGTGTCCAGGAAAATGTTTCAAACAGCCTAAGACACCAACTTCTGACATTCCTTTTAAATATTCTACAGCAAAATCGGCTACTTTTTCTTTGTTTTCACCAAAGGAACGATAGCCAATTACAGGATTGTTTGGATTATTATTGATGTCTGCCAAAGGCGATAAATTATACTGAATGCCGGCCGCTTTTAAATCCAAACCAATTTGTTTTCCAACTTCGTAAACTAAACTAGATTTGTTTTCTGGCAAAGCGCCAAGCGTAATCGCATACGGATATTGCGGTGTTTTCTCAATTCGCATTGCCAGACCCCATTCTGCATCAATACTAATTAGAAGCGGGGTAGAAGCGGCTTTTTGATAACGAGCAATTAGCGCTTTGATTTTTTCGTAGCTGTCATCGTTGAAAACCACTTTTTTCTTGCTCTCGTAATTCGTTGCGGCACTTGCACGACTATGGAAAAAAGTCAATCCTCCAATGTTGTGTTCTCTAATAAGTTTTTCTGTTTCCTGAATATTTTCTTCGGTATCGTTGATGAATACGGCTGGAAAGAAAAATTGTCCTATTTTTTGTCGTAAGGCTTCGGCTGTGATTTTCATTATTATAAAGTCTTTTTCATGCAAACAATATTATCTGCTTTTTGTTTTTTTACCATTAAGGTATTAAGCTCATAAAGCTTGACTTAAATTACTTAATGGCTTAATGGTAAAAAGAAAATTAAGTTTAATTTAGTTATTTCAACTTTGCTTTCTTTTGTTTGGCTAATTGCTTTTTGGTCTCAATTGCTTTTTCTAGTCGGTTTTTGAAACGGAAAAGTTTTGGCAATCCTTCCAATCGGTCTTCAATGGTGATTATTTCGTAAACCACGATTGCTTTTTCTAAAACGCGGATTTCATTTTCCAGATCGTTTTCGTTTTTGTAGATTGTTGCTAATCGATCGTAAGGATGATTTCCTTTAAAGCCTTCTTCAACATTTTCTTCATACAACTCAATCGCTTTTTCTAGATTTCCATTTTTCTCGAACTCAGATCCTTTTAGATTGCGTTCGTTCTGCAAATTTTCATTGATTTCCATAGGTTAAAGTTTGATTTGGGGTTTAAACTTCTTCTGATTTCTTCCCAAAATCTTTTGGGAAAGTTAAAAAACGTGATAAAATAAGACCTGGAATTGTAGCTAGCAAAACCCAAATAAAGAAATTTTGATAGCCTAAATATTTTTGTATGAATCCGCTTAACATTCCTGGGAGCATCATTCCTAATGCCATAAAACCAGTTGCCAGTGCATAATGTGCTGTTTTTGATTCTCCTTCGGCAACATGAATTAAATACATCATAAAAGCCGTAAAGCCAAAACCGTAACCGAACTGCTCTACAATTACAACGGCATAAATGTAAAAAATTGATGTAGGATGAAAGAAAGCCAAAAGTATAAATCCTAAAATGGGAAGGTGCATCGCCAGAAACATCGGAAACATCCATTTTGTCAATCCTTGTTTTGAGATGGCGATTCCGCCTAAAATACCTCCGATAGTTAAGGCTGCAACTCCGCACGTTCCGTAAATAATTCCAACAGCTTCAGTGTCCAAGCCCATTCCGCCTAATTCTTTTGAATCTAATAGAAACGGACTTAACATTTTAAGCAATTGAGATTCTCCTAATCTGAAAACCAGAATAAAAGTTAGAATTAATCCGATTTGTTTTTTCTTGAAGAAACTAATGAAAATGGTTCCAAAATCTTGATGGTGTGCCTTTTCTTTAGTTATATTATTGATTTCATTTTTTGGTGTGAAAATGAAATTATAAATCGTTATAAACAACATTAATAAACCAACACAAATCATCGTATACGACCATGCTTTGGTGTTGTCTCCAAATTTATGTTCTAAATAACCTGCAAAAAGCACAACCAATCCGTTTCCAGCCAACATTGAAAGTCTGTAAAAAGTACTTCTAATACCAATAAAAAACGATTGTTTGTCTTCTGGCAAAACCAATAGATAAAAACCATCGCTGGCAATATCATTTGAAGCCGAGGCAAAAGCTGCAACCCAGAATATAGACAAAGTCATGATGAAAAAGCCGTTGAGCGGAATCGTGAAGCCGACCAGCAGAAAGGCAATTGAAATGATTAATTGCATCAGTAAAAACCATTTTCTTTTGGTTCCGATTAATTCAATAAGTGGACTCCAAAGCGGTTTGACAACCCAAGGCAGATAAAGCAAACTGGTATAGACACCAATGTCTTCGTTAGAAATTCCTAGATTTTTATACATAATTACCGAAACCGAGATAATTATAGCATAAGGCAATCCAGAAGCGAAATTAAGAAGTGGAATCCAAAACCAAGGTTTGTTATCTATTTTCATTTGGTTGAGCAGGTATATAGTTTTTAAATGGCTTTTTTAAATCTATTGCAGTTGGGGTACTTTCGTTGGCGTAATAATCAATAAAAGTTACCGCACAGGCCTTGTAAAGGTTTAATTTTCCTGCTGCTATCGCGAAAGTAATTTTTCCATCAACTTCTTTAATGGTTACTTTTTCGATGATTTTTGTGGCATCGTTAATATCGATTTTCGAAACATGTTCGCCTCCATAAACTACCATATAGCGAACTTTTGTATTCAGCGGACTTTTGATTGTAAAGTTGTATTTGATGCTGTCCTTATTGTACTCCATTATTTTTGGCGTATCAATAATAACATGTTTTAAATTTGGAACAGCCGCAGGAAGTGCAGGATATTTATATTGATTTTCTTCTAAATGGCGAACCACATCAAAGTTTTTCCCCATGAACCATTTTGAACTGAAATAAGCACTTCCAGAAACATTTTTGAAAGTTCTTAAGAAATCAATTTGGGTTGGAATTTCGGTCATATAATTCCAGTTTTTATCGCCATCAGCTCTAATTTTGTAAGTCGCATGACCGATATAAATTGCGGTATTGTTGGAGTTTTCAGACCACCATTTTACCAATTTAGAATAAGAAGCTCTCGGATTATTCATACTCCAATACAATTGAGGCAGAATATAATCAATCCATTTTTGATCCATCCATAAAACGGGATCAGCGTATAAATCGTCGTAATTTGAAGTCGACTGTGTTTCTGAACCTTTTGGATCTTGAGATTTGTTTCTCCAAACTCCAAACGGACTAATTCCGAATTGTACCCAAGGTTTACTTTCTTTAATCGTGTTTGAAATGGCGTGAACAAAATTGCTCACATTCGCACGACGCCAATCGGCACGGCTTAAACCTGCGCCATATTTTTGGTAAGAAGCATTGTCATTAAATGTTTTTCCCGGAACAGCGTAAGGATAAAAATAATCGTCAAAATGAATCGCATCAACGTCATATTTGTCAACCACTTCTTTAACGACTTTGGTTAAGTGTGCCTGAACTTCTGGCAACGCAGGATCGTAATAGTATTTTCCACCGTATTCGATCATCCATTCTGGATGTTTAAAAAGATCGTGATTTGGGCTTAAAAGGTTTTTATTTAAATCGAAAGTCGCGCGATACGGATTCAGCCAAGCGTGAAATTCAAAACCTCTGTTGTGTGCCTGCTCAATCATCCAAGCCAAAGTATCGTAATACGGATTTGGAGCCAAACCTTCTTTTCCTGTCAAAAATCGAGACCAAGGCGCAAATTCTGAAGGATATATAGCATCTCCGACACTTCTGATCTGAACAATTACAGCGTTGTAATTTAGTTTTTTATACGCTTCTAAAATTTCAAGATAATCAGCTTTTTCTTTTTCCACATTATCCATACTTGTTTTCGGCCAGTCTATGTTTACAACCGTAGCAATCCAGACACCTCTGAATTCGTTTTTAGGATGCATGTTACTTTCCTGTGCATTAGAAATCGAAGTAATGAAAAATGAAAATAAAAGAAAAAATAGTAAGTGCTGATTTTTATGCATTTCAAATGTTTATTTTAACAGGAATCAAAAATAGTTTGTTTTTGCCACGAATTACACGAATTGCACTAATTTTTGTACTTAATTATTCTTTTAAAAAATAATTTGCAAAAATTCGAGTAATTCGAGGCATTTTTTTTAGGCACAGATTATAAAGATTAAAATGATTAATCCCAAAAATCCTTTAATCTGTGGCATAAATTTTTTTAATCAGGAAACGAAATCTTTCCCATTGTTACCGATGGAATTCCTTTCTTGTTTCCAAAATTGTAATCGCCTCCAGAAACGGTTTCGTTGGCTAAAAGCGCAAATAAAACTGCTTCTTTCGCATCGCTTAAAATGCCCAAATCGTCGCTGGTATGAAACTGGCAAGGCAATAATTCCTTTAACCATTTTACCAACAACGGATTATTTGTTCCGCCTCCAGACATATAAATATGGAAATCTTCTGCTGGAATTGGAGTGTTTTTTATGGTGAAATAAATTGCTTCCGCAATCGTTTCTGCACTTAAACGTGTTAAAGTCGCCAGCAAATCTGATGCCGAAATAGTTGATAAACCACATTTTACCAAAGCCGATTGCACAAAATTGAAATTAAATAATTCCTGTCCGATCGATTTTGGAAAACTTTTCTGGAAGAAATCATCTTTTATAAGTTCGCTTAAAAGTTCTTTATTTACAGTTCCTTGTTGCGCAATTTGGGCATCTTTATCGTAACTTTTTTCAGGAAAATAATGTTTGGTAAAAATGTCGATTAACGTATTTGCAGTTCCTGTATCGGTTACAAAAACTTCCTCGGCATTTAAAGAGGCTGGGAGATAGGTATAATTCCCGATTCCGCCCATGTTGAGCATGATTCTGTTTTCGCCTTTTTTTCCAAATAATAAATAATCGCCGTAAACAGCCAAAGGCGCGCCTTCACCACCAGCCGCAACGTGTTTTTGTCTGAAATCTGAAAGTGTGATAATTCCCGTTTTTACTGCAATATGATCGCCGTCGCCAATTTGCAAAGTCGCGTTTGGAAAATTTTCCTGCTGATGCAAAAACTTCGGAGCGTGTAAAACCGTTTGTCCGTGCGAAGCGATTAAATCGACTTCATTTGACGAAATATTCCATTTTTTCAAACAATCGTTAATCATGCCGCTGTGCAATATTCCAATCCACTCATTTAATAAAGCCAAATGCTGAAAATCGATTGTTCTTTGAGCAAATACTTTTCTGATTTCGTTTTTAATGTCTTCAGTATAAGAAATCGTTTCAAATTTTAGGATTTTCACCTCTGTATTTTCGCCAGAACCAGAAACAGCGCACAAAGCAATATCAAGTCCGTCGAGAGAAGTTCCAGACATTAAACCCAATATTTTTCGGGTTTCTTTTTGCGCTATAGTATAGAGTTTGGATATATTTTTGTTCATTTAAAATGAGGGTTTTTAGTAGTCAGTTTATTGATAACGCTAAAATGGGATTATTTCGGATATAAATTTAGGAAATTGTGAGATTTTTGTTTTTTGAAAAGAAAATTTCAAATTTAAATTGTTTTTTCATTGATTTATAATTCCTTTGAAATGTATTTAATAAAACCAAGATATTTATGAAAGTAACTTTAGCTTATCTTTTTCAATTTTTATATTGGGTTTGGTTTGTGTATTTTTTCTTTTACACGATAAGTGAGATTTTTAAACTTGCGCAATCTCCAATAGGTGAAGGAATTGTTTTTATGGGTATTTCAACTTTTGTGTTGTTTTTTGTTGGGCTTTTTCTGTATTTGTTTACACTTACTTTTGAGATTCCAAATGAAATGAACAAATTTTTGAGATCAGGATCTCTAGTTTTTTGTGTTCTTTTGATCGTGGTGTTTTTTATTTTTATGCGAAATAATGGTCAGTTGAAAGTTTATTATTAAAAAAAGAAAATCCGTGCCCGCATTGATTGGACAGAATATAAATTAAAAAACATATAGTTTGTGGCCACGGATTTCAAATCCACGCTATCGGGTTACGGTTGTTTCCAATAAAAGTATAAAACGTTATTTTTACAAATTAGAATATCAAATAAGTCAAATAATGAAAAATAAATTTTTGAATCACATTAAGTTGTTGTGTACAGCATTATTACTGATTACTTCATTTTATAGTTGTTCGCAAAAAAGTGACATTGCTCCCGTTTACGCTGAAATTCCAGATGCAAACTTTAAAGCTTATTTAAAAACAATAGTACCATTGGCTTTTACTGCTGACGGTAAATTCATTTCGAATCATCCTTCAGTCGTGACTTATGATGAGATTATGAGTATTAGAAGAAAAAACATTACTTCTCTATCTGGGATTGAATATTTTACGTCTTTAAAAGTTTTAGATTGTATTGATAATAACATTGCAACTTTAGATTTAAGTAAAAATAAAGCTTTAACAAATCTTAATTGCAGCTATAATAAATTTACAAATCTTGATGTAAGTAAGTATACAAGTTTGACAAAACTTGATTGCGGTAATAATAAACTCAAAACTTTAGATCTTAGTAAAAATGTTAATTTGACAGAACTATTGTGTCATGGTAATTTAATTACGAGTATTAATTTAGGTAACAATGAAGTTTTGACAAGTGTTTATTGTCCCAATAATCAACTTGTAGTTTTAGATGTTAGAAATAACAAAGGATTAATAGAACTTAACTGTAAAAATAATCTACTTAGTACCGTAATTATTGTAGATCCAAATAACAAATTGGCACGGCTTTATCTAGATGATTCTGTCAAATGTAACCATCCAGGTATTAAAGCATTTAAAGATAACGGAGGTGAATTATACGGCACTTTTTCTGAGGTTATACCATCTTTTGAATGTAAATGATCTCTCGCTCGTGACATGCCTTAATTAATAAACCCTCGATTTTAAAGTCGAGGGTTTATCATTTTAAACTTTTACTCCACTTCCAAATAAGGATTTAAAGTTTCTGCTAATTCATTGAGCCAGTAAAAGCTGTCTCTTAATTTGATGATTTCGCTTTGAAATGTTTCATGTTCGCTCAAAACACATAAAGCTAGTGTAAAATTTACTTGCCTTAATGTTTTAGCCATTTCTACAGGATCGATTCTGTCGTTGAAAAAATTCAAAAGCTTGATTTCGGTTTCTTTTGAGATTGTGTTGGTATTCATAATCCTAAATCTGAGAATAAAACTCCTTGAAGTTTAATGATTTAATAAAGATCAAATCTCACTTCATAGAGTAAGTTAATATTAGTTTTTATTCTTTGTGTTTAGGAATGTAAAGATATCAAAAAATATTTTAAGTAAGAAAAATATTATAAGTTAAAAATGGTTTCTGGAAGAGAATCATTTCTACGAGGTAAATATAAAATGTTATTTTAAGAAAAGATTAATTCGCTTGTTTGTCATTTCGAGGAACGAGAAATCTTCGTACGCTGAGCACGCACTGTTGCGGAGCTACTTTCGAAGATTTCTCCTCCGTCGAAATGACAAGATTGAGGAGATTTGTTGTGGTTAATATAGGTTTCATAAGCCTTCTCCCGATTACTATCGGGATCGCTCAGGGTGACAATCGTTTTTTGGTTCCATAATGTTCTCATGAAACCAAGTGCCCTAGCCCAGATGGGAGCGGCATCCTTTTGCGCCGGGGTTCGGCGTAAAAGATATAGCGGACAGCTGGAAATAGCTCCTAAAAGAAAACCTCAGAACCTTAGTCACTCAGTATCTTAGAACCTTTATTTAAGCACAAATCCATTCTCTTTCAATTTATTCAAAACCACAGCAATAATTTTAGAACGGCATTCTGAATTTTCTGTTGTTGAAGCGGTTTTAACCCAATAACGAATATTAAGCTGAATAATACCTCCAGCAATAACATCGGTAATTACGGCGGCGTTTTCGTGGTCTTTTTCGGTTACGTCTTCGCTGTTTCCTAGAATTTCTTTTACGAGTTCGATGGCGCGTTTATAATCAGAACCATATTCGAGTCCGACGGTGAAAGTCTGGAGCAGAAAACCTTCGCTGTTGTAGTTAATGAGCGTGTTTTTTATAAGAAGCGCGTTTGGAATATAAATGATTTTAGAATCGCTTTTTACTTCGGTATCGCGAAGGTTGAGGTTGATGACTTCACCTTTTACGCCGTTACTTTCTATAATATCTCCAATAGAAAAAGGTCTTTTGAAAGCCAACAGAATTCCGGCAAGAAAATTTTCGCCAATATCTTTAAGTGCAAAACCAATTACAAAAGCTGAGATTCCTGCGCCCGCAAGCATACTTTGTGCCACGCCTTCGAGACCAATAATTCGGAACATAAACAAGATTCCGATAATAATCAAAACCGATTTAATTAAACGCGCAATAAAAACTGCCAAAAGACGATCGTGCATTTTGGCTTTGAGTCGGTTTCCTGCAAAAATACCGATACGGCTTGCAATAAACCATGAAACTAAAACGACCAAAATCGCAAGAATAAATTTTGGTGTAAGATCGACAATGCTATTGTAGTAACCTTCGAGGTGGTTGATGACGTCCTGAAAGAAATTTTCCATAATAATTAAGGCGTAAAAAAGTAAAATTTTAAAATTACCTTTTTAGCAAATGGAATGCTTTACAGGATTCTCTCCAAATTTTATAAAATATGGCGGAGTTGTTAGATAAATTCCCAAAATAGAATCATTTTGCCTTTCGATATTTTTATCTTTGTGGTCTGAGTTTTTTCAGGAAATATTTTTATAAAAAGCACATTTACATGTTGACCCAATCTCATTTAGAGCAATTAGCCGCAAGTCTCGAAGGCACACTTTTATTCGATGAGCTTCATAAAACGCTTTATTCTACAGATGCTTCAGTGTACCGAATTAAACCGAATGCGGTGGCGATTCCTAAATCGACTGAAGATATTGCCAAACTCATCAGGTTTGCGGCAGAACATAAGCTGTCGATTACTCCTAGAACTGCGGGAACTTCGCTGGCAGGACAAGCAGTAGGAGACGGATTGGTAATTGATGTGTCGAAGCATTTTACAAAAATCATTTCCTACAATGCCGAAAACAAAACCGTAACGGTTCAACCTGGCGTAATTCGCGATGAGCTGAATTTATTCTTAAAACCTCACGGTGTATTTTTTGCTCCCATTACATCAACTTCAAACCGCGCGATGATTGGCGGAATGGTGGGAAATAATTCTTCTGGAACAACTTCGATTCGATATGGGGTTACGCGCGATAAAATTGCGGAAGTAAAAGCACTTTTAAGCGAAGGTTCTGAAGTAGTTTTTAAAGACCTGACTTCGGCTGAATTTATCGAAAAAACAAAAGGCGATTCTTTAGAAAACAAAATATACAAAACGATTTACGACGAGCTTTCGATAAAAGAAGCTCAGGAAGAAATAGTAAAAGAGTTTCCGAAACCAGAAATTCATAGAAGAAATACGGGTTATGCCGTTGATATTCTGTTAAAATCAGAATTATTTGGCGGAACTGAACCAACCATAAATCTTGGAAAACTGCTTTGCGGAAGCGAAGGAACTTTAGCCTTTACAACAGAAGTTACGTTGAAAGTTGACGATCTGCCTCCGCCACATAGCATTATGGTTGTCGGGCATTATCATACGATTCAGGAATCTTTAGAATCGGTTGTGGTGGCGATGAAACATCATTTGTACACTTGCGAAATGATCGACGACACGATTTTGGATTGTACGAAAACGAATCGAGAGCACATTAAAAACCGTTTCTTTTTGGTTGGAGAACCAAAAGCGATTATGTTGTTTGAAGTCGCTTCGCACACTTTGGAAGATGCAGAAAAACAAGCCGATGCTTTGATTGCTGATTTGGAGAAAAACAATTTTGGTTATGCTCGAGTAAAAATCTACGGAAATGATATTGACAAAGCCAACGAACTGAGAAAAGCAGGTCTTGGACTTTTAGGAAGTATTGTAGGCGACGACAAAGCAGCGGATTCTATTGAAGATACGGCAGTTGAATTAAGCGATTTACCGAATTATATTGCAGAGTTTTCGGCGATGATGTTACGTCACGGACAGGAAGCGATTTATTATGCACATGCTGGTGCGGGAGAATTACACCTTCGTCCGGTTTTGAATTTGAAGAAAACATCAGACTTAAAATTATTCAGAACCATTGCGACAGAAGTAGCGCATTTGGTTAAAAAATATAGAGGTTCGCTAAGCGGTGAACACGGCGATGGAATCGTGCGTGGTGAGTTTATTCCGTTTATGATTGGCGACAAGAATTACGAATTGCTGAAAAGAATCAAATTGGCATTCGATCCAAATTCGGTTTTAAATATCGGGAAGATTGTAAACGCCTTGAAAATGGACGAGAATCATCGTGTTGTTTCAGGAAGGGTAGAACCAGATATTAAAACGTTTCAGGATTTCTCAGACAGTTTAGGAATTTTGCGTGCTGCCGAAAAATGCAACGGTTCTGGAGATTGTCGAAAATTGCCGTCAGGCGGAGGAGCGATGTGTCCGAGTTATCGTGCGACAAGAAATGAAAAAGAAACGACTCGTGCGAGAGCGAATGCGCTCAGAGAATATTTGACGTACTCTGAAAAAGAAAATAAATTTGACCAGAAAGAATTATATGAAGTTTTTGAGTTGTGCGTAAGCTGTAAAGCCTGCGCAAGCGAATGTCCGAGCAATGTGGACGTAGCGACTTTAAAAGCCGAATTTTTATACCAATATCAAAAAGCAAACGGTTTTACAACCCGAAATAAGATTTTTGCCAACAACGCCAAATTGAATAAAATGGGAAGCAAATTCCCAGCGATTACGAATTTTATTTCGAATCAATCTTTGATGAAAAAAACAATGGGAATTGCGCCGGAAAGACAAGTTCCTTTATTGGCGAAAAAGACTTTTAGAAAATGGTACGCTAATAATAAACCCTCACAAACAGATTTTCCAAACGGAAGATTGTATTTGTTCGTGGACGAATTCACAAATTATTATGATGTAAACATCGGAATCGATGCTTTCGAATTATTGACGAAATTAGGCTATCAGGTTTTGGTTGTCGATCATGAAGAAAGCGGCAGAACCTATCTTTCAAAAGGATTTTTGGAAGAAGCCAAAAAGATTGCCAATCACAATGTGAATGTTTTTAAAGACTTGGTTTTAGGAAATGCACCTTTAATCGGAATTGAACCTTCGGCGATTTTGACTTTTAGAGATGAATATCTCCGTCTAGCAGATGATAAAGAAGCTGCGGAAAAACTTTCTAGAAATGCTTTTACAATTGAAGAATTCTTTAAAAAAGAAATTATAGACGGTAAAATCACAGCCGATTCTTTTTCTCTAGAAAGTAAAGAAATTAAAATTCATGGACATTGTCATCAGAAATCGTTAAGTTCAGTTGAAGCGACTTTTGCGATGCTGAATTTGCCTAAAAATAATACGGTTACGATTTACAATTCGGGCTGCTGCGGAATGGCGGGTTCTTTTGGTTATGAAAAAGAACATTATCAAGTGAGTATGCAAATGGGCGAGGATACTTTATTTCCAAAAGTGCGTGCTACAGCCGAAAACGTAAAAATAGCCGCTGCAGGAACGAGCTGTCGTCATCAAATTTATGACGGAACGAGTCGTGAGGCGCAGCATCCGGTGACTATTTTGAGAAATTGTTTATTGTAATTTTCATTAGAGCATATTTCAAATCATTTAATCAAATAAAAAAAATGAAGTTTTATTTCTATGTAATGCTATTTGTTGTTTTTTCAGTTAATGCACAAGGTAAATTAGATTGTTCCAAATGTTCTTCTGAAATTATTGACGAAAGCAAACTGAAAAATGAAGATGTTTTTTCTTTAAAATTATTAAAAAATGAGATTTATGCTAGAAAAGGATATGTGTTTTCTAGTCCAGAATATGCAGATGTTTTTAAAAAGTATGATTGGTACAAACCAGTAAGCGATAATAGCAGCATTGTTTTTTCTGATATTGAAGCTAAAAATATTACTATACTTAGCAGAAGAATTAGCGAAATGTCAGAATATTTACGCAATGAGAAGAATAGCAAGTATAAAACTTTATCTGAAGAAAAGATTAATCAAATTTTTACAAAAGAGAAAAGGAAAGAACTCGGAATCAATTTTGTTATTTGGAAGGTTTACGATTACAAAGACAAAACGGGAAGCTATTATTTGGTTTTGACAGAAGATAAATACAAGGAAACAGTTGACGGCAATAATTTTAACAATGCGGTGAAGGCATTTAATTTTAAAATTGAAAACGACCGTTGGATCAAAACTTTCGAAACAAATGATTTTAAGGATAAACACGAAGATAGTATATGGTTTTGGTCTAAATATATTTATGTCGAAGACTTTGATGCTGACGGAATTATTGATCCAATTGTAATTTATGGCACTAGCGGACCTAATTTATATGATGATGGAAGAATCAAAATTCTATTGTACTATAAAGGAAAAAAAGTAGGAATTCGAATTCAGAACGGAATTCTTGATAATGAAAGAAACTTTACTGTAGATGCCGATTTTTATATGTTGCCAAAGAAAATACAAGACAAAATTGTAGAGCAAATGTCTTTGATGGTCGAAAATAACCATTCGATTTTGCCTTACGGATGGCAAAAAAAGATGGCGAAAAAAATGACTTTCATTTCTGAATAGTAATTAAGAAAGAGCTGAAAAGACCTTTTTCTCTTGCAGATTGAGCAGATTAATTTTTATTTCACGCTCCCGATAGCTATCGGGACTGCTGATTAGAGCTGATTTAGCAGATTTAATTTTAAAAAGATCTGCATAAATCTTTTGAGCGTAAACAAAATCTGCATTATCTGCTAAATCTGCGTGAGAAAATTTATAGGCAAAGATTAAAGATTATAAAGATTTTATTTCACGCAGATTCTGCTGATTTGAGCAGATTCTGCAGATTTAATTTTAAAAAGATCTGCATAAATCTTTTGAGCGTAATCAAAATCGGCATTATCTGCTAAATCTGCGAGAAAAAAATATAGCCACGGATAAATAAAAATAATTCGTGAATTGCTTCGCCTGCTCGCTATCGATCGGGTTGTGGCGAAAAAAAATCGTGGCAGAAAAAAACTATTTCAAACTAACTTTTTTTCCTGTTTCAGCGGCTTTATAAATAGCATTGATAATTCTAACATCTTTAATGCCTTCTTCACCTGTAATGTGATTTGGAAGTTTCTGGTTGGCTAAAATCACTTTGCAAATCTCATCCATTTGAGTTTGCTGTTGGTTTGTAACAGGGAAATTAAAAGGTTTTCCATCCGATCTTTTACCGACGAAAGGTCCGTAGCTCACTGCTGGACTCATTTCGAAGAAACCTTCATCCGCTGCAGCGTGAAATCTATCGATTCCAAAACCATACGAACTGCTGCAATTGGCAACAGCGCCACTCGGAAATTCCATTTGCCATGTGATATTTTCTTCTACTTGCGTAAATCTATTTTTGTTGTTGATGGTTCCAAATTGTGCTGTAACCGCAATTGGTTCTTCGCCTAAAACATAACGGGAAACTTGAATGCAATAAACACCTAGATTAATTAATGTACCACCGCCTGCAAACTTTTTAGTAAGCCTCCATTCGTTTCGGGCATTTAAATCCACAGGTTTATTAACGTCGTGAATATCGTAAGTGCTATAACCAAGACCAGCTTCGATGTAGCGAACCTGTCCCAGAACTTTTTCCTGTCCCAATCGTTTTATTTCTAAATGATTCGGTTCATAATGCAGACGATAACCCATTGCTAATTGTACGTTATTGTCGTTGCAGGCTTTTATCATTTCTTCACAATCTTCGACAGTAATGGCCATTGGTTTTTCGACAATAACATGTTTTCCTGCTTTTGCTGCGCGAACTGTAAATTCCTTATGAAGCGAGTTTGGAGTTACAACATAAATCAAATCAATGTCTTTGTTATTTACGATTGCATCAAAATTTTCGTAATTGTATATATTTTGCTCTGGAATATTGTATTTCTTTTTCCATATTTCGGCCTTAGAAGGTGTTCCTGTCACGATTCCGGTAAGTTGGCAATATTCAGAAACCTGAAGACCTTCAGCTAATAATGAAGCGTAGTTCCCTAATCCGCATAATGCGATATTTAATTTTTTCCCAGTGTAGGGTTTATGAACCTTTTCTGTTTCGGTTATAAAAGAAGGAAGTGAAGTCATGACAACCGAAGCGCCAACGCCCATTCCAAATTTATTTACAAAAGAACGTCTCGTGATTTTTTCCATAAAATGATTCTTTAAAATTAAATACTACTTATCAGTATGCTCATTTCGAGAAATGTTACATTTGTAATTGATTTAACCGCAATCCCGATAGCTATTGAGAGCAAAGATTTATTTCTCCCGCAGATATGGCAGATAATGCGGATTTTTGTTGTGATGAAAATATTTATGCAGATTTTAAAATCAAATCTGTTCAATCTATGAAATCTGCGAGAGAAAATTTATGAACAAAGATTTGAAAAATAATTCGTGAATTCGTGGCAAGAAAAAAACACCAGAAAAACAAAATGGTTTTATATATTTGATTTCAAGATATTTTTTGCATTATTTGCAAAATAAAACCACAAGGACTGAATTAAATTAATTAATACTAGTAAAAACATATATGGCATTTTCAAGTTTATTCCGAAAAAAGACAGTGCAGGATATTCTGAAACAGGTTGCAAAGAACGAAGCAGATGGGCATGCGGCATTAGGAAAGCATCTTACAACCAAAGATTTAACTGCTTTCGGAATTGCAGCAATTGTCGGTGCTGGAATTTTTAGTACCATCGGGAAAGCGAGTGCAGACGGAGGACCAGCCGTAATATTTTTGTTCCTTTTTACTGCTCTTGCCTGTAGTTTTGCAGCTTTTGCTTACGCCGAATTTGCATCGATGGTTCCCGTTTCAGGAAGTGCTTACACGTATTCGTATGTAGCTTTTGGAGAAATTATCGCCTGGATTATCGGGTGGGCTTTAATCATGGAATATGCAGTTGGAAACATAACCGTAGCCATATCGTGGAGTGATTACTTTACGGGACTTCTCCAGAGTGGCGGCATTCATTTACCACAGTGGATTCAAATGGATTACCTAACAGCATCAAACGGTTTTAAAGATGCCGAAGCTTTAATGAGAGGCGGAAAATCTTTCGAAAATTTAAGTACAGCTTTACAGCAAGCTCACACCGCTTGGACAACAGCGCCAACGATAGGATCGTTTCATTTTGTTACTGATATTCCAGCTTTATTTATTATTATTTTAATTACCGCTTTGGTTTACAGAGGAATGAAAGAATCTCGTAACGCAAGTAACCTTATGGTTGTTGTAAAACTTTGCGTTGTTCTTTTAGTAATTGCGGTTGGAATATTTTATGTAGATACCGCAAACTGGGACCCGTTTGCTCCAAATGGAGTTAGTGGCGTTTTAAAAGGAGTATCGGCAGTTTTCTTTGCTTATATTGGTTTTGATGCTATTTCTACAACAGCAGAAGAATGTAAAAATCCACAGCGTGATTTGCCACGTGGAATGATGTGGGCGATTATCATTTGTACTATTTTATATATTGCCATTGCATTGGTTTTAACGGGAATGGTGAAATATCACGAATTAAATGTTGGAGATCCTTTGGCATTTGTTTTCGATAAATTAGACTTAAAATGGATGTCTGGAATTATTGCAGTAAGTGCAGTAGTAGCAATGGCGAGCGTTTTATTGGTTTTCCAAATGGGACAGCCTCGTATTTGGATGAGTATGAGCCGTGACGGATTATTGCCAAAGAAATTCTCAACGGTTCACCCAAAATTCAAAACACCTTCTTTCGCAACTATTGTTACAGGATTTGTAGTAGCAGTTCCTGCATTATTCTTAAACTTGACAATGGTAACCGATTTATGCAGTATCGGAACTTTATTTGCCTTTGTATTAGTTTGCGCAGGGGTTTTAGTGTTGCAGAATAAACCGGAAATTCCGAGAGGAAAATTCAAAACCCCTTATATCAATTCAAAATACATTTTACCAGTTTTAATTATTGCTGGCTTGTATTATGCTTTTGCGATCAATACTAAAGCAACAATGGCATTTGTAAATAATGAAGCTCAAATCAACGATGCCACAACAATTGTAACATCGCTAAATAAAGAAGAATCATCACAAGTTTTTAATTATTTAGAAAGTATTGAAGCGAACAATAAAACAGCTGAAACATCAGATTTAGAGCATTTATTGAGCCAATACCAAGATGATGAGATTAAATATGCTGAGGTTGTAAAAGGGCTTCCAATCGATGATTCTTTGAAATACGAATCAGGTTTCCAATTGTTCAAACATAAAATACCAATGTGGATTTTCTTATTTGTTTTAGTAGGATTGGCGGTGTGGGCTTTTAGAAAAAATCTTTCTTTGATTCCGCTTTTAGGATTAATTTGTTGTCTTTATATGATGGCCGAATTAAGCGTTTGGAACTGGATTTATTTCACAGTTTGGTTGATAATCGGGTTGTTGATTTATTTTGGCTACAGCCGAAAAAATAGTAAGCTTAATACTGAAGTTATAAGTTAAAAGTAAAATGATAAATGTAAAAAGCCGTTTTAAGAATTCTTAAAACGGCTTTTTTTTGTTTCACGAAGATTTTAAATGATTGTAGCAGATTTAGTTTGAATTTTTATATCAAAAAATCGGTTTGAATCTGCTTTGATCTCTTTAAATCTGCGTGAAATAAATTTTTAAAGTTTAACCCATTCGAACTGAGAGTGTTTTAAAATGTTTTGATTTTTATACAAATATTCTTAAGTTTTAAAAGAGCTTTTTCTTAAGTTTGTTTCTCGCAAAATTTTAAATTTATTTTTTTACTACATGAGTTTTCTTGATAAAATATTGGGCAAAACAGAAGCTCCAATAACATCTTATAATGATTTTTGGAATTGGTTTTTAGCAAATGAAAAAGCGTTTTTTAAAACCGTTCAAAATGGAGAAAATATACATAAAGGCTTTTTTGATAAACTGGCGCCAAAGTTGGATGAAATTCACGAAGGGATTTATTTCCTTACCGGAATGTTCGATGATCAAACTGCAGAATTGGTTGTAACGCCCGATGGAGCAGTTAGAAATATTTATGTTATTGAAGAATTGGTTAATGCTGCTCCAGAAATTAACAGATGGAAATTTACGGCTCTAAAACCAGCTTCGGATGTCAATAATGTTAGTATAAACTACCAAGATTTTGAATTCAGTAAAGAAAATTTAAAGTTTTATCCTCGCGTTCATGAAGGCTATCCAGACGAAATAGATTTGGTAATTGTTTACGATCATTTTATTGAAGAGAAAAAATCAAATGTGACCAATGGAGTATATATTTTTCTAGACAATTATTTGGGCGAACTTCACTCTGTTACCTTAATTGACAATTTGGTTGTTACAGGGCCAGAATACGTTTCTGAAGAGTTAATTCCAATCGAAAAATTAAAAGATTATTTAGTTTGGAGAGAGAAAGAATTTGTTGAAAAATATGAAGGTACAAGACATAATACAGAAAACGATGGTTATGCCAATTTTGAGGGCAAAAAACAGGATGGTTCAATTGTTTTGGCTTTAATTAATACCACCATTTTAGAATGGGATAAAAAAGCATCACATCCGTGGGTTTTTATAGTTGCAATTCCGTTTGACGACTGTGATAATGGTGGATTGCCTGATGAAAAAACGTATAAATTATTAGACGAAATTGAAGAAGAAATCATTTATAGTTTACCAGATTCAGAAGGTTACTTAAACGTAGGAAGAGAAACCGCAAACAATAAAAGAGAAATCTTTTTCACTTGCAAAGACTTCAGAAAACCCTCTAAAATTGCTGACGAATTAATCAAAAAATACGGTGGTGTTTTTGAAATAAGCTACGATATTTACAAAGACAAATACTGGCAGTCGTTTAGACATTTTGAGGCTAAATAAATTATGAAATCCGTTCTGAAGTATTCAGAACGGATTTTTTTATTGGTATTTCGAAGAAAAAAAATCCGCTTAGAGAATTTCTCCAGCGGATTAAACAAACTAATAAAAAATGGTGCAAATTTATTTATAGAGTAATGTTCCAAATTATTGTGAGCAATTTTGCTCTTGCAGATTGAGCAGATTATTAGCCTAATCTTTGAGAGTAAGAAAAAAACTTAGAATCTTAGTAACTCAGAACCTTAGAGTCTATTTGTAAAACTCCAAGCTCAACCATGCAAGCTTTCATCATTTCGTATGTGCGTTGAATATCGTTATCTAAACCAATAGAAAAACGAATCAAACCATCAGTCAATCCCATTTCTTTTTGTTCTTCTAACGGAATTTCGCTTGAAGTCGAAGTTCCTGGTGCGCTGAATAACGTTTTGTAAAAACCTAAACTTACTGCCAGATAACCTAGATTTCGTTCCTGCATCAATTCCATTAATTCATTGGCTTTTTCCAAAGAACCAACATCGATCGTCAACATTCCTCCAAAACCATATTCTGGATTAATCATTGTTTTATATAATTCATGACTTGGATGACTTTTTAATCCTGGATAAACCGTTTTTAAACCATCTTTTTCAAATTGATCAGCCAAAAAATGTGCGTTGTGGCTGTGCTGTTTAATTCGAATATGAAGCGTTCTCAAATTTTTCATCACACTTGCAGAGCGCAAACTATCCATTGTAGGTCCTAAAAGCATGCTCGCACCAGAGTTAACGTTTTTCAATGAGTTAATAAATTCCTTCGAAGCGCAAGTCACGCCACCAACCGTATCACTGCTTCCGTTAATGTATTTCGTCAAGCTGTGAATGACAATATCAGCGCCTAATTTTGCAGGAGATACCGATAATGGTGAAAACGTATTGTCTACAACCAACTTCAAATTATGTTTTTTAGCGATCGCAGCCAAACTGCGAATATCAGCCACTTCCAATAACGGATTACTTACTGTTTCGCAATACAAAACTTTAGTTTTAGGAGTAATGGCAGCTTCGACAACGTCTAATTTAGTGATGTCAACAAAAGTGGTTTCAATTCCAAAACGAGGTGTGAAATTCTTTAAAAAAGCATAAGTCCCCCCATAAATCGTTCGGCTCGAAACAATATGATCGCCCGCACCGCACAATTGCAAAAGAGTAGGCGTAATGGCACCCATTCCCGAAGCTGAAACATTAGCTGTTTCTGTTCCTTCCATCGCCGCCAAAGCCTGATCCAAATACAAATTACTTGGTGAAGAATGGCGCGAATACAAATAACAGCCTTCCATATTGCCTTCAAAAGTATCGAACATCGTTTTTGCCGATAAAAAAGTATAAGTCGAAGAATCAGAAATCGATGGATTCACGCCGCCAAATTCCCCAAAGTATTGCAAATCCTGAATTTTATCTGCTGGATTAAAGTCTTTCATTTATAGTTAGTTTTATGTTTATTTCAAGTTTCAGGTTTCAAGTTGTCGAGCTAGAAAATCGAGTCAAAGAAAAATGGATTTAGATAAATAATCAATAATGTATGCAATATTTAGGTTTTAAAACTAATGATGTGTATTTATGATGATTTTTATTCTAAATTTGAGTTACGAAAAGGAATTTGATAGATTTTTTTTCATCTCCAATAAACCATCAACTATCAACCACAAACCATCAACCATATGACTTTAGACGAAATAGATAAAAAACTCCTTGTTTTACTCCAAACCGACAGCAAAAAGACTAATAAAGAATTGTCTTTAAAACTGAATCTTTCCGTAACAGCAGTTTACGAACGAATCAAAAAGCTGGAGCGCGAAGGCATTATAAAAAACTACGCAGCTTTAGTTGATAAATCTAAAATCGAAAAAGGATTTGTGGTCTTTTGTCATTTAAAACTCATTCAGCATACCAAAGAATTCCTAACCAAATTCGAAAGTGAAGTCATCAAACTTAACGAAGTTTTAGAATGCCATCATGTAAGCGGTGATTACGATTATATTCTGAAAGTTCTGGTAAAGGACATGGAAGCGTATCGCGAATTCTTAGTTACTAAACTGACTTCCTTGCAGCATATTGGAAGCACACAAAGTATGTTTATGATAAGTGAGGTGAAAAATTCGACGGTGATTTCTTTTTGAAAGTTGCTAAGATTCTAAGGTTCTGAGATGCTAAGTTTTTTTTAATCTCGCAAAGGCGCAGAGTCGCAAAGTTTTTTTTTACATCTTTTATGATTAATTGCGTCCAGCTTTAGCTGGATGTCAATATAATTCATGTCAAAAAGGCTTTAGCCAAAATCATCAAAGTTTGGCTAAAGCCTAATATGTTTTCAATTTGAAACCTCCAGCTAAAGCTGGAGGCAATTAAAAACACTTTGCGACTCTGTGCCTTTGCGAGCGAATTTCCAGCACAATAAAAACAAAACTTAGCGAACTTTGCGTAAATCTTAGCGCCCTTTGCGGTTAAACCCTCCACCCAAAATTTCACACAAAAAACATTGAAATTTAAACTTTAAACAAAACTTTATTCCTTAAATTTGTGACGCTTAAAATAAAATAGATAAACTATGAGTTCATTTGACGTAGTCATTATAGGTTCAGGTCCTGGCGGATATGTATCAGCAATTCGTTGCGCACAATTAGGTTTCAAAACTGCTATTGTAGAAAAATATAATTCATTGGGCGGAACTTGCCTTAACGTAGGTTGTATTCCTTCAAAAGCATTATTATCATCTTCTCACCACTATTCAGAAATTGCTCATTTTGCAGATCACGGAATCGAAGTTTCTGGTGATGTGAAAGTGAATTTAGAGAAAATGATCGCGCGCAAGCAAGCTGTTGTAGATCAAACCGTAGGTGGAATCAACTACTTGATGGATAAAAATAAAATTACTGTTTTTAATGGTTTAGGTTCTTTCGTAGACGCAACTCACATCGCTGTTGCAAAAGCTGACGGAACTTCAGAAACTATCGAAGCAAAATATACTGTAATTGCTACAGGATCAAAACCATCTTCTTTACCATTCATCAAAATTGATAAAGAAAGAATCATTACTTCGACTGAAGCTTTAGCTTTAAAAGAAGTTCCAAAACACTTAGTTATCATTGGTGGTGGAGTTATCGGAATCGAGCTTGGACAAGTTTACTTGCGTTTAGGAGCTCAGGTTTCTGTAGTTGAATTCATGGACAGAATCATTCCAGGAATGGACGGAGCACTTTCTAAAGAATTGACTAAAGTGTTGAAAAAACAAGGAATGAAATTCTACGTTTCTCACAAAGTAAAATCAGTTGAAAGAAACGGTGATGCTGTTACAGTTCAAGCTGAAAACGCAAAAGGAGAAACAATCACTCTTGAAGGAGATTATTCATTAGTTTCTGTTGGTCGTCGTCCTTACACAGACGGATTAAACGCTGACAAAGCTGGAGTTAAAATTTCAGATAGAGGACAAGTTGAAGTAAATGATCATTTACAAACAAGTGTTCCAAATATCTACGCAATTGGTGACGTTGTTCGTGGAGCAATGTTAGCGCACAAAGCGGAAGAAGAAGGAGTTATGGTTGCTGAAATCTTAGCAGGTCAAAAACCGCATATCGATTATAACTTAATTCCAGGAGTAGTGTACACTTGGCCAGAAGTTGCTGCAGTTGGACAAACTGAAGAGCAATTGAAAGCAGCTGGAGTAAAATACAAATCAGGAAGTTTCCCATTCAAAGCGTTAGGACGTGCAAGAGCAAGTGCTGACTTAGACGGATTCGTAAAAATCCTTGCTGATGAAAAAACTGATGAGGTTTTAGGTGTTCACATGATCGGTGCTCGTACAGCAGATTTAATTGCTGAAGCAGTTACTGCAATGGAATTTAAAGCTTCTGCTGAAGATATTTCTAGAATGAGCCATGCGCATCCAACTTTCGCGGAAGCGGTAAAAGAAGCAGCATTGGCAGCTACAGAAAATAGAGCTTTACACGTATAATTTACGTTTAAAAATATTATAAAACCGTCCCGTCAGTTTTGACGGGACGGTTTTTTTTGTGGTATTATTAAGCTTCATATAATATAATAATCAAAAATAATTTTGTAAATTAGATGTAGATTTCTGGTGGTATCTTTATGATAATTAAAAAGATAGTATTATGAAAACTAAATATATTGTTCCGGTTTTAATTGGGGCGGGGATTGCAATCACATTGTACTCTTGTGGTGGTGGAATTCCTAAAAACGCGCAAGCTGTTACCAACTTTGACAGCAAAAGATATCTCGGAAAATGGTATGAAATTGCCAGATTAGATTACAAATGGGAAAGAGATTTGGACAATGTAACTGCCGAGTATTCTTTAAACGAAGATAAAACTATAAAAGTCGATAATAAGGGCTATAATGTCAAAAAAGACAAATGGGAACAAAGTGTCGGGAAAGCTAGATTTGTCAAAAAAGACAATATTGGTATGCTGAAAGTCTCATTTTTTGGTCCTTTTTATTCTGGTTACAATGTCGTAGCAATCGATTCAGATTATAAATACGCACTCGTGGCCGGAGAAAGTTTAAAATACATGTGGATACTTTCTAGAGAAAAAACAATTCCAGAAAGCATCAAAGCAGATTTTCTTATCAAAGCCCAAGAAATTGGATATAATGTAACCGATTTGGTTTGGGTGAAACATGACAAAACAAATTAAATTAAAAAGCCCGTCAGAATTCCGAGACTTCGGAACTGACGGGCCTTTTTTGTTTTCTTTTAAAAATGATTTATGCGGTAAAAACACTTTTGTAATTATCCCAGTATCTGTAAATCAAAAATAAATTTCCTAGAAAAAGAAGCGCTGCAATAGGCAGACCATCGGGAGTCAAAAAATAATTGATAAACAAAATATTTACCGTAATCGGTAAGATCAAGATGTTTGCTAAAGTTACGTAACGCCCAGTTACAAATGCGATTCCACACAGTAATTCGATAGATTTTGCCATTGGCATTAAATACGTCGAAGCCATTAAGCCTACATTAAATGCTTTGAAATTTCCTGTAGTTTCAGGCTCTGGCATAAGGTGGAAAAAATAACTGATTGAGGCAAAAAGCAGCAAAAGGCCAATTAAAACGCGGACAATAATAGTGGCAATTTTCATAATACTTAGGATTTTTTAAGGTTAAAAAATAGAATTAAGTTATTGGAAAAGATGCAATCTAAAAGCTCATATGAGAATCGCAAATTAATTTTTTTGAGGTTCTTTTTTGAGGATAACATAATCAAATTAATGCTGTTTTGGGATTAATCTAATTGTATATCAAATATAACGAATTTTTTCTTATAAAAAGAATGTCTTTTTAACAGTTTTGCAATGTAATTCAAATAGTTTGATTATTTTTTTCGCTTTCCGCTAATGACAGAATTTTGTCGTAATTTTGACCTTTAAAATTACCATTTTTGAGAGTTTCCATTCATAAAAATATTGCCAATCCGAAACTGTTTAAGGAGCAGCTTTTAAGTTGGGCGCAGCAATTTCGAGAAGTTGTTTTTTTAGACAGCAATTCTTATCCGCAGCAGTATTCCAATTTTGACTGTATATTGGCAGTAGATGCTTTTACTTCTTTACAAACAGATTATTACAATGCTTTTGAAGATTTAAAACAGTATCAGCAGAATACAAAAGACTGGCTTTTTGGATACCTTTCTTATGATTTAAAGAATGATACCGAAAAACTTGAATCCAACAATTTTGACGGATTAGGTTTTCCTGATTTGTTCTTCTTTCAGCCTAAAAAGATTTTTATTTTAAAAGACAACGAACTAGAAATCCAATATTTAATGCTTTGTGACGATGAAGTTGAAGAGGATTTTGAAGAAATAGTCCAAAGTTCAAAGTCCAAAGTCCAAAGTATGGAACCTTTAGATATTAAACAACGCATTTCTAAAGATTTATATGTTCAAAAAGTAAATAAAATGCTGGAGCATATTCATATTGGAGATATGTACGAGGGGAATTTCTGTATGGAATTTTATGCTGAAAATGCCGTTATCAATCCGTTAGAAAAGTTCCAGAAGCTGAATGAGATTTCTCAACCGCCTTTTTCTGTTTTCTTTAAAAACTATAAACACTATTTGCTTTCAGCTTCGCCAGAACGCTATTTGAAAAAAGAAGGAGATAAGATTATTTCGCAACCCATTAAAGGAACTTCTAAGCGTTTTTCTGATGCAATTGAAGACGAAAACTCAAAAAATATTTTAGCTTCTGATGCAAAAGAGCGCGCAGAAAATATCATGATAACCGATTTGGTTCGAAATGATTTGTCGCATACCGCACAAAAAGGTTCGGTTGTAGTAGAAGAGCTTTGCGGAATTTATTCGTTTTTGCAAGTGCACCAAATGATTTCTACGATAACCTCAAAATTAGATTCGCAATATTCTGCAGTTGATGTTTTAAAAACAACATTCCCGATGGGAAGTATGACGGGAGCTCCAAAAATTTCAGTAATGGAAATTGTGGAAAATCTAGAAGAAACCAAAAGAGGATTATACAGTGGGGCAGTTGGTTATTTTACACCCGAAGGCGATTTTGATTTTAATGTCGTAATTAGAAGTATTTTATACAATCAAGAAAATAAATACGTTTCTTTTTCAGTAGGAAGCGCTATTACGTCGCAATCCATTCCAGAGAAAGAATACGAAGAATGCCTGCTAAAAGCAAAAGCAATGCACGAAGTTTTGCGGTAATTTTTTTCGCCACGAATTTGCTTCGACTGTTCGATATCGCTCGAGCCACGAATTATTTTTTATAATCATAACGCATATTTTTAGCCACAGGTTAAAATGATTCTCACAGATTTTAATCATTTTAATCCTTTAATCTGTGGCTATTTAGTTAGAGAAATAATTCGTGGAAATTTGTGTAATTCGTGGCAAAGAAAATATTCGCCATCAGCATAAAAAAATAATTCGGGGCAAAAAAATATTTCTCACGCTTAACATTTCATTTAAAAATATATAGCGTTTAATTTTTTACATTTATCAAATGTTTTCAAAATTTCAAAATCATATCGTTTCAAGATTTCCTTTTTTAGCAGAAAAAAAGCTTTTTCTGGCTGTAAGCGGTGGATTAGACAGTATGGTTTTGCTGCATTTATTAAATAAACTGCCTTACAAAATTGCAGTTTTGCATTGCAATTTTCAACTCCGCGGATTAGAAAGTTTTGGGGATCAAGAATTTATTCAAAACTATTGCGATCAGAATAATATCCCGATTTTCACCACTCATTTTGATACCGAAGCTTTCGCTAAAGATTATAAACTTTCGACTCAAGTAGCGGCAAGAGAACTTCGTTACAGTTGGTTTTACGAACTTTTGGAAGAGGAAAACTTTGATTATATTCTAACCGCACATCATGCCGACGATAATTTAGAAACTTTCATTATCAATCTAACGCGCGGAACAGGATTAGAAGGCTTGACTGGAATTCCAGAACAAAACGATAAAATTATTCGTCCGCTTCTGCCTTTTTCTAGAGATGAAATTTCGAAATATGCGGAGGAGAATAAAATCGAATGGCGTGAAGACAGCAGTAATGCTTCGACTAAATATTTGCGAAATAAAATCCGTCATAATTTAGTTCCAGTTTTAAAAGAAATTAATCCTAATTTTCTGGATGCTTTTCAGAAAACGCAGTCATTTCTTCAAGAATCAAAAGAAATGGTCGAAGATGCATCGATCATGGTATATCAGCAGGTGGCAAAAGAAGCAGGTGATGATATTCATTTCGATTTAAATAAATTAAAAAAACTTCCTAATTATAAATCGTATTTGTACCAATGGCTGAATGAATTTGGTTTTTCGGCATGGAATGATATTTACGATTTGGTCGAAGGGCAATCGGGTAAACAAGTTCTTTCAGAAGAGTTTAGATTGTTGAAAAATAGAGAAACGCTTATTTTAAGTCCGTTTTCAGGAATGCCAGAAAACGAAAAATACGAAATTAGTGAAAACGATACAGAAGTTAATTTTCCCTTAAAAATGAGTCTTTGTAACGTAGGTCACACAACATTCGGTTCAAATAAGGTTATATTTGTTGATTCCGATAAAATCCGCTTTCCATTGGTTTTGCGTAAATGGAAAGAAGGAGATGTTTTTCAGCCTTTTGGAATGAGAGGAAAATCTAAAAAAGTGAGCAAACTTTTTAAAGACGAAAAATTATCATTGATCGAAAAAGAAAAAACTTGGATTTTATGTTCTGAAAATGAAATAGTCTGGGTTGTCGGAATACGACAGGACGAACGTTTTAAAATAGAGAAAACCACAAATCAAATACTAAAAATAGAATTACAATAATGAACTTTACTCGAAATCTTCAGACAAGTTTGTCAAAAAATGTTTGGACTAAAACCATTTTACTTTTCGTGTTTTTCTTTGCTTTTGCAAAAGGTAATGCGCAAATATTAGAGCCAGTAAAATGGACTTCTAAAATTGAGAAAAAAGGAAACAACGCTGTTTTAATTTTTGATGCTGTAATCGAAAAGGACTGGCATATGTATTCCCAGTTTACTCCAGACGGCGGGCCTTTAGCTTTAGAAATAACTTTTAAAAATCAGAAAGGAAACTACGAACTAGTTGGAAAAGCTAAAGAAGGTAAAACCAGAACGGCTTTCAACGATGTTTTTGGTGTAGATGAAACTTTCTTTGAAGGAAAAGCGCATATTGAGCAAGAAATTAAAATCATAAACCCAAACTTAAAAACGGTTGATGTCGATTTTGATTTTCAGGTTTGTAAAGAAGTTTGCATCAATTCGAATAATAAATTCTCTATTGCAGTTCCTTCAACCTTTAAGATGGATGAAGTTCCTGTTGTAACAGAGGCTAAAGCCGATGAAACAAAAGTAGTAGGACTAGCGGTTGATACCGTTAAAAAAGAAGAAGCGGTTCAGTCAAAAGTGGAGAAAACATCAGAAACAGCTAAAGAAGAAACTCCTAAGCCAGCACCTGCAAGAAGTTTGTGGTCCATCTTTTTTATTGCCTTTTTATCTGGATTCGCAGCGTTGTTAACACCTTGCGTTTTCCCAATGATTCCGATGACAGTGAGTTTCTTTACGAAACAAAGTAAAAGCCGTGCAAAAGGAATTAGAAATGCTATTATCTACGGATTTTCTATTATTGCTATTTATGTAATTTTAGGTCTTATTGTAACTAAAATATTTGGTGCAGATGCATTAAACGCTTTATCTACAGATGTTTGGTTTAACTTGATTTTCTTCGTGATCTTAATCATTTTTGCTACTTCATTTTTGGGAGCTTTCGAAATTATGCTTCCGAATTCATGGGCAAATAAAGCCGATCAACAAGCTGATAAAGGCGGTTTAATCGGAATATTATTCATGGCTTTGGCTTTGGCAATTGTGTCATTCTCTTGTACAGGGCCAATTGTTGGAACTTTATTGGTTGAAGCAGCTTCAAATGGAGGAATCGCACCAATTGTTGGAATGTTAGGATTCTCATTGGCATTAGCACTTCCGTTTATGTTATTTGCGATGTTCCCGGGTTGGTTAAATTCGTTGCCAAAATCTGGTGGCTGGTTAAATACGGTAAAAGTTGTTTTAGGATTTTTAGAATTGGCATTAGCATTTAAATTCTTATCAAATGCTGATTTGGTTTTACAATTGCATTTCTTAGAAAGAGAAGTTTTCATCGCGATCTGGATTGCTATTTTCGGAGCTTTGACTTTATATTTATTCGGAAAAATTACATTGCCTCACGATAGTCCAACGCATCATATTTCAGTAGGAAGATTGTATTTAGGATTATTGACTTTTGTGTTTACAATGTACTTAATTCCTGGACTTTGGGGAGCTCCTTTAAAATTAATCAGCGCATTCCCGCCACCGCCGCAATATAGCGAAAGTCCGTTTGGAGTTGGAGGATCTGGAAATGGAGCTGTTTCTGCAGAATCTATAAAAGGACTTCCAGCAGGAGCTGAATTAGGGCCGCACGGAATTATGGTTTTCCACGATTATGAAGATGGTTTGGCTTATGCGAAAGAAATCAATAAACCAATTATGTTAGATTTTACAGGTTATGCTTGCGTGAATTGTAGAAAAATGGAAAACAACGTTTGGTCTGAGCCAACGATTTTGCCAATTCTAAAAAATGATGTGGTTTTAATTTCGCTTTATGTAGATGATAAACGCGAGCTGCCAAAAGAAGAGCAATTTACAACTGCAGCAGGAGATAAAATCATTACTGTAGGTGATAAATGGACAGACTTTATGATCTCAAAATATAAAACCAATACACAGCCTTTGTATGTGATTACAGATTTGGAAGGAAAAAACATGAATACATCTAAACCAACTATAAGCTACGTAAGCGCTGATGAATATTTAGAATGGCTGAAAGAAGGAATTGCTAATTTTAAGTAAAGAGAGAATAGAGAAAAGAAGCAAGAAGAAAGAAAATAGAGGATAGGGAAAAGAAGCAAGAAGCAAGAAGCAAGAAAATAGAGAAAAGATGAAAGATGAAAGATGCAAGATGCAAGATGAAAGATGAAAGAGAATTAAATCTGCAATCTAAAATCTAAAATCTGCAATCTACAATCTACAATCTACAATCTACAATCTACAATCTAAAATCTACAATCTACAATCTACAATCTACAATCTACAATCAAAAATCTATAATAAATAAAAGGGGAATTTAATTCAAACAAAAAGCACTCTAAGTCAAATTTAGAGTGCTTTTTTATTTATCAAGTAATGTGAGAAAGGGAATTTATTCTTATAAGAATTCTCCGTGTTGAGAGATGTCTAATCCTAGTTCTTCTTTTTCTTCAGTAACTCTTAGAGGAGTAATTTTATTAACGATGAAGAATAAAGCGTAAGAAGCTACGAAAGCAAAGATTGAAACGATAACCAAAGCAGTTAATTGGTTGATGAATAATGTTGGAGTTCCGAAGATTAAACCTTGATTATCTCCAACTGCAGGGTTGATTGCTTTTGAAGCGAAAACTCCAGTTAAAAGCATACCTACCATACCGCCAACACCGTGACAAGCAAATACATCTAGAGCATCGTCGATTTTTCCTTTAGGGAATTTGCTTACTACAATGTTACTTACAATTGCAGAGAATAAACCGATGAAGATTGCGTGAGGAATACTTACGAAACCAGCAGCAGGTGTAATAGCAACAAGACCTACAACAGCTCCAATACAAGCTCCAAGAGCAGATAATTTGTGTCCTAAAATTTTGTCAAGGAAAACCCAAGCCATTGCAGCAGCTGCAGCAGCAACAGTAGTTGTTCCTAAAGCTTGAGCAGCAAGACCATTTGCTCCTAAAGCAGATCCAGCGTTGAAACCAAACCATCCGAACCAAAGTAAACCTGTTCCTAATAATACATACGTAATTCTAGCAGGATTTACTTTTTGAACTTTTCTTTTTCCTAAGAAGATTGCTCCAGCCAAAGCAGCCCATCCAGCGCTCATATGCACTACTGTTCCTCCGGCGAAGTCCAGAACTCCCATTTTGAAGAAATATCCATCAGGGTGCCAAGTCATATGAGCAAGAGGAGCGTATATTAAAATGATGAATAAAACCATGAACAATAAATAGGCCCAGAAACGAATACGCTCTGCAAAAGCACCTGTAATTAATGCAGGAGTAATGATGGCGAATTTTGCCTGAAATAATGCGAATAATATAAATGGAATTGTTGGTGCAAGGCTCCATGCTGTGTTAGTTCCAACTCCAGCAAAGAATAAATTCTGAGACGGATCTCCGATAATTCCTCCAATTGTTGGTCCAAAAGCCAATCCAAAAGCAACAACTGTCCATAGAATAGTAACAATTACCATTGCCATAAAACTTTGAAGCATCGTACTAATTACGTTTTTCTTACCTACCATACCTCCGTAGAAAAATCCTAATCCAGGTGTCATTAGCAATACAAAAGCAGTTGCAACGATCATCCAGGCAGTATCTCCAGTATCAAATTTTACCGCTTCTGCAGGAATTGGGTTGTCTGCAATGATAAAGTTTGAAATAAAGGTTAGTACCAAAATCGTGATAAGAATCACACTTAAAATAATTTTTCGCATAGTTATTTAGTTTTAAATTTTTTATAAAAGTATAAAATCATTTAATACCCCCTAAAAAAATAGGGTTGGATGTTTGATTTTTGTTAAATTTAAAATTTAACCCCTTTCATTTTGCGTGAATTTCTTAAAACAAACTTAAAATTTACAATTTGACAACATTTTTTTTTCACTTACTCTCATTTTTGATAATTTTTGGGGTAATTGATTGCTATTTTTTGTAGGATAATAGATATTTGTTGTTTAAAAAACGTCTAGAGTTGGTTGTAAAGGATTTTTTTTAATCATTTTAACAATTTTGATGATTATAATATAAGATGAAAAATAGAAAAATTAAGTGGGGAATAGTTGGACTTGGAAATATTGCAAGTCAGTTTGCGTCTGATTTGTTATTGATTGAAAATGCTGAACTGACGGCGGTTGCATCTAGAGATTTTACTAAAGCAGAGGAATTTGGCGGAAAATACAATGCTTTAAGAATATATAATTCTTATGATTTGCTTTTTGAAGATTCCGAAGTAGAGATTGTCTATATCGCAACTCCTCATAATTCCCACGCCGAATTGACTATAAAAGCCTTAGAAAGCGGCAAACATGTTTTATGCGAAAAACCAATGGCATTATCTTATAAAGATGCCGAAAGAATGGTTGAAGCTTCAAGAAAATACAATAAATTTTTTATGGAAGCTTTTTGGACGCGATTTATTCCGTCAGTTCAAGATGTTTTGGAGAAAATCAATAAAGGAGCAATTGGAAACTTAAATTATATAAAAGCCGATTTTGCCTTTCACGGAAGTGAAACAGAAAATAAAAGACTTTTTGATAATGACCTAGGCGGCGGAGCATTATTTGATATTGGCGTTTATCCTTTATTTCTCTCTTATATACTATTAGGATATCCGAAAGAGATTTTGGCGAAAGCAATTAAACATAAAAACAATATTGATTTGCAGACTTCGATGATTTTGCAATACGAAGCAGGGCAATCGGTTTTACATGCTTCTATAGTTTCTGAATCTGATATGAAAGCCGTAATTTCTGGAACAGAAGGAAGAATAGAACTAAATGCGCCATGGTTTGTTGCCGATGGTTATTCTTTATTTAAAAAGGAAGAAAAAGAAGCTGTTGTCACCCTGCCAACTCTTGGAAAAGGATATTCTCATGAAATTATCGAATGCCAAATTTGTATTTTGAATAATGAAATTGAAAGTAAACTTTGGTCACATCAAAATTGCTTGGATTTGAGTAGGATAGTGGAGGAGATTAAAAGTCAGATTGAGTTGCCTTTTTAATTTTTAAAAATTTGTAATAAAATATTTACATTTAATTATTTTTTCATTAGTTTTAAAAACGATTAATGAATATAATTATATGTTAGTAAAAGTTTACGGAAGTGCCGTTTTTGGAGTTGAGGCCATAACAATTACAGTTGAGGTGCATATGGATAAAGGAATTGGTTATCATTTGGTTGGGCTTCCAGATAATGCCATAAAAGAAAGCAGTTTTAGAATCGCAGCTGCTTTAAAGAATAACGGATTCAGTTTTCCTGGAAAGAAAATTACAGTCAACATGGCGCCTGCCGATCTTCGAAAAGAAGGTTCCTCTTATGATTTGACTTTGGCAATGGGAATTCTTGTCGGTTCAGATCAGATCAAAGCTCCTGAAATTGAACGGTACATTATTATGGGCGAACTTTCTTTAGACGGAAGTCTACAACCCATTCGAGGCGCTTTACCTATTGCAATAAAAGCCAAAGAAGAAGGTTATAAAGGATTTTTTCTCCCGATTCAAAATGTAAAAGAAGCGGCGATTGTAGCGGGTTTGGATGTTTATGGCGTTTCAAATCTAAAAGAAATCGTTGATTTTTTCTCTGGAAAAGGAACACTAGAGCCAACAGTTATCGATACAAGAGCAGAATTCTACAAAACTTTAGATTTTCCGGAACATGATTTTTCCGATGTGCGCGGACAAGAAAGCATTAAACGCTGTATGGAAATTGCAGCAGCGGGCGGACATAACATAATTTTAATTGGTCCGCCAGGAGCGGGAAAAACGATGTTGGCAAAACGAGTTCCGAGTATTTTACCGCCAATGACTTTGCGCGAAGCATTAGAAACCACTAAAATTCATAGCGTTGCAGGAAAACTAAAAGAAGTCGGATTAATGAATCAAAGGCCTTTTAGGAGTCCGCATCATACTATTTCTAATGTGGCACTTGTTGGCGGTGGAAGTTATCCGCAACCGGGCGAAATCTCGATGGCACATAATGGGGTTTTGTTTTTAGATGAATTGCCAGAATTTAAACGAGATGTTTTAGAAGTAATGCGTCAGCCTCTTGAAGATCGAGAAGTGACGATTTCGCGCGCTAAGTTTACGATTACCTATCCTTCATCTTTTATGCTAGTGGCAAGTATGAATCCAAGTCCAAGCGGATTCTTTAATGATCCGAGTATGCCAAATACATCTTCGCCACACGAAATGCAACGTTATATGAGTAAAATTTCAGGACCATTATTGGACAGAATTGATATTCATATTGAAGTTACGCCCGTTCCGTTTGAGAAATTATCCGACGAAAGAAAAGCAGAAAGCAGTGTTGAAATTCGCAAACGCGTTACAGCCGCGAGAGAAATTCAAACCAAGCGATTTGAGACGGTCGAAAATGTTCATTACAATGCACAAATGAGCAGTAAACTAATTCGTGAATATTGCGTTTTGGACGAACCTTCAAAAGAATTGCTTAAAACTGCCATGGAGCGATTAAATCTTTCTGCCAGAGCCTACGATAGAATTCTGAAAGTTTCGAGAACCATCGCCGATTTAGATCATTCCGAAAATATTGTTTCATCTCATATTGCGGAGGCTATTCAATATAGAAGTTTGGATAGAGAAGGGTGGCTTGGTTAGAAATTGTAAATTGTTAGATGTGAAATGTTAGATGTAAAAGCCGTCATTTCCCATCTAACATTTCCCATCTCTCATCTTACAAAAAAAATATTAAGCTTTCGCAGCAAAAATAGCATCCAAGCCTTCCATTGCAATGGTAAAGCCTTCTTTGAATCCCATTTGAATAATCATTTCTAGATCCGATAATTTTTCGTGTTTGATTACGACATTAACAAAAGTAGACCCGTCTTTTTCAGAGAAAGTAACATCCCAGTCAGAACGCGGAAATTCATTATTTAAATTTCCTTCACTATCGCAAAAAGCGTCAAGCCATTTTACATTCGTTTTTGGTTCTATCGAAGTATAATCTGCAAGAGCCCAATGTTCTTCACCTTCTGGACCAACCATTGCGTACAATCTTCGTCCGCCTTCTTCAAAATTCATGCTTTTCGTTTGTGATTTCCACGGAGCTGGCGCCCACCACAAATCCAGAATTTGAGGTTCTGTCCAAGCCGACCAAACTTGTGGCAGAGAAGCATTGAATTCGCGTTTTACGTTTACAGTATTATTTTCTTTATTTACAGTAAAATTCATTAAAAGATTTGATTTCATTTTCTTTAGATTTAAAAGTTCGTTAAATAGTTAATTCGGTTAAGAAAGCTTTTATTTCTCTGCTAAGACTTTATCTAAACCTTGCAGTGCTGAAGTAAATCCTTCTTTAAAGCCCATTTCGATTACTTTTTGCAGTTCTTCAAAACTGTCACGTTTAATTACAATATCAACAATTGTAGAAGTGCCTTCTTCCGAAAAAGAAATGTCCCAATATGAACTTCCAAATTCAGAATTCGGATTTCCTTCTGCGTCAGAAAAAGTGGCAGAGTGCTTAAAGTTGTTTTTAGGAGAAATCGAAGAATATTCAAAGTAGCTCCAGCCTTCTTTTCCGTCTGGACCAACCATTGCATACAATCGTCTTCCGCCTTCTTTAAACTCCATAGATTTGGTTTTAGATTGAAACGGAGCTGGCGCCCACCATAAATCTAGAATTTCAGGTTCTGTCCATGCAGCCCAAACGTTAGACAATGGTGCGTCGAATTCACGTTTTACATGTACCATTTTATTTTCCTTGTCGACAGAAAAAATCATTAATAAATCAGTTTTCATCTTCTTTAGCTTTTAAGTTTAGTAATACTTGATCTAACTGGCTAAAACGCTGTTCCCAAATTGCTTTAAACTGCTCCAGCCATGCATCAACTTCTTTCATTTTTTCAATTTTGAGCTGATAATAAATTTCTCTGCCCAATTTCTTTTCTTCCAATAAATCACATTCATTCAGTACTTTAATGTGTTTAGAAACCGCTTGTCTTGTAGTTTGAAACTGCTCTGCAATGGCGTTTGGCGTCAAGGCAGTCGAAGAAATCAAAACTAATATTGCTCTCCTCGTCGGATCGGCAATAGCTTGAAAAATATCTCTTTTCATCTTTTTGAATATAAATTCGCAACTAATCAGTTGCAAATATACGCAACTTTTTGGTTGCGCAATTTAAAAAAGATGATTTTTTTTAAATGAAAAGAACTAAACAAAAAAAGACGCATCAAAAATGCGTCTTTTACTTTATAAACGTGTTATACAATTACCGTCTAATTTTATTCTTTACAATGATGTCTTTTAGCTTGGCTTTCAGGTCTTCACCTGTATCATACACCATCTGCTCGTTATTCGGAAACGCGATGGCACGTTTGTCAAAATAAGCTAGATAATTATCTTCGCAAGCACCTCTATTTCCTTTGTAAGTTGAATAAATGTTTTCAAAAATATATTCGCTGCTTATCGGGAAAGTCTGTGCAAGCTGATTCGTTTTTAAATCTATATAATCCACTTTTGCTGTTACCAGACACGATTTAAATTGTCTGAATTCGTAAACCGTCGCACGAAGTGTTTTGTAATTATCGACTTTAATCTCTTTGCCTAAACTATCTTTTACAGGTCTTCCGCGACTGTCCAAAAGTGTTTTTACGCCATCCTTAACCTGTCTTTCTTTTATAAATTCTTTCTCTTTAACTTGTTCTGGCGAAATTGCGATTTGTCTAAAGCTAAGAATCAAACTATAATCGTAAGTAACATTTTTCTGTTTTGCACTATGATAAACTGTCCATTTATCATTTAGTCCGTAGGTTTTAAAATCCAATAAATCTTCCTGAAGCGTTTTCGGAATCACCATATTCGTTTCATTTTTTGCATAAACATCTACGAAATCAGTTCCTTTAAAAAGCGCGTCATCCATTAGTTTTTTAGTGTCTTTGTAACCTGGATTAATGTTTTCTAAATAGGCAAAATCATCGTATGCTTTTCTAAAATCCATTTTGTTTTTAGATTTCAAAAGAGCAGAAGCGTTTTCATACAAATATTTAGAAAGCGCATTTTTGCTGTTTACAAGTTCGGTAGAATAATTATCAAAAGGGAAATAAGCATTTTTTCCTTGTTTGAGTAAAGGCAACGGAAGAAGCGGTCTAATTTTTTCCTGACGGTTATTGAGCTGTAAATAGGTATTGTAAATGCGTTCTGCATTGGCAGGATTGTTCTCTTTATTTAGCATTTCCAAATCGCGAAGATCACGATCTTTGGCTTTTGCGAAAGCTTCTTCTAGCAAATAAACGTAATCTTGCTTGCCTTTAGAATCTTTTTTGGTGCGAAGCGCTTCAACCGCGCGATCGATCGCACCATCATAATTTCCGTCGCTAAGCATTGATTGTGTTGTTTTTACGCCACAAGAAGAAAAGGCTAAAAACAATATAGAAAACAGAAAAGTAATTTTTTGCATAGTGTATTTTTGAAGGTGTAAATATATCTTTTTTAACTTTCAACAACTATGCCTTTTCTAATTTATTTAAGGAGCAGAAAAAGAAGTTTTCATAGGGAACACCTGTCCCGCTTTCGCCTATATCTTTTTATCCGCAGAAAAAGCGGCTAAAAAGGATACCGGCTCTATCGGGGCTAGATTAGAAATTTTGTTTTTATAAGAAATAACAAAATGATTCTAATTAATCACTTACTTTTTTGTACTCAAAAGTGCCAACTTGTGCATTTGTAATAACACGTTTCTGACTGTCAAAAGAGTCTATAGTAAACTCAACTGGAAGAATAACAGAAATGATGGTCAATTTAGAATTGTTTTTAGATAATTTCCATTTTGCCTTGTGCGATTCCTCTCCAATAACGCTTTCAAAATCGCCATTTTCTTTAAAAACCTGAAAAACCTGATCGGTTTTAAAACGTTCTTGAATATTTTTTTCTTTTCCGTTTTTTGTCCATTTTACCAATTGCCATTTTCCAATAAGTTCCTTAGACGTTTGTGCAGATGCCGATAAGCCAATTAAAAATACGAATGCTAAAAGTAATTTTTTCATGATAAGATTTTAAAGTTAAAGTCTAAAAATATTGATTTTTATTGATTCCGTTGATATACTAATGAATATGCTGTGCCAAAAGCGCAATTGTATTTAAGTTCTGAATAGGACTAACCGCAATTTTCCAATCTAGATTTTCGAGCTGATCTTTAAAATTGGTATTTGCAATCCAAGTTCCGTTTAAAATGACTTCTCTAAAACGATTTGCAATTTCTGTTGTAGCTTTCATATTCAATAGTTTAGAAGTTAAATTACAACCCGTTGGATGGATTAAAATAGTGTAAATTTTGACGCAGATTAGGCGGATTCGTTATCACGAAAACGCGGACAAAAACGGATTTTTTTTGATTCCTTGACAAATCTGTTTTTGTCCGCGTTTTTACGAAGTAAATCCGTTTTATTCGCGTGCTATTTATTCAAAGTTATATTTTAAGTATAATTATACCCAACGGGTTTAAATTACATCAATTTATTCGTTTTATTTTATTCCTGCTGAATCCATTCGTATTTGCCATTTTTCAAATAAATAACTCCACCGCCACAGCTTTCATCAGCATGAATGAAGATTCCGTCGTTGGGCAATTTTATTTTGTCTTCTTCAGCAACTTGTTCTTCTCCAATAATTTCGCCGTCGTCGTTTACATTATTAAAGTAAATTTCATTTTTTGGCGCTTTTTCAAAAATTCCTGCCCAATCTATTTCATCAAAACCTTGACCTAAAATATCATTTCCAAAACCGAAATAATCTGTTCGATTTCCGTTTCCGAAAGTAATTTTTAAACCGCTTTTATCATTTTTTGTGCTTCTGAAAATTTCTACTGTTTCCTCTAAATTATCTCCGTCTAAATCACACAAAATTTTATTGGTTTTATGTTTGGTCGAAAGCACAATTGTATCTGACGTTTGTGTTTCTGGTTTTTTCTTTTCAGTTACTTCCAAAGAATCTTTCGGATTAATTTTTAGAGTTTCCGTTTTTGTTTCTTTTTTACAAGAAATGGCAAATACAGACAAAAGCAGTAGCGTTCTAATTTTCATATTAATTTATTTTGGCTTGGAAATTTTAAAGCGCTAATATAAAAAAATACGTACGAAAATTTATGATTTTATAGATTATTGAATATTATCCTTATAAATCATTTTCTGAGTTGCCTCTAGCTTTAGCTGGAGGTTAGTTTGCAGTAAAAGAAAAGGCTTTAGCCAAATTTATTCATTTGGCTAAAGCCTTTTGAGACTTTTTATAAACCTTCAGCTAAAGCTGAAGGCAATTGAAATATTATTTTTGTTTTCTTGCCTTAATCTGATACACAATCTCCCAAAAAATAATTGAGAAAACAGCATTGGCAAAAATGGCAGTTTTAACCTGATACGGATCGTACTTTATCAATAAATGAAGATTCGTAAACTGCAAAGCCAGAAATAAAGCCAAAGCAGCAATTACAATAGCGCAGATTACGTTTAAAAGTGGTTTCCATTTTAAACCTAAAAAAGCATAAATAAGATTTAAAACTGCAAAACTACAACCTAAAGTGATGTAAGGATCTGTTTTTAAAACCGAACCCAATGAAAGAATATACTGAGTTAGGGTTAAGTATAAAAAGAAAAGAATAGAGTAAAACAGAATTCGTACTTGTGGTTTCATTTGCTATGTTTTTAATGAACAAAATTACTCATTTAAAATGAAGTTGCGATTAGGATTTTATTCTAAAATGGCTTCCACTTTAGTTTCCGATTTTTCTTTTAGCGGACTATCTGACTTTAAACTCCAAATAACCAAAAATCTTCCTTTTGCGATATATTCTTCTGGATGTTCCGCTGTCGGTTCGCCTGCTTTTCCCCACAATAAACCTTGCAGGAATCGGTCACCTTTAAAAACGTGATCAAATTCAAAATACATTATAGAACCGCGATCTGCTTTGCTTTTAAAACTTTGAATGGATTTACTTTTTACTGTTCCAACAATGTTGCTGTAGGTTTCGATATCATTATAAAAAGTGCAGGCTTGTGGCGTAATGCAAATATTTCCGTCGCTTACCATATAACCGCCTTTTGGAATTTCTTTTGGTTTTAGTTTTAAATCAGCAATGGTTTGGCTGAAAGAATTTATTGTAAATAGTAGGAGTAGGGTTGATAGGGTAATTGTGTATTTCATTTCTTTTGGGGATTGATTTGGTAGGCTAAAAATAGGATTTTTATTTCAGTTTAATTAAGTAAAACGTTTGTAAAATTGTTTGCTGTCTTTTGTATCTATAACAATTGTTTTAGCGCATATATCTCCTAATCGTTGATTATAAGTAGAGTTTTTTATTAGCAATATTCCCAATAGTCCGAAAAACCATAAATCAAGAATATCAAACAAATGGCGTACAAAAGATTGCTCTAAAGTAAGACTTGTTGTTTTACTATCTTTTATAGAAATAACTCGTAAATCAAATAGCTGATTTCCGAGTGTTGCTCCAAATTTCACTTCAAATCCAACCATATAGCCAAACCATATTAAAAAATTGAAGAACGCAGGAAACCCTCGTAATTCATAACCGTTTTCGGTTTTTTCGCCAAAGTATAGAAACATAACGAGAGCTACTCCAAACATCAACGAATAGTCAATTAATCCGGCAAGAATTCTTTTTTTTAGATTTGGTTTTGTGGCAATTTGTTCTGAGGTCATTTTTGGTTTTTGGGGTTATAAAAAAAGCACAAAATAAAGATTTTTGTGCTTTCGTAAAATATATATTTTCGAGAAATTATTTCCCTTTTAGTAATTTTTCTAAATATTCAACTTTGTCTTTTTCAGCTTGAACTAAACGCTCGTAAAGTTCAACAACTTTATCTAGAGGATTGAAAGTGCAAGAATTGTTAGTATTTCCACTTCCTTGAGCTCCGTTATTTGCGCTATTATCGTAAAAGTTATTAAAGAAATTAAAAACAGACTCTTCTGAAAAATTCTCAATTGCTTCAATTGTAACTCCAAGTGCTTTTGCAATTTCAGCCAATTTATCTTGATCAACAGTTTCGCTTGCTTCAATATTAGAAACGGTTTGTTGGCTTAAACCAATTGCAATGGCAAGTGCTTCCTGCTTCATACCTTTAAGCTCTCTGATTCGGCTGATATTTCTACCGATATGTCTTGGTTTTGTTGTTGTGCTCATATTTCAAAGGTATTTAATTTTTTCTGAAACAAAAATATGATTTTTCTTATGTAAATGAGCACGAAGTTCAACTTTCTTAGAATCGTTAGCGCGGATTTGTAATCCGTGCCCACAAAGAGAATCAATGAAGAGGAATGTGCTCATCTATGCGGGCACGGATTACAAATCCGCACTATCGGGTATTGCTGATTCCTTTAAACATTCTTGATAAATGTCTTCTCTCCATTTTTCGAAAAGCTCGATTAGAGCGAAAAATAATTCTTCGGATGGGTTTTCAGGCTTCGGTTTTTTTAACAAATTTCCTATTGTGATATTGTGCGATTTACCCAAGTGATTAATAACATAATCTTCCGAGCCTTGGTCCTCCATAAATATATCAGAATAATAATACTTTAATTCTAAAAGATCAAGTTTTTGTATTTCTAAAACTATGTTTTTAATTTGAGAAGGTATTTCGCATTCAAATTGTTTTTCAAATTTTTCCATTTTTTTATCATGAAAATGTAAACTGATTTTACATTCTAGAATGATATCAATATAAATTCCTAATCTCAACAATCTATATGACCAGCCGTCGAAATGGTCGTATGAAAGTATGTAATCCTCATGTAATTTGAAGTTTCCTGTTGTTGGGTCTATTCTGCGTATATTAAGTTCTTCAAAATTCATTTTATAGCTTTCTGATTGTGAGGAAAGATATAAATTATTTGAATTTTAAATTCAAATTGTCCACAATATTGTTATTTTTACAAAGGAGATCGTTAGCGCGGATTTGTAATCCGTGCCAACAAAGAGAATAAATGAAGAGGAATGTGCTCATCGTTGAGGGCACGGATTACAAATCCGCGCTATCGGGTTTACAAATCCGCGCTAACGGGTGTAAATCTTTTTCTTAAAATTATTTGATATTATTGTATATTTCATTTCCTAATTTTTCGATAAATTTGATAATATCATTGACATCGGTGGTGTTAATTGGCCATTTCTCACCAGGATCTGAAGGATTCATGTCTAATTCATGTGCTATTTTATTTCTTCTATCAATGACTAATTTTAGTTTTCTTTTTAAATCTCCAGAATTAAGAGAAAATACTGGAGATAGCTCTTCCCAAATTTTTTTATTGGAAATCAGTTTTAATGCATCAGATATTTTGTCAGGTTCTTGAAAACTTAACCACGAATGTTTTTGCCTTATGTGAGCTTGAAGAATATTTAATGATGGTCTAGATTGCAAAGTTGAAGAAATTGGAATTGTAAAATTGCTGAAATTATTTGAAACTGGTCTTCGTCTTTCATATATCTCTATCATTTCTTCTAATACAAATTCATGTATAAAATAATCAAGAGCACTTACTGTTTGTACAATTAGTAATCGATAAAAATCTTCTAAGTTAATTGCCGCTGTAACGACAGTTTTAATAGAATCTAATGTGATTTTTAAGTCTTTAGTTTCTGCAATACTTTTATTAAATAGGATTATAGAATTATTCATCTGTTAATGAAATAATTTTAGTCGCTAAATCACTGAATATGTTGTTAAATTCTTTCCTTTTTTCCTTGTCTTGTTTAAGGACTGCACCAACATGTCCAAACATAGCGTCTTTTAGAGCAAATACAGGAGTTTTATGATGTTGTGATGTAGCTATCAAAGTATTGAAATCAGGTATTTGCACCAAGCAGTAATTAGTGTTAAAATCAGTTCCTATTCTGTTATATGTATCATCAGGTAACATCATTTCAATTGGAGATATCTTATTTTTTAAATTTGTGGTAACTGAATCAGCAATACTATCAATCCACTTTTGAAATCCTTCTGTTGCACTGCCATTTCTTGGCCTGTACTTTTGAACAACTGTACCTAAAAATTTAGGGTATCCTTTAGGAAAAGGATAAGCTACATCTTCTAAATCAAGTAAATTTTGAGCATTTTCAGACCATTTTTGCCAACGAGGCAAAATTGTAGCTAAAGAGTCAATAGCCATTTTTGAAAAATAATCCGGAGATGTAGGGACTAAGAAATAATCACTAGTCATTAGGATATTTTGATTTAATGCTCCTAAACTTGGATTCATATCAATTAAAACAAAATCAAAACCATAAGTCTCGATTTCTTTTTCTAAGAAATAAGAAAATGCTCCAGGAATATTTTTTAACGCTTGAATAGAGCTTGACAATTCTTGTGCTATACCTAGTGTTATTTCATATTCAGATAAATTAATGTGTCCTGGAATTAAAAATAATCCCTTTCTGTTTTGAACACTTATTGGTTCTATAGTTTCGATAAGCTTGGGCATCGATTCAAATGCTGGCTTTAGTGCATTTTTTAAATTCTTTTCAGGATAATTAATGTAAAATTCTTCAAATTCCTCATCGCCAGAATAGCCTAGAATTAAACCAGTTAAATTACATTGTGGATCAGCATCTACTAATAATACTTTAAATCCCATTTCAGCTAATTTCCAACCAAGATTAAAAGTTGTAGTGGTTTTGCTAACGCCTCCTTTATGATTAAATAATGCTATTTTTTTTGACATATAATTACAATTAGTTTATTATGTGATTGTGTACAGTTTAAAAATAATCTTTTTTAACTAATAAATGTAAAAAAAAACTTAATTGTTTTTAGCTTTTAAGTTGAATTTCTAAAGCATTGGAATAATATTGTTTTTTAGAGATTACATAGTTCGGTTTTTCTGTTTTTTTAATTATTTGATTAAATTAATTCTGCAACAAAAAAATCCCGCCTCAATTAAGAAACGGGACTTCGATGATATTCTCTTTTTTTCTATTTTTAAACTGTTGCAGCAATTTCTTCTGGCAACGGAATTTGATTTTTAAGTAAATCTTCGAAAGCTATTCTGTAGTTATTCAATAATTTTATTCCTTTTTCGAAATATAGAAAAAATTCATATCGTATTCTTTTGATGATTTTATAGGGTAAAGTTTATCATCCTTAATTAACCACTTTTTATTGGCTGGAAAAGCATCATTATTTTTCAGTATTAAGATGTCTTTTTTAATAGTCCAAGTACCAGAAGTTGTTTTTGTGTCACCAAGAGTATAACTCATTTCAAAAGTTCCATCAGTTTTGAAATTTGCAGTTGATTGTAGCCAACTTGTCTGAAACTCATATATTCCAGAAACAATTGAATTGGTTTGTTGTTGATTGTTTACGAATGGTTGTTTCTCAGTTATACCAGCAGAGTAAGCTGATAAAAAGAAAATCGTTATCATGTAAAAAGAAATACGAGTAATTGTTTTAAATTTAGTCATGGTATAGATTTTTGATGTTTTGGTCTTCTCAAATATAGTATTTTTAGCGTTAAAAATGTTTCAATTGAAAACGATTAAAGAATATCGAGTAATCTAAAATCAGAACTCTAAAACCTACAATAAAAAAATCCCGTCTCAATTAAGAAACGGGACTTCGGTGATATTCTCTTTTTTTTTATTTTAAACTGTTGCAGCAATTTCTTCTGGCAACGGAATTTGATTTTTAAGTAAATCTTCGAAAGTTTCGTGAGCACGAATCAAGATTCCTTTTCCGTCTTTCCAAAGAACTTCAGCTGGTTTGTATCTTGAGTTGTAGTTCGAAGACATTGAGAAACAGTATGCTCCAGCGTTTCTGAAAGATAAAATGTCTCCTTCAGTAATTTCTGGAATTCTACGGTTGTTTGCAAAAGTATCTGTTTCGCAAATGTATCCTACAACAGAGTAAAAACGCTCTTTTCCTTTTGGGTTAGAGATGTTTTCAATATGGTGTGAAGATCCGTACAACATCGGGCGAATTAAGTGGTTGAAACCACTGTCAACTCCAGCAAATACTGTTGATGTTGTTTGTTTTACTACGTTTACTTTTACTAAGAAATGACCTGCTTCACTCACCAAGAATTTTCCTGGTTCGAAAATCAATGTTAAATCTCTTCCGTATTCTGTACAGAAAGCATTGAATCTTTTAGATAATTTTTTACCTAATTCTTCGATGTCTGTTTCGATATCGTCTTTTTTGTAAGGTACTTTGAAGCCGCTTCCGAAATCTAAGAATTGTAAATCTTTGAAATGTTTCGCTGTATCAAACAGGATTTCAGCAGCATACAAGAATACTTCGATATCTAAAATATCAGATCCTGTGTGCATGTGAATACCAACAATGCTCATTTTTGTGTTCTCTACAATTCGCAAGATATGCGGAATTTGATGAACAGAAATACCGAATTTACTATCGATATGTCCAACAGAAATATTAGCATTTCCACCCGCCATGACGTGCGGATTGATACGAATACATACTGGAATATGAGGATGTTTTGTTCCGAATTGCTCCAGAATAGATAAATTGTCAATATTGATTTGTACACCCATTGCAGCAACTTCTTCGATTTCTTCTAAAGAAACTCCGTTTGGTGTAAAGAAAATTTTGTCAGGATCATAGCCAGCGTGAAGTCCTAACTGAACTTCCTGAATTGATACAGTATCTAAGCCAGACCCCATGTTCTTTAATAACTGAAGAATTGCAATGTTAGACAATGCCTTCATGGCATAATTAACTCTTAAGTTTTCTACCTTAGAGAAAGCTTTAGTTAATCTGTTGTACTGAGATTGGATTTTTTCAGCATCGTAAACATACAATGGACTTCCAAATTGGTCTGCTAACTGCAGTAAATCTTTTGCTTGCATTTTTCAAATTATTTTGAGCAAAGTTATTACACTTTTGATTACCAGCAAATAAATTGCAGAAAAATAACAAATTATAACAAATTGTTTTATTTTAAACAAAAAGTTGTTGTTTTTGGAATTTTGTAACTCTTTTTAAGATGCTAAGGTTCTGAGATGCTAAGATACTAAGTTTTTTTTGCTATGAATTGATTTTTTTTCGCCACGAATTATCGAATTTTCTCTAATTCAAAAAGGCTGCTGAATTAATTTTTGCCACTGATTCCACAGATTATATGGATTAATTTTATTTTTTCGCCACGACCCGAGCGATAGCGAACAGGTGAAGCAATTCACGAATTATTCTAATTTATATCGGACGTATAAATAATTTTAAACAAATTTTTCGCAATTATTGTAGAACATAGCCCACGGTTTCAACCGTGGGAAACGTATTGTTGCGTATCGTTGAGGATTTGCATTGTGTCCCCACGGTTCAAACTGTGGGCTATGTTTGAAATTGATTGAATAAATAAATTAGTGAAAATTTGTGAATTGCTTCGCCTGTTCGCTATCGCTCGGGAAGTGGCAAACAAAAAAACAAAACCCCTGAATTTCCATTCAGGGGTTTGTCAAATAGTATGTGTTGTGTTTTATAGTTTCAATTTTTAGTTCTCCAGATGTAGCATATAAGAAAAACTTAGAATCTTAGCAACTTAGCATCTTAGAATCTCAAAAATTACAAGCTCGGAAGATCTCCTTTTCCTTTAGTAGGCAAGTTGGTAGATCCCATTAGGAATAAATCTACTTCTCTTGCTGCTTCGCGACCTTCTGAAATAGCCCATACAATTAATGATTGTCCTCTTCTCATATCACCAGCAGTGAAAATGTGAGGAACGTTTGTCTGATAGTTGTGCGCTTTATAGTTGCTTCTCATATCAGTTTCGATACCTAACTGCTCGCTTAATGTTTTCTCTGGACCTGTAAATCCAAGAGCTAATAACGCTAAGTCGCAAGGCCAGATTTTCTCAGAACCTTCTTTTTCGATTAGTTCTGGTCTTTGGCCTGGAGTCATTTTCCACTGTACTTCAACCGTTTTCAATCCTGTTAATTCCCCTTTTTCGTTAGAGATGAATTCTTTCGTATTGATTAACCAGTTTCTGTCACAACCTTCTTCGTGAGAAGAAGATGTTTTTAACTGTAACGGCCAGAAAGGCCAAGGAGTTGTTTCGCTTCTTCCAACTGGAGGTTTTGGTAAAATCTCAAAGTTAGTTACCGATTTCGCTCCGTGTCTGTTAGAAGTTCCAATACAGTCAGAACCTGTATCTCCACCACCAATAACGATTACATCTTTTCCAGTAGCTTTAACTTGATCTGGAATAGATTCTCCGTATAAAACTTTAGTTTGTTGAGTCAAGAAATCCATTGCTTGAACAACACCTTTGCTTTCGATTCCTTTAGTTGGCAAGCTTCTTCTTTCAGTTGCTCCTCCACATAAAACAATAGAATCGAATTGGTTTAGTTCTTCAACGCTGAAGTTTACACCAACGTTAACGTTAGTTTTGAAAGTGATTCCTTCTGCTTCAAGAATCGCTACACGACGGTCGATAATTCCTTTTTCTAATTTGAAATTTGGAATTCCGTAACGTAATAAACCTCCAATTGCGTTGTCTCTTTCGAAAACAGTTACTGTGTGACCCGCTCTGTTTAATTGTTGAGCCGCTGCAAGACCAGCAGGTCCTGAACCAATAACCGCAACCGTTTTTCCTGTTCTAGTTTTTGGAGCTTGTGGTTTGATCCATCCTTCAGCGAAACCTCTTTCTACGATGCTTTTCTCAATGTTTTCGATAGAAACCGGATCTTTGATGATTCCTAATACACATGATTTCTCACATGGAGCAGGGCATAAACGACCTGTAAATTCTGGGAAGTTGTTTGTAGATTGCAAAATCTCTAATGCACTCTGCCATTCTTCCTGATGTACCATGTCGTTGAAATCAGGAATTAAATTTCCTAACGGACATCCGCTGTGGCAAAAAGGAATACCACAGTCCATACATCTTGATCCTTGTTCTTTTAATTTATCTTTTGGTACCGGAATAGTAAATTCGTTGTAGTTGGAAACACGTTCTGCAACTGCTAAATTACTTTCGTCGGCTCTATTATATTCTTTAAATCCGCCTATTTTACCCATGACATTTTTATTAAATGTAAATGATTAAATTCCAATTTTTAAATTCCAAATTCCAATTTTTTTAACCGCAAAGAACGCAATGTCTTTGTTTTGCTTTTTGGAACGTTTTTAAGTTCGCAAAGCTTTGAGGTTAGTATCAATCTAAAATCTAAAATCTGAATTCTACAATCATTTATCCCGCTATTAATTCTTCTATTTGTTTTTCTTCTGCAATTCGTTTTAATGCTTTTTTGTAATCAGTTGGCATTACTTTTACGAAGTGCTGTTGTTCATTGTCCCAGTCTGCTAAAATTCTCTTGGCTAATGGACTGCTTGTGTACAATGAATGGTTTTTGATCAGTTTTCTTAGTTTCGTAACGTCCTCTTCTTCCAACGGATCGAATGCAACCATTTCCATGTTACAAACTGTCGAATCGAATTTCTTGTTTGGATCGTAAATGTAAGCTACACCACCGCTCATACCAGCAGCGAAGTTTCTTCCAGTTTTTCCTAAAACTACCACTGTACCACCTGTCATGTACTCGCATCCGTGATCTCCAATTCCTTCAACAACTGCTGTTGCTCCAGAGTTTCTCACACAGAAACGCTCTCCTGCGATACCATTAATATAAGCCTCTCCGGTAATAGCTCCGTAAAGGGCAACGTTTCCGATAATGATGTTGTCTTCAGGTTTGAAAGTCGCAGTAGGAGGTACTTTTACAATTAGTTTTCCTCCAGAAAGACCTTTTCCTAAGTAATCATTACAGTTTCCGTGAATTTTAAATGACAATCCGTTTGTTGCAAATGCACCAAAACTTTGTCCGGCAGAACCTTCAAAATCAACTAAAATAGTGTCAGCAGGTAATCCTTGTGCGCCATAAATTTTTGAGATTTCGTTACTCAAAATCGCACCTACAGAACGGTCTGTATTTTTGATTTTGAATGTAACTCTCGTTTTCTCTTTTCTATAAATAGATGGAATAGCTTCTTTGATGATATCAAAATCCAATACGTTTTCAAGAGCGTGGTCTTGAGTTGTAGTATTGTGATTTGGAACTGTTTTCGCTTTTTCCGGTTTGTATAGAATAGTCGATAAGTCTAAACCATTAGCTTTATAATGTTTGATCGCTTTGTCTACGTTTAATTTTTGAGACTGACCTACCATTTCTTTTAAAGTTCTGAAACCTAACTGAGCCATGATTTCTCTTAACTCTTCAGCAATGAAATACATGAAGTTGATTACGTGCTCTGGAGTTCCTTTGAAATTCTTTCTCAATTCTGGATCCTGAGTTGCAATACCAACTGGACAAGTATTTAAGTGACAAGCTCTCATCATGATACATCCAGAAGCTACAAGCGGAGCAGTAGCAAATCCGAATTCTTCAGCACCTAATAAAGCGGCGATAGCAACGTCACGTCCTGTTTTCAATTGTCCGTCACATTCTAAAACTACACGGCTTCTTAAGTCGTTCAAGATAAGTGTTTGTTGTGCTTCAGCTAAACCAAGCTCCCATGGAATACCTGTGTGCTGTAATGAAGTTAATGGTGCAGCACCTGTTCCTCCATCATAACCAGAGATTAAGATCACGTCAGCTTTTGCTTTTGCAACACCGGCAGCAATTGTTCCAACTCCAACTTCAGAAACTAGTTTTACGTTGATACGAGCTTCACGGTTTGCATTTTTCAAATCATAAATCAACTGAGATAAATCCTCAATAGAGTAGATGTCGTGGTGAGGCGGAGGTGAAATCAAACCTACATAAGGCGTAGAGTTTCTAGTTTCAGCAATCCAAGGCACTACTTTTTCTCCAGGTAACTGTCCACCTTCTCCAGGTTTTGCTCCCTGAGCCATTTTGATTTGAATTTCTTTAGCGTTTGTCAAATAGTTGATCGAAACACCAAAACGTCCTGAAGCAACTTGTTTGATTGCAGAGTTTCTAGAATCTCCGTTAATTTCTTTCTGGAAACGTTTTGGATCTTCTCCACCTTCTCCAGAGTTACTTTTTCCACCAATTCTGTTCATTGCAATCGCTAAGTTCTCATGCGCTTCTCTAGAGATAGATCCATAAGACATTGCTCCAGTTTTGAATTTCTTAACGATTTCTGTCCAAGGCTCTACTTCATCAATAGAAATTGGATCTAAATTGTTGAATTCAAATAAACCTCTAATAGTCATTAAGTTTGAGCTTTGCTCGTTTACAGCATTAGCATATTCTTTATAGCTTTCTGGGCTGTTTAAACGAACTGCTTGTTGTAATTTAGAAATCGTAGTTGGGTTAAACATGTGTTTTTCACCACCACGTCTCCATCTGTAAATACCTCCGATTTCAAGAGAAAGCAAGTTTGCAATTTTTGAATTTGGGAAAGCTTTTTGGAAACGTTTTTTAACTTCTTTCTCCACTTCCATTAAACCAATTCCTTCGATTCTAGAAGGCGTGTAAGGGAAATATTTAGAGGTAAATGTTTTGTTTAATCCTAAAATCTCGAAAATTTGAGCAGCTCTATATGAATGTAAAGTAGAGATACCAATTTTGTTCATGATTTTTACGATTCCTTTTGCGATAGCTTTGTTGTAGTTTACAACTGCATAATCTGCTTTTACTTTTGTAATGAAACCTTTTTCAACTTGATCGTGAATGATTTCGTTTACCATGTAAGGGTTGATCGCACTTGCGCCATATCCAAACAATAAAGCAAAATGATGCGGTTCGCGTGGTTCAGCAGATTCGATGATGATTCCGAATTTAGAACGAACCTGTAAAATGTTTAATGAGTGGTGAATGTAAGAACAAGCCAATAACATCGGGATTGGAGCTAATTCTTCGCTTACACCTCTATCAGATAAGATAATGATGTTGCATCCTTCTTCAACTGCTTTAAAAGTCGCCTGAACACATTTTTCAAGAGCGCGCTCTAAACCGTTAACTCCTTTTTCTATTTTATATAAAGTAGAAATCGTAGCCGATTTGAAATCTGCGTGATCGATATTTCTAATTTTATCCAAATCCTCATTAGAGATAACTGGATTTTGGATTTTTAATTTTTTACATTGTTTTGATTCGATTTCGAAAATGTTGAAATCTCCTCCAATTGCTAAACTGATATCCGTAATGATTTCTTCACGAATACCATCCAAAGGCGGGTTAGTAACCTGAGCAAACAATTGTTTGAAGTAGTTGTACAACAATTGCGGCTGATCAGATAATACAGCTAATGGTGTATCGTTACCCATAGAACTGATGGCTTCAGCTCCGTCGCTACCCATTGGGTTGATGATTGTTTTTAAATCTTCAATTGTATAACCAAACAAACGTTGTCTTGTTAAGAAATCTAATTTTTCAACAGGAGTAGGGTTGTTAGTATAAGGAACGCTAGCCAAAGGCAACAAGTTTTCGTCAACCCATTGTTTGTAAGGACGTTTTGTAACTATCGCTTTCTTAACTTCCTCGTCTTCGATGATACGACCTTCATTCATATCAACCAAGAACATTTTTCCTGGCTCTAAACGACCGTGTTGGATTACATCTTCTGGATCGATGTCTAATACACCAATTTCAGATGACATAATTACGAATCCGCTATGCGTTAAAGTATAACGAGAAGGACGCAATCCATTTCTATCTAATAAAGCACCAATTACGTTACCATCTGTAAACGGAATAGAAGCTGGACCATCCCAAGGCTCCATGATACAAGCGTTGTACTCATAGAAAGCTCTTTTTTCCTCAGACATGGTTTGGTGTTTTTCCCAAGCTTCAGGAACTACCATCATCATTGCCTCTGGAAGAGAACGGCCTGTCATTAATAAAAGTTCAACCACCATATCCATAGAAGCAGAATCTGATTTTCCTTCTAAGATAATTGGGAATAATTTTTTGATATCATCGCCAAAAACTTTGCTCTGCATAAGCTCTTCACGAGCACGCATACGGCTTACGTTTCCACGAAGTGTGTTGATCTCACCATTGTGACACATGTATCTAAACGGTTGAGCTAAATCCCAAGAAGGGAATGTATTTGTAGAGAAACGTTGGTGTACAAGGGCAAGACGCGTCACCAAGTCTGGATCTTTCAAATCTATATAATAACGGCTGATGTCTTCTGGCATCAATAGACCTTTATATATTATAGTAGTGGTCGATAAACTAGTAAAATAAAACATGTGGCTTTCAGAAGTTTTAGATCCTCTTACGGCATGTTCAGCAATTTTTCTAGCTGCAAAAAGTTTTGCATTAAATTCATTTTCAGTTAAATCCTGTCCATTTTTAGAAACGAAAACTTGTTTAACTGTTGGTTCTTTTTCTGCGGCGATTTCACCTAAATTCTCAACGTCAACTGGCACATCTCTCCAACCTAAAACCTTTAAGTTCTGGTCTTTAATAGTAGCCTCAAATGCATTAATACAAAAAGAAACCTGGTTTTTGCTTTTTGGTAAAAAAACCATTCCTACTGCATACTCACGCGCTTCAGGGATTTCAAAGTCACATACTTTCTTAAAAAAATCATGAGGAATGTCGAATAAAATTCCGGCTCCGTCTCCAGTTCTTCCATCAGAACTAACGGCACCACGATGTTCTAATTTAATTAAGATGTCTAATGCTTTGTGAATAATATCATTTGACTTAATACCATTCAAATTACAAATAAATCCTGCACCACAATTGTCGTGTTCAAATTCAGGCAGATAAAGCCCTTGTTCTTTAACTCTCATTCTTGATATTTTTTTTACAAAAATACAGATTTCGTTAAACATAATGTATTGAAATTATCTATTCGCTTTCATTTTTATAGGAATATTAGAAAAAGGGTTCTTAAATGATAAAATTATCAGATAAAGCATTGCGAATTATCAAAATCATAATTGCGATTAAAATATATTAAGAAAAATCGTCGCTTAGGTATTGATAACAGTGAAGTTTTTGTTAAATCTCAAACGTTTTAGCGATTTTGTGTTAACTTTTTAGATACAATTGTTTAATGATTTTTTTTCTTTCGATTTAAATAGCAGAAGAATCATTTAAGGTGCCGTTATTAATTAAAAAAAGATTTTACTTTTAAGTTGAATTTTGCTACTTTTGTCGCACTTTTATTCTGAAATAAATTCAGAACCAGACAAATTCTATATTATGAACATACACGAATATCAAGGAAAAGAAATTTTAGCGAGTTACGGAGTACGCGTACAACGCGGAATCGTGGCTAATAATGCAGTTGAAGCTGTGGCCGCTGCAAAACAATTAACTGCCGAAACTGGAACAGGATGGCATGTAATTAAAGCACAAATTCACGCAGGTGGTCGTGGAAAAGGTGGTGGAGTTAAGCTGGCAAAAAACTTACAACAAGTTGAAGAGTTAGCAGAACAAATCATCGGAATGCAGTTAATTACGCCTCAGACTCCGCCTGAAGGTAAAAAAGTTAACAAAGTATTAGTAGCTGAAGATGTTTACTATCCTGGTGAAAGCGAAACTTCTGAATTTTATGTTTCTGTTTTATTGAATAGAGGTACAGGACGCAACATGATCATGTATTCTACTGAAGGTGGAATGGATATCGAAGAGGTTGCTGAGCACACTCCACACTTAATCTTTACTGAAGAAATCGATCCTTCTGTAGGTTTACAAGGTTTCCAAGCTAGAAGAATTGCTTTTAACTTAGGACTTTCTGGAAATGCTTTCAAAGAAATGGTGAAATTCATCGATGCACTTTACAATGCTTACATTGGTTCTGATGCTTCTATGTTTGAAATAAACCCTGTATTAAAAACTTCTGATAACAAAATCTTAGCTGTAGATGCTAAAGTTAACATCGACGATAACGCTTTATACAGACAACCTAAATATGCTGAAATGAGAGATATCCGTGAGGAGAATCCAATCGAAGTTGAAGCTAAAGAAGTTGGTTTGAACTATGTTGATCTTGACGGTACTGTAGGATGTATGGTAAACGGAGCTGGTCTTGCTATGGCAACTATGGATTTAATTAAATACGCTGGTTTTGAGCCTGCTAACTTCCTTGATGTAGGAGGAACTGCTGATGCTAAGCGTGTTGAAACAGCTTTCAGAATTATCTTGAAAGATCCAAACGTAAAAGCGATCTTAATTAACATCTTCGGAGGTATTGTTCGTTGTGACCGTGTTGCTCAAGGTGTTGTTGATGCTTACAAAAACATGGGTGACGCTATCAATGTGCCAATTATCGTTCGTTTGCAAGGAACAAATGCTGAAATTGCAAAAGAATTAATTGACAACTCTGGTATGCCAATCTTATCTGCAGTTCAATTCCAAGAAGCTGCTGACCAAGTTAAAGCTGCTCTTTCTTAATTAAAATAAGAAATCAAATTATATAGAAAAACCATTCCGAAAGGAATGGTTTTTTGTTTTTATGCCCAACGTATATTGTAGAGACGCACCGCAGTGCGTCTACATAAAGTCTGGCAAGGAATTACGTGACGTAAGACGCACTGAAGTGCGCCTCTACGGTAAAAAAAGGAAGAAAATCTTTAGCATACATTTTCTCTCGTAGATTGAGCAGATTTTTAAAAATAAAGAAAAAAAATAATCTGCTCAATCAGCAGAATCTGCGAGAGATAAAAAATCGTAGCACACAGAAAAAAATATAGCCACAGATTAAAAAGATTAAAAGGATTTTTAAAATCTGTGTTAATCCGTATAATCTGTGGCTAAAAAACTTTGCGAACCTTGCGTAATTCTTAGTGTGCGGTTAAAAAAAACTATTTCAAAACAGTTGACAATTCCACAATTTCAAATGTTGGATCATGTTCTATAAATTCTCTAATTAATGCAGCATGGCCAGCGCCTACTAAAATCATTATTTTGTTATCTGTACTTTCAGTTAATTTTTGAATTAAAGAGTACATATATAAGTTTCTTTTGTACCAATTTGAAACCAAAGAAGCTCCAGTAAAATCATCTGGATTTCCAGCTCTATTTGCTACTTCTAAATACCATTGGATGTTTTTATTTTCGGTTTCTTTTTTATTGTAATGTAGCATAAGTTCTTGTAACGAACTTTTTGTTATTCTTTCATTGTGATCTTTTTCATTCCTTTTTTTCCACTCACTATTTCTTTTCAATAAATCCTGTTGATTTGCTTTTTCCATTGACATCATTAAACTATCATAAGGAAAAGAAGTATAGAGATTCATTCCGTATAATTTTTTATGATTTAGTTTTTTTGCCGTGCGAAGTGCCAGTTGTGTTATTTCGTTTTTGTTAGTTTTAATAAGACTGTCAGTGTTTTTATTGTAAAACTTATCTAAATCGGCTTGTCCGCTAAATTCCCATTCGACAAATATTTTATCTGGGCCAAAATTTTTGATTTTGTCACTCATTATTTCGAGTTCTTTTTGGCTCTTCTCAGACATGATATTGAAACTGTTTAGTTTTGCAACATCAAGGCCAGGATTGGCGTAATGAAAAGTACCGACCAATAGAATCTGCTTTTTCTTAGTTTGTGCAGATGTCATGTTAAATGTAATAAGAGCTAATAATAAAATGATTTTTTTCATGATTTTTTATTTTTTAGGGATATAATGTATATGATTCTTGTATGTTAAAAAGTACTTGCATATTTCACGGTTAAAATGCTATTGTTTCAAAACAGTTGATAATTCTACAATTTCGAATTCAGGATCATGAGCTAAAAAGTCTCTAATGATTGCAGCATGACCCCCACCAACTAAAACCATTATTTTATTATCTGTGCTTTCTGTTAATTTCTGAATTATAGAATACATATATAAATTTCTTTTATACCAATTTGAAACCAAAGATGCCCCTGTAAAATCGTCTGGGTTTCCAGCTCTGTTGGCTACTTCCAAATACCACTGAATATTTTTATCAAGAGTTTCTTTTTTATTGTTGTAAAGCATAATATTGGTTAAAGATTTTTTGCTAATTTGTTCATTATCATTTTTCTCAAACTCTTTTGTACTCTCAGTATTTCTTTTCATTAAACCCTTCTGATTCGCTTTTTCCATTGACATCATCAAACTGTCGTAAGGAAAACGGGTACGGTAATCAATTCCATACATCTTTTTATGATTCAATTTTTTGGCCGTACGTAATGCTAACTGAGTAATTTCATTAGGATCTTTTTTTAGTAAACTGTCGGTATTTTTATTGTAGAATTTATCTAACTCGGCTTGTTTGTTAAATTTCCATTCTATAAATATTTTATCTGGACCAAATTTTTTGATTTTATCACTCATTATTTCGAGTTCTTTTTGGCTTTTTTCAGACATTACATTAAATGTATTTATTTTAGCAATATCATTTCCTGGATTAGCAAAATGAAAAGTTCCAATTAATAAAATTTGTTTTTTCTTAACTTGTTGAGCAATAGTCGTGTTAAGTGTAATAAAGGCTAATAGTAAAATGATTTTTTGCATGATGGTTTGTTTTTAAATTCATGGCAAATGTATTCTGTCTTTTGAGGGTATTTTTTTGTTTTTGATGAACACAGGATTTCATTTTATAAACAGGTGAAATTTGGAGTATAATAATTTCGTATAACGTTTTTGGCAGTTCATACCTAAAAAAAGGCATTTTAAATAAATACCATTTTCTATTAAAGGCTTAATTGTATTTTTGAATTAATTATCAAAAACTATGAAATCAAGAATCCCTTTTTATTATCACATTGTCTTTTTCTTTTTGTTGTTTCTAACATACATTTTCTGGGACATTGGACTTAATGATCAAAAGATAGAAATTGTAATCAAAGCAATACGTTATGGAATTACGCCAACTCATTTGTTAGCCATATTTTGCATTTATATTCTCAATTTTTACTACTTCTGCGAATGGTTTTTAAACAAGAAGAAATTACTTTTTTATATTCTGACCATCCCAGTTTCGTTATTGCTTTTTGCAGCTGTTCGTTATTTTTTGCAAGAAGTTGTTATGTTTAATATTACCGGAATACACAACTATTATGAAGAAGCTAGAGAAATAGGTTATTACATAAAAGATAATTTTTTCTTCGGATTACCAGCTGTAATTTTAAGTGCTTTGACTTTTTTATTCTGGCAATTTCAGACTGCACAACTTCAAAATCAGGAATTATTATTAGAGAATAAAAAGGCAGAATTTCAAATGTTAAAAGCACAAGTGAGTCCGCATTTTTTATTTAATACTTTGAATTCTTTTTACAGTCAATTGATCCTGAAAGACGATAAAATGGCCGATGATGTTTTGGTACTTTCTGATCTACTTCGTTACGTTATTACAGAAACAGACAAAGAGGAAGCGATACTTTCAAAAGAGATTCAATTCATTCAAAATTATATTCATTTACAAAAGAAAAGATTTGAAGATCAGCTGTTTTTGGACTTTACAATTGAAGGAAATTATTCAAACGAAAAAATCATTTCTTCGGCTTTGATTCATTTTGTTGAGAATGTTTTCAAACATGGAAAATTTAATAATGAAGAAGAAAAAGCCATTATTTCTATTCGAATAAAAGACGATTTTCTGGAAATTTCAACTTTTAATTATTTCATTGAGGGAGAAAATTATTCTTCAACTGGAATTGGTTTTGATAACTTGACGAAAAGATTGGAATACACGTATAAAAACCAATTTATTCTTGAAAAAACAGAAGAAAATAATACCTTTAAAACTTACTTAAAAATACCGCTAAAGAAATAATTTATGGCTTTTAAATGTATAATTGTCGATGACGAACCGCCAGCAACTCGAATATTAGAAAATTATATCGGAAAAGTAAATTTTCTGGAGAAAGTCGGCGTTTTTAATGATTCTTTAAAAGCACTGGAATTTCTAAATAAAGAATCTGTAGATGTTATTTTTCTGGATATTCAAATGCCTCAATTGACAGGTTTACAGATTTCTAAAATTATTTCTAAAGATATAAAAGTCATTTTCACAACTGCTTATCCTGATTTTGCTTTAGAAGGATTTGAGCTAAATGCCGTTGATTATTTATTGAAGCCAATTGCGTTTGAACGTTTTTATCAAGCGGTTTCAAAACTAAACTCTGAACCAAAAATAGAAGTTTCAAACAGCACTAATAATTCTGGACCAGATTTTTTATTTATAAAAACCGACGGAAAAAATAAATTTCAGAAAGTATTTTTGAATGAAATTTTATATGTAGAAAGTTTACAGAATTATGTTTGCATTCATACCATAAAACAGCAGATTATCACACATTCGTCTTTAAAAAATGTAATAGAATCATTGCCAGAAAATGGTTTCATTCAAATACATAAATCGTATATAATTTCATTACAGCACATCGAATCGACAGATAATTTTTCTGTTTTTGTAAATGGAAAAGAATTGCCAATTGGAGCAACTTTTAAAGATGCCTTTTTTGATGAAATTGATCAGAATAAAATATAGTCAAAGTATATCGTAGAGGCGCACTGCAGTGCGTCTACGCAAAGTTTTGACATTGTGGTTACGTTGTGTTAGATGCACTGCAGTGCATCTCTACAATAAAATTGATATAAAAAATATAGCCACAGATTAAAAAGATTAACACAGATTTTTTAAATCCTTATAATCCTTTTAATCTGTGGCTAAAAAATATCTTTGCTCCCGATAGCTATCGGGATTGCAGTTAATTCGCCCAATTAAGATTTTTTCTTATTTCCATTTTTGAAAACCACCTTCTCTACAACAACTGGTTTTCCATTTCCTTTTGGGAATGATTTCTTTTTAGGTTTTCCAGTTGCTGAACCTGATTTTGACGGACTTTGATCGCCTCTGTATTTTTCAGAATCTTTTGGAGTTGCTTTAAATTCAGCTCTTTCTTTAGTGTTTTCTCTTTTTGGAATTTCAGCTTTATGTTTTGCTAAAACATCATTTGGGTTCTTCGGATTTTCTTTAGTTCCTCTCAAATGAATAACTAATCCGTTTAAGAAGTTTCTCAAAACCTGATCGCCACATTCCATGTAGTTTGGATGATCTTCGGCTCTAAAAAAAGCACCCAACTCTGATTTTGAAATTCTAAAATCTACTAATTCTAAAATTTCAACTATTTGGTCATCACGGAGCATTAAAGCCACGCGAAGTTTTTTAAGTATATCGTTATTTGTCATAATTTTTGTTTCAAGTTTTTTTGTTTCAAGTTTCAAGTTTTTCAATCTTTACTTGAAGTTAAAACTATTATTTATTTTTGCAAAGGTAGTTTTTTAAAATGATTAAAATTAAGAATTAAAATCATTTAAAACGCCAACCAATTTATCTAAATCTTCTCTTGTGTGATTTGCCGTTATGACAATTCTATTCAATGGTTCGGCCTCTTTGGTATATTTAAAACTGGCAATAATGATATTTTCTTCTTTTAATTTCAGAACTAATTCTTTTGGCAATAAATAAATTAAAGGATAATATTTACTGAATTTAACGTTCTCATTTTTAATTAAAATCGAATCAATATAACTTAAATTGTCTAGCAATTTTTGATGCTGTATTTTATAAATTTCTGAAGCATCTGAAATCGTTTGTACAAAAGCAGGATTCATTCCCGCAGCGCTGGTAAAAGTTTCTAATTCTTTTAATTCAGAAATAAATTCAGAATCTGAAGCAATTACGCCGCCTGTTAATCCAAACGCTTTTCCGAGGGAAGAAACCAAGATTTTTCTTTTAATTGGAAAATCAATTGATGAATAAATTCCAGAACCAATATCGCCGATAATTCCTAGCGAATGAGATTCATCAATAACCAAAGTGATTTCCTTTTGATTTGAAATCTGATTTAAGAAAGACAAATCAACAGGTTTAGTTTGAAACGAAGGAACTCCATCGGTTAAAATTGTTATTTTTTCTGGTTTAGAATCTAGTAAACGTTCATTCAATTTTTCATTTACAAAAACAGGTAGGCTATTTTCTATCTGAATTGCCGAGTGAATTTCGTTTACATGATAAAAACAATCGGTTTGTTTCTTCAGTTTTTCTAAAACCAATTTTCCAGCCAGCATTCCAGACGAAACTGTTACAGCATCTTCTGAGCCAATATGTTGAGCTAAAAACTTTTCGCCAGAAGTATAAGCACTTAATTTGATATTGGCAGTTCTTGAACTTCCGTAAGTGGTTCCCCATTTCAAAATGTTCTGAACGACTAAATCTTGAAATTTTTGGTTTGTTGGAAGTCCCAAATAGGCAGTCCCGCCAAAATACAAATATTGTTTGTGGTCAATTTCAATAATGCGGTCTGGAAATTTTTCGACTATCATTTTACAGCAATGTAACTCCGGTTCCGTTTAGGTTTGAATAATGAATAATACCATTTTCAATTGTTACTCCTGTTGCAATATCTTCTGCTAATAAAAGCGCGCCGTCCATATCAACATAGTCTAATTGCGGAAGCAAATGCGCAATGGCAGAAATCCCGACAGTAGATTCGGTCATGCAGCCAACCATTGTTCTTAAGCCTAATTTTTTAGCTTCTTCAATCATGCGTTTTCCTGGAGTTAGTCCGCCGCATTTTACCAGTTTCACATTCACGCCATGAAAATGATTGAAGCATTTGGCAACATCTTCTTCGATGATACAGCTTTCGTCAGCAATTACAGGAAGAGCAGAGTGTTTGAATACTTCTTTATGGCCTTCCCAATTATCTGCTTTCATAGGCTGTTCTAGAAACTCAACGCCAAGTTTTTTTAATTCGACTGCATTGTTAATGGTTTCATCAACCGTCCATCCGCAATTGGCATCAATTCTAAAAATGGAGTCAGTATGTTTTCTCAATTCTTTTACAATGGCAATATCTTCCTTAGTTCCTAATTTAATTTTGTAAATAGGCCAAGGCAGTTCTTGCATTTTAAAAACCATTTTTTCAATGGTGTCAATTCCGATTGTATAATCGGTTAACGGATTATGATCGGTTTTGTAATTCCATAATTCGTATAATTTCTTGCCTTTTTTACGAGCATACAAGTCATTGTAAGCCAAATCTAAAGCGCACAACGCAAACATATCGTCTTTTAAATACACATGCATTTTGGACCAAAATACCTCTGGAGTTTCATTTTCTGTATTTTCAATAATCGATCTGATTTTCTCCAAATCAGCAACCATCATCGGAACTGTAATATGATAATACGGATTTGACGTAGCTTCTCCGAAACCAGAGAAACCATCGCTTTGCAATTCTACAATTAATGAAGGCTGTACATCAATAGATTCTCTCGAAATCGTGAAAGTATGCTTTAGTTTGAGATTGTATTCTCTTAAAATAAGTTTCATTTTATTGGGGTGTTTTTTTATTTTTTTAGTTAATAGCCTAGCCATAATAATGCTTCAACAAAATGATCGCGCCATAGTTTTTCATTGTGTTGGCCACCTTTTACAATTTTTTCTTTATCCAAATGAAGACAATAACAGCGTTTGGTATCTAATAAACGTTTCATTTTATTTAAATCGTTTACCATATCGTCACTTTCTTTATCACCGCATAGAAAATAGATTTTGGTCTTGATTTTAGATTGTTTTTCGGTAAAAGCATAAATCTCATTAGAAAACCAAAAAGAGGGCGAAAAAACGCCTGCTTTAGCAAAAACATCAGGATATTTTAAAGCGCCATAATACGAAACCAATCCGCCGAGCGAACTACCGAATAGAATCGTATTTTTAGCTTTTGTTTTGGTTCTGTAATTTTTGTCGATATGTGGTTTTAGCGTTTTTACAATAAACTCTAAATAATGATCTGCATTTCCTCCGCCATATTTTTCGTTTTTGAAAGGAGTCAATTCATCAATGCGTTTTTCGTTTCCGTGTTCGATTCCAACTACGATTACAGGAGCTTTTAAGCTGTCTAATTTCTCGTCGACATTCCATTCGCCAGAATAGGAAGTTTTGGCATCAAACAAATTTTGAGCATCATGCATATAAATAACGCTGTATTTTTTCTTTATGTCTTTGGAATAATTTTCAGGAAGATAAATCCAGATTTTCTTTGTGGTATTGAGTTGTGGCGCTTCAATTGTAAAAGTAGAAACATTTTTTGAAGCTGTATTCTGCGCTTTGCCAATAAATGTAAATAGAAGTAAAACTGCAAAGAAAATCCTCTTCATTATCTGTGTTTTGTATTTTTATTTAAAAGCAATATTTTAGCTAAAAATAAGAAATTGATGAATACGGAAGCAGAAAAAAGAAGTTTACTTTTAGAAATGATTATGTTCGCTACAGTTGACGGACATTTGCACAAACGTGAGCTTGAATTTTTAAGACTCGTAGCTTTAGAATTGAGTATTAGCGAAGAAGAATTTCAGGATTTATTTCATCAGGAACATAAAACCATTCCCATAAAATCAGAAATGCAACGTATCAATCAGTTTTACAGATTGGCTTTATTGATGCATATTGATGGCATTTTGCACGAAAGAGAACATCACGCCATTCAGCAAATTGCTTTAGAAATGGGATTGAATTTGTCGGCGGTAAAACGTGTTTTGGAAATGATGAAAAAAGCGCCAAATACGATGATTAATCCAATTGTATTATTGGAGATTTTTCAGGAACAGCACAATTAAGGAAGCTGTTCCTGTAGTTTTTTAATTTCGTCACGAAGTTTTGCTGCCTGTAAGAAATCTAGTTCTTTAGCTGCTTTTTCCATTGTTTTACGCTTTTCGCGAATCATTTTCTCGAGTTCCGCTTTAGATAAATAAGCTGTTTCTGGCTCAGCTGCAACCGGAATTGGATGTCCTAATTCATATTCCACCAATGGATTTTTGGTAAAGGCACTTTCTATTTTCTTGTTTAAAGGCTGCGGAACAATATTGTTTTCTACGTTATAGTTGATTTGTTTGGTTCTTCTGTAATTGGTTTCATCGATTGTTCTCTGCATGCTTTCGGTAATTTTGTCTGCATACATAATCGCTTTCCCATTAACATTTCTAGCCGCACGACCAATAGTTTGCGTTAACGATTTTCTGTTACGCAGAAATCCTTCTTTATCGGCATCTAAAATAGCAACAAGAGAAACCTCGGGTAAATCTAAACCTTCACGAAGTAAGTTTACTCCAATAAGTACATCAAAAAGTCCTTTTCTTAAATCCTGCATGATTTCGATACGTTCTAAAGTATCCACTTCAGAATGTATGTAACGGCATCGAATGTTTACTTTTGTTAGATATTTTGCCAATTCTTCGGCCATTCTTTTGGTTAAAGTTGTCACTAAAACTCTTTCGTCTAATTCACAGCGAACCTGAATTTCTTCAATCAAATCATCAATCTGATTTAAACTTGGACGAACTTCAATAACAGGATCTAATAATCCCGTCGGACGAATAATCTGCTCGACATAAATACCGTCTGATTTTTGCAATTCGTAATCGGCTGGAGTTGCAGAAACGTAAATCACCTGATTTTGCAATGCTTCAAATTCTTCAAATTTCAAAGGTCGGTTATCCATCGCGGCAGGAAGGCGGAAGCCATATTCAACTAAGTTTTCTTTTCTGCTTCGGTCACCTCCGTACATCGCATGAACTTGCGACACGGTTACGTGGCTTTCGTCTACAACCATTAAATAATCGCTTGGAAAATAATCTAATAAACAGAAAGGTCTTGTACCAGCTTCACGTCCATCTAGGTATCTTGAGTAATTCTCAATTCCAGAACAATATCCTAATTCACGGATCATTTCTAGGTCGAAATTGGTTCTTTCTTCTAGACGTTTTGCCTCAAGATGTTTTCCAATTTCTTTGAAATAATCCACTTGTTTCACCAAATCTTGCTGAATCTGCCAGATTGCGCCTTGTAAAACTTCTGGAGAAGTTACAAACATGTTGGCAGGATAAATGGTTAAACGTTGAAATTTCTCTATTACTTGAGAAGTCTTAGCATCAAATGATTCGATTTCTTCAATTTCATCTCCAAAAAAGTGAATTCTGTACGCATCGTCAGCATAACTCGGATAAACTTCAACCGTATCACCTTTAATTCTGAAAGTCCCTGGATTAAAATCGGCTTCTGTTCGGGCATATAAACTTTGAACTAAACTATGCAATAATTTAGTTCTCGAAATGACTTGGTCTCTTTTAATTTCGATTACATTTTTCTGAAATTCAACAGGGTTTCCAATACCGTAAAGACAAGAAACCGATGCCACAACCAAAACGTCACGTCTTCCTGAAAGTAGAGAAGAAGTGGTGCTTAAACGCATTTTTTCTAGTTCTTCATTGATAGATAAATCTTTTTCAATAAAAACTCCTGTAACAGGCATAAAAGCTTCTGGCTGATAATAGTCGTAATAAGAAACGAAATATTCAACTGCATTATTCGGGAAGAATTGCTTGAATTCGGAATACAATTGCGCAGCCAACGTCTTATTGTGAGCCAAAACCAAAGTTGGCCTTTGCACTTCTTGAATTACGTTGGCAACGGTAAACGTTTTTCCGGAACCTGTAACTCCCAATAATGTTTGGTATTTATCTCCCTCAATCACGCCTTGAGCTAATTTTTCTATGGCTTGGGGCTGATCTCCTTTTGGACTATATTCTGAAGAAACTTGAAATTTCATTTATTTAGGCTGAAAATTTGTTCTGTAAAGATACGAAGTTTGAATGTAAATGAATTGTGTAAAAAAGTTTGCCACGAATTACACGAAGTTTTAACGACACTACAAAATAGATATCAATTAGAATTTGTGAAAGTTCGTGTAAGTAGTGGCTAAAAATTTTAATCTAAAAAATTAATAACAGCATCATTTACAACCTTTGGCTGATCTATGGTTAGAAAATGTCCTGCATCTTTTACAAGTTTGGTTTTGGAGTTCGGCAAATGTTTCTGCGCTATCTCTAAGCTTTCTTCTGAATTAATCACGTCTTTGTCACCAACCAAAACCAAAACAGGATTCTGAATAGATGCTAATTCTTTGTTTGAAAACGGCATCATTTTTAACATGCTTGAATTGGATTTTGCGTATTTATTAGCTAAATAAAACTGTCTTTTATAGGTGCGGCTTATGTTTTCTGGATGAGTTGAAAAAGTGTTTAAGGTTTTACTGAATTTCTTTTCGCTTGGAAAAAGTTTCAGCATTAATGCTGAAGTCGTCTTTCTTGGTTTGTCAAGAAATTTGAAAGTCTGCGCAGGGCTTAATAAAACAATTTTATCAATAGAATTTGGTTTTTGAATAGCTAATAACGTGGCAATCCATCCACCTCGTGAAGCGCCAATAATGTCGAATTTCCTTAATTTATAATGATCAAAAATCTCATTGTAAAAAACTACAATATCATCTGAGGAAAGAGGTTTTGCTGTTAGATTGGATTTGTTGGGTTCCATAATAAAATCAATCGCGTAAATGCGATGATTCTTGGCTAAAACCTGAATGTTTGGATACCACATTGTTGAGCTGGCATCCATTCCGTGGAGTAAAACTAAAGATTTTCCATTTTTTGGACCTGCGATTACAACGTGTGCGGTTCCAAAATTGGTTTTTACATCTTCTTCGTTATACGGAATATTCCAAAGTTTTAAAGCTTTGTCGTAAGCAGCTTGGTATTTGACTTCTTCAGTTCGGGTTTTAAAAACATAGTCTTCATATTTTGCTTTTTTTGAAGCGCAACTTGTGACTATGAAAAGTACGATGGCTAAGCGGGAATATAGTTTTAACATGGTATAAAATTCAATTTTCAGCTTAAAGTTACGAGTGGAGTAGGTGAAAAGTGTATCAGAATTTTATTTTAAAATATCATAATTTTAAGATTTATCATTTTTTGAGGTTAAATAATAAATCTGTACAAAGGCTAAAATGGCATTCGGAATAATTACGGGCCAGAGCCACTGGCTTAAGTCGCTAGAGTCGTTTAAAAAGATGCCATAAATAACAAAACAAATACAGCCAAACATATTAATCAGTCGGATTGTTCTAAGGTTTTTAAGTAAAAAACCGCCAACAATAAAAACAGATGCGAGATAACCAATATATTCTGCCATAATCTTGATTTTAAAATGTTTACAATAAATGTACTTAAAGTAAATTATAAAATCAAGGTTTTGGTTTGGAAATCAGTTGTTTGAAAATTTTAGTTTGTCAAAAAATATTTCGCTCCGCTGGAGCTTTGGAAACTACGACCAATAATTTCTATAAATATTTCGTCCCGCGGGGACTATTCTAAAATAATATCTATTTCAATTTGTGTTAAGGCTCCGGAGGAGCCAAATATTTATAGCAAAATTTGTCACCACATGGTATAAAAGCTCCAGCGGAGCGACACATTCTAAAATGTTAGAAAATCATATCTTTTAAATTGTAGCTTTTCGTTGAGCATCATTTAAAAAACTCCAAGCTACAATACGACTATTTTTCTGTCCTTGCGCCATATCAATTGTTTGGACAGAAACAGCATTTACTTTTTTCAAAGTTTTATAAATCGAAGAAAGATTTTCTTTTTTAGAAACCAAAGTTGTAAACCACAAAACCTGTGAAGCATATTTTGCGCTTTCGTAAATCATTTGAGTTATGAATCCGATTTCGCCGCCGTTGCACCATAATTCGGCATTTTGACCTCCAAAATTTAAAACGGGATTTGTATTTCTTTTTTCTTTCGGATTAAGATTGGAAACTTTTCTCGATGCACTTTTATTTGCTTCTTCCGCAGAGGCATGAAAAGGCGGATTACACATTGTGAAAGTAAAACGATCTTCGGGCGTAATGATGTTTTTGAAAATGAAGCGAGATTCGGTTTGCTGTTGTAAACTGATTGCGTCAATTAATTTCGGATTGGCTTCGATAATTTTACTGCAATTTTCAATTGATTTTTTGTCAATATCCGTCGCTACAAAACTCCAATTGTAAATGGAATTTCCCAAAATAGGATAAATGCAATTTGCGCCAGTTCCAATATCTAAACCTAAAACAGACGAAGTATTTGGAATTTGATTGTTGTTGCTTTCCGCTAATAAATCGGCGATGTAATGAATGTAATCGGCGCGGCCTGGAATTGGTGGACAAAGATAATTTTTAGGAATATCCCAGTTTTGAATTCCGTAATAGGTTTGTAGTAAAGCGCTATTTAAAGTTTTTACCGCTTTTGGGTTACTGAAATCAATGGTTTCGATTCCGTGTTTATTTACTGATACAAAAGCTTTTAATTCAGGACAATTTGAAATTAGTTTTTCGAAATCGTATCGTGCTCGATGAAGATTTCTTGGGTGTAAAATGTTTTTTTCAGAATTGTCGTTTGCTTTCATTTTCATTGATTTCGATTGCAAAGATAGGTAAGAAAGTCTTGTTTTGAAAATGAGTGCCCTAGTCCTGATGGGAGCGGCATCCTTTTTCTGGCTTCTTTAGCCAGGAAAAGATACAGCGGACAGCAGGAAATAGCTTCTAATCAAAACACTCCATTAAAAGAAGATCTCCTTCATGATGTGTAATGGTTACAATGCCATCTTTTTCAACAGAATTACTGCTTCCGGTTCTGTAGCCCATTGTTAGCGTATCATTGTTTAATTCGTATTTTAAATTGGTTGAATTAATACCGTTTACAATACCAATAGGAATCAATGAAATTGGCGTGTTTGCGGTATACCATTTCTCGAATTTTGTTGGCAAAAGAAATATTTTTGAGTGATCGTCTAGAATTACAATTTTTAGTAAATTTCTGTAACGAACAATTTGTGTTAAGTTTGTGATGGTGTGATCGGCACGTCTTCCGGTTGCCCAAACGACATTTACGGCAGGAATTTTTCTTTCTATAAGATAATCAAAAGCTTTTTCTAAATCGGTTTTGTCTTGATCTGGCGTGTGAACGATTTCGATTGGAAATTGCGATTTGTAAATTTCTGGATCGAAACCGCGATCAAAATCACCCAAAAGGACATCGACTTTTATGCCTAATTCAATAACTCTTTCGATAGCTGAATCTAATACAACAACTAGAGGCGACCATTCTAGCAATTGCCCTAGTAATTCAGGGTCACACGCTGCGCCGTTTGCAATTATTAAAGCAGGTTCTTGATCGTCGCGGACTATATGATGTGATGACATGTATGTTTTTTTGAATGTAGTGCAAATGTACGGTTTACCATTGTAGATTTTAGATTTTAGTTTTTTTTAATCTTTAGGATAAAAATCTAAAATCTACAATCTGAAGTCTAAAATTAGAAATCTAAAAGCCTTCTGTGGTAATTAATTTGTCCTAAATGATAGGCTAAATGTGTTGAAAGATGAATTAGGAAGAATCCTGTGGTCATTTCTTTTTCGAAAACGATCTGCGGATAAATCTGTTCTAAATCTTTTTCTGTTAATGCATCTAAGCTGTTATTAACGACTTCAATTGTGCTTTCGATTTTGGAAATCAGTTCTGATTTTGAAATATCTTTTAATGAAAATTCTAAAGGACGATTTCGTACATAACCCGTTTTGCCAATTTCTGCACCAATATAAGTGTTGAGATTTCCAATTAAATGCAGACATAAATTTCCTGCCGAATTGGAAATGTTTTTGTCAATTGCCCAGATCTGTTTTTCGAATTCATAAGATTCTATTTCAAATTTTAGTTTGTCTAGATCTCTATTGAAAAGTGTTTTTAAAGTTTGTAAAATCATATTTATTCTCTGCTTTTTATCGGAATCCAAATTTCTTCCTCAGAGTCTGGATCGTCTTTTTTGTATTTCTCATTCATTACTGCAAAATGCGGTCTGTTATCTACTGTATATTCAGAATTTGGCAACCATTCTGCAAAAATGTAGTGATACGTTTTGTGAGCTTCTGTAGCTGGACCTATATGAAGAAAGACAGCATATAGACCATCAGGAACTGTCAAAGTTTCCATTCCTTCTGGAACATTACCGTAATCTGAGACTTCTACGGCTGCCCATTTTTTGAAGCTTTCATTAGGGTCAAAATTATCAAAATGGTTTTCTTTATAAACTTCTAGAGAATATAAATTAGCTCCAATTGCATTTTTTATTTCTTTTCGATTTGGCATAAAACCGCTCCATAATTGAAAAGTTTTATTTTCGATGAACGACATTTCAATAGAATGGCCAGCGAGTTTTTTCTCTGTTAAGGTTTTGATGATTGGTTGCATAATTACTCAATTTTGTACTTTTTTGTACTGGTTTCGCTAAGAGAAAAGTATCCTAGCGGATAATTATTTTTATCTGTTGTATTGATGATATTTCCTTTTACGGTTGCGGGCGGCGACTGAAATGGACCTCCAATATTGCTTCCAGCTATACTAACCAAAATATTCATATAGTTAAAATATTGCCTAGAAATTCCGTAATGTGTTACTTCAACTTCATCTCCTGCTTTTAAATCTTCATCAACAGCACTGCTGAAAATTTCGTTTCCTTGATAGAACTTGTCTTCAGAAACATAATAATTTGAAGTGATTTTACTCGAATAAACATATTTAAACAAATAAAAATTGTCTTCATCAGCAGGATCTGTAAAGTACGCTTTTATTTCGATATCTTCTCCTGTAAAACCGCTATCATTTTTTTGTTCAATTCGTGTAATGGGCGCTACCGATTTTAAAATTTCTGTTGCCGTGTAAGTATTTCCTTTGCTGATAACGGTTAAAGTATATTCTTCATTAAGTTCGGCTTTGAAATCATTACAAATGTAATTGCCAGTTTTATTGAATTCGGTAAAGTTAAATTTTTGGTTTTTACTGTTTTTTATGAAAACTACAGCATTTGATACTGCCGGAATTTGATTTTCAAAATATCCCGTTGTCGTAGAAAGTTTGATAATCTGTTGTTTTCCAGAACTTCCTTTTTCCCAATTTATAACAGCTTCTATAACCAATTTAGCAGGCGCTGTTTCTAAGTCAACATCAACCACTTCTTCACAGCTTGTGAAAAAAAGTGATGAAAAAAATGCGATAAAAAAAAATAATTTTCTCACAATCATATCTTAGTTTTTGAAGTGATTTTTTTAGAATTTGAAATTATAGCTTACTGCAGGTACAATTCCGAAAATAGACAATTGCACCGCTTCGTTTACTCCTGTATCAACATTTTGTCTGAAATTGATCGAGGCCGCATTCATTCGATTATAAAGATTGTAAATGCTGAAAACCCATTCGCCTTTCCAGCTTCTATCTTTGTTTTTACGTGGCGTTAAAGTGGCAGAAATGTCCAAATGATTATAAGAAGGAAGTCGATTTTCGTTTCTTAAACCGTAACTTGGCACTACAATTCCTAAATATTGATATTGTCCGTTCGGATACGTTACAGGTTGTCCTGACTGTAAGGCAAAGTTAGCGCCAAATGACCATTTTTCGTTTAAATTGTAAGCAGATGTAATCGCCAAATTATGCGTTTTATCGTAAGCTGATGCGTACCATTTACCGTTATTAATGCCAATTTCTTCCGACGTTCTTCCTGGAGTTTGCTGTTCCGATCTTGAAATAGTGTACGAAATCCAGCCGTTAAATCGACCTTTGTTTTTCTTCACCATCAATTCTAAACCATACGATCGCATATGGCCATTTAAAACAACCTGTTCGATGGCGTTATTGGCAATTAAATCGGCGCCGTCAATATAATCTAATCGGTTTTGTATTTCTTTATAATAGGTTTCTACTTCTAACGAATAGGCATCATTATAAATATTTCTAAAATAACCCACAGCAACCTGATCTGCAAGTTGCGGTTTAATATAATTGTCACTAGGCATCCAAACGTCTAGCGGAGTAGGAGATGAGGTGTTGGAAATTAATTGAAGATATTGCGCCATTCTGTTGTAACTCGCTTTAAGAGATTGCTCCCCATTTAATTGATAAGAAATAGAAAAACGCGGCTCTAGATTATCATAACTCTGAATGACTTTATTTTTGCCAAAATGTTGAGTTGAAGTTGGTGTGCCTTTTTCGTAAATCTGCATGTCGTTATTAAAAACTACTGCTTCGTTATTGTCGTAATAATTAACGGTTGAAGCGCCTAATCTGTAAAATAAACTATAACGCAATCCGTAGGCAATGGTGATTTTTTTAGAAAGCTGACTTTCGGCATCTAAATAGACAGAAGGCTCAAAAGCATATTTTTTATCTAATTGATCTGGATTAATGCCCGAATCTTCACCTGTCGGTTTAATGGTTCCAGGATTAAAGTTGTAGTAGATTCCGTTTACACCGTAATTCAGTTTTAATTTGTCGGAAAGATAATGTTTGAAATCGTATTTGAGATTGTAATTTTTGATTCCAGAATCCCATTTGAATCCCACAAAATCAAGATCTAATCCGTAATAATAGTCGCTGTAAATTAGAGAGAGATTGGAGAATAATTTGTTAGAATACAAGTGATTCCATCTCAAATTTAAGGTTGAATTTCCGTACGTATTCGTAAAACTTTTATTTAATCTGAAAACGTCTCTTCCAAAATATCCAGACAAATACAAACTGTTATTGTCGTTGAGTTTGTAGCTTAATTTAGTATTTAAATCGTAAAAATACGCGGCGTTATCTTTGTCTTTTTCAGAGAATTTGAGAAAAAGATGTGCATAGGAAGCTCTTCCGCCTATCAGAAAAGAACCTTTATCTTTGACAATTGGACCTTCAGCCAATAGACGACTTGAAATCAATCCGATACCGCCATTCATATGAAAATCTTTACTGCTGCCGTCTTTTTGATAAATTTCTAAAACAGAAGAAGCTCTTCCTCCATAACGTGCTGGAATTCCGCCTTTGTATAATTTTAAATCTTTAATGGCATCGGGATTAAAAACAGAAAAGAACCCGAAGACGTGAGAAGAATTAAAGATTGTAGCTTCGTCTAGAAGAATCAAGTTTTGATCGGCTCCTCCTCCTCGAACATTAAATCCAGAAGCGCCTTCACCCGCATTGGTAACTCCAGGGAGCAATAAAATAGATTTTAAAACGTCAACTTCTCCTAAAACAACGGGCATTTTTTTTATGGTCGAAATGGAGAGTTTATTGATACTCATTTCTGGCGATTTCACATTTATTTTGCCTTTGTTCTCTGTTATGATGACTTCTTGAAGTTCTTCGCTATCTTCTTTGATGGAGAAATTACTTTTTGTATTCTGATTTAAATTAATTTTTTTTTGAATGGTTTGATAGCCAATATAACTGATTTCAATTTCGTATTCGCCTTTTGGTGCAGAAAGAGAATAGAAGCCATATTCGTTAGTGGTGGTTCCTATTTTTAAGGCTGGAATGAAAATGTTAACTCCAATTAAAGTTTCATTGTTTTTGCTGTCGCTAATGATTCCGCTTAAAGTGAATTTTTCCTGCGCAAAGGAGGTGAAAATCGTTAAAATAAAAAGAAAAAATGCGCAGGTATCTTTTGTAATCATTATATTGATTTTGATTTACATAGTTAACAAATTCTTACTAAATATTCTCGCGAAACTTTTGTTAAACATAAGTTAAGATAAAAAAAAGGACAACCTTATGAGTTGTCCTTTTTGTTTATTTAGAAATACAGATGTATTCTGAATTATTTGATTTTAGCAACAATACCGTTGAAAGTTTCGCTTGGTCGCATTGCTTTGCTTACCAATTCTGGAGTTGGTTGGTAGTAACCTCCAATGTTTTGAGCTTTACCTTGAGCACCAATTAATTCTGCATCGATTTTAGCTTCATTAGCTTCAAATTCAGCAGCAATTGGAGTAAAGATAGCTTTCAATTCAGCATCTTTAGTTTGAGCAGCCAAAGCTTGAGCCCAGTAGAATGCTAAATAGAAGTGAGAACCACGGTTGTCAATTTGTCCTACTTTACGAGCTGGAGATTTATCGTTTGCTAAGAATTTATCGTTAGCTTGGTCTAAAGTCTCAGATAAAACAATTGCTTTAGAATTGTCTAAAGTTTGTCCTAAATGCTCCAATGAAGCACCAAGAGCTAAAAACTCTCCTAATGAATCCCAACGTAAATATCCTTCTTCTGTAAATTGCTCAACGTGTTTAGGAGCAGAACCTCCAGCACCAGTTTCGAACAATCCACCGCCATTCATTAAAGGAACAATAGAAAGCATTTTAGCAGAAGTTCCTAGTTCTAAAATTGGGAATAAATCTGTTAAGTAGTCACGTAAAACGTTTCCAGTTACAGAGATAGTATCTAAACCTTTGATGATTCTGTCTAAAGTGAATTCTGTAGCAGCAACTGGATTTAAAATACGGATATCTAAGTTTGTAGTATCGTAGTCTTTAAGGTATTTTTGAACTTTTACGATCAATTCTCTATCGTGTGCTCTGTTTTCGTCTAGCCAGAAAACAGCAGGAGTACTAGATAAACGAGCTCTGTTTACAGCCAATTTAACCCAGTCTTGAATTGGAGCGTCTTTTGCTTGACACATTCTGAAAATGTCATTAGCTTCAACGTTTTGCTCCATTAGAACATTTCCGTTAGCATCAACCACGCGAACAACTCCGTCAGCTTTCATTTGGAAAGTTTTGTCGTGAGATCCGTATTCTTCAGCTTTTTGAGCCATTAATCCAACGTTAGGAACACTTCCCATTGTTTTCGGATCAAAAGCACCGTGTTTTTTACAGAAATCGATTGTTGCGGTATAAACTCCAGCATAAGAACGATCTGGAATAACAGCAAATGTATCTTGTGCTTTTCCTTCTTTGTTCCACATTTGTCCAGAAGTACGGATCATTGCAGGCATAGAAGCATCAACGATTACGTCAGAAGGAACGTGTAGGTTTGTAATTCCTTTATCAGAATTAACCATTGCCAAAGCTGGTCCGTTTTCTATAGCGGCATTAATTGCTGCTTCAACTTCAGCTTGCTCAGGTCTTCCAGCAATTTTAGCATAGATATCACCTAAACCATTTCTAGTGTCAATATTTAATTCAGCGAATAAAGAAGCGTATTTTTTGAAAACATCTGCAAAATATACTTCAACGATAGCGCCAAAGATAATTGGATCAGAAACTTTCATCATGGTAGCTTTTAAGTGCACAGAAAGTAAAACTCCTGCAGCTTTAGCTTCAGCAATTACATCAGCAGCAAAAGCTTTTAATTTGCTTACGCTTAAAACAGAACTGTCAATAATTTCTCCGGCTTTTAAAGGAGTACTTGCTTTAAGAACAGTTGAAGTTCCGTCTTTAGCAACAAATTCGATTTTTACATCATTAGCTTCGTTTACAGTAACCGATTTTTCACTTCCGTAAAAATCACCGCCTGACATAGAAGCCACTTTAGTTTTTGAGTCAGCAGACCAAGCACCCATAGAGTGAGGGTTTGCTTTTGCAAAGTTTTTAACTGCTCTTGGAGCTCTACGGTCAGAGTTTCCTTCACGTAAAACTGGGTTTACAGCAGAACCTAATACTTTTGCATATTTTGCTTTAATTTCCTTTTCAGCATCGTTTTGTGGATCTTCTGGGAAATTTGGTACGTTGTATCCGTGTGATTGCAATTCTGCAATAGCCGCTTTTAATTGCGGTACAGATGCAGAAATGTTTGGTAATTTGATAATGTTAGCTTCTGGCTGAGTTGCTAATTGACCAAGTTCTGCCAAGGCATCTCCAGTTTTTTGAGCATCAGTCAAAGATTCTGGGAAGTTTGATAAAATTCTTCCTGCCAGCGAAATATCTCTGGTTTCGATTTCAATTCCAGCTGTCGCTGTAAAAGCTTGAACAATTGGTAACAAAGAGTAAGTTGCCAATAGAGGCGCCTCATCAGTTAAGGTGTAAAAAATTTTTGATTTTGTCATTTTCTTTTTTTTTTATAATCGTATCGTCAGGAGTTAACGATGTAAAAGATATATTCGGCTCAAAATGAGCGGAGCAAATATAATAAAATCACAACGAAAACGGTTGAGTTTTGGTGAGAAAAGACGAAATTAACAGATTGTTATTTCGAGCTCGTTAAATTGCTAAATCGATGATTTTGGTATTAAAAAATTACAGTTTTGTTAGTGGTGAAAATAGAACATAAAAAAAACTCGTTTCAAACGATATGAAACGAGTTTTTTATAACATTTAGATAAATGATTATCTTCTTTTATCTTTAATCTTAGCTTTTTTACCAGTAAGTTGTCTGAAGTAGAAAATTCTAGCTCTACGTACAGCACCTTTCTTGTTAACTTCGATTTTTTGTAAAGCTGGTAAGTTTACTGGGAAGATACGCTCTACACCAACAGATCCAGACATTTTACGGATAGTAAAAGTTTCTGTAACACCAGAACCTCTTCTTTGAATCACAACTCCTTTGAAGAACTGAGTTCTTGTTTTTTCACCCTCTTTAATTTCGTAGAAAACAGTGATTGTGTCTCCAGCTCCGAAATCTGGGAAATCTTTTTTAGCAACGAATTCGTCTTGAACGAATTTTAATAAATCTGCCATGATAATTTAAATTATGGTTTTTATATTAGAACAACATTCACGGATCTCGCCAGAGGTTGGTCAAATTCGGGTGCAAATGTAAAAAATAATTATAAATTATGAATTATAAATTGTAAATATTTTTTGAGTCATAAAGTCTAAAGTTGTAAAGTCATAAAGATTTCAAAATGAAGATTCTAAATAATGGACTTTATGACTTTAGACTTTACAACTTTATGACTTATTCTAATAAATCTGGCCTTCTGTTTTTAGTATGTTCATAAGCCATGTCTTCACGCCATTTGTCGATTTTTGCTGCATGGCCGCTGGTTAAAACTTCTGGCACTTTCCATCCTTTATAATCTGCGGGTCTTGTATAAATTGGACCTGAAAGTAAATTGTCCTGAAAACTATCTGTCAAAGCTGAGGTTTCGTCACTTAAAACACCAGGAATTAATCGGATCAAGGCGTCAGATAAAACTATTGCACCCAATTCTCCTCCAGATAAAACGTAATCACCAATAGAGATTTCTTTTGTAATAAAATGATCTCTCACTCTTTGATCAACACCTTTATAATGACCGCATAAAATAATGATGTTTTCGTACATCGACATTTTATTTGCCATTTTTTGATTCAAAGTTTCGCCATCTGGTGACATATAAATTACTTCATCATAGTCACGCTGGCTTTTCAAATGAGTTATGCAGTCGTCGATAGGCTGAATTGTCATTACCATTCCGGCACCTCCTCCAAAAGGATAATCGTCTACACTTTTTTGTCTGTTGGTGCTATAATCACGAAGATTGTGAAAATGCACTTCGACCAAACCTTTATCAATGGCGCGTTTCATAATGGAAGCCTCAAACGGACTTCTTAATAATTCTGGTAAAAGAGTAATAATATCAATTCGCATCTTTATTCGATAATTTTCTTGCTTGGCAAAGATACAAATAAAGCACAGAGTCTTTTGGTAATAATTATATAACATAGTTATTGAATTGTGTAAAATTTATAATGGTAACTTTAATTAATATTACGCACCTAATTATCAATAGATAACAACCAAAACCAAACACAAATTCTAAAAGCTTAATTATGAAAAAAGCAATCATAGCAACCGCGATACTTGCACTCTTTATATCCTGTGCAGGTACCAATTCGGCAACTGTGGCCGTGGGCGAATCCAAGACGAAAGTGCTAAAAATATTGGGTAGTCCAGTAAGAACTTTAGACAATAAACAGAATGGAGAAATTCTTGTTTATGCAGATCAGGTTTTTGTTAATGAAGATTCACAAGCAAAAAGATCAAACTACTGGCGTTACAATTATGTGTATGTAAATAAAGAGGGCAAAGTAACTTCTACACGACAAGAAAAGCAAAACTATCCGCCACAAGCAATTGATTCAGTAAGAATGGAAAGTATGAATCTGTTGACGGTTAAATAAAATCTAGTCCCTAACAGAACAAAATGAATCGGTATTGCTTTGGCTACTGATATTTTTTTTCCACCGATATTCGGTTCCTGACGGAACCGTTTTTTTTTTTTTTTTTTTAATCGATATGATTGAAATATTGCTTCTACCGATATTTGGTTCCTGACGGAACTGTTTTTGTGACATATCGATTGATTAAAATATTGTTTCTACCGATATTTGGTTACTGACGGAACTGTTTTTTTTATCGATATGATTGAAATATTGCTTCTACCGATATTTGGTTCCTGACGGAACTGTTTTTTTTAATCGATATGATTGAAATATTGCTTCTACCGATATTTGGTTCCTGACGGAACTGTTTTTTTGTTATATATCGATTGATTGAAATATTGTTTCTACCGATATTTGGTTCCTGACGGAACTGTTTTTTGTGACATATCGATTGATTAAAATATTGTTTCTACCGATATTCGGTTCCTGACGGAACCGTTTTTTTTAATCGATATGATTGAAATATTGCTTCTACCGATATTTGGTTCCTGACGGAACTGTTTTTTGTGACATATTGATTGATTAAAATATTGTTTCTACCGATATTCGGTTCCTGACGGAACTGTTTTTTTTAATCGATATGATTGAAATATTGTTTCTACCGATATTTAGTTCCTGACGGAACTGTTTTTTGTTATATACCGATTGATTAAAATATTGTTTGCCGATGTTTTATTTCTGGCGGAACTATTCTTATCATTGATATGCCGTGCTATTTTACTTTATTTTTTAAAAATTGAAAGATATTTCTTTCTTTTTTCTAAGTTTGCATTTATCAAATATTCCGATAGGAATAAAATATCGGTAGAAATAATAATAAAGAAATCGATGTCCCGTAGGGACTATATGTAATGGCAAACACATATACACAAATACATATTCATTTTGTTTTTGCTGTCAAATATAGAAAAGCAATTATCCATAAAAATTGGAAAGATGAACTGTATAAATATATTTCGGGAATCATCAGGAATAATAATCATAAACTTCTTGCTATAAATGGAGTTTCAGATCATATTCATATTTTGGTTGGATTTAGACCTGTACAGTCAATATCAGAATTGATGAAAAATGTAAAGCAAAATTCATCAAAATGGATCAATGAAAATAGATTTATAAATACTCATTTTGAGTGGCAAGAAGGATATGGAGCGTTTTCATATAGTAAGTCTCAATTGCATGCGGTTATAAATTATATTGAAAATCAAGAGCAGCATCATAAACAGAAAACGTTTAGAGAAGAGTACATTAATTTTCTTGAAAAATTTGAAGTCGATTATGATGAAAAGTTTATTTTTAAGGAACTAATTTAGTTCTTATTGAATATGTCTTCACCAAAAATAAAAATCCTTGCCATATCTGGAAGTACTAGAAACAACTCCAGCAATTTCAAAATTCTTAAATATATTTCAGATTATTTAAAACCTCAATTCGAAGTAGAAATTTTCGAAGATTTGGAAAGTCTTCCGCATTTTAATCCAGATTTAGATACAGAAAATCCTCCAAAAGAAATTACTTTTTTTAGAAATAAAATAATCAACGCTGATGGCGTAATCATTTGCACGCCCGAATATGTGTTTAGCCTTCCTGGAAGTTTGAAAAATGCTTTAGAATGGTGCGTTTCGGCGACTATTTTTTCAAACAAAAATACAGGTCTGATTACGGCTTCGGCTTCTGGAGAAAAAGGGCACGAACAGCTTTTGTTGATAATGAAAACTCTGGAAGCTAAATCTGATGATGCAACTCAGCTTTTAATTCAAGGCATTCGCGGAAAACTGAATGCTGAAGGAGAAATCGTATCGGAAAAAACTGCACAAGCGCTTCAAAAGTTGGCAGAAAATTTTAAGAACCAATTTTTATAATATATTTACTTTCTGAAAATTATATCATAAAATGATTAGCAGAAGAAATTTTATCGTAACCACAGGTTTAGCCACAACAGCTGTTCTGGCTTCACCATCATTTGCATTTTCTATGAATAAAAAAGAAATAGGTTTACAGTTGTATACGCTTCGTCACCAACTGCCAAAGGAAGTAAAAGAAACGTTAGAAAAAGTGGCTACAGCGGGATATACGACAGTCGAAACATATGGTTTCTCTACCAAGGATCAGTTTTGGGGACTAACGGCAAAAGAATTAAAAAAGATTCTAGATAAAAATGGCTTAAAGGCTATTAGTGGGCATTATAATTTAGGAAGTTTTTTGTATGACGGGAATACTGAAGAATTAATTGCTTCAATTGAAGCAGCTAAAATTCTAAAAAGCGAATTTTTAACTGTTCCGTGGGTTGATGAGCCTTTTAGAAGAAATATCGAAGATTATAAAAAGATTGCCGCTCGGCTAAATGAAGCGGCAAAAATGTGCAAAAAAGCAGGTCTCAAACTGGCATATCACAATCATGATTTTGAATTTCAAAAACACGAAGGCGTTACAGGTTTTGAAATTTTATTAAAAGAAACCGATAAAGATTTGGTCTTTTTTGAATTGGATTTATATTGGGTAGTTCATTCAGGAAATGATCCTTTGCAATTATTCAAAGAAAATCCTGGACGTTTTAAAATGTGGCATGTAAAAGACAAGGACAAAAACAATAACGATTTGAATACAGAAGTTGGTTCTGGAACAATAGATTTTAAGCCTTTATTCGCGGCAGCAAAACAATCTGGAATGATTCATTTTTTTGTAGAACAGGAAAATAATTTTGCTTCCAATTCTTTTGAATCTATAAAATCAAGCTGTGATTTTATTTCGAAAAACTTAATCTAGTACATTTGGTTTATGAAGAAACTTCTTTTGTTGTTATTAGTAATTCTTTGTTCTTGCGAATCAAATAAGAAAGAAAAGTCAGATCTAAAACCAGAACCGAAACCGGAGCTTAATTTAAAACTAGATCCCTATTTTGTCGCAATCAAAAATAATGATGTTAAGCTTGGTAAGCCTGTTTATGGCGATTGGCTTTATTCTCGCAATGAAAAAGGACAGACTTTTGAGCAGTTTATCAAAACAAAACATATTATTCCAACAAAAGAAGAAAACATTATTTATTTGCAACCTATAGGAAAATTTAATTCGTTGCAGAAGAAGCAAATTGAATTAGTCGGTCAATATTTGCAGCTATTTTTTCAGTTAGAAACTAAGGTTTTAAAAGATGTTTCAAATGATATTATTCCGAATAAAGCCAGAAGAATTGGCGATGTAGGACAGGAACAATTTTTAGCGGGTTATATTTTGACTGATGTTCTAAAAGAAGAAAAACCAGATAGAGGAGTGGCTTTAATGGCAATAACAGAAAAAGATTTGTATCCAAAGCCAGAATGGAATTATGTTTTTGGATTGGCATCTTATAGAGATAAAATTGCAGTAAGTTCGATGTATAGAATGCAAAAAGAAGCAGATTTTAATTTGAGTTTAGAGCGGTTATTGAAGATTTGTTCGCACGAAATTGGACATATGTTTGGTTTGCATCATTGTATTGCGGCTAATTGTGTTATGAATGGAACAAATAGCATGACAGAAACAGATGGACATTCTATTAGATTGTGCTCTCTTTGCCAAAGAAAATTAAATTCGGGATTTAAATATAATAATGTAAAAAGAGTAAAAGAACTAGAAAAATATTTTAAGGACAACAAACTAACCAGCGGTGTTAAGTTGATGGAAAAAGACCTTAAAAGCATTTAATAAAAATTAAAAATTATGAGTTTAGGTACGAGCAAAGAGTTTATAAAAGGAGACGATATCGAATGGGAAGTAGTCGGAGAAGGCATCAAACGCAAGATTTTAGCTTTTGACGAAAGAGTAATGTTAGTAAATGTTTATTTTGAAAAAGGTGGCATCGGTACTTTGCACGACCATTACCATTCACAAGTGACCTACATCGCAAGCGGAAAATTTGATGTAACCATTAGTGGCGTAACACAGACTTTAAAAGAAGGGGATAGTTTCTATATTCCGCCTCATGCTGTGCATGGAGTTGTATGTCTGGAAGAAGGAATGCTGACAGATGTTTTCAGCCCTGCAAGAGAAGACTTTTTGAACTATTAAAAGTTGAAAAAAAATAACCATATAAGTGCTATAAGGAATTTAAGTTTAAATTTCGTCAAGCTTTTAAATGAACTTATGGGACTTATATGGTTTAAAAAAGCTTAAAATTTATACTTTTTTTAAAGTTCTGCTAAAGATAAGAGTGGTATTTTTGCAGCATGAATTTATCAAAAACGAATGTACTTTTTATGGCAGTTTGCACTGGTCTTATAGTTGCAAATCTTTATTACTGCCAGCCTTTGATTGTTTTAATTGCCAACGAATTTAAAATTCCCGAAGCCAGCGCCGGAACAATTACTTACCTTACTCAAGCGGGTTATGCAATCGGACTGTTTTTTATGGTGCCTCTTGGCGATAAATTAGAGCGAAAAAGGCAAATTTTAATGACCACTTTTGCTACGGTAATTGCCTTATTAATTGCAGCAACAGCCAAAAGTTTTCTTATTTTACAAATTGCTTCACTGCTAATCGGAATCACGTCGATTGTGCCACAGCTTATTCTTCCCTTGGCAGCTTCTCTAAGTGCTCCTGAAGAACGAGGAAAAGTGGTAGGAACTATTATGAGTGGACTTTTAGTTGGGATTTTGCTTTCGCGAACTTTAAGCGGATTTATCGGCCAAGTTTTGGGTTGGAGATCAATGTTTTATATCGCGGCTGGAATTTGTCTTTTGATCTTTTTTGTAATCCAAAGCAAGTTCCCGCAGAACAAACCTCAATTTCAAGGAACTTACGGTCAGTTAATTAAATCGTTATTTACGCTTATTAAAACGCAGCCTGTTCTACGTGAAGCAACAGCAATCAATGTTTTCAGTTTTGCGCAGTTTGGAGCTTTCTGGACTACAATGGTTTTATTGCTTTCTGGAGAACCGTTTCATTTTAATAGTGCCACAATCGGATTGTTTGGAATTGTTGGGGCATCTGGAGCTTTGGCAGCGCCTTTGGTTGGAAAATTGGGCGATAAAGGAAACTCAAGAATTGCAGTGGGTTATGGCTGTTTATTGGTTTTAATCAGTTTTATAACCTTCTATTTTGCTATCGAAAGTGTAATCGGAATCGCAATTGGAATTGTATTTATCGATATAGGAATTCAAGGTGTTCACATTTCAAACCAAACACGCGTTTATTCGTTATTGCCAGAAGCCAGAAACAGATTAAATACCGTATTTATGTCGCTTACCTTTTTAGGAACGGCTGCAGGATCTGCGTATGGTTTATTGCTTTGGAAATTGGGCGGGTGGCCTGCTGTCACAATCGGATGTATGGTTCTATCATTAATCTCATTAGCTATTTACGGACTTACTTATAAATCAAAATCTAAAAAAGCGAAAGCGCAAATTGATTAAAAAATTAATTTGTAAATTTGCGTTCAAATTAAAAATAACAACATGGAAAACGGAATATACGCTAAATTCAATACTAGCAAAGGTTCAATTTTAGTAAAATTGACACACGATTTGACGCCAGGAACTGTAGGTAACTTTGTTGCTCTTGCAGAAGGAAATATGGAAAATAAAGTAAAACCTCAAGGACAAAAATTCTATGACGGATTAACTTTCCACAGAGTAATTGCAGATTTCATGATTCAAGGAGGTTGTCCAAAAGGAACTGGAACTGGAGATCCAGGTTACAAATTTGATGATGAGTTTCACCCAAGTTTGAAACACGATCGTCCAGGAGTTTTATCTATGGCAAATTCAGGGCCAGGAAGTAACGGTTCTCAATTTTTCATTACACACGTTCCAACTCCTTGGTTAGATAACAAACATAGTGTTTTCGGGCACGTTGTTGAAGGACAAGATGTTGTTGATGCTGTTGCTCAAGGTGATAATTTAGAGTCTGTTGAAATCATCAGAGTTGGTGAAGAAGCTCAAAAATGGAATGCTATTGAGGCTTTCATTGGTTTAAAAGGTGCTCGTCTAAAAAGAGAAGCAGCTTTAAAAGCAGAATCTGAAGCAAAAATGGAACAATTAGCTGCTGGTTTTGATAAAACTGAAAGCGGTTTACGTTATAAAATGATTCAAAAAGGAGAAGGAAAAAGAGCTGAAGCTGGAAAAACAGTTTCTGTACACTACGAAGGTTCTTTAGAAAACGGAAAAGTTTTTGATTCTTCTTACCCACGTAAAAAACCAATCGAATTCAAATTAGGAATTGGACAAGTTATCGAAGGATGGGACGAAGGTATTGCTTTATTGCAAGTGGGAGACAAAGCGCGTTTTGTAATTCCATCTGATTTAGCTTACGGGCCATCTGGTGCAGGAGGAGTTATTCCGCCAAACGCAACTTTGATTTTCGACGTTGAATTAATGGACGTAAAATAAGACTTCATTAGCAATTTAGTATTGTTATAAATAGAATCCCATATGTCACGGCATATGGGATTTTTTTATATTTACTAAAAAAACAAAGCCAATGAAAAATATAATAATCCTTGCAGGACTAGCATTATTTATGGTTTCTTGCGGAAGTAAGAAAGCAGCTCCTGTAGCATCTGCACCAGCTAACGAAACAACAAAAGCTGTGGCATTAACACCTGAATTAGAAGCAGGTAAAAGTTTATACGAAAACAATTGTGCAAAATGCCACAAATTGTTTGAACCGAAAAAGTTTACAAAGGAAGAATGGACACCAATTTTGGTAAGAATGGGTAAAAAGGCGAAGTTAGATGAAACTCAAATGACGTCGATTACGAATTACATCGATTCTCAACTATAAAAAGACAAAGGGCATTTCAGAAATTGGGATGCTTTTTTTATTTGGATGAGGTATAAAAAAAACACCGTCACAGAATGAGGTGTTTATAAAGTTACGAATGCAGTACGTCTGAATTGTCTACTGAAACTACTTTTAATGTTTTAATTCCTGCAGGAAGTTCCCAATCAACCTGATCATTTTCTTTAAAACCAATTATAGCAACGCTTAATGGTGCTAAAATCGAAATTTTTGATTGTTTCAAATCTGCGGCTGAAGGCAAAACAATTTGAATTTTCATTTGTTTATTGGCTTGTACATCTTCAATGGTAACAAACGAATTGATGCGAATAACCGAATCTAATTCACTCTCTTTGCCAATTACAGCGCGATCTAATTCTTGTGAAAGTAAATTGGCTTCTTTTGTATTGGTTTCGTTTTTACTTTTTAAAATCAATTCTCTTAGAAATTGATAATCTGCTTTGCAGAAAGTAGGTATTGGTTTCATAATCGTATTCATTTATATTATTAAAATTTATTTATTCATTCATGGTGTTTTAAAATTATAGTAATCGTATACTTTTTAATCCTTGAACTCAATTTTTGAACGGATAGAAAAACGGAAAATCATCTGATAGAGTAATGCTCTTTCAAATAAAAAACGAATTAAAAAATTTGATAAAATCCTCCGTCAAAAGAAGAAAAAAGTGAAGTAGACGGAGGCCTAAAAAATAAAGGCCTTATTATGCGAAATAATTACAGCAGGAAGTGGTTTTGCAATGCAAAACGACTTTAAAGCGGCTGTAAGTAATGTTGTATTTCCCATAAGGATGTTAAACTGAAAAAGCAAAGATACGTAATCTTTTTGGATTTAGTGAGGATTTACTTCCATTTTATGCCACAACCCAAACTTGGTTTTTGTGGTTCTTTCAAACTTCTATTGTAAATTAAAGCATCAATTGCTCCTCTCAAATCGCTTCCGCTCAGGGGAATACCGTTGCCTGGTCTAGAATCATCCAACTGTCCACGATAGAATAATTTGTTTTGATTGTCAAATAAATAGAAATCTGGGGTGCAAGCTGCTTGATAGGCTTTTGCAACTTCTTGAGTGGCATCATACAAATAAGGAAAATCAATTTTGTTTTCCAGTGCAAAGTCAGTCATAAATTCTGGACTGTCTTGCGGATATTTTACAGCATCATTACTTGAAATAGCAATTACGCCAAGACCTTGAACGCGATAATCGTTGGCAATCATTACAACTTCTTTAATTGCATGGTGTACAAATGGACAATGGTTACAGATAAATAACACCAGAGTTCCTTTCAGACCTTTTAAATCTTCAAAAGTAAAAGTGTCATTAGAATTAGTGTCTTTTAAATAAAATTCAGGAGCAATTGTTCCTAAAGGAAGCATTGTTGATTCTGTTCGTGCCATTTTATCTCAAATTTGATTTTCAAAAATAACTTTAAAAATCTGTAAATAAAAGAGCACAAGAATAAAAAATATCCAAAGAAAGCAGTTAGCTGCAAGAGCTTGCTTCTTTGGATACTCTTTCAAATTTTTAGGAATTTAAAAATTCCAGTAAATCTTCATTTAATTTTTCTCTATCCGTATAAAAAAGTCCGTGTGGTGCTCCTTCATACTCAATATAGGTATTGTTTGCTATAGATTTTGCAGCTTTTCTAGAAGTTAAATCAATTGGTACGATCTTATCATCGTCTCCGTGAATGATTAAAGTTGGGACTTTAATAAAATCTACTTCATCTCTAAAATCAGTGTATGAAAAAGATTCAGCACATTTTAAAGTTGCTCTTGGAGAAGCCACAGAGCATAAATTTCTATAGTATTCTAGTAGAGGCGTGCTTAAAGGTTTGTTGATGATATTAACGCCGAAAAACGTTTTTCCAAAATTATCAATAAAGCCTATTCGATCTTCTTTAATTGCCATTGCTGTATTATCGCTTTTCTCTTTTGGATGGCCATCAGGATTGTCATGAGTTTTTAGAAGAAAAGGAATAATTGAAGAAATCAAAGCAGCTTTTGTAACTCCTTTTCCTCCGTGACGGCTAAAATAACGAACCACTTCGCCACCTCCCATTGAAAAACCTACAAGTGTTACATTTTCTAATTCGAGTTGTTCAATAATTTCTTTAAGATCATCAGCCAAAGTATCATAGTCATAACCATCCCATGGTTGAGAAGATTTTCCGAAACCGCGGCGATCGTATGCTATAACGCGGTAATTATTTTGCACTAAATGATCTATTTGATATTCCCACATTTCATTTGAAAGCGGCCAGCCGTGAATTAGGATAACCGGTTTTCCTTGGCCATAATCTTTAACATAGAGGCGCACATTTTGAGCGACTTCTATATATTTATCAGTATGAACCTGTTTTAGATTAGATTCAAAATCTTTAATTGACATGCATGCATTTGGTTCAGTATGTTCCATGTTTATATATTTTTACGTGAGTTTCATTCTTTTCTCTTGTAAAATTAGACCGTAAGCAAAAGAAATGGGTTATAGAATTAGGCGCATTAATTACAAAATTTATAGGTTTGTAATAAAACAGATTAAAATGGATTTAACTTGGAACGAATTTGAAAGAACCGATATGCGCATCGGAACCATTATAGAAGTAAACGATTTTCCCGAAGCTAGAAAACCGGCTTTTCAGCTGACAATTGATTTTGGTTCAGAAATAGGAATTAGAAAATCTTCGGCACAAATAACCAAAAGATATCAGAAAGAAGATTTAGTAAATCGCCAAATTGTGGCTGTTGTAAATTTCCCCAAAAAACAAATCGGGAAATTTATGAGTGAATGTTTAGTTCTTGGCGCTGTAGGCGAGGAGGGAGATGTAATTTTATTAGCTCCCGATTTTAAAATACCAAATGGACTTCGAATTGGATAAAGTGATCAGTGTTCAGGTTTTTAGTGTTCAGTTTTTTAATGATAAGTTAATAACTGACTACTCAAAATTTGAACACTGACCACTTTTTTAAAAATTTATTCTTTCAATCAATTGCTGTAAAATCAATTGTCCCTCTTCCCAATATTTCAAATCAGAATCAGAGTTGATGTGGCCTTGTTCGCCAATATTCACAAAATCACTTCCCCATTTTTCGGCAAAGTATTTTTTTCTTTCGAATAGCGAATAAGGATCATTTTCGCTTGCTACAACTACCGATGGGAAGGGCAATTGGTAAAGTGGCATTGGTGAAAAATTTCTCGTGCATTCTGGTGTGTGTTCTGGTGAATCTACATCTGCGGGAGCCACTAAAAATGCACCAATAATATTGGAATTATTAGATTTTTCTGCCCAATGCAAAACCAATGAAACGGCTAAACTGTGGGCCACTAAAATAGTTGGTTTGTCTAGTTTTAAAATGTTCTCATTTAATCTTTCAAGCCATTCTTCTCGAATCGGTTCGTCCCAATTGTCTTGTACAACCCGAATGGAATTTTCGAATTTTTTGTGCCAAAAGGTTTGCCAGTGTTTTTCTCCAGAATCTCCAAGTCCTGGTATAATTAATAGTTGTGTCTCCATTGCCGTGGAATTTTTATTTAGTGATTATTTTTTACGTTCTTTTAAAATTCGGTTTACTTCATTAACCAAAAGAGGAAAAGCAGGTTCTGTCATTCCGTGGTTGTAACCGTCCAATTCGTAAAGTTTAGTTTGCGTATGTCCAACCAATTTCATCATTCTGGCCATGTATGCATTTTCTTCGTATCGCCCCAACATTTCTAGTTCGCGATCTCCGGTAATTAATAATAAAGGTGGAGCGTCAGCACGAACGTGGTATAAAGGAGCGAATTCGTCAATTGTTGGTTGTTTTTCTGGAATTCCATTTTCTCTTCTAATTTCAAAATGCGTAATGCACTGACTGCTAAACGGAATAAGCCCAGCAATTTGATTGGCATCAATTTTTTCTTTCTGGAGCCATTTTTTTTCTAAACCAATCATCAAACTTAAATAAGCTCCAGCAGAATGTCCAGAAACGAAGATTTGAGATTTATCTCCGCCATATGTTGAAATGTTATTAAAAGCCCAAGCAACAGCTGCAGCAGCGTCTTCAATACATTTCGCAGCTTTTACTTTTGGAGATAATCTGTAATTTACGCCAATAATAGCAAAACCTTTATTTTTTAAAGCTTCAGGGATTTCTTTATTTCCTCCAGTTAATCCGCCACCGTGAAACCAAACGATTGTAGCAAACCCACTTTTGTTTTTTGGATAGTAAATATCTAAAACACATCTTTCGCTAATGTATTTATCTGCTTTATTTGCCGATGCGTTATAATATTGAATGTTGTTTTTCGTTTCATATTCTGTATTCTGTGCAGAAAGAGAGATTCCGAAGATTATGAAACTTAAAAGAAGAATTAGTTTTTTCATTTTTTTGTGAGTTAATAGTAAGATGTTAGAAGTAAAATGTAATTTGTGAAATGTTAGAAGTTAGTTAAAAGAAATATGAATCGTAAATCTCACATTTTACAAATCGCATCTCACAAACATAAAAATATAAAAAAAGTCCAAAATGCAGAACAAATTGGACTCTTAATTTATATGGATGATTTTGATTAAATATCGTCAAAATCAATATCTGTAAAACTAGATCTTTGACTTTCAGCTTTTTCAGAACTGTATTCTTTCTTAAAGTCTTTTTGATGTCTTTCAGAAATTACTTCTTCACCCTTGTGGTTCAGAACATAAGAAGTCATTTCCTCTAATATTTCGGCGAAAGCACTAAAATCTTCTTTATATAAGTAAATTTTGTGTTTTTTGAAGTGAAAAGAACCATCTTCCTCAGTAAACTTTTTGCTTTCGGTAATAGTAATGTAGTAATCATCAGCTTTGGTAGCTCTCACATCAAAGAAATAAGTTCTTCTTCCTGCGCGTAATACTTTAGAAAAAATCTCTTCTTTTTCTAACATGTCATTTTCTCTCATAATACGTTCTATCATTTTTGGAATTAATAGTACTCAAAAATCATAAAAAATTATCTATTACGCAACAATTAAAGTAATTCTTTTTCCGAAAGTTGTTTTAAATATAACGACGAATAATATCCCTCTTGATTTATTAATTGATTATGAGAGCCTTGTTGAATTATATAGCCATCTTCAAGGATAATAATTTTGTCTGCGTTCTTTGCAGATGAAACACGATGACTTACAATTATGGTGGTTTTGTCTTTAGAAATTTCAAATAAATTATTCAAAATCAACTCCTCGGTTTCGGTATCAACAGCAGACAAACAATCATCAAAAAGTAAGATTGCAGGATTTTTTATAATCGCTCTTGCAATCGAAACACGCTGTTTTTGCCCTCCTGAAAGTGTGATTCCTCGTTCCCCTAAAACGGTGTCGTATTGTTTGTTAAAGGCAATAATGTTGTCATGAACAACGGCATTTTTAGCTGCTTCAATTACCTCTTCATCCGTTGCATTTTGATTTCCGAATTTGATATTGTTTTTAATCGTATCAGAAAATAAGAAAGCATCTTGAGGTACAATCCCAATATTGTTTCGAAGGTCATTTAGGTTTAAAGCGCTGATTTCGTTTTCATCAATTTTAATTTCACCTTTTGTCACGTCATATAATCTCGATATCAAAGAAAGAATCGTCGATTTTCCAGAACCAGTTTTTCCTAAAATGGCTAAAGTTTCTCCTTTTTTTACTGTGAAAGAAACGTTTTTCAGCGCTTCAATATTAGTGTCTTTATAGGTAAAAGAAACATTATCGAAAGTAATATTTCCTTGAATATCTGATGAATTTTCGTTGTTGTTTTTAATTTCTGGTTCAATTTTCAAGAATTCGTTCAAACGTTTTTGAGAAGCTTCTGCCTCCTGAACCATTGAAGAAACCCATCCTAAAGAAGCAACTGGCCAAGTTAGCATATTTACATATAATATAAATTCAGCGATTGTTCCAATATTCGGAATGCTTCCATTAATATACATTACGCCTCCAAAATAAATTACCACCAAATTACTGATTCCGATAAGGGCAATCATCAACGGACCAAATAAAGATTGCACTCTTGCTAAGCTTAAACTTTTGCGTTTGCTTTCTTCAGCCAAATCAACCATGTTATTTTGATGTTGATGTTCTAATGAATAAGCTTTTATAACGCGAATTCCAGAAAAGATTTCTTGAGTAAAACTCGATACTTTAGAAAGATATTGCTGGAAAGTGGTGCTTCGTTTATTGATTTCAGAACTTAGTTTAAAAATACAATAGGAAAGAATTGGTAATGGCAAGATAGTATATAAGGTAAGGAGAGGAGAAACATTGTACATATATAGGATAACAATCGCGAAACGAATAAATGTATTAATAGTATACATTACTGCTGGCCCAACATACATACGAACTTTTGAAACGTCTTCGCTAATACGATTCATTAAATCTCCTGTTCTATTTTGTTTGTAGAAATTCTGCGAAAGATTCTCATACTGTCTGAAGACTTCATTTTTTAAATCAAACTCAATGTGACGTGACATTACGATTAAAGTCTGGCGCATTAAAAACGTTAGAAATCCAGCAACAATCGTTGTTCCGATGATAAGTAGCACATTATGAATGAGATCCTGACGATATGCAGCGATTATAATTTCAGAATTTTGCTCTGCTACAGAAAGTTTGTCAAAATTTTCAATGGCGTTTAAAGACTTACTAATGAGCTTTGGAGTAAATAAAGAAAATATTTGTGCGATTATGGTGATTAAAATACCTGCTGAAAAACTATATTTATACTTGATGAAATATTTGTTTAAATAGCTTAATTCTTTCATTTTTTTAAGAAATCTGATATTGAATTGATTTGAATTTAAGAATTATTGGTAATTAAAATTATAATAATTTGCGATTTAATCAAAACAATAATATTGTAAAATTGTTATTTAATGGATAAAAAATTAGCACATGTGTATTTTTTAATTATGTTTGAGAAGTCTTTTTGACGAATTCATAATTTTAACCTAATTAATACTAGCGCTATGGATGCAACTTTCGCAACTGGAAAGGAACTTCAAAAAATGGATCCTGTTTTTGGTCAATTATCTTTTGACGATCACGAACAAATTGTATTTTGCAATGACAAAGATACAGGTTTAAAAGCAATTATTGGTATTCATAATTCGGTTATGGGACCAGCTTTGGGAGGAACTAGAATGTGGAATTATAACACAGAATGGGAAGCTTTAAATGATGTTTTACGTCTTTCGAGAGGTATGACTTTTAAATCGGCTATTACTGGACTAAATATTGGTGGAGGTAAAGCAGTTATTATTGGTGATGCTAAAACGCAAAAAACGCCTGAATTAATGCGTAAGTTTGGTGAATTCGTTCATTCATTAAGTGGAAGATATATCACTGCAGAAGATGTCGGAATGGAAACGAAAGACATGGATACTGTTAGAGATGTAACACCTTATGTTACGGGTATTTCTGAAGAAAGAGGTGGATCTGGAAATCCTTCTCCTGTAACAGCTTACGGGGTTTATTTAGGGATGAAAGCAGCTGCTAAAAGTCAGTTTGGTACTGATGTTTTAGATGGTAAAAAAGTTTTGGTACAAGGAATTGGACACGTTGGTGAAACTCTAGTTGATTATTTGACTAAAGAAGGGGCGCAGGTAACTATTTCTGATATTAACGAGGAAAAATTATACCAAGTTGCTTCAAAATACAACGCATCAATTTATACTGGTGAAGATTTATATACTGCAGATGTTGATATTTATGCACCGTGTGCAATGGGAGCAACAATCAACGATAATACTGTAGATAAAATTAAAGCTAAAGTGATTGCTGGTGCTGCAAATAATCAATTAGCTGATGAAAATGTTCACGGAGCAAGATTGCAAGAAAGAGGAATTTTATATGCTCCAGATTTCTTAATCAATGCTGGTGGAATTATCAATGTTTATGCTGAATTAGCAAACTACGGTAAAGCTGAAATCATGAGTAAAACAGAGAATATCTACAATACAACTTTAGAAATTATCGATTTCGCTGCTAAAAACGGAATCACAACGCATAAAGCGGCTCTTACTATTGCTCAAAATCGTATTGACCAAAGAAGAATAGAGAACGCTAAATAAATTTAGTGCTCAGTATTGAGTTTTTATTGTTCAGTCTATGAATTGATATTAAATACGATAATAAAAAAAGTCTCATTTTCAGTTTTTCTGAAATGAGACTTTTTTATTTTAAAACTGAACGCTAAAAACCTGAACACTGAATACTTTTCCTCCAGTTTTCTCAGAATAAACGTTTTTTTAATGTATAAATTTTAAAATTCGCTTCAAAAGTTATACTTTTGCAGACTAATTTTTAAATGTTCTTACACGGTGGTAAATAGAAGACACATACGCGTTAAAGTAATGCAATCCATTTATGCAATGCATCAAAGCGGTTCTGAAAACATGGAAAAAGAGGAAAAATTCCTTTTTTATAGCATTGATAATATTCAGGACTTATATCTTATAATGCTTTCTTCATTGATAGAAATTTGTAAAAAAGAGGCAGTCTTTTTGCATCTATCAAGTAAAAAACACCTTGCTACTGCAGCAGAACGTAACCCGAACGAAAAATTTGTAAAAAACAAAATTTTTCAACTTCTTGCCGAAAGCAACTCGCTTAGCATTGCTTTAGAAAATCGTAAAATTAATAACTGGTCTTTAAATGACGATTATATTATTTTGCTTTTAAATGATGTTAAAGCAAGCGATATCTACAAAAAATACATGAGTAATAACGTAAACACGTTTGAAGAAGACAGACAATTTATTATTGATTTGTTCGAAAATGTTATTGTTCCAAATGAAAAATTATACGAGTATTTAGAAGACGATAAATTAACTTGGGTTGATGATATTCCTGTGGTAAACACTCATATTGTAAAACAATTGAAAGCAATTAAAACGGAAGATCCGGACGATTTTAGAGTGCCTAAATTGTATAAAGATGTCGAAGATAAAGATTTTGCTAAAGATTTATTTAGAAGAACAATTCTAAACGAAACTGTTTTTGCAAAAGAATACGAAGATAAAACACCAAATTGGGATAGTGATCGTATTGCTGAAATAGATACGATTATCTTGAAAATGGCTATTTGCGAGTTTATTAAATTCCCTTCAATTCCAGTAAAAGTAACTCTTAACGAATATTTAGAAATTGCAAAAGAGTATTCTACTCCAAAAAGTAGTATTTTTATCAACGGAATTTTAGATAACCTTGTTAAAGAGCTTACTGCCAACAAAAAGATGGTAAAAGTAGGAAGAGGGTTAATGTAATTTGAAATAAATTCCAATTTAAGAATAGACAAATTCCAAAAAAAATTAATTATAAATCAAAAACAAATTTAAATTATGGAACAATTAACTCAATTTGCGCCATTCCTTTTAATGTTTGTGGTTCTTTATTTTTTCATGATCAGACCACAGCAAAAAAGAGCAAAAAATGAAAAAGAATTCGAAAACAGCCTAAAAGTAGGTGACAAAATAGTTACAAAAAGTGGTTTCCACGGTAAAGTTTCTGAAATAAGTGAAAATTCAACTTCAATAATTATAGAAACCATGGCTGGAAAATTAAAAATCGAGCGTTCTGCTATTTCTTTAGAAATGAGTGCTGCTTTGAATAAAAAGGCTTAATTTTTAAATTTTCAATAAAGTTTAAAATTCCAAATTCCATCCCGAAGTCTCGGGAGGAGTTTGGGATTTTTTTTATGAATGAATTTTACACATACAGTTTTGTCATTCCTGACAAACTGTAGCTGAATAGGTTGACCGAATCTTGTCATTTCGAGGAACGAGAAATCTTCGCAAGTAGTTCATATTCTATATTGCCAATCTTTGTAGAGTTTCTTGCGGAGATTTCTCGTTCCTCGAAATGACAAACTGGTGTGTTGATATTGTTAAGTTAATAACGAAAAAACCTTTGTCAAAGTTTTAAACTTTGACAAAGGTCTCTATAGTTTGGTTCTTCGACTTTGCTCAGAATGACAAAGTTGTTGGAATTTGGAATTTTTTAATTTGCAATTTCAAAAAACATCACCTGTATTTATCATTCAATCCAATATTCGCCAAAATCATTGGGAGTACTTTTTCAATTCTTGATAGTTTCGTTTTTTCCTGTTTAGCCGATTCTATATATTCTAAAAACTCATATTGTTTGTAGGGAGAAAACTTCGCGAAAGCATCTTTTAAAGCAGGATTTTGAGCCATTTCCTTTTCTAAAAGTTCAGAAACAATTGCTTCTTTTTTAGAAGGTTTTATGACTTTTCCTTGTTTTTCGTTTTCAATCGCTTCTTTAATGTATTCTAAAATAACCGTTTCGTCTATTTCTTCTTTAGATGAAAATCGCCATTGACGCAGCGATTTTGTGACATCTTCCTGAGCATTTATAAGTTTCTTTTTTTCGTCTTTTAAGAAAACGCCATTGAAAAACCATAAAGCAAAATAATCTTTAAATCCTCCAATTCCGACCACATTTTTCTTTTCATAAACAAAAACCGGACCTCCCCATTTTGTAGTTTCGGTGAGTTCGGTTTTGTCAATTATGGCTCTAAGAAGAATCAATTCTTCTTCCCATTGTGCGCCATATTTCCACATGCCTTTATTTTCGGATTTTGTTGCCAATTATTTTCTTTTTTTAGATTTTTCTGGTGCTTCAAAAATTCCTGGAATTGCTGTCAATTCAGCAATTTTAACAATAACATCAGTCGCTTTTTGAATGCTTTCTGCTGGAACATATTCGTATTTTCCATGGAAATTATGTCCGCCCGCAAAAATGTTCGGACAAGGCAAGCCCATAAACGATAACTGAGAACCGTCAGTTCCGCCACGAATTGGTTTAATGATTGGTTTGATGTTCAATTCTCTCATCGCTTTTTCGGCAATGTCTACAATATATTTTACAGGAAGAACCTTTTCTTTCATATTGTAATATTGATCTTTAACTTCGGCAACAACAATATCTTCACCGAATTTCTTCGCAAATTTTTTATTGAATTGTTTCGCCAATTTATGAATCAATTCTTTTCTTTTTTCGAATTTCTTTCTGTTGTGATCACGGATAATCAATTCTAAAACTGTTTCTTCGATATTTCCTTTTATATGATGCACGTGAAAGAAACCTTCATAACCTCTCGTTTCTTGCGGAGTTTCTCCTTTTGGAAGTTCGTTGATAAAATCATTTGCCAGAAGCATAGAGTTGATCATTTTTCCTTTTGCATAACCAGGATGAACGCTTTTTCCTTTGAAAGTAATTTTAGCTCCAGCGGCATTAAAATTTTCATATTCTAATTCACCAATCTGACTTCCGTCCATCGTATAAGCCCATTGAGCACCGAACTTTTCAACATCAAAATGATGTGCTCCACGACCGATTTCTTCATCAGGTGTAAAACCAATTCTGATTTTTCCGTGTTTAATTTCTGGGTGCTGAATTAGATATTCCATTGCTGAAACAATCTCTGTAATTCCAGCTTTATCATCAGCTCCTAAAAGAGTCGTTCCATCAGTTGTAATGATGGTTTGACCCTTATATAATAATAAATCTTTAAAGTAATTTGGAGACAAAATAATGTTTTTCTCAGCATTCAAAACAATATCTTTTCCGTCGTAATTTTCTACAATTTGAGGTTTTACATTCGCTCCGCTAAAATCTGGAGAAGTATCAAAATGAGAAACAAAACCAATTGTTGGCACTTCGTGATCAACATTGCTAGGAAGCGTTGCCATGATATAAGCTTTGTCATCAATCGTTACATCTTCTAGGCCAATTGCTTTTAGTTCGTCAACCAATTTATTGGCAAGATTCCATTGTTTTTGCGTACTCGGTGTTGTTTGTGAATTTGGATCCGATTCTGTATCAATTGTTACGTAACTGATAAAGCGGTCTATGATATGTTGCATTTTTTTGAATTTTTAGCAAATATAGAAAATTTTTTCTCCGCGGAAATTTGACTTTCTATATCTGAATGAATGAAAAAAGGGATTCAAAATTGAATCCCTTTTAGGTATTTGAAATTTGTTATTTGCTTTTTACACATCTAAAGCCAACATGGTTTGCAGCAGATCTGATTTCTCCTTTTCCTCTTGTTCCAACCATGTATCGAGTACAATATTGGTCGGTACATAGGAATGAACCGCCGCGGTGTACGCGTTTTATTTCAGATGGATCGTTTGGGTCATAATAAGCATCTGGACCTTGCGGGTTTTTTGTTACTTTTCCGCTTTCTGCTAGTGATTTGTAGTAGTCAACACTGTACCAGTCATTTACCCATTCCCATACATTTCCAGCCATATCGTATAAGCCATAACTATTTGGAGCGTATTGTTTTGTTGGGGCAATTCCTTTAAATCCGTCTTCTCCAGTATCGCCATCTTTAATTGGGAAATGGCCTTGATAAATATTGGCTTGAAATTTTCCTTTCGGTTTTAAGTCATTCCCCCAAGCATAAAGATTTCCAGTTTTTCCGCCTCTTGCAGCAAATTCCCATTCTGCTTCAGTCGGAAGTCTTTTTCCAGCCCATTTGGCATAAGCGGCAGCATCTTCGTAGACAACATGAACCACTGGGTATTTTTCTTTTCCAATAATAGTGCTTTGCGGACCTTCAGGGTGTCTCCAATCGGCTCCTGGCTCGTAACGCCACCATTGCAAGAAATTATTCAAATTAACCGCTGATGGCGTAGGAGTGAAGACCACAGAACCTGTAATTAAGTCTTCTTCGTTTGCAGTTGGAAATTCTTCTTTTGTTGGTTTTTGTTCGGCAACAGTTACATAACCTGTTGCTTTTACAAATTTTTCAAATTCTTCGTTTGTCACTTCGGTTTCATCCATATAATAGCCATCAACGTAAACTCTATGAATTGGGGCTGCGTCTTTGGTAACCCCTTTGATGCTGCATAAACTTTCATCTTCAACATTTGTTCCCATAGAGAATTCGCCTCCAGGAATCCAAACCATGCCTTTTGGTGCTTTTGCTGCTGGTTTGAATTTGTTTTCGACAGTTGGTTTAAATTCAGATTCTAGATTACTAGGTGTTTCATGACATTCAGCCACTGCTTTTTCTGCTTTTTGCTCGTGATTTGTAAATCTAGTATAACTGTAAGCAATTGAAATAATGGATAATGTGAGTAACGCAAAAATCCAAAAGGTTTTGTTTTTCATGGTTATTTGTTTTTGAGCTTATAGGGTTGTTAATTGCGGGTATAAAATTAGATAAAATAATTGTAACTATATTAATTTTATAGAATTAAAGAAGTTTATTTATCATCTTCAACCATAACGACTTCGTATTTGTCTTTACCATCGATTTGTACAGGCTGGTAATACGTTTCGCCAAACTTGATGTATTTGACATTGCCCATTGTCACTTCTTCGCCGCCCTCTGGTAAACTATCTACGATTGTTCCTGCTGTCGGAGCTACAACTTTATAAGAACTTCCATCTTTTTCATAATAGGTTCCACCGTAATAATAGTTGTTGACGGTTCCTGTATTAACGGTTTGCGCGCCACTCGGAATATTATTTACGGTACCGCCTACAGGTGCTGGTACAACAGTATAACCTCCGCTTGACGGTGCATACCAAACTCCTTGATCGTAATGATATTGCGTGCTTTCTACGCTCACCACAATCGCTGTGACGGCCAAAGTTGCTACGAAGAATCCCCAAGGATGCCAAACTGGCCCCCAATAAAAAGGTCTGTATGGATGATAATAATAGGGATGATAACCGTAATATCTGCGACCGCCATATACATAAGGAGGACGGACATAGGCTACATTACCTCTTCTTACTACAGTATTTCTATTATTTTGAACATGAATACTGTTGTTTACATTAATATTGACATTATTTCGATTTCTATTTACTGTATTACCGCTAATATTTGTATTTCTGTTGCCAGAGTTTCTATTTACGGTATTATTTCTATTTACAGTATTATTTCGATTTGTTGTATTGGCTCTATTAGTTGCATTGTTCGCAGGTCTAGTTACTCTGGTTCCAGAGTTGTTTGCTCCTGGTCGCGTTGTTACAGCAGGTCTAGTAGTATTGGCTGGTCTACTTACATTTGGTCTTGACTGAGTTGCTGGTCTTGCTTGCCTAGTATGTGTTGCTCCGCCGCCGCCACGTACTGCTCCACCACCGCGAACTCCTCCTCCGTGACGCTGTGCAAAACTATCAATTGAAATAAGGAAAAATGTCCCACTGAGGCATGTAATTGCTATTTTTTTTACTGTGCTTGATATATTTTTCATCTTCAGTATTTTAGGTCAATTAAAGTTATGAAAAAAAATGTACGATTAGTGTTAAGGAACTAAAAGTTTGAATTATAATGAAATATCCCATTGTATTCTAAATCGCCATCCTTGTTGTAATGGCAGTGTTTTGTCTTGAAAACTAAAATAGCTTACCTCTGAAGTCAGTTTGTTCTTATGGCCTTTAAAAAACCAGTTAAAAGCTATTGTGGATTCTTCTTGTCTATTTTCTCTTATAGAGTTATCTGGTCTGTAAGCTGCATGACGGCCTGCCATTTCTAACTTTTTTGGCCACCATTCAAAAACATTATGAAAGAAATACCCGGCCTGAACGTAGTAACCTTTCATGATGGTAGTGTCGTCATTATTTATTTTATCAATAATTTGTTTATTGTGTAGTTCACTTTGCCATGAAAAACCACGATACATAAAAGCGGTTTCAAAATTCCATTGGTTGACTCTATATTGTCCAGGAAGTCCATCTTCAAATCCGTCTAGCGAGCCACCTCCAGCCTGTGAAAAACGTGTGTAAGGGCTTCGGTTGGTTATGGCTGAAAAGGCAATAATTGGTGTGAGTTTTTCATGAAATTCTAAATCACAACCTTCAAATTCAAGAGATCTACCTAAGAAATTCCATTGTGCTCTTCCAAAATACATTAAATGATTATCGTCGTTGGAAGTGCTTCCGCGTCCAGTTCCGGTTAAGGCTGCTGCCCAATAATTGAAATCGGCAATTCCAGCACCCTTTAAATGGCCGTAAACTTCAACTCCTAATTGTCTATCAACAGTAAAAGGACGGTTAATTAAGGATCGATCCACCATTTGCTGTTCACCACTGCTGATAAATCGTTCGCGAGTAAATTCGGTTTTCCATTGTCCTACTTTAAAGCTTAGCCAATCCCATTTTTCAATCATAATTCTAAAATCGAGCAAATTGGACTGACTTAATTCATATTCCCAATAATATTTAAGCCAAGGTTCAAAAGCATGACCTCCAATTTTAAGCCTTGCACGGTTTATTTTGAAAGTGGTTTGTGCATCTCTACTATAATCATCGTAAGTTAAAGGATCTGTATCATTTGGTGTAGAAAAACGAAATTGCAAACGGCTTGCCAATTGAAAAAGAAATTTTTTGTCTCGAGTTTCTAATTCAACTCCTTTATTTCCATAATGAACATTCATTAATTTGGTAGTGTCTTTTTCTTGTTGCGAAAGTCCTTTAAAACCAATTAATAAGAGAAAAATGAAAAAAAGGTTTTTAATCATACGATTTGATTTATTTGAGATATACATAAGTCAGTAGGTTTGTATAAATTATTTTCCTCCAAAGTTTTTTGCAATTCCTAAACCAATTCCCCAACTGTCGTAAGCATTCCATTTAAAGTCGTAACTCGCCGTCCCGAAAATTTCCCAACCTTTTGGAAGTTCATATCCGTATTCTACGCCAGCGCGAGTCAGGAAAAAATCTTCTTCTTTGGCAAATTCGCCCCCAAAACCTAAAAGAAAACTCCAATGTTCATTTGGTTTGTAAATTCCCATTAGAGCAGGAGCAATAGGATAGCTTCGTTCTACTGTTTCTTGATCGTCTCCGCTAGCATATACCTTTTCAACTTTAAATTTTTCGACAATAAAATCGGTATGAAGACCGATAGCCCATTTTTCATGAAATTGATACGTATAATCAATTCCCCACGCAGGAAGGGTTAAAGTTTCGCGATTTCCTTCGTCGTCACGGCCTTCAAAAACATGAACATGGTTGATTGAGATTCCAATTTGATGATGCGGACTGAATTTTTTCTCTTCGCTTTCCTGAGCTGAAATTTTAGCAGGGAGAAAGCCAAATAAGCAAAAACAGAAAAGAAAATAAGGCTTTAAATGTGTGCGTATATAGAACATTTGACTTCTCTATTAATGAAACATTTATTTGAAAAGTAACAAAGAGGCATTTCGATTATGTAAATAAAATCGAAATTACCTCTTTGTTATATTTTTTAATCTCTTCCTAAAGCTCTTTTTGCTTCGTTGTTTAAGTCAGAATATTCAATTTTTCCAACATTTACGCCAACTCCCAAGATTTCACCACCTTTAAATGTACCTGGAGTTTTGTATTCTTTACTAACAGCATCACCACTATCAAAACCAACACAAAGCCCGTCGCCAGAAAGTGTAAATTTACCAGTTTGCGTTCTCATTGGTCCAGAAGCCACTTCTTTTCCATCGATGTACAATTTCATCGTTCCGATAGATTCTCCGTTTGGACCTTGTTTTTCACGATTGAATTCCATTCCAAAAACGTGTTTTCCTGGAGTTATAGCCACATTTGAAGTAAATTTCTGTTCTGGTTGAATTCCTAAGAAATTGTAAACATAGTTTAGTTTTTTGTCTTTAAGGAATAAAGTATGACCTCCAAAACGAGAACCGTGAGCAAATAAAACTCCTGAAGCATTTGCATCTTTTACATCAACGTCTGCTACGATTTTATACGAACGTCCGCGAACATTTACTGCAACTCCTTCCGGTACAGGAGAAGTTCCTGGATAATACACATATTGATCACGAGGCTCTTCTGAAGATGGTCTTTCTGTCCCTAAGATTTCAATTGCAGAACGGTCGTCTAATGGAAGCACTAAGTTTTTGGCAGCTTCACTATTCCAATCGGCGATTAATTCTTTTAACTTGTCTGGATATTTTTTAGCTAAATTATTTGACTCAGAACGGTCAACATCTGTGTTGTACAATTCCCAAACATCTTTGTCAAAGTTTCCTTTTCCAGACAATGGTGCATGTAATGCTACCGCTTTCCAGCCATCTTTCCATAATGCGCGGCTTCCCAACATAGCAAAATATTGAATGTGTTTTTGAGTTTTGGTGTTTGGAGCAGCATCAAAAGTATAACGCATAGAAACTCCAGATAAAGGATATTGTGGTGTACCGCGATATTCTTTTGGCATTTCTAATCCGCAGATATCTAAAATAGTTGGTACAATATCTGTTGAATGGTGAAATTGATCTCTCACAACTCCTTTTGCTTTAATTCCTTTTGGCCAAGAAATTACTAACGGATCACAAGTTCCCCCAGCATATTGGCTATATCTTTTGAACATTTTAAAAGGAGTTGAAAATGCTGCTGCCCATCCAGTTGGATAATGCTCATAAGTATCAGGGCTTCCTAATTTGTCTAAATATTTCAGGTTTTCTTTCAATTCATCTGGATATCCGTTAAAGAATTTATTTTCGTTAACAGAACCCGATTCTGATCCTTCTCCAGAAGCGCCATTATCGGCAGCATAAATTACAACAGTGTTCTCTAATTGACCAGATTTTTCTAAATAATCAATAATTCTTCCCACTTGAGCATCAGTGTATTCTGAGAATCCAGCATAAACTTCTGCTAATCTTGAAAATAATTTTTTCTCTTCTGGTTTCAGTTTATTCCAATCTAATACATTATCAGCAGGGTTTGCAACTCCTGGAGGCATTGGATTGAAATTGTCTAATTTAGTTCCTGCGGGAATAACACCTTTAGCAATCATACGAGGTAGAACCCATTTGCGGTAAGCATCGTAGCCTTCGTCAAATTTCCCTTTATATTTTGCAATGTATTCTTCTGGAGCATGATGCGGCGCATGATTTGCACCAGGACAATACCACATGTACCAAGGTTTTGATGGATTTGTTGCTTGTTGGTCTTTAATGTATTCTAAAGCGTGATCGGCTAAATCTTTGGATAAATGATAACCTTCTTCTGGAGTTGCAGGAGGTTCAATAAAATGATTATCCTCAACTAGATCAGGATACCATTGGTTGGTTTCTCCTCCAAGAAAACCGTAAAAACGATCAAATCCCATTTGTAGTGGCCACGTACTGCGAGGTCCGCCAGATGCGATATCCTGTTCTGGAACATTGTGGTTTTTTCCAATCCAAAAAGTACTATAACCATTATCTTGCAGGATTTGTCCGATTGTAGCGGCCTGTTTAGGAACTCTTCCGCTTGCTCCTGGATAACCATCGGCAGTTTCTGTAATGGCTGCCATACCATTTAAGTGATGATTACGACCTGTAAGCAATGTCGAACGCGTTGGAGAACACAAAGCAGTGGTATGCCATTGCGAATAAGTGATTCCATTATCTGCTAATCTTTGCATGGTCGGCATATTGATAGCGCCTCCATAAGGTGACCAAGCGGCTAATCCAGTATCATCATACAAAATGAATAGAACATTAGGAGAACCTTTTGGTGCTTTTTTAGGCAAGTAAGGTGTCCAGTCACTTTTAGAATCTCGAATGTCTAATGCCATTTTACCATGAAAAGTTTCCTTGGTAACCTGTTGAGGGTCTGCCTGAGCAAATATTTTCGTAGTTGTTCCTATTGAAAAACAAAATAGGAGCACGAAAATACTTTTTAGAATGAGTTTTGTGCCGATTTTCATAATATAAGTTGTTGATTGTTTGTAAATCTTTTAAAATAGAGTAGTCTCAAATTTAAGCATTAAATACCCCTTAGGCGTTTTGGAGAGCACCAAACATGTTTCATATTATAACTTGCAACATAAAAAATGGGTTTTTCGGTAGATTTTCTGTTTTTAAAAAGAAAATCTGCTCATTTAAGTTGTATCGTTCAAGAAAGCTTTTGGAGTGGGTTTATTTGCGAATGAAATAATTAAACAAAATAGAAAATATTTGTTTTGGTAAAAAAAGCACCTTTTTAAACTATAATATTTAAATTTGCATCCGAAAAAATAACAACAACACAACTCTTATGTATAAATTGATAATTCGTCCGATACTTTTTTGTTTTGATCCGGAAAAAGTGCACTATTTTACTTTTTCATTTGTAAAATTCATTTCAAAAATACCTGGAGTTACGGCAATTATAAGATCAATTTATGAAGTGAAAGATGCTCGATTAGAAAGAGAAGTTTTCGGAATCAAATTCAAAAATCCAGTTGGACTTGCAGCTGGTTTTGATAAAGATGCAAAACTGTACAAAGAACTTGGCGATTTTGGTTTTGGTTTTATCGAAATCGGAACGGTAACGCCAGTTGGACAAGAAGGAAATCCAAAGAAACGTTTGTTCAGATTGAAAGAAGACTCAGCAATTATTAACCGAATGGGATTTAATAATGGCGGAGTTCTAGATGCAGTAGAACGTTTGAAAAAGAATTCGGGTGTTTTGATTGGTGGAAATATCGGAAAAAATAAAGTGACTGATAACGAAGATGCCGTTAAAGATTACATCATTTGTTTTGATGCCCTTTTTAATCATGTTGATTATTTTGTAGTCAATGTAAGTTCGCCAAACACGCCAAATTTAAGAGCTTTGCAAGATAAAGAACCGTTGACAGCTTTATTGCAGACTTTGCAAAACAGAAATGTTGAAAAACAAAAAACAAGCACTCAAAAAGTAAAACCAATTCTTTTAAAAATAGCTCCAGACTTAACAGATGAGCAATTATTAGATATTATTGATATTGTAAAAACAACTCAAATTGCGGGTGTAATTGCAACAAATACCACGATTTCTAGGGAAGGATTGCAATCGGCGAACCAAACAGAAACAGGAGGATTATCTGGAAAACCATTAACAAAACGTTCGACAGAAGTAATTCGTTTTCTTTCAGAAAAAAGCAATAAAGCATTCCCAATTATTGGAGTTGGAGGAATTCATTCTGCAGATGATGCGATTGAAAAATTAAATGCAGGAGCAAGCTTAGTGCAATTGTATACAGGTTTTATTTATGAAGGTCCAGCATTGATAAAAGCAATCAACAAAAAGGTTTTAGAGCAATTATAAAAGTAGCGCTTGAACTACAAGGCCAGCTAGTATTGCAATACCAAAACTGATCAAAGTTCCTATCATTACATATTCTGTGAGTTTTCGGTCTTTGGCTTCTTTTAAATCTCCAAACCTAAAAATAGATTTAGCGGCAAGCAGAAAGCCAATCGCTTCAAAATGTCCGGTTAATATAAAACCGAAAACAAATAGGCGTTCTAAAATGCCAATATAATTTCCAGCAGCTATCAGAGAATTATCCTGATGGCTGTTTTTGCTTTCTGGAGCCCAGATTGAAATAATTGTTTTTATAAAAATAGAGGTTGGTTTGGTTATCAGTAAGATTCCTGTCAGTAGAATCCAGAATGTATTATTCTGCCAAAAATGGATTATTGTTTTGTTTTCATACAAAAGAACGACACCCATTAAAACCAAAATATGCGCAATTTGATCGACAACAAACCATGTTCGTTTTGTTTTTTGCTTTTGAAAATTGAGCTTGATCAAATCGATGATTCCGTGTGTAACAGCAATTATGATGGCATACGGTATAAAACTAATTTCTCCCGCTAGAATTGCAGCTAAAGCTCCATGAAGCAAAATATGAACATATAAGTAAATGCTTTTATGTTTTTTTACTTCTTTATCGGCTACCCAAGAGTTGGGTTGCCAGATAAAATCTCCTAATAAATGAGCAAGAAATAGTTTTATAAATAAAATCATGGGGCTGTATATTGTTTTATTTGTTTTCTAAAATAGCGATCTAAATTCATAACCAAATCAAACTGAGCACGTTTTTGTCTTCGGCTCACAGCAGCTTGGTTAATGCCTAGTTTTTGTCCTAATTCTTCTTGAGACAAAGTTGGGTTTTCTATAGCAATGGCAACAAATTCTGCTGATTGTACCAGCCAGCTGTCCATAAATGTCAAAGCCAACTGCAACATTAAATTCAGTTTTTCGTCAAAATCAGCATCACCTGTTCGCATCGCCAAAGTGACTTTCTGTTTTTTTAAAGTTTCAAATAGTTCTCCTGAATTAATAAACGCAGAACCGTTGCTTTCAGAAATTCGTTCGCCATTGTGCGTTTTATCTCCAAAACCAATACTCATGCGCGCATCAGACTTTACAGCTCTTAAATGTGCTTTTATTAAAACAGCTATAAGTAAAGCATCTTCGGGATTAATAACTTCAACCTGAAATTCATCTCCACGATAGACTTCCCACTGATTGGGCGTTTTGCCAAATGGAGCTAAGATTTTCTTCAAATCTTCAACCCAATGTTCTGATTTTTGCTGTCTTGAACCAATTATATCACCTGTAATTACACTAGTCATAACTCAAATATAAGTAAAAAAATATACACTTTCTATTACAAATATACGTAATAAAATTATTTATTACGTTTTTCGGTAATAATTATAAATATTACATTTTTTGGTAATAGCTATAATAGCAATTCGTTTGGTGCGTCTCTACGACATGCTATGTATTATAATTTTGCATAATAATTTGTTTTGTTATGCATTACGGATTCTCTTTGTGTAGACGCACAGCAGTGCATCTCTACGATTTACTATATGTATAATTGTCGCAGACAATACCATTAAATGAACTTATATTACTTATATGGTTTTAAAAAAACATAATTTTTATTTCAATAAAAAAGGAACTAACTTAGCCTTTACTAAAGAATACGCTTTGAGTAAAGAAATTAAAATCATCGAATGTCCTCGAGATGCCATGCAAGGCATAAAGGATTTTATTCCGACCAAAAATAAAGTTACTTACATACAAGCTTTGTTGCGAGTAGGTTTTGATACAATCGATTTTGGAAGTTTTGTTTCTCCAAAAGCTATTCCGCAAATGCAAGATACTGCAACCGTTCTAGAACAACTTGATTTGTCTCAAACCACAAGCAAACTGCTTTCTATAATTGCCAATACTCAAGGTGCAATTACGGCTTCAGAATACGAACAAATTCGATATTTAGGTTTTCCATTTTCTATTTCAGAGAACTTTCAGATGCGTAATACGCACAAAACGATTGCAGAATCTTTGGTTATGCTAGAAGAAATTTTAGAAGTGGCCGATAAGAAAAAGAAAGAGGTTGTAACGTATCTTTCAATGGGTTTTGGAAATCCGTACGGAGATCCGTGGAATGTTGAAATTGTAGCAGAATGGACTGAAAAGCTTGCAGAAATGGGCGTAAAAATTTTGTCGCTTTCTGATACTGTGGGAACTTCTACGCCAGAAGTGATTACTTATTTATTTTCAGATTTGATTCCGAAATATCCAGAAATTGAGTTTGGTGCACATCTTCATACCACACCAGAAAGTTGGTTCGAAAAAATCGATGCTGCGGCAAAAGCTGGCTGTACTCGTTTTGACGGAGCCATTCAAGGTTTCGGCGGCTGTCCAATGGCAACTGATAAACTAACTGGAAATATGCCGACAGAAAAATTGGTGTCTTATTTTACGGCTAATAAAAAAATAACAGGACTTAATTCACTTAGTTTTGAAAGTGCCTACAACGAAGCTTCAAAATTGTTTGGAAAGTTTCATTAAAAAATAGTTATATTTCATTACCTTAGATAATGATTGCAATTATAATGCGTTACATTTAGTATTGCTATAACTATTATCATGAGGTCAAATTCGCTAAGTAAGATTTCAAGTATACTATTTTCCATCTTTTTATTGTTCTCCTGTTCAAGCGATTTAAATTTCGATCAGGTAAACGATTTTAAGATAGAGCCTGTTTTTGTAGCCAATCTGGCTTATTTTAATATTCCTGCTAATCGACTTATAGACGATGGCGGAACGAATGTATATCCAGACGTAAGAGATTTTGATGTTTTTAAAGATAGTTTTTTTAATGAACGTCTTAAAAGAGCTGATTTTGATTTTGAAATCGAAAACAATATAAACCGCGCTTTTCTTGTAAATATGCTTTTGCTTAACGAAGAAAATAAAGTGTTGCAAACGATCTCTTTTGCCGTTCCCGCCTATAATGGCACATCAAATGTTATAAAATATCCAACAGAAGTTTTTGAAAATACTCGATTAGATCTTTTAAAACAAACTCAAAGAATTGGTTTTGTGGTTATAATAGCAGCCGGACCTCCATTAAATAATCAGAGTGAAGGAAATTTAAGATTAAGATCAAGTGCAACGGCTTATTTAGTAATTGAATGAGAAAAACGCTAATTTTTTGCTTGTTTTTTCATCTTTCTTGTTTTGCCCAAAACAGGGAGTTGTTATATAATTTTACTTCCATTCCGCAGTCTTCACTGGTAAATCCAGGTGCTGATGTCTCGTATAAATATTATTTCGGATTTCCAGTTTTGTCTGGTGTTTCTGCCAATATTGGATCGAGTAGCTTTTCGGCATACGATCTGTTTTCAGACGATGGAGTCGATTTTAATCAAAAAGTGAGAGATGTTATCAATAAATCGTCCAGTCGGGACAAAGTAGTGACCAATCAGCAATTGGAAATATTTTCTGGCGGATTTAGAATTGGAGGCAGAGAAAGCCGTTCTTATATTTCGTTTGGACTGTATCAAGAATTCGATTTTTTTATGTTTGTTCCAAAAGATTTGGCTTTGCTTGCTCTAAACGGAAATAGAGATTACATCGGAAAGTCGTTTAATTTAGGCGATCTGAATATGAAAGCCGAAGTGCTTTCTGTTTTTCATGTTGGTTTTCATAAAAAACTCAATGATAAATTTGTTTTTGGAGGACGCGCTAAAATTTATTCGAGCGGTGCAAATGCAACTTCTACAAAAAATTCTGGATATATATTTACAGGTGAGCAGGCTGGAACTCCAAACCTGTACAATCAGATTATTTCTTCTAATTTAGAATTAAAAACCTCTGGATTTGCTCGATTTACCAAAGACGAGTATGAAGGAAATGTAATTAGTGATATTGCCCATAATACTTTTTTTAACGGAAGTTTAGGCTTTGGTGTCGATGCGGGAATTACCTATTACATAAAAGACAATTTACAGTTTACAGCAAGCGTTATTGATTTGGGTTTTGTGAGACAGACCAAAGATATCGAAACGCTTACTTATAAAGGAACCTATCAATACAATGGTGAAAATCCCGATTTTTTAGGTACAGATGATCCTGAAAATGTCTTCGACGAATTTGATAAAGCGATACCTAGAGATACCCTTTACAACAAATATACGACCTGGCGTCCGACAAAGATTTATTCATCTATTCAATATTCTTTTGGAGAAGCCCGTCCTGATGATGAATGTAATTGCAGAGGTAAAGTCGATAAATATTATAAAAACGCTGCTGGACTTCAAGTCTTCGGAATGTCTGCTCCACGCGAACCTTTAGTAGCGTTGACTGCTTTTTACAGAAGAAATATTTTTAGAAAATTAGACGTTAAAGCAACCTATACTTTCGATACTTTTTCGAATACCAATATTGGTATTGGCCTTGCAGGTACAGTTGGTCCAGTCAATATCTATGCGCTCGTCAATAATGTATTAGAATATAAAGATATTTCGAAAGCCAGTAGTGCAGCCTTCCAACTCGGAATCAATTTTGTGTTTCAAGACAAAGATTAAAATAATTAAATCCCAATTTTTTAAATTCCAAATCCCAAATTGCCCCAGAAAAAGCGAAGCTTTTTTTATCCAACTTGGAATTTGGAATTTAATTATTGGATTTTTAAACAGTAGGTTTTTTCCTTCAAACATAAATTTATGAATAAGTTAGTATTCAAGTTAGCAATTTATTCACTATATTTGCACGCAATTCAACTAGAAATTGCAACATGATAGCACACAACTCCAAGATTATCGGCGAAGGTTTAACTTACGACGATGTATTATTAGTACCTAACTACTCGAATGTGCTTCCTCGCGAAGTGAGCATTAAATCAAAATTCTCAAGAAACATTACATTAAACGTTCCAATTGTATCTGCTGCTATGGATACGGTTACAGAAAGTGCAATGGCAATCGCTATGGCGCAAGAAGGCGGTATTGGTGTTTTACATAAAAATATGACTATCGAACAACAAGCAGGAAAAGTTCGAAAAGTAAAACGTGCAGAAGCAGGTATGATTATCGATCCAGTAACTTTACCAATGACTTCTACTATTGCAGATGCAAAAAATGCAATGAAAGAATTCGGTATCGGTGGTATTCCAATCGTTGACGAAAACAGAATCTTAAAAGGTATTGTTACAAACCGTGATTTACGTTTTGAGAAAAACGGTGCAAGACCAATCGCTGAGGTTATGACAAGCCAAAACTTAGTAACTGTTGCTGAAGGAACTTCTTTAGAGCAAGCAGAAGTAGTTTTGCAAGGTCATAAAATCGAAAAATTACCAGTTGTAAATGCTCAAAATGAATTAGTTGGTTTAATTACTTTTAGAGATATTACCAAACTAACTCAAAAACCAATCGCTAATAAAGATAGTTTTGGTCGTTTAAGAGTTGCTGCTGCAATTGGAGTTACTGGAGATGCTGTTCAAAGAGCGGAAGCTTTGGTTGCTGCTGGTGTAGATGCTATTATTATTGATACAGCTCACGGACATACAGAAGGTGTTGTGAATGTATTGAAAGAAGTAAAATCCAAATTCCCTCAAATAGATGTAATTGTTGGAAACATCGCAACTCCAGAGGCTGCTAAATATTTAGTAGAAAATGGTGCTGACGGAGTAAAAGTTGGAATCGGACCTGGTTCTATCTGTACTACTCGTATCGTTGCAGGTGTTGGTTTTCCTCAATTCTCAGCTGTTTTAGAAGTTGCTGCTGCAATTAAAGGAACAGGAGTTCCAGTTATCGCTGATGGTGGAATTCGTTATACAGGTGATATTCCTAAAGCAATCGCTGCAGGTGCTGACTGTGTAATGTTAGGTTCATTGTTAGCAGGAACTAAAGAATCTCCAGGAGAAACGATTATTTTCGAAGGAAGAAAATTCAAATCGTATCGTGGAATGGGATCTGTTGAAGCAATGCAAACAGGTTCTAAAGATCGTTACTTCCAAGATGTTGAAGACGACGTGAAGAAATTGGTTCCAGAAGGAATCGTTGGGCGTGTTCCTTACAAAGGAGAATTAAACGAAAGTATGCTTCAGTTTATTGGAGGACTTCGTGCAGGTATGGGATACTGTGGTTCAAAAGATATTCCTACTCTACAAGAAACGGGACGTTTTGTTAGAATTACTTCTAGCGGAATCACTGAAAGTCACCCACACAACGTAACTATTACAAAAGAAGCTCCAAATTATTCTAGGTAATTTGTAGGTTTTAAAATAAAGCAAAAGGCGTAAGATTTATTTCTTACGCCTTTTTTTATTTGATTTTACTGATTTTAGCAGTTTGTTTTATACTTGTGGCAGAGTTCAATTTAATACTAAATTCATCTTGTTTCAAGTCAAACATAAGTTTCATATCAACGACGCTTTCGCTAGCAAAGTAATTAGGAATGTCATAAGTCATTTTGCCTGTTCCAGTTCCTGATACAATGATATTGTTCAGGTTTTCAGATGAGATATTTGCGGTATAAACTTGGTTGATATCAAAATATGCATTTTTGTCAACAATGCTGATTAGTTTGTAAATTGTTGTGATCGACATATCGATATTAAGTGCTCCAATCGGAATGGTCAGTGGACTTTCTTGAGAAAATGCTTCGCCAATTTTTATTTTCTTTTCAGGCAGTGTAAGTTGCGAAAAAGAGTTTTTAACGATTTCAAAAATCATGTTTTTAGATGCTTCATCAAGACCTTTTGCAACAATAGAGTCCATTTTTGGCAATGAAGATGTTGATCCTTTTCCGTAGATTAAAGTACCATTCGGAATAATAGTATTTCCTTTATTGTCTAAAGATTTTAGATATTCAATTACAACAGGAAAATTTCCTTCAGCATTGGTTTTTCCTGTTTTAAAAACCGATTCTATATCAACTGTCGAATTGGTTATCGTCGGATTTTTAACGCCAGAAGATTTTAGCGTATTCAGAAATTCTTCAGATCCTTCATAAGTAAGTTCGTATGAAGCCGAATTTGCCATTGTCTGATTGTAAATTGTTTGAGGCGAGAATTGTATTTTAAAATCTAAAGTCTGATTGGATTGACTGTGGATTAAAAAGGTAACGAAAGCAAAAAGAAATAAAAAAAGTTTTTTCATAAGTATTTCAAAAGCGCTGTTTTTAGGCTTGTAAAGCGAAAGTAAGAAATAAAAACTACTTTGTTCAATTAGAATCGTTTTCTTTAAAAATAAGATTATTCTTTCTTAACTCTTCAAGCAGTTTGGGTAGACTACTTGGGCCAATTCCGTGCAACGATAAGATTTCTTCTTTTGTATATCGTGATAAATCTTCCGCAGTTTTGATGTTTAGGCTTTCTAAAGCTCTTCGTGCAGGTGCTGATAATACTGATAAAAGCCCTGATTTTGGTTTTCTTTCTGCTTCACAAATAGGACAAGTAGGGCAGTCACTGGTTTTGGTGTAATGATGCCCTTTTTTACAAGTTCTATTATTTTCTGAAGCCGTCATTTTAATTTTTTAACTAAGCTATGCAATTATTTGTTACTAAAAACGGCTATTTAAAATATCTTCAGCAACAATATCAGAATGCAGTAAATCTTCCATTTTTTTAGTCATGCGCTGTGCTTTTAAAGCATAACCAAACATTTTTTTCTCATAGTCTTTTATGGCTTCATCAATAGTTTTAAATTTTCCGTTGGTCAAATTTTCGGTTAAATGAAACGCATCATATAATCCCATATTTACACCTTCGCCTGCAAACGGAGGCATTAAATGTGCGGCATCGCCAACAAGAGTTATGTTTGAATGTTTTTTCCAAGATTCTTCTAAAGAAAATAAACGCAAAGGCAGGCCAGAAAATTCAGTCGAAGCGGCGAAGAATTTTTTATAATCGCCATTCCAATTTTTGAAAGTTTCATTCAAAAAAGAAATAACAGATTGATCGTCTTCAAAATTGATTCCATGATTTGAAATCCAATCTTCATCGGCTTTAAAAGAAGCTCCGAAATGAACAGAACCATCGCGCATTGTGTGGGTGTAAAACATTTTGTGTTCTCCCATTGCCATCACATTTCCGTTACCATATTTTGGTTTAAATTCGGGATAATCTTGGTCTGGATTTGAAATTTCTCCCTGAATAATATAAGTTCCAGAAAGTTGAGGTTCTTGGTCGCTCACAAATTTTCTTGCATTCGATCTTCCGCCGTTTGCCACGATTACAAAGTCTGCCACTGTTTTTGTACCGTTTTTGAATTCTAAATGATATTGATTTTGAGATTTTTCAATGTTCATTAATTGACGGTTCCAAGCAACTGTATTTTCTTCGAGATTGTCCAACATAATTTTTCTCAAATCGTTACGATCAATTTCTGGACGAGAAAAAGCATTGTTTTCATTCGGCATTTCATCAGAAGTAATATTTCCATCCATATCGGCCATTTTTTCGCCTGTTGGTCTCGCGTATTTGTAGAATTCGTCCATTAATCCCGCTTTCTCAATTGCATATTGTCCAGAATCAGAATGAATGTCCAAAGTTCCGCCAGATGTGCGTGCTTCTGCATTGGTATCTCTTTCATAAACCGTAACATCGGCACCATTAATTTGTAAAATTCGTGCAGTTGTTAATCCAACAGGACCTCCGCCGATAATGGCAATTTTTTTATTTTTTATAATTGAAGTTTTCATTTTATTGAAAGTATGTTGTATTTGAAATTGTTATTGTTATTGAAATTTTGGATCAACGGGCTAAAGCTTTTAGAACCAAATTAAAAGCTTCATTTTTCAGTTCGTCATTTAGAATAAATGGTTTTCCAGACATTGATTTTCCATCTCTGTGAAATTCTAAAAGAGAATAAAGTGGGCCATAGGCAATACTCCAGAAAACTTCGTACGGAATAGAAATAAGTTCTTTTCTCTCAATCGCGGCAAGCATAAACTCTGTCATCATTTGTTTATAATCGCCTGTTATTTCTGCTACGATAGCATCGCCATAAGTAGAATGCTTTAAAAGTTCGAAACAAGTTGCTTGAAGAGTGAAATTCAAATTGAAATAAATACGATTCTCCCATTGATTTCGTAATCCGTCTTTGAAAGACATATCAGCAGAAAACCCATCAAACATTTTTTCAAAAAAGTTTTTACCAATCTCAATTCCGATTTTTCTAATCAAATCTTCTTTGTCTGAATAGTAAATATAGAGTGTAGCTACAGAAATACCGCATTCTTTCGCTAGACGATTCATTCCAAAACCTTCTACACCTTGTGTAACAATCATTTCGATTGCTTTTTGCTTTACAATTTCTTCTTTATTGATATCTCTTGTTCTCATTTTCTAACTAATTATGATGCAAAGATATAAATAATAAATGAATGTTCGCTTATTTATTTTTTTTAAGATGCTGAGGTCTAAGATTCTGAGATACTAATTTTTTTCCTTTTAGGAACAAAGGTGCAAAGTGACAAAGTAACAAAGTGGCAAAGTTTCAAAGTACAAAAGCTCAAATTGACAACGATTCAGAGTGGCAAAGATTGAGAGTGTTATGTTATGCAATTAGTATGAATTGCCTCCAGCTTTAGCTGGAGGTTTAAAAGTGGAGCAGTGGAAGGCTTTAGCCAAATAATTATTCTTTTATGCAAAAAAAAAATCAGCTGAAGCAATTAAATATTACTTCAGCTGATTTTATATTTATAGTGTATTTTACAAAGTTTTTGTGGGTTCGGCTTCTCTTAGGTTTTGGTTTTCTAAGATTTCTTTTAAAAATGGTTTTACTTGTGTTTCAATTTCAGAAACTGGAATATTTAAAGCTTCGGGATCAGATGCTAATTGCAACCATGGTTTTGGTCCGTCAAAATCATAATTTCCAAAAACTACTACTGGGGTTCCTTTGACTTTTACATTTTCTCGATCTTTCAAAATCCACTCGTCAGCAAATTTATAAAGGTATTTGGCATCTTTTTCTAATAATCTCAAGCAAGAATGCGAAGCTGGATATCCAGGCAAGTCATATTCGTGAAAACCAACTCCTAGTTTATTTTCGATATTAAAATTCCATTTTAAGTCCCATTCGTCATTGAATGTGCTCGTTGTTTTCTCTGCTTTCCAATTCGTAAAAAATAACCCTGTTGGCGTAGGATCTTTTTTTCTTCCCATATTTGTTGGGCCTGTTCTGACCAATTCACCATTTTCATACGCGGCGAATGTTTGAGTAGGATAGGAGAAAAGGATAATTTTTGAAACTTCTTCTAAAGCAGCAACATGAAGCGGAAATGGAAGATAATAAACCAAATCACCACTAAAATCTGCTGGAATTACAACAGAATCTAGTTTTTTGAAATTGGCTTTATCTGTTCGATTTAAAGCGTAAACAATATCCATTTTCGAGCTATCAGCTTCATTCAGCTTCAGCCATTCTTTGGTTTTTTCTATTTGGTATGAAACCGTTTTTGGTTTCTTGTATTCAATTACTTCTTTTTTTTCTTTTTTATTTTCCGTTAGCGTTATAGTATCGGTTTTTTTACAAGAACCTAATAAAACCAACATTAAGATCAGTAGGGCGTTTGCTGTGTAATATAACTTTTTCATAGGTCGTATTTTTATGAATATAAAGTTATAAATCTGATAGCTGGAAAGGGTTACATAATTTTTTGAATTGGTTTCGGGATTTTCATTTTAAAATGCTATTCTTTAAATCAATCCTTTTATTTTAGCATGCTGCAACAACATAATTGTTTTAGCATCTGTAATTTCTCTTGATTCAATCATAGCATAAGCTTCATCAAAAGTAAATTCTAAAACCTCAATGTTTTCTTGTTCAGCATCCAATCCGCCGCCTTCGCTAACTTTTAAGCTTTCGTCATATTCTCCAACAAAAAGATATAGAATTTCGGTTACAGAACCTGGCGACATATACGTTTCCAAAACTTTCTGAACTTTGCTTAATCGGTAACCTGTTTCTTCTTCTGTTTCGCGAATTATAGCTTGTTCTGCATTTTCTTTATCCAGAAGTCCGGCGCAAGCCTCGATCATCATTCCGCTTTTATTTCCGTTTAAGTAAGTTGGCAAACGAAATTGTCTGGTTAAGATAACCGTTTTTTTAGTTGAATTGTATAATAAAATTGCAGCGCCATTTCCACGATCGTAAACTTCACGAATATGCGACTCAACAGGCTGATTTTCTTTTTTATAATTAAATGTTACTTTATTTAATACATACCAATTATCAGATAATAATTTGGTTTCTGTAATTTCGATTTCAGGATTTTTTCTCATAAAACTTATTTGTCAAAAAAAAACGCTCTGATTATCAGAGCGTTTAAAATGTATTATTTTGTTATTGTTTGTTTTCTATCTGGTCCAACCGATACAATTTTGATTGGCACTTCGATTTCTTTTTCAATAAACTCAATATATTCTTTTAGCTCAACTGGCAACTGATCGTAAGTTGTTAAACCAGTTAAATCTTGTTTCCATCCTTTAAATTCTTTGTAAACCGGAGTAACGTTTTCTGGCTCAATGTTGTAAGGAAAGTGAGAAATGTTTTGGCCTTTGTAGTTGTACTCTGTACACACTTTTAAAGTTTCAAAACCAGAAAGTACGTCACCTTTCATCATCATTAATTGAGTAACTCCATTTACTTGAACAGCATATTTTAAAGCTACTAAATCTAACCATCCACAACGTCTTTGTCTTCCTGTTACAGAACCAAATTCGTTACCCACTTTTGCCATTGTAGCACCAACTTCGTCAAAAAGTTCAGTTGGGAAAGGTCCGCTACCTACACGTGTAACGTAAGCTTTGAAAATTCCGTAAACTTCTTTGATTTTGTTAGGAGCAATTCCTAAACCTGTACAAGCTCCAGCAGCAGTAGTGTTTGATGAAGTTACGAAAGGATAAGTTCCGAAATCAACATCTAATAAAGATCCTTGAGCACCTTCGCAAAGAATAGATTTACCTGCTTTTTGAGCTTGGTGCATGTATTCTTCACTATCAATGAAATCTAATTTTTTAAGTTCTTCAATAGCTTCAAAGAATTCTTTTTCTAATTCAGCTAAATTATATTGAATAGCAACATCATAAAAAGCAATCATTGCTTCATGTTTGTCTGCCAAAGCTCTGTAACGCTCTTTGAAATCTTCTAATTCGATATCTCCAACACGTAAACCATTTCTACCTGTTTTGTCCATGTAAGTTGGTCCAATTCCTTTAAGAGTAGAGCCAATTTTTGCTTTTCCTTTAGAAGCTTCAGAAGCTGCATCAAGTAAACGGTGCGTTGGTAAAATTAAGTGTGCTTTTCTAGAGATAATTAATTTGCTTTTGATATCAAGGTTGAATTTTTCTAAACCTTCGATTTCTTTTTGAAAAACTACTGGATCAATTACAACTCCATTTCCGATGATATTTACTGAATTTTTGTGAAAAATTCCAGAAGGAATCGTTCTTAGTACGTGTTTAATTCCATCAAATTCTAATGTATGTCCTGCATTTGGTCCTCCTTGGAAACGTGCAATAATATCATAATTTGAGGTAAGTACGTCTACAATTTTTCCTTTACCTTCATCTCCCCATTGTAATCCTAGTAATAAATCTACGGTCATTCTGTTTTAATTTGCGTTGAGACAATCTAAGTTGCCCTACTGATTATGTAGTTAATTTTCTTTTTTTTAATTTTTTTGAAAAGTCTAATCTAAAAGACTATGAATTTGAGTTTTGCTTTTTGTTTCCGTAGAAATAAAGCGAGTGATTTGTAATTTCGATATCAAAAATTTCTTCGATAGTCTTTTTGATGGTCTGAATTCTTGGGTCACAAAATTCGATTACCTCACCAGAATCGGTCATAATGATATGATCGTGCTGTTTATCAAAATATGATTTTTCGTAGTAAGCCTGATTTTGCCCAAATTGATGTTTTCTAACCAAAGCGCAGTCCAACAATAACTCGATCGTGTTGTATAAAGTAGCTCTACTCACACGATAGTTTTTGTTTTTCATCTTGATATAAAGGTTTTCTATATCAAAATGCTCCTCGCTATCGTAAATTTCCTGAAGTATAGCATAACGCTCAGGAGTTTTGCGATGCCCTTTTTGTTCAAGATATAGTGTAAAAACATTTTTTACAATTTCTTGATTCTTAGTGTTGTCAGTTGAAATAAGTGTCATATCCGGCAAAGATAATTTTTTATTTTTAATGAATAAAAGTTTCGGGTTTAAAGTTTAACGTTTAAACTTGTTTTTGAGTAGTGATAATGCACTAAACACAGGCTTTTACGTCAAAAATATTTTGAAAGCTTATTTTAGCTTAATTAACATAATTATTTTAATTTTTGATAAAACTAACAATGGCTAACTTGATTTCGTCATGAACATATACCAGTTCCATTCCCAAGTTTTTCCTTTGTCGTCAGACATTGCTTGGCTCCAAATAGGATTTTTTTCGTCTCTGGCATCCCATCTGAATACTTGAAGCACAGGTTTTTCATTAAAAATATCTTCAGAAAAAAAATGTCCAACCTTATTTTCAAAAGAACCCACTACAGGTTTGTCTAATGTCCCTGTGTTGGAATCTGACCAGTAAATGCTCCACAATTTTGTTATTGGATTGAATAATCTTACGGTCATGCCTTCAAATGGTTCTCCATCAAAAGTGGCTAGAAAGTTATCTATGTTTCCAATCCCGTTTAGAATCTTGTACATTTCCTGTGTGGAAGGGAATTCAATCCACTCCTCGCAATTCGTTAATCTGGATTTTAATTTTCTGTTGCGAATAACAGATTTTCCTTGAAAAAAATCAAAATCATCTTTCGATGAAGATTTAGAAGCAGTAATAATTAGCTCACCTTTTTCATTAAAATTGATTTCTGGAATTTTTAAGTTTTCATTCTCCATAAAAAAAACATTTATTTAAATAGTTGCGAGGTTATATTTCTTTTGACTTTAAGACTTTAAACTTTTGACTTATTTAAGTTCTATACTCTCTAGTAACCTTATCAACTCCGTCAATTTTCTTGATGGCGCTAATCATTTTCTTCAAAATAGTATTGTTTTTTACAATTACCGCCACTTGTCCGTGGAAAATTCCAGCATCTGTACTAAGCGAAATACTTTGAATATTTACGCTCATATTGTTCGAAATTACTTTTGTTAATTGGTTGGTAAGTCCTAAAACATCCATTCCGGTAATATTGATAATGGCTTTGAATTCCTCTTGAGAAGAATCAATCCATTTGGCGCTCATGATTCTGTAAGCATAATTCGACTGCATTCCAATGGCATTTGGACAATCTTTTTTATGCACTTTTATTCCTTCGTTAATGGTAACAAAACCAAAAACATCGTCACCAGGAATTGGGTTACAGCACTGCGAAAGTTTATAATCTAATTTATCATGTTCGGTTCCAAAAACCAGCATGTCATAATTGCTGCTAATAACTGGTTTGTGAATATCTTCGTCTGCGGTATCTTTCGTTCGTTTGATTTTATTTTTAAAGAAATTGATAAACGAATTGCTTTTCTGTGCCGCATAATCCTTTAACTGCTGATTTTCGATTGCACCAATTCCAACTCTATAAAATAAATCTAAGCTTGTTTTTAGTTTAAAGAAGTTAACTAATTCATTTGTAACCTGCTCGTTAAAGGTAACTTTTAGATGTTTTAATTTTCTAACAAGTAATTCTTTTCCTTCTTCTGCGATTTTTTTAGTGTTCTCGTTGAGAACGTTTTTAATTTTATTTTTAGCTCTCGAAGTCGTTACATATTCCAACCAGTTTACAGTTGGTTTCTGGTTTGGAGAAGTAATTACTTCAACCTGATCACCACTTTTTAATTCGTAGTTTAATGGGACTAATCGTCCATTTACACGAGTTCCGCGAGTTTTAATTCCGATTTCAGAGTGAATGCTGAAAGCAAAATCAAGAGAAGTAGCACCTTTTGGCAGCGATTTTATTTCTCCTTTTGGAGTAAAGACGAAGATTTCTTTAGAATATAAATTCATTTTAAAATCTTCTACAAAATCAACCGCATTGGTTTCTGGATTCTCCAACGCTTCGCGAAGAAGATTCAGCCAAGTGTCTAAACCGCTTTCTTCTGTTCCTCCGTTTTTGTATTTGTAATGTGCAGCGTAGCCTTTTTCGGCAATTTCGTCCATACGTTCGCTTCGAACCTGAACTTCAACCCAACGTCCTTTTGGTCCCATCACTGTAATGTGAAGCGCTTCATAACCAGTCGATTTTGGTGATGAAATCCAGTCACGCAAGCGGCTCGGGCTAGGTCGATAATGATCGGTTACGATAGAATATATTTTCCAAGCAATGAATTTTTCTTCATGCGGATCAGCTTTGTACACAATTCTAAGAGCAAACTTGTCATACACTTCGTCAAAAGTTACGTTTTGTGCACGCATTTTTCGACGAATGGAGTAAATCGATTTTGGTCTTCCTTTTATGATATAGTCAACACCTTCGTTGTCTAAAGATTTCTTTAAAACATCCGATATATCTTTGATATAAGCGTCTTGCTCTTCTTTTGTTTCGCGAATTTTGCTTACAATGTCGTTGTAAACAGTTGGTTCGGTATATTTTAGTCCTAAATCTTCAAGTTTTGTTTTAATGTTATAAAGTCCCAAACGGTGGGCGAGAGGAGCGTAAATGTATAAAGTTTCAGAAGCGATTTTGGTTTGTTTGTATTCTGCCATCGAATCCATGGTCTGCATGTTGTGCAAACGATCTGCCAATTTGATCAAAATTACACGAACGTCATCATTCAGAGTCAGAATCATTTTTCTGAAATTTTCAGCCTGCATAGAAGCATTCAAATCTTTTTGAACTAATGAAATCTTGGTCAAACCTTCAACAAGCTGTGCTACTTTCGGGTTAAACAAACGTTCGATTTCATCAACAGTTACAGGAGTGTCTTCAACAACATCGTGCAATAAGGCCGCGGCGATAGAGGTCGCTCCCAGACCAATTTCTGAGGCAACGATTTTTGCAACTGCAATGGGATGAAAGATATACGCTTCGCCCGATTTACGTCTTTGTTCTTTGTGAGCATCAACGGCAACATCAAAAGCTTTTCTAATTAATTTTTTGTCAGCGGGGCTTAAAGTTTGGTAACTTATTCGTAGTAATTCTTTGTATTCCTGCGCAATAGCTTTGTTTTCTTTTTCAATATCTATTTCTGTCATAACGGCATAGTTCAAGTACTAAAAATAAGAATTAGTTTGAACATACGCAAGGCTTTGCAATTGTTGATTTTAGATTTTAGATTTTAGATTTTTTCCTGTAGGAATGGGACTTCGACTTCGTTCAGCTTAATGGTAAAAAATGAAAATAATCAAATTTTAAATCCAAAAAAGAGCGAAGCGATTTTTAAAATCTAAAATCTAAAATCTAAAATCTAAAATCTAAAATCTAAAATCTAAAATCTAAAATCTAAAATCTAAAATCTAAAATCTAAAATCTAAAATCTACAATCTAAAATCTAAAATCTAAAATCTAAAATCTAAAATCCTCTTTGTCTTTTCGCTTCAAAAATTAAAATCGCAGCAGCAACTGAAACGTTCATGCTGTCGATTTCTCCCTGCATCGGAATAATGATGTTTTGAGTCGCAGCATCACGCCATTCTTGTGTTAAACCTGTTGCTTCTGTGCCCACAACCAAAGCGGTTGGAGTAGTGAAGTTTTGAGTGTGATATGAAGTTGAATTTTGTAGCGTCGCGCTGTAGAAATTAATCTTTTTTTCTTTTAAAAACGAAATGATTTCAGAAGTCGTTCCCGTTGCAATTTGGTTAGTAAATAAACAGCCAACACTAGAGCGCACGATATTCGGATTGTATAAATCGCTTTTTGGATTGGCAATTAAAACAGCATCCAAATTAGCGGCGTCTGCTGTACGCAAAACAGCTCCAATATTTCCTGGTTTCTCTAGAGATTCTACAACTAAAAGTAATGGATTCTCAGATAATTTTAAATCAGATAATTTAAGAGATTTACTTTTTGCTACCGCTAAAATTCCTTCTGTAGTATCGCGATACGCTAATTTTTGGTAAACCTCCTTGTTGATTTCTATAAGTTGAAAAGGATTTTTAATCAGTTTATTGATCTCTGATTCGGAAACTAATTCGGGTAAAAACAAAACCGTTTCGATTTCGTAACCTCCTTTTATCGCTAATGAAATTTCTCTTAAACCTTCAATCAAAAACGTTCCGGTTTGTTTTCTTGCTTTAGATTTTTCTTGAAGTAAAACCAAAGATTTGATAAACGGATTTTGAATTGAAGTGATTTGTTTCATTTTTTAAGGCTCAAAGTTGCAAAGGGACAAAGTTACAGAGTTTTTTTCTTCCTGCAAGGTTTTTAAAACCTTGTAGGTATGCCTAGAAAGTTTTTCTGCCACTAATTTCACGAATTGCCACAAATTAGAATTGCGTAAAGCAAAAAAGAAATTAGTGTAAATTAGTGAAATTCGTGGCGAAAAAAAATAAAAAACTATTTCTCAAAAACTTCTTTTACCTCTTCCTCAACAGGATGATCTGTTGTGAAAGTGTGGCCTAAAAATTTTGCTATAGTTTGAGCAAACTGTTTTTGATAGAACTGAGCATTTGTTTTGATTTCGCCTTTTGGAGCAATTTCTGGACCCATTGCAGCAAACCAAATTTGAGATGCACCCGCGACATCAGAACCGTGATCTGTCCATTGCGATTTTACCTTATCGCCGCGTCCATGATCTGTTGTGATAAATAGAGTCGTTTTGTTTTTGTACTGCGGATCGTTTTGAACAAAATTCCAGATTTCCTGAATCCATTTGTCTACTTGATTGGCTGCATCCAAATACGAGCGATATTGCGCGTGATGCGCCCATTCATCGGTTTCTCCATAAGCAATGTAAAGCACTTTCGGCTTTTTCGTTTTTAATTCGTCTAATGCTTGATAATGGGTAAAAACGTCTAAACATTCATCTTCATGAAAAGGCTTAAACGAATTATCACGCATTTCATTCAGCAATTTTTGAGTTGCTGTTGGTTTGTTTCCGCCCACTTTATCAAAAGCAGAAATAACTGGAAAAGCGCTTCTTTCTTCGTTTAAAATTCGATCAAAAGCATCCCAAGCTCCAAATGCGGCCACTTTCCCTTTTAGTTTTGATTGTTTGTTTAGAAATTCTAAAACATTCACATTCGGATTGGCTTTGTAGCCGTTTGAATTGACTTTTACATCCACATTTCCAGTCATGATTTCGCTGTATCCAGGATAACTAAACCAATACGGATTGGCAACATCAACTTTGTTTCCTAAATCTCGATTTCCGTAAATCTGACCTTTCGCAACAATTTCAGACCAAAAAAAAGGCATTAGTTTTTTTCGTGATTCCTTGATATCTGGACTGCTGTATTTTTTATAAATGTAAGCGCTGTCTCCTTGATTGAATTTTTTATCATTGGCAATTGCGACGTCTACTCCTTTAAAAAGTTCTTGCCATCTGAAACCATCTGTCGTAATAATGATAATGTTCTCTGTTTTTTGAGCAACCGCTAGAGAGCTGATTAAAATAAAAGCTGATAAAAATAGTTTCTTCATTTTATATCTTTTTAAATAGAATTTAAAAACAATGATAATTCGAGTTTAATCGAAAAACTAATTATAAACGTTATTTCTTTTTTAAATATTTCATTGCTTCCTCTAGTGTGGCATCCTTGTTTTTTAAATAATCGTTAAGCGTTGGAATAACCTCGATATCAGGTTTTATTCCATAGCCTACAAATTCTCTTCCGTCAGGATAAGTGTCTTTTTTAGTGCAGATTCTTGCAGAACCACCACCAGGAAGATCAATAAATAAAGGTTGTCCAGTACTTCCAAATGATCTTTCTCCCATTTTAATCATATGCTGTTGTTTATCTGCATAGATTAAAAAATCTTCTGCAGCAGAAGCAGTGTTATGTCCTAATAAAATGACAGTTGGAACTACAATACGTTTTGCCTTTAAATGAATAGTATCTGGTGCATAATCAAAATCATAAAAATAATCATCATGGTAAGATAAATAAGCTCTTTTTTTCCATGAATTGTTTATAGTATCTTTTGTGCTAATAGATTTTCCCCAAGCTTTGTAAGCAGGAATGTGAGAACGACTTTTTGTTTTTGAACCGTAAAGAAGGGTGTCATTTGTTAAATATTGTAGAATTTCAGTTCCTACATTTGTGTTTCCTCCACCATTATAGCGTAAGTCAATTATTAATGATTTTGCTTTATATAATTCTGGAAGTTTGTCTACAAATAAGCTGTCGATTTTTTCGTCTCCAAACGAGTTTAAAGAAACATAAGCAGTTTCTTTATTCATCCATTTAAAATCTAAAAGTTTTTTTTCAGGTTCAAAAGGAGGGAAAACTTCTTTTTCTTCTGTTTTTTTATGAGTTAAAGTAAGTTCGGCAATTTTCTGATTTGGTTTCTTTATTTTAATTTTATAAGTCTCGCCTTCTAATCCTTTTAGCAAATAAAAAATACTCCAATCTTGTAAAACATAATCTGTTGATGAAGAAATATAAGGTGCAACATCTTCATCAATATATTTTTGAGTCGGTTTTCCGTTAACTTCAATTATCTCACTTCCAACAGGGATTTCATCTTTTTTGCTAAGATTTGTTCTAATAACAATCGCTTTACCTTCGATATTTTTGAGGTAGATTCTATAGTCGCCAAACATATTGCCTAGTGTTTCGATTCCTTTAGAGAAATACACATTTGTATGCCCGTCTTTTAGCAGGGCACAAAACTTTTGAAGTTCGCGATAATACTCGTAATCATTTTTTGTGTTTTGAACAACAGAAATCAATTCTTTATATCGGTTATCCCACATTTGTCTGTCTACTTTATCCAAATAAACAAAGTTGTAATTTACTTCTTGCCAGAATTTTGAAAGTCCGTATACCTTATCATTGGCAGTTAACGTATTTGGAGCTTGTCCAAAATTAGAGATTGAGAAAAAAAGAAAAACAAAGGCAATTACCGATCTCATTGATTTTTTGGTTGTTTAAAGGTTAGTTTTTTGAGTAATGAAAGTAAGGGTTATAAAATCCCTCTAGATTTAATTTCTAAATATTTATTTATAGCATCCAAAGTCAGATTTTCAGGTTGTGTTAAAACCGAATGAATTCCGTATTTTTTCAATTCATTTACGATTAATCGTTTTTCGAACATGAATTTCTCGGCAATCACTTTGTCATAAACTTCCTGAATTGTGGTAGTTTTTTTATTGATGATGCTGTTTAATTCTGTATTGCTAAAGAAAACAACGACTAATAAATGGCTTTTTGCAATTCCTTTTAAATATGGTAATTGACGATTTAAACCGTCCATGGTTTCGAAATTCGTGTACAGAATAATTAAACTTCTCTGATTGATGTTTTTCTTAATATCAACATACAATCTGCTGTAATCACTTTCGAAGAAATCTGTTTTTACGTTGTATAAAGCTTCTAAGATTTTCTGCATTTGCGAACCTCTTCTTTCAGCAAAAACGCGGTTTTCTACTTTTTTAGAAAAAGAAAAAAGACCCGCTTTATCTTGTTTTTTCAAAATGACATTCGACAAAACCAAAGCCGAATTAATAGCATAATCCAATAAACTTAATCCGTCAAAAGGCATTTGCATGACACGGCCTTTGTCAATTGCCATATAAACCGATTGCGATTTTTCGTCTTGGAACTGATTCACCATTAAGGAGTTTCTTTTGGCGGTTGCTTTCCAGTTCAGTGTTCTTAAGTCGTCACCTTGAACATATTCTTTAATCTGTTCGAACTCCATGGTATGACCAATTCGGCGTATTTTTTTGATTCCGTATTGAAATAAATTATTCGAAAAAGCAATCAAATCGTATTTTCTTAATTGAATGTAAGACGGATAGGTTGGAACCATCTGATCATTATCAAAAGAAAATCTTCTCGAAATAAGTCTTAAAGGTGAAGAAACATAAATATTTAAAGCACCAAAATGGTATTCTCCGCGTTCTGTTGGGCGAAGATCGTAACCAATTTCTTTTTGTGCCGCCGGTTTTATCGTTTTTACAATTTTGAAATCACGAATTTGAAATTGAAACGGAATTTCGTCAATTATCTTAACCGAAATTGGAAAAGTATAATGGTTTTTTAGATGGATTGTAATTGGGTTTAAATCTCCATTTGACAACTTTTCCGGCGTAATTCTTTCTGCTTCAAGTCCTGTTCTGGCTACATATAAAAGTAAAATGTCAAGACATAAAAAAGTCACTAAACCTAAAACCAGCAGCCAAACCGCATTGTACATATTCGGAAACAGGAAGGCGCAGACAAACAATCCTATAATGCCTATCAGCACATAGAAAAAGAAATTGTTGAGATATAGACTTTTTATGAATTTCATTTTTTATTGTTTCTGAGTTTCAGGTTTCAAGTTTCAAGTTTTCCTGCAAGGTTTTCAAAACCTTGTAGGTATGGTATTGAAAGTTTAGATGAAATAGGAAATAATACTTACGAGGTTTTGAAAACCTCGCAGGAACACAGAAGTGTTACCTCGGAATTTCCACTGTTTCAATAATCTGTTTAATAATTTCTGAGCTTGTAATTCCTTCCATTTCACGTTCTGGCGCAACAATAACACGATGCTGTAAAACTGGAATTGCAGCTTCTTTAATATCTTCTGGCGTAACAAAATCACGTCCGCGGATGGCAGCAAAACCTTTTGAAGCATTTAGAATTGCGATTGAAGCACGAGGCGAAGCTCCTAAATATAAAAAGGCATTTTCACGCGTGTTTACTACGATTCTAGCAATATATTCTAGTAAGTTTTGCTCTACTCTAATTTGTTTTACCAAAGCTTGGTATTGTTTGATTTCTTCTGCAGAAAGAATCGTTTTGATAGCATCCAGTTTTCCGTGATCTTGTAAAGAATGTTCTCTTTGGATGATTAAAATTTCTTCGTTCAATTTTGGATAATCGATTGTAATTTTAAAAAGAAAACGGTCCAATTGTGCTTCGGGTAAACGATACGTTCCTTCTTGTTCCACAGGATTCTGAGTCGCAATTACCAAGAACGGAGCTTCTAGCTGATAAGCAGCACCGTCAATTGTAATTTGGCGTTCTTCCATAACTTCGAAAAGCGCTGCTTGCGTTTTTGCGGGAGCACGGTTGATCTCATCAATTAAAATCAAATTAGAGAAAATAGGCCCTTTTTTGAATTCAAATTCTGAGTTTTTCAGATTGAATATCGAAGTTCCTAAAATATCAGAAGGCATTAAATCTGGCGTAAACTGAATTCTGCTAAAACCAATATGAAGCGTTTTTGCCAATAATTTGGCTGTGATGGTTTTGGCAACTCCAGGAACACCTTCTAAGAGAACGTGACCGTTTGACAAAATAGCGACCAAAAGCTGATCTACCATTTTGTGCTGACCCACAATTACGGTTTCGATTTCTTTCTTAATCGTATTTACATGTTCTAAAAGAGGCGCTAAATTAATTCTCGTTTCAAAATTCACATTCTCGTTTGTGATTTCGCTTGATGTTGTATTGATGTCGTCCATAATTTGGTCTATTTTTTGTTTTTTTAGCCACTGACTTAAGGATTAAAAAGGATTTTTTAAGTTAATCTGTAGCAAATATTTTAGTTAATGTAAAATCTTTTCAATTGCGGTGTTTATTCTTAGGAGATCTTCTTCCAAGCTTCCATGATAACTACCTCGGTGATCGTTTATTAATTGAATTAAGTCACGAATATCTTTTTCGTCTTTTCCTGTTTTATAATGCAATTTGGTTATAAAATTATCATCTAAATTTGTTGTATCAAGCAGATAATCGGTTCTTATTTTTTCTAAGAAATAAATGATTTTTTTGTCAATAATATTGGTATGATCGCCTTCTTGATAATACAAATTCCCAACGGTTTTGGTAAATTCAACAGTTGAATTCTGCAATGGTTTTATAATTGGAACAATACGCTGTTTTCTTTTGGCATTGAAAATCATAAAAATAAGAATTCCAATTAAACCTAAATACCAAGCCGATTTTAAAGCAGGCTGACTCCAGATATATCGCAGTGGAGAACTCGAAATTCGCTGATCATTAAAACTTTTGTTGTACCAATAAATATTTCCTTTTGGAATATAAGAAACTAGATTTTCGGTATATTGATAGTAATTTTTTTTCAGCAAAATATAATTGGTAAAAGCTACTGGCTGCGTGTGCAGATAGAGATGACCATTTTTATAAGGAACTTCAATAAAATTAATCTGTCTTTTGTTTTTAGCACTGTTTTGATAGCCTAAAACTTTGGTGTTTAAAGTGTCTATTTTTGAAAAATAATCGCTTAATCCTGTATTAAGAGTATATTTTTTTGAATTTACTTTTTTATTTGCCATCCATACCGAAACGCTGTCAACGGGCATAAAATCGGTTTTTAATTCAATTTTTAAAGAATCCAATAATACTGGCGGAAATACTTTCATACTTAAAAAAGCATTGTTTCCGTGAGAAACAAAATATAAAATCTCTTTCATGGACTGATCGTCAATATTGTTCACTTCAGAAATATTAACGAATGTGCCTTTAATTTTATAGGTTTCTACATTTTCTCTTGCATCATATTGAGAATCCAAATATTCGTAAGGCGTTTGTGTTGAAATTCGCTCTACTTTTTGTTTGAAAAGATTATCTGCTTCCTGGTCAAAAATGTACAAACCGAACGGAATTTTATCCTCAATAGCATAGGTAGGAGTCCAATTAATAGGTTTTGGCTGTCCTTTATCTACTAATAATGTTATTCCGAAAACTAAAACTAGAATAGCAATGTATATTTTAACTTTATTATCCATTACCAAATATTTTTAATGCTTTTTTAAATCTGTTTTCAGTCTTTCTGAAGATAGTTTCGTCAATTTCAAATTCGCCGTACCAAATGTAATTGTACAAATAAGAAAGATAGGTAAACTCTTCTTTATGAGCAGGATTTTGCAATTCGTACAAATAATCGGAGTTGGTTTTTTCAATATCCCATTCAATATAGTGGTTTTGAGCCATTACTTTTAAAAGCCATAAATAATAATATCGAATTGCAATTCTTCTTTCGCCAGATTCGATGCTTTCTTTAATAAGTTTTTCGAAGTCTAAAAGATGAATGTTTTTCTCGGCGTCAGAATAAAATAAAGTTCTCTTATTGGCATTCTTTCCAAAAATCCAAGATCCTTCTCGTTTAATTAGAGCTTTGGCAATAAAATAAACCAAGACAATAACCACTAGAATCGCAATTATTCTAAATAAAATAGAAATAAAATCGAGAGAGGTTTTTACACTGCTGAAATTAAATAAATTGAAAATCTGTCTTGCTAGCCAATGCTTAAAATGATCCCACCAGTTTTTTTCGGGAGCTTTATATTCGTAGACAAATTCTTTATCGGTATATTTTTTCTTGAAATTCTTTTCAAAATGTTTGGCTTCTACAGTTCCAGAATCTACCCGAATATCTTTTTCGGTATAAATTATGGCAGCAATTTTAGGAGGATCTTCTTTAACCACAGTATCTTGAGCATTTGCAATACCCAAGGAGAAAAGAAAATATAGTATAATTGAAAATCTATTCATTGCTTTGATCCCCGATTAAATCAATTGATTGAGATTCGTGCTGACTCCCTGCCTTTAAACTATAATAAATCATTCCCTGATGAATGACAGTTACGTTATTAAAAATATTGCCAAGAATGATAAGTGCAAGTACGATAATGGTGATAAAACCTATTAATAAAGGCGAAGGCTCTATCGATTTTGCACTATTGGAATCAGCGTTTCCTATAAAATAGGCAATAGCTATAAATATACCCACAAAGTAAAGAAACATAGTTATGGCTGCCTGAATAAACTGCATGATAATCATCATAATAAATGTTGACCCAATGGTATTCCAAAAATCTTCTTTTATTAAATAATAACTATCTTTTAATGATTCAAAAAAGCGTTTTTCTTCTGTTAAATAGCTATAAAACCAAAGATTGAAAAAAGTAAAACAAGCTGGGATTGCAATAAAAAGCAATGGAATTCCAATAATTATGAAGCATAGGAAAAAAATGATAACCAATGCAATTATTAAAATCGGAAAAAATAAAAGCAGGATTCCGAAACTAAATTTTATCAGTTTAAAAAGGACTTTCAAAAAACTTGACCAAACATCATTTAACCCAAAGTCTTTTTCCCCATTGGCAATCATTTTTAAATATAAAATAGGGTATGCATAATTAAACAAGGAGAAAACAAGAAGAAGAAGTGCACAGATCATTACTAAGACAAATGTAAGTCCTTCATTATTATTAAAATAGCTAATAAGGTCGCTTTTTAATTCGTTGTTTTCTAATCCAGAATTTTTTATGGCTTCAAAATTGACTTTAATTAAAGTATAAATTATTATTCCTAATAGTACTAAAAAAGCTCCATTTACAATGAAAAAGATCTTAAAAAAGTTTTTTCCGAAATCTTTGAAAAAAGTAAAAGTTTCGCCTAGATTGTCACCTAGTTGGCGTTTTCTATAAAGTTCAAACATTATAAATTAATTGGTTTTGAAGTTATTTTTTTGTGGACAATAAAAGGGTATATTAAGTAGTAAAATGAAATTATTGCAAGCGTCAATAAAATGATAAAACTACTCAGCCAATTGTGCATATCGATAGAGTATCGGGTAATAAAACCTTCTAAAAATCCCGCACTAATTGTAAAAGGAAAAGTGCTTAAGAATATTTTGAAGCTGTTTTTAAAACCGATTTTAAAAGAGTTTAATCGTGAGAAAGTTTTAGGAAATAGGATAGAAGCCCCTAAAATAAATCCCGCCGTTGTTTCGATTACAATAGCAAAAATCTCCATTGAGCCATGAATCCAAATACCACGTACGCTTTTCCAAAAAACACCTTGCTCGTAGAAAAAATACTGGAAAGAACCCAGCATAATACAGTTGTGTAGAAAAACATTGAAAGTTCCGATTCCTGCAAAAATGCCATAGAAATAGCACTTAGCCCCCACAAAAAGGTTGTTTGCAGTAATACCAATAAAACTTCCCCAATTGCTTCCCGAACTATATACGGCCATTGGATTGCCTTTTTTTATGTTTTCTAAAGTCATGTTCACGTATTCATCACCTAAAATGAGACGCACAAAATCACGATCATATCGAGCAGAGAGAACCCCAATTGAAACCGTAACAAAAAACAAAGAGAAAGCATAAACCAAATACCTTCTGTATTCGTAGACCAATAAAGGAACTTCGATTTTAAAGAAATCTATAATTCGATTTTGGTCTGTGCGTTTGGTCTTGTAAATCTTTTGATAAATCTGAGAGGCAAGATGATTAAGATATACAACCGTTTTACTTTTAGGGTAATACGTTTGCGCATACGACAAATCATTCATCATTTGAATGTACAAATTGGCTAATTCATCAGGATTTTTTTTAGCTTTACCAAAAATTGCCAGCTCAAACTCGAGCCATTTTTCTTTGTTTTGTTTTATAAAGGCGATTTCTCTCATTGTAGGCTAAAATATAAAATATGTCAGAATTATCTATTAATACGACTCAAAATGTCAAAATAAATTTTATTGCCGCTTCTGTAGGTGAAAGACTAGGGGCTTTTTTTATTGATTTTTTTATTATAATCTCTTATACAACAGTGATTTCGATAGTGATTTTTGATTGGTTGCAGCTTAATCAGTTAATGGCAAATTTGGATAATTGGTCGCAAGGCGCGATTTTCTTAATGCTCTATTCGCCCATAATAGTGTACTCGCTTGTGTTAGAAAGTGTTTTCGAAGGGCAATCTCTTGGAAAAAAAATACTGAAGATTAAAGTCGTTAAAATTGACGGTTATCAGGCTGCTTTTGGAGACTATTTAATCCGCTGGTTTTTTAGGGTGATTGACGTTTTGTCTTTTTTCGGGCTTCCTGGACTTATTTCAGTTATTACGACTAAGAAATCACAACGATTGGGTGACTTGGCGGCAGGAACAGCAGTGATTACTTTGAAAAATAAAATTAATATCAGCCATACCATTTTAGAAGAAATTGGCGAAGCGTATGTGCCAACTTATCCTTTAGTAATTAAACTCTCAGACAATGATATGCGTATTATCAAAGAAACCTATCAGAGAGCTGCGGCAAAAAACGACCACGAGGTTATTTATAAACTAGTAGCCAAAATTGAAAGCGTTACGGGCATTAAAAATCAATCTGGAAACAACAGTGATTTTATTCGCGTTATTTTAAAAGACTATAATTTCTATACCCAAAATATGTAAATTTTTTTCTTTGAATTATTGTTGTATTTTTTTGCTTTTTATTGATAATTTTTCAAAATTTCTTCGTAAATTTATATATAAATAATTAATTCATAAATTTCCAAACAAATGAAAATTGCAAAACCTTTTCTCGTATTACTAGTATTGTTATCTGCTTGTGTTAGTTTTGCTCAAAGCGGAAAAAAATTAGATAAAATTATAAAGAGAGATTATCAGATTATAGAATGTACGATTTTAAAAATGTCTGATAAAACAGTAGAATATTCGCTTCCAGGCGAAACAATTCAGATTTCATTAGACGTTTCGCAGATCGCCAAAATCGATTTTGCAAGCGGAAGATCTCAAACTTTTGATGTTTCTGCAAATGCAAACAGCGCCAATCAAAGTGCGTCCTCTCCAGCCATTGCAATTGCAGATAAGCAGCACAATACAATTGCAGTATTGCCAGTTCCGTATGTAAATGCAGACAATCAGCAAGGTTCTGAGGATATGGCCAAATTTGCTCAAAATGATTTGTATAACAAACTTTTAGATAAATCATCTAATATTTTTCCGTTGACAGTTCAGGATTTAAGAACAACGAATAGTTTATTGCACAAAGCAGGAATCGATCATAACAACATTGACGAAACGCCAATAGAGGATCTTGAAAAAATCTTGGGAGTTGATAATATTGTTGCTGCAAAAGTGTCATACACAATTGGAACCGGTACAACTGCTACAACTTATAACAGCGGAAATGCTAAAGTGAGCAACAACAATAAAAAAGTAACGACAAGCGATATCTCTACAGCAACAGCAAACGATCAAAAGTACTATTACTACACGGTTTATTTTGATATGTATAAAAATACCGATAAAATCTACTCGCAAACCCGTAAACCTTTGCTAGCAGTAAAAGACGGCTGGATGGATTCTATTTCATACTTATTAAAAAGAAGTCCGATTTATGTAAAAAAATAAGAAGTCATATTATGAGTTAGATTTGCGAAGATTATTCCTTACAACTTTGTAACTTTGACGCTTTGCATCTTTGTAACTCAGAAAAAATGTTTCACCTACTTGATATTATTGGAACAATGGCGTTTGCTATGTCTGGCGCCTTAACGGCAATGCATAAAAAACTAGATCCGTTTGGGGTTTTTATCATTGCATTTGTAACTGCAGTTGGAGGCGGAACGCTTCGTGATGTTTTAATTGGGAGAACTCCCGTGGGCTGGATGCGTGATATGCAATATGTGTACGTGATCATTTTAGGATTTTTTCTAGCCATTCTTTTCAGAAAAAGCTTTGATAAACTTCGAACCTCATTGTTTCTTTTCGACACAATTGGGCTCGGAGTTTTTACTTTAATAGGACTTGAAAGAGGACTTATAACAGGACTTCATCCAACAATTTGTATTGCTTTAGGAACCATGACAGCTTGTTTTGGAGGTGTAATTCGCGATATTTTGTGTAATGAAATTCCAAACGTTTTTAGAGAAGAAATCTATGCAACAATCTGTATTTTTGGCGGAATCGTATTTTTTGGATTGCGAAAACTAAATTTAAATGACGATATTCTATATTTAGTTACTTCTCTTGTTATTATTGTGATTCGATTAATGGCAGTTAAATACAAATGGCATTTAAAAGCATTTGATCATATGTAGCATGAAGTACACGATTAGAAAATATAGTCAGGAAGATTATGCAGTCTGGAACGATTTTGTTAATCAGGCTAAAAATGCTACTTTTTTATTTCATCGCGATTTTATGGAATACCACAAAGAACGCTTTGAAGATTTTTCGCTTATGGTTTTTGACGGGGAGAAGTTGCACGCAATTCTTCCTGCCAATAAAAAAGGAAATTCACTTTATTCTCATCAGGGCTTAACGTACGGAGGATTGGTTTTTTTATCGAAATTGAAAGCAGAAAAAGCAGAATTGATTTTAGATGAAATTTTGCTTTTTTTGAAAGCAAATAAGTTTGAAACTTTTTATTATAAGCCTATTCCAGGTTTTTATTTTTCGGAAGGAAATAAGGCAATGGATTTTTTTTTAATGAAAAGAGGAGCAGTGTTAGAAAAAAAAGAAATGAATTTGGCTGTAAATCTTAATGTTCCTTTGAAGATTTCGAAAAGTAAAATGAAGCATTTCAGAAGAATCGAAAATCTTGATTTAGATATTTTTGAAGAAGAAACTTTTGACCCGTTTTGGGAGAAAATTTTAGAACCGAGATTGTTAGAAAAATTCGGTGTTAAACCCGTTCACTCCAAAGAAGAGATAGCACTTTTGAAATCTAAATTTCCGCAAAACATCAAGCAATATTCTGCTTATAGAAACGATGAAATTATTGCTGGAATTACAATTTTTGAAACCAAAAACGTTGTCAAATCGCAATACGGCGCCACATCCAAAATAGGAGAAGAATTTCGAGCACTCGACTTTTTATTCATCAATCTGATTCATAAATACAAACGAAAGGGCAAACAGTTCTTTGATATGGGAATTGTAGACGAACCAAATGAGTCAGGTTATAATAAAGGGCTTTTGAAACAAAAAGAAGAATTAGGATGTACAGTTTATAATCAGGATTTTTATAAAATTAAAATAGAGTGATACCATTTTTAGACCTAAAAAAAATAAACGAACCGTATGAGGCTCTTTTTCAGGAAAAACTGAAATTGGTTTTAGCAAACGGCTGGTACATTTTAGGGAAAGAACTGGAAACATTCGAAAAGGCTTTCGCCAAATATTGCCACTCTAAACATTGCGTTGGAGTAGGAAATGGTTTTGACGCTTTGGTTCTTATTTTTAAAGCATACATAGAACTCGGAAAACTCCAAAAAGGCGATGAGGTAATTGTTCCTGCAAACACCTATATCGCGAGTATTTTAGCTATTCTGCAAGCCGATTTAATCCCTGTTTTGGTCGAACCAAGATTAGAAACTTACAATATAAATCCAGATCTAATTCAGGAAAAAATTACTCCAAAAATAAAAGCCATTTTAGCCGTTCACTTATATGGACAATTGGCTGAATTGGATAAGATTAATGAAATTGCAGAAAAACATAATTTAATTGTGGTTGAAGATGCAGCACAATCTCATGGAACAGAAAAGTTTAAATTCCAAAATCAAAATTCCAAATTCCAATCGTGCGAAAATCTATCTCGAGATTTCGGGACTAAAATCGACAATCTAAAATCAGCAATCGCCTATAGTTTTTATCCAGGAAAAAACCTTGGCTGTTTGGGCGACGGTGGAGCGATTACTACAAACGATTCTGAATTGGCAAAAGTGCTTTATTCGCTTCGTAATTATGGTTCAGAAAAGAAATATCATAACGAATATATCGGCGTAAATTCAAGATTAGACGAATTGCAAGCAGGTTTTTTAAATCTCAAATTATCCAATTTAGATGCAGATAATGAAAAAAGAAGAGCCATTGCCAAACGATATTTATCAGAAATTAAAAATGATAAAATAGTACTTCCGTTTTGGGATTTCTCCAATAATCATGTTTTTCATTTGTTTGTCATTCGAACAGCAAACAGATTACATTTACAGGAATATTTAGCTCAACATACTATTCAAACGGTTATACATTATCCAATTCCTCCGCATAAGCAAAAAGCTTTTTTAGATTGGAATACTTTGTCTTTTCCAATTACAGAGAAAATTCATCAAGAAGTCTTGAGCTTACCTATGAGTCCTGTTTTAACAGCTTCTGAAGTTGATTTTATTATCGAAATTTTAAATCAGTACTAATTGCATTTCTATAGAAAAATAATTCAAACGAGTTTGTTTAAGATTGCATCTTTAAACAGTTTTAGCGTTGCTTTAAAAATAGGAATAGGTTTGATAACATCCAAAATATTAGCAGTTTTCGTTGGTCCAAGCGGAATGGCTTTGGTTGGAAATCTTCGCAATTTCTTGACTTCATTAGAAAATATTTCCACTCTAGGTTTTCAAAACGGAATCGTAAAATATACAGCTGAAAATGAAAAAAGTAAAACAGAACTCGAAAAAATTGTTTCTACGGTTTTTATTAGTTTGCTGTTTCTTGCCGTTTTTTTAAGTGCAATTTTGTTTTTTACAGCCTCTTATTGGACTCAAAAAATCTTCGGAAATAATACAGAATATCTAATCGTTTTTAAAGTCTTAGCGTTGGTTTTACCAACTTACGGACTTTCTATTTTTTTAATTGCTGTAATTAACGGTTTGGGGAAGTTTCAAAAAGTAATCTGGATCAATATTATTGGAAACATTCTGGGTTTATTGATTTCCATTTTCTTCATTTTACAGTTCAAAACCACAGGCGCTTTGTTAGCAATTGTGATTGCGCCAGCGCTATTATTCTTCATCACATTTTATTTGGTTCAAAAAGAAATTGGATTTCTTCAATTTATAAAATGGAATGTTTTTGATTTTAAAATTTTAAAAAACCTTTCCTCATATTCTTTAATGGCATTGGTTTCTTCTGTTTTTGGACCTTTCGTTTTTCTCGCAATTCGAAACCATATCATTCAGAATTTAGGAATCGAACAGGCTGGATATTGGGAAACAATGACCAGAATTTCAACTTATTATTTACTGTTTGTCAGTACGGTTTTGAGCGTTTATTTTCTCCCGAAATTATCCAAGGCACAAAATAATTCAGAAACTAAAAACGTTTTTTGGCAGTATTATAAATTTATTCTTCCAATTTTTGTTTTAGGTTTAGCGGTGCTTTATTTTACTAGGTCTTTGGTTATTGAATTACTTTTTACAAAAGAATTTTTGCCCGTAGCCGATTTGTTTTTGTGGCAGCTTTTGGGTGATATTTTCAAAGTTTGCGCTTTAATTTTAGGTCTTCAGTTTTTTGCTAAAAAAATGACTACAGCTTTTATTATTGCCGAATTATTTTCGCTTTTTGTTTTATATTTTGCCAGTTTGTATTTTATAAAAATCTTTCAAATTGAAGGCGTAGTAATCGCCTATGCTTTTGATAATTTGGTTTATCTGTTGGTTTTGGCAGTTTATTTTAGAAAAAGTCTGTTTTAGTTTTCATTCCATTTCTGAATATACTTTTCTGCAATTTTTGTATAGTGATGATGCTCTTCTATAAAAGCTCTCGCACGTTTTCCAATTGCTGTAATTTCGTCTGGATTTTCAATTAAAAAAGACAATTCGTTTACTAAATAATCAACTTTTGAAATGGCGTTAATGCAGACTTTTTCAGAAAGATTATAATATTCTGTAAACTCGGTCTCTGCACCTGTAAAAACGACTTTTCCTTTTGCCATTGCTTCAAGAGCATTGTAGCCTTGATCGTAAGCATAAACCATGTCTAATAAAATATGACAACGGTTGTACAAATTAATGTATTCGGAATATGGAACACTGCGAACCGTGATTATTTCAATTTTTGAAGCGTACTTTTGTTTAATTGCCTCTAAAGCTTTTTCAAAATAATCATTTCCTTTTTTTAGATAATTATCATTGTTAATGCCATGAAAAATGATGATTTTATCTTCAATATTTAAAGGCTGAAAAGGAAATTTTTCAATATTAATTGGATTCGGAATTAAGCCTAAATATTTCTCGTTTCCTAAAAGCGGAAGATGATAATCAAAATCAGAAGCAATAATGCCTCTGCTGTTTTTGTAAATAAACTGATGCAGTTTGTAAAACGCTTTTTCCTGAAATTTCAAGACATTTCCAAAAGACTTTTTATCAATTTTATGATTCAGATATAACGGAAAAACAGATTTAAAAGAGGGATTTTCAAAACAATATTTTACATTAAGATAATCATAACCGCAGCTCAATAAATAAAGTTTTTGATTGTTTTTTAAAAGATGCGAAATAATCTTTTTTTCGAAGTAAGGCTGGCATTCAAAACTGTTTTCGTTGATTAATTGCACAACATCAAAACCAGAACATTGTTTTTTGAATTTTAAAAATTGGCGATACGTTAAAAATGAACTAATATCAAAGCTTGACAATTTATAAAGGATAACTTTTACTTTTTTCAGCAAACCTGAATCCCATTTTTTTTCAATAGGAAAATCAACAGGAAAATTTTTAAAACCGTCATTTCGCCCGATAATAAAAACTTCATGTCCTAAAGCCTGTAAACCATCTTTTAGAGAATTGTGCAAATGGCTGTATTCGCCTACCAATAAAACTTTCATTAATGTGTATATTTGACAAATATATCTACTTTTTCAATTAAAACATGAATAAAAAGAAAGTCGCGATTGTTTCATTTTCTCTGGGAAAAGGAGGAGCAGAACGTTTTGCGGGCTTGCTTACTTTTATGTTAGAAAAATCAGATTTTGAAGTTCATTCTATTATTGTTAATGATGATGTAGATTATAAGTACGACGGATTTTTGTTCAATTTGGAGAAAGAAAGCGCCAATTCACTTTCTTTTTTTAAGAAGTTGCGAAAAGGCAAATTATTGAGAAATTATCTTGTTCAAAATAAGATTGATATTGTTATTGATGGCAGACCAAGAAATCACTTAATAAGAGAATTAATCACCAAGTTTATTTATCGCGATTCAAAAGTGTATTATATTGTGCATAGCTACAATTTTGGCGATTATTTTCCTTCGTCCAAGTTTTGGTCGAAAATCCTCTACAAGAATGCAGCTGCTTTGGTTTGTGTTTCAAAAGCAATTGAAGAAAAAGCAAAGCAACTATTCGAATTTAAAAATCTCCTTACGATTTACAATCCTTTTTTTATTGCCGATGAAGAGTTTAAAAAAGAAGCTCTTGCAACTCAACAAGTGATTTTGTATTTCGGGAGACTAGATGACAAAGTGAAAAATTTTACCCTTATGCTAGATGCTTTTTCACAATCCAAAATATATGAAAAAGGTTATTTATTGCATTTGATGGGAGCTGGAGATGATGTTGCTTTAATTCAGAAGAAAATCGCAGCTTTGAATTTGAAAGATTATGTTGAAGTTTTTCCTTTTAAGCAAAATCCTTGTGATGAGGTTAGTAAAGCGAAGTTTACGATCTTGACAAGCCAATATGAAGGTTTTCCGTTATCAATTGTAGAATCACTAGCTTTGGGAACACCTGTTATAGCTGTCGATTGCAATTCTGGACCTAAAGAAATTATCCAAAATGAATGTAACGGTTTGCTGGTAGAAAATCATAATCCAAAAGCTTTGGCCGAAGCAATGAATCGATTTGCAGATGACAGCGAATTATATAATTTTTGTAAAAAGAATGCGGCTGAAAGCGTACAACATTTGTCTTTAAAAAATATTTCAGAACAATGGAAGAGTCTTTTAAATCGTCAATAATAACGAATATTTCGGATATTCAGCTGCTGGAAATTCCTAAAATTCAGGATCGAAGAGGAAATCTTTCGGTAATTGAAGGCGATACCATTCCGTTTATTTCCAAAAGAGTTTATTATTTGTATGATGTGCCTAGCGGAAGTAAAAGGGGCGGGCATGCGCATATTGAACAACAGGAATTTTTAATTGCTTTAAGCGGCAGTTTTGATGTTATTTTAAAAGACGGAAAAAACATAAAAACAGTCACGTTAAACAAACCAAATGTTGGTCTTCTTATTGTTTCGGGTATTTGGCGCGAACTTAAAAACTTTTCTTCGGGAAGTGTTTGTTTGGTTTTGTCTTCGGGTGAATTTAGTGAGGAAGACTATATTCGGGAATACAAAAAGTTCAGACTATTTAAAAACAGATGAACTAATTCCAATATTTGCTAAAAAGGTTTTAAAGGAAATTAAAAAACGTAAAATAAAGGTAGGAAGCTGCAGTAAAAATCTTTTCTTCCAACTTAAAGTTTTCAAATCGATTGCCTTATAGTAGGCGTGAAAAAGCGTTTTTTCATTTGCTAATTTGCTTTTTACGGCAAGAGAAAACCGATTTAAATCTAGAAACTTTTTAAGATCTGAATTTGTTCTTTCAGCTTCTTCAAATTTTGAAAAATTCATTTTGTCAGTAATCCATTTATTGTTTTTCGAAAGGCTTTTAGGATCGTAAACATAGCGAGCTAATAATTTCCAAGAAAAAACAACAGGATAAACTAGTCCGATTCGAATCCATAAATCGGTATCTTCTCCACTTTTAATTTTGGTGTCAAAGTTTCCAATTTCTGTGAAAATAGATTTGTGAAAAACAGCGCAGGAAGTGCAAAGAACAGTTTCTTTTATGCTGGCTTTAAAATAATCTACGATTTCAAAATCCTCATTTGTTTTCAGAATAGAATATTCCGAGGGAATAGTCTTTTTTGAAGTCTCAAATTCGATGGCGCCAGAAAACACTTTTTGATCTGTAGCTTTCGAAATATTCGTAAACATAGTTTCTAAAAATGTTGGATACCAATAATCGTCGGCATCAAGAAAAGTTATGAAATTGGCATTTGCTTTTTCAATTCCGTAATTTCTCGTTGCAGAAACGCCTTCGTTTTTTTTGCTGAAATATTGGATTTTAGAATTTTTAAATTGCAGTAGTTTTTCTTCGCTTTTATCTGTAGATCCGTCATTTACAACAATAATTTCAAAATCTTGAAAAGTCTGATCCAAAACACTTTGTATCGTATTTTCGATAAAACTTTCTTTATTGTAAAGCGGAATTATAATAGAAAAAAACGCCATTTATTTTGTTTTAAGAGAACAGTAATATCCTAAACGATACAAATCAAAAAGAAGAAGAGAGGGTTTTCTGCTTAGAAATTGCTTTATCAGCAAAGGTTGAAAAACGTTAAACCCAAAAGCAGTAATTCCTTGTAAATGATATTTTTCTATTATTTGAAAATAGTGGGATAACTTCGTATACTCGGAAGGAATTAAGCATGATTCAACTAGGCTTTTGAGAGTAAGAACAGCTTCTTCCGATTTATGTAGAAAAGTTTTACTGTCTTCTAGTCCTAAATGAAAAACAGGATTTTCAATGTGAATTACTTCAAATTTATTTTCTTTTAAATTAAATGAAAACAGAGTGTCTTCATGCCGAAGATTTGGAATGTTTTCGTTGAATTTGACTATAGAAAAAGTGCTTTTTTTAATCAGGAAGTTTAAACTTAAAAAACAAAGGTACGGGTTTTTGATACGTTCGGAAACAGATAAAGCTTCTCTTTTTTTTCCGTAAACCCATCTTAAAAGTTTCTCTTTTTGGGGTTTGGAAGTGGGGTACAAAATTCCGCCATAAACTATTTTTTCGGTATTGTTGATCTGTGAAATATAGATGGAAATAAAATTTGGATTAGCAGGAAAAGTATCGGCATCTAAAAAAAGTAAATTTTGATAAACGGCTTTTTCAGCCAATAAATTTCGAATAGCGCTCCTTCCTATATTTTTTTCTAGAACAACAAAACAGCAGTTTTGGAATTGATCGATTTTTTGATTCTCAGTTATAAAGAGATTTGAGGCATCATCAAAACAAAGTATTTCGAAAATAATTCCACTAGAATTGCATTGCTTTACGAGTTCGCTTACAAGCGGTAAAACATTATAATTATAAACCGGAATTAAAATGGAAAGCATTATACGCTTCTTTGTACCACTTCGAAGATTCTTTGATCTTCACATTTTAGGGTTTTAGAAGGGAATTTCATCAATAAAGCATAATCGTGGGTCGCCATGATGATAGTTTTACCCGCAGCATTGATTGCTTTTAAAACTTCTAAAACTTCAGAGCTAGTTTGTGGATCAAGATTTCCTGTTGGTTCATCAGCTAAAATGAACTCTGGATCGTTAAGAAGTGCTCTTGCAATGGCAACACGCTGCTGCTCTCCTCCAGAAAGTTGGTGAGGCATTTTGTTTACGAAATCTTTCATGCCCACTTTATCCAAAACTTCATCAATTTTGTGCTGCATAGCTTCTTTTTCTGTCCATCCTGTAGCTCTCAACACAAAAAGCATATTGTCTTTTATAGAACGGTCTGGAAGCAGTTTGAAGTCTTGGAACACAATTCCGATTTTACGTCTTAAATACGGAATATCGTTTTCTTTTAAAGTTGCCAAATCAAATTCTACAATATGTCCTTCACCTTCAATTAATGGTAAATCAGCATATAAAGTTTTTAGGAAACTACTTTTTCCAGAACCGGTTTTCCCGATAATGTAGATGAACTCACCATGATTAACATCTAAGTTAATATGAGAGATGATTTTTCTTCCTTCTTGATATATAGTGACTTCTTTAAGAGATAGTACGGTTTGTGACATAATAAAATTGGTTTGAATGGTAAAAGTAATAAGATAACGCTTGTATTCAAAATAAATTTCGCTGATTTCTGAATAAAATTGCTAAAAAAAGCGATAAAAAAAATAATAAGATTAGTTGCATAAGGGGATTTTGATGGCGTGTACGTAAAGGTTCTTGCTTGTAACAACTTACATGAAAGGTAGGCTTTAAAAATAAACTTTTAGAACCGATAATTTGACGTTTTACAAAGCGTAAAATAGTAACAGTTTCATAATTTGTTCATAATAAAACGGCAAAACGTTTCGTTATAACCCGTATAAAATGATACATTTGAATACTAAATATTATTAAAATGCGTAAACTTTCCAGGTTCTTTTTATTCCAAATTTTCCTTGCTTCGACAATAGCTTCGGCACAGAAATCGGCTATTTACACATACGAATTAAAGGATTTTGACAAAGCACTGGCTTTATATAACGACAAACAATATGCGTCGGCACAATTAATTTTCGAAAAAGTTAAGTACAATGCAACAAACGAAGAAGTACAATCGGATTGTGCTTTTTATATTGCTAATTGTGCAATAAGAACCAATAAAGCAAATGCCGATGCTTTGGTTGAAAACTTCGTTAACGATTATCCAACAAGCACCAAACAAAATCAAGCTTATATAGAAGCTGCTCAGTATTTCTTCGAACAAGGAAATTATCCAAAAGCTTTGCAATGGTTTGACAAAGTAGACGAAAGCTACATGAATAAAGCGGAGTCGGATAAGTTTAATTTCATGAAAGGATATAGCTATTTTAATGCTAAAAAGAAAAAAGAAGCAACTAACTATTTTAACAAAGTGGTAAATTCTAAAGAATATGGTTCTCAAGCTAAATATTATTTAGGATTTATGGCATATGAAGGAGACGATTACAAAGAAGCTACGAAGTACTTTGATGAGGTTTCGGGCGAAGAAAAATACAAAGAGAAGTTGTCGTACTATCAAGCTGATATGAATTTCAAATTAGGAAATTTCCAAAAAGCAATTGATTTAGGGCAGCAGGCGATGGGCAAATCAAACGATATTGAAAAATCAGAGCTGAATAAAATTATTGGAGAAAGTTATTTCAACTTAAAACAATACGGAAAAGCGATCCCATATTTAGAGCAATATGCTGGTAAAAAAGGAAAATGGAATAATACCGATTTTTATCAGTTAGGATATGCATATTACGAACAGAAAGAGTATGAAAAGGCGATTTCTCAGTTTAATAAAATTATTGAAGGAAAAGATTTCGTAGCTCAAAACGCATATTATCATTTAGGTTTGAGCTATTTAAATACAGGTAAAAAGCAAGAAGCTTTAAACGCTTTCAAGAATGCTTCTGAAATGGATTTTAATGCTCAAATTCAAGAAGATGCTGCTTTAAATTACGCTAAATTAAGTTATGATATCGGAAACGCGTATCAAGCTGTTCCTGGTATTTTGTTAGATTTCCTTAAAAAATATCCAAACAATTCAAGCCGTGCAGAAGTAGAAAAACTATTAGTGGACTCTTATATTTCTTCTAAAAACTACAAAGAAGCTTTGGTTTTATTAGAAAAAAATAGAACGGCAGAAAATAAAGCGGCGTACCAAAAAGTGCTTTTTTACCGCGGATTAGAATTATACAACGAAAATAATTACCAAGAAGCAGGCAAAATGTTTAAAAGTGCTATCAGCGAGCAAAAAACGCCTGAATTTACAGCGCGTGCCACTTTTTGGAAAGCAGAAACAGAATATTTGAATGATGATATGCAAAATGCACTGTTGACTTACAAACAGTTTGCTGGAATGGCTGCTGCAAAGTCTACAGATGAATATAAAAACATCAACTATAATATTGGCTACACGTATTTTAAACTGAAAGATTACGATCAAGCTGCGAATTCTTTCCAAGCTCAGATTGATAATTCGCCTTCAGATAAAAACCGTTTAAACGATTCTTATTTGCGTTTGGGAGATTGCCGTTTTGTAACTTCAAAATATAGTGCAGCAAATGAAGCTTATGCCAAAGCAATCGCTGCAAAAGGCGTAGATGCTGATTATGCGCAGTTTCAAAAGGCGCTTTCGTACGGATTTATGTCAAATAATGCTAAGAAAGTAGATGAATTGAATAATTTCCTTCAGATGTACAAAAAGTCATCGTATCGAGATGATGCTTTGTTCGAATTAGGAAATACTTATGTGGCCGAAAAGAAGAATGATCAAGCGATTAAAACCTACGACCAATTGATCTCTGAATTTAATAATGGATCGTTTACTTCAAAAGCAATCTTAAAACAAGGTCTGATTTATTACAATTCAGATCGCGATCAACAGGCTTTAACGAAGTTCAAAAAAGTAGCGGCTGAATTCCCGAAAACTCCAGAAGCTTTAGAAGCCGTTTCAACAGCGAGATTAATCTATGTGGATACGGGAAAAGTGGATGAATATGCAACTTGGGTTCGTACCTTAGATTTTGTTGCTGTTACAGATGCAGAATTGGATAACGATACCTACGATGCGGCTTTCAAACAATACAGCCAAAACAATTCTAAACAAGCAATTACTGGTTTTACGGGTTACGTTTCTAAATTCCCTAACGGATTGCATGCAGTTGAAGCTAATTTCTATTTAGCGCAGCTTACTTATGCAGAAGGTTCTGAAACAAAATCTATCGCAAATTATCAGTTTGTAATTGACCAGCCTAGAAATGAATTTACTGAACAGGCTTTAAACAGATTGGCTCAGATTTATTTGAAAGCAAAAGATTGCGATAAAGCAATTCCAGTTTTAACTAGATTAGAAAGTGAAGCAGATTATCCGCAGAACAAAACTTTTGCTCAAGCAAACTTGATGAAATGCTATTACGACAAAAAGGATTATGACCGTTCTGTAGTGGCAGCTGAGAAAGTATTAGAAAATCCGAAATCAGACGCAGGTGTAAAAGCAGATGCTCAGATTATTGTGGCACGTGCGGCGATGCAGACAGGAAATGAAGATAAGGCTAAAGCCGCTTACGCAAAACTTTCTGCGACTTCAAAAGGAGAATTGGCTGCAGAAGCGTTATATTATGATGCGTATTTTAAAACAAAAGAAGGGAAATTCGAGGCTTCAAATACTGCAGTGCAAAAACTGGCAAAAAGCTATTCAGCTTATAAATATTACGGAGCAAAAGGTTTGGTCTTGATGGCGAAAAATTTCTACGGATTGAAAGACAGCTATCAAGCGACTTACATTTTGGATAACGTAATCAACAACTTTACAGATTATCCAGATGTAGTTGAAGAAGCAAAAAGAGAATTGGCGGCTATCAAATCTGAAGAATCAAAAACGAATTCGTCAATTAACCGATAAAGACAAAATAGATGAAAGAAGCAAGAAGCAAGAATAAGATTGATAAGTCTTTCTTCTTTGTTCTTGCCTCTATTCTCTAAAAAAGAAAAAAAGAAAGAAATGAGTTTACCTTTTTACATAGTTGATGTTTTTGCAGATAAAAAATATGCTGGAAATCAGTTGGCAGTTTTTTTAGATGCTGGAAATTTGAGTTCGCAAGAAATGCAACAGATAGCGCGCGAGATTAATTTTGCCGAAAGCACATTTGTTACCAAGCTAGATAAAGAAAATAATAAAGCGGAGATTAGGATTTTTACTCCGGCTCAAGAAATGCAGTTTGCGGGACATCCAATTATTGGAACTTCTTGGGTTTTGATGAATAAAGTTTTTGATCATTCGCCAAGCGAAATAAAATTAGAAGTTCCGATTGGGCCAATTGCAATCAATAAAACTGAAGATTTGATTTGGTTGAAAGCAGCTCAGCCAAAGTTTTGGGATACTTTTTCTAAAATAGATTTTACGTTTTTCAGTAATCTGCAAGTAAGCGATTTTGAAAATCAGTTTCCAATTCAGGAAGTGACAACAGGAAGCGCGTTTGTAATGGTTGGATTAAGTAGTAAAAGAGCGCTTGAAAATTTGGTTTTAGATAAAGATAAAACAGACGAGTGGCTGAAGAATCATTGCAAAACAAGTCACAGGGGGTTATACTTTTATTATTTAGAAGGTTCGAAATTGTTTAGCAGAATGTTGTGTGTCGAACACAATCAATTGGTGGAAGATGCAGCGACAGGAAGCGCGAGTACGTGTTTGCAAGCTTTTTTATTGAAATACCATTTGCCAGAATTCGAGCTAACAAATTATCAGGGAGATTATATGGGGCGTCCATCTGAGATTTATTTTAAAGGAAAACTAAATGGCGATCATTACGATATTAATATTGGAGGAAAAGCTCAGTTTGTGGCTAAAGGTGAGTGGGAAGTTTAGGTTTTAGACGAAATAGAAGAAAGACTTAAGAAGAAAGAAGCAAGACTTAAGAAGAAAGAAGCAAGACTTAAGAAGAAAGAAGCAAGACTTAAGAAGAAGAAAGAAACAAGAAGAAAGAAGCAAGAGAAAGAATTTAGATTTAGAAAAAGAAAATAGAATATAGAGAATAGAATAAAGAGTTGAGAAAAGAAATTAAGATTTAGTATAGGTCTTTTCTCTTGCTTCTTTCTTCTTAACCCTCTAAAAAGAAAGAAATATGAAATTAAACTGCCGACATAAAATCATCATTTTGTTAGTATTATTTGCTGCTCAGTTTTCATTTGCACAGGTAAAGAAAAACGAAACCATCGGAACTGAGACCGTAAATGTTGTAAAACCGTATTCGCCAACTATTTCAGATGCTTTTAAAGTGAAAGAAACTCCTTCGCTTGACGATAGCGGTAATCAGCCTAAAGAAGTTATTAAATACAGTATTTTGTCTGTTCCTGTGGCATCGACTTTTACGCCTTCTAAAGGAAAAGCGGAAGGCGTGGAAAAAGCTAAAAAAGAAAGATTGTTTAATAATTATGCGACTGTGGGTCTTGGAAATTATAGCACTTTAAACGCTGAATTATTTGTTAACCAAGATTTAGGAAATAATGATTATGTGGCTGGAATGTTTCGCCATCATTCTTCTCAAGGTGGGATTAAAGATGTAGAATTGAATGATGAATTTTACGATACCGCAATCAATGTTGGCTATGGTCAGAACAATAGAGATGTAACTTGGGGTGTAGATTTAGGCTACCAAAACCAAATTTACAATTGGTACGGACTTCCGTCAGATTTTGGTTCTACCATTCCAGATCAGCGTTATGATTTAGTAAATAGCATCAATCCAGATCATTCTTATAATACTATTTCGCTTGGCGGAAATGCAGAATTTAATGAAAGTATTTTTAGTAAACTTTCTGCAAGATTTACGCATTTTTCAGACAGTTATTCTTCATCAGAAAATAGATTTTATGTAAAGCCGACTTTTACCGTTGATGTGATGGATCAGGAGATTAAAACAAATGTTATTGTAGATCACGTAAGCGGTTCGTTTAAAAATAATTATTTGCATGACAATACAGAAGCTGTAAAATATGGTTTTACAAATGTTGGAATTGAGCCAAGTTTTGTCATCAATGAAAATGAATGGACCTTAGAATTAGGAGCAGGAATTTATTATAGTGGAGACTCAGAAAACAGTGGAAACAAATTTTATTTCTATCCAAAAGTAAATGCTTCTTATAGATTGGTTGGCGATTTAATGATTTTCTATACAGGAGTAAACGGGGCTTTAAACCAGAATTCTTATGCAGACTTCGTAACCGAGAATCCGTTTTTGTCTCCAACTTTAAACATGCGTCCGTCAAGTACACAATACAATGTTTTTGCTGGTTTAAAAGGAAAATTGGCTAGTAATGTAAATTATAACTTGACTGCTTCTTATCTGAATGAAAAAGATAAAGCGTTGTTTAAAGCAAATGATTATACAGAAGTAATTACAAATGAAGATTATGCTTTTGGAAACTCATTTGGAGTGGTTTATGAAGATATTAGAACGTTTCGTTTCTACGGAGAATTGAAAGCAGATTTCTCTGAGAATGTAACTTTCGGAATCAACGGAACTTTTAATAGCTATAATGCAGATAATGAGGTTCAAGCATGGAATTTGCCTTCAATGAAATTAAGTTCAACTTTAGACGTTAATATTACGAAGCAGTGGTATGCAGGTTTAAATGTATTTTATGTAGGAGAAAGAAAAGATATGCAGACCAATACTTCTTTAGGATTAAATCCTGAGACAATAACTTTAAAAAGTTATTTTGATGCGAATGCTCATTTAGGATATAAATTCAGCGAACGTTTGACATTTTTCTTGAAATTGAATAATATTGGAAACCAAGCTTACGAAAAATGGTTAAATTATCCTGTACAAGGATTCCAGGTTTTAGGAGGCGCAAATTATAAATTTGATTTTTAAGGCTTAATGCCGGAAAGATACCAAGGCACAAAAACATTTTAAATGAATGTGCCTTTTTTTTTCAGCCATGAACTCATGAATTTTTTGGAGTAGATTCGTGAATTCGTGGCTGTTTTTTTAAATAAAGAAAAAACCTTTGCATCTTTGCACCTTAGAACCTCAGTACCTCAAAAGAAATGACTTTCAAAGAAAAAATATATTCCCACTATACTCAAATGGTTCAAGACAGAATGGATGTTTTTAAAGACATGATTTCTGGATTGACCGAAGATTCAAAAAACGATGCCAAAGGTTCTGCAGGTGATAAACACGAAACCGCTTTATCGATGATGCATATCGAGCAGGAAAAATTGACTAATAAGCTTAAAGAAGCAATTGAGCAAAAAGGAATTCTAGATAAAATAGATCCGCTTAAAACTACAGAAAATATAGTTTTAGGAAGTTTGGTAAAAGCCAACGGAATCTATTTGTACGTAAGTGTCGCGCTACCAAAAATTGCAATTGACGGAATTAATGTTATTGCTCTTTCTCCGCAATCTCCTTTAGGAAACCATTTAATGGGAAATAAAGCTGGGTTTCAATTTGAAATAAATAAGACGCATTATACTATTGAAAGTGTGGAGTAGATTTTTTCTGCTTTGTCAACTTTGTCAAAGTTTTAAACTTTGACAAAGTTCTGCACGCAAAAATAGTCTGAGCGTAATCTTGTCATTCCGAGGAACGAGGAATCTCCGCAAGCAGCTCCGCAACGCAAATCGCCAATCTTTGTAGAGTTTCTCGTGGAGATTCCTCGTTCCTCGGAATGACAAACTATACATGTAAATCTTTCAATGATTGTGTAAACCACAATTCCAGAACAACTTTTCTTCTTCTCTTTACGAATCTTTCATTTGTAATTAAAAAACTCAAAAATTAATTCAAAAAACTAGATTAAACTTTAAATTTTAAAGCAGTTTTATACTCAAAATTGAAATTTTCAAGTTTAAGGCTTTTTTTTATATCAAAATTTTACATTTAGTATGTAAATTGCTTGTTTTGATTAATAATTGTAATTGATATTACGCAATGTGTTTTTCAATTGTAACTAATACTCCATCTTTGCCCTATCAAATTAAAATTTACAAATAAAAATATAGAATTATGTGTGGAATTGTATGTGCCTTTGATCTTAAACAAAAAGCCGAAGCGTTAAGACCTCAAGTATTAGAAATGTCTAAAATCATTCGTCACCGCGGACCAGACTGGAGCGGAATTTTCAGCAATGATAAAGCAATTCTTTCTCACGAGCGTTTGGCAATTGTAGATCCTGCGTCAGGAAAACAACCTTTATTTACGGAAGATAAAAAATTGGTTTTGGCTGCAAATGGTGAAATCTACAACCACAGAGAGCTGCGTAAACAATTTGCTGGTAAATATAACTTTCAAACAGAAAGTGACTGTGAGGTTATTTTGGCGCTTTATAAAGAAAAAGGAGTTGACTTCGTTGATGAATTAAACGGAATCTTCGGGTTTGCAATCTACGATGTTGATAAAGACGAATATTTTGTTGCTCGTGACCATATGGGAATTATTCCATTATATATCGGGTGGGATCAGCACGGAACTTTTTATGTGGCTTCTGAGTTAAAAGCTCTTGAAGGATACTGTACAAAAATTGAATTGTTTCCTCCGGGGCACTATTTGTCTAGTAAAGACGGAGAATTTGTACAATGGTACAAAAGAGATTGGACTGAGTATGATGCTGTAAAAGATAACGAAACAAGTATTCCAGAAATCAGAAAAGCATTAGAAGCAGCGGTTCACAGACAATTAATGAGTGATGTTCCTTACGGAGTTTTACTTTCAGGAGGTTTAGATTCTTCTATTACTTCAGCTGTAGCTAAAAAATTCGCTCAAAAAAGAATTGAGTCTGATGATACAACAGATGCTTGGTATCCTCAATTGCACTCTTTCTCAGTTGGTCTAGAAGGTTCGCCAGATTTAGCAGCAGCAAGAAAAGTAGCAGATCATATCGGAACTATTCACCACGAAATCAAATTTACAATTCAAGAAGGTTTAGATGCGGTTCGTGATGTAATTTACAACTTAGAAACGTATGACGTAACTACAGTAAGAGCTTCAACTCCAATGTGGCTAATGGCGAGAGTGATTAAGTCTATGGGAATCAAAATGGTTCTTTCAGGAGAGGGAGCAGATGAGTTGTTTGGAGGATATTTATATTTCCACAAAGCACCAAACGCTAAAGAATTCCACGAAGAAAACGTTCGTAAATTAGGTAAACTTCACATGTACGACTGTTTACGTGCAAACAAAAGTTTGGCAGCTTGGGGAATCGAAGGTCGTGTACCATTCTTAGATAAAGAATTTATGGATGTTGCAATGCGCATCAACCCACAAGATAAGATGATCAACAAAGAGCATCCAATGGAAAAGTGGGTTGTTCGTAAAGCTTTTGAAGATATGCTTCCAGAAAGTGTTGCTTGGAGACAAAAAGAGCAATTTTCTGATGGAGTAGGATACAGCTGGATTGATACTTTGAAAGAAGTGGTAGCAAGAGAAGTTTCGGATGAGCAATTGGCAAACGCAAGATTTAAATTCCCATTGCAGACACCAACTTCAAAAGAAGAGTACTACTATCGTTCAATCTTCTCTGAGCATTTCCCGAGTGATGCGGCAGCGTTATGTGTGCCTCAAGAAGCAAGTGTAGCTTGTAGTACAAAAATTGCTTTGGAGTGGGATGAAGCTTTCAAAAACTTAAACGATCCATCAGGAAGAGCAGTAGCAAATGTTCACGACGATGCTTATGTTAAGGCATAATTTAAGAGTTTAATTTTTAGAATTAGTATATATTTTTAGGAAAAACGTTCTCTAGCGAGAGCGTTTTTCTTGTCTAAAGGCGTTAATTATTTAAGCTTTATATTCGCAGCAAACAGCAATTATAGTAATTGATTTTCTTTTGATATATTTGGCATCTGCAGTATTATCGTTAAACGCTTAATATTTTAACGGATTTAATAACGGAAAGCAAAAATTAATAATTAGTTTTGCTTTCAATCAAAAATTTTAATGATTTTTTAATGTTCGCTTCATTGCTGAATACTATTAAAAATAAAATAAAAAAAGAATATTATGTCTGGATTGTTGGCCGTGATTGGTAAAGGAAAAGACCCGAAGCTTGTAAAAGAACTTTCTGAACGAATGTTACATCGCGGGCCTGATGAAAGTGATGTTCGCATTATGGAAAATGGCAGTATACTTTGTCATGAGAGTTTATCTATTATCGATCTTAATTCGGGCAAACAGCCAATTCAAGGAACTGATAAAGCATGGATGGTGCATGATGGAGAAATTTATAATTATCAGGAACTTAAAAATACAATTTTAAAGAATCATACTTTTAGAACCGAATCAGATTCTGAGGTGATTGTACATCTTTACGAAGAATTCGGTTATGATTTCTGTAATAAATTAGATGGAGATTTTGCTTTTGTAGTTGTTGACGGCGATAAATATATTGCAGGCCGCGATCCTATTGGGGTAAAACCTTTATATTACGGTTTGGATGAAAGAGGAAGAATTTATTTTTCGTCAGAAATGAAAGCTATTGCAGACCAGTGCAAATCGTTTTCTACTTTTCCTCCAGGGCATTATTATACAGCAAAAACAGGTTTTGTAAAATATTACCATCCTGAATACGAAGATCATAAAAATGCAACTCAGCCATTAGATTTAGGATTAATTCGTGAAAGTCTTATTCAGGCTACCCGTAAACGTTTATTGGCAGAAGTGCCTCTAGGAGTTGTATTGTCAGGAGGTTTGGATACTTCTTTAATTTCTGCAATCACTTCAAGATTATTAAAAGAAAAAGGAGAAAAACTGCATTCGTTTTCTATCGGATTAGATGCTGATGCGCCAGACAATATTGCGGCTAGAAAAGCAGCTGCATTTTTAGGAACAGAGCATCACGAAATACACTTTTCTGTAGAAGAAGGGGTAAAGGTTTTAGAAAAAGTAATTTATCATATTGAAACGTACGATATTATATCTGTTCGTTCTGGTGTTCCAATGTTCTTGCTTTCTAAAGCAATTGCTGATCAAGGTATAAAAGTAATCTTGTCAGGCGAAGGAGCGGATGAGGTTTTTGGAGGGCATCTGTATTTTAGAAATGCGCCTTCAGAAGAAGAATTCCAAGACGAAACTATAGAAAGAGTTCAAAAACTATTTACAGCCGATTTGCTTCGTGCAGACAAAACGACAATGGCAAATGGTTTAGAAGTTCGAATTCCGTTTTTGGATACCGAATTTTTAGATGTTGCAATTCGAATTAAAACAGAAGAAAAACAGCCAAAAACGTATGATGGTGTTGAAAAATATATTTTAAGAAAAGCATTCGACACTCCAGAAGATTCGTATTTGCCTTCGGAAGTTTTATGGAGACAAAAAGAGCAATTTTCTGATGGTGTAGGCTATAAATGGGTTGACGAATTAATTGAATATTGTGCTTCGCAAGTTACAGACGAGCAATTGGCTGGAGCAAGTGCAGAATTTCCTTATAATTCACCAACAACGAAAGAAGCGTACTTGTACAGATCAATTTTTCATAAATTCTATCCACAGGTCAGCGCGGCGCAAACTGTTCGTAAATGGATTCCAAAATGGCAGGAAAATCAAGATCCGAGTGGAAGAGCGAATGCAGCTCATTTAAATGGAAATTTTGAACCAGTTAAAACTACTGTTATTGCATAGTGAAATTCCAATTTTTTAAAATTCCAAAAAAGGGCGAAAATCTAGAATTTTAAATTCCAAATTCCAAGTTAGAATCGATATAGAAAAGCTGAAGTACACTGAATGTATTTCGGCTTTTTTTATTTAATGGTTTAAGCCAATTTTGAATTTTTGATTTCAGAGTTTCAATCTTGGAATTTTGAATTTCAAAAAAATGGAATTTTAAAAATCGTAGATTTTTTTACGTTATTTCTATTTTTGGAATTTAAGAAAATTAGAAATTAAATCCATTTTTGGGTTTATTTTTTAGTTTTTCAGACAATTCTGTTGATAACTTAAGTGCTTTAAGTGGTAATTTACTCGGTATATAGCTTGCGTTTTTATATATTTGCGTGTTAGACATTAATTACATTTTTAGAATAAATTATATGAGCGAAGAAATCAAGAAGAACAATTATTCAGCAGATAGTATTCAGGCATTAGAAGGGATGGAGCACGTAAGAATGCGTCCGTCGATGTATATTGGTGATGTAGGGGTTCGAGGACTACACCATTTGGTTTACGAGGTTGTTGATAACTCTATTGATGAGGCGATGGGAGGACATTGTGATGCTATTAGTGTCTCAATAAACGAAGATGGTTCTGTTACAGTTGAAGATAACGGTCGTGGTATCCCTGTTGATTTACATAAAAAAGAAGGAGTTTCTGCACTTGAGGTTGTAATGACTAAAATTGGTGCCGGAGGTAAATTTGATAAAGACTCTTATAAAGTTTCTGGAGGACTTCACGGTGTTGGGGTTTCTGTAGTAAATGCGCTTTCGGTTCATATGAAATCGACTGTTTTTAGAGAAGGAAAAATCTATGAGCAAGAATACGAAAGAGGAAAATCATTATATCCTGTTAAACAAATTGGAGAAACAGAAAAAAGAGGTACTCGCCAGACTTTTTTCCCAGATGATACCATCTTTACTCAGACGACTGAGTTTTCATACGATACGCTTTCAGCACGTATGCGTGAGCTTTCTTTCTTAAACAAAGGAATCACAATTACTTTTACAGATAAAAGAGAAGTTGATGAAAAAGGTGAATTCAGAAGTGAAGTGTTTCATTCTGATGAAGGGCTTAAAGAATATATCCGTTATTTAGATGGTAACCGTGAGCCGATTGTTTCTCACGTTATCAGTATGGATAATGATAAAGGAGAAATTCCGGTTGAGGTTGCTTTGATTTACAATACAAGTTATACAGAGAATATTTTCTCTTACGTAAATAATATTAATACTCACGAAGGAGGAACGCACTTGCAAGGTTTTAGAAGTGGTTTGACAAGAACGCTTAAAAAATATGCAGATGCTTCTGGGTTATTAGATAAATTAAAGTTCGAAATTGCTGGAGATGATTTCCGTGAAGGATTAACAGCGATTATTTCGGTAAAAGTATCTGAGCCTCAATTCGAAGGTCAGACAAAAACTAAACTTGGAAACAGAGAAGTAGTTTCTCCAGTTTCTCAGGCTGTTGGAGAAATGTTGGAGAATTATTTGGAAGAAAATCCAAATGATGCGAAATTAATTATCCAAAAAGTAATCTTAGCGGCGCAAGCACGTCATGCAGCGAAAAAAGCGCGTGAAATGGTACAGCGTAAAACCGTTATGGGCGGTGGTGGATTGCCAGGGAAATTATCTGACTGTTCTGAGCAAGATCCTGCAAGATGTGAGGTTTACCTTGTCGAGGGAGATTCGGCTGGTGGAACAGCAAAACAAGGACGTGATCGTAATTTTCAAGCCATTCTTCCATTACGTGGTAAGATCTTGAATGTTGAGAAAGCGATGCATCATAAAGTATTCGAAAACGAAGAGATTAGAAATATCTTTACTGCTCTTGGAGTAACAGTAGGAACTGCAGAAGACAGTAAAGCATTAAATTTAGAAAAATTAAGATATCATAAGGTAATCATCATGTGTGATGCCGATGTCGATGGTAGCCACATTTCTACCTTAATATTAACGTTCTTCTTCCGTTTCATGAAAGAGTTAATTGAAGAAGGTCACGTTTACATCGCAGCGCCACCTTTGTACTTAGTTAAAAAAGGAAACAAAAAAGAATATGCTTGGAATGATGTTCAACGCGATCAAGCTAACGAAAGAATGGGTGGAAGTGCTAATATTCAACGTTACAAAGGTCTTGGAGAGATGAACGCGGAGCAACTATGGGAAACTACAATGGATCCAAACTTCAGAACTTTACGTCAGGTAAACATTGATAGTCTTGCAGAAGCAGATCAAGTTTTCTCTATGCTGATGGGTGATGAAGTACCGCCACGTAGAGAGTTTATCGAGAAAAATGCAGTTTATGCAAATATCGACGCATAAAATGAAAAATTAATAATTTCAATTCGTTTAATTGTTTAAATTTACTAGACAATTAAACGAATTGTCTTTTTAAGGAATAGACAAATAAATTAATAACCGATAAAGTAAAAAATATGAAAGTTACCATTGTAGGAGCAGGAAATGTTGGAGCTACGTGTGCAGATGTTATTTCTTATAGAGGAATTGCAAGCGAAGTAGTATTGTTGGATATTAAAGAAGGTTTTGCCGAAGGTAAAGCATTGGATATTATGCAGTGTGCTACAAACACAGGATTTAATACCAAAGTTTCTGGAGTTACCAACGATTATTCTAAAACTGCTGGAAGTGATGTGGTTGTGATTACATCAGGAATTCCAAGAAAACCAGGAATGACAAGAGAAGAATTGATTGGCATTAATGCAGGGATTGTGAAAACGGTTGCTGAAAATGTGTTGAAATATTCTCCAGATACAATTATTGTTGTAGTTTCCAATCCAATGGATACGATGACGTATTTGGCTTTAAAAGCGACAGGTCTTCCAAAAAATAGAATTATAGGAATGGGTGGTGCTTTAGATAGTTCTCGTTTTAGAACGTATCTTTCATTGGCATTAGATAAACCTGCAAATGATATTTCAGCAATGGTAATAGGGGGGCATGGTGATACGACTATGATTCCGTTAACGCGTTTGGCATCTTACAACGGGATTCCAGTAACACAATTTCTTTCAGAAGAAGTATTGCACAAAGTTGCAGCCGATACGATGGTTGGAGGAGCGACTCTTACGGGTCTTCTTGGAACTTCTGCTTGGTATGCGCCAGGAGCTTCTGTAGCTTATTTAGTAGATAGTATTTTGAATAATCAAAAGAAAATGATTGCTTGCTCTGTATTTGTTGAAGGTGAATATGGACAAAACGATATCTGTATCGGTGTGCCATGTATAATTGGTAAAAACGGAGTAGAAGAAATAGTTGATATTAACTTAAACGATCAGGAAAAAGCATTATTTGCCAAGAGTGCAGATGCAGTTCGTAGTATGAATGATGCCCTAAAAGCTATTTTAGTATAATAAAAACCGCAAAAAATAAAAAAAGCTGCACTTTTGCAGCTTTTTTTTTGAGATTAATTAATAAATAAATTGGTTAATATTTTCGTTAATTATATATTTGCTCGGTTTAAAAAAAAATTGGTAATTCGTGATCTCGTTTTTTTGTTTTAAAAAATCATGTCAGGGCTTATTTTATGGGACTTTAAAACAAAAACAAAAATAAAACATAATTAATTTTTAGTAATAATGCAGAATAAAGGACTTATTAAATTTTTCGCAATTCTATTTGCATTGGTAAGTATTTACCAACTATCATTCACTTTTGTGGCAAATGGTGTCAAAAGTGAAGCTAAAGCTTTTGCAGGAGATAATCCTGATAAAGAGCTGAAATATTTAGATTCTATTGGTAAAGAAAAAGTATTAAATCTTGGTTTTACTGATTTCACTTACAATGAAGTGAAAAACAAACAACTTAATAAAGGTCTTGACTTAGAAGGAGGAATCAACGTAATTCTTCAAATTTCTATTAAAGATGTATTAAAAGGTTTGGCTAATAATTCTAAAAATCCAGTTTTTAATAAATCATTAGCTGATGCGTCTGCAAACTTAGAAGGAAACAAAACATATTTAAATAAGTTTTTTGAAGCTTTTGAAGCAAATTCAAAAGGATCTGTAAAATTAGCATCTCCAGATATTTTCGCTAACAGAAGTCTTCAAGGAGAAGGTGGTGTAGATTTTCAAATGTCTGACGCGCAGGTTCAAAAAGTAATCAAAAGAAAAGTTGATGAGTCTGTAGAAAGTGCTTTTAAAGTATTAAGAGAGCGTATCGATAAATTTGGTGTTACACAACCAAACATCCAAAAATTAGGAGAAACAGGAAGAATCTTAGTAGAACTTCCAGGTGCTAAGGATGTTGATAGAATTAAAAAATTATTAGGTGGAAAAGCTCAATTAGAGTTTTGGGAAACTTTCAAAATTGAAGAAATTGGTAATTTCTTAGTATCAGCAAACGAAGCTTTAAAGAAAACTGAAGTTAAAAAGACTGAAACTAAAACTGTTGCTAAAGATTCATTAAATGCATTATTAACGGATGCTAAAGATTCTTCAGAAGTTAAAAAAGGAAACAATCCTTTATTTGATAAAATGATCGTTCAAGGTGGTGGACCAGTTTTAGGATACTTTGCTCCTAAAGATACTGCTGCTATCAATGATTATTTCAAAAGACCAGAAATTAGAGTATTATTGGCTGCTGACCAACACTATGCAAAATTTGTATGGAGTAAGCCAACAACTATAAAAGATCCTAAAGCTAAAGACATTAAAAGTGCGGCTGATATCGAAGCTGTTGAATTATACGCTTTAAAAGGAAACAGAGACAATAACCCAGCAATGAGCGGTGGTGTTGTAACTGATGCGAAAGATACTTTTGACCAAATGGGTAAACCAGCTGTTTCTATGCAAATGAATAGCCAAGGAGCTAAAGTTTGGGAAGAATTAACAGGAAGAGCATTCGCTCAAAAAAGCTACATTGCTATTGTATTAGATGATATCGTATATTCTGCTCCAGGTGTAACAAGCGGTCCTATTGCTGGAGGAAGATCTGAGATTACAGGTTCATTTGATGTAGCTGAAACTAAAGATTTAGCTAACGTATTAAATGCAGGTAAATTACCAGCTTCTGCAGATATTATCCAATCAACTGTGGTAGGTCCATCTTTAGGACAAGCAGCTATTGATGCAGGTACAATTTCTTCTGTATTAGGTTTCTTATTAGTTTGTGTTTGGATGGTATTCTATTATGGTAAAGCTGGTTGGTATGCAAACCTTGCTTTATTATTGAACTTACTATTCTTATTCGGAATTATGGCAAGTTTTGGTTTTGTATTAACATTGCCAGGTATTGCAGGTATCGTACTTACATTAGGTACAGCGGTAGATGCTAATATTATTATCTACGAAAGAGCAAAAGAGGAATTACGTGAAGGTAAATCGCTTTCTGAAGCTGTTCAAGCTTCTTACGGATGGCATGGTGCAATGCGTTCTATCATTGATGCTAACGTTACTCACGTTTTAACTGGAGCTATCTTATTTATTTTCGGAACAGGTCCTATTAAAGGTTTCGCATTAACATTATTAATTGGTATCGTAACTTCATTGTTTACATCAATTTTTATTGCTAGAATCTTTATTGACAGAAATATTGCAGGAAAAGCAGATTTGACTTTCTCTACAAACATTACTAAAAACTGGTTTACAAACTTCCACTTTGATTTCATTAAAGTTAAAAAGTTCACTTATATCTTCTCTTCTATTGTAACAGTAGTAAGTTTAGTTTCTATTTTCTTTATTAACGGATTAGATGAAGGTGTTGATTTTGTTGGAGGAAGAACTTTCCAAGTGAAATTCGAAAAACCAGTTGATGCTACTGCAGTTTCAGATGAGTTATCTGCTGCTTTCGGTACGCCAGTTGAAGCTAAAATTTTAGGTGATGATGATCAATTGAAAATCACAACTAAATATAAAATTAAAGAAGACGGTGTAGCTATCGACGAGGAAGTGAACCAAAAATTATACGCTGCATTACAGAAATATTTCCCAAATACTACTTACGATAAATTTATCAACTCATTTGATGGTAAAAAAGTAGGTGTACTGCAAGCTTCTAAAGTTGGAGCTTCTATCTCTGAGGATATCAAGACGAACTCTTATTGGGCGGTTCTTGGTGCAATGGCAGTTATTTTCTTATACTTAATGGTATCTTTCCGTAAATGGCAATATTCATTAGGTGCGATTGCAGCTGTTGCTCACGACGTAATCTTCGTATTAGGAATTTACTCTTTATGTTACAAATTCATGCCATTCCATATGGAAATGGACCAGCACTTTATCGCTGCGATCTTGACTGTAATTGGTTACTCTATGAACGATACGGTAATTGTATTTGATAGGGTAAGAGAGTTTATCATCGGAAACCGTAAAGGAAGTTTCGAAGATATCGTAAACGCTTCTATTAATACTACATTATCAAGAACATTGAATACTTCATTAATGATGATCATCGTATTATTAACGATGTTTATCTTCGGTGGAGAATCTATCAGAGGATTTATCTTTGCAATGTTAATCGGGATTATTGTGGGTACTTATTCTTCATTATTCATCGCAACTCCAGTATTGGTTGATACGATTTCTAATGATGAAAAACACACTATCGAAGACAAACACAATAAAGCATAATTACTGTTTTAATTATATGAAAAGATCCAACGAAAGTTGGATCTTTTTTTTGTGCTATATTTAAAGAGAATTTCAAAACGATTTATGACAAGAAGATTTCTTTGTGGTTTAATGCTTTTTTTGGCAGTAAAAATGGTTGCGCAAGAACATAACTCGCGTTTTTCTTTAGGTTTTAATTATGGTTTTGGAAGTGAGTTTAATAATAGAAACTACACATTTAAGAACCATTTTTATAAAGTTCAGATATATTTCAAATTAAAAGAAATAGAGTCTTTTCAATATCAAATTTTGGTTCAGCCAGAGATTAATTTTGCCGAGCATCAATTATTGAATTTCTATTTTGTTAAGTCTGAGACGCCGAATTATCAGCAAAAAAGAGATGAGTATGCCCGTTTGAAAGATATTCGTGAATATGTGCTTAATTGTGGTTTTTTAGTTCGTAAACCTGTTGGTAAGGTTTTCTCATTTTATGCTCTAGGAAGTATTGGACCTATGATCACAGATACAGAAACAGAGCGAATGTCTAAGGGTTTTGCTTTTGCGGATGTTTTAGCAATAGGTTTTACAGCAAGTTATGACAAATTTCAGTTTGATATTCGTCCTAGCGTGAGACATGTTTCTAATGCTGGGTTAGGGAGCAGGAATGCGGGTTATAATACGAAGAATATTGAATTTGGTATTTCGTATCAGTTATAAAAAAGAAACGCCCAATATGCGAAATATGGGCGTTTTTTATTTGGATTGAGTAATTTATGATTCAGCTAAAGGATTTCTTTGTGCTCTTATGATAAAGAAAAGTCCAATAATGATAAAAGGTATGCTTAACCATTGTCCTGTCGAGAATAATCCTAATTCACTTTCGAAACCACCTTGGCTTTCTTTTACAAATTCTACAACAAAACGAACAACAAATAAAAGCACTAAAAATAATCCGAATAAAAGGCCAGATTTAAGTCTTGCATTTGTTTTCCAGTATAAAAAGAATAAAATAGCGAATACAAAAATATAACAGAACGCTTCGTACAATTGTGTAGGGTGTCTTGAAGGAACTTCTGCTAATAAGGCCGCAAATTTTGGATCGGTTGCAATGGCAGTGTAAGCTTCTTTTGGGTCTGCAATTCCGGTTTTTTGTACCGCTTCGGCTTTACTAAATGTATCATGCAAGAAACGAATTCCGAAAGCAGAAGAAGTTTCGTGACCGATAATTTCAGAATTGAAGAAGTTTCCAAGACGAACGAAAATTGCACCACTAGCAACAGGAATTACCACACGGTCTAAAATCCATAATAACGAACGTTTTAGAATTTTTTTGCTATAGTAGTACATTGCGATAATAATTGCAATAGCAGCTCCGTGACTTGCTAATCCTTGGAAACCTGTAAATTGAAATTCAGGTTCGAATTTGAATGGAAGGAAAATTTCCAAAATATGATTTCTGAAATATTCCCAATCATAAAAGAAAACATGACCTAAACGCGCCCCAATTAAAGTGGCTAAAACAGTCCAAACGAACAAAGAATCTAGTTTTTCAATTGATTCGTTTTCTCTTTCGAAAATCTTTTTCATTAGGAACCATCCTAAACCAAAAGCAATTACAAACATTAAGCTGTAATATCGAATCATAAAAAATCCTAAGTTGATTCCCTCTGAAGGATTCCAAACTATATTTAAGGCGTGTGTCATGTATAAAATTTTATATCTGTAAAAATAAATATTTAATGTAAAGTACCGCTTTCTAAAAGGTTAATGTTTACGGTTGCATTTTTTTTCCGGAACAGGATCGTAACCGGTTCTTCCCCAAGGATGACAGCTTAAAATACGTTTAATTCCTAAATAACCACCATAAAATAATCCGTGAATTTGCAGCGCTTGAATCATATAAGTCGAACAGGTCGGCTCAAATCGGCAAGAAGCAGGTGTAAACGGCGAAATGGCAGTTTGATAAAAACGAACCAAGAGCACAAATGGATATATTAGAATTTTGGATAACATATTTTTTTAGTGTTCAGTGGTCAGTTTTTTAGTGTTCAGTTAATCGAAATGTATAATTTTTAGTGTTCAGTGTTTAGTTTTTATCTCTCAAAGTTAAATCGGATCACTAAAAAACTGACCACTGACCACTAATGATTTACTGAATACTAAACGTAGTTCCTTCTTTTCCGTCTTTGAGCTGAATTCCTAAAGCAATTAATTGGTCGCGAATCTGATCTGAAAGCGCAAAGTTTTTATCTGCTCTGGCTTGATTTCTCATTCCGATAAGCATGTTTACTACGCCGTCTAATTTGTCGCTATCTCCATCAGCTCCTTTGTCTTCATTAAGTCCCAAAACGTCATATACGAAAGCATTTACTGCTGTTCTGAAATCGGCTAAATCATCAGTAGAAATCGTTTCTTTGCCATCTTTTAATAAATTGATGTAACGAACAGCTTCAAACAACTGCGCAATTAAAATTGGCGTATTGAAGTCATCATTCATCGCATCGTAGCAAAGTTGCTTCCAAGCTGCAAAATCTAAAGAACTAGAAGTTCCTGCGGTAATATTTGGTAAAGCATCAAGTGCTTCCATTAGTCTTTTGTATCCTTTTTCGGCAGCAACAATGGCATCATCAGAGAAATCTAAAATACTTCTGTAATGTGCTTGAAGCATGAAAAAACGCGTTACTGAAGCAGAAAATGGTTTGCTTAAAATGTTGTTGTCTCCGCTAAGAATTTCGCCAGGAAGAATATTGTTTCCAGTCGATTTTGCCATTTTCTTGCCGTTTAAAGTAAGCATGTTAGCATGCATCCAATAATTTACTGGCGCTTGACCAGTACAAGCTTCATTTTGAGCGATTTCACACTCGTGGTGAGGGAATTTTAAATCCATTCCACCTCCGTGAATGTCAAAATGATTGCCTAGATATTTAGTGCTCATGGCAGTACATTCAAGATGCCATCCTGGGAATCCATCGCTCCAAGGAGAAGGCCATCTCATGATATGTTCTGGTTCTGCTTTTTTCCAAAGTGCAAAATCTTGTGGATTTCTCTTATCAGACTGTCCATCAAGGTCACGAGTATTTGCCAGCATATCGTCGATATTTCTACCGCTTAGAATACCATAATTGTTGGTTTCATTGTATTTTACAACATCAAAATATACAGATCCATTGGCAACATAGCCAATTCCTTTATCAATAATTTTTTTGATGATTTCGATTTGCTCAATAATATGTCCTGTAGCTGTAGGTTCAATGCTTGGAGGTAAAAAATTGAAAGCTTTTAGAATATTATGGAAATCTACAGTATATCGCTGTACTACTTCCATAGGTTCCAATTGCTCCAAGCGCGCTTTTTTAGCAATTTTATCTTCACCCTCATCCACATCATCTACGATATGTCCAACATCGGTAATATTTCGAACGTAACGAACTTTATAATCTAAATGCAGAAAATATCTGAAAATTACGTCAAAAGACATAAAAGTTCTCACGTTGCCTAAGTGAACATTGCTATATACTGTTGGTCCACAAACATACATTCCAACATTTCCTTCATGGATTGGTTTGAAATCTTCTTTTTCGCCAGAAAGCGAATTGTATATTTTTAAGGGCTGACTTGTATATAAAGGCATAGTATTTTTGTTTAATCGTTTAATCGTTTAATCGTTTAATCGTTAATTTGTTTAATTCGGATTATCGGATTTATTCTTGTGAAAGATAATATTTTTTTAGATTATTTATTTGATTGCAAATTTTTTCAAGTTTTTCTCTTGATGCCTCATATTCTGGCTCTGAAACATATTTTAAATCTTTTGAAATAATTAAATGATTTAAAGTTTCCATCGCAGACGAATAGGATATCGTTAAAAAATGTGCTTTGTCTTTATTTGTATTTCTTGAAGTTCCTTCTGCAATATTTGTTGCAATCGAAGAGGAGCTTCTTTTGATTTGAGACGTTATTCCAAATAATTCATTTGAAGGAAACTTACTGGTCAATTTGTAAATGTCCAAAATAAACATTCTTGCATTTTGCCAAACTTCAAGTTTTTCAAAAGAGAAAACGTACATATTTTTTGTTTAATCGTTTAACCGTTTATTTGTTTAGTTGTTTCGATTAAACGATTAAACAAATAAACGGTTAACCAAAATATCTAAAATTGAGTATCTAATTTGATGTAGTCAAGAAATTCTCTTTTTGTTTGTGCATCTTTGAATTTTCCTCCGAATTCAGAAGTTACAGTACTGCTTTCGATATCTTTAATTCCGCGAGAATTTACACAAAGGTGTTTGGCATCGATAACGCAGGCAACATCTTCTGTGCCTAATGCTTTTTGTAATTCTTGAACAATCTGCATCGTTAGACGCTCTTGTACTTGAGGTCTTTTTGCATAATATTCAACGATACGATTCATTTTTGATAAACCGATAACGCGTCCGCTAGAGATATACGCTACGTGCGCACGGCCGATAATTGGCAGTAAGTGGTGTTCGCAAGTAGAATAAACCGTAATGTTTTTCTCTACAAGCATTTCGCCATATTTGTAGTTGTTGTCAAAAGTAGAAGCTTTTGGCTGTTTTGCTGGATTAAGACCACCAAAAATTTCTTTTACAAACATTTTTGCAACTCTGTTTGGAGTTCCTTTAATGCTGTCATCTGTTAAATCCATTCCAAGAGTTTGCAGAATGCTTTCAACATCTTTTTTAATTTTTTCTATTTTTTCTTCATCAGTGATATCAAAAGCATCTTCTCTTAGAGGATTTTTTGCGTTACTGCTAAAGTGATTATCTCCTATTTCGTCTAAAAATTCTTCGTTGTTTATCATTAAAAACTACTATTAGTATGTGTATTCCTTTTTAAGGCGGTAAAGATAATTAATAAATAGGAAACCTTTTCTATCGTTTTTAGGATTTAATTGCTCCTTTTTGGATATAATTTAAAATTCGCAGTTAAATACTGTTATTAAAAACAAAAAAGACAACAACTAAAAACGTTATTGTCTTTTTAAATCGATTATAATGAAGTGATTATCTTCTGTTGTAAACCAATAAAGCTTCCTTTAAAATGTTTACTGCTGTAATCAAATCTTTTTTGTTTAAAACATAAGCGATACGGACTTGATTTAGTCCCATTCCAGGTGTCGAATAGAAACCTTTCGCAGGAGCAATCATTACCGTTTCACCATTTAAATCGTAACTTTCAAGCAACCATTGTGCAAAATCATCTGAATCCTCAATTGGTAGTTCTGCAATGCAATAAAAAGCACCTTTTGGTTTTGTTACAATAACACCATCAATTTTATTTAATTCTGCGATTAAAGTATTACGACGTTCTTTGTATTCTCCAATTACTTCGTCAAAATAACTTTGAGGCGTGTCAATTGCAGCTTCGCAAGCGATTTGTTCAATAGTAGGTGGACTTAAACGCGCCTGTGCAAACTTCATTACGGTTGCCAGAACCTCTTTGTTTTTCGTTACCAAGCAGCCAATTCTTGCGCCGCACATGCTGTAACGCTTAGAAACAGAATCGACCATGATTACGTTTTGCTGTACATCTTCCAAATTCATAACAGAAAAATGTACATCGTCGCCATCGTATAAAAACTCACGATACACTTCATCGGCGATTAAGTACAAATCGTGTTTTTTAATTAAGCTGGCAAGCTGTTTAATTTCAGTTTCGGAATATAAATATCCAGTCGGATTTCCAGGATTGCAAATCAGAATGGCTTTTGTTTTTGGTGTTATTAGTTTTTCAACTTCTTCAATGCTTGGCAATGCAAAAGCCGTTTCAATAGTAGAAACAAGAGGTACTACAGTTGCACTAGTTGAAGAAGCAAAGGCGTGGTAATTAGCATAAAAAGGTTCCGGGATAATGATTTCATCTCCAGGATCTGTTATTGTGGCCAGTGCAAAAAGTAAGGCTTCAGAACCACCAGTTGTAACAATGATGTCTTCTGTGTTAACGTTTACATTTTGACGCTGGTAAAAATGAGCTAATTTTTTTCTATAGCTTTCATATCCGGCTGACGGACTGTATTCTATAATACTCAAATCAATATTTTTTACCGCCTCGATGGCCACTTCCGGTGTCTTGATATCCGGTTGGCCAATGTTTAAGTGATACACCTTGTGTCCTTTTTTCTTTGCTAAATCAGCAAAAGGAGCCAGCTTGCGTATCGGAGATTCGGGCATGTTTTTTCCCTTGAGTGAAATTGTCGGCATGAGTATAAATTATTGAAGTGCAAATTTGCATATTTTTTTCGTATTTAACGTAAATAATAAGGGTACTTCTAAAAATGTAACAATAATAAATATATTTACTAATTTTATAATAAAATATTGCCAATGAAAAAATATATAGTATTGTTTTTTGGGTTATTCTTACCTTTTTTGCTTTTTGGACAAGGCGATTTCATATTGGAAAACAATGCGACAAAGGCTACAATTCCTTTTAAACTGATAAATAATCTCGTTTTTATTCCGATAAAAGTAAATGGAGTAGAGCTAAATTTTCTGTTGGACTCTGGTGTTGAAGAAACTATTCTGTTTAGCATGGAAGAAAAGCAGGAAGTTAGTTTTAACAATATTGAAAAAATAAAACTCCGAGGTTTAGGAAGCGAAGAGGAAATAGAAGGTCTAAAATCGACAAAAAATATTCTGGAAACGCATGGTCTGAAATCTAATGACCATATGGTTTTTATTATCCTAGATCAAAGTTTTAATCTGTCTTCCCATATTGGAATTCCTGTTAACGGAATTATCGGTCATAAATTCTTTAGAAATAATCTGGTTGAAATTAATTATCAGAAAAAGAAAATAATTGTTCATACTAAAAGCGAAAAGTATCAGCAGAAATTGGACAGACAGTTTAAAGCAGTTCCCATAACTGTAGAAAAGGCAAAACCTTATATCATGACAAAAGCAACAGTCAATAATGAAGAGATCTCTGCGAAGCTTTTAGTTGATATTGGAAACAGCGATGCTTTCTGGATTTTTGAAAATGATAAAATTAAACTGCCGAACAAAAATTTTCCCGATTTTTTAGGAAAAGGATTTAGTGGTGACATTGAAGGGCATCGAGCAAAAATTGATAAATTTTCGATAGACGAATTCGATTTTAAAAAACCAATTGTCTCTTTTCCCGATTCAATTTCCATTCGTAACGTTAAGATGGTTCCAGGACGTATCGGATCTGTTGGAGGTGAAGTTTTGAAACGATTCACTGTGGTTTTGGATTATCAAGGAAAGAAGCTATACTTAAAAAGAAATAGCAAATATACAGAACCGTTTACCTATAATAAAAGTGGAATCACAGTGCAGCACAATGGGCTTCAGTGGGTTCAGGAGACCGTGCACTTGGAAACCGTACGAGTAGCTTCTACAATGGATGAATTGCAAGATAAAGATAAAAATGATAATAATTTCAAATACAAATTTGCTCTTAAACCAGTATATGAAATTGTAAATGTACGCCAGAATTCTGCTGCCGAAAAATGTGGACTTCGTAAAGGAGATATTATTGTGAGTATTAATAAAAATCAGCCTTATAAATATAGTCTTCAGCAAATAAACAATCTTTTAAAGTCGGAAGATGATATTTGGATAAATATGGAAGTGGAACGAAACAGTTTGGTGCTTAAATTTAGATTTATGTTGGAAGATGAATTGTAAAAAAAATATTGATTTACAATTTTATCTGAGTTATTGTAAAACTGCGTTTTAGGGTGCTGTATTACAATAATATTGTTTTTTTGTGAAAATAAGGTTGTTAAAAATTAGTTTTTTAGTTAAATATTTTCTTATGTTTAGCAAAAATTTAATCTATGGCAAAAAACTACACTGGCTTTCTACATATTGTATTGTTTTTTATTTTTTTTACTCTACTTCCTTCAAAACTATCTGCGCAATGCGCTGGTGACGACAATGTAAACGAAGTAATTTGCGATGTATCGGATCCAATTTATCAAACTGTAAATTTGTTTTCATTATTAGGAGGTTCTCCAGTGCCTGGTGGAACATGGTCGGATAATAATAATTTAAGAGGATTGGATGTTTCAACTGGGGTTTTGAATGCACAGCTTATTCGTTCTGGAGGAACTTATCTATATACTTATACAGCCCCTGCGACCTCAGGATGTACGGATAATAAAGCTGTTGTTACCATTACCATAGGAGCATACGTTGGAGTTGGATCAGAAGCAACGGTTTGTAACGAGGACAAAACTTTTAATCTTTTTACGGCTTTTGATAGTAAGGTTATGGGGCCGCATACAAATGGTCGATTTACTTACGATACAGGAGAGCCTGTAGAAAATCCTATAAAAATTGGGGAAATAAAAACCAAAACTACGCTTCGTTTTGTTTATACTGTGCCGGCTGTGCTAGACTGTTCTCCAAACGACAAATCGACAAATCTTGAAGTAACGGTTTTAATCGGTCCAAAAGCAGGAGATCCTTCAGATTTGATTCTATGCGGAACGACTGATTTGGCCGCATACACCAATTTAGATTTAAATGATCAACTCGCTGATGAAGATAGTGGCGGTAAGTGGACAGGAATTGGAATAACTTCTAACACCGATCATAATATTAATCTTCAAGAATTGTTTGATACGAATGGTCCTGGAGTATATAGTTATACTTATAAAGTTTTAGCAATTCCTGATAACAATATTTGTGCTGATGATGAGGCAACTGTAAAAATTACTCTGGAAAAAAGGCTCGATTTTACAGGATCAAAAATTGTAGTTAACAGTGATATTTGCGAATCTGAAATTTCGACAGCGATATATTCTGCAAAAATTACGCAAGGACAGGATACTATACCTGATGGAATTTACGATGTTAGTTATAGTATTGCTGGGCCAGGTGTATCGGTAAGTGCAAATGAAAGAAGAAGTTTTTTCAATGGAGAATTTACTTTTCCTATTCCATCGACTTATTTTAGACAAGTAGGACAGTATACCATAACGGTTACGCGAATAGTATCGATTTCTAGTAAGGGAAAATGCGTAAACATTTTCAGTCCGTTTTCTACTATTTTGACAATTTATCCTTTGCCTCGTTTAACTAATGCAGCATTGACGTCGCTTCCCGTTTGTCAAAACGATGCGGCAACGATTCAAGTTACCGCACCTCAATTGCTAGACGGAACATATCGAATTACGTACAATATAAACGGGGATAATCTAGCGCTAGGCGAAACAGCAGAAATGCTGTCTGTTGGCGGTAAAGCTTCTTTTATAATTCCTGGAAATCTAAACACAAGAAGCGGATTGTCTGTAATAACTATTACTAATATAACGAATATTACAAATCCAGCACCGCAATGTAGTAATATTGCAAATGTAGCAGGAAATCTTAACATTAATCCATTGCCAAACGCCGTTACCGTAACTGCGACAGTTAATGATTATTGTTTGAATGCGAATGTTACCGTGGCAGTTTCTGGATTAGGAACTTTAACTAATGCCAGTATTTCTTATGCACTTTCAGAAAGCAATGCTTCTGCTGTGCAAACCATCAGTAAGTTAGTGACAAACGGTAAATTGGATTTTGTTGTTCCTGCCGAATTGCTTCTAAATTCAGGTTCGACAAAAATTACTTTACTGAATCTAACCAATACAGTTACCAATTGTGATGTAAATCTAATTAATGTAACAGATGATTTTGTAATAAATCCGATTCCGCTCGCGCCAATTGTTGCAGATCAGCAGTTTTGTAAAGTGGATGAAGCGGTAATTGCCAATTTGGAGCCAAAAGGAGCGCAATACAAATGGTACAATTCAGCAACAGCAACAACGCCACTTGCAGTTGATTTTGTTTTAAAAACGGAAGATTATTTCGTTAGACAAACATCTGCTGCGGGCTGTACGTCAGAACCTGCGAAAGTTTCGGTAGTTATAAACGACACACCGGCGCCAGAAATGAATGAAACGGCAGATTTTTGCGGATTGGCAAATCCAAAAATAAGTGATTTGTCTAATAAAACTAATGTTCCGTTAACGGTAGCTTGGTACGATGCAGTAGATGGAAATTTATTGCCGTCAACGACATTATTGGTTCATAATGCAATCTATTACGGATATGATTTAAATGAAACCACAAGATGTCTGTCGGAAAATTATAAAGAAGTAAAAGTCTCGCTTCAAGATTGTGAAGTAGCGCAATACGAATTCTTTATTCCAGACGGATTTTCGCCAAATGGAGACGGGGTAAACGATTCGTTTGTGATAAAAGATATTGAATTTTTATATCCAAATTATACGCTTGAAATTTATAACAGATATGGAAATGGAATGTATAAAGGAGATAATAGTAAACCAGCTTGGGATGGCAAAAATTACGAGAAAAGCGGTATCGCTGGCGGAATTGCACCCAACGGAGTTTATTTTTATGTACTGCATTTTAATAAAGACAATAAACCTCCAAAACAAGGCCGTCTTTATTTAAATCGATAAATCTCTTTTTACATTTTAATATAATTTTCACATGAAAAAAATAATACTCTTTATAAATTTCCTTTTCTGTTTATCCGTTTCTGCACAGCAGGATCCAGAATACACACATTATATGTACAATATGAGTATTGTAAATCCCGCTTATGCAACTGGAGTTCCTGCCATGATGAATTTTGGCGGATTGTACAGAACGCAGTGGGTAGGGGCCTATGGCGCTCCTAAAACATTTACATTTTTTGGACATACAGCCATTAATGACAAAATAGAAGCGGGAATTTCTTTCGTTTCGGATGATATTGGAGATGGCGCGAAAAAAGAAAATAATGTTTATGCTGATTTTGCGTATGTTTTAAAATTAGGCGGAAAAAATAAACTGTCGTTGGGTTTAAAAGCTGGATTTTCATCTATGCAAAGCAATTTTAACGGTTTCAAATTTACAGACCCTCAGACCGATTATGCTTTTTCAGAAAACATAAACGCGACTAAGCCTAATATTGGAGTCGGAGCTTACTATTTTAGAGATAATCTCTATGTTGGATTATCTGCACCTAATTTGCTAAAGTCAAAATATATCGAAGAGAAGTCGGGAGTAAATGCTTTTGGTTCCGAAGAAATACACACTTTTTTGACAGCTGGTTATGTTTTTCAAGTCAATGATAAGTGGAAAGTAAAACCTGCCTTTATGACAAAATTTGTAAAAGGTGCCCCAATTACGTTAGATGTTACAGCCAATGTTTTGTATAATGAAAAGTTCGAATTTGGAGCTGCTTACCGAATTGATGATTCAGTTAGTGCGCTTTTCAATATCAATGTGACCTCTACATTGAGAGTAGGCTACGCTTACGATTACACCCTTACAAACTTTGGTCAGTTTAATTCTGGAACACACGAAATTATGCTGTTGTTTGATTTGGACTTGTTAGGAAAAGGATTTGATAAATCTCCAAGATTCTTCTAAAATGAAAAATAGGAAAAAATTACTCGTTATTATATTCGTATTTTTAATACAGTTTATAAATGCACAAGATCAGGAACTAGCGAGAGCTAAACGCTTTTTTGATAAAACATATTACAGCGAAGCTATTATTTTATACCAAAAATTAGCTGATGAAAGACCTTCTCAAGAAGTAATTAAAAATCTAGCCGATTCTTATTTTTACACGAATGATTTGATCAAAGCCCAGCGCTATTACCGTCTGTTGGTTTCAAGTTACAGTAATAATTTAGATCGAGAATATTATTTTAGATATGCACAGACTCTAAAAGCAACAAATAGCTATGATGATGCAAATGTCAATTTAAAAAAATATTATGCTAAATCGGCCAATGCAGCAGATAGTGTCAATTTTGAAAAAGAACTAAAAACATTAGAAAATGTTACTGCAATTGGTAAACGTTTCGAGATTAAAAATCTTGCTATCAATACGCCAAATTCTGAATTTGGTGCTGTGAAATACAAAGAAGACCTAGTTTTTGCAGGAGTTAAATTGAAACCAGGCTTGTTTGATAAAAAATACAAATGGGACAATGAAACCTATTTGAACTTGGTTTCGATTCCGCTAAAAAACATAAATTCAGCAGATTCGACAGTGCATTATTTTGCTAAAGAATTAAAAACCGGAATGCACGAGTCAAACGCTGTGTTTACAAAAGATGGTAAAACCATGTATTTTACAAGAAACAATTCTAAAAACGGAAGAAAGAAAAAAGACGATAAAAAAATCTCCAATCTTCAGATTTTTAAAGCAGAATTGGTAGAAGGAAAATGGACGAATATTGCGTCGTTGCCATTCAATAGTCCGAATTATTCTGTAGAACATCCCGCTTTGAGTGCAGATGAAAAGGTATTGTATTTCGCTTCGGATATGCCAGGATCTTTGGGTTCTTTTGATATTTATTCGGTAAACATTAATAAAGGAGCTTTTGATACACCAAAAAATTTAGGTCCGCAAATTAATACTGATAAAAGAGAGCAGTTTCCTTATGCTTCAGCAGATAATAAACTTTATTTCTCATCAGACGGACTTTTAGGTTACGGATCATTAGATGTTTTTGTTTCTGAAATAAATGGAAGCGAATATTCAAAACCAGTAAATATTGGACTTCCGCTAAATTCTAATTTGGATGATTTTGCTTTTAATATTGATTCAAATACTAAAGAAGGATTTTTTGCTTCCAATAGAGAAGGAGGAAAGGGAAGCGACGATATATATCAATTCAAAGAAATAAAAGATTTAATTGTTGAAGATTGCAAACAGTTTATTGCGGGAACAATTACAGATATTGATACGCAACTGGTTTTAGAAAATGCAACGGTATTATTACAAGATTCAGAAAATAAAACTTTAAATACCATTACAACTTCAGCTGACGGGAAATTCAGTTTTACGGTTGCTTGTGAGGCTTCGTATAAAATTGCTGCTTTCAAGGAAAATTATACCAATGCGTCTAAAATATTGACTTTAGACAAAACAAGAGATAAGGTAAACGATGGTTCGTTGGCATTACGATCTTTAGAAGCAATCAAAAAAGAAGAGAAACAGATTGCCGAAAACAAGAGAAAGCAAGAAATCATTATTGAAGAAGAAAATAAGAAAAAAGAAGCTTTGGCAGCAATTGAGCTGAAAGAAAAAGAGAAGAAAGCCAAAGAAGCTGCAATTGTAGCAGCCGAAGTGAGAAAGAACGAAAAAGTAAAAGAGATTTTAGCGCAAGAAAAAGATGTTGTAAAAGACAAGGACCGTTTAATCATTAAAACAGATCCGATTTATTTTGATTACGATTTGTGGTACATTCGGAAAGAATCAAAAGTGATTTTAGGAAGAGTGGTCGAGTTGATGAAGAAATATCCTGAAATGAAAATCGAAATAGGATCGCATACCGATTCGCGTGGAAATGAAAAGTACAATGCTGATTTATCTCAAAAGAGAGCCAACTCAACTAGAGAATTTATCATCCAATCGGGAATCGACTCTAAACGAGTTTCTGCAAAAGGTTATGGAGAATCGGTTCCGATTATAAAATGCAAAACGGATGAATCCTGTTCGGAAGAAGAACACGAATTGAATAGAAGGTCAGAATTTGTAATTAAAAATCTATAAAATTATGGTAAGAAGAAGTCTTTTTTTCTTTAATTTTATAGTAATATCAACGAAATAGAAAAAAATATGAGAAATCTAACCTTGTCTTGTTTGCTTTTATCCTTCATTGGATTGCAAAGCTGTAAAAATGAAGAAAAACAAAAAGCGGCTGAAGCTGTAAAAGCAGACGGTGAAACAATAGTAAGTACGGAATGCTACAAAGCCATTTACGAAAAGGATACAATAGATTTAAAATTGAATACTTTGAAAAACGGCAAATTAGCTGGAGGTATGATTATGAGAGTTGCGCCTTCAACTGTTAGAACAGGAGAAGTTGCAGGCGAGTTTCATGGTGATACGCTGTTTGTAGATTACACTTTTAAAGACAATGTGAACGGAGATAAAACCTTCAAAAACCCAATGGCACTTTTAAAACGTAATAATCAGTTGATTTTAGGAAACGGAACGATGCAAACTACAATGGGGGTTACTTATTTAGTAAAAGACAAACCTATTGATTTTGAAAGTGTAAAATATAAATTCGATACGGCAGAATGTGCTGAGAAGAAGTAAAGAAGAAAGATTTAAGAAGCAAGATGCTTCTTGTTATATAAAGCAAAGCCGTTTCTAAATTTAGAAACGGCTTTTTATTTTAGAAGTTTTTAATTTTTATTGAACTTCACCCTTAATTTTAAGAGCTACTCTTCCGTCAGGATAATTTACTGCATTTGTTTCAACAGTAATGGTTTTACGAATAGGTCCTGCGACCATATTATATTTTACATCGATTTTTCCTTTTTTACCAGGCAAAATTGCTGCCGCAGGTTTGGTTACAATGATAGAACTTACTGTAGATTCTGCACCTGTAATTAATAAAGGAGCATCTCCTGTATTTGTAAATTCAAAGGAACGAAGCCCATTGTCACTTTTAGAAATTTTTCCATAATCAATTGTATTGTCTGGGGCTGCAAATTCAATTTTTGGGCCATTTTGTGCATAACTTATTGCGCTAAACAATAAGACTGCAATAAAAGAGGCTGCATTTTTCATATGAAATCTTTTTTTAATTGTAAGTAAATATACATTCTTTTAATTAACACACAAATTATTATTTCTCTTTTTATAGTCTACTTAATTATTTACTTTTGCTGTCAGTTATAATTACAAAAATTGAACCATTTTTTTGTTTAACTGTTTAATCGTTTATTTGTTTAATCGTATGATTGATTGTAAATGATAGTATTAAGGCAGAAACAATTAGATGAGCAATTAGCATTCCAAGTAATCGAAAACGATTAAACAGTTAAACAAATAAACGATTAAACAACCTAAGTAAATGACAATTCCAGCACAATTTGACGCTAAGACGATTGAGAGTAAATGGTATGATTACTGGATGAAAAACAACTATTTTCATTCAGAACCAGATCATAGAACGCCGTACACCATTGTAATCCCGCCGCCAAACGTCACTGGAGTCCTTCACATGGGACATATGTTGAACAATACAATTCAAGATGTTTTAATTCGTAGAGCACGTCTTAAAGGATTCAATGCTTGTTGGGTTCCCGGAACAGATCACGCTTCTATTGCAACTGAGGCAAAAGTGGTGGCGAAATTAAAAGCAGAAGGAATCAATAAAAACGATTTAACTCGCGAAGAATTCCTAAAACATGCTTGGGAATGGACAGATAAATACGGAGGAACAATCTTAGAACAGCTTAAGAAATTAGGCGCTTCTTGCGATTGGGAACGTACTAAATTTACGATGGATCCAGATATGTCTGCTTCTGTAATTCGTTCTTTTGTTGATTTGTACAACAAAGGATTAATCTACAGAGGATACCGAATGGTAAACTGGGATCCAGAAGCAAAAACGACTCTTTCTGACGAAGAAGTTATTTACGAAGAACAACAAGGAAAATTATTTTTCTTAAAATATAAAATCGAAGGTTCAGAAGATTTCTTGACCATTGCAACAACACGTCCTGAAACTATTTTTGGAGATACTGCCATCTGTATCAATCCGAACGATGAGCGTTTTACACATTTAAAAGGTAAAAAAGCGATCGTTCCAATTTGCGGAAGAGTAATCCCAATTATCGAAGACGAATACGTAGATGTAGAATTCGGAACAGGATGTTTGAAAGTAACGCCTGCACACGATATGAACGATAAAACGTTGGGTGAAAAACACAACCTTGAAATCGTTGATATTTTTAATGAAGATGCAACTTTAAATAGTTTCGGATTACACTATCAAGGAAAAGACCGTTTTGTAGTTCGTAAAGAAATTGAAAAAGAATTAGAAGAAATTGGTGCTTTGGCTAAAACAGAAATCCACTTAAATAAAGTGGGAACTTCTGAAAGAACAAAAGCGGTAATCGAGCCAAGATTATCTGACCAATGGTTCTTGAAAATGGAAGAATTGGTAAAACCAGCGATTAAGTCGGTTTTAGAAACTGGAGATATTAAATTACATCCAAAACGTTTCGAAAACACTTATGCGCACTGGTTAAACAATATTCGCGATTGGAATATTTCTCGTCAGTTATGGTGGGGACAACAAATTCCAGCATATTATTATGGAGACGGAAAAGAAGATTTCGTAGTAGCAGAAAACATCGAAGATGCATTAGCATTAGCAAAAGAAAAAACATCTAACAACTCACTTACAACATCTGACTTAACTCAAGATGTTGACGCGTTAGATACATGGTTTTCTTCTTGGTTATGGCCAATGTCTGTTTTTGGTGGAATTATGGATCCAGAAAGTTCAGATTATAAATATTATTATCCAACAAATGATTTAGTAACCGGTCCAGATATTTTATTTTTCTGGGTTGCGAGAATGATCATTGCAGGTTACGAATATGCGGGTGAAAAACCATTTACAAATGTATATTTGACTGGTTTGGTTCGTGATAAACAACGTCGTAAAATGTCTAAATCATTAGGAAACTCTCCTGATCCTTTAGACTTGATCGATAAATTTAGTGCAGACGGTGTTCGTGTAGGATTGCTTTTAAGTGCTTCTGCAGGAAACGATATCATGTTTGACGAAGAATTGTGCAGCCAAGGAAAAGCGTTTTCAAACAAAATTTGGAATGCCTTCAAATTGATTAAAGGATGGGAAGTTTCAGAAACGATTCCGCAGCCAGAATCATCAAAAGTGGCAATTGAATGGTACGAAGCAAAATTACAGCAGACTTTAGTTGATATTGAAGATAATTTTGAGAAATACAGAATTTCAGATTCCCTTATGGCGATTTATAAATTGGTTTGGGATGATTTCTGTTCTTGGTTCTTGGAAATGATCAAACCAGCGTATCAACAGCCAATTGACAGCGTAACTTTCGCGAAAGCGATCGAAATGTTAGAAAACAACTTGAAGTTATTGCATCCGTTCATGCCTTTCTTGACAGAGGAAATTTGGCAGTTAATTGCTGAAAGAACTCCAGAAGAAGCTTTAATTGTTTCGACTTGGCCAGAAGTAAAACCGTTTGACGCAAAATTAATTGCTGATTTTGAAAACTCAATTGAAGTAATTTCTGGAATTAGAACGATTCGTAAAGACAAAAATATTCCGTTTAAAGATGCAATCGAATTAAAAGGAATCAACAGCGAAAATGTTTCTACTTATTTTGATTCAATCATAACGAAATTAGGAAACGTTTCTGCTTTCGAATATGTTTCTGAAAAAGTAGACGGCGCATTGTCTTTCCGTGTAAAATCAAATGAATATTTCATTCCGATTACAGGAAACATCGACGTTGAAGCTGAAATCGCAAAACTGACAGAAGAATTGAATTACACTAAAGGATTCTTGAAATCTGTAGAAGCAAAACTTTCTAACGAGAAATTCGTAAACGGAGCTCCAGAGAAAGTTCTTAATTTAGAAAAACAAAAACAAGCCGATGCTTTAGCAAAAATTGCTACAATCGAGCAAAGTTTGGCTGGTTTGAAATAAGAAATCAGACTAGTTTTAATTATAAAATTAAACCCGATAGTTTTTTAAGCTGTCGGGTTTTTAGTTATAATATAGATTAATTTTTAAGTTTTATTGCCATGACAAGATCGGATAACCATCATTTATATTGGGTGTTTTGTCTTGTTTCCATGCTTTTGGTAAATTGTTTTTATTTAAGTCATTTACAAATGAAACTGTTGACATATAGTTTTGGTCTTTACTGATGCCTCTAATCAGAACAATCTTCGGGTCTAAGATTATTGAAGAATTTAAGTAATAACAATTATCAACTAAATTAAATTCATAGTCATATCCTTTAGCAATTGGATTACTGTATTCTTCAGACAATTTTGAAATTTCACCTGTGTTGTAACAGTTGTATACTTGTCCGGAATCTTGACTGCCTATTATACCAGCAGAATATTTTTGAGCAAGGATTTTTCCTTTATTATAACAATTGCTTGTATAATTTGGAATATTTAAGTTGCTGCCTCCTGTGCTCCATCCAATTATTCCTCCTGCAATTTGTGCGCTTGCCGTAATATTGCCAATATTGTAACACTCTTCTATAGCACAATCGCTTTTATATCCTACTATGCCTCCCACAGTTGAGATTCCTTTGATGGTTCCTTTATTAAAACATTTTTTTATTTGACTTGTTGTACCATAGATTGATCCTATTATGCCGCCAATTTCGCCTTCTCCTTGTATGTTTCCGTTGAAAGAACAGTTAGTTATAGTAACAGCACCATATCCAACAATACCGCCAATATAATTTTTTCCTGTAATTGTTCCCTCAAAGGAACAATTTTCTATTCTTACAGTTGCTTCACCAGCGAAGCCTCCTACAAAATTTGTCCCCTCAATAGAGCCATTTATAATACTTAAGTTCTTTATGGAAGCCTGTAAGTTTCCAAATAAACCAGCAGGATCATTGGTAGTTTTTATTTTTAAATTAGATATTTTTTTAAAATTTCCATCCAGGTTGCCAAAAAATGGTAATTCTCTATTTTTGCCAATTGGAGCAAATAGCACATTATTTAAATCAAGATCGTTCATAATCTTGAAATTTTTATTTAAAAAGACTTCTGATTCTGGAGTTTTTCGGAACTGCTTCATTTACTATTTTTGATAAATAGAAAAGATGTTCCGGTATTTCAATTTGATAAGGATCTTCAATTGTGCCAGTTCCTTTAGTCCATTTAGTTGGTGTGAAAACGGTTGGTTTCGTTTCTGGAATAACTTCTTTTTCTGGAGTAATTTCTTTTTCTGGAATAACTTCTTCATTACTATCGCATGAAAACAAAAAAACAAAAAAAGGTAGGATGAAAAAAACTCTGTGCCTCATACAATTATGTTGTTAGATTGGGGTAATAATCGTGTTAAATGTATGCTAATTATTTGGAATTTTTATCTCAATGTCAATAAGTTTTTAGAATCAAATAATCTTGTGTTATTTGTTTCGAATAGACTAAGTAATTCGAGGCTATTTATTTTAAGATTTGTGGCTATTTTTTTTCTTTAAAACCAAAAACAAAGGATAAGAAACAATCGCAATCGCAACAATAATTATAAAGCTTTTTGGGTCACTGTAAATAAATCCGCCAAGTAATGCGATCGAAAATATAATTGCGATTATGGTCGTCCAAGGATACCAAAATGAATGGTAAGGTCTTGGTAAATCTGGTTCTTTTGTTCTTAATTTTAGAAGCGAATAATACGCCAATCCCCAAACGATTATGGAGATAAAAGCGGCGAATGAAAACAAAACTTCGAAAGAACCAATACAGATTAAAAACAAGCTGAAAAATGATGAAACCAGAAGCGCGACAATTGGCGTTCCACCTTTGTTTACGTTTGTTCCTTGCTTGATAAAGAATCCGTCCCGACTTAATCCGTAAAGGATTCTGGGCGGAATCATCATAAAGGCATTCAAAATGCTTATTAAAGAAAAGATCGAAATTACGGTTACGATTTTAGCACCATTTTCTCCGAAAAGAATCTTGGCAACATCGGCAGCAGCTAGATTTGATTTGGCTAATGTTTCGATTGGCAGCACATGAAAAAATGCGGCATTTACCAAAATATAAATGGCTACCACAAGTAAAACGCCACTGTATAAAGATTTCGGAATGTTTTTGCTTGGATCGTCATTTTCTTCTGCAAAAAAGCAAACAGCATTCCAGCCGTTGTAAGTTCCAATAATCAGTTGTAACGATTTAAAAAATCCAAAAACGAGTCCGATTTGAAAAATGGAACTGTTTGTTTTAATCGACGGAACTTCAACTCCAGAATACATAAAACAAGCCACAACCAGAGCCACAAAACAAATGACTTTTAATAAACTCGTAATTTGCTGAATCAAACTTCCGTTTTTGACTCCGCTTAAATGAAGCAGAACAAATGCAATCAATAAAGAAATGGATAAAACGGTAAAATAATGGGCTAATTGCGGAAATAAAATAATCGTGTATTCGCTAATTACAATGCAGTAAAAGGCAGGTGGAATCGCATTGACAATATAATCGTACCAGCCAGAAAGAAATCCAGCATAATCTCCCAAAGCTCTTTTGATGTAATTGTAAGATCCACCGGCTTTTGGCAGCATTGTCGCTAATTCTGAATACGAATTGGCTCCCAATAAAACATACAAACCTCCAAATAGCCAAGAAGCCAAAATAAGCCAATAATTTTCTAGCATTTCAGCAATAGTTCCTGGTGTTCTTAAAATTCCGACACCTATTGTTCCTCCAATTAAAACGGCGATATTAAAACTAAGGCCTAAACTTTTTTGCAATTGGTTTTTCTTGGAATCTGACATTTTTGAATTGTATTTTACGGATTATAATTTCAAACAAAAATAAGGTTAATTGAATTAGTATTGAGCATAAAATAAAAATCCCAAGATTTTCAGTTTTACTTGAAAATCTTGGGATAAAATCAAAACTCTAATTCAATATTTTAGAACTTGTAACGCAAGCTTGTCATCACCTGACGAGGAGCGATTGGGTTCACACTATAGTTCTCGTGAACAGTATAATTTAATGTATTTGTAATATTTGATAGTTTGCAAAGAATCGAGAATTTTTGCCAAGTATATCCAACAGATGCATCAACTGTGACATAACCGTCTAATGGGATATCACGATCTCTAATGGTTACCGTATAGGTTTTCGGAGTAGTAGAAGGTTTGTTTTCTGTCCATACATAATCATCATTCCATCCTCCAAGGCGGTCTCCAATGTAATTTCCGATTGCTCCGAAAGAAACGTTTTTAAATATTCCTGACTGTAAAGTATAAAAGAAACTTAAGTTAGCAGTATTTAATGGTGTTCTCGCTACACGGTCTCCTTCAACAAAGCTTCCATTTAATCCTGACGTTTTAGTGTAGCGCATGTCATTATAACTATAACCTGCAATAACATTTAAACCGTCTGCTGGTCTTGCTGTAACATCAACTTCAACACCTTTACTTTTAGTTTCTCCGCTTAACATTTTAATGTTTGCGTCAAAATTGTCGCTTCCGTCTGCTTTTGTTGGTGCCATTTGCGCTAAGTTGCTGTTTGTAATTTGGTAGACGGTAACATTTGTGCTTAATAAACCTTTGAAGAAATCTGTTTTTACACCCACTTCATATTGATCGATAATAGAAGCTTCGATCGGTTGTAAATCAACAGTTGTTCCTGTGTTTGGTGTAAAAGAAGTAGAATAACTTCCAAAGATAGAAACATCTTTTGTGGGCTGATACACTAATCCCGCTTTTGGAGAAAATGCATTGTCTAAACGTTTTGGCGTAATCGTAGGAATTGCATCTTGCGGATTTCCAGCGCCAGTTTTGGTTTCTTTGTATGTGCTTACTTCAGCTTCTTGCCAAGACCATCTTATACCTGCCAATACTTTGAATTTGTCTGTGATCGAAATGAAATCTTGAAAATAAACTCCAAAACGATTCGTATCTGTTTTTGTAATTTGAGTAGCTCTGTCTGTTGTCGGAATATCCATTCTTTGATCTGCTGGATCAAAAGTGAATAAGTTTATAGTGTCATAAAGTGTTGGACCGAAAATAGGTGTTCCATCTGGTTTTGTTCCAGTTTGTACATATTTTTCGTCAAATGTAAAAGTATACGCTGTGGCAAACGAGTTTTCCCAATCTACACCAGTGAAAATTTGGTGTTTTACAGAACCTGTATTGAAATTTCCTTGTATACTTAATTGGTCTCCTAAGATTTGCTCTAAGTTTTTATTTTTTGTTAAACCTCTGTTCCAATCTCCTGGAGTAGGGTAAGTGTCTAATCCTGATAATTGTGCTGTTGAATAACTTCCTCTATCATAATTTTGGAATGAAGAATTAAAGTTTAGTTTCCAGTTTTTATTGAAATCATGATTTAACAATACAGATGCGCTTGAAGATTTGGTTGTACCATTTGACCAAAGCGATCCGTAGAATGCGCTACGTGGAAGATCTAAGATTTCTTTTCCAATAATTCCAGTTCCAAAATCAGGTGTCCAATCGGCACTTAAATAATCTCCTTGTACTGTAATTTGCGTTTTTGGATTAATGATGAAAAGTAAAGACGGGTTAATGTAAAAACGTTTGTTTTTCACCACATCTCTAAAGCTTTCTGAGTTCTCGTAAGAACCATTAATTCTGAAAGCGATCGATTTATTTAAGCCTCCGTAGAAATCAAATGCTGGTTTATAGTAAGCGTAGCTTCCGAACTGCATAGAGATTTCTCCGCCGCTTTTAAATTGAGGTGTTTTAGTTACTAAGTTTAAAATTCCTCCAGGTGCTACGTTTCCAAATAATAAAGCCGCACTACCTTTTAAGAATTCGACTTTGTCAAGACCAGAAACATCAGGAATAGAACCTGAATTGTAACGGAATCCGTTTTTAAACATATTATTTGCAGACATGTCATAACCTCTAGAGAAGAAAGACTCTTGAGCGCCACCACGAGCAGAACCTACGTAAACACCATTAGCGTTTTTAAGTACTTCGCTTAAACGGATTGCCTGTTGCTGTTCGATAACTTCAGAACCGATAATTTGTACACTTTGTGGGTTGTCCATTGGTTTTAATCCAGAGCGAACAGCCGTTACTGGTTTTGGTTCTTTTGTTTTAGAGACAACTACTTCATTTAATATTTCGCCTTTTTTATTCTTAACTGTATCGGTTACTGAAGAAGTAGATTCATTACTTGAATAGTCTTGCGCATAAGAAGCAAAACTTAATAATCCTAATGCAAATAGTAAATTATATTTCATGGTATTTATTTAGATTCAATAAAAATAGATCGGCGCAAATATACAATGCCATCAATGTGTTAACGAAATTTTAAGAAGCTTTTCTTTCTTAAATCTTGATTATTGTTTTCTTAAGATTGTCTTAAGAATTTTCTAATGTTATTTTAATTTAGTATAAATAATAACAAAAAAAACCTTGCCGCGAAGCAAGGTTTTTTAAATTGAAATTAAAATCTAAGAATGAAATTTTCTGAGATTATTTTACTGCAATTTGGTAAGTAGCCATTTTCCAGATTTCGTCATATTTTTTACCGTTGTGTTCTCCTGCAGATTTTTCTGTATAGGCAAACTCAACCATATAGTTTCCAGACCAGATAGGAGTAAAAGAAATTTCGCCTTTGTCATTTGTCCATAATTCTTTTTCCCATCCGTTTGGAGCGATTACTTTAATTTTTTGAGATTTTGCAATAGCACCTTCATACAAAGCAGAAACATTGATTACCGCATTTTTTTTAGCTACATCTGCATTTTCAGAGAAAACACTGATTTTATTGTTGTTAGCCGTAGCTACATTTCCTGCCGATTTGTTTCCAACCACAACAGTGGCACTTGAGTTATAATCTAATTTCATTGTTCCGTAAACATCACCAACCGTATGGTGCATTACGATCGTATAAACTCCGTCTTCGTCTGGTGTAAAGAAAGCTTGGTATTTATTGTCTAAAGCTTTTGAAGTCAATTTTGTTTCTTTTTTTGAAGGAGAAATTACCACCAGAGAAAAATCTTTTAAATCAGAAAACCATTTATCAGCTTTTGTAATATCGTTATCAGAGAATTCTCCAAAGTAAACAGAAATTTCCTGAGCTTTTCCTTTTGTTCCTGTTGCTTTTGTATCAATCCAAAGTGCATGAGCAAAAAGTTGAGGTGCTGCAAAAAGCATTAGAAATAAAAAGCTTACTATTTTTAAAGTATTTGATTTCATAAGATCAAGTTTAAATTATTAGAATGATATTTTTTACAAACATAAGTCTTATTTAGAATAATTAAAAATTAAAACCGTAAAAAAGACCAATAAATTAGGACGAAAACGTTAAGAACTCTTTTTTTTCTTTTTCTTATTTCGTCCCCACCAAATTAAGAAGCCTGTTACAGGTAGACTTGCAGCAACCAGACTAGCAAAAAATGCAAGCACTTTTCCTGGAAATCCGAGAATGCTGCCAACGTGTAAATCGTAATTTATAAATCTAAATTTCTCGCCATTATTTTTGTCTTTATAAGCAGTAGTTTTAAGATTCTTACCTGTGTACTGGTCAAATAGCATTGATACGTCATTAAAACGATTTTCGTATCGAATAAAGGTTTGAAGAGTCGCCAAAGAATCATTTTCTTTTGGAGTAAATAAGAAGTAGCTTTTTGCTTTAGGATGCGCCTTTAGAGTGGCATTATATATCTTATCTGCAGCGCTGATTTTGGTATATTGGGTTGTATCTGAAACAATTTTTTCTTTTTTAGCAAATGTTTTTCCTCCGTTAAAGAGCCATTGTACTCCTTTGTCGTAGGATTCAAAAGCCCATACTAATCCAGTTAAGGCAATTAATAAAGTGAAAATCAACATATAAAATCCTAAAATATTATGCAAATCATAGTTTTTACGCTTCCATTTCGTGGTGTTTTTCCATTGAAACCAAAAACGCTGTTTTGCTGCACTTTTATTTTTTGGCCACCACAAAATTAAACCTGTAATTAATGAAATAATAAAGATGATGGTTGCAGTTCCTGTGATTGGATCGCCAATTTTGCTATTGAAACAAAGTGTTTGATGCAGCATTCGAACAAAAGCAAAAAACTCAAAATTATAATTCTCTATTTTTTTTACATTTCCCGTATAAGGATCTAAGTAAACATAGTTGGTCTGATACTGATTCCAATACCAAACAGCATCTTTGTTTAGTTCTTCATAAAACCAAAAAACAGCAGTACGTCTGGGATCATTAAATGTTCGGCATCCAGAAAATGCCTGTTGTGGCCGAATCTTTTTATTTGTTTCTTCTGCAATTTTTATTAAAGAGCTGATAGGGAGTTTTTTATTTTTGACCTGCTCGACAAAATAGTAATCATGAATCATCGGCCGAAGTTCTTCTTCAAAGGAGTACAAACAGCCTGTAATTCCGAGTATAATAACAATTAAGCCAGAAGATAATCCGAGCCATAAGTGCGTTTTCTTTATAAAATTCTTAAATGTCATATCGCTGTAAACGATTTTATTAAAAAAGCACCTCAAAACTTATGGAGAGGTGCTTTTTTTTTAAATTTTAATTTGGTTCTAAAACTTAAGGGTCAAACTAGCCAAAATATTTGTTGGAGCTTGAGAAGTTCCCCAGAAATCCCAGTATTTTTCGTTTGTTATATTGTTAAATTTCAATCCAACTCGCCATGACGAACGATCGTAGTATACAGATGCATTGTATGTTGTGTAAGAAGGCATATAGAAAGTATTATCGGCAGTAAAGTAATTTTTGTCTACATAATTCGCCCCCAATCCTAAACCAAGACCTTTAAGTTTATTTTGGAAAGTATATGAAGTCCAGAAGTTCACTACATTTTCAGGAGAGCCAGTTGCTTTGTTTCCTTCAATTGAAGCATCAGAAGCTTTTACGATTCGGTTGTCATTATAACCGTATCCCGCCACAATATTTAATCCGTTTATAGGAGTTGCCATTACTTCAAAATCAAAACCTTTACTTACTTGTTTTCCATCTTGTTCTGTAAAGCCAGAAGCGTTAACACGAGTTGCGTTGTCGATTGTAATATTGTAATAACTAGCAGAAGCCGTCAATTTTTTATTGAATGCCTCAGCTTTAATTCCTCCTTCATACTGTACGGCATAAATAGGATCTAAAACCAGTTGGGTTGCATCTGGCTGTGTTACTGGCTGCATATTTTGAAAACCATTCATATAATTTCCGAAAACAGAAACTTGGTCTTTCAGTACTTCATAAACCAATCCTAATTTTGGAGCTAAAGCGGTTTGATTATATCCTTCAACTGTACCGACTTTTTCGCGGTCAAAATTATCCAAACGTAAACTCAACATAGCCGAAAGGCGATCTGTAAAATTGATTACATCACAAGCATAAACGCTAAACGTTTTTTGATCTGCAACTGGCGATGTGGTCAGAACAAGACCGGCATCAACTGCTTTTCTTCTAATAGGAGAGAATGGAGTGGTAACATCGATATTATCAAGTGTAAAAGTAGTACCTCCAGAAAACGCACCACTGTACAGTCTGTAATTGATACCTGCAAGGAATTTGTGTTTAATGCTTCCTGTTGAGAACTTTCCGTTTAAGTTTTCTTGAATATTTGTGTAGTTGTTATAAATTGGTCCCCAAAGTCCAACTCTTCTTGCTGCCTGAGTAGGAGAGCTCCACACGGCGTAACTTTGATAACTGCGCTCTACATCTTCGCCAACAAACGAAAATACAGTGGTAGATTTCCAGTTTTCTGATATTTCATATTCTGCTTGAGCAAAAATTTTAGTTGCTTTGGTTTTTGCATCATTATCATCATGAAACATAGATTTTCTATAATCTATTTTTAAATCTGTCGGATTTGTAATTCCAGAAGTTGCAGCATAAGTATTGTACGTACGTCTGGTGTTGTTTACGTTGTAAAGTTCCGCATCAATATTGAAAGTTAATTTTTCAGATGCTTTGTAAGTAAGACTTGGTGCAAAAAGCAAAGCATTATTGAAACCATAATCTAGAAAACTTTTTTCTCTATTAACCGCCATATTAATTCTGAATAAAACACTTTTGTCTTTATTTAATGGAGTATTGACATCAGCGGTAAGTCGGTTTAAGCCAAAACTTCCTGTCGTGTATGAGATTTCGGCAGCAGTTGTTTCATGAGGTTTTTTAGTCACTAAATTGACCACTCCACCAAAAGAAGATACTGTAGAGCCAAACAAAGTTCCTGACGGTCCTTTGAGTACTTCAATACGTTCAACGTTTCCAAGATCGACAGAGGAACGTCCAGAAACCGTTTCCATTCCGTTACGGGCATTTATTCCTGTCGAAAATCCTCTAAAAATTACGCCAACACCTCCGGAGGGATAACTTATAGAAACTACACCAGGAGAGTTTTGTACGGCAGTTCTTATATCTACAGCAACTTGCTCTTGCAATAATTCTTTATGAATGACACTATAAACTTGTGGATTTTCTAAATTTTTAAGAGGCATTCTCGCAACGTAATCGGTTTTTTTAGATACAATACTTTTCGGACTGCTGATAATAACTTCTTTTAATTCTTTATTCGAAACTTTCAGCTGAAGATTAACCGTTGTAGTCTCGTTTTCTGTTACTGCAACTTCAGTTTCTGCGGTTTCGTAACCTGCTAAAGATACCTGAAGAGTATAGGAATTGGTTCTTACTTTATTAAAATCAAAAGTACCGTCATCATTAGAAACAGTACCATATTTAGAATTTTTAAGAATAATGTTTACTCCAGCGGCAGCATCGCCGTCTGAGGTAGTGATGGTTCCTTTAATTTTTCCGTGATTTTGTTGCGCAAAAACAGATAAGAACGAAAATAAAAAACTGATTGAAAATAGAAGACGTGAAGCCTTCAAACTGACATAATTCATTGCTACTTTTATTTGGTTTATAAAATAGTTTTTATTTAGAATTAATAAAAACAGTGCAAATGTAAAAATTAAAATAACTTTAACAATTTTTATTTTTACCATTTGTGCACTAAATTGTTAAATGTTGATTTTGGAGCGATTAATCAAAATTCTTATTTGGAATTGTAGTGCGATAAACTTTAAAAAGCCTTAATTTTGCGGTCTGAAAAATGACTTCATGATTTTACCATTCTTTAAAAAGATCCAAAATACCCCTAGAGGATATCGTATTGCCAACACTGTTTTTTTCTTTCTGTCAGGTTTTGGTTATTCTTCTTGGGTTTCAAGAATTCCGCATATACAAGCCCAATTGCATTTGTCTGAAGCCGAATTTGGAGCGGTTTTATTCGCTTTTCCAATTGGTTTAATGCTAACAATGCCATTTACAGGAAAGTTATTAAATAAGTACAGCAGCCGTTATATTATGCTTCTTGGAGCAGTTATGTTCAATGTAGCGTTGTCTCTTCCTGGTTTGGCGGCATTTGTTTGGCAGTTGGTTATTATCCTTTTATTCTTTGGAGCTTCTCGTAATATTTTCAATTTATCGATAAATGCACAGTCTCTCGAAGTACAGAAATTGTACCCAAAGTCTATTATAACGCGTTTTCATGCCGTTTGGAGTATTGCCGTTTTCTCTGGAGCCGGTTTAGGCTATGTAATGGTAACACAGCATATTGCACCATCGCACCATTTATTGGGAGTGAGTATTTTTATGTTGGCCTTAACGGCTTGTTTTTACCCGATGAGTATTCATAATGAGCCTGTTCCGGTTAAGAAGAAGTTCTTCTCTATGCCTGAAAAAAATCTGGTGAAATTCTCCTTGATTTGTTTCGTTTCTATGGCTTGCGAAAACACGATGTACGATTGGAGCGGAATTTATTTCGAAAATATATTAAAAGCTTCTCCAAAATTAACCAGCGCCGCTTTTGTGTTTTTTGCTTCGGCAGTAACGTTAGGACGTATTTTTGGTGATTATGGCGTAATGAAATTTGGGACTAAAAAAATCTTGCTTTACAGCGGAATATTAATCACAGCTGGTTTCGGACTTTGTTTTGTATTGCCTTATGCGTACCCAACTATTTTCGGTTATGTTTTAATCGGGTTTGGGGTTTCTTGCGTAGTGCCGCTAGTATTTAGTATTGCCGGAAGATCTTCAAATCTTAGCAGTGGTTCTGCCTTAACTTCTATATCAACAATTGGTTATTTAGGATTTTTATTGGTTCCGCCAATGGTTGGTTTTATTTCTGAATATTTAAGCATGAAATGGGCTTTCTTAATTATGGCGCTTTTAGGTATTCTAATGATCTTTATGGTGAATAAGATCGGGGAGAATGAGTGATTTTTTTTTAGAGTTGCTAAGATTCTAAGATGCTAAGGTTCTGAGTTTTTCTTATTGTGACGTTTTTTACCGCAAAGGCGCAAAGATTTACGCAAAGCACGCTATTTTTTTCTAATTGGCTATTTAAAAAAAGAACGCAAAGCTTAGAAATTCCGTAGGAATGAAGCATATTGTAGAGACGGATTTCAATCCGTCAGAGGTTTTTAAGGTTCTGAGGTTTTCTTTTTTACCGCAAAGGCGCAAAGATTTACGCAATGAACGCTATGTTTTATTTGCTATCTGAAAAAGCACGCAACGCTTAAAAATTCCGTAGGAATGCAACATATTGTAGAGACGGATTTCAATCCGTCAGAGGTTTTTAAGGTTCTGAGGTTTTCTTTTTTACCGCAAAGGCGCAAAGATTTACGCAAAGTGCGCTATTTTTTTCTAATTTGCTATCTGAAAAAGCACACAACGCTTAAAAATTCCGTAGGAATGTAACATATTGTAGAGACGGATTTCAATCCGTTGAGATTTACGATCGCATATTTGGAAGTTCCTTGAAGCGAATGATTTTATTTTATCTCATTTAAATAATCTTTCCATTTTTGTTTTTCAATAATGTATGAATATTGATAGCTCTGTTCGCAAATTCGTACTTTATCTTTAAATTCAAGAGTATCAACATAAAAGAAGTCTATTTCCTTTTTGTTGTTAAAAAAATGAATGGAAAAGGAGCTTTTCGGACAACAGCAATAACCTGTCTTTTCTGAATTTATAAAAATGGCTTCAAAATCTTTAAGTTGTTGTTTTGAATTTGTCTTGTATTCTTTAATTGGATTATATGATTCAACATTTACGGTTTTATTTGTTATTGTTGAATCATACTGTTTTATAATAATTTGAGTACTATTTGATAATGTAGAGTTAAATGAAAAATTATCCCAAATATCATCAATATAATTTTGGGACTTCATGTCGCAACTTAATGTTAGAATTGAAAATAGAATTAATAAAAAAAACTTTTTCATCGGATTGGTTTATATATTCTAAAAATTACGGATAGATATATCGCACAATTTCTTGCTTTTTACTATCATAAAAATAACCATCGTTTGCGAATTCATTTACTAAATCAATTTCATAGTTTTCAGTAATGTATTTAAGAATTGATAAAAAAGAAAGCAAAGTTGTTCGGGTATGTTTGCAATTAAGGTAGAATAACTCTTTTTCAATCCCATTTTCTATACAATAAAACCTAAAATCGAACATGGTCATTGATTGTTCTATTCGATTGTGTTTAAAAATAAAAGAAGTAATGCCGCTTTGGATTAGATTTATTAAGAAAGTTCGAATCTCATTGTTCTTGTCATAGCCTCTCCATATTTCACTCCCAATAGTTTTTAACTTTATGTCTGACATCAGATGTTTTTTTGGGATTAATGTATAATACTATTTTGCGATTGAAATTATAAGTTTCAAACCTTATAGGAAACTGTCCCTGATAGGTATGTTTTTCGCCATTAAAAGTATATTCTATAATTGGCGTATAATATGTTTCTGCTACTTTTGGATTGCCTGCATCTATAGCATCTCGCCATTTTATCCTTTCTTCAAAACAAACTATTTTGCTTTCAAGAGGTATGAATGATTTCGGAATAAAAGAATACTTTAAATACCGTATACTTCTTATTAGAACAATAAGACAAAAAAAAGATAGAGCAAGTATAATAAACCACATTTAAAAATACTTATCTCTTCGCCATTAAAAACTTCTCAGAAGCCGCTTTTCCTTTTTTCAAACCGAAAATCTCTGCAACTAAAGAATCATTTCCAACTTTATAATATACAATTTTAGACGGATAATCGTGTTTTGGGTTTTCAAAAACAATCTGATTATCTGTAGATGAAGTCATCATAAAAGTAACAGGAAGTTCGTCATTTTGTCCTGGAACAGTAACTGTAAAAGATAATTTGCCATTTTTATCTTCGAGTTTTACGTGCTCTGCAAAAACGGTATCTTTTTCTCCCACTACAAAATAAGATTCACCAAAATAAACCGAATCATTTTCTTTTTTCCAGCGTTCTGTAAGTTCGCCTTCTTTAGATTTATTTCCCCATTCGCCAATAAACCATGCTGCTTTTTCGAGATTATCATATGATTTAACAATAGGAGTTTCTGTTTTGATTTCCTTTTTGCAAGAAGTTATCATAATCAATCCAAGTAACAAGAAAAAAGAAAAGTTTAGTTTCATAATCATTCTTTTATAGTTAATTTTTTGAATAACATTTTTAAAATGAAAAGCGAATTAATAGAAAACTTTGCGACTCAGCGTCTTTACGAGATTAAAAAACTATTTCTTCGTCATCACAAATTTCTCAGAACCCGGTTTTCCATTCAAATTCCCTGAAATTTCAGTAGTTAAAGTATTGTTGGCACCTCTTGTATACGTTATTTTTTGAGGATAATCGTGTTTTGCGTTTTCAAAAACCAATTGTTGATCTGATTCTAACGTAGAAGGGAAGAAGACCGGTTTGTCATCATTTTGTCCTTTTACAGTTGCTTTGTAAGTCAATGTTTCGCCCAATTGCGCTAGAATAATAGTTTCGAAATGCAAAGTGTCTTTTCCTTTAATATAGTACGATGATGCGCTGAAAGTACTGTCGTTTAGTTTTTGCCAATTTTCAGATAAAACACCTTCTGGAGTAGTGTTTTCCCAATTTCCAATTAACCAATCTGCTTTTTTGATTTTGTCTTTTTCAACGGTTTCTTTTTTCTGGCAAGATGCAAAAGCTATAATAAAAGCGATAAGAGTAATTTTCTGAAACATATTTATGGTTTTTTGGTGTTAAATGGAAGTACTAAAGTATGAAAAAAAAGTTAGCCACAAATTACACTGATTTTTACGAATTAATTTTTTGAAAAAATGCATGTTTGCTACAGATTGAAAGGATTAGTAGGATTAATTTCACGCAGATTTATAAAGATTTAAGCAGATAAGCCCAGATTTTATATTATTAAAATCTAATTAAATCTGCAGAATCAGCGTGAAACAAAAAATCATTTTAATAATTTTAATCTGTGGCAAAATAAATTCGTGCAAATTGGTGAAATTCGTGGCTGAAAAAAATAATTTGTGGCTAAAAACACTAAACACTAGCACTTAAAATCGAGTAAACCAATTCCTTTGTTGGTTTTTGATCTTTTAACTTTTCGCGAACTTCGTCGAAAGTTACTTTAAAATCGCAACCCGATTTATATTCGGCGCAGCCATAAGCAGTTTTGCCTTTTAAAATTGTTCCTTTCTTGCATTTCGGACAAACTAAAGCATCTGGGTTTTCTTTTGATTCCGCTTTTTTGTCTGTTTTCTTTGGTTCTAATTTTAGCTTGTAATTTTCTTCAAAACGAATCAAACCTTCAACAGTTCCAGAATCAGTTTTGAAGCCTTTTATGTTTACGGTAGAACCTTTCTGAACCAATCGTAAATATTGGCTTTCTGTGATTTTTTTATCATGAAAAACAAAAGGCAATACAAAATCGCAACCCGATTTGTATTCGCTGCATCCAAAAGCCGATTTTCCTTTTATCAGATTTCCTTTTTGACATTTCGGACATGTTTCTGCCGAAATTCCAGAGGATTTCTTTTTTTCTTTTTCTGCTTTTACAACAGGTTTCTGAATCGTTGCGGCATGTGAAATATTAGCATGTTTGGTTTCGCTTCTCACTTCGTAAACCAATGCTTCAACCATGCGTTTCATGTTTCTGATGAATGCTGCAGCAGTAAAAGTTCCTTTTTCAATATCTTTTAGCTGTTTTTCCCATGTTCCCGTAAGTTCGGCCGATTTTACCAATTCGTTCTGAATTGTATCAATCAATTGAATTCCAGTTAAAGTCGGTAAAACTTGTTTTTTGTTTCGAACAATATATTGGCGTTTGAAAAGCGTTTCGATAATATTGGCACGTGTTGACGGACGCCCGATTCCGTTTTCTTTCATCAATTCGCGTAAATCTTCATCGTCAACTTGTTTTCCAGCGGTTTCCATTGCACGCAATAAAGTCGCTTCAGTAAACTGATTGGGCGGTTTAGTTTCTTTTTGAAGAAAAGAAGGTTCATGTGGCCCTTTTTCGCCTACAGTAAAACTTGGCAATAAATCGGGTTCTTTTTCCTTTGCATTTGGATCTTCAAAAACCACACGGAAACCTTTCTTCAAGATTTCTTTTCCTGTTGCTTTAAAAGTTACATCAGCCGCTTTTCCGATTACTGTGGTATTGGCAACCAAACAATCATCATAAAAAACAGCAATAAAACGTCTTGTAATAATATCATAAACTTGCTGCTGATTGTGAGGCAGATTATTCTGAATTCCTGTTGGAATAATCGCGTGGTGATCGGTTACTTTTTTATCGTTAAAAACCTTTGGCGATTTCTTGATTTTTTTACCTAAAAGCGGTTCAGTCAATTCAGCATAGTGGGTTAATTTCTGCAGAATTCCGGGTACTTTTGGGTAAATATCTCCAGGCAAAAAAGTCGTATCCACTCTGGGATAGGTGATAACTTTCTGCTCGTACAAAGTCTGCGCAATTTTCAATGTTTCTTCCGCAGAAAATCCAAATTTCTGATTGCAATACACTTGTAAACCAGTCAAGTCAAAAAGTTTTGGAGCATATTCGTTTCCGTTCTTTTTGTCAACAGAAACAATTTCGAAATCACTTTCTTTAACTTTTGCGGCAATACTTTCACCGTCTTCTTTGTTCAGAAATCGCCCTTCTTCATAACTAAAAAGGGTTTCTCTATACAAAGTTTGCAATTCCCAGTAAGGCTGAGGTTTAAAGTTTTCGATTTCTCTAAAACGTTCTACAACCATTGCCAAAGTTGGTGTCTGTACACGTCCGATAGACAAAACTTGTTTATAGCCGCCATGTTTTACGGTGTACAAACGCGTGGCATTCATTCCTAAAAGCCAATCTCCGATCGCTCTAGAAAATCCAGCGTAGAATAAATTATCGTAATTTGAAGAGGGTTTTAAGTTTTCAAAACCTTCTTTAATGGCTTCTGTGGTAAGAGATGAAATCCATAAACGCTGAATTTCGCCTTTGTAATGCGCTTCGTTCATCACCCAACGCTGAATCAATTCTCCTTCTTGTCCAGCATCCCCGCAGTTTATAACAACATCGGCTTTCTCAAAAAGGCTTTTAATGATTTTAAACTGTTTCTGGATTCCCGAATTCTGAACGACTTTGGTTTCAAATTTTTCAGGAAGCATCGGTAGATTGTTCAAATCCCAGCTTTTCCAATGCGGTTTATAATCGTTAGGTTCTTTTAAAGTGCATAAATGCCCAAAAGTGTAGGTCACCGCATAACCGTTGCCTTCATAATAGCCATCGTGCTTGGTATTGGCACCTAATACGGATGCGATTTCACGTGCTACACTTGGTTTCTCGGCAATACAGACCTTCATTTTCTCCTTTCTTGATTAATAGGCGAAATTAGGGAATTTTTTATAAAAAAAGTTGCTAAGGTTTTAAGATGCTAAGATTCTAAGTTTTTTAATATACTATTTGTTCTCTAAGGCAAAAGAACGAAAAGTGTAAAATCATTATATTTATAATGAAAAAGCTAATCGTTGAGATTTAATCCCTATTTTTTTTTCCATCTATAAGCGCTCTCGGCGAATGTCCGAACAATTTTTTAAACGCAAACGAAAAATGTGAAAAGTTCTCAAAACCTAAGTCCAAATAAATGTCAGAAGGTTTTTTATTCTTTTTATCAATTAAATGATACGCTTCTTCGAGGCGTTTTTGTACTAACCAATGACTTGGAGTGGCGTTGAATATCTTTTCGAAATCTCTTTTAAAAGCAGATAAACTTCTTCCTGTCAAATAGGCAAAACGTTCGATGCTGACATTAAATCTGAAATTACGAACCATAAAAGCTTCTAAATCTATCTTTTCTGGATTACTAAAATCAAACATAATATTGGCAAGTTCGGGATTGACTTTCAATAAGATTAAAAGCAATTCGGTTCGTTTTACATTCAGAAACTGTTCTTCGATAGTTCCTTTTTCAGTGAAATAGGGCGTAAGCGACTGAATGAAGTTTTTAACCAATACATTTTTATTCAATTCAATAATACCGCCTGTTGTTTTTTTATTTTCTATTTTAAATTGATACGTTTCATTAAAAGTCCTTAAAAAATCCTGTTCAAATAAAATATAGATTTTTTTAAATTCGCCGTTTTCAGGTTGTTTGGTATATTTTGCCAAATGATTTCGTCTCGCAATGCCATAATCTCCAGGTTTAATTTTATATTCTTTATTCCCATCATACCCCAACATTGAACCTTTAATTAAATACATAAAACAATGGTCTGGCACGAATTGTTCCGCATTAAGCGAAGGCGTTACATAACAGGCAGATATAGCAGTTTCTTTCATTTTATGAGTGCATTATTGTTTTGCCAATTCTTCAATATCATCTACTTCCAGAATTTGTTTTGGATAACCTTTCAAAACAGCATTAATCATCGCAAGTCCGACTTGTTTGAGTGTTAATGTTTTTTGAGGAAAAAAAGGAGCAATCAGCGGACCTAATATTTTATAAATCGTTTTTACATTCACTTGTCCTTTAGTTGCTTTCATGATTGCCGGACGAAAATTGTATTGGTTTTTACCAAATAATTTAATCAAAGCATTTTCTGTTCGGCCTTTTACTCTCGCCCACATCACTTTTCCGTTTTCCGAACTATCGGTTCTGTTTCCCGAAACAAAATTGAAAACCAAATCAGGATTCAACTGCAATAATTTTTCTGCAAAAGCGATTGTTGTATCGTAAGTTATAAACGAATACTGCTCTTCTTTCATGCCAACAGAACTAATTCCGGCGCAATAAAAACAAGCGTCGTAACCTTTTAGCTGTTCGGTGAAATTTTCTAATTGCATAAAATCTCGAACAAGAAGTTCTTTCAATTTCGCGTGAGTCAGTTCGTAATGTTTACGATTTACAATCAGGACTTCGGTTACATTTTTGTTTTCTAAACATTCCAATAAAACGCCTTCGCCAACCATTCCTGTAGCTCCTGTTATAATAATTTTCATGTTTTTATTTTTTGATTAGACCTAATTTGAATAAACTTTCTGCCGTTGCCACAATCGAATCTTCATTAGAACGAGGATACCAATTTAATGATTTTTTTGCTTTTTCTCCGCTTGCCTGCATGTATTGTCCAATCAAAGTAGCAATCATTCTAAGCGATGGATTTTTTAAAGCACTCAATTTTAAGATCCAGTTTGGCAGTTCTTTAGTGGGTACTTTAAGTGCTTTGTCGCCTAATCTTCGTCTTAAAATTTTAGCTACATCCAGCATCGATAAAACATTTCCTGTTGTTGCTAAAAATCGTTCTCCGTTTGCATTTGGATGTGTCATGGCCAATAGATGTAAATCGGCTACATCGCGTACGTCTACATAGCAGGAATAGATTTTCGGACAAGCTTTGATTTCGCCTTCCAGCATCTGCTTTACCATTCTGTGGGAATGCGAAAAATCTGCACCTAAAATTGGTCCCATAACGGCTACCGGATTTATTGCTGAAAGCTCAAGATGACCGCCTTCGTTTTTGATAAAATCCCAAGCGGCTTGCTCTGCAATGGTTTTCGATTTTTGATACGCATGAATGTTGCTGTCAATATTGGTCCAATCTTCTTCTGTATAAGGTGTTTTACGATTTTTATGCCCCATGCCTACTGCGCCGAAAGCAGAAGTCAAAACGACTCTTTTTACATTTGCATCTCTAGAAGCTTTTAAAACACGTAAAACTCCTTCTTTAGCAGGATTAATCAATTCATCTTCATGTGTAAACTGAATCGCTGGAGTAGGCGAGGCCACATGCAATACATATTCGCAACCTTTAACGGCTTCATCCCAATTGTTGTCGCTGGAAAGATTGGCTTCGATAAACGAAAGTTTTTCAAAAGAATTAAAGCCGCCTACTTTAAGCATTTGCTGGACTTCTTCTTTTCTGCTTAACGAACGAAGTGTTGTTCGAACCGAATAGCCTTCTTGTAATAATTTTAAAATACAATGCACGGCAATAAAACCTGAACCTCCTGTAACTAAAACTGTTTTGTCTTTTGAATTTGTCATTTTTTTTAAATTTTAATACTGCAAAGTTCAGTTTAAAAGCAATGACTCATTTTGTTGTAAAGTCCAAATTTATTGTGTTGAAAAGTCCAGATTTTAGATCAGAAATAAATGGCGTGTTCTAAAAGATCAATAACGAAATAAGCTGTTAAAGCCAAGCAACTGTACGATTTACCTTTCTAATAAAATTCGGACACTAAATTTTGTATGGTTTGTCAAATTTCATTTGAAAGAATTTTATTTTTGAATTTTTGATTCAATTCTAAAATTAAAGTATCAGTGATAATAGGCTGAGTCCAGCCAATATTTTCGCCAGGATTTCTTTCTTCAATAATTAATTTTATTTGGAAGATTTTCAAATCGCATCTAATTATTAATCATCGGGTTCAAATTGCCATCCTTATTTCTCAAATCCAATCCGCCTTCGTAAACCGATTTAAGATTTGTCAGATAAAAATGCCAGCCGTTTGAACAGCCCAATCTGATGTATTGTTTGGAATAATCGTCTGTTGGAATATTAAAATGGCGAAGCTCTACAATCGTGTAATCTTCTTTTTCGCTTAGATTGATTTCTACAAGGCAGTTTCCTTCAAACGTAAATTGCAATTGATCTTTTCCGTTGGCCGAAACGATTTTTCCTTTCATAGCATCTTCATACAAATACCAAAGCCATTCGTACGTAATGCCTTCTTCTGCGTTTTTATCTTTATCTATAGCTTCTTGATTGGCACCGAAAAAAGACACTTTTTCCAGAAACCATTTTTCTAACTCATTGGCTTTTGTCCAAGCATTATAAATGTCTGAAAGCTCAGCTCTGATGGCTATTTTTTTTGTGAATGAAGTCCAATCGAAATTTTCCATGAGAATTATATTTTTTGAGTTAGAAAGTAAGTATCAATTAAAACAAATATAAGATATTTCATCCAGCTTTTATTTCAGGAATAAGTATAGTGATGGAGATTGATTTTTTTGTAAGAAATAAAAGCTGTATCTTGCTGAAATAATTTAGTGTTATAATGGTCACTGCAAATTTTTATTTAATAAATAGTTCTTTAATGTGCTTAGTGTGCACGTTGTTGTATTTGCATGACGATACTTTCTTAAAAAGCTCAAAAGAGTTTATTTCTTTTGCCCTGTCACAACTCTAGGCAGGGAGAATCTTTTCCGATTTAATTTTACTTATTTAATCTTCATTTTTATTCAGGATAGGATATCGCTGAATGACTCGATTTTGCATTACATTTAGCGAAGAGTTGTGTCATGTTTGAGATAAAATGAAGCAAACAAGAAAGTCATGTCACAAAATATTATAGTAACAACAGGAACATACGATTTAATTAAAGACCATATCAGAAGAAAAAAAGTGACCATTCAGGAAGAAGAGTTGCTATTGAATCAATTAAAAAATGCTTCTCAAGTATTGCGAAAAAACTTGCCTGAAGATATTGTTTCGATAAACCGCAGAGTTACTTATAAAGACCACACAAAAAACGAAGAAAAAACAATTCTTCTAGTTGGACCAGAAAATGTGAAAGTAAGCAAAAACAAAATTTCAATTCTTTCAGACGAAGGCATTGCAATGGTGGGATGCAAAGAAGGCGATATTATCGAATGGCCTGCTAAAAAAGGCAATTTAAAGTTAGAAATTTTGAAGGTAGAGGAGGTGTAATTTCTTTTCTGTTTTAGATTTAAAACATCCCAAAAAGAAGATTTCTTTGCGGGATGTTTTTTATTATAATCCTCTTGTTAATATAAAAACAAGCAATAAAATCATAAGGAATATAAGAAGTACATTAAGATTTTTCTCTTTTTTCTTTGTTTCAACATAATATTTAAACAAGAAAGGAATATTATATTTCTGAGAGATAGTTTTTAGAATTTCGTTTGCAAATTCATACGATTTGGTCTGACTGCTTAATTTTGTCTCTTCTTCAATGACACAAAATCTAAAAAACTCAATCGGCATTGTTTCGTTTTTCTTCAAATAAAATATAACTGCTTCTTGAGTTAAGAAACCTTTATGGCTTACGTCGGCAATCTCAAATTGAAATTCAGCAATTTCTTCTGGAACGAGAATAATTTTTTGAAACTGTAATTTTTCATTCAAAAATATTTCCCAACGAATAGTTTTATTGGCGAGATAGAGATATTCGCATTCAATTTTATCAGAAGTTATTTCAATCTGGCAGTTTTTGTGCGATAAAGTCATTTTTATAATTTTTAGCTTTCTGCGGAGAAATTTCTCTTATTTTTTTGCTTAGTTCTTGATAAGAAAAATGTTGCATAGTAGCTCGCTACTCAACTTCTACATACTCAGATTTTCCTTTTTCATTTCCGTTGTTGAGCCATTCCCAATTTAGCGACAATTTTATTTTTCCGTTTTCTGTTAGCGAAATTTGTGCTATTGCTTTTCCTGCTTTCAGTTCATTATCTGTTGTTAAGCATTGATAGAGCATATTTAATTTATCGTCTTTCAAATCGGCAATAATTTTTCCGTATTTAATGGTTCCTCCAAAATAATCGGCTGTTACTAGATTATCGTCTTGTTTGTAATTAAAAACAGTTTCTGTATTCACTTGTCCGCTTTCTGAATTCTGAATAAGTGCAAATCGTTTATTGTTGAAGTTGAATTTTGACATTGTGGTTTTGGGTTTAGCTGTGTTTTTTTACTATTCTATATCGTATTTTCTCAAATTCTTCTTTCAACTCATGTGCTTCGTAAATTTTAACGATTTCAAGTTTTCCTTGTTTTACCAAAATATCGAAGTCAGCGCTTTCAAGATTATTGGCCGAAAAATTTATAGATTTATCACCGACCATGATAAACCAAGGTGTCCACATTACGCCCCACATTTCCCAAGAATATTCAAATTCATCACTGTTGAGTGCCGCGCATTGTTTTTCTAATTCTGACCAAAGTAGATTTATTCTCTCAGTCAGTTCGCTTTCTGTAAAAGTTCTTTTGTAATCTATCATTTCTACTATTTTAAGTTCATGATTTGTATTGTGTTTCAGTGTCCTAGTTTTTTCTGAATCAATGAAAATAGTAATCCAACCGTCAAAACAATGATAAAGATAAGCCATCCATAACCTTGGAAGTTTTTTATATTTTTAGTTCCTGTATGTAATTTAAAATAGGACTTCGTGACGTTTTTTAGATTTTGTGCCAGTATTTCGTAATTCGTGACTTCAAGTGAAGTAATGGTCAATTTCTTTAACTCAAAAAATTCGATCTTAATTTGTCGCCCATTGTACACTTCAATTGTTTTAAAATCATGTGAAGATTTTACATTGTAATCGCTTTCTGTAACCTTTTTTATATCGTCTAGTGAGATTTTTTTAGCTTTAAAAAGTAAAGGATATTCAATTGATAAAAAATCATCTGTTAGTTCTACTTTTTTCGAGCTTAATAACATATAAAAAGACGCTATTGCGAAAAGGCAAAAGAGTAAAATTATAACCCACATTGCTCTATAATCTGCTTTCTGATAAGATTCGACTTCAGGATTATATACCAAATAAGCCATGGATAAAAAAAATAGCATTCCAAATATGCTGAATCCAATTTGAAGTAAACTTGGATTTGCAATTATTTTGTTGTCATTATTCATGTTTAAGTGGGGCGTCTGATTTTATCAAAGCTACATAATTTATTGCAGCTTTTGTATTTGATGATTTGGATTGTGTCTTATTGTTGCGGGCACGGATTGCAAATCCGCGCTATCTGGTCTTTTCTTAGAACGATCAAAAAGCTGTTTTTCCCTTGCTAAAGCTAGCGTTTAGCTCTTGAACATAAAGTAAGGCTGTCGGTAATTAATATTTTTTCCACTCAAAGCTTTTAAAACCACTTTCTGAAGTCCATTTTTTCCAAACTGCTTGAAGGATTTCATTATCTCTTTGTCCTTTAGGATATTTATAAGTTTGTAGTTTATCATCTTTATCACGCTCGTGTGTTTCAAATATATGGAGATTAATATGGTGATTTTTATTATTTTTCTCAGAGGGAAGACCTAATGAACTTTTCGCTTCAAGTGCTTTTGATACATCTATATTGTTGGTTTTAGAAAACTGTCTTACTTTGTCAATTTCAGAGTTACTAAAATAAAATTGATTATTTCTATTTCTATTGTTATATTCTAAATAGCCATCTGTGAAGATGTATATATGATTATCGTACTTTATAAAAGTTGTATCTATACCATTGATAAAAGTTGTATCACTTTTAATAATATTTTCATTTTCGATTTTTTCAATTAAAATACTTATGAGATCTAATCCTTGATTTCTAGTATTTGAATAAGCGCTTTCTACCTTGTTCTTAAAAATGTTTATTTGCTGCGCTAATCCATTATTTCTGTATTTTCCTGTTGAATTTATGAAACTCTGTTTTTCACTTAAGTTCTTATATTTTTCTAAATCAATTGAAGTGATTGTTTTTTGAGAAAAAGGAGAAAAAGAAATAGACGATCGATCTCCAATTTTTTTACCAGGTTTGACACATTCAGTTTTAAAAAAATTAACGATTTTATTTATTTCATCGATGTCTTTTGGAGGCTTATTGTTTAAACGACTTGACATATCTGAAATAATAATGATGTTTTGGTATGTAAGATTTTTATTTTGAGGTTCGGGATTGCAAGAGACAAACAGAAATATTGCTGAGCAAAATGTCACTAAAATTTTCATTTGTTTGTTAATTTTAAATTGTTGATTCTTCTATTTCTTTTACTCGGCTTGAAACTTCATCTGTTGCATAATACTTTGGCAAATGCTCCACAAATCCTGATTTGTAAGCTGAAACAACACTATCTAGAATTACATCAGTGAAAATTTTACCGCTTATTATTTTGGCATTAAATTCATCGAATATTGTTTTAATTTGTTTTTGTAGTTCCGAGTATTTATTATCTATTTGATTCTCATTGCCATTAATTTCAATTTCTAGATTTAGAATTTTAGAATTGTTATCACTTATTAAGTCTTCTTTTTCTTTAATTCTATTAGTAAGAGACTCTTTTTCTACATTTAAATCCAACATTTCTTCATCTAAAATCTGAATGTTTTTATTTTTTTCGGCATCAACCATTTCTTTTTTTGATTTTTTATATGCATTTATTATATAATCAATTAAAAAATGAGTAAGAATTAATGGAAACATACCAAATGTAAAAATTAGATAAAATTCGCCTTGTTTAACAACTTCCCATATTTGCATTGTAGATTGCTTTCCAACTAGTAAGCATTTTATTTCGTCAGTATTTATTGCAACCATTGTAGAAACTAAGATATCAAATATTAATAGACCAACTAAGAACATGGTATTATTTAAAAATTTATTTTCGCTTCCAAGGATTTTTAAATTGGATAATAAAACTGGAATGAGGAAGAAAAGCGAAGCTATAAAACCAAATAATACACCTTGCTGTTTAAATATTTTTATGATGGCATTTGCATCAACAAGTTGTGGAATTCCGGGGTTCATACCTGATTCTAAAGAAGTACGTATTATATTACCTTCAAAAAATACTTTATAAATTGCTGAAGCGAAGAAAACGGATAGATAAAAAATGAAAGTTCCTAGAGCAAGTAATATCAAAATAGTTCCGATAGTCCAAAACTTTTTTATGACAAAAGATTGTTCTAGACTTCTTCTTTCAATTTTGTTTTTCTCTATTTCTTTATTAATTTGAAGTAATCCTTTTTCAGCAGTATTTTGGTTGCCAGATTCAAGAATGGATTTCTCTTCCTTTAATTCGGATATTCGATCTTTGATCTGTCTCTTTTCTAATTCATTATTTCTTTTTTCAGTTGTTAATTTATCCTGTCTTTCTGCTTCTAGATTTGTTTTTGTACTCTCGTATGCATTAGAAATATTAGATGTTAATATATTCTTTTTACTGCTCAATCCTTCATCTGTTGCATAGGTTTTGATTTCTTCTTTTATATTATTGTACTCAACTCTGAAAATATCAATGCTACCTTGATTCTCTTTAGAATGTTCGTAACCTTTCTTTCTGTATTCTTCGGTATTAATTTGTGCAGAAGAATAGACAAGATTATTTAATTGTTGTGAAAATGTATCAATAATGTTTACAGGTTGTGTCGTTTGATTTTGTTGAGAGGGAGGAGTAGAAGTATTATTTACACCTATATTATGATCTATATTATATCTTAGGCGTTCAAATTCTGTTAAGAATTGGGAATATATTCTAGTGTCATCTGAAACTTGAATATTTTCGACATTGTTATTGCTTGCATTTATTGAATAATTGTATGATCCATTAATTGAAATTTTATTGTCTATAAGACAAAACTTGTGATGCATTATCCCTCGAACATCACCTGTTTCAAAGGCATGAACTTTAATACCAGCTCCTTTTAGCATTAATTTTACAGTTTCATTTTGAGCATTTGAAGAAAGAATAATATCAATCGTTATATTTCTATTTTTTGCTTCAATGATTGCCATTGCAATATCTCTGTCTGTAAACCACGCCATTGCAACATATATAACTTGGTTTGCATTGTTTATTTCAGAAATAATTCGTTGCTTAATTTCCGTTCCGTTTGTAATTAGATCGTTCATAGGATTATTATTGATTTGTTTTTGGTAAACTTCAATTTTTCTTCTTAATGTTTTTTACAGATTTACTTTTGAACATACGAAGAATTGTGTTTTCAAAACTAACTTCTTTCATATCAATCGTTTTACGGAAATCCGTAATTCATATATTATAAAAGAATGATATAGCCCTGATAGAAGCGGCATCCTTTTTAGGCAAACCCAAACTTCTTAATTAAAACCGAAGACTTTCTGCCTAAAAAGATAGTAGTCCCGATAGCTATCGGGACAGGAAACAGCTCCTAAAAACAATCCTAATCCCACTAAATTTTCCCTTCAAAAACCACAAAAAAACAACACTAGAATTTTCCACAAAAATTTTGTAATTTTGCAGTCCAAATAAAGGAAAAAGAAAATGTTAGATAGACTTCAATATGTAAAGCAGCGATTTGATGAGATTTCGGATTTGATTATTCAGCCGGATGTTATTTCTGATCAAAAGCGTTATAAGCAGCTGAACCAAGAATATAAAAGTATTAAGGCTTTGGTTGAAAAGAGAGAAGAATACATTATAGTTTTGGCAAATATCGATGAGGCTAACGAAATTATTGCTGATGGTAGTGATGCCGAAATGGTAGAAATGGCCAAAATGCAGTTGGATGAAGCTAAAGACCGTTTGCCAGAATTGGAAGACGAGATCAAATTTATGTTGATTCCGAAAGATCCTGAAGATGCTAAAAACGTTATGGTGGAGATTCGCGCGGGTACGGGTGGAGACGAAGCGAGTATTTTTGCAGGTGACTTGTTTAGAATGTATACTAAATATTGCGAAAGCATGGGGTGGAGAACCTCTGTTGTAGATATGAACGAAGGTACTTCGGGTGGTTTCAAAGAGGTTATTTTTGAAGTTACTGGAGAAGACGTTTACGGAACTTTGAAGTTTGAAGCGGGTGTTCACCGTGTTCAGCGTGTTCCTCAGACAGAAACTCAAGGTCGTGTGCATACATCGGCTGCTACGGTTATGGTTTTGCCAGAAGCTGAGGAGTTTGATGTTCAGGTAGATATGAACGATGTTCGTGTAGATTTCTTCTGTTCGTCTGGTCCTGGAGGTCAGTCGGTAAATACCACGAAATCGGCTGTACGTTTAACGCACATTCCAACAGGATTGGTGGCGCAATGTCAGGATGAGAAATCGCAACACAAGAATAAAGATAAAGCCTTGATGGTATTACGTTCTCGTTTGTACGAAATGGAATTGGCCAAAAAGCAGGAGGAAGATGCTAAAAAACGTAGTTCTCAAGTAAGTTCTGGAGACCGTTCGGCAAAAATCCGTACGTACAACTACGCTCAAGGTCGTGTAACCGATCATAGAGTTGGTTTGACACTTTACGATCTAGGAAACATCATGAATGGTGATATTCAGAAAATCGTTGCCGAGCTTCAGTTGGTAAACAATATGGAGAAATTGAAAGAAGCTTCGGAGGTTTACTAAATTTCTGAGGTTCAAAGGGACAAAGCAACAAAGGTTCAGAGGTTTCTCTCTAAACGTATAAATAAAAAAGGCCGAACTTGTGTTCGGCTTTTTTTATGGAAAAACCTTAGCGCCCCAGAACCTTACTCCTTAGCCTAAGTAATTTTCTAATGAAAATTTAATGTTGAGAATTTTGATAAAAAGCATTCTAACTTAAGATAAATACTATAGCATAATCTTGCGAAGTAAGATTTGTAATACCAGTTTGTAAAACTTAGTGACTTAGAACCTTAGCCTCTTAGAACCTCAAAAAAATCCTATTTTTTTGCTGACTTTTTTATCTCATATTTGCCCCACCAACCAATCAATTAACTTTAATCTATGAAGAGAACTTTACTATTATTTTGCTTCTTTGGAAGCTTTTTTTATGCGCGATCGCAATCGTATTTCGGATTTAGGGATGATAATTTTGCTGGAATTCAGTCGGCATTGTTTAATCCGTCTAATATTGTGGATTCGAAATACAAATATGATATTACGTTTGCCTCTGCAAGCGGTACGGGTCAAAATGATTTGTACGGAGTCAATTTTATGAATGTTTTAGATGGCGGTTACGATCTGAGTACCGATGCAAGTAAAAACTTCAAATCGAACAATAGGGGAAATTTTAATATAGACATTATGGGGCCTTCTGTAATGTTGAATATTACGCCTATTCACAGTGTGGCGCTTTTTACGCGTGTGCGAAGTGTTACCAATCTAGTTGGAATAAACGGACAGCTGATTGATGAGGCCAATAAAGAGGTCAATGTTTCGGATAGTTTTTTTATTAATGGCGGAAATCCGAATGCGGTTTCGAATTCTTGGGCTGAGATAGGAGCGAGCTATGCTACAGTTTTATTCGATCGTGATGATCATTTTGTGAAAGGTGGAATCACTTTAAAATACTTGATGGCAGGCGTAAACGGCTATATCAACGGAAATGATGTAAGCGTAGCTTTCAACAAAAACGATGTCAACCCTTTGCTGAGCGAATATTATTCGACTGGAACGATAAAAACGGCTGCAAGTTATGATTACGCTAACGGAAACGATCCTAAGTTTGATGCGGCATCGGCTGGAGTAGGAGTAGATCTAGGTTTTACGTATGAATATCGCACAAACTGCCATACTTGCGAAGGAAACCGTTATAAGTTTAAAGCTGCGGCTTCTATTACGGATATTGGAAAACTGAACTACAAAAATAGTGTTGAGAATACATACGACATAACAGGAAGAGTAACACAGCAAGATATCGAGGATGCAGATGATATTTTTGAGTTTTTTGATGCGAATTATACTAAAATAGCATCTAAAAAAGGAGCAAAAGCGAATCTTCCCACAGCTCTACACACCAATTTTGACTGGAACATCAATCAAAGATTTTATTTGAATTTAAGCGGTGATTTCAGTTTGGTCGATGCTAAAAAAATAAATGGAACAGCCGTTGCCAATTCCGTAACGTTTACGCCAAGATACGAAACCAGACAATTTAGCTTTTATGTTCCTGTTACATATATGGAATACAGCGGCACTCAAGTTGGCGCAGGTTTTAGAGCTGGTCCGTTATTTATCGGTTCTGGAACGTTGGTATCTAATTTGTTTTCAAACAATTCTAAAGGCTGTAATATTTATGCAGGTCTAAAGTTGCCGATTTATCAGGATTATCGATAGGAGGGACAAAGTAAGTGACAGAGTTTCAAAGTAACAAAGTAACAAAGATACAAAGTAACAAAGTGGCAAAGCTTATGCAGCTGCATTACTTTGTTACTTTGTATCTTTGAAACTTTAAAAAAAAAAAAACAGCTTCCCCAAAAGTTGGTTTTGCTTTTTTGTAAAAATATATAGTGAAGGTCTTCACTTCATCAACCGTTTCCCCAAAAACGTATGATGAAGTTAGACACCTAGAAATACTCTTGTATATTCTAAACATTTATATAGATTCGAGTAAACGTATACACCATTTTTTATCATTATTTCGCTAAACTTTTCCATAATAATTAAATTAAGTTTGACAAATTACTCTCTTGATGATTCATATTGTAATGGATCTTCTTCGTTTTCTTCAGAAGATTCATGATGAGGTTTCGAAACCAGATTTGTTACGATAAGCTGAACGATTGAGCCCATAATACCTTTAAACATCGAGTCACCTTTTCCGACAATAAATCTTTTGGCAAGATATCCAATTCCGATACTGATGGCAGATTGTGCAATATGGCTTTTAAAACCAACTGTTTCGTTGATTTCTTCCACTGTGTTTCGAATCAGGTTAATCGGTTTCAGGTTTTCCTTAATGTCATCGATATGATCTTTTATGGCACACCATTCTGCATCCTGGCGAACTTCTAATTCCTCAATTTTTCGATTTAACTGATCAATATTGTAAATAGCCTCCATAGTCTTTTTATGTTTATTAATGAATTAAATCTAGTTTTTTGTTTCTTTTAGAATACTTGAAATAATAGTATTGCCGATTGGCGTTTTAATCAATTTATGATGTGATTTTACTACCACAATCACTACAATAAGATAAAATAGTGCCATGATAAAAAAGCCATAGTAATACTCTCCAAGTTCTTTTCCAATCCATAAGCTAATTCCAATATTGAGGAACAAAGTAAAAAATGCAACAACAATACCAATCGCTATCTTTGACGCCAATGATGCAGCACCATCGGCAACTGAACACACCGTTTTTAGTTTTAATAATTCTAAACTTGTTTTAGCATAGTTTTCAGCTTTTTCATAAAGATTTAAGTCCTCGTTTGTTGTTGCATTTGGTTCCATGATATAGGGTTTTATGGTTTGAAAATTTCACTAATTAATACTGACGATTAATAGTTTGATTTTACTGTTTTAACATCGTCTTTCAGCGTATTGTAATCTTCTTTAACTTGGTTAAGTTTAGATTTTCCTTCTTCGATAATTTCTTTACCGTTTGAAGTGATTGTGTTTACAATACCATCAAATTTTGTTTTAAGATTATCGCTGTAATCTTTTGATTTATCTTTGATTTTTTTTCTTGTGTTTGACCCTTTGTCTGGTGCAAATAAAACACCTATGAATGCTCCCGCCGCTGCGGCTCCTAAAATTCCTAAAATTGTGCTACTAGTTTTCATAATAAATTAATTTTAAAATGGATTAATATTTAATAATTTGTTGATTTAATAAAGTGATTTTATACTTCTCGACCTTTAATTAGTCGAAGCAATACTGCAACAATGGCAATTACCAATAAAATATGGATAATGCTTCCGAAACTGTAAACAAAGAACCCAAGAGCCCAAAGTATTACCAGAATCACTGCGATTGTATATAATAAGTTTGACATGGTTTTTATTTTAATGGTTAATAATCAATTTCTCGTTAGTTTAACTTATACGAAAGGTATAAAGTCAAGTTGCTATTTTTTGCGTCTGGCACTGTGTATGTTGTACCAGCAACAGTTCTTTCTTTACCCACAGTGGTTAAACCGTAGTTGTAACGTAAACCTACACTGATTGGGTTAAAATCTACTCCAATACCTGCAGCAATACCTGCATCAAATCGTGCTAAATCGTCTGCATCGATATCTTCGTCAAAATCAAAGGTTCCGTTTCCAGTTACTTTAGAACTTACTAAGTAAGATGCGTAACCACCGGCATGAATATTAAAATTCTTTGTTACGTTTACTCTCACTAATAAAGGAACTTCAATATAGTTTAGTTTAAATTTTGTGCTTCCGCTTGCAAAAGCATTGCTATATTCTAATTCTGCTCCTTTTGTAGTGAACAAAATCTCTGGCTGAATGGCTACCATGTCTGAAACTGGAAGTGTAGCATAAACCCCGGCATTAAATCCGTACAAAATATTGTTGTCATCTACATCTTCTCCTGTACCATAAAGGTTAGACATATTGAATCCTCCTTTTACCCCGAATTCGGTAGTTACATTAGTGTCTTGAGCGTGCAGCATTCCAAATGATGCTGATAAAAAAAGTGTTAAGGCGCATAAAAAATTGGCTTGTAATTTCATAGTAAAAAATTTAGTTAATAGATAGATAATAGGCGTTTATTTATTTTGTTTTTTTATTCGTTCAGTCTCTCTTAAGAGCTTGTATTGTTCGGGCAAAAATCTAAGAACGAGTTCGAGAATTTGTTTGTCATTTGTTTCTCTAGAAATAGTCTCAAGTAACTCAATCTGATCGCATATAGCCTCTGTCATTGCATCTAGATAAATGGTGTTAAAATCGTTACTGCTGGCATCGATGAGGTTGTACAGGTCTCGCTTGTGCGTAGCATTTATTTCAGTAATGACAATGAGCTTTGATGTGGCCATTTTGGTTATTTCTTCCAGCAATTGGCTTTCTTGAACTTCTATTCTTTTTCCTAATTCCTGAACAATAACATCTGAACTTTTTTGTTGTGCAATTTGACTTTTAGAAATAATAGTTTTGCTAATGTTCGCCGTTGAAATAAAAAAGAAGACTTCTGTTTCTTCTCTGTCATTTTTTGCAAAAGCTTGGTTTTTAAAAGTATTTTCAATCGGATTAATTTTTCTGCATGACGTCATGCAAACAACTAATATCAATAAGAAAAAGACTTTAAAATAAGTAGCCTTTAAAAAGGGAATTGCTTTCATTATTACTTCTTGAAGTATTACATTACAAAGATGCTAACGAATGAAAGATTTTCCTTTACAGCATAAAAATGAATCGTTATATAATTCCCATAACGATAGAATTTATAAGGTTTATCTTTTTAAAATCAATGGTTTGTGAGGTTTTGGCGTAGCGCAAAAAAAAAAGAAATTATAGTTTTTTCTATAATTTCTTTTTCTATTCTTGTTATAATGTCGTGATTTTTTTTCTTACAAAAAAAGGAAGGAACAATCTCCTTTACGATTTTTTAAATTTTCAAAGTAAAATGAAATTTTAATCGGGTAGAAAAACGGTAAAAACGGAGCCTTTGCCTAAGGTGCTGTCGGCTGTGATGTAGCCTTTGTGGTTTTCAACAATCTTCTTGCAAATTGCCAATCCGATTCCGGTTCCAGGATAATCTGTTTTGGAATGCAGTCGTTGGAAAAGAATAAAAATGGTTTCTTTAAACTGCGGGTCGAAACCCATTCCGTTATCAGTAAAAGTAATTTTATGAAATTTCTTTACCGACTGTTCCAAAATTTGTGGATACTCGCTCGCATTTACTTTTTCGCTCGTAATAGAAATTTCAGGTTCCAGATCCGGCTGACTGTATTTTAAAGAATTTCCAATTAAATTAATAAACAGTTGTTCGATCTGATACGGAATGACAGACAGTTTCGGAAGTTTAGAGGTCTTAATGACTGCTTTCTTTTCTTCGATCATTTCAGCCAATTCAGATTCTGCATTGCCTAAAAGTTCACTCAGGTTTACTTTAATAAATTCTTTTTTGGTTGTATTTGTTCTTGAAAACAGCAGAAGGTCGTCAATTAAAACACGCATCCTTTTTGCTGAACTTTCAATTTTAGTGATGTAATTTTTACCGCTTTCAGACATAACCTCTTTATCGGCGTCAGAAACTCTAGAAATAAAAGTCTGTATTTTTCTAAGTGGTTCTTGCAAATCGTGACTTGCCACGTGGTTAAAAGAAGCCAGCTCTTTATTGCTTTTTTCCAATTCTTTATTTCGTTCCTGCAATTCGATATTAAGCAGATGTTCGTCGGTAATGTCAAAATTAATTCCGAGCAAGATTTTGCTGCCTTGCTGGTCGGTTACTAATTTTCCTGTTGTTTTAAAATAGCGGACTTCAAAATCAGGACGTACAATTTTATAGTACACAAACGGAAGGTCTTTTTTATAAATAATTCCATCGATGGCCTTGGCAACAGCTTCTTTGTCATCTGGATGAACATATTTTATAAGTGTTGCTTTGTTGGGAGCAAAAGATTTTGGCTCAAGACCTAAAAGACGAAATTGATTGTCTGAAAAATCTATTTTATCCGAATCTAAGTCCCATTGCCAAGTGCTAAATTTCCCGATATTTTCCGATTCAGAAATTAAGCCGCTGGAGATTAAAAGCTTTTTATTGAACACTTTCAAACGTTCGAAATCTCGACTTATTTGTCTGTACGATAGTAAGATAAAACTCAAAGCAACCAAAAATAACGAAATAGAAAAAAGTGGACTTAATGAGATTTCGGCATCGTAGATTTTAAGTCTCTTTTTGAGATATGTCTTTTCGATATCGTTCATTTCATCAACCTTAAAACGGATGTTCTCCATTAAGATTCTGCCGCCAAACATATGGTTGTCTAATTTTCTTTTGTCGTATGTTTTGGGATCGCTATATTTTAAGCAATTTTCAAAAGAAACAAAACGTTGCGTGATGAGTTTAAAAAGTTTCTGAAGATTTTCCTGTTGCGGTTTATTATCGGCTGTTAGTTTTTTTAAGGTAATAAAAGAAGTGTTAACCTTATCGCGAGAATAAATATAAGGAGTTAAAAAACGGGCATTGCGAGTGATAATATATCCTCGCTGGCCCGTTTCTGCATCTTTAATAGCTGACATTAATCGTTCGAGCTGGATGTTGATTTCGTATGTGTGCATAACCAGTTTGCTCGATTCATTCAAGTCCTGATTATGTTTGTAAGCAATTGAAGAAAGAAATAACAGAATGAAAACTGCGATTACAAAAATAACTCTCAAAGAGTTTGAAGAATTAAAATTTGGTATCCATTTCATTGGTTTGCTCTATTTTAGTCGCAGCAAGAAATTATCACGGTTTAACCCAGAGGTATGATAGTGCCAGTTTACAGTCACGACTTCATTAATTATTTTTTTCAAAGTATTGAAATCGCTTGGCTTTTTGATGTAAATATTAGCGCCTTGGATAAAGGTATCTTCAATGTCTTCTTCAGAAGAAGAAGTGGAATAAATGGCAATAATTATATCTTTTAAGTGGTCCGTTTTTTTGATTTCAATCAAACATTCTTTACCTGTTTTTTTAGGCATGTTCAAATCTAGAAACAAAATATCTGGAAGTTTATTGTCTGGGTTCATCAAATGATCCATTAACTGCATTCCGTCATGAACAAAATTTACATTTGTCTGTATTTTTATTTCTTCAAAGGCATCTTTAAAGAAAAGACGGTCATCTTCATCATCATCGGCCAATAAAATGTGTAATGCGTTTTTTTGCATTTTAATTTGGTATTTGGGTTTTTATTTTAAATTTTCTCTTCGTTTCTTAATAATTCGCTGAAAAGCAGACGGCGTGATTCCGGTTGTGTTTTTAAACTGCGTACTCAAATGGGCAACACTTGAATAATTTAGTAAAAAAGCAATTTCGGTCAAACTCATTTCGTTGATAATAATCAGCTGTTTTGCTCTTTCAATTTTCTGTAAAATAATAAAATTTTCAATAGAAGAATAGGTTACTTCTGAGAAAACATTAGATAGATAACCGTAACTGTGATTTAGCTTTTCTGCCAAAAATACAGAACTTTTGTAATTATTACTATCATCCATAAATACAAGTTCGATAATGGCATCTTTAATTTTTTGCACCAAAACACTTTTTTGATTTTCAACCACTTCAAAACCGCATGGAGACAATTTAGTTTTTAAATTCTCCAATGCTTCGGCATCAAGATTGTCTTCAATCTCAATTTCACCAAATCCTAGAGTTGTAAAATTAATATTATTTTGTTCCAGGTTTTGTTTTAAATAAAGAGAGCATATAGTGTTAATGTCGAACTTTATAAATAGTTTCATTTTATAGAAATTTGGTTAAAGATACTTATTTTATTTGGTGTTTTTGCTTTTAAATGATATAGAATTACACGAAAATGTGATTTTAAAATAAAATTTTCAAAAAAATACCGTCTAATATTTTTTACTAGACGGTATTTCCCTGATTGAGTTGCAAGGATTTACAATTCTGACAGGATTTGATGAAATTCCTCTTTTGTTTTTCCCAGTTTTTGCTGAAGTTTTCCGTACATTTCGTCTTCTTTTCCTTCAGCAAACATCAAATCGTCATCTGTTAATTCAGCATATTTTTGCTTCAATTTTCCTTTCAACTCGTTCCAGTTTCCTTTTATTTCAGTAGTATTCATAATATCTCTTTTTTTCGGCTTTTATTAATATTGTAAAATTGCAAAAAATCAGTCGGGCTTTTGTTACATTTATTTTTCTGACTGTTGCATAATTTTCATTTTTTAAATCTTTTATTCCTGATATCTTCTCAGAATCCACGCCATTTTTTCGTGTTCTTGCAGTAATCCTGTTACAAAGTCTGCAGAACCTGCATCATTGGTTTCGTTCTCAAAAACAGGAATATAGTCTCTAAATTCAGTGATTAATTGTTCATGATTCTCTAAAAGTTCAGACAACATGCTTTTCTGAGAGGCATATTCTTTTGGAGATTCTTTTAAAGTAGAATTATCGATGAACTCTTTCATAGTTCCAATTGTTTTTTCTCCCAGTTGGTTAATGCGTTCTGCAACTTCATCAATTTTGGCTTCAAGAACGCGATATTGCTCTTCAAACAATTTATGCAGTTCCATAAAACTGTTTCCGGAAATATTCCAGTGAAATTTTCGAGTTTTTACATATAAGGTCATCTCGTTCGATAAAATCGTAGCTAAGATAGAAGCGCTTTTTTTTAAATTCTTTGGTGTGATTCCAATATTAGGGCTCATAATTGTCTTTTTTTAAGGGTTTATTTCAAAGTTACTTTCCAGTGCCTTTTTCCTGTTACAGAATTTTTAGAAGATGTTGTATGAATTCAATGTCAATTAGATAATGAGATAATGTGTCAATTAGATAATGTAAAAAATAGTTTAACGCATCGATTATTAATTATTTAATTGTCACATTTTCTAATTGACTAATTATCTAATTGTCACATTATCTCCATTATCTCATTATCAATTATAATTTGTAATTTTGCCGCACAAGCAAAATACAATATGACAACACAGCAACTACACGAACAAATTCTTCAAAAAAAATCATTTTTATGCGTTGGGTTAGATCCTGATTTAACTAAAATTCCGCAACATTTATTAGAAACAGAAGATCCTATTTTCGAATTTAATAAAGCAATAATTGATGCTACACATGATTTGACAGTTGGATACAAGCCAAATACGGCGTTTTTTGAAGCATACGGAATAAAAGGATGGATGTCTTTGCAGAAAACAATCAATTATATCAACGAAAATTATCCTGAGATTTTTACGATTGCAGATGCAAAACGAGGAGATATCGGAAATACTTCTAGTATGTATGCCAAAGCTTTTTTTGAAGATTTAAATTTTGATAGTGTAACCGTTGCTCCTTATATGGGAAAAGATTCTGTGGAGCCTTTTCTGGCATTCGAAAATAAACACACCATCATGTTAGCTTTAACATCGAATGAAGGTGCTTTCGATTTTCAGACTTTAGATGCAGGTGGAAAAGAATTGTACAAACAAGTTCTAGAAACTTCTAAAACATGGAAAAACATTGAAAACTTAATGTACGTTGTAGGTGCAACTAAAGCCGAATATTTTACAGAAATCAGAAAAATTGTTCCAGACAGTTTCTTGTTGGTTCCAGGTATTGGTGCCCAAGGCGGAAGTTTGTCTGAAGTATGCAAATACGGAATGAACGATACAGTTGGTTTATTGGTAAATTCTGCAAGAGCGATTATTTACGCTTCAAAAGGAACTGATTTCGCAGAAAAAGCAAGAGAAGAAGCTTTGAAGGTGCAACAGGAAATGGAGGCTATTATTAGTTCAAAGTTTCAGGTTTAAAGTTTCAAGTTTTACTTTGAACATAATTTTACCGCAAAGTTCGCAATGGTTTTTCGCAAGGTCCGCAAAGGGAAAATAACTTTGCGTTCATAGCGCAAACCTTTGCGAACTTTGCGGTTAAGCTCACATTCTAAAACTTGAAACTTGAAACAAATGAAACAACTAACAGATCAACTAGGAACAACTCACTCCTTTGAAAATACTCCAAAACGTATTATTTCGCTTGTGCCTTCGCAAACTGAATTGTTATATGATTTAGGTTTGGAAGATAAGATTGTCGGAATAACAAAGTTCTGTGTTCATCCATTTCATTTTAAATCGACTAAAAAGAGTGTTGGCGGAACGAAAAAGATTCATTTCGAAAAAATAAAACTTCTTGAACCTGATATTATTATTTGCAATAAAGAAGAAAATACTCAAGAGATTGTAACACAATTAAGCGCAATTTGTCCTGTTTGGGTTACAAATATCGTTTCTATTGAAGACAATTTTCAAATGATTTCAGATTTTGGGCAATTATTCAATTGTAGAACGGAAGCGCAAAAATGGAACAACAAATTGGCTTTCGCTTTAAGCGATTTTAAAAATTATATTCAGGATATAAAAGAAAAGAAAGCGGCATATTTTATATGGAAAAATCCTTATATGGTCGCAGGGAAAGATACTTATATAAACGAATTGCTAAAATTGAATCATTTTAAAAACATCTACGAAGAAAAAGGACGTTATCCAGAAATTGAGTTGAAAAAAATGCGTTTAGAAGGCGATCCAGATCTGGTTTTTCTTTCATCAGAACCATATCCTTTCAAAGAAGAAGATGCTTTTGAAATCGGAAGATTTACGCATCACGCCAAAACCATTTTCGTAGACGGTGAAATGTTTTCATGGCACGGCAGCAGGTTGTTAAAGGCTTTCTCTTATTTTAAGTTACTTCATGAAAGGTTGAAAAGTTAGTTTTCTTTTGTTTCAAGTTTCAAGTTTCAGATTGCTTCACGGTGCGTTGATTTAACCGCAAGGAGCGCAAAGATTTACGCAAAGTTCGCAAAGTTTATATTGATATAGCTTTGCGAACTTTGCGTCTTATGTAAGTCTTGAATATAAAAAAACTTGCGAACTTTGCGGTTAAATTATGTTCAAAGTAAAGTAACTTGAAACTAAAATAGATATAAAAAAGAATGCCGGAATCTCGAAGACGCCGGCATTATTTAACTAACCAAAACCAAAATAATAAATAACCAGTTTATTACATTACAAATGTCCTAAATATATTCATCTTAAGCTGTTAAGATCTTGTTATTACTTTGTTGGATATAAGTTAATGTTATAGTTTTAAAAGTTTCAAGTTTCAGGTTTCAAGTTACTAAGTGGTGTTTAACCGCAAAGGCTGCAAAGATATACGCAAAGTTCGCAAAGTTTTTTTATAAAGCTTTGCGAACTTTGCGTTTTATGTGAATCTAATAAATATAAAACTTGCGAACTTTGCGGTTAAAATTATGCTCAAAGCTACGCCAACTTGAAACAATTAAAACTTGAAACCTGAAACGAAAAAATCATAAAAAAGAATGCCGGCATCTCGAAGAAGCCGGCATCATTTAACTAACCAAAACCAAAATAATAAATAACCAGTTTATTACATTACAAATGTCCGACATATATCAATCTTATGCTGTTAAGGTTTTGTTATTACTTTGTTGGTCATACGTTAAGATTTTTCCAGTCCTGATTTTGAGCTTTTTACAGCATTACATACGCTTTGATTGACAAAATGCAATAACAATCTGTTTTGGTTGTAAAAATCTTAAAGATAGCCTTATTTGTTTGCTAAAGCATTAGAATTCATTGCGTTGTGTTTAAGTGAGAAATTAAGATTTCTAATAGAAATGCTGTTTTAAAATTACTTTTTGGTTTCTATATTGTATATTTTAAAAGTTCTTTAAAATAAGAAACCCGATAGGTTTTTACCTGTCGGGTTTGTATTTAGTTTCAAGGATAGAAAGCTTTAAAAACTTTAAGAAAAAACCACCGTTTTATTGCTATATACCATAGTTTTTCTTTCTGCATGTAATTTAATTGCTCTTGCTAGAACGATGCGCTCCAGATCACGTCCTTTCATGATGAAATCTTCTACAGAATGAATGTGAGAAACTCTCGCAATATCTTGTTCGATAATCGGACCTTCATCTAGTTCTTCTGTAACATAATGGCTTGTTGCGCCAATAATTTTCACACCGCGTTTAAAAGCCGAATGATACGGTTTTGCACCTGGAAAAGCCGGTAAGAACGAATGATGAATATTGATAATTTTATTTTCGTAAAGCGAAATCACTTTTGGAGTAACAATCTGCATGTAACGCGCCAAAACGATAAAATTGATTTGGTATCTTTTTAAAAGTTCAATTTGTCTTGCTTCTCCTTCCTCTTTGTTGTCTTTTGTAAAAGGTACATAGTGAAACGGAATGTCAAAACGTTCTGCAATCGAACGCAAATCATTGTGATTACTAATAATCATCGGGATTTCAACACCTAATTCGTCAGCACTGTAACGCCCTAAAATATCAAATAAGCAATGGTCGTATTTAGAAACAAATAAAGCCATTTTAGGTTTTTGTTCCTGATTGTACAAATCCCAAGACATATTAAAATCGGCAGCAATGGTCTTACTGAATTGTTCTTTAATACTGTCAATGCTATTGCTTTGGTTTGCAAATTCACATTCTAAACGCATAAAAAATACATTTTGCTCTACATCAACATGCTGGTCAATGTATGTAATGTTTCCTTCTACCTTAGCAATAAAAGTAGTCACAGCAGCTATAATCCCTTTTTGGTCTTTACAGTGAATGAGTATGGTAATTTTTTGCATTTTGGTCTTTTTTGTTTTTGGTTAGTAACAAAGTGACAAAGTATAAAAGTGACGAGGACTGCTTTGTATCTCTGTCACTTTGTAACTCTGTACCTCGTAAAAAATTATTTTCCGTCTTGCATTGCAAAAACACTTTTTAATAAAGGAGTAGTTCTTGCAGAAATGTCATTTCTGATTTCTTTTTCTTCAACAGCAATCATTTTAAAAACACCAGACAAAGCTTGATTTGTTGTATAATCAGTCAAATCTGGATTTATCTTTTTTACTAAAGGAATGGTGTTGTATTTAGTTATAATTTTTGTCCAGACTGCGTCTGCGCCCACTTTTTCAAAAGAGCTTTTGATTACTGGATTAAATTTGGCATATAAGGCAGTTGTGGTGCTGCTTTGCAAATAATTTGTTGCCGCGTTATCGCTTCCTAAAAGAATATTTTTAGCATCGGTGAACGTCATATTTTTTACAGCAGAAACAAAAATTGGGGTTGCTTCTTTTACAGCATCTTCTGCAGCACGATTCAACATTTTGATTCCTTCGTCTGCAAGAGAGCTTAAGCCCACTTTACGAAGCGTCGCATCTACTTTTTGTAATTCTTCTGGCATTAAAATTTTTACAGCTTCATTTTTATAAAAGCCATCTACAGCGGTTAATTTGCTCACTTGCTGTGTAATTCCTTTGTTTAACGCTTCTTTTAAACCTGCCGCAATATCAACGCCGCCAACTCCTGGAATTTGAGAAGATATTTGTGGTAATTGATTTAAAGTCTGTTGAACCTGTGCGCAAGAGGTAAGTGAAAATGTAACGGCTAATAGTAAAATCTTTTTCATTATGGGGTTTTATTTAAGTTTCAAAAATACTACTTATTCAAAAACAACGCCACAATTTTATTAAGAGAGAAGAAAGATTTTGTTTGATAACTAACAGAAATTACAATTGTTTAAGAACGAGAGAAAATTATGGGACTGAGATATATTTTAAATGCTTTTTGCGTTCTTTTTCCATTCAAAAAGTAAATCTTCAAAAAAGGATTTTATATCCTGTTCGCTGCCATCAACGAAAACTTCAAATTTGGTATTATCTTTTTTAGTTATCAATGCGTAAGGACAATAAGTTGCTCCAGCTCGTTTTCTGGTTTCAATTTTAATGATGTCTTTATAAAATGCATATTTAAGCTGATTATTTTTAGAGTCTCTTTTGTCAATCCAATACGTAGCAACTCGTTTATTCGTAAAAAAATTACCAGCGGTTTCGTTGGTGTTTTCACTATAAAATTTGTAGATAATTTCGTTTTTATCTAGCAATTTCAAGCTTTTTATATAATTCAGATCATTTTGATTTAAAGTCTTTTGAGTTTCTATTTTATTGCAAGAAATAAAGCAGATTAAAAAAATAATGGAAAAATATTTTGACATAAAATTATTTCTTCAAAAGATCGATTTTCTCTTTTGTACTTTCAATATAAACAGACATTTCACTGTATTTCCATGTTCCTCTTTTTTCGCCTACAACAAACAAAGTTCCTTTGCCTTTAGGGCCTTTTAAGGGAACTTGTACATCGCAAGTTCGTACATCATTGGTCGAAGTGACAGTTCCAGAAACTATTCCATCTGTTTCTATAGGAGACCCGAGTTTTTCAGTAACCGTTTTATTATTTTGGATCGCTACCATTGATTCCTTATAAGCTTCGGAATCTTTTATTATCGAAGTAACTTCATAAAAAATTCCACCAATAAATAAACCAACTATTACTAAAAGAGTTAAGCATCCGCTAGGAACAAACCATTTCCAGTTTCTGCTCAACCAGCTTTGTTTTTGTACTAACTCGTTTGAATCTTCCATAAATTTTAGTTTTTTAGGTGATAATAACAAAGCTAAAATAAGGATAAATTTCTTATGTATTACGTTATTTTTTTAGGTAAATCTACTGATTTTTAGATTTTTAAATTTCCTTTATTTTTCCAGTAGTTGGAACAAAAAAAAAAATCATCTCACAAGTTGTATAAGATGATTTCAAGAAAGCATTTGGGAATAGGTATTAATATAATAAGTTGGATTGAGGCTTGTATATTGAATTATTAGTATTTAAATCTTTTAATATAGTTTCGGTATAATCTTTACCTCCTTTTACAAGATAAAACAATGATTTTAGTACATCAATTGGCGTGTACGGAAAATTACGCCAGCTCAGCGACAAATTCAAAAAAAAGTGTTTCCAGGCATATTTAAAGGTGCCTTCGTTTGGGCGTATAAAATAGATATTCGATTCTTTAATCTTTTTTACCATTTTAGAAATAATAAAAGGGAACATTATAAATTTGCCTCCCTGCTGAATTAAAACGTTTATTTCAAATGGCGTAAGGCCTTCTATATTATTTGTTTTCATAATAGTTTAGATTTTAAACATTTATAAAAAGAAAGAACTAAGTAAAAGTGTAAAATAAAGAAAATTTGAAAGGTTTTTTAGCCTTTAAAAAGTTTAATGATGACACTTTAGGGTATGCCTTTTTCTTCTGATTCACGAAATAAAAAGAGAGAATCTATCAAAAAGATGACAAATTCTCTCTAAAAATATTGGCGTAAATTATTGATTTACAATTGCATTTTCTGGAAGCGATTCTCCATTTGGAGCAGTATCTTTTTCATAAACATCTTGAAAGAAACCAACTTCCCCTTTATCATTTACCAATGTGGTAAAATAAGTAATGTAAATCGGTACTTTTTTAGACAGTTTAAAACTGTTTTCTACTTTACCCGCCATAGCTTTATCAATTTTTGCTTGAGTCCATTCTGGATAATCTTTCAACATAGCAACAGCTAATTCTTTTGCCATTTTCACATTAATACATCCGTGGCTGAAAGTTCTTTTTTCAAAATCGAATAAAGTTTTAGATGGCGTATCGTGCATATATATATCCTCTTTATTTGGAAACATGAATTTTACCAATCCTAAAGAGTTGTCTGGTCCTGGTTTTTGTCTTACTTGGCCGTTAATCATTTCCATGTTTTTCTCCGCAAGATAATTTGGATCTGAAGCGATTTTAGATCTTAACTCGTTTTGCACAATACTTTGCGGTACTGTCCAATACGGACTAAAAACGATTCTGTCAATTTCTCCATTAAAAATGGTTGTTTTAGTTAAAGGTGCTCCAACGAATACAGGTGACGTCAATTGAACTTTTCCGTCCTTCACATAAATCAATTCGTAAGAAGGAACATTTACCAAAACATACTCATCGCTGGCAGCAATTGAAGCCGAAATTTCGCGGCATCTTTCCATGTTAAGTTTTAAACTCGCAACTTTATCTTCTAGCGGAACATTCATTTCATTAATATGTTCTTCTGCCAAAATATAATTAGGTTTAAAACCATTACGAACTTTATATTTCATTACGGCATCCATCAATTCACGATCGTAAACATCACTTTTAGAATCGGTTTTTAAATCTCCTAATAAATATAAACGAGTTCTTACTTGCGCAATCGTGTTTGAAACCGCATCTGGGCGTAAATCTTTATACGGAGTTTCTGCTGGAACGATTGGTTTCCATTTGCTTGATTTTTCTAATCTTTTATATTTTTTTAGAACATCTTGCAATTTATAATATTGGTCATATTCCACTTTTGCATCAGCATCAACAGTAGCAGTCTCTTCGATAGTACTATAGTTTAAGAAATCTTTCAGCATGGCATCATATGCAATTCTTTTCTTGTCTGCGTTACTTTTTTTAGTGTATAAGACATATAAAGAACTTAAAAGCATATCTGCATCCGTTTGAGACAACGTGCTTTTGTCTGATGAAGAACTAAACAATTGATCAATTTCTTTTTGATAAGGAATTACCAAATCATTTGTTTTTTTTGCTTTTTCGTACAAAACAGATCCAAATTCGCTGATTTCGTCTTCATCAAACCAAATCGTTCCAAGTGTTCTTGTTTTATACAACGACATCACATCAGATTTGTATTTTTTCAAATCCGAATATCTTTTAAAGAAGTCGTTTGAAATTTTGTCTACATCATTTTGGTTGTTGTAAACAGTTACATGATTTGAAGCTTTATATGTATGATTCTTGTTTTCAATTTTGTTAAAAGAAAATACAAAAAAACTCAAACCTAAAATTACGGTGAATGAATAAAATGTTCTCATTTTTTTAATTTTTACGTTACTACTTTTCTGTGGTAAGTTGCTGGTAAAAATTTGGGGCTTTTCTACAATGCTAAATTAATTTAGGAGTGCTCAAAACACGTTTTCATATTTTATTTAAATGTTGCGAAATTGCCATGTCATTAAGCTTTCTTTAACTATATCAATTAATTACGTAAATTGTTACCCATTCGATTTACGAAATCGATTTATTTTTGTTAACATAAAGCTATTGCGTTGATCAAATATTAAAATATTTTGTACATTGGTCGCATAAAATTATCATATTCATAAAATGGAACAACAAATACCATATATTCCTAAAAATAAAGTAAGAATTGTTACTGCTGCTTCGCTTTTTGACGGACATGACGCTGCCATTAATATCATGCGTCGTATAATACAGTCTACGGGCGTTGAGGTGATTCACTTAGGCCATGATCGTAGTGTTGAAGAAGTGGTAAATACCGCCATTCAAGAAGATGCTAATGCAATTGCCATGACCTCTTATCAAGGCGGACACAACGAATACTTTAAATATATGTATGATTTGCTTCGCGAAAAAGGAGCAGGACACATTAAGATCTTTGGTGGAGGAGGCGGAGTGATTTTGCCAAGTGAAATCGAAGAATTGCATGAGTATGGTATTACTAGAATTTATTCTCCAGACGACGGCCGTTCTTTAGGACTTCAGGGAATGATTAATGATTTGGTTGAACGTGCGGATTTTCCGATCGGAGATCAATTGAACGGAGAAATCGATCATATCGAAAATAAAGTTCCAACAGCAATTGCACGCTTGATTTCGGCTGCAGAGAATTTTCCTGAAATTGCAAAACCTGTTTTTGATAAAATTCACGATAGCAACGCTACTTCTAAAATTCCAGTTTTAGGAATTACAGGAACGGGTGGAGCAGGAAAATCTTCTTTGGTGGACGAATTGGTTCGCCGTTTCTTAATTGATTTTCCAGAAAAAACAATCGGATTGGTTTCTGTCGATCCTTCGAAAAGAAAAACAGGTGGAGCGCTTTTAGGAGACAGAATCCGTATGAATGCGATTAATAACCCGAGAGTTTATATGCGCTCGCTGGCGACACGTCAGTCGAATTTGGCTTTATCTAAATATGTAGCCGAAGCAATTCAGGTTTTAAAAGCAGCAAAATACGATTTGATTATTTTGGAAACTTCAGGAATCGGACAGTCTGATACCGAAATTATGGATCATTCCGATGTATCCTTATATGTAATGACGCCAGAATTTGGAGCGGCAACGCAATTGGAGAAAATCGACATGCTTGATTTTGCCGATTTGGTGGCTTTAAACAAATTTGATAAACGTGGCGCGCTTGATGCTTTACGCGATGTAAAAAAACAATACCAACGCAATCATAATCTTTGGGATAAAAATCCTGATGAAATGCCAGTTTTCGGAACTATTGCTTCTCAATTCAATGATCCGGGGATGAACACGCTTTATAAAGCGATCATGGATAAAGTTGCTGAAAAGACGAATTCAGACTTGAAATCGACTTTCCAAATCACTAAAGAAATGAGCGAGAAAATATTCGTTATTCCGCCAGGAAGAACACGTTATTTGTCTGAAATTGCTGAGAATAATAGAAATTATGATGAGACTGCAATTGCACAGCAAAAAGTAGCTCAGAAATTATACGGAATCTTTAAAGCGATAGAATCTGTTTCTGGAAAAATTCCTCAAATTACAAAAGCAGGAATCGACGATTCAACCGTTTTGCCAAGCGGAATTGCAGAACACGACGAAAACAGAATCTTCCTAAACCTTTTACTAAATCAATTTGATAAAGTAAAAATGGATTTAGATCCGTACAATTGGGAAATTATCCTGAATTGGGCAGATAAAGTAGCGAAATACAAAAATCCAGTTTACAGCTTTAAGGTTCGTGATAAAGAAATTAAAATCGCGACACATTCTGAAAGTTTATCGCATTTGCAAATCCCAAAAATTGCTTTGCCTAAATATGAAGGTTGGGGCGATATTTTGCGTTGGAATTTACAGGAAAATGTTCCTGGAGAATTTCCTTTCGCTTCTGGATTGTATCCGTTTAAACGTGAAGGCGAAGATCCGTCGAGAATGTTTGCGGGCGAGGGCGGACCAGAAAGAACCAACAAACGTTTTCACTATGTAAGTGCGGGAATGCCTGCAAAACGTCTTTCTACAGCTTTTGACAGTGTAACTTTGTACGGAAACGATCCAGATTTGCGTCCGGATATTTACGGAAAAATTGGAAATGCAGGAGTTTCAATCTGCTGTTTAGACGATGCTAAAAAACTATATTCAGGTTTCGATTTGGTTCATGCTTTGACTTCAGTGAGTATGACCATCAACGGACCTGCACCAATGCTTTTAGGTTTCTTTATGAATGCCGCAATCGATCAGCAATGTGAGATTTACATTAAAGAAAATGGTTTAGAAAAAGAAGTTGAGGCTAAAATAGTCAAATTATATAAAGAAAAAGGAATCGAAAGACCGAAATACCAGGGCGAACTTCCAGCAGGAAACAATGGTTTGGGATTAATGCTTTTGGGCGTTACGGGAGATCAGGTTCTACCTTTGGATATTTATAACGAAATAAAAGTAAAAACGTTAGCTCAAGTTCGTGGAACGGTTCAGGCTGATATTTTAAAAGAAGATCAGGCACAGAATACCTGTATTTTCTCAACTGAATTTGCACTGCGATTAATGGGAGACGTTCAGGAATATTTTATTACTAAAAACGTTCGTAATTTCTATTCGGTTTCGATTTCAGGATATCATATTGCCGAGGCGGGAGCGAACCCAATTACACAATTGGCATTTACGCTTTCAAATGGTTTCACTTACGTGGAATATTATTTGAGCCGAGGCATGAACATCAATGATTTTGGACCAAATTTATCGTTCTTCTTCTCGAATGGAGTAGATCCAGAATATTCGGTTATTGGTCGTGTGGCGCGTAAGATTTGGGCAAAAGCGATGAAACTGAAATACGGAGCCAACGAAAGAGCCCAAATGTTGAAATACCATATTCAGACTTCTGGACGTTCGTTACACGCACAAGAAATTGATTTCAATGATATCAGAACAACTTTGCAAGCTTTGTATGCGATTTACGACAACTGTAATTCATTGCACACCAATGCTTACGACGAAGCAATTACAACACCAACAGAAGAATCGGTACGTCGCGCGATGGCGATTCAGCTGATTATCAATAAAGAATTAGGTTTAGCGAAAAACGAAAACCCAATTCAAGGTTCATTCATCATCGAAGAATTAACCGATTTAGTCGAAGAAGCTGTTTTACAAGAATTCGACAGAATTACAGAAAGGGGAGGAGTTCTAGGTGCAATGGAAACGATGTACCAGCGTTCTAAAATTCAAGAAGAAAGTTTGTATTACGAAACCTTAAAACACAACGGAGATTTTCCAATTGTGGGTGTAAATACATTCTTGAGTTCAAAAGGTTCGCCAACGGTAATTCCAGCTGAGGTAATTCGTGCCACAGAAGAAGAAAAACAATATCAGATTACGATGCTGGATAACCTGCATAATTTCCACGAAGCAAAAGTAAACGAGCATTTAAGCCAGTTACAAGAAGCCGCCATTAAAAACGAAAACTTATTCGATTATTTAATGGAAGCTACAAAGGTTTGTTCGTTAGGACAGATTACTTCGGCGTTGTTTGAGGTTGGTGGGCAGTATAGAAGGAATATGTAATTTTTGTACTTATAGATTTATAGAAGAACCTCTCAAGATTTTTTGAGAGGTTTTTTTGTTTTGTAAATTTTATCATTTTACAGTATTCTATCGATGAATTTAGTCTTCATACTTGTTTTCCCCAAGCTAGCGAGAGGGTCTCGCTCGTGAACACAAAGTTTATCCTCTCCAATTTGTCATTTCGACCGAAGGGAGAAATCACACTAGTAATTCTACAAAGATTGGCAATATAGATTGTCGATTTCCGAGTGTGATTTCTCCCTTCGGTCGAAATGACAATATTGTGGTTATTTCTCAATGAGTACTATAAAAGTTCCGTAGGAACGAATCATATTGTAGGGATGGATTTTAATCCATCCTCCGTATATAATGTCGCCAATCTTTGTAGAGTTTCTCGCGAAGATTTGCTTCGCTTGTTCGCTATCTATCGCTCGCGTTTCCTTACGTTAAAATGATAAGATTATAAAAAAAAACTTTACAACTTAGCTCTCGATAACTATCGGGATTGCGTGATTTTTTGATATTAAACTTTTCATCTTCGCAAATAAAAATTATACCAACATATCTCAAAAAAAATCAAAGCGTTTAATTCTTTAAGATGGTTTAAGTCTTTTATTAAATTATTCAAAGACTTTAATTTTTTTGCAAATGAACAAACGTTATTATATTTACTACAAAATAACCGAAACCAAAAACTAAAAATGAAACAGTTACTAGCTATTTTAATCATTGTTTTTTCATTTGCCTCTTGCGATAGTGAAGATCAAGAAGTAGATAATAGTCCACTAACCACAACAATTAATATTGATGTTACGTATCCTAAAAGAAGTATCCTTAGCGAGTGGGAAATAAATTTCAAATTTGAATATGATAATAACGGGAGGCTTATCAAAAAAAATGGCGGTTATGGATTATTCCCTGCCGATTTTCTTTATAATGCTTATTTTAATGATCAAATGTATACGACACTAACCTATGTTGATAATAAAGTTACTGTTCAAGATTTTTCAGAAGATCCAATTGCGCAGCCAAAGATATTTTATGTTGTAAATGGTGTAAATCGTATTGAAGAGAAGGAAAAACCAAATCTAAGAGATTCTCAATTTTCAGAAAAACTATTTTACAAATACTCTGGTGATAAATTGATTGAAATAGTAACTGTTTTTCCATATAGAACATCATCAAAATATGTACTAACTTATAGTGAAAAGTTTTATTATGATAGGAACAACAATCTGATAAAAACGGAGTCTGAGGAACTTCATAATGGAGTATATGAAGGGATAAAAACCGTTAGAACTTTTGAGGATTATGATACTTCTTTAAATCCCTTTAAAAGATTAAATTTATTGGAAGAGTACTTTTATCGTTCCCTTTCAAAGAATAATTTTAGAAAATATACAGAAGAACGTTTTGATATGTATTTAGGAAATCTTTCTTCCAGAAGTTTGACTTGGACATTTCAATATAATAATACGGGAACAATAATTATAAGGCATTAGCCCTAAAATAGAAGTGAAAGACCATTGTAAGAACAAAAAAATATCATTTTACGGCATTCCTCAATTTAAAAGAAATTTGTTTGTATATATTAGCAATCAGAAAAATAGAAATGAAAAGCTTTATTAGAAATGCTAATCAGTTTTAAAACCAAAAACTTATATACTAACTTCAAAAATTAATTTTAAATGAAAAAAAGCATTTTTATTCTAGGATTGCTATTTATTACAAGCTTGAGTTTTAGCCAGACCAAGATTAAGGAGGATGTGAAAGCAATTAATAAAACGGAAAACAAAACATACGATTCAAAACTTTTTGGATGCTGGAAAGGCTCTGAAATAGGGCAACAACAAGATGGAGTGAGTAAGTATTGGGTTTCTTGCCGTTTTGAAGACGGAACAAGTGCTTTGTTATTCGTTGTAATTTACCCAAGCGGAAAAGTCGATCAAACAACTGAAAATGGAAAATGGTGGGTTGAAAACGGAAAGTATTATGAATTACATAATTATGATGGTGTAATCGATGTTTATGACTATCAAGTTACAGAAGAAGGAATTAATTTTCAATCGATTGAATTAATGGGGAAAAAGGACAATACTTATAAATTTACCGATTATAAAATCTCAGATTAATGGAAAAGACAGGATCTGATAAAAAAACTCTCAGAAATGGGAGTTTTTTTTATATCAATTTAAGTTTTATTAAACCTTCTTTTTTATTGTTGTTTTTGGTTTACGTTTTAGTTTGTCGATAAGAGCATCAGCTTTTGCATTTTGAGAAATAGAACGTAACGATTCTGCGTAGCGGTAATAATATACAGGATCTAAATCTGTGGTTAAAGAGAAAAGTTCACTATACCATTCGGCTGCTTTTTCTAGTTCGCAATTAGAATAAGAAGAATTTCCTAGTTTTTGAAACAAGTCTACAGATTTATAGCCCTTTGCAGCAACCTTTTCGTAAGTCTTTATGACATCGACATAGACGTACTTTTCGCCGACTTTGTCAGTTCTATAATAGGTTTCATTTTGCGCAGCTGCGCGAATAGAAAATACGATTAACGGTACTAAAAGTGCTAATTTTTTCTGCATAGGTTTTAGTTTAGGTTGTGGTATTTAATCGTATTCTTAATTGTTTTTTTAAAATCTTTTTAAATGCAAAAAAAATCGCATTAAGCAATTATAAACTTCAAAATATTGTTTTTATTATAGGCTTAATGCAGTTTTTATATTACAAAGATATGAAAATCAACAATATGTGTGATTTTAAGGTCCGTTTTTTTGATTTTTATCATTTCGTTACTGTCTGAAAATCAATTGGTTTTAAATGTTTGAATATCCTTTTGGAGAAAGAGATTTAGGATCGGATTTAATGTAATAACTTTATATATAGGAAAGAATATAAAGATGAATATATCAGAATATTTTAATAAAATTGAAGCTTTACAGGAAGGGAAAAGCATAATCCTTCAAGCCAACTACGCTGATTTGGAGTTTTGTATTCAAAAAATAAAGAACATTAGGGCGGTACGGACTTTTTCTCTTGATGCTTTACGGAGCAAAGAAAATTTAGAAAATAATGTTTTAAATAAGGATATTATAAACAAGTTTTCAGGTCATTTAGGTTTGTTATTTCTTGAAGAGCAAGAATCTGGAAATGTTTGTTTTGCCAACAACGATGAGGTGAGACCAGAATACAGACAAAGTTTTAAATTGATTGATTTGCTGGATTATATTTATGCTTATATGCATTCTTCTTTTTTTAATGAATCTCAAAATATAATCCTGACGTCAGATACAAATCTTTTTTGGAAATTGGTTAGAATTGGTTCTGGTTTTAGAAAGCAGAATATATAAAAAAGCATCCGCCGCGACGGATGCTTTTAATTCTTTGGGGGCAAAAAATTAACGACGGAAAGAAGGACTCTGATTAACAGTTTGGTCTAACTTTACTGTCTTTACTTTTTTAGCAGCAACTTTAATTTCGTGTTTCGCAACTTTGTCGTTCGCTTTCACTTCAAGAACATAAGTTCCAGCAGGAAAACTTTCTAAACTAATTGTTTTTGAAACTTCTAATTTGTCTGCTGCAGATTCTCCCGCATAAAGTAAATTGTGATTCTCGTCGTAGATAGAGAAAGATGCATTTTCTACAGTGTCTAAAGTAAAGCTAACTACTTTTCCGTTTCCTGTTTTGATATTTAAAATGTAATCACCTTTTCCGTCTAGGGCGTAGGTAAACACAGTCGCTAAAAAAAAGGCAGCAACTAAACCAGCTTTGGTAAATTTTGTCATGTTTTTTTTAAATTGTTTATTACTAAATGTGGAACGCGTAAAACTACAAATACAAATTTAATTTTTAGCAATAAATCAGCATTTTTAAATGCTTAAGTTGTTGAATTGTAATTATTTCTGTATTTTGTTTGAACTATGTACGTAATTACTGTGTTTTTGGATTTGTTTTAATGAATGTTTTTTAAGACTTAAAAATCAAAGAGTTGGAATTAATAAGAATAATTTTCAGAAAATTTATTTGTTTTATGATTTTGCTTCAAACCTTAAACAAAAAAGCAGCTCTGGAAAAAAAAGCTATTCAAATTTAACCGCAAAGTACGCAAAGATTTATGCAAAGCACGCTAAGTTTTTTAGAATAAAAAAAAGTTCGAAAAGCTTAAAATTAAACTTTGCGAACTTTGCGTAATCTTTGTGTCTTTGCGGTAAAAAGCAAAGTGTAGAGCAAAAAAAACAGCTCTATAACCAAAGAGTTGTTTCTCAAAAAGTAATTTTAAAATTTTCTAACCTTGATTTAAACCTTTTCTGTACGGCTAAATCCTTAGCGGGCAGCAACACTTGAATTTTTGGCAAAACCTGCTTTGTAAGCATAAGAAATTGCATTTTTAGATAAAACTGCATTATCAGTTATTGTAATTTCATATTTTGCTTTTTTTACATTGTCTTCTACTTCTAAGAAATATGTTCCTTCCGGAAATTCTTCTAAACTGAAAGTTCTTAAAATTCCATCTTTTCCAGAGGCGCTCTCAGAATAAATTAAAGTCCCGTCATTGTCATAAATAGCTAAATTGGCTTTCTGTACTTTGTTAAGAGCGAAAGTGATCAGTTTTCCATTAGCTTTTAATACATGAAGATTAAATTCTCCATTTCCATCAATTGCGTAAGTGCTTATTCCTGTGAAAAGCAACGCTGCTACTAAACTCAATTTTGCAATCTTTTTCATGGTACTTAGTTTTTAAATTATTAGTTCTAATTCTCTGATGCTAAATTACTTATATAGTACGATGAAAAGTGCAACTGTATTTTCTGATTTCTATGCTATATTCTCATTTACGAAACCGTTATAGGTTAAAACGTGAATTATATTTATTGTTTTTGTTAATTCAGTTATTATTTTTCAATATTTTAATTGATTTTAACTTTACAGTGGGTTAAGGATTTATTTACAAAAAAAACAGGAGTTTCGCAAAGATTCACAAAGAAATAAAACACAAAGATTCGCAAAGCTTAAAAATGAACTTTGCGAATCTTTGTGAAAAAACTTAGTGAATCTTTGTGGTATAATCCAAAAAAATAAAGCAAAAAAAAACAGCTCAGTAACCACAAAGAGCTGTTTTTAAAACTTTTGAAAGTTTTTAAACTTACTAACTATCTAACCTCACTTATACTTTATGAAAGCATAACTTTTTTAGCGTGTTGCCACGCTAGTATTTTTATCAAAACCTGGTTTGTAAACGGAAGAAACTGCTTTTTGAGATAAAACAGAAACATCATCACTTACTATTATTTCGTATTTTGATTTTTTTACATTGTCTTCTACTTCTAAAAAGTACGTTCCTTCTGGAAATTCTTCTAAACTAAAAGTTCTTAAAATTCCGTCTTTACCTGAAGCACTTTCAGAATAAATTAGAGATCCATCCTTATCATAAATCGCTAAGTTGGCTTTTTGCGTTTGGTTAAGACCAAAAGTGATCATTTTGCCATTAGCTTTAATTACATGCAGGTTGAAATCTGCTGTTCCATCAATTGCATATGTGCTAATTCCTGTGAAAAGCAACGCTGCTACTAAACTCAATCTAACAATCTTTTTCATGGTATTTAGTTTTTAAATTAATAGTTCTAATTCTCTGATGCTAAATTACTTCCGTTGTAAGTAAAAAAGCACAACTATATTTTCCTATTTATATGCTGTATTCTCATTTACGAAACCGTTATAGGTTAAAATTTGAATTATATTTATCGTTTTTGCTAAAACACCTATTATTTTTCAACGTTTTTGGTGATTTTTAATTTACATTACGGTAAAGATTTCTTTAAAAATGTAGGAATGTTTTTTTTTTTAAGATGCTAAGGTGCTAAGATTCTGAGATGCTAAGTTTCTCTTTGGAGTTTTAATTGTGGAGACGAACTACAGTGCGTCTAACGTTTGGTTTGGAAGTTTTTTTTTTGTCGTTTATTTGACCGCAGAGATCGCAGAGGTTTTACGCAAAGAGCACTGAGTTTTTGTTGAGTAAATTCTATATAATAAAAAAGTTCGCAAAGCTTATAAAGATAAAGCTTTGCGAACTTTGTGTTTATGTGTATAATCTTAGTTTAAAAAAATACTTTGTGAGCTTTGCGTAATCTTAGTGCCTTTGCGGTAAAAAAATCTTAGTGGTAAAAAAGTATAGAGCAAAAAAAAACAGCTCAGTAACCACAAAGAGCTGTTTTTAAAACTTTTGAAAGTTTTTAACTTACTAACTATCTAACCTCACTTTTTATACTGTATTAGAGTATAAAGTTTTAAGTGCCTTGAAGAATTGCACTTAGCGTTACTATTTTCTTAGTTTAATGAAGTAGTTCCTTTTGAAGACAAAGTAGAACTAGTTGCATTTACTGTGATATCGTATTTTACTTTTTTGAAGCTATCAGCAACTTCTAAAATATATTTTCCTTGTGGAAACTCTTCTAAACTGAAAGTTCTTAAGATCCCTTCTTTACCAGAAGCGTTCTCAGTATAGATTAAAGTTCCATTTGTATCATATATACTGATAACTGCTTTTTGTAATTGATTAATTCCAAAAGCAATTACCTTGCCATTTCCTTTCAATACATGAAGATTTAACGCTTCATTACCATCAATTGCATAAGTACTCATTCCTGTTAGAAGTACCGCACATACTAAACTTAATTTCATAATCTTTTTCATATTCTATAGTATTAAATTTTTTTCGTTCATTTCTCTGATGCAAAGTTAGAGCAGCAGTTGTGGGATTTTAACATCTATATTTTCCAATTTATATGCTATATTCTCATTTACGAAACCGTTATATGTTAAAATTTGACTTTAATGTTGTGTTTTTGTTAATTTGATTGTTTTTCTTCAAAGTTTTTCAAAAACTAAATACTTCATAAAATTTCCGTTTTTCTTACAATTTTTAACATATTGGTATAAAATGCAGTTTTAAATGGGATAAATAAAAAAAAAGTCGGAAAAAAAAATAAGACCCTAAAAAAAAGCCAATTTAGATGTGAAATTTTCAGTATTAAGAACGTTATTTTAATGTAAAATTCGCATTTACGAAACCGTTATAGGTTAAAATTTAAATTATTTTAGGCGTTTTTGTTAAATTTGCTATTATTTTTTAAAGAAATTATCATGAAGACTATTGCCCCAGCTCTTGAAGTGATAACTAACTCATACGGAAGTTCTTTTACCTACACTAAACACGCCGAAAAGACCAATAGCAAAGCTCATTTATGGCATTATCATCCAGAAATTGAGTTGGTTTATATAAATGGTGGGGCTGGAAAAAGACAAATAGGAAGCCATGTTTCTTATTATACCAATGGTAGTTTACTTTTAATAGGAGCTAATTTGCCGCATTGCGGTTTTACAAATGAGCAGACAGGGAATACAACTGAAACTGTAATTCATATAAAACCTGAATTTTTAGGAAGCGATTTTTTTGTTGCCCCTGAAATGAAAAAGGTGCAGAATATTTTGAAACAAGCTAAAGGTGGAATTGCTTTTGGCGGTGAAACGAAAAAACGTATCGGAAAGAAAATTGAAATGATGGAAAATGAACCGCCATTTCAAAGATTGATTACGCTTTTGAGTGTTCTGGATGAATTGGAGTCAGCTGAAGAGTATACCATTCTAAATGCAGACGGATTCTCGATGGAACTTCAAACTCAAGATAACGACCGTATGAATGTGGTTTTCAACTTTGTAAAAGATCATTTTCAGGAATCAATCTCTATAGATGAGGTTTCAAGTTTGGTAAGCATGACTACGCCTTCGTTTTGTCGTTATTTCAAAAAGATTTCAAACAAAACATTTACTGAGTTTGTAAATGAATATCGTTTGGTACACGCTTCTAAACTTTTGGCAGAACAGCCAATGAGCATTAATGAAGTTTGTTACGAAAGCGGATTTAATAACTTCAGCCACTTTAGTAAATCGTTTAAACAATATACAGGTAAAAGCGCTTCGCAATACCGCCATGAACATAAGATTATAATTAGCTAAGTTTTTAAGCTGAGTTTTCTTTAGCCACTAATTCACGAATATTTTAAAAAATTCGTGAATTAGTGGCTATCTTTTTTACCGAAAACACTAGTCGGATTTTTCATATATTTTATTCTGAAAAAAAGTATATTTACAAACCCTAATCAGAAAAAAATATCGAAAATGGAAAAAATCAAAATGCTATTGTCTGCATTTTTGCTTTGTCTTACCACCATGACATACGCTGCAAAAGTAGACACTTTACAAGTTGCCAGCACGGCTATGGGAAAAACCTATAAAGCGGCTGTTGTTTTACCCAATTCTTATACAAAAAGCAAAACAGCTTTTCCTGTAATGTATCTGTTGCATGGTGCATACGGACATTTTAGCGATTGGCTTAAAAATACTCCAAACAAAAAACTAGTTCATAATCTGGCAGACCAATATAATATGATAATTGTAATGCCAGAAGGAGAGATGTTTAGTTTTTATATTGATAGTCCTGTAAATAAAGAAAGTCAGTTTGAGACTTTTATTACGCAGGAAGTGATTCAGAAAGTAGACAAAACATATAAAACAATTGCTAATAAAAACGGTAGGGTAATTACAGGTCTTTCGATGGGCGGACATGGTGCGTTGTATTTATCTGCAAAGCATCCCGATTTATTCTGCGCAGCTGGAAGTATGAGTGGAGCCGTAGATATGAGCACAATGTTGAATAGAGATTCTTCTGCGCAAATTGTGAAATTAATGCAGCCTGTTTTTGGTGATAAAAGCGGTAATACAGAATTGTATGAGCAGCATTCTGTTTTGAGAATGGCCGATAAATTAAAAGCCAATAAATTGCCATTAATTATAGATTGTGGTGTAGATGATTTTTTAATTGAACCCAACAGAGAATTGCACAGAAGGTTGGTATATAATAAAGTTGACCACGATTATACCGAAAGGCCAGGAGCGCATACTTGGGAATATTGGGAGAATTCGCTTCCTTATCACACATTGTTTTTTAGTAAGATACTGCTAAAAACTAAAGTAAAGTAGTTGTTAAAATGTTGATTTTTAGTTGATAATGTGTTTTTATTGTTTTTAGTTAAAAACTACGTTTTTTTAAGAAATTGATAAAAAACAGGTCTTTATTTTTTATTTTTCGAAAGTTAAGACCTGTTTTTCTATTGGTTCTAAATCGTTGTGTATTATTTTTCTTATTTGTGGTGTTCCATTCATCGATGATTTTTGAATGATATCGATTTTACTTCTTTTTAATTGAGGGCATTTGTGATATTAACTAATTTTAACAAATGTTTTTCCCCCTGATCGTTAATGTCAGATTTTTTCTGAGGGTCAAGTCTTTTTTTAAGAGTTTTAGATTTTGTGCTTCATAATTTTTGAAGATGGTTTATTATTTTAAATGTAATTTCCAAATCTGCAAACTTTCTGGTTTTTACTAATGTGATGGTATTCTAAATACTATGATCATGAAAAAAACTATTTTTTATCACATGAAGATTATACAATTTTGTAAAATCTTTCCTTGTTTCTTTATTGATTTAGTTTTCCCAAATTTTTATTTGATGAAAACTATTGTGCATAAAAGATATCCATTTTATTTGATGGTGTTTTTTATGCTATTTGCTTTTCACCCATATTTGTATTCGCAGGCTATATCTGGAGCAGCTGTAAAAGCTAATTTTGGTATTGACGCTGACGTTTATGCAAACAAAGAGCAATTTTTGGTACCGCCAACGGTTTCAGGTATTTATGATGATTGGTTTTTTAACTCGACTTTTGCTAATGGAACAGGTCAAAATGTTATCGATCAAACTAATTCGGCGGCACTAAAAACATCAATCCAGGCTAATAATAATTTTACATTCGAAAAAAGAATGTCGAAGCCTAAAAATACCATGGTTGGTAATTTTTTGTGGATTGATGCTGTTTACGGGCGTGATGGAAATTCAACGCAAAGTAATAACGATTCTAATACCTTTGCTGGAAATTCTAACAAGAATGGTGATAACCCCGCTACTTGGTCTTTAGGAGCAGGTAGTACTCCACAAAAGGATGACATTGTTGATGTATATGGCTATTTAAGAAGAGACTTATCTCCGGCCGCATTAGCAATTAATCCCGATGGGATTTTATGGGGATATGGAGGAGCATCTAAAATTTCTTCTGATGGGAATTCACATTTTGATTTTGAATTTTTTAGAACAGAAGTTACCTTCAGCGGTAGTGCATTAGTGGGTACAGGTGCTCAAGCAGGGCATACAGCATGGACTTTTGATGCTACCGGAAAAATACTTGTGCCAGGAGACGTACTTGTTGCGATCGATTTTGAAAATGGTGGTACAAAACCGCTTGGTAGTGTAAGGGTTTGGATGTCTAGTGCTGATATCGCTAATTTTAACTCAAGACCTAACAGACCGTTTAATCTTACTGGTGTTTTTGACCAAGGTAATGGTGCACCTCCTTACGGATATGCTGAAATAAATGCAAAAGGAGGAGGTATAAATACAGATGTTTTTGCAGTTGTTAATGTAAGTTCAGCTACACTAGGTCCACCTTGGGGAACTTTAGAAGGTTCGCAAGCTTCTTTTCAAGATAATTATAAAGCTTTGCAATTTTCAGAGTTTGGAATTAATTTGACAGCGTTAGGACTGGATAGCCGAAATGTTAACCAGAAGCCTTGTTCAAATTTATTAGGCAGTCTGATAGTAAAAACAAGATCGTCATCTTCATTTACTGCAGAATTAAAAGATTTTTCAGGACCTTATTTATTCGGAAATATTACGGATGTAGCCGTAGTAGGTAATGTTAGTAATCCATTGACTTGTACTACTACAACAGCTACTTTAACGGCAACACCAACTCCGGCAAATGCTACGATAAAATGGTACGGCCCTTCACCCGATGGTGTAGCTGATGGGCCTTTTATTTCTGGAAATGCTCCGGTTGTTTCTGTTAAGGGAGTTTATACGGTATATGCTTATACAAATTTAGAAGGCTGTTTTGCTAAAAAAACGGTTACAGTTCTTGAAGATAATGCCGCACCAAATGTTAACGCAGGAGAAGATAAAGCCTTAACCTGTTTGATAACGTCGATAAAATTGTCGGGTTCGTCAAGTACACCAAATGCTACTTATTTATGGAGTACATTGGATGGAAACATTGTTTCGGACGGTACAACTCTCACACCAACAATTGATAAAGCAGGAACATACACATTAACAGTTACTAACCCAGCAAACGGATGCCAAAAAGCAGATACAGTAGTTGTAACAAATACTCCGCCAACACCTATTAATATAACTTGTCCTGAAGATAATATCAAAAGTTCTTGTTTTTATGCCGATCAGGCCGCAGTTAATGCCGCTTTTGATACCTTTAAACAAGGCTTTACAGCTTCAGGAGGTAACGGAACTTTAACGATTACAGGATTAGAGAACTTGACTTCTCCAGCTTTATGCGGAGGCACTGTAACCGTAAATTACAATGTTACTGATTCTTGTGGATTGCAAAAATCATGTTCTGCAGCTTTCACCATCACTGTCCCATCAGCAGTAAACCCAGAAGGTCCTGTCTCAGTGAACGCTTCAGCCTGCGCTTATGCGGATCAGGCGGCGTTGGATGCGGCATTTGAAACCTTCAAAGCGGGCTTTAAAGTGAGCGGCGGCTGCGATGCGAAAGGAGAAATCCAAGGCAGTCCGACAGCTCCGAAACTATGCGACGGCGGAACCGTGACCGTTACGTATAAAGTGACAGACAAATGCTACGAGCAGACCATCAGCAGAGACTTCACCATTACGGCTCCATCAGCGGTAAACCCAGAAGCCCCTGCAGCGGTTAACGCTTCAGCCTGCGCTTATGCGGATCAGGCTGCATTGGATGCGGCATTTGAAACCTTCAAAGCGGACTTTAAAGTGAGCGGAGGCTGCGATGCGAAAGGCGAAATCCAAGGAAATCCGACTGCCCCTAAACTTTGCGACGGCGGAACCGTGACCGTTACCTATAAAATTAGCGACAAATGCTATGAGCAGACCATCAGCAGAGACTTCACCATTACGGCTCCATCAGCGGTAAACCCAGAAGCCCCTGCAGCGGTTAACGCTTCAGCCTGCGCTTATGCGGATCAGGCGGCGTTGGATGCTGCGTTTGAAACCTTCAAAGCGGACTTTAAAGTGAGCGGAGGCTGCGATGCGAAAGGCGAAATCCAAGGAAATCCGACTGCCCCTAAACTTTGCGACGGCGGAACCGTGACCGTTACCTATAAAATTAGCGACAAATGCTATGAGCAGACCATCAGCAGAGACTTCACCATTACGGCTCCATCAGCGGTAAACCCAGAAGCCCCTGCAGCGGTTAACGCTTCAGCCTGCGCTTATGCGGATCAGGCGGCGTTGGATGCTGCGTTTGAAACCTTCAAAGCGGACTTTAAAGTGAGCGGAGGCTGCGATGCGAAAGGCGAAATCCAAGGAAATCCGACTGCCCCTAAACTTTGCGACGGCGGAACCGTGACCGTTACCTATAAAATTAGCGACAAATGCTATGAGCAGACCATCAGCAGAGACTTCACCATTACGGCTCCATCAGCGGTAAACCCAGAAGCCCCTGCAGCGGTTAACGCTTCAGCCTGCGCTTATGCGGATCAGGCGGCGTTGGATGCTGCGTTTGAAACTTTCAAAGCAGGCTTTAAAGTGAGCGGAGGATGCGACGCTAAAGGCGAGATCCAAGGAAATCCGACTGCCCCTAAACTTTGCGACGGCGGAACGGTTACGGTGTCTTATAAAGTTACCGACAAATGCTATGAGCAGACCATCAGCCGAGACTTCACCATCACTGCTCCATCAGCAGTAGTTCCTGAAGGCCCTACAGCGGTGAATGCCTCAGCCTGCGCTTATGCGGATCAGGCTGCATTGGATGCGGCATTTGAAACCTTCAAAGCAGGCTTTAAAGTGAGCGGAGGATGCGATGCGAAAGGCGAGATCCAAGGCAGTCCGATGGCGCCGAAACTATGCGACGGCGGAACCGTGACCGTTACGTATAAAGTGACCGACAAATGCTACGAGCAGACCATCAGCCGAGATTTCACCATTACCGCTCCATCAGCGGTAAACCCAGAAGCCCCTACAGCGGTTAACGCTTCAGCCTGCGCTTATGCGGATCAGGCGGCGTTGGATGCTGCTTTCGCAGCTTTCAAAGCGGACTTTAAAGTGAGCGGAGGATGCGACGCGAAAGGCGAGATTCAAGGAAATCCGACTGCCCCTAAACTTTGCGACGGCGGAACCGTGACGGTGTCTTATAAAGTGACAGACAAATGCTATGAGCAGACCATCAGCCGAGATTTCACCATTACCGCTCCATCAGCGGTAAACCCAGAAGCCCCTGCAGCGGTTAACGCTTTAGCCTGCGCTTATGCGGATCAGGCGGCGTTGGATGCTGCTTTCGCAGCTTTCAAAGCGGACTTTAAAGTGAGCGGAGGATGCGACGCGAAAGGCGAGATCCAAGGAAATCCGACTGCCCCTAAACTTTGCGACGGCGGAACCGTGACGGTGTCTTATAAAGTGACAGACAAATGCTATGAGCAGACCATCAGCAGAGACTTCACCATTACAGCTCCTGCGGCCGTAAGCGCTGAAGCTCCGACAGCGGTTAACGCTTCAGCCTGCGCTTATGCGGATCAGAGCGCATTGGATGCTGCTTTCGCAGCTTTCAAAGCGGACTTTAAAGTGAGCGGAGGATGCGACGCGAAAGGCGAGATTCAAGGCAGTCCGACGGCTCCTAAACTTTGCGACGGCGGAACTGTGACGGTGATGTATAAAGTTACCGACAAATGCTATGAGCAGACCATCAGCAGAGACTTCACCATTACGGCTCCATCAGCGGTAAACCCAGAAGCCCCTGCAGCGGTTAACGCTTTAGCCTGCGCTTATGCGGATCAGGCTGCATTGGATGCGGCATTTGAAACCTTCAAAGCGGACTTTAAAGTGAGCGGAGGATGCGATGCGAAAGGCGAAATCCAAGGCAGTCCGACAGCTCCGAAACTTTGCGACGGCGGAACGGTGACGGTGATGTATAAAGTTACCGACAAATGCTATGAGCAGACCATCAGCAGAGACTTCACCATTACGGCTCCTGCAGCGGTAAACCCAGAAGCTCCGACAGCGGTTAATGCTTCAGCCTGCGCTTATGCGGATCAGGCTGCATTGGATGCTGCGTTTGAAACCTTCAAAGCGGGCTTTAAAGTGAGCGGAGGATGCGATGCGAAAGGCGAAATCCAAGGCAGTCCGACAGCTCCGAAACTTTGCGACGGCGGAACGGTGACGGTGATGTATAAAGTTACCGACAAATGCTATGAGCAGACCATCAGCAGAGACTTCACCATTACGGCTCCTGCAGCGGTAAACCCAGAAGCCCCTACAGCAGTGAACGCTTCAGCCTGCGCTTATGCGGATCAGGCGGCATTGGATGCCGCATTTGAAACCTTCAAAGCGGACTTTAAAGTGAGCGGAGGATGCGACGCGAAAGGCGAGATCCAAGGCAGTCCGACGGCTCCTAAACTATGCGACGGCGGAACTGTGACGGTGACGTATAAAGTTACCGACAAATGCTACGAGGAAACCATCAGCAGAGACTTCACCATTACAGCTCCATCAGCGATAAGCGCTGAAGCTCCTTTGGCAGTTAACGCTTTCGCTTGTACTTATGCCGACCAGGCAGCATTGGATGCGGCATTTGAAACCTTCAAAGCGGGCTTTAAAGTGAGCGGAGGATGCGATGCGAAAGGCGAAATCCAAGGCAGTCCGATGGCGCCGAAACTATGCGACGGCGGAACCGTGACCGTTACCTATAAAGTTACCGACAAATGCTACGAGGAAACCATCAGCAGAGACTTCACTATCGCTAAAATTAATTTGCTTAACGTCTTAAGTCCTCCAAACAAAACAGTTGTTTGTGGCGAAAATCCTGATACTGCATTTGCTACATGGATTGCCGGATTCAAATTTACCGGAGGATGTGCTGGTAATATTCAGGCTACAGATTTATCTCAATTTGTGAAACCTCAGGTAGGAACATCATTGGTTATTGAATATGTTGTTTCGAACAATTGTGAAACGATTAAAAAAGTATCAACATTTTTGATCACTCCATGTACAACTCCAATTTGTACGTATACTCAAGGTGCTTATGGAAATCTTGGTGGTACAGCATGTGTAGGAGGACAATCTTACAATACTGTACAGCTTATTGCGAAAGCATTAAGTAGTTATCCAGGAGGAACAATGACAATTGGTTTAGTTGGAAAATCTGTTTTAGTATCTAATAATCAAACTGACATTAATGCTGTTATAGCAGTTTTACCAGGAGGCGGACCAAGTAAAGTTTTAGCAAATGGTAATCCTCATATTAGCGCATTACCAGCGTCATATCTTAAAAAAGGAGCAATCGATAATACATTATTGGCTCAAACCATTACTTTGGGACTTAATTTAGGTATTGATGGTGAGTTAAGTAAATTCAAATTGCAGGCAGGTATATTATCAGTTGCTCAGCCTGAAGGTGGTTGCGGATCTAAAACTCCAAAATTGCGTTCTTGTAATCCTGATGGAACAGTAAGTAATGAATACAAATATTACACTATTCCGAACAATGTAGTTAGTAAACTGGCAGGAGATAAAACGGTAGGTGATTTGTTTAACTTGGCTAATCAAGCATTAGGAGGCGGAAACAGTTATGGACTTTCTCTTTCTGACATTGCAAGTTTGGTAGATTTGATAAACAATGCATTTGATGAATGTAGAATTGCAATAGGATACAACATTCAGCCTCTTGCTTGTGGAACTACTCAACAATCAATAGTTACTCAAACTTCTACAACCCAAGAAACAGTTGTAGTAGAAAGTACAGGAAAAGAAAGTAAAAAACCTGGTTTTGATGCTTATCCTGTTCCATTCAAAAATTACATTACCATTCGTTATAACTTTGATTATGCGACCGATGTTAAAATAGAATTGTTTGATGTTTCTGGAAAATTGTTGTCTTCAAAAACAGATACAGATTCTTACTTAGGAAAAGAATATAACTTTGATATTAATTTCTACGTAGGTAAATTCCAAGTTTACATTCTACAAGTTACGACTAATAGAGGAAGTAGCACTAAAAAAATCATTTCTGATGGTAATTAAATTAATTTATAACTCTTATTTAAAGCATCCGTTAAAAGCGGGTGCTTTTTTTTGAAAATTATTTTTTTGTTTATCTCTTAAGGATATGTGTTTTACAAGTAGAATACTTTAGCTAATACACATACGATTAAAAAAAATAAGGGAAAAATGATGTTTTTCTTTTTTTTGGTTTAATTTTTGGAATACCTTTATAGTATAATCCTTAAAAAATATAATTATGAAAAAGATACTTACCTTATTTGCAGTTATCGGTTTAATTGCATTTTCTAGCTGTGAAGGGCCAGAAGGGCCTCCGGGGCCTCCAGGATATGATGGAGTAGGAACTGTCTATGAAAATGTTCCGCCAAATTATTATAATTTTACTACAGCTAACAACTTTAGAGTTAGGTTTGTTTTTCCTCAACGTATTTTGGATTCGGATGTAGTTTTAGTTTATAGATTTGCAGGTGTTGACAGTGGTAGAGATGTTTGGGAATTTTTGCCTGAAACTCATTATTTCGATGATGGTACAAGAGATTTTTCTTTCGATTTTACATTTAGTGATTCATTTGTCGACATTTATTTAAATGGAGGAGGTTTAACGGATCCAGAACTTGATCCTTATCGATTGAATCAGATTTTTAGAATTGTAGTAGTTCCTGCTGATTTTGCTAAATCTGTTAATAAGACTAATTATCTAGAGGTAATGAAAGCTGCTAATCTAAGTGAAAGTCAAGTACAGAAAATTAAGTTTTAATATCATTAATACACAATGATAAAAAAAGGAAATCATATGATTTCCTTTTTTTTTTTATGCAATACAGTTTTTTAATATTATTCTTCATTTAAATGAGAATCGGTTAGTATTTTCTCCTTTCCAAATTTAAGAGAAACTAGAACTCCGACTAAAAGGGATAACGCGATAAAGCCCAAAGAAGCCCATTCTGGAACTTCGATATAATCGTGCAATAGCATTTTTAATCCAACAAATGCTAAAATAGCGACTAAGCTATATTCTAGATAACTGAATTTTGCCAGCATATTAGCTAAGAAGAAATACATAGAACGTAATCCTAAAATGGCAAAAATATTAGAGCTAAATACTAGAAACGGATCTTTTGTAATAGCCAAAATTGCAGGAACGCTGTCTACCGCAAAAAGTACGTCCATAACTTCAATTACAATTAAAGCAACAAATAAAGGTGTTGCCGCTTTTTTAGCCGTTTTGGTGGCGATAAAGAATTTTTCGCCATCAGTTTCTGAAGTAATCGGCATTACTTTTCCTAATGTCTTATAAATAAAAGAGTCTTTCGGGTGGAAATCTTCGTCTTCGCCAGAAAAGAGCATTTTTATAGCAGTAAAAATTAAGAAGATACCAAATACGTAAGTCGTCCAAGTGAATTTACTAATCAGCATTACGCCAAAGAAAATCATTAAACCACGGAAAACTATAGCTCCGAGAATTCCCCAGAATAAAACGCGGTGCTGGTATTTTTGCGGAATTTTAAACGAAGCAAAAATAATAGCAATAACAAAAATGTTATCGACACTTAGTGAAAGCTCAATTAAATAACCCGTGATAAACTTCATGGAAGCGACTGCTGGTTTTAAATTATCTGGGTTTGCAATATAATCTGTGGTGTATAGCCAATAAATTACTCCTGAGAATAAAAAGGATAGAGTAACCCAAACCAGTGTCCATTTGCTGGCTTCTTTAGTGCTGATAATATGGGGTGTTTTGTTGAAGACACCTAAGTCTAAAGCAAGAATAAAAACTACAGCAAGTAAAAAGAGAGTCCAGACTATCATAATGATTTTGTTTAAATGATTTACAAAGATAAGTTTTGAAGTTCAACTTAAAAATTAAATTTAGTACTAAAATTAAGTAATATTTGTTATTTGTAAAATGTTAAGTGTTATAAAGTTATGAGATTTTTAAATTCGAAATAACGGTTTAAACCTTAAAATCAGATGAGAACTTTGTCAAAGTTTTAAACTTTGACAAAGTTGAAAGATGATATATAAAAAAAGTGCCAACAAATAAATGTTGACACTTTTTAGCATATAATGTGAGCTTTGAATTATAGCGCTGAGTTAACAGTTTTGATAATTCTAGCAGCAATTTTGTAAGGGTCTCCGTTTGAAGCTGGTCTTCTGTCTTCCAACCAACCTTTCCATCCTTTTTGAACTGTCATTAAAGGAATTCTGATAGAACATCCTCTGTCTGAAACTCCATAAGAGAAATCGTTGATAGAAGCAGTTTCGTGTTTACCAGTTAAACGTTGATCGTTGTAAGCTCCATAAACTTCGATGTGCTCTTTTGTAACAGGACGGAAAGCCTCACAGATTTTCTCGTAAGTTTCTTGAGAACCACATGTTCTAAGAACTGTGTTAGAGAAGTTAGCGTGCATTCCAGAACCATTCCAGTCAGTATCTCCTAGAGGTTTTGGGTGATATTCGATATAGTAACCATATTTCTCAGTTAAACGGTCTAATAGGTAACGAGCAACCCAGATTTCGTCTCCAGCTTTTTTAGCTCCTTTAGCGAATAATTGGAATTCCCATTGTCCGCAAGCAACCTCTTGGTTGATTCCTTCAAAGTTGATTCCAGCAGCGATACATAAGTCAGCGTGCTCTTCAACTAATTTTCTACCGTGCGTGTTTTTTCCACCTACTGAACAGTAGTACATCCCTTGTGGAGCAGGGTATCCTCCAACTGGGAAACCAAGTGGAAGTTGTGTTTTAGTATCCATGATGAAATACTCTTGTTCGAATCCAAACCAAAAATCATCATTATCATCATCAATTGTAGCTCTACCGTTAGAAGGGTGTGGTGTTCCGTCAGCATACATAACTTCGCACATTACTAACCATCCATTGATACGAGTTGGATCTGGATAAATTGCAACTGGAACTAATAAACAGTCAGAAGATCCACCTTCAGCTTGTCTTGTTGATGAACCATCAAATGACCAATTTCCAAGTTCTTCTAATGTTCCTTTGAAGTTTTCGTGCTCTTCAACTTTAGTTTTACTTCTAAGATTTTGAGTTGGTTCATATCCATCTAACCAAATGTACTCTAACTTAATTTTAGCCATAATAATATAAATTAATTTTTTTGTTTTTTTTCGTTGGGTCAAATATAGATTTATTTTTTCAGTCCCAAAAATTAGGGGGCTATTTTGTTTTACGAAGTATAATTTTTTGGATAAGCGTAATTTTGATAGGGGTATATTTCAAAAAAAGCAATTTTAATAACCTTAAAAAAACAAATTCGTAATAATTACGGTGCTTTTTTGAATTTCTGAGTTAAGAAATTATGAAAAAATGTTTATTTAATCAATATTACCGTACAGTTTTGTTATATTTCTGTGATTTGAATTCATTATTCTTTGAAAAAAGCAATTTATATTGAGAAATTCTATTTCAAAAATCTAATATTTATATTCCGAATAGGTATTTTAATTGTTTATATTTGCTGATCATTTTTTAATGAAAATTATTACGAATTTAAAATATATATAACCATGTCAACATTACGTTTCCAAGCTTTACAACAAGCTTCAAACAGAAAGCCGGTGCCTTTTGAAGAAATTGGCAGAAAATCTAATCTTTTCGGATCAAATGTGTTTAATGAAAAAGCAATGAAGCAATATTTGACTTCGGATGCTTTTAGAGGAGTAAGAGATGCTATTCAGCATGGTACAAAAATAGACCGAAAGCTTGCCGATTATATTGCTATGGGAATGAAGGAATGGGCTCTTTCTAAAGGTGTTACACATTATACACACTGGTTTCAGCCACTTACAGGAACAACAGCAGAGAAACATGATGCTTTTTTTGAAACTTCTTATGACGGTAGCGAATCTGTGGAAAAATTTGGCGGTGCGCAATTGGTACAGCAAGAGCCGGATGCATCAAGTTTTCCAAACGGCGGAATCAGAAATACATTTGAAGCAAGAGGTTACACCGCTTGGGATCCAACTTCTCCTGCTTTTATATATGGTACAACTTTATGTATTCCGACAGTATTTATTGCTTATACAGGTGAAGCTTTAGACAATAAGATACCTTTATTAAGAGCATTGTCTGCAATTGACGAAGCAGCTACAGAGGTTTGTAAATATTTTGACAAAAACGTAAAAAAAGTAACGGCTACTTTAGGATGGGAGCAAGAATATTTCTTGATTGACAAAGCTTTGGCAAATTCTCGTCCAGACTTAATGATGACAGGAAGAACCTTATTAGGACATACTTCTGCAAAAGGACAGCAATTAGATGATCATTATTTCGGATCTATTCCAACTCGCGCTCTTACTTATATGAGAGATTTGGAGCAAGAATGTATGCTATTGGGTATTCCGGTTAAGACACGTCATAACGAGGTTGCACCAAATCAGTTTGAGTTGGCTCCGATTTTTGAAGAGACCAACCTAGCGGTAGATCACAACTCTTTATTAATGGATGTAATGCAGAGAGTGGCTGAGCGTCATGACTTTAAAGTATTATTTCACGAAAAACCATTTAAAGGAGTAAACGGTTCTGGAAAACATAATAACTGGTCTTTAGCAACAGATACAGGAGTTAACTTATTGAGTCCGAGCAAAACGCCAATGAGTAATTTACAGTTCTTGACTTTCTTTATCAATACAATTAAAGCGGTAAACGATAACGAAACTTTATTAAGAGCTTCTATCGCAACAGCAAGTAATGACCACAGGTTAGGAGCAAACGAAGCACCGCCAGCAATTATGTCGGTATTTATTGGTGCTCAATTGACCAAAGTTTTATCTGAATTAGAAAGCGTTACAACAGGGAAACTTTCGCCAGAAGAAAAAACAGATCTAAAACTAAATGTTGTTGGTAAAATTCCAGACGTATTACTAGACAATACAGACAGAAATAGAACTTCGCCATTTGCTTTTACAGGAAATAAATTTGAGTTTAGAGCGGTGGGTTCAAATTCAAACTGTTCTAATGCAATGACAACGTTGAATGCAATTGTTGCAAAACAGTTAATTGACTTTAAAAATGAAGTAGAAAACTTGATCGAGTCGAAAGACATGAAAAAGGATGATGCTATTTTTAATGTTTTAAGAGAATACATTAAACACTCTAAAAAAATCCTTTTTGAGGGAGACGGTTATAGCGAAGCTTGGGAAAAAGAAGCTGCGAAGCGTGGATTGAGCAACTTCAAAACAACTCCAGAAGCAATTAAAGCTAAAGTTTCTAAACAAGCTTTAGACTTATTTGAGCAATTAGGAATCTTTAATCACGTAGAAGCTGAAGCGCGTTACGAAATCGAATTGGAAGAATACACTAAAAAAATCCAAATCGAAGGAAGAGTTTTAGGAGATATTGCAAGAAACCATGTCATTCCAACTGCAATTCGCTACCAAAATACATTAATTGATAATGTAAAAGGATTAAAAGAGATTTTTGCAAAAGAATTTGAATCATTAGCAAAAGAGCAAATTGTTCTAATTAAAGAAATTTCAGGTCATATTGAAGGAATCAATTCTAAAGTATTGGCGATGACTAACGAAAGAAAAAAAGCAAACCAATTGACAGACGCTCAAAAAATGGCGGAAGCGTATTGTAATAACGTAAAACCATATTTTGACGAAATTCGTAATCACTGTGATAAATTAGAATTATTAGTGGACGACGAAAGTTGGACATTGACTAAATACAGAGAATTATTGTTTACGAAATAATCTGCTCTTTATAAAATAAAAACCCGTCTCAAAAAGACGGGTTTTTTTGATTCAAAATAGTAAAAAAACACTTACGCAATTTCAGTTATATAACCATTCTAGGTGCTTCAAATGTAAGTAAATTGTGATAAGTAACTTTTTTCTTATAAAAATTTCTTACAAGTTGAGTAGTTCATCGGGATAGTTTTACAGTTTGTCGAAAAGAGATTAACTTATTGTAAAATAGGTGTTTATACTTGAGTGGTTTTTGGATAAGTTTTCTAATTTTGGTCACGAGGTTGAGAAAACATATTTAAAGATTGTTTTCAAATGAATGAAGTTATGAAGTCCCCCCTTCTTATTTTACCCAAATTTAGAAACCTGCATATTACCTACATAATAAGTTGTATTAATAACCAATTAAATATATTTATTATGAAAAAAGTAATTTTAAGCATCTCAGCGATGCTGTTTGTAGGATTTGCGGCTATTGCGCAGAACACTTCGGCTGTAGGCCAAGTAGGAAATGGTAATACTGGTAATGCTTCTCAGAACGGATCTGATAACAAATCTACTGTTGCACAAAATGGAGACACAAACAAGTCTGAAGTCTTTCAAGGACTTCAACCAGGTTTGTATAATGCACAGAAAAACCTTGCTGATGTTAAACAAACAGGTAATTTGAACACTTCATGGGTTTCTCAAAGCAACAAAAACAATGAGGCATACCAAGATCAAAAAGGGAACTCAAACAAAGCTACAATCTGGCAAGATCAAATAGCAGGGCCTGGGTCTGCACTTAATGGTGGAGATAAAGCTTGGCAATTCCAAACAGGAAACAACAATGAAGCAACTGTAGACCAAGGAACAACAGGAAACGAAACGCCAACAGGACTTCCTTTTTCTGCTGCTCAAATTGCACAATTACCAACCACAGTTCCTATCTCGCCTAATGGAAGCAATAGAGCTACTCAAACTCAAACTGGAAACCACAATTTAGCTTACACAAGCCAAGGTGGTACAGCAAACATTTCTGAGCAAACTCAAAACTCTACATCAGTTGGCTTAGCAGATAGAAATATCTCAAGACACTATCAGTATGGTAATGGCAATAGATCATTGACTACACAAGGAAGAAATAATAACCAAGAAAACACATTGCAAATTGGTAATACTAACACTTCAATTGTAACTCAGAACAACTTATCTGGATTAGGTAATCAACAAGTTGGTTTCTCTAAAGGAAATAACAACAGTATTACTGTAAGTCAAACAGGATATTAATTAGAGAATTATTTTTAGATATGAGATAGTCCTAGAACGACTGTCTCATATCTCTTTATTTTTAATATCTAAAAAAGCAATCATGAGAGTTTTAGTTTTAAATATAGTACTGGTACTTCTTTGCTGTCCTGTTTTTTATGGTCAGGGGAAAGAAGATAATTCGGAGTTTAAATCCTATAGTTCATCGGTTTTTAATTCTAAAGAAGCAGCAATGACTGTCGTTTCTGGATTAAATAAACAGGCTCAAAATAATTTGAATTTAAAACTGCAATCTGGAATACAAATTCAGCAAATTGGAGATTTAAATAAAGTAAATGCAACTTTAAAAAGCAGCCAATCAAAAGTTTACGTAGAGCAAAATGGAGACGGAAACAATGTTCTGATTGATAAAAATGGAAAATCTATTGTTCAAAGTGTTCTTCAGCAAGGAGATAATAATCGGCTTTTTGATTTTACATACAAAACCAATTATGATATAAATATGGAGATTGTTCAAAAAGGAGACAATCAAAATATTCAAAATATTGGCACCAATTCCTTGTCGAAAAACATGAAAATTACACAGACAGGAAATGGAGCTTCTGTAATTCTTATTAATAAGTTGTAATATGTATTTTCTTAATAGATCTATTATTATACTGTTTTTATTCTGTGCTGTAATTTGTTATGGGCAAGTTCCTCAGGATAAAATAAAAGCAAAAATAGAAATCGAAAAAGTAGAAGGCAACGTAAAAATTACTGGTACTGCCGAAAACATGACCGATGTGATTAGAAGTGCTGCCTATAGATTATCTGTGATTAAAAATAATGATAGTAATAATAATCAGTCTAAGAATGAACAGGTTGGTATATTTACCTTACAACCAAACGAAAAACAAAAATTATCTACATCTCAAATAAACCTAATTGAGACAGACGAGGTGATTATTATGTTGTTGTTTTATGATGAAGACAAACAAATAATAGCAAAAGACCGAGTAGTTTTAGGTGAAGAAAAAAAAAAGATGGGCCCGTAATACTGCTTCAAGATGAAGGATTCGAATTACGAGGCATCATTACTGATGATACTAAAACGAAAATGGGTAAGGATTTTTATGATAGATATTATTATAGATATAATGAGATTGAAATAAATTCTAAGAAGATAGTAACCATAGGTGAAGAATATAGTTTTGCTAGAAATACAGCAATTACAATAACTATTGAAAATGAAGTTGTTTATGAATTTTTGGTTCGACCGGATGATGAATTTTTAGATGCAGTCGCACAAGAAGCTGTAGATGCCACCTTTACATATTTAAAAGAAAAAGAAAAAGAACGCAAATATTTCACTCAGTATTAATTTATTATTAAAGATATGAAACCCATACTAACCATAATCGTGTGTCTGTTTTTTTCTGTCTGTACTAATGCTCAGGCTTTAGTTTATAAACCTGTAAATCCTGCATTTGGTGGAGATACTTTTAATTACCAATGGCTATTAAGTAGTGCCGAATCGCAAAACAAACAGAAAGATAAAACAGCTGCAACAACAAAAGAACAAACCGATTTAGAAAAGTTTAAAGCCAATTTAAATGCGCAATTATTAAGTCAGATTTCAGGTTCTCTTTATCGACAGCAGTTTGGAACCGATGGTATTAAAGAAGGCTCTTATACTTTTGGAACGTATTCGGTTGATGTCTTTCCTTCTACAGAAGGACTTACACTTAATATCTTAGATACAAATACAGGAGAGCAAACCCAAGTTATCATCCCAAATCAATAATATGAGATTACATCACTACCTATTAATTGTATTTGTGTTTCTTTTTACTGGTTGCGGCGCTTATTATAATCAACCCACTGGAGTGCAAAAGGCTGTTTTGGGAGAAGGGACACCTGCGACTTCTTTATTAAAAGATTTGCCAAAACCTAAAGAGCAAGTTGTGGTTGGTGTCTATAAATTTAGAGATCAGACCGGACAATATAAACCTCAAGAAAACGGAAGCAGTTTTAGTACAGCTGTTACCCAAGGCGCAACTTCTATCTTGATTAAAGCTTTGGAAGATTCGAAATGGTTTATTCCAATTGAACGTGAAAACATTGGAAATCTCTTGCAGGAACGAAATCTTATTCGTTCTACCCGTCAGGAATACATAAAAAATGCAAATCCAAATGAGCCGCAATTGAGCCCATTATTGTATGCGGGAGTTTTATTGGAAGGCGGAATTGTTTCTTACGATTCTAATATTATTACAGGCGGATTTGGAGCAAGATATTTTGGAGCGGGCGCCTCTGTAAAATACCGTCAGGATCGCGTTACAATTTATTTGAGAATGATTTCTACCTCAAATGGAAAAATTTTAAAATCAGTTTATATTTCAAAAACCATTTTGTCACAGGCAATTGATGAAAGCCTTTTTAGATATGTAAATTTTAAAAGACTTCTCGAAGTAGAAACGGGATATACAACTAACGAACCTGTGCATATGGCTGTTACAGAAGCGATAGAAAAAGCAGTAGAATCTTTAGTTTTAGAAGGTATAAAAGATAATGTATGGGAAGCTGATGCACCAAAATGGCAAGTCGATAATTTGCTAAAAGCTTATGCAGAAGAGAATAAAACCGCCGATGTAACAGGACTTTATGATAGAGTTTTGGAAAACAGAAGGAGTAAATTTGCGATAGAACTTTCAGGCGGAACTACTTTGATGGATGGAGATTATAAAGATCCGCAACTTAGACCTTTCGGTCGCGGCGCTTTAAAATTCTTTATTTCTCCAAGTTTTAATGTAAGTGCTTCTACAAACGTGGTAAATCTTGCTAACAAAAATTTATTAGATGTTGGCTATATTACATACGACCTTAATATGGAATGGGTCATACTTCCTAAAGACCGCCTTACACCTTACTTATATCTAGGTGGGGGGTACGGAATGAACAGTAAATTTGAAAATACACACAGCAAAATACAATACGGCGGAGGTCTTGAATACATGGCTTCAGATCGAATAGGGATAAAACTCTTTGCTGAACAAAATATCAATTTCAGTGATAACATTGATTATATCGTTGCAGGAACTCGGGACGATTATTATTATAAATTCGGATTAGGACTGACGTATTATTTTGCAAAAAAGAAAAAATAATGTTCATGATCTGAAATTTATAGATTGAAGTTTAAAATTAAAATAGAATTGATAATGAGGTGTTTAGATAAAATTTACAGTGTGCTTTTTTTATTATTTTTAGTTTCATGCAGCGAAGAGAAAATAGGAGAACAAGCAGAGTATGGCACTGTTACAGGAAAAGTTGTTTTTGCAGATACTTTTGAGCCCATGGAAAATGTGAAGATACTTTCAAGTCCTACGACAAGTACCGTGTTTACAGATGCCGAAGGAAAATTTATAATTTCTAATATAAAAGTTGGGGAATACTCTTTTCAAGCTCAAAAAGAAGGATACGTTTCTAAATTTGAAGCCGTGACGGTTAATGCTAATGGAACTTCTGAAGTAGTCTTTGAACTCAAAAAAGTAACAACAGATAATAAACCTCCAACAGTCCCTGTGTTGGTTAGTCCAACAGATAATAGTACAAATCAGCCTGTTTCGTTAGATTTAACTTGGACGGTAACAGATCCGGATGACGATGAGCTGACTTTTAAGGTTACCCTTAGAAATGATAGTAATTCTGAAGTAAAAACATTTGAAGCCATAAAGGAAAAAAAGCTTTCGCTTACAAATCTTATTTATGGCGCAAAATATTATTGGCAGGTTGAAGTTAATGACGGAGTCAATACTCCTATTTTAAGTGCCATTAGTGCATTTTCAACAGTAACTTTCCCAACATCAAGATATTTGTTTGTCAAAGAAGTTAACGGTAATAATGTGATTTTTACGGCAGATGATGCAGGAAAACAGTATCAATTAACAAGTTCCGATAAAAATTCGTGGCGTCCTAGACGAAATAATCAAGTTAAAAGGATTGCTTTTATAGCAACAAATGGTTCTAAAAATGATATTTACATGATGAATTTTGATGGTACTGGCGTTAAAAAAATCACTAATTCGGTTTCTGTCGCTGGATTTAATTCAGATTATGTAGGATATTCATGGAATACTTCAGGAAGTGCCTTAATTTATCCAAATTTTGATAAGCTCTATAAAATTAATAATGATGGAAGTGGTTTGTCAAAAGTATTTCAAACGCCAAACGGCAAGTTTATTTCAGAATGTGATTGGAGTGCTGACGAATCAAAAATTGTAATTAAAGTAAATGATGCAAATGGTTATAATGTTGAAATTTATGTTATCAATATGTCGGGGACTATAATTGCAAATGTCATTTCGGGTCAAGCGGGCGCTTTTAGCGGGTTGAATTTTTCGGTCACAGGGCAAAAATTAGTTTATTCCTGGGATATTACAGGGTACGAAAGTGCAAACTATCGTCAGTTGGATTCAAGAATCTTTGAATATAGTTTCGCTACAGGAACTTCAGCACAAATTTTACTCGATAAAACTGTAGGAACAAATGATTTAGATGTGCGATATTCTCCAAATGAAGCGGAAGTAATTTTTGTAAATACTTCTAATGATGGTATATCAGAAAAAAAGATTTATAAAGCATTAGTGAAAAATACCAATGAAAATATTAGAACATTATTGTTCTCAGGTACCACAATGCCTGATTGGAAATAAAAGTAGTAAGCCAAAGCTTCATAACCAATTTTATTTCAGGAGATCGGCAGAATATATACTTCTGCCGATTTTTTTAGCAATCAAATAATCGAATAAGGCAAAGAATTAAAAAAAGGGATTATCTTTGCAGCACATCAACACAAACTAATTTTCATGAGTTCAGATTCTAGCAAAAGATATGCACAAAGAGGTGTTTCGGCATCCAAAGAAGACGTACATAACGCTATAAAAAATATTGACAAAGGTTTATTTCCGCAGGCCTTCTGCAAAATCGTTCCTGATTATTTAACTCAAGACAATGATCACTGCCTTATTATGCATGCTGACGGAGCGGGTACAAAGTCGTCTTTGGCGTATATGTATTGGAAAGAAACTGGAGATCTTTCGGTTTGGAAAGGAATCGCTCAAGATGCGTTAATCATGAATATTGACGATTTATTGTGTGTGGGTGCAACAGACAATATTTTGCTTTCTTCAACAATTGGAAGAAATAAAAACTTGATTCCAGCTGAAGTAATTTCTGCCATTATCAATGGAACAGAAGAATTAATCAACGAATTAAAATCTTTTGGAGTTACCATTCATTCAACAGGAGGGGAAACTGCCGATGTTGGAGATGTAGTCCGTACAATCATTGTAGATTCTACAGTAACTGCACGTATGAAACGTAGCGATGTTGTAGATAATGCAAACATCAAAGCTGGAGACGTAATTGTTGGTTTGGCTTCGTTCGGACAAGCAACTTATGAGAAAAGCTATAACGGCGGAATGGGAAGTAACGGATTAACTTCTGCTCGTCACGATGTTTTCGGAAAATATTTGGCTAAAAAATACCCAGAAAGCTACGATGCAGCAGTTCCAGAAGAATTAATCTATTCAGGACAAGTAAATTTGACTGATGAAGTTGAAAATAGCCCAATCAATGCTGGACAATTAGTGCTTTCTCCAACAAGAACTTACGCGCCAATTATCAAGAAAATTTTAGATAAATATACTCCAGAAGATATTCACGGAATGGTGCACTGCAGTGGTGGAGCGCAAACTAAGATTTTGCATTTCGTAAAAGATTTACACGTTATAAAAGACAATTTATTTCCAGTACCGCCATTGTTCAAATTAATTCAAGAACAATCAAAAACAGATTGGAAAGAAATGTATCAAGTTTTCAATTGCGGTCACAGAATGGAGCTTTATGTTCCAGAAAGTATCGCACAAGATATTATCGAAATTTCAAAATCATTCAATGTTGATGCGCAAATTGTAGGTAGAGTAGAAGCTTCAGATGCTAAAAAACTGACTATTACAAGCGAATACGGGACATTTAATTATTAAAAAATATTTAAACCATATAAGTTATATAAGTTCATTTTAATTTGACAGATCAGATTTTGTCAGACTGAGCGTCCCGAAGCTTCGGGAGAAGCCCTATTTTGATTTGGCTGTCTTTTATTTTCATTTAGAAAGAATTTATATTTTCTTATATAACTTATATGGTTTAAAAAATACACACAGAGTATGTACGAATTACTTTTTTGGAGATATCTAGATGAAATTTACCTGAACAATCAGGAAGTTTATGAAGCTCTTGTAGAAAAACAAGAAGTTGAAGGTCTGGCTGCGCTTCAAGTAGAAGTAATCGTGAACAGAATTAATTCGGTCTTTTCGGAATGGGAAAGAGTGGATGAAAACAGCTGGAAAAATCCAAAAGGAAAAGGCGCATTCCAAGTTATTACCACACCTCAAAGCGTAAAAATTGACTGCTACGGAACAGAAGGAAAAACCATGAACAAATTAGTTGATGTTATGGAAGAATTCAAATGTCCGCTTTACGACCCGCAGGTTCCAGAACGTTACGATGAAATGAACGAGTAGGCTTTTGGTTTATTTTGTTTCAAGTTTCATGTTTCAAGTATTTATGCAAAGTTTTGGAATTTAAAATATCAATTCTCCATTATGTTTTTTTAAAATAGATTTTGTTGTATTTTTCTGCATTAAAATAACAGAATATATTTCAACGAAAAACTATAAAATGACTAAGACAAAATTTAGCAATTTGCTTTTTAGTATATCGGTTTTAATGCTTTTTTCCACTACAATGAATGGACAAAAAAAAGTGGAAGGAAACCGAAATCTTATCCAATACGTCGATCCAATGATTGGAACAGCCAAAATGGGACACACCTATCCAGGTGCAACAGTTCCTTTTGGAAGCGTACAATTAAGTCCAGAAACCGATACTATTGCTTACAGTCTAAACGGAAAATATAACGGAGAAGTTTATAAATACTGTGCCGGTTATCAATACGAAGACAAAACGATTGTAGGATTCAGTCATACTCATTTCAGCGGAACGGGACACTCAGATTTAGGCGATTTCTTAATTATGCCCACAACCGGAAAATTGCAATTGAATCCAGGTGTCGCATCAAAACCTTTGTCAGGTTATAGATCGGCATTTTCGCATTCGACAGAAAAAGCAGAACCAGCTTATTACAGCGTTTTTTTGGAAGATCATAAGATTAAAGCAGAATTGACGGCAACCACACGCGTAGGAATGCATCAATATACTTTTCCAAAATCGGATCAAGCGCATATAATTTTAGACTTAACTTCAGGAATTTACAATTACGATAAAAAGAATGTTTGGACATTTGTTCGTGTAGAAAACGATACTTTGATAACTGGATATCGCCAAACAAACGGATGGGCAAGAACCAGAACCGTTTATTTTGCGATGTCTTTCAATAAACCAATTAAAAGTTACGGACAAGCGGCTCAAGAAAAGAGTGTTTATAGAGGTTTTTGGGGAAGATTCGACCAAACGAAAAACTTTCCAGAAATGGCAGGACAAAATCTAAAATTGTTTTTTGATTTTGATACGAATGAAGGAGAAAAAATAAAAATAAAAATGGCTTTGTCTCCTGTGAGTTCTGCAGGCGCATTAGAAAATATGAAAAAAGAAGTTCCAGGCTGGGATTTTGAAAAAGTAAAAAAGCAAAGCCAAGAAGTTTGGAACAAAGAATTGAATAAAATTCAAGTTGAAACGATTCAAAAAGAAGATCTAGTTAATTTTTATACGGCTATGTACCATGCTTTTCTCGGTCCTACAGAATATATGGACTTAGATAAAAATTATAAAGGACTTGATATGAACGTTCATAAAGCAGAAAATTTTACCAATTATACCAGTTATTCGCTTTGGGATACGTATCGTGCTTTGCATCCATTATTTAATATTGTGCAACCAAAAAGAAACGCCGATATGGTAAGTTCAATGTTGGCACATTCTGATCAAAGTGTTCATAAAATGCTTCCAATTTGGTCGCATTATGCAAATGAAAATTGGTGTATGATTGGCTATCATTCGGTTTCTGTTGTGGCAGATGCTATTGTAAAAGGCAATATTAGTTTTGATGCCGAAAAAGCACTTCAAGTTTGTGTAAATACTGCAAAAGTGCCTTATTATGATGGTTTAGAATTTTACATGAGTAAAGGATATGTTCCGGAAGATAAAAATGGAGCTTCGGTTTCTAAAACTTTAGAGTATGCTTACGATGATTGGGCAATTGCACAAGCGGCTAAGAAACTTGGAAAAACAGATATTTATAATGAATTCATCAATAGATCGAAAAATTATAAAAATGTATTTGATGAGAAAACAGGTTTCATGCGTCCGAAGTTGAATGACGGAACATTCAAAAAAGAATTTGATCCGTTGGATACGCACGGACAAGGATTTATTGAAGGAAATTCTTGGAATTACAGTTTGTATGTTCCGCAAGATCCTGTTGATATGATTCAATTGATGGGCGGAAACGAGAAATTTAAAGTCCGTTTAGATTCTTTGTTCAATATGCATCTTCCAGATAAATATTTTGAAAACACAGAAGATATCACCAGAGATGGAATTATCGGAAACTATGTTCACGGAAACGAGCCTTCTCATCATGTAGTTTATTTGTACAATTGGACAGATTCGCCTTGGAAATCACAAGATAAAATTAGAATGATTTTGAAGAAAATGTACAGAAATGGCGCTGACGGTTTAGGCGGAAATGACGATTTCGGACAAATGAGTGCTTGGTACATTTTCAGTAGTTTAGGATTTTATCCAGTTGCTCCAGGTTCTGACGAATATGCTTTAGGAAGTCCGTTATTGAAAAACGCGGTTTTGAATTTAGAAAACGGAAAAACTTTTGAAGTCGCAACAGTGAATCAGTCGGATAAAAATGTGTTTGTTTCAAAAGTGATTTTAAACGGAAAAGAACTTTCTACACCTTTCTTAAAACATGAAGATGTTATGAATGGTGGGAAAATTACTTTTTATATGAGTAGTAAACCGAATAAAAAGAATTTTAAAAATTAATGTCCAATAGTAGACCTAACAGGTTTTGAAAACCTGTTAGGTTTTTGGGTCAGATGAATATAATTTAAATTCGATAAAATTTGTGCAATTCGTGGCGAAACAACAAAAAACTTCACGAAATTTGCACTTCAAATAAAAACGAAACATGAAAATAAATCTAAAATCAGGAATTGATAAACTACTTTTCGGAATGAAGCAGAATGATGTCACGGCTGCTTTAGGAAAACCTGATAAAAACTATAAAGATGAAGATGATAATGTGATTTTTGTTTACAATGCACACAAAATCAGATTGACTTTTTACGAAGAAGAAGATTTGAAATTAGGATATATTGTAGCTTCAAGCACTGATCTAGAGGTTTTCGGATTCAAATTAATCGGAAGAAAAATTGCTGATGTAAAGAAAGATTTGGCAACAAAAGGAATCACAAAATACAATCAAGAAACTTTTGATACTTTCGAAAATTACTTTAATGAAGACAATTGGTTTATCCTTCAAACAGAATTTGATGAGGTGGTAAAGTTTGAAATCGGAGCTATCATTAATAGCAAAGATGAGTTTGATTGGAAATTTCCTGTGAAGAAATAAGAAGAAAGAATAAAGAGGAAAGAAGTTGAATCTAGCATTGTCAGGCTGAGCGAAGTCGAAGCCACGCAAACTGAATCACAGCGTTAGACTTCGACTTTGCTCAGTCTGACAAAAATGTATAAAAAAACCGTCTCGTTAATAAAACGAGACGGTTTTTTTATTGTCTTGAAAAGAAATTATCCCTTTAACCATGCATTTTTTAGTTTCTCTTTTGAGGCGTCAGTTGCTTTAAAAGTTTCAGATTCTTCAAATGGTAATTTCACAGTTCCTTTTATTGTCTCTTCTTTAGTGCCACGTTTAATTTTAAGCGTAATTGGATCGTTGTCTTTCCAGTTTTCACTTTCTGTAATCAAATCATAAATGTTATCCAAATTGTATGATTTATTGTTTACAGCTAAAATTTTATCTCCACCTTTTAAATTCAGGTTTTTATAGAATGATATAGATTCTGACTCAGGGCGAACCGCGATTTCTTTTGTTGCTTTATCAATGCTAATGTTTGGAATTTGCCCTTTAATAAATGGATTTCCTGATTTTTTTTCCATTGCTTTTGTAACACCCACCTTCGCTAAGTAGAAATCATAAGGGATTGGAGTAGTTCCTGCAACATATTTGTTTAAAAAGTCACCAACTTCTGGATAAGTTAGCGAAGTGATTTTTGCGAATAACTCTTCGTCATTGAAAGGTTTTTCAATGCCATATTCATCAGATAATTTATGCATTAGATCGAGAATTCCTCTTTCTCCATTGCTTTTCTCTCTAATGATAATATCGATGCACATCCCAATCAAAGCTCCTTTTTGGTATACGTTTAAGTATTGGTCTTTATAAGGCTGTTCTAAAACATTTTTACTCATTACCGTAAACGACATCGTGTCATTTAATTGCTTCGATTGCTCAATTTTATCAGCAATACGAGTGTAAAATTCTGCTTCATCAATCAAACCTTGGTTGATTTGGAAAAGATTAGCAAAATATTCGGTTACACCTTCATACATCCATAAATGCTGAGACATTTGTGGTGCATTGTAATCAAAAAATTGAATTTCTTTTGAGTGAATAGTCAAAGGAGTTACAATGTGGAAGAATTCGTGAGAAACTACATCTTTCATAGATTCCACTAATTTTTCTTTCGGCATAGATTCTGGTAAAACTACAGTCGTAGCAGTAGGATGTTCTAATGCTCCAAAACCGTGAGCATCATCTTTTGCCATACTTGAAAGATATAATAACACGGTATATTTTTTCGTAGAATTTACTTTTCCTAGAAAGTTTTTCTGTGCGGTCATCATGGTTTTCATTTCTGGCGTAATGCTTTCAGCAGTATATTTTCCAGTAGGCGAGTAGACTGCAATTAAAATATCCATTCCGTTTACATTAAAAGTAGTGTAATCCGGTTTAGAATACATAATTGGATTTTCCACCAAAATAGCATAACGAGAAGTTGTAAACACATCAGAAGTAGTGCTAGCATCTTGATCTGTCATAGAAGTAGCTCCCCATAGTGTTTCTGGGTGTGTCACAGTAACTTTGTACGGAACATCTAATTTATCTTTAAAGTATCCTACAAAACCATGAGTGTTAACCATGAAATTTTTTCCGGCATCTATGTTAGTTCCTGCTGGAGAAAAAACATCATCATTTCCAAATCCAGTTCCTTTTTCGGTATCAAAAGTGTCGTTTACTAGATAAGTGATTTTTTTTAATGCTTTTGCGTTTGAAATAGACCAAGAGTTGTCGTCTAATCTTTTTACCGTAAGAAGATTGCCTTTAGCATCAAATGCTTTGAAGTCTTCTGAAAATTTTCCGTAATTATCTGTCGAGTAGGTACCTGGAACAGTTTTCGGAATACTGTAAACAATTTCGTCAGTTTTTATTGCTGGTGGAGTGACGGTTACCAAAACTTTATCGTCTTTAACATCGGTTAAATTGATATTAACTTCAACTATATTGCTTTTTGCGGCACCAGTGCTTCCTGTTTTACAGCTCCAAAAAGTTACCGCTAGAGCTAAGGTGTAAAGTATTTTTTTCATTTCTATATGTTTAGTTAATTGTATTTGACACAAAAAGTGATGAAAAGTTACTGAAAAATAACATTAAATTTAAAAATAAAAAAAAAACTCCTGAAAAACAGGAGCTTTATGTTAGTCTAATTTATTCTTGATATAATATTTTCCATCCAAATCTTCGTCAAAATCATCTATTTTTACAGGTTTGGGTTTGGGCTTATTTGCGATTGCCTTCTTTTTCCACATCTCAAATTTTTCAAGAGGCATTTTCTGTTTCATGATGTCCAGGACTTCTTTTTCTGCCAATCCAAATTCTTTCTTTATAATTTCAAATGGATTTCTTTCTTCTAAAGCTAACGAAACAAGTCTTTCGGTTTGTTCCGGAGTTAATTCTTTGCGGCTACTCTTTTTCATCTCGTGAAAATTAATTCAAAATAGGGTGTTAATTATTAATAGATTGATTTTCAATTTCTGTATCAATATTAAAAAAAAAAATAATAAGTTGGTTCAGTAAAGTTCACTTTTTTTAATGATTTTAACTGTTTTTGAAGGATCTTGATTTTTGAAATGGAATTTTTAGCAGATTCTTTAATTGATTGTTTTCCTCAGGCTGCATATGAGTGTCTACACCATATTTAAGCTGATCTTTAGGTAAATAGGTAAAGGTTCCAAAAAGCCGGTCCCAAACAGAAAAAATATTTCCATAATTGCTATCGGTGTAAGGCAAAACGTAATGATGGTGTACTTTATGCATATTTGGTGAAACGATAAAATAACTTAAGAAAACATCTAACTTTTCTGGAAGCGAAATATTGGCGTGATTAAATTGTGAAGCAATAACAGATAAGGATTGATAGAGAAAAACCATCCACATTGGAGTTCCCACAATTAAAACGCCCAAAGTGGTAAAAATAAAGCGAACAACACTTTCTCCAGGATGATGTCTATTTGCAGTTGTAGTATCGATCCAAGTATCGGTATGATGAACCAAATGAAACTGCCATAGTATTTTTACTTTATGTTCTACTAAATGTGCTAAATATGCTCCAATTAAATCCAAAAGCAACAAACCAAGCAATGTATAAAGCCAGATTGGCATTTGAGGAAGCCACTGCAGAATTCCGAAATTATGATCGATTGTCCAAGCAGCAGTGCGTATTAAAATAAATGCCAAAATAAAGTTGACGACGATGGTGGTAAATGTAAGAAAGAAATTTATTCCTGCATGCGGCCATTTTTTGTACTGCATTTTAAAGAGCGGAAAACTGTTTTCGATAAGCCAGAAAATAGTAATACCGCCAACCAAAATTAAACTTCTGTGTGAAGAAGGAATCGTAGAAAAATAATTAATAATGTCATTCATGGTACACAAATATTTGAATTAATTAAAGCTTTCTTTCGATTTTACTCAAAGAAAAAGAGAAAACCAAATATAAATATATCTGATTTTCTCTTTAGAAAGTATTATTTAAGATATTATTTTTTGATAAAGCTTATTATAAATAATAAAACCCAAGCGCCTCCAACAGCAATTAGAATTTGCCAAAGAAGTCCGCCACCACCAATACCGAGTTTGCCAGCAATCCATCCTCCGATAAATCCTCCGACAATACCAACTACAATATTGCCTATTATTCCAAAACCGCGACCTTTCCAGATTTGACCTGCTAACCAACCAGAAATAGCACCAATAAGTAAAAAATATAAAAAATCCATATTTTTTATCTAGTGTATGATTATTTTAGGCTTCTTCGTGATTTTGCAATAATGTTTTATAAAGAAAACCAGCAGCCAAAGCGCCAAGAATAGGAGCGACCCAAAATAGCCAAACTTGAGACAATGGTTCCCCGCCAACAAAAATAGCTTGTGATAAAGATCTTGCTGGGTTTACAGACGTATTTGTAATTGGAATACTAATTAGGTGGATTAAAGTTAATCCCAAACCAATTGCAATTCCGCAGAAAGGCGTATTTGATAATTTGTCTGTTGCGCCTAAAATGATTAGTATAAAGAATAATGTAAGTACAAATTCTGCGATGAAACAAGCTTGTAAAGAATAACCATCAGGAGAAAATGCTCCAAAACCATTAGATGCAAATGCTCCCGCTTTTGTATTGTCAATTGCGAAGCCAGCCTTTCCAGAAGCTATTGTGTATAAGGTTCCTGCGGCTGCGGCGGCTCCTACGCATTGTGAAATGATGTACGGAACAAGCTCTTTACCAGAAAATCTTCCGCCAGCCCATAGACCAAAAGAAACAGCTGGATTAAAATGACCACCAGAAATATGGCCAACAGCGTATGCCATTGTAAGTACTGTTAAACCAAAAGCTAAAGCAACACCTGCAAATCCGATTCCTAAATTTGGAATTCCTGCAGCAAATATCGCACTTCCGCACCCTCCAAAAACAAGCCAATAAGTTCCAAAAAACTCTGCAAATAATTTTTTCATAATAAAATAATTTAAATGGTTAATGTTTAGAATGTATATTGGTAAGCCCAATAAATCAAAACGATTTGTAAGGGCAAACGTACAAATAAAATCCATGATGGTAAACCAAAACCTGCTTTTTTATTTTGATACATATACAAATTGGCAGGAAAAACGGCGATTAACAGCAATATTATTCCCCAAGCAGCAAAATGTGTAGTAAAAGGCAGGATTAATAAGGTGCCCAAAATGATTTCTGCGGCACCACTTAAAATATTTATTAATTTGGGGTTTTTAAATGCGGGTGGAATGATTTTGATGTACATTCCAGGTTTTCTAAAATGATTTATCCCAGCAAGAATATATAAAGAAGCCATTAAATATAGATGCCAAGGTAAAATCATGATATTTAGTTGTTTATCACGAAATTATAAAAAAATTAACAATTATTGCATTACAGATCTTATTTTTTTGTACTGTTTATTTAACCTTGTTTTTTGGATTTGAAATTTACATTCATAATAATGATGGCAAGTATAATAAGAACAATACCAATCCATTGAGAAAGGATTACTTTTTCATTTAATAAAACGTAGGCCATTGTAACAGAAACAGGCAGTTCAAGTGCAGAAACAATACTTCCTAGTCCGATTCCTGTCAATGGAAAACCTGCAGTCATTAAAAGTGGCGGAATTATAGTTCCAAACAATGACAAGACAATTCCCCATTTTAAGAAAATTTCAAAATTGAAAGCGGTCACTTGTGTTGCAAAGGCAAAAGAAAAAACAATAATAGCTCCACCCAAAAGCATATAAAGACTTCTTTGTGCTGATGAAATCTCAGTAGCAACACGATTGGCAGTAAACATTGTCGTAGTAAAAGAAGCTGCTGCCAGCATTCCCCAAACCAAACCTCTCCAATCTAGTTCAATATCATTATGAATAAGATTTGTAGCTAGGACAGTTCCAAAAAGAACTATGAATACCGCGATTACTTTTTGTTTTGAAGGCAATTTTTTTTCTAAAATCATTTCAAGTAAGACGCCCATCCAAACGGTTTGCATCAATAAAACGATTCCTATAGAAACGGGAATATATTTTACAGCCAAGTAATAGAATAAGCTTGTCATTCCTAATGAAGTTCCAGCAAGCATTAAATTAAAAATATTTTTCGGAGAAGCTTTTACTGCTGTATTTTTGTTTTTTACGCGTTGAAAAAAATTGATTATAAGAATTCCTATAATTCCATATATAAACTGTGATGTCGTAACTTCTGCAGTTGTGTATCCTTCAGAATAAGCCATTTTTACAAAAGTAGCTAGCATTCCGTAAGTAGTAGCTCCTAGAGCAACCAAAAAAACACCCTTTAATACATTATTTTGCGACGTCATAAATTATCTGTTTAAAAAAATTAGCCGGCAAAGGTAAGCTATTTTGTTTAGGATTTTATAGCACTATGTTGAAAATAGTAATTTAATGGCAATAAAATTCAATTTTAAAGTCTTGAATTATGAATTCTTTAAAGAAATTAAATACTGAAAAAGAGAAAGCCATCAAAAATAATTCTGATGGCTTTTTATTAATAAAGATTAAAAAAATCTCTGTACTAATTACTTAGGTTGGTTTTGGTACGTTTCGATTTCGAAAATCAAAGTAGCATTTGGTGGAATTACACCTCCGGCACCTTTTTCTCCGTAAGCTAAATTTGAAGGCAAGAAGAAAATTGCTTTTTCTCCGTCAGTCATCATATCAAGAGCTTCTAGAAATCCAGGAATCATTCCGTCTTTTTTGCCCACTGTGAAAGGAAAAGCTTTATAGCCGCCTTGTGCGTCTCTATTCGCATCATATTTTCCGTATATTTTTGTTACAGTAGCCATACTGCTGTCAAATAAGTTACCATCTTCAAAATATCCAGCATAATGGAAATAGATTGTAGAACCTTCGGCTCCTTTAACACCTGTACCTTTTTGAGTAATAACATATTTTAAACCAGAAGCAGTAGTTGTAGCTTTTGCTTTTGTTGCTGCAAAATACGCAGCTTTTGCAGCTACTACTTTTTTAGCCTCTTCTTTTTTAGCAGCTTCTTTTTTAACATCGTCGCTTAAAACTTTTAAAGGATCAAATTTCTTTGCTGCCGCACCTTTGCGTGTAATAACAATTTTTGTCATTACATCATCCTGAACAATTTTATTTACGACATCCATTCCAGAAACCACATGACCAAAAATTGTGTGTTTTCCGTTTAACCAAGGCGTATCTTTATGTGTAATGAAAAACTGGCTTCCGTTTGTTGCTGGACCAGAATTTGCCATTGCTAGAACACCGCCTTTTTCAAATCTTAAATCGTCTACAAATTCATCTTTAAAAGAATATCCAGGACCTCCAGAACCATTTCCGTCGGGATCACCACCTTGAATCATGAAATCATTAATAACTCTATGGAATTTTAAGCCATTATAAAATGGTTTTCCTTTAAGAGATGCTTTAACGTTAGGATTTGTACCTTCTGCCAAAGTAATAAAATTGGCTACGGTAACAGGAGCTTTAACATATTCTAAAGAAAGGATAATATCTCCTTTTGTGGTAGAAATTGTAGCGAATATTCCATCACCTGGATTTGCCGCCGCCGCCGCTGTAGTTGTAGGTTTAGCTGCTGGTTTAACAGCAGGTTTTTTAGTTTGAGCTTGTATATTTACTATTGCTAAGCAAAACAGAAATAGAAATTTAAATTTCATTGCTTTTTTAATTTTAGGTCTTTAATTTAATTATTGTTTGTCCGAAATCTCGATTTCAAAAATAATATTTGCGTTTGGCGGAATTACACCTCCAGCGCCAGTTGCTCCATAAGCCAAGTGAGATGGGATAAAAAGAATCGCTTTATCGCCATAAGACAATTGCTCAACGCCTTCGATAAAACCAGGAATTAAACCGTCTTTTTTACCAGCTTTAAATTCAATTGGTTTGTATGCTTGTGCTTGTGCTCTCGCAGCATCAAATTTTCCGAATTCTTTTGCTACTTCTTCAATGCTAGTATCAAATAAAGTTCCGTTTTCTAGAAAACCAGCATATTTAATATAGATTAGATTTCCGGCAACCGGTTTTTTACCGTTTCCTTTTTCTGTAATCACGTATTCTAAACCGCTAGCCGTTTTAATTGCTTTTGGTTTTAAAGTGGCGTAAGAATCTACTTTTTCTTTTTGAACTCCTGCCGCTTTCTGTTGTTCTTTAGCGATGTCAGCAAAATAATCGTGGAATATTTTTACAGCATCAAATTTTTTAGCCGCTTCACCATTTCTGATAATAGTTACAGAAACGATATTATCGCCTTGTACTACTTTGTTTACTACTTCTTGATCTTTTGCACTTACAACATGACCAAAAATAGTATGTAGATTATCTAACCAAGGAGTTTCTACGTGAGTGATAAAAAATTGACTACTGTTTGTTCCAGGACCATTATTTGCCATTGCCAAAACTCCAGCTTTGTCAAATTTCAAATCTGAAAATTCATCTTTAAATTTATACCCAGTATCTCCAGAACCAGTTCCTAATGGGTCACCACTTTGAATCATGAAATTTTCAATTACTCTGTGGAATTTTAGACCGTTAAAAAATGGCTTCTTTTTTAATTGTTCGTGTGTTACAAACTCGTTTTTACCTTCAGCTAAAGTAACAAAGTTAGCTACTGTTATAGGTGCTTTTTTGTAATCAAGTTCTACAATGATATGGCCTTTGGTTGTTTCGATATCGGCATATAAACCATCAGGCAGATTAGCGTGGTCGTCTTTACAAGAATAAAATGAGCTTACTGCTAATAGTAATAATAAAATACTCTTTTTCATTTTAAGATGTTGTTTTTTATGGAGTTAATGTATCTTTTTTAGCTGGTGAAGCAGGTTTTGTAACCGCTGGTTTTGGTGTTACGGCCGAAGGCTGAGCAGCAGGCTTTGCCGTTTGTGCCGCAGGATCTGGAACAAAATTTCTAAGCGTGACTGTAACAATCAAAGATTCGTTTGGACCGATTTTTTTGTTGTCTCCATGGTATCCGTAAGCGATGTGTGATGGAAATAGAAAGGTAACGGTTTCGTTTTTGTGCATTCTTTTAATACCATCACGAAGTCCCATCATAATGTCTTGCTTGTCTACATAATACGTTTGCGGACCAAGGTCTGACTCAGAATAAATAGTAGCCCCTTTAATGTCTTTTATTTCCATATTAAAGTACGCGATATCACCTTTTCTTGGAGCTGCAGTTTCATTTATGTTTTTTTCGTCGTAAGAAAACCAATAGCCTTTAGGTGTAGCGTAATATTTTACTTTCGGATTGCTTTTGATTATTTTCTTAATGACATCTTCTTCATTTGCCACTAATTTTTTGTTTCTGTCCGCCGATTTTTTCATGAATGTTCCCGAAGTCCTGGAGATAGGTCTTCTGGCTTCTTCATGATGCTTACAGCTGCTTAACAAAACGGTAAAAAGCAAAGTGTAAATGCTAAGTTTTAGATACTTCATGATTTGGACTATAATTTTAGTTTTTTTACTAAATCTTCAAATTTATTAACCGTTTCCTCCATCGAATTTTGAGATCTTCCGCCAGCTGCATTGCTATGTCCACCACCATTGAAATGATCTCTTGCAAACTGATTTACATCAAAACCTCCTTGCGAACGGAATGAAATCTTGATAATGCCTTCGTCTTTATTTTCGATAAAAATAGCAGTAAAAACAATATCTTTTATACTTAAGCCGTAATTTACAATTCCTTCTGTATCACCTTTGACATAATTAAAAGAATCTAGCTCTTCTTGTGTTAACGTCGTATACGAAGTTTTATGATCTTCAAATATCTTCATATTTTGCAAAGCACGTCCTAATAACTGTAATCTGCTGAAAGAACTATTGTCAAAAAGCAGCACAGGAATCTGAGTATTCTCAACTCCTAAATCAATCAATTCGGCTATAATTCTGTGTGTATTTCCTGTCGTTCCCGGAAAACGGAAAGAACCAGAATCGGTTAAAATTCCTGTATAAATACAAGTTGCAATGTTTTTATCAATATCTTCTCTTTTGTTTAAGAAATCGATAAAATTATAAACCATCTCGCAAGTTGATCCGTATGAAGTGTCTGAATAAGTGTATGTAGCATAATCATCAGGTTTTTGATGATGATCGATCATAATGAAAGTCGCTTTCAGTTTTTCTAAAGCTTGTTCCATCATTTCGCCTGTACGGTGAAAAGCATTAAAATCAAGTGTAAAAATGATTTCAGCTTCTTCTAAAATTTGTGTACAAGCCTCAGTTTCTTTTTCGAATATTTTTACCGTTTCAGATCCTGGAAGCCAAGCTAAAAAATTAGGAAAATCATTCGGAGCAATTACCGTTGCCTGATGATTGTTTTTTATTAAAAAATGGTATAAACCTAATGTTGATCCCATTGCGTCGCCATCTGGTCCTCTGTGTGGAATTATGACGATTTTCTTTGGGGTGGCGAGTAACAATTGAATCGCTTGAATATCTTGTATTTTCATAGTGTGCGAATTTACATTTTTTTAATGTAATGCTGAAAATAATTTTAGTACTCAGTCTCAGTATTCAGTCTCAGTCTCAGTGACAGTGTTCAGTTTTTTAAAGTACTTAGTCTTGATGCAATGTTCTTTTATTTTTAAATGCTTAAAACTTGAACGCGAATGAAACGGATTCGCTATCGCGAAAACGCTGATTTGGCGGATTTTTTTTATTCACTAGTTCCGTAGGAACGAAATATATTTTAATTGGAATTTGAAATTTTACTATTGGAATTTTTACCCCAGTTTGGAATGTGGGATTTTAAAAAGTGGAATTTCACTTAAAGATTTTGTAGTTCTTCTTTACGAAACTTTTGATACAGTTTATGTTTAGCACCTTTCACAATTTGAGATTTGTAAATTCCAATAGAACCAGAACAGAAATATGCAATGATACAAGCGATTGCGATGAAAACGCCAGGAGCAATTCCGAATAATTCCATGCCCATGATTGTGCAGGCGATAGGAGTGTGGGTTGCGCCAGAGAAAACGGCAACAAATCCAATTCCTGCTAAAAGGGCGATTGGCATCGGAATTACAGTTGAAAGAGCACTTCCTAAAGTCGCGCCAACAAAGAATAATGGCGTTACTTCGCCACCTTTAAAGCCAGCTCCTAAAGTAAATCCGGTAAACAAGATTTTAAGCAGAAAGTCGTACCACTGATTCGGATTTGAAAATGAATCGACAATTACAGGAACGCCTAATCCTGAGAATTTGGTGAATCCTAAGCCTGCAATTGCAATAGCCAAAACAACGCCGCCAATTACAGGACGAAGCGGTGGATATTTTATATTTTTTGAAAAAAGAGAACCCCAGAAATGAGTGCTTCTAGAAAATAATAAAGCAGCAAATCCAGATAAAAGGCCAACAATTATGGTATAAAAAACGTTACTTAAACTAAGTGCTGGAATGGTTGGAATGCTGTAATGCGTATGCTTTATTTCCCAAAATTCTACGGTGAAATACGCAGCATAAGCAACTAAAAAAGAAAGTAAAATGCTTTTAAAATTGATTTTACTGAAATATAAAACTTCCAAAGCGAAGATTGCTCCTGCTAAAGGAGTTCCGAAAACAGAAGCAAAACCAGCACTGATTCCGAGAATGATTAAAATTTTGCGTTCTGAATTATCAAGTTTAAAGAGTTTGGTAAACTGATCGGCAATTGCGCCTCCCATTTGTACCGCAGTTCCTTCTCGTCCTGCAGATCCTCCAAACAGATGCGTCAATAAGGTTCCTAAAAGTACTAAAGGTGCCATTTTAAACGGAATTACTTTTTTAGGATTTTCGTATTCTTCCAATAAAAGATTGTTTCCTTTCGCGACAGATTCTCCCCAATAATAATAGCTCAATCCAACCAGAAATCCGCCGAAAGGCAAAAGCCAAACAATCCAATCATGCTGAATTCGAAATTGCGTAACCCATTCTAAAGAAACTAAGAAAAATGCTGAAGCCAATCCTGAAAGAATGCCGATCAAAGCACAAATAACAATCCATTTCGGAATATCAAGAAGTAATTGTTTTGGATTTAGGGAATTCATTAAAAGGTAAAAAAAAGTTTTAGCCACGAATTTCGCCAATTTTCACGAATTAAAAGAAAAAAATAATCATTTTTAATTCTTTATCCCGATAGCTATCGGAAGTGGCAATAAGAAAAATAATTAGTGCAATTCGTGGCTAAAAAAAATATTACTGAACAACAGCAGTAAATTCTATTTCAACCAAATATTCTGGAGCAACCAGTTTACTGATTTCGTAAAATCCTGTTGTTGGTTTTACATCTTTAAAGAAAGCAGAGTGTGCTCTTGCGACTTCTTCGAAAGTAGAAACATCTGTTGTGAAAATCCTAGTTCTAATAACATCTTTCATGCCTACATTTAAATCTTCTAAAACTTTTTCAACTCGCTCCAAAATATTATAGGTTTGAGCGTAAGCGTCATCAGCTTTTACTTTTTCGCCGTCAACAATGGCTACAGTTCCAGAAACTTCAACGATGTTGCCAATTCTTACCGCTCGGCAATATCCCATTTTGTCTTCCCACGGAGATCCAGTTAAGATGTTTTCTCTTTTCATTTTTATGATTTTTGCGAATTTGTTTGTTGGTTTTAAAAGCAAATTCAGGTTAATTAAAGATGCTGCAATTTAAGAATTATGCTTCTGAAAGTGCTTAAAAAAAGCTTGAAATCAGTTCAGAAATCAAGCTTTTTTGTGATATTTAATTGTTATTCCGTTTCTCTTTCTTCGTAAAGGCGAAGCTTATTTTGAATCGTATTTATGTTTTGCTGTAAGGCTTCAATTTTATTCAGAAGGTTAGAAATGGCATCAATACCTTCCAAATTAATTTTGAGGTCGTAATGCATTCGGATCATTTTTTCTACCGTAGGAAGCTGTTCAGGTTCGAGGTATTCGTCATTTTCTTCTGTAATGATATGAATGAGTCCGTAGTTATGAAGTTCGGTTATAAAGGTATTTTCAATTTCGTGATAAATACAAAACTGTTTGATCTGGATTAAGTTTTTATTTTTCATGATTTTCTTAGTTTTGCTAATTCTTCAAATAACTCTTTTTCTTTGTCTGACAATTTTGTTGGAAGTTTTATACTATATGTGATGTATAAATCACCAAATTGATTTTCTTTTTTGTAAACAGGAAAACCTTTACCTTTCAGCTTTACCTTAGTTCCCGGCTGCGTTTCTGCTGGAACTTTGATTTTTACTTTTCCGTCAAAAGTATTGATGTGCGTTTCCCCGCCCAAAATTGCCGTATACAAATCAATCGGCGCTTCGGCGTACAGATTATTTCCGTCACGTTTAAAATCGGAATTATTAGAAATAATAAATGTAATGTATAAATCTCCGTTTGGACCGCCGTTTACTCCAGGTCCGCCATGGTTCGGAATTTTTATGATTTGTCCGTTTTCTACACCAGCAGGAATGGTGATTCGGATATTTTTACCGTTTACAGATAAGTTTCGTTTATGTGTTGTGTAAGCTTCAGCTAAATCTAATTCTAGTTCGGCATTAAAATCCTGACCTCTATATTTAGATTGTGATCTGCTTCGTCCACCGCCGCCATACATTGAATTGAAAAAATCGGAGAAATCGCTTCCAGAAAAGTCGCCGCCAAAACCAGAAAAATCGCCTCCAGAATATTGAGAACCGCTTTGTCTGCTTTGCTGCTGATTCGGGTCGTAACCAGCTTTTTCAAACTCATCGGCATGTTTCCAATCTTTTCCGTACTTGTCATATTTTTTTCGGTTTTCGGGATTGCTTAAAACTTCGTTGGCTTCATTGATTTCTTTGAACTTTTTTTCAGCTTCCTTATCATTCGGATTCAAATCGGGATGATATTTTCTCGCCAGTTTTCTATATGCTTTTTTGATGTCTGCGTCGTTAGCAGATTTTGCAACATCCAATACTTTGTAGTAATCTATATAATCCATTTTAGTATGATTTTATAAATGGTAAATAAAGACTTCAAGGTAAGAATAAGTTGCTAATAATCAAAATGCTGCTTTAAGTTTTGGAGTGAAAAGAATATTCGTTGGGATAGTTTTTGGAATTTGGATTTTTAAAAAGTTGGAATTTATTTTTTGCGAAGTGAAAAATCAGTTTGGCAGGTTTTTTGATTCCAAAAATTAGCTTAATTTAATGTTATAAAACTCCTAAAGTTGTAGTGCCTAACGAAATTATACTATTTTTGTGATGCTGGACTTTTGATTTATATTAATTATAAAAGGCGATTCGATAATACTTTTTTCAATGAAGCACATTTTATTATTCATATTATTTTTTACGGGACTGTCTTTATCAGCCCAAATTGAGTCTAGTACTAAATTCAAAACTATTCCTGGGGGGAAATTTACTGCCAAACCTAAAAAGACTCCAATTCCTGAGGTCAAAGATCCACAGGCAGAATTTAATGATATGCCAGCAATTAAAACTCCAAATGTTTTTGAAAATACGACTATAACTCCAAAATCAAAATTTCAGATTGGAGAAGAAAAAAGCAAATTTACTATGTCTACAGAAACAGATTTTGCTAATCCAGGCGATCGATACGTAGCAAAAATGGAAAAGGATTTGGATAAAAGTCTAAAAGATGCTGGTTTAAGAGAAGGACGTGGTGTCTTAGTAAAGAGAAATATTTCGTTAGGAGATTTTAAAACGAAATCGGAATATTTTGTTGTGAAGTTTAGAGATTTTGGTGCAATCGATGGTGATCTTGTAAAGGTGTCTTCTAATGATTATGTGATTAGAGATCGAATTTTGTTGGATTCAAACTTCCAGTCAGTAAAAATCAATTTAGCACAAGGTTTTAATAAACTAGACTTCGAAGCCTTAAACATCGGTACATTAGGAGGAAACACAGCGGAAATACAAGTCTATGACGATAAAGGTAATCTGGTAACAAATGATTATTGGGATAATCTTGCAGCAGGATTTAAGGCGTCGATTGTTGTTACAAAAGAATGATTTTTTTAAAGATGCTAAGTTTCTGAGATGCTGAGATTCTAAGTTTCTTATTTTGTGGAAATATAAAACGACATTATGATATAAAAAGAGAGGTTCTAAAATTTAGAACCTCTCTTTTTATATCTAAAATTCTAAAAACTTAGAATCTTAGAATCTCAGCATCTTAGTATCTCAGAACCTCAGATTAAAATGGATCCGCAGTAACCTTAAATTTCATATCGGCCTTAACCGTTACATCTTTAGTTAAAGTTTCTTTTAAAGTTACTTTAGTTCTTATTTTGTAGCTATCGGCTTTAATGTATTCGTCTAGTCTTTTATCGGTACAAATCAAATCGATTGAATTGCTTGATATGTTGATATTGTCTGCATAGGCTAACTCGATTTCTTCTGAATTAGCTGTTGAAATATACAAGTGAACCGATTTTAAAAATGTAAAAGTTTTATCGGACGGATCTGTAATCGATAATTTCAGCGATTTGATTTTAACATCCTTTACTAAGCTAGCTTTTGTTTTATTGTTTTGGAATTCAGCCGAAGAATTAGTTGTCACTTCTGGCGTAATAATTTCCGAGGGAAGATTAATTGGCGAAGTGCTTTGAATTTTAATCGAAGCATTATTCGAAATTGTAAAAGTCAATAAATCATCAACTGTGTTACAAGAAGAAAAAAAGATTGACATAAAAACAGTCAAGGCAATAAGTTTTGATTTCATAGTTAATTTAAATGGGTTTTCCGTAAATACGAAATTTTGGATGGTTTGGATTTTTTACGAAGATACTAAGTTGCTAAGATTCTTAGTCACTAAGTTGGAAAAAGCTTAGAATCTTAGCAACTTAGTATCTTAGAATCTTTTGATTAAAAAAAATCAAAAATCAATTTTTCAATTTCAAATATAAAAAGTACTTTTGCGCATGCAACACAACGTACTTATTTTAGATTTCGGATCGCAATATACCCAGCTTATTGCGCGTAGAGTTCGCGAATTAAATATATTCTGCGAAATTTTTCCTTACAATCACATTCCAAGTGATTTATCAAGTTATAAAGCCGTAATTTTAGGAGGAAGCCCTTTCTCTGTTAGAGGAGAAGATGCACCACATCCTGATTTATCGCAAATTAGAGGCAAAATGCCTTTGCTTGCCGTTTGTTATGGAGCTCAATATTTAGCTCATTTCAGCGGAGGTGAAGTAGCAGCTTCAAACACAAGAGAATACGGAAGAGCTAACTTGTCTTATATTAAAGAAAACGAAACTTTCTTTGACGGAGTTTCACCAAACAGTCAAGTTTGGATGAGCCATAGCGATAGCATCAAAGCGCTTCCAACAAATGCTGTAAAACTAGCAAGTACACATGATGTAGAATTCGCAGCGTACAAAATTGAAGGCGAAACTACGTATGCAATTCAATACCATCCAGAAGTTTATCACTCTACAGAAGGAGCAAAAATGTTGGAGAACTTTTTAGTGAAAATTGCTGAAGTTCCTCAAAACTTTACACCAAATGCTTTCGTAGAAGAAATGGTAGGAGAATTGAAAGAAAAATTAGGAAACGACAAAGTGGTTCTTGGTTTATCTGGAGGAGTAGATTCTACTGTAGCAGCAGTTTTATTAAACAAAGCAATCGGACAAAACTTATACTGTATTTTCGTTAACAACGGACTTTTACGTAAAAACGAATTCCAAAATGTATTAGATCAATACAAAGGAATGGGATTAAATGTAAAAGGTGTTGATGCTGGAGACCGTTTCCTTGGAGAATTAGCAGGAATCAGTGATCCTGAAACAAAGCGTAAAACAATTGGTCGTGTATTTATCGAAGTTTTTGATGATGAATCGCACTTATTAGAAGACGTAAAATGGTTAGCACAAGGAACAATTTACCCAGACGTAATTGAATCTGTTTCTGTAAAAGGGCCGTCTGCGACAATTAAATCGCACCACAACGTTGGTGGATTGCCAGATTATATGAAATTGAAAATTGTTGAACCACTTAGAATGCTTTTCAAAGACGAAGTAAGACGAGTTGGTGCTTCATTAGGAATAGATCCAGAATTATTAGGAAGACATCCTTTTCCTGGACCTGGATTATCAATTAGAATTTTAGGAGATATTACTCCAGAGAAAGTTAGAATTTTACAAGATGTAGATTCTGTTTTCATCGAAGGATTAAAATCTTGGGGATTATACGATAAAGTTTGGCAGGCTGGAGCAATTTTGCTTCCTGTAAACTCTGTTGGTGTTATGGGCGATGAGCGTACTTACGAAAAAGTAGTAGCGCTTAGAGCTGTAGAATCTACAGATGGTATGACGGCTGACTGGGTTCATTTACCTTACGATTTCTTGATGAAAGTGTCAAACGACATTATCAATAAAGTAAAAGGCGTGAATCGTGTAGTTTACGATATTAGTTCAAAACCACCTGCAACAATTGAGTGGGAATAGTAGTATAATTTAAAATTAAGGTCTTACATTTGTAAGGCCTTAATTTTTTATAACCTACTATTTATGAGAGAACTTTTAACGATTTCTCTTGTGTTTATTTTGTCTTTTAACAAAATAACTGCACAAGATGCAATAATTGAACACAGAATTCAAAAAGGAGAAACCGCTTTTTTCATTGCCCAAAAATACAAGGTTTCTGTAGACGAGATTTACAAACTCAATCCCGAATCGCAAAATGGAATCAAAGACAATCAGATTATCAAGATTCCAATTCACCCCTCAGAAAATACAAAAACAAAGCAACACACTCATATTGTTGCGCCCAAAGAAACATTGTTTGGTTTGTCTAAACAATACCATGTTTCGGTAGAAGCCATTCAAAATGTCAATCAGGAAATTTTGGCTAGCGGACTTCAAATTGGTCAAGAATTAGTAATTCCCCAAAATTCAGATACAACAGTAAAATCGGAAACGGCTGTTTCTTCCAAAACTACACATCAAGTTGTGGCTAAAGAATCTTTATTCAGCATTGCCAGACAATACAATGTTTCGGTTCAGGATTTAGAAAATTTAAACAAAGACATTTTAATTAACGGATTGCAGATTGGTCAGACGATTTCAATTCCGAATAAAAGAAAAACGTTGGACGGAAGAGTTCGTGTAATTAATGAGGAAACCGTTTTTCATGTTGTAGAGCCCAAAGAAACAAAGTTTTCGATTGCTAAGAAATACGGAATTTCAATAGATCAATTAGAATCGCAAAATCCAGAAATCGTAAACGGATTGATTGTTGGGAATAAATTGGCCATCAATACCGCAGCAATAAAACCATCAAACGAAAGTGAAGAATTGATGTTGGCTTTGGCTGAAAAACAAGTTGTGGTTGAGAAAACAAAAGCCAAAACAGTTGAAATTGAGGATTTAAAAGATCGTTTGGTTGTTCAGAAAGAAATGAATCAGAAAATTATAAAAATTAATGATCTGAAAGTGAATCTGAACGATATGAATGGTTCTAAAGAAAACTCGGTAGAAAAACTGCGTTTGGTTTTGGAAGCCAATAAAAATGTTCAAGATATTTTAATGGCAAAATTAGATTCGCTTGTTGCTTCAATGAACAATGATTTGAAAGAATTAAAGCGAATGGATATTTTAAACGTGGAAGAATCTAAAAGGCTGGAAAAACAATCTTCGGAAGGAATTAATAAAACAAATGAATTATCATCTCAGCTGAAAAAAGAATTGGCAGAAAACAGAAAAGCCTATGCCGGTTTAATGAATAAGGTCGAAAAAATCGCAGTTGAGGAAAATCAGGAATACAAAAAGAAAATCCGCGAAAGCGAAAAAAATAATAATACGGCATCTTTGCAGCAGCGTTTGTCTTTAGAAGAAATAAAAAAATATAAAGCAGAGCAGGAAAAAGGCGATGCGCAAAATCTGCTTTTGATTGCAAAAATTGATTCTTTGGATAATCAGAAAAAAATTGAAGTCAAAAGGCACATCAGTAAAGCTTCTTATTACAGCATGGAAGCTCGAAAATTTGATGATAAATTGGCTTTGGTCAAACTGAAAAAATATCACGATGAAGCGGTTAAAAAGCAACAGAAAAATAATTCGGGAGAAAATTCAAAAATAATTTCATTGGAAGAAATGAAGCAAGAATTGAAAGACAATCCGTTGAGGGCTGATAAAACAGTAAAAGTAGAAGTTTATGATAATCTTAGAGAAGTTTCAAACGGGTATTACTTAGTTTTAGGTATATTTACAGACGCGGTTGACCGAGATAAGCTTATTATGAAACTCATTGATTCTGGTGAATTTAACGCTAGTTTCTTTTTCAATATTAACAGCCTTTCGTACTATGTTTACGCCGATAAGTTCGAAAACATGGAAGAAGTGCTTTACAAATGCAAGAAAAAGGAAGAAGATGAGTTATATAAAGAAATCATTATTGCAAAAGTAGAAATCGATTTGAGGTAATTTTTACGGTGATAAACAAACGGCGCGAATTTTGCTTTTAGTAAAATTGTAACTTATTTTAGAATTAGAAATTAAATTGTTTTAAGCCTTATTATGAAATATTATTTAACAGTATTGTCTCTCGTATTTTTTATGACTTCAAGCGCATTTTCGCAAGAGAAAGTGGTGAAGTATAAAGTGTCGAGTGGTGAGACGATCAATCAGATTGCACAAAAATTTAAGGTAACGCCTTATGATATTTACCAGCTCAATCCAGACGCAAGAACAGGATTGGTGCCAAATTCTGTGCTGTTGATTCCGACAAAAACAGGAGAAGCAAAAAAAGAAGTTTCTGAAACTAAAGCTGCTGTAACTTCAGGGAAAGAAATTATTCATGAAGTGCAGCCAAAAGAAACGTTTTACAGCATTGAGCATAAATACGGAATTTCAGATGAAGCTTTAAAAGCTGCAAATCCGTTTTTGGAAAAAACTGGTGTTCAAATTGGGCAAAAATTGGTAATTCCAGCAAAAGGATCTGCTCCAAAAGCAGTTGCAAAACCTGCCAAAGAAAAAGGTGCTGAAAAATATGTGTATCATGATGTGCAGCCAAAAGAAACTAAATTTGGTATTGCAAAACAGTACAATATGACTGTTGAAGAATTGGAAAAACGAAATCCAGATATCGTTAACAATTTGCCTGTTGGTTATAGATTGACTATAAAAGGAACAGCTCCAAAAACAGAAGCTGCCCCAGTACAAACGGCAAAAGCTGTTGAAAGTAAAAAGCCTGCTGAAACTTCAAAAAAAGCGGTGACTTACATGGAATATCAGGTAAAACCAAAAGAGACTTTTTACAGTCTGGGAAGAGTTTTCCATTTGTCGCAAGATGAACTAGTAGCATTAAATCCGTCACTTTCTGAAGGTGTGAAAGAAGGAATGGTTTTAAAAGTTCCTGCAGGGTATATAGCTCCAGCTCCAATTGTTACAGCTCAAATACCAGATAAACCAGCTGATTCTTCATGGAATAAACCAGTTGAAAATACAGGAGGTGGAATTAAGATTGTTGATAAAGTAAAATCGACTGAAAACGAAGACGCAGAAATTGTAGAGTTAACCAAAAAGAAAGGGCTTAATGAGCGTAAAAAAGTAGTTTTATTGCTTCCTTTTAATATGGCTAAAGTGCAAAGCGATACTTCTGGCACAGCTAACAGAATTAAAAACGATAAGTTTTTAAACATGACTCTGGATTTTTATTCTGGAGCGATGATGGCGATTGATTCCGCAAAAGTTTTAAAATTGCCAATTGACGTTGCGATCTACGATTCTCAGGAAACTAAAACAACATCTAATGTGGTCGGCTTAACTCCGAAAATTCAAGATGCAGATGCTGTAATTGGGCCATTTTACCAAAGTAATGCAGAAACGACAGCGAACATGCTTCGTTCGTACAATGTTCCTGTAATTTCGCCATTATCAAAAGATAGCGCGAATCCAATTGATAATTTATACCAAACAATACCTTCAAATGACGTGATTAAAAATTCGGTTTTTGATTATATGCGTTCTAAAAACGGAAATATTGTAGCGGTTGTAGATAAGAAAAAGGAATCGGTTATTAATTACATTAAACAAAATCAAAAAGGAGTTGCATTTGCTTCGTTGACAGAAACTGGAGGTTTGGATGTGGCGAATTTGAAAAGCTTATTGATTCCAAATCGTATGAATTACGTGGTGATGGAAACAGGTAATACGGCTATGGTCAAAGCTACGATTAAAGCTTTGTTGGACTCTCAGAAAACGTGTCAAGTTCAATTGGTGATTTTAGAGCCAAACAGTACATTGGATACAGACGAAATCAGTTTTGATAATTTGGTGAAATTGAAATTGATGTATCCTTCTGTAACACGCGAAAGTGATGAACAACCGGTTTTAATTTATGAAAAACAATACCGTTTGAAAAACAAAGCCAATCCAACCACCTACGCAACAAGAGGATTTGACGTAACGTTTGACACAATGATGCGTTTGTCTCAAGGAAAAACATTTCAAGAAACAGCTGATTTAATGACAACTCAGCAAGTAGATAATAAATTTCAGTATTATAGAAAAGAAGATGGCGGACACGCCAATAAAGGGGTGTACATCTTGTATTATGATAGTGACTTAACTTTAAAAGTAGCAAATTAATGACATCAAAAGTAACCTATTTAGGAGATTTAAGAACAAGTTCAATTCATGTGCAATCAGGAAGTGAAATCATTTCTGATGCACCAGTGGATAATAACGGAAAAGGTGAGGCATTCTCTCCAACAGATACTGTAGCAAATGCTTTGGCGAGCTGCATGATGACGATTATGGGAATTAAAGCTCGCGATATGGAAGTAGATTTTGTTGGTTCTACTGCAGCAGTAACAAAAATCATGAATGCAGAACCAAGACGAATTGGAGCAATCGAAATCGTGTTTGAAATGCAAGGTGTAGCTGACGAAAAAAGCAGAACTATCTTAGAACGCGCGGCAATGACTTGTCCTGTTTTTTTAAGTTTAAGCAGTGAAATCGAAAAAAGAATTACATTCAACTGGAATTAATTTTAGAATAAATATTAAAAAGGGAGCTATTTCAAAAGAATAGCTCCTTTTTTTTGTAAGCCTCAGAGAAGTAAAATATTTATAGTAAAGAATATTCATTTCTTCATATATAGCTCTGTAGGCTTAGGAGCGATATGTTTTTCAAAATCTATTAGATTGCGCTTCTCTGCAGCTTTTTTGAAGGGATTGTTGAATTCTATAGATATTTCGCCCCGATGGGGGCTTTGAAAATCTTTGCCACGTATAATAGGAAGTAATTTTTGTAAACATAAAAATAGGCTCTCGCAAAATACCAACCTATTTTTTAGCCCCATTTGGGCGAAATATCTATAGAATTGTATTTGTGTATCTTTATAAAAAGCTCTGTAGGAGCGAAATATGTTTTAGGCAAGCATAGCCAATGGTTTTAACCATTGCGAAAAAGTATAGATTATCGATTGCGCCCCAATGGTTGGAACCATTGGCTAAGTGTCTTTGTGATCCGTAATGTAAAAAAGGATTTTTTTGTTTTTACGAATGGCTTAAAACAAACAAGAGAGCAATGTTAACTTTGCCCTCTTGTCTTCTTTAACTAACCAATATTTATTCTGAGAATTCTAATTTTTTTAATTTATTCCAGCCGCCACGAGTGAAATCTGGTATTTCAACAGGAGCAGAATTATTGTCTAATGAAATTTCTGTTAGTGGACCAAGGCAAGACCATTCAGCTAAATCGTAAACGTCCATATCTAAAGGAAGTCCTTTTTGCAAGCAGTAGATTAATCTGTAATCCATGATGAAATCCATTCCGCCATGCCCTCCAACTTTTTTAGCTTGTTCTTCAATGCCTTTTGCAATTGGATGCTTGTATTTTTCCATCAAAGCTTTTTTAACTTCTTCTGGAACAAAAGAGTGAGCGCTTAATTTTTCGTGATTTGGTTTTACATCGCCACTTAATTCTTTTCCGTCAAGAGCATAACCTTCTAATGGGTATTTATTTGCAAAACCTTTTGTACCACTTAACTGGTACATTCTGCTGTACGGACGAGGAGAAGTTACGTCATGTTGAATCTGAATTGTTTTTCCGTTTTCAGTACGAATCATTGTCATGGTGTGATCTCCATTTCTAAAATCTTTAATTTCTTTTCCAGATTTTTCTTTGATATAAGCAGGATTTCCAACCGCTTTTGTATCCATAGAAACCAAGAAATTCATTTTATCTCCACGGTGAATGTTTAATGCCTGACAAGCTGGTCCCATACCATGCGTTGCGTAAACATCTCCACGGTGTTTAATGTTGTAGTCCATTCTCCAGTTGTTCCAGTATTCTCCCCAAAAAGGCTGTAAGCCGTGAATGTAAGAACCTTCAGCATGAAGAATTTCTCCAAAAACACCTTGCTGTGCCATATTTAAAGTAGTCAATTCGAAAAAATCGTACACACAATTTTCTAATTGCATACAGTGTTTACGAGTTTTTTCAGAAGTATCAATCAATTCCCAAATTTCTTTCATTGTTAAAGCACCCGGAACTTCGATTGCGACGTGTTTTCCGTCTTTCATGGCTTGAACTCCAATAATGGCATGATGTTTCCAATCGGTCGCAACATATACTAAATCTACGTTTGGTAGAGCAGTAACTTTTCTCCAAGCATTTTCATCGCCGTAAAATTCTTGCGCTTTTGGAAAACCAGCTTTCGTTAAAATTTCATTTGATTTAGAAGTATTTTCTTGTGTCATGTCACATAAAGCCACAATTTCAACACCGGGAATATGTGTCATGCGTTCTACAGCTCCAGGGCCGCGCATACCAAGTCCGATAAAGGCAACGCGAACAGTTGGAATTGCCGGCGCAGCCAAACGTAAAACATCGGTTTGACCTTTAGCACGAGCTGGAGTTTTTGTTTTTATCATTTGAGCCGATGCAAATGTCCCCCATAACATAATGCATACGGCTAAAATGAATTTTAAATTACTGGTTTTCATAATTAATTTGTTTTAAAATGTTTTGATAATCAATATTATGATCATCGGAAATAGTGAGATTTTTTATTTTTTAGAAATTGTCTACGGTAAATTAGTAAAATTTATTTCAGGTTTTTTGTTCGTAAATGCTCTTGTAAAATTAGTTTTTGGTGTGGTATAATTGTTAAAAAAGCCTCCATTTTTTAGATAGAAAGAATTGTTTTCTGTTCCGCCCGAAAAATCCATTCGGTATTCTTTTGCACCCGTATTGTCGTTGGTAAATCTTGCTGTGTTTATTGCTGTCCAATTGCCTTTTTCATCGCAAATCCATTGATTGTTGAAAAGAACTTTACGAGATAAGTCGCCTTGTTCTGGAATGAAATTTTCTAAAAACGAATGAAATCTTTTTAGATAAGTATTCGTTTCTGGACGATTAAAACTCGCAATCAACAACCATTTATTTTGTTCAGGTGCATAAAAATAGGCTGTGTATGTTGTGCTGTTATTTCCGTTTGGAAATCCTCTCAATAAAAATTTATACGTTGTACCCGCTTTCCAATTGTATTTCAAATAACTCTGTCCGCCAGATCCTTCATTTCCGAATTCTCCTGTATGAACATTTTCTCCCTTTTTGAGCATTTTAATTTTGTGCGATTCAGGAATACTATTTGGATCATCGGTTGTAAACGGACTCCAAACTGAGAATAAAACTCTCCGTTCTGTTGCCGAGTTTACTTGAATTCCGAAATAGCCTTCGCCAAAACCATTTGCCATAAAATAAGAACCAATTTTGTCTTCGTTTTCAGGAACAGTAATTTCGTTATAAAACCATTCAGCATTAATGTTTTCAGGAATAGGATAATTTAAGTGAACGGATGGTCCGCGTCGTCCCCAATGATAAAAATTACCTTCGTTATTTGGGACAAAAGAAATTTTCCCGTCATAATCAGCGCTGGAAATTTTTAATCTGTTGATGGATGGAAATCGATCCCCATTTTTACTAATTCCTTTAATTTTCAATGCCACATAACCTTCCTGATTGATTTTCCAATTTCCAACTAAAACGGTTTTTTTTGAGGAATTGAAAGTCACTTTTTTGGCTTCGTTGTGAATTGAAAATTCGAGTTCTGATTTCCCATAAACTTCAACCGATTCTTCAACAGCAATCTGAAAAGTTCCGGGTTTAAAAATTCGGAAATAAACCGTAAAGGTCTCGTCAGCATTTTTCCAATTTTCAATTCCATTATCTGTGATGACATCGCTTTCTAAATGTTTGGAACTGTATGCATTTCCTGCTAATGGAAGTGAAATTTCTGTTTTCGGATTTTCTAATGCAAGATCCGTTTCTTCTGTTTCATTGTGACCTGCACAAGAAAAAGACAGAAGTGAAAAAGCTAAAATCAGGCTAAATAAATTTTTCATTAGTAAGTGTTGAAGGATTAACTTTTTTAAACCTCTCTAATTTTGCAACTAGAGAGGCTGTTAAAAACAATAAACAAATCTAAAACGATTATGGATTTTGGGTTAATGTTCCCGGATATGCATTAATTTCTGATTGTGGAATGTACTGAACTACACGCAGACTTGTTGCCGGAACATCATTCATTGGTAAATGAGGACCTGGGTAACGACGTATCATAGTTTGTCCGTTTCTGTAAACATCATAACCACGATGTGCTTCAAAAGCAAGTTCTAATTGACGTTCTTCGTCAATTCTTTGTACCGCATTTGTACTGTTTAAAGAAGTATAGCTTCCGCCTAAAATTGCTCTTTCTCTTACTTTATTCAAATTTGTTAAGGCATTGCTGTAATCTCCTTTTTTGGCATACGCTTCAGCCAGATTCAAATACATTTCAGCCAATCTCGAAATAATAGGCGAGTGCAAGTGAGAATCATTATCTTGAAGCGAACATTTTGTAACATAATACATTGGATACACACGATTTAAAAGCATCATGTAATCTTTTTCGCCCGTATAGTTTTTTCCTTCATAAACAATTGAATACTGATTTTCTGCGGCGTTTACAGTTGTCAAATTGTAATTTGTTGTTCCAATTGTAATATAAAATGAACCATCAGGATTACGTTTTAAAGGTTGTTGCATGTAATTATATCCAGTTTGGGTTCCTCCTGCATTAAATACATCGTAAATAAAACGGAAAGCTTCTGTTTTGTTTCCTGCATCATCAGTAGCATATTGCGGATCAATAAAGGCCCAACGTGCATCATTTTTTCCTCCCGCTTTTCTAAGCAGATCTAAATACTTTGCACTGGCATACATTTCTCCCCAGCCTTGACCTTGAATGTTGGCATACATACCCCCAATTCCGTAATAATGATCATATCCAGAGAATTCAGAAGCCACTTGTTTCACTGCAAAAATGGTTTCTGTTTGTTCCGGAGCATCTGGAGCATAAGTATTATATTTCATAAAACTTGCACGGCTCAATAAATTGTAACGACCACTAGCAATTACTTTATTTGAATATTCGATAGACTGAGTTGCATACTCTTGATTTGGTGTTTCATAAGTACCACTCATATACAAATAGATTCTGGAAAGCATTGCTTGAGCGGCCTCTTTCGTTGCATAAGCAGCCGTTTTATTTGCATTCATTAAAGTTTCAGCTTTTTTCAAATCATTGATTGCCTGAGCGTAAGTATCTTTTACAGTCGAACGATCTGGTAAAGTCAAATTGTTTAAATCTGCTGGAAGTCCATTTACAATCGGCACCCCCAAATTAGTTTCAGGAGATTGTGCGTAAGGTCTTCCGTAAGTTTTACACAAATAAAAGTAAATCATACCTCTTAAATAGTAAGCTTCTCCCAATTGTTGATCTACAGCATCACTTTCTCCTTCTTTAATAATTTTAATTAAATCACTTGATTGAGAAATGATTTTATAACTGTTATTCCAAAAAACAGATAAACGATCGTTATTGGTAACATGCTGATAGGAAATAAAAGAATAAAAAGAATCAGTAGAAGTTCCTCTAATCATGATATTGTCACCAGGATACTCGCCAACTCGGTGCATAACATCAGACCAGCCTTTAAGCTGTGCGTAACATCCGTTTAGTAAAACTTCAATAGAAGCTTCCTTATCTTCCTGAATTTTGTCTTGTGTGTAGGAATCAAATGGCTCTCTGTCTAACTCACATGAAGACAGGAAACTAATTGCTGTAAATAATAAAAATAGCTTTTTCATGATTTTGTTTTTAAAGAGTTAAATTAAGTCCTAATACCACTTTTCTTGTCGAAGGATACACTTGTGTTGCAACACCAGAAATAGCGCCGTTGATTGGCGGAATTTCAGGATCAACACCAGAATAATGAGTAATCGTAAATAAATTTTCCCCAGCGATGTACAGTCTTAAATTAGAAATGTAAAGACTTTCGATTGGCATGTTGTAGCCTAAAGTCATACTTCTCATTTTTACATAAGTTCCAGTTTCTAAGAAACGAGAAGAAGCTTTGTTGGAGTTGCTTGGATTGTTGTAAATCGCCTGCGGATGTGTAGCAATATCTCCAGGTTTTTCCCAACGGCTCCAACCGCTATGCAAATTCATTTGATTACGATCGGTATAAGCTCCATCTGAGTCAAATTCTGCTCTCGCGTAGTTGTAGATTTCTCCACCAACAGAATAACTGAAAACGGCAGCAAAATCAAAGTTTTTATAATTCAAATTGGTAGAAAAACCTCCAAAGAAATCGGGAGTATAAGCTCCAATTACTTTTTGATTTTTAGAAGCATCTCCATAATTGTACGTTTTAACACGAGCTCCATTTGCATCGGTTGTCATCCATTGTGGTTTTCCATTTTCAGGATCAACGCCAGCCCATTCTGTTAAGTACCAACTGTCAACATCTCTTCCTGGAGTTAGTAATTTACTCGCAGAACCAGCAATACCGCTTCCGTCTCCAACGATAATTTGTGTTTTACCACCGTAAAGACTTGTTACTTTATTTTTGTTTGTACCAATATTAGCATCAACAGACCATTTAAAATTGTCATTTTTAATAATATCAACATTGATGGATGCTTCAAAACCTCTGTTATTTACTGCTCCAACGTTTCTCCAAATGCTGGTTACACCAATTACACCTGGAAGAGGTACTCTGTACAAAAGATCCGAAGTATTTTTGTTGTAATAATCTAAAGTAATATTCACTCGGTTGAATAATCCGATATCTAAACCAATATCACCTGTATATGTTTTTTCCCAGCTTAAATCTGGATTGGCCAATTGTGAAATTAAAGCACCTGGATTTTCATTATAACTTTGTGAAAAAGAATATAATGGAAGGTGAGGGTACAAGCTATTTGGTCTGTTTCCTACTGAACCATAACTCGCTTTCAATTTTAAGTTATGAATAAAATCTGCGTGGAAAAAGCTTTCTTTATGGATGTTCCATCCACCACTTACAGAAAAGAAATTTCCGTATTGTGCATTTTTACCAAAGTTTGAAGCTCCATCACGACGGAAAGAAACTTGTGCCAAATAACGGTCATCATAAGAATAATTTACATTTGACAATAAAGATTGTACTGCCCATTGCGATCTTCCTCCCGCTACTTTTTCTGGAACTGCCGCAGCATCTGCAACCACGATTCCCGGCGGAATTCCCGTTGCTATTCCGTTGCTGTATTTAGAATTGTATTCGTTCCATTCATAACCTGCAACAGCATTAAAGCTATGTTTGTCAAAAGTTTTATTAAATCTTAAAAGCTGATTGGTGTATATTCTATCATAAGTACTGAAATAATCTTCAATTCTTCCTTTCACCGCTTCTCCAGATGAAGATCTTGGGTCTGAATAGTAGGTTGAATTATAGTTTCCAAAAATATAGTTGTTTACAGAAGCAAAAGTCAGCCAGCTTGTAAGTTTGATGTCAAAATCTAAATTAGCACGAACCGTGTAATTTTCAGTTTCACCGTAATTCCATTGTAAATCATACAAATAATTTGATCCAGTTGTATTTACCCAAGTCGGATTTGGAGCATTTCCTACCAAAGTGCCATCCTCTAAAGAGGGACTATCCCAAGGCATGTTACCGTACAAAGCACCTACAGAATGCTGTTGATCAAAAGTAGTTTGTTTCGTTAAGTTAATTTGAGGACGCAATGTAAACCAAGTATTCGGTTTGTATTCAAATTTCATTAACCCATTATATCTTTTGTAGTCGTAACCTTTTATAGCACCAGTTTCATCATAATATCCTAAAGAAACATAGCTTTTAAAATTGTCTCCGCCTCCGCTGATCGACAAGTTGTAGTCGTTTGCTATTCCTGTTTTACTGCCATTCTTCCACCAATCGTAGTTTTTGTTTCTCAATTCTGGGTTCCACCACCAAACATTTTGAAAATCTTCTTTGTTAGCAAAAGAATCATATAAATCATATAATTCTGAACCATTCATAATATCAAAATTTCCGTTGTTGATCATAGTCATTGCAGTTTTTGTAGAAAAACTAATAGATGGTTTTCCTTTTTTTCCACTTTTTGTAGTTACTACAATAACCCCATTGGCACCTTGCGAACCGTAAACTGCGGTAGAAGCAGCATCTTTAAGAACAGTAAGCGTTTCAATATCGGCTGGATTCATGTTCCCAGAGCTATTTCCAACAATTACTCCATCAATAACCCATAGCGGGTCTGTACTACCGTTTACAGTAGTTCTACCACGAATAATAATCTTTCCAACAGATCCAGGCTGGCCTCCGCCTGTGTTTACAAAAACTCCTGTCGCTTTTCCTGCAAGCATATTTTCTACTGCTGGAGTTGTGACGTCAACGATTTTTTTGTTGTCTAATGTTTGAAGCGATCCAGTTAAACTCTCTTTTTTTACTTTGCTATATCCCACTACAACCACTTCATCCATTTGTTGGTCTGATTCTTTCATTGTAATTTTTAAAGAAGAATTTCCTGCAGCAACCTCTTGTTCCTGCATTCCAAGAAATGAAAATACTAATATCGTTGAGGCGCTTGGTACTTCAATGGCAAAGCTACCATCCATATCGGTTTGAACGCCTGTTTTACTTCCTTTAATCACAACATTAACTCCAGGAATTGGAGTCCCTTTTTCATCTACTACTTTCCCTTTAACAATTTTTTGAAATGCTAATAAACTGGTTTTGTTTGAAACGATTTCACTAATGGGTGCTGCAGACGCTGCTTGAATGCTTAAAGACAACAATGAAAACAAAGCAGTTTTTAAGCTTTTTTCAAGTACTGAATGCATTCTAAAAGTACTAGACTTTTTAGCGAATACTTTTTTCATACTCTGGTTAGGTTTTGGTTAATAATTGAGTCCTTGTTTAGTCGTTTTATTTTTCTTTTTACAGATTAGAATTTTAGTTTTTAAATTCAATTTTTTTAGCTAAAAATGATCGAAAATGAATGCAAAAAAGATGGTGTAAATTCTAATTGTTCGACGAAACTATAGATTAAAAATTTATAAAACAAGAAAAAACACAAAAAATGTGCTCGAACACACAAAATTTATGTTCTCGAGCACATAAAATTGTAGCAATCATTTTTTTTGGCTGAAAAAGTTGATGATTTTTTAAAATAAAATGTAAAATCAACAGTTGTCTGATTTAATCGGATTCTTCGCGGGAAGTTTTATTTTTTACAGAATATAAAGTGCTTTGATTTTTTACTGATAATTTCGCAATTGATGATTTTAAATTCTAATAATTAATCAAAGATTTTTAAGAGCTTGAGATGTGAGTTTTTTCTTTCTCTTATTTTTTTGTTTTGAAAGTTTAGAAAAATGAGATTGGATTTTCTTAGAAAGTTTGCCTTATATTAGCATTTTTAAAAGAAAGAAAAAGAGTGTGTTTTTTGAAATCGAAAATGCGACCTTAAAACGACGTTTTATATTTTGAAAAATTGAATTAAAAAACAGAAAAATGAGTTCAGATTTAAAAGCCTACAAAGTCGGTTTCGTTAAACAAAGTGAAAAAGTAGATATCGAAAATTTAGATGCTGATTTTTGGCAAAAAGCAAATTGTCTGACCGATTTTTGTTCGCCTTGGAAAACGGAATCATTTTCTAAAATCGAATTCAGAGCAAGATGGGATTTTGATTATCTATATTTTAATTTTCAAGTTTTTGATTCTGAAATTTACATTGATAGAAAAGACGATTCTACAGACAGTATTTGCAACTCAGATAGAGTAGAGCTCTTTTTTAGAAAAGATGAAAAATTGAGTCCGTATTATTGTTTAGAAATGGATGTTGATACTCGAATTTTAGATTTTGAAGCGTATCCTAATTGGAATTTTGATTACGATTGGAAATGGCCAAAAGGACAATTGGACATCTACTCGTTTAAAAATCCAAATTCTTTTACCGTTCAGGGAAGAATAAGTATGTCTTCTCTAAAAGAATTAGATTTAATTCAAAATAATGTAATCGAAGCAGGTGTTTATCGTGCAAAATTTTCGCAAAACGAAAATATGGAATACGAGCCAACATGGATTTCCTGGGTGAATCCAAACACAGAAACACCCAATTTTCATATTCCTTCTTCATTTGGAAAGTTTATTCTCGAAGAGTAATTTTTTAAGAGAATTTAGTAGATATAGAAATCAGCATTTTCGACATTAATAATGTCGATTGGCAATAAAATAGTTTCAGGAATTTCTTTGCTGTACAAGAAATGTTCTGCTAATGTGCTCACGCCCAAATAAGCCTGTCTTTTTTGATTTTGATGAATTAAAAAATGAAGTAATCCTTGATTTAAATAGCTAACATTCTTTTCTATTAAATCATAACCAATCAGTGCTATCTTCTTTTTGTCTTTTACTGTTGAAAGCGTATTAGCAATTTGGTACGCTTTAGAAGTTGTGATAAAAATACCAGTCAAATCAGGATTTTCTTCTAAGAAATTTAAAAACTTACTTTCAACATTCGGATGTTTTAGTTTTAGTGTTGTCAACGTAAAAGAGTTTAGATTTTTTTCTTCAAAATAACTTCTGAAACCTTTTTCTTTTTCCTGCATGTGGACGGCATTTTTCAGACTTTCATCAATATGGACAATAGCGATTTGTCCTTTAGACAAAACAAGATTCATTAAACTTGCTGCAACACGACCGCTTTTGTAAAGATCCTGACCCACAAAACATTTTACAGAATTCGATTCTACCTGATTGTTGAAAGTGTTGACAATAATATCCAGTTCAGCATACGTCTTAACGGCTTCAATAGTTTCTTTATGAAAAACAGGAGCTATTAAAACAGCATCAGGTTCAAGACCTAAAACCGTTTCATTCGTATTAACGAAAGATTTTTTGCTTTCTGGATTAAAATAATGAATACTAATATTGACACTGTAAGGCTTAAATTCCTTTACCGCATCCTTAATACCGTTGACACACGGAAGCCAGTAAGAATCTATTTCTGGATCTGGAAGCAAAACACAGATTTTATAGATTTTAGTGTTTTTTAAATTTCTTGCAATTAGGTTCGGCTCATAATCAATAACATTCAAGACTTCATTGATTTTTTCAAGTGCCGCAGGAGAAACTTTTCCTCTATTATGCAAAACCCTGTCGACAGTTCCTTTAGAAACGCCGGCCATTTGCGCAATGTCTTTAATAGTATATTTTTTATCCATATAAGCAAATATATAAATTACATTTAATTTTTTGGAATAATAGTTTGGCTAATTTGAAAAATGTGCTCGAGAACATTTTTAAGTGTGTTCGAGCACATTTTTTCTAAATTTATTTGTTTTATCAAAATATAATCTATAGTTTCGTAAAATTAAAACCCAAAATCAGAATAAATTTACTAATCAAAATATACTTTAAAACCCTGTTTTTTAGTATTTTAATATCTTGTTTTTAATGAGAAAAATTACAGCTTCAGCGCCAGGTCGAACCTGTCTCTTTGGAGATCATCAAGATTATTTAGGATTGCCTGTTATAGCCTGCGCTATTGATCGAAATATTAAACTAATTGCAAATGAAAATCAAACCGATACTTTCGTTCTCAATATGATTGATATTGATGAGATTCGGGTTATAGATATATATGCTTCATTTGAAAAATTAGAACCTCGAGATTATTTTGCTTCTTCGTTGCGTGTATTACGCAGATACGGTTGCATACCAACAAAAGGCTACACGATTACGATTACAGGAGATATTCCAATAAACTCAGGAACATCAAGTTCTTCTGCTTTGTTAATGGCATGGATCCGCTTTTTGATAGAAGCTTTTGGAATTGATCATGAAGTTACGCCAGATTTTCTTTCCAAGTTAGGATATGAATCAGAAGTATTAGAACACGGAGAGCCAGGTGGTATGATGGATCATTTTAGCATTGGAGTTGGGAATATCGTGTACATTAATACTAAAAAGCCTTTTTCTTTTGATGTAATAGGAACAGAATTAAAAGGTTTGATCACAGGTGTTTCAGGTGTGCCAAAAGAAACAATTGGTTTGCTAGGGGAACTGAAAGGGAATGCTTTGATGGCAATTGAGATGGTAAAGCAAAATTACCCCCTGTTTGATCTTTATACTTCAGAAATTGAAGATGTAGATAGATATAAAAACTGCCTTCCAGATCGTCTGATTCCGTTTTTTGAGGCGGCAGTCAAAAACTTTTATTATACAAAAGAAGCTTTAAAGGAGTTTGAAAAGCCAGTTTTGGATCTTAAAAAAATTGGCGCTTTAATGAATGGGCATCATGAAGTTTTACGCGATTTATTGAAAATTACAGTTCCAAGAATTGATGAAATGGTAAATGCAGCGCTAAAAGCAGGAGCGTACGGCGCTAAAATTGTGGGTTCTGGCGGCGGCGGAAGCATTGTTGTAATTGCAGATCCTGAAAATGAGGATGTGGTTATTAAAGCGATTTTAGATGCTGGAGCGCAAGAAGCCTATGCGGTAAATGTGGATCCAGGAGTACGAATTATTGATAATATTGAAAATTAAAATAAAATGCATGACAGTTTAGTGATTTTAGCCGGTGGAGCTTCTTCTCGAATGAAAAAAGAAGCGATCACGAATAATTTATCTCAAGAAGAGATTGCGCAAGCTAATGAAAGAAGTAAAGGTTTAATAGGTGTTGGTGCAAGCGGAAGGCCTTTAATGGATTATCTTTTATGGAATGCGAAAAAAGCGGGGTATAAAAACATCTATATTATTATAGGGGAACAAGGCGAATTGTTTAAAGAGTTTTATGGAAGTAAAATGAAAGATAATGATTTTCATGGACTTAATATTTCATTTGCGATTCAGTACATTCCTGAAGGAAGAGTAAAACCTTTTGGAACGGCAGATGCTTTGTTTCAGGCGGTAGAGCAATATCCAGAGCTAAACTCTCAATTTTATTCAGTATGCAATAGCGATAATCTGTATTCGGTAGAAGCATTGCGTAAGTTAAGGGAAACAGATAGTCCGAATGCTTTTATAAGTTATGACCGTGACGCAATGGATTTTCCGTTAGAGCGTATTTCTCGTTTTGCAATTGCTAAATTGGATGCAAATAATCAGTTGCTGGATATTTTAGAAAAGCCTTCAGAAGATGTTTTGGAACAATATAAAGATACAGAAGGAAAAATACGTGTCAGTATGAATGCTTTTAAGTTTAATGGCAAAACCTTATATGCACATCTTAAAAATTGTCCGGTTCATCCAGAGCGTGACGAAAAGGAGCTGCCAACTGTACTTTTAAACTCTGTAAAAGAAAATCCGAATACGACGGTCGGAATTCCGTTTTCTGAGCACGTTCCAGACCTAACAGCCAAAGAAGATATTGCCGATGTAAAAACATATTTGGCAAAATATTATCCTGATTTAAATTGGAATAACAAAAATTAACAAAACTTTCATATCTAAATTAGGAAATAAGGAAATTTAATGTACTACTTTTGTTTTGCAAAAAAAATGCAGATATTTGCATAAATTACGCAATCAATAATGTGAGAGTTGATTCTAATTTAGATTTTGAATTAAATAAATCTATAAACTAATCAACCAAAAATTATGACAAACATTCAAAGTACATTACAAGCAGAGAAAAAAAGTGCCATTGTTCCGATGGTTATTTTAACCTTATTGTTTTTTATTCTAGGATTCGTAACCTGGCTTAACGGACCACTAATTCCGTTTTTTGAATTAGCTTGCGAACTAACCTCTTCGCAAGCCTATTTTGTGACTTTCGCCTTTTATATTGCCTATTTTGTAATGGCAGTTCCTTCCTCCTATATCATTGAAAAAGTAGGATATAAAAACGGAATTTCTCTAGGATTATTGATTATTGCTGCTGGAGCTTTTATGTTTTATCCAGCGGCTTCAAGTCGTACATTTCTCTTGTTTTTATTGGCATTATTTATAATGGGAACTGGATTGGCAGTTCTGCAAACAGCATCAAACCCATATGTGGTGGTAATTGGGCCAAGAGAAAGTGCTGCGGCGAGAATCAGTGTTTTAGGAATTGCCAATAAACTAGCTGGATTTGTAGCACCAATTGTGCTTACAGTTCTGGTTCTGTCTAATATGCAGGACTTTACATCCGATAAAATTGCTTTGATGGATGAAGCTGCAAAAACGAGTGCATTAAATTCTCTTGCTTTACAATTGCAAACACCGTATCTTTATATGGGATTGATTATTACTGTTTTAGCTTTGCTTGTGAAATTTTCTCCACTACCAGAAATTGATTTGGACGAAGAAGGAAATGTTTCTGAACTCAGTATTTTTCAACAGATTAAAAATGCTTTCAAATATCCGCAGTTAGTTTTAGGAGTCATTACTTTGATGCTGTATTTGTCTGCCGAAGTTTTGGCCGGAGATTCTATCGGAGCTTTCGGAAAACAGCTTGGAGTTTATGGTACAGAAGGGAATTTCTATCTTAAATTAACCTCATTTACAATGTCGGCAATGGTTGTTGGATACGTTCTTGGAATAGTGTTGATTCCTAAATATGTTTCGCAAGTGACAGCTTTAAAAGTGTCTGGAATGCTTGGTTTAGTGCTGGTTTTAGCAATTGTTTTGATTTCGCCAAAAATAATGATCGCATTGCCAGGAACTCCAAATATACCATTAGTAATATTATTAGTAGCATTTTTAGGATTAGCAAATGCATTGTGCTGGCCGGCAATTTGGCCAATGGCTTTGCAGGATTTGGGAGGCTATACAAAGATCGGAAGCGCTATTTTGATTATGGGAATTATCGGTGGGGCAGTTTTTCCACTTTTTTACGGAATGATCACAGAAAGTATTAATTCTGCAAATATTGCAAAAAATATGCAAGATGTTTCAAAAAGTGGAAATCAGTTGGCGTATTTGATGTTACTGCCGTCGTATGCAATGATTTTGTTTTATGCTGTAAAAGGGCATAAGTACAGGAAATGGAATTAGTTGAACAAAAAATAAAAAATTAATATATCATGTTAAAAAGTAAAATCGACAAAGCAACAGGTTTCGAAAAACGATTCGAAAACATCAATACTGTTGTTTTTGAAAACTCAACAGATGCTTCAAAAGAAGTAGCGCAAGAAATTGCAGCTTTAATCAAAGAAAAGCAAAAAGAAGGAAAACCATGTATTCTTGGTTTGGCAACAGGTTCTTCTCCAAAAGGATTGTATGCTGAATTAGTGCGTTTGCATAAAGAAGAAGGGTTGAGTTTTAAAAACGTAATCAGTTTTAACTTGGATGAATACTATCCAATGGAACCAAATTCAATCAACAGTTATGTTCGTTTCATGAAAGAGCTTTTGTTTGATCATGTCGATATTTTACCTGAAAACGCTCACGTTCCAGACGGACTTTTGACGAAAGAGCAAATTGCAGATTATTGCCATGAATATGAAGCTAAAATTGAAGCTCTAGGCGGAATCGATCTTCAAATTCTTGGAATTGGAGGGAACGGACACATTGGTTTTAACGAATCAGGTTCGCTTCAAAACTCTAAAACGCGTTTAGTGGCTTTAGATCACATTACAAGAGTTGCGGCAAGTAAAGATTTTTATGGTTTGAACCATACGCCAAGAACTGCAATTACGCTTGGAGTTAAAAAAATCATGGAAGCAAAAAGAGTAATCTTATTGGCTTGGGGAGAAGGAAAAGCAAGTATTGTAAAGAAATCTGTTGAAGATGAAGTTACAAACAGAGTTCCAGCTTCATTTTTGCAAGAGCACAATAATGCAGTTTTTATTTTAGATAAAGAGGCTTCTTCAAAACTTACCAGAGTTAATAAGCCTTGGTTGGTTGAGAAAATTGTTTGGACAGATAAATTAATCCGTAAAGCAGTTTTAGGATTAGCACTAGATCTTAAAAAGCCAATTTTGATGCTTACAGATGCAGATTATATCGAAAATGGTATGAGTGATTTGTTGGCAGATTCAGGCCCGGCTTACGATATCAATATTAAGATTTTTAATAAATTACAAAATACAATTACAGGTTGGCCAGGTGGAAAACCAAATTCAGACGATTCAAACCGTCCAGAAAGAGCAGAGCCAGCAAAAAAACGTGTATTGATTTTCTCTCCGCACCCAGATGACGATATCATTAGTATGGGAGGAACTTTCATGCGTTTGCAAGAGCAAGGTCATGAAGTTCACGTGGCCTACCAAACTTCTGGAAACATTGCAGTTGCTGATGATGAGGCCTTGCGTTTTGCAAGATTCGTAATTGATTACAACGAGAAATTCGGAATCAAAAGTCCAGAAGCAGATGATATTTACAAAAAAGCAGAAGCTTTCTTAGAGAACAAAAAGAACAGTGAAATTGATATTCCTGAAGTTCGTTATATTAAAGGTTTAATCAGAAAAGGAGAGGCGAGAGCGACAAGTTATTTCGTAGGTCTTCCAGATTCTCAGATTCACTTTATGGAATTGCCTTTCTACGAAACAGGAACAATTGAGAAAAAACCAATCGGACCAGAAGATATTCAGTTGACAGTTGATTTAATTGAGAAAATTAAACCACATCAGATTTATGCAGCTGGTGATTTAGCAGATCCACACGGAACGCACAAAGTTTGTTTGGATGCTATTTTTGAAGCAGTAAAAGTTTTAAAACCAAAAGAATTCATGAACGACTGCTGGTTATGGTTGTACCGTGGAGCTTGGCAAGAATGGGGAATTGACGAAGTTGAAATGGCAGTTCCAATGAGTCCAGATCAGGTTTTAGCAAAACGTCACGGAATCTTCAAACACCAATCTCAAAAAGATGGAGTTGTTTTCCAGGGAACAGACGCAAGAGAGTTCTGGCAGAGAGCAGAAGACAGAAACCGCGAAACAGCTGAATTGTACCACCAATTAGGTTTAGCAACTTATGCGGCTATGGAGGCTTTTGTGAGATGGCATTATTAAGACACTAAGGTTCTAAGTTGCTAAGATTCTAAGTTTTTTTAGTTTCTAGACAATTAGAATAGATAATATTTTTGAAGCAGGGAGAGGGAACGAAAAGAAGTTCTTTTTTCTTGCTTCTTTTGTTTAGTTTCTAAGTTGCTGAGATACTGAGATGCTAAGATTTAAACTGATAATTATTTTATCCCGATGACTATCGGGAGTGGCAAAAGAAAAAAATAATAGTAGTTTTGCATACAGTGAAATAAGCGAAAAGGCGAATCAGTCTTTCCTCTTGCTTCTTTCCTCTTCTAAACTATGGAACAAGACAAAAAACAACTCATAAAATTAGCCCACACCAAAATGCCTTTCGGAAAGTATGAAGGAAAATATTTAATTGATCTTCCAGAATATTATGTCGTTTGGTATCATAATAAGGGTTTTCCAAAAGGAGAGCTTGGGCAACAACTGCAACTTATTTACGAATTAAAACTAAACGGTCTAGAAGAATTAATTCGAAATATAAAAAAGCAATATCCTAAACCATAAAATAATTAAATAATGAGAAAATAAGAAAATTAGATAATGTTTAGAGAGATAACATTAAAATGTTGCTTTAAAGTGAATTTAATTCATTGTTTTCTAATATCACTTATCTATTTCTTAAATTTTCTAATTGATACATTTTCTAATTTTCTAATTAGCAAATTGTCTAATTAAATTTGTACTTTTGCCAAGTTTTTTACACAACTACTTACAAACAACAACAGAATGAATCAAACAAAATATATTTTTGTTACAGGAGGTGTGACCTCTTCATTAGGAAAAGGAATTATCGCGGCATCTTTGGCAAAATTGTTACAAGGAAGAGGATACCGCACGACTATTCAGAAATTTGATCCATACATTAACGTAGATCCAGGGACACTAAACCCGTACGAGCACGGAGAATGTTATGTGACAGACGATGGAGCTGAAACTGACTTAGACTTAGGGCACTACGAGCGTTTCTTGAACGTTCCTACTTCTCAGGCTAATAACGTTACTACAGGAAGAGTTTATCTTTCGGTTATTGAAAAAGAAAGAAGAGGAGAATTTTTAGGAAAAACAGTTCAAGTTGTTCCTCATATCACAAACGAAATCAAAGACAGAATGCAATTGCTAGGTAAATCTGGCGATTATGATATTGTTATTACTGAAATTGGTGGTACTGTTGGTGATATCGAATCTCTACCTTATATAGAATCTGTTCGTCAATTGGTTTGGGAGTTAGGTGAAAATAACGGAATTGTTATTCATTTAACTTTAGTTCCTTATTTGGCTGCAGCGGGAGAATTAAAAACAAAACCAACACAACACTCTGTTAAAACTTTAATGGAGAGTGGTATCAAAGCCGATATTTTGGTTTGTAGAACAGAGCACGAATTGTCTCAGGAATTACGCCAAAAATTAGCTTTATTCTGTAATGTGAAGAAAGAAGCGGTTATTCAATCTATTGATGCTTCTACAATATATGAAGTTCCAAATTTAATGCTTGAAGAAGGATTAGATGTTGTGGCTTTAAAGAAATTAGATCTTCCTAAAAAAGCATCTCCAGATTTAAAAACTTGGAATACTTTCTTAAAAAGATTAAAAAGTCCAAAACAAACGGTAAACATTGGTTTGGTTGGGAAATATGTAGAAATGCAAGATTGCTACAAATCTATTTTAGAGGCGTTCATTCATGCAGGTGCTGCAAATGAAACTAAAGTAAATGTAATTTCGATTCACTCAGAGCATATTAATGCTGAGAATGTAGAAGAGAAATTAGGATCTCTTGACGGAGTTTTAGTTGCTCCAGGTTTTGGAGAAAGAGGTATTGAAGGAAAAATCGAAGCGGTTCGTTTTGTACGTGAAAACAACATTCCTTTCTTCGGAATTTGTTTAGGAATGCAAATGTCTGTTATCGAATATTCTAGAAATATTTTAGGTTACGCTGAAGCGAATTCAACAGAGATGAACGAGAAAACGTCTCATCCAGTTGTGAGCTTAATGGAAGAACAGAAAAACGTAACAGACAAAGGAGGAACAATGCGTTTAGGTGCTTGGAAATGTGATATTAAACCAGACACTTTAGCGTATAGAATTTACGGAGAAAAAACTATTTCGGAGCGTCACCGCCACCGTTATGAGTACAACAATAAATATGCTGATGAATTGCAAAAAGCTGGTTTAAAAGCTTCTGGAGTTAACCCAGATACAGGTTTAGTAGAAATCGTAGAGCTTGAAAACCACCCATTTTTCATTGGTGTACAATACCACCCAGAATATAAGAGTACAGTTGCGAATCCGCATCCTATTTTTGTAAACTTTGTGGCAGCTGCTGTAAATGCACACAAAAAACAGTAATTAATATTTGGAGAAGTTTGTAACTTTTGAGATAGACTCAGTACTAATAGACTTCAATGAATAACTTTTTTAAATTATAATGGAAGAAAAAAAATTAGACCTTAATTCGATCATCGGTTTTGTATTGATATTCGGAATTTTGATTTGGATTATGTACCAGAATCAGCCTTCTGAAAAAGAAATCGCTGCAGAAAAAGCTAAGAAAGAATTAGTTGCTAAACAAGAAGCACAAGCAAAAGCAGATAAAGCTAAAACTGCGTCATTACCAGCTGCTGCTGTAACTCCTGGAGATACAGTTCAATTGGCACAATTGCAAAAAACTTTAGGAGGATTTGCTTATTCTGCAACACTTCCTTCTGCAAAAGAAGCTTTCACTACAATCGAAAACGAAAAATTAAGATTGAAGATTGCTAATAAAGGTGGTTATATTGTTGAAGCGACTTTAAAAGAATTCGAAAGATTAAAAAAAGGTTCTGGTCAATTAGTTGAGTTAATTAAAAATAACAACTCAAATTTAAATTTACAGCTTCTTACTACAGATAATAGAACATTAAATTCTAAAGATTTGTATTTTGAACCAACATTAGAAAAAATTGGTGCAGACCAAGTTTTATCTATGCGTTTGAAAGCAGGAGCTAACGAATTTTTAGAATATAAATATATTCTTAAACCAAATGATTATTTAGTTGGTTTTGATATCCGTTCTCAAGGTTTAAACAGAGTTTTAAATGCTGTTAAGCCAGTTGATATGCAATGGGATTTAAAAACATACAGAAACGAAAAAAGCGTTGCGTATGAAAATCGTTATGCACAAATCGATTATAAATACGAAGAATCGAAATATAATAATGTAACTTCTCGCGGACAAGGAAAAGAAGAGACGCCTACAAAAGTTAGTTATGTAGCTTTCAAACAGCATTTCTTTACCACTATTTTATCTACAGAAAAACCTTTTGAAACTTCAAAATTACAATCTGACGATTTAGTTAAAGATGAAAAAATCGATACTGTTTTTACAAAGCAGTTTAGAGCTAGTTTGCCTTTAGCATTTTCTAATGGAGAGATCGATTACAAGATGAATTTGTATATGGGTCCTGCAGATTACAAAACTTTAAAAGCTTACGATAAAAACTTCGAAAAGATTATTCCATTAGGATGGGGAATCTTCGGATGGATCAATAAATGGATTTTCATTCCTTTATTCGGTTTCTTAAGCTCAACAATTGGATTGTCTTTAGGAATTGCGATCATTATTTTTACCATTATCATCAAATTGGCTATGTCGCCAATTACGTATAAGTCATTCTTGTCTCAGGCAAAAATGAAAGTTTTAAGACCTGATATTGCAGAGTTGGGAGAGAAATTCAAAAAAGACCCAATGAAGAAACAACAGGAGACAATGAAACTATACAACAAAGCAGGTGTAAACCCAATGGCAGGATGTATCCCAGCATTGATTCAGTTGCCTTTTATGTATGCATCGTTCCAGTTTTTCCCTGCAGCGTTTGAATTAAGACAAAAAAGCTTCCTTTGGGCAGACGATTTATCTTCTTTTGACTCGGTTGTAAAATTACCTTTCAATATTCCAATGTATGGAGATCACATCAGTTTGTTCCCAATCTTGGCAGCAATTGCGATTTTTTTCTACATGAAAATGACTTCTGGAGATCAGCAAATGGCTGCTCCTCAACAAGAAGGAATGCCGGATATGGCAAAAATGATGAAAATCATGATTTATGTTTCGCCATTAATGATGTTAATTTTCTTCAACAACTACGGTTCTGGATTATCTTTATACAACTTTATTTCGAACTTAATTACAATCGGAATTATGTTTGTGATCAAGAATTATATTGTAGACAGTGATAAAATTCACGCTCAGATTCAAGAGAACAAGCAAAGAGAACCTAAAAAGCCAAGTAAGTTCCAACAGCGTCTTCAAGAAGTAATGGAACAGCAAGAAGCGGCAAAAGCAGCTCAGGCAAATAAAAAGAAGAAATAATTCTAAATAAAAAAATCTCGATTTATCGGGATTTTTTTATACCATTATACTTTATAATTCAGTTTTTCGTTAAGCATATAAAATAAAATTTATCATGATCTCAAAAAGAATCTTATTTGGTTTATTGTTCCTAATAGCATTGGTTTCGAATGCGCAAACTGATAGTAACAAACTTGATGCTGCAGGAAAAAAAGACGGACTTTGGAAAGGAACTTATGCAGAATCTAAACGCCCGCGTTACGAGGGCACTTTTGATCATGGAAAAGAAACGGGTGTTTTTAAATTTTTTGATGATACAAAGAAGGGAGACATTATCGCTACAAGAGATTTTAGCGCAAATGATGGAAGTTCGTACACCATTTTTTTCGATCAAAATAAAAACAAAGTAAGCGAAGGGAAAGAAATCGGTAAAGCTCGTGAAGGCGAATGGAAATATTATCATAAAGCTTCTAAAATTGTAATGACGGTAGAGAATTATAAAAATGGAAAATTGGAAGGCTTAAAAACGATTTATTATCCAAATGGCAATGTTGCAGAAGAAATGAGATATAAAAATGGTTTGCAAGAAGGAGCATATAAAAAAATAGGAATCGATGGGACGCTTCTTGAAGAATCCAATTTTAAAAATAACGAATACAACGGAGATGCTATATTTTACGATTCAGACAAATCGATTGCTTCTAAAGGTAAATTTATAAATGGTAAAAAAGCAGGAATTTGGCAGTTTTATCAAAAAGGAAAATTGGTTAAAGAAGTTAATATGAGCGATCCTAAAAATACCAATAAAGCTGCTGAAAAAGGAGGAACAACTAAAAAATAATAGTTTTAAAAGCTGAGGTTCATTGTTTAAAAAAATAAATGGTTAAATTTAAAATGTTTACTTTTGATTAACCAATTATGCCCAACTAATGGATTTGCAAGAACTTTTAGGACGATTTTTATTGCTGTTTTTCTCGATTTTGGTTTTGTATTTTTTCTCTAATAGAAAAGATAACGCCACCATAAATCCGTTAATGGTTATTGTGGGACTTTGCACTTTTTCTCTTTGTTATCTTTTTACCAAAATAGAAATTGGAGTCGGAATTGGTTTCGGACTTTTTGCGATTTTTTCGATACTCCGTTTTAGAACACAATCTTTTACCGTCAATGCGATAATATTTCTTTTTGCGACAATAACTTTGTCAATTTTGGACATTATGTATCCATTTGAAAAGATAGAATTGCTTTTGTTTTTTCAAATCACTATCATCGGATTTTATATCGCCGCTTCGGTGATCGTAAATAAAAAAGTTTCAAAATATCTGAATTCTGTCGATTTGAAAATTCCGCTTGATGAAAACTTTTCTTTGAACTCAGAAGCAATTCGAAAGTCCATTCAGGAGAAAATAAAGATTGAAGATTTTGATTTTAGAATTGTTTTAATCAATACATCTGCCAACGAAATAGATTTATTAGTTTTCTACTAATCGTTGAAAGGACGGACTTGCTTGATATATAAATCTCTTTTTTCGCCGACAATTTTAAACTCAATATCTACAGGATGAAATTGGTTTTTACGCCAATAGCGATACATTTTACTCTCAATTTTCTTGCTGACATCATAAAGATTGCTCATTTCTTTTCGTGTCAATAAAGGTTCATTATTGTTCAAGTTGGAATTGGACGTGTAATCAATATCAAAATCAGTTTCGTCTTTTCCGTCATTAAAATGATAAGCAACAAATTGTTCGCAGATTTCCCCTTTTTCGGGTTTTACAACCGAATTTTCTCCTTTTTGAACATTAACTGTAATACCTGGGAAATTAGCTCTAAATATATTTTTAGTGATAATTACGCCATTTACCAATTCATCAGGGAAAGAGCGATGCACTAAAACTCCCATTGCAATATTTTGCTGATCGATTCCAAAAAGCTCCCTTTCGTTATACGAGGCTTCATTCCAAACGCTTGCCCAAACTTGTTTTATGGCTTTTTCGAAAGTTTTGACACTGTCGCCTAATATTCCAGTTTTAGAATCGTACAATCCTGCACCATTAAAATCATCTAAATCTTCTGCATTTGTTGACGAACGAAATCTGAAGTTTTTGAATTTTGCATTTTTAAAAGTTTCATTTAGTTTGGCAATCAATGCGGGATCAACGTTTTCTTTTTTTATAGCCTCTCTAATTTTTTTCAGTTGCTTGTTAATCCAAATTGTAGAATCTTTATGCGGATAAGCCAAAAGTTCTGCAATTAAAGGAGAAATAGAAGCTTTCTGAATATGTTGCGTATAAAAATAAAACGGAATGGCATGTGCATCTTCTGGAGTTTTAAAAGGAATTTCTTTTGAAATTGCAATCAAATACGCCATGTTTTGCGCTTTCGAACCAATATAATTCACTCCTTTTTTAGGAATTGTCGATAAACTGACTAATTCGGTGATAGAATTGTCAATCGTTAGTTTTTTCTTTTTTTCGACTGATTTTATAGGGATTTTCTTGGAAGTTTCTTTTATGAAAAAAGTATCGACCTGAATTTTTAATTCTACTTTTTTAGAAAGCAATCTTTTGATGTTATTGTCTTTTTCAATATCAGTGTACGCCATAATCGGAATCTTTCTGTTTTTACCTAAAAGTACCAAATGGCTTAGTGGAGTTTGAAGTTCGTTTACAATAATTCCTCTCACATTCGGGAGGATATCTGGCGTTCCATCCAAGATAATAATTTCGTCAGAATTCGGTTTTACGGTTTCTAATTCTTTAATTTTGTATTGCTTCAAAATTCCAATATTTGTTCCTCGAACAACTTCTTGATATTTAATTTCTCCAAAAATATAATCTGATTTTACGCAAGGAATTTTGAATTTTTGTTGCTGAAACCATTCCATCATTTCTGAATTATTTAGATAAAATTTTAATTTTTCGCCAATAAATGTGGAGTTTTTGACCATATTAAAAAAACGTTCAATCAAAGGCAAAGGCATATGATCGGACGCAGCCAGTTCAAAAATCCATTTGTCGGTTCCTTTAATGTGATTTAAATTTCCGAGAAGAAAATCCCTGTTTTTTTCTGTATCGCTATAATTTTCATTGTTGAATATTTCAAGATCTTGGCTGTAGCCTAAATAATTAACTACAAAATCGTAATGAAGCGGAATAACGCTGCTGTTGAAATAATACATTTTCTGTTTTCGAAGATCGTAAATCACTTTTACAGACTCAATATTCGAAAATTTATCCGACAAAGGTTTTCCTCTAAATACTTTATATGCTTCATAATTTGGCAAAGAGGCGCTAAATCGCTGCGCGCTAAGAGAAGTTAGAGCGAGAAGGAAAAATAGACTGTAAATGTATTTTTTCATGCTGTAAAAATGTATGATTAAATGTACTTAAAAAAGCAATAAGTTTTATCTACAGCAGCATTACTTAAACTAATGCAAACCTTTGTGCAATTTTCTATTATTTGGCGTACCTTTGCAACCTTAAAAAATTAAACATTTCAAAATGAAACGAGTAGTTGTTGGACTTTCAGGTGGAGTAGATTCTAGTGTTGCAGCCTATTTATTGCAACAACAAGGATACGAAGTAATTGGCCTTTTTATGAAGAATTGGCACGATGATTCGGTTACTATTTCTAATGAATGTCCTTGGCTTGAAGACAGTAACGATGCTTTGCTTGTTGCTGAAAAACTAGGAATTCCGTTTCAAACTGTTGATTTAAGCGAAGAATACAAAGAAAAAATTGTTGATTACATGTTCAACGAATACGAAAAAGGACGAACTCCAAATCCTGACGTGCTTTGTAACCGCGAAATCAAATTTGATGTGTTTATGAAAATCGCTTTAAGTCTTGGTGCAGATTACGTTGCAACTGGACATTATTGTCAAAAAAGCGAAATTGAAGTAGACGGAAAACCGGTTTATCAATTAATTGCTGGAGTAGATAATAATAAAGATCAATCTTATTTCTTATGTCAGCTTTCGCAAGAGCAATTGTCTAAAGCTTTGTTCCCAATTGGCGCTTTAACTAAACCAGAAGTTCGTGAAATTGCGGCTGAAATGGAGTTGGTTACAGCAGAAAAGAAAGATTCTCAAGGTTTGTGTTTTATTGGAAAAGTTCGTCTTCCAGAATTTTTGCAGCAAAAACTACAGCCAAAAGAAGGGAAAATTGTTCAGGTCGATAAAAACGATCCGATTTATAATTCTGAAATATCAGGTGAACTTTCTTCGGAAGAGCGATTAAAATTTGAATCTCGAAAATTAGAATATCTTCCAACAATGGGAAAAGTGGTTGGGAAACATCAAGGAGCTCACTATTTTACAGTTGGACAAAGAAAAGGTCTGAACGTAGGAGGAACTACAGATCCTTTGTTTGTAATTGCAACCGATGTGGAAACTAATACTATTTATACAGGTTTGTCAAGCCAACACCCTGGTTTATTTAAAAAAGCACTTTTTGTTGGAAAAACTGAAGTACACTGGGTTAGAGAAGATATGGCACTGAAAGCTGGAGAAAAAATGGAAGTAATGGCTAGGATTCGTTACCGTCAGCCTTTGCAAAAAGCCGTTTTATATCAGTTTGAAGACGGAATGTATGTTGAGTTTGAAGAACCACAATCTGCTATTACAGAAGGACAATTTGTTGCTTGGTATTTAGAAAATGAATTAGTTGGTTCGGGAGTAATTTCTTAGCTTTATACTTTAATTTAGGACTAAATCCCTAAAAGGTATAAATGAATGAGATATAACTTTACTTTACTTTTATTATTTCTTTCGTTTGCGGTATTTGCACAAGAAGATGCATGGGTATATTTTAACGGAAAACCTAATGCACAAGCTTTTTATGATAATCCGCTAACCGAACTTTCGCAAAGAGCCTTGGATCGAAGAACGAACCAGAATATCGCTTTGGATATTACAGATGCTCCTTTAGAAACTTCTTATATAAATCAAATTGCGGCAAGTACGGGAATTACAGTAAAGGCGCAATCAAAATGGCTTAATGCACTCCATGTTCAAGGAAGTCAGGCTAATATTAATGCTTTAAAATCTTTAGCGTTCGTTCAAAAAGCAGAATTTGCAGATAGAACTTTAAACACTACAGGGAAAAAAGTTTCTGAAACTGCAATCAATCAGACAAAAAAGCAATCACAAACCGCTATTGATTATGCTTACGGTAATTCAGCCAATCAAATTCAGATGTTGAATGGGCAGGTTTTACATCAGCAGAATTATACTGGAGAAGGTAAAGTTATTGCTGTTTTAGATGCTGGATTTCCGGGCGTCAATACCGCTCAGCCTTTTGCAAATCTCAGAAATAATAATAAAATTTTGGGAGGATACGATTATACTACTCGAAATGCTAATTTTTATGCTGGGGGAGATCATGGAACAAAAGTGCTTTCTACAATGGGCGGTTACAAAGAAAATGCTCTAATAGGAACGGCTCCAAATGCTTCCTATTATCTTTTTATAACTGAAATTGATGCTGAAGAAAATCCGCTTGAAGAATCGCTTTGGGTTGAAGCTGCTGAGAAAGCAGATGCTTTGGGGGTTGATATTATTACAACTTCACTCGGATATTTCCTTGATCGTGATGAAACCAGATATAATCATACTTACAGCGATATGAACGGAACTACTACTTTTATTTCTCGTGGTGCTGAAATCGCTTTTAGTAAAGGAATGTTAGTTTTGGCTTCTGCTGGAAATGAAGGAACTCAACCTGAAAAGCATATTGGCGCTCCTGCTGATGCTATTTCTGTTTTAGCCATTGGTTCGGTTACGGCATCTAAAGTGAAAGCGAGTTCCAGTTCAATTGGACCGACTTATGATGGTAGAATAAAGCCAGATGTTATGGCTCAGGGTGCAGCAGCAATAGTTTCTGATCCAAATGGAACTATTGGAACTGCAAGCGGAACTTCTTTTTCGTGTCCGATAATGGCAGGAATGGCGGCTTCTTTATGGCAGGCTTTTCCATCAAAAACAAACAAAGAAATAAGGCAAATGATTTTGGCTTCCGCCGATCGATATACTAATCCAGACAATAATTATGGATACGGAATCCCTAATTTTGGTGCAGCATTAAGTGTGGATAGTTTTATTGCTGAAGCTTCTTTTTCAGTATACCCAAATCCAGTCAAAAATGAAATTTCATTTTCTTTTTTAAATGAAAATAATACAGCTTCGGTAACGATTTATTCCATTTTAGGGCAAAAATTAATCGAAGAAAAAATCAATAATTCAAATCCAGTTCTTTCCTTGCAATCGCTTCAAAATGGACTTTACATTTATAGTTTTGATGCCGATAATCTGCATAAAACAGGAAAGATCATCAAGCAATAATTTTAATGAATAAAATCACCCAGCTTTTTAATATAAAATACCCAATCATTCAAGGCGGAATGATTTGGAATAGTGGTTACAAATTGGCTTCGGCAGTTAGCAATGCAGGAGGTTTAGGACTTATTGGTGCGGGTTCTATGTATCCAGAAGTTTTAAGAGAACATATTCAGAAATGTAAAAAAGCAACTGATAAACCTTTTGGCGTAAACATTCCAATGTTGTATCCGAATATTGAAGAAATCATGAATATTGTGGTTGAGGAAGGAGTGAAAATTGTTTTTACTTCAGCAGGAAATCCAAAAACTTGGACCTCTTTTTTGAAAGAAAGAGGCATTACAGTGGTTCATGTGGTAAGCAGCAGTGTTTTTGCTTTAAAAGCACAAGATGCTGGAGTTGATGCTGTCGTAGCTGAAGGTTTTGAAGCGGGCGGACATAACGGACGCGAAGAAACTACTACTTTAACGTTGATTCCGATGGTAAAGGAAAAAATAAAAATTCCTTTAATCGCAGCGGGCGGAATCGCAACTGGAAGAGGAATGCTGGCTGCTATGGTTTTAGGAGCAGACGGTGTTCAGGTTGGAAGCCGTTTTGCAGCATCGCTAGAATCTTCTGCACACAATAATTTTAAAGATACTATAGTTAGTACTTTAGAAGGAGGTACGCAATTGACATTGAAAGAATTAGCGCCGGTTAGATTGGTTAAAAATAAGTTTTATCAGGATGTTCAAGATTTGTATCAAAAATGTCCTTCCAAAGAAGAATTGGTACAGCTTTTAGGTCGAGCAAGAGCCAAAAAAGGAATGTTTGAAGGAGATTTGGATGAAGGAGAATTGGAAATCGGACAAGTTGCAGGTCTGATTCATGAAATTTTACCGGTTGAAGAAATTATTCAACAAATGATTGCAGAATTTGAAGTCGCATCCAAAGAAAAGACTACATTTGAGTTTTAATTGACTGCAAGAAATAAACTATGAATTCTATACGCACATATATTTTATTACTTTTTTTAGGATTGGGTTTTCAACAAGCTAGAAGTCAGTCATATCATTTTAAAACTTCAGGATTTAGCGTTCTAGAAAAAAACGAAAGAGGAAAATGGGGCGAGTGGTCCAATCTAGATTTAGTAAATCTTTCGGTTGTTTTAGATACCAATAAACACAGAATTGTAGTTTACTCGCAAGAAATCCAGCTTTACAATATTTTAGATTATATCGAAAGAGAAGAAAACGATACCGATATTGTGTATTCTTTTATGTGTAAAGACAACGACGGAAAAGAATGTAAACTGTCAATTATTACGAGAAAAAAACAAGATTATCGTAAACAGCTTTATATTAATTACGATGATCATATTATTGTTTATAATATTATTACAGTTTAGTTTTAAGGTTCTGAGATACTAAGATGCTAAGGTTCTAAGTTTTTTTTAGAGCTTGCACAAAATAATAAACCCGACAGGTTTTTAAAACCTGTCGGGTTTGCTATATGAAATCAGAACTTAGAATCTCAAAATCTTAGGATCTCAGCATCTTAGGCCTCAATTCTCAACATCTTTAATAAACTCGTCGTATTCTAAATAGAACATTTCCAGAGCGTGCATATTTTCGTTGAAAAAATCAAAAATAGTATCCCAAGTATTTCGGTTGCTAAAACCAACTCCTAATTTTTCAACCCAAATTCGGCTGATATTTTTACCGCTTTCTAGAGTGTGATTTTTTTCAAAAACCAGATCTTTAATAAATTCTTCTTCTAAGATGTTTTTTAGAGCTTCCAATTTTTCAAAATACGCATAACGTTTTTCATCGCTTCGTTGTTCAATATCAATTAAAACTTGCGCCTTTTTATTGTCAACATAAAATTTAAAAGAAAAGTCTTTAATCTTTGTATCATAAAGCACCCACTTACGAGGATATTTTTCTGCAAAAGCTACCCAAAATTCTCTTTTTATTCGTTGCGATTCTTCTCTGCTGTACATTTTTTTTTAGGCTTTAAGATTAGAAAACTTGCGGTACTGCGTTTTCTGAAGTATATTTATGTTTTATTTGAAAGTACAAAAATAAGCTTTGATTATGAATTTTCAAGACTTTTTGAAATATGTTCCCAATATAATTCCTGTAGAGCTGCCAGCTGTAACATCACACTTAAAAATGGCTCCAAAAGAGCGTATAGAGGGATTAAAAAATCTTGATATTGATGCTTTAAACGCTAGAATGGCGGGGGTAATGATGCTGTTTTATCCAAAACAGGAAAAAACGCATTTGGTTTTGATTGTTAGAAATGCTTATGATGGAGTTCATTCAGCTCAAATTGCATTTCCTGGTGGAAAATACGAAAAGGAGGATATAAATTTTGAAACCACAGCACTTAGAGAAACACATGAAGAGGTCGGAATTACGGGAGATAAGATAGAAATTATTAAACAATTTTCTCCAATGTATATTCCGCCAAGTAATTTTTTGGTGCATCCTTTTTTAGGAATTGCAACAGAAGAACTTTCTTTTTATCCCGATATACGTGAAGTTGCTGGAATTATCGAATTGCCTTTATCAGTTTTTTTAAATGATGATATCATTATCGAGGCCAGATTATCAACTTCTTACGGAGCTAATATTTTAGTTCCTGCTTTTAATATTCAAAATCATATTGTTTGGGGAGCCACCGCAATGATTTTGAGTGAATTGCGCGATGTTTTAAATACCGCTATTGCGAAATAAATTTGATAAAGTTTATTTAATGATTTGATATTCATTTGGATAACTGTTAATTCGAGAAATTGTTTTAAAGTGTTGCTAAAAGAATAATTTTTGTATGTTTGCGACCTAACAAAAAAATAAGACAAATTAGTTATGGGATTGTTTAAACGAAATCCTTTTGGGCATATTTTATTCATCAAGAAATGGTTGATCCGAGTTCTGGGTGCAATGACTCATAAGAGATATAGAGGTTTTAATGAATTGCAGATTGAAGGGTCTGAAATTATTAAAACACTTCCAGATACTAATGTTTTGTTTATTTCCAATCACCAGACTTATTTTGCAGACGTTGTAGCGATGTTTCATGTTTTTAATGCTAGTTTATCAGGACGTCAGGATACGATTAAGAATATTGGTTATTTGTGGCAACCAAAAATGAACATCTATTATGTAGCAGCAAAAGAAACTATGCAAGCTGGATTGCTGCCACGAATTTTAGCTTATGTGGGAGCTATTACAGTTGAAAGAACTTGGCGTGCAAAAGGTGTTGATGTTACGGAAAAGAGAGAAGTAAATCCTAACGATACAGAAAATATCAGAATTGCACTTGAAGACGGTTGGGTTATTACTTTTCCGCAAGGAACTACAAAATCGTTTAAACCAGTTCGTAAAGGAACTGCTCATATTATTAAACAGCACAAACCAATCGTTATCCCTATTGTAATTGATGGTTTTCGCCGTTCGTTTGATAAAAAAGGACTTCGAATGAAGAAAAAAGGAATTCTTCAATCTTTCATTATCAAAGAACCTCTTGATATTGATTATGAAAATGACACCATCGATCAAATCGTTGAAAAAGTAGAATACGCAATCGAACAGCATCCTTCATTTTTAAAAGTTATCCCTGCTGAAGAAATAAAAGCACAAGAAGAACTTAATGAAATGAGAAGATGGAGCTACAAGGATTCAGAAAATGAATATTAAGATTTTAGATTTAGGAATTCTGATTTTAGATTTCAGATTTTTTGTTTCAAGTTTCAAATTTACTCCAAGCTTAAAAAAAAACTTAGAACCTTAGAATCTTAGCACCCCATAACCTTTCTTTAGAAATCTATCTTCTTCAACTCTTTATAATTCGCATATAATCTGCGCAAAAGTGTTCCGTAAATAACTCTATAGAAACACCAGAACAATCCAAAGAAACCTAAAATTACTAGGAACAATATGCCGATTGTAGCAAACATTGCTTTTCCGTTCAGGGCTAATTTTTCTCTAAGAAACTCCATATCTGGATTGTAGACAAAAGCAATAAAGAAGCTTAAAATAGCTGTAATGACAATCATTCCCAGATTGTACCAAACGTAATACTGTACTGTTTTGCGAGTTTTGAGAATAGCACTCATCAAAGATTTTGTAGCTACTGTAGTCGAAATAGTTTTGTAATTTTTGTAGAAAATGTAAACAAAAATCAATACCACAACGTAATTGAAGTACGTTAGAAACTCTAAAGCAGTAACAATTTCAGGATGATTTATTTTCCGCAGTACATCATCTGTATTAATGAATAAGTTTGAAAACGTCCAAAATGAAATTTCTAAAATACTGATAATCAATATCCATTTTACAATAGAGGATGATTTTTTGTGGATCATCTTATAGATTTCAGTTTCAGAAATTTGTTGAAAAGAAGCAGCGCTCTTTTGCCAGTCTTTTTTTAGTAAATCCAGTTCTTTCATAATAATTTTTAAGGATTTAATATTTTTTTAAGTTTCCCTTTGATTCTGTTCATTTTCACGCGTGCATTCACTTCGCTGATTCCTAAGGTTTCAGCTATTTCTTGATAATCTTTGTCTTCTAAATACATAAAAACTAATGCCTTTTCGATGTCATTCAATTGATAAACCGCTTTATACATCAGTTTAATCTGTTCTTCTTCTTCATAATTGTAGTCAACATCTTTTACAAAATGCTGATGGTTTTCATAATCTACGGTCGATATAGTTCTTTTGGTTTTTCGGTATAAGGTAATTGCTGTGTTTAAGGCGACACGATACGTCCAAGTCGAAAATTTACTGTCGCCTCTAAATTTTGGATAAGCTTTCCAAAGCTGAATAGTAATTTCTTGAAACAAGTCTTTATGAGCATCTTCGCCAGCAGTATACAATCTACAAATCTTGTGGATTATATTCTGATTTGCCTGCAGCTGCGCAACAAATGACTGTTCTAGATTTTCGCTCATACAGTATTAGTAGTTATGAAATCATTTTTGTTACAGTTGAATTATAATTTTCTCGTTTTATAATAATTTATCGTCAAATCGATAAACTTACTATAACTTTCCATTCCGTCTTTCTGGTTATTTGTTTTTAAGAAATTATCCCACAGAAAGTGAAATCCTTCGTCTATAAAGGTGTCATATTTTTTCCAGAAATCTTGGCTTTCCATATAGTTTTTTAGAATTCCTACGTGAACGGTTTTCTTCAATTCGTTAAATATCTTTTCATTTTTATATTTCCAGATTCCTAAACAATAACTTAAAGTAAAGCTATATCCTGAATATTGGTAATAAAGGTTTTCGTTTTTAACCGAAGCCAATACGCCTATGAAATTACATTCGCTTTCACTAGCAAAACCAATCTGATGTGCCATTTCGTGAGAAGTTGTTAGAGGGAAATTGTACATTGGCAACAAATAATTAAGCTGAGCTTCGTTTGTAAAAGGGTTTAAATAACCGCCAAACCCCATATAAGTTAATGGAACGCTGAATAGTGATTTCTTTACACTTAAAGTTTTATATTTAAAATAAGGATGTTCTTTCGCTAAATTATTATAACCATTTAAAATCAACTCAAATGATTCTTTTTGCGAATAAGGAAAAACAACTTTAGCGCTGTCATTTTTGGTGATTTGAAACTGAACTTCATTTGTCTTTGCAATTAATCTTTTAGTGAAAGCAAGAAGATCGGCATCGGTATATTCTCTTTTGATTTCCATTTTCTCAAAAAGCGGTTTTCGATAATAATTGAAAGCCCAAAGAAGATGGAAGAAAAAGTAAAAAACAGAGATCTTTCCTAAGATTTTCAGAAGATGATCTTTCCAATCCGTTTTCCATGTTTTTCTAATTTTCCAGAACCAGCTAATAATCGAAAGTATTAGAATTGCATAAATAATGTCGCCTACAGAAAACGGAATTTTACCTAAAACAGTTCTTGAAAAATGAGAAATTCTAACAAATAGATTCTTGCTGTAAAAGCCTTCCACAAAATCAGGGAAGTAGGGCAAGATTTTATAGAAAATAATCTGAACAAGAAGAAATATAGGTAAAACGTATTTTGATTTCACAGTGTAATTTTTAGATAAGTAAATATAAATACAAATATTAACGGATGAAAAGAAGTTCGTTAGGAATTCTGAGAATTTTCGCTAAACAATAGTCCTTAATTGTCAAAACAAGAATTTGTTCGATAAATTGTATTTTAATTTCAATAAGATTAGTGCTAATTCATGGAATTCGTGGCGAAAAGACTTTGAAACTTTGTAACTTTGGAACTCTTAATTGTTAAACATCAAACAAAATATAATGAGTCAAGAAATAAGAAATCTGGAGCCAAAAGCACTTTGGAACAAATTCGCAGATTTAAACGAAGTTCCTCGTCCATCTAAGAAAGAAGAGCGTGTAATTGAGTTTATGAAAAACTTCGGAAACAGCCTAGGTTTAGAAACTTTTGAAGATGAAATTAGAAACGTAATCATCAGAAAACCGGCAACTCCAGGAATGGAAAATCGCAAACCAATCGTAATGCAAGGACATTTAGATATGGTGCATCAAAAAAATGCAGATACCGTTTTTGATTTTGATACGCAAGGAATCGATATGTATGTTGATGGTGATTGGGTTCGCGCGCGCGGCACAACACTTGGAGCTGATAATGGGTTAGGAGTAGCCACTATCATGGCTATTCTAGAAAGTAAAGATATTCCGCATCCTGCAATTGAAGCTTTGTTTACTGTGGATGAAGAGACTGGAATGACAGGAGCTTTAAACTTAAAAGGAGGCATTTTGCAAGGTCAGATTTTATTGAATTTGGATACGGAAGAAGATGATGAAATTGATATTGGATGTGCTGGTGGAATTGATGTAACAGCAACTAGAACGTATCATGAAGAAGAAGTTCCAGAAGGTTCTGTTGGTTATACTATTACAGTGAAAGGCTTAAATGGTGGGCATTCAGGAATGGATATTCATAAAGGCTTAGGAAATGCCAACAAAATCATGAATCGTTTGTTGTTTGATGCATTTGAAAACTTTGGTTTGCAGATTGTAGAAATTAACGGAGGAAGTCTTAGAAATGCAATTCCGAGAGAAAGTGTTGCGAAAGTAATTATTTCTCAAATGTTTGATGAAGCTTATGTATACGATATGCAGGAAATTATTGCTGATATCAAAGCTGAATACAAAACAACTGAACCGAATTTAACTATTGAAATCGTAAAAGGTGATTTACCTGAAAAAGTGATGGATTTAGGGGTTCAAGAAGGAATTATCAGAGCTATTTATGCCGCTCAAAATGGCGTTTACAGAATGAGTGCAGATATGGCTGATTTAGTAGAAACTTCAAATAATATTGCTCGTGTCGTGATTAAAGATGGAGAAATCTTAGTTGGGTGCTTAACACGTTCTTCTGTTGAATCTTCAAAATTTGATTTGGCTAATTCGTTGCGTTCAGCTTTTGAATTGGTTGGATGTGAAGTGGAGCTTTCGGGTTCTTATCCAGGATGGACGCCAAATGTAAACTCTGAAATATTAGAAGTTTTAAAAGAAATTTACGAAAAGCAAAATGGAGAACAGCCTAAAGTTGTGGCTTGTCACGCTGGTTTAGAATGCGGAATTTTAGGAACAAATTATCCAGGTATGGATATGATTTCTTTTGGACCAACAATTCACGGAGCACACTCGCCAGACGAAAGAGCAAGTATTTCATCTGCACAGAAATATTGGAAATTTGTATTGGAAATTCTTTCTAATATACCGTTGAAATAGTGTTCAGTGATCAGTTTTTTTTTAGTGTTCAGGTAATATCTGTGAGCAAAAAAAAACTTGTATGCAAATAAAAAAGAAAGCGATTCAATAATTTGAATCGCTTTCTTTTTTTATTTTAACTGATCGCTAAAAGCTGATCACTGAATACTATTCAGATGCTGATCACTAAAAAATTGACCACTGACCACTCAGATTAGTTTCTCTTTAAGACTTTATATTGTTCGTAACAAGCGCTAATGGCGTCCATAATCTGTAGATCATTTGCACTTTGAATGAAAGAATCAGAATAATTGCAACGGTGCATAATTTCAGGAATTTCATCCTTGCTAATGCCTAATAATACTGCAACTGTTTCGCGATCGTATTTCGATTCTAAAAGCGTTCGTACGGTATCATCCTTTTTCATTTCCTTCAGCTTCTTGAGTTCTTTTCCGTTCTTTCCAAAGAAATTATAGAGCATATCGGCCGGGTTAAAGATCGAACCGAGAACTTTTCCAAATGCATTTGGAGCATATTCTCCCGCTTCATAACCTTGTGTAAGACCCGAAATACTATAACGATAGTTTTCTTTTGTTGGAATTAATTTAGAATCAATTTCAAGATATCCTGTCAGAGAGAAAGGAGCAATAACTACTTCTTCCAAAGCAATTGCTTTTTCTGTAAGCTGAATTCTAGTTACTTTATTCTTGATCCAGTCATTTGTAACTCTGATTCTTAGCGATTGAAATCCTAGAATAGAAAAATGAAGCGTATCGTTGACTTGGACGTCAATTTCAAAATACCCTTTTTCGTCCGATTTTGCACCACGCACTTTGTTGGTATTAATGATGTTTACTCCAGCAAGTGGCTGTTTGCTGTCGTCATTAATAACATAACCTGAAACTCTTTGTGGAACTGTTGGCTGTGTATCTTGTTGCGTATCTTGCGCAAAACCAAGGTTAGCGAGAAGTGTAAAAAAGAAAACTGCGAAATATTTCATATCCTGATTTAAAGCTCTAAAAGTAGTAAATCGGGATTAAATATCTCGCAGTCTATGAATTTAATTATAAGAAAATTAACAAAGGCTATCGTATTGCTTTTTTGAATTGTAAAACTCGCTTACAGAGAACGAAATTCTTGTGTAAAAAAAATCCCAAGTTCCAGTTATGTTTGGAATTTGGGATTTTGTATTAAGAAATTGAATTATTAATCTCTTCTAGATCTTCTTGGTCGTGAGTTATCGCCAAAATTTTCCGAACGTCTTGGAGCTCTATCAGAACCGCCTTCGTTTCTTGGGGCAGAACTTCTAAAACCTTCTCTTCTTGAAGATGAGTTTCTGTCGCTTCTGAAACCTCCATCACGAGATCCGCCATCGCGTGAACCTCCGTCTCTTGAAGAATTTCTATCGCCTCTGAATCCACCTTCACGTCTTGGAGCGAAGTTTCCGTCTCTTCTTCCAGAATCGCGTCTTCCTCCACGGTTGTTGTGGTCACGTCTTCCTCCACCATCATTTTTAGAAATCTCAACATTAATACGACGACCTTCTAATTGTACGTTGTTTAAAACGTCCATTACTTTGTCTGTATGCTGTGGATCTGTGTTGAAGAAAGAGAATCCTTCTTTTACATCTACTTTAAAGATGTCATCACGACCTAAGTCTAATGTTTCTTTTAAGTAATCTTTTAATGACATCCAATCGAAGTTATCTCTAGAACCAATGTTTACGAAATAACGAACGGCTCCATTATTGCTGAATTCTCTTGGCTCCGAATCACCTCTTTCACGTCTTTCGCCACCAGAAACAGAAATGTCTCTGTTTTTCTTGTAGTAAGCAATGAAACGGTTAAATTCTACAGATACCATTTTCTTAATCAATTCTTCTTTAGATAAATCTTCAAGAACATTATTGATTGCTGGTAAATAGTTGTCAATTTCGTGATCAACCTCAGTATCTTTAATTTTGTTTGCTAAGTGCAATAATTGAATTTCACAGATTTCGATTCCAGATGGAATAGATTTTTCTTCAAATTTTTGTTTGATGATTCTCTCGATAGAAGAAATTTTACGTAATTCACTTTTTGTAACGATTACAATAGAAGTACCTAATTTTCCAGCTCTACCTGTACGTCCAGAACGGTGGTTGTATGTTTCAATTTCGTCAGGTAATTGGTAGTTTACAACGTGAGTTACGTTATCAACGTCAATACCACGTGCAGCAACATCAGTAGCAACAAGCATCTGAATTTGTCTTCCACGGAACGATTTCATTACACCATCTCGTTGTGCTTGAGATAAATCTCCGTGTAACGCAGCGGCGCTATATCCATCCTCAATTAATTTCTCAGCAATAGCTTGCGTATCTCTTTTTGTACGACAGAAAACTACAGAGAAAATGTCTGGATTAGCATCAGCTAAACGTTTTAGAGCTTCGTAACGGTCACGAGCATTTACTAAATAAAATTCGTGAGAAACTGTAGAAGAACCAGAGTTTTTAGCTCCTACAGTGATTTCTAATGGTTCGCTCATGAATTGTTTTGCAATTCTGGCAACCTCTTGCGGCATAGTTGCAGAGAACAACCATGTGCTTTTTTCATCTGGAGTATCTGATAAAATAGATACAATGTCATCATAGAATCCCATGTTTAACATTTCGTCAGCCTCATCCAAAACACAGTAATCTATGTTTTTGATGTTAACCAAACCTCTGTTAATCATGTCTTGCATTCTTCCTGGAGTTGCCACAATAATTTGTGCACCTCTCTTTATTTCTCTAGCTTGTTCTGTTATACTAGCTCCTCCGTAAACTGCTACCACATTAATACCTTTTTCGTATTTTGAGTAGTTTTTAAGTTCGTTAGTAATCTGTAAACATAACTCGCGTGTTGGCGATAAAACTAATGCTTGTGTATTTCTGTTGTCGGCATCAATTTTTTGAATTAGCGGAAAACCGAAAGCTGCCGTTTTCCCTGTCCCTGTTTGAGCCAACGCAACCATATCCGTGTCTTTTTCCAATAATAGGGGAATCGCCTTTTCCTGTACCTCTGACGGATTTTCAAATCCTAGATCTAAAATCGCCTTCAGTAACGATTCATTCAATCCTAATTGTTCAAATTTATTCATATGTGTTTTAAAATAGGGTGCAAAATTACTGTTAATTATTCAGATAAACTAATGCAATTTTAAGAATTATGTATTTGTTAAGAATTGATTATCAAAAAGTTACAGTTTTATTAAAATTATTTTTTCATTGAATTGACGAAATGCCCCAAAAAATACGTCGCGAAATGTAAAATTTAGCCTCTAAATTGTTGTATTTTAAACAATTATTTTGTGGTGTTCAGAAAATCAATCAGTTGCTTAACGGCTTTTCCGCGGTGACCTATAGTGTTTTTGGTTTCTAACGGCAGTTCTGCAAAGGTTTCGTTGAAATTTTCAGGTTTAAAAATAGGATCATAACCAAATCCATTTGTTCCAGTTTTTACATGTGTAATTTCTCCTTTTGCAATTCCAGTAAATAAATATTGTTTTCCTTTTAAGTTTAAAGTGATAACGGTCTTAAATTGTGCGTTGCGATTTTCTTCTTCTTTCAAAGCTTCTAAAAGCTTATTCATGTTGTCATCTGCATTTTTTTGTTCTCCTGCATATCGCGCAGAATAAACTCCAGGTTCTCCATTTAAAGCGCTTACTTCTAAACCTGTATCATCTGCAAAACAGTCGTAACCATATTTTAGAGTTACATAATCGGCTTTTAGAATTGCATTTCCTTCAATAGTTGCTGCTGTTTCTGGAATGTCTTCGAAGCAATTGATATCTTCTAAGCTTAAGATTTTAATGCTTTCTGGCAGCATGCTCTGAATTTCTGCGATTTTATTCTTGTTGTTTGATGCGAAAACGAGATTCATGTTTTGTGATATTTAAAAATGATTTTTCAGTAATTAAAGCAAATGCGATTCCAAATGTATAAGCAAGAATATCAGACCATAAAAATCCTTGACCTAAAACATATCTGCCGAAAAGTGTTTTTCTAAGATCAACCATCCATTCCCCTTGATAAAGCTGCAAAAATTCAATGCAATAACAAATAAAAAGAGAAAGTAGTATGATAAAGAAGAACTTTTTTGATGGGAAAAAGACTCGAACTAAAAAGTAAATCATGACAGCATAAAGAAAATCGCCACTCCATAAAGGAATAAAAGAGATTTTTCTTGAAAGTATTCCGAAGAAAATAGTGCTTAGAAAAACGAAGAAATAGCAGATTCTTGATTTGTTCAAAATTTGGTCTGGTTTATTGAAAAACAAATTTACAATATCTTTTGAATATTTTTTGATGTGATCACTTTGTCAAGGTTTTAAACTTTGACAAAGAGGAATAAACGAGATAATTTGGTATTGTATAATCCCATTATGGTGGTAGAAAAATACAAAGTATACGATAAGTTTACTTTATTTTATAAATTTATCGGTTCAATTAACTATCTATCCAAATAACCACATGAAGGCAAAATTTTTTACCCTGATTGCTGCTTCGTTTCTTTTAGCAAATCAAGGCTATTCTCAAAAAGATAATTCGTTTAATATTAAAAGGCAATTGGATTATTGCGCAGCACAAGCTTCAAAAACTTTACAAGTAATTCCGAACGACGGAACATCCCCTAGAACAGTTCCAAACGGAAGCAAGGAATGGAAATTTGTTGGCTACAAAGATTGGACAAGCGGATTCTGGCCTGGAGAATTGTGGTTTTTGTATGAAGCAACAAAAGATAAAAAATGGGAAAAAGAAGCCGATAAATTCAGTCGTTTTTTAACGCCGTTGTCTGTAACTAAAGCAGGAGATCACGATTTAGGTTTTCAGATTTTCAATAGTTTTGGAAACGCATATCGATTGACTAAAAATCCAGAATACAAACAAATTATTCTCAAAACTGCCGATACATTGGCCACACTTTTTAATCCGAAAGTGGGAACAATTCAATCTTGGCCTCACAATAAAATGGGCGGTCATAATACAATTATCGACAATATGATGAATTTGGAGCTTTTGTTTTGGGCTTCAAAAAATGGAGGAAGCAAAAAATTGTATGATGTTGCTGTAAAACATGCCGAAACTACAATGGCAAATCATTTTAGGCCCGATAATACTTCGTATCACGTAATTATTTACGACTTCGAAACAGGAAAAAAGATAAAAGGAAGAACAGCGCAAGGATACAGTGACGACAGTATGTGGGCGCGCGGACAAGCGTGGGCGATTTACGGATTTACAATGACGTATAGAGAAACTAAAGACACTAAGTTTTTAGATTTTGCTCATAAATTGGCGCGAGTTTATTTGGATAAATTGACGACAGAAGATTTAATTCCGTATTGGGATTTTAATGCGCCAAATATTCCGAACGAACCAAGAGATGCTTCTGCAGCGGCAATTGTTTCGTCTGCTCTTTTAGAATTGAGTTCTTATACAAAAGATAAGAATTTGAAAGCAGAATACTTAACAAAAGCTAAAAAGATGATCGTTTCGCTTTCAGATCATTATCAAAGTCATGATGTGAATTCGGCATTTTTGTTGCATTCAACTGGGCATAAACCTGCGGGAAGCGAGATAGATTGTTCTATAAATTACGCAGATTATTACTATCTTGAAGCACTTTTAAGACTTCAGAAACTAAAATAAAAAATTATGCTAAAGAAAATAAGCCAAATTGCCTTCGCAATAATGATGGTAGTAATGCTTGCGAGCTGTAAAAATACCAAACAAAAACTTCAAGAGTATGTTGTAACCTACAACAAAACTATTGCGCCGAGTTTTAGAGCCGAAAATGTAACGCTTACCACAGCAAGAGGTTACATTAATGATAATAAAATTGAATTACGTTTTGAAACTAATTTAAAACAAGAGGATGCTAAAAAAGTTGCAACCTCTGTGGCATTTGCAAAAATGAGACAATCGATGATTAAGAAAAATCAGATTCCAACAGAATTAATTGAAGAAGGAGTAGAATTTCACCTTTATTATTTAGCTGATGATAATACTGTTTTAAATAAGGAAGTGCTCACAAAGGAATCGCTGCAGTATTTAAAATAATCAATCCAATTTTTATAGCATATACAGATTATATTCTTACATATTAAAGGTCTCTTTAAATAAATTTTAAAGAGACTTTTTTGCGTTTAAGGCCAAAAGTTAAGTTTGAAAGAACTTTTTTATTCTTACAAAAACTCCCTTTTTTTTAGGTATAAAAGGTTTGTTTTCAAAGAATTAGTGATGTTCTTTTTCTAATTGAATGTTGTTTTTGTGTTATGAATTAATTATGTTTGAGTTAAAAAAATAACTATTAAACCAAAAAATTATGAAAAAAATTACCCAAATCGCATTTGTTTTAGCATTTGCTTTATTTTTAGTAAGCTGTAAAAATACCAAACAGAAGATTCAAGAACATGTAAGTAATTACAATAATTCTGTTTCTATCAAAGGAAATGGTATTACGAGCACATCTGCCAAAGCTTTTCTAAATGACAATAAAATCGAAATTAGAATTGAAACTAATTTAGAAGAAAACGATGCAAACAAATTGGCCTACAAAGAATCTTTTCCTGACTTATTGAAAGAAATGATCAAGAACGATCAAATTTCGTCTTCTTTGATTGCAGAAGGAGTAAAGTTTGATGTTTATTTCTTGGCTTACAATAATGCCATTTTAGCGCAAGAAGTAGTAGATCAGGATGAATTAGCTGTTTTAGAAGGAAATGCAAAAGCAGGTAAAGAAACTGCTAAATTATAATCGCAATTACAGATAAAAAAAACCTCTTCATTTGAAGAGGATTTTTTTTATGAGAACTGAGTAACATTTTTCAAATTATCAGGGAAATAAAGTTCTGATAAGTTGGTAAACTCATCTCCGCGCATAAAAATATTTATATCAACATCTGCAAACGATGTTTTTCCAGCTGCCGCTAAAAGTTCATTTGCAGAATGAAGCGTATTTTTGTGGAAATGATATACTCTTTCAGATTTGTCTGTAACCACCAAACCTTTCATTAGCATTTTATTTTGTGTAGCCACTCCCGTTGGACATTCGTTATTATGACAACGCAAAGCTTGAATGCAGCCTAAAGAAAACATAAATCCTCTTGCGCTATTACACATATCTGCGCCCAAAGCAATTGCATGTAAAATAGAATAACCAGAAATGATTTTTCCGCTTCCGATAATGCGCATTTTATCGCGAATCCCTAAACGCACCAAGGTTTGATTAACAAAGATCAAAGCTGGTTCAAACGGCATTCCGACACCATCAGCAAACTCAAGCGGCGCCGCTCCAGTTCCTCCTTCAGCACCGTCAACGGTAATGAAATCTGGATAAATATCTTCATTAATCATTTCTTGACAGATATTTTCAAATTCAGCAGTATTTCCAATACACAATTTAAATCCAATTGGTTTCCCATTAGATAAATCACGTAATTGTTTAATAAAATGTATTAGTCCTTTGGCATCATTAAAAGCATGGTGGCCAGGAGGCGAAAGAATCATAGTGTGAGGCACAACACCCCTAATTTTTGCAATTTGTTCCGTGTTTTTTCTAGCCGGAAGAACACCGCCATGACCAGGTTTTGCACCTTGAGAAAGCTTAATTTCAATCATTTTTACATTCGGAAGATTAGCTTTCTCTTTGAAGTTTTCTGGACTAAAATTTCCTTCTGCATCACGGCATCCAAAATATCCAGTTCCAATTTGCCAAGTAATATCGCCACCGCCAGCAAGATGATATTCGGTCAATCCGCCTTCACCTGTATTTTGATAAAAATTTCCTTTTTGGGCTCCAATATTAATCGCACGAACGGCGTTTTCGCTAAGAGAACCAAAACTCATCGCCGACACATTAAATAAAGAAGCTGAATAAGGTTGTTTGCAGTCTTTTCCTCCTACTAAAACGCGAGGTAATTCTTCGTTTACTTTTGCTGGGAAAATAGAATGTTTGATACCTTCGTAACTTTCTGTATTTAAGTTTAATTGCGTTCCAAAAGGAGTGCTCGAATCAATGTTTTTTGCTCTTTGATACACTAATGAACGCTGATTTCTAGAAAAAGGTTTTCCGTCGGTAGATCTTTCAATAAAATATTGTTGGATTTCGGGAGCAATCATTTCAAACAAATATCTGAAATAACCCAAAACAGGAAAGTTTCTTAAAATAGCGTGTTTTTCTTGAATAGCATTGTAAATGCCTACTACTAATAATATAGGTAGAATTATAACCAATAGAAATCCGCGCTCAGTATAGTAATAAATTGTGGCAACAAGAAGAAACACTAAGAATCCGTATATAAAGAATTTTTTTCTCATGTTTTAAAAAAAATAAAATGGTAATAAATACACTAATTTAGTTGAATCTTAAACGTACATAAACGTGTTTGATTCCTTTTTTGTCAGACTCTCTTTCGTCAATTTCCAGAATATCTGTTAATGATTTAAGCATTGGAGTCAGTTTAGAATAGCCATAATTTCGGGGGTCAAACTCGGGTTTTTTCTTTACAATCAAATTCCCTACATCTCCCAAAAATGCCCATCCATCATCATCTTCAATATCTTCGATTGTAGCTTCAATAAGTTCAATAGTTTGTTTGTCAACTTTATGAAGTGCTTTTTCTGCTGGTTTTTCAGTTGGTTTTTTGGTATCGGCAGCAACAGTTTTTGGTTTTTTCTTTTGAGTTGCTCCGTCCAAAACTTCAATATAAATAAATCGGTCGCAGGCTACAATAAACGAATTTGGTGTTTTCTTTTCTCCAATTCCAATTACTTTCATGCCGGATTCACGAAGTCTTACGGCCAGTCTAGTAAAATCGCTGTCGCTCGAAACAATGCAAAATCCATCCAATTTTCCAGAATAAAGCAAATCCATGGCATCGATAATCAAAGCCGAATCTGACGAATTTTTTCCAACGGTATAACTATATTGCTGAATAGGAGTGATGGCATGTTCCAATAAAACGCCTTTCCAGCCATTTGCATTTGGTTTTGTCCAGTCGGCATAAATCCTTTTTGTAGTTGGTGTTCCCAGTTTTGCAATTTCTTCCATCATGCCTTTTACATTACTGTAGGGCACGTTGTCTGCATCAATAAGAACAGCCAGTTTTAAATCTTTTGAATTGCTTAAAGGCATTATTTTAATATTTAAAATTAAATACACTCAAAGTTAAAATTAAAATTGGTTTTTATCAGAATTCAATGATGAATTAGTGTTTTTATGAGTATTAATTAGTTTCATTATAAATAATATAAAAATTAATTAAAGATAAATTTGTCTTTTATATAAAAGCTTTCTATCTTTGTCTAGAATTAATCAGGGATGTATGTTTTCAAAAGCGTGTGAATACGGAATAAGAGCTTCAATATTTATTGCAACTAAATCTTCCAAAGGGATGAGAGTTGGAATAAAAGATGTTGCAAAAGAAATTGATTCGCCAGAACCTTTTACAGCCAAGATTATGCAGATTTTGACCAAAAATGGCATTATTCATTCGACAAAAGGAGTAGGCGGTGGTTTTGAAGTTTCGCCAGAAGCATCTAAAAAAATAAAATTAATTCAAATTGTAGATGCTATTGACGGGAATAAAATATACAGTGGTTGCGGAATCGGATTAAAAGAATGCTCAGAAGAACATCCTTGTCCAGTTCATCACGAATTCAAAAAAATAAGAGGTTTGCTTTTGGAAATGCTTATGAAAACAACTTTAGAACAGCTTGCTTCCGATGTAAAATCAGGTGATTTCTTTCTAAAAACACTCAACACAAACGAATAATATTAATAAACTATCATAAAAATGAATACAAAAACCAAAATTTCAGTATTAATCCTAATGGGATTTTTAGCAGTTACTTCTTGTGGTAAAAAAGAAACAGCTCCTGCTGATCAAACGGAAGCAACTGAAACTTCTACTGAAGGAGAACCAGCTCCAACAACTGCGCCTACTGAAGAAAACGTATTGGTCATTGAAGGAAATGACCAAATGCAGTTTAGTGCAAACGAATTGAAAGCTGTTGCAGGAAAATCAATCAAATTGACTTTGAAACACGTTGGTAAAATTCCAAAAGAAGCAATGGGACACAATTTAGTGATTTTACAAGAAGGAACAGACCAAGCAGCTTTTGCTTTAAAAGCAAATGATGCTAAAGCAACAGATTATATTCCAGAATCTGAAAAAGCTTCAATTATCGCTCATACAAAATTAATTGGCGGTGGAGAAGAAGATACAATCGAGTTTACAATTGATAAAAAAGGATCTTATCCATTTATTTGCTCTTTTCCTGGTCACGTAGCCATGATGAAAGGTGTATTAATTGTTGAGTAAATAATCAAAACTCCAAATGCTGTACTAAGATTTGGAGTTTTTTTAAAAACTAATAAAAGATAAAAATGTCTTTTATTAAATAAGAAAAGAATGAAAAGAGAGAAAAAATTATGGATAGTTTTTGCATTGGTAATGAGTATATCATTTGCAGTGCTTGGTTATTATGGTTACGAAATCTATCAACAGGCACCACCAGTTCCAAAAGAAATTATAACCGATTCTGGTAAAGCTGTTTTTAGTGAAAGCGAAATTAAAGACGGACAAAATATCTGGCAGAGTATAGGAGGCCAGGAAGTAGGATCTATCTGGGGGCACGGCGCCTATGTGGCCCCAGACTGGACCGCAGATTGGCTGCATAGAGAAGCTTTGTTTATACTAGATATTTATGCCCAAAAAGATTTTAATAAAAAGTATGAAGAATTAGATGCTGAAAAGCAATCGGCATTAAAAATACGTCTTCAAAAGGACGTAAGAACCAATCGATACAATCCAGACACAGGAGTACTTACAATTTCTGAAAACCGTTTGGCAGCAATTGAACATTTAAGCGAATATTACAAAGGCCTTTTTACGAATGATCCGAAATTTGATAAACTGAGAGGCGACTATGCGATTCCGAAAAACTCTATTACAGATGTCGAAAGAATGCATAAAATGAATGCCTTTTTTTTCTGGGCAACTTGGGCAACAGTTACTAATCGTCCTGATGGAGATATTTCATACACGCACAACTGGCCTTCTGATGAATTGGTTGGAAATACTGCCACAACAGAACTTTTAGCGTGGTCTGGAGTAAGTATTATTTTATTGATTTTAAGTGTCGGAATTTTAGTTTTCTATCATGCAAAATCAGGTGAAGAAGAAGAATTTCCGTTGCCAAAAGAAGATCCGTTGATCAAGCAGGGTAAAACCAAATCGATGGGATTGGTAACCAAGTATTTTTGGATTGTGAGTTTGCTGATGGTTTTGCAAATGGTTTTCGGAATCATCACAGCGCACTACGGAGTAGAAGGAAATGGTTTATACGGAATTCCAATTGATAAAATCTTGCCTTATGCTGTAACGCGCACATGGCACACGCAACTGGCGATTTTCTGGATTGCGACGGCTTGGCTGGCGACTGGATTATACATTGCTCCAGCGGTTTCTGGTAAAGATCCTAAATTCCAGTGTTTTGGTATCAACTTCTTGTTTATTGCTCTGTTGATTATTGTTTTAGGTTCAATGGCTGGGCAATGGTTTGGAGTAATGCAGAAACTGAATTTAGTGCAAAACTTCTGGTTTGGACACCAAGGTTACGAATATGTTGATTTAGGTCGTTTCTGGCAGATTTTCCTTTTAGTGGGACTGTTTTTATGGTTGGCTTTAATGATTCGCCCGTTACTTCCCGTTTTAAAGAAAAAAACAGAAGAGAAAAATCTAATCATTTTGTTCTTGGTTTCTTGTACTGCAATTGCGATGTTCTACGGAGCAGGATTAATGTGGGGAAGACAAACCAATCTGGCAATTGCTGAATATTGGAGATGGTGGGTGGTTCACCTTTGGGTTGAAGGTTTCTTCGAAGTATTTGCAACAGTTGTAATTGCCTTCTTATTTGTTCGCTTGGGATTGTTAAAAACTAAAACAGCGACTTTAAATGTGCTTTTCGCAACGATCATTTTTATGTCTGGAGGTATTTTAGGAACATTCCATCACTTGTATTTCTCTGGAACGCCAACAGCAATTATGGCTTTAGGAGCGACATTTAGTGCATTAGAAGTGGTGCCTTTAACTTTAATCGGATTTGAAGCGTATCAAAACTATAAAATCTCAAAATCAACACAATGGATTGCCGATTACAAATGGCCGATTTATTTTATGATTTCTGTTGCTTTTTGGAATTTCCTTGGAGCTGGAATCTTCGGATTCATTATTAATCCGCCAATTGCGTTGTATTATGTTCAGGGATTAAATACAACTCCTTTACACGGACATACCGCTTTATTCGGAGTTTACGGAATGTTAGGAATTGGATTGGTCTTATTTGTACTAAGAAGTTTATATCGAAATGTGAGCTGGAATAACAAACTGCTCAAAATTACTTTCTGGTCTTTAAATATTGGTTTATTTCTAATGGCAATTTTGAGCTTATTACCGATTGGAGTTTGGCAGGCAGTAGAAAGTATCAGTCACGGAATGTGGTACGCTCGTTCATCAGAGTTAATGCAGCAGCCAACGATGATTACTTTAAAATGGCTGCGTGCTATTGGAGATTCGATTTTCGGAATCGGATTTATTACGATGGCTTGCTTTGTATTTGAACTGACATTAAAAAACAAAAAATAAAACACACAAAATATAAAATAGAATATCATGGAAAATTTAAAAAACAAAACAATAGGATCGTTTGTAGCTGAGGATTTTAGAACAGCTGCTGTATTCTCTAAATATAGAATTGATTTTTGCTGTAAAGGAAACCGAACAGTAACTGAAGTTTGCGAAAAACAAAATATTGATGCCGATACTTTATTAGAAAATGTGCTTCAAGTTGTGCAATCAGAAAATGGTGGAAGCATTGATTTTAACTCATGGTCTTTAGATTTATTGGCAGATTATATCGAGAAAACACATCACCGTTATGTAGAAGAAAAAACAAATGTTTTGCTTCCGTTTTTAGATAAATTATGCAAAGTTCATGGTGCCAATCATCCTGAATTATTTAAAATAAACGAATTGTTTATTGGCTGTGCAGGTGAATTGTCGCAACACATGAAAAAAGAAGAATTGGTTTTATTTCCATTTGTAAAAAGAATGGTGAAAACCAAAGAATCTGACGGAATTTTATCTCAGCCTTCATTCGGAACCGTTTCAAATCCGATTGCGATGATGATGCACGAGCATGATAATGAAGGCGAACGTTTTAGAGAAATCGCAGCTTTAACGAATAATTACACTCCGCCAGCAGATGCTTGTACGACTTACAGAGTAACTTTTGCGATGCTAAAAGAGTTTGAAGCAGATTTACACAAACACATTCATTTGGAAAACAATATTTTATTTCCAAAAGCTGTGATTTTAGAAAAAGACTTTGTTGAAGTAGAGTAAAGGTTAATTTTAATAGTTGGGAAAAGCACCGATAAAATATCTAAATATGATAATTATCGGTGTTTTTTATATAATTCAAATTTTAAAACCATATAAGTTATATAAGTTCATTTCAGCAAAACTTATAATTTCTTATGTGACTTATATGGTTTAATTTTTCTATATCTTTAGTATATGAATTCTCAAAAAGCCTGGATACTTTGCTGTTTTTTTAATTTTCTGATTGCCTGCGTTTTCGGATTATTAATGCGGTTGATATATCTTTTTCCTTTAGATTCTTTAAACTATAGTTTTCTACTTCATGCGCATTCTCATGTGGCTATGTTAGGCTGGGTTTATATGATTGTTTATGTTTTTGGGGTTCATTTTTTTATTCCAAAAGAAAAGAAGCAGAAACCTATTTATAACCGTTTGTTTTGGCTGACAGAGTTTTCGATTATCGGAATGATGATTGCTTTTCCAATTCAGGGATATGCTTTGTTTTCGATTATTTTCTCAACGATGCATATTTTATTGAGCTATGTTTTTTGCCGTTTGGTTTGGAAAGACAGTTTAAAAGATAAATCGCCATCGCAAAGACTTTTATTGGTTTCGATTCTGTTTATGGTTTTATCGACTTTCGGAGTTTGGTGTCTCGGACCAGCTGTAAGCACGTTAGGAAAACAAAGCGCTTTCTATCAAATTGCCATTCAGTTTTTCCTTCATTTTCAATTTAATGGCTGGTTTATTTTGGCAATTTTAGCTTTGTTTTTAAAACAATTTCAAGACAAAATAGATGAGGTAACGTTTAAGAGATTTTATTTTTTAATAATTATTTCAACAATAATAACTGTTTGTTTTCCGATTCGCTGGTTCATCGAAAATGATATTTTGAGCTATCTTAATGGATTTGGAGTTTTAATACAACTAGGAGCTTTTGTTTGCTTCTATAAAATGCTGGAACCGAAAATAAATCATTTCAAAAGCACTTTAGATAAAACAACAAAAATAGTTTACAGTTTGGCTGTGTGCTCTTTGTTTTTGAAAGTCGGAATTCAGTTACTGACTATTTTTCCAAACTTAGCTGAAGTTTCACATCAAATCAGAAATTTTGTAATCGGATTTATTCATTTAACAACTTTAGGAATTATAACTGGATTTCTGTTTGGAATTCTACTTCAGAATAAAATGCTTTCAGCGAATTCTTCGTCATTAAAAATAGGAGTGAAGTGTTTTATTTCAGGATATATTTTGACAGAAGTTTTATTATTTCTTCAGGGCTGGTTTTTCTTTTTTGGAGAAGGAAGTATTCCAGGATATTTTCAAAGCATTCTGATTTTTAGTATTCTTTTGGTTTTGGGATTGATTCTAATCATGCTATCAATAATAAAATTAAAATTTGATGTTTTAGAAAATAAATTAATGATTAAGTAAAAAGTCCCAGCGGGACGACATATTTATAGAAAAAGAGATCGTATAGAAAAAAAGCTCCAGCGGAGCGAAATATTTATAGAAAATGTTTTAATAAGAATAAAGAGCCCCAGCGGGGCGAAATATTTATCGATTTATGATGTTTTTTTATATGTCGCTCCGCTGGAGCTTTACAACATATCGTGTAATAATGTTATCTATAAATATTTCGCTTCTCCGAAGCTTTACAATATGTTTCTTTCTTAATTTATTATAAATAAAAAACAAGAGCCGATTTTATTATAAACCTGCTCTTGTTTCTTACTAATTAACCTATTTAAAACTATATTTTTCCTGCTTCCATATTTATTGCTTCAATTGTTTTATCATTGTTTACTCCTAGACCTTCTTGTTGAAAAACCAATTCGCCTTCTGGATTAAAAACGCTGATAATATTCGAATGCGAAAAATCTATTGGTGATATTTTTTTATAATTTACCGCTAAAACTGCTGCGAATTCACGAGTATTTTCTTCAGATGAACGAAGGAAAATCCAAGGATCTTGATTCATTTTGTTTTCGATAGCAAATGATTTTAATCTTTCTGGCGTATCGGTATTTGGATCTATACTAACCAAAATCAATTTTACGTGTTGTTTGGTTTGCTTCTCCAATTTGGATTCAATATCGCGCATATCGGCAACTAATCTCGGGCAAGCCGATTTACAACTCGTGTAAATCATTACCATTACCAAAACGTTTCCTCTCAGACTTTTTAATTCAATGTCTTTTCCGTCTTGAGTTGTCCATTTAGAGGGTAGATTATAAATCGATAAATCACTGATTTCCTTTTTTATTGCTGTTTTAACTTCTTTTTTATCCGTTTCTTTACAGCTGTAAAATGAGAATAAAAGAAGAAAAGCAAGTGCTATTTTTTTCATTGTAAACGAATTTAAATTAGATTTTAGGTTTTGTTGTGCTGGCGCATCTAAATCCGAGGTTTCGTGTTGAATATTGCGCTTTCAAGCTTCCGCGAAAAGCGTAACGCATAAAAGCGGCATAATCCATTAAGTCTGATGCATTTACAGAAGCGCTTCCGCAAAAGAGGTTCTTGTCACTGCTTTTGTCTTTTCTAGATTCTCCAGATAAAAATATGCTATTGAAATCAGAAGTCCATTCCCAAACTAAACCGTGCATGTCGTAAACTCCCCAATAATTTTTGAAAGTCTTTCCAATTTCATTTTCATACGTTTTCGATTTCTCATACCAAGACAAAATATATTCGTTGAATTCTTTCTTGGTTCTGGCATCGCTTTTTTGGGTATCCGCCATTGCTACATATTCCCATTCATCCATTGTGGCTAAACGTTTTCCTTGGCATTCGCAGTATTTTTTTGCGGCAAACCAAGAAACGCTTGTAACAGGCGATTTGGGTTTGGCATTTCCAAAATCTAAATCAGTCGGCCAATACGACAAATAACTTTTGTCGGCAAAAATTCCTTTAATTTTTGATTTTTGGTATGAAGGATTTTTTTTGACAAATTCTAAAAACTCGCTATTTGTTACAGGAAAAGCATCGATATAAAAAGATTGTACTGTAACAGGTTTTTGAGAAACAGCTCCATAAAGAGGGATATAAGATCCCTCTTTTATGAAAGCCATTCCTTTTTCCTGAGCTTTCATGACACTAACCGCAGAGAAAAAGAAAATTGTAAGTATGAAAATGTATTTTTTCATGCTAGAAGTTTTGCTGTTATCTTAATGCTTTAACCATTTCTGGAGTAATTTCTGTTTTGTTATTTCCCCAACTACTATAAATGTAGGTTAGTACATTTGCAATTTCATCGTCAGATAAATTCTGAGCCGGCATTACGTTGTTGTATTTTTTACCGTTCACGGTTACTTCTCCAGTTAAACCATGAAGAATCGTATTAATAGCACGTTTAGAATCAGCATTTAAATAATCTGATTTTGCCAAAGGAGGGAAAGTATTTGGAATTCCTTGGCCTTCAGATTGATGGCAAGCGAAACAAGTCGTTCCAAAAATTTGTTTACCAATTTTGACCTTTTCTTCAATTGTACGTTTTGGAACTGCAACTTTAGCTGCTGCCGTTCCTGGCATTTTCTGAATTGTTCCGCCTTCAGGCAAATAAATACCTTCTTGAATAGTTCCTGAGTAAATGTTTTTATTTTCTTTTCCTTCAACTTTGAGCATTCCTAGTGCCCCTTTATTAAAGGCTCTGAAAATAGAATGGTCTACTAAAATGAAAGTTCCAGGAGTTTCTACTTTAAAATCTACAATTGCGGCGCCACCAGCAGGAATCAAAGTCGTTTGAACATTTTTATTTACAACACTTCCGCCTTCAATGTGCACACTATCGAATATTTCACCAATTACGTGGAAAGAAGAAACCAAGTTTGGTCCTCCGTTCCCAACAAACAAACGTACTGTTTCGCCTACTTTAGCGGTTAATTCGTTTCCATTCGTTAAAGCGCCTACTTTTCCATTGAAAACTACATAATCTGGTGTCTCTTTTACCGCTTTATTCATGTCAAAGGCCTGTAATCCTTTTGCTCCATATTCGCCTTGAGTGTAAAAATCACCTTGCATGACGTAATATTCTTTATCAACAGGAGGAAGTCCGCCTTCTGGTTCAACCAAAATCAATCCATACATACCATTTGCAATATGCATTCCCACAGGAGCAGTTGCACAGTGATATACGTATAATCCTGGATTTATAACTTTAAAACTGAAAACTTTTTCGTGTCCAGGAGCCACAAGAGACGAAGTTGCTCCACCGCCAGGACCAGTTACAGCGTGTAAATCGATGTTGTGAGGCAATTTGTTGTCAGGATGGTTTTTTAAGTGAAATTCTACTTCATCACCAACTCGAGTTCTAATAAAGCTTCCAGGAACAGAACCTCCAAAAGTCCAATAGGTATATTTTACACCATCAGTCATTGTTCCTTCTTGTTCTTTAATTTCCATGTTAAGTTTCAGTTTCATCGCCGTTCTATTTCCAACAGGTTTAGGAACGTGAGGAGGCGATGTAAGCTCTGCGTTCATTTCTCCTTCAGTCATGATGTCTGCATAATTTTTATCTTCCTCTTTTTTGCAACTGCCTAAGAGAAGAATCATAAAAAATGAACATAACAGAATGTTCATTTGAGTCCAAAATTTGATATTCTTTTTCATAATCACTTGGTTTTGTTTTCGTTTAAATATAGATCAAAAATAAAAGACTATTTTATCTTTTATTATGATAAAAATCATGTTCGAAAATTATTTTGATTCAAAGATTGAATAAGTATATATTAAATTTGAAGACAAATCTTACAAACTGTAAATCTAATATTATTTTTAAATAAAAATAATTGAGGCTCTTCATTTTAAATTAATAATGATTATTTTTGCTCGCTGATAAGTAAAAAAAATTACTACAATATATTATGGTAAAAGATTTATTCGAAAGAATTCAGGACAATAAGGGACCTTTAGGAAAATGGGCTTCTCAAGCAGAAGGTTATTATGTTTTCCCAAAGTTAGAAGGAGAGTTGGGTCCTAGAATGCAATTTCACGGAAAAAATATTTTAAACTGGAGTTTAAATGATTATTTAGGTTTAGCCAATCATCCAGAAGTTCGTCAAGCAGATACAGATGCGGCAATTCAGTTTGGTGCGGCGTATCCGATGGGAGCTCGTATGATGTCTGGACATACTACGTACCACGAACAATTAGAAAATGAGTTAGCTGAATTCGTAATGAAAGAATCTGCTTATTTATTAAATTTTGGTTACCAAGGAATGGTATCTATCATTGATGCTTTGGTTACTAAAAATGATATTATTGTTTACGACGTAGATTCACATGCTTGTATCATTGATGGTGTTCGTTTGCACATGGGTAAACGTTTCACATACAAACACAATGATTTGGAAAGTATGGAGAAAAACTTGCAACGTGCTACCAAAATGGCAGAAGAAACAGGCGGAGGTATTTTATTTATTACTGAAGGTGTTTTTGGAATGCGCGGACAGCAAGGAAAATTAAAAGAAATTGCTGAATTAAAGAAAAAATACAATTTCAGATTATTAGTAGATGATGCACACGGTTTTGGTACACTTGGTAAAACAGGTGCTGGAGCAGGTGAGGAGCAAGGAGTTCAAGATCAAATTGATGTTTACTTCTCTACTTTCGCAAAATCTATGGCTAATATTGGTGCTTTCGTAGCGGCTGATAAAACAGTTATCGATTACTTGAAATACAACTTACGTTCTCAAATGTTTGCTAAAGCGTTGCCAATGATTCAAACAATTGGTTCTTTGAAACGTTTAGAGTTATTGCGTAAATCTTCTGCAATTAAAGATAAACTTTGGGAAAACGTTAATGCATTGCAAAACGGTCTTAAAGAAAAAGGATTTAATATTGGAGATACCAATACTTGCATTACACCAGTTTACTTAGAAGGAAGTATTCCTGAAGCGATGGTAATGGTAAACGATTTAAGAGAAAATTATGGTATTTTCCTTTCTATCGTGGTTTATCCAGTTATTCCAAAAGGAATCATTTTGTTAAGAATGATCCCTACAGCTTCTCATACATTAGCAGATATCGAAGAAACTTTAACAGCTTTCGAGGCAATCCGTGAGAAATTGACTAACGGAACTTATAAAGAAATTGCAGAACGTACTACTGTTGACGTTTCGTAAATTCAAAATAAAATAGATTTCCTTAAGTGGGAATTATGTAAAAAAATCCATTTGTTCTACGAATGGATTTTTTTTATTTAGGGTAACTTTAATATCATAATCACAAGATAAAAATAAAGAATTATGAAAAAAGTACTTACAATAGCGGTAGTAGCGCTGACTGTTTTTGTCTCTTGTAAAAAAGAAGCAACTACGACAGAGCCGATACAAATTACGCCAAGTCCGCCAAAAGAAGCTGAAATTGTAGAACCGGCTGGAGATCAATGTTATGCTTGGAAATCTAACGGAAGTGTAATCGAAATGAGTTTTAATGTTAACTCTCATCAGGAAGTAAACGGAAAACTAAGTTATAATCTGGTTGGAAAAGATAAAAACGAAGGAACCTTAATAGGGAATATGAAAGGCGATACTTTAATTGCTGATTATACTTTCAATTCAGAAGGAGTTTCATCTGTAAGAGAAGTTGCTTTTCTTCAAAAAGATGGATCTTTTATTGAAGGATACGGCGATATAGTAACTGCTAATGATAAGGTTTCTTTTAAAGATAAATCAAAACTAAAATTTGATCAAAAAAATACTTTGGTAAAAGTAGATTGCAAAGTAGAGTAATGATGTGTTTTATAAAGTGAAAAATCCATTCGTTTTGGGGCGAATGGATTTTTTTATTTTTTTTACGTTTTACTTTTTTACATTTCACTTTTAAAGATTCTTCAAATAAGTTTTTCTTTGGCAGTGAATAATTGGATCAAAGTTTTTCCAAAGCAAGTGTATCGCATTATTTTCTAATAACTCTGGAGTTCTAATGCAGGTCTGAATTCCTTTTGCAGAAAAAGTCTTGTAATATTCATCAAAAATAAGCGCTGTTACCCCTTTGTTTTGGTAATCAGGATGAACTCCGATAAGGTAAAACACAACATCTTTACTGTGTTTTCTGGCCTTTAATAAATGAAGAAAACCAAATGGAAATAATTTACCTTTCATTTTCTGTAATGCCTCAACAAAACTTGGCATTACAATGCTGAAAGCTACTAAATTATCGTCTTTATCAACCACAAATTTGATATATTCGGGATTGATGAAGCTAATGTATTTCTTTTTAAAATATTCTTTCTGTACATCTGAAATGGCTACAAACGAAGCCAGTTTTTCATACGATTCATTAAACAAATCGAACATCTTGTCTACGTGAGGCATAATGTCTTTTGTTTTTGTAAAAGTTAGAGATTTAAGTCCGTAGCGTTTTTGAATTAAAGTTACAGCTTTTTGGAAAAACTCTGGTTTTACATTTGAGAAAGGAAATATACTTTCTATATATTGTTTTTCAATCTGAAAGCCTAACTGCTCCAAATGTGTTACATAATAAGGGTGGTTGTACCAGGTAATCATGGTTCCAATTTGATCGTACCCTTCGGTTAAAACGCCAACTTTATCTAAATTCGAAAATCCCATTGGACCTTCAGCGTGTTCTAAATTGTGTTTTCTTCCTAATTCGAAAACTTTTTCAAGTAAAGCTTTTGTAACTTCAATATCATCGATTACATCAAACCATCCAAAACGCACTTTTCTTTTGTGCTGATTGTTAACTTCAGCCCAATTGATGATGGCTGTAATACGCCCAACAATTTTATTGTCTTTATAGGCTAGATAAAAATAAGCTTCGGCATTGTCAAACGCAGGATTTTTGGTTTTATCGAAAGATTCCAATTCGTCTGAAATAATGGGTGGCACCCAATACGGATTGTCCTTGTATAATGAAAAAGGAAATTTGATGTATTCGGTTAATTCTTTCTTGCTTTTGGCTTCTTTAATTGTAATCATTAAGATATTATTGAGAGTCTTTATAAAAGCCTCTGGTTATTTTACGCTTTATTCGTATTTTGCTTTACGTTTTCTTTCTTTTTCTTGATAATCAACTTTTTTCTCGTTGTCGGGATTCTTTTTGGCTCTAGCAGCTGCTTTGTCCTCAATAACTTTTTCTTTGTACCATCCGTCATAACGCCATGATACTCCAACACCTCCGTATAAAATAGATGGAGTGTTTTTGAAATTGGTACTTATAGATGCATCGACCTGCATGTTGGAAGAAAGAAGGAAAGCAGCGCCTCCGCGAAGAATTGAATCGCTGTAGAAATCGCTTTTATACCCTTGATTTTCAATAAATCCAGACCATCTGTCATTAAATCCGTGCGTCAAAGTTAATACATATCCGTAACTTGGATAGTCTGTTCCGATATAATCTGCAATAATATTTGTCACAAAGACCCAAGATCCACCTCCTAATATGTTTTGTGTTATCAAGGAAACCTTAGGAGAAATAGCACCATCAGGAGAAAAATAATACGGATTATCTGCTCCAACAAAATTTGCTCCTGCGAAAACAGAAACAGCTGGAATTAATTCGCGCCATTGAAAATTACGATTGGCTTTATAGCTGTAGATGTTTACTTCTCTTTTATAGTTTTTGTAGGGATCATAGATAAGATATTTAGCACCTAAAACCGTTTGTCTGAAATTGTTCTTTTTATAGCTTGTGTAAGGAGTGTCAAAATTTTCTGTTTGATATTGTATGTCGGCAATAAATTCTAATTGTTCTAGAAAAGCTCCAAATCTAATGGTAAGATCTGTACCAAATCCGCTAGCATCGTAATCTAATAAATCGTGTTTTTCTTTAATGCCATAAACGCCAAGTTCGGCTTGAATTACGGATTTTCCAACAGCATAGGCAGACATGGTTTCTCCTGGGCGGTTGGAATTAATAACGTCGGTGTATTGCGCAAAAAACAGTTGTGGAATAAAAAAAAGTACCGGGGCAAGTAAGTTTTTAATTTTGAACATATAATTTTTTTTGGGTTAAAAAATAATAACGCATTTCAAATGTACATATTTTATTATTTATTTAAGATTCATATTTTATTTTTAAAGAATGGATTTATTAATTTTGGAAAAAAATATATAGTTATGCAAGAAGCATCTTTTTCAGGTTTGTTTAAGACCATCATGTGGGTTATAGCTTTTTATTACATTTTTAAATTTTTAGCTAGAATCTTTTTGCCAGTATTGGTTAAAAAGGCGGTGGAAAATGCTAGTGAAAATTTTCAAAGACAACAACAGCAATATAATCAAGGCAATACGTATCAGAATAATCGCAATACAAATAATAATGATGAAATAATCATTAACACCGCTAATGCTAAAAATCCGCGCGAAACCAAAAAAGTGGGAGAGTATGTCGATTACGAAGAAATAGATTAGATTTGTGTCCTGAAAATTTAGGATTCATTTTAACCCAAACTAGCCAAAATTGAAAATAGTAAATAAGTTCTATCCGCATGCCCTTGTTATCTTGGGCTTTATTTTTGTTTCGTTAATTTATTTTTATCCAGTTCTACAAGGAAAACAAATCTTCCAGTCAGATATTGCTCAATACACTGGTATGGCAAAAGAGCAAAATGACTTTAGAGCAATGGAAAATGCTGAGCCTTATTGGACCAACTCTGCTTTTGGAGGTATGCCAACGTATCAGCTTGGAGCAAATTATCCGAACGATTTTATAGGTAAGGTAGATGACGTTTTGCGTTTTCTTCCGCGTCCTGCAGATTACTTGTTTTTATATTTCCTTGGTTTTTATGGCTTATTATTGGTTTTAAAAACAGATCCGTTAAAAGCTTTTATCGGTTCAATTGCGTTTGGTTTTTCAACGTATATGATCATCATTTTAGGAGTTGGTCACAATGCCAAAGCCCACGCTATTGCTTACATGCCTTTGGTAATAGCTGGATTTATACTCGTCTTTCAGAAAAAATACATTAAGGGAGGTCTGCTCACCATGTTTGCAGTGGCATTAGAAATTAGTGCCAACCACTTCCAAATGACATATTACCTGTTGATCTTCTTATTGATTCTATCAGGTTACTACGCTTATAATTTTATCAAAGAAAAAGACTTTAAAGGACTTTTGATCTCTTGCGGCGTTTTACTAGTTGCTGGAATTTTTGCTTTGGGAGCAAATGCTGGTAATTTGATGGCAACAAACGAATATGCTAAATATAGTATTAGAGATAAAAGTGAGTTGACATTTAATCCAGACGGATCTAAAAATGAAACCACTGCATCTATGACTACAGACTATATTACAGAATATAGTTATGGTATTGCAGAAAGTTTAAACTTAATTGCTCCAAGAATTTTTGGAGGTTCAAGCCATGAAAATGTTGGTACAGACAGCCGTATGTATGCCTTTATGCTTGAACAGGGAGTTCCTGCTTCTCAAGCAGAAGATTTTGTTTCGGGAATGCCAACGTATTGGGGAGATCAACCAATTGTTTCTGCACCAGCTTATATCGGTGCTGTAGTTTTCTTCTTGGCAGTCTTAGCTTTATTCATAGACGAAAGAAAAATCAAATATGTTTTTCTTACGGGAGCACTTTTTACATTAGTGCTTTCTTGGGGTAAAAACTTCTCTTTATTGACAGACTTTTTTATCGAATATGTTCCGTTGTACGATAAATTTAGAGCGGTATCTTCAATTCAGGTTATTTTAGAATTGTGTTTCCCTGTTTTAGCTGTTATGGGATTACAGTCTTTCTTTAAAGCTAAAGATGAACCAAAATTACAGCAGAAAGCATTAGTTCAGACAGGAGTTTTTGGTTTAGGAGTTTTGGTTATTTTGCTAATCGCAAAAAGCTTCTTCCATTTTACAGGAATGAACGATAATGTTTATCTAGAAAGCTACGGACCAGGCTTTGTTGATGCTTTAAAAGAAGACAGAATGACGATGTATTATGCAGATGTTTTGCGATCTGGATTCTTGATCATTGTTACTTTTGCGGTATTATGGATGTTTATTAAAAACAGATTGTCTCAAACGACAACATTAATCGTTATTGGAATTGTAATGATTTTTGATTTGTTTTTTGTAGATAAAAAATACGTTTCTGCTAAAGATTTTGTAAGCCCAGTTCAAATTGCGGCACCTTTCCAAGAAACGCAAGCAGATGCTCAGATTTTAAAAGATACTTCAGTTTACCGTGTATTCGATCTTCAGGGACAATTGCAAGGAAGATCTTCTTATTTCCATAAAACAATAGGAGGGTATAGTGCGGTAAGACCTAGAAGAATGCAGCAATTGTATGATTATCAAATTGCTAAAAATAATATAGAAGTGCTTAACATGCTAAATGTTAAGTATGTAATTCAAGTAGATAAAGACGGAAACCAAATTCCAGGTGTTAATCCAGATGCTAACGGAAATGCTTGGTTTGTAGGCGCGGTAAAACTGGTAAATAAACCAGATGATGTAATGAAAGTGTTGAATACTTTAGATACTAAAAAAGTGGCAGTTTTCAATGTTCACGAGCATGAAGGTAAATTTCAAAATGCTAGAATGAAGAAAGCTTTTGATACTACAGGAACAATTAAAGTAGTGACCTATAAGCCAAATTATATCAAATACAAATCTGAAAATAATGGAGACGGTTTAGCTGTTTTTTCTGAAATGTATTATAAAAACGGCTGGAATGCTTATATAGATGGTAAATTAACAGATCATTTCCCTGTTGATTATGTTTTAAGAGCAATGGAAGTTCCTGCAGGAAAACACACGATTGAATTTAAATTTGAACCGCAAATTATCAAAACTGGAGGAACAATTACTTTAATAAGTTCAATAGGAATGTTATTGCTTTTGGCTGGAGGAATTTATTTTGAGTTCTTTCGCAAAGATTCACAAAAAAGCCACGTAGATACTCAAAAATAATTTAAAAAGACTTTGCGATGCTTAGTGTTTGCTTTGCGAATCTCTGCGTAATTGAATATGGAACAAAAAAAACTTTTAATAATTACCTATTATTTTCCGCCTGCAGGTGGGCCGGGAGTACAGCGTTGGCTGAAATTTGTAAAATATCTGCCAGAATTTGATGTACAGCCTATTGTTTATGTTCCAGAAAATCCGACTTATCCAATTGTTGATGAAGGATTGATAAGTGAGATATCAGACAAAGTAATTGTATTAAAAAATAAAATATGGGAGCCTTATCAATTGGCTTCCATTTTTTCGAAAAATAAAACTAAGAAAATTAGTTCGGGTATTTTTCCGCAAAAGAAAAAACAGACCTTTTTGGATAAAACGTTTCTTTGGGTTCGAGGAAATCTTTTTATTCCAGATGCGCGTGTTTTTTGGGTAAAACCATCTGTTTCTTATTTAGAAAAATACATTCAAGAAAATAATATCGATACCATTGTAACTTCTGGGCCGCCGCATAGTTTGCACTTAATTGGTCTAGAATTGCAACAAAAGCTAAAAGTGAAATGGTTTGCCGATTTTCGTGATCCTTGGACGACAATCGGTTATCATAAAGCACTTCGCTTATCTTCTTATGCAGAAAAAAAGCATAAAAAGCTAGAGCATAAAGTACTTAATTCTGCAGATGAAATTATTGTAACCAGTAAAACAACTAAAACTGAATTTGAAGCGATTACGAATAAGCCAATTACAGTAATTACAAATGGTTATGATGTTGAAACGGTTGAAAAACAAACTTTAGATACCAAATTTACCTTAGCTCATATTGGTTCTTTTTTATCAGATAGAAATCCACCGTTTTTATGGGAAGTTTTAGTCGAATTGCTGCAAGAAGTTCCAGAATTTAAATCTCATTTGGAAATTAAATTAATTGGAGCCGTAAGTCAAGAAGTTTTAGATGCGATAAAAGAACATCAATTAAATGATTATTTGAATTTAGTGGGTTATGTTTCTCATAAAGAGGCCGTGGCGCACCAAAGAAAATCACAAGTTTTGCTTTTAATAGAGATTAACTCTGAAGATACCAAAAGCATTATTCCTGGAAAATTGTTCGAATATATGGTTTCTAACCGCCCAATAATTGCTATTGGACCTCAAGGTTCTGACTTTGCTGATATTGTTACACAGACCAATACAGGAGTATTTTTTGATTATTCTGAAAAAGCGAAATTAAAAAGTGTAATTTTGGACTTTTTTAATCAGTTTTTAGAAGGGAAATTGCAGTCGCATGGAATTGGTTTACAGCAATATTCAAGAAAAAATCTAACCAAACAGTTGGCACAGCTGATTAAAGGATAATCATTAAAAATAAAACAGAATTAAACTCAAGAAATGGGTATTGTCTTAAATCAGTCTTTTAAAAATACTATAATTACATACATTGGTTTTGGTATCGGAGCCATTAATACATTATATCTTTACCCTGTTTTTCTTGGGGCAACCTATTACGCATTAACCAATTATATTACTTCTGCGGCAAACGTAATCATGCCTTTGTTTGCAATTGGTATGCAAAATACGCTTGTAAAGTTTTATTCGCAATACAAAACAGAAGAAGAGAGAGAGCAGTTTTTATCTTTTACAGCTCTGTTTCCAATCTTAATGTGTATTCCGTTAGGATTAATCGGAATCTTCTTTTACGATGATATAACCGATTTCGTGTCTAAAGAAAACCCAGTTGTTCGCGAGTTCATGCTTCTTATTCCTTTTATTGGAATCTGCATGGCTTATTTTGAAATTTTTTATGCTTGGGCTAGAGTGCATATGCATTCTGTTTTTGGAAATTTTATCAAAGAAGTTGGATTAAGATTGCTTTCTACAATTGCCTTAATTGGTTTATATTTCAATTGGATTAGTTTGGTTCAGTTTGTTTATGTGACTGCTATCATTTATTTTTTGGCTTTTATTGTAACCATGTTTTATGCATTCTATATCAAGAAGCCCAATTTCCAGATTACAATACCTGAAAATGTAAAAGCAGTAATGGAATATACTTTTTATATTATTCTTTCAGGAAGTGTTGCCAATTTGCTTTTAGATGGAGACAAACTGATTTTGAATCAGTACATGAAAATTGAAAATATTGCCTATTATTCTGTTGCAACTTATATTGCTTTGGTGATTTCTGTTCCAAGCCGTGCAATGCATCAGATAGTGTATCCGATTACTGCAAAATTAATGCACGATAATAAGCATGATGAATTAAACCAGCTTTACAAAAAGACTTCTATCAATCTTCAGATTGTAGGGGGATTTGTAATGCTTTGTATTTTCGTAAATATTAATCAATTGTATGAATTGGTTCCAAAAGAATATAGTGGAGGAATTCCAGTAGTTTTCATGATTGGTCTTTCAAAATATTTTGATTTAATTTTAGGAAACAATAACGCTATTATTTTCAATACAAAATATTACCGAATGGTTCTGTATTTAGGATTGATGCTGGTTGTTCTGACGGTAATTTTAAACATTATTTTTATTCCAATTTTAGGAATTTTTGGATCTGCTTTTGCAACGCTTCTTTCGATTACTTTATACAGTTTGGCCAAATTGCTTTTTGTGGTTAAGAAACTAGATTTGTATCCATTTACTAAGCAGACGATTCATTCAATCGTTTTGACTTTTGCACTGTTCTTGGTTTTTTATTTCTGGGAATTCCCATTTTTCCAATTAATTAGCATTGCTTTAAAATCTATTTTGGTGACTATTTTGTACGTGTATTTGAATTACAAGTTTAAAATTTCACCAGATATCAATAATGTAATTGATTCTATCATTAAGAAATTAGGATTTAAGATTTGATCTGATTTTTCTGTAAAAAAGAAAGTAATTTAAAATCGTAACTTTTTTGTTTTTATATTTGTTAGAAAGGATAACTAATTTATTTCTAATTGAATATGAAAATAAAAGTACTTAGGTTATTAGCTTTCTTTTTTGTTTTGTTTTCTTTTTCAGCATTTGCACAGACTCATAATCTGAAAAAATCTGATAAAGACACTGCAACAGTAAAACTACAAGGTTATCCTATTACACCTTTTAAAGACACTCTTTTCTTGGTTTATCATAATGTTGGTTCTTTTTCTGCAAAAGAACGGGCAGAATATATAACCAACAAAATCAAAAGACTTTACAACGAATCTTTCTTTGAAAAAGATTCTATTAAAATTGTGCCTTCTGATGTTTCGGTAGATATTGTTTACCAAAATGATTTGGTTATTATGTCTGTTTTTGATGCTGATGCAAAAGCAGAAAAAAGCACAATCACTAAGATTGCAAACCGAAATCTGTCTAAGATTAAAAGTGCAATTTTATATCAGAATGAAAACTATTCGCAATTGCCCAAACGAATTGGATATACAACCTTGTTAGTTCTAATAATTGGCCTTGTTTTGTTTTTGGTTGGAAAAGTCTTTAATATCATTAAAAATTATATTGTAAAGAATAAAGCCAGATATTTTAAAGGAGTAAATTACAATACAATCAAAATACTCTCTCCAGAAAAACAGCAATTTTTGTTTCTCCGCTTTTTTGGTTTTATAAAAATGGTAACTCTTATTTTAATAGTTTACCTGTCGCTTCCTGTTTTATTCAGCATTTTTCCTGCGACTAAAGATTACACGACAATGCTGCTCAGATGGATTTTGACTCCTGCAAAATCTGCTTTAATGGGATTTATTGGGTTTTTGCCAAGTCTATTCACTATTATCGTGATTATCATCATTTTTAAATATTCGATTAAAATAATTAAGTTTTTCTTTGACGAAATAAAATCAGAAAACATCAAAATAGATGGGTTTTACAGTGATTGGGCATTGCCAACATTCAATGTAATACGACTGCTGATGTATGCTTTTATGCTGGTGATTATTTTTCCCTATTTGCCTGGTTCAGATTCGCCAATTTTCAAAGGGGTTTCGGTATTTGTCGGAGTTTTATTTTCATTAGGTTCTTCTAATGCGATTGCGAATATGGTGGCTGGGTTGGTTATAACGTATATGCGTCCCTTTAAAATTGGGGATTATATCAAAATTGGAGATGTAAGTGGAGAAGTAATCGAAAAAACAGCTTTGGTAACCCGAATTAGGACACCAAAATTTGAAGATATTACGATTCCAAATGCGACGGTTTTGTCCAGTACATCAACCAATTATTCAGCAAACACCAAGCATTCAACAGCAGGTTTGCTAATTCATACTACGGTTTCTATTGGTTATGATGTGCCTTGGAAAGACATTCATGCTGCTTTGATAGCTGCGGCTTTAAAAACGGAAATGACCGAAAAAGAACCTAAACCTTTTGTGTTGCAAACCAGTTTGGATGATTTTTATGTTTCGTATCAAATTAATGTGTATACCAAAGAACCAACCAAACAACCAAGGATTTATTCGTCATTGCATCAAAATATTCAAGATTGTTTTAATGAGGCAGGTATAGAAATTATGTCACCGCATTACAGTGCTTTGAGAGATGGAAACGCTACTACAATTCCGCCAGAGTACCCGAAACAAGAATAGTTAAGCGTTATTTACTTTATTACTATAAAAGTTAACTAATTGGAAATTGGGTATTAAAAAATAAATTTTAACACGTGAATATTTTGTAATTAAATGAATTAAAATTAACTTTAACATGAAAATTTATCAGCACTTTACTGAAAACGCAGTTTTTTTTCTAACAAAATCACTAAATGTAGGTATTTTTTTATGTTTTGTAATTTTATATTTTTGAAAGAAATTACAAATAAAAGTGTATTAGAATTTAATTTGTAGAGTAACAATTATGAAAGACAATCATCTGAGCCATGAACAAAGCATGCAGGTATTTTCTAATATGATCTCAAACAAAGTTCATAAAGGATTTACGCTGGAAGAAAGAAATGATAAGTTGCTTTTTGCAGTTTTATCTAAAGGAGGAAAAGTGGTTAACCACAGTTTAAATTTCATGATTTTTTGTTTAACTCTAGGTTTATGGTCATTTGCTTGGCTGTACCTTACCTTTGAGGCTTCAAAACAGAAAAAGATTTTAGTAGCTATTGATGAAGATGGTGTTCCTTTTGAGGAAAGATGTCTTGTAGCTTAAAGCAGTAATAGAAATTAAAATATAAAGCCATAAATACAAAGTAATCAATTGTATTTATGGCTTTGTTATTTTGTCTGGAATCGCTGAGTTTACAATTTATCTTTTAAGTAAGCTCCTGTTACCGATTCTTTTACTTTTACAATATCTTCAGGAGTTCCAGAAGCAAGTAAATGGCCTCCGTTTTCTCCACCTTCAGGACCTAGATCCAATATCCAGTCGGCACATTTTATTAAATCAAGATTATGTTCGATTACAATTATCGAATGTCCTTTTTCTATTAAAGCATCAAACGAAGCCAAAAGCTTTTTAATATCATGGAAGTGAAGACCCGTTGTTGGTTCATCAAAAACAAATAAAGCTTTGTCTTTTGTTGCTCCTTTCACTAAAAACGAAGCCAATTTAATACGCTGTGCTTCTCCACCAGAAAGAGTAGAAGAGGATTGTCCTAATTGAACATACCCTAAACCAACGTCTTGTAAAGGCTGTAATTTTTGAGTGATTTTTGACTGTTTGTTTTTTTCGAAAAATGCAATCGCATCATCAATTGTCATGGTAAGAATGTCATTGATGTTTTGATTGTCGAAAGTAACTTCTAAAATTTCTTTTTTGAAACGTTTTCCACCGCAAGTTTCGCAAGGAAGAGAAACATCGGCCATGAAAACCATTTCGACATTAATGGAACCTTCACCTTTACAAGTTTCGCAACGTCCTCCGTCAACATTAAAAGAAAAATGTTTGGCTTGATAGCCTCTTATTTTTGATAGTTTTTCTTTAGCATATAAATCACGAATATCATCATACGCTTTGATATATGTAACAGGATTCGATCTAGAACTTCTTCCAATCGGATTTTGGTCTACGTACTCAATATGTTTAATCTGTGAAAATGATCCAGAAATTTCAGTAAATTGTCCCGCTTTTTCTGAGGCACTTTCTAATTTTTTCTGCATTGCCGGAAATAAGATTTTCTTAATCAAAGTACTTTTTCCGCTACCAGAAACTCCTGTAACCACAGTTAAAACATCTAGCGGAAAAGTAACATCAATATTCTTTAAGTTGTTTTCGCGCGCGCCAATAATATCAATATGATTTTTAAATTTTCTTCTTTTCTTAGGAACAGAAATTTCTAAATCGCCATTTAAATATTTTGCTGTAAGTGAATCCGATTTTAGAATTTCATCATAAGTTCCTTGTGCAACCAATTTTCCTCCAAAAGTTCCTGCTTCTGGACCAATATCGATAATCATATCGGCAGCTTTCATGATGTCTTCATCATGTTCTACCACAATTACAGTGTTTCCAAGATCTCGAAGAGAAAGCAATACTTTAATTAATCTTTCAGAATCTTTTGGATGCAGGCCAATACTTGGTTCGTCCAAAATATACATCGATCCAACTAAGCTGCTTCCAAGAGAAGTTGCAAGATTAATACGCTGCGATTCTCCTCCAGAAAGAGTAGCGGAGTTTCTATTTAAAGTAAGATAATCTAAACCAACCTCAGTTAAAAATGACAAACGATTGTTGATTTCGACCATCAAACGTTTAGCGATTTGCTGCTCGTATTGATTTAATTCGATGTTTTTGAAAAAGGTAACCAAGTGTTTAATAGGTAAATCAACCAGATCTGAAACCGTCTTCCCATTGATTTTTACATAAGATGCTTCTTCACGCAAGCGTTTCCCTTTACAAGCGTGGCATTTTGTTTTGCCTCTATAGCGTGACAGCATTACACGATTCTGAATCTTATAATTTTTTTCTTCTAATTCTCTAAAGAAGTCATTTAGACCTTGAAAATATTGATTGCCAGTCCAAATTAAATCTTTTTGCTCGTCAGTTAATTGAAAATAAGGTTTATGAATTGGAAAGTCGAATTTATAAGCATGTTTTACCAATTCGTCTTTATACCAGCTCATGCTGTCGCCGCGCCACGGATAAATAGCGCTTTCATAAACAGACAACGAAGTGTTGGGCACAACCAAATCGGCATCGATGCCAATTATATTTCCGTAGCCTTCACAAACTGGGCAAGCTCCATATGGATTGTTAAAACTGAACAAATGTACATTTGGCTCTAGAAAAGTCATTCCGTCAAGCTCAAAATTATTAGAGTATGAAAACCTCTTGTCTGCATTTAATTCTTGAAGATAACAGATTCCCTTCCCTTCAAAAAATGCAGTTTGAACAGCATCAGCCAAGCGATTATAAAATTCTTCCTCTTCTTTTACAACAATACGGTCAATAATCAATAAAATATCTTTATTGTCTAATTGATGCAAATCTGTAGCCGAAAATTCGTCCAAACGAACCATTTCGTTGTCAACTAAAATACGTGCAAAACCTTGCTGTAGAAGTACTTTTAGTTTGTCTTCAAGCTGTCGTCCTTCTTCTAGATGTATTGGCGAAAGAAGCAGCCATCTACTATCAAGTGGAAGACTTTTTACATCAGAAATAACATCTGTAACCGTATTTTTTTTGACTTCCTGTCCAGAAACAGGAGAGTAGGTACGCCCGATTCTGGCGTACAGCAGCTTCATATAATCGTAAATTTCTGTCGAAGTCCCGACAGTTGAACGGGCATTTGTTGTATTTACTTTTTGCTCAATAGCAATTGCCGGAGCAATACCTTTAATATATTCTACTTTTGGTTTGTCTAAACGGCCCAAAAACTGACGCGCATATGAAGATAAACTTTCTACATAACGTCTCTGTCCTTCGGCATATAAAGTGTCAAAAGCTAAACTCGATTTTCCTGATCCTGAAAGACCTGTAATAACAACAAGCTTATTTCTAGGAATAACCACATCTACATTTTTTAAATTATGTACTTGTGCTCCTTTAATTATAATATTTGATTTTGGATCTATTTTAGAAAGGTCAATTTGCATAAAAAAGTCAATTTTTACAAAAGTAATCAATTTTGAATTGGATTTAGTTAAGGAAATAGTTCCAAATTTTAACTATTTTACTCTTAATGAAATCCTTTTATCGTTTGATTTTAAGTCAAAAAGGATAATTTTTAGACATAAAAAATCTAATTTGGAGGCCGCTCAGAAAAAAATATTAGGCGATTAATCATTTATTCCAAGAAAAAATTGTAATTTAAATTTAGATTTAAAGCGGGAAGTAAATAGTATCTTGTTAATTTCGAGGTGTTTATATGTGTTTTTTGACACTTTTTAGATGCTTTTGTTTTATGGATTTTTAGCTGTTTGTACGTAAAATTTATGTTTATTGTACATTAATAAAAGTTTTATTAATAATAATTAATGATTTTATTTGCTTTTTAAAACTAAAATTTGTTAAATTTGGTCACAATATTAACATAACTCAAAAAAAGAAACGCCTATATAAAAAAACTACTTTTTAGAAAATACTCCAAATTTTAAAATTAAAACTAAAAAAAAGTAGTTATTATGGCTGATCTGCATACTCCAGACGCTCTATTAGTAAAAAATTATGTTGACGGTAGTGAAGCTGCTCTTGCAACATTAATAAAAAGGCATGAGTCTAAGATATATGGATTTATATATTCTAAGATTGCTGATAGAGATATTTCAAATGATATTTTTCAAGACACTTTTATTAAAGTTATTAAAACTTTAAAAAGCAATTCTTATAACGAAGAAGGTAAATTTTTGCCTTGGGTAATGCGTATTTCTCATAACTTAATTGTAGATCATTTTCGCAAGACAAAAAAAATGCCGATGTACAGAGAAACAGAAGAGTTTTCTATTTTCTCCATCATGTCAGATGATGCATTGACAATTGAAGGCAAAATGATTGTAGATCAAGTAGAGCTTGATTTGAAAAAGCTAATAGAAGAGCTGCCAGAAGACCAAAAAGAAGTATTGGTAATGCGAATGTATCAGGATATGAGTTTCAAAGAAATCTCAGAAGTAACAGGTGTTAGCATCAATACAGCGTTAGGAAGAATGCGTTATGCATTAATGAATTTGAGAAAAATAATTGATAAACATCAAATTATTTTAACCAACTAATACTATTTTGAGAATAAGCCCGTTATATTAGTATAAAACATTCTGATAGTATGGGGAAAATTTACTCAAAAAAAGCATTAGCTTCTAAAAATCTTAAACCTAAAAAAGAAGTAGTTTCTTTTTTATTGAATTATTCAAAAGCCTTAACAGTTGTTAAGATTGAGGATAAAAATTTTGAGATAATAGCTAACTAAACAGCCCACTGCTCCTGTCGGATGTTTATTAAAATAAACCAAAAATGGTCGTTTTGGTTTGAGAACTCACTGTTTGTATATTGTTATGTATAAATAGTGAGTTTTTTTATTTATTCTTCTTAGATTAAGAAAGTATAAGGTTTTTATGTCATTTTTATCTGGTTTTGTTAAAATTTAATATTTTAACGGATATTAATGTGTTTATTTGGTTTTTAATTCTATTTTAGTTAAAAAACTATTTTTTTGTTTAATAAAAATGCTTTTAAAGATGTTATTCGTATTGAGAAACTTTTTGATTGCTATTTAAAAAGAACAAGCTGTTAAAAATGAAATAATTAACCCAAATCCAGATTGTTTATGAAGAAAAACTACCCTACTTTATTCTGTTAAGTTTGATGTTATTTGATTTTGAGCAACTATTTGAACCAACAAATGTTGTCTCAAAAAAAAATAGTAGAAAAGATAATTTTTAAACCAGTTTAATTGTCTTTCTTACTATTCCTCAAAAAGAAGAAAATCATTTAATCACCAAAACTTAACCGCAAAAATGAAAGAGAACATCAAGATGTTGTCATGCTTATTGATGATAAGCATTGGCGCATTTGCCCAAAAAGACAAAATTAAAGAAGCACAATCTTTATTTGATAAAGGAAACAGCCAAGACGCTTTGGCAATTCTAACTAAAACAGAATATCTTATTCTTAACGCTCCAGATGAAGATAAATCTGATTATTACTTCTTAAAAGGAAATGTTTTAAAAGATTTGGCTGTAAAAAACATAGATGCTGCCAATAATTTTACACTGGCATCGCAATCGTACCAAGATGTTTTTTTATATGAGAATGAATCAGGAAAATTTAAATGGACAGTTAAGGCTAATATGGCTTTAAAAGACATGAAAGCTAGTCTTGTAAATGGGGCAATGGCAGATTTTAAAGCCGGAAACTTCAAAGAAAGCGCCGACAAAAGTTATAAAGTATATTTATTTGATAAAAAAGATACTATAAACTTATGCAATGCTGCTGCGTCATCTTTAAACGGAAAAGATTACAATGCAGCTGTGACGTATTACGAACTTCTGAAAAAGATAAATTTTTCAGGGAAAGGGGTTCGATATTTTGCTACCAACAAAAAAACAAAAGAAGAAGATGCGTTTATTTCGCCAAAAGCGAGAGAATCGGCAATACAGCAAGGTCTTTACGAAAAGCCAAGAACAGAATCTGTGCCTTCTAAGAAAATAGAAGTCAATAATAATCTGGCTTATGCTTATTTAGAAAAGAAAGATTATCCAAGGGCAGAAGCGGTTTATAATTATGTTTTAGAATTAGATCCAAATTATGTGGATGCCTATATTAATTTGGCGTATCTAAAGTTACAAATGAAAAAAGATTTGGCAGATGAGATTTCGTCCTTAGGAACTTCGCCATCCGAAATGAAGAAATATGACAAGCTAAATGCTCAAAAAGATGATATTACTAGAAGCGCAATTCCGTATTTGAAAAAAGTACTTACGCTTGAGCCAAAAAATCCAGATGCAACTAAAACATTATTAGGTGTTTATCGATCACTTGATATGAACGCAGAATACAATGCTCTGAAGGCAGGAATGTAAATAAATTTGATAATTAGAAAATTTGATAATTAGAAAATTTGACAATTAGATAATTTCTTTAGATTCCGAGAAACATTTCCTAATTTTCTAATTGGCACATTAAAGCACAAAGATTTTGATCTTTGTGCTTTATTTTTTTGATAGCATTTGTGTTTTTTCCATTTCTTCAATAAGAGATTTTTTTCCAACGGTCTTCGTTATAATATCTTTTTCTAGATTCCAGCCTCTAGCAGGTGAATATTCACGTCCGTACCAAATAATCTGAAGATGTAAATCGTTCCATAAATCTCTTGGGAATAATCTTTTAGCGTCTTTTTCAGTTTGCGCTACATTTTTTCCGTTAGACAAGTTCCATCTGTGCATCAAGCGGTGAATATGCGTGTCTACTGGAAAAGCCGGCACGCCAAAAGCTTGCGACATTACCACACTTGCCGTTTTGTGTCCAACAGCAGGAAGAGCCTCAAGCGCTTCAAAACTCTGTGGAACTTCTCCATTGTGTTTTTCAATCAAAATTTCAGACAAACCATGAATTCCTTTTGATTTCATTGGCGACAAACCACACGGACGAATGATTTCTTTAATTTCCTCAATCGTCATTTTAACCATATCATACGGATTATCAGCTTTTGCAAACAAAAGAGGTGTAATCTGATTTACACGAACATCGGTACATTGCGCAGACAATAAAACAGCAATTAAAAGGGTATAAGGATCTTTATGATCAAGCGGAACAGGTATAGTAGGGTAAAGTTCTTTTAATTTATCAATAACAAATTGTACACGAGCTTCTTTATTCATTTCGGTGATTTTAATGTATGTAAAAATAGTATAATTTTAATGATGTGCCTAATCCAGCTTTTCGTTTCAACTCCTCATTATGCTAGTAACATTTTTAAGTTTTTAAAAGAGCTTCCGTTGGTCGCTTTTTAAAAACAAAAAATGTAAACTATCATAATTCCGGGGTTTTCACTGCAATCTGGGGCAGAAAGAAGTTATGATTTATAAATTATGAGTTAAGAATTATGGGTTATAAGTTATCTTTGTTAGAAGAAACAATCTAAAATCTAATATCAGAAATCTAAAATAAAAAGATATGACAACATTAAAAGCAGGAGACAAAGCGCCAAACTTTTCAGGAATTGATCAAGAAGGAAAAACACATAAACTAGCAGATTATGCTGGAAAGAAATTAGTGGTTTTCTTTTATCCAAAAGCAAGTACACCAGGTTGTACAGCAGAGGCTTGTGATTTGAGGGATAATTTCCACCGTTTTCAAGCCAATAATTATGAACTTCTTGGGGTAAGTGCCGACAGTGTAAAAGCACAAGTAAAATTCAAAGAAAAATACGAATTGCCATTTCCTTTATTAGCCGATGAAGATAAATCGGTGATCAACGCATTTGGAGTTTGGGGACCAAAGAAATTCATGGGAAAAGAATACGACGGAATTCATAGAACCACTTTCGTAATCGACGAAAAAGGAATCATTGAAGAAGTAATCGAAAAAGTAAAAACAAAAGAACACACAGCGCAGATTTTGAAATAGAGTTCATTTTGTTTCAAGTTTCAAGTTTCAAGTTGCCTGTTTGACGTTTAATTTTAACGCAAAGCACGCTAAGTTTTATTTTTAAGCTTATGCTGATAAATGCAAAGTTCGCAAAGCTAAATCTACACAATGCTTTGCGAACTTTACGTTTTTATTAAGTTTGGGTCACAAAAAAACTTAGCGTGCTTTGCGTTAAAATTATACATAAAGTATATAACTTGAAACGTGAAACAAGAAAAACGTGAAACAAAAAAAAAGTCCCTTTTTCTGGGACTTTTTTACTATGAATTTTGTTCTAATTCTTTCTGAGGATGATATCCAAAAAGATGGTGTTCTTTTATAATTTCTGGAATTCCAGGAGGAAGCATTGGTTCCCATCCAGGTTTGCCTTGATTGATCATTTTTAAGATTTCTCTAGAGAAAACATCTAGAATATTCGGATCGTAATCTTCGATATCAACCACTTTTCCATTGAATTTAAAGAACTTGTACAATTCTTTCATTCTAGGGTGAACTTTTAAGTTGTTTGAATTCATTAATGAGCCATCTTCATCTAACATTGGATATAAGAATACTTTCATGTCACGGTAGAATAATTTTCCGAAAGCTTCCAGAATTCCACCACTTAAATGACGATAGTACTTCTCGTCAAAAATATCAACAAGGTTATTTACACCCATTGCCAATCCCATACGGGCTTTGGTGTAATTGGCGAAGTACTCTACAACTTTATAATATTCTTGGAAATTCGAAATCATAACCGTTTGGCCAAGAGAACAAAGCAATTCGGCTCTGTCCATAAAGTCACGTTCGTCGATTTCACCATCAGAACGTAAATTCGAAAGTGTGATTTCAAAAATTACAAGCGTATTTTTTTCTTCAACCTTATTTTCTTTGAGAAACATTTCTAATGACTTCTCATACATATCCATATTTACCTTAGTAACCGGACGGAAACTTCCTCTTAAAGCCAAAAGGTTCTTTTTGTATAAAATAGCAGCTGGTAGAATGTTTTTTCCTTCTGGATTAAACATTACGGCATCTGTCATTCCATTTTTTACCAATTGTAAACTCATCAAACGATTGTCTACATCAGCAAAACGAGGTCCAGAAAAGTTGATAGTGTCGATCTCTAATTGATCTTTGTCTAAGTGATCGTATAAATAACGAAGTAATCGTTTCGGATCGTTGTATTTGTAAAAAGCACCGTAAATTAAGTTAACTCCTAAAATACCAAGTGTTTCTTGTTGTAATCTCGCATCAGTCTCTTTAAAACGAATATGAAGAATAATTTCGTTGTAAGCTTCGTCTGGTTCAATTTGGTATCTAATTCCGACCCAGCCATGACCTTTAAATTGTTTGGCAAAATCTATTGTGGCAACAGTGTTTGCGTAGCTGAAGAAAAGTTTTGTAGGGTGTTTTTCGCGACTTAAACGTTCTTCGATGATTTGTCCTTCATGAGTAAGCATTTTTTTTAATCGCTCTTCGGTAACATATCTTCCGTCACTTTCAGTCCCATAAATGGCGTCACTAAAATCTTTATCATAGGCAGACATCGCTTTTGCAATAGTTCCCGACGAACCTCCAGATCTGAAAAAGTGTCTAACTGTCTCTTGTCCAGCGCCAATCTCAGCAAATGTTCCGTAAATATTTTCGTTTAAATTAATGCGTAACGCTTTGTCTTTTATAGAAGGAATCTGTTCGATGACCTTGTCACCTTTGAGTTTTATTTCTGTACCCATTTTGTTTTAAATAGATTTGTTACAAAGTTAGTAAATTAGGCTTCTAATGAAAGAGAAATAATCCTATTTTTGTAAAAAAATTAAGTTCAATTGAAGGTTTATTTTTTAGGTACAGGTACTTCTCAAGGCATTCCAATTATAGGAATCGATCATCCCGTTTGCAAAAGCACTGATGCTAAGGATAAAAGGCTCCGTGTGTCCATTTGGATAACATGGGATGAGCATTCGTATGTTATAGATTGCGGCCCCGATTTTAGACAGCAAATGCTTTCTTGCGGATGCCGAAAACTGGACGCCATTCTCTTTACACATGAACATGCAGATCACACCGCAGGATTAGACGATATACGTCCGTTTAATTTTAGACAGGGCGAAATTCCAATTTACGGACATAAACGTGTTTTAGACAATCTGAAACGTCGTTTTGACTATGTTTTTGAAACGGTAAATAAATATCCAGGTGCTCCAAGCGTAAAAACAATAGAGGTGCAGAATAATGCGCCTTTTGCTGTTGGAGATAAAATGGCAATTCCGATAAATGCCATGCATGGCAATCTTCAGGTTTTTGGATACCGAATAGATGATTTTGCTTATCTGACAGATGTGAAAACAATCGAACACGAAGAAATTGATAAACTGAAAGGTTTAAAAGTTTTGGTTGTCAATGCTTTGCGTGTTGAACCTCACGATACTCATTTTAATCTGCAAGAAGCGCTAGATTTTATTAATTTGGTTAAACCTGAAAAAGCGTATTTAACGCATATTAGCCATGTTTTAGGCTTTCATGAAGAAGTGCAGCAGAAACTTCCAGAAAATGTCTTTTTGGCTTACGATAATTTAGAAATTACAATTTAATTATACCACACAATGAAAAAATCCTTGATGCTTTATCTTTTTATTCTTGCCATTTTGATGAATGTCTTTACTTATGCATTTTACAGCGGCGAAGTGAAATTTGCAGAACAGAGATATGAAAAAACAACTAAGAAATTAAGAGACAGCATAAATATAGTGAAAACGAAACTTGCTGATGCTGATTATTTTTCGTTAGAACACAATGAAAATGCTCAGAATTATTTTGATAACAGTGCTTCTGGCGGAAAAGTTATTTTATACGAAAAACTGATTCCAGTTGTAACAGAGAAGCTATTGGATTTCAATTCTAATCCAAAGGGGAATCCGTATACCGGGCAAGATCAAATTGGACCAAACAAATTTATCATCAATAAAGTGAAAATTTTAAACCATAGATGGATCATAGCAGATTACAGTAATGGGGAGTTATGGGGAGAAGTCTTGTTAAAATACTTTGTAGATAACGACGATAATATTACATTTGAAGTAAATCAAACTTGGTTATATCAAAAATAGGATTTTAAATCCTATTTTTTTTGCTCAAATTTTAAATTATAAGATTATGAAAAAAGTGATTTTGATTGTAATGATTGTTAGCATGGTAGTATCTTGTGCAAAGAAACCTTCGGGGGAAAAAGTTAATTCGCAAGAACTTAAAAAAGATGGGGTCGAAGTAACTATTCAAGATACTGTCAAAGAAGCTAAAGTAGGAGCAGACGTTGATGATCATGGCTGTAAAGCTTCTGCAGGTTATACTTGGTCAACGCTTAAGAAAGAATGTATCCGAATTTTTGAAGGAACAAAACTATCCCATTCTGACGACGGAAAAAAGTATACAACTGCATCATATGTAATCTTTGACGGAAACAAGGCAGAACTTTTCTTAGACACTCAAAAAGAGTCTATCATTTTAGAAAGAAAATCGGAAGGCGAACCTTGGGTTAACGGTGACTGGCAATTAATTCCGTGGAGAGGTTATGTGTTGAAGAAAGGGGCGGATATTCTTTATACAGGACAGTGATTAGTATTTAGTCGCAGTTTTCAGTTTTGCACTGGCTTTAAAACTTTGTCAAAGTTTTAAACTTTGACAAAGTTTACTGAAAACTGCGACTGCGACTGAAAACTAAACAATTTCTTTAATAAACTCAGAATTTACCACTTGAGCAAACTCTTCATTTAAACTTGCCAAAGCAGTCTGATGTATTATTTCTGCAGAGAATTCTTCTCCATTTAAGCCTTTTTTATTGAAAGTAGCTGTCGCATCCGAAACTAGGTAAACGTTGTATCCAAAATTCCCAGCCATTCTTGTTGTAGTAGAAACGCAATGATCTGTAGTTAACCCCACAATGACAAGATTCGTGATTTTTACGTCGTCAATTAACTCTTTTAAGTTTGTTCCAATAAAAGCACTGTTGACATTCTTTTTAATAATGGTTTCTCCTTCAAGAGGTTTTACAACATCCTGAAATTCATTTCCCGGGTTTGTTTCGTTTAAAATCGAATTTGGATTTGAAGAACAATGCTGTATATGAAAAATAGGCAATTTTTTAGTTCTCCAAAGTTCTAAAAGTTCACCTGCTTTTTGCTCTGCATCAACATTATTTCGATCCCCGCCCCAATAAGCAACGTCATGAAAACCTTTTTGTATATCAATTAAAATTAAAGCGGGATTATCAAGTTTTAATGTGCTCATTTTATTAAAATTTAGATGTGAAAAACTAGAAAATACGATGCATCATAAAAATGATAAGATAAATCCAAAAATTATATAGAATTGTAAAGCTAATCCCGTATGCTATACTGCTTTGTAAATTACCTCTGCAAACAGCTGATTTTCTAAAAACAAGTCTCAATGCACGAAAAAATATCCAATAGAGCATTGCGATGAAAGTTAGTAAAGAAAACCAAATTACAGCTCCAAAAGCCCAAGCTACATAACTTATTACGACTGCCATTATAAACCATAATACTAGACTTATAATAACTCCAAAAATACCATCGCTGAAGTCGTGATCTGGAGAAGAATCTCCGTCAAGAAAAATATCTCCAACAAAATTTACGTCTTCTTTGTTGAATCGATCTGTTATCTTTCCAATATTGTCTTTTATTTTAATTCCTTTAAAAAGTCCAATAGAAATAAATAAGAAAAAAGCAAAAGATAAAATGGTTGTTGATATCAGCGAATTTTTAAAAAGTGAATTGTGAATTCCTAACCCCAAAAACCAAACCGATAAAATAGTTGTCAGCATGACGACAAGAGTAATTATAAAAATATTTCTGGAATTAATGATTTTATAATTACTCATATAATGTATAATTTTTACTGTATCTCTAAACCGCGACTGCGACTGAAAACTAACTAAGCAGCCAATTCTTAAAATCAAAGAAATTCTGTGGAGCAACACCGTGTCCAACAGGATACTCTTTGTAAACCACAGGAATATCTAATTTCTCTAAAATTGCAGGAGTTTTTCTCGCCCATTCAATCGGAATAACTTGATCTACAGTTCCGTGAGAAGCGAATATTTTTAAATCTTTGAAATCGTTTTGTTCAAATCCTTCTTTAATAATTTCTTCATTGAAATAACCGCTCATAGCAACAACTCGCTGAATTTTTTCTGGATAAGAAAGCGCTGTAGCGTAACTTAAAATCGATCCTTGGCTGAATCCGATTAGAGTGACATCATTAGCATCAATTGGATAATTGGCTACTAATTCATCAACAAACGAAGCGATTACATCTCTTGAAGATCTAGCTTGTTCATTATCCGAAAATTTATTTTGATCTGCATCAAAGTTGATTGCGTACCAAGCGTAAGCACCGTATTGCAAATCGTATGGCGCTCTAGCTGAAATAATATAGTAGTTATCAGGCAGTTCAGAAGCAAATGAGAATAAATCGGCTTCATTGCTGCCATATCCGTGCAATAAAAGCAATAACGGATTTTTATCTAAAATTACTTTTGGTTCTCTTATTTTATATTCTAAAGATAGATTCATTTTAATTGTGAATTGTGAGTTTTGAATTGTGTTTTTTTTAGTTTCAAGTTTAAAGTTCCAAGTTTTGGAATTTGGATTTTTTGTCTTGAAATTTAAAAGATTAACCAATCTTTTTGAACCATTTTTGAAACAATTCTCCAACTAAAGGAATTGGTCTCATTTGTCCTTGAATGGCATTAAAAATACCGAAAGTCCATAGAATTGAAATGCAAATCCACATCGGGAAAGTGATGAAAAAACTATCGAAATTACTGATAATTGCTCCAAAGGAGATAAAAGTTAACGACAAGCCCAAAGCCTGACGGATATGAAAAGAAGCAAAACTGTTTTTGTTTTCAGAATTCATGCTCATGGCGATCAAAACGCCAATGATTAGAATATAGCTTGTAATTGCAATTGATTTTCCTTCTTCGACTGAATTATTATTCATTGTGTTATTTTGTAACTAGTTGATTTTGATTTAAAATTCCGTACACAGAACCTTTAAGTTCAGTTCCTAAAAAAGCAGAATTTTTAGATTTTGAAAGAATATTTTCTTTCGCAAAAGTTGATTTTCCTTCTGTTGAAAATAAAGTGATATTTGCTTTCGCGCCTTCTTCAATTGTATTGCTTTCTAGACCAAAAATATTTCTTGCCGCAGTTAATTTTGCTACAATTGTTTCTACAGGAAGAACCGTTAATAAAGCTCCAAAAGCACTCTCTAGACCGATAGTTCCGTTTTTGGCCGTATCAAATTCCATTTTTTTGAACTCGATATCAATCGGATTATGGTCTGAAGTAATCATGTCGATTGTGCCGTCAGCGATTCCGTTCAATAAAGCTTGTCTGTCTACTTCTGTTCTTAACGGTGGCGTCACTTTAAAACGAGTATCGAATCCGTCTAGTTTTTCATCTGTTAAAACTAAATGATGTACAGATGCGCTGCAGGTTACGTGTAAACCTTTAGCTTTAGCTTCTCTAATCAATTCAACCGATTTTGCAGTAGAAATAGTCGGGATGTGGAGTTTTCCTCCTGTATATTCTAATAAAAATAAGTTTCTTGAAATTTGAAGTTCTTCCGCTAGATTCGGAATTCCTTTTAAACCCAATCTTGTTGAAACAATTCCTTCGTTTGCAACACCATTTCCTTTAATGTTTGGATCTTGTGAATAAGCGATTACCAATCCGTCAAAATCTTGAACATATTGTAAAGCAATTTTCAGGATATTGGCGTTGTCGATACTTTTGTTGTAATCTCCAAAAGCGATTGCTCCAGAATTTTTCATATCAAAAAGTTCCGCCATATCTTTTCCTTCGCTCGCTTTGGTTAAAGCACCGATTGGGAAAATTTCTGTTGCAAAACCATTTGCTTTATTTTTTACAAAATTTACCTGAGATTGATTGTCAATAATTGGTAAAGAGTTTGGTTGCAATGCAATTGCTGTAAAACCGCTTTTTGCTGCAACATTCAATCCGTTTGCGATGGTTTCTCTGTCTTCGTAACCTGGTTCTCCAAGCGAAACGCTGCTGTCAAACCAGCCTTGAGAAACATGAAGATCGTCAAATCGTACTACTTCGGCATCGTCATTTGGAAGAGAAACTCCTATTTTTTCTATTACACCATCTGCAATTAAAAGATCAACGGTCTGATTGTGAAACGGACTTTTTGAGTCGATAATTTTGGCGCTTTTGATGATTAGTTTCATATTTTGGATATTTATTTTATTCAAACATTAAATGTTTTTATTTTCTACCATTAAGAAATTAAGTTCATAAAGCGACGAACTTAATTTACTAGACATTAGAAAGTTCATAAAAGAAAAACTTATTAATCTTAATGCCTTAATGGTGAAAAAAATCATTTCACAAATTTTATAATTGCCATTTCTAATGCTAAAAATAACAGTGCAAAGATAACAAACCATTTCCAAATTTGGCTGTCTGTTCGTTCTGTTTGTAGCGTATTAAAAATGGTCGAAATTGTATCAGCAGTTTTAAAATCAGAAACCACATTGGTATTGACCTGACTCAAATCGCTTTCGGTTCTTTTGTAATTGAAACTGATATTTTCAACCCATTCTTTTTTGTCAAAAACACTGTAATTTCCAGCAGTTTCAGGGAAATCGTTGAATGTTAATTTGACTTTATTATTTAAAATCTGCTGAATCGGAATAAAAGAATCGTCTATTCCTTTGACTTCCAAAATAGCATCTTTAGTCAATAAAACATCAACAAAATAAGGCTGATTGTTTCCAATGGTCAGAGCATTTACGCCTGTTTTTTGATTATTCTGAGCGATTTTATAAAACAGCGGAACAATTAGAGGCGACTGCTGGAAATTGGAATTGTTGCTATTTATCGGAGCTGTAAAAACCGTTATTCCAGAAACTGGATTTTGGACAGAAGTCACGAAAGCAGTCTGATCTTCAAACGAAAGTACAGACGGATACGGACTCGAAACGGCAAACGAACTGTTTACTTTCGGATATTGGAAATTAGTTATTTTGTTTTCAAAAACCCCTGAAAACAAAGGGTGGTCGAAATTAATTTTAGTGATTAATTTGCTGTTGGGTTGTAAATTCCCGAATTGAATCTTTCCAAAATTCCCCAATAACGCATTTAAGTTCGATAGGGAACTTTTTTCGGACGGAATTATAGCCAAATTTCCGCCTTTAGAAACAAAAGCTTTTAAAGTGGTTTGCAATGCCTGCGGAATGTCAACTAATTCATTTAGAATAATGGTATTTTGTTTTTCTAAACTATTATAGTCTAAAGCACTGATAGAATAATTATTATAATTAAACTCGCCAGAAGTATATATTCTCGATAAGAAATTGCTTTTTTCAGGTTCGCCAATGCTGATAACGTTTGTTTTTTTGTTTTTAGAAATACTGAAAAACAATTTGTTGTCATAAGTTAAACCATTGTCTTCAATTGCTACATAGCCATGAAAAGCTTCTTTTGGAATTGTGAAATTGATTTTCTTTTTCTTTGTATCAAAATTGACAATTGTTTTGGCAATCAGTTTGTTTTGATTGTAAAGCGCTGTTGAAACAGGTTTGAAATCTTCGCCATAAGCCGACAAATTAATCCCTATTTCATAGAAATTTTCTAAATTCTGATTGATGTAAACGCTATCAATCGAAACATTGTTTTTTTGTTCTGCTTCTGGAACTATAAAATATGGTTTTTCTTCAAAATCTATATTCTTGATGTCTTTTTCTTTTAAACCGACTGCATCTGTAATGATTACAATATCTTTTTTATGAGCCGATTTGTGTGCTTTTATTTTGGCAGTAATCGCAGCAAGATCAAAAGAAGTTGCGCTGTATTTTAAGTTTTGTAGAGCGCTCTTAGATGATTTTATATCTGTATTCCAAAAATTTTCGGTGTTGGTTAAGAGTGAAAACGGAGTGTTTTCTGGAGTGTTTTCAAGCAATTCTTGAACAGCTCTTTTTAATAATTCGCCTTTTTTGCCTTTTGCCTGCATACTAAACGAATTGTCTAGTACAATATACATTTCGTTTGATGCGTTTTTGCTGTCAGCAGCTTCAAAAAAGGGCTGTGCAAATGCGATAATCGCACAAGTAAGCAAAAGTAATCGTGTAGCTAATAAAAGTCGCTTTTTGATTTTTGAACTCTTACGAGTCTGAACGGCAAGTTCTTTTAAAAATCGAACGTTGGTGAAATAGGAAGTTTTAAATCGTCTTAATTGAAATAAATGAACCAAAATTGGAACGATCAATAAAAACAGAAAGTATAGAATTTCGGGATGTTTAAAGTGCATTCTGGCTTCGATTTACTTCACTACGTTTTGTTTTTCGCGAAGATGCTGGTCAAAAATACGAATTAATGTGGAAAGTCGAAAGTTATAAAGTCAAAAGTCAATATCAAAAATCAATATCAAAAGTCAATACGGAAATTTTAAATATAAATCCCAAATTCCAAAAAGAGCGAAGCGATTTTTAAAATCTAAAATCTAAAATCTAAAATCTAAAATCTAAAATCTAAAATCTAAAATCTAAAATCTAAAATCTAAAATCTAAAATCTAAAATCTAAAATGAAAAGCCTTATAAAACTTACATGAACTTATATGGTAAAAAAAATGTAACTTTTGTAATTTCTTGTAACAAAGAAACTGTTTCAAATTAATATAATGCTTATTTTAGCTAATTCAAAAAAAAGCAAATTATGAAAAAAATATATTTAGTCTTGTTTTCAGCTTTATCGATTACAGCTCTTAAAGCACAAAATAAATTTAATTTACTGGTTGGAACTTACACAAATACTTGCCAAAGCAATGGTATTTATGTGTATGAATTTGACGCTTCTACAGGTGAATACAAACTAAAAAGTTCTTCTGAAAATGTAGTTAGTCCAAGCTATTTGTCAGTTTCTGCAGATAACAAGTTTATTTATGCGGTTAATGAAAATGGAACGCAAAGTACGGTCAGTTCATTTTCTTACAATTCACAATCTGGAAAAATCAATCTTTTAAATAAAAATGATGCTTTAGGCGCTGATCCTTGTCATTTAATAAATGATGATAAACACGTTATCGCAGCTAATTATTCTGGCGGAAGCATCGCGGTTTTTAAGAAAAATCCAGACGGTAGCATTACAGAAGTGCAACAATTGATTCAGCATGAAGGAAAAGGGCCAAACGCAGCGCGTCAGGAAAAAGCGCACGTACACATGGTTGTTTTTTCTCCAGATAAAAAGTTTGTGCTTTCGAACGATTTAGGTTTAGATAAAGTATTTATTTATAAATACAATCCAGCCACTAAAAACGAAATTTTGACTTTAAAAGGGAGTGTTGATGTAAAACCAGGAAGTGGCCCAAGACACTTGACTTTCAGTAAAGACGGGAAATTTGTCTATTTGGTTCAGGAACTTGATGGAACTTTGACGACTTTAAGCTGGGATAAAACGGGAAGTTTAAAGGTAGTGGCTGAAACAAGTATTTTACCGAAAGATTTTAAAGGTGGAACAGGAGCGGCGGCAATCAAACTTTCGCCTGACGGAAACTTTTTATATGTTACCGATCGTGTAGATGCCAATGCAATTTCAGTTTACAAAATCCTTAAAACAGGATCTTTAGAATTAGTAGAACAACAAAGCACTTTAGGAAAAGGCCCAAGAGATTTCGCGATTGACCCAACAGGAAATTACGTTTTAGTAGGTCATCAATATACTAATGATATAGTTATTTTTAAAAGAGATATCGCAACAGGAAAACTGACAGACACAGGAAGAAGAATTCAGATGTGTTCGCCAGTGGGATTGGTTTTTACGAAAATTTAGTAAAAAAGATGCTAAGGTTCTAAGTTGCTAAGATACTAAGTTAAAAAAAGGGTAAAGATTCAAAGAATCTTTACCCTTTTTTGTGCTATGTAAAAAACTTAGAACCTTAGCAACTTAGTAGCTTAGCATCTAAAAAAAGCTATTTTTTCTTTTTCTTCTCGTTTCTTGTCTTCAACATATTTCTATTTACAGAACCATGGGTTTTCTTTTTTGTTTTTGAAGGACCTCCAAGATTAACTTTTTGATTCTTTTTTGATTTTTCGTGAAAAGCGCCATCACCCTCAAGTTTTGGTTTTTTCAATAAAAACTTTCTCGGTAATTTGTCTTTTTCGGCTTCAATCAGTTTTTCTGAAATTTCAACTTCTTCGGGGAAATCAGCGATTTCAAGTTCCTCATCCATTAAAAGTTCGGTTGCGATTTTGAACTCTTCTTCTCTTGGAGTGACAAAACTAATTGCTATTCCCGTTGCATCTGCACGACCTGTACGACCAATTCTGTGCATGTACAATTCTGGTTCTTCTGGAAGTTCGAAGTTAATTACATGCGTAATATTCGAAATATCCAAACCTCTCGCCATAACGTCGGTCGTAATTAAACCGCGAAGATTTCCTTCTTGGAATTCTGCCATTGTGCTCAAACGGTAGTTTTGAGATTTGTTCGAGTGAATAACACCGAATTGTCCTTCAAAAAGCTCATCAATACGATTGAAAAGCATATCTGAAATCTTTTTATTATTTACGAAAACCAAAATACGGCTCATGCTTTCGTCGGTTTCTAGTAAATGTTTTAAAAGATTTACTTTGGTGTTGAAATTCGGAACGTTATAAGTAAGCTGTGTAATTTTTTCTAACGGAGTTCCCGATGGAGCCAATGTAACTTCTTCAGGAAAATCGAAATAATCATTTAATAAATCATCAACTTCATCTGTCATCGTTGCAGAGAACAGAATGTTTTGACGCTTAGTTTTCATCATTGCAAAAAGCGCAGTCAATTGAGGTCTGAAACCTAAATTTAGCATTTCGTCAAACTCGTCGATAACTAGTTTTTGTGTTTCGTCAAAACGAACAACAGCGTCAAGCGCTAAATCCATTGTACGACCAGGCGTTCCAACTAAAATGTCAACACCCTCGTAAACGGCTTTTTTTTGTGTATTGATGTTTACACCTCCGTAAATTCCTAAAGTTTTAACCGACATATAAGTAGTCAGTTTTTCTACTTCTTCTACTACCTGAACTACCAATTCACGAGTCGGAACTAGAATTACGATTTTTGGGGTATTGGTGTGCGTGAACTTGTAAAGCTTAAGAAGAGGAAGTAAATAAGCAAATGTTTTACCAGTTCCGGTTTGTGCAATTCCCATCATATCACGCCCAGACATGATTACAGAAAAAGATTTTTCTTGAATAGGAGTAGGCGTAACAAATCCTAATTCGTCAACTGCTTTTTGTAATGATTTTGGAAGATTAAATTTTTCGAAAGTGCTCATTTGCTTTAAATTTTGTGCAAATGTACGTTAAATTCATGGTTTGTTTATAAAATTCTTAAAATCATCTGATAATTTATTAGTATAACTATTTAATTTTCAATGTTAAAACCCTTCGAAAACACCTAATCCAAATAACGCGAAATCATATTTTACAGGATCTTGAGCGTCCATTTTTCTTAATTTGGTGTCTAATTCTAGTAAAGCTTTGGCGTCGTTTTGCTTTCGCGAAAGAATTCCAAGTTTGCGCGCTACATTTCCAGAATGTACATCTAGCGGACAAGATAAAACTGCGGGAGAAATGCTTTTCCAAATTCCTAAATCGACTCCTTTTGCGTCTTGGCGAACCATCCAACGCAGGTACATGTTGATTCTTTTTGCAGCTGAATTATTTAGCGGATCTGAAATGTGTTTTTGAGTTCGCGCTAAATGATCGGTTTCGAAAAATATTTTTTTGAATTCGCTTATACTTTTCTGCAAACTGTCTTTTTCTTTATTTTTAGCAAAAACAGCTTCTAGTCCGTTGTGGTTTTTGTAAATGTTATTTAAGCCTTTTATGAAACCCGCAAAATCATGTCCGTTGAAAGTTCTGTGCACAAAAGTTTCCAATCTTGCTAAGTCTTCATCAGAATGTGACATTACGAAATCGTAAGGCGTGTTGCCCATTAATTCCATCATTTTATGCGAATTTTTGATAATCATTTTACGATTTCCCCAAGCAATTGAAGCGCTTAGAAAACCAGCGATTTCAATATCTTCTTTTTGAGTATAAAGATGCGGAATCTGAACAGGATCACTTTCGATAAAATCCTGATTGTTATATTGAATGACTTTTTCGTCTAGAAATTCTTTGAGTTCTGATTTATTCATTTTTTGAGATTTTTTTTGCGTAAAATCCGTCTTTTAGGTCATTAGTACGCATTTGTGGAATGTACTGAAAGTATTTTTCAAAACTATCAATTAGTTCTTTATTAACGCATGGCAAATCCCCGTTTCCGCTTGCCCACAAGAAATCATTTTTCTGAGGAGAATTATACTTTAAATTTCCTATTTGTATAGTCTCAAAAGTACTCTTGCTTTTTGAGTTTTGGTAAGGAGAAATAATGTTTTTGGTCGAAAATGTACTTATTTCCATTAACGATTTATGATTTGCAAATTTACTTAGATTAAAAGGAAAAAATAAAATAATTGCAATTGGAATTTGTGAAAGTGCTAAAAGTGCATTGATTACTTTTTTGTTTTGTATTAGGCAGATCAAACAAAAGAGAGAAAAAAACAAAGTGAAATGAATAAAAAAGCGATACTGCGGAGAAGTTATTAAAAGCAAAAATATTTGCAATATCATGTTGACATAAATCAGCCAAAGTGCTTTCTCATTTTTAAATTTATAGATAAAAAAGGGGATAACAACGATTAATAAGATACTGAGTTTATTAAAAAATCCATTAAGTTTTGGTAATGTAATCCATCGTACAAATAGATCGTAAGCGGACATCAAATTATACTGGTCACTAGTAATAAAATAGCCATAATATTTTAGGTTATCATAATAATAAGTTTGAATAGTGTTCGGAATTGCATAATCAGTTGTTATAGCAGTAAATAATTTGGATGGAAAAAGAGGTGATCCGCAGATAATTAGATTTTTAATGAAAAAAAGTACGAATACTAATGTGCTTAATAAAATTGGTTTTAGAAGTTTTCTTGATAATGATTTGAAATTAAAGGCTAATAGAATTACGGGAAAAGCAGCAAAAGTTACCGTTGTGTTTTTGATATAAAGTAAAAAAAGAACTAAAACCAAAAGCAAATCAAATGTTTCGGAAGTAGTTTTTTTGAAATTTTCTAAAAAATAAAAGAAGAAAATAAACGAGAAAATATAAACAGGAATATCTGGAGAAGGCGCACTTATAAAGGGGAAAAAGAAAATATTAAACAAAGGAAGCAACCCGACTAACAAGTAGTTTTTATTATCATTTTTACTGTATTCATTTAGTTTCAGAATCGCAAATACATTCCCTAATAACAAACAAAAACCACTTAAATCGTTAAAGTTTTTATATAAAAAAGAAAAATTAAAAACACTTTGCGTAATATGCCAACCACTCATTTGTCCTAAAAATAAATGAAGATTTGCAAGTCCTTTTACAAAACCATATTCGTTAAGCCATTTTATGGTTTGGATATAATAAGATTCATTATCAATTACAAAAGGAATTGAAGCGCATTGTAAAAGAATAAGAACTGAAACAGCGGCTAAAATAATTTTTAAGCTTTTTTGCAACTGCTTTAGTTCCAATGAAAATGATTTGTAAAGATCAATGATCGAATTGCGAAATTTTAGCAATAACAGAATATTCAGAAGTAATAGAGCGATATGAAATTCGATATTGATTCTTCCGAAAATTGCCCAAATACTTGCAAGTATAGTTATTGAAAATAATCCGAGAATAGATGTAATTACAAAATTTTTATTGCAGAGATTCATTATTTTATCGAAACCAACTCCTAAATTGATGGTTGTGAATAAAATATAAATCCAGCTAATTGCAATTAAAAGCATTAATAAAGAATTTGGCCGTCTGACATAACTAATTTTCTATCCGCCATATTAGCCAATTCTTCATTGTGCGTTACGATGACAAAAGTTTGTCCAAACTCGTCTCGAAGTTGAAAAAATAACTGGTGTAGATTTTCGGCAGAATGAGTATCTAAATTTCCAGAAGGTTCATCGGCAAAAATAACATCTGGTTTATTGATTAAAGCTCTAGCAACGGCAACACGCTGTTGTTCTCCTCCCGAAAGTTCGCTTGGTTTATGATTAATTCTGTGTGAAAGTCCGAGATAACTTAAAAGTTTTTTTGCTTCTTCTTCTGTTTCGGCTGTTTTTTTGCCTGCAATATGAGCTGGAATACAAACGTTTTCTAATGCTGTAAACTCTGGCAAAAGCTGATGAAATTGAAAAATAAATCCTAAGTTTAAGTTTCTGAAATCAGATAGAGTCTTGTCTTGTTTGCTTTTGTTTTTGAAATAGCGATTATAGTAAAAAAGCAAGAGAAGAGTAGGCAAAAGTATTACCGCCCAAGTACCGTAGCCGAAAATATCGTTTTCTATTTTGCTTCTAAAAAATAAAACAAAGACAGCCAATAAAACAAAATAAAGGGCTCCAAGCCAAGTAATGATTTTGAATGCTTTTTCTTGGTTTGAATTATCTTTTTTGATGTTTTGCAATTCTAAAACATTTCTGCCATTAATGGTTAGGGACGAATCTGGATTGTGATCAGGTTTGTCTAATGTTCCTAGAATTTGCAGCAGAGTCGTTTTTCCAGCACCTGAAGCGCCTACGATAGAAACAATTTCACCTTTTTTAATGTGCAGGTCGACTCCTTTTAAAACTTCAAGTTTGTCGTAGAATTTATGTATGTTTTTTGCGTGTATCATCTAATGAAACTGTTTTTACAAAGAAACGAAGATTATAATCAATATCAAAAAGTCGAAAGTCGAAAGTCGAAAGTGAAAAGTGAAAAGTGAAAAGTGAAAAGTGAAAAGTCAATGGTGTAATTCCAAATTCCAAAAAGAGCGCAGCGATTTTTAAAATCTAAAATCTAAAATCTAAAATCTAAAATCTAAAATCTAAAATCTAAAATCTAAAATCTAAAATCTAAAATCTAAAATCTAAAATCGGTACGCAAATTGATATGGGAATGTTGGAACTTAAATTTAAGAATGAAATAATGAAGTTTCAGGAAATAATTTTTAATTTCGATTAACTTAAAAATGAATAGGTTATGCAAGATTTAGAAGTTGTAGAAGATAACAGAATGTCAAAACTAATTATTGGATTGGTCTTGGACGGAATTGGTATGATTTCTTTTTCGATTCCGTTTCTGGGTGAGTTTTCAGATGTGGTCTGGGCTCCTATTGCTGCAATAATTATGGCGAGAATGTATAAAGGGAGAGTAGGAAAGGTGGCAAGTGTTTTGACTTTTCTGGAAGAGGTATTACCTTTTACTGATGTGATTCCGTCTTTTACTTTGACTTGGATTTATACTTATTTCTTTATGAGACAGCCTAAAGAATTTACCGAAAAATAAAAAGAAAGGCAGCTAAGATGAACTGCCTTTCATTGTTTACTTATTGTATAATGACCTTTTTAAGGTATAATATTTTTTTGGTGTCTGGATCTGTCACTTTTAAGATAAAAACTCCTTTTTCTGTAATAGAGATATTTTCTTGAGTTTGTCCGCTAATAGTACGTTTTTGAATTTCTCTGCCAAAAATATTATAGATTTTAAGTTCGGCTTTGTCTACATCAACATCTAGTAAAATAGAGAAGTTTCCTGTGTTTGGTACTGGCCAAACTTTGAAATTGTCTATTAGATCTTTAATTACTTCGTTTATAGGAGAAGTTGAATATCCGCTAAGCACGTTTACTTTTCGAGTCATTGTTCCTCCTTCAGCATCTGTAACTGTAAATTTAAAAGAGCACAAGCCTTTTGCATTTGGTTTGAATTCTACTGTTTTTCCAGAAAGTGTTGCATTTCCGTTTACTACTTGAGATAATGAATAGGATACTCCGTTTGTAAAACCTCTAGATAATTTTTGAATATCAATATAGGTTTTGTTTCCTATTACAGCATCGTAATGCGGTTCAGACATCCATTGCAAATATTTGTCTAAGTTGGTGTAGCCGTCTAAATCTGGATCGGCATTGGCATCTGAAAAATCTCCGATAGCTGAATGTATATTAGTTCCAATTATAGTTTCCCACCAATTTGGAAGTCCATCTTGATCGCTGTCCCAATTTTGAGGTCTAACTACGGCTGGGTAATCTTCAAAACCTCCAACATCAGCTTCGTTATCTGGGAATCCAGGTTTTCCTGTTACGCTTCCAACAGTAGAATAGGTACCGTTTAAAGTTTCTGAAATAATGCGCTGATCGTGATCGTCAAACTCTGGTTGCGTACATCCAACATCTGAAAGAACAATTTTATAGGCGTTTTTTGCAGATTGAGTAGTTACATAAGAAGGGAAAAATGGTGTATCTACGAAGTTATCATAAGAAACTGTGTTGCCAGAAGCTTTTCTTCCTAAAGTTTGATTGTTTTCGTCAAAATAGCCAGGCATTACATTTCCGTTAAAATAGCAGCGTTGCATTCCTGTTCCAACCCCTTCGTTTTGCTGATTGAAAGCAACAAATATTTTTGATCCAGCACCCGGTTTGTAATAGTTGTTTACAAAATTTACTTCTTTAGTTCCCCCGTCAGTAGTTCTTCCTCCCCAATTGTAAACGACATTATTGGTAATATCCATTCTTCCCGTATAAGCGCCACTTCCGTCTAATCCGCCGCCAAGACTCCAGTTTCGACCATAACAATGTGCTAATAGATTGTGATGAAAGCTTCCGATATCACCACCAATAGTAGCTGCATAACCGTGTTCTGTTCCTGCTGGATAATTCTGGTGATTTGCAGCATTTAAAGCTTCAGAAATAAGCGTTCTCTGAAGTGTAATGTTTTTTCCAGATCTTGAACTGAAAGATTCGTCAATAGTCCAGCTGATAGAGCAGTGATCGATAATACTGTTATCTGCGCCTGTTAATCCCATTCCGTCATAAGTTGGCCCTGCACCAATTCTGACTCTTAGATTTTGTACAACGGCATCATTTCCAGTTACGCCAAAAGGAGCAGAACGAATAACAATTCCTTTTCCTGGAGCAGTTTGTCCGGCAACAGTTACATAAGGCTGGCTTAAAACCAAACGAGATTGCAGTTGAATAACCCCAGAAGTACTGAACACAATTGTTCTTGGACCAATATCATTTGTAACGGCTTCACGGAAACTTCCCGGGCCGCTGTCGTTTAGATTGGTAACTGTAACTACTTTTCCGCCGCGCCCTCCGCGTGCAAAACGGCCATATCCTTCCGCTTCAGGAAAAGCAAGCTGCGCGGGACGAAAACGCCAAACGTTTCCTTTTTCGACTCCATTTGCTAAAACTTCATCAATACGCCAATAATACGTTTCTCCTGTGTATAATCCGTTTACTTGATAGGTGTTGCTAGCTAAAGCTTGGTTTCCTTTAAATTCTGGAGAAGAGGTTGTGGCATTGTCAAGAGCTGTTGGATCCGTTCCAAAATAGATATTATGCGAAACAGCATTTGCTGCGGCAGTCCATTGCAGTAATTTGCCTCCAGAAGTTACTTCTACATGTTCATCATTTTGCTTCGGATTCGGATTTGTTGCCTGATAGAAAATATTCGGCGTGTTTAATTCAAAACCATTAAGAATAAAATTTTTGATATTTTCTGTTCCTGAAGTTTCTGCGGCCATTAGAATCACAACGTCTGTTCCTGCTGTGGCTTGAAATCTTAAATAAGTAGATTTAGCATCTGCAGTTTTGGTTGCTCTAACGGTTGGAATTAAATTGTCAACGACTAAATTCCCATCGACAGAAATATCTACAGGACTAAAAGTGTTAGTTGTCGGACTGTCTACGTTATTAAAAAAAGCCAATAAGGTATGTTCTCCTGTTGGAAGTCCGCTTATTTTAAGTTCGATTTGAGCGCCAAAATTTGCAGTTGTGCCTTTAACGGTAAGTCCGTCGCAGACCAATCTAGCATAATAAGGAGCTTGAATTCCTGCTTTGTACCAATTGGTTCCTAAGGCATCTCCGTTGTTTCCAGTACGAGTAACAGTAAATGTAACGCCATTTTCGGCATAAGTGCTAGTGTTTCCAGAAGCGATTACCCAAGCAGTGTAATCGGGGTCATTTACTTCGGCTTTGGGTCTTGCAGCTTGATCAAAGTCAATTTTTACAATCGGATTTTGAGCAAAAATCTTGTCTACGGGTGCAATGAGACAAATCATCGCCGCCATCGCGGAGAATTTTAAGTAATTTTTCAGCATGTCAAATTGTGGTTTGGTTAGTAAGTAATAATTTTGTTGTAAAATTTAAATATCTGATTATCAGTTTAAATAAATATTTATAACTATAGTAAAGTTTGTTATTACTTAAAATAAAACCATCCTGCACCGTCCTGTTCTGCTTGTCTTTTTACTATTAAAAAGAGGTTTAAAACTAGTTATTTATATTTTTTATCTTAATTTTTTAAGTACTTAATACTCGATAATCACAGAGATTGTAAAAATGCAATTTGGTAAAATGAATAGCGGAATAATTTTTAATTAAAATGAAAAAATTAAGAGAAAGAGAAAGCTAAACCAGAACGGTTTTTTAACTTAAAAAAGTAGAAGTGAGGTATTAGTTTTTAAATAAAAAACCAAGCCCCATATTTTTAAGCATTTTCTTTTCGAAGTTCCAAAAGAATTTAAACTGACCAAAAATAGTTCCGATGGCAACTAGTAAAACTTGATAAATTGGGAAGATAATAATAAGACGAATAAGGGTAAACCAGCCTCCGAAATCTTCTTTTGTAATTCCCAACCAAACGCAGAAAGGTTTAGACAGCCACGCAGATGCCGATCCTGTGATGGCAAAAACGATAAATATAATTATGGCTTGTAAATTGGAGGTAATTCCCCAGCGTTTTTTGAATCCGTTCATTGCTATTTGTAATGATTACAAATATAACATATTATCTTGAGGGAACATAACCCCAAAGCTTTTGTTTATAAGTATTTTGAAAATAAATCATGTAATTATAAATTAAGTAATTTACTTCATAGCCATAGTGAATGTCTGGGCGGTAATCGATAGACATTTCATATAAATTTGGATTATAACGCTGTGGCTGTAAAACACGATTATTCCATTCTGTTACGTATAAATTGTTTTTGTTTTCAAGATATGCTAAGGAATGGTAGTTTCTTGGATAAGCGCGAGAAGCAAGCCAAGTGCTAAAACCATTATCGATAATAATAACTTCATATTCCAAAGAATCATTTGCGATTCTAACAGTGTCATTTACTTTTTTAGTGGATGCAGTATCTGCACTCGCAATATTCTGAGAAGCTGAAGAACACGCAATAATAGTAAGTAAAACAATCAATATGGGAATACATTTTTTCATGAATTAAATTTACGAATATATGATGAGAAGAAGATGAGGTTTAACATTCTTTTGGTTCTGAGGTTCTAAGCTACTAAGTTTCTAAGTTTCTAAGTTTTTTAAATAGCAAAAGCCGTTTGCTTTGCAAACGGCTTTAGTTTTTACCTTAGCACCTTAATACCTTAGCATCTCAGTATCTCAGCATCTCAGTATCTCAGTATCTCAGTATCTCAGTATCTCAGAACCTTTATTTACTCCCAAAAAGCTTCCCAATAAATCCAGAGATTCCTCCTTTGGTTTTGGTAACCACTAATACATCTGCAACATCTACTTTCCCGTCGTTGTTTTGGTCAAGGCCAAATTGCATTCCGTATTTCGAAATGGTATCCATTATTCCAGAAGCTTGTCCGCTGTTTCCTGAAATGGAGTTTATAATATCTGAAATTTGAAAACTACTATCGTTTGGATCTTTTGCTTTATTCACTAAAGAACCTAAAATCTGCGGAATCAAATTTGAAGCTACTCCGTTTGATTCAGCACTGCCTAATCCGAATTTTTCTCCAAGGTTGCCACTTAATTGCTGTTGAATTTGTTGGACAACAGGATTAGAGCTGTCAATAGAGGTATTTCCATTAAATAATCCGGCAATTTGATCGGTTCCACCTTCAGAAACAATCTTTTTTAATCCTTCAAAAATAGAATTGCTTGTTTCATTTATTACGGCTTCATTATGTTCATTTGGGACCGCGTTATTTTTTACCACCGCATCTCCTCCGTATTGCTGTACTAATTGGGTTAATTGTTCAAACATGATCTTTAGGGTTTAGATTATTCAATCAAATTTAAACAAAAAAAGAAAGGGATTTATTAAACTGTGTTAATAAATCCCTTCTAAGTGGTTTAATTATAGTTAATTAGCTTAACAAAGTGATGATTTGTGATGCTAATTCAGTACCAATTCTGTCTTGTGCTTCTCCAGTTGCAGCTCCGATATGAGGAGTCAATGAAATTTTAGAGTGCATTAAGATTGCCATTTCTGGCTTAGGCTCGCTTTCGAAAACGTCTAAACCTGCAAAAGCAACTTTTCCTGAGTCTAAAGCTTTAACTAACGCCACTTCGTCAATAACACCACCACGAGCACAGTTAACGATTCCAACACCATCTTTCATGATTTCAAGTTCTTTTTCTCCAATGATATAGCCATCTTGAGCAGGAACGTGTAATGTAATGAAATCTGCTTCTTTGAATAAAGATTCTAAAGATTGAGAAACGATTGTAGTTGTAATTGATTGTCCGTCGAAAAATTCAACTTTTACATCAACTTGTGGGATAAAGCTATCAGCAGCGATAACTTTCATTCCTAAACCAAGAGCCATTTTCGCAGTAGCTTGTCCGATACGACCAATACCAACAATACCTAAAGTTTTTCCTCTTAATTCTGTTCCGTTAGCATATGCTTTTTTCAAACCATCAAAGTTTGAATCTCCTTCAAGAGGCATATTTCTGTTAGAATCATGTAAAAAACGAACACCAGAGAATAAGTGACCGAAAACTAATTCAGCAACAGACTCTGAAGATGAAGCAGGAGTGTTAATTACATGGATTCCTTTGCTTTTAGCATAATCCACATCAATGTTATCCATACCAACACCACCACGACCGATGATTTTGATACCTGGACAAGCATCGATAATATCTTTACGAACTTTAGTTGCACTACGAACTAAAATTACGTCGATGTTATTTTCATTTATATAGTTAGCTACTTGTTCTTGAGCTACTTTTGTAGTGATAACTTCAAATCCGCCTTTTTCTAAGGCTAGAATTCCGCTTTTAGAAATTCCGTCATTTGCTAATACTTTCATTGTGTGTATTTTGTTTATTTGGTTAATCGTTTAATTGGTTAATCGATGAACCAGCTATTTGATTTTTCTTTTTTGATATTTTAAAGGAAACATTTTTACGATTAAACGGTTAAACAAATTAACGGTTAAACGTATAAAACGATTACACTTTGCTTTCTAAAGCTTTCATTACATCAACTAAAACCTGTACGCTTTCAATTGGCATAGCATTGTAGATAGAAGCTCTGTAACCACCAACAGAACGGTGTCCTGGCAATCCAGAAATGTTTGCAGCTTTCCATAAAGCGTCAAAAGTTTCTGTATGCTCTGGGTTGTTCAATAAGAAAGTTACGTTCATGTTAGAACGGTCTTCCACTTTTGCTGCACCTTTGAATAGTGGGTTTCTGTCGATTTCAGCGTAAAGTAATTCTGCTTTAGCGTTATTTAATTTTTCAACAGCAGCGATTCCACCTTTTTCTTTAATCCATTGTAAAGTTAAAAGAGAAACATAAACAGCAAATACAGGTGGAGTATTGTACATACTCTCTCCTTTGATGTGTTTAGCGTAATCTAGCATACTTGGAATTGTTTTTCCATTTTTGCCTAAAATTTCTTCTTTTACTACTACTAACGTAGTTCCAGCAGGTCCCATATTTTTTTGAGCTCCAGCATAGATTAAATCGAATTTAGAAAAATCTAATTCACGCGAAAAAATATCAGAACTCATATCGCATACAACAGGAACATTTGTTGATGGGAATTCTTTCATTTGAGTTCCAAAGATGGTATTGTTACTTGTACAGTGAAAATAATCAGCATCAGCTGGAATTTCGTACCCTTTTGGAACATAAGTATAATTGTCTTCTTTTGACGAAGCTACGACAACAGTATCACCGAAAAGCTTTGCTTCTTTGATCGCCGCAGTTGCCCACGTTCCTGAATCTAAATAAGCTGCTTTTCCGTTTTCTTTCATTAAGTTATATGGTGCCATTAAGAATGCTGTACTTGCACCACCTTGTAAAAATAAAGCCTGATAACCTTTTCCTTGAAGTCCTAATAATTCTAAAGCAAGGGAACGAGCTTCCTCCATTACCGCTACGAAATCTTTGCTTCGGTGCGAAATTTCAAGGATAGATAAGCCTGAATCATTAAAATTTAAAATTGCTTTTGATGCCTTCTCAAAAACTTCCTGAGGTAAAATACTTGGTCCTGCGCTGTAGTTGTGTTTTTTCATGGTTGTTGTTAATAGTCGAAAATTTTAAAAACGCAAATTTCGGTAATAAGAGCCGAAAAAGCGTTAAAATATTCGAAATAATTAAACAATTTATTACTTTGTTGTTAACAAAAACGTTATAGTATCGACATTATCTGCGTAATCCCACAATTGAGGTTTTTGAGTTTCCCCAAATGCAATACTATTTGTAGTTAAATTATTGCTAACGATACATTGAATTTGGTCTGTGTCTTCCTGAAGGCGTTTTTGAAGTTCTTCAAGGTTTTCATAGGATTCATAAAAAACACTCGAAATAGGCGAAGCGTAACTCGAATCTTCTTTTAAAGTTAGAAATCCGTTGTCTAATAATTTGAAATTACTCATTAAAAATACGGCTTTATTATAATCATAATTATTAGCATACTTTTCATAATGAATAACATCTTGATATTTAAACATAGCTTGAAAAAAAGAGTCAAAAGAATAGTTTTTTGGAATAAAAAGTTTAGAAACATTTCGGCATCCTAAACCAAAATATCTAAAAATATCTTCTCCAAGCGCTTCCAATTCTTCGTGTGTTTCTTGCCCGGTTAAAATTGCTGCCGAATTTCTGTTTTTGCGAATAATCGAAGGCTTGTCTTTAAAATAATATTCAAAATAACGCGAAGTATTGTTGCTTCCGGTAGCAATTACAGCATCGAAGTTTTCTAATTTTCCTTCAGCAAAAGTGATGTAGCTTTTCAAATTTTCATCAATAGCAATTAAATATTTAGCTAAAAAGGGTAATAAATGCTGATCGTTTGACGATGTTTTAATTAAAGCTTTGTTGCCTGTAATCAAAACAGATAAAAAATCATGGAAACCTACTAGCGGAATATTTCCAGCTAAAATCAAAGCAACGGTTTTTGGATTATCGTTGTTCTGAACAATTTTATAAGCCGAAAGCCATTTGTCAATGTTTTCAGCCGTTAAAGCTTCAGCCCATGACTGTATAGAGAAATAAACCTGTTCAGGAGTGTACCATCCGTTATGAGATTGCGAAAGGCTAATAAGTTTTTCGAAATCTTCAAAAAAGATATCATTATATAAGACGTCAGATTTTGGCGCAGAAGCGCCTTCAGAAAACTGACTTAAAAATTTTCCTAATTCAACAAAAACACTTTTTTTTGTTTCTAATGTCATAATGTTTGCTTATGAATTGTTTTGATTGTAATTTTGCACAAAAATAAGCATAATTAAGTCGAAAGTCAAAAGTCATAAAGTCAAAAGCAATGCTTGTCTTTATTTTGACTTTAGAACTTTAAGATTTTTAACTTTAAGACTAATAAACGATGGCAATTATTATAACTGACGAATGCATCAATTGCGGGGCTTGCGAACCAGAATGTCCAAATACAGCAATATATGAAGGAGCAGATGATTGGAGATACAAAGACGGAACAAGTCTTTCTGGTAAAATTGTTTTACCTGACGGAACTGAAGTTGACGCTGATGACGCGCAAACTCCAATTTCTGACGAAATCTACTATATAGTACCAGGAAAGTGTACAGAATGTAAAGGTTTTCACGATGAGCCACAGTGTGCTGCTGTTTGTCCTGTTGACTGTTGCGTACCGGATGATAATCACGTTGAAGACGAAGAAACTTTGTTGCAAAGACAAGCGTTTTTACACGCAGAATAATTTTTCTGTTTCTAAAAGAATAAAAAACCTGAGTTTTTCTCAGGTTTTTTTTTGCCCTGAAATCAGGTATTTTCAAAAGTTAGTGTGTTGGCAGTTAATGTTTTATTTTTTGACTGTTGCTTAATTGTTAAAAAAATAATACTTTAGTTGAAAAAATAACAATGCCTATGAAGAGATTGCTACTTTTATTTATTGTTTTATTCAACTATGTAAGCGTTTTTGCACAAAGCGAAGAGTATTCTATTATTGTTAAGGATATCGAAACCTTGGAGCCAATACAAAATGCTACGGTTAAAATAATGAAAACCCAGCAGATTTTATTGAGCAATGAAGAAGGAAAAGTTACTTTTATGCTGACTGGGGGATCTAATGTTCAGGTTTCTGAAACTAATTATGAAGATGTGACTGTACGCTGGACTTCTTTAAATGGAGAACAAAAATTTGTTATTTATTTAAAGAGTAAAAACAATAAATTAGATGAAGTAGTTTTATCTAAGGAATCTCCAGAAAAAATACTGCAGAAATTGGTTAACAATTCTACTAAGAAAATTAGTGTATCTCATAGACAAAAAGTATATGTGAGAGAGTTTTTTATGCTCGACAATCAATATACATATTATAATGATGGATTGGTAAATTTTCAATTTGATAAAAATAATAATGCAACAACTTTATTGGTTGAGCAAAATCGTTCCTACGGATTGTTAGAAGCAGATGTAAGTGCTGATTTAAAGGGTTATAATCTGAATGATATAATGGAGAATTATTCGAATTTTAAATATTTTGATCCATTATTAGATTCGAAGTCAAAAAAAACGTACGATTTTACGATAAAAGGACATTCAAAAAACAAAGATTATTTTGTAATGTCCGTTGTTCCACTAGATAAAGCAAAAGAGGCAATAGACAATTTTGAAATCATTTATGATCCTTTGAAAAAAATTATTGTAGAATTTACGATTTCAACTACACCTGCAACCCTTGATAAAATAGAGGAGAAGACAAAAGAAGGTGATAAAAACATTACAAAATCATTTGTAAAAGTAAATTACAGATGGGACGGAACCGATTACTATTTATTAAGTTCTAATGAAGAAATTGGTTATGATGTGGTTTTAAAAGACAAAACCAAAAATGTTCAAGTCCGAAATAGTTTTGTAACAACAGGTTTTAATAAGCAGAATTTCACATATAATGAAAGTGATGTTTTTAAAGAGAAATCGCTCTTTAATAAAAAAAATAAAATCCTGACCAATTATTGGGATATCTCTGGATTTACAGCCACAGATGAAGAAAAAGCAATCATCGCATCGTTAGAGTTTAAATTGTAATTAAATAAATTGAAGTAAAAATCCTGAGCTTTATGGTTCGGGATTTTTTTATTTAATGAAAAAATCAGAGAAAAAATGCGATAATGAACTTAGAAGAAAATAAGAACTTGTTCTTAAATAATATTAATGCAAATATTTAATTCGCGAAAGAGTTATTAAATCTTATATTTGCAAAATTTTAATGCCGAAAAAGAGCATTTTAGCAATTATTAATAAAGCATAACAGGTCTAAAAGTTTTAAGACCGATTAAAATAATATAGAAACAAACAGATGAAAGCAGGAATTGTAGGATTGCCAAATGTTGGAAAATCAACATTATTTAATTGTTTATCTAATGCAAAAGCGCAGAGTGCAAACTTTCCTTTTTGTACAATCGAGCCAAATATTGGTGTTGTAAACGTTCCAGATCCAAGAATTAATAAATTGGAAGAATTGGTAAAACCAGAGCGCGTTCAAATGGCAACTGTAGATATCGTAGATATTGCTGGGTTAGTTAAAGGAGCAAGTAAAGGTGAAGGTCTTGGAAATCAGTTTTTGGGAAACATTAGAGAATGTAATGCTATTATTCACGTTTTGCGTTGTTTTGATAATGATAATATCGTTCACGTTGATGGAAATGTAAATCCTATTCGTGACAAAGAAACTATCGATATTGAATTGCAGTTAAAAGATTTAGAAACTGTTGAAAAACGTTTGGAAAAAGTAAAACGTGCTGCAAAAACAGGAAATAAAGAAGCGCAGACAGAAGAGGCTTTATTAAATAGAATTAGAGAAGCGTTATTACAAGCAAAATCTGCTAGAACAGTTGTCCCTCAAAATAATGACGAAGAAGTTTTATTAGAAAGCTTTCAATTAATTACTGCAAAACCAGTTTTATACGTTTGTAATGTTGACGAAAGTTCAGCAGTAAGCGGAAACAAATATGTTGATCAAGTTCGCGAATTAGTTAAAGACGAAGAAGCTGAAGTTATCGTGCTTTCAGTAGGAGCAGAAGCTGACATTACAGAATTAGAAAGCTACGAAGAGCGCCAAGTTTTCCTAGAAGATATGGGATTAGAAGAACCAGGAGCTTCAGTTTTAATTCGTGCCGCTTACAAATTATTAAAACAACAAACTTACTTTACAGCGGGTGTAAAAGAAGTTCGTGCTTGGACAATCAATATTGGAGCAACTGCACCACAAGCAGCTGGAGTGATCCATACAGACTTTGAAAAAGGTTTTATTCGTGCAGAAGTTATTTCATACGATGATTATGTTCAATACGGTTCTGAGGCAAAAGCAAAAGAAGCTGGAAAATTTAGAGTTGAAGGAAAAGAATACATTGTAAAAGATGGTGATGTAATGCACTTCCGTTTTAACGTTTAATTTTTTTTTAGAAGAAAGAAACAAGAAGAAAGATAATAGAAAAAAACTGCTGAAGAGATTCAGCAGTTTTTTTGTTTTTAGAAAATAGAGAAAAGAAGAAAGAAGATGGATGATATTCTGAGCGTCCTGAAACTTCAAGAGGTTCCGCACAGATTGTCAATTCTCTTTGTCGCTTTCCGTAGTGTGATTGCTTCTTTCCTCGCAATGACAAAAAAAACGTTTAAATCTGCGCTTTCGCGTAAGCAAATCAGAAAAATCCGCGTTCTATTTTTGATAGACAAAATTTTTGGCTCAGTAATTGGTTACAAAAAATAGCCAATTACTAATCTAAAACCAATCAATCAAAATGCTAAAAAAAATATTCAAATTTTTGGGCTGGACACTCTTCGGAATCTTTGCTTTTCTTGCCCTTTACATTTCATGTGTTTTAATTATTTCTAAAATTACAGTGAATTCGGATATTGCGCAAATCGAAGAACAAAATGCGATTCCAATTTACATTCTTTCAAATGGTGTTCATACCGATATTGTAGTTCCAGTTAAAAACGAAATTAAAGATTGGAGAAACGAAATTCAATTCAATCAAACCCAAGGCAAAGATTCTTTGATGAATTATATCGCTTTTGGCTGGGGCGACAAAGGATTTTATCTTGAAACTCCAGAATGGGCAGATTTAAAAGCACGTACAGCTTTTAAGGCCGCATTCGGAATCAGTTCTTCTGCTGTACATGCCACGTTTTTCAAACAACTACGAGAAGGAGAAGATTGCAAACGCATTTTGGTTTCTAAAGAAAATTATCAAAAACTAGTGACTTATATTTCTGAGAGTTTTAGCGATCCTATTCATCCGCAATGGATTCAAGGCCATAGCTACGGAAAAAAAGATGCTTTTTATGAAGCAAAAGGAAGTTACAGTCTTTTTTATACTTGCAATACTTGGGCAAATAATGCTTTGAAGGCAGCCAATCAGAAAGCAAGTTTGTGGACGGTTTATGATAAAGGTATTTTTTGCCATTATAAATAAACGCACATGTCTCTACGGGACATTGTGTATTGACTTAATTTTTTTCCACCGATATTTAAATCTTTGGCGAGATTGGTTGCTACTCCGTAGGAGTTTAATAGTGGTAGCTCATGAAAATAACAATTTAAGGTTGTCCCGCAGGGATTATGTGTTTTAATGATAATATGAAAAACAACATGGAAAAAATATAAAAGTTCTTCAGAATCCAAGAAGTAACAAATTTTCATTAATGCTTAAATTTGGGTGAATCTCAAATAAATCAGCAAAATGAAAGCCAAAAATATTTTTTCAAAAACGTGGTTTCTGTTAAAAAATACTTTTTTAGAATTCAATGATGACAATGCCATCAAGCTTAGTGCGGCATTATCGTACTACACCATATTTGCATTACCTCCTTTGTTGATTATTATAATTACAATCTGTGGCTTTTTCTTTGGAGAAGAGGCGGTTACGGGACAATTATATGGGCAAATAAATGGATTGGTAGGCAATGGTGCTGCGACGCAAATTCAGGAAGCAATTAAAAATGTACAACTGTCTGGAAGCAACGTTTTTGCTACCATATTTGGAGTGGTAATGTTATTGATTGGTGCCTCGGGAGTTTTTGCGGAAATTCAAAGTTCAATAAATTACATTTGGGGACTTCGCGCTAAACCAGATAAAGGGGTTAGAAAATTTATACAGAATAGGTTAATGTCATTTTCTATGATTGCATCTGTTGGTTTTTTAATGATTGTCAGTTTGTTCGTCAATACGATATTGGATCTTCTTAGTGCACGTTTGAAAATTTATTTTCCTGAAAGTACGGTTTATTTATTTTATGTAGTCAATATAGTGATCGTGTTTGCAAGTATTACATTGTTATTTACTATAATTTTTAGAACTTTACCTGATGGAAAAATCAGATGGAAAGATGCCATTATCGGATCAAGCGTTACTGCTGTACTTTTTATGATTGGTAAATTTGCCATTGGATTCTATTTAGGCAGTTCTACAGTAGCTTCAGTTTATGGTGCAGCTGGGTCTGTAATCATTATTTTAGTTTGGGTTTATTATTCGGCAATTATTCTGTACTTTGGAGCAGAATTTACCAAAGTGTATGCAAAATCATATGGAGGAAAAATTTACCCAAACGAATACTCAGTAGAGATCGCAAAGGAAGTTTACGAAATTGAAGATGCCACGCCAGAACCCACACAAGAACGATTAACAAACGAGAAACCATGAAAATAATAGCCTTTGGAGGAAGTAACAGTACTCAGTCAATCAATAAACGTTTAGCAACTTATGCATCGAGTTTATTTGAAAATGCTGATGTGGAAGTTTTAGATTTAAATGATTACGCAATGCCCGTTTTTAGCGTTGATTTAGAAAAAGAAGTTGGTCAGCATCAAGTTGCTCAAGCATTCTTAAATAAACTAAAAGAAGCTGATGTTTTAGTTGTTTCAATGGCAGAAAATAACGGAAATTATTCAGTAGCTTTTAAGAATGTTTTCGATTGGAGTTCTCGTATCGAAAAAGATGTTTTTCAGCACAAACCAATGCTGCTATTAGCAACTTCTCCAGGAGGACGTGGAGGTGCATCAGTTTTAGGAATTGCTCAAAATCTTTTCCCGCGCTATGGTGCTGAAATTAAAGGAAGTTTCTCATTGCCAGCGTTTGGCTCGAATTTTGATTTAAATGATAATAAAATATCTAATGCCGAATTAGATAAAGAACTGAAAGATATTATCAAATCAAATTTTTAAATGCCACAAAAAAAGATTTCATTTTTATTCCTTTTACTGAATATTATTTTTTTCAACTTTGCTGCTGCACAAAAAGTCAGCGAAGTTGACAAAATCATTGCAAAATATCCGAAAAGCTTTACTACCACCGAACAGTTAGCCGAAAGAATCGAAAAAGATTTTGATTCGGATGCTGAGCGTGCGCGAGCTATTTACACTTGGATTGCTTTAAATATAAAGTACGATTACAATTCATTTTTGAATCCGCCAAAAGTGCAAGGATTTCGTTATTCTTCTGAAGCTGAAAAACAGCGAAAAATAAAACAGCTAAACGATAATCTCATTCAAAAAGCTTTTACATCTCAGAAAGCGGTTTGTGAAGGCTTTACGGCTTTGTATCAGCATTTGGCAGAATCGGTCGGTTTAAAATGCGAAATAATTCGTGGCGATTCTAAAACTAATTTAAGAGATATTGGTCGTAAAACAACTTTGTCAAATCATGCTTGGAATATTGTTTTAGTTGATAGAAAATGGCGTTTGATTGATGTTACGTGGGGGCAAGGTTATTATGATAGCAGAAAAGGTAGAATGGTTAACGATTTTAATCCAGTCTATTTTGACACTGATCCTGAGTATTTCTTTGCAAAACATTACCCAGATTCGGGTACTTTTCTTGGAGGCAGAATCAGTAAAAGCGATTTCTTAAACGGGCCTTTAATTTATAATAAAACAATAGAGAATGATTATAAAATAAAAACTCCAAATTCTGGAATCATCGAAGCTAAAAGCGGAGATAAAATCACTATTGAAATCAAAAATGTATCCAAATCCAATCAGGTTTTTTATTTGAATAAAAAGAACCAGCCGGTTAAAGTTCTTAATCCGAAAGAGAAACGAGGAGGTTTAGAATTTCAAATTCTTGCGGATAAAAATATCGGAGAATATGTCACTATTTTTATAGATACGGAGAGTATTGTTTCTTTCAAAATTGTTTTTAAGTAATTTAATAAAATCACATTTTTGTCTTTTATGAAATTGCCGTATCTTAGCAGTAAATGAAAAGAATTTGATGCTATGGAAACAACTTTTTTGAAATCAATTTTAGATAATGATTTCTATAAATTTACAATGCAGCATGCTGTAATAAAGCTTTTTCCAAAAGCAAAAGTCCGTTACGGATTCATAAACCGCGGAAAACATATTTTTCCGAGAGGTTTTGCAGATTTACTTCGCCAATCGGTAGACGCCATGGCAGATCTGCGTTTAACAAAAGAAGAAAAAAATTATCTGTCGCATTATTGTCCTTATCTCGATCCAACTTATTTAGATTTTCTTCAAGGATATAGTTTTGATCCGTCTGAAGTGCAAATTAGCCAAGAAGGTTCAGAAATCTCCGTTACAGTTGAAGGATTTTGGTACAGAACCATTTTGTGGGAAGTGCCTTTAATGGCCTTGATTTCAGAACTATTTTATAAAGCTAATCATCTCATTCGCTTGAATGATGATGCCGTCAAAAAGCTGACTCAGGAAAAAATTGAAAATTATAACAAGTTAGGGGTTTCAGTTTTAGAATTCGGTACCAGACGACGTCATTCTTATGAGGTTCATTATTTAATAAATGAAACTTTAAAAACGTATGGAGGACAAAGTTTTATTGGAACAAGCAATGTGCATTTTGCAATGGTCAACAATAAACGTCCATTGGGTACGCATGCCCACGAGTGGTTCATGTTTCATGCCGCGCAATATGGTTTTAAAATGGCCAATTCGATAAGTCTTGAGCATTGGACCCAAGTTTACAGTGGAGATCTCGGAATTGCATTAACGGATACCTATACAACTGATATTTTTTTCAATCAATTTGATAAAAAATATTCGAAACTTTTTGATGGTGTTCGACATGATAGTGGTGATCCGATAGAATTTGCTCAAAAAGTAATTTCGCATTACATCAAAATGGGAATTGATCCAAAATCTAAAGCTATCGTTTTCTCGGATTCTTTAAATTTTGAAAAGGTAAAAAGAATTGCAGATTTCTGTACTGACAAAATAAAAATGTCATTTGGAATTGGAACCAATTTTACAAACGATGTTGGCCTTCCTGCAATGAACATGGTGATCAAATTAACCGATACAAAGCCTGATAATACACATTGGCAAGGAGTTGTGAAATTGTCTGACGAGAAAAACAAAAATACGGGAACCCCTGAAATGATTGCGCTGGCAAAAGAAGTGCTCGGAATCAAATAGTGTTTTTTGCCTAAAAGTCAATTTTTTATTAATTTTAATGTCCGTTTTATATTAAAATCAATTTAAATAGATTTTAAACTGTTATTATTCATAACAAAAAAGAAATACGCTTTCATTTTTTGTTGATAAATGGTACATTAGCAAAAAATCCTAAATTCATTTATGCTAGAGCAAAATCAATACAACGAAGATAATATTCGTTCACTCGATTGGAAGGAACATATTCGTATGCGTCCGGGTATGTACATCGGGAAATTAGGGGACGGATCATCACCTGATGATGGTATTTATATTCTTTTAAAAGAGGTTCTGGACAACTGTATCGATGAATTCGTTATGGGGGCCGGAAAAACTATTGAGGTAAGTATTAAGGACAAAACAGTTTCTGTTCGTGATTATGGACGTGGAATTCCGTTAGGAAAAGTAGTCGATGTAGTTTCGAAAATGAATACTGGAGGAAAGTACGATTCTAAAGCTTTCCAGAAATCAGTTGGTTTGAACGGTGTCGGAACAAAAGCGGTTAATGCCTTGTCTAATTATTTCCGCGTAGAATCAGTTCGTGATGATAAACAAAAAGCAGCAGAATTCTCTGCCGGAAATTTGGTTACAGAAGAAGATATTATCGATACGACAAAACGTAAAGGAACAAAAGTAATTTTTACGCCAGACGAAACGATCTTCAAAAACTATAAATTCCGTTTAGAATACGTAATTAAAATGGTCAAAAACTATTGTTATTTGAACAATGGTTTGACTATTATTTTCAATGGAGAAAAATATTATTCAGAAAATGGACTTCGCGATTTATTAGAAGAAACCATCAACGAAGAAGATTTAGAATATCCGATTATTCACTTAAAAGAGCACGATATTGAAGTTGCGTTGACACATAGTAAAACGCAATATAGCGAAGAATATCACTCTTTCGTAAACGGTCAGAATACAACGCAGGGAGGAACGCACTTAGCGGCTTACCGTGAAGCTGTTGTAAAAACAATCCGTGAATTTTACAATAAGAATTTCGAAGCATCAGACGTTCGTAAATCGATTGTAAGTGCGATTAGCATTAAAGTAATGGAGCCTGTTTTTGAGTCTCAGACCAAAACAAAATTAGGTTCTACAGATATGGGGTCTGATGATGGAACTCCAGCCGTTTCTGTTCGTACTTTCGTTAATGATTTCATCAAAACGAAGCTAGATAATTATTTACATAAAAATCCAACAACTGCCGAAGCTTTATTGCGTAAAATTCTTCAGGCAGAACGTGAGCGTAAAGAATTATCAGGAATTAGAAAGCTGGCGACAGATCGTGCTAAAAAAGCCAATCTTCACAATAAAAAATTAAGAGATTGCCGTGCGCATCTTCCAGATACTAAAAACCCAAGAAACTTAGAAAGTACGCTTTTTATTACCGAGGGAGATTCGGCTTCTGGATCGATTACAAAGTCACGTGACGTAAATACACAAGCGGTTTTCAGTTTGCGTGGTAAGCCTTTGAACTCATACGGAATGAGTAAAAAAATCGTGTATGAGAACGAAGAATTCAACTTGCTTCAAGCTGCATTGGATATCGAAGACGGATTAGAAAAATTACGTTATAACAACATTGTAATTGCAACCGATGCCGATGTCGACGGAATGCATATTCGTTTGCTTTTGATTACTTTCTTTTTGCAGTTTTTTCCAGAATTAATCAAAGAAGGGCATTTGTATATTTTACAAACTCCACTTTTCAGGGTTCGTAACAAAAAAGAAACGATTTATTGTTATTCTGAAGAAGAAAGAAAAGATGCAATCGAAAAACTTAAGCCAAAACCAGAAATCACGCGATTTAAAGGTTTGGGAGAGATTTCGCCAGATGAGTTTAAAAACTTTATTGGAGATACAATCCGCCTTGATCCCGTTATGATGGATAAACATACTTCGATTGAACAATTGTTATCTTTCTACATGGGGAAAAATACTCCGGATAGACAAGAGTTTATTATCAAAAACTTGAAGGTTGAGATTGATGAGCTTGAAGAGGCTTAAAATTAAAGAAGAAGAATTTTTTAGTAGTTATACTGAACAAAATATATGAAAGACGAAGAAGACGATAACATAATTCCAAACGACGACGAGAATAATCAGGATGAAAACCAGTTTGATGACAATCAAAATGGGGATGACGATGAGATTATTGATGTAGATGCTAAGAATTTTGAAGGACAGCATTTTTACGAAAATCAGGAAGAAGAAGGCGAAGACGTTATTACGAAAGTAACCGGAATGTACAAAGACTGGTTCCTGGATTACGCTTCGTACGTAATTCTGGAGCGTGCCGTTCCTGCTATCGAAGACGGATTCAAACCTGTTCAGCGTCGTATTATGCACTCGTTAAAAGAGTTGGATGATGGTCGTTATAATAAAGTTGCCAATGTAGTAGGGCACACCATGCAGTATCACCCACACGGAGATGCTAGTATTGGTGATGCAATGGTACAAATTGGTCAAAAAGATTTATTGATTGACTGCCAAGGAAACTGGGGAAATATCTTAACTGGTGACGGTGCGGCAGCGCCCCGTTATATTGAAGCACGTTTGTCTAAATTTGCTTTGGAGGTTTTATACTCTCCGAAAATTACTGATTGGGGAGTTTCGTATGACGGACGTCGTGCAGAGCCTAATAATCTTCCGGTAAAATTCCCTTTGCTTTTAGCGCAAGGGGCAGAAGGTATTGCGGTAGGTTTATCAACAAAAGTTTTGCCTCATAATTTCAACGAATTAATTGACGCTTCGATTAAAATCTTAAAAGGAAAACCGTTTACGCTTTATCCTGATTTTATGACGCAAGGTATTGCCGACGTTTCAAATTATAACGACGGAATGCGTGGCGGACGTGTGCGTGTGCGTGCTAAAATTTCGCAGTTAGATAAAAATACATTGGTGATTACGCAGATTCCGTTTTCTACCAATACTTCGAGTTTGATTGACAGTATTTTGAAAGCCAATGAAAAAGGTAAAATCAAAATCAAGAAAATTGAAGACAATACTGCTGCCGATGTTGAGATTTTAATTCATCTTTTTCCTGGAGTCTCGCCAGATAAAACAATTGATGCCTTATTTGCGTTTACGGCTTGCGAAACATCTGTAGCGCCTTTAGGCTGTGTTATTGAAGACAACAAGCCATTGTTTATTGGTGTTTCTCAAATGTTGAGAATTTCAACTGAAAGAACAGTTGATTTACTTCGTCAGGAATTAGAAATTCAGTTAGAAGAATTAAAGAATAAATGGCATTTTTCTACCTTGGAGAAAATCTTCATTAGAGAAGAAATGTACATTGACTTCAAATTATATGGAGACAGAGAATCATTATACAAGTATTTGTATGACCGATTTGAGCCTTTCAAAAAATCTTTTGTTAGAGAAATCAATGATGACGATTTACAGCGTTTGACGCAAATTCCGATGATTCGTATCACACGTTTTGACTCTGATAAAGCAGACGAATTCATTTCGAAATTAGAGGATGAAATGAAAGAAGTAGAGTACAATCTCGAACATCTTACTGATTTTGCGATTACTTATTTTACCAAATTAAAAGAGAAGTACGGAAAAGGTCGTCAGCGTCAGACAGAACTTCGCGTTTTTGACAATGTTGAGGCTACAAAAGTAGTTTTAAGAAATACAAAACTGTACGTAAATCGTGAAGAAGGTTTCGTTGGAACAAGTTTAAAGAAAGATGAATACGTAGGTGATTGTTCGGATATTGATGATGTTATCGTGTTTTTACGTGATGGAACTTTAATGATTACAAAAGTTGATGCTAAAACTTTTATCGGAAAAGACATTATACACGCGGCCGTTTTTGATAAAAATGATAAGCGAACTATTTACAACATGATGTATCGCGATGGTAAATCGGGGCCATCATACATTAAGCGTTTTAATGTTACTGGAGTAACACGTGATAAAGCTTACGATTTAACAAATGGTACAAATGGTTCACAAGTAGTTTATTTTTCCCACAATCCAAACGGTGAAGCTGAGGTGGTAACTATTTTACTGCGTCAGGTTGGCACGATTAAGAAACTGAAATTTGATATTGATTTTGCTAAATTGGCAATTAAAGGTCGTGGTTCAAAAGGAAATTTGGTTACCAAATATCCAATCAAGAAAATCGAATTAAAAGAAAAAGGAATTTCGACATTACTGCCAAGAAAAGTCTGGTTTGATGATACCGTAAAACGTTTAAATGTTGACGCAAGGGGAGAGTTACTAGGTGAATTTAAACCAACAGATAAAATCCTAGTAATCAGTCAGTCAGGGAAGTTGAAAGTAATTATTCCAGAATTATCGACTCATTTTGAGGAAGATATGATTGTTCTGGAAAAATGGAAACCTAAGAAACCAATTTCTGCGATTTACTATGATGGTGAAAAAGAGCGTTATTTCTTGAAACGTTTCCTTGTAGAAAACGAAGGTAAAGAAGAAAGCTTCATCACAGACCATCCAAATTCACAATTGGAAATTGTATCTACCGATTATCGCCCTGTTGCGCAATTGGTTTTTGCAAAAGTAAAAGGAGTTCAAAAAGACGATCTTCATATAGATGTTGAGGATTTTATAGCTGTAAAAGGTTTTAAAGCTTTAGGGAACCAATTAACAACTGATAAATTAAGACAAGTTAATCTGTTGGAACCACTTCCTTACGAGGAACCAGTTGAAGAAGTTCCTGAAAGACCAGAAATTCCAGAAGACGATTCAGTAGAAACAGAATTAGACGACGACGGCCAAATAGGCTTAGTCTTAGAATAAGGCAAAAAAACGCTAAGAAATTTTCTTAGCGTTTTTTTTATGACTGATATTAACTTTCTAGTACACTAGTTCCTTCTTTAATCCATTTCACTTCGTTGTTCTCAATAATTACTAAAACATTATCGCCATCTATGATTTCTCCAGAAATTATTTTCCTTGCCAAAGGTCTTCTCAAATGACTTCTAATGATGCTTTTAATAGGTCTTGCGCCATATTTAACGTTAAAGCCATTTTCGGCAAGATAGATTTTAGTTTCTATAGGAATTTCAACATGTACATTCTTTAACAAGTCTGTAAATTCTTTTTTTAGATGAATCTCAAAGATTTTAAGAATATTTTCCTTACTGATAGGCGCAAAAGGTACAATTTCAGTTAATCGACCTAAAAATTCAGGTCTGAAATAATTTGCCATAATTTCCATTAAAGAAGCCGAACTCGGAATGTGACCACTGTTGAATGTCTCCACAATATGATCTGCGCCAATATTTGATGTAAATAGAATAATTGCGTTCGAAAAATCGCCTTCTTTTCCCAAACGATCGTGAAGCTTACCTTCGTCCATAATCTGTAAGAAAACATCAAAAACAGAAGGATGCGCTTTTTCGATTTCATCAAATAAAACAATAGAGTAAGGTTTTTGTCTAATTTTATTTACTAGCAAACCTCCATCTTCATATCCCACATAGCCTGGAGGGGCACCATAGAGTAATGCTGCTGAGTGTTCTTCCTTAAATTCAGACATATCAAATCTGATAATTGCATTTTCATCCTGAAAAAGAAATTCGGCTAAACTTTTAGCTAGTTCTGTTTTTCCTGTTCCTGTTGGTCCTAGAAAGAAGAAAGACGCAATAGGTTGTCCTGCTTTGCTTAAACCCGATCGCGACTCTAAAATTGAACCCGCAACTGTTGCAATACAATGATCTTGTCCAACAACTCTCTTGTTTAAAACCTCTTCAATTGTGTTGAGTTTGTTTTTTTCTTCCTCGTTTAATTTACCTGCCGGAATCCCTGTTTTTTGAGCAATTATTAGAGACAAATCAAAAGCTTCAATATGGGAACGTTTGTCTAAAGCTCTTTCTTCAATTATTTGTAAAAGGTTCTCAATGTGATCGATAATAGCAACAGAAGATTCGAATGTTTTGGAATTATTCTCCTCATCAGCAATCATTAAAAAAGCAGTTTTGTTTGTCAAGTCGGTTAGAAACCAATTACATTCTTTAATTAATTGTTCTTCTGATAAACCTGTTTCATTGTGTTTTAATACTTCTAGCTTATTAATAAGCGCGGGCTTTTCTTTTAAAAAAGTTTCACCGGAAGTTTTTAGAACAGACATTGTATGATCTATCAGATTTATAGCTGATCCTGGAAGACTTTTCTCTTTTAAGTACCTTTTTGATAATCGAATAGATTCAGAAATCGTTTCATCATCTATTTTTATTTTATGATGTTCTTGATATGTTTTTATGGATTCGCGAATCATTCTAAACAAAGTTTCATCGTCAGATTCTTCCAGTTTTACAATTTCAAACATGCCAGAAAGACCTTGTTCTTTTTCAATTCTTTTTGTAAATTCATCAATCGTTGAAGTTGCAATTATGTTTAACCCTTTTGCCAATTCACCTTTTAAAACATTCGAAACTCCTGAGTCTCCACCATTTTTATCTAACAGAGTGTGAATTTCTTCGATTATTAAAATAGCTTTCGGGAACTGCTTTAACTCCTGAATGCAGTTCTTTAAGCGGTCTTCAATTTCTCCTTTATAAGATGCGCCTGCAATTAAAGAAGATAAATCTAGTTCGAATAACTGTACTTTGTCTAATACGTCTGGAATTTTATTATTAATGACATTTTCAATTAGAGCCTCAATTAAAATTGTTTTTCCAATACCACGATCGCCAATTAGTAATACATTGGGTTTAGAGAAACGGCATAAAATTTCTTTAATAGAGTTTAATTCAGCTTCACAACCAATTGCTTGAATTCTCTTTTTATTTTTTTCTAGATTTTTATGAATACAGTACTTGCCTAAAAAGCCTTTTTTTACATCTTGTTTAATTGCGCCGTCGTTTTGAGGAATAACAATTTGGCCTTCTAGCAATTCATTTCTCGAAATAGGGTAAGATTTCATTTGGTCAAAATTGAAACCTACACCTGGCGAACTTATAGCAGTTAAAACAGCATACAAACTAATTTCATCTTCCTTTAATGCTATTCGAACAGATTCGGCTTCTTTTATAATTTCATCAATAAGATCGCTTGGTTCAGAATCAAGAACATTAGTTGTTTTTGGTTCTTCGTCAATTCGTACCTCTGCCCATTCATCTAGATAGTAAACATCTTTGCCCATATTTTCAAGTCTTTTTAAAAGAGATAGATCTCTGTTTAAAATGGCTTTTAATAAATGAGGAGCAGAATAATATTTATTCAAATTAGTTTTAGCTATTTTTTTAGCAATTTCTAATGCGGTTAATAGTTCTGTACTGAAAATATTTTTTTCTTCTTCCATACCAAAATTTAATCTTTAGACCATATCAAGTACTTTTTTACTTTGTAGTTGATATTTAATCCTTTAATGCAGTTCGTTTGTTTGTCTTTATTTAGACGTATTGATTCTATTTTTATTTTTTTTCCCTTTATATTAGCGCATAACTGTGCAAAAGTGAGCAAATCAGAATCGTTTTTAACAACTGGTATCTCAAGGTCATCACATAAAAAATCAGAGAAATCATCTTTTACTTTGCTTCCTTCGGCTACTTTATTTAGTAAGATTTCAAATTGATCTTCAGATACTTTTGTTGCTTTTTTAATTGGTGCAATAGTGTCATTTTGAGTTTTATTTTTGGGGGCAACAGGAACATATTGAAGCATATCTTCTAATGGATCTTTTTTTACAGAACCTCTCGGCAGACAAAAAGATTCTGCACTTTTTTCATAAACATAAGATGTCACATCTAGCGGATTGGTCTTTCTTATTACTTTAGGATGGACATAAATAACCTTTTTAGCCACTCTGCTAAAATCTCCATTAATAACTAGGGTTACAATTTTTTCTCCAGAAGAAGAAAAAGTATAAACAGGGTTAGATGAATTTTCATTAATTCCTCTATTTTCGCCAAAAGCCCATTCCCACGTTTTGGCATTTTCTGCAGTAGAATAAAAATAAGCAGGTTGGCCTACAGTAATAATTTTAGAAGAAATTATATGTGGAGTACCTAATTTGTCTAATAAGTATTTGTCCTTTAAAGTAATTTCTCTTGTACTGGTGCAATTGCCATTAATGGTTAAGGTCACAGTATATTTTCCAGGATTCTTATACGTATGGAAAGTATGTTTTCTTTTATCTATGGGAGAACCATCTCCAAAATTCCATTCCCATGTTTTTGAATTAGGTGTTTTATCATAAAATTCTATAGGCTCTTCGCTCTGAGATTGTTCAGATAAAATATAATAAATGATATTGTCACAGTCAACATGCTTAAAAAACTGAATTAGAAGCAATGTTACACCTATAAGTAAAACTGTTGAAAACACCAATGTAATCCTAACGTCTAAATTTTTGCCCATGCTTTTAATTGTAAAAAAATAAGAAATTAATGACAAATATAAAACGATATTTTTTATTTTTGTATAAAAAATATTACAAATTTGTAAAGCTATTAAAAAAAATAGTTTTATGTTTGTGAATATATACTTACAAATATAAAATGTTAAGAGAGAAGAGAATTTATGGCCAAAATGAGATATTTCATATTGGGTACTTGATAGTTGGATTGTTTTCAATCTTGTTTGTTTTCAATTCTTGCAGCAGTAAAAAATACATTTCGCAGATTCCCTTTAAATATGATTATTCATTAGATCTGCTAAAAAAGCAGGCAAAGATGGAAGAAATTGGGTTGAAGAATAAAACGATTGTCAATGACAATTCTGAAAATCTAAGTGATGAAGTTTTGAATCTAAAGGAAAAATATTCGATAGTTTTAGGAGTAATGCCTAGTAAAATTACCAATTACAAACTCTATTCCTATTTTGATTCTTGGATAAACACTCCATATAAGGAAAAAAGCTTTTCTAGAAAAGGAATTGATTGCTCATATTTTTTGCAGTCATTATATAGTGATGTATATAAAGTTACATTACCAAAAGATCCTGCGGGAATGTGGAAATCAAAATCGATCCAGATTTTTACCGGAAGAACATTTCTTACAGAAGGAGACTTGGTCTTTTTTAGATACGATAAAGACCATCCAATTTCAGACGTTGCTTTGTATTTGCATAATGATAGAATTTTGGCTTGCACAGACAAGGGATTGGGGATTTATAATTTTAACGACGAGTATTTTCAACTTCGTTATATAGGAGCAGGAAGAATAAATGAAGACACGAAGAGAAAATAAAAAAAGCCTAGAAGACCTAGTTCAGGAAATCAAGAATGTATCAAATGATATTCGAGCAGAAATTATTGCGAACGAACTCATTGAACAGAATGAAATTTCTCTTGATGAGATAACGATTTCAAATCAAGGGCAGTTTTCAAGAGCATTTAGAAGTGATCTTTTAGATGCAATAGTCAAAGATGATAACTATGTAAAACACGATTATCTTACTCTGTTATTGTCTCGTGACAGTATGTATGATGCACTGCCAGAAGGATTCGTTCACAGTCTTACCGAAAACAATGCCGACAAGTCTGTACGACAGATGATAAAAGAGCACAAGCATCAGAAGAAGCAGGAAAATGAAGCAAGAAAATTTTTCGACCCTTTTGAAAATGAAATCTTTCATTACAGAACCAAAATTGAAGCTGTGGAACAAAATTTTCTGTACAAGCTAAATGGCAGTAAGCCAATGGAATTTTTCTACGACTTCTGGGGAGTGTCTAGCGATTATCCGCCTGTCTTGGTATCAAAGTTCATTCAGCTGTTACCCTATGCGTACAAAATTGTAGGCGATATCGATTTATCATGTCAGTGCCTTGCGAGCATTATTGAGGAAAAAGTGCAATACAAAACCACAAGTTCTAAAGAGTACAGCGAAGAAAGCGAACAAATTACATTAGGAGAAAATAGATTGGGTGTCGATTTTATCTGCGGAAACACTTATACAGACTATTCTATGAATTTGACTATTGAAATTGGGCCAATAGTAAATGCTTCATTTGAAAATTATCTTTTTAACGGTAAGATAAAAAACTTTATAGATTGTTTTTACGAGCATTTTTTTCCTATGGAAGTCGAAACCAAGACTATACTGGTACTGGATCATGAAACAGAAGAATTTAATTTTAATAAACGGCCTGTATTAGGTTTTACAACACGAATTTAAAAAATGGTAAAAAAACATTTATTATCACTTATTGATATTAAGCTCATCGTATTTTTAGTTGTCATTATAGCACTTTGCGGTATACTCACTTTATTGTTTACCGACAAAGTAAAAGACTTTGCCAAGACTTACAAAAAAGGATTTTATATCTATATTCTTTCTTTTGTACTCACTTATGCAATTGTGGCATTTTTAGGCTACAATAAATTATTTAATGAGCTTTCAGACGAGTTTCTTTTTTATCAGATTGTATCGCTATTGTTTGGAGTGTTGCATGCATGGCTTTATCGATGGAATTTTGAGGAATTTAAAACCAAAAATATAGGTATCGAACTATTATTTGGCGCTTTGGTTATTTTATATTCCAGCATCTTTTTTGCCATAATTTATACAGCATTAAATGGTATTGCATTAACATTTTTGATGTGCATGCATTTCCTGATGTTTATTTGTCCCACAGGTATTTACATTACGTTTAATTATATGATACAGATACCGCCTAAAGAATATATTACATGGAAAATTCCAGATAGAAAAGACCCTTTTCCAGATATTGAAGATGTTGAGATGAAAGATTTATTATTGATTACATTATTAATTCAGAAAAAAGAGAGCGATACAAAATACACTTCACTAAGATCAAAAGGGCCTGTGAGAATCGATTTTGGAAACTTGTTTTATCATACTGTTACAGGTTATAATGAGCATAATGCAGATAGTAAAATCGATTTAAAACACAATGGAGAAAATTGCAGTTGGGTATTCTTTTTACAGCCTAAATGGTATGAGACAGCAAAATATGTAGATGCTAGGTATACTTTAAGTATGAATGGTATTACTGAAAATTCAGTTATTATTTGCAAAAGACAAAAGGCAAAAGAAGCAGTATTGATAAAAGGAACTGACGAAGGTTTTATGTTTGAACCTACAATTGAAAAGAAGGAAAAAGAAAATTGATACTGAGACAATATGTATTACGAAGGTAGCCCCGAAGAATCTCCATATAATAAGTTTAGAACTTATAAAATCAAGAAAGGAGACACACTTGCAAGTGTAGCTCGAGATCTTGGTGTTGAGCCTAATAAACTCAGATGGTATCATAATATGTATTGTGAGATTCATGATTTAATAGAAGCTGATTTTAAAAGCCATTTACAGCTTTTAATACTAGCTCCTGAAAAATGTATTGAAGAACGAAAAGAAAAAGAAGAAAAAAAAACTCAAAAAGTAAGTTTAGCGAGTAATTATAAATTGCCTTTTATTGCAGATAAAATTAATAAAAATTATAAGGTTCAATATATAACTGTTGATGGTGATGAAGTTGATACACTTGAAATGGAAATGAGTGTAAAATGGTTGGCAACTGATAAAAACAGATTTCATTTGTTTGAGATAAATAGATCGTCTATTTATGTAAATAATGAAATGCCCAATACTGTAATGGATGAATTGGCGCGAAAAACTGCGCAAGTTTTGTATCCGTTAAAAATTGTAGTTGATGAATCAGGAAAGTGGATTGCGGTTTATAATTATAATGAAATTGATAGCAGATGGAAACACTCAAAAGATAAAGTTTTAGATTATTTTGAAGGTCAAGTTGCCGAAAAATATATTGACGAAACAGAATATGCTTTACAAAATACAGACACATTATTTAGTTTTCTTGCTTCGGATTATTTTTTAAGAGCCTTTTTTAACGGAATCTATATTGGGTATACAGCTGATTTTTCATTTAAGAATGAAGTTTTCTTTCCATTAGTGAAAGATGAGGAAGCAAAGTTTGAAGTGGAGCAGAAAATTAATCCTCTTTTAGATGAATTTAATCTAATAAAGGTAGAACAAAAAGGTCATTATGTAGATGATGGAAGTGAAGCCAATTTTGGATTTGATCCTTGGACAGGAAGTTATAATGCCTCTTATTTTTTAGACGAGCATTCTTATTGCATTGAAAAGATAAACTTAGAATGTTTGGTAGATTATGATGAAGTAATAAAAGTGATTATACAAATAGAATCTTTTAAAAAAGAGGAAACCCAGATTTAAAGAATAAGAACAGAATAGTAAAGAGATTGTAATATTCATAAATGATAAGGCTATGAGTGAGAAACATATAGTAGTACAAGGAGCCATACTAAAATGTAAGTTTAGTGTAGAACCTAAAACAGATATATTAAAAGTAAAATCGCAGAATAAGCATTATGCTAATGATAAAGATGCAGAAAAAAAACTCATTGCTACTGACAAAGAAATTGGGCAGACATTAGAGAAAAATACCTTCGGTAAATGTAAAATGCAGCCTAACGGAAGCGGTGATTTCCTGCCATGCCATGCCTCAATTACAAAATGGAGCGCCTTTTATGAAAAAGTAACCTTAAGCAATCAAGGGAAAATTTTATTAGAAGACAGTAAAGGAACCTGCCCTGTTGGAGGGCCGGATTGTATAGAGGTAGATAAACACGGCCAAAAAGCAGAAGCCAGTAAACAAAATGCTAAAAAAGCCAAACCGCAGGTAAATAATCAAATTAATCCTTTGGTTAATACAGCAAAATTTCAAGAGAGTTTAGAAGAGAGTGATTCTATTTGTAAATAAAATTAAATAGTATGTCAGATTTTAAAATAATTGGAAATACAGATCCTACTGTAGGTAAGGAAGAATTCTATTCAGTAAATACTTTTTTACCGAGTGTTCTGCCTTTTCAAAATACTGCTTCTAACAATAGTTTTGAACAGCCTGTAAAATGGGAAATTCACATTCTTGAAAACGGAAGATGGCGTAAGACAAAAGAAAATGATAAAATAGGAAAAAAAGTATCTTACACATTTCTTCAAAAAAGCTTAAACAGAAAAGGAATTCGCATTCTGGCAAGAAGAGGAGAAGATGTTGCACGACTCAATATAACCACGCACCCCGCTGAAAAACCAAAAATCGAAAGTATTGAACTGCTAAATAAAAATGGAGAGAAGCCTACAAAAACGCTTTCATACGGGCAGACTCTAAAAGCAAGGGTTCACTGCCTGCACATGGAAAGACACAAAGTATATGTGACACTTTGGGAAGACGACGCAAATGGACCAGGACATAATAAAGCAAATGAAAAAAATATAATAAAAACACTTTCAGGAGTGGTTAAAAACGGTAAAGCAGATGTTGACTTTTTATTAAGCCCCAGTTTTGCTAAAATTGCCAGACAAAACGGCCCCGAAGAAGGTAAAATTCATGAATATTACGTTACTGTAGATTTTAATAAAGATAAAATCGCAAGTAACAATGTAAACGTAAATGATCTTGAAACTCCTGTAGCACCATTTAAAGGCAAAGTTTCGGTGCAACAGCAAGCGCCAACTAAGCCAAAAGCTCCTGTGCAACAGCCAGCAGAGCCAAAAGCTAAAACTCCGGCTTCTGGTTCTTCATCTGCTCCAAAAGTAAAAGCAGAAATTACTAGAGTACATATTACAAACACATCAAAGCAACCTATAAAAGGAACTCATAAGGAAAAAGAAATTATGGTTTGGATAGATTCTCAAGGGCTTATTGGAAAAGAAATTCGTTTTAAGTTGTATGATGAAGACTATTTGAGCAACGATTTATTAGTTGATCAAAAGTTTAAAATAACCAGTGATATATTTCCAGTAACTGTACATTTAGACAGAATACTAAGAAGTAAAGGAGGTATAAATGGAGAAGGAGCTGAACAAGAATTGTTTGCAGATGTTGAAGTAATAGATACCAAACAACATGCAAAAAGTGCTGTAGTAGATGTAGATGCTAAAGTCTTTAAACCTGATCCTGTAGAGTCTACTAATAAAGTTGCGAAGGTTGGAGAGGCAGATAAAAATGAAGGGAAAAATGGTAAGAAGGGGGCTTGTGATGAATGCACTAAGCCTATTACAGCTAAACAATTAATTGATATTTTTCCCAAAGCTGATTCCGCAAAATTAGAGAAAGTAGCTGCAACATATACTAAATATATGAAAGATTTAGGGATGGATACTTGTTGGAATAAAGCACACTTATTTGCTCAAGCAAGAGTTGAATCTGGTTTAAGCTTAGATTTAAAAGAAGGAGAAGGATTTAATTATTATTATGAGAGCTTATCAATTTTTAAAGCATTTCAAAGTGAAGAAGGAAAAGAAAAAGCAAAATTATGGGGTAGACCAACAGTCAAGCCTAAAATACCAGGGGTTTCATTAGAGAATCAAAAAAAAATTGCCAATTGGGCATATTCTCCTCCAGCAAAAAAGGCAAAAGAAATTGGAAATACTGAAGCAAATGATGGTTGGAATTATAGAGGTAGAGGGTTAGTCCAGGTAACAGGAAAAGGTTTTTATGAATATTGTAATTTATATACAAAAAAAAATAATTTAGATGTTGTTAAAAAACCAGACTTAATAGGTGAAAGCATTGAGTTATCGATATTGAGTTCTATGATTTTCTTTAAGTGGAAGAATTTAAACACAATATCAAATAAAACGCATGATGTAATAAACAAAATTTGTCCTAAAGTTGGTAATGATGTGGCTCTTAAAGATGAAAAAGGTAATCCTTCATCAAATCATAAAGAAAAGCAAAGAGCATTTAATGATATTACATCAAAAGCATTTAAAATTGATAAATGTAAATGGGGAGAAAAAGTTGAAGTTCCTAAAACTAAAGGTAAATTTTCAACATATGATAATGAATACTCAGCAGATTCAAAAACTGCATATATTAATGTTATCGTTCCTAAGGATAGAAGAACTGAAGGTTTATTTGTATTATTTGATGATTCTGAGATAGTACTTAAAGGTTATGCATTGGCGATGGGAACTGTTAACGATAACTTTTTTGAAAGAAATGGAAAAGGAAGTACACCTACTGGACTCTGGTCTTCTTCTTATTCAAAAACTCACATTGGTGAAGCGAGTTATGGAGACCATGGTTTAATTCACATAAATGGGATGACTGGAGATGCAAAAAAAGCCACTGCACCAGGAAAGAGAGATGGAATTGCTATACATAGTGGGCATACAACTAAAGTTGGAATAAATGATAATGGTCCTTTGATGGTTACTTATGGATGCGTTAGAGTATATAATGCTGATATGAAAAAATTAGTTGAAAATTATAATACAATTAAAGGTAAAGGAAAAACAATTTATGTCTATGTTGAAGAAGTAGATTCTATGGATGATGTGTATAAAGATTATGGTATGGTTGCTGATCCAAAAGACAAAAGAAGAAATTATAGTAAAAATGCAAAACAATAATGCAATGAAAAGAACAATTATTTTATTTATTATAACAATGCTAGTTATTAGCTGTAATTCTCAAACAAAGGAAAAAAAAATGGAAGTTAAAGGATCAATAAAGAAAAATGAAGATAAGTTATATGCTGAATATATGCCATCAATGAGAGATTTACTAAAAAATAATAATTACAAGTTCTTAGAACATAACGCATTTAAAAATAAAGTTATTGAATATTTTGGAGTTGATATTGATAATGCAAAATTTAATGATGTGTATTTAGAAAGTGGACTTGGATACACCGCTTTAAGTAATGAAGGATTTATAGATACTTATCAAGTTGATAGAGGTGTAATTGATGGAGCTGGAGATGCTTTTGCAGATATTCTAAAAGATGGACTGAATAACGATTATAATATTGATTTTATAAACTATAATAAGATTTTATTTAATGATGATTTATCCGCAATATCAAAAGTAAACATGGACAAAGATAAAATTGAAGATATTGTAGTGTATTTGAATTATGAAAAAAACAACCTTTTAAATAATTCATTTATAAAGAATATAAAGAAGGTTGAGAATTATAATGAAAGTTTTAAGTGGCATCTTTTATGGTATAATCATAAAGCAAAACAAGATGTAATTAGAAAAAAAATATTACAGGAGATAGCTAATAAAAAGCCTGATTTTATTTTTGATTTAGCTTATTTTCTGAATAATAATTCTAACAAAGTTAAAGAGAAAACAGATAGTGCATTGATTGATGAGACACTAGCTTTTTTAATAGAAGTTGAATTACAGCATTATGATGATAAAGATTTAAATGATAATAAAGGTTACAGTTTACTTAATAATTTTTACACTCAAAATTCTAAGATGTTAGAGAGATTTAAGTCTCAAAAATTTTATGGTTATCCTCTAATTGAAAGCTATACTAAAAAGTACTTGTTAATGTCAGAAGAAAATGAGATTTCTTATGGTAAAGTTATTGATCCTGATGGATATACTAATTTGAGAAAAGATAAAAGCAGTACATCAGTTGTAATTGAAAAAATTAAGTCTGGTGAAAAAGTTGAAATATTAAATGCTTCAGAAAATTGGTGGCTTATAAAAACAAATTCTGGAAATAAAGGATATGTTTATAAAACCAAAATTAAGGTTGAATAATATAAATAGCATATATGCTCCTTGACATATTGATAAGAAAAGCCCCGGCTAGCAAAAATGTAATGTTTTTGTTAGCTGAGGGATAATAAAATAGAATAATATGAGAAAAATAGTTTTTGGTTTACTGCTATTAAGTGTATTGTTATCCTGTAATCCTCAGGATAGTAAAGAAGATTATAAAGGTAATTGGATTGAGGTACAAAAACGAGGTAATGAATTTTTGATTATTGATTGCGGATATAAAGGTGAAGATATAAAAATTATAAATGATTCAATCTTTGAGAATGGTATAATGGAAAGTACTAAACAAAAGATTGATCATATAAAAGAAGATGAAACAGGAGTATCATTGTTTACAGATAAAGCGGAAAAATCATATTATAAATTTTTGTTTGTAGATAAAGAAAAAGGCCTTACCAAATGGGAAATTAAAAATAATGATTTACCAATTATTATAAAATACTTTGTAAATGAGGATAGTACTGATAAAATAAAAAAAATAAAAGGCACAAAAGCTGATTGTGTCACTAATGATGAGGTTGGTGATTCTGTTAATGATTCTCTTACTCTTGATGATGGAAATGTTCTTTTGGTTGAGGATGATAATTGCATATCATTACAAGACAAAAAAGAAAATTTAATTTTTGAAAGATGTTTTGATAATTGTAATGTAAAAATTCGCCATGTTAAAACTAAAGGCTTGCCATTAACGATAATAAGCGGGCAGAATTCGATCGATATAGATTTTTATAAAAAAGGAGTAGACTGGGTTTCTACTTCAGTTACATATTTTAAAAGTTTACGTACAGGAGAAGAAAAAAGTACTAAACAGATTGAAGTATCTCTGAAAGATTTTGATTTTGATAGTGTTATAGAACAATTTGGTGAAATTAGGAATAACGATTTAAGTTCTCTGGATGATATAAAAAATAAAGAAAAATTGATTGAATTAGATATTTATAAAATTGCAGATATATTAAAAAATAATCCAGTTTCAGAAAGTAATGTTACATTGTATAATGATGCAGCTTTTACTTTAATTGAAAAAGAAAATTTTAATGAAGCAAGAATAATCCTTTTGGATGTAATTAATTTTTCGCCAGATAGAGTTGTTGCATACTTAAACTTAGGTGATGCTCAATGGGGGTTTAATGAAAATGATGATGCAAAAAAATCGTATCAAAAATATTTGTCATTAATGAAATCTCAAAATAAGGGTTTAAGTAAGGTTCCTAAAAGAGTTTATGAAAGAATTAAATAATGCTTTGAATTAAGTAATAACAAGGTTCCTTGACATATTGAAAAGAAAAGCCCTTACTAACAAAAATATTTCTAATTGCCCCTATAGAACCTTTTCTTTTCAATAAAAATACCACCCAAAAAACAATTTCCAAAAACGCTCAATAATTATTAGCAGTTACTAATAATTATACCAATGTACCTTATGTAAGCAATTGCATGAGGTGTTTTGTTATGCATACAATTGAACAAAAACTATAAAGAATATAAAAACCATGATAGAAAAATTAAATCATTTTCCGGTAAACTGGATAGACGGAATGAAGATTAACAAAAATCATTTTTTGGCCATGCAGGACAATGTTTCTGAACTGGTAAATGATGCTGTCGGAATTCATACTACGCCAATAAGCTATGGTTTGCTGGATTCTGGAAATCACAGTAAAGAGTCAACCAAAATCACTTTAGGAATAGACAATCATAAATTATTAAGAGTTCGCGTAGAAGAATGTCATGCCATTACGCCAAACGGTTCTCGAATCGAAATAAGTAAAGCCAATACAGATACTCTAGATTTGCAGGTTCCGTATCCAGAAGATACTTACGAAATAAAGGAAGGGGAACATTTAGAGCTTCTAGCTTGTATTTCGGTAAACTCCAAAAAGAGAATTCCGTTTGGAGAGCCAGACCCAGATGAGGTTCCTCCGAGATATCCTTACACGCAGCCTGAGTATAAACTTCATCTAATCAAAGCAGAAGAATTTCGTTCGGGTATCGGTTATGGAGGATTTTATCTAGCAATTGGTAAAATTCTAATCGGCGATACTACGACACTAGACGAAAATTATATTCCAGCATCGGTAACAGTTGCCTGCCATCCGAAGTTGACAGATATGCAAGCAGAGATTGCCAGATCATTTGGGCAAATGGAGATTTATTCGGTCCAAATTTCTCAAAAAGTCAACCGTTTTCAGCAAAATGGCGTTTTGCCCGATACCATTTTGCAGTTGTCAGAAAACACAAGCTACTTTTTAGGAAACTGTTTAACGCAATTTCGTTGGTTTTCAATGCATCAGCATCCTGCTTCAATGTTGAGTGTCGTGGTTTCTTTTGCGAGAGTTATGAAAAATTTTATCGATTCTAAATCAGGTGCAGGAAAAGAAGAGCTTTTAAACTATTTCGCAGAATGGTGCGATTTGTCTCAGGGAGATTTAGAAATTCTTTTTACCACACTAATTAATACCAATTACGATCATGTGCATATTGATAAAACGGCTGCGCAGGTAATGAATTTCCTTGTAAAAATAGAAAAGCTTTTTGACACATTAAGCAAACTGGATTATATCGGGAAGAAAAAAGAAAGCATCGAGTTGTTTGTGGCAGAGACCGAGAAAAAAGATATCGTGCACAATCCAAAACGTCACGGTTTTTTTATTAAAGATTAAAAATTAAAACAAAAACAAAAACAAAAACAAAATTATGGAAGTATTAAACAAAGGAGAACGCAAAAAAGCTTTTATCGCATTTGTAATTGCATTTTTGGCCACATTTATTGTAATGCTGATAGCAACTTCATTTTATTTTCAAGTGCCTAAAGCCGAAAACAGAATGCTAAAGGCGGAGAATGAGATGATGAAGCGAGAATACGATTATCAGACCAATTTTTCAATCAAAATTGACAGCGTGAGAATGGTTGTAGATTCGATTAATTCTCCCAAAGTAGATAACGATTTTCAGCAACGATTGGCAAATGTTATGGTAGCCAATATCTATCAAAAAATACCAAAAGATACGACAGAGAATAAAAAGCTGTATAACAATATCATTTTGGCTTACAAAAATATTATTGACTATAAAAAACAAATAAGAAGTCTTACACATAATGCCCACTTGATAGATAGTTTGAATCAATCAGCTAAAACGTACAAAGAGGAACTCGAAAAAGTAAGCAGAGATTTGGATGTCTGCCGTCAGATTTATCAAAATCAGTAAAAATAAACAGAGAAAAATAATAATAGTAACCATTTAAATTAAAAAATTATGTTGTCGAACTATGGAATTGGAGGTAATGAAGTAAAAATAGATGCAGATGAAGCCATCATTGCAATACCTCAAAACAGAACACTTGTAGCTCAAAAATTAACAGTTGATGCACCAATAAAACCAGAACTTGTCGAGGGTATAACTACTGTAGAGAAAGCATTCGAACATTTTAAGCCAGAAGTAAAAGTAAATTTTGAAACTGCAGAAGGTGCAACAAAAGTAGAAGCGCTAAAATTTAAAAACTTAGGAGATTTTGGAATTAAAGGAATCACAGCACAAAGTAACTTTTTATCAGATCTGGAAACAGAAAAAGACCAGTACCAAAAAATCATTCGTCAGTTAAAAACAAATAAAATTCTAAAAGCAGCATTAGAAGATGTAGAAGCAAAAAAAGCGCTTTTAGAAAGTCTTGGATCTTTGATTAATGAATTAAAAGAGAATAAATAATAGTAAAAGATAGAAGATATGTTAAATAAACAAGCACAGCAAAATAGCACAGAAACTGCGGTTTTAGAACGTAAAGTTTCAGGAAGTTCGATAGAAAAAAATGTCGAAAAACTAGCAAAATATGGCGGATTCGATTTGTTAGAAATGTCTATAGAAGGCGTTCAAAATCTTAATCCAGATAGAAAAGCCAGAAGAAAAATTTTTCTTGGAGAAGTTAACAAGACCAAAGAAAGAGAAACTTTGCAAAAAACTTTAGAGTTATGGTCTTCTATCTTAAGCGGTAATGAAGCATTGACTGATATGGTGGCACAATGTGAGGATAAATGCAAAGAGTCTGAAGCATTGTTAAAAAAGAACCTTGCTAAAGCTGTTGAAGATACTAGAGAGATAGAAGCGGCTTACAGAACCGTTGCTTTATTCTTTAAAAATACAGAAACTGATAAGGTTAAAAACATTACAATTGTCAATGCCGATATTGAACAGTTAAAAGATCTGGATAATACACGTTTTATAGATGCCATACATTCAGAATTAGTTGACAATTATGATCGTTTGGATCTTAAAAACAACTACGGAATTTTAGTAATTCCAGGTTATTTAGGTTCAAATAAAGTAATTGAAAAATGGGCAAAAATAGCGCACGAAAATAAAGTGATGCTGGTTACCGATTTTGAGCACTTGGACGAACCAGATGATGTTATGGAAATGTTTGATGCCGCTTCGCTAACTGGTGGAGACGTTTACCGTTCTAATGTAATCATGACCTGCAACTGGCTTGTCGGACGTGGAAGATTTGATCAAATTGGTGAAAATGAAGATCTGCATATAGCACCTTCGGCGGCATTGGCTGGAAAAATTTATAAGACACTTATGTCTCAGGTTACCGCTGGTAAAAAATTTGGTGGAATAAACGAAGTTGACGGAGTAAAATTTGATTTGAAGAAGAGCGAAATTGCAAATCTTGAAAATCTAGGTTTAGTACCAATGGTAAATGAGTACGGAAAAGTAATGGCATTTTCGGCAAAAACACTATTTAGCGGAGACAATCTTGGATTGCAAACTTACTCTGTAGTTCGTGTTTTTGATTATGTGACTAAAGTATTAATGGATTTTCTTAACCGTCGCGCATTCGAAAACTTTACAGCTAAAACGCGTAAAGAGATTATGAACCAGATTGTGGCTTTCCTTGACGGAATTACAGGTCCAGACAAGCTGATAGAAAACTTCGAAATCAGAAGATTTGAACAAGATCCGATTCAAAAAGATAGAATTTACATGGATATCCATATGAAACCATATTTTCCTGCTAAAAACTTCCTAATCAAAATGGATGGACACAAGGGAGATGATGGAACAGAATGGGATACAGATTACGAACAAAAGTAAATAGCCTGATTAATAAAAGGAAACACATTTTTTGTGTTTCCTTTTTAAACAAAAACTTCGATTTTCTGATCAAATAAATTAAGACAGTCTTCATGAATGCATTTAAAATTTTACTTATAGCAAAATTAGCATTAAAAAGTTATGCTATTACAGCCCAAAAGAGTACTCAAAAAGACACTTTAAATTGTCCTATTTCGCAAAATGAATTATTGCTTGATAAAAAGAATTTTGCAAGTGCACCACTCATTTTGCTCAGAGTTTTTAATGAAGACTTTGAGTATGCAGTGCTGCAGTTGGGTAAAAGAAAACGAAAAATCTATTTGTATTTTAAAATCTTTACAGATAATGTCTGTGTAAAACAAAAACAACCTTTAGAGCTGTACTTTAAAACAGGTGAAAGGTATGTTTTAGAAAATTCTTTTAATGTCAATTGTGACGGAACCGCAGTAATGCAGTTAAGTAGAAAAGACAGAAAGAAAATAATGGGAAATGATATAAATGCTATAAAATTCTTTACCCTGAAAAAAGACTATGAGTTTAGTCCAAATAGTACAGATAATCAAAATATGAAAGAATATCTGAATTGTTTGAAGATTTATAAGATTAGAAAACGTTAAAACGAATTTAAGTATAGTTATGCCAATCCCAGAATTAAATCTTTCGTTAGGACTTACTGATAATGATGGATCTGTCTTTTATGCAGGAAGTGGAGAAGGAAAAGTTATAGTAAGAACAGATTCATCTTTGAAACAACATACAATTGATATTGTAATTTCTGAAAAGCAAGTCGGAACTGTGAATTTGAATACCAAATTAGCTTTAAAGGAAGTTCCTGCCGAAATAGAAATTCCGACTTATCAGATGATCGTTACTGATAATAAAACAAACGAAAAGGCAACATATCAGGTTACCAGAGACACTTATTTTTTTAAAGAGAAAACCACAAAAAAAGGGTTTTGGAATTTTTTGGGATTGAAGTTTTTAGAAGCTAAAAAATTTCTTTTCGAAAATATCAGTTATGAACCTTTAAAAGATGCTATAGAAACATTTGATATTTCTAAATATCGAAAACTTAATCAAGATGAATTGATTTATACTTTTCAAAGAGAAAGTCAAAATATTCAAATTTATGCTGGTGATATTAATGAGCTCAAAATCGAGAAAGGAATAAGCTATTTTGTTATTGTTGACGAAAATAAAGGACAGCGCTTTATAGGAGACATTTTGTACCGTGAAAAGTTCTTGAAACTAACCCCAAAAGTTAAGCTTCATATTATTAAAAGAAAAGCCGTTTCTAAAGCAATAGAAACAAGTAAGAGAGGAAAAACAGAGAAAACAATTTATATCTAAGAGATGAAAGGAGCTTTTTACAAATTGCCCATTAATTTTAATGCCATTCTTCAGAAAAAAGAATTAGAAAAAACATCCATAGAACATTCTATTGCGCAGCAGGTAATTTTATTGGCTACAACCACATTTGGAGAATGTAAGTTTGATGAAACCTTTGGGTCAAAAATATGGGAAATTGATTTTGATCTTTTAATGAATGAAAATAGTTTGAAGGAGATTATTTCTAAAACAATGCTAAAATCACTGCTGCTTCATGAAAAAAGGATAAAAGTAAATGAATTACGAGTCGAATTGTCAGAAACAATGTATCACGTTGTTGCTATTAGTAGAGGCAAAAAGAGGGTTGATATTATTATTGAAGCTAACATAAAAAGCACAAATAGAGATTTTAATTTTAGAGGATATTTTTTTCTAGGGCCATTGTCATATAAATAAAATTTAAGTCATTTTTTTAAAATACAATTCTGCGGTTCATATAAGTGATTTTTTATAATTGTAAAAATAATATTACAATTTATTGTTTTTTGTAAGAAATAATTTATACATTTACTCCATAAATAAATAAATTAATAACTAAAAATTTTTATTATGTCGTTTTTAACATCATTGACAGTTGCAGGAAAAGATTACAAAGTTCTTAACGTAAGTTATGATTTAGCTCAAGAAACAGATGCTTCTGGGCGTCCATCTACAGTAACTCGTGGAGGAAGAATCATGATCGAAGTAGAGTCAACTGGAAGCACAGAATTGTTTGAATGGATGACTAACAATTTCGAAAGAAAAGACGGATCTGTTAAGTTCATTAAACGTGATTCTAACGCTACCTTAAAAGAGTTGAAATTTACAGAAGCTTATATGGTGAAGTACAAAGAAAACTTTGATCATAATAGCGATAATCCGTTAACGGAAACTTTTATGATTTCTGCTCGTAAGATCTCAATGGGTGGGGGTGAGTTTGATAATGCTTGGGTATAACTTAAGAACTTCATCAAACTTAATTAAGCTTGAGACTATCAAAGGGGGTTCGTAAATGAACTTCCTTTTTTATTTTAAAAATATTTAATCTAATTAAACAAAGTACTCTAACAATCAAAAAAATATAATAATGAGTTTTTTATCAAAATTGCACATAGACGGAGAAGAATATAATGTTCTTGAATTTAATATCAATTTTAAGCAGGAAATTGATACTGCAAGTAAACCGGTTGGTAATGCCAAAGGCGGGATAATAAATATTACCATTGAAGCCACACATAATAGTCTTTTTTTGTCATGGATGCTAAACGGAGATTTAACTAAAGACGGAAAAATTATTTTTTATAGAAGGGATGCCTTAAGTAAAATGAAAGAATTGATTTTCGAAAAAGCATTTTGTATTGATTATCACGAGCAATTTACAAGTACAACTGAAATTCCGATGAAGATTACAATGAATTTGGTTGTAAGAGAGTTGACTTTTGGTGATGCAAAATTTACCAACAATTGGATTGAAATATAATAATCATTTTAAAAATAGTTTTTAATGTCAAAATTTTTAGAGCAAGCCCATATTTCGATTAGGTCGTTTATTAAAACATCATTTATTACGATTTTAAGCTAAGTCTTACTAGACAATATTATTATAAATTCTTAGTCGCTAGATATTCATGAGAACTTCATTAAAAAAAGCTGTAAAAGACATACGAATAAAGTTTAAGGACGAATGGGGAATGAAAAAAATAGAAGATAATAGAGAAGGTTACTAAATTAAGCTAAAAATGAGACAAGAACGTATAAAAGACCGAGTACTAAAAAGGGCTGCCAGATCTTGGGGATTTTCGGATATCGAAATGGATACATCTTTCGATCCTGTTGTGACTCTGATGCTGAATGCTTTGTCGTATGAATTAGAAAAAGTAGCAAATGAATTGGAAGATTCAAAAACAAGAGTTGTTGAGAGAGTTTTAGAAATCATGTTTCCTGAAGTAATCTCGGGTGCAAAACCTGCTAGAGCCATTTTGTACGCAATGCCAATTGAAAACAATAAAAACATCTCGGTTTTGAATCAAATGACAGCAATGAGAAGGATTCATAATATTTATAATCCGCTGGAACCTATTAATAAAGAAATTATGCTTTCTCCAACTTTGGAAGTAAAATTGGCGACCGCAGAGATTAGGTATAATGCCTATGAACGTCATTTATTTAAAATATCAAATTTGTTTTATAAGGATGCTGTGAGAGATTATAAACAGGTGCTTCCATCAGGAGAAATCATTTTAGGAATTGAATTAACTAATTCAAATGTGTCTGAACTTGAGGATTTAATGCTGTATATAGATATAAAAAATACACATCAGAAAGAGATGTTTCATTATTATTTGAAACAGTTAAAGTGTTTCCATGACAATACGGAAATAAAGGTAGAAGAAGGGTATAATGTCCCGCTTAATACTCTAGATGTAGAAAACATCATTAATCGAAATTATAGCCATCTTAGTGGGATTATGCAGGAGGTAAATGAGTTTTATTTTAACAATTTTTACACGTTAAAAGGAGCTTTAAAACATAAGCCGATTGAAGATTATAGTGAAGATTATAAATGCTTTGAAGAAATTACAAAAAACAATGAAAAAAAAATCATCTGGGTAAAACTTGTTTTTCCTGAATCTTTACTGCCAGAGATTATAGAAAACATTTCTTTTACAATAAACTGTTTTCCAGTTATTAATAAGAAGAGACATTCTGCCGGAAAAACTTTTGGCACTTTTTTATCTTATTTTTTATTGGATACAGAAAGTAATATTTTTTTGGACTTAGAATCTGTTATTGATCATGGCAATAAGCATTATGAAATAAAAGAATTTAGGGATGGCATTTTAGAAGAAGGAAATGCTGTTTTAAGAATGGGAGGGGTTTCTAGGTTTGATTCAAGAAGCGCTTCGGAATTATTACAAAATGTTTTAGACGTTTTGAAGGACGAAAGCTCTTCTTTTGCAGGTTTAGGTAAAGATTTTACAAATAGTTCTTTAATCCAAATTAATCAATTACTAGCTTCTGTGGAACAGAAAGCGAAAGAAAGTAGTTTTTCTATAAATAATGATCCATATTTAATGATTAAACCTAAAAATGACGAAACGGTTGGTAAAAGTTTTCACATTAATTATTGGTCAACTTGTGCAGAAGATGGAAACGGAATTAAAGCAGGAACTGTATTAGAATGTAAAGATTTAGCATTTATAAGTAAAAATACGGTCTTAATGACAAATACAGTTGGAGGTTTAAATAAACAAAATAATAAAGACCGTATCCTGGCTTATAGAAACGCTTTACTGACCAGAGGTAGAATTGTAACTTTTGCCGATATAAAAGCTTTTGGTTTTAATCATTTTAAAAGCTCGATCTCTGATATTAGAATCGAAAAAGGAACCCGAAAAGAAATTTCTGTAAAAGCAGGCTTTAGTAGAACTGTTGATATTTATATCAAAACAAATTGGGAAGAAAAACAGCATCTGTCTAATTCAGAGTGGGAGTATCTGTGTGATAGCTTTATAAAACAGCTGAAAAATAGATCTTCCAATGTGTTTCCGTATCGAATATTTGTAGATTAATGCAATTTAAAACGCCAGAAACGTAATGTTCTGGCGTTTTTGATTTACTGAAATCTATTTTGGTTTTTATTGGTATTTCTTATCTGTAAGTGCTTTCATAAAAGCGACAAGCGCTTTTTCTTCCTTTTTAGTCAGCTTTAATTCATCGAAAGGTAATGTTTGATTTTCGACTTCATAGCCTAAACCTTGTCCACCTCCTTTGTTGTAAAAATCAACGACTTCTTCTAAAGTTTTAAAAATTCCGTTGTGCATGTAAGGTGCTGTTATAGCTGCATTTCTAACGGTTGGAGTTTTGAAAGCGCCAACCAATTGAGGCATTTTATTATATAAATAACGCCCTTGATCTGAACTCAATTTCTTGCCAGAAGCATCTTGAGGAGTTCCAATAACCTCGTGCTCAGTTTTAGAATAACTAGGCGGAACAGTCCCGTTAAACAAAGGGGTGAAGTGACAGGTAGCACATTTTGCTTTTCCCATAAAAAGATTCATTCCTTCGATTTCCTCGTTGCTTAGAGCATTTTTATTTCCTCTCATATATTCGTCAAATCTCGAATCGAAAGCGTTTAAAGAACGTACATAGCTCGCAATTGCGTTCTGAATCTGCCAAGCTTCTGCTTTTGCTGTCGTTGGATAAGCTTTTTTGAAAAGGTTAATATATTCTTTATTCAATAAAATTTTAGCATGGATGTCATCCATTGAGCCGTGCATTTCATCTTTATTCTGAATTACATCTACACTCTGTTTTTCAAGATCCAATTGACGCATATCCCAAAATTGAGCATTCTGTAAAGAAGCATAGGTCAGGGTAGGAGTGTTTCTGGCAAGTTTAGATCCTGTTAATGAAACGTTTGTTTTTAAACCATCAGTAAAGGCTTTTTCAGGATGATGGCAAGTTGCACAGCTTCTGTCATTATTTTTAGAAAGGCTTGTGTCATAAAACAGTTTTTCGCCTAGTTTGGCTTTATCAGCTGTAAAATTATAATCTTTAGAAAGCACAAACGCATTTACATCAAAAGCATCTTTATCAAATAAAGTTTCAATTTCTTGTTTTAGTGGACTTGTTTTCTTTACGTTTTTAATATTCTCTTCTTTCTGAAAAGCTTTAATCTTTTTAGAAATCGGATTTAGATATTCAGTTATAAAAAAAGCTCTGTCAAATGCATTGAAGTTAGTATTATCATTACAGTATTGCTGCGCTTTTGCCACTATTTTTTTTAATTCTGGTAATGATTTATTGTTGGGATTAATAATTGCAAGAGGTTCAGAAATTGATAATAAACTTTCTCCAGCCTCAGGAATGGAAGATTGCAGAATCGGACTGTCAAAACCTGTAACTCCTAAAGCGATCACTCTAAAAACATTTTGTTCTAAAGCATCCAAAACATAATTATCAGAAATGGTGATAACATCAAATGTACTTTTCAATTGTTTAATATTAGACTTGAAAATGTTTATTTCGCGTATTACATTTTCTTTATCCGAAAATTTGTATTCCGGGTAAATCATTTCTTCTATAACCTGAAAACCATGCGGTTCAAAAGATCTGTTTTCTTCCAATTCCATTTCGTCCAAAGCGGGACCATTCATGAAGCGAGCTGTTTCGGGTATAAAATATTCAATTGCCCATTCGACTTTTTTGTAGAATAAACGGGACTTTTTAAACTGTTCGACAATTTCTTTTGGAGAAGCATTTTGATCTACAAGCTTTTCAAATTGTACGATTTCATTGTTTAATTTATTTAAATCAACGAGAAGATGCTGTTTGATTGTTGTTTTTGAAGTTTCATTTTTTTGGCACGAAAAGAACAAACAAAGTGCTAAAAACAGAAATGAAAAATAGTTTAATTTCATAATGGTGTTTTAATAGAAACAACCCTTATCGAAAAATAAGGGTTGTAATATAGATTTTGACTGAAATTATTATCGCTGTACGTTTCTGATAATTACAGTTTGTCCTCCCTCTTTGTTGGTATTGATTCCAGAACCATCAGCATTTTTAAACGCATCGCTCTGCCAAGTGTGTGGGTGAATGTTTACGGTAAAAGTATCTGGAACACCAATGATATCTGAAATATCCTCCATTGCACCAAATTCCCAACTTCCTAATCTCGTTTCACCTGTTTGATTATAAAGCGTATTCCACGCTACATCAGTTCTTTTGTGATTCATGTTTAACCAAGGCTTATTTTGTTTGGAAGCAATACTATATTGCCAGATGTATGAATCGTGTTTAGCATCAGCATAATAGCTGTCACCATCTTCTTGAATGTAAACGTAGTTTTCAGTTACACATAAGTTATCTGGATTGATGATTCCGGTTCCAGGAGTACTATCGCCTTCAACAGCTAATTCAAGAGTTCCTTTTAACGGATTTGTAGCATCCAATTTCACTTTGTAAACTCTTCCCCACATTGTGTAACCAGCGACAGGAGCATTGTTGGTTGCTTGACCTGTAGCTGTAAAATAAACTTCTCTATTGTTGTTTGCGCTTCCTTTTCTGTAATCTACGTCTTCAACTCTAGAAAAACGAATCGCTTTTAAATCATTAACAGTTGTATTGATAACAGCACCAGTAAGATTTTTTGCATTTGGAATTTCAACAAATTCAACTGGGTAACTGCTATCTAATTTGATATCAGTTTCGACCTGATTTCCATCAGTTCTTTTTAAAGCATATAATTTTCCATTTGACAAATCACCGACAGTACTTACATACATAATTAATTGTCCGGCACTTACATGTGAAGTAGCGTAAGATTGGTCCTCACCAATTAAAATAACAGTTTTTCCAGGATAAGCTTCTTTAGGAAGCGGTACAGCGTTTTCCATACTGGCTTTTCCTAAAGCCGGCAAAACTCTATCTGTTCTTGCTTTATCTGAAGATTGTCCTAACGGATTAATTCCGTGAACCATACTCTCTTGTCCACTTTCTCCGGCTGTTAAGAAGATTGGTCCAAATCCGTGAATTTCTGGAGTTGCCAATGTAGCAGAACATAAACGAGTTAAACCACCGACGCCATCAACGATATAATCACCTTTTACAGGTTTGAATGTTTTATCTAAATAAACTCTTGAAACAGATTGAAGAATTTCATGGTTAGTAATCATGATGTATCCATCACCAGTTGGATTTTTCATTAGTCCAGCTCCATCAGGCTGTGCGCCATAAACAAAGGAAGGAGATTCTGGAAGAACATCTGTACTAGCAATTAAAGTACTGATTTTTAAGTTCTCAAAACCTGTCATAGCATATACAAAAGGTGGTACTTTTGAATGTGAAGTAAAATCGATACTAGTATTTACACTGTTCGAATCTTTGTCATCATTTTGACAGCTTATTGCAGTAAGACCTGCAATTCCAAGCAAGGTAATTGACTTTAAAAAGTTAGCTTTCATAATTGTTTTGTGTTTTTTTGATTAGAGCAAAGCTATCTTTCAAAAACAAAATATATGTTACGGCTATTTTTCTTTTTTGCTAACTTTTATAAGTCTTGTATTATTAAAAGGTAAAGTATTGGCTTGAAATGTAAATTTAAGATTCTTAAAAAAATCTTAAAGCTTAAAAAGCTGATTTAAATTAGTTGCTTTTTTCTCTCTTAATTTCTTTACAATCTTAAGAAATGCAATGGCTGTGATGTAGGCATCGCCTAATGCTGTATGACGATCTTTCTTAGAAATATCAAATTTGTCAGCAAGATCATCTAAGGTATAATGATCTTTTCGTTCAAACAAGTGTGATTGAATTAAAGTCTTTTTATATAAATAAGCCGTATCTAAGTTTTTATTGGTTAATTGCGGAAGCCCATTTCTTTCTAAAGCTTTATTGATCATCGTAACATCAAAAATAGTATGATGTGCAATGATAATTGAGTCTCCTAGAAAATCCAGAAACTGCTGTAAAGCTTCTGATTCGCTCGGTCGCTGAATCACAAATGCTTTTAGAATTCCGTGAATCTGTGCAGTCGATTTATCGTAATGATCTTGTTCCAAATAGACTTCAAAGCTATCCTGAACAGAAATAATTCCGTTTTGCATCACTAAGGCTCCGATGCATAAAATACGATCATTTTCGTAATCAAAACCAGTAGTTTCAGTATCTAAAACTACAAAACGAGTTTCTTCAATTGTAATGTTTTCGTCAAACAGATTGATTTCCTCTTTTTTCCAAAAATTGAATAAACTCATTATTATACCAGATTTGAGATATTAAAGCGTACTGAAATGAGTTCTTGAAGTTCCTTAATGGTTTTAAAAGTACGTTTCAGCTTAATTTTTTCCATTTTCGTTAAAGATTCTAGCTCGATAAACTGACCCGAATCATGGTGTAAAAGACCTTGCTTGGTTCTGAATTTTAGTAAAGCTTTAAATGAATAAGAGCAGGACAAATACAATTCTCTATTATTAGGTTCAAGTTGCGCTAATTTTTCAAAACGTTCTGCTGTATTACTTATTCCTTTAACCGAATGGGATAAAATTAAAACACGCGCGGCATCTGTTAGAGGCATTAAAGCTCTTCGTTTAATATCAAAATTATCTTTGTTAGCACCATCTTGTTCAACCAAAAATTGTCTAAAGAAGCCTGTAGGAGAGGGACTTTGCAGAGCGCCGCTCACCAAGTGCATATAAAAAATCGGATTAGCTTTTAAATCCTCAAAAATATAGTCGGACAACTGATTGGCTACTTCGGTATCTCCATAAGTTAGACTGTAATCAAAGAAAATAAACGACAATAAGACCTCATTTTTCCCTGGATTTGTAATCCAATGATGAACGTGGCTTTTCCATTCGTCCAAACTCATACACCATTTTGGATTCGAAGCCATCATTTCGGCAGGGCAATAATCGTAGCCAATTTCAAAAAGGCCTTTATTGACAAGACCAGCAAATTTGTGAAAATACACTTTGGTTTCATCTCTAAAGACTTCGTTCACATTTTCGTAAATAATTGCATTATCTTGATCGGTATGCAACATTTGTTCGCCACGACCTTGGCTTCCAAGTGCCAGCCAAGCAAATTTTACAGGCGGCGGACTGCTCATTTTTTCCAAACAAATCTCGATTACACGATTGGTACACGCTTCGTTAAGTTCGGTGATGATTTTCGTAATCAAAGTCATCGGAATATTTTGATCCAAATAACCTTGTAGCAATTGCATGATTCGATTGCGAATTGGCTTTATTTCCTTAATTTTTTTAGTTCGTTTTAAAGCTTTTATTAAAACCGCTGGATTGTTTCCAAGTGCTACCATTACATCATGTTTGGACAAAATTCCAACCGCTTTGGTATTTACCGTTCCGTCTTTCGTTAAACACAAATGACTGATGTTACTTTTCATCATGGCCATTTGGGCTTCGGTAACTGTCATTTTTTTAGGATAGGTAATAACAGGTTTTGTCATTATCGTTTCCGCAGTTGTTTCGATAGGAAAATCTCCCGTTACGATTTTATTACGAAGATCTTTGTCAGTCAAAATACCAATCGGAAGCATTTCATCTACAATCAAAATTGCACCGACTTTCTTCTTGTTCATTATTTTGGCAACCTCTTTTACCGTAGTTGACGGACTGCAGGTCACAATTTTCTTCGAATATTTTATTGGCGCTAAATCAAAAGAATGATTGCTCGAATACAGATTTTCGTTCAACTGATCATCATGGCCGTACAATTTATCTTTATGAATATCTGAGTACGGATTTCGAGTATTCGACGCATAACTTTCAATCAAGAAATTACCAACATTTCTATTCTCCAACGCGTAAGGTTTAAAAACCGCAATCGGAATAGCGTACAAAATACTTTCTTCGTGAGCCACCGCTTCCATGATATAATTTTCTTGCGCCAATAACGGACGCAATCCAAAAATATCACCTTCATCACACATATCTAAAACCGTATTTTTAGTACTTTTTTTAAGAGCAACAGCACCTTTATGTACCACATAAAAAGAATCGTGCGTTTTATCGTTTTCAGCAAAAATGACTGAATCTTTTTCTTTATAAATAATAGAAATCTGTTCAGAAAGCTTTTCTAAGTCTTTCTGATGAAGAAAATTAAACGGCGGATAATTCTTTAAAAAATCAGCAACTCTCTGCGAAATGGTATTTTTCATTGGGTTAGATTAGATTTTTAAAAATACTATTTAAAATAGAAATGTAAAAGAAACACCTTTAAGTTTTTTTTGTATTGAGGTTCAAAGGGGCAAAGTAACAAAGTGACAGAGGTTTATCATTGATTACTTGATTGGTTTGTCATTTCGAGGAACGAGAAATCGCACTAGAAATTCCGCAAAGCATTTAGCCAATCTTTGTAGATTCTCAAGTGCGATTTCTCGTTCCTCGAAATGACAAAAATGAGAATAAAAAAAGCTCCTAAAGGGAGCTTTATATCTTTTAATCAGAATTTAATCAACTTTATAAACGGTACCGCGTTGTTTCTCTTCAGAACCAACCAAACCAAATTCAAAAGTATAAGAATCTTTAGTAGTTGTTAAAATCTTCATGCTGATGGCTTTTTCTTCGGCCATATTTTTAGGATGTTTCTTCTGCAAAACATATTCGCAGTCACTTACCCAGCGAATTGTTGCTGTATCTGTTTTTCCTTCGTAGGTTTCAATTTCGATATCGTCTTTACGCTCAAAATAAGTTGTTTTTTTCTCGCCGTTTACTTCGGTTTCAAATTTGAATTTTCCAGTTTTAAAATCCTTGCAATTGTGTTCTGCATTATAGCAAGAGGCTAAAACCAAAATAGGGAATAAGAATAGTATTTTTTTCATTTTAAATAAGTAGTTTTTTAAGAAGCTAATCCTGCTGTCCGCTGGATCTTTTGTGGTGAACCCCACCACAAAAGGATGCCGCTTCCATCAGGGCTAGGGCGTTGGTTTTCAGAAGAACCTTTTCTAATTAAAGAATAAAAAGAAAATTACTAGAGTTAGAAAAGTTAGAAAAAGTAAATTTCGTTTTTTATTTTTAGGACTCTGCTCTTCGGTTAAATTTGTTTTGCAGAATTTAATCAAGATCCACCAGCATGTTCCTCCAAAATTTGCATAATATTCTATCATTTCAATCTTTTTAATTCGTCGTCTGTAAAGTTCTTGATTTCTTTTTCCTTGGCAAACTTTTCGGCGTTATAATTTCCCGATTTGTTTTTCGGAATCGATAAACTATTCCATTCGCTGTTTTTCAGCTGTTTGGCATAAAAAACAATCTGCCCAACATGATACGGATAGTGTGCCAATTGACGATTTATAGCTTCTATAACGGTATGACCTTCATTTCTGATATAAATAATATCCGAAAGCTGATCTGGTTTTAAACTCTCAAGAGCATTTTCTAAGCAATTCCAGCCTTTATTCCAGAGCTCCAAAACTACTCCTTTAGATTGCAAATCATTTTCAAATTCAGCATCTCGGTTACGCCATTCTTTTTCTCCGTCTGTAGTTAAGAAATCAGTCCAACGTGAAAGCATATTGCCTGAAATGTGTTTTACAATTGTGGCAATGCTGTTTGTGTCTTCATTTACAGAAGTAAAAAGCTGATCTGGTTCAAGCTGATCCATGGCTTTTTCGCCAAGCATTTTATAATACAAAAACTGCTTTTTAACACTTTCTAAATAAGATTCATCTGTTTTCATGAAATGACTTTTTAAGATTAAAGTTCAATTTTATTTTCGGAAATCAATATTTTTCCCCAATCGTTTAATTTCCATAGAATTTCTACTAATTGCTTTCCAGTTTCGGTTAGAGTATATTCCACTCGAGGAGGAAGTTCGTTAAAGGATTCTTTTATCAATATTCCATCTGCAACCATTTCGTTTAGTTGCTGGTTCAGAACACGACGGTCTACTTTTGCAATTCCTCTCAAAAATTCGCTTGGTCTTTTTTTTCCATCATTAATTTGCCATACAATCGGAATTTTCCATTTTCCGCTTATTGTATTGACGGCAATTTCTAACGGGCAAGTTTTATTTTCGGTAGTTCTTTCTTTTGTTTGCATAAAATTGACTTTAATATCCCTATGGGATAAAAATATGCGGTATTGCTGGGTTGAAACCACTTTACGATCTTTACAAAAATAATCAAAATTTTAAGCGAAAGTAGCATTTAGCAAATTGAAAACGATGAAAGAGATAAAACGAAAAGGGGCAAGATCAACAAAAGATATTCCAATCTCTATTTTAGAACAGCTTAATAAAGGAGAAATTGAAACTGCAAATTTGGTAGAATGGCTTGCAGTAAGTCAAACTAAGCTTTTGGAAAATGTGTTGAAAGAGTCTGATCGAATGGAATATTTGGAACCTATTTTAACAGATATTGGAAATTTGAAAAAGCAAACTGTCAATACGGTAAATGAAGCGATTGGGACGGGAATATTAGCAGAATCAATTCTTAATAATGATTCGGATATACTTTCCATAATTTCGAGACATAAATCAGATGTGGTGAGATGCTGGTCTGCTTATACAATTGGGAAAAATCAAGAATTTAAGATTGAAGAAATTTTACAGCAAATTCAGTTTCTGTCAGCCGATAAGCATTTTGGCGTTAGAGAAATTTCATGGTTGGCAATTCGTTCTAATATCATAAATAATTTAGAAGAAAGCCTTGAAATACTATTGAAATGGACTTTGAGTAAAGATGAAAATATAAGACGTTTTGCAACTGAAGCGACACGCCCCCGTGGCGTTTGGTGCGAACATATCGAAAAACTCAAACAAGAACCAGAATTAGGTTTGAAGATTTTAGAGAATCTTAGATCAGATTCTTCTAAATATGTTCAAGATAGTGTAGGGAATTGGCTGAACGATGCCAGTAAAACGCGACCAGATTTTGTGAAAAAGATATGTGAAAAGTGGAAACTGGAAAATCCAGAAAAAGAAACTTTATATATTATAAAAAAAGCACTTCGAACAATAGAAAAAGAATCAATTAAACGATTTTAATGTCGTATTTATCTAATAATCCAACAATTCCCTCTGTAGAAAACTGCGCTTTTTTCATCGGATTAAATTCAGGATCAATTTTGTAATTGTACGCCGTTTTGAAATTGACCGACGCCAATTGCGTTTCATTAAAAATTGCCCCGTCAAGATCGCAATTATCAAAAACAGAACTCGTTAAATTGGTTCCGATGAAAGTTACTTCGCGAACAGAAGAATTGATGAATTTGGTTTTGGGCATTTTTTTATTCGAAAACAAAGCATAATCCAAAACGCATTCGTCAAAATAAACTTGAAATAGAAAATCATCACATTCATTAAAAGCAATTCCTAAAAGTTTGCAATTTTTAAAAGTGACGTTTTTTAAGCTTGTTCCAGCCAAACTTGTCATGGAAAGATTGCAGTCAATAAATTCGCAATCCAGAAAAGTATTAGAATTGAAATTGCTGTTGGAGAAATCACAGTTTTTAAAAACGCAATCTTCAAACTCGCGATTGTTTATTTTTTTGTCGATATAAACAACTTTCTCAAATGTTTTCTGAATGTGAATTAAAGCTTCCATGAATGTTTTTTGGGTTTTTGAGCATTGTGGCGCACTCGAAGAATATAGATAACTTCTTCTGTTACTTAATAGGAGATTCCATAATCATAAACAGAATAAACTCTAAATGTGCCATCATTATTGGCTTTTTGTTTATCGAGTTTATAGATTTCAGGGTTCGTTTTTAAAATCTCGGTACTGTCGAAAATTGTATTAACAACTTTGTCGGCAATTTTAAGAGATTTGCTTTCAAAGAAAATGTAAAAATGAATGTCTTCTAATTGGTCTAAAGCATTTTTTGACCAGATTATTTTCTTCCCCATTTTTTTGCTATTTCTTTCGCTTCATCTTCAGTATAGAAATTGCCTTTTTTAATATTTTCTAAAGCATTTTCGATATCTAAATTATAAGCGGAATCCGAATCAATAGCGGTATTATTGATAGATTGTAAAAGATGTTTTAACTTTTCTACAAAAGAAGGGTCTTTTACTTTATCAATTTCTTGATGAATCCAATTAATTTCTGCTTGTATATCCATGACAAAGAATTTTAGTAAAGATACAAATTAGTCATTAAATATACCTCTCACTATAGTTCTCAAGCCTAAAAAACTAAGCAACATAGAACTAAGGCAAGCTATAATTCCAATTGCTAGAACGAGATAATGCCAGTTGTTGCCTTGATTCTGAAAGGCATTATATATCAATGTAGGCCCAAGGAACATTAAAGGCAGAGCGCCTGTTAAATATTTAATTCCTTTTCCTAATAATTGTCTGTTTGTTGCCATTAGTTTGTTTCAAGTTTCAGGTTTCTTTTTGTTTCAAGTTGTTTGACTTGTATTTAAACGCAAAGGTCGCAAAGTTTTTTTACATTATAAACTTTAAATAAAGCAGAAAGTTCGCAAAGCTTTGTTAAAAAAAACTTACGAACCTTGCATAAATCTTAGCGTGCACTGCGGTTAAATAACCAGAGAAAACCTTATTACTTTTTATAATTGTCAACAGCATTTCTCACGCTGCCGTATTTTTTTAATAATTCAGAAGCTTCGTCATACGAAACCGCAATCTCATCCATAATCATTTTTACACCGCGATCCACCAGTTTTACATTGCTTAACTGCATATCGACCATTTTATTGCCTCTTACTCTTCCAAGCTGAATCATGGCAGCGGTCGAAATCATATTTAAAACTAGTTTCTGTGCAGTTCCAGCTTTCATTCTTGAGCTTCCTGTTACAAACTCTGGTCCAACAACTACTTCAATTGGAAATTGAGCGGTCAAGGCCAACGGACTTCCAGCATTACAAGTAATGCAACCTGTAATAATATTGTTTTGGTTGCAAGTTTCTAATCCGCCGATGACATACGGAGTTGTTCCCGAAGCAGCAATCCCGATTACAACGTCATTAGAATCGATTTTATGGTTTTGAAGGTCAATCCAAGCTTGTGTTGGATTATCTTCAGCATTTTCTACTGCGCGTCTAATAGCGGTGTCGCCACCTGCGATAATACCATTTACTAAATCAAACGGAACGCCAAATGTTGGCGGACATTCTGAAGCATCAACAACACCAAGTCGTCCAGAAGTTCCAGCTCCAATATAAAACAATCTGCCGCCAAGCTTTAATTTTGCTACTATTTGCGGGATCAAAGCTTCGATTTGTGGTAAAGCTTTTTCTACTGCATAAGGCACAGTTTTATCTTCTTGGTTTATATTAGATAACAATTCATGAACAGACATCTTCTCTAAATGTTCGTATTTTGAGGCTTGTTCAGTGGTTTTCGTAAATGTCATTTTATCGTTATTTAGACTCGTCAAAATTAATATATTTTATATCAATCTTGCAAAGTCTCAGAGATTTAAAATCAATTTTTTTCTTCTATTTTTTCTGTATAGAGACGGTTATAATTAGGCTTTGTTACAAAAGCGAAAATATTATATTTGTTTATTATAAAAAGATAAATGGATAAATTAGTTTTATTAGAGGGAATTGCTCGAATTTCAGTGTTTGTTTCTTTGTTAATGGCTTTTTTTCTGTTAACAGTTAAAACCAAAAATAAACTGGCAAATCGCTTATTTGCTTTCTTTTTTATTTTTTCAGCGATCGATCTCAGCGGATTTTTTATGTATTTGTATACAGAAGATCATCGAAATCTGGAAATTTTCAGATCAACATTCTGTTTGTTGGGAATGCCATCGTTTTACCTTTATGTATTAGCTGTATGTTATTCTGACTTTCGATTACAGTGGAAACATTTGGCTCATATGATTCCTTTTATAATTGTCAATTTAGTTTTTATACCACGAATATATTCAAGTATTAGTAAAGGAAGTTTTATTGGACCCTTAAATTCAATGTCTGAAATATATTTTATTCAGATTTTAATCGAATTTCAATATGTTTTCTATATCGTAAGTGTATTTTTAATTCTGAAAAAGTATAAGGAAATCTATCTGGAAAATTACGCGAATCCAAGTATCTCGGCCTATAAATTTCTTTTTCAAATGACTTGTGTATTTCTAATTGCACATTCTATTGTAGCCCTAAAAAATGTATTGCGATACATTGGTTTTAGAGAAGTTTTTCTTTGGGCAAATGTATTGGTCGGAACTATAGCATTATTTATCACGTGTTGGTTTATAATGAAAGCTTTAAAATATCCTGAACTTTTTAGAGGAGTAAATTCTAAATTAGTATTAACTAAAGATATACTTCCAGAAATGGAAGAAAAACCAGAAGCTGTCACTCAAAAAAATGATTTAATCGATACTCAAATAGCAACTCTAAGACAATATATGGTTGAGAAAGAACCATTTTTAGATCCGTCATTAACAATACAAGAATTGAGTAATCAAATTAGTATTCCGGTTCGGAATTTATCGATTTTGATTAATCATCATATTGATCAGCATTTTTTTGATTTTGTGAATGAGTATCGCATTCAAAAAGCGATGCATATTTTAAAAGATCAATCGAAAAGTGAGCTTACTGTTCTAGAAATATTGTACGAAGTTGGTTTTAATTCGAAATCTTCCTTTAATACTTCATTTAAAAAATATACCAATTTAACGCCAACAGCTTACAGAAATAGTTGAAAATAAAGGTTTTGTAAAAAGTCGAACGCCTCACGTTATAAAGTCGAACCAATTTCTATTTGAGAAATTGGTTCGACTTTTTTTTGTCGGTCGCGTAGGGAAGTTTTCTAAGGCAACTTTGCTTCAAATTAATCGAACAAGTTAAAACTAGAAATCATGAAAAAATTAAATCTCCTAATCTTATTACTATTGCCTTTATTTTGTTTAGCGCAATCAACATTAAAAGGGAAAGTAACTAGCGAAACTAAATCTTTAGAATGGGCAGAAATTTCAATAGTAAATAAGGAAGGAAAAATTATTGACGGAACTACAACTAAGGAAGATGGTGCTTTTGAAATCAATCTAAAAAATGATTCATACAAAATTGAAATCACTTTTTTGGGTTTTACTGATTATCAAAAAGAAATTTCGTTAGAAAAAAATACCGATTTAGGAACCATTATTCTCAAAGAAAACGAAACCAAATTAGTTGAAGTTGTCGTTCAGTCTAAAAAGAAAACCATCGAGCAGAAAACAGATCGTTTAGTTTATAATCTAGAAAATAATGTTACAACTACTGGTGGTGATGCATTAAGCGCGATTAATACGGCGCCTGGAGTTGTGGTGAAAAATGATATGATTACTATTTTAGGAAAAGGAACTTCGCGCGTCATGATCGATGGACGTTTGATTGAATTGACCGGCGAAGAACTGAATAATTTCTTGAAATCAATTTCGGCAGCAGATATTAAAAATATCGAAGTGATAAGTAATCCGCCAGCAAAATACGAAGCCGATGGAACAGGAGGACTTATTAATATTATTATGAAAAAAGGAGTTCGTGATTCGTGGAAAAATTCGACAACAGTTTCTTACGATCAGAACAAATACGGAATTTACACTTTGAGAGATAATTTCTTCTACAGTAAAAATAAGTTCAGATTCTCAGCAAGTGTAAATGGTAAAACAGGTTATAAAAACGCTACAGAGAATTTAGATATGTATTTTCCTGACGGACTTTCAACAATGAAAGCTGATACAAAAGTTAAAAACGAGAATTTTTCAGGAAAACTAGCTTTAGATTATGATTTATCAGAGCGAACAACGATTGGTTTTCAGTTTATGAACGACAGAAATAATCCTGATTTTGGATCTGATATTAGAATTGAAAAATACAATATGCAAAACGAATTGCAGCAAGTAACATTAAATAATAGTTTTACAGATAAAGGCTCTAAAAATCAGACTTATAATGCACATTTCATTAGCAAATTAGATCCACTAAATCGAAAATTGTCTTTTGATGTGGATTACTTCAATTACAATTCAAAATTCGACAGAGATTTTATTGCAGACAATTATAATCCGGATATGGAATTCATCGATATCAACCAGTCAGGAAGAAATATTTCGAATCAAGATATTGATAATTGGAGTTTTAAGGCAGATATGGAACACCCGTTTCAGACTTTCAATTTGTCTTACGGAGTAAAAATGAGTTTTACAAATAGTTTAAGTGATGTAGTTTTTTACAATACGATTACTGGAACTCCAGAATTAGATCCTAGTCAGTCAAATCGATTTAAATACACTGAAAATAATCAGGCGGTTTATATTAATGGTGATAAAAAAATAAATGAAAAGTGGACTTTGCAAGCGGGATTAAGATTAGAAAACACACAAACAAACGGATTTTCTGAAACTATGAATCAAGAAAATATAAATGATTATTTGAAGTTATTTCCAACATTTTATGCTTCATGCAAGAAAAATGACAACAATACTTTTAGTCTAAATTATGGAAAGAGAATTAACAGACCCCGTTTTGATTTGTTGAATCCGTTTAGAGTTTATATTAATAGCAACAGTTATTCTGAAGGAAATCCGTTTTTGAAACCTTCGTTTAGTGATAATTTTGAATTGGCGCATTCGTATAAAGAGGTTTTAAGAACAAGCATTTTTGTAAATGCAATCACAAACGGATATGGGGTTGTTTTTACCTCAAACCCAGAAACCAATACGCAGATTATAACGCGCGAAAATTATTTTAAAGGTTTGAATTATGGTTTAGGAGAAAGTTATTCTGCAAGTTTTGCAGATTGGTGGCAAAGTGAAAATACGCTGTACTTTTTAGGTTCTGAAACGAAATTTATAAAAGATATAAATGCAACGCCATCAAACAGTCTGCAGATTGATTTTACAACGAATAATACGTTTATTTTAGGAAAAAACACAAAACTTCAGATTGATTTTAATTACAGTACGCCTTTTAAAAGTGGCTTATATGAAATAGGATATACTTCTAGTTTTGATATTGGATTCAAGCAAGATTTGTTGAATAAAACGCTTCAAATTGCTTTTTTAGCGAATGATATTTTTAATACTTCTTATTTAAAAGATTTTACTTCGGTTGTAAATGGCGTGAAGCAGGTTTATAGTCAAAATGAAAGTAATCGTTTTGTGCGTTTGTCTGTGATTTACAATTTTGGAAACAAAAAGATTAACTTGAAGGAACGCAATTTTGGAAATCAAGAGGAGAGAAAGCGTGTTAATTAGATAATTAGATAATGTGTCAATTAGAAAATTTTCTCATTCTCTAATTGACTCATTTTCTAATTGGCACATTCTCTAATTGACACATTCTCTAATTGACACATTATAAAAAGAATGCTAATAGAATTCCGAGAACAATCATAGAAACCTTAGCAACATTAAACTTATGCCCTTCGCTGCTTTCAAAAATGATTGTTGAAGAGATGTGGAATAAAATTCCGATTACGATTGCTGTTATTTCGGTATAATATTTACTTAAAAAAGGCAAATATTCTGAAGCTATTGTTCCAAGCGGTGTCATGATGGCAAAAGTCAGCATGAAGGCAAAAATGGCTTTTTTGTCTAAATCGGCATTGATAAAAAATGTCGTTAAGATAACTGCAATTGGCAAATGGTGGATGGCAATTCCGACTGCTAAACCGTGATGATGACTTACCGGAAAACCTTCTAAAAAGGCATGGATACAAAGGCTGATGAACAAAAGCCACGGAATCTGAGACATTTTTGCATGTCCGTGAACGTGTCCGTGTTCAGCACCTTTTGAGAAAAATTCGAGTACAATCTGAAATAAAATCCCGACCATAATAAAGATTCCGATATTATGATTGTGAGATTCATAAACATCAGGAAGAAGATGCATTACGGTTAATGACAATAAAAAAGAACCGCTAAATGCCAGTAGTAACTTTAAATTATTTTTGTTTTCTGGTTTTATAAATAAAGCCAAGCTATATCCTAAAAGCACAGAAAATAAGGGTAGTAGATAATTCATCTTTTTGTTTAATCGTTTTTTGTTTAATCGTTTAATCGGTTTTTCCGTTAGTCTGTTTAGCGATTAAACAAATTAACGGTTTAACGATTAAACCTATTTAAAAATCATGATTAATCTTTCGCTTTCGGTTTTATGGAATTTTTTGAGTTTGTAGTCACCAAAAATGTCCAGAAGGAAAATTCCAGCTTCGTCCATTAAATCCTGAAAGTCTTTCAAAGTTAGTGCTTTTACTTTTTCGGTAAAATGATATTTTCTGCCTTGATCTTCAAAATCGATCTCTTTAAAAATATGTCCGTCTTCAACATATCTTTTGATGTGAAAATCAATTTCATCGACTGTTTTTACTTCCTCTGGAACAAGATTTTCTATAACGTTTGGTACGTTCATAAAATCGATTACAGCAAAACCGTATTCAGATAAGCTTTCTTTAATGGCTTGTAAAGTCGTTAGGTTGTCATCATCGCGTTCGAAGTACCCAAAACTGGTAAAAAGATTGAAGATAGCATCAAACTTTTCCTCAAAAGGCTCACGCATATCGTGGACCTTAAAATGAAGTGTTTCGTTGCTGTTCTTGCTGGCTTCTGCAATACTGTTTTCAGACAAATCTGCCCCTAAAACATCATAGCCTAATTGATTTAAATAAATAGAATGACGGCCTTTTCCGCACGCTAAATCCAATACTTTTGCTTTTTCTGGCAAGTTAAGATAATGCGTTAAATTGTCCATAAAAATCTGAGCTTCACGATAATTACGATCCTTGTAAAGAATGTGATAATATGGCGTGTCAAACCATGAAGAATACCAGTTTTGATTGTCGTCTTCTTGATTTTGGATTGGTGCGTTATGTTTTTCAGACATTTATTCTATTTCAATTAATTCAAAAGTCCGGCAAATTTAGTGTATTTTTGCCGAAAAATAACTATTTCGCTTCGATACGTATTTATAGCAGTATAATAAAATGTTATGGCGATTGGCTTTTTTTAATTGAAAAAGAAATGGAAGAAAATTTTAAAATGATTGCCAAATGTTTTTTTGGCTTTGAAGAAATATTAGAAAACGAATTACGTACACTTGGCGCTCAAGATGTTGAAAAAGGGGTGAGAATGGTGAGCTTTAAAGGAGATAAAGGTTTTATGTACAAAGCCAATTTATCTTTGCGTACGGCGCTTAAAGTTTTAAAACCTATTTATTCTTTTAGAGCTAACAATGAGCAGGCTTTGTATAAAGGTATTTCGGGTTTAAACTGGTCTAAATATTTAAATGCAAATCAGACTTTTGTGATTGATACAACGGTGCATTCTACTTATTTTAATCATTCTGAATTTGTTTCTCAGAAATGTAAAGATGCGATTGTGGATCAGTTTAGAGAAAGAACAGGGCAGCGTCCAAGTATTGATAAACAGCATCCAGATTTACGTATTAATATTCATATCGATAGAGATCAGGTTTCTGTTGCTTTAGATACTTCTGGGGCTTCGCTTCATCAGCGCGGATATAGAACGGCTACTAATATTGCGCCAATTAATGAGGTTTTGGCAGCTGGAATTCTTTTGTTATCGGGTTGGGACGGACAAAGCCATTTTCTAGATCCAATGTGTGGTTCTGGAACTTTCTTGGCAGAAGCGGCTATGATTGCTTGTAATATTCCAGCAAATATTAATAGAAGAGAATTTGCTTTTGAAAAATGGAAAGATTGGGATAACGATCTTTTTGATAAAATTGTGGATAGTTTAATGAAAAAAACTAGAGAGTTTCATTACACAATTAAAGGTTTTGATAAAGCGCCAAGTGCAGTTAGTAAAGCCAAAGACAATATCAGAAATGCTAATCTTGATGATTACATAACCATTACTGAAGGCAACTTTTTTGATACCGAAAAAGAAGTAGAAGGAAAATTGCATATGGTTTTCAATCCGCCTTATGATGAGCGTTTAGATATTCACATGGAACGTTTCTATGCTAATATTGGTGATACTTTAAAGAAAAATTATCCAGGAACAAACGCTTGGTTTATTACAGCCAATCTAGAAGCTTTAAAATTCGTCGGATTAAAACCTTCAAGAAAAATCAAACTTTTCAACGGAAGCCTTGAAGCACGTTTGGTAAAATACGAAATGTACGAAGGAAGTAAGAGAACGAAATTTCAGGTTTAAGATTTTAAGATACTAAGTTGCTAAGATGCTAAGGTTCTAAGTTTTTAATTTAGAACGTAAAAAAAGCTTTTAGTGACTCAAAAAATAATATTAAGATTTGTGTTTTAAGCGGCTAAGAAAAAACTTAGCATTTTAGAACCTTAGAATCTTAGCAACTCAAAAAAAAAATGTCAAAACTACAAGTAAAAGCTTTTTTATATCAATTAGCCGCCTTCGCAATTCTTTTCCTAATATTTAGATATTTGATTGCAGCTTATACAGGATTAACTGGAATTTGGATTCCGATGACTGCGTTTGTAATTGGAACTATTATTGGACCAAAATTTCAGGCGGTAAGAACCAAAGACGGTGAGAAACTTTTTATGAAATGGCTTTTTATAAAAGGAATCAAAGAAATTCAATAATATAAAAACTATATGAGGAAAATTGGACTTATTGGGGGAATCAGCTGGGTTTCTACATCAGATTATTATACTTTAATTAATAAAGGAATCAATAAAAAACTCGGCGGACTCAATTTCTCTGAGTGTTTAATTTACTCTTTTAATTATGCTGATATTAAAAAAAATAACGATGCCAACGATTGGGATTCGACTTTTAATATGCTTTTAAAAGCAACAGAAATTTTAAAATCGGGCGGGGCAGAAGCGATTCTTTTATGCGCCAATACGATGCATTTAATTGCAGATAGATTACAGGAAGCCATTGATATTCCTCTTATTCATATTGCAGAAGAAACAGCAATTCAAATTCAGAACAAAGAAATAAAAAAAGTGGGGTTGTTAGGAACAAAGTTCACAATGGAATTGGATTTTTTTAAAGGCAAACTTGCAGCAAAAGGAATTGAGACTATAATTCCAGAAAGCGAAGAAGTGAAAGATTTTATTCATTACACTATTTTCGAAGAATTAGGAAGAGGAATTGCAACTGAAGAAACGAAAAAGCGTTATCTAGAAATTTCAAATGATCTAATTAAAAACGGAGCGGAGGGAATTATTTTAGGATGCACCGAGATTCCGCTAGTAATAAAAGAAGGAGATTTAAGTGTTCCTATTTTTGATACGACTTTAATACATACACAAGCGGCAATTAATTTCCAGTTGGCTTAAAAAAGGTGCTGAGATTCTAAGATGCTAAGTTTCTGAGTTTTTTCTCAGTCTCGTAAAAATAAAAAAAGTCTCAAATTCAAGAATTGAATTTGAGACTTTTTTTAAACTTAGTAACTTAGTATCTTAGCGTCTTAAAAAAAAATCTATTTTTTCTTCTTAGGCTCTTCTTTTTTTGCTGTTTCAGACGCCATTGTCTTTTTCTTGTAAATAGGAATAAAGTAAGAAACTGTGTAATTGAAACCAATTCCAAAACTTCCGTCGTAAGTTCTGTTGAAACCTGGAATGTAAAGATTTTCAAAATTGCTTGGTTCTTTATTTGAAGCCAGAAGTTTAAGCTGAACACCAAATCCAAGAAATACGTTTTTTACTACTTGCGCTTTCAATCCTAAAGCAACTTCAATCCAAGTAGCTGTAAGCCCGCTGTATTTTTGATCTGTTGCAATTGGAGGCAATTCTCCCCAATACGGATTTGGATTATAGATTTTATAGCTATGCAATTCTTGGGCAAAACTACTAAACCCGCCGCGTAGTCCTATAGAAATAATGTTTTCCATGTCAAGCCAGTTCTGATAGAAATTATAATCAAAACCTGCTTTTATATACGTTCCATTAGCAGAGGAAGTTAAACGGTCGTCTTCTGTAGTTTTGTCTTCGTAGCCTAATTCTGCTGCTAAATAATATTTTTTTGTTAATCGCCAATCTCCAACAAATTCTATTCCTTTATAATTTTTGTCATAAAGTCCGCGAGTAAGCTTGTATAAATCAACACCAACACGAAGTCCGTAGCGATCTGTTTTGACAATGCTATCTTTTGGAGCTTGCGCTTCCTGAATTTCAGGTTTAGCTGTTTTTACAGTTTCTGTTTTTGGCTTTTTAGGCGGTATTGTATCCAAATTTTTAGAAATCTCTGGCACATCCTGAGCATAACCTAAAAACATTGAAAACAATAATGAAAGACTAGAAAAAAACTTTAATGTGTGTTTCATCTTCAGATTCAATGTTATAGTTTTCTATATTAATATCAGCCATCCAAGGAGTATCTCCGTCTGGATCTGTTTGTACAAGTGGGAGAGGATTTCTTAACTGAAAAATGGTTTTAAAACCACAAGCTCTCGAAACATATATGTTTTGGGGAGTATAGTTAAATTTAAGAACATCAGTATTTATCGATGTAGTATTTAGCGAATTGTTGATAAACTTGAAAGTACATGTACTGTCATTTACCTTTAGCGGAATTGAAACTGTACTACCGCTGGTTACATATCTCAACGAATCGTCTTCTGCAAGACTTTCATTAAAAACAATTCCCTCTGTCATTTCATCGCCAATAACTTTTAAGTTACTCACATTTTTTGTTTTTGTCGGATTAGAAACATCATAAAATGTAATAACCAATCTTGGTGTAGTTGGCGTATTAGCATCACAGATATCATCTTTCTCGCAGCTGGATAAGCCAAAAGTAAAGAGTAGTAAAAGAGAGATTAGTTTTTTCATGTATTTTTTATCGAAGTTCTAAAAGTACAACATTTTCAACATGATGTGTCTGCGGAAACATATCTACAGGACGCACACGTGTTACTTTGTATTTTTCATCCATTAAAGCCAAATCACGTGCCTGAGTGGCAGAGTTACAGCTTACATAGACCACTCTTTTTGGTGCAATTTTTAAAATTTGCTCTACGACATCTTTATGCATTCCGTCGCGAGGCGGATCTGTAATTATAACGTCTGGTTTTCCATGCTGTGCAATAAAAGCTTCATTAAATACTACTTTCATGTCACCAACAAAAAACTCGCAATTTGTAATATTATTGCGTTCTGCATTGGCTTTTGCATCAATAATAGCTTCAGGAACACTTTCTACACCAATTACTTTTTTTGCTTTTTTAGAAACGAATTGAGCAATGGTACCTGTTCCTGTATACAAATCATAAACGACTTCATTTCCTGTAAGTCCAGCAAAATCTCTCGTTATTTTATACAATTCATAAGCTTGATCAGAATTGGTTTGGTAGAAAGATTTTGCATTAATGCTAAATTTCAATCCTTCCATTTCTTCTAAAATGTAGTTTCTTCCTTTATAAAGAATTACGTCTTGATCGTAAATCGTATCATTTTGTTTTCCGTTTACCACATATTGTAAAGAAGTAATTTCTGGGAACTTCTCATACAAATGATCCAAAATTAATTCTCTATTTTCTTTGTCCTCTTCAAAAAACTGAATTAAAACCATGATTTCTCCCGTAGAAACCGTACGAATCATTACAGTTCTTAATAATCCAGAATGTTCTCTTGGATTGAAAAAAGCTAAATTATGTTCGTTTGCAAAAGCTCTAATTTCGTTACGAATCGCATTTGAAGGATCTTCTTGTAAATGACATTTATTGATGTCAAGAATTTTATCCCACATTTTCGGAATATGAAAACCTAAAGCATTTCTATTTCCTAAATCTTCATTGCTTCCAATTTCTTTTTCTGTTAACCAACGGCTATTCGAAAAAGAAAATTCCATTTTATTTCTATAGAAAAACTGTTTCTCAGAACCTAAAATAGCTTCAAATTCTGGAAGTTCAATTTTTCCTATTCTCTGTAAGTGGTTTTTAACTTCATTTTGTTTAAATGCAAGCTGTTGGCTGTATTTCATATTTTGCCATTTACAGCCACCGCATACTCCAAAATGTTCGCAGATTGGTTCTACTCGATATTCAGATAATTCATGAAATTTTACAGCTTTACCTTCGTAATATGCTTTTCTTTTTTTTAATGTCTGTACGTCTACAACATCTCCAGGTACCACATTCGGAATAAAGATTACTTTTCCGTCAGGTGCTTTGGCTACCGAAACTCCTTTTGCACCAGCATCAAGAACTTGAATTTGATGAAAGACAACTTTGTCTGTATTTTTTCTTCCCATAGCGCAAAAATAAGTCTTTGAAAACTTCTACAAATTTAATTTTAGAAAAAATTTAGAAATTCTTCAAAATATTAGTTTAATTGGGTATAAAAGTTAATTTTGTTTTTGTAATAAACCCAATAAAATTACATATTAATCTACTATATCTTCTTATGAAGTTGTATCATAAACTCTCGCAAATTAGCCTTCTTAAAAAGAGTTACGCTCTAAAATTTTTATTTGTTGCTTTTATTGGTATTCATATTCCTTTAATTGGAATTTTGTTTTTCGTTTTGTTTTTTGAGCATAAAGTATCATCAGAATCGATTCTTATTTTTTCTTTAATAATGACATTGCTGGCAACAGCAGTAACACTTTTGGTCTTAAACAGATTGATAAAGCCAATTGCAATAGCATCAAAAGCTTTAGATGAATATAGAGCATCTAGAAAAATTGCTGCTTTGCCAACAGAATATACAGACGAAGCAGGATTGCTTTTGCGCAACATACAGGAATCTATTAATGAAGCAGAAAGTTTTATAAACGAAAAACAGGATTTAGTTTATATGCTTTCGCATGATTTAAAGAATTTTGCTGGAAATCCTCAAGGTTTAGCTAAATTGATTATAAGCGAAAATCCATCAGAATCGGTTCAGGATCTAGCCGCGTTAATTTGTGAATCGACGGATCTTCAATTTCGATATATCGAAAATTTTATCAAATTATTAAAAGAACAAGATCATGTTACGAAAGTAAATCAAGAAGTTAAGATGATTTCGTTTTCTGCTATTGTTCCTTTTATTAACGAACAAGTCGAACAACGTTTGTTGGATAAAAATATAAAAATGGATTTGGTTTTGGAAACTACAGAAGCTAAACTGAAAATAGATGAAGGGCTTTTAGTTCAAGTTTTAGTCAATCTAATTAGCAACGCAATTAAATTCTCGTATTTTGACAGTGAAATTAAAGTGAGAATCTTTTCTGAAGCTTCAAAATTGATTGTTACTGTAAAAGATTACGGAATTGGCTTTGACAGAAATCAGATCGAAGAATTATTTAAAAAGTTTACCAAAATGAGCCGATTGGGAACGGCAAACGAAGGCTCTACAGGAATTGGGCTGTATTTGTGTAAAAAGATAATTGAAAGAAACAAAGGGCGATTAACTGCCTCGAGCCAAGGAAAAAATCATGGTGCCGAATTTAGAATTGAATTCGATATTTAAAAATAAGTCTACTAAAATTTGGAGCAAAATTTTAGTAGACTTATGCAGCGTTAATTTTCAGGAAGACCATATTTTATAACAGGTTTCCCATCTATGCATTGTATTTCAGATGGAATCATAGAAGGGGACGTTAGTATACAATCTGCTAAAATTCCCCATTTTACATGAAATTTTCCTCTAGCAGCGATGTATTGATCAACTTTTTTTTGAAAAGCAACTGCATCTATTTGTTTGTTGTACAAAATGTATCCAGAGCAGCCCGAATTGCCAAACTTCGTATATGTCCAATCCTCTGGATTGGTGCAAGGTTTTGAATTGACTTGAGAATCTGTTATAATTTCGTTATACATTTTATCAAGTCTTGCAGATTCTTCGTCCTTTGTAGATTCATCATTACTGCAAGAAAAGCATATTAGCGAAGTAGCAAATAAAATAAAACTTAGTTTTTTCATAGGTAATGGTTTTATTATTAGATGCGCTAATAAAGAAAAGGTTGCGTAAAAGTCGTAAGAAAAGTTTTCTTATAAGTTTTGAGTTTTTTAAGATGCCGAAGGAATAAGTATTTTCAGCATCTTAAAAGATTTTTACATGGTTTACCAAAGCTGATGAACAGAGGCTTTGATGAGATCGTTGTAAATTTTGTTCATTGCAGTAATTTGCTCTTCAGTTAATTTAGGAGCGTCGTAAACCGATAAATTTGATAAAACGTGTTCTGTTTTGGATGCTCCAGGAATAATGCAGCTTACTTCATTAAAACTTAAAATCCACTGAAGTGCAATTGCAGCTAGATTTTTTGATTCTGGGAATAAAGCTTTTAATTGCTCAACAGCTTTTAATCCTAATTCGTAATCAATTCCAGAAAAAGTTTCTCCCTTATCGAATGATTCTCCGTTACGATTGAAATTACGATGGTCTTGAGGTTCAAAAGTTGTTTTTGAATCAAATTTACCTGTCAAAAGGCCGCTTGCTAGTGGAACTCTCGCGATAATTCCGATATCTTTCTTTTTTGCTTCCGAAAAAAATAATTCAGAAGGACGCTGACGAAACAAGTTGAAGATAATCTGAACTGTGGTTACATTTGAATATTCAATTGCCTTTAATGCTTCTTCGACTTTTTCAACACTTACACCAAGATTAAGAATTTTTCCTTGTTCTTTCAATCGATCGAAAAGTTCAAATATTTCTGGACGATAATAAACCTCTGTTGGTGGGCAGTGTAATTGAATTAAGTCGAGTGTTTCTAAACCAGTTCTTTTCAAGCTGTCTTCCACAAATTTTTGAAGCACTTTTGGTGTATATCCTTCATTAACATGAGGATTTATTTGGCGTCCGCATTTTGTGGCAACAAAAATTCGTTCAGAGCGCGAACGAACCACTCTTCCAACAGCAGTTTCGCTTAATCCATTTTCGTAAACATCAGCCGTATCAATAAAATTTACGCCATTGTCAATAGCAGTATTCAAAAGTTCGTCGGCCGTTTTATCATCAAAACCCGATCCCCATTTTCCTCCCACTTGCCAAGTGCCAAGCGAAATTTCAGATATAGTAAAGTTTGTTTTTCCTAGTTTTCTGTAGTTCATTTTTTTCTTTTTAGTTACAAAGGTTCAAAGCAACAAAGTGACAAAGGTTTTTGTAGGGAAGTAAAAACTTTGTCCCTCTGCTTCTTTGTCACTTAAAAAAAATCAGTCAAATAAATCCGAAGACAAATAACGATCGCCTCTATCGCAGATAACGGCAACCACAACTCCAGATTCTAATTGCTCGGCGATTTTTAATGCTACAGCAACAGAACCTCCGCTGCTCATTCCAGCAAAAACACCTTCTTCAAGCGCTAGTCTTTTTGTCATAGCACGTGCTTCTTCTTCGCTCACATCTATAACGGTATCAACTTTAGAAGCATCAAATATTTTAGGAAGATATTCCTGCGGCCATTTACGAATTCCAGGAATCTGAGAACCATCACTCGGCTGTGCGCCAACAATCTGAATGTTTGGATTCTTTTCTTTCAAATAAGTGGAAGTTCCGATAATAGTTCCTGTTGTTCCCATTGCCGAAACGAAATGAGTTACTGTTCCATCAGTGTCATTCCAAATTTCAGGTCCAGTAGTTTTGTAATGCGCTTTCCAGTTGTCATCATTAGCAAACTGATTTAACATTAAGTAGCCACCTTGAGCCACTTTTTTATCTGCATAATCTCTAGAACCGATAATTCCTTCGTTTGCAGGCGTAAGAATCACTGTTGCGCCATAAGCACGCATGGTTTGAGTACGCTCTTTTGTAGAATCTTCTGGTAAGACCAATTCGATTTCGATTCCAAATAATTGCGCAATCATAGCAAGAGCAATTCCAGTGTTTCCGCTGGTTGCTTCAATTAATTTATCTCCTTTTTTGATGTCGCCTCTTTCTAATGCTGCGGCAATCATGTTATAAGCAGCTCTGTCTTTTACACTTCCTCCAGGATTATTCCCTTCAAGTTTCAGTAAAAGTTTTACATTTTTATTTTTAACTAGATTGACCGTTTCCATTAAAGGAGTATTGCCAATTAGGTTTAATAATTTATGTGAATTCATGTTATTTTTTTTCTTTGATTTTTACTTCAGTAGTAGTCGTGTTTAAAACAATAGAATCTTCTGGAATAGATTTAGTAACCCAAGCATTTCCTCCAACAACACTGTTTTTTCCAATTACAGTTTCTCCTCCTAGAATTGTTGCATTGGCATAAATGCAAACATTGGCTTCAACAGTCGGGTGTCTTTTGGCATTTTTCATTTCTTTGCTTACACTTAATGCTCCAAGCGTAACACCTTGATAAATTTTTACATTTTTCTTGATTATAGTAGTCTCTCCAATTACGATACCTGTTGCGTGATCGATAAAAAAGGGAGATGCAATATCAGCTCCTGCGTGAATATCGGTACCTGTAATTCTGTGTGCGTATTCGCTCATTAATCGAGAAAATAGCAATAAATCAAGATGGTATAATTCGTGGCTTAGTCGGTAAATGGCAATGGCGTAAAAGCCAGGATAGCCTAAATATACTTCATCAATGCTGTTTGAAGCAGGGTCGTTTTCAAGAATATATTCGGCATCTTGATTTAACTTTTCTAAGACTCCAGGAAGTTTTTCTAAAAAGCGATCCCAAATCGATTCGCATAAATTTTGCGGCTTTTTGCAGGCCAAAACAGCAATTTCTTTAAAACGAAACTCCAATTCGTCAATGCTTTCATCAAGTGCTGCATTCGAATCAAAAAGAGTGTAAAAAAGCTTTTCTGTAAAGTCTTCTGTTTTGGTTTTAATGCCGTAATTTATGTGTGAATGGCTCTTTAAAGCCCTTATATTTTGTATAATATTGTCTTTTGTCACAATGGTAAAAATGAATGAATAATTTTGGAACGTTAAAAGTAAGGCGTTTTTTGGAAATAAAATCACGATTTAACGAAAGAAATTTTCTTTGTAAAGTTTGATTTGTGATAAAAAACGAATTGTAAACGGTTCTTTTTTATGTAATTCGTAAGAAGTTAATTGCGTAAATTAGCTTTTAAAACGTAATGAAAATGGAAAATAAAGAAACATTTAAAAGTGCAATTTCTGGGATTTCTTTTGGGGAAAAAGAGAAAATTTGCGGTAAAGATATACATGATCCTATTTTAGGATTAATCAAAAAAGAATATCCTGACTTTAGCACCGAAGACTGCATTGCTGTAAATGAATTAAATATTTACCGTCAAAAATACATTTCAAATTACCTTTCTACTGAAATTGGAGCGCTTTCTGCAATGGAGAAGAATGTTATTTCTTCCTTGAAGGAAGATAAATCGATTGTTAGTATTGTTGAAGACGAAGAAGAAATTAGAAGTTTAGGGCAAAAAGTAGCGGATAAAGTAGCTGATTTTGGCGGTAGCTGGACTTTTATTATTTCTTTCGTCATATTTATTTCCGTATGGATTGGTGCTAATGTTTATATTTTTCTAAATAAAGGCTTTGATCCGTATCCGTTTATACTCTTAAATTTAATTCTCTCTTGCGTTGCGGCTTTGCAAGCGCCGGTTATTATGATGAGCCAAAACCGACAAGAAGAAAAAGACCGTAATCGTGCTAAAAAAGATTATATGATCAATCTGAAATCTGAATTAGAGATTCGATTAATTCATGATAAAATCGACCATTTGATTATGCATCAGCAACAAGAATTAATCGAAATCCAAAAAGTTCAAATCGAGATGATGAATGATATTTTGAATCAGATTAAGAAATAAAATTTTGTTTAAAATTCCAATTTTTTAAATCCCAAATTCCAAAAAAGAGCGTAGCGATTTCTAAAATCTAAAATCTAAAATTTAAAAATAAAAGTGTTTAAAATAATAACCGCCAAGCATAAAAATGAAGTTTACTATGGCAACGTTCCAAATCAGTTTTTTATAATTTCTTGATTTATCTAAGTTGTGAAATGCAATAAAACTAATAAGTAAAAGGCAAGTGTAAATGGCTGGATACATTTTGAAAGCAGCTGAGAATTCACCCTGAAAAAGTAAGAAAAGAGATCGCTGAAATCCACATCCTAAACAGTCATAACCAAAGAAGGTTTTGAACAGGCAAGGAATCATATATTTCTCTAAACTCATGGCAGATCTTTTTTGCAATTTTACTAAAAAAATATGACAAACGTTTGGGGAGTGTAGAAGTGCTATTTGAAAGTTTTATACTTTTGAAATCTTAAAAATACAGAAAGGATGAAAGCTTTTAAAATTATAATAATGATTCTTGCGATTTCGGTTGCGTTTTACGAGCAGGTTTCAGAAGAAAAAAACATCTATATCATGATCATTGCGATTGTGGTTTTTATGTTTGGAATGATGCAGTTGAGTGCAAAAACGCCAAGTAAAAATAACGATAAAGAAGAGTAGGATGTTGATAAAAGGAGATAAGGTTTCAGTACTTGATGAAGCCATAAATGGAACAGTGGTTTCGGTCAAAAATAGCGAAGTTTTAATAGAGACAGAGGATGGTTTTATGATGACATTTTTAGTCAACGAATTACTTAAAATTCAATATACCAGTAATTTAATGAATTCTATTAAAAGGATTGATTTAGATGAGGTTGTAAAAGAGAAAACAGAGCCAAAACCAAGAAGTTTTGTCAAAGAAAAGAAAGATAAACGGGATGTTGGTGTTCCAGAATTTGATTTGCACATCGAAAAATTGGTTCCAAATAAACGCGGAATGTCCAATTATGATATTTTGACTTTACAGACAGAAACAGCTAAAAGACATATCGAATTTGCGATCAGAAATCGCATTCCGAAAATCGTTTTTATTCATGGCGTCGGCGAAGGGATTTTAAAAGCAGAGCTTGATTTTTTACTTGGTCGTTATGATGGAATTGATTTTCAAGATGCCAATTATCAAAAATATGGTCTTGGAGCTACCGAAGTTTATATAAGGCAAAACACTAAATAATTAAGCTTTTTTTGAAGTCAAAAGCTTACTTGTAATGCATAAAAAAACGTCTGTTTTTTGTCCTGATTTAATTTTAAAATCATTTCAAAAAACAGACGTTTTTTTGTAAGAATTATTTTTGCTGATTTCTTTTTGGATATTTATGTTTTAATTGTTTTCCTGTCTGTCAATTTTTCCGAGAAGGAAGTTGGTTCCAAGATTAAAAGTGCTGTTCCCTCTTTGTAGTGTCACATTTTTAAGCACGATGGTGTGTGTGTAAACTGTTCCTAATGCATTCGGTGAAGAAGTAGTCGTTACTTCAATAATGCCACTTTCATTTTCTTTTCCTGCAACACCTGTCCATGTCTCCTCAATTACAGGAGAAGCAGGCTGCACATTAGCACAAATAAAGGCTGGCGTAATCGATCCTGTTTCTGCTTTTGCCGTTCTGTAGAACACTTTGTTTTGTGTTGAGGATATTAAACTTGTACGTGGTTTATCGTCAGTAACATCATTAACTAACAATTTGGGATCGATATCATCAATCGATAAGTAAAATGAAAGGTTGTAGTTGTAAACTCTTTTAATATCATCACATTCGTAAGCAGACCCATTTGGATTGGTTCTAAAAGTCAAATCGGCTGGCGTTACTGTAGTGTTATATATTCCAAATTCAAATTTTGGCTCTGTTTGCTTTCCTGTCGGTTTTTGAAATGTTATATTCTTAAATACTATAGTATGCTGGTATCCTGTTATCCTTGTGCCTAAGTCCGGATTATCTTTGTTTGTTGGCGCATCCTTTTGTATTGATGTAATTTCAATTGTACCATCTAATCCAAGCCATTCTTCTGTTACTTTTGGTATGCTTGGAGGGATTGTGCCACATATATTTTCTTTTGTGATCGCTCCGTCATAAGCTCTATATACAACGCGATATGTGCTCGAATTGATAGGGTACGAATAGGTTGAATTATCATTTTTTATAGAGCCTTCTGGCATTTGCAATAAAAGTGCTTCTTGAGGTTTTAGCTTATATAGTAAGGCATTTGTTGTAGCATCACAGGCTTGTCCTTCCGCGATATCTTCAAAATCTATTTCGTCTACAGTTAAATCTCCATCATCGCACCCGTTCAAGAAAAGAGCAAATAATAGGAGGGCAGCATATTTTTTCATCGTAAAATTTATTTGGGTCAAAAATAGTGAAAAAAATGCCAGATTATATTTAAGTTTTCACAATTGATATTTCTTAACTTTGCATCAATGAAAAAAGTATATCTAGATAATGCCTCAACAACAGCAATGCGTCCTGAAGTAATTCAGGAAATGACGAAAATAATGCTTGAGGATTACGGAAATCCGTCGTCTACGCATAGTTTTGGACGAAACGGTAAAACAATATTAGAACTTTCAAGAAAGAGCATTGCCAAGCATTTAAATTGCACTGCTCAAGAAATAATTTTTACTTCTGGCGGAACTGAAGCCGATAATTGGATTCTTCGTTCTTCTGTTGAAGATTTAAAAGTAGAAAGAATTATTACTTCCAAAATAGAACACCACGCTGTTTTGCACACCGTTTGGGCACTTCAAGAAGAATACAAAATTCAAGTAGAGTATGTTGCTGTAAATGCAGATGGAAGTTTGGATTTAACACATTTGTCTAATTTGCTGGCGGAAGAAAAAAAGACTTTGGTTAGCTTGATGCATGTGAATAATGAAACAGGCACTGTTTTGGATTTAGATCGTGTGGGTTTGATTTGTAAGCAATATAACGCATTGTTTCATTCCGATACTGTCCAGTCTATCGGAAAAATTGAAATCGATCTGCAGAAGACTCCTGTTGATTTTATTTTGGCCAGTGCGCACAAATTTCACGGGCCAAAAGGTATTGGATTTGCTTTTGTTCGAAAAAACTCTGGTTTACAGCCGTTACTTTTTGGGGGAGAACAAGAAAAAGGGCTTCGCGCAGGAACCGAAGCCGTACATCAAATTGCTGGAATGGCAAAAGCTTTGTCTATTTCTTGCGAGAAATTGGATGAAGAAAGAGCTTATATTTTAGGTTTGAAAAATTATCTGATAGAACAATTAGAAATCCATTTTCCAGATTTTAGGATTAACGGAAAAAAAGATGATTTCTATAATATCATTAATATTATCCTGCCTTTTTCATCCGACAAAACTTCGATGCTACTTTTTAGTTTGGATATGAAAGGAATTGCAGTTTCTAGAGGAAGCGCTTGCCAATCAGGGAGTATAAAACCTTCGCATGTATTAAACGAAATGCTTTCGGAGACGGATTTAAAGTTACCAAATCTCCGAATCTCTTTTAGCCATTATAACTCAAAAGAAGATATCGATTGGCTTATTGAAAGCCTTAAGGCTGTTTAAAGTTTGAGGTTTCAAGTTTCAGGTTTCAAGTTTCAAGTTTCAGGTTTCACGTTCAGTTTTAAACTTGAAACCTAGAACCTGAAATAAAAAACTATTTTCTAATCACTTTTACCTGAGAATCGTTTGTCAATTTGATTATTGTAGACGATTTTCCGTTTATTTTATCTTGGTTTAGTTTTACCACATAATCCACTCCATTAATGATTTCTGGACTAATGTCTTTGAAAGCAATTGGTGTTGGTTGTCCAGAAATATTAGCGGAAGTAGAAACTAAAGGTTTTTTCATTCTCTCCATTAATTTGTAACAGAAAGGTTCTTTTACCAATCGTACTCCAAGAGATTTGTCAGCAGCGATGATATTTGGAGCGACGTTTTTGGCATCGTCTAAAATTAAAGTGGTTGGTTTGTCTGATAGATCCCAAATTTGCCATGCTACTTCAGGAATATCTTTAAATACGTTGTAGATCATCTTTTCACCATTTACTAAAACTATCATGCTTTGTGTTTCGGCACGCTGTTTTAATTTGTAGATTTTGGCAACAGCTTCGGCATTGGTAGCATCACAGCCAATTCCCCAAACCGTATCTGTCGGGTACAAAATTATACCTCCGTTTTTAATTACTTCATATGCGTTGATGATTTCTTCGTTCATTTTACAAATTATATTTTAAGATTACAAAGTTATGCATTTTACTTGTAATTGTTTTTTATCGTATTTGTAATTGGAAAGCCTATTGTGTTTTAAAGTGATTTGAAGAAAAAGAGATATTATGATTTTACCGACGAAGATTTTAATTTTATTTTGGCCAATTCCATCAATGGATGTTCGATGTACTTAAAAGTCAATTGGCTAATGAGAATTAATGGAAAAACAGATAAGGGAATAATGGGCCAAAATTCGATATCGGTTCAATTATTAGCTTCTTCAAATCCAATAATGATCATTATAAGCGCGGACTTTTGCAAACATACTGGCCTGTTTTGAATGCAAAAAATATTACGGTTAAAAATATCTTAGACAAATTACAAAGAGTTGCCTTTAAGAATAACATGATTGGTCCAGCCTTTTAAGGTGTATTTTTCTAGAATTGAATTAGGTATTTTTTCGTAGTCATTTTCGAAAAATTCCATCGGTATAATTGGATTTTTTTCGTCAATGACTAAAATGTTGTTTGGATTATAAAAATCGTAATTTTTAATATCTGCATTTGTGGTTATGAGCTTCTTTTCTAAACCCAAGCTTTCAAAAACTCGAAAAGTAAGTCCGCTTTGCCCAAGTCGGTTGATGTCTAAAAGTACTTTTGAGCGATTAATATAATGATTTACCTCGCTTAAAGGCATATGGCTTTTTATATAGGTAATGTTTTGATCATTATCTTTCTGTTTTTTATCATAGACAATGAATTTAAATTTTGAATGCTGCGAAGCTAAATTAGCAGCAATCCTTTTTAGTATCGGAAGCCTCTTGTCGATTGAACTGATATTGAAAACATCATATTCATGCTCGTCTGTATTATTTGTATTTTCTGAATTGTAAATCCAATTTGAGGCGAATTTTAAATTATAGTTGGTGCAATCTTCCTTTTCAAACGAAAATACATCATCAAAAGAATGAAGCACTCGTTTTATTTTTGGACAACGATAGATATTATCATTAAAGAATCCGATTGATTTTTTGGTATATTTTTTAAATTCCAAAATGCTTTCAGGAGTTATAAAATCACCTTTTATGGTCAGAATTACATCTTGAATCTGATTATTTTTCTTTAATTCGTTGATTATTTCTTTTCCGTAATGCTGATGCTTCAAATTAGTTTTAAAGAAGGCTTTCAATATAACATTATAGACTTTATGGAATACCGACGGATATTTATATTTAAAAGTATTAAAGTCGATATGACGAACAGTATGTCCCTGTTTTTCTAAGTCTACAGCTATATGTTTGTTGAGCCCCCAATTGTCTAAACTTATAAGAGTAATGTGCATTATCTTTGAAATAGTTTTTATTAGTTGGTAAAACTAGCTAAATTTGCTGAAACAATTTTTATGATTTTAAGATTAAATCGCGGATATGAAAAATTTGAAAATATTCTTCTTGAATATATTCGTTTTTTTAATATAAAAGGAGAGGACTTTGTAATTGGCCAGCGCAATCAGATAAAGCTTTTCGATTTAGACGATAAAAAGATAAACATAAAATCGTTTAAAGTTCCACACTTAATTAATAAAATCGCTTATAAATACTTCAGAAAATCGAAAGCAAAACGCTCTTTTGAGTTTGCAAATAGATTATTAGAATTAGGTGTTGGAACTCCAAAACCTATTGCATTTGCTGAATTTTCATCTTTAGTTGGTTTAGAAAAAAGCTTCTATGTTAGCGAACAACTAGAATGTGATCTTACTTACAGAGAATTGGTAGAAATACCGGATTTTCCAGATCGCGACAACATTTTAAGGCAGTTTACTAAATTTAGTTTTGGTCTTCACGAAAAAGGAATTGAATTTTTAGACCATTCTCCAGGAAATACTTTGATTAAAAAGAATGCTAGCGGCAATTATGATTTCTTTCTGGTAGATTTGAATAGAATGGAATTCCATAACGTGATGTCTTTTGAAATGCGCATGAAAAATTTATGCCGTTTAACACCATTAAAAGAAATGGTGGCAACAATGAGTAATGAATATGCTAAATATTATAAAGAACAATCTGAAGAGAAAATTTTCGAAACTTTGTGGAAATTTACTTCAGATTTTCAAGAGAAATTTTACAGAAAAAAACGCTTAAAAAAGAAGCTTAAATTTTGGAAGAAGTAAGTCGCCTTAATTCTTTATAGCGAATAAAAACGCTGTACGCATTCAAATAACAAATCGTTATGCCTTTCCCTCCGTCTAAAAAACCAAAACGAATTATGTATTGGTATAAGAACGTGTATAAAGGATGAAGAAATTGCAGTAAAAAAAACGGTTTGATTCCTTTAGCAAATTTTTCATTGGCTTTAAGAGTGCCATACTTGTACATTTTCGATTTGTAATCTTCATAGGAGGAGTATGAAAAATGTATGATTTCGTTTTTTAAAGTAGAAATTGTGCCATTTACAATTAGTTTTTCGTGAACGGTTCTCTCTTCATTATATCTGCATTTTGATTTATTAAAAAGTCTGAAAATTTTGTCGGTCTGCCAACCGCTATAATTTAGTCTACTTGCTTTAAACATAAAAATGCGATAGATAAAATACGCGCTTGCCGCATTTTCAGAATTAATTTCAGTGCTAATTTCAGATTTTAATTCGGGAGTCAATCTTTCGTCGGCATCAATAAATAAAACCCAATGGTTTTTAGCTTGATCTAAAGCAAAATTTCGTTGAGAAGTATAATCAATAAAGGGATTCTGAATTAATTTTATGTTTTGAAAAGATGCTACAATGTCTGCTGTTTTGTCGGTACTATATGAATCAACAACAATGATTTCATCAGCAAAATCAATATCTTCAAGAAGCGATTTTATATGCTGTTCTTCATTAAGCGTAATGATTAATACTGATAATTTTTGCTTTTCACGATCCATTGGTAATGCCTTTACTTTTTCAATTTTTATATTCTTGAAAATAAGTCTCTAATTTTTGCAGCATAAGTTCCAACGGATATTCAGCGTAATATTCGAAAGTATGTTCTTTTATGTATTGTTCGGTGTGTTTTTCGTAGATTTCTGGTTTTAAATCTTTTAAATGTACAGAAACGTTTTTTGCTTCATTTTCAAACAGCTGCCAAGTTTCTTTTCTGACAGAAGGAGTAAAGATAGAGAAAGTCGGAATCTCTAATGCTTTAGCCATATTTACAGCTCCACCTTCGTTTCCGATCAGCATTTCACATTGAGAAAGTATTGCTAAAAACTGACGTAGATCTGTAGCGTATAAATCAAAAACAATATGCTTTTTGGTTTCTTCGGAACAGTAATTATAAACCTCCAAAGCTTGCTCTTTTTGATTCGGGATATAATTAAAGAGAATAGTTGCGTTGGTTTTCGCTACAGTAAAATCGATAATTTTCGCCATTCCATCCAACGGATAGGTTTTGTAATGCTCGCTTCCTAAAATTCCAAACATAATAAGCGGTTTTTCAGGGTCAATAGCATAGCTTTTTAAAATGCTTTTGGCTTCTGCAATTTCAGAGTCTTTCAAAAAGATTTTAGGCTTTACATTGGTGATTTTTTCAGAGAAAAAAGGTTTAAGAAGCAGCAATCTATTTTCAATTGCCAAACCATATTCTGATTTTATGGCATCAAAACGTTCGTAACTGTAATTGTAAAAAATATTAGAATACCATTTGTGGTACGAAACTTTATATTTTGCTCCAGAAAAAAACGTAATTAAGTTGGTTCCTAATTTACTGTACACATCTATAACAGCGTCATATTTTTTTCTGCGAATTTCAAAAATGAACTTAACAAACCCAAGAGTCGATTTTCGAATTTTATTAGTTACCGGAATAATGTTGTCAATATTCGGATTTTCTAAAAGAACATCAATCGAATTAGGATAGCACATATAGTCAATTGTAGCGTCAGGAAACTTGCTTTTTAGGTTGTTGCAAATAATTGTACTGGTTAAAACGTCTCCGATCCTTTTTTGCTGAATGACTAATATTTTCATCTGGTTTTTTTATTCAATTTGAAAGCTAAAATACAAACTATTTTATGAAGTGTACAAGTCAAGGTCGTAATAAGATTAAACTAAATTAAAAAGTTATATTTTTGTGCTCAACAAATTAAAATTTATAATGGGAATTAGCGGTTTGGTTATTACTTTCAATGAAGAGAAAAACATTGGAAAATGTATTGATGCCTTATTTAAAGTTTGTGATGAAGTTATTATTGTAGACTCTTTCAGTAAAGATCGTACAGTAGAAATAGCTAAAGAAAAAGGAGCACAGGTTGTTCAGCAAGCATTTTTAGGGGATGGTCCGCAGCGTACGCATGGATTGCCTTTTTGTAAAAATGATTGGATTTTAAATCTTGACGCAGATGAATTTCTGGATAAAGATGCTGAGGAGTTTATTCTACAGAAAAAATACCTAGAAGGAAACTACGATGCTATGAGTTTTAGAGTGAAAAATTTTTTAGCAGATAAATTAATTGATTTTTCAGGATGGTATCCCGATCATAAAGTTCGTTTTTTCAATAAACAAACGGCTCACCCTTCAGGCTCTAAAGTGCATCAGAAAATTGTGGCGCAAAAAGAGAAAAAAGTTGCAGTACACATTTTACATTACGGATGGGATTCTTTCGATCAGATTATTGCTAAGAAAAATCAGTATTCTGGATGGCATGCCCAGCAATTATATGATCAAGGAAAAAGAATAAATGCTTTTAAACCCGTTCTTAACGGAACTGTTGCTTTTATTCGTTGTTATTTCTTTAAAAAAGGAATTTTCAATGGCCTTGACGGATTGACAATCGCCATGATTCAGGCATTTTTCTCTTATATGAAATATGCTAAGCTTATAAAGCTTCAAAAAAAGAATAGATAAAAATAAACTTCAAATAAAAAATTCCAAATCCCAATTGTAAGAATTGGAGTTTGGAATTTTTTTTATGATTGATTTTTAAAACCTATACAGCTACATCGTACTCACGAAGTGCGTTGTTTAAAGAAGTTTTTAAATCTGTAGATGGTTTACGAGTTCCAATGATTAATGCGCAAGGAACTTGGTATTCTCCAGCAGCAAATTTCTTAGTGTAGCTTCCTGGTATAACTACAGAACGAGCTGGCACATACCCTTTCATTTCAACTGGTTCATCACCTGTAACATCGATAATTTTTGTAGATGCTGTCAAACATACGTTAGCTCCAAGAACCGCTTCTTTACCAACGTGAACACCTTCAACAACGATGCAACGAGAACCGATAAAAGCACCATCTTCGATGATTACTGGTGCAGCTTGCAATGGCTCAAGAACGCCACCAATACCAACACCACCACTTAAGTGTACGTTTTTACCAATTTGAGCACAGCTTCCTACAGTTGCCCAAGTATCTACCATTGTTCCTTCGTCTACATAAGCTCCAATATTAACATAACTTGGCATTAAAATTACACCGCTTGAAATATAAGCACCGTAACGAGCAACAGCATTTGGTACCACACGGATTCCTTTTTCAGCATAATTTCTTTTTAGCAACATTTTGTCGTGGTATTCAAAAATACCAGATTCCCATGTTTCCATTTTTTGAATTGGGAAATACATTACAACCGCTTTTTTAACCCATTCGTTAACTTGCCATTTGTCACCAACTGGTTCAGCGACACGTAATTTACCTGCGTCTACTAATTCGATTACTTCTCTAATGGCGTCAGTAGTTGTAGTTTCTTGCAATAAAGCTCTGTTTTCCCAAGCTTGTTCAATTATAGTCTGTAAAGAATTCATACGTTTAATTTTTTGGCAAAGATAACGTATTTGTAGAAATGCAAAAAAGCAAAATAGCTTGAAAATGTTACAAATTTAACTTTTTGTTTCTTATTTGTTTTAGTTGCATTTTGATTATCTCTAAAAGTTTTTTTTATGTCAAAATATGACAAAAGTCAGGCTTTCTCGTTTTTCTTCACTCTAATTTCGCAGTGTTGATCAACATTCCATTCCATAAATAATCATATAAGCAGTAAAATATGAATCAAGAAAATCACCTTCAAAATAGAGTAATTATAGATAAAGAAGTAAGCTGGGATAAAACTCAGGTTATTATGAGTAAAACAAATGCTTATGGCATTATAGAATATGCAAACGAAGTGTTTGTGGACGTTTGTGGTTACGAAGACTATGAATTAATGGGCCAGCCTCATAATATTATACGTCACCCAGACATGCCAAAAGTAATTTTTAAAGTGCTTTGGGAAAATCTTAAAAACGGGAAAAACTTCCATGCTATTGTAAAAAATCTTGCAAAGTCTGGAAGGTATTATTGGGTAATCACAGATTTTGAAATTGCTCGCGACGAAAACGACGTTATTGTCAATTATTTCGGAAGAAGACAAGCTGTGCCACAAGAGGTAATTGCAATGCATATTGAACCTCTTTATAAAAAGTTATTGCAGATTGAAGCCGCAAGCGGAGTTGAGTTTAGCGAAAAATATTTAATCGGTTTCTTAGAAGAGAAGAAAAGAACTTACGTTGAATATATAAGGGAGTTGATTTACGAACATGAAAAATCGCAATCTAAGTTCGCCAACTATTCAGAAGAAGAAGAGGCAGGAGAAGAGGAAGAGCATAGAGGTTTCTTTAGCCGATTGTTCGGTAGATAAATTGAGTTATTTTTTAGGTTTGAATATTTGGATAAAAATCCGTCTTGAAATTTTTTTGAGGCGGATTTTTTATGCAGCTTCAATAGATTTTTTAAACGAAGTAAAGTATTCAATGGTATTTTGAAGTAAATTTGCAGAAAAAATAAACCATGCCAAGAATTCTCTCAATAGATTACGGACAAAAACGTACTGGAATTGCAGTTACAGACGAAATGCAAATTATTGCTTCTGGTCTAACAACAATTCCGACACATACATTGATTGACTTTTTGAAAGGTTATTTTGCTGAAGAAAAAGTCGAGGCAGTTTTAATAGGCGAACCAAAACAAATGAACGGTATGCCATCAGAAAGTGCCTCTGTAATTAATGGTTTTGTAACTCATTTTTCGAATGTTTTTCCAGGCATGAAAGTGATACGGGTTGATGAACGTTTTACTTCAAAAATGGCATTTCAAACCATGATCGACAGTGGTTTAAATAAAAAGCAGCGTCAGAACAAAGGATTAATAGACGAAATTTCAGCTACAATCCTGCTTCAAGATTATCTTTCCGCAAAAAAATAACGCTCTTCGTCGTATTTTTTATTTATAATTTAATGGTTTTTAGAAAATCCTAACTTTTATCATGTAAAAATTAGTTTTTTTTTGCAATTAAAAAAGTACCTTTGCACTTTAAATAAAAATACTGTTATGCCTGACGAAACCATACGTTCAAATAGTGATGTAGTACTCATTGGCGCTGGAATAATGAGTGCCACTCTTGGAGTAATTTTGAAAGAATTACAACCAGATATTAAAATTGAAATTTACGAAAGATTAGATGTTGCCGCTGCTGAAAGTTCTGATGCTTGGAACAATGCAGGAACTGGACACTCTGCTTTTTGTGAATTGAATTATACTCCAGAAAAGGCAGACGGAAGCATAGATCCTAAAAAAGCAATAAGCATTGCAGAATCATTTGAGATTTCTCGTCAGTTTTGGTCTTACTTAGTACAGCAAAACAAAGTGCCGTCTCCGGATAATTTTATTAAAAGCGTACCTCATATGAGTTTTGTGTGGGGAGATAAAAATGTAGATTATTTAAAAAAACGATTTAAGGCGCTTCAAAGCAATCCGATTTTCGCTGATATGACTTTCAGTACCGATTTTGAACAGCTTAAAAAATGGATGCCGTTGGTAATGGAAGGCAGAAATGCTGATGAAAAATTAGCTGCGACACATATGGAAATTGGTACCGATGTAAATTTTGGTGCTTTAACTAGAAGCATGTTTAATTACTTAGAAAAATTAGACGGTGTTTCTTTATTCTTTAATCACGAAGTTAAAAAACTAAGACAGCGTGAAGATAAATCTTGGAGAATTAAGATTAAAGATTTGTCTACAGGAAATACTCGTAAAGCTTATACTAAATTTGTGTTTATCGGCGCAGGAGGTGGTTCTCTTCCTTTATTGGAAAAAGCAAATGTACCAGAAGGAAATGGTTACGGAGGTTTTCCGGTAAGCGGACAATGGCTGAAATGTACAAATCCTGAAGTAATTGCTAAACACCAAGCAAAAGTTTACGGAAAAGCAAGTGTTGGAGCTCCTCCAATGTCTGTTCCTCATATTGATACTCGTGTAATCGACGGAGAGAAAGCGCTTCTTTTTGGTCCCTTTGCAGGGTTTTCAACTCGTTTCTTGAAAAATGGTTCTTATTTAGATTTGCCACTTTCAATTAAACGTAACAATTTGATTCCGATGTTGGCTGCTGGATACCATAATATTCCTTTAACGAAATATTTGATCGAGCAAGTGCGTCAGTCTCCAAAAGATAGAATGAAAGCTTTACGCGAATATCTTCCAACAGCGCGTTCAAAAGACTGGAAATTAGAAAAAGCAGGGCAGCGTGTTCAGGTTATTAAGAAAGATGAAAAAGAAGGTGGAGTTTTAGAATTTGGTACTGAAGTAATCAATACGCATGACGGAACTTTAGCGGTTTTATTAGGTGCTTCACCTGGTGCTTCTACAGCAGTGGCGATTATGGTTGATTTGGTGAGCAGATGTTTTACAAATCAGATTAAAACACCAGAATGGCAAGCAAAATTAAAGACAATGATTCCTTCGTACGGACAGACTTTAAATGATAAGCCAGAACTTTTAGAAGAGCTAAGAAAGCAAACAGCAGAAGTTTTAAAATTAAATTAAGCTTTTACTTATTTGAATATAAAAACAAATCCAGATGAATTAATCTGGATTTGTTGCTTTTAGGTCAGTTGTGTTTTTTAGAATTTTCTCAGCTAGATTGCTCATCCAGATCAATTGCTCAATTACCATTTGGGCTTCCTGCATTTTTGCCTGACGCGTTTCTTTATCCAAATCGTCATCTTCGGCTAAACGCGTAAAATGTTTTCGTTTTAATTCTTCAAACTGTAAAGTCACATCTTCTTTTTCAAAAAATGTGTCTTTTATAATAACTTCATTTCTTAAGACAGAAATAGAATGATCCAGATTGGCTAAAATAGTTTTGATTATATAATTGAAAGAATCCGATGCGGAAGTGGTTTGGTGTGACTGAATATAAGTTGACAAAGATGCCAAGGCAGATAATAAGGAGTGATTTAAAACCACTAATTTATTGACTAAAGGCATTGTTTTCTGCTTCGATTTAGGTTCTTGCATCATTCTCTGAAAAGAAGTCATTAAATTTCCTATTTCAACAAAAGCATTTTTACGTGCCAAACGGTATGAAGTAGGAACTTCTCCTTTTTTATTGTAAAAATCGGCAATTTCTTTGAGATAATTTCGATTGGCTCGAATCGTATTTTCTATATGAATTGGCGTGTTGATGAACTCCCATGCAGGCCATAAAAACTGATTAGCAATGAAGGCCAAAATAGCTCCGGCAAGTGAATCTAATATTCTGTATTGAATTACTTCATTTATATCTGGTGTTAGAATGCCGTAGATAAATACCACATACATCGTCACAAATGTTGCGCTTATCTTATAATTGATTTGGGTAAACGAAATTCCTAAAAGCATACATATAATAGAGAAGATGCTCAATGCAACATGGTTCTGAATTACCGATACAATTCCGAAAGCTAGAATTCCTCCCAAAACAGTTCCGAATATTCTATTGTAAGATCGTTCTTTGGTTAAGCCGTAGCCAGGACGCATTATTACAACGATTGTAAGCAGAATCCAATATACGTTTTGAAAAGGCAGAACTTGTCCGAGGAAAAAGCCAATCAAAATGGTAATGGTTAATCTTATCGAATGTCTGAAAATAGATGAAGAATAACTTAAATTTTCAATTAAAGTTCGAAGAGGATAATATTGTGGCGTAAGGAATTTTTCAAGCTCTTTGTCTTTATCTTTTAATTTATAAGACTGCATGGCTAGAGAAAGAGCTCGCTGAATGGTTTTAATTTTTCCAACCTGATTCTTAGCATATTTCAGCATATTGGTTAACATCAAAACACCCTCTGCAGCTTCTTCTTTTCCTAATGTTTTTTCGTAGTCAAAAATAGCAAACTCTAATGCGTCTAACTCATTTTTTAGATTATGTTTATCTACATAAACGCTAATATGGCTAACATTTTTTGAAAGTTTCTTTAAAGTGGATGCCAGTTTGTAGGCCACATTTTGATATGTTCTTAAAACGTCAGGATGTTTAGCAAATTTCTGATGAAGTTTACTATGGTCAAAAGAAGTGTAAAGCGCTAATTCTTGAATTTCGACCAAAGTGATAAAAACCAAAAGCATTTTTCTATTCTGGCTTGTAATTCCAGACGCATTCTGATTTCCGATCAGCATTTTTCTTAAATCTTCATGAATAAGATTTAATTCTACCTGCACAGCCAATTGTTTTTTGATAATCGCCTGTCTGTTGGCTTCAGGACTCCATAAATCGCCTCTTAATTTTAGATATTTGGCAGTGAGTTTTATTCCTTCAGCTATTTGCAGTTCTATATATTTATAAGGTTGTATAAAATGAAATGCAAGAGAAACGATTAAATAGAGAATTCCTCCAATAAAAATAAAGCCCGAATATTCAAAAGCTGCCCAGCCCTCATGCAAATGTCCAAAAGATAATGAAATGGATAGCAAAGCAGAGAAAGAAATCAAGGTTGCACGCTGTCCGTAAACCGAAATCATAGAGCATAAAAACAGCAGAAAACCTAAAAATATATAAAACAGAAAAGGGTAAGGATAGACAAGATTGACCAATAGATTGACTCCAGAAACAATAAAAGAAGCTGCAATTAGTCCTTTTATTTTATGGCTGAGAGAACTTGGAATGTCGCTGGGATAGGTGTAAAAAGCGCCAAGTGCAATAGTAAAGCCAATTTCAAAATGACCTAGAAAATTTAGAACTAAAACAGGAACAACTGAAGCAATGGTTACTTTAGACGCATTGAGAAAGGAAGTACTGTTTGTAAATTTCGTAATCTTATCAATCATAAAGGCAGGTTTACTAGCAAAGGTAAGAATTGTACGAGTGATTTTGGCATAATAATGGATGAGATTTTTGATAGCTTGTAAAAAATATGATATAATATAGTATTAGAATTATTCATTGACTATTTTTTACTATTTTTGCCAGCTGAAATGTCAGAACTTTAATTCTGTTTTTGCAGCACATAAAAACATAAATAAAAACAAATGATTTTACCAATTGTAGGATACGGTGATCCTGTTTTAAGAAAAGTGGGACAGGATATTACGCCAGAATATCCAAACCTAAAAGAAACGATCGCAAATATGTACGAGACTATGTATAATGCGTACGGAGTTGGACTTGCAGCACCGCAAGTTGGGCTTCCAATTCGTTTGTTTGTTATAGATACGACGCCTTTTAGTGATGATGAAGATCTTCCTTCAGAGGAACAAAAAGATTTGAAAGGTTTCAAGAAGACTTTTATCAATGCTAAAATCGTTAAAGAAGAAGGAGAAGAGTGGGGGTTTAATGAAGGTTGTTTGAGTATTCCTGATGTGCGTGAAGACGTTTACAGAAAACCAACTGTTACAATCGAATATTGTGAAGAAGATTTCGTTATGAAAACGGAAGTATTTGACGGATTAATCGCTAGGGTTATTCAGCACGAATACGACCACATTGAAGGAATCTTGTTTACAGATAAAATCTCATCTCTAAAGAAACGCTTAATCCAAAAGAAATTAAAAAATATTACGGAAGGAAAAACGTCTCAGGAATATAGAATGAAATTTTTTGCAGCAAAAAAAGCAAGATAAGTTTTCTAGAAAATTAGAAACAAAAAATAAATCAAATTCTTAATACTAATTTTAATAAAAATGAATTTAACGAAAATTTTAGCCATTTCAGGAAAACCAGGTTTATACGAATTAAAAGTACAAACTCGTACAGGTTTTGTGGCGGAATCATTAATTGATGGGAAGAAGATTACTGTAAATCTAAAAAGCAATGTAAGTTTATTGTCTGAAATTTCGATTTATACTTATGAAGGTGAAAAACCGTTAACTGAAGTAATGCAGCAGATTGCCGTTAAAGAAAATAAAGGACAAGCCATTTCTCACAAAGAAGATAATGCTACTTTGTCTGCTTATTTCAAACAAATTCTTCCAGATTATGACGAAGAAAGAGTTTATCCATCAGATATCAAAAAAGTATTAAGCTGGTACAACACGCTTCAAGCAAAAGGTTTAGTTACAGATTTAGCTCCTGCAGCTGAAGAACCAAAAGAAGAAGCTCCAGTTGCTGAAGAAAAACCAAAAAAAGCTCCAGCAGCAAAAAAAGCAAAAGCTAAAAAAGAAGAATAGTAGTTTTTCTTTAATCATAAAATAATCCTGTTAAGATGTTTTCTTGACAGGATTTTTTAATTTTACAAAATCGAGTTTAAATCAAAAGAAAACTTCAAAATGAGCAGAGAGAACCAGTTAAAAGCATTTGAGAGATTATTGAATATCATGGATGAACTTCGTGAGCAATGTCCGTGGGATAAAAAACAAACCCTTCAGACATTAAGACATTTAACAATCGAAGAAACGTATGAGTTGGGCGATGCTATTTTGGACAACGATTTAAATGAAGTCAAAAAGGAATTGGGTGATTTACTGCTTCATATTGTCTTTTACGCTAAAATAGGCAGTGAAACTAATGATTTTGATATTGCTGATGTTTGTAATGAAATCTGCGAAAAACTAATTCACCGTCATCCGCATATTTATGGAGATGTAAAAGTTGAGAATGAAGAAGAAGTCAAACAAAACTGGGAAAAACTTAAGCTTAAAGAAGGCAAGAAATCCGTTTTAGAAGGCGTGCCGAGAAGTCTTCCTGCATTGGTTAAAGCAAGCAGAATTCAAGATAAAGTAAAAGGTGTGGGCTTTGATTGGGAAGAACCTCATCAGGTTTGGGATAAAGTACAAGAAGAACTGCAAGAATTGCAAGACGAAGTAAAAACTGGAAATCAAGATAAAATTGAAGACGAGTTTGGCGACGTTTTGTTTTCTATGATTAACTATGCAAGATTCTTAAATGTAAACCCAGAAGATGCTTTAGAAAGAACTAATAAAAAGTTCATTAAACGTTTTCAGTATTTAGAAAGTAAAGCAAACGAATTAGGAAAACCATTAATGGATATGACGCTTACAGAAATGGATGTTTTTTGGAATGAAGCTAAAAAACTTTAGTTGTCGGCTAATTTTTTTAAAGCTCGAACGTCTTTAAGCATAATTTTTTTACCAACTAATTCGATTAAACCCAATTTATTAAAATCAGATAATAAACGAATACAGCTTTCTGTTGCCGTACCAATAATACCAGCAAGTTCTTCTCTTGTCAATTGCACTCGAAGCGTTTTATCAGTGTCTTCGCCAAATTCGTCATGCAGATGCAATAATGTTTCGGCAAGTCTCTGTTTAACGGTTTTTTGAACTAAGGCAATTTTTTCGTTTTCAGATTCTTTTAAATCTTCGCATACAGATTGCATTAGATTTAAAGAAAACTGATTGTTATTATTGAAGAAATTAATGATTTCTGTTTTAGGAATAAAACAAACCTCCATGTCGGCAATCGCTTTTGCAGTTAAGTTTGCCGGCTCGTTGCTAATCATAGAGCGCTGTCCAAGAAGTTCGCCAGATTTAACCAATTTTACAATTTGGTCTTTTCCGTTCGCACTCAATTTTGAAAGTTTACCAACACCATCTTTTATACAAAAAACACCATTGGTTACTTCGCCTTCTTCAAAAATGGCTTCACCTTTTTTTATCTTATAAGAGGTTTTGCTGCTGGCTAGTTTAATAACTTCGTCTTTGTTAAGGGCTTTTAATGAGCTTAGCTGGCGTACAATGCATTGATCACATTTATTCATGACAATAATTTGTTTGCTGCAAAAATAAGGATATTTAAGGGTTTTAGCCATTATTATATCGTAAAATTATTATAAATTAGAATTGACCTTAATTCGGACTGTTTTATTTTATTAAATTAGAATTCAATTTCAATATAACATGACAATTATCATCTTAATAATTGTGCTTTAATTGGAAATTTGCGACATATAAAAACAAGTTTATGAGGGAGCAAAGTTGTTTTCATTGTGGTTTAACTATTGAACAAAATGAAGAAATTGATTTTGATGATAAAAAGTTTTGTTGCACTGGCTGTAAAACAGTTTACGAAATTTTCAGCATCAATGATCTGACATCTTATTATGATTTTGAAAAGTCTCCAGGTGCCACTCCGCAAGACATCAAAGGAAAATATGATTTTTTAGAAAATGAAACCATTCTTGCAAAGGTTTTAGAGTTTCAGGAAGGAAACACATCAATTGTTTCACTGAATATTCCACATATTCACTGCAGTTCTTGCATTTGGATTTTAGAAAATTTAAATCGTCTTCAGCCTGGAATTAGCATTTCTCAGGTTAATTTCCATGAAAAGAAAGTTAGAATTACCTTTAATTCAGATGTAGTTTCTTTAAAAGATATTGCTTATCTCTTAAGTTCAATAGGATATGAACCTTACATTAGTTTAGAAAATTACGGAACAGAAAAGGCAAAAGTTGATCGAAGTCTAACCTATAAACTAGGTGTTGCATTTTTTTGCTTCGGAAATATTATGCTGCTTTCATTTCCAGAATATTTCGAGATGAAAGAATTTTGGTTGGATAGCTACAAACCGTTTTTCAGATTATTGATTTTTCTTTTAGCGTTACCAAGTTTCTTGTATTCTGCAAGTGGTTACTATATTTCAGCTTATCATAGTATTAGAACTAGAATGTTAAATATTGATATTCCAATCGCTTTGGGAATTATCGTGATGTTTATTCGCAGTACTTATGATATGCTGATGGATCACGGTCCTGGATTTTTTGACAGTTTGGGAAGTTTAGTATTTTTTATGCTTCTTGGAAAAATGTTTCAAATCAAAACCTATAGTTTTTTAAGTTTCGAAAGAGATTTTAAATCGTATTTCCCAATTGCTGTTACTAAAATTAATAAAGATGCTTCTGAGGATAATGTCGCTATTTATGATGTTATAAAAGGTGACCGATTGCTTATTCGAAATCAAGAACTTATTCCTGTTGATGGAATTTTAATTAGCGAAAGTGCAGAAATAGATTATAGCTTCGTAACAGGTGAGGCAGTGCCGATTACGAAGAAATCTGGAGATAAAGTATTTGCAGGAGGAAAGCAGATTGGAAAAGTAATCGAAATGGAAGTATTGCATTCTGTTTCACAAAGTTATCTGACTCAGTTATGGAGTAATGAAATTTTTCAGAAAAAAGTAGATCAGAAACACAAAACCATAACAGATGCAATAAGCCGATATTTTACCCCTATTTTATTGCTAATTGCATTTGCCGGTTTTGGATATTGGATTTTTATTGACGCCAATATTGCTTTTAACGTTTTTACAGCCGTATTAATTGTAGCTTGTCCTTGTGCGTTGGCGCTTACGGCTCCGTTTACTTTTGGAAACATACTGAGAATTTTAGGCAAAAAGAAATTTTATCTAAAAAATGCCATCGTAATAGAACAACTTGCAAAAGTTGATACGATTGTTTTTGATAAAACAGGAACAATTACAACTAATAAGAAATCGAATATAATATATGAAGGAAATCCTATTTCAGATTCAGATATTGTGTTGATTAAAAATGTGTTACGAGGATCTAATCATCCATTAAGCCGAATGTTGTATGATTTTCTGCCAGAAGCCAGACGTATTACTGTAGATGATTTTCAAGAAATTACAGGAAAGGGAATTTTGGTGGCTATTGATGGAAAAGAAATTAAGATTGGTTCAGGACAATTTGTAGATAATATAGTCGCAGATGGTTCAGAAATTGAGAAGACAGCTTTGCATATTAAAATAGGAGGAATTTATTTCGGAAAGTTTACTTTCCAAAATCAATATCGAGAGGGGCTCGAAAAGCTTTTTGTCAAGCTCAGCAAAGAGTATCAGATTAAAGTGCTTTCAGGAGATAATGATGGTGAAAGAGCAAATCTAGAGGCTATTCTGCCAAACGGCACCGAATTGATATTCAATCAGAAACCAGAGCAAAAACTCGAATACATAAAGAAACTTCAGGAAAAAGGACAAAATGTAATGATGGTCGGCGACGGACTGAATGATGCTGGAGCGCTGGCACAAAGCAACGTCGGGATTTCAATTTCAGAGAATGTGAATGTCTTTTCACCTGCGTGCGATGCGATTCTTGATGCGTCTGAGTTTTCACGTCTAAACTACTTTTTAAAGCTTTCGCATAAAGCGATTTCTATCATTAAAATGAGTTTTACACTTTCATTACTTTACAACGTTGTAGGGCTTGCATTTGCAGTTACAGGAAACCTTCTTCCATTGGTTGCTGCGATCATCATGCCGTTGAGTACAATTACTATTGTAAGTTTTGTAACTTTTATGTCTAACTATTTCAGCAGTAAGAATTTAGAATAATTATAAATTGTTCAAAGCGATGGTTTTATAAGGTATTTTTTATAAATTTAACTATCTTTTTGTTCATGATAATTATCATATTTTATGCGCCTTTAACGAAGTAATTTTGTTAATATAAATCTAAGGTATGAGTGTTATTTATCTATTAATTTCAGTAAGTATTTTTGTGGCAATCTGTTTCTTTATTGCCTTTATCGCGGCTGTCAAATCTGGACAGTATGATGATGATTATACCCCTTCAGTCAGAATTCTTTTTGATGACGAAACCAAAGTTAATTCCCAAAATAATAATTCACCAATCGAAGAAAAACAAGTATAATTATGGAAATGGAACAGTTTTATTACGACAACAAAATTGTAAAAAAATTCATTTACGCCACAATACTCTTTGGGGTTGTGGGTATGTTAGTGGGACTTACCCTTGCGGTAATGTACCTTTTTCCCAACATGACAGATGGGATTTCGTGGCTTAGTTACGGCCGTTTAAGACCATTACACACCAATGCAGTTATTTTTGCCTTTGTGGGTAATGCCTTTTTTGCCGGTATGTACTACTCGCTACAAAGATTGCTAAAAGCCAGAATGTTTAGTGATTTTCTAAGTAACCTTCATTTCTGGGGATGGCAGTTAATTATTGTAGCAGCCGCAATTACACTTCCGTTAGGTTATACTTCTTCTAAAGAATATGCAGAGCTAGAGTGGCCAATTGACATCGCAATCGCTTTAATTTGGGTTGTAATGGGAATCAATATGATTGGTACCATGCTGCGTCGTAGAGAGCGTCACCTATATGTAGCGATCTGGTTTTACTTAGCAACATTTGTAACAGTAGCAGTATTGCATATCTTTAACAACATCGAAATTCCGGTTTCAGGTTTAAAAAGTTACTCTGTTTACGCTGGTGTCCAAGATGCGCTTGTACAATGGTGGTACGGACATAATGCTGTAGCATTCTTCTTGACAACTCCGTTCTTAGGATTAATGTATTATTTTGTTCCAAAAATTGCAAACAGACCAGTTTACTCATACAGATTATCTATTATTCACTTTTGGTCTTTAATCTTTATTTATATCTGGGCGGGACCACACCACTTATTGTATTCTGCATTGCCAAACTGGGCACAGAATTTAGGGGTTGCATTCTCAGTAATGTTAATTGCTCCATCTTGGGGAGGTATGATCAATGGTCTTCTTACATTAAGAGGAGCTTGGGATAAAGTTCGTGAAGAACCAGTTTTAAAATTCTTTGTAGTAGCGATTACGGGTTACGGTATGGCAACTTTTGAAGGCCCTATGTTATCTTTAAAAAATGTAAATGCTATTGCGCACTATACAGACTGGATCGTAGCACACGTACACGTAGGAGCTTTAGCTTGGAATGGTTTCATGTCATTTGCTATTATCTATTGGTTAATTCCACGAATGACAAAATCAGAGTTGTTCTCTAAGAAATTAGCAAACTTCCATTTCTGGATTGGTACTTTAGGTATTATTGTATATACAATTCCTTTATATGTGGCTGGTTTTCAACAAGCTTCTATGTGGAAACAATTTAATCCAGACGGAACTTTAACTTATGGAAACTTCCTTGAAACAGTAACGGCTATTATGCCAATGTACTGGATGAGAGCTATTGGAGGTACGTTGTACTTAATAGGTATGCTGACATTGGTTTACAATATTATTATGACTGTAAAAGCTGGTAATACAATTGAAGATGAATTGGCTCAAGCTCCAGCTTTGCAAACAATAAAAAGCAGTAGATTAAGTGGAGAGAAATTCCATTCATGGTTAGAAAGAAAACCAATTCAGTTAACTATTCTAGCAACTATTGCAATTTTAATTGGAGGTATTATTCAGATTGTGCCAACGATAATGGTGAAATCAAATATTCCAACTATTTCAAGTGTAAAACCATATACTCCGTTAGAACTTGAAGGACGTGATTTATACATTAGAGAAGGTTGTGTTGGATGTCACTCTCAGTCAGTTCGTCCATTCAGAAGTGAAGTAGAACGTTACGGAGTGCAGTCTAAAGCTGGAGAGTTTGTTTACGACCATCCATTCTTATGGGGATCAAAACGTACGGGTCCAGATTTATTAAGAGTAGGTGGTAAGTACAATGACAACTGGCACTTTAACCACATGTGGAATCCGCAAAGTACATCTGCTGGATCAATTATGCCAGGTTACAAATGGTTGTTTGATAATAAACCAATGGACATTTCATTGACTCAAAAGAAAATGCAAGCAATGATTTCATTAGGCGTGCCATATTCTCCAGAAGATGTTGCCAATGCACAAAGAACTTTAAGAGAGCAGGCAGTTAAGATAGAAAAAAGCTTAGAAAGCGATCCTGATTTCGTAAAAAGTTACGAAGACAGCCGCAAAAAAGCTGCAGCAAAAGGCGAGAAATTCATTCCGATGAACGAAAGAGAAATCGTGGCACTGATCGCTTATATTCAAAGACTTGGTACTGATATTAAAGTAAAAGAAACTAAATAACAGCATTATGTTTGAACAAATAAAACACAATATGGAAACAATATCGGGTATAGAAATTTACCCGATTATTTCCCTCTTGATTTTCTTCCTATTCTTTGTAGGATTAGGTATTTGGGTATTTTCTTATAGAAAAGAAAAAATTCAAGAAATGAGTAATATACCTTTAGATGAAGGACTTAGTGTAATCACAAAAGATAGTTAAAAATGAAAAAGTTTTTCCCAGTATATGTTAGAGTACCGTTGATTTTCTTCATCGTATTTGCTTTGATGGAGTATTTTATAGACTCAGGCGATAAGCCCGCTTTTATAAAATTCCCTATGGTTTCGCTCTTTTTATTTGTCTTTTTGTTTATTCTGATTGCAATCGAAATTACGCTTAGCGCTGTAAATCGAGTGATGTATCAATTATTATCACCAGAAGAAAAAGCACAAAGAGAACTTGAAGAAAGTTTAAGTTTTAAAGAAAGCACGTGGTTTAAAAATCTAATGCACAAATTGACTAAAACTGAGCCAATTGAAAAAGAAGCCGACTTATTGATGGATCATGATTATGACGGAATCAAAGAGCTGGATAATAATTTACCGCCTTGGTGGGTGTATTTATTCTACATCTGTATCATTTTCGGAGTAATTTATGTAGTTCGTTATGATGTTTTAGGTGCCGATGACCAAGAAATGGAGTTGAAAAAAGAAATGGCTCAAGCAAAAATTGATGTTGAAGAGTACATGAAAACTGCTCCAGATTTGATGGACGAAAAAACAGTTGTTTTATTGACTGATGAACCAAGTTTAGCAGCAGGAAAAGAAATTTTTACAACAAACTGTGCTGCATGCCACCGTGCCGATGCAGGAGGACAAATTGGACCAAACCTTACAGATGATAAATGGATTTTAGGAGGAGGAATTAAAAATCTGTTCCATACCATTACAAATGGAGGTCGAGACGGAAAAGGGATGATTGCTTGGAAGGGAACGCTGAAGCCAAAAGAAATACAAAAAGTTGCAAGTTATATTCTGTCTTTGCAAGGAAGCAATCCTAAAGATCCAAAAGAAGCAGAAGGAGAGGTTTGGGTAGACGATAGCGCTCCTAAAACTGATTCTGCAGCAACTACAAAAGATACCACTGAAGTTAAAAAATAATTAGAATACCATGTCAAATTTACCAGACGAAGCTTTTAGAAATACCATTGGAACAATAGATGAAGGTGGTAAACGGAAATTTATTTTTCCTAAAAAACCGTCTGGTAAATTTTACGATTACCGAAAAATTGTTAGCTACGTTTTATTGGCAATTTTATTCATAAATCCGTTTATCAAAATAAATGGAAACCAATTTATGATGTTCAATATTATCGAACGTCGTTTTAATATTTTTGGATTCCCTTTTTGGCCACAGGATTTTTATCTCTTCGTAATTTCAATGCTAATCGGCGTTGTGTTTATACTCTTATTTACCGTTGTTTTCGGAAGGATTTTTTGCGGATGGATTTGTCCACAGACTATTTTCTTAGAATTGGTTTTCCGTCGAATAGAATATTGGATTGATGGCGATCGCGGAGCCCAAACTCGCTTAGCAAAACAAGAATGGAATGCAGAAAAAATTAGAAAGAGACTCACCAAGTGGACTATTTTCTTTGTAATTTCTTTCCTTATTGCTAATGTTTTTCTTGCTTATTTGGTAGGAAGCGACCAATTATTTTTAATGATTGAGGAGGGGCCAATTGCGCAGGCTAGTAATTTTATAGCACTACTTATATTTACCGGAGTTTTCTATTTTGTTTTTGTATGGTTTCGTGAACAGGTTTGTATTATTGCTTGTCCGTACGGAAGATTGCAAGGTGTTCTATTAGATAATAAATCTATAAATGTTGCTTACGATTTTGTTAGAGGTGAAAAAGAAGAAGGTCGTGCAAAATTTAATAAAAAAGAGGATAGAGCATTAACAGGAAAAGGAGATTGTATCGATTGTCTTCAATGCGTACACGTTTGTCCAATGGGAATTGATATTCGAAATGGAACTCAATTAGAATGTACTAACTGTACTGCTTGTATTGACGAATGTGATCATATTATGGAATCTGTAGGATTACCAAAAGGATTAATCCGTTACGCCTCTGAAGATGAAATTGCAAAAAAAGAGCCTTTCAAATTCACCTCAAGAATGAAGGGTTATTCAGCTGTTCTTTTTATTTTGTTGAGTATTTTTGTTGGAATGTTGTTTTTAAGAACGGATGTTCAGGCAGTAGTTTTACGTTTGCCTGGTCAGTTGTTTCAGCATAATGGAGAAAAAATCAGTAACGTTTACACTTATAAAATTGTAAACAAAACCATGAAAGAGTATAATGATATTCATTTCGAATTAATTGATCAAAAAGGAGAAATTAAAAATGTGGGAAAAAGGCATTTTAAAGTTGCCAAAGAAGGAATTTCTCAAGGAACATTATTTATCGAAATTGATGAAGTTTTATTGGAAAGTGATAAAACAAAAGTAAAAATAGGAGTTTATAATGGTTCGCAACTCTTAGAAACTACAACAACAAATTTCTTAGGACCACGAAGTTTTAATTAAAAATATACTATTATGAAATTTAATTGGGGAACTGGAATCGTCATTGCGTTCGGATTGTTTATGACGTTTATTTTATATTTTGTTTTTGAAGTGCAATCAAATTCTAAATACGATAATGATTTGGTTGTTGAAGAATATTACAAACATGACACGCATTTTCAGGAAGAAATGGCAAGAATTCAAAATGCTCATGATTTACAGCATAAGCCATCAATCAAATACACAGAAAATGGTGTAGCTGTAACTTTTCCTGCAGGATTTGAAAGTGATAAAGTGAAAGGAAATATTCAATTGTATAGACCTTCAAACAAAAAATTCGATTTTAATACTCAAATTGCTTTAACGAATTCAGAAATTATTATTCCACAGAAAAAACTATTGAAAGGACGTTGGGATGTAAATATGGAATGGCAATATGAGGGAAAAAAATATCTCACTAAAGAAGTTATTTACGTAAACTAAACGCCATGTTATTTTCAGCTTTCTTTTTAGGTTTAATCAGTAGTCTGCATTGTGTTGGAATGTGCGGGCCCATTGCCATGATGCTACCTGTAGAAAGGCAAAATGAAGCCAAAAAAGTAACGCAAATCATGACGTATCATTTCGGCCGATTAACAGCTTATGCTACGATCGGTTTAATTTTTGGTTTACTTGGAAGAGGTTTTTTCTTAGCAGGGTTACAACAGAAAATGTCAATAATTATTGGTGTAATTATGATTATTGTTGTTTTGATACCAGAAAAGAAATTTGCTCAATATAATTTTTCAAAACCAGTTTATAAACTCATTTCAAAGGTTAAAGCCAATCTTGGAAGTCAGTTTAAAAATAAGAGCTACAAATCTCTTTTAACAATTGGTCTTCTAAATGGATTTTTGCCTTGCGGAATGGTTTATGTTGCCCTATTTGGAGCAATTGCCATGCAAAGTGCGGGTTACGGTATTCTTTACATGCTTTTATTTGGAATCGGAACAATACCACTTATGACAGTTGTAGTTTATGTTAATACATTGTTGAAATTGCCATTTCGAAATAAAATTCAAAAAGCAATTCCTTATGTAGCGGTTATAATTGGAGTTTTATTTATCCTGAGAGGACTAGGTTTAGGAATACCTTATATCTCGCCTTCAAATATGAGTTTATTTGTACAGCAGACTCCAAACTGCCACTAAAAAATATATTTAAAAAATTTTATACAGTCATCGAAAACAGATTTGTTTCCGGTGACTTTCTTTTTAGATGTAAATCAAAAGCCATACAAATATTACGTACAAATGGTCTTCCTTCTTCTGTAATTTTGATTTTATTACTTTCGATAACAATTAAATTATCGTTTTCGATTTCTTTTAAAGCTATTAAAACTTCTGGAAGTTCAGTGAAGTTTAGCGATTCTGCAGTCCAGGAAGTTTCCAGTTCGCATGTTAGATTAAGGATGTGCTTTCTAATGATAAGATCCTCATCGTTCAAAATATGACCTTTTACAACAGGAAGTTTATCAGATTCTAAAATTCCATAATATTCGTCAATATTTTTGGTGTTTTGCGCAAAACTGTACCAGCTGTCGCTTATAGAAGAAACGCCAAGACCAATCATAACTTGTGTTTTAGAAGCGCTATAACCCATAAAATTTCTATGCAGTTTTCCGTTATGTGCAGCTTTGTATAAACTGTCATCTGCTAAAGCAAAATGATCCATGCCAATTTCATGATAACCGTTTTGAATTAGGAGTTTTTTTCCTATTTCATACAGTTTTCTTTTTTCTGCATCTTTTGGAAGGTTCTCTTCATTAAAGCCACGTTGTCCGTTTCCTTTTATCCAAGGTACGTGCGCATAGCTGTAAAAGGCTAATCTGTCTGGTTTTAATGAATTTGTTTTTTCGACCGTATCAATTACATCTTCGATAGTTTGAAACGGAAGTCCGAAAATAATATCATGTCCAATAGAAGTATAGCCAATTTCTTTAGCCCAAAAAGTAACTTTGGCAACATTATGAAATGGCTGGATTCTATTAATCGCTTTTTGAACCGTTGCAGAGTAATCCTGAACGCCAAAGCTTACTCTGCGAAAGCCTAAATCATATAGCTTCTTAAGTTGTTCGTAAGTTGTATTGTTTGGATGTCCTTCAAAACTGAATTCGTGATTTTCTGCTTTTACAGCGTGATCAAAAATCCCATTAATAAGACTTTCTAAATTTTCTTTTGAAAAAAATGTTGGAGTTCCTCCACCTAGATGTATTTCTTTAATTACAGGTTTTTCTGGAAGTAAATCGCAGTACATTTTCCATTCTTTTAAAACCGCCTGAATGTATTTTTCTTCTACCGAATGATTTTTGGTAATACGTTTGTTGCATCCGCAAAACGTACACATGCTCTCACAGAAAGGTAGGTGAATGTATAAACTGATTCCGTTCTTTGAATTACTTTCTGTGAATGATTTTTGTAAAGTTGTGATCCATTTTTCTGCTGTAAAGTCAGCTTCATTCCAATACGGAACTGTCGGATAGCTAGTATATCTAGGACCTGGGACATTGTACTTTTGAGTCAAAGAAATTTTCATAATGACGGATTTAGTTTATATCAAAGTTAAAATTTCGGCAGAAGATGGAAAATGACAAATATCATATAAGCTGTAAAAAAAAAGAGACTCAAAATTGAGCCTCTTTTCTGAATTAAATAACTAACGTGATATAGAATCTTGGATGATTTTAAGCCATTTTTTCGCAAACTGATGATCTTGATAGACACTTATCTGTTTGATGCGGTCATCATCAAAATCATAGAATGGAATTAATATTTTTTTAGAGGTTTCTTTTTCTTGAAATTCGAAATCAATTTTGATAATTGTGTCAGAACCAGCGTCTGTTGTCGGAATTAATTTGCATGAAGCAATTGTATTTAAATCGACAAATATTGATTCTTGCTGATTTGGATTGAAGTTCATTAAAATGAACTTATTGTTTTTTTGATCGATTGTCAATGTTTTATTGTTAATTGATTCTGTCAAATCAAACTCTTCTGGATGATTTGGATTAAATCTTTTCTTGATGTTTAAAATTCTCGATTTGCTTGCTGCAGATGAACGTGCAGAGAAATATACAGGGATAGCGACAATAATTAAAATCACAATACCCATTATTGTGGTAGTAGTTTCCATAATATTTTTTAATGAGATAAATAAATGATATGCAAAACAGCTTTCGGTTTGAAAACGGTTATGTAAGTGCTTGAAGAGTAGATCTTCTAAAGAATAATCAAGTATTTATTTACCAGAAAAAATGGAAAGCATAGAGTATGACTAAAACCTTTTTACTTTGAGTGGTAAAGATTTTAGTATATGCTATCGTAGAGATAACGGTTTGATGCTGTGGGATAAGCGGTAAAAGCGTATCAAAACATTTAATAATTCCTCCTGTAGGATTTGTTTTGAGGTTTGCCGCAAATTGATAACTTCCCTGTGGCTGGATAAAAGCCGACGAATCGGGAATGTCTTTGCAGAAGTTGGTATCCGATTTTTCTGTTTCAATTATACGCGTAGAAGCCTGATCTGCCTGATTGGCAAACAATCCTACTAGCAAAAGCGTAATGAAAACAATGGTTTTACGAATCCAATTCATGTCGGCGAATTTAAGTCATAAAACGCAATTAAAGAAATTTTATAGAATTAATTAACACTCAAAAAAAAGTCCTCAGTAAAATGAGGACTTAAGAAGTTATTGTTGCATTTTAAAATAATAATCTGCTGAGTGTTTACCGCTTCCGTAGAATAAAAAGAATATGCAGACCAATAAAACGATAACTGCTAAAGCTAAACTTTCGGAATGCATTTTTCCCATGGAATTAACGAGTACTGCACCAAATAAAATTGGTAATTGAGCTGCAATTGCCCATCTCGTTAAGAGTCCAAAAATAATCATTATACCACCAATCATGTGGGCAGGAGCAATGTAATGCAGCATAAACATACCTCCGCCATACTTATCGATAGGGGAAATCAAATCATGCAGGTATTGAATATTGGTGACGAAAGAGACACCTTTCATAAATAAAAATCCACCCAAAACAATACGTACTAAATCAACTGGTAAATAAGTGTGCGAATTCGCCCATTTATTCAAAATTTTTACATTTTCCATGATGTTGTGTGATTAAAAATTATGTACTAAGTTACTAATTTTTAATTAGATATTTATTTTTAACACCTTTAAAATGAATTTTTTGCTTTTTATTTAACGTATCGTTGAGAATTCTTGAATCGCTATACTTGGATGACTCCTAAATTAAATGGTTTTTGAATAGGAGCGTGGTTTGCCGCTTCGATTCCCATCGAAATCCAATTGCGGGTTTCTAACGGATCGATAATAGCATCTGTCCATAATCTTGAAGCAGCATAGTAAGGAGAAGTCTGTTCGTCATAACGTGCTTTTATTTTATTGAATAGCTCTGTTTCCTTGGCTTCATCTACTTTTTCTCCTTTTGCTTTAAGCGAAGAAGCTTCAATTTGCGCTAATACTTTTGCGGCTTGAGTTCCGCCCATTACCGCAAGTTCGGCACTTGGCCAAGAGAAGATTAAACGAGGATCATAAGCTTTACCGCACATGGCATAATTTCCAGCTCCGTATGAATTTCCAACGATAACCGTAAATTTAGGAACTACTGAATTACTTACCGCATTTACCATTTTAGCACCATCTTTAATAATGCCGCCATGTTCCGATTTTGAACCTACCATAAAACCGGTAACGTCTTGTAAAAACACCAAAGGAATTTTTTTCTGATTGCAATTGGCAATAAAACGAGTTGCTTTATCGGCACTATCAGAATAAATTACCCCTCCAAACTGCATTTCGCCTTTTTTGGTTTTAACAACTTTTCGTTGGTTAGCAATAATTCCGACAGCCCAACCATCAATTCTGGCGTAACCAGTAATTAGAGATTGCCCGTAACCTTCTTTATAAGCTTCAAATTCTGAATTATCAACCAAACGCTTAATGATTTCCATCATATCGTATTGTTCGGTTCTAGCTTTCGGAAGAATGCCGTAAATATCATTTGGTTCTAAAGCTGGTTTTTCGGCTTTGATTCGGCTGAAGCCTGCTTTATCATAATCACCAATTTTATCAACTATATTTCTGATTTTATCTAAAGCATCTTTGTCGTCTTTAGCTTTATAATCGGTTACTCCCGAAATTTCGCAGTGTGTTGTCGCGCCACCTAAAGTTTCATTGTCGATTGTTTCGCCAATGGCAGCTTTCACCAAATAGCTTCCCGCAAGGAAAATACTTCCTGTTTTGTCGACTATCAGAGCTTCATCGCTCATAATAGGAAGATAAGCGCCACCAGCAACACAGCTTCCCATAACGGCAGCAATTTGGGTGATTCCCATGCTGCTCATTTGAGCGTTATTTCTAAAAATGCGTCCGAAATGCTCTTTGTCTGGAAAAATTTCGTCTTGCATTGGCAAATAAACTCCTGCACTGTCTACAAGGTAGATAATTGGAAGTCTGTTTTCCATTGCAATTTCTTGCGCGCGAAGGTTTTTCTTTCCTGTAATTGGGAACCAAGCTCCGGCTTTAACCGTTGCATCATTAGCCACAACTATACATTGTTTTCCTTTAATGTAGCCAATTTTTACCACAACACCTCCCGAGGGGCATCCGCCGTGTTCTGGGTACATTCCTTCGCCAGCAAAACCTCCAATTTCAATACTTTTCGAATTTTCATCCAATAAATAAGCAATTCTTTCGCGAGCAGTCATTTTGCCTTCAGCATGAAGTTTTTTGATTCTTTTTTCGCCTCCACCTAGTTTTACTTTAGCAAATTTCTGTTTTAGTTCTGAAAGAAGTAATTTATTGTGATCTTCGTTTTTATTGAAGTTTAAATCCATGATATAGTGTTGATTTTATAAAATAGTGTTGGCTAATTTACAAAATCAATTGAAATAAAACGAATCGGGATATTTTGAAATTTAGAAGATATTAAAATAAAAAATCGACTCATTTTACATAAAAATGAGCCGATTTTGTTTGATATTGAAATAGAAAACTATTCTTTTACTTTAGTCAAAGAAAGTGCATTAATGCAATAACGTAATCCGCTTGGCGGAGGGCCATCAGGGAAAATATGTCCCAAATGCGAATCGCAAACATTGCAAGTTACCTCAACGCGAATCATTCCGTGCGATCTGTCGGCATGATATCCAACCGCATTTTCTTTCACAGGTTGTGTAAAAGAAGGCCATCCTGTTCCAGACTCGAATTTTTCGCTCGCATCAAATAATAAAGTGCCACAGCATTTACATTCGTAAATTCCTGGCTCAAATAAACTGCACATTTCTGAGCTAAAAGATCTTTCAGTTCCTTTTAAACGTGTTACCTGAAATTCTTCTGGAGTTAGAATTTGTTTCCATTCTGCTTCCGTTTTTTCCACTCTTTTATCCGGAGTTGGATTTCCTTTATTTGTAAAATGAATTACATCTGCCCATTTTATCATAACGTTTTGTTTTTTTCTTTCAAGTTTCAGGTTTCAAGTTGCTGTGACTGAATACTATTCCTCTTCTTTCTGTCCCATCATCATTAGATAGGCTTTAAGGAAAGGATCGATATTTCCGTTCATTACACCATCAACATCGCTGGTTTCGTAACCTGTACGAACGTCTTTTACTAATTTATAAGGCTGCATTACGTAATTACGAATTTGCGAACCCCATTCGATTTTCATTTTTCCAGCTTCAATGTCGGCACGTTGCGCTTGCTGTTTTTTTAATTCGATTTCATACAATTGAGACCGAAGCATTTGCATAGCACGCTGTCTATTGTCTTGTTGAGAACGAGTTTCAGAACATTGAATCTGAATTCCAGTTGGTTTGTGAACTAACTGAACTTTAGTTTCAACTTTATTTACGTTTTGTCCACCCGCACCACTAGAACGAGAAGTTGTGATTTCGATATCGGCAGGATTAATGTCGATTTCGATACTGTCATCAACTAAAGGATAAACGTAAACCGATACGAAAGAAGTATGGCGTTTTGCATTACTGTCAAATGGCGAAATGCGAACCAAACGGTGAACACCATTTTCTCCTTTTAAATATCCGAACGAATAATCTCCTTCGAATTCTAAAGTTACGGTTTTAATTCCAGCAACGTCGCCTTCCTGAAAGTTAAGTTCTTTGATTTTGTAGCCATAACTTTCTCCCCACATCATGTACATACGCATCAGCATTCCTGCCCAGTCGCAACTTTCAGTTCCTCCAGCTCCAGCAGTAATTTGCACTACAGCGCTTAAACTGTCGCCTTCGTCAGAAAGCATGTTTTTGAATTCGATGTTTTCAATGTGAGCTTGTGCGGCATCATACTGTTCGTCTAATTCATCTACAGAAAGTTCACCTTCTTTATAAAAATCATGCGCCAGCTGTAATTCTTCTGTTAAGGATACAGCTTTATCATAATCTTCAATCCATTTTTTCTTGTTTCGAAGGTTTTTTACAATGTTTTCTGCTTCTTTTGGGTTGTTCCAAAAATCAGGAGCGAAAGTTTTTTCTTCTTCGTTGGCAATCTCGATTAGCTTGGCATCGACGTCAAAGATACCTCCTCAACGCACCAAGGCGCTCCACAATACCTTTTACTTGTTCGGCTGTTGTCATAAATTAATTAATAGGTTTTTATATGTTTTTTAGAATTATTACGTTAATTTGGTCTATAGAAACGAGCGAGTTAAATTTTATTAAACTTGCTAAGAATAACTATTTGTAATACGTAATTTTGCATACAAAAATAAGATATAGTTTTTAGAATATGGAAATAAATTTAATCAGCGATACCATAACAAAGCCTACTTATGAGATGCTTCAGTATATGTTTAACGCTCATGTCGGCGATGATGTATACAAACAGGACCCAACGGTGATTGAATTAGAAAACAGAACGGCAGAGTTTTTTGGAATGGAAGCTGGGCTTTTTTTTCCTTCTGGAACTATGGCAAACCAGACGGCAATTAAGCTGCACACGCAACCAGGCGAACAGTTAATTGCTGATAAATATGCTCACGTTTATCATTATGAAGGAGGAGGAGTTTCTTTTAACAGCGGTGTTTCTTGCTGCTTAATAGATGGAAACCGCGGAATGATAACGGCTGCGCAAGTAAAAGCGGCGATAAACGATCCAGAATTTTATCATAGTCCACTTACGAGTTTGGTTTGTGTAGAAAATACAACCAATAAAGGAGGTGGAGCTTGCTACGAATTAGAAGATTTAAGAGAAATAAAAAAAGTTTGTGACGCTCATAATTTAAAGTTCCATTTGGATGGCGCTAGAATTTGGAATGCGTTAGTAGCTAAGAGACAGAATCCTAGAGAGTTTGGAGCTATTTTCGATACGATTTCGGTTTGTCTGTCTAAAGGATTAGGTGCTCCAATTGGTTCGGTACTGCTTGGAAGTAAAGCTGATATTCACAGAGCGTTGAGAATCAGAAAGATATTAGGTGGAGGAATGCGCCAAGTGGGTTATTTAGCCGCAGCTGGACTGTATGCTTTAGCTCACAATATCGAAAGATTGGCAGAAGACCACCGCAGAGCAAAAGAAATTGCTAAAATTCTAAGCACAAAACCTTGGATTTCTGCTATTGAACCTGTAGAAACCAATATTTTAATTTTTTCGCTTGCGGAAGGGTATAGCGATCAATTATTAATTGAGAAATTAAAACAGAAAAATATCCTAATAAGTTCTTTAGGGCATAATAAACTTCGTATTGTAACGCATTTAGACTATAAAGAAGTGATGCATACTTATGTTTTGGAAACACTTTCGAAGTTCTAAGAAAAGGCTCAAAGGTGCAGAGGTTCAAAGGCGCAAAGTTTTAAAAGCTTTGAGAGAAAACTTTGAACCTCTGCACCTTTGAGCCTTTGTTCCTTATTTAAACAAGTTGTCCATTCCAGGAATAGAAGGCATATCCATTCTAGCTACGGCGTCTAATTCTCTTTCGTTTACGCTTGTAGCTTTTTCAATAGCTTTATTTAATGTTACAATTAAGTAGTCTTCCAGTTGTTCTTTATCTTCTAATAAAGAATCGTCTACAGAAATTGATTTTATTTTTCGGCTTGCTGTAATTGTAACTTTTAATAATCCGTCAGCGCTTTGTTCATCAATCAAAACAGTATCTAAACGCTTTTTTGTATCTTCAATTTTTTGTTGGGTCTCTTTAAGTTTACCCATCATTCCCATTAAATCCATTTTTGTTGATTTTTTAAATTATTTCAGACAAAATTAGTATATTGCTGTGTGAATTCAATAGAATAATTTAAGAAAAAATTAATCCTGTTCTGTTGGGTTTGTGTTATTTTTGCGTCTTCATATTAAAAAATTAATGCTTAATAAATGCAAAATGATATATCGGCCCCAAAGGCTAAAATAATACCTAAGACATTAAAAAAACATAAAGAATCCAGAATTGATAACTATTTCTGGCTTAACAACAGAGAAGATTCTGAGGTTATAGATTATCTAAATAAGGAGAATGCTTACTATGAAAGCATGACTTCTCATACCCAAAAATTAAAGGATAGTTTGTTTGAAGAAATGAAAGGAAGAATTAAAGAAGACGACTCTTCTGTTCCTTATTTCTATAACGGATATTTTTATATTACACGTTTCGAAACAGGTCAGGATTACCCAATTTTTGCTAGAAAAAAAGGAAGTCTTTCTGCGGAAGAAGAAATTCTTTTTAATTGTAACGAAATGGCAAAAGGACATGCTTATTTCAAATTAGGAGGTTTAAGCATTAGTCCAGACAATAAATTTGCCAGTTTCGGAGTGGATATTGTAGGAAGAAGAATCTACACCATTCAGGTTAAAAACTTAGAAACAGGAGAAATCTTGGCTGATAAAATAGAAAATGTTACAGGCGCTTCTGTTTGGGCAAATGACAACAATACGATTTTTTATGTCAGACAAGACGAAACAACTTTAAGAGCAGATAAAGTTTTTAGGCATAAATTAAATACCAGTTCAGAAAATGATGTTCTGGTTTATGATGAAGTTGATGATACTTTTAATGTATCAATAAGCAAAGAAAAATCAAAAAAATATATTGTAATTGGTTCTGGAAGTACTTTGACAACAGAATATAGAATTTTAAATTCTAATAATCCAGATGGGGAATTCGCTGTTTTTCAGCCTCGCGTTCGCGGATTGGAATATAGTATTTCTCACTACGAAGATTCTTTCTATATTTTGACCAATAAAGATAAGGCGACTAATTTCAAATTAATGAAAACGCCAGAAGATAAAACAGGAAAGAAAAACTGGGTAGATCTTATTCCGCACAGAGAAGACGTTTTGTTGGAAGATATTGAGATTTTTAAAAACTATTTAGTTGTTGAAGAACGCTCAAACGGATTAAATCATATCAGAATCATGCCTTGGGGAGACGAGCCAGATTATTATCTTCCTTTTGGCAGTGAGACGTATAATGCCTATACAACAACAAATGTTGATTTTGATACTGATATTTTGCGTTACAGCTATCAATCGTTAGCAACGCCGTCTTCTGTAATTGATTTTAATATGAAAACTAAAACCAAAGAAATCTTAAAAGAACAAGAGGTTTTAGGCGGAAAGTTTGATAAAAACAATTACGTAGAGGAAAGAGTTTGGGCAACAGCAAGAGATGGGGTAAAAGTGCCTATTTCTATGGTTTACAGAAAAGGATTGGAGAAAAATGGCAAAAATCCATTGTTACTTTACGCATACGGTTCGTACGGAATTACGATGGATACTTATTTTTCTTCGACAAGATTATCGCTCTTAGACCGCGGATTTGTTTATGCCATTGCACATATTAGAGGAGGTGAGGACTTAGGAAGACAATGGTACGAGGACGGAAAACTGTTAAAAAAGAAAAATACCTTTACAGATTTCATCGATTGCTCTAAATTTGTAATTGACCAAAAGTTTACTTCTCCCGAACATCTATATGCTGAAGGAGGATCTGCCGGCGGACTTTTAATGGGAGTGATCGTAAATGAAGCTCCTGAATTGTATAATGGCGTTATTGCTCAGGTGCCTTTTGTAGACGTAATTACCACGATGCTGGATGATAGTATTCCGCTTACAACTGGAGAGTATGATGAATGGGGTAACCCAAACAACAAAAAGTATTACGATTATATGTTGTCGTATTCGCCTTACGATAATGTAAAAGCGCAGGAATATCCTAATATGTATGTGTCTACGGGTCTACACGATTCGCAGGTACAATATTGGGAGCCAGCTAAATGGGTTGCGAAATTGCGGGATTTAAAAACAAATAATACGCTTTTGTTTCTAGATACTAATATGGATGCAGGTCATGGCGGGGCTTCGGGACGTTTTGAGGCTTTAAAAGACTTAGCAAAAGAATTTAGTTTTTTATTAGATTTAGAAAAAATTAAAAGCTAATTAGAAATTTTTTGTTAAATTTGCAACCTATCAAGGTTAATTTAAAAAGACCTTCGATTAACTATTTTTTTATGAAAGAAGAAATAACTGCTTATAATAATGTTTTAGAGTTAATAGGAAACACCCCCCTTATTAAGCTAAATAAAATTACCGAAGAGTTAGAAGGAAATTTCTACGCAAAGGTAGAAGCTTTCAACCCAGGTCATTCCTCAAAAGATAGAATAGCATTATATATTATTGAAGAAGCCGAAAGAAAAGGAATTCTATCGCCGGGAGATACCATTATCGAAACAACCTCTGGTAATACAGGTTTTAGTTTAGCAATGGTAAGCATTATTAAAGGCTACAATTGTATTTTGGCGGTAAGCTCAAAATCATCTAAAGATAAAATTGACATGTTGAGAAGTTTAGGCGCCAAAGTGTATGTGTGTCCTGCTCACGTTTCTGCAGATGATGAAAGATCTTACTATAATGTAGCAAAACGTTTGCACGAAGAGACAAAAGGTTCAGTTTACATTAATCAATATTTCAATCAGTTAAATATTGATGCTCACTACAACACTACAGGTCCAGAAATTTGGGAACAAACAAAAGGACAAATAACGCACTTAGTTGCTTGCAGCGGAACAGGAGGAACTATCTCTGGAACTGCAAAATTCTTAAAAGAGAAAAATCCAAATATTAGAATACTAGGAGTTGATGCTTTTGGATCTGTATTGAAAAAATACCACGAAACAAGAGAATTCGACAACAAAGAAATTTATCCTTACCGTATAGAAGGTCTTGGTAAAAACTTAATTCCGTCTGCTACAGATTTTGATATTATTGATAAATTCATGAAAGTAACCGACGAAGAAAGTGCTCATTCGGCAAGAGAGGTTACTAGAAAAGAAGGTTTATTTGTTGGGTATACTTCTGGAGCAGTAATGCAAGCCATTAAACAATATGCGGAAGAAGGAGAATTTACAAAAGATAGCAATATTATTGCAATTTTCCCTGATCATGGTTCTCGTTATATGAGTAAAGTATTCAGCGATGACTGGATGAACGAGCAAGGTTTCTTTGACAGTGTTAATGAGGAAGAAGCTCAAAAAATTGAATTCGTAAAGTAAATAAGTACTTTTGAAATATAGAAACTCCATTCGAAATTTCGAATGGAGTTTTTTTTGCACCTTTCTAAAAAATGTGTATTTTTATTAAAGTTAAATTTAACGTATTTATTAAAAATACCGTATTTATACGTAAGAATTTATTAGTTTTACTGATTTTAGTTTAAAATTTTTGTAGTATTATTGATTTTAGAAAAATAGTTTTTACAACGGTAAAATGCATATAAAACTTTATTTTAACGAGTATTTAGGTAATTTGTCGGAAAAATTTTAACTCCCTATCATAATAATATAGTTTAGCGGTATTAAAATAAAATAGTTGTTTAATCCCTAAAATCTACTATTATGAAAAAATTACTACTAACAGTATTGTTTGTAAGTTTTTTGAATGTGAATGCACAAACACCGATTCAGGAATTTAACTTTAATGGTACTTTAAACAATACTGCAAATACCACTTCATTTATCGGCGCTTATAATTTCGTAGCTGACAGAGCAGGTGCAATAAAAGGGGCACAGCGATTAAATAATAAAGCCTTAGAAGCTGTAATCGATAATTTACCCCAAGGAAATCACTCAAGAACAATTAGTATCTGGGTTAAATTTAATGATATTTCAAACGCAAATTATATTTGGGGTTACGGAAATCCGCTAAATGCTCAATATTGTGGTTTATTGCAGCAAGGAACGACTACTTCTAACTCTGATTTGAGTTTGGCTGCTTGGGGAACTTCTAATGATGTTATAGTGTCTACGACTCTTGAAAAAAGCGTTTGGTATAATTATATTATTACGTATGAGGGAGCCATGTCTAGAATATACCGTGATGGCAAGTTGCTGAAGTATCTTGAGGGTATGACGAGATCTACTAATGGGAACATTTTTAGATTGGGCGAAATCAATACGATGGTTGGAATTAATGCCGATATAGACGATTTAAAGATCTATGATGTCGCTTTAACTCCAGATCAAGTAAAAGCGTTGTATGAAAACGAAAAAACGGCTGGTTTATTGGTTTCAGCACCTGTAGATGCTAAAACAGTAAAAACAGCCGTGAAAGCTAAAGCAACACATGAAACCATTGTTGCATCAAGCGATATAAACAGTGCGCCCAAAACGGTTGAAGTGTATTCGCAAGGGCAAAAAATAATGGGAAGCAATGCTACTAATATAAGTGATCTTCCAGAAGGAACTTATTTATTAAAAATTACCAGTTCTCCGTCAAAGAAAATTACTTCTAAATAAAGGTTTTTTTAGTTTTTAAATGTTAGTTAGTTTTTTTATTGCGTAAGCAATTGTGTTTTTTGGAATAGTAAGGAAAGCTTTCTGAGAGTTCAGAAGGCTTTTTTAGTCTAATTTCCAGCCAAAAGTAGTTTGGAAAACATAATCGTCTTTAGACGCCTCCTCTTTTGGCTTATTGTCATAATTGTAAACAAATGATAATTTGATAAAAAAGTCCAAAGGCAAATCGTATTTAGTGTCTACAGAAAAATCGGTACGAATCCTTTTGCTTTCTGTTAAACTCGGAAAAACAGTTACTTTCGACTGTATGCTAAAATCACCAATATCATATAAGTTTAAGTCACTGCCCAAGAATAACTCCAAACTTTTATTAGTTTCGCTGGCTCCTGTAAAGCGTTCATTATTAAACGATAATCCCGAAGCAATTCCCCAATATTTTTGGTTGCTATGTATGAGATATTTTCCATAACCAGCTTTAGAAACAATACGAAGATCAATGTCTTGTTCAGTATTTTTTAATGTTACAATTGATAAGGGAACAAAATAATCTTTTGGCAATAAATGAATATAACTAAGATCGGTATCAATTCTGCGAATTGGATCGCTGTCATCCTGTATGGACTGAATTTGTTTGTAGGTGGCGGTTCCGTACCATTTTTTTGCCGTATAGCCTAAATTTACATTTACTGTTAATTGCTGTAGGCTTTGTGCTTTAGTAAGTTTAATTCCTGCATCGAAACTGGCGTCAAGGCGGCTCCAAAAACTATCGTCTACCGGTTTTATACGAACAATATCGGTTATGTCAACAATACTTTTGGTTTGAGTTTCAATATTAGTGATCTCGCATTTATTAGGAGTTTTGGTTTTGGTAATTTTTCCATTCAGCAAGCTCCCATTAGAAAGATTAATAATGTGGACTCTTTGTGAACTAAGACTTTTAACATGTTTCCATTCTACTTTAAAATCATCTTTGCTGTAATCGGTTTCTATTTGTAATACACCCTTATTCATTGTTTTTATTTCGCCTACAATGATATCATTGTTTTTCAGTACGAGAGTGTCAGAAACTTGTGCAGTGATTTTTAAGAAAAACAAAAGAAAAAATAAGAGTAAGGTTTTTGTCATGCTTTTAGTTTATTTCTTTGATTTACAGCTTATAATGTTAAAGTTAGAAATAAAAAACTAGTGACACACAGAATCATAAAAAAATCATGTTTTTGATTCTTGGTTTTACTAGTAAGTTCGTGTTAATTTGAAATATACTTAAAATATATTTTTTTTAGGTTTTAAAAGTATTTTTGTGAGAATTATATATTTGTATGTAGGAATTGTTTGGAGATGCTGAATTTTAATTATAGTTTTAACAAAATTTCTAAAAATAATAAACAAAATTTTGAAACTGTAGAATATACGGTTTGTAAATTTTGTAACTAATTGCTATTTGCCTTAAACCAAACCTATTCTGATAAAGCTACAATTATGAAAAAAATATTACTCACTTTTATGTTTGTAAATTTTTTAACTGCCAATGCGCAAAATCCGGTGCAGGAATTTAATTTCAACGGAAATTTAAACAGTGCCGATAACTCCATTTCTTTTTTAGGAACACCACTTTTTGTAAACGACAGAACGGGAAATCCTAAAAGCGCTTTACGACTTACCAATAAAGCGTATCAGGCAGTAGTAGGCGAGCTTCCTCAGGATAATAAACCAAAAACACTATCGGTTTGGGTAAAATTTAATGCGGTCAATATTCCGAATTATATTTTAGGATACGGTGCTGCGGTAAACGGACAATATTTCGGATTAGTACAGCAACCGGTAATTTCAGGCAATTCAGATTTAAGTTTGGTAGGATGGGGAGATGCCAACAATATTATTGTTTCTGTGCCGCTTGCGAAAGAAACTTGGTATTTCTATAGCATTACTTATGATGGAAATGTTTCTAAAATCTATCGCAATGGCGAATTATTAAAAGCTGCAGATGGAATTCAGCGTTCGGCAAAAGGATATATTTTAAATATTGGAAAATTAAATACCTCAACAAGTATCAATGCAGATATTGACGATTTAAGGTTGTATAGCGTTGCCATGACAGACGAACAGGTTAAGGAAGCATACAATAGTTCGAAACCAAGTGCTATAGCAACTGAAACGGCATCTGTTTCAAGCATGCCAAAAAAGACTGTTGCTTCGCCCGTAAAAACTTCAACAACTTCTGCAGCTCCAGCCGAAACCAATAAAAGCGGTAAAACCATTGAGGTTTTTTCGCAGGGAAGACAAATAATGAGTGCAAATGCTTCTAATATTAGTGATTTACCTGAAGGAACTTATTTGATTAAGGTTATTAATTCGGGTGCGAAAAAGTAATTTTTAGCAACAGTTTTTAGTATGCTAAAACCTAAACTGACTGCAATCATTTTTAAAACCATTTTCATACGCTCCATCCATATTTTCAGATTCAAAAGTTAAGGGCTCTTCTATTCCAAAATCTTCTTTTATTTTTTTTAATAGACTTGCCAAAACACTTCTATTATATTCTGCGCATTCTTTGCCCAATAAAAGTTTATTCGGCTGGTTTAATTCTTCATTGAATCCAGCCCATATCCATTCTGAAAAAATATTTATTTTCATCCATAATGATAATTCAATACTGTTTGCCGGATATTCATTCGCAGTTAATAAAAAAAATGCAGCATCTTTAATAATATGTTTTTTGCTTCCTTCAAGGCAGATGTCAAAATAATAATCTGCTAGAGTACGTTCTATACTTTCGTCAATAACTTCAAGATTGTCTAACCAGGAATCAAAGTCTTCTTGATCTGCCGTCCATGTTGCATAATCGTTTGTTTTTACGTGGTTCATATCAGACATTAATAATTTGGTAGGCCTTCCTGAGATGTTCAACATTTTTTTGAGTAAACTAACCGCATTGGTAGACGTTAAGTCTTCTTTGCCATTAATAACAATTTTGCCTGTCCAGTCACCAACAATTCTACCATAAGGATTTATTCTTTCGATGCTTTCTTCTACTTCTTTAGAAATTTTAAATGTTATCATCGTCTTATTTTTTTTGACTTTATTTAGTAGAATAAAAACACATTAAGCTTCGTTTTCATACTCTTTTAATTTGTCTCTGTATTTTTCGAGCATTTCGCAAATCTCTTCCGTTGGTATTTCAGCCACAAATTTTCCGTGATATTCTAATGTACTTATTTCTTTATGAATCAGTAATTCGGATACTTCCAAGCCCCATGACATTTCTGGATATTCTCCACTCATTACTCGTTTACAGCTTGTAATTCCGTCTTCTATCATTGAAAAAGGCATATCTAGAATTTCATTATTAAAGATCCAAAGTTTTTTATCTTCCAAATAAATTGTTGGCTTAATTTTATACTTTAAAGTTTTCATATCAAAATGAATTAAGAGTCTATTTTTATTATGTATTCCTTTAAATTAAAAGAGTAATTAGGATTTTCTCCGAATTCTTTAATGCAAACTTCTTTCGATAAAAAGAGATCGTATCCAATTTGCAAACTTCCTCTTTCATGTAACTCTTTTACCAATAAGTTTTCATTTTCCCAGCCTGTAGCATCAACAACTTTTTTTAATGCAGAAGTCAGTCTATTGTAATTTAAGTTGTAACGCTCCAAATTCCAAACAAACGAAAATTGATCTTCGTCAAAAGACATTGGCAACCAGATGTCTGATTTTGTTGATAATACAAAGCTCTGCTGAAATGTACGAAAACTTTCTATGCAAAATATACCAGAATACGTTTCTTCGCCTTGTTGGGTGTAGATAACAGTGTCTCCAGTAATGCCAAATTCAAAACAGTTTTGCAAAAAGTCGTCTCTTTGAATTTGTTCTATTAAATCGTCTACTGAGCTGTAATTTAATTTTTCACTGCGACCTTCAAGAAATTTAGGAATCAGTAGTTTCTCTTCAATAAGTATGGTTAGTAAAACCTTCAGATCTGATAGAATTTCAGGATATGGCGAAGTTTGATAATCGTACCCGTATTTGTTGCTTTCAAAATGCCAGCTTCCTCTTAGTTTCTTTGGTAAATAAACTTCCATATATAAGCACTACTAAATTAATTAGTTGTTTTGGTTTTCAATTAAATGATCTTTCCAATCTCTCATAAACTTATAGATTTCTTGCGTTGGAAGTTCAGTAATAGTTTTACAATCATCATAAATATCAATTATCGACGAAGTGTTTTTATTGCACTCAATGGAGTAAACTTCATAACCAAAATCATATTGCTGCAAATTGCCCGATAAAACTTGTTCCAGGGAATTTACAATTTCTTTCAAATAGGAAAGGCTTAAATTTTTAATTTCCGTAGAAAAATAAACTCCATATTGTTCTTCATTTTCAATTAAAATTAGTGATGTTGTTTTATTAAGACGATCTCTTTCATCCAAATAATTATATTGTTCAAATTTATATTTCATTAAAAAGGCAAGGCAAGTAAGTTAAATCTCATTTTTTTTTAATATACAGAGTAGGCACGGAATTATAAGCAGAATCAATATGTAAATAATTATGCCTTTGACATATATTGTAGGTTGCAATACGTCTGTATTGCGCAATATTGTTTTTTTGCATTTTTGCAGTACCACACTTCTAAATATTTTCCCTTTTTATCAAGTAAAGTATTTTCCATTAGATAAGTGCGAGAATAGTATATGTTTTCATTTGTTTTTTGTTTTTCTAAAACACCATAATACCAAGAATTGGATCCGCTAGAATTGGAAGAATTATTGTTCTCGATCTTGTCAATGTATAATTTATCTTTTTCAAAATACTTTGATGGATCCAAATTGTAATATATTAATTTGAGGTCTCTGAAATTGTGCATTAATTCTGAAATTAATGCGCCAAAGGCAAAAACTAATATAACGCAACATAATAGTTTTCTCATATTGTTCTGTAGGGGGTATTTATTTTTAAAGATTTTAAATTTGAGTCTTAATCGATTTCATTGTACAGTTTTTCAGTTTGAGAGAAAAATTATTTTTTACTATCAGCTTCCCACCTTCCAAGATTTTTTCTTTTTCCGATTTGATGTAATGCCAATGCTTTTATTTCTTCATCTTCTGATTGTGAAATGACTTCTAATGCTTCAAAATTATAAGGCTCGGGCTGTGCGCCAATGGCATAGATAATTTTTCTGATGAAAGGATATTTCAAACATTCATCGTGTCTGTAAAACTCAGGAAGAGAATGGAATACCTGCATTAAATATTTTATAGTATCCTTATCTTCATTATACCAGTTTTGAAAGCTTCGAACTATAGATTCATGACTATGATGTCCGTTGTCTATTAGAAAGATGTACAGCAGTTTCATAAATTCATTTTCGGACATAGAAATTGGAAATCTCCACAATATAGCATCAAATCGATTATTGAAAACAGCATCACTTTTTGACTCTAATAGTAACTGTTTCAATTCTTCGAAATTTGCTTCGTAAGGAAATATAGGAAGTAAATCTTCTCTACTAATTCTAAAATTTTTATGGAAAATTTCCCAATCTTTTTCAGATACTTTTATCATCTGTATATTTTTTTAATTTCCTAATTCTTTAAGAGGGGTATTGAAATGTGGATTATCATCGGGGGTAGGGTGTAAACACATTTCTATTGCAGTGCTTAAGTAATAAATCATTTCTTCGTAAGTGTAATGTTGTACTTCGTCACCTCTGTACAATTCTAAATCGTCATATAATCCGGGTACTATAAGCATCAGGTAGTATAAAATATCTTTTGGAACTTCTTTTTTGTTTTTCCAGTCTTCTTTTAATCTTTCCAGAATCTCGTATAATTCATCCAACAGAACAAGATCGATACCTTCTTTATTATGATACTTTATTAAAAAGCCATTGTCTTTATCGAAAATAAAATTCTTGATTTTTTCAGCTGTTATTTCGCTCATTTTAAGTGCTTTTAGATTTTGGTCTGTTGTTTTTAGTTTGGAGGAAAAAATCATTCATTGCTATTTGCTTCCCATCTGCCAAGACGTTTTCTTTTTTCGATTTGATGTAGCGCCAATGCTTTTATTTCTTCATCTTCTGATTGTGAAATAGCTTCTAACGCTTCAAAGTTATAAGGTTCTGGTTGTGCGCCAATGGCATAGATAATTTTTCTAATATAAGGATATTTCAAAGCTTCATCATACTTATAAAACTCAGGAGGTGAATGAAACGCCTGCATTAAATATTTTATAGTATCCTTGTCTTCATTAAACCAATCTTGAAATTTTCGAATTATAGATTCATGATTATGATGCCAATTTTCTACTAAAAAAATTTGCAGCAGTTTCATAAACTCACAATCAGACATAGAAATTGGAAATCGCCACAAGATGTCAGTAAATCTAGTGTCAAATATAGAATCAGTTTTAGACTCAAATAGCAATTGTTTCAATTCTTCAAAATTTGCTCTGTAAGGAAAAATGAGAAATAATTTTTCTCTACTAGTTTTATAATTCGTGTCAAAAATTCCCCAATCTTTATCTAAAACTTTTATCATTTTTTGCTTTTTTGTTCCAACAGATATTAATGCTTTTATAGATCGATACTATTTTAGATATCTTTGGCAGTTTCTTCTTGCAATCCATTTATAAATTCTTCAAAGCCATTGGCTACAAATTCAAAAGCATCCTCTTTTGTTTTCCACTCCATTTCCATTTGATATAATAAAACTTGATTCATCGATTTTTCATCAAATGAGATGCAAAATATCCAACCTCCATTATCTATAGCAAAGGGCAGTTTTTTTCCTAAGTCTTCTTCCTTAAATTCTTTGATAAAATCGTACATCATACTATAAGTTATAAATTGTGAAATCTCAAATAATTTCCCATCCTTATTTATAAACTTATTTTCCTTTACTGACAAATCAGCATATTCTGAAATAAAATCTTTAATGTTATGAGGTATTTTGATCCCAATTTCAGTTTCGATTCTAATATATTGGTGTGGCAAAAACCGATCACTTAATGTTAACTTTCTCATGTTTTAATCACTAATTTTTGGATACTATTTTTTCTTTTAAATAGATATCTGGCGAAAGCTAAGTTAAAATTATATTCCTATAAAAATAAAAAACCTTCTGAAATTCAGAAGGCTCATTTTTATCTCTTTTTCTGCTGACCTGGAGCGTAAGCTTTAGCGCTTTTATCTCCATTCATTTTTTTTGCTTGTCCTGGTGGTATTTTACCAGAATTAGGACGGCCACTATTGTGCACATGTGTACTACAGCTAATAACACTTAATAGTAAGAATAAAAGAACTAGTGCTACTACCGCAATTCGGGTGATTTTTGATGTTTGCATTTTTAGTTTTAAATTTATTTGAGGTCTTGCAAATATAATTGAATTGTTGTTTTTAAAGATATTTAGAACTTAGTTTAAAACGAGTTCAAATAGTAATTTTTATTTTTCATAAACACCATAAATAAAAATACTTTCAGGTCCATAACTACCCAGAATGCAATAAATAACAATCAGATCATCATTTTCAGAAATTTCAAATTGCCTTGTGTTGTGTGCTTCCGTACAAGCATAATAAACTCCATTTTCTTCTCTCATCTGTAAATTATATTTTGAAGATAATGACTCGAGTTCATTTTTGTTATATAATTTGAAAGTAGATAAAATCTTTACATTTTCCTTTATAATATAAATTCGTTTGCTGTTTAATTCTACATACGAATTGCTCCACACAGCATAGTCTGAGGAAGATAGCCAATCGAAATATTGATTGATTACCTGATATAATTTTGAACCATCGAAAAAAGCATAATTGAAAATTTCTAAATCATTTTTCGGACTTGATGTATCGGTTATCGTGTTAGAAGAATTGTCTAAATACTTTTTCCATTTTTTCAGTAATTCATAAATTTCTTCAGTTGAAACTTCAGCAATACATTTCCAATTATTGTAAGTGTCGATAATTTGAGAGATTTCTTTTTTAGATTCGATAGAATAGACCTCATATCCAAAATCATATTTTTCTAAATCTCCAGATTGTATATTTTCTAGATTGTCTAAAATTTCGATTAGATACTCAGAACTGCAAGATCCTAATTCATTTAGATATTTGAAATCACCTTTGATAGAAAATTGTGGTGTTCCTATTTCGTTTTTATAAAATTCGTATTCGAGCATTTTTATTGGTTTTAGAAAAAAGAATCTTACTGGTGTTTGAGTTTAGCATTTTCTGATTAGATATTTAATGGTCTTTTCAAAAGTAATCGGATCTTCATCTGATTCAAAAGTTTTTACAAGAAATTCCATTTTCTCAAATTTATTAAGATCTTCAACTCCAAATCCGTCCCAGCCGGTCGGGATGTCATATTCATGAGTAAGAGACACATCATTCATTTTAAGGCTATGGCTTGGGAGAAAATAAACCCATTCGGAATAATATTCTAGTTCTTTAGTTTCTAGCTCTTCACTCGCTTTTTTTAGCGTTAGTTTAAATTTTTCAAACTCAATATCGTTTAGCGCCATTATGATTTTGTGTTTTTAGAATGCCAATTTTTGGGTACAGTATTTCAGCCTGTAGCCAAAGTTTTCGCTCTTCCATACTTCTTTAATGTTTATTAGGATTGGTAAAACACCAATTTTTATTGAAGGGAAGTTTTTTCAGCTTCATCATATCATCCCAACTGAAAGCATGATCCCATTCGAACCAAAAATACTCGTCTGGATTTAACTTTAAATATTCGTACGCAAAACGGAAAATGATTTCTGTGTTGCCGTCTCTCACTTTTTCGATATAAGCAAGACTGCATAATCTTTTATTAGGCACTAGAAAGTCAAGATCTTTATCTAATCCGACCGCGATATCTTCTTCATTAACCCCTTGAATATTAAATACAAATTGATTTTCATTGTCTTCTGAGATTGAACCTTTGTCATCACTTATACCAACAGAAGTATGTCGTAGCTTCCCGTCAGGGAAAAACCTCTTGTCATTGCGAAAATTAAACATCGCATTGATAGTGAAACACACTTTTGCCGCATCCAAGAAAACCTTTTCAGGATCGTGTTTTTGCCAATCTTTAATTATATGCGCATATATTCCCATTACTTTATTTTTTTTTAGCCAACAATACCAAATTCAATATCTTCTATTAATGATGTCCATAATCCATTGTCGCTTTTTAAAAGATTTTCGTCTATCTTTAGCAATTCAGTTTCTAAAAATTTTGCATAGTTCTTATGGTTTTTATCTTCTCGATAGTTGCCAAACTTTTGCTGCGGAATATCAATTTTCCATAAAGAATCATAAATATATAGTTGCAAGAGCAAATTTTTAAGCGATTTCGAAATAAAAAGTTGGTCGTCTCTTCTTATTTCTCTCGACTTTAAGTTTAAGATCAGATGGTTATTAGAAATTGTCTTTCCAATTATAATTTCTGATTTTGATAATGCATAAAGATCGTTAGTAAACTCATAATCTAGAACACCATTTGGCAGTCCAATTTGCGAGAGCACTACGATTTCTTCATCAGTAAGTTTTTGACTTATTTGAGTGTTAATTTCTCTCTTAATTAGATTAGAATTGAAATGTGATATTATTTTTTCTAATTGATCAATCATTTTTAAAATAAGTGCTAATAAATTTATCCTCTTCTTTCTGAATCAGTTCCAATTGCAATTGATTAGATTGATATTCTTGTCCCCTGTAAATCCATCTAAAGATATTAGGATAAAGTGATTCGTTGACAATATTTCTTTTTTCGATAATCTTTTGCTCTTGTAAATCATATATAAAACAGCTATTGGAATAAGCCTGAATAACTTGAATTTGATTCCGATTAATCAAAAAAGCCCATTCGATACTGATATCTTCATCAAATTTTATTTTTTTGTTTTCTAAAGTTCGAAGATCGGTCAAAACCAAACTTCTTCTATTGATTACTAAATGATTTTCTGGATAAAAGAAACTTCCGACCAAACTGTCTTGAAATGTATTTCCGTTTTCTCTAAAATATACTTTTAAGCTAGTTTTAGTAAAGTCCAGAGTATTCAGCAAAAGAAAATCGCTGTTAGGAATAAATGCAAAATTTTCAGAAGGATGTTCCGTTTCCATTTTTTCATTGATAACACATTGAATTGCGTTTTCTGAAAACAATTCTTTGGTTTTATCTATTCCATCAATCAACAAAGCATAATAAGCAGTTTCTTGCCCTCTGTTAGGCTCTTTCCAACCTTTGAAAACAAATTCTACTTTTTTGCTTAGATTTTTATGAGGTTCTAAATTTTCTATTTTCTTTAGTTGAATCATGGATTTTAAATTCATTTAAATAATAATTATCCCCAAGGATTATCTTCAAACAATGGATTGATAGGTAAAGGATGAGGTAATTCTTTTCCAACGGGAGGCATCCATTTCATGGTGTGTTCATTTAAAATGTACATATCTCCAGAGCCCATTACTATTTTTACAAGAGCTTCAAAAGCATTATCTGAAACCCAAATAAATTGTGGTATAAAATCTATGATATAAAAATTACCATTTTCATCCATAAGAACTGTATTGTTTTCGGTTAATCCTGCTATTTCATACAATTGAGTGCCAATTAATGTTGAATAATAATAATCAATATCATCATTTTTGAAATCAATTTCATCTCCTATCTAATAAGTGTTTGGCACGTAATATTCTATTGCTTTAGGATTGTTAAAAAATTTGCTATGGATCTTCATCGTTTCTAGTTTGTTTTCAGCATGAAGTGTCAGACCGCCAAACTCGCAATAAAAATCTTGAACCTTTGGTGGAAGCATTTTATAAAGAGGAGTATTTTCAATTTCACTCTTTATACTTCTCCCTTCATACCATCCAGCATTGATGAGTGCAGTTCTAAATAATTCTTTTTTGTCCTTAAAATCCATAATTACTTTTCTATTTGTAAAACTGCATAAATCAAACCGCTGTAATAATCTCTATATTCAGTAATGTCAAAAATGATAAGGTAATCGTTATTACATTCTTTAGAATTATAGATTTGATATCTGTAGGTAAACGCTCTATTTGTATCTTCTAAATTTTGCAATTTATCGACATCATTTTGTGCTAAATCACTATTTGAGATTGCGCCGATTTCAATTAATGAACTTACTAAATTTGATTTTTCTAATGAAATACTTGCTTCATGTTTTATCTCTCCATTTCCGCAATAAAAATTAAAGCTAAATTCAGAATCATGATTTTCAATAGGAAATGAATGTGTTCCTAACTGTATTTTTTTTATAATAGAAATTTTAGACATAGTTGATGATGGCTATTTGTCAGATATATTATCTGTCATTTTTTATTTTCGCTACTATTTCATCTGTTAATAATGGAGACTCCCAAATACCAAGAATATACGTAACATCTTCGTCCAGCATATCTTCTCCAGCTCCTCTAGGCTGATATTCAAACTGCCAACGAAAAAATTCAATTTTTAAATACTCTTTTCCGTCTATTTCCATCAGAGTAATTTCAGCAGAGCCTTTGTATAATTTATTGATTTTTAAAACGCTATTAAAATATCCTTTATGAATAGAGTCTTCTTCAATTTCAAATCCATATGTTTTAGATAAAAAAGACAATTCATCTGCTGTAAAAGATTCATTATGGGGTATAAATGGATTGGCTATTAATCTTTTTCTATAGGTCTTTCCCTCAGAGTATTCTACATTTAAAAGTTTTATTGAAGGCCTTACCAATTCTGTTTTGATCGAACTTATTCCCTCAAAAATGGTTTTTGATCCGCCGCCAGAAATTTCAGTTTGTATGCAGTGAAAGTTTTCTATTAGTTTCATTTGGGGTTTTGATTGTCATTAGCTATAGAAACAAATATAAATTTTTATTTGAATTAAGAGAAAGTTCCCTAAAACAAAAAAGTCTCCTAATATCTGGAGACTTGTATTTTTTTAGCTAATAACACTGATCACAATAAATAAGATGACAAGTGCTATAACAGCGAATTTCATAAATTTTGACGATTGCATAAATGAAAAGATTTAAATTAATTTATTTCTGATAGAGGCAAATATAATTTTTTATTTGAAACTAAAACTAAAATAAACCAAAACAGAAAAAGTTTTAGAAACTCAAAATTTTATATTTTCCAATACCTGCAATTTTCAGGAATCAGATCTAAAAACTGACTTTGATTTTCTATAAAAACACCTTTCCAGCCTTTAATAATTCTATTTTCTAGAGCCTGATCAAAAAAGTTGCTGTAAAGTTCTCTATTGTCAAAATCAATATACAAACTCGGAAGATAATTGTTTTTCTCTAAATCGGAATTTTCCGTTTTATATGCATTATGTATGCTTTCAAATTCAATTTTTAAATGCTCTATTTCTTGTAAATAATTGTTGTTAAGAATATCATTTTCCCAATCGTCTAGAAGCCACCATGAGTTTTCTCCAAAATAAAGAGATAGCTTACCGTCTAATTGGAGGACAGTAAATATTCCATTCTGAAATTTACTAAAATAAGAATTCATCATTTTTAAGAATTTGTGTTTAGGGTAAAAAAAAAGCTCGGGAAAACCAGAGCTTTTAAAATATATTTTATAGAAAGACTATTCTTCTTTCATTGTATGATACACGTTCATTACGTCATCATCTTCTTCGATTTTTTCGATTAGTTTCTCAACGTCAGCGATTTGAGCTTCAGTTAATTCTTTAGTGATTTGCGGAATACGCTCAAAACCAGAAGATAAAATTTCAAGACCTCTGTTTTCTAATTCTTTCTGCAAAGCACCAAAACTTCCAAAAGGAGCGTAGATTAAGATTCCGTCCTCGTCTTCAAAAACTTCCTCAGCACCAAAATCAATTAATTCTAATTCTAATTCTTCAGCATCAAGACCATTATTTGCAATTCTAAAGTTGCAAGTGTGATCAAACATAAACTCAACAGAACCTTGAGTCCCCATTGTTCCGTTGCATTTGTTGAAATAACTGCGAATGTTAGCTACAGTTCTGTTATTGTTGTCAGAAGCCGTTTCAATTAAGATTGCAATTCCGTGAGGAGCGTATCCTTCAAACAAAATTTCTTTATAGTTAGCAGTGTCTTTGTTACTTGCATTTTTAATCGCGCGCTCCACATTGTCTTTAGGCATGTTGGCAGCTTTCGCGTTTTGTATAACAGCTCTTAATCTAGAATTGGCATCTGGGTTTGGTCCGCCTTCTTTAACAGCCATTACGATATCTTTACCAATTCTGGTAAATGTTTTGGCCATTGCTGACCAACGTTTCATTTTTCTTCCTTTTCTAAATTCGAACGCTCTTCCCATTTCTAATTTTTAGTTTTGTGATGCAAAAATAAGGTTTTCCAAATTTTTACAAAAACAAAACAATTGTTTTTTTAAGGATAACTTTAACCGCAAAGTTCGTAAAGGAAAATTCCAATATTATCCCGAAGCTTCGGGACCAAACCCCAAAAGAGCGAAGCGATTTTAAAAGCTAAAATCTTATCACATAATTATTTCGCAATTTATTCCGAACATAGCCCATGGTTTCAACCATGGTACGTATCGTGTTTCAATCTTTGTGTACCTAGAGGAAAATTCCAATATTATCCCGAAGCTTCGGGACCAAATTCCAAAAAGAGCGAAGCGATTTTTAGAATCTAAAATCTTTTTTCGTAATTATTTCGCAATTTATTCAGAACATAGCCCATGGTATCAACCATGGGTTCGTGTAGTGTTTCAATCTTTGTTATGTATCGTGTTCCAATATTTGTGTACCCATGGTTGAAACCATGGGCTATGTTTTAAAAATAGTTCCAGAGAAAACCTCAATATTAAAATTCCAAATTCCAAAAAGAGCGAAGCGATTTTAAAATCTAAAATCTAAAATCTAAAATCTAAAATCTAAAATCTAAAATCTAAAATCTAAAATCTAAAATCATTTCCCACCTCCATTAAATTCATTAATAATATTTACAGCTTCGTTGAGGTACGGATTTGTCTTAAGATTATCCATTTGATATTGGTTAATCGTTTTATCATTCGGATAAGCTCCTAAAAGAAACTGATTTACGCTAGAGTTGTAAACATCAAGCGGATTATTTTCGTCATTGAAAGTATTGATTTCTGTCCAAAGTGCTCCTAATGTCTTTTTCTGTTTGAAAACCGCATCCAATGTTAACGGAGTTTCCGATTTTGGAGTATTAACCAGCTGATCTATTTTAAGGTTGATCTTTTTAATATTGTTGAAAAAGTAATTGTCTGACAATCGTTCTGAACTGTTTTTAGCAATTTTATCGATCAAATTACGTTTCACATAGGTTTTGTATTTTAAAAAAGGCTCAATGCTGTCGTTTTTCATTGCCGTCGGAAAATCACTTTCTTTTTGGTAAATATCTTCGTAAAATTCTGGAAGCGCAACATCTGGTTTTACCCCAATATATTGATGGCTTTTACCCGTAATTCTATAAAACTTATTGATTGTAATTTTTAAGAAATCGGTGTTTTTTTCCTCGTCAAGCGGAAGAATAGTCTGCATGGTCGCTTTTCCCAGTGTATTGCTGCCTAACAAAAGCGCCCGATTGTAATCTTGCATAATCGAAGCAAAAAATTCACTCGCCGAAGCCGTATTGCTATTTACTAATACCACAATTGGGCCTCTGTAAATAACCCCTTTAAACGGATCGTTAATCACAGACTTCTCTTTTTTGCTGTCAATTACAATTGAAAGCGGACCGTAATCTACAAACATTCCTGCCAGTTTTATCGCTTCTTCCATAGAACCGCCTCCATTATCAATGAGATCAATCACTAGCCCTTTTATATCGTCTCTTTGCAGTTTTATAACTTCGCGTGCCACATCATCTGCACAGCCTTTTCTGCTATTGCCATCAAGATCTGCATAAAAACTCGGAATTTTTACATACCCAATTTTGCTGTCTTTGCCAATTATGAAACTGAAAACCGAATTTTCTTCATCTTTCATCATTTGTTTTTCAATATAAACATCAAAACTTTTGCCCGAATTACGTTTTAATGTCAGGGTGATATGTTTATTGCTTTCAGACAAAATCATAGAGGAAATAGATTCTAAAGAAGCACAAGAAACCTGAAGAGTTTCTTTCTGATTGGAAATCGAAATAATCTGATCGCCTTTTTTTATTTGCCCCGTTTGATAAGCTGGTCCATTTGGGTCTACTTCATCAATAATAATTTCATTTTTTTCATTCAAATTAACCGTCATTCCAAGTGACAAATGTTCTTTTGATAATGAAGCCACAAAACTTGTTTTAGAGTCATCGCTAAAATAAGCGGTGTGCGGATCAAAATACGTGCAGAAGAAATTGTATAGTTTTTCTTCTTGTTTGGTGTTGGATTCTATTAATGTGCTAAAACGGCATATTTCATTGGTGAGAATTTGCTTTTTAGAAGCCTGTTCAATCGATTTAAAATTGGTTTTTAGAGAATCTAGATTTTCGCTCATTTCAGCAATATCGTCCAAGATCTGATAGCGCAGTTTTTTTATCCAAACCTTTTCCATGTCCTCTTTTTTTAGATAAAAGGCAAAAGATTTTTTATAAAACCGTATTGTATCTTTCTTACTATAATCAATCGGGATAGTTTGGATTTTTTCTAAGATTTTTTTGGTTCGGATAAGACCGTTTACATATGTTGCTTTTATATCAGTTAGAAAACTGCAGTCGTTTTTTAAGATTAAATCGTCTAGATTATAGCGATATTTTTTAGCCATTTCCTCGTACTCGCTCTTGAAGAAAATATTGCGAGAAGGGTCTAGTTCGTTTATGAGGTTGTCAAAAACAAACACAGAAAGACTATCATCAACAGGTTTTGGTCTTAAGTGCTCTGCTTGAATAAGCGCATTTATTTTGTTTAATATTTCACAAGTTTCTGCGCTGTTCTGACCAAAGAATATAGTTGATGTCAGCAAAAAAAGTAGTAGTGAAATCTTTTTCATAAATGGAAATTCATGGTTCATGATTAAAGTTACACTAATTTTTTTACAAAAGGCGGTATTTTTTCCAAAATATCGACAACAAAAAGTATTTAGTCGTTAAACGAACAAACGGAAAAATAAAACGCCAAAAACAGGTTTGTCTAAAAACAAAAAATGCGTTACCGATGTAACGCATTTTTCAATTTATGGTAATAAAAATTATTTCTTGTAGAATGGCAATTTCACCACTTTAGCAGGAACATCATTTTTTCTAATTCGAATAAAAATATCACTGTCAACCGCACTGTTTGCAACTGTAACGTATCCCAGACCAATTCCTTTATTCATAGAAGGCGACATAGTACCAGAAGTTACAATTCCGATTACCGCTCCAGAACCATCAACGATCTCATAATCGTGTCTTGGCACTGCACGTTCTTGCATTTCAAAAGCAACCAGTTTTCTAGTAACGCCAGCCTCTTTTTGTTTTTTAAGCGCTTCAGAATTAGTGAAATCTTTAGTAAATTTCGTGATCCATCCTAAACCAGCTTCAAGCGGAGAAGTTGTATCGTTAATATCGTTTCCGTAAAGGCAGAATCCCATTTCAAGACGTAAAGTATCACGTGCTGCAAGACCAATTGGCTGAATTCCGAAAGAAGCTCCAGCTTCAAAAACTTTATTCCAAATTGCTTCAGCATCAGCATTTTTGCAGTAGATTTCAAATCCGCCAGAACCAGTATAACCAGTTGCAGAAATAATTACATCATTAAAACCAGCAAAATCACCCACTTCAAAATGGTAATAAGTAATAGCAGATAAATCAACAGAAGTCAAAGACTGCATAGCTTCAACCGCTTTTGGCCCTTGAATCGCTAATAAAGAATACTCGTCAGAAAGATTCTTCATATCCACTCCCAAATCATTGTGAGACGTAATCCAGTTCCAGTCTTTTTCAATATTCGAAGCATTTACAACAAGCAAATACTCTTCTTCTTTCATTTTATAAATAATCAAATCGTCAACAATTCCGCCTTCATTATTAGGAAGACAAGAATATTGCGCTCTTCCAATTGTCAAAGTCGAAGCATCGTTTGAAGTCACTTTTTGAATTAAAGCTAAAGCATTTGGTCCTGTCAACAAAAATTCACCCATGTGCGAAACATCAAAAACTCCCACGCCGTTACGAACTGTTTCGTGTTCAGCATTAACCCCTTCATAAGTAATAGGCATATTGTAACCCGCAAAAGGAAGCATTTTCGCTCCTAAACCTTCATGTATGTGCGTAAGCGCAGTATTTTTCATTGTGTTGTTATATAAAATTGTTTTGCAAATCTATTCAAAAAATATCAAATTTGAATGTCCCAAATTATAAATTTCGCAATAATTGGGAGCTATTCCAGCTTTTCGTTGCATCCCGATGGCTATCGGGACATAAAAAAAGCAAAGTTTCTAATGTTCTAAAAAAGAGCTTCCGTTGATCGCTTTTTTAGAACAAGAAACTTTTGCTTTTTTACTCTGGGCTTTCCACTTCAATCTGCGCTAGAGGAAACGTTTTCAAAAGAAGATTCAGGATTTCAATTTTTTATGTAATTTTAATGTATAAAATCGTTCAGATGAAATCACCGTATTTAATCAATAAAGAAGAAATTCAGAAATTATACAAACCCGTAAATCCTCAAACTCACAAAGGAACACAAGGTCATGCGGTGATTATTGCAGGAAGTTACGGCAAAATAGGAGCAGGAGTTTTGGCTTCAAAATCCTGCCTAAAATCAGGCTGCGGACTTGTAACGACTTTTATACCCAAATGCGGTTATCAAATCCTTCAAATCTCCATTCCAGAAGTAATGACTGTAACCGATGAAAACACCAATTTCATCACCAATATACATTTGCCATTAATGCCGCAAGCTGTTGGAATCGGTCCAGGAATAGGAAAGGAGCTAGGCACACAAAAAGCTTTATTCGAATTTTTAAGAGTAAACAAAGCACCTTTAGTTGTAGATGCAGATGCTTTAAATATCATTTCAGAAAATTTATCATGGCTAGAATTAGTTCCAGAAGACACCATTCTAACACCACATCCAAAAGAACTAGAACGATTAATTGGAAAATGGAATTCAGAAGCTGAAAAATTCCAAAAAACAATCGCTTTTTCAGAAAAATACAAGGTAATTGTCGTCATGAAAGGCGCTCCAACATACATTATAAACCGCACATCAGTCTACGAAAACACAAGCGGAAACGCCGCACTAGCAACCGCAGGAAGCGGCGACGTCCTAACCGGAATCCTCACCAGTCTTTTAGCTCAAGGCTACGAACCCAAATATGCTGCAAAAATGGGAGTTTATCTGCATGGCTTAACCGCAGATTTAGCTTTACCCAAAACCGGTTACGAATCTTTTACGGCTTCTACTATTATTAAGTATTTAGGAAAGGCGTTTTTGAGTTTAGAATTTTAACCGCAAGGTACGCTAAGAATTACGCAAAGTACGCTAAGAATTTTTGTTTCGGTATGGAATTATCACGCAAAGGCGCAGAGTCGCAAAGTTTTTATATTCTTTGCGACTCTGCGCCTTTGCGTGATTCAAAAAAAAATTGCGTGCTTTGCGTAATTCTTAGCGCCCTTTGAGGTTTAGAAAAATTCGTAAGTTTGTATTATGAAAAATTTCGATCTCAGAACGGTAAACGTTACCCGTTATATAACCCCACTACGCGAAGGCGGTTCCTTACCAGCCTTAGCAGAAGCCGACGACGATTTTAAATACGTTTTAAAATTTAGAGGTGCCGGACATGGTGTAAAAGCCCTAATAGCCGAATTAGTAGGCGGACAAATCGCAAAAGCCTTAAAATTACAACTGCCAGAACTAGTATTTGCGAACCTGGACGAAGCTTTCGGAAGAACCGAAGGCGACGAAGAAATACAAGATTTATTGCAAGGAAGTCAAGGATTAAACTTGGCGCTTCACTTTTTATCTGGAGCTATCACTTTTGACCCTGTTGTAACAACTGTGGATGCTAAATTAGCTTCGCAAATTGTTTGGCTAGATGCCTATATTACCAATGTTGACCGAACTTTCAGAAATACCAATATGTTGATTTGGCATAAAGAATTATGGCTAATTGATCATGGAGCATGTTTGTATTTCCATCATTCTTGGAACAATTGGGAACAACATGCCAAAAGTCCGTTTGCGTTGATCAAAGATCACGTTTTATTGCCTCAAGCTTCACTTTTGAAAGAAGTGGATGCGGAATTTAAAGCGATTTTGACACCAGAAATTTTAGAAGAAATTGTCAATACAATTCCGCTAGACTGGTTGCAATGGGAAGATGCCGACGAAACGCCAGAAGGACTGCGAAACGTGTATTTGCAGTTTTTAAAGACAAGATTAGCCAATTCAGAAATTTTTGTAAATCAGGCTCAAAATGCAAGATAATCACTTATACGAATATGCTGTGATTCGTGTTGTGCCAAGGGTAGAGCGCGAAGAATTCCTGAATATTGGAATCATTTTGTTTTGCAAAAAAGCCAAATTTATAAAGGTTCTTTTTCATTTAAATAAAGAAAGAATACAAGCCCTTTCTGCCGATTTTGATATCGAGCAGCTAGAATGCAATTTAACTTCATTAGAAAAAATAGCAAAAGGTGCCAAAGACGGCGGGCCGATCGCTGAATTTGAGATTCCAGAACGTTTCAGATGGTTAACAGCCATTAGAAGTTCAGCCATTCAAACGTCAAGACCTCATCCGGGTTTATGCGAAGATTTGGAGAAAACGATTCAGCGTTTGTTTAAAGAATTAGTTCTTTAAAAAGGTTCAAAGGGACAGAGTTACAAAGCAACAAAGGTTTTTGTAGAGACGCACTGCAGTGCGTCTTTTTGTTTTTAGTAATATTTGTCCTTTCGGCGAAATGGCAAAAACGAGGTTACTTGGTAAGCAAAAAAACTTAGGCAGAAAAAAATCTCGCAAAGTCGCGAAGACGCAAAGAATATAAAAAACTTTGCGTCTCTGCGTCTTTGCGAGATTAATAAATTTAGCGTCTTAGTGACAAAAACTAGAAAGAACCACAAACATTTCCTCCTAAAGTAGGTCCTGCATTAGCAGAAACATCAGCTTTAACCGCAGTATTAGCCAATTTTACGATAGTATAAGGAGGAGTAAAAGCAGTTCCGCTTCCAGCTTGAGTTCCTGTTACATTTGTAAAGATGTTGTTTGTAGAAGTAACAGCTGTATAACCAGTCATTAAATCGATTGGGTTTTTCACACCTTCAAAAACATTGCTTTCTACGCGAATATTTGCTTCAAAACCTGCAGCAACGCATTTATTGCTTACAGTACTATTGAAGTAACTGTTTAAAATATGCACTTGTCCAAAACGAACTCTAGGCATTCTTTCTTTACAGCCTGGAGCCCACCAGCATCTAGCAAAAGTGATTCTCAACTTACCGCGATCAGCAGTTGCACCATCGCTAGAACCAATTAAGTTAGAATATCTGTGATCGTCAGATCCACCAGATCCACCTGCTTTTGGCGGTTTTAAATAATGGAATTTAGAATACGTAACCGAAATATAATCTGATTTGTTTTTGATGTCGAAGTTTCCGTCAACACCATCTCTAAATTCGCAGTGATCTACCCAAACATTTTGGCAGTCATCTAAGATTGCATTATCCCAGCCATCAGTATCATAAGCGCCTGGCCCTTCAAAAATAAGATTTCTAATAATGATGTTTTTGCATCTTTTAATGTTAATGATTCCAGAACCGTCTTTAGTTTGATTCGTTGAAACCAATTTTGCACCACTAGCACCGTAAATAGTTTTTCCAGTTTGATCTTGGAACGACAATCTTGCAGTAATCGTGATTGTTCCGGATACTTTAACCACTTTTACAGCAGTGTTTTCGATTGCCGCTTTCAGCTGTGCGTAGGTAGTAACTGTGGTTTCGGCAGAAGAACCCCCGCCAGTTGTACCTCCGTTTTGTGAAGCCCATCCAGGAACCTCCGCGCAGTTTCCAACTTTTCCTGTTGGATTGGTTACCGCTGCTTCAGTTGCTGCTTCGTTTGTTGGTTGAATACTTGCTTCTGTGTTTGAAGCGATTTCTTCCGAATTACATGCCGTAAATCCGAAAATCAATGCTGCGGCGAACATTGAAAGTGTTGATTTTAAGTTCATAATTAAGTTTGGTTATTTAAAAAGTTTAACAACGCAAAACTCAATATTATTTGTAGGAAAAAAGTTGAACAAGTTCAAACTTTTGTAAAAAAATCTACGAAATGTGTTTTTTTAACACTTCTAAATTTACAAAAATGCAATTTATGTGTATTTTTACGTAATCGATTACATTATATAAGCCCCTAATTAATAATGAATTGGAGAAAACAAATTTATTCCTCACAAAAAACCACAAAAACCACAGAATGTACAACCTACTAAGAACCAACATTGAGCGAAAAATTCCGCTCACAGATGAAGAATGGGACATTATTGTCTCAAAGGCAGAACTCATTAAGCTGAAAAAGAATCAGTTCCTGCAAATTCAGAATTCAAACAGCAGCTACGAAGGATTTATTTTGAAGGGATCTTTTAAAACCTACATTTTAAACGAAAACGGAACCGAAACTGTTATTTTCTTTTCGTTTGAAAACGAATGGATGTGCGATCTTGAAAGTTTCTACCATCAAAAACCAACAACGTACAACATTAAGGCTATTGAAGACAGCGAAATAGTCGTTATCAGTAAAATGCAAAAAGCCTATTTGTTTGCTGTAATTCCGAAACTCATTAAGTTTCACGTTCTCATGATTGAGCGTGCTAATGTGGCCATTCAGCAACGGCTTTTGGATGTGCTCAACAAAACCTCTAAACAGCGTTATCTGGATTTTAAAGAACGTTATCCGCAAAAAGTAAGTTCGATAAACAACAAGAATCTCTCGTCGTATTTGGGCGTTTCGCACGAGTTTTTATCGAAGATTAAAAAAGAGATGCTAAGATCGTAAGATTCTAAGTTTCTGAGATTCTAAGTTTATTTCACTTAGATTAATAGGCTCTTTTTGTCATTTCGACGAAGGAGAAATCGCACTCGAGACTCCATAAAGAAATACGCCAATCTTTATCGATAAACTAGTGTGATTTCTCCTTCGTCGAAATGACATACTATATGGTTACTTTGTCAAAAAAACTTTGCGTCTTTGCTCCCGATAACTATCGGGATTGCGAGATTTAAAAAAAACTTAGCGAACCTTGCGTAATTCTTAGCGTTCTTTTGCGGTTAAACTCTCAAAGCCTTTTCTCCAAATAAATAAACTCCAAAGGCACTTCAGAAACTGTAGTATGAATATCGCTCTCAGGAAAAGCCTCGCGCTTGCCCGTATCAACATAACCATGACGTTTGTACCAAGCCACCAATTCTTCTCGAACCGAAATAACGGTCATAATAATACTTGACAAACCAAGAGATTGAGCATGATTTTCGGCGGCAGCCAAAAGCTTTTTCCCGATGCCGCTGTTCTGAAGTTCTGGCGAAACGGTCAACATTCCTAAATACAATTGATCTTCTTTTTCTACCAATAAAACCGAACCGATAATCTTGCTGTTTTCTGTAAACTTCAGAATTGTATTTTTTGGATCTAGAAAGATTTCCGTCATTTCCTGTTCGTCGGTTCTTTTTCCTTCTAGTAGATGCGCTTCGGTTGTCCAGCCTTTTTTTGACGATTCTCCTCTGTAAGCGGAGTTGATTAAAATGGTTAATGCTGGAATATCTTCGAGTAATGCTTTTGTGATCATGTTTTTATTGTGAAATGTGAAATGTAAAATGTCAGATGTAAAATGTTAGATGTAAACTGTAATGACAAAGTTATATCAGAAATTGGCTTGAGCCTAATCTTTTGTGTTTTTTGGCTAAAGCCGAATGTATGCTGTAAAAACAAAACCTCCAGCTAAAGCTGGAGGCAATTGAAATTTTAATTTATGTAAATAAATATTTGAATAAAAATATTGAAATTTGTATAAAACCGAAAATCAATAAAGTATGGCAAGAATTCATTTATTCGAATTTGAAGATCAGCAATGGCTTCCAGAGTTTATCAGAAATTACATAACTGATTTTCTTCAGTTTCTGTCGAATAAAACTGCCATGTACAAAGGCATCGTTCCTGTAATTGAAAAAGGATTGAAAGAAAGCCAAACCAATCAGATTATTGATCTCGCATCGGGTGGAGGCGGTGGACTAATTTGGCTCAACGCCGAATTGCGAAAAAACAATCCCGATTTAAAAATTCTGCTAACAGATTATTTTCCTAATATTCCCGCATTCGAACATACACAAAAAGAAGCCGATAATTTCGATTTTGTAAAAACTTCAATCGATGCGAGAAACGTTCCCGAAAACCTAAAAGGACTTCGAACTCAGTTTTTATCTTTTCATCATTTTAAACCGAAAGATGCGCAACAGATTCTGCAAAATGCAATTGACACCAATAGTTCTATTGCGATTTTTGAAGGGCAGGAGAGAAGTCTTCAGAGTATTATGGCGATGATTTTTTCGCCGATTAGTGTTTTACTAACTACACCTTTTATAAGACCGTTTCATATTGGCAGAATTATATTTACTTATCTTATTCCGATTGTACCAATTCTGATTCTCTGGGATGGCGTAGTTTCGTCTTTGCGAACGTATTCTGTTGACGAAATGAATGCTTTGGTTGCTAAATTAAACAATAAAGAAAATTTTAATTGGGAAATAAAGAAAGTAAAGTCTGGACCCACAAAGATTTTGTATTTGTTGGGGACTAAAAAGTAAAGATTTGTTTTTTTTGAATGTCACTAGAGGGACTGTTGTATCTATTTTATTTTTTCAAAATAATAATCTTGATCAAAATCGAAAACTAATTTTGGTTTGATATAAAAATTTCTTTCAATACTCATTTGATAGCCACCTTTACCAAATTCATAATCGTATTGAATTTTGATAGTGGTTCCTTTTCCTGAATTATGTAAGGTATATTTCCCTTTTCCCCAACTTTGACTTTCGTAAGTGTAATTATCTAAAAGTATTAAAGTATCGTTTTTGTTTGGTCCATCTATACTGCTTCCATTACTTACATAAGTTCCAGTAATCATAGATTTGGTAAAGAAATTGTCATAAACGTAGATAAGCCCGATAAAAAATACAATCGATAGTAATATTTTTTTATTCATATTTGTTTTGATGACCTTGTTTTACTGCTGTATTATTCAATCGTATAACGGAATTAATTTTAATTCGTTATCAGTATAGATAACTAAATTATCCTTGCTTTCGTCAATATATAATTGTCTAATCTCGCTTTGTAAGTCTAGTTTAATTTCCTGAAATATTTTTTTCTCTTGTGTATCAACAAACAATATAGATTTCCCTTTACCTAAAAGAATTAGATTTTCAGTTTTAAAAGTTAAAAAACTCAAATCATGTTGCGATTTGTATTGCGAAATATCTATTTCCCATGTTTTATTTAATACGCCATCTTTATATTCATAATATTCCAGTTCGTTTGGAAACGAAACAGCAAATTCATTGCCATTGAATTCAAATCCGCTAGAAGTATTCTCCCATGCTTTAAAGAAACAATAGATAAAATGAATGCTTAAATCTTCTCTCAGATGATATAAATTAAAATAGGTTTCTTGATCATAACTATTAAAAGCAATTAAATCCTGATTCTCATTTATTTTTGGATGGAAAGTACCATCCTTAGTTGGAGTTCTGTTTATTAATTCGAAAGCTTCTGAAAGTAAAATGATTTCCCAATTTTTTGAACTTCCAACATATAAATTTCTTAAAGGCAGATAAGTAATTTGATCTAAAATTAAATCTTCTGGTAATGTTATTGTTTTTATTAAATTAAAAGTCTCCTCTTGAATAATCAATAATTTATGATCTCCCGTTGGAACTATAATGTTTCCGATTTTATCAAATGTAAAATTTCTAATAGTTGGTATATCAATGTTTATGATTTTATCAACCGTAATTTTATTCTCCTGTTTTGCATATTTTACTAAGTTGGAATTTTTAGTGTACGCTACGAAAAAGTCTGGTTTAAAAGGATTTTGCTTAAAGAAAAATATTCTCTCGTATTGATAATTTTCAGGAGAAAGAGAAGTTACTTTATTACTAATTATTTCAGCATAATATTTTTGAAAATGATTTAAAATATTTTGACAATTGCCTTGTTTTGCCAAATAGTACGGTGTTCTGCTGCTATTGTCTTTTTTCCAATCGCATCCGTTGTTATAAACGAAATCAAATACTATTGGCAGATCAAGCCAAGCAAGCTTATGCAGTAAATTCCTGTTGTGTTCATCAGAGCCGTTTAAATCAATTTTATGCTTTAAATAAACTTTAGCACATTCAATTGATTTGCATTGTAAATATTGAGGTTCCTCATGGTCTATTTTTGCGCCTCGTGTTAATAGTAAATCAACAACATCAACTTTATCTTGGCTTGTTGCAAGAAAAAGTTCCCTGTCATTCATCGTTGCTCCATGATCAAGAAGATATTTTGCAATATCATAATTATCTGCCCAACATAGCGGAGTGGCGTAAATTCCACTTCTTTCTGCATTTACATTAGCATGATTTTTAAGAAGATATTCAACCATTTCCATATTTCCGCTAGATGAAGCAGCATGTAAAGGCGTATCGTCCATCCATCCTTTCAAATGTATTTCTTGTGGATTACGGTTTAAATGATTTTTAGCTTCATTGTTCTTATGCTCTTTAATAAGCGTAAAAATTTCAGGTGTTTGAGTATGATCAGTCTGATATATATTCATTTCAGCATTAGGGATTTCTTTAATTCGTTTAAATATTCGGGATAAAAAACGCATTTTTTATTTTGAATTAGAGCTTCTATACAATCTGCCAAACATAGGTTTTATGCTTATAAAAAGCTAATTTTATAAAAAAATAAAACCACAAAATACAATACTTTTTTTTAAGGTGTTTTTCAGTTTTGAACTGTATAAAAAAAGATACCCTAAGAAAGATTATGAAAAGCGTATCTTACAAAAAACAATTTTGTTTTTTACAGCAATCTATTTTTGTTTAAGAATTTTAAATATCTTTGAATTATGAGTACAGCAATAAAACCAAGACATATCGGCAGAAATATAAGCCGTATCAGAGAGCTTAAAGATATGAAACAGGAAGCGCTTGCGCAGGCTTTGGGATTAAGTCAGCAGGCAGTTTCGAATATTGAAAACAGCGAAACGGTAGACGAACAAAGACTAATTGAGATTGCAAAAGCTCTTGATATTTCTGTTGAAGCCATTAAAAACTTTTCGGAAGAAGCTGTTTTAAATATTATTGGAAATACTTACCACGATAATGGTATTGTGAATACGGGTCTTAATTACGGTTGTACTTTTAATCCTTTAGATAAAGTAGTTGAACTTTACGAACGTTTGGTGCAAGCTGAAAAAGATAAAGTGGAGTATTTGGAGAAGTTGTTGAATGGGAAATAAACGTTTTTTTAAGATATATTGAATTGAAAAGAGACCTTTGATGAGGTCTCTTTTTTTGTTTTTTCATTTCTTAATAGCTAATGAGAGCGTCTCGCTCGTGTACATTCCAATTTCGAATTACTTTGCGTTCACTAGTATGATGAACTATCATTAGCGGGATTTTCTCTCTCAAGAGAAAATTATCGTCGTGAACGATTGATTTTCAAAAAAGAAATCTCAAAATTGTCGTTTCTAAAAGCGGTTGGATAAAAGTTACTGCATTTCAAGTATTATTTTTCTCTTCATTTCTTCAGGAATATAATGGTTTAAAATATTCGTCTTTGATATAATTACTTTGTTTAATAAAGAATCGATTAAATGCTGAAGAAAAGCGAGCATTGTTCTCGAAGGATCAACGATGTAATAATCTTTTTCAAATTTTATTTTTGGATATTTATAACCACCTGCCTCGTAATATAAGTCGCTTGAAGTTGTTTTCATTTCTTCAATTTTTCCATTTGAATCTTGGCTGATTAGCCCAAATATTTCTATAGCTGGTTTGTTATTTTGATTTATTCCAATAATTCCTCTATTCAAAATACATAAAAAATTTGGTCTATATTCAGGAGCAATGTATTCAATTGAATCGGCATAATGCTTTAAAAGCGTATCAGCTGTTTTGAAAACGGTATCAAAAGCAAAAATTATTCCAATAGGAGGGCTAGTTTGACTTAAAACAATTGAATTTCTTTTATTATAAGCGACACTGTCTTTAATATACGCTAGCTTCTTTAACGATTCTATATTTTTAATAGAATTTTCTAGTTCTTCTTCATTTATCGAAGTCTTGACCTCAATTCCACAATATATTGTATCAATAGGATATATCGAAGGTTCTTCATCTATAAACAATTTTGGATTAAAGAACTTATCAATAATTAATATATCTGATTGTTTACTTCTGTCACATTCACTACCGGAACTATCAATTACAATTCCAGAACTATATTGATACATCTCTGGTAAAAAATCAATTAAAAATTGTCTAATCTCTTTCTCAACTCTGGCACCTTTTGATGGTTGATGTTCAATTAATTCTCTGATATCTTCAAATCGAGAGAGTATTTGGTCAACACGTCTTTTGTAATGTTTTGAAATTCTATCTGAAGCTTTGAATATTATTGGTTCCATGTTTGATTTTTTTTATAATGTAACTAAACTCATTTATCGATAAAATAAAACTTCTCATTAATGATTGTTTTATTTTCTTGCTTTTTTAGCGAGCTTTCAGTTCCTGTACTTTAAAATAGCCGACTAGTTTTTAATATTTATGTGCTTTACAAATCCAAAGTTGGACTTTTAATTTTCCTTCGCTAGCACTAGCGTCTCGCTAGAGCCCACTTCCATTGGTTTTTGTTTTTTTTGTGTTCACGAGCGGGAGCAAGGGCTGTTAGCACCAGTTTTTTTATTTACAACTTAATTTCTTTTTATTTAAAAACTCAGTTTTGTTGTTGGTAATTATTAAAGTATCTATTTCTCCGCCAACTGTTGGAACAGCTGGTTCAAATCTCATTTGGTCAATAGTTGTTCTTATTAAGTGTCTCGAAAAGTCAACACCGTCTTGTAAGTTCATTGTTTGGAATATTGGTAATCTTTGTGGGTTATTCAAAAGTCTATTTATTACATCTGTATCACCAGCTCTTACAATTCCATAGTCAATTTGGTTTTTAGGCTGAATATAATTATGTCTTTGGCTCACATTATTAAATATGTCAACTCCAAAAACGAATGGATCGTTATTATCGTATCCCGCAACAACAAAACCAGTTTTAGGTATTGGATTAAACTGTCTAAAATAATTTAACAAGTCTGTAACTAAGTCATTTGTTGTTTGTGGCGGGTTTGCGATATTATTAATTTCAAATTGTTCTATGTAGTGAGCAATCGGTAAATTGTCAATTTGTGCATCTCCAAATGTTCCAATACCGTATTTATCAAATATTTTAAAAACTTTTAGTGTTGCATCAGATAATGTGATCATTGTCTGAACATTAATTTGTTGTTGTGGATTTTGAGGATTTGGAACTGTTTGATTAAGTGTTCCTGTAGTTCTACTGTCTCCAGAAATTACTATTCCTGTTGGTGTGTAAACGGCAATAATTACTGACATAATTCAGGTTTTAAATTGGTGTTAACTCATTTATCTGCAAAACAAACCTTCGTATGCGGCACTTAAAATAGACTAGATAAGTGAAGCTTTATTTCGTTTTCTTGATTTTCAAATATATGTTTTTTTTCCTTGCCAATTTTTACGGATTTCCGTACTTGATATTTTTATATATTAATTCAAGATAATTAATGGTAATGCAATAAAAAAAGCGAGTAATTTTTTTTACTCGCTTTAATCATCTGTGTATATGTTTTTCTACCCCAAAAAAGCCTTCAACTCCTCATAACTCCCAATCTTCACACTAACTTTCTCCTCATTAATAACACTTTCAATTTGTGTTGGAATTGGAAGCGTAATTCCTAGCGCCGGTTCCACTACATCTAAGAATTTAATTGGGTGAGCGGTTTCTAAGAAAATACCAATGGCGTTCGGGTATTTTTCAAGCTCTTTTTTCAAACCTAAATAACCAACCGCGCCGTGAGGTTCTGCGATGTAACCGTCGGTGTTGTAAATTTGTTTCATGGCTTTTAGCGTTTCTTCGTCGGTGTAGCTGTACGAAGAGAAATCTTTTTCAAAAGCCTTTAAATCATTGTTATATAATTCCTGAATTCTAATAAAGTTACTTGGGTTTCCAACGTCCATTGCGTTAGAAATTGTTGCTTTAGAAGGTTTCGGGTCGTATTTTCCGTTTTCTAAGAATCTTGGCACCGTGTCGTTTACGTTTGTCGAAGCAACGAAATGCTCAATTGGCAAACCTAATTTTTTTGCCATAATTCCGGCACAGATATTTCCGAAGTTTCCGCTTGGACAAGAGAAAACCAATGGTTTGTTTTGGCTCTTCAACGCTTTGTAAGCAAAGAAGAAATAAAACATCTGTGGCAACCAACGAGCAATATTAATAGAATTCGCCGAAGTCAGGTTTTTGTGCGTCAAAGTTTCATCTAAAAACGCTTTTTTCACCATATCCTGACAATCGTCGAAAACGCCATCAACTTCAAGGGCTTTAATATTTTGTCCTAAAGTCGTCAATTGTTTTTCCTGAATATCGCTCACTTTTCCTGACGGATATAAAATGACAACATCAACACCGTCAACGCCTAAAAATCCGCTTGCAACAGCGCCTCCTGTATCTCCGGAAGTCGCTACTAAAACCGTGTTTTTAGCATCTTTTTTGTCTTTGTTGAAATAACCCAGACAACGCGACATAAATCGCGCTCCAACGTCTTTAAACGCCATTGTTGGTCCGTGGAATAACTCTAACGAATAGATTCCGTTTTCTACTTTCACAACAGGGAAATCAAAAACTAAAGTTTCAGCGATGATTTCTTTTAGTTTTTCTGCTGGTATTTCGTCGCCAACGAATTGTTTAATCGCTTCATAAGCAATGTGTTCGTGGCTTAAACTTTCGATTGTATCAAAAAATGAAGGATCAAGAGGCGTAATGCTTTCCGGGAAATATAATCCTTTGTCACTCGCTAATCCTTGTATTACAGCTTCCTGAAAAGAAACTTTTGGGGCATTATGGTTTAAACTGTAGTATTTCATTATTTTAGATTTTTGATTTTAGATTTTAGATTTTAGATTTTTTTGGGACGTGAATTCCAAATGCTAAAATTCTAAATTCTGATAGTTGTGTTTATTTAACCGCAAAGAGCGCAAGGAATTGGTTTCTTTTGAAAACGCAGGGAACGCAAAGCTTTGTGGTACTATTTTTTATTTCAATAATTTATGTTTTTAATTGTCTGTTCGTTTTGTCAGGCTGAGCGGAGTGGAAGCCCTGCACAGTATGAACGTTTAGTTTGTCATTTCGACGTAAGGAGAAATCTCCGCAAGTAACTCCGCAATGCGAATCCAATCTTTGTCGAGCTTCTCGTGGAGATTTCTCCTTACGTCGAAATGACAAACTGTACTTGCTATACTTTGTGTCTCACTTTGCGTGGCTTCGACTACGCTCAGCCTGACAAACGTCGCGTACAAATCTTAATACTTAATTCTTCGTACTTAATACATTTTACAATTAACATCTCACATTTTACAAAATGCGAACTCCATCAGGATTAATCTTCGAAACATGAATTTCATACGGTAAATTCATTTTTTCGTAAACCTCGCTCATGGCTTTTGCGATTTGATCTGCGGTTTCTTTTCCTCGGCTTAAAGCAAAAATCGACGGACCAGAACCAGAAATTCCAGAACCCAAAGCACCGTTTTCGTAAGCCGTTTGTTTGATTTGGTCGAAACCTGGAATTAAAACACTTCTTAAAGGTTCTACGATTTCGTCATGAAGTGATCTTCCAATCAATTCGTAATCTTTGGTGTAAAGACCCGCTACAAGTCCACCCACATTTCCCCATTGCATGATGGCGCTTTTTAGAGAAACGTTTTGTTTTAAAACCGAACGAGCGTCAGACGTTTTTAATTCAATTTGTGGATGAACCACCGTTGCGTACAATTCTTCCGGACTGTCAATTCTGATAATATCCAAAGGATCGTAACTTCTTACCAAAGTAAAGCCACCTAAAAGGGCAGGAGCAACGTTATCAGCGTGCGCGTTTCCGCTGGCTAATTTCTCGCCCTGCATCGCAAACTGAACCAAATCTTTACGAGAATAAGGTCTTCCTAATAATTCGTTGATTCCGAAAACAGCTCCGGCAGAACTTGCAGCACTGCTTCCGATTCCGCTTCCGGCTTTAATATGTTTGTAGATTTCAATTTCGAATCCGAAATCCAATTCGTCCAAAGTCGCTAACATAGCCAAAGCCGCCACACCCGAAACGTTTTTCTCGGTTTCAAGAGGCAAATCGGCACCCACGATTTTAGTAATTCGAACTCCTTTTTGGTCTGATTTTCGAACAATCATTTCATCACCCGCATTGTCTAAGCAAAGTCCCAAAACGTCAAATCCGCATGAGAGATTGGCGATAGTTGCTGGGCAAAATAGTTTTATTTCCATTTTTTTTTAAGTTTCTAAGTTGCTAAGACTCTGAGTTTCTAAGTTTTCTTTTGCAACTTTATATTTTTAAGTTTTTAAGTGGCTAAGTTTCTAAGTCTAGTTAAGAAAAAACTTAGAATCTTAGCAACTCAGTATCTTAGCATCTTTTACACGTTTCCAATTCTAATAACGTCGGCAAAAATTCCTGAAGCCGTAACGGCCGCTCCGGCACCAGCTCCTTTGATCAATAACGGCTGATCTACGTAACGATCGGTGTAGAAAAGCACGATATTATCTTTTCCTTCTAAGTTATAGAAAGGATGATCTTTTGGAATGAATTGTAGTCCTACGCTTGCTTTTCCGTTTTCGAATTGTGCTACGTATTTCAATCTTGAATCTTTTGCTAAAGCTTCTTTGTAAATGTTCTCAAAATGAGAAGCGTGTTTAATCAATGAAGCAAAGAAATCATCGTTGTTTGTTGTTGCCAGACATTCTGCAGGCAAGAACGATTCGTTTGCAATGGCGTCGATGTCCATTTCGTAACCGCTTTCGCGAATTAGAATCAGGATTTTACGCGCTACGTCGATTCCGCTTAAGTCGATTTTTGGATCTGGTTCTGTGAAACCTTGAACGCCAGCTTCTTTTACCACATCGTGGAAAGAATTATTCTCATCAAAATTGTTGAAAATAAAGTTCAAACTTCCCGATAAAACAGCCTGAATTTTATGCACTTTATCTCCAGATGCAATTAAGTTTTTAACGGTATCGATAATTGGCAATCCCGCACCAACATTCGTTTCAAACAAGAAAGGAGCGTTGTATTGACGAGATAGATTTTTTAATTTTTTATAATTGTCGTAAGCAGAAGAACAAGCAATTTTATTACAAGTTACAACCGCAATACTTTCTTTTAAGAATTTCTCATAAGCTTCAGAAACTGTTGCATTTGCTGTAATATCAACAAAAATGCTGTTGCGTAAATTCAGCTCTTTTGCTTTTTTGATGAATTCTTCAATGCTTGCTGGTTCACCTTCGCTTAAAGCGGCATCCCAATTTTTTAGAGAAATTCCGTCTTCATCAAAAATCATTTTTCTTGAATTTGATAAAGCAATAACGCGAACATTAATCTTTAAAACCTCTTTTAAAAATTTCTTTTGGTTGTGGATTTGTTCGATGAATTTTTCACCCACATTTCCAACTCCCATTACAAATAAATTCAGCTGTTTGGTGTTTTCTTCAAAGAAGTTTTCGTGTAATGTATTCAACGCTTTTTTAACGTCTCTTTCATTAATTACAGTCGAAATATTTCTTTCAGAAGCGCCTTGTGCAATGGCACGAATGTTTACGTTATTTTTTCCTAAAGTACTAAACATTCTTCCGCTCAAACCTTGGTGATTTTTCATGTTTTCACCCACCAAAGCAATAATGCAAAGGTCTTTTTCTACGTAACAAGGATCGATTTTGTTCTGCGAAATTTCGATTTCAAAAGCTCTATTGATGGCAGCTTCGGCATTATCAGCATCAGAATTCAATATTCCGATACAAATTGAGTGTTCAGAAGAAGCTTGAGTAATAAAAATTACGTTGATTTTTTCTTGAGACAATACTTCAAACAAACGTCTAGAAGAACCTGCAACTCCAATCATTCCCGGACCTTCAAGCGTTAAAAGCGAAATATGATCTATATGGCTAATTCCTTTTACAACAGTATCTTTTGATAAAACGGTATCAGAAATTAAAGTTCCCTCAGCTTCTGGCTCAAAAGTATTTTTGATTAGAATCGGAATGTTTTTTCTTAAAACGGGCTGAATTGTTGGCGGATACAACACTTTTGCTCCAAAGTGCGACAATTCCATTGCTTCTTGGTACGAGATATTGGCAATTGGCTGTGCTTGTTTTACAATTTTCGGGTTCGCCGTAAACATTCCGTTTACGTCAGTCCAGATTTCCAACTGTTCAGCGTCGATTGCTCCAGCGATAATGGCTGCAGTATAATCAGATCCGCCACGTCCTAAAGTCGAAGTGATTCCGTCTAGAGTTTGTGCGATAAATCCAGGCAAGATGTTGATTTTTGCTTTATTCGAAGCAAAATATTCTTTGATCAATTGATTTGAAACTTCGAAGTTAACCGCAGCTTTCCCGAAATTAGCATCGGTTTTAATTAATTCGCGGCTATCTTTATAAACTGCTCCTTTTTCAGTTTGTTGAAATGCCTGAGCGATAATAAATGAAGAAAGCAATTCTCCGAAACTTAAAATAGTATCAGCAGTTCTAGGAGATAATTCGCCTAAAAGGAAACAACCGTCTAATAAAGTTTCTAAGTGATTGATGATTCTTTTGACGTGACTTAAAAGACTGCTTTGTTCGCTTACCGGAATTAATTCTTTTAAAGTGTCAAGGTGTTTTTTCTCGATTTCAGCAACAACTTCTCTGAAGCTTTCGTCGTTTGCCGCTGCTTTTGCTGCTGCCGATTGCAATAAATCAGTTACTTTGCTTAGAGCAGAAACGACAACAACTAATTGGTCTTGTTTTGCTTTTTGGTTAACAATTTCGAGAACGAGTTTTATATTTTGAGCATTGGCTACAGAAGTTCCGCCAAATTTTAATACTTTCATTTTGTTTTTTCTTAGGTGCAGAGGTTCTGAGTAACAAAGGTCCAAAGGTTGTCAACTGTGAACTTTAACTTAAAACTGTGACTGCTGTTTTTTTTCTTTTCTTTTAATGCAATATTTTTTATGTATCCATCACCTTTCTTCTTTCAAGAAAAAAGTATAGATAACCCAGGTTTATATGTAAAAATGTATACCCCTAAGGGGTAGTAGTTGTTGTAGTAGAAATAATGGTAGCAGCAATTGCAACTCCGGTTTGAGCTGTAATAATTGAAGATTGATATTTTATGCTGTTACTTTTCATTTTTGATTTTTCAAAAGTACGGCTTTTTATAAGAGTTAAAAATTAAAAAAGCTTTTTTGCGAATATTTTAATAATTCAAATCTCAACAATTCGATATTGAGCATTTGTTAATATTGGATATGTTAAATTGATGTTTTGATATATTTCGGAATACGTTTTTTAGGGGTTTAATCGTTGTAAGAGCATGTATTTAAGCTGAAAAAGAGCTGAAAAATGGATAAAACGAGATGTTTTGCATTAAAAAGATTGTTGAGAGGAGTTAAATGGCTTTTGCTGAAATTTTAATTATTGTGATAATTTTTTGCTTTTTAATATTGATTTGTTGAATTTTGGCGTTTAAAATTTGAAATCATCATGAGAGAGATCCATTATATAAGTTCGGAAACGATCACTTTAGAAACGTTGCAAGAAATTTTAGGTCAAAATAAGATTCTGGAATTATCAGAAGAAGCTAAAGTAAATGTTCAGAAATGCCGTGATTATTTAGATAAGAAAATGGCTTCGCACACGGCGCCTATTTACGGAATCAATACTGGTTTTGGATCTTTATATAGTGTAAAAATTTCCAATGAAAACTTATCTAAACTGCAAGAGAATCTGGTAAAATCTCACGCATGCGGAACAGGAGAAGAAGTTCCTGCCGAAATCGTCAAAATGATGCTTTTGCTAAAGATCCAATCTTTAAGTTATGGACATTCTGGAATTCAATTGTTAACATTACAGCGTTTAGTTGATTTCTATAACAATGATATTCTTCCTATAATATATACGCAAGGTTCGCTTGGGGCTTCTGGAGATTTAGCACCTTTGGCACATTTATCTTTACCATTAATAGGTGAGGGAGTGGTTCTTTTTGAAGGTAAAAAAGTAGCTTCTGCCGAGGTTTTAAAACATTTTAACTGGGAACCAATTGTTTTACAGTCAAAAGAAGGTTTGGCTTTATTGAATGGAACGCAGTTTATGAGTGCTTATGGAGCGCATATTTTAATTAAAGCGTACAAATATTCGTATTTAGCCGATTTAATCGGAACTATTTCTCTAGAAGGTTTTGATGGAAGAATCGAACCTTTTAACGAATTGATACATTATATACGTCCGCACAAAGGACAAATTGTAACCGCTCAAAGAATTACTGAATTCTTAGACGGAAGCGAAATTATCGCTCAAGAAAAGAAACACGTTCAAGATCCGTATTCTTTCCGTTGTATGCCACAGGTTCATGGAGCTTCAAAAGATGCGATTGATTATGTTCGAAAAGTATTCAAAACAGAAATCAATTCGGTTACAGATAATCCAAACATCTTCATCGAAGCCGACCAGATTATCTCTGGAGGAAATTTCCACGGACAGCCTTTAGCTTTGGCTCTTGATTTTATGGCGATTGCTTTGGCAGAATTAGGAAGCATTTCTGAAAGAAGAACGTATCAGTTGATCTCAGGATTGAGAAATCTTCCTGCATTTTTAGTTGACAATCCAGGATTAAATTCAGGATTTATGATTCCGCAATATACTGCGGCAAGTATTGCAAGCCAAAACAAACAATTGGCAACTCCAGCGAGTATCGACAGTATTGTTTCTAGCAACGGTCAAGAAGATCACGTAAGTATGGGAGCTAACGGAGCGACAAAAGCCTTACGAATTTTAGACAATTTGGAGCGTATTTTAGCAATCGAATTGTTGAATGCTTCACAAGCAATTGCTTACAGAGAGCCTCTGAAATCAAGTGATTTTATCGAAATGTTTTTAAATAGCTATCGCGAAGTTGTTCCGTTGGTTAAAGAAGATAGAATCTTACATAACGACATAGAAAACACGGTTTTATTCCTTTCGAGTTTTCAAATTGAAAACGATTTGTTAACAATGGCTTAACACTGAAACGTGTTATTGAAGGTAATTTTGCGCTATCAAAAATAAACAAATGTCAATAAACAGTATTTTCCAATTTTTAGTGCCGAAAGACAAAAAATTCTTTCCACTTTTTGAAGAGGCTTCAAGCAATTTAATTGAATTAGCTTCTAACTTACACGAAGCTGTAAATTTACCATTAAAAGAAAGAGAGCTTCTTTTTCAAAAAATTGACGAATTAGAGCAAAAAGGAGAAGACATTACACGTCAAACCAATTTAGAATTGAGTAGAAATTTCATTACTCCATTCGATAGAGAAGATATTCACACCTTAATTACTTCTATTGACAACGTTGCAGATTACCTTCATGGTGCATCTAGTCGTATGAGGTTATATCAAGTTGATAAGATTACAAAATCAATCAGAAAAATGACTGAAATCAATTTGGAAGCTTGTCAAAATATCGATAGTGCTGTAAAAGAATTGAGAAATTTAAAGAATTTCAAAGTCATAAAAGATGCTTGTTCTAGAATTAATAAACTAGAAAACAAGTCTGATAACGTATATAACAAAGCAGTTTTTGAAATTTTTGAAAACGAAACAGACGCTAAAAATATTATTAAATATAAAGAAGTGTTATCTGTTTTAGAATCAGCAACAGACAAATGTAAGAGTGTTGCAAACATACTAGAATCTATTTCTGTAAAACATTCTTAATTCAATTTTTCAATCTGAAGTTATAATTTTATGACGATACTTATATTAATTATAGTATTAGCTTTAATTTTTGATTACATCAATGGTTTTCATGATGCGGCAAATGCTATAGCGACTGTTGTTGCTACAAAGGTGCTTACACCTTTTCAGGCGGTAGTCTGGGCAGCATTTTTTAACTTTCTGGCGTATTGGGTTTTCGGATTTGGTGTTGCGGATACTGTTGCTAAAACAGCGCATACCATGGAGATTAACTTAGTAGTAATCTTAGCTGGGGTTATCGCCGCAATATGCTGGAATTTATTGACTTGGTGGCTAGGAATTCCTTCAAGTTCATCACATACGCTTATTGGAGGTTTTGCAGGAGCAGCTGTAGCACATGCTATTGCAGTTCATGGTTTCTCTGGTTATATTGGAGAAGATGGTGCAACACACTATTGGTACGAAATTGTAAGTTGGTATAAGGCCGGAAAAGATGGTGCAATGCCTTCTGGAGTTTTGATTATTATTGCATTTATTGTCTTGGCGCCATTAATTGGAGCGATTGCTTCTTATTTAATTTCGATCTGGCTTTTAAACGCTTCTCGTAAAACAATTGGACCTAAGATCTTTACTGCTGCTTTAATGATTGCTACAATTGTATTTGTATATTACCAAATGGTACCTTACGATAAAATTGAAAAACCAAGATTTGATTCTCATTTCTGGAGTGTTGCTTTTGAAGCGCACAATATTAAATGGTTTTTAGTTGCTTTTATTATCTTGACAGTAAGTGGGTTCTGTTTAATATTCAGCAGTTTGAATCTTCATCAGGCGGATGCTGCTTTAAAGAAAATGCAATTATTATCTTCTGCAGCATTTAGTTTAGGTCACGGAGGAAATGATTCTCAAAAAGTTATGGGTATTATTGCTGCTGCTGTAGCGGTTTATATCAATACAAATCCTGGAGTTCATATGGACGCTTGGTTAGATGTTGTTTTGCCAAACGAAGATTTAGGTATTAAAGGTATAATGCCAAGCTGGATTCCGTTAGCTTGTTACTCTGCAATTGCTGCGGGAACTTTAAGTGGAGGTTGGAAAATTGTAAAAACAATGGGATCTAAGATCACTAAAGTAAGTTCGTTTGAAGGTGTTGCGGCAGAAACTGCGGGTGCTTTGACGCTTTACTTTACGGAGCACTTAAAAATTCCAGTAAGTACAACGCATACTATAACAGGATCTATTATCGGGGTTGGATTAACAAAACGTGTATCTGCAGTTCGCTGGGGTGTAACGGTAAGTTTAATCTGGGCTTGGATCTTAACTATTCCAATTTCAGCTTTATTGGCAGGTTTAGTTTACTTTATCCTAAGTGTATTTATTTAAATGTAAAATGAATTTTGTGAAATGTGAAATATAAAATGTAGATCATGTTTTCTCAATATACAAAACCGATTTCAATTTGAAATCGGTTTTTTTTGTTTTATAGTGAAAGAATAAAGACTTTTAATGGCTGTGAGTACAGCAGATTTTATCTATTTTTATCAGCGGATTAATATTATATATATGAAAAGAATAATACTATTGGTTTTGATGCTAGTTGTAAAAACTAGTTTCGCTCAAAATAATAAATCTTTTAAATACGGTTTTGTAGATCAGGCGGGTAAAGAAATAGTTCCATGCAAGTATGATGCGGTTGAAGCGTTTTTAAACGGTTTTGCTGTGGTAAAAGTAAAAGACAAATCTGGAGTTGTAGATAAAACGGGCAAAGAAGTTGTTCGCTGTATATATGATGAAGTTGTAAATAAACAGAATTGGATAGTAATAAGCAGTAAAAGTGCTAAAATGCACTATTTAGTGAAATCGGCTGATGCGTTGTTGACTAAAAAGTATGATGAAGTAAAAACGCTTTCTCCCGAGATAACGGCTGTTAAACTAAATAATAAATGGGGTTTTATTGATGTAGTAGGTGAAGAAATTATGCCAAAATACGACGAGATAAACGATTTTTCAGATCGATTTGCTGTTGTAAAATTAAATGGCAAATACGGTATTATTGATCAAATAGGAAAAGAGATTGTTCTGCCAACTTATGATCGCGTACAGAACTTTAAAGACGGTTTGGCAATAGTTGAATCTAATAGTAAGTATGGAGTGGTTAGTGAAGAAGGTAAAATAGTGATTCCAGTTAAATATGACATGAATTTTTATTTTGATAATAATGTTTCAATTGTAAAGTTGGATAATAAATATGGGGTTTTGAATAATGACGGAAAAGAAATTGCACCTGTAAAATATGATTTCATGATGCTAAATGATGATTTGATTCAAGTGAAATTAGATGATAAATACGGTCTGATTGATAAAGAAGGAAAAGAAATAACCGCTCCTAAATATGACGGAATTGAATCTTTTAAAGATGGAATCGCCGTTATAAAATCAAATGGGAAATATGGTTTTATTGATAAAACTGGAAAAGAAATTGTAATTCCAAAATACGAAAAAGCAGATGATTTTGTTGATGGAGTCGCGATTGTAAAAGCGAGTGCAGGAAAGTAAAATTTTAGAATTTCTGAAGATTTTTTCGATTGTGTTTGCGCTTATAATGCGTTTGTTTTAGCTTCTTGTCTTCTTCAGAAATGATGCTGATGGTTCCGTCAATTTCTAGCATGGCTAATTTTACGTTTTTGAAAAACTCGATGCCGTGTTCTCTCATGGCTTCTTTTAATTCTTCGTCAGAAATATCAAGTTTGCTTAAAGCTTTGAAATCTAATTTACCGTCGTGAATTAAGATTTGAGGTTTATCTAGTAATAAATCTTCAAAAATTTTTGAATGATGCGTCAGTTTTTTAATGATGTAATTAATTATAAACAAAACCAAAGCGGCGATTAATCCACCTGTTAAACTGGTGTCTGGACCAACCATTGCATTTTGAACCGAATTGCTAATGAGTAAAATCAAAATTACATCGGCAGTATTTAATTGAGATAATTCTTTTTTGCCGAAGATTCGTAAAGCGATCGTCATAAAGAAATAAACGGCGATGCTTCTTAAAACAATATCTAGATATGGAAAAGTCATGTTTTTTATTTTAAAGTTAAATAAAAAAGCTTTGTCAAAGTTTTAAACTTTGACAAAGCTGCTAAATTATTTATGTGTAATTAAGTTTAAATGAACTTAATTATAATTTAAAATTCTTTTCAATCGCTTTAATCATTTCACCTGCAACATCTTTATTAGTTGCGCCTTCAATTCCTTCAAGACCTGGAGAAGAGTTTACTTCAAGCAATAATGGGCCTTTAGAAGAACGAATAATATCAACACCAGCCACTTTTAAGTCCATAGCTTTTGCAGCTTTTATGGCAATCTTTTTTTCTTCGGCAGTAACTTTAATTACAGAAGCAGTTCCGCCAAGATGAATATTTGCTCTAAATTCGCCAGGCATTGCTTCACGCTGAATTGCCGCAACTACTTTTCCGTCGATTACAAAACAGCGAATGTCTTTTCCGTTGGCTTCTTTGATGAATTCTTGAACTAAAATATTAGCATTTAAACTTTTGAAAGCATTAATAACACTTTCTGCCGCTTTTTTGGTTTCGGCCAAAACAACACCTTTTCCTTGCGTTCCTTCTAATAATTTTACTATTAGAGGTGATCCGCCTACCATTTTAATTAAGTTGTCTGTATCAAGCGGAGAATTGGCAAATCCAGTGGTTGGAATATCGATTCCGCTATTTAAAAGCAATTGTAGTGAATATAATTTATCGCGAGATTGTGTAATCGCTGTCGCTGAATTTAAAACAAAAACCTTTAAAGCTTCAAACTGACGCGTTAAAGCGCATCCGTAAAACGTAATGCTCGGACGAATTCTTGGAATAATAGCGTCAAACTCATTAAGGATTTTTCCGCCTCTATAATGAATCTCGGGTTTTTTGGCATCCAATTTCATGTAACATTCCTTGATGTTAAGGAAATGCATTTCGTGTCCGCGCATTTCGCCGGCTTCCATGATTCTTTTATTGCTGTATAATTCCGGATTACTAGCTAAAAGACCAATTCGCAAACCGGTTTTTGCTTTTTCGGAGTTTTGGTATAATTCTTTTAAAGACTCTGCTGTAGGTTGTCCTAAAAGATATTTTTGTTCTGGATCGACCAAAACCCTTCCGCTCATAGCTTCGCGCCCTAAAAGCATTCTGAAGCCCATAGAATCGCGGTTAGTCAAAGTCATTTCGATTGGCCATTTTGTATCGCCAATTTTTAGGCTAGTTTGAATAACGTAACGGTGTTCTCTAAAACCGCTTGAGCTTTTGACAATTCTTTTGTCTACCAGAGGTGCTTCGCAATGAATAACAGTTTTAATATTATTCTGAATCGGGTTAATGTCAAATTTAACCCAATTAGTATCATTTTTTATAAAAGGAGCTATGTTTAAAGCGTGCATTGCCGAAGTTTTGGCACCAGAATCCACACGAGCCTTGATTGTCGGGATTCCAAGTTCTGGAAATGAGCACCATTCTTCGCTACCTAAAATGACTTTATTTTGAAGCATATTTTGTTTTTTATTATAGAATTTGAATTCAAAAATAGCTATTTGCTTTTACTAAAGATAGTGATTTTTAATAAAAAAAATACCCGTTATGTTATGAAAACGTAACGGGCATGTTATATGTGTTATAAATTTTGACTAATTTATTGATTAGTCGGTTCTTCTGCCTTGTGAATTTCAACTGATAATTCTTGTGAATCATCTTTTAAATCCATCATGATTTCATCGCCAGAATGAATTTTCGAAGTGATGATTTCTTCAGCTAGCAAATCTTCAACATATTTCTGGATTGCTCTTTTTAAAGGACGAGCTCCAAATTGTTTGTCGAAACCTTTTTCAGCAATAAATGCTTTTGCTTTGTCAGTCAAGCTTAATTTGTAACCTAACTCTGCAATACGAGAATACAGTTTTTTCAATTCGATTTCGATAATCAAATCAATATCAGCTTTTTCTAATGCGTTGAATACAATTACGTCATCAATTCTGTTTAAGAACTCAGGAGCAAAAGTTTTCTTCAAAGCGTTCTCGATAATGCTTTTTGAGTTTTCATCAGCTTGAGCTGTTCTGGCTGCAGTTCCGAATCCAACACCTTGTCCGAAATCTTTCAACTGACGAGCACCAACATTAGAAGTCATAATAATGATCGTGTTTTTAAAATCAATTTTACGACCTAAACTATCTGTTAAATATCCGTCATCTAAAACTTGAAGCATCATATTGAATACATCTGGGTGCGCTTTTTCGATCTCATCTAAAAGAACTACGCAATATGGTTTTCTGCGAACTTTTTCAGTCAATTGACCTCCTTCTTCGTATCCAACATATCCTGGAGGCGCTCCCACTAGACGAGAGATTGCAAATTTCTCCATGTATTCGCTCATATCAATACGAACTAATGCATCTTCAGAATCAAATAATTCTTTTGCTAAAACTTTAGCCAATTGCGTTTTACCAACACCAGTCTGACCTAAGAAAATAAACGAACCAATTGGTTTATTTGGATCTTTAAGTCCAGCTCTGTTGCGTTGAATAGAACGAGCGATTTTAAGTACAGCATCATTTTGTCCAATTACTTTGTTCTGAATTAATTCAGGCAATTGAGCCAATTTGTTGCTTTCTGTTTGTGCAATTCTGTTAACAGGAATTCCAGTCATCATAGAAACAACATCAGCGACATTATCTTCTGTCACTTCAATTCTGTTGTTTTTAGAATCTTCTTCCCATTGTTCTTGTGCTAAAGCAAGATCTTTTTCAATACGTTTTTCATCATCGCGAAGTTTGGCTGCTTCTTCATATTTTTGTTTTTTAACAACCATATTTTTCATTTCACGCACTTCTTCTAACTGACGTTCTAGATCCAAAATTTGTTTCGGAACATCAATGTTGGTAATGTGTACGCGTGAACCAGCCTCATCCATTGCGTCAATCGCTTTGTCTGGCAAGAAACGCTCAGACATGTATCTGTTCGTTAATTTAACACAAGCTTCAATCGCTTCTGGAGTATAGGTTACGTTGTGGTGATCTTCGTATTTGTCTTTTACATTGTTCAAAATAGCAATGGTTTCTTCAACAGAAGTTGGTTCTACAATTACTTTTTGGAAACGTCTTTCTAAAGCACCGTCTTTTTCAATATATTGTCTGTACTCATCTAGAGTTGTAGCACCAATACATTGTATTTCGCCTCTTGCTAATGCAGGTTTGAACATGTTTGAAGCATCAAGCGAACCTGTTGCTCCACCTGCACCTACAATAGTGTGGATCTCGTCAATGAAAAGAATAATATCGTCGTTTTTCTCAAGCTCGTTCATTACGGCTTTCATTCTTTCTTCAAATTGTCCTCTGTATTTTGTTCCAGCAACTAAGCTAGCCAAATCAAGAGTAACAACACGTTTGTGGAAAAGAATACGAGATACTTTCTTTTGAATAATACGTAGGGCAAGTCCTTCTGCAATAGCAGACTTACCAACTCCAGGTTCTCCAATAAGAAGCGGGTTGTTCTTTTTTCTACGGCTTAAAATTTGCGATACACGCTCAATTTCTTTTTCTCGTCCGACAACAGGATCTAATTTTCCTTCTTCAGCCATTTCTGTTAAATCTCTCCCAAAATTATCTAATACTGGAGTCTTAGATTTTTTGTTTGACTTATTGGCGGGATTATTAAAGCTGCTTTCTTTAAGACTGTCATCTTGTCCTGAATCATCATTATATGATTCGTTTCTTGGCAAGTTTTCTAAGAATTCTTCTTCGTTTGGAGTCATATTTAAATACTGTTCTTTAGCTACGTCATAATCTATTTTTAGTTTATTCAATAGCTTGGTTGTTGGATCGTTTTCGTTTCTCAAGATACATAACAGCAAATGTGCCGTGCTTATCGATGAACTTTGGAATACTTTTGCTTCAAGAAAAGTGGTCTTCAGGGCTCTTTCGGCCTGTCGGGTAAGATGAAGGTTTTTCTTTTCTGCATTTACTTCAACGCTCAGGTTAGCAGGGCTAAGTACTTCTACTTTTCTGCGTAAATGATCTAAATCGACAGCTAGGTTATTAAGTATATGAATAGCTTTTCCGTTACCATCTCTTAAAATACCTAGCATAAGATGTTCTGTACCAATAAAGTCGTGCCCTAAACGAAGAGCTTCTTCCTTACTGTACGTAATTACATCTTTTACTCTTGGTGAAAAATTATCATCCATAATATATAATTGGTATTGTAAATTTAGTGAATTACAGTTTTAAAAACAAAAACCGTACCTTCAAGAACTACTGTCAGCTAATAGACGAAAAAAAAGACAATAAATGAGTTAAAAAACGCTTAATTTATTAACTAAAAGCGAAAATAAAGTTGTTAATAAATCGTTTAAATAAGTGTAAGGAAATAGCTGAAAAAATTTTAAAAAAACGTATCTTGGCACGCTTTGAAAACTAATATAATTATTTAATATAACAACTTATGTCTGAAGGAGAAAAGTTAATTCCTATTAACATAGAGGATGAAATGAAGTCAGCTTACATCGATTATTCGATGTCAGTAATTGTATCGAGAGCACTTCCTGATGTTAGAGATGGCTTGAAACCAGTGCACCGAAGAGTTCTTTACGGAATGTATGATTTAGGTGTAACATCAAGATCTGCCCACAAAAAATCTGCGAGAATTGTAGGGGAGGTTCTGGGTAAGTACCACCCGCACGGTGATACCTCTGTTTATGATGCAATGGTACGTATGGCGCAAGAATGGAGCATGCGTTATTTATTAGTTGACGGACAAGGTAACTTTGGATCTGTCGATGGAGACAGTCCTGCAGCAATGCGTTATACTGAGGCCAGAATGCGTAAAATCTCGGAAGAGATCATGGCCGATATCGAAAAAGAAACAGTTGATTTTCAATTGAACTTTGACGATACAATTTACGAGCCTAAAGTAATGCCAACAAGAGTTCCTACTTTGTTAGTAAACGGAGCAACAGGTATTGCAGTAGGTATGGCGACAAATATGCCGCCACATAACTTAACTGAAGTTATTAATGGTACTTTGGCGTATCTTGATAATAATGATATTGAAGTAGACGAATTAATGACTCATATCAAAGCTCCTGATTTTCCAACGGGAGGTATCATTTATGGATATGAGGGTGTTCGTGAAGCTTTTAAAACAGGTAGAGGACGTATTGTAATGCGTGCTAAAGTTGGTTTTGAAGAAGTTGATGGTAGAGAATGCATCATCGTTACTGAGATTCCATACCAAGTGAACAAAGCCGAAATGATCAAGCGTACTGCTGATTTGGTTAACGAGAAAAAAATAGAAGGTATTGCCAACATCCGTGACGAGTCGGATAGAAGCGGTATGCGTATCGTTTATATCTTGAAACGTGATGCTACGCCAAACGTAGTTTTAAATACTTTATACAAATACACACAATTACAATCTTCTTTCAGTGTAAATAATATTGCATTGGTAAAAGGACGTCCTCAATTGTTGAATCTAAAAGATATGATTCATTACTTTATTGAGCACCGTCACGATGTAGTAGTAAGAAGAACACAGTTTGAATTGCGTAAAGCAGAAGAAAGAGCGCATATTTTAGAAGGATTAATTATCGCTTCTGACAATATCGACGAAGTAATTGCGTTAATTAGAGGATCTAAAAATACAGACGAAGCAAGAGAGAAATTAATCGAAAGATTTAAATTATCAGATATTCAAGCTCGTGCTATTGTTGAAATGCGTTTGCGTCAGTTAACAGGTCTGGAGCAAGATAAATTAAGAGCTGAATTTGACGAATTAATGAAGTTAATCGAGCATTTAAAAGCTTTATTAGCGGATGTTAATTTAAGAATTGACTTGATTAAAGAAGAGCTTACTGAAATTCGTGACAAATACGGTGACGAAAGACGTTCTCAAATCGAATATTCTGGAGGTGATGTAAGTATTGAAGATTTAATTGCAGACGAAAATGTAGTTATCACTATTTCACACGCAGGTTATATCAAACGTACAAACTTATCTGAATACAAGACGCAGAATAGAGGTGGGGTTGGACAGAAAAGTGCTGGAACAAGAGATCAGGATTTCTTAGAGCATATGTTCGTGGCAACAAACCACCAATATATGATGTTCTTTACCCAAAAAGGAAAATGTTTCTGGATGCGTGTTTATGAAATTCCAGAAGGAAGCAAAACAGCAAAAGGTAGAGCAATTCAGAACTTGGTGAACATTGAAAGCGATGACAAAGTAAAAGCTTTCATTTGTACGCAAGACTTAAAAGACAAAGATTATATCAATACGCATAATCTTGTAATGGTGACAAAACAAGGTCAGGTGAAGAAAACTTCTTTAGAGAAATATTCTAAACCAAGAGCGAATGGAGTTGCTGCAATTACAATTAAAGAAGGAGATGAGTTAATTGGTGCTCAGTTGACAAACGGAGAAAGCCAAATTATCTTAGCCGTTAAATCTGGTAAATTGGTTCGTTTTGAAGAAACTAAAACACGTCCGATGGGAAGAACAGCTTCTGGAGTTCGTGGTATTACTTTGAAGGACGAAACAGATGAAGTAATCGGAATGGTTACGGTTGATAAAAACGATATTTCGACGTCTCAGATCTTAGTTGTAACTGAAAACGGATACGGAAAACGTACTAAATTAGTAGACGACGACGGAGAAGATGTGTACAGAATTACAAACCGTGGAGGTAAAGGGGTTAAAACACTTAACATTACAGAGAAAACAGGTAAATTAATTTCGATTAATGCTGTTACTGATGCGGATGATTTAATGATTATTAATAAATCTGGATTAACAATCAGAATGGCTATTGAAGATTTACGTGTTATGGGACGTGCAACTCAAGGTGTTAGATTGATTAACCTTAAAGGAAAAGATTCTATCGCTGCTGTAACGACTGTAATGAAAGACGATGCGGAAGAAGTAGAATTGGATGAAGACGGAAATGTAATCGAATCTTCTATTGAAAGAGTGAAGCCAGATATGGAAGTTCTTGAAGATGATGGATCAGCAGAAGAAGAGGAGGATTCTGACGATGAAGAAGTAGAAGATGAAGACGATGCAGATGGAGAGGACGAAGAATCTGAAGAATAAGTAAAAACAAAAAATTAAATACAAACAAATACCATTATGAAAAGTAAATATGTAATACTTGCGTCAGCTTTACTGATCTCTGTAGCTACGTTTGCTCAAAAAGATCAAATTAAAGACGCTGAAAAAGCATTAAAAGGTGGTGATGCTCAAGGAGCGATTACAATACTAAAAGATGCTGAAAATTTAGTTGCAAATGCTAAAGATACTGAGCAAGCGCAATTTTATTTCGTTCAAGGAAATGCTTTTCTTGACCTTGCAAACAAAAAGGTTGAGGAAGGTAAAAACTTATTAGCGGCAGCAAACAGCTATAAAAAATTAATTGATGTAGAAAAAGCTTCTGGAAAACAAAAGTATTCTACACAAGCTGCAGCGTCAATTACTAATATAAAAGGATTGTTGATCAATTCTGCAATTGCTGATAGTCAAGCTAACAAGCATGCCGATGGTGCTAAAAAATTGTACGAAGCATACGAATTAGATAAAAAAGATACTATCAACTTATACTACGCAGCCTCTACAGCTGTAAACTCACAAGATTTTGATCTTGCTTTGCCAATGTATGAAGAGTTGAAAAAATTAAACTTTTCTGGAAAAGGAACTTTATACCTAGCAACGAACAAAGCTAATGGGAATGAGGATAATTTTGCTAATGCTAAAGAAAGAGATTTAGCTATTAAGTTAGGAACTCACGAAAAACCTAAAACAGAAGCTATTCCTTCTAAAAGAGGTGAAATTTACAAAAACTTAGCGTTAATCTTGGTTCAAAAAGGACGTACAGAAGATGCTAAACAAGCAATCGCTGATGCTAGAAAAGCAAATCCAGAGGATAGTTCTTTAATTTTGACAGAAGCTAACTTGTACTTAGAGACTAAAGACTTTGATATGTACAAAAAATTAGTTGGTGAGGCTTTGCAAAAAGATCCAAACAATGCTGATTTAGTGTTTAATTTAGGAGTAATTAGTGCTGGAGCTAAAAACAATGCTGATGCAGAGAAATATTACTTGAAAGCAATTGAAATTAATCCTAATTATACAAATGCTTACTTAAATCTTGCTGCTTTAAAATTAGAGGCTGAAAAACCAATCATTGACGAGATGAATAAATTGGGAACTTCTGCTAAAGACATGAAACGTTATGATGTTTTGAAAGCACAAAGAGAATCTGTTTTTAAAGGTGTAATTCCTTACCTTAAAAAAGCAAACGAATTAGATCCTAAAAATGAGGATGTAGCTAAAACATTAATTGGAGTTTACAGCGCTCTTGAAATGACTGCTGAAGCTAAAGCTTTAAAAGCAAAAATGTAATAAACTGCTTTTTAAATAATAAAAAAAACCATTCGTCTAGGCGAATGGTTTTTTTTATGTTCTTAACTGATTAATTCAGCAGATAAAGTAATAGTAGTGTTTAATAGTTTTGAAATCGGACAGATTTCTTTTGCCTTGGCTGCTGTAGAAGCAAACTCTTCTGCAGATATTGATGGAACCTTTCCTTTTAAATCTAAATGAATTAAAGTGATTGAGCCGTCTTCAAAAGTTACTGTTGCTTCTGTAGTTAGGTCATCTGCTGTAAAGCCAGCTTCGTTAAGTAAAAAGCTTAATTGCATCGTAAAACAGCCAGAATGAGCTGCAGCAACCAACTCTTCTGGATTTGTTCCAACACCATCAGCAAATCTCGTTTTAAAAGACAGTTGTGCATTATCTAAAGTCGTACTTTGTGTACTGATTTTTCCGGTTCCTTCCATACCAGTTCCTTGCCAGTTGGCGTGTGCTTTTCTTGTAAATTTCATCTTTTAGTTATTAAAATTAATATTTGGATTGTTATTAGGTTGAGTATCAAAAGATAGTCTACTATCAAATATACCGAAAATTTTACATTCCTGCTTTATCAATTTGTTAGCTTTGAAATGAAATTACAAAAAAATAAAATTCCAAATTCCAATTGAATGAACGCAATTGGAATTTGGAATTTGAAAAAATTGGAATTTATAACTTATTCTTGTCCTAAGTTTCGTAGCTGTTTCAGTTTGTCTTTCCAAACTTCAAGACTTTCTTTATGAATGGCAATGTTTTTACGAACTTCAGTAACGATTGAATTCTCTTTCTTAGCGTTTTTAGTATTGGTGAAGAACTGAATGTTATTTTCTAATTGGAAAATTTCATTTTGAACTTCTTCAATTTTGCGCATAATAAATATTTTTTCATTGTCTAATTTACGCGTGTCGTTGCTGTCTGTTAGAGAATCAATGCGATTTGCAAAACGCATCATTTCAGATTCCTTTTTGCTCAAACTTAACTTTTCAAAAAGCGCATCTAGGATTTTATTGAACTTTCCTTCAATGTGTCTTCTTGAAAAAGGAACTTTTCCGAATCCTTTCCACGTTTCAATATGTGCTTTTATTGCATCTAAATCTGTTTTATGATCTCCGGTAAGTTGGAAAGCTCTCAACGTATCTAGGTATGCTTTTTTGTTGTCAAAAGCAGCAACTTCTTCACTGTTTTCTTCCGATTTGTGTTCTTTTAACTTGTCAAAATAATGGTTGCAGGCATCCTTAAATTCTTTCCAGATTTTGTCTGAATATTTTTTAGGAACGTGCCCGATTTGCTTCCATTCTTCCTGGATCTGTTTCATTACAGGAGTTGTGGCAGAGAAATCTGTGCTTTCCTGTAATTCTTTTGCTTTTGCAACAAGAGCCAGTTTTTTATTTAAATTGTCGTTTTGATCTTTTTTAATATCCTTATAAAAAGAATTTTTGAAAGCGTTGAAATTTCTAACAGCAGTTTTAAATGCGGCCCATGTTTCTTCGTTTACTTCAGTAGGAACTTTTCCAGCTGCAAAAAACTCATTTCTTAAGTCTTCAACTTTCTGAATCTGTACAAGCCATTGCGAGTGAGAATTTACTTTTTCATTTCCAAGCGCTTCGATTTTAGCAATAATTTCTTTTTTAGCTTCAAGATTTTTTTGCTCGTTCGCTCTTTGGCTTTCAAATAAAAGTTCTCTTTTGTCGTGTATCTTTTTGGTGAGTTCGCTAAATTGGTTCCAAATGGCATCGCGATGCTCTTTAGAAACTGGTCCGATTTCTTCCTTCCAGATTCTATGTAAATCCTGTAATTCGCGGAAAGATTTGCTTACATCAGCATCGTTTGCCAATTCTTCTACGCGTGCTATGATTTTTTGTTTTAATTCTAAGTTGTGTTTAAAATCTAAATCTCTAGCCTCGCGATCTAAATGAAGATAATCGTAGAAGTTTTCTACATGGAAATGGTAATTGTTCCAAACATGGTTGTATTTATCTTTTGGAATCGCTCCAGCATTTTTCCATCTTTCTCTTAATTCATTAAAATGCTTAAGCGTGTCTTTGATGTTTTCCTGCGGATTAATTAATTCCTTTAATTCTTCAACAATTGCCAAACGAGCCTCTAAATTGGTTTTAAGATTGGTCTGTAAATGTTTAAAATGAGCATTTCTTTTCTCTCTAAAAACATTATAATATTCGTCGAATTTAGATTTTAAAGGCAGATGATATTCAAACTCTTCATTAGGATCCGGATTTGAAGCTAAAAATTCTTCTTTTTTCTCTTCTATAAGATGATGGTATTGCAACAAGAAAGCCTTTTTGATTTCTTCAATATGATCTTTAACAGACATTACTTTATCTGTATTAACCAATTTTTTAAGTTCGTCAACAAGTGCATCTAATGAAAACGTGTTGTAATCCTGCATAGGAATGTCATGACGTTCCTTTAGAGTTTCGTCTTCGCTTTCAGCAGCATTCGAATTGGTAATAACATCCAATGCTTCTTGATGAGCATTTTCCTGTTGTTCTAATTCATTTTCAGTTTCTGAAGTCAAATTTTCGATCTGAGTTTCAGAATCTGATATTTCAATTGCTTCATTTGTTACAGAATCATTTATTTCGATTCCAGATTTTCCGTCTGCTTCATGCAGGTTATCATTCTTTTCTTCTAACATCTTTAAAAATGTATAAGGTTTTTATTTTAAACAGTGCGAAAGATAGTAAAGGTGTTTCTAAATACAAAATAAATCCTTTGTTTATGCTGTATTATACGACGAATTTCCTATTCTTTCTGCATATTTCCTAGTAATGTTGGATCTATTTTTGATGAATTACTGCAAGATGTATAAATTCGAAATCGGTATTGTATTTATAAAAGACTCCAAATAATCTAATTTTTTAGAGCTTGTATTGCTATTCTTTAAATTAAAATAGAATCAACAGACCAACCTCCATACCAAAATTGTATGATTTTTCACCGCCAAAAGCTGCGCTGGGGTGTACATAAACTAAATTTGTTGGAGTGATCTTTCTGCCAAATTCCATGAAAGCATTGTTTTGAAAACCATCTAAAACGTAATTATATCTAAAAGCTACGTCTGTAGCAATCCAATTTTTGCCAAAAAACCAAAGCAAGTTGTTCTCTAAGAGTGTTACGCTAACATCGCTTCGGTTGCTTGATCCCGCAAAACTTTGCGAATGTTCAAGAGTTGCAATCCATAAAAATTTCTTTTGCTTGAAGTATTTTGCAAAAATACCAGCTGGAATTACGACCCATTTTCCAGAGCCAAAACTCGGATCTGAGGCAGAATTTGAGATAACGCGGGTTCTAAGGCCAATTCCGTTATTTTTTTTGAAATACGGGATAAAGCTTAGTCCAGCACCAACATCACCAAGTCCAGTTTGATTGATGGAATTAGAGTTGGTTGAAATTAAAGGCAAATCGAATCTTAGGTTCCAAGCTTTGTTTCCTATTGGTTGTAAAACGCGCAAATTTGTGGTGTTAAACGAACCGTTCTTGGTGTCTAAATATTCGTTGTATAATAAGATAGTCTGTAGAAAGTAGTGATACCGGGGTTCAGCAAACGGACTATTGCTTCTGTCTATATCTTCGTCCTGGGCCGATGCAAGAAATGTAATAAGAAAAAAAATGCTAAAGTAAAGTAAATGTTTCTTCATAACTATTTGCAAATGAGTAGACTAATTTACAAAAATTACTTTAACATTTTATTTTTTATTTGTTCCAGATCTTCCAAGCTTTTTCAGCTTGAAAAATAAGCATATCGTGCCCATTTTTAATGACAGCTCCCATTTCTTTTGCTCTTCGCAAGAAGGTAGTTTCCGCCGGATTATAGATTAAATCGTACGCAATATGTTTTTCTGTAAAAAACTCATACGGTAAATTTGGACAAGCGTCAACATTCGGGCTTGTTCCAACTGGTGTGCAATTGATTATGATTTGAAAATTGTCAAATGTTGTAGCGTTAATCAAATCATAGTCAATGATATTTTCTTTTGCCTCTCTAGAAACAAAAGTGTACGGAATATCCAATTCGTCTAAAGCAAAAGCAACGCCTTTCGATGCTCCGCCTGTTCCCAAAATAAGCGCTTTTTTATGATGCGGCTCTAGTAATGGCTTTAGCGATTTTTTAAATCCGTAATAGTCTGTATTGTATCCTTTTAGTTTACCGTTTTTGGTAAATTTAATGGTATTGACAGCGCCAATTAGAGCGGCTTTTTTTGATAGTTTATCCAAGAAAGGAATAACTTGCTCTTTGTACGGAATCGTAACATTTAATCCTTTTAAATCAGGATTGTTTTTAATTAATTCTGTGAAGTAATTAATTTCAGAAATGTCAAAATTCTCGTAGCTGTTACCAGCAAAAACTTCATTATTAAATTTCTCTGTAAAATAACCTTTTGAAAAAGAGTAGCTTATGTTGCGTCCTAATAATCCAAAACGTCTTCTTAATAAAATATCAACCATTCTTATTTACGATGTTTTTCTATGTAATTTTTAACCATTTTTTTTGCCCAAACAACAGGAAACAAATCTTCAATTAAGATGTAATTGTCAAAGTTTAGGCGTAAACCATTGCTTAAGTGAAATTTAGCTTTTGTATTGTCTTGAATCATAAAATACAATCCTGCCAAACGATATTCGATTTCATTTTCTTCTGGGAAATATTCTGAAGCTTGCAATAAAGTTTGAATAGCCGTTTCGAATTCTCCTAAAAACTGAAGGATATCAACCCAGTATAACCAAGTATCTAATGCATAATCTCCAAATTCAACCGCTTTTCTAAAACCAAATTCGGCTTCTTCAAAGAAATTCATTTGTTTGTTGATTGTCGCATATCTTTTCCAGTACAAACGATTCTGATTGTCGATCGCCAAAGCTTTATTTACAAAAAACAATGCTTTTTGATAGTTTTTCTGGCGAAGGTGAAAATCGGTAATCGCAATCCAACCTTTGTCTAAAAGCGGATCTTCGTGTACCGTTTGGTTATAATATTGAATCGCTTTCGCTAAATTTCCAAGTTTTTCATAACATTTTCCTATTCGAAGTAGGGCATACGAAGTGGCATCGTCCAATTCGATGGTTCTATTATAGCTTTCAATTGCTTCATTGTATTTTTTTAGGCGCTCATAAGCTTTTGCTTTTTCCATAAAAGCACCCAAAAATTCATCATCAATTAGCGTTGCATAATCAAATGCGCGAATTGCTTCTTCGTATTCTTTTACGCCATAATGCAAGCGTCCAAGCTGATGCCAAGCAATTTCGCTGTAAGGGTTTCTGTTGATGTAATCGTTTAAATAGACAATAGCTTCCTGATTTTGGTCCAAAAATTCAAAACAATACACCACGTTATAAAGAGCAGATTGATCTTCTAAGTCTTCTTCAAGACATTTGATAAAACTCTCCTTTGCCAGCTCGAGATTATCCATAAAAAGATATTCCATTCCGATCAAGTTGTACACATCAGCATAATCATCAGTGTATTGAAGCGCGATTTTCAGTAATTCTACTGCTTTTTCGTGCTGGTCTCTTTTTGAACAGATATTGGCTTTCTGGATATAGATTTCCTCGTTGTTAGGTTCAATTGCGTACAACTCATTCAAAAGCTTTTCAGCGATATCGAGTTTATCATCATAAACCAGCATTTCTACTTGTACTAATTTTAAGCCTGTAGATTTTGGATGTTGGTCTAAAGCAAGTTTTAAGGCCTTTTTTGCTAAATTAGCCTTACCTATGTCTAAATAATGAAGAATGATTTCTTCGAATTCTTCAGAATCAAAAAAGAGTACTTTGTTAGTTTTTAACATCGACTCAAATTTAGATAGGGATAGGTTATAATCTTCTTCTTCGTTGCTTAATTGCATACTTCGTATAATTTGAAATTAGCCTGTTATAAATTTAGGCAACCATATAATTGTTGTAAGGATAAGAAATTAATTGTTTTGAACAATTTAATTAACAATATATAGCGTTTTTTATTCTATTTTGGGAAGAAATCTCCTTTATTCTTAAGGGGTTAACTTCGGTTTTGTCATTTTTTTATTTGAATTGGAAGACTTTTTCGAAATAGAAAGGAAGTATTAATTTCTGCCTTTTTTACGTAAACAACGTTCAAAATAGTTTAAAAATAATTTTGAATTTTAGCTGTTTCTCTTCTTCATTATTTCGTCCATAACCTCTAGAATAATCGCACATCCTTCTTTAATTTCGTCTTCAGAAATGGTTAAAGGAGGAGTAATTCGTATGGCGCATCCTTCAAATAAAAGCCAGAATAAAATAAGTCCTCTGTCTTGACAGGTTAAAATGACTTCGTTTGTAATGTCTGCCGATTCTGTCATTGCAGCAAGCATTAATCCTTTTCCTCTAACTTCTGTAATCAAAGGATGTACCAAAAGCGATCTGAAGAGTTTTTCCTTTTCTAAGGTTTCTGCCATTAAATTTGTTTCAGTTAATTCTTGCAAAGTAGCTAAGCAAGCTGACGCAATGACAGGGTGACCTCCAAAAGTCGTAATATGTCCTAATTTTGGGTTTTCTGTTAAAAGATCCATTTTTTCGGCAGCAGCAGTAAAAGCGCCCACAGGCATTCCGCCGCCCATTCCTTTACCCATAACCACGATATCTGGAACAACATCATAGTTCTGGAAACCAAAAAGTTTTCCTGTTCTACCAAATCCTGGCTGAATTTCGTCAACAATCATCAAAGCGCCAACCTCATCACAACGTTTACGAACTTTTTGAAGAAAATTGTTTTCTGGCTGAATAAAACCAGCGCCGCCTTGAATAGTTTCCAAAAGAATAGCTGCTGTTCTTGTGGTTATTTTTTGGAGATCTTCTTCGTTATTGAAAGTGATAAAATCAACATCTGGGAGCAAAGGTCTAAAAGCTTGTTTGCGTTCTTCAAATCCCATTACACTCATAGAACCCATTGTGTTTCCGTGATAAGCGTTGTGGCAAGAAATAAGCTGACTGCGGCCTGTAACTCGTTTAGCCAATTTTAAAGAGCCTTCTATTGCTTCTGTACCCGAATTTACCAAATAGGTTTTGTTTAAAGATTCTGGAAGCAGAGAAGCCATTAATTTGCAGTACTGAACGGCTGGACTTTGCGAATATTCTCCGTAAACCATTACGTGCGAATATTTGTCCAACTGATCTTTTATCGCCTGATTTACTCTAGGATGCTGATGTCCTAAAGTACAAGCCGAAACTCCGGCAACAAAATCTAGATATTTTTTATCGTTTGTATCGTATATGTAAGAGCCAATGGCGTGCGAAACTTCCATTCCGAGTGGATAAGGAGAAGTTTGCGCTTGGTATTTTATAAAATCTGGATTCATTTTTTAAGGTTCAAAGTAGCAAAGGTACTGAGGTTTTAAGGTCTTTAACTTTACGGTTAAGTTAAGTTTCTTGAATTAGCAATTATCAAAGGACTGTAAACTGCGACCGCGACTGGCGACTAAAAAAACTATTTGCTTTTAGTCTTAGATTCTGTTTTCGGTTCTGTCTTTTGCTCTGTTTTTACAGCAGGTTTTGGATTTTTCTTGTCGTAATTCAGCGTTTCTTTCCTGACTTTCATCGGGATGTTTTTGCCTTTTTCTTCCTGTTCTTTTCCTTCTTTAATTAATTTTTCATTCAGTTCATTATCCTCTGCGGTAAAAATATCGTCTTTTGATTTTATCCTTTCATCACCTCGCCACTTCATCCCTCGTAGTTTACGAGCATTTTCGGGAAGTTCGTCTTCGGGATAAATATCTCCATCAACTTTATTGAAAAACGTAATCGTTTCAACAGCATTGTTTTCCAATATCATATTGATTTTACTGCTAACATTTTTATTGATTCCGATTAGTTCATTTGCATCATTTCGCATGTAATAAACTACTTCTGTATTTTTAATGACATCAACATCGTGCAGTTTTCCATCCCGGAACTTTCCGAACAAATTTATTCCCTTGACCTGATTGTAACCAGTTCCGAGCGTATCCTTGGAGAGGACAAAAGTATTGTTTAAGACTTTTAAAGAGTCGATTTTCCTTGTTTTATTGTCTCCGATTAAGTGCATTACGTCTCCCGTAATCTGATTATCGCCATTCCAAAGAATCGGATTTCCAATCAATTTAGTCAAAGCCGTTTTAGAATTCGAATGTATAGAATCACACTTACCGCTCATATCTGTTTTATAGAAACGAACATTATTAAAAGCACGCAGAATTCGTTCGCCTTCTTTTCCTGTTACCATCAATTTTTTTCCGTGAATGTAAACGGAGTCGTTTTCGACTAAATTAATTGCCACAGCTCTTTTGGTTACAAACATCGAATCTTTCAGTTTGTATAGCTCTGCATAATGCCCTTTTACAATTCCTTTATTGATCGAATCGGTAATTTTTACATTTCGTGTTGCCGAAGCAAATTCAATATTTCGATTGTAGTATAAACTGTCGCCCTCTATAAGCCGATCGTCATATCTGATGTACGACCTTCGCAGAAAGTGCGCTAAGTTTTTCTTCGTGTCATAAAAACCTTTTTCGGTATAAATGTAATTGGCTTTACTTGTAATAGTCGACGGCCCAAGAAGATAAGTGTGGCCAGAATTGCTATAATAATCCAAATGATTTGATTTGATCACATATTTCGGATTCTTAATGGTAACTTCAGTCAAAAATTGGAATTTCTTTTCTTTTACATAATATCTTCCAGATTTGCTTACTAAAGTATTGTCTTTATTGATAATAGTACCCTTTGTATTGTAAAAAGCTTCTTGGGTATTTCTGTCAAAATTAATGGTGTCCGTCTGCAAAGTGGCATCAGGAGAAGTTAAAACGGCATTTCCTGTGGCAAAAGCTTTTTTCTCATTCCCGCTATATTCCGCATATTTGCTATTCAGGAATAAAGTATCGCCCTGTACTAATTGTACATTTCCAAATGCTTTTAAATAATTTTCTTTTTGAAAAAAATACGCTTTGTTGCAAGTCAATACCACACCGTCATGATTCACTTTTACATTTCCGGTAAGTAAAAGCGCATCTGGTACGGCATTTTGATCGACTGACGACCAGTCAGCATTTTCGACCACAATGGTTTTAGGAGTTTGTGCGGTTTTTTTGGCCTGCGCAGCAATAAATTGTACGCTAAGAAACAGACAACAAAATATGAAAAAGAGTGATTTCTTCAACTGATTAAATTTTTGTCAAATTTATAAAAAAGGTTAGAACCTGTGGCCGATATTAGGATTAATTTATAATAAGTGGCTAACAGTTCGATTACCAAGTTCAACATGATTTATTTTTTCAACAAAACACACAACTCTCACGTTGTAGTTGCCGTATTTTGAATTTACACCAAGGCATTTTGGAAAGAGAATGTCTTAGGTTCTAAAAAATGAGCTACATTTAGAAATTGGTTTTAATGCTTTGGTGAGGATTAGAATTAAGAAAGTAGAAGAATAGTTTAAAAATATATGATAAGTAAAAGAATAATCGCAGCCGGAATTACATTAACTGTACTATTTTCAGCCTGTAAAACAAAAGATTTAAAAATGAGTACAGCAAAAGAGCCAACTGCGACAGAAAAGAAAGTTGTGGTTTATCAAGTTTTTACACGCCTTTTTGGAAATAAGAATACGACCAACAAACCGTGGGGAACAATTGAAGAAAATGGAGTTGGAAAGTTTAATGATTTTACAGACAAAGCGCTTCACGAAATAAAAGATTTAGGTGTTACGTATATTTGGTATACTGGTGTTCCGCATCATGCATTGGTGCGCGATTATACAGCGTACGGAATTTCAAACGATGATCCAGAAGTAGTAAAAGGCCGTGCAGGTTCTCCTTATGCAGTAAAAGATTATTATAACGTAAATCCAGATTTGGCTGTAGATCCTGCAAAACGTTTAGAAGAATTTGAAGCCTTGATAAAACGTACCCATAATGCAGGTTTGAAAGTGATTATTGATATTGTTCCAAATCATATTGCGAGAAAGTATGAAGGAAAATCAAATCCTGTCGGTGTCAAAGATTTTGGTGCAGACGATGATGTAACGGTTGAATATAAGCGAAACAATAACTTCTATTATATTCCGAGACAACATTTTGAAATTCCTGATGGTGATATTCCGTTAAATGGAGAAAAAAATCCGCTTATTGATGGTAAGTTTGATGAAAACCCTGCAAAATGGACAGGAAATGGTTCTCGAAAATTTAAACCAGACCAAAACGATTGGTACGAAACGGTAAAAGTAAATTATGGTGTGCGTCCCGACGGAACTAAAGATTTTCCTGAACTTCCTGCTGGTTTTGAGCAGAAGTCATATCAAGAGCATTTTGCTTTTTGGCAAGATAAAGATGTTCCAGATTCTTGGAAAAAGTTTAGAGATATAGCTTTGTATTGGACGGCAAAGGGAGTTGACGGATTCCGTTACGATATGGCAGAAATGGTGCCATACGAATTTTGGAGTTATATGAACTCATCAATCAAAATGAAAAATCCGAATGCCTTTTTGTTGGCTGAAGTTTATAATCCGAATGAGTATCGCAATTATATTCGTTTGGGAAAAATGGATTATTTGTATGATAAAGTAGAAACGTATGATAAGCTGAAAGATGTAATTCGCGGAAAATCTTCGCCTGACGAATTAACGAAAATCCAAAACGGAATGTCGGATATTGAGCACCATATGCTTCATTTCTTAGATAATCATGATGAGCAGCGTTTGGCGAGTCCAGAATTTGCAGGAACACCTGAAAGAGGAAAGCCTTTAATGGTGGTTTCGGCAACCATCAGTACTTCGCCAACCATGATTTATTTCGGGCAAGAAGTAGGAGAGGCAGGAAATGAAGATGCAGGATTTGGAAAACGCTCAAGAACCTCAATTTTTGATTATATCGGAGTTCCAAATCATCAGCGTTGGATGAACGACGGTAAGTTTGATGGCGGACAGCTTTCTGCTCCTGAAAAAGAACTTCGTGATTTCTACAAGCGTTTATTAAACTTTACAATTAATAGTTCTGCTTTGATGGGAAGTTTTGAAGAAATTCAATCAGCAAACAGACATAATGGAGAAGGATATGATGCTTTATTGTATTCGTATGCACGTTGGTCAGAAAGTCAGAAATTGCTTGTCATTGCTAATTTTTCTTCTGAGAAGGGAAGTGAATTTGATTTGAAAATTCCTTCGTCACTTATTTCAAAATGGAATTTAAAAGATGGAGAATATCACTTAAAAGAGCAATTGTATCATGATAAAACATTCGTATTAAAAATTCAGAATGGAGAAGGAGAGGCCAAAATTTCAATTCAGCCTTCAGAATCTTTGATTTTAGAGTTGAAATAAAAGTTTTGATTATAAAAGAGAAAAACTTGTTTAGAAATATCTAAGCAAGTTTTTTTGTTTTTAAACCCTTTTAAGCAACGAAAGAATTTCTCTAATAGAAAATTGAGCACCGCAGACAAATTCATCTGAAGCACCATAATAAACCGTGATAGTATCGCCGTCAGGTTCGATAATATGGCCGTTTGTAAATACAACATTCCCAAAGAAACCACTTAATTCATAATTCGTTTTGGGAAACATGATTGGCGTTTCGGTTCTTGAAATCACTTTTGTTGGATCTTCTAAATCTAATAAAAAAGCGCCTAAACAATATTGATGGAACTCGTTGGCTCCATGATAAATTTCGAGCCAGCCTAAATCTGTTTTTATCGGCGCCGCTCCAGCGCCAACTCTTTTGCTGTCCCAACTCTCTTTTCGGGTTTTGATGATGCATTTGTGGTTTCCCCAATGAATTCCATCCGGTGAAGAAGCAATCCAAATGTAATTTCCGCCAATATCCACGCTGCTTGGTCGGTGTAAAGCGTAAAATAACCCGTTTATTTTTTCTTCAAAAATGGCGCAATCTTTATTGTGTGGCGGAAATATCAATCCGTGTTTTTCGAAACTCTTCCAATCGGTCGTGGTTCTTAAGCCAACGCCAACACCGCTTGGGGAAACAGAAGTAAAAGTGAGATAATATTTTCCATCAATATGAGAAACGCGGCAATCTTCAATTCCAAAAGTTTCTAGTATTCCTTCGCCAACCAAATGCGGATAATCTTCAGGTTCATAAAATTGTTTGCCATCTTCGCTGCACAATAGTCGAATGTGTGATAAAGTAGTCAAATAATCAATTCCTTGATAATTGATTACACGTGCATCTGTTGCTATAAGTTCGGGATGATCTTTTAAAATTTCAATAATTTGTATGGTGCCAGCTTCAGTTAAAATTGGAAATGAAATAATGTTTTCAATTTGTTTTGGCCTTTCGGCAACACGTACCGCCAGCCAGATTTTGTTTTGAAACTGAAATACGCCAGGATTTAATAAGCAAGTAATTTCGAGACCTTCTCTGCTTGGAGGTAAATCAGTGGGAGATAATAAAGGATTTTCTGCGAAACGATTGGCAATGTCTTTCATGATCTTCATTTAAGTACTTAAAAGGTATAAAAAAAAGCTGATACTTACTTGCATCAGCTTTTTTTTCTATACTTTTTTAACCTTTTTGAGGGCTTCAACATAATATTCATTTACTTTTTCCCAGTTTATATGTTGGTAAAAAGCATCAATATAACTGCCTTTTCGGTTTTGGTAATCTAAGTAATAGGCATGCTCCCAAAGATCAATTCCCATAATTGGAGTTCCAGGAATCAAAGCGTTTTTCATCAACGGATTATCTTGATTGTCTGTTGTAGTAATTTGCAATTTACCATATCGATCTACAACTAGCCAAACCCATCCAGAACCAAACTGTTTTTCTGATTGCGCTTTAAATTGATTCGTTAAGTTATTAAAAGAACCAAATTCTTTATTAATAGAACCCGCAAGCGTATCTTTTGGTGTTTGCTCTTTTGGAGTTAAAATATTAAAGTAAAGCGTATGATTGTAATAACCACCTGCATTTTGGCGAAGCTTTGCATTGCTTAAATCTAACTTTTTCAAAATATCCTCAATTGGCATATTTTCATATTCAGTCGAAACAATTTCTTTATTAAAAGCGTTTGTGTACGATAAATAGTGTTTTGAATAATGCGTTTCTAAAGTTAGAGTTCTAATGCCGGGAGCAAGACCGTCATAATTAAATGGCAGTTTTGTCATTTCAAAAGAGCCTGGATCGGCTTTAACATCATTTGGTGAGCCAATAGTGATTTTCTCTTCTTTTGTTGGAAGAGGAACTTCAACTACTTCTGTCAGCTTGTCTTCTTTACAGGAAAACAATAGTAAAAATGAAGCTAAAGTGCTGAAAAGAACAACGTTTTTCTTCATAATGTTTTTATTTTGATGTTAATGAATTGATGATCTCAATATAATTTTCTTTGGCTTCATCGATAGACATATGGCTAATCTGCATCCAAGCATTAGTTTTAAAAGCGTCTCTTAAATCAAAATTTTCAGATTGATTGTAAACAGCCGTTCCAAAAGTAGCCTGTTTGTAAAAAGCGTAAAGTCTTAGCTGCACGTCTTGTGGCAGTGAAGCCTGAGTCATTGTCATTGCAACCTCTACAGCTTTATTAAAGCGAATATCTAAATCTTTATCAGCCATTTATGCCTTTGTAGCAATAATTGTTTTTCCACCAATTGCTTTTTGATTTAATTCTACATTGATTGGTGTACCTAAAGGTAAAAATAAATCTACTCTTGATCCAAATTTAATGAAACCAGCATCAGTTCCTTGAACAACCTGCATTCCTTCTTTAGCGTAGTTTACAATTCTACGAGCCAAAGCACCTGCAATTTGCCTGTATAAAATAGCACCAAAAGTTTCATTTTCGATTACTACTGTAGTTCTTTCGTTTTCTTCACTTGCTTTTGGATGCCAAGCAACTAGGAATTTCCCAGGGTGATATTTGCTAAATTTAATGATACCATCCATTGCGTAACGTGTTACGTGCACATTGATTGGTGACATAAAAATAGAAACCTGTAAGCGTTTATCTTTAAAATACTCTCCTTCATAAACTTCTTCAATAACCACCACTTTTCCATCAACTGGAGCTAGGATGTGATCACTGTTTTTAATTGCAATTCTCTTCGGATTTCTGAAGAATTGTAAAATGATAATTAAAATCACAACCGCTGCGAATTGAACAAGCATTCTCAGCCAGGCAATATCAATGAATTTATCAGCAATTAAAAGTACAGCTACTGTAAATACAGTACCTAATAAAATGGACGGGCCTCCTTCTTTATGAAACATAATATAAAATTTGATAAAATAAAAATATAATTGGTGCTACAAATATAACACTATCTAATCGATCTAAAATACCTCCATGTCCCGGCATTATCGAACCGCTATCTTTTACTCCAGCAATTCGTTTGAATTTGGACTCTATTAAGTCTCCAATAGTTCCGAAAATACTCACAATTAATGCAATAATGGTCCAGATTAAAATCGATTTACTGCTAAATTCAGGTTTAGGCTGGATGTAGAGTTTAGAAATCAAAAATCCAGCAAAAGCGGCAAAAACAACACCCCCAATAAATCCTTCGATTGTTTTTTTAGGAGAAACACGCTCAAATAATTTGTGTTTTCCCATTGATTTTCCAACTAAATAAGCGAAAGTATCATTGGTCCAAATTAAAACAAATAAGCCTAAAATAATCTTCGGATTATAATCGTTCGTACCAAAAGAGATTTTTACAATAAATACAAAAGGAAGTGTAATATATCCCAGTAGATATAAATACTTTGAAGAAGTGCTTATTTTTTGAACTGAATCGTAGAATAAGAAAATGATGCATTTTATAGAAACCACAATAGTAACGGCTAGAAGAACTAAGTCAAGCTGTTTGATATTAGTTTCTAAACTAATGTTTGCATTAAAGTTATCGTTAAAAAATTGGCTGGTTTGTTTGTTGTAATGACTTACCAGTATAATTGCTGCGTAAACTAAAGTTCCAAAGAGAATAGAAAATACTTTGTTCAGGTTCACGATATTAGAAAACTCATATATCGTAATAATCAGGAAAACGCCAAAAAGAGTAATGAAGCTTTCTGTAGAAAACAATATCGAAGTTAGTAATAAAGCGATATAAACAGCGCCAGAAATGGCCCTCTTCAGTGTTTCGTTCATCTTAAAGGTCTTCTAAAAGCAATAAATAAAGATTTTTTGCGACACTTCCGTATTGCGTAAAATCTTCGTCTTTGGCTTTTTCGAAATATTTTATTGTAGTGATATTAGTAGGGATGTCTCTTTCGTATTTGCGTTTTATAGCGCTCAATCCGTCGCTTTTCATTGGAAGGATTTGGCTTGTGGTTGCTATAATGACAATATTAGCAGGTAATTCGTTTGGTTTATTTTGTCTGATTTGTTTTGATGAAAACAAAATAGAGCCTTCATCGGCTATAAGGTTTTCACAGCTTGATAATAAGAATCTAGGTTTTGTTGGAGCAATATAGAATAATTTATTTTCTTCCAATAATCTAAACAAGCCTGGTTCGTAGCATAAAACTTCATTTTCGAACCAATCATTTTCCTCTAAAATGTTTTCAAACTGCTCGGCAACTTCTTCCATGTTTTCGCAGTACAAGAATTTACCTCCATTTTTTTTGAAGTTGAAAATAAATTGCTCGTCTAAAGATAAATGACTGTTCTGCGCAGAAGAACCTGCATATTCGCTTTCGTTCTCTTCGTCAGAAGCGGCTTCACTAGAGCCAAATATTTTTTTGAAAAAATTCATTTTTTATATGAAATGCTTTACATGTTAATTGAAAACGTTCAAAGATAAAAAAATCTTAATTCAAAAGGGACTTTTGAATTAAGATTTTGAAAATTTATTACGTTTTTCGTAATTATTTATGAAACTACTTCTTCTAAATTTTTGTCAAAAGTACGTTTTCCGAATATGTTTTCTAAATCATCTTTAAAGATAACTTCTTTTTCAATCAGAATATCAGCAAGTTGATTTAATTTGTCTTTGTTTTCTTCTAAAATCTGAATTGCTCTCTGGTATTGACCTTCGATTAACTCTGAAATTTCAGCATCAATAATTTTTGCTGTTTCGTCAGAATATGGTTTAGAGAAATTATATTCGCTTTGTCCAGTTGAATCGTAGTACGTAACGTTACCAATTTTATCGTTCAATCCGTAAATCGTTACCATAGCACGAGCTTGACGCGTTACTTTTTCTAAGTCGCTCAAGGCACCAGTTGAGATTCTGTCGAAAGTTACTTTTTCAGCAGCTCTACCTCCCATAGTAGCACACATTTCGTCTAACATTTGATCTGTTCTAACGATTTGTCTTTCTTCTGGCAAGTACCAAGCAGCACCTAAACTTTGTCCACGAGGAACAATTGTTACCTTAATAAGTGGAGCAGCATGTTCTAACATCCAGCTTACAGTAGCGTGACCAGCTTCGTGAATAGCGATTGCTCTTTTCTCTTCTGGAGTGATAATTTTGTTTTTCTTTTCTAGACCACCAATAATTCTATCTACAGCATCAAGGAAATCTTGTCTGTCAACTGCAGCTTTGTTGTTTCTTGCAGCAATTAATGCAGCTTCGTTACAAACGTTAGCGATATCAGCACCAGAGAAACCTGGAGTTTGTTTTGCTAAGAAATCTAAATCAAGACCTTCAACTTTTTTGATAGGAGCTAAGTGAACTTTGAAGATTTCAGCTCTTTCGCGAATATCTGGTAAGTCAACAAAAATTTGTCTGTCAAAACGTCCAGCACGCATTAAAGCTTTATCTAAAACGTCAGCTCTATTTGTTGCAGCCAAAACAATTACGTTAGAGTTTGTACCAAAACCGTCCATTTCTGTTAGTAATTGGTTCAAAGTATTTTCTCTCTCGTCGTTTCCGCCAGACATGTTGCTTTTTCCTCTTGCTCTACCAACAGCATCAATCTCGTCGATGAAAATGATAGCAGGAGATTTTTCTTTTGCTTGTTTGAATAAGTCACGTACACGAGATGCACCAACTCCTACAAACATTTCTACGAAATCAGAACCTGATAAAGAGAAGAAAGGCACTTGTGCTTCACCAGCAACAGCTTTTGCTAATAAAGTTTTACCAGTTCCCGGAGGCCCTACAAGTAAAGCTCCTTTCGGGATTTTACCTCCTAAGTTTGTATATTTTTCTGGGTTTTTAAGGAATTCAACAATTTCTTGAATTTCTTCTTTAGCACCTTCTAAACCAGCAACATCTTTAAACGTAGTTTTGATATCTGTCTTTTCGTCAAAAAGTTTCGCTTTAGATTTTCCAATATTGAAAATCTGTCCGCCGCCTCCAGCACCTCCGCCAGACATTTTACGCATAATGAAGATCCATACACCAACAATGATGATGATAGGAAGCAAGCTGATTAAAATATCGCTCCAGTTGTTTTTTTGAAGGAAGTTAAAATCTTTTAATTTGCCCTCAGTAACTGCTTTTTCTAATTTAGTCTGAAAGATTTGGTCGTTACCAATTTCCAAAGTATAGTGTGGACCTTTGTTTGGTTGTTTGAAAATATCTTCAGCTACTTTTTTATTTGCTGGGTCTTTAAGAGCGGCAGCATTTAAGTATACTTCAGCTTCTGCTTTGTTAAAAACAATTACTTTTTCAATTTGGCCTTTTTCTAAAAGCGTATTGAATTTAGAAGATGTTAATTGGGCAGGTTCGCTTAAGCTTGATCCTCCTGTGGCAAAACTTATGAATAAAAAAACTAAAAGTATTGCGGTGTATATTAACCAAGGACTTATTTTAAATTTATTCGGATTTGGATTATTATCTTTAGCCATTTAATGAAAGTTTCTTTAGTATTTGTTCTCGATTGAAGTTATTTTGGCATCGCCCCAAAGGCTTTCGATGTTGTAATATTCGCGAATGTGCTTCTGGAAAACGTGTACTACAATGTGTACGTAATCCATTAAAACCCATTCTGCATTATCGGTTCCTTCTACGTGCCAAGGTTTATCTTTTAAGTCTTTTGATACAACTTTTTGAATTGAGTTTACGATGGCGTTTACTTGGGTGTTTGAGCTACCGTTGCAAATAACAAAATAGTCGCATACAGCAGTATCTATTTCTCTTAAGTCAAGAATATCGATATCATTTCCTTTTACTTCCTCAATCCCTTTGATTATGTTCGCCAGTAGAACATCATTATTAATAGTCTTTTTCGCCATGAATTATTTTATATGAATTTGTAAAGTTACCAAATTTTGTGATTATTTTTGAACCTTAACAAAATATTAAATTAAGATATTTAAATTATTTAATGAAACTAATCAAACTCGATGCCATAGATTCTACAAACGACTTTCTAAAAGCATTGGCAAGTCAGGATGAAGTAGAGAATTTTACAACGGTAACAGCTGAAAATCAGACAAAAGGCAAGGGACAAGTAGGTGGTGTGTGGAAGACTCAAGCAGGTAAAAACTTAACAATGAGCGTTTTGGTTAAAGATTTTCTCTTTAGTAACGAAGAAGTTTTCAATTTGAGTGTTTTGGTTTCTTTATCGGTTGCAGAAGTTTTAAAATCGTTAAATATTCCTGATATATGCATAAAATGGCCAAACGACATTCTGTCATACAATAAGAAATTGGTTGGCATATTAATCGAAAATACCCTAAAAAGTGATGGCAGAATCGTGTCAGTTGTCGGAATCGGAATCAATGTCAATCAAACCGATTTTGATGAATTGCCTAATGCTTCTTCAATAGCAGTAATTTCAGGAAAACCTTTTGATAAGCAAGAGTTGGCAATTTTAATCGTCGAAAAATTAAAAGAAAAAATCCAATCGTGGAAAATCGAATCGCAGAATTTCTGGAACGATTACTTTAATTTTTTATTTAAAAAAGGCGTTCCAACAGCATTTCGAGACAACGACAACCAAGATTTCATGGGAATCATTCAAGGTGTTTCTCCATTCGGGAAATTGCAGGTTTTGTTAGAAAATGATTCTGTTGCAGAATTTGAGATTAAGGAAGTGAAAATGCTTTACTAAGATGCTAAGGTTCTGAGATGCTAAGATTCTAAGTTTTCTTTTGATGGAGGTAAATTGCCCTGTTTGTCATTTCGACGTAAGGAGAAATCTCCGCAAGTAGTTCCGTTTCTAAAAATCGCCAATCTTTGTAGAGTTTCTCGCGGAGATTTCTCCTTACGTCGAAATGACAAAAATGCGGTAAAAACTTTGCGAGAGCATAAAACATAAAAAAAGTCCAATCGATAGATTGGACTTTTTAATTTATAATTCACAATTTACAATTCACCATTATAATTTGTGCATATTGTTTGCTAAAGTTTCAATAAACTTACCAATTGGACCTTTAACCATCATTGCCATCATAGCGTTGAATTCTCCTTCGAAGAACAATTGAACAGCGCTTTCTGAATCAGAAACCGTGTCAATGTTTGACGTTAGCGTAAACGGAAGTTTATCACTTGCAGCACCCAAAACGATTTTGTTTGGCGCTACTTTTTCTTTCATCTTTAATTTGATTTCAGGCATCCCTTTCAATCCAAAAATAAAAGCGTCTTCGCCAGTCACTTCAAATTTAGCGATATTGTCTGGCATTAATTTTTCGAAATTCTTTACGTCAGTCAGTTGATCAAATAAATCCTGAGCTGATTTCTGAACTGTAACTTTTGGACTTTCTAAGTTCATATAATGTTTTGTTTATTATTTATTAAAAATAAATTCCAATTTTTTAAATCCCAAATTCCAAAAAAGAGCAAAGCGATTTTAAGAAAATCTAAAATCTAAAATCTAAAATCTAAAATCTAAAATCTAAAATCTAAAATCTAAAATCTAAAATTACTCTTGTCCCCAAGTAGATGGACTTGAGTTCCATTCCAGCAAAGTCGATTGCTGATCTTCGGTGATATATTGTTTTTGAACTGCTAAGCTTAGTAGGTTTTCGTAGTTGCTTAAAGTGAATAAATCAATGTTAGCTTCTTTGAAATTTTCTTCAGCAACACCAAAACCGTAAGTGAAGATAGCTGCCATACCTTTAATATTAGCACCTTCGCTTCTTAAAGCTTCTACAGCCATCAAACTGCTTTTTCCAGTACTAATCAAGTCTTCGACAACTACAACATTTTGCCCTTTTTGTAAAAAACCTTCCACTTGGTTTTGTCTACCGTGTTTTTTTGGCTCCGGACGCACGTATACGAAAGGAAGACCTAAACTTTCGGCAACCAAAATTCCAACTCCAATGGCTCCAGTAGCAACACCAGCAATCACATCAGGTTTTCCAAATTGTTTTTCGATGTTCTTAGCAAACTCATCACGAACATAGTTTCTGATGCTCGGAAATGAAAGAATTAACCTATTATCACAATAAATAGGAGATTTCCAACCAGAAGCCCATGTAAAAGGATTTTCGGGATTCAATTTAATTGCATTTATTTGCAAAAGCAATTCGGCTGTTTTTTCGGCAGTATCTTTATTAAAAATCATAGTACAAATGTATAAAGTTTTTGTAAACGACAAACCACTTTTTTTGACAAATGAAATCTCGAAAGAAACAGATTTCCAATTGTTCTTGTTGGAGAGTATTGATATCGAACAGCTTATTATAAAAATTTTTCAAAATAAAATTCAAAAAGCGATTCTATATCATCCCGACGAAAGTGAAATGATGAAAACCCTAAAAGCTAAAATTCCCGTGAATAAAGCGGGCGGAGGCTTTGTCTACAACAAAAAAGGCGAAGTCTTGTTTATCTTTAGAAACGGAAAATGGGATCTGCCAAAAGGCGGAATCGAGAAAGGGGAAGACATCGAGGCGACGGCAATGCGTGAGGTAGAGGAGGAGACAGGAGTAAACCAGCTTCGTATTACGAATAAACTTCAAAAAACCTATCATATCTTTAAACGCAACGGAAAATACAAACTCAAAATCACGCATTGGTTCGAAATGCAATCTGATTTTGAAGGAACACCACACGGACAAATTGAAGAAGGAATAGAAAAAGTAGCTTGGTTAAACCCAGAACAAATCAAAGAAGCACTTAAAAACTCTTACGAAAACATTAAATTGTTATTCGAAGAAGAAAAAATTCCAATGGATAAAAAATCGATGGAAAAATTCCAATAGAAAAATTCCAAATTCCAACAGTTAATCAGTATTTAATTGGAATTTGGAATTTAAAAATTGAAATTTAAATTATTTGGACGTGCCACCAATAAAAAAAAGACCCAATCAACTTTGCGTTCATTGGGTCTTTTTTTTATTGCTGTCGGGCTTTCGCCGCTACTTCGGTAGCTTAGCTCTATCCCTCACGCGGAGACATACTTTGTCGTTATGTTTTGTTTGAGGTTTAAAGTTTCAAATTTCAAGTTTTTGCTGGCGCGAGCGTCCCGCTCGTGCCTTTTTGTGTATTGATTTAGATTGTGTTCACGAACGGGACGCTCGTGCTAGCGGGAGTTAAATAGGAATATTTTTTTTTACATTTTTATGATCCATTTCCTTTATTCGGTAGTGCCGTTTGTACAAAACCAATAATCATACTAAGTAGAAATGAAAATATAAAAATATTATGAATAAAAAATAACGTATTCGCAACCTTGCTTTTTGGAACTATGTTACTCGTAATGAAAATATTCATCGAATAAGGTAATACATTTTTATATGACCAAAATTTATTTGAATATATGTCTTTGATGGCTTTGTTTTTTTTAACTTCCAAGTTTTTAAAATTAATTATTTCACTCTTAAATAAATTCCTTACATTTTTATAATCAATATCAGCATCTACTGACAGAATGAAAACTCCATTTTTTTTATAGATATTAAAAGCTCTTATAGGTTCTGGTGGATGTTTTCCACCTATGTCTCTCCTTACATATGTAGAAACTACAATATAGTTTGACAAAATAAACATTTGATTGTCACTTATTTTTTCTTCTGTTAAATTTACAAACCCATTTTCATTTGTAATTAGATCATTCAGAACTTTTTGTTTAGCAATATTGGATTCTCCATAAATTTCTGCAACCAGAAGATATTGATTTGATTTTTCAGATTCCAATATGTCTTGCTCAATTTTTAGATTATTTGAGTTTGAATTAAGCAAGCTAGTGTAGCAAAAAGGAAAAACAACAAAATGAAAGAAAGTGAAAATAGCTACAAGCAGATATAATACCTTTTTTTTAATTATGTACACATATAAGAAAGAACTTGAAAGTGCAATAAACACAGTCATGATCATTACATCAAAGATATACTCATTAACTTGTTGCTTTGTATATAAAACATAAGGCAAAGTGGTAAATAAGCTTGCTATTAATATTAAAATATTAATAGCAAAGTTTGTAGCTTTTAATTTTTCGAAAATTGAAGTCATGTATAAAGTCTTTGTGCGAAAATATCTCTTTTACTTTGATCTATGGAATGTTTTTTTGTTTTATTTTCAAATAATGAATAATTACTTAAACTCTTCATTATTTGTAAAAACAAAAACAAAAGAAGACATTCGGTCCACTAATGTCATGACCATTGCTATAACTAAGATGATTCGCTTAGAGTGTTTAATACTAGAGATAAAAATGTAATTAAAAGGCATTTAATTACTTTTAATTTTAAGTCGTTTTCGAAAGCAAATAAAACTTAGCGAACTCTGCTTTATAAAAAAGTCTACAAAACACGATAGTCCGTTAGCTTAGATTTGCAATTTGTGTGCGCAAAGTTAAGTAAACGTGAAAGTTTAGATTTCCAAATAATATAATAACATCTAAATCATATTTTAAATCTGAATAATATCTTATCCAAATATTGTTTAGGAAGTTATTTCGCGGGCACAGATTGTAAATCTGCGCTATCGTTGCGGTAACTTTGTCAAAGTTTCAAACTTTGACAAAGTTCTAAACGTACAGCTTTGCGACCTCAGCGTTTTATTAAACACAATCAAAAGCAAAAAAATCTTAGCGAACTCTGCGTTAAAAAAAAACTACAAAACACGATAAACAGGATACTGCATATGAGCCTTTTCATAATAAACAGAATGTTTGTAAATCCAGTTTAATTGAGCTTCGGCGCTTTTTGCAAATTCGCGGTCGTTTTGTTTTTTGGTTTCTAGTTCTGCTTTTAGAGTTGGATTATCTTTTAAAAGTTGAGCGGCAGTATCTTCAAAAATATATTGGGAGTAATGTTCTTTTTGCTGTAAAATTGCATCGAAGAAATTCCAATTGAAAAACGAATCAACTCCTTCTGGTTCAAAAGCTTCTAGAAGATATTTTACGCCTTTTTGGTTCGTTGGAACATAATAATCTCCTTTGGCGAAATTCATTTTAACCTTTTTAGAAGTTACTGTCGTATTTCTATGTAAATAATGTCCTTCGTAAGCAGATGGAACGGTTTTAAAATCGGCAATTCTATAGCTTTCAACCTCAACAACCGTATCATTTTTAAATTGTCTGAATGAGATATTGTTGTTTTTCAGCAGGTCAATAATATTCCAATACCCTCTTGGAACAACATAAGCTGTCGGAATCACAATTTCTTTAGCCGATTTGAATTCTTTAATATACGGAACGTCTTTTTTGTACGGTTTGCTTCTGTCATAGTACAAACGGTCTCCAGTTGTCGCTTCGCTTTTTTTGTAACCTGCTTCGTAACCTAAAAAGGTAAATTTGGTTGTTTTCGTGCTGTCCATCTCCCATTTTAAAGTATAGGATTTTTTAGGCTGATATTGCTCTAAATTCTTCACACGAAGCTCTTTGATTTTCTGATAATTGGCATCGGTAAAATCCATCGTCGTTTTCATGTATTCGTAAGTCATTTTTACACGTTCGGCATATTTTTTCAGCATGTGTGTTTCTACCACAAAACCAATCGTATTAAACAAAGAAGTATACCCCGTAGTATATCGCGGACTATCAACAAATTGCCCGAAACCTTTATCTGGCGTATCTTTAAATGAATCTACATAAGGCGTAGTTTCGATTTTCTTTTTCTGAAGATCTTTTACCAAAGCAGGCATCATTTCATCATTCATAAAATCGCCTAAAACCGTTCCCAATTTGTTGTGTTGCGTCATGATGTACGTCAGTTTGTATTGATAATCAGAACCGTTGCTTACGTGATTATCGATAAAAACATCGGCATTTATTTTCTGGAAAATCTCTACAAAACTCTTCGTGTTTCGAGTATCCGATTTCATTAAATCACGATTCAAATCGTAGTTTCTTGCATTTCCTCTAAAACCGTAAACTTCTGGTCCATCCTGATTGGCGCGAGTTGTCGAATTTCTATTTAAAGCGCCGCCAATATTATAAACCGGAATGGTAACCAAAACGGTATTTTTTGGCGCTTTCATTTTTCCGGTTGCTAAATCTCTGTAAAATTGCATTGTAGCGTCTATTCCGTCAGGTTCTCCCGCGTGGATTCCGTTATTGACAAACAAAACGGTTTTGGTTTTCTGAATTTTATCAAAATCAAATTCCTTGTCAGGATTAAAAGTAATCATGTGTAAAGGTTCGCCAGAATCGGTTAATCCCATTTCTTTCATCTGAATCGTTGGAAAATCAGCCGCCAGCATTTTAAAATAAGCAATTGTTTCTTGATAAGATGCAGATTGATTTCCGTTTCCTTTCTCAAAAAACGTATCGTATTTTTTGTTGTTTTGAGCGAAAATCGTAATGGTGAAAAGTGAAATGAGAATGGTAAAAAGTTTCATGGTTTTGGTTTTAACTAAGAATCAAATATAGTTTTTTTTGTTTCATGTTTCATGTTTCATGTTTTGATATGCTTTGCGTGTAGTTTTTTTACCGCAAAGGCGCTAAGGTTTACGCAAAGTTCACAAAGTTTTTATTCGCAAAGCTTTGCGTTCTTTGCGTTTGCTCAACTCAATCAAAAACAAAAAAAACTTTGCGCGCTTTGCGGTTAAATCACCAGCATTCAAACTTGAAACCTGAAACAAGAAAAAACTTGAAACAAATTTTCCCTACTTTTGCAGCATGAAAAAACACCATTCCAACGACATACTTTCGAATTTAGGCATTAAAAGTCTAAACGAAATGCAGGAAATGGCACACGATGCTATTTTAAACGAAAACAATACTTTATTACTTTCTCCAACGGGATCAGGGAAAACATTGGCTTTTCTGCTTCCAATATTGGAATTGTTGCAACCAGAAGTATTGTCTGTTCAGTGTTTGATTTTGGTTCCGTCTCGCGAACTTGGTCTTCAAATTGAACAGGTTTGGAAAAAAATGGGAACGCAATACAAAGTCAATATTTGTTATGGCGGACATTCAATCGATACTGAAATCAAAAATTTAAGCAATCCGCCAGCAGTTTTAATTGGAACGCCTGGAAGAATTGCGGATCATGTTGAAAGAGAAACTTTTAGAACCGATAAAATTCAGACTTTAATTTTAGATGAGTTTGATAAATCGCTGCAATTGGGTTTTCACGAACAAATGTCTTTTATCATTGGAAGATTATCGAGAGTAAACAAACGTGTTTTGGTTTCGGCAACTTCAGATATTGAGATTCCGAAGTATACACGAGTGGTAAATCCGGTTGTTTTGGATTTTATTCCAGAGGAAGAAGAGAAAACCAATCTTTCGATGAAAATGGTGGTTTCGCCAGCAAAAGATAAATTGCAGAGTTTGTTTAATTTGATTTGCTCTTTAAAATCGGAATCTGCCATTATTTTCTGTAACCATCGTGATGCCGCAGAACGCATTAGCGACACTTTAAACGAAAAAGGAATCTATTCGGTGTATTATCACGGCGGAATGGATCAGGAAGAGCGGGAGCGTGCTTTAATTCAGTTTAGAAACGGAAGTGTTACCTATTTGGTTACAACTGATTTGGCAGCGAGAGGTTTGGATATTCCAGAAATGAAACACGTTATTCACTATCATTTGCCATTAAAAGAAGACGAATTCACACATAGAAACGGGCGTACAGCACGTATGCAAGCAACGGGAACGGCTTACGTGATCATTCACGAAAGTGAAAAAGAATTGGATTACATTGATTACGAAATGGAGGTTTTAGATGTTGAAGGTAAAGTTTCGCTGCCAAAACCGCCTCAATTTCAAACTATTTATATCAGTGGAGGAAAAAAGACAAAACTGAATAAATTTGATATCGTTGGATTCTTTTCGCAAAAAGGAAAACTAGAAAAAGATGATTTAGGATTAATCGAAGTAAAAGATTTTGTTTCGTTTGCAGCAGTAAAATACAATAAAGTAAAAGACCTTTTGAAAAATATTAAGGATGAAAAAATGAAAGGCAAGAAGTTTAAAATCGAAGTGGCCCGTAATGTAATCAAGAAAGAAGAAGACGAGAAGAGAGGGAAGTATTAAGATTTTAGATTTTAGATTTTAGATTTTAGATTTTCAAAATCGCTACGCTCTTTTGAATTTTTAGATTTTCGTTAAAGAACGTACACAAAGCTTGTCCTTTTGAGCGGAGTAGAGCATGAGATCCTTCGACTTCGCTCAGGAAGACATAAAAGGAGAAATTGGAATTTGGAATTTGTGATTTAAGATTACTTCAATCTGTTGGAATTTGGAATTTGCGATTTTATGAATTTATTGTACTGTATTTCAGTGTTTTAGAATTGTGTCGTTAAGTTTTACAATTTTATGTTAAAAAAATAACGAATTGATAGGTGTTTTTTCAATATTTCTATGTTTTTTTGTGTTCGTAAAATTGTAACCCCAAATACTATTATGAAAAAGATTATTACTCTTGCCGCATTGTTTTTTACTTTTGTTTCGTTTGCACAGGTTAAAGTTTTAGAAACGGTTCCTGTAGAAAAATTAGGAAAAGTAAATAACAACTACATTCAGAAAATTGGTGACGAATACACTGTGTATTACACAATCGTTCAAAGTGATGATGACTCTACTTTGAGAAAATTTTCATTCAAAAACATCGATAATGCTTATAACTCTTTATACAACATTATCATGGGAGGATTTACAGCTTCTCCGTTGTACGACATCAAATTAGAGTTACCTAACAACTACATTTGGTTGCACTACACAGGAAACGTGGTTCCAGACAAAGCTACAGTTCAATTTATGGTTTCTGGTAAAGAAAGAGACGCTGCAACAAACAACGTTTCTGAGCCATTCGTAAAAGATCAAATCAACAAATTATTTCAAAAATAGTTTTTTTGAGGTTCAGAGGAACAAAGTAACAAAGGGACAAAGTTTTTAAGCTTAGTTCTTATATTTCATAAAAAAAAAGCTGTTCTTAATTGAGCGGCTTTTTTTTTGTTTCAAGTTTCAGGTTTGATATACTTTGTGTATAGTTTAAACGCAAAGCACGCTAAGTTTTTTATTTTGCAACCTTTTAAAAGCGCAAAGTTCGCAAGGCTTTTGGAATAAAACTTTGCGAACTTTTGCGTTCCCGATAGCTATCGGGATTGTATACTTTGCGGTTTAAATTAAACAGCATTCAAGGAACCTTTGTCCCTTTGTTACTTTGTTACTTTGTCCCTCAAAAAAAAAAACTATATTTTCTTCACGTATTGTGTAATAATCACAATTTGTTGTCCATCTACTTTTCCTTCGATGTATTCTGCGTTTTCGTGGTCTAAACGGATGTTTCTCACAGCAGTTCCTTGTTTGGCAACCATGCTTGATCCTTTTACTTTAAGATCTTTGATTAAAACTACAGAATCTCCGTGTTGTAGTACTACGCCGTTACTATCGCGGTGAACTAATTTGTTTTCGTCATCTTCGCCTTCTCCAGTTGCTTTTGCCCATTCTAGGATGTCTTCATCAAGATACATCATGTCTAGCAATTCCTGTGGCCATCCTGCAGCACGCAAACGGCTTAACATTCTCCAAGCTACAACTTGTACCGGAATATTTTCGTTCCACATACTGTCGTTAAGGCATCTCCAGTGATTTAAATCTACATTATCTGGATTTTCAATTTGATCAATACAAGTGTTACAGGCTAATACAGCTTCATCAATTCCGCCTTTTCTAGTTGGTAGGACTTGATAAACTTTTAAATTTTCTTCATTTCCGCAAAGTTCACATTTAGATCCGCTACGTTTGCTTAATTCTCTCTCGATGCTCATTATTTATTGTTTGTTTTTTAAAATGCGAAATTACTTATAATTTGCTTCGCGGGCAAGTTTATGACTTGATTGTTGTGTAGGGGCATTGCGAGGAACGAAGCAATCTCACAAGGATATACTTTGTGCAATGCAAATGTGATTGCTTCGTTCCTAGCAATGACTTTTAGGGAGTTTATTTTTTAATCCTCACCGCATCTGGAACCAACATTTCATATTCGCCACCATGACGCAATACGTCGCGTACAATGCTCGAACTGATAAAGGAAGTACTTGCAGCTGTCAGCAAGAAAACAGTTTCTATTTTTGATAATTTTCTATTGGTGTGTGCAATTGCTTTTTCGAATTCAAAATCGGCTGGATTACGCAAACCTCTTAAAATGAAATTGGCTTTTTCTTTTTTTGCCAAATCGATTGTTAATCCTTCATAAGTGATCACCGTAACTTTTGGTTCGTCTTTGAAAGTTTCTTCAATAAAGCGTTTTCTTTCTTCTAATGAAAACATATACTTTTTTTCGGCATTTACACCAATGGCAATTACAATTTCGTCAAATAAAGGAATTCCTCTTTTGATTATGTCTTCGTGTCCAAGTGTAATAGGGTCAAACGATCCTGGGAATATGGCTTTTCTCATTTTTTGAGGTTCTAAGTTGATAAGGTTCTGAGATGCGAAGGTACAAAGGTTTTACTTTGTCATGGGAATTTTATATTCTGATTTTTGTGTTTCTAAAGGATAAACTTTGTGTCTAATTTTAATGATTTCGCCATTTTTATGAAGTAATAATAGCTCTTTTTTAGAGTAAGAAATTTTACGATTAGAGTAATTTTCAGTTTTATCCAAATCATCAACGTCATAAGGCATATAAGCGTCAAAATCGTTGTGAGTGGTATAGATGCTATCAGCGCTTACTTTGTCTATTTTAAAAGTAGAATAATAACCGTTGGAGAATTTTAAATTATAAACATCACCAACAGTTGGATTCTTAATTAAAATATCTGATTCATTTTGGTTTTTGATGTAGTTGTTAATGCTGTAAATAGCGAATAAAATTAATATGATGGTTCCAGAAAACATCCATAACGAACTATCAAGTTTTTCGTTTCTTAGTTTTTCTTGCGCTTCTGGAGATAAATCTTCATAGTAAAACCAATTTCTACAGTTTGTGCATTCTATATTGAGGATTTTTCCAACGGGAAAAAGCGGGACTATAGTAACGTAAACATACTTTCTAAAAATGCTGAAATTTAAAGTGTTTTCATTTTTGCATTTCGGACATTTCTCATTTGAAATGAAGCCATTTTTTACGTTTGAGTCTTTTGTTCCGATTAGAAATAGCATGTTTTTTTAGAAGTGCTAAGGTTATAAGTTGCTAAGCTACTAAGTTTTTTCTTTTTTAACTTAAAATATGCTAAGTTTTGGAATTTGGAATTTAAAAATTTATGTAATTCTTTTAGTATTGATAGATTCAACCCATTCGTCTTTTTTGCAGACTTTACAAATTGCTGTTCCAGCTTTCTGTTCTTCTGTATTTCCGCAGAAACTACAAGAATAAAAACCGTCAGTAGGAATGAATTTGCTTTTTGCATAAAACAAAGAAGGTAGAATAGGCAAACCATATCCAACATCTTTGTCTTCATAATAAAAGACGCTTATTTCACCGCTGGTTTCTATAAAAGCGTGTTTTACCTGACCCAAATGTTCAATAGATTTAATACGCAATTCTGCGAAAAATTCGTCTTGCGCCAAACTTTCTTTTTTGAAAGTAGAAACAGAAAATTTTCCGTCATTGATTAAGCATTCGGTTTTACCTTCTATGAATTCTTCAAATTTTTTACTTTTTCCTGTCAGCCAAGTTACAGAGCGGTATAAAATGATTATCGTAGTAAAAACGATCGCTGCCGGAATAATTCCGACATCTTCGTAAAACATTGGGTCGCCGGCAGCAGAACCTAATGCAATAATAATTACGGTTTCAAAAACCGATAATTGTTTTACACCTCTTTTTCCTGCCAATTTAAGAGTCAGTAAAAGAATAATAAACATTACGGTTGAACGAAATATTACTTCAAAAATAAAGTTCTCTGGTAGATTATTAAACAGAAGTCTTTCCCACTCGAAAATTTGTTTCATTTTTTTATTACTAAAGTTAGCTATCTAAGGTACTAAGTTTTGATGTCAAAGATGTATTTAAATTTCCATGTCGTAAGCTGTACTTTTCTGTAAATTTTGATAAACCAGCAATTCTAAAAAAATAAGGTTCTGAAAATCGTAGAATTTCAGAACCTTAGTATGTTTTTTAAGCAAGAGCTAATTCAATTGCGTTAGTGAATAAATCTTCTAAAGAAATTCCAGCAGCTTTTGCTTGTTGCGGAATCAAACTTTCTGTTGTTAAACCTGGAATGGTGTTCATTTCCAACATGTGTGGTTCGCCATTTACGATAATGAATTCGCTTCTTGAGAAACCTTTCATTTTTAAAACTTCGTAAGCACGTTTTGCTATTTCTCCCACTTTTTTGGTCATTTCGTCAGAGATTCTCGCAGGCGTTATTTCTTGCGATTTCCCTTCGTATTTTGCTTCGTAATCAAAGAAATCATTGTCTGATACAATTTCTGTAATTGGCAGCACTTTAATTTCGCCTTGGTAGTTGATTACTCCAACAGAAACTTCAGTTCCGTCAAGGAAACTTTCGATGATGATTTCGTTGTCTTCTTTGTAAGCTACTTCAATTGCAATTGGAAGTTCAGCTTCTGTTTTTACTTTTGAAATTCCGAAACTTGAACCTGCTTTGTTTGGTTTTACGAAACAAGGAAGTCCAACTTTTTTAACGATTTCTTCTGTATTGATTTCGTCTCCTTTATTCAAGTAATAAGAAATTGCTGTTTTGATTCCGTATGGTTTTAAAACAGATAATAAATCTCTTTTATTGAAAGTAAGAGCCGATTGGTAATAATCGCAAGAAGATTGTGGCAATCCAATTAATTCAAAGTAAGCTTGCATTAAACCATCTTCTCCTGGAGTTCCATGAATGGCATTGAAAACGCAGTCAAAAGTTATTTTCTCGCCGTTTACAGTAACTGAAAAATCATTTTTATCGATTGGGAATTCGGCGTCGTTTTGGTCTACATAAACCCATTTTTCTTTGAAAATATGGATACGGAATCCGTTGTATTTTGTTTTGTCAAGATATTGATAAACGACATTTCCGCTAATTAAAGAAATCTTGTATTCGCTAGAATAGCCGCCCATGATAATGGCAATGTTTTTCATTGTGTATTTTAATTTTTTAATTGTTTCAAGTTTAATGTTTCAAGTTCCTGTACGAATTGTTAAAATTATTCGTTCTTATGAAACCGAGTGCCTAGCCCCGATAGAGCCGGTATCCTTTTTGACTGCTTTTTCTGCAGACAAAAAGATATAGGCGAAAGCGGGAATAGCTCCTTTAAAATAAAATTTCAATCCCGAAGCATCAGGATAGAATTCCAAATTCCAAGAGTTCTTTGTTTTAAACAAAATTATCATTTTTTTTGAAACGAAATACTTTATCTTTGTCGCTATTAAAAATAAATTTATGAGTTTACGTCAGTATTTAACAAGCCGAGTTTTTTTCTTGCAATTGCTTGCGGCCGCTGCCATTATCGCGGTTATTGGTTATTTATTTATGCATTGGTTAACTTTTACAACAGATCATGGACACGAAATTGCAGTGCCGAATTTGTCTAAATTGACCGAAGAGCAAGTAGAAGAAAAATTGGACGAGCTGGATTTAGATTACGTTCTATTGGATAGTGTTGATTACAGAAGTGAATATCCAAAATATAGTGTTGTTGAGCAAGATCCGTTGCCGGGTACTAAGGTAAAAGTGGGTAGAAAAATTTATATCAAGATTAATGCTTCTGGTTTTTCGTCTGTAAAAATTCCAGATTTAATCGAGAAAACATATCGTGAAGCTGTGCCAACGTTGAAGGCGTTAGGTCTTGAGCCAGGAACGATTACGTATATTCCGAACCTTGGAAAAGATATGGTTTTGGAAATGCGTTACAAAGGAAGAAACTTAAAAGTAGGTGATCGTGTGCTTAAAGCTTCTAAAATTGATTTGGTTTTAGGAGACGGAAAAGCAAGTTATGTAGATGAAAGTCAGGCAACAGATAGTACTGCGGTGCCTGCAGAAACCCCAGCTGATGAACAATAATATTGAAGAAAATTTAGATCTGGAAGACGAATTATTTGAGCATTACAGATTTGAAGTCCCAAAAGGTCAAGCGTTTTTGCGTATTGACAAATATTTAATGTATTTGATTCCGAATGCCACACGAAATAAAATTCAGAACGCGGCAACGAATGGAAATATTTTTGTGAATGATATTCCAGTAAAATCAAATTACAAAGTAAAACCTTTTGATGTGATAACGGTTATGTTGTCGCATCCTCCGTTTGAAAACCACATTCTTCCTGAAGATATTCCGTTGAATATTGTTTATGAAGACGATGCTCTTTTATTGATCAATAAAGAGCCTGGAATGGTTGTGCATCCTGGTCACGGAAACTATACCGGAACTTTGGTAAATGCTTTGGCGCATCATTTTGATAATTTGCCGATGAACAGCAGCGAACGTCCAGGTTTGGTTCATCGAATTGATAAAGATACGTCTGGACTTTTGGTTGTGGCTAAAACAGAAGCGGCGATGACGCATTTAGCCAAACAATTTGAAGCTAAAACAACCGAACGTGAGTATATTGCTCTTGTTTGGGGAAATGTTGTAGCTGACAGCGGTACAATTGAAGGAAATCTGGCAAGACACTTAAAGGATCGTATGCAAATGGCAGTTTTTGATGATCCAGAAATTGGCAAGCCTGCAATTACGCATTATAAAGTGTTGGAACGTTTTGGTTATGTGACTCTTATTTCTTGTAAACTAGAAACAGGAAGAACACACCAGATTCGTGCGCATATGAAACATATCGGACATCCGTTGTTTAATGATGAACGTTACGGCGGTCATTTGATTTTGAAAGGAACGACTTTTACGAAATACAAACAGTTTATAGAGAATTGTTTTAAAGCTTTACCACGTCAGGCGCTGCATGCTAAAACGCTTGGATTTGTTCATCCAACAACTGGCGAAATGATGCGTTTTGATACGGAACTTCCTCAAGATTTTAAAGATTGCATCGAGAAATGGCAGAATTATGTGAAGTCGCATAATGTTGAAGATGAGTTGTAATTAGATAATTTGTCAATTAGAAAATTAGATAATTTCTTGAATGAAATAAAACAAAAAAATGCTCCACAAGGAGCATTTTTTTGTTTTGAGATATTTTATTATGGTTCCAATATTCTGTAGAGGCGTACTGCAATGCGTCTAACATTGTGGATATTCGTTACGGAGACGCACCACATGAATCTTTTTTAGGATTCTACTTTGACATTTCGATCAAGAAATATTGAGATTTTTTCTGCTATTTCATTTGCATCTTTTTCTTTTAACTGTTTTTTTATGATGTAGTCATTAGAAGAGATAGGAAAGACATCCAAGTATATCATCCAGCCTAAGCTATATTTTCCACTTAAATAAATAACATTTACAGATTGTAATTTATATAATTTGCAGTGAAATTTATTATTGATATACAAATCTTCATCTCTAACGCTAAGCACATGAAATTTGTTTCTGTACCATTCAAAGTAATCATTGAATAGCACATATGCGAGTGCTGACATTGCAATGATAATTGAAATAAATGTTTCAGCTATTACTTCAGGTTTTAACTTAATAATAATTAATAGTAATGTTGAAAAGAAAATTAGCCAAGGAACAATCAATGCTTTTTTGTTGAAATAAAACGAAATAGTCATTTCGTTATCACCATTTTGTAATATTTCATATTTTTCCATTCGTTAGATTACTCTATAAGGTTATTATTCTTAAATCAGTTATTTTGACATCTCCGTTTGTTATGAAACCTAATTTTCCTTTTTGATTTAGACTGCTTTTTTCAAGAGAACATTCTAAAGTTATTTTATCGTTTACAGAAAAGTACAATTGATTGTTTACGACTTTGATTTTAACCGAATACCATTTGTTGTTTTCTAATTCCATTGGTTTTTTAAACAACGTTTTTCCGCCTCGTTTTCCATACGAATCGTCTTTTTTATCATAAACACCGTCGCCAATTACAATGTTTTGATCAATTTGATACAAATAGGTTCTTATGTATTTTCCTTTATCCAGATTGAGCATAATTTCAAACAAAGATTCTTTGGTCATGTTGACTTTCAAATCGATTTCATAATTTTTTGGAAGCTGTTTTTTTGAAACCAAAACACCCCAAGGCGATAGAGAGCCATTTCCTATTAGCGTGTCATTTTTTAAAATCCATTCTTTAGAATTGATTTCCCAATCTGATTTTAGTTCTTTTGAATGCTGTAAAGTGTATTCTTTTTTAGAAGTTGAAATCGTGCTTGAACACGAACTTAAAACCAATAAAAAAATAAGTGTAATGCTTATTTGCTTTATCATAAATTATTATTGTGGATATTCGTGCGGAGACGCACTGCAGTGCGCCTCTACAGATATGCTTTGCGTTCGGTTGATAAATTATCTAATTGACTCATTATCTAATTGACTCATTTTTAATTCAATTCCGAATGATATTTTATTTTTCCGATTGATCCCGTTTCTGAAGGTAAAAGTTCGAAAACAGAAGTAGGAGCGAGTCCTTGTTCAATTCGGTGTGAAACGTAAATAATGCTCACATTGGTTTCTTGTTTAATCGTGTTGATTAACTGAATCACTAAATCTACATTTTCGTCATCTAAACCTTCAACTGGTTCGTCTAAAATTAATAATGGCGGATGTTTTAAAACGGCGCGAACAATTAATGCAACGCGTTGCTGTCCGATAGAAAGATCAATAAAACGCTTCTTTCTTAAATGCTTCATTTCGATCACTTCCAGCCATTGATTTACAATTTGTTTTTGATGTGTTGTTGGTTCCGTATACAACCCGATTGAATCAAAGAAACCTGATAAAATCATTTGTTCTAATGTATGGCCTTTTTGAAACAAATCGGTCATGGAAGTCGTGAAGATTCCGATTTGTTTTTTGATTTCCCAAACACTTTCACCAGTTCCTTTTTTTCTTCCAAATAAGAATAAATTTTGTCCAAAACCTTTCGGATTGTCTCCCGTAATTAATGATAAAATAGTGCTTTTTCCGGAGCCATTAGGGCCAATTAATTGCCAGAACTCGCCTTGTTTGATTGTCCAAGAAATCTTGTTTATGATTTTTCTTTCTTCGTAGCTTACAGAAACATCATCGAGTTTTATTAGTTCGTTATTTTCAAAAGAATGTGTTTCTGTTGCTTTCGGAATTGATGCGGTATTTAATGTTTTAAAGTGATTTTCTGTTCTGATAAAAGGATGTAATTCGAAAGTATTGTCTTTTATTAAAGCTTTATTCGGGACAAATTCAAGAACATCAACTACACGGTTTAAAAGCTGGATAATCGCAATGTCTTTTGTTAAATCTTTTAAAGAATCTGCCAGAACCGCTCTTGAAGCCTGATCTAAATGATCGAACGGATTGTCGAAAATGATAAAATCTGGCTTTTGGTTGATACAGTATTTCAAAAATTCTTTTTTTCTTTCGCCAGATGAGAAAGTACGAAGCTGTCTGTGCGAATCTTTTGAAGCTTCGACACTGTCATATTGAAACTCTTTTTCTATGAATTTCTCGATCGCGATATCAGAGAAAAGAATTCCCTTTTGGTTATTAAAAGTGGCTAAATCTCCTTTTGCTTCGCCTGCAAGTAAAGCGTTTATAAAAGCTTTTTTATTTACTTGATTGGACAAAAGTATATCCCAGTGTTGCATTGTGTATTTTTAAATTTGAGTGTGTTATAAAAAGATTTTTTTGCCACAGATTAAAAGATTTGAATGATTAATCTTTTTAATCCTTTAATCTGTGGCATTTATTTTATTTTTTTGTTGCCATTTCGCGGTCATTTCTAGACCATTCGCTCCACGAACCCACATATAATTTCGGAATTGGAAGTCCGGCGTAATCCATCGCTAATAAAGTGTGACAAGCTGTAACGCCAGAACCGCAATGAACAATTATATTTTCTGATATTTTATCTCCAATTACAGCTTTGTATTTTGCCGCCAATTCATTAGCAGATTTGAATAATCCGTTTTCGTCTAAATTTTCAGTTAATGGAACATTGATAGCTCCCGGAATATGTCCTGCAACTAGATCTAGCGGTTCTGTCAAACCATCATAACGGTTTTTATCACGAACATCAATTACTATATTTTGATCGTTTTTGCGTGCTTCTTCGACTTCTTCAATATCGGCTAAAGCTAATTTCCATTCTTGCGAAGGATAGTCAGTTTTCTCAAAAGTTTCATTCCGCGAATTTTTTGGAAAACCAGCTTGAATTGCAGCTTGATAACCGCCGTTTAAAACCTGAATTTTTTCGTGTCCAATCGCACGCATCATCCACCAGAATCTGGCCGCAAAATTGGAACCGTTTTTGTCATCGTAAACCACAACATGATCTGAAGGAGAAATTCCTAAAGCAGAAAGTGTTTTTGCAAATTCTTCGGCTGAAGGCAAAGGATGCCTTCCTCCATTTACAGGGTTTTCTGGAATCGCTGCCAAATCACGATTTAAGTCAACAAAGCGCGCACCTTTTAAATGTTCTTTTTGATAATTTTCGAAAGTGTTCGCGCCAGCTCGAGCATCAATTAAAATGATTTTTGAGGCATTTAATTCAAGTAATTCTTGAGCAGTAATTAGTGGAGAAATTGTATCCATTTTTTATTTTTTCTTAGAATTTCCAAGCCAAAACAAGGCATTCGAAATTAACTGGCTTTGCGTTTTGTTTTCAAAAGTGTACGATAAGGTTTTGTTTGTTCCGCCTTCGTAATCAATATCGTTATGTCCCATATTTATGTACAGCATTTTGTACTTCTTGTTTGTCCAAACTACTGGATAATAACCGCTATGCCAGATTTCATGAGATTTTGGACCTGTTCCGAGTGGAAAACTAGATTCGTCAATAGCCAACAAAATTTCAATATCTGGATTTTTGGTTAAATCGTTCGACCATCTGTACCATTCGTTTGGGGCAGAAGTAAAGGTTTTAGGCAAATTTTTTGTTACAGGATGTTGATTTTCTACTCTTAAAACTGCCGAAGTTGGCCGCCAAGTATTGCTTCCATATTCGCCAGAACCTAAAAAAGTATTGTGATACCAGTTCCAATCTTGCGGATAAGTAGAATTGTTTAAGGCGAATGCCGAGAAATGAAATCCAATAAATCCGCCACCATTTTCCATATATTTCTGGAAAGCTTCGCGCTCTTCTTTTTTCTCAGGTCTTGTGTCTAAAAACAGAACCACTTGATATTTTGCCAAAAACGTAGCATTTAAATTGTCCCAATTGCTGGTTGAATTGTATTGAAAATGGTTCTCTTCTGCCAGCTTCGTAAAGTATTTATTCGCTTCATGCACAAAACTAATATGCGCTTGATCGTTTTTTGCGGTATAAAAAGCAATGACTTTAAACTTTGGATTTTCTTTTTTCTTTTGCGAAAAGCCAAAGAAAGGGAGAACAAAAAGTAAAAGTAAAACGCTTCTCTTAAAGATGGTTTGGTGGTTTTGGTTGAAAATAGTCATCAATTTTTAAGCGGTTAAACAGGAATTTTTTCGATTAAAATTTCATGTTCCGATTTGTCAAAATAAGTGCAAGTCATCTCGACAATATCGACTCTCCATTTTGCAATTCCAGCTTGTGCACAATGATTGCAGAAAGTCATATAATCGGTTTCGCCATGTTGATGTTTTACCAAATTTTCTATAAAAAGTTCCTTGTTCGGAAAATCAGCCACTTTAATTTCTGGATATTTTTCTTCAGCTGCTGCAGTGTAATTATTCAATCCGTAATATACCGTGCTTCCGTCATGCACGAAAGTGTCGTATCCTTTTACGCCTAAAATGATTAGATCTTGAATATAATTTGGAAAATCTGAACCTGATTTTACTTTTGAATGCGCTTCTTTTATTTGTTCTATTGTAAACATAATTTGTATAGTTTTTAAGTTAGCTTTTGCCACTAATTCGTGTAATTTGTGGCAGAAAAAAAATTATTTCAAAAATACGATTAATGATTTTATAAACGAATCAAAAGATTCGATATGTGGCAAATGTCCTGTGTTAGGAATTTCTACCAATTTTGCATTCGGAATTGCTTTCTGTGTTTTTTTACCTAATTCAGCATAATTTCCCATTGTTTTTCTCACTTCTTCAGAAACCAATGGTTTTCCTAAAGCCGTTTTATCTCTCGTTCCGATAATTAATAGAGTAGGACATTTAATGTTTTTAAATTCATACAAAACAGGTTGCGTAAAAATCATATCGTACAAAAGGGCCGAATTCCAGGCAACACGGTCATAATCAGGAGCGGTTGTCCAACCAGCGCCAAGCTCAGCCCATTTTTGATAATCGGCATTCCATTTTCCGTCATAATAGTTTGCCATTTGATATTTTTTGATGCCTTCGTAATTCTGTTTCAATTCCGATTCGTACCACCAATCGACGGGTTTGTATGGAACCACTAATTTCCAATCTTCCAAACCAATTGGGTTTTCTAGAACTAATTTTTCTGTCGTGTCTGGATACATCAAGGCAAAACGTGTTGCCAGCATTCCGCCCATAGAATGTCCTAAAACGGTTGTTTTTTGAATTCCTAAATGATCTAAGAGTTTTTTAGTGTTTTCGGCTAACTGCTGAAAAGAATATTGAAAATTGTCTGGTTTTGTCGATTTCCCAAATCCAATTTGATCAGGAACAATTACGCGATAACCTTCTTTTGTTAAAGCTTTTATAGTTGTTTCCCAATACGCGCCATTGAAGTTTTTCCCGTGCAGTAAAACAATGTTTTTTTGGTTATAATTTTCTGGAATAATATCCATATAACTCATTTTTAAATACTGGCGCTGGTTGCTCAATTCAATAAAATGAACAGGGAAAGGATATTCGTAATTGCTTAAATTAATATCTAACGCTTTTATATTTCCCTGCTGGCCAAAAGTTAAGCAAGGAATTAGGAGTAGTAATAGTTTGAATACTTTCATTTTAGAGGCTTTTTTTTTATAATTTATAAAGTTAAACCGAACCATTTTTAAAACAAAGTGTAAAATCTTAAAGTTATCAGAAAAAAAGCAATTGAAATAGTTTCTCTGTTATTACTGCTAATTATCGATGATTTGTTGCAATTTTATCGATTAAATGATTCGGTTTTTGAAAATAATGTATTTTAACGAGTAATGTGGCACTTCAAAGATCTTCTTTTATTAACAGGAAAAAGGTATGTAATTTTGTATCAGAATGTTGTAAGCCTTAAAAGATAGTATTATGAAAACAACAATACTTTTGCTCCTGCTCACAGTCCCCACATTTGCCCAAGAACTCAATACTTTTGATTTCGCCGTTATAAACTCTACTTTAATTTCTGCAAATATCGATCTCGATAAGGGTCGGAGTGTTATTGCGGCAAATCAAGACCAATATTCAGCGTATTTTCAGTACGCGCTTACAATGTGTGAAGACGATATTATTTTTGGTGCTGGAATTGACAAATCTGAAATTGATCGTACTTACGTAGGCTATATCGGTAAAATTTGCGATAAGTTTAGAGCTACAATCGGTATAGGATATGTAGATTCTAGAAGTGGTTATGAGGGAACTTTTACGGGTTTTAGCATTTCGTGGCATTTTTCTGAAAACACCTATATTGGCGGAAATCTCGAAAATCTTCATTCTTCGATTATTGATTACGAAATCGACGAAAGTTTTGATTATTATAAAAAACTGGTTCCTAAAGTTTTTGGAAGTTATGAAATTATTCCTCATGTAATTGCATTTGGACAGTTGAGTTCGAGAGTAAATGACATTGCGCTAAAGTATCAGGTTCAACGATTTTCGGCAGGGGGATTTTACTCAGGGCATTCGGTGGGAGGTATTTTTGGAACTGTCAATGTTGGACGATTTGCTATTTCGTGCAGTACAACTTTTGAGAGGGTTAATTTTGGATTGAAGTTTGAATAGCGAAAATTACTTAATTGAAAAAATCCCAAAAACAAGATTTAAAATTTTTTTTGGGATTTTTTATATAAGTGATTCGTTATAAATCAACAAAATCATCGCTTTTAGGGAAAATGCTCAAAGCTTGAATTGCTATTTCTGGCGTTGGAGAAGCAAGCTTGCGAAGTTTTGTGTCCATCCACGCGCCGTCAACTGTGATTGTTGCGCAAAGCGTATCGTCTTCTCTTCTAAATTCATGTACGATTGACCAGCGAGAAGCATCGGCTTTCATTTTGGAAGTTTTAGTATGAATGAAAATTTTGTCTGAAAGTTTTAATTCCTTTCTAAAAACACATTCTTCTCTAAATAAAACAGGGCCAAAACCCTGCGTTTGCATTACTTTTAAAGTCAGACCCAATTCTTCTAGAATTTCGATACGATGCTGCGCACCAAAATCGTAGTAAGCACTATGACGAACGTGAAAATTTGGGTCAAGATCTGACCAGCGAAAAGATATTTCTTTTGTAAATGAAGCCATTTTTTAATAGTGTATTGTATTGAAAAACCGAAATTACAAATAAATAATAAACGAAGAAGTTAAAAATGCTATGCGTGCATAATTTTTTTTTTTTTTTAAATCAATATCGTTTAGCCATAAAAAAATAGTATTGCATATTTTTGGCAATTTTTTACACTGTCATTTTTGCTAATTCAACTTCCAATTTATCAAAGTTTTCCTCGTTTTTATCGACAACGTACGGTTTTAGTTTTTGACATTCTTCTTCCGTTTCAAAAAGCATTTTAAAAACGACTTTAGTTTGGTTTTCGGCAACGGTTTCAAAAGTGGTTAAGATTTGAAAAAGTGGTTTAGAATGGCGTTTCCAAGCGATTAGATTCGGCTTGTCTATTTTGATGAATTCGCATTCGTTAGTATAATTCCCAACTTCAGGACCATGCATGATAAAACTCCATTTTCCGCCTTCGCAAAAGTTGAATTCATGAAAAGTATTGGTAAATCCTTTTGGTCCCCACCAATTTTTCAAATGTTCAGGTGTACTCCACGCTTTGAAAACAAGTTCTTGCGGGAAATTCAAAACACGTGTGGTTACGATTTCTGAATCAGGTGTAGTGGTTAGAATATCTGAAGTCATTTCTTCTGAGCTTTTTGTTGAATTTCAATAAAATAAGTAAAGTTACATTTATTTTATTAAATGATAATTCGGTGTTTTCAAGATTAAATAGTTTCTAGATTATCCCATTCGTATTCAATTTTATTTACTTTTAAATAATACGGAATAAGCAGCAAAATTTCTAATCTAAAGGAAAAATGATCTTTTCCAGCACTGAAAGGAAGTATGAACAAAGAAGCAATGCATATTGCAATACCGACAATCGCATCTATTTTAGCAATCGTAATTGCGTTAGGTTTTTCAAACCAAAGAGAATAAGCTGCAAATCCTTTTAAAAGCATAATGGCAATTATGAATAGTCCAGTTCCAGAATAAGCCGTATTTGTAGAAAATCCGTAAAGGGATAAATTAACATTTGAAACAAAAAGATTTGTAATAAGAGAAGCGATTGCGAATAAGCTCATAATCATAAAAATCCAGCAGAAGACTTTTATCCACCAAGGGAGTAGTTTACGCCTTATTACTTCGGATTTTTCAAATTCATCAAATTGGCTTTTTAATTCTTGTTCCATGTTTTTGAGGTTAGTTAGCTTATTTGTTTTAGATGTTTTTGTTCTGCTTCGTTTATTTTTTTTACAATCCAAGGTAATGTTAATCCTTGTCCAATCAAAGTTAATAATACTGCTGCGATAGAAATAAAAATAATAGCATTGCGATGTGGGAAAGGAGTTCCGTCTTCTAAATATTTTGGAAGTCCCATGGCGATTGCCAACGAAACAATACCACGCATTCCAGACCAGCTTATAATTAAACTATTGCCAAAATCGAGTAGTGCGTGCTCACTGACTTTTCTTTTGCGTTTTTTATTGCTTTGAAATGATTTTTGAAGATTCTTTTTTTGAAAAAAGACCCTAATCATTCTGGTTAATAATGCAACGATTGTAATAACTGCAGCATAGCCAATATACGGTAAAATCATACCATCGTCAATATCTTTGAGAATGTATCGGAAATTAAGTCCGATTAGAATGAAAATCAAGCCATTTAAAATAAAAATAATGACGCCCCACAGATTTCTGGCATTGTTTTTTAAATTTTCAGGAAAAACTGTATTGCTTAAACGCGCCATTGCCAATCCTAAAATCACAACAGCAATTACTCCAGAAACATGTAAATGCTCTGCTATTAAATAGGTCACAAAAGGCATTAATAGCATAAAACTAACAGTGACGTTTATATTGTCTCGGACTTTTTTCAGTATGAGGCTTAAAATTTTTCCCATTACAAAACCGACTAAAAATCCGCCGCCAAGCAAAATTATAAATTCAAACGTGGCTTTCCAGATTACAAATGCAGAACCCATTACCGCTGCCACCGCAAAACGATAAGCCACAAGGGCAGAAGCATCATTTATAAGACTTTCGCCTTCAAGTATCGTTAATGTTTTTTCTGGTATGTTAAGTCCTTTTGTGATGTTGACCGCTGCAACAGCATCTGTTGCAGAAAGAATGGCGCCAAGTACAAAAGATAAAGGCCACGTCATGCCTGGAATCATGTAATACGAAACAACTGCAATCCAAAAGGTAGTGAGGAATACTAGTGGAATAGCCAAAGTGCTGATTGTGCTTAAATTGGTTTTAAAGTGTTTTGGCGAAATATTGAAAGAAGCGTCATATAGTAACGGAGGAAGAAAAATCAGGAAAATGATTTCTGGATTGATTTCAATTTCGTTCATTGTCGGAATAAAACCAATTGCAATTCCTACTATGACTAGTAAAATAGGATAAGGCAGTTTTGATTTCTCCGCAAATGCAGAAAGGCCAATAACAATAGCTAAGATAAAAATGATGATGGTGTAATTTTCCATTATTGTTTTTTACTAAAGGATAGTATAATTAGTCAAAGTCATACCATCTTGGGAGTTCTTCGTCTTCTGGGTAATTTTCGGGGAATAGTTTACTAAGTCGGTAAATCATTTCTGCTTTGATAATAGGATCTTCTGAGTTTTTGGCTAAATCTCTTATTGCTTCTATGGCTTCTTCGGTTCCGATGCTTTGTAACGCATGTCCACATTGATTTATAAATTGTCCTGTTCCAGTGTTGTACGATTCTAAAAAAGGGAATTTCTGCTGTATTGCGATTTTAATTGCAGGTACGCTAGATGGATTTACTCTCCATTGCAGATCATGAATAATTTCATCGTGTTTAGTATGCCAAGGCTCTAGTAATATTTCATGAAGCAGATCTATACAGTCGTCCTCTTCGTCTACAACCCAAAGCAATAGAAGACAAAACTCCATATCGTCACTATTTTTAGAAGCGATAATGTCTTTTATGATTTTTCTGCCCATTTCATTTTTGGATTCAATTGGAAAAGGGAGTGCTTCTAATAATTCGTTTTTATCTAGCTTACTTCTTTTGCTGTACTCTGTAAAATCACGTTTTAGTTTTTCTATCATGGCGTAAGTATGATCTTGTTAGGTCTAAATATAATTATTTTAATAGTATTCAGAAAAAATTTCTAATGAAAATGATACCTCTAGCCCCGATAGGAGTGACATCCTTTTATCGTCTCATTTCTTTAACGAGATGATAAAAGATATAGCGGATAGCGGGAATAAGCTCCTTAAAATCTTTATAATGACATGATAGATAGAGATGTGCCATGCATGTCAGGCTTTAAAAATGTCATGTTGTCAGATGAATTTTAAGGCATTGACATTAAAACTGACAATTTACTTTGGTTTTTTATATTGGCATAAAGATTGACTTATGCCACCTGAGTTATTAAAATAAAATCAAAATTAAATATATAAAAAATGGGTAAAATAATCGGAATTGACTTAGGTACGACGAACTCTTGTGTTTCTGTAATGGAAGGTAACGAAGCAGTTGTTATCCCTAACGCAGAAGGAAAAAGAACTACACCATCTATCATCGCTTTTGTTGAAGGTGGAGAAATTAAAGTAGGTGATCCTGCAAAAAGACAAGCAGTAACTAACCCTACAAAAACGATTGCTTCTATTAAACGTTTTATGGGACACACTTTTGCTGAAACTGAAGGAGAAGCAAAAAGAGTTCCTTACAAAGTAGTAAAAGGTGACAACAATACTCCACGTGTGGATATTGACGGTCGTTTATACACTGCTCAAGAATTGTCTGCAATGACACTTCAAAAAATGAAAAAAACTGCTGAAGACTATTTAGGTCAAACAGTTACTGAGGCGGTTATTACTGTTCCTGCTTACTTTAACGATGCGCAACGTCAAGCTACAAAAGAAGCTGGAGAGATCGCTGGTCTTAAAGTTATGCGTATCATCAACGAGCCAACTGCTGCTGCACTTGCTTACGGATTAGATAAAAAAGGAAATGATCAAAAAATTGCTGTTTACGATTTAGGTGGAGGTACTTTTGATATCTCTGTTCTTGAATTAGGAGACGGTGTATTCGAAGTATTATCTACAAACGGTGATACTCACTTAGGTGGTGATGATTTTGACCAAGTTATTATTGACTGGTTAGCTGACGAATTCAAATCTGAAGAAGGAATTGATTTACGTTTAGATCCAATGTCATTACAACGTTTAAAAGAAGCTGCTGAGAAAGCTAAGATTGAATTATCATCTTCTGCTGAAACAGAAATCAACTTACCATACGTAACGGCTACTGCTTCTGGACCAAAACACTTAGTTAAAAAATTAACTAGATCTAAATTTGAGCAATTATCTGATACTTTAGTAAAACGTTCTATGGAGCCAGTTGCTAAAGCATTAAAAGATGCAGGTTTATCTACATCTGATATCGACGAAGTAATCCTTGTAGGAGGTTCTACTCGTATGCCAAGAATCGCTGACGAAGTGGAGAAATTCTTCGGTAAAAAAGCTTCTAAAGGAGTTAACCCTGATGAGGTTGTTGCTATTGGAGCTGCTATTCAAGGTGGAGTTTTATCTGGAGATGTAAAAGATGTATTGTTACTTGATGTAACGCCTCTTTCTTTAGGTATCGAAACTATGGGTGGTGTATTGACTAAATTAATCGAGTCTAACACAACTATCCCAACTAAAAAATCTCAAGTATTCTCTACTGCTGCTGATTCTCAACCATCTGTTGAAATCCACGTATTACAAGGAGAAAGAGCAATGGCTGCTGATAACAAAACTATCGGTCGTTTCCACTTAGACGGTATTCCACCAGCACCAAGAGGAGTTCCTCAAATCGAAGTAACTTTCGATATTGATGCTAATGGTATCATCAAAGTTTCTGCAACTGATAAAGGAACAGGAAAATCTCACGATATCCGTATCGAAGCTTCTTCTGGATTAACAGCTGAAGAAATCGAAAAAATGAAAAAAGATGCTGAAGCTAACGCTGATGCTGACAGAATTGCAAAAGAAAGAGCTGAGAAATTGAACGAAGCTGACAGTACTATCTTCCAAACTGAATCTCAATTGAAAGAGTTAGGAGATAAATTGACAGACGAGCAAAAAACAGCTATCGAATACGCTTTAACTGAATTGAGAATGGCGCACCAATCTCAAGATCTTGATGCAATCCAAAAAGGATTAGACAATGTAAATGCAGCTTGGAAAACAGCTACAGAAGCAATGTACGCTCAAGGTGGTGAAGGTCAACAAGCTGCTCCACAACAAGAGCAGTCTTCTGGAGATAACGTGGAAGACGTTGAATTCGAAGAAGTGAAATAATTCTTTAGTGCTAAGTAATTAGTACAAAGTATTAAGATAGAAAACCGAGTCAGAAATGACTCGGTTTTTTTATGGATTTAATTTGGATGATTTCCACAAACTGATAATTGTCATTTCCTGTTCGGATTCTTTTTCGTAATATTACTATTGTAAATTTTCATGAATGAGAAAGATCAAATACAAAAAAGGGCGAAAGCTACAACATATCACTTTAGAGTATACAGGCACGCATAAGGATCACGAAACAGAGATGCAGCTTTTTGTATACAATGATGCTGATGTTGTCGAGTACGATAAGTTTACAGTTTTGGCATTAAACTCTTGTTTTGATTATACTAAAAATAATTGGCTCAATATTCATGGGCTCAATGATATTAATCTCATTAAAACGATCGGCGCACATTTTAAATTAGATGATTTTCTTCTTGCCGATATTTTGAACACCACAAAAAGAACGAAACTAGAGGAACAGCAAGATGTTTTGTTCTTTAATATAAAATCGCTTCTTCCTTCTGAATATTCAGATAATATTAGCGTTGAGCAATTAAGTTTCATTTTGAAAAACGGAATTTTAATTTCGTTTCAAGAAAAACGAAGCGATTTCTTTACCCATATTCGAGAGCGTTTGCGTACGCATGCAGGAATAGTTAGAACAAAAAAGGTAGATTATCTCCTATACCTGCTTTTAGACGCTGTAATGGAGAATTTCTACATTACATTGGAGAATGAAGAAGATAAAATAGAAGAGTTGATCAATTTGACCAAACAAGAGGCGAAGCCCGTTATTTTAGAAAAAATTGAAAATCATCGAGATAACTTAAATTTTCTAAAACGATCAATAGTACCGCTTCGAGATTCACTTTATTATTTAAAAACAAAAAAAGATGATGATGAAGATAATGGGCTAATTCAGAAAGAAACGTTCAATTTCTTTATCAGATTGCATCAAAAAAGTTTGGAACTGTTAGATCAGATAGAATCGGATATGAGTGCTTTGGAGAGTGCTTCTAATTTCTATTTTTCGGAACAAAGCCGAAAAATGAATGAAATAATGAAAACGCTTACCATCATTTCTGCAATCTTCATTCCGCTTACATTTATTGTGGGGGTTTATGGAATGAACTTTGAGAACATGCCAGAACTCAAAACTCATGATGGCTATTTTATTGTCATGGGGGTAATGTTTTTACTGGTAATAGCTCTTATCATCTATTTTAAAAGGAGACGTTGGTTTTAACTTTCCTTTATGTTTAAAGAACTGATTTTGTAAATTTAGGTTAGTATAGAATAAAAATAAATAATTATGAGTAAAGCAATATATATAGCTACTAGTGATCATAATAGCGGTAAATCAATTATTACACTCGGCTTAATGAGTATTTTAATTGGTAAAACAGCCAAAGTGGGATATTTTAGGCCTATAATTGAAGATTTTGTCGATGGTGAGGTAGACAATCATATTGAGACGGTTTTGTCGTATTTCAATCTTGATATTACCTTTAAAGATGCTTACGCCATTACCAAAAGTCAGCTGATTAAGAAAAAGAATAAGGGGAAAATAGGAGAGGTTCTGGATCTAATTATCGAAAAATATAAAAAACTAGAGGAACGCTTCGATTTTGTTTTGGTCGAAGGAACAAGCTTTACAGGTGAAGGAACTTCAATTGAATTAGATTTGAATGTCTTAATAGCTAAAAACCTTGGAATTCCAACGATAATTGTTGGTTCAGGCGTTGGCAAGACCTTAGAAGAACTTTTAGACAGTTTGTACTTGGTGTACGATTCTTTCAAAATAAAGGAGGTTGAAGTTTTATCGGTTTTTGCAAATAAAGTGCAGCCAGAAAATATTGAGCTAGTTACGACTAGTTTGCAAAAGAGTTTGCCTTCAAATGTTTTAATCAATACAATTCCGCTTATATCGAGTTTAAATAATCCGACAATGCAGGAAATTGTAAACGAATTGAATGCTAAAGTCCTATTTGGCGAAAATTACCTGAATAACGAAATCGGACATTACAGTGTAGGAGCCATGCAATTGCATAATTATCTGGTTCATTTGCATGATAACGCTTTAGTTATTACGCCAGGAGATCGTTCAGATATTATTTTAGGCGCTTTACAAGCAAACGAATCAGCCAATTATCCGACCATTTCTGGAATTATTCTAACAGGAAATATTGTGCCAGAAGAAAGTATTTTAAAGCTTATTGAAGGACTTTCTGCTATTGTTCCAATTATTGCTGTTGACGGCGGAACGTATCATATTACAAATAAAATTGGTTCTATTAAATCAGAGATTTACGCCAACAATACTCATAAAATAGAAACCTCTATAAATACTTTCGAAAAGTACGTTGAAATCGAAGCTTTATCGCAAAGAGTGATCACTTTCCAACCAGAGGGTATGACACCAAAAATGTTTCAATACAATATGGTAAAAAGAGCTAAACAGCATAGAAAACATATTGTATTGCCAGAAGGAAATGACGACCGAATTATTACTGCAGCTTCAAGATTGTTAGATATGGATGTGGTTGATATTTCTATTATTGGAGATAAAAAACAAATTGAAAGTAAAGTTGCCGAACTTGGGCTTACATTTGATTTTTCTAAAGTAAACATCATTAATCCGATTGAATCTGAAATGTATGAGGACTATGCAAATACTTATTATGAGCTTAGAAAAGCGAAGAACGTAAGTATCACAATGGCAAGAGACTTAATGGAGGATGTTTCATATTTTGGGACAATGATGGTGTACAAAGGTCATGCAGACGGAATGGTTTCTGGGGCTGCACATACCACGCAGCATACCATTTTACCAGCTTTACAATTCATTAAAACTAAGCCAAATTCATCTGTAGTTTCTTCTGTATTTTTTATGTGTTTAGAAGACCGTGTTTCTGTTTTTGGAGATTGCGCCATTAATCCAAACCCAACGGCTGAGCAATTGGCAGAAATTGCGATTTCTTCTGCAGAATCAAGTTTAGCTTTCGGAATTGAGCCTAAAATAGCCATGCTTTCTTATTCTTCTGGGGCATCAGGAAAAGGGGATGAAGTAGACAAAGTGAGAACTGCTACTGCAATTGTAAAGGAGAAAAGACCAGATTTGAAAATCGAAGGGCCAATTCAATATGATGCAGCGGTTGATTTGAGCGTAGGAAAAAGTAAAATGCCGGATTCTGAAGTAGCAGGACAAGCAAGTGTGTTGATATTCCCTGATTTAAATACAGGAAATAATACGTACAAAGCCGTTCAAAGAGAAACTGGAGCTTTAGCAATTGGACCAATGTTGCAAGGTTTGAATAAGCCTGTAAATGATTTAAGCCGCGGCTGTACAGTTGATGATATCATTAATACAGTAGTTATTACGGCAATTCAGGCTCAAGGAATGTAATTAATTGTGAATTGTTAATGGTAAATTGTGAACTAAACTTTGCAAAAAAAAGTTTTGGGTCTTTTGAAAAACTCAGCACCTTAAAAACTTAGCATCTTAGCACCTTTAAATAAAATGAAAATACTAATAATAAACTCAGGAAGTTCTTCAATTAAATATCAATTAATGGTAATGCCAGAAAACGAAGTAATTTGTTCTGGTATGATCGACAGAATTGGATTAGAAACTTCGAATGTAACTTTTAAAACAGCAACAGCTTCAATCGAAGAAGCACTTCCGATTCCGAATCATAAAGTAGGTTTGCAGAAAGTAGCCAACATGCTTTTAGATGCTGAAAAAGGAGTTATTAAATCGACTTCAGAAATTGCTGCTGTTGGACATCGTGTTGTACATGGTGGAAGCGATTTTAGCGATACTGTAAAAATTGATGAGAAAGTAAAAGCAAAAATCAAACAGCTTTTCGAATTAGCGCCTTTACATAATCCAGCCAATTTAGAAGGAATTAATGTAGCTGAAGAGATTTTTAGCTCAGCGGAGCAAATAGCCGTTTTTGATACTGCTTTTCATCAAACAATGCCAGAAGTGGCGTATAAATATGCTATTCCAAATTATCTTTTGACGGAGAATAAAGTTCGTGTTTATGGTTTTCACGGAACGAGCCATAAATATGTTTCTGAAAAAGCGATTAATTACTTAAAAGAAAATTCCAAAATAATTACCATTCATTTAGGAAACGGCTGTAGTATGGCTGCTATTAAAGACGGAAGATGCATTGATACCACAATGGGATTTTCGCCTTCAAATGGTTTGATTATGGGAACGCGCGCTGGAGACATTGATCAGTCGGTTATTTTTTACATGATTAAAAATTTAGGATATACTCCAGATGAAGTAAACGCTGTCTTATTGAAACAAAGCGGTATGCTTGGGCTTACAGGTTATAGCGATTTGCGCGATATTGAATCTGAGGCAGAAAAAGGAAATAAAGACTGTCAATTGGCATTACAAATGAATGCTTATAGAATTAGAAAAACAATTGGAGCTTACGCTGCAGCTCTAAACGGACTTAATGCAATTATTTTTACTGCAGGAATTGGCGAAAACTCTTCTTTCATGCGAAACTTAATTTGTACAGATATGGATTATTTCGGAATTGAAATTGACACAGAAAAAAATAAAATTCGCTCTAAAGAATTGAGAGAAATCAATTCAGATAAATCGATCGTAAAAGTTTTGGTTGTTCCTACAGATGAGGAGTACGAAATTGCGAATCAGGTTTATCAATTATTGGAAAATTAAATTTAAAATACTACTCTAATAAACTCCTCAAGCTTGAGGAGTTTTTTTTTGCCCTAAAAATGAATATTGAGTATCTTTGGATTTAAAAACGAATATCTTGAAATCGATACTTTTTAAATCAGTTATCTTCTTTTTCATCGCTTTACAACTTCAAGCACAAGAATTACTTCCATTTGTCGAAAATTACAGCAAATCAGATTATCAGGGAGACAATCAGATCTGGAATGTGGCTCAAGGAAATGATAATGCGATGTATTTTGCCAATAATCACTATTTGCTTCGTTACGATGGTGTAAAATGGGAAAAATATACACTTCCGAACAAAACCATCATTCGATCTATATTGATTGAAGGCGATAAAATCTATTCTGGTTCTTATAAAGAATTTGGTTATTGGTACAGAAAAGACGGAACTATGCATTATGTTTCTATTACGAAAAATCTAAGATTATTTGATGAGAAAGACAATGAAGAAATTTGGAAAATATTCCGATTTAATGGCGCACTTTATTTTCAGTCTTTTAATGACGTTTTTATTTATAACGGAAAAACGATTAAGAAAATTAAATTTCCATTTCTTATTTCGTATTGTTTTGGCGTAGGCAAAGATTTATATGTTGCTTCTGTTAGAGACGGAATCTATAAAATGAATGGTAAGCACATTGCTAATCCAAAAGGATGGAACATCCTAAAAAATACCGTTGTTCATGCCATTGAAAAATATCAAAATCAGACCTACATCTTCACGCAGAAAAAAGGAGTTTTTATTGTAGAAAAGAATGGATTAAAAAGTTGGGATCATCCAATAAATGAAGTTTTGAAATCGGCTACAATTAATGTGGCAAAATTTGTTAAAAACGAAAAACTGATTATTGGAACTGGAAATCGTGGAATTTTCATTTTGGATTTAAAAAGCAATTCATTCAAAAATATTGAACGCGATAACGTTCTTATGAATAATTCGGTTTTAAGTATAGGATTGGACAAAGAAAACGATTTATGGGTTGGTTTGGATAATGGTATTGCGCATGTTGAGGTTAATTCTCCTATCTCTTTCTTTTACGATAATTCAGGACTTTTAGGATCGGTTTATGCCGTTGCTTCTATTAATAAGGGATATTTGATTGCTTCCAATCACGGTATTTTTGAGTACAGTGCAGGGAAATTCAACATGATGCCCAATACGCAAGGGCAGGGTTGGAATATTTCTTTGATTGACGGAAAATATATTATAGGCCACAATGACGGTACTTTTTCGTATGAAAATAATACCCTAACTAAGATAAATGGTGTCAGTGGCGGTTGGAACATGTCTAAGAGCAGTATCAATGATACTTATTTTCAATCGACTTACAGTGGTATTTTGGTTTATGATGATCCTTCAAACATGTCTCATTATAAAATTATAAAAGATCTTGCAAAACCCATAAAATATGTTGCTCAGAATAAAAAAAATGAAATCTGGGCAGCTGATAATTATCGCGGATTATATCGCGTTTCACTAGATGATAATTACAATACGCTAAAAGTTGAAAATGTCACGCAGCAAAGTAAAATACAAAACGATTTCGGAATCAAGATTTTTGAATTCAGAAAAGAAATTCTGTTTTTGATAAATAACACTTGGTTTACCTATAATGCGATCGCTGCTAAATTAGAAGAGAATGAATTATTTAATACCAGTTTTAAAAATGTGACAGATGTCGTGTCTATCGATGAAGATCACTTTATGGTTTTGCAAAATGGAATTTTGTATCATATTTATGCGCAAGGAAACAAGTTTGTCTGGAATATTATTCAGGAGAAATATTATAAAGGAAAATTGATTAATGAGAATCTTAGAATTTTTAAGAAAGACAATTATTATCTATTTAATCTCGATGACGGATTCGTTTCACTTAAACTTGAATATGAAAACAAACAAAACTCAGAAGTAAAAATTGAAGCATTTAGTAATGATGCTTTAGTTCCGAGCGAAGAGAAAGTCAAATTCAATACAGAGTTAAAAATTAATGTTATTTCTGGAATTTACGGTGCAAGCAGACCTAATCTTTTTTATAAACTGGATAAAGAGAAAGAGTTTATTCCAATTTCAGAAGGATTAATTGTTCTGAATAATTTAAGCAGTGGTTATCATACTGTAGAAATATTTAAACACGATGGAGCAACGTATGACAAAGTTTCGTCGTATAAATTTAAAGTTTCAAAACCGTGGTATTTTTCTTTTTGGATGATCCTTTTGTATCTTTTTGTTGTTGGTACTGTTTTATTTTTCTATTATAAATGGAATAAGCTTCGCTATATGCAAAAACTAAAATTGCAGGGAGAAGAATTAAAACACCAAAGAGAAATTCTAGAGATGGAATTGAAAAAAGAAAATGAACTCAATATTCAAGAATACGAAAAACACATTTTAGAATTAGAATTGCAAGCAAAATCTTCTGAAGTTGCAGGGAAATCGCTATCTATTGCGAAGCAAACCGAAATGATTGATAAGATTCAAGGAATTTTGGAAACGGAGAAGGATTTTGGCAAACTTAAAAATGAAATTAGAAAAGCAATTAAGATTAATGAGGTAAATAAACACGAATGGGAAACATTTGAAACCAATTTGAATCAAATTCATAACGAGTTTATTATTAATCTTTCTAAAAAGTACCCACAATTAACTCCAAAGGATATAAAACTGTGTATTTATCTAAAGATGAACCTTTCATCTAAAGAAATTGCTCCTATGATGAATATCTCTTTTAGAGGCGTAGAATTACATAGATATCGACTCAGAAAGAAGCTAAACCTCACACAAGACGAAAATCTATCTAAGTTTTTATTAAGTCTGTAAGATTTGGTTTTGTTTTTTACATAATTTATATTTTTCAATATCATTTTTTATATAATTACGATACATCATTACTACATCATAACGATATGTTAAAGAAAATTTGTTAACATTTATGTTGTTGATAATCATTAATATAACGTTGAATTTTAACACAATGATGTAGCTATGCTGTAGTGGTGTTTGATGTACTACAACGTTGTAATTGCTTAATTTGGCTCTACTAACTTAAACGATTACGTACTGTATGAAAAATTTTATTTTTAGCTTTTTAGCTCTCTTGTTGCTGCCTACATATATGATGGGGCAAGCGCAAGCAATTAAAGGAAAAGTAGTAGACAGTAGTGGAATGGGAGTTCCAGGTGCAATTATTAGTGCGCCAGAATCTAGAACTACTGCTGATGCTGACTTTGATGGTAATTTCACCATTAATGCTAAAGTTGGAGAAACATTAAAAATCTCTATGCTTGGTTTTGACTCGGTTTCTATTCCTGCAACTGCAGGCGAAATGAAAATCACTTTAAAAGAAGCAGGTGATACTGCCTTAAAAGAAGTGGTTGTTATTGGTTACGGAACGAGAAAGAAAATCGATAATACTTCTGCCGTTGCTTCATTAAAAGCTGAGGACGTTACTAAAACAAAAGTTTTAAATGCTTCTCAAGCTATTCAAGGTAAAGCTGCGGGTGTTCAAGTAACATCTTCAGATGCTCCAGGAAGCACGCCTTCTGTAGTTATTAGAGGTTTAGGTACTGCATTAGGAGGTAGAAATCCATTATATATTGTTGATGGTATGCCAACAGAAAACATCAATAATATTAACACAAACGATATTACTTCTTATGAGATCTTAAAAGATGCTTCTGCATTAGCGATCTATGGTACAAGAGCTGCAAACGGGGTTATCATTATTACAACTAAAAAAGGTAAAGGTGATAGAGTATCTGTAGAAGTTGAAAGTTTTGCTGGTGTTAGAACACCGCTTAAAAAAGTTAAAATGGCAAATGGAGACCAATACGCTGCTTACTCAAATGCTGCGTTAGGTACAAATACTTTTGCTGCAAGTCAGCCAGTTAATACAAATTGGTTAGATGAAATTACTAGAACAGGATCTTACACTCAAAACAATATTTCTGTTTCTGGAGCTTCAGAAAACATCAAATATTTCTTCAGTGCTGGAAATTACGAAGAGAAAGCAATCTTAAATGGACTTGATTACTCTCGTACTACATTCAGAAACAATAACGAGTTTAAAATATCTAAGAAAGTAACTTTAAATCAAAATTTAAGTTTTACTTCAGCTAATTCATCACCAAAACCTTTAGGAGCTTTTACAAATGCTTACAAACAGTCTCCTATAGTTCCAGTACGTTTCGCTGATGGTCAATATGGTGTATCTCGTGTAAATGCAAATGGTGTTGCAGGTCCAATAGGATCATCATTCAATAACGTTGGAAATCCAGTCGCTCAATTAGATTTCTACGATGAACAACAAAAAAGCATTACGTTACAAGGAGGTTTAAAATTAGATTGGGATATTATTGATGGTTTAAAATTCACTTCTCAATTTAATGGTGAATATTATACTTGGAAACAATATAACTTTGAAGACAAACAAGGTATCTGGATGGCTGCAAACCCTAATACAACAGCAGCAGACTACGTGGCTACGCACGCATCAGATCCAGTAAATTTATTGACAAGAGGTAGAGAAGATTATTTCAATTGGAATTTATCTAACTACTTTACTTACAACAAAGTTTTCGCAAACATTCACGATGTTGAGGTAACTGCGGGTATTGAGGCTTCTGTAAAAGGACCGAGAGAAACTTTGACAATTGCAAGAAAAAATGTTAGTGAAAATTCTAACTACTGGTCTTTATACAATGCTAAAGATGCAAAAGGTGTTGAATATGTTGCAGATATCACTAGTGTATATGATATTAAATATAACGAAAGTAGATTAGCTTCTTACTTCGGAAGGGTTCAGTATAAATTAATGGACAGATATTTATTTACTGGAACTATTAGACGTGACGGATCTTCAAACTTTGCTAAAGATTACCGTTGGGGTACTTTCCCATCTTTCGGTATTGGTTGGGTTATGACTAAAGAAAGTTTCTTGTCTGATATTAAAGGTGTAGATTTAATTAAATTGAGAGGTAGCTGGGGTAAATTAGGAAATCAAAACGTTCCTTTAAATACACAAGCTTATGCTTCTGGACTTAATGCTTACTTAGGAGGTTCACTTTTATATCAAGGAACAACAATTAACTCTCAAATCGATCCAAGTTTATCTTGGGAGGTTACAGAAGAAACTTCTGCAGGTGTTGATTTTGAATTTTTAGAAAGCAGATTAAAAGGATCTTTTGATGTATATGACAAAAATACAAACAACGTTATTTTAAATACAAAACCTTATATGTCATCTGGTATGACAATCTCAACTCCTGCACACGTAGGTGAGGTTTCTAATAAAGGTTTTGAGATTGCTTTACGTTGGGATGATAAAATTAACGATGACTTAAGCTACTGGGTTGGAGGAAACTTCTCTCACAATAAAAACGAACTTTCAGGTTTAAAAGATTTTGATATTTCACCTGTAATTGGAGGTAACTTAGGTAACGGTCAAGATACTAAAATGCTGAACAAAACATCAGTTGGTCAGCCATTAGGAAGTTTCTACTTATATGAGTATGCAGGTATCGATCCAGCAAATGGTAAAATGCTTTACTACAATGCAGATGGAGATAAAGTAACTCAAAATTTACTTGATGCAAATAAAGACAAAAAATATGTTGGTTCTATTTTACCTAAAAACAACTATGGTGTTACTTTAGGATTAAACTACAAAAACATTGATTTTTCTGTTGATGGTTATGGTACAGGTGGGGCTAAAGTTTACAATGGTAAAAAAGCACAACGTTTTACAGGAGAAAATGTTGAAGCTTCTTTAACTAACAACTATTGGACGCCAACTAATACTACAGGAACAAACCCAGCTCCATTTAATGAAGTGCCAGTTGCTTCAACATATTACATGGAATCAGGAGATTTCTTTAGAATTAATAACATTACTTTAGGATACAAACTTCCTTTAACAGATACAAGCTTTATCAACTATTGCAGACTTTATGTAAATGCAATTAACCCATTTATCACTCAAAAATTCTCTGGTTTCTCTCCAGAATTGACAGGAAATGGTGATCCATACGGAACTCAAGGAATTGAGCTTGATGCTTATCCTACTTTAAGATCTTTCGTTATTGGTGCTAATTTAAAATTTTAATATTATGAAAAAGATATATATATCAATGTTTGCATTATCGGCATTGTTCTTTACAGGATGTGCAGATGACTTCTTAGATGTTGATCCAACACAGTCTATACCAACATCAGATGTTGAGTTATACAATTCAGATAGCGGAGCAAAAACTTTTGTTACTTCTATCTACAGTAAATTCCTTGATTGGGATATGAGTTCATTCGGATGGATTGGTTTAGCAAGTATTACTTCTGATGATGCTGACAAAGGATCTTCTCCTGGTGATACTGGAACAGATAAAGACGTTTTAGATGCATTAACATATAATGCTTCAAACCCATCGGCAGAAAGTACTTTTGTTGCTCAGTATGATGGTATTAACAGATGTAATCAAGCTTTAAACATGATTCCTAAATTGGATAAAGCTGATCCTGCGTTAAGAGAAAGATTAATGGGAGAAGCAAAATTCTTAAGAGCTTTCATGTACTTTACACTTGTAAAATGTTATGGAGGTGTACCAATTGTTGATCGTTTGCAAAGCCCAACATCTGAAGAAGATAAAAAAATGTTGCTTACTCGTAAACCAGTTGCTGAAGTTTACGCTTTTATCGAAAAAGATTTAGAAGAAGCAATTGCAGTTTTGCCAAATAGAACTGCTTATGCAGCAGATGAAAAAGCAAGAGCATCAAAAGGAGCAGCTTATGCTTTATTAGCAAAAGTAAGTTTGTACCAAAAGAAATGGCAACAAGTTGTAGACAACTGTAATTTAATTACAGGTTACTCACTTAACCCAAGCTACGCTAAAATGTTCAGATTAGAAGGTGAAAATGATATTGAATCAATTTTTGAAATAAACGGAAACGGTGCTGTACCAACTAAAGGAATTGCAGGTTACTCTAATACACAAGGTGCTCGTGGTGCCGGTGGATGGGGATGGGGATTCAATGTTCCATCACAAAGTTTATTAAATGCTTACGAGGCTGGAGATGTTAGAAAAGACGCTACAATTATCTTTAGAAATACAACTTTATACGATGGAAGAGTTGTGCCAGAAACGGTAGAAAACCCAATGTATAATTTTAAAGCATATTCTTCTGCATATACTGATGCATGGGAAACTGATGCAAATATCAAATATTTAAGATATGGTGAAGTGCTTTTAATGAAAGCTGAAGCATTAAACGAATTAGGTCAAACTTCTGAAGCTATCGGTTTATTAAACCAAATTAGACACAGAGCAGGATTAGGAGATACTCCAGCAACTGCTCAAGCAGCAGTTAGAACTGCAATTTGGAAAGAAAGAAGAGTTGAATTAGCTTTTGAATTTGACAGATTCTTTGATCTAGTTAGAACTGGTCAAGCTGAAAGTGCTTTTGCTGCAGATGGAAAAGTATTTACAGTAGGTAAAAATGAATTATTCCCGATTCCGGCGACATTCATTTTGCAAGCAGATGGATTGTCTCAACAGAATCCAGGTTACAATTAATACCACGATCATATATCACTTCCTTCAGTTTTCTGAGGGAAGTGATTATTTATTAAAATCTTAATTTATTATAATGGTTAGAATTTCAGTTTTATTTTTAGCTTTTACTTTTTTTAGTTGTGGAAAAAATGCCGATAAGTCAAAAGAAAATGTACAGGAAAATACTTCTGGCGTTACTGCATTAACAGATGAACAGCTTTTAGATGCTGTTCAAAAACAAACATTCAAATACTTCTGGGATTATGCAGAACCAAATTCTGGATTAGCCAGAGAGCGTTATCATCCAGACGGAGTTTATCCTGAAAACGATTCAAATATTGTAACAACAGGAGGTTCAGGTTTCGGATTAATGGCGCTTGTTTCAGGAATGTCACAAGGTTATATTACAAAAGACCAAGGAGTAGAAAGACTTAACAAAATTGCCGATTTTTTAGGCAAAGCAGATCGTTTTCACGGAGCATGGTCACATTGGATTGACGGAAATACAGGAAAAGTAAAGCCTTTTGGAACCAAGGATAACGGGGGCGATTTAGTCGAAACTTCATTTTTGGTTGCAGGAATGATTACTGTTCGTGAATATCTTAAAGATGGTTCTGAAAAAGAAAAAGCAGTAGCTCAAAAATTTGATGCGCTTTGGAAAGCTGTGGACTGGCAATGGTATACAAACAATAAAAATGTTTTATACTGGCATTGGTCTCCAAATTATGCTTGGCAGATGAATTTTCCTTTACAAGGATACAATGAATGCCTTATTACCTACGTAATGGCAGCATCTTCGCCAACGCACACAATAGATGCGAAAGCATATCACGAAGGATGGGCGAGAAGCGGAGGAATTGTTTATTCAAAAACAAAATACAATATTCCGCTTATTTTAAAACATAATGGAGCTGAAGAATTTGGAGGGCCATTATTCTGGGCGCATTATTCTTATGTAGGTTTAGATCCTAACCAATTGAGCGATAAATATGCTAACTATTGGGATTTAAATGTAAATCAGACTAAAATTAACTACCAATATTGTGTTGAAAATCCGAAAAAAAATGCGGGTTACGGACCAGAATATTGGGGATTAACAGCATCCTATTCAAGAAATCCTGATGGATCTATCGGATACAATGCGCACATGCCAAGTAATGATCAAGGTGTGATTTCGCCAACAGCCGCCATTAGTTCAATCGTATATACGCCAAAAGAATCAATGACATTTATTCGCAATTTATATGAGAATCATAAAGAGGAAACTTGGGGAGATGCAGGTTTTTACGATGCTTTAAGTTTAGGAAACAAATGGGTGGCAAAACGCTATTTAGCAATTGATCAAGGTCCGGAAGTTGTAATGATCGAAAATTATAGAACAGGATTATTGTGGAAATTGTTTATGAATGCGCCAGAAGTAAAACAAGGTTTAACAAAACTTGGATTTAAATCTGGTAAATACGGAATTTAAGGTTCTATGAAGAATACATTAGCATTTCTACTTCTATTATTTTCAATAGTTGTTTTTGGGCAGAGTGAAACAACTGGGAAAATCAATACAGTTATAATGTCTAAATATGAACTGGGATATGTTTTGCATCGTCCAGCGAATGTTAAAGAAAAAAAGCCATTGATTGTTTTTATTTCGGGCGATGGAGAAAAAGGAACCGATTTGGAAAAAGTAAAAATTAATGGTCCTTTAAAATATTTAAAAACAAACCAATTAGATGCTTATGTTTTGGCTCCGCAATGCAAAGAAGACGAAAATTGGGATATAGAATCGATTTATCAGCTGATTGTGAAAATTCAGAAAGAAAATAAAATTGATTCAGAAAGAATATATGTTACTGGTTTGAGCTCAGGAGGTTGGGCTTCTTGGAATTTGGCTTTTGCACATCCGGATCTATTTGCAGCAAATGTACCTGTCGCTGGTTTTGTAGATTTAATTCAGTTAGAACACGCTTGTGAAATAGCCAATATTCCAACCAGAATTTTTCACGGATTGCAGGACAATGTGGTAAACGTGAATTATGCGATTACAATTTATAATGAATTGAAAAAATGCAATGCCAAAGATGTAAAGCTGACCATTTTTGATGATGCAAATCATGACAGCTGGACAAGAGTTTATGATAACGCGACAATCTACGACTGGATGTTTCAGCAAAGAAAAACGAATACAAATAAATAGAATAGAATGAAATCGCTTTGATTTAAATAAAAAACGAAACAAAGAAAAGCGATTCCATGTTCCGATTAAAAACAAATATTAAATACACATGAAAAACAAATTAGTCTTACTTTTTTTAGGATGTGCTGTTTTGGGTTATGCTCAAAAAAAGACGCCTAAAAATACAGTGAAAATTAAACCAAAGTCTGAATTTGTGGCGGAGTTAATGTCAAAAATGACTTTAGACGAGAAATTGGGTCAGTTAAACTTGCCTACATCTGGTGATATTACCACAGGGCAAGGAAACAGCTCAAATGTGGCAAAAAATATTGCTGAAGGAAAAGTGGGTGGTTTGTTCAACATTAAATCAGTTCAAAAAATTAAAGAAGTACAGAAAATTGCGGTTGAAAAAAGCCGTTTAAAAATTCCGTTGCTTTTTGGTATGGACGTAATTCACGGTTACGAAACAACTTTCCCAATTCCGTTAGGATTATCTTGTACTTGGGATATGGGTTTAATCGAAAGAAGTGCTCAAATTGCTGCTAAAGAAGCTAGTGCAGATGGAATCAACTGGACATTCTCTCCAATGGTTGACGTTTCTCGCGATCCAAGATGGGGAAGAGTTTCTGAAGGTTCAGGAGAAGATCCATATTTAGGAAGCCAAATTGCAAAAGCAATGGTAAATGGTTACCAACAACACGATCTTTCTAAAAATAACTCCATTTTAGCTTGTGTTAAGCACTTCGCATTATACGGAGCTCCAGAAGCTGGACGTGATTATAACACAGTAGATATGAGTCACATTAGAATGTTTAACGATTATTTTCCTCCTTACAAAGCGGCAGTTGATGCTGGTGTAGGTTCTGTAATGGCTTCTTTTAACGAAGTTGACGGAATTCCTGCAACTGGAAACAAATGGTTAATGACAGATGTTTTAAGAAAACAATGGGGTTTTAAAGGATTTGTAGTAACAGATTATACTGGAATTCCTGAAATGATTCCTCACGGAATGGGAGATCTTCAAGATGTTTCAGCTTTAGCTTTAAATGCTGGTGTTGAAATGGATATGGTGGGAGAAGGTTTCTTAACTACTTTGAAAAAATCTTTGGATGAAGGAAGAGTAAAAATCGAAACAATCGATAATGCTGTAAAATTGATTTTAGAAGCAAAATACGATTTAGGATTATTCCAAGATCCATACAAATACTGTGATGAAAAAAGAGCTAAAACGGAAATCTTTACAAACGATAGCAGAAAAGAAGCTCGCTCAATTGCTGCACAATCTTTAGTTTTACTTAAAAATCAAAACCAGCTTTTACCACTTAAAAAATCTGGAACTATTGGTTTAATCGGGCCATTGGCAGATGCTAAAGAAAACATGCCAGGAACTTGGAGTGTGGCTACAAAAATGGAAAATGCTGTTTCTTTATTGAGAGGAATTAAAGATGTTGCTGGAGCAGGAACGCAAGTTTTATATGCAAAAGGAAGCAATTTAGATTACGATGAAACTTTTGAAACTAACGCGACAATGTTTGGAAAAACATTACACCGCGATTCTCGTTCAAAAGAAGAATTATTAGCAGAAGCTTTAAAAGTAGCGGAGCAATCAGATGTAATTGTTGCAGCTTTAGGAGAATCTGCTGAAATGAGCGGTGAATCTAGCAGCCGTACAAACTTGGAAATTCCACAAGCGCAAAAAGATTTATTAAACGCTTTATTGAAAACTGGAAAACCAGTTGTTGTTGTTTTATTCGACGGACGTCCGTTAGTAATTACTGAAGAAGAAAAAACAGTTCCTGCAATCTTAAATGCTTGGTTCGCTGGTACAGAAGCCGGTTATGCTATTGCTGATGTTTTGTTTGGAGATGTAAATCCTTCTGGAAAATTAACTTCAACTTTCCCAAGAAGTGTTGGACAATTGCCAATTTATTACGCACACAAAAATACTGGAAGACCACTTTCTAATACAGAAGGAAAATTCGAAAAATTCAGATCAAATTATATTGATGAAAGAAACGAGCCTTTGTTCCCGTTCGGATTTGGTTTAAGCTACACAACGTTCGATTATTCAAATATCAAAATTTCTTCTGATAAAATGAATCCATCAGGAAAATTGAAAGTAACTGTTGATGTAACAAATACAGGAAATTTTGACGGAAAAGAAACAGTTCAATTATACATTAGAGATTTAGTTGGTTCAGTAACAAGACCAGTGAGAGAATTAAAAGGTTTCCAAAAAATAACACTAAAAAAAGGTGAAAAACAAACAGTAAGTTTTGACATTACTGTTGAAGATTTAAAATTTTACAACTCTGACTTACAATTCGTAGCAGAGCCTGGCCAGTTTGATATTTTCATTGGAGGAAATTCAAACGCCGATAAGAAAGTTAGTTTTGAGTTAACTAAATAGTTGGTTTATTTGATTAGTGAAAAGCCCTTCGTTTGGAGGGCTTTTTTTCTAAAATGAAAAATCTTTTTTAATCTTTTAACTACGTTATTTATGAATACTTTTAAAATATTTAGTGCAATTTGTCTTATTGCTTTTTCGTCTAGTTACGCGCAAAAAAATGCAATTGTAGCACATCGGGGAGCTTGGAAAAAGAACAATTTGCCAGAAAACTCAATTGCAGCGTTAAGACATGCAATTGATTTAAAATTGCCAGGATCAGAATTTGATGTTTGGAGAACAGCAGATGATTCGCTTGTAATCAATCATGATGCGCATTACAACAAACTGCTTATTGAAGAAACTAATTATGCAGATTTAATAAAATTTAAACTTTCTAACGGAGAGAAGCTTCCGACCCTTCATGAATATATTTCAGAAGGAATGAGAAATAATAAACATACGCTTTTGGTTTGTGAAATTAAGACGTCAGAAATCAGTAAAGAAAGAGGACAAGAAACGGGTGTAGCAGCAGTCGAAACCATTAAAAAATTAAAAGCCGATAAAAATACCTGCTACATCAGTTTTGATTATGATATTCTAAAGAAAATCAGATCGATAGATGCTAAAACCTCTTTGCAATATTTGGAAGGAAATAAATCGCCAAAAGAAGTGAAAGCTGATAAAATTAACGGTGTCGATTATCATTATTCTGTTTTTCAAAAACATCCAGAATGGATACAGGAAGCAAAGGATGCCAAAATTATCCTAAATGCTTGGACTGTTAATGACGAGAAAGATATGGATTGGATTATTGAACATAAATTCAACTACATCACTACAAATGAACCCGAACTTTTGAAGGAAAGAAAAGAGATTAAAAAATAGTCTCCAAGCTTAACTATAGAAATCTAACCATGAAGAATATATTTAAACAATTTAAGCCAATTGTATTGCTTTCGATGTTTGTTGGAAGCAGTCTTTCGGCACAAAATTCTGGTAAAACAGAATGGTTTGACCCCAACAGACCAGCAACAACCTATTGTAATCCCATTAATATTGGATACAATTTCACGACTCATAATCATAATGGAATTCCAGAATCACGCCGTTCAAGCGCCGATCCAGTAATTATTACTTATAAAGGCGAATATTATTTATTTGCTACCAATCAAGCAGGTTTTTTCTGGAGTAAAGACATGTCAGATTGGAATTTTGTTTACGGAAGTTTTCAAAGACAACCAGGCGATGACGATCAGTGCGCTCCTGCGGCATGGGTTGTAAATGACACTTTATTTTATGTCGGTTCAACTTGGAAAAGAGATCATCCGATTTGGAAAACGGCAGATCCGAAATCAGGAAGATGGACACGTCACGTAGACAAAGCAATGTTGCCAACTTGGGATCCAGCGATTTTTCAAGATGACGATAAGAAAGTGTATATGTATTACGGTTCAAGTGGAAAATTACCACTTGTTGGAGTAGAAGTAGATTATAATACTTGGCTTCCAAAAGGAAATCAAGCTGATTATGCGACTTTGTACAAAGCAACTGAAGTAGAAGATATCCAGAAACCTTACGGACAAATTAAAGAAGTTGCAATTCTTGATCCGTCAGCTCATGGATGGGAGCGTTTTGGACCAAACAACGATATGGAACCTGCACCTTGGGGAAATTTCATTGAAGGAGCTTGGATGACGAAACATAATGGAAAGTATTATATGCAATATGGAGCGCCAGCAACCGAATTTAAAGGTTATGCAAACGGAGTTCATGTTGGCGATAATCCGTTGGGGCCCTTTACCTACCAAAAGCACAATCCGATGTCTTATAAACCAGGCGGATTTGTAATTGGTGCTGGACATGGAAACACTTTTGCAGATAATTATGGAAATTATTGGAATACAGGTACGTGCAAAATCTCTATAAAGGACCGTTTTGAGCGTCGTATCGATATGTTTCCTGCAGGATTTGACAAAGATGATGTAATGTATTCTATTACAGCTTACGGAGATTTCCCAATCGTATTGCCAACAGCGCAGCGTGATCAGACAAAAGGAGCTTCTTCTGGATGGATGTTGCTGTCGTATAAAAAGCCTGTAAAGGTTTCTTCTTCTGAAGAATGTATGGAAGTGGAAACACACAGAATGGATAATGGCGGAAAGAAAGTCTACGAAAAATTCTGTTACGGACCTGAAAACCTAACAGACGAAAATATTCAGACGTATTGGTCTGCAAAAACAAATGCTCCTGGCGAATGGCTTCAAATGGATTTAGGAAGATCTATGGAAATTAATGCGCTTCAAATCAATTACGCAGATCATAAAGCAACGCAGTTTAACAAAGCGATGGATATTTATTATCAATATAAAATCTTTATGTCTGATGATGCTCAAAATTGGACTTTGGTTGTAGATAAATCTAAAAATGATAAAGATGCACCTCACGATTATGTAGAGCTTTCAAAATCGATTAAAGCGCGTTATATTAAAATGGAAAACATTCATAATGCATCAGGTTTATTTGCAATTTCAGATTTCAGAGTTTTTGGAAACGGATTAGCAGCAAAACCAAAAGCAGTTGGTTCTTTTAAAGTAGACAGAAACAAAGCCGATTCTAGAAACGCTATGATTTCGTGGAAAAAGCAGGCTGATGCAATTGGTTATAATATTTATTACGGAATCGAACCAGATAAATTGTATAACAGCATTATGGTTTATGGTGATAATACCTATGATTTTAGAGGTTTGGATAAAGGAACGAAATATTATTTCACAATCGAGCCTTTTAATGAAAACGGAATCGGAACAAAAAATAAGATTATTGAAGTAAAGTAATCTTTATTTATAAAATCTCTAAAAGCTCTAATTGCAAATTGAAGAATTTGTAATTGGAGCTTTTTTTTGAGAAAAGGTTAAGCAAAAGACCTTAGAACTGTCAATAATTTTGTTCCTTTGTGAATGTGCCAAAAGCACTATAAACTCCAAAATTACTATCAAAACTATGAAAAAAACAATTCTTTTAACTGCATTAGTTTTAAGCGGATTGACATCTTTTGCACAGACAAATGATGAAAAAAACATTAAATTATTCTATAAAAAAGCTCTAACCGAGTCAAAATGCTACACTTGGTTAGAATATTTGTCTAACGATATCGGAGCCCGTTTATCGGGATCTAAAGGCGCAGAATTAGCTATAGATTATACTAAAAGACAATTAGAAAGCTTAGGACTTGACAAAGTTTATTTACAAGAAGTTATGGTTCCTCACTGGGTTAGAGGCGAAAAAGAAACAGCTTACATTCTTGACGGAAAAGTAAAAACGAATGTGCCAATTTGTGCATTAGGTGGTTCTGTTGCAACAGCAAAAACAGGTCTTACTGCAGAAATTATCGAAGTTCAAGGAATTAAAGAATTAGCTGAGTTAGGAGCAGATAAGGTAAAAGGAAAAATTGTTTTCTATAACAGACCAATGAATCCTGAAAACATTGAAACTTTTACTTCTTACGGAGCATGCGTTGACCAAAGATATGCAGGAGCAAAAGAAGCGGCAAAATTAGGAGCAGTTGGAACAATTGTTCGTTCCATGAATTTGCGTTTAGACGATTTTCCTCATACAGGAGCTCAAAGTTATGGAGATTTGCCAAAAGAGCAATATATTCCAACAGCTGCAATTAGTACGAATGGTGCAGAATTGTTGAGCAAAACTTTAAAAAGAAATCCAGCTTTGAAATTCTATTTTAAACAATCTTGTGAAACTTTACCAGATGCATTATCTTATAATGTAATTGGAGAATTGACAGGAACTGTATCTCCAGACAACATTATGGTTGTTGGTGGACATTTAGATTCTTGGGATTTAGCAGACGGATCTCACGATGATGGAGCAGGAGTAGTGCAAAGTATGGAGGTGATCAGAATATTGAAAAACTTAAACTATAAGCCAAAAAATACGATTCGTGTGGTTTTGTTTATGAACGAAGAGAATGGTGGAAAAGGTGGCGCTAAATATGAGGAAGTTTCAAAACAAAAGAAAGAAAATCATATTTTTGCTTTAGAAAGTGATTCAGGAGGATTTTCTCCAAGAGGATTTTCAATTGAAGCTGACGATGCTAACTTGAAAAAGATACAAGCTTACAAAGACCTTTTTGAACCCTATTTAGTTCATAGTTTTACAATTGGTCACGCAGGTTCAGATATTAGCCATTTGACTTCTCAGGCTATAGTAAAAGCAGGTTTAAAACCAGATTCTCAACGTTATTTCGATTACCACCACGCAGCAAACGATAAATTTGATGCTATCAATAAAAGAGAATTAGAACTTGGTGCAGCTACAATGACTACATTAATGTATTTATTAGACCAAAACGGAATCGAGACTAAAAAAGCAAATTAAAATTTATTTTGAAACTGTTTTTAAAATTTGCAGCGATTTTATTTGTAACAATAGGATTTGGCCAAAATAAATCGGAAGATAGTTCGGGCAAATTGTATATAAGTGAAAAGAAGTATTCGTTGCTGTTTCCGTACAACTGGCATCTTCAAAAATCAGATTCGCTACAAAAAAAATTTATGCTTTTAAGCGAGAAAAGCTCAGATGCCGATAATTTTATTGAAAATATAAGCTTATTAATCTCTGATCTTGGATATTCGAAAGTTAAGCCAAAATTTGTAAAAAATATAATAGATAAAAAATTCGGAGTAAGCAGCGAGATTATTTCTAATCGTAAAGTTTTAAAAAATGGTATTCAAGGGCAAGAAATTGTTTATAGACAATTAATGAGTAATGGAAGTCTTGCAATTATTCTTCAATATTACTTTATTAAAGGAAGAGATTTATATATACTCAGTTTTTGCAGTAAAAGTGATGAATATTTATCTTACATGCCAATTTTTCAAAATATCTATGAAAATTTTGATATCAGGTAAAATTTAATCTTATAAAAAAGCAGTAATCAATTTGATGGTTACTGCTTTTTTTTGATTATTTAAAAGAGAAATTAGATCATGATTTCATCACAACCAAATAGTAGAAAAAGAGAATTGGAATATTAGAAAGTAAGATTAGAAGTTTCACCGCAATATCTCTTCGATGTTCTGGAAGATGAATAAAGCGATCTGTCAAATGCAGAAACATAATTGCATTCACAATTATCGCCCCTAAAGCGAATGGCCAGGCAATAATCAGGATCATGGGATTTCCGTTTGAAATAATATAAAGAATAAACAGAATGGTACTAATTATAAATGTTCCTACAGCTAATTCTGTAGATTGTTTTTCTTCTGAAGGATTATAAATTGTTTTCATGATTTTTTAAATTTTAAAAGTTTGCTGAATAGTTTGAATGGGTATAAAAAGCATTTTTGAAAAATCCAGATAATGAAAAGTATATGCTTTTTTTCCTCTTTTATATTGTTTAATGAAGTAGTTTATTCGTTTTGGGTAAAAAAACGTTCCCGTTGCTATTACCATAAACAAATACAAGCTTTTCTTTCCGTTTCCAAGTAGATAATACTGCATTCCAATTTCTTCATAAACAGAAACTCCAGTATTGGTTAGAACATGAATAATGTCATGATCTTCGAGTTTCTCCTGAATATCAAAGTGATTTCTATAAAGAAAATTTCCTAACCCCAATCCTAAACTTTCTTTTGGATAATCAAGCAAAAGGTTTTTATCGATGTTCCAAGGTTCATTCTTTTTGAAATATTTTTGATAAGGTTTTTTAGAAGATTCATACAGTTTTTCAATCAAATAATCTCTCATAAATTTGGTTTTTAAAAGTTCTTTGAAATTCAAAGTAAAATGATAAATAAAAAACTAGAAACAATAAAGGAATCTAGTTCTTTAAAATATTAGTAAGTATCTATTACCGTTTTTAAAATAGTAGAATCGGCAATATCAGAAGGGGCAACAACTTTTTCTTCTAACGGAATATCATTGCCATAACGTTCTTTTAGTATTTTCTGAACTCTTGGATCTTTCAAATTAAAATCTTTCAATTCTTTAAGTTTAGATAACTCAATTCCAGCCGCATTTTTATAAATCTTCCAGATCAATTCAGAACAATAAATTCTGTTGTCTGTCCATTCAAAATAAGCGTCGTATTCTTTGCCATCAAATTGCTGACTGTAATCTTTCATTTTTTGTAAAACTTCAGGTTTTAAAACGCTGTCATCTTTCAATCGTTTCACTACATATTTACTGTCTCTTCCATGTTTTATCCAATCTTCAAGAGGAGTTAGTTTTACAGGCTGAACGGCTTCAAAAACAAACCATTTTCCGTTGATGTCATAAATAATTCCGCAATGAGAAAACTTCGAATTAGTTGCAATACGAACTGCTTCGCACTGTTTAGATTCGGAAGTCTGAAAAATAAGATCTCCATCTTTAAACTTGCTTGCAGTTGCTTTTTCTTCTTTATTTCCTGTAAACGGATTGTTAGGAAAAACTTTTATAGCCACAAATAAAGCGCATCCAAAACTTAAGATGAAAGTAATAATGGGAAACAGATATTTTCTACTTTTCATAAGGTATGATTTAAAGTACTTTGAGTTACAAAGTAAATAATAAAAAAAATAGCTGCCAAATAAAATGACAGCTATTTTATAAATATATTTTACGAATTTTTAGATTCTAAAAATACCTCCAACAGCAATAATGCGTTGGAAATAAGTAAAGTGCTGAGAAGCTTTGTCTTCAGGGCTTGTTGTAGTTTTAATATCTTGCATGTTGATATAACCACCTTTTAATTCTCCTTGAATGTAAAAATGTTTAAAAAACGTAACGTTTAAACCAGCTTTTGCAGAAACACCATAACCTGAAACGTGAAAATCATCATGGCGTTCTTTACCTAAAAGCGTAGTGTTTGTTTTAGGATATAAAACTCCAGCACCCAAACCTTCAGTTAAATTAATCTGAACTTTATCAATATTTGGCAATCCAAACCATTTTGAAATATCATCAAATCTAGCCACCTCAGTATGAACGTAGTTCAAACCATCGGTATGCTCATACATTAAGAAAGCAGGACCACCTACCTGAACTTCACCTTTATCATAGCCACCTTCCTTAGCGCCACCTTGAGACATGTCTACTGGTCTGTTATTGTATTCGCCATTGTAAATTGAAGCTGGGTCGTCTGCAGGTAAATTAATATTTCCGTTTACGTTTGCAATTTGATTTTGAGTCATTACATATTTCATGTGGTCTACACCAATTGAAACACTGTAATGGTCGCTAAAAAAATATCCGAATCTCAAATTAGTTTGAGGAATTGTCATATTAGCAGGATTGATATAATCAACATGCCATCCTTTTGGTTTATCATGAGCCGCCATATTCTCAACTGTAAAGTTGTAATCTTTACCTCTGAAGTTTACATCAGATTTTGAGTAGCTTTCTCTATTGCCACCCCACATCACAAAGAATTTTCCTTTGTTGTGAGCAGCATATTTTTGTACAGGTATTTCTTCCTGAGCAAATGTGTTTAAAGAAACACAAGCCAGTAAGAAAAATAAAAATTTTGTTTTCAAAGAACTTGGTATTATAAATTTAAAATGCGTTAACTGTTTTTCTGATCGCAACTAGCTTGTTCATTAAACCTTCAAAATAGTCTAAGTGAAGCATATTAGCACCATCACTCTTTGCATTAGCAGGATCAAAATGCGTTTCGATAAAAATACCGTCAACACCAACTGCGATACCCGCTTTCGCTACTGTTTCAATCATGTCAGGTCTTCCTCCTGTAACACCAGCAGTTTGGTTTGGCTGTTGTAAAGAATGTGTTACATCTAGAACTGTAGAAGCATATTGCTGCATAGTAGGAATACCTCTAAAATCAACAATCATGTCTTGGTAACCAAACATAGTACCACGATCTGTAACCATAACGTTTTCATTATTACAGTCTAATACTTTTTGTACCGCGTGTTTCATGCTTTCTGGACTCATAAACTGTCCTTTTTTCAGGTTTACTGTTTTACCAGTATTAGCGGCAGCGACAACAAGATCAGTTTGACGAACTAAGAAAGCTGGAATCTGCAATACATCTACGTATTGCGCAGCCATATCAGCATCTTCATTTGTGTGAATATCTGTTACAGTTGGAACATGAAAAGTTTCAGAAACTTTTCTTAAGATTTTTAATGCTTTTTCGTCTCCAATTCCAGAAAAACTGTCAATTCTAGAACGGTTTGCTTTTTTGAAAGATCCTTTAAATACATAAGGAATCTGAAGTTTGTCAGTAATACCAACTAATTTTTCAGCAATGCGCAACGCCATTTCTTCTCCTTCGATAGCACAAGGCCCCGATAATAAAAAGAAGTTCCCGCTGTCAGTATGCTTAATTTGAGGAATATGTTGTATGTTCATAAAATTATTTTTTTGCACTGCAAAGGTAGTTATGATTTATGAGTTTCGGATGAAGAATTAAGATTATTTTAAGAACTAGAATAGCTGATTAGGAGCTAGTAGGACTGGCATATTTCTAAAATTTCTTAAAATGGATTAAATACTTTTTCTTAGGCAATATTAAAGCATAAAAGGAAATTAATAAATGACATTTATCATGTTCTAAAGTTTTGCAGTTATTTTTTAGAACTTATGTTTTTGGAGTTATTGATTACACGAAAATTGATTGTCAAATATGGAATCGGAATTATTAAGAGAAGAATGAGAAGTAGCTATTCCTGCTATCCGCTACAATCTTTTTCTCCAAATCCTTTTTTTCCTAGATCATTGCAGGAGCTTCCTTTGGTCGCTCTGCAACGATCAGAAAAAAATAGGCTTTCTCAAAAAAGGATTTCCGCTCCTATCAGGGCTAGGAGTTTAGTGGAATTACGATAATTTTTAGGTTAATTTTTATCAAGACAAAATTCGGGTCAATCCATTTTAAAGTAAGGTTCTAAAATAGTTTTTGATAAGAAATTTTCAAGTTCAGTTTTGTCAGTATATCGTTTTGGAATAATTATACCAGCTTCTTCTTCAGGAGATTGAGGATTAGCATTTATAACAAAATAATAAAGTTTTTCATTTTGTAAAACTCTTTGTACATCTCGATAATATTTCTTATTTGCTCCGAATATTATTTTTTCAGAATCAAAAGTCACTCTAACAACTTCATTTTTATAGGCATTTTGTGCAAACTCCCGATTAACGTGAATATTATTTTTAGTGAGCCAAACATTATAAATTTTTATTCCAAGCAGAATCAAGATTGTTATTAAAGTAACAAATAGCAAATAATATAAAACAAGACCAAAAAAGATTGAGCAAATTCCAAGAAATAGAATTGCAATTATTGCTTTTTTTAGAGATATACTTTTGGTTTTTGCTGTAAGATTTTTTAATGAAGTAATATCCTCCGTTAAAATCTTTATTTCGTAATTTATTTCATCCATCAAAATTAATTTTGTTTCAACCTCAATCCCACAGGAACCATCAAAATCCCTTTTTCATAAATATTTAAATACAGCTTAACAGGCTTTTTTTGTCCATCCCATTTCAATTCGTAAACATTTAAAAATCCAGCGCCCATATTGCTTCTTTTAGTAGGGAATGGGCAACAGGTTTCTAATCGATGAAACGTTATTTTTTCTCCATTTGGACCAGCTAAAGCGTTTAAAAAACGAACTTCGTTTAATGTTTCATTGTTAGTGTTTTGAAAAAATATATTAACAGGATAATCCGGATCGTAGCCGTATTTTTTGTCTTTAGCAAACTGTGTTATCGAAAAAGTATTGTCTTTTTTCAAAATTAAATCTGGCGCATTGTCGTCGACATTTTTTAAAGTTGATTTTGAGCTCACGCAAGAAGAAGCACTAATCAATATAATAAGTAAAAGAGCTATTTTTTTCATGGTTAAGGTTATTGCAAAAGTTAAACGGCTTGCTGTTCTTTTTTTGGATTTAGTTTTAAAACACCAAGTACAATCAGATATTGTGCCAGAAGATAAGTCAGCATTATAAAAAAAGAACTTTTAGGAATTGGTGCATAAAATTTATTTACAGCCAAAATACTGTCTGAAATTACAAAGAAAAGAGCGCCGATAAAAACGAACTGATTACCTGGTTTTTCCCAAACCAAAAAGCCATTGAAGGCAAATAAAAGCATAATTGAAATTACAGATGCATAAATAGAAACAGGAATTTCAAGATCGCCCAAATAAGGCATTAAAGTAGCAACCATTCCGATTAAGTAAATTGCAATTAGAATACTGCCAAATATAAAAATTGTTTTGTTTTGCCTTTTTCTGATTCTTTTCTGTTTATTAAAAAGAATGCAATAGACAATATGTGCGGTAAGGAAACACACTAATCCTAAAATAAAATAAATTTCTCCTAGATCTGTAAAAAGCAAAATGACATCTCCAAGCCATGAAAGTGCAAGTGCGGCAAGTAAAATATTTTGAGTTGGAAATTTTCTATAGAAATAAGCGCCAAACCCAATAATGGGCATTAAGATAGGTTTAAGAAATAGGTCAAAACGCTCATAGCCAGAAAGTAGTATAATGAGATAAATTATACTAAATGCTACGTAAATTTTAAAAAAAGAAGAGTTTCTCATAATAGGGGTTATGAATTGATATATTGGTTTTGGTTGGTTTTAAAATCAAAATGGACAAAATAAAGTGCCGCTAAAAATGATACGATCAGATAGGTAAAAATAATATAATTACTGATTGGTATAACATGATTTAAACCAAACCAATCGCCATAATAACCAATAATACAAATTACAATCCCTAATCGGATACCTTCCCAGACGGGAGCCAATCTATTTTTGTCCATTAACTCTGTGTAACTATATATGGTTACAAAAATAAAAAAGCCATAGATAAAAATATTTGGAAGGCCAATTTTGGCAATATTGTCAAATAGATAACTTACAAATGGTAATGTTATTAAAACTTGTGCAACAGACCAATATATTAATTTTTTAGAATTTTGTGTACCATATTTTTCAAAAGCAAAAACATTTTCGATTTTGTTTACGGGATATTTTTCTTCAAAATTCTCAGGACGCCAGCCTGTTGGCTTAAACCAAATAGTCAATTTTTCATTCCATTTTGGAGTGCGCCACGCATCTTGGATTAGCAAACTTAAATGCTGGAAATTTATTTTAATTGGATTCCAAGTGTTTGCTGGTCTTGTGATTCCGAAAATGGGTGGTACATCATCTAATTCTTCTTGAAAGGTGCCAAAAAGTTTGTCCCAGAAAATAAAAATCTGCGAATGATTTTTATCTAAATATTCAGGATTAATAGCATGATGAACACGATGATGGGAAGGAGTGACTAATATATGTTCAATAAATCCCATTTTCTTGATGTGTTTGGTATGGTACCAAAACTGTAAAAACAAATGTATAGGCAGTGTAATAGCGATTACAGAGGCAGGAACGCCCAATAATGCGGCCGGAATTAATAAAAAGGTAAAAAGGTTTATTAAACTCGCAATGGGCTGTCGAAGCGCGCAGGCAAGATTAAACTCTTCACTGCTGTGGTGTATGGCATGTTTGTTCCAAAGAAAATTAATTTGATGTGCTAAACGGTGACTCCAATAGCCATAAAAATCAATAACGAAAAAAGCGATACAGTAGGAGAGAACATTGGCTTCTAAATGCTGCAACGCAATTTTAGAAACCAGCCATTCATAAGAAAGAAAAGTTACGCTTAATCCTAGGACATCTTTTACAGAATTGGTTATTCCAGAACTTATGCTAGATACGCTGTCTATTAATGGAGCAGTGTCGTTTTTTTTATAAATGCCATAAATTTTTTCAATAATAATTAAGGCTAAAAAAACCGGCATTGCAATAATCAATATCTTTCCATATTCTTCCATAAAAACATTGTATTTCGTTCAAATATAGAATAAAATAGAATGCTTTTTAAATTATTGATAAAATAAACTGTAATAGATTGGTATTTTGATTTAAAATAAATAAATCATAGAAAGGGAGCTTCTAGTGGAAAACAAAAATAGGTGAAAAGTAAAAAACGCATTCTATTCAATTCTTAAGTTAAATAGAATAGAATGCGTTTTTAAATTATGAATTCAATTACACAATTTCGGCGCTAAGACCAGCTTCCAAAAGTTGTGTACATTGAGGTTTAAGTTTTTCTATCGGACCTGTTTTCACAGTGCATTTGCCGTTGTAATGTACAATCAAAGAACATTGCTCGGCTTGTTCGGCAGTATGGTCACAAACACGCATAAGAGTATCGATTACGTGATCAAAAGTGTTTACATCATCATTATAAACAATGATCTCGTTATTAAAAGCAATGGCTTCTTTTTCGCGAACTCTTTCTCTTACTTTTTCTTTAGTACTCATAGTTTTATGTTTTTGTACTGAATTGATTATCAGTAATCTAATTTACGTATTTTAAAGATACCCAGTTGTTTCTTTGAAGCTTTTTAACATAAGTTAAGCCTTTTTCAACGCAAGAAGCATCAATAAACGGAATGTCTTCTTCATAAAAACCGCTAAAAAGAATGATACCTTGTGGGTTTAGCGCATCAACATACGCCTGCATATCATTCAATAAAATATTTCGGTTGATATTGGCAATAATCAAATCGTATTTTTTGCCTGCCAATAAAGCGGCATCGCCTTCATAAACGCTGATGTGCTTGCAATTATTGCGTTCTGCATTTTCAATAGAATTTAGATAACACCAATTGTCAATGTCGATAGCGTCGATTGGTTCTGCGCCTTTCATTTCGGCCAAAATAGCTAAAATCGCAGTTCCGCAACCCATGTCGAGAGTTTTTAAACCTTTCACATCCATTTCGAGCAAATGCTGAATCATCATGTGAGTCGTTTCGTGATGTCCTGTTCCGAAACTCATTTTAGGTTCGATTACAATGTCAAACTCAGCATCAGTTTTTTCGTGAAAAGGAGCGCGTACGTGGCATTTTCCATCAACATCAATTGGTTCAAAGTTTTTTTCCCATTCTTCGTTCCAATTTACCTGATCGATTTCTTCAATTGTATATTCAATTTTAAATTCTTCCGATTGTAAAATATAAATATCATCCAGAATATTCTCATCCCATAAATCTTTCTTCACAAAAGCCGAAATTCCATTTTCTGTTTCTGTAAAACTTTCAAACGCTTTTTCGCCCAATTCAGCAACTAAAATTTCTGATCCAAGTTCTTTGGGCTCAATTGTAAAATGATATCCTAAATATATATTCGACATAAATAAAAATTTTTGCAAAGTTACTTCTTATAATAGAAATTCCAATTTAAAAATTCCAAATTCCAAAAACGAAAAAACCATTCGCACAGCGAATGGTTTTTTGTAAAATCTAAAATCTAAAATTAGATAGCTGTAACAATAGCTAAGAAATCATCTGCTTTTAAAGCAGCGCCTCCAATTAAACCACCGTCTACGTCTGGTTTAGAGAAAATTTCTTTAGCGTTTTCTGGTTTTACAGAACCACCGTATAAAATAGAAACTTCATCAGCGATTTCAGCTCCAAAAGCTTTGCGGATAGTTTCTCTAATAAATTCATGCATTTCTTGCGCTTGTTCTGGCGAAGCAGTTTCTCCTGTTCCAATAGCCCAAACTGGCTCATACGCTAAAACAATTTTAGACCAAGATTCTTTTGCAATGTGGAAAACGCCGTCACGCAATTGATTTTCAACAATGTTGAAGTGATTTCCAGATTGACGATCTTTTAGTTCTTCTCCGAAACAGAAAATAACTGTCATGTCATGTTTTAAAGCAGTATCCACTTTGTTTGCGATTAAAGCATCTGTTTCGTGAAAAATAGCTCTACGCTCAGAGTGACCTAAAATTACAGTGTTAACACCAATGCTTGTCAACATATCTGCAGAAATTTCTCCTGTAAAAGCTCCACCTTCAGCTTGGTGAACGTTTTGAGCAGAAACTCCGATAGTTGTATTTTTTAATTTTGTTGCTGCCGCTTGCAAGTTTACAAAAGTTGGCGCTACAATTACTTGTGCATTTGTTTTTGCTGGAATTTTAGCGATTAACTCGTTTAATAATTCTTCAGTTTGTGCTGCGTTTTTATGCATTTTCCAGTTTCCTGCAACAATCGATTTTCTCATTTTGGTAGTTTTATATTATTTTTTTGTTTTTTGTTTAAAATTAAAGCAAAGCCCCAAATTCATAATTGAATTTGGACATTGCAATTGCCATTGAAAAATTACTTCAATGTTTGTAAAGTAGCATTGATTTTTTCGAAATCAGTTTCTATTGCACGGTATAAAACGATTTTACCTGTTTTGTCTACAACAATGTATCTCGGAATCCAATCTAAGTCGATTGCTTTTCCAAAAAGACCTTTCATACCATCATTCATCATGAAGTGATCTCCTTTTAATTCGTGTTTTTCGATTCCAGTTTTCCATTTATCAGCCGTTTTATCAGCAGAAAGAAACAAGTAAGATACATCAGGATTATTAGCTTGCAATTCTTTTAATTTTGGCATTGCTTTTACGCAGTCACCACACCAGGAAGCCCAAACTTCGATAACCAAAGTTTTTCCTTTATATTTTTTTAAGATGTTTTTGAAAGTAACCTGACTTCCGTCAAGGGCTAGTAATTTCTCAGACAATGCTTCTTTCGAAAAAGCTGTTTTCTGAGCTTGCGAGCAAGAAAAAGAAATAAATGCAATTAAGACAAGGACTAATTGTTTCATATTTTATTAAAATTATTTTTTATTAAGGTACTGAATTCACAAAGTTAAACAAACAAATGGAATGCCAATTGCACATTAACAAAATTTGAAGAGTCGCTCATTTTGTAACAAATCGGCGTTTTTTGGTTGAAAAAAGCCCATTGAAATCGTAATAGTAGGGGCGAAAAATGGTGCTTTTTCTTAATGGAGCTTTTTTGCAAATAAAAAAATGAAGGAAAAATTATTTTCTGAAAAAGATTTTGATCAAAAAAACGTCAGATTATAATAAAAAAGACCTCCAATAAATTAATTTTTATTGAAGGCTTTTATGTTTTTTTGAATGCTTAATTCAAGTCATAATTTCCATTTGCCCATTTTTTGCTTGGAGCAATCCAGTTGTCTGCAGCTTTATACAAAAAGCCGTGTTTTAGACCTGTGTTAAGTTCAATTTCTTTAAAATGAATTATTTTGCATTTAGAAGTTTCCTTTCTTTTGATGGCAGAAACTCCATAAATATCTGATTTTTCATAAATGGTTAAAATGTTGCCACAGAAATTAATATCTGGAATTTCTGTAATGTCAACATCTCTGAAACAGCCAATGAAAACAAAATTTACATCAGGATTCGAGAGATAAGTCGAAACAAATTGTGCGATATAACCTCCTTGCGAAGTCCCGATTACCGTAATATGATTTGGCGGAACACCATTCTTTATTAGCTTTTTGACTTGCTTTGCCATCTTTTCGGCATACTCAGCAGAATTGGTGTTTTTCTTTCTTTTCTCGCTAAAAACAATAAAACCATCTCTTCTGTAAGATTCTAAAATTTCCTTGTATTCTGCTCTGCCGTATTCTGGATGAACTGCATTTAAATCATTTTCTTCAACAAATTTATTGTGGAAAAAGAAAATGTAGCGTTGGTCTTGATTTTTTGTTTGGCTAAAACCTAAAAGGCTAAATAAAATAGAGAACGAACAAATAAGCGTTTTAATGTGTCTTTCCATTTTAAGTATACCCTTAATTCTGTGTGTCAACTAAAATTTTATATACTTCTTTTGCCTGATCTAACTCATATACAGTATTTTTAATTTCTAAGTTACTGTATTCTGTATGAGAGCATTCAGTGTTTATTCTTTTTGCTTCGACATGAAATTGAAAAATATTTTTCTTTCCAATGCTGATAGAATAATTTATAGTTTCAGTTTGCCATCCGATGTTTTGTAGTCTTATCAAGTTAACGTTGTTTTCTGAAATGAAAACATATTTCGCTATTTTACTAGTATCGTCTAAATTTTTTATGACAATATCTTTGCTATTAAAAGTACCATTTGTAAAAAGGTTTTCTTTGGTTGTTTTGTCTACAAGTTCAAAGGAAAAATCGTTAGGTGGTGTAAAACATAGAATCGGATCAGAACCGGCACTATCGCAGCTATAATTGCTGAAAATTAAGATAGTAAATAGAAAATAGAATAGTTTTCTCATGATTTAAATAGTTTTTGGATGAATCAAATGTAGGATTATTATTCGGAATTTAAAACATTATTATCATGCAAAAATGGTAGGAAATATAAAAAGCGCTATTAAACCTGATGTTTATAGCGCTTTTTAAATCTTTTTTTTTTGAAATATTATAATTTCAAATCATCAACATCATTATAATGTACTTTTTGAGCGATTGTTCCGTCATGAACTACAACAATACTCGGATTGGCTCTTTCGACGGTTTTTAAAGCTGTTCCGTCGCAGAAATAGAAATCAATATCTAGAGCATAATTTTTCTTCGCTTTAGCAATTTCATCAACTCCAGAAGCAGTCATTCCGATTACTTTATAACCTTTTGCTTTTGCATCTGCGGTCACTTTTCCTAATTTTTTCATTCCTTCAGGATTCGACAAATTTAAATCGTAAGTAACATAGATTAACAATTTAGGCTCTTTTAATAATTCTTCTTTATAATCAGAATCATCTTTTGTCATCGTAAAATCGTGAATAGGAGGAATGTAACCTTCAGTAATTACTTTGTCTTTACGGTCAACAAATACAGCTCCTTCAGGAATATTCATTAAATCTTTTTCTGTAAATTCTTTATCAACGCCGTTTACTTTGTAGATGAAAATCATTTCTACAACCGATTTTGGAGCGCCTTCTGGAATTTCCATTCCTTTCTCAATGTTAGTTCCCACTTTATAAGGACGGAAATCTTTGATCGGATTATGATTGATAACCCAAACCGCCATAAATACACATAAAGTAATGCTAATTAAAGTAATGATATTGGTAACTAATTTTGAAAACAAAGGTTTTACCAATTTTTTATTGATGAATAAAATCAAGATAAAGAAAAGTAAAACAACATCTTTTGTGAATGATTGCCAAGGCGTTAAGTGTAAAGCATCACCAAAACATCCACAATCTTTCACTACATCAAAATATGCCGAATAGAAAGTTAGGAATGTAAAGAAAACGATTAATAACAATAAAGCCCAAATCGTTAGTTTTGATTTATAACCAACCAAAAGCATTACACCCAAAACTACTTCTAGAATCACTAAAAAGATGGCTAATCCTAAAGCCAGAGGCTCTAAAAATGGCATATTGAAAACTGGCTCGCTAAAATATTCAGCCAATTTATAAGAGAAACCAACTGGGTCATTTAATTTAATTAATCCAGAAATGATAAATAGGACACCGACAAATAATCGGGAGAATTGGGTAATGATGTTTTTCATAATGAATATTAAATTTTTAAAATCCCAAATTCCAAAAGCAGGCTAGAAAAGTGGAAAATTTGAATTTGGAATTTTAATTTTGGAATTTATTTTATTGGATTAAGGATTAAAGCAAAAACAGAATAATTAATCATATCCTGATAATTGGCGTCGATGCCTTCAGAAACCAACGTTTTTCCTTTATTATCTTCAATTTGCTTTACGCGAAGAAGCTTCTGCAGAATCAAATCGGTTAAAGAGCTAACACGCATATCACGCCAAGCCTCACCATAATCGTGATTTTTAGCTTCCATTAAATCTTTGGTAAGCTTCACTTTAGCATCGTATAACTCAGTTGCTTTTTCAACGTCAAGATCTGGCTGATCTACAACGCCAAGTTCCAACTGAATCAAAGCCATAATAGAATAATTGATGATTCCGATAAATTCTCCTTTTTCATCTTCATCGACTTTACGAACTTCGTTCTCCTGTAAACTTCTAATTCGTTGCGCTTTTATGAAAATTTGATCCGTCAGCGATGGCAATCTTAAAATTCTCCATGCACTACCGTAATCTTTCATTTTATTGATATACAATGTTCGGCAAACCGCGATAACATTATCAAACTCTTGGGAAGTATTCTTCATTTATATGCTGTATATTTGCTAAAATTTCTTCAAAAATAGGGATAAAATTAAAGAGTTTCAAGTTTCATGTTTTCTTTGTTTCAAGTTTTTTCTAAACAAAGTGTTAACGGGAACTAGAATGAAAAAAGTTTCAAGTTTTAGGTTTCAAGTTTCTAGATGCGCAATCTGCATCAACTTGAAACTTGAAACAAAAATAACAAATATCATGACAATTAACTGCAAAGGAGAACTTATCGATTTATCAATCCCCAAAGTAATGGGAATTCTGAATGTTACTCCAAATTCTTTCTTTGACGGAGGAAAATATAAAAACGAAGACGAGATTATTTCGCAAGTGGAGAAAATGCTTTCTGAAGGTGCGAGATTTATTGATATTGGTGCTTATTCTAGCAAACCAAGTGCTGAGTTTGTTACTGAACAAGAAGAAATCGATCGAATTGTTCCGGCAATCGAATTGATTTTAAAATATTTTCCGAAGACTTTATTATCAATTGATACTTTTAGAGCCGAAGTTGCAAAAGCAAGCATTGAAAGTGGTGCAGCGATTATAAATGATATTGCGGCGGGAGAATTAGATGAAAATATGTTTGAAGTGATTGCGCATTACAACGTTCCTTACATTATGATGCACATGCGCGGTAATCCGCAGACAATGCAAAGTTTAACCCAGTATGACGATATGCTAAAAGAAATGCTTTTTTATTTCTCAGAAAAAGTAAAAAAAGCAAGAAGTTTAGGAATCAACGATTTGATTTTAGATCCAGGTTTCGGTTTTGCCAAAATAACTGATCAGAATTTTGAAGTGATGCAGAAAATGGAACTTTTTAATCTTTTAGAATTACCCGTTTTGGCTGGAATTTCTAGAAAATCAATGATTTATAAAACGCTTGATATAACAGCACAAGAAGCTTTAAATGGGACTACATTTCTGAATACCATTGCTTTAACAAAAGGAGCAAAAATTCTTCGCGTTCATGATGTAAAAGAAGCGATGGAATGTGTTACTTTGTTTAACAAACTTAATCTCTAATATAAGATCTCATCTATGCACGTATTTAATACCAAATTACTATTTCTGGGTTTCTTGATTGCTTCTTTTCTTTTTTTATGTAATTTGCTGTATCTGTTTTTAAGTTTTTTATTTGGGATCAGAGTTTTAAAATTCACCATGTTTTTTAGTCCCCAATTTTCCCTTTTTAATAAAACAATAGGAAAAACGGATTTCGTTTTAGGATGGATTCCAATTGGTTCTTCGGTAGAAATATTTGGAAAAACAACTGATATTGAAGAACAGCGTGCGATTCCGGAACAAGATTTGCCTTTTGCTTTTTTTACCAAAAAATTATATCAACAAGTATTTATTGTATTTGCACCGACAATCGTTTATTCGATTGGTGTTATTTGTTCCTATATAGTATTAAAATCTCAGAATGAACTGTGGAGTTTTGATTATATTTTTACCTACCTAAAAGAGGTTGTTCTTACCATGTTTGGAAATGATAACGATGTGTTGGCACTGAAAACACTAAGCAATAAATATGTCGGTGAAAATAATATTGTAGTATTTACTTATTTTTTATTTTCATGCACTTTGCTCTTTTGTGGTTTAATTGATAATTTCATGAATTATCTAAGATTAAGCGCTTCCGATTCAAAAATAAAAAATGCTTTAACGATTGCCTTAATGTTTTTGCCTTTCATTTTTGTGGGTTGGAAAGTTCCAGCTTTGATTTTTGAATATTATACGTTCGGGGAATTCTTCAACTATTTAATTGATTTTTTATTGGGTATGCTGTTGTTTGGAAGTGTTTTATTTTTTGCAGCAATTATTGTTTTAAAATTGGTTAAACCAAAGTTTCTTCTAAGGTGAAAGAAGTACTTGAATGTGTTATTTTGTTTAATAAAATAAATTTTAGACTGTCTTTTTAAATTTTGAAATTGAAATGAAAAATAAATATTACTTGATTTTCTTTTTTTGTTTTGTTTATAATTTGAGTTTAGCTCAAGTACCGCCACCGCCGCCGCCATCTTCCAAGCAAAATGCCAAAGATTTGATTTATGGAGATTCTTATAATAACGACAAGAAGAATGATAAAGCCGCTACAGTTGGCGTGAAAAAATCGAATCAGACGTACAAAGAAACAACACCAATTAAGGTTAAAAAGTTCAATATAGCAATTACTGAATCGACGAATGTAAATTCTATTTACTATTACAAAACTGTAGAGGCTTTGTTGCAGAAATTAGATACAACAGCAGTAACTGCAGCGCAAATAATAAGTTTGACCAAATATAAAATTTATTCGAAAGCAATAAATCCAAACTATTTAGATAGTTTAGCTCGTAAAGCATACAAACTAAACGAAGAAAAAAAGTATGATGAGGCAGTTGTTTTAGCAAAGGAAATTCTTAAGCAAAGTCCAAATAATATTACTGGACATAAAGAATTAGCTTATGCATATAAACGTTTGAATAATATGAAATTGTCTGATCTTCATTTTAAGATGATGGTAAAAATTATCAATTCGGTATTTCAATATGGAGAAGGTAGCCGACAATCGCCTTTTATTTTGAATAATTTTTTTGAAGGAGTTTCGATTTATGAAGCAAAATTTGGCGTATATCCACAAAGGACTCGATTAATTTTAACAAAAGACAAAGTCCTTTTGGGAGGTTACGACAGTTATCATATTATGCGTTTTGCGAACTTCACACATTGGTTTCCGCAGTTAAAAGAAGGTGATTATAAAGTTGAATTAAATTAAAAAGATAAAATAATTAAGAATGAAATATTTTACACTACTTTTTTGTTTGCTTATTTTCTCTTGCGGGAAGAAACAAGACGTTTTACTGCCGAAATCAAATGTTTCAATTGTAAAAGATGTACAAGATCATTCGCCAGTCTACATTTTCTTTAAAAAAGAAGGAAAGGATACTATTGCCGATTTGAATAGAAAAAGCGCGATTATCTCAACCAATTGGATTGTAAATATAGATAAGCGTTTGCCACTAAAATTGGTAATTCCTCAGGTAATGAAAATGCAGGAGAAAAAACGAAGTGAAAAAATGCACCAAAACGAAGAATCTGAAAACTATTATTCGTATGCCGATTCTGTTGGAAAGAATTTAGCATTTTTGCCTTTCACGAAAGTAATTTATAAAATGGAAAAACCGACAGTTGGAAGTTTTGTGGTTTACTTTAAAAAAGGGAAAAAACAAGTTTTCATGGGAAATCAGGAAATAAAAGTTTCAGAAATATTAAAGCAATTTTACAGTATAAAATTTGAAAAAGTTCCTGACTTAGTATTTTTATTTGATAAGGATATGACTTATGAAGAATACATTCAATATAAAATTCTATTGCAAAAAGATGTGACTTTTAATCTTGATACACTTCCGATAGAATTTATTTTTTAAAGGTTATTATAATAAAACTAATAAAGCCTTTCTTTAAATAAGAAAGGCTTTTCTTGTTATGCAAATGATTTTAGTAACCACCGCCACCGCCGCCACCGCCAGAAGTGCCATTTTTTGTAAGAGTGCCGCTGATTTCACCTTCAGGGTAAGCAGTAGTATGTAAGTTAACGTAATAGTGATTAGCCATCAGTTCAGTAATTTGTGCATCAGTTATACTACCGGATACGGATATTGGAGAGGTAGATACATTGGCATCTGGAAACGGAATAACAATTGTTCCGTCTGCTGCATGTATGTGTCCATGTATTGGTGTTAGTCCTGAAAAATTTACTTTAAGATCAAACGTTTTGTTCGTCTGATTTAATTTAAGTGTAGCACTACCTGAAGCTGAAGATGTTGCGCCTGTAACTGGGGTTAAATTAGCAGTAAATGTCACAATTACCGGTGTGTAATTGTCGTCGTAACCATTAGAACATGAAGTTCCAATTAAAAGCAATAGTAGGATTGCAGAAACACGAAATAAAGATTTCATAATTATATGCTTTTTAGGTTAGAAGAAAGGTTAAAAAACTATAATCGTTAAATCTTGTAACGAGATTTAATAAATCACTATAAATTTACGCTTTTATTTTCAATTAATCAATTTTAGGTAGTTTAATTTGTTGATTTTTAATTGTTTGTGTTTTATTGGTGGTGGTAAGGTTCATTTCGCAATATGGTAAATCCTCGGTACAATTGTTCGATAAAAAATAAGCGAACCATTTGATGTGAAAACGTCATTAGCGAAAGTGAAACTTTCCCCTGTGCTTTTTTATAAACGGTTTCAGAAAAACCATAAGGTCCGCCAATAACAAAAACTAATGTTTTTACTCCAGAATTCATCTTCTTTTGCAATTCTTCGGAGAATCCAACGCTGGAAAAAGTTTTTCCGTTTTCATCCAGTAAAATCAATTGATCTGTTGCAGAAAGTTTTGAAAGAATCAGTTCGCCTTCTTTTTCTTTTTGCTGGCTTTCAGATAAGTTTTTTACGTTTTTAATGTCTGGAATAATCTCCAATTCAAATTTGATGTAAAACGACAAACGTTTTGTGTAATCGTCAATCAAAGTTTGAAGCGATTTATTGTCCGTTTTGCCTATAGCGATAAGTTTGATGTTCATATTTTTTACCACTAATTTCACGAATTAGCACGAATTTAATTTAAAATATTTTGCCACAGATTTCACGGATTAACACAGATTAAAAAATCCTTTCGAATCCTTTAAATCTGTGGCAAAAAAACTATAACTTTTTATTTTTAAAAACAGTTTCAAAATGTTCTACAATTGGAAATGGTTCGTAATAACGATGTAAAATCTTTTTCCATTCCAAATACGCTTCAGAAGTTCTAAAGCCAATGGTATGATCTTCCAAAGTATTCCAATCAACCAACAGAAGATATTTGTTTTCTACTTCAAGACATTTTTCTAAACGATGCCCTAGATAACCATCAATTGAAGAAATGTATTGACTTGCTTTCACAAAATCAGTTTCAAATTGGGAAGCTAATTCTGGTTTCACGTAAAGAAATGCGGCTTCTAGAATCATGATTTAATATATTTTATCTGCTTGATCTGCTAAATCTGCGGGAGAATAATTTTTCACTCTCGCAGATTTTACGGATTTAAGCAGATTTATTTTGTACTATTTTTGAAATAAAAATCTGCGTTCATCAGCTTAAATCTGTTGAATCTGCGTGTAATCTTCGCACAGATTAGCCAGCTTTAATTTTTAGAAAACTTTGCTTCAAAAGTTTTAAAACGAGAATCCAAATCCTTTAATAATTGTTTTTTTACCGATGCATCCTGAATAAAACTGTAATTTATGCTGTTGTAAACGTATTTTTTAATCGTTTCGTAATTTACATCAGGATATCTTTTTGCAAGTAAAACATATTGCTCCGTCATACTGCTTCTTAAAATTCCTGCGTCGTCTGTACTGATGACAATTGGCACATTAAATTCTTTGTAAAGTGTAAACGGATGTCTATTTTCTTTTACTTTCAAAATGAATTCGTTGCTAGCTAAATTGATCTCAATCGGGATATTGTTTTTAGCCATGTATTTCAATAAGTCGTATGAATTGGCTTCGTAAGCAATATCAACTCCATGGCCGATTCTATTTGCTCCAGCAATATAAATCGCGTCATTAATATGCCAAGTCAATTCTTCTGGCTGAACCAAACCTAAAGTCAATTCGCCCGCATGAAGCGTATATTTTACGTCAGGAAATTTTGAATGGCAATATTTGAACATCACCATATGAAGCCAGTAATCTTTCATTGAATTTTTTCCGTGTTCTGGAGAAACGATGTTTACACCTGCAGTCAGTTTGCTTTCGCTTGACGAAATAAAAGCAATTACTAGATTTTTGAATAAATCTACCGGTTCCATAAAACGAAGCACAAAGTTTTGGTAACGCATGGTGAATTTATCATCATCCATTTTTAAATCTTTATGCAGTTTTGCTATAAAATTGGTGTTGAAATCTTCAGCATATTTTTTAGCTTCTTTTTTCTGAAGCGATTTATACAATTCGTCCAAAAGTTTCAAGACTGTTTTTTCATCTTTTTGATCTGCTGCCTGACGTAATTTTGTATTGAAATCTGTCAAATCAGAAACATTCATATCACACGGAATTGTTGATAATTGTGTTTCAATGTAAAGTACATTTTCTGCAATGGCACGCTTTTTTAATTCGAGCATTCCTTCTGCAAAATGACCTTGAATAGTCGGTTCAAATTTCATGAAAGAATCAAAGAATTGATCATCCGAAGGAACAGAACCATTATAATCTTTAACAGACCAAGTTTGCATGATTTGCTGTTCGTAGTACTCTAATTTTCCTTTATTTGCAAGAGATGAAAAGTTTTCCCAGTTTCCTTTTTCAGGTTTGGTTTTAGAAACCGCCATAGTTTCCAGATTCAAATAAAAGTCTTCTGCAATCGCTCTTTCTAAAAGCGGTTCTGCATAAACAGATCCTGAAAAATGATGGTGTAAATCGCCTCCTTTTGGCATTTGTTGAAAAAAAGCGGTTAAGAGAGCTTCATTATTTCTGATTTTTTCCAAATAACTCTCAGCTGATTGAGAAAAGCCGATTTGCGTTATAAAAATACAGAAAAGCGTAATTATTCTTGTCATACTCTAAGATTAAATTACGCGCAAATATACGACTTTCTGCGGAAAATTGAAAACGGAATTTTGGTGTGGTGAATTTAACCGCAAAGGGCGCAAGGTTTTTTATATGCAGAACTTATATATGCAAAGTTCGCAAAGCCTTGTGTTTAAAAATATAGCCACAGATTAAAAGGATTAGAAGGATTAAAAAAAATCTGTGTTAATCATTTTAATCTGTGGCTTAAAAAAAGCTTTGCGTTCTTTGCGTTTAAAAATATAACCGCAAAGAACGCAAGCTTTTGTTTCATGCTAGACTTGGTATAAACGCAAAGTTCGCAAAGCTTTGTTTAAAAACTTTGCGAACTTTGCGTTCCCGATAGCCATCGGGATTGCGCTCTTTGCGGTTAAAAAAAGCTTAGCATCTTAATATCTCAGTACCTTAGCAACTTTTAAGAAAGTACATCTCGAATTTCTTCCACCTTGTCAAAAACGCTTTTCGCGAAAGGACAAAGCGGAATGATTTTTACATTATTAGCTCTTGCATAATCAACAGCTGCTAAAACCAGTTTTTTGCCAACACCTTTTCCGTTAAATTCTGGACTAACTTCGGTATGATCGATGATGAATTTTGAATCGCCTGCCCAAGTATAAGTCATTTTTCCAGCTTCTTTTCCATCTTCCGTTGCTTCAAAATAGCCTTTTTTTGTATCGTTTATTTGTTGAATTTCCATGGTATTTATATAAGTGTGGTTTTAATTTCTATTGAATGTGTCAATGTTTTGTGAATTGGACAACTGTTTGCAATCGTTTCTAATCTACGTCTTTGTTCGTCGTCGACGTCGCCGATTACTTCAATTCTTCGGGTAAATGAGGTGCAGTTTCGCTCTGAATCTCTTTCAAAATCAATTTTAATATTGATTTCTTCGACGTTCCATTGCTTGCGATTGATGTACATTCGTAAAGTAATCAACGTGCAAGAAGCCAATGATGAAGCCAAAAGCTCAGTTGGATTTAAACCTAAATTTTTTCCGCCCATTGATTGTGGTTCATCTGAAATTAAAACATTGCCACTTGCCGAAGTAATTTCTGTACGATACAAACGTGTATCTATTTTTGCTGAAATGGTATCCATAATTATTTGATTCTTGGTTCTGGTAATGGTACAAATTCGGTTTCGCCTGGAACTTTTGGGAAAGTTTGTGCTGTCCAATCTTGTTTGGCTTTTTCGATGAGGTTTTTATCAGAAGAAACGAAGTTCCAAAAGATAAAATGTTCTTCAGGAAATGGTTCTCCTCCAAAAATATAAACAGTTGAATTTGCAGCAATTTCGAATTCACAAAGCGAACTTTCTGTAGTAATCAAAATCTGTCTCGGATCGTAAGTGTGTTCGCCATTTTTAATACTTCCTTCTAAAATATATAAGCCGCTTTCGCCGAATAAATGTTTTCCGATATTGATTTTCTTAGCTTCTTTGCTTTTGATTTCAATAAAATATAGTGGACTATAAACAGGAACTGGTGATTTTTTGCCAAAAGCTTCTCCAGCAATCAATTTATATGAAACGCCGTCTTCTTCCCAGGCTGGAATATCATCTGCTTCAACATGCGTAAAATTGGGATCCATTTGCTCCAATTCTTTCGGAAGCGCCACCCAAATCTGCAATCCGTGAAGCATTTTGTCTGAATGTCTTAAATATTCTGGAGTTCTCTCAGAGTGAACGATTCCTTTTCCTGCTGTCATCCAATTTACAGCGCCTGGTTTTATTTCTAATTCTGTTCCTAAACTGTCGCGGTGCATAATGCTTCCTTCAAACAAAAAAGTAAGTGTAGAAAGTCCGATATGCGGGTGCGGAGGAACATCCATATTTTCGTGGTCACTTAAATGCGCAGGTCCCATGTGATCGATAAATACAAATGGTCCAACGGCTCTTTTTTCGCGGAAAGGCAATAATCTCCCCACCATAAAATTGCCAATATTGGCTGCGCGTTCTTCGATGATTAAACTGATGTTTGACATGTGATATTATTTGATTTGAAAACAAAATTACAGTTGTGATGCGTGTCTGTAACTTAATTTAGATTAAGAAAAGTTTTTTGGATTTTTTTGTGTTATAAAAATAAGGAAAATCATTTAGTAAAGTTTTAGGTCTTTATTAAATTTAAGTTTAAAAGTCCCAGCGGGACGAAATATTTATAGAAAAAACAATAGTACGCAACATAAAGCTCCATAGGGGTGAAATATTTCGCTCCGCTGGAGCTTCTTTAATGAGACTAGTTGCTTTTCTATAAATATTATACTCCGCTGGAGTATTTAAAGCTTAATTGGTCAATTCAAACTCCAAAACCTCACTCTCCGTTCCGTTAATTATAATAGACAATTGGTGAATTCCAGTATGAAAAACACGCGTCGTAATCAGTTTGAAAGACTGGTTTCTTTCAATCTTTGTTAATTGATTTGGATGATAAATTTTCTCGCTGATTTTAAAGACTTTTTTAGCCAAATGTCCTTTTGCTTTTTTGTAATGAACAGCATATTCTAAACGAACAGTTTTAGCCTCGTCGTTTTTATTATTTAAGTGAAAATGAAACTGCAGATAATCTCCAATTTTTACTTTCGGTGTTTTTATTTCGAAAGATGAAAGCTCAATATTTGTACTTTCCAAACCGTAATGACTCAAAATTTCAGGATGACCTTGCTTTAATAAAGTTCGGCAACCGTGTTTAATGATTCCGTCTGTTTCTTTGCTTTGGTCTTTCCATCTTGAAGCGATTTCAAGCACAATTTCTGGATTATCTTTTACAATATCATTCAAATTATTGGCGACACTTCTTCGAACATATTCTGATGGATCATTTTTCAGATTTTCTAAAATCGGAAGAATAGAAGTAGGGTCTTTTTTAAGAAACGGAATCGCCATTGCCCAAGGCAATCTTGGTCTTGAACCTTCGCTTGCTAAACGACGTACATGATGATTTTCGTGTAAAGACCATTTGATCATTTCGTCAATCATTTTCTCTTTATATTTTAAAATGAAAGGGCGAACGGCAAATTCGCAACTGATAAATTGTGTGATAGAAACAAACGCTTTTACAGAAGTTTCAAAATCGTCTAGACCGTACATTTCGATATAATCTGCAAAGAAAATGAACGCTAGATTGCCATCTGTAAAACTGTTTTTCTTTAAGTTTTCGATTATTTTATCAATTAAAGAAGTAGCTTCTACGAAATTTTGAGGCATAAATTGATGCAGCACAACTGTAGTATGCTTCATTCTGTCTTTCCATTCTTTTTGTGCAAAATCACTTTCGTAAATGGCTTCAATGAATTTCTTTTTATTGAATGAAGGATGGACTTCAGCGACAGCTTGACTAAATTTTTCGTAAAAAGAAATCGAGTAAATATCTTTAATTAATCCCATGAATTTTGTTTGATTGAACCTCAAAGATATTTAATGTTTTTAATTGTTGAAATAGATTTTGTCTAGAAAAATTAATAGCCACAGATTAAACGAATTGATACAGATTTTTTGGAAATCATTTTAATCCTCATAATCTGTGGCTAAATATAAATTTAAGTTAATAAGAAACTTTTCGCAGAAAGGAAACTTTTAAATCCATAAAATAAGTTCTAATTTAGCATTATTATTAAAAATAGAAAAATGATAAGCGAAGCACAATTTCAAGCAGAATTAGAACTTTTGATTAGTAATGCGATTAGAGAAGATGTTGGACCAGGCGATTATAGTTCGCTTGCATGTATTCCCGATACTGCTCACGGTCAGGCTAAATTATTGGTAAAAGATCAGGGAATAATTGCTGGTGTAGAATTGGCTAAAATGATATTTGACCATGTTGATCCAAAATTGAAAGTAAAGACTTTTATTGAAGATGGAACACATGTAGAATATGGCGAAGTTGTTTTTGAGGTTTCAGGAAGTTCACAATCTATCTTAAAAGCCGAAAGAGTGGTTTTAAATACAATGCAGAGAATGTCAGCAATTGCTACAAAAACAAACCATTTGATGGGGCTTTTGGAAGGTACAAAAACAAAGATTTTAGATACACGTAAAACGACTCCAAATTTTAGAGTAGCAGAAAAATGGGCAGTAAAAATAGGAGGAGGAGAAAATCATCGATATGCTTTATACGACATGATTATGTTGAAAGACAATCATATCGATTTTGCTGGCGGAATTACACGTGCCATTTCTAAAACAAAAGAATATTTAAAAGAAAATAATCTCGATTTAAAGATTATCGTGGAAGCTCGCGATTTAGATGAAATTAGAGAGATTTTGTTGAGTGATGGTGTGCATAGAATCTTGATTGATAACTTTAATTATGAAGATACTAAAACAGCAGTTGAATTAATCGGTACAAAATGCCAGACTGAATCTTCAGGAAATATCAGCGAAAAAACAGTTCGCGAGTATGCTTTATGCGGTGTGGATTATATTTCATCTGGCGCTTTAACGCATTCTGTTTATAATATGGATTTGAGCTTGAAGGCTTTTTAATGGAATTATGAGTTTTGAGTTATAAATTATGAGTTTGATTTGAATCTAAAATCTCTCGATAGCTATCGGGACTAAAATCTAAAATCAAAAAATATGTCGCAAGAGATAGAAGATCGGATTGAAAAACTACCTGTTGTACGCTCTTTAGTCCGACTTTTGAAGAAGATCAAATTGCCTTGGCTTGAAGGGTTTTCGCTGTATGATTTGCTTGAAATGTATACCATCGGAATTATCGATGGCGCATTTTCGTATCATGCAAGTGCGGTTTCTTTTAGCTTTTTTATGGCTTTGTTTCCTTTTGCGCTGTTTATTTTAAACTTAATTCCGTTTATTCCGATAGACAATTTTCAGGAAGATTTTTTGCAGTTTGTGCAACAGAGTGTTCCGCCAAATACTTTTGATGCAATCAGTAAAATTATTAGTGATATCTTAAATAATAGTCATTCTGGATTGTTGTCGTCGGGTTTCTTCCTTTCGATTTTTTTAATGGCTAATGGGATTAACGGAATTTTGAGTGGTTTTGAATCCTCGAAACATGTATTCGATAAGAGAGGTTTTTTGCATCAATATTTAGTTGCGCTGGCGATTTCGCTTGTAATGACGATAATTTTGTTCGTTACGGTAGCAACAATTGTAGTCTTTGAGGTTTTTATACAAAAGACAATTATTCAAGATGTGCTGAGTGATCGAATTCCACTGATTATTTTAGGACGATATTTGTTTGTTGTTTTAATGATTTTGATAACATCTTCAATATTATTGCGTTATGGTACAAAACAGTATAATAAAGTGCCTTTTATAAGCATTGGTTCTGTTTTTACGACAGTCTTAATTGTTATATCTTCATTCTTTTTTGGAATTTGGGTTATAAAATTTTCAAAATATAATGAACTTTATGGTTCTATTGGGACATTATTAATTCTAATGTTTTATATTTGGATAAACTGTATGATACTGCTTTTAGGTTTCGAACTAAATGCTTCTATCAGAAAATTAAAACAAAAAAAAACTTACTAGTATGAAAAATTGGATGTTAACAATCGGTGTTTTTTTCTTTGCGCTAACCATGCAAAGCCAAAGCGTAATTGGAAAATGGAAAACAATAGATGATGAAACAGGTGAAGCAAAATCAATCGTAGAAATTTACGAGAAATCAGGGAAAATTTATGGCAAGGTAGTAGATATACTTCGTGAAGGTCATAAAAAAGATATATGTGTAAAATGTGATGGAGCCGAGAAAAACAAACCAATTATGGGAATGGTAATTATGAATGGTCTTAAAAAAGACGGTTCTGAATATAATGGAGGCACAATTCTAGATCCTACAAGTGGTAAAAAATACAAATGCTACATAGTTTTAGAATCTCCAGATAAATTAAAACTTCGTGGATATGTTGGAGTTTCTCTGATGGGAAGAACGCAATATTGGACGAGAGTAAAAAACTAATTAAAATCTAATGCGAAAATTAGCTTCGATAATTTTATTCTTGATTATAGTTTCAAATAGCTTTGGACAATCTGAGAATTCGCCATTACAAATAAGTCATCTTACGGGTGACTTTTATGTTTATAGAACTTTTAACGACTACAAAGGAGTAAAAGTTTCTGCTAATGCCATGTATGTGGTTACTAAGGAAGGCGTTGTTCTTTTTGATGCCCCATGGGATAAAACACAGTTTCAGCCTTTGCTGGATAGTATTGAAGCAAAACATAATAAAAGTGTGGTGATGGTTTTTGCTACTCATTCGCATGAGGATCGTGCAGGTGGATTGGAATTTTATAGAAAAAAGGGAATTAAGACCTATTCTGGCAAATTTACAGATGAAATCCTTAAAGAAAATAAAGAAGCAAGGGCCGAGTTTATTGTTCCAAACGATGCGACATTTACGGTAGGGCAATATAATTTTGAAGTATATTATCCAGGTAAAGGCCATGCATCAGATAATATTGTCGTTTGGTTTGGAAAAGAGAAAATTCTTTATGGCGGATGTTTTATAAAAAGTGCTGAGGCAAAAGATTTAGGTAATTTAGGCGATGCTGATGTTAAGGAATGGGAGAAATCAATTAAGAAAGTTCAAGCTAAATTTAAAAATCCTAAATATGTTATTCCAGGACATGATGATGGAACAACAAGTGAAGCTATTAGTCATACTTTAAAATTGGTTCAAGAGTTTAATCTTTCAAATAACACTTCTCCTAAATCAGGTCAGAAATAATTTTACTGGCTTATAAAAAAATCCCATGCATTTCATTGAAGTCATTTTACCGCTTTCTTTAGCTAAGACATTTACTTACCGAATTTCTGAGGCCGAATATCATTTCATTAAAAAAGGAATGCGTGTTGCTGTGCCATTTGGTAAAAGCAAAATATATACAGCTCTTGTTCTGGATGTTCATGAAAATGCACCAACATTATATGAGGCGAAAGAAATCCATCAAATTTTAGATGAAAAGCCAATCGCAACCGAAATTCAGATTAAACACTGGCTTTGGGTGGCTAATTATTATATGTGTGGTATTGGAGATGTATATCGCGGCGCATTTCCGAGCGGATTATTGCTGGAGAGTGAAACCATTATTTCGCATAAACCTGATGTAATAGTAAATGATAGCGATCTTTCTGATGATGAATTTTTAATTTATGAAGCCTTGCATCACCAGAGTTCGTTAAAAGTTCAAGAAATTGCTTCAATTTTAAATAGAAAAAATATTCTTCCGATTCTGCAAAAATTAATTGCGAAGGATATTATTTTTTTGGATGAAGAAATAAAAGAAACGTATAAACCGAAATTGGTTCGATATGTAAAATTGCATTCTAAATATGAAACCGATAGAGGTTTGGAAGAATTGCTGACTGTGCTTAAAAACGCGAATAAACAAAGGGAAATTGTTTTAGCATATTTTCAAATCAGTGCTTCAGAGAAAAAACCAATAACAGTAAAAAAGCTCGTAGAAGTTTCTAATGCTGGATCGGCGGCAGTAAAGTCTCTGGTTGAAAAAGAAATTTTTGAAGAGTATTATTTGCAGCATGATCGTGTTACGTTTAATGGAGAAGTGACGGAAAAAGAACTGCAGCTGAGTGAAGCTCAATACAATGCTTTTTCTGGAATAAAAAATAGTTTTTTAGAGAAAGAAGTTTGCCTTCTTCATGGTGTAACTTCTAGCGGGAAAACCGAGATTTATATAAAATTAATTGAAGAATATCTGGAGACAGGAAAGCAGGTTTTGTATCTATTGCCGGAAATTGCTTTAACGACACAGCTAGTTTCGAGATTGCGCCTTCACTTTGGAGATAAAGTGGCTGTTTTTCATTCAAAATATAGTAATAATGAAAGAGTTGAGGTATGGAGGCAGACACTCGAAAATTCGCCAAAAGCACAAATTGTAATAGGAGCGAGATCGGCTTTGTTTTTGCCTTTTAATGAATTGGGATTATTGATTGTTGATGAAGAACACGAACAAACTTTTAAGCAGACAGATCCAGCGCCAAGATATCATGCCAGAGATGCGGCTATTGTTTTGGCGAACTTTCATAAAGCAAAAGTTTTGTTAGGTTCGGCAACGCCAAGTATTGAAACTTATTTTAATGCGCAAAATGATAAATACGGATTGGTGACGCTTTCTGAACGTTATAAAAATGTCCGTTTGCCAGAAGTGCTTTTAGTTGATTTAAAAGACAAACATTTCAGGAAAAAAATGACAGGGCATTTTAGCGACCTTTTAATCGAAGAAATTGCAGTGTCATTGTCTTTGGGTGAGCAGGTGATTTTGTTTCAAAATAGAAGAGGATATTCGCCTATAATAGAATGCATGACTTGTGGGCACGTTCCGCATTGCCAACAGTGTGATGTGAGTTTGACGTATCATAAGCATAAAAATCAATTGCGATGCCATTATTGCGGTTATTCAATTGCGAAACCTACCCATTGCCATAGTTGTTCGAGTATAGATCTAACTACAAAAGGATTTGGTACCGAACAGATAGAGCAGGAGCTGGCATCACTTTTTCCAAAGGCAAAAACGTCTCGAATGGATCAAGATACCACTCGTGGTAAATTTGGTTTTGAAAAGATTATAGATACCTTTAAAAATCGTGAAATTGATATTTTGGTGGGCACACAAATGTTGGCCAAAGGGCTTGATTTTGATAATGTAGGTTTGGTTGGTATTATGAATGCTGATAATATGTTGCATCATCCAGATTTTAGAGCTTTTGAGCGCAGTTTTCAAATGATGACGCAAGTTGCGGGAAGAGCAGGGAGATCAGGGAGATCAGAAAAACAAGGAAAAGTTGTTATTCAGACGTATAATCCAAATCATAATACAATTCAGCAAGTTACCAACCATAACTATATAGGTATGTATAAAGAGCAATTGTATGATAGACAGATTTATAGATATCCGCCATATTTCAGGATTATTAAGCTTACATTAAAGCATAAAGATTTTGAAAAACTGAAAGAAGGAGCGATGTGGCTGTATCAGGTTTTGAGCCAAAATCTAGGAATGCCAGTTTTGGGACCTGAAGAGCCGGCGATAAGCAGAATACGAAATGAATATATTAGAACTATTTTGATTAAGGTTCCGCATAATCTTCATTTAGGAAACACAAAAAAAACTATCCAGAAAATGCTGAATAGTTTCGAGGCTGTGGCTCAATATAGAGCTATAAAAGTTGTGATCAATGTAGATTTCTATTAAACGGCAATTAAGAAGAAGTTGAAAGTGCTTTTACTAAATCTTCTTTTTTATTGCGGCTTAACGGTATTTTGGTAATGCCAATTTCGGCAAATTTGCTGTTAAAGCGTTCTACTTTGTCTATATTGATAATATATGATTTGTGGACACGTATGAATTTGTCTTTCGATAAGTCGTTTTCGAAAGATTTCATAGTTGAAAGAACCAGATTGCTGTCGTCTTCAGTTACTACTCTTACGTAATCTCCAAAAGCTTCAATCCATTTTATTTTTGAAGTGAAGATTTTAAGTTTTTTTAGATTGCTTTTGATGAATATATGTTCACCTTCTTCTTCTTTGATGTCCTTTTTCAATAAATGCATATCGATTGCTCTTTTAACAGAAGCATTAAAACGATCTACGGCAATTGGTTTCTGAAGATAGTCGGTAGCATCGTAATCAAAAGCTTTTAGGGCATATTCAGCTTTAGAAGTAATAAATATAATCTGAGGTTTAGATTTTAATCCATCAAGGAAATCAAATCCGTTAATAACTGGCATTTCTATATCAAGGAATATTAAGTCAATATTATTTAATGAGATACAACTTTTTGCTTCAATTGCATTAGAAAAATCCCCGATTAAATGCAAGCCTGGGTGATTATTAACCAATTTGGCAATAATTGTCCTTTGTATAGAACTATCATCTACAACAACACAGTTTAGTTTCATAACATTTAAATTTAGAATAAATTCAGGATAGCAGTAGTAAATGTATTATTTTTTTGTAAAAAAAACTAAGGTTGAGGCATCTTTTTTGCATTATGACGAATAAAAGAAAAAAAATGTTGGATATATAAATTTAATCCTTACTTTTGCACCCAATTTTAACAAATAAATTTTTTATTTATGAATCATTATGAAACTGTTTTCATTTTAAATCCCGTTTTATCTGAGGTTCAGGTGAAGGAAACAGTAACGAAATTTGAAGAATTTCTTACTAGTAGAGGAGCTGAAATGGTATCGAAAGAGGATTGGGGTCTTAAAAAAATGGCTTACGAAATCCAAAACAAAAAAAGTGGTTTTTACCATTTATTCGAATTCAAAGTAGCTGGAGAAGTTCTTTTAGCTTTTGAAACTGAATTCAGACGTGATGAAAGAGTTATGCGTTTCTTAACTGTAAGTTTAGATAAACATGCTATTTCATGGGCTGAGAGAAGAAGAGCAAAATTAAAATCTACTAAAGCGTAATTATTATGTCTACAATCGAACAATCTGCAAAAGGAAAAAAAGACGGAGATATCAGATATTTAACGCCTTTAAACATTGAAACTAACAAAACTAAAAAGTATTGCCGTTTCAAAAAATCAGGAATCAAATACATCGATTATAAAGATGCTGATTTCTTATTGAAATTCGTTAATGAGCAAGGAAAAATTCTTCCTCGTCGTTTAACTGGAACTTCATTAAAATACCAAAGAAAAGTTTCTGTAGCTGTAAAAAGAGCTCGTCACTTAGCTTTAATGCCATACGTGGCCGATTTATTAAAATAGTATAAAAAACTCTAGTCGCTGGTTTCTGTTATGCAGAACCTAACTTCTAAAATTTAAGGACAACAACATGGAAATTATTTTAAAACAAGACGTACAAAACTTAGGTTTTAAAGATGATGTAGTATCTGTAAAGCCAGGTTACGGACGTAACTTTTTGATTCCTCAAGGATTCGCTACTTTAGCAACTCCTTCTGCTAAAAAAGTTTTAGCTGAAAACCTAAAACAAAGAGCACACAAAGAAGCTAAAATTGTTGCTGATGCTAAAGCATTAGCTGAAACTTTAAAAGCTCTTGAAATTAAACTTACTGCAAAAGCTGGTGGAGAGAAACTTTTTGGTTCTATCACTAACATCGATATCGCTGAAGCTTTAGAGAAATCTGGAAATGCTATCGATAGAAAATTCATCACTAGCGGTGTTGTAAAACGTTTAGGAAAATACAATGCTACAGTTCGTTTACACAGAGATGTAATCGTTGAGTTAGCTTACGAAATTGTTGCTGAAAAGTAATAGTTTTTAGATCTATATTAAAATCCCGATGCAAATCGGGATTTTTTTTTACAATAAATAAATCAGACTTTAAGTGTTTGTCCATAGTTTGCTTATGGCTTATAGCTTAAAGCTTAAAGCAGAGGGAAATGAAATACGCAAGATTAACTAAAGAGCAGTTTGACGAATTACATGCTGAATTTGCAAGTTTTTTGGCTACACAAGCAATAGATAGGAAAGAATGGGAAGAACTAAAGGTGAATAAACCTGAAGTTGCAGAACAGGAATTAGATGTTTTCTCAGATTTGATTTGGGAAGGTGTATTAGGGAGAGCAGAATATCTGGAGCATTTTTCTAAAAATCATATTTTTTTATTTCATTGTTTTGATACTTATATTAAATCAATTGTTTTGAAAACAGCTTCGCCAGAGGTTGACTTTTTAACTAAAGAAGGACTTCAGTGGCTAAGCGATAATATGTTTACAGATAATATTGAAATGAAAGTAGGAAAGAAGGTATTTACAGATGAAAGAAATTCTTCTATTTTCGAATTGATTAAACAAGGTGCTTTTTTAAGTGATGGGCAATTGTTTAATCAAATCAATACTATTATAGAATCTTAAGTTAAATTTTTTAATTTTTAGGAGAGCAGGCAATAAGTGTATAAATGCCTGCTTTTTTTTTGTTTTTTAACTTTTGTTTAATCTTTTTGGTATTTTTTGCCCCGTATTTCTACGCGAATTTTTAGAATCCTTCAACGTTTTTGTAAATTATAGTTTTGTAAAACAGTTTTGCTGTATTTGGTCTTAATTGCGGATAATTTTATCGATGTTTTTATTTTTAATGTAAGATAATTCTTTATTTAAATCGTTTTAACATATTTTGTCTAAGATTTTGTTTAAGTTTAAAATTGCAATACAATTATGTTAAAAGTAGCGATTTTACTGATGTTTTCGTGCGCTGTTAATTTTTGATTTAAAGATTTAAGATTAAATTATAAGAATTTTAGGCTTGTTTTATGTTTTTGTTTTTTTTAATTTTAGGTAACAAAAGTTAAACAAAGTTTTCTTTTGATTTTTCAAAAACATATTGGTTAAAAAATATACGCCATGTTGTTAAGATTGAAAATTGAAAAATTATACAATAACCTTTATAAGTCTGCGTATGGAATTGACAATTACTTTCTTTATCAAATTTACTTTAATTGTACATTTAGTTTTTAACCTATTTAATTTACTTCATTTCAACGATTTTAATCGTTACCCAATACTTAATTTTTTTTCTAAGGATTTACTTTTTAGTTCGCTGTCTTATGAATACCCCATTCGGAGGTTAACTTATAAGGAGTATTAATTTTATTGATATAAAATAGGTTCAAATCGGCTTTTAGGCTTGATAGTTTTAGAAAGAATAATCAACTTTCAATAAATAGAACCAACTTATATAAAAGAATCCCCAATTCTACTTTCAACTAAAGGTTTTCATTATGAAAATTAGACCTGCAACAAATCACTCCGCAGAGAAAACTGACTACAATCGGTATTTCTCAAAAAAGATGGAACTTATTTTATCTCTAGAAGATAGGATCTGTTCTCCGGTATATTTCGGTATGCCGAATTCAACGTAATTTTTTTAAATAAAACAAAGTTTAGAAGCTTATTTATAAGTTGCTATTTTTTGTTTTAACTGTTTCATTTTTAATCGATTGTTTAATTGCGTAGGTGTTTGCACTTACTGCGAGAGGTGTTTTATTGTCCATTTTCTAATCTTCCAAATTATGAAAAAAAAATTTACTTTTTGTAATCTCAATCCTCAAATGAGATTATTAGGACTTTTAACTTTATTTTTGATTTGCACTAATGCATTCTCTCAGACTATTTGTAGACCTGTGTCTCAGACAAATAGTACGGGAGGAGGGCTTTTGTGTTTAGGAGTAGATGTTAATAGTCCCGCCAATGCTTTTGATAGCGCTGGTTTATCCACTTATGCAACCTTAACCAATGGTGTTGCAGTAGCGGGGTGTTTTGCTGAAGAAACAATGACTTTAAACCAAACGGCCCGAGCCGGTGATCAAGTTGCAATATACTTTGGTACAGGTAACGGATTGCTTGATTTAACTTTGTTATCAAATGCAACAGTTCAAGCTAAAAATTCTGGAACCAATGTAGGTTCAAGCGTGGCTTTAAATAGTCCGCTTTTGAATTTGAATTTGCTAAGTGGCAATACTGTTGCTGTTGCAAAATTTCCTATTACAGGTGATACTAACCAAATTCAAATTCAAGTTGGAGGCGGTTTGGTAGCTCTTTTAGCAGCCTTAAGGGTTTACGATGTTAGACTAGAATTTGCACAACCAACTGTATCTGGCGGTTTAGCTCAGACAATTTGTGCTGGAGTTCCCACAACTCTAACTGCGACGCCAGCTGCGGGTACTACGCTCGCATGGTATAGTTCTGAATTTTCGACAACAGCTTTGGCAGTGGGAAATACATACACAACTCCTGCCTTAACTGGAAATACAACATATTATATAGGAATAACAAGAGCTGCAGGTTGCGAAGGAAATGTTCGTGTACCAGTAGTTTTAAATGTTTCTAATCCAGCAATTCCAGCCATTAGCAATGTTGGAACAACAGTTTGTTCAACAGGAGCAACTCAGCAAACAACCTTATCGGTTGTTAATGCTGTTCCAGGAACAACCTACAATTGGTATTCTGGGGCAACAGGTGGTCCTGTTTTGGCTAGTGGTACCACTTATTCTCCAACAGTACCTTTAGGAACAACTTCATTTTTTGTTGAAGCAGCTATTGGTACTTGTGTTAGTAGTCGTACACAGGTAAATATTAGTTCTACAGCAGTTCCAGCTACACCTACAGTTCTCACGCAAAGTGTAACCATACAATCCGGTCAGAATGCCACTTTGAGCGCTACAACTACTGATGTTGGAGCACAATTAAATTGGTACGAAACCGCAACAGGTGGAACAGCGGTTGCAACTAATACACCAACTTTTACAACGCCAATTTTAACTGCTACCAAAACGTACTATGTTGAAGCACAAAGTCCAAATGGAAATTGTGTTAGTGCAACAAGAGTACCAGTTACAGTTACGGTCCAGCCTGCAGCTTTAGGAGGATGTCTTGAGGCAAGCAGTCAGGTAACTACTCAAGTTGGTATCTGTTTATTATGTAGTGCGACTAATTTGAATAATTCCGTTGATGGTAATCCTGCAACTGCTGCAACTTTAAGTGTTCCAGTTGGAGTGGCCGCATCGATACAGCAAACATTGCAATTCACTAATCCAGGTAAAGCTGGTGATGTTGTTGAGGTTGATATGGAATTACCTACAGGTTTAGCAGATCTTTCTTTATTAGGAGCTGTTAGCTTGGCAACTTATAACGGTACCACGTATAATAACGACAGAGTAGCTATAACAAATCCGTTAATTAATTTGCAGTTATTATCTGGAAATCGTTTTAGAGCTACTGTTACTGCGGGAGCTAATTTCGATCGTGTAGAAATTCGATTAGGAGCCTTGGCAACAGTTTTATCTATATTAAATATTTATCAAGCTACATATCGTTATAAAGCACCAACTATTGCTGGAAATACAACTATTTGTAGTGGTACAACGACAACCTTGACTGCTGCACTTGCAGTGGGTGAAACGGTAAACTGGTATAGTGTTGCTACGGGAGGTTCTTCTTTAGCTTCTACAGCTGCATTTACAACACCAGCTTTAACTGCACCCACTACTTATTATGTAGAAGTGACAAGAAATGGTTGTGTAAATAGTGTAAGATATCCAGTTGATATTTTAATTAATAATCCTGTTTTGCCAACAACTGTTACTGCATCTCCTACCACTATTTGCAGCGGACAGGCGACTACATTATCTGTAGATGTTCCAGTTGCGGGTACTGATTATAATTGGTATGATGCAGGTGGAAATTTGGTATTTACAGGTAATTCTTTCACAACTCCTGTATTAACTGTAAATACAGCTTATTCTGTAGAGGCAGCGATCGGAAGTTGTGTTACGTCAACAAGGTTGCCAGTAAATCTGACAGTTAGTCCAATACCAGCAACACCGACTTTTACATCTTCTAATGTAATTATACAGTCAGGTCAGAATGCTACATTGACTATTGCTAATCCAGTTTCTGGAGTAAGATACAATTGGTTTGACGCAGCAACAAATGGAAACTTAGTAGCTACTAATGTTACAACCTTTATAACTCCAGCATTAGCAACTAATACAACTTATTATGTAGAAGCTTCTATTATAGCTACAGATTGTGCTAATACAGCGAGAGGCGCAGTTACAGTAACGGTAATACCAAGTGCAAGCAGCTGTTTACAGGCTAGTTCTCAAACTTTTTCAACTGGTGGTGTATGTGCCTTATGTTCGGTTACTGATGCAAATCAAGCTGCAGACGGTAGTATCACTACTTTTTCACGGCTTAGTGTGCCAGCTGGAGTGGCGGGGTATCTTGAACAACAGCTAATTTTTACAAATCCAGGCTTGGCAGGAGACATTATAGACGTTGATTTAGAAATTCCAGGGGGAGTTTTAGATATAAGTGTATTCTCTAATGTTACTCTTGAAACTTTTAACGGACTTGCTTCTAATAATGACAGAACAGCAATAAACGGCGGTTTATTAAATATTCAGTTATTGTCTGGAAATAAATTTAAAGCTAGTTTTATTGCAACAGCCCCATTTGATCGTATAGCAGTACGATTAGGAGGTGTTACTTTATTGAGTAATTTATATATTTATCAGGCAGCTTATAGATATTCAAATGCTACAATTACTGGGGCTTCGGCACCGATTTGTGAAGGGCAAACAGCTACTTTATCTGCAACTTCAGCAGGAGGAGAAACTTTCGTATGGTATGATTCTCCAACTTTAGGAAATGTTGTAAGTGTAGCTCCTACAGCTGCCTTGACGACTACAACAACATACTACTTAGAAGCAACACGTGCAGGTTGTGTTAATAGCTTGCGCCAAGCAGTTACAGTAAATGTTTTACCAATTCCAACTGCAGCAAATATCACAATAGCAAGTCCAATTGAAGCGACTTGTGCAGGAACAGCCGTTTTGGCTCCTTCTTCTGATATTCCAGGTGTTCAGTTTAGATATTATAAAGATCAAAATAAAGCTGTAGAAATTACTGATGGAAGTGTTGAGGGAACTGCATCATTTGCAATAGATGCTAATGGCGTTCTTACTATTTCTGGTTTAGCTGGTGTAGGTCCTTTTAATTATTATATATCCGCTTTAAATGGCGCTACTTGCGAAAATGTGAACGGAGATTTAAAACAAGTAACAGTTACTTTACCTTCTATCACACCTTTACCAACTATCTTGACAACATTACAAGCTTGTGGAAGTGCGAATTTAAGAAACGCGATCACAAATTTTGATTCGTCAACGACTTATACTTTCTATAATTCTTCAAATACCGTAATAACTGCTGACGAAGCGGCTAATATTACAGCAAGTGGTACTTATTATATAGAAGCACAAAGTGCAACAAGTACTTGTCCGTCAGCTAGACAATCTGTAACAGTTTCAATTGATGTATTGCCTACTTTGACAGTAACTACTCCGCAAGAATCTGTAGGAGTTGGACAAGATGTTCAGTTAGTAGCGACTTCTACAGGAACTATTACGTGGTTTAATCAGCAAGGAGTTGCAATTGCAGGACCTCCATTTACAACAGGTCCATTAAATACACCAGGGGTTTATACCTACACAGCTGTTGCAACTAATGGGGCTTGTTCTATAACTGCAACTAAGATTATCAATGTTATAGATCTTACGAGCTGCCAAAACTTAACAGAACGTGTTTATGCATCAGCGGAAAGTGAAGGTTCTATAATCTTGGGAGGAGTTTTGGATAATGCAAATGCAGTCGATGGAAATCCTCAGACATTCTCAACAATTGCTACCGTTGCAGGTATTTTAGGCGTTGGAACAACGTGGCAAAATTTAACTTGGCCTGCTAATATTGCTAAAGGTACTCCAGTGACAGTTAAATTAGGTTCTGAATATAGCGTATTGGGTGTTGGTCAGAATTTATCAGTAGTAGGTACAAAAAATGGAGTTCTTATTGGTACAGGTCAACCAGTATCAGGATCACTGTTAAATTTGCTTTCAGGTGAAAATACTTATGAATTTACTTTTGTTCCTTCAGATGCATCAGGTCCACAGGATTATGATGGTATTCGTATTGTGTCTTCTTCAATTTTAAGTGTAGCTCAAAATACAAAAGTATTTGATGCTTATTATAAAAAACCGGTAACTACAGTAAATTGTACAGCAGGAGATATTCAAGATATTTTTTATGGAGCTACAGATATAAATCTACCTGTTGGTGCAGCAACTGCTTTGATAGGGGTAAGTGATGCGTGGAATGTTGCTGATAAAGATGTGAGTACTTTTGCTACAATGTATAGTGGAGTTGGAGTTGCGGCAGCTGCAGATTTGACAGTACAATTTAAAACGCCTTCTGTTGTAAGCGATACATTAAGAATTGTGGTTTCTAAACCAGGTTCTCTTTTAACGGTTAATTTGCTTACAGGATTTTCAATTCAGCGTTATTTAGGAAATGTGGCAGTTGGTGCTCCAATCCAAAATACGAGTCAATTGTTAAGTCTAAAATTATTGCCAGGAAATTCTTTGGCAATGGTATTGGTGTCTTCTCCAACAGAAATTTACGATAGAGTTAGAATTCGTTTAGGAGGTGTTGCAGGAGTATTAGATTTCTTAAGAGTTCATACTGTAGAAAGAACCGCTAATACAACGGTAATTGGAGCCAATCCGCAGAATAAAATTACGGTCTGTCCGGGAACCGAAATAGAACTCCAAATACCTGAAGTAGCTTGTTCAACCTATTTCTGGTACGATGCCGAAACTGGAGGAAATCAAGTAGGAAGCGGAACAACTTTTACCGTTCCAGCAGACCTCACAGCAGGTACTTATAAATATTATGTACAGCCAGTACGTTATGGCTGTCAAGATTATGCAAGAGGAGAAGTGACTGTTGAAGTAAAAGCTTCTGCTCCAGTAAATGCTTTAACAGATATTACGTTAAACGGAGGGACTGCAACTTCAGTTTGTTCAGCTTCAGGAACTGTAACTTTGGCAACAACTTTAAGCGGAACACCAGTTTTAACAAATCCTGTTTATCACTGGTATCGTTTTGACGGAGCAACAAGTCAGTTAGTTGCAGGTGAAACAGCAAGTCAGTTAGTTGTAACTGGATTGGCTCCGGGAACTTATACATATTATGTTGGAGTAAGTTCTGATGAATTGTGTGAAACTGCAGCAGCAGATAGAAAACAAATCACATTCACGATTTTACCTCCTTCAGCAGTAAATGATATTTTAGTAGATGATGTTACGGTTTGCCCTGGTACACCAGCATCATTAACTCCGACCGCACCAGCATTGACAAGTCCAGTATTTACTTGGTACTTAGATGCTAATAGAACACAGCCAATTACAAACGGAGCTGTAATAGCAGGAGTAACGTATGCAATAGATGCTGCAGGTGTTTTAACCGCTACAGGTTTAACAAAAGCAGTAAGTCCGAAAACATATTATGTTGCTGTTTCGAGCACTAATACTTGCGAGAATTTAGCAGGAACATTACAAGATGCGGTAATTATTGTTAGCGATCCAAATACGCCAACCACAACAGACAGTACTCAAAATTTCTGTTTATCTGCTGCGCCAACAGTTGCTAACATTCAAGTAAACGAAAGCAATGTAATTTGGTATGATGCGGCAGTAGGAGGAAATGTAATTGCTTCAACGACTCCGTTAGTAAGTAGAATTTACTATGGAGCGGCTACAGATGCACTTACAAGCTGTGAAAGTTCAGTAAGATTGGAAGTAACAGTAAATGTAAATGATCCTGGTACTCCGACTTTGGTAACAGCAGGAACACAAAACTTCTGTAAAGAAGATCTTCCTACATTTGCAAGCATTCAGACTAATCCAGCTACTGTTGTTTGGTACGATGCAGCAACAGCAGGAAATGTAATAGCTCAGACTACAGCTTTAACAACAGGACAGTATTTTGCAGCAATTTCAGACCCAACTACAGGTTGTGAAAGCGCTACAAGATTGCCAGTTGATGTAATTGTAAGCGATCCTGGAACTCCGACTTTGGTAACAGCAGGAACACAGACTTTCTGTAAAGAAGATCTTCCAACATTTGCAAGCATTCAAACAAATCCAGCTAATGTGGTTTGGTACGATGTGGCAACGGGAGGAAATCTAATTGCATCAACAACAGCTTTAACAAGCGGACAGTATTTTGCAGCAATTTCAGACCCAACAACAGGTTGCGAAAGCGCTGACAGATTAATAGTTGATGTAATTGTAAACGATCCGGGAACTCCGACTCTGGTAACAGCAGGAACACAGACTTTCTGTAAAGAAGATCTTCCAACATTTGCAAGCATTCAGGCAAATCCAGCTAATGTGGTTTGGTACGATGCAGCAATAGGAGGAAATGTAATTGCAGCAACAGCAGCTTTAACAAGCGGACAGTATTTTGCAGCAATTTCAGACCCAACAACAGGTTGCGAAAGCGCTGACAGATTAACAGTTGATGTTATTGTAAACGATCCTGGAACTCCAACTTTGGTAACAGTAGGAACACAAACTTTCTGTAAAGATGATCTTCCAACATTTGCAAGCATTCAGACCAATGAAACCAATATTGTTTGGTATACAGCTGCGACAGGCGGAACAGTAATAGCTCCGACAACAGTTTTAACAACAGGACAGTATTTCGCAGCAATTTCAGAGCCAACTACAGGTTGCGAAAGCGCTGATAGATTAACAGTTGATGTAATTGTAAACGATCTGGGAACACCGACTTTAGTAACAGCAGGAACGCAAACTTTCTGTAAAGAAGATCTTCCAACATTTGCAAGCATTCAGACTAATCCAGCTAATGTGGTTTGGTACACAGCTGCGACAGGCGGAACAGTAATAGCTCCGACAACAGCTCTAACAAGCGGACAGTATTTTGCAGCAATTTCAGACCCAACAACAGGTTGCGAAAGCGCTGACAGATTAATAGTTGATGTAATTGTAAACGATCCGGGAACTCCGACTCTGGTAACAGCAGGAACACAAACTTTCTGTAAAGAAGATCTTCCAACATTTGCAAGCATTCAGGCAAATCCAGCTAATGTGGTTTGGTACGATGCAGCAATAGGAGGAAATGTAATTGCAGCAACAGCAGCTTTAACAAGCGGACAGTATTTTGCAGCAATTTCAGACCCAACAACAGGTTGCGAAAGCGCTGACAGATTAACAGTTGATGTTATTGTAAATGATCCTGGAACTCCAACTTTGGTAACAGCAGGAACACAAACTTTCTGTAAAGATGATCTTCCAACATTTGCAAGCATTCAGACCAATGAAACCAATATTGTTTGGTATACAGCTGCGACAGGCGGAACAGTAATAGCTCCGACAACAGTTTTAACAACAGGACAGTATTTCGCAGCAATTTCAGAGCCAACTACAGGTTGCGAAAGCGCTGATAGATTAACAGTTGATGTAATTGTAAACGATCCGGGAACACCGACTTTAGTAACAGCAGGAACGCAAACTTTCTGTAAAGAAGATCTTCCAACATTTGCAAGCATTCAGACTAATCCAGCTAATGTGGTTTGGTACACAGCTGCGACAGGCGGAACAGTAATAGCTCCGACAACAGCTCTAACAAGCGGACAGTATTTTGCAGCAATTTCAGACCCAACAACAGGTTGTGAAAGCGCTGACAGATTAACAGTTGATGTAATTGTAAACGATCCGGGAACTCCGACTCTGGTAACAGCGGGAACGCAAAATTTCTGTAAAGCAAACCTTCCAACATTTGCAAGTATTCAGACTAATCCAGCTAATTTGGTTTGGTACGATGAAGCAACAGGAGGAAATGTAATTGCTTCTGCAACAGCTTTAACAAGCGGACAGTATTTTGCAGCAATTTCAGACCCAACGACAGGTTGCGAAAGTGCTGATAGATTAACAGTTGATGTAATTGTAAACGATCCTGGAACTCCAACTTTGGTAACAGCAGGAACACAAAACTTCTGTTTGGTAAATGCGCCTACTTTTGCAAGCGTTCAGTTTAATGAAGCAAATATTGTTTGGTACACAACTATAACAGGCGGAACATTGATTGCATCAACAACAGCTTTAACTAGCGGTACATACTATGCAGCTATCAAAGACCCAGCAACAGGATGTGAAAGCGCAGATAGAGCTGAGGTAGTTATTAATGTAACAGATCCAGTAACGCCAACAACGAATGCTACAACACAGACTTTCTGTACAGGAACAAATCCAACTGTTGCTAATATTCAAGTGAATGAAAGCAATGTAGTTTGGTATACAACTCAAACAGGAGGAACTGCATTGGCTCCGACAGCTGCTTTGACAACAACAACTTACTTTGGAGCAATTAAAGATCCAGCAACAGGATGCGAAAGTAGTGTAAGATTACAAGTGGCTGTAACAGTTGGTAATACAATAAATCCAACAACAAACAATGCGGCACAAACTTTCTGCTCTGCAAGTGCGCCAACTGTTGAAAGCATTCAAGTTAACCAAAGCAATGTAACATGGTATACAGCAGCAACAGGAGGAACAGCAATAGCAGCAGGAACACCACTTGTTTCTGGAATTTATTTCGGAAATATAGTTGATCCATCTGGATGTGAAAGCTCAACTCGTTTGCAGGTAACGGTTACAGTGGTTAACCCTAGTGCAACTCCTACTACAGCTAACACAACTCAAAACTTCTGTACTTTAAATTCGCCAACAGTGGCTAATATTCAAGTAAACGAAGCAAATGTTGTTTGGTACAGTACAGCTACAGGAGGAACAGCAATTCCGCCAACAACAGCGCTTACAACAGGTACTTATTATGGTGCAGTTTCAAGTGTTATTGGCTGCGAGAATCCAAATAGATTAGCAGTTGTGGTAAATGTAAATTCACCAAGTGTAATTACAACGCCAAGAACTACACAGACATTCTGTTTATCTGCTTTGCCAACATTGGCTAATATTTTGGTAAATGAAACAAATGTTGTTTGGTATGCATCTGCAACTGGCGGAACACCATTAGCAAACAATACTCCGCTTACCGCAACAACTTACTATGCAGGGTCATTGGCCAATACGTTTAATGGTTGTGATAACGGACCAAGATTAGGTATTACAATTGCGTTCGAAAACGATGCGGCAGTTCAAATTGCATCAACAGATGATACGCCATGTGTATTCAAAGGTGTAACGTATTCAATTGCAAATGGTAAATCTAATTATGTTTGGACGATTAACGGAGGTACAATTGTTTCTGGTGGAGGTACAAACGACGGTTCAGTAACAGTTTCTTGGTCAGATATTGGTCCAGGAAAAGTAACGGTAGCTTATGTAAATAATTGTGACGAAAGAACAATTAAAACATTAGATGTTAGTGTTACAAGTTGTTCAGATTTAACGATTACACATACTGTAGACAATCCAACACCGAATTTTGGAGATCAAGTAACGTTTACCATTACCGTAAACAATGTAGGTGAAGGCGATTTCATAAATACGATTGTTAGTGATTTACTTCCAAGCGGTTTACAGTTAGTAAGTTCTTCAGCAACAGCAGGAACATACGATCCAGCAACACAGGTTTGGACAATACCAACATTAAATGCGGGTCAGAGCGTAGTATTGACAGTTGTAGCAGAAGTGTTGCCAAACGGTAACTACACAGCTGTAGCAGCGGTAGAAATTTCTACTCCTTTAGATGTTGATGCATCAAACAATTCAGCTTCAGTGACATTAGTGCCAATCTGTTTAACTGTTTACAATGAGTTTACTCCAAATAATGATGGTAAAAACGACTTGTTCAGAATAGACTGTATTGAGTCGTATCCAAACAACGAGTTGAGAGTGTTTAACAGATATGGAGCATTAGTGTATAGTAAAGCACATTATGAAAATGATTGGAACGGAACAGCAAATGTATCCGGAGTTGTTAATAGAGGAGATATGCTGCCAACAGGTACTTATTTTTATGTGATAACCATTGGAGATGGAACGGTTAAAAAAGGCTGGTTGTCTATTATGAGATAATCCACTTCTATTAATCTAATTAATTAAACTAAATAAGTATCGTTATGAAACTATATATAAAATCATTAGAAACGTATTTTATTTTAATATGTTCTTTAATCACGGTTTGTGCTTCGGCACAACAAGATCCCGAATATACGCAGTATATGTATAATACTATGGCGGTAAATCCAGCGTATGCTGGATCTACCGGAACCATAGAGGCAGCACTTTTATATCGTTCTCAATGGGTCGGCATGCCTGGCGCTCCAGAAACACAATCTTTCTCTATTCATTCTCCTCTTAGAAATGAAAAACTGGGATTAGGTTTAAGCGTTGTAAATGACAAAATCGGACCTTCAAATGAATTGTACCTTGATGGAAACTTCTCTTATTCAATAGCTCTAGGCTACGAACAAAGATTAGCTTTTGGGGTAAAAGCAGGTACAAGGATGTTAAACATTGATTGGTCTAAAGGAAGATACTACGATGATGACGATGTTTTGTTGAATCAGAATATCAATAATCAAATGAAATTAGCAGTAGGAGCAGGTATTTATTACTATACCGAAAAATTTTACGTAGGGCTATCTGTTCCGAGCTTTATTCAGAATGATTATTATGATGATGTTCGTGAATCCATAGATTATGATCGTATGCATTACTATTTAATGGGAGGTTACGTTTTCGATTTGAATCCGAATTTGAAGTTTAAACCAGCATTTTTAGTAAAGGCAGTAAGTGGTGCACCAATTACTGCTGATATATCGGCAAATTTCATGATTCAGGAAAAGTTTGTTATAGGAGGAGCATATCGAACAGATGATTCGATAAGTATATTGGCAGGTTTTCAAATTTCACCAAGTTTCTTTCTTGGATACGCATTTGATTACACTGTAAGCGAATTGAATAAATACAACGATGGTTCTCACGAATTTATCCTTCGTTATCAATTTGTGAAAAACCAAAGCAAAATTAAATCTCCTCGATTCTTCTAAAACCAAAACTTATGAGAAAGCTATATATCCTATGTTTAATTTTGAGCGTTACGTTTAGTTTCGCTCAAAAAACTAATCTAAAGAAAGCCGATGCGTTGTTTCGAAACTTTTCTTATGCAGATGCTTCAAAAGCTTACGAAGAAATTTTGCAAAACATAAAAGATCCATCAGCTCAGACTTTGAAAAATGCAGCAGATTCGTACTATTTTATTTCTGATTCTAGAAATGCACTAAAATGGTACAAAAAGCTGTATGAAGTTCAAGGAAACAACCTTACGGATATTTACTATCTGCGTTACATTCAATCCATGAAAGCCGTTATGGATTATGATGACGCAGATAAAATCACTAAAGAGTATCTAGATAAAAAAGGTGATAAGGCAGAAATTAACCGATATGTCGCCCAAAAGAAATATATGGACAGCGTTGCAAAAGCAAAGCCTCTTTACACCATTAAAAATTTAGATATCAATACCAGTAAATCAGATTTTGGAGCTACATTTTTTAAAGACAATGTGGTATTTACATCAGCTCGTGATACAACGAAGTTTAGTGAAAAATTGTATACTTGGAACAATCAGCCTTTTCTTAATCTGTACATCGCAGAAAGAAATCCAGCAGACGGCAGTTTGTTCAATGAAACCGTTTTTCTTCCTAATGTAATGACAAAATATCATGAAGCAACGGCTAGTTTTGATAGTCAAGGACAGACAATTTATTATTCGACTAATATCGTAAAAAAAAATAAATTGGTTATTGATGATGCAAAAGTTAATAACTTTCAGATTGTTAAGGGATCGATTGTCAATAACAAATTAGAAAATCCACAGAAAGTATTTTTTGATAGCGATGATTACTCTGTTGGGCATCCATCATTAAGCGAAGACGGACAATTGCTTTTCTTTGCTTCGGACATGCCAGGAGGTCAAGGTGAAACAGATTTGTACATGGTGAAAATTGCAGGAGACGGAACGATGAGTTCTCCACAAAATCTAGGACCAAATATTAATACCATTGGTAACGAAGTGTTTCCGTTTTACCAAAATGGAGTTTTATACTTTTCTTCTGATGGACATTACGGTTGGGGAGATTTAGATGTTTACGAAAGCAAACTTTTGCCAGATGGAACTTTTTCTACACCAAGAAATCTTGGAGCGCCAATCAATAGTAACAAAGACGATTTCTCTTTTATAATTGATAAGACAGATGTTTACGGCTATTTTTCTTCAAACAGAGCTGGAGGAAAAGGTGATGATGATATTTATTCTTTTGTAAAAGGAAAACCAGTCTGTAACCAAAGCATTTCTGGAATGGCAATCGATCATAAAACGAAAAAACCTTTGACCGACGTGACCATAATGGCGTATAACTCTTTTAGTGAAATTTTAGGAGAAACTAAAACAAATTTCGACGGGAAATATGCTATTGAAGTTCCTTGCAATAAAACAGTGAAGATGATTGCCGCAAAACCGAATTACAGTAGTGACGACAAAACGGTCGAAACAACGGACATAAATGGTGGCGAAATAAAAGATGTAAATTTTGAATTAAGCAATTATGATGATTTGGTAGTTAAAAAACAAGGAGTCGAGAAAGTCGATGTAAACCCGATTTATTTTGATTATGATAAGTATGATATTACACCAAAAGCTATTGAAGAATTGTCTAAAGTTGTTTTTATTATGCAGAAATTTCCAAAAATTAAAATCAAAATTGAATCGCATACAGATTCACGCGGAAAAGATTCGTACAACCTCAAACTATCAGATAATAGAGCAAAATCAACTCGAGATTATATTCTTTCTCAAGGTATAGATGCTTCTAGAATTGAGAGTGCAATTGGGTACGGAGAAACGCGATTAATTAATAGATGTAAAAATGGTGTAAAATGTTCTGAAGAAGAGCATCTGCTAAATAGACGTTCTGATTTTATCATTATTCAAAAATAATTTTATATTTGCACTGTAAAGTATTGATTTTCAGTTTAAAATATAAAACGTCGAAACCATTTGGAAGTTGGTTTTTTTAATTCTTTTTTAAGAATAATGGACAAGGAGAAAATCAGGCTGCATGACTTTGCAGTCTGATTTTTGATTTTTTAAAACTTTAATTTTTTCTGCATTGGAACAAAAATAAATTCTAATTTTGATATTCAGTTTTTCATTATTATAATCTGCAATATTTTACTATTTTATGAGCATTCAAGAGACCATTCAAGCATTACGAAATGAACTTAATCAGCACAACTATAATTATTATGTGTTAGACAATGCTACAATTTCAGATTATGATTTTGATATCAAGCTAAAAGAGCTTCAAGATCTTGAAAACAAAAATCCTGAGTTTTTTGACGAAAACTCGCCAACTCAGCGAGTAGGAGGAACCGTTACCAAAAACTTCAAAACAATTGCGCACCAATACAGAATGTATTCTTTGGATAATTCCTATTCTAAGGAAGATCTTTTAGATTGGGAAAACCGTATTCAGAAGGTTTTAGGAAATGTAAACCTGCAATATACGTGCGAATTAAAATACGATGGTGCATCAATAAGTATTACGTACGAAAACGGGAAGCTAGTCCAAGCCTTAACGCGAGGAGATGGTTTTCAAGGAGATGAGGTTACGAGCAACATAAAAACTATAAAATCGGTTCCTTTACATTTAAAAGGAGATTATCCTGATAAGTTTGATATTCGCGGCGAAATAATTCTTCCGTTTGCTGGTTTTGAAAAAATGAATCAGGAACTAATAGAAATTGGTGAAACGCCTTATTCAAACCCTAGAAATACCGCATCGGGAAGTTTAAAATTGCAAGACAGTGCTGAGGTTGCCAAACGTCCGTTGGAGTGTCTGCTATATTTTGTAACAGGAAACAATCTGCCTTTTAAAACACAATACGAAGGTTTAGAATCGGCAAGAAGCTGGGGATTCAAAGTTCCGAAAGAAGCAAAATTAGCCAATAGCATGAGTGAAGTTTTCGATTTTATTGATTATTGGGATTTACACCGTCATAACTTGCCTTATGAAACCGATGGAGTTGTTGTAAAAGTAAACAGCATTCAGCATCAGGAAGAATTAGGTTATACGGCAAAATCGCCTCGTTGGGCAATTGCATATAAGTTTAAAGCAGAACAAGTTTCAACTGTACTAAAATCAATTTCATATCAAGTTGGAAGAACGGGAGCGATAACTCCTGTTGCCAATTTAGAACCTGTACAGTTGGCAGGAACTATTGTAAAAAGAGCTTCTCTTCATAATGCTGATCAAATTGAAAAATTAGATATCAGAATAAACGATACTGTTTTTGTTGAAAAAGGAGGAGAGATTATCCCAAAGATCATCGCAGTAGATTTAGACAAGCGTCCAGAAAATTCAGAAAAAACAAATTATATTGCTTATTGTCCAGAGTGTCATACCGAATTGGTGCGAAATGTTGGAGAAGCCAATCATTACTGCCCTAATTTTTATGGATGTCCTCCGCAAATTATTGGTAGAGTACAGCATTATATTTCGAGAAAAGCAATGGATATTGAGGGGCTTGGAGGGGAAACAGTGGCGCTGCTTTTCAAAAATGATTTAGTGCATAATTATGCCGATTTGTATGAATTGAAAGTAGAAGACATTCTGCATTTAGAAAGAATGGCTCAAAAATCTGCTGAAAACTTAGTTAATGGCGTTCAGAAATCAAAAGAGATTCCGTTTGAAAGCGTATTGTTTGCATTAGGAATTCGTTTTGTTGGAGAAACCGTTGCCAAAAAATTGGCAAAACATTATAAAAATATAGATGCTTTGGCTCAAGCCTCTTTAATGGATTTGGTTTTGGTTGATGAAATTGGAGAAAGAATTGCCAAAAGTGTTATTGAATTCTTCGACAATGAAGAGAACAGAAAAATTATTGAACGTTTAAAAAGTTATGGAATTCAATTTGAAATTGAAGAGAAAATAAACCCAAATGCTACTGATAAATTTGTTGGAAAAACTTTTGTGGTTTCTGGCGTCTTTAGTCAATTTTCTAGAGACGAATTAAAGAAAGCCATTGAAGATAACGGAGGAAAAGTAGGAAGCTCAATTTCTGCAAAAACAGATTTTGTAGTAGCGGGAGATAATATGGGGCCAGCAAAACTAGAAAAAGCAACTAAGCTAAACATCACTATATTATCTGAAGAGGATTTTATAAACAAATTAAATGAAGCCTAATAAACCATCATTAATTTTGTTCTTTTTTGCCTTGTTGTGTACCATCATTTTTGATTGCACAGAACAAGATGTTTTTGCGACTTATGCAAAGGCGATTGTTCTCCCGGCTATTTTTATTTATTACTTAATTAGTAGTGAGTTCGAAATCAGAAAAACAGAAGGCTTAATTTTTTTCTTCTGTTTTGTCGGACAAGTTTATGATTTAATGGATGTTGAAAGCTCCGAAATAGGAGGAGTTTTCAGTTTCCTGATTGTCTATAGTTTAATCGTGATCATATTTATTCGGGAACATGATAGAATCAGATTAACCAGACGCGATATTCTGCCTATTTCTATTGTAGTGGTTTTTATTGTCTATTTGTTAATCTCTGTTTTGAGTCTTCAGCTAGACAGCATGAGAAAATTTATAGTGCTTTACACCGTATACGGAATAATTTTGAGTATACTAAGTTATTTCTGTTTTGTAAGCTACATCACAAAAGGAACGCATGTAGCATTGCTCATGTCACTCATGGCAATAAGCTATATTTTCTCTGATATCTTTTATATTTTTAATGAATATTTCTCGTATTCGATTGTTCTAGTTTTAATACGAGATACAACTCAAATTCTAGCTTATTTCTTTATGGTAGAATACTTTTTAGAAAAAGCTAGAATTCAAAAAAAGGTTATACAACAATAGTTGTGCTTTGGTTGGTATGTGCCTTGTCTTTATCGAAATAGAAATCGATGCGGCCTAAATTAATTCCGTAACATCCAACTTGATTTACTAGCACATCTTTACCAGCTTTGTTCTTCACCACTGTTGGTTTGTCCAAGAAAGTATGTGTATGGCCTCCAATAATTAAGTCAATATCCTGCGTTTGCTCCGCAAAAGTCAAATCACTAATTTTTGTTGGTTCATCTTTGTATTTATAACCTAAATGCGAAAGGCAAATTACTAAATCGCATTTTTCTTGTTTTTTCAAAAGCTGTGTCATGTCTTGAGCAACTTCAACCGGATTATTGTAAACCGTTTCTAAGTATAGTTTTTTATCAACTAAACCTTGCAACTCAATTCCAACTCCAAAAACACCAACTTTAATTCCGTTTTTATTAAAGATTTTGTACGGTTTCACATGACCGTCCATAACTGTGTTTTTAAAATCATAGTTAGAGTTGATAAAATCGAAAGTGGCGTGCGGAAGCTGTGCATACAATCCGTCAAGACCATTGTCGAAATCATGATTTCCAATTGTAGAAGCATCGTATTTCATCATGCTCATCAATTTGAATTCCAATTCTCCTCCATAATAATTGAAATATGGCGTTCCCTGAAAAATATCCCCTGCATCCAATAAAAGGACATTCGGGTTTTCTCTACGGATAGTTTCAATCAATGTTGCGCGACGAGAAACGCCACCTTTGTTAGGATTACGCGGATCATCAGCAGGAAAAGGATCAATGTGGCTGTGCACATCGTTAGTATGTAGAATCGTTAAATGCTTAATATCGTTACTTTCAAAACTGCTCAGAGACAATCCTAAACTTAATAGGGCAGTACTCGCAGCTGTTTTTTCGATAAACTCTCTTCTTTTCATTTTGTATATTTTTTGCAGAAATGCTTTGCTTGTTTTTTATAATTTTTATTCCTCTGTGATTCTGATATTTTTAGGAGCCACAACAGTGTCTACTTCTTTAAAATAATCAATCAGTACATCTCTAAGTTTGTAGTTTAAGTCAAACTTCTGAGTGCTTTTTGCAAAGAAAGTCATGCTGTCTCCACCATTTGCCAAGTAATCGTTTGTGGCAACATAGTACGTTTTGTTTAGATCAAGCGGTTTGCCTTGCACCATAATGTTTTTTGCTTTATTGTCTTTTGTAATTGTAAAAGTCATTCCAGACAATGGTTGAGGTTTTTTCTCCTTAATAATATAAGCAGCAATTTCTGAGATTTGCTCACCTTTTAGAGCCATAACAACCAAGCTATTTTCAAAAGGCATAATTTCAAAGGCAGATCTTGTTGTAACATTTCCTTTTGGAAGAATAGCACGAATACCGCCATGGTTTAAAAGACATAAATCAATATCTTTCTTTTCGCGAGCGTTAAAAACAATGTTTCCTCTTAGTACGCAAACATCAGCCATTAAACTTCCAATGCCGGTTTGCCATTTGCCTGTACTTTTGTCAAGAGTTTCAGGACAATAAGCCAATACATTGTCCAAATCTTTGTTAATGTGATCGCGATAAGGCTTAATAAAATTTTCAATTTCAGGAGTTTCCGCAGCTTTTTCGTTAACTGGAAGTTGTTTTCCTTCAATTTTTGTTAAATTGTAGTTGTTCTTACTACAAGAAGAGATTGAAAAAAGTGTTAAGAATATAACAAAAAGTTTTAAAAATCCGTTATACTTTTTTAGTTTTACCATTTTAAATGCAACTTAAATAATTAATTTTGTAATCTGGTAAAAGTACTATGTTTTTGAATTATATAAAGGAGTTTTTTGTAAAAAAATCATTAAATGTTAATTTAAATAATAAAAAAAGCGAAGTATTTGCTAAAAAGATTCAAACGATTGGTTTATTGATAGATGAGAGCAATTTTGAACATTCAGAAGCATTAATAAAGGAGTTAGCGCTCCACGGAATTGCTTTAGAAAACATAAAAGTTCTTGCATACAGAGAAAAATTCAAGGAAAAAGAAACCTATTCTCGTCCAACTTTTGCTAAAAAACACATCAATTGGAACGGGGAAATTACAGAAGGTTTCTTGAGTGAATTTGTAAATTCAGAATTTGATCTTTTGCTAAGTTATTATGATGTTGAAAATGTCATTTTAAAATTGATCACAAGCAAGTCAAAAGCTAAATTTAAAGTAGGATTTTCTACTGTAGATCAAAGATTGAATCGCTTTATGATTAGTACAGAATTAGGAAACTATAAACTATTCATTTCAGAATTGTTTAGGTATTTAAAAAATATAAAATAAATTAATTAATAATATGCAATCATTAATAGGAACTGGCGTTGCGCTTGTAACACCATTTAAAAAAGATTTTTCAGTTGACATCGAGGCTTTACAGCGAATTGTAAACTTCTCTATAGATGGTGGAGTGGAGTATTTGGTTGTAATGGGAACAACAGCAGAAAATGCAACCCTTACAGCAGATGAGAAAGAGTTGGTTATAAAGACTGTAATCGATGTAAATAAAGGAAGATTGCCTCTAGTGTTAGGAGTTGGAGGTAATAATACTATGCAGATTGTTGAAGAGTTAAAAACAAGAGATTTTACTGCTTTTGAAGCAATATTATCTGTTTCTCCATATTATAATAAACCTACTCAAGAAGGAATTTATCAGCATTTTAAAGCAATTGCTGAAGCTTCTCCAGTTCCTGTAATCCTATATAATGTTCCAGGAAGAACTTCAAGCAATATGCTTCCTTCAACTGTGGTGCGTTTGGCTAACGATTTTAAAAATGTTGTAGCGATTAAAGAAGCTGCTGGAGATATGGCTCAAGCTATGCAGATTATTAAAAATGCTCCAAAAGATTTCTTAGTGATCTCTGGAGACGATATGTTGGCATTGCCAATCGTTTTAGCGGGTGGAGCAGGAGTTATTTCTGTAATTGGACAAGGTTTTCCTAAAGAATTTTCGGAAATGATTCGTTTAGGATTGAATAAAAAAGCAGTTGATGCTTTTAAAACGCACTATTTTTTATCAGACAGTATTGATATGATTTTTGAGCAGGGAAATCCAGCCGGAATCAAACAAATCTTCCAAGCCCTTGGAATTGCTGAAAACACGGTTCGTCTTCCGCTAGTTTCTGTTGACGAATCGCTTGCAACAAGACTAAATGACTTTGTAAAAAACAGCATTAAATAATTGTTAAAGTGTTAGTATTTTAAGATACTAAAAAATTATTTTGCAGTAGCTAAATTAATAACTAAATTTGCCACCGAAACTTCGGTGCGATTTCACTTTGGCATAATTGTCTGAGAGATTGTAATAACAGTAAGAAAATGAAAAAAACACTATTGCTTTTAATTGTTGTAACTCTTTTTTATTCTTGTGGAGAATATCAAAAAGCGTTGAAAAATGAAGATGTTGCAGCAAAATTTGAAATGGCAACAAAAATGTATGATGCCGGTAAGTATACAAAAGCGATTCGTCTTTTTGAACAATTGGCCACTTCTTACAGAGGAAAACCTCAGGCAGAAAAGCTGTTTTACATGTTTTCGCAGTCTTACTATAAAACGAAACAATATTATTTAGCTGGTTATCAGTTTGAAGCATTTGTTTCGGGTTATCCACGAAGTGAAAAAGTACAGGAAGCTGCTTTTTTGGGAGCTTACAGTTATTCTAAATTGTCGCCAGTATATAGCTTAGATCAAGCAGATACTGTAAAGGCATTAGAAAAACTACAAACATTTATTGATAATTATCCAAACTCTGAATATATTCCTCAAGCAAATGAGGCTGTGCAGAAGTTAAATGGTAAATTAGAGAAAAAAGCATTCGAAAACGCGAAAGGATACAATACAATTTCAGATTACAAATCGGCTTTAATCGCTTTTGATAACTTTATTGCTGATTTTCCTGGTACACCTTTTAAAGAAGATGCATTGTTTTATAAATACGATTCAGCATATCAGTTGGCAATTAATAGTATTCCTTCAAAAATGGAAGAACGTTTACATGTTGCGCAAACAGCTTATGCTAATTTGTTAAAGTTTAAAAGCGATACAAAATATAAAAAACAGGCAGAAGAAATGAATGCCAGAGTTGAAACAGATTTACAAAAATTTACTAAATAAAATAAAGTCATGGATTTAAAAAAGACGAATGCTCCTGTAAACACAATAACTTACAATAAAACAGTTATTGAAGAGCCAACAGGAAATGTGTATGAGGCAATTACCATTATGGCTAAAAGAGCAAATCAAATTAATTCAGAGATTAAAAAAGAATTGACTGAAAAATTAGAAGAGTTTGCTACTTACAATGATAGTCTAGAAGAAGTTTTTGAAAATAAAGAACAAATTGAAGTTTCTAAATTTTACGAAAAATTACCAAAACCACACGCTTTAGCTGTTCAAGAATGGTTAGACGGTAAAACTTACCACAGAAGTTCAAACAAATAATAGTACAATGTCAGTTTTAAACGGGAAAAAGATTTTACTAGGAGTTTCTGGTGGAATCGCAGCGTATAAAACAGCCACTTTAGTACGACTTTTTATAAAAGCAGGTGCACATGTCCAAGTGATCATGACACCTGCTTCTAAGGATTTTGTAACTCCACTTACATTATCTACATTATCAAAGAATCCAGTACATTCAAGTTTCTTTAATCAAGACAGTGAAGATGCGGTTTGGAACAATCACGTTGAATTGGGTCTTTGGGCCGATTTAATGCTGGTTGCGCCTGCTACTGCAAATACATTGTCTAAAATGGCAACAGGAAACTGTGATAATCTTTTAATTGCTACTTATTTGTCGGCAAAATGTCCAGTTTATTTTGCACCAGCAATGGACTTGGATATGTACAAACATCCTTCAACTTTATCAAGCTTTGCTGCGCTAAAACAGTTTGGAAATACTATGATTCCTGCTGAAAGCGGAGAATTAGCAAGCGGTTTGTCTGGCGAAGGACGAATGGCTGAACCAGAGAATATCGTCACTTTTTTAGAGGCTGATTTAGAAAGCAAACTACCTTTAAAAGGTAAAAAAATACTAGTAACCGCAGGTCCAACATACGAAGCAATAGATCCTGTACGTTTTATTGGAAATCATTCTTCAGGAAAAATGGGGTTTGATATCGCTAATGAAGCGGCGAGTCTAGGTGCAGAAGTGTTTCTTATTGCTGGTCCAACCCATTTAAAAGCTAAAAACAGTCTGATAAAAGTGGTAGATGTTGTTTCAGCTCAAGAAATGTATGATGCTTGCCATTTGCATTTTAATGAAGTAGATGTGGCGATTGCTGCTGCCGCTGTTGCAGATTATAGGCCTAAATTTGTTGCTAATCAAAAGATTAAGAAGAATACAGACGAGTTTTCGATAGAATTGGAGAAGACAAAAGATATATTGTCTTCTATGGGAGCTATCAAAAAGAAGCAGTTTTTAATCGGGTTTGCATTAGAAACTGAAAATGAAATTGAAAATGCTAAGCTGAAAATTCAGAAAAAAAACTTAGATTTGATTGTTTTAAATTCCTTACAAGATAAAGGTGCAGGTTTTAAAAAAGAAACCAATAAAGTAACGTTTATTGATAAAAATTTTGAAATCGAACCAATGGAATTAAAATCAAAAGAATCTGTTGCGGCTGATATTTTGAATAAAGTTATTCTGCATTTTTTAAAATCATAAAATTTAAAATATACGCCAAAAGCATAATTGGGAAGCCCACTTGTGTTTGTAAAATTAAATATTTAGACGTTATGAATAAGATAGTTACGCTATTGGTATTTTTAAGCTTTGGTTTTGTGCAAGCGCAACAGCTAAATTGTACAGTAACTATTAATACAGAACGTCTAACAAATCCCAATAATCAGGTTTTTAAAACGCTTCAGACTTCTTTAGCTGAATTTATAAACAAAACTGATTGGACGGGATCGGTTTTAAAACAAAACGAAAGAATAAACTGTTCGATGTATATTACTTTATCGTCTAACAGTTCAGATCAATTTACGGGAACAATCCAAGTTCAGTCGTCAAGATTGATTTTTAATTCCACATATTCTTCACCTGTTTTAAATTACAACGACAAAGATTTTAATTTCCGATACACAGAGTATGAGCCATTACTTTTTAATCCGAGTACTTACGAATCAAATTTAGTTTCTGTCATCTCGTTTTATTGTTATGTGATTTTAGGAATGGATGCTGATACTTTTCAAATGGGAGCTGGGAATCCTTATCTTCAAACGGCACAGAACATTGCCAATGTTGCCCAACAAGGTGGTTTTAAAGGTTGGAATCAATCTGATGGACTTCAGAATCGTTATTATTTGATAAATGATATGATTGCGCCAACATATAGTGATTTGCGTCAAACAAGTTATGCATATCATACGGGTTTAGACGCGATGACATTGGATATTAAATCTTCGAAAGAGAAAATAAAAAATGCAATATTACTTATCGGAAAATTGAATTCAGTTAAGCCAAATGCTTTTATTACGAGAGTTTTCTTCGATGCAAAATCAGATGAAATTGTCTCTATTTTTTCAGGTGGACCAAGTATTCCCATTACCGATTTAACCGATGTTTTAAATAAAGTTTCTCCGTTAAACTCTACTAAATGGTCTCAGATTAAATATTAATCTCGTTTTCATTTTTTATCTTCGCTAACTTTTAACTTTCATATTTACAAAACTGCCCTATGATTACATCGTTGTCAATTAAAAATTATGCTCTTATCGAAAAACTAGCCATAGATTTTTCTAAAGGTTTTTCTATAATTACAGGAGAGACAGGTGCGGGTAAATCAATTATTTTAGGAGCTATTGGTCTTGTTTTGGGTAAAAGAGCAGACCTTACTTCGTTGAAAAATAAGGAAGAAAAATGCGTTATTGAAGCGCAGTTTGAAATTGGTAAATATAATTTAAAAGAGTTTTTTGAAGCAAATGACTTGGATTATGAAGATGAAACAATTATTAGAAGAGAAATCTTGCCTTCTGGGAAATCTCGCGCTTTTGTAAACGATAGTCCGGTAAATCTTCAAGAACTGCAAGATTTGAGTTTGTATTTGATTGATATTCATTCGCAACAGCAAACTCAAGAATTATCAGATGAAAATGTTCAGTTTAAAATTATTGATGCCATTGCAAATAATACAGATATAATTGCTGAATATCAAAAACTGCTGAAATCTTATAAATCAGATAAATCAAAGTTGAATGCATTGCTGAAAAAACAAAGCGATGCAGGAAAGGAACAAGAATATCATACTTTTTTATTGAATGAATTGGTTGCAGCGCAATTGAAATCTGGTGAACAAGAAGAATTAGAAGCTGATTACGAAAAATTAAATAATGTTGAGATTATCAAAGAATCTCTGGATAAATCTTTGGCTATCGCAAATGAAGAACAATTCGGTGTTTTTCATAGTTTAAACGAGATTAAAAATGCATTGCAAAAAGTAGCTCCTTTTTCTACGGAATATCAAAACTTATTTGAAAGAATTACAAGTTTAACAATTGAGTTTGATGATGTTTCTAAAGAATTGGAAAACTGCTCAGAGAAATTATTAAATGACCCTGCGCAATTAGAGCTGATCAATCAAAAATTGCAGTCGATTTATAATTTACAGAAAAAACATCAGGTGAGTTCTGTAGATGAGTTACTTCAAATTCAATCAGACTTAGGAAACTCTTTACTGGAATTGGATAATATGGATGAGGAAATTGCTTCTTTAACTAAGATTATTGAAGAAAAAGCATCGGAATTGGATAATTATGCATCGAAAATACATGAAAATAGAGTAAAAGCAATTCCGAATCTATCAGCACAGCTAGTTGCTATTTTAGAAACTTTAGGAATGCCAAACGCTCGTTTTAATATGGAATTGCAGCCTTCTGAAACGTATTTTCAAAACGGAAAAGACGAACTACAATTCTTATTTTCTGCTAATAAAGGAACGGATTTTGGACTTTTGAAAAAAGTAGCCTCTGGTGGAGAGATGTCTCGTATTATGTTGGCTGTGAAGGCAATTTTAGCAAAATATTCGAAATTGCCAACGTTAATTTTTGATGAAATTGATACTGGTGTTTCGGGAGAAATTGCTATTAGAATGGGGGAGATTATGAAAGAAATGAGCGCAACGATGCAGATATTTGCGATCACCCATTTACCACAGATTGCAGCAAAAGGAGATTCTCATTTCAAGGTCTCGAAATCTACAGTAGGAGAGGATACACTGTCTGAATTGAAACTTCTATCTCAAGAAGACCGAATTTTAGAAATTGCGCAGATGTTATCAGGAGCCAATATTTCGGACTCAGCATTAAATCATGCAAAACAATTATTGAATTAGACTATAGAAATGGAAAGTTTGAGTTTTTACGAAAATCAATTTATAAAAGCAGATTCATTAATTTCTGAAGGAAATTCTGCAGATGCAAAAGAATTGCTCGAAGAAATCCTGTCCCAATATCCGGATTTTGGAAAAGCACACAATCACTTAGGATGGATTTATTACAATAAATTAAGCGATTACGATAGAGGAATTTATCATTATAAATTGGCGATGAAATTCGATCCTAAATATCCAGCTCCTTATTTAAATTACACTTATTTGCTTATTGATATTGGACGTTATGCTGAAGCAAAAGAGCATATCAAGCTTACGGTTGCTAATTTAGAAAATGCAGATAACTCTTCTTATAACAGTGAATTAGGAAGAATGGCAGAATATGAAAATCAATATAGTATAGCGTATAGCTATTACAGAGAAGCTATGAAGAATGCATTGAACCCAAATTTTATTGACAATATGAAGGCTAATATGAAAAGGGTTAAGGATAAAATGTCTATTTTTGAAAAATTAAAACTGAAATTGAAATAATACAAAAAAAAATATTGCAAGATGATTATAGAACCTAGAATGAGAGGATTTATTTGTTTGACTGCCCACCCAACGGGAGCTGAGCAAAATGTAAAAAATCAAATCGAATACGTAAAATCTAAAGGAGAAATTGCTGGTGCTAAGAAAGTTTTAGTTATTGGTGCTTCTACAGGTTTCGGATTGGCTTCAAGAATTACTAGTGCTTTTGGTTCTGGTGCATCAACAATTGGAGTGTTTTTTGAAAAACCACCAGTTGAAGGGAAAACAGCTTCACCAGGATGGTATAATTCTGCAGCATTTGAAAAAGAAGCTCATAAAGCAGGTTTATATGCAAAAAGTATCAATGGTGATGCATTTTCAAACGAAATTAAAAGAGAAACTCTAGATTTAATTAAAGCGGATTTAGGGCAAGTAGATCTTGTAATTTACAGTTTAGCATCTCCAGTTCGTACTAATCCAAATACAGGTGTTACACACCGTTCAGTTTTAAAGCCAATTGGTCAAACTTTTACAAATAAAACAGTTGATTTCCATACAGGAAAAGTTTCAGATGTTTCGATTTCTCCAGCAAACGAAGAAGATATCGAAAACACTGTAGCGGTTATGGGAGGTGAAGACTGGGCTATGTGGATGGAAGCTTTAAAAGCTGAAAACTTATTGGCAGAAGGAGCTGTAACAGTTGCTTATTCTTATATCGGGCCAGCATTAACTGAAGCTGTTTATAGAAAAGGAACTATCGGTCGTGCAAAAGATCATTTAGAGGCTACTGCATTTACTATCGAAGATTCATTGAAATCTATCGGAGGTAAAGCTTATGTTTCTGTAAATAAAGCATTGGTAACGCAAGCGAGTTCTGCAATCCCTGTAATTCCATTATACATTTCTCTTTTGTATAAAATTATGAAGGAAGAAGGAATTCACGAAGGTTGTATTGAGCAAATTCAACGTTTATTCCAAGACAGATTGTACAATGGTTCTGAAGTTCCTGTTGATGAAAAAGGAAGAATCAGAATTGATGATTGGGAAATGCGAGAAGATGTTCAAGAAAAAGTGGCTAAATTGTGGTTGGAAGCTACAACTGAAACATTACCAGAAATTGGTGATTTAGCAGGTTATAGAAGTGATTTCTTGAATTTATTCGGATTTGAAGTTCCTGGTGTTGATTACAACGCAGATACTAATGAAGTTGTTGCTATTGATAGCATCAAGTAACAGTATTTACTATATAAAACAAAAAACCATCAGCCAAAAGTTGATGGTTTTTTTGTTAATATAACATATCTTTGTTAAAATTTTAAAACAATAAAAATACACCTTTAATAACGCATATTCTGCTATGATTTTTTCTTTAATTATACCCGTGTATAATCGTCCAGATGAAGTTGATGAGCTTTTGGAAAGTCTCACAAAATCTGATTATAATGAAGCTTTTGAAATTGTTCTTGTCGAAGACGGATCTTCTATTCCATGTCGAGATGTAGTGATGAATTATCAAGGGAAATTAAATATCTCTTATTATTTTAAAGAAAATTCGGGACCTGGAGATTCAAGAAATTTCGGAATGCAGAGAGCGAGAGGAGATTATTTTATCATTTTTGATTCAGATTGTATTATTCCATCTCAATATTTAACCGAAGTTCGTAAAGAATTGGATGAGCAATATGTGGATTGCTTTGGAGGTCCAGATAAAGCGCTAGACAGTTTTTCAGACATTCAAAAAGCAATCAATTTTGCTATGACTTCTTTTTTAACAACCGGTGGAATTAGAGGTGGTTCTGAGAAAATTAATAAGTTTCAGCCACGTAGCTTCAATATGGGAATTTCTAAAAAAGCCTTCGAAGCATCAAAAGGCTTTGGAAATATTCATCCAGGAGAAGACCCAGATTTATCAATTCGTTTATGGAATTTAGGTTTTGAAACAAGACTTTTTAAAGAAGCTTACGTGTATCACAAAAGAAGAATCGATTGGGAGAAATTCTCAATACAAGTAAATAAATTCGGTATAGCACGACCAATTTTAAATAGTTGGTATCCAGAGCATAATAAGTTAACTTTTTTCTTTCCAACTTGTTTTCTATTCGGATTATTATTAGCTTTTTTATTGTTAATTTTCAATATCGATATTTTATTACAATTATATTTCGTATATTTCGTTATAATTTTTCTTACAGCTAGTATTCAAAATAAAAGTATTAAAATTGGATCTCTATCTGTGATAGCCGTTTGGAAACAGTTTTATGGTTATGGGACAGGATTTTTAAAATCATATATTAAAGTGATTTTATTAAAGAAAAAACCGCAAGAAGCTTTTCCGCGTATGTTTTTTAAATTATAAGAATGACAAAAGTTATTGGTCTTACAGGAGGGATTGGCAGCGGAAAAACAACTGTTGCTAACTATTTTCAAGAATTGGGTGTTCCTGTCTATATTGCCGATGATGGTGCAAAAAGAGTAATGCAGTCAAAAAATATTTTGGCAGAAGTAAAATCTACATTTGGTGGCAGTATTTTTGATGATGAAGTTTTAAATCGTGCTAAACTAGCGCAAGTTGTTTTTAACGATAAAGAACAGTTGGCAAAATTGAATGCAATTGTACATCCTGCAGTAAAAGTAGATTTTGAGGAATGGGCAAAAGAATATAAAAATTACGAATATGTACTATATGAAGCTGCTATTCTGTTTGAAAGCGGCCGATATAAAGATTGTGATGTGATTATAACCGTGACAGCACCAGAAGAAATGAGAATTGAACGCGTTATAAAAAGAGATAAAACTACACGTGAACAGGTTCTAAGTAGAATGAAAATGCAGTGGAATGATGAAAAACGAATTTCTAATAGCAATTTCGTGATTAATAACAATAATCTTAAAAATGCTAAAGAAGAAGTTGTTAAAATTCTTAAAATTTTAAATATAAAACAAAAACAGTCTTAAATGTTAATATTTGGTTAATGTATTATTTAGTATATTGTTAAAATATTAATTTTGTTTCGATGAATAAATTATTTTTTAGAATACTTGTTTTATTGATGAGCCTGTCCTTGATAGGGATAATTCTAGTGCAAGTGTTTTGGTTCAATTCTTCGTTCAAAAATAATGAAGAGCAATTTAAATACCACGTTACTCAAGTAATTGGAAATGTTGCAGATAAGCTGGAACAACAAGAAGAGTACAGTTTCTACGACAAATACAACCGTATAAAAGATAGTACGGGTAAAATTCCAAAAAAAGAAGACTTACTAGAAGTACTGTACGTACAGAGAAACACAAAAACGAATAAGACAATCGTTTATTCAAACACATTGACATCTGAAGATTATGATATCAATGGTTCTGTTTTTAACAAAAAATTCAGTAGCGAACGATTTAAAAATTTTAGCTCAAAAAGAGTAACTGAAGTTTACAATAACAACGCCGGAATTGACAATAATAATTTAGGACAGAGCATTATTCCTGATCTTAGAAGTGAAAAATCAGGAAGTTTAGATATTTTAAATAAAGTTCAGCAACAAATTCAGTATAAAGATATTGCCTCTTTAACTCCAATTGAAGGGAGAATTACAAAGGATAAGCTTTTTAAATTATTGAAGAAAGAACTCGAAGAATACGGTGTAAAAACCAAATTTGAATTCGGAATCTATAGTAGCGGTGTTCCAACAAAAATAAAATCGGAAGGATTTCATTTTGATAAAGAAGCAACCTATAATATTCCAATTTATACAGATAATGAGGGAAATAGCAGATATGAATTATCAGTTACTTTCCCGCACAAAAAGAAATTCTTATTATCTGAATTATTAAGTATTACTATTTTATCAATAGTTTTTACATTAATTATAATAGTTGCCTATACAAGTGCATTAAATCAATTATTGCGTCAGAAACATATTTCTGAAATCAAAACCGATTTTATAAATAATATGACGCATGAGTTTAAAACTCCAATTGCAACTATAAACCTAGCATTAGATGCTATACGAAGTCCGAAAGTTATTGAAGATAAAGAAAAGGTTTACCGTTATCTTCAAATGATTCGCGATGAAAATAAAAGAATGCACGCTCAGGTTGAAAACGTATTACGTATTTCAAAATTAGAAAAAAGAGAGCTAGATATTACAAAAGAACCTACTGTAGTTACAGATATAATTGATGATGCTATTGAGCACGTGAATCTTATTCTGGAAGATAAAAAAGGTAGTATAGTAAAGCATTATAATGCTGCAAGAACAACTTGTTTAATAAACGAAGTTCACTTTACAAACGTGCTGGTTAATATTTTGGAAAATGCTATCAAATATTCTCCTGATGCACCAGAGATCGAGATCTTTACTGAAAACATTAAAGATATGATTTTGATTAAAGTAAGAGATCATGGGTTGGGAATGAGTAAGATAGCTCAAAAACGAGTTTTTGAGAAATTTTACAGAGAGCACACAGGAGATCTTCATAATGTAAAAGGACATGGTTTAGGGCTTGCATACGTAAAAAGGATAGTAGAGGATCACAATGGTCAAGTATATGTAGAAAGCGAAAAAGGAAAAGGTAGCACCTTTATAATAAAAATACCATTAATAAATTAAAATATGGAAAATACTAACAAAAGAATACTTTTAGTAGAAGATGACCTAAATTTTGGGGCGGTTCTTAAAGATTATCTAATGTTAAATGACTTTGAAGTTACTTTAGCTAAAAACGGTATGGAAGGTTTCGAGAAATTCAAAAAAGATGTATATGATCTATGTATCCTGGATGTAATGATGCCTTATAAAGATGGTTACACTTTGGCCAAAGAAATTAGAGAGAAGAACAGTGAAGTGCCAATTATCTTTTTAACTGCAAAATCAATGAAAGAAGATGTGTTAAAAGGTTACAAAGCTGGCGCAGACGATTATTTAAATAAACCTTTTGATTCTGAAGTTCTTTTAATGAAAATTAAAGCAATCATTCAAAGAAAATCGGCAGATACAAAAGCAGAACAAGTACAGTTTGAGTTTAACATTGGTAAATTTCACTTAAATTCAAAATTGAGATTCTTAACTTTTCAAGATGAAGAGCCAATCAAATTGTCTCCAAAAGAAAATGAATTGCTTAAAATGTTAATTCTTCATGAAAACGACTTAATGCCAAGAGAATTAGCCTTAACAAAAATCTGGAGAGACGATAACTACTTTACATCAAGAAGTATGGACGTTTACATCGCCAAATTGAGAAAATATCTAAAAGCAGATGAAGATGTTGAAATCTTAAACATTCATGGAGAAGGTTTTAGATTAGTAATAAAAAGCAAAGTTTCTGAATAATTAGTTCAGTAAAAAATATAAAAGCTCTGAGAAATCAGGGCTTTTTTTGTGCATTATGATAAAATATTTTAATTTATTTTTGTAATGTTAAATCATTTGTAATTGTTTGATTTTTAGAATTGTAGAAATGGTTTTGGAAGCTTAATAAAAAATATCGATTTTATTTTGAAGAATTTTCTTTAAAGAAATTTGGAAAAACAAAAAAGTATTATGAATATTTGCACACGAAAAAATTAATAACCTCTTAAAACGAAGAAATAGTGTTTGTACTTACATCGACATCTCAAAGCTTTACATCAAATGGATTTGGTGAAGCAATTCTTCGTGGCTTATTTCAATCTTAGAAAGATATTTTTAGATATAAGAAAAAGCCCGAAGACAATAAGTTTCGGGCTTTTTTTTATTCTAGACACTTCAAAATTTTCCCGAAAAAAGATTTAAAAATTATCCAAACGGATAAAAGTTGTTGCGCGCTAATGTTTTTCTAAAATTTTATAAAACTTAGAATTCATTGACGCGCCCAAAATAAAATAATTAAAAAATTTATGGGAAATAAATTATCTGGAAAAGACCTGATTAAGTTGGGTTTTCCAAAGAACAATTCAATAAACATAGCCTTAGGGCAGATAAACAGATATAGAAAAAGAGAAAAAAAGGAATCTATTCTAACAGAAGCTAAAGACGTATTATTAAATCCTGAAAAATACGAAGGAAATGGAACATGGGGAAAAGTTGCGGAAGGCTTGATCAAACCGGTTCAAGTAAGAATGCATCAGCTTAATAATACAAGAGCACCATTTACAATTTTTGGTGAAAATGAAATTGATCAGCAGGCAAAATTTCAATTATATGATGCTTTGAAATTGCCAATTTCAGTATCGGGAGCTTTAATGCCAGACGCACATTCGGGTTATGGACTTCCAATTGGAGGTGTATTAGCGACTGATAATGCTGTAATTCCATACGGGGTTGGTGTTGATATCGGTTGCAGAATGAGCCTTTCGATTTTTGATTTGCCAGCTGCTCATTTCAAAGGAAGGGAACATCAATTGGAAGCAATTTTGAGAGATAATACCAAATTCGGAATGAACGAAGTGCAATCTTCACGAGTGGATCATGAAGTTTTTCATAAAAGGGAGTTTCAAGATATTCTATTGTTAAAGAATCTTTTGCCAAAAACTTATAAGCAATTGGGAAGTTCGGGCGGAGGCAATCATTTCGTAGAATTCGGAATTGCAAAAATTGAAAATCCTGAGAACGAGTGGAAATTGGAAAAAGGAGAATATTTTGCTGTCTTGTCGCACAGTGGTTCTCGCGGTTTAGGCGCTAATATTGCGAAACATTACACGTATTTAGCAACAAAACAATGTCCGTTACCGAAAAATGTGCAGCATTTAGCTTGGCTGGATTTAAGTACACATGACGGTCAGGAATATTGGTTGGCAATGAATTTAGCTGGAGAATATGCAAAAGCTTGCCACGATGATATTCACAGACGAATTGCCAAGGCGATTGGAAAAAGAGTAGTGGTGACAATTGAAAACCATCACAATTTTGCATGGAAAGAGATGGTAAATGGTCAAGAATCTATTGTTCATAGAAAAGGCGCGACACCAGCAGGTGAAGGCCAGCTTGGGATTATTCCAGGTTCTATGACTGCACCAGGCTTTATTGTGAAAGGAAAAGGAAATGCAGCGAGTTTGAACTCAGCTTCTCACGGAGCAGGACGCTTGTTTTCGAGAGCGAAATGTAAAAGCAGTTTTACACAAAGTCAGATTAATAAAGAATTGAAGAAACATGAGGTGACTTTAATTGGAGGTAATATCGACGAGGCCCCAATGGCTTACAAAGACATTGAAAAAGTAATGGCGAACCAAACAGATCTTGTAGAAGTTTTGGGAACATTTACTCCGAAGATTGTTAGAATGGACCGCTAAAAGAGATTATAAATGGAAAGGATAATTCAGATAACGGCGGGTCGCGGACCAGCAGAATGCACTTGGGTGGTTGCCCAAGTGCTTAAAAAAGTACTCGAAGAAGCGCAGGAAAATCAACTGGAAACAGTTTTATTGCAAAGAGAAGCAGGAACTGAAAACGGAACTGTAGAAACAGCATCGATCGCTATAAAAGGAAAAAATACAGATGAGTTTGTGAATTCCTGGATTGGAACGATTCAATGGATTGGCCAAAGTCAGTTTCGGAAAATGCACAAACGCAAAAACTGGTTTATTGGCATTTTTGAAATTGAACAACAGAAAAATAATTTATTTTCTGAAAATGATATTCAATATCAAGCAATGCGAAGCTCTGGAGCAGGAGGACAGCATGTTAATAAAGTCAGTTCTGCGATTCGAGCAACTCATATTCCAACAGGAATTGCGGTTGTGGCTATGGACAGCCGTTCGCAACATCAAAACAAAAAACTGGCAACAGAAAGATTAATTAAAAAAATGGAAGACGAGAAACTACTTCAGCTTAAAAATCACGTGGGCAAACAATGGGAAAATCAGCTGAATGTACAGCGTGGAAATCCTGTGAGAGTTTTCACTGGAAGTGATTTTAAAAAGAACAAGGTGGAGAAAAGTTACAAAGGAACTCGTCAGAAACTTAAAAACGATTTACGAAATGAGCATTGAAAATTTGGTCGCAAAAAACAATAGTAATATGCGAATTATATGTGACCAAAAAAAACAATAAATATTGACACATAAAATGAAAACAATTGATAAATACCTTTTTCAAGCTTTGGATAATTATCCGTTTTGGCTTGAAGGAACAATAGAATCTTTAGATTACGCTTTTTCTTATGATCCGAAAAACACGATGATTTTGTGTTTGTATGGGAGAATTCAGGCAGAGCAATTAATGAATTATGAGGATGCTAAATCTTATTTTCAAGAAGCTCAAAAGTTAATTGATTTCGCTTTGACTATTAAAGGAATTAATAAATCTGATATTTATGTAAAGAAAGCGGTTCTTTTAGAAGTACAGCACAATTTTAAAGATGCTTTAAAAGAAATTAAACAAGCAAAGCTATTTACTATTCAGCATGATTATGATTCTGGAATCAGCGAAGTTGAAAAACGCATTAAAGGTAAAATGGATTTATTGAAAAAGAAGAAACCTGAAAAAAAGAAGAAAGATTCTAAAAAGAAATCAAAGTGATTTTGATTAAAATGAAAACGATGTTAATCATTTTGAATTAACATCGTTTTTTGTATTTGAATATGTATAGTCCCTACGGGACATTTTGTTTCCTGTAAATATTTTTTTTCTACCAATATTCAACTCCTAACGGAGTTTTAATCATGAAAATTATCTCGTAGAGATTATATATCGGTAGAAAATAATTCAGGAATGTGAAAATGTCCCGTAGGGACTGCATATTACATATTTGAATTATTTCCAATGCAATTCTAAAGCAAAACAATTTTTATCGCCTTTTGTAATGCTGAAAGTTGTTGCAGAATGATCTTCGTTGTCATTTTCATGAATAACGACTTGATCGTTTAGAGAAAGCTCTTTTAGGAAATTCATTTCAAAGCTTTTAACTTCTTGTTTTAGGATTCTTTTTGCATCAACATGATCAAGGCACCATTCTAAATATTTCACATTATTAGCATGATTTACAATATCTAAATCAGATAAATAGACCGTTTTTTCGAAAACAGATTCTTTGTCAGGATTAATGTTGATTCGTGAGAAACCTTCGGCTGTTGCTCTGTTCTCTGGAAACAGTTCGAAATGTTCATAGGGTAATGCTAAAGGTTCTGGACGACGTGCTTTGGTATTGAAAACAGCCCAATAGGTTTCGCTGCCAACAATCTTTTTTCCGTTTACATACATTTCAAGTGCACGAACCGAACGTGAATTTTCAAGACTGTTAATCCATGTTTTTACTGTTACAACGTCCTGCCATTTTGGTAAAGCAGTTATTTCAACACGCATTCTGCTTAAAACCCAAGCTTGATCAAATTCTTGCATATCTGTAAAGCTGATACCACCCACTTCTGAATGTGCAGCAGCGGTAAGTTGTAACAGATTGCATAAATCGGTATATTTCAAGTAGCCGTTTGGCGTACATTGTGTAAAATTAATTTCCCAGTCTTTACTTAAGACTGATGTGAAATTTGGAGATATTGGCATTTTGAATTTTATTTTTTTAGAGAAAAGAAGCAAGATGAAAGATTATTTTACTTGCTCTTCAATATAGTCTATGATTTGTTTTCTATCTAACGAATAATCGAACCATTTGGTGTTTTCATTTCTTTTAAACCACGTTAATTGTCTTTTTGAGAATCTTCGTGTGTTCTTTTTTATCTCTTCAATTGCGAATGGCAAAGTGAATTCTCCGTCAAAATAACTAAATAATTCTCTATAACCGACCGTTTGTAAAGCATTTAACTCTTTGTTGGGATAAAGAGTCTCGGCTTCTTTTAACAATCCCATGTTCATCATGATATCTACACGTTGGTTGATTCGGCTGTAAATTACTTCTCTGTCGGCATCTAAACCAATTAAGATAGGAGTGAAGTTTCGGTTGTTTTTCTTCAAATTTAAAAATGAAGAATAGGGTTTTTGCGATCCAATGCAAACTTCTACAAAACGCATCATTCTCTGTGGATTTTGTAAGGTTTGAGGATTTTCTATTGTTATTTTTTGATAATAATCAGGATCTAAATTTTGTAATTGCTCTTGAAGATATTCGATTCCGAATTTTTCGTAATTTGAATTTACTTCGGTACGAACCTCCGGATCAATTTCCGGAAACTCGTCGAAACCTTTTAAAACAGCATCAACGTATAAACCTGATCCACCAATTAAAATGACAAAATCATTATTTTGATATAATTCTTCTAGTTTCAAAAGCGCTTCTTTTTCGTAATCGCCTACAGTATAATTTTCGAAAATGGATTTACTTTGAATGAAATGGTGTTTGGCTGCGCTTAATTCTTCTTGACTTGGAACGGCGGTTCCTATCGTCATTTCTTTAAAAAATTGACGGCTGTCACAGGAAATAATTTCACATTTAAAATGTTTTGCCAATGCAATGCTCAGGGCTGTTTTCCCTATAGCTGTTGGTCCGACAATGGTTATTAGGTATTTCATATTTTTTAGCCCAGATGGAAATGGAAACCCCGGACTTATATTTGTTTATTTTTTTGGAATAAAAGAGCGACCAGCGGAAGCTCCCTTTATGACTTTAAAAAACAACAAAGATAAGGAGGAGTTGCAATGTACAGCTGGATTAGCTCCTTAAATTAATTATTTTGTAATTCTGTTCCACATTGATAACAAAATTTGGCGCTATCGAAATGAACCTGGGATTGGCATTTTTTACAAGTTCTTTTACTATTTACGGCATTGTTACTCATGCTTTTTTTTGCAAATTCGGCGGTTACAATTCCGGTCGGGACGGCTATAATTCCATAACCCAAAATCATTACGAATGCAGCAATGAATTGTCCTAAAGGAGTTTGTGGCGAAATGTCACCATAACCAACAGTTGTCAAGGTTACTATTGTCCAATAAATTCCCATTGGAATACTGGTAAATCCGGATTCTTTTCCTTCAACCAAATACATTACTGAGCCGATTATGATGGTGCTGATTAAAACAAAATAAATGAAAACCAGAATTTTTTCTTTACTCGCATCAATGGCTTCTTTTAATTGTAGAGACTGATGGTTGATCTGGGGAATATGCAAAATTTTGAATAATCGAAGGAAACGTAGTGCTCTTACAATTGATAAAATACTTGCACCAGGAAAAAATATGGACAAGTACATTGGTAAAACAGCTAGTAAATCGATGATGCCGTAAAAACTGAAAATGTATTTAACTGGTTTTTGAATGGAAATAATCCTAAGAATATATTCAATGGTAAAGAATATTGTGATGACCCATTCACAGACCCATAATTGGTAATGATATTTTGAACTGATTCCTTCAACAGTGTCAAGCATTATCAATAAAACACTTAATAATATCAAACCTAAAAGAACCAAATCGAACATTCGTCCTAAGATGGTGTTGGTGCCATAAAGAATGATTTTGACTTTTTCTCTAAAGATTTCGTACTGTGATTTTTGTTTTTTCATATCCTTAAAGATAATGAAAGTTCTGTTTAGTTAGAAATGGAGTATTTTTAATGATTTGCTTTTGCGAATATAACTCTGAATGATGTTTTTGACATCACGATTGTGTTGCATTGGGATCAGAATATTTTTAAGAATATCAATATTGGTGATTTGATAATTCAAGTCGTAATAAGCATAGCCTTGATATGTCCCATTTTCGATTAAAATAGCGCTTCTTTCGTTTACATTTCGGCCTCTGTCGATTAAGATCATGCTCTTGTTTTCAAAACTATTTTCTGAAATAAATTGCTGTACTCTTAAATTGTAAACCTCAGGCGTAACTTCGCCAATACAAGCGCCATCGCATTCTTTTATTTTATATTGAAAACACTCTTTTTTGGTTTGATATAAGCCTGTCAATTTCTGGCACAAATGATATTTTGCCGTAAATCTAAAAAGTGCATTTTTACCATCTTGCAAAGAAACAAAAGATGTAATTTCTTTTTTACGTCCGTCAGCTTTTTCAAGTTTTAAATTGATGTATCCATTGGCATCCTTTTCTGCATACAATGCGAAAGGAAAGACGGTTTTCTTTTGCGAACGATTGTATCTCGGACGATTGATTTTTACTTCTTGACTTTCTTTTAAAAGCGCAATTAGTTCGCTTCCAGTTTCATCGTAAGTAATGGTAAAAACTTCTGCTTGAATTCTTTTACTTTTGGTTGTAACTCCAGTAAAATGCTGATTGACTCTCTTTTTGATATTTTGGCTCTTACCGATATAAATCAAAGTGCCAGCTTCATTATAAATATAATAAACGCCAGTTTTGGTTGGCATTTGATTTAAGATGTCCAAGAATTTTGGAGAAATTCCTTTTTCAACTTCTAGTTTTATAAAATCTTTTACAATCGTTTTTTCGGTATCTTTTTCTAAAAGCATTTTGAATAGCTTAGTCGTAGCCATAGCATCTCCGCTGGCGCGATGTCTATCTGCCATTGGAATTCCCAGTGCGCGAACTAGCTTTCCCAAACTGTACGAAGGTTGCTCTGGAATTAGTTTTTTTGCTAATTCTACTGTACAGAGTGTTTTAGCTTCAAAATCGTATCCTAAACGACGAAATTCTGTGCGAAGGATTCTGTAATCAAAAGAAGCGTTATGTGCAACAATTACACAGTCTGAAGTGATTTCGATAATACGTTTGGCAACTTCATAGAATTTGGGCGCCGACTGTAACATAGCGTTATTAATCCCAGTCAGTTTTACTACAAATGGCTGAATTGGAATTTCGGGATTAACAAGGCTGATGAATTGGTCTACTACTTCATGCCCATCAAATTTGTAGATGGCGATTTCAGTAATTCCTTCTTCATTAAATTGTCCTCCGGTGGTTTCTATGTCTAATATCGCGTACAAATCCAGTATTCAGTGTTCAGTTTTTAGTATTCAGTAAATCTACAATCTTTATCTATCTTTTTTTTTTAGCGTCCACCAAAGATACTGCTTCCAATTCTTACCATTGTGCTTCCGCATTCAATAGCTAATTGATAATCTCCGGACATTCCCATTGAGATTGTTTTCAAATCAACAATCTGCAGTTTTTGGATGGAATCAAAAATAGATTTTAAATGGGTGAATTCTTTTTTTATTTGGTTTTGATCTTCGGTGAAAGTCGCCATTCCCATTAAACCCAAGATACGAATATTTTTCAATTCCTTGAACTCTGCAGAAGTTAAAAGTTCGTTTAATTCATTTTCGTCCAAACCAAACTTAGATTCTTCTTCTGCAATATAAATTTGAAGAAGACAATCAATAATTCTGTTATTTTTTAAAGCTTGTTTATTGATTTCCTGCAATAATTTCAAACTGTCAACACCATGAATCAAAGTGACATAAGGCGCCATAAATTTGACTTTATTCGACTGAACATGACCAATCATATGCCATTGAATGTCTTTTGGCATTTGTTCCCATTTTTCAGTCATTTCCTGGATTTTGTTTTCTCCAAAAATGCGCTGACCCGCTTCATAAGCCTGCATCAAATCTGAAACAGGTTTTGTTTTGGAAACAGCAACAAGAGTTACGTGTTCAGGAAGTTTTGATTTTATGGATGTAAGATTTTGTTTTATGCTACTCATTTTTTATTATAAATCTTAAGTATATCTTCGTTTTTCGTAAGAATCCAATGTTTGAAATCAAATAGAAAGGTTGTTTTAAAAACCTTTGTTTCGTTTAATTCTGAAATACCAATATTGAATTTTTCGGATTCTATTTCTTTTTTATTTTTACTTCTTACGGCCTTTACTTTTGCATAATTAAGTGTATCGTTCACGTAGTAAAATTCCCCGTCAATAGTTTCAGAATAAGAACTACTATAATATATTATTTCATGGTATTTGGCCTTTATCAACTCACTATTGGCGTCAAAATTGTATTTTCTTTTTTCAATATTTGATAAACCAATGTAATTTGCTTCGTTAAAATGATTCAAATAGAGACTGTATGAAAATGTACCTTTGGCAAGAGACTTTTTCGACTTGTTTTCTATTTCTTTGTTTATTTTTCCTTCTGAAGTGATACTGCTCCCGTTTTTTAAACAAATACTGTCAATCTCTTTTAGAGTAAATTGTTTTTTAGGAATACTATTGTTTTGCGAAAAACAAATAGTTATTATAAAATGACAAATCAGCAAAAACAGTTTTTTCATATTTGTTTTACAAAAACTGCTTCGAAATTTTCTCTGCTTTTTTGCTTTCGCTGTAATCGTAAAAACCTTCTCCAGATTTAACACCTAATTTTCCAGCTCTAACCATATTTACTAAAAGCGGGCAAGGAGCATATTTAGGATTTTTAAACCCGTCGTACATTACATTTAAGATGGCAAGACAAACGTCAAGTCCAATAAAGTCAGCCAATTGAAGAGGTCCCATTGGGTGTCCCATTCCTAATTTCATTACGGTGTCAATTTCGTAAACTCCGGCAACTTTATTGTATAACGTTTCGATTGCTTCGTTTAGCATTGGCATTAAAATTCTGTTTGCCACAAAGCCTGGATAATCATTAACTTCAACCGGAACTTTGCCTAATTTTTCAGATAAGCTCATGATGATTTTAGTTACTTCATCGCTAGTATTGTATCCGCGAATGATTTCAACTAATTTCATAATCGGCACCGGATTCATAAAGTGCATTCCGATAACACGTTCCGGATGTGCTACAACAGCTCCGATTTGTGTAATAGAAATTGAAGAAGTATTGGTTGCTAGAATGGTATTGTGTGAACAATATTCGTTTAATTGTTTGAAGATGTTCAGCTTTAATTCAACGTTTTCTGTTGCTGCTTCAACAACTAAATCAACGCCAACAACTCCATCTTTTAAATCTGTATAAGTAATAATATTCGTGATAGTTTTAGCAACATCTTCTTGCGTAATTGTGCCTTTAGATAGCATTCGATCTAAATTGGCTGCAATAGTTGCCATTCCCTTATCTAATGATTTTTCAGAAACGTCAATTAATTTTACAGTAAATCCGCTTTGCGCGAAAGTATGCGCAATTCCGTTACCCATTGTTCCTGCTCCAATTACAGCTATTGTTTTCATATTACTTTTAGTATATTATATTTTACGATTTAGCCACGAATTCACAGTTTTTTAGTGAATTTCGTGGCTAATTTTATTTTAAAAATTTTTAATCTTATTTATTGAAACAGTCAATAATTTGATAGGCCACTCGTAATGCATCTGTAGCTTGTTCAAGCGTTACAACAGGAGTTGTATTGTTGTTGATTGCGTCTGCAAATGAATTTAACTCGTCCAAAATTGCATTATTTTGCTCTACATCAGGATTGGTGAAATAAATTTGTTTTTTTACACCTTCAGCATTTTGAAGAATCATATCAAAATCTCCAGGAACTTCTGGTGCATCTTTCATACGTACTACTTCGCATTTCTTCTCTAAAAAGTCAACTGAGATATAAGCGTCTTTTTGAAAGAAACGTGATTTACGCATGTTTTTTAATGAAATTCTGCTCGCAGTTAAATTGGCAACGCAGCCATTTTCGAATTCGATTCTAGCGTTGGCAATGTCGGGAGTATCACTAATTACAGATACACCACTTGCATGAATGTCTTTCACTTTTGAATTTACAACGCTTAAAATGGCATCAATATCATGAATCATTAAATCTAAAACCACAGGAACGTCTGTACCGCGCGGATTAAATTCGGCCAAACGATGCGTTTCTATAAACATCGGATTTTCGATCATGTTTTTTGTAGCAATAAAAGCAGGATTAAAGCGCTCTACGTGACCAACTTGCCCTTTTACATTGTATTCTTTTGCCAAAGCAATGATTTCTTCGGCTTCTTCTACAGTGTTGGCAATTGGTTTTTCAATAAAGATATGCTTTCCAGATTTGATCGCAACTTTTGCACATTTGTAATGTGAAAGTGTTGGAGTAACAATGTCAATCACATCTACAGCGTGAATGAGTTTTGCAATTGTGCTGAAGTTTTTATAGCCAAACTCTTTTGAGATTTTTTCGGCATTTTCTTGATTTTCGTCGTAAAATCCAACTAATTCGTATTTGTCAGATTGTTGTAATAAGCGTAAATGTATTTTACCAAGATGACCAGCACCTAAAACTCCTACTTTTAACATGAGAATGTATTTTAAACAAAAATATAATTTATTTGTTTAACGTGAAAATGAATTTAGCGAATTATTGGTTGTTGGCTGTTGGTTGTTTGTTGTTGGTCGTTTTTCGTTTGCTGTTTGTTTCTTTTGCAGCTTTTACCCTGACTGAAGTTGAAGAGCTCCTCCCGAAGTCTCGGGACACTCAGCCTTACAGATTGTGAGCTTTTAACTTTCGACTTTTGACTTTACACTTTATTATTTAAAAATCAATATTTGAAATCCTGTTTTGTTTCTTATTTTTGCGAAAATAAAACCTACCCATTTTGAGAGACACTGCCAAACATCAAGGACTTCGTAATCAATTAGTAACTACTTTAGAGCAAAAAGGAATTACTGACAGAGCTGTTCTGGAAGCGATAAAAAAAATCCCGAGACACCTTTTTTTAAATTCTAGTTTTGAAGATTATGCTTATCAGGACAAAGCGTTTCCTATTGGAGCAGGGCAGACTATTTCTCAGCCTTATACGGTTGCTTTTCAGTCGCAATTGCTTGAAGTTAAGAAAGATCATAAAGTTTTAGAAATTGGTACAGGTTCTGGTTATCAAACAGCTGTTTTGTTTATGCTTGGCGCTAAAGTATTTACTGTTGAAAGACAAAGTGAATTGTTTAAAACAACTTCTAATTTGTTTCCGAAATTAAATATTCGTCCAAAGCATGTTACTTTTGGAGATGGATATAAAGGATTGCCAAATTTTGCTCCGTTTGATAGCATTATAGTTACAGCAGGAGCGCCTTTTATTCCGCAACCTTTAATGGCTCAATTAAAAATAGGAGGAAGGCTTGTTATTCCGTTGGGAGAGGATGTTCAGATTATGACTTTATTAATCAGAAAGAATGAAACTCAATTTGAAAAACATGAGTTTGGAGAATTTAGATTTGTTCCTTTGTTGGAAGATAAAAATTAGAAAGAAAGGCCCGTTTTATGCGGGCTTTTTTACTGGGTTAGAATTGTGATGTATCTTTCTAAACTTTCTTTTTCTCTTTGTGCGATGTAAAGAAAAAAATCTTCTTTATCTTTTTTGGTTTGAGCTATTTCTAAAGATTGATAATATTGCATTCGATTTTCATAATCTCCTTTAATATTTGCTATAGGATAGCCTTTTTGCATCAAAATTAAATTCATAATTAGTCTTGACGTTCTCCCATTTCCATCAATAAAAGGATGAATTGTGATTAAACGTTCATGCATTTCAGCGGCTAAAATAACTGGATGTAGTTTACTTTTATTGATTTCGTACCAAATGAAATACTCTTCCATTTCCTGTTGAATCAGTAAAGGTTGTGGAGGCATGTGTGAACTTCCTTGAATCATTACTTGAACTTTTCTGTAACGACCGGCATCTTCAGGAATTATTCCACGAAGAATTAAATTGTGAATTGATAAAAGATCACGTTCGTTTAAAGAGTTACTTTTGCTCATCAATTCTTTTATAAAACCAATAGCTTCTTGGTGGTTAATAGCTTCAAGATGTTCACGCATACTTTTTCCCGAAATTGTCAAACCTTCATTGATAACCATATCTGTTTCGCGAAGCGTCATAGTGTTTCCTTCAATTCGATTGCTTTCAAAAGTATATTCTAGTTCGAGAGATTGTTTAATTTTGAAGCTGTCAAACTGACGATATGAATCTAATTTTTCTTTTAAAGAATCAATTTCTTTTAGAATTTTTTCTAATGAAGTGGATAATTTAAGATGTGAAACTGTTTTATTGTATTTGATTTCATCTTCGGCAACTTTCAAAGCCTTCAAAGCAAATTCATCATCACCAATTTCGTGAAGAATTTTCTCTTTAAGCCAAGCTACCATCAAAGTTTCATAATCAATCTCTAAAAGCTGAGATAATCTAATGACTTGATCTTTTGTTGGTTTTCTAGCTCCAGATTCAAATTTGCTTATCAATGCTTGATCAATGCCTGCGAGCTGTGCTAACTCGCGAGTTTTTATACCTTTCTGGTCTCTAGCATTTCTTAAAAGTGATTTCATTTTATGAAAAATTTAGTCTTGACAAAATTAGTCAATTTTTTAAACAAAAGAAAAGCAGCATTGTAGAATACTGCTTTATGATATTTTATTTTGGAGGAAGTGAACCGTCTTTTTTCATTTCTTTTACCACTGCTTGCATGATAGCGTCTACAGTTTGCCCTAAATCGGTAACATACTGCGACTCTGTTGTTCCAGTCCAAATTAATTTGTTTTGTTTTAATGAAAAAATATTGGTTTCAACCATGTAAGAAGTCGTTTCTTGGTAATATCCTGGATCGTAGAAATTTGGTGAATACATTCCATACCAATTTCCAAAACCGTAACCATACATTCCAGTATACATTCCGTCAAAACCGCCGTAATACATTCCAGTATAAGTTCCTGGAACATAATTTACTTCTTTTTCTTTGCTGACTAAACGCATGGTTACAACTCCGTCAAAATTTTCGTCTTGTAAAACCTTTAGTTTTTGTTCTTGTGTTAATTGTGTGGTTGCATTTAAGTATTGATACGAAGTTTTAAATATAGGACTGCTTGCTGCAATTCTGTTTTCGGTAATTCGTCTCGAAGCTTCATCTTTGACTAAAGCTACAACCAAAACTTTTTTAAATTGTTCCTGAGTGATGGTTACATCAGGATCTCTCCAGCTGTTTACAATAGAAGTATTACTGCCACAACTTGAAAACGCTGCAATAGCGAAAAACAAAACGAAGTACTTTTTCATATTTTACAGTTAAATTATTTTGTAATAAAAATAACGATAAAATATTATAAATGGATCATTATGAGAAAATTAAATTTTCTTTTAGTTATACGCTTTTTTGATGCGGTCTAAGTCGCGTTTTGTATCTTGTTCTTTTAGAGATTCGCGTTTGTCATAATTCTTCTTTCCTTTACAAAGACCAATCTGCAGTTTGGCTAGTCCTTTTTCATTAGTAAATAGTTTTAAAGGAATAATCGTAAGTCCTTTTGCTTGGACACTTTTATGAAGTGTTTTTAATTCTTTTTTATTTAGAAGCAATTTTCTTTCGCTTCTTGATTTATGGTTGAATTGGTTTCCAAAAGAATATTCTTCAATATAAGTATTAATAGCAAAAAGTTCCATGCCACTGAATTCACAGAAGCTTTCTGTAATATTTGCTTTTCCTAGACGTATAGATTTAATTTCTGTTCCCGCCAAAACAATTCCAGCAGTATAAGTATCGATTATTTCGTAATCGAATCTAGCTCTTTTGTTAAGTATGTTGACTGATTTTATCATGATTGCAAATGTAAGACAAAATTGAAACAAAATGGGGAGTCGAAGATAATTAAAGTTTTTTTTTAATCTATGATTTAAATCAGTATTACCGAAAAATCTTACTCATAAGTTTGCCTTGTAATTTTAAAAGACAAAATAATATGAAAAAGATTTTTACATTAGTGAGCATGGTGTTAATCGGGTTAACTGTTAAAGCGCAAGATTCATCTCAAGGACTAAAAGGGGCTTGGTTTGCAACTTCTCAATTCGGTTATCAGCAGACTAAAACTGGAGATGTTAAAGGTACAAATATATCTGTATTGCCAATAGTTGGTACGTTTGTTACACCATCTGTTGCTGTTGGAGCAGGAATTGGTTATATTAATATTAAATCTGAAGTAGCTGCAGGAACTGCTGCAAAAACAGATCTAATGGTTTTTCAGCCTTTAGTTAGAAAATATTGGAATGTAGCGGGTTCTTTATACTTTTTCGGACAAGCGGCAATTCCCGTTATAACAGGAAAAGAAAAAGAAAGTGACTTAAAAATAAATCAAGTTGGTTTATCTGTGTCTGGTGGTTTTGATTATTTTGTTACTAAGAATTTCTCTGTTGAGTTTTCTTATGATTTAGCAAATTTCACTTCTACAACTCTAAAACCAGAGAATGGAGAGAAAACAACGGTTACCAATTTTGGTTTAGCTCATGTGGCAAATGTTGAGCCATTATACACTAGTGTTTTAGGTGGAAGTAATCCAAACTTGACTTCTCCAATTTCTGTTGGATTTAAATTTGTATTCTAATTTATTCTTTATTTGATTAACGTAAAATTCTATTTTAGTAATTTTACAAAAAAAAGACCGTGCTATAGAAAGTACGGTCTTTTGATATTATTTAAAAAGTATTATGATGCAAAACCAATCTAAAGATCCGTTACACGGAATTACACTTCAAAAAATTGTCGAAACGCTAGTCGATTATTATGGTTTTGATACTTTAGGGGAATTAATTCCTGTAAAATGCTTTAATTCAAATCCGAGTGTAAAATCGAGTCTTACTTTTCTAAGAAAAACAGATTGGGCTCGTAAAAAAGTAGAAGAGCTTTATATTAAAACGCTTCATAAATTAAGCTGATTTTTTATAATTTATAAGAAATCATAACACCTCCACGATACGGAAGCCATTCTCCACTTTTGTTCCAGTGAACTGCTTTTTCGTATCTGCCTGGAGTTCCATCATTATATTTTCCGTGATAAAAACCTTGGTGCCATCCGCCGCCAACGAAAAAGTCAAGTAGAAATTTATCGCTTAGTTTCAGATTGTAACCAACTGTAGCTCCAATTCTGTAACCAAAACCATCTTCGTAGTGGTTAGTGTCCCAGTAATTCCATTTTTGTAATTTATATCTATCAGCTCCTATATGTGCTCCTGCATAAAAGCCATTGTATTTTTCTTTAAAATGGTATCGAATTTCTGGAGTAACCGTAACAAACTTCATTGGACTGTTTCCGTTAAATGATTCCCAGAAAGAAGCCATTACATCTACACTAAAAGTAGTTTTTTCTCCAATGCTGGTTTCGACTCCAATATTTGGAACTAATAACAGTGCAGTAGCTCCATTAAATTTTACAAATGTTTGACTGTGTAATTGTATACAACACAAAAGAACAAATAGGGCGGGTATTTTTTTCATAAATATATTTTGAAGTTCAAAAACAGCTGTTTTTAACTGATTTCGAGCGCAAATATAACGTATAATGCTTCATAGCTATTGTCTATAAGATTTTTTTAACAAGAAGAAAATCTTACTTTTCTAATAATGAATAGATTACCTTGTCAAGAAATTTTCCTTCCCAAAAATCACATTCTTTTAAATGAGCTTCTTTAATAAATCCGCATTTTTGTAAGACTTTTTCAGAGGCATGATTTTCTGGATCAATTACAGCTTCAATAGAGTGAAGTTTTAAATCTTCGAAACCATATTTAATAAGTCGGTTTACAGCTTCTGGAATAATTCCTTTTCCATGATGATCAGGTGAAAGCATATAACCAATTTCTGCTCGGTAATTTTCGGGTTGCATTCTGTAATAGCCAATAATTCCTAGCAGTTTAGGATTGCCTTTTAATCTAATTCCCCAGTTTATTCCGGTATTGTTTTCAATTTTTTCATCAATCATTCTAATATGTTCCAAAGCATCCTCATGATTTTTCACTAAAGGTCTCGGAATAAATTTCATGGTTTCAGGATTCGAGCGTAATTCGAAAACTTCTTGTACGTCTTTGTGTGTAAGTCTGTCTAGAAGTATACGTTCTGTTTCTATAATAGGAAATGGAGTGAAATTAAAGTCTAACATTTGGTTTGTTATAATATGGTAATACTGAATTTTGCACTGAAATCTTTGTTTTCGTCTAACGTCAAAATCCCTTCTTTTTGATATAAATCGCCTGTGTTTTCATCGGTGTCAGAATAGCCAAGCCATGGCTCAATACAGATAAAAGGTGCATTTTCTTTTGTCCAAATTCCTAAACTTGGAAAATCTTGATAATCAACTTTAACATACGGTTTTGAGTTATATAGGATAGTCAAAGATTTTGATTCTAATGTTTTAAAAATTAAAGCATCATTTTTAAATAACGCATAATTTAAAGGAACCAAATTGTTTTTTGTATCTAAAATTTTTGTCTGAGATGAAATCAAATCATTTTCAAGAATATAATATTTTAAATTTTCTTCTTTTTCGAATTGAAAAGCGTAATCCTCAAAATTGTTTGGAAGTGCAATTGCAGGATGTGCGCCAATGGAAAAAGGCATTTCTTTTTTTCCGTTATTGACTACTTTGTATTCAAGTTCTAATGCACTTTCGTTAAGTGTGTAAATAAGCTGTAATTCAAAATCGAAAGGATATTTCTGCAATGTTTCTTCAGAAGATTTAAGAGAAAAAATAGCTTTATTTTCTGTTTTTTCAAGCAAAGAAAACTCCATATCGCGAGCAAAACCATGACGTGGCAGATGGTATTCTTTTCCTCTGATTGTATAAGTGTTATTTTTTAAAGTTCCTACAATCGGAAAAAGAACAGGAGAGTGTTTTCCCCAAAAATCTGGATTGCCTTCCCAAATATATTCGTTGTTTTGATTGTCCTTTATAGAAAATAATTCAGCTCCAGTATGTTTGATTGAAGCTTTTAATGTTGAATTTGAAATAGTTGTAATCACGATGTTGAATATAAAATGAATGTCTTTTATAGAAATGTAAAGATATTTTTTAAAATTAAGTTTTTTTAAGAAAATAGTTTAAAATATTTTATTAATAAAATTTTGCTAAAATTGAATTTATATTTTGAAATTTCTCTGCAAATAGCTTTTTTTTTCATTAATTTGCTACATAAACAGCTAAAAAATATGAAAAAGCAATCTGCAAAAGCCATTTTAACCGCGGCTTTATTTTTTGGGATTTCTTCAGTATGGGCGCAGCAAACTCCGTCAGCGACAGCAGCAAATCCAGTTAACAATTACAATTATCATGATGCCTTTGGTCCGCATTTTTACACAAAAAATGGTACACCAACTCGTACTGCTAGCGGTCAGCCAGGAGTGGAATATTGGCAAAACAGAGCCGACTACCAGATTACTGCAAAACTGAATGCAACTACTAATGAGATTATAGGTACAGATGAAATTACGTATACTAATAATAGCCCTGAAAAATTAGGGTTTCTTTGGCTGAATTTAGATCAGAACTTATTTAAAGATGATTCAAGAGGAAATGCGGTTGTGCCTTTAACAGGAAGCCGTAACGGAGCTCAAGGACAAGTTTTTGATGGCGGAAATAAGATTAAATCTGTAAAAGTTATTTCTGGCGGAAAAACTAAAACAGAGGTTGAAGCAAAATATATTGTTACAGATACAAGGATGCAAGTTTTCCTTCCTCAGGAATTGGCTGCTAAAGGAGGTTCTGTAAAACTTAAAATTGAATTTTCTTTTATCGCACCTTTCGAGGGGTCTGATAGAATGGGAGTTTTAGAAACTAAAAATGGAAAAATCTTTACGATTGCGCAATGGTATCCGCGTATGTGTGTGTATGATGACGTGAGAGGTTGGAATACAGCTCCTTATTTGGGGGCGTCTGAATTTTACTTAGAATATGGTGATTTCGATGTAAAATTAACTGTTCCAGGAAACCATTTTGTAGTAGCTTCTGGAGAGTTGGTTAATGGTCAAGAAGTATTTTCTGCAGATCATTTAAAAAAATATAAAGAAGCTGCAAACAGTGATAAAACAGTTACAATTCGTTCTGAGCAAGAAGCAAACACTGCTTCAAGTGCTGGTGCAGATAAAACATGGCATTATAAAATCAAAAATGCACGTGATTTCTCTTGGGCATCATCTCCAGCTTTCATTTTAGATGGAGCTAAAATCAATCTTCCAAGCGGTAAAAAATCTCTAGCATTGTCTGCTTATCCAGTTGAGAGCGCAGGACAAGGGGCTTATGGACGTTCTACAGAATATGTAAAAGCATCAATAGAACATTATTCTAAGCAATGGTTCGAATATCCTTATCCAGCTGCTACAAACGTTGCTGGTAATGAAGGTGGAATGGAATATCCTGGAATTGTTTTCTGCGGATGGAAATCTAAAGGGCAAGATCTTTGGGGAGTTACAGATCATGAGTTTGGACACATTTGGTTCCCAATGATTGTAGGTTCAAACGAAAGATTATTTGCTTGGATGGATGAAGGATTTAATACTTTCATTAATTCTCTAAGTACGGCTGCATTTAACAATGGAGAATACAAAGAAGAGCCTACAAATTTGCATGAAATGGCAGAACCGTTTACAAGACTTGACTTAGAAACAATCATGAGTTCTCCAGATAATATGAAGGAAGCTAATATTGGTATGTTATGCTACTTTAAACCTAGCGCAGGTTTGGTGATTTTAAGAGAACAAATTTTAGGGAAAGAACGTTTTGATACTGCTTTTAGAACTTATATTCAGCGTTGGGCATACAAACATCCACAACCAGACGATTTCTTTAGATCTATGGAAAATGTGGCTGGAGAAGATTTAAGCTGGTTTTGGAGAAGCTGGTACGTAAACAACTGGCGTTTTGATCAAGGTGTTAATTCAGTAAAATATGTAAAAAACGATCCTGCTAAGGGTGCAGTAATTACTGTTGAGAATTTTGATAAAATGCCAATGCCGATTGTTTTAGATGTAAAAACAAAAAGCGGAAAAGTAACAAGAGTAAATTTACCAGTAGAAATCTGGCAGAGAAATAATTCTTGGTCTTTCAAACACAATTCAACAGAAGAAATTGAAAGCATTACTTTGGATCCAGATAATGCTTTTCCAGACAATAATACGTCTAATAATGTTTGGACAGCGGGAAAAGGTAAAATTGAAAAAGATCTTATTTTAGATCCATTTGTAGGAAGTTATATTACTTCAAAATCTCCTTTGACAATCGAGTTGACAGAGAAAAATAGTACTTTAAACGCAGAACTTCCAAACTATCCAAAATTTGCATTAGAGCCTGTTGCAAACGAAAAAGATACATTTGAATCGCATAGAGCTGGTTTAAAACTTAAATTTAATGAAGCCAAAAATGGTTTCGATTTAATACTTACAGGAAATGGACAAGTAATTCCGTTTACGAAAAAGTAAATTTTAGAAATATAAAGTATTTAGAACCCGATAATTAGAAATAATTATCGGGTTTTGTTTTTGAGTATATTCACAAAACGTAAAAAAAATGTTAGAATTTTCATTTTTTGTTTTGTAAATAAAAAAATAATGTACTTTTGCACCGATGAATAAAATAAGTTTACATATAACTTCTTTGTCACGGACAAACTCACCGATTACTTCTCCCGAAGTACGGACACTATCTCTATAGTGTTCACTGAGTTTTATAGCCGTATATTTATTCATATCCATTTTTCATTTTGAAATCACATAATTTGTCCATTGGACAAACATATCCTAAAACTATTTATTTTTTTGTAAATTTTCTTAATCAATGTTTTGATTTTGAGAATGTTACTTCTTTTATGCTTAATTTTATTGGATTCAATTCTGGATTTCAAACGAATCAATATGCTTTAATTTTTAACTCTAACTTCAATAATTGAAATGAAGATCTCTATTGTTGTAACTCAAGAAGAACATTTTAAGTATGCGCAGGAAATCTGCGATACGATAGAATCATCTGCCTTATTAAGAGGCACGGGGATTGCTAAAAGAACTCCTGAGTACATTCAGAAAAAAATGGCAAATGGTGATGCGATGATTGCTTTGGCAGACGGAAAATTTGCAGGTTTTTGCTATATAGAAAGCTGGCAGCACGGAAAATTCGTTGCTCATTCTGGATTAATTGTTCATCCTGATTATAGAAGTCACGGTTTGGCGAAAAAGATCAAAGCGAAAGTTTTTGATTATTCTTTGAAGAGATTTCCAGATGCTAAAATATTTGGTATTACAACTGGTTTGGCGGTTATGAAAATTAACTCTGAATTAGGTTATAAACCAGTTCCTTTCTCAGAACTTACAACAGATCCAAGTTTTTGGGCTGGTTGTAAAACATGTACAAATTACCATATCCTTCAAAGCAAAGAAAACAAAATGTGCCTTTGTACAGGAATGTTATACGACCCAAAAGAAAAACAAAAAACACCACCAAGACATCCTTTTAACGAGGCTGTTTTAAACAGACTTAAAAAAATCAAACAGGCATTATTCTTAAATAAAATTTTGTCATTATTTGTTTAAGTCAAATTAATTAGAAAAAATCTCAAACTGCTACATACGAAAGTATTAGCCTAAATTATAAAAAATGAAAAAAGTAGTATTAGCTTATAGCGGAGGATTAGATACCTCGTATTGTTTGAAATATTTAAAAAATGAAAAAGGATACGAAGTTCACACGGTTCTTGTTGACACAGGAGGATTTTCTGCTGAAGAATTATCAGCTATTGAAAAAAGAGCTTACGAGTTAGGAAGTGCACAACACGCAAACCTAACAATCGTAGACAAATATTATGATAAAGCTATTAAATATTTGATTTTCGGAAATGTATTGAAAAATAATACCTATCCGTTATCAGTAAGTGCAGAGCGTGTTTTTCAAGCTATTGAAGCAATTAAATATGCTAAAAAAGTAGGGGCAAGCGCCATTGCACACGGAAGTACAGGTGCAGGAAATGACCAAATTCGTTTTGATTTGATTTTCCAAACTATTGCTCCGGAAATCGAAATCATTACACCAATTAGAGATTTAAAATTGTCAAGACAAGAAGAAGTTGATTACTTATCTCAAAATGGAGTTCACTATTCTTGGGAAAAAGCACAATATTCTATCAATAAAGGACTTTGGGGTACAAGTGTTGGAGGAAAAGAAACTCTAACTTCAGGACAACCATTGCCAAGTGAAGCTTACCCTTCTCAATTGCAAAAAGAAGGTGAAGAAAAAGTAACGCTTCATTTCGAGCAAGGAGAGTTAGTTGGTTTAAACGGAAAAACGGACAAACCATCAAACAATATTGTAGCGCTTGAAAAATTAGCAAACGCTTATGCAATTGGTAGAGATATTCACGTTGGAGATACGATTATCGGAATTAAAGGTAGAGTTGGTTTTGAAGCTGCTGCTCCGTTAATCATCATCAAAGCGCACCATTTATTAGAGAAACACACTCTTGGTAAATGGCAACAATATTGGAAAGAGCAATTAGGAAACTGGTACGGAATGTTATTTCACGAAGGTCAGTTTTTAGATCCTGTAATGAGAAACATCGAAACTTTTTTGCAAGACACTCAAAAAACAGTAAATGGAACAGTAACTGTTTCATTAAAACCATATCATTTCTCACTTGACGGAATCGAATCTGAAAATGATTTGATGAATACTGGTTTCGGTCAGTACGGCGAAATGAACAATGCTTGGACATCTGAAGATGCAAAAGGATTTATTAAGATTTTAGGAAATGCTCAAAATATTTTCTCATCTGTAAACAAATTAGATCATGATTAATGTCGGAATTATTGGTGGTTCTGGCTACACAGCTGGAGAACTCATCAGAATTTTAATGTATCATCCAAAAGTAAACATCGATTTTGTTTACAGTACAACTAATGCCGGGAAACCACTTTCTGTAGCGCACCATGATTTGATGGGCGATATTGAAATGAATTTCACAGCTGAAATCAATCCGAATGTGAATGTTGTTTTCTTGTGTTTAGGTCACGGAAAATCGATTTCATTTTTGAAAGAAAATCAGTTTGCAAGTCATACTAAAATCATTGATTTAGGAAACGATTTCAGATTGAATGCAGCTGCGCATTTCGAAGGAAAAGATTTCGTTTACGGATTGCCTGAAATCAATAAAGCAGAAATTAAAAAAGCAAATTATATTGCCAATCCAGGTTGTTTTGCAACGGCTATTCAGTTGGCTTTATTGCCTTTAGCAGAACACAATTTGTTGAATAACGATGTTCATATTAATGCGACAACAGGAAGTACGGGAGCAGGAGTAAGTCTTTCAGAAACTTCTCATTTCAGTTGGAGAAACAATAATATGTCGCATTATAAAGCTTTTGAACACCAGCATTTAGGTGAAATTTCAGAAAGTTTGGTGCAATTGCAAGATGATTTTGACAGCGAATTGCTTTTTATTCCGAACAGAGGAGATTTTCCAAGAGGAATTTTTGCGACGCTTTACACATTATGCGATGATAGTTTGGAGCAATTAGTTGAAAAATACGAAGAGTTTTATAAAAATGAGCCTTTTGTAACGGTAACAACTACCAACATCAACATGAAACAAGTGGTTCAAACGAACAAATGTATCATTAGTTTATTGAAAAAAGGAAACCGGGTTCTCATAACATCGATTATAGATAATTTAACCAAAGGTGCTTCAGGACAAGCGATTCAAAACATGAATTTAATGTTCGGATTAGAAGAAACCACAGGTTTACATTTGAAACCAAGCGGATTTTAATTTTTTAGTTTCAAGTTTAAAGTTTCAGGTTTCACGTTAATCTGAAATATGAAAAAGAAACATAACTAGTTTCAAGTTTAAAGTTTCAAGTTGCACGTTCTGCAGATAACTTGAAACATGACCCGAGGCTGAAAGCCGAATAGGCGAAGCAAACCTGAAACAAAATAAACAAAACAAAATGAACTTATTCAACGTTTACCCATTATACGACATTACTCCAGTAAAAGCAATTGATTGCAAAATCATCGATGACAAAGGAGTAGAATATTTAGATTTATACAGCGGACATGGTGTGATTTCTATCGGACACACGCAACCGGATTATGTAGCAAAACTTAAAAATCAAATCGATCATTTAGGTTTTTATTCGAATGCAATTCAGAATCCTTTGCAGGTTGAATTGGCACAGAAATTAGGAAAGCTTTCAGGTTTAGAAGATTATGAATTGTTTTTATGCAGTTCTGGAGCTGAAGCAAACGAAAATGCTTTGAAATTAGCTTCTTTCCACAACGGAAAATCAAGAGTTGTGGCTTTTCATAATTCTTTCCACGGAAGAACTTCTGCAGCAGTTGCCGTTACTGATAATAAAAAGATTGTTGCGCCAATAAACGCTCAGCAAGAAGTAACATTTTTACCTTTAAACCAAATCGAATTGGTTGAAGCTGAATTAGTAAAAGGTGATGTTACAGCTGTAATTATTGAAGGAATTCAAGGAGTTGGAGGTTTAGACCAAGGAACAACAGAGTTTTTCCAAGCTTTAGAAAAAGCATGTAAAAAACACGATGTTGTTTTAATCTTAGACGAGGTACAGTCAGGATACGGAAGAAGCGGGAAATTCTTCGCTTTCCAACACCACGGAATCAATGCTGATATTATTTCAGTTGCAAAAGGAATGGGGAATGGTTTTCCAGTTGGAGCAATTTTGATTTCTCCAAAATTCGAAGCAAGTTTCGGATTATTAGGAACTACTTTCGGCGGAAGCCACTTGTCTTGTGCAGCAGGAATTGCAGTTTTAGATGTAATTGAAAAGCTTGATTTACAAAAGAATGTAAATGAAGTTTACGAATATTTTTTAGAAAAAATCAAAGAAGTGGAAGGAATCAAACAAGTAAAAGGAAAAGGCTTGATGCTTGGAGTAGAGTTTGATTTTGATGTAGCGGCTTTAAGAAAGAAATTAATTATTGAAAAACACATTTTTACAGGAAGCGCGAACAATAAAAATCTATTAAGAATTTTACCGCCTTTAACTGTGAAAAAAGCGGATATCGATACGTTTGTAAAAGCGTTGAAAGAAAGTTTAGAAGAACTTAAAAACTAAGTTTGCCTATAACTGTTAATTCGTTTAATCGTTTAACTGGTTAATCGATTAAACGAATTAACGATTAACCAATTAAACCCAAAAGAATGAAACCATTATCAATTGAAAAACGCAATGCGGTTTTGCGGACTATGGCAAAGCTGGTCGAACAAGAGCGGAATCAGATCATTTTGACCAATCAGGAAGATCTTAGCGATTACGACGGTTCGGATTTAGCGATGGAAGAACGCCTGAAAGTAGATGATAAAAAAGTCGATGAAATGATTTTGTCATTGAATCAGTTAGCTTCACAGGAAGACCCCATCGGCATTGAGCGTTTTCATTTTACTCATGATAATGGAATTAAAGTGGTGAATAAAACCGCAGCTTTCGGAACCATTTTGATTATTTACGAATCTCGTCCAGATGTTACAATCGAAGCTGGCGGAATCGCTTTCAAATCAGGAAGTAAGATTTTATTAAAAGGCGGAAAAGAATCTCTAAAATCAAACTTAAAGATTGTAAGCCTTTGGCATAAAGCCTTAGAAGAGAATGGAGTTTCAAAAGATTGGGTCGAATATCTGAATTATAACAGAACCGAAACTCAGGCATTTTTAGAAAAACCAACTCAAAAAGTAGATTTAATTGTTCCGAGAGGAGGAGAAAAATTAATTGAGTTTGTAAAAGCACACGCGACTTGTCCGGTAATCGTAAGTGGACGCGGCAATAATTTTGTTTACGTTCATGAAGATGCTGACACTGATTTGGCTTTAAAAGTAATTTTAAATGCTAAAACGGCTAAAATTTCGGCTTGTAATGCTTTAGATAAAGTTTTGATCAGTTCGAAACTTCCAAATTTTGAAGGGTTTACCGCGATGTTAATTGAAGCTTTAATCGAATCTAAAGTGGAAGTAATTGTTGATAAATCGTTAGAGAATTTCGAAAATACGAAAACAATTCAAAACGAAGATATTTGGTACGAAGAGTTCCTAGATTATAAAATCGTAATCGGAACCATCGATTCTCAGGATCACGCCATTGATATGATTAATAAATACTGCGGAGGACATTCTGCAGCGATTATTACAAGAGATAATGAAGTTGCACAACAGTTTATGGAATCCATAGACGCAGCAGCGGTTTACCAAAATGCATCAACTAGATTCACAGATGGCGGACAATTCGGACTTGGTGGAGAATTAGCAATTAGTACTGATAAACTGCATCAAAGAGGACCAATTGGTTTACAGCATTTGGTAACCAATAAATGGTATGTTTACGGAGAGGGACAAATTAGATAATGTGTCAATTAGATAATTAGAAAATTTTCATTTTGAGAAAAAAGACTTAGAATCTTAGTATCTCAGAATCTTAGCATCTTAGAAAATGACTAAAAAACGGATTTTATTAAAAATAGGAAGTAATACTTTAACCAAAGAAACCAATCATATTTCGCGGGGAAAGATTGAGGATCTTGGGATTCAGATTGCAGCTTTAAACGACAAATACGAATTTATCATTGTCAGTTCAGGAGCAATTGCAGCTGCAAAGCAATTTGTAAAACTGGATAATCAAGATAAAGACGTTTTTGTAAAACAGGCTTTAGCTTCTATCGGACAGCCTCATTTAATGCGGATTTACAATGAGAATTTTAAGGATTTAGGATTAAATACTTCGCAGTGTTTGCTTTCTTATTCTGATTTTGAAAAAGAGCAGACCAAAAAGAACATTGTAAATACGATTAATGTATTGGTTAAAAACAATTACATTCCGATTATCAATGAAAATGATACCGTGGCGACAGATGAGATTCGGTTTGGAGATAATGACAAATTAGCAGCTTTAACGGCAGTGTTGCTAAATGTTGATATTCTGATAATTGCAACCAATACAAACGGAATTTATACGAAAGAGACCTTTCAAAATGAAGTTCCGGAAACGATAAAATTGGTAAATGATTTAAAATCGCTCGAAAAAGAAATCGGAGATTCAAAATCATCACATGGAACAGGAGGAATGCAATCCAAAATCGAAGCGGCTGGAATTGCAAAAGCAGCGAAAATTGAAACCTGGATCGTGAACGGATTAAATGATAATTTTATTCTGCGGGCGCTGAAAGACGAAATTCCATTTACCAAGATTGTTTAATTGTTTATTTGTTTAATCGTTTAATCGATTAAGACAGAGAACAATTCAGAACTATTTTTAATAAAAGCATAAAAGTTTGATTTGTTTGGCAATCCGATTAAACAAATTAACGATTAACCGATTAAACAAAAAAGAAAGACATGAACTATATCTCAATAAAAGAAATCAACTCATTATCAAAATGGGTAAACCAAGCGATAAAAATAAAAAAGAATCCGCTTAAAAATCAAAGTTTAGGGAAAAACAAAACTTTAGGAATGCTATTCTTCAACCCAAGTTTAAGAACGCGTTTGAGTACTCAAAAAGCAGCTATGAACTTAGGAATGAACGTTATGGTAATGAATTTTACCAACGAAGGGTGGACATTGGAATTTGAAGACGGAGCAGTAATGAATTCTGGAGCTTCAGAACATATTAAAGAAGCAGCAGAAGTAGTTTCTCAATATTGTGATATCATTGCAATCCGTGCTTTCGCAGGTTTGGTGGATAAAGAAAAAGATTATGCTGAGACAGTAATTTCAGGATTTTTGAAATATGCTACCGTGCCAATTGTAAACATGGAAAGTGCTATACGTCACCCATTGCAGTCACTAGCAGATGCGATTACGATGGAAGAATTCAAACCAAGACACAAAAACAAACAAAAAGTAGTGCTTTCTTGGGCGCCGCATCCAAAAGCTTTACCACAAGCAGTTGCTAATTCATTTGTAGAAATGATGCAAATGCAAAAAGATATGGATTTTGTAATCACACACCCAGAAGGTTATGAACTTAGTCCAGAAATTACAAAAGACTGTAAAATCGAGTATGATCAAGATAAAGCTTTCGAAAATGCTGATTTTGTTTACGTTAAAAACTGGAGTAATTTCAATGATTACGGAAAAGTAACCAACAGTGATCCAAATTGGACCGTTACTGCTGAAAAAATGGCTTTAACCAACAACGGAAAATTCATGCACTGTCTACCAGTTCGTCGTAACGTAATTGTAACGGATGAAGTTTTGGACGGAGAAAATTCAATCGTAATCGAGCAAGCAAACAATAGAACGTATTCTGCACAATTAGTGTTGCAGAAGATTTTGAAGAAATTATAAAAAAGCTTCTAAGATTCTGAGTTGCTAAGCTGCTAAGTATTTCAGAATCTAAAAAACTTAGCAGCTTAGAATCTTAGCAACTTAGCACCTTATGAAGGTTACTGTTATAAAAATTGGTGGAAACATCATTGACAATCCAGCAGAATTAGAACAATTTTTAACTGATTTTTCTAAAATTGAGGGATATAAAGTTTTAGTTCACGGCGGTGGAAAATCGGCTACGAAAATGGCGCAGAGTATTGGATTAGTTCCGCAAATGATTGACGGACGTCGAATTACAGATGCTCCAATGTTGGATGTTGTGGTAATGATTTACGCTGGGCAGATCAACAAACATATTGTGGCGCAATTGCAGGCAAAAGACAATAATGCAGTTGGTTTTTCTGGTGCTGACGGGAATTTAATTCAATCCACAAAAAGAAATCACCCAACGATCGATTACGGATTTGTAGGTGATGTAAAGCAAGTAAACACTAAATTATTAGCAACTTTATTAGAAGCTGGGATCGTTCCTGTTTTCTGTGCGATTACGCACGATAAAAACGGACAATTATTAAACACAAATGCCGATACTATTGCAAGCGAATTGTCAATTGCATTGTCTGAAGTTTTTGATGTTACGCTGACTTATTGTTTTGAAAAGCAAGGTGTTTTGATGGATTCAGAAGATGATTCATCTGTAATTACAGAAATTAACGAAGTGTTGTACAATAAACTAAAAGAAGAAAAAGTAATCCATTCTGGAATGATTCCAAAATTGGATAACTGTTTCAATAGTTTATCAAGAGGTGTGCAGAAAATCAAAATTGGGCATCACAGAATGCTTCAAAATGCAGATGTTCCGCATACAACGATTACATTATAAAAGTTGCTGTCACGAATTACAAAAAATTGACGCTAATTTTTTCTGTTAAGAGAGAAAATAATTCTTAGCTGTACATTAAAAAGTTATTTTGATTTTATATCTGAGACAAAAAAACAATTTACAAAAAGTCGTGTAATTAGTGACAAAAAAATAGAGCGCACAAGGTATTTTAAATAAATTTGCGCAAGTAAAAATGGTCATAGGAAAGCTCAAAAACTTTGTTGCTTTGTCCCTTTGAGCCTTTGAACCTTATTAAAATGAAAAATATAGATACGCTTACCCAGGAAGCAATTAGTTTATTAAAAAGCCTGATCGAGACCCCTTCATTTTCAAGCGAAGAAGATCAAACAGCTCTTTTAATAGAAAATTGGTTCAATCAGAATGAAATTCCATTCAAGAGAGAAAATAACAATGTGTGGGCTTTCAATAAATATTTCGACGAAAAGAAACCAACACTTTTATTAAACTCACATCACGATACTGTAAGACCTAATCAGGCTTATACCAATGATCCGTTTAAAGCAATTGAAAAAGATGGCAAATTATTTGGTTTAGGAAGTAATGATGCTGGAGGATGTTTGGTTTCTTTATTAGCGACATTTGTTCACTTTTACGAAAACCAAAACTTATCACATAATATTGTGATCGTTGCTTCGGCAGAAGAAGAAAGCAGCGGAAAAAATGGTTTGAACAGCGTTTTAAAACACTTGCCAGAATTAGATTGTGCGATTGTGGGTGAACCGACTTTAATGCAATTAGCGATTGCGGAAAAAGGTCTTTTAGTTTTAGATGTAAAAGTAAAAGGAACAGCAAGCCACGCTGCACACCAAAACGATGATAATGCTTTATACAAATCAATTCCGGTAATGGAATGGTTTAAAAACTATAAATTCGATAAAATTTCAGATGTTTTAGGTCCTGTAAAAATGACCGTAACGCAAATCAATGCTGGAAAACAACATAATGTGGTTCCGTCAGAATGTGATTTAGTTGTTGATATTCGTGTAACAGATTGTTATACAAATGCTGAAATTTTAGAAGTAGTAAAAGCGAATGTAAATGCTGAAGTTACACCAAGATCAATGCATTTAAATGCTTCGTCTATTCCAGTTGAACATGGTTTGGTGCAAGCAGGAATTGCTTTAGGAAGAACAACGTATGGGTCTCCAACACTTTCAGATCAATCAGTTTTAAGCTGTCAGTCTTTAAAATTGGGGCCAGGAGAAACATTGCGTTCACATTCAGCAGACGAATTTATTTTTGTAAACGAAATTGTAGAAGGAGTCGATTTGTATATTAAAATACTAACAGGCTTTTTCAAATTATAATTAAACGAAATTAAACCCGACAGGTTTTTAAAACCTGTCGGGTTTGTTAAAAATATTACCATATGAAACTTTGGGAAAAAGGAATACCAACAGATAAACAAATCGAGCAATTTACAGTTGGAAACGATCGCGAGTTGGATTTAGTTTTAGCAAAATATGATGCTTTAGGTTCAATTGCGCACGCCAAAATGCTGGGTCAGATTGGTTTGTTGACTGAGGAAGAAACCACTTCTTTAGTTGATGCTTTAAACGAAATCATTGCGGATATCGTAGTAGGAAATTTCGAAATAGAAGACAGTTTTGAGGATGTTCACTCTAAAATCGAATATTTGCTGACAGAGAAACTTGGCGATGCAGGAAAGAAAATCCATACCGCACGTTCTCGTAACGATCAGGTTTTAGTAGACGTTCATTTGTATTTAAAAGATGAATTAAAAGCGATAAAAGAGCAGGTAAAAACACTTTTTGATTTGTTGATGGAATCAGCAGAAAAACATCAAAATGTATTATTGCCAGGTTATACGCATTTGCAAATTGCAATGCCATCTTCTTTCGGAATGTGGTTTTCGGCTTATGCTGAAAGTCTGATTGATGATATTACAATGTTGAACGCTGCTTCAAAAATTGTAGACCAGAATCCGTTAGGGTCTGCTGCGGGTTACGGAAGTTCATTCCCAATCAACAGAACTTTTACCACTCAGGAATTAGGTTTCGAAACTTTGAAATACAATGCCGTTGCAGCGCAAATGAGCCGTGGAAAAGCAGAAAAAACAGTTGCTTTTGCTATGACAAGCGTTGCAGGAACATTATCAAAATTTGCAATGGACGTTTGTTTGTATATGAGCCAGAACTTCGATTTTATCGGACTTCCAGCGCATCTTACAACAGGTTCAAGCATTATGCCTCATAAGAAAAATCCAGATGTTTTCGAATTAATTAGAGGAAAATGCAATAAGATTCAGGCACTTCCTTACGAAATCACTTTAATCACCAATAATCTTCCAAGCGGTTATCATAGAGATTTACAGCTTTTAAAAGAAGGATTGTTTCCAGCAATCCAAAATCTGAAAGCTTGTTTGGATATTGCAATTTTCTCAATTAAAGACATCACAGTAAAAGATCATATTTTAGAAGATAAAAAATACGATTATTTGTTTACAGTAGATACTTTAAATGAAATGGTGGTTGCAGGAATGCCTTTTAGAGATGCTTATAAAGCTGTTGCAGAACAATTGGAAGCAGGAACATATAAATCTCCAAAAGAAACAAAACACACGCACGAAGGAAGTATCAATAATTTATGCATTGATGCGATAAAAGATAAAATGAAAGTAGCTTTTTAGTTTTTTTGTAAAATGTAAAAAGTAAGCTGTAAAAAGTAAAAGGTCATTGATTTCAATGACCTTTTTTTATGAAGTAAAATTTAGTTTTTAACCAATTTAAATGTCTTGCTTTTATTTTCTATCTGAACTTTACAGATATAAATGCCTTTTGAAAGATTTCCGATATTCAATTGTAATTTTTCATCAGGAGCAATGTTTTTGGTATGTGAATATACTTTTGCTCCATTTGAAGAATATAAATCAACTTCTGCTAAACCATTGTCTGAACTTGAAAAATCGATATTCAAAAGACGATTGATTACTGATGGATAATATTTCAATTCGAGATTATTCACATTATCATTTAAACCTAAATTGTTACAGCTTGTTGAGACAACACCTTGAGCAGTTACCTGAAGTGTTGCTCCAGCACCGCAAGTTGCATTCGACACGAAGCCTGCAACATTGCCAATTGGCAGCACACTATAGGTATAAGATGGTTTTGTTACTGAGGTTCCTGAATCTGCTGGTGCATTTAAACAATCGCTAAAAGCAATTCCAATAGTTCCGCCATCGGTGCTTACATAATTTTTAAAAGGAGTTCCAATTTTAGCAAAATCAGTTCCTTCAACATAACAAGTTGTATTGTTGCTTCCACCACCTAAACCAATGGCTAGCGAACCCGAAACAGAAGTATTATAATAGCAATTTAAAATATGCAATTCTGCATTTCTTGCTCTTGGCATTCTTTCTCGACAGCCTTCAGCCCAATAGCAATTTTTGAAAGTAATACTGTAATGACCATCAGAAGGAGCATCAGTTTTAGAAGAACCAACCAAATCAGAAAAGCGGTGATCGTCAGCACCACCAGACCCTCCAGCTTTTGGAGCTTTTAGATATATAAATTTACACCAAGAAACCGTCACGTTGTCTGCGGCGCCTTTATTGTCAAAATTTCCGTCCATTCCATCTTGAAACTCACAGTGATCTACCCAAAGGTTTGTTGCTTCAGAAGTTAGATTGTCGCGTCCATCAACATCGTATGCTCCAGGACCTTCAAAAATTAAATTTCTTATAATGATGTTGTTTGATGCTGGCTTTAAACTTAAAATTCCCGAACCTGCTGCGGTTTGATCTAGATTAACTAATCGCGCTCCAGGAAGTCCAATAATGGTTTTGTCGTTTACCTGTAAACTTGTATAGGTGCAATTTATAGTTCCAGAAACTAAGATAACTTGCGGAGTAGTCAATTTTAATTTAGCAGTCAATTCGGCTAGGGTAGTAACGGTTACGGGAGTTGCGTTTCCGCCTCCAGTTGCTGCAGCTCCAAATCCTTCTGGTGCACTCATATAATAATTTTGTGCAAACAAAAACGAGCAAGGCAAAAGGAATGCTAATAGAATAAGTTTTGTTTTCATTTTAAAGTGTGGTTCTTGTGGTTTTAAATAGTAAATGTAATCGATTGCACAAATGTAAAAGAATAAAAATAATTTCAAATTATTTTGGCAGTTTTTTAATTGTAAAGTTTTGATTTAAAGAGTTATAAGTGTTGTTTTTACACTAATTTTTTAAAAGAATGATTTAGATGCTTTTGAAGAGGTTTAGAAGGTTTTAATTATAAAAAGGAGAAAATTCATGCTAAATACATATATTTGATTTACCAGTTTATAAGAAAAATGAAAAAATTTAACGAACAATCTAGTCTCAGTTTGTTTGAGAAAGGATTAATTACTGAAAATCAGTTGGATGAAGTTAAAGCGTATCGAAGTTTAAATGTATTTTCGCTAAACGCAGAATTAAAGCTTTTTCTGTATCTCTCAGTATTATTATTTACTTCTGGAATAGGAATTTTAATTTATGAAAATATAGATTCAATTGGGCATATTGCAATATTGTCATTGCTGTTGGTTGTCATTGCAGTTTGCTTTTTCTATTGCTTTAAGTACTCTAAAGGCTTTCAAAAAGAAGAAACTACTTTTGAGCATCCTGTTTTAGAATATTTGGTTTTAGCAGGAAATATTCTGACTTGCATTTTTATTGGATATTTGCAATTTCAATACAAGCCATTTGGAGAACACTACGGATTAGCGACTTTGGTGCCAACAATTGTGAGTTTCTTTTGTGCCTATTATTTTGACAACAGAAGTGTTTTGACAATTGCAATTACTGGTTTGGCAGCTTATATCGGACTTTCTGTAACACCTCAAGATTTGTTGAGAAATAATGATTTTTATGCGAGTCAGAATCTGAGTTATTCGGCCGTTGTTCTTAGTGCATTGTTGGTTTTATGGGTAATATATAGTCGTAGGATTTCTCTAAAAATACATTTCGGATTGATTTTTCTAACGTTTGGATTGCATATTGCAAGTATTGCTTCTATAGCAAATATGGTGAGCCATGACACAATTACTTGGATATTGTTTGCTTTGATTCTAGCAGGTTCAACTTACTATTTTTATAAAGCAAGCTATGATTATAAAGCTATGTCGCTGTATGTGTTTATGATTGTTTACGGTTATATCGGAGCCAATATACTTTTGTTTAGAATTTTTGAACACGTTGATTTCTCTGATATTTGGGAATTGTTTTTCTTCCTATTGCCAGCTTATTTTATTGGCTCAATTGTGATTTTTATTAAACTAATTAAAAAATTCCATAAAGTAATTTCAGAATGATAGCGTACGATAAAAAAATGTTAGACAATGAAATGTTGATTGACGAAGCTGCTACTTTGTATAAAGGAGGTTTTATTAGTAAAGATCAAAGAAAGTTTATTGAAAAAGAATTACCAATTTTAAAAAGCCAAAAAAATATTTTGGTTAGAATTGGATTCTTTTTACTTGGCTCTATGTTATTTGGCTCTATTTGTGGTGCAATTTCAATTTTCGGATTGCAGTCAGAACATACTTATTTTCAAATCTGCTGCTATCTTTTTGCAATTATTGGTTTTATAGGGGCAGAATTATTAGCCACCCAAAATTACCATAACCATGGACTAGATGATGCTTTTATTTTAGGAGCGCTTTTAAATGTTGGATTTGCGATCGGAATTACAACAGAAGGCTATGAAATGCTTATTGCACTTTTTGTTTCAATTGCTTCAATATTCCTGTTTTTAAGATATTTGCATGTATTATCAATGCTAGTTTTCTGTCTGGCGATAACTGCTTTTTTGTTTTATGGAATGTTTGAATTTGGCGATATCGGAAAAGCTATCTTGCCTTTTGTAGCAATGATTTTTGCTGGAGTTCTGTATTTCTTAACGAAAAGGCTAATCAATAATTTAAAAGAAAATTACTATTATAATGGACTGCTTTTAGCAAATAGCTTTTGTTTGATTCTATTTTACCTTTCTTGTAATTATTTGGTAGTGAGAGAGCTTTCTGTAGCGCTTTTAGAAGTAGAAGTGAAACCAAAAACAGATATTCCATTTGCTTTTTTCTTTTACGCCTTCACTTTTATAATTCCAGTTGTTTATTTGGTTCAGGCTATAAAAACAAAAGATAGAGTAATGCTTTGGATCGGCTTTTGGGCTATTGCATTTTCAATTTATACCATCCGATTTTATCATTCCGTTTTGCCAATAGAAGTAGCGCTAACACTTGGTGGAGTAGTTTTATTTGGAATTACTTTCTTTTCAATTAAAAAGTTAAAAGAAAAAGAGGGCGGTTTAACTTTTAAGCCAGATCGAATCAATCATTCAGAAACACTTTTGAATGCAGAGGCGTTGGTTGTGGCTTCGGCTTTCGGAATGAAGCCAGAAGTAAAACCGCAAGCTTCTCCAATGGAATTTGGCGGTGGAGGTTTTAGCGGAGGAGGTTCTGAAGGAAATTTTTAATATTTGTAAAATATAAAATATAAAATATAAAATGTGAGAAGTAAGATGTTTAAGTACAGATTACTTCTCACATTTTACATTTTACAAAGAACTATACTTTGCTCTTTAGTGCTTCAGCATCAATATCACTGTGTGAAACATTATAAACTGCTTTTCCGTTTTTGATTAAAATCAATTGAGGCGACTCGTGATACACTCCAAATTTGCTTGCAATTTCGTTTGAAATGTCCCTGTGTGCAATTAAGTCTAAAAAATAAGCATCAACAACTTCTGCAAGATCATATTCTCTTTCAAATTGTTTTAAAGCCATTCGGCTAATGCTGCATCTTGTGCTGTGTTTAAATATTACAACTGGTTTTTCGTTAGAAATCGCTTCGATTTCCATTAATTGAAGCATATCTGTTAATTCTGTCCAGTTAACTTTACTTTTTTGTGCTTCTGAGTTCTCTGAACTTCCGAAGATTGAATTAAAAAAACTCATATTTGGCGATATTTATGACTTTTTGTCGTTTAAAAATAGCAAAAAACTAATTTTTAAAGACATTTTGTCTGTTTTTGTACTATGGAATATAATTTGTCTATTTCAATGCAAAGTTAAATTATTTTGAGTTAAAAATTTACCTCAATAAATCGTAACTTTAATCTTATAAATTCAAACATTAAATCAATCAAATCGAAAAAAATATGAATATAAACAAGTTTACCATTAAATCGCAGGAAGCCATTCAGCTGTCGCAACAAATAGCGCAACGAAATGGGCAACAGCAAATCGAAAATGAACACATTTTCAAAGCTATTTTTGAAGTTGATGAAAACGTGGCGCCATTTATTTTGAAAAAATTAAACGTAAATGTGCCCTTGTTTTTACAAATTTTAGACAGTACAATTCAGAGTTTTCCAAAAGTTTCCGGAGGTGAAATCATGCTTTCGAGAGATGCTAATAAAGCTTTGAATGAAGCTGAAATTATTGCTCAAAAAATGAACGATGAATACGTTTCGATCGAGCATTTAATTTTAGCCATTTTTGATTCGAAAAGCCGAGTTTCTCAGATTTTAAAAGATCAGGGAGTAACTGGAAAAGGGTTGAAAGCGGCGATAGAAGAATTACGTAAAGGTGAAAGAGTGACTTCGGCTTCAGCTGAAGAAACGTATAATTCGTTGAATAAATATGCTAAAAACTTAAACGAATTAGCGCGTACAGGAAAACTGGATCCAGTTATCGGTCGTGATGAAGAAATTCGCCGCGTATTGCAAATCTTAACTCGTAGAACCAAAAACAACCCAATGCTTATTGGAGAACCTGGAGTAGGTAAAACGGCAATTGCAGAAGGTTTAGCGCATAGAATTGTGGACGGAGACGTTCCAGAAAATTTAAAAGAAAAGATCGTTTTCTCATTAGACATGGGAGCTTTGATCGCTGGAGCGAAATACAAAGGAGAATTCGAAGAGCGTTTAAAATCGGTTGTAAAGGAAGTTACAGCTGCTGAAGGTGATATCGTTTTGTTTATTGATGAAATTCATACGCTGGTAGGAGCTGGTGGAGGTGAAGGAGCAATGGACGCTGCGAACATCTTAAAACCAGCCTTAGCACGTGGAGAGTTGAGAGCAATTGGTGCTACGACTTTAGATGAATATCAAAAATATTTTGAAAAAGACAAAGCGCTAGAAAGACGTTTCCAAAAAGTGCTAATTGACGAGCCAGATACAGAAAGTGCGATTTCAATTCTTCGTGGAATCAAAGAAAAATACGAAACGCACCATAAAGTTCAGATTAAAGACGAAGCGATTATTGCGGCGGTTGAACTTTCGCAAAGATACATTACCAATCGTTTTTTACCAGATAAAGCGATTGACTTGATGGATGAAGCTGCTTCTAAATTACGTATGGAAATCAATTCAAAACCTGAGGAATTAGACGTTTTGGATCGTAAAATAATGCAGTTGGAAATTGAGATTGAAGCCATTAAACGTGAGAAAGAAGAAAGTAAGCTTAAAATTTTAGGTATGGAACTGGCCAATCTGAAAGAAGAGCGAAACGAAATCTTCGCGAAATGGAAATCTGAAAAAGATATTGTGGACGGAATTCAAGCCGTAAAACATGAAATTGAAGACTTTAAATACGAAGCAGAACGTGCAGAACGTGAAGGCGATTACGGAAAAGTAGCCGAAATTCGTTACGGAAAAATAAAAGAAGCTCAAGAACGTCAAGAATCTTTACAAAAACAATTGCAAGAGTTTCAATCTGGAAATTCTTTAATTAAAGAAGAAGTTACCAGAGAAGATATTGCAGAGGTGGTAGCGAAATGGACTGGAATTCCAGTTACCAAAATGCTTCAAACAGAAAGAGAAAAATTATTGCATTTAGAAGACGAATTGCACAAACGTGTAGTAGGTCAAGAAGAAGCGATAGAAGCGGTGAGTGATGCGGTTCGTAGAAGCCGTGCTGGTTTACAGGATATGAAAAAACCTGTTGGATCGTTCTTATTTTTAGGAACAACTGGAGTTGGTAAAACTGAGTTAGCAAAAGCGTTGGCAGAATATCTTTTTGATGATGAAAATGCCATGACGCGTATCGACATGAGTGAGTACCAAGAACGCCACAGCGTGAGCCGTTTAGTGGGTGCGCCTCCAGGATACGTAGGGTACGATGAAGGTGGTCAGTTGACAGAAGCCGTTCGTAGAAAACCCTATTCTGTTGTGCTTTTAGATGAGATCGAAAAAGCGCATCCAGATACGTTCAATATTTTATTGCAGGTTCTTGATGAAGGACGTTTAACAGACAACAAGGGGCGTCTAGCTGATTTCAGAAATACGATCATCATCATGACTTCTAATATGGGAAGCCAGATTATTCAGGAAAAATTTGAAAATCTAAAAGGCGGAGTTGAAGCGGCAACAGAAGCGGCTAAAAATGAAGTCTTAGGATTATTGAAACAAACAGTACGTCCAGAGTTCATTAACCGTATCGATGAAATTGTAATGTTTACACCGCTTACAGTAGATAATATATCAAGAATTGTAAGCTTACAATTAAAAGGCGTTACAAAAATGCTGGCACAACAAGGTATTACAATGGATGCAACTCCAGAAGCAATTGCTTACTTGTCAGAAAAAGGGTATGATCCTCAGTTTGGAGCAAGACCAGTAAAACGTGTCGTGCAGAGAGAAGTTTTAAATCAATTGTCAAAAGAAATTTTGGCAGGAAATATCACAACAGACAGCATCATTTTATTAGATGCTTTCGATGGCAAGTTGGTTTTTAGAAACCAGACAGCTAATTAATTTTTTTTCATTTTGTTAATCTTAAAAAGCATCAGTTTGACTGGTGCTTTTTTTGTTTAAAATTCTGAAACTTTTTGTGTAATTCATATAACAAGATATTTTTAAAAAAGAATCAATTTTAAATTAATAAAAATCAGCAAATTATTAATTTAAAAATTACAAATCATGAATAATATATTTAGAGGATTATTGGCAGGATATGGCGCCAAAAAATTAGGAGGAGGATGCTTCGGAACAATTATCGTTTTCATCATTTTGTGGGTTCTGTTAGGACAATGCAATTAGACGCGGCATTACAGAAAATTACGAATAAAAAACACAAATTTTGATAGGATTTTATTGGGCAGATTAAGTCAAATTGTCTAGATTCGCATCACTAAAAATAAATTTAAAAAAATGGGTTCAGGTTTTTTCGCACTATTAGATGATATCGCAGCAATTATGGATGATGTTGCAGTAATGAGTAAAGTTGCTGCAAAAAAAACAGCCGGAATCTTGGGCGACGATTTAGCAGTAAATGCCGAAAAAGCTTCGGGATTTGCGTCATCTAGAGAGTTGCCAGTTTTGTGGGCAATCAGTAAAGGTTCGTTATTGAACAAAATCATTATTCTTCCAATCGCATTTTTGTTAAGTGCATTTTTGCCAGTTGCAATCATTGTAATTTTAGTTTTGGGCGGATTGTTCCTTGCTTATGAAGGTGCCGAAAAAATTTATGAATATTTTTTTCCTCATAAACACGAAGAATCTGAAGGAATAACAAATGAAGTTTTTACTGAAGAACAGATTTTGGAAATGGAAAAAGGAAAAATAAAATCTGCGATCATTACTGATTTTATTTTATCTGTCGAAATTGTCATCATAGCACTAGGAACAGTTATGGAAGAGCCGCTAACACAGCAGATCATTGTTACTTCAATAATTGCAGTAGTTGCAACAATTGGAGTATACGGAATCGTGGCACTTATCGTAAGAATGGATGAGGCAGGGTATAAGCTTATCAAACATAGTAAAAGCGAAAATAGCCCAGCAAACCTTATTGGAAATTTATTAGTTAAAGCGCTTCCTTTGGTTATCAAAGGTTTAACCGTAATTGGAACTATTGCATTGTTATTGGTTGCTGGTGGAATATTCGTTCACTATATTCCATTTTTCCATCATTATGTGCCTCAAATTCATCTTCCTTCCATTATTAAAGAATTTGTAATTGGATTAGTTTTAGGATTTATAGTTTTAGTGCTCATTAGTCTTTTCAAAAAAATATTCAAGAAGAAAGAAGCTAAAATGTAACAATTGCTTTTAAATAACAATAGAAACACCAGTCGAAAGGCTGGTGTTTTTTTTTGCAGCAGAAATAATGTTTTCAGCTCAAGTCCAGTCCCGCTATCCACTTTATCTTTTAGGGCGCCCGATAGCTATCGGGACTGCCCTAAAAGGATACCGTTTCTATCGGGGCTAAGCTAGAAAGTTTTGTTTTTTATATGAAATATCAATAAAAATGAACTTTTTTTTTAAACGAATAAAATGTTGATTTATAGTTGTTTATTGTTTTAATAAAATTTTTAACATTTTTCTTTAAGCAACCATTGCAACCTTACCGCATCTTCATAGTAATTAACAATTAATTATTATTTTATATGAAAAGTTTTAGATTAAAATCAGCTTTAGTAGTATTATTTTTATCAATTGCATTTGTTTCATGCAGTAACGATGACGACAACAAAACACCAGCTCCTACAACAAAAGCAGCTTTAGCAACAGAAATTAAAGGGCCAGCAACAGGAAAAGTAAATGAAGAATTAAGTTATGATGTGACTTATGTAGTAGATAATGCTTGTGCTGAATTTGATAAAATATCAGAAGTGACAATTGGGTCTGTAAAAGGGTTGCAAGTAATTGCAAAATATCCGTCAGAAGTTTGCACACAACAAGTTCCAGAACCAAAAAAGACGGTTTACAAATTTAAGTCTGCGGAAAAAGGAACTTTCGAAATCAAATTCAAAAAATCAGAAACAGAATTTCTTATTCAAAAAGTAGTAATTGAATAACACCAAGCTTAGTTGAATTTTTTTAGGTTGAAAGCCATTTTACAGAGGTTTAATTTTAAGCTGATGTAAGATGGTTTTTCTATAAAACAGATTTGGTAATTTATTGTTTAATCTTAAGTATTTTTTCTTTTATGAACTTTGCGGTTAAGTAAAGATGAATTATTGGAGAGGCTATTTATTAACTTTGCCATTCCTCTAAAATTTACTACTTTTGCACTCTAAATTTTATGTCATGGCGAAAAGAAAGTATAAAATATCGGTTATTCAGTTAAACCTGAATGATGTTGCCGAAAATAATCTTAAAAAATGTATCAGTTGGGTAAGAGATGCTGCAAGTCAAGGTGCAGAAGTAATCTTACTTCCTGAATTATATAGCAGTCATTATTTTTGTCAGAGTGAAGATGTAGATAATTTTGCATTAGCAGAACCACTTTACAGCACTTCATTTATTGCATTCAGCGAATTGGCAAAAGAATTAGGAGTAGTAATTATTGTTCCTTTCTTCGAGAAAAGAATGGCTGGAATTTACCATAATAGTGCTTATATTATTGATACTGATGGAACTGAGGCTGGTTTATACCGTAAAATGCATATTCCAGACGATCCACATTTCTATGAGAAATTCTACTTTACACCAGGTGATTTAGGTTTCCAAGCAATCGAAACTAAAAAAGGAACTGTTGGAACTTTAATTTGTTGGGATCAATGGTATCCAGAAGCAGCTCGTATCACGGCTCTTAAAGGTGCTGAGGTTTTATTTTATCCAACAGCAATTGGATGGCATCCTAAAGAAAAAGAACAATATGGAGAAAATCAATATGGCGCTTGGATGAACGTTATGAAAGGTCATGCAGTAGCAAATGGTGTTTTCGTAGCAGCGGCTAACCGAATTGGTTTAGAGAAATATATCGATGGAACAGAAGGAATTCAGTTCTGGGGAGCTTCTTTCATCGCTGGACCACAAGGAGAAATTTTAGCTCAAGCTTCTCATGATAAAGAAGAAATCTTAATTGCTGAGGTTGATTTGGATTTACAAGAAAATGTTCGTCAAAATTGGCCATTCTTCAGAGATAGAAGAATTGATGCTTTTGGAGATATAACAAAAAGAGCAATTGATAAATAATTAGAATTATTTATAAATAAATATTGAAAGAGCTGTTTGTAAAAGACAGCTCTTTTTTTAGCGCTCCAGCGGAGCGAAATATTTATAGATAATATATCCACATGTATAATAGAAAGCTCCAGCGGAGCGACATATTCACCATTTATATGTCGCTCCGCTGGAGCTTTTTTATTTGTATTATTGAAATTCTATAAATATTTTGCTCCGCTGGAGCTACTGCATATGTGATTTTTTTTTTTGTAAATATCTTGCTTCTCAGAAGCTCTTTTGTACTTTATATTAAAATAAAAAAGGAACTGTTTCGTATTGAAACAATTCCTTCTTTTGTTTTTAGCTTTATATCTAGATTACTTCACTTGGAAAGTAACTCTTCTCACGATCTGACGTGCCTCTTTAGAATTTTTGTTAACAGAAGTATCTTCTCCATTAGCAATTACATTCAATCTTGATGCATCAATTCCTGCATTTACAGCCACTTTTTTAACAGCCTCAGCTCTTTTTCTAGACAGCTCAACATTGTAGTTTGTGTTTCCAATTTCGTCTGCATATCCAATAATATCAGCTGATTTTCCAGGATTGTTTTTCAAATATTTCACTAAGAAATCCACACCTGATAAAGAAGCGTTTGTTGGTTTAGACGAATTGAAATCGAAATAAACGTTTACATAACCGCCATTGATTAATTCTTCAACAGTATTGTTTGTAGCAGTTCCTGCACCTTTCTTTTCGTATGTTTTATCTAAATAGCTTTCTAGCTCGTCTGGAACACCATTTTGGTTAGTATCAATAGATTGACCTTTTGTGTTAACGGCAACTCCTGCAATAGAATTTGGTTCTAAATCGTATAAATCAGCAACTCCATCTTTGTCTGTGTCCAAAAGACCAGTTTCGATTAAGTCCACTCTTTGTTCCAATTCGCTAATTCTATCTTCTTCACCAACCCAGTCAGCATGTTTCTGATTTTTTCCTAGGTAAAAAGTTAAACCAACAGAAGCATTTAATAAAACGCCATCAAAAGAGCCAGTTGTTGTGTTGCCCATTCCGTCAAAGTTCCAGTTTTGTCTTCCGTTTACAATTCCAGTAAGGTCTCCCGTTAAAGCTACTCGGTCACTTAATCTGATTTGTCCAGTCAAACCGGCAATTCCGTGTGCCATGTAATCTTGTCCTCCAAATCCTGTTTCAGTGCTAATTTGTGAAACTCCAAAACCACCATGTGCCAAAAGACCAATTGTGTTTGTCCAAGTTTCAAAATTTAAAGCACGCCCAACGTTTATAACTCCTTGTAAACTTGCTCTAACATAGCGGCTTTCAAAATCTGGTGTGTCTTTTTTTTCTTTAAATTGGTCGTAACCAACATCTAATTTCACCCCAAACTTTGGACTAAACATATATCGTACACCTAAATCTCCGTGAAAAAAGTTAACAGATTCTGTAGTGTAGCCTGGAGTCATTGTTCTGGTTGGTTTGTTAACACCGCCATTAAGTTCGATCGACCATTTGTTGTATTCTTGATCCACGCTAGGTTTGGTAGATGTGGTAGCCATATTTTGAGCGCCTGCAGCAAATGATAGTAATAAAAGTGATACTGATACTAATTTCTTTTTCATGATATCAAAAATTAAATTGTTTTTATTTTAAACTCATGAACAAAATTAGAGGTCGAATTCTAGAATGTGTTGTATATGCTCTTACATAATTCCCATCTTTTGGCTTTTAATTATGTAAATCCGTTAAAATAAGTATAATAGGGAGTATAAAAAAAAGGACAAAATTCACATTTTGTCCTTTTGCTATCCTTAAAAAAGTATAATTATTTCAAATCTGGCTGATAAATTTTAACAGATCCATCTCCTTCGCTGCTTACTACCAACAAGCTTCTTTTTGTTGGGCTTTTTGAAGCTGGAATAAACAAAATTCCTTCTGGAGCATCTCCTGTTTTTACAGTCTGTAGATATTGAGGAGCAGTCGGATTTGTAGCATCATAAATCATAAAAGCATCAGATCTTTCTAAACCAACAAATAAAATATTTTGGGTTCCCATTTTAGCAGCAACTACCGCTTCTGGTTCAGAACCTTTATCGTCACTTCTTTTATCGTCATAAGTTCCTAGTTCGTTAGTCTTTTTATCAACATCATTTTTGCTGTCAAAAACGATTTTTCCAGTATTTCCGTTCCAAATCGAGAATGATCTTCCGCCAAAACTTACCATTTCGTCCAAATCTCCATCTCCATCAGTATCTCCCATATCAGCAACAAGATTCAGTCTTCCTAAATTAGCATCTAGTTTTAATGTAGCTGCATCAGGAAAAACCGTTGCGTCGAGCGTCATGCTTTTCATGCGTTTCACATCAGTATAGGCTGTATATTCTCTTGCGTCACCCTCGTTAGCAGTAACAAAATATGGCGTATTGTTTACTGTAAAATGACTAATAGCATCTGGCATATAAAGACCTTTTACCTTCCAAGGGTTAAAAGCAACTTTATTGTCGCTATCGCTTACATCAATTGCGTTTTCAGCAGTATTGTAATCTTTTAATCCTAAAGGATAAATGGCAGTAATAGATTTAGATGTCAAATCAACTTTTGCAACACCATTATTTTCTTGTAAAGTAACCCAAGCCGTTTTAGAATCGTCAGATATAGTAATGTATTCTGGTTCGATATCTTGAGCGAAACTTTTCGCAAATTTTGAAACTCTGAATCCGTTTTTTTTCAAGGCTTCGGCCTGACCAGCAAATGAAGCGAAATCTAAAGTTGTTACATTATAAGAACTAGTTTCGATGATAGAAATAGTTCCATTTGGATCTTGCGAATAATCTGTATTTGGTTCACCTTCATTAGCAGTCATGATATATTTTCCGTCTGGAGAAAATGTAATCATATCAGGCAAAGCTCCAACAGCAACTTGTTTGATTAAGCTGTAGTCTGAAGTATTAAAGACAACCACTTTACCATTTGCTTGTTTGTTTGCCGTAGATTCTAAAGCAACAGCCAATTTTCCGTCAAAAACAGATACACTGTTTGCCGCACCTTCATATGTGGTTAAGTTGATTTGTCCTATTTTAAGCGGTTTTGTTGGGTCTGCAATATCAATAACATCAATTTGGTTTACACCACTGTTGTTTACGGTAAAAAGTCTTTTTGTTTTTTCGCAGTAAGCAGAAATTTCGGCTGCAGCTTCTCCACCAATTGTAATAGAACCAATTTCTTTAAAAGTTCCAGGGTTTTCATTTACAACAACTTCAGGAGTGCCGTTAGAATTTTCATCATTGTTACAGCTTGCCAATATAGAAAGAGCAGCTAATAATGAGATAGATAATTTTTTCATGTGTTAGTTTTTAGTTTTCGCAAAAGTAGTTCTGAGTCCTCTGTTAAATATTAAGGATGTATTATTTAATCTTTAACTTAATTTTTGCAAGATATTTTTTGTGAAATTGTATAGGATTTTTACTCATTTGTTTTAAAATCCTAACGAATGCTTATCTTTGCACTTTCTAAATTAGAACGTATTTATGTCAACAAATAATAGAAGATTTCCAGCAGAATGGGAAAAACAACAAGGAATTGTATTGTGTTTTCCGCATAATGGTAACGATTGGCCAGGAAAATATGAAGCTGTTCAATGGGCTTTTGTAGAGTTTATTAAAAAAGTAGCGACTTTTGAAACTGTTTTTTTGGTAGTTGCTGATGAAAAGCTAAAAGAAAAAGTAGCGGATATGCTCGAAAGAGCTCGAGTAAATCTTAAAAACGTTTCTTATATTATTCATAAAACCAACAGAAGCTGGATGCGTGACTCAGGGCCAATTATTGTAAAAAATGGTTCTAAAAGAGAAGCTTTGAATTTCAACTTCAACGGTTGGGCAAAATATAAAAACTATCAATTAGATAAGTTTGTTCCTGGTAAAGTAGCCGATTTTATTGATGTTCCTTTAACTCAAGTAATGTATAAAGGAAAACCAGTAATTGTAGAAGGGGGAGCAATTGATGTAAACGGAAAAGGAACTTTATTGACTTCTGAAGAATGTTTAATGCATCCAACAATTCAAGTTAGAAACCCTGGTTTTACTAAGGAAGATTACGAAGCAGTTTTTAAAGAATATCTTGGCGTTACCAATGTAATTTGGTTAGGAGACGGAATAGAAGGTGATGATACTCACGGACACATCGACGATTTATGCCGATTTGTAAATGAAGATACCATCGTAACGATTGTCGAGACAGATAAAAACGATTCGAATTACAAGCCTTTGCAAGACAATTTGAAACGTTTGCAAAACGCAAAATTAGAAAACGGAAAATCTCCAGTGATTGTAGCGTTACCAATGCCAAAACGTGTAGATTTTGAAGAGTTGCGTTTGCCAGCAAGTTATGCAAACTTCTTGATTTTGAATAATTGCGTTTTAGTGCCAACATTCAATGATAGCAACGATCGTGTAGCTTTAAATATCTTAGCAGAATGTTTCCCAGATCGTGAAGTAATCGGAATTAGTTGTATTGATTTTATCTGGGGATTCGGAACTTTACATTGTTTAAGTCAGCAGATTCCTGCATAAAAATAATAGTCACTGAATTAAATAAAAATCATTTTGATTTTTTATTATGTCGTATAATTAGCAGATATGTAGATGCTTAATTGTATTTTTTGAGCTGCCGCTATTATGCGGCAGCTTTTTTTTGTTGTATATTTAACAGACAGACTTGTCGTGTGTCACGATCAGCTTCTTATATTCGTATGTTCAACAATGCAGCAATGCAGATTTTATTTTATATGAAGAAAATATTTTTTATCCTTTCCGTGCTTTCTTCCGGAGTACTTTTTTCACAGTCTGATTCGCAAGAAAAAAATGAACTTACATTTGCGACCTACAATGTAAGTATGGAGTCTGATAATTATTCTCCAAAAGGAGCAATGGGGAAATCAGAACAGATGTTAATTAATCAGCTTAATTCAGGAAACAATGCTCAAATCAAAAATATAGCCCATATTATTCAAACTGTTAGGCCAGATATTATTCTGCTAAACGAATTTGATTACATTAAAGATCCTGAACTTGGTGTAAAGGCATTTGTTAAAAATTATTTGAATATAAGCCAAGGTGGAGCGACAGCTATAGATTATCCTTACTATTATTATTCAACAGTGAACACAGGCCAGCCAAGTTCCTATGATTTGAATAATGACGGAAAGTTGGATGGTTTTGGAAATGATGCATGGGCATTTGGTGTGTATCCTGGGCAATATGGAATGATGCTTTTGTCTAAATATCCGATTGATGCTAATGCCATTCGTACTTTTCAGCATTTTAAATGGAAAGATATGCCAGGAGCATTGATTACTAAAAAAGCAGATGGATCAGATTGGTATAACAAGAAAGCGTGGAAGGAATTTCCTTTATCTTCAAAATCACATTGGGATGTTCCAGTGCAAATTGGGAATAAAATAGTTCATGTCTTAGTCAGTCATCCAACTCCTCCAACTTTTGATGGTGCTGAAGATCGCAATGGGAAAAGAAATCATGACGAGATTCGATTCTGGAAAGATTATATTTCAGAGAATTCAGCTTCGTATATTTATGATGATAAAGGCGGGAAAGGTGGTTTAGTTCCGAATTCTCAATTTGTTATAATGGGAGATCAAAATGCTTCGCCAGTTGAAGGAGATGCTATAAGAGAAGGCATAAAGTCTTTAATAGAAAGTCCGAAAATTAATAGCGATTTTATACCTGCTAGTAAAGGTGGTGCTGAATTTAGTCCGCAGAATCCTTTTGGAATCAATCATACTGCTTTTTGGAGAATGCGTGCTGATTACGTGTTGCCATCCAGACTTGGTTTTAAGGTTGTGGGCAGCGGTGTTTTTTGGCCTGCAAAAGGAGAGCCAATGTCAGAATTAGTTGAAAAGCGAGAATCAAGCTCAGATCATCGATTGGTTTGGGTAAAAGTGATTTTGGAATAAATAATTTTTGGTGAAGAGGAAATTTCCACAACTAATTTCGTTACGATAATACAATTCTTGCAATCTTCGAGTGAAAATTTCTTAAGATCAGTAAAAAGAAAAAAGCTTTGCTCTCTAGCTACTCTTTGCGGTAAATTTTTACTGGGTATGATTTTTTGTTTCTCGCAGATTTGGCAGATTTAATAGATTTTTTATTTCTATCGTAAAAATCTGCGCAAATCTTTCATTGTATTCAAAATCTGCATTATCGGCTAAATCTGCGAGAGAAATAAAATTTAGATTTATTAGCAAATCAACACACAATCTTTGCGAGATTCAAAATATAAGCATAAAAAAACCTTGGTCATCACCAAGGTTTTTTATTTTCTATATCTCTTCAGACTTGTCTGCTCTTCATTGTTTAATAAAAGGAGGTAACAACTGGCTAGAAACTTCTCCAAAACCAATTCTTACTTCAGTATTTTCGCAGAATCCACGAATGATTACGGTATCATTATCTTCAATAAATTTACGTTCGCTTCCATCTTTTAGCGTAAGCGGATTTTTTCCTCCCCAAGTTAGTTCTAACATAGAACCAAAACTATCTGGAGTTGGGCCAGAAATTGTTCCAGACCCCATCATGTCGCCAGAGTTTACGCGACATCCATTAGAGGTATGGTGTGCTAATTGTTGGCTCATTGACCAATATAAATATTTGAAGTTAGATCTTGAAATAACAGTTTCTTCTTCTTGATCTTCAGGTTTTAATGAAACTTCCAAATGAATATCAAAAGCTTTTTTTCCTTTTGTCTGTAAATACGGAAGTGGAGTAGGATCTTGTTTTGGCCCTTTAGTTCTAAAAGGCTCTAGAGCGTCCATAGTCACAATCCACGGTGAAATTGAAGTAGCAAAGTTTTTAGCTAAAAATGGTCCAAGAGGCACGTATTCCCATTTCTGAATATCACGAGCACTCCAGTCATTTAGTAAAACCATTCCGAAAATATAATCTTCTGCTTCGTAAGTTGAAATATTTTCGCCCATTACATTTACGTCTGTTGTAATGAAAGCAGTTTCCAATTCAAAATCTACTAAACGAGAAGCGCCAAAAACAGGCGTATCATGTCCGGCAGGTAGAGTTTGCCCCATTGGTCTGTGAACTGGAATTCCAGAAGGTACAATTGTCGAGCTTCTTCCGTGGTATCCCACTGGTATGTGAAGCCAGTTTGGCAATAAAGCATTATCTGGATCACGGAACATTTTACCTACGTTTGTAGCATGTTCTCTACTGGAATAAAAGTCGGTATAATCGCCAATTAAAACAGGAAGTTGCATCTCTACATCTTCAATTTTAAATATAACAATATCTCTATGTTTTGTTGAATCTCTTAATTGCGGATTAGTTTCGTCGAATATATCTGCGATACGATTTCGAACCAAACGCCATGTTTTTTTTCCGTCAGAAATAAAATCATTTAGCGTATCCTGCATAAACATATCATCGGTTAATTCTATTCCTTCAAAATAGTTTAATTGCTGTAAAGCCCCTAAATCTATGGCGTAATCGCCAATTCTAGTTCCTACAGTAACGACATTTTCTTTCGTAAGAAATACACCAAAAGGAATATTCTGAATAGGGAAGTCGCTATTTTCTGGCACTTCTAACCATGATTTTCTACTGGTATCGTTGGCGGTTATCGGCATGTTTTAATGTTAATTATTTGTTGAAAAATTACATGTCAAATATATCATAATCTAGCAGTTTGACAAACGTTTTTTTGTATTTTTGCGTGAAATTAACGAAAAACAAAAAAATGCAACGCGACGAACAAATTTTTGATCTTATCCAAGAGGAGAAAGAAAGACAAATTCACGGATTAGAGCTTATTGCTTCAGAGAATTTTGTAAGTGATGAAGTAATGGCAGCAGCAGGGTCTGTTTTAACTAATAAATATGCAGAGGGTTATCCTGGTAAAAGATACTACGGCGGTTGCGAAGTAGTTGACGTTATTGAGCAAATTGCTATTGATAGAGCTAAAGAATTATTTGGAGCTGAGTATGCAAACGTACAGCCTCACTCAGGTTCTCAAGCAAATACAGCTGTTTACCACGCTTGTTTGAATCCTGGTGATACTATTTTAGGTTTTGACTTATCTCACGGTGGTCACTTAACTCACGGTTCTCCAGTAAACTTCTCAGGACGTTTATATCGTCCAGTTTTCTACGGTGTAGATGCTGAAACTGGTCGTTTAGATTATGATAAAATTCAAGAAATTGCAACTAAAGAACAGCCAAAATTAATTATCGCTGGAGCTTCGGCTTATTCTCGCGATATGGATTTTGCTCGTTTCAGACAAATTGCAGACAGCGTGGGAGCAATCTTATTTGCTGATATTTCTCACCCAGCAGGTCTTATTGCAAAAGGATTATTAAGCGATCCAATTCCTCATTGTCATATTGTTTCTACAACAACGCATAAAACATTAAGAGGACCACGTGGAGGTCTTATTTTAATGGGGAAAGATTTTCCAAATCCACAAGGATTAACAACTCCAAAAGGAGAAATCAGAATGATGTCTTCATTATTAGATCTAGCTGTTTTCCCTGGAAATCAAGGTGGACCTTTAATGCACATTATTGCTGCTAAAGCAGTTGCTTTTGGTGAAGCGCTTAAAGATGAGTTCTTTACTTACGCAATGCAATTACAAAAAAATGCAAATGCAATGGCTGACGCTTTCGTAAAAAGAGGTTACAACATCATCTCTGGCGGAACTGACAACCACATGATGCTTATTGACTTAAGAAATAAAAATATTTCTGGTAAAGAAGCTGAAAACGCATTAGTAAAAGCTGAAATTACAGTAAACAAAAACATGGTTCCTTTTGACGATAAATCTCCATTTATCACTTCTGGAATTCGTGTTGGAACAGCTGCAATCACAACTCGTGGTTTAGTTGAAAAAGATATGGAAACTATCGTAGCTTTAATCGATAAAGTTCTTGCAGATCATACAAATGAAGATCTTATCGAAGAAGTTGCTGAAGAAGTAAACGAATTAATGAGCGAAAGACCAATTTTTGCATATTAAAAATTAGTCAAAAGTCATAAAGTCGAAGGTCGAAAGTCTAAAATGAAATGCGAATTTCTATTTTAGTTTTTGATCTTCGATTTTCTTTTTAAGTTTTAACTGACTTTATGACTTTCGACTTTCAAACTTTAAGACTTAAAAAAAATGGGCGTATTAAGATTACAATTGCCAACTGACCCAAGATGGGTAAATATTGTTGAGAAAAATATCGAAGAAATCTTAACAGATCACGCTTGGTGTGAGCAAAAAGCAGCGACAAATGCGATTACAATTATCACGAATAACTCTGAGCATCAAGATTTAGTAAAAGATTTATTGGCTTTAGCCAAAGAAGAAATCGATCATTTTGAGCAAGTTCATAATATTATTATCAAAAGAGGATTAAAACTAGGACGCGAGCGTAAAGACGATTACGTAAACGAACTATACCAATACATGAAGAAAAGCGGAGACGGAAGTCGTGTTTCTGGTTTGGTTGAAAGATTATTATTTTCAGCAATGATCGAAGCAAGAAGTTGCGAACGTTTTAAAGTACTTTCTGAAAACATTAAAGACGAAGAATTAGCTCTTTTTTATAGAGAATTAATGGAAAGCGAAGCAGGACATTACACTACATTCATTACATACGCACGTAAATACGGAACAGGAATCGACGTTGAAAAACGCTGGAGAGAATGGCTGGCTTTTGAAGAATCTATCATTACTAATTACGGTAAAGGAGAAACGATTCACGGGTAAGTTTTTTTGTTTGTTTTGTTTCAAGTTTCAAGTTTGTCACGTTGGGTTAGCTTTGTGAATCTCCGTAAGATCTTGCTACTCTCTGTCGAATTTCAATTGACGTTTGTCAGGCTGAGCGAAGTCAAAGCCCACGCAAAGTAAAAACCAATTGTTCAAAAGTTCAGGTTTTTGTTAATCTAATATCTAAAATTTAAAATCAGAAATTCTTAAATTTGAGAGTAACCAAAATCTCGAACTATGAGAATAGAAATGGATTTAAAATTAGGGTTTAAAGACGTAATGTTTAGACCTAAAAGATCAACGCTTAAAAGCAGATCTGAAGTTTCCTTAGAACAAAATTTCAAATTCTTGCATAGCACTGCAAGTTGGACCGGGGTTCCGATTATGGCGGCCAACATGGATACTGTTGGAACTTTTGAAATGGCAAAGGTTTTGGCAAAAGAAAAACTTTTTACAGCCATTCATAAACATTACACTATAGAAGAGTGGAATTCATTTCTAAAAAATGCAACACCAAATTTTTACGATTACATTGCTGTAAGCACTGGAACAGGAAAAGAAGATTTCGAGAAAATTGAAAAAATAATTACCGCAAATCCGTTACTGAAATTCATTTGTATTGATGTTGCTAACGGTTATTCAGAACATTTTGTTCAGTTTTTAAAGAAAACCCGAAAACAATATCCCGATAAAATTATTATTGCAGGAAATGTCGTTACAGGTGAAATGACCGAAGAACTTCTTTTAGCTGGTGCTGATATTGTAAAAGTCGGAATTGGGCCAGGTTCTGTTTGTACAACTCGTGTTAAAACAGGAGTTGGTTATCCGCAACTTTCAGCTATTATTGAATGTGCCGATGCAGCTCACGGGCTTGGCGGACACATTATAAGCGACGGCGGTTGTACAACGCCAGGTGATGTAGCCAAAGCTTTTGGCGCCGCGGCCGATTTTGTAATGCTTGGCGGAATGCTAGCAGGTCATACTGAAAGCGGAGGGGAGCTAATTGAAGTAAATGGAGAAAAATTCAAGCAGTTTTACGGAATGAGTTCGAAAACGGCAATGGACAAACATGCTGGTGGTGTTGCAGAATACAGAGCAAGCGAAGGAAAAACAGTTCAAGTTCCGTTTAAAGGAGATGTTATTGATACTGTTTTGGATATTTTAGGCGGAATAAGAAGCACTTGCACGTATGTAGGAGCTTCAAGATTAAAAGAACTTACAAAAAGAACCACTTTCATCCGCGTAAGCGAACAAGAAAATCAAGTTTTTAAAAAATAATATGATTCAAATTACCGAAGCATCGATTGGAGATATTGCCAAAATTCAAGAGATTGCACATATAACTTGGCCAATTACGTATGGCGAAATTCTAACTGCAGCACAATTAGAATATATGTTGGATATGATATATTCTGATGAAGCACTCTCAAAACAAATTCAGAATAAAGAGCAGTTGTTTTACATGATTTCAGATGCTGATTCTGTTATTGGTTTTATCGGAATTGAACACAATTACAAAAACGAAGCAATAACAAAAATCCATAAAATTTATCTTTTGCCAGAAACGCAAGGAAAAGGTTTTGGTAAAATTGTTTTTGAAGAAATTGGAAAAATGGCTTTAGAAAACAATTCAAAAAAACTGCTATTAAACGTAAACCGTTTTAATACCGCTTTGAATTTCTATAAAAAACTTGGTTTCGAGATTAAAGAAACTGTAGATATAGAAATAGGGAATGGTTATTTAATGGAAGATTATGTGATGGGGAAAAATATTTAATTGTAGTTTTTTGCTTGTTAATATTATTTGTAGATTTGCTTTTTAAGCGTTTGCATTTATGACATGGGAGAAATAATTTTAGGAGTTATAATAAGTATTATAACGGGTTTAATATCATCGTATTTATTTTTAATGCATTTTTTAAATCGGAAAAGAGTCAAAATAGAAATTTCCTCTTTTATAAGTAAGGTTGTTTTCGAAGGAGAAACAAATTACTTTTTCAAGTTTGTAAATATGACAGATTCAGAGATATTCGATATAAGAATTGAGCCTACTTTTTACAAACAAGTTGGGCGGTGTAGGAGGAATGAATATTCAGGGAAAAGATATTGAGTTAAAGGATGACTTTATTTCCTATATTCCGCCTAAAAATAAAAATGACAATAATAGTTTGCATGCAATGAGAGTTCGAACGACAGAGGATCTAGAAATGAATTGGGGTGACGCTTCATCATATATTAGACTAACAGTTATTGCTAAACATTCATTATCTGGTTTTACAAATATTTTTGTAAAAGATTTTTACTCGAAAGATGTAATTACCACTAGAAAATTTAAATCAGGGGATGATTTAGATGTTGCATAATTTTTAACAGTAGTAAATTGCAATTTGTTTTATTAACCCGTAATATTGTATATATAAATTAACTTAAATTTAGTTATTATGAAAAGAGATGTAATAGTAGGATAGTTTCCAAAAGAAAATAATATATAATATAATAGCCAGTTTAATACTGGCTTTTTTTTGCTTTTAACTTACCACAATATCATGCTTAAACAGCAATCCTTTTACTTCACTCAAAGAAAAAATAGCTTTCTTTAATTTAGTTTTAGATGGATCGATAGTGTAATTGTAGCTCGTTTTAAAATCGGCTTTATTAGCGATGGCTTTGTTAAATTCTGAACGATATAAATCACAATTATAGAAAACGACACTCGTAAGATCTGCAGCCATAAAATCAACGGCAATCAAACTGCAGTTGGTAAAAAATGTTCCTTTTAATTTTAGCGTATAAAACTTTGAGAAGTCTAAAATACAGTCGTTAAATTCGATTTCAAAAATTAGTTTATCGCACATTGCAAAGTTGACATCTTTAATCTCACATCGATTGAAAGTTGCAGTTCTAAAAGCGACGTAATTAATTTTGGCTTCGGTAAAAATGCAATCATTAAAAACGCAGTCGATAAAAGTGACGGCAAGAAAAGTGCAGGCAGAGAAGTTACAATTATTAAAAACGCAGCATTCGAAGTCTTTAAAATTAAGATCGTCTTTGGCGTAAATAATCGTATTGTATTCTTTATCAAGAAAATATTCGCTTTCCTTTTTCAATTCTTTTTTGATAATTGTTTGAGGCTGAAAAGGTACTAATTTGCTGTAGAATTTTCCACGAAAATTGTAAATCATTTTGAAATAATTAACGGCTTTAGAATAAAAATACTGTAGCTTTACGCTTATTTTTTACGCTAAAATTTATCAATTTCACAATATGGAATCAACAAGAAAAGAACATGATTTTCTAGGAGAATTAGAAATTCCAAATCATTTATATTACGGAATCCAAACTTTCAGAGCAGTTGAAAACTTCAATATTACGGGTATTCCAATTTCAAAAGAGCCTTTATTTATTAAGGCTTTAGGATATGTGAAAAAAGCGGCGGCCATGGCTAATAAAGATTGTGGTGCAATTGATCCTAAAATTGCAGAAGCGATTTGCTACGGAAGCGATCAGGTTATTGCTGGTAAATTTGATAACGAATTTGTAAGCGATTTGATTCAGGGTGGAGCAGGAACTTCTGTAAATATGAATGCCAACGAAGTTATTGCTAATATTGGACTAGAATATTTAGGTCACAAAAAAGGAGAATACCAGTTTCTTCATCCCAATAATCATGTAAACTGTTCGCAGTCTACAAACGATGCTTACCCATCAGCTTTTAGAATTGCTTTGTATTTAAAAATGGAGAGCTTTATTAAAACGTTCGCAGGTCTTGAAGTCGCTTTCGCTAAAAAAGGAGAAGAATTTAAAGAGGTCTTGAAAATGGGAAGAACGCAATTGCAAGATGCTGTTCCGATGACTTTAGGGCAAGAATTTAAAGCCTATGCAACCACAATTGGCGAAGACATTCAACGTTTAAGAAATGCGCAAGAATTATTGTTGGAAATCAATATGGGGGCAACCGCTATTGGAACAAAAGTAAATGCGCCAGAAGGTTATCCAGAAATCTGTGTGAAATATTTGGCAGATGAGGTTGGAATTCCGTTAACGCTTTCGCCAGATTTAATTGAGGCTACGGTAGACACAGGAGCTTACGTTCAAATTATGGGAACTTTAAAACGTTCTGCGGTTAAAATTTCTAAGATTTGTAACGATCTAAGATTGTTGAGTTCTGGGCCAAGAACAGGTTTGAACGAAATCAATTTGCCTCCGCGTCAGCCAGGATCTTCTATTATGCCAGGAAAGGTAAATCCGGTAATTCCAGAAGTGGTAAACCAAACTTGTTTTTATGTTATTGGACAAGATTTGACCGTTACAATGGCAGCAGAAGCAGGACAATTGCAGTTGAATGTAATGGAACCCGTTATTGCTTTTGCCATGTTTACTTCGTTAGATTATCTTTCTAATGCTATTCAGACTTTAATCGATAAATGTATTAATGGAATCACTGCAAACGTAGATCATTGTTACAATATGGTCATGAATAGTATTGGAATTGTAACACAGCTGAATCCGATAATCGGTTACGAGGAAAGTGCAAGTATCGCGGGAGAAGCATTAAAAACAAACAAAAGCGTGCATCAGATTGCTGTTTTGGAGAGAAAATTAATCACACAAGAAAAGTGGGATGAAATTTATTCTTTAGAAAACTTAATTCATCCAAAGTTCATCACAAAATAAATTTAAATGATATAGTTGAAAGCCGTCAAATATTTTTTGACGGCTTTTTTTGTTAAAATATATTGGAATTATTTAAGGTTAGTGCTTAAGATGTTGAAAATAAGACTTATATTTACAATAAGATTTGATTCTTATTTCTAAAACAAAACTTTGTAAATGGTGCTTTTTTTTCAAAATAATGCCGTTCTGTACAAGTCTAAAATCCTAGGATTATTATTTCTTATTTCCTTTAATTTATGTGCTCAAGAGGAAATAAAAAATTCTGAAATCGAAACCCCAAAAATCTGTCCTCCTAAAACCGTATTTGATCTTTTTAAAAAAGAAGACGACGCTCTAGTTGTTAAGCCAACAAAAAACAATTTCTTTTTAGTAATTCCGGCGATAGGATCGCAACCAGCAACGGGCTTCTTTTTTGGTGCGGTGGCGCAATATACCTTTAAAGGAAAAGAAGAAAAAGATAAATATTCAATTGCCAACATTGGAATTACGTATACGTTAAAAAATCAATGGCTTGTGAATGTTAAGAATAACATCTTGCTCAAGAATAATAAAATCTTTTTGAGTGGCGATTATAGGCTGTACTTGTTTTCGCAACCTAATTATGGTTTAGGAACCGATATCATTCCTTCAAGACGGGATCGTCCCTCTGGTTTTAATGTAGATTCGCTTGCGCAGGCAATGGATTACAATTATTTAAAATTCCATCAAACCGTTTCTTTTGAAGTAAAAGAGAATTATTATATCGGAGGTGGTATTAATATTGACTGGTATTCTAGTATAGACGATAAAGAGTTGGATGTTGCAAATGGAAAGTATACTTACCATTATAATTATAGCCAAAAATATGGGTTTGATAATTACGAATATTTCTTGAACGGAGTAAGTTTAAATTTGGTTCATGATTCTCGTGATAATCAAGTGAATGCTTCAAAAGGATGGTTTGCGAATATTAATTACAGATTTAATCCAGTACTTTTTAATAATCAAGATTATAGTAATGTTTTGTTTGCAGAATACCGTCATTTTATTCCTGTTTCGCATAAAAATCCTCATTATATTTTAGCCATTTGGACTTATGGACAATTTGTGACCAAAGGAAAAGTGCCCTATTTAAATCTTCCTGCAATTGGTTGGGATCAACGCAGTAGGAGTGGAGAGGGATATACGCAGGGATTATTCAGAGGAAATGGGTTGGTTTATTTATCAACAGAATTTCGTTTTCCTATTACATGCAACCAATTATTGAGTGGCACAGTCTTTACCAATTTTGTCACGGCAAGTAATTCTGATAATGACTTAAAACTATTCAAATCAGTACAGCCAGCCGCTGGTTTTGGTTTAAGGCTTTTGATTGACAAAGCATCTAAAACCAATCTAATTTTTGATTATTCGTGGGGTAACAACTCAAAAGGATTCTATCTGAATGCAGGTGAGACTTTTTAAAAGTTAATGATAAGGAGCTTTAAGCGTAAAATAATATCAAAAAGCAGGCTATTCGGCCTGCTTTTTAGATTCTTCATAATTTAATCATAATTTGCAATAATGTACCAGATTATGTTAAATTGTATTCCTATTTTTGTTGTATATACAAACTTCTTAAGATGAAATTACTTATAGTTGAAGACGAACCAAATCTATTATCGATATTAAGAAAAGGATTTGCAGAGAATAATAATGAAGTAAGCGTTGCAATGGACGGTAAAACGGCTATGGAGATGATTCATAATTATACCTTTGATGTTGTAATTTTAGATGTAATGCTTCCTGATGTTAACGGAATTGAAATTTGCAGAAGACTACGCGCGGCAAAAAACTTTGTACCTATCTTACTTTTAACGGCTTTAGGAACCTCAGAAAACATTGTCACTGGACTTAATGCTGGTGCCGACGACTATTTGGTTAAGCCTTTTAAGTTTGGCGAATTAGATGCTAGAATAAATGCGCTGTACAGAAGATCACAACAGGAAACAGAAAAAATAGATACCATTACAATTGCTGATTTAGAAATTAACGGACGTGCTAAAACGGTTAAAAGAGATGGAGAAAACATCATTTTAACAGCTAAGGAATTCAAGCTATTATATTATTTGGCTAAAAATACAGGCAGAATTGTTTCGCGAGATCAGATTTTGGATAACGTTTGGGATATTAATTTTGACATGAATACCAACGTTGTAGATGTATATATTACGTATTTAAGAAGAAAGATAGACAAGCCTTATTCTACCAAACTTATTCACACTATGAAAGGATTGGGGTATGTTATAAAACCATAATATGGATATTAGAAAAAAAATTACTTTTAATTACGTTGCACTATCTACCTTCAGTACATCGCTATTATGTATCATTGTGTTTTTCTTGTTTAGGGAAAACAATCGATACCACTTTTTAAAGCGTTTGGACGATAGAGCTAAAATTGTTTCTTCTATTCATTTTCAAAAAGATCCAGAAAAAATCAAATATTACAAGAATCTTAAAAAGAATGGTCTTGAAGAATTGATTGAGGAAGAAGAATACGTATTAAAAATCAACAGTCACAATAGTTTTGATTATAATACTAATTTAAATCTTCCAAATTCTTTTTACACCAATATTTTAAGAACAGGAAAAGATTCTTTTGAAAGAGATAATAAATATTATTTAGGACAAATTTTTCAAGAGAACAATCAGCGATATATTGTAATTGTTGGGGCAAGAGATCGTAAAGGAAAAGATACGACCGTTTATATTGTCAAAATCATGCTTTTTGGCGGTATCGGTTTTGTGATTTTGGCTTTTCTATTAGGACGATTTTTAGCCAAACGTGTTATCGATCCTGTAGCAAGAATTACAAAAGAAGTAAAAAGAATTAGCGCTTCTAATCTTCATAATCGACTTCCTGAAGTCAAAAACTCAGATGAAATTTCAGATTTGACGAATACTTTTAATAATATGCTGGATCGTTTGGAAACTTCTTTTGAGATTCAGGCGAACTTTATTAATAATGCATCTCATGAATTAAAAACGCCAATAACAACTATTATTGCTGAATCTGAAATTATGCTGCTTAAAGAAAGGCAACAGCATGAATATATAGAATCGCTGCAAAATATTTACAGTCAAGCTTCTAGATTAGGAAACTTAACTGAAAGTTTGCTGAAACTGACTCAAACGGGTTACGACGGACAAAAACAAGTGTCTGATATTGCTAGAATGGACGAATTGTTATTGGATGTAAAATCAGATTTAGATAAAATTTATCCAGACAACCGAGTAAGCATAAAGCTTAATTTTGCTCCTGAAGATTCAAATTTATTATTGTTGCCATGCAATAAACCGCTTTTAGAATTGGCTATCAATAATATCATCACCAACGGAGTAAAATATTCTGATAATAACGAAGTGTTTGTGAATCTTTCTGCTAATAAAGAAATGATTAAAATCACGATTAACGATATTGGAATCGGGATTCCTCCAGAAGATATTCCGCATTTGTATGAGCCTTTCTTTAGAGGTAAAATTGCTGCCAAGTACATTGGGTACGGTTTGGGACTTCCTTTAGCTTCTAAAATCATTCGAATGCATGACGGTGAACTTCAAGTGCAGTCTGAGCAAAACAAAGGAACAATCGTTACCATTATCTTCAAGAAACTCAACATTAAAAAATCTAATGTTTAATTTTAGAAAATTCTAATTTTAGATTAATATCGCTCTAAGTTGTTGATAGTTAATTTGTAAGTATAAACTAAATGGATATGCTTATGAAAAATTTTCTTATACCTACGACTTTAAAAGATGATACAATTTCGGCTGTTAAATCTGCGGTGAATCAGTCTAAAAATACTGAATCAGAAATTATTTTAGTATTAGTTTCAGAAGCCCCTGATACATTTTCATCTTCTGGTTTTTTAAGAGAAATGAAATCAGGACTTACCAGAAGTCAGGAAGAAGTTCTAGAAACCTGCCGTTATATCGTTGAGCACACTTCAAACATAAAATTAAAAGTTCATAACCAATATGGACTTTCAGCACCAATTTTTAAAAGGCTAATTGAAGTCTTTTCAGTAAAATTGGTAATTCTTACGCATTCTTATAAACAAGAAACCAAAAGAATTCATCAATATTTGGTGCAATTGGCAGGAAATCAGAAATGTCCGATTCTGCATTTAAGCACAGAAATTAATAAAGAAGTTTTCTATAAAGCACTTTACGTAGAAAATTCTAGCATGAACATTCCTGTAAAAGATATTCAGGATTTCTTGAGCGCCAATTTCTCTTTCGAAATTGTAAGCCAAACGGCTAGTTTTGAAGACGATTACGAAAAAGTTGCTCCATTTTTATCAGAAGCCATTTCTAAACACAACATCGATATGTTGGTTGAAACCAGAAAAGGCGAAAAAATCAAATTTAAAAAATCGAAAAAAGAAAATGTCAATGAAAAACTAGGACTTCCTGTTCTTTCATTGTATGAAGAGATGGTTTAGTACTAAGCTTCTGAGTTTCTAAGCTACTAAGCCTCTAAGTTTTTTAATTCTTAGCGCTTAAAGGCTTAGCACCTTAGCATCTTAGAAGCTTAGTAGCTTAAAAAAAATAATTTAAATCCGAAAATATGTTATTAAAGAAAAGAATACCAATGAAGTACGTTCTCGGGAAAATTAAAGTAGAAATTGCTTTAGTATTGGCTTATACCATACTATTTGAAATTTTTCATCATTATTTTATCAATCTTCCCGTAGATATTCCGATTGCGATTCCGACCATGATTGGAACGATTATTTCCTTATTGTTAGCTTTTAAGTCTAATCAAGCTTACGACAGATGGTGGGAAGCGCGAATTGTTTGGGGGGCTGTTGTAAATGATTCTAGAACTTTGATTCGTCAGGTTTTAACGTTTTATGAAGATCCAGATTATTCGGTTGAAGCGAGTGAATTCAAAGAGAATTTTGCAAAAAGACAAATCGCGTGGTGTTATAGTTTAGGCGAATCGCTTAGAAAAAGAGATGCTATAAAACCGCTTGAAGGACTATTAAACGAAGAAGAAATTAAATACATCAAGAACCATCAAAATGTTCCTAATGCAATTTTAATGCTTCATGCAAGAGATTTGCGAACTGCGAAAAACGAAAAAAGATTGAATGTTTATCAACAAGTTGAAATCGATAATACATTGTCAAGATTGTGCGATGAAATGGGAAAATGTGAGCGTATTAAAAATACGATTTTTCCAACTACCTACAGCATGTACATTCGATTAACGTTGTGTTTGTTTATTTTGTTATTGCCTTTTGGATTAACAAGTGTTTTAAGCTGGTTTGCGATTCCGCTGATTACCGCAATAGGGGCTGCTTTCTTTTTGATTGAAAGAATGGCGATTCATTTGCAAGATCCGTTCGAAAACAGGCCTACAGATACACCAGTTACAGCGATTGCAAACACTATTGAAAAAAATATCAAGCAAATGCTAAACGAATACCAAAGCGAATTTGATATTCTGAATGAATTTGACTTAAAAGACGATCCTAAGAAAGTCGAAAAGGACGCTTACTTTGTCTTATAACTATTTAATTTTGGTCTTCTTTTAATTGTTGGTTGGACAGCGAGTAGTTGCGCTGTCCAACATTTTTTTGTCATTGCGAGAAACGAAGCAATCACGCTAACCATAATGAACAAAGTTTGATTTGGCAAGTGTGATTGCTTCGTTCCTCGCAATGAAAGAAAAGCGATTACAATTGATGAGCCAATCTCCCCAATGTCTGAATCGCAGTTCGCAGTTCATTAGACCAAGGCAATCCAAAACTCAAACGCATACAGTTTGAAAATTGATTTTGAAACGAAAAAATCCTTCCTGGCGCAATACTAATATTATGTTTAAGCGCTAAATGATAAAAAGCTGCCGTATCTATTTTTTTATCCAGTTCTACCCAAAGAAAAAATCCACCTTGTGGCTGACTTACTTTGGTTCCTGCAGGGAAAGATTCTAAAACAGTATTAATGTAATTGGTGCAGTTTCGATTCAAAATCTGACGAATTTTTCGCAGATGATTTTCATAACGGCCATTTTTCAAGAAATCGCCAACCACTTCGTGCGTAATTGTGGAATTGGAAATAGTATGATACAATTTCGTTCTTAAAACCTCTTTTTTAAATTTCCCTGGAGAAACCCAACCCACGCGATAGCCAGGTGCCAAAGTCTTAGAAACCGAACTGCAGCACAAAACAATACCGCTTTCATCATAGGTTTTACAATTGGTTGGTCGGCTTGCGCCAAAGTACAAATCGCCATGAATATCGTCTTCAATTAACGGAACATTGTAGAAATCCATCAAACGCACAATTTCTTTTTTATGTTCATTAGGCAGCATACTTCCAGACGGATTACTGAAATTACTCATCAAAACACATGCTTTTACTTTGTTGCTAGACAATGTTTTTTTGACTGCTTCCAATTCAATTCCCGTTGTCATATTGGTTGGAAGTTCCATTACATACAATCCTAAAGATCGGGCCAATTGCAGAATTCCAAAATAAACCGGACTTTCTGTAATAATCGTGTCTCCCGGTTTAGTCAGCGTCAATAAACAATCTGAAATGGACGAAATACAGCCCGGAGTTGTAATAATATCTTCTTCAGTCAAAGTACCGCCCCAAGTAAAAGACCAGCGGGCAATTTCTTTTCTTAAATTACTATTTCCTTGAATTTCCTCATAGCTCGTTCCGCTATTGGGCAATTGACGCATTGCTTGAACCATTCCTTTATTCAGTTTAGCAATAGGAAGCAACTCATTAGAAGGAAAACCGAGAGAAAGCATTGTGACGTCTTTGGTGCGCATATCGCCATAAACCAAGTCAATTAGATCTTCACGTTCAATATTTTCAAGACTTAAGCGAGGTTTGCTTGCCGAAGGTTCTGCAATTACGCGAGCAGAAATATTGCTTACATAGTACCCTGATTGCGGTCTTGACTCAATTAGCGAGCGGCTTTCAATTTCGTAATACGCTTTACTCACCGTGCTCATGCTATAACCCGTTTCGGCGCAGACTTCACGTATAGATGGCAATTTGTCACCCACATTTAAAACGCCAGATTTGATTTGTTTTTCGATGCGATCAGCAAATTGGAGGTATAAGTAATTCGAATTTTTCATAAGAAAATAAAAACTGTTATGCTGCAATTTACAAAAACTGTATCTGTATTGCTGTTTTATTTTTCAGAAATTTGCTTCATCAAAAGAAAACATTTCAAAAGCAATTTTTGTGAAAACAACAAAGTACTATATCGCGGCAATTTCAGCCTTTATTACATGGGGACTTTTCAGTTTGGTTTTAAAACCAATACATGAATATCCGTCATTAGATATTTTATTTTTTCGTGTTTTCAGTTGTGCAGGATTAATGCTTTTAATTTCTTTTTTATTCAAAAGAAAACAGGTAAGAGAAACCATTCAGATTTTTAAAGCATTATCAAAATCAGAAAAAAGAAAATCGATTCTGCTGAATATTGGCGGAAGCGTTTTTTTGATGGCAAACTGGTTTACTTTTATTTATGTTGTCAATCATGTGAGCGTAAAAGCGGCTTCTCTAGCGTATTTGGTTTGTCCAATTTTAACGACTTTATTAGCTTATTTTATACTGAAAGAAAAACTGCTAAAAACACAATGGCTTTCGGTAGGATTAAGTATTTCAGGATGCCTATTGCTTTCCTATAGCGATATAATGGATATGTTTTTCAGTATCATTATTGGATTAACGTATGCTGCTTATCTAGTAAGCCAACGCGCTAATAAAGGGTTCGACAAGTTTATTGTTCTGACGTTTCATATTACTTTGTCGGCCTTAGTATTATTACCTTTTTATCCGGTTTTTGGGGGACCGGTACCAACGGAATTTAAGTTTTATTTGTGCATTGAGACCATTGCAATTATGTTTACGATAATTCCGTTGTTTTTAAATTTGTATGCACTTTCTGGAATCAATTCTTCAACAGTCGGAATGTTGCTAAACATCAATCCGATGATTGCGTTTGGATTGGCGGCTTTCTTTTTCAAAGAAAATATTACACCTCTTCAAATTACAGCATACGGCATCATTTTTACCGCAGTGTTAGTTTTTAATTCGCATCATATTTTTGCCATAAAGCAAAAAGTGACCTCAATATCCAAGGGTTCTTAACTCTTAGTTTTCATATTTTTTATTGGTTTAAAATCGAAAATTATAAGAACCTTAACAGGATGTTTAAACAGGAATGAGTATTTTCCATTCCTGTTTTTTTATGCAATATTGCGAAAAAAATATTTAGCCACAGATTGCACGGATTAAATGGATTTTTTTCGCCACGAATTCACGAATTAGTTTAGCTCATTTTTTAAATAATTCGTGAATTAGTGGGTTAATCTATACGCAAAGAAGGCAATCCTTTTAATCTGTGTAATCTGTGGCAAAAAAAACTAAATCCAAACCGAATACTATTGATATGAAAAATACCAAGCTTCAAGCCTTTACTCCGTTATTTTATTTAGTGTGGTCAGATGATTTATTGACACAGAAGGAATTTGCAACTTTAAAAGAGTTCATCAATTCGCTTAATGTTTTATCTGAAGAGGAAAAAGAATATTTGCTTTCTAAGGCAGATATTTCGAATCCGCCTTCGCGAAATGAACTCACACAGTGGAAATTGGATATTGAAAAAAGTATTCAAGATAAATCTTCGATCAAGTCGATTTTTGATATAGCAAAAGCACTTTCAGGAAACGATTTGGATTTAACGCCAATCGAATCCGATTTCAAAAAATTAGAAAATGATTTAGGGATTTTAGGCGAAGAAGCACTTCAAAACTTCAAAACTAAGGCAGGTTCTTTTACTGCCGATTCTCATACCAATGCTAGTTTTGACATTCAGAAAATTACTCAAATTTTAGACGGAAAAGAAGCAGCGATAATTGAAAGAGTAAAATCGATTATTTCTAGACCTGAATTTGCTTACGAAACTTCAACTGACATTACTATTTTTAGGCAAACTGTTTACAAATGGTGCAAGATCCTAGCCGATGAAAATTTAGGAAGCATGGCTTATCCGAAAGAATACGGCGGAGGAGGAAATATCGAAGATTATTTTGCTATTATGGAAACGCTAAGTTACCACGATTTGAGTTTGGTAATTAAATTCGGAGTACAGTTCGGACTTTGGGGAATGAGCGTTCAGTCTTTAGGAACCGAAAAACATTATGCTAAATATTTAAAAGATATTGGTTGGCTAAAACTTCCAGGTTGTTTTGCCATGACAGAAACGCATCACGGATCCAATGTAAAAGGGTTGGAAACTACGGCAACTTACAATCATAACGATCAGACTTTTACCATTCACACACCCAACAAAAACGCTCAAAAAGAGTATATCGGAAACGCAGCGGTTCACGGACAAATGGCAACTGTTTTTGCGAAATTAATTATTGACGATCATGATTATGGCGTAAACGCTTTTGTGGTTCCGCTTAGAGATGCGAATGGAAATGTGGTAAATGGCGTTACAATTGGTGATTGCGGTCATAAAATGGGATTAAATGGCGTTGATAACGGAACTATTCGTTTTGATAATGTGGTAATTCCGAAAGAAAATATGCTGGATCGTTTTGCTTCTGTGAATTATAAAGGCGAATTCGAAAGCCCGATTCCGAGTGATAACAGACGATTTTTTACGATGTTAGGAACTTTGGTTGGGGGAAGAATCGGGATTCCGCGTTCGGCTTTAGCGGCAGCAAAATCGGGATTGACAATTGCCATTCGCTACAGCGACCAAAGAAGGCAATTTGGACCAGAAGGTGGCTCTGAAGTTTCTATTTTAAATTACAGAATGCACCAACGCAGATTGTTGCCCCCTTTGGCTAAAACCTATGCTGTTCATTTTGCACTTCAATATTTAACCAAAAGATTTTTAAATAGAACCGAAGCCGAAATGCAGGAAATTGAAGCATTGGCAGCCGGAATGAAATCGTATTCTACTTGGAGTACAAGAGATATTTTGCAGGAATGCAGAGAAGCGTGTGGAGGAAAAGGTTATTTGTCTGAAAATAGAATTGATGCGTTGAAAAATGACACCGAAATCTATACGACTTTTGAAGGCGATAATACCGTTTTAATGCAATTGGTGGCTAAAAATCGTTTGGCAGAATTTAGAAAGTCATTCGGAGAAATGGGATCGTTGGGAATCATTAACTATGTGTACGAAAATGCTAAAACTGCGATTGCAGAAAAGAACCCAATTGCAACCAGAAGGACAGATGACGAACATTTATTAGATGGAGAGTTTCATCTTCAGGCATTTGTTCACAGAGAAAAAACAATTTTGGCTTCTGCAGCGCGACGTATTAAGAAATTGATAGACGGCGGACTAGAACCTTATGATGCGTTCAATGTTGTGCAGCACCAAATGATTGATGTGGCTGAAGCTTACTTAGAAAGAATTGTTTTAGAGCAATTCCAAATTGCCATAAAAGAAGTAGAAGACGAATCAGCAAAAGCTATTTTGACAAAATTGAATCAATTGTATGCACTTTCGCAGATTGAAAAAAACAAAGCTTGGTATCTTGAAGATGGATATATGGAAGCAGTAAAAACCAAAGCCGTTCGTAAAATGGTAAATCAGCTTTGTTGGGATATTCGTCCAGATGCTGTCGCTTTGGTAAATGCTTTTAGCATTCCAGAAAGCTGTTTGTCTGCTCCTATTGCAGCTCATGTATAAGAAAAAGAGTTTTTTAATAAATGATTTCGGTTTGGTTTATTTCATATCGAAATCATTTTGCTTATAGCAAATCCTGTTTTGTGATTTTTTTATTTATGCCAATAGTCTAAATTATACCCGTTTTTAGTACATTTTAACCACTGTCAAATAATTCATTTTTTATATTTTCGCTTTGCTATATTTGTAAATCCTTTATTAAATCGCTTTGAAAAAATATTTCTTATTTCTGTTTCTTATACTAAACTTTCCTCTTTTTGCATCGGAGAGTACAGATGTTATTTTAAAAGAATTAAACGAAGCGATCAAAAATAAACAACATTACGTAAAGATTAAGGAAGAACGAATTCTGAATTTCAAAAAGATAAAGTCCGATAACCTTACGAAAGAGCAGGAGTACAATTACAATAAGACGCTGTATTTTGAATATCAAAAACTTAATTCAGATTCGGCTATTCAATACGTAAAAAAGAACCTGAAAATTGCAGAAGAACTTCAGAACAAAACGCTTTTTAATTTAGCGCAATTGCAATTGGTGACCCTTTATTCTTCTTCAGGAAAATATCGCGAGTCTGAAGCGATTTTGAAAAGCATTAATAAAAACAATCTAAATCCTTCGCTACTTCCCAATTATTATATTTCATATCGTGAGTTTTTTGAGCATTATGCAGCGAACAGTTACAGTGCAGAATACAGCAAACAAATTGGTAAATATCGAGATTCTTTATTAAATATTCTAAACCCGAATACGTTAGATTATAAGATTAATAGAATTCAACAAGATGTTTTTATTGATAAAAAATACAAAGACCCGAAGCAGCAATTATTGGCTTTATTAAATAAAACAAAAGAAGAAAGTCCGCAATATGCGATGATTACTTATTTGCTAGGAAAAATTGCAGAAGCTACACACGATTTAGAAGCCAGAAAAAAATACTATGCACTTTCTGCAACCTCAGATATAAAAAATGCTAATAAAGACAATGCTTCTTTGCAAGAATTAGCTTTGGTTTTCTATGAAATTGGCGATGTAGACATGGCGTACAAACTTACGCAATCCGCAATTGAAGACGCCTTGTATTGTAATGTTCAGTTTCGAACTTTATTAATGTCGGAGGTTTATTCGATCATTAATACGGTTTATCAGGAACGAGAAGCACAAAGAAAAAGTGATTTACAAATTTATCTGCTTTGCATCAGTCTGCTTTCTCTGTTTTTGTTGGTTGCCATTATTTATGTGTATAAACAGATGAAAAAGGTTTCTAGAATAAGAACCGAACTTTATGAAACAAGTCAGAAATTGGCAGAATTGAACAAGGATATTACCGAAACCAACAGCCGATTACAGGAAAGCAATCTGCAATTGTCTGAATCTAATTTGGTTAAAGAAGAATATATCGCTCATTTTTTTAGCCTTTGTTCTACCTACATCAATAAATTGGAGAATTATCGCATTAGTCTAAATAAAAAAGCGACAGCTAAACAATTCGACGAAATTTATAAAATATTAAAATCAACTACTTTGGTTGATAACGAGCTCGAAGAATTGTACAAAAACTTCGATATTATCTTTTTAAACTTATATCCAACATTTGTAAAAGATTTCAATGCCTTATTAATCCCTGAAGAACAGATTACGCTCAAGCAAAATGAACTGTTAAATACTGAGCTTCGAATTTTCGCTTTAATCAGACTTGGAATTACGGACAGTGTTAAAATAGCGGCATTTTTACGTTATTCTTTAAGTACAATTTACAACTATCGTACGAGAGCTCGAAATAAGGCTGCCGTTTCGCGAAATGATTTCGAAGAAATGGTCGTGAAAATTGGTTCTATGTCTTTGAAAGCATAAATATTTATTTTAAAACTACTACTTTTTTTGAGTTGTAATTTTGTTTAAATATCTGTAAGTTAATGTTTTAAATTTTTAAACCACTACTTTTTTCTATCTAAAAATGTAACTTGAACGATAACGTTTTAGTTTTACAATATGATAGAAAAAGTTTTTATATGTAGACTTTATACTATTATCTAACTAATGCTTAATTATTACTGTTATGTTAAAAAACGTTAAAACAATTGTTGTTTTACTTTTGCTAGGTTCTGTGGGATTGAATGCTCAGAACAAAGTTCCAGTTTATCTTGACGATAAAAAACCGATTGAAGAGCGTGTCGAAGATGCGCTTAAACGAATGACAACCGATGAGAAAATTGCGATGATTCATGCGCAATCTAAATTTAGTTCTCCAGGGGTAAAACGTCTTGGAATTCCAGAAAACTGGATGACCGATGGGCCACACGGAATTCGTACAGAGGTAAAATGGGACGAATGGGATCAAGCAGGATGGACAAACGATTCTTGTATTGCTTTCCCAGCTCTTACAGCACTTTCATCTACTTGGAACAAAGAATTGGCTTCTTTATATGGTAAATCTATTGGAGAAGAAGCACGTTACCGTAACAAAAACGTATTATTAGGACCTGGTGTAAACATTTACAGAAGTCCATTAAACGGCCGTAACTTCGAATACATGGGAGAAGATCCGTTTTTAGCTTCAAAAATGGTTGTTCCTTATATTAAAGGTGTTCAAGCAAATGGAGTTGCTGCCTGTGTAAAACACTTCGCTTTAAACAATCAAGAAACAAATCGTAACTCGGTTAACGTAATCGTTGACGACCGTGCATTGTACGAAATTTATCTTCCTGCTTTTAAAGCTGCAGTTCAAGAAGGTGAAGTTTGGTCTATCATGGGATCTTACAACAAATATAAAGGACAGCAATGCTGCCACAACGAATTCTTATTAAATGATATTCTTCGCGGAGAATGGGGCTTTAAAGGAGTTGTAGTTTCAGATTGGGGTGGAGTTAACGATACTAAACAAGCTATCCACAATGGTTTGGACATGGAATTTGGTTCTTGGACAAATGGTCTTTCTTGGGGAACAAGTAATGCTTATGATAACTATTATTTAGCAAAACCTTACTCAGAAATGATTAAAAAAGGTGAAGTTGGAACAAAAGAATTAGACGAAAAAGTGCGTCGTATTCTACGTTTATCTTTCTTGACTACAATGGACAGAAATCGTCCTTTTGGTTCTTTTGGAACTGAAGAACACGCTATTGCTGGACGTAAAATTGCTGAAGAAGGAATTGTTTTATTGCAAAACAACAATAATATTCTGCCAATCAATCTTTCTAAAACTAAAAAGATTGCGGTTATTGGAGAAAATGCTATAAAAATGATGACAGTTGGAGGAGGAAGTTCTTCATTAAAAGCAAGATACGAAATCACGCCGCTTGAAGGTTTAAAGAAAAGAATCGGAAACCAAGCTGAAATTGTTTATGCAAGAGGTTATGTTGGAGATCCAACAAGCAATTATAACGGAGTTGTAGCTAAAGTAAGTTTAGAAGAAAAACGTCCGCAAGCAGAATTGACTGCAGAAGCTTTAAAAGTTGCTAAAGATGCAGATATCGTTCTTTTTATTGGAGGTTTGAACAAAAGTGAAAATCAAGACGACGAAGGGCACGATCGTAAACATTTAGAGTTGCCTTATGGTCAAGATAAATTAATTAGCGAATTAGCGAAAGTAAACAAGAACATTGTTTTCGTAAATATTTCTGGAAATGCTGTGGCAATGCCATGGATTAAAGAAGTTCCAGGAGTTGTTCAAGGATGGTTTTTAGGAACTGAAGCTGGAAATGCTTTAGCAAATGTTTTGGTTGGAGATGTAAACCCTTCTGGAAAATTATCTTTCACTTTCCCAGTAAAATTAGCAGATAACGGAGCTCATGCTTTAGGAGAATTCCCAGGTGGAAATGACGTAAAATACAACGAAGGAATTTTTGTCGGATACCGTTGGGTAGACAAAAACAAAATCAAACCATTGTTCTCTTTTGGACACGGTTTAAGCTATACGACTTTTGCGTACGGAAAAGTAACAGCTGACAAAAAACAAATTAACGCAGGAGATAAAATTACATTCTCAGTTAATGTAAAAAATACAGGAAGCAGAGAAGGGTCTGAAGTAGTGCAATTGTATATTACAGACGTAAAATCTTCTTTAGTTCGTCCGATAAAAGAATTAAAAGGTTTTGAGAAAGTAGCTCTTAAAGCAGGAGAAGAAAAAACAGTTACGTTTACAATTGATAAAGCGGCTTTAAGTTTCTTCGACGATAAAAAACATGACTGGGTTGCAGAACCTGGTGATTTCGAAGCTATTATTGGTGCTTCATCTACAGATATAAAATCTAAAGTGAATTTCTCACTTAAATAAGTTTTTATTTCTAAAAATTGGTTGGTTTGTAAAGCTGCAAGTGTAAAAATTTGCAGCTTTGCTTTTAGTTAAAATTTAACCATTAAGACATTAAGAAACATAAAGAGAAGTTTTATTTCCTTAATATTTAAGCGCTAAGATTAGATCCATTAAGTCAAACTTAATTTTCTTAATATCTTAATGGTAAAAAAATAAAAGAACATGAAAAGAATTACACTTGCGATTTTGACTTTATTTTTCGCGAAGAATATGTCGGCGCAAAGCCTAGACAAAATGCAATGGTTTAATGAACCTGAAAAATGGGAAATTAAGAACAATGCATTAATTATGAATGTTACGGCAAACAGCGATTATTGGAGAATTTCGCACTACGGATTCACAGTAGACGATGCACCATTTTATTATGCCAATTATGGCGGCGAGTTTGAAGCCAAAGTAAAATTGACAGGAAATTACATTGCACGTTTTGACCAAATGGGATTAATGATTCGTATCGATGAGAAAAATTATATTAAAACAGGAGTAGAGTTTGTTGACGGAAAATTTAATGTAAGTACCGTTGTAACGCACGATAAAAGTGATTGGAGCGTAACAACTCTAGAAAAAGTGCCTCCTTTTATTTGGATTAAAGCCGTACGACGATTAGATGCCGTTGAAATATTCTATTCTTTTGATGACAAAAACTATATCATGACGAGAAACGCGCCTTTGCAAGACAACACGCCAGTAATGGTGGGTTTAATGGCAGCTTCTCCAGATGGAAAAGGCTTTGAAGCAAAATTCGAGAACTTTTCTGTAAAACATTTACCAGACCAGAGAAGAGCAGAATGGCTGAAAAATCACCAGTAATAAGTAATAATTATGAATTATGAATGAATTAGAAGTTTTACTGACCTCATTTAATTCCTAGTTCTAACTCCAACTGACACTATCAACCATCAATAATAAACTATCAACCAAAATGAATATTAAACCAAAAAAACATTACGAAATTCTAGACGGACTGCGTGGCGTTGCGGCTATTCTAGTAGTTGCATTTCATATTTTCGAAGCTTTTGCTGGCGGAAATCGTTTTATACAAATTATAAACCACGGCTATCTTGCTGTTGATTTCTTTTTCCTTTTATCCGGATTTGTTGTCGCTTATGCATATGACGATCGCTGGGGAAAAATGAGTCAATGGGAATTTTACAAACGCCGATTAATTCGTTTACAGCCAATGGTGATTTTAGGAATGATCATTGGTGCTCTATTTTACTACTTTCAGGCATCAGACATTTTATTTCCTCAGATTGCAGGAATGGAAGTCTGGAAAGTTATTTTAACGATGGTAATAGGTTTTACTTTATTGCCAATTCCGCCATCATTAGAAATTAGAGGTTGGGGAGAAATGCATCCTTTAAATGGTCCGGCATGGTCACTTTTTTTCGAATATATTGCAAACATCTTGTACGCCTTAATCTTCCGTAAATTTTCGAATAAAGTTATGTCAGTTTTTGTACTGGTATTTGCCGGGCTGTTAATTAATTATACTGTTTTCGGGCCAAAAGGTGACGTAATCGGCGGATGGTCTTTAAATTGGGAACAAATGAATGTTGGTTTTACAAGATTATTGTATCCGTTTTTTGCTGGAGTTTTATTGTGCCGTTTAGGAAAATTAATCCATGTAAAAAATGCTTTTTGGATTTGCAGCATTCTGATTACGATTGTTTTGGCATTGCCAAGATTTGGAGACGAAAACAGCCTTTGGATGAATGGTATTTACGAATCGATCTGTATTATTTTAATTTTTCCAATTATTGTAGCAATTGGAGCAGGAGGAGAGATTAAAAATGAGTTTTCATTAAAAATCTGTAAGCTTCTAGGAGATATTTCATACCCAATTTATATTACGCATTATCCGTTAATTTATTGGTTTACCGCTTGGGTTGTAGACAATAAAGTAACCATGGAAAATGGATATTTAGAAGGAATCGGAGTTTTAATTGTAAGTATAATTTTGGCTTTTGTATGTTTGAAATTATACGATGAACCAGTTAGAAACTGGCTGGTGAAGAAATTTCAAAATAAAAAGCCAACAACAGCATAAAGTTTTTTTTTAGAGTTTGTAATTTTTGTTAGTTACAAATACAGAAAGGGATAAATAATTAAGTTTATCCCTTTCTTATTTTAAAAATTTTCGATGCAAAGAAAAGAAACTTAGAATCTCAGTATCTTAGCGTCTTAGCATCTCAAAAAATTATTCTAAAACCAACTGCGCTAAAGCTTCTTTAGTAAAACCTTTCAATTCATCTGTTTTTCCAGCTTTGATTTTAGCAACCCAATTTGGATCAGATAAAAGAGGTCTTCCAACGGCAACCAAATCAAAATCACCTCTGTCAAAACGTCTATTTAATTCCTCTAAAGAAGTTGGCTCAGAACTTTCTCCAGCAAATGCGCCAAAGAAATCGCCAGAAAGTCCAACAGAACCAACCGTAATAGTCGGCGCTCCCGTTACTTTTTTAGCCCATCCTGCAAAGTTTAAATCAGAATCTTCAAATTCTGGTTCCCAGAAACGACGTTGCGAAGCATGAATAATATCAACTCCAGCATCAACAAGAGGAGTAAGCCAAGCTTCTAATTCTTGCGGATTTTTAGCTAATTTATAGTTGTAATCTGATGGTTTAAATTGAGAAAATCTCATGATAACTGCAAAGTCATTTCCAACTTGCTTTCTCACTTCTTTTATAACTTCAATTGCAAAACGATTACGTTCTGGAAGCGTTTTTCCTCCATAAATATCTTCGCGTAAATTCGTTTCAGCTCTGAAAAATTGATCAATTAAATAACCGTGTGCACCGTGAATTTCAACAGTGTCAAAACCTAATCTTTTAGCATCAGCGGCAGCTTTACCAAAAGCAAGAATAGTTTCTTCAATATCTTTTTCAGTCATGGCAACACCATTTCTAAAATCAGGACGGTTTAATCCAGACGGACCTTCAAATGGAACTGGCGGAACCCATCCAGAGTGGTGGTTATCCATAATTCCCATATGCCAGATTTGCGGAGCCATTTTTCCGCCCGCAGCGTGAACTTCATCAATTACTTTTTTCCATCCGTTTAAAGCTAAATCACCATAAAAGTGAGGAACATTAGCATCATTAGAAGAAGATTTTCTGTCAATAACAGTCCCTTCAGATAAAATTAAACCAACTTCGCCTTCAGCTCTTTTTTGGTAGTAAGCTGCGACTTCATCAGTTGGAACTCCGTTAGGAGAAAAAGAGCGCGTCATTGGCGCCATTACGATTCGGTTTTTCAGATTTAACGACTTTAAGTTAAATTCAGAAAATAGGTTGTTTGTACTCATAGTAATTTTACAAATTAGATTGAATTAATTTACTAAGTGCTTCAAAGGCACCTTCGTTACGTTTATAATAAGTCCATTGTCCAACACGTTTGGCTTCAATAAAACCAGCGCGCTGTAAAATAGACAGGTATTCGGATACTGTAGATTGTGTCAAACCAGCTTTAGCTTGAATCTGCCCAACGCAAACTCCATGCTCAAAACCGGCATGTTCAAGCTGTCCCGGAAAGTTAATTTCGGGTTCTTTTAGCCATTCCAGCATTTGTAATCTGGATTTATTGGATAATGCTTTAAAAATTTCGATCGTTTCCATGGTACAAATATATCGACTTTTCCCGATATATCAATTAAGAGAAAAATATTTAGGATAATTTTATGATTGGAAGCGAGGAAAGCTAGCTGTTTTATGAAAGAACATTTATATTTGCTTTTGAATAATCTTGTAAAAGCGTAAAGGTTGGTTCTCATTTTTGTCATTTCGACGAAGGAGAAATCTCCGCAAGTAGCTCCGCATAGGATATCACCAATCTTTGTCGAGTTTCTCGCGGAGATTTCTCCTTCGTCGAAATGACAAATAGTACACTTATTATAAGATTGAAACCCCCAAATAAATAAACATTATCATGAAAAAAACTTTACTTATTGCAGCGTTCTTATGCTGTGTAATAACCAGTTCTAAAGCGCAAGTTGTTGGTGTAGATGTTGGAGACATTGCTCCAGAAATTGATCTTCCAGATACAAAAGGAGAGAAGGTTGCACTTTCTTCTTTAAGAGGAACGCTAGTTTTAGTTGACTTTTGGGCGTCTTGGTGCGGACCGTGCATTAAAGAGCAGCCACTTTTAATAAAATTGCACAATGCTTATCCAGACAAATTATCGATTTATGGTGTTTCTATGGATACCAAAAAGCCATTATGGACAGGAGCAATCGCAAAAGCAAAATTACCTTGGACAAACGTTAGCGACTTAAAATACTGGCAATCTCCGGTTGTTGGAGATTATATGCTGCAATCTGTTCCGTTGAACTTTTTGATTGATAAAAACGGAATCATACTAGCAAAAAATATTCACGGACAGGCTTTAGAAGCTAAAATTAAAGAGCTTTTAGAAGTGCAATAGTTTTTCTTAACCGCAAAGAGTGCAAAGATTTACGCTAAGCACGCTATAATCTTTTTAAAGAATCTCGCAAAGTCGCAGAGTCGCAAAGTTTATGATTCTTTGCGACTCTGCGACTTTGCCAGCATATTTCTTTTAAATAAAAAACTTTGCGAACCTTGCGTAATTCTTAGCGCTCTTTGCGGTTAAACAAAAAAAAGTCCAATCAACTAAGATCGGACTTTTAATTTTTCTAAGACTCTTTAATAACTTTTTTTACACCTCCAAAACTTGTTTTCAGCATTTCTCTAATCTGAAACTGCGTCTTGTTTCCCGATGCGTTTTTCCAATCTTTGAGATCAAAAATATGAATTTGATCTGCGTAAGGATTTGTTAAAAATGAAATTCGTGAAATCGTATATTTATAGTATTTCAGTTCGTGCGAAACATGTCGATTTGGAACCACAATTAGTATATTTTCCCAATTCAAAAAGTCTTTCGGAACATCTTTTCTTTCTAATAATCCTAAAGATTCAAAAAAAGCAGTAATCTTCTGATCATTAAGTTTACTAATCTTATGATCAAGGCTTTTAAAAGTGCTGTGGAGTCTATTTTCGTTGATAATAGTACTCATAGTATAATTGCTTTTTATGATTTTAATATAAAATTACGTCAAAAGAAAATCATTTTTGAATCTGAAGCCATTAGATTCATTCTAAATTTTAAAACCCTCTTTAGAATCATTTATTATGAATGAGTTATCATGTTTTGATAAAATACTATTAATCTTTTTTCTCTAAAAGCCTTATTTTTATCGCTATTTGATTTTACTAACAACCAAACCTATGAGAACCACTTTTTTCTTGAGAACAATTCTTTGTTTTTTAATTCTATCTTCAATTTCTGTTTTTGCACAAAATAAAGCAGGAAGAGAATCAATATTAATTGATAAAGATTGGCGATTTTCATTAGGTCATTTATACGACACTAAGAAAGATTTTGGCCATGCAGAAGGTTATTTTTCCTATTTAACCAAAACTGGATTTGCCGACGGACCTGCTGCAAAAGATTTTGACGATCGCGCTTGGAGAAAATTAGACTTGCCGCACGATTGGGCAGTAGAACAGCCTTTTAGCGAAAGCGCCAGTTTCAGCCACGGTTTTAAAGCTGCGGGTAAAAATTATCCTGAAAAAAGCATTGGCTGGTATAGAAAGAAAATAACGATTCCGAATGATGATTTAGGAAAAATTATTTCTCTAAAATTTGATGGCGTTTTTAGAAATTCAAAAGTCTTTTTTAACGGATTTTATTTAGGAACAGAAGAAAGTGGCTATAATGGTTTTGAATATGATGTAACAGCTTACGTAAATTATGGCGGAGAAAATACCATCGTAGTTCGCGTTGATGCATCAATGGAAGAAGGCTGGTTTTACGAAGGCGCTGGAATTTATAGACATGTTTATTTGCAGAAGACAAATCCGTTGCATGTGGTGCAAAATGGAACTTATGTGACTTCTGAAATTAAAAATAGCAATGCTGAGGTTACTATAAATGTTGCAATTGAAAATAAAGGAAAGTTTGACGGTTTTCTAGAAATTGTTCAGATGATTTTTAATGCTGAAAATAAACAAGTTGGCTTCTTTTTAGAAGATGTAGATGCACCCGAATTTTATAAAACTGCAAATTTTATTTCAAAAATAACTATGAATAATCCGCTTTTGTGGGATATTGAAAGTCCTAATTTATATCGTTTGGTTACTCAAATTAGAAAAGACGGAAAGTTAATAGATAATTATGAAACGTCTTTTGGCATCAGGACAATAAAATTTGATCCAGAAAATGGTTTTTTCCTTAACGGAAAACATGTAAAATTAAAAGGAACCAATAATCATCAAGATCACGCAGGAATAGGAACAGCGCTTCCAGATGAAATTCAGTATTACAGAATCGCAAAACTGAAAAAAATGGGTTCTAACGCTTATCGTTGTTCTCATCATCCGCCAACTCCCGAATTACTAGAAGCTTGCGATAAATTAGGAATGTTGGTTATTGATGAAACCCGTTTAATGGGAATCAACGATTATCATTTGAATGATTTACAGCGAATGATCGAGCGAGATCGTAATCATCCAAGTATTTTTTGTTGGTCGGTTGGAAATGAAGAATGGCAAATTGAAGGAGGAATTACGGGCGAAAGAATCACTAATATCATGCAAGATTTTAGTAAAAGTATCGACCCAACTAGACCTGTAACAGTTGGAATTAGCAGCGGATTTAAAAGCGGAATTTCGAATGTTGTTGAAATTATGGGTTATAATTATTTAGGAAACGGAGATATTGACGCACATAGAAATCAGTTTAAACAACAGCCAGGAATGGGAACGGAAGAAGGTTCAACGTTTGCAACAAGAGGTATTTATTTTACAGATGATGCCAAACATTATCAAAGCGCCTACGATAAAAAACCTCGACCGACTTTTTACAGTATTGAAGAAGGCTGGAAATTTTACGCAGAAAGACCATATTTAGCCGGAATGTTTATCTGGACAGGTTTCGATTACCGAGGAGAACCAACCCCTTATGGTTGGCCATCTGTAACTTCTTATTTCGGAATGATGGATGTTTGCGGTTTCCCGAAAGACAATGTTTTCTATCTAAAATCTTGGTGGGGGAAAGAGCCGGTTTTGCATTTATTGCCGCATTGGAATTGGAGCGGAATGGAAGGCAAAGAAATTGATGTTTGGGCCTATTCCAATTGTGATGAAGTAGAGCTTTTCCTCAATAAAAAAAGTTTAGGAAAAAAGAAAATGGAGCAAAATGGACATTTAGAATGGAAAGTAAATTATGCTTCAGGAACTTTGGAAGCTGTGGGATATAAAAACGGTAAAAAAGTACTTTCGGATATTCAAAAAACAACTGGAAAGTCAGAAAATATCAAATTGTCATTCGATAAAGAAAATGTTTTAAAAGGAAGTGTTTCTGTTGTAACGGTTGAAACTACAGATAAAAATGGCTTGCATGTTCCGACAGCAAATGATGAAATTATGTTCTCAATAAAAGGAGGAAGAATTTTAGGAGTTGGAAATGGAGATCCAACTTCGTTAGAAAGCGATCAGTTTATTGATGACATCGCTTTAGTTGCTATAAATAATTTTAAAGAACAAAAAGGAACAAGTGCTACTCTGCCTCAGAATTTGTCAAATTATCCTGAAAGTGAATGGACAGAAGCTTTTAAAGATCGAGATTATAAAAAACAAGCGCCATCGTATATTTATAAAGGCGAATTTGATTTGAAAAATAATTCGACTTCCAATGTGGTGAGTTTTTTTTACAAGAAAATAGGAGTAGAAACGGTAGTTTTTGTAAACGGAAATAAAGTAGAACCAAACCAAGAAGATGCTCAAAAATATATTCTGAATGCATCTGTTTTAAAAGAAGGAAAAAATACAATTCATATTGCGGCGACGCCTTTACAAAAAGTAAAAGATTGGGATGTCATGAATACCGATCCGGGAATTATTCAAGTCGTAACACCAGCAGAATCTTGGAAAAGAAAACTTTTTAATGGTTACGCACAAATCATTGTTCAAAAAGATGAAAATGCAAAAGAAGTGGTTTTATCTGCTTCAGCGAAGGGATTAAAGAATGGTGTGATTGTGGTGAAGTAGTTTTTAACCGCAAAGAGCGCTAAGAATTACGCAAAGTTCGCAAGTTTTTAAAAAAAATATAAATGAATTGCATCCGGCTTTAGCTGGATGTACAAATGCGAAATTATTCAGGGCTTTAGCCAAACAGTTGTTAGTTTGGCTAAAGCCTTTTCTTTGTTTCAAGTCTGATACCTCCAGTTAAAACTGGAGGCAACTCAAAAAAAAAATTTGCGCCTTAGCGTCTTAGCGAGCATTTTCTCTTAAAAAAAAGACTTAGCGAACTTTGCGAAAAAACTTGGCACTCTTTGCGGTTAAACAAGCAATCGTTAAACTTCAAACCTGAAACAAAAAAATAACAAAAGAATAATGTTTGATTTTCATAACTTTGCAGAATGAATAATCAAACAGAAACTCAGAATTGCGATTTCACTTCAGATTTGAAGATGAAAGGTTTTAAAGTGTATCCTATAAATGGAGATTACAGTAAAGTTCCCGTGTACAGTAGGAGAGACTTTTATAAAATCTGCATCAATACCAGCAAAAGTATTATACAATATGCTGACCGTGGAATAGAAACTGACGGAACGATTCTGTTTTTTGGTAATCCGATTATTCCGTATTCTTGGGAAACGGTTTCTGAAAAGTTTGAAGGCTATGCCTGTGTGTTTACTGAAGAGTTTTTTAAAACCAAAGACCGATCTGAAACACTTCAAGAATCGCCTTTGTTTAAAATAGGAGGAACGCCAATATTTACTTTAAGTGCTGATCAAAAGGTGTTTATCGATTCATTATTTCAAAAAATGATTCAAGAATATGAAACTGATTATGCTTTCAAAGACGATTTAATGCGCAGTTACGTAAATTTGATTATTCACGAATCAATGAAAATGCAGCCTTCAGAAAGCTTCTTTAAACATAAAAATGCTTCTTCGAGAATAACTTCTTTGTTTTTAGAATTACTGGAAAGACAATTTCCGATAGAGACTAAAAACCAGCCTTTAGCGCTAAAAACACCACAGGATTACGCGCAAAGCCTTTCTGTACACGTAAATCACTTAAATCGCTCCGTAAAGGAAATTACGGGAAGACCAACAACGGCACATATTACTGAGAGAGTAATCAACGAAGCAAAAGCGTTATTGCAGCATACAGATTGGAGTATTTCAGACATAGGCTACGCGCTTGGATTTGAATACCCAAGTTATTTTAATAATTACTTCAAAAGACTTACGGGAACAGTTCCGAAATCACTTCGAATGTAAATTGTTTCAATTTCTTAATTTTTTGTTTGAATATTGTTATTTCAGCATTGTGGTATTGCGCTACATTTGCCCTGAAATAAACAACGAATCTTTGTATCAGGTTTTAAACGACTAAATCACACTTCACAAAAGCGATGTTCAGCTTTACATTTAGTTTTAAATTTTTGATAATAGAAAAATAAACATTTTTAAAGCATTACTAAAAATCAAGATCTCCTTCTAGCAAGAGATTCGATGTGCTGATTATTTCGCTTAACAACTTTAAAATTAATATTAACCTAAAAACAACGAAATTATGTCGACACATTTCACTGCTGTAATCGAAGAAGGTAAAATCCCAAACACTTATATGACAGGCGAAGTGTCATATAAAAAGCAGACAAGCGAAATTCATCCTCAAAACACTGTAATCAAAGATATTTCTTTTGAACCCGGAGCAAGAAGTAACTGGCACAGTAACGCGAGTCTGCAACTTATCATTGTAACCGATGGAGTTGGGTATTACCAAGAACGAGGCGGACAAATTAATCTTATCGAAAAAGGAAAAGTAATCACCGTTTTACCAGGTGTAGAGCATTGGTACGGAGCAACTCCTAAAACAAGATATTCTCATATTACCATTGTTACAGAAGTAGACAAAGGTTCAGGAACATGGTTGGACAGTGTTACTGATGAGGAATATTATTCTTTTTAAGACGCTAAGGTTCTGAGATTCTAAGATACTAAGATTTTATCCCAAAAGTTATTGGATTGAATTTTTTACGCAGATTTTACTGATTTATAACAGATTATATTTTTTGATTAGATTAAAATAATCGAAATTTATATAAATAATTGTGAATCAGTGCAAATCAGCTAGATTTCTATTGCGTTTTCGCAACGGTTTAAAAACCTGAAACTTTAAACTTTAAACTTTAAACTTGAAACAAAAAAACTAATAACAATAAAAAATTATGGAAACAAAAAGCATTAAAGCCTTTGGTACAGAAGCGGCCGAAGCACCTTTACAAACCTTAGATATTAAAAGAAGAGCGGTGCAGGCACACGACGTAGAAATTGAAATTTTGTATTGCGGAATCTGCCACTCCGATTTGCATTCTGCTAGAAACGAATGGCATGGCACTATTTATCCAATTGTTCCGGGACATGAGATTGTAGGCCGTGTGACAAAAGTTGGAGATCATGTAAAAGGTTTCAAAGTTGGCGATTTGGCTGGTGTAGGCTGTTTGGTTGATTCTTGTAGAGAATGCGAACATTGTAAAAATGATTTAGAGCAATTCTGTGATGAAGGAAATATTCAGACGTTTAATTCGCCAGACAAACACTTAGGAGGACAAACTTATGGTGGATATTCTCAAAGTATTGTTGTAGACGAAGGCTTCGTATTGCACATTTCAGACAAATTAGAACTTTCAGCTGTTGCTCCGTTATTATGCGCTGGAATTACAACGTATTCACCATTAAAACATTGGAAAGTTGGTCCTGGTCAAAAAGTTGGAATTGTAGGTATTGGCGGTCTTGGGCACATGGGAATTAAGATAGCAAAAGCTATGGGAGCTCATGTAGTAGTTTTTACAACGTCTTTATCTAAAACTGAAGATGCAAAACGTCTTGGAGCAGATGAGGTTGTATTGTCTACAGACGAAGCGCAAATGGCCGCGCACGCTAGAAGTTTAAACTTTATTTTAGATTGTGTTTCTGCTGAACACAGTATAGATTCGTACTTAAATTTATTAAAAGTAGACGGAACTTTAACTTTGGTTGGAGCGCCAATGGATCCGCTTCCTGTAACTTCTTTCAGCTTGATTTTAGGAAGAAGAAGCTTCTCAGGATCTCTTATCGGAGGTATTGCAGAAACTCAAGAAATGCTCGATTTCTGTGCAGAACATAATATCACATCAGACGTCGAAGTAATCGGTGTCAATGATGTAAATGATGCCTACGAAAGATTGTTAAAAGGAGACGTTAAATATCGTTTTGTAATTGATATGGCTTCGCTTAAATAAGATACTAAGTTGCTAAGGTCCTAAGATGCTAAGTTTTTTCTTGCGCTTAGAATCTTAGCATATTTATTAAATCATAAACAAGAGATTGAGATTTAAAGATGATAAAAAAGTTTAGAATCTTAGTTGCTTAGCGACTCAGAAACTAAAAAAACTTAGAATCTTAGCATCTCAGAACCTTAGAAACTTAAAAAAAATGACACGTAAACTAGGAAATAGCGGCTTAGAAGTCTCAGCTTTAGGACTTGGCTGCATGGGAATGAGTTTTGGTTACGGACCTGCTCATGACAAAAACGAAATGATCAAATTGTTGCGTTCGGCTTACGAAAAAGGAATTACCTTTTTTGATACTGCTGAATGTTATGGACCATTTTTGAACGAAGAACTTTTAGGAGAAGCCTTAGCGCCTTTTCGTGATAAAGTTGTAATTGCGACAAAATTCGGATTTTTGGAAGGTGACTCTAAAAAAGGATTAGACAGCCGTCCAGAATGGATTAGAAAAAGTATTGAAGGTTCTTTGAAAAGATTAAATACCGATGTTATCGATTTGTATTATCAGCATCGTGTGGATCCAAATGTGCCTATGGAAGATGTTGCCGGAACTATCAAAGATTTAATTCAGGAAGGAAAAGTAAAACATTTTGGACTTTCAGAAGCGGGTGTAGAGAGCATTCGCCGCGCGCATGCCATTCAGCCTGTTACAGCACTTCAGAGCGAATATTCACTTTGGTGGCGAACTCCAGAAGAAGAAATTTTTCCACTATTAGAAGAATTAGGAATTGGTTTCGTGCCTTTTAGTCCGCTAGGAAGAGGTTTTTTAACTGCTAAAATTGACGAAAACACACAATTTGACAGTACCGATTTTAGAAATACCTTACCTCGTTTTACACCAGAGGCGAGAAAAGTAAACCAAGCTTTAGTCGAACTGCTTTCGAAAATTGCGGCAGACAAAGGTGTAACAAATGCACAAGTAGCACTTGCTTGGATCTTAGCTCAAAAACCATGGATTGCACCGATTCCAGGAACAACAAAACTACATCGTTTAGAAGAAAATCTTGGTGCAGCAGGTTTGGTGCTTTCAGCACAAGATCTACAAGAAATCCACGATGCAGCTTCAAAAATGACCATTGAAGGCTCAAGATATCCAGAACATTTGCAGAAACAAGCTGGAAAATAATTTTTTTAAGGTGCAGAGGTTCAAAGGGACAAAGGCTCAGAGGTTTTGCCTTTGCCCCTTTGAACCTTTGTCCCTTTGTCCCTTAAAAAAAGAAACCCCTCAAGCAATTCAACTCTTGAGGGGTTTATAGCAAAGATTTGAGGTTCTTAGATTCTTAATTGCTTAAAATCTTAGAAGCTCAATCCCAAAGTATCGGGATAGCATCTTAGAAAATAAATTAATGATCAATTAAATTTATTTTACTTTTTGTCTAGGTTTTGTTTCAGCATTTTAGCGTGTTCCAAATGCGCTGTTAAACCTGCAATATTGTTAGAAGCCCAAGTTCGCACTTCTTGATCGTTAGCGTCCTTTGCGGCTTTTTCTAGTTTCTTAATTGCTTTTTCGTGACCGTCAATCATCATGTCAGCAAATTTTTTATCGAAATCAACTCCCGTTTTTTCATTCAGTTTATTGTATTCGTCTTGACCTTCTTCAGTTAAAGAAGTTGGCAATGTAAAGTTTTTCGCTTTTGCTAATGCACTTACTTCAGAAGCCGATTTAGTGTGCTCATCAACAAGCATTTTACCAAATTTTTTCACTTCGGCGTTGGTACTTTTAGTTTGAGCCAGTTTGCCAATTTCGATTTCAGCTAAATTAATTTCCGCTTGATCCACTAAAAATTCTGAGTCATCTTCTTTGCTGTCAATCGAGTCAAATTTTGCTTCGTTTGCATCTTCTGCAACTTCTTTTGGATCTTCTTGTTTAGTTTCGTTTTTACAAGATTGAAGGAATAATATCAGTAGTCCTGCTCCTAAAATGGTTTTTCCGGCTAATAATAACTTTTTCATGATTTTAATAGTTTAAATGTTATAATGTAAAATTATTGAGAACCTGTAAGAAAAAATTACACGATTTTAAAGGATTGTTATAGGATTTGGATGCTGTTAATTCTATATTAGCTGTCTAAAATCTACGTCTATGGAAAATGATTTCAATTTTGGAATGAAAGTTTCTTTAAATAATGAATTTGGAGTTGTAATAAAAGTTGAATTGGATAAGCTTAATTTTTGTGGAGTCATTCGATGGGATACATCTAAGGAAAATGATATTGAAGATTGGCGAGGTCAGTTTGGAGCATTTGTCAATATAGGAGGTAAGATTTTAAATGATAATTATTCGTTTCGATTTATCAATGATGATGGATCATTAAAACAATCATAATTTAATATTAAGTTATTTAAAGATTATCATGAAACAAAAAATTACATTCCTATTTCTTCTCATAACAGCTTTTGTATCAGCCCAAATCAGTTATAAAGGTTTCATTGATAAATATCCAATCGAGTTTGTGAGCGATATTTATTCTGACGGACAAGGAACAGCTATTTATGCTTATTCTAATTTTGATATTCCAATTGTTTTAAATGCCAATCTTAATGGCAAAACTTTAATATTCACCGAAAAAGATAAAAGTGGCAAAGAAACCGCAAAACTGAGCTTCGAAAATTACAGTGTTGAAAATGATCAGTTAAACGGAGTTTGGAAAGACTTAAACTCAGGAAAAGAGCTTAGAGTCAGTTTGACAAAAGAATTTGATCTTAGTTCTAATACAGGTGAAGAATGGACAGAACGTGAAATTTTACAGCCCGTTTCTTTAAAAGACAAATATTTTAAATTGATTATTTCGAAAGAAAAAGAAAGTTCTTATTTTGGAGTTTCTGGAGTAAAAATCATTGAAAAAAAGACCGATAAATTAATCCAAAAAGTAGATTTGCAATGTCAGCTTTGGGGATTGTATAATTTAAATATCGGAGATTATAATTTTGACGGATTTGAAGAATTCTCCGTTTTTGAATCTAGTTATGCAGGACCAAATACTTCTAGAATCTATTTTCTTTTTAATCCAAAAACAGGCAAATACTTCGAAAGCAGTTTCAGTGGCACTTCTTTAGAATTCGACAGTAAAACCAAAAGAATCTATGAGCATAATCAATGCTGCGCAGGAAGAAGCGTTGAAAGAACCGAATATAAAGTCGTTAATAATAAAATGGTTGTAATAAAAAAGACTTGTATGGAGTACGACGAAAAAACACAGGATTATAAGAATATAAAATGTGATTAATTGTTTTTAATATTATTATCAAATGAAGATTGCAAAGATATTTTCGATATTGGTTTTATTAGGAGTGTTTTTTCTATATATAATTTATTTTTCTCCTTTTGTGATGCCGTGGCAAAGAGAAGATGCTATTAAATGTGCTTTAAGTTGGGGACAGCTTGAAAAACTTCCAGATAATGCAGAAATAATTAGTATGGAAAAAAGAGGCTCTATTTTTACGAGACAATTTATAATTGAATTTGAAAATTCTGAATCTGAAATAAAGCAATGGATGCTTCAAAGCAAAGGCTTTCAAAATAATATTCCAAAAATTAGAAAAAACACTAAGGTTTACGAAATTCACCCGAAAAGTTTACAATCTTATGGCGGAAGAGTCGAAATTACAGGAAATAAAGTTTTAATCAATATGAGCTGGAGTTAAGGCATCAAAATGAAACAAGTATTTATAACAATTTTAGTATCAATTTTAATAATTTCCTGTAAACGTAAATCAGAGTTTAAAACCATTGATTTTGGAGATTTTGAAATCACAGTTCCACGACAATGGAATGAATTAGAATTTAAAGGGACTGACAGTTATGTTGGTGGAATAATTACACCAGAAAAAGATTCTTTGATTTTTGATATTGGTCTATATTCTGGAGATGAGTCAAATGATTTTCCATTAGTTTTTGATAAAAACTCTTATGCAGCGTTAACTAAAAAAGAAAAAGAACTTTTGAAAAAAACGAAACATTTAGTCGTTGATTCTTTATCTGGAGATATCGATCTTGAAAAAAATGAAAAGTATAAAGCTGTTTTTTATTCCATAAATTGTTTTAAAGTGAAAATGATAATGCCTACTAATGTAGGATTTGGTGCTGCAGGTATTTATATTGACAGTTTAAAAGGAAATTCTAAAGATTATAGCAAGATTAAAATGTCATTTTATGGTTATAATCTAAAAGCGGAAACACAAAATCAATTTTTAAAAGCTTTAAAGACAATTAAGTTCAAAGAATATTGTCATTCAGATAAATAAGATTAGAAGAAACCATTCCAATCCCAACTCCCAAAAGAGTTGGGATTTTTTTTGAATCACGAACAATCAACCATTAAAAATTAACCATTAACCATTAACCATTAACCATTAACCATTAACAATCAACCATTAACAATCAACCATTAACCATCAACCATCAACCATCAACCATTAACCATTAACAATTAACAATTAACAATTTACACAATTCCCATCCCACAAACTTGAAAATTCAGACCAAAATTCTATAACAAAATCGCCTTACTTTTTGAGGAACTTTGAAATATCAGATTTTTAGAATTTAACCCTTAAAAATTAAAGTCATGCCAAATCCAAGAATTAAGAATGAAGAGCAATATGAAGCATTGGTAAAAAAAGGATACAGCAAAGAAAAATCGGCTCGTATTGCCAATACGCCAGATGCAGGAAAGAAAGGCGGAAAAGCAAAACCTTACGATGAATGGACGAAAGATGAACTTCTTAAACAAGCCAGTAAAGTGGGTATAAAAGGAAGATCTTACATGAACAAAAAGGACTTAATCGAGTCTTTAAGAAATAATTAAAATTAAAATAAAATTATTCCTGTGATAAAAAATTAAATACCATGAATGCGGCGAGAAAGGAAAATTTAATGGATCAGCTGATTAAAGCACCACATCTAGTAATCGAAAAGCTAGATTTAGAATACATTAATGACAATCAATTAACTATTGTACGCTGCCGCGAAGGGGAGAATTTCGTTTATAAAAAGAATGGAAAAAATGTAAAAAGTAAGAACGAAATTAAACGAATTAATAGTTTGGTTCTTCCGCCTGCATGGGAAAATGTTCGCATTGCCGCTATTACAAATGGCCATTTACAAGCCGTTGGAACTGATGTAAAGAACAGAAAACAATATCGTTATCATCCGAGATGGAATTTGATTCGAAATCAGACGAAGTTTTATAAAATCGCTGAATTTGGCGCTAAACTTCCAGCCATAAGAAAACAAGTCGATTTGGATTTGGAAAAAAAAGAATGGTCGAAAGAAAAAGTAACCGCTTTGGTAATTCGACTAATGGAAGAAACACATATAAGAATCGGAAACGAGAAATATGCCAAAGACAATAAATCGTACGGGCTTTCGACTTTAAGAAAACGTCATATCAATATTAATAAAAATTCGCTTCGATTTGAATTTGTCGGCAAGAAAGGAAAACTTCATACCATAACGACCCGAAACAAAAAGCTGGTAAAATTGGTAAGCCGATGCGAAGAAATTCCAGGTTACGAAGTTTTTAAATATTACGATAAAAACGGCGAAAGAAAAGTTTTGGACAGTCACGCAGTAAACGAATATTTGCACCATATTTCTGGCGAATATTTCAGCGCGAAAGATTTCAGAACGTGGGCAGCGTCGATTATTTTCTTTGAAAGTTTAATGGAAATGGGAGTTACATCTGATGAAAAGGAAATCAAGCAGAATATTATTACTGCTTTTGACTTAACAGCGGAAGCACTTGGAAACACAAGAAAAGTCTGTAAAGATTATTACGTTCATCCACTTTTGATTTCCACTTATGAAGACGGTTCCATTCAAAAATATTTCGATTTGGCAAAGAAAAGCCGAAGCACAAGAAAATATTTTACAAAATCGGAAATAGCATTTTCAGAGTTGATTCAGAATTATGAAATCAATTTAGAATCAACCCCTTGTTCATAAAGGAGTTCGAGCATCTCTCCAAAAGCTTTACAAATTTGAATACAAACAAAATCAGTATTAACTAAAAAACTATTATTATGTTACGTTGGACAGTCACTTTTATTATTCTAGCCATTGTGGCAGGAATATTTGGTTTCGGTGGAATCGCTGCTGGAGCCGCAAGTATCGCTAAAATTTTATTCTTTATATTTTTAGTTCTATTCGTTATTTCGTTAATCAGCGGAAGATCGAGAGTTTAAGAAGAATAGAAATAGAACAATTTAAAACGGCACATTCCTTTTGAAAATGTGTCGTTTTGTGGTTTTAATAAATAAAAAAAGAGCAAGTCATGGGAAAACAAAGCGGAGCTTATCAGGATGTTTACATTAAAAGAGAAAATACAATGGTAAGCTTGAAAAATGATGTAACAGATTTTTGTGAAAAATACATAAAGCCTGTTCATCCTGAAAATTGGGATTGGTCGGTCCGCGATTTTGAAAATCCAGAAAATGATCCAACCAGTGCAGAAGCTAGAGCTATTGCAAATGTGGTTTTTAAAGATTTACAGGACAAAAAACATACAGATGTCGATCTTTCGACGATGAATAATGTTCATGCCATTAAAGCTTATTTGGATCCAAAGAGTAAACATGAAGCTTTTAATATGGAAGAATTTGCTTTTGCCTTAAAGGTAGAATTGGAGCACGGAAGAGTAAAAGATGTAAATGTAACCAACAATCATCCTTTTTTGACCGCGATGATTGCACTTGCTCATATGACGGAGAGTTTGACTTATTATAAAAGACTGAAAGTAATGGAAGCAGAAGGCGAAATTTATGAAATTGTTCGAAAATTAGAAAGATCGCCAGTTGGAAAAGAAAAATGGTATGAAGAATTAGGCAAAGCCGAACAAGAACTTAATGAAGCCAGAGCGGGTTTGGCAGAACGACTGGCGCGTATGGACGATATTCCAGTATTGAAAATTATTGGAGATTAAGTAGTTAAATTTTTTTAAACTCAAAAAACCGTCGCGTTAAAAACGTGACGGTTTTTTCTTTTTCTTCTGAGAGTAAAATATTAGAATCGGCGAGGATCATTTTCTTGATATTCTTCGTCGTCATTATCTTCTTGAACATCATCTTCAACGTAATCATTCTCGTCGTCGTCAATATCTTCTTCTACATAATCGTCTTCATCCTCAAAGTCGTCATCATCTTCATCATCATCTTCATCATCAATGTCTTCGAGAACATCTTCCGTTTCATTAAAGTCATATTCATCTTCTTTAAGATCTGAAGGATTATCAAATTCGTCATTTTCTTCAACATAATTATCATCCTCCAATTCAACTTCATAAATTTCGTCGTTATTATCTTCTAAATCTCGATCGGTATGAAAATCATCATTAAGATCGTCTAAATCATCATCGCTGACAAAATCTTCCTGATCAGGATTGGGTCTATTCGGATTATAGCCGTTTCGCACTGTATAACCTCTTTCTGCAATTTCACGATTATCATTATCAGGCTTTTTGATATCGGCTTCCAAATCTTTGCTTAGGTTTCTGTCACTAGAGATATGCTCGTTCAAATCTCTATTAGTTCTGTTTGTATTATTGATCGTATTCATGACATTTTATTTAAGAATTAATACTTACAAAGCTAGTAGGAAGAGAAGGGAATCTCTTATAAAATACTGAAGTGTAATTGTATAATTAACAGGTGTTTAGAATGGAATTTTAATTTAAAATCATATAACCTCTCTCGAAACGCAGGCAGTAATTTTATAATCCTATTAATCATAAAAATTATTACTATGAAAACTACAGATAGTAAAACTACAGCTACTGCAAAAGAAAAGACTCCAAGAGGAGTAACGAAGCCAAAATCAAACGCTGCTTCAGGATTAACCGAATTATTCGAAGAAGGATTAAAAGACATTTATTGGGCAGAAAAAGCTTTGACAAAAGCTTTGCCTTCAATGGTTAAAAATGCGTCTTCTGTTGAATTAAAAGATGCCATCGACAACCATTTGACAGAAACCGAAGAACAAATAACCCGTTTGGAAGAAGTGTTTAAAATTATTGGCAAAAAAGCAACAGCCAAAAAATGCGACGCTATGGAAGGTTTGATCGAAGAAGCTAAAGGAATGCTGGAAGAGACTGAAATTGGAGTAGTGCGAGATGCAGGAATTATCGCTGCTAGTCAGAAAATTGAGCATTATGAAATTGCCACCTATGGTACTTTGAGACAATTTGCTGAAACATTAGGGTTGCCAGAAGCGGCAACTTTATTGGAGCAAACGCTCGATGAAGAAAAAGGTGCAGATAAAACACTTACAGAAGTGGCCGTAAATGCAGTAAATCTCGAAGCTGCCGAGATTGAATAATGCATAAGAGAATGAAATTAGAGTGCAGTTTTCGGACTGCACTTTTTAATTAAAAACAAAATAAAGTATATGCCCGAAGGTCCGTCTATAGTAATCCTAAAAGAAGAAGTACAACAATTTACGGGGCAGAAAGTAATTTCTGCATCTGGAAATTCTCATATTGACTTATCTCGTCTACAAGACAAAAATATTCTTGCTTTTAAAACCTGGGGAAAACACTTTTTGATTTGTTTTGATTCTTTTACGGTAAAAATTCACATGCTTATGTTTGGAACTTACCGTATAAATGAGCGTAAAGTGGCTAAACCTAGATTAAGTTTAGTGTTTGAAAACGGAGAACTTAATTTTTACACCTGTTCGGTTAAAATTCTAGAAGGCGATGTTAATTCTTATTACGATTGGAGTGTCGATGTAATGAATGATGATTGGAATCCAAAGAAGGCGCAGGCAAGCATGGAGAAAATGGCTGAAAAAATGATTTGCGACGTGATTTTGGATCAAGATATTTTTTCTGGAGTGGGGAACATCATAAAAAACGAAGTTTTATACCGTTGTTATGTTCATCCGGAATCGATAGTAGAAAAAATTCCGCCTCATGTAAAAAGTCAGCTTATTGCCGAATGTTCCACCTACAGCTTTGAATTCTTGTATTGGAAGAAGAAATTGGAACTCAAAAAACATTGGGAAGCCTATACAAAAAATACTTGTTTACGTTGCAATTTGCCATTTCAACGCAAACAAACCGGAGAACGAAAACGCAGAACCTTCTTCTGCACTAACTGCCAACAATTATACAAATGAAAAATCAACTAAAAATAGGTTGTTCCAGCTTTTACAACAGTTTTTGGAAGACAGTTTTTTATCCGCAAAACTTGCCGTCCAAGAAATGGTTTGAGTTCTATTGCCAGCATTTTGACACGTATGAATTTAATGGCAGTTTTTATAAATTTCCAACTGTTCGCGTTTTTCAAAATTGGTACAGTAAAACGCCAGAATCTTTTCTTTTTTCGATCAAAGTGCCGAAAGAAATTACGCATCTTAAAAAAATGATTGATTGCGAAAGCCGATTAAATGACTTTTATATGATTTGTAAAGAAGGAATGAAAGAGAAGCTTGGAGCTATTTTATTTCAGTTTCCGCCTAGCTATGCTTTTAGTGAGGAAAAACTAGAAATGCTAATAGGAATTTTAAATTACGATTTTAAAAACGTTGTCGAATTTCGTCACGAAAGTTGGTGGAATGATGAGGTTTGGACTTTATTTAAAGAAAATAATATTACATTTTGCAGTGTGAGCCATCCGAACTTACCTACAACTATTTTTAAAGATTTCCCTATATTTTACATGCGGTTTCATGGAATTCCGAGATTGTTTCATTCCAGTTATTCTACAGAAGAATTGCAGCATGTAAACCGACAGATTCGTTCTAAGAAAGGATTTGTCTACTTCAATAATACAGCGAGCGAAGCTGGTATTCTGAATGCTTTAGAATTGAAAAGAATGGCTTTTTAGTTCTTTTACTGCATATATTTTTAACCGCAAAGAGGCAAGGGTTGCGCAAAGTTCGCTAAGTTTTTTTGCCACAGATTAAAAGATTAAAAGGATTAACAAAATCTGCCTAAATCTGCGAGATCTGCGTGAAATAAATTATACCTCATATTTAGAAAATGAAATTGCAAAGCAGTGTGAAGAATTTTTCATGCAGATTTAGGAGATAATGCAGATTTTTATAATATTCAAAGATTTACGCAGATAAAAAAAATCTGTTTAAATCTGCCAGATCTGCGAGAGAAAAAATTATGCGTAATATTTAGAAAATGAAATAGCAATGCAATGCGAAGAATTTTTCACGCAGATTTAGCAGATAATGCAAATTTTTATAGCGTTCAAAGATTTACGCAGATAAAAAAAATCTGTTTAAATCTGCCAGATTTGCGAGAGAAAAAATTAGAGGCAACAGAAAAAAATAACCGCAAAGAGTAAGAATTTAACGCAAAGCAGGAAAGATAAATCTTAGCGAACTTTGCGCAACCCTTGTGTCTTTGCGGTTAAAAAAACTCTTTGCGGTTAAAAATATATGCGGTAAAAAAACTATAATTTCAAGCTTCCTTCAATTCCGTCATCCATTGTTTTTCCTGTTATCAGAGCCGCTGTCATTTTAGCAATGGCAACCATTTTTCCGTTTTTATTATTCCAATAATAACCATCTTCGGGAACCACTTTAATCACACTCAAATTGGGATCGTCTACGCCGCCCGGCATCCAGATTTTTACGGCAGGATTCCATAATTTTTCAATAGTTTCTCGATCATATGAAATACTCGCAGTTCCATGAAGCGTTAAAAATTTATCGTGAGGTTCAGCAAAGAAAATTTCAACCATTGGATTCAAAGTAATTTCAGCATTCTGTCCGCTGTTTCTATCAGATAAAAACCAAAGTTGCCCTAAATCATCAATTTTTTGAACCGACATTGGTCGAGATTGGATTCTGTATTCGTTATACGTACAAAACATGCACGTTTTTATGTCTGCAGCTAAATCTTTTATTTTGTCTACTGCAAATTCGTCTGTAAGGTCTTTGTGATCGCCCATAATAGTATATTTTACGTTAGATTTTATAATTAATTGCTTGACAAATACTATTTTACTTTGTCTTTAAAAGCGTAAAGTAAAGTTGGCTCTTTTTGTTGTTTTTCTGATTATATAATTAAACTTAGAAATTATGAGATTTCAATTTGCTTTGTTTTGTGAGAAAATGCTTCAAAATCTGCTTGTTACATAAAATTGCACTATCTTTGAGAGATTATAATTCTAAGCCCAAAATGCCATGACAGATTTTACAATATTTTATACCGATGACGATGATGATGATTTATGTATTTTTGCGGATGCTGTAGAATCTATACCTCAAAATATCAAACTTCAAACATATTCTGGAGGACAGAACTTTTTAAATGCAATATATAATCCGCCAACGACGCCTTACATTGTTTTCTTAGATTTAAACATGCCAGGAAAAAACGGATTTGACGTATTAGAAGAACTTCGAAATTCAGATTATCAAAAAGACATCCCAGTTGTAATTTACTCTACTTCCAGCGAACCTAGCATTATTGAAAAATGCCGCAGCTTAGGGGCTAATTGTTTTATTACAAAACCCGTTTTAATGAAGGATATTGTAAAATCAATAGAACATGCCATGAAGATTGACTGGAAAAAATTCATTCCTACACAATCCAATTTTGTATTTAAATATTGATTTCAGATAAATCTGGAATGTAAATATTAAAAGTAGAACCTTTGTCTTTTTCGCTGGAAACCGTGATAAAGCCTTTGTGGTTTTCGACGATTTTTTTCACGATTGCAAGACCAATTCCAGTTCCTTTGTATTCACTTTCGGTGTTTAAACGTTGAAAAACCTCAAAGATTTTTTCTTTATAAATCAGTTCAAAACCTATTCCATTATCCGTTACTTGAAGATGATAGTACATTTTGTCTTTAAATTCGGCATTTGGAAGTGATTTTCCATATACTTGCGTAACTGAAATTTTTACTATTGGCGAAATACCCGGACGAGAAAATTTCAAAGCATTTTCTACTAAATTATGCAATAACTGTCTAAACTGGAACTGAATAAGTGTAGCTTCTCCTAAATCATGATATTCAACCACGGCATTTTTTTCTTCAATTCGATCCGAAAAATCGCTTATAACTTCTTCTGCAATTTCGTCTATTTTGACTTTTGTAAAAACGCGATCGGCAGAATTGGCACGAGAATACGTTAATAAATCCTGAATTAGATTTTGCATTTTCTTTGCCGAAAACTCAATTCGGTTTAAATAAGCTTTTGCATTTGCAGAAATATTTTGTTCATCCAAATCAGCCAATCTGCTGGCAAAAGTTTGAATTTTTCGTAATGGTTCCTGCAAATCATGGCTTGATATATAAGCAAACGATTGCAATTCTATATTCATATTAACTAGATCCCTATTTTTGAGTTCCAATTGTGTGGTACGTTCAATAATTTGATCTTCCAGCTGGCTGGTAAAGTTTTTTTGCTCTTCTATATCAGTGCTTGTTCCCACCCACATTTGAACCTTTCCAGATTCATCTAATTGCGCAATTGCTCGACTAAGCTGCCATCTGTATTCGCCGTCATAACGTTTAAAACGGTGAATAAAAAGAAAATCTTTTCCTGTTTTTACAGATTCCATCCAGAGTTTTACGTTTTCTTCACGATCGTCAGGGTGTACGATTTGTAGCCAGCCGTTTTTTTCAATTTCTTCTTTAGTCAATCCAGAATAGTTGTAAACAGTTTCATTAAAATAATTAAGATTCCCCAAAGTATCGCTTGTCCAGATAAGCTGTGGCATAGAATCCGCAAGGAGTCTGAATTTCTTTTCGCTTTTCATTAATACCTGCTGACTTTCTTTTTCGGTTGTAAAATCCATTAAAGTTCCCACCATTTTGGAAGGTTCTTTATTTTCGTCAAAAAAGATTTTTCCGTGCACTTTAATCCAGGCAATAGAATTGTCTACTTTTAAAATTCGTGCTTCATATTTGTAAATTCCATTTTTTAGCGCTTTCGCGAAAGCGTCTGCTACAATACGTTCATCTTCTGGAAGAATTCGGGTTCTAATATCTTGATGAACAAGTTTTTTATCTTTCTCAAATCCGAAAATACTAAGAAGGGTATTGCTGTAAATAAGTTTTTTTGTTTTAAGATTCAAATCCCATATCGCAATTTCGCCAATTTCAGTAGTCAAACGCGCTCTTGCTTCGGCAGCTTCCAATTTTTTGCGGGCTTTAACTTTAGAAGTAACATCATTTACAGTACACATAATGCCCGAAATCTGTCCGTTCTTTTCGTAGAGCGGTGTGTATTCGTAGTCGAGGTAGAATTTTTTCAATTTGTTTTTAATGTCAACATATGCAATCGCTTCATTTTCGCGAATTGTTGTTCCGCTCGTTAAAATATCATGCAATAATTCGGGATATTTTTGATTTTCCAACTCTGGAAAAACTTTTAATAAAGGTATGCCAATGCAATCTTTTTCTTCTTTCTGCCAAATCGTACGCATCATCGTTTTATTGGCCATTTCGATTATTAAATCGTGACCTCTAAAAATCGCCATTGCAATTGGCGAGTCCATAACAATGTCGCGGAAAGCTTTTTCTCTTTCTTCCAACAAATATCTCGCTTTGACTTCTTCCGTTACTTCGTAAGCCACAACGATTACTCCAGTATTCTCATTTTCTTCTTTCAAAGGATAAAAAACCAGATTAAAATAAGCTAATTCTTGTTTGTTATAGCGATTTAGGGTTACAGCAAATTCGTCGGCCGAATAAGAATCTCCCGTTTCTAAAACATTTTTTAAAAGAGGATAAGCTGTTTCTTTTGTTTCGGGAACAGCATCAAAAATAGGTTTATTTAAGACAGTGCTTTCTTCTTTATCAATGATATGCAGATAGGTCGTATTGGCCATTTCGACAATTAAATCGGGACCCTTCAAAATGCAAATTCCTAGCGGTAATTGTTTGACTGTATTTCTAAAACGTCTTTCGCTTTCTTCTAAATTTTTGCGAATATTTACTTGCTTCGTTGTTTCATTGCAAATAACAAGAGCCCAACTGTTTTTCCGTTTTCATCGTTTACGGGACTATAACTAAAAGTCCAATAAACATCTTCCATTTTTCCGTTTCTATAGATCGGAAGAAATTGATCTTCGTACCATGACGCTTCTCCTTTTTGCAGCACCTGATCAATTAATGGTTTAATAAATTCCCAGATTTCTGGCCAAAAGTCAGCGCCTTTTTCTCCCAGAATAGCAGGATGTTTGCCATTATTGCCCAAACTAGGGCGATAGGCGTCATTGTAAAAACAAATATGATCTTCTCCCCAAAATAAAAACATTGGGAATTTAGAGTTTAAAAGGATTCCAAGTGTCGTACGAAGACTTTGAGGCCAAAATTCTACTGGTCCAACTGCTGCTTTACTCCAATCTTTGGCTCGGGTAAGTGTACCCATTTCTCCTCCATTTGCCAAAAAATCATAATTGTTGTTATTCATTAAAAAATAGTTTTATAGTCTTTCTAATGAATTCATTTTCATTAGTCAAAAAAGTAGTATTTGATAGCCTGATCTTAAGCTTCACTAAAATTAATAAAAATAAATATTCGCAGAAAATCGATTTTTGAATGAGGCAAGATTAAAATCATTAGAGTTAATTTTATCTGTTTTCAATACGGAAATTTGAATAACAGTTAAAAATAAAAAGCAATGAAAAGGGAAGATTCAAAACACGAGACCGATAATATAAAGAGATATCAGGAGGAAGGCTACACGGTAAATTATTTATTTGAAAACGATCATTTGATAGATTCAGAAAGTAAAGCTGCCTATAAACCTGAAGATGTTTTTATTGTAGCACATCATCGTTATGAAGGCATGAGTGATCCAGATGATATGTCGATTTTATATATAATTGAAACCAAAGACGGCGGGAAAGGAACCCATTTATTAGGATATGGCCCAATGGCAGATTTGGAAGAAGCCGAATTTTTTAAAGACATTCCGAAAGCCAATTATTCCAAAAATTCAGACATAAACGAATTAACATAAAAGAATAAAAATAGATTGGTATTTTTATTTTGCTGATGAGCAGTTGTTTCAAATTTATTTGAGGCAGCTGCTTTTTTTTTTATAAAGTAGCATTCAAAGTGGCAAAGGTTCAAAGCAACAAAGGTTCAAAGCAACAAAGGTTCAAAGCAACAAAGATTCAAAGTAACAAAATGATAAAGGAAAAAGAAAAAAGACTTATGCTAAAGGGCTTTGTCACTTTGTTGCTTTGAACCTTTGTCACTTTTAAATAAAAATTATGAAATATCTCTGCAAAATTGTATAAAGAATTGACTGACAATATAAACGAAATTTGGATTATAGAAATTTAACAACCAAGGTTCGTTTTTATACAAACTAAAATACTGACCGCTTCGATAAACCAAACTATGAAAAAACTTTACTTAAATACTGGAAGCTTTGATGCTGTTTTTAATAATCTAAAAGAAAGCTTTGGCGGAGACTTGTTGGTTTCTGGGAATGAATACAAATTGAATTTTAAATCAAAATGGGCGACAGGGAGTATTTCGGGTGTTCGTTTTGAAAAAGAAATGTCTTACCTCAGTTTTGATTTAATATTCAAACAAGAAATAAGTTTAAGTATCGAATGCAATCCGTTTTCGCCTGTGTTTTTCGCATATTGCGAGAAAGGAAATGTATTGCATAGTTTTGGTGCCAATGGTGCTACAAATTGCCTTAAAAAACAGCAATCAGGTATTATGAGTAATTCTTCTGCCATTAATAGCGTATTGTATTTTCAAAGCCATCAGCAGATTCAATTTTCCATAATCGGAATGCCTACAACAATCGAAAATAAAGAAACTGATTTTGTTTCTCAAGTAAAAAAAATATTTACAAGCAATTCTGGAAATTACATTTATATAGGAGATGAGAATCATAAAATAGGAGAAAAATTCCAAGAATTGAAAAGAATTCCAAGTCAAGGGGCAATTCGTTATTTAGTGATGAAAAGTATCCTTCGTGAAGTTTTAGAATTAGAGATAGCGCAGCATAGTTATAATTATTTTACTCCGTTTGAACCTATCTTAAACTTTGCAGTAAAACAATTAAGCGAGATTAAAAAACTATCTCATATGAAATTGACGGCAATTGCAGCTCCAGTGCAGTTTTTGAAGCGAAACTTGCAGCCTCGAAAATACCAATTGGAATTAAAAACATACAACCAAAAATTAGCTAGCTAGTAAGCATCCCATATTCTTCACTTTCAAAAAAACAGCTTCGATCGAGCTGTTTTTTTTTTTTTTTTTTACAATTACTCTTTTTCAAAATAGATGATAAAATAAACCATGATCAGATTTAAAACTAAAGAAATGCTGTTGGTTATAATAATCGGAAAGTCTTTTTTTAGAATTCCGTAAACAATCCACAACGCGATCCCGAATGTTAAAATGCTGAACATTCGAAGCGAAATTTCTTTTACTTTCTTGGTTTTCCAAACCTTTATAATCTGCGGAACCGTTGATAGGGTAATACATGCTCCCGCAAAAAGCCCTAAAACATCTATAACATTCATTTTTTTTTTACGTTTAAATGGGGTTTTAATTTTACAAAGACGCAGAGTCGCAAAGTTTTTATCTAAGGTTGCCTAAAAAGCTTAGCGCCTTCGTGCCTTTGCGAGCAAAAAATATAGGCAAAATAAAATTTAGCATTTCAGTATCTTATCCAACCAATTCTCCACCATTGACATGAATAAATTGTCCGGTAATATAACTGCTATCTTCAGAAGCAAGAAAAACATAAGCAGGAGCGACCTCAGAGGGCTGTCCTGCTCGTTCCATCGGATTGTCTTTTCCAAATTCTGATAGATCGTCAAAACTCGCGACAATCAAAGGTGTCCAAATAGGACCAGGAGCAACGCCATTTACCCGAATTTTCTTTTTGGCCAGCATACTGGAAAGCGAACGGGTAAAGCTCACAATCGCGCCTTTTGTACTCGCATAGTCTGCTAGATGCTCACTTCCGCGAAAGGCAGTTACAGAAGTCGTATTGATGATCGAATCACCTTCTTTTAAAAATTGAAGTGCGGCTTTGGTAATGTAAAAAAACGGATAGATATTGGTTTCAAAAGTCTTATGAAGTTGCGCATTGGTTATCTTTTCGAAGTCATTTTGAGGAAAATGCACTGCTGCATTGTTCACCAGAATATCAATCGTTTTAAAAGTGGTGTGGCATTTTTTTATCGCGCTGCGGCAGAATTTTTCATCTTTTAAATCACCGCTTATCAAGAGGCATTGCTGACCTTCTTTTTCGACCATAGCTTTGGTTTCCTGAGCGTCTTTGTCTTCCTTTAAATAGACAATTGCTATATTGGCGCCTTCTCTCGCAAAATGCACTGCAACACTTCGGCCAATACCGCTATCGCCTCCTGTAATAAAAGCTGTTTTTCCAAGTAATTTGCCACTTCCAACATAATTCTCTCGTATAATTTCAGGTTCCGGTTTCATCATATATTCATTACCGGGAAGATTCTGTTTTTGTTCGGGAAATGTCTGTTTCTTTTTCATGATTTCTCTCTTTTTAAGCTTTTAGTGCTACCTAAAATTAGCTCTTATTTGAGATCTTGCTTGTCTTAAAAGAAGTTTTATTTGCCTCAATCAAAATAAAATGACGATTTATGTACGAAAATACATTTTTTTTTTGAGAAATGTTAAAATGACAAGAAATTTGTAATAAGTTAAGAATCACATAGAAAATGTAAAATAACTAGAAAAGATGGGAATTTTGTAACTATTTACGTTTTAAATAAAAAACCTGCCCGTTATTTTTTTTATACATTTGAGAATTTCAGCAGCAATTTTTAGTGACCCAATTTGCGATTCATTAAAAAAATAAGAAAAATTTTATATTTATTTTAAATTCAATTATTTTGATTTACAACCGATTTAGCTTTCCAACATGGTATTAATTGTAGACGATATACGGGCTAATATTATTGCCTTGAAGAAAACATTGGAGCTGCATAATATCGATGTCGATAGTGCCGAATCTGGTGAAGAAGCACTTAAAAAAATTCTCAAAACAGATTATTGCTTAATAATCATGGACGTTCAAATGCCGGGACTTGATGGCTTTGAGGTAGTAAAAATCCTTTCTGGAAATCAACGTACAAAAGACATTCCCGTCATTTTCCTTTCGGCGCTTAATACCGAAAAAAAATACATTTTTAAAGGATATGAAACCGGTGCCGTGGAGTATATTACCAAACCGGTAGATAGCGATTTATTGATACTGAAGGTAAAGACGTTTCTTAAAATTTACGAACAGCAAAATGAGTTGAAAGCAATAAAAGACCTGCTTTCAAAAGAGATAAAAATTCGTAAAGAAGCACAGGATAACCTCGAGATCAAAATTGCGGAGAGAACAAAAGAACTGGTTCAGAAAAACGAAGAACTGGAACTTAGAAATCACGAATTACAGCAGTTTTCTTGGGTGGTATCGCACGATTTAAATGAGCCTATTAGAAAAATTCAAATCTTCATCAAAATTATAAAGGACCTTTACTTAAAAGCAGATGACAAAGCTGTCGATTACGTCGATAGAACCATAAAATCTGCAGAAAGAATGCAGACTTTAATTACCGATCTTTTAGCATATTCTAGACTTTCGGCTCAAGTAAAACCTGAAAAAACCGATTTAAATGTGGTTTTACAGGAAGTATTGGGCGATTTTGATTATCTGATTGAACGCAAAAACGCTATAATTAAAACAAACGAACTTCCAACCGTTGACAGCATTCCGAGTCAGATGCGTCAAGTTTTTCAAAATCTGATTGGGAATGCTTTAAAATTCTCAGGAAACGAAGAGAAGCCCGTAATCGAAATTACTTCTGAGATCATTTTAGAGAAATCAATCGATAGTCCGACCTCACCGGAAGGTAAGTTTTGCAGAATCGTAGTGAAAGATAACGGAATTGGTTTTGATGAAATTTATCTGGACCGCATTTTTATTATTTTCCAAAGTTTAAATGACCGTCAGACTTACGAAGGAACCGGAATTGGACTTGCGATCGCTAAGAAAATTATAGAAAAACACAACGGATTAATTACAGCTAAAAGTAAAACAGGCGAGGGAGCAAGTTTTATTATTGTGCTGCCTTTAAAATACGAATTAAAATAATTTAGAAATATATATGAACGGTAATTTTAAAAGAAATCTATTAATTAGTTCGCTAGTTTCACTTCTTGTACTTACAATTAGCTCAGTGGCATCTTTTATAAGTATTAAAAGTCTTTTAAATAGTAATTTTTGGGTCAATCATACTCAAGATGTAATTTACAACTTAAACGAAGGTTCGTCTATTATTACTGAGGCTCAAACCAGTATGAGAGGGTATTTGCTTACTGGAGACGAACAGTTTGTAGAGCGTTTTAATGATGCAGAAAACAAATCCAATGCCTATTTTGTAAAATTGGATGAGCTCACTTCTGATAATCCTTCGCAGACAAAATTATTAGAAGAATTACGCACTAAACGTTCTGGTTTTTTTAAATATTTAAACAATCAGATTGTAAAAAAACGACTAAGCAAACAAACATTAATTTTCGATTTGAACGAGGGTCGAAGAATGATGAATGAAATGCGCGCGATTGTCAAGAAAATTGAAACTGGAGAACAAACGCTTTTAAAAGAACGTATTTCAAATTCAGAACGTTATGGTAATTATAGTTTGGCTTTAATTGCTGTGGCTTTCTTTATTGCCTTTTTAATATCTATTGTTTTCTTGATGAGAATTTTAAAAGATTACAACGAAAGAACTTTATTGCAACAAGAATTAATAAAAAAGGACAAAGAAACTGCTGATAGACTTCAAGTAATTGGAGGTATTGCAACTCAAATTTCTAAAGGGAACTATGATGTTCAGATTGATGATAGAAAAGCCGATACACTGGGCGCGCTTGGAGCTTCGATCCATGAAATGAAAGATTCTCTAAAAAGTTCTTTCGAATTATTATCTCAAAAAGAATGGCTTCAATCTGGTGTGGCAACTTTGAATGATAAAATGCTGGGCGAAAAAACCATGCAGAAATTATCTAAAGATGTTATTGAATTTTTGTGCCAATACACCAATAGTAGTGCTGGTGTTTTGTATGTTGTAGATGGAGAAGAAATGACAATTTCTGGCGGTTATAGCTATATTCCAAGTAAAAGCAGGGAAAGAATTAGAAAAGGCGAAGGTTTAATTGGACAAGCCATTGTTTCTGGTAAAATGCTGGAATTAAAAACACTTTCGCCAGACGATATCCAAATAAATTACGCTTTAGGCGAAATAAAACCAACGCATATTGTGGCGCTTCCGCTAATGGATTTTAAAGTGGAAGGTGCTGTAGAATTGGCAAGTATTTACGGTTTTTCTGTATTGCAATTGGAGTTTTTAAATTTAGTTGCCAATAATATCGGAATTGCTTTAAAAGCAACTCAAAATCGTAAGCGTGTTTTAGAACTTTTAGAAGAAACCAAATCGCAATCAGAAGAATTGCAGATTCAGCATAGCGAATTGGAAGCGATAAACGCTGAATTAGAAGCGCAGACTGAGAAACTTCAAGCATCTGAAGAAGAACTTCGCGTGCAGCAAGAAGAATTGGAGCAAACCAACGAAGAGCTGTCGGAAAGAAGTGTTTTATTAGAAGAAAAAAATACGGAAATCCAGAAAAAATCGGAAGCTTTAGAATTGACAACTCGTTATAAGTCGGAGTTTTTAGCCAACATGTCGCATGAGTTGAGAACACCATTGAACTCAATTTTATTATTAAGCCGTCTGCTTTCTGAAAACAACAACCAAACGATGAACAATGAGGAAATTGAATTTGCAAAAGTAATTCAGAGTTCTGGAAACAGTTTGTTAGGGTTAATAGATGAAATTCTAGATTTATCTAAAATTGAAGCAGGAAAAATGGATCTGGAATTCTTAGATGTTTCGACAAAAGAAATAACAGATACACTTTACAATTTATTTTATCTGGTAGCAAAAGAGAAAAATATCAATTTTGAAATCATTGCTACAGAAGCGCCAATCGTTATCAAAACAGATAAAATGCGCTTGGAACAAATCTTGAAAAACCTAATTTCAAACGCAATTAAATTTACAGAAAAAGGAACAGTAAGCCTTGAAATTAAAATTGATGACGACAATGATAAAGTAATCTGTTTTATCGTAAAGGATACAGGAATCGGAATTCCGTTAGAAAAACAACCGTTAATTTTTGAAGCGTTCCAACAAGCAGATGGCTCAACGAAACGCAAATATGGAGGAACCGGTTTAGGATTATCAATTAGCCGCGAATTGGCAAAACTGCTTCGAGGAGAAATTGTACTGCATAGCAAAGTAAATGAAGGAAGTTCGTTTACGCTATGTTTACCCGTTTTAGGAATGGCTTTGAATAAAGTTTCTGTAAGCAAAAAAGAGGAAGAAGGCGTTTTTGAGGAAGAAACAGAAGCAGCAGACAGCAAACCAAAATACATTAGCGAGGTTGTGCCAGCAGAAATTGAAGACGACAGAGATTCGATTGAAGAGGGGGATAAGGTAATCTTAATTGTAGAAGATGATATAAGTTTTGCGAAATCATTATTGGCATTTACAAAGAAAAAAGGTTATAAAGGCGTTGTTGCTGTAAGAGGAGATTATGCTTTGAATTTTGCTTTAATCTACAAACCAATCGGAATTTTATTGGATATCGAATTGCCAATTAAGAGCGGCTGGCAGGTTTTGGAAGAATTAAAAAATCATTCGCAAACCAAGCATATTTCAGTACATATAATGTCTTCGCACAAACTAAAACAAGAAAGTTTATTGAAGGGAGCTGTAGATTTCTTAGATAAACCTGTAGCTTTTGACAAGATTCCAGAAGTTTTTATGCGTATTGAGCATATCATCAACAAAGAATCTCAAAAGGTTTTAATTATCGAGGACAATCCTAAACATGCAAAAGCATTAGCTTATTTCCTAGAAACGTATGATATTAATTCAGAAATTAAGAGTGAAGTTTCGGCTGGTCTGTCGGCTTTAGGAAAACAGGAAGTAGACTGCGTAATTCTAGATATGGGAATTCCAGACAAACAAGCTTATGAAATTTTAGACGGTGTTAAGAAAAGTCCAGGACTAGAAAATCTGCCTGTAATTGTCTTTACAGGAAAAAGTCTGTCTATCAAAGAAGAACTAAAAATTAGAAAATATGCCGATTCTATTATTGTTAAAACGGCACATTCGTACCAAAGAATGCTAGACGAGGTATCGCTTTTCCTTCATTTGGTAGAAGAAAAGAAAGAGGGGAATAGTACCAAAGAAAACCACAAAAAACTGAATTCGCTAAATAATATTTTGTTTGAGAAAAAAGTATTGATAGTAGACGATGACGTGCGAAATATATATTCGCTTTCAAAAGCGCTAGAAGCTTTTAAAATGAATGTTATTACCGCTTTTGATGGAAAAGAGGCGATTAAAATTTTAGATGAAAATCCCGATACAGACGTTGTATTGTTAGACATGATGATGCCTAATATGGATGGTTATGAAACTGCCGAAAAGATAAGGAGCAATCCTAAATTTCTTAATTTAGCTGTAATAGCGGTAACTGCCAAAGCTATGACAGGAGACAGGGAAAAATGTATTAAAGCAGGTGCCTCAGATTATATTACAAAACCTGTCGATGTAGACCAGTTGTTATCGCTGCTGCGAGTATGGCTTTATGATAAAATCTAATCTTTTAAAATCCGCAAATGGGAAATAAACGTATATTGATAGTAGATGACGATTCTAGAAATATTTTTGCTTTGGTAAATACCCTAAAAGCAAAATCGTATGATTGTGTCTCTTGTTTAAGTGCCGAAGAAGCATTAAAAATATTAAAAGAAGATTCGTCTATAAATGCTGTTTTAATGGATATGATGATGCCAGAAATGGATGGTTATGAGGCTATTCCGCTTATTAAAGCCATTCCGTCGCAAGAATCGACATTGGTTGTTGCCGTAACAGCACAGGCCATGGCAGGAGATAGAGAGAAATGTATAGAAGCTGGAGCAGATGCCTACATCTCAAAACCAGTAGATGTAGATAAATTGCTTCAGATTTTGGGAGAAATTTAAATGAATTATGATTGAAGATATTGAATTAGAAACTCTTATAAATGATGTTTACGAATATTATGGTTTTGATTTTGGAAGCTATTCTAGAGCTTCGCTTAAACGACGAGTAAGCCGGGTTTTTTATTTAGATGGATTTAAGCATTTTCATGAATTTTTATCTAAAGTCCGTACCGATCCAGAATATTGCAAAAGAATGATTGATGAAATCACGGTGAATGTAACCGAGATGTTTCGCGATCCATCCTTTTATTTTACGTTAAGAAAAGAAATACTTCCGTTATTAGGAACCAAACCCTTTATCCGTATTTGGCACGCAGGATGTTCTACAGGAGAAGAAGTCTATTCGATGGCAATTATGCTAAAAGAAGAAGGTTTGCTTCATAAATCGATATTGTATGCAACCGACATAAATGCACAGGTTTTGGAGACAGCCAAAAGCGGTATTTTTCCGTTGCGAATGATAAAAGATTATGCAGATAATTACCGTGATGCAGGCGGACAGCAGGACTTTTCGGATTATTACATTGCCAATTACGGCTTTGCGAAGTTTAATGAAAATCTATCAGAAAAAATGGTTTTCTCACAACACAATTTGGTTTCAGATACTTCTTTTAACGAGTTTGATCTCATTTTGTGCCGTAATGTTTTAATTTATTTTGATAATAATCTGCAAAAAAGAGTGGTAAAGCTATTTGATGACAGCTTAGCTGTTCTAGGTTTTTTGGCACTCGGAACAAAAGAAACAATAAAATATTCTATATCTCCAGCCAAATACAAACAGTTTGAAAGAGAAAAAATATGGAGGAAAATAAAAGAGTAATAAAAGACTGTAAAGCAGTCATAATTGGAGGTTCAGCTGGAAGTTTGCAGGCATTACTGCAAATTTTGCCTTTTATAGAAAAACCTATTTCGTTTGCGATTGTAATTGTGGTTCACAGAAAACAGTCTGACGAACAAACTTTGGAAGCTTTACTGGCTTTAAAATCACAATTAAAAGTAAAGGAAGTAGAAGATAAAGTAAAACTGGAATCAGGATTCATCTATATTGCGCCGTCTAATTATCATCTATTATTTGAAAAAAACGAAACGCTGTCTTTAGACACTTCAGAAAAAATAAACTACAGCAGACCCAGTATAGATGTTTCTTTTGAGTCTGCTGCAGAAATATATGGCAATCATTTGATCGGAATTTTACTTTCGGGTTCCAATTCAGATGGAACAATCGGACTGCGAGCAATTCAAGCAGCTGGCGGTATAAGTGTGGTGCAAAATCCGCTTTCTGCAGATATGCCTTTTATGCCTAATAATGCCATTTTGCATACCACTCCAGATTTTGTTTTAAGTACAGATGAAATTCTTGAATTTATAAAAGAAATCAATCAGGCTTTATAGTTTTCAATCTTTCACGCTTTAAGCTTGTTTTTCATTAATCTTAAACTTGAAAAAGTGTATGCTTGAATGTTTTAGAATGAAATTTATTTCTTTTCATCTTCTGGTAATATCACTTTATTCATTTCAGCTTTTTCTTCTGCCCTTCTTTTTGCTGCTTTTCCTTTTCCAATAGGAATTCCAGCAGTGATGTACCAAGATCTGTTGTATTGGTTATTTGGACCGTCGCCTTTCATTACGGTAACTAATCCGTAATAGTATTGAACGGTAAAGTTTAAGCCATTTCCAACATTTAGATGGTAACCAGTCCCTAAAGCAAGTCCAGCATCGATAACGTGAATCTGATCTCTAATATTTTTTTTATAAACAACGTCGTTATTATCAATCTCATTTTTGAATTCATCAAAAGCTTTCGCTAATAATCCAAACTGAGGTCCTGCTTTTACATAAATATGATTTTTGAACTGATATTTAATTAAAATAGGAACATTAAAATAACGAATTTCACGATTTACGGTTCCACCCACAAACGTATTGTCAAGGTTTTCATTATTTAAAGAATACACCGGAATTTCTTGTGCTCCCATAGGCGATTTCACAATCACTCCTGTATTGATCATCCAAGCTGGATTTTTTCTGGATCTCAAATCAAAGTAAAAACCAAGATTAAAACCTGGATTGGTAGCAGAAGAACCCATGTTTGAAATCGTTGAAAAATTAACACCGCCTTCCAAACCAAATTCTAAAAACTCCGAGTTGAGTTTATCTCCAAAAATTAAGGAAATCAAAACTTGAGATTGCGCAGTAGTAATACAAAAAAAAGTGACAAAGATTAGAAAACCTTTTTTCATACAATTACAGGATTAAAGTCCAAAACGGTATTGTAAACTTGCTAGCACTTGTGTACGTGAGCCTAAGAAACCACATTCTGCTCTAAACATAATATGTTTGTTGTATTGATATTGGGAACCAACAATAAAGTTCCACATGTCTTTTGGTCGTTTTTGAAGCGAATATTGTACAGATGAACTTCCTGCAGTACTCAATGCGCCATCTAATGTACCTAGAATATTGCCGGCACTTTCTAATGCTCTATTCGCTGTATTATGTTTCGCAACGTTCGCAGGATTTTTTTGTTCGGCAGGTGTTAAGCCATCCCACCAATTATCTACTTTAGTTTGGTTTTCTGCCACTTTTGCTAAACCATCATCTACTTTTTGCTGCGCATTTGACAAATCAATAAAATCAGATAAAGGCAAATCCCCGTTGGTGTCACCAGAAATATGTACTCTAAATCCGCCCACCCAAACTGCAATGTTTTGTTCGGGTTTGTTAAATTTAAATGTTTTACCTAATCTTGGGCCAAATACATAAGAGAAAGCAGGTTTGTCTAATGAACTAATATCGGTCCACGCCATATTCATATCAAGAGCTAGCCAGCCACCGCCAATACCAATTGTTGGCGTCATACCCAGACCAAATGTTGTAGCGTTAAAATTTGCTCTTGTGCTGAAAGTTGTAATTTCCGACCAATTATTATCTGCGTCAGGAATCCAGATGCCGGCATTAATTTTAGTAGATGTATTTGCTTTTCCAAATATCCCGTAAATGTTTAAGAAGGGAAGAAGCCATATATCTGGTCTAATAGTTAATGCACTAGCCTCGACAGATGATTTGTCAAATCGAACAATTTCGTCGAGATTGTACTGTGGGCCATGATTAAAACCTATTTCTAACTTGTTGATTACAATTTCAGATTCTTGCCAAAACCAGTTTACCGATAAACCGGCTGAATACGGAAGCTTATATCCTTTTTGAGCGACCTTCTCACCCCATATAGGAAGAGCATATGGGTATTCTTCAATTTTAAGACTGTCTTTTAAGGTTTGATTTTTTTCTCCTACAATTTTATCGGTATAAACTTGCCCGAAAATCTGCATGCTGAAAAATAATAAAGAGGCTGATATTAGTGTTTTACATTTCATTTATTGTGGTATTTAATGTTAATGAATTAAACTGCAAAAAATAAATTATACTAATGTGCTTAAAGAAATCTCTGTTATTTTTTTGGCGTATAGAAAAGTGTCTTTTAAGGTTAAAATCTGAGGCTTAAAGAATTGTTAATTATTGTTAAAGTTAACGAAATTTTCTTACCGCCGACAAAAAAGTTATAGAAAATGAAAAAACTAATAAAATAATTTTCAGATCATTACTATGTGTGTTGTTTTTAATATTTTCAGTATCAGTGCAATAGGAAAATTAAAAATAAAGTGTACTTTTACAGTTGTGAAATGGATAACAATTATATTATCAATTTACCTGATGGCGCTTTCCAATATGCCTTGCGCAGATATGGAAGTGAATAGTGCTATGCACAAAACAGCGCAATTTGCTTCAGAAGACAATCATTCGCATGATAAAGCCAATGATTTATGTTCCCCATTTTGTGCTTGCAACTGTTGCGGAGCACAAGTTTTAAGTTATCATTCTACAGTAAGTTTTGAATTTCCTAAAACCTACAATCAAATTTCAATTTCTTTACCGAGTTATCATTCTGTTTTTATTTCCAATTTCTACGGAAGTATTTGGCAGCCCCCTCAAATAGTATAATGATTGTGCCTGTTCGATGAAAATCGAAAACGGGCGAGAGAGTTGTGGACTTTCCACATGTTTACAGGCGATTTGATTGCCTAATTTCTCACGTCATTATTTATTCAAATGTTAGATAAAATCATTCAGTTTAGTATACGAAACAAATTCGTTATACTACTATTTACCCTTGTGCTCATTGCCTGGGGGAGCTATTCGCTTAAAAATTTACCGTTGGATGCATTACCAGATGTAACCAATAATCAGGTTCAGATCATTACGACGGCACCTACTTTGGCAAGCCAGGAAGTAGAGCAATTAATTACGTATCCCTTAGAAAGAGCGGTAAAAACAGTTCCAAAAGTCATAGAACTCCGCAGTATTTCGCGTTTTGGATTATCGGTTGTAACCGTAGTTTTTGATGAAGATGTTGATATTTACTGGGCTCGTGAACAGATCTTTCAACGCTTAAAAGAAGCGGAAGAAAACATTCCAGATTATGTAAATTCTCCTGAGTTAGCGCCCATTTCTACAGGATTGGGCGAAATTTATCAATATGATGTTTACGCCAAAAAAGGCTACGAAAACAAATACACAGCAGTCGAACTGCGAACTATTCAGGATTGGATTATTATTCCGCAATTGCAGGGCGTTCGTGGTGTTGCCGAAGTAAGTGCTTGGGGGGGAAAACTAAAACAATTCGAAATCGCCGTAAATCCCAATATGCTTAATAGTTTGGGCGTAACGATTACCGAAATTTTTGATGCTTTAGCAAAAAACAATCAAAATACCGGTGGCGCTTATATTGAAAAAGATCAATATACGTATTTTATTCGCGGTGTCGGAATGGCAAAAGGGGTTAAAGACCTTGAAAATGTTGTGGTGAAAAACCGAAACGGTTCGCCAGTTTTGGTTCGTAATGTAGCGCAAGTTCGCGAAGGCGTTGCACTGCGTTACGGAGCATCAACAAAAGATGGAAAAGGTGAAATCGTTTCGGGAATGGTTTTGATGCTGAAAGGCGAGAACTCGAGCGCCGTCGTAGATCGTGTTCACGAAAAAATGGAGCAAATCAATAAAAGCCTTCCTGAAGGTGTTGTTGCCGAAGCTTTTATTGATAGAGGAAAACTCGTTGATAATTCTATTAAAACCGTTGCTAAGAATTTACTGGAAGGTGCTTTAATCGTGATTTTCGTTTTGATATTATTCTTAGGAAATCTTCGCGCCGGATTAATCGTCGCTTCGGTTATTCCATTAGCGATGCTTTTTGCTGTGATTCTGATGAATGCCTTTGGCGTAAGCGGCAATTTAATGAGTCTTGGCGCCATAGATTTCGGAATTATAGTCGACGGCGCCGTGATAATTGTCGAAGCCACGATGCATCATTTGCAGCAATTCAAAAACAAAAAAGAACTGACGCAGGAGGAAATGGACGAAGAAGTCTATAATTCGGCTTCAAAAATTAGAAATAGTGCGGCTTTTGGCGAAATTATCATTCTTATCGTTTACTTGCCAATTCTGGCTTTGATTGGAACAGAAGGAAAAATGTTCAAACCAATGGCAATGACAGTTGGTTTTGCGATTATCGGAGCCTTTATTCTTTCACTGACATATATTCCGATGATGAGCGCTTTGTTTCTTTCGAAAAAAACAGAACACAAAGAAAATTTCAGTGATCGTATGATTGCTTGGCTGGAAAGCCGTTATACGCCATTATTAAAGAAAGCTTTAGAGTTTAAAAAAGTCGTGCTTTCTATTGCCGTTGGCTTATTCGCGTTAGCATTTATCATTTTCCAAAATATGGGAGGCGAATTTATTCCAACAATTGAAGAAGGCGATTTGGCAATCAATGCGACAATTATGACGGGAAGTTCGCTTACGCAGATGGTGAAAACGACGACCCAATACGAACAGATTCTGAAAGCCAAATTTCCAGAAATTAAAACCATCGTAACCAAAATAGGAAGTGGTGAAATTCCAACCGACCCAATGCCAATTGAAAGCGGGGATTTGATTATTGTTTTAAAAGACAAAAAAGAATGGAAAGGCAAATATCGAAACTGGGAAGAATTGGCGAATGCGATGAAAAAGGAAATGGAAATTATTCCGGGTGCGAATATCGAAATTTCTCAACCCATCCAAATGCGTTTTAACGAATTAATGACGGGAAGCCGATCTGATATTGCGATTAAGATCTTTGGTGATGATTTGGAAATTTTAGATGCCAAAGCAACCGAATTGATTTCGAAAATAAAAGGAGTTGAAGGAATCGGAGATTTAAAAGCCGATAAAGTAACGGGATTACCGCAAATCACGATTAAATATGATTATGATAAAATTGCCCTTTACGGATTGAATATTTCAGATGTCAATCAAATCATTCGTTCCTCGTTTGCAGGAGAAGTTGCCGGAAAGATTTATGACGAAAGCAAACGATTTGATGTTGTCGTGAGAATGGACGAAAACAATCGTGGCGATATCACGGATGTAAGCAATTTGTTTATTCCGCTTCCAAACGGCCAGCAAGTACCGCTTTCTCAGGTTGCTTCTGTTGAATACGAACAAGGTCCTGTGCAGGTTATCCGCGAAGACGGAAAACGAAGAATTACAGTTGGATTAAACGTTCGCGGAAGAGATATTAAAAGTGTTGTTGAAGAAATTCAGGCAAAACTAGATAAAAATTTCAAGCTTCCTGCGGGTTATTATGTCACGTATGGCGGACAATTTGAAAACCTGATTGAAGCTTCGAAAAGACTTTCAGTTGCCTTGCCAATCGCTTTAGGGCTAATTTTAGTCTTATTGTATTTTACTTTTAAAAGTGTTAAACAAGCGTTATTGATTTTCACAGCGATTCCGTTATCGGCTATAGGAGGTGTTTTTGCACTTTCGCTAAGAGGAATGCCGTTTAGTATTTCTGCCGGAATTGGTTTTATTGCTTTATTCGGAATTGCAGTTTTAAACGGAATTGTACTGATTTCGTATTTCAACCAATTAAAATCAGAAGGAATTTCAGATGCATTCCAGCGAGTGATTATTGGAACCAAAACACGTTTGCGTCCTGTTTTAATGACCGCAGCTGTAGCTTCTTTAGGATTTCTGCCAATGGCATTGTCGACAAGCGGTGGTGCAGAAGTGCAGAAACCACTTGCAACGGTAGTAATCGGGGGATTAATCTCGGCTACTTTATTGACGTTAATCGTTTTGCCGATTTTGTATTTATTGTTGGAGCGATTTAACCGCAAGGATAATTAGTAAATGAGAAAATTTGATAATTAGATAATTTATTACAGTGCGTATAATAATTTCTCTCGCAGATTTAGCAGATCTGGCAGATTAATTTAAAAAGAAAAAATCTGCTTAATCTGCAAAATCTGCGGGAGACAAAAAAGATTTTTCACGCGGATCTAACAGATTAAAGCAGGTTTAATTTTGATTTTAATGAATAAAAAAATCTGCGTTTATCAGCTTAAATCTTTTTTGAATCTGCGTGAAACAAAAAGTATAAAAATGAAAAATTCAAAATATAAAAATCAATCGAAAAAGCTTTGCTCCCGATGGCTATCGGGATTGCGTTTAAGTACGTTCCTATTGTTAAGCACTGCTATTTCAGCACAGCAATCTATCAGTCTCGAAAAAGCAATAGAACTTGCCAAATCAAACAACATCGACTTAAAAATAGCCGATAAAGAAATCGAAAAACAAACCGTTCTCATAAAAGCTGCTTTTCAGCCCGATCCGCTTCAGGTGCAATATCAAGGCGGTCAGTTCAATAGTGCCGATTACGATCATAATGTTTCGGTGCAGCAGTTTTTTCCGTTAGGAAATATCACAAAAGCGAATCGACAATTGCAGGAAGAGTTGGCAAAACTAGCCGAAAAACGAAAAGCCTTGTCTGCGTATGAGATCGAAAAAGCGGTGACATTGGCGTATTATCAATATTTGTATGGCGTTTCGATCCAGAAACTCAATTCAGAATTGAATGAAATTTATACGAAATTCTTAAAGAATGCGGAACTACGTTTTAAAACAGGTGAAAGCGGGAATATTGAAGTGATCAGTGCCAAAGCCAAAGTCAAAGAAATCGAAACGCAGAAAGTGCAGTTAGTATATGATTTGGCTATTTATCAAAAACAATTGCAGTTTTTCATTCAGACCAATGAAAATATAATTCCGGATCAAAACACCGATTTGCAATATGATATTGTTGAAAATCAGAATACTACTAAAGCAGAAGCTTTAATGACCGATTTATATCAACAACAAATTTCGGTTTATCAAAAAGAAGCAGGGACTTTTAAAGCTTTGCGTACGCCAAAGGTGGGATTAGGATATTTTGCTCAAACCATTAACACCGAATCGTTGTTTCAAGGTTTCACGGCAGGATTGCAGATTCCGTTATTTGGAGGAGTTAATACGACAAAAGCAAAAGCAGCGGAAATCGGTATATCGCAGTCACAATTGGCTTTAGACAAAAACAAAATGATTTTGAATCTGCAAAGAGAAGAGTTGAAAAATAACTTCGAGAAGCAACAGAAGAATTTAGCGTATTTTCAGAATGAAGGATTACAATATGCTAATCAAATTATCGAAACGGCCCAAAAAAGTTATGCTAACGGCGATATGAGCTATTGGTCGTATATCAGCTTTTTAAATCAAGCGATTGATATTAAAAAACAATTTGCAGAAGCCACGCACAGCTACAATCAAAGTGCCATCGAACTTCAATTCCCAACCATCAAAAACAATTAAAAATGAAAAATATATCTAATTATTTAACCGCAAAGGACGCAAGGGAACTACGCAAAGAACGCAAGGAAATTAAACTTGGCGTGCTTTGCGTAATCTTAGCGCTCTTTGCGGTTACCTTAACAAGCTGTAGTGAAAAGAAAGCTGAAGAACCGCAGGAAGAAGAAAAATCATCGACAGAAGTTGCTTTAACGGCTTCTCAATATAAAACAGTCGGAATTGAAACAGGCGTCGTCGAAGACCGAAATCTAAATAAAATCATTAAAGCAAACGGATATACAACTGTTCCTCCACAAAATTCTGCTGAGGTTTCGACTTTGATTGGCGGGACGGTAAAAGACATTTTTGTTTTGGAAGGAACGTATGTCAACAAAGGAAAAGTTTTGGCAACGATCCAAAATTTAGAAGTAATCGGAATGCAGGAAGATTATCAATCTGCTGTGGCGAATGTGGAGTATCTGCAATTGGAATACAATCGCCAGAAAACGTTGAGTGATGAAAATGTGAATCCGAGAAAGACTTTTCAGGAAGTGAAAGCTAAATTAGCGGCTGAACGAGCTCGAGCACAAGCTGCAAAAAACAAATTGGACGCTTTGCATGTTAATACTAAAGGAACGACTTCAGTTGTGCCAATTGTTTCTCCTATAAATGGTTATGTAGGGAAAATTAACATTGCGAAAGGCGCTTTTGCTAATACAGGAGTTTCTCTTTTTGAAGTGGTTGATAACAGTCAAATGCATTTGGATTTGAATGTGTACGAGAAAGATTTAGGTTCGATTTCAATTGGTCAGGTAATTGACTTCGTATTAACGAATCAGTCGAATAAATCGATTAAGGGAAAGATTTTCGGAATCAATAAATCTTTTTCGAATGAAAGCAAAACTGTTGCTGTTCATGCTAAAATTGATCCTGCTGATGCAAAAGGATTGATTCCCGGAATGTACGTTTCGGCAAATATTAATATTGTAAATGCAACAGTTCCAGCCTTGCCAAAAGATGCAGTTGTGAAAAATGCTGATAAATATTTCGTTTTCATTCAGGAAGAAAATCACGCAGAAGAAAAACACGAACACGCAGCAGGTGAAAAAGAAGAAGCTCACGAAGAAGAAATTCATTTTAAAGCGATTGAAGTAATTCCAGGAACAACCGATTTAGGTTTTACAGAGGTTAAGTTCGTGACTGAAGCTCCTGCCAATGCTAAAATTGTAACTAAAGGTGCTTTTTATTTGCTTTCTGCAATGAAGGGTGGAGGAGAGCATACGCATTAATTTTTTTGAGGTGCTAAGGTTCTGAGATGCTAAGGTGCTGAGTTTTTTATGCTGGGGGCAAATAGGCTCACAATCCCGATAGTTATCGGGAGCAGAGATGCAAAGTTTTTGAATTGCCTCCAGCTTCAGCTGGAGGTGTTCAAAAGAAGAATATAAGGGCTTTAGCCAAACTTACGATTTTAGGCTAAAGCCAATCAGACTGGATTCATTTAACCTCCAGCTAAAGCTGGAGGCAATTGAGATTTCTCTTATTTTTTGTCATTTCGACCGGAGGGAGAAATCACACTCAGGAATCGACAAAGATTGGTGTTATGCTTTATGGAAATTCTAGTGTGATTTACTTCGCCTATTCGCTATCGCTCGGGTCTCCTTCGTCGAAAAGATAAATAGGACGGGTTTATGCTCATCAAATAAAAAAAACTTAGAGTCTTCGCGTCTTTGTGGCAAATAAACGATACAAAATACTTAAATTTAGGACATTATTTAAACAAGGTTTCAGGAACTTTAAAACCTGAAACTTAAAACTTGAAACTCTACAATGATACATCAAGATAAAGAAGTAAAAAACACAAAAAATAAAGCCAAACCTTCCTGCTGCTGTTCTCATGACGAGCCTGTTCATTCTGAAAATGGCGGACACGATCACGAAGGCCACGATCACGACCACAATGTAGAAGGAGGTCTTTTTAAATTGTTCCTGCCATCCATTATATCCTTTGTGTTATTGATAATCGGAATTGGTTTTGATAACTATTTTCCGCAAGATTGGTTTACAGGATATGTTAGAATGGTATGGTATGCGATTGCGTATCTTCCAGTAGGAATCCCAGTGCTGCGAGAAGCGTATCAAAGCATTATGAAAGGTGATGTTTTCTCTGAGTTTTTCCTGATGTGTATCGCGACAATTGGCGCTTTTGCCATTGGCGAATATCCTGAAGGTGTTGCGGTAATGCTGTTTTATACCATTGGAGAAACCTTTCAAGGAATGGCGGTTAACAGAGCCAAAACAAGCATTAAAAAACTGTTAGATCAGCGACCAGATGAGGTGCATATTTTAGAAAACAATGTTGCAGTAAAAGTTAAAGCTAAAGACGTTCAAATTGGCGCTATTATTCAGTTAAAAGCGGGAGAAAAACTAGGTTTAGATGGCGAATTGTTATCTGATTCTGCATTTGTCAATACAGCTGCTTTAACAGGCGAGAGCAAACCTGCGACTAAAAAGAAAGGCGACCCTGTTTTAGCAGGAATGATAAACGGAAATACTATTATCGAAGTAAAAGTTACTACAGCTTACAGCGATAGTAAATTGTCTAAAATTCTAGAATTGGTACAAAATGCCACGGCAAAAAAAGCGCCAGCTGAGTTGTTTATTAGAAAGTTTGCCAAAATCTATACGCCAATTGTGGTGTATTTGGCAATTGCTATTTGTTTGATTCCTATGCTTTTTGTGGACAATTATGTTTTTACAGATTGGCTTTATCGAGCTTTGGTTTTCTTAGTAATTTCATGTCCTTGTGCTTTGGTGATCAGTATTCCGTTGGGGTATTTTGGCGGAATTGGCGCTGCAAGCAGAAACGGAATCTTGTTTAAAGGAAGTAATTTCTTAGACAGCATTTCGACTATTCACAATGTCGTGGTAGACAAAACAGGAACGATGACTGAAGGTGTTTTTAAAGTTCAAGAAGTCATTATAAAACCTGAATTTGATAAAGACGAAATTTTAAAACTGATCAATGTTATAGAAAATAAAAGTTCGCATCCTGTGGCAACGGCAATTCACAATCATGTTGGACCAATTGATTCTTCGGTCGTATTAAAAGATATTGAAGAAATCTCGGGACATGGATTAAAGGCTGTTTACAACGAAAAAGAGCTTCACGTTGGTAATTTTAAATTATTGGATAAATATTCCATTCCGTATGATATTGATCCTTCTGCAATAGTATATACTACAATTGCCATTGCTTTTGACCGAAAGTTTGCTGGTTATTTGACAATTGCCGACGAAATTAAAGAAGATGCCAAAGAAACAGTTTCAAAACTAAAATCTTTAGGTGTAAAACTGACGATGTTAAGCGGTGATAAAATGAATGTCGTTCAGTTTGTGGCTGATAAATTGGGGATTAAGAATGCTTTTGGCGATTTGCTTCCAGAAGATAAAGTCAATAAGATCAACGAAATTAAAGCCAAAAACGAAACAGTTGCTTTTGTTGGCGATGGTGTAAACGATGCGCCCGTAATTGCCTTAAGTACAGTCGGAATTGCAATGGGAGGTTTAGGAAGCGATGCCACAATCGAAACTGCCGATGTTGTCATTCAGGATGATAGACCAAGCAAAATCGCCATGGCAATCAACATTGGAAAACAAACCAAAAAAATCGTTTGGCAGAATATAACTTTAGCCTTTGTCGTAAAAGCTTTTGTGCTGATTCTCGGCGCAGGCGGACTTGCAACTATGTGGGAAGCTGTTTTTGCTGATGTCGGTGTGGCGTTATTAGCGATATTGAACGCTGTACGGATTCAGAAGATGAAATTTTAAAATATTATTTTAAGGATTGGAAGAAGATTTATTCTTCTTCCCATTCTTGATCTGCGAATAAAAGCAACTTATTTGCTCGAATATAATCGTATTGCTCTTTGGTGAGATAGATAACTTGTGCATCTTGTCCACCGGTATATAATTCGTAAAACTGACCTTTTAGTTTGTGTTCGGTTACAACAGATTTTATAAAATCAAAAAAATTAGGATCAATCCAATCATTATCGATTTTAAAAACTTTAGTATACGATTTATTTTCTAGCTTAAATTTTAATGTCGTTTTCTTCCCTTTTTCAATGTCAAATGAATTTGAAATATGAGTTGGATTAAATTCATTGTGAGAGATTATGGCAAATTCCTTAATTAGTTCTGCGTATGGATCTTCAAGATTCCCTAGCTCTGTATCAAACCAATAAATCAGGTTTGGGAAGCAGAAAGTATTTGGTTGTAATTGCTGTTTTCTTGTTGGGAAACCTTTTCTTTTCCAAGATTAATTTGTTCCGGTGTTAAATTTGAGAACAAGCCAAGTTTTGTATACGCTTCGATAGCTTTTTCAATTTGCAAAGTGGTAGGTTTGTTTTTGAAATCTTCCGAACTTGGAACCAAATAAGATTCCGAATTTTGAAACGCCTTTTCCTGCTCCTTCGTTAAAGCCATTATTCCAAAAGTCTTTTCCTCATTTGTATCTTCGTTATAAGCTGTAATTTGATGAAGTCTATATGGCGAATGTTGGTCAGTAAGTATTTTATTGAAAATTTTGTAATATTCCTGAGAATCTATAAAACCCAAAGAATATTTATTTTTAGAAGGAGTGTACATACGGTAAAAGCTTTTTTGCTTGTACTTTCTGCCATTTGATTGTATTGAAACAATGAAGTCGTAGAATTTATCATCTTCATCAGACATTATGCTGTCAAGTGCAATTTGAAATTCAAAATTAGTAAAAGCAAGTTCAGGCAATATTGTTGCTGTTTTTTGATGAACAAGTTCTAAATACTTTTCAGGTTCGTTTGCATAATTTTTTGGATTGATTATTATGGCTTTGGAACAATAAGAAAGCATGTCAATCGGGTTTTTGATTTTTTGATTTTCTATAGCAGCAATAAGATTTTGGTCTTGCATTTCGACAATTCCATTTTATTTTAATTTATTGGCAAATTCCTTTAGTTTATCAGGAGCCATATAATCTGATTTGAAAGCTTTAAAGGTAATCTCCTTGATAAATTGAAGTTTGTATGTATATAGATTATTGTTTATTTCCTGTTGAAAATAGTTTGCCTGCTCTTCGGTAAGCAAATCACATTTTTTAAGTTTAAAAAGATAATCGGTAAGTTCTTGATTTTCCTTTTTCTGCTGTTCTTCATTCAGTTTTTCGGAATCAAAAATATCATGCGAGCCTATCTCAGAAAAGAAATTTCCGGTTATGCTTTTATATTCGCATTGAAATAATCCATATAAATACGAAGTGGTATTTTTTGTTTTTAATCGAGCTTGACTTTTTTCAAAATCTTTTATTTGTTTTTGTTCTATAAGATTATTGTCGATCAGTTTTTGCAAAATTGGATCTTTTGATTGTGCGTTTGCAATGTGAGTTATTAAAACTGTAAAGAACAGAATTTGCTTAAGATTTATCATTTAATTTAATTTCTCAGTCGTATAAAATTTAAATTTCTTTTTTGTCAAATATTGGGATTTTCGATTGAAAATTAGTAAAAATAAAAAGTCTATTTACACTAAGAAAACTTCTTTGCTAAATTTAATCTAAAAGCTCTTTCCATCTAGCTTCAGAATAAAAAGACACAAAATCTTTATTAGCTAAAAGTGCTTTTAAGTTCAAATCTCCTCTCAGTTTATTTAAACTTAAAAAATCAATTGAAATACTTCTGTATTGTTCCTCATGATTTTGATTGTAGATTTTTGCAAAAAGCTCGGATGCTTCTAAATTTTGATCACTCGACATTCCACCCAAAATCATCGAAGCGTTATTATAATTATCATATACTTTTTGGAACTCTTTTGTTTTGAATTTTTCTTTGGCTTCATTAATCAGAGCTAAAGTGCTTTCCCTATCTTTTTGATCTTTTTTAGAAGCTGCTTCGGCGGTTGGTAGACTATATTTGAAACCATAATGCAGCGCATAAATTCGCAACGGAAGAAGTCCGAAAGCAGCTCTTCGTTTATCGACTTCGTTCTCTTTTATAATTCCTCTAAAACTTGAAGCTTCGCCGTTGTGCGTCCAGTTAACTTGTGTTCCGTAAAGTTGTTTGTAATTGAGATTGCATTGCACGCGGTCATAAAGAAAAGCATAGTTTTCCATGTCCAATTCTTTTGTTCCTTTTAATTTATCCATTTCGTGCAAAGCTGCTCTCTGAAACAAAATATCTTGATCAGAGTGTTGTACAATTAGCCAGAAATTATGAGCACCATCTTTTCCAATTTCTGATATTTTTGGCCAACCGTAGTTCCTGAGAATCTCTTTTGCCGTAGAAAGATTTTTAAAATCTAAATCGTTAATTTTCTGATGTAATTCCTTTAGTTGCGCAGGATCTGAAGTTTGTATTTTCGAATATCGGAGTTTCTGATCTGCAATTCCCATTGCATTAATTTGTTTCCGCAATTCTGGAAGTTTTAATTTCTTCTCATATTGTTGCTCTTTTAATTGTGCTTTTTGTTCAATAGCTTTCCACGATTCTGAATAATTTGCACGTAAAAAATCAAAATACGGATCGATGGAAAGTTGCTCTGCTTCAGTCCATCCTTTGTTCAGAGTCCTATTTAAATATTTAAAAGCTTCGGTTTTATTTTCAGCTAAAGCATACATTCCTGCAGCTTTATAAGAATTTAATGCATCAGGTTCTTCAAGCGAGAACGCTTTTTCTAGTTTTGAAATAGCATTTTTATAGTCTTTTTTAAGATGAAGTAAAGAAGCTTCCGCGATTAATTCTTCGTATGCGAGATTGGTTTGTGAATTGCAAACACAAAAGCTCCAAAATAATACTATCAGGAAGAAGTATCTTTTCATACAGATTAAAACGATATTATAAATATTTTTTTTCTGTGATGAAAATACAAATTATATTTTTATCTGTTTGATATAAAGTTATTTATAAATATAGTTCAATCAAATTTTCATTGTTTTCTAGTGATACTTTCACCGGATTACTTTCAGAAGGAATCTGCGTGGGATACCAATTTCTAGTGGGCTGTACCAAAATTAGCAAACCTTCATGATCGCCAATTGCCGCAAATTTGTCTGTATTTGTGTTTTGCGAGAAGAAATGAAGTCCGTGTTCTTCAATTAATTGATTTCCTAATTCCAATGGACTTTCCGTAACAATTCCGATTTCGCTGATGCTTAAAATAGATGCGGAGTTGAATTCACCAACTTGTTCATTATTGAGGTCATGTCTTGCAATGAACTCCAATAAATTTCCGTTGTAATCGAAGAAATAAATAGAATGCGCATTCCAATTTTCGAAATTTGTAACCACACTATTATCTTCTAAAACAATTAATTCGACTTTGTTTTTACACCATTGAATGGCTTCTTCCAGTTGATTTTCTGGAATATTAAAAGCAAAATGATAAATGGAATTAAAGTGAGGATCTTCGACAAATTTTAAAATGGAAGTCCCTGCTTGAAACGTTATCGATTTTTCGTCATTTTCCAGAATAAAAAGCCCAAAAAGCCCCTGATAAAATGCTTTCGTTTTTTGAATATCGTTTGTTTTGATTTCGATTTGATCTATCTTCATAAGAGTAATTTTTATAAATGAAAAGTTTGCTTCGAGTTATAGTCAAATTTAAGAAACGCCGATAAAATCAGGACTAAAGCGGTATTTTATGTGTCAATAAAAGGATAGTAAATAATTATTGATTGTTTTAGAATGGCATCTTTAAATAATCGATAAAGCTACAAAAAGACAGATAGTCCTTGTTGCAAGATTATTGAAAAATCTTTCAATTTTAATGGCCGCGTTGTAAAATAAAAAAGCCCATTTCATAAAGAAACAGGCTTAGTAGATTTGTCATTTTTTTGGGGCAAAATACAAATCAATAACTAAATTTATTTTGGCATTTCTGGAGTTATAATTCTTCTTGTCGGTGTACTTAAAGTTTCGATAAAAGCCAGTAAATCGCTGATTTCTTCTTTCGTTAAATTTAATTTTCGCAACATCGGATCTACTTTTGGAATTAGAGAATCTCTTGGCGTTCCCAAATATTTTTTCTGAATAGGAGATGGGTTTCCTAAATTGTACAATTCGACCACATCCAATAAACTTGGAAAATGTCCGTGGTGCATCCAAGGTTTTGTGTTAGCTACTTCGCGAAGTGTTGGTGTTCTGAATTTGCCAATATCTTTGACATCTTTAGTCACATTATAACGTCCAAAATCTTCATTTTTTGTTCCGAATAATGTCTGACCATCATTATGAAATTGATTGTCGCTGAAATAAGGCGTATTGTGGCAATTGATGCATTGCGCTTTGGTTCTAAACAAATGCATTCCTTTTACCTGCTGATCGGTATAAATTTCTGATTTTCCGCTTACAAACTGATCGAATTTGCTTTTCGGGCTATTAATTGATCTTTCGAAAGTGGCAATAGCGTATTGAATGCGTTCTAAAGTCACTTTTTTATCTCCAAAAGCTGCTGTAAACAACGAATTGTAGCCTTTAATTTTAGCAATTTTATCAACAGCAATCGTCAGTTTTTCATTCATTTCCAATGGATCTGCAACAGGAAATTGCGCTTGATCTTCTAAACTCTTAGCTCTTCCATCCCAAAATAAAGAAGTGGCATAGGCTGAGTTTAAAATCGTCATCGAATTGCGTTTTCCCGTTTGGCGATCGTGACCGAAAGAACGTGTCAAATTATCCGTCCAGCCCAATTCTGGATTATGGCAAGAAGCGCAGGCAATTTGGCCGCTACGAGATAACCTCGGATCAAAAAACAAAATCTTACCCAAACTTTCTTTTTCCTTCGAATAAGGATTATAAGCAGGATAAGGAACTGCAGGAAGCACGCCAATATCTTGGAATTTCGATTTATCGATATTTTCATGTAGTTCCGCAGCAGGCCATTTTGAGGCATCTCTGCTGGAATAGAGTTTTCTTAATTCCTGAATATCGATGTAATCAGGACCTTCCATGCTTTTGTAAGCCGTTAAGCTCAGCAGGAATAAGAATGGGATGATTAGTTTTTTCAATTCTTTTTGTTTTTTGTTTTTTTCTTGATTTTGTTCTTGAAGTTTCATGTTTCAGGTTTCAAGTTGTGCGAAACGTGAAACTTGGAACTTGAAACATGAAACTTTTTTACCCTCCAAAAGCTTTGTCAAAGTTTTAAACTTTGACAAAGCTCAATTATGGACAATGATCAATCATTAATAATTAACCATTTACAATTTACCATTATAAAGTAACTTCCTTCGGACAGTCAATGCTTAAAGCAGCAGGTTTTGGATATGTTCTGTTATTGTACATTCGGTATTGTGTCGAAACTGTTCCTCCAAACAGTTTGTCATTTGTTAGTTTTAATTCAAATGTAATTTCAAATAAACCTGCACTAATTTCTTTATACGTTCCTTCGCCAGAAATGGCAATAGTGTGTGTATTTGATGCACTAGAACCAATTGTAAGATCTTGTGGAATTACTAAGACCGTTCCCTCGGTTTTACTGTTTCCATTTGCCGGGAAAAATTCTAAAGCAGAAGTAATATTAAATCCGGGAGAAATAGCAGCGGCATTACTTTCATTAGAGAACCATCTTTTAAGACCAAAAGAATTCACGGTATTGGTTCCGCTTGCTACATTAAATCCAATTTTGAAAGCATCGTGATAAATGTCGTCATTCGGATTTGTAGTTCCTCGATCACTGTAAAGTATTGCATTTGGATCGTCTTTTGTAACAATTACAGGAAAAGTTAAGGCATTAAATGTCTGCCACGCACAATTACCAGCAGTATTACTAAACCAATGTTCGCCATAAGTTAAGTAAAAAGCATTTGTTGGATCTGTAAATTTAGATGCTGGATACGCCTGAACATCTCTCGGCGTTTTGATTGGTTTTGCAATAGTTAAGGTGATATTTCCAGTAGCAGTATAATTAGGAATATTGACTAACGTTATTTTAGACTCAAATTGAGCATCATCGTTTTGAAGATCTTCTAATAGAGTTAAATGATAGTTTACAGAAGTTCTGTTATCACCATAATCGTCATGCGTTAAAGAATATTCGAATCCGTTTTGAAATTTAAAAATAGAAGCATTTTCGATTTCTTCAGGGAAAAAACCATTCGGATAATATACTTTAAAATCAATTGTTTCGCCTATTTCGCCTTTTACATTGTATCTCGTTACCGGAAAAGTATAATTGGTTGAAATGGTTCCTAAATCAATCTTAAATGTATCGTTTGGATAGGCAGTATTGAGGTTTCCAATATGGATTTCAGGATCAGAAACGGTTTCTAATTTTAGCGTAATATTTTGGCTTTTAGTCCATCTTTTATCAAAAGAAACAAAAATTGTATCTGTTAATTTATTGCCTTGAAATGAAAGCTGATTAGTAGGTTTTACGCTAAAACTGTCACTTTCGCCATTTGTTTCAGCGCTAAAATTGGCCGTCACAGTTCCTTTTAAATCGCGCGCTGTTAAGGTTACAGGAACTTTTAATGTTCTTACCGCTTTGTTCTCATAAGTAGACTGCGGAATCAAATTTCCATTTATTGCTGGATATTCTAAAGGTGCATTGTCTGCCTTTACTAAAAAATTAAATCGCAAATGCGGCTCTATTTCAGAACCTAATTTATAATCATCTTTAGAACAGGAAATATATAATAATACTATAAATAATATGCTGAATATCTTAATACGAGTCATTTTGCTGCAATTTTGGGTTAAGATTAATGTTGCTTTTTGGTATTGGCAGAACGTATTTTAATGAAGGATAAGTAAGACTGCAAACCGTAGCGATACAGCCATCGTTTCTGGAAACATCTTTGTGGTTTCTGGCAATATCAAAGAGTAAGAAGCCTTCAAAACATAGTTCTTTTCTTCTTTCTAAAAAGATATTTTCTTTAAGATTGGTTGTATTGGTTAATAAAGAAGCGTTGGCACGAGCGCGAATGATATTAATATCTGCCATTGCCAAATCTGCTCTGTTGGTTTCTAAGGCTGCTTCGGCACGAATTAAATACATTTCGCTTAATCTGAAAGCAACATAACCAGCATTGTCCTGAAATTTTTTGGTAAAGTTGTAATTAAGAAACGTCTGTACGCCGCCTACTAATGTGAAAAGCGATTTGGTTAAGAACAATTGTTTTCTCAAATCAGTGCTTTCATATAGATCAACTAAATCATTTGAAGCGACATATTTTTGAAAGTTAGTGTCTGTAAGGTAACCAAAAGTCTGTGCCATAGAGGTCGAAACATTTCCTTCAGTGTCTTTTGGATTAGCAAATTCAAGTAAAATTTCTGAAACAGGAACATCTGCTTTTTCCCATTCTGAAACTAAGCTTTCTTTGCTGGTTAACGTAACTCCAGAAGTGGCAATAACCTCATTTGCGGTTTCGTAGGCATTTGCCCAATCTCCTTTTTGGAGATAGACTCTTGCCAGCAACGCTTGGGCACTTTTTTTGCTAAAGTAAGTATAAGCCGCTCCAGGAAGCAATGAAGTACCTGAATAACTATCTATAGCGTTTTTTAAATCGGCAATAATTAAAGAATACGTTTCGGCAGCAGTTTTTCTGATTGGATATTTCACACCAGATTTTATAGATTCTGTGCTGTAAACAATACCTAAATGTGATGCATCTGGAGTGTAACTATAATTCTGACTGTAAATAAGAGACAACAGAAAATGAGTGTAAGCTCTTATAGATAATGCTTCTGCTTTTATTTGGTTTTTCTCGGCATCAGTAGCGTCGGTTAGGGCAGGAGTATATTCTAGAATTAGATTTGCCTGATTTATGATGTCGTAACTGGTGTCATAAAACATATTGAAATCACTATCTGCAGCTGAATCATCAAAAGAATAAACCAGCGAAAGATTTGATGATGGCGAAATCTGCCCTTTAAGACCTCCTGTTGCAGTAGGACCATATTTTAAATTACCACCTTGCAAATCAGCATAAACGGCATAGTATTCTGGTCTTACATTAGCTTCTACTTCTGTATAAAGTCCGGTAAGCGCTTGTAAAACGCCTTTTTTGTTTTGCAAAAGTTCGTCTATAGATGTCTTTGTTCCTGGTTCTTGTTCTAAAAAGTCACTACAGCTCTGTAATGAAAATAGCAGAAAAAATATAAATAGGTAATTTGAATATTTCATGTTCTTAAAATTTAGCATTAACTCCTAGCGAAATTGTTCTTGCCTGTGGATAGATATAACTATACTCTCGTATTCCGTTCATTCCTTTCGGACTTTTCTCCTTGTACCAATATGCCACGTTTGTAGCATCTGCAAATACAGCAAGTGAGTCTAAGAAAGTGTTTTTCAATGGTACGTTGTAACTTAAATTAATATTGCTGATTCTGATATAAGTAGCATCATAAATATATTTGCTTAAGTTGGGCAAAATTGGAGAAAGTGTTGCGGCAGATTGTGTAACATTATCTCCTGGTTTTCTCCAATAATCGTATGCATTTACAGATAAATTTCGGTTTGAAGTATTGTTGTATTGGTCAATAAGAAGATTTGACGCCAAGAATTCGCCTCCAATTTGATAATCTCCTCTAATCGATAAAGTAAGATTATTATAAAAAGTAAAGGTGTTATAAAAACCTCCGTAAGCATCAGCTTGTTTGTCTCCAATGGGTTCCCAGTCCGCAATAGTGAATAAATCGTTGTACATTTTAACGTCATAAACCTGACCATTTTTCTGAATAAGATCTCTTCCTGTTGCAGGATCTACACCAACCCATTTTATTCCCCATAAAGTTGAAGTGCTGTAACCAATTTTTTGTGCCAATGCAAGATTTGCCTGAGAATACTCGCTTCCTAAACCTTTTAATTCGGTTACTTTATTTTGTATTGTCGCGATGTTAAATGCCGTAGTCCACTTAAAAGCATTGCTTTTTACCCATTTAATTCTTGTAGTAAGTTCAAAACCTTTGTTGTACATACTTGCAGCGTTTAATTCTACAGTGCCATAACCATTTTCTGTAGGAATGTCTCTGGTCGTAATTAAATTGCTTTTATCATCATAGTAATATTCTAATGTTAACTCGACTCTTTTAAAGACATTAAAATCAAATCCAGCATTGAATTTTGTATTTTTTTCCCAGCTTAATCTACCATTAGGTGTTGCGCCAGTCGTTGCACCAATAGAACCATTGTAGCCGTTTTGGCTGATATTGTAAATACCTTTCGATCTGTACGAACCAATTTTAGAGTTTCCTGTAGAACCGTAACTTGCTTTTAACTTCAAGAAGTCGATCCAAGAATTAGAGCTTAAAAAGTTTTCATTGCTAAGAATCCATCCAGCACCTAAACCTCCATTGTGAGCCACATCGGTATCATCTCCAAAAACAGAACTTTGATCCCGACGATAATTTACCAATAAAAAGTAACGTTTTTTGTAGTTGTAATTGATTTGTGAGAATAGCGAAACTCTCGAATTGTAACTAATTTCGTTTCTGTAGCTCTGTCCGTTTTTTGATTCGTCAACAACCGTATCAGGGTTATCATCTCTTATGGCATCAGTAATATTATTAATATGCTCAGGCTCTAAGAAACCCACACCAGATTTGAAATTAAAATCAGTTTTATCCTCAGCCAATTCAAAACCAACTACACCATCAATTTCGTTGCTTTCATTAAGTTTTTTATTGAATAAAGCTTGACCTTGCCAATTCCATTTTGTAGAATTACGCTGATTGATAACACGGCGCCCCCATGCTGGATAGGTTATTTTATCATAAATAAAAGTTCCATTATATTGACCGCTTTCATTAGCAGCAGAAAAGTATCTATCTTGCTCTTTATCGGTATAATCCATACCAAAAAGAGTAGAAAATTTAATATTATCATTTAGTTTATAAGATAAATTTAAACTTCCTAAAAGTCCAAAAGTCTGTGCTTCGTTTTTGTTCTGCTCAATGGCTGCCAAAGGATTTCCTCTGGTTGTACCCGTTACCCCCAAATCGGCATACGAACCGTCTGCATTGTAAACGGCAAGTGTTGGAACATAAGCGAAATTATAAAAAATATTAGGAGCATCTTTTTGGACAAAACTTGGGTTAAGCATTAAGTTAATGTCTAATTTTCCAGAGCTGTAGCCTAAATTAATTCCAGCGTTTAATTGCTTAGTTTCATTACCAAGCTGTGGCTCGTCAATTTTGGTATAACTAACATTGGTGCGGTAAGAGAATTTAGAAGTAGAACCTGAAACATTAAAATTGTATTTATTGTAAATACCTGCTCTGTTCAAAATATCAAACCAGTCGGTGTTTATTCCGTTATAAGAAACAGGAACATAACCTACCGTGGTATTTTTCATGAATTCATTTCGCAGTTCGGTATATTGTTCTCCATTCAAATATTTAATTTGATTAATGGCAGAAGAAACCCCTAACTGATTAGAAAAACCAAATTGAGTTTTTCCTTTTTTTCCTTTTTTAGTAGTAATCAAAATTACTCCATTTGCTCCGTCAGCACCGTAAATACCAACGGCTGCAGCATCTTTTAAAACAGAAATGGTTTCAATATTTTCAGGTGCAATTTTCATTAACGGATTAGCTAAATTTTCAGCATAAACTCCAGATCCGTCAAAATCACCGCCATCTATAGCAAATTCCTCACTCATTACCACACCGTCAACAATGATAAGAGGTTGTGATGAAGTTCCAGTAATGGCATTACTCAAAGAAGACAAAGTACCTTGTCCGCGAATGTTGATTTTTACGGGACCACCAACACCAGAAGTATTTTCTACCATAACTCCGGCAATTTGTCCTGTGATCATTTTATCAAAACTTTCAGAAGCCTGTTCTACGGCAATATCTTTAGCCTGTAAAGTCGAAATACTTCCAACAATTTCTTCTTTTAGTTTTGTAGTTCCGTAAGAAGATGTGATTACAACAGGATTTAATTCGTCTGTAACTTCTTGAAGATAAAAGACAAACTCTTTCTTGTAACCCGCTACTTGCGATTGCGATTCCATTCCTAAGTACGCCACTTCAAGAATTTGGTATTTAATATTATCGCCTTTTAATTCGTAAGCAAATTTTCCGTTTGCATCGGTTATCGCGCCCATTCCAGTTCCGTTTACACGAATAGTCGCGCCAGGAAGAGGCTGTTTGTCTTTTGCACTATAAACTGTACCTTTTATAATGCGTTCTGTTTCTTGAACTGCAGTATTAGATTTATCAACAGGAGTAGCATCGGTCAATAAAACTTGCTTTTTTTGAATGTAATACGAAATATTGGTGCCCTTTAATAACTTCTTTAAAGCCGTTTCTAAAGTGGCATTAGTAACATCTAAATCGGCTAATTGGTCGGTGTCTATTTTTTTTGCATTATAAATGATTCTAAAATCACTTTGCTCTTCAATAGTTTTGATTATTAGGTTTATAGGTTTGTTTTTGGCATGTATTGTAATCAATTTATTTTGAGAAAATCCTTTAAATCCAGATATGAGAAGGACTAAGAAAAACAGAATTTTTCTTAAAATGGGTTGTATCGTAAATGTCATGTTTATTTAGTTATCGCGGATTGGTGATTGTAATGGTTTTTTGTTGAATAGAATAATTAAAAGGCGTGTCACGTTTTAGTAGGTCTAAAATGTTCTCGACACTAGATTCGCTGATTTTAATCGTACCGGTAAAATTCTGTCTGGCCAAATCAGAATTTTCGTTGATAATTTCAACATCATAAGTACGCTGAATAATTTTAGCGATTGTAGAAAATGGGGTGTCTTTAAAAGCAAGTTCGCCTTTTGTCCAGGCAGCATAAAAGGTTGGATCGACTTCTTTTAAGACCAATTTTTTTGAATTATTCCGCCATGTCGCCATTTGGTTTGGCTCTAGCAAAATAGTGTTAGAAGGATTAACAGCTTCAGACATTTTAATGCTTCCTTCAATTAAGGTACTATTAACTGTAGGATTCTCAGGATAAGCGCTCACATTAAATGTAGTCCCGAGAACTTCAATATCTGCCTGATTAGCATGCACAATAAACGGATGCAGTTTGTCTTTGGCAACTTCAAAAAATGCCTCACCGGTTAAATAGACATTTCTGTTTCCGTTTACGCCAAATTGCTCCGGATAACGTAAAGTGGTTCCAGAGTTTAAACTCACAACAGTACCGTCTGAAAGTTGAAGTTTGAAACGTTTTCCGTACGGAATAGAAAGCGTATTGTATATCACTTTATGGTCCTGAACTTTACCAAAGTAAATAATCTCAGTCGGAAATTTTTTGGCTACCAAATCGCCTTTGTCATTTAACAGCGTAGTCTGAGTTTTTTCTGAAATATATTCCAAATGGCCGTCGCCTAATTCTAGAACAATTTCTTTTGTAGTTTCAGACTTGCTATTCAATAAATAAATAGTAGTTCCTAAACCTAAAAACACTAAAAATACAGCAGCGTATCGTAAATACGGTCTGAATTTGTTTCTCGGTTTCATCTGAATTAGCGGAACAGTTTCAATAGATAAAGTAGAAGAAAGAGTAGTCAATGCCCAAATCTTCTTAGCCTTTATAAATTGCTGTTTGTTTTCTTCCGATGCTTCGATCCAATCAAAAAGTGCCTGAACTTCTTGTTCTGAAGCTTCATTAGAAAGGTATTTATTTATTATTTCCGATGTCATATATGCTTTTTAAAACTTCACGCCAATATAAGTACACCTCAGAATTAAAATACCCTACCTTTTATTCTTAATTATTATAAATAAGGATAAAAATTAAGAACAAATAATCGGATAATTTAGTCTTTAAAATCTTCAAAGCCTTTGTCATATGGGCTTCAACAGCTTTTAAAGTAACTCCCATTTCTTCGGCGATTTCTGCGTTTTTTTTATTTTCGAAACGTTTTTTTATAAAAACTTCTCGAGTTTTTGGAGGCAATTCGCTGATAGATTCCTGAATTATACGTTCTAATTCGGTTAATTCTAAAGTGTCAAACTGAATCGAATTTAAAACTTCGATATCCAATTCTCTTTCTTTGTGGTTTAAAAGGTCATTTTTGAATTTATCCTTCACTTTATTATGACGGATTAAATTCAAGCATTTTGATTTGGCGTAAGTAAACAAGAAAGCCTGAATCCCATTGATAGATTCTATTTCTTCTCGACTTTGCCACAGGTGTAGTAAGGCTTCTTGAGCAAGATTTTCAGCTTCGTCTTGATCGTAAATAAATTGAATGCTGAAAGATTGGATTCGTCTAAAATATTTGTCGTAAAAAAACTTGAATGCAGTTTCGTCTCCTTCCTTGAAGGAATGGAAAAGATCTAATTCGAAACGGGCATTATTATTCATTAAACGTAATTTATTTTGGCGAAAGCAATATTAAAGTAAATTTTAAAAACTACTCCATTTTGCTCAGAAAGCGGCAAATATAAAAGTTTATTTATATTAATTCTAAATAAAATGAAAATAAAGACATTTCCATGAAATTTTATTCAGAATAGGTTTAACATAGGCTGTTTTTTAACGGCAAAGCACGCAATTTTTTTTGATGTGCTAAACCTTTATAAAAACGCAAAGTCCGCAAAGCTTTGTCTAAAAAAACTTTGCGAACTTTGCGTTCCCGATAGCTATCGGGATCGCGTCTTTGCGCTAAAATAGAGACTTAAATAATAACTTTTTGATTAAAATTTCGCCATCCAAAACCAATCAATAAAAGATTGAAAAGCAATAAAGGCAAAACCGCTTTCATAAAACTAGTTTCAGAGTTATCTTCAAAAGTCTCTACTTTAAAATCTTCCCAATTTTGCTGATTGACAGCCGCATTGTCGAATATTTTCGGATAAAAATGCAGTCGCAGTTTTTCATGGAATTTAGTCGTTTCTTTCAGAAAAAGAAGCTGGTTTCGCAAATCAGACTTTGCAATTTCGTTTAACTGGATCTGCGTATGAAGCGTTGGAATAAACTGCGCGATCAATTCGCTTGCACGATTTCGCTGCTCTAATTTAGTCTCTAATTCTTTCGACTGAACTGCCGATTCATCGTCCCCCATTTGCTGCATCGCATAATACCAAAGCCAGCTGAATTCTTTATCGGGAAGTGCATAATTTTTAAACTGCGGATAATGCTTGTAGAATTTATCTACCGTTTCCTGTTTACCCATGTCCCATTTTTCGTGGTAAGCATTTCGTTGCGTAAGCGTTAATTCTAAAGCTTCTGGAACCTTATATTTATTGATAATATACGTATTGATTCCAGCAGGAAGAATGATGATTAAAAACAGCCAGATTGTCAATAGAATAACGGCATTGAAGTTTGAATTTTTCTGTAATGAAACAATGAAAAAACAAACCGCAAACCAAAACAAAATATACAAAACAGACAATCCGTAAAAGACAAAAAACAATTTATCAAGTGGGATTTGTAAAAACAAGACAGCAACCAAAAGAATCAAAGTCAAAAGCGCTACTAAGCTTAAAATTCTGACATAGAACAATTTCAAGATATATAAAAAAGTATTCGGACTTTGTACTGCCACAATTTTCCAAGTTCCAGATTCTTTTTCTTCAGAAATAACATTATAGGAAAAAGCAATAATCAAAAGCGGAAACAAATACAAAAGGACAAAACTAAAGTCTATATTTCCAGACAGCAAATTACTCGGATTATTGAGTTCCGAATCGTATTTCTGGCCTTCCAAACCGCGAATGGTAACATTTTGAATAGACGGATTCACATCGCGCTGTCCGATTGCTAAACTATTAATAGGCAACGTATTGTTGACCAATGAAAATTTGATGTAGTAGAGTAGGAGCCCAATTTCATCTTTATGAAAAGCGGCATTTCTCGCAATATGTTCTTTTTGGTAAACAGCAGCTTCAGCGATATTATTTTGTTGTTTTTCTTGAAACTGATGTCCAATTAAAAGGCTTATAAAACCAATGATTAATAAAAAAAGTAATCCAATTTTGGTACCTTTTGAACGTATAAAATTTTTAAATAAGAGTACTAACATATTAGATGGCTTTTAGATTTTTAGCAGCAATTCTGATCAAAACAAACAGCAGAATCACCCATAAAAGAATAGAGATAACAGAACTGATTTCGGTTTTTAAAACTTCACTGATGCCTTTTGGTTCATAATGAAATTCTTCAAGATCTGCCCAATGTTCTTTGCCAATTGTTAATGGTTTATCATTTGGACCAGGTTTTTTATTACTGATGTATTTAACTTGCAAAGCATTCATTTTCTGTGCCATCGTGTAACGGTAAACTTCGGCTTGTTTCTGAAAATCGATGTACGAATCATAATCGGTATTCGATAATCCCATCGATAAATTTTTCATGGCGATATACGGATTCAGAAAAGAAACGGCTTTCGAGAAGCTATTTTGTTTGGCATAAACCTTCAATAAATCTTCTAAATGTCTGTTGTAGATATTTGAACTGATTCTTTCGCCTTCAGTCATGATAAATCCTGAATAATTAAAAGGAAGTTTTTGTACCGAATCGACTTTGTAAACTCTTAATAAAGAATCTTTTATCGCTTTATAATGTAAATCGTTTGGATTGTGGCTGTCGCCTTGTTTTAAAATATCATTTTCAATATTACTCGTAAATTGAATTTTTGACGGCGCTTCGTACAAATAGGCTCCAATTGCCTGTGTTGTTCTCGGCAGAATAATGGTAAAAATCAGCCAAATTCCAATTAAAGAAACCAACGCTTTTTTTGATGTTTTGCTAGACGCCGAAACCAAAACAGCAACCACACAAAAGAACATCAGATAAATAAAATGAAACACTATAAATAAAAGCATTTTGATCATTTCATCTGCTGTAATTGAAAAGTTTTGAAGTGTTAACCAGATTAAAACCAATACAATGATAGTTGGGACAAATAGAAGCATAACAACGCTCGCAACGCCCAGAATTTTGCCCCATAAAAGTTGTTTCCAATTAATTCCTTGACTTAAAAGGATTTTTAGAGTTCCGTTTTCTCTTTCGTAAGCAACAGAATTAAATCCGATAAAAAAGATTAATAAAGGCAGTAAAATCTGCAAAACCATAGCAATGCTGATTTCGCCAAAACGAAGCATGCTGTTTGAAAAGCCAGCTTCAGAAAAATTGGCTGTGTTTTGTTTGTGCGCTTCTAGAAAAATTGCATTTCCAAAAAACGGCTCCATTCCAAATTCAAAAACGCTCAACGACGTACTTTTTCTAAAAGCAAAATTGCCGTAATGCGCCATTCTATGCGGATTCTTATCTGGATTTTTCAACCAGTCTTCGCGAGATTCGTGCTGATATTTTTCGCTAGTTTCGTTTTGGCTTTTGTAATTGTCCCAACCTGAAAAAGCAGCAAACAATAGTAATATGCCAATAAAAAAGGTAATAATATAAAGTGCCGGATTTTTAAAAACAGAATTTTTAAAATGTCTGGCTATAAGCAGTTCTGTATGTAATAATTTCATAGAAATTAAAATTTATAAGTTACGGTAAGACTTGCATTTCTAGGACTTCCAGGAAATAAACGCAGATAATTCTGTGCGCCAAGCCAATAGGTTTTGTTTAATAAATTGCCTGCATTTAGAGCAATTTGCACGTTGCTTTTATTAGGTTTGTAAAACAAAGCGGCATCAAAAATGGTAAAATCAGGAAGTGTAAAATCTCTTGTAAACCAAGGCACTTTACTGCTTTGATATTGAACTCCAAATCCGATTCCGAGATCTTTTAAAGCAGAATCGGCTGCAAAATTGTAACGCGTCCATAAATTGGCGCTGTTTTTTGGTGTGTTTTGCTTTCTTGCGCCAATCAGGTCAGGATTGCTGTCTTTTGTAATTTCGGCATCGATATAACTGTATGAAGCGTTAATTTGCCAATCTGGCGTTATATAACCTGCTAAATCACATTCAAAACCACGGCTTCTTTCAGCACCTCTCGTTACTAATAAATCTGGATTTGCAGGATCATTCGCATTCATTAAAATATTACGCTGATTGATTTCGTAAACGGCAGCATTAAAAGTCATGGTGTTGTTTAAAAAAGTGGTCTTTATCCCGACTTCTTTCAAATCGCTTTCTAAAGGATCAAACAGACTTCCACCTGGCAAAGAACCCGTTTGAGGCATTAATGTTACTGTATTAGATTGCGGCTGATAGCCTTGTAAATAAGTTGTATAAACATTTATCGCACTATTTACAGCATAAGTAATTCCGATTCTTGGCAGTAAAGCCGATTTTTTAACGGTCAGTTCGTTGCTGGTTTGATAGTTTGTAATGTCCTCAAACCATTCGTTTCGCAAACCCAATAAAAAAGTAAACTTTTCCCATTGAATCTGATCTTGAATGTAAACTGCATTTGTAGTCGTTAATGCTGATGGTAATGCCGTTCTTACATTCAAAGTATAATCTTCTGGACTTGTAATTTTGTAAACAGGATTATTTAAATTAAAATAATCGACATTTGGTTTGGGCATCACAACGCCGTCAACCGTAACAGTCTGATAATTTGATGCATTTGCCAAAACGAAAGTGCTGGCAACCGTTCCATCGTTCAATAGATAACCTCTTGCCGCATTTTGTCCTCCGCCTTTATTTTTATTCCAACTGCTTAAATCATAGCCTGTCAATAATTTATGATTTAGTTTTCCTGTTTTAAAATCAAAATTGAAATAAGTGCTTAAGTTGTCAATATCCCAATTTTGCTGACGTTGTACAAACTGCATCATAGCAAGATTGGTAACAGGCTGATTGTTCATGTCTACAGCAAAGGCATTTGTAGTTCTGTGTTCCTGAAGATCTTCTGTCCAAGTTTGCTTCATGTAAGATGCATTAAAACCAATTTTAGAATTGAATTTATGTGCAAAATTGGTCATCAAAATCATTTCTTTCGACTTAAAAAAATCACCTGGCGCGCCAAGATTTAAACTTATTGGAGTTTTATTCAGACTTGTTTTTCCTGCAACGGCACCAAAAATAGGCTGTCCGCGATCTAAGACTCCTGTCATGTTGCTCAAAATCAATTCAGTATTAATTGCCGTTTTTTCATTAGGTATATAACTGAAAGAAGGCGAGATCAAAAATGATTTATTATTGACTAAGTCACGAAACGATTTTGCTTGTTGATACGCGCCATTTACACGATACAAAAGCGTTTTAGATTCATTTAAAGGACCTGTAAAATCAAGAGTTCCACGCAAAGTGCTGAAACTGCCCACGCTCATGCTGACTTCTTTTCTGTCAATTGCCAAAGGTTTTTTGGTTACCATATTAATGCTTCCACCTGGATCAACAGAAGAAAATGTAGCGCTCGATGGACCTTTTATGACTTCAATTCGTTCAATATTACTGGTTAAAGGCTGAAGAAAATAATACTGACGCGTTCGCATTCCGTTAATTATCTGTCCTTCTTCATTTTGACTAATGCCACGAATGGTGTATTGATTGTAATAACTTGCCGGAATTACACCGCTAGACATTTTCACAGCATCTGCAAGATAAAAAGCGCCTTTGTCTGCAATTAATTCTTTGGTTATTGTTGAAATGGATTGGGGAATATCTTTGTTTAAAGCCGCAGTTTTAGTTGCGGCAAAAGAATAATCGCTGTTGTATTTTTTGGTAGAACGTCCGACAATCTCAACAGTTTGCAATTCATTTCGGTCAATTTCAAGCTGGATGGTCATAAAATCTGCACTTGATTTCAACTGAATGGTTCTATATCCAACAGCCGAAATTTCAATAGTTCCCTGACCTTCTAAATTAAAATTCCCGTTAGTATCTGTACTGGTTTCTTTATTAGAATTTAATAATTGCACAGATGCACCAATAATGGTTTCTTTTGAATTGCTATCGACAACTTTTCCTTTTACTTCCTGCGATTGCACTTGATTAGACAGTCCGATAAAAAATAGTATTGAAAATATATTTTTCATCTTAAACAGTCTGTAAATACAAATCTTCCAGTTCGTTAGCTGAAATCTTATCAGCTTCAATAACTGTAACTAAATTTCCTTGTTTCATTATCCCGATATGCGAAGCGACTTCTCTGGCTCTGAAAATATCATGAGTTGCCATTAAAATTGCTGTTCCGTCTGCTGAAAGTTCTTTTAAAATTTGAGAAAATTCATTTGAAGCTTTTGGATCTAAACCGCTTGTAGGCTCGTCTAACAAAAGGACTTTGGCTTTTTTTGCAATCGCGATCGCAATTCCGACTTTTTGGCGCATTCCTTTAGAATAACCACCTAAATTTTGATTATGCGCTTTGGCTTGCAGTCCTGCTTTGTCCAGAAAATAAGTTAGTTCGCCATCAGAATATTTGAAGCCTGCTAATGATGAAAAGAATTTAAGATTCTCTAAACCAGTAAGATTTGGATACAACATTACAGTTTCAGGAATATAAGCGATATGTTTTTTGGTTTCCTGATTGTTTTCGGTAACCGATAGGTTGTTGATTTTTAGTTCTCCCGAAGTTGGTTCAATAAAACCTAAAAATAAATTTATCGTGGTTGTTTTTCCAGCGCCATTTTGTCCTAAAAGAGCAAAAATTTCGCCTTCTTTTATAGTTAAATTTAAGGCATTCAGAGCCGTATGATCGCCATATTTTTTTGTTAGGTTTATTGCTGTAAGCATAAGTTTTGTTTGTTGAAAAAATTGATTTTTGAAATGGATATAATGAATCTAGGCTTTTAATGAATTTTAAAAGCTTGATTGTTAATTTCTTGTTTGAAGAATTACTGAACAGAATAAATACGTTTTTTTAATTTGAAAGGATCAAAATCAAAAAACTGGATTGTAAATTTGCTTATGCCTAATTAGAATAAATAGAGCAAAAGGTTTTTAAAAAGTACAGTAATTAAAATATAGGAGGTGCGCGCAGTGCAAAAAGGCTGCCTTTGAAAAATGTTGAAATTCCCTCAAAATATAAGAATCTATAAGAGGTTCCAACAACTGTTTTGTAAAATGCAAAAGTCTCGAATTCATTCGGAATAAACGTACTGAAAGCAAAATGACAAATATGGCAATTTGCATCGACCGAATGGCTATGTGTTATTTCTTTTTGACCAGGAGTATATTTATGATCACAATGTTTTTCTGCCGATTGTCTTAAAATATGCTCATAGGAATGAATCGTCTGAAACAGCATGGCAAACAATACTGTAAAAGACATCAGGAAATTTACTGCTGTAATCTTCTTTTTCATTCCGTGGTATTTCTGCTGAATATTTAAAAAGTTTACTACCAGATAAAATGCAACAGGGTTGCAAATATAAATATCTTATTTAGAAATGCAGTTAAATCGGCTTTATTTTTGGAACAACCTGCAGATTTGCAAAGTGATTCTTACTTCTATAAATTACTGTACAATAATTGTAAGGTATGAAAATCGGATGAACCGTCAAAATACTTGTGGAGGACTTTCTGAAAAACGGGTTCAGTATTTTGAACACTGGCAAACAAAGTCATGCACGATTGAAGTTTTTCTACATCAAGATTTTCAAAAATATCAGAAACACTTTCTTCTTTTTTTACCAGTTCAGAAGTAATTTCCACAAGATGTTTTCCTAAAATGGGATGCTCCAGAAAAGCAATTGCCTCGTCTGCATTTTTTATTTCGTAAAATTTAGAATTATCACTCGAACCCATTCCCTTAATCTGAGGAAAAATGAACCACATCCAAGGAGATTCTTTTTTGCCATTTTTGATTTCTTCCAATGCTGTTAAATACAATTTGTTTTGCGCATCTAGAAAACGAAGTAATCCATTGTTATTGTAAGCCATTATTTACGATATTAATTTGGGGATATCAGGTCATAAAACTAGTCAAAATATGTTTACTTGTATGTCATGAAATCTTTTTTTTAAAGTCAATTTTTAACATTTTAAAAAGAATAATTGAAAGGAAGATTAGCACTAAAACTTGATGCTTGTATTTTATATTAACAGATAAAATCGTACTAACAACTCGTTTTATTGTTATAAAATGAAGTTTTTGTTGGTTATTCTGTTATGATTTTTATATTTTTATGAACAGACGGTTCTAAAACGGTTTAAAAAAAATAAAATTAGGATTGATATTAACCACTTTACAATATCAATATTTTCAACCGGGCACGCTTCGCCCATAAAAAAATAAATGCTTATGAAAATAGGATTAATCGGATTCGGAAAAACTGGAAAATCAGTAGCTTCAATACTATTAGAAAATAAAAAATTCAGCCTTGAATGGGTTTTAAGACAAAGCAATGTTTTGGAACACAGATCGGTTCCTGAGTTTTTTGGAATCCAGTCAGATGAACCCGGATTAATCTATTCTAGTTCGCATACCTCCGTAGAAGAATTATTAGAAAAACATCCAGTAGATGCTATTATTGATTTTTCGTCTAATGAAGGAATTTATACTTATGGTGAAACAGCAGCTAAGTACAAAGTAAAAATCATTTCAGCAATTTCGCATTACAAAGAAAAAGAGCTGAATTTATTGAAAAAACTAGCTAATAAAACCACAGTATTTTGGTCGCCAAATATCACATTGGGAGTGAACTACTTATTGTTTGCTGCAAAGTTTTTGAAGAAAATTGCTCCTTGGGTTGATATCGAAGTGAATGAAGAACATTTTAAAGCCAAAGAAGGTACGTCTGGAACAGCAATAAAAATTGCAGAAACGCTAGATGTTGATCGAGAAAATATTAATGTTGTTAGAGCAGGGGGAATTGTCGGAAAACACGAAGTTATTTTTGGATTTCCTTTTCAAACTGTACGTTTAATACACGAATCGATTTCGAGAGAAGCCTTCGGAAATGGAGTTATTTTTGTGGCCGAAAATTTAAAAGAAAAAGAAAAAGGGCTTTATAATTTTGAGGATATTCTGACTCCTTATTTTACGGTTTGATTCTAAGATTCTAAGCGGCTAAGTTTCTGAGCTTCTAAGTTTTTTAGTTTGTTTTCCTGAGCGAAGTCGAAGGATATGAGTAAAGTAAATAAGCTCGCAAAGACGCTAAGGCGCAAAGTTTTTTTGTTTCACGCAGATTTTAAAAGATTAAAAAGTAGATGTAAAAATAAAATCTGCTAAATCTGGAAAATCTGCGAGAAAAAGAATAATACTTATTACTAAACTCGACAGGTTTTGAAAACCTATCGAGTTTTATTTTTTGCGAATAGAACAAGCTCCAGAGGAGCTAAATATTTATAGAAAATTTTCATCTCTATGATAAGAGTCTCAATGGGGCGAAATATTAGGTTAATGGATATATGTCGCTTCTCTGGAGCTCTATATTTTGGTTGGTTTATTTTCCTACACATATTTCGCTCCTCTGAAGCTTGCTTTAAAATTAAAAATTAAACCTGCTCCCGATAGCTATCGGGACTGCGAGAAACAAAAAATCATTTTCTAAGCAAAACAGCCTTACTATACTCATAATTCATTTTGGCAATTGAAAGCACAGAAATGCCTTGCGGACATTCAATTTCGCAAGCGCGTGTATCTGAGCAATTTCCAAAACCTTCTTGATCCATTTGTTTTACCATCGAGATGGCGCGTTTAGAAGCTTCAACTTTTCCTTGTGGCAACAAAGCCAAATGCGTTATTTTAGCACCAACAAACAAAGCAGCACTAGCGTTTTTGCACGAAGCGACACAAGCTCCACAGCCAATGCAAGCCGCAGCGTCAAAAGCAGCTTCGGCAGTTTCATACGAAATCGGAATACTATTCGCTTCTGGCGCTTGACCCGTAGAAGCTCCAATAAATCCACCTGAAGCGATGATAGAATCAAATGCTTTTCGGTCAATTTTTAAATCTCTTAAAACAGGAAAAGCCTTTGCGCGAAAAGGCTCAATATAAATAGTTTCGCCATCTTTAAAACTTCTCATATGAAGCTGGCAAGTTGTAGTATTTTTAAGAGGTCCGTGAGCACGTCCGTTTATCATCAGACCACATTGCCCGCAAATTCCCTCTCGGCAGTCATGATCAAATTCAATCACCCGCTCGCCTTGCTGTATAAGCGATTCATTCAAAAGATCTAACATTTCCAAAAACGACATATGTTCTGAAACTCCATCAATTTCATAATCTGTCATTTCTCCTTCTGCAGCAGAATTAAACTGTCGCCATATTTTAAGATAAAGTTTCATGGGTTTATGTTTTTTGTTTCAGGTTTTTTATGGTTTCAAGTTTCAAGTTTCAAGTTTCAAGTTTCAAGTTTCAAGTTTCAAGTTTCAAGTTTCAAGTTTCAAGTTTCAAGTTTCAAGTTTCAAGTTTCAAGTTTCAGGTTTCAAGTTTCAGGTTTCAAGTTTCAAGTTCCAAGTTTCAAGTTCCAAGTTTCAAGTTCCAAGTTTCAAGTTCCAAGTTTCAAGTTCCAAGTTTCAAGTTCCAAGTTTCAAGTTCCAAGTTTCAAGTTCCAAGTTCCAAGTTCCAAGTTCCAAGTTTCAGGTTCCAAGTTTCAGGTTCCAAGTTTCAAGTTCCAAGTTTCAAGTTCCAAGTTTCAAGTTCCAAGTTTCAAGTTCCAAGTTTCAAGTTTCAAGTTCCAAGTTTCAAGTTTAATCTTGCCTCTTGCTTCTTTCATCTTTTCACAAATCACAACTCACAACTCACAACTCACAACTCACAATTCATAATTCTATTTGTAACTCCTCACAGCAAGCTCAACCGCCTCAAAAGTCAAAGGCTCTTTATGAAGTTCTGGTTTGTTATTTAAACCTTTCCATTCCCAAGCTGAGACATAACAGAACTCTTTGTCGTTGCGAACCGCTTCGCCATCAGCAGTTTGATATTCTTCTCTAAAATGCGCACCGCAAGATTCTTCACGCTGTAGCGCATCGTAGCACATTAATTCTGCCAATTCGATATAATCGGCAATTCGCCCCGCTTTTTCAAGTTCGCTATTTAAAGTATTATCGCCTGTTATTCTAAGATCTTTTTCGAAAGAAGTTTTGAGTTCTCTAATTTCTACTAAGGCTTCTTCTAGTTTTTCTCTGCTTCGGGAAAGACCGCATTTTTCGTAAAGAAGTCGTCCGATTTTTTTATGGAAATAATCGGCAGAAAGCGTTCCGTTAGTATGCAGAAAACGATCCAACTGCCTTCTAACAGCTTTTTCAGCTTCTTCAAAAGCTGGATTCGAAACATCGGGTTTGGATAAATTTAATTCGCCAGCCAAATAATTTGGAATCGTGTAAGGCGCAATAAAATAGCCATCAACACAAGCTTGAAGCAGTGAGTTGGCGCCAAGTCGATTTGCGCCATGATCGGCAAAATTAGCTTCGCCTAAAGCAAATAAGCCTGGAATTGTAGTCATCAATTCATAATCGACCCAAAGTCCGCCCATGGTGAAGTGCGCAGAAGGCGAAATTAGCATAGGTTCTTTATACGCATTTATGCCTGTAATCTTTTCATACATAGCAAAAAGATTACTGTATTTGGCTTCGATTTTATCTTTTCCCTGCGTTTTTATAGCATCAGAAAAATCTAAATAAATGGCATTTTTCATCGGCCCGACGCCGTGACCAGCATCAATTCTTTCTTTTGCTGCTCGAGAAGAAATATCTCTCGGTGCCAAATTTCCAAAAGAAGGATATCGGCGTTCCAAATAATAATCGCGTTCTTCTTCGGGAATAGCATTTGCATTCCGATCGTCTGTTGCTTTTTTAGGAACCCAAATTCGTCCATCATTTCGAAGGGACTCCGACATTAAAGTCAGTTTTGATTGATTTTCGCCATGTTGCGGAAGAGAAGTAGGATGAAACTGAATCCAGCTTACGCCAGCCATATAAGCACCTTTTTTATGCGCTCTCCAAAGTGCAGAACTATTACAGCCCATTGCTAAAGTAGACAAATAATATACTTTTCCGTAGCCGCCAGAAGCCAAAACTACGGCATCGGCAGCGTGACGTTCTAAAATTCCTGTTTCGAGATTCCGTGCAATTATTCCTTTGGCTTTGCCATCAATGACCACAAGTTCGAGCATTTCGTGACGTGTATACAAATCTACTTTTCCTAAAGATGCTTGACGTTCTAAGGCTTGATAAGCGCCCAATAAAAGTTGTTGTCCTGTTTGGCCTCTAGCATAGAAAGTTCTAGAAACCTGAACGCCCCCAAAAGATCTATTGTTTAAGTAACCCGCATATTCTCTAGCAAAAGGAACACCTTGCGCCACCGCATGATCGATAAGATGGGCTGAACATTCGGCTAGACGATAAACATTAGCTTCTCGAGATCTAAAATCGCCTCCTTTTATTGTGTCGTAAAACATTCTGAAAGTGCTGTCGCCATCATTTTTGTAGTTTTTGGCAGCATTAACTCCGCCTTGAGCAGCAACGGAATGTGCACGTCGTGGAGAATCCTGAAAACAGAAAGACTTTATGTTATAGCCTTGCTCAGCGAGAGATGCTGCGCACGAAGCGCCTGCAAGACCTGTTCCGACCACTATAATATTCAGCTTTTTTCGGTTAGCAGGATTTACAAGCTTTGCTTTTGCTTTGTAGTTGTTCCATTTTTCAGCAAGAGGACCTTCGGGTATTTTTGACTCCATAATTTTAGTGGTTTAAAATAAAGTGCAACAAGATTTTAAAAAGAAACTAAAGGGTAAGGAAGTCCTAATTTACTATAAATAATTGATTTATAGTTTAAGAAAGTAAGTATTTTATATTGTTTTTTGCGCCGTAAATAGCGATCCGATTATTATTATCGATCTCCAATAATCTCTTTTCTGTGCAAAGTTCCCCAGTCTTTTAAGGCTATGATAACATTTTTAAGCGATTTGCTGTGTTCTGTTCTCGAATATTCTACAGTTGGTGGAAAAGTGTCGTAAACTGTTCTCGTAACCAATTTGTTGATTTCTAAATCTTTTAATTCTTTAGAAAGCATTTTATCAGTGATTCCATCAATAATTTTAGAAATTTCTTTGAACCGTTTAGGACTTTCATCTAATGCAATTAAAATCGGAAGTTTCCATCTACCGCTTAAGATTTCTAGCGCATCTCTTACAGGAAGCAACGCTGCCATGCACTCTGTTGGTTTACAATTTTTTTCTGCAATTTTGCTGATGATGTCTTTTGTTGTTTCCATATTTTTTGCTTTACTATCTTCGAGGATAGCGCTATCCTCAAGGATAGTACTATAAAAGAGATAGTAAATGTAAATAAGTTTGTATTGTAAAACAAATAACATCAAAATAATGAGTCAAAAAATTCTACAAATACAAACAAGTACTAATGGAGAAAATTCATTTAGTAACCAATTATCTAATGCTGTTATCGAAAAACTGAAAGCGGCAAATCCTAGCAGTACAGTACAAACACTAGATCTTTCTAAAACACCTTTGCCATATTTAACTGGTTCTCATATTAGTGCTGTTTATGCGCCTGCAGAAACACATTCTGAAGAACAAAAGTCAGCGCTTAAATATTCAGATGAAGCAATTGAAAGTTTATTGCAAGCAGATGTTATTGTAATTGGAGTTCCTTTGTACAATTTCGGAATTCCAGCGGTTTTAAAAGGATGGATCGATCAGGTTGCGAGAGCAGGGAAGACTTTCAGTTATGCTGACGGATCGCCAAAAGGACTAGTAAACGATAAAAAAGTGTATTTATCAATTGCCTCTGGAGCAATATTTTCTGAAGGTCCTTATAAAAGTTATGATTTCTCAGAATCGTATTTGCGCACCGTTTTCGCCTTTTTAGGAATGACAGACGTTACTACATTTAGAGTAGAAGGAACAGCAATTCCTGATTTTGCTGAAAATGCTTTGCCAAAAGCTTTGTCTTCTGTTGAAGAGTTTGCTTTTTAATTAAAAAAATCTGCCAAATCTGCGAGAGTAATTTTTTTACGCAGATTTGGCAGATTTTAAAATATTATTTTTCGATTATCATAGTTACTCCTTGTCCGCCCGCGGCACAAATCGAAATTAATCCTTTTCCTGAGCCTTTTTCGTTCAATAATTTAGCCATTACACCAATAAGTCTTCCGCCAGTTGCAGCAAACGGGTGAGCGGCTGCTAAACTGCTTCCTTTTACGTTCAGTTTATTTCTATCTATTGCTCCCAAAGGTTTCTTTAAACCAATTTCAGCGCTTAATTCAGGGCTTTCCCAGATTTTTAAAGTAGCTAAAGTTTGTGCCGCAAAAGCTTCATGAATTTCGTAATAATCGAAATCTTGCAAGTTTAATTCTACTTTTTCTAACATTCTCGAAGCTGCAAATAAAGGAGCCAATAAAAGATTCTGCTGATTTTTAACGTATTCAATCGCTGCTATTTCTGCGGAAGTAATGTAAGCCAAAATAGGAAGTCCTTGCTCTTTTGCCCATTCTTCGCTAGCTAAAAGAACACAAGATGCACCGTCAGTTAACGGAGTTGAATTTCCTGCCGTCAATGTTCCGTTTACTTTATCAAAAGCGGGTTTTAATTTGGCTAATTTCTCAATTGTACTGTCTCTTCTTAGATTATTATCTTTTTCTAATCCGTTGAAAGGTGTAATCATATCATCAAAGAAACCTTCGTCATACGCTTTTGCCATATTCAAATGACTTCTTAAAGCAAATTCATCTTGTTCTTCGCGAGATATTTTATAATATTTTGCTGTGATTTCGGTATGTCCGCCCATAGAAAGTCCTGTTTGCGATTCTTCATTTCTAGGAACAAGAGGAGACAAATCACTTGGACGAAGCTTTAGAAAAGTTTTGATTTTTGAACCCAATGATTTGGCTTGTCTTGCTTCTAAAAGAATTTTTCTCAGTTTTTCACTAACGGCAATCGGCATATCGCTGATAGAATCTACACCTCCGGCAATTCCAGAATCGATTTGCCCGAGTGCAATTTTATTCGCTATATAAATAGCACTTTCAATTCCCGTATCACACGCTTGCTGTAAATCACATGCAGGAGTGGCAGGATCAAGGCTGGTTTGCATCACGCATTCGCGAATTAAATTGTTGTCATAAGTATGTTTAATAACAGCACCTCCCGCAACTTCACCCAATAATTTTCCTTTCAGATTGTATTTATCAATAAGACCGCTGAGTGCTGCAACCATCATTTGTTTGTTTCCGACATTAGAATAGGCGGTATTGGCTCTCGCAAAAGGAATTCTGTTATAGCCTACTATGGCAACTTTTCTTATTGTATTTGATTTCATATCAGGAAGTTATTTGTTTTTGAATAGTGAAACTTAGAAGTATAAAGATAGAAATAGATTTTGGTTCTAAACTTAATGCACATTAATATTATCAGGAAATAGCTTAAGATAGCAGTTGTTAGATTTATTTCTACTGATCTGCTATAATTTGTTGTATTTATTTAGAATGGATAAAAATAATTTGGAAAAGTTAAGATTAGCACATACTTTTGTCGCTCAATTTAAAATCAAAACCAATGAAAATAATTATTAATGCCAAAGTTTATCTTTTCGCGCTGTTTTTGTGCTCCTTAAATATGATGGCGCAACAGCTAGGAACTGTAAACGGAAAAGTTTCTTTGAGTGGCAATAAACCAGCAGAAAATATTGCTGTAGCTTTAAAAGGAACAAAATATTCAGATATTACAACTGTTTCAGGACATTATGAAATTAAAAATGTGAAACCAGGAACGTACACTATCGTATTAAATGGAGTAGGAATTCAGCCTGTTGAGGATAAAATTGTGGTGAATTCAAAACAAGTAACAACTAAGAATTTTACTCTTTCTGAAAGTCAAGAAGATCTTGATGAAGTGGTTATTACAAAAAATAAATACAAGCAAGACAAGCCTTCATTGTCATTACGTCTTCAAACACCAGTTTTAGAAATTCCTCAGAATATTCAAATCGTAAGCGGACAAACTTTAAAAGATCAACAGATTACGAGTATGAGCGACGGAGTAATTCGTAACGTGAGTGGTGCTGTCCGTTTGGAGCACTGGGGAGATTTATATACGAATATTACAATGAGAGGTTCTCAAATTCAGGCTTTTAGAAATGGTTTTAACGTAGTTTCTTCTTTTTGGGGACCATTGACAGAAGATATGAGTTTTGTAGATCATATCGAGTTTGTAAAAGGGCCAGCAGGATTTATGCTTTCTAGCGGTGATCCAAGCGGATTGTATAATGTGGTGACTAAAAAGCCAACAGGAGTTACAAAAGGTGAGGTGAGTGTTCTTGGCGGAAGCTACGATTTTTACAGAGTAAGCGTTGACCTTGATGGGAAATTAGATAAAAAAGGAAAATTGCTTTATAGATTTAACGGAGCTGCACAAAACAAAGGATCGCACCGTCCGTTTGAGCATAATAACCGTTATGTAATTGCTCCTGTACTTTCGTATCAAATTGATGATAGAACAAAAATTACTGCTGAGTATAATTTCCAATATGCAAATATGACTGAAGTAGGTTCATATTATGTTTTTGGCCCTCAAGCGGGTGGTTATGCAACTTTACCTGTCGGTTTTACAATGACACAGCCAGGTTTGCCTGATACTAATATTCAGGATCATAGCGGATATCTTCAGTTCGAACACAAGTTTGACGAAAACTGGAAACTTACTGCACAAACTTCTTATTTTAAATACATTCAGCAAGGATATAGTTCTTGGCCAGGAGTTGTTGGTCCAGGACCCGCTGATAGAGATTTTGATGGTGTTCCTGAAGGTAATCTTGCTAATGGTGACATTATTAGAAATGTTGGTATTTGGGATGCCGAAAGCAATATGTATTTAGGTCAAATATTTGTAAATGGAAAATTCAACACAGGAAATGTTTCACACAAAATATTAGGAGGAGTAGATTTAGGAAGTAAAGATTATATGGCAGACTGGGGACAATCACATGATTTAGATACAGTTGATAATCCGTTTAATGTTTACAATCCAAATTATGGAGCGCCTTCAAATGGTTTCCCGCAATTTGATCATACAACGCCTTTGAGCCAAAGAGCAGCCGCTGCAGGAGGTTTAATGAGTACTGAATACGCTGCAGGATATGTTCAGGATGAAATTGGTTTCTTCGAAAATAAAGTAAGATTAACGCTTGCAGGAAGATATACATGGATTAGCCAAGCAAGCTGGGGCGGAGCGCCGATTTCTGACAGCCATATTACACCTCGCGCAGGTTTAAGCGTTTCTATTGACGAAAATACTTCTGTTTACGGATTATACGATCAAGCATTTATTCCGCAATCTGGTATCATTAAAAACGGAGATAAAGTAAAGCCACTTACAGGAAACAATACTGAAATTGGTATTAAAAGAGATTGGTTTGATGGTTCTTGGAGCACAACCTTATCTGCTTATAGTATCTTAAAAAAGAACGAATTAACATCTGATCCTGCAAATACTCCTGGACAACAATTTAGTGTAGTACTTGGAGAAAAAAGAGCGCAAGGTTTTGAATTTGACCTTAGAGGAAAAATCTTCGATGGTCTTAATTTAATTGCCAATTATGCTTTTACAGAATCTATTGTAAATGAAGTTGATCCTGCGGTTTCTGCAGCAACAGGAATTAAAGTAGGAGACATTGTTCCAGGTTATGCAAAACACACAGCAAATGCTTGGTTAAATTACACGCTTCAACATGGAAAATTAAAAGGTTTTGGCGCTTCTATCGGTGGAACTTTCCTTGATGGACGCCAAACAGATACTTGGAGTGCAGGTTTAGAAAGATTACCTTCTTACTTTAAATTAGATGGAGGTCTATCTTATGAAACAGGTAAAATTAAAGTTACAGCCAACGTATTCAATATCCTAGATAAATATCTATATAGCGGTTCATACTACAGCTGGTTAAATGCTTATTACTGGCAAACTGAAGCGCCAAGAAATTTTAGAGTTGGTGTTACTTATAAATTTCTCTAAGGGACAAAGGTTCAAAGATGCAGAGCCACAAAGGCTTTATGAATTGCCTCCAGTTTTAACTGGAGGTTTTTCAATTAAGATTTAAAAAAGGCTTTAGCCAAACTCATCGATAAGTTTGGCTAAAGCCTTTTATTTTCTATTATATTTTCATCCAGCTAAAGCTGGACGCAATTCAATTATTTTTGAGGTTCTAAGAGGCTGAGATTCTATGGGGCTAAGGTTTTTACTAACAAAGTTTTATGAATTGCCTCCAGTTTTAACTGGAGGTTTTTCAATTAAGATTTAAAAAAAGGCTTTAGCCAAACTCATCGATAAGTTTGGCTAAAGCCTTTTATTTTCTATTACATTTTCATCTAGCTAAAGCTGGACGCAATTCAATTATTTTTGAGGTTCTAAGAGGCTAATATTCTAAGGGCTAAGGTTTTTAGTGACAAAGTAACAAAGTTTTATGAATTGCCTCCATTTTTAAATGGAGGTTATTCAATTAAGATTTAAAAAAGGCTTTAGCCAAACTTATCAGTAGTTTTGCTAGAGCCTTTTATGAGTAAAAAAAATCCTTTTTAATCCTTTCAATCTGTGGCAAAAATTATCCTTTCTTAATCAACGGAATTAATTTTGTACCAATCAATTCTATTGCATTCATTAATTGTTTGTGTGTCAATCCAGCGTTATCCATTTGGAAAGTAAATCGATCGACTCCGCCCAGTGCTTCGCTGTGACGAAGGATTTTCTCTGCCGCTCTTTCTGGACTTCCGACAATTAAAACACCTAAATCATCAATTAAACCGTCAAATTTGCCTTTGGTTACTGGAGGCCAACCTCTTTCATAACCTAATTTAGTCCATAATTCGGCATAACCAGGATAATAATCTGCAACGGCACTTTCTGTTGTTTCGCCAACATATCCAGGTGAATGCAAACCGACTTTTAGCTCTTCTGGTTTGTAACCTGCTGCTTTTCCAGCTTCACGATATAAATCGACTAAAGGTTTAAAACGATGTGTTTGCCCGCCAATAACGGCAACCATTAACGGAAGGCCAAGCGAACCTGCCCTTATAAAAGATTCTGGTGTTCCGCCAACGCCAAGCCAGATCGGCATTTTTTCTTGTAAAGCTCTCGGATAAACAGGCTGATTGTTTAATGCAGGACGAAATTTTCCTTCCCAAGTTATGAATTCGTTGTCGCGAATCTGCAAAAGCAAATCTAGTTTTTCAGCAAAAAGCTTATCATAATCATTCAAATTAAATCCGAAAAGGGGATAAGCTTCAATAGCAGAACCGCGACCAGCGACGATTTCTGCTCTTCCTTTTGAAATCAAATCTAAAGTCGCAAAACTCTGGTACACACGCACAGGATCTGCCGCACTCAAAACCGAAACGGCACTTGCTAAACGTATATTTTTGGTTCTCGCCGCGGCCGCACTTAAAATAACAGCCGTAGCAGAATCTAAAAATTCTTTCTTGTGATGTTCTCCAATTCCGAACACATCAAGACCAACTTGATCTGCAAATTCAATTCTCTGCAAAAGTTGCTCCATAGCATCAACACTACTTAAAGTGTTGTTATCGCCATACATTGCCGAAGCAAAACTGTCTATTCCTATTTCCATAAAATGTCAAATTTCAATAACAATAACAATAACAATCCCAAATTCCAAATTCCAAATCCCAAAATCTAAAATCTACAATCTAAAATCTACAATCTAAAATCTACAATCTAAAATCTACAATTATCTAGTGTGAGAATCCAAACGAAATACTGATAATGATAATCATGATTACAATTAAAGTAATGCCGACGTACAAATAATCTTTCTCTAATAAAAATGAGAATAGCGAAAGCAAAACACGTAAAACTGGGGTTAGAAACAATAATATAATACCTGTAAATATTAATGATTCTCCGTTTCCTTGGATTGCTCCGTTGTAAATTGCAGCAATTACTTCAAATATATTTCGATCGTTTTCTTTAAAAACAGAATAATCTTCAATCTGATTACCGTTATGAATCAAATATACGATTCCGCCAATAAAAGCAACTGATAACGAAATCCAAACGCCATAACGAAGTAAGTTTCCGATGATAGTTTGAAAATCTTTTTCTCCAAATTTTTCTTCTTGTACCATATTAGATTTTTCCATTTAGTCCGTTATAAATCATGTTTATTGCCAAAACAAAGATCAAGCAGGCAAAAAATATTCTCAATTTCTTCGGATTTGTTCGTACTAAGATTTTAGCTCCAGCCATTGCCCCAAACAAAACGCCAATTACAACTGGCATACAAATTCCAGGTTCGATGTATCCTTTTTGAATATAGATTACAGAACTTGCCATTGCCGTAACTCCCATCATGAAATTACTTGTTGTTGTAGATACTTTAAACGGAACACGCATAATGTTGTCCATTGCAATAACTTTAAAAGCGCCAGAACCAATTCCGAGAAGACCAGACATCATTCCCGCAACGCCCATCATGCTGAAACCTCCAATGACGTTTTTGGTTCCGTATTTCACGACTTCGCCATCATGTGTTGGATAAGTTCCGTCTAATTTCAGTTTTTTCGCCAACGGACTAGATTCTAAAACGATATGTTCTTCTTTCTTTCGAAGCGAATTAATAGCAGAGAAAATCAAGGTTAAACCGAATAAAACCGCGATAAAAGAAGTAGGAGCGATAGTAGAAAGTAAAGCACCGCAAACTGCTCCTATAGTGGTAGCAATTTCGAGAAAAATCCCCATTCGCATATTCGTAATTCCTTCTTTTACATAAGCAGCGGCAGATCCAGAAGAGGTGGCGATTACAGAGACTAAAGCAGCTCCTATAGCGTAATGAATATCGACACCGAGAAGAATAGTAAGAAGCGGAATAATAATGATGCCGCCTCCTAAGCCTGATAATGAACCAATAAAGCCTGCTAAAAAGGCACCGAGAATCATGATCAGCGTAAAGGTAAGTATTGTCATTTAAGATATGTTTTTGTAATTGCTAATTTACGAATACAAATTTGTTCGCGGAAAAATTAGGGGCTTAATAATACCTTAAAAATTTTTGCAGCGGTCTGTATTTAGATTTTTAGTGTTCAAAATTTTGACAAAGTCTCTTGATTTCAAGTACCGAGAGCGATACTTAGCTTGAGCACTTAACACTAAAAAAAACTATATTTGAAAATACAATTAACAAAATAATATTGAAGAATAAAATCCTCACATATTCCTTAACATATCACAAGAGTTTGTTTTCTCACGCAGATCTGAAAGAGTATTTTTATATTCAGACTAGTGAGCATCCTTACATAAGTGAGCCGTATCGCGCAGAAAGTTATGCCATTGAGTTTCTTAGAAAAGGAAGTATTATAATGCATACGGGACTCGAGTCAAAAGTGGTTCATGCGCCAGCTCTTATTACTTTAGGACCTTCGGTAATAAGAAGTTTTTCTAAAAATGAAGACGAAATTTTAATCGATATTATATTCTTTAAACCGCAATTTTTCTTAGAAAACCAAGCCAATGTATTTTTTCTAAAGCAATATGATTTTTTTGAAAATAGCGAAAGCAATTGCTCTCCACTCACAAAAACAGAGGAAAGTAAGTTTGAACGTATTTTTAGTTTAATAAAAGAAGTTTCCGAAGATCAATCGAAGCATCAAGCTTCTATTTTGAGAAGTTACCTTTATATTTTAATCTACGAAATTGATACGATTCAAAAAGAAAAAGGTGCTTCAGAAACGCAAAACCCCTTGTTTGAAAAGTTTAAAGAATTGCTTTTTAAAGATTTTTTGAATTTTAGAACTGTACAGCATTATGCTGATAAATTAAATGTAAGCCGAAAATACTTGTCGGAAGTTATTAAAAAGAACAGCGGAAAAACAGCGAGCGATTGGATTAGCGAAATGGTCATTTTAGAAGCCAAAGTATTATTGCAGAATAAAGAGATGTCGATCAATCAGATAAGCGATTTACTTCATTTTTCTGATCAATCTGTTTTTGGACGCTTTTTTAAAAACTATGAAGGAATTTCGCCTTTAGAATATCGAAAAAAACAAATCGATTAAAATGATTCAACCGACTTTTTGCACAAAATAGAAGCCGTATAGCTCTTTTTTTAGACTAACATTCGACGCAATTTTGCTTTTTATTTTTAAAGAAAAGAAATGAGTAAAGTTGCAAAATTTGTGGTCATCATTAACGATAATGTCTTTTGGATGGAAGACAAAGCCGTTCAGTTTTATACCAATTTATTTAAGGAAAAAGAGATAGGAGAAAAATATGCCGAAGAACATCTTTCTCAAAAAGAGCTGTTCCGAATTCAAAATGATTTTTCGATCGAAATCTTGATGGCTTATCTTGGAGAAAGTCCGCAATCGTATTTAAAATTAGATTCGTCGAGAATTCTAAATGAAAATTTAGGAGCGTCAAAAGCAATTAATCTGAGTGAGATTATTTATTTTGATGAAGAAGATTTGAAAGCGCTTATTAAACGTGCTGAAGTAATTGCTTCTCAACGTAAACATGATCTGATTTGGGTGAAAGCTTTTGCTTTAGATACTGCTTTAATCGCTATTTTGCGATCATTAAATTATGAAGAATTTGATTGGCAACAAAGCAAAGAAGATCAATTTCCAAAGCGAATTTATTTTAGAAAAACAATCTAAACTAACTTTGTCAAAGTTTCAAACTTTGACAAAGTTGCAAATGCTACATCCAGCTATGTGTAGAAACTAGTTTTTTTTGTATTCTTTTAATTTTTAGAAATCTATGTTTCTATGTGTTTAAAATTTTCTCCCGCAGATTTAGCAGATTTTAACAGATTTATTTATAAATCTGCTTGATCTGCTAAATCTGCGAGAAACAAAAAAATCACGTGAAATAACTTTGACAAAGTTTACGATAATCGTTAACCAAAAAACTAGATGCGATTGTCTACAGCATAAGAGGTTTTTCCGATATTGGCAAGCAGTAAAGCCGCAGCACAACTTGTCCAAACCGAATAGTCAAGAGGTGCTTTTACAGAAATCGAAACTGACATGGCAAAGGCAAAAAAGAACATTAAAAATGCAGTTCCTAAAGCGGCAAGTCGGGTTTTGAAACCAAATAACAATAGCAGACTCAGTACAACTTCAAAGAAAGTGGCAATTCCGGCAAGAACTTCTGCTGTAGCTCTGTTAGCAAATGAATTTAAAGATTGGGTGTAGATTACGAAGTTTTCCCAATTTCCCCAAGCAACTGCATGAGATCCCGGTGCTCCCCAAACTCCAAATCGGTCTGCTACGGCCGAAAGCATTGTGATTCCTAAAACTATTCTTAAAATTAAACCTGCTTCTAGTATTGTGATGTTTTTCATTCTATAATTAATTTTTTATTTGGAGGTGTTCTAGGTTTTTTTTAACCAAAGTTTTGTTTCCAACTACTTTAAAACCAAGCTTTAAATATAGATTTTTTGCACTCGGATTGTCTTCTTCGACCAGCAAACCTAAAACTTCTTTATTTTTATGAACGTATTTATCTATCAAAAATTGCAATAATCTGGAACCAATTCCTTTTCCTTGATATTTAGGATTCACGCCCAAAGAATCGATATAATATTCGCCTTCACGAGTTTCAAATTCAGGGTCAAACTCGGGATTATGGTGTTTTCTAACGTATTCCACAATCGGATTTCGTAGTTTCTCAATATCTGCACCGTTGTAAATGTTTACTGCACCAATGATTTCATCATTTTCTTCGGCTACAAAACAGTTTTGATAGGAATACTGATTATTTTCTTTTTCAATGAAGTATTGCAGAAAATTTTTCGCGGAAGCGTAATCTTCCTTAGCAATAAATTTGTAGATGATATCTTCCATTGCCAATAATAATATAGGAGAGATAGTTGTTGCGTCTGCTTTTTCTGCTTTTCTGATATTCATTTTGAAATGTTTTTTAGCAAATTTAAGGCTTTACTTTCAATTTTGTTTTTGTGCGTAAGTCGCTCTGCATAGTTTTTTAACGCAAAGAGCGCAAGGTTTTTTTACTACGCGTAAAGTTTGCTTTGAAATAAGAACGCAAAGTTTCCTATTGGGGTCTAAAAAAAGTTTTTTTTAATCTTTGTCGTCAAAGTTGGTACTTTGAGATAAGTCTAAGTGTTTAAAATTTTCTCCCGCAGATTTAGCAGATTGGAACAGATTTTTTTAATAAATCTGCTTGATTCGCTAAATCTGCGGGAGATAAAAAAATCATATGAAATAACTTTGTCAAAGTTTCAAACTTTGACAAAGTTGCTTGAGTATATATTTAAATCAATCTGCCGAATATCTACCAATATACGTTCAATATATACCAATTACGACATTCGAACTAGCCGTATATTTGTACTATAGTTTTAATTTAAACATTAAAAAGAAATGAAAGCAATAGGATTTAAAACATCATTACCCATAGAAAATCCAGAGAGTTTTATTGAGTTTGAAGCCGTAAAACCAATTCCTGGACCACACGATTTATTAGTTAAAATTGATGCGATTTCAGTAAATCCAGTCGATTTTAAGATTCGCCAAAATAGTGCACAAAATACCGTTTTAGAAACACCAAAAATTATTGGTTGGGATGCCGTTGGTATTGTACAGGCTGTGGGGCAAGATGTGACTTTGTTTGAAGTTGGAGATCCCGTTTATTACGCTGGAGATATTACCAAACAAGGAAGCAATGCCGAATATCAAATTATTGACGAAAGAATTGTCGGCAGAAAACCAAAATCCTTAAGTATTGAAGAATCGGCTGTGATTCCGTTGACGGCTTTAACGGCTTGGGAAATTCTGTTTGATAGAATCAGAATTAGCGCCGATAAAGACAAAGGAAAATCAATTTTAATTATTGGAGGAGCAGGAGGAGTAGGTTCGATTGCCATTCAGCTAGCTAAGAAAATTGCAGGTTTAACCGTTATTGCAACGGCATCGCGCCCTGAAACCATTGATTGGTGCAAACAGCAAGGAGCTGATTTTGTAGTAGATCATAAAGATTTGATTTCTTCGGTTCGAGAAGCTGGTTTTGAGCATGTTGACTTTATTTTAGATTTTGTAGACACCAATGCCTATTGGGATATTATGGTCGAATTGATTAAACCTCAAGGACATATCGCCTCAATTACAGGAAGCAGCGATCCTGTTGCATTAACCAAACTGAAAAGCAAAAGCGTTTCTTTTTCTTGGGAATTGATGTACACGCGTTCGATGTACCAGACAGAAGACATGATCGAACAGCATAATATTCTCAATATTGTAGCCGATTTGCTAGATGATGGTATTTTGAAAACAACTTTAAACACAACCCTAAACGGATTGACAGCCGAAAATTTAAAAAAAGCGCACCAGCTTTTAGAATCTGGAAAGACAATTGGAAAAATTGCGATTAAGTTTTAAAGTCTGAAATCGCCTTTCTGATAGTCTAAAAATGGTTATTTGGAACTGTTTTAAATAATGTTGTTTTTAAATAAGAAATTTTTGTATTTTCGCTTGCTTTCAAGCCCAATTTGTATTTAAATTTTAACCTAAACAAAATTATTTATGATTTCAAAAAACACAGACCTTGGATTATTGCTATTGCGTATTAGTACAGGTGGTTTAATGCTTTTTCATGGTGTTTCAAAATTGATTCACGGAATTTCATTCTTAGTAGAAAACATGGGCGCATTTGGATATGCGGTTTACATTGGTGAAGTTTTAGCTCCAATTGCTATTTTATTAGGATTTAGAACTAGAATTGCTGCGGTTCTTTTGGCGATCACTTGTGTAGTAGCGGTTGCAACAGCGCATTCTAATGAAATTTTCTCTATTAGCGAGCACGGAGGTTATGCTTTAGAATTATTAGGATTGTACTTTTTTGGCGCTCTTGCCTTGTTTTTTACTGGAGCTGGTAAATTTGCCGTTTCTAAAAACAATCAATGGGACTAATTTTCAAGTCAATACATATTACAGAAAGCTCTAAATTTCGATTTAGGGCTTTTTTGTTTTAATTCTTCTCATTTTGAAAATCATCTTATCATTTTGATACGCTTTTCTCAATTGATTAGAATTCAATTTTTGTTATTTGTTTAATAAATAAGTGTTTAAGACAATACAAGTGGCAGTGGCATGTCTTTTGTTTGTTAATGAGAGAGGTTATTTTATCGAAGCCAATTTTAATAAAAACATTCAAAGACATGAAAACAAATAAAAGCAGAAGCAGACAAATTACAAAAAACTATTCTTCAAGTAAATCAAGACGAAACAAAGATCGATTCGTGAACCTAATGGTATTTACAGTAGTTCTTTTTATTACTATAATGATGATTGCTAAAATAGCTTAAGCAGATCATGAAAACCTTAGCGTATAAATATGATGCAGCTGCTTTTTCTTTAAATAAACAAGCTGTTGAATCTTTTGATTTCATTATCGAAGAAACAAAAGAGGAACATATTCTTTATCTCAATCAAATCTGCGAAGAAACCTTATTATCTGCCAAAGCCCGCGGAACAGGAATCTCGGGCAGACCTCCAGAATTGCTAGCAAAAAAGATAAAAGAGGGCGAAGCCGTTATCGCATTTGCACCTGATGGAAAATGGGCGGGTTTTGCGTTTATATCTTCGTGGGAAAGCAGAAAATACGTTTCGAATTCTGGATTAATTGTCGCACCTGAGTTTAGACACACAGGACTGGCCAAAAAAATTAAAAAAAAGATTTTCGAACTTGGCCGTAAAAAATATCCAAAAGCACTCGTTTTTAGTCTTACGACAGGTCTTGCCGTTATGAAAATGAATCACGAACTCGGTTTTGAGCCTGTTACGTATTCTGAATTGCCAAAAGACGAAGAGTTTTGGGAAAACTGCAAAAGCTGTATCAATTGCCCTATTTTATTAAGCAAAGAACGTAAAAACTGTTTGTGTACCGCAATGCTATACGATCCGAATTAATTAGATAATGTGTCAATTAGATAATTAGTCAATTGCCCTCATTATCTAATTGACACATTATCTAATTGGCACATTATCTAATTGGCACATTATCTAATTGGCACATTGCCGAATTATCTTATCGGATAAAATCACGTTTTCACGGAGGAAAGTTTGCATTCTGCCGACTTGGCTTGAAAATTTTAAGTGATGCCTATACTTTTGATTCAAATTAAAACCTTAAAAATCAAAATTATGTCACTATTTACGCCACTTCTTTGGATCTTATTAATTTCTCCGCTAATTGTTATTGCTCATTTCAAATCAGAAAAATCTAATCTGAAGTATTTAGGATTTTTCATTTTATATTTTCTTGCCGATGTATTTTTGCAGGCTTCAGGAAAACAATGGATCGATTTAGATCTAAAATTCAATTGGGCGGGAAAAATCTTGAGTTTAATTTTAGGATTGATTATCATATTTTCTGTTTCAAAAGAAGAAAGAATTAAAATCGGATTTACTTCTAAAACCAATTCCAAAAGCAATCTAAAATTCGGATTATTGGTTTTCTTCGGATTTACTTTCTTCGATATTATCTTCAAATTGATTTTATTTCCAAAAGGAGGAAACTTCGATTTAGAAACCTTTCTCTTTCAAGCCACAATGCCTGGATTAACAGAAGAAATCCTCTTTAGAGGAATCTCTTTATGGCTTTTAGAAAAAGCTTTTACACCAACATGGAACTATCGTGGAGTCAAATTTGGTTGGGCATTTGTGATTGTAACAGTTCTTTTTGGAGTTTCTCACGGCGCGGTTTTAGATCAAGATTTGCATCTCAAATTTGATATTATGACAATGGTGTATCTTACGGTAATCTCTTCATTTAGTGTTGGTCTTTTGAGAAAATTTTCTGGAAATTTAATTTATTCTATTTTGGGGCACAACACGATTAATTTGATCAATGCGGTTATTAGAATTTTATAAAACCTGCCAAATTAAAGTTATATTTGAAACTGCTTTACAATTCAGTTATATGCCAAATACCGCATCAACTTCGGGATATTTTTTAGATAAAATTGCTTCGCTAAATTTTGATCAATTCTTTACCAAAAGAAATCGAGTTTTATTGCACATTTTCATGTGGTTAAGTTTCTCTCTTTTACTGTTTGCAAGTTATGTAATTGGTTATAAATTAGTTTATTTTGATGCCGTTTTGTTGACGATAAGAATGTCTTTAGTCAATATAATTGTGTTTTATATGCTGTTTTATCTTTTTTTGCCAAAGATATTTTCAGGAAGTAAAACTAGAATTATAATATTGTTATTATTGCTTTTTCCAATTTCCATTTTCGTTTGGATGGCTGCAACGTATTTTATTTCATTGATTTATTACAATTTAGGTCTTGAAGTTACTTTTGGAGAATTAAAAGGTGTCATTAAAATGAGTGCAGAACAAACGTTTTTAGAAGCCGTTTCTCCAAAACGAATGCTTTCGCAGACCATTATCATTATTTCTTTGCTTTCGCCTTTTTGTTTTGCTAAAATCTTGGTAGAAATTACGAAATTGTACAACAAGAAATTCCAGATTGAAAGAGAAAAAACAGCTTTAGAAATTCAGAATATTCAAATTGAAAAAGACTTTTTGAAAGCGCAGTTGAATCCGCATTTTTTGTTTAATACTTTGAATAATCTTTACGGATTGACGGTTCGAAAAGACAATCTCGCTCCAGAATTAATCCTGAATCTTTCGGATATTATGAGTTATACTTTGTACGAATCGAATACTGAAATTGTTCGTTTGGAGAAAGAATTGGATTTCATCAAAAATTATATCGCTTTAGAGAAAATGCGTTATGCTGATGAAACCAACATTCAAGTTACGATTGAAGGACAAACCGCTGGACTTTTTGTTGCACCGCTTTTGACTTTTACTTTCATAGAAAATGCTTTCAAATATGGTTTAAAAAGCAAAAATGCCTTTATAAAACTAGATATTAAAAGTGAAAATAATACTTTTTGGTTTAGTTTAGAAAACGATTATGAAGAAGCAATAAACGATTCTAGTTTTAGCGGAATAGGAGTAGAAAACGCCCGCAAACGCTTAGAATTGCTGTATCCTGATCAATATGAATTAGAAATTAAAAGACTGGAGAATTCGTTTAAAGTCGATTTAAAAATAGTTTTAAGAAAATAATGGAAAAGCTAAAATGCATAGTCGTTGACGACGAACCAATTGCAAGAGATATTATAGAATCTTTTATTGCCGAAATTCCGTTTTTGGATTTGCAAGCTTCGTTTGGAGAAGCGTCTAAAGCCTTGTTATTTCTGCAAGAAAATGAAGTTGACATTGTTTTCAGCGACATTGAAATGCCCAAATTCAATGGCTTAGAATTGGCGCAATCGCTTACCAACGCTCCAGTTATTATTTTCATTACAGCACATCGCAATTTTGCTTTGGAAGGTTTTGACACTGGCGCAGCAGATTATCTTTTAAAACCCGTCCGTTTTGATCGTTTCCTTAAAGCGGTAAATCGCGCGAAAGAATATCTTTCGTTAAAGAAAACAACTTCGGTTCATCAAATCAATTCCGATCGAATTTTTATAAAATCGGAAGGAAAATTGATTAAGATTCTGCTGAATGAAATTCTATATGTTGAAGCGCAAGGCGATTATTTGAAATTTGTAATCAATGGTGCTTCGTACACCACTCTCGGAACTTTAAAATCCATGGAAGAAGTGCTGAAACTTCCAATGTTCTTTCGCGTTCAGCGTTCTTTTATTCTGAATCTAGAAGCAGTCAGAAGCTTAAACGGAAATGTAGTTGAATTGATTGATGGAAAAACTATTTCTGCGGCTTTAAATAAAAAAGACGAACTCTATCAATTGCTGGGAATTCGATAATGTGCCAATGAGTCAATTAGAAAATGTGCCAATTAGATAATTAGATAATGAAAGGAATTGACTAATTATCTAATTGGCACATTTTCTAATTGATTTATTATCTAATTGACACATTGACTAATTAATTAGCGGTTTGTGTTGATGTAATCTGTCGGCGACATATTAAAATGTTTTTGGAAATTTCTCCCAAAACTTGTTTGCGATTTATAACCTACCATTTCTGCGATTTCGTACATTTTATAGTTTTCATTCAATAACAATTCGGCTGCTCTTTTGAGGCGTACGATATTTATTAACTCGTTTGGGCTCAAATTCGTAATGTCTTTAATTTTTCTGTATAAAGTCGAACGGCTCATATTCATGATTTCGGCAAGAGACTCTACGCTTAAATCCTGATCTGTAATGTTTTTAAGGATTTCGTCATCTAGTTTTTTCAAGAACTTTTCGTCTGTTTTATTGTGTGCAATGCTTTTAATGTGCGAAAGCGGAGAACTCGCATAATAATTCATGATTTGTCTTCGGTTTTCGATCAAATTATTGGCTTGAACTTTTAAATAATCCATAGAAAAAGGTTTTGCAACATAAGCATCTGCACCCACTTCAAGTCCGTCGATTTGTGATTTTAAAGAGCTTTTAGCGGTCAATAAAATAACCGGAATATGACTCGTTTCGAGATTTGTTTTAATCTTTTTGCACATTGTAATTCCGTCCATAATTGGCATTGTTACATCAGAAATTACGAGTTGAATATTTTCATTATGAATAATTTTTAATGCTTCTTCGCCATTTTCTGCTTTTAAAATAGCGTAAGTTGAAGCCAATTCTGTTGTGATAAAACTCAAAAGATCTTCATTATCTTCTACAACCAAAATCTGTGCTTTTTCGTTTTTAATTTCAATTGGTTCTTTTGGCGTTTCTTTTTCTGTCTGTTCTTTTTCAGAATCAGCGTAAAGCATAAATTCTTCTTCCTGATGCAACGGAAAAACCAATTCGAAAATGTTGTAATTTGGATCTTCAACTAAATCTAAACTTCCGTTATGCAATTGCGCCAATGAATGCGCCAGCGAAAGTCCAATTCCTGTTCCAGAAGCCGTGCTGCTGTCATCAACTCTAAAAAACGGTTCAAAAATCTTGTCTTTTAAATGAATAGGAATCACATTTCCGTCATTTTTTACAATCAAAGTCAGTTTCTTTTCATCTCTAAAAAGAGAAATAGAGACTTTTTTGTTTGAATATTTAATCGCATTATTAATCAAATTGCTCAGAATCTTCTTGAAAGCTTCTTTATCGACAAAAGCATGAATGTCTTTTTCACCCAATTCCAAGTCAAATTCAAGTTCACGTTCTTCAATCAATTGGCTGAATCTCAAATGGAAATTTCGAACCATCGAAGAAATATTCGCTTCGACGAAAGTCAGTTTTAATCCGCCAATTTCCGATTTTCTGAAATCAAGCAATTCGTTTACTAGTTTCAATAAACGGGAAGTATTTTTCTTCATAATCGAAAGATGCTGAGGCACTTCTTCCGATTCGTATTTCATTCCTAAAAGTTTTTCCAGCGGACCTTTAATCAAAGTCAAAGGCGTTCTAATTTCATGCGCTACATTGGTAAAGAAGTCAATTTTAGCCTGATAGATTTCTTTCTCTTTTTCGTCATTTAAATGCTTGATTTTGCGGTTATTCTTAATCTGAGTCAAATTTTGAGAATAACGAATTACGTAGTAAAACCCAGCGCAAATCAATGCGAAATACAGCAAATAAGCATAAATGCTTGCATACCACGGCGGAAGAATTCTAATTTTCAGTTTTACTTCTTTGCTCCAAACCCCAAAACTATTTAAGGATTTTACTTTAAAAACATAATCACCAGGAGCCAGTTCGGTAAAGAAAACTTTGTTGTTTCTTCCCAAATAAACCCAATCGTTGTTTACATTTTCCAACTGAAACCAATATTCAGTCAATTCTGGCGCGGTGTAATTTAAAGACGCAAATTCGAGATTGAAAGAAGATTGATTATTGTTCAATTCCAATTCGTCTAAAAAAGAAATAGATTGCGTAATAGGCGAGTCGGGGCTATTTACCTCGATATCTTTATTGTTAATCTGAAGATTGGTAATGTAAATAAAAGGCGTGTATTTGTTTTTGCTAAAATGCTTCGGATTAAAACTGATCATTCCGTTCAAATTTCCAAAATACATATCGCCGTTTGCATCTTTAAAAGCCGAATTGTAATTGAATTGATCGCTTAGCAATCCGTTTGCTGTGGTGAAAATCTTAATGGTCTTATGATCTGGGCCAAATTTCACCAAACCTTTAGAAGTCGTTAGCCACAGATTTTTAGCATCATCTTCTAAAATTGAATAGAAAACATTGCTCGGCATTCCGTTTTTGGTTGTGAATTTGGTAAAAGTGTGATTTTGTCTGTTGACCAGATTTAAACCGTTTTCTGTTGCAACCCATAAGTTTTTAGAAGAATCTTCAAAAATGGTGTTTATGGTATTATTCGTAATGCCTTTCGGATTTTTATAATCATAGGTAAAAACCTCTTTTTTCTTCGTTTTCGGATTATAAAACAGCAATCCGTCGCGGTAACTTCCTGCCCAGAGATTCCCGTCTGAGTCTTCTTTCACATTCGTATAATGATAGGTTTCAGGAAAGAATTTCAGGATTTCAAAATTATCTGCTTGTTCATTATAGCGATAAAGCCCTGATGTTGTAACGACAATCAAGTCGCCATTTTTCATTTCGTAAAAAGAAAAAATAAAGTTGCTGTGCAGTCCGCTTCTGCCGTCATTGGCGCTATAATGTTTGAGAACTCTGCCCGAATTTCGATCCAAAACATCCAAACCATGCTCAAAAGTTCCAACCCATATTTTATCTTTTCTAGGCATCAAAGCATGAATATTGTAATACGAAACATTGTAAGAAGTAAATTGTTGCGTTTTTGGATTAAAACGATTTACGCCCGCATCTTCTGTTCCAATCCATAAATCGCCTTGATCGTCTTTGTGAATTTCTCTAACTGCACTTCCGCTAATAGAGTTTTGATTGTTCTGTGGAAAATACTTTTTAAACTGTGTATATTGCTTCTGATGGTAATTGATACCGCCAAAATAAGTTCCAATCCAAATTCCGTTTTCTTTGTCAATCGTAATCGAGTAGGCCGCATTGTCTGAAATTGCATACGGATCGTTGTAATTCTTTTTAAGGTTTACGGCCGTTTTAGTTCTCAAATTATAAACATAAACACCAGATTCGCTCGCAATCCAAAGTTCGTCGTTTCCTTTTTTTCTGAACTGGCGGACAAAAACAGGCTCTTTAATGCCAAATTTCAGTTCACTTGTCGTTTTATCTTTTCTATTATATAGGAGTACGCCGTTGTCTTGTGTACCAATTACAATATTCTGCTGATCTACGGCGTAAATCACCGTGATTCTAAAATTAGCTTTATTGGCTGGTGGATTTAACGGAATATTTTCAAAAGAAAGGTTTTCTTCAGAATAATGATAGATTTTGTTTAAAGAAGAAGCCCAGATTTCGCCTTTATAATCTTTCGTAATTGAAGTTGTAATGAAATATTTGTTCGGATTAAAAGTGGTTGTTTGCTGCTTTTTTGGTGCATACTTATACAAAATGTTGCCCGAAACAAACCAAATGTTGTCTTTTTGGTCGTGATTGATGTCGTTGATACGATCGTTTATAGCTTCGTTCAAAATGGTAAAACGATCCAGTTTTTTATCATAATGATACAAACCTTTATCGGTTCCGACCCAAATGGTGCCATTATGTTCATGAAGTGACTGAATATAATTGCTTCCTAAACTATGAATTGGATCTCCATTACTTCTATACGTTTTAAAACGATAGCCATCAAAACGGTTTAAGCCATCTTTGGTTCCAAACCACATAAAGCCGTCATTATCTTGTATTGAGGTTAAAACGGTATTGTTTGAAAGTCCTTCTTCAACCTGAAAATGTTTAAAATAATAGTCTTGCGCATTCGAAAAATGTATCGAAAAAATGCTGCAACATAAAAAAAGAAAGAATTTACGCATGGTCCTGTTTTTTAAGCTAAAATCTAATTTTCTGCAAATCGTCTCAATATTCTACAAAATGTTGCAGCTGAATGAAAACGGGCTGTTTTTAGTACAATTTGAATCATTTGAGAGAGATATTGACACAAATGAAGCATTTTATTTTGAATAAAAAGCGCCTACTTTGAAAAATCAAATAAATGATATTGATAAAATTTTAAGGTTTAAAATATACTATCAATAAAATAAAGTTTGAAAAAATCAACCATTACTAATTTTGAAACAAAATGAACACTTTATTAAGAGAAAGGAATATTAGTTCTTTTTTTGTCCGTATTCCGGATGATTAAATAATTCAATATTTCATTAAACCAAACCACAAAAAGAAATAAAACTATCTAAAATGCAAAAATCAATGAAAACAAAGTTTACTCACTTTTTAACGAAGAGATATTACCTCTTGGTTTTCTTTAGTTTATTACTGCAGTCCGCTTTTGCCCAACAGATCACTGTGACGGGAAAGGTGACTACCGCAGACGGACAAGCCATTCCTTTTGCGAATGTTTTGATAAAAGGAACCCAAAATGGTGCCGTTACCGATTTTGACGGGAGCTATAAAATTGCAGCCGGAGGAAACCAAACCTTAGTTTTTAGTTCGCAAGGCTATAAAACAGTAGAAATGGCAATCAATAACAAAACTTCTCTAAATGTTATCATGGCAGAAGATGCTATGAAACTAGACGAGATAGTGGTTGTAGGTTATGGATCGCAACAGAAAAAAGACCTTACAGGTGCCGTTGCTTTAGTTAAACCTGATGAAATTCAGAAAAGACAAGTAACCACAGTAGCAGACGGACTTCAAGGTTTAGTTACCGGAGTTAAAGTTCGCGGTGGCGGGCGCCCTGGACAAGAAGCGAATGTGGAGATTCGTGGTCTTAAAAATCTTCAAAATACAAACCCTTTATACGTAATCGACGGTTTAGTGACTTCTGCAAACAGAGATTTTAATCCGAATGATATCGAATCGATTCAGGTTTTAAAAGACGCTTCTGCGGCAGCAATCTACGGTTCTAGAGCTGCAAATGGTGTAATCATTATTACAACAAAAAAAGGTAAAAAAGGGCCGCTTCAAGTTGAAGTTTCAGCAAAAAGCAGTTTCACCGTTATGCCTCGCTACGATTTGATGGGAACGGAAGAGTTCGCCAAATATAATAATATGGCGTATGACAATGCTGGGTTTCAGAGACAAAACCTGAATATGGCAGTTGATACCGATTGGCAAGATGCGGTTTTTAGAACAGGAATGATTCAGGATTATAATGCTAGTTTTTCTGGAGGAAATGAAAATTCGTCATTTTTTATGTCTGGAAATTATTTTGGAAATGAAGGAACGGTTGTTGGAACCGATTTTGACAGAATTTCATTCCGTGTGAATTCTAGCGGTACAAAAGGAATTTTTAGTATTGGAGAAAACTTAGCGATCAGTAATTCTAAAACAGATGAAATGTCTGGAAATCCAATTATTGATGTATACAGAATGACGCCAACCATTCCGCTTTACGACGCTTCTAATCCAGGAGGATACGGTTACGGAAAACAAGGAGTTGCCGATACTTTTGGTACAAATCCTTTGGCTTTGGCTGATTTTTCTAACGTAACCAATCAAAACTTTAGAATTAGAGGAAATATTTGGTCAGAATTGAAATTTGTTCCTTGGTTGAAATACCGTTTCAATTTCGGGTATGAAACAAGTTTCGATTCATATAAATACATGAGAAAAAAAGGAAGCTGGACATTAAACCAACCGCAAGATCCTTCTCAAACTGACCAAAATAAAGGAAGATCAGAAACTTTATTGTTTGAAAACACGCTGACTTTTAAAAAAGAATTTGGAAAACATGACATCACGCTTTTAGTCGGACAAACCTACCAAAAAGACAATTACGACCAAATTTACGGTACAAAGAGAAATCTTCCGATGAATTCTGGAACAGGAGAATATTATGAGGTTTTAAATCAAGGAGATTCACCAGTTGTGGGAGGTTTCATAAACGAAGCAGCTTTAACATCGTATTTAGGAAGGTTAGAGTACAATTATGATAACCGTTATTTATTTAATGCTGTTTTAAGACGTGACGGATCTTCAAAATTTAGTGATGCAAACAAATGGGGCAATTTCCCTTCTGTTTCTGTAGGATGGAGAATTAACAACGAATCTTTCTTTAAATCAGAATTCATTAAAGACTTAAAATTAAGAGCAAGTTACGGAGAATTAGGTTCTGGAAACATCGGAAATTATGAATACAAAAGTTTCGTAAACAATTTTGGGCAGATTGTTTTAGGAAAAGACCAAACGTTATATCCTTCTGCTGCTCAAGTAAAATTATCAAACGCAGAATTGCGTTGGGAAAAATTAAAACAAACGAATATAGGATTGGATTTAGGGGTTTTAAACAACGATTTACGCTTAACGGCTGATTATTTCATTGCTCGTACAGAAGATGTATTGTTTGGTTTCCCAATTTTATTAACTACAGGAAACGACGGAGGAAACCCAATTTCAAATGCTGCAACGGTAGAAAATAAAGGTTTTGAGTTAGAATTGGCGTACAGTAAAAAAATCAACGATTTCTCATTTAATGCTTCTGTCAACTTTACCAAAATCAATAACAAACTGGTTTCTTTAGGTAACGGACAAAATGAAAATTACTCTGGAAATACAGTTACGAGAGCGGGTATGCCAGTAGGCATGTGGTATGTTTTGGAGACAGATGGCTTATTCCAAAATCAGCAGGAAATAGACAACTATAAAAACGCTAACGGAAAAGTGATTATGCCAAATGCGGTTCCGGGAGATATTCGTTTTAAAGACAATAACGGAGACGGACAAATTACAAACGAAGATAAAGCTGTTGTAGGAAGTCCGTGGCCAGAATTTGAAATGGGTTTCAACGCTGGAGCTGATTACAAAGGTTTTGATTTTTCTATGAACTGGATCGCTTCAAACGGAGCAATGGTATATGACGGATTTAGAAGTGTTGTAGATCGTTTTGATGACAACAGTAACTACAGAAGAGGCATACAGCCTTGGACACCAGAAAATCCAAATACTGATTTTCCTAGAGTTACAAAAGGTTCAACTTTAAATTCAAGAGGAGACACAGACCGTTTCTTAGAAAGCGGCAATTTCATCAGATTGAAATACATCGGATTCGGATATAGTTTTCCTCAAAATGTGTTGCAAGGTTCTGGCATTTCGAGAGCAAGATTAACCTTATCTGCACAGAACATTATTACTATTACTAAATACCAAGGGTTGGATCCAGAGTTTACAAACAGTAATATTTTTGAAAGAGGTGTAGATAATGGTGCATTCCCAAATCTTAAGACTTATTCTTTGGGTGTAGAATTTAGCTTTTAATTAAAAAAACAGCGTAATGAAAAAAATAATAATTATAACAGCAGCTTTTCTAGGTCTTGTTTTTATAGCTTGTGAGAACGAATTGGACTTGAACAGCCCCAATGATATAACAGTAGACCAATACTGGAAAACGGAGAGTGATGCGCAAGCGGGTGTAAACTCGATTTATGCCATGTTTTATAAAGACGGATTGTGGGCAAGATGGATGTATTTTCGTTTAGACCTGACTTCGGATGAAGGTTATAGCGTGAGTCCGTGGACAGAATTGGCCGATTGGACAAGATTTAATTACATCAACTATAATTTTTGGGAAGGAAATGCCGTAACCTGGAGAGACACTTACAAAGCGATTTTCAGATGTAATCAGGTTTTGGCTAATGTTCCAGATATTACTTTTCAGAATGAAGATGATAAAAAGAAAATCATTGCTCAAGCTAAATTCTTCAGAGCATTACATTACTATTATGCGGCTGTAATTTGGGAAGATGTTCCGTTGGTTTTAGATCCGTCTACACCAGCAGATTTGCCACAGCAGAAAAAGGTAGATGAAATCTGGACTCAAGTTGAAAAAGATTTGAACGAAGCTTTTGAAGATTTGCCAAGAGATTGGGCAGCTGATCAATTAGGAAGACCAGATAAAGGTGCTGCAAAAGCTTTTCTTGCGAAAGTGTATATGCAACAGCACAAATGGACAGAAGCAAAAACGGCTTTAGAATTTTTAATTTCTGGAGCAGGAGCGAAGTATAGTTTGGTTGCCAATTATAGAGATAATTTTACAGATGTGAATGAAAACAATGCAGAATCTGTTTTTGAAATTCAGTTTGGAGATCAAAGAAAAGGAGGAACAGATGAAGCGCAGAATGCAGCAGTTTCTAGCAACCGCTCTCAATTTTTTGCACCAAGAGGAATTGGATGGTCAGACGGACAAGCACGTATTTGGTTAGTTGATGCTTTTAAACAAGAAAACAATAAAAACGGAAAACTAGACGAAAGGTTGAGATGGACTTTATTCTACCCTCAATTATTAGCTGATTTTGGAGACAAAACCTATGGTAGAGACTGGGAATGGAACAATAATGAAGCTTGGTTTAGAAAAGGAAGCCGTGATTATTACAGAAATAATGAAGATTACTACAGCCAAGTAAACTACAGATTGGTTCGTTATGCGGATATTTTATTACGCTACGCAGAAGTTTTAAACGAATTAGGAAATACAGCTGAAGCGTATCAGTATGTAGATATGGTAAGAACTCGTGCCAACATGAATGCATTGGCAACAGTACATCCTGAAATTGGAAACGATCACGACAAGTTTTTAGAACGTTTGAAAATGGAAAGAGTTTTAGAATTATGTGGAGAAAGTGTTCGTTGGGAAGATTTGAAACGTTGGGGAGACTTAAATTCTCAAGCTTCTGTCGACAAGATTGCGCTTCGTGATTCTGATTTTAAAAACTTCACAGTTGGTAAAAATCATAGAATGCCAATTCCGCAAAGTGATGTAGATAATAATCCAAATCTAGAGCAGAACTCTGGATATTAAAATGATCATGGGGTGAAATTGAGTAAAATTTAATTTTTAACACATAGTCCCGACACTTCGGGATAGTTTTTTACTGTTTCTGCTTAAGATTATAGAAAAAGCAAGCTTTAACACATAGCTCTATGTTTATTATTCTAAGTGAAACGCCTTTAAGCGCAAAGAGAAGCTATGTTTCTATGTGTTAAAAATAATTTCATCCAATGAGCTAAAACTGATTTTTTTGAGGGAATCAGACTCATAAGTTTGGTTCCCTTATCATAAAGAACGATTGTTCAAAAAATAAAAATTGAAATGAAGAAAGTAAAATTGTGTCTGACATTTATGTTAGCAGGACTCGTATTGCTTAGCTGCAACAATAAAAAAAGTAATCCTGAAGAAAAGAAAAGCGAAACCGCCTCTGTAGAAAAAAGAGAAATCTGGACAAAAGATCAGGCTAATAAATGGTACGCAGAACAGCCTTGGTTAGTTGGGGCGAATTATTCTCCTAGCACAGCTATAAATCAGTTAGAGATGTGGCAGTCAGCTACTTTTGATCCAAAAAGAATTGATCAGGAATTGGGTTGGGCGGAAGGTTTAGGCATGAATGTAATGCGCGTTTATCTGCACGATTTGTTGCACCAGCAAGATGCTGAAGGTCTTTACAAAAGAATGGACACTTTTTTAGGAATTGCAGACAAACACCACATCAAAACGCTTTTTGTTTTGTTTGATTCTTGCTGGGATCCGTTTCCTGCTTTAGGAAAACAACGTGCTCCAAAACCGCATACACATAATTCTGGATGGGTTCAAGCACCAGGACAAAAAGCACTTCAGGATAAAACACAATATCCTCGTTTGGAAAAATACGTAAAAGAAACCGTAGCGAAATTTAAAGATGACAAGCGTATTTTGGGTTGGGATCTCTGGAATGAGCCAGATAACATGACGGGACCATCTTATGAAAAAGTAGAAATTAAAAACAAAGCCGATTTAGTTCTGCCTCTTTTAAAAGACATTTTTGTTTGGGCAAGAGAAAGCAATCCGTCACAGCCATTGACTTCTGGGGTTTGGGTAGGAGATTGGAGCGACGAGGCTAAAATGAAACCTATGCACAAAATGCAAATCGAACAATCTGATATAGTTTCTTTCCACAATTACAATACACCACAGGATTTCGAGAAAGTAATCAAACAATTACAACGCTACGGAAAACCATTGTTATGTACAGAATATATGGCAAGACCAAACGGAAGCACTTTTGAAGGATTTCTTCCAATTGCCAGAAAGTACAATGTTGGTATGATCAACTGGGGATTTGTGGACGGAAAAACACAAACCAAATACGCTTGGGATAGCTGGACTAAAACCTACACAGCAGAGCCAAAAGTGTGGTTTCACGAAGTATTGCATACAGATGGAACGCCATACATCAAAGCTGAAACGGATTTAATCAAAAAGATGACAGCTGAGGCGAATAAGAAGAATTAGATAATGTGTCAATTTGATAATTAGATAATGAGAAAATGGGACAATTTAGAAAATTAGTCAATTAAAGCATTTTTAAAAATTATCTAATTATCAAATTGACTAATTGGCACATTTAAAAAAAAGAGCTTATGAAAACATTAAAGAACTTATTTTTTCTAGCAACAATTTTAGTAGGTTTTTCTGCGAATGCACAGCAGCCCAATCCTCCTGGACAGGTAAAGGGAAACGAAAAACCTAAAAACGAAGCCTATCTTTTTGCGCACATGACGCACAACGATTACGGAAGATTGTATTATTCGGTTAGTTTGGACGGACTTCATTGGGAAAATCTAAACAACGGAAAACGAGTTTTTGAAGAGTATAAAGGACATCCTGATATCTGCAAAGGACCAGACGGAAAATATTACATCGCAGGAAATACTGGAGATGATGCTAAAAGCATTAATATCTGGGTTTCGGATGATTTGATTACTTGGAAAAAACATTCCGATTATACGCCAGATTTGAAAAGTACGCCAGATTATTCAAACGCTTTACAGCGAATTGGCGCTCCAAAATTGTATTATGATGAACCTTCTCAAAAGTTCATCATGACTTGGCATACACCACATTTGGAAGGAACAAAAGAAGATGGCGAACGCTATTGGGCAAGCCAAAGAACGTTGTATGTTTTGTCTAAAGATTTGAAAAATTTCGAAGGAACGCCAAAACGTTTATTCGATTGGGATATGGGAACCATTGATGTTTTTATTCGTAAAGTCGGCGATTCCTACTACGCCGTAATTAAAGACGAAACCTACCCAACTTTGTATTGGACAACAGGAAAAACCATCCGAATTGCCAAATCAAAATCCCTTTTAGGACCTTATTCTTTGCCCCAGCAATCTATCAGTCCAAACTTTAGAGAAGCCCCAATGCTAATTCCTTCTCCAGACGACAAAATATGGTACATGTATTACGAACAATATCCAGGAGTTTCGTACGGATTATCAATCGCAGATAACCTAAACGGACCTTGGTTTCAAGCCTCAGGTTACACTTTCTTCTCCGATTGGGACAAATACAGTCTCCCAGAAAAAGTACGCCACGGCTGTATGATTACAATCTCTAAAAAAGAATACGACAGTTTGGTTAAGAAATTTGGACTTACGAAGAAGTTATAAGTTATGAATTATGAGTTATGAGTGTTTTTTGCAGTAAAAAATAACATACAGCAATTAACTTATAATTTATAACTCATAATTCATAATTCAAAAAAATGGTTAGTTAAGTTAGTTTAGTTCAGTAATTATCGGGCTTATGTGGAGATGAGCCCGGTAATTCATTTTTGATTTAGAAAAACATCATGGCATTCATTATGTCTAAAAATATACAGCATGAAAAGAAAAAGCATCCTTTTTTTAGCCCTGTTTTCTGTCTTTGCAGCAAACGGGCAATGGAAACCGCAAGGCGATAAAATCAAAACCAAATGGGCAGAGCAAGTCGATCCGAAGAAGCCTTTGCCAGAATATCCGCGTCCGATTATGGAGCGCGGACAATGGAAAAATCTAAATGGTTTATGGAGTTATAGTATTCAGGAATTCGGAAAAACTGCGCCTGCAAAATACGATGGGCAAATTTTAGTTCCGTTTGCGGCAGAATCTAGTTTGTCTGGCGTAATGAAAGAAGTAGGTGCTAAAAATGAACTTTGGTACGAAACCAATTTTTCTATAGAATCGGGTTGGAATGGCAAAAACATTCTGTTGCATTTTGGCGCTGTCGATTGGAAAACAGAAGTTTTTATTAACGATGTAAAAGTCGGTTCGCATACGGGCGGATATACGCCATTTTCGTTTGATATTACACCATTTATCAAAAAAGGAGGAAATCAGAAATTGGTTGTAAAAGTTTGGGATCCGTCAAATGACGGGCCACAGCCAAGAGGAAAACAAGTCAAAAATCCAGAAGGAATTTGGTATACTCCCGTTACAGGAATCTGGCAAACCGTTTGGATCGAACCTGTAAATGCTAAAAATATTATGTCATTGCATACAACGCCAAATGTCGATCATAGCACTATTAGCATGCAAGCAGACGTAAAAGGAGCGGAAATTGGAGATGTAATAGAAATTTCAGTTTTAGATAACGGAAAAGAAATTGCGAAACAAAAGGCAGTTGTAGGCGAAAGCAATAATATTGTTTTGAATGCGCCAAAATTATGGTCGCCAGAAAATCCGTTTTTGTATCAGACGAAAATTCGCTTAATCAGCAAAAATAAAGTCGTTGATGAGGTGAAAAGTTATTTCGCTATGCGTAAAATTTCATCCAAAAGAGATGAAAACGGCATTATGAGAATGCAGCTGAATAACAAAGATTATTTCCAATTTGGACCTTTAGATCAAGGCTGGTGGCCAGACGGATTGTACACCGCACCAACCGATGAAGCTTTGAAATACGATATCGTTAAAACGAAAGAATTAGGTTTCAATATGATTCGTAAGCATGTAAAAGTCGAGCCAGAGCGTTGGTACACGTATTGTGATCAAATGGGAATTTTGGTTTGGCAAGATATGCCAAGCGGAGACGATCAGCCGATTTGGCAAAATAGAAAATACTTTGAAGGAACGGAATTACAGCGTTCGCCAAAATCAGAAGAAATCTACAGAAAAGAATGGAGAGAGATCATGGATCATTTGTATTCCTATCCAAGTATTGTCGTTTGGGTTCCGTTTAATGAAGCTTGGGGACAATTCAAAACCGTAGAAATCACAGAATGGACAAAAAGCCACGATCCGAGCCGTTTGACAAACTCTGCAAGCGGTGGAAATCACTTCCAAACAGGAGATATTTTAGACTTGCATAATTACCCAGGGCCAGAAATGTATTTGTACGACGCGAGACGAGTTACGGTTTTAGGAGAATATGGGGGAATTGGTTTGCCACTCGAAGGCCATTTGTGGAGAGCAAATGACAACTGGGGTTACATCAAATTTAAAAACGAGGCAGAAGTTACCGCCGAATACAAAAAGTACGCGGAAATGCTTCGAAAATACGTTAAAACGGGATTCTCGGCTGCGGTCTATACTCAGACAACAGATGTTGAAGGCGAAGTAAACGGTTTTATGACGTACGACAGAAAAGTAGATAAAATGGATTTTAAAGCGGTACACAAGATAAATACTGAGGTTATTAATGCCTTGAATCAGAAATAAGTTTTTTTTTCTCTCGCAGATTTAGCAAATCATGCAGATTTTTTTATCAGCTAAATCTGCCAAATCTGCGAGAGGAAATTTAAAAACTTGCCCAAAAAACAATAAAATGAAAAAACACCTAATCCTTCTGCTGTTTACAACTCTAAGTTTTGCACAGCAGAAAACCTTCACCAATCCAATCCTGCCATCGGGAGCAGATCCTTACAGTACGTATTACAAAGGCTATTATTACTACACCAATACGTTGGGCAATAAATTGACTTTATGGAAAACAAAAGATCTTTCTGATATTAAAAATGCAGAAAGCAAAGTCATTTGGACTCCACCAAAGAATACTAACTATTCAGCTGAAATCTGGGCGCCTGAGTTTCATATCATCAACGGAAAATGGTACTGTTATTTTGCGGCAGACAATGGGGATAACAACAATCACCGCATGTATGTTTTAGAAAATAAATCTTCAGATCCGTTTAAGGGAAATTTTGAGTTTAAAGGCAAAATTGCTGCTAAAACAGACAAATGGGCGATTGACGGAAATGTTTTTGAATACAAGAAGCAATTGTACATGATTTGGGCCGGTTGGGAAGGTGATACCAACGGACAGCAGAACATTTACATTGCCAAAATGAAAAATCCGCTAGAAATTGACGGAGATCGTGTGATGATTTCTGCACCAACACACGCTTGGGAAACGCATGGAGCATTGCATGATGAGGTAAATCCGCCGCAAGTCAATGTGAATGAGGGGCCTCAGTTTTTGGAAAGAAATGGTAAAATCTTCATTGTTTTTTCTGCCAGCGGCTGTTGGACTGATTTCTATGCTTTAGGATTATTGAAGTTTAAAGGCGGAGATAATCTGCTAGATGCTTCGGCTTGGGAGAAAACTCCACAACCGATTTTCAAGCAATCAGAGAAAAATAAAGTGTACGCTCCAGGGCATAATTCTTTTTTTAAATCGCCTGATGGAAAAGAAGATTGGATTTTATACCATGCCAATTCAAATCCAGGAGAGGGTTGTGGCAATAAAAGATCTCCGAGAATGCAGAAAATCAATTGGGATGCTAACGGATTTCCAGTTTTGGGAGAGCCGGTAAGCGAGGGAACTCAATTGGCAATTCCTTCAAATTAATTAATCAGAGGATAGATTGCTTCGTTCCTCGTAATGACATAAAAAATGAAAAATCTTCAAATTACTGCAGTTTTGTTGCTTGTACTTTTTCAATTCAATTGTAAAGACAGCAAAAAAGACAATGCAGTTTCAAAAGAAAGTGCTGAAATTCTATCAGATTCCCTGAAAACGAATTTAGAGGCTAAAAATTTCAATACAATAATCGATGGCAAAAAAGTCAGTTTGTATTGGATTGAAAATAAAGGCATAAAAGCTGCTTTTACCAATTATGGCGGGCGATTAGTAGGTTTATGGGTAGCCGATAAAAACGGAAAACAGACCGATGTTGTGGTCGGAATGAACAGTGTAAAAGGCTTTAAAAATTCGACAGAACCTTACTTTGGAGCGACAATCGGAAGAGTTGGCAACAGAGTTGCGTTAGGCAGGTTTACGCTTGAAGGACAGCAATATACGATTCCGTTGAACAATGGGAAGAATGCTTTGCATGGCGGTGTAAAAGGTTTTCAAGACGTAGTTTGGAATGTTGAAAAACCAGACTCTAAGACTTTGGTTTTTACTTATACTTCTCCAGATGGCGAACAAGGTTTTCCCGGAAAGCTCAATGTAAAAGTCACTTATACGCTTGCCGAAGATCAAACAGTGAAAATGGAATACGAAGCGACAACTGATAAAACGACAATTGTAAATCTAACGAATCATGCTTTTTTCAATTTGAATGGAGAAGGAAGCGGAACGATTTTGAACCATGAATTACAGATTTACGGAGACAAATTTACACCAGTTGATGAAGGTTTAATTCCGACTGGAGAATTAAAATCGGTTAAAAATACACCATTCGATTTCACTTCAAAACACACCATTGGAGAAAGAATCGAAACGAAAGACGAACAGTTGAAATTTGGGAAAGGTTACGACCATAATTATGTGCTGAATACCGATAAAAAAGACAGTTTTGTTCATGCAGCAACTATAAAAGGAGATGTTTCAGGTATTGCTTTAGATATTTATACCGAAGAACCTGGACTACAGTTTTATAGTGGAAATTTTATGCAAAGCAAAAACACCTTTAAATCAGGTGTTAAGGATGATTTTAGAACAGCTTTCGCATTAGAAACACAACACTTTCCAGATGCTCCAAATCAGCCAAAATTTCCACAAATAACCTTAAAAGCGGGAGAGAAGTATCATACGGTTTCATTGTATAAGTTTTCGGTTTCAAAATGATTTAAAACGAGATGGAATTTAACGATAGAAAAGTGTTTTAAAATTGAAATCGAAAAGCATTTTTTGATAGCTAAAATTTAGATGTTTTTACTTAAAAAAATCTAAATTTTAGCTATAGAGTTTGTCTATACTGTATTTTTAACTATTTGATTTTTAGTGATAAAATAATATTTGATTAAATAAAAAGTTTAATAATGAAAATTAAGAAATATTGTAGCCTTCTAAGTTTGTTTTTAATAGCAATTTGCTGTGCTCAGCCTCAAAAAGAAGCTCAAAAAACGGCTTCAGAAGGCAAACCAATTATGCTTGCCGATCCAACGATTTTTTCGGAAAACGGAGTTTATTATTTGTACGGCACAACAACCGGAAATTTTACTAACGGAGAAGGCTTTCAAGTCTACACTTCGACTGATTTAAAAAAATGGAAAGGTCCAGTTGGAGCACAAAATGGTTTGGCTTTAAAAAAAGGAGATGCTTTTGGAACGAAAGGTTTTTGGGCGCCTCAGATTTTTAAGTTTAATGGTAAATACCAAATCATTTACACTGCCGATGAGAATATCGCCATTGCAACAAGTGATAGTCCGTTAGGGCCATTTAAAAACGATTCTAAGACTCCAATGTTTAATTTGGGTAAACAGATCGATCCGTTTGTTTTTGTTGATCAGAATGGCAAAAAATACCTTTATTACGTGCGTTTGACTGAAGGGAACAGAATTTTTGTTGCGGAGCTGAAAGATGATCTTTCTGGCATTAAAGAGGAAACATTGAAAGAATGCATTTCTGGCGTTCTTCCTTGGGAAAATACGCAAAATGTGCCTTGGCCTGTTACAGAAGGGCCAACGGTTTTAAAACACGACGGTTTATATTACATGATTTATTCGGCAAACGATTTTAGAAATCCGGATTATGCGGTAGGTTATGCAACAGCTAAAAGTCCGCTTGGACCTTGGGAAAAAGCTGCTGAGAGTCCTATAATAAGCCGTAAGGATGTTGGAATCAATGGAGTAGGACATGGCGATGTTTTTTATGATAAAAAAGGAAAAATGAAATATGTACTACACACGCATTATGACAATAACAATGTTTCGCCGCGAAAAGCTGGAATTATTGATATTGATTTTGAAGGAAATAAAATCAAAGCAGATGCTAAGAGTTTTATCTTGCTGCAAGACTAAAACGTATTGATTTTAGAGTTGAAAGTGGAAAAAGAGATGCTTTGGTACTCTCTGTGCTAATAAAAATGAATTGCCTTCAGCTTTAGCTGAAGGAAAAACAAATAAGTCTAAAAAAGGCTTTAGCCAAATGCATAAGTTTTGGCTAAAGCCTTTTTCTGCATCTACGGTACCTCCAGCTAAAGCTGGAGGCAATTAAAAATCAAACTTTGACTATAAATTAAGAATATACATTTGGGAATTTATTAAAGAAGATATTCAGGAAGCTGTTGAAAAAGAATTTTTTAAATAAGAAAGTTTGACAACTATTAACAGAGATATAATTTAAAACGTTGGTTATTTCGCATCAGATTCGTACATTGGTGCAAATTACAGAATTATGACTAAAAAAATAGAAGACTTAATTCCGCATCGCGCACCCTTTCTTTTTGTCGATGAAATTATCTCTTATACCACAGATACAATCATTGGTTTAAAGACATTTACAGATAAAGATGCTTGGCTTCAAGGAAGTTTTCCAGATTTTAATTTTGTTCCAGGAACTATTTTGATCGAAGCGATGGCACAATGTGGAGGTGCAGGAATAAAGCTTTTAGGTATTGCAGATGGCGTTTTTGGCTTGGTAAGTTTGGATAATGTCGAGTTTTTTGGAGGTGTAGAATTTAATAAACTGGTTAAATTTGTCGTAAAAAACATTCGTACAAGCGAGAAAATAATCAAACAATCTGGGGAAGCTTTTGATGAAGATAGATTGATTATGAAAGGGGAATGGCTTTGTGTGAAGCTTCAGTGATAAATTAGGAGAAAGAAGAAAGAAGCGAGAAAAAAGAAGCGAGAAAAAAGAAGCAAGAAGAAAGAAGCAAGAAGAAAGAAGCAAGAAGAAAGAAGCAAGAAGAAAGATGAAAGACTTTTTGCGTAATGTAAGATGAAAGAAGCAAGATTTTGTGCAAGACTTACTGAGATTATAGATAAAAAGAAAAGCGTCCTAGATTGTTCTGGACGCTTTTTTATTTTACATTTTGGTGATGATGAATTCGCTTCGGCGATTGATTTGATGTTGGGCTTCTGTGCAGGGAACTCCGTTGGAGCAATTGTTTATTAATTGCGTTTCTCCATAACCAATCGCGCTTTCGATTCGTTCTGGAGCGACGCCTTGAGAAATGAGATAATCTCTGGTTGCTTTGGCTCTTCGGTCAGAGAGTTCTAAGTTGTATTGGTCGTCTGCTCTAGAGTCGGTATGTGATTCGATTTTAATTACAACGGTGTTGTACTGGTGCATTAAGAGAACGACTTTATTTAATTCTATTGCAGCATCATAGCGAATGTCGGATTTGTCCAAATCAAAGAAAATAATTCCAATTTTGATTTTTAAAACGCCATTTTCGCGGGCAATCAAAGCTGGATCCAGCCCCACAGGAACTTCTGTTCTTCCGGAGCTATTAGGCGTTATAATTGATTTGCTGTTAGTGTTGTAATTGTCTTTAGTAACTTCGACTTTATAAGAAGTATTGCAGTTTAAAGTTTTAGCAAATTCATATTTTCCATCAACTTGCGAGACAGTTTCTGCTATTTTTTCGCCATTTTGATTTTTAAGAGCTACTACAGCGCCTGCAATTTTATTATTAGAAATAGCATCAAAAACATAACCGTTTATCGATTGGTTACAGGTACGTTCAAAAGAATAAATATCATCGTCGCCTTTTCCTGTTTTTCTATTCGAGCTTACAAAACCTCTGTTGGTTTTTTCGTTTACGATAAAGGCAAAATCATCCATATTGCTGTTTAATGGAGCGCCGAGGTTGGCGGGTTCGCCAAAAGCACCATCACTTATTCTGCTTTCAAAAACATCTAATCCGCCAAGACCTAAGAATCCGTCAGAAGCAAAATAAAGTGCTTGATCAGTTATAAAGGGAAACATTTCGCGTCCCGTAGTATTGATCTTTTCGCCCAAATTTTTAGGGTTCGAATATTGGTTTTCGCCTAGAATATCAACCACAAAAATATCATTGGAACCAATAGTTCCTGGCATATCCGAAACGAAATAAAGCTTTTTGCCGTCTTTGCTCACTGAAGGGTGCCCAACGGAATAATTATCGCTGTTAAATGGCACTTCTTTAACATCTTTCCATTGTACAGTTCCATTTCCGTTTTCTACAGCTGTTGCAGTATATATTTTTAAATTATTAATGCCTTTGCTATCTCTTTTGAGTTTGCCATTGTAATTGTTTCGGGTAAAATAAATGGTTTTCTCGTCGGGCGAAAAGGCAATACAGGCTTCATGAAAGCTGGTTGAGATTTCTTTCGCAAATCGTTGCTTAGAAGAAACATTAGATCCTGTTTCGTTAATTTTTCCTAGTTGCATGCTCAAATAAGGCTGATCATTCCAACCGTATTTGTCGGTTTTGAAATATGAAGAATCAGAAGTGGTGGAATAAACCAGATCGCCTTTGTAAAACATTGGACCAAAATCAGAATACGCGGTGTTAATTTCTAGATTTTCCAGCTCAAAAGATGGTTTTATGTTTTCAATGTCTTCTAGCGTTATGTTTTTAAGTGAAAAATTCTGAGCTCTTAGGTCGGTTGCTTTTTGTTTTGAAGCAAAGCTTTTCATCCATTTTTTAGCTAATTCATAATTCTGAATTCCCTGTAAAGACTGCGCATATCGAAACAAATATTCTGATGGGACTTCATTAGGATAATCGGCTACTAGTTTTCCATACCATTTGCTAGCATCTTCCATTTGGGTATTGAAATAATAAGAATCGCCGAGACGCTGCAGCATTTCTCTAGAAGGGTCGCCATTTTTTATTGAAAGTTCATACATTTTTGCCGCCTCGACATAATACATTTTGTCGAAAAGAGCATCGGCTGTTTTGTTTTTGGTTTGCGAGTAAATCGTCTGAATAACCAATAATACGAGTATAGTAATTGTTCTTTTCATAGACTATTGTATTAAAAGAATCTTGGTGATTTAAGTCCTTTTTTGCGGGAAACCAGCTCAAAACGAAGCATAATTTCATGCGTTCCGCTATTGTAGTTCTGCAGTTCTGTAGTGGTGTAATCATATGCGTAACCTACCATTAGCATTGGCGAAATTTGTATTCCTGCCAATGCGCTGACAGAATCTGAAGTACGATACGAAACTCCAAGAGTTAAAGCATTATTGAACATGAAATTGGCTGAAATATCTCCAATTAAAGGAGCGCCAGCAACGTATTTGACTAAAACTGCGGGTTTAAATTTGGTATGAGCCGAAAGGTCAAAAACAATTCCACCAATAAGGTACAAGTGAATCCTTTGATTGACAAGATTCTCGCTGATATCATCGTAAGTATAACGTTCTTTTGTCATGAAATTAGGGATCGAAATCCCGATGTAATCTCTTTCTCCATGCCAATAAAGTCCAGCTCCCACAACAGGCAGAAATTTATTGTTGATGTTTTCGCGAAATTGCACATCAGGATCTTTAAAACTTCCTTTAGACCAATCGATATTGATAACGCGTCCACCGCCTTTTATTCCAAAAGAGAGTTTGTGCGTTTGACCCGATTGAATGGTATAGGAGAAATTGGCATCTAAATATTGTTCTTCAGAAGGTCCGATTTCGTCGTTAATTATAGAGATTCCTAAACCTAGATTTTTAGCGATTGGTGTATCTAATGAAAAACTCTGTGTATCTGGTGCACCTTCTAGGCCAACCCACTGCGTGCGGTATATTCCCGTTATGGCCAAGTGTCCAAGGGAACCTGCATAAGCTGAATTGACGGTAAGTGTATTATACATATATTGAGTATACTGCGGATCTTGTTGTGCAGTGGCGGCATATACAGAAAGTATGCTTATTATCGTGAAAACCTTTTTTATATTTTTAATCATAGCCAATTTATTTTGGTTAATCTTATTCTTTTCGAAACTCGCTTACGGTACTATTTGAGATAAAGCCAGCCCGAGGTTTTTTTAGATCCATCTCCCAAATCAAGAATATAGAAATAGGTGCCTTCTGGAAGCGTTTTTGAAGAGTTTTCTTCTTTACCGTCCCAAGTATTGTTGTAGCCTTTCTTATAGTAGACCAAATTACCCCAACGATTGAATATTTCTAGCTGGTTATCAGGATATTGATCGATGCAATCTATGTAGAAATAATCGTTTTGCCCGTCATCATTAGGAGAAAATTCATTGTAAATTTTCAAACAATTTGGAGAAACCGTCGCACTAGCCTGATTGTTGTTCGAGTTCGAATCGATTTGATCTAATTTTGCTAAATGTGCCGTATTTAAATAATCTTTAAAATCAACTACTTTAACCGTAATCTCCAGTGTTTGCGCAGTGCCTTTTGCAATAGATTGAACTGCCCAGATTCCTGTGCCGGCATTGTAGGTTCCAGAAGAAGTTTTTGCGCTTACAAATGAATATCCTTTCGGAAGTAAATCTTGAATTTCAACGTTGGTAGCCGCAAGATTGCCAACATTTTCAGCTGTAATAGTAAATATTACTTGAGAATACATTGGCACTTCCGTTTTATCGACCTCTTTACGAATGGCGATATCGGTGGTAGGAATAGCAACAGATTCAGAATCTTCGTCGTCTTCACTTTGATCTCCATTATCATTATTTGGCGTACTGTCAGGATCAAATTGATCGCTTGCAGTTACTTGTGCAATATTAATATAATCGACCTGTTCAAGTCCAAGCGGATTGGCTATGGTAGCATTATAAGTCAGTGTAAGACCTCCGACAGGAACTTTCAGATCAATCCATTTGATGGCATTCAGACTAAAAATTCCGCCATTGGTAATGTTGGAGATATTTTTATATCCTAACGGAATAATATCTTCTATGGCAACGCCTGTAGCTTCAGCTGGACCTTCATTTCCTATTTGAAGGATAAAGGTTACTACTTCATTTACATTTGGATTCTTATTGCTTACCGTTTTCTCAAGACTTAAATCGGCAATATTTATATTGATGGTAATACTGTCCTGATCATCCTCAGTTGGATTGTTATTATTTGGTGTTGAATCAGGATCAGGAAGATTACTGGCAATAATTTCAGCTGTATTCGTATATTCTCCCGACTGTCCAGATGGTTTTTTGACCACTGCATATATTTGAAGCGTTTGAGTAGCTCCATTGTTTACAGCGCCTACAGTCCAAATTCCGGTAAGGTTATTATAGATTCCGTTGGTTGCAGTATAAGTAGAATAAGCAAATCCGGCAGGAAGAACATCTCTTACGACTACTCCTGAAGTGTTAGCTGGGCCATCATTGGTAACCGTAATTTCAAATATCACAGTACTGCCAATGTTATGGTTAAGATTGCCTGTAAGCGTTTCTTTCTTTAGAGATAAATCGGCTTGCGATACTATTGGTGTTACTTCAATGCTGTCATAATCATCCTCTGTAGTAACAGAATTTCCAGGCGTACTATCAGGATCTGACTGATCTGCAGTCATGACTTCGGCACTATTTATATATTCGTTTGCCACCCCTGTAGGTGCTTTTACCAATGCATTTACCAATAATGTATGGCTGTTTCCTGGAAGAATGATTCCTGGGAGCCATTCTCCTGTAGTAGGATTATAAGTTCCAGATGAAGCATTATAGAAAATATAAGTAAAACCAGATGGCAGAAGATCTTTTACCATGACACCACTGGCAATATTTGGCCCTGCGTTGCGCACCGTTATGGCAAATGTTATTTCAGAGCCAATAGCTGGTGTTAAATTGTCGTTGACTACTCTTTTTTCTAAAGATAAATCGGCAACGGTATTGATAGGAGTGACATTGACAGAACTCATATCATCTTCGCCAACGACACCATTATTTGGTGTTGAATCTGGATCAAATTCATTTGAATGATACACTTCTGCGACATTGTTGTAAACGCCATTATTTTTAACCGTAGCGCCAATAAGCAATGACTCTGAATCTCCACTTGGAATAATTCCTACTTTCCAAATTCCAGTTAGCTCATCATAAACTCCAGCAGTCGAACTATAAACGGTAAAATTGTAACCGCTCGGAAGCAAATCTTTTACTTCGACTCCTGTTGCGGTTTGTGGGCCAGCATTATCAACTTTGATTAAGAATGTTATGGTTGCGCCAAATACCGGACTTAAATTACTGCCAACAACGGTTTTAGATAAAGATAAATCTGCAACGGCAGAAACTGGAGTAGTTGCGGCAGTAGCATAATCGTCTTCGGCTGCAACTCCATTATTTGGAGTGGAATCTGGATCTGGTAAACTGCTTGCTGTAACTTCAGCAATATTTGCATAATTTCCAGTAGCATTTACAATTGCTGTAAGTTGCAAGGTCTGAGAATCTCCATTTGCAAGTGAACCAATTGTCCATTTTCCGGTCGTATTATTATAAGTTCCTTTTGTTGCAGTAAAGCTACTGTAGGTGTAACCTGATGGAAGCAAATCTGTAACTTCTACACCACTAGTATTCTGTGGGCCACTATTGGTTATAATAATTTCAAAAGTTACGGGAGTGCCAATTAAGGTATTGGTTCTATTTACCGTTTTGGTTAATGATAAATCTGCTGCTAATCCTGTTGGGAATGTCGTTACAGTTGCGTAATCATTTTCTGTAGCGATTCCGTTTCCAGGAGTCGAGTTAGGATCAGGAACAGCACTTGCGGTAACTTCGGCACTATTTTGATAGTTACCTGAAGGATTTACAACTGCGGTTATTTGCAATATGTGTATATCTCCGTTTAAAACAGAGCCAATATTCCATCTTCCGCTTGTACTGTTGTAAGTGCCTTTGGTTGATGTGTAGCTGCTAAAAGTGTATCCATTCGGCAATAAATCTGTTACTTGTACTCCAGTTGTATTCTGCGGGCCATTATTGGTTACAATAAGCTCAAAGATAACTTGTGAGCCAACAAGAGGAGTTGCATTATTTACGGTTTTGGTTAATGATAAATCAGCAGACAATGGATTCGGAACTGTTGTTGCTGATCCATAATCGTTCTCGGTCGGTACTCCATTGTTTGGAGTAGAATTTGGATCGGGAAGGGCAGCAGCTGTCACTTCGGCAATATTAGTGTAATTTCCAGTAGCATTTACAATTGCAGAAATCTGTAAAGTTTCTGAATTTGCACTCAATAAATTACCTATTGTCCAAATACCCGTTGCAGCATCATAAGTTCCTTTTGATGTGGTAAACGAGCTGAAAGTATATCCTGAAGGAAGCAGATCGGTTATTGCAATTCCAGTATTGTCATTTGGACCATTATTGGTAAGCACGATTGTGAAATTTACTACAGAACCTACCAAAGGCGTCGCATTATCTACGGTTTTGGTTAACGAAAGATCTGATGATAACGCGATTGGAGCTGTAGAAACAGAGGCATAGTCGTTTTCTGTTGGTACTGCATTGCTTGGAGTAGAATTTGGATCAGGCAGATCCGCAGCTGTTACTTCTGCTACATTCAAATAATTTCCAGTAGCATTTACGATAGCAGAAATCTGTAAAGTTTCTGAATTTGCACTTAATAAATTGCCTATTGTCCAAATACCTGTTGCAGCATCAAAAGTTCCTTTTGAAGTGGTAAACGAGCTGAAAGTATATCCTGAAGGAAGCAGATCGGTTACTGTAATTCCAGTATTGTCATTTGGACCATTATTGGTAAGTACAATTGTAAAATTCACTGCAGCTCCTACCAAAGGTGTCGCATTATCTACCGTTTTGGTTAACGAAAGATCTGATGATAACGCAATTGGAGCTGTAGAAACAGAAGCGTAATCGTCTTCCGTTGCATCACCATTATTTGGTGTTGAATCTGGATCAGGAACCGCAGCAGCTGTAACTTCTACAACATTTGTATAATCACCTGTTGCGTTTACGGTTGCTGCAATTTGTAATGTTTCTGAGTTTGAATTTGATAAATCGCCTATTGTCCATAGTCCTGTAGTAGGGTCATAAGTTCCTTTTGATGTAGTAAACGACGCAAAAGTATATCCAGAAGGTAATAAGTCTGTTATCTGGATTCCAGTATTGTCATTAGGACCATTATTTGTAACGATAATTTCAAAATTAACTACAGCTCCCACCAAAGGCACAGCATTATTTACCGTTTTGGTTAAAGAAAGATCAGAAGATTGCGGTATTGGAGTAGTAGTGACCGCTGCATAATCATTTTCTGTCGGTACTCCATTATTAGGAGTCGAATTAGGGTCAAAAACATCACTTGCGCTTACTTCGGCAACATTTGTATAGTCTCCAGTACCATTTACAGTAGCAAAAATTTGAAGGGTTTCTGAATTTGCCGTTAATAAATTCCCAATAGTCCATATTCCTGTTGCTGGATTAAAAGTTCCTTTGGAAGTGGTAAAGGAAACAAAAGAATATCCAGAAGGCAATACATCTGTAATTTCAATACCCGTATTATCATTCGGCCCATTATTGGTAACGACAACTTTAAAATTGATAAGAGAACCCACCAAAGGTGTCGTATTGTTTACTGTTTTGGTTAATGAAAGGTCAGAAGATTGCTGTATTGGTGTTGTATTGGCTGTTGCGTAATCATTTTCTGTTGGCACTCCATTATTTGGCGTAGAGTTTGGGTCAGGAAGGTCGGCTGCCGTTACTTCTGCCACATTTAGGTAATCTCCTGTAGCGTTGACGGTTGCTAAAATTTCAAGAGTTTCTAGGTTGCCGCTTATTAAATTACCAACAGTCCATAAACCGGTGGCAGGATCGTAACTTCCTTTTGAGGTAGTAACCCCTGTGAAAGTATATCCTGACGGTAGTACGTCTGTAATTTGAATTCCTGTATTATCATTAGGGCCATTATTGGTTAATGTAACTTCAAAAACAACCTGAGAACCTACAATTGGCGTTGGGTTATTTACGGATTTGGTTAATGATAAATCAGAAGTTTGCGGAATTGGGGTGGTGCTAACTGAAGCATAATCATTTTCAGTTGGAACTCCGTTGTTAGGCGTAGAGTTCGGATCAGGAAGATCGGCCGATATCACTTCGGTAATATTAGTATAATCTCCAGAAGCATTTACTGTGGCAACAATCTGTAAAGTTTCGGAGTTACCATTTAATAAACTCCCTATTACCCATTCTCCTGTTGTTGGATCGTAAGTTCCTGTTGTAACCGTAAATCCGTTATGTGTATAACCAGAAGGCAGGATATCTTTGACTTTGATTCCAGTATTATCTTGAGGACCATTATTGGTAATAATAATTTCAAAAGTAACAATAGTTCCCACCACAGGAGCTGCATTGTTTACAGTTTTGGTTATTGATAAATCTGACGATCGCTGTATAGGAGTTGTAGTTGCAGTTCCGTAATCATCCTCTGCTGGATCACCATTGTTTGGAGTCGAATCTGGATCAGGAAGACTACTATTTACTACTTCGGCAATATTCGTATAATCACCAGAAGCGTTTACAGAAGCATTTATCTGTAATGTTTCAGATTCGCTATTTTCTAAAATATCCAATGACCAAATACCTGTTATAGGGTCATAAGTTCCACTTGTAGAATTAAAATTTAAGTAGGTGTAACCTGAAGGCAATAGATCTTTTACTTCTACTTGCGATGCATTTTGAGGCCCGCTGTTGGTGGTTATAATCTGAAAGGTCACTAAAGAACCTACCAAAGGCGTAGTATTGCTGACTGTTTTGGTTAACGATAGGTCTGCGACGGGCTGAATTGGCGTTAGGATAACGCTATCTTCATCGTCTTCGCTTTGATCTCCATCATCATTGTTAGGCGTACTGTCAGGATCTGGAAGACTGCTGGCAATAACTTCAGCAATGTTTTTATAATCTCCAGTTGGGAGCACATTTGCATCTATGATAAGTGTTTCCGTAGCTCCAGAATCTATAGAGGCAATATCCCAAATCCCTGTTGTGGCATCATAAATTCCATCTGTGGTACTATAATTTACAAACTCATATCCAGAAGGCAAAAGATCTTTAATTAAAACTCCTGAAGGATTATTTGGTCCTTTGTTTGTAATAATCAGTCTGAATGAAACTTGACTGCCTATTACAGGGCTTGTATTACCTGTTACGACTTCTTTGGTTAATTCAAGGTCAGCTGTTGGACCTATAAAAGTTATAGTGGCATTATCTTCGTCATCTTCACTTTGGTTACCATCGTCATTGTTTGGTGTACTGTCTGGATCAAGAAGGTCGCTGGCGGTAACTTGAGCAGTATTTAGATAGGGGCCTACTGGATTTACAGTTGCTCTAAATGTTAAATCTAATGTGCCGCTAATTGGTAAGGTCAAATTTGACCAAGTTAGGTGTCCATTTGCAACATTATAAAATCCAGCATTGGATACCGATCCTGGAACAATTGTATATCCTTCAGGAATAGCATCTTGAACGGCAACGCCCGTCGCATTTCCTGGTCCATTATTAAGAAGATGCACTGTAAATAGCACTTGGTCTCCTGCAGCGGCAGTTGTAGGAGAAACCGTTTTTGTCAATTCTAAATCGGCTTGTTTTAAAGTAACTGTTGCACTGCTCATGTCGTCTTCTTGCAGTCCGTTTCCTGGTGTACTATCAGGGTCAAATTGTTTGGCAGTTTGTATTTCAGCTACATTTAGATAATTGGCTGGCGCTGCCACATTTACTTTTGCTGTTATTTGGAGTGTAATGGTATTTCCATTATTTAGGTTTCCAACATTCCATATTCCAGTGGTTTTGTCGTATTTTCCTCCACCATTGTCACTCACATAAGTATAGCCTGATGGTAAATGTTCAGAAACGGTAATTCCTGTTGCGTTATTTGGGCCGCTGTTGGTAACAGAAATGGTAAAGATAACATTGTCGTTTATGCTTACCGTAGTCGGTGAAACCGTTTTTCTAAGAGACAAGTCGGCAACATCAAGAACAACTGTAGCGGTATCTTGATCGTCTTCCGCAGGATTTTGATTGTTTGGCGTGCTATCAGGATCATATTGATCTGAATGGGTAATTTCGGCGATATTCACATACGATCCGGTGGCTAAAATTGTCGCTTGGTAGGTTAAAGTAAGAATAGATCCATTTGGAATAGAAGGAATGGTCCATATAATGGTATTATCACCAACATTATATTGTCCTCCTGAAACTACAGAACCTGGCACTATGGCAAATCCAGTCGGAATATAATCTTTAACCTGTACATTTGTAGCAGCTACAGATCCTCCTTGCGCGTTATTGTTAAATACACTGATATTAAAAGTAACAATATCGCCAGCACTTCCTGTTGTAGGTGTCACTGTTTTGGATAATTCTAAATCCGCAACAGCAAGTATGGTTAGTCTCATTGTATCCGATGAAACAGGGCAAGTTCCATTTGCCACATTCCATTGAAGTACATAAACGCCAGAAACAGTTCCGGTTACTGCTGTAGTTGGACTTGAAGGATTGGTAAAGCCTATTGTGCTAGGTCCAGAAACTTGTGTCCAGCTTCCTGTTCCAATTGTTGGAGCTACCGCATTCATATTAATAGCAGAAAATTGAGGTACGGTTTGATCGGGTCCTGCATCGGCCGTTGAAGGTTGAGCATATACAGTGACAAGGACAGTATCTTCAGAAATACAGCTAGTTGAAGCAGCGGTAGTAACAGTCCATTTAAATTCGTAAACACCTGGTATTAGGTCAAGCATTAAGGAGTTGGGAAGATTTGGTGATCCAATACGAGCTGTATTTGGACCAGAAACCTGTGTCCATGTACCTACACCAGATGTAACGGTTACAGCATTCATGGTGGCGGTTTGTAAGTTACACAGTTCTTGATCTGGTCCTGCATTGGCAACAGAAGGAGGTACATCATTAAAAGTAATTGCCACATCATCTGACGTAGGTGCGCATAATGAAGGACTGGCAAATGAGCCATTAGTAACTGTCCATCTTAAAACATAAGTACCTAATTCATTGATGTTGGATAAAGTAGTAACAGGACTATTTGGATTGTCAATTACGGCATTACCTCCAGGAGGTTGCGTAACGAACGTCCATGTTCCTATTCCAACAGCAGGAGGAACGGCTGCAGTTTTATAGGTCGTCTGACAGGCTATAGCATCGTCAGGTCCTGCATTTGCTGGACTGGGAGGGGCATTCATCTCTATTCTTATTATATCAGATAAAGATCGGCAATTGTTGCTTTGATATACCCATTCAAGAATATAGAGGCCAGGAACGGTTAAATTCGAAACAGATGTTAACGGATCTGTGGGGTTATCAATAACAGCTACGCTTCCCGATGGCTGATAAACAAATCGCCATTCAGACGATGTTACATCACTAGGAGGAGCACTACCGGACATTGTAGTTCTTGCATTCACATCATCAATACATAAAGTCTGATCTGGACCAGCATCTGGCTGCTGGCTAGCGCCATTATAAATAGTAACATTTACAGAATCTGAATTTCCTGGACAGCTGCCCCCGTTGGGAAATGTATTTGTACTAGTAGTAAAGGTGAAAACATAACTATTTCCAGGAACAACGGTTGCATTTGCAATATAATTGTTTGACGGAGACTGCGTAATTATGACATCAGCTGGGTCTCCAGTTGTACTCTCAAGCGTCCAAGTTCCAACTGAGTTTTCGCCTGCTGTAAGCAGTACACTAGTAACGTCACAATGGGTTTGATCAGGTCCTGCATCTGCACGCGGATCGACAACAACAACAACATCATCAAAACTTCCAGGACATAAGAAAATACTTTTGGCCGTTATAGTCCATCTGAAAGTATAAGTTCCAGCAATAAGACCAGTAATCGCTGTATTCGGATCGGATGGATTAACTATTAAGGGCTGGTTAGGAGAGCCAGTGAGAACAGACCATTGTCCTAATTCAAAGAAACTGTCATATGTATTTCCAGACATAGTCACACTGTTACTGTTACAGACGTTTTGATCTGGACCTGCGGCTGCCTGATTGGGAGGAATCCCTATCGTAAGATTGATATCATCAAAAGCCTGACCGCAAATATTAGCGTCAACAGTCCATCTGAAAATGTAGTAACCGCTGTAAGTAAAAGTGAAAACGGCGTTAGGATCGTGAATGTCGCTTATAAAATAATTTCCAGCCCCCGAAATTCGAGTCCACGTTCCAATAGCACCTCCGCTTTGGGTTGCTGCCATTATTAGTGTATTGCCACAAACTTCTTGATCGGGACCTGCATTAGCGGCAGGCGGAGTTTCTGCGACAGTAACAGATACGCTGCTCTGGCTAGGAAGACAGGCTCTTAATCGTGAAGTAATCGACCATGTAAAAACATAAGTTCCATTTCCAGGAACTGTTACCATTGTATTTGGATCACTATCATTGGCGAAAACGACTCCAGTTGAGGGTGTTACGGTCCAGATACCGTACTCTAGTGGTGACGGGCTATTTCCGCTAAGATTAAAAGTTGTTGTTCCAGAGGTATAACATGCATTTGGACCTGCATCTGATGTGGTAGGAGCTTCGCTATTGTTTGTATTAATGATTACGGTATCAGAAACAGACCCGCCACAGGAGGGGCCTGGATGAGAATAAGAGACTGTCCATTGCAATTCATAAGTTGAAACCTGCGAGATAAAACCGCTTGCAATGGCATTAGGATCGTTTACATTAGAAAAAGTAATAGGGTCGGGGCCTGAAATCTGGCTCCATGTTCCTATTTCGCCAGCTTCAGGTTGTACGGCAGTAAGGGGAACTTGCGAGCCCGCGCATACCACTTGATCGGTACCCGCATCAACATCGGTTATCGAGCTGTCTGAGACATAAACATTGACCGTTGCAACTGAAAATCCACAAGTAGCACCACCGCCTTTCGTAATATATTGAAAAACATATGTGCCTGAAATAAGATTACTCACGGGAGTGTCAATCGCAAAATTGTCTGCTATTACAGCCGTGTTCGGACCGCTAAGCTGACTCCAAAAATGCAATCCATCATCGGTGGTTACGCCGGACAAAACCGTAGTAGTATCACCACAAGGCAGGCTGACATCTGTGCCAGCATTTGATGGGGTGGGATCTCCCGAAACCAAAATATTTATGGTGTCAAAACCATAATCGCATTCTACGGTTAAGGCTCCAGTTTGTTTTCGAATAAATTCGACTGTATAATCTCCAGGCGCCGTCAGAGTTAAAGTCAGCGAATTTCCAACATTCTGTAAAGCGGTAGGGAAAGGGCCTAAAGGAGAGAGGACAGGACCGCTGACAATTCGGTATTGGTTGGAACCTGTTCCTGTAACCGCGAGTGGGATTGTAAATACAGTTGCATTACAGCTTCCCACAATATCATTTCCGTTGTTTGCTACAATAGTTCTAGTGGGACCGTTATACTGTACAATATAGTCTTTAGTAAAAACACAACCTGTGTTGTTATTGGTAAGTGTGTAACGAAATCTATAAGGAGCGCCCGCAGACGAAATATTAGTAACTAAAGTTGTTGGGTTTGTTGGCGAAACAATAACAGCACCTGCGCCACCAGAAACTTGAGACCAGGCTACTGTTTCTCCTGCATATAAAGGTGTTTGCGCTACAAGAGTTACTTGATTGATAGTGTTGTCACAAAAGAATATATTTTCGTCTCCGCCTGGCAATTGTGTAACGTCCTGAGTTGCCGCTGGAACATTAATAACAACCGTATCGTTGCCCGATGCGCAAGGCCCCGTTACCGTCCATCTAAAAGTATAAGTTCCCTGAACTAAATTGGATACGCTTGTAGTATTGGAATTGGCACTGCCAATTGTTGGTGTATTAGGTCCCGAAACAAATGTCCATTGTCCATTTTGCCCGTTAAGTCCGCAACCACCATAGCTACCGCTTAGATTAGTCGATTGAGTAGTTGTATAACAATTGCTTAAAGTTTGATCTGGACCAGCAGAAACAGGTTTTGCACCTCCATAATTGGTTACTGTAATTTGTGAAGTCGTTCGGCAGCGCTGTCCTGGCGCAAATTCCGGCCCTTCAATAACCCATTGGAGTGTAGTGACACCACAGCTTGTTTCTGGGAGTGTGATTGTTGAGGTAGCCAATGTTGGAAAATTAATTACAACGCCGGCATTGTTAGCACCGACAATTTCCCAGTAGCCTGTTTCGCCAGTATTTTGTGGTGTATTCCCAATTATAGCCAATGTTCCGTTATTATTAGGACAGCTTGCAATATTTGCACCTGCATTGGCTCTCGTTATGGGTTTTACATTGACTACTTTGTCTTGATAGGATACGATTCCGTCGCTACAAGTTGCGCTATATCTAAAAATATAGGTATTTCCTCCAGTATAACCTGAAACCGTTGTGCTTGGACTTGTTGGGGAAGTAATAGTCACTGCCGGACCAGAAATTTGAGTCCAATGTACAGTGCCACTAATGGGTGTCGGACTGTTTCCCTCTAAAACTAAAGCGTCAGTTGCACAAATAGTTATATTCAATACTCCGGCATTTACACTACAGTTCTGCGCATTGGTTTGAAAAGTGGCAAGTAAGATTAAAAGTGTGGAAAAAACCAGTTTTTTAGTTAAAGTGTAAATTCTACTAGAAAAGTAAGATTGTGCCATAAGCAATTGGGATAAAAAGGTAGCACAAGGAATAATAACCACCTTACATTAATAAATTGTTTTAAGCATTAATTCGGAATTGGTAGGTTAAAAAATCTGGGATATTCAAATTTAAAGAAAGATGGTAAAGGAATTTTTTTTTCGATGTTGCATATTATAATATGAAACAAGAAAACCTATGTTGCAACAATAAAAAAAGCTCTAAATCTATTTGATTTAGAGCTTTTTAAAATTTTCTAAAATGCTTCGCCAATTCTAAAATAGACGCCCCAATCGCCTTTACCGACTGCACCGTCTAGGCCGACGTTGAATTTTGATTTTTTGAAAGGATTGTATCGATATCCCACGCCGCCTCCAGGATACATTTTCCAATCAAAACTTGGAGTGTCAGAACCGTAAATGGTTGCAACACCAAAAAATCCTACTAAACCCATTTTTTTGGCAAAGTTGTAGCGGTATTCTCCTTGAATGTCCATTAAGCCGGAACCTCTATATCTTCCTTCAGAATAACCTCGAATGTCTGTTCCGCCAATCGTGCTTTGCTGTTCAAAAGCAACATTTCCGAGACCGAATTTGCCATAAAAACGTGCAGCAATAACATCTTTGCCTTCTCGATTTGGGATATATTTGTTGGCTTGAAAAGAAATTCGGTTAGAGGCTAAATCATTATCCATAAATTTAGGATACGTAGACCAATCCAATCTAATTTTATATCCTTTGGTTGGATAATAAACAGCATCTCTAGTATCATACAATAAATTCACAACGATTGCATTACTGTGAGAAACCGAAGAAGGAGAAATGTTGTCTTCGTATGTAGTGTCATAATGAGCAAAAGTATAAGAAAGACCTCCGTAAAACTTTCCGACAATTTTACGTTGTCCGCCCACGCTTAATACAGTAGTTTTGGTTCCGTAATCATAAAAATCGGGCTGGTCGATATCGTCAACATAAAATTGCGAATTTTGATTTCCCGTAAAAAAGAAAAGTTTCAAACGCCATTTGTCTTTATTTAAATACCATTTATTAAAAAGAGCTACAAAATAAGATTTGTTAGTGGTGTAAATGGCCGACATTCCAGACAAGGATTTTGGTGAAATGGTATCGGCTTCGTTTAATTTATACATCATCATGGGGATGGCGCCAAACATAAAATCGAGATTTCGATTATAGCTTAAATAAGGCATTACTCTCAGTTCAATTTTTTTGTCTTTTGTTTTTTTCGGAACAGAATCTGCTATTTTTTGTCCGAAAGAAGAATAAGTGAAAGCAGCAAAAAAGAGTAGGAGTAGAAAATGCCTCATGGTATAAATTTGTTTAGTGAAACTTATAGTAGGTGTATAAATACTTAGACAACGCTTTTTAGGTATTTGTAAATTTAAATAAAAAATGTAAGTAATTGAAATAAAACAATTAAGATTAAACAGACTTGCTAAATAGGGAAAGCAGTTTTTCTAAAGCATTTGAAGCATGCAGTTGTTCGCCGTTTTTTAAAGTGTTTTCTAAAGCTGCTGCAGCTCTGGCAAGCATTTGTTTCTCAAAAAAAGAAATAGCAGTTTTTAAATCGGAAGACTGATTATTGGTTAGAAAATCGGCTAATTCAACAGCATCAAGCATTGCCAGATTAGCACCTTTTCCAGCAAAAGGAGGCATTCTATGTGCAGCATCTCCAATAATAGTTAGGTTATCTTGCGTTTCCCAAGATTGATTCTGAGGGAAATAAAATTGCGGACGCGGTATAAAATGCAATTCTTTGCTCAAAAAAAGTTCGTGCCATTCAGGACTCCAGTTAGGATAGAATGCGATAAACCAATCAAAAATCTTCTGATTGTCTTTAAAATCTAAATCATTTTCTGTAATCCAGTTTTCAGGAATTTTACTGCTTAGAAGAAACATTAATGAGCCATCTCCTTTTGTGCCGTACATAATATTTTGTTCGTTTCCTATAGCAAGCACTTTTCCTCCATTTGAAAACTCAAAAAGCTTAGGAGCATTTTCTTTGGCGTTATAAATTGTACCTTCAATCATGGTAATGCCAGAATAAAGAGGTTTTTGATCGCTTAAATAAGAACGGATTTTAGAAGATGCTCCATCTGCGCCAATTACCAAATCGGCATAAGCGCTTGTCTCATTTTTAAAAAACAATCGCCAGCCTTCCTTTTCCTTTTCCATAGAAAGAAATTGGCTGTTCCAAACGATGGTTTCTGCTAAAAGGGAATTTAATAAAATGGCTCTAAGCTCAGAACGATCTATTTCTGGACGAGGTTTTGAAATATCTTGCAGTGAATCCTGATTTGCGTTTGCAATTTTTTTAGAAGCAGTTTTCTGAATAGTATGCTCATCAAATTTCAATTCAAAATTCTGATTCACAATTCGAGCCTTACTGGCATTCGGGCGAATGTTTTTGTAGAATTCGTTCAATAAATTTGCTTTTTCCATAGCAATTAAACCGGAATCTTCATGTAAATCTAAGGGAGAGCCCTGCACGCGAACTTTTGAGTTGAGGTCTCTTTCGTAAACTTTTACCTTTATATTTTGAAGCTGCAAAAGACGAGCAAGTATTAAACCGCCCATTCCGCCGCCAATAATGGCAACCTGTTTATTTTCTAGTAACATAGCTTTGTGTTTAAAATCTATGTTGCAAAATTATTGAGACGAAAGAGCTGATAATAGTATAAATCGGTCGTTTTTATTTTGAAAAAGTGTTTTGGGCAGTGAACCCGATATTTTCTTGATGTCTTTAATGAAATGCGTTTGGTCTGAAAAATTCTCCTCTGGAAAAAGCTTTCCTTTTGCAATATGTTCTAATGAAGCGCGAAAGCGAAGAATGGAACAATAGGTTTTTAACGAAAGGCCAAAGCGCTGATTAAAATAACGGTTTATTTGGCGGCTGCTCCAATTGGATTGTTCCGATAACTCTTTTACAGTCTTGTCACCGTTGCTTTCATATATAAGTCTGAATAGTTTTTGTTTCCGAGTATCGATTTTCTTTACTGCTAAAGATTCTATTTTTGAAGAAGCTTTTTGGCAAAACAATTCAAAATCTTGTAAATCATTTTCGTTAAAATCCCAAAAATCATTTGGAAGCAGTTCTCCTGAGTTTAGAATTGATGCAATGCTATCGCGAAAAACATACTCGACAGCAGGAAGTTTAAAACTAATTACAAAAGTTAGACTATTGGCGGGAATTTTTCCTTTTTCATATTGCTGCGTTCCTAAGCCTAGAAGTCTAATTTGAAATGGAGTTTCAGTAGTTTTTATTAATGAAAGATCAATTCGTCCGTCAGGAAGGCCAATTGTTTCTAATGTTTCACGGGATTTATTCTCCATGCACCAAAAACTATCCACAAAATCAGAAAGAATTTGGCCGGCTTTAATGGATTTGTATTCTAAATCGTTAATCATTTTATCAAATTTAAAGCGAAATTATACAATTTGTTAATCCTTTTTTTAAAATCAGAACAGCTTTATAAAGCTTGTAAGGAGGTTTTGAATTGTGTAAAAAAGGCAATAAAAAACTTAACATTGGGTAAGTTGTTGGTTTTTAAGTAGATAATGATGATTTTTTTTAACAATGAAAAACTTAACATTGGCGAATACCTTTTTCAATTTATCTTTGTTTATTATTTTTTGATGTTAATTTAATGATTTAATAACATTAAAAATTAGTTTAATCCAAAATAAATTTAATCAATTTCTTAAAATTAACAGAATAATGACAAAAGAAGTGCTTACTAATGAAATCGATCAGGAGGTAGAAGCTGCTCCAGTTATCTCAAGCGAAGAAAACGGACAGCAAGAAGCTTCAGTTTCAGAAACAGAATCGGCTGTAGATACTCCAGAATCTAAGCCAAAAACAAAAAGAGCTCCTAAAAAAGTAATAGAAAAAGAGGTATCAATTGTAGAAGAAACTGCAGCGACATCTCAAGAAAGTGAATTAGGAGAAGAAGCGGTATCTGAAACTACAGAAGAAACATCTGATGAAAACCAAGAAAAATCGAAATCAAAAAAGAATAAAAAGATGAAAGAAAAAGAGAAGAAAGAGAAGAAAAAAGTAGCTAAGAAAAAAGAAAAAGCGAAAGACAAGAAGAAAGCTAAAGCGAAAAAAGCAAAACTAAAAGCGCAAGCAAAAAAGAAAGCCAAAGCTAAAAAAGCAAAGGATAAAGCAAAAGCAAAAAAAATCGCTAAAAACAAAGCGAAAAGAGCTAAAGCTAAGAAAAACAAGAAGAAATAAGTTTATGATTGTGAGTTGTTAATGGTAAATGGTAAATTATACGATGACATCTAGCATTAATAATTCAGATTTGTCTAGTTGAGCGTCACGAGGTTTTTGGGGAAGCCTCGTGCAAAGTTCCTCTGTATCAATATTGTTAAAGCCACAGATTACAGGATTATTACAGATTTTAAATCATTTTAATTCCAATAATCTGTGGCTTTTTTATTTGTAAAGTTCACATCTCAAATCTCAAGATTTAGATCTTTCTTCTCGCTTCTTAAGTCTTTCCTCTTGCTTCTTTCTTCTTTCTTCTTTCTTCTTGCTTCTTTCTTCTTGCTTCTTTTGTCTTTCTTCTCGCTTCTTAAGTCTTTCCTCTTGCTTCTTTTGTCTTAATCATCTCTCAAATCTCCTCATTTTTTACTTTCTTCTGCACTGCAAGTTTGTCAATTTTCTGAAGAAACTCAGGATCAAATTCAGAATACGCTCTCAATCGGTATTTTTCGTCTCTAATTTTCATAACCAAACGGATTTTCTGCACCATCAACCAGATCGGTTCATATCTTTTATGTCCCAGCAGATATTGAATTTTAAGTATGGATATTCTTCTGTGGGAAAGCGTCATCAATTCGATGCAAATCATCCAATAACGAATCGGGAGGTTGGAGTTTTCCATTACAGTTCCAGATCTCAAACTGATCCTGCTGCCACATTTACGGCATTGAAATTTTAAATCATTCTGACGAAAAGAATGGACATTATGCCCGCATTTTCTGCATAAAAGCCCATTTTCCAAACGTTTGTTTTTAAGCTCTTCAATACAGGTTGCTTCATCAGAATATTTTTCAAAATAAGCGCGTAGTTCCATGTATGCAATTCTTTATTTGTTTTTGGAAATATAAAATATTTTAAAGAAATGAGGAACAAATTAGAAATAAAAAAAAGGAATACTCCTAGTCTGGAATATTCCTTTTTACAATGGGGCAAAATTGTGTTATAGTTTAGCTACAATTTCTTTTTTGTACTTATTAAGGATAGATTTTGTCATACCCAAATTAGCTTTTGTCGAGTCTACAGCCAGATAAATAAAGTAATCTTGATTATCAGAAACGTCGATAATGTGAATTTGAGAACTTAATGTAATCATGATATTGTCAATAACCTGACCGCCTAAGTTTAAAGCTTTAATAGCGTTCATTTTTGCTTTAACTACTTCAAGGTTATAGGCAGATGCCAATTCTGGATCAAAATCTGCAACTGCAGACTGTGAATAATATGACATGCCGCTTGCGATTTCAGCAACAGAAACGGCAATAAAACCAGGTACGTTCTTTTTTAGGTCTTCCCCAAATTGCGTTAAAAAATCAGACATACGTTTTTAGAATTTAATTAGAATGAATTGTTTTGGATAAAGCAAAATTAGGTATACAATATTATTTAATTATCCGTATTCCGTACCTATTTTTTGCAAATAATAAAAAAATAACAGAGCTCAAAAAAAATAATTTTTCTGTTTTTTTAAATCGAACTTGGTTTGGATTTGAAAATGAAATGGTTAAACGAAAAATGCTTCTGAAAAAGCGACTTTACGCAATTTCAAAAGCATTTTTCAAAAGCAAAAAATAATATTTTACTTGATTTCTGTTATAAAATCTTCTTGCGGAGTTCTTACTTTTTTCATGTTTACCAACCAGTCATTTTCATGATCTCTATATCCTAGAGGTAAAACCAAAACGCTTTTTAGTCCAAGTTCGTTCAAACCTAAAAGTTTATCTACTTCAGAAGGAATAAAACCTTCCATTGGAGTCGCATCTACTTCTTGTTCTGCAGCTGCAGCGATGGCAACACCAAACGAGATGTAAGCTTGTTTTGCTGCGTGGTGAGCGTGCCATTCTTGTCCAAGAGGCTCGTACATTCCCCAAAGTCTTTGTTTGTACTCATCCATTGCGTCAGCAGGAATTCCTCTTTCGGCAATTGTTCTGTCAAATACAGCAGAAATTCTCTCTAAGTTGTAACCGTCCCAAGCAGCCCAGACCAAAACGTGAGAAGCATCTGTAACTTGACTTTGGTCAAAACTTACTGCTTTAAGTTTTTCTTTTAAATCTTTGTTTGTAACAACAAAAATCTTGTAAGGCTGTAGTCCAGAAGATGATGGAGCTAACTTTGCTGCTTCAAGAATATAATCTACTTTTTCTTGCGGAACTGCTTGTCCGTTCATTTTTTTTGTAGCATAACGCCACTTTAGTGCATCTATTAAGGCCATATTATTTTATAAATTAAAATTGTATTCAAATGTAAACACTTTAAGTGTATTTTTGTCATCCAATTACCAAAAGTAACTGTAACATCGAGGTAACTTAACAATAAAACATGCTAAAAGAAGTAGAACACGATCCTAAAAAATGCACACAACATATTATGGCGGTACATGATGCCATGTATATTTTAAACGGAAGATGGAAAATCTCTATCATAGCCTCTCTTTGTTTTAATACCTTGCGATTTACCGATTTATTGCGTGAAGTCGAAGGGATTTCAGGAAAAATGCTGAGCAGAGAATTAAAAAACCTTGAAGAAAATCAATTAGTTACCAGAACGGTCTTAAATACACAACCCATAACTGTTGAGTATCAATTAACTGAATACGGACATTCATTAAAAGAAGTAATCGATTCTTTGGCAAAATGGGGACACAATCACAGAAAAAAGATTACAGGTAAGGAATAGGGGTTAATTTTCAGTCTCAGTTTTTAATTCTGAAGCTCTTTGGAGAAAACCTTTACGAATTAAATTTTGTTCCGTTTCTTCAATCGCTTTCAAGAGATTGTTTTGGTTATCTGTGATTTCATTTAGCGCCTTTTTCATCACCTTCCAAACCGGTTTCATTTTCACCACAAGTTCTTTTCCTTTTGCGGTTAGTACAATCAATCTTTTACGTTCGTCCAATTTATCTTTTTTAGAACTGATGAGTTTCTGTTTTTCTAATTCTTTCAATAAACTAATAGTTGACGGATGGCTATAGCCAATTTCGTTTGCAATTTCGACCACGCTCAACATTTCTTTGATGTGTAGCGTATAAATTACAGGAAACCATTTCGGTTCAAAATCTATATCAAACGACTTGTAAATTAAAGCGCCTTCTTTGCGTAATTGCTCGCTCAGGCGCTGCAATCGCGTTGATATGGCTAATATCCCAATTTCGTCAATTATATTGTTCATTTTTATTAATTTAGTTTTAAATGGCAAAAAACATTGTCAGGTCGCATTAACGGAAAATCTATTGGAAGCGTTTCTTTTGGAATCGTGACAAAATGATTTTTTTCGTAAAAACGTAAAGCCGCTTGCAAAAGCGTAACTGTTCCTAAATATAAGTCTTTAATTCCTTTTTCTTTGCTATAAGCAATTAGTTGTTCTAATAATTGCTGTGCGATTTGAAATTCTTTGCCTCTAAATTCTTTTCTCACGAACATTTTTCTAATGGCTCCAGCTTCAGAATTGAATTTTACTAAAGCAATAGTTCCAACCAATTTATCATCAATAAATGCCCCAAGAAAAATGCCGCCGGGTTTATAATAAAAGTTCTCAATGTCTAATAAATCGGGCTGATCTTCTAGTGTAACAGGAACATTAAATTCTTTTTGCTGAATGTTTAAAATCAAATCTACGATTTCATTTTCGTACTTATTTTGTATAGGCTGAATGTGCATTTTGCTATGAATTAAATATAGGTACAAAACTACGTAGTTAACTACATATATACAACAAAAAACTGCCGAGACCAGCAGTTTTAAGTGTTTTTTATGATTTTAAATGATTTCTGTTGGCAATCTTTTATTCTTTAACCAATACAATTACAGCTTTATAGCCAGTACCAACATTCCATTCGCTTGACGAAATCACCTGACCTTTATCGTCATAAACTTTAAACTCGGCAGTGTTTGGAGAAGCAAAACCTTCGTTTAAGGCTTCAATATCAATTTTGTTGATTCCTTTTTCCAAGTTTATTTTCACGCTTTTAAAATCACCATTCAAGAAAACTTCAGGTTCAATTACTTTATCATTTAAATATACTCTTACTTTATCTCCATCAACAAAAGCAGCATCACGATACATAATCGTAGAAGTAGCAGAAGTGGTGTTGATATTTCCTAAAAACTGATTTCTTCTATAAAAAATACCTTCAACATTGGCTTCTGGCTTATAAAGGTTGGTGTTTTTAAATAACTCGTCTGGATTAACCTGTAGTGGTGCAGGTTTCTCGATTGGTGCAGGCGGATTTTCTTTAGGCGCTTCTTCTTTTGGCGGAACAACTTCTTTTTTTGCAGCATTTTTTGCCGGAATAGGTTTGAATTTTTTATCAATTTCCTGAGCAAAACCGTGCAGTGAAAAAGAAACAAAGGCAATTATCACAAATATTTTTTTCATTTTTTTATAAATATTAATCTTGAAGGTTTTATGTAAAGATTAGATGCATCATAATCTTTTATATATAAACATTTTATCAAACTAATTATTGTCTTAAATGGCGTTATTTTTCTAAAAATTAACTTTCTATTTTGATCTTCTTTAACAAAAAGAAGCTTTCATTAAAGTTATTTTTGATTGCATTTTATCTTTTTTAAAACTCTGAATATCAATGTTGTATATTTGTTTTGTAATTCAAATAAATGTGGTATGATCAAGTTGGGTTTAATCTTTCTTTTTTTGACAATTAGTGTTTTTTCGCAAGAAAATAAAACAGATGCAAGCATTCGTAAACAGATTGAGAATTACAATGCTGCTTTTGCAGTTGCTTTGGTTGAAAATAATAAGAATGCAGTCTCGAAATCTTATACAGACCAATCTGTGCTTATGCCCGAACACAGCAGACAAAGAGTAGGAAAGAAGGCAATTGCAGGGTTTTATGAGCAATGGCTAACTCAGGCAAAAGTCAATTCTTATGAAAAGACCATTTTTGAGCTACAGGATTTTGGAGATTATGTTTTAGAAATCGGGAATTTTACTGAAAATCTGCACTTAAAAGACTTAAAACCGTATGTCTATTCTGGAAAATATATGGTTGTGTGGAAGAAAGCTGTTAAAAACAAAATGACAATCGCAGCAGAAATTTGGGGAGCAAATAGTTATTTTGATGATCGATTTATTCCCGAAATTGATGATTCTCACGTTGTTCCAACAAAAGGGTTTACTTCTTCAGACAAATTAATTTCAGAAGTAATAGAAAAGAATGCTTCTATCAAGAATTTGGTTCAAAATAGAATGGGAGCAGAACACGCCAAAATGTTTATGCCTGATGCCATGTATTTAACTTATTACATGCCAATTCTTTCTGGTGAAAAAGACATTACAGCTTATTTTACAGAACATGAAAAACCAGGAACGTTGAAGATTGAACAAATTTCGATTCAAACTTCTGGTGTTATTGTGGCAAAAAAAGCGATTATAGAATTTGGTTTTTATAATGTCGGTTGGCGCGATGGAACGAATCACGGAAATGTAAAAGGAAAAAGCATAAACGTTTGGAAAAGAAACGATAAAGGAGAATTAATGCTTTTTCGACAAATGGTAAATCATGATTAAAAATTAAAAAATCGACTTCTAATTTGCAGACACCATGCCTGCGTTATATATTTGCGCCTGATTTTGGTCTGTTTTTTCAATTCAGAAAAAGCAGTTAAAAGGGAATCAGGTGCAAATCCTGAACAGACCCGCTACTGTAAGTTCTATATAAGTCTTTAAACAGTACTAATGCCATTGTTCGTTGTTTCGGATGAGAAGGCCGTTTAAAGATGGAATAAGTCAGGAGACCTGCCACGATCACATAGTTTAAAACTTTCGTGGTATGAAGTTGATGACAAGATATTGACCTGCTATTTAGGATAGCGGGCCTGTTTCTATGTTTTTGCAATTAAAGCATTACGAAAAGTTTATTTAATACAATCGTGATGTGTAATTTGAAGAAAACTTTATTTTCTGTTTTTTTAGTACTAGTTCCTTTTTTGCTTCATTCTCAAGCAGTGACTGATAGTTCGCGGGTTTTAAAAGAAGTAATTTTAAAAGGAAAACCCTATCAGGAAGTGATTCCTGTGCAAAGTCTTTCGGGCGTTCTGCTCGAAAATCTGGCTGCTCATAATGTTGCCGATGCGCTTCGTTATTTTGCTGGAACTCAAATTAAAGATTATGGTGGAGTCGGCGGACTCAAAACGGTTGATGTGCGTAATATGGGAACGCATCATGTCGGTGTTTTCTACGACGGGATTCAGCTTGGAAATGCTCAAAACGGCGTAACCGATTTAGGAAAGTATTCACTTGATGACATGGAATCATTGACGATGTACAATGGTCAAAAAAGTGAAATTTTTCAATCGGCTAAAGATTTTGCTGCTGCTTCTACCATTTACTTACGAACCAAGCGCCCTGCTTTTTCAGGCAATAAGAAAACAAATCTTCTGGTTCGTTACAAAACGATGTCTATCAATTATCATGATCCTTCTTTTAGATGGGAACAAAAACTCGGCGACAAAGTAAGCATGAGTGTAAGTTCGGAATACATTAAATCTAACGGAGAGTATAAATTTCGCTATAAAAGAAAAAATCAAGACGGAAGTATTGCTTATGATACCACGGCAACGCGGTGGAACAGCGATATTGAAGCTTTTCGATTTGAGTCGGGTCTTTTTGGTAAAGTAAATAAAGGAACGTGGGATGCTAAAGTGTATTATTTTGATTCTGAAAGAGGCGCTCCAGGAGCAATTGTAGAAAACAAGTTTCGAGATGGCTACCGTCAATTCGACAAGAATTTTTTTACTCAGGCTTCATTAATAAAAGATGTTTCTGAAAAGTATAAATTTCAAGTTAAAGGAAAATTTGCTTACGATTACACGCATTATATTGCGAGAGACACTACCAACGTTTTAGGCGAAACGGTTACAGAAGGTGCACAATCTGACGACAGTTATTTTCAGCAAGAAGCGTATTTCTCCGCTGTTAATATGTACAGCATTTCACCAGCTTGGGATGTTTCGCTGTCAACCGATTTTCAATACAATAAATTAAACGCGACAAGAAGAGGAATTCAAACGCAATTTTCTTTTCCTCAGCGTTATACCGCATTGGTTTCTCTCGCCACTTCTTACCGATATGAAGGTTTTAAAGTTTTAGGAAATGTACTCGCAACCCGCGTGATCGAAGAGGTAAAGTACAATGCCAAAGCGCCCAATAAAACCGAATTTACTCCTGCTATATTTTTAGGTTATACACCATTTAAGCAATACGATTTCAATTTAAGAGCTTTTGCTAAGCGAATTTTCAGAATGCCAACTTTCAACGATTTGTATTATACAATGGTTGGTTCGAGTACGTTGAGGCCAGAATACATGAATCAGTACGATATTGGTTTTACTTATAATTTCCCCGTAAGGGAAAGCTTTTTTGATCGACTTTCTTTTCAGGCAGATGTATATTATACCAATACAAAAGATAAAATTGTTGCCGCTCCAACAGGAAATTTATTTCGCTGGATGATGACGAATATTGGGCAAGTAAAAGGAAAAGGAATCGAAACGGTTCTGAATATGGCAACGCATATTGAGAAAGTAAACCTTACCGCAAATTTGACTTATACGTATTCTCAAAGTCAGGATTTTACCAAATTTTCAGGTTTAGAAATGTCGTCTTACGGAGACCAGATTCCGTACACACCTTGGCATAGCGGATCTGGAATTTTGAATGCGGGTTATCAGTCTTGGAACTTTAATTACAGCTTCATTTATGTCGGAAAACGCTACAACGGAAATGTCAATAATAGTAAAGTGAATGAAGTGCAGCCTTGGTACACACACGATTTGGCAGTTCAAAAATCTTTCGCTTTCAAAAATTACAAATTGAATGGAGCAATTGAAATGAATAATGCATTCAATCAGCAATATGAAGTGATTTACAACTATCCGATGCCGGGAAGAACATTCAAATTTATAATCAGTTTTGAGTTATGAAAAAGAGCATTTTACAAATACTATTCGGTTTAAGCATTGCGCTTTCGTTGGTTTCCTGCCGAGAAGACGAAACGATTTTTATTTCTTCAGATGTGAATGTTGCAGCGCCGAGAACCGATGGAAAGATAGAAGGTTTTTATCTTCTGAACGAAGGTAATATGGGAATGAATCGAGCGAGTTTGGATGTCTTCAATTACAGAACAGGAAATTACACGACCGATGTTTACTCGGAACGAAATCCTTCAGTAGTAAAAGAATTGGGAGATGTTGGAAACGATATTAAAATCTATGGAAATAAAGTGTATGCCGTAATTAATGTTTCTAACAAAGTGGAAGTTTTAGAAAAATGGACCGCAAAACGAATCAAAAAAATAGACATTCCCAACTGCCGTTATGTGACTTTCTATAAAGACAAAGCTTATGTGAGTTCGTATTCTGGTCCTGTTGCTATAAATCCCAATGCGGAGATTGGTTTTGTTGCTGAGATTGATACAACTTCATTAGAAATAAAAAGAAAAGTAACTGTTGGTTATCAGCCAGAACAAATGGTGGTGCATAACGGAAAATTATATGTAGCGAATTCTGGCGGTTATAGAGTTCCTAATTACGACAGAACCGTTTCTGTAATTGATTTGGAAACGTTCACAGAAATCAAAAAAATCGATGTCGGAATCAATTTGTATAGTATGGAAATTGACAGCCGCGGTGATATTTATGTGAGTTCACGAGGGGATTATTACAACACGCCATCCAATCTTTTTGTAATTGATAGTAAAACAGACGAGAAAAAAACACAATTGGATATTCCAGTTTTAGGAATGTGTCTGGTAGATGATCTTCTTTACTATTACAGTGTTTCATGGAGTTATCTCACCAACAGCAACCAGATTACGTACGGAATTCTCGATACGAAAACTAAAAAGATTATTAGCGATAAAATTATTACCGACGGAACAGATAAACAAATCATGATTCCGTATGGACTTCAAGTAAATCCAGAAACTAAAGAAATCTACATCACTGATGCACAGAATTATGTGGTAACGGGCTATATCTATTGTTTTACGCCTGAAGGAAAATTAAAATGGAAAACTACTGCGGGAAATATTCCCGCGCACATTGCTTTTATAACCAAAAACTAAAGATATGAATCAAAGATTTTTCAAGTATTATCGAAGTATAGTATTGGCTTTTTTTGCCATAATGCTGGTCAATTGCTCTGGCGAAGATTCTGATAACCCAGAATCGGGTGGAGGAGAACCAATAGCAAATGAGTTTAAAACAACCCGTTTTGCAATTATTGCTTTAAGTCCGAAAACTACGGCAAGTGAAACGGCAACGTATAATTGGACGATCGAAAGTGTTTCTTCAGAAAATTATTCGCTAGCCAATACAACTTCAAAAGAAGCATTATTTGCCGCTACTGCTGAAGGAACGTATCAATTTAACGTGGCCATTACCGATAAAGGAACAACTCAGACGCAAAAAGTTACAGTTGCAGTAACCTTAGAAAATACAGAATTAAAAAGCTACATCTCAAAAGTGTTTGAGTTTAAGCCTGCTCCGGGACAATTTGTTAATGATCTTCCGGTTGCGAATGACGGAGATTCTGCCGATCGAATATTGACAAGAGCCAATTCTTATTTGGCCAAAAAAAACGGAGATCTTATTTCGCTTGGCGCATTTGGAGGACATATTGTTTTTGGTTTTGATCACAGTATCGTCAATATTAAAGGCAAACGTGATTTTAGAGTTTTAGGAAATGCTTTTTGGGCAGAAGCGAATCCGAATCCGAATGCGGAATTAAGAGGCGGCAGCAGTGAAGCGGGTGTGATTATGGTTTCTTACGATAAAAACAAAAACGGACTTCCAGATGATGACTGGTATGAAATTGAAGGCGGAGGACATAAAATGGAAAAAACGATTCGTAATTACGAGATCACTTATTATAGGCCAGATCCAAACAAAACTCCTGTTCCAGGCGGCGGAACAGGAACGGTTCTCTTTACCGATATGGAATACATCTATTGGAAAGACAATCAGGGAAAAGACGGCTATTTAGCGCAAAATAATGCTTATAACCACTCTCTAGAATATTGGCCGAAATGGCAAAAAGATCAGGCAACGTTGACTTTTAAAGGAACAAGATTGCCTGATAATGCCGTGGATGAAAGCGGTAACGGAAGCTATTTTGTTCAATATGCTTTTTTATACGGCTATGCTGATAATGCGCCAAACAGCGACAATGATTCTGGAATTGACATTGATTGGGCAATTGATAGCCAAGGGAATAAAGTAAAACTTCCAGCGATCGATTTTGTAAAAATCTACAACGGCTTAAACCAGCAAGCGGGTTGGTTAGGAGAAACTTCAACAGAGGTTATGGGCGCAACCGACTTGCATCTTTTGGGTGAAAATATACCAACGAGATAAAACTTAACTAGTATCAAATCAATTTATTATAATCAATTTATGAAAAAAAATGTTACCCAATTTTTATTGCTGGCATTTGCATTCGTCTTTATCGGATGTAGCAGCGATGACAAAGAAGAAAATGTATTGAACGTTACGCTTCAGGACAAGTATGAAATTCCAACTTTCACCGTTTTAGAAATACAAGCTTCAGATGCTGGCGCAACCGCAAAATACGAATGGATTATGACTAAAAATCCATTAAACCAAGTAACCGATTCTGTAGTTGGTTGGACTAAAGACTTAACGTTCGCGGCTATTTATGCAGGTTCTTACGAATTTACATTGAAGGTGACGGCAGAAAACAAAAAAGGAGCTACAAGTACAGTGGTTAATGTAACAAATGAGCCAAATAGCTTCAATCCGTATATCACGCGCATTTTTGATTTTGATCCAGCACCAGGAATGTTGGCCAACGATATTTACAAAGACGGCAATTCAAAAGAAGATGTTACAAAAACCGCTTTAGGAAGAATCAACGAAACCAGCGTTGGCTATCCATTAGACTTAGGAGGTTTTGGAGGTTCTATCGTAATTGGATTTGATCATACTGTGGTAAATGTTCCAGGCACTAGTGATTTTAGAGTTTTTGGAGGAGATGTTACAAATCCTACGGGGGCAAAAGGTAATCCGCCCGCGCCAGGATTGATTTTTGTCGCTTATGATAAAAACAAAAACGGAAAACCAGATGCAGATGAATGGTATGAAATCGCAGGAAGCCAGCATTCTAAATCAACAACTATTAAGAATTTTAAAATTACGTATAAGAAAAAAGCTGTGGGAGAACCTCTGGTAACTTCAAGCGCTCTTTGGACAGATTATGAGCATGTTTATTGCGAAAATAGTAAAGGAGAAACCTATTATTTGCCAAGGCCAAGAGGCAAAAAAGAATTTTATCCTTTATGGGCAACACAGACTACAGTAAGTTACGAAGGTTTGAAATTGGATGTAGATTTTAAAACGGCACGTGCAGGTCAAACCACATTATGGTATTCAACTCCTCCAGAATGGGGATATGTAAATGCGATAAATCCAGATATCGATATTGATTGGGCTGTTGATGCAAAAGGAAATAAAGCCAACCTTCCTGGAATCGATTTTATAAAGGTAGTGAATTGTGTTAGTGAACCAATGGGCCTTTGCCAACAGCAATCTTCAATGGCAACTGTATTTGCAGGAGCAGGAGATCTTCATATAATAAAAAAATATAATCTAAAAAAAGCTAACTAGTAAGACCATGAAAAAGTATTTAAAATATAGTTTACCTCTAATTACTCTTGTTGCTTTTTATGCGTGCAGTAATGACGATTCTAAACCAGAAGAAACTGTAGAACCTGTAAAAGAGGCAAAAATTGGGATCAAATTGGCTTCAGAATTTACAGTGCAGAATTATGATGTTGTTGCAATTGCTCCAGAAGTGACGATCGAAAATGCAAATGGAAAAACAGAGTCTTACCAATGGTCTACTAAAATTACAGGCAAAGATGGTATTGCTAAAGATTCAATTATTGGTGACAATAAAACCTTACTTTTTATTACGCCAAAAGCAGCAGAATATGTAGTTGATTTAAAAGTTAAAATTGATAAAATCGAAAAGGAAGCTTCTACAAAAGTGACGGTTTCTGAAAGCGGAAAAACATATACTGCGAAAGCAGTAACGTTGATCGATTTTTTACCTGCACCAGCATATAATATTGACAATTACAGCACAAAAGAGGAAGCCTTTGAAGCCGCTAAGCAAAGTCTGCAAGATGGCGGATCAGTTGCTTTGGGAGCATTTGGAGGATATATTGTAACGGCTTTTGACCATACTGTGATTAATGTTCATGGAAAACGCGATTTTACGGTACAGATGGGAGCAGGAAATAATACTATAAAATTTTCTCCTGTAAGTATCGCGGTTGCCTATGACGCGAATAAAAACGGAAAAGCAGATGAAAATGAATGGTATGAAATTGCAGGAAGCGAATACAATAAATCGACTACAGTTAAAAATTACGAATTAACCTATCGCAAACCTAATCCAACTGCGACTCCTGTAGCTGGAGCCTTATCTTGGCAATATGATACCGAATATCTATCATGGACAGACAACAAAAACGGTACAGGGAAAATTACTAAAACACTTAATCGCAGAAGAGTAAATTATTATCCAGAATGGCAGGGAGATTCTTATACTTTGAAAGGAACGAAAATAGCGATTCCGGTAAAAGATGTGAGTGATGGTGCTGGAACTCTTTTTAATGTTGGAACATTTGCTTGGGGTTACGGTGGCATTGCAGATCCGTCAATTGATATCAGTTGGGCAGTAGATAAAGACGGAAAAAAAGTGCATTTGCCAGGAGTTGATTTTGTAAAAGTATATGTGCCAACATTTGCTGCTGTGGGAGCCAATGATATGTTGACAGCTCTTTTTGAAGAAGTTTCAGACCTCCATTTTAAAGCTGCAAAATAAGTTGCTGCAGTTCAATTTTAAGAATAATAACTACGAATATTAATCCCTAAATTTTATGATATGAAAAAAGCAGTTTATTTTTTAACGCTTGGCTTGCTATTAGGATTTTCATCTTGTAGCAGTGATGATGATGTTTTAAGCAATGAGGCTTCGGTTTCTGCACTTAGCAGCACAGGCAAAACAGCAAAAGTAGCCGTAACAGATCCTTCTGTCGGAACTACCACAACTCTTAATTTAACCAGTTCTTTGTTAAGCAACGGTACAGCAACAATAGGCGGAAAATATTGGGAGAATACCTATGTTTCAAATACCAACTTAACCGTTGATATTTTTAAATTTTCTCATACAGGAACATCAGCCGGTTACAACTATTGGGATGGATTTATTGTTTCAAATGTAAATGATATTACCAATTACGGAGCACCAGGAACAGGCGGATCAAACAGTTGGATAACCAATCAGTGGGGGACAATGGCAGGAAGTGGTTTCGGAACTTCGACTACAATTGCACCTGGAACTCCTGGAACATCTGGAGATCCTTACATTGTAGCCTATTGGTCTAGTTATTTAGATCCTAAAACACCAGAAGGAACTACTTTTAACGAGGCTAATTTTTCTAATTGGATAAAAATTGGAGATACAGGATTGTATGAAGTTAAAGGTTTAAAAATCAATATTCATCCTTGGCCTTATTATGGCTGTTTGTACGGAGATGGATTTGCGAGAGCTTTTACATCTGGAGATCACTTCGAATTGTTGATTTATGGAGTTGATGCCTCTGGTGTAATTTCAAGCCCAATCACACATTCGCTGGCCAATTATTCAGGCTCATCTTTGGTTATGCCAACTGGCTGGATCAACGTAAATACTTCTAATCTTACGAGTTTAGGAGAGGTGCAATATTTGATTTTCCAATTGGCTTCAACAGATTCTGATCCAACGTACGGAATCAATACAGCGACTTATTTCTGTTTAGATAAGCTTTCTGTAAAAAGAGTAGAATAAATGTTTCAGAAAACCTCTTTACTTAGTTAGTAAAGAGGTTTTTTGTTTTTTCTTCTTCGAGATCTATTGGCAAAAAGAAATAACTTGCTAAATCTTCGAGATCTGCGGGTGAAATTACTTTAGATGCGAATAACTATCATGCGTCTCTATTAGAAATTATTTCCAACAAAGAGTTATATTTACTTTAAAATCTTTTTATTATGAAAGCATTGGTAATTGGAGCGACAGGCGCAACAGGAAAAGATCTCGTTAATTTGCTTTTAGAAAGTGTAGATTATTCAGAAGTTGCCATCTTTGTCCGACGTTCAACAGGAAAATCCCATTCAAAATTAACGGAACATGTTGTTGATTTTTCAGATGTGCACTCTTTTCAGGAATTAATTACAGGAGATGTTCTTTTCTCTTGTATCGGAACAACTTTGAAAGATGCAGGTTCCAAAGAAAAACAATGGAAAATTGATTATGATATCCCTGCCAATTTTGCTGCCGCTGCGAAACAAAACAATGTAAATTCTTTAATTCTAGTTTCTTCTTATGGCACTTCCGCGAAAAGCAATGTGTTTTATTCAATGATGAAAGGAAAGCTGGAAGATCATCTTCAAGAACTGAATTTTACGCAATATATTATTTTCAGACCAGGCCCGCTTATTCGCGAAAATACAGACCGTTTTGGAGAAAAAATTTCAGTAAAAGTCATCAAATTCTTCAACGCCATCGGACTTTTTAAAAATCTAAAGCCAATCACGACAGCATTTTTAGCTGAAAAATTAGTAAAAGCTCCAAAAGTGCTTCCATTAGGAAATACAACATTGGAGCTAAATAGAATTCTTGAATTATGAGTTATAAGTTATGAGTCATGAATTATAAGTTGCGAATGTAACTCATAACTTATAATTCATAACTCATAATTTAAAAAAGCTATTTTTTATCTTCAGAAAGAATTAAAGTAGAAGGAATATTAGCCAGCCAAGGACTTTTATTCTCTACTAAATGTTTCCATCCATCAATAGAAATTAGCATAAGATCTTGTTGTTCCAGAAAATCTTTTTCAACAGCTTGTTCTTTTCTTAGCGTCAGCTGGTTTGGAGCTGCTTGTTCCATTAACCTTATTTTTTCTTTTGTATCCAAATCGGACATAATTTTACCTTCAACATCTAAAATCTCAATTCTTGCATGGATGTTTTGAATGAATTTCTGAACATAATTTTGAATAAAATCCCAATCTTTTAAGCTGAAAAGCGGAATAAAAATTGTATTGATATCGTTAAGATCTTTATCAATTAAAACACCAACCGGAATATGCGATTTTGCAATAATTTGTCTTGTTCCATCATCAAAAGGAGCCGATTCCAGTATGTTTTCTTTTCCGGTTACGGTATTCAAAATCTTTTCAGGATTGATAATTCGAGTTGTAAATCCAAGCACTCTTCCTAGTAAACTTCCTTGGTAGATAGACTGTCCAATTCCGACCAATAAAAGGTCGTGTTTGCTTTTGTTCGCCACATTTACAATTTCGTTATCAATATCGGCAGATGCTTTAAACATTGTAGTGATGTTGCGATTTAGAGCAACCGATTCTTCAACTACATCTTTAAATTTTTCATTTTCGTAAACGTCTGTATTGTAATGATGTAATTCTTCAGAAGGAAGAAAGTGCATGGCTGTAATCTCAGAACTTTCAGCTCTTTTATTCGTTAGTCCGTCAGCTACTTTAAGCAGTGCCCTTCCAGATTCTGGTCGGTCAAAAGACAATAAAATTCGATATTTGTTTTTTAATGCAACATCTTCTTCATTTTCGTCTTTACTAGATCTAAAAAGCCAGTTGATAAAGTCTAACGTTGGCCCCGTCATAAACGTTGTAGCAAGTGCCATAATCACAAACATAGAAAATAATTCTGGACTCAAAACGCCAAGATCGTAACCAATATTCAAGGCAACCAATTCAGTTAAACCTCTAGTATTCATCAAGGCTCCGATAGATAAACTGTCTTTCCAGTTTTGACCCACAAATTTCGCGGCAAGTGCACTGCTGACAAATTTACCTATAACAGCTACAGCAAAAATTAATCCTGCAATTTTCCATAAATAGGGCTCGTTCAATAAACCAATTTGCGTTCTTAAACCTGTAAAAACAAAGAATAATGGCAATAAAAGTACTAGCGCAACGTCTTCTACTTTTTCAATAAACAGATTTCTAAATCTAATGTTTTCAGGCATAATCGCTCCTGCAATAAAAGCACCAAACAAAGCGTGAATTCCGATAACTTCTGTTAAATAAGAAGAAACTACAAGAGTCAAAAAGAAAATGGCAACGATTGGTTTGCTTAATTTTTCGCTTGTCGCATACAAATCTCCGATTCTTTTCAAGAACGGACGAACTACTTTTATCATTAAAAAAACATAACCTAAAGCTAGAACTACCGTGTACAAAGCGCTCCCAAAAGAACCTGCTTTTACAATTGCAATTACAACCGCTAGAATGCACCATGCCGTAATATCATCGGCAGCGGCACAAGTAATTACGATAGTTCCTAATTTTGTCTTATGAATTCCTCGTTCCTGTACAATTCTGGCAAGCACCGGAAATGCAGTAATACTCATCGCAATTCCGGCAAACAAACCAAAAGATGTAAATTGTACATCTGCAGGGGCAAACTCGTCATATATAAAATACGCTAGACCCATTCCTAAAACAAACGGAATGATAATACTGGCGTGACTAATAACTACAGCGTCGTGGGCTTTGTTTCTCAAAATCTTCATGTCGATTTCCATTCCCACGATATACATGAAAAGGATCAAACCAATTTGGCTTAAGAACTGAAGATTTCCAAGTGATTCTGCGGGAAATAATGCGGCAGAAAACTCAGGAAAATACATTCCGATTAAAGAAGGCCCCATTACAATTCCAGCGATCATTTCTCCAATAACGGCTGGCTGTTTTATTTTAATGCAAATCCATCCAAAAATGCGGGCAACAAAGATAATCGTAACAATTTGTGCCAATAAAAGGGCCAGAGGATGATGGAGGTTTTTGATAAGCGAATCCAAAAATTCGGCCCATTGTGTTTTATCTGAAGTTGGAATTTTAAGATTTCGGCCTGTTTCTAGTTTTACTCCCAATAAAATGATCCAATACATTAAAACGGAAAATCCTCCGATAACGCCAACGTAAAAAATACTGTTTCTTAAATTTTTCATTTATTTTAATTTTTTACTCTTCAAACCGCTTTTTTTCTTGTAGAAAAGTTTTAAAATTGCCTTTTTTGAAGAGATTAGTTCATAAAATCGAGGCAATTTTATAACAAAATGAGCATCCGCCCAATAGTGGCACTTCAATTTTGTAATGACATAGAAAAAATTTGTAATGAAATATATAAAGGAAGATTTTGCAGATAAAAATGGAAGGGTTCTGAACATTTTTTTCAAGAAATTCGAGACAAGGCAAGGGTTTTAGATTAAAAAAATTTATCTTTATACCTTTACCACGATCCAAAAAAAATGAAAGATTATCCAATTCCAGATAACGAATTGCAACGTTTAGCAGCCCTAAAGCGTTACAATATACTTGATACACTTCCAGATGATGCTTTTGACGATGCTACAAAGCTTGTGGCTTATATCTGCGGCGTGCCAATTGCCCATATTTCTTTTATTGATGAAAATAGGCAATGGTTTAAGTCTGAGATCGGAATAGGAGTTTCTGAGGTTCCTCGCGAAATTGCTTTTTGCAATTACACTATTTTAGATAAAAAAATTCTAGAAATCAACGATACACATGTCAATGAAACATTTAAAGATGATGCAAATGTAACAGGCGGCTTTAAGATACGATTTTATGCAGGAGTACCGCTAACAACGCCAGATGGCTATAATATAGGAACTTTGTGCGCTATTGATCATGAGGTTAAAGTGTTAAATGAAAACCAGCGAAATGCACTTTCTATTGTAGCCAAACATGTAATTACTTCATTGGAATTAAGTACAAAAAACAATCAGTTATACGCACAGCGAAAAATTGCAGAGCGTGCTGTATTGGCAAGGGATACTTTTTTGGCCAATATGAGCCACGAAATAAGAACGCCTCTCAATGCAATTATTGGTTTTACAGATTTGCTTGCTCAGACAGAACTTGATGAGACGCAACGCGATTATATTGGAAGTGTTCAAATTGCGGGTGAAAATTTACTTCTGATTGTAAACGATATTCTAGATCTTTCTAAAATCGAATCTGGAAGTTTGCCAATAGAAACAGAACCTTTTAATTTAAAGAAAACACTTAAACACGTTTATAATTTATTGAAAGTGAAAGTGCAGAAAGATGTTGAATTTGACCTTTTTCTCGATGCCGAAATGCCAGACATGGTGATTGGCGATCAGGGAAGGCTTAATCAAATCTTGGTCAACTTGATTGGGAATTCGCTTAAATTTACAAATGAAGGAGAAGTAACAGTTTCGGTAAAAAAAATAGACGAGACAGAAGACGATTATACGCTTAAATTTTCTGTAAAAGATACCGGAATCGGAATTCCAAAAGATAAACTCGAGACCATTTTTGAGCGATTTACGCAGGGAGAAGAAAGTACCACACGAACTTTTGGAGGTACGGGTCTTGGGCTTAATATTGTCAAACAATTAGTCGAATTGCAAAAAGGAGAAGTCCACGTAAAAAGCACCTTAAATAGAGGTTCTGAGTTTTACTTTATTCTTTCTTATAAAAAGACAAATTCTGAAGAAGTCGCAGTCAAAACAGTTTCTAAAAATGATTTAGGAAATCTTAAAATTTTACTTTGTGAAGACAATGTTTTAAACCAAAAGCTTGCAAAAAGCGTAATTAATAATTTTGGGTTTGATTTGGATATTGCACACAATGGAGAAGAAGGGATCGAACTTTTATCTCAAAATGAATATGATTTGGTCTTAATGGATTTGCAGATGCCTGTAAAAGACGGTTATCAAACGACAGAATATATTCGTAATGAGATGAAATCTGATATTCCGATCATTGCTATGACCGCACATTCATTGGTAGGAGAACAGGAACTTTGCTACAAAGTAGGAATGAATGCTTATGTACCAAAACCGTTTAAACAAGCTGTGCTTTTAAAAGCCATAAAAACAGTAATGACTCCAGGTAATGATACGCAGCACAGAAGGATTATAGATATGTCTTTTTTGGATGAAATGGCTGGCGGCGATCCCGAATTTAGAAAAGATATGATTGATCTTTTTGTTGAAAAAATTCCAAATCAAGCGAGAGAATTAGAAGAGGCATTTCAGCATACCGAATATGAAAATGTGAAAAAACTAGCACATAATATGAAGTCAAGTATGGATATTTTTATGCTTCAAGATTTGAGTAATTGCCTTTCGATAATTGAGGAAGAAGCTTCAAAAGGCGCATTTACGGCAGAAACTTTAGATAAAGTAAATATTTTCACTTGCGGAATCGAAGAAGTCGTTAAAATTTTAAAAGAGCTATGATATAAGGGAAATATGCAATAGCTTTACAATATATGACGTTATAAATTAAGTTATCCCCAGATAAAAAAAATAAAAAATGAGAATTATTGTAGCCGAAGATAATGATATCCTACGCAAATCGTTATCTTTTTTCTTAGAGTCGAAAGGATTTAGTGTTGACCAGTTTTCTGATGGAAAAGATGCCTTAGAGGCAATTGAAAGAGAAAATTATGATTTAGTATTAACTGACATAAATATGCCAGGTGTGAGCGGAATGGAAATTACGCAGCATATACGAGAGAACCTTAAATCTGATATTCCTGTCATCATATTAACTTCTTCAAGTGTTGAGCAGACCGAGCTTGACTCTTTTGACATTGGAGCAAACGAATTTATTGCTAAGCCTGTAAGTCCGGCTGTGCTTTTAGTGAGGATTAATAAATTACTAAAAACTCGAATCTAATGAAGTTACTGTATTATTCTATTTTCCTGCTATTTATTTCTTCTGTCGCGATTGGACAGGAAATTAACATAGATGAAACTTTGGCAAACGTTAAGCGCGAGGTCGAAAAAGAAAATTACGATAAAGCTTTATCGCTGATTGGACCTTTGCGTGCCAAATATCCAGAAAATGAGGATATACAAACGTATGCTGGACGTATTTACAGCTGGAAAAAAGACTATAAAACAGCGGTGAAAATTTTGTCTCCAATGGCAGACAGAAATAACCCAAATCCAGAAGCTTTGCAAGCACTTGTAAACATTTATTTCTGGCAAGAAGAGTATGAAAAATGTATCTCATATTGCGATAAATATCTCGCCGTCGATCCAAAATCGGTTGATGTATTGAGGATTAAAGCAACCTGTCTAGAAAAATTAAATAGAGATCAAGAAGCATTAGATTTGATTAATAAATCGGCGTATATAGACAATAGTACGCAGGCTTTCAGAGGAATTCGTACGCTCATAGGGCGCAAAGCTAAAAATGCAGTTTCGGCTTCTTATTTAAATATTTCAACTTCAGACCCAGGACAATCTCCATTTCATTATGGCTATGTTGAGTATTCGCATAAATTCAGTAAATCGGCTATTGTGGGAAGAGCCAATATCGGAAACATAAGCGGTGACACTCAAATGTTATTTGAAACCGATTTTTACCAAACCTTTTCAAATAAAAGCTATTTGTATGCCAATGCAGGAGTTTCAACAGGAGAAACGATATTTCCTGTGGCTAAAGGAGGTTTAGAATACTATTTTGCTCCTCAAAAAAAGTTTGATTTTTCGCTTGGAGCAAGATTTATGCATTTTGATACAGACGATATTACCTTGCTTACTGGACAAGTTGCTTACAATGCAGGAATTTACAGTTTTGCTTACCGACCTTATTATGATATTTCGAACGAATTGTTTTCTCATGTTTTGAGCGTGCAACGCGTAAACGAAGAAAAGGAGCGTCTAGTAAGACTGGAGTTGCAATACGGAAACGTTCCCTATTTGTATCTTTACAATAATTTTACTCAGCCTCTTAAAGCGTATCGAGTTGGAATTCAATACCAGCACCGTTTTGGCGACTCGTTTTTTGTACGCCCTATTTTTCTTTACGAATACGAAGAATATACACCAGGAGAATATAGAAATAAGTTTAATGTGCAGTTCATTGTAACGAAACGTTTTTAAGATGACAGAAATCTGGGATTTATATAAAAATGGACGTTGGGAAGTACCTTTTCTCACTTTTTCTATATACTTTTTTGTGGCTGCATCATTAATTTTATATTTGGTTATCGTAGCTAGCAGAAATAGTAAAATAAAAAAAGAGCGCCTTACAAAAGAATACAGTGTAACGATAGATAAAATACTGTCGGCTGTTATTTTTGAAAATGTTCCTTTTTCAAAAATTAAAGAAGATAAAAACTTTCTAGTGCTTTTTGACACGTCGTTTTTTAGAGCAGTTTTGACAAATTCGCTTATCAATCTGCATAAAAATTATGAAGGCGTTTATGCCGAAAAGCTAGAGCAGTTTTACAAAGATTCTGGATTGATAAAAGATTCTTTCAAAAAATTAAAAAGCTTGCGATGGGAAGTAAAATGTAAAGGAATTACAGAATTGGCGGAGTTTAATATAAAAGAAGCTTTTGATCTTATAGTTGCCTTTTCTAAAGCCAGAAAGAAAACTTTAAAAATTGTAGCTATAAATGCCTGTATAAAATTGGAAGGAACGCAGAGCATTCATTATTTGGTAGAACATCCAGATCCTATAGACGATTGGATGCAGCTGAACATTATTGGAGCTTTTAAAAAACATGATATTGGCGATACAATAGGAATAGAACATTTGCTTGAATCCCAGAATACTACGGTAATCACGCTGGGCTTAAAGCTTATAAAAGAACTTAAATTATCGCAGAAAGTACCTCATGTGGCACAATTGGCCGCTCAGACTACAAATACAGTTATAAAATACGAAGCACAGAGCATTTTGCAGACATTAACAGCATAATCTTATAAGAAATGACTTTTTTTAATCCTGAAATAACGTGGTTTTTGGATGTGTATATACTCCTGATATTGGGTTACGCGATACTAATCATGTCTTCTTATTTAGCGTTAGCCTATATTTCTACAAAAGAATTGAGAAAATACCTCAAACGAAACAGTTTTGTTGATTATGAAGTGCTCTTAACGAGTGAATTTGCACCAAAACTTTCGCTTATCGCGCCTGCTTATAACGAAGGTTTAACGATCGAAGAAAATGTAAAATCGTTGCTTTCGCTAAACTACAACAACTATCAGGTTATTGTGGTAAATGATGGAAGTAAAGACAATTCGATGGAAATCTTGACCAAAACCTACGACTTGGTTTTATCCGATTTGGATTTTCATTCACAAATTGAAACTAAAAAGATTAAAGGAGTTTACACTTCAAAAAATGCAGCCTTCAAAAAACTAATTGTTGTTGACAAAGAAAATGGAGGCAAAGCCGATGCATTAAACGTCGGACTTAATATTGCACAAAACCCGTATGTGGTTTGTATAGATGTCGATTGTATTTTGGACAAAGATTCGCTTTTAAAATTAGCAAAACCATTTTTAGAAGCCTACGGGAAACGCATTATTGCAACTGGTGGAGTGGTTCGTATTGCCAATCAATGTGTGATAAAAAACGGACGTTTGGTCGAAGTGCATGTTCCAGATGTAATGCTGCCGCGAATTCAGGTTTTAGAATATCTAAGGGCTTTTCTTTTAGGAAGAATGGCTTGGGGAAGACTAGACGGATTATTGCTTATTAGTGGTGCTTTTGGTGCTTTTGATAAAGAAATTGCCATACTTTCTGGCGGGTATAACACCAAAACAGTGGGAGAAGATATGGAGCTGATTGTAAGAATGCGCCGCTATATGTTAGATAATAAATTGCCATATTCGGTAAGTTATATTCCAGATCCGTTATGTTGGACTGAAGCGCCAGAAGAATTCAAAATATTCAAAAAGCAACGCTCTCGCTGGATGAGAGGAACAATAGAAACGTTAAGCATTCACAAAAAAATGTTCTTGAATCCGAAATACAGATTGTTAGGAATGCTGAGTGTCCCTTACTGGACATTATTTGAATTTTTAGCACCTGCAATCGAATTTATCGGTTTAGTAATAACCGTTGTATTTATCGCACTAGGATTATTAAATTGGCATTTTTTCTTTTTATTGTTACTTTTTGTGTATACGTTTGCGGTTTTATTTTCGGTTATTGCTTTATATAGCGAAGAAAAAACCTATCACAAATATCCAAAACAAGCCGATTTTTTCAAGCTTTTAATGGCCGCTTTTATCGAACCATTTTATTTTCATCCGCTTACCGTTTATGCGGCATTAGTTGGGTATAAAGAAAAAGTGATGGGAACAAAAGGCTGGGGCGAAATGACTAGAAAAGGATTTACTAAGAAATAGCTTATTGGTGAAGTAAAATAAGTACTCAATAAATAAAATCTAATTTGATCTGCTCAAATCGTTTTAAAAATCTGCGTGAAAAAAATTACGAATAAATATTTCACCGCAGATTTTAAAAGATAAAAGCAGATTTACGCAAATTTAAAATCTAAGTTGATGTGTAAATTGAAAAAATAATTTGACTTAACGGAGTTAGAATAGGAAATATGACAAAGAAAATTTTAATAGTCGACGACCATTTGGTAGTTCGAAACGGAGTAGCAATGATTCTTGAAAGACAGTTTGAAGATGTTGCGATTTCAAATGCAGAAAATTTCTTTGAAGCCATTACACTTTTAAAAAATCTTCCTTTTGACTTGGTTATTTTGGATATTAATATTCCTGGCGGAAAAAGCACGGATATGATAACGGATATTAGAGCCATTCAGCCCGATGCTAAAATATTAGTTTTCTCGGCACACGAGGAAGAGCAATACGCTTTAAAATATCTTTCTTGTGGCGCCAACGGCTACGTAGATAAACTTTGCAGCGAAGAAAAAATAATATATGCCATTACGTCAATCTTTGAAACAGGAACGTATGTTTCGCCAGAATTGGTTAGTAAATTAGTGGATATTCAGTCCAATAAAAGAAAACTGAATCCGTTTGAAGGATTGTCGAAAAGAGAAGTTCAAATTACTGATTTACTCGTTCAAGGAAATGGAAATTTGGAAATTTCAAACATCCTCAATATTCATATGTCAACTGTAAGTACCTATAAAGCTAGAGTTTTTGAAAAGCTAAAAGTCAATAATTTAGTAGAACTCATTAATTTGTATAAAACGTTTCAGACTTAGGTGTATTCTACCATTATTTCTATTGTAGTTCCTTTATCAATACCGCTTTTAATGTTGATGTTACCTTCAATAAGAATAAGAAGTTCAATAATCATGTGAAGTCCCAAATGATAGTTTTTTGAAATTGGGTTTTTATAAAAATTGTGGTAATAATCAATAAGCTCTTTGCTCATTCCTTTACCGTTATCAATTATTTTTAAATTCAGAATGTTATTCTGAGTAGTGCACAATAGCGCAATTCTTCCATTTTTGGTGTTTTTGATAGCATTGTCAATTAGATTGTGAATGATGATTGAAAGCGCTTTTTTGTTAGTTTTTACAAATAAGCCTTTAGGAACATTATTGGCAATAATATTGTTTTCTGCTTCGGCAATTTTTTCAAAAATTTGAATGCTTTCTTCGATTAGTTCATGCAAAGAATAGCATTCATCTTCCAATTTTTTTCCTTCAATAAAAATAGAAGAGTATTTAATAAGATTTTCAACAAATTCATACAATTGAGAAGTTGACGTTTGCAATGTTCCCAACTGCTGTTTCAGCTTTGGATCTTCTTGTATCGTGCTATTTTCAAATAGATGCTTTATGGAAGAGGACAAGAATTTTAACGGACTTTTGATATCGTGGCTCATGCTTTTAACAAGCATTTCATGCTGCTTAATTTCTTGTTTTAAATTGTTTTCTGTTATTTCAAGTTTTTTTACGGTAGCCGCTAGTTTTTTAGTCTTTTTTGCAATTACTTCTTCGAGTTTTAAACTTTTGATTTTTAAATAATATAATCTGATAAACCATAAACAAATTACAAAAGCAATTGCAAGAATCCAGCAAAGAATAGTAAACCAGATTGTCTGATGAAATTTTGCAGGAACAACAAGAACCACTTTTTTATAAGCATAATTGGTCTCAAAACCAGACAAGCTTCTAAAAGTAAGAGTGTATGTTCCAGGAGGCAGCGTTGTAAAAGATATCGATTTGTCTGCTTTCAGTCGTTCCCAATGATCACTTCCAATTCTATCCATTTTGGCCTCGATAGTTAAATTTTTTGGATTGCCATGATACGGATACGAAACCAAAAAGTCAACTCTCTGAAAATTGTTTTGTAGTATGAGAGTATCTTTTGGAAAAAGTATTTTCTGATCCAAAACAACTTTATCTATAAAAAGTTCTTTACCGGGAAGTAAAGGAGAAACTTTATCAGGATTAAAAAACACGAGACCATTCATGGATGGAAAAACGATATCGTTATTTTTAAGCAAATTGCCGCATGGCTGACAGCCACCGTTAAATTCGTTAATTAAAAAGCCATCTGATTTATTGTATTGATGATAGTAAATAACGGTATTTTTATTCTTAGAGTATTTTACCAACGCTTGTCTTGATACTTGGAAAAGTCCTTTGTTTGTAGAAATCCAAAAAAAACCTTTTTTGTCTTCAATTATGCAATGTGCGGAGTTAAGATAATTTTCTTCATCTGTCGGAAACGAATGTAAAATATGATCAGAATAAAGAAAAAATCCTTTTTCGTAAGTAGTAAGCCATATTTTTTGTTTGCTGTCAATAAAAATGCTTCTAATGCTTATTTTTTCTGAACCTTTGATAAAACTTATTTTCTTTGTAGTTAAATCGTATTCAAACAATCCGCTGTTGGTGGCCAGGTATAGAATATGGTTTAATTTAGCAATATAGTTGATGTTGTTTTTAAAAACACCTTCAAGCTTTACTATTCCTTTTTTTATAGAATACAGTTTTGGTTGATGTAAAATATCTTTATTTAAACTAACCCATATCGTTTTATTATTGTCGATGAATAAAGTTTTTGCATTTTGACCAAATGGATAGGAGAGATGTTTTTTATATCCCGATTTTTTTAGCAAACAAAGAACTTTCATGTCTCTGCCAATCCAGATGTTTTTTTCATCATCAAGCGCAATGCTAATTTTTTCGTCTAAGAAAGCGCTTTTTGGAAAGTGAATGCTATCAATGATCTTTTTATTATTAAAAATAAATCCTTCAGAGGTTATAACAGTACTATCGCTAAAAGGTTGTGCAGCGTAATAAACCTCAGATTTTTCAGTGTTTTTTGTAATGGTTTTAAAAGAGGGGAAAGAAATGACGCATAATCCGTTTGTACCACTTCCCAAATACAGTTTTTTATTATTTTGGTCGTAATAAATGGCAATAATATTACTGGTCTTTAGGTCTTTGTAATCAACAATGAATTCGGCTTTTAATTTGCCATTTAGAAATTTTAAGCTGTATATTTTATTTTTGACACTGAGAAAAACCTGTCTTGTTGTGATATTCCAATACAGCTTATGATGTCCATTTAAAGGTATGTTAAGCTTTTGAGAAGATATGCCGTTTTTCGTAAAACAATGTAATTCACCATTATCAGCTAGATAGTAAAGAGAATTATCTATGATAAAAAAATTAAAAACATTATTACTTTTAAAAGTCGTTTTAGAAATGGTTTTCATTTTAGAATCACACAATTCTACTTTTTCAGTATCCAGAAAATAGAGATTGCCAGAAGGTAATCTGATATAAAAAGGGTCGTGTTTGTTTACAGTATAATTTGAAGGAAGACCATCATGAAGAAAGAAATGTTTGCCGTTTCGGGGTATATTATAGGTAGGACCATCTTTTTTTATGATTTGTACTTTCGCATTTTTGATAAAAACATATTGATCTCTGCTTTCATTAAAACTAGTAAGGCTGTCTTTCTCAATACTTCCAAAAATATCCTTAAAGCGATTATGTTCTAAAGTTGTATTGGAGGAATTAAAAACCAAAAAATTATTTCCGTCATATCGAACAATGCCATTTTCAGTAGTCATCCAGATAAAATGATGCTTATCTTGTATTATTGCACTTATACTATTTTGATACAGTTCGTTATTATCAGCAGTATACCATCTCACCGTGTAGTTTTCTTGGCAGATTAGTTTTGTTGTAGCAAGCAGCAGCAAAAAACAACAATAGCGAAAAGAAACAAAAGCTGTTATTTTGGACATTCTGGCTAATTTTATACACCACAAACTTAACAAACATAAATAAGAAATCACGTTTTGTAGTTTTAAATCTACAACGTTGTAGGTTTATTGGGACAGTAATAATAAGCTTCGTAATAGTCTGTACGACTATATTTGTCATATTAGGTTAAAAGCAAAGTTCAAAAACGTATGAAGATAGGAGTAATTGGTTTATGTAGTTTTACAATGGATTTTGCAAATAAGGCAGCCAAAGTCGGACATCAAGTATTGTTGAGTTCTACTAGAGAAAATCGCCAGTTTAAAGATTTGGCAGCAACAATGGGAGAGCATGTAAAATTGGTAAGTAAAAATGAAGCGGTGGAGGCTGATATAGTGCTATTGTTTATTCCTCGTGAAGATGTGGGGCTTTTTATGAAGGATTTGCCAGATATGAGCGATAAAATATTGCTACAAGCTAGCAATCCAATTTTTAGTTTAGAATGCCTAAGACCAAATTCTAAATCATCGAGCGAAATGATAGCATCACTTTTACCAGAAGCACATGTAGTAAAAGTTCTTACTATTACTAATCCAAACGTACTTTCGTTGTTGAGCCAAAGACCAAAAGGAAACGAAATATTTTTTACAGGTACTGATAGAGAAGCAAAAAATAAAGTAAAGACATTTTTTAAAAGCCTAAACCTTGCTGGAGTAGATTTCGAAGATTTCTGTTTGCCCCCAAGAACGGCATATTCGATGAATTAACTCGAGTATTTTTATTATGAAACCAGCTTTGAATAAAATCCATTATTCAACCCCGAAATGTTCCCAGAAAAGCTAACTTTCTGGGACATTTTATTTAGGGTAATTTTGTAGAAGTAAAGTTTAATCTAAATCTGTTTTCAAAACGGCTTTTTTTTCAGAGCTTTTGCTTAATAAAAAGACTGTAGAGATTATTAATAAACTGCCAATCCAATCAATAATAGAAAAAGGTGTTTTAAGCCAATAAACAGCTAAAACAGTAGCCGCAAGTGGTTCTGCAGATGCCAATAAACTAGCTTTTTGGCCTCCAATTATTTTTACTGAATTCAGATAGAATGTAAATGCAATTAAAGTTCCAAAAACAATTATTAAAGCAGTGTAGAGGAAGGTGAGCAAATCCCATTGGCCTTCTATTTGCCAAGGGGCTTTAACAAAACTAAAAGCAAAACCGCCACAAAACATTCCCCATCCAATTACTACTGAGGGTTTGTATTTATGGAGCAGTTTAGCAGGTTGTAAAGTATAGACAGCTAAAGCAATTGCCGAACTAAGTCCGAAGAATAAAGCAGTTCCAGAAATAGCCAATTTATTAAAATTTCCATGTGTTACTAATAAAATTGTTCCGGTTACGGCAAGGATAATGGCTAATGTTTCTTTTGCTTTTGGCAGTTTTTTGAATTTTAAAGCCAAGAAAATCGCAATTATAATAGGTCCGCAGAATTGCAAAATGGTAGCAGTTGCAGCATTAGAATGTTTTATAGCAGCAAAATAGGTGTATTGTACAGAAAGCATTCCAGCGATACTAAATAGTAATAATTGAAACGCATCTTTTTTAGATTTCCAGATTTCGAATATTTCTGTTTTTTCATGTAGTTTCGAATATATTAAAAGTATAATTCCTGAAACTAACATTCTAACCGTAATTAGCCATTCTACATTTAGCCCTCTTTCTTGAAATAAAAACTGTCCAAAAGTTCCCGAAATTCCCCAAAATATGGCTGCTACAATCGCCAAAAGAAACCCTTTAAATATTGACTTACTCATTTTGTACTTTTTAATAATTTGTAAAATGCAAAATTGCATCATTATTGAAGGTTATTTTAATTAAATTTGAGGGGTAATTTGCAATTTTGTTTCATTTATGGATAGTTTTGATAAAGAAATACTCGAAATTCTTCAAAAGGATAATTTAACTCCACAAAGAGATATTGGAGAAACAATCGGATTATCTCCTGCCGCAGTAAAACGCAGAATTAAAAGAATGCGTGAAGAAGGTATTATAAAGCATGATATTTCAATTTTAGATAGGGAAGCTTTAGGCAATCCTGTAACTTTAATGGTTGAAATATTTTTAGAAAGCGAACAAATCGATCTTATAGATGAAACAAAGAAATCATTGGTTTCCTGTTCGGCAGTGCAGCAATGTTATTATGTAACGGGAGAGTCTGATTTTGTTTTGATAATAGTTGTAAAATCTATGATGGATTATGAAAAACTAACAAGAGAATTGTTTTTTGCTAATAAAAACATCAAGAGATTTAGAACTGTTGTTGCAATGGGAGTAGAAAAGCTTGGTTTAAATATTCCAATTACATTGTAATTAAAAAAACAGCTTCTCCAAGTATGAAGAAGCTGATTCTAATATATTGAAGATTTAATCTAAATCTGTTTTCAAAACGGCTCCTGTACTTGCATTGGTAACTAATGCTCTATATTGAGAAAGCCATCTTGAGTTTAAAGGTTTTTTCAATGGTTTGAAGTTGGCTCTTCTTGCCGCAATTTCTTCATCGCTTAAATTAACTGATAAAATATATTGATCTACATCGATATGAATTTCGTCGCCATCTTGAACTAAACCGATCATGCCCCCTTCAGCGGCTTCTGGAGAAACGTGCCCGATAGAAGCTCCTCTGGTTGCGCCGCTAAATCTTCCGTCAGTAATTAAAGCTACAGAACTTCCAAGTCCCATTCCCATAATTAAACTTGTTGGAGAAAGCATTTCTTGCATTCCAGGTCCGCCTTTTGGTCCTTCGTAGCGAATCACCACTACATTTCCAGCTTTTACTTTCCCCATCATAATTCCGGCAATTGCTTCGGCTTGACCGTCAAAACAAACGGCACTACCTGTAAAAACGCGATCTCCAGTTAAACCAGCCGTTTTAATAACCGCGCCTTGTTCAGCCAGATTTCCGTATAAAATTGCCAATCCGCCAACTCTGCTATACGGATTATCAATGGTATGAATAATCGTTGTGTCTTTAATTTCAGCATTTGCAATTTTCTCCAATAAGGTTTCGCCGCTAATCGTAAGATTATCAATTAAAACGCCCGAACCTCTTTTGTTTATTTCTTTCATCACCGCATTTACACCTCCAGCTCTGTTGATGTCTTCCATGTGAACCGTGCTTAAACTTGGCGAAATTTTAGCAATATGCGCTACATTTCCAGAAATGGTATTAATGTCTTTTAGCTTAAAATCAACATTAGCCTCATTCGCAATTGCAAGCATATGAAGAACCGTATTCGTGCTTCCGCCCATTGCCATATCGACAGCAAAAGCATTGCGAACAGCATTTTCGTTCAAAATATTTTTCAATTTGAATTTTTCAATAGCCTGCTGATCTTTAGCAATAGTACAAATTCTTTTTGCCGCTTCACGATACAATTGCTCACGTTCTGGAGTTTGTGCCAAAATGGTTCCGTTTCCTGGCAAAGCAATTCCCATCGCTTCCATTAAAGTATTCATCGAGTTAGCCGTAAACATTCCAGAACAGCTTCCGCCAGTAGGACAAGCGTTACATTCAATATCGTACAATTCTTCGTCTGAAATTTTTCCTGCTTCGTGTTTTCCAACGGCTTCAAATGCTGTTGCTAAATCAATTGCGGTTCCGTTTTTGGTATACCCTTTAGACATTGGCCCGCCGCTTACAAAAATAGTCGGAACATCAACGCGTAAAGCTCCCATAATCATTCCTGGAACAATCTTGTCACAATTTGGAATTGCAATCATAGCATCCAATTTATGTGCGTTCATGACACTTTCTATCGAGTTTGCGATAATTTCGCGGCTTGGAAGCGAGTACAGCATTCCGTCGTGTCCCATTGCGATTCCGTCATCGATTCCGATAGTGTTGAATTCAAATGGAACACAGCCATTTGCACGAATTTCTTCTTTGATGATTTCAGATACTTTGTTTAAGAAAAAATGCCCCGGAATAATTTCAATAAAGGAGTTGGCAACTCCTATAAATGGTTTTCCGAAATCTTCGTTTTTCAAGCCCGTAGCTCGCAATAAGGATCTGTGAGGAGTTCTCTGAACCCCTTTTTTTACTTCATCACTTCTCATGATAGAAAATGTTTTTTAATATTGTTTTTTGATGTTTTACAGCGTGTTAGATCTGTGATTTTATTCTGCTTAATGTTTCTGGCGAAATATTGAGATAGGAGGCAAGATTGGCATTGGACAATCTCTGAATGAGTTCTGGATTGTTTTTAAGAAGATTGCGGTATCTTTCAGCAGCGTTTTGTGTCAATAAGGTACTCAGCTTAGAAGTAATAACTGTTAAACCGTATTCTAGAATATAAATGTACATTTTGTCCCATTGCGGAATTGTATTGCGAAGTCGGAAAAAATCGTCATAAGAAATTGCTAGAAGCTCTGAATTTTCAACCGCTTCAATATATTCAGTGCTTGGCTCTCTCGAAATTAAACTTACGATAGAAGTTAGAAATGTACCTTCAAAAGCCATAAAACGAGTGGTAATATGATCTTCTGTACTGTAGTACAAACGTAAACAGCCTTTTTTAATAAAATAAATTTTGTCTGCAACCGTTCCGCTTTGGAGTAATTGCTCATTCTTCTTTACTTGTACTAATTTAAAGCAAGAGAGAATGGTGTTTAACTCATCATTTTCTAGTTGTAATTTGCTTTGAATTAAAGCTTCAAGTTCACTCATCATTTCTCAAAAATTAATCATTTTCAAAAGTAAAGCTAATCAAAGAAAAAAACATTGACGAATGTCAAAATCGGTTTAAGAATCAGTATAAATAAAGTTTAAGAGTCAAATAAAAAACTTTGCGACTCTGCGTCTTTGCGAGCAATTTCTCAAAGCAAGGATTTTAAAAGCTTAAAAAAAAATCTCGCAAAGACGCAAAGTCGCAAAGTGGTTTTTGTTTTAAGATATGCAGTAAAGCCTTTGCGACCTTATTACTGCATTCAGCTTAAAAAAAATCTTTGCGCACTTTGCGGTAAAAAAAAAACACAACGACAAGCAAGAAAGCCTGCAGAAAACCAAAAACAAATCTGTAATTTAGTAACATGAAAATTCAACTGAAACAATCTTCTTTTCTTGAAAAGGAAATCAACGAGCCTTATTACAACATTTTGATGTTTGATGGAGAAGCCGTTTTTTCTGTTGATTTAACCGATTACGAATGCAAAGGAAAATGTCTTTTGTTTCTAACGCCATATCAATTGTTGCAATGGAAAAGTTCTACAGCGCCTTTCATCAACACTTTAAGCTTTCACGGAGATTTTTATTGCATTGAATATCATAAAAAAGAAGTCGCTTGCAACGGAATCTTGTTCAACGATATTTACAGCGAACCTTTCGTAATCGTTTCCGATTTTATTTATGAAGAAATTGCAAGCATTATTGAAAGAATGAAAAGAGTAGAAGACTCTGAACTTGATTATGATAATTCGATTCTGAAATCGTATCTGCAAGTTGTTTTGGCATTAAGCAGTAAAGAAAAACGGCTCAAAATGTCGCCGAAGATTCAGGAATCTATTGGAAATGCTGATATTTTGAAGTTTCAGCATTTGCTTGATTCTCATTTTCTAGAAGCAAAAGAAGTCGCTTTTTATGCTTCTAAGTACCATTTGAGTGTGAATACTTTCAGTAAAAGAATCAAAAAACATTTCGGAAAATCACCTTCGCAATTGATTCAAGATCGTATTGTTTTAGAAGCGAAAAAACAACTGCATTTAACGACAAAGACTATAAAAGAAATTGCAGATGATCTGAATTTTGAAGACGAATTTTATTTCAGCCGCTATTTTAAGAAAAACGTTGGCATTTCCCCTAAAGAATTCAGAAAAGAAGTCGGTATTTCTATCGTGGCAAAATAGTCCATGAAAACTCCTTTATGTCCATTTTTATCCAGATAGCTCTAAAGTAATTTTGGTGTGTATTAAAAATAGAATCAAAATGGAAAAATTAATAAGATTTGTAGCTGGTGGACAAAACAACTTTATTCACTTTTTAAGAATTGCGATATTCGTTGTAATGGCTTGGATTGGTGGATTAAAAGCCTTTAAATATGAAGCAGACGGAATTGTTCCGCTTGTCGCGAATAGTCCGTTTATGAGTTTCTTTTATAAAGATGCTAATAAACAAGTCGTGAATGACGAGGGAAAAATGGTAAAAGCCTACACACTTCATAAAAACCTTGAAGGTAAAACGGTTGCCAAAAACATCAAATGGCACGAAGAAAATAGAACGTATGTTTTCTCGTACGGATTAGGAACTGTTATTGTGACAATTGGTTTGCTGGTTCTTTTAGGAATTTGGTTTCCTAAATTGGGCTTTGTTGGCGGACTTCTAACATTCGGGATGGCATTTGTAACTTTATCGTTTTTAATCACAACACCGGAAGTTTACGTTCCGAATTTGGGTGGAGATTTTCCAACACCAGAATTTGGTTTTCCATATCTTTCTGTCGGAGGTCGTTTGGTTCTCAAAGACATCATTATGATGAGCGGCGGATTGATCGTAGCTTCGGACAATGCAAAAGAAATTCTAAAAAGATTTTACTCTTAATCAAAATACAAAACCCGGCAGGTTTTTAAAACCTGTTGGGTTTACTATTTCTTAAAGTAAGAATTTTAAAAGTTTAAAAAATTAATCTCGCAAAGTCGCAAGGTCGCAGAGTTTTTTAAGTTTTAAACCGATAGTTTCATTTCGAGGAAGGAGAAATCTTCGTAAGGAGCTCCGTATAGTATATCGCCAATCTTTACGCACTTTGCGCTAAAAACTATGTGGAGTTGCTTGCGGAGATCTCTCCTTCGTCGAGATGACAAGAATGGCACACATACCTGACGACACAAAGAATAGCCTTTGCGATCTTATTACTAAGTTCAGTTTAAAAAAAATCTTTGCGAACTTTGCGGTAAAAAAAAACGCAACGAGAAGTAAAGAAATAAAAAAAGCTGTGCAAGGGCTCAGACTTACACAGCTTTTCACAAAAACTCAAAACTAAATTATTCGTATTTTAAATATTTTAAAACATCAGATTTTGTCGCTTGATACGCTTTCGCGAGAACAATTATTAAAGTAAGTGTCAATAAAAAAACAAAAGAAATCAAGAAAGGCAAAACAGGAATTTCTATTCTAAAAGCAAAGTTATTCAGCCATTTCTGCAGTAAAGTATAAGCAGGAACAACCGCGAGTAGAAAACCAATTATGCAATACAAAACATATTGTTTGGACAATTCTTTTAAGAGCACATTGGTATCTGCACCTAATGTTTTTCGAATGGCAATTTCTTTCATTCTACGCTGAATCGAATACGAAGCCAAAGCAAACAATCCGAACAAAGCGATAAGGATTACGACGATGTTTAGCAGTGAAAATAGATTCTTTTGCTTGACATAAGATTCATAAGTTCTCGCATATTCTTTATCGGCAAAATCATACTGAAACGGATATTCGGTATCGACTTTTGCTTTCCAGAATTTTTCGATTGCAGCAATAGAATTTTGAATTTGATCTGCTTTTAATTTTACATAAATACGATTCATTTCGCTGGCCATATCCAGAGATTTTATATGATAAAAAGTAACTGGCGGAACATCAACTTCTGGGCTCAAAAGATTAAAATCTTTAACTACGCCAATAATTTTCATTTTCTGATTTCCAATTTTAATTTCTTTCCCAATCGGATCTTTAATCTGCATTAAACTCAACGATTTTTCATTAACCAAAACCGAATTGATAGTATCAGAAGCCATATTCGGACTTAGGTTTCTGCCTTTTATTATTTTTACATTAAGCAGATTCAGCATGTCATAATCAAGTCCGATTGCTTTTTGTTTGAAAAGCACATCTTGATACCAGATTGGCCATTGCGAATCGTCAGCTCCATCAAAAGAAAGAAGACCAGTTGAAACTTTTTCAACGCCTTTAATTTTTGAAAGTTCCTGTTTTATTGTATTGTATCGTTCAAAAATATTCTTACCAGCATTTTCTCCTTGATAATACGAAGACGGCAGATTTAACGAAATCGCCATAACCTGATCGCCTTTAAAACCAAGATCTTTATTGTTTAAATATTTAATTTGCTGATAAACAATTACAGAACCAATGATAAAAAATGAAGCAATGGCAAATTGAACAATCAGCATTCCGTTTCTAAACCAGATACCGCTTTTGCTTCGGTCATAATTGCCTCTTAAGACTTTTAAAGTCTCAAAATTAGCTACATATAAAGCAGGAAATATTCCAGCAAATACAATGGTTATGATAAAAACCAGTATTAATTGAAGATAAAATTGGCTTTCGGCTATTCTTAAATTTTTCTCTAAAAAAGAATTGTAATACGGAAGTGCAATTTCTACAATCATTAAGGCTAATAAAACCGAAAATGCAGTCATTAACACAGTTTCAAAAATAAATTGCCAAACAATCTGCTTTTTAGAAGCACCCAAAACTTTACGAACGCCAACTTCTTTGGCTCTTTTAATCGAATTTGCCGTTGCCAAATTGATGTAATTGACAATAGATAGAATTAGAATTAAAACCGATAAACACGCCATAATAACTAGAAACTGATAATTTCCTCTACCTTCAGGATAACCGTCGGTTACAGAATGCAATCTAGCAGTTGAAAGCGGTTCCATGATAACTTTGAAGGTTCCTATTTTTTTGACCATTTCTGCTGGTGTAAATCCAGCTTCTTTAGCACTTTGCAGAATAATTTCATCGTAAAACACTTTTTCAAGTCTTTTTCGCGTCAAATCTACTTTTGAGGGATCTTTTAGTTTTATTAATAATTTTAAAACAAAAAGACCTTGATTTTTGGCAGGATCAGCCAAATCTTTCATTCTGTTTACCACAACAGTTGGAGCAATGGAAGATTTGCTCGGAATACGGTATACGGCGCCGATGGTAAACATCGAATCGAAACATTGAATTTGTTTTCCTACAGGATTTGAGTTTCCAAAAAAGCGTTGCGCCACTTTTTCTGAAATGGCAATGCTATTCTCGTTTTCTATTGCCGAGGCTGCATTTCCGTAAAGTATTTCAAAAGGAAAAAGAGTAAAGAAATCGCGTTCGGCATTTACAATTTTGTCGACCAATTCTTTTTTTCCGTTGTATACTATTTTGTCTTTTTGATACCATTGATCGGCGTAGACAATGTTTGCAACATTTGGATCATTTTCCAAATGCGGTTTTAATCGTGTCGGGTTATCAGGAGATATGGGCATATCGCTCAATTTCACTAAAACCTGATAAACATGGTCTTTCTCTGGATTCCAAGCATTGTAGCTATGTTCATCGTTCCAATACAATAATGCGAAAATTAAACCTGAAATTCCAATGGACAATCCGAGAATATTGAGAGCAGTAAAAAGCTTACTGTGTTTTATTTGATAGATAAATGTATTGATCCAGTTTTTGAGCATCTTATTCGTATTTTAAATATTTTAAAACATCTACTTTGGTCACTTGATAGGCTTTTGCTAAAACAATCGTCAGCGTTAAAAATAACAACGAAACAAAAGCAACTAAGAAAGGCAGAAACGGAATATCGATTCGAGAAGCAAAGTTTTCGAGCCAGTTTTGCATCAATAAATAAGCAGGAATAATTCCGATCAAGAAACCAATTACGCAGAAAATCACATACTGTTTTGACAGTTCTTTCAGTAAAGTATTGGTTTCTGCTCCAAGCGTTTTTCTGATGGCAATTTCGCGCAATCTTCTTTCCATAGAAAAAGAAGCCAAAGCAAATAATCCGAAAACGGCAATTAAGATTACGACAACATTCAGTAGCGCAAACAAGTTTCTTTGATCTTCATATTTTTTATAGGTTCGTGCAAAGTTTTTATTGACAAAACCATACTCAAATGGATATTCCTGATCGACTTTAGATTTCCAGAATTTCTCAATTTTGGCGATAGTTTCTGGCATTCCCTCAGGCGATATTTTAACCGAAATAAATCGTAAATAATCTTCCATCCATGTTACAGATTTAATGTGAAAGAAAATCATAGGCGCCACATTATATTCCATTCCGATGTAATGAAAATCTTTGACAATACCGACAACTTTATATTTTTGACCGCCAAAAGTAATTTCTTTATTTATGGGGTCTTTTACCATAAGCGTTTTTGCAGCAGTTTCATTCAGTAAAGCACTTGTAATGCTATCTGTTGCCAATTTGCTGTTTAAATCTCTTCCTTTCACTATTTTGATTCCGAGTAAATCTAATTGCCCAAAATCAAGTCCCAATTGTTGTGTAATGACTTCTTTATTTGATTTATAATGAAGTCCTTGCCAAGAATTTTCATTGCTTCCAATAGAAAAAGCTCCAGTAGAGACCGCTTCAACACCTTTCATTTTTAAAAGTTCTTGTTTGATAGTTTTATATCGATCGTACTGAATTTTACCTTTTACAGGTCTAAAAACAATATCCATAACTTGCGCGCCATCAAAACCTAAATCTTTAGAAATCATGTAATTTACCTGCTTGTGTACAATAAAAGATCCGATGATAAAAAGTGTAGCAATCGAGAACTGTAAAACGAGCATTCCGTTTCTAAGCCAAACACCGCTTTTACTTCTTGAAAAGTTTCCTTTCAGTACTTTAAGCGTTTCAAAATTTGAAATGTATACCGCTGGAAAAACTCCCGAAACGATAATGACAAAGAAAAAAATCAAAACAAGCTGCAAGTAAAACTGAGTTCCAATAAGCACTAAATCCTTTCCTAAAAACGAATTGTAAAACGGCAACGAAAGTTCAACAATTACCATTGCCAGCAAAACAGAAAATAAAGTTATAAGCGTGGTTTCAAAAACAAATTGCGCAATAATTTGATTTTTCGATGCGCCAATAATTTTACGCACGCCAACTTCCCTAGCTCGTTTCACCGCATTTGCCGTTGCCATATTGATATAATTGACAATTGATAATAATAAAATTAGAATTGATAATCCCATTACTATTTTCAAAAACTGCAAATTGGTGTTTTCTTCTGGAAAAGCATAATTTCCCTGACGAAGCCTTGATTTAGAAAGCGGAAACAGTCTTGCTTTTATCGGGTCTCCGTATTGTTTAATGAATTCATCGAGTGAAAGACCAACTTCTTTTGCCTGTTGCTTATAGTTTTTTTCAAGGAAAATTTGATCTAAGTTTTTAATTACAGCAGTTGTATCGCTTTGCTTTTTAAGCTTTAACATTAATCCGTAACTAAAACCCCAATTGTCTTTGTTGCTTTCTAGCTCATCTTCCACAATCGGAGTGATGACAGCAGGCATTATAGACGATTTTTTAGGCATTTTGTATACACCGCGAATAACAAATATCTTATCTGCATATTTTACTTGTTTGCCCATCGGATTTTCATTCTTGAAAATCTTTTCGGCTGTTTCTTCCGAAATAGCCATACTGTTGCGGTCATGAAGAGCTGTTTTGATGTTTCCTTGAACAAATTCAAATGGAAAAAAAGAAAAAAAGCTTCTCTCAGCAGAAAAAATCTTGTCTACCAATTCGATTTTTCCTTTGTACTGAATTGTTTCAGTAGTATAATTTATTCTATAATAGCAGTATTTGTCTAAGTAAGAAGTCGTTGCACTTAACGTTCGGGCTGTAATAGGAGAGTTTGTTGTCCAGATATTTCCGCCTCCAAAATCGTTCATTACACTGAAAATTTTATCTTTCTCAGGGTTCCATTGATCATAAGAATGTTCGTCGTTCCAGTACAGAATCGCAAAAATTAAACCTGCAATTCCGATACTTAAACCTAAAATGTTTAGTACCGTAAAGAATTTGTTATTCTTTACATGATATATAAATATGTTTGTCCAATTTTTAAGCATCTTATTCGTATTTTAAATATTTTAAAACATCGACTTTTGTAGCTTGATACGCTTTTAATAAAACGATTGTCAGCGTTAGAAAAAGCAAAGACACAAAAGCAATAAAAAAGGGTAGAAGCGTAATATCTATTCGGAAAGGAAAATTTTCGAGCCATTTTTGCAATAACAAATAAGCAGGTACAATTCCGATTAAGAAACCAATGATACAGAAAACTACATATTGTTTAGACAGTTCTTTCAGTAACATATTGGTTTCAGCGCCAAGCGTTTTTCTAATCGCAATTTCTTTTAATCTTCTTTCCATAGAAAAAGAAGCTAAGGCAAATAAGCCGAAAACTGCAATTAGAATCACGACAACATTCAAGAGAGCAAATAAGTTTCTTTGGTCTTCGTATTTTTTAAAAGTTCTAGCAAAGTTTTTATCGACGAAATTGTATTCAAAAGGATATTCTGAATCTACGTTTTTAATCCAGAAACTTTTAAGAGAAGCAATAGTCTGTTGCATATCTTTGGACGAAACTTTAACCGTAATAGATTCAATATTGCCTTGTGTCCATTTTTGAGTGTTGATATGAAAGAAAATCATCGGACCGATTTCTTTATCAAGACCAAAATAATGGAAGTCTTTTATAATCCCGACAACCTTATAATCTTGTCCGTTCCATCCAATAGTTTTATCCAAAGGATTTTTTTCATGCATAGTTTTGGCAGCAGTTTCGTTTAGTAAAACATTAGAAATGGTGTCAGAAGCCAATTTTTCAGAAAGAAATCTGCCTTTTGCTAACTTAATATCCAACATCTCCAACATTCCAAAATCAGAACCTAGTTGATTAACAATAACGACTTCATTATTTTTATAATGTATCCCTCCTCTTGAACACCAGTCATCGCCGATAGAAAAAGCTCCAGCAGAAATCCCTTCAACACCTTGAATCTTTGAAATTTCTTGTTTAATGCTTTCGTAACGTTCAAATTGCTCTTTGTCTTTTTGTTCTCTAAAAGAAATATTCATTAATTGAGAGCCACTAAAACCCAAATCTTTTTCTGTCATGAATTGAACTTGCTGATAGATTATAAGCGAACCAATGATAAAAAAAACAGCAATTGCAAATTGTATCACCAACATACTGTTTCTTAGCCATAAACCATTTTTGGTATGCGAAAAGTTTCCTTTTAAAACACTTAAAACTTCAAAATTTGAAATATAAACGGCAGGAAAAACACCGCTCACAATAACTACAAGAATAAAAATTACAATAAGCTGTACAAAAAACTGAGATCCCGAAAGAACCAATTCTTTACTTAATAATTGATTGTAAAAAGGCAAAGAAACTTCAACAATTACAAGTGCGAGCAATAAAGCAAATAACATAGTTAGAGTGGTTTCAAACACGAACTGAAGCACAATTTGTCTTTTTGTAGCGCCAATAATTTTTCTCACGCCAACTTCTTTGGCTCGTTTTATGGCATTAGCTGTAGCTAAATTGATATAATTTACAATTGAAAGCAATAAAATTAGAATCGACAATCCCATCAAGATTCGTAAAAACTGAAGATTTCCTGTTCCTTCTGGAAATGGATAAGCACCTTTATAAAGTCGCGAATTTTCAAAAGGAATCAATTGCACTTTCATAGGTTCGCCGAATGCTTTTGCATACTCCTTAATTGTCATCCCTTCGCGTTTTGCCTGTTTTTTAAAGTTGTTTTCAATAAAAAAATCATCTAGACTTTTAGCTACAAGTGGCAAATCACTGTTTTTCTTTAACTTTAAAACTAAACCGAAACTAAAGCCCCAACGATCCTTACGCGCTTCTAGATCTTCTTCGATACTATTAGTAACGGCACTTGGCATTACTACTGATTTTCCAGGTATTTTATATACGCCTCGAACTACAAAAAATTTGTCTGCATATTTTACTTGTTTGCCAATTGGATTTTCATTTTTAAATAAACGAAATGCCGTTTCCTCTGAAAAAACAATACTTTGCGGCTCTTTAAGAGCAGTTTTCGGATTCCCGTATTTGAATTCAAAAGGAAAAAAAGAAAAGAAACTATTTTGAGCTGAAAAGATTTTATCAATCAATTCTGTTTTGCCATTAAACTGTATGGTTTCTCTCGTGTAATAGTCATTAAAATAGCAATAATTTTCTAAATATGGAGTAGCTGACTTTAGATATGGCCCAGTCATGGCTGAGTTTGTCGCCCAAACATCTCCCTTCCCTAAATCATTCATAACGATAAAGGTTTTATCCTTTTTAGGATTCCATTTGTCGTATGAATATTCGTCATTCCAATATAGTGTTGCAAAGATTAAACCCGCAATCCCGATACTTAAACCAAGAATGTTTAGAGCCGTAAAAAGCTTATTATGCTTTAATTGATAAATAAATATATTAAGCCAATTTTGAAGCATAAACTAGTTTTTAGCAGTTACTAAAACATCTACATTTCTATGATTTGCTTTTTCAGAAAGAATCACACCGTCTTTCATGAAAATGGTTTTTTGCGAAAAAGAAGCATCGTAATCTGAGTGCGTTACCATTAAAATTGTCGATCCGCTGGCGTGAAGATCTGTCAATAATTCCATTACTTCATTTCCGTTTTTGCTGTCTAGATTTCCTGTTGGCTCATCTGCCAAAATAATTTTTGGATTGTTGATTAAAGCTCTTGCCACGGCTACACGCTGTTGTTGTCCGCCCGAAAGCTGTTGCGGAAAATGCTTCAATCTATGAGCAATTCCTAAGATTTTTGCCATATCGTTTACACGAGATTTTCTTTCTGAAGAAGGCACATTGTTGTAAATTAAAGGCAATTCGATATTATCAAAAACGGATAATTCATCAATTAAATTGAAGTTTTGGAAGATGAATCCGATGTTTTCTTTTCTGGCTTGCGATTTTTGTTTTTCTTTTAAACCGACCATTTCTTGACCTAGAAGTGCATAACTTCCGCCGGAAGCACTGTCTAAAAGCCCGATGATGTTCAATAAAGTCGATTTTCCGCTTCCAGACGGTCCCATAATCGATACGAAATCGCCTTGATTGATGGTTAACGAAATTTCGCTTAATGCTTTAGTTTCTAATTCTTCAGTTCTAAATACTTTTGAAAGTTTTGTAATGGTAATCATAATGGACTGTTTTAATTTTTGATTGATTGATTTATTGTTTAATTTTTTTTAATTGCATTCTGATTGTGTCTTTATACAATACCATATTCCACTGCATAGAATTGCTGTCGAAATTATTAATTTGAACAGGAATTGTATCGGGATTTTGCAAGTTTCTTTCATATGAAATTACTTTAAAGGTATTTTTTGCGTCATCAAATCTATATTTCATATAAATTGAGGCGCTATCGACATACATATTAGGATTTGGACAAAAGAAAATTTTCTCTCTTTCTTCGATATAAATAGTTTTCCACGCTGAACTATCTTTTTCCCATGCTTTTTCAGGAATTATTTTGCCATTGCGAGAAAGGCTTTCAACTTTCCATTTTCCAAAATATTTTTTAGAAAGCTGCACTTGATGGCTGTAATAAAGTACAAATAAACAAGGAATTACAATGCAGAAAGCACGGGCTACGAAACGCAAAGCTTTATTTTTTACAACCGAAGAAGTTATTTTAACAGAAGTAAACAAAGCAATTATGTCTTTTTTGTACTGAAATAATAAATAAGCCAAACCAAGCATAATTATTATTGAGGTAAAACATGTAATTGGACCAATATTATAAAATAGATTAATTAGTAAAATATTGAACATTACAGGCATTAGCAACGTCAATCCGATTAAAATTGATCGTTTAAATAGTAATGCAAAACCTCCAGAAATTTGCAATATGGCAACTATAATTGAAAGTCCATAAGAGTATCCATAATATTTCCATGTAAGTTCTTGACCCGTTAGAGTGCTTGCCAAAGAATCATTTATATGATAATAAAAAGAAAAATTGACATCGATAATTTTTTCAAAACCAAAAATGCAAACATGAAAAGCAATCCAAAAACGCAATAATGAAATGAGTGTATTCTTGTATTTTTCAGAGTTGATGCTATTGCTTTTTTCTTTATAATTCCAATAGAAAGAAAAAACAATTGAAAACAAAATCGCTAATAATAAACTCAACATTCCAGCGGCATTTATAAAATTGGTCAAATTGTATGGAAGAATAGGTAATATGACAAAAAGTAAAGCGTTGACTCCGCCCACGATTGTTAGGAAACTTAAATAAAATTTTGATAGCCAGTTAGATTGGATTGTTGATTGATTGGGAGTCATAAATGATAATGGTTTTAGTTGGTTTATTTTTTAGGATTTAAAATTTTTACAATGTGTAATCGTTATTTATTTTGCTATTTTTACTTCCGAAAGCTGTTAATTATTAATGATTTACAAGTTCTAATGTGATTTTCGTGCCAATAAATTAAACCTTGCAATTGCCTTATTTTTAAGGGTTTGTTTTTCGAAATAAAATTGAACTGTCCATTAATGGACACCTTTCGTCCAAAACCGAACAAAAATGAAAAAGACCAACGCTTCTATTTTAATCATCGACGATCAAGAAGACATCCTTTTTGCGTCAAAAGTCTATCTGAAAAAGTATTTCGAGAACATTTTTACTTTAAATAATCCGAAAAATATTGTCGAATTATTGGCAAAAAATACCATTGATGTTGTTTTATTGGATATGAATTACAGATTAGGATTTGAAGATGGAAAAGAAGGTTTGTATCTGCTTAAGGAAATTAAAACGCTTTCACCAAAAACAGTTGTCATTTTAATGACTGCTTTTGGAAAAGTAGAAACTGCTGTTGAAGGCTTAAAATCGGGCGCTTTTGATTATATTCTGAAACCTTGGGAAAATAAAAAGCTTTTGGAATCGGTGAAACAAGCCGTAGATAAAGCACGAAAAGAACAGAAGAAAAATAAAGAAATTGAGATAAAAGAGGAATTTTTTGTTGGTACTTCTGAAATTATAAAAAAGGCTTATTCATTAGCTGATAAAGTGGCAAAAACAGATGCTAATGTTTTGATTTTAGGAGAAAATGGAACAGGAAAATTTGTTCTCGCACATCATATTCATTCGCAATCTGAAAGAAAAAAGCAGCCGTTTATTGCAGTTGATTTGGGTTCTTTAAATTCGAATATTTTCGAAAGCGAATTGTTCGGTTATGCTAAAGGTGCTTTTACCGACGCTAAAGCAGATACAGCTGGACGTTTTGAAATGGCGCAAAACGGAACAATTTTTTTAGACGAAATAGGAAATGTACCACTTCATTTGCAATCTAAATTGCTTCAAGTTATTCAAACGAAAACGGTAACAAGATTAGGGGAAACAAAAGCAAGACCTTTAAATGTACGTATTATTACCGCAACCAATTTAAATTTGAAACTAGAAGTTGCAGACAAAAACTTCCGTGAAGACTTGTATTATCGCATAAACACGATGGAAATTGTTTTGCCTCCGTTAAGAGAAAGACACGAAGATAAGATTCCGCTTGCCGAATATCTTTTGGATAAAATGATTGAAAAATACGGGAGAGACGAAATTGTTTTTGATAAAAAAGTTTTGGAGCAAATTGAAAAACACGCTTGGAACGGAAACATTCGAGAAATGGAAAATAAGATTGAACGAGCGGTTATTCTTTGCGAAAACAATACGATCACTGTTTCTGATTTGGACTTGGAAACAATAACACCTTATGAAGAAAATCCAGATGATATACAGCTTTCTTCGGTTGAAAAAGCTACGGTTGAGAAAGCATTGTTCAAAAACAATAACAATATTAGTAAAACTGCCGAGGAATTAGGTTTGTCAAGAGGTGCACTGTACAGACGTTTGGAGAAGTTTAATATCAATATCAGTTAGCTATGTTGAAGACATTACAAACGTATAAACTCATTTTCCTGCGGTTAATTTTTATCGTGATCGGAATCGAATTGTCGTTTTACTTTTTTAAAATTGGGTTGCTTTTTACTGGAATATTTGGCCTTTGCATGGTTTTTTTGCTTGGACGCGAAATGTATTTTTATGTTCGAAATCTGATTTTGGTTTACAATAAAACCATTTCTTCGATTTTGCAGAATGATTTCAGTTCTGATTTTTCAAAACATAAATTTAATAGTTCGTACAACGATTTGTTTAATTTGTATGAAACACTGAAAAATAAACAGAATGAGCAAGTTACAAGAGATATTATTTACCGTTCGATTTTAAATAATATTGAATCAGGCGTTATTATTCTGCAGAAACAAGAAACAGATTGGAGCATTTTTTTAATGAATGATTATTTTTCGAATCATTTTAATGTTTCAAAGGTTTCGAAATGGAAATACCTTAAAAATCAATTGCCGGCTTTATGTGAAATCATAGAACAAGAAGATTTTCATGAAATTAAAACTTCAATTGAAATCAGTATCAACGAAGAAAGCAGACAAACTTTTGTTTTGCAGGCATCAAGAACTGAAATTTTTGAACAGGATTATTTCATCGTTTTACTAGATTCGATTCAGAACTTGGTAGAGAAAAAAGAGAAAGATGCTTGGATTAATTTGATGAAAGTGATTTCACATGAATTGCTGAATTCAATAACGCCTATTCGTTCGATCTGTCAAAACCTCGAAGATATAGTAGCGCAAGATTCGCTTTCGTCAGAAGATTTAGAAGACATCAAAAACAGCGTGCAGACAATGTTGAGACGAAGCGATCATTTGCAGAAATTTGTAGAAGGTTATCGAAAACTCGCCATGTTGCCCTCGCCCAAAAAAGAAAGAGTACAATTGCAGGATTTAATTGAAAACGGTATTCAAATTATGAATCCGTTGTTCAAGAGAAATAATATTGAAGTCAATAATTTGGTAACGCAAAATTATTGGGTAAATGTCGATTCTCAACAGACAGAGCAAGTAGTAATCAATTTATTAACGAACTCGATTAATGCATTAGAAAATAAAGATGCAAAACAAATTTCAATTTCAGCAGAAGCCAAAAACAACCGCGTTTTTATACGAGTTATGGACAACGGAAAAGGGATCGAAAAAGAAATTGAAGACAAAATTTTTCTTCCTTTTTATACCACAAGAACCGAAGGTGCAGGAATTGGTCTAACTTTATCTAAAAACATTATAGAAGCGCACGGCGGTTACATTTCGCATAGAAGCGAAAACAATCAAACCGTTTTTGAGATTTCTTTAGTTGAAGATTTATAGCTATTTGTTAAAATTAAGATTTTAAAATCTGTTATGTATTTTTTTTTAAATTTGTGAAGGAGCAATTTTGAAATAACGCTCGTAAACATACAAAAAGTAACCAATGAGTAGTAATACAACATCTTCAATAGCTTCTAATTTTCTTTCTGATTTAAAAACGCAAACTTCTGATTCTCATAAGAAATTAGAAGAACTTCCAGTTTCAATGTCGATTATGTCACCAGAAATGAAGGTCGAAGATTATACGTATTATCTAAGTTTAATGCACGATGTTCATAACGATACGGAGGGGCTTATTTTTCCGTTCTTTTCAAATTTAATTGATGATTTAGATCAGAGAAGAAAGAAACATCTTATAGAGAATGATCTTTTATTTTTTAATTCTGATAAAACAAATACAGAAAAGGTTTTTCAAACTGAAGGAATTTCTCCTGCTTTTGCACTAGGAATTTTATATGTGGTGGAAGGTTCAACACTAGGGGGAAGATTTATTTTAAAAAATGTTTCAAAAGTATTGCAACTTTCTGGAGAAGATGGCGTTTCTTATTTTAATGGTTATGGAGAAAAAACGGGAAGTTTTTGGAAATCTTTTCTAGCTTTTCTATCAGAATATGAGCAGGAATACAATTGTGGAGAAGAAATAATAGAAGGAGCTGTATTTGCTTTTGACAGCATTTACAAGCATTTTGACCGAAAGTAGAAAATGAAAATCAAAGATATAGTTAATCGTGAGATAGTTAATTTAACCAATTGCGAACACGAACCAATACATATTCCTGGCAAAATACAACCGCATGGTTTTCTATTAGGTATTACGACTGACTGGAAAATAGATTTTTGCACAGAAAATATTGCTGTATATTTTGACTTGAGCCATACTCAAGTATTAGGAAAAGATTTTGCAACTGTTTTTGGTTCAATTGCCCAAGAAGAAATATTAGCCTACATAAAAGGGGATGAAATTCAAGATGCTTTTCCTCTTGAAATAGAAATACTTGGGAAATTATTTCAAATTAATATTCATAAAAGCGGAGGTGTTTTTGTTTTAGAGGCTGAGCTTTTATTTCCTGATAGAGAGAAATTGGCTGATGCTTATAAACAAACTATTCAGTTTGTGAGCCAAATGAACAGAACCAAATCATTAAAAGATTTATGTGCTCTTGTCGCGCAAGGAACGCGTGAAATAACAGGTTATGATCGTGTAATGATTTACCGTTTTGATGAGCAGTACAATGGCGAAGTATTTGCAGAAGATTGCAGAGAAGATTTGGAACCTTTTCTCGGATTGCATTACCCGCATACAGATATTCCTGCTCAAGCACGCGAGCTATACATCAGAAATCAGCTTAGGTTAATTGTCGATATTAACTATGAACCAGTGCCAATTTATACAGTCGATGATAAAGAAGGAAAAAATCTGGATTTAAGTCTTTCTATCTTAAGAAGTACATCCCCAATTCACGTGGAATATTTAAAAAATATTGGAGTAGGAGCGACATTGACGATTTCTTTAATCCATCACGATAAATTATGGGGATTAATTGCTTGTCACCATTATTCACCAAAGAACATTTCTCCTGAGATTAGATTGGCAGCAAAACTTCAAGGACAGTTTATTACTTCTCAAATAGATATTAGACAGTCTAATGACGAGTATATTAATGCGCAGAAGATCATTTTAGCATTAGAACAATTAACAGCGCTTGAACTTTCAATTTCGAGAGAATCTTTAGAAAAAATTATTGAAGCGCCACAATTGCTGGAGATTGCTAATGCTTCTGGCGTTTCTATTGTGTCTAGAAATAAAATTTATAAAAAAGGAGTAGCGCCTTCTGAGGAGGACATTTTAAGTCTTATTGAAAAAATTACTGCCAATAATGTAACTGAAATTTTTTCAACGAATAAAATTACAGACTATTTCCCTGAATTTACTGAAAATTCTAATTTAGCTGGAATCATCTATCATTCATTGGGAAGTGATGGTCATATAATTTGGTATAGACCTGAAACAATATCAGAGATTAACTGGGGCGGTGATCCAGAGAAAAGTATTATAATAGACAGTAAAGGACTTCATCCTAGAAATTCTTTTAATATCTGGAAACAGATTGTTAAAAATCAGAGTATTCCTTGGAAACAATATGAAATTAATGCCGCTGCGCAATATGCGCACACTTTACATAATCAGTTAATTTTGATTATGTTGAGTGAAGAGGAAGAGAAATACCGCAGTCAAAGCGAAATATTAAAAGAAACCAATTCAGAGTTAGAAAATATCAACTGGATTAGTACACACGATTTGCAGGAACCACTACGCAAAATTCAGCTGATTACTTCAAAAATGCTGACAGAACTCGATGTTATTTCTACAGAATCTATTTCGAATTCTTTACAACGTGTTTCTAAATCTGCTAACAGAATGAGTGGTTTGCTAGAAGATATTTTGAAATATACTCGAATAAAAAACACAAGAGATAAATTACAAGAAGTAGATTTAAATAAAATTTTGAAGTCGACTATTAAAGAAATGCACGAAAGCATTAAAGAAAGTGGGGCTTTAATTGAGCATGAAAGCCTTCCGGAAGTTCATGCTATTGGATTTTTAATGCATCAGTTATTTATTAATATTCTTCAGAATTCCTTAAAATATGCTTCGGCAGAAAGACAGCCGAAGATTGTAATAACTGCTTCTCAAGAACCAGTCTTAATACAGGACAAGTACAAAGTATATTGCCACTGGGTTCGTTTTTCTGATAACGGAATTGGCTTTGAACAACAGTATGCCGAATCTATTTTTAAGGTTTTTACAAGATTGCATGCACAAGAACACTATACTGGGTCTGGTGTAGGTTTGGCGCTTTGTAAAAAAATTATGCAGGCTGTAGGAGGAGATATTAGAGCCGAGGGAAAACCTAATGAAGGCACCGATATCATTATTTATTTTCCTTGTGATCCTGAAGATACACTTCTGCCTATTTAGAAAACCGAATAAATAACACAAAGCTTTGGGATTAGAAATTGCGATTAGAGCTATGTGATTAGAGCTATGTGATTTTCACTAAAGTGAAAAAAAAATCAGTATAATCAGCTCAAATCTGCATGAAAAAATCAACTTAATTTTTTCGCAAAAAACTTTAACCTATTACTTTTAAAATTCACTTCAGAAATAATAGTAGCAGAAAAAATCAAAGTGCCGCCCAAAAGCAAACGCCAAGAAAGATTTTCTCCCAAAATAAAGAAAGCTCCGATTGCACCAAAAACAGGTTCAAACAAGTAAATAACTGCTACACGTTCTGCAGATAAATAACGCTGTGAAATGTTGGAAACCGTATACATAAAAGCCGTTGAAAACAAAGCACAGTAAACTGCACCTAACCAAAATGTGTTGTTATTTGGAAACCAAACAGCTTGCGAATCGGTAAGTGCGATGCAAAAAGTAAACAAAGCACAGAAAGCAAACATCGGAACAATGGAATACAAAAGATTTTTGGCAGCCGAATGTTTTTCAACCGAAATCAGATAAACGGCAAAAGCAAACGCACCCGAAATCGTGAATAAATCGCCAACGTTTATGGTGAATTTATCTGTTATTGCAATAATAAATAATCCCGTTAACGCAGTCAGAGCCGCAATCCAGATCTTTAACGGCGTATTGGTTCTGTAAATCGCTAATTTCAGCATCGGAATAATAATTACCGTCAATCCCGCAATAAAAGAACATTGCGAGGCATCGGTGTATTTGAGTGCAGTAGTCTGCAATTGAATTCCTAAAAACATGGGAACTGCAAGCACAAATCCTGTTTTAATTGCTTCTCGATTGAGGTCTTTAACGTATTTCCAGAAAACGATGCTCAATACTACTACAGCTAAAAGAAAACGGTAAAATAAGAATATGTTAAGCGAATAGTGACCGATTGCCATTTTGGTAACCGAATAAGAAACGCCCCAAAAGGCAGTGCCCAGAATAAGTAGAAACAATAAAAGCTGTCTTCTTTCCATTTTAAATCAAAACTTTTTTCATCATTAAATCGGTTTGTTCTTCGTCGCCTAATCTGAAAATATGCGTGTCAAATTGAACGAAACCATTTTTAGTATAGAAACTTACGGCTCTGTAATTTTTCTCCCAAACGCCAAGCCACATATATACCGCTTTAATTTCTTCGGCAATCGTTTCTGCTTGCATGTATAAGGCTTGCGCAACTTTTTTGCCGTGGAATTCTTTTGCCACATAAATGCGTTCAATTTCTAAAGCATTTAAATCTTCTTTTTCAGTTTGAGCGTCAGCTGTGTTTAATTTCAGATAACCAACAACTTTTTCGTCTAAAACGGCTAAATAAAAGTAAGACGATGGATGGTTTAATTCTGAAGTTAATTTTGCTGTAGCGAAGCTTTCGTCGAGATATTTTTTCATGTTTTCTTCGCTGTTTACATCGGCAAAGGTTTCATAAAAAGTTTGTCTTCCAATTGCTTGCAGTTTTAAAACGTCATCTGTTGTTGCTTTGGTTATTTTTAAAGTATTCATTTTTATTTTTTTTAATGCATTAGATGCTATTTTTTATTCTTAATAAATGCGTAAATTGCATCAATGGATTTACAGCAGATAAAATATTTTTTGGCCTTGGCCCGCGAACTTCATTTCTGGAATACCGCTGGAAAAATGAATATTACACAATCAGCATTGAGCCGTCAGATTCAATCTTTAGAGAATCAGCTTGGCGTGCAGTTGTTTGAACGTAATAAACGCAATGTCAAACTTACGGCAGCTGGCCAATTCTTAAAAGAAAAATGGGAGGTGGAATTGAGTAAATTAGAATTTATTCATCAATCTGCCCGCCAGATTCAATTAGGGGAGAGCGGTACGATTACCATTTCTCATCCCGATTCTATTTCAGCTTCCATGATGCCCGAAATTTTAGCTCGCATTTCTGATGCTTTTCCAAAACTTAAAGTCAAATTGGTTCAGGTTTTGTATGAGAATCAGCAGGATTTCCTTCGCAATTACAAAATCGATTTGGCGATTACAAGAGATATCAATAACGCTAAAGATATTCAATCTCAAAAAATCTATACCGATCATCTAGCGATTGTCGTTCCCGAAAATCATCCGTATCGAACTCCCGAAGATCTAACTAAAGAAACGCTCGGTTCTCAAAAGTTTATTTTGCCAACCAACGACGAAGGAAGCAGTTACAGCGATCTTATTCGTAGATTATTCAATTCTCTGGAAAACGCTCCAGAAGTATATCTTCATTCTGAATTTGGTTCGTCGATTATTGCCTTGGTTCGAAAAGGTCTCGGAATCGCGATTTTACCCGATTCGTATGTCTTTCATGAAATTCCTGGAATCCGATTTATCAAATTGCCAATGGAAACCGATTTGTACATCAATTGGCGAACTGAAGAACATAATCCTGTATTGGCCAATGTTTTAAAATTGATTATTCCGTAAGCCTTATGCGCGAAGCATCTGGATATGCGGAATTCCATCTTCATCGTAAACTTCGCCTTGTTCCATAAATCCTAGCGATTGGTAAAATTTAGATAAATGATACTGCGCACTGATTTTGATTGGAGCTTTTCCGAACTTTTCTTTACAGCCTGCTATTGAAGCTTCCATCAGTTTTTTCCCTAAACCTAGTCCTCGATGCGTGCGTGCAATTACCACTCTTCCGATCGAAATTTCATTGTAAGAAACTCCCGCAGGAAGCAAACGTGTTACGCCTGCTAATTCATTATCAACGAAGTACAACAAGTGAAATCCTTTTTGGTCTTTATTGTCTAAATCGAGATACGGACAGTTTTGTTCGACTACAAAAACATCGCATCTCAACCGAAGCATATCGTACAATTCGTGATTGGTTAATTCGTCAAAAGATTTAATGGAATGGCTGAATGTCATTTTAATTTTAGGCTTTAATTTTTGACAAAGATAAAACGGAGAATAATGTGGTAAAATGCTATTTTTTTATCATGTGATGCAGGAAATGCATTAATCTTTTTAATTTTCAATTTTTTTAAATTCCAAATTCCAAAATGTAAATTTTGACAAAGTTCTGCCAACAGTTTGTCATTTCGAGAAACGAGAAATCTCACGCGGGATTCGTCAAAGATTGGAGAAATCACTTTGCGGAATTTCTAGTGTGATTTCTCCTTCGTCGAAATGACAAGATTGTGGTTAGTTTTAAAAAAAAAACTTTGTCAAAGTTTCGAACTTTGACAAAGTTGAATGTAACAATTTTAAAAGTTTCAAGTTTCAGGTTTCAAGTTAAGTTAGTAACGTGAAACTTGAAACTTGAAACTTGAAACTTGAAACCCTAAACCTGAAACAAAAAAAATATATTTTTAATGGGAAACCGCTTTTAAACCAACAATAGAACCAACCAAAGTAGCTAAGAAGAACAACCTCCAGAAAGCTGCTGGTTCTTTAAAAACAAAAATTCCGACCAATACAGTTCCGACAGCACCAATTCCTGTCCATACAGCGTAAGCAGTTCCTAATGGTAATGTTTCAGTAGCTTTCATTAATAATAGCATACTTACTGTTAATGATATAAAGAAGCCAATATACCAATAGTACATTTCTGTTCCGGTTGTGGCTTTTGCTTTTCCAAGACATGAGGCGAAGGCTACTTCAAATAAGCCTGCAATGATTAAAATAATCCAGTTCATAGCGTTAAAATTTTTATGCTGCAAAGTTCTTTTATGGAAATCAGAAATAATTTAACAAATGATAAAAAATGAAGTTATTTTTAATCTGTTTCCATCAACAGGAAAAATCCAATTTAATCTGAAGTGAATATAATTTCGTTTAATGCTTTATTTTAATTCTGCTCGAATTCTGCTTAAGCTGACTTGGGTGATTCCTAAATAAGAAGCAATATGTCCTAATTGTACTCTTTGAAGAAGCACAGGGTGATCTTTCATTAGTTCCAAATAGCGTTCGGAGGCATTTTTGAACTGTTTTGAAATCAAGCGTTCTTCAGTTTTTATTAATTCTTTTTCTGCAAATTTTCTTCCCCAATTGGCGATATGAACATCTTCATTAAAAAGTTTTCTCAAGTTTTCCGTTTTTAGTTCGTACAATTCACAATCTTCCAAAAGTTCTATTGTTTCGTAACCGGGCAAATCTTCGACATAACTTTTCATTGAAATTACGGTTTCGCCTTCTTTTCCAAACCAAAATGTCACTTCATTGTCACGTTCAACATACGCTCGAACCAATCCTTTTTTTATAAAATAAATATTCGATTCTATTTTATTGGCTTTTAGTAAAATATGTCCTTTCGGGAAAGCAATTTCGGAGACATTATTTTGCAAAGCCAATTTGGACGGTTCTGGAAGTTCGTATATAAGATCAAGAATTTTGGAAATATCCATTTTTAGTTTTTTGTAAAGATATTAAGTGTAACCGAAAAATTTCAATAAAAAAACAATAGCTTTCCCATTGAAGGGTATAAAAAATTAACGCAAAGTTCGCAAAGAAATTTTTATTCTGAGACTAATCCTAATCGATATTTTATGTTCGCAAAGCTTTGTGCAGACATAGCTTTGCGAACTTTTTCATTGTAATGATTCTAAAAAACCTTGCGCACTTTGTGGTAAAATATATGGCTCTAATAGAAAAAAAAATCCCATTTCAATTTGAAATGGGATAGAAAACAGCCTCTGCGATGAGCTATTATAAACAGAAGCAATTTTTGACCAACATATAAACTAATTTATTCCTCCGCCTAAAGCTTTGTAAAGCAATACTTGTGAGTTTGCATTTCGAAGTTGGATGTCGACAAAGTCCAATTCGGCCTGCAATTTATTTTTTTGTGCATTGATGATTTCCAAGTAATTGGCATAACCGCTCAAATACAAGTCGTTTGAGACATTTACGGCAATTTCTAAGTGATCAATTTCGTTTAATTTATATTTTAAAACATCTTCGTAAGCTTGATTTCTGTGCAATAAAGCACTTAACTCGTTGAAAGCTGTTGTAATTGTATTTTGATATTGAAGAAACGAGATTTCTTGTCTTCTGTTCGAAACGTAAAATTCCTGTTTAATTTGTCCTTTATTGAAAACAGGAGCTGTCAAACCGCCCAATAGTTGCCAAGCGAAAGAGCCTGCATCAAAGAAAGTGTTGAACGAGAACGAATTGAATCCTGCGTATCCACCTAAATTTAAAGTTGGAAAGAAGGCAGCACGAGCCGATTTTGCATCGGCATTACTTGCTAATAATTCAAAATACGCTTCAGAAACATCTGGTCTTTTGTGTATGATAGAATCTACACTGATTTTTTGGTTTAAAACCTCTAAATGTCCAGCTAAGAAATCACTGCTTCTGTCGATTTTTCCGCCGTATTCACCTAAAAGCGTCAACAACGCTTTTTCAGTTTGATCAATGCTTAATTTTAGTTCAGAAGCTTCAGCGTGAATGTTATTGTTTTGTGCATTAAACTGCTGTACAGCCAATTCTGTAGCTTTACCAACCGATCTTTGTGCTGAAACAATGTCTAGTGCTCTTTCTTGCGTTTTTAAGTTGTCATCGTAAATTAAAGCTTGTTTGTCTAAAGCAATCAGTTTGAAATACAAGTCGGCAACATCTCCTAAAAGACGAGTCTGCAATAAACGCATTCCTTGCTGAGAAGCAAAAAATCGCTGTTGCGCCGCTTTTTTACGATTGCTTAATTTGCCCCAAATGTCAGCTTCCCAAGAAACTTTTGCTCCTAAAAATAAGTTGGGTGTAACGTCTTCGTTGATTCTTTGTTTTTCGGTAATATTTTGAGAAAAATTGGTATCAAAGTTACCAACTCCATCCATGGTATATTTTCCGTAATGAGTTCCAGAAGCGTCTGCTACAAGATCTAAAGAGGGAAGAAGTGCCAGTTTTGCTACTTTTAAATGCGAATTGGCAATTAAAATTCGTTCCTGCATCATTAAGTAATCAGGATTTTTGGCAATGGCTTTTTTTAGTAATTCCTCTAGTTTCGGATCTTTAAAAAACGTCTCCGTTTTTAACGGAATAAAATCATCTTTAGCAACTTCTTTTCGCTGTGCATCAAAATTTTCAGGAAGTTTTGCTGCGTCTAATTTACTGCTGACTTTTGGTGCAGAACAAGCTGTCAAAAGTAAAACACCTGTTATTACAACAGCACTTTTGGTTGTCCTTAGAAACTGCACATCAGCATTTTTATATTGATTTAATAGGTCTTTCATTGTTTTAAATTATTTTGTCCAATCTGCTAAGCTTTCGAATCGTATTCATTAGCTTAGATTAATCTGTTTAAATCTGCTTTGATCTGCATGAATCTGCGTGAAAAAATCTATGCGAAAAAAATATTTCACGCTCCCGATAGCTTATCGGGATCAAAAGATTTTAGCAGATCAAATTAGATTTTAATATTGATTGAAACTATTTTGTTCTACTTAACGAATTAATCGTTTGACTTACTCATTCGTTTTTCCAATTTCGCAAACAGTATGTAAAGTCCGGGAATGATCAAAAGACCAAATACAGTTCCGATAAACATTCCGCCCGCAGCTGCGGTTCCGATCGAACGGTTACCAATTGCACCCGCGCCAGAAGCGATACACAACGGAATCAATCCTGAAATAAAAGCAAAAGAGGTCATCAAAATTGGACGGAAACGAAGTCTAGCTCCTTCAATCGCGGCTTCGACAATATCGCGTCCGAGTTTGTTCTGCGCCATGGCGAATTCGACAATCAGAATAGCGTTCTTGGCGAGCAGACCAATCAGCATGACGAGTGCTACCTGCGCATAAATGTTATTGTCCAATCCGACCATTACAAGTGCGATGTAAGAACCGAAAACTCCCACAGGCAAACTCAACAATACTGGGAACGGAAGCAATAAACTTTCGTATTGAGCGGCCAATAATAAGTATACGAAAAGGATACAAAGCGCGAAAATGTAGATAGTTTGGTTACCCGAAAGAATCTCTTCACGCGTCATACCAGACCATTCCAATTCGAAACGGCTTGGCAATTTTTCGGCAGCAATTCTTTCAACGGCTGCAATAGCTTCTCCAGAACTGTAACCTTCAGCTGGTTCTCCGTTAATCATTGCCGACATGTACATGTTGTAACGCGTTAAAACCTCTGGACCATAAACTCTTTCTAATTTGATGAAAGTAGAAAACGGAACCATTTCGCCTGCGTCATTCTTCAAATACATATCCAAAATACTTTCCGGATTTTGGCGGAATTGCGGACTTGCCTGAACCATTACTTTATACATTTGAGAAAAACGGATAAAATTGGTTGCATAAAAAGATCCTAACATCGTCTGTAAAGTACTCATGGCATTGTCAACCGAAATTCCTTTTTTGGCTGCTAAATCGTAATCAATATGAATTAAATATTGCGGGAAAGTAGCATCAAAACTTGAAAAAGAGTTCTGAATTTCTGGCGAAGCATTTAATTCTTTGATAAACTCTTTGGTAACTTTATCAGTATTGGTAATACTTCCTCCAGATTTATCTAATAAACGAAGCTCAAAACCACTTGTATTACCGAAACCAGGAACAGTTGGCGGCGCGAAAATCTCAATTTGTGCGTCGGTAATGTTTTTTGTTTTTTCTGTAAGCTCTGCCATAAATTCGGTAACCGAAATATCACGTTCGCTCCAGTCTTTCAAGTTGATCATTCCCATACCGTAAGAAGCTCCAGCGATTTCAGTTACAATACTGTATCCTGCAAGAGTTGTCACGTTATCGACACCTTTAATTCCTTGCGCAATTTTGGTTACTTCGTCCAAAGCTTTTTCAGTACGTTCTACTGTTGCTCCTTGAGGCGTTGTAACACTCACGTAAACCATACCTTGATCTTCTGTTGGGATAAATCCTGACGCTAAAAAGCGAGTCGTTCCCCAAGTTAGAATACAAAACAGCACTAATAAACCAACCGTAACGGTATTACGATCAGCGAATTTTACTAATACTTTGATGTATTTTGAAGTGATATTATCAAACCAATGATTGAATCTGCTGAAGAATCTATCAAGTAATGATTTTTTCTCTTTATTCGGATCGTGCGCTTTCAACATAATCGCGCAAAGGGCAGGAGTAAGCGTAAGGGCGTTAATACCCGAAATAACAATACTAATGGCCATTGTCAACGAGAACTGTCGGTAGAAAACCCCAACAGGACCGCTTAAGAAAGCAACTGGAATAAACACGGCAGCCATTACAATTGTAATTGCAATAACGGCACCTGTGATTTCTTTCATGGCACTAATGGTAGCTTCCATTGGCGACATATGTTCTTCGGAGATTTTAACGTGAACGGCCTCGACAACAACAATCGCGTTATCGACCACAATTCCGATAGAAAGTACTAAAGCGAAAAGCGTTAATAAGTTAATCGAGAATCCCATCATCGACATGAAGGTAAACGAACCAATAAGTGCGACAGGAACGGCTAATACGGGAATTAAAGTCGATCTCCAATCTTGAAGGAAAAGGAAAACCACAAATGCCACTAAAATAAAAGCTTCAACCAAAGTTCTTAACACTTCGTGGATAGAAGCGTCAAGGAAACGAGAAACGTCATACGCAATGTTGTATTCCATTCCGGGAGGGAAAGAAGAAACTTTCAACTCTGCCATTTTTTCTTTTACACTCGCAATTACTTCAGAAGCGTTTGAACCTGGACGTTGTTTTAGCATGATGGATGCAGAAGGTTTTCCGTCGGTTTTAGAAACCATTCCGTAACTCATGGCACCAAATTCGATTTTCGAAATGTCTTTTAATCTTAAAATCGTTCCGTCGGCATTCGCTCTTAACGGAATTTCCTCGTATTGCTTTGGCTCAAAGAACTTTCCGCTATACTTAATTACGTATTGCAATTGATTGTTCATTTGTCCTGAACCTTCACCCACTTTACCCGGAGCGGCAGAAATGTTTTGTTTTTGAAGCGAAGCAATAACTTCATTTGCAGAAATATTATACGAAAGCATCTTTTCTGGATCTAGCCAGACACGCATCGAATATTCTTTTTGTCCCATGATTTCGGCACGACCGACACCATCAATACGTTTTAATTCCTGAAGGATATTAATGTCCGTAAAGTTGAAGATAAACTGCTCATCCTGAGTTTTGTCAGTACTTGTAATGTTCAAGTACATCAACATACTATTTACCTCTTTTTCGGTTGTAACTCCGGCACGAATTACCTCTTCTGGAAGCTCATCCAGAATCGTGGTAACCCTGTTCTGCACGTTTACGGCAGCCAAATCGGGATCGGTTCCTACTTCAAAGAAAACCTGAATTAAAGTCAAGCCATCATTAGAAGTTACGGTTGACATATATGTCATTCCGGGAACTCCATTTATGGCTCTTTCGAGCGGAAGGGCGACGGCATTGGCAGAAACCTCTGCGTTTGCTCCTGTATATTTTGCTGTAACGGTTACAGATGGTGGTACAATATCTGGGAATTGGGTAATGGGAAGCTGAAACAACGCCAGCAATCCCAGAAGGACTATCATAACCGAGATGATTAATGACAATATTTTCCTTCTGATAAATAACTCTATCATTTTAAATTTTTTAGATAAATAATTAAATAACTGTTTTACAGATCGATAAATCTATATTTGTTTGATATTGATTTTATCGCCATCTCTTAATGATTGCGTACCTTCTTGTACAATTAGGTCATCGCTTTTTAGTCCATCGTTTAAGATGTAAACATCATCAAGAGTCGTTTCAATTGTAACATTCGTCATTTTAACTACTCCATCTTTGTTCACGCGGAAAACGTATTGTTTGTCCTGAATAGAAAAAACAGCTTTCTGCGGAATTAAAATTGCATTGGTTTTTGGCTCTGAAATAATTAGTTTTCCAGAAGTTCCGTGTTTGATAAATCCTTGCGGATTGTGGAATTTTGCTTTGTATTGAATAGAACCTGTCTGTCTGTCGATTTCTCCGTCAGCAGTTCTTAATTCTCCTTTTTGATCATAAACTTGTCCGTTTGGCAATACCAATTTAATGTCGCCTTGGGTGTTTAATGTTTTGTCTTCCATCATTTGGAAATACGTATTCTCAGGAATTGAGAAATAAGCGTATACATCGTCTAATTGAGAAACAGTAGTCAATAATGAACCGTTTTCTACTAAACTTCCTTCCTTAAACGGAATACGGTCAATCGTTCCGTCAAATGGCGCGCGGATTGTAGTGAAACTAATTTGTTGGTCAATTGCTTTTTTCTCTGCAAGGGCGTGAGCAACTTTCGCGGAAGCAGCTTCGTATTTCGCTTTAGACAATTCTAATTCTTTGTCTGCAATTACTTTTTTATTGAAAAGTGTTTGTGCTTGCTCCAACTCAACAGTTGCGATTCGTAAATCGGCTTTTGAACTTTTGTAAACGGCTTCGGCTTTTAAAAGTTGAATCTGAAGTTCAACATCGCTTATTTTGAAAAGGATTTGCCCTTTTTTTACTTTTTGGCCCTCACTTACGTATACTTTGTCTAAAAGACCAGGAATACGAACGTGAATTTCTACATTATTTTTAGCATGTACATCGGCAACAAATTTGCTCGAAACTATAGTGTCTTTTACAGTAACCTTATAAACAGGAAACGTTTTAGTTTTATTTGAATCTTTTTTTGATTTATCTCCGCACGAGACTAAAACGAATAAAGCCAAGGTGCATAAAAGAAATGGATTTTTATAAATGCTCATCATTAGGTTTAAATTTTTGAATAATAGATAGTCTCCCTTGATATTGAAATATCGGGAGTTATGAATTTTGGATTTTGTTTTCGACAATAATCGAAACAGAAAATAAAATGGATTCGGATGCTTCTCTGTTTAGAAAAGTACCGTTTTAGGAATGTTTTTATAGCAATAACGCCTCAATTAGGTGAAAATGAGGAATTGTTCCAGAAACCAGAATATAAAAACGTCAAAAATTTAAAGCCTAGAAAAGTTGGTACAAATGAAGATGAGGATGTCTTTCAATGTGGTATATAGAAGCTATACCGTAAATTAAAGTCTCTTTTGCGAGTTTAAAGTTGACTAAATTGCTAAAATACGGAGCTTTTATGGTACTTTGTTCCAAAGTAGTTGCTCTGCATTTCATTTTCTTTTTGAGCTTGTAATGAACTTCTAGATTTTTAGAAGAAGAAAAGTCAGAAGAAAAAATCTGCGTATCGTCTGCCGCAACACTGTCTAAGGTAATACAGTTGCTGATGTTATATATCGGCGTGTACGTTTCGGTGCCTCTAAAAAAGCAAAGCAGCGAAAGTAAAACGATATATATGAACTTAGCAGGTTTCATTTAAAGTTACAGCAGATATTATAAAATAGTCCTTAAAAAAGAGGATTAAATATTGTTTAAAGTCCGCCAAATATAGTAATTTGAAAAATAAGGTTTCTTAAAATTATTTTAAAACCTGCGAGATTTTAAGATTTGATAATATTTGATGCTGATTTTTAAGAGATTAATTTTTATTCAGATTTCATTTAGTTATGCGGTATTTTTATCTTTAATCCAATTTTAAAGAAATAAGATGGATAATCAATTTGAACACCTAATAGAAAAGGCTTACAATGCTTTTAACGAAAGAAATATAGATAATTGTTTAGCTACGATGCAGGAAGATGTACAATGGTCAAAAGCTTGGGAAGGCGGTTATATTAGCGGTCACAACGAAATCCGAGAGTATTGGACAAGACAATGGACAGAAATTAATCCTAAAGTATTACCAGTTGGTTTTGATGAAAGAGAAAATGGAATTTTAGAAGTAAAAGTCCACCAAAATGTGAAGGATCTTCAAGGCAATTTAATGTTTGACGGATTGGTAAAACATGTTTATACTTTTGAAAATAGTTTGATTAAAACAATGGAAATTGAATTGATTGAGAATTAATGATGCAGATAATTATTGTTAGTTTGCTGTTGATTGCTGTTGGAGCCTTGATTTACAATACAAATTTTAAAGGCAAAGGAAACCAAAAGTGGGTGAAAAAAGAGAGAATCTTTTTGATTACTATAAAGATTACAGTGATTTGAAATTATATTGGATGGCCATCTCATTTATTTTTCTTGGTGCAGGTGTTTTAATTGCGATTTTAATAATAGAAATAGTTTTTAGTTAAAGCCTTATCTTTGCATTTTACGAATAAGGAAACGAACTTTGTTTTCAATAATAAAAGAATACCACGTGAATTACTTAAAGCTTTTAAGCCTAAAACTATTACTTATTGTGCCTGTAATTGCTTCAGCGCAAAATCTCGAAAAATTAATAAAAGAAAATATCGGAAAAAGAACAGATACTTTGGTTCAGTTCAATTCAGACTCGCCCTATAATTATATGCCTGTGACCATATTTTCAGGTAAAGAAAAAGGACACGTTTTCACTATTATTGCTGGAATACACGGGTACGAATATCCGCCGATTGCAGCCGTTCAGGAATTAATTAAAGAGATAGATCCGAAGAAGTTAAAAGGAACTTTGATCATTGTTCCAATTGCGAATATCGGTTCATTTTACAAAAGAACACCATTTGTGAATCCGTCAGACAATAAAAATCTGAATAATGCTTTTCCGGGCTCAGAAACGGGAACTATTACAGAACAGATTGCCAATTATATTTCGAAGGAGATTATCCCATATTCAGATGTTTTTCTTGATATTCATGGAGGCGATGCCAATGAAGATTTGTTGCCTTTTGTGTGTTATTACAACAATACATCAGAAGAAAAGAAAACGCTTTTGAGCAGCAAACTTTCAGAGATTTCAGGAATTAATCATATTGTTTCTTATCCTTATACGATTACGAAAACAGAACCTGCCAAATATGCTTTCAAACAAGCTTCGCAAAATGGAAAAACGGCTTTAAGCATCGAGGCAGGAAAATTAGGAAATGTTCAGACAGAATCGGTTCATTTGATTAAAAAAGCAGTGTATAATATGCTGAATTATATGGAAATGTACAGTAGCGGAACAGCCTCAGCGAAAAATCCGTCAGCGGTTTATTTGAATAATCAGGAATATGTAAAAGCAGAAGTTGCTGGAATTTTTCAAAGCACTTTAAAAAGTGGCGATTACATCAAAAAAGGCGACAAAATCGGATTTTTTTCTAACGAATTTGGAAAGGTTTTAACCGAGATTAAATCGCCAGCAAATGGAGTTATTTTGTATAAAATTGGGACGCCGCCTGTGAATAAAGGGGAGACGGTTTTTTGTATTGGGTATTAAATAAAACTTTTAAGATGATTAATGCACTAAAAACAACTGCAATTAGTTTTTTTATTTTTTTGAATTTATGCTTTTCGCAAGAAAAAAAAGCGAAGGATGTAACATTTAAAATAGTTGACAAGGTTTTAAAAAATAATACTTGTGCGAAACTGTTGATTAGTAATAATTCATCTTATAATTATTATCTTCCAATTTTAAATTCTCCTGACAGTGAAACATGGAATTTTATATTACCATCAGATGAGACGAGTTTCTTTTTCGGCCATGTAATTGTATATAATTTTAAAAATGAAAACTTAAGTTGGCAATCAAATAATTGTTTGGATGGAGATTTAGAAGCAATATGGAGAAGCTATGAAGAAAAATGGATGCAAAAGAAAAATAATATTAAAATAGAAGATTTCATTTTACTTAAGGCAGGGGAAAGAAAGGTAATAAATGTACCGATCAATTTAAAGGTAAAACTTTCGAATGATTGTTTGTGGGAGATTAAAGACTATAAAAAAGAAAAAGAATTAAAAGTGACATATTATTATCGAAAAAAACAAGCAGAATGGACATCATTATTTCTAGATTCTCAGATATTAAAAAAGTTGCAGGAGTTGAATTATAAACTTTATAATCTAGAAATTGAATCGAACAGAGTAAAATTAATTTTGTAATAAATAAATAAGTTTTGGTAGTCTGATTTAAAATTGGCAAGAGTAGTCGCAGCTCTGCAAAGAGTTTCATATTTGAATTGAAAAGCTACGCAAATGTCTATGACTTTGCACATTTTTTTGTATTTAGAAATTGTAAACGTGATTTTTCATGATTACATCTAAAATTAATTTTAAAATAAAGAAGTAAAACTAAACACACTCCACAATACTAGAAGAAGCCACAATCTTCACATCGGCATATTGCCAAGCATTATCAAAAGAGGTTTTAATTTTTAAAGCCCCAGCTCTGCAAAGAGTTCTCGATTTGAATTGAAAAGTGGCGCAATCCAGAAAGCTTTCGCAGACTGACTGTATACAATTTTTTTATCTTGTTTTGAATGTAAAATCTCTTAAAAATCTCTGACTTTATAGATTGTTTTTTAAATCATGTTTTTTTTTGAAATTTTATTTTAAAGTCAGAGACTTTTTGGAGTTTTCGATTTTAAATTATATTTGTTGAAAAAGCGCAAAGTAAGAGACATTTGCGTAGCGTATGAAGGAACACTTTGGAGAGCGGGGGGCGGGGGAGACCAAGTACTATGGAACAATATGACGGTAGATTTGTGCCATATAAAATTCATTATATTAATCCAACCATTACAATAAAGTAAAATGAGAAAATTTGTGTATTTGTTAGTATTATTAGTCACAGCTGGATGTACAGATCAAGCGGATTTAGGAAATGGCTATTATTACCTATCAGAAGATGATGCTTTAGACATTGGTTTCCCTGATGGAGCTATCATTTACAAAAGTGTTGAGAAAAATGTCTTTAGTGATATAATATTAAAAGAAACTGTCAAAAATGCTAAATCAGATGATAATTATATCATTGCTTTACAGTTGCCTAAAAATGAGAAAGTGTCAAGATATTTTATAATTGATAAATTTAGGGGCAGAATTTTTGGGCCATTGGATGAGAAATCTTTTAATGAATGGAAATTAAAATTAGATATCGAGATCAATTTTGAATAGCAATCCCTGCCCTTGCTCTGCAAAGAGTTCCATGTTTAAATTGAAAGGCTGCGCAAATGTCTCCGACTTTGCGCAATTTTTTTGGTCTTAGAATTTCTAAACGTAATAAAAGTCTCTAACTTTTTACGATGACATCTTAAAAACTAAAAATCACTCCAAAATACTAGAAGAAGCCACAATCTTCACATCAGCATATTTCCAAGAATCATCAAAAGAGGTTTTAATTTTTAAAGCCTCTTTTTCTTTTTTCTGCAGCGTTAAAGCATTATAAAGCCCGATTAGGGCAAAGCCGTTTTTTGGGAGCATTTGCAAATCTTTTCTATAGATTTTTTCTGCTTCAGCATATTTCTCAGCTTTAAGCAAAACAGCACCTAAATAATGTCTTACGGAGAAAAACCAATCGGGAGGTTCGTTGTAGTTTAAATGATCTTCAATTTCTATGGCTTTATTCAAAAGTATAATTGCTTTATCTAAATGGTTCTTTTTCGCTTCAACTCCAGCTGAAAGAACGTTATTGGCAATTTGAACCAAATCGTATGTGGTATTGATGTTCCAAATCGTAACTTCTTTTAAGGTTTTATCTTTGGCTAATTGGTTCAGAAAAGCAAGCTGTTTTTCGACATTGGCAATATCATTTTTTGCAAGATAAGCCATTCCTTTTGCGTAATGCCAAATTGCATTTGGATAAACAAGATCGTCATCAGGTTGGGGAATTTCCATAATCTTGTCCCACATCGAAAATTTTACGGCTATGTAATACGGGATGCTGTAATAATGCTGTAAAGTTCCCCAACCCGCATCGCGCATAATTGTAGGAGACATGTGTTGTTGTAGTAACAATGAAGATTTCCAAGCCAATTGAGATTTTCCTTCTAAAGCCGCCGTTGCGGTTAAAAAATGATAATTGTGCGGATAATAGGCGAGAGGATAAGCGCCTTGCGCATTACAAGCAGTCGAGTAAAGACTATCAATTTTAACGGCTTCAATGTTGGAAAGTGTGCCTTCGTGATAATCTCCGGTACGAATGTAAATATGAGAAGGCATGTGAATCAAATGTCCTGAACCGGGAACTAAAGTCTCAAGTAATTTGGCACTTTTGAGTCCGTTTTCTGGATGGGCGGAAGCTTCTACAGCGTGGACTAAAAAATGATGAGCGCCGGGATGTTTCGGATTTTTTTTAATTAATTCGTTTAAAACAGCCAATATCTGCGGCGTCCATTTTTTAGGAACGTAAGTGTCTTTTTCATATAAATCCCAAGGATGCAGATTCATCAAAGATTCAGCATAAATCGCTCCAACATCAGGATCAGATGAAAATTTAAGGTACACCTTATTCATCGCGGCGGCGTAAGCAGTATCTAGTGGCTTTCTGTCTGCTGGCGGATTTTTAGCATATCGGACAGATAAAGCATCAATCATTGCAATTTCTCTAGGAGTACATTTTGCAGCGAGTTTTTTTGCTTTTTGCACGGCATCATAAGCACGCTGAAAATTATCTTCTTCCATTCCCGCATTGTAATTCGGGCCTAAAACATAAGCAAATCCCCAATATGCCATAGCACAATTCGGATCTAAACGGCTTGCTTGGTAAAAGGATCTCGCAGCTTCGGCATGATTAAATCCGTAAGCCAACATCAAACCTTGATTGAAATACTCCTGCGCTTCTGGATTGTTAGTAGAAATTTTAAATGAAATACCGTCAAGTCCTTTAAACTTGGGAGCTTTTTTGTTTTGCGTGTACCAATCTTTGTCATTCGTTTTCGGAATATAACAGCCTTGTGTGGCGCTAATTTTAACAGATTTGGGCTCTGTGTTTTTATCTTTACAACAAACAAAAAGAAGAAAAACACCAATTAGGAAGTAATTATATTTCATTGCAAAATGTAATTAAAATTAGATAATCAGTGCAAAAGCCAAAAGTAGAAATAGCCAATTGATTGAATTGGAGAGTATTGAACAAAATTAAACAAAAAATGAATGTAATTTATTTAAATTGCTGTTTTTCAATATGCTAGGGTTTTTATATGCTTTGGCTATATTTTAAAGTTTCACGCTCCCGATAGCTATCGGGATAAAAAAGATTTAAGCTGATTCCGCGGATTTTTTTTTTAAATTTTATCTGCCAGATCTGCTAAATCTGCGAGAGATAAATTAGAAAAAATCTTTTTAATCTGCTTAAATCTTTTAAAATCTGCGTGAAACTCAAAAAAAAAAGTTTACACTTTTCAGCATAAACCTTAATTTCTAATATTATAAAAAAAAAATCTTAGTTTGTTCCAGCAGCAGCTTTGTCTACTAAAAACAATAATTCACCAGAAACTGGCTTAATCAATTGCATTGGATACAAAGTCGGATTGTATTCTCCCGTTGTAACTTCTTTCAAAGCGTGCGTTTTCTTTTCTCCGAAAGCCACAACTACGATTTTTTCTGCTTTATTGATTAATGGCGCAGTAAGCGTGATGCGATACATTTTTTGCGGAGCTAAATAATAAGCATCGACCCATTTTGTTTGCTCTTCCAAAACTGCCTCGCCTGGGAAAAGAGAAGCCGTATGTCCGTCGTCTCCCATACCTAATAAAATCAGGTCAAATTTTCCTTCTTCACCTAAAACAGTTCTAACCGATTGCTCGTAAGTCGCTGCATATTCTTCAGGAGTTACGCCATCTTTGTACATTTCGAAGATATTCTCTTGCGGAATAGGAACGTGGTTTAATAAGGTTGAATAAGACATTTTAGCATTACTCAAATCATCGTTTAACGGAACCCATCTTTCATCGCCCCAAAAAATATAAACTTTACTCCAGTCTATTTTGTTTTTGTAAGCATCAGAAGCCAATAATCTGTAAATTCCCGCAGGAGAAGAACCTCCCGTAAGAACAGCTGTAAATTTGCCTTTTGCAGCAATTGCTTTTTCTGCAGAAGCCACAAAAAGGTCAGCCGCTGTAGTATTAATTTCTTCTGTGTTATTATAAATCTGTATCATTTAAAACTTCTTCTTTTGTTTGTGTATTCGGAATCCATTTATGGCCTTGGCGCGCTAACAATTCGTCGGCTTCTTCTGGGCCCCAGCTTCCTGCTTTGTAATTTGGGAAATTCTTCGGAGCAGTTGTTTTCCAAACTTGCTGAATGGTTTCAATTGCATCCCAAGCTTCTTCCACCTGATCCCAACGCATAAATAGAGTAGGATCTCCTAATAATGCGTCTGCAATTAAGGTTTCGTAAGCTTCTGGCGACATGGTTGAACAAGCAAAATAATCAAAAACCATTTCAGCTGGTCGTAGAGACATTGATAAACCTGGTTTTTTGGTCATAAATTGCAGTTTAATGTCCATTGAAGGCTGAATATTGATAATCAGTCTGTTTGGTGTCATGCCTTCTTTTCCATAAGAAAATGAAGAATGCGGCACTGGTTTAAACTGAATAATGATCGAAGATTGTTTTTCTTCCATTCTTTTTCCTGAACGCAAATAGAACGGAATTCCCTGCCATCTCCAGTTGTCTAGATAAATCTTCATTGCCACATATGTTTCTGTAAGAGAATCGGGAGCAATACCTTTATCCTGACGGTAACCAGGAACTGGAACACCTTTAATTTCTCCAGCATCGTACTGACCTCTTACGATATAATGATCCACTTCTTCTGGTTTGATTCGGCGAATCGATTTCAAAACATCTGCTTTTCGATTACGAATATCATCAGCATTTAAAGAAGCAGGCGCTTCCATAGCCGTCATACACAAAATCTGAAACAAGTGGTTCTGAATCATATCTTTTAATGCACCGACACCTTCGTAGAATCCGCCGCGTTCTTCAACGCCAACTTCTTCTGCAACGGTAATTTGCACGAAATCAATAAAATTACGGCTCCATAAAGGCTCAAACATAGAGTTTCCAAATCGGAAAGCTAAGATATTCTGAACGGTTTCTTTTCCTAAATAGTGATCGATTCTATAAATCTGCTCTTCTTTGAAAGTCTGCGAAAGCATTTCATTCAATTCAATTGCAGAAGCTTTATCGTAACCAAAAGGTTTTTCGATAATAATGCGATCTTGTTTCGGATTTGCCGCCAATCCGATTTTCTTGATATTGCTTGAAATTGTCGAAATGAAAGAAGGCGTAATCGAAAGATAGAAAAGACGATTAGAACGTTCTCCAAAAGCCAGATCAAAATTGTTGATTTTCTCGTTTAATCCGATGTACGATTCTTCTTTGTCAATGTCAAGACTGTGGTAAGAGATGTGCGAAAGAAACTTTTCTGTTTCTGGATCGTTAATAGCTTTTTTTCTTGAAAATAGATTTAGATTTTCTGCTACATAAGCGCGAAAATCTTCATTGGTTTTTTCAGCTCTACCAAGAGCAATAATCTGAAACTTTTCAGACATACGTCCGTCAAGATACAGATTTTGAAAAGCGGGAAAGAGCTTTCTTTTCGCCAGATCCCCAGTTCCTCCAAAAATTACAATAATTGTTGGATTCTTTAGTTTATTTTTAGTCATTGTGTGGTGTAGTTGTGTTGCTTTATTTGTTTACTCAGCCCATTGAGTATGGAAAACGCCTTCTTTGTCGATACGCTCGTAAGTATGCGCTCCAAAATAATCACGTTGTGCTTGAATTAAATTGGTTGGAAGATTTGCAGAACGGTAAGCATCAAAATACGCTAACGAGTTCATTAATCCTGAAACTGGTAATCCTTTTTGAACTGCAAACTGAATAACCGCTCTCATTCCTGCTTGGTTGTCTACTAATTTTGAAGCGATTCCGCCGTCTAAAAGTAAGTTTGGCAAATCTGTTTTTGCTACGTATGCTTTTCTGAAATCCTCTAAAATTGTTGCACGAATGATACATCCGCCACGCCAGATTTTAGCAACTGTTTCTAGATTTAATCCGTAGTTGTATTCTTTAGAAGCCGTGTGAAGCTGCGCTAATCCTTGAGCATAAGTTACCACGATAGAAAAGAACAAAGCCGATTTTAAAGAAGCAATGGCTTCACTTTGAGAAACAGTTGTTTCACCAGCATTCCAAACTAATTGTTTAGCCGCTTCAATTCTTTCTGGTTTAGTTTTAGACATATCGCGCATATTTACTGCCGCGTCGATTGTTGGAACTGGAACTTGTAAATCCATTGCATTTTGCGAAGTCCATTTTCCTGTGCCTTTAGATCTTGCCCAGTCTGATATTTTGTTGATTAATTGCGTTCCGTCTTCATCTTTTTGTTTTAAGATGTTTCCAGTAATTTCAATCAAATAAGATCTCAAATCATCGGTTTGATTCCATTCAGCAAAAGTTTTCTGAATCGTTTCATCATCCAAGTTATAACCTCTTTTCATTAAGTCATAAATCTCAGAAATCAACTGCATGATTCCGTACTCAATTCCGTTGTGAACCATTTTTACGTAGTTTCCAGCAGAACCGTTTCCTAAATATTCTACACAAGGTTCGCCGTCTACTTTAGCCGCAATTGCTTCAAAAATAGGACGAAGTCTTTCATATGCTTTTTGATCTCCACCTGGCATCATAGCCGGACCGAAACGAGCTCCTTTTTCACCACCAGAAATTCCCATTCCAAAGAAGTGGATTCCTTTTTCAGATAATTCTAAAAATCTTCTGTCAGTATCCGTAAAATAAGTGTTTCCACCGTCGATGATGATGTCACCTTTATCTAAATGAGGAAGTAAGCTAGCAATGGCACTGTCAACTGGTTTTCCCGCAGGAACCAATAACATAATCGCTCTTGGCTGTTGAATCAATTCTACAAAATGCTTTACATCTGTAGTTGCTTCGATTGTATGATCAGGAGCAGCTTCTTGTTGAAGAGAGTTGACTTTTTCGGTATCTAAGTCTAGACCTGCAGCCGCGAAGTTGTGGCTGGCGATATTTAAAAGTAGGTTGCGGCCCATTACACCAAGTCCTACAATTCCAAAATCAAATTTGTTCATAGTTTTCAATTAACTAAATTATTAGAAAGCTGTTTTTTGCATAAAAAAGCACGAAAAAGCACAGTAATGTTTTTTAGTTCAATGTTTTGCAGAAAAACAATGGTTATTTTAATTTTTTCACATTCAAAATGCGACCGCTAAGTTAGTCAAAAATGCTGAAAAAGAAGGAGTAAAATAGTTCACTTTTGGTCTTTATTGTGATACTTTTTATGTGTAAAAAATACGCTTATTATGATTATTTCTAGTTATTTAGGCTACTAAATCGTTGTAATACTGGTAATGCGAATATTGAAATGCTTTTCTTAGCAAAAGAATCATGTTACTGAAGAAAAAAGGATAAAAAAAATATAACAATGTTTATTAAAAATATAGGATTTACGGTAATTTTGAAAATGCAATCACTAGATTCTAAATTTTTATTTTACAGATGAAATACAAGAAATACTGCTTTGTAATTGTGGGCAACAACTTTAATAGAGAAGAAATGATAAAAATCGAATACACAAATGCTACAGTAATTCCCTTTTTATATGTCTAACAATACAAAGTTTATTTTTGTACTTTTTATAGTAATGCTTATTTCTAGTGTTTCCTTTAAAGTAAATGCGCAATCGGTATTAGAAAACGAAATCTCTGTCACTGCAGACAAGAAACCATTAAGCAATGTTTTGAGCTTAATGGAAGAAAAAGGAAATTTTAGATTTGCTTATTACGGCAAACTGGCTGTAAAAGATAGTATCGTAAGTATTCATGCCGATAATGTTACTATAAAAGGAGCTTTAGATCAGTTATTAGGTTCTAAATACGAATACAAAGAATCGCCGGGATATGTTATTGTTCGTTATGCTCCTTTAGAATTGGCTCTTGTGTTAGAAAAGAATACTGTTATGAGCGACGGACAGCAAATTGTAGTTGGTTATATTGTAGATGCGAAAACGAATAATCGCCTCGAAAATGTGAGTGTATTGGAGAAAAATGCCCTGCTGTCTACCTTAACGAATAAAGATGGGTATTTTGAACTTCGATTAAAAAATGCGCCTCAAGCTATAGAACTGACAGCCGTTAAGGAGAATTATAAAACGGTGACGATGGTTTTTCTTTCTGAAATTAAAATTCAGATGGGAGACAAAAAGAATAAAACAGATTATATTGAGGGAGATTTTACTGAAATTGAAAGATCTGGAATCGGACGTTTCTTTATTTCTTCCAAACAAAGAATACAAGCGCTCAATCTGGGCGGCTTTATTTCTAAAGTTCCCGTACAGGCTTCTTTAATTCCGAGTATCAGCACGAGAGGAATGCTGAATACTCAGATTGTCAATAATTTTTCGCTAAATATTTTAGGAGGTTACAACGCTGGAGTTCGCGGTCTAGAAATGGCAGGACTTTACAACATCAACCGTATGAATGTTGATGCGCTTCAAATGGCTGGAATATTTAATACCGTTGGAGGGTCTGTAAACGGAATTCAGTTAGCCGGAATCTATAATAATGTTTTTGGCAATTTGAGAGGTTTGCAGATAAGCGGTATTCACAATAGTGTAAAAGGTGCACAAATTGGTTTGCAGATGAGCGGAATCTATAATAATGTGTATAAAGATTCTAAAGGAGTTCAAATTACAGGAATTAGCAATACCGCAAAAGGTTCTCAGAACGGACTACAGTTTTCGGGGATTTGCAATATTGGAAAAGACACCGTGCGAGGTGCTCAAATTACGGGACTTTTTAATTATGCCAAAGAATTAAACGGAGTCCAATTTGGATTGGTAAACGTTACGGGTTCGCCATCTGGTTATAGTTTTGGTTTGCTAAATTTTAAAAAAGGCGGTTACAAGAAAATTAGTATTACTAGCAACGAAATCTCAGATATAAATGTTGCTGTCAAAACAGGAGACCATAAAATGTATACCATTTTGATGGCGGGAAGAAGCGACCGAAACGATGAAGAAAAGTTATTTTCTTTCGGAATCGGATTAGGAAAGAACATTCCATTAGGAAAACGTTTTGCTTTTAATCCCGAATTCAGCACGCAATATCTGTATTTAGGAAATTGGGACATTTTCAATTCCTTGACTAAATTTGATTCTTCCTTTTCTTTTCAGTTATGCAAAGGCGTAGCATTATCTGCAGGACCCTCTTTTAATTTGTATTGGTCGGAGAAACAAGATAAATACGGTAATCCAAACACTTCTACATTTGTGCAGGATCGTACTAAGAACTATACTGTGATTAAAAACAATAGTAGAGATATTCTCGGTTGGATAGGATGGAGTTTTGGATTGACTTTCTTTTAAAAATAATATAAAAGCTTATAAATAATGGTTTTATAAGCTTTTTTGAAATTATATATTTAAAATAATTTTAGCGTCTCTCTTTTTTTCTCTCGCAGATTCAGCTGATAAAGCAGATTTTTTTAATTTGTATAATCTGCGAAATCTGCAAAATCTGCGTGAGACTATTTTAAGAGTTTCGAATAATCTCCTCTCGATGCGATTTTCCCCATTTGATCATTTCTTCAATCACAGGACCAAAAGATTTGCAATACGGAGTTGATTCGTATTTGACTTGAATCTCTGCATCGCGATCTTCGGTTCTTTTAATGAGCATATTGATTTCCATTTCTTTCAATTCTCTAGAAAGCATGCGCGTGGTGATTCCCGGAATACTGCGTTCGATTTCCCTAAAACGATGATTTCCATTACAAATCGAATTGATAATCGGCAAACGCCATTTTCCGCCCAAAACATGCAGCGTGTCCTGAAGCGCTTGTACTTCTTCTTTTTGGTTTCTTTCCATCCTCTTCAAAATTAGTTTGGTATACTCCGTGATACTGGTTACAAAGTTATACCATTTTGGATTTAAATTTGTCAAATAATTATTAAATAATTGAAACAAATGGAAAATCTAAAAAATAAAACAGCCGTTATCACAGGCGGAAATAGCGGAATAGGATATGCAACAGCGAAACAATTAAAAGAGCAAGGCGCTAATGTGATTATTACAGGAAGAAGAAAAGAAGCGATAGAAAAAGCCGCTTTAGAATTGGGCGTTACCGCAATTACAGCAGACCAATCGAATGTTTCGGATATCGAAAAACTGGCAGCTCAAGTAAAAGCCGATTTCGGTTCGGTTGATATTTTGTTTGTCAATGCAGGAATTGCAGGTTTGGGAACAATCGAACAAACCACAGAAGAATTGTATGACAGCATTATGAATGTCAATTTAAAAGGCGCGTTTTTCACTTTAAGCAAATTTACCCCGATTTTGAAAGACGGCGCTTCAGTGGTATTTCTTTCTTCTAATACAGCAAGTATGCCAGGTCCGGGATCTTCTGTTTATTCAGCAAGTAAAACGGCTTTAAATTCTATAATGAGATCGGCAGCTTTAGAATTAGCGCCAAGAAAAATCAGAGTGAATTCGGTAAGCCCAGGACCAACTGAAACTGAGGTGATGAAAAAAGTAGGTTTAGACGAAACTACTGTAAAAGGAATTATGGATGTTGTAGTAGAAAAAGTGCCACTAAAACAAATGGGAAGGGCAGAAGATGTTGCTAAAATGGTGGCGTATTTAAGTAGTGAAGCTGCGCAGTTTATGACGGGTTCTGATGTTATTATGGATGGCGGAATGGTTTTGGCCTAAGGTGCTGAGTTGCTAAGATTCTAAGATTCTAAGTTTCTGAGTTTCTGAGTTTCTAAGTTTCTGAGTTTTTTTCTTGAGCGAAAAAAAGCTAATTCCTTATTGAATACTAAAAACAAAAGCGATCTGATTAGGATCGCTTTTTTGATTTCAAATAAGTTTATTTTGAAAAAACATCATTTAGGAACGATAAACACAGCATGCTCCAAAAACTACTCCATCTGCATTTACTCCATTCCGTTACACTGTTCATGATTATGTACGATAAATTGGATACTTTGGATTTTGTTTTTTGTGAAAAGATGATAATTATTTTGATTCTAAATAATTTAGGTTTGCTCAGCAACTTTCTCAAAGTTCCAAACTTTGAAAAATTTTTCACCAAAAACTAAAAGTAAAAACTGACCAACTTAGTATCTTAGCATCTCAGTAACTTAGTAGCTAAAAAAAATGACCATCCAGCAGTTAAAATATATTGTTGCCTTAGACGATGAACGACATTTCGCAAGAGCTGCCGAAGTTTGTATGGTAACGCAGCCGGGATTGACTATTCAGTTAAAAAATCTAGAAGAAGAAATCGGAATCAAGATTTTTGATCGAAATAAAGTGCCGTTGACACCAACCGTTTTAGGAATTGAAATTATCAATAAAGCCAAAAAGATACTTCGTGAAGTTGATGAAATTCGTGATTTTGTGATCAACGAAAAAAATCTGTTGGAAGGGGAGTTGAAGCTTGGTATTATTTCCACTTTATCACCTTATCTGATTCCGTTATTTATTCAGGCCATGAAAGAAGCGGCGCCAAAAGTGCATTTTATTATTAAGGAAGGCTATACAGGGCATTTAATGCGCGATTTAGAAACGGGTGCCATTGACGTTGCGATTATGGCAACACCAACTGGAAATCCGAATTTAATCGAACATGTTGTTTTTAAAGAACCATTTGTTGCCTATCTAAATCAGGGGCATCCCATGGCAAATGACGAATTTTACGAAATGCAGCCCGGCGACAAAACCGAATTATTATTGCTGCATCATGAATATTGCTACAACGCTCAATTGCTAGACATCTGCGGACTAAAAACATCCGATAAAATAAAAGAACAATTTACCTACGATATCAACTCAATTGAAACCTTAAAAAATCTAGTTCGCGCCCATTTAGGATTTGCAATTATTCCGAAGCTTTCCACCATAAACGAATCAGGCGGACTTTTTAAACCTTTCAAAGAACCCGTTCCCGTAAGAGAAATAAGTCTAGTAGTTTCCGATTCCTTCTCCAAGAAATTATTACTAGAGAAAATGAACGAAGCCATCTGGAACTGCCTTCCCGAATCACTCAAAAAAGATTTCACATATAAAAAAATCCGCTGGAACGATTCGCCTTATTTTATAAAAGCAATAAGTAAGATTTCTTAAAATCCCAATACTAAAATTCCAAATTCCAATAAAGTATGACTTGGAATTTGGAATTTTTTATTTAGAATTTTCACGTCCAGTTTTGTCATTTCGACGAAGGAGAAATCTCCGCGAGAAACTCTACAAAGATTGGTGACATTCTATGCGGAGCTACTTGTGGAGATTTCTCCTTCGTCGAAATGACAATATTGAGAAAGTTTGGAATTTCATACAAAGTTTTGTCTTCCTGAGCGAAGGCGAAGGACACGCAAGTAGCTCTACAAAGAATGTCGCTAATCTTTGTAGAGCTACTAGTGTGATTTCTCCTTTCAGTCGAAATGACAAAAGAACTTGGAATTTGGAATTTAAGACATTGGAATTTAATTTTTAGACGCTTCAACAATCACATTCGCCACTTTCTCAGGCTGAGAAATAAACACCACATGACTACCTTTAATTTCAGTGATTTTGGTGTTAGAACGTTTATACATGGCACGTTCGATATCCGGATTGATGCTTTTATCTTCAGTTGCTACGATTCCGTACGAAGGTTTAGTTCTCCAAGCCGCGTTAGTTATTTTGGTTAAAAAGCCTTGTGCATGAAAAGCACCTTGCGAAGCATACATAAAATCGGCTTGTTCTTTGCTCAAATCACCTGCAAAACCAGCGTGGAATTTAGCTTTGTCATAATAAGCAATACCTTTTTCATCTGGAGGCAATACACCATTTTCTGGAGCTGGAGGCGCAGTTTGCAACCATTGAACAGAATTTTCGCCATTATCAGGCTGTAAAGCCGCAACGTAAACCAAAGCCGCTACTTTCGGGTGATTTCCAGCTTCTGTAATTACAGTTCCGCCCCAAGAATGTCCTACCAAAATTGTAGGCCCATCTTGTTTGTCTAAAGCTAAGTTTGTAGCTTGAACATCATCCTCCAAAGAACTCAATGGATTCTGAACAATCGTTACATTATAGCCTTTTTTAGTCAAAACCTTGTATAAACCCTGCCATCCAGAACCATCTGCAAAGGCACCATGAACCAATACGACATTTTTAATTTGTGGAGCTGCTGTTTTTTGAGCGTTTACGTTTACTGACGCCAATAAGAAGCTAAAGATCAATGCTGCGAATGCTAAACAGCGATTCAATTTTTGTTTTATATTTAAAGTTTTCATTTTATTTTAGATTTTAGATTTTAGATTTTAGATTTTTTACAATTAAGTTCAAATTTTCCACAATCTTGTCATTTCGACCGAAGGGAGAAATCACACAAGAAACTCCGCAAAGACTTGGAATTTGGAATTTAAAATATTGGAATTTAATTAAGCGTTACAGTTAAAGTAATCTCAGTATTCAACAACTTAGAAATTGGACAAATTTCTTTTGCTTTTTGAGCGGTTTGCTGAAATTCTTCTGCAGAAATTCCAGGTACTTTTCCAGTAAGTTCTAGTTGAATTAAAGTTATAGTTCCGTCTTCAAAAGTTACTTTAGCGGTTGTGTCTAAATCTTCTGGAACGAAACCAGCTTCAGACAATAAAAAGCTTAATTGCATTGTAAAACAGCCTGAATGTGCCGCTGCGATTAATTCCTCAGGATTGGTTCCAACACCTTGCTCAAAACGAGTTTTGAATGATAATTGGGCATTGTCTAAAGTTGTGCTTTGTGTACTAATGGTTCCTTTTCCTTCCATTCCTGTACCTTTCCAGTTTGCGTTTGCTCTTCTTGTAAATTTCATGATTCTTATTTTTTAAGATTAATTTTTAGATGATCAAATCGTTTCTTTGATTTTGATGAGACAAAGGTATAGGGAAGGTAGGTATTAATCAAATTAATAATTTTTTATGATTATAAATTTTATTTATAATTATTAATTGGAATGGGTGTAGGGTTGAAAAGATGATGTTAAAATAAAAAATGGGAGGAGTAGAAGATGTTTGCTAAAATGTTTTCTTGTTTAAGTAGTGAAGCAGTATAGTCTATAACTTGAACAGATGTTATTAGAGATGGTGGGATGAGTTTTTGGAGATACTTTTTTAATTTACATATAAAAAGAGCTTGCAATTGATGCAGGCTCTTTTTAATAGAATACAGTAAGTTTATAATATTCTTGATTTATTACTTTAAAATAATTTGCGTAAATAAAAGTTTAAAATCTTTAACGGAAACTAAGTATCTAAAATTTTCTTTTTCCTGTAGTATGACGTAATGTGCAATTTTATGTTCTATATTATCAATAATTAAACTTTTATTTCCGGAGAATTCTATTTTAAATTTATTATTTGCAAAATTAGTTTTGGAAGATTTATAAATTTCTTCTCCTATATGGGTACTAGCATTGGAAAGAGAGTAAATGTCATTTTTATTATCTAATTTATATTCTAGAGTATAACCTTCGTTTGTAATTTTAGAATAAGTTATTAGTTCCATAATTTAAATAGTGCTTATTTAGTGTTTTTTAATGTACAAAAATTGGGAATGTTATTTTTTCAGGATTTAGGTGTCCTCTATTTATTTTGCATTCTATATGATGATGTCCTAAGAAAGCAGCATCCACAGTGCATTCCGTTTTGTTATCAAAATATTTGTCGAAATCAAGATTTAGTTGTTTTTGATCCTCAGCTTCTTTTCCTGAATTTCTTCCCCTCCATTCAATATTTTCAAATTCTAATTTTATATATGGTCTGTTATTTTTTAATAACTTAAAGTGAATTTTTTTTCCTTTTTTAATTGATTTTGAATTAGGATAATATTTTTCGATATTGCTTCCATCTTCGTCTGATATGTGACATTCGATGAATACATCTTTATCTCTAATTTCTAAGGAGTCTGAACCGCTTACTTTAGAAATAAATGGTAAAGAGTTTAAATATTCTTTCCAATTAAAAACAAAAAATGGATATGTTAAGTTTGAAGTAATATGGTATACTAATTCTTTATTCTCTGAATTTTGGTAATATGAATAAAACTCTTTTTTTATGTCAAGTATCTTTTTCACATTATCTCCAATTAGAATACAATTATCATCTGCTTTAGCCTGAAGCTTAGCAGCCATGTCAGTATGTAAACTAGTTGTAGTAAGTTCTTCACAACCAGCGACTCCATAGTACGACCATAAAACTTTTTCGTCTTCACCGTAATCAATACCAGCTCTAATTTTAAGAGGTCTTAATTCATATTGTTTCATGATATTTGATAATTCTACAGAAACAAATTGTGTTAATACAGCCACAGCATTAAGTGCATTTATTACAGCATCATTTGGAATTTTATTTCGTCTAACAAATTGTAAAAAAATTCCATCTCCTTGCAATCTGTGTACATGACCTCCAAATTGGTTTGCTACTTCAATAGCTAATGTTAAAAGTGAATCTTTAATTAATCGAACTTCTAATAATGTATACTTATCAATCAATCGTGTAGAACCTTTTATATCTATAAAAGCTGATACACAATGATGATTAAGATAATCTGTATTAGTCAAATTAGAAAAATCTGGATGAGGACCAATTGTAATATCTTCAAATGAGTCTTTGTTTTCACCAAAATATTTTTTTAATGTTTTTCTGTCATAGCTAAACAAGACTTTTGGTCCCTCTATAGTTGACGGAATCATATTGCTATAAGATCTTTCATTTAAAGTTACTCTATTTTCAGCGCTAAAGTTAACTACTTTTTGAGCTTTTATTAATTCTGGAGTAATTTTTACTTTTTTGGATAAAATGGCATCAAAATCTTTGCTGTAGTTTTCGAATAATTTCATAATTAGAAAATTGTAATAAATATTAATAGAATAACTATTAAAGTTAATTCTCCATAAATAATTTTCATGGCGATTTCTAAATTTTTATATTTTGTTTGTAACCCTTTTGCAAGATAAAAAGCTTGATTTGACATATCTTGTTCAACAAGTAAATCATCTTGTTTTATAAAGGATTGCCTAAATTTTTCAGGTGTTTTAAATTCTGCGACTGAATTGAAAAAAATATGTGAATGATATCCATCGCTACTTGAATTTCCTGATAAAATAAATGGATATACAGATTTTAAAATAAAAAACATTGCTAAAAGACTTAAAAGTGTTAAGAATATTATGCCAATATCAAAATAAATATAGAAGTCACAAGTAATTAATTCTTTAATTTTTGTGTAATTGGCTACTATTATTCCAACAAGAAATGTATTCATTGCTAAGAGAAAGTTACCTTTGGTATTAGCACCAGTTATATAAGTGTCAAATCGCTGAATGATAAATTTAGAATGATCTCTTTCATTTGTCATTTTCTTAAATATTGTTTGTTCGTCTTTACTTTTTTGATTCATATTTTATATGGTTATGTGTCGTGATAAATTGTAAACAAATATGAGTCTTTGGTTTTCAAATATTTTATGGAAAACCGTAATCAAGTCAAATTTATTCTAGACAAGAATATCAATTATTATAATTTAAACAATGGGTACTTTTACGGTATTTTCAAAACAGACTAAAAAACAAAACCCTCAATCTTTCTTTCAAAGACAAAGGGTTTTATTTTTTCAAAAAAGAAATAAGAAGATATTTTTGATTCTTAAAACTTATTTTATGTTTTTTTTAGTTTAAATCTTTTATTTAGTATTAGGTGCATAATTGATCCTGCTTCTGTAAATGTGAAGGATAGTCTGTTTCCTATTGCACGTCGAACCAGTATAGATTTATCAGTAAGAGAAGCAACTCCTGAAAAACTTTGAACTGTATTTAGTAGTACTTCGTGACCTCTTTTTTCAATACTTTCGAGAGTATGAAAATCTTGTAAAGTCATAGTATCTATAATCATTAATATTTTGGTTTTGACGTCTTGTGGTATCGTTGGTTGAGAAGCGACTTCGTTACTTATGATTCTTTTAAAATTAGTGGTTTCGATATCTTCAATTAGTCCTTTAGGATTATTATAGTTCGATTCTAATAAAGATTTTAATTTGGTAATTTCTAAATCTTTTGCCTTTAAAGCTTCTTGTGCACTTTTAAGTGAATTATTAAGTCCATCAACATTGGTTTTATTTGATTCATTAACTTGTTTAATACTTTCCTGTAAGCTATTATTGTTTTCTTTGAGGGCTTCAATCTGACTCATAAACTCCTGTATAGTTTGATTGCCTGATTCTTCGCTTTTCAAAATAAATTCTTCTCTTGCTACATTAGTTTTTTGTATCACTTCATGCTTTTTTATTTCATATCGCATTGTAATTCTATCGTTTTTGGTCGGTGCCAAATCAGTATCAATAAGAAGCATTATTTTAGGAATTAATAAAGTATACATTGTGGCAATAACTAGTGGCCAAAATATAGCCCAAAAATTACAATACTCGTGATTTATAACAATAATTTTATCTTCTATAGAAGCTTTCGAAAAGATTAATAGAAAAATAGCTCTCCAATTGTAAATTAAAAACGACCATAAAATAGCCCCGGATATAGGAGTTTTTAGTCGTTCTTTTGTTGAATCTATAAAATCTTTAATTAAATCAGCTATTGTCATTGGTTAGTTTTGGTGAAACAAACATAAGAAAAATAGTAAGTCAAATTAATAAAAATTACCGTTCAAAAAAACAAAACCCTCAATCTTTTTCAAGATCAAGGGTTTTAATTTTTCAAAAAGAAACCTTATTCTACATCTAAATACGGATCTAAAATTTCGGCTAGTTCATTGAGCCAATAGAAGCTGTCTCCAAGTTTGGCAGCGTTGGCCTGAATGTTTTCCTGATCGTTTAGAACGCCCAATGCTAGGGTGAGATTTACCTGTCTTATGGCTCTCGCCATATCGAGTGGGTCAATTCTGTCGTTGAAGAAATTCATTAGACCGATTTCGGCTTCTTTTGAAAGGGTTTTGGTACTCATAACTCTGTAATTTAGGAAATATAAAACCCATGTAGCTAAGGTGTCCTACGCTTACAGAAGCGTTACGGTTGTTTCCAATGCCGCCACCATACCACATGGGCAAGAAGTTTTTTAAGTATCATATTCTGTAATTTAGGAATCGCAAATATATCAAAAAAAGCAGGACTTAATAAGTAAGAAAAATAATAAGTTTTTGTAAAAAGTTGATTTCTGAAAATCTTCTTATGAAAACAAGAACCTTAGCCCTGATAGTCCCGAAGTCTCGGGAGAAATCCTTTTTCTTGCTTCTTTAGCAAGAAAAAGATATAGCGGATAGCAGGACACGAGCGATAGCGACTGACGAAGTAAATAGCTCCTCATAAAAATCCTCATTTCAAACCATACTACATAAAGTCAGATTTAAATTTTAAGTTTAAGAAAAGAAAGGTGTTTTACGTACAATTTGGTTTCAAATTACAATCTGAAACAAAGTAACGGTTTGATTTTTAGTTTTTTTTATTTGGTGAATATAATTTTATGGAACCAATTTTATAAGACGACCAGAAAAATAAATTTTTAATGAATAATCTAACTTTTAAATTTATGAAAAATGCTTTTCTACTAATTGCAGTTTGTCTGAGTTCCATTTTGTTCTCCTGCAAGAAAGATAAAGATCAATTGAATACAGAAACTGAAAAGTCTGATACAACCAACACTGGCTTAATTGCCGATAATGGCTGGCCACGCGAAGCAGAGAATAACGGTGCAAAACTGGTTTATTATCAGCCTCAAGTAGACGACTGGAAAGATTTTAAAGAAATTACAGCGCGTGTGGCTTTTTCGCTGACTCCAAAAGACGGAAAACAGGTTTTGGGTGTGGCTTCTTTAAAAGCGGAAACATTGGTAGACAAAGACAACCGAAGCGCTTTTATTAAAAATATTCAGGTTATGGATATAAGATTTCCTGCTTTGGACGAAAAGAAAGTTCCTGAAATGGAAAAACTGTTTAAAGAAACCCTGCCTCAAAGCGGAGATCCGATTTCGGTAGATCGTATTCTGGCAGATTTAAGTCATACCAAAAGTCCGCCGAAAGGAATTGCGGCTAAAAATGATGCGCCTGCTATTTTTTACAGCACGAATCCAGCGATTTTGTTAATTGTGCAGGGAGAACCGGTTTTGGTGCCTATAGATAAATCGGATGTTCAATTTGTGGTGAATACAAATTGGGATGTGTTTTATGATAAAACAGGAAAAGATTATTATTTATTGGTTGATAATATCTGGCTGACTTCAAAAGATATTGCAGGTAAATGGACCAAAACGACCAAATTGCCAGCAGATTTAAGCAATCTGCCTTCGGGACAGAATTATGATGAGGTTAAAAAAATGATTCCGCCACCGTCTTCGGGAGCGGCTCCAGAGGTTTTCTACAGCAATAAACCTGCTGAATTGATTGCAGTAAATGGAAATCCGAATTTCATTAAAATCGCTGGAACTAAATTGATGTATATTGATAATACAGAAAATGATGTTTTTGCGAATGAAGGAGACGGTCAATATTATGTATTATTGTCTGGAAGATGGTTTAAATCGAAAGCATTAACAGGGCCTTGGTCGTATGCAGGAAATAATTTGCCTGCTGATTTTGCTAAGATTCCGAAAGATTCTCCGCGTGCCAATGTATTGTCGTCTGTTCCTGGAACGCAGGAAGCGAAAGATGCGGTAATGTTGGCTCAAGTTCCGACAACGGCTATTTTGAAAAAATCGGATGCTGAAGCAAAAGTAAAAGTAACTTATGATGGCGGAACGGCTCAATTTAAACCTATTGAAGGCACAAAAATGGAATATGCGAGCAATACGCAAGAGAAGATTATAAAGGTAGGCGATTTGTATTATTTATGTTTTCAGGCGGTTTGGTTTATGTCGACAAGTCCAAACGGACCTTGGAAAACAGCCGATTCTGTTCCGAAAGAAATCTATACAATTCCGCCAAGCTCGCCTGTATATAATGTCACATACGTAACACAAACCACAACCGACACAACGGTAGAAAGCAGTTCTACGGCAGGTTATTTGGGTGCGTTTATTATTGGGGCAACGTTTGGCGCTATCTTGACGTATGGCACAGGATGGTATTATCCGCCTTATGTATATTATGGCGGAATGTATCCAATTTATCGTCCGTGGCCTTATGCGTATGGAGGAGGAGCCGTTTACAATCCGTGGACGGGTGGTTATGCGGCAGGAAGACGCGTTTACGGACCTTATGGTGCTGCGGGAACTTCGGCTTGGTACAATCCAGCAACAGGAAGATACGGACGTTCTGCAAGTGTTCAAGGATGGTATGGCGGTCGTACGGCTGCAAGTACGTATAATCCGTGGACGGGAAATTATGCTAGAACCAATCAGGGGCATAATGCGTATGCGCAATGGGGACATTCGGCTGCAACAAACGGAAATCAGTGGGCGCAGACTGGACATATTACAACCCGACGCGGAACAGCAATTGGTTATGAAACTTCGGGCGGAAAAGAAGGTGTAATCACGCACCGCAGAGGTGGAGGAACTACTGTTCATACCAACAATAATAATATCTATGCGGGTCACGACGGACACGTATATAAAAGAGATGCTAACGGAAACTGGAGCCATTATAATAATGGAAACGGCGGTTGGACACAAGCAGGAACTTTGGGTTCGTCTAAAAAAGCAGGTGAAGGAATTCAGAATAGACCAAATCAAGGTCTTGGTGCGAATGGAGCGGGAGAAAGAATTCAGCCAAAAGCAAACTCAAATTTAGGTGGTGAAACTCGATTGGGAGGAGGAACTCAGCGTGACAACTTGCCAAAAGCAAACCAAAACCTAGGAGGCGAAACCCGAATAGGCCATGGCGGAATGCAGCGAGACAATTTCCCTAAAGCAGACCAAACGCTTGGACAGCCGAATAAACCGCTTGGCGAAGCGGGTCGTTCTGATATTACAAACGATTTGGATCGTTCGGCTTTTTCTAGAGATAGAGGTGAAATGCAAACCCGTAATTTCCAAAACTTCCAAAGAGATGGTGGCGGCCGTATGGGCGGGGGAGGTTTCAGTGGAGGAGGTTTTAGAGGTGGCGGAGGCTTTAGAGGGAGAAGGTAAGAAGTCTAAAGTCTAAAGTCTAAAGTCGAAAGTTGAAAGTATAAAAGTTAGTTATAATTCAAAGAAATCAGGAATGGTAGAAATACTAAACCTGATTTTTTTTTGGAATCCTAATTTTGAAATTGTTTCGCCTGTTCGCTATCGCTCGGGTTCCAATTCCAAAACGAATGATTTGAATTTTAATTTTTAGATTTTCGCTATATTTAACATTCAAAAAATCAGATACATGAATTTTAAGAAACTTTTATTGGGTCTTTTATTTACCATAAAAGCGGTATCGGGGCAGACGAACTCGGAATCTATTTTAAAACAGCTTAGCAAACAGCATCAGTTTGCTAAAATGGATAGTTTGAACAGCAAAGAAAAGGGTAAAGATTATCATTTTTATAAAGCACTATATGCGAATGTCTGTAATAAGCCAAAGTTGTCCAACCAATATTTAGACAGTCTGAAAAATAATGAACTTTCGAATAGTTATGAATTCGCCAAATTGAAATATGATAATTATATCAAACTCTTTAATTACAATTCGGCTTACATGGCTTCTAAAGTCTTAACCATGAAATTTCAGGAGCATTTTACCAAGGACGAACTTCTTGACGAGATCAATGCACAAAGAATCTGGAAAACTTTAAGAAATTCAAAGCTACAGATTATCGATAAATTTTCGAAAATTATACTGCCTACGGTAAAAGATAAAGCAGGTTTAATTACTACAGAAGTGAAAGCAAACGGCACATCTGCACATTTTGTTTTTGATACTGGAGCAGGAATTAGCTGTATTACAGAAACTATAGCTGGCAAGATGGGAGTTAAAGTTCTTCCAGATAATGATGTCTCAGTGGAAAGTTTTACGGGACAGAAGAATAAAGTCCGTATTGGTGTTGCGCCAGAAATTAATATAGGAGAATTGAAAATTCATAACGCTGTATTTTTAGTATATCCAGATAAGGCGTTTAGTTTTGCAGACGGAGCGTATGTGATCAACGGAATTATTGGTTTTCCTATAGTAAAAGAATTAGGAACGATTACACTTGAAAAAGATAAACTTACATTTTCAAAAGAATTAGAATCGGATATCAATGAAAGGAACTTATTCGTAGACGAACTCAGAGCAATTGTGATGCTTCAATATAAAGGGAAAACCCTGCCTTTCAATTTTGACAGTGGTGCAAAAGTTAGTTTGTTCAACAAAGCATTTTACGAAACATTCAAAACCGAATTGGATCAAATCGCTACTAGAGAAACGGTAAAAGCTTCTAGTGCAGGGGCAGAAGTGATTTCAACAGATGTGCTGGTTTTAAAAGACCAGCCTTTATTGCTTGGAAATAAAACAATTCAGCTCCCAAAAATGGAAATTGATCCAAAAGATTATGGCGTTTATGGCGAAGTGAATTTCGGGAATATTGGCCAAGATGTCCTAGGACAATTTGAAAAAGTAGTAATTAGTTTTGATAACAATTATTTGAAATTAGAGAATTAGATCCAGAAATTTAATCTCGTAATCCCGATAGCTATTGGAAGTAAAGCTTTGTGGATTAGAATGATGCAAATTGCTCGCAAAGTCGCGAAGTCGCAAAGATTTTAAAAACTCTGCGACTTCGCGACTTTACGAGATTAAAAAACTTTGCTCAAGATAGCTATAGGGATTGCGTCTAAAATCGCCCAACATCTCACATTCTCACATTCTCACATTTCACATCTCACATTCTCACATTCCCACAAACCCACAACCCACAGCCTGTCCATTTCACGCTAAAGTTTGTCCGTTTCACCTATTTTCTCATTTCCTAAGAGCGGTTATCGCTATACTTTTGACTCAGAAATTAACTGAAAAACAAATAATTAAAATCAAAAGTTATGGAAACGAAAAAACAAAAAACATGGGTTGTAATCGCCATTACTATTTTAGGAATCATTGCCTTCTTAGTTCCGAATCAGCTTGCAGCACAAACAGGAGTTAAACGCACCGATTTGCAAAGACACGATCTTAGTACTCCAGGAAAAGAAATGGTTCAAGCGAGAATCGATTTTGCAGCACATTCAGCATTTGGAAACCACTATCACCCAGGTGAAGAAGTGATTTACGTTGTGGAAGGTACTTTAGAATATCAAGTCGAAGGCGAAAAACCGGTAACACTAAAAGCAGGAGAAGTACTTTTTATTCCAGCGGGCGTTGTACATTCCGCAAAAAATAATACCAATGCCAATGCAGCAGAACTGGCAACTTATATAGTAGAAAAAGGAAAGCCAATTTTGACATTGAAGAAATAGTATTGTTTAAGGTTTAAGGTTTCAAGTTTCAAGTTTCAAGTTGGACATTTACAATTCACAATTTACAATTCACAATTAGCTCCTGTCCACTTCACCTTTTTTTACCTTTTAAAACAAGCAATGTCAAGATACCTTTGACGAAGAAATTAACTGATAATCAAATAATAAAAAACAAATAATTATGAAAACGATTTTAAAAATTGCAAACAACATCACAACTAAAATAGTTTTAATCGCAATTCTTTTTATGAATGCAACTTTAACTCAAGCACAAACTTCAACACAAAAAACAATCGAAGTAAACAGTTCGCTAGGAACTTTAAAACAAATCAATGCAGGTTTATTAAACGTAGGTTACACAGAAGCAGGGCCTGCAAACGGAACACCAGTAATCTTACTTCACGGCTGGCCTTATGACATTCACAGTTACAACGAAGTTGTTCCGCTTTTAGTAACAAAAGGATATCATGTTTTTACACCTTATTTGAGAGGATTCGGAACCACAACTTTTCTTTCTAAAGACACTTTTAGAAACGGTCAGCAAGCAGCTTTAGCAAGTGATATTATTGCTTTCATGGATGCACTTAAAATAGACAAAGCCGTAATTGGCGGTTTCGACTGGGGAGCGAGAACAGCAGTTGTAGTTTCAGCACTTTGGCCAGAACGCGTAAAAGGATTGGTTTCTGTAAGCGGTTATTTGGTAGTGAATTTAGAAGCAAATTTAAAACCGCTTCCTCCAACAGCTGAATTAGGATGGTGGTACCAATATTATTTTGCAACCGAAAGAGGAAAACAAGGTTACACACAAAATACTTACGATTTCAATAAATTAATCTGGAAAATCGCTTCTCCATTATGGAATTTCGACAAAGCAACTTACGATCAAACTGCTCAATCTTTTGACAATCCAGATCACGTAGCCATTGTGATTCACAATTACAGATGGAGACAATCTCTAGAAGCGGGAGAATCTAAATACGATGCTTTAGAAAAACGTCTTGCAGCAAAACCAGAAATTAAAGTTCCAACGATTACAATAGGTAGTGATTTTGACGGCGCTTTCGCGGATGGAAAAGCGTATGCAAACAAATTCACAGGAAAATACGAACACAGAATTTTAAAAGGAATCGGACACAACGTTCCGCAAGAAGATCCGAAAGCATTTGCACAAGCGATAATTGATGTTGCTAACTTGAAATAAATTCCAATTTTTAAAATCCCAAATTCCAAATTCCAATGGCAATTGCAAAAATCAATGTCAATGGCAATATCAAAAATTAACAAATATCAATTTTTAAATAATCTAAAATCAACAATCTAAAATCTAAAATTATCATGAGCACAAAAGTTTTATACACAGGAAAAACACATACAACAGGTGGTAGAGAAGGAGCTTCTCAAAGTTCAGACGAACAATTGAATATCAAATTAAGCGCACCGGGATCTTCACGTCCGGGAACAAATCCAGAGCAGTTGTTTGCTGCAGGTTGGTCGGCTTGTTTCATCGGAGCTTTAGGAATCGCGGCTTCAAAACAAGGAATCAAACTTCCTGCTGATACTGCAGTAGATGCTGAGGTTGATTTGTGTGTAACCGAAGGAGAATATTCGCTTCAAGCGAGATTAAACATCAGTCTTCCGGGATTGGACACTGAAACAACAGAAGCTTTAGCAGCTCAGGCACACCAGACTTGTCCGTATTCTAAAGCAACAAGAGGAAATATTTATGTTGAACTCAACATTCTTTAATAATTGATTCAGTTTACCTGCAAGGTTTTTAAAACCTTGTAGGTTTAAACTAGTTTTTAATACTTAAATGATACCTACAAGGTTTCCCAAACCTTGCAGGAACTTAATAAAAGAGAAAATGAAAAATATAAAAATATTGACTGTTTTTACAATGCTGTTTTTCCTTAGCGCCAACAGCATTTTCAGTCAGAACTCAGATAAAAAAGGTTTTGCACTTTTAGAATTGTACACTTCAGAAGGCTGTTCGAGCTGTCCGCCAGCAGATGAATTGCTTGGGAAGATTCAGAATGAATATCAAGACAAAAATGTTTACGTACTTGCTTATCACGTGGATTATTGGGACAAACAAGGATGGAAAGACATTTTTAGCAATGCCAGTTATACGCAAAGACAATACGATTACACTCAGTTTCTAGGAAAAGAACCAATTTACACACCGCAAGTAATCATTAACGGAAAAGCAGATTATATTGGCTCTCAAGAAACCAGTTTGAGAAACGGAATTAAATCAGCTCTTTCTAAACCAGCTGCGGTCGATTTGTCTTTAGATTCCAAACAGCAAAATGATAAATTGACACTGAATTACAGTATTAACGGCGCTTTTAAAAACAGTCATTTACTAGTTGCAGTAGTTCAGAAATCGGCTAAAAGCAATGTAAAAAGAGGAGAGAATGCACACCGCATTTTATCACATTATCAAATTGTACAGCGTTTGCAGACTATCGATTTGAAAGCTGCGAAAGGAAGCTCGACAATTACACTGCCTAAAAATTTTAATAACCAAGATTTTGAAGTGGTTGGCTTTGTTCAAGATATGAAATCGGGTGCTATTCTTGGGGTGAAACGTGCTTAGGGTTTTATGCAGATTTAAAGAAATATTTCACCTTATTTGTCATTTCGAGGAACGAGAAATCACACTAGAAGCTCACAAAACGAATTTCCAATCTTTGTAGAGTTGCGAGTGTGATTTGCTTCGCCTACTCGCTGTCGCTCGGGTCTCGTTCGAAATGACAAACTATTACGTATAGTATTTCTGTATTTAATAAAAAATCTGCAAAATCTGCGTAATCTGCGAGAGCAAAATCTAATTCAATTTTTTAAAAATAAACCTATCTTTGGCAGAACAAGATCAAAAAAACAAACCTTAATTATGGAAAAAGTGAAACGCTTTCAGGTTTCCCAGAAAGTCATTTGGGGAAGTTCTATCGCGCTTGCGATTATGGCTTCGATACCTAAATTATTTGATGCTGAAACTACACCTGGTGATCTTATTATCAATTCTTCGATTACACTTATATTTTCCCTTTTTATATGGTACTACAATATTTATAGTTTGCCTAAATTTTCTTCGCAACGAGCTAATAGAAGTCTGTTTAACTGGAAACTTTTGTTGAGTGTTGTAATGGGAATTTTATTGATGGTGATTCTGGTAATTGCGCATCAAGAACTTTTCCAAGTGTCAAAAATGGACGCGCCGATTATGTTCGAACTTCGAGGTGTTTTAATCAACCTAATTGTCTATATGTTTTTGCATTTGCTTTTTCAAAACTACCAAACACAGCAAATGGGCGTAGAATTGGAGCGTACAAAAGCAGTAAATCTAGGCGCTCAATATGAACTATTGAAACAGCAGGTTAATCCGCATTTTCTTTTTAATAGCTTGAATACTTTGAAATCGATGGTCGATATTCAAGATCCGCAGAGTTCTGATTTTATATTGAAATTGTCTGATTTTTATCGATTTACATTAGAAAGCCGAAAAATGGATTTGATTCCGCTAAGTGAAGAACTTCAGATTCTCGATTCTTATGTGTATTTGCTGAAAGCACGTTTTGAAGACGGATTTGTGTTAGAAAATAAAGTAGATCCAAAACAATACGATTGTGCAATTCCGCCTTTTAGTTTGCAATTGCTCATTGAAAACTGTATCAAACACAATATCGTTTCTTTAGATAAACCTTTGATTATTAAACTTTATACCGAAAATGAGTTTTTAGTAGTCGAAAATAAAATTCAGCTCAAAAGAGGAGCGGTGTCTACAGGCGTTGGTTTGGATAATATCAACCAGCGTTTTTTGCATCTGATTCACAAAGAAATTGAAATTGATAAAGACGAAACTACTTTTAAAGTAAAAATACCACTGAATTATGAATATCATAATAATTGAAGATGAAGTAAAAACGGCCAAAGCACTTGGCCAGCTTATTCTGAGCATCAGACCCGATGTTCAGATTTTGTCTTATATACAAAGCATTGACGGGGCGGTTGATTATCTCATGGAAAACGATCAGCCCGATCTTATTTTTATGGATATTCAACTCGCAGACGGTCAATGTTTTGAGATTTTTAAAAATGTTGAGGTGGTATCGCCTGTGATTTTCTGTACCGCTTTTGACGATTATGCCATCGAAGCTTTCAAGTCAAACGGAATTGATTATGTTCTAAAGCCTTTTTCAAGAGACAGCATTTCGCAAGCTTTAAAAAAAGCGGGAGAACTGAAAAACTTCTTTCAGAGAAATAAAAAACCGATGCCCGATTTTGATTATTTGCTTACGCGAAATGGCGAAAACAAAGGAAAAAGCAGTTTTTTAGTTTTCAAAAACAATAAATATCAAACGGTTTTAACGGAAAATATCGCGTTTTTTTTCATCAAAAATGAAACGCCAACGATTATGACTTTAGATAAAAACGAGTATCCGTTAACGCAGTCGTTAGACGAAATTCATAAGCTTTTATCGCCGATTCAGTTCTTTAGAATCAACCGACAATATTTGGTAAATTTTGCTGCAGTAAGAGAAGCAGAGCATTATTTTTCACGTAAAATAATCGTGAAATTGAGTGTTCCAACAGAAGAAAAAATATTGGTTGGAAAAGAAAAAGCAACCGCATTTTTAAGCTGGTTAGAAAACAGATAAAACCAATTAATTCATCTTTTTTGAGATAAACTAATTGGCTTGATTTTATAATCCAGGAAACATAAAACAGCTTATAAAAAACAAAGCTGAAAGTATAAAACAGAGAATTAGAATGATTTTTTTCATGGGAAAGAATTAGGTTTAATTAAAAATGTAAGAGGCTATTTTAGCCTCTTTTTTGTAAGCTACAACGGATTCTTTTAGTCTCTTTATTAAGCTTCGGAGAAGCGAAATATTTATAGCAAAGAATTTTGTTTTCAATACAAAGCCTCAGCGGATTCTTTTAGTCTCTTTATTAAGCTTCGGAGAAGCGAAATATTTATAGCAAAGAATTTTGTTTTCAATACAAAGCCTCAGCGGATTCTTTTAGTTTCTTTATTAAGCTTCGGAGAAGCGAAATATTTATAGCAAAGAATTTTGTTTTCAATACAAAGCCTCAGCGGATTCTTTTAGTTTCTTTATTAAGCTTCGGAGAAGCGAAATATTTATAGCAAAGAATTTTGTTTTCAATACAAAGCCTCAGCGGATTCTTTTAGTCTCTTTATTAAGCTTCGGAGAAGCGAAATATTTATAGCAAAGAATTTTGTTTTCAATACAAAGCCTCAGCGGATTCTTTTAGTCTCTTTAGCAAGCTTCGGAGAAGCGAAATATTTATAGCAAAGAATTTTGTTTTCAATACAAAGTCTCAGCGGATTCTTTTAGCCTCTTTAGTAAGCTTCGGAGAAGCGAAATATTTATAGCAAAGAATAATGTTTGCTAGATAAAGCTCCAGCGGAGCGACATGTTTTTTTAGATTTTATCAAACATATGTCGCTCCGCTGGAGCTTTTATTCACTCGCCTTAATCGAATTCTATAAATATTTTGCTCCGCTGGAGCTCTTTGTAAAATGATTTTGACTTCCTTATAAGTTTTCAGAAGATGGAACGTAAGTCGCTGTATATAATTTTCTATACATTGCATACGTTACGCTCACCATCACAAAGGCAATTATAGCATCTGTTGCAGCGCCAAAACCTAAGACCGCAATTTTTGAAAAGAAAGCAAAGATGATGTCGAAAAATACTCCTGCGAAAACCCATTCTTTCAATCGCAATAATTTATTCGGAATTAAAAGTGTAATGACACCGGCTACTTTAAAAACGCCAAGAATGTAAATGAAATGCGCTGGATAACCTAATTGTTGTGTGATTCCCCAAACGATTGGATTGTTTGTTAATTCGAAGAAACCGCTTGCGCCAAACCATAAAGAAGTTAATACTGCGCCTGTCCAATAGATAATTTTTGTTGTTTTTGAGTTCATGATTTTGATATTTAAAGTTATTTAACGGTACAAATGTGCGTCGAAAGCCTTAAAAACGAAATCGAAAATAGGTTGAAACGGACAAACTTTGAGGTGAACTGGACAGGCTTTGAGTTGTGAAATGTTTGTGTGTTTAACCGCAATCCCGATAGCTATCGGGAGCAAAGGTTTTTTGGCTAGATTGCGTTTTAAGTTCGCAAAGCTTTATAAACAAAACGATGTGAAAATCGTGGCTAAAAAAAATCTCTCGCAGATCTCGCAGATTCGGCAGATTTTTTTTCTAATTATCTGCTAAATCTGCGAGATCTGCGAGAGAAAAATTTTAAATCTTCTCTAGCAAAACAATCCCAAATTCGCGAAGTCGCAAAGAATTTAAAAACTCTGCGACTTCGCGACTTTGCGAGCAATTAGTATCATTTTAATCTACAAAGCTTTGCGACCTTTGCGTTTTTGTCAAGTCTTACAAGTATAAAATCTTTGCTCCCGATAGCTATCGGGATTACGGTTACAAAAAGCTACAGCAACGCAGCTGTTTCAGAAATTAAAGCCTGCATTAATTCTCCCGCTTTATGGTGTTTTAAATTACTTGTGTTTTGTCCCGACCAAAAACTAATAAGGTCGGTTCTTCCTTGAGCGAGTGCGACGACTTTTAAAGGTGCTATTAATTTGGTTTGAAGCGGAAAAGGAAGCACTTCAGTTTCAAAAGGAACAGCATCCGAGATTTTGTTGCTGATCATTCTGCCCATTCTTCCTGTAAGCGATTTTGAAACTGTAGTTGGAACATTCGGATTTTGAAAAAGCATTTCTTTATGAACAGGAGCAGCGCCAGATTCATCGGTCACCATAAAAGCAGTTCCCAATTGTACGGCATCAGCACCTAAAGTCATCGCGGCGGCGATTCCTTTTGCATCTATAATTCCGCCTGCAGCAATAATTGGCGTTTTAGTTTTTGCTTTTAATTGCTGTACTAAACTGAATAATCCTGTAAAAGAATCTTGTGCTGGTTTCAAAAAAGAAGGTCGGTGTCCACCGGCTTCAAATCCTGCTGCGATAATCGCATCAACTTCCGCATCTTCTAGAGCAAGCGCTTCTTCTAATGTTGTGGCAGCACCAATGGTTTTTATTCCGAGTTTACGGCTTTCTTGAAGGATTTCTTTTGATGGAATTCCGAAAATGAAACTGAAAACAGCTGGTTTTAATTCGAACAAAACTTCAACTTGCTTTTCAAATTTCGAAGAAATATTAGAAGATAAATCGGGAAGCGGAATGCCTAATTCATCAAAATAAGGTTTAAAATGCTGTTTGATCTTTTCCAGTTTTTCTGGAGGATAATTTAGAAGACTTTGGTCAACATCATTCACCCATAAATTGATATTGTAAGGTTTAGAAGTAGCGAGTTTAATTTCTTTTCCAGCTTCTCGAATTTCTTCTGGAGTAAGGGTATAAGCACCGTAACTGCCCAATCCGCCGGCATTGCTTACAGCAGCCAATAGAGCGGCAGTTGAAAAACCACCGCCCATCGGACCTTGTAAAATTGGATACTCAATACCTAGTAATTGTGTTATTTTGGTTGAATTCCACATCGTATTTTAATTTACTTTAGTTGCTAATTTATTGCTGATAACCCATTTACCATCAACTACGATCAGGCTTAAAAGGTCATAATAATCATACTCGAATATCGGAACTTGCACTTTCGCGACAGCGGTATTATTGATAATTTCTAAAGATAGGATTTTCATTTTGAATTTTTCTCCCAATTCCTGCGGACTTTTACGGTTTTTTACGCCTTCCAAATATTGATTTACGGTTTTAAAATGCGTCTCTCCATTAAGATCAAAACCAATAATTGCTTGCGGATGAAAAACACTTTGCAATAAAGGAACATCACCGTTATAAATTCCGTTGAAATAATTTAGGAGTACAGCTGTAATTAAAGCCGCATTTGTAGCAAAATTTTCCATGATTTAAAGTTTTGAAGTTATCAAATGCTGTGTCCAGCTACATGACCGCCATCTAAATTAATGATTTCGCCGGTTACAAAATTACTTTCGGCCAAATAAAGAGCCAATTGTGCTACATCGCTAGTTTCTCCAATGCGTTTTAAAAGATGCAAACCAGCCAAACTATCCGCATTATCTACACCCGTTTTAGCTTGAAGCGGACTTCTGATAATCCCTGGAGCAATTGCATTTACGCGAATATTGTTTTTTCCGAATTCAGCGGCAAGCTGTCTCGTAAAGGCATGAACACCACCTTTGCTTGAAATAGGAGCAGTAGCAGGAAATCCGTCGATGGCGTGATCTACCAAAACAGTTCCGATATTAATAATAGAACCTTCGCCTTGCTGCAACATTTGTTTTACTGCTGCTTGGCTTGTGAAATAAGTTCCTTTTAAATTTATGTTTAAAAAACGATCGAGGTCTTGTTCTTCCACATCTAAGAAAGATTGCGGTTGAAAAATCCCTGCATTGTTTATCAGTACATCGACACTTCCAAAACGTTCTAAAGCAGTTTGAACTAATTGCTTTCCTGTTGCTGGAAGACTTACATCACCTTGTACCATTGCCAATTGGCTATCATGTCCAAGTTCTTTAAAAGTAGCTTTAAGATTCTGTAAATTGGCAGAATTGATGACTACATTGTAGCCTTTTTCTAAAAATAATTGAGCTATTGCTTTACCGATGCCTGTTGAGGCACCGGTTACTATAATTGTTTTCATTTTTTTCTGATTTTAAATTATTTCTTTTGAGCTGTAATGCCTCTTTCGCGCAATACAGAAACCTGTTCTCCTGCAAATCCCCAATCGTCTAATTCTATTTCCTGAATGACAATATGGGTAAGGCTGGGATCTTTGTCCAGAACATCTGTTATTAATTGTGTAATTCCAGATATCAGCTGCTGTTTTTTTTCTCTTGTAACACCTTCACGAGTTACTTCAATTTTTACGTATGGCATGATTTCTAGGTATTAAGCAAGTTTTGCTGTTAAGTTTACATCCAATTCAAATTCGTTGTAAATCAAAGTGTCTCCAAGATTGGTGAAGAAATTTCCAGAACGGAATTTCATATCATATTTGGTGCGGTCAATACTAATTTTGCCCGAAGCTTTCAAGTCGCTTTCGTTTCTTTTTACTTCCAAAGTAAAACCAATTGGATGTGTAATCGCTTTAATCGTAAGATTGCCTTCAATAAAATAAGCTGATTCAGCTTGTTTAGAAACCGTTTTGATGTCTAAAGAAGCCGTTTTGAATTTGTCGATAGAAAAGAAATCGTCAGAAGCCAAATGTCCTGCAAACTGCTGATTTGTTGCGGGATCGGTAACGTCAAGAATTACGATAGAAGTAGTGTCGATAACGACATTTCCGCCAGTAAGTTCGTCATTAGAAAAAGTAAAATTACCTTCTTCAATATTAATTGTTCCATTGTGTTGTCCAGTAACTTTTTTACCAATCCAGTTTACTTGACTTTCAGTATTCGAAATTTTAAAATTTTTAGTTTCCATTGTTCTGTATTTTAAATTGTTATTAATTTATAGTACAAAGTAATGGCGACTTTCAAAGTTGATTACGTGATGTAGATCACATTCGTCAATGGGGTTTAGAAGCGTTGTATAATCGGCTCAACGTTTCTCGGGAAACGCCAAGATAAGCGGCGATTAAATGTTTTGGAACAGTGTTGTATAAAGCAGGATAAAGCAAAAGCAATTCTTCGTATCTCGTTTTGGTATCATTATTCATAAAAGAAAGCAACCTTTTTTGAGAAGCTACATAACCGCGATTGGTTCTCCACCTGAAAAAATGTTCTACTTCGTGTATTTCACCACAGATTTTTTCTCGATCCTCATTGGAAAGCGAAAGAATTTCTACATCCGAAACGCAATCTACATTAATAGTGGCTTTGGTTTTGTTGTAAAGCGCCGCATAATCAGATGCCCACCAAGTTGGCATGGCAAATTGCAGAATGTACATTTTTACTTCGTCATTGACATAAAACGTTTTTAAACAGCCCGAAATTACAAAATACTCCTTGTCAACGTCCTGACCTTCGCTAATGATAGTTTGCCCTTTCTTAAAAGTTTCTGCTTTAAAATGCGAAAAGAAATAATCAAACTGTTCGTCAGTTAAGGCAACAATTTTTGAAACATGTTCTTTTAAAAGATTTTTGGCGTCCATCGCTGAAGTTTTAATACCAGTAAAAGTAATAAATATTAAAACGGTCAGCGCCGAATATTTTTCAGCGGTTTTTTAAAGTAAGAAACAAAAAAGGAAAGCCTGTTTTTTCAGGAATGATATTTTACGGTTGAGTCGTTAAAAATGATTATTCGGTGATATAAAAAAAGATGGAAGCCTTTATTTAAGGAATTTTGCAGGAAAGCTTAATTATATATTATGAATTCACCTCTTACTATAATCGCCGCAACAAACTTTTCTGCCATTGCCACTAATGCAGTTAATTATGCAGCCGGACTTGCAAAAGCTACGGGCGCAAAATTGGTTTTATTTAATTCATTTTCGTTGAGTGTGCACAGTGCCAACTCGCACATCACCGCAGATGCCATGCAGAAGCAGATTGATAAAGCAATTGCAAGATTAGAAAATACAGCTAAAGAAATAGCAGATTCATTTAAAATAGAAACTTCTGCTATTTGCACGTATTCTTTTTTAGAGGATGAGCTTCCAAAAATTATTGCGGAAACAAATGCAGATGCTGTAGTAATGGGAATGGCTGAGCGTTCGTTCGAACAGGAATTGTTAGGGAATTCAACAACAACTGCAATCAAAAACCTGAAAATTCCGGTTTTGGCAGTTCCAGAAAATGCACGTTTTTTGAACATCAAAAAGGTATTGTATGCTTGCGACAGCTTGAGTTTTTCAGCTATTAAAAGATTCAGCTGGATCAAAAATACTTTAGGAGATTTTGGAGCAGAAATTGAGTTTTTCAGTGTAGACGAAAAATTAGATGATCTGAAAGAAGAACAGCATAGAATTTTAATGAATTCGAACATTGAAAAAGAATTTGAAGACGTAAAATATCTATATAAAACCGTAAGATCGAATGCGGTTATAAATGAAATTAAGAAAGAAATTAAGAATTATGAGGCTGATTTGCTGATAATGGTGCCTCAAAAATACGGTTTTTGGGATTCTTTGGTTCACAGAAGCAAAACTAGAATTCTAGCTGCTGGACTTGATATCCCATTATTGTCGTTTCCAAATTATTAAAGATTGATTTGATTTAAAAATAATGATATAAAAATTATAAGGTTTTTTTGAAGAAATAGTATCAAAATAAATTTTAACAGATTTTTTTTGATTTTAGAGATTCAATAATTTTTAGGGCATGTTGCCGAATTTGAAAATTATATTTTAACATTTAAGCCAGTTTTGTTAATTATTCTTAATTGTCTGCTGGTTTAAGGTTTTTTTAAATTAATTTTGTGGCACTCTAAAAACTTAAATGCAAATAGGTTTTTTTATCAGTATGGCAAGAGCTATAATTGAGAATTATCTACAAACTGAAACAGCATTGTATGATTTTAAAAATAAGATAAATTAAAGATTGTATACCAAGTAATACCGAGAGAACACTTGGTGTATATTTTTAATTTGTTTTAATTGGATTTTATATAGTGTTTTTAGCTTGTTCAGGTTTTTAAAACAATATTTCTCAAAAAAAGATATTGTCAGCAGATTTAATCGACTTTTTAAGGAATTTCATTTCCTGCGTCAGTTCTAAATGAATCGTAAAAAGAAGAGAAAATTAGTAAGCATTGGGTTCTAAGAGTACAAAGCTTAAAAAAACAAAAAACAATGAGCGCAGTTATTACAGCTATAGGTGGTTTCGTACCATCATCAATTTTGACCAATAAACAGATTTCAGAAACGGTTGATACATCTGAAGAATGGATCATTAAAAGGACTGGAATTAGAGAACGTAGAATCGCAGACGACGAAACAGCAACATCTGATCTTGCCGCAGCAGCGATTGAAAATCTTTTCGAAAATTATAATGTAGATCGCAATGAGATCGAGGCTTTGCTTGTAGCAACAGCAACTCCAGATCACATTTTAGCACCAACAGCAAGTATTGTTTGCGATAAAAGCGGCCTTACAAATGCTTTTGGAATTGACATGAATGCAGCTTGCAGCGGGTTTTTGTACGCGCTGGAAATGGGGGCAAACATGATCGAAAGCGGACGTTATAAAAAATTAATCATCGTTGGAGCAGATAAAATGAGCTCTATCGTAGATTATGAAGACCGTAATACTTGTATTCTTTTCGGAGATGGAGCAGGAGCCGTTTTATTAGAAAAGTCTGAATCTGAGTACGGTTTAATGAAAACGATTTTGAAAACAGACGGAAGCGGAGTTTCTTCTTTGGCAGTACCTGCTGGAGGCTCTAGAAATCCAACTTCTATGCAGAGCCTTTTACACAGAACACATTATTTAAAACAAGACGGAGCTTTTGTATTTAAAAGAGCCGTTGCAGCAATGAGCCAAGTTTCGCAAGATGCTTTGGTGAAAAATGATTTGCAAGCAGATAAAATTGATTGGGTTGTGCCTCATCAAGCTAACTTGAGAATCATTAACGCTGTGAGCGAAAGTTTAAATATTGATTTCGAAAAAGTAAAAGTAAATATCGATCGTTACGGAAATACAACATCTGCAACAGTTCCGTTGTGTTTATGGGATTTCAAAGACGATTTTAAAGAAGGACAAAATGTATTGATCACTACTTTTGGTGCAGGATTTTCTTGGGGTGCAACGTGCTTGAAATGGGGCGTTATGCGTGAGAAAAATCCAGCTGCAACTATAAAAGCAGACATTAAAGAAGAAGGTGTTCTTGTGGAACACTAATAAGATAGGATTTTTCAATTTTTACAGTTGAGGGAATAAATGGGGAGAAAGAACCAAAATAAAAAATCGGGCAAGAATTTTTTCTATAAATACTACAGGATAATAGTAATTCCAGCCGTTTTTTTGGTCTATCTTTCTTCGTATTATTTTCTAAATCCATACCGAAATTTTGAAGAAGAAGGTTTGCTCGATTTGGATCAAACCTTCGATATCTTCATTATTTTGCTGTACTGCGCCATCCTTACAGAACTTACTCTGTTTGTTGGACGCAAATTAAATTACTACATACGCTGGGAACAAAATCCTGCTTTTAGAGCAATAGCGCAATTTATTTGTCTTATTGCTGGAAATATACTTTTAAACTACTTTTTCTCTTGCCTTTGGGATTATTTATACCCTTGTACGGCATTAGAGGAAAATGATTTAGTTACGATTTGGCAATCTAAAATTATGGCGGCGATTATTTCGCTTTTCATTAGTGCCATTCATACGGGAATATTTCTGCTCAATAGATGGCGTTTAAATGCTATAGAAACAGCCGAATTAAAGATAAAAGCCTCAGAACTTCAAGAAGCGGTAACACGTTCAAAATTAGAGTCGCTTAAGATGCAGCTAGATCCGCATTTTGTTTTCAATAATTTCAGCACTTTGACAGAACTGATTTATGAAGATCAGAAAGAAGCGGCTTCGTTCTTAGAAAATATAACGAGAGTATATCGTTATATGATTTCAAACTCAAATAAAGATACTATTACAGTAAAAGAGGAAATCGAATTTCTGAATGCTTATTTTTATTTATTGAAGAAAAGATTGGGCGAAAAAATCGATTTGAAAATTGAGGTTGATGCTGCTTCGTTGGCACTTCATTTGCCGCCTTTAACGTTGCAGTTATTGGTAGAAAATGCCGTAAAACATAATATGGCCACTTTAGCCAATCCGCTTACGATTACTGTTTTTGCTGATTCTGGGGATATCATTGTTCGAAATAACTTGCAGCGAACCGCTGGAAAAAGTTTGGTTTCAACAGGAATTGGAAATAAAAATATTGAATTCCGTTATAAAATTTTATCTGAAAGAATGCCAACTTTTAGCGAATCAAACGGCTATTATGAGGTACAACTGCCATTAATTTAAGAGTTATGAAAATTTTAATTGTAGAAGATGAAAGTATTAACGCCAGCAGACTAAAAAGACTGTTGGAAGAACTAGAACCCAATTGTGAAATTTTAGGCATTATTGACACGGTTGTAGATACTGTGGCGTGGCTAAAATCAAATCCATGTCCAGATTTAATTACGATGGATATCCGTTTAGCCGACGGACTGAGTTTTGCTATTTTTGACGAAATCAATATCACTTGCCCAGTAATTTTTACTACAGCTTATGACGAATATGCCATTCGTGCCTTTAAGGTAAACAGCATCGATTATTTGATGAAACCCATCGAAAAAAACGAGCTGGAGTTTGCCTTAACAAAATTCAAATCTTTAAATAAAAATGAATCCAACGTAACCAATATCGCTGGAATTCTAAAAGAACTGATTGATAAACCAGTTTTCAGAATGCGTTTTTTAGTAACCTATCGTGACGGTTACAAAAGCGTAGACGTTTCGGATATTGACTTTATATATTCGGAGTTTAAAACCAGTAATTTGTTTCTTAAATCGGGTGTTATTATCTCCATTCCGCAAACTATGGAAGAACTGGAACAGGAATTAGATCCAAATCTCTTTTTCCGCGCGAATCGCCAGTTTTTCATTCGTGCCGAAAGCATCAAATCTATTGCGAACTACTTCAACGCAAAATTAAAAATCCAACTAAAACTCGATCCCGAACGCGAGGTGATTATCAGCAGAGAAAAAACACCTTTCTTTAAGCAGTGGATGGATAGGTAAAGATTCTGAGATTCTAAGATGCTAAGTTTTTTTCTCCTGCCACAAAGGCACGAAGGCGCTAAGTTTTTTTGCCACGAATTCCACAAATTTTAGCTAATTTTTCCTGTATTTATTCTCATTTTTGTCATTTCGACGAAGGAGACTCGAGCGATAGCGAACAGGCGAAGCAAATATCCGCAAATAGCTCGACAATCTATAGCCAATCTTTGTAGAGTTTCTAGTGTGATCCTTCGTTCCTCAGGATGACAAACTGTAAGTAGAAAATCCTTTCTAATCTTTTAATCTGTGGCAAAAAAACATCACCTAGTGAAAAATTCGAGAAATCATATCGCCAGTTTTTACACAACAATTTTAATTAGCGAAAATTCGTGAATTGCTTCGCCTGTCACTATCGTTCGAGTCGTGGCGCAAAAAAAAAACTTTGCGTCTCAGCGTCTTTGCGAGATTCCTTTTCAACAGCTTTTAAAAAATCTTAGCGTCTTAGTGTCTTCGCGGCAAAGAAAAAAACTTAGTGCCTCAGCGTCTTTGCGAGATTCTTTATCAGCATTAAAAAACTTAGTCCCGATAATTATCGGGATAGCATCTTAGCCACTCAGAACCTTAAAAAAAAACATCCGTTTCAGTCTCAAAAAATGTCGTTTGGGTAACTTTCTTCCCTAAAAAAGCAGTGTTCGGTTGTTATTTTGCGCCCAAATTTGAGGTAATTCATTTAAAAATGAAAAGTAAAATGACAAAACAATTTTTTAGAAATAATAAAGCAATCGGAAGAATTGCAATTTTATTGATGACCCTTTCTCTTGCTTCATGCGGGAAAAGCGGAGAGGGACAAATGGCTCCTCCAAAGCCAGAAGTAGACTTTCTTCAGACCAATTCGGCTACTGGAGAAGTAGAAAAGAAGTATCCGGGAACAGTCGAAGGTACTGTAAATGTCGATATAAAAGCACAAGTTTCAGGTTATCTGGAAGCGATTTATGTAAAAGAAGGAGATTATGTAACCAAAGGACAATCTCTTTTTAAAATAAAAGGTGACGTTTACGCCGAACAAGTAAACAACAGTCGTGCAGCTTACAAAAGTGCTTTGGCCAATCAGGCAAATGCGAAATTGGAAGTCGAGAAAATCAAACCTTTAGTTGAAGGAAAAGTTTTCTCAGACATGCAGTTGAAAACCGCACAAGCCAATTACGAAGCTGCAACTGCGCAAGTAGCACAGGCTAAAGCCGCTTTGGGATCCTCTCAGATTAATGCCGATTTCTCTTTGATTAAAGCTCCTGTAAGCGGCTATATTAGCCGTATTCCAAACCGAGTTGGAAATTTAGTTACACCAACAGATGCTGTTCCGTTGACGGTTTTATCTGAAATCAATAATGTCTTCGTTTATTTTTCATTGACAGAAGCCGATTATTTAGCTTTTTCTAAAGATGCCAAAAACAATCAGACCGTAAGTTTGATTATGGCCGATGATAGCGAATACGATCAAAAAGGAAAACTAGAAGTTGCGAGTGGAAACATCGATCGTGCAACGGGTACAATTGCTTTAAAAGCCATTTTTCCAAATCCTAAAAAACAATTGCGTGCGGGAGGTTCTGCTAGAATTGTGCTGAACAAAAGTTTATCGTCTGTGATTACAGTTCCGATGGCGAGTGTAAAAGATATCCAAGATAAATTCTTTGTTTTTGTTTTAAAAGACGGCAACAAAGTAGCGATGGTTCCAATCGAAATTGCGGGTAGTGCAGGAGTAGATTATTTCGTAAAAGCTGGATTAAAAGTTGGAGATAAAGTAGCGCTGAATTCTATCGATGTGCTTTATGACGGAATGGAAGTCGTTCCAAAAATCGCTGCTAAAAACGCAAGCAGTAAATAATTTTTCATTTAATAAAATAACATTTCCATGTTAAAGAAAATAATAGACAGGCCAGTATTGGCCACAGTTATCTCTATTGTACTGGTTATATTGGGGATTATAGGTCTTACGAGATTATCTGTAACGCGATTCCCAGACATTTCGCCGCCAACTGTTATGGTAAGTGGTTCGTATCCGGGAGGAAACAGTGAAACCGTAATTCGTTCGGTAGTAACGCCTTTGGAAGAGCAGATAAACGGAGTGGAGAACATGCAGTATATCAAATCGACTGCAAGTAATGACGGATCTTTCTCTATCAGTGTAATTTTTAAACAAGGAGTAGATCCAGATCAAGCTGCGGTAAACGTTCAGAATAGAGTACAGCAAGCCACTCCAAAATTGCCTCAAGAAGTAATCCGAATGGGATTAACGACTTCGAAGCAGCAAAATAGTATGATTGTTATTTTCAATTTGTATACAGATGATAATAGCAAATATGATGAGTTGTTCTTGCAGAATTACGCGAATATCAACTTAGTGCCTCAAATGAAACGTGTTCCGGGAGTGGGGCAAGTTCAGATTTTTGGTCAGAAAGATTATTCGATGCGTGTTTGGTTAGATCCAAGAAAAATGGCCAATGCAGGTTTAGTGCCTTCAGATGTTACGCAAGCCATTGCAGAACAAAGTTTAGAATCGGCTCCAGGTAAATTGGGGGAAGAATCTAAAGCGGCTTTAGAATATGTAATTCGTTATAAAGGAAAAAAGAACAAGCCAGAGCAGTATGAAAATATTGTGGTTAAAAATATCGGCAGCAATGTTTTAAGATTGAAAGATGTTGCACGAGTAGAATTTGGTTCTATTTCGTACAGTGGTGACAACAAATCGAACAGTAAAAATGCCGTTACAATGGCGATTTTACAGACTTCGGGTTCAAACGCCAATGACATCGAAATCGGAATTAACAAAGAAGTAGAACGTTTGTCTAAATCTTTTCCTCCAGGTATTAAATACGTAAACGTAATGAGTACCAAAGAAAGATTGGACGAAGCGACAGGTCAAGTAAAATCGACTTTGTTTGAAGCTTTTATTCTGGTGTTTATCGTGGTGTTTATTTTCCTTCAAGACATTCGCTCGACGATTATCCCAGCGATTGCAGTGCCTGTAGCGATTGTAGGAACGTTTTTCTTTCTTCTGGTTTTCGGATTTACGATTAATATTTTGACGCTTTTTGCTTTGGTATTAGCGATAGGAATTGTGGTCGATGATGCGATTGTCGTCGTCGAAGCCGTTCACAGTAAAATGGAAGAAGATCATGAAATTTCAGCTAAAGATGCGACTCACGGAGCAATGGCAGAAATTACAGGAGCGGTAATTTCGATTACTTTGGTCATGTCGGCGGTATTTATTCCAATCGGATTTATGACAGGATCTTCAGGAATTTTCTATAAACAATTTGCTTATACATTGGCGATTGCAATTATCATTTCTGCTGTAAATGCCTTGACACTTACGCCTGCATTATGTGCGCTTTTGCTGAAGAATCACGGTGCTAAACATGGTGAGCACGAACATAAAACGAGTTTTAAAGACCGTTTTTTCGTCGGATTTAATTCAAGTTTCGACAATTTAACGGGAAGATATATTAAAGGAGTTCGTTTCTTAATTGGAAGAAAATGGATTGCTGCAGGATTAGTAACTGGAATTACGGCAATTGCAGTGTACATGATGATGTCAACTCCGAAGAGTTTTGTGCCTCTAGAAGATGACGGTTTCATGGTGTACAGTTTATCTATGCCTCCAGGAACAGCTTTGGATCGTACCACTGCAGTGGTAGAGCGAATGGAGAAAATATTAGAAACAGAAAAAGCTATTGATGTTAATACGAGTATTACCGGATTTAACATTTTGAGTAATAGTGCCAGTACAGCCTACGGCTTAGGATTTATCAAACTAAAACCTAAAAAAGAAAGAGGTGAAGTCAAAGATATTGAAGAAATTTTGAATAGCGTTACAGCCAAATTATCGACAATTAAAGAAGGTCAGGTGATGGTTTTCAGAATGCCTCCAGTCGAAGGATTTGGGGTAACAAGCGGTGCTGAGATCGTGCTGCAGGATAGAATGGCAAGAGATCCAGAAACTTTAAAAAAGATGTCTGATAAAGTGATTGCTCAAATTATGCAGCAACCAGGTGTTCAATATGCTTATACGACTTTTAGAGCCGATTATCCGCAATTGGAATTGGAAGTTGATGAAGACAAAGCGCGTCAAATGGGGGTGAACGTAAAAGAACTTTTAGGAAACATTCAAACATATTTTGCAGGAGATCAATCTTCAGACTTTACTCGATTTGGTAAGTTTTACAGAGTGAATGTAAAAGCGGACGGTATTTTTAGAATGGATGAAGATGCGTTTAATGAAATCTTCGTGAGAAATGCCGATATGCAAATGGTTCCTGTAAAATCTATTGTGAAGTTCCATAAAGTATACGGACCAGAATCGGTGAATCGTTACAACCTTTACAATTCGGTTAATATTACAGCAATGGCTTTGCCAGGTTATAGTAACGGACAAATTATGGCGAATCTGGAACAGGTTTTAGATAAGCTTCCGTCTGATTACAGTTACGAATGGACAGGTTTAAGTTTGGAAGAAAAAGCTGGAGGTAGCCAAACTGTTGCCATTTTTGGATTGTGTCTGTTGTTTGTATTCTTCTTATTGGCTGCACAATACGAAAGTTATTTATTGCCGCTTGCCGTATTGCTTTCGATTCCAACAGGAATTTTAGGAGCTTTTGCCGGAATTAAAGCAGTAGGATTAGACAACAATATTTACGTTCAGGTTGGATTAATCATGTTGGTCGGACTTCTAGCGAAAAATGCCATTTTGATTGTGGAATTTGCTTTACAAAGACGTCTTGCAGGATTAACGATAATTGATGCTGCAATTGAAGGATCAAGATCAAGGTTGCGACCAATTATCATGACCTCGCTAGCTTTTATTGTAGGTATGATTCCGTTGATGTTTGCTTCTGGAGGAACTGCAGTTGGAAACCGATCAATCAGTGTGAGCGCGGCGGTAGGAATGTTTAGCGGTGTTGTTCTAGGAATTTTTGTGATTCCGTTGCTTTTCATTGTATTCCAATATTTACAAGAAAAAGTATCAAGGAAAAAGATCGCAACTCAAGTTCAAACGATAAAAGAATAAGAATGAAAACACTATATAAAATCGGAATGGTTTTACTTACCGGAGCGGTCATGACATCGTGTGTGGTAGGAAAAAAATATTCTCGTACAGAATTAAATGCTCCAGAAAAATACCGCGAAGAAGTCGCGGTAACTGGAGACACGGTTTTGCTTCCGTGGAAAAACTATTACAAAGATCCTTTGCTGGTTGCTTTGATTGAAAAAGCTTTAGTCAAAAACAATGAAGTGATCATTGCCATGAAAAGCATGGAACAGCTCGACCTCAGTTATAAACAAGCCAAATTATCGTTATTACCTACACTAGATTTCGATGCTGGAGCGAGCCGTTCTTACCCTTCTAAAAATTCCCTAAACGGATCTTTGAGCCAGCAGTTTATAGGTAAAGATTATATGGATGATTACAGCGCAACTCTGCGACTTTCTTGGGAAGTAGATATTTGGGGAAAAGCAGCCATGCAGAAAAGAGATGCTAAAGCCGCTTATTTTGCTCAAAAAGAGAATCTTTCGGCATTAAAAACCCGAATTATTGTTCAAGTGGCACAAGCGTATTACAATCTTTTAGGTTTAGACGAACAGCTGAAAATTGCAGAGAAAAACATCGAATTGAGCACCAATACTTTGAGTATGATGCAACTGCAGTACAAATCGGGTTCAATAAGTTCTTTGGCAGTAAATCAGACAGAAGCACAGAAGAAAACGGCTGAATTGCTAGTGCCTTTAGCGAAAGCGAATATTGCGGTTCAAGAAAATGCTTTGCAGATTTTATGTGGAGAATATCCAGATAAAATTGAAAGAGCTGGAAATATTGATGCAGCCGAAGTTTCTGTGATTTTTGCAGGAGGAATTCCAGCTTCTCTTTTAAGCCGAAGACCCGATGTAAAAGCGAGCGAATATGCGGTTATGTCTGCCACTGCCAAAACAGGATTAGCAAAAGCAACGATGTATCCAACTTTAAGTTTGAGCCCGTCAATTGGCGTGAATTCTTTTGAATTTGACAACTGGTTCGATTTTCCAGGTTCGATCACCAAAACGATCGCAGCCAATTTAGCACAGCCTATTTTTAGAAAAAAAGCGTTGCGAACTGCTTATGAAGTTGCCGTTTTAGAACAGGATAAAGCCGTGGTACAATTTAAGCAGTCATTTATTACTGCAGTTGGCGAAGTAAACGATGCGATGTCAAGATTAAAATATGCTGACGAACGCATGATTTTGGCGAAAGATAAAGCCGAATCGTTAGAAAAAGCAACTTCAGATGCTGGTTTGCTTTACAAAAGCGGAATGGCCAATTATCTTGAAGTTATCGCTGCGCAAAACAGTTCGTTGCAAAACGAATTGGATTTAGTAACCATAAAACTCGAAAAACTGAATGCAGCAATTAATCTGTACCGTGCTTTAGGGGGCGGAGTAGAGTAGTTTTATTTTTCTTAATTCACCATTTCTGTAAGCAATTATGGAGGTGGTGAATTTTCTATTAAATTGATTTTACTAATTTATGGACAGAATTACGTTTACCCGATCTGAACTTTATGCTTTGGTTTGGAAATTTCCAATTCCACAGATCGCAAAACATTACGAAGTTTCTACTATGGGAATCAAAAATGCTTGTATAAAAATGAGTATTCCGCTCCCTAAAAGCAGATATTGGGTCGGACCAGAGTATAAGAGGAAAAATGTTCCAGATTTGTCACTTGATTTTAAAGGAAATAATGAAATTGCCATTTTTAAAAAGACGTATGAAATGCAACTTCGAGTTCCTTTAAAGTCGACACCTTTGCTTGATTTGGCTCAAAGCATAAAAGACGATGTTCTGGCTCCGTTGACCATTAGCGATGAGCTGGAAAATCCGCTTGAGATTATTACAGCAACAAAAAATTATTGGGACAGTAAAACCTTAAATGAAGATATTCAGCCTGACAAATTAGAAATTTTAGATTTGAATGTTTCAGAGCCAAATCTAAATCGTGCTTTACGGTTTATGAATACGCTAATCAAACTTATTCAATATCGCGGACATGAATTTAGAAAAGGTTTTGACGGTTTGGATACTATTGTTTTTAAAAATGAAAGTGAAATAAAAATCGATTTAAGAGAAGCACAAAAAAGATTAACCAAAAATGGTTTAAGAGAAACCTATGGCTATATTTTTACAGGCGATTTTATCTTTAGAATTTCAAAAGGAGCTAACAAGAAAGAATGGCGGGAGGGCAAGATTAATTTAGAAAACAACCTTGCCTTAATTATGGCAAAAATAGAATTAATGGCAGCCGAAGAATAGTTTTGAGATTAATTTTACAAGATTTAGAAACTACCTAAAATCCTTTTTAAATACTAACTGAAAGCTAAGTCCATTTTCATTTTTAATTGCTAATTCTCCTTCCAGCGTATTGCTTAAACCGTTTATAAGCGTCATTCCGAACGAATTACTATTTTGTAATTCTTCGATATTTGCTATTCCAATTCCGTTGTCAGAAATTTCAAGCCTATAGCAATTTTCGCTTACTTCGGATAACGAGAAGCGAATTATGCAGTTGGAATCATCCTTAAAAGCGTATTTTATCGAATTGGTTATGATTTCGTTCGTAATTAATCCTACAGCAATTGCTTGAGAAATATCCAATTCTATTGCAGCAATTTTAACTTCAAAATGGATGTATTCGGCATTGAAAGACTCTTTCAAATATTCCACCAATTCATTGCAATAATCAGGCATATTAATCATCGAAACATTATCTTCCTGATACAATCTCTGATGAATTAGCGACATGGCATAAATTCTATTCTGGCTGTTTTTTATGGTAGAAATCGCTAAATCATCTTTCAAATAAGAAGATTGCGAATTCAAAAGACTAATTACAGTTTGAAGATTGTTTTTTACGCGATGGTGAATTTCCTTCAAAAGCCATTCTTTTTCTTCAACCAGACGTTCCAATTTTACATTTTTAAGCTTGATTTCTTTTTCTTTTAATTGCAATCGGCTAGTGCTTCGCTGTTTAATTTTAGCTCTGTTATACAACAAAATAATGATAATCAGCAATAAAAATAAACTGCTTATAGAGATTATATTTAAAAGTTTGGACGAATGCAGTTCCCGTTTCTGAAGATCGGTTTGTTGCTTTAAAGATTTTATATTCTGTACTTTAGCACTTGTTTCAAACTTGAATTTCAAATTTTCATAATCACGGTTTTTACTAATGTTGTCCATCGAATCTTGTAATCGAGTGTAGCTTTTCATGTGCTCGATCGCGGAAAGATAATTTCCATTTAAGGAATCGATTTTAAATAAAGCAAGCTCCAAAACATGGCGGTTATAACTCTCTGCTTGAGCAGAAAATGGAGCAATACGATCGATAATCTCTTTTGCTTTTTGTGGCTTGTTAATCTTTAAATAAAATAAAGCCATGATAGAAGAACAAGCTGTAACATCTTTAATCGTCTCAGCACTATTTAATTTTTTAGCAAAAAAATCAACTTTTTCAAAACTGGCCTCGGCTTCTTTTAATCTACCTAACTGATCGTAACAGCTGCCTTTAAGCTGGTTTAAAATCATACTTTCGAGATCGTTTTTGGGAGGATATTTTTTAGAAGTCGTTTCTAGATATTTCAAAGCTTCAGAATACTTAGAATTATCCATCAATGATCTTAGCGCTCCAAAAAAGCTTTTATACCAAGTGCCAGCATCTAATTCCTTTTGATTGTATTCAATTCCTTTCTGGTAAAATTTAATGGCATCTTCATAATAGCCTGTGGTGCTGTAAATATTTCCTAAACGGATATAAAAGCTGTCCGCAAAAGCATAATCTTTCGTTTTTTCCATTGAACTGACGCTCTGCAAAGCATAAAAAAGCGCATCTTTATAATTGTTATGGAATAATTCGATATACGAAATAGTCGTTTCGGTATACTGTGTGTATAGAAAACCTATTTTTTTCTGAAGAGTAAGACTTGTTTGAAGTTCTTTTCGAGCCAATTTCATGTCTCCAGTCCAAAAATGAACTGGAATTATTTTCATGTAGGTTTCAATTTCTTTTTCCTTGTTGCCTGTTTTTTTATAAATAGCCAAAGCCTCGGCTAGAATAATCGCTTTTTCTTTATTGCTGTCGGGCATATAAGTACCTCGATTATCAATAGCTTCTGCTAGTATTTTTTCGTTTTGTGTTTTTCTCGCTGTATTTACCAATTGCGAAAAAATAATACTGCTCAATTGCGGTTTTCCTGCTTGGTAATAGTATTTTCCAAGAAGATATTTAGATTGAAAATACCATTTCTGGATTTTGGATTTCTCTGCCAGCTTTTGAGCTTTATTGATATACAAAAGCGCATTTTTGAGATCGTCTTTTTTAGCTCCAGTTTTAAAAAGATAAAAACTCCCGATCTGCAACGCCAGCTTAATCTGATCGATTGCATTTAATCTCGGCAATAGCAATTCTGCTCCGCGAACATAATTATTGGTAATTAAATTATTTCCTGGAAAATTAGATCCGTCGTTGAAACCTTCATCGTTGGCAAGCGTGTATGGAAGTTTGTGCGCTTTGCAGGCCAAAATCATGGCGCTATCAATATCGATAGTTCCTTGGCTCCCATTTCGAAGATAAATCGCCACATTGTGCAACATCAATCTATCTTTCTGAAGCTTAAGTTTATCGGTTTCATTTTGGCAAAAAGAGGATGTGGTAAAGAAAGTTAGTAAAAGTAAGAAAATTACTTTTTTCATGTTTAGGAGTGTTTGGAAACGTAAAACTAAGCGTTTTGAAAGTGTTAAAAAAACATTTTTCGAGCTAATTTTTCAATTTTAATAACAATTTAAATAGAGCAGTTATTGCTAATTTAATCCAAATAATCCTTTTAATCTGTGGCAAAAAAACTAATTTTAGACAACACAAAAAAGCGACCTAGAATCTAGACCGCTTTTTAAAATATAATGTGTTCGCGATAAGTCAGTTTCAGTTTTTATTTTTCTGAAATTTCCTTTAATTTGTCCATCGCTTTTGGATAAGTAGTGTTGAAATAATCCAAATATTCATCAATGGTATCCAGATCTACAGTTACGGTTGTAATGCCGTTATTTTCTTCAAAAGTATAATTTTCATGTCCGCCAGCCCATTTTTCAACTTGGTCGCCTGTGGTGACTTCTGTATCTCCATCCAAGAAACCGTAATGACGAATAGAAACAAAATCGGCAGGTTTATTTTCTTCAATTTCCGAAACCATTCCAGCTTTATTACCGTTTTCATCCGTCCCTACAAAACGGATTTTACTTCCTTTGTCCCAACTGCCTTCATAAGTAGAAGTAGGATTAAAAGTGGCTACCCAATATTCATAAGTGGCTTTGTCCTTTAAGCCAAGCATCGTTTCATATACTTTTTGAGCTGATGCATTTATTTCTTTCTTAAATTGTAATTTTTGCATGGCTTCTATGTTTAGATTTTTTCAGCTATGTATTTTGCTACTTCTGCAAGTCGGTTGGCGAAACCCCATTCGTTGTCATACCATGCCGCAACAGAAAGCAAATTTCCTTCTTTTGCAGTAAGCGGTAAATCGATGATAGAGGAGTGAGGATCTCCGACAATTCGGGCTGATGTCCATTGCTCTTCCAACACATCCATTACACCTTTTAACGGACCTTCAGTTGCCGCTTTTCTAAAAGCATTATTTACTTCTTCTACCGTACAATCTTTGGTGGTCACCAAATTTAATTCGGCTATGCTTCCCGTTCTGGTTGGAACTCTATACGCTTTTCCTGTAATTTTTAAATCGCTCCAGATAAACTGCAAAGCTCTTGCGGCACCAGAAGAAGACGGAATAATATTTTCGGCAGCCGCCCAAGAATCACGTCTGTCTTTCATAGGCTGATCTGTCAAAGATTGCGTATTGGTGTAGGAGTGAACGGTAGAAAAAAGACCATATTCAATACCGAAATTTTCTTTGATTACTTTTACAACCGAAGCCAATCCATTTGTGGTACAGCTTCCCATGCTGATGATTTTGTGGTTTCCAGCATCAAATTTATCCAAATTAATTCCTTTTAAAAGAACAGCATCACAATCGGCCAAAGATTTACTTGGTGCGCTTACCAAAACATATTGTGCACCTTTGTCAATGTGTTTTTGAGCAAAATCTCTTGTGGTCGCACGTCCCGTACAATCTACCACAATATCAATTCCTAATGCTTTCCAATCTGGAATATCCAGCTTTGAATTTTGATACGGAATCGTTCTGCCTCCAATTACAAAATTTTCATCTGCTGTTTTCACTTCTTCGTGCCATCTTCCATAATTGGTATCAACACTAAAAAGCGCTCCGAGCAAGCTGATATCTTGAATGTCAGCAATGACTTGAGGAACAAAAAGATTGTCTTTTAAAGCTACGCGAAGAAATTGTCTCCCGATGCGGCCAAATCCGTATAATGCTATTTTTGCCATAGTATAGTAATTTAAATGATTATTTATTTGCAATTTAATAGTGAGGAATGCAGTAACATAATTTATAAATTTAATATTAAATTATTGATTATCAATTTTTTAATATTAAATAATTTTTAAATGTTTCGAAGCGAAGAAAAAAAAGCGGTCTAGAATTTAGACCGCTTTTTTTAAATTGTTATGTGTACTGATTACGGGTATGTTATTCTCCCCATAGATTATAAACACTCATTTCATTTGCTTCCTTGTTAATTATTATAAAGCCATTTTCTTCAATCGAGTTATCTGTACCTGGTTCAAGAGTTACAAAATTGGTTTTGAATTTATACACTATATTATTTGAATTAATCCATCTAGGAAAATGTTTGGATATATTATCGTCTAAAAATGTGGGTTTAAAACCTTGAGAAGTAAGAGGGAAAATGAGTTTGCCATTCTTTTTCCAATCTTTCATACTTTTTGGATTAAAGTTTTCTTTTCCTGTAAAAGTCCATCCATTTTCTTTAGCAAAGGCTATTATTTTTTCGGCATTAAAAGTTTTATTGTATTTTGTTTTCCAATGCATTGCTAGATGTCCACCATATGGACCTTGATCGCTAATGTTTTCAACAATATATTCGCTTTCAAAATTTTTCCAAAAAGCGTTTGGAATTAAATTATTACAAGAATTTAAAAAAAATGCAGTTATAATGAATTGATAAAAAAATATAAATCTAATCGGTTTCCGCATAAATTATTGATTTTATTTGTTTTTCCATTGCTTTGTCGACACGCTATCGGGTTGCAAACCCGATTGCGCGGATTTGCAATCTGTGTTTTTATTTATCAAGCTTTTCTATTTCGAATATTTCAATAAATTTTTGCTCCATATTTTTATTTTGCAATTTTATAATTACCCTTGAAAAGATAGAAATAAAAACTAGGAACGCATTAAATATAACATAAATTTCTATTGGGGGTTTTGCTTGAAAATAGAAAACGGAATTACACATAATAAATCCCATAATTGGAAAGTACTTTATCCAAGCATTTCCTAATTTACTTATGGGTTCGATACTATAATTTATAGTCAATTTTTTTTCATTTTTATATGTTCCCTTCAAAAGATAAAAACTTGAGAAAAAATTAGAATTTTTTGTAATCTCAAAAGTTGAATTGTCAAATTTTCCATAAAAGATTTTCGAATTATCAGCAAATATGATCGACAAAATTCCCCATTCAATTTTTAATTCTGGAGAGCCAATTTTCGTGTTTTCTTTTAATCTATTTCTAAATTCAGTTATATCTATTTTTGTCGTCATTTAAAGAATTTTTCGTCTTTTTCGGTAACATTTGCCGATAGCGCGGATTTGCAATCCGTGCCCGCAACAGTGAGACATCATGCAAATTATCAATTACAAACTTAATATTAAATTGGTAGTTTTTGAATTTACAGAAAATAGACAATCTTTACGGGCACGGATTGCAAATCCGCGCTATCGGATATCGGAGTTATTTTTCTTCATTGCTTATCTGCTCTAAATTATCTAAACCTGATTGAACTAAACCTCTTAACTCAGAAATTTCGCTTGAATAACCTTGATAGAAAGTTCCATTATTTCTTGAAGTTTCAAAAAAACTCATCCAACTTTCAAGCTGTTTATGGTAAGTTTTATATTCAATTGAGTATTTATCTTTATGTCTACTATAAAATCCAGTAATTTGAGCCAGATATCCTATATAATCTCCTGACTCTTCCCAGCCAGAAATGATGATTGCATCAGCCGTTGTTTTTGCATCATTTTTTATGAATTTTTCTTTTAATTCTTCAATTCTTTTATCTTCAGCTCTGGTGTCAATGATGTACCACAAGGAGAAACAAGTAATAGAGGCTACAAAAGCTATTGCTAAAATAATAACTTTGTGTTTGGTTGTCAAGATTTTTAAGAATTGGAGGATTTCAATAATAGAAGCGATTATTCCAAGTATACCACTTACGTATGCAATTATTGTCAACATTTATTTAAGTTTAATTATTATATTTGGGTTTGTTTTTTTTAACGTTCGGGCACGACAGCGTATTTGGAACTAAATTAAGCTCATTGTTGGGATTAGCCAAATCATCCAAATACAAAACCATCATTCCATTAAGCCAATTGCCCCAATCTGTTGTAGTAGCTGTTATAAGCGGTTTCTATTGAAATGTTTTTTTTAAACTTTCCGTGATCTTTTTAAAAACTAATTCATTTTCTTGTAATTTTTCGTCTCTATAAAACTGAAAATTATTTGACTTTTGCGTTATTGTTTTATTCGCTTCATAATCAAAATAAATTTCTCCAAGTTTTGCTTTTATTAAAGTTATATTTTTCAAAATTTTCACAAAATTTTCATGTTCATATTCGTTGAAATATATTTGTAATTCAAGAACATTTCGCTTTAGTGCATTGTATGTTGGATAAACCATATTATCAAGTTGCTTTGCATTAATCTCAAGTCTAAAGATTTCATAAGTATTTATATCTGCCCACAATTGTTCTGTTTCTGCATAAATAGAAAAAAAAGAATTTATAGAGTCCAGTCTTCTTTGTTGAAATATTGAATGATTAATTTCTCGTTTTTTTGAGATTAAATCAAAAGTGCGTTTACCAAAATATGAAATTACTGCTAAAATAATTAGAGTTTGATTCCAATAGGTTGTCAATATTGCATGTAAACTCATTTTCGACTAATGTGTTTTATGTTGGGTGAAATTGCTTAGAGATATGCCACTGACAACATCAGACATATCATCCCAAAAAGGGATAGATAACCCTAACAAAAGTCAGTTTTTACAATCACCCAAATATAAAATATTTTCCTAATAAAAAATAGAAATCCTTTACTCCCCCAAACAAAAAAAGCCATCCCAAATCAGGACAGCTTTTTCAAAATAGTTGTGTGTTTCGGGATTAAACCCAGTTTAGCATTTAAATTAATTTATTTTAACCAAATGTTTTTCAATAGCTTCTCTTTGTGGCTCGTATTGAGCTGGAAGTTTTAAGTTTTGACCTAATTCTTCTAAGCTTTCGTCTACAGTAAATCCAGGATTATCTGTTGCAATTTCAAACAAAACTCCTCCTGGTTCTCTGAAATATAGAGAATGGAAATACTGTCTGTCAATTTGCGGCGTAATCTGTAATCCGTATTCTTCGATTTTTTCTCTGAATTTCATCAAGATTTCATCGTTTGGTACACGGAAAGCCACGTGGTGAACAGTTCCGTTAGCGTTTAAGCCTCGTTTCTCTTCTGGCAATTCTACCAAGTCAACAATTGCAGCATTTTCAACTGCGTCTGTAGCATAACGGTAACGGTTTACGTCCTGATCGATCAATTTATAACCAAAAATATCAGTTAAGATAGCCGCAGTAGGTTTAATGTTGTTTAAAGTCAAAGTAATGTTATGAAAGCCTTTTGTAGCCACATCAGCTTTTACTTCATCAGTTTCCCAAGCTTTTCTGTTGTCTTCTGTTTTAGATTCGATTAATTCCAATTTTAATCCGTCTGGATCTAAGAAAGTCAAATATTTTTCACCAAACTTTTCAGCTGGTTTATTGTAGATTACATTGTATTGTTCGAAACGTTTTTGCCAGAAATCAAGGCTTCCTTTAGGAACAGAATAACCAATTTCAGTTGCCATTCCAGAACCTTTTCTTCCTTGCTGAATTCCTGCTCCCCAAGGGAAGAAAGTCAAGATTGTTCCCGCGCTTCCTACTTCGTCACCAAAGTAAAAGTGGTAGGTTCCTGGATCGTCAAAGTTCACTGTTTTTTTGATGAATCTTAATCCTAAAACTTTTGAATAAAAGTCGAAATTACGTTTAGCGTCACCTGCGATTGCAGTAATATGGTGTAAGCCTAAAATTTTATTTTCCATGGTATTTGTTATATTAAATTGTTGTTTGATTTTTCTTTTACAAATTTACGGCGGTTATGCTTCTGCATCGATTAACCTAGATTAAGAAATAAAACAGCCTTGTTTTTTGAACGTGATGAACGAACCAAATAACATTCCGATTTTGAAAAAGGTTTGAAAACAAGGGTCTTGGCGAAAAGCCAAATTCTAGAGAATACGATATATCGTAATTTTATGATTGTAAAACGGCATATTTAGAAAATCGATAGTTATTTACTAAATGCTATTTCTTAAATTTACGCTGTCACCGCCAAAAACTACCCCTAAGAAATGCCGTTTATGCAAAATCCCCTAGATACCAATTCAGTCATAATAAGCCGATTGCAGGAAAGAGAAAAAGAACAAATGCTTATAATGTCTTTCTGTAGCGCACTTTCTCAGACCTTAAATAAAGAAGAATTTGGGGTGTTTGTAAACGGAATTGTCAAAGAACACTTCCAGTTTGATGATTTTGTTTTGGCTTCTTCTGATGGCAGTGCTTCAGATTATTTTATTTTTTATACTACAGATCAAAACATCCATTCTAAAACGTATGCTATAAATGATGGTTTTTTTGATTGTTGCAGGGATTCCGCTGATGTCGTTTCTTTTGATTTATCGAATTCAAAGCATCCAGATTACATTCAAAACATCTATAAAAAAGGTTTTAAACATGTCTTCGGAATTAGTCTTCCTTATATCAAAGGAAACCAAAACGTGCTTTTTCTTTTCTTTAAAAGCGCTAAAACATTCAGCAGAGAATCGAATCGTATTTTGAGAGGAATTGCCATGCAACTTTCCATTTCGATTAGAAACATAATTCTTACGCAACAAAATGAAAATATTCTCGCCGAGTTGGAACTGTTGAAGAAGAATATTTCAGGAAAAAAGAAAGAAAAAAACAGTCAGAAAAGTGAAGATTTTCATGGAATTATAGGAAGCAGCAACGCGATGAAAGACGTTTACGAATTGATTTCGCAAGTGGCATCTTCTAATTCTACAGTTTTGATTTTGGGTGAAACTGGAACAGGAAAAGAGCTGGTGGCAAATGCAATTCATCATTTGTCTGAAGTTGCAAATCAGAAAATGATTAAAGTGAATTGTGCCTCAATTCCCGAGAATTTAATTGAAAGCGAATTGTTCGGACATGAGAAAGGTGCTTTTACAGGAGCAACCGAACGAAGAATTGGAAAGTTTGAACAAGCCGAAAATAGCACTATTTTTCTAGACGAAATAGGAGAGTTGCCTTTAGAATTGCAAGGAAAACTCCTTCGTGTTTTGCAAGAAAAAGAAATTGAAAGAGTAGGCGGAAACAAAAGCATAAAAGTAAATGCCAGAGTTATTGCGGCAACCAATAAAATATTGGAAAAAGAAGTTTACAGCGAACGCTTTAGAAGCGATTTGTATTTTCGTTTGAATGTTTATCCTATTAAACTTCCTGCGTTACGCGACCGCAAGGAAGACATTCCTGTTTTAGGGCATTTTTTCTTAGAAAAGCATGCTGCAAAAATGGACAGAAATGTAAAACGGTTTTCTAAAAAAGTACTCAACAGCATGATGACAAATGCTTGGCCTGGAAATGTGCGAGAACTTGAAAATATGGTTGAAAGAAGCATTTTGTTTGCTAAAGATGAAAAGATCAAAGAAATGATTTTTCCAGAAGTTGCAGTTGCAAGCTCAGATGCTTTGGTAAATGAATTTTATACCAAAACGCTTCAAGAAGTAGAGAAGGAGCATATTTTAAAAGTGATAAAAAAATGCAACGGACGAATTTCTGGTCCGCAAGGCGCGGCAGTTTTACTCGGCTTGCCATCTACAACTTTGACTTCTAGAATGCGTAAACTAGGAATTAAAAAAGAGCATTTTTTGGATTGAAATAAGTGTAAAGATAAAACTTTGTCAAAGTTTCCAACTTTGACAAAGTTCGACAGAACATGAAACATGAAACTTGAAACTTGAAACTTGAAAAAACGTATTTAACCCAATTTAATAAAAATAGATTTTCGCAATTTAGGCTCAAGATTTTTGGTTTTATGTCCTTTTCCTGCAGTATCTTCTACCAGTAAAATAGAACCCGTTGGGAATGTTCTTTTTTCTCCTAATGAAGTTTCGATTTCCACGCCTCCTTCCAGTAAAACAATATATTGGCGATCAGGAGCATTGTGAAAATCGTAATCGTAAGAAGGGCTAACTTCTCTAAAAACGATAGATTTCACGGGTTCATCATCCGATAAAAATCCGATATCGCCCTTGTTTTTCAACGGAACTTCAAAGTCTTCAAAATGGCTTTCTCCATTCTCATCGCTGTAAACGCGAGTGATCGTAATCATTATTTTTTATTGAAAATTAAGGCATTGGCACAATCAACTTCGTCTTGACTGATGGTATGTCCCATATTTGGATAGATTTTTTTAGTCACATCGGCACCCATTTTTTCCATAAGCGCTTCAGTTTCATTCACTCTTTCTACAGGAACGTGAAAATCTGGATCGCTTGTTCCGATAAAAACAGGCGTGTTTTCGAAGTTTCCAGAATAATGGTCTTCATACACTTTATCACCAATTAATCCGCCTGTAAAAGCTACGACTCCTCCATATTTTGCTGCATTTCTGGTAGTAAATTCCAAAGCGAGACAAGCACCTTGAGAAAATCCTAGGAAATAAATATTTTCTTTTTCAATTCCGTTTTGCTGAATCGCCACCACAACTTGATGTATTGCTTCTAACGATTTTGAAAATGAAGGTTCATTTTCGTTTAAAGGAGCTAAAAACGAATACGGATACCAAGTTCTGTTTTCTGCCTGAGGCGCAACCAACGCAAAATCATCAACTTTAAGATGTTTGGCAATCGAAAGAATATCATGAGCGCTAGCACCGCGTCCGTGAATCATGACCAAGGCTTTTTTAGCTTCATTTAAAGGAATACCGTCTGTTAAAATATCTGTATTCATAATTTTATGAATTATAAGTTATGAGTTTTTAGTTATGAGTTCAGTTTTTCTGAAGATTTAAATCTTTTCAACAGTAAAATCTGCGTTATCTGCCAAATCTGCGGGAGATAATTTTTTGTGTAGTTTTTCAGGTAGATTTACACAATCTTGTCACCAGATTTGTTAGACCTGACAGGTTTTAAAAACCTGTCAGGTCTCCGTTGAGGTTAAAGTTACAGGTTATCAAAAATTACTTCTTCCAAATATCCTCATACTCATTTGGATGTCTTTTAAATTGAGCGTGAACGTAAGGACAAAGCGGTAAAACTTTCAAGTTATTGGCACGAACGTAAGAAACCATTTCTTCTAAAAGTTTCTTTGCATAACCTTTTCCTTCTGCTTCAGGCTCAACTCCTGTATGGTAAACTGTTAATAAATCGGGTTTGATGCTTACCGTCATTTCACCTTGTTTTTTATCGTCTACATAAAGGTTGAAAGCTCCATGTTTTTTTTCGTCTAATTCTAGTTTTATTGTTTCCATATATTTTTATTTTATGGTTTGTTTTATATAAGCAAAGTTAGCGAAGCCTGCACTTAAGACAACTTAATGTAGATTAATTATATCCTTGTTTTATACCTAATTTTTTCATTTTTGAATACAATGTCTGCGGTTGCATTTTTAAAAGTTCGGCAGCACCGCCAGAACCTGAAACTTTACCATTGCAGAATTGAAGTGCATTCATAATATGTTCTTTTTCCATTTCTTCCATCGATTTTAGCTTATCGGTACTGATTTCTAAAACGACAGTTGGAGGACTTGAAGGTAAGTCAAAATTTTCAATTTCGTTGGTTTTGGCGAGCAGTACATTTCTTTCTATCAAATGTTCTAATTCACGTACATTTCCTGGCCAATTGTAATTTTTTAATTGTTCTAATGCTGTTGCGCTTATTCTGCTTACATTTCTTTTGGAACTTGTTGCATATTTTTTTAGAAAATAATAGGCTAATACTTCAATATCTTCTTTGCGTTCTCTTAAAGACGGTAATTGTATCGGAAATACATTTAATCGGTAGTATAAATCCAATCTGAAACGTCCTTCAGCAACTTCTCTTTCAAGCGTTTTATTAGTTGCCGCTACAATACGGACATTAATTTTAATGGTTTTATTGCTTCCAAGACGTTGAATTTCTTTCTCCTGCAGCACACGCAATAATTTTACTTGAGAATCAAGTGGCAATTCGCCAATTTCATCCAGAAAAATGGTTCCATTATTAGCTTGTTCAAATTTACCAATTCTTACCGCATTAGCTCCTGTAAAAGCGCCTTTTTCGTGCCCGAAAAGTTCAGATTCTATTAAAGATTGCGGCAAAGCAGCGCAGTTTACTACCACAATCGGATTGGATTGATGTGCCGAAAGTTCGTGTATGGCATGAGCGGCTCTTTCTTTTCCAGTCCCGCTTTCGCCTAATATCAAAACAGAAGTTTCGGCTGGAGCTACAATTTTTATTTTTTCAATTGCTTCTTTTAAAAGCGGACTTTGGCCAATTATTCCTTGAATTTCTTGATTTTTAGCATCAATTTGATCGACGGCTAAATCTACTCTTTCTTGGTTAAATCGATATCTGGCAATGTCAAGCATTACTACAAGATCTTTTTCCCTAAAAGGCTTTACCGTAAATCCGTACGGATGTGTAGCTTTTACAGCTTCAAGCGTACTTTGATTGGTATTTGCTGAAATATACAGAAAAGGCAGATTCATTTCGCGCAACTCCCAAGCCAAATCAATTCCAGTTAGATTGCCTTTTAATATGATGTCAAGTAGAATCCAGTCCGGTTTTTTTTCTTCGATTAATTTTAGAGCCTGAGCCACAGAAGCAGCAATACCAACAACTTGATATCCGGCTTTTTGCAGCATGATTTTTAAATCATTTGCAACTATAAATTCATCTTCAACAATTAGTAGTTTCTCCTTCATTACATTGTTTGTATAATTTCAAGAATGGCCAAGAATTTGGAGTTTTTTGTAAATTTCTTTTTAACAGATTTTAGCACTCTCTTTTCTCAAAAAGAGTGCTAAAATCATTTTTTAAAGATACTATATTATCAGAAATCTGCAATCTAAAAATGGGCGTTTTGCTTAACTATCTCGGTGATATAAGTAGCAAATAATCATTGCAACTCCTGGCAGAATTAGAGTTCCTAATCCGAAAAACTTTCCTGCAATTGCTCCAAGAAAACATCCAACAAGAAATCCGATTAAGGTAACAAGCTGTTTTTTAAAACTTAAAAATACTTCGACATCTTTAAGTCCGTTTTTTAATAGGTTTCCTAAATCAAGAGAAGCCTGAGTTACATTTCCAGTCATCATAGTAGTTGGACCGTGCGTTTCTTTCGCGTAAAGCTTTCCAAAAGCATTCTGAAGTCCCATTGCAAAAACAGTTGTCATAGCAACGGTGTACATCGTCCATTCTTCAAAGTTTTGCAAGTAACCAAACACGTAAGACGCAATTCCGCTTAAAAGTAAAATTATGCCTTCCCAGAATAAAATTGTATAGCGATTGGTTGCTTTTAATGCAATTCTTCCTCCTGTGATTACGGCAATAATAAAAACGGGAAAAGTAAGCAGTTTTACCCAAGCATGAAGATCGGAACCTTTGACAATCTGATACGCAAAAACGATAAAGTTACCTGTTACGTGCGCCGAAAATATGGAATCGGCTGCGACAAAAGTGACGGTATCGCAATACCCTGCTATGATGGTTAAAAGCAGGGTTACGTACCAAATATTTTTTTGTTGAATTTCCATAATTTTTTAGTTCAAATGAGCGCGAAGCATCCAAGCCATTTTTTCGTGATTTTCTACAAGACCTGTTAGGAAATCGCTTGTTCCTGCATCTTGCCATTCATTAGCAATCGGATTGATATTTTCTCTAAGATAAATAATAATACTTTCATGATCTAAAAGCAATTCTTTGATAAAACCAGCGCTCTCATTATTTTCTTTTAATTCTTCTGTAAGATGCGTCAATGCAAGAAAATCTTTTAATGTCGCAGGCGTATAATGGCCTAAAGATCTGATTCTTTCTGCAACTGCATCTACAATTTCGTCAATCGCATCGTATTGCTGTTCAAAGAAAATATGTTTGTTGTAAAAATCAGGACCTTCAACGTTCCAATGTGCTCTTTTTGTTTTGGTATAAAGTATGAATTCGTCTGCAAGAACTTTAGTTAATACATCAACAATTTTTGAGATGTTTTCTTGTTTAATTCCGATGTTTGTTTTCATTTTTGAATTGGGTTTTTGTTAAGTTATGAATTATGAATTATGAGTTATGAGTTATGAGTAGCTGAGGAATCTAAATCAATAAACACATAACATTTTGTGTTGAAAAAGCGATAAATAATTAGAAATCTGCCTAATCTGTTTAATCTGCGAGAGAATAAAACATGCTATGTGTAATCATGCAAGTGAAACGCCTTTTAGTCGCTCCCAAATTTCTATGTGTTTAAATTAATTGTTTAATAAGGTTAGTAAATAATTATCTAGTGAATACGTTCCTGCACCAAGGGCAAGAAGCAATAATAGCGATAAAGTATACATGTACGGAACGTCACGAACTTCTAGCGAATCGTTTTTGTGAACTACGAAATAGCCAATTGCAGTTACGCCAATTGTAGGTAGCACTGCAAGGCGTGTTCCAAGCCCGAGAATAATGAAAAACGGAATTATAGTATCAGAAAAAGTTGCCACTAATCCGTTTAGTTTTTCAGGCAAATGCAACGGATTCGGAACGTGTTCTTTTTGCCCGTTTTCGACTCTAAATTTTTTCATTCCGTGTACTCTGAAAAGTTCGATGGCAAGCAACACTCTAAATGCTAAAAGCGCTGCGTTGTTGAATGAATTCCCTAAATCGGAATGCAATATTTGTTTTATAATTTCGATCATTTCTTTAAAATTTAGAAAGCAAAGCAAGAACAGCCTAAAGCGCCCCAGAATGCATTGTAATTGTTTACCGGAACATTGCTCATTCTAGCAGCATCGTGATTGTGCAAGTGAACGTCGCAACTTCCGCTGCAGCTGTGAATCTGCGAAGTCAGTTTTGGTTTGGCATCTGCTTTTGCATTTTTTTCGATTGCACTTTGAAAACTGCTTCTTACTGGATATCCGTTGTAAATATTTGTTGGCGACCAATCGGGTAAAATCGGAATGTGAGGCGGTGAGAACGAAGAGAAATCTCCATTAGCATACACAATTTTTCCGTCGACAATCGTCAAATCTGCTTCGATTTTTTTGATGTCTTCGTCGTCAATGGTAAAATAATCACGATCTAAAACCACTAAATCGGCAAACATTCCAACTTTAATATCCCCTTTTTTAGTCTGCTCTTGCGAAAACCAAGCGCTTCCTCTAGTGTACAATTCTAAAGCCGTTTGTCTGTTCAATCTTGTTTCATTGTACAATTGCAATCCGCCGATAGTTTTTCCAACGGTCATCCAATACATTGACACCCACGGATTGTAGCTGCTTACACGTGTAGCATCTGAACCCGCGCCAACAGGAACTTCCATTTCAATCATCTTTTTGATAGGCGGCGTGTTTTCAGCGGCTTTTGCTCCGTAACGATCAGTAAAATATTCTCCTTGATACGCCATTCTACTTTGAACTGCGATTCCGCCGCCTAAAGCTTTTACACGTTCGATGTTTCTTTCGTCAATCGTTTCGGCGTGATCAAAAATCCACGGAAGTCCGTTGAAAGGAACATCTTGATTGATCTTTTCGAAGACATTTAAAAATCTTGTAATGCTTTCGTTGTAAGTGGCATGCAATCTGAAAGGCCAGCTATTTTCTACTAAAAGTCGAACTACTTTTTCTAAATCAGCTTCCATATTTTCAGGAAGATCGGGTCTTGGCTGCAAGAAATCTTCAAAATCGGCAGCAGAGAAAACTAACATTTCTCCAGCTCCGTTATGGCGGTACATATCGTTTCCTTGATATAATTTTACGGTATCAATCCAATCGGAGAAATCTTCAAATTCGTGTTTTGGTTTTTGAGTGAAAAGATTGTAGGCAATTCTTACGGTCAATTGTTTCTTTTCATTCAATTCATTAACCACTTTATAATCGTCTGGAAAATTCTGAAATCCACCGCCCGCATCAATCACACTTGTGATTCCGAAACGGTTCAATTCTTTCATAAAATGACGAGTCGAATTAATCTGATGCTCGTATGAAAGTGTTGGACCTTTCGCCAAAGTCGAATACAAAATCATCGCATTTGGAGTAGCAATAATAAGTCCTGTTGGTTCTCCGTTAGAATCGCGTTCAATATGTCCTCCTGGAGGGGCAGGCGTATTTTTGTTATAACCAACTGCTCTCAACGCCGCTCTGTTCATAATTGCTCTGTCGTACAAATGCAGGATAAAAACTGGAGTATCTGGTGCAATCGCATTGATTTCTTCTAAAGTGGGCATTCTGCGTTCAGCAAATTGAAATTCTGACCAACCTCCCACAACACGAACCCATTGGGGATTTGGCGTACGATCTACTTGTTCTTTCAGCATTCTTAGCGCATCTGCCAAAGACGGAACGCCATCCCAACGTAGTTCAAGATTATAATTCAATCCGCCTCGAATAAGGTGAATGTGCGAATCGTTGATTCCAGGAACAACTCTTTTGTTTTGAAGATCGATTATTTTGGTCTCTTCAGAAGCAAAAGCCATGATGTCACTGTCGTTTCCAACGGCAATAAATTTCCCGTCTTTAATGGCAACCGCAGTAACGTTTGGAGTTTCAGTATTGAAACGATGTATTTTACCGTTGAATAAAATTAAATCTGCTTTCATAGTTTCGATTATTTAGCGTTTAGCTTTGCAATTGCTGTTTTAATTCCTTCACCTGCAACCGTATAAAAAGCAGGACCCGCTAGTAGGATTACTTTGTTTAAAGGCTTGTATTCTGCCAGTTTTTTATCTTTCAAATACGCCTGAGTTCTGTACGCTTCAAAAGAGCCTAAAACTACATTTTCTGCCACAAGAGCGGTTGGAGAATCGATTCCTGCATCTTTAATATCACTTGCAAAAGAATAATTAGAAACGCCTAAACGCAAAGCTTCACGCATGGCAGTGCTTCCGACATCTTTCATTAAATCGGGTGTAAATTTGTTACGATCTCCCAATCCAATTAATAATAATTGTTTAGATGCTAAAGTGCCTTTTGCGGGAGTAATCAATAAAGTTTCGAGTGCATGACCTTGAAATTTTCCGCTTTTGCGTAATTCAGTTATAATGCCTTTTAAAGCGTCGTCTAAATGCACCATTCCGTTTAAGTTAGCAGGAAGGGCAGGAGGATTAAAAATATCACCTTCTGTGTATTCAAAAACGCAGGCAACTTGTAAGTCAGCTTCTGCTGCAGATGGTCCTTGAACCAGTCCGTTTACTGCAATTCCGTCTACTTTCCCCCAAGTTACCGTAGAACCGATTGAAGCTGTTTGAGCAAAAGCGTTGTTACTAAGAGCGCCTGCAAATGTTATAATTAAAAGAAATAGATGCAAAAATCTAAATCTGTATGCTGAAGTGTTTGTTTTCATTGTTTTGGGTTTAGTGTTGAAATTGAATGTATGGCGTAAATTTGGACGCGGATGAAGCGGATTTTGCTATCGCAAAAGCGCAGATTTACACAGATTTTCTTTATAAAATCCGTTTTTATCAGCGTCTTTGCGATAGCAAATCCGCGTTTATCAGCGTTCTATTTTGGCGCTACTATATTTTTTTTAGGTTATTAAAATTTAAATCCAAGACGAGCATTAAAGAATACTCCATCTTTTGAGTTCGGGATCATGTCATTGATAAAAGCGCCTGTTTTGAAATACTGAATACCGCTGACCACCGAAATATATTTGTTTATGCTATAAGTAAAATTGGCGAGATAGGCCGTTCCAATATATCTTTCGTCAGAATCGCTTCCGCGAAGGTTCAGAATTCCGCTTGGTCTGTAAACTCCGTCATCTGTTGAGAATCTCCAGTTTAAAACCACATCGACCTGCATCTTTAAATTCGAAAGTAAATCCATCGTCGCATACGGATGAATATCGATAAGGTTCACTGGCCCAACTTGCGGACTAAAACCAAAATATCCTCCTTTTGGATACAGCGGATTAAAGGTCTGAAGCTCGCCGTTGCCTTGGTTTTTATCTCCTGAGATATAATCGTTTCTAAGATTGATGGTTGGTTTAAATTTTACGTTTTCAAACATATATCCAATATCAACAGATCCTGTCCAGGCATTGATATTTCCAGAACCAAAAGTTCCGAATTGATACGCCGCTTCAAGGTTGTAAATAAAACCGCCACCGTATTTCCATAATCTTGAACCTATTGTATGCCTTCTTTCAGGAGCAATTCCTTCTTCAAAAACAGATTCGTCTCTTCTGAACCCGAGATAATACAGATCGAGATTTCCCGCTTTTGGAAAAATAATTTTAGAATATGCTCCCCAAAGATTAAGCTGTTTAGACATTTTATTATCAAAAACTCCTGTATGAACCGTATCGGCCATCATGGCAAAAGCATCAATTGATACTCTTGACGAAGTGTACATCAGTTTTCCTCCTGTAAAATAAAGTCGCGCGTTTGGACCTTCTCTAACAGAAATTAACCTTCCAGAACCATAATCCAATTCTTGCCTTCCGGCGCGAACGGTTATTTTTTTGTCTTTTTGCTGCCAGAGATTAACATCTACAAAAAGATTTTGAACATTCAGTTGATCTTCGTCAATGCCACGTGCTCCGTTTGTACGGCCATCTTCTAGGGCACTTCGCAATTGGGCAAATATTCTAAAACGTTTTCCTAAATGCACATCGGCATGAAGGTCGTAACGCTGCAGTAAGAAATTGTTGTGACCAATATTGAATCTTCCCCAGTCTTCATTGTTGAAATCAACGTACTCATATCGGGCTTCGCCACCAATTGACATATAAACGTCTTTTTCTTGATTTAACGGAATGAATTTTAATCGTTCATAAAAGTTTCTGTTTGAATCTTTTAAGAATTCATAATTTTCATCGTAACGCAACAGCTTAAAGCTCTGAGCCGATGCCGTGTTTCCCATTAAAAGAAAAGAAACAATAGATATGAAAAAGATTTTGGTCAATATGGATTTTGATGATTCCAACATAATGAAGCGTAAGAGATTTATAATAAAATGAATTAGTGCGATTAGTGTTTCAACATGTTATGAGCATAGTGAATACCTAAACCATAAGATCCGCCATATTTTTTCATCAAATTAGTTACAGGAACATAAGTTTCCTCACGTGCCCAATCTCTTTGAAGCTCTAATAAATATTGGATAGAAGTTACAGGAATCGCTCCAGCTTGAACCATTCTTTGTACAGCACGTTCGTGAGCTTCTGCAGTTACATCACCGCAAGCATCTGTAATAATGTAGACTTCGTAACCTTCATCAATTGCAGACAATGCAGGTCCTACGATGCAAACGCCTGTCCAAAGTCCAGCAAGAACAAGTTTCTTTTTGTTTTTTGCTACGATAGCTTTATAAGCGTTTTCGTCTTCCCAAGTATTCATTGTCGTTCTGTCAATATATCCAGAAGTAGCAATTGGGTAAAATTCTTCCAATTCAGGAAAAACAGGCCCAGAGAAACTTTCTTCTGCAACTGTAGTGACAACAGTGTCTACATTAAAAATTTTTGATGCTCCAGCCACAATCGCCACATTCGTACGTAATTCGCTTACTGGAATATTATGCGTTGCAAAGGCCATTTGTCCTTCAAAATCGATTAATACTAATGCGTGATTGTCTGGTGATAATAAGTTAACGGATGGTTTCATAGTTATTTGTTTTTAAGATTTATAATTGGTTAGGCTAATGAAATGGAATAAGCATTAGCGATATTTCGTGATTGGATTGGAAATTAATGCGTTGACAATTTTTTGATCATTTCAGCAGAAATTGCATCGGCATAAATTCCAAAAGCGCTGGTTAGAACACCTTTAATATTGTAGATTTCAGATTTAATTCCGTAGACAATATCTTCATCTCCCGGATCGGTATCTCCTTCAAAACGAAATAGATATTCAATTTTGAATTCTTCTGGCGACATGCTTTGCGTATTGTTATTGTAACGAATACAATTAGAATCCAGATTGAAATTTTCTGTAAAACCTTGTGTACTCAGCCATTGCAAAGCTTCTGTAACCGTATCAAAAGAGGGTTGTTGAAAAAAACTCATAATTTGAGAAGATTAAACTACCTGTAAATAAGCCTTTACAGGTAGTTGATTATGGATTATTTGATGAAATCTAAAATATCGCTGTTGATCGTCTCAGCATTGATAGTTGGCATACCGTGAGAGAATCCAGGATAAGAGATTAATTTCCCGTTTTTCAACAATTTAGCTGCTCTAGGAGCTTGAGCATAAGGAACGATTTGGTCATCTTCTCCGTGTAAAACTAAAACTGGAATATCTAAGCTTTTTAAATCTTCTGTGAAATCTGATTCAGAGAATGCTTTAATTCCTTCGTAGTGAGACAGTACAGAACCCATCATTCCTTGACGCCACCAGTTTTGTTTGATTCCTTCTTGAACTGTCTGTCCTTCGCGGTTCCATCCGTAGAATGGGATAGGGAAGTCGTAGAAATATTGTGCTCTGTTGAATCCAGTTCCTTGTCTGATTTCGTCAAAAACTGACAATGGAACACCTTCTGGATTAGATTCGTTTTGAACCATAATTGGCGTAACTGCACTGATGATTACCGCTTTTGCAACGCGCGCTTTTCCGTATTTTGCAGCGTAACGAATTACTTCACCGCCTCCTGTTGAGTGTCCAACGTGAATCGCGTCTTTTAAGTCTAAAAACTCAGCTAATTCAGCGATATCAGATGCGTAAGTTTCCATGTTGTTTCCTTCTGAAGCTTGACCAGAACGACCATGTCCGCGGCGATCGTGTGCAATAACTCTGTACCCTTTTTGAAGGAAATACATCATTTGTGCATCCCAATCATCACTTGATAAAGGCCATCCATGGTGAAAAACAATTGGTTGTCCTTTTCCCCAATCCTTGTAATAAATTTGTGTTCCGTCTTTTACTGTAAATGTGCTCATGGTTTTTGATTTAAAGATTAATTTTAATTTATATTTTTAATTTAAAATGATCTATAGGTTTAAAATGTAAACTTATAAGTGCTATTATGTTTTGTTTTGTTATGATTACAGTGCAAATGTATTACAGAGTGAAACCTGTATCGGTTAATCTAGATTAAGAAGTGATTTTTTTGTTCTATTTCACTTGCTAGAGTATCTAGAAAAGAGATTGTTTCATTTGTTTCTATTTTAAACTTTTCAATTTTATGAACGATGCCCAAGAGTAGCCAATTAGCATGCCTTATTTGCAGTGCCTTTGTTTTTAGGGGTTTTAAGAAAAACAGGATTAATTTTATTTACGATATTTCGTTATTTTATGAGTAATTCGTTTTCTTTAAATAAGACTATTTTGTCTTTTATTTGTAAAAAAATCCAAATTCGTTAAAATAAATACAAAATAGTATGTACTTTTGCGAGCGAACAATTGAACAAGCTCTTGAAAAGGTTAATCATCATAGCACTTTCTATTTTAATCCTGTCGCCATCTTTTGGCAGCTTGTTCGTTTATGCTTCTTTTAAAATCAACCAGAAAGAAATTGCACAAACTATTTGTGTGCAGCGTAAACAAGCTTTCAATAGCTGCAACGGTCGATGTGAACTTCAAAAAAGCATTAAAAAATATTCTGATAACGAACGAAAAATGCAAGACAGTCTAAAAGACAAACTAGAGCTTGTATATGTTCAAAATACTGCTGAAATCAATTTTAGCGCAATTCCAGTTATCGAATCAAAAAATAACACGTCTATTTTGTTTGATAACAAACCAATCGGGGCTTCTAATCTTACTTTTCATCCTCCTCTCTTCACAGTTTAGAGATCAAATTCTTTAAATTCCAATTTTTGAAATTCCAAATTCCAAACTTGAAGCTTTGGCGCGATATTCCCAATTTCAAATCGGGTTTTGAATTTTTGTTTTTGCTTACGCGGATTTTATATCTGGATTTGAGTTGGAAATAATGCAATTTTCATTTTAAAAATAATTTGATCTTCTTTTGTATTTGAAGGGAATAGCTGTATTCCAACTTCATTTACGTTTGCCATTTTCTTTGGCTAATTCACTAGTATTTAAGCTTTTTTGCTATTCGAAAAATTATGGCTTGATGCTAAATTTTAAACGTTTTTTTTATAACACCATCAAATGAAATTTTTTAATTTTTGGATAATCGCAGTTTTATTTGCGGTTACGTCCTGTACGATTGATAAAACAGATTATGAAGCTGAAACTGGTTCGGAAGTTCCTGAAAATCTAGTTTTTAAAGAAGCAACTTCGCTCACAAGCGGCAACTATAAGATTAGTATTGAAGCTTTAAATGGAACTTTCTATAAAGGTTATAACGAACTTCATCTGAAAGTCATTAATACTCAAAACAACCAAGAGCTAACTACAGCTGCGGTTACTTTTCTACCAATAATCAGTAATGCAGACGGAAGTAAAAGTTCGTGCCCACATCAATATAATGTTGCGTATGATGCTGCTAATAAATTCTATAGCGGTTATTCTGTTTTTACAGGCGAAAGCACTACAACAGCAAGTTGGAAATTGTACATCAGTTTTACGGCCGATAACCAAAAATATGAGATCAATAAAGATATTACGGTAGAAAAACAAAGCAATAAAAACCTTAATATGACCGCTTTTGCCGGAAGTGATGGCGAACAATATGTAATTGCCCTGATTTCGCCTCAAAAACCTACAGTTTCAGAGAATCAGTTGGTTGCTGGTGTTTACAAATACAATAAACCAACAACTCCAGCGGGAACTTTTCCAGATCCGACGCAGTTTTCTTATTCTGAAGTTGTGGGATATACTTTAAAATTAGATCCAAGAATGCCAGAACCTTCGATGGGAAATCACTCTTCGCCAAATAATAAAGATTTGACGCAAGGAAGTGATGGGCTGTATCACGGAGTGGTCAATTATACCATGACAGGAAATTGGACCTTGAATTTGATTATGATGAATCAAAACGGATTGATTGTAAAAGGAACGATAGTTCCTACTGATCACACGCCAGGAGTTGAAGGCGTGAAAAGTGAACTTTATATTGATACTTTATTCTAATAGCATGAGATATATTATAATGCTGCTTTTCTTGGGATTATCAGTTACAGCCCAAAACCAGCATGCACATCACGACAGCATAAAAAACTTAGAAGAAGTAACGGTAAAAAATGCGACAAAAAAGAAAATTGAAACAGAGATGAAAATGGCGGTTTCTGTTGATGAATTTTTGTCTTCATCAGATAATATCAGTTTTATAAAGCGTGGAGCGTATGCTTGGGAACCTTTATTAAATAATATGAGCACAGAGCGTTCGACAGTTACCATCGACGGAATGCATGTTTTTGGGGCTTGTACCGATAAAATGGACCCGATTACGTCTTATGTAGAAAGCAATAATTTGGCAACGATTGATATAAAATCGGGTCAGGAGGGAAGTTTGCACGGTTCTACAATTGCAGGAAGCATCGATCTAAAAAGAAAAAGCACGCCATTTGGACTTCAAAAGAAATGGAATGGAGTGTACCAAACGGGGTTTGAGTTTAATAATAAGCAGTTTTTCAATTTAGGAAATATCTCGTATTCGGGAACCAAATTCGTGGCAGACGGAAGTATATCGTATCGTACAGCAGATAATTATCGTGACGGAAATAACGACGAAGTAAAACATTCGCAATACAATAAATTCAACACTTCGTTAGAGTTGGCTTACAAAACTAGCGATTTGTCATCGGTAAGATTAGACGCGATTTTTGATGTGGCAAAAGATGTGGGTTATCCTGCTTTGCCAATGGATTTATGGCTTTCTCGTGCGCTTATTACATCGGCTTCTTATAAACAATTGTTTGAAGAAGGTCTGGTTAGAGTGGTAGATACTAAAGTATATTTTAATGCCATTGAGCATTATATGGATGATACAACACGACCAGAAAATTTAGTTCACATGGATATGCCGGGTTGGAGCACCACTTACGGATTGGTTTCTAAAGCCAATTTGAAAAAGAACGATTACTCGTCTGAAATTCAGTTGAATGCTTACGATAATCTATCTATTGCAGAAATGCGCATGTATCCGCAAGATCGAAGCGAAAGAACAATGTTTGCTTATAGCTGGCCTTGGGTTACCACTCGTTATGCTGGACTTTCGATGAATAATTCTTGGGATATTTCAGAAAGAAGTCAAGTGCACTTAGGCGGTTCTTTGGGTGTGAATTATAATTATTCAAAATACATAGAATTCAATTGGATTTTTCATCCGGGAGCGCCTCAAGAAAAAACGAGGTTTCTGCCAAGTCTGAATGCGGCTTACAACTTAAATATCGATCAATTTAATTTTTCTGTCGGAACAGGTTACGGTCATAGAGCGCCTTCTGTTTCTGAAGGTTACGGTTATTATATCTATAATAGTTTTGATCGTTACGATTATATCGGAGATCCGAATTTGAAAAATGAAATTTCGTATGAAGGAAATGCAAGCGCAGGTTTTAAAAATGAAAGATTAAGCATTCAAGGAAAAATAAACTATTTCTATATTCAAAACTATATTATTGGAAAAATCTTAAGCTTGGGAAGTCCGATGAATTATCAATCGGTTGGTGTAAAAGGGTATACCTCTTTAGATTATGCCACGCTTTTGAATATGTCTGCTAATGTGAGTTATGATATTTTGGAACATTTACATTGGAAAGGAACGCTTACGTATGCCCGTGGAATGGATAATAACGGAGGAAATTTGCCTTTCATTCGTCCGTTAAGTTATTTGACTTCTCTTCATTATATGTATAAAAATTTCGGAATTCAGACTTCTGTAAATGGTGATTTTGAGCAAATTAACTACAGTCCGGAATATGGAGAAGATTTGACGGGAGCTTATACAATTTGGAATATTTCTGCCGATTATACTTTTAAAATCAATAAAGTAAGAAGTACCATTCAGGTTGGAGCAGAAAATTTATTAAACGAATATTATAGCACGTATGCAGATTGGGGAAATATCCCGAGAATGGGACGTAATATTTTTACGTCTCTAAAATTCAATTTCTAAGAAAAATGAAAAAAGTTTTTAGTGTTACAATGACGATTTTGTTCCTGCTGGTGTCTTTCCAGCAGGCGCTTATCATTGTGCACTTTAAACTGAATCAAGATGCTATAGAAAAAGAATTTTGTGTGAACAAAGCCAAGCCAGAACTGCAATGCCATGGTAAATGCCATTTGAAAAAAGAGCTTCGAGAAACGGAAAAAAATACCGATTTAGAATTGAGAAGCATTAGCAAAAAGATTGATATTGCTTTAAACACAAACATTGAATTTCAGGTTCCACTATTAAAAACTATAACATTCAAGAAAGTGCCGATTTATAGACAATTGGATCGGTTAGAACCTTGCCTTGAAATTTTTGTACCGCCGCCTATTTTATAATCCTCTTTTCGATTTATAAAATAGAACACAAAAATTAAAATCATAAAAATGCAAAATTTAAAAAAATACCTTTTATTATCAGTGGCCGCGTTGGCATTTGTTTCATGTTCAAGCGATGACGATGCTCCTGCAGCAAACAATCTAACGTTGGAATTCAATAATACATTCAAAGACAAAACAATTGTTTTAGGAGACGCAATTTCAGCATCTGCAACAGCAAATACTTCAGCGGCAGGACAAATTCATCATTTTTCGGAGGCCAAATATGTAATTAGTAATATTCGTCTAATAAAAGATGATGGAAGCGAGGTGCCTTACAACGTAAATGATTTAGACAAAGGTGCAACAGTAATAGATCAGGCAAAAGTGGCATCATTAAGCTATGTTTTGAGTAATGTGCCATCTGCATCATACAAGCAGATTAAATTTGGTTTAGGTATTAAAACAGAACAAAATACTTTAGACCAAACTAGATTTCCTAAATTCTATGCAGCCGCAGGTGCTAACGATACTGCAATGATGTGGGAATGGGGAACAGGATATCGTTTTACAAAAGTAGAAGGCTTTTATGATACCGATAATAAAGTAATGTCTATTCATACAGGAAGTACTGTAGCAGGAACTGAAGGCGCATACACACAAGGTGTTAATGCATATAGAGATATCACTTTAAGCCTTGCTTCAAATGCCATTGTAGGGAAAAATGCTCCGAAAATCAAAATTAAAGCTGATTTTGATAAACTTTTGAGCGGAAAAATCAATACGATTACTTTATCTACAGGAACAGGAATGAGTGATAATGCAACTCCAAACGTTCATACTGCAGCGCAAATGGTAAAATTTGTGGATAATCTTGGAGGAAACGGAACAAACGATATTTCAGGAATGTTTTCTGTGACTAGTGTAGAGAATTAAAATTGCTCGTTGTTAAAAATCTTATTTAATCTGCAGAAATCTTTTTTAAATCTGCGTGAAAGACTTTTTCGTATAGTTTTTTTTCACGCAGATTTAAAAAGATTAAAGCTGATGTATACAGATTTAAATTGCCTCCATCTTTAGATAGAGCTATATTTAATTAAAAAGACGGGTATATTTTTAAAATTCATTTAAAATGAAAAAAATATTTAGTTTTCTTTTGCTAAGCTTGTTTTGTGCTTCATGTAACACCACTGATTCTGATGAACCTTATTTTGACAATCCAGAAATTTCACTAAATATTCCTGCCGATTTTCCAGAGGTAAATAGTTATGTGAGTTTAAATAAACCTACAAAATATGGTGCTGAATTGGGCGAAAAACTTTTCTCTGACAAAAGATTTAGTAAAGACAATACAATTTCTTGCTCAAGCTGTCATATTCAAGCGAATGCTTTTGCCGATCATAACGCGCGCGCTATTGGCATCGAAGGAAGAATCGGACTCAGAAATGCGCCGCCACTTCAGAATTTGATGTTTTTAAAGTTCTTTAATTGGGATGGAAGTAGATTGCAGTTGGAAACACAGCCTTTGGTTCCGATTATTACACATGAAGAAATGGATTCCTCGATTTTGGAGGTTATCGGGAAAATTAAAGATGATATCACTTACAAAGCGCTATTCAAAAAAGCATTTGGAGATCAGGAAATTACAGCAGATAGAATTTACAAAAGCATCGCTCAGTTTGAATATACTTTGATTTCTGCGAATAGCAAATACGATAAAGTAAAACGAAAAGAGGGTCAGACATTTACAGAAAGTGAAGCGGCGGGTTACACTACGTTCCAGCAGAAATGCGCTAGCTGTCACAGTACAGAACTATTTACAGACCAGAGCTTTAGAAACATTGGTTTTCCTGTAAATACCGATTCTAATGAAGCAGGTAGAGGAAGAGTTACTGGAATTCCAGCTGATTTTATGAGTTTTAGAGTTCCATCTTTGCGAAATGTTGAATATACGGCACCGTACGGAAGTTTTGGTCAGTTTGCTACTTTAAGATCCGTTTTGGATTATTTTGATAGTGGCGTATTAAATGCAGATAATTTAGATCCGATTTTTAAAAATAACGGCAATAGAATTCCGCTTACAGAACAAGAAAAGGAGAATCTTCTTGCGTTTATGAAAACATTGAGTGACAAAGAGTTCACAGGAAATTAATCTGAAAAGGCTTGATTTTACTGGTGTTCCGCATTTCTTTTCAAAAAAAAGAAAAATGTTTATAATATGTTGATAAATAATGCGTTGCGAATAGTGTTAAAATCTGATTTCGATAGATTAAATGTTTTAAATTTAGTAACTGAATGATAGTTAATTATTTAAAAACGTTTGGATATGGAAAGAGCTATAAAATTACAGGTTCGCAAAGAACTTGACGGGAAACAAGAAGTAAACATCATTAAACTTAAAGGCAGTTTAATTACCAAAGGCTACACAGAAATTATCCATATAAGCGATAAAGATGATGAATTTTACATCAATTCGTTTGCAACCAGAACAGAAGCAAGTAAAGAAGTAAAAGAGTTTATTTTGGATTTTATAAACAAAGAAAATTTAAGCAATACAATTAGTGTTCTAGCATAATGATAGGAGCGCCAATTGTATTGCCTAATATAGAAGTTATTAATTTTTAAACAGCATTTGTAAAACTTGTATTTTGATCCAGATAAAGATGCTGTTCTTTTAAAATGTTATCTGGTTTTTCATCCCAATCTCCCCAATCTCCTACATAAGTTTTACGAAATATTAATTCATTATTATCACCATCACAAACCAAAGTTCGGTCTGTACATGTTTTATTCTTTGGACTGAAATTTATTTGTGTATTTTTCATGGCGTGAGGATTTAATTGTTTGTAAATGAGAGTATAAAATTAGAAATAGCAGCTCAGACTTAGTTATAAAATAATATTAAATTATTGTTTAATTTTCATGTATTCGACTCAAAAATATCACAATACAAAAAATGCTAAACATATGGTTTAGCATTTTTTCTTTCCTCTATATTCTTTCCTCTATATTTTCCTCTATATTCTTTCCTCTATATTCTTTCCTCTTTTCTTTCTTTCTTCTTTCCTCTTTCTTCTTTCCTCTTTCTTCTTTCCTCTTTCTTCTTTCCTCTTTCTTTTCCTCTTTCTTCTTTCCTCTTTCTTCTTTCCTCTTTCTTCTTTCCTCTTTCTCCTCTTTCTTTCTTCTTTCTTCTTTCTTCCTCTCTATTCTTCTTTCCTCTATATTCTTTCCTCTATATTCTTTCTTCTTTATTCTTTCTTTCTTCTTTCTTTCTTTCTTCTTCTTTCTTCTTTCCTCTTTCCTTTCCTCCTCTTTCCTCTTTCCTCTTTCCTTTCTATATTCCTCTATATTCTTTTATTCCGTCTTCCTCGAGGTTCATCACCTTCTTCAAGTATAATTTCAGAATGTAAAAATTGTGCAGCATCGGCAGAACCTTTTACTTTGGCGGCACTTCGTTCGAGCATTTCGGCTTCAAAATCATTTAAAACGCTTTTTCTTAGTCCGATTTCTCTCCATTTTGATTGTGCGTTGCATCCTTTATATATTTTTCTAGCCAATTTTAAAGCATCCAATAAAGCCTGATTGGCGCCTTGACCTTTAAACGGACTCATTGGGTGCGCCGCGTCGCCTATTAAAGTTATATTCTCATTTTTTTCTAATAATTCAGAACTTAGTAATTCGCGATCGTAAACAGGATATCCCGAAATTAGATTTTCTTGAGTGGCTTGCAAAATCTGCGGAATGGGAGCGTGCCATTGCGTTCTGTGAAGTGCTTCTTTTTTTAAAGCTTTCGGACCTTTTGCGCTTAATTCTTTAGCGTCTTGTTCAGACATCGGAAAGCTCAATTGCCACATTACAGAATCTGATGTGTAGGGCATAACGTAAATTCGTTCATTGCCATTTGCCGTTTGGAAAACTGTTGCAGAATCTAATAACGGACTAGAAGCGTCTTCCAGCGAACTCAACGGACAAATTCCGAGAATGACAATACAATCCAAATAACGAAGTGGAGCTGTTTCTTCGCCAATTGTCAATTTTCGCACGACGCTTCTAATGCCATCTGCGCCAACAACAAGATCGGCTTTTACGGTTTTTATTTCTCCATTTGTCTGAAAATTTAGTTCTACACCATTTTGAGATGCTGTAAAATCTAGCAATTGATGTCCCCACTGAACTGTATTATTTCCTCCAAGCTGTTCCAAAAGCGCTTGTCGTAACGATTGTCTTGCGATATGTATATTGGTGCGTTTTGCAGAAGGCTTAATTTCATTTTCAATCCATTTTCTGGTTCCCCATTCGCCTAAAATTTTTCCTTCTGTATCATGAACGATGTGTTTTGTCGAAATAATACCGTTTAAAGAAGTAATTCCTAAACCTTTCATGGCTTTGCTCGCTTGCTGTAATGTAAGTCCGTAACCTTGAGACCGGGCATTAAAGTCAGAATCTCTTTCGAAGATAGAAAAAGGAATTCCGCGATGCAAACAAGCCACGGCCAAAGCAACGCCGCCAATACCGGCACCAATTATAGCAACATGAGGTTTTGTGAGATCAGGTTCTAAATAGTTTTCAGATTGAATTAATCCTGATCCTGAGCAATTTGGACAGAGATGTAAATGAGCTTTAGGCTTAATAGGAGCAGTTCCTGAACTTCCTGCATTCTCATATTCAGCCAATTTCGTTTGATAGTGGCGTTGTGCTTTCTTGCTAAGTCCGCGATTTATTTTGCCTTGTCCTTGGCATTCCTGACATATAACCCACATTCTATTATACAACTTATTATGTTATGAAGATGCAAATTTACGTCAACTATACTATTTAAACTACTGATTTTCAAATCTAAATATCATTTCCAAAGAAATAAAAGAAAGTTCTGAAAATCAGCGATTTGTGTTTCTTAATTTGTTTCTATGAAATCATCAATATAACGTGCTATCATTTCAGGATATTGGCTCTGCGGGCCATGACCAGTTTGAGCGATAGTAATAAGAGTTGCAGTTGGCAATTTTTGGTTAAGCTCAAACCAGTTTTCTGGCGGAAAACAAACTTCATGATTGGCAGAAATAATCAATAGCGGAATATTTGTTTTCATTAATTTTTCTCTTGATTTATAAGGATCGTCAATATAATCTTCGTGAGATTTTTGGTAGTATTCCCAAAGTTCTGGCCGTACTTTTGGATCTTTGTCTTCTCTTTTATTGATTCTGTTATGACTTTCTGCCGCTGCTTTTTTGCTTATTTCAGAAGCGGGTTCAAAGAATAATATTGTTTCATGTTCAAGGGTATAATCTGGAATGTAAGCCGTTTTAATAAAAATTTCTTCCATAGAATGAGCTACTTTTCCAGGAGGTTTGGTTCCAATCAGAATAGTATGGGTAATTCTATTTGGAAATTCTGTTACAAGTACCTGAGCTGCCCAGCCACCAAGCGACCATCCTCCCAAAATAAATTTATCAATTTTTAAGGCATCAGCCAAGTCAATAGCATCTTTTCCAAAGCCTAAAATGGTTTCATGAGGGGTTCCTGTAGAAGAGGCTAATCCTTTAAAATTAAATGTGATGACTTGATATTTTTGTGCTAATGCATCTAAAAATGCTGGATCCCAATCGTCGAGATTTCCTCGAAATCTGTTGCAAAGAATAATTGGTAAACCTTTGCCTATCGATCTATAAGCTATTTTGTAACCTTGAATTGAAGCAAATTTAGTTTCAGACTGAATTGCTTTGGATTGCGTTTTTTCTTTTTCCATTGTAGTAAAAATTTAAATTTGTTATTATTTTATGAATTGATATTGTTTATAAATTCTTCCGTTGAGAAAAGGACATGTCCGTAATTCGGAAAATTAGTTTCTACGGTTGCTTTTATTTCTTCCCAATTAAAAGCACCAATGCCATCTTTAATCAACGTTACATGGTAGCCAAGTTCAACGCCAAACCTAGCTGTAGAATCAATACAGGTATTGGCTCTCATTCCGGCAATAACGATTTGGTCAATATCATGCTGACGTAAAAGAAAATCTAAATCGGTATTTGCAAAACCGCTTGCAGTCCAATGATTCTGGGCAAGAAGATCGCCTTCTTGCATAATAAGGTCAGGATGAAATTGTGCGCCCCAAGAGTCTTTTTCAAATAAAGTGATGCCTTTGCTTCCGGCATGAGAGGGTGACATAAATTTCCAATTCAGATAATCTCGTATTTGTGTATTACGATGCGGTGCGTAAATAATCTGAATTTTCTTTTCTCTTGCGGCAATTAAAAGCTTTTTGATATTAGCAATCACTTTATTTCCTTCAACAGTTTCTTTAGTAACAGGATATAATTTTCCCCCTTCAGAAAGGAAATCATTAAAAGGATCAATAATAACGATGGCCGTTTTTTGAAGTTGATATAAGCTCATGATTTTTAAATTTTGATTCAAGTTGCTCTATCCTAATAATATGCCATTAAAATTTTGGTGCTGTTTGTTACTGTTTTAAGAATATTTGAAAGTTTAAAACAGCGATATTTAGCGGATTTTCGAAATAAAACAAATTGGATGAGATAAAATGGAGCAGTTTTATTTTATAATTTTTCAAAATGATTATATAAGCCAAACTGCTGTATATGGTGTAATTTTAATTATCATTAAAAACTAGGAATTATGGAAAAGAATAATCAAACCCAGAAAAACCCGAATCCGAAACAGGGCGGGGCAGATCATCGAACAGATACTAGAAAACATCAATATAAAGAACATGATGAAACATTGACCAATGATGAAAATTATGATGTCGATACTAAAAAGTTTAAAGGTACAGAACCCGAACTCGATGATAAATTCAATAATGAAGAAAAAAAATAAAGATGAAACGTCTCAAATTAGTTTGAGGCGTTTTTTTAATTTCTTTTTTGTTGTTGCACCTCGATTTTTTTTAGGACTTAAAAGAGAAGAAGTGAAAAATATGATTGGTTTTTTATAGATTTGTAAAAATCTAATACAGTTTTTCAAATAATAATTGAGAAATAATATATAATACAAGGCATGAAATCGGTTACTTCAGTTTTTTTACTTTTACTGTTTGTTTGTTCAAATTCTTACTCACAATTGAGTTCTGATAAAATATTCGAAAGTTTTAAACAAGGCGAGCGCACCAATTGTTCTTCGATAGCTTTTATTAAAGCGTCTTTAAATGTATATGGTTTAGACAATCTTTTTGAAAGCGAAAAATTGCACAATGATTCTTATAAGATTACACTAAAAAATAATGCTAGTTTTAATTTGGATAGCAGCGAAGTTAATAAAGCCAGAAAATCTGCAGGTTTTGTTTATATTAAAGATAATTGTGACAGTGAAAAAATACGTGATTATGCAGTTTTGACCTACGCTGTAATGGCAAAATACATGCAAATTATCGATAAAGAACCGACCTTTGAGAAAGCTTTAGAAGAATTAGAAGAAGGTACAGTTTACACTCCAACGATCTACAAATATTTAGGGTTCAAATTAGGAAAACAAATCCAGAAATTAAAAAGACAGTCTGGAAGCGAATATTGCGGTGTTGTGGCTTGGTCTAAAGCGCACGCGGTTTTTGTATGCGAAGATTTTATGGATTATTATGGTAATAAAAAGAGTATTTGGATCAAATATCCAGGACGTTTCAGAATTATTAAGTCGTAACTCAAAAATCGATTAAGTATTGAAAATTCTCCGTTTTTTCTAGTTTTGGTGTACTATTTTACTTATTCAGATTAAAAGATTATTATAATTTTGGCAAAAACAACTTATAAAAATTGGATTTTAAGTTAATTTATATATTTTTGTTTTTATTCAAGAACCAAATCTATTAAGAAAATGAAGAGTAAGATTATTTTATTATGTGTCCTTTTCTTCTTGACGACTGCCGCTGTTTCTGCACAGGCAAAGAATGCACCAAGAAGTATCATTAGTACAACAGCTTTAATTCGTAAATACCATGATCAAAAAGAATTAAGTGGTATGCAAAAAGGAGAACTTTTAGAATTGTACATTGAGCGTATTAAAGTTCTAGTAAAAACACTTCCTTACATTGCTTTGGTTACTAAACCGGGTGTTACAATGGCAGATTTGGGAATTCCTGATACAAGTGAGAATAAAAAAATATTAGACGGGCAAGCAGAAGGTACAACTGTTTTCTTAGATACTACAGTTGATTTTCAGAGAAAGATGATGCCTTACTCAGATAAAGGAAATCTTATCGCAGCAATTTTGTTTTACGAAACTACATTGAAATCGTTACACGAATTTAACGAGCTATAATAAATTAGAAGTTAAAAAATAGAAACTCCAAGGTCTTACGATCTTGGAGTTTTTTTTGTTTTAAACTTTATGAACTTGCTACAAGTGAACTTGCGTAAAAATTTAACCGCAAAGTTCGCAAAGGTTTTTCGCAGAGTACGCTAAGTTTTGTGAGAATCATTAAAATGAAAAGTTCGCAAAGCTTTGTCGGCGAAGCTTATCTGGATAAAGCTTTGCGAACTTAATTAACGTTCTGCTTAAGTCTCGCATTTAAAATTTCTTAGCGTCCTTTGCGTTTAAAAAAAAATACACTCGCATTTAAAGTTTCTTAGCGCACTTCGCGTTAAAAAATTAACCACAACGTTTGCTAAGATAGAATTTAAAATGATTAAAAAACGCTTTCTGGGCGTATACTTTTAGTACAATTCTTATAAAATGCTAAAAAATGGGTTTTATTGTAACTTTCTTGTTTTTAGTTGTTTAATCTATCTTTTGAATATCACTTAACATTTTTTTTGCAAAAAGTTTAATTAAAATTTGGGAACTAATATTTTTAATTTACTTTTGTTCTATCAAATTAGTAGAGTTTAAAAAAATATAAGTTAAAAGCCAGAGATTAGAACCACAATATTTCATTCTGAAAAAACACAAAGCATTCAGTTTTCGAACTTATGCAACTAGGTTAAAATTCCTCTTTTTAATTCATTATAAATTTTAAGAAACAGAATCCTGAATAGGGGTTAAAATTTTTATAGGCCAATTTAAAATAATAGTAATCCAAAAAAAGTAAAAATGAAAAAACGAATGTGCTGCAGATAAAAGAAAAAACCATTTCTGTTGCAGCAGAAATGGTAGAAGTTTAAAAGAAATTGTCATCTCTAAAAGGAAAGCTAAAATAGCATAATGCTGTCTGAGTTTGCCTTATTTATTAAACTAAAACAAAGTAATGAAAAAAAAATTAGAAAGATATACCTGGATATTTATTTTGTTGATTACCATAGGGGTTAATGCTCAAGAGACAAAACCGCTAATCCAGTCTAAATTGGAAGGAACAGTAGTAGATGCTGTTACAAAAGAGCCTATTATTGGAGCTTCGGTTACGATTCAGGGAACGACACACGGAGTTATCACAGATACAGACGGAAAATTCTATTTCCAAACAGGACAAAAATTCCCTTATGTTCTTTTAGTTAGCTATTTAGGATATAAAAAACAAGAAGTTGTAGTAGATAAAAACGCAATAACTATTGCTCTTGCCGAAGAACAAAATGCATTATCTGAAGTAGTGGTTACCGCACTTGGAATTTCAAAAGAAAAGAAATCGTTAGGATATACAACTCAAGCCGTAAAAGGAAAAGAATTGGCGACTACAAAAGAAACCAACTTCTTGAATGCGCTTTCTGGTAAAGTAGCGGGTGTTCGTATTACCAATTCGCAAGGAGATATGGGGTCTTCTCGTATCATTATTCGTGGAGAAACTTCTATTGCAGGAAACAACCAACCGCTTTTTGTCGTAGACGGAGTTCCAGTGGATAACTCTCAATTGAATTTTGGTGGAGCTACTCGAGATTTCAGAAATGCGATTGCCGATTTGAATCCGCAGGATATTGAAAATTTGACTGTTTTGAAGGGGCCAAATGCTGCCGCTCTTTACGGATCGCGTGCTGCGCACGGTGTTGTGCTTATTACAACAAAATCGGGTAAAGGACAAAAAGCAGGCTATGGAGTTACTTTTAATACCGGTATAACGATTTCTCAAGTTGCAACTTTGCCTTCTTTTCAGAATAGTTACGGACAAGGTTCTAACGGAAGATTTAGTTACGTTGACGGTAAAGGTGGCGGAGTTAATGATGGTGTTGACGAAAGCTGGGGACCAAGATTGGACGGACGATTGATTCCTCAGTTTTATTCTAAAGGAGAAGCGGTTCCTTTTGTCGCACATCCAAATAATGTGAAAGATTTCTTCAATACAGGACTTACGTATGACAATAGTGTTTCTATTGCAAAAGCTGGTGATAAAGGAGATTTTCGTTTAGGTGTAAACAATCAAAAACAGCTAGGAACTGTACCGAACAGCGAAATAAACAAAACAAACTTTTCTATTAACACCAATTACCAAATTTCTGAGAATGTAAAGGTTGGGGTAAATGCCAATTATATTGTGACCAATGCTCCGCAATTGCCGGGTGGTCCGTCAGGTGGCCGTGCAGCTGGTGTAATGTTGCAGTTTTTATGGTTCGGACGTCAAGTTGATATTAATGAATTGAATAACGATTGGACACAAAACTGGAACAATAGCTATTATAGCAACCCATATTGGAATGCCTATTATAATACAACAAGCCAACAGCGTAACCGTTTAATTGGAGATATCCATTTAGATGCAAAACTAGCAGAAGGATTAAACTTCAGATTCCGTACGGGTGTTGATTATTATAATGATAGAAGAAAATATACGATCAAATACGGTACAAACGGAACTCCTTTTGGATCGTATGCAGAAGATGCTTATACTGTTAATGAGCAAAATACGGAGGGATTATTTCAATATACAAAACAACTTAACGATGATTTTACTGTAGATGCATTAGCTGGATTTAACATTCGTAACCATAGTGATGCAAATAACTATCAGAAAGCACCACGTTTGGCAGTTCCAGATTTGTACACTTTAACTAACTCTAGAGATCCTTTGACATCATCAAATTCATTATCTAGATTGAGAGTTTATAGTGCTTATGCTTCTGCACAGTTTGGCTTTAGAAATTATGCTTTCTTAAACGTGACAGCACGTAATGACTGGTCTTCTACATTACCAAGCAGCAACCGTTCTTATTTCTATCCATCTTTCAACGGTAGTGTGGTTTTAACGGATGCACTAAACATTAAGAGCAATACGCTAGACTTCTTAAAAGTTCGAGGGGGCTGGTCTGAAGTAGGTAATGATGCAGATCCGTACCAATTGGCAACGGTTTATAATTTCCAAACCGCATTTGACGGAAATCCGATTCAAACTTCTTCTCAGAGAAAACTGAATGAAAACTTGAAACCAGAAACTACACGTTCTACTGAAGTAGGTCTTGAAGCTTCTTTCTGGAAAAATAGACTTCATTTTGATGTGGCGTATTACAACACCAATAGTTTCGACCAGATTTTAGAAATTAAAACAACGGCATCAAGTGGATATACTTCGCAATTAATCAATGCGGGTAAAATCAATAATCAAGGTATTGAGGTGCAGCTAGACGGAAATCCGATTCAAACTGAAAAATTCAAATGGAATGTGGCTTTAAACTATTCTAAAAATAAAAGTAAAGTAGAAATTCTAGATTACGCAGGAGACATTAAAAACTATACAATTGGTTCTTCTGGAGGTGTAGACGTGTTGGCATCTGTAGGACAAGCTTATGGAGCGCTTTACGGAACAGCTTACGAGCGTGATGCAAGCGGGAATATTGTAGTAGGAGCAAATGGTCTCCCTAAAGCAGATCCGACAAAAAAGGTTTTAGGTCATTATACTCCAGATTATTTAGCAGGTTTAACGAATACTTTGACTTATAAAAACTTAGAGCTTTCGTTCCTTGTAGATGCTAGCGTTGGTGGAGAGCTTTTCTCTGGAACGAACAGAACCGGAAACTACACCGGAGTTTTAGCACAAACACTTCCTGGTCGTGGTGCTGAAAACGGCGGTTTAAGCTACTATTATCCAGCTAACAATACGGCTAATCCGAAAACTTTGGTAACTGGCGGTGCTGCTCCAAGCGGTGTAACGGTTTATGATGACGGAATGATTTTCGGAGGTGTATTTGCTGACGGAACGCCTAATAATAAAGTGATTAGTGCACAAGAATATTATAAAGCATCATACAACATTAGCGAAGCGTACATCTACAGCTCAACTTATGTAAAAATGAGAGAGATTAAGCTGACTTATAATGTCGACAAAAAGCTGGTTAAAAAACTTGGATTAGAAGGCGCAAGCATTACAGCTGCTGGACGTAACTTGTTCTTTATATATAAAGATGTGCCAAATATTGATCCTGAAACAGCTTTCAACACTGGAAATGCTCAAGGATTGGAAAGTTTAGCTTTACCAACAACAAGAAATTTCAGTTTAAACCTTAACGTTAAATTTTAAAAACTCGGAATCATGCTAAAAAAACTATCATATACCATACTGTTTGCATTGGCACTGAGCTCATGCAGTGATACTTTGGATGATATTAATAAAAATCCAAATGCAACTGAAACTCCACTTGCACCATATTTATTGACTGGTACCTTAAAGCAGGGTGCTGATTTGTACTGGGGTGATGCAAACAACTTTAACTCAACGTTGCTTTTTGTGCAGCATTGGGCTAAAATTCAATATACAGAGCCAGATCGTTACGATGTTTCGAATGCTTCTTTCACAACATTGTGGGATAAAGGATACGCAACTTTGATTACAGATTTGAATACGATTATAAAATTTCCAGATGCACAAGCAAATTCAAATTATAAAGGAATTGCTTTAACATTGCGTTCTTGGACATTTTTATTGCTGACAGATGCTTACGGAAATATTCCGTACAAAGAAGCGGGTTTAAAAGTAACGCCAGCTTACAATACGCAAAAAGAAGTGTACACAGGATTGCTTGAAGACTTAAAACAGGCACAGTCTTTACTGAATCCTGCAAATGGATCTGTAACGGGGGATTTGGTTTATAAAGGAGACATTTTGAAATGGAAAAAATTTGTCAATTCGCTTCGCTTGAGAATTGCTTTACGAATTTCTGATAAAGAACCAGTTTTGGCCAAACAAGCCGCAATAGAAGCTACAAGCGATGCAGCTGGGTTAATAAGCAGTAATACTGAAACATTCCAATTTATTTATACAAGCTCGCCACAACAAAACCCAGCTTCGGCTTGGTTTGAAACGAGAGACGATTTCCGTATTTCAAAAACGATGGTAGATCAATTGTATGCATTGTCAGATCCGCGTTTGCCAGTTTTCGCGCAATTGCCGTCAGATGCAAGTGTAGGGAAATATGTGGGTGGTGCCAACGGATTATCAAATAGTGATGCCAACAGTCAAGGTTTTGCTAAAACATCAAAACCGGGAACGTATTTCTTAACTTCGGCTTCACCTGCAGTAATTGCTTCGTATTCAGAAACATTATTTAATCTTGCTGAAGCTGTAGCACGAGGCTATATTTCTGGAGACGCAGAGCAGTATTATAAAAACGCGATTACAGCATCTTTAAATCAGTTTGGAATTACTAATGCGACCACTATTTCGACTTATCTAGACCAAGCAAGCGTAAAATATGATGCTTCAAATTATGCTAAATCGATTGGTACGCAAAAATGGATTGCGTTCTTCGGACAAGGTCTTGATGCTTTTACAGAGTGGAGAAGATTGGATTATCCAGTTCTTACAGCTGGTCCTGCTACTGTTTTGGACGGAAAAATACCTTCGCGTCTTTTCTATCCGGGTACAGAACAATCTCTTAATGGAGCAAGTTATCAAGCTGCGGTTGCAGATCAAGGAAAAGATGTATTGACAACCAAATTATGGTTTGATGCGAAATAAATCTCATTTTTTTATTAAATTTCATCAGAAAGCCCTGTGTCAACTGCGATACAGGGCTTTTGCTTTTTTTAGATATAAAGTTGTTTTAATTTAAAAGTAAAATAATAGACTGTAAGTGAATTATAGATTAGCAATAAAATGGAAAATAATAGAGTTAAAGTTGAAGAGCTATTGTTACAAATTCTGTAAATTGAATACCAATAGAAAAGAGAATGAAGCAATTAAAAAGAGAAGTAACATGCAGACTATATTAGGAGCCAACGGCCAAATAGGCGAGGAATTGGCTAGAGAGCTAAAAAGAAATTATACTTCAGATATACGAGTAGTAAGCCGTAGAGCACATAAAATAAACGATACCGATACTGTTTTTTCAGCCGATTTAACCAATAAAGAAAAAGCCATAGAAGCTGTAAAAGGCTCCGAAATTGCATATTTTACATTAGGGCTTCCGATGAATACGGATTTATGGGAAAAACAATTTCTGCTGATTACAAGAAACGTTATCGAGGCCTGTAAAATCAATAAAACGAAGTTGGTGTTTTTTGACAATACCTATATGTATCCGCAAGACAGCAGAGTACTTACCGAAGAAACTGCTTTTCAGCCCGTAGGAAGAAAAGGTGAAATTAGAAAAGAAATGGCCGAAATGGTTCTAAGCGAAATAAAATCGGGACAATTAGAAGCTGTAATCTGTCGTGCACCCGAATTTTATGGTCCTGCAAAAACACAAAGCATTACTAATACTTTAATTTTTAATGCGATTAAAGAAAATAAGAAACTAAAAGTGCCTTTGAGCGACACCAAAAAACGAAGTCTTATCTGGACGCCCGATGCAAGCCGCGCTACAGCATTAATTGGAAATACACCAGATGCTTTTAATCAAACTTGGCATTTGCCTGTCGATGAAACTCATCTTAACTATAAAGAATTCATTGCATTAGCCTCTCAAATTTATGGCAAAGAATTGAAATATAAAGTAATGCCAAAGTTTGTCTTTACAATAGGTGCATTTTTCAATAAGCAAGCAAAAGAACTACAAGAATTGCTTCCACGATACGAACACGCGAATGTTTTTGATGACTCAAAATTTAGAAAGCGTTTTCCAGATTTTGTTGTAACAAGTTATAGAAGTGGAATTGAACAGATTAAAAGCGAGCGGCATTAATAATTAATATTCCGCTAGGAATATCATATTGGTAAAAAAAGCATCCCATTGGATAGCGTCCTGTGAGGACGCTATCAAAGAAATATTTCTACACATGGATTCCTCATAGTTTTTCAAACCAATTTAAAATATAATCGGCAACACTTTCCCAGCCTGGCTCTCCGCAGATAAAATGGCTTTTTCCGTCAAATATTTTAAGATCGACGCGACCTGCATTTTCTTTATATCTGCTGGCAATATTTTCAGTCAAACTAGGAGGGAAGATGTGATCGCTTCCACCGCCAATAAACAAAATAGGTTCATGCGGTTTTTTGAAATTGATATTCGAGAAGGAGTTTAAAACCAATTCTCGACTCACTTTGTAACTTTCAGGCACTGCAAATTTATCAAAAGCGATACTTTTTTGTGATTCTGGAATGGTATTGAAAAAGGCATAATCATACCATTTTCTGCTTCCCATAAAATATTTAGAAGAAGAAAAAAAGCCGAAAGCAGGAATTACTGTTTTTAAAGTTTGAAATGGCGGAAACACATTTTTTGGCGGAGCTCCATCAATACTCACTCCAGCCGCCGCTTTACCCAATTCTACTAATTTTAAAGTTGCCATTCCAGCCATAGAGTGCCCAATTACCAAAGGTTTTTCCGGTAAAGTATCTATTAATTTGCTGATGTTGTTAACGATGTCTATAAATCCAGTTTTGGTGAGATCAGGATGAACTCTTGCTCTCAGCTCGGCAGGAACTCCTTCGTGTCCGGGATTTGCTGGAGTATAAACAGTATATCCTTTTTGTTCATAGTGCTTTTTCCATTCCGTCCAAGTTTTGTCGTTCACAAAATTTCCATGAATAAGCACAATAGTTTTTGATTTTGACATGATTCTTTTATTTGATTAATGTTAGAATTTCTTTGAAAATTTCGCGTCTCGAGTCTTTCACAAGTTCATAAAGGCACATTTCAATATTAGTTAATGAAGCTCCTTTTTGTTGCAGTTTTTGCAAAGCAATTACAATACTTTCTTCTGAGCGTGAAGAAACGCAATCAGTTACAATTTCGACTTCAAAATTATAAGTCAATAATCCCATTACAGTTTGATATACACAAATATGAGATTCTATACCGCAGATTAACCATTGCTTTCTGCCAGAATCTATAATTGCCTGTTTAAAGGTTTCATTATCTAAAGCATTAAAAGAAAACTTTTCAATTGGTTTCTCGTTCTGCAGTAGTTTTCCTAATTCAGGTATTGTTGCGCCGAGTCCTTTCGGGTTTTGTTCTGCCCAAATTATAGGAATTGAAAGTAATTGACAGCCTTGGATAAGTTTTTCCAAATTAGCTGTCAGCTTTTCGCTGTTGTGTACAATTCGAGCCAATTTTCCTTGAACATCAATTACAATCAATCCAGTTTTTTCTTGTACAAGCATAACTACTTCTTTTTGTGTTTTTTGAGAATTAAATTTACAAAATTATTTGTTGTAAGATATTTAATTGCAGTTTGTTATGTTTGTTTTCTTAAATGGTTAGTCTTACTTCAAATATTTTTTGAGTTCTGCCGCAGCTTGAATAAAAAGCGCTTTAGTTTGCGGAATTTCAGCCAAACCATTCAATAATCCAAAGTCATGAATTACGTCATTGTATCGAACTGTTGTAACTACAACTCCAGCATCACTTAATTTACGTCCGTAAGCTTCTCCTTCATCTCTTAAAATATCATTTTCAGCAACTTGAATCAAAGTGGGAGGCAAGCCTTTTAATTGGGATAAGCTGGCTTGCAATGGTGAAGCATAAATTTCCTTTCTTTTGGAAGGTTCTACATATTGATCCCACATCCATTTCATTAAAGAATCAGTTAGAAAGCGCTGTTTTCCATATAATTTGTAAGACTCTGTTTCAAAATTAGCATCGGTTACAGGCCAGAAAAGAATTTGCACTTTATAGAGCGGAGTTCCTTTTTCTTTAGCCATCAAAGCACTAGCAGTAGCTAGATTTCCGCCAGCACTGTTGCCCACAATTCCTAATTTGCTTCCGTCAACATTGATCTCGCTTCCATGTGCTGCAATCCATTTTGCGGCTGCGTAAACTTCATTAACTGGCTGTGGATATTTGTGTTCTGGTGAAAGGGAATAATTAACGAAAACCCCAACATAACCCGTTAGAACACTTAAATCTCGAACCATTCTTTTGTGAGTAGGATAATCGCCCAGAACCCAACCACCGCCATGAATGAACATAAAAACAGGCAGCTTTCCTTTTGCGCCAGCGGAACGAACAATATTCAGTTTGATTTTGTAACCATCAGCTGTAATTTCTTTTTCAGATTCTTCAATTCCAGACAAATCAACTTTAAAAGCATTTTGTGCTCCAACCAATACATTTCGCGCATCTGCAACCGGAAGCGATTCTAATGGCGCTCCTCCAGAATTTAAAGGTTTTAAAAATGCCTTTACAGCTGGAGTTAAATGCGGATCTGTGCTATAATCGCCTTGTGCATTTGCTGGTAAACTGGTTAGGATTATATAAGGAATAAAGATCATTTTTAGGAAAATTGATTTTTTCATAATAATTAAATTTTAGAAGAATATTTTATTTTATAGAATAAGGCAATGAAAGATTTCCGCTCGCAACAGTGTAGACTTTGTATACCCCAAGCATTGGCTTAGAACCTTCAGAATCATGAGAACCGCCAGCGCCTGTACTAACTTCCATATAACAGCTTACAGCATCAAACTTAAAATTGGTTTTGTTATTGATTCTAAAATCAGGCACAATTACTTTTATAGAATTTCCTTTAGCCACGATATTAAAACCTGGACTATCCATATACATTGCCATTCCTGGATTTGTTGGAGGTAGAACCACATTTGGATCTCCTTTTGTAAATTCTTTAACCGAAAGCCCGCCGCCAACACGTTTGTCTTCAACTAATAAAACCCAGTGCGCGTGCCAGACTAAGCCATCATTTAGATAGTTTCCGTCTAGATTTTCATCCCAAAGCGGAGTGTCTTCAAAATCAGGGTGAGATGTAAGGGCAAGTGCCACTATTCCTTCGGCTTGACCGAAACCAATATCAGAAGATTTTAAAGTAGTTGGAAAAACATAGGCTAAAACTGGCGCACCATTTAGCTGGCCAACTGGTTTAGGCATCGTTTTTCCAGCAGTTCCTTCTACTTTGATGTCCCAAACAGTAAGGCCTAAATCTGCTTTATGAGTTATTGTAGCCGATTTAATTTTAAAATCACTGTTATTGTATGAGCCGCATTTATCGCAGGCTTTTGCTGCACTAAAATTTAAAAACAGAATGATTATTAGCAATATTAATTTTTTCATAATAAATTGGTTTTTAAGGGTTAACTTCCCTAGAAAACCAATTTATGTGCCATGTCAATAAAGCCTTTAATTATAAGGTTTTAGCGCTTTTTTATGGTTGAAAAAGCGCTATATTTCGCTAAATGCATTTATATTCGTGAGATTTCGCTATAAACGAAATTTGCTTTTATTTCTTAATTTATTCTTCTTTTTTCATTGATTGGAAACTCTTTAGAGAATTCAATTTTTAGAATCGTTCCGTTATTATTTTCCATAGAAAAAGCCGCATCCAAATCGTCACTAAGACCTCTTATCAAGCTTAATCCGAAAGAATTGATTTTTTTACTGCTGATATTCGCATCAAAACCAACTCCGTTATCAGCAATTGTCAATAGATATTTATCTTCTGTGGTGGCTTGGAGCGTAACATAAATCATTCCCGTTCTATTGTCTGGAAAAGCGTATTTAATTGAATTGGTAATCGATTCGTTTAAGATAAGCCCAAGCGGAACAGCCTGTGCAACATCTAATTCTAGTGGATCAATTTTAAGTTCAAAACGAACGCGCTGTCCAAGCGAAAAAGATTCTCTTAAATATTCGACCAATTCTTTGATATAATTCGGCATATTGATCGTCGCAATATTCTCTGAATTATACAATTTCTGATGAATTAACGACATAGAATGAATTCGATGCTGACTATTTTTAATAGCCGACAATGCCATATCATTTTCCAAATAAGCCGATTGCGAGTTTAGAAGACTAATTACGGTTTGAAGATTATTTTTTACACGATGATGTATTTCCTTCAAAAGCCATTCTTTTTCATCCAATAAATGTCTAAGATTAATATTTTTTTGATTGATTTCTTTTTCCTTGGTTTCTAATTCGGCATTAGTTCTCTGTTTCAGACGATAACGATTGTACAATAAAACAAGAAAAAGAGCCAATAAAACCAAACTCCAGATAGAAAGCGTGTTTAATAATTTTGATTTTTTTAATGCCGTTTGCTGTAATTCGGTTTCTTTGTCTAATTGTTTGATTTTTTGTTCTTTATTTTCTGTTTCATACTGAAATCTAAGTTCTTCAATTTGTTTGTTTTTAGAATAATCTAAAAGAGAATCGCTAAATTTTTTATACAGTTTATGATGTGCCAAAGCCGATTTAAAATCACCATTTAGAGAATCTAATTTATATAAAGACATCTGAAGCGCTTCCGAATTGTAATTTTTACTGTATTTTTTTGAAGCAGTTTCGATTTTATCAATGTAATACTTTGTTTTCTGAAGATTGTTTCGGTTCGCATAAAACAAGGCAGCAGACGAATAGGTATTGCAAACATCACGATACGTTTGCGGAGAATTTATAATATCTGCAGCTTCTCCGGCCTTTATAAAATATTTCTCGGCTGTGCCATAGTTTTTAATTCTCCAATAACAATTAGCATAAGCAAAATTCATCAGCATATTGTCAATAGCGTTTGGTGGAGGATAATGGCTTGTTATAGAATTCATATATTCTATTGCCTCTTTATTTTTTCCTTTCAGAGATAAAGAAGCTGTGGCAGTAATAAAACTCTTGTACCAACTGCCGCTGCTAAACCCGTTTTGCCCATGTTGAATACTTTTTTCTGCCATTTTCATAGCTTCATCTGTATGTCCCATTTGCAAATAAGCTATTCCTAAACGCATATAAAAAATATCGGCAAAAGTGTAGTCTTTTGTTGCTTCCATGGTTTGTACACTTTTTGAAGCATAATAAAAAGCATCTTTAATATTGTATTGTACGCCGTGGATATAAGAAATCGTGGTTTCGCTAAATTGCTGTTGTCTGAAATCAATTTTGCGCATAGCAGCAATATTTTGATAGAGTATTTTCTTGGCATCGTTTATTTTCCCATGCCAGAAATAAATGGTACAGAGTTTTGATTTTGTTTCAATTACTTTTTCTTCAAAACCTAAAGATTTATATAGTGCTTCGGCTTCTTTTAGGATTTTCTCTTTTTCAGGATCCAAATCGTACTGATAGGTTGCCTGATTGAGCAATGCATTGGCAAGAGCCGCTTTATCTTTTTGCTTTTTGCATTCGTTTACGACTTGCAAAAAGCATTTTTTACTTTCTGGATAATTGTTGATTTGGAAATAAAACTTTCCTAAAAGCATTAAACTCTCGTGTTGCCACTTTTGTATTTTTAGCTGATTGCTGATTTTTACTGCCTCAGTAATATAAAAATTAGCGTTTTTTAAATCGTCTGGTTTAGTAAAAGGTTTAAATAAATAGAAAATTCCTAATTGCAGTGTAAGTTTTACTTTATCTACATCTTTTGATTTGGAATATAATTTTTTGGCAGCATCAATATTTCCTTTTTCGATTAAATCATTTCCAATTAGATAAGAACCATCATTAAAACCTTCGTCATAAGCCAAAGAAACCGGAAGTTTGTAGGCTTTGCACGTTAAAACTACAGAACTATCCGCATCAATAGCGCCTTGGTTAGAGTTGTATAAATATGAAGAGCAAGTTTGTATTAATAAACGTTTCTTTTTTAAATCATAATTTGCTGTTGCAGGGTGGTTTTGTGCCTGAGAATTAATTGTAATAAGAAACAGCAGACAAAACGAGTAAAGTAGCTTCATGGTTTATTAGAATTAAATTTAATAGGTTTTGGATTAACAAATATATAGAGAAACAATTTTTAATGTTTTAAGAAATAATATGAAAATTACGGTTAATTGTGATTTTTATTTATCTAAATTTGGAAACGATTAATTTTAATTGTGATAATTAACTATTTTTGTATCAATAAATTAAGTGCAAGATAAGATAAAAAAGACTCACTTATGAAAAACTCTCCCGATAACGGATATGAAGCTGTTTCTTCAGGTTTGAAAAAACGAATTTTAATTGTAGAAGATCAATTTATTGAAGCTCACGATTTACAGTTAATTCTCGAAAAAGCAAATTATGAAGTTACAGGAATAGCGCGGTCGGTAGAGCAGGCTTTGGAACAAATTGAAATTGAAAAACCAGATTTGGTATTTTTGGATATTATGCTCAAAGGAAGCCGAAATGGTATTGAACTGGCACATATTCTTAAGGAGAAGTATATTGGTTTCATATTTATTTCTGCCAATTCAAGTAAAACTGTATTAGATCAGGCTAAAACCACTCAACCATATGGGTTTATTGTAAAACCTTTTCGTGATCAAGATGTGCTTACAACGCTTGAAATTGCATTTTATCGTCAGCAATATAGTTTAGAAAGTCAGTTAATGCAGCAGTTTCAGCTGCAGGCAGCAATCACAGAAATTATAAATTCAAATCTAAAGAAAGAAGAGGCATTATTGGCTTTCGCGAAAGCGGTTCAAACTTTCATTTCTTTTGATTATTTAGAAACTGGTTTTATTACTTCAACACATTACGATAATCTCGGAATTGTGCGTAGAAACTTAGACCAGTATCAAATCATCAATTTGCAGAAACTTTCGCAAATAGCGGGAGTATCTGAAAAAGAAATCAATGAAACGTATATAAAATCAAAAGTAGATAAAGAACCTATTATTTATAGCGAAGAAGCATTGATTAACAACCTGCAAGAAGCGCCAATTAAAGCTTTAATTGCACACAATTTTGGCATTAAATCCTATTTGATTTTTCCAATTTCGATTGCCTCGATCCAGAGCTATCATTTTGCTTTTTACAGTCGTAATCTGAATGTGTATTCTCAAGAACACTTGCGAATATTAAGTTCACTCGAACCGCTTTTCTGTCAATTTATTGCTAGAATTTATGCGAAAGAAGATTTAAATGTTTCTTCTAAAAAAGCGGAAATTAAAAACGTAAAACCCGTAAAAGCACAAGAAGGATTTGAAGGAATCATTGGCAATAGCTCTCAAATGGGTACAGTTTTTAATTATATCCGAAAAGTTTCGCCTTCTGATACTTCGGTTTTGGTTTTAGGAGAAAGCGGAACAGGAAAAGAAAAGATTGCGCAGAGTATTCATGCTTTATCTCCGAGAAAAGACAAGCCTTTGGTTATTATAAATTGTGGCGCTATTCCAGAAAATCTTGCCGAATCATTGCTTTTTGGACATGAAAAAGGTGCTTTTACAGGTGCGTTGGATAGGCGTATCGGTAAATTTGAATTGGCAGACGGAGGAACGATTTTTTTAGATGAGATAGGAGAGATGTCTCTAGAATTACAAGTTAAACTGCTTCGTGTTTTACAAGAAAGAGAAATTGAACGTGTAGGTGGCACTTCACCAATGAAAATTGATGTCAGAGTTATTGCGGCAACCAATAAAAATCTAGAAGAAGAAGTGGCTGCGGGACGATTTAGAATGGATTTGTATTATCGTCTGCATGTTTTTCCGATTATGGTTCCGCCGTTAAAAAAGAGAAAAGAAGACATTACAGATTTAGCCAATCATTTTATTGCCGTTTATAGTGAGAAAATGGGCAGAAAAGCGCCAATTCTTTCCGATTTTGCTTTACAGCAGATTATGAATTACAATTGGCCAGGAAATATCAGAGAACTCGAACACGTGATGCAACGCGCTATATTACTTACTGACGGAAATACAATTAAAGAAATTGAACTTTCCATGTCTTCAAAAATGCATCCTGAGCCGGCACAAGAATCATTTTCGATAAAAACAATATTAGAAAATGAAAGGGATTATATTTTGTACATCCTTAAAAAATGCAACGGAAAAATTTCTGGAGCTGGAGGTGCAGCCGAAATTCTAGACATTCATCCTTCGACTTTAAATTCTAAGATTAAAAAACTGGAAATAAAGAAAGGAATTATTTAAGAAATTTTCTTTAGCCAACTGACGATAAAGTCAGCAATAGTTTGCCAATTTTCGTGATTTATACTCAAATGATTAAAATCTTGAAATTCTTTATAGCACGTAATGGAATGGATATTTTTATATTTTTTGAAGTTTAAATTATTTAAAGAAGGAGAAACGAAAACATCTTTTGAACCCGATAGAAATAAAAGGGGATTGTGTTTTTTCTTGAAATCGATTTTAGCTGCTTTAGAATAAATTTCACACATGATTAATCTAGATTCGGGAACCAATAAAGCTTCGTAAGCTTCTTTTTGTTCTTCAAATGACAATTGGTTCGCAAAATAGTGTTGCCATGTCTTAAAAGGCATTAAGAACGGCTTGTTTGCAGAACTAAAATAATCGGAAAGATTCCAGACTGCTTTATAAAACGGAAAATTAAAATGCATAAGATTGCCTGGCGGAATAGAATTAATGCAGATTCCGTGAGAACCCAATTCTTTTTGCATTAATAATTGAGTTAGAAGTCCTCCATAAGAATGACCTATTAAAATTGGTTTTTCTGGAAGTTTGTCAATGATTTCTGCATAATAATCCAATAAATTATTTAAGCGAATTAAAGGAATTTTAGATTCAGAATGCGTTTTCCTTAAATTGACAGCCAATTCATTTTTGTAAAGCCAGGGCGGAGCGACAGTTTTATAACCTTTATTTTCAAAAAAAACAATCCATTCTTTCCAGCACGCATGGCTGATAAACGCTCCACTAATAAACATAATCGTTTTTCTATCAGATAAATACATAAGATTGAAGCTATAAGATTAATTTCAGAAAAGTAATACAGATTTTCAAAACAAAAGGAATGCCTTTTTTGTAAAGCATTGATTATAATAGCATTGTTTTAGAACTCGATTTGAGAATCATTTATATATCGTTAAAAAGAAGATTTGATTCTTGAAATATCATAATTTCTAGAACAATAACGAGCTGTAAATGCTTTATTATAAGCTTTCTGTGTTTTGGTTTAATGTTTGTCTGCCTCTTAAAAACGAATATTGATTTCAATCTTTAAATTATAATTATGGAAAAAATTTATGACGCAGAGACACGTTTTGCCGATTTAGGCGATCGTAAAATTGCTTATCGTTCTTACGGCGAAGGAAAAGCAGTAATTTTTGTAAACCGTTTTAGAGGAACGCTTGATACTTGGGATCCGTTGTTTGTGGCATCAATGGCAGAAAAATTCAATGTTATTGTATTTGATTATTCTGGAATTGGCTCTTCTACAGGAAGTCTTGCTCCAGACATCACGATCGTTGCCAAAGACGTAAAGGATTTAGCAGAGGCTTTAAAATTAGATTCGATTATTGTTTTAGGATGGTCGTACGGCGGTCTGGTAGCGCAAACGGCAGCTTTGCTTTATCCAAATCTTGTAACGCATGCGGTTTTGGTAGGGACAAATCCGCCTGGGAAAAATGAAGTTCCTATCGAGCAGGCTTTTTATGATGCTGCGCTAAAACCATTAAACAATTTTGATGATGAAATTGTATTGTTTTTTGAGCCAAAATCAGAATCAAGCCGATTGGCAGCAAAAGCTTCGCACGATAGAATTCATAAAAAGATAGATGTAAGTAAAATTCCTTCTACAATGGATGTTTTTCATTTGTATTTTGGTGGTGGAGATACTTTTAGAGAAGATGCTTTGAACTTTAGAGAACAGCTTAAAAAGACCAAAACTCCAATTTTGATTATTTCTGGAGATCATGACATAAGTTTTGCAGTAGACAATTGGTATCCGATCATCAATCAAATGACAAACGTTCAAATGATTGTTTATGCCGCAACAGGCCACGGACCTCAACATCAATACCCAGAACTTACAGCACAATACATTATTAATTTTGTGGAATACATATAAAATCAATTTGCTGAAAATATTAGTTTTTAAAAGTATTTTATGCAGATTAGAGTAGATTTAATCTGCTAAAATGCTGTGCAAAAAGACTCTATGAGTTGCCCCTAGTTTTAACTAGGGGATTTTATAAATTATAAATAAGAAGGCTTTAGCCAAATTAAAGTAAAGCAAAGTCGTTATTTTCTTTGCGACCTTAATCTCTATAATTTTGGCTAAAGCCTTTTTTATATAATTTTTTTATACCTCCATCTAAAGATGGAGGCAATTGGTATTGATATTTCGCTAAAACCTTCATTTTAGCGAAATATAGCAATGAAAAACAACCAATTTAGATTTCAATTGTACTGTTTATTTTTGGCAGAAACAATTCGAGAGAAGCATTCTTAAACTCATCCAAAGCCTTTTGGTGATCCATAACAATAAAACCGAAAGTGTCGTAATGAACTCCTAATATTTTCTTTATATCAACTAGTTTGGAGGCTTCGATAGCTTCTTCGACTCCCATAGTAAGTCCATCGCCAATAGGGAAAACAGCAAAGTCCAATTTGGTAAATTTCGGGATAAGCTGCATATCTAATGTCAAGGCCGTATCGCCGCTGTAATAGAAATTTCCATCTGATGTTGTCAAGACAAAACCGCAAGCAATTCCACCATAAGAACCATCTATAAAACTGCTGGGATGTTGGGCTATGACACATTTTACAGTTCCGAAATCAAAGCTGAATTTACCGCCAGGGTTGATTGGGTGTGCATTTTCGATTCCGTTTTTCAAAAGCCAATTATAGATTTCAAAATTTCCGAGCACTTTTGCACCAGTGTTTTTTGCAATTCGTTCTATATCTAGAATATGGTCGTAATGCGCATGAGAAATAAAAATGTAATCTGCTTTTATGGCGTCAACATCAACTTCTTTTGCTAATTCGTTGGGAGTAATAAAAGGATCAAAAAGAATATGTTTTCCGCCAGCATAAACAGAAAAACACGAATGTCCGTAATACGTAATTTTCATGGTAAATAGTTTTAAATCAGTTAATAATTAGAAAATATTTTTCAAGAAATGTGCCAGCGAAGAAGAGTTAATTGTGAACAGTAAATGGTGAAAAGTGAAATGTTGCATTTTCACATTTCACGTTTAGCTTTTCACTTTTTATTTGCGTAAACTTGCACTTTAGATTATTCCCAACTGCATCTACATGTCTTAGTAACGTTTTTCGATTTGTTTTAGAAAAACGATCTGCAAAATTCGATCAGAATTGTTTATTAAGATTCATGCAAAAAATAAAAACTCCATTCGTTTGAAAAGGCTTGAAATAAAACAAAATATTGCGAAAAGAGAGGATGAGAGTCTTTCTTTTCGAGTTTACAATCTCAACAAAGAGAATTTAGAAAACTATTTAGAACCGCATAAAAAAGATCATTTTTGTATTCTAATGGTCGAATCTGGAGAGATTCAGCTTCATTTAGAAGAAGAGATTATTCATTTGAAAGCGGGTAAAATCTCCATGATTTTTCCAGATCAGATTTCGTCTCTTTCCTTGTTGTCTTCTGAATTATCAGGAAAGATCATTTTATTTGAAGAAGTGCTGTTTTGTTCTGATATTTTGAAGAACGAACTGCTTTCTTATAACGTGAATCTTTCTTCGCATTTGAAATGCATTTTCTTATCTCCGTCAGAATTGGAACATGCAAAATCGATGGTTTCGTTTATCGAAAATATTTATTCAGATCCGAGTTTGATTCGAAAAGAACAGGGAAGATTTTATATTAAGATTCTGCTCTTAGGACTAATAGAATCGGTTCATGGTCAGCATCCGGTTTTTCAGCATGAAAGTGATAAGGCGCTTTATATTCGTTTCAAGAAGATGCTTAACGAAAGGTATAAAAATGAGCGAAGAGTTCAATATTATGCTTCGAATTTGGCTATTACAACCAAAAAACTAAACAGTATTACCAAGAAACATTGCGGTGAAACGGCAATAAATGCCATTCATAACCGAATACTTAAGGAAATAAAAAGGCTTTTGATGTTTTCTGATTTTTCGCATAAACAAATTTCGCTAGAACTCGGATTTAGTTCCCCTTCCGCATTGAACAAATTTGTAAAAAGCAAACTGGACGAAACGCCAACGGAACTTCAAAAAGAACTGGCTCAAATTTATATCAAATAGACTCGATTGTATAACACCGCCCGTAATGTCTGAAATACTTTTGTATCTGTATTTAAACATAAAAACAGCGTATAAAAATGAGCAAGTTATTTATTGCAGGAGAAGTTTTCCACGGTGCGGGAAGTCTTGAGGAATTAAAAAATATTAAAGGAACTAAAGCCGTAATCGTTACAGGTGGAAGTTCTATGAAAAATAGCGGTTCTTTGGATAAAGCGGCGGCATATCTAAAAGAAGCAGGAATCGAAACTAAAATTTTTGAAGGTGTAGAAGAAGATCCATCATCTGCAACTTGTTTTAAAGGAGCAGAAGTAATGAAAAGCTTTGAACCAGATTGGATTATTGGTTTAGGCGGATGTTCTGCAATTGATGCTGCAAAAATGATGTGGGTTTTCTATGAATATCCAGATGCGGATTTTGAAGCTATGATCAAACCTTTCAATGTTCCAGTTTTACGTAAAAAAGCAAAGTTTATTGCAATTCCATCTACTAGCGGAACAGGTACAGAAACTACAGGTTTAGCAGTTATTACAGATCGTGATAAAGGAGTTAAGTATCCAATCGTTTCATACGAATTGACTCCAGATATTGCCATTGTTGATGGTGAAATCTGTGCTTCTATGCCAGCGCACGTAACTTCAAATACAGGTTTAGATGCCTTAACGCATTGTGTTGAGGCTTATGTGTCTAACATTGAAAATAATTATGCAGATGTACTTTCTAAAGGAGGTTTAGAAATTGTTTTTGATAACTTAAAAGAAGCCGTTCAGAATCCGTCAAATATTCAGGCGCGTCAGAATATGCACGACGCTTCTTTCATGGCTGGATTGGCTTTTAATAATGCGTGGTTGGGAATTGTTCACTCTTTATCTCACCAAGTAGGAGCGTTATACGGAATTCCTCATGGTGCTTCTAATGCGATCTTTTTACCAAACGTTATTCGTTATAACTCAAAAGAAAGCAACCGTTTTCCAGATTTAGCAAAAGTAATCGGAAAAGAAACTGCTGAAGATTTAGCGCAAGCAATTGAAGCTTTAAGAGCCGATGTAAACAATCAAGCTGCGATTAAAGAATTCGGAATCTCAAGAGAAGACTGGGATAAAAACCTTGATTTTATTGCTAACAATGCATTCTTAGATCCTTGTACAGGTTTTAATCCAAGAAAACCTACTGTTGAGGAATTAAAAGAAATCTACAATGCTTGTTATGAAGGTGTTGTTTATAGTGAAAAATAAAAAACTTCTTTAATAGAATTTATTTTGAAAAAAAAAGAGCTGTCAGTTATTGGCGGCTCTTTTTTTGCAAAAAAAACATTTACTAAAGTTAAAATATGCCATTTTGATAATCGGCCAAAAATTCTGAAGTCGTCATGCCAGTTTGTATTTTAAAAAAACGCATTAAATGACCCGGTTCTGAAAAATGGAGATCATCGGCGATTTCCGAAACATTTTTTCCCGAATGGATAAGATCATTTTTAATTTCAAACAGCAATCTTTGTTTCAAAAGATGTGTTGCAGTGACATTAAACTGCTTTTTAACAGCAGAATTAATTGTAATACGGCTTATGCCTAATAAAAAAGCGTAATCATCAATTCGTTTTTTGTCTTTAATGTAAAGTTCTAATAGCTGTTTGTATTGATAGGCATAATTATTCTCAGGTTTATGCATGGGCAGTTTATTTATAGAAGCATATTCTCTATTGAATTTTAACAGAAGATAATAAGTAAGAGAACGCACAATATGAATGCTATCGGGATGCCTGTTTACGAGCTCTGTTTTAATTTCGGTAAGAATATCGCAAGCTTTCTGCATTTCTTGTTTGCTAATTTGAATGCTCAAAGGATGATTTAGCTGATAAAAATAAAGCAAACGATACGTAAAGAGCTTGTCGGAGAAAAAATCATTTAGAAAGTCTTCTTGAAAGGCCAATATGGTAAAATCAAAATCATCAGAATCTAATTCCCATTTTCTTTTTTGATACGGAGAAATAAATATCACAGTATTATCTGTAATTGCAATTTTTTTCTGATTTAGTATAACTGCACCAGAGGCTTTCTTGAAAAGCAGAATTTCAAAAAAATCAGTATTGAAGGTTTCTTTATTCCGGTAACTAGCCCTTGCATCTTTGCCATTTAAAACATTGAGCAGAATATCGACACCACATTCGGATTTGTGAAATTTAATTGTTTCCAAAATTATACTATTTGTAGATTTTTTATAAACAAGGAAGCACTTGCCATTTCAGGCAAATGCACTTTTCCTGCGCTCTAAATGAAAGGACAATAGAGCAAATTTAATGAAAATTAGTAAGCGTGAATTGCTTATCGTTTGCGGATTTTTAAGCAGAAAGATAATCCTTAGTATTTATGACTGAAGCATAGAAAAAACTCAATGCAGATAAAAATGAAGTTTGTACATCGGCAGCTTTTACTGTAGTTCCGTTTATTTCTAAATCTCTTGTAGCACAGGCATCACCAATTACGGTACAATCGAATTCAAAATCTTTTGCGGCTCTTACCGTTGCATCTATGCACATATGCGTCATCATTCCAGTAAAGACTAATTCTGTTATGTTGTTTGATTTCAGATATTCTAAAAGTTCAGTATTTCTAAAACTGTTTGGATAATTTTTTAGAATTAATTTCTCCGAATCAAGCGGTTGTACATTTTCATGGATTTTGACTCCTTCAGTTTCAGGTAGGAAGAAAAATGAACCAGATGCAACAGATATATGCTGAACGTGAACAACTGGTAGATTTTTATCTCGAAAATCGGCTATAATTTTCTTTGCATTTTCGCTTGCTTCTAAAGAACCCACAAGTTCCATTGCTCCATTTTCGAAATAATCATTTTGTATGTCTATTACAATTAATGCTTTGCTCATAATTTGTTGTTTTAAGATTATAAAGGCAAAGTTATAGTGCATCTAAAATTAAACTTCTACCAAATTAGCTATATAAACTACCATTTTGATAAATGCCAATTCTTTTATCGATTTAGAGCTGATTTGATTAATTGGAGGTTGCACTACCGTTTCATTTTAAGTTAATTGGTTGCATATTACAAGATGAAACATCATATAAGTAAAGATATAGCAGCTTTTATAGGCAAAAATCTAATTTTAGTATAGAATAGCAATCCTAAAATTACAAATTATGAAAAAACATGCTCTAGCAGTACTTTTAAGTGGCTTAACCTTATTGACGTTCGGCAATATTGAAGCTCAAACAAAAAAGAAGCCTAACATCATTATGGTTATTTCAGATGATACAGGCTGGGGAGATTTAGGGGTTTATGGTGGAGGAGTTGGACGTGGAATGCCAACACCTAATCTAGATAGAATGGCAAAAGAAGGTATGCAGTTCTGGTCGTTTTACGGACAGCCAAGCTGTACTCCAGGAAGAGCAGCGATGCTTACAGGACGTATTCCGAATCGTAGTGGTATGACTACTGTTGCTTTTCAAGGACAAGGAGGCGGATTGCCAAAAGAAGAATGGACGTTGGCTTCTGTACTTAAAAAGGCAAATTACAAAACATATTTTTCGGGGAAATGGCACCTTGGTGAGGCAGATTATGCTATGCCTATAGCACATGGTTTTGACAAGATGCAGAATGTGGTGCTGTATCATTTAAATGCATATACTTACGCATTCGAATCTTGGAATCCAGAAATGTCGCCAGAAATGTTAGCATTGTTCAAAAAAGTGACTACTGGTGTGCTTGAAGGGGAAGCAGGTGGAAAAGCACGTGAGATTAGTAAAGTTACAGAAGAAAATATAGCGGAATTGGATATGATGATGGTTGATAATAATTTGAAGCAACTTGATGAATATGGAAAAAGCAAAGATCCATTCTTTATGTGCATCAACTTTGCTAAAAATCATCAGCCCAACCTTCCTTCTAAACAATTTGCAGGGAAATCTCCAGGAAAAAGCAAATACTCTGATGCTGTAGTAGAGATGGATTACAATGTAGGCCGTATCATGGATAAGATTCGTTCTTTGGGTATTGCCGATAATACTATCGTTATCTATACTGTAGATAATGGAGCTTGGCAAGATGTGCATCCTGATTCTGGATATACGCCTTTTAGAGGAAGTAAGGGAACAGATAGAGAAGGTGGTAGCCGCGTGCCAGCTATTGCTTGGTGGCCAGGACAAATTGAAGCAGGAAGTGAAAGCCACGATATTGTAGGTGGACTTGATCTAATGGCAACATTTGCTAGTCTTGCCGGTGTAGAACTTCCTAAAAAAGATAGAGCGGGAGTAGACATGGTGTTTGACAGTTATGATATGTCTAATGTTTTATTTAAAAAAGGAACACCACTTAGAGACAGATGGTTTTATTTTACAGAAGCAGAATTATCGCCTGGAGCAGTTCGTATAGGAAAATTTAAAGCAGTCTTTAATACTCGAGGAGATAATGGTGCTATTGCAGGAAGCGATATGCCTGGCCAACAGCTTGGATGGAGAGGCGATGAAACTTACGTAGCTACAATACCAGCTATTTATAATCTTTGGCAAGATCCGCAGGAACGTTACGATTTGTTTATGAATAGCTGGACAGAGAAAACATGGACAGCCATAATCTTTAATGAGGCAATTGCTGATTTGATGAAGACGTACGCTAAAGTACCTCCAAGAGCACCGCAAAGTGAGACTTTTACAGGAGAAATGCAGATAGAGCGTTATAGAAATATTGAACAGGTGAAAAAAATGATGAATGAGAAGAAAACGAATCTTCCTCCTTTAAGCGTAGATCCTAGATAATTTTATATTTTTCTTGGAATGGTAAAGTGTAAAGAGCTGTCAAATAATTGACAGCTCTTTTTATTTTTTGAATTTCTTGGTCGAAAGCCAACATAAAATAGATCCTAAGCAAACCATTAAAGCGCCCTGCCAAAAAGACAAGCCTAGAGCAGCAGAAAGCAGAAGCGAAGAAAGCATCGACGATAAAACAGGTGTGAAGTAGGAAGCTCCAGCTAGAGTGGTAACATTTCCGTGCAGAATTCCAATATTCCAAGCCGCGTAACCAAATCCCATAGCGGCACCCGCAAGAATCAAGTAAATAATGGATGGAAAACTCACATTAATTTCAGACTGATCGTATAGCAATACATATTTAATCCACAACACAATAGCCACGATCATAAAAAATAAAATGATTCCATTTGCGCCATTAGAAAGACGAATCGTAACAACACAATATCCAGCCCACAATAAAGCGCCCAGAAAAGCGAGTCCGTAGCTTAAAGGATTTGACTGTATATGAGCCATCATTTCTGATACATTAAAACCTTTATCTCCGCCTAAAACCCATACGATGCCCAACATTGAAATAATAATTCCCGGAATAATGAGCCAATTTGCCTTTTTTGAAGTAAAAAGGACCGTGGCAATCATCGTAAACGTGGGCCAAAGATAATTAACCATTCCCACCTCAATAGCTTGAACGCTGTTTTCAGAATAGCCAATAGACAAGGCCAGACATAATTCGTAAGAGACCATCAGTAACGATCCGAAAATAAGATACTTTTTTGGGAATTTGGAAAGCGGTGTCCATTTTATGCTTAATAGTAAAAACAGAGATGCTACGGTGTAAATTAGTGCTGCGCCCATAGTTGCTCCAAAAGAATGGCTTACTTCTTTGATTAATCCTACGATTGAACTCCAAAGTAGAATTGCACAGAACCCGATGGCGGTTGCTTTAGATTGGTTCATGATTTTGTATTACAATTTTTGTAATTCGTTTAAAATAGCTTCTCCAACACCTTTTGCAGAAAACGGATTTTGTCCTGTAACCAATCTTTGATCAGCAGTAACATGTGGTTGCCATTTGCCGGAACCTTCCCATTTAGCGCCGCGTTCGATCATTGTGGTTTCAATAAGAAAGGGTACTTCATTTTCAAGCTGCATTTCTCTTTCTTCTTCATTAGTAAAAGAATTAACCTTTTTATCCGCAACCAAATATTGGCCGTTGCTTAATTTGATATTTACCAAGCCCGAAGGTCCGTGGCAAACTGCACCTACGACACCATTGTTCTCGTAGATTTTTCGAGTTATTTCTTGTAATTCTGTGTGATCAGGCAAATCGTAAACCGTTCCGTGTCCACCTACATAATAAACCGCTGTGTAATCTTCTGTCTTAATTTCAGAAGGCACAAACGTGTTTTCTCGTTTTTGTTTGTATGTTTCATTTTCCCAAAATTCTTTATTGGTCGGTTCACTCAAATCAAAAAAGTCAACTGGTGGTTCTCCGCCTTTTGGGCTTACAAAATCTATTTCGTAACCAGCATCTGTCAAAACTTTCCACGGATGTGAAAGTTCTTGTAGATGATATCCTGTAGTTTTTCCTGTATTGCCAAGTTCTCCATGACTCGTAAGTACGAAAAGAATTTTTTTCTTCATGTTTATTCGGTATTAAAAATAAAACACAAAGGTTTGGATAAAATTCATGAATTCAAATGATGCAGATCACAAGATGCGCGTGATGTAAATCACAACGCAGCATTAGAAATTCTGCTCAATGTTTCCCGCGTAATTCCAAGATAAGAAGCTATAATAGATTTCGGCAGACGTTCTATTAGCATTGGGTATTGCTGTACAAAGATTTCATAATGTTCTTTGGCATCATTAGACAGCATAGAAACCAATCGACGCTGAAAAGCAGAATAGGCGGCTTCAATCTTTTTTCTAAAGAAATAGCTAATTTCAGGAAATTCTTTGCAAAGCTTTTCTCGATCTTGAAAAGAAAGAGCAAGTACTTCACAATCTTCAAGCGCTTGTATGCTTAACGTTGCAGGATTATTTTTGAAATAAGCATCGTAATCGCTAACCCACCAATCTTCAACAGCAAACCTGATGATCTTTTCTTTTCCATCTTCCAAAATATATGAAGCTTTCAAACAGCCTTTAAATACCCAATATTCATGAGAAACCAAATCGCCACTGCTTATAATAATGCTATTCTTTCTAATTTTTTTGGGTTTAAAAAAAGAATATACATAATCAAAAGCGGCATCACTTACTGGTGATATCTTTTCGATGTGTTGTCTAAACTGCTCCTTCATTATTAGTTTTATTGCAAGTAGTGGCTAAATATACTAAATAGCATGAAATATTTTTGAATAATGAGGTGTGTTCTTTTTTAAATTTTCTTAAAACAGAAAGTATAGTTTTAGTCGGTAATGATGCGTATATTTGAGAGAATAAAAAAATAAAGCCATTATGAAGAAAATAGGATTTTTATCATTTGGGCATTGGGCAAATCATCCATCATATAAAACTCGTACGGCGGCAGATACATTGTTGCAATCTATAGATTTAGCAGTTGCTGCTGAAGAAATAGGAGTAGATGGCGCTTATTTTCGCGTGCATCATTTTGCACAGCAATTGGCATCGCCATTTCCGTTGCTTTCGGCTATAGGAGCGAAGACAAGTAAAATTGAGATTGGAACGGGCGTAATCGATATGCGTTATGAAAACCCATTGTACATGGTAGAAGATGCTGGATCTGCCGATTTAATATCGGAAGGTCGTTTGCAATTGGGAATAAGTAGAGGATCACCAGAACAAGTTATAGATGGTTGGAGTTATTTTGGATATGAACCAGAACAAGGAGAAACCGATGCTGACATGGGCCGAAAGAAAGCCTTAGAATTTTTGGATAAACTGAATGGAGAAGGATTCGCAGAACCCAATCCGTATTCGATGTTTCCGAATCCGCCTGGATTGTTGCGTATCGAGCCGCATTCTGAAGGATTAAGGGAAAGAATCTGGTGGGGAGCTGCATCTAACGCAACGGCTATTTGGGCTGCAGAAAACGGAATGCATCTTCAAAGTTCTACGCTTAAGTATGATGAAAACGGAAAACCTTTTCACGTGCAGCAAGCCGAACAAATTAGATTGTACAAAGAAGCTTGGAAAAAAGCGGGACATCAGCGTGAAGCAAGAGTTTCGGTAAGCCGTTCGATTTTTGCTATAACCAATGAGCAAGATCGATATTACTTTGGCGCACAAGCAAAAGGTGATGACAGTTTTGGTTATATTGAACAAGACAAAAGAGCGATATTTGGTAAAAGCTATGCCGCAGAACCTGATAAATTGATAGAACAATTGGCCCAAGACGAAGCGATTCAAGAAGCAGATACTCTATTACTAACTATTCCGAATACGATTGGTGTAGAGTACAATGTTCATATTTTGTCTTCTATTTTAGAACATGTTGCGCCTGCATTGGGCTGGCGATAAGTTTTGATTTAAGATTACGATTTAAACCCGACAGGTTTCTAAAACCTGTCGGGTTTGCTTTTTTTGAGATTATTTTTCGTTTGCAGCCTGATACTCTTCATCGGTAACAGGATTCAGCCAAGTTACTTGAGTATCTTCTTTAAAATTAGTGATGGCCACATGCACCATTTTAGTCGTTGCACTAGCACCATGCCAATGTTCTACATTTTCTGGAATATTTACAACGTCACCTTTTTGAATTGTCTGAGCAGGTTTACCTTTTTCTTGATAAAGTCCTTGCCCTTCAATAACCAGAAGAACTTGCCCTTTTGGATGTGTATGCCAGTTTGTTCTCGCGCCAGGTTCGAAAGTTACGCTTCCCGCTGAAAATTCATTATTTTTATCTCTTGCAATTAAAGGCTTCAAAAAAGCATTGCCTGTAAACCAATCTGTAGGAACCGGTTCTCCTTTTGGAAATATTTCTGTTGAACTCATACTATTTTTTTTAGAATTACATGCATTTAAAAGTACTATGAATATAAGGATTATTTTTTTCATTTGATTTCTGTTTGCTGCTAAAGTCTTATATTTTATTTAACTAAAGGCTTTTAATAGGTTTTGCAGGTATACCTCCAACGATGGTAGTATCAGGAACGTCTTTTGTCACGACTGCACCCGAAGCAACAATAGAATTTTCTCCTATTGTAACACCCGGAAGAATTGTTGCATTTGCTCCAATCCAAGCATTTTTCTTAATGTGTACCAAGCCTGGTACAAGTGATTGTCTGTTTTCTGGTTCTAAAGGATGTGCTTCAGATAGCAGACTTACATTCGGCGCTATTAAAACATTATCTTCAATAATGATTCCTCCCAAATCTAGAAGCGTGCAATTGAAATTGATAAAAACGTTTTTTCCTATTTTTATATTTTTACCATAGTTAATGTAAGAAGGAGTAAACACTGAAGTGCTTTCGTGAATAGTACTGTCTGTAATTTCGCCTAATATAGCTCTAATTTCCGAAGGGTCACTAGAGTTATTCATTTTTACCAATAGCTGTTTTGTTGTATATGAGGCTTCCTGAAGGCGATGAATTTGCGGGTCTTGTGGTGCTATTATCTCACCTTTTAGAAGTCGCTCAAAAATGTCTTTTTTATTTTTGTCTGAATTCATAAAACAACTATTATTTCAAATTATCCAGAAAAAAAGACCGTAGCTTTTCAAACGGAATTTTATCCAATCTGTCGTATAAATCAACATGTACGGCATTTGGTATAATCATAAGTTCTTTAGGCTCAGCCGCAGCTTTAAAAGCATCTTCGCTAAAATATCTTGAATGTGCATTTTCTCCCGCGATAATCAATAAAGGTCTTGGGCTAATTTCTTTAATGTAAGACATAATTGTCATATTCATAAAAGAAATAGGCATAGTTGAAGTCCAAGATGCATTAGAATTAATTGAACGAGCATGAAAACCTCTCGGTGTTTTATAGTAATCAAAATATTCTTTTACAAATTGAGGTTCGCTGCCAGTAAGTTTTTGCGGAAGATTGTTTGCAGATGGAGCATAAGTTCCACTTTCTGCGTCTTTCCAACGCTGTTGTCCCAATTGTTCAAGAGTTTTTGCGCGCTGTTCAGCAGTTACGATATCATTATAACCTTTAGACATCACTCTAGTCATATCATACATACTTGTTGTGGCAACGGCTTTAATGCGTTTGTCGGCTGCTGAAGCATTTAGGGCAAAACCTCCAAATCCGCAGATGCCTATAATGCCGATTTTTTCTCTGTTGATATTTTTTTGAAGACCCAAAAAGTCAACCGCAGCGCTAAAATCTTCTGTATTTATATCAGGAGAAGCTACATTACGAGGTTCGCCACTGCTTTCTCCTGTATAAGAAGGATCGAAAGCCAATGCTGCAAATCCGCGCTCTGCCATTTGGTTTGCGTATAAACCTGATGATTGTTCTTTAACTGCACCGAAAGGACCGCTAATGGCTAGTGCTGAAAGTAATGTTTTATCTGAGTTTTTTGGAAGATAAAGATCGCCTGAAAGTGTAATGCCATAACGATTTTTAAAAGTTACCTTTTGGCGCGTTACTTTATCGCTTAATTTAAAAGTATAATGTTCTTCTGTTGTGTTCATCTTCTTTTTATTTGGAATTGATTCTTTGTTTTGTGAAAAAGCTTGCCCGATAACTAAAAGAGACATAGCTGCTAATGCTGTTATTTTCATCTGTTTAAAGTGTTTTATATTACAGCTACAAAATTAAAACGGCACCATTAGGTGCCGTTAAAGAATATCAAACCAAAAATTAAGAAAATCAAACCTCGGTTTTTCTATGTGATTTTGGATTAGTTCCGGTATGTTTTTTAAAGAAGTTATTAAAGTACGTTGGATACTCAAATCCAAGTGCATATGCAATTTCTGCGATATTCCAGTCTGTATGCTGCAACAATGCTTTTGCTTCTGCTGTGATTCTTTCTGTAATATGAGATGTAGTTGACTTTCCTGTAATTTCTTTAACTGCTCGGTTTAAGTAGTTGACATGGATGTTTAAGCTCTGGGCGTAATCTTTTGCTGTTGTCATACGAAGCGGGCTGTCAGCACTTTCGATAGGAAATTGTCTTTCTAACAACTCAAGAAATACAGAAGCAATTCTTGATGTTCCGTTTTTTCCTTCATTATTGTTTTCAGAAGGTTGCAACTTTAAAGATTCATGAATGATTAAATGTATATAGCTGCGTATGAGTTCATCTTTATAGGAATAATCACTTTTTTGTTCTTCAATCATCTTTTGAAAAAGAGTATTTAGGAACAATCTCTGTTCTTCCGAAATGTGAAGGACAGGCGTTCCGCCAATTTTAAAAAAAGGCGATTGATGAAGACTTTCAGACCGTTCCGATTGTTTTAAAAATTCCTCAGAAAATAAAATCGTATAACCTGTATATGTCGTAGAAATTGTTTCCCATGAATAGGGTATATGCGGATTGCCGAAAAACAATATAGTTCCTTGCTGGTCAAAGCTTTTGTCAGCATAATGAATCTTACTGTGTCCCGTAGTCAGGCATATTTTAAAGAAATCTTTTCTGCTATAAATACGGGTCGCATTACTATCATCTTCTATTTGAAAAGCTTTAAAACCTTTTAGTTTAAGTTCATTATTAAACTCAGAAACGCTGCGAATTGTTTTTTCTTCCATGATGCAAAGTTAATAAAATCAAATCTATTAGGTACGTTATAGTGCTGTTGTCAATTGCTATTCGCATCGTTTGCTTTTATAATTACTTTTTGATCACTAATCTTAAAACGATAGAAAAGACACAGATGCGTAATGCAAAAAATGCATTAACAAATAATAAAATAGCATTTTTATGCATTAGGTTTTTATCTAGTTTTACTTTTCGAAAGCACAACTGCAAAAGACACAAAATGATAACGACCCAAAACCTATTAATAAGACCGTATAATCTAGAAGATTCAGAGTCCTTTTTTAAAAGTCTTGCCGATAATCGAGAGCATTTGTTTGACTACTTCGCTAACATGATAAAAGTGAATGATAGCTTAGAATCGACTAAGAAATATTTGGAGCAGAAAGAAAAAGATTGGCAAGAAAACAAAAGCTATGCTTGCGGCATATTTTTACAAGAAAATAATGAACTTATAGGTCATATTTCGGTTAGAGAAATCGATTGGAGAGTTCCAAAAGGCGAATTGGCTTATTTTATTTTTAAAAAATTTAATGGAAATAATTATGCCGTTGAAGCTTTAAATGCGTTTAAAAATTGGTGTTTTGCAAACAAGAAGTTCAATAGACTTTTCATGAAAATTGCAGAAGAAAACACCGCAAGTATAAAAGTTGCCGAACGTTCTGGATTTGCCAATGAAGGACTTTTAAAGAAGGATTACAAAAAAAGAGAAGAAGAGCTGACAGATATGAAAATTTACGGCTATACAGAAGATTTGAAGCTTGTAAGAACCAATTCTCAAAATGCAGATTTCGCCAGCTTAATTGTAAAACTAGATGCAAACTTAGCAAGCCGAAATGGCGATATGCAGGAATATTTCAATCAATTTAATAAGGTCGATGCTATTAAACATGTTATAATAGCTTATATCAATGATAGTGCAGTGGGTTGTGGTGCTATAAAGCAATTTGATAGCAATTCTGTTGAGGTAAAACGTATGTTTGTTTCAGAGGAATACAGAGGAAGACGTGTAGCTTCTCAAATTTTACGCGAACTTGAAAATTGGGCTAAAGAATTAGGTTATACATCTGCGGTTTTAGAAACCAGTAACGTACAAATAGAAGCTGTCGCATTATATACTAAAACATATGCTGTTACTGAAAATTATGGACAATATGCCGGAATAGCAACAAGCATTTGCTTTAAAAAGCAATTATAAGAAGTTTTTAAACTAAAACAACTTCGATATTATAAAGCATAACATCGAAGTTGTAGGGTTTGTTTTTTCGGTTCAAATGTTTTTTAAAGTGTGTTAAACACTACAGTGCATCCCAAGATGCACTAGGATAGTAGATCGAACTTGTTACAGGAGCTTTCCAATACTCTTGACTTCCGCCACGGAAAGTATGTAAACTTACTGCATTCACATTTCGCTTAGCATCGTTAGTTACCCAACGAATTTTTTCGTTTAAAATCTCGGTACCGTTAACATAGTATTTTACGTATCCGTCCGTATTCGAACCTGTGTTTAATTTCACGGATATTTGGCAGTTGTACGTAACACCTTCTTGGATGTAATATTTTTTTCCGAAGTCATTACCATATTGTCCCGGCTGATCTCTATAATAAACATAAGGTTGCAAGTAAGCGCCACTTCCTTTAGCAGTACTAGATCCGTTGGGGCAATACCACATAAATCTAGCACTACCTCCGTTGCCGTCCCAAGCTGCATCGCCTCCTGTATTTTGGTCACCAATTAAAATACCGTATCCACATTTACCGCCTCGGCTCCAATAAAATCCGTTATTGAATTTCATTTGAAACCAAACCGTATAAACGCCTGTAGACCAAACGCCATAAGAGGTGCATAATCCGCCAGGGCAAGATAAGGTGTTGGTTTGTAATGTAATTGTTCTTGCGCCAGCTGTTCCTTTTGCTGTGGTGCTGCCTTCTAAAACGTTATTAGCAGAGAGTGTATCTTTGCTAGCCGCTTGTGGTATTTCTTTTTTAGCAGTTTGAGGCGTTTCTGGTTCTTGTTCCTTTTCGCAGGAATAAAATACTACTGCTGCAATTGCCAGCATCGAAGTTAATTTTAAGATTTTCTTCATTTTTTAAATTTTAAGGTTAGTAAACTAATAGTTAGTAAATAGATAGTAGATTAGTATTTGATACCGAAAGTGTAAAGTTGATTATTAATAATGTATACGAGGAGTAATAAAGTACGTTTTTACGTACACAGAAATACAGCGTACGTATTTACTATATAAATCAGCTTATTTTGGAAGTAAAAACTCGTAGCTGTTTTTTGAATATATTTGGGGAGCTAGTTATAAATATTCACAGTACAAATTTTAATACTCATTTTTTTTAAACATGAAATACTTTTTATTGATAGTAATTACTTTAATTTTTATTAGTTGTATGAAAAAAAATAACTTTTCAGATCTAAGGCAAGAGGACTTAAAAAATGAAAAGGTTAGGAAATATAGAATTTTGGAAGGAATGTATAATGATTCTTATTTTCCGAAAAAATCTGTTGATAAGGTAAAAGCAGTTTTGTTGGAATTTTGCTTCAATATAGAAAAAAGTAAACCCAAGAATCTTGAACAATTATATGAATTGTCTCATACTGCGACTGGAAAAATTAATGATCTACAAGAGGATTTCTATCAAAATGAGAGCGAAATTGAAACAGTAGCAAGAGAAGTAATCGCACTCGATTTTGAGTTTATTTCTAAATCTTATGGTTTTAAGGCAGATGAGGAAGAACTAATTTCGAATAGAGATTGGTAAAAACATATAGCCTTAAAAAATTTAAAAGCCTATTTCTTCTGAAATAGGCTTCTTTATTGTCTAATGCATTAATTTTCAAATCATTTTATATTAGATTAAAATAAATTGATTTATTTTTAATTAAATTTATAGGACTATTACTGTAAAAGCTTTTACTAGAGTAGGCTTTAATAGTTTTTTAAAAGCATCATAAGGATTATCAGTTGTTGTGATTATTAAAATAGATTTCATCTATTCCGTAAGTGTTATTTATGATTCACTGTCGGAATTTTCTCTTTCATTAGTTTGTAATTTAGTCAAAAATAAAATATTTCAACTATGGACAATCAATCAAATGACATCAGCAAATGCCCTTTTCATAATGGGAGCATGGACAAGCAAGCCGCAGCAGGTACGAAAAATCGTGACTGGTGGCCTAAACAGTTAAAGGTAAATATCTTGAGACAAAATTCAGCATTGTCAGATCCGCTGGATAAAGATTTTAATTATGCAGAAGCTTTTAAAAGTTTGGATCTTGAGGCAGTAAAAAAAGATTTACATGCTCTAATGACTGATTCACAAGATTGGTGGCCTGCTGATTTTGGTCACTATGGAGGGCTTTTCATAAGAATGGCTTGGCACAGTGCTGGTACTTATAGAGTTCATGATGGACGAGGTGGTGCAGGAGCGGGCCAGCAGCGATTTGCGCCTCTAAATAGTTGGCCTGATAATGTAAGCCTTGACAAAGCGAGAAGATTGCTTTGGCCAATTAAACAAAAATACGGACAAAAAATTTCTTGGGCAGATTTATTGATCTTAACAGGAAACGTAGCATTAGAATCGATGGGCTTTAAAACATTTGGTTTTGCTGGAGGACGCGCCGATGTTTGGGAAGCCGATGAATCTGTGTATTGGGGATCTGAAACTACATGGCTAGGTGGTGACGAACGCTATAAAGACGGTTCTGAAGGTGTTCCTAAAGATCATGGTGTGGTTTCATCCGATGACGATGCAGATGGACAAATTCATAGTAGAAATCTTGAAAAACCACTTGCAGCAGTGCAAATGGGACTTATATATGTAAATCCAGAAGGGCCAGACGGAAATCCTGATCCTATAGCGGCAGCCAAAGATATTAGAGATACTTTTGGACGAATGGCAATGAATGATGAAGAAACGGTAGCGCTAATTGCTGGAGGACATACTTTTGGTAAAACTCATGGAGCAGCTTCATCAGATCATGTGGGAGCTGAACCTGAAGCGGCAGGTTTAGAATCGCAAGGATTTGGATGGCACAACAGTTATGGTTCGGGAAAAGCTGGCGATGCCATTACAAGCGGACTTGAAGTTACTTGGACAACAACTCCAACAAAATGGAGCAATAACTTTTTCGAGAATTTATTTGCTTTTGAATGGGAACTTTCAAAAAGTCCGGCAGGTGCACATCAATGGGTAGCAAAAAATGCAGAAGCGATTATTCCTGATGCTTTTGATGCCAATAAAAAGCACCTTCCAACCATGTTAACTACAGATTTATCATTAAGATTAGACCCAGCTTACGAGAAAATATCACGTCGTTTTTTAGAAAATCCTGACGAATTTGCAGATGCTTTTGCTAGAGCATGGTATAAATTAACACATCGTGATATGGGGCCACGTGCCTTATATCTAGGTTCTGAAGTTCCTGCAGAAGAATTATTGTGGCAAGATCCAATTCCAGAAGTAAACCATACATTGGTAAATGATCAAGATGTAGCACAATTGAAAGAAAAAATACTTAATTCGGGATTAAGTTCGTCTCAACTTATTTCGACAGCTTGGGCATCGGCTTCTACTTTTAGAGGTTCTGATAAACGCGGTGGAGCAAATGGTGGTCGCATTAGACTAGCGCCACAAAAGGACTGGGAAGTAAATAATCCAGCGGGGCTTAAACTGGTTTTAGATAAATTAGAAGCGATTCAAAAAGAATTTAATGATGCAAATGAGGGTAAAAAAGTTTCATTGGCCGATTTGATAGTGCTAGGAGGATCTGCTGCAGTTGAGAAAGCAGCAAAAAATGCAGGATCATCAGCCACTGTACCTTTTTCACCTGGCCGTATGGATGCGTCAGCAGAGCAGACAGATGTGGAATCTTTTGGATATTTAGAACCAAAAGCTGATGGTTTTAGAAATTATAGAAAGACAAAATCAGCTGTTTTGACAGAAGAACTTCTAATAGACAAAGCGCATTTATTGACCCTTACTGCTCCAGAATTAACAGTTCTTTTAGGTGGTCTTCGCGTTTTGGATATTAATGCTGATGGTAGTAAAAATGGTGTCTTTACCAATAGACCGGGGCATTTAACCAATGATTTTTTTGTCAATTTATTGGATATGAATACAAAATGGCAATCAGTTTCTAATGATCAAGAGCTTTATGCAGGAAACGACAGAAGCACTGGGCAGCCAAAATGGATAGGAACACGTGCTGATCTTGTTTTTGGTTCAAACTCAGAATTGAGAGCAATTGCAGAAGTATATGCTGCTGCAGATGCACACGAAAAATTTGTACATGATTTTATTGCAGCATGGACTAAAGTTATGAATCTAGACAGATTTGACTTGAAAAAATAATCCAGCTGAAAATAGCAATTTTAAAAAGACGCCAGTAATGGCGTTTTTTTTTATTATATTTTTAAATAAAATTAGAAACGCAAATAAAATGGATAAATTGGTTTCAAATCGTAAAATGAAACTGAAAAGATGATATTTGTTAGCCTTAAGTTTAAAGCGATGCTTTATTTTTATAGAAGCAATTACGCTTTTATTTAGTAGAAATTACATGGAGTTAAACAAGCAGGAATTAAACGGACTAAGTTTTGAAGAGGTTACTGAATCCAGAAAGAAATTCGGTACCAATAAGTATTTCTATAAAATAGAAAATCGATTTTTGGCTTTCTTCAAAAATGTTTTTGCAGAACCAATGGTATTATTGCTGTTTGCTGCCTCAGGAATATATTTTATTAATAAACAGTATAGTGATGGTTTATTTCTATTGATTTCCATTTTATTGATAATGGCCATATCGCTTTATCAGGAGAGAAGAAGCCAAAATGCTTTAGCCAAATTAAAAGAATTTATCGAGCCTTTATGCACTGTGATTCGTGATGGAGAACATCAAAGCATTAAAACGCAGGATATTGTTGTAGACGATTTGGTGATAGTAGAAGAAGGAGCGCTTGTTCCTGCTGATGGTGTAATTGTTCAAGCGAATGATTTTTCTGTAAATGAAGCCATACTTACAGGAGAATCGATGGCGCTTTTTAAAGACAGTAATCAAGAAGATAATAAAGTTTTTTCGGGAACTACCGCTGTCAGTGGATTGGCCATAGTTAAAGTAACTGAAATTGGAAATCAAACACGATTAGGCAAAATAGGAAGCAGTTTGCAATCCATAGCCGAAGAAAAAACGCCTTTAGAAATACAGATTGGGAATTTTGTAAAAAAAATGATTTTTGCAGGTGCACTGGTTTTCATATTGGTGTGGATTTTAAATTATTTAAAAATTGGCATTGTGCTCGAAAGCCTTTTATTGGCGCTAACGCTTGCAATGAGTATTCTTCCAGAAGAAATTCCGGTTGCTTTTGCCACATTTATGGCGCTTGGCGCTCGTAGACTTATGAGCAATGGCATTGTGGTAAAACAAATGAAAACTGTAGAAACATTAGGCAGTGCTACCATAATCTGTACAGACAAAACGGGAACCATTACGCAAAACAAAATGGATTTGGCTGGACTTTATCTTTCTTCGGGTTCAGAAGCGGAGATTACCAGGTTTAAAGAATCAGAAGAAACAGAAGAACTTCTTACCATTGCCATGTGGGCGAGCGAACCAATTCCTTTTGATCCTATGGAAATTGCGCTTCATGATACTTATAAGAAGTTTGCAGAAGAAGATAAAACAAGCTATTTCAAGATGACGCATGAATATCCATTATCGGGCAAACCTCCCATGATGACGCATATATTTGAGGATACAACTGGCAATCGTATTATTGCCGCAAAAGGAGCCCCTGAAGCTATATTGGCAGTCTGCAGTCTTTCTGAGCAAGAAAGAGAGAAAGCGATAGCTGCAATGGATAAGCTAACCGGTAAAGGTTATCGAGTTTTAGGTGTTGCCGAAGGAAATTGGGAAGGGAATAATTATCCGGAAAAACAGCAAGAGATTCCATTTACATTTAAAGGATTGGTTGCTTTTTATGATCCGCCAAAAGAGAATATTGCTCAGGTGCTGCAGTCTTTTTATAAAGCTGGAATTGCGGTTAAGATTATTACAGGAGACAATGTACGCACGACAAATGCTATTGCACAGCAGATTGGTTTTGTAGGCTACGAAAAGGCGATTACAGGAGATGAATTGATGAAATTAAGTGATGAAGAACTTCAAAGTTGCGTAATGGATATTAATGTCTTTAGCCGAATGTTTCCTGATGCAAAATTGAGAATCGTAAATGCTTTGAAAGCATGCGGACAAATTGTAGCCATGACAGGTGACGGAGTAAACGATGGTCCTTCTCTAAAAGCGGCCCATATTGGAATTGCAATGGGAAAAAAAGGAACTGCAATAGCCAAAGATGCAGCATCGCTTATTCTTACCGAAGATGATCTTTCTAAAATGGTAGATGCAGTTGCTATGGGAAGAAGGATTTACACCAACTTAAAAAAGGCAATTCAATACATTATCTCGATACACATTCCGATCATCTTGATTGTATTTCTGCCGCTTGCTTTGGGATGGATTTATCCTAATATATTTAGTCCGCTTCATGTCATTCTTCTCGAACTTATTATGGGCCCCACTTGTTCTATCATATACGAAAACGAACCTGCAGAAGCCAATATTATGCAAAAAGAACCGCGAAGATCAAGTGCCGTTTTTTTTAATATAAAAGAACTCATTACTAGTGTTTTGCAAGGTGTTATGATAACTATTGGTTTACTGTTTGCTTATCAATGGGCGGTTCACAATCAATGGAATGAAAATGTAACACGCAGTATGGTTTTCCTTACGCTGATAGCTTCCAATATTGTGCTTACGCTAGTAAATCGATCTTTTTATTACTCTTTATGGACAACACTCCGCTATAAAAACATTTTGGTTCCTAGCATTATAGGTATTACCATTTTCTTAACTGTACTGTTATTTGCTATTCCGTTTTTACGATCACTTTTTAATTTTGAACTCCTAACATTTTCACAATTAGCTTTTTGTATTACGATAGGTTCTGTTGCAGTATTGTGGTTTGAAGCGGTTAAATATTTTAGAAGAAAGTAAAGAAAAAAAGGCCGTCTCATTTTATGGAGACAGCCTTCGATATTTAATCTTTTAAACCAAGATAAGTTTTTGCAGAAGCATAATCTGACCAATTTACTACAGAACGAGATGTTGCTTTTACACTTCCAGGAATGATCATATATCTATATTGGTAAGTTTTCTTTCCAGCATTATTGGTGAAAGAACTTACATCTGAATTACTATTAGATTTGAAGCTCTTTTGGCAATACAGTTAGATCTATATAAAGACCAGAACTGCTGCTATAATAAGGTATAGAATAGATAATTGGGTCGCTTGCAGTACCAGAATTAATATATACTCTAATATCAGCAGTGCCTAGCAATTCAGCAGTAAGATTAGGTGCATTGATGGTGCCGTAATAACCTAATATTATAATTTCACCACCAGAGCTAAGTTCTGTATCGGCGCTTTGTACAGTTAAATCTCGAGAAGATGTATCTTTTTATGAAGATGTTTTTAAGGTAGAATTCCATACCAAATCAAATTGTATGGAAAAGCAATTTTGAGATAAATTACGCTCCTCTATTAAAGCCAATTGTATCTCTGTACAATTGCGGTGATATGTCGGTTTTGGTTTTAAAAACTCGGCTAAAATAATATTCATCATCATAACCCAGTTCGAATGCAATTTCTTTTACCGTTTTATCTGTTAAGTACAATTCTCTTTTTGCTTCAACAATTATTCTTTCGGTTATTAAGTCAGAAAGAGTCATATTAAAATGATTTTTTGCAGCACGCGCCAAAACAACTGGCGTTACATGCAGCATATCGGCATATTCGCTGGCTGAATGTTTTGTTCTAAAATTATCTTCAATGGCATTTCTTAGATTTTGTATCATAAGAAGCTGTTTTTCGCTTCCATTAACTTCTTTGATAGATTGCTGCTCAAGTTTTATTCTAGTAGCAAAAACGAGGAATATTTTGAGATAAGAAACCAAAACTTCATCTTTTCTTAAAGCTTCTGTTTTTAGCTCATTGACAATTTCTCTAACGATATTCATCAATGTTTGTTTGTTGCTTTCGTCAAGAAAAATAAAAGGCTGCTGATAAACATTATTAAACAAAATTCCATTTGAAGCAATTTCTTTATGATGTCTGTATATGCAAAAGAAATCGTGATGAAACTGAATCGAAATACCAACCAAAGCTCCTTCAGAAGCAAGCATAAAAGGCTGATAAGGATAAAAAGCAAATAAAGTGTTTTCTTTAAACGAATACTCGCAAAGATCAACTTTGGCTAATCCTTCGCCAGATGTAATTATGATTATAGTAAAATAATTATTGCGCTGAATGTGATCAAAGTAACTGCTATTATCAAACTCAAATACTTTGAATGATAAATTCCCATTTTGCTGATTAATAAGCGTATGTACAGATTGTGATAACATGCTTATTTGCTTTTGCTTAATAATTCTAAAAATTGTGCATTAAGTTCATTGCATTCATCAACACAAACATCGCCAATTATCTTAGGTTTGTTTCCCCATTTAGGAACATCTTCTGTTGCTAGAACATTATATTTTGAAGTATTTCCGCCTACATAAGCAACAGACGTACCATATATAATTTCGGCAATTTTATGATGACGAATCATATAAGAACACATAATGCAAGGTTCATGTGTCGTATACATGCTTGATAAATGCAATTTGTCTGAATATCCATTTTTTAAAGCATCTCGAACAGCTAATATTTCGGCATGATTGGTAATGTCTCCAGTAGATTTTCCAGATTCGATACCCGTTCCAATTACTTTTCCATCAAGCACAATTAGTGCTCCAACAGGTGGATTACCATCTTCTAGAGCGCTTTTTGCTAAATTTAAACACTGGTTCATATAATATTGAAAATTATCTTGCATATTGTATTGCTTAATTGATTTTTACGAAATGTTCAGCTTTGCTAAATTACTCAAAAAGTAAAGATTTTGATAGCTTGCCTATATTCTAAATTGCAACTGCCTTCCAAGGAAAATAAGACAGTTGCAATTATGGTTTTAGAAAATCAAAATATCGTAACCTTCTTTTTTTAGATTAACAAAACTCGGAAGACCAGGAGTTCCCGGTACTTGGTTGTCGTTTAGCAATTCATAGCCAGATACTTCTGTACCAAATACTGTAACGCATCCTTTGGAAAGTCCGTGAACATGATCTTTTACTTCTTTGTAAAGGGCATTAACAGGATGTTCCGGTTTTTCTAGCTGTTCTGGCCATCTTATTCCTGTGCCTTGAAAAATAATTTTTACATCTTCTCCTTCGTGTTTGAATTCGTATGCCGATGCTAAAGCATTGAATACACGTCCTAAAGCTTCTTCTGAACCCGCTTTTGGATCAGATAGAATGATAATCGCTGTTTTTTTCATTTTGAATGTTTTTTATTAACAAGGCAAAGATCTAGCGAGAATGCCAGCTAAAGAATGGAGGAAATTTACTTTATGATGGAGAATTTTTTCGTTCAAAATTTTCCATCCAAATCTTTCTGGCATTAGGTTCAAAACATCCATTATAAAGTAAAAAACGTCCATTATTCATGAATCATTATCTCGGCAATTTTGCATCAGAATAGTAATTCACATAAGTAAAACTTTAAAAAATAAACAATATGTCTGTTTCCGATTTATTTAAACCGCTAACACTATTACATGGTCCAGCAATGAGAAATCGTTTTATGCTTGCTCCATTAACCAGCCAGCAAAGTGATTTTGATGGTACTGCTTCTGAATTTGATCAATATTGGATGGAACAGCTTTCACAAGGCGGTTATGGCTTAATTCAAACAAGTGCTTCTACTGTAGAAGCTGGCGGGATAGCATTTGAGCGACAATTGGGTATTCACAGTGATCATCATTTACCAGGACTTTCCAAAATAGCATCGGTTATTCGAGACCGCGGTGGGTTGTCAGCAGTGCAATTGCATCATGCGGGACATCGCGCAAAGCCTTCAATTGGCGGAATACCAGCTCCTGCGTCGAGTAAAACAATAGAAGGAGTCAAATCAATTACTACCGAAGAAGTAGAACGAATTCGGGACAGTTTTATCGCCGCCGCAAAAAGAGCTCAGTTAGCAGGTTTTGATGGTGTATCTGTACACGGAGCTTTCGGATGGATTCTTTCAGAATTTTTATCTCCAAACTTAAACGATCGTACAGATAAGTATGGAGGAAATCTAGAAAATCGTGCCCGTTTTACTATAGAAGTTATTGAAGGAATTCGCAAAGCTTGCGGTCCCGATTTTCAAATAGGCTGGCGATTATCGATAGAACGTTACGGATTGCTTTTAGAAGAACTGAGAGAAGTAACCGCAGACATTTTTGATCGTGAACTAATTGATTATTTAGATCTTGCTTTATGGGATTCGGCTCAAATTGTGCGCGAAGGAACTTTTAAAGGAAAAACAATGTTAAGTGTTTTTACTGATCTTCCCCGTAAGGGAGTACGTTTAGGCGCAGCTGGAAAAATTATGAGTGCGCAGCGTGCGGGAGAACTTCTCGACGAAGGATGTGATTTTGTGCTTATCGCTCGTGCAGCAATTCTTCAAAGAGATTTTCCTCTTCAAGTAAAAGCAAATCCAATGTACGATAGCCCAGAATTGCCTGTATTGGCAGATTATTTACGACAAGGAGGATTAAGTGAACGTTTTATTGAAACCATGCGCGGATGGCAAACTTTTGTAAAAGCGGGGTCACTATAAATTTCTTTTTTGTTATCGAATGAATGCTTTTGTCATGGTAGTTGTTTGTAAAGAATAATTGTAAATGAAATCTGATTTTTTAATTCCGTGATATTTTTTAAGTGTTTTTATAATCAGTAGTTTGATTTTGTAGAGAATTAATGTGTGAGAAAAAAGCTCTTTTTTTTGATTTATTTTATAAAAATGTGCTTCTATTTTGATTTTAATTTAGAATAAAGACATTATTTGAGGTTTTATTTGAGTAATTTCTAATTCTTAGAAGACTGTTAAAATAAAATAAAAAAAATGCTAAATTTAATTCAAATATTTCTCTTGTCTTACATATGTAATTGTTTATGAATGAATTAGGCTTGGTTGTTAGTATTTTGTTTATAGCTGTTACAGCTTATCTGCTTGTGAAAAAGTACAATCCGCAAGCTGTTCTTCTTTTCATCGGATTATTGATGATTATCATTGCGCCTTTATTAAACTTCAAAGTTGCTCCAGTAGCTCAACCAACGGGTGTTTTTGTATTTGATTTATTTAAACGTTTACAGGAGTCATTGTCTGATAAAACTGCTAATGTGGGGCTCATGATTATGACAATTGGCGGATTTGTAGCCTATATGAAAGCAATTGGCGCTAGTGATGCTTTAGTGCATGTTGCGGTTAAGCCGCTAGCGATTTTTAAAAAATATCCCTATGTTGCAGCTTCTATAGTAATACCTATTGGTCAGGTTCTATTTATTTGCACACCATCAGCAACGGGACTTGGTTTATTATTGGTAGCCTCATTTTTTCCAATACTTATTTCGTTGGGTGTAAGCAGAGTTTCTGCTGTCGCTGTCATTTCTGCCTGTACTGTTTTTGATATGGGACCTGCATCTGCAAATACCGCGCGAGCCTCTCAGCTGTTGGATATGCATAATGTAGAATACTTTCTGAAGTATCAGCTGCCTCTTGTAATTCCGATGACTACACTTCTTATGATTGTGTATTTTTTTGTAAACCGATATTATGATCAAAAATTGCCGCCAGAACATCATGAAAAATATAATCCAGATGAGATTGTTTTAAAAACACCTTTGATTTACGCTGTATTGCCTGTTTTACCATTATTACTTTTAATTATTTTTTCTCCAATCATACACATTTTAAGTGATCCTGTTCATCTAGACACTACAACAGCTATGTTGATTTGTTTAATTATTACGATGATAATGGAAATGATTAGGTTGCGAAATATAAAAGACGTTTTTGAATCGTTTAAAATATTTTGGGAAGGAATGGGAAAAGTGTTCGCATCTGTAGTTACTCTAATTGTTTGCGCAGAAATATTTGCAAACGGTTTAATATCACTTGGGTTTATTAATAGTTTAACGAATGTTTCAATGAGTTTAGGACTAGGAATCGTGGGTATTGGAATATTAATGACCATTATAATTTTTCTAGCGTCTATACTTATGGGCAGCGGTAATGCTTCTTTCTTTTCTTTTTCGCCGCTTGTTCCTGGTATCGCCGCCAAATTTAATACATCAGCTGCAGGAATTATTCTGCCGATGCAGCTTTCGTCAAGCATGGGAAGAGCTGTATCGCCAATTGCCGGCGTAATCGTTGGTATTGCAAAAATTGCGGATGTCCAGCCAATGGATCTGGCCAAGCGCAATACAATTCCCATGTGTGTAGGTTTATTGTTTATGCTTGTGTTTCATTATTTTATTTAAAAAATAAATAAAGATGTTTAAACTAATAAAAAATTCAGTCCTATATGCTCCAGAATCAGTAGGGAAAAAAGATATCCTGATTTGCGGAGAGAAAATCGCATTGATTGATGATCATCTAAGTCTGAATCTTCCCGATCTTGAGATTATTGACGCCAACGGAAAAATAGTAACTCCGGGTTTTATAGACCAGCATGTGCACATTACAGGCGCAGGAGGTAAGCATGGTTTTCATTCGCTTACACCAGAAATTACTTTGAGTGAGTTTATTAGCTGCGGAACAACAACTGTAGTTGGATTGCTAGGTACTGATGGCGCTACTAAAAGTTTGAAATCGCTTTACGCGAAAACCAAAGCGCTAGACAACGAGGGAATTACAGCTTATATGCTTACCAGCTATTTTGGTCTGCCTCCAATTACAATGATGGGCACAGTCCTAGAAGATATGCTGTTTATAGATAAAGTATTAGGATGCAAAGTAGCACTTAGCGATGAGCGCTCGTCTTTTCCAACAGCAAAAGAACTGCTCGCTATTTTGAAAGATGTGCATGTAGGCGGTCTTACATCAGGCAAAAAAGGAATTATGCACGTGCATCTTGGAGCGCTCAAAACGCATATGCAGTTATTGCTCGATTTGGTCGAACAGTACGATTTTCCAATTAGAAATATATCGCCAACCCATGTGGGCAGAACAGCTCCTTTATTTGAAGAAGCCATTCGTTTTGCCAAACTAGGAGGCATGATTGATATCACTACAGGCGGAACAAAATTTGACGAACCTTACAAACAAGTGCTTTATGCGCTTAAAAAAGGTGTTCCGATGGAGAATATGACTTTCAGCAGTGACGGAAATGCTGGTTTAGGAGTCAACGATAAAGACGGTAATTTGATAGGCTTTAAAAAAGCGCCTATTGATCTGAATTTAATACAGGTACAAAAATTAGTAAAAGAAGCCAATATGCCAATAGGACAAGCTATTCAATTGGTTACATCAGGCCCTGCGCGTAACTTATCACTCAAGTATAAAGGAAGCGTTTTTGTAGGAAGTGATGCCGATTTATGTCTGTTTGATTCTAATTTTGATTTGACCGACGTCATAGCTCGCGGAAGAGTAATGATGAAAGATAAGGAAATTCTAGTACGAGGAAGTTTTGAAAAGAAAGATTAGATAAATATGAAAATAAAACTATTCTTATTGCTGTTATTCTTCTCAAACTGCTACTTGGCAATGGCACAAGAAGATGACGAAATGGAGGTAAAGAACGACATTGATTCTGAGCAGACAGTTCAAACCGATGATACGTCTGAAGCCATGCGTTTGAAAAAAGGCTACGCACTAGGCGATGGATTGACTTTGGAGTCTGCGAGCACTTGGCTTAACTTCACGCAAAGTTTACAGCTATTGGCAGGCGTAAGTTCTACCGATGATTTTGATACTTATAGCTCAGAGTTTAATATGCGAAGAGCGAGATTCAATTTTAGAGGGACCTTATTTAATGAAAAAGTTTATGTAAGACTTCGTGTCAACTTAGTTGGAAATTATCAAAGTACTACAACAGGCTCACGTTCGTATAATGGTACATTGCAAGACGCATTGATAGAATATAGGCCAACTCCCAATCACCGTATCAACTTTGGGGTACGTGCCAATTACGACGATTCGCGTGAAGCTAGGATAGAAGGGGAATCACTCGGGTTTATTGAGAGAAGTGCTATTTCTACCGCTTTTGACCCAATATTTGATTATGGAATTCGATATTATGGAATATACCGTTTTGGAGGGAATGTACTAAAACCGTATGTTTCTGTTACTACAGGAGACGGAACTTCTGCCTTGCAAAAGAATTATGGCGGACTTCGATATGGTATTCGTTTAGATTATCTTCCTTTTGGAACTTTCACTAAAGGTGGCGAATATTTTATGGATGATTTAGTGCACGAACGTCTGCCAAAGTTAATTATTGGACCAACATTTAGCTACAATGACGGTATTAGCTCGGCAAAAGGCACAAACGGAGGAAGATATATTTACGGAGATGCCAATCAAAATGAACTCTTGCCAGATTTGATAAAAACAGGAATCGATTATATGTTCAAATACCGCGGTTGGTATTCTTTAGGCGAATATGTTTATACGCATGCCACAGTGCCATCTGGCATTGCAGGAGAATTTAGCACGAGCGGAAAATTTACGCCTTATACTGGGCAAACTCCAGAACAGATTGAAAAAACAGTGCTTAGCCGACTAAATGTTGGAAGCGGATTTAATGTGCAAGTAGGCTACTGCTTTAGCACATTTGCTTTATCTGGCAGATATTCTTATCTGGAAAATGATCCCAACTCGTCCAATTTTGCAGATATGAACCGCTATTATAGTTGTGTTGGAACATTTTATTTTAGCGGGCACAATTTAAAACTGCAGACAGAAGTAGGTTATCAGGAATACAAAGACATGCTGAAAACGCCTGATGTAAAAGGAAATATATACGGTCAAATAATGTTTACTATTCAATTATAGGGAAAATGAAAAAGTCACTATTAATTATCTTGTTTACAATCTGTTTTGTCTCGCTAATGCAGGGACAAACAGAAGATATTTATCAAAAATATTTTCCAGATCCGACACATGATATGCCAGTGCCTATTACAAAAGGCAATCCGGTGTTCAATTACTTTACGCAGTATAAAGATGTAATTGCATTTATTCAGGAATTGGCAGCCAAGCATTCAGATATCATGACGGTTGGTTCGATTGGAACAACTCAAAAAGGAAAAAACCAGCCAATGGTTTTATTGACTCGTAAAAGTAAAATTGCAGATCAAGATAAGCTGAGAGTTACTTTTATTGGCGGTATTCACGGTAACGAGCCTTTATCGACAGACGGAATGCTATATTTAATGTATTTGGTAACGAATGATCCTGCAAATACAGCTTTATTGGATAAAGTTATTCTGCAAGTCATACCAATGGTAAACGCAGATGGGCGAACTGCCGAAACTAGAGCAAGCAACAATAGCACCGATTTAAACAGAGATCTTACGATTCTGAACGCAAAAGAAAGCGTTAATCTGAAAATCGAAATTAACAAGTTTGATCCTCATGTGGTAATAGACTTTCATGAATTCTCGCCAGCTAGAATGGATTTCAGAGAATTGAATGATTGTTATACTTCGGCATATGATATTTTATTTCTCTATACAGGAAATCTAAATGTAGATCCAGCAATTCGAAGTATGGTTAAAAATGTATTTGTAGAACCTACCAAAACTTTTTTAATAGGTAAAGGCCGAAGAGTAGCTGATTATTGCACGACGTTTATGAAAGACAATCAAGTCTGGTTAAATATAGGAGGAATTGCTTCACGTTCGAGTGCAACCAACTATGCTTTGCAAAACAGGATTTCAATGCTAATGGAAATTCGCGGATTATCAGAAAAGGAAAAATCGGCTAAAAGGAGAATCGAAACTTCTGCTCTTACAGCCTTGTCTTATCTAAAAATAGCGCATGATAATGAGGCTGAAATAAAAGAGGTTGTTAAAACGGCAACCAAAAATGCTGTCGAAGGAACAAGACTTTCGGTAGTTACTTCAAAACCCGAAACAATTCAAAGAGATTATCATTTTGTAGATAAATGTAAAGTTTCTGATACGACGATTGTTTTTAATGCTAATTACAATGTCAATCAGACTCCTATTATAGAACGACCAAAACCAGGCGCATTTTTGATTTTTCCCGCATCTGAAAAAGCAAAAAAAGTACTTTCAGTGTCGGGCGTTTCGGTTAAAACAACAACACAGCCTTCTCAAATTAATGAAGCAGAACAATACTCTGTAAATGAAAATGGGCAAATAATTATTATAAAAGAGACCGTTTCTATACCAGAAGGTGCTCTTGTTATCGATTCTCAACAGGCCATGAGCAATGTAATAGCAGATCTCATAGAACCTGATGGTTCTAATTCTCTGTATACCAATAAAATTATCAGAAAGAAAAGCAAAGAAAATCTGATTCCGATATATCGTATATCTCGTGAACAATTATCTCAATTATCCACTAAATAATAACAGCATGAAATTAAAATACTCCCTGTTTATATTTTGCACATTAGCAATTGCTTCTCAATCGTTACGTGCGCAAGTGTCTGAGGTAGGAAAATCTGACTCAAATGTTCGTTATGTTGCAGGAGACGGAACATTTATAACGCTTAGCAAAAAAGACAAATTTGTTTTTAATATTAATGCCACGCTTCAGCCTGGTTTTCAGCTCAAGAGCGAAGACGTCGAAGATGTGACAACAAATACAGAACAGCTATCTCTTAACCTGGTGCGTCTTGGCTTGAATTTTTCGGCTTATGATAACAGACTTACTATGGCGATTTTATCTGATTTTACAGGTACAACCGGTATATTAGAAGGATGGATTGGATATGCCAGCAAGAATAAAAAATACAGATTGGTATTTGGCCAACGCCAAACTAACACTAATAACCGTCTTGCAATGGCAGATGAGAGATATGCTTCGGTAATGGCTCCAACCATTTCAGGAAAATCCAATGATGGAAGTATCTATGGCGGTTTGATGCAAAACTTTGTAGGTACAACTCGAGAAGGAGGTTTGTTTTTTGAAACCAATTTTAATATTAATAAAATGAGATTGTATCCGTCTGTATCCATTACTACAGGTGAAGGACAAAGTTTTTTTGATCCAGTAAGCAATTCTGGTTTAAAATACGGCGGAAGAATCGATTTGATGCCATTGGGAGATTTCATTAAAAATAATGCTTTTATTTCTCAAGATATTTATCGTGAACCAAAACCAAAACTTGCTATTGGTGTTGCAGAAAGTTATAATGTAAAAACTAGTAATTCTATAGGCGCGGGCAATGGTACTGTTTCTGGCATTTACGACGAAAATGGAGACGCAGCTTTTGCCAACTATAATAAATTTGTAGTAGATTTTATATTCAAGTATAACGGTTTTGCTTTTGTTGGAGAATATATGGATGCCTCGATCCATGGAAAAGATTTATTTACTGATGCAGCGGCTACTGTAAGGCTTACACCAGAAAATGCTTCTGCTAAATATAGTATGGGAAGCGCAATTAATCTTCAGTCTTCATATGTAACACATGATGGTTGGGCATTTGAAGGACGCTATTCTTATGTGAAACCAGAGTTTGATGTCGCAACATCGATCATTCAGACGCAACATTGGTATACTATGGCATTTAATAAATACATGATGAAAAACGCGTTGAAATTTGGAATTAATGCGACTTATATAGACCAAAACGGAACTGGTCAAAATAAAACAACGTGGATAAATAACCTTGCGGTACAAATTTCATTTTAAATTGACTGTTATGAAAGCACTAAAAATATTAGCGATTGCCTTATTGATGGCTGGATGCGACTCAAATATAGATTTTTCGGGACCAGCTCCAGAACCGCCATCACCAGACGAAGGAAAAGATCTTCTTATAACAGAAATAGCAACATTTATTAATACAGATGGTAATGCAGGAGGAGTAAGAAATCATTATGTTGAATTGTATAACGGTACGGGAAGCACGGCAGATTTGTCTAAATATGCAATTGGCTATCAGGCTACGACAGATGAAAGTACCTTGACGGATTGGAGTTTTACCAGCAGTTCAAATTATTTGCTATTGACCGGATCACTAGAAAAAGGGAAATGTTATGTTATAGCTTCTCCTCAAGCCAATGCAACTGCTGTAAAACGAGATATTGATTGGGGAACTACAAGCAGTGCCAATGCAGATGCAAGCAAGCCTTTGCAATTGAGCGGTAATAGCGGTATTGCTCTTCTAAAAAAAGATTCTGCAGGAAAATATACACTTAATGGTGAAACATACAGTATTATAGACTCCTTCGGAAGTCCGAATGTGGCACGTGTAACTTCAGGAGGAAGCAGCAGCAGCCGTAATAATTTTATGTGGACTATTGCAGGAGAAACTAAAGATACACGCAATAGAACAATTTGGAGAAAAGCAACTGTAAAAGATCCTAATCCAGATTGGGCTAAAGGTAAAGGAACTACCGCTAGTGATTCGGAGTGGAGCATTTCTGGTGACAGAGCTTGGGATTATACAAATCTGGGGCTTCGTTAGCATTAAGACTTATATAAATGTCGCATGGTTGAAAGCTGTTTCTGATGAAGACTATGAAAATGTAAATTGTTATTTATGAATATACTTTTTAAGAAAACAAACCTTTTATTGCTAGTATTTTTTTTCTCTATTGGAATAATGGGACAAAACAAAAATCAAATCGTTCGAATTGCTGAAATCGAAGTGTTTCCAGAATATCTGGACCAATATAAAGCAATACTCAAAGAAGAAGCCCAATTAGCCGTTCAAGTAGAGTCTGGGGTAATTGCCATTTTGCCTATGTTTAGAAAAGAAAATTCTCCCCAGATTAGAATTCTGGAAATTTATGCAGATAACGAATCCTATGAAGCGCATTTAAAAACACCACATTTTTTGCTCTACAAAAATTCTACTCTCAAAATGGTTAAATCTTTACAACTTATGGACATGGATGTTCTTGATTTAAAAACAATGCGTCTAATGTTTGCAAAGTATAGCGAGAAGAAATAAAAATCCATATTTACGCAAATTATTTAAAAATATTTAAATTTTCATCATGGATAGGACTTTCGATATTTAAGAACTTCAATACGCTGTGAAAAACATTCTGTTGTGAAAGCATCTGATTAGGTTTAAGCTTGATTGAATCATTAGAAACCCAAACAATAAAAGGAATTTCATACTGTTCTTTTGGCGCAATACTTAAAGGAAGACCATGCATGTAAAGATTTTTTTCTCCTAATGATTCCCCATGATCTGAAACAAACAACATTGTACTGTTGTACTCTTTTAATTGTTTTAAATCTTCAATTACATTATGTAAGATGTAATCGGTGTAAACAATAGTATTGTCGTAGGCATTTATTAATTCGGTTTGCGAACAATTTCCTAATTCTACGCTATTGCAGACTGGTTTGAATGTTTCAAATTGTGGCGGATATTTTTTGCTGTATGTTGGACCATGACTAGTGCTGGTATGCAGTATAATTAGTATTTTATCTTTTGTGCTTGCCAATATTTGTTCTTTTAATCCAGTCAAAAGAATTTCATCATAATTGCATGCTTCGCCTTTACAATTAGGCATTAGGTTTTCTCTTTTTTGATAATTTTTAATGTGTACAGGCGGTTCTCCCCAGTTTGTAGTTCTCCAAACAACATCTACATCATTACGATATAAATAATTAGGTAGAATCTCATAAAGATCATCGGTTTTTTTATAATCTAAAATAGCTTTTACGCCACCAGTAGTGTAGGTTGCAGAAGATGTAGCATTAAAATGATAGAGATTTTCGGTTTTAGAAAGATATGGGTTTGTATTCTTTTTATATCCGTATAAAGAAAAATTCTCACTTCGTGCTGATTCCCCAATAACTAAAATAACAACAGCTTTTTTATGGTCTTTTATAATGGCCTTTGGCAACAAAATTTCCTTTTCGTTTCTTTTATGTTTATGAATATAAAAGAGAGTAGTGTTTACAGAATACGACCAAGGCATTGCCAATCCTCCCAAAGTTTTAGAATTTTTATCAATCCAAAGCCAGTTTCCAGCATTTACAAATATTAGAACAAGAAGGAAAAGCAGTGTTAGCGAAAATGTCTTAAAAAACTTTTTAGCAGATACGTTTACAATTTTAGTTTTGATGATGTAAATGCTTGGTAAAATGCCTAAGAAAATAAGGTAAATGACCATTTTAATGGAGAAAAAACGACTTGATTCATCATAATTGGTATTCAATACATTGCCCACCATACTTTCGTCTATAATAATGCTGTAAGTATTTATAAAATAAATGGCTAATGCATTGATATTGAAAAATAGTATGAGCAGGAATTTTCCAAAGTATCGGGATATAAAGAGGAATAGGTAGAAAGCAAAGAAGTTTGCAGCAATCATCGCTACTACAAGACTAATAATAATTATTATTCCATTAAAACTTTTATAATCAATATTGCTAAACACAAAATTAAAGAAAGGAAAGTGAAAGAATAGAAAATTAATAAAACTCATTACCAGAGCAAAATGAGTAATTTCTAAATTGCATTTTAATATATGCTGCAATAATTTCATATAGCAAAATAATTATACCGATTAAAGATAACTAATATATCGTTTAGATTTTTATCAATCCTTTTGAAACCGAGTTATAAAGAAGAAAAGGAGATCGGTTTTTACAACTGATCTCCTTTTCAAAAAATAAAAAATAAAAACTATTAATTCCAGCCGCCTCCCAATGCTCTGTAAACATTTACGAAGGCATTCATCTGCTGTTTTTTGGTTTCGATAAGTTCGAACTTAGATTCTAAAGCATCTTTCTGAGTCAAAAGTACTTCCATATAATCTGCGCGGGCAGAACTAAACAAGTTGTTCGAAATTTGAACAGATTCGTTTAAGGCATCGACTTGTTTTGATTTTAAATCATAACTCTGAGCAGTATTCTGAATTTTAGATAACTGATTAGCAACTTCTACGTAAGCATTTACTAAAGTTCGTTCATAATTGTAAACCGCCTGAATTTGTTTAGCACCAGCACTAATATATTCTGCTTTAATAGCATTTCTATTAATTAAAGGAGCAACCAAATCGCCCGCTAAAGAATACAATAAAGATTCTGGAGAAGTCAATATATACTTCATATTAAAAGCTTCATATCCAATTCCTGCTGAAATGCCAAGTGAGGGATAAAATCTAGCTTTTGCGGCTTTAATATCCAGTTTTGCAGCTATTAATTCCATTTCTGCTTTTTTAATGTCTGGACGATTTTCCAGAAGCTGAGACGGTACTCCTGCATGAACATCTGCAGGAACTAAAGTGCTGAAAGTACTGCTGTTTCTAGCAATTTTTTGAGGAAAACGTCCTAAAAGGAAATTGATTTTATTCTCCGTTTCCGTAATCTGCTGCTGAATGTCAAACTGCAGACTTTGCGTGCTTAAAATTTGAGCTTCAAATCTACGCACGGCTAATTCGTTAACTCTTGCCGCTTCTTTTTGAATTTTCACCACTTTTAAAGCATTGTTTTGAATATCAATATTTTGTTTGATAATTTCTAATTGATTATCCAATGCTAAAAGCTCGTAATACGAATCGGCTATTTCTGCAATCAAATTGGTGACAACAAAATTCTTTCCCTCAATAGAACCTAAATAACGGTTTAAAGCGGCTTTTTTTGCATTATGCAATTTGTTCCAAATGTCTATTTCCCAACTTGAAGTAAGCGCAAATCGAAAATTTGGAAGCGGATCTGGAGTTTCTTTGCCTGGCATAATCTCCGTTGTAGCTTCGCCCGAACCTGTACTGGTATATCGTCCAGATTTTGTAACATCAGCACCAGCAGCAAAACCTACAAAAGGCAGATATTCTCCTTTACGCGCTCTTACTTCGCTTTTTGCAATTTCAATTTCTTGAAGCGTAATATTCAATTCCTGATTGTTTTTTAATGCGATATCAATCAGATTTTCTAAATTTTCATCGGTAAAATAACTTCTCCATTTTACTTTTCCCGTATTTAGAGTGTCTAAACCGGTATTGGCATAGTTTTCAGGTACCGTTTTGTTTTCTGCTCTCTCCACAACAGCAGGTGTTTTACAGCCTGCTATGGTGAGTAATACGCAGGCAATACCTGCGTATTTTATATTTTTATTATTCTTCATTTTCCTCCGTTTGATTGTTTTTTGAAAAATCATCTACATGATGCATAAAATCATCAGATAATGAACTTTCTTCTTCTCCTTTAATTAATTTTCTGCCTTCTGCCATCGAACCAAAAATGTAATATAGTCCAGGAACTATAATTACCCCGAAAATGGTTCCGAAAAGCATTCCGCCAAGTGCAGAACCTCCAATAGTTCGGTTACCAATTGCACCTGCGCCAGAAGCAAAAATTAACGGAATCAAACCAGCAATAAAGGCAAACGAAGTCATTAAAATCGGTCTAAAACGAACTTTTGCACCTTCAATAGCCGCTTCGAGAATGGTAGCGCCCTGCTGATGTTTGAGGACGGCAAATTCGACAATCAATACGGCATTTTTACCGAGAAGACCAACCAACATAATTAATCCGATTTGGGCGTAAATATCGTTTTGCAAGCCCATCATTTGAAGAATGACAAACGAACCTAAAATTCCAACCGGAATTGATAAAATTACAGACAGCGGAATAATAAAACTTTCATATTGTGCAGCCAATACAAAATAAACGAATGCCAATACAACTAAGAAGATATAAAGCGACTCGTTACCTCTTCCAGCTTCATCATAAGAAAGACCTTCCCATGCAATATCATATCCTTTAGGCAGTGTTTTAAGCGCTGTTTCCTGTACCGCTTTAATGGCATCTGCCGTGGTGTATCCTTTTGCAGGCTGACCCTGAATAGCAGCAGAATTGTACATGTTGTAACGCGTGATCTCATTAGGCCCTTGTGTTTTCTTAAGCGTCATAAAAGCAGAGTAAGGCACCATTTCTCCGTGATCATTTTTCACAAAGAGATTCAATACATCTGACGGAAGTCTTCTGAATTTTGGATCTGATTGCACATACACTTTAAAGAAACGTCCAAATTTAATGAATCCTTGTTCGTACGTACTTCCAATTAGAATGTTGAGGTTTTCCATTGCTTTACCAATAGAAACGCCTTTTTGCATCGCTAAATCATTATTGATCTCCAATTCATACTGCGGATAATTGGCAGCGAAGAAAGTAAACAAACCAGAAAGCTCTTTGCGTTTGCCCAATTCTGCCATAAACTGCTTGTTGATTTTATCAAATTCCTGATAATTGGTACTGGTTGTTTTATCCAATAAACGCATAGAAAAACCTCCAGAAGAACCAAATCCAGGAATTGCAGGCGGTTCAAAAAACTCTACAACAGCCCCCAGATCTTTAGATTTCTTTTCTAACTCTTCCATGATTTCTGTAACAGAATGTTTTCTATCCGACCATGATTTCAAGTTAATCAAACACGTTCCGGCATTAGAACCACGACCTTCCGTCATGATTTCGTAACCTGCCAACGAAGAAACCGATTCTACACCTTCTACTTTTTCACAGATTTTCTGTAGTTTCTGAGCTACCTGATTGGTTCTTTCTAAAGTTGCTCCAGGGGGAGTTTGAATGATTCCGTAGATAGTTCCCTGATCTTCACTTGGAATAAATCCTGAAGGAAGCACTTTGTTTTCGATAAAGATAAAAGCACAGAACGCAATTAGAATTCCGAAAGTTAAAACTCTTCGGCTTACAATTGTTTTTAAGACCACAACATAACGGCCTGTAAGTCTTTCAAACCATCTGTTAAAAGCATCAAGAGATTTAGTCAATATATTTCCTTTTTTCTCTTTTCCGTGATTGTTTTTCAAAAGAATCGCGCATAGAACAGGAGTAAGGGTCAAAGCTACAATTGCCGAAATGATAATCGAACTTGACATGGTAACCGAAAACTGTCTGTAGAAAGTTCCAACTGGACCCGACATAAACGAAACGGGGATAAAAACCGATACCATAACGGCTGTAATGGCAATAATAGCGCCTCCAATTTCGCCCAACACTAATTTCACAGCTTGATAAGGCGTAATATGCGGAAATTCTTCAAACTTGGCATGGACGGCCTCGACGACGACAATGGCGTTATCAACCACAATTCCGATTGCTAATACTAATGAGAACAAGGTTACCAAGTTGATTGACATTCCAAACATCTGGATCACAAAGAAAGCTCCAACTAATGAAACAGGAACAGCAATAATTGGAATTAAGGTCGAACGCCAATCTCCTAAAAATATAAATACCACTAAGGCAACCAAAATAAAGGCATCTCTTAAAGTATGAACTACCTGATCAATAGAAGCATCTAAGAATTGCGAAACGTCATAACTAATTTTATAATCCATTCCTGGAGGAAAACTAGCTTTCATTTCTTCCAGCTTCGCTTTCACATCATTAATTACATCACTGGCGTTACTTCCGTAGTTTTGTTTTAATACAATTGCGGCAGAAGGATGACCATCAAGGTTTGAGTAGATGTCAAAGAATTCACTTCCAAGTTCTACTTTTGCAATGTCTTTTAAGCGAATGCTTTCACCTTCAGAATTGGCACGTACAATTACATTTTCATATTCTTTAGGTTCGTTGTATCGGCCTTTGTATGTTAGTACATATTCTAAAGACTGTGCTGCGATACCAGAACTTTGTCCTAATCGACCTGGACGCCCAATGATACTTTGTTCTTGCAAAGCTTCCATAACTTCTTCAACAGAAATTTTATAAGCTCGCATTCTATCAGGATTCAACCAAACACGCATGGCATATTTACGGCTTCCTAATATTTGAGTTCTTGCAACACCTTTTACACGGCTGATTTCTGGAATCATTTTTACGTCGGCATAGTTGTAGAGAAACTTCTCATCCATGCTTTTGCTTTTCGAATAAAGATTCACATACATCAACATACTCGGCTGAATAGGCGTAATAACAACTCCTTCACGCTGAACCAGTTCAGGTAATAATGGCATTACCTGATCGACTCTTGTTTTCACTCTAATTACAGCTTCATTAGGATCGGTTCCCGGTTCAAATATGATTCTAAGTGTTGCTTCTCCGGCACTCGTTGCATCTGTTGCCATATAACGCACACCTTGCGTACCGTTAAGCGAATTCTCTAAGGTAATCAAAGTCGACTTTACCAATACATCGGCACTAGCTCCTGGATAAGCAATAAAGATATTTACGGTTGTGGGCGCAATTTGTGGGAATTGCGAAATAGGAAGCTGCTTGATCGACAGCGTACCTATAAATACAATTATAATCGAGATTATAATTGCAAAAACGGGTCTATGTATAAATTTATTAAACATTTTTTTTTCTTTTAGATTCGGTTATTCTGCATATAGTTCTAAATTGGACAGAACCGATTGAGGTTTTACCACTTCGTAGTTTATTTTTTCATTTTCTTTTACAAGACGAAGCCCCTCTAAAAGGATTTTGTCATGAATAGACAATCCTTCTTTTATTACAAATAAATGCGGCATTTCTGCAGCAATTACAACCTCTCTAGATTTTACAGCATTGTTTTGGTCAATTACATACACATATTTTTTATCTAAAACCTCAAAAGTCGCTTTCTGCGGAATTAGCATTGCATTTTTCAAATCAATAGGCATTTGAATGCTTCCTGTTTCTCCGTGTCTCAATAATCTTTTCGGATTTGGGAAAGTAGCTCTAAAAGGTATGTTTCCAGTTTCGTTATCAAAATCAGCTTCAATGGTTTCTACAATTCCAGGATATTGGAATTTTTTATTGTTAGCCATTAATAGATTCACTTTCATTTTTCCACTTTTTCCTGCTTTTTCCTGATAGTCTAAATATTCAGATTCTGGAACATTGTAATACACCCACATTGAACTGTTGTCTGCCAGTTCTGTAAGCAATTCTCCTTCGTCAACCAAACTTCCTTGGCGAACGTGAAATTTATCGATGATTCCGTCAAAAGGTGCTCTGATTTCGGTAAACTGAAGATGCACTTTGCTTAAAGCCATTTCAGCATTTGCTTTTTCTAGTTTCGCTTTTGCCATTGCCAGTTCGTTTGGAGAAACCACCTTTTCGTCGGCTAGTTTTTTCGCGTTTTGGTATTCAATCGAACTGAAACTTACTTCTGCTTTCGATTTTTTTAATTCTGCCTCGTAAAGTGCAGGCATGATTTTAAATAACAATTGGCCTTTTTTAACCATTTGTCCTTCATCTACATAAATTTTTTCAAGATAACCGCGCTCTTGCGCTCTAATTTCAATATGTTGTATAGAGTGTATCTGCGATACGTAATCTTTTGTAATGGTAGTATCTTTTTCAATTGGAGTAGTAACCACAAATTTGGTTTTTTCCTCTTTTTCTTCTTCTTTTTTAGAGTTGCAGCCTGCAAAAACTAAGGCGCATAAAGTCATGATCATGAAAATTCTCTTCATAATTATTTCAGCATTAAAACGTAATTTATTTTTGATTTTTATGTGTAAAGACCGTTGGGAACAGGCCATAGAAGTTTATACCCATCTTTTTATGAGAGGATAAACCATAAAGAAATTAGCCGTTGGACAACAGCTGCATTAAAAATCAAATTCTGAAAACCTGAAGCAGTAGGTATACTTTATTATCAAGTAAACTGAAAATTTTACAGTCATTTACTTTTTTTGTAAAAGCGGTCGCAGAAACGACAAAATGATTACTGCTGTGAAAAATTAAGAAGTAATTGCTTTTTACAAGCTGTTTTTGAGCGGCCGAAAAGTTGTCTTCATTTTCTTCATTGTCAAACAGACATATTTTTCTTTTAAACGTTTCAAACAAACGACCTCTGTTTATTTGATGTGCAGTCGTACTATCTGTTTTGAAAATTAAAGAAGATGAAAAATCATTCACTTTTGAAGTAGCGGAGTGTGCATAAACAGTACCATATCCATTTAAGAGAATGGCAATTGAAAGTAAAAGTTTAGTGCACCAATTTTTCATAAGAGTCACAAATTTACACAAACCACGCCATAAAAACAATGCAGTGAATCTATATTAGTATAGGAAATATGGTTTTCCTATCAAACACTTGTAAAAATTCAGAATCCTATTGTTTTTTTGGGAGATAAAAATAATAAAGCAATAATTTGGCTTTTATGAATGTTGAAAAAAGGTTAAAATGAAAGCGTACTATGCTCAAACTCCTTAAAAAGTTTAAAGGGCGCTCTTAGTAAAGATGAAAAAGTAGCCCTAAATGTTTTTATTTTTGAAGACATTTCGAAAAAATAAATCAGCGTAGTACAATTAAAAATAAAATAAATTGTACCTTTTATATCGTTTTTGAAAAATACGATAAAAATTAAAAATATGATAAAGTCTATAAATCCTTATAATCAAGAGATTGTATATGAAGTTGCTGAATTTGATAGGAAAGAGGTAGAAAATGCAATTGATAAAGCAGATACTCAATATAAGATTTGGAAAGAAATTCCTTTTTCTGAACGTGCAGTTTTAATGAAAGCCGTTGGTCAAGAGTTAAAGAAAAACGGACGTGAGTACGCAGAGGTTATTACCCAGGAAATGGGAAAACCGATTACGCAATCAATAGCAGAAATAGAAAAATGTGCCGCTTTATGCGAGTATTATGCACAGAATGCCGAGAAGATGCTTGCCAATAAAATAATCGAAACAGAAGCGCATAAAAGTTATGTAAGCTACGAACCAATTGGAATTGTTTTGGCAATTATGCCTTGGAATTATCCGTTCTGGCAAGTTATGCGTTTTGCAGTTCCAGCACTAATGGCAGGAAATGTTGCTATTTTAAAACATGCCAGCAATGTGATGAAAAGCGCCATGAGTATTGAAAAAATATTCGAAAAAGCTGGTTTTCCTGAAGGATGTTTTACAAATCTTCCTATTGGCAGTAAAATGGTAGAAGAAATTATTAGAAATCCTAAAGTTAAAGCAGTTACGTTGACCGGAAGTGAAGCTGCAGGAAGAGCGGTAGCAGCAACTGCAGGAAATGAAATTAAAAAAACGGTTTTAGAACTTGGAGGAAGCAATGCTTTGGTTGTTTTTGCAGATTGTAATTTGCAGAAAACGGTTAAAACTTGTGTTCAAGCGCGTTTTCAGAATGCGGGACAAAGCTGTATTGCAGGAAAACGTTTGTTGGTAGAATCGTCTATCGCAGTAGAGTTTACAAAAGCTTTTATCGAAGAAGTTGGCAAACTGCGTTCGGGAGATCCTTTGAGTGAGAAAACTACAATAGGAACAATGGCGAGAGTTGACCTTGCTGAAGAATTAGAAAAACAGCTTCAAGATGCATTGGATAAAGGAGGAGAAATTTTGTTGGGAGGTAAAAGAAATAAAGCGTATTTCGAACCTACTATTATTGGAAATGTGACAACAGAGATGTCGATTTTTAAAGAAGAAATCTTTGGGCCGTTAATTGGAATCACGACTTTTAAAGATGAAAAGGAAGCTATAACACTTTCAAACAGTAGTCCGTTCGGACTTGGCGTGACAATCTTTACCGAAGATTTTGATAAAGCATTCCGATTGGTGCCAAAATTTGATGAAGGTGCCGTATTTGTAAATGAATTGGTTAAAAGCGATCAGAGATTGCCTTTTGGCGGAACAAAAAACTCAGGATATGGACGAGAACTTTCACAAGATGGCATTCAGGAATTTGTAAATAAAAAAACGGTTTACATTAATAAATATTAAGTTTTATTAAGCCAAACCAAGAAAAAAGAAAGGTGTTTGGAACTCTTAAACACCTTTCTTTTTTTAATGATTCTTATGAAGGATTAACTAAATCGGAATCAGGAAGATTAAAAGATCCTTCAGTTACTTCTACAACTTCTCCCGAACTGTTTGTAAGCTTTCCAGAAAATGTCCCTTTAATACCTTTTTCGCTAATAGATTCAATTTTTACTATAAAAACATCATTAGCATTTTGGGTGTTATAAACAATAGTGCCATCTTTTTTTTGAAGAGCATATCGAGCTATCATTTCTGGTTCAGTAGGAGTAGAATACGTACCTGCAGGAATATTTCCGCCAGTTCTCCATATTTCAAAATCTAAAGAATTAGGAGCAAGTTCGCCAGGAGTTTTAGGATAAGGTGTTTCAAATCCTCCAATTGTAATGTGTTCAAAACGACCATCGTTACCACTAAACTGAAAGTTGGCATCATAATAGTTTATTTTGCGACCATCCAAAGTAGCTTTAAAATAGTATTCAGATTGATTGTTATCTGATTCGCTATCATTGCTTGAGCAAGCTGAGAAAAGCACTGCTAAAACAGAAACATAAAAAAGTTGTTTTACAAAACGGGCTGTTTTATTCTTAAAAGAAAATGATTTCATTGCTTTAAAATCCTTGATATTACTAACTTTCATCCTATATGTATTTGAGTGGATAACAAAGTTACCAACGTCAAAAAGAGAAAACAATACCTGATTTCATGGTTATTTGCCAGTAAAAAAAGCTTTAAGAAAAACGGAAGAAGAATGCTTAAAATTAAAATTGCAAAAATGTTGGAAACAACGACTAATGCTTATTTTTGCATTCTACAGTAATATCCAAACTATGAATAATACATTTTCTCCTAACAAGCAAATTGGTGTCGTGTCTACTTTTTCTGAGCTTGTACATACCGATTTTAAAGGAGAAATGAATGCGTTATGCTGGTACAGAAATTTGGATGGAGATTTTAAAGAGATTGTAAATCAATTGAGTTTAAAGGAAAACATAACAGAAGTTTTTCCAAAAGACTTAATCGCACTTCAAGTATCAGAAAAAGGAAATATAGCAAGAGAAACCATCTTAAATGATTTGCAATTATTAACTGATTTTGGAGCTTCGCCTTCTCTTAATTTATTGAAATGTTATGAGCGTGACGACGAGTTTGATTTTATAGCTACTGATGTTTATTCATGGCATGTTGATCGTTCGCCTATTGCAACCGATACTTTTTTATGTACGTATCATGGAGCAGCAAGTGATATTGTTCCTAATTCTGAAGCAGAACAAAAAATAGCAATTCCAGAAATTCGTGCGAAACTAAAAGAATTGCATAATGGACCAGAAGAAGAGTTTGAAGATTTTTTAAAAGAGAATTACTTTGATTTGCATTATCAGCTACACGAGAATGCACAACCCATCAACTTAGGACAGATGCATCTTTGGCGTTTGGCTGTTGATCATCCCAAACAGCAAGTACAACCTTGCATTCATAGAGCTCCAAAAGAAAATGAGGGAGAATACAGGTTGCTATTAATTTGTTAGGATAAATTTTATTTCTCGTTATCCTTGTTTTTCAGTGATTTCAAAAATATAAATTGATGTGTTTTTTTCTTTTTAGAAATGTTATCGGATTTTATAATGTTTAAATAAGAAAAAAATCTTACATTTATGAGGCGTAACCATTTAAAAATCATTTTATTATTTGTTGCAAAATTTACAAAAGCTTATATTTCCTCCGGTATAATTTTTTGCAGATTTTTAAATTTTTATCTAACTGCATAATTTTTAAACTATGTTACAACAGAAGAACTTTTGTAGATTTATTTATTTAGCAGAGGATGATGAAGATGACAGAATTTTGTTTCTGGATGCCATCAAAGAACTTCATCCTGAAATCGTCGTGAAAGTATCAGAAGACGGGCAGGAACTTATAAATAATCTCCGTAATAAAGTATCGAGCATGCCCGAAATTATATTTCTGGATATTAATATGCCTTGTAAAAATGGTTTCGAATGTTTGAAAGAGATAAGAAGCGAAAGCAGTTTTAAAAGCATAAAAATTATTATGTTTTCTACTAGCAGCAGTATGCTACATATCGAATTGTCTCGTAAGCTGGGGGCTGACTACTATGCTGTGAAACCAGGTTCTTTTCAGGAAATTAGAGAGTTGCTTCGTGAAATAATGGCAATGGACTGGGAGAAAGCTTTAAAGACTAAAAAAGAATTTCTTTTGGTATCAAACAAAATAAATACGATCTAAAAAGAGGAACTATTTTTGGAAAGAAAAGAGCTGTACTCTTCATTTATAGAAAATGTGAAAATCATGTTAAAATTCTCTTTTTTGCAAATTTGGAAAAGAAAAGTCAAGATTTGTGCTATTCAATTGTATTTCAACCCTGCTAAATTTGCAGATATAAAAGGAACAATCCTTAATAATTGAAGTCTTCCGATGAAGTTAGCTTATTTTCTTTTTTTACAAATTTGTCTATTAACTATTCCAAATAGTTATAGCAATACTATTGTAAATAAGGTAAATAGCAATAGTACAATTAAGTCGGTTCTGGAGACTTCAACCCCATATAAAGCCGTGTTTGAAAAAGCACTTTCAGAATCTAATCCATTAAAATTTGTTTTATTGGAGAATACTTCTGAAACGGAGAAATGCAACAGTTCTATGCTTGCATCTCCGCTTAATATAAATGGTAAAAACTTAAGAGACAATTGTTTTGTTTACACAGAAAATGTAAAACTAAACAGTTTAGGGTTATTGGAAAGAAACATAACCCCTTTTAGAAACATGTCAAGAAATATCCTATTTCACAGCTTAAAAATCCACATTTAATTTTCTTTACTGCTTAATTCAAATTTAGCGCATGATGTCCTGATAAAAATAAAGTTTTTATGAGGAATGAAAAGACATGCCATTATTTTAATAGAAAGTAAAAAATACAAACTATTAAGTGCCTCATTACATTTTGCAGTAAATAAGACCATTGCAGGTCTTTGCATAAAAATGCAACACTAGATTTATCCCATTAGACTTTCTATTTGGAAAGGGCAATTACTGCCTTGATTTTACATCCCTTCATTTTATAATACCACATGAAAAGCTATAATTGATCTAATAGAGATTAGTTATACAGCTTTCGATGCCACACGTTATTTTTTAACTAAAATACTTTTATTATGCATTTAACACCCAGAGAAATTGAAAAGCTAATGCTGCATACAGCAGGCGAACTAGCTCAAAAAAGAAAAGCCCGCGGCTTAAAACTAAACTATCCAGAAACCATTGCTCTTATTAGCAGTGAATTGATGGAACGTGCGCGAGACGGCAAAACCGTAGCCGAATTAATGCAATATGGCGCGACACTTCTTCGTAAAGAAGATGTGATGGATGGTGTTGCGGAAATGATTCACGATATACAGATCGAAGCTACATTTCCTGATGGTACCAAATTAGTAACCGTGCACAATCCTGTGCGATAAACCTAAAAAATACTAACAATGATTCCAGGAGAAATTATATTAAAAGATAGTCCTATCATTTGTAATGATAGCCGTGAAACGTTAAAAATAAAAGTTACCAATACTGGAGACAGACCAATACAAGTAGGTTCCCATTTTCACTTTTTTGAAGTGAACAGAATGATGTCATTCGACAGAGAAAAAGCATTTGGAATGCGATTAAATATTATTGCTAGCACAGCAGTAAGATTTGAGCCAGGAGAAGAGAAAGAAGTGGAGTTGACTCAGTTTGGAGGAAATCAAAAAGTCTACGGACACAACAATTTAGTAGATGGAGACTTATCTCCACATAATAAAGCTCTTGCCTTAGAACGCTTAGAAGAAGGGAAATTTAAAAATGTGAAATCATGAGTTTAGAAGTAACTAGAAAAAATTATACAAGTATTTTTGGTCCTACAGTAGGAGATCAAATACGTTTGGGAGATACAGAGCTTATTATAGAAATTGAAAAAGATTTCTGTTCGTACGGAGATGAAGCAAAGTTTGGCGGAGGAAAAACAGTAAGAGATGGTATGTGCCAATCTTCAACGGCATTACGTGATGGCGGTGTTCTTGATTTTGTGATTACTGGTGCCACAATTATTGATCACTGGGGAATTGTAAAAGGAGATATTGGTATCAAAGATGGAAAAATCGTAGGAGTGGGTAGAGCTGGAAACCCGGATACTATGGACAATATTACGCCTAATATGATCATTGGAGCTTCTACAGAAGTTCATGGTGGACATGGCTATATTGTGACTGCTGGGGGAATTGATACACATATTCACTTTATCAGTCCTACTCAAATTGAAACAGCTTTATATAGCGGTGTTACGACCATGATTGGTGGAGGAACAGGTCCTGCTGATGGAACAAATGCGACAACCGTTACACCAGGAAAACATAATATTAAGAGAATGTTGCAGGCTGCCGAAGCATTTCCAGTAAATGTTGGTTTCTTCGGAAAAGGAAATGTAGCGACAGAAGCTCCAATTGAAGAACAAATCGAAGCGGGAGCATTGGGTGTAAAAATCCATGAAGATTGGGGGGCAACTCCCGCAGTGATTGACGCTTCTTTAAAAGTGGCGGATAAATACGATGTGCAAGTAGCTATTCACACCGATACGCTTAACGAAGGAGGATTTCTTGAAGATACAATGAATGCGATCGCAGGACGCGTCATTCATACTTTCCACACCGAAGGAGCCGGCGGTGGTCACGCACCTGATATTATCAAAGCGGCAATGTATCCAAATGTATTGCCAGCGTCTACAAATCCAACTAGACCTTACACAACCAATACGATAGATGAGCATTTGGATATGCTAATGGTTTGCCATCACTTAAGCCCACAAATTCCAGAGGACGTTGCTTTTGCTGATTCACGTATTCGTCCAGAAACGATCGCGGCAGAAGATGTACTTCAAGATATGGGGGTTTTCAGTATCATGAGTTCAGATTCTCAGGCTATGGGGCGTGTAGGAGAGGTTATCACGCGTACTTGGCAAACAGCTGATAAAATGAAGAAACAGAAAGGATATTTGGCTGAGGATGCGGAAAGTAAAAACGATAATTATCGTGCAAAAAGATATGTTTCGAAATACACGATTAACCCTGCAATTGCGCACGGAATTTCGAATTATGTGGGATCTATTGAAGCAGGCAAAATTGCTGATTTGGTAATTTGGAAACCTTCTTTATTTGGAGTAAAACCAGAAATTATTATAAAAGGAGGTTTTATCGCTGCAAGTAAAATGGGTGATGCTAATGCTTCTATTCCGACACCGCAACCTATTATTATGCGCAATATGTTTGGTACTTATGGTAAAGCATTAACTAAGACGGTCTTTACTTTTGTTTCTCAGGCAGGTATTGATAATAATATTGCCGAAGAATACGGATTAGAAAAGAAATTATTAGCCGTTTCAAATTGCAGAAGCATTGGAAAAGCAGATATGATTCATAACAATGCAACTCCAGAAATTATGGTAAATGCAGAAAACTATACCGTGACAATTGACGGAGAGAAAATCACTTGTGAACCAGTGGATAAACTACCATTAGCCCAATTGTACTACTTGTTTTAATCAATAAAATTCTACTTCTCACTGCAGCAATTTTGTTGCAGTGAAATTAGAAATAAAAATATCAAAAGAACTTTATGAATACTTGGAAAATTAATTGGGGGTTAATTCTTCTCCTAGTGTGTGCTAGTTTAACAACAGTTCATGCGCAGAAAGGATCTTTAATGCTTTATGGATCTTTAACTTATAAAGACAATAATAATACGGGGAGCACTTTTGCAGCAAATCCAATCGGAGTAGGATATTTTTTTAACGATCACGTCGTTGCAGGGATGAATTTTGCTTTTGACCAAGAGAAAAATGCAGCAGGAAATCTTACCGATTCTAAACACGAAATCGGTCCTTTTTACAGTGACTCTTGGAATATTGGAGATCACTTCGCCATTATTGCACAGGTCGATGCGCATTATGTTTGGGGTAATACGCTTATGAATACGCCAGGATCTTATAGCTATGATGGTTATTTAGGAAGGATTTATCCTATTGTTGCCGTATTTCTTGGCCATGGATGGGCGCTAAAAGCCAAATTCTGCGAGCTATCTTATGAAAATACAACTGGAAACGATGCCAATAAAACGAGCAATAAAACATTTGTTGCTGGAATAAATGGATCAACATTCGGATTAGGTGTTTCAAAAAACATCTCCCTTAAAAAAGCGAAATAATGATTATACAACAGATAATAGGCAATACAAAAACACAATCAATAGAAGGTTTAGAGATTGATCTGCTGGAAATTGAATGGTTTGAAACTACTAAGCGAATTCAGCGTAAGCGAACAAATTCTGGGGTAGAAATTGCGATTAAATTTATTCAGGAAGGACAGCGATTGAATCAAGACGATATTCTGTATCAAGATGAAAAGAAAGCTATTGTCGTGAATATTAAACCTTGTGAAGCAATCGTAATGACGCCAGCTACTTTATTGGAAATGGGTACGATTTGCTATGAAATTGGAAACAAACATCTTCCATTGTTTATTCAAAACGATCAAATTATGATGCCGTTTGAAATGCCAATGTTTAGATGGTTGGAAGCGAGTGGTTATAAACCAGAAAAACAGGAGATAAAGCTCTTGCATTTGCTAAAATCGAATGTAGCGCCTCACGGTCACGGAAGTTCCTCTCTTTTTACAAAAATCCTAAATATGGCTTCTTCAAATGACTAATATAGAAAACACTTATTTAGGAAGTTTGCTGCATTTGGCAGATCCGACTTTACCGATTGGAGGATACACACACTCCAACGGATTGGAGACTTATGTGCAAGATGAGGCAGTAAATTCTGTGACTTCAGCAAAAGAGTTTGTATCAAATATGTTAATGTATAACATTAAATATAACGATGCATCTTTCTTAAAATTAGCATATTTAGCCGCAGCAGAAAATGATTTAGAAACTATAATAAAACTAGATCAAGAATGCAGTGCTTTAAAAAGTCCGCGTGAAATACGAGAAGCCAGTCAGAAGTTGGGAATTCGATTAATCAAGATTTTTCGAAGACAAAAAGCTTTTGATCTTATAGAGGGTTACGAACGTGCAATTGCCAATAAAGAAGCCACAGCACATTATTGCATTGCTTTTGGTTTGTACGCGCAACTATTAGAAATTCCGCTAGATGAAGCCTTGTTCGCATTCTATTACAATGCCGCTATCGGAATGATTACCAATTCAGTAAAACTAGTTCCACTCGGACAATTAGAAGGACAAGATGTTTTATTCGAATTGCAACCGCTGATTAAAAAATTAGCAAAAGAAACATTAACAATAGAAAGAGAATTGGTAGGTCTTTGCAGTATCGCTTTTGATATTCGATGCATGCAGCACGAGAGACTTTACTCAAGGTTATACATGTCTTAGAAGAGAAGAAAGAAGAAAGAAGAAAGAAGAAAGAAGAAAGAGTAAAGAGTAAAGAAGAGAGAGTAAAGAACAAAAATAAAAGATAAAGAAATGGAAACTAGAAAATATGTAAAAGTAGGAGTTGCAGGACCTGTAGGTTCAGGAAAAACTGCATTGTTGGAACGTTTGAGCAGAAAAATGCTAAACGATTATAATTTAGGGGTAATCACCAATGACATTTATACAAAGGAAGATGCTGAATTTATGGTGAAAAACAGCCTTTTGCCTAAAGAAAAAATTATTGGAGTAGAAACAGGAGGATGTCCTCACACTGCAATTCGTGAAGATGCAAGTATGAATTTGGAGGCAGTAGATGAATTGGTTTCTCGCTTTCCAGATATCGAGTTAATTCTAATTGAAAGCGGTGGAGATAACCTTTCTGCAACCTTTTCACCAGACTTAGCCGATGTAACGATTTTCGTAATCGATGTTGCCGAAGGAGAAAAAATTCCACGTAAAGGTGGCCCTGGAATTACAAGATCCGATTTGCTTTTAATCAATAAAATTGACTTAGCGCCTTATGTTGGAGCAAGTTTGGAAGTAATGGAAAACGACGCAAGAAGAATGAGAAAAGGAGCACCGTTTGTGTTTTCAAACCTTAGATCTACAGAAGGAATTGACGAAGTTATTGGTTGGATCAAGAAATATGCATTGCTAGAAGATATCGAAGAACCAAATTTAGTTCGTTAACCCAATGGTAAGTACCCTAAAAATGGAAATAGAAGAAAGGGATGGGGAATCATTTTTAAGAGATGCATACGTAACACAGCCCTTTAGGATTATGCCTGTAGGGCAGTATAAATCGGATGGAGCTTCTTATTTGATGATTATGAGTTCATCACCTGGAATTTTAAGCGGCGACGTTTATGATATTCAGGTGAATGTAAAAGAGAATGCTCGCTTGCAATTGCAGTCGCAATCGTATCAGCGATTGTTTAATATGGAAGGGAGCGCTTCGCAGATCATGAATGTCAAAATGGAAAAAGGAACGTCGTTTTCGTATGTGCCTCATCCTGTGGTTCCTCATGAAGATTCGACTTTTAAAAGCCATAATAAGATTAATCTCGAAGATGATTGCGATCTAACAATAAGTGAAATTATTACTTGTGGCCGTAAGCATCATGGAGAAACTTTCAAATATGCTCATTTTCAGAATCTCCTTGAAGTGTATCACCATGACCGACTTATTTTGAAAGACAATGTTCTGTTAAGACCTGATATTATGCCTTTAGCGGCTATGGGGTTGCTGGAAGGCTTTACCCATCAAGGTACTTTAGTATATCTGAATACAAAAAATGAAGATGTGAAAGAGCTGATTGAATTCTTTTTTAAAGAATTGGAAGGATTGGAAAATGTAGCATTTGGAATTAGTGAATTAGAATCTGATGGTTTTGTCATTAGAATTCTGGGACATGGAGGAGAGCAAATGTTCGATTTCTTTAGGAAAGTGCAGGACGTGCTTTGGGAAGAAAAAGCAGCAATACAAATTTAAACAGTTATGGATTCAAATTTAATAGCATTATCAATTACAGCTATCAGCATTAGCTTTTTTCATACAGCATCTGGCCCAGATCATTATCTGCCGTTTATTGTTTTATCGCGATCGCGCAAGTGGAGTTTGTCTAAAACAATCCTATTAACCATAGTTTGCGGTTTAGGGCATATTTTGAGTTCGGTAGTTTTAGGAATTATTGGAGTTTTCTTAGGATGGCAGATCAATAAAATAACTTTTTTTCAAGATTTTAGAGGCAATATTGCGAGTTGGGCATTGCTGTTATTTGGTGCCATTTATCTTATCTATGGACTTTGGGCAGCTTATAAAAACAAAGCGCACAAGCATTTTGATGTAATGGGAGAAGATGTGTTTGTGTATTCGCACAGACACGGCGAAGTGGTTATGCCAACCGATAGAGTGAAAGTAACGCCTTTGGTTTTGTTCGCCATTTTTGTGATGGGACCAAGCGAACCGTTGATTCCCTTGTTATTCTATTCAGGATTGAATCGTTCTGTTGCTGAAATTTCTACAATCATTTGTGTTTTTACACTAAGCACAGTTTTAACGATGCTTGGAATGGTGCTTTTGGGAGTTTATGGATATTCTTTTTTCAAAACAGAAAAATTGGAACGTTATACTCCTGCAATTAGTGGAGCGGTTGTTTTAGTCTGTGGTTTCGGAATGGTCTTTTTAGGCTGGTAATTCAAATTAATTTTTCAAAATATATAAATGAAAAAAATAAAAATAATAGTAGAAACTGTCCTTAAAGGCATTGGTCAAATCATGCTTCAAGAAAGCGCTTGGACGGGTTTATTCTTTTTAATTGCGATATGCTATGACTCGTTACTTATGGGAGCTGGTGCCTTGATAAGCTGTATAGTGGCAACCGCAACTGCAAGAATCTGCAAGTTTAGTGACGAAAACATAAAAGCAGGTTTGTACGGATTTAACGCAACATTAATTGGAGTAGGATTGGTTTTCTTCTTCGAAACAAGTCCGCTGATTTGGTTATTAATTATTTTAGGATCCGTAGTAAGCACATTGCTAATGGAATTTTCCATTCGTAAAAAGATTCCTTTTTTCACCTTTCCTTTTATTGTAATTACGGTAATTGCGGTTCTAAGTATTCAACATTTTGATTTAGCTTCAGCAAGAGTATCTGTAGTAAAAGGAGAGATGCCTGAACTTGAAGATTTTGCTGTAGCAGCTCACGCTTATAGTGAAGTTATTTTTCAGGGAACTATTGCGGCGGGTTTGCTGTTTTTTATTGGGGTTTTTCTCAACAATCCCACAGCAGCTTTATACGGATTCATAGCAGCAATTATTGCAGCGGCAATAGCACATTTTGATCAGGATTCTGTAAAATTAATAGAAGATGGAATGTTTAGTTTTAACGCTGTTTTATGCGGAATCGCTTGCAGCGGGACGAAACCAAAAGACGGATTGTATGTACTGCTCTCAGTAGTCATAGCAACATATTTTGATATTTTTATGATGCATAACGGTTGGATTACACTTACCTTTCCATTCGTTTTATCGATGTGGGTAATTGTTCCCTTAAAAAAAATAGTAGGCCATTTTGAAAATAAAATGGCAATTGTAGAAGAAAATTAATAAAAATGAGAAACAAACTTTTTACAGGGATTGTAATAGTGTTGTTGGCAGTGCAGAATGGATTTGCTCAAAAAGCAAATAAGCCAGAAGCAAACAAATTAGAAGTAAATAAATCAGAGGCAGATACAATGCATCTGAGCAAAATAGTTATAAACCATGTCGACTTCAGAAAAAAAATAATGAAAGTCGATTTAAAAATGTCACCTGTAAATTCTGCGCAGGATCTATTGCGAAAAGTTCCTGGACTTTTTATTGCACAGCATGCCGGTGGCGGTAAAGCAGAACAAATATTTTTGCGAGGTTTTGATAATGATCATGGAACCGATATCAGTGTTATGGCTGATGGAATGCCAGTAAATATAGTCTCGCATGCACACGGGCAGGGCTACGCCGATCTGCATTTTCTGATTCCGGAAACGATCAAAGATATTGATTTTGGAAAAGGCGCTTATTATGCCGATAAAGGAGATTTTAATACTTCTGGCTATGTGAATTTTAGCACATTTGACAGATTGGATAATAATCTTTTCAAAATTGAAGGAGGTTCTTTTAATACGATGCGCGCTGTGACGATGCTTAATCTTTTAAATAGAAACAACAAGGATAAAAGTTTCTATGTAGCAGGAGAGTTCAATTATACCGATGGACCTTTTGATGTTAAGCAGGATTTTACACGAGTTAATTTCTTAGCAAAGTACAGCCAATGGATTGATGAAAAACAGTATATTTCTATTTTAGGATCTACTTTTTCTTCAAATTGGAATGCTTCAGGGCAGATTCCAGAAAGAGCAGTAGAAGAGGGCATTATCAGCAGATGGGGTTCAATAGATCCAACGGAAGGCGGAAGTACTTCAAGAACAAATATTGCCGTAAATTACAGGTATTTAGCCAACGAGAACGAAGAGTTTTCGAGCAATTTGTTCTATTCAAAATATGATTTTAACCTGTTTTCGAATTTTACTTTTTTCTTGAATGATCCTGTTTATGGAGATGAGATTCAGCAGACTGATAATCGATCTATTTATGGTTTGGAAAACAAGTATATCCGAAGATTTGCATTTGAAAATAGCAGTATGACTTGGACATCAGGAGCGGGTTTTCGTTTTGATGACATCAAGGATTTGCAGTTAAATCATGTTTATCAGCGCGATTTGCTGTTAGACAGAATGTCTGATGGATCTGCGACAGAAGTCAATGTTCACGGCTATACTTCGCTTGATTATAGGGTTGGGAAATGGCTCATCAATCCCTCGGCTCGATTGGATTATTTTACTTTCAGTCTTCATGATCGTCTTGCTAGTTTGCCGTCTGCAAAAGAAACTTCTGCAGCCAGAGTAAGTCCAAAATTGAATATTTCGTATACACAGAACAGCAATGTGGAATGGTATATTAAGTCTGGTTTTGGTTTTCACTCCAATGACGTAAGAGTTGTGGTCGCACAAGATGGTAAAGATATTCTTCCGTATTCTTTTGGAAGTGATTTCGGAGTTATTCTTCGCCCAACGGCTAATATGATTATTCAGCCAGCGATTTGGCACATGTACTTACAGCAAGAATTTGTATATGTTGGAGATGAAGCTGTGGTAGAGCCATCAGGGAAATCACGCCGTTTAGGTTTCGATTTGAGTTTGAGATATCAGCCTGTTTCGTGGCTTTATTTAGACGGAGATCTTAATTATGCTCACGCCCGTTTTATTGATGAGCCCAAGGGACAAGATTATATTCCGTTGGTTCCAACTCTTACCAGTACTGGAGGTGTTGCAGTAAAACTTCCTTCTGGTTTTTCAGCAAATCTTAGATACCGCTATATGGATTCTCGACCGGCAATCGAAGATAATTCAGTAAGAACGAGAGGCTATTTCGTCAATGATTTGGTGTTGGCTTATGGTAAAAGAAAATGGGAGGTAAATCTACAATTTCAAAACATCTTTAACACCAAATGGAACGAAGCCCAATTTGAAACCGAAACGAGACTTAGGAATGAGACACAATCAGTATCAGAATTGTGTTTTACACCCGGCACTCCTTTCGCTGTAAAAACAGGAATTAGTTACAAATTTTAAAATTCAGAAAATATGAAAAAAGTGCCTGCAAGAAGCAAATTGCTCTTGGCAGCGCTTATTTTCGTGGTCACAATCAGTAATTCGTACGCACAGTTAAGTCCTCCAGGCTTGGGAGAAGCAAAAAATGCTTCTTGGTTTGCCTTTGGAGTCAGGCAATCTTTGGATTCACTTAAACAAAAAGAATCGACCACTTATGTAGGCGTTGGGCTAAAGAGCAGTCCAGATGAGAATAATCCGTTTTCGAAAATGGCAATTCTGGTCATCAATGAAGAAATTTCAAATCGTTACAAAAAGAACTGGGAATACTCCTATGCACTAAGTTACAGACGATCTAACAATTACGATTCAGCAGCTCCATACGAGACATTAGATCCTGCAATTGAACAGGAATTTAGAGTATACGGGCGCTATTCGTATATCATGGAAGGTAATGGACTGAAATGGAAAAACACGGTGCGACAAGAATTCAGAAAATTTTTCAATCCTGATTTTAGTAACGCCGATGAGAATTTTCAATTGCGAACAAGGTTAAAAACACAGCTAAGCATAGATTTAGGAACTACCAAAACACATCACATTATTGGGGGCGCCGAAATGCTTTTTGCCATCAGTAAAGAAAATGAACCACAGAAAGAATGGTCAAAATTTGATTATAAAGAAAGTAGGCTGACACTTTATTATTCGCTTAGTCCTCATGAAATACCATTCGTTTTCGATGTCGGCTATATGTACAATCTTATTGGAAAAGGCTCGGATATTTCAGACGTGAATTATTTAGCTGTAGACATAATTTGGAAAAATCCTTTTGGAACATAATACACTCATAGAATATAAAAAAAGCAATTATAAAAACAGAAAAACAAACAAATTATGAGCGAAATTAAAAAGAATTCGAGAAACACAGAAAACGCGCCAAAAAGCCCATTTTCTACGCAAACAGTAGCGTTTTCTCATTATAACAATTTTTCCGCGCAATTGCCTATCGATCCTAAAACAGGAGAAATTGTTAGCGGAGCTATTAAAGAACAAGCAAAACAATGTTTGACAAATATTCAAGCCATTGTAGAAAGCATTGGTCACGTGATGGATGACGCTGTAAAATTGACTGTTTTCTTGAAAGATATTTCAGATATAGAAGCAGTTGACGAAGTTTACAAAACATTCTTTAAAAATGAACTTCCTACACGCACAACAGTTCAAGTAGCAGCTTTACCGCTGGAAGGCGCTTTAATTCAAATTGATGCTCTTATTTCGAATGGAGAAGGAACAACGCCTCAAAAAGCTTTAGATCTTGTAAAAGTGACTAGAAATACTGAAAACGCGCCAAAAAGCATACATGCACAATCAGTAGCATTTTCTCACTACAACAATCTTTCTGCTCAATTGCCAATTGATCCACAGTCTGGTGAAATTGTTGCTGGCGGTGTAAAAGAACAGGCAGAGCAATGTTTGAAAAACATCAAAGCTATTTTAGAAAGTATTGACCATGTTATGAACGATGTGGTTAAAACTACTATTTTCCTTAAGGACATTGCAGATGCAGATGCTGTGAGCGAAGTTTTAGCAAAATTCTACCCAAGTTATGTTCCTGCCAGAACAATTGTTAGTGCTTCGGCTTTGCCTCTTTATGCTTTAGTACAGATTGATGTTGCGGTTTCTCATGGCGACGGAACGCCTCCACAACTTCCAGAAGATGCACGCTATTTAGTAATTGAAGCAAACAGCGCAGCAAACGCACCAAAAACGGCATATTCGCATACTGTTGCTTATTCGCATTACAACCATATCGCGGGACAATTGCCTTTGGTTGCAGAAACGAATCAAATTGTAAATGGTGACGTTAAAGAACAAGCGGTTCAATGTTTAAACAATATCAAAGCAATTGTAGAAAGCATTGACCACAATATGGATGACATTGTTAAGATAAACATTCAGCTTAAAAATGTGGCAGATATTACAGCTGTAAACGAAATCTATACTTCATTTTTCAGTGGTGACTTGCCTGCAAGAACTGTAGTTGGAGTTTCAGCAATTCCTTTAAATGCTTTAGTTCAAATTGATGCTGTTGTTTCAAACAGTGAAGGCACGCCAGCTTAATTGATTAGCTGAAAAGAATATTTTTTAAGTAGAGTCTTTTTTAGACAAAAAGCGCTTATGACAGAATTTTAAAGATTTTGTATAAGCGTTTTTGTTTTTTAGAAAAAAAAGTAATTCATGAAGTGAATTAGTAAAAAATCGGCCGATATCCGCGTTTTCTCAAAGCGAATCCGTTTTATCCGCGTACTATTGGCAACTTGTATAAATTAAATTTTTAATGCTTCAAAAACTGCGATCGATAATCAGAAGGAGACTGTCCTGTTACTTTTTTAAACATACGCGAAAAATAAGAAGGCGACTGAAAATGCAATTCAAAAGCGATTTCAGCTATTTCCTTCGAATTATCCTGCAAAAGAATCTGACTGTGCTGAATCGTAATTTCATTTATCCATTGTTTTGGCGCTTTTCCTGTAGTTTCCTTAACGCATTTGTTCAAATAATTATCGGATATTTTTAAGAGATTGGAGTAGAAATCGATGTTTTTATGTCGAATGTGATTCTTCTGCACCAATTCTCTAAAATGAAAAGAGATAAAACTAGTTCGATTAAGCGATTTATGATCTGTATTTTCTGTTCGAATAATTTTTAATAATGCCGATTGCAGAAGTGCAATAGTAATGGCATCAATATGTTCGGCTTCGTTTAATTCTTCCTCAAGCAATTCAAACAAACGAATTAGCCAATTGATTTTGTGTGGATCTAAAATCGAGAAAGGAGAAGTATAAAAAAAGTTGAGATCACTTGTGCTTAAAGCAATTTCAGTAATAACTTCATTTTCATAAATCACAAAAAAACCTTCAACATCGTCTGATAATTCTAATGTTGCCGTAAAATTTCCTTGTTTGATACTCAGCGCCTGATTGGCATTGATTTCAAAAACAGAAGTTTCCAGCTGTTGTTTTACATATCCTTTTGTTACAAAAATTAGAAAGTTAAAAGTGGTCTGATACGGATTTACAGGGATTACTATTTTCTTTAAGTAATTTTCAATTCGGTATAATTGTACGTTAGAATTATTAAAAAGATTATGAGTGGATATATCCGGAAGAAAGAATTTCTTGTACTCATAATTACTAATTAGTTTGGGATTGTTTTTCATGCAAAATTGATTTTCCTACAGCGCTGCGAATGCAAAATGTATAAGTAGTAGTGCAAGATTAAAATTAATTTTTAAGCTGATAGACAGTTAAAAATGATGCACCAAGTTACGCTATTTTTATCTATTTTGAATGTTGATTTTTCTTAAATTTAATGTGTTCGATAAGCTTTTCTTCTAATTGATGTCAAAAACTTTGGGTATCTAATTTTTCCATTATTTTTTTAAACGTAAGGCATTAAAAGCGGCATATCCTTTTTCATCATTATCAAAAAACACAAATGCATCTTTGGTTTTTAACCACTTTTTACATTGTTCTGCCCATTCCTTTTAAAGCTTTAAATTTGCCTTGGACAAACAACTAAAAGCTTTAGTTAAATAAGAGATTGGTTTTCTTTATTATTTAAAAACCTGTAATCCAATTTAGGATTACAGGTTTTTTTTAATGTATTGTACTGGAGTTATTTGGCAAAGAATTTAATTATAGATTTCATTTGGTTTACCGTAATATCCCAAGAAGTATTGTCGAGTATTTTTCTATAGTCAGACTCAAGAGTTTTCAGATTTTTGTTTTCTGATAAAAGCTGAATTTCCTTCGCAAATGCATCTGCTGTTTCAATTATGTTGATGCAGTTGTTGCAATTACGAACTACATCTGGAATTTTGGTTGAAATAATAGGTTTTCTAGCCGCCATATATTCCAAGGTTTTAGCAGGATTGCTGTATTTTGTAGTTTCATTTACTGCAAATGGTAACATGGCTATATCAAAAGCTTTCAAATAGTTTGGCAACTCGTCATAACATTTTGTTCCTAAATAATGTATGTTTGAAGCCTGTGGCAATTCATTTTCTTCAATTCGTACAGGGCCAATCATTACAAAAGAAACACTCGGTAGTTTGTCGGCCGTTTGTTTTAAAAGATTGAAATCAATTCTTTCATCAATTGTACCGTAAAACCCTGCGATTGGAGAAGGAATGTCGCCAATATCGGCAGGAATAGAAATGCTTTGCAAGGCTTTTGAAAAATGAGTTTCATTTACAGAACTTGGAAAATAATGCACATTATCATGAGCCTGTTTTTTCAATTCATACAAAGATTCTCCGTTTGTAAAGACAATATCAGCATTTGCCATTAGATATTTTTCCTGATCGATTACTTGTTTGTCGGTGTCTTTTAGTGAAGAAAGTTCGTTCATGCAGTCGTACACAATTGTATCAAACTGAAATGATTCTAGCAGCGGACAAAAAGCTGGATCGTAAAACCAACCAATCGGAATATGTTTGTTTTTAATGTATAAAGGGAGAATTTCTCCAATAGTTTCAATGTTAGCTACATTAGGTTTTAATACATGAAGTTTCTCTTTAATAATAGTTAGATGTCCCGACTTTTTATTTTTACTATTATAAGAAGGTTCTTCGATGTAAAGAATTTTCATGCTTTCTGCCATACGATTAAGAATGTGTTGAGGGCGTTGATACACGCACTGCCATTCGATATTGCTAAAAACAATCATATCATATTGTTGTGCTTCTTCTCCCAATAATGCCGTTTGGGCATGAGGATTAAGTTTTACTGTTAAATTGCTGTCCATGTTGATTTTATATGAGAGTTAGTAAGTATTTTAATTATTTGAATGATTGGCAAATGTAGGGCTGATTTAAAATCTACTCTTACAGATTAAAATAGCAGCGTTGTATAATTTTCATTTTAAAAATGAATAAAAAAGAGCGCTAATGTATATCGCTCTTATTGAAGTATTTAATTTGCAGGGATTAATACAGAATCCATAAATTTCCCTGTTATTATAGTTCCTTCATCATCTTCCCATTGTGTAATGACGTTTTCAATAAGTTCAGGCTCAAAACCTATTATTTTCATAATTGGTCCACCAAATTCCTGTTTTACATTTTGTCCCTTTCTAAATTTTGCTTCCATAACTGTTTGACTTTTATAACAAATTTCAAAAAAGGAATCCAAACACTCTTATATTTTTTCAACTAGAGTTTACAGATTTTAAACAGAAAAGCGAAATCTGATTTAAGGATTTCCTTCTCCGCCGTTGGAACCATAAATTTGTTTTGTATCATAACTGGCATCTTCGGCAGCAAGCTGTACATTTTAAAAATAACGCAATGCAATTAAAATCCTCTTACAAAATCTTCCCTCTAAACTATTAAACTTACGTTTCGTTAAAATTGTAGTTAATGATAACTATTTGTATAGTAGTGAATTAAAAATAGGTTCCCTATAATGCAAGCATTGTAGCATCGCAAAGGGAAAATAACTATAGAACGATGCATTGTACGATTCCTTTTTTAACTTATCTTCGCTTTTTGTACATTTCCAAAAATATTTAACTCCTTTAAAACCTAATCTGTGAAAAATAATCATGATGCTGTAGAAGAGAATCAGCTTAAACGTGGACTCACAAACCGACACATTCAGTTAATTGCCTTAGGCGGATCTATAGGAACAGGACTTTTTCTTGGTATTGGTCCAGCAGCCGTATTAGCAGGTCCATCTGTTATTTTAGGATATGCCATTGCCGGAATTATCGCTTTTTTTATAATGAGACAACTGGGCGAAATGGTTGTTGAAGAACCTGTTTCAGGGAGCTTTAGCTATTTTGCTTATAAATATTGCGGTTCGTTTGCAGGTTTTGCATCAGGTTGGAATTATTGGATTTTGTACATTCTGGTAAGTATGGCCGAACTTACAGCTATTGGGGTTTATGTGCAGTTTTGGTGGCCAGAAATTCCGCTTTGGGCATCCAGTTTGTTTTTCTTCTTGGTAATTAATGCTCTGAATTTTGCCTCTGTAAAAGTGTACGGAGAAACCGAATTTTGGTTTTCTATCATAAAAGTAGTTGCCATTATTGCCATGATTCTTTTTGGAACTTATTTGCTGGTAAGTGGAACAGGAGGAGAGCAAGCTACCATTCATAATTTGTACAACGATGGAGGTTTTTTTCCAAAAGGTTTATTTGAGAAAACGGCAAATGGAAGTTTCCAAGGTTTATTGTCTGCAATGGCTTTGATTATGTTCTCTTTTGGCGGATTAGAATTGATCGGAATTACCGCTGCCGAAGCAGAAAATCCAGAAAAAAACATTCCGAAAGCAACTAATCAAGTTATTTATAGAATTCTGATATTTTATGTTGGAGCGTTGGTTATTTTATTTGCCTTGTCGCCTTGGAGACAAATTACGACAGATAGCAGTCCGTTTGTAATGGTTTTTCAAAACTTAAACGGAATGGAATTTGAGTTGTTTGGACAGAAAATCTTTTTTACAAAGCTTATCGCGAATGTGTTGAATCTAATTGTATTAACTGCCGCTTTATCAGTTTATAATAGTAGTGTTTACAGTAACTCAAGAATGTTATTTGGTTTAGCAGATCAGGGAAGTGCGCCTAGTTTTTTAAAGAAATTAAACAAACACTCCGTGCCAATTAATGCCATTTTAGTTTCTTCTTGTTTTGCTGCGATTTGTATTTTGATAAATAAAATAATGCCAGAAGAAGCTTTTGGTATTTTAATGTCTTTAGTCGTTTCTTGCTTGGTTATTAACTGGGTTATGATTTCGTATACGCATCTAAAATTTAGACAAACAAAAGATAAAGAAAACACCAAAACGAAGTTTGCTTCTATATTTTATCCTGTAAGCAATTATATCTGTTTCGCCTTTTTATTGGGAATTTTAGCCATCATGTGGATGACGAACATGGAGTTATCCGTAGAATTAATTCCGGTTTGGTTGGGGATTCTTTTTGTGTTTTATAAGGTTTTTAAAAAGAAAAATTAGTTGTAACATTTTTGAATTATAAACTAAGTGAAAAAATTTATAAAAAGAATATTCGGAAAACCAGTATTGGAAGAATTTACGAATGGCGAAATTGAATTTACAGAAATTTGGATGAAATACAACAATGGAAATTCAGTTGGGAAGAAAGGTTCTGAGGGCGGTAAGATTTTAGATGATCAAGAGCACATAAATGGTGCGAGAATAACGATTGAAGCCAATGTAGAAGATATCCCTTTTGCTGTTACGCTTGGAATTTATGGACTAATGTTTCACACAGAATTCTTTAGTGAAAAAGAAGTTGCAACTGAGTATTTCGAAAGGAAAAAAAATGAAATTGACAGAATTCTAGAAATGCTTGAAATTCCACAAGACAATCAAGATATAGAATGGGAAAATAAGAAGGAAGAGTATTTAGAGAAATTAATTTCCATTTAAACAAAAAATAAATGCAGCATAGTTTAGAAGTTCCAAAGACTTTACATTTTAGTTCTTTTCGTTACCTCAACTTGTTGTATAGCGTTCCTGTAATTTTCTTTTTGATTTTTGGATTTGTAAAGGTTTGTTTTTATTTGGAGACGATGCTGCAATCGTATTTGCCAGTTTGGCTTTATATGACTACAGTTATTATTTCTCTTATCTTTTTTGTCTCGCTTGCTATAAAAGTATTTTTTATGCTAAATCTACGCAGAATTAGCTTGTATATTGATCACGAAGGATTTATTATAAATAATAAAGAGAACGAAAAAAAGTATTGGAGCGAAGTAAAATCGTATACTTTTACAAAAGACAAGTATGAATCTGGATCGAATAGTGCCGCTTCTACCGTAATTATCTCTTTCGGATTTATGAAAGCATGTATTATTAATTGTTCTACATGGACTCTTCTTAGCAAATCACGTAGGCGAGAAGAAGAAGATGCTTTTACGCAATTTAAGGAAGCGGTTGTTTATTATTGTTAATTTAATCTGTTAGATATATTTTGCGGGCAAGAATTACAAATCTGCAGAATCGGATATCATGAAACTGTTTTAATAATTTAATTTTATAATTGAAATCTAATTAAACTCAAAAATGGAAATTGTATTTATTATTCTGGTAATTTTTCTATTATTTTATGTCCCTAAATATTTTAGGAAACGTAAATAAAAAGAGGCATTTTCTTTTTTAATCTTTTAAAATATACTTTGCGAGCACGGATTGCAAATCTGTGCGATCGGGTTAAGCTTTTTCTAACTTTGATATTTAAGCAGATCGCTCAGATATGGGCGAAAGTACTTTCCGCACCCGTTTCTCTATTGATAAAAACTGATGTACCGACTAAATTGCACCACATGAAATATATCATTTTAATTTTATTAGGATTTTTATTAAATGCTTGTTCACAGAATAAAACAACTGCTAAAGAACCAAAAGAAAATGAAAACAAGCAGGGTGTGCCTTTTCATGAATTTAATGTGTCAATAATAAAATTAATTTCGACTCCTGAAAAATATGACGGAAAACAAGTTCAAGTAATCGGATATTTAAATTTGGAGTTTGAAGGGACTGCAATTTATTTACACAAAGAAGATTATTCAAAAGGTATATATCAAAATAGTTTTTGGGTGAATTTTTCAAAAGAAACTGCTGAAAAGAAAAATTTAAACGACTATAATAAAAAGTATGTTATAATAGTGGGAACTTTTGATATGAATGCTAGAGGCCATATGGGAATGTTTGGAGGAACAATCAAAAACATTACTAGACTGGATTTATGGAGTTTTGATAATAAGTAAATATTTTGTTCTCTCCAAGTGGCGCGAGCGTTCCGCTCGTGGACGTAAAGTATTTCTTGTTCTAGAAAAAATTGAATAGTTATCTGAAAGTAGAAATTGGTCTTCTGTGTGTGCACGAGCGGGACGCTCGTACCAGCAGGGGGGCATAAAGAAAAATTACATAATAGAAGCCTTTAAATTTTCATTTAAGGGCTTCTATTATTCTTATAGTTTCTCTAATCGTAATGTTCAATAATTGGATTTACATTAATGAATTCAAATTTATCATTAATTTTCCTAACCAAATATATAGTTGAAGCACTGAAAAAGTTTAACAGCTCATAATTGTCTAATTTCTCTTTTTTCTTTTCAGAATAATATTTTGGAACTCTTATTACCTCTTTTAAACAAAGAATGTTTTTTGGCTTCAAATTACATTCTACTTTAGTTCCCACAAAATAAAACTCCTCGTCACTATTTTTATCTTTTAATAAAAACTTGTTAGGAACAGACTTTGATTCATATATATATGAATTATCTAAATCAAAATAAAGTGTGTCTTTGATTTTTTCCTGTGCTTTCGAATTGATTACGAATAAAAATGTTAACGACAAAAATATATACTTTTTCATAATTTGTTTATTTATCTTCTTTTAATGAATTAATTAGTTTGTCCGCAGGGAGGTGTTTTTCCTAGAATCGTAGAACTTCCCCGCTAGCGAGAGCGTCCCGCTCGTGAACGTACAGTATTTCTTGTTCTAGAAAAAATTGAATAGTTACCTGAAAATAGAAATTGATCTTATGTGTGTGCACGAGCGGGACGCTCACGCGAGCAGAGGGAATTTATACATACTTATTCTTTTACATAACAAATATTCATTGATAGTACTCTATAAAGCTCCACATTTCCGCCTTTCTTTTCTGTAAAATCAATAACATAAATCACCTTTAGGCGATTAAAAACATTACATGCTGCATCTTGATATCCCATTGTTTTAAGAGGTTGCATGTTTATTATTTTATTTTTGTTCTTTTTTAAAAATGACTCTTCAACCTTTTTGTTTTCCAAAACCTTATTTCTATCCAGTTCAAATACAAAACTATTTTGGCTGTCTTTTTTATAATTAAAGGTAAAGCTTCTATTTTTAAATCCATTTTTTTCTTCTGGATAATCCATCCTCACATTGTATTTTGATTTATTGAAGGATAAATATATAGTGTCCATTTTTTTAATATCCTCTCTATTCTGTGAAATAGAAATCTGTGAAATAAATATAAGAATGAGTATTTTAAAGCATTTCATAAAAATAATTTGTTTTAGTACCAATTTGTGTATTTAAATTGCTGAAAGTTACAGAGCGTTTATATTTTGCAATAAATTTATTCTTAGTAAATTTTCTAGATATACTTCTGATTTCAAACCGTATGTTCACGAGCGAGACGCTCGCGCCAGCAAGGGGGAATCGGGTATCATGAAACTGTTTTAATAATTTAATTTTATAATTAAAATCTAATTAAACTCAAAAATGGAAATTGTATTTATTATTCTGGTAATTTTTATATTATTTTATGTCCCTAAATATTTTAGGAAACGTAAATAAAAAAAAGCATTTTCTTTTTTAATCTGTTAAGATATACTTTGCGGGCACGGATTGCAAATCCGCTCTAACGATTAGCGCTCTATAAAGCTCCACATTTCTGCCTTTTTTTTCTGTAAAATCAATAACATACAGCAGAAAGTTGAATAGAAAATCCTCTATTATAAACCATTAGCATTCCTAAAGGCTTCAGAAGCGTTATGAAGAAGCGCTTCTTTTTTGTATACTACATTATAAAGTGTCTTTTTTTGATGTGCTAACGCTATAAGCTTGTTTTGGGCATTTTTCAATTCAGTGTCTTTTGCTATTTTTAGAAGTGCTTGCTGTTTTATTTCTTTTTTATCGAATGAATGCAGCTCTTTTAGAGCTTGATAATATTCGAGAGAGGCCGTTTTAAGTGGTTCTGCTTCTGATATTCCATCAGTAGAAAGCTTGCTAATGTCAGCAATTAATAGATCAAATTCTTTACTTTGTTGATCTACGGTTTTTATAGCATTAGTGTAATCTTCTTTGACCAGATATTCCAGTTTTTTTTCGCCAGAACCATTTTTTCCAACGATAATATCAAAAGCTTTGTGTTCTGATTGGTCCAGAGATCCCTTAAAATCAACTGCTTTAGATGATTTACAGGAACTCATTGTTATAAATAGAAATACTGTCAAAAGAATACTAATTCTCATAATCCTTGTCGTTTTATTGGCGTCAATTTTAATAATGAAAATTATAGCATTAAAACAATCTTCATTAAGGGCTTCAACATAAAGATAGGAAAAATAAAATAGAGAAGTTGGATTAAATTTTATAGATACGTAGTTTTTATTAAGTATTAATACTTATATTTGTAAGTATAAATATCTATTTCCCTTCAAAAGTGAATGATGATGTATTAATCTAAATTTTTAAAATATGATGGACTACAACACACCTCAAGAGGTTGCAGAAAATATGATGACAACTGCAATCAATAAATCAAAACTGAGTATCAAGGATTTATTAATTAGAGGCGCTTTATCGGGAGCTTTGCTAGCCATTTCTGTAGCTCTTGCTTTAATGGCCACTACACAAACGTCATTAAGCTTAATTGGAGCTTTTGTATTTCCTGTTGGATTTGTAATTATTGTCATTCTTGGTCTTGAATTGGTAACAGGAAGCTTTTCACTAGTGCCATTAGCTTGGATGGAGGGGAAAATAACTGGTTCTAAAATGCTTAAAAATCTAACATGGGTATTTATAGGTAATTTGCTTGGAAGTTTATTGTTTGCAGTTTTGTTTTGGGCAGCATCTACAGATACGGGACAAATAAAAGAGTTGGGCTTAATTGAGCAGGCAATGATTAAAATAAGCGAAAAGAAAACGATAGGTTACGCTGGCCACGGCATGTTAGGACTTTTTTCTGCTTTTGTAAAAGCAATTCTCTGCAATTGGATGGTTTGCATGGGCGTAATTATGTCAATGACTTCAAAGTCGACATTAGGCAAAATTTTAGCGGCTGGTATTCCTATTTTTATCTTTTTTGCCTTAGGATATGAGCACGCTGTGGTTAATATGTTTGTAATTCCGGCGGGTATGATGTTTGGCGCTAAAGTCACTATAAGCGATTGGTGGCTCTACAACCAGTTGATTGTTACGGCAGGAAATATAGTTGGCGGATTACTTTTTACGGGTATGGCTATTTATTACACGCATACCAACAAAACAAAATCAACCATCAACGAATAGATTTGCAGTAAACTTTTTGCTAAACAAGATTAGTTTTTTAAGTCTGCAAGAGAATGCCTATTTTTACAATTATAATATTTATTTAGTTTGTTATGAGGCAGCGCAACAAAGCATTTCAGTATGAAACCAAAAAAAGATTTTTAGTATATCTGACATTGTTTTCAGTATTGTCTTTTGGAACGCTTCATGCTCAACAGAAATTTACAATTGTCGCTGCGGCCAATCTTAAAATAGCTTTAGATTCGGTAAATACGGTTTTTAAGTCACAATATCCTGGTGTAAGTCCGAAGATTACATATGGAGCTTCAGGTAAGTTTTACGAACAGATTTCGAATGGAGCTCCGTTTGATTTATTCTTTTCGGCAGATATGGATTATCCAAAAAAATTGGAAAGCAATAAAAAAGCAGCTTCAAAAGTGAAAATGTATGCAACAGGAAAATTGGTAATCTGGAGCAAAAAAACAGATCCTAATAAAGCAAAAATGAATAGTCTTCTTGATGCATCTGTTCGAAAAATAGCCATCGGAAACCCGTCAACTGCGCCATACGGCGAAAAAGCAGTAGAAAGCTTAAAATTCTATAAGATTTACGATAAAGTAAAAAGCAAATTGGTTTTTGGAGATAATATTACCCAAGCCACTCAATTTATTACGACTGGAAATGCCGATATCGGAATTACAGCTTTATCGCTTGTTCTTACTCCAAATATGCAGAAAGAAGGAGGAAAGTATTATATCATTCCAGAAAAAAGCCATTCTCCTTTAGAACAAGGATGCGTAATCTTGAAACACGGAAAAGACAATGCGAATGCTTTAAAATTTTATAACTTTATATCTTCTAAAAAAGCAATTGCCATTCTAAAATATTACGGATACGATACAAAGACAAAATGAATGTACTAAAAGGAATTATAGGTGAAATTCAATCTCATGAAGGCATTTCTTTAGTCAAAGTAAAATCGAACACCAATATTTTTTCTTCGATTGTTTTAGATACGCCAAATACATCAGATTATTTGCAAGAAAATAAAGCCGTAAAAATTATCTTTAAGGAAACCGAAGTCATTATTTCTAAAGATTTAAATACGTCTATCAGCATTCAAAATCAGATTCTTTGTCGTATTGAGAATATAAAAAAAGGTGTAATTTTGAGCCAGCTTACGTTATCGATTGGAGAAGAAAAGATACAATCTATTATTACGAGCAATGCGTGCGAACAGTTAGATCTAAAAGAGAACCAAAACGTAATGGCTTTAATAAAAACAAACGAAGTAAGTTTAGCGGCCAATGATTAATCTAGAACCTTTATGGCTTACTGCAAAATTGGCTTTAATTACCACTTTAATTCTTTTAGTGGTTGCAATTCCGCTATGCTATTGGTTGTGCTACAGCCGATTTCGATTAAAAGCCATTGTTGAAGCTTTAATAAGTTTGCCTTTGGTTTTACCGCCATCTGTTTTAGGTTTTTATCTTTTAATCGCTTTTAGTCCGGAAAATGCTTTTGGCAAATTTCTGTCGGATTATTTTGATGTGAGATTGGTTTTTACTTTTGAAGGATTAATTCTAGCTTCCGTTCTGTACAGTTTGCCTTTTATGGTAAATCCGATTTTGTCAGGATTGAAAAATCTTTCTCCAGCTTTGCAGGAAGCGTCTTTTACGTTAGGGAAATCGAGATTTACGACGGTTACAAAAATTTTGCTTCCTAATATTCGCGCTTCTTTATTTACGGGAATCATTATGACATTTGCCCACACTTTAGGAGAATTTGGCGTTGTTTTAATGGTTGGCGGAAGTATTCCGGAAGAAACAAAAGTAGTTTCGATCGCGATTTACGAAGAAGTAGAATCTATGAATTACCAAAACGCCAATATATATGCTGGAATATTGTTTGTGTTTTCATTTTCAATCCTGTTGGCAGTTCATTTAATCAATAACAAATCCAGAAAAACAACTCTTTATTAATGATACAGTTAGATGCTTATAAAATGCTCCAAACAGCAGATGGCGAATCGCCGTTGGATATCTCTCTGACTATTAAAAAAGGAGAATTTGTTGCTATTTATGGAAATTCTGGAGCTGGTAAAACCACTATTCTCAGAATTTTAGCCGGACTTACTCAGGCAGAAAAAGCAACGGTAAAAGTAGAAGATTCTGTTTGGGACGATTCTGCAAAGAAAATACATCTTTCTGTTCAAAAACGTTCTATTGGTTTTGTTTTTCAGGACTTTGCTTTATTTCCCAATTTGACTGTAAAAGAAAATCTAGAGTTTGCTTTATCTAAAAACGATTCTAAAGAAATTATTTCTGAACTGATAGAGTTAATGGAATTGCAGTCATTGCAACATAGCAAACCACAGAATTTATCAGGCGGACAAAAACAGCGCGCAGCATTAGCGCGAGCAATTGTCCGAAAGCCTGAAATACTTTTGTTAGATGAGCCTTTGTCAGCATTAGACGATGAAATGCGATTTAAGCTTCAAGATTATATTCTGAAAATTCATCAAAAATATAATTTGACTACTTTGATGGTCAGCCATTCTATTTCTGAGATTTTTAAACTTTCAGATAAAGTTATAGTTGTTGAGAAAGGGAAGATTGTAAAAGAAGGAACCCCTGAAACTGTTTTTTCCGAACAGAAAATCAGCAGTAAGTTTCAATTAACGGGAGAAATTATTAGCATTGCTAAAAGCGATATCGTTTATATTGTTCAAGTTTCTTCAGGAAATGCTATTGTAAAAGTAGTTGCCACAGAAGAAGAGGCAAAAGAATATAAAATTGGGCAGAAAGTATTGGTAGCTTCGAAAGCATTCAATCCGATAATTCAAATTTTGAAGTAAGATTAAAAAAACGATTGACAGTTTTCTTTTTTTTGTATAAAGAGTCATCTTTTTGAGTAGCAGTATTCATTTTAAAGCATAGTGAGGATTTATAAATTATTGAAATGGTTCTTTTATAAAAGACAATGCATATTACATCGTATCATAAAAAAATCACATTATTATTTGTGTTAGCAGCAGCGGCATTATTTATGGCTGTTACTGACATAGAGCCTGTATATACGGATCCTTATAACTTAGAATATCCAGATTATTTTGGAAACAGAATTAGTATTCCTGAAGATAATGCGACTACAAAACAGGGCGTTTTTTTGGGTAGAATGCTGTTTTATGAAACAAAATTATCATCGAGCAAAACAATTTCTTGTGCAAGCTGTCATCAGCAGAAATTGGCATTTACAGATGGAAAAGCCTTTAGTGCTGGCGTAAATGGTATTCCTACCAAACGCAGTTCGATGTCGCTGGCAAATTTGCTTTGGGTTCGAAATTTTTTCTGGGATGGAAGAGCAAAAGGTTTAGAAGATCAAGCCAAATTTCCGCTAAATGATCCGCACGAAATGGGATCGTATTTGAATGAAGCCGTTAAGGAGCTTCAGAAAGCAAAAGAATATCCTCCTCTTTTTAGACAAGCATTTGGAACAGCTGAAATAACAGCAGACAGAATTACAAAAGCAATTGCTCAGTTTGAACGTACTTTAATATCGGCAAATTCAAATTACGATAAATATCTGAAAGGCGAGTATAAGCCTTCAAAACAAGAATTAAATGGTATGGAATTGTTTATGAATTCGCCGCAGCCTGAAAAAAAAATTCGCGGTGCCAATTGCGCGCAATGCCACGGAACGCCAAAAATGTATATGGAATTATTCCACAATAATGGCCTTGATACAGAACCAAAAGACATAGGTCGTGAGGAATTGACCGGAATGCCAAATGATCGGGGAAGATTTAGGGTAGCCACACTTCGTAACATTGCGCTTACCGCGCCTTATATGCATGACGGAAGATTTAAAACGCTAGAAGAAGTAGTAGATCATTATAACGAACATATCAATTCGAGTAAAACTTTAAGCATATCATTGAAAGACCGTTCGAACGTTATAAATGGAAAAAATCTCGGACTTACAGCAAGTGAAAAATTAGATGTAATTAGTTTTCTTAAAATGCTGACGGATTCTACTTTTATCAATGATCCAAAATTTTCTGATCCACATTTGAAAAGAAATAATTAACTATTAAAACAACAAACATGAAAAAGCATTTTTCAGCTATTATTTTTCTGGTAACTTTATTTAATGCAAGCATTTCTCATCTGCAAGCGCAAAATTCTTCTAAAGAGGCTTTTATAAAAGTAGAAGGTGAGGTTCAAAAAACACTTTCAATAAGTATTTCGGATTTTGCGAAAATGCCTCACGTAGAAGCTAACATGAAAGATCGTGATGGTAAGATACAGCAATATTCTGGAGTTCCTGTTATTGAGTTATTAAAACAGGCTGGAGTAACACTTGGAAAAGAACTTAAAGGAGAAAACTTGACAAAATACCTGCTGGTTCGTGCAAGCGATGGTTACGAAGTTATTTTTTCTTTAGCAGAAGTAGATCCCGTTTTTACCAACAGAGTAATTATTTTAGCCGATAAAAAAGACGGAAAAGCATTAGAAAATGGAGTAGGGCCATTCCGTTTGGTTGTGCCAGATGAAAACAGGCCAGCACGCTCTGTTCATGAAGTTTCAAACTTAATTATTCGATTCGCAAAGGATTAAAAGAGAGAATTAAAAAAATATATTTTTCATTTAACCATGTTGCGTCAATGCATTAATATATTGCAGTAATGTAAACAGGCATGAATAAATAACTAGTGGGGGTTTCGATCATAGTATCTCTTCTCTGAAAAAGTTGAAATACATTGCTGAAAACATCATGTATTCGGTCCTCTTTTTCATCAGACTTCGGACAATCTGGAGTAAGGTGAAAATCTAGATAGTACATAAAAACAAAGCATTTTGATATTTCTGTGTTTTGGTTTGCAAAAGACCATCGTTTTTCGGTTTCGTAAATTTTACGTTTAATATGATTTTGCAAAACTTCAGGAAGATTGCCTTTGATTTCTAAATTGGCTACCGTTCCATTTTTTAATATTTGAAATCGTACGGTTCCCGATCCCTTAAAACAATAATCTTCATATGCTTTCCATACATCGTTGGTGATAAAGCTATACAAGTTGGATAATTTAGGATCTTTTTCATCCTTGTGAATAAAAGCAGGCTCAGTAATTTGCTGCGAATAGCCTTTAACGGATAGAAGCAGTAAAAGCAAAATTTGTATTTGTCTCAAAAGTGCCATAAAAACTAACTGGATTTTAAAATATAGATGGTTATGTTTTCTATGCTATTGTGTTTATTTAAATCTAAATTTTTTAATATCGAGACGGAATTACTCTTATCTGCTGACGGAAAAGCCGTTATGATTTAAAGCAAACTCTATTACTGTTGTAACGCTTCAGGCCTATGATCTTTGGATTGAAATGCAGCAAGCAGTTCGTAATCAAAATTCCATAGATAGGCAGAATCTAGAATTTTTTGATCTTCCATTGATGATATGGCCCAGTACAAATATTCCTTTTCATTTATCAAATGATCTATTTTTAAGATATATTTTAAATCTTAATCAAAGCCATTTGTTTTTCAGCCCAAGCACTCATTTGGTTGATGAAAGGAATTAACTCAACACCCGTTTCAGACAAAGAATATTCAACTCGAGGCGGTACTTCGAGATACACTTTTCTGAAAATCAATCCGTCAGCTTCTAATTCTTTTAAAGTCTGGGTAAGCATTTTTGGTGTGATTCCTTCAATAGTTTTTTTTAACTCGCCATAGCGTAAGACATCATCTTTTAACGACCACAAAATTCGGCCTTTATATTTTCCTCCAATTCGCTGAAAAGCGTAATCGACTGGGCAATATGCTTTTACGTTTATTTTTTTTGTCATTTTTTTAATTTTTAAAATGCTGATTTTCAGTATTAGTATAGTTTTGGTATGTAGGATACTTTTTTGTATGTACTTGTGGTAAAGATATTATATTGTTTTCTTTGTTAGAGGAATTAGCAGCATATTTTATTAAACGGATTCTGATATTTACTCGTGATAGATTTGTTTTTACTCCGTTTTTTAATCATTTTAAGAATTAAGAATTATGACAAACGCTCAAGAATCAAACGCTCAAGAAATTACTGTATTAGAACTTCGCAATTATTTATTGAAGCCCAATACAGCAGACAGGTTTAAAAAGTACTTCAATACTTATTTTGTTGCCCCAATGCATAATCTTGGAGGCTATACTTTGGGACAATATAAAATTGATAGAACAAATGATAGATTTATTTGGTTTAGAGGTTTTAAGGATATGCAGACAAGAGTTAAATTCTTAAATGATTTTTATATTGACAGTAAAACTTGGAAGGACTTTGGAAAAGGAGCCAATGACATGATGATCAGTTCAGACAACGTTTATTTACTGCGTCCCCTTGCCAAAAGCATTCCTGCCAATTTCCTAGAAATGAGTCATAAAATTGTTGAAGTGAACTTTTATACTTGCAACAGTACGCTGGACAAAGTAATTGTTCTTTTTAATACGGAATATGTGCCATTTTTAGAAAGCATAGCAATCAAAAATACAACACTTTGGGTCAGTGAGATGCAAGAAAATGATTTTCCGAGACTTCCAGCTTTTCAGGACAAAAATCTGTTGGTTTCCATTACCTCTTTTGAAAATGAAAAAGAGTATCAATTAAAACAAAAATTGATTAATGAAATGAGCAACCAGCTAAAACAATCCATGCAGCAATTAATCACCACTCAAAATACTTTATTGGTTATTCAATAAAAAAACAACCTTTCAAAATATATAATAATCATCTGAAAGGATGATACCTAAAAAATACAGTTTATGAAAAATACAATTGCAGTTTACGGAGCATACGGACATACAGGAAAGTTTATTGTAGCAGAACTTTACAGACAAGGTTATAGAAATTTGGTTCTCTCTGGAAGAGATTCGGAAAAATTGACTGCTTTGCTTCCGGTTTTTCCAGATTCGGAAATAAAAGTAGCAGACATTAATGATCCAAAATCATTAGACGAAGCTTTTAAAGACACCAAAATTATTATAAACGCTGCTGGTCCCTATTTAGATACTGCAGCACCCATAATTAAATCAGCGTTGATATCTGGCAGCCATTATATTGATTTATCGGCAGAGCAAAAACCAGTGTTGGATATTATAGAAGAATTTTCAGAAGAAGCCAAAAATAAAGAAATCTTAATCATTCCAGCAGCGGCCTTTTATGGTGGATTGGCCGATATTTTAGCAACTCAATTAACAAAAGAGTGGGAGCATACAGATGAAATCAACGTGTATATTGGTCTGGATTCGTGGCATCCTACAAAAGGGACGAGATTGACAGGAGATAGAAATCACTACAAAAGATTAACATTCAAAGACCATCGTTTAATAGAACTTGAGCCAACGCCTTCAAAAGAATGGAATTTTAAAGAACCAATAGGCAACAAAGAAGTGGTAAGTCTGCCTCTTTCAGAAATCATTACGATTTCGAGCCATTTAAACGTGAATACGGTTACTACCTATTTAAGTCAGAACTCTTTAAATGATCTAAGAAAAAGCAGTACGCCAGAGCCAAAACCGACAGATGAAAAAAATAGATCTTCGCAACAATTCAGTCTTGAAGTCGTTGCTTTAAAAGATTATGAAGAAAGAAGAATTTCGGCTCAAGGCCAAGATATTTATGCTATCACTGCTCCCTTAGTTGTAGAGGCTGTGAACAGAATTTTATCTGGAAGTGCAGCTTCAAAAGGCGTAAAGACATTGGGAGAAGCATTTGTAGCGAGCGATTTTTTAAATTCACTGCAAGAAGATGATGTAAAAATTAGTAGGGTAGAGAAAATCACATTTGAATGATAAATCTTGGAATAGGATTTCTTAGCATATTAAACGCTTTTAAATGAGGTATTAGAGGATAAAAAAGGGACAGAAGATAAAAATTGTCTTTTGTCCCGTACAGTGGCCCTTACTGAACAATTTACAAACCATTTTGTATCTATCGCAGGGGGGATTTCTCAAATAAACCAGAAATACAGAATTACTTTTTATTCTCCAACCTAGTTACTATAATTATTGATTATTTGCATCGTCATAAGTTTTAATATTTAATTAAAAATACTAGAAATATAAATTTAAATGCAGGTCAAAAATTAGTAGTGATCAAGTGTTGAGTAAATGTTTCAAAGTTTAAATTTAATTGTTAGAGTACTCAAAATCTTTTAAATCAGCAAATGGCCGAAGAATTTTTTCTGAGTCAAATTGTTGAGTTTCTTGTCTATTCTTTAGAAGAATAGGGAAATTGTGATTTGCTAGTGCCGCCTTACCGATTGTGACAAAGTCTGATTCTTCGCTATTAAGCATATGGTTTACAGATTCTATTGAATCGATTGATCCATTGCTTAGTATTGGCAATCCAGTTATTTTTTTTGCTAAAAGCGCAAGTGATGGTACTCTTTCATCATCTGGTTGCTTTTGATTAAATGCTGGCAAAGCTGCGTTGAATTCAGTAATATGAAGGTAATCAATGCCTGCACCAGTAAGTTCATTAAAAATAATTTCTGCCTCATTAATGCCTTCCCACTTATGATGATAATCGTTTACTTTTCCTTGTGAAATTCGAATTCCTACAATAAATTCAGGTTTAACATTTTCTCGCACATCTTTAATAACTTCAGTCAAAAGACGCACGCGATTTTCAAAAGAACCGCCGTACTGATCTGTTCTTAAATTAGTATAACTAGACAGAAACTGATCTAGAAAATACCCATTTGCACCATGTATTTCAACACCATCAAAACCTGCTTTTTGGGCATTTATTGCTGCTTTTACAAAAGCACTCTTTATTTGTTCGATTTCAGAAAGGGTAGCTTCTGAAGGAGTTTGATATTCCCCTTTACCATGGTAAAATTCTAATTGTTTTCCCAAGGGCTTTATGGCAGATGGTGCAATTGTTTTTGTTGAATAATAATTTCCTTGTGAAAGTGCTCCAGAATGCTGGATCTGCATAATCGCTTTTGCGCCAGATTCATGAATTGCTTCTTGTATTTTTTTCCATCCCTCGATATGTTTTTCAAATACAATTCCAGGCTGATACTGATAAGTCTGACTATATTTATCATCTATGTAAGTACCTTCGGTTATAATAAGCCCAAACCCGCCTTCTGCAAAACTTTTGTAGTATTGAAGCATTTTTTCAGACGGTATACCGTCGATTGAAGCGCTGATTCTTGTCATTGGTGCCAGGGCAAACCTATTTTTTAAATGTAATTTTCCAATGCTGTGCGGTGCAAATGGATCTATTCTTTTTTCTCGATTCATAATAATATATTTTTGTATTCTGTAGAAAGAATGAAATTAAAAACTGAGGCAAATTTACAGAGCTAAAAAGGCTATGCCAATATCGGTTTCGATTGTATGTTACGAACAATTTTGTATGTATTGAGCAATACGGGCTATTTGTAAATCAATTGATTACCTTTGTATGTTGTAATGTTATAATGTATTTTGAAATGGCGAAAAGGAAAGAAACTTCTACTTACAGTATTAATGAAGAAATAATTCACAATGATTGTGATTTGATATATGCTTTAGATAAATTGGGCGGCAGGTGGAAACTTTATATTTTAAGCAAGCTCCATAATCGAAAAATGCGTTATAAAGAGCTCAAAAAAGAAATACACCCAATTACTGAACGAATGCTTACTTTACAATTAAAAAATCTTGAAGAAGACGGTTTGGTCAAACGTACTGTTTATGCCGAGGTGCCTCCAAGAGTTGAGTATGAGCTAACTTCTATGGCATGTTCGCTTGTGCCGTTGTGGGATGCTTTAAAGTCTTGGGGAGGCGATCATAAAAAAATGTTTCAGGATAAATTATAAAAAATCAAATTCGTAATTGATATCAAGTTGGTACAAGCGTTGATTATCTTTAATTAGGCTAATACTGATGATAATACACCCTAAATGCTTTTAGGATTAAAATTTGTAATTTTGTTTCACTTTTAGGTAATAAAAAACAAAATCATGAAAATTCTGAATCAATTTGAGTCCCTTGTAATTGATGATTTTACGGAAAAAGTTTTTAGTTGGGCTCATCATTCTCACACTTATTACGAATTGATTTACATAAATTCGGGTAAGGGTCTTCATTTATTAAATGATGATGTTATAGCATATGAGTCGGGAGACTTATTTTTGGTTTCACCAGGCGAATATCATTCTTTTGAAATAGAAGACGAAACACATTTTACTTTTGTGAAATTTACTGAAAGTTATTTTGAAAGCAAAAAACATCTTGCTCCTGATGAGTTTAAAGTGGGATCGCCAGAATTTCTTATGGAGATGAGATGGTTAAAAGAAGTGAAAATAGTTATAAATCATCCATGCAATGAAATACTGCGGTCCACAATAAAAAATTTAGTAATCTACAGCAAACATCTTAATATTAATGCGTCTCCGATTGCTTATTACCAGCTCTTAAGCATTTTCGGTATGATAAAAGAAATTCTAAGGGAGAGAAATGTCAGTCTGCATAAAGAAGAATTCAATTTTGAAAAGCTAATTTCTTTTATTCACGAAAACATTTATAATAGGGAAAAGCTTTCCATCAAAGAGGTTTCGCTTTTTTCTAATATTTCTCCAACTTATTTCAGCAATTATTTTAAGCGTCATTTCGGAATGCCATATCAGGAGTATCTTGATAATTATAGAGTTACTTTAATTGAAAAAAGACTGGGTATTGGAGGGCTTAAGCTAAAGCAGATTGCAGATGAATTTGGGTTTACCGATGTGAGCCATTTATCCAAAACCTTTAAGAAAGTAAAAGGATATTCTCCTAAAAGCTATATAAAACAGTGCTTACGGTAATTTTGTGAAAATTTTTATGCTGCTGTAAAAAGTGATTGGAAATCCAATTTGAATTTCCAATCGTTAAGAGTAGTAAGTACTTATAAATGAATTTTAGAATAAAGAGATAGAGTTAATTGCTTTCTGCAAGCGCTTTCTTGTCTTCTTCGCTAAGTTCATTGTAGTTCGGATAGTCGATATATCCTGTTGAGCTGAATCCATAGTAGGTATCACGATCTCCCGGATTAAGCGGATAATTATTTTTAAGGCGTTCCACCAGATCGGGATTGGAAATTAAGGGTCTGCCGAATGCTGCAAGATCTATCAAATTTTTTTCAAGAAGCTGCTCAGCTAGTTCTTTAGTCAAAAAACCTGCAAAAATGATATTTCCCGTGTACCAGCCTCTAAAATTTTCAATGAAGTCGAAGTGCTCTGAATAAAGCGTGCCCTGATCATGCAAGTGAACATAGGCAATATCGCGTTTAGAGAATTCAGACGCAAGATAATGGTACATATCAGTAATATCATCGTATACGGACATATCATGCTGAGTTCCGTACGGTGAAACTCTAATGCCTATCTTATCAGCTCCAATAGCTGTTGATAATGCGTCTATAACCTCCAACACAAAACGTGCGCGATTCTCTATTGATCCTCCGTACTCGTCAGTTCGCAGGTTAGTGTCGGGATTCAGAAACTGATCAACAAGGTAACCGTTTGCCCCGTGAATTTCAATGCCGTCAAATCCCGCTTCAATGGCATTAAGTCCAGCCTTTACATATGCCTGAATTATTTCTTTGATTTCCGCTTTAAAAACAGCTCTGGGAGTCGATACCTGAACACGTCCTTCAATACCATTTTCTATTCCCCATGCTGTGCTTTCTTTTGCAAGGATTGCCGATGGCGCAATAGGATCAAAATGATTCGGCTGGTTTGAAATATGTGAAACTCTCCCCACATGCCAAAGCTGCGTAAATATTTTTCCACCTTTAGCATGGACTGCCTTTGTAACTAATTTCCAGCTTTCTGTTTGTGCGGCATTATAGATACCCGGAACATAAAGGTATCCCATGGAATTTTCGGAAATTGACGTTCCCTCTGTTATTACAAGTCCAACAGAAGCTCTCTGTTGATAATATTCAGCATTTGTTTCTGTCATTATGCCATTTTTAGAACGGCTTCGGGTCATAGGAGCCATCACAAGGCGATTGGACAGCTCTATGTTTTTTAAGTTAAATTTTTCGAATAGCATGAGTAAATATTTTTATTCAGCAAAGTTAAATCTGCATTTTTATTAAATTTTGTAAAAAAGATTCACTTTTAGGTAAATTTACTTCATATGTGTTGGTGCCAATATATTTAAAGAACGAGTATAACTGAATTGCTCCAAAAAAGTTAAAGGTTGTGACTTTTTTCATAATACTTGTTCAAATAGATCTTCAATAGGCAAATTTAGAAACAGGCAGTAACAGGCTACAGACATAGAATAAGAATGTTTTATGGGTACAGAATGAAATATTCGCATTGACAAAATATACGGCTTTCAAAATTCGGAGCAACACGAACTTAATCTGTGCCCTATGAAACCTTCATAACTGTATCTGTATCTTATAAAACCAGTACAATAACTTTGCAGATGAAAAATAGTAGCAGTCTGCATTGGCTTAATGGCATAAAAAAATAATGAACGAATGAAAGGCAAAATAAAAATTAGAGTGGCAGAAATAAAAGATATACACCGAATTACCGAAATTTACAATGAGGCATTGGTGGCATCATCCTTTGTGCAGGACAATAATGTGCATACTTTGGAGAAACGGATAGAATGGTTTAGTCAAAAACGGGCAGAAGGTCTGCCTGTTTATGTAGCTGAGAATAATCAAGGCCGGGTAGTGGGCTTTGCCAATCTCAATATCTTCCTGACCGCTGAATATGATACGACCGTTCATATTTCTATCTATGTAGCGGAAGGGAATCGCGGTCTCGGCATTGGTAAGATAATGATCAAAAAGCTTATTGAATGGTCAAAGGAAAACCAAAAGCATACAATTCTTGCCGGTATAGATTCTGAGAATATGCCAAGCATCAGACTTCATGAATCATTTGGCTTTGTCGAGGTTGCCAGTTTTAACGAGGTTATTAAGAAATTCGGGCTATATCGCAATTTGAACTTCTACCAGCTCATGCTAAAACAGGAAGAATAATAAACGAATTCTTTACTTCAATTTTGCTGCAATTAATAATTATCCAGAACAGGTAAGGTATGATTAAGAAAAAAAATGGCGCCAATTGTCTTCAATTGGCGCCATTTGGCGTTGTGACCTCGGCGAGACAAATTTCAACAAAAATTTTGGATGATTTAAAGCAGTTGGCTTACTACGGGTAATGTCTGTCTTTCATTGGCGTAGTGAATTTGGTTTAGATGTCCTGTTGGGGATTGAGGTATAAATCTGTTCTATTTCCCAAATAATTTTAATATTATTTACAACAGATAATCTTAAACTTTTTGTGCTAAAAAGGTTTCTTCGTTAAAATAGGCTGATTTATCATTACCCATAAATTTTTAAACAGTGTAAAAGATGAATAACGTTTGCAATTAACTTTTGAGGAATAAAAGGTATCAGAGCCAATTATGCAAATGAAAAAGATTACACCACTTGGCTTAAGTTGTCTCCATTTAGCTTGCGTAGTGGCTACTTTGCATTATACAAATCATTTATGGATGACTTGGAATTTGGACTGTTTTGAAATCAATATTTAAGCTTTCTGCTGTAGTCCAATTTCATAAAATTGGTTTCATTTTAGAATGTGCAACATATTAGGGACTTTTTTCTAATACAGGATTGGCTTTTTAAAAATAAATTAGAGGCTGTGCAATCAAATCATTAACCCTAAAGTTCTAACTATGAAGAGTACAGGAATTAAATTAAGCATATTTCTTTTGATAGGCATAAGCTACAATGGCGCTTCTCAGAAAAAGTTTAAAATGACAACAGAGATTCCAAAAAGTATACAGACTCCAAATTCTGTAGACACAAGAATTGGCGAGCTGAAGTTTTTTGATGGTATCCCAACTGAAGAAACCGCCCAGAAAGCATATGATCAGTTGGATTTCAGCCGTGGAATAGAAGTCTTTTTGAATGGAATTCCTGGAGCTTCTATGGTGGCTTTAAGACAAGGAAATAGAGATAAGGGTACAATTGATGGAACTATTGGGTTATTTCAGAATTTGATGGACTCTAAATCTTTATTTTTAACAGCAAATACTGAAAGTATTTATTATGCCTCGTGGATTGATCTGAAAAATGGTCCAATAGTGGTTGAAAGCCCTCCAAATGTTCTTGGGGTTGTAAATGATTTCTGGTTTCGCTATGTTACAGATTTAGGCAATGCAGGTCCTGATAAAGGCAAAGGGGGTAAATATCTAATTCTGCCTCCAGATTATAAAGGAGAAACACCAAAGGGGTATTTTGTTTATAAATCACCGACTTATGGAAATTTGGTGTTGGGCCGTGGTTTTATGAAAGACGGTTCTACAAAAGCAGCTGTAGAAGCTATTAAGAATTCGATGAGAATTTATCCTTTGTCCGAAGCAGGGAAAACTCATCCTGCAAAATTCAAGGAACTTTCGGGACAGGAAATGCATACGATACATTCCAATGATTTTAATTTCTATAAAGAATTGGATCAGATTGTACAGGAAGAACCCGTGGACTCTTACGGACCAGACATGATGGGACTGTTTAATGCGATAGGGATTAAAAAAGGAAAACCCTTTGATCCTGACGAAAGGATGAAAAAGATACTCACAGATGCTGTAGCTGTCGGAAACGCAGCAGCCCGTTCAATTGATTTCCGTTCCCGTTTGGAAGGAAGCATTATTTATCCTGGACTTCACTGGAATACGCCGTTTATTGGAGGCAGCTATGAATGGATGATAAAAGACGGCGGAAGAAACTTTGATGCCAGAACTTTCTTTTTTTACGCAGCAACGGTAAACACACCGGCAATGGCGGTTGCCATGGCAGGAATAGGGTCACAGTATGCATCTTCAAATCTAGACTCTGCAGGCGAACCGTTTGATGGATCTAAAAATTATAAACTGCATATTGCGTCAAATGTGCCGGTAAAGGACTTTTGGTCAATCGTGCTCTATGATCCGCAAACCCGATCTATGCTGCAGACCGACCAGCAGTTTCCCAGTCTGTCCAGCCAGACTAACATCACAAAGAACACGGATGGTACGGTAGACATTTATTTCGGGCCATCAAAACCAAAAAACTCCAACAACTGGATCCAGACTATTCCAGGAAAAAGCTGGTTTACTATTTTCAGGCTCTATGGACCGCTACAGCCTTGGTTTGATAAGACATGGAAGCTGGAGGACATTAAATTGGCGGAACAGTAACAGTTTGGGCTTCTGCTTTTTCTATAGTTTAAACTCGCACCACATATAGTTAATAAATCTAAAAGTCAACTCGTATGAAAAAATTAAGTCTTTTAATGCTGATAAGCATTTTGGTATCATGCAATCCAGATAAGAAAGGAGCTGTAGTTGCAGCTTCAGAAGTTGCGCAACCGGATTCCATAAAGAAAATATCTGTTCCCGGACCTGTTCCCAATGTGGTGATGACAAAAGAATATGTTTACCAGCTGGGCAAGCAGATGTATTTCTGGGGTTGGCCATTGGTAAATATGCATAACCGCGTACTGGTAATGAGAAAAGTTCCTATGCCTGGATTAAACGGCGGGGCCGTTCCTGTTGCTCCTGTGAATAATTTATGTATGACCTCGGATTATATCACGCCAGCTGAAAGATACGTAGCCTGTCCAAATCAGGATGTGGTTTATGGATTCGGAATTATGATGCTCAATGAAAGCCCTGTTGTAGTTCAGGTACCGGATTTTGGAGATCGATTTTGGGTGGTTCAATTAGGAAATCAGCGTACAGACGGAATTGCAAAATTGGGTGCAATGTATGGAAGCAAAAAAGGATTTTATCTAATTGTTGGCCCAGGTTGGAAAGGAAAAGTGCCTGATGGCATAACAGAAGTTTTCCATAGCGATACCAATTTAGCATTTGTAATTCCAAGAGCATTTTTAAACAATACTGCTGAAGATAGAAAAGCTATTCAACCCGTTATCAATCAATTGATGGCGTATCCATTAAGTGAGTATAATGGAAAAGTAAAAACAAAAGAATGGGCAAAAATACCTTCATTTCCAGATCCAAATAAAAGTCAGGGTGGAAAAGAAGTGGCATTCGTAATTCCAGAGAAATTTTTCCAAGAGTTTCCTAATATCTTAAAGGAAGTTCCGCCATTAAGAGGAGAAGAAAGTCTTTATGGATTGTTTAATTCTGTTATGGATGCCGTGAAAAAAGACAGTACGTTAATGCCTGTTTTAACAAAAGCCGCTATAGATGCAGAACGAGATTTGATAGAACCACTTCGTCAGTTTAAAAATGTTGGTGTGCCAGTAGGAAATTATTGGAACACGACCAAAAACGGAGCAGCCTTTGGAACAGATTATCTAAGCAGAACAAGTGCCGCAAGAGCCAATATATTTGTGAACCAACCGCAGGAAACGATTTATTATAATCAGGATTTAGATAGTAAAGGAATTGAGTTAAATGGGAAATCTAATTATACTATCACTTTTGCAAAAGATTTAATTCCTAAAGTAAAAGGTTTCTGGTCCTTGACAGTTTACGATCATAACCACTTCTTTTTTATAAACGATGCCAAAATTTATTCGTTAGGGACAAAAAACAAAGATTTGAAATATAATCCAGATGGCTCGCTGACGATATATTTTCAAAATGCCAAACCATCTCCTGACAAAGTGAACAACTGGCTTCCTATACCAAAGGATAAGTTCGGCCTTTTGCTGAGATCCTACTGGCCTCAAGAAAGCATGATAAATGGCTATACTCCGCCATCTCTAATAAAAACATAAATTTTCATTTTAAACATCTTATCAAATATGTTTTTAGATAAAAAAATGGCGCCAATTGTCTTCAATTGGCGCCATTTGGCTGTGTGGTGACCTCGACAGGATTCAAACCTGTAACCTTCTGAGCCGTAATCAGATGCGCTATTCAGTTGCGCCACGAGGCCTTTTTTATTATCAATTAGCTATTTTTTTGTAGCTTTGTTGATTGCTTATTGCGGGTGCAAAGATAGACATAAATGTGAGATAAACAAGGAAAAAATAACATAAAATTTAAAAAAAATGCAGTTCGAGAATTATATACGTGATATTCAGGGTTTTCCAAAAGAAGGAATTTTATTTAAAGATATAACTCCATTACTAATTAATCCAGAAGCGCGAACAAATTGCCTTAGAATTTTGCTTGATTCACTAAATGGACAAAAAATTGACAAGGTAGTGGGGGCTGAATCTAGAGGTTTTTTCTTTGGAATGTTATTGGCGCAAGAATTAAATGCGGGATTTGTGCCTGTCAGAAAACCAAAAAAACTTCCGTTTGATACAATTTCTGCTTCTTACGAATTAGAATATGGTTCTGATAGTTTAGAAATGCATACCGATGCAATCAAAAAAGGGGATCGTGTTTTAATTCACGATGATGTGTTGGCTACTGGTGGCACAGCGAAAGCAGTTTGCGAGTTGGTAGAGAAACTTGGTGGTGAAATTGTACAATGTAATTTCTTAATGGAGCTAACTTTCCTTAATGGGCGTGAAAAAATAAAGGAATACCCTGTTTTTGCAGCATTAACTTATTAAATCGAAATGAAAACAGTTCTAGGTAGCATGGCGCTACAGGATAAGTCATATTTAATGCTTTATTTGGTATTTAAGACGGTAAATAAGAAATAAGAATCCCAACGTTAAAAAAAATGAAAACGGGCTTAAATGAGCCTTTTTTAGCAAATTGTAAAATTTGTAGCCAAAATAAAAACCTAAAAACGTGAAACTAGAATAAAAAAGAAAACCCGACAATACTCTTATCGGGTTTTCTTTTTTGTAGCTAAGAAAATTATCTTAAACTTGCGCCAAGTTCAGTTTCAAAAGTCTGTTGTAATTTAGACATGATTTTATCAATCTGAGCGTCGGTTAAGGTTTTAGTATTATCTTGAATAGTAAAACTCAAAGCATATGATTTTTTTCCTTCTGGTAATTTATTTCCTTGGTAAACGTCAAACAAATTGATGTCTTTCAGAAGCGTTTTTTCTGTCTGCTTCGCTAAATTGAAAATGCTTTCGTAAGTCGTTTTTTCATCAATTAATAAGGCTAAATCACGGCGAACTTCTGGGTATTTAGGAATTTCAGTATACTTAATTTTTCCAGTAATGATTTTTAAAACCAAATCCCAATTAAAATCAGCGTAATAAACGTCTTGTTTAATTCCGAAATGTTTCAAAATAGGTTTTTTAACAACACCCATTTCAACTAAAATATCATTATTGTAAGTAATTGCAGTTCCTTCAGAATAAATATCTGATTGAACAGGTGCGTTACTAATTTTTTCAATTCCTAAACGAGACAAAATCGCTTTCACGTATCCTTTCAATAAGAAGAAATCTGTTGTTTTCTGCGGGCTTGTCCAGCTTTCTTTATTTCTATTTCCAGAAACCAACAAAGAAAGGTGTTTGTGCTCTTCGTATCCGTTTAAATATTTATGGTATGTTTTTCCAAATTCAAATAATTTTAAATCTGAATTTTTTCTATTAATATTATAAGAAACCGCTTCTAATCCAGAGAATAGCAAAGATTGGCGAAGTGTTGCTAAATCACTGCTCAATGGATTTAGCATTGAAACATTATGTTCTTCTTTTAATGAATTCGATAATTTTGCATAAGCTGCAGTGGTCAATGAATTGGCCATCATTTCATGGAATCCTTGCGAATTCAACTGAGACGCTATTACATTTTGTACTTTATAATCTTCTGTTCTTGGCGAATTTGCAACTGTAGCGTTAAATTTCTTAGAGAAATTAATGTTGTTATAGCCATAAACTCTTAAGATTTCTTCAATAACGTCAATCTCACGTTGAACGTCAACGCGATATGCAGGAATAGTTAAGCCTAAACCAGTATCAGAAACGCTGTTTACTTTAATGTCTAAAGAAACTAAAATCTTCTTAATGGTGTCTTTTGAGATTTCTTGTCCAATAATTTTAGAAACATGGCTAAAATTCAATAAAACTGAAAAATCTTCCACTTTTTTAGGGTAAACTTCTACCACATCAGAAGTGATTTTTCCGCCAGCAACTTCTTGAATTAAAAGAGCTGCACGTTTTAAAGCATATTCTGTGATCGTTGGATCAATTCCTCTTTCAAATCTAAAAGAAGCATCTGTGCTTAATTGATGTCTTTTTGCTGTTTTACGAATGCTTACTGGATCAAAATAAGCGCTTTCTAAGAAAATAGAAGTAGTTCCTTCTGAAACTCCAGATTTTTTTCCTCCGAAAACTCCAGCAATGCAAAGCGGACCTTTTTCGTCGCAAATCATTAAATCTTCTTTATGAAGTGTTCTCTCCACATCATCAAGCGTAATAAATTTAGTTCCTTCAGCGACCGTTTTTACAATTATTTTACCGTTGATTTTTGCAGCGTCAAAAGCGTGTAAAGGCTGTCCTAATTCGTGTAAAACATAATTAGTAACGTCAACAATATTGTTTTTTGGAGTTAATCCGATAGCTTTCAAACGGTCTTGCAGCCAACTTGGAGATTCGTGTACCGAAATTCCAGAAATAGTTACACCGCAATATCTTGGCGCTAAATGAGAATCTTCCACATTTACGTCAATTTTAAGCGTACGCATGTCAACTCTAAAATTGCTTACAGAAGGCGTAATCAATTCTACGTTTACACCGCGCTGCAACATTCCTGCTCTTAAATCACGAGCAGTTCCGAAATGGCTCATAGCATCGGCACGGTTTGGCGTTAAACCGATTTCGAAAACTTCATCGTTTGCAATTTGGAAAACTTCAGATGCAGGAGTTCCAGGAACCAAATCTTCTGCCAAAACCATAATTCCGTCATGGCTTGTTCCTAAACCTAATTCATCTTCAGCGCAAATCATCCCATGACTTTCTTGTCCGCGGATTTTTCCTTTTTTAATGGTAAATTCTGCACCTTCTTTATCGTACAAAACGGTTCCAATTGTGGCAACAGGCACTTTTTGTCCAGTCGCTACGTTTGCTGCACCGCAAACAATCTGGATAGGAGCTTCTAAACCAACATCAACTGTAGTAACTCTCAATCTATCAGCATCAGGATGTTTTTCACAAGTTAGAACGTGTCCAACAACAACGCCTGCTAAACCTCCTTTTATTGATTCGTATTTTTCGACAACTTCAACTTCTAAACCTAAATCTGTTAGTAATTCAGAAGTCTGCTCAGATGTCCAATCTGTTTTAATAAATTGTTTTAACCAGTTGTAAGATATTTTCATTGTAGTTATTTAATTCTTGAATAAGGTTACAAATATAAGGATTGCGGTTTGGAGTAAGAAAAAATTAAGTAGTTTTTTCTAGTTGTTTTTTCATGGAAATAAAATGTAATAGTTTGAGCTTTTAATAATTTCTGTCTTTAAATTTTAACAAATGAATAGTTTGAAGGGTTAAAAAAATGGAATGTGTAATTTTTGTGCTACAAGATGGATGAAAAGTGCTATTCTGTTTCTTTTTATGAAGCTAAATTTGAAGTAAATCAAAAAAAAGAATATTATGAGTACCGCAGTAAAAAGACCTGACTTTAAGGCAAAGTATGATAATTATATTGGTGGAAAATTTGTTGCACCAATTTCAGGAGAATACTTTGATGTTGTTTCTCCAATTGATGGAAAAGTATTTACCAAAGCAGCACATTCTGGAAAAGAAGATTTAGAATTGGCAGTAGATACAGCCTATGAAGCTTTTAAAACTTGGGGAAAAACCTCTGTGACTGAAAGAAGTATTTTATTAAATAACATTGCACAAAAAATTGAAGATAATTTAGAATATATCGCCGCGGTTGAAACGGTAGATAATGGAAAACCAATTCGCGAAACACTTGCAGCAGATATTCCATTAGCAATTGATCACTTTAGATATTTTGCCGGTGTAATTCGTGCAGAAGAAAGTTCTATTGCAGAACTAGATTCTCAAACCGTTTCTATTGCTTTAAGCGAGCCTCTTGGCGTTGTGGCACAGATTATTCCATGGAATTTCCCAATTTTAATGGCCGTTTGGAAAATTGCTCCAGCACTTGCGGCAGGAAATACAATCGTATTGAAACCAGCAGAAAGCACTCCAATTTCTATTATGGTTTTAATGGAATTAATCGGAGATATTCTTCCTCCAGGAGTTCTAAATATTGTAAACGGTTTTGGTGCAGAATTAGGCCGTCCATTAGTTACTAATAAAAAAGTATCAAAGGCGGCATTTACAGGGTCGACAGCTACAGGACGTTTAGTAATGCAATATGCTACAGAAAATATTATTCCAGTAACTTTAGAATTAGGCGGTAAATCTCCAAATATTTTCTTTCCTTCTGTAGCAGATCATGATGACGATTTCTTTGATAAAGCAGTTGAAGGTGCAGTATTGTTTGCTTTAAATCAAGGAGAAATCTGTACTTGCCCTTCTAGATTATTAATTCACGAAGATATTTACGACAAATTTATTGCAAAAGTAATTGAAAGAACCGAAGCCATTATTGCAGGAAACCCGTTGGATAAATCGACGATGATAGGTGCTCAGACTTCGATTGTTCAGAAAGAAAAAATTATGTCTTACATCAAATTAGGAAAAGAAGAAGGTGCAGAATTGCTGACAGGAGGAGATGAAAATAAATTAGGAGGCGATTTAGAAGGCGGTTACTACATAAAACCAACTTTATTTAAAGGGCACAACAAAATGCGAATATTTCAAGAAGAGATTTTCGGACCTGTTCTAGCGGTTACGACTTTTAAAACTACTGAAGAAGCAATCGAAATTGCAAATGATACCATGTATGGATTAGGTGCTGGAGTTTGGACAAGAGATGCGCACGAGATTTATCAAGTTCCTAGAGCGATTCAGTCAGGTCGCGTTTGGATTAATCAATATCATTCTTATCCTGCGGGCGCTCCGTTTGGTGGTTACAAACAATCTGGAATTGGTCGTGAAAACCATAAAATGATGTTGAGCCAATACCGCCAAACCAAAAACATGCTGATTTCTTACGACAAAAAGAAATTAGGGTTCTTTTAAAGAATATAAACTTGACAATAGAAAATCGATAGGTTTTCTATTCTCTTAAAACCATAGAATTATGCTTCCAAAAACCATGAAAGCTGCGGTTGTTCGTGAATTCGGTTCTCTTTTAAGAATAGAAGAGGTAGAAGTGAAACGCCCAGGTAGAAATGAAATTCTTGTAAAAGTAATTGCAAGCGGAGTTTGTCACACTGATTTACATGCTGTAGAAGGCGATTGGCCAGTTAAGCCTAAAATGCCTTTAATTCCAGGACATGAAGCCGTTGGTTATGTTGTCGCGGTAGGGCAGGACGTGAAAAATGTAAAAGAAGGAGATGCAGTTGGTGTACCGTGGCTGTATAGTGCCTGCGGTGGTTGTGATCATTGCATTACAGGCTGGGAAACTTTATGCGAGAGCCAGCAGAATGGCGGTTACAGCGTAGATGGCGGATTTGCTGAATATGTAATCGCAGATGCTAGATATGTTGGAATTTTGCCTTCTAATGTAAATTTTATTGAAATGGCCCCCATTTTATGCGCTGGGGTTACCGTTTACAAAGGATTGAAAGAAACAGAAGTGAAACCTGGAGAATGGGTCGCAATTTCTGGAATAGGAGGATTAGGGCACGTTGCAGTGCAATATGCAAAAGCTATGGGAATGAATGTTGCCGCAATTGATATTGGAGATGATAAACTGGAACTAGCAAAAAGATTGGGTGCCGATTTGGTTGTGAATGCTAAAAATCAAAATCCTGGAGAATTCTTAAAGAAAGAAGTAGGTGGAATGCATGGGGCATTGGTTACCGCAGTTTCTCCGATAGCCTTTAAACAAGGGCTTGAAACTTTGAGAAGAAAAGGTACAATGGCATTAAACGGACTTCCTCCAGGTAATTTTGATTTGTCTATTTTCGATACGGTTTTGAATAGAATTACCATAAGAGGTTCTATTGTGGGCACGAGGAAAGACATGAAAGAAGCAATTGAATTTGCAGTTGATGGAAAAGTTAAAGCAACAGTAACGCCAACAAAATTGGAAGATATCAATACTGTTTTTGACAAAATGAAAAAAGGTGAAATAGAAGGAAGGGTTGTGCTAGATATAGCACAAGCTTAAAAAGGTTGGTTATGTTAAAGCAGTGAATTCTTAATTGAATTTGCTGCTTTTTTTAATTATGAAAAATTATGATGAAGCGAATTGATGCTACAGAAAAAGCAATAGAATTGATTAAAGTTCTGAAAGAAAAACACGGTGATCTGATGTTTTATCAAGCAGGTGGATGTTGCGAAGGCACACAACCGCAATGTTTTGAAAAAGGCGGCTATTATCAGCGAACAGGCGATGTTTGCATTGGCGTTATTGAAGACACTGAATTTTGGGTCGATAAAGATTTATTTGAATATTGGAAACATGCACATTTTACATTAACGGTTATTGATGCCTTTGGAGTAGGAGGTTTTTCATTAGAGACGCCGCTCAAGAAAACATTCCAAATAGAATACCGCATCTTCACACCCGAAGAAGAAAAAGATTTGGAACCTGTTACTTTTTTTTGAGGTTAAAAGGAACAGAGGAATATAGGTTCATAGGTTGTGAGCTTTGTTGCTTTGTTGCTTTGAGCCTTTGTCCCTCTGTCAAGCAACATACAATAGTTGATACTGTTTCGGTGTAATTCCTTCGTGTTTTTTAAACAATCTGATAAAGTAGTTAGCGTCTTCAAAACCGGCTAGATAACAAACTTCGTTAATTTGAAGTGTTGGATTTCTCAAGAGGTTTTTAGCACATTTTATTTTTTCATTTAAAATATACTCTATCGGACTCATTCCGAGTTCGCGTTTAAAGAAACGGTAGAAAGAAGTGGTGCTCATGCAAGCTTTTTCGCTTAACGTTTTTAAGCTAATGTTTTCTTTTAAATTTTCTTTAATATATTCGGTAACCTCTTTAATCGGATTATTGTTTTCAAGAAATTTTCCTTGATCTAAAGATTTTACGGTTTGCGTTTGAATAATCCTAATCAGCAATTCTTTTAAAGTTAAATCGGCAAAAATGTCTTTGGTGACCGATGTGCTCATACATTCTTTGATGAGTTTATTGATCGTCGCAGCCATTTCTACATTGTTGTAAAAGAAATAATTCTGATAGTTTAACTGCCAGTACATATTACTTCCTTCTTTTGGATATTGCTCGTTTAAGAAATTTAAGATTTCGGCGATTTTATCTTGATCAATTGCTAATGCAAGGCATTGTGTTGGATTGTTTTTTGAAGCTTCAGGAAAATCAATTTTCATTTCGACATTAGAAGGTACAATTACCGTTTCGCCAGGAAGATAAACGAATTCGGGATCATCAAAAAGATGCATGATTTTCTTGCCGCGAAGCATGCTCGTTACCACTAAATCATTAAATTTCAACGGAACTTTTTGTGTCGATTCGTAGGTTTCAAAGAGGTTTAATTCACAATGATTTAAATTGTAAATAGTTCTGTTTTCTACAAGAGTTTTTAATGATTTCTCTTGCGATAATTGAAGCGGATTGACTAAAAATCGTTGATTGTTCATTAAATTTAATTTTTGGTGACGACTTTAAATGTAATAAAAATATATTTACAGTTTAAATATTTAAGCCTTTTTTATGCTTTGTATAAGGCTTCTATTTTTCTGTAAAAGAAACAAATCGCAATAAAAAAAAGAGAGAATTAAAACAATCCTCCCTTTTTTACTAATTTCTATTTCTAATTCAAATTATTGAGTAGTACAAACTCCCGCATGAACAATTAACCAGAAACTTCCATCTCCGCTATAGGTTAAGTTGTAAGTGTCTGTGGTTGTATTGTTTAAATTATGCAGATTGCCATATTGCCCCGGAGCAGCGGTAGTTGGTTGACTGTCTGATAAATAAACATGTGATTCAGTAAAGACAGTTCCAGCGTGTGTGGCATTCAAAGTTACTTGAACACTGCTTCCTTGAATAACAACGGTGACAGTTCCCGCTAGATAGCCATTGTTGATATCGTTTTGTCCAGCACCTGCATACAAGTTATAGATGTAAGTTCCGTTAGCAACATTGGCATAAGAAGTAACCCAACCCCATTTTTCAGAAAGATTTAAGCTATTAAAAGTATTGTTTCCAAACATGTAAGCAGTGTCGCACGTAGTTTCGCCAGGAGGTGGTGGTGGATCGCAAGTTCTTAGGCAGTAGTTAAAGTAGGTTGCCCAGTTTTTCCCTGGGAATTTAATATCGCCTGCCCAGCCAGTTTCTGTTTTAACAACGGTTCCGTTTACAATGTTTTTCATACTAGAATGTGCTGCAATAAATAAACATTTATTGGCATCCAGAGCTATTGCTGCAAGTGGAATTGTAAAGGTGTAGCTTTGAACTAATGGGTTAAAAGTTTTTTTATACGGAAATTGCCCAGGAACAGGATTTCCGTTTTGTAGTGGTACATTGGCATAAGGACCTACGTATAAGTGTAGTTCGCTAAAATACCAATCTTGAAATGCAGTGTAGGTTACATAAAGATTTGTAGCGTCGTTTTCAATTAAAACTTTTCCAGCATTGGTAAACTGGCCAGCCATAATGTTAATTGAGATTGGATCGCAATTCGAATAAGTTCCTTTAGCAGTTGCAGAAGTAGTAGAACTATTCGTTTCTTTAGCCTCAGATTGAATGTCAGTATTTACAGGTTCGTTAGTACAATTGACAATCAGAAAAGCAAAAATAACAATGGTAATAATTTTTTTCATCGTAATAAAAGAGTTAAAAATTAGTAACACATAAGAATAAAGATGCAGTTTTAAATGAGGGAGTTTAAAATTGCTGTTACAAATTTTCGACTTATTTACAAGATTGCAAAAAATAGTCGTTCAATGATTTTATTAGCCGTTAAAGTGCTTCTTTTGTAAAATTTTGTAGGTATTTTAGAGGTTATATTAATTCCTCTACGTGTTTTTTAATATTTTCTGAAATTTTCTTCGTTGGCAGGTCGTTTTCATCATTTCCAAATGGATCTTCAATTTCTTCGGCAATAAGCTCTAAACTGGCTAATACATAGAATATGAAAACTACAACTGGAGCAACCAAATAACCAAGACTAACAGAATAGCCAAAAGGCAATGTCATGGTATAAAAGAAGATGAATTTCTTTATAAAAGCACTATAAGAGTAGGGAATAGGAGTGTTTTTAATACGTTCGCACGCACCACAAATGTCTGTAAAAGCAACTAATTCGTCATTTAGTGTAATTAGCTGCTCTCCAGATATTTTTTTAGCATCATACAAATCATTGATTTTATGATACATGATTCTTTTTAATTGATTTGGTTTGTGTTTATGCTGGTCAATTTCTAGCTCAACATCCTCAAACAGCATTTTGCCTGTATCATCATCTTTTAAATGCAGATGAAGGATATCGGCATACATAGGAATATATTTTCTAAAAAATTTTCTGTCATTTTCGTCTTTTAGAATTGCTGAAAGCTTTATGGCAAAATTACGGCTATTATTTACCAGTCCGCCCCAAAGTTTGCGGCCTTCCCACCATCTGTCATAAGCTGTATTGGTTCTAAAAACAAGCAAAAGCGAGATTACAAATCCAAGCATTCCGTGCATGATTGGAATATTGTGGATGTAATCGTTTTTGGTTACTTTAAAATAATGAAGTTCTAGATAACAGACGGCTGCAGAATAAATTCCAATGGCAATCATAATCGTAATCAGTTTTCTAACGGTATCCGATTTATGAAAATGAAAAATAAAAGTAAACCAGTCTTTGGTGTTATAAGAAATCATTTAAGTATGTTTTGAAACAAAATTACTTAAAAATTGATATTTCCAGCTAATTCTTTTAAGGCAATTTCAGATAATTTTGCTTCGTATTGCGCGTTGCTGTACCGTACTTTTGCGTTGACATAATTAAGCTGGGCTGTTCTAAAATCAAGCGTTGTAATGGTTCCGATTTTAAATTTGTTTAAAGTGATTTCTAAATTCTGTCTGGCAATCGCTTCGTTATCTTCTTCCAAATCAATTAACTCTAAATTGGTTAAGTATGTTTGAAAAGCAGTGCTCAACTGTGTATTTAGGGTTATGTTTTGCTGTTCGATAGCAAGTTGTGAATTTTCAATCTGTAATTTTGCGACCTTTTCATTACGATGCTGATTAAAACCATCAAAAATGTTCATTGAAGCATTAAAGCCATAATTTAAACCTCTAGAAGAAGTTGCACTGGTAAAACCTAAACTCGACTGGCTTTCAGAGAAATTATATCCTGATGTTAATCGTAAAATAGGGTAACGGTCTGCTTTTACTTGTTTTAACTGTAATTCGGCGATACGCTTATTGATGATTTCTGCCTCTAAACCTGGGTTTTGTTTTTGGGCTAAATCCATTAAATCGGCTAGAACCAATTTATTGTCCACTGTAACCTTATCGGTCACTTTAAAATCTATTTTTGGATCTCGCGCCAAATGCTGGTTTAGTAAAATCTTGCCATTGGCATAAGCTTCTTTTTGTCTCAATAAAGCAACCTGATCGGAGTTTAAGTCAACTTGTGCGTTTAAAACTTCTAGTTTTGAAGCTTTTCCGATACTAAAACGGTTTTTAGCCAAAGTCAATCGCTGATTTGAAATTACAATCGTAGTGTCCAACGCAGACAATTGCTGCTGCATTTGCACTAAATCATAATAAGCCGAATTTACTTGAGCAATTTTAACTAAAATAGTCCTTTTAAGTTCTGCATCGCCTAGTTTCTGAAGTTCTTTCAGCTGATCTAATTTAGCAAACATCTTCATTCCGTCAAAAACAGTCCATCCTAAACTTACTCCGTAGTTTAAGCTGTTGTTTTTGGCATTATCCAAAGAAGTAGTTGTTCCGTCTTGACGCGTTTGCGACGAATTCATAATACTATTATTGTCCGTCACATTTGCAGTCGCTGTTGGCAACATTCCAGCGTTCCCTATTGTTACGTTGGTTTCTGTTATTTTGGAATTATTTTTTGCAATTTTAATTTCAAAATTATTTTCCAGAGCTATAGACATAGCCTGCTCGATAGTAAGAACTTCCTGTGCCTTTGATTGGAAAATGCAAAGTAACAGGATAATTGCTGTACAGTATATTTTTTTGATATTCATATTCTTTTTCTTTAACCAAAGTATATTTTTTGGTTTCTATTTAATGCTGTCTCTTTCGTATTCGTCAATATGGTCAAATTCAGGATAATGTTTTCTCGCTTTAGACCACATTAAATAAATGGCAGGAATTACAAAAAGCGTTAATGCCAATGAGAAAATAGTTCCCCCCACAATTACAACTCCCATACCAATTCTACTCGTAGACGCAGCTCCAAGCGACATTGCAATTGGAAGCGCTCCTAATGCAATAGCCAAACTCGTCATTAAAATTGGACGTAAACGTGCTTCTGAAGCTTCTAAAATAGCTTCCATTTTAGGTTTGCCTTGTTCTCTCAACTGATTGGCAAATTCTACAATCAAAATACCATTTTTGGTTACCAGACCAATCAGCATCACCGTACCAATCTGGCTGAAAATGTTCCAAGTTTGGTTGAACAGCCATAAAGAGAATAAGGCTCCTGCAACAGCCATTGGAACCGTTAAAATGATAATAAACGGATCGATAAAACTTTCAAACTGTGCAGCAAGAATTAAGAAGATTAATAGCAAAGCCAGTCCGAAAGCGAAAGAAGTGTTAGAACTACTTTCTACGAAATCTCGAGATTCTCCAGCTAAATCGGTTGTAAAGCTTTCATCCAAAACTTTCGCTTTAATTCGGTCCATTTCTTGAATACCGTCGCCCATACTTTTTCCTGGTGCAAGACCGGCAGAAACTGTTGCTGACATATAGCGGTTGTTATGATACAATTGTGGAGGATTACTTTGTTCGTAAACCTTCACAACGTTATCCATCTGAATCAATTGGCCGTTTTTATTTTTTACAAACATAGAAGTCAAATCAAGCGGCTTGGATCGGTCTTTTTGATCAAATTGCCCAATAACCTGATATTGTTTTCCGTTTTTAATGAAATATCCAAAACGTTGTCCGCTTAAAGAAAGTTGTAAAGTTTGTGCTATGTCTAGAATTGAAATTCCTAAACTTTCTGCCTTTTCACGATCAATGGTAACGTTAATTTCAGGTTTGTTGAATTTTAAGTTGACATCTGTAATCGAAAACACATCACTTTTGCCTACTTCATCCATAAATTGAGGAATTTTTTCTCTCAGCTTGTCAAATGTAGGTGCCTGAATAATGTATTGAATTGGCAAACCACCGCGTCTGTTTACTGCAATAGTTGGCTGCTGAATAACGGATGTTTTAGCATCTGGATATTTCTTTGTCCATTTAGAAAGTTTTTCTGCAATTTCTTTTTGAGATCTTTCTCTTTCATCTGGCTGTTTTAGAGAAAGTCTGATAAAACCTGAATTTGCTGCAGAACCTCCAGAACCAGGTGCTGTAATAACAAGACTAACTCTTTTTTCAGGAATAGAATCATCAACCAATTGTGATATTTCCTGCATAAAACGGTTTGTGTATTCGTATGAAGAACCTTCTGGAGTCGTCATACGCATGGTTACAGAACTACGATCGTCGTAAGGAGCAGTTTCTTTTGGAAGAATGGTAAAAAACAAATAGATTAATCCGAAACACGCAATAAGAATTGGGAAGCTGATCCATTTTCTTTCCATAAATTTTGAAAGCGCTTCAGCATAACTGCTATTCATTTTTTCAAAGAAAGGTTCTGTTTTAATATAAAATTTAGATTTCTTCTGCTCTCCGCCTTTCATTAAATAAGCATTAAGCATTGGCGTTAAAGTCAGGGAAACGAAAGCAGATATCAATACCGCGGCACCAATTACAACCCCAAATTCTCTAAAGAGTCGTCCAACAAATCCTTCAAGGAAAATTACAGGCAAAAACACAGACGCCAAAGTAACTGAAATCGAAATTACAGCGTAAAAAATTTCGTTAGATCCTTTAATGGCCGCCTCAATTGGCGACATTCCTTCTTCTACTTTCTTGAAGATGTTTTCTGTTACTACAATTCCGTCATCTACCACTAAACCAGTAGCCAATACGATAGCCAAAAGTGTTAATACATTTATAGAGAAACCAAAAAGCCACATGATAAAAAATGTAGCAATCAAAGATACCGGTATGTCAATTAAAGGACGGAATGCAATAGCCCAATCTCTAAAAAACAGATAAATAATAATGATTACTAAGATGATTGATATTCCTAAAGTTTCCGCAACCTCTAGGACTGATTTCTTAACAAAAAGTGTATTGTCTAGAGCAATATTTAGTTTAATGTCTTTAGGCAAATCTTTTTTTAACGCTTCGTATTTTTTATAAAATTCTTTTGAAATATCGAGATAATTCGCTCCAGGCATTGGCACAATAGCAAGTCCGATCATTGGAAGTCCAGAAGAGGTTAATCCGGTTTCAATATTCTCTGGACCTAACTCTGCACTTCCGATGTCACTCAAACGCACAATTTTATCTCCATCTGTACGAATGATAATGTTGTTGAATTCTTCGGCTTTAGAAAGATTTCCAATCGTTTTTACGGTTAATTCTGTATTGTTTCCAGTCAATTTACCAGAAGGAAGCTCCACATTCTGAGCGTTTAATGCAGCACGAACTTCTGCAACTGTACAGCCATAAGCAGCCAGTTTCGCGGGATCTATCCATAAACGCATGGCATAACGTTTTTGACCCCATATCTGAACAGCGCTAACTCCAGGAATAGTTTCTAATCGCTGCGAAATTACATTTTCTGCATAATCACTCAATTCTAAGGAACTTCGCGTATCACTTTGAACCGTCATCGAAATGATGGATTCACTGTCGGCGTCAGCTTTAGAAACAACAGGCGGAGCGTCGATATCTTGCGGTAAATTTCTAATTGCTTGAGAAACTTTATCGCGAACATCGTTTGCCGCTTCTTCAAGATCCTTGTCAAGATTAAATTCGATTGTAATGTTACTGCTTCCTTGATTACTTGAAGAGGTAATGTTTCTAATTCCGTCAATAGCATTTACGGCTTTCTCAAGAGGTTCTGTAATTTGAGATTCAATAATATCAGAATTAGCACCGGTATAATTGGTGCGAATGGAAACCTGCGCAGGGTCGATAGAAGGGAACTCTCTAACCCCTAAAAATGTATAACCAATAAAACCGAATAATATAATTAATAGATTCAGTACTATGGTTAAGACAGGTCTTTTTATACTTGTAGTTGATAAACTCATTTGTAATTTTAGATTTTAGATTTCAGATTTCAGATTTAGTGCTAAATCATGCTATAATCTTTTATCTATGATTTTATGCCGCAAGATTTTAGACTTTCGACTTTGGACTTTCAGGCTATTTAACTTTAACTTTAATAGGAGCTTCGTCTTTTAAAGACATTACGCCGCTTGTAATCAAAGTGTCTCCAGGTTTTAATCCTGCTAGAATTAAAATTGAAGAATCTGTTCTTGTTGTAGCATCGACCATAACTTCTTTTGCTTGTCCGTTATTGGCAACATACACTTTTTTACCGTCTTGAATTGGCACGATAGCTTGAGAAGGAACTACAATAGCGTCTTTAATAATATTTAAAGGCAATTTGATGTCTGCAAAAGTTCCAGGGAAAAGTTTTCCGTCAGTATTATCTGCAAGCGCACGAATTTGAAGCGTACGTGTTGCAACGGCAACTTCTGGTTCGATTGCATAAATTTTTGCATTATACGTTTTGTCAGAACCAGAAACTTTAAAATCGATTACAGATCCAGATCGCACTTCTGCAGCATATTTTTCGGGAATTGAGAAAGTGATTTTTAATTTGCTGGTATTGACCAATTTTGCTACCAAAATAGTTGGTGTAATATAGGTTCCCGGAGAAATTGAGCGTAAACCAATTTTCCCTGAAAAAGGCGCTCTCACAGAAGTTTTAGAGATTTGTGCTTTTATTAATTGTGTTTGTGCTTGCGCAGAAGCATGATCGGCTTTTGCAACATCTGCTTCTTCTTGGCTAATGGCTTCCTTTTGCAATAATAGTTTTGCTCTTCTTTCGTTTTCGGCAGCCAAACCTTCTTTGGTCTGAGCTTGTCTTAATTGTGCTTTTAGTTCAATATCATTTACTTTCAGAAGTACCTGTCCTTTTGTTACAGTGCTTCCTTCATTAAAAAAAATGCCTTCAACGATTCCTGAAACTTCAGTATGAATTTCCACTTGCTCATTTGCTTCAATAGATCCTGATAATGCTAAATTATTATCAAAAGTGGCCGTCTTTATTACGATTCCATTAACAGTTGTTGGAGATTTTTTATCATCAAATTTTTTAGAGTCGTCGTTTTTACCCTTGTTGGAAATAATTCTGTAGGTAATAAAGCCTCCAATTGCAATGATTAATAGAGTGTAAATGAGGTGTTTTAGTTTCATAAAAAAGAGGTGAATATAGATTTTAGGTTTCTGTTTTTAGTAAGCTTACAAATTTAACTTTTTGGTGTGAAATCGGAAGCTGTTAGCGTTTATTTAACATTTGTATGTACAAGGGTTTGCTTTTAGACTAAAAGCAGATAAAAAGGTTTAATTAAAGTTTAATTTTTTTTAAAGAAAATAATTAAAAAGAACTTAAAGTAGTTTTTGACAACATTGTGTGAAGGCTGACCGTTTCTGGGGATGAAAGAATTTTTTTGCAATTTGTCTTATTTTTTTTGCACTTTATCGATTTTATTTGTAACATTGATATGTTAAACAAAATGGTGGAATTTTAACAAAACGCTATAAAAATAGTTTTGTGTTATTGTTAAAATATGTAAATAGAAGTTGTTTTTTTTGGTTTTTACTAGAAGGGGAGAAAAATAGTATTAACAAGTGTTTATTCTTTTGTTGTTTGAATAATAAAAAAATGATTTATGAAGAAAAAATTACTTCTAAGTTTATGGTTCACATTTTTACTTGCTGCGATTGGCTATTTATTTTGGCAGAATGAGTTTCAATACAGTCTACCAACGCCAATACCAAAGAATTATCATGCTATTGCAATGGGATCAAAAATCGAACTGGGTCCGTGTTGCGCATTTGATAACAAACCTATTTTCATTCATTTCTTTAATCCCGAATGCCCATGTTCGCGCTTCAATGTGCCGCATGTAAGCAGTTTGATTAAAAAGTACGGAGATCGTATCAATTTTAAAATTGTAGTCTTAAACAAACAGAAGAACTTTACGATTGATGAAATTCAGCAAAAGTTTGATGCCAAGATTCCTGTTTATTTTGATGAAGCAATTGCTAAGAAATGTGGTGTTTTCTCGACACCGCAGGCAGTTTTGCTAGATCAATCGCATGATTTGTATTACAGAGGCAATTACAATAAAACCCGATATTGTACAGATGCCCAAAGCAATTATGCCCAAATGGCGATTGATTCTCTTTTGAGCCGAAAAAACAATCCTACTTTTAATGCTTTAGCTCTTAAGGCTTACGGATGTTCGTTACCAAAATGTACTAAATAAATTTTTTCCCAAAACCTAAATCTAAATTCCCCATGAAAACAAAAGCTAGCTTAAACGAACAAGATTATCTGCACAGTTTTATGTCTACCATGACACAAAAATCGGATACAATTATTAACTATGTACTTGCAGTATATTTTCTTTTGGGTATCGGACTTTCTTTTAAATACGATACTTTCGAAATTGGTGTCGGTGTCGGAACGCTGAATCTTTTGGCTTATTATTCGGCTAAATTATTCATGAAAAATTCGAAATTTTACCAATATGTTTTATCTGTCGTTCTGGCCATTTTTATGGCGCAGTATATTTATCAAATGCATGGAATGTTTGAAATGCATTTTACAGTATTTATTGCCAGTACAATTCTGATTATTTATCAAAACTGGAAATTGCAAATTCCGCTTACTTTATTAGTAATTCTGCATCACGCTGGCTTGGCTTATCTGCAAAATTTTATCTATAACGATGCTAACGGACTTCAAGTTTATTTTTCCCAAGTAAATTTTGATCTAGAAACCTTGATTATCCATACCGTTTTGGCTGCTGTAGTATTTTTAATGAATGGCTATTGGGCATACTATTTTAAAGAACATAGCGAAAATCATATTTCTAAAATTTCAGACGAATATGAGTTGGAAAACATGAAATTGGCTTCGGCGAAATACAGCTCAATGTCAGCTACAAAAGACTACAATGATTTTATTCATAGAACAACTTTAGATTTGAAATTGCCAGTAAACTCGGTTTTAAAATTGATTGATGTTTCAAAAGGCCATACAGACAATGACAAACTGCTTACTTATCTTGAAATGATGAGAGAAAGTGCTAAGAAAATTGATGATTTGGTTAATGATATTCACGTAAAATCTACAGCAAGCAGAAGTTAGATTTCTAACTTTTGATCAAAATTGGAATCAGATTCCCTAAAAAAAAACGATACTAATTTTAAAATTGCGGTATGCTTAAGTACGATTTACCAACTGCGGTGCCTACACTGCATAGTCTAAAAAAAAACAATTGATGCTTTCTTGAATGAAAGTATCACATTAGATTCAATAGGGAAAATTGGCGCTCAATCTGAATTTGAAACAGAAGTGAGAGAAATTTTTAAAGGTTATCGAAATAATTCACATGTTTATGATCTTGATTTTCAGTACAAAAAGCTAATTCAGATTGTGAGTGATATTCGACATCTGAATCTTGCCATTGATAACCAGATTCCGGAATGGTTAGAAAATGAACTGGAAGTGGTATTTCAAAAAATCAGAACAATTTTGCTTGTTTTGGAGATTGAGTCGAATTGAAAATGATGTAAGGATTCATTTTATACACTTATTGAATGGCAAATTAATTTAAATGTAAAATTTATGGATACCAGATTACACCGTCCAACACCTTCTGATAGAGAAGTAGACTGGAATAAGAGTAAAGTGCTGCTAAGTAAAACTGATAAAAAAGGAACTATTTTATATGCCAACGAAGATTTTATAGATGTTTCTGGTTATGATGAGTTTGAACTTGTAGGTCAGCCTCACAATATAGTTCGTCATCCCGATATGCCCAAAGTGATTTTTAAATTCTTGTGGGACAGTATTAAATCTAGTGAAAATATTCATGTTATTATAAAAAACATGGCCAAGACGGGACGTTATTATTGGGTTGTAACCGATTTCAAAATCGTAGCAGATATAGATGGCGAGATTGTAGGTTACTTTGGAACTAGAAAATCGGTTCCAAATGATATTATTGTAAAGTTTATTGAGCCTTTGTACAAAAAACTGTTACAGATTGAAGAAACGAGTGGCATGCACGCTTCTGAAGAGTATTTAGTAGGTTTTCTAGAAGAAAGAAAGAAAACCTATATGGAATACATCGATCATTTGATTGCAACTGGAAAGGACGATAAAAATAAGATAAGTAAAGGCTTATTTAGTGGCTTTTTTGAAAAGAAAAATGAGAATAAAAAATAATTAAAGTACTAATATACTTCATTGTGTCTGATATAATATTCAACTTTAAATTTGACCCCCATCAAAACTAAATCTAAAGAATACAACAGAAATGCAATGGAGTATATTTTTTTTGTTTCAAGTTTCAGGTTTCAAGTTTCAGGTTTCAGGTTTAGCTGGGAAACCTTTGATCCTTTGAGCCTCTGTCCCTTTGAACCTCTAACTAATATAATTCCAAATATTCTTCTTCTTCGTCATTTCGATAAAAATCGCTCTAAGAATAGTATTTTCAGGTTTTTGAAGAGCAGAATCTTCCTTTAAAATTTTCATGGCGTAATTTCTAGCCAAAGAAAGAATATCTCTATCTTTTACAATATCAGCAATCTGCAAGTTTAAAACACCGCTTTGTTGTGTCCCCATTAAATCGCCAGGACCTCGAAGCTTCAAGTCGACTTCAGCAATTTCAAAACCATCATTGGTTTGCACCATAGTTTCCATTCTGGTTTTGCTGTCAGAACTTAATTTATGCCCTGTCATCAAGATACAGTAACTCTGTTCGGCGCCACGACCCACACGACCGCGAAGCTGATGCAATTGCGAAAGTCCGAATCTTTCAGCACTTTCAATAATCATTACACTGGCGTTTGGAACGTTTACACCAACCTCAATTACCGTTGTAGCCACCATAATATCGGTTTTTCCTTCAGAGAAACGCTTCATTTCAGCATCTTTATCTGCTGGTTTCATTTTTCCATGAAGAATAGAAATAGAATATTGCGGCAACGGAAAATCACGAGAAATACTTTCGTAACCGTCCATTAAATCTTTATAATCCATTTTTTCAGATTCCTGAATTAGTGGATATACAATATAAATCTGTCTTCCTTTTGCAATTTCGTCACGAAGAAACTTCCAAACTTTCAATCGGTTTGAATCGTAACGATGAACCGTCTGAATTGGTTTTCTTCCTGGAGGCAATTCGTCGATCAAAGAAATATCCAAATCGCCATACAAACTCATAGCTAAAGTTCTTGGAATAGGAGTGGCAGTCATAACCAAAACGTGTGGCGGAATATCATTTTTCTTCCATAATTTAGACCTTTGCTCTACGCCAAATCGATGTTGTTCGTCAATTACAGCCAAACCTAGATTCTGAAATTGAACTTTATCTTCTAATAAAGCGTGCGTTCCAATCAAAATTTTAAGTTCGCCGCTTTCCAGTTCTTCATGAATAATTTTTCTTTCAGCAGTTTTGGTAGAGCCTGTTAAAATTCGAATATTGATATTTAGCGTTTTAGCAAATTCAGACAAACCAAGAAAATGCTGATTCGCTAAGATTTCTGTTGGCGCCATCAAACAAGCCTGAAAGCCGTTGTCAATTGCCAAAAGCATGCTCATAAAAGCGACAATCGTTTTTCCAGAACCCACATCGCCTTGAAGCAAACGGTTCATTTGGGCGTTGCTTCCCATATCGGTTCTGATTTCTTTAATTACTCGTTTTTGAGCATTTGTCAAATCAAAAGGCAAGTGATTTTTATAAAATTCATTAAAAAGTTCACCCACTTTGTCAAATGGATGTCCTTTTATTTTATGTTTTCGAATGAGATTTTTTGTAATTAATTGCAGCTGAATAAAGAATAATTCTTCAAATTTCAGTCTGAATTGTGCTTTCGCTAAAATTTCAGCGCTCTTCGGAAAATGAATATTGAATAAAGCTGTTCTTTTTGGAATCAACTTTAATTCTTCGATTAAAAAATGTGGAAAAGTTTCGGTAAACAACGCTTGTGTTTCTAGAAAAAGCTGTTCCATCATTTTATTTATCGTTCGATTCGAAATTCCTTTATTCGATAAAGCTTCGGTAGAAGGATAAACAGGTTGCATTGCCGAGCGTAAACTTCTTTCGTGCTCGCTTAACAATTCAATTTCAGGATGTGCCATGCTAAACTGGCTTCCATAAAGAGAACATTTTCCAAAAATCACTAGAGTTTCATTCAGCTTTAAACTCTCGCGAATCCATTTATGGCCTTGGAACCAATTTAAATCGATTTGCCCCGTATCGTCAACAAAAGTTGCTACAAGACGCTTTTTATTCTTAGCAAATTCAACAGTTTTTATGTGGATTATTTTTCCAATAATCTGAACTTCTGAGCCCGTATTCTGCAATTCGTTAATCTTGTAATAACGTGTCCTGTCAATATATCGATTCGGAAAAAGATTGACTAAATTTCCATATTTATGAATGCCCAATTCCTTGCGAAGCAGCTGGCCACGACTGGGACCAACACCTTTTAAGTATTCAATTGGAGTTTCTAGAAGATTGTTTGACATTCGAAGATTTAGATTTTTTTTAGAAGCAAGGAGAAAGAAAAAAGATAAAGCTTTTGTCTTGCTTCTTTCTTCTTGTTTCTTTAGAAAAGCGAAGATAGATTTTAATTGGGAATTTTGAAAATGAATTGTTGTTTTCAAGTCTTTGAATATTAAGTTATCGTTAAGTTGCAATAAACTAACGCAACGATTTTAAATAAGGAAAGTCTTATAAATAGTTAAACCGTAAAAACTATTAAAAATGAAAAAAATTGGACTTTTAATCGTATTATTTATTTCTTTAAATTCTTGTTCTAACGACGATTCGGATAATAAGGCAGACGCTGTCGTTACTGATTATTATGGAAAATGGGTACAATATAATGAACCTAAAAGCGACCATCCTTCCTCCAATCAGTATTCTTATGTTTTTAATAAGGATAATACATTTTCAAAAACCAGAATATATGAAAGTATTAATGTAACGTTGACTGGAACTTTTGAGATTATAATCCAAGATAACCTTACTCGCTTTGTATTAACTTATAAAGAGAAAAAGGAAAATTCATTTATTTCAAACTGTGGAGGTGGCTTGATAGAAAGTTTTACTCTGGATAAGTCTTCAAAATTAATAGATGATGCTCGTGCATGTGATGCAGCTTTCGTATTTAAGAAAGCAAATTAAAATTATAATAAGCCGAAAGCTGTAAAACTCTGTTAGTTCTTAACAGAGTTTTTTTTATTTATTAAAGTCAGTATTGTTTTAATAAAAAAGATAATTGCTAGATTTGTTTTAGCATTCAAATTATAAGCCCAATATAATGAAAGAAGAAAAAGTTCCTTTTGCAACAATGGTATTTTCTGGCGTTACGTTTAAAGTAATTAACCGACACGAAGCTCACACAATTATTAGTGATCTTGCGGATTTCAGCAACAATAAAATCTATAATGTTTTTGAAGATACTTGGCGTTTTCCTGATTACGAGGAAAATCCGATATTTCTTTTAGCAGAAGACGATGTGGAAATGGATTCGTTTGAAATGGATTTTAGTACAGAAGAACATTCGGACGTTTTTATTTTAGGGTTTATTTTCAAAGGAAATTTAACCGTTGCAAAGCTTATCAGTTCGTACGACACTGATAATTCTCCTGCTTTAATTGTTTTAGGAAAAACCACAACAGTCAATATTAATTTGTTTGGTAGCGTTCACTATTTAGGTGGAGGCCTGCAATGCGACACGCTTGTTGGTGAATACAACCATGGAGAACTTTTTGTAAAAGGTGATCTTACAGCGTGGTTAATTTATGCTGATGATATGCTGCTTCATTTTGAGCGTTTTACAGACGTTCAGGCAATTATAAGCGCTGGAAGACCAGATATTTTAATTTGCAGCAATGTTCAAGATACCGATGGATCTGTTATAACGGTAGAAAATTATCTGCCTTCAACGCATAAACTTTCCGATATCGTAGATGATGCTTTTCTTGAATATTCAGATTATGGCAACGAAATATTAGGGCATAACTATTTGAACGTTTTTAAAGACGGACTTTCAATTTTAGATTACGATAAAAAAGAGAAATATTCGTATGCTGATTTCCGTAATCAGTTTATTGATATGGTTGAAATTTTGTCTGAAAAAGAAGAATTGAAAGAGAACGGAAAAATCGTGAGATCTATTGCTGGAACGACTTATTTGTTTATTCCTTTTGATTATGAAGGAAAGAAATACAGCCAGATTTCTGAAGAAATTTCGAATGGATTTAATATCAGAATGAGAGCTTTATGGTGCCATGATGATCAAGAAATCATGCTTATTTTAGAATATCTTGATGAAAATGGAGATCCAAAGTACCAATGGATAAATGACGAAAATGCACCAGGAATCGAGCTTTTCTGTGTGAAAAATGCGGCAATAGAAACTTTTGAAATGTTGACAGCAGAAGTTATTGAAGAAGATGAAGAAGATGGAGAAACAGAATATGCAGATTATGATAGCCGTTTTTCTTTAGAAGAATTTGCTTCTCAATTTGGCAATTATAAATTACCAGAAGATTTAGTAAAACTCTATGAATTTGAACGTGAATATGGTGTAGAAACCTATTCAGAATGCTTCGGGCTTACAATTACTGATGATAAAACTGGAATAAAAACTTGGTCAGAACAAGAGGAATTCTACAATAGTTTTATCGAATTTGCAGGCGCAAACGGTTCAGGAAGTTCCTACGCGTATTGGATTATTGATAAGGATTTAAATAATTGTCCAATTGTTGTTTTTGGCGATGAAGGCGGAGTGCATGTAGTGGCAGAAAACACGCAAAAACTGATTCAGCTTCTGACTTTAGACACTGAAATTTCAGTTGATTTTGATAAAGCCTATTTTTATCAAGATGAGGAATATTATGAAGAAAGTGAGAACAAGGAAGAGTTTCGCGATTGGGTCAAAGAAGAATTCAATCTTGATGCAATAGAATCTAATGAAGAAGCAGATGAAATTGTAGCGCAAGCACAAAGTAAATACAAACAAAGTTTCAATGATTTCTTAGTGAAATTTGATATTGAAATTAGCGAAGAAGAAGATGATGAATAGTTTTTTTATCTTTGATTTAAATTAGAATAAAATGAAAACACATTTAGCGCTTTTACGCGGAATCAATGTTTCTGGGCATAATATGATGAAAATGGAAGCTTTGAAAGCAATGCTGGAGAACCTTGGATTTCAGAATGTTCGAACGTATCTACAATCTGGAAATGTTTTTGTTGATAGCGAAGAAGAGGCCTCGAAAGTTGGTTTTATGATCAAACAGGAAATTTTTAAAGTTTTTGGTCACGAAGTTCCTGTTGTTATGATCACAAAAGAAAATCTGCAATCTTGTTTTGCAAACAATGCATTTTTAAAAGAGAAAGATGCTGATACTAAAAAGCTTTATGTAGCTTTTGTATCAATGGCTTTAAAAAAGGAAAGTATTAACGATTTGAAAATTAGTCAGTTTAAGCCAGACGAAGCGAGTATCGACGAAAATAGAATTTTTATTAAATATGCTGTTGGCGCTGGAAAAACACGTTTTGATCAAAAATATATTGAGAAAAAACTAAATGTAACAGCAACAATTCGAAACTGGAATACGGTTACGAACTTGCTAAAAATGTATGAAGAATAATGAAAAAATGCTTTTTTATAGTTTTTGTTTTTGCAATGAGTTTGAGTGCTTCGGTTTACGCTCAGAATGCAAAATCGGCTCCAGAAGATTTTAATGACTTTTTCAAGAAATTTAATTCTGATAAGAAATTTCAAGTTACTAGAGTTATTTTTCCTGTCAAATACAAAGGTAACAATGATGATTTTGAATTAGCAGATTATACAATGACAAAAGAAATGTATAAAATCCTAAATTTGAACAACAAAGCTGATGAGAAATATTTAAAACGAACATTAGTTACGAAGAAAAACAAAGTGACGCTACAAGAACGAGGACTTGATAGTGGAATTTATATTGATTATGTTTTTGAATTAAAAGAAAACAAGTGGTTCCTTAAAACTTGGATTGACCAGTCTACTTAATATTAATTGGAGCTTTTTTTAGATATAATGTATCTATTTTATGAAAAGCTCCTTTTTTCATTCCACCGCCAAAAGGCTGTATAAATTGAATATTTTGAGATTCATAACCCTCTTTGTCGATAGCTTCATTTACAGCTAAATTGGGTGCTTCAAAACGAAAAAAAGTAAACTGACGATAGCGCTTTTCTTCTAAAGAAAAATAACCGTTAGACTGGCTTAAAGTTTCACCAACTTTACAATTTTCAATAGGCAGTTTCGTTTCGGCATCGTAAATATAACCTGTAATTTGAGGTCTTTTGCATCGATTAACCAAACAGCTTTGCAAAAAGAAGGAAACGAAAACTAGAAGGATAATTTTATAAAAAAACTTCATTTACTTTTTGATTAAATCACAATACCAAAATCCAAAATCAAAAGCGGTTTCATCATTGGTATCGCATGCTGTGTTGGATGAATCTTCTTGTTTGGGTTTTTCATATTTTCGATAAACAATTTCACCAATTTCAAAATCAATTGGTTTCGAGAATATTGGTCCGTCGAACGTAAAAGTATGAAATTCACCATTTTCGCCACAAACATCAACGTTCTCAGGAAGATCGTTTATAAAATCCTGATCGATAATTCTTCCAACAAAGCTTTTGTCTAAATATTTTTCGTTTACACAAACGACTATGGTTTTAAATCCTAACGAAATAAATTCTTGAATTAAATCGTGGGTTGGAATTTTCCAAATTGGAAAAACGCCTGTAAGTCCAATTGTAGCTAATTGATTTTCTCGGTACGAGCGTAAATCTTCTAGAAAAATATCTCCAAAAATAGAATGTGTTATTCCGCTTTGCTTGAGTTCGGTTAAAGTTTCAGTCATTACTTTTTCGTAAATTTCCATTGTAGGCATTTCTGGAACTTCAAGAATTTTTAACGGAATTCCGATGCTTTCGGCTTGTTCTTTTAATAGTTCAACACGAATTCCGTGCATTGAAATACGTTGATATTTCGTGTTAACACTTGTCAGTAAACATTCAATTTGAAAATCTCTTTTTTGAAGGGTTTTGTATAAAGAAAGAGCAGAATCTTTTCCGCTGCTCCAGTTAAATAAGGCTTTTTGAGGTGTAGACACAATTTGGCAGTTTTATACTGTAAACTTACAAATTTCATTCTATTTGTAAACGAAACCTTTTGTAACTTTGGATTTTTACATGCCTAATGATTACATTATTTAAAGATAAATTTAAAACCAATTCGCAAAGACTGCAAAATTGGGATTATTCGAGTGAAGCAGTTTATTTTCTTACGATAGTAACAAAAGATAGAAAATGCATTTTTGGAGTTATTGAAGAAGAAAAAATGATTTTAAATGAAAATGGAAAGATTGTTGAAAATGAACTTTTAAAATCGATAAAGACTCGTAAAAATTGGTTTTTCCACAATTGGATTATTATGCCAAATCATATTCATTTATTAATCGAAATTGTAGAGACGCACAGCTGTGCGTCTACGCTCAGCATATCCGCGACGGAAAATAATACAATTTCAGATTCCAATTTTCTATCCGAAACAGGATATAACGATTTGGGAAATTCTTTGTCGACATACGGGCGTGAGACGCACAGCTGTGCGCCTCTACAAAACCAATCTGACGTAAATTCAGATTCCAATTTACACGAATCGCATATCGTAGAGACGCACAGCTGTGCGTCTACGTCCAGCATATCGACAACGGGAGATAATACAAATACTGTTTCTACGTCCAGCATATCCGCAACGAAAACCAATTCAGAATCGAAATTTTCTCGAAAAAATCATTCTATTTCATCATTTGTCGCTATTTTTAAATCGGTTACCACAAGACAAATTAATGGCTCTGAATCAATTTGGCAGGCAAATTATCACGATCATATTGTTAGAAATTATAAAAGGTTTGAAAGGATTTACGATTACATCAAGCACAATCCAAGATCTTGGGAAACTGATTCTTTAAAATAAAATTTTCAATGAAATACATCTTTCTATTATTCACCAGTTTTCTATTTGCACAGCAAACCAAATACGTTGATTTTAAATCTGTTTCTGGACAATTGACATTAAATCCGAATGAAAAAACGATTTCTGGAACTGTCGACTTTCAGTTTCAGGTTTTGCAGGATATTGATACTATTTCGCTTGACGCTAAAAACATGGAATTTTCAAATGTAAAAATAGATGAAAATGAAATCATGTTTATCAATACGAATAAAGAATTAAAACTGATTTTCCCTTTTAAAAAAGGACAAAATCACTTGACTTTCAGTTATACTGCAAAACCAAAACAAGCTTTGTATTTTGTTGACATGGAAAATGAAGAAGTGCAAATCTGGACGCAAGGGCAGGGAAGATACACCAGCAATTGGTTTCCAAGTTTTGATGATGTAAATGAGAAATTGATTTTTAATCTCGGTGTTTCTTACGATAAAGATTATCAGGTGGTTTCAAACGGAATTTTAAAAGAAAAAACAGCCAACGGAAATTTAAGTCATTGGCAATTTCAGATGGAAAAACCAATGAGTTCCTATTTGTTAATGCTTGCGATTGGGAAATATGATAAAAAAGAATTTAAATCTAAAACCAGAATTCCCTTAGAATATTATTTCGAATCCAAAGATGCAGATCGTTTTGAGCCAACCTATCGCTATTCGAAACGAATTTTCGATTTTCTTGAAAAAGAAATCGGTGTAAAATATCCTTGGAAAATCAATAGACAGATTCCTGTTAGAGACTTTCTGTATGCAGGAATGGAAAACACCACTTCCACACTTTTTGCAACGCGTTATGTGGTTGATTCAATAGGTTTTTGTGATCGAAATTATACTAATGTAGATGCTCATGAATTGGCACATCATTGGTTTGGAGATTTAATCACAGCAGAAAGCAGCACACATCATTGGCTTCAGGAAGGATTTGCAACTTATTTTGCTTTGCTAGCAGAAAGAGATATTTATGGTGACGATTATTTCTATTCGAAATTATACGATACAGCACAGCAGATTAAATTTGCTTCTCGCACCGACATGATTCCGGTTCTAAATGCAAAGGCAAGTTCGCTGACATTTTACGAAAAAGGAGCTTGGGCATTATTTGTTTTGCATGAATCTATTGGAGATAAAGCCTTCAAGAAAGCAATTAAAAGCTATTTGAACAAATATGCATATCAAAGTGTAAACACGCAAAATTTCTTTGACGAGATTAAAAAAGTTTCCGATTTTGATTTGGATAAATTTCAGAAAACCTGGCTAGAATCAACTGCTTTTGATACGCCAACTGCCAATGAACTGTTGAGTAAAAACAAAACGATTCAAAAGCGATTGGAGATTGATAAATTGAAGAAAATACCACTGAAAGATAAATTTGATGTTCTAAAAAGCACTTTAGAATCTGATGTTTATCAATCTGTAAAAGAAGCTATTGTTGACCAATTGGAAAATGAAAAATACGAAGACAAAAAGCCGCTTTTGTTTTTGGCAATGCAAACGAATAATGTAAAAGTTCGTCAAAATCTAGCTGAAACTTTAACCAAAATTCCAGAAGACTTTAGAGCAAATTACGAAACGCTTCTGGATGATAAATCCTATCAGACTCAAGAAATTGCGCTCTATTGGCTGTGGAGAAATTTTCCTGACCACAGAACAGCATATTTGGATAAATCAAAAAACTGGATTGGTTTCAACGATTATAACTTGAGAACATTGTGGCTTTCTTTGGCTTTATCGACACCAAATTACACAAATGAGCAAGATGCTTTAATAAATGAACTAATTGCTTTTTCGTCTACAAAATACGAAGCCACAACGCGACAAAATGCTTTAGAAAAGTTAATTGCTTTTAAGATTATTAACGATCAGGTTTTGACCAATTTAGTTGGGGCTACTACACACCACATGTGGCAATTTTCAAAGTTTGGAAGAGATACCATTAGGCTTCTGTTAAAAAATCCTGAAATGCGTGCTTCATTTAATAGAATTTTACCTAATTTGACCCCCGATGAGCAATTCCAATTGGATCGTTTGTTGAAAGAGTAAATTAGACTGGAGTAGAAGAAGCAAGAAGCAAGAAGAAAGAAGAAAGAAGAAAGAAGAAAGAAGAAAGAAGAAAGATTGTTGAGAAAGTTAAAAAGTCTTTCCTCTTGCTTCTTTCCTCTATCAAGTCTCAAAAAAAAATCCCAAAAAACAAAACCTACATTACAATTTATGAGAGCATTGGTTATTTCAGGTGGTGGCAGTAAAGGCGCATTTGCCGGTGGTGTTGCCCAGTATTTAATAGAAGAAAAAAGACACGAATACGATTTGTTTTTAGGCACTTCTACAGGAAGTTTGCTTATTCCGCATTTAGCTCTTGGCCATATCAAAAAAATACATTCTGTATACACCAATGTCACCATGTCGAGTATTTTTAATATTTGTCCGTTTGTAGTAAAAACTAAAGATGGCGTGGATATTGTGACCATTAATCACTTTAATGTAATACGCCAGTTTTTTAAGGGAAAACGAACTTTTGGAGAAAGCAAAGGTTTGAAGAAATACATTCAGAATAATTTCTCTCTTTCTGATTTTAATAAACTCAAAAAATTAAAAACCGATGTTATCGTAACCGTAACAAATTTTACTACCAACGAATCGGAATACAAATCAGCTAAAGATTGCACGTACGAGGAGTTTTGCGAATGGTCTTGGATCTCGAGTAATTATGTGCCTTTTATGAGTTTGGTTGAAAAGAACAACTTCGAATACGGTGACGGAGGATTCTCGAGTTTGGTGCCAATTCGTGAAGCGATTAATCGTGGCGCAACAGAAATAGATGTTATTGTTCTTGAAACAGAAGTGAATACCACAAAAACAGTGATTGGGAAAAATCCATTTTCTTTAATGATCGATTTGTTCCGAATTGCTTTAGATCAAGTTGAGAAACACGATATTGCTATAGGAAAACTTATGGCAAATACTAAAGATGTGAAACTTAATTTATATTACACTCCAATAAAATTAACAGATAATGCGCTGATTTTTAATAAGGATGTAATGAAAGAATGGTGGGAGCAAGGTTATGAATATGCTCAGAATAAGTCTGAGGTGATGAGTGATAATAGGAAGATGTAGATTTTAGATTGCAGATTTTAGATTGCAGATTTTAGATTTTAGATTTTAGATTGCAGATTTTAGACTACTTCTAATCTCAATCTAAAATCTAAAATCTAAAATATATTTTTAATACCAAAGTTCTGCTACTTCCGATTTTATAAAACTTAAAGCTGCGTTGCTTGGAGATTGTTTCTCTAATAAATCATTTAAAATTACTTCGCGAAGTTTATCAGCGTTTTCTACTTTATCGCTCATTGCTGCTTTACGAATCATTTGGATTGTTGCATTTTTTGCAGTTGAAATGATCGTCCAACATTCTTCAGACATATAAATCTGCTGAGTTAAATTGTGTTCGAATTCTTGTTCGATTTGCTCGATTAAGTAATTTTCGTAGTCGTGTTTATTCTGAGAAATTGGAGAAAGTCTAATTAGCAATTTAGTCAAGTTAATACGTTCTAAAAACAAAGTCATACGTTCGTAAGCTTGTAAACGTACCGGAAGTGATTCTTTGTGCGCTTGTTTGTTTAATAAAAAAGCACGTTTTTTATCATTGTTTTTAATGTGCAGTTCAAAAAAACTGTAAGCAACAAATCCTGTAACAATTGCAGGTAAAGTATAACTGGCTAATTCTATAATTCTTGTAAAATCCATTGGGTTAATTTTTTAGCAAAAATATACTTTTTGAGGAGAAATCAACTTTAAATTTATGGTAATAAACAAAAAGGAAGGTGTACTTTTGCAACTTGTTTTTTATTGAGATTCAAATATACTTTTAAATGGATTCATACATAATACTTTTTCTTTGTTTGGCGGCATTTGCTGCAGGATTTATTGATGCGATAGTGGGTGGCGGCGGATTAATCCAAACCCCAATGGGATTAATTTTATTGCCAAATCTTCCCGTTTCTACGGTAATTGGAACTTTGAAAATTCCTGCATTTAGCGGAACCGCCTTTGCAGCTTTTCAATATTTAAAGAAAGTAGTGATTCAGTGGAAACTCTTAATTATCATGATGTGTCTGGCAGTTCCGTCGGCATTTTTAGGTTCAACGATTTTAACAATGGTCAGTAATGATTTTATGAAACCACTTTTGTTGGTGGTTTTGTCCTTACTGTTTGTATATACTTATGCAAAGAAAAATTTCGGACAACATGAAGAAAAAGACCATTCGGCAGCGAGACAAATATTTTACGCAGTCGTTATCAGTATGATCGTTGGATTTTATGACGGATTTATTGGACCTGGAACCGGGAGTTTCTTTGTTGTAGCTTTTATAGCACTTTTAGGATTCGATTTTCTTCACGCTTCTGCGAATGCCAAAATGGTAAATCTGGCGACCAATTTCGGTTCGATTTGTTTGTTTATGATAAAAGGAAAAATTATTTGGGCAATCGCGATTCCGATGGCAATAAGCAATGGACTAGGAGGTTGGCTTGGTGCAAAACTCGCCATCAATAAAGGAAATGGATTTATTAGAATTTTCTTTTTAATTGTTGTGGTTGGAACGTTGATTCGATTTGCTTACGACGTTTTCTATAAATATTTTTTTTTAACCATATAAGTAATATAAGAAATCATAAGCAGAGTGTATTTAGATCTCAGAATTTTTAATTCATATAAGAGTTCTCAAATGAACTTATATCACTTATATGGTAAAAAATATTTAAAAAAATGGTTTCCGCTACGAATGCCTACAATACGTTAGACGCACTGCAGTGCGCCTGTACGGAATTTCTTTGTGGAAAGAAAACCAATTGTTTGTTTCTAGCCCCGATTGAGGCGGTATCCTCGTAGCGTAGCGGAGAGATATAGCCGAAAGCGGGAACCCATGCCAGAAAAAATGTCTTTTGTTTGGCTTCAAAAAAAACTTAGCATCTTAGAACCTTAGCAACTTAGGAACTTTCTTTTTAAATTCTTAATTTTGCATAAAAGGAGAAAATTACATGCAGAAATATATTGACCAGCTCAACGAAGCACAGAGAGCGCCTGTTTTAAAGAAAGACGGGCCGATGATTATTATTGCTGGTGCAGGTTCGGGAAAGACCCGTGTTTTAACAATTAGAATTGCGTATTTGATGGCTCAAGGTATTGACGCCTTCAATATTTTGTCGCTGACTTTTACGAATAAAGCAGCGCGTGAGATGAAACACAGGATTTCGGATATTGTGGGAGCGTCTGAAGCAAAAAATCTTTGGATGGGAACTTTTCACTCGATTTTTGCGCGTATTCTTCGTGCAGAATCCGATCATTTGGGATACCCTTCCAATTTTACCATTTATGATTCTCAGGATTCGGCTAGATTGATTTCTTCGATTATCAAAGAAATGCAGCTAGATCGTGATATTTACAAACCAAAACAGGTTTTGGGACGTATATCTAATTATAAAAACAGTTTGATTACGGTAAAAGCGTATTTTAATAATCCAGAATTGGTTGAAGCCGATGCAATGGCTAAAAGACCAAGATTGGGAGAAATTTATCAGCAATATGTAGACCGCTGTTTTAAGGCAGGAGCAATGGATTTTGATGATTTGCTATTAAAAACCAACGAATTGCTTACTAGATTTCCAGAGGTTTTAGCGAAGTATCAAGATCGTTTCCGTTACATCTTGGTTGATGAGTACCAAGATACGAATCACTCTCAGTATTTGATTGTTAGGGCTTTATCAGATAGATTCCAGAACATTTGTGTGGTGGGAGATGATGCGCAGAGTATTTATGCTTTCCGTGGTGCGAATATCAATAACATTTTGAATTTCCAGAAGGATTATGAAGGTGTAATTATGTTTCGTTTAGAGCAAAATTACCGTTCGACCAGAAATATTGTAGAAGCGGCAAATACCGTGATGGAACATAATAAAACCAAACTGGATAAAGTAGTTTGGACAGCAAACGAGTTTGGACCTAAAATTAAGGTTCATAGAAGTTTGACCGATGCTGAAGAAGGCCGTTTTGTTGCAAGTACAATTTTTGAGCAGAAAATGCAACATCAATTGCACAATGGTTCTTTCGCTATTTTGTATCGTACCAATGCACAATCGCGTGCGATGGAGGATGCTTTAAGAAAACGTGATATTCCGTATCGAATTTATGGTGGATTGTCTTTCTATCAGCGTAAAGAGATTAAAGACGTTTTATGTTATTTGCGTTTGGTTCTGAATCCAAAAGACGAGGAAGCTTTAATTCGTGTTATTAATTATCCAGCGCGTGGAATTGGAGATACTACGATCGAAAAATTAACTATTGCCGCCAACCACTACAAACGTTCGATTTGGGAAGTAATGGTAAATATCGATAAAATTGATTTGAAGCTGAATGCTGGCACAAAGAACAAACTGAAGGATTTTGTTACTATGATTCAGAGTTTTCAGGTTATTGATCAGAATCAAGATGCTTTTTATATAACAGACCACGTTGCAAAAAAAACAGGTTTGGTTCAAGAATTGAAGAAGGATGCTACTCCCGAAGGAATGGCAAAAATTCAGAATATCGAAGAGCTTTTAAACGGTATTAAAGATTTTACAGAAGGGCAAAGAGAAATTGACGGAGCTAGAGGAGCACTTTCTGAATTTATGGAAGATGTAGCTTTAGCAACAGATTTGGATAAAGATACTAGCGATGAAGATCGTGTGGCTTTGATGACAATTCACTTAGCTAAAGGACTTGAGTTTCCGCATGTATTTGTAGTCGGAATGGAAGAAGATTTGTTTCCAAGTGCCATGAGTATGAGTACGAGAAGTGAACTGGAGGAAGAGCGTCGTTTGTTTTATGTAGCGTTAACACGTGCAGAGCATCAAGCGTATTTGACATATGCACAATCGCGTTACCGTTGGGGGAAATTGACAGATAGTGAACCGTCTCGTTTTATAGAAGAAATTGAAGATCAATATTTAGAATATTTAACGCCGTCTGAAACTAATTATCGTTACAAATCTCCAATTGATGGGGATATTTTTGGCGATGTAGACAAATCAAAATTAAGATTAAGTAAGCCAATTGGAGGGACACCACCCAAACATATTACAGATAACAGTCCGAAACCAGATTTGAATATCAGAAAACTAAAACCTGTTTCTGGAAATGCATCAAGCGGCGGAAATTCGAATTTGTTTGATAGTAAATTAACGGTTGGAAATATTGTAATGCACGAGCGTTTTGGAAAAGGAGAAGTTATAAATTTGGAAGGTGTTGGGGCAGATAGAAAAGCAGAAATTAAATTTGAAGTGGGCGGAATTAAGAAATTGTTGTTAAGATTTGCTAAATTAGATGTTGTAGGGTAAAAAGATTTTTTTCAAGTTTTTGAAACGCAGAACTTGAAACCTGAAACAAATTTTAACTTGAAAAAAAGAAACAATGGCAGAGTTTATAAAAATATACCAAGATAAACCCAGTGAAGCTGCGATAGCCAAAGTGGTAAAAGTGCTTCAAAATGGTGGTTTGGTAATTTATCCAACAGATACTGTTTATGGTTTAGGTTGTGATATTACCAACTCAAGAGCATTAGAAAAAATTGCTAGAATAAAAGGAGTTAAATTAGAAAAGGCAAACTTTTCATTTATTTGCCATGATTTGAGTAATCTTTCAGATTATGTTAGACAGATAAATACGTCTACTTTTAAGATATTGAAAAGAGCTTTGCCTGGTCCGTATACTTTTATTTTACCAGGAAATAACAATCTTCCGAAGGAATTTAAAAAGAAAACAACAGTTGGTATTCGTGTTCCGGACAATAATATTATTTTAGAGATTGTTCGTCAATTAGGAAATCCTGTTGTTTCAACTTCTATTCGTGATGAAGATGATGTGATAGAATATACTACCGATCCAGAATTGATTTTTGAAAAATGGCAGCATCTTGTCGACTTGGTAATAGATGGCGGTTATGGAGACAACGTTGGATCTACCATTATTGATCTTTCTGAACATGAGCCAATTATCGTTAGAGAAGGTAAGGGGGATATTGATATTTTGTAAAAAAATACACTAAAAGTATAAAAATACAGAAATTATGAGTAACTTTATTATGTTAAAATTTAGTTAGTTACTTAAAGATAATGCTATTCTTGATTTATATTTAATTGGTTATTAAAAAAAATTAAGGATACATAAAAGCAGGTCGATTGACCTGCTTTTTCTGTTTTTATAATATGTTAAAACAAGATTATTTTGCTTGTTTTTTCATTTCTTTTTCAATCATATCATAGAATTGATCGATTTTTGGCATAACTACGATACGAGTTCTTCTGTTACGAGCTCTATCTTCAGCGTTATCATTAGAAACTAAAGGAACATAAGAGCTTCTACCTGCAGCAATTAATTTAGCTGGGTTCACTCCAAGATCGTTAGTTAATACACGAACGATAGAAGTAGAACGTTTAACACTTAAATCCCAGTTGTCTAAGATAATTCCATTGCTTTTGTAAGGAACGTTATCTGTGTGACCTTCAACCATACACTCGAAATCAGGTTTGTCGTTAACAACTTTAGCAACTTTTCCTAAAACAGTTTTTGCTTTGTCGCTTACTTCATAGCTACCGCTTTTGAATAATAATTTGTCAGCGATAGAGATAAATACTACTCCTTTTTCAACATTGATTTCGATGTCTGGATCGTTGATTCCAACTGCACCTTTCAAGCTTGTAACTAATGCTAAAGTAACACTGTCTTTTTTAGTTAAAGCGTCTTGAAGTCTAGAGATTTTCAAATCTTTTTCTTTTAAACTTTCAAGAGATTTTTCAAGGTTTTCAGCACCTTTAGTAGTTAAGATAGTTAAATCTTTAGAGCTGTTGATTAAATCTTGATTATGTTGTTTGTAGCTTTCAGCTGTTGCAGCTAATCCAGCTTTTTCTTCTAAGCACGTATTTAATTTTACAGTACATGAGTTTAACAAATCTTGAGTCTCTTTGTTTTTAGCTTCCAACTCAGCATATTTCTTTTTAGAAACACATGATGTCAGGGCCATTAATACTGATAGTGCGATAACTATTTTTCTCATAAATTTAATTTTAATTAGACTTGATTACAAATTTAGTTTTTAATATTTTGAATACTGTTAAAGATTTCTTTAAATAAGGTCAATTTCCTAATATAATAAAGGAAAACGATGCTTTTCACCGAATAGTATTGCTGTATTTGAAAATCTTTTCGCTTTTTTAAATATTTTAAAGATAAGCAATAAAATGAAAAATGTGCCTTTAAAATGGCAAAAGTATGTGCAAACTTACCTTGTGTAAGGAAGCGGATACCAGCAATACCGTCTAAAACCATTCTAAAGAATATTACAAAGAACAATCCTCTTTTTGGAAGATTTTTGACCAGCATTAATAGTGAATTTCTAAAATTCAGATACGTTTTTTTAGGATTTCCCTGTTGCAATGTTGCTCCCCCTACGTGGTAAACAATAGACTGAGAGTTGTATTTTATAATGTGTCCTTCGTTTGCAGCGCGCCAGCATAAATCTATTTCTTCCTGATGAGCAAAGAAGCTTTCGTCAAATCCTCCTAATTCATGATAAACGTTCTTTCTAATAAAAAAACAAGCGCCAGAAGCCCAGAATAATTCGATATTATCATCGTATTGTCCGTTGTCTTTCTCAATGGTTTCGAATATTCTTCCTCTGCAAAAAGGAAAGCCATATTTATCAATGAAACCACCAGCAGCTCCAGCATATTCAAAGTACTCTTTGTTTTTAAAATCAAGAATTTTTGGCTGAATAATAGCGGTCTGTTTTTCTTTTTCGAAAGTATCAAGAATAGGTTGAAGCCAGTTTTGCGTAACTTCAATATCAGAATTTACTAGTGCATATATTTCTGCATCAATATGTTTTAAGGCATCATTATAACCTTTAGCAAAGCCATAATTGCCTGAATTTTTTACAATTTTTACGGTTGGAAAATTTTCTGTAACGAATGCAACAGAATTATCCGTAGAATCATTGTCAGCAACATAAATTGTTGCGCCTTCTGAAAACTGAATAACAGATGGTAGAAATTGCTTCAGCAATTTTACTCCGTTCCAATTTAAAATGACAACTGCTATTTTATCCAAAAGTACTTAATTATTTATTTTTTAATGGTTTTCTTTATAATCAGGCAGGTTTCTTAAAAACTCATATTTTTCGTTTTCAAAATCCATTTGACAATAAAAATGGTTTAGTCCGTTTGTTACATTCAAAAACCGTGCCTGCATTGTCATATTGTAACGCGCAATTTGATCAAAAGTTGCTTGCGAGATTTTAACTTCTGGCGCTTTACATTCTACTAATATATGTATAGTGCCATTTGGATTAAATACAACGATGTCATATCGTTTTCGTAATCCGTTGACAGTTAAAACTTTTTCTACGTTTATAAGTGATTTGGGGTATTTTTTTTCATGCATCAGATAATGAACAACGTGCTGGCGAACCCATTCTTCTGGCGTAAGAATTATAAATTTTTTCCTGATTTCATCAAAAATAGACACTTTATTTTCGCTATTTTTGAATCGGAAAGTATAAGCAGGGAAATTAAGTTTAAGCATAAAGCAAAAATAATTAAAATAGTTTCAGGTTTCAAGTTTAAAGTTTCAAGTTATTGAAATGAACATGAAGCCTAAAACTTGAAACAAATTTTAAATGGACGAAGTAGTAAAAATTGTCAACGAAATTAAAGCCGGAGATATTAAACCGATTTACTTTTTAATGGGTGAAGAACCTTATTATATAGATAAGTTATCGGAGTATATTGAAGAAAATGTTTTGGCTGAAGAAGAACGAGGTTTTAATCAGACAGTTTTGTATGGAAGAGACGTATCTATAGAAGATATTGTTTCAACGGCCAAGCGCTATCCTATGATGGCTGAACGTCAAGTTGTTATAGTAAAAGAAGCGCAGGATTTATCCAGAACAATAGATAAAATCGAATCGTATGTGGATAATCCGATGCAAACAACGGTTTTGGTTTTTTGCTATAAATATAAGACTCTTGATAAACGTAAAAAAGTTACCAAATTATTAGGGCAAAAAGGTGTCGTTTACGAAAGTAAAAAATTATACGAAAATCAAGTAGGAGATTGGATTAAGCGTGTTCTAGCAGGAAAAAAATATACTATTGATCCAAAAGCCAATGCTATGTTAGTTGAGTTTTTAGGTACAGATTTGAGTAAAATCAATAATGAGCTAGAAAAATTACAAATTATTTTGCCACAAGGCACTATGATTACGGCAGAACATATCGAGGAAAATATTGGTTTTAGTAAAGATTATAATGTATTCGAGCTTCGAAAAGCAATTGGGGAACGCAATCAGCTGAAAGCTTATAAGATAGCAGAGAATTTTGCACATAATCCAAAAGAATATCCATTAGTTATGACAACAGGATTGGTATTTGGATTCTTTGTACAGCTTCTAAAGTACCACGGCCTAAAAGATAAAAGTCCGAAAAATGTAGCATCAGCATTGGGGGTAAATCCTTATTTCTTGAAAGAATACGATTTGGCAGTAAAAAATTATCCGATGCGAAAGGTAAGTCAGATTGTTGGGGCGTTACGAGATATTGATATTAAGAGTAAAGGTGTGGGGGCTAATGCTTTACCTCAATCGGATCTGCTAAAAGAAATGCTGTATAAAATATTTAATTAAGCCATTAAAATTCACGATATTTGCGTTTCTAAAAAATTGCCACTAACAATATTTACACAATTATGGGAATGAATAAAAACACCATTTTAGGATGGGCCACTTTAATAATGGTACTTATGGGATTGTTACTTATAGGTCTTGGAATCTTTAGATACAGTGATGTTTCTGGTTGGGGATTTGGTGCTGTAGGAGTTGGTTTTTTTGCTAATGCTTGGGTATTCAATGCTTTAAAAGGCAGGGTTTAAAATGTCAAAATTCAGAAAGAAATAATAATTATAATAAAAAATAAAAAATGTCAGACGATAAGAAAGTAATTTTCTCAATGCAAAAATTGAGTAAAACCTATCAAGGAGCAGACAAACCGGTTCTTAAAAATATTTACCTTAGTTTCTTTTATGGTGCTAAGATTGGTATTTTGGGACTTAATGGTTCAGGAAAATCTTCTCTTTTAAAAATTATTGCTGGAGTTGATAAAAACTACCAAGGAGATGTAGTTTTTCAACCAGGCTATACAGTAGGATATTTAGAGCAAGAACCAATTTTGGATGATTCTAAAACAGTTATCGAAATTGTTCGAGAAGGAGCTGCAGAAACAATGGCAGTTTTAGAAGAATACAATCAGATTAATGATTTATTTGGTCTTGAAGAAAACTATTCGGATCCAGATAAAATGGATAAATTAATGGATCGTCAAGCGGCTTTACAAGATAAGATTGATGCTCTTGGCGCTTGGGAAATCGATACAAAATTAGAAATTGCGATGGATGCATTGCGTACGCCAGAAGGTGATACGCCAATTAAAAACCTTTCTGGAGGTGAGCGTCGTCGTGTTGCTTTATGTCGTTTGTTGTTGCAACAACCAGATGTATTGCTATTAGATGAGCCTACCAACCACCTTGATGCTGAGTCAGTTCTATGGTTAGAGCAGCACTTAGCGCAATATGCTGGAACTGTAATTGCTGTAACGCACGACCGTTATTTCTTGGATAATGTTGCAGGTTGGATTCTTGAGTTGGATAGAGGAGAAGGTATTCCATGGAAAGGAAATTACTCTTCTTGGCTAGATCAAAAATCAAACCGTTTGGCTCAAGAAGAAAAAGTCGCTTCTAAACGTAGAAAAACGTTGGAGCGTGAGTTGGATTGGGTTCGTCAGGGTGCAAAAGGTCGTCAGACGAAACAAAAAGCACGTTTACAGAACTACGACAAATTATTAAATGAAGATCAAAAACAACTAGACGAGAAATTAGAAATCTACATTCCAAATGGTCCTCGTTTAGGAACAAATGTTATTGAAGCTAAAAATGTTGCGAAAGCTTTTGGTGATAAATTGTTATACGATAATTTGAACTTTACTTTGCCGCAAGCTGGTATTGTTGGTATTATCGGGCCAAACGGTGCTGGTAAGTCGACTATTTTTAAAATGATTATGGGTGAACAAGCTACTGACAGTGGTGAGTTTTCAGTTGGAGAAACTGTAAAAATCGCTTACGTAGATCAGTCGCATGCTAATATTGATCCTAATAAATCGATTTGGGAAAACTTTGCAGATGGACAGGAATTGATTATGATGGGTGGAAAGCAAGTGAACTCAAGAGCTTATTTATCACGTTTTAACTTTGGTGGCGGTGAGCAAAACAAAAAAGTATCAATGCTTTCGGGTGGAGAACGTAACCGCTTACACTTAGCGATGACTTTGAAAGAAGAAGGAAATGTACTTTTGCTGGATGAGCCAACGAATGACCTTGACGTAAATACACTTCGAGCTCTTGAAGAAGGTTTGGAGAACTTTGCAGGTTGTGCAGTTATTATTTCTCACGATAGATGGTTCTTAGATAGAATTTGTACACATATCTTAGCGTTTGAAGGAGATTCTGAAGTTTATTTCTTCGAGGGAAGTTTCTCTGATTATGAAGAAAATAAAAAGAAACGTCTTGGCGGTGATTTAACTCCTAAACGTTTGAAATACAAAAAATTGATCAGATAATAAATCTGAAAATTTCAATATAAAAAATCCCAAATTCCAATTGATGTGAATTTGGGATTTTTTCTGTTTTTAAGTTTTTTACTTAGTGTGTCATTTCGACGCAAGGAGAAATCTCCGCGAGAAACTCTATAAAGATTAGCCAATTGGAACGGAGCTACTTACGGAGATTTCTCCTTGCGTCGAAATGACAATATTGAGGTAATTTGGATTTTATAAAAATTTGGCTCTCAACTCCGGAGTAGGAATCATACAGCTTTCTTTTTTTCCATACCAATTGTATCTATTCTTCGCAACATAATCATAAATTCTGTCACTAATAAAAATGGGCACAATTCTAAAAATAGGAGTTAATTTCCAAAGTCCGCCAAAATTTTTAGCGATTTCCAAAATTGCCGAAGACTTGTAGAAATATGCCGTTCCGGGGTCGTATAAAATAATACTATCCATTTTAGAAAAACTGATTCCTAAATGTTTACATATTGAAATTCCTAAATCAGATTGCAACGCAACAAATCTAAAAATATCTTTTTTGTCGTGTTTGATAATAAACTGTACCGCAGAACTGCAGAGATTACAAACTCCGTCAAAAAGAACTATTTTTTTGTTTTTTGGAAGGCTTTCCATTTTATTGTTTTAAAGGTAAAACTTTGACAAAGTTCACTATATTTTACTAATTATTTTTATCTATTGCTTTATTGGTTTTTATAGAAAAAACAAATTAAAAACAGCTTTCATAAATTGATTTAAATCGAATTTTAAAAATAAGTAATCATATTTTGCTTTAAAAAATAAAACGTCTTTTAAATCGCTTTATTTTGATTTTAGTCTTTTTTAGTGACTGAAAACTTATTTTTTAACTGCTTCAACCAATTCCAGTTCGTCCAAACTTACCTTCGAAGTAAAAATGCCATAATTGACCGTCGCTTTATTTTTTTCGATAGAATCGATACTTCCAACAGATCTTCCGTCTAGCATCCTTACTCGATCGCCAACTTTTAAAATTGGTTTTGGTTTTTCTACAACAGGTTTAAGTTTTTTCTCTTTTTTCTCTTTTCGTATTTCTTCAACTTTTACCTGAACTTCAGCGATAATTTCTTTTTGTTTTTCAACTTTTGCTTTTACTTCTTTCGGAGTTGCTTTTTTACGTTTCGAATTTTCAATCTCAACAATTTTCAAGAATTCACCAATAAGTTCTTTTTTGTTTTTGTTGTTGAAATACTTCTCCGCGATATCATCAATTTTTTGTCCGATGTAAATTATCTTTTGGTTACTGTCGTACAATTCCTGATAGCTTTCTAATTTCTGCTGAATTTTAGTATTGATGTTTTCCATCTTTTTACTTTCTTCACGCGCTCTGGTTTCTTCCTCTTTTAAATTCAAAGAAGTTTTTTCCAGCTTCGATCTTTCTTTTTGAAGTGTTGCGATGGTTTTATCAAAACGAACTTTTCCAACTTCGATTTTCTTTTTCGCACGATTAATCAATCCAAATGGGATTCCGTTTTTCTGAGCAACTTCAAAAGTAAACGAACTTCCGGCTTGACCCAATGCTAATTTATACATTGGCTCTAATGACTTTTCGTCAAACATCATGTTTGCATTTGTTGCGTATGGCAATTCGTTTGCAAGAATTTTTAAATTAGAATAATGTGTTGTGATAATTCCAAAAGCTTCACGGTGGTAAAATTCTTCCAAGAAAATTTCAGCCAAAGCACCTCCCAATTCAGGATCAGAACCTGTACCGAATTCGTCAATTAAAAACATGGTTTTTCTATTGCATTTCTTCAAAAAGTAATTCATGTTTTTTAATCGGTAACTATAAGTGCTTAAATGATTTTCAATAGATTGGTTGTCTCCAATATCTGTCAGGATTCTATCAAATAAGAAAGTTTCACTTCTTTCGTGAACCGGAATTAAGATTCCAGATTGCAACATTAGCTGTAATAAACCTACTGTCTTTAAAGAAATAGTTTTTCCTCCAGCGTTTGGTCCAGAAATTACAATGATTCTGTTTTCTTGTTTAAGTTCAATGGTTTGCGGGTGCGTAACTTCCTTTTTTTGTTTATTATTCAAATACAAAATTGGATGATACGCTTCTCTAAAGAATAATCTTCTTTCTTCTGTAATGGTTGGTAAGATTCCGTTGATTCGATTGGCATATTTTGCTTTTCCAGCAACTACATCAATATCACTTAAGAAATCTTGATATTCAACTAATAAAGGAAGATACGGACGAATCACGTTCGATAAATTCTTTAAAATTCTCGTAATTTCTTCTTTTTCTTCATATTCTAAATTGGCTAATTCTCTAGAATATTTTAAAGTTGCTTCTGGTTCAATATAAGCAATGCTTCCTGTTTTGGAACTTCCTAAAATAGAACCTTTTATTTTACGGCGGTACATGGCTAAAACCGCTAAAACTCTACGGTTCTGAACAAAACTTTCTTTAATGTCGTCTAGATAACCTAAACTATTATATTGAGTTAGAGCCACACCAAAACTTTGATTCACTTTTCCGCGAACCAAATTCATATTCTGGCGAATTCCAGCTAGAGCAGGAGAAGCGTTGTCTTTAATTTCTCCGTATTTATCTACGATAGCATCGATTGCAGTGATGATGTCTTTTGTTAATTCTACTCTTGAAGCTCTTGCATTAAGATTCGGATAATAATCATCGAATTTTTTCAAGAAATTTAATAAGACATTTGTTGTAGCAGAAAGATTAGCGATTTTTCTAAAACTTCCTACTTCAAGAAAACTGTCTTCGATTGCAAGAAACTTAATTTCATGCGTGATGGCGTCAAATCCATGATTCGGAATGGCGTTATTGTTTTGAAAAGAAGATACATATTCTGATGTCTGCATCAAAGATTGCATTAATTCTTCCTTATCTCTAAATGGTTTTATTTGTAAAGCCTTTTCTTTTCCAATATCAGTATTGCAACCATCAGAAATGGTTTCAAGTACGGTTGGAAATTGTAAATCTTGTAATGTTTTTTCTGTAATAGATACCATTATATATCGTATGTTGTAAGATTTCAAAGTTACAAAGTTTTGAAACTAAAATGCATTATTTATTGGCACTTTGAAGAAAACTTTGCGTAATTTGTAATAAAATTTTAAAATGAAAATTAATTTATCTCAAGATTGGCAAACTGTTTTGAAAGACGAAATTCAGAAACCGTATTTTAAGGAATTGATGGATGCGCTAGATGTTGAGTATAAAACTCATACTTGTTATCCGCCAGCTGAATTGATTTTTTCCGCTTTCAATAATTGCAGTTTTTCAAACTTGAAAGTTGTAATTATTGGACAAGATCCTTACCATGGAGAAGGAGAAGCCAATGGTTTGAGCTTTTCGGTAAATGATAATGTTAAAATTCCTCCGTCGCTTCGCAATATTTTCAGAGAAATAAATACCGATTTTGATTCGATTTTTATGCCAAATTCTGGTAATCTTGAAAATTGGGCAAAACAAGGAATTTTACTTTTGAATGCTTCGCTGACCGTGAGAAAAGATAGTCCAAATAGTCATAAACATTTAAAATGGAATCTCTTTACCGATGCTGTAATTCAGGCTATTTCTGATCAGAAAGAAAACATTGTTTTTCTTTTATGGGGAAGTTTTGCTCAGAAAAAAGGATCAAAAATTGATCGTTCAAAGCATTATATTTTAGAATCAGGACATCCGTCACCAATGAGTGCTAATCAGGGTAAATGGTTTGGGAACAAGCATTTTAGCCAAACAAATGCTTTCCTGAAATCTAAAGGTATTGAAGGAATAGAGTGGTTTTAAAGAGAAGGAAAATTATTTTTCTCCTTCTTTCTTAATGATTTCTTCTAGAACAGCTTTATTTTCAAAATTAACTACCTTTAAAATAATTTCTTGATTTTTAGCTGTTTTTCCTTCAATGATATATAATTTTCCTCCTTTTAAAGGAACGTTACTTTGATCAAAATCAACATCTCCATAAGTTAAAGTGTTTTTGACATCTGCAGTGTCAACCCATTTTTCGCTTAATGTTTGAACTGCTTTTGGAGAATATTGAAAGGGTTTTGTTCTAAGATTATTTAAAACTCTTGCATTTGGAAAATAATTACAACGAGTATCTTTTCCGATAAAAAATCCTGATACAATAAAACATCCCATTACGAGACCTATCAGATAATATGCAAAACGATGTACGAACTTCATGAAATAATTTTTTTGCAAAGGTACATTAAAGTTCCCTTAAAATACAAGTAAATTAATATCGTTATCTGGCAAATCGAACCAGTCGCCGATAGCTTTATTAGTTAAAATTCCATGGTACAAATAGATTCCATTTTTTAGTCCTTTATTGCATCGAATTGCACTTTCAATACCACCATCTTCGGCTATCTGATGTAGATAAGGTGTTAAGATGTTACTTATTGATAATGAAGCGGTTTTGGAATAACGTGAAGGTATATTGGGTACACAGTAGTGTAAAACATTGCTTTTTATAAAGGTAGGCTTTTCGTGAGTCGTCACTTCCGAAGTTTCAAAACAGCCTCCAGTATCGATGCTAACGTCAACAATTACAGCACCTTTTTTCATGTGCTCTACCATAGTTTCGTTTACAACAATCGGACAGCGTTCTTTTCCGCGCATCGCACCAATAGCGACATCGCAACGTCTTAAAGCTTTTAATAAACCTTTTTGCTGTATGGTTGAAGTGAAAATTCTTTGACTTAAATTGTTTTGTAGACGACGCAATTTGGTAATGGAATTATCAAATACTTTTACGTTTGCACCCAATCCAATTGCTGTTTTAGCAGCAAATTCGCCAACTGTTCCAGCTCCTAAAATGACAACTTCAGTAGGAGGTACGCCAGTAATATTGCCGAATAAAAGCCCTTTTCCGAATTCGTCTGTAATCATTAATTCAGCAGCAATAAGGATTGAAGCCGTTCCCGCAATTTCGCTTAGGGATTTTACAGCAGGATAAGATCCGTCTTCGTCTTTGATATATTCAAAAGCTAATGCTGTGATTTTCTTTTTAGCAAGAGCTTCAAAATATTCTTTCTTTTTGGTTTTAAGCTGAATTGCTGAAATAATAACCGTTTCAGGATTTATCATTTCGATTTCGGCTAAAGTTGGCGGTTCTACTTTTAATAGAAACGGGCAACCAAAGACTCTCTTAGTGTCTTTTGTAATTTCTGCACCGGCGTCAGCATATTCTTTGTCTGTATAACTCGAACTTTCTCCGGCTCCAGATTCGATCATAACGCGATGACCTTCGTAAGTTAAAGAATTGACCGCATCGGGCGTAAGACAGATACGACGTTCTTGATAACTTGTTTCTTTAGGAATTCCTATAAAAAGTTCTCTTTTAAAACGACCAACCTCAAGTTTTTCTTCCTGCGGTATTAATTGTTGTTTTGTAAACGGAGTTAACGTGATTGACATGGATAGTGCAAAAAATTAAGAGTACAAATTACGTAAAAAGTTTTAGAATTAGTGTAAAAATTCTGCTAATACTGCAAAACGAATGTTAAGATATTTTTTTTTGATTTAATAGTCTTTTTTCTCTTCCATTAAAATATTTCACAAACTGACTAAGATCTAATATTCTTTGGTTTCAGTTTTTTTTCTTGTCCATTTTGCTCCAACATATTCTCTCTCTGCTTCCTCGCCATATTCTAAGTTAAAAACTTGATTCAAAGAGTTGTCTTTTAATACTATTTGTTCGAGTGCAACAATAATTATATTTTCAGATGATGAATCATCGTCAGTCAAAAATTGCCAATCGCCATCATCATCATGATAAACATTAAGTATTGGTTTTCCTTCAAGCCATTGTTTTGTTGTAAAAGAGGTTAGGTTCTTTGGTTCTCGAAATTTAAAATCATAATTTCTATCAAGCAATGGTTGTTTGTAGAGGAATTCTTCTTCGAAGTTTTCTTCCCAAGGAAATTTATCATTTCGATCTGTCCAAACTAATTGAAGAGCAGGGAAATCTTGGCTGTTGTAGAAATTTATGGCAGAACCAAAATAGTCAGAAATATTATCAGGATGGACGTCTAAAAATTCAGCTCTGCTTTCTTCAAAAATATTTGAATAATTTTTTCCTGTAATGATTGATTCGTTTTTTTTAATTATTTCCGAAACATCATTAATTAAAGTATGAAGGAGTGAATTAGAGAATCCAAAACAAATTATTTCGGGATGATTATACTTTTGCCATAGTCCAATGCTGTATGCAAATGAGGGTAAATAATCTGTAGCTTCAACTATAATAACTTGAAGTCCATGTTTTTTAATATTGCTTTTGATGCTGCTTAACAAATGGTCTGAATCGATGCAGTTGTGCTCGTTGTCATTAGTCATTTGTTGAAACTAGTTTTAATTCTCTTTTTCCGTCAGGAAGCAATTCAATATTTAAGGTAGAATGTTCTTCTGGGATCAAACTTGCAATTTTTTCAGACCATTCAATAAAACACCAATTTCCAGAATATAAATAATCGTCCACGCCCATATCTAGCGCTTCGGTTTCTTTATTTAATCTATAGAAATCAAAGTGGTAAACGGTTTGATTATTAATGGTTTGGTATTCGTTTACAAGAGAAAAAGTAGGACTGCTTGTAGCGTCTTGAACTCCTAAACTTTTGCAAAGCTGTTTGATCAAGGTAGTTTTTCCAACTCCCATTTCACCATTAAAAAGAATGATTTTTTTTGGGTTTGAAGCTATAATCTGTTCGGCAACTTCTTGAATTTGATCTAATGAAAAAACGATATTCATTGTTGTGTTTATTTTTGCCACGAATTTCACAAATTTTCGCGAATTAAATTTACTTTTTTGCTTAAAAATAAATTATTGAAAATTCGTGGAATTCGTGGCAATATTTTATTTAGGATTAAAAACCAAAAACGGAATAATCATTTCTTCTAATGAAATTCCTCCGTGCTGATACGTATTTTTATAATAACTCACATAATGATTGTAGTTGTTTACATAGGCCAAAAAGAAATCGTTTTTAGCAAAAATAAACGAACTGCTCATGTTTATTGCGGGTAAACCAATTGTTTTAGGCTCTTTTACGACATAAACATCTTTTTGCTCGTATGTTAAACTACGGCCAGTTTTATAACGCAAATTTAGACTTGTGTTTTTATCTCCCACCACTTTCGACGGATTTTTTACATTAATTGTTCCGTGGTCTGTAGTTAGAATCAGTTTGAATCCTAAAAGCTGTGCTTGCTGGATAATTTCTAATAAAGGAGAATTTTTAAACCAGCTTAAAGTTAAGGAGCGATACGCTTTATCGTCTGAAGCTAATTCTTTTACCACTTCCATTTCTGTTTTGGCATGAGAAAGCATATCAACAAAGTTGTAAACTACGGTAACTAAGTCGTTTTCTTTTAGTGCTTTAAAATTTTCGGCTAATTTTTTTCCTCCAGCGTAGTTGGTGATTTTAAAATAATCTTCTTTAATGTTTAAACCTAAACGTTTCAGTTGAGCTGATAAAAATTCAGCTTCATAAAGATTTTTACCGCCATCGTCAACGTCATTTTTCCAATATTGAGGAAATTGTTTCTCCATTTCCAAAGGCATTAAACCAGAGAAAATTGAGTTTCTGGCATATTGCGTAGCGGTTGGTAGAATAGAATAGTACGGAACCTCTTTTTCAAGTTTGTAATAATTTGAAATTACACCTTCAAAAGCTTTCCATTGGTCGTAACGAAGATTGTCGATTACCACAAAAAGAATCGGTTTGTCTTTCTTTTTAAGTTCGGGTACAACTAATTCTTTAAATAAGGTGTTAGACTGAATTGGTTTGTCTGCTTTCGGCGCAAACCAATCTTCATAATTTCTTTCAATAAATTTTCCAAATTGAGAATTGGCTTCAACTTTTTGAGATTCCAAAATCTCAATCATTGCCGTATCGTTAATGTCTTCCAATTTTAATTCCCAGAAAAGCAGTTTTTTATACAATTCGATCCAGTCTTCATACGAATTAACCATTGCCAATTCCATTGAAATTTTTCTGAATTCTTTCTGGTAATCTAAAGTAGTTTTTTCGGTAATTAATCTCGAATCGTCTAGATTTTTCTTCAAACTCAATAGAATCTGATTCGGATTTACGGGTTTAATTAGATAATCGGCGATTTTAGAACCAATCGCTTCCTCCATTATATATTCTTCCTCGCTCTTGGTAATCATGATCATCGGAATAGCTGACTTCTTTTCTTTCATTTCAGAAAGCGTTTCCAATCCGCTCATTCCAGGCATGTTTTCGTCTAGAAAAACGATATCAAAATTATCTTCTTCAAACAAAGCAATGGCGTCAAGTCCGTTGTTGCAAGTGGTAACTTCGTAATTCTTTTTTTCTAGAAATAATATGTGTGGCTTTAAAAGATCGATTTCATCGTCGACCCAAAGTATTTTTATCTTATCCATAAATCAATTTAATTTTACTGCAATTTAAAGTTATAGAACTTAAAAAGTATTAAAAATAGTATAAAATTACCAAAGTTGAGGCATGATTTTATTTTGAATTTTAACATTTTTAAATGTATTTTATTGATAATCATCGTAATTTAGGATTGGATTTTTAAATAAAAAACACCGAACTCTTTATACTTATTTACTTATATTTGTTGACCAAAAAAATAACCGGACTGTGACTCAGATCAATAAACTTAAAATATTCAACGATCCTATATATGGTTTCATTACGATTCCAAATGCACTAGTTTACGACTTAATTCAGCATCCTTATTTCCAGCGTTTACGCCGTATTTCGCAGATGGGATTATCGTATTTAGTATATCCAGGAGCCAATCATACTCGTTTTCATCATGCTTTAGGATGTATGCATTTGATGAAAAAAGCAATTGACACGCTTCGTTTTAAAGATGTTGTGATTTCTGATGAAGAAGAGAATGCACTTTTAATTGCAATTTTACTTCATGATATAGGGCATGGGCCATTTTCTCATGCAATGGAGAAAAGTATTGTTGAAGATGTGCACCATGAAGCCATTTCTTTATTGTTTATGAATCAGCTGAATGAGGAATTCGGAGGAAGATTAAGTTTAGCTATTCAGGTTTTTAAAGGAGAATACCATAGAAAATTCATGTTGCAATTGATCTCAAGTCAGTTGGATATGGATCGAATGGATTACTTAAAACGAGATAGCTTTTATACAGGTGTTGCTGAAGGAAATGTAAATTCTGAACGTTTGATTCAGATGATGAATGTAGAAAATGATGTTTTGGTAATCGAGGAAAAAGGAATCTATTCTGTGGAGAAATTTCTGCTTTCTAGGAGATTAATGTATTGGCAAGCATACTTGCATAAAACAAGCTTGGTTGCCGAATTAATTTTAATGAAAGTATTAAAAAGAGCAAAAGAATTGGTTCTGAAAGGAGTAGATCTACCTTGCAGCGAACCGCTCTCTTATTTTATGCACAATAAAATTACGCTTGAAGATTTTGATGCAGAGAAATTAGATTTGTTTTCGCAATTAGATGATTTTGATATTATTAGTGCTTTAAAAGCTTGGCAAAAGCAAGATGATTTTGTTTTAAGCACTTTAAGTAAAATGATCATCAATAGAGATTTGCTTAAAATTAAAATGAGTGCCGAGAAAGTTTCTATGGAAGAATCTCAGGCATTGAAAGAAAAATTTGCAAGTCAGCATCATATTAGCCAATTAGATGCAGGATATTTTATTTTTAGAGGAAAGATTAAAAATCAAGCCTACAGTAAAGAAGCAGAACCTATTCGTATTTTGAAAAAAGATAAAACAATTGAGGATGTTGTTGAAGCTTCTGATCAGCTGAATTTGAAATCGTTATCTAAATTGGTGACAAAATATTATATCTGTTTCCCAAAACAACTTATATAAAATTAACATTTAAAACCTATTTTTTATATTTTTGTCGCGATGAAATTTACAGCAGAACAAATAGCAGGAATTTTAGAAGGAGAAGTTGTTGGGAATCCCAATGCAGAAGTTTCTAAGCTTTCTAAAATCGAGGAAGGAGAAGAAGGATCGCTTACTTTTTTGGCTAATCCAAAGTATATCAATTTTATATATACGACAAAAGCGACAGTAACAATTGTTAACGATAGCTTTATTCCGGAACAGGAAATTACAACTACACTAATTAAAGTGGAAGATGCTTATGCGGCGTTTTCTAAGCTTTTACATTTTTATAATCAGGTAAAGTTAAATAAAACAGGAATTGAGCCTCAGTCATTTATGTCTGAAGGTACAAAATGTGGAGAAAATCTATATTTAGGCAGTTTTAGTTATATCGGACAAAATGTAGTTTTAGGCAATAATGTGAAAATTTATCCAAATAGTTTTATTGGCGACAATGTTACTATTGGTGACAATGTTTTTATTTTTGCTGGAGCAAAAATTTACTCTGAAACTGTAATTGGAAACAATTGTACGATTCACTCTGGTGTTATTATTGGCGCTGACGGTTTTGGTTTTGCTCCAAATGAAAACGGTGAATATAGTAAAGTGCCTCAAATTGGAAACGTTATTATTGAAGATAATGTAGATGTTGGTGCAAATACTACAATTGACAGAGCAACTCTTGGTTCTACAATTATTAGAAAGGGAGTTAAATTAGACAATCAGATCATGATTGCCCATAATGTGGAAATTGGAAAAAATACTGTGATAGCTGCTCAAAGTGGTGTTGCTGGTTCTACAAAAATTGGTGAAAATTGCATGATTGGTGGACAGGTAGGTATTGCAGGTCATTTGACAATAGGAAATAATGTAAGGCTTCAAGCACAATCGGGTGTAGCCAGAAACATTAAAGATGATGAAGTTTTACAGGGAACTCCATCTCTTGGATATACAGATTTTAATAAATCGTATGTTCATTTTAAGAATCTGCCTAAAATTGTGGCTCAAGTTGAAGAATTAAAAAAACAAATAATAAACCCAAAAAATGGAAATAATGGTTAAACAGAAGACCATCAAAAATGAAATTTCGCTAACAGGAGTTGGTTTACACACTGGAAAAGAAGTTACAATGACTTTTAAACCTGCACCCGTTAATAATGGTTTCACTTTTGTAAGAGTAGATTTGCAAGGTCAACCAGTAATTGAAGCTGATGCTAATTATGTTGTTAATACTCAAAGAGGAACAAATCTTGAGAAACTAGGTGTAAAGATTCAAACACCAGAGCACGTTTTGGCTGCGGTAGTTGGTTGCGATTTGGATAATGTTATTATTGAATTGAATGCCTCTGAACTTCCAATTATGGATGGTTCATCAAAATATTTTGTTGAAGCGATAGAAAAAGCTGGTATCGAAGAGCAAGATGCAAGCCGTAATGTTTATGTAGTAAAAGAAGTTATTTCTTTTACAGACGAAGCTACAGGAAGCGAAATTCTTGTGATGCCAAGCGATGAGTATCAAGTAACAACTATGGTAGATTTTGGTACTAAAGTTTTAGGTACTCAAAATGCTACTTTGAAAAGTTTAGCAGATTTTAAATCTGAAATTGCAAGTTCTAGAACGTTTAGTTTTCTTCACGAATTAGAATCTTTGTTAGAGCACGGACTTATTAAAGGTGGAGATTTAAACAATGCAATTGTTTATGTAGATAAAGAAATCTCTGAGTCTACAATGGAAAATCTAAAGAAGGCATTTGGAAAAGATGAAATTTCTGTGAAACCAAATGGCGTTTTAGACAACTTAACTTTGCATTATCCAAACGAAGCGGCAAGACATAAACTGCTTGACGTTATTGGAGATTTATCTTTAATTGGAGTACGTATCCAAGGAAAAATTATAGCTAATAAACCAGGTCACTTTGTAAATACTCAGTTTGCAAAGAAATTGGCTAAAATTATCAAAATAGAGCAGAGAAATCATGTTCCAACTTATGATTTGCATCAAGAACCATTGATGGATATTCATAAAATCATGTCTATGTTACCTCATAGACCACCATTCTTGTTAATAGACAGAATTATCGAGATGTCTGATCGTCACGTGGTAGGATTGAAAAATGTTACTATGAACGAGAACTTCTTCGTAGGTCACTTCCCAGAAGCTCCAGTTATGCCAGGTGTATTAATTGTAGAAGCAATGGCGCAAACGGGAGGAATTTTAGTATTAAGTACTGTTCCAGATCCTGAAAATTATTTGACATACTTCATGAAAATTGATAATGTTAAATTTAAACACAAAGTATTGCCAGGGGATACTTTAATTTTCAAATGTGAGTTGATTTCTCCTATCAGAAGAGGAATTTGTCATATGCAAGCAAACGCGTATGCAAATGGTAAATTAGTTACTGAGGCAGAATTAATGGCACAAATAGCAAGAAAACAATAATAAATTATCAAATTTATTGTTTAGGTTTGTTGCTTCAAATCAGAAATATTTTAATTAAAAATATAAAACATACAGATGAATCAACCATTAGCATATGTTCATCCAGGCGCAAAAATCGCTAAAAACGTTGTAATAGAGCCATTTACAACAATTCACAATAATGTTGTTATTGGTGATGGTACTTGGATTGGTTCAAACGTGACCATTATGGAAGGAGCTCGTATCGGAAAAAATTGTAATATTTTTCCAGGAGCAGTAATTTCTGCAGTGCCACAAGATTTAAAATTCGGAGGTGAAGATTCTCTTGCTATTATCGGTGATAATTGTACTATTAGAGAATGTGTAACTATAAATAGAGGAACAGTAGCTTCTGGCCAGACTGTAATTGGAAACAATTGTTTAGTAATGGCTTATGCTCACATCGCGCACGATTGTGAAATTGGAAACAATGCAATTATCGTAAATGGTGTTGCTTTGGCAGGTCACGTGGTTGTTGGAAATCATGCTGTTATTGGTGGTTTGGCAGCAATTCACCAATTTATTCATATTGGAGATCATGCTATGATTTCTGGAGGATCTTTGGTTAGAAAAGACGTTCCACCCTTTACTAAAGCGGCAAAAGAACCATTGTCTTACGTTGGGATTAACTCTGTAGGTTTAAGAAGAAGAGGGTTTACAACTGAAAAAATTAGAGAAATTCAGGAGATTTACAGAATTTTATACCAAAAGAATTACAATACAACTCAAGCTTTAAGTATTATTGAAGCTGAAATGGAAGCAACTCCTGAAAGAGATGAAATTTTAGATTTTATCAGAAATTCATCTCGAGGAATTATGAAAGGTTACTCAGGGAACTATTAATTTTAGAGTTTAGATTTCTGATATTAGATTTCTAAGCTAAAGAATAAAAGAAACATTAAAAAATGTGTTGATTTTAAGTTTTAAAAAATCTAAAATCTGCACTCTAAAATCTAAAATAAAAAAAACAAATGGCATCTACATCAGATATTAGAAACGGATTGTGCATTAAATTTAATCACGATATCTATAAAATTATTGAATTTCTTCACGTAAAACCTGGAAAAGGTCCAGCTTTCGTAAGAACTAAATTGAAAAGTTTAACTTCAGGAAAAGTATTGGACAATACTTTTTCAGCAGGTCATAAAATTGATGTTATTCGTGTTGAAACGCATACTTTCCAATATTTATATCCAGAAGGAGATGAATTTCACTTCATGAATGCTGAAACATTTGAGCAAATTTCTTTAAATAAAAACATTTTGGATGCTCCAGATTTGTTAAAAGAAGGAACAAATGTAATGGTTCAGATCAATACAGAAACAGATTTGCCTTTATCAGTAGATATGCCAGCTTCTGTAATTTTAGAAGTTACTTACGCGGAGCCAGGAGTAAAAGGAAATACTGCTACAAACGCAACAAAAAATGCTACAGTAGAAACTGGTGCAAACATCAACGTTCCGTTGTTCATCAACGAAGGTGATAAAATTAAAATCGATACAGCTTCAGGTTCTTACATGGAGCGTGTTAAAGAATAGTTATCTTAATTAAGATAATTTGACAATGAGTCAATTAGATAATTTGTGAATCGACATAATTTTGTATATTCACATTCTAATTGACTCATTTTCTAATTAAGATAATTTGACAATGAGTCGATCAGATAATTTTCGGATTGATATAATTTTGTAATTGACTCATTTTCTAATTGACAAATTTTCTAATTATACTATATGAAATTTCCAAAGAGTCATTCTTTACAAGAAATTGCCAATTTGCTTAATTGCAAATTTATCGGAGACAAAGACTTTCAAGTATTAGGCATGAACGAGATACACGTTGTAGAGCCTGGAGATATTGTTTTTGTAGACCATCCAAAATACTATGACAAAGCTTTGCAATCGGCTGCAACTATTGTTTTAATAAACAAAGAAGTAGAATGTCCAGAAGGTAAAGCGTTGCTAATTTCTGATGATCCATTTAGAGATTTTAATATTCTTACCAGACATTTTAAGCCATTTCAGTTTGCTAATGTAGCTATTGCTCCATCAGCAGAAATAGGAGAGGGCACTGTAATTCAGCCTAATTCTTTTGTTGGAAATAATGTAAAAATTGGTAAAAACTGTCTAATTCATTCAAATGTATCTATCTACGATCATACTATTATTGGTGATAATGTAATTATACATGCGGGAACTATTTTAGGTGCCGATGCTTTCTATTATAAAAAGCGTCCAGAAGGATTCGATCAGTTAGTTTCTGGAGGAAGAGTTGTTATTGAAGATAATGTTGGAATTGGGGCTTTATGCACAATTGATAAAGGCGTTACAGGAGATACAACAATTGGTGCTGGAAGTAAATTAGACAATCAAGTACATGTCGGTCATGATACCGTAATTGGAAAGAAATGTCTGATTGCATCTCAAACTGGTATTGCAGGTTGTGTAATTATAGAAGACGAAGTAACTTTATGGGGACAAGTTGGAACTACTAGTGGTATTACAATTGGCGCAAAAGCTGTCGTAATGGGACAGACGGGGGTAACAAAGTCTGTTGAAGGCGGAAAATCGTATTTTGGTACTCCAATCGAAGAATCTAGAGAAAAGTTGAAACAATTAGCCAATATTAAGAAGATTCCTGAAATTTTAAGTAAATTGAAGTAATATGTCTATTAAAGAATTTGTTCAGAAATTTTATAAGTCAGATGCCTTAATTGATAGCGAAATTTTAAAAACATATCTGCATCCTGATGTTACGCTTGAATGGAACAGTAGTAAAGGTTTTATTCAAATGGATTACAATTCTATACTTGAGATGGCCAATGATTTGAGCCGCGCTTATGTGCGTTCTAAAGTTAGAATTACCCATATAATTAGCGAAGATGATTTAGTATCAGTGCGTTATTCTCATTTTGTAAAAACAATCGAGAATCCGAGAGAAGAAATGCTTTTGGCACATTTTGCAACTATTTGGCAGATAAAAGATGATAAACTTTATAGAGGTTATCAAATGAGTCAATTTTCTTAATATTTTTTTGACAATAAAAGAGGCAAAATACATTACAAAACCTTATTTTTGCAACACAAATTTAAAAACTACATAAAATATATATCATGAGTGTTTTAGTTAATAAAGATTCCAAAATAATTGTTCAGGGATTTACAGGAAGTGAAGGAACTTTCCACGCTTCTCAAATGATTGAGTACGGTACTAATGTTGTTGGAGGTGTAACTCCAGGAAAAGGTGGTACTAGCCATTTAGATCGTCCAGTTTTTAATACAGTAAAAGATGCTGTTGATCAAGCTGGTGCTGATACTTCTATCATTTTTGTTCCGCCAGCTTTTGCTGCTGATGCAATTATGGAAGCTGCTGATGCTGGAATTAAAGTAATTATTGCTATTACAGAAGGAATTCCTGTAGCAGATATGATTAAAGCAAATAATTATGTTAAAGAAAGAAATTCAAGATTAATTGGTCCAAACTGTCCAGGTGTTATTACTCCAGGTGAAGCTAAAGTTGGTATTATGCCAGGTTTCGTTTTCAAAAAAGGAACAGTTGGTATCGTTTCTAAATCAGGAACTTTAACTTATGAAGCTGCTGACCAAGTTGTAAAACAAGGTTTAGGAATCACAACAGCTATCGGTATTGGTGGAGATCCAATTATTGGAACTACAACTAAAGAAGCGGTTGAATTATTAATGAATGATCCAGAAACTGAGGCAATCATTATGATTGGTGAAATTGGAGGTCAATTAGAGGCTGATGCTGCTAAATGGGTAAAAGCTGATGGTAACCGTAAACCAGTTATTGGTTTTATCGCTGGAGAAACTGCTCCTGCAGGTAGAACAATGGGTCACGCAGGTGCAATTGTTGGAGGTTCTGATGATACAGCTGCTGCTAAAAAACAAATTATGAGAGACAACGGAATTCACGTTGTTGATTCACCAGCTGAAATTGGTAAAAAAGTAAAAGAAGTACTTGGATAATCTTCAAGTCTCAAAATAACAAATTCCAAAAAAGTCTCAATATTCTGTTGAGACTTTTTTACATTTTTAAAATGTCTGGAATATATTTTAAAACTTAGCAACTAAAGAACTTAATGTCTTAGGAGCTTAAAACAAGAAAAATGAGTAAAGAATTAGAAAAATTTAAATCAACAAGCAGTTTTACGTTTACTGTAAATGATAGTTTAGAAGAAGTTTGCAACGCTCCAGAAGGAAGTGCAGGAATTTTTGTTGTTTATGCTGTTGAAGGTGAGGAGAAAGAATTGATCATGGTTGGTTCTACAGGAACTGTTCAAAATGATGGAACTTTAAAAAGTAAAAATGGCGGATTATACGATAAAATCGTAAACGGTCACCAATTTGCTAAAACTGGAAGAAAATATTCTTGGCCAGCTCAAATGAAATTAGAAAGTATTTCTGAGCTTGAAGTAGTTTGGTATGAAACTTTTGCAGGAGATGTAAAAGCGATTCCAACTGCTGTTGAAGGACAAGTTTTGCAAAACTTTCTAGATGAAAATGGAAAATTGCCGAGATGGAATGTTGCTTTTTAAGTTGTTTAAAAAATAACAGAGAAGCCTTACTATTTTTAGTAAGGCTTTTTTATTTTAGGGTATGAAAATTCGATTTGTTAACTCTTTACTCTTTCAAGATTGCTCTAAAAATGCTATATAATTGTTTAAAAGATAAAGGTGCTACATCTGATTAGTTAATTAAAATTTAAATTATGGTAAATTTAAGTTTAATCTAAAAATTAATGACAAATTCTGATAAATTTCGAAAAAGTTGTAATATTTTGTAATAAATTGGGTTTTTATTATTTGCTTTTTTATATTTATCACACAAAAATAAAAAATAATGTTAAAATTCGTTTCTTTTAGCATGGATTTAGATTGATTTAAATGTAAAACACTTGTTTAATTTTTGTTAAATTAAAAGTTTTATGTGTTAGTTTTAATTCCTAGGAAAGATTGTAATTTAAACTATTTAATCGACGATCGTAATCTTGTTATTCTAGAAATGTCTATAATGATTGGATTTTGCACCCCAAAGCTTTTTGTATGAGCCAAATTTTAAAAAACAAAGTTTTAGACGATTTTATTCTATGGAATAATTTGAAAAATGGTAACGAGAAATCATTCTCTTTACTTTTTGAGAAATATTATAGAGATTTGATCAATTACGGTAATTCACTTTGTCCGTATGATGAGAAAGTGCAAGATTGTATTCAAGATGTTTTTGCTGATATTTGGTTGTACCGTGATTCTCTTCAAGATAATGTGATTGTTAAGGCTTACCTGCTTTCTAGTGTTAGAAAGAGAATTGCTCGTTTGCACGAAAGAGATCATGTGTTTCGAAAAACTACAACTACAGATGTTTTAGAGTTTCTTTTTGACTTTTCTATAGAGAACCGATTGGTTGAAGATGAAGTAACGGCCGAACGTGTTTTATACTTGAATAAATTATTGAATGATTTGCCAGGCCGTCAAAAAGAGGCTTTGTATTTACGTTATCATCAAGGATTAAGTGTTGATCAAATAGCAGATTTGTTGGATGTAAACTATCAATCTGCCAGTAATCTTTTACATCGCGGTTTGCTAAGTCTTCGTAAAGAATGGAAAGGCAGTATTCCGCTTCTAATCCTTATATCTACAGGGATTTTTTAAAAATTTAAGAAAAAATCAAAAAAAAATCTTAAATAGGTGAGTATATAATAAAAAAAATGTCCTCTATGTTTTTGTAACCTTAATAGTAAGATGCAAAAACGTAACAATTATACCGAAATAGAAGACTTCTTGGCTGATGAATCTTTTCAATTATGGATTTTATCTAAAGTTGATGAACAAGGCTGGGAAGAGTGGACTTTAGAAAATCTTCAGAGAGCTAAACTTGTCGAAGATGCGCGACTTTTGCTTTTGGCAATGCGAGTTCCAGAATCTAATTTATCCTCAAATGAAGTTCATGAAGCCTTGCAAATAACTTGGCGCAAAATTGAACAGAGAGAAGAACTTTCTCAACAGATTTCAAAAATTAAAAAACTTAAAATACAGAGATACTGGATTAGTGGCGTAGCTGCAGCTATCTTGGTTGGTATTTTTTCTGTGTGGTTTGTAAGAAACGAACTAAGTATAAATGATAATGTAGTTACGTATAACGAACTCATCCAAGATAATAACGAAGGTTTGGTAGAACAGACCAACAATTCTGAAAAATCGCAAATCATTACATTGTCTGATGGAAGTTCGGTTTTATTACAGCCCAATAGTAAATTAAGTTACCCTAAAATCTTTACCGGAAACGAAAGAAAGGTGTATTTATCCGGCGAAGGTTTCTTTGAAATTAGTAAAAATCCTAAAAAGCCTTTTTTTGTTTATGCTAACGAGATTGTAACTCGAGTTGTCGGTACAAGCTTTAGAATAAAAGCTTATCCAGATCAGCAAAATGTTGAAGTTGTTGTTCGCACCGGTAAAGTTAAGGTAAAGTCTAACGAGCTAGTTCATAATAGTGAAAACAAAGAAATAGTTCTACTCCCTAATCAAGCATTGCGTTTTGCTCGTAAAGAATTGGTATTTAATAAAATAACCAATATTACTGAAGATCCTGTTTTAGTAAATAGCGTTAGGAATATTGAGCAGTTAAGTTTTGAATTTACAGATATTCCTGTAGAACAAATTCTCGAAACTATAGAACAAGCTTATTTGGTGGATATTGATTTTCCTCACGACAAACTGAAAGACTGCCGATTAACAACTTCTTTAAGCGATCAGCCGTTGGCTGAAAAACTTAAAATAATCTGTAAAAGTATTGGTAACGATACTAATTACGAAATGAATGGAAATCAAATTGTAATTACGACTTCTGGCTGTAACTAGAATTCTAATTCGACTTGAAAACAAGAAAGAAAAACCAAAATGAAGCTAAATTTAAAAACTAAAAAAAATAATTTGTAATTGCCTATGTGAAATAAATACATAAAAAAAGTGCCGAAAATGCTGTAACATTATCGACACTTAAATCTGAATAAATCACTCTCTGTAAAGAGTAATTTATGATGTTTCTTAAAATACACTCGAATAGTATTAATCAAAACAAACCAAAATTATGAAAAAACCTGTTGTCAAGCAACGATTACTTCACCAAATCATGAAAATAACGCTGTTTCAGTTTGTGTTAGCACTTGTGTTTTCAAGTGTTACTCTCGCAAATAATGTAAATGGGCAGAAAAAATTAGATACTAAAGTAACTATTACAGTTGATAACCTAACTTTAGATAATGCTTTATCAAAAATTGAAAAGTCTGCTCGTGTAAAATTTTCCTATAATTCAAGACTTCCTCAACTAGGAGAGAAAGTTAGTATAGAAGCAAACCAAGAAACGCTCTCGAGTGTACTTAGCAGAATATTGGTTCCTTTTAATATTACTTTTTCAGAAGTGAGCAATCAGATTGTGCTTCAGAAGAATACAATTAATTCTTTTTCTTATGCAAACAATCATGATTCTCTATTTGAGGTTTTAGCTTTTGGACCAATAATTAAAGGAAAAGTTACAGACCAGTCTGGCAGTCCATTACCTGGTGCAACTGTTATGGCAAAGGGTACAAAAACAGCTGTATTAACAGATTTTGACGGAAATTTTACTATTGAAATGCCTGCAAATGTAGACCGTTTGGTTATTTCGTATGTAGGTATGGAAACGAAAGAAATTGGTATTGAAAATACCTCCCCGAATATTGTGTTAACAGAATCGGGTCAGAATCTAAAAGAGGTTGTGGTAACAACTGGATACGAAAAAACTTCAAAAAGAACTTTTACTGGTGCTATTAGTAAAATTTCGGGTACAGAATTAAAAATTGATGGTGTAGTTGACGTAAGCCGAATGATTGAAGGAAAAGCGGCTGGGGTTACCGTACAGAATGTTACAGGAACTTTTGGTACAGCTCCTAAAATTACCGTTCGTGGATCTTCTTCCATTTTTGGAGATACAAAACCTTTATGGGTTATTGATGGTGTTGTTCAGGAAGACATTATCAATATGTCATTTGCTGATTTAGCATCTGGGAATTCAGAAACATTATTAAGTTCATCTGTAGCTGGTTTAAGTGCCAATGATATTCAAAGTATTGAGATTTTAAAAGATGCATCGGCTACGTCAATTTATGGTTCTAGATCGTTAAATGGGGTTGTGGTTGTAACAACAAAACAAGGACGTAGAGATTCTCCTCTAAAAATTACTTACGGATTGGAGCAAACAGTACGAACCGTACCTAGTTATAGCCAATATGATATTTTAAATTCTCAGGAGTCAATGAGTATTTTTAAAGAAATGGAAGCTAAAGGCTACTTGGATTTGCCAATTACAGTAAATGGAAGATACGGAGGTGCTTATAATATCCTAGGAAGAGCTATCAATACATTTAATCCTGAAACGGGAACTTATTTGGTTAATAATGATCCTGTAAGCCGTAATAATTTCTTAAAAAAGTATGAACAGGCCAATACAGACTGGTTCGAAGTTTTGTTTAGACCAGCAATCACGCAAAATCACTCTTTAAGTTTTTCTGGTGGAGGAAAAAATAATACATTCTATGCTTCATTAGGATATTATACTGATCCAGGATGGACTATTGCTGATGATGTAAAACAGATTTCTAGTAACATTAAAGGAACTTTTTATATCAATGACAAATTAAATGTTACCTTATCTACTTTGGCCTCTATTAGAGATCAGGGCGCTCCTGGAACTTACGAAAGTGAAAAAGATGTTGTTTTTGGTAAAGTAACACGTGATTTTGATATCAACCCTTTCAATTATGTATTAAATACAAGTAGAACATTACGTCCATACGATGAAAATGGAAATTTGGAATACTACAGAAATAACTGGGCAAAAATGAACATCATAAACGAATTAGCTAATAATTTCATGGAAATTGAGGTTAAAGACATTCGTTTTCAATTGGATTTAGATTATAAAATTAATCCGCATTTAACTTATAATTTAACAGGTTCAGCTCGTTACGCAAACACTAGCCGTGAGCATAAAATCTTAGAAGGTTCAAATGTTGTTGGAGCTTACAAAGCTGGAACAGCAGATGGGGAAGATGGAGTGAACACATTGGTAAGAGATCAAAATATCTTTTTATATCAAGATCCAAATGATTTAACGGCACCAAAAGAATCTGTATTGCCAAACGGAGGATTCTTGAGAAAGTTTACCAATGATATGACTTCTTATAATTTAAGAAACAGTGTTAGCTACAGAAATATTTTTGCCGAAAAACATGAATTAGAAGGCTTGTTTGGAACGGAAATGAGAGTGGTAGACAGAACGAGCGATAATTTTACAGCAGCTGGTTTACAATACGATAGAGGTTTAACGGCTTTTACAGATCCGAGAATTATTGAAAAAATTATCAATGCTGGCGATTCTTATTATGGTTTTAATGAAGAAAAAGAAAGAACAGTTGGTTTCTTCGGTAAAGTAGGTTATACGTATGACAGACGTTATACAGCTTCTGTTACAGGACGTTATGATGGATCTAACAGACAAGGAGATAGCGATTCTTCTAGATGGTTGCCAACCTACACTTTCAGTGGAAAATGGAATGTGGCTGAAGAAAGCTTCATGAAAGACGTGCAATCAATTAATACTTTAGCTTTGAGAGCATCATATGGTTTAACTGCTACAGCAGGACCGGCTACAAACTCTTTAGCAATTTACAAAAGCGCTATTACAGACCGTTTTGGACTAGACGACAGGGAATCAGGCATTAGAATCGAAGAACTGCAAAATGGAAATCTAACTTGGGAAAAACAGTTTGAAACAAATATCGGACTTGATCTTGGAATGTTCAATAACAGACTTCAATTTACAACGGATGTTTATAGCCGTAAAGCTTTTGATCTTGTTGATTATGTAATTACATCTGGTATTGGCGGCCAAAGAATTAGACAAGGTAACAATGCCGATATGGAAACTAAAGGTATAGAGGTTGCTTTTACAACTAAAAATATTGATACTAAGGATTTTAAATGGTCTACAAATCTTAATTTTTCTGTTTACAATCAAGAAATTACAAGATTGCAAAATACACCAACTGCATTTGATTTAATTGATGCAAACGGTGGAAATACAGTTGGCCATCCAAGAAACTCATTGTATTCTTACCAATTTACAGGTTTAAACAATCAAGGTTTACCAACGTTTATTTTACAAGATGGAGCAGAAAATAATATTACTGATGCTAATTTTCAAGACAATTTAAATGTTACAAAATATTTGAAGTACGAAGGATCAATCGAACCTAATAAATCATTTGGTTTTGCTAATACATTTACATACAAAAACGTATCTCTTTATATTTTCTTTGTGGGTTCAGGAGGAAATAAAGTTCGTTTAAACCCTGTGTACGACAGCACTTATGATGACTTAACAGTGTTTACAAAAGATTTTACCAACCGTTGGATTAATCCTGGTGATGAAAATTATACCAATGTACCTGTTATTGCAGACAAACGTTTGAATGCTAATTATGGCGGAGAACGCACATTAGCTAGAGCTTATAATACTTACAACTATTCTGATGTTCGTATTGCGGATGGAGATTTTGTGAGATTGAAAAACATCTCATTAAGCTGGGAATTCCCTGCTGACTTCAAGAAGAAAATCGGGGTGAGCACTTTTACATTAAAAGGTTCGGCTGTAAATCCTTGGTTAGTTTATTCTGATAAGAGATTAAATGGACAAGATCCAGAGTTCCGTAATACTGGAGGGGTTGCTTTCCCAGTAACGACGCAATACACATTTACTTTAAACCTTTCATTATAATAGTCAAAAACATGAAAAACTTAAAAATAGCATTATCCCTATTAATACTTATTTGTATTACTGGCTGTGATGATTTCTTATCAGAGAAACCAGATAATAGAACAGAGATAGATACTCCTGAAAAAATTAAAGAATTATTGGTAGAAGCGTATCCTCAAATGAGTTATTTTGAGATTGCAGAAACGATGTCTGATAACGTTTTTGACAGCGGATTAGCTACAACGTTAATGAGAAACGAGCAAAACTATAATTGGGAGATTAATACAGAAGCAACTGATATTGATACGCAAGCGTATTACTGGGATGCTTGCTACAAAGCAATTGCTCATGCAAATAAAGCATTAGAGGCAATTGAGCAATTAGGGAGTCCAGCAAGCTTAAATCCTCAGAAAGGAGAGGCGTTAATCGCTAGAGCGTATTCGCATTTTATGTTGGTTTCGTTTTGGTCAAAACGTTACAATCCGGCAACGGCTGAAACAGATTTAGGTATTCCGTACGTAACAAAACCAGAAACAGAATTAATTACTAAATACAAAAGAAATACAGTTGCTGAAGTTTTTGCTTTTCTTGAAAATGACATTGAAGAAGGATTGAAATTGGTAACAAACGATTACAAAGAACCAAGATTTCACTTTAATGTAGCAGCTTCAAAAGCTTTTGCGAGTAGATTTTATTTGGTAAAAGGAAATTGGGATAAAGTAATTTCATTATCTGATGATTTAGGCAACAAGCCTTTAGGATTAAGAGATTTTTCTACTTATGAATCTCTTGGGGTAGAAGATCAGATGTTGAGATATGGTGCGAGCGATGTAGAAACTAATTTATTGATCGTTTCGGCGAATACTATTGTAGGTAGACTTTATTCTTTAAACCGTTTTAATTTATCAGGTGTAGGACGCCCAGAAATTTTCGGAACAACTACAAATCTTTTCGGAAAAGCGTATTATTACAACTTTTATTCTTCAAACGGAAGTATTACTTTGTTTCTTCCTAAATTCTATGAATACTTTAAATATTCTAACGTAACAGCTGGAATTGGAGATCCTTACGTTGCTGAAGTATTATTGAGCAATGATGAGTTTTTCTTGAACAGAATGGAAGCTCATGTTATGAAAGGGCAAATTGCTTTGGCTAATGATGAGTTAGAGTACTTTTTAGCGACAAGAACTCCAACATACAACCCGACAACAGATAAATTGACTGAGGCAAAAGTAGTGGCAAAATTCCCTGTAATTGCAGACGAATATACTCCATTCTACAACATGACACCAGTACAGACTTCTTATGTAAAAGCAATTGCAGAAACAAGAAGAAGAGATTTTATTCACGAAGGACTTAGATGGTTTGATATTAAGCGTTTTAACATTGTGGTCAAACACGGAACAGCAAACAAACCAGATAATATACTAGCAAAAGACGACAACAGAAGAGCTTTACAGATTCCGTTGCACGCTTCAAATACTGGTATAGAATTAAATCCTAGATAATCTTAAAAGTGAAAATTATGAAATTATTAAAATATAATAAAATTGCGGTTTTAGCTCTAGTTTCGATAACTCTATTTTCATGTGGAAGCGATGACCTGCCAGGAGAAAGCCAATTAGATTTTACACAGCCAGAAAAAACAGTCTTAGACAATTGGATAGACGATGTTTATTTGGATCCGTACAATATTAATGTGCAATATAAATGGAATCAAAATACGGTAGACAATAGCCGTTTCTTGTTTCCGCCAGAAGTTGATAAAGTAAAGCCAGCGCTAGAAATTGTTCAAACAATTTGGTTAAAAAGTTATGCAACAATTGGAGGTCCAAACTTTGTAAAGAAAATTGCTCCAAGAGAAATCGTTTTGGTTGGGGGAGTTAACTTGAATAGCGTAGGAACAAGAACGTTAGGATTGGCTGAAGGCGGACAAAGAGTTACTTTGTTTGAAACAGATTATATCGATAAATCTGATCGTGCAAACGTATCGGAGTTTATCCATACTATTCAGCACGAGTACATCCATATTCTAAACCAAAATAAACCTTTTGACGAAAAAACTTGGAAAACATTAACTCCAGGAGGTTATACGGCAGATTGGTACAATTATGAAATTCCAGAATCAAATGAGCTTGGGTTTATTACAAGTTATGCAAGATCTAATATTAACGAAGACTTTGCAGAAACAGCTTCAATGATTCTTATTTACTCAAAAGCAGAATATGCTGCGTTTTTAGCAGGTATTCAAAGTCCTTTTGCTCTTCAAGCCTTAAAAGCAAAAGAAGCTATTGTAGTAAAATATTTTAAAGAAGCATTCAACATGGATTTTTATGCTTTAAGAGATGAAGCAGAAAAAAATACAACATCTGTAATTAATTAAAACAAGCATTATGAAAATGAAACAACTATTAAAGTACTTATTTGCAGCTGTTTTAATACTGCAATTGATCGCCTGTAATGACAATACAGATGCAGAAAAACTTTTTAATGAAACGCCAACAACTCGTTTAAATAATCAGAAAACAGAATTGAATGAAGCGTTACTTTCGTCTCCACAAGGATGGAAAGCCGTTTATTTTACAGATAATACTGTTTTGGGCGGATATACACACTTATTTAGATTTGCAGCAGATGGAACTGTAGTAATGGCATCAGATTTTGATTCTGATACAGATCAATATAAAAGTGAATATGCTATTCAAGTAGGAAGTACAGTGAGTTTAACTTTTACAACTAAAAATAGAATTCACCTTTTATCAGATTCAAATAATTATCCAATTCCAGCTTTGAGAGCAAAAGGATATTTAGGAGATTTTCAATTTTTGTATTACGGACAAGAAAATGGCGAAATCATTTTTAAAGCTAATAGAAACAATACTGAAATACGCTTTGTAAAAGCCACGGCAGAAGATTGGGCTAATTTGCCTAAAAATCTCATAATGGAACAAAATGTTATTGGAGGAGAAGAAAGACCACTTTTTAGATTGCTTGAAACAACTGACGGAACAACGACTCATAAATTTGATTTTTCATTTACACCAGCAACTCGTTTTGCAAATTCAAATTCTATCGAAACCGGTTATTCTGTAAGTTACGATATGGGAATTGGATATACGCCAACCGGAATTATAGTAAGTCCAGCAGTTGAAGTTGGAGGGCAGAAATTATCCAACTTCACTTATAACGATGCTGATGGAAGTTTTACGGCAACAGGAACAGGCGGTGTATCTGCAACTATAAAATATACAACCAAACCATTGGCTCTTACAGACGATTATAAATTTTTACTTCCTGGCAAGCCGCTTTCATGGTTCGGGTTTTATGTAGATGACTATACTATAGATTCTCCTGCAAACTCGCCACTATTTTATAAAGAATTAGAGAAAGTTAATGCGTCATTACCAGCAGGCCAAAGCATTTTGTCAGTTCAAATTTATGCTAATCATTCTCTTGGAACTTTCATTTATTACACTTTTGTAGGAAGAGCTGCTATATTCCATTACGTGACAGTTCAAGAAGATGCTGTTGGTAAAAAAGCAATTTTAAAACACAAGTCATGGAACGGAAATACTACAGCGGCAGCGCCAGCTTTCTTAGCAAGTATAGATAAATATTTCATGGATCCTGAAGGACTTTATGTAAAAGCGGAAAGCTTCAGATTATTCTATTCTGATCCTGTATATACTTTTACAAGTGCTTCAAGTCCGTTTAGAATGACGACTTGGAAACTTCAATAATATAAAGCAGCTCATTTTTTGAGCTGCTTCTACTTAACATAATTTCTGAATCAAAATAATATAGTTTCTTAACTTCTGAATATTATGGTTAAAAAAGTATTTACACCAGCAACTATTGCAGTACTCTTTTGGGGAACAGGTTTAATTATTATAAATGAGTATTATTATGAGTATTTAAGGTATTACCATTATATATGTATAATTCTTGCAATTCCATGGATGGTTTTTGATATGAAAAATAAAAAGAAGAAGGACAAAATTAATAGTACAGAAAACCTTAAATTCTCAATATATAGAATGTTATTTGTGGCTTTGACACTGATAGTTTTCTATTTTGTAGCGAAACAATGATATTTTAGCTTTTTAGTTTTGTTTTTTTATTTTGGGGGAAACAGCTCATTTTATGAGCTGTTTTTTTTTGTTTTGGCGGCGTCTGAAATTCTTAAGTCAATTTTTGGATTACAAGTTTTATTAAACGCTCAAATAATCTATATTTGTAATTCAAAAAATAAAACGAATACCTTAATATGAAATTACTAGAAGGAAAAGTTGCAATTATTACTGGTGCAAGCCGTGGAATTGGAAAAGGAATTGCAGAAGTTTTTGCTAAACATGGAGCAAACGTTGCTTTTACATATAGCTCATCTGCAGCATCTGCAGAAGCTTTAGAAGCAGAATTAAATAGTTTAGGAGTAAAAGCTAAAGGATACCAATCTAATGCAGCAGATTTTAACGAAGCTCAGACTTTTGTTGACGCTGTTTTAGCAGATTTTGGAACTGTTGACATCTTAATCAACAATGCCGGAATTACAAAAGACAATTTGTTGATGCGTATGTCTGAGGCAGATTTTGACCAAGTAATTGATGTAAACTTGAAATCGGTTTTCAATATGACAAAAGCGATTCAGAAAACGTTCTTGAAACAAAGAGCAGGATCTATCATCAACATTAGTTCTGTTGTTGGAGTTTCTGGAAACGCAGGTCAAACCAATTACGCAGCTTCTAAAGCAGGTGCAATCGGATTTACAAAATCTGTAGCTCTTGAGTTAGGTTCTCGTAACATTCGTTGTAACGCAATCGCTCCAGGTTTTATCGAAACGGAGATGACTGCAAAATTAAGTGAAGATGTAGTAAAAGGATGGAGAGAAGGTATTCCGTTGAAACGCGGAGGAACTACAGAAGATGTTGCAAACGCTTGTCTTTTTTTAGCTTCTGACATGAGCGCTTACATTACAGGACAAGTTCTTAATGTTTGCGGAGGAATGCTTACCTAAGGTACTGAGGTTCTAAGGTTCAAAGGTTCAAAGGTTTTTAGTATTCAGTTTTCTCTGACTCTGAACACTATTTTAATCTTGTATAGAATCTGATCACTAAAAAACTGATTACTGAATACTAAATAAATATGACTACAAACACGATTCTTTTATTATTGCTTTCTTTAGTAATTGCTGGTGGGTTGTCGTATTTTCAATATTTTTTCAAAGCCAAAAGTAAATCCAATGTGATTATACTTTTGGCTTTTTTACGTTTTTTAGCCATTTTCGGATTATTGGTTTTATTGATCAATCCGATTATTTCTAAAAACTCACTCGAGATTACCAAAACACCTTTGGCTGTTGTGGTTGATAATTCGAGTTCGATTGCTGCTTTAAAATCAGATCAGAAAGTAGTTGAATTATACCAGAAACTGGTTTCAAATCCAGCTTTAAAAGAAAAATTTGATATTCAATCGTATCAATTTGACAACGATTTTAAAACTTCTGATAAATTTGATTTCAAAGGAAATCAGACCAATTTAGATGAAGTTGCTAAAAATTTAAAAAGCATTAACAAAAACTTGATTTTCCCAACAGTAATTATTACTGACGGAAATCAAACTACAGGAAACGATTATGTATACCGTTTTGATCCTGTCAATAAAGTTTATCCTTTGGTTGTGGGAGATACAACCACTTTTTTTGATTTAAAAATCAATCAATTAAACGTAAATAAATACGCTTTTCATAAAAATAAATTTCCAGTTGAAGTTTTTCTGCAATATGCAGGAGACAAAACAGCAAATGCAGAATTTACCATTTCGCAAGGAAATACGGTTGTCGCAAAAGAAAAACTTTCTTTCTCACCATCAAAGAAAACAGCTTCTTTAAATTTACTTCTTCCAGCTGATAAAGTTGGTTTGCAAATTTATAAAGCTTCTATTCAATCTCCTGCAAAAGAGAAAAATAGTTATAATAACATTAAAAATTTTGCAGTAGAAATAATCGATCAAAAGTCGACTATTGCCATTGTTTCTGCTATAAATCATCCAGATATTGCGGCTTTAAAACGTTCAATTGAAGTTAATGCACAACGTAAAGTAATATTGGTTAAGCCAAATCAAATTAGTGATTTAGATGATGTTTCTGTTTTGGTTTTGTATCAGCCAACTACAGCCTTTAAACCTATTTTTGACAACAATAAATTAAAAGGAACAAACACCTTTATTATAACAGGAAATAATACCGATTTTAATTTTTTAAATCAGCAGCAAAACAATTTGATTTTTAAAATGAGCAATCAGCGTGAAGATTTTCTATGCGAATTCCAATCCGCTTTTAATTTGTTTGCTATTGATAATATTGGTTTTGAAAATTTCCCACCTTTACAAAATCCGTTTGGAAATATTGCAACGAACGGAAACATATCTGTTTTACTTTCTTCAAAAATTAGAAATGTTTCTACGAATGCGCCTTTATTGGCTTTCGCCGAAAATCAAGGAAAAAGAACTGCTTTTCTTTTAGGAGAGAACAGCTGGAAATGGCGTTTGCAAAGTCATGTTGATAATCAGTCTTTTGAAAAGTATGATGTTTTTGTAGATAAGATTATTCAATATTTAGCTTCATCGGCTTCAAAGAAATCTTTGGTTGTAACACATGAAAGTTTTTACAATTCGGGAGAAGAAATCATTATCAACGCACAATATTTCAATAAAAATTATGAGTTTGACGAAAAGGCCAGACTTACTATTACTGTTGTAAATGTTGCGACCAAACAAACTAAAAATTACGATTTATTGAAAGGAAGCAATTCATTCTCAGCTAACTTAGAAGGACTTCCAGCAGGAAAATATAACTTTACAGTAAAAGAATTAAATTCAAACACTTCATACGCGAGTCATTTTGAAATTCTAGATTTTGATATCGAAAAACAATTTGTAAATCCAGATGTTGTCAAATTACAGCAATTGGCACAACAAACTGGAGGGAAAGCTTTCTTCGAAAATCAAGCCGATCAATTGATTAATACACTTTTAGAAAATAAAGAATACAAATCAATTGAGAAAAATATCTCAAGTAAAACTCCAATTATTGATTGGGTTTGGCTTTTGATTTTGATTGTTGCTTTATTGACAACCGAATGGTTTGTTAGGAAGTATAACGGTCTTTTATAAAGTCCCTATGGGACAAAAGAGCGCCTAGATATTTTTTTTACCGATATCTGATCTCTACGAGATCTATTTGAATAACTTGGAACTCCGTTAGGAGTTTAATGTAATTAATATTACCGATATTTGATTTCTCCGAGATTAATTTGAAACTCCGTTAGGAGTTTAATACCGGTAAAAATAATATATTCAGCATATAAAGTTGTCCCGTAGGGACTAAACATAAAATGCGAAATTAAATAGGAAAGATTCAAACTTTCAAAACTTGAAAAAAAATAATTAGAAATGGACTTCAGGCTAAAAGTATTTTACACCGTTGCGCTCCGCCTTAATTTTACTAAAGCGGCAACGGAATTATATATTACTCAGCCCGCGGTTTCTAAGCATATTCAAGAGTTAGAAGAAACATACAAAACCAAACTTTTCGAGAGAAACGGTTCCAAAATTGCTTTAACTCCAGCGGGAAAAATACTTCTAAAATATACCAAAAGTATTTTTGATATCTATCGCGAAATAGACTTTGAAATGAGTTCTTTCAATAAAGAGCGCCAAGGTTTATTACGATTAGGAGCAAGTACAACAATTTCCCAATATATTATTTCTCCAGTTTTGGCTAGTTTCCATCAAAAGCAAAAAGACATAAAAGTTAATTTATTGAATGGAAACACGGAACAAATCGAAAATGCTTTAATTAATAAAGAAATAGAAATCGGAATTGTTGAAGGACAATCTAAAAATCAATCTATAAAATACATTCCGTTTCTTAAAGATGAATTGGTTTTAGTTTGCAATAGCAAAAATCCATTAGTAAAACAAAATGAAATTTCGGTAAACGATTTAAAATCAATGAAATTCATAACCAGAGAGCGCGGTTCAGGAACACTTGAAGTTATAGAATTTGCTTTGAAAAAGGCAGGTTTAAAATTTAATGATCTGCAAATCGAAATGCAATTAGGAAGTACTGAAAGTATAAAATCATATTTATTAAATTCAGATTGCTTTGCTTTTATGTCCATTCATGCTGTAAGCAAAGAGTTGAAAAATAAGGAATTGATTGTTTTGGATGTAGAAGAGTTGTCAATCGAAAGATATTTTTATATCATAACCTTACAAGGAAAATCTGATTCTTTAACAGAATTATTTATTCAAAATTTGGCATCTCATTATAACTTGAAGTTATAGTCGATTGTAATTTGCGATTGGCGTTTTCAAGATAAACAACAGAACTTTGCAGGGTAAATATCAATTACCTTTATTTTGAAAACAAAAGAACAAACATCAGCACAATTATTTGAAATTAATCAATCACTACAGCGAGTACTTTTTCTTGTTGTGATTCTTTTGTGTTTGTTTTCGATTATTTCTCCGCCAATAGCGCTTTTATTAGGTGTTTTACTTGTGAACCTTTTCGGAAATCCATTTGTAGAATTCAATCATAAAGCCATCACATTTTTACTGCAATTTTCTGTAGTAGGTTTAGGATTCGGAATGAATGCCAATAGCGCGGTTTCAGCTGGAAAAGAAGGATTTGTTTTAACCGTTTTCTCCATATTCAGTACTTTACTTTTCGGATTTCTATTAGGAAAATGGCTCAAAACAGAGAAAAAAACGTCGCATTTAATCTCTTGTGGAACCGCAATTTGCGGTGGAAGTGCAATCGCGGCTATTTCCCCAGTGGTTAAATCAAACGAAAATCAGACTTCGATTGCTTTGGGAGTTATTTTTATATTAAATTCAATCGCGTTATTTGTTTTTCCTTATATCGGACATCAATTAGATTTATCTCAAAAAGATTTCGGATTATGGTGTGCTATTGCCATTCACGATACCAGTTCTGTTGTAGGTGCTGCAAATAAATATGGTGCAGAAGCGCTTCAAGTGGCGACAACTGTAAAGTTAGCTAGAGCATTATGGATTATTCCGATTTCTATTTTGACTGCTTTTTTATTTAAAAGTAAGAACTCAAAAATTAAAATTCCTTATTTCATTGGTTTGTTTGTTATCGCGATGCTAGTGAATACTTATATTCCGTCAACAACCATTCTTACAGCACATCTTGTTGGTATTGCAAAAATTGGTTTAACGATTACTTTATTCCTAATTGGCGCAACTTTAAACTTTTCGACTTTAAAAGCAGTCGGAGTAAAGCCATTGCTTCAAGGCGTTTTTCTTTGGATTTTTATAGCTGTTTTAGCTTTGGTATCAATTCTTTATTTGGGATAATACTATTTTATGTTGGAGAATTTTACAATTGGTTTATCGATCATTTTGTAAAATTTTCCTTTGAAAGAGTAGTTTCTCTCGATAACAAAATTAAACTGTTTTTTGGTTTTTGCCATCTCTGCAAGTTCAGCTGGTAAGTCAACTTCAAAGTCATCTTCTGTGCCTTTTGCTTTTTTATATGAGCCTTTTGTTACGATTTTAAAATCCCTGAAAAACTTTTTATTGTTATCTGTAATCACAGTATAAGTGCTAGACCATTCAGAACTAGCGCTGTTAAAAAGGGAATAATAATCAACTTCCATCAACGGTTGGTATTTGCCATCAAATCCGGCAATTAAATAAAAATAGCCATTGTATGGAGCTCCTGCGCCACCGTTAGCATGAACAAGTGATAAAGCATATTGATCTTCGCCGATTTCAACCAATTTAGGAGTGGGACAACTAGCAAAAGCCCCAAATGCTGCAACTGCCGGTTGGAAAGACCTCATTTCCCAAACGTTATTATTTTTCGCAAATTTAGCCACGCCTAACAATCCGCCAGAAAAACGTCCTGTTTGTAGTCCATCTTCATCATGAACAGAATGATTAAAAGCTAAAATTTTAAATTCATTTCCTTTTGAATCTTTATAATCGATATTAGCTATAAGTCTTGTAGCAACACCCTCAGTATAAGGAAACATTTGATCACCTTCTACGCCATTGACATCTAGAAAAGGTGCAGCTTTGCAAGATTTGCATTTCCAGCTTATGAAAGTATTTTTATCAGAAAGGTGATATAAATTTCCTGGAAACAGTTTTTGCATTGTTTTCTCACCGTTTAACGGGTCAGAAACTTTAAGAATTCTTTTCTGGTTTAAGATAGTGTCGCTAACGTTTTTTAGCTGTAAATCAGTTTCTTGAGCATAGCAAAAAGTAGAGATTAGTAGAAGCAAATAAGAGGCAATCTGGCGCATAAAATTGAATTTTGTTAGTAAAACAAATGTATAAAGAAAATTATTGTTAATATGAACTTATCTCATTTTTAGACTGATAAATCCTAAAAGTTAAAATTGTGGAATCTTATTGATAGTATTTTTTGCGTATTCTTTAATTAAAGCTAAATTTGCTCCCTCTAATAAAAAAACAAATGAAGAAAATCCAAATGAGACCAAAATTAATTGCTTTCGGTGCTTTAATTATTGGCTTTATTACTTTATCATGGGGAAATGTAGGCCATGAGCGTATTAACAAAGCAGCTGTGATGGCTTTACCAAAACAATTGCAGATATTTTTTTACAATCACATTGATTTTATTACACAAGAAGCTTCGGTTCCAGATATCCGTAAATATGCTTTAAATTATAAAGAAGAAGGTCCAAGGCATTATTTTGACATGGAAAACTTTGGTCCTACTGACACTTATCCAAAAACGTTAGAAGAAGCAAAGCAAAAGTACGACGCTAAATTCTTATCAGATAATGGAATCTTACCATGGTATATGGAAGATATGATGGCAAAATTGACAAAAGCTTTTAAAGATAAAAACAAAGCTGAAATCTTATTCCTTGCTGCAGATTTAGGACATTATGTTGGTGATGCGCACATGCCATTGCATACTTCTGCAAATCACGATGGACAATTGACAGACCAAAAAGGAATTCACTCACTTTGGGAAAGTAGATTGCCAGAATTGTTCGTTAAAAATTACAAATTAAATGTTCCTGAAGCTCAATATTACCCAGACGTTCATAAAGCAATTTGGGATTTGATTAATGATACACACAGTTTGGCGCAACCGCTATTGGATATTGATAAAAAGCTGAGAACAGCAACTCCGCAAGACAAAGTGTTTAAAATGGATGCAGAAGGAAATGTCCTGAAAACGAGATATAATACTGCTGTCTTCTCTGATGAATACGCAAAAAAACTGCACGAGCAATTGAACGGAATGGTAGAAAACCAAATGAAAAAAGCGATTGCTGCAACGGCAAGTTTTTGGTATACAGCATGGGTAAATGCTGGAAAACCAGATTTGAGCGATTTAGATGCCTCAGCAGTTACACAAAGAAATTATCAAGCTTTGCAAGATGATTTAAAATTATTCCAAAAAGGAGATTTATTTGGAATGAAAAATCAAAACGACTAAAAAGTTTGTTTCAAGTTTTATAGTTTAAAGGTTTCAAGTTTGCTTGGAAATCTTGAAAAGCCTCAAATTCTTATGATTTGAGGCTTTGTTTATTTCTTATTACTTTGATTTTTTTACGCAGAGAACGCAAAGAGTTTTTATAAAGCCTGTTTAGAAGTATATGTCGAATGAGATAACAAAGAAAACCCGACAGGCTTTAGAAATCTGTCGGGTTTAAAATCGTGGAACGTGTTATATTTTTAAGATTAATTATGAACGTTTGCGTATAATTTTTTGTTCTTATTAGCTAAATCTTTAAACTGATATTCTTTTTCTTTTAATACATAAGAAGCCGATTGGTAGTAAGAAATAGTTTCATCAACCAAATTTGCATTTGCAGCTTTCAGTGGAATTTCATCGTAATGAATTTGAAATTCAGGTGAGATTCCAGCTTTTTCATTATGTTTTAATTGAAACTGTTTTATCTGTTTTTTTGGAGAAAGAATCGTCAAAACATTATCTTTTATTAAGCCTAAATCCTGATACGTAGCAATAAAAGCTCGAGGCTGATAATCTGATTTGAAAACATCGCGTCCAAAAAACTTGCTTTCGTAGTCAAAGTTTAGAAGCCCAAATAATGTCGGCATAATATCAATCTGTGACATTAGCTTGTTGAATTTTTCAGGCTTAGCATTTGGCGTATAAATCAAAGCAGGAATTCTATATTTGTCTAACGGAAGTTCCGTTTTTCCAGCACTAGAAGCGCAGTGATCGGCTACGATAACAAAAACAGTATTGTTAAACCAAGGCTGTTTTTCAGCTTGTTTAAAGAATTGACGTAAAGCATAATCGGTATATTTAACACCTCCGTCACGAGATTTAATGTTTCCAGGAATGTCAATTTTATTATTTGGATAAGTAAAAGGCCTGTGATTACTAACCGTCATAATATGATTGAAGAAAGGCTTGTTCTGTTTCGCTTCAGCATTCATAATTTTAATTGCTTTATTGTACATATCTTCATCGCAAACTCCCCAAACATTAGAAAACGTAACTTCTTTCTCTGAAAAACTCGATTTGTCAATAATCTGATATCCGTTTCCAGTGTAGAAATCCTGCATATTATCGAAGAATGCATCTCCGCCGTACATAAATTTTACATTGTAACCTTTTTCAAGAAAAACAGATCCTGTTGAGAATTTATTTTTGTTATCTTCTCTTTTTACGACGCTTTCGCCAGCTGTTGGAGGCAAACATAAAGTTACAGCTTCTAGACCGCGAACCGTTCTGTTTCCAGCGGCATAAACATTAGTAAAAAGTAAACTTTTCTGTGCCAAACTGTCTAAAAATGGCGTAATATTTTGTTCATTACCATACATCTTCATGAAATCGGCGCTCAAACTTTCAATGGTAATTAGAACCACATTTTTGTGTTGTTCCAATGAATCTTCTTTTATTTCTTGAAGAGTATTCTTTCCAGAAATTGTTGGTATATCTTGCTTTAAGATTGCAAAGGCTTTCTCATTCGGAATTGTTTTGTAGAATTTGTAATAATCTAATTTATTGTTCTGGAACGCCAAATAGAACTTGTATATTCCGTTAGATTGCAATTCGTTAACAAAAACATTTTTAGAATTCTCTGTTTTGGCCAATCCAGGAACGGCAAGTAGAGAAGAAAGAAATAAAACAACATATATAGCCGAGATTTTCAATTTTTCATTAAAACTCGGAATCTCGTCAATGTAATTTCTAGAATTCTTGATAATAAAATAAGTTATAGTTCCTGTAACGATAAACAAAGCAGAAAATATCGGAACTACAGGATACGATTGCATGATGTTTCCGATAACTTCGTTTGTGTAAATCAAGTAATTAACGGCAATGAAATTGTATTTTACACCAAACTCATTCCAAAAGAAAAACTCGCTTATGGCATTTTGAAGAATCAATAAAACGTAAAGAAAAATTACAAAAGCAAAAAGCCAAAATCTGATTTTGTCTTTGTGTTTTGGCAAGAATAGGAAAAGTGTAAATAGAATTGTTTTTATCGAAACAAAAATCAGAACGATTTTAGGCAGAGCGCCACCATATTCATCCAAAATACTTTTTCCAGAAGCAATATAGATTAAAAGAGTGACAAAACCAGCTAATATAATAGATCCGTAAGGCTTGTTGTATTTTGAATTGGAAATAAAAATAAGATACAACCATAAGAAAGCCGAAGCCAAAACGAAAACAAAAAGGTCTGAAAGTAAGCCTAATGAAAAGATTTTTAAACTCTCAATAAATGTAAACGAACTTTGGGTAATTGGGTGAAAAAGCAATACAATTCTAAGCGTGAAACTTACTATAAAATATAATATTGCAAGATTGTAAAAGGGCGAAAGTTTTTTGTAAAAATCCATCGGAATTATTTTTTTACAAAATTACTTTCGAATGATTAACGCCAGATTAAGTTCAACTTTTACCTTACTTAACGTTAACTTAAAGTTTGCTTAAGATGCTGGTTTTCTTTATTTATTGGCAGATTGGATTATTTCTGAGAGCGAAATTATCTATCTTTGAATGGAAAAATGAAATTCAAATTTTAATCAGATACGATAAATGCATATTTTAATAGTTGAAGACGAAGTAGGAATTGTTCAATTTCTAAAACAGGGTTTGCAAGAAGAAGGTTATCAAATTACTACTGCGGGCGATGGTTCTAAGGGTTTTGAGCTGATTCAAGAGCAAAAGTTCGATTTGATTCTTTTAGATTGGATGTTGCCAAAAATTAATGGTCTTGATCTTTGTAAAGCTATTAGAATTAAAGATCAGAATACGCCAATCATTTTTTTGACTGCAAAAGATACGGTTCAGGAAACTATTGAAGGTTTAAAAGCAGGAGCAAATGATTATATCAAAAAGCCATTTAGCTTTGAGGAATTGGTCGAGCGCATTAAAGTTCACTTTAGAAATAAACAGAAAACAGAAACTCTGACGTTAGGAAATATTACAATGGACCTATCCAGACATACTGTTTTAAAAGGTGATGAAGAAATTTCGCTTACGCAAAGAGAATTCGAGTTATTGGCCTATTTAATTCAGCATAAAGGAAAAGTTTGCTCAAGAAATCAGATTTTAAGAGATGTCTGGGAAATCAATTTTGAGTACGATACTGGCGTTATTGACGTTTTTATGAATGCTATTCGTAAAAAGCTCAATCTTAAAATTGAAGAAGATTATATAAAAACCATCCGAGGCATTGGATATATCGCCAATGATTAGCAAAATGACATCATTATCTTTTAAGAATAGAATTGCACTAAATTATATTGTAGGTACAGGACTGTTGGTCTTAGCAGTCTTTTCTGCTATTTATTTTATTGTAAAACTTACAGTCTATAATCATATAGACGAAAATTTAAACATAGAAGTTCAGGATCATTTAAAAGAATTAAAAATTGAAAAAGGCGTTGTCATTTTTATGGATGCCGAAGAATGGGAGGAAAGGGAACATAATTCTGTTGATGTGAATCCTGTGTTCGTTCAATTTTTAGATTTAAACAAAAAAATCATTGAAAAATCTCCTAATTTAAAGAATGAGAAGCTTGTTTTTCATGAAAACAAGGGTCATTTTCAACTTTTTGATACCAAATTATTAGGGAGTAAGATTCGTCAGATACAAGTTCCGCTTCATATAAAAAACAGGAAAATTGGCTATCTGATTATTGCAATGTCTTTGTCTGATTCTTCAAAAGTTTTAGATAATTTAATGGATACTTTATTGATTACTTTCCCTATCATTCTTCTTATTTTGTTTTTCCTTGCAAGGTTTTATGCGGGGAGAAGTATTAAACCAATAAACAGCATTATTCAGACTTCTAAAATTATTACAAAAGACAATCTTAAATCGCGAATTCCGTTGCCAAAAACAAGGGATGAATTGTTTACGCTTTCTAAAACAATTAATAATTTATTGAACCGAATTGAAGATGCCATTGAGCGCGAAAAACAGTTCACTTCTGATGCTTCACACGAGTTGAGAACACCTTTAACCGTTATTAAAGGAACACTTGAGGTATTAATACGTAAACCACGTGATAACAAAGAATACGAAGAAAAAATTAATTACTGTATTAACGAAGTTGACCATTTAAATTCTCTAGTTGATCAGCTCTTGATGATGGCTCGTTTTGAGAATCAGAAACAGAATATTTTAAAAGAAAATATTTATCTAAATGCAGCAGTTTTAGATGTCTTGAAATTAAATGCAGAGAAGATTAAATTGGGAAAAATAAACGTGATTTTAGATGCTTCCGAAGAGTTTTATATTTACTCAGATAATTATTTAATTGTAACAATTCTTCGAAATATTATTTCAAATGCTGTAAAGTATTCTAAACCAAATAGTGAAGTTCGAATTTCGTTATCAAGGGAAAATCATAAAATCGTTTGCAATATTTCAGATCAAGGGATCGGAATTGCAAAAAAAGATCTGGAATCTATTTTGAATCCGTTTTTTAGATCAGATTCGTTGAATCACTCTGAAATTAAAGGAACAGGACTTGGTTTGTTTATTGTAAAACGAATGACAGATCTGCTTCAGATTAAATTTAAAATTGAAAGTGAAATTGGAAAAGGAACCAAGGTTTTATTGGTTTTTGAAGAATATGACAATTCGTTAAAGTAATTCTAAAATCATTAATTAAAATGCTTCTAAAAACGATTTTTAACAATAAACTATCGTTAAGTTAAAATAAAAATTGCTTTTTAATTATTTTATCTAGTATATTTGCAACCGAATCAAAGAAGTAAAAAACAAAACAAATCATGATTTCAATTCAATTACATCATCATCATTTACATTATTGCTCTCAAGCGATGTGTTAATGATATGCGTGTAAATCATCATATTTTAAAACCCGTTTGAGTACATCAAACGGGTTTTTTAATTCAAGCTCTCTTTGTACTCAAACTATTAATCCAACAAACAACTAAAAAAAAAATGAGTACTTTAAAAATTGCAATTCAAAAATCAGGTCGTTTAAACGAAGACAGCATTCAAATTCTAAAAGATTGCGGTATTTCAATCAATAACGGAATCGACCAATTAAAAGCAGAAGCTTCAAACTTTCCTCTTGAAGTTCTATATCTAAGAAATTCAGATATTCCACAATATTTAATTGATGGAGTGGTAGATTTAGCAATCGTTGGCGACAATCTTTTGGTAGAAAAGGGAAAAGGTATTGAAGTAGTTCAGAAACTTGGTTTTTCTAAATGTAAAGTTTCGGTAGCGGTTCCTAAAACCTTTGAATATAATTCGGTTCAAGATTTAGCCAATCTTCGTATCGCAACGTCTTACCCAAATACAGTAAACGAATATTTCAGTAAATTTGGTTTAACTGTAGATATTCACCAAATCTCCGGTTCTGTAGAAATTGCACCAAATATCGGACTTGCAGATGCTATTGTCGATATCGTTTCTAGCGGAAGCACACTTTTTAAAAACAACTTGAAAGAAGTTGAAGTAATTTTAAAAAGTGAAGCAGTTTTAGCTGTTTCTCCAAAAGTTTCTCCAGAAATTCAAAAACACATTGATACCTTAAAATTCAGAATTCAAGCGGTTTTACGAGCTAGAAATTCAAAATATATCTTGATGAACGTTCCAAATGACAAAATTGATGCCGTTGGAAAAATCCTTCCAGTATTAAGAAGTTTAACGGTTCTTCCGTTAGCGCAAGAAGGTTGGAGCAGTGTTCACTCTGTAATTGACAAAGATACTTTCTGGGATGTTATTGATCAGTTAAAAGAAGTGGGAGCAGAAGGAATTTTGGTTTGTCCAATTGAGAAAATGGTACTATAAAAGAAAGAAATTCCAATTATAAAACTCCAAATTCCAAGTGTGTGCGTACTGCTTGCGAACTTAGCGTTTTTATAGACAAAGAGAATAAATAAACCTTGCGCCCTTTGCGGTTAAAAATAAAAGGCATGAATAAAATAGACAGTCCAAAACCAGAAATCTGGTCAGAAATATTAAAAAGACCAACCAAAACAGTTGATGATATTGAAGTTACGGTAAAAGAAATCTTCAAAGAAGTTCAAAGAAAAGGAGACGAAGCTGTAGCTAAATATACTTCAATTTTTGACGGAATTTCGCAAGACAATTATGAGGTTTCGCAAGAAGAAATCAGTGAGGCGATTGCTTTGATTCCAAATGAATTGAAAGAAGCTATTGAATTAGCGAAAGACAATATTTATAACTTTCACAATGCGCAGAAGACTGAAAGAGTTTCTGTTGAAACGATTGAAGGAGTAAATTGCTGGCAGGAAAAAAGACCAATCCAAAAAATCGGTTTGTATATTCCTGGAGGAACAGCGCCTTTGTTTTCTACTGTTTTAATGTTGGCAGTTCCTGCTGAAATTGCAGGTTGTAAAGAAATTGTACTATGTTCTCCGCCAGATAAAAATGGAAAAATTAATCCAGCAATTTTATATGCAGCCAATTTGTGCGGTGTAACTAAAATTTTGAAAGTTGGCGGAATCCAAGCTATTGCAGGAATGACTTTTGGAACACAATCAATCCCGAAAGTTTATAAGATTTTCGGACCAGGAAATCAATTTGTAACTGTAGCAAAACAATTGGCAACTCAATTTGGTGTTGCAATTGATATGCCTGCAGGACCTTCAGAATTATTAATTGTGGCCGATAATACAGCAGTTCCTGCATTTGTAGCTTCAGATTTATTATCTCAAGCAGAACACGGTACAGATAGCCAAGTGATTTTAGTTTCAACTTCGAAAAAACTAATTGATGAAGTTGAAAAAGAAGTACAGTCACAATTAGAAGTGCTTCCAAGAAAAGCAATTGCAGAGAAAGCAATCGAAAATTCGAAACTGATTTACGTTGAAAACGATCAAATTGCTTTAGATTTAATCAATGAATATGGACCGGAGCACTTTATAATCTGTTCGGAGTACGATGATTTCTATTGCAACGGAATCATAAACGCAGGTTCTGTGTTTATTGGAAATTATACACCAGAAAGTGCTGGAGATTATGCATCTGGAACCAATCATACTTTGCCAACAAACGGTTACGCTAAAAATTATAGCGGTGTAAATTTGGATAGTTTTATGAAATCAATGACTTTTCAAAAAATCTCAGAAAAAGGAATTCAGAACATCGGGAAAGCTATTGAAACCATGGCTGAAGCGGAAGGCTTGCAGGCGCATAAAAATGCTGTAACGTTGAGATTAGAGAGTTTGGAATAAAAGAAAATAGAGCAAAGAAGCAAGAAGCAAGAACAAAAAAAACAGAGAATCAGGGAGTAAGTATGATGAGAAGTCTTTTCTCTTGCTTCTTTCTTCAAAAAAAAAGAAAAAACAAATGAGTACCTTCGATATAAACACAATAACACGTGAAAATGTAAAATCTTTAAAACCATATTCTTCTGCAAGAGATGAGTTTGAAGATTTTGATACAGCCGAAATGATTTTTTTGGATGCGAATGAAAATCCGTATCAGAATGGAGTAAACCGTTATCCAGATCCGCAACAGAATTCGGTTAAGGCTATTTTGGCTAAAAATAACTTAGTAAAACAAAACCAGATTTTATTAGGAAATGGAAGCGATGAAGTTCTAGATTTACTTTTCAGAGCTTTTTGCGAACCTAATAAAGACAATATTATTTCTTTGCCACCAACTTACGGAATGTATGGAGTTTTGGCGAATATCAATGCAGTAGAAAACAGAGAAGTTTTATTAACAACAGATTTTCAGCCACAAGTAGAAAAAATTCTAGAAGCAGTTGACGAGAATACCAAAATCATCTTTTTGTGTTCGCCAAATAACCCAACAGGAAATTCTTTTTCAGATGAAAGCGTGGTAAAATTGCTTCAAAACTTCAAAGGTTTAGTAGTGATTGATGAAGCTTATATTGACTTTTCGGATAAAGAAAGCTGGTTGGCAGAAATTGACGGTTATCCAAATTTAGTGATTACACAAACGCTTTCTAAAGCTTATGGTTTAGCTGGAATTCGTTTAGGCATTTGTTATGCTTCTGAGGCTGTAATTGCGATTCTGAATAAAATCAAACCTCCTTACAATGTAAACGAATTGACGCAACAACGCGCAATGGAACGTTTGAAAGATTCTGAAAAAATAAAACAAGAAATAGCTTCTATTATTGAACAAAGAGAAGAGCTTATTAAAGTTTTACTTGAAGTAAGCTTTGTAGAAAAAGTATATCCAACAGAAGCCAATTTTATTTTAGCAAAAGTGGATGATGCTAACAAAAGATACGATCAATTAATCGAAAAAGGAATTGTAATTCGTAACAGAACAACACAGCCTTTATGCGAAAATTGTCTTCGTTTTACAATCGGAACAAAAGAAGAAAATGCCGTTTTAATTAAAGAATTAAAAGCAATTTAAAGTATTATAGTAACAATCTAAAAAGTAAAATATGAAATTCCTTTATCCTTTTTTTTTCTTTGTTTTCTTGAATGTCCATGCCCAAAATGCTAAAGATGTTTTTTCGGATATAAAAGGTAATCCTAAAGAATATAAAGAAACGTGGTATGAAGCGAAGAAAACAAAAACTGGTTTTGTAAAGGGGAAATTTTTATATGATGATGTTTTATACTGTAAATGATCATGGAGAGTTTGTTAAACAAAGTTTTTTTTCCTTAGAAAAATGGGAAGCTCCTCAAAATAGTTATAATAAAGAAAATCAGAAAATAGAGACTATTAATTATAACGAAGATGGAGGCATCAGAGATAGAACAAAGTTTATCTATGATAAGAATAAATTAGTTGAAGAAAAAAACTACGGTAATTCTGATACTCTTTATATCAATAAAAAGTTTGAGTATTGGAATAATCTACTTGTAAAGAAATTCGAATTTCATTCCGAAAATGGAATTTTAAGCAGTGCTTCAAATGAGATCACTACATACGAATATGATGCAAGAAATAATTTAGTAAAAGAAGCATTGGTGTATGGAGATGAGTATTTAGATTATGCTTACAAATACAATGACAAAAATTTTATGACAGAGGTTTATTCAAGATCGAGTTTTCCTGTGCGAGAAACTGAATTTACAATCAATATGCGATATACTTATCAAAAATTTGATTCTAATAATTGGACAGAGATGTATTCTGAAGATGGACTTAGTTCTGACAGAAAACCTAATTATTATTTTATTCAAAGAGAGTTTAAATATTAATCAGGGAAATTTGGTGAAGCTACCAAATGCTAAAAGAAAATAAAAGACAAAATAAGATATAGCCGCCAGATAAAGCAGGGTAAAAATTAGTGAAATTTGTGTAATTCGTGACAAAAAAAAACTCCACTTAATCCGTTTAATCTGTGGCAGAACAAAAAAATAATATGAAAAAAGTACTTTTTATCGATCGTGACGGAACGATTGTTTTAGAACCAGAAAATTACCAATTAGACAGCTTAGATAAATTAGAGTTTTATCCAAAAGCGTTTCAATATTTGGCTAAAATTGCTAGTGAATTGGATTATGAATTAGCAATGGTAACCAATCAGGACGGATTAGGAACAGACAGTTTTCCAGAAGATACGTTTTGGCCAACGCAGAATTTCATTCTAAAAGCATTTGAAAATGAAGGTGTTGTTTTTGATGAAATCTTTGTAGACAGAACTTTTCCAGAAGAAAATGCGCCAACTCGCAAGCCAAGAACTGGAATGTTGACAAAATATCTGAACAATCCAGAATATGATCTAGAGAACTCTTTTGTTTTAGGAGATCGTTTAACTGATGTTGAATTGGCTAAAAACCTTGGAGCAAAAGCGATTTTCATGAATGATACAGATGGAATTGGCAGTAATGAAATTTCATCTAAACGCGAAGAATTAAATGATACAATCGTTTTGCAATCAATGGATTGGAAAACAATTTATGAGTTTTTAAAATTAGAGGCTCGTTCGGCATCCATTACAAGAAAAACAAATGAAACTGATATTTATATCAACTTAAACCTTGACGGAACCGGAAAAAGCAAAATTGATACCGGAATTGCTTTTTTCGACCACATGTTAGACCAAATCTCACGTCATGGTCAAATGGACTTGGAAATCACTGTAAAAGGCGATTTAGAAGTTGATGAACACCACACAATCGAGGATACGGCAATTGCACTTGGAGAAGTTTTCGCGAAAGCGTTAGGAAATAAACTAGGAATCGAGCGCTACGGATTCTGCCTGCCAATGGATGATTGTTTAGCGCAAGCTGCAATTGACTTTGGAGGAAGAAACTGGTTGATCTGGGAAACGGAATTCAAACGTGAAATGGTAGGTAAAATGCCTACTGAAATGTTCTATCATTTCTTTAAATCATTCACAGATGGCGCAAAAGCCAATTTAAATATCAAAGCAGAAGGAATCAACGAGCATCACAAAATTGAAGCAATCTTTAAAGCTTTCGCAAAAGCGATAAAAGTTGCCGTAAAACGTGATACTGAAAAAATGATTTTGCCTTCAACGAAAGGAATGCTTTAATTAAGTCGAAAGCTGAAAGTCATAAAGTCAAAAGTTTTTCTGAATTATGGATTAGCAAATAGACTTTAAGACTTTGGACTTTAGACTTTAAGACTAAAATTAAATGAAAATAGTAATTATAAATTACGGAGCAGGAAATATTCAGAGCATTATGTTTGCTATTGAAAGATTAGGTTTTAAGGCTGTTTTGAGTAATAATCCAGATGAAATTAAATCGGCTGATAAAGTGATTTTTCCTGGCGTCGGCGAGGCCAGTTCAGCGATGGCAAAACTTCGCGAAAGCGGTTTGGATAGTTTGATTCCGCAGTTGCAACAACCCGTTTTAGGGATTTGTCTTGGAATGCAGTTGATGTGCAACAAAACAGAAGAAGGAAATACAGAAGGTTTAGGAATTTTTGATGTGGATGTTTTGAAATTTTCAAACAACGTAAAAGTGCCGCAAATGGGTTGGAATCAGATTTATGATCTAAAAACCGATTTGTTCAAGGATATTTCTGAAAACGAATTCATGTATTTGGTTCACAGTTTTTACGCTCCAAATTGTGCTGAAGCCATTGCAACAACAAATTACGATGTCGAATATGCTTCGGCTTTACAGAAAGATAATTTTTACGGAACTCAGTTTCATCCAGAAAAAAGTGGGGATGTTGGAGAGAAAATTCTTGGGAACTTTTTGAAAATGTAAATCCCAATTTTTAAATTCCAAATTCCAACTTAAAACAATATCAAAAATCAATCAAAATATCAATTTTAAAAATCTGAAATCAAAGATCGTTAATCAATAATCAACAATCAAGACTTTACGACTTTAGACTTTCAAACTTTAAGACTAACAAAAAATGAGAATAATACCAGCCATAGATATCATTGAAGGAAAATGCGTTCGTTTGTCCAAAGGTGATTATGATACAAAGATCATTTACAATGAAAATCCGCTTGAAGTAGCAAAATCATTTGAAGCGCACGGAATCGAATATCTACATTTAGTAGATCTTGACGGTGCAAAATCAAGTAAAATTGTCAATTATAAGATATTAGAACAAATTGCAACGCAAACAGGTTTAAAAATTGATTTCGGCGGCGGATTAAAATCGGATGATGATTTGAGAATTGCTTTTGAAAGTGGTGCAAATCAGATCACTGGAGGAAGTATTGCAGTAAAAAACAGAGCAATTTTCGAAAAGTGGATTTCAGAATATGGAACTGAAAGAATCATTTTAGGCGCAGATGCTAAAGATGAAAAAATTGCGGTTTCTGGTTGGTTAGAAGAATCAAATGAAGATTTGGTGCCATTCATTCAGGATTACCAATCAAAAGGAATTGAGTATGTTATCTGCACTGATATTGCAAAAGACGGAATGCTTCAAGGCCCAAGTTTTGATTTGTACAGCAAAATTTTAGCAGAAGCTAAAGGAGTGAAATTAATCGCTTCAGGTGGAATTTCAACTTTCGAAGAATTGCCAAAATTAGCTGAATTAGGCTGTGAAGGAACTATCATCGGAAAAGCAATTTACGAAGGGAGAATTTCCTTGAAACAGCTAGAGGGTTTTATAATTAGAAAATGAGAAAATTAGTCAATTAGATAATTATTTAGCAACTATGTAAAATTATCTAATTGCCTAATTCTCAAATTGACACATTAAATATTAGAAAATTTGATTATTAGATAATTTATGCGCGACGAAAAATAATTATCTAATTGACTAATTATCTAAATTAACACATTAAAGAAAATGTTAGCAAAAAGAATTATACCTTGTTTAGATATAAAAAACGGAAGAACCGTAAAAGGCGTTAATTTCGTCGATTTGCGTGATGCCGGAGATCCTGTAGAATTAGCTGCAATTTATTCAGCTGAAGGTGCTGATGAATTGGTTTTTCTGGATATTTCGGCAACCGAAGAGAGACGTAAAACGCTCGTAAATATGGTGCGAAGTGTGGCGGAAAAAATTAATATTCCGTTTACGGTTGGAGGCGGAATTTCATCTATAGAAGATGTTGATATTCTGCTGAATAACGGAGCAGATAAAGTTTCGATCAATTCATCGGCAGTTAAGAATCCGCAATTGATTAATGATTTGGCTCAGAAATTTGGAAGTCAATGTGTTGTTGTTGCAATTGATGCGAAACAGATTGACGGACAATGGATTGTGCATTTAGTTGGAGGAAAAGTTCCAACTGAATTAAATTTATTCGATTGGGCTGTTGAAGTAGCAGAACGAGGAGCAGGAGAGATTTTATTCACTTCGATGGACAATGATGGAACTAAAAATGGTTTTGCAAACGAAGCTTTGGCTAAACTTTCCCAATTGGTAAATATTCCAATTATTGCTTCCGGAGGTGCTGGAAATATACAACATTTCGTAGATTCGTTTAAAGAAGGAAAAGCAGACGCAGCTTTGGCAGCAAGTGTTTTTCACTTCAAAGAAATCGAAATTAAAGCGCTGAAACAAGAGTTAAGAAATAATGGTATTGAAGTTAGACTTTAACAGATGAAAGAAGCAAGAAGAAAGATTTAAAACAATAAAAAAATAATATTTAAGTTCGAATTTAGACTTTAAGACTTTCGGCTTTACAACTTTAGACTAAAAATATGGAAATCGATATCAAAAGCGCACACGGATTAATTCCGGCGATCATTCAGGATTCAGAGACAAAAAATGTTTTGATGCTGGGTTATATGAACGAAGAATCGCTTCAAAAAACAATAGAAACACAAAAAGTGACTTTCTTTAGCCGTTCCAAACAAAGACTTTGGACAAAAGGCGAGGAGAGCGGTAACTTTTTAGAGTTAGTAGATATTAAAAACGATTGTGATGGTGATACGCTTTTAATTCAGGCAAAACCAGTAGGCCCTACATGCCACACAGGAGCTGACACTTGCTGGCAAGAACCAAATTCGGCTAATTATGGTTTTATTTCTCAGTTGGAAAATACCATTAAAACCCGAAGAGAAAATGCTGATTCTGAAAAAAGCTACGTAGCTTCTTTATTTGAAAAAGGAATCAATAAAATTGCTCAAAAAGTGGGCGAAGAAGCAGTTGAAGTAGTTATTGAAGCAAAAGATGATAATGATGATTTGTTCCTTAGCGAAAGTGCCGATTTATTATTTCATTATTTAATTCTACTTCAAGCAAAGGGATATCAGCTAAATGATGTCGTAGAAATTTTGAAGGGACGTCAGAAATAGAAAAATTTTGTTTCAGGTTTCAAGTTTCAGGTTGCTTTGCAGAACTTGAAACTTGAAACAAATCAAACTCATTTCACAAACTCAAAAACAGCAAATTCCTGTGGTTGATGAAAACCAAATTGTAAACTCTTATAAGGCTGTAAAGCAAGATATTCTGTTGTATTACCGTAATCTATTCTAAAAGCATTTCCTTTCCATTTAGTTCCGATTTTAGGTTTAGAAAAACCACCATTTTCAACTTTTTCAAGACTAGAGAAAGGAATTTTAATTTCTACAGTATATCCGTCATTAGTGATTTTGCTAACTGATTCTAAGTTAGTTACATTAAAGTTCATTGACGTGTTCCATCCGCCGCATTCTTCTGAAATACATTTTAAAAGCAAATCGTAGTGGGTAGAGAATGCATTTACTCCAATTTCAATATAATTTTTACCATCCCCGTCTGGGTCGAAGAAAATCTCAGCCAAATCATCTGTGTAAAAAATCTCGGAATCTTTTGTTTGTGGTGTTCCCACAATTTTAGAATCGGTGCATTTGTAAGCGATGTATAGATTTTCGTTATTCCACGCAAGTGAAACAATTGTATTTTGAGTAGCTTTTTCTGAAGTGTTATGAACTGCAAACGGACCAAGAAAAGGGATTTTCCAATCGGTTAAATCGCCGTCTATAGTTATTTTTTCATTTGTTTTATGAATTGGAAATGTCTGAGAATAGATAGATGACTGGTAAATAAAAAAGGAGGCTATAATAAAACGCGATACTTTCATAAAACACAAAATAAAATTTAAAAGCTAAAATAGAGAAGAATATTTGAATTAAGTCGCAATTTTCTAAAATAGAAAACAAAAAATTAACCTGAATGTTTACATTTGTTACAAAACTAAACCAATACTTTAAATTAATGAATAAACATTTAGCAGGCATTTTAACGGCTTTTCTATTTGGCTGTAGTGTCAATGCACAAGGGCTTTTAGGTAAATCAGAAAACGTTTTTACGCATCAGGATACTTTACGCGGAAGCATTACAAAAGAAAGAGCTTGGTGGGACTTAAAGTATTATCATTTGGATATTAAAGTAAATCCCGCAAACAGAACAATTTCAGGATCCAATACGGTTCGTTATACGGTTTTAACTGAATGCAACCGAATGCAGATCGATTTGCAAGAGCCAATGAATATTACTAAAGTAACGCAAAACGGAAAAGAGCTAAAGTTTGAAAGAGATGGAAATGCTTTCTTTATTACTTTAACCGAAAATCAAAAGATTGGAGAAACAAAAGAAATTGTAGTTTCATTTAGCGGCGTTCCAAAAGAAGCAGTTCGTCCGCCTTGGGATGGAGGAATTACGTGGCAGAAAGATAAAAACGGTAAAGACTTTATTGCTTCATCTTGTCAAGGATTAGGTGCTAGCGTTTGGTGGCCGTGCAAGGATCATATGTATGATGAAGTGGATAATATGTTGATCAGCGTTAATGTTCCAGGACATTTAACTGATGTTTCAAATGGAAGGTTACAAAGTGTTAAAAAACAAAAAGATGGCACGAAAACTTTTAATTGGTATGTTTCGAATCCGATTAACAATTATGGTGTAAATATTAATATTGGAGACTACGTTAATTTTTCTGAAAAATTCAAAGGAGAAAAGGGTGATTTAGATTGTAGTTATTATGTTTTAAGGGATAATCTGGCCAAAGCAAAAGAACAATTTAAAGATGCTCCAAAAATGCTGAAAGCGTTTGAAAACTGGTTTGGGCCTTATCCGTTTTATGAAGACAGTTATAAATTGGTAGAAGTGCCGTATTTAGGAATGGAACACCAAAGTTCTGTAACCTACGGAAATAATTATCAAAACGGTCACAACGGCCACGATATAAGTGGAACGGGCTGGGGATTAAAATTTGATTATATCATTATTCACGAATCGGGACATGAATGGTTTGCTAACAATATTACCTACAAAGATATCGCTGATATGTGGATTCATGAGAGTTTTACAACCTATTCAGAAATTCTGTTTATCGAATATTATTATGGAAAAGATGCTGCGAATGAATATGCAAGAGGAATCAGGAAAATGATTTCGAACAAAGAACCAATTATTGGGCATTATGATGTAAACAGAGAAGGTTCAGGAGATATGTATCCAAAAGGAGCTAATATGATTCATACCATTCGTCAGGTGATTAATGATGATGCAAAATGGAAATCGATTTTGAGAGGAATGAATAAAACTTTTTATCATCAAACCGTTACCACAAAGCAAATTGAAGATTTTATAAACAAGGAATCGGGCATTGATTTTAGTTCGGTTTTTGATCAATATTTAAGAACGCCACAAGTGCCAACTTTTGAATATTATTTTAAAGATAAAAAATTAGCTTACCATTGGATTAATTGTGTCGGAAATTTTGATCTTCCCTTAAAAGTGACTTTAAATGGCAAAGAAATTTGGCTAAAAGTAAATACAGACTGGCATGCTATAGATGTAGACAGCGATACAACATCTTTAGTAGTAGATAAAAACTTTTATGTAATTGAATCTAATATTAGCAATTAGATTTTTTTAAGAATAAACACCTAAACCCAATAGATTTTTAATTTATTGGGTTTGATTTTATAGAGAAATCATAAAATTTTAGAAAACTTAATTCGAATGTTTACATTTGTTGCAGATTAAGTTCGAATACTTTATTTATTTTATAATTCTAACCAATGAAAAATTACTTTGGAAGCATTTTTACTGCTTTTCTAATTGGTTTTACTGCCAATGCTCAGGGACTTTTAAATAAGTCAGAAACAGTTTTTACACATCAGGATACTTTACGCGGAAGCATTACAAAAGAAAGAGCCTGGTGGGATTTAAAATATTATCACCTTGATGTAAAGGTTAAACCTGCTGAAAAGTTTATTTCAGGATCAAATACAGTTCGTTATACTGTTTTAACAGAAAACAATCGCATGCAGATTGATTTACAGGAACCAATGAATATTACAAAAGTAACTCAGAATGGTAAAAATGTAAAATTTGAGAGAGATGGAAATGCTTTCTTTATTACTTTGACAGAAAAGCAAAAAGTGGGAGATGTAAAAGAAATCGTGGTTTTCTTTGAAGGAAAACCAAAAGAAGCAGTTAGAGCTCCTTGGGATGGTGGTTTTTCTTGGAAAAAAGATAAAAACGGAAAAGATTTTATCGCGACATCTTGCCAAGGTTTAGGAGCGAGCGTTTGGTGGCCATGCAAAGACCATATGTACGATGAAGTAGAGAATATGTTAATCAGTGTGAATGTTCCTGGTGACTTAACTGAAGTTTCAAACGGTAGACTAAAAAGCGTCAAAAAAGAAAAAGATGGGACGAAAACATTCAATTGGTATGTTTCTAATCCGATCAATAATTATGGTGTGAACATCAATATTGGAGATTACGTTAATTTCTCTGAAGTATTTAAAGGAGAAAAAGGAAATTTAGATTGTAATTATTATGTATTGAAAGACAATCTGGCTTTAGCAAAAGAACAGTTTAAAGATGCTCCAAAAATGCTGAAAGCTTTTGAAAGCTGGTTCGGACCTTATCCTTGGTACGAAGACAGTTATAAATTGGTTGAAGTTCCGTATTTAGGAATGGAGCACCAAAGTTCTGTTACATACGGCAACCAATACAAAAACGGTTATTTAGGACGTGATTTAAGCGGTACAGGTTGGGGATTAAAATTTGATTTTATTATTATCCACGAGTCTGGCCACGAATGGTATGCAAATAACATTACCTACAAAGATATTGCTGATATGTGGGTTCATGAGAGTTTTACGAATTATTCTGAAAGTCTTTTTGTAGAATATTATTATGGAAAAGAAGCCGGAGCTGAATATGTAATTGGATGCAGAAAAAATATTAAAAATGATATCCCAATTATCGGACATTATGATGTAAACAATGAAGGATCTGGAGATATGTATCCAAAAGGAGCAACAATGCTTCATATGATTCGTCAGGTTATTAATGATGATGCAAAATGGAAATCGATTTTAAGAGGTATGAATAAAACTTTTTATCATCAAACGGTAACAGGAAAGCAAATTCAAGATTACATTAATGAGCAGTCTGGAATCAATTTCAACAGAGTTTTTGCGCAATATTTAACTACAACGCAGATTCCAGTTTTTGAATATATGTTTAAAAATGGAACTTTCGGATATCACTGGACAAACTGTGTATCGAAATTCGATATGCCTATAAGAGTGAAATTAAATGGAGTTGAAACTTGGTTGAAACCAACAACAGAATGGCAGTCAGTTAAAACAACAAACGAAGACAGAAAGTTAGAAGTTGATAAAGATTTCTATGTGACGACTTCTAATATTGTGGAATAACTTTTTAAATAAATTCCAACATTTAAATTCCAAATTCCAATCTGGAGTTTTATAATTATAGTAAACCCGACAGGTTTTAAAAACCTTTCGGGTTTGTTTTTTACTATAGTTTTAGTACAGTTTTGTCATTTCGACGAAGGAGAAATCTCCGTAAGAAACTCCGCAAAGAAAATCAACAATCTTTGTCGAGCTACTCGTGAAGATTTCTCCTTCCTCGAAATGACAAAAAAAAGCCTTGAATTTTCAAGGCTTTTTTTATTGGAATTTGGACCCGAGCGATAGCGAACAGGCGAAGCAATTTTAAAAATTGGAATTTAAAACCTAACGATTATTAAGTTTCGCTTTCTCCTTAATAATATCAGCAATCTTTCTATTTTCAATTTTACTTTCTAGCCATGAAATAATATCTAAATAAAGAAAAGCTCTCTTTTCGTATGTATTCTTTTCAAGTTCAACGAAACGAGTATGCATTTTCTTGAATTCCTTCTTAATATCAGCAGGATAAAAATTATTTAAGTTTCTTAAAAACTTAATAATTTCCTTTTGAACTTCGTGTAAGTCATTCATTTTTAGTAAAAACTTATACGTGCTCTTTAAATGGTTTTCTAGATAATAATCTTTTCCAATCTCGTAATGCGCAATAAGAGACAATAATCTCGCAAAACACATTAAATCTTCACGCATGGTCAAGTTTTTATTATTGATGATTTTATCTAAATAATTAATACACTCATTGTATTTTTCGTTACCAAAATAAATAGAAGCAATTTTATAGAAAAACAACATTTCGTGATGTTCGTCAAGATGCTCACTATGTAATTTCAGTTTATTTAGAATTTCAGGTATCAAATATTCGCTTTCTGCGAAAGTACCTTCTAAAATATGTAGATTTAATTTATTGTTGTATACATATAAGAATGATAAAGAAGCAAGATTATCGTTTACAGGAAATTTAGGATCAGCAATAGTTTCTTCCAGAAGGTTCAAATACTTCTTAAAATTTGACGTATATTTCAACATATAAAGTGATTCCAAGAAATAATGATTCCCCTTTAAGAAAAACACGGGATTTAGATAAATCATATTCGGATTATCATAGAAAAGCTGCACCCATTTATAAGCAAATTTATAACTAGCCAAGAAATCCTGAACTAAGAAGCTTCGCCACAAATTGGCATTGTAAAACCAATACTTTTCTCGAAAGCCAAATTTACTTTCGTCAAGCTTAGCAATATGTCTGTTGAAATAGTCGTCGATATATTTGTATTCGGCATCACTTTTTACGTAACCGGTTTTCAGCATAATTCCATACAACTGAAGCGATAAGTTTGAAAGTTTGCTGGAAATTGTATTTCTATAATTTAATTCTTTTGCCTGAACCACTAATTCGTCTGCACGACCTTGAATACTTCGTGTAATATATTGCGATTCGATTAGTTTTTCGAATTCTACAATTTCATACGCCATATATTTTTCATCATTATCAAGAGCCTGCTGTTTGGTTTTGTCTAAAATTTTTAAACTCTGCTTGTATAATCCTTTATTATATAGGATAACAGCAAAATCCATTTGTTCTCGAAGCTGATAACGAATGTTCTGGCTAGGAATATTTAGTCTTATGCTAACTAAAATTTGTTTGTATAAGTATGATTTTAAGTTAGATAACTGCACTTTTTGGATAATACCACTTTTAAGAATGAGTTTTTCATCATAAGCTTCTGATTTATCTAAAATGTTGAATAATTCGATAAATTTTGTGTTTGAACTCGTTTCTAATCGGCTTGCAAAAATTTTAAACTGCCTTTTTTCTGATTTCGAAAGTGATTTGATTAGAACAAATAAGAAATCTTTTTGATGGTTAGCCATTGTAAAAAATAATAATACAACTTATTGATTATAAGTTAGTTAATACATGATAAATCGTTTTATAAACAGTATAATTTCATTAAAATGAATTTCATACTGTAATAGTACAATATATATTTGTTATCAAGATGTGAAATTACATTAAATAAATGAATATGAATAGAGAGAAAGTTCAAATTTTTGACACCACATTGCGAGATGGTGAACAAGTTCCAGGATGTAAGTTAGATACTAAACAAAAATTAGTTATCGCAGAACGACTAGACAAAATGGGAGTTGACATTATCGAAGCAGGCTTCCCAGTGTCAAGTCCAGGCGATTTTTTATCGGTCTCTGAGATTTGTAAAATTGTAGAAAATGCAACCGTCTGCGGATTGACAAGAGCCGTAAAAAATGACATTGATGTTGCGGCAGCTGCCTTAAAGCACGCTAAGAAACCTAGAATCCATACTGGAATCGGAACCTCAGAATCTCATATACTCCACAAATTAAATACTACGCCTGAAGATATTATTGCAAGAGCGAAATTTGCGGTATCTCATGCAAAATCATATGTAGAAGATGTTGAATTCTACGCTGAAGATGCAGGAAGAACTGATAATGCGTTCTTGGCTAAAGTTTGTGAAGAAGTTATCAAATCTGGTGCAACGGTTTTGAATATTCCTGATACTACTGGATATTGTCTTCCAGAAGAGTATGGAGCAAAAATCAAATACTTAAAAGAAAACGTAAAAGGAATCGAAAACGTAATCCTTTCATGCCACTGTCATAATGATCTAGGTATGGCAACTGCAAACTCAATCGCAGGAGCTATAAATGGAGCAAGACAAATAGAATGTACTATTAATGGTATTGGAGAAAGAGCAGGAAACACTGCACTTGAAGAAGTGGTAATGATTTTCAAACAACACCCTTACTTAAATTTAGACACAAACATCAATACAAGAGAATTAAACGAAATGAGCCGTTTAGTTTCTGAAAGTATGGGAATGATTGTACAGCCTAATAAAGCGATTGTTGGAGCAAATGCATTTGCACACAGTTCTGGAATTCACCAAGATGGTGTAATCAAAAACAGAGCAACTTACGAGATCATGGATCCGTTGGATGTGGGTGTAAATGAATCTTCAATCATTTTAACTGCTAGAAGCGGAAGAGCAGCTTTAGCTTACCGTGCTAAAAAAGTAGGTTACGAATTAACAAAAACACAATTAGATATCGTTTACATCGAATTCTTGAAATTCGCTGACATTAAAAAAGAAGTTGTAGACGCAGATATCCATCAAATTATAGAAGCTTCTAAAATAGAAGGTGAATTAATTAGAAGTTAATATTTCAAAAATAAACTAGGAACAATAAGGATTTAAAGACATAAAGAGCGAGAGATTATGAATTTAAAAATTGCAGTTTTACCAGGAGATGGAATTGGGCCTGAAGTAATTTTACAAGCTAAGAAAGCTTTGTACGCCATTGGCGAAGTGTATAATCATGAATTTGTTTTTGAAGAAGCGCTGATGGGAGCGGTTGCTATCGATAAAACAGGAAATCCGTTACCAGAGCAAACTCTGAATCTTTGTCTGAACACAGATGCAGTTTTGCTTGGAGCAATTGGAGATCCTAAATACGATAATAACCCAAACGCAAAGGTTCGTCCAGAACAAGGATTATTAAAACTGCGAAAAGAATTAGGATTGTTTGCTAATATCCGTCCTATAAAACCTTATAAAGCCTTAATAGAATCTTCTCCTTTAAAAAGAGAAATCATTGAAGGAGCTGATTTTATCATTTTTAGAGAATTAACTGGTGGTGCTTATTTTGGAGAAAAAACACTTAATGAAGAAGGAACACATGCTTCTGATTTATGTGAATATTCGGAAGAAGAAATTACTAGAATTGCACATTTAGCTTTTAAATCGGCACAAAAACGTCGCAAAAAGTTAACTATGGTAGATAAAGCAAATGTTTTGGAAACGTCAAGATTATGGAGAAAAGTAGTTCAGAAAGTGAGCGAAGAGTATCCAGATGTTAAACTTGATTTCTTATTTGTGGATAATGCAGCAATGCAGTTGATTTTAAATCCTAAACAATTTGATGTGATTTTAACTGAAAATTTGTTTGGAGATATTTTATCTGATGAAGCGAGTGTAATTACAGGATCTATTGGTTTATTGCCATCAGTATCTTTAGGAGAAAAAAATGCTTTGTTTGAACCAATTCACGGATCATATCCGCAAGCAAAAGGAAAAAATATTGCAAATCCAATTGCTTCAATTTTAGCAGCAGCTCTTTTGTTAGAGCATTTTGGATTAACTAAAGAAGCTCATGTAATCTTTAAAGCGGTAGAAAAAGCAATTGAATACAAGGTAGTTACAGTTGATTTAAAACCAGACTCAAAATTCGGAACAAACGAAGTAGGAGAGTTCGTTTCTAATTTTATTTTCAGCAAAGACGATTTGCTGTATTTTAATAATGACAATGTTAGTATTGGACAATCTACAATTGTTTAATATTTTTTGTTAAAATGTGAATATAATAACAAGAAGTATCGTAAATGTTGAGATTTTATTTTTTTAGTTCCTGAAGTTTATTTACTTTTGTAACACTAAAAAATTAAAGGATGCAAATCTCAATTATTATTACTTCTGTCGTTGTTGTCAATGTGATTCACACATCTGCATCGGGAATGTTATAAATATAATTGAAAGACTATATTACAAACCTTCCAAATACTTGGAAGGTTTTTTTTTGAACAAAAAATTAAAAAATAAATAAACAATAATGGAATTAAATAAGTACAGCAAGACCATCACACAAGATCAAACACAGCCAGCGGCGCAAGCGATGTTGTACGGAATTGGTTTAACTGAGGAAGATTTAAAGAAAGCACAAGTTGGTATTGTGAGCATGGGTTACGATGGTAACACTTGTAACATGCACTTGAACGATTTAGCAAAAGATGTTAAAAAAGGTGTTTGGGATGCAGATCTTGTCGGACTTATTTTTAATACCATTGGTGTCAGTGACGGTATTTCTAACGGAACTGAAGGAATGCGTTACTCACTAGTTTCTCGTGATGTAATTGCAGATTCTATCGAAACTGTTGCGGGAGCGCAATGGTACGACAGTATTATCGCAATTCCTGGTTGTGATAAAAATATGCCTGGTGCGTTAATCGCAATGGGAAGATTGAATCGTCCGTCAATGATGGTTTATGGAGGTTCTATCCATTCAGGAAAATGGAAAGGTGAGTCTCTAAATATCGTTTCTGCTTTTGAAGCTTTAGGAAAAAAAGTAAAAGGCGAAATCACTCCAGAAGATTTTAAAGGTGTAATTCAAAACGCTTGTCCAGGAGCTGGTGCTTGTGGTGGTATGTATACTGCAAATACTATGTCTTCTGCAATTGAAGCATTAGGTATGAGTATGCCGTACAGTTCATCTAATCCTGCTTTGAGCCAAGAGAAAAGAGACGAATGTTATGAGGCAGGAAAAGCAATCAAAATATTACTAGAAAAAGATATCAAGCCAAGAGACATTATGACTCGTAAGGCTTTTGAAAATGCTATCACAATCGTAGCAGTTTTAGGAGGTTCTACGAATGCGGTTATGCACTTAATTGCAATGGCGCATTCAGTTGGAATTACAATCACTTTAGATGATTTCCAAGCTATTAACGATAGAACTCCAGTACTAGCAGACATGAAGCCAAGCGGTAAGTACATGATGGAAGATATTCATGAAGTAGGAGGTATTCCTGCCGTTATGAAATACTTGCTTAAAGTAGGACTTATTCACGGAGATTGTTTAACAGTAACAGGAAAAACAGTTGCAGAAAACTTAGCTTCGACTCCAGATTTACAAGACGGACAAGAAGTAATTCATGAAATTCAAAAAGCGTTAAAACCAACAGGAAATATCCAAGTTTTATACGGAAATCTTGCTTCTGAAGGTGCTGTAGCAAAAATCAGTGGTAAAGAAGGAGAATATTTCGAAGGACCAGCTGTTGTATTTGAAGGTGAATTTGAAGTAATTCCAGGTCTTCAAGCCGGAAAAATTAAACCAGGTAATGTAGTCGTCATTAGAGGTTGTGGACCAAAAGGTGGTCCGGGAATGCCTGAAATGCTAAAACCTACATCTGCCATTATCGGAGCTGGATTAGGTAGCAGTTGTGCACTAATTACAGACGGTAGATTCTCGGGCGGTTCGCACGGTTTCGTGGTAGGTCACGTTACACCAGAAGCATATGACGGCGGTGGTATTGCACTAGTAAAAGATGGAGATTTAATCGCTATCGACGCTGTGAAAAATACAATCGATCTGAAGATATCTGACGAAGAATTTGCAGCAAGAAAAGCGGCTTGGGTTCAGCCGAAATTAAAAGTTGACAGAGGGGTTTTACTTAAATACGCTAGATCGGTTTCAAGTGCATCAACAGGATGTGTAACCGACAATTAATTTTAAAAATAACAAAATCAAAAAGCAAACTTCAATATCAATAAAATTTAAAATTGAAGTTTGACTTTTGAAAAACAATATACTATGAAAATATCAGGGGCAGAAGCCGTTATAAGATGTTTATTAGCAGAAGGAGTAGATTTAATTTATGGTTATCCAGGTGGAGCTATAATGCCTGTTTACGACGAATTATATAAATTTCAAGATCAATTGCACCACGTTTTAGTACGTCACGAACAAGGTGCAACGCATGCAGCTCAAGGTTATGCGAGAGCTACAGGAAAAGTAGGAGTGGCAATTGCTACTTCTGGGCCAGGAGCTACAAATTTAGTTACTGGTATCGCAGATGCTCAAATCGATTCAACACCGTTGGTTTGTATTACAGGGCAGGTGGGAAGACATCTATTAGGGTCTGACGCATTTCAGGAAACAGATATTATCGGAATCTCAACTCCGGTTACCAAATGGAACTTTCAGGTAACAGAAGCTTCTCAAATTCCTGAAATTATTGCAAAAGCATTTTACATTGCTCGCTCTGGTCGTCCAGGGCCAGTATTGGTTGATATTACTAAAAACGCTCAATTTGATGAGTTCGAATTTAGTTATGAAAAATGTACAGGAATTAGAAGTTATGTTCCAGTTCCAAAATTGAACTTGGATAAAGTTGCCGAAGCTGCAGCTTTAATCAATAGTGCAAAAAAGCCGCTTATTGTTTTCGGACAAGGAATTATTTTAGGTCAAGCCGAAGCAGAATTTAAAGCAGTAATCGAAAAATCTGGAATTCCGTCTGCATGGACAATTTTAGGACTTTCGGCTTTACCAACAGATCATCCTTTGAATGTTGGGATGCTTGGAATGCACGGAAATTATGCGCCAAATTTATTGACAAACGAATGTGATGTTTTAATTGCTTTCGGAATGCGTTTTGATGATCGTGTTACTGGTAATTTGAATACTTATGCAAAACAGGCAAAAGTGGTTCATTTTGAGATTGATCCAGCGGAGGTTGACAAAAACGTTAAAACAGAAGTTGCTGTTTTAGGAGATGTAAAAGAATCTTTAGCTGCTTTATTGCCATTATTGGATGCAAAATCTCACGATTCTTGGCTTAACGAATTTAAAGAGTTAAGTAAAGTAGAATTTGATTCTGTTATAAAAGAAGAATTGAATCCAACGAATGGTAAAGGAATTTCAATGGGGGAAACTATTGAAATGATCAACAAACATTCAAATGGTGATGCGATTATCGTTTCAGATGTTGGTCAGCACCAAATGTTTGCCTGTCGTTATGCAAAATTCAATTCAACAAAAAGTAACATTACTTCAGGAGGTTTAGGAACTATGGGATTTGCATTGCCAGCTGCAATTGGAGCTAAAATGGGAAAACCAGAGCGTGAAGTAGTAGCGATTATTGGTGATGGAGGTTTCCAGATGACAATTCAGGAACTTGGAACGATTTTCCAAACGGAAGTTCCGGTAAAAATTGTGGTTTTAAATAACGAGTTCTTAGGAATGGTTCGCCAATGGCAGGAATTATTCTTTGATAATAGATATGCTTCAACTAGAATGATTAATCCAAATTTCATTGCAATTGCAGAAGGATATCATATCAAGTCTAAAAAAGTTACGCAAAGAGAAGATCTAGATGCAGCGGTCGCAGAAATGCTGGCTTCAAAAGATTCTTATTTCTTAGAAGTTGTAGTCGAAAAAGAAAACAACGTTTTCCCAATGATTCCAACAGGAGCTTGTGTATCAGAAATTAGATTAAGTTAAGAAAAAGTTTCATGTTTCAAGTTTAAAGTTTCACGTTCTCAGCAGAACTTGAAACCTGAAACTTGAAACAAATAAAACTAAAAAACAAAATGGAAGATAAAACATTTACCATATCGGTATACTCAGAAAATAACGTGGGTTTATTAAATAGAATATCTGGAATATTCTTAAAGCGCCACATTAATATATTAAGTCTAAATGTTTCAGAATCAGAAATAGAGAATGTTTCAAGATTTATCATCGTAGTAAATACGACAGAGAAATGGGTTCAGAATATTGTGGGACAAATTGAAAAACAAATCGAGGTTATAAAAGCATTTTATCATACAGATGAAGAAACTATTTTCTTAGAAAATGCTTTATTCAAAATTGCTTCAAGTTTGTTATTCGACGAGAAGCAAATTCAGAATATTATTAAAGAAAGCCAGTCTACAATTGTAACGGTTTCTCGTGATTTCTTCGTGATTTCAAAATCAGGAAGACGTTCTGAAATTGAAGAATTATACGAAAAATTCAAACCATACGGAATTATGCAGTTTGTACGTTCTGGAAGAATATCAGTTTCTAAACAAAAAATGGAAATTTCAACTTTGTTAGAATCATTCAAATAATACAATCTTAGTTATATATAATCAATTATTAAATTTCATTTCATTAAATATTAAAACAAAAATGGCAAATTATTTCAATACATTACCACTTAGATTACAATTAGAACAATTAGGAGTTTGTGAATTTATGGAGCAATCAGAATTTGCAGACGGAATTGCAGCATTGGCTGGAAAAAAAGTTGTAATTGTTGGTTGTGGGGCACAAGGTTTGAATCAAGGTTTAAACATGAGAGATTCTGGTTTAGATATTTCTTATGCATTACGTGCAGATGCAATTGCAGAAAAAAGAGCTTCTTATAAAAATGCAACTGAAAATGGTTTCAATGTAGGAACTTACGAAGAATTGATCCCAACTGCAGATTTGGTTTGTAACCTTACACCAGACAAACAACACACCGCTGTGGTAAATGCTATTATGCCATTAATGAAACAAGGTTCTACTTTGTCTTATTCTCACGGATTCAACATTGTTGAAGAAGGAATGCAAGTTCGTAAAGACATTACTGTTATTATGTGCGCTCCTAAATGTCCAGGTTCTGAGGTTCGTGAAGAATACAAAAGAGGATTTGGAGTTCCAACTCTTATCGCTGTTCACCCAGAAAATGATCCAAACGGATTTGGTTTAGATCAAGCAAAAGCATACGCTGTAGCAACAGGAGGTCACAGAGCAGGAGTTTTAAGATCATCTTTCGTAGCTGAAGTAAAATCAGATTTAATGGGTGAGCAAACAATTCTTTGTGGATTATTGCAAACGGGATCTATTTTGTGTTTCGATAAAATGGTTGAAAAAGGAATCGATGCTGCTTACGCTTCTAAGTTAATCCAATACGGATGGGAAACTATTACTGAGGCTTTGAAACACGGTGGTATTACAAATATGATGGATCGTTTGAATAATCCTTCAAAAATCGAAGCTTACGAATTAGCTGAAGAATTGAAAGATATCATGCGTCCATTATTCCAAAAACACCAAGACGATATCATTTCTGGAGAATTCTCTAGAACGATGATGGCTGACTGGGCTAATGATGATGTAAATTTATTGAAATGGAGAGCTGCAACAGGAGAAACTAACTTCGAAAAAACAGCTCCACAAGAAGCTCCAATCTCTGAGCAAGAATATTTTGATAATGGAGTGTTAATGATTGCAATGGTAAAAGCTGGTGTTGAATTAGCTTTTGAAACTATGACAGAAGCAGGAATAATTGAAGAGTCTGCGTACTATGAGTCTTTACACGAATTGCCATTAATTGCAAACACAATTGCAAGAAAGAAATTATTCGAAATGAACCGTGTAATTTCTGATACTGCTGAGTACGGATGTTACCTATTTGATCATGCATGTAAGCCATTATTGACTGAGTTCATGAAAAAAGTAGAAACTAACATTATCGGAAAACCATTTTCAACTTCTAACGGAGTAGACAATGCAGTACTTATCGCGGTAAATAAAGAAATTCGTCAACATCCTATCGAAGAAGTAGGAGCTTGGTTGAGAGAGTCTATGACAGCAATGAAAAAAATTGGATAATTAAAAAAAAAATGGGAATTCCCGCAGAATTCGATTTTGCGGGATTTGCACTGTATCAATGATTTGTAATATTTTGAATTAGTAAGCACTTATTAAGATAATAGATATAGATGCATATTGCATTCACTTAACTTGAGTAAGTGAGTTAAGTGAAGCGGATCCCTATAATGGGGTATGTTTTAATAAAAATATACTTGTTGAAATTTCTGTTTTAATTAATAATGATGCTGCTATTTTCAAAATAGACAAAAGTCTAGCAGTGCGGTTCACAAAAAAATTAATTGTTATTGAAATTTGTTAAATTAAAAAAGGCATAATATCTATTTATTATGCCTTTTTTGCCCTTTCTAAATTTGTTTAAAAATTAAAATTTTAAAACAAATGCAAATAATTATCATATTTTATTGAGTAAATGTTTTTTTTCGATAAAATTTATAGATTAAATTATTTCAAGAATACGTTCAGATTTAATACATTTATAAAAAAATTCAACAAACGATGAGCTATTACAAAATTGAAAATTTAGAACAATATTTTAAACATTACAATAAGTCAATAAGAGAGCCAAGAAAATTTTGGGGAAAAATAGCTGAGGAGAATTTCACATGGTACCAACAGTGGGAAAAAGTTGTTGATTTTAATATGGCTGAAGCTGAAGTAAAATGGTTTACAGATGCTAAAGTTAACATTACCAAAAACTGTATTGATAGACATTTAAGCAAAAGAGGAGATAAAACGGCAATAATTTTTGAACCGAACGATCCTTCTGAAGAAGCTTTACATATAACGTATAACGAATTATACGAAAGAGTTTCAAAAATGGCAAACGTTCTTCGCGAGCAAGGTGTTCGCAAAGGAGATAGAGTTTGTGTTTATTTGCCAATGATTCCAGAATTGGCTGTTGCTGTTTTAGCTTGTGCTAGAATTGGAGCCATTCACTCTGTTGTCTTTGCTGGATTTTCTGCATCGGCAGTTTCTGCAAGAATCAACGACTGCGAATGTAAAATGGTAATTACATCAGATGGAGGTTATAGAGGAAACAAAACAATTGACTTAAAAGGAATTGTTGACGAAGCTCTAGAAACTTGCCCTTCTGTAGAAAAAGTATTGGTTGCGAAAAGAACTAATACTGAAGTAAAAATGAAAGAAGGCCGTGATATTTGGTTACAGCCATTATTAGATGCTGCTCTAGATAATAGTGTTGCTGAAATTATGGATGCTGAAGATCCTTTATTTATCTTATATACTTCAGGATCAACAGGAAAACCAAAAGGAATGGTTCATACTACTGCTGGTTATATGGTCTATACGGCCTATACTTTCAAAAACGTTTTCAATTATGAAGATAATGATATTTTCTGGTGTACCGCTGACATCGGGTGGATCACAGGTCACTCTTATATTTTGTACGGACCGTTGTTGAATGGAGGTACAACTGTAATTTTTGAAGGAGTTCCTTCTTATCCAGATTTTAGCCGTTTTTGGGATATCATCGAAAAACATAAAATTACACAATTCTACACCGCACCAACTGCAATCCGTTCGTTAGCAAAAGAGAGTTTAGATTATATTCAAAAATACCCTTTAAAATCACTGAAAGTTATTGGTTCTGTTGGAGAACCAATCAACGAAGAGGCTTGGCACTGGTTCAATGACCACGTAGGAGACAAGAGATGTCCAGTTGTAGATACTTGGTGGCAGACAGAAACTGGAGGAATTATGATTTCGCCAATTGCGTTTGTAACACCAACGAAGCCAACTTATGCTACTTTGCCATTGCCAGGAATTCAGCCAGTTTTGATGGATGAAAAGCGCAATGAAATTGAAGGAAACCAAGTAGTTGGAAGTTTATGTGTTAAATTCCCATGGCCTGGTATTGCTAGAACAATCTGGAATAATCACGAACGTTATAAAGAGACGTATTTCTCTGCTTTCCCTGGAAAATATTTTACAGGAGACGGAGCTTTAAGAGACGAAGTTGGTTACTACAGAATTACAGGTAGAGTAGATGATGTGGTAATTGTTTCGGGACATAATTTGGGAACTGCGCCAATTGAAGATGCAATCAATGAGCATCCAGCAGTTGCAGAATCTGCAATTGTAGGATTCCCTCATGATATTAAAGGGAACGCGCTTTATGGTTTTGTTATTCTGAAAGAAACTGGAGAAGTTAGAAATAAAGAAAACCTGACTAAAGAGATCAATCAATATATTGCAGATCACATTGGGCCAATTGCTAAATTAGATAAAATTCAATTTGTATCTGGTTTGCCAAAAACGCGTTCAGGAAAAATTATGCGTCGAATTTTGCGTAAAATTGCAGAAGGAGATTTCTCTAACTTTGGAGATACTTCAACATTGCTAAACCCAGAAGTGGTAGAGCAAATTATGAAAGAAAGAATTTCGTAAGCAAAATATAATAATAGAAGAGCCTCTTAAATTTTAAGAGGCTTTTTTTTGTTTCAGGTTTGAAATTTTGTTTCAAGTCTCAAGTCTCAAGTCTCAAGTTTCAAGTTTCAAGTTTCAAGTTTCATGTTTCATGTTGATGTAGCTTGCAAAAAAATTAACGCAAAGAACGCAAGTTTTTTTTAATGCTAGAAACTCACTATAAACGCAAAGTTCGCAAAGCTCTGTGAAAAAAAAATACTTTGCGAACTTTGCGAACTTTGCGTAAATCTTTGTGTGCTTAGTGGTTAAGTCAAACAACTTGAAACTTTAAACCTGAAACAAAAGAAGATTTCAAGTTTGTTTGTCTAGATTTTAACGCAAAGCACGCAAGGTTTTTTAATAACTAAATCTCAAAAAAAAAACGCAAAGTTCGCAAAGCTTTGTCTAAAAAACTTTGCAAACTTTGCAAACTTTGCGAACTTTGCGAACTTTGCGTGCTTTGCGGTTAAGTCAAACAATTTGAAACTTTAAACCTCAAACTTGAAACAAAAAACTATTTTATTCCTAATCTAGATTTTAGTTTCAAAAATAAAAGCCCGATTCTGTATGCATCTTCAGAAGAAGAATTTCTGTCGCTTTTTGGAATTTTATAAATTTCGCATAAATCGTCCAGCGAAAATTGTTTGTCATTTATATCTGTAAGTTTTCTGTACATTACATCAACATCTAAAGCTTCGTTTTTTAGTCGTCCACAATCTAAACGCTCCAAAGCAGCATTTAGCATTTCAACATCAAAATTGATATGATGTCCAACTAAAATTGAATTTCCAATAAAGTTTACAAAAGCTTCAAGTGCATCAGGTTCAGGCATTTTCATCATTTTGCTTTCAATGATAAATTCATTTGAAAGCCCGTTGTCTTGAAGATATTTGTATTGCAATAAAACGGTTTCGAAATTTTCCTTTATAACGATGCTGTCATCAATAACTGAAAAGGCTCCAAGGGATAAAATAACATCTTTATCCGGATTTAAGCCAGAAGTTTCAGTCGATAAAACAACAAACTTATTAGGTTTGGTTTCGAATTTAGTTAAATAGTCTTTCCAGAAATCTGGATAGTCTTTGTTGATGTTTTTTAGCCAGTCTAGCATGTTTTATGAGAATTGTGTCAATTGAAATTTACTCTTAATCAGTTCCTCTAAGTCTTTCATTGGGGACAGTGCATTTTTTAATTTCTCTTTGTCAGATTTTGACATTTCTCTCAAATTAATATATTGGCCAGAGTCGTCATTTTTTAATCCTTCAACAGTTCTAAATTTAGAGAGAGTTAAGAAAGCTTCTGCACAGCTTAAATAAATTTCAGCATTTTTAGAATCTGTAATTGCTAATTGCTTGAATCTCAAATAGGTATTCTGAATCCCTTTAATATTGGCATTTAAAATTAATAAACGAGCACCATCAATCAATGGCATTAAAGCACGGGTCTTAATATCAAATTTATCCTTATTAGGACCATCTTCTTCCACAATGAATTTTTTAAAGAAGCTTAAAGGAGAATTTCTCTTTAAAGCATCGTTCCCCAAAAAGTCAAAGAATAAAGTGTTATTGACTGCATTCTTAAAAATCACATTTTCTATAGCTTCTTCAATTTTTGGTTCTCCAAAAACGATTTCATAATCAAAGAAAATACTGCTTAAATCGTTACTATTTTCACCTGGAGTATTCATCCAGCTGTTGTATTGTTTAGTCCAGTCGCTCAATGATTTACACCAAAGCATATTGCTTCCCATATGCCCGTTTGGACAATAATCATAACCTACTTTTTCTAGTATAGAAGTAGTGCGTTTGGCTAATCTTAAGAAATAATCTTTTACTTCTCTGTATTTCTCAGGTGTTACATCTTCAAAAATTAAAATACTATCTTGATCAGTAAGTAATAATTGCTCTTTACGTCCTTGACTTCCAATACTTAACCAAGCAAAACGTGCAGGAGGGGAGCCTAAATCTAAAATTGATAGCTCGACTGCTCTCTTGATAATCGCTAGGTTAATTTCACTTGCAATATTGCTAACATGTGAAATTGGAATATTCTTTTGAATCGAATTCTGAATGAGATCAGATAGGCGATCACGTATTTGTTTTAAATCTTTTGGAAGTTGAGAACGCTTAATTTCTTTAATTAAAACACCGGGGTTACTAGCTTGTGCTACAATAAGATCGTGCTCAGAAATAATTCCTTTCACTACAGATTTACTTGTGCCATCCTTAGTTACGCATAAGTGTGTTACATTGTGCTTTAGCATTAGTAATTGAGCTTCAGCTAAAGATACATTTTCTAATACTGTAACAACCGGAGAAGACATGATTTTGTCAATGGTTTCAGTAATAGGAAAGCGTCCAGTTGCGATTTTTGAAGATAAATCGGCATTGGTTACAATTCCAATTGGATGATTTTTTTCACCACAGATAATGATGTTGTCCAGCATAGAATCTGTCATAAGAATCGCAACATCTTTAATTATAGAATTTGCCTGAGTCGTTAATGGCGAATTGTTATAGTTAAGTGACTGAATATATTGCATTTCTGTCTGTTGGTCTATATAATCAGAATCTGAAACCAGTTTACCATTAGAACTCATGCTGTCTTTGGTGTGACGTGAATTTACTGCGAAACTCTCTAGTAAAAAGTTTAAAACATCTGAATTGTTAGCCACAAAAGGTCTAAAAACAGCGATTGGGATAGCATATACAATACTTTCCTCACGTGCTTTAGCCGTCATCATGTAGTTGTTTTTAGCAAAAAACGGGCGTAAACCAAAAATATCGCCTTCATGACATTTATTTATAATGGTTTCTTCTGCGTCTGCAATAGTCGTTAGATTAATGACACCGGAAGCTACAACATAAAAGTTTTCATGAAGCGGATCGTTATTTTGAAATAATACTGCATGTTTTTCTAAATTAATGACACGAATATTCGTAGCAATATCTGATAATTCCTGGAAAGTTAAATTATCAAACGGTTTGTATTCTTTTAAAAAATCTGCAATATGTTCAGCAACTGTATTCATATATGTGATAATTTATTTTTAAAGTATCGAATGTAAAAATAGTAAAATAAAGTCTTACAATGAAAGTTCTTTACTAGAAACTAACTATTTTAAAGAAATGTTAAAAGATAATAATAATAAGACTTGTAAAAGTTTTTATGTTTTGAAAATTCTAATATTTCTGATTATAAAAAATAATTTTTTATTTATCGAAAATACACAGTCAATTATATGGCTAATCAAATTTTCAATATTTGAGAATATTTTAAATTGAAAACTATACAGCGCATTTATACGAAACTGAATTTATAATATTTAGAAATTTTTAAAATTAAAAGTCGTACTGCACAATTATGGATCATCTTTGATGAAGTCTAAATTTTCGATATTTGAGAATTATTTAAAATAAAAATCATACAGCGTATTTATAGTCGATCTGAAATCAAGTCTAAATTTTCAATATTTGAGGATTTTTTAAAACAAAAACCGTATAACGTATTTATGGACGATTAGAACTGAACTGAAAATGATTTTTAAATGAGCTGATTTTTTAATATTTATAATTTTTCAATAATAAAAGTCGTAGAGCGCATTTTTAAAGGTTAAATATTTCTGTATTCTAAATTCATTTTTTGGAATTGATCGTAGAGAAGTAAAGGTTGTGAGTTTTTAAAGAATAAAACTGATTCTAATTAAAAGTCCCGTAAAAACATTGGTAGGACGGTTTCTGAAATATTCTATTTTACATAATATAAATTATAGGTCAAATTGAATAAGCTCTGAGAAGGAGCTTATTCATATAGTTTATTCAAAATCATCTCTTTTGGTACAATATCGCCTCCGCCATTTTTATTGAATTGAATTACCGAATCTTCTACAAACAAAACAGCGCTCGATGTATTTCCGTTTTTATCTTTAAATTTTATTTGCGCTTTATCACCATGCGGATACACATGTCCAGTAACTTCCAGAATTCCAGAATTTAATTCTTTATATTCGCTTGTAACTTCAGCGGTTCCGAAAATCTTATAATTGGACTGAGCAATCGTAATCGTAAAAATATATTCTTTCTTGCAGTCTTTACATTTTTGATTTCCCCAAGTTCCTGAGAATTTATTCTGTTGAGCAAATGATTGTAATGAAATTATAAATGCCAGGAAAAGAAATTTTTTCATTGTAGTTTGTTTTATTAAAATCTGAATCAAATATAAACCAAAAAAGCATCACAAAATTGTGATGCTTTTTGGAAGTTTCTTAAAAATTATAGTTTTTTCAAATAAACCGATTTTCCGTTTAACGATACATCAATTTGATTCGTTTTTTCATTAAAAGTTGTTCTCAGTGCATTTCCATTAAAAATGGTAACGTCACCATATACGTGGCCGGTTTCACTGGATGTGTAATCAAACTTTACTTTTTTATTTCCTGGCTCAATTCCTAGTTTATAACTTGAGAATTTTGTGCCACGTAAATCAAAATCTTGTTGCGAGTCAATGATATTTCCATCTGCATAAAAATTCGTGACCGATTTGCTTAATGTAATATCTGGATAATATTGGTTAACTTTTTTCAGAAGTTCATATTGTGCGACACTAGCTTCTTCTTGTTTAGATGTAATGGTTTGTGCAAACGAAATTGATGAGCATAAAACTGCTACTAATAAAAGGTACTTTTTCATAATTTTTCTAATTTAAAGATTAATAAATAGTTACACTAGATAATGTTGGCAATTACTTTAATTTATTGTTATAAACTTCTTTAAGTTATATAACAAGGTATGAAATCTTTACCTTTGCAAAAAATTATAAGCCGTTTTTTAAGATAATGACAACAAAAAAATATATTCAGTCGATCCTAATTCTAGGATCTTTAACTGCTCTAGGTCCTTTTTCTATTGATATGTACCTGCCTGGTTTCTCGGGTATTGCAAAAGATTTAAATACAAGTGTTGCAAAAGTTTCGATGAGTTTATCGAGTTATTTTATTGGAATATCTGCCGGACAATTACTTTATGGACCTTTATTAGATCGCTTTGGACGTAAAAGACCTTTATTTATTGGACTTTTAGTCTATATTCTTGCTTCGTTAGGATGCATTTACGTAGCTGATATTGACGCTTTTATATTTCTTCGTTTTATTCAAGCCATCGGAAGTTGTGCTGCAACTGTAGCTTCTGTAGCCATGGTTCGTGATTTATTTCCTGTAAAAGATATACCAAAAGTATTTTCGCTTTTAATGCTTGTTGTTGGACTTTCTCCAATGTTGGCGCCAACTATTGGCGGTTACGTTACAGAAGATTTAGGTTGGCATGCTGTGTTTTTTATTTTGATGTGTATGGGAATCGTGATTTTAGCTGCCTCACAATTTGGACTTCCAGATACTTATAAACCAGATACTTCAATTTCGCTAAAGCCAAAACCTATTGTGTCCAATTTTCTATTGGTTTTAAAAGAGCCTCAATTTTATACTTACGCTTTTACTGGAGCGGTCGCATTTTCTGGACTGTTTTCTTATGTAGCGGCCTCGCCTCTAGTTTTTATGGATATTTATAAAGTGGATGCTAAAACGTATGGGTGGATTTTTGCGCTAATGTCTGTGAGTTTTATTGGGTCTAGTCAGTTGAATTCTATGTTGTTGAAACGATTTTCTAGCGAACAAATGATTTACGGAGCTTTGATTTCGCAATCGGTCATAAGTATCGTATTCTTGACTTTGGCTCTAAATGATCTTTTAGGATTGTATCAAACCATCGGAATGTTATTCTTATTTCTAGCTTGTTTAGGAATTTCAAATCCAAACACAGCAGGATTAACGCTTGCCCCTTTTGCTAAAAATACCGGAAGTGCTTCTGCGTTAATGGGCGCTATTCAATTAGGAATTGGTGCATTGGCTTCGTTTGCAGTAGGTGTTTTTGTTAAAGATTCTGTTACGCCAATGGTCGCGATTATGACAACTACGACAATTACAGCTTTTATAATCTTAAATATCGGAAAACGTTTTATTAAACAAAAAGTGGAATTATCTGCTGATGATACTATTGTTTCGGGTCATTAATTGTGTTTTTAAGTATTTGGATATCAGTAAATACTGATTGTTTTTACGCTTTTATTTCATTAATTTTATATAGCATAAAATGGAATGGAATCCAGATACCATTTAAAAAACGGGGCGAAACCGAAAAGCCACATGAGTAGGAATAAATTTCGAAATGCTATGCCGAAATATGTTATTGAAAGAGAAATCCCAAATGCTGGTAAACTTACATCCGACCAATTAAAAAGTATTTCACAGGCTTCCTGCGGCGTGCTTAATCAACTAGGAACACAAATTCAGTGGGTAAACAGTTATATTACAAACGATAAACTTTATTGCATTTACATCGCGCCAAATGAAGAAATGGTTTATGAACACGCTAAACTAGGCGGTTTTCCTGCCAACGCCGTAAATCAAGTTACAGGAATAATTGATCCAACGACAGCAGAATAATTTTTTTAAATTCTAATATTATAATCCCAAATTCAAATAAAAAAGGCAAAATCATATGATTTTGCCTTTTTAGTATTTAAGACAATCCAATTTTGGAATTTGGAATTTAAAAAATTGAGATTTAATTTCTTTAGCTTTGCTGTCTTTTTTCTGGTCTAATGATCATTCTAAGCGATTGATCTTTTGCGAAATAAGCAACCATCCAATTCCAGAATGTATTTAATCTGTTACGATACGTTATTAATGAAATTAAGTGAACAAATAACCAGATAATCCAAGCGAAAAATCCTTTAAAATGCCATTTTGGACTTGGTAAATCTACAACGGCCTTTGCTCTTCCGATAATTGCCATCGAACCTTTATCATTATAAGCAAAAGGTTTAAGAGATTTGTTCTCAACCATTGCTTTAAAGTTTTTTGCCAAGTTTAATCCTTGCTGAATAGCAACTTGCGCTACTTGAGGATGCCCGTCTGGGAAATTTTTATCGCCAGCTAAAATTGCTGTATCACCAATAGCATAAATATTATCGACACCATTTACTTTGTTGTATTGATCTGTCGCCATACGCCTGCCGCGTCCATAGCTCTCTTTTGGAATTCCTTCAAATATTTTAGCAGATACTCCAGCAGCCCAGATTAAGTTTTTGGTTTTTATAGTTTCTCCATTTTCGAATAGTACAGTATCATCAACATAATCAACAACTTTAGTATTTAGTTTTACTACCACGCCTAATTTTGTAAGTGCTTCTAACGTATCTTTTTGAGAATCTTTACTCATTGGAGACAAAAGAGCGTCTCCTCCATCAACTAAATAAACGTTACTTGCAGAGGTATCCAATTCTGGATATTCTTTTAAAAGAATACTTTTTCTCATTTCGGCAAACATTCCAGAAACTTCTACTCCTGTTGGTCCGCCGCCAGCAACTACAATAGTTAATAGTTTACGTCTTTTACGCATGTCTTTGCAAATGGCAGCTTTTTCTAAGTTTTTAAGAAGTGTGTTACGCATTTCGATGGCATCATTTAAGGTTTTCATCGGAATGGCATTCTTCATAACGTTTTCCATGCCAAAATAACTGGTTTCTGCTCCAGTTGCAAAAACTAGATAATCGTATTCTAATTCTCCGTTGCTTAAAGTGATTTTCTTTTCAGCAGGAGAAACAGATAAGAGTTCGCCTAAGCGAAATTGCAGATTTTTCTTTCCGGCAAAGAATTTTCTAAAAGGATAACTAATGCTCGATGGTTCTAAAAATGCTGTTGCAACCTGATATATAAGTGGAGGGAAAAAGTTATAATTATTCTTGTCTACAAGTGTTACTTGTATTTGAGGCTGATTTACAAGCTCTTTCGCTAGATTAAGTCCTGCAAATCCACCTCCAATAATGACTATTTTCATATATGTTGTATTAAGTAGGATTATAAAATAATTCCTTATAAATATACAACTTTAATATGCAATGACAATTGTCATATTTATTACTTTTTGAATTTTTTAACAGGTTTTTCAACTATATCGATTTTGTTTTGCAAAATATAATTGGCCATTAACTTCTCTATTAGTTCTTCTTTTGTCAAATGGTGAAAAATGGTTTTCACACGTGTTTTCTGTTCCTGCGAAAGTTCGTGGTTTGGTTTTGTTTTGAAGATTTGTTTAGCCCATAAAAGCATATTGTTTTCTTCCAAACTTGCTGCTGAAGGTTTTTTGAATTCAGAAAATTTGATGCCTAATTCTCTTTCAAAATCAGCAATTTCAAAAACTTCTTCTTGCTGTAGAACCGTTAGAGAAAGTCCTTTTGCCCCTGCCCTTGCCGTTCTTCCGCTTCGGTGAACGTAGTTTTCGTACGTATCAGGAAGGTGATAGTTAATTACATACGAGATTTCTTTAACGTCTATTCCTCTAGCAGCCAAATCGGTTGCTACTAAAATATTAATATGCCCTTCACGAAATTGCTCCATAATTCTATCACGAATTCCTTGCGTTAAACTACCGTGAAGCGCTCCAGAAGAGAATTTATTGATGGCTAGATTTTTGGCTAATTTATTTACGGCAGCTTTAGTTTTACAGAAAATAATTCCTCTTTCTCCATCTCTAGAATTCAAGAAATGCATTAAAACTTCTAGTTTTTCAATCGGATCAACAACAATATATTCGTGGTCAATTCCTTCGTTTCCAACAGTTTCCATACTAGCGCTTATTTGAACTACATTTTTGTTCAAATAATTCTGAATCAATTGTTTAATTGTACCAGGAAGTGTTGCTGAGAATAATAGAGTGCGGTGTTTTTTAGGTAATTCAGCAATAATTTCGTCTAGACTTTCTTTAAGAATTGCTACCATTTCGTCAGCTTCATCTAAAACTAAATACTCCGCTTTTTTAATATCGATTGCTTTTCGCTGAATCAAATCAATTAAACGTCCAGGAGTCGCTACTACGATTTGAGCACCTTCTTTTAATCTTTCAATTTGCGGTTTTATTGGTGTTCCTCCACAAATTGAGGCAATAGATATATTTGGAATATATTTTGAAAAACCTTCTAGATTTCTAAAAATCTGTTGTCCTAATTCTCTCGTTGGAACTAAGATTACCGCTTGAACTTCGGTAGATTCAGGATTTACCAGTTGCAATAATGGTAATCCAAAAGCAGCAGTTTTTCCTGTTCCGGTTTTGGCTAAACCAACAATATCATGAGTTTCGCTCAAAAATAACGGAATTGTTTTTTGCTGAATTTCTGTTGGTTCAACAATATTTAATTCGCTTAAAGCTTTTAAAATTGGAGCAGAAAGTCCTAATGTTGAGAATGGTTTAGACATAATTATTTTTGATTTTAGATTTTTGACTTTAGATTTTAGATTTGCCAAAATCTTTTAAATTTTATTTCTCCTTAAAAACTACTGAACCATTAATATATTTGGAAATCATTCTAAATATACTAATGGTTTGTTTTATTTGAAGTTCTGCAAAAGAACTTTATGACTTTAAACTTTAGACTTTCAGACTAAAATTATCAATCTGGCTCGTTCATGATTTTCTCACGATACTTTTTACCGATTAATAAAGTTAATCTTTGTTTGTAATCATCTACAAGCCATTCGCGGTAGTTTTTACTGCATTGGCTTAAACATTTAGAATAACGTTTAATACGGTCTTCGATATCATCTTCTAATTCTCTAGAAAGCATTTTCGCCTCTTGAAGCGTTTCTGTATTGTCTACACACATTGAAGCGTGCTGATCTAAAGATTTATCTAAAACAACTTTAGAACGTAGATTTTGCTTGATGATTAATTTGTGTTCTTCATCAACATCAAAACTAACATCGGCAGTTTTGCTGAATTTTGCACGCAATTCTGGTGGCATGCTGTATTTAAAGAACATCTCGATTTCGTGGTCATCACGTAAATTTTCTAAGTAAAACTCAGGAGACTTAAAGATGTGCTGCCAGTTTACAGGATCACTCCATAAACCGAAACGAGCCGCGTTGTTACCTAAATCGATAACTGTAAATTCATCTTTTCCAGGCAATTTACGAGAACCACGGCCAATCATTTGGAAATATAAAGTCAACGATTTTGTTGCTCTGTTCAAAATAATTGTTTCTACAGTTGGTTCGTCAAAACCAGTTGTTAAGATACCAACAGAAGTTAGAATCGCATCTGGAGTCTTTTTAAACCACTGCAGAATGTCTTTACGCTCTTCAGAACTACTTGTATTGTCTAAGTGTCTAATGTCGTAACCTGCTTCTCTAAATGTTTCATATACATATAAAGAAGTATGAATACCGTTGTTGAAAATCAAGGTTTTCTTTCCTAAAGAACGTTCTGTATACGCATGAAGAAGTTTTTCTTGCATCAAAGTATTGGTATATAAATCATCTGAAGATTTTACTGTATAATCTCCATTGATACCCACTTTTAGCGAAGTCAAACCAACATCATAGCTGTAAGTTGTAGCTTTTGCCAAGAAGCCTTTTTCGATTAACGAACCAATTGTATCACCAACGATAAGCTCGTTGTAACTTTGGTGCATAGGTAATTTTATATTAGAACTCAAAGGCGTTGCTGTTACTCCAAGAATAAAAGCATTTTTAAATGAGTTTAATAACTTTCTAAATGAGTTATAGTGTGCCTCATCAATAATAACCAAACCAATATTGTCTAGATGCAATTTTTCATCGTTAATACGGTTTTTTAAAGTTTCAACCATCGCCACAAAACAAGAAAAATCATTCTGATCTGGCAATTCTTTTACTTTACTATTGATTATTTTGTTTGTAACACCAAAACCTGTTAACATTTTTGAAGTTTGTTTACAAAGTTCGATACGGTGCGTTAAAACAACCACTTTTTTATCATTATGAGATAAATAGCGGCGAACGATTTCAGAAAATATTACTGTTTTTCCTCCTCCTGTTGGAAGCTGATACAGTAAGTGGTGTTTTGGAGGAGCATTGTCTAAACGGTCAAAAATAGCGTCAATATCGCCTTTTTGGTATGCATAAAGTTCTTTCTTCTCTTCTCTTTGTATTTCTAAAGTGTTTTGAGACATTGTTTATTTTTGGATTTTTGCAAAAATACACCGAAAAAACAGTTATTCATCTTCTTTTAACCTAAAATAAATATTTTTTTTAAATAAAGATTTTTTATGAGAAGGGCTTTTAGTAGTCGATTTTCTCCAAAATTGCCTCAAAATCGTACTTATTTTTCCATTTTTGTTCTAAAGTTTCGTCATGAATGGCATTAATTCGCAATTTAAAATCATTAAAAATTCCGTTTGAGACAATAAAATTTACTGCTTGCTCAAAAGAATTTAACATGCTTTTGTAAAATAATTCCTGCTTGATGAAATTTTGCGAAGAAAACGTTTGCGCGATTTCGATATTGTACAGCATAATATCGGCAACGATATAAGAATCTACTCCAAGCATCATAAAATGCTTAATTAATTTTTGAGCGACTGATCTTCGCATTTTGGCTTTTGGACGCCATTTTGCACCAGGTTTTTTAATTGGGAAATATTCATGAGAGATTTTAACTTTTGCCTCCTGAAGCAACTTGTCTTCTTTTGGATTAAAAACAAAGTCATAATACACTTTTACAGGAGCAAATTTCTCATACAATTCTATCAATTGTTCTTCTAGTTGCTCTTTGGTTAACTCGCCTAAATATTTTTTTAAATCTCTTTTGCTCATACAGTAAAGATAATTTTCAAATTTTTAAATTCCAAATCCCAGTTTACCATTGTTGGACTGATTTTATTTTGATTTTTTAAACCCTAAATTCAATACATAATCCTTAATTTTGCTGGCATAAAACTTAAAAAATATATACATGCTCAAGATTTTCAAAGTTACTGCCATTTTAGAGGGAATCTCTTATTTAGTGTTGTTTGCTAATATGCTAATTATTAAAACCAATAATCCTGAACTTTACCATACATTATTACGTCCGTTAGGAATGACACACGGTGTTTTATTTATCGGATATATCATTTTAGCATTTTTATTGAAAAAATCAATGAATTGGGATTTAAAAACTTTCGGAATTATTTTGGTTGCTTCTCTTATTCCATTCGGAACTTTTTACATAGAGAAAAAGTATTTGGAAAATGCATAAGCTCTTGGAGAAAATATTTAATTTTTTATATCCTCTTTTTAGAGATTGGGGAATGAGCCGTAATGTTGCGTCTTATACTAGTCTGATCTTCAATATCGCTATTTTAATAGCATTGGCTTACGTAATTTATTATGTAGCAAAATTTATTTTAGTCACTTTGACAGCAATTTTTGCGCAAAAAACAAAAACAAAGTTTGACGATTATTTAATTCAAAACAAAACTACCAGATATACGGCCTATTTAATTCCGTTTTTCTTTATTTACAAAGCAGTTCCTGTTATTTTAGATAAATATGAGTATTGGGAATCGATGTTCGGGAAAATTGTAGGGATCTATATTGTATTGTTAGGATTATGGATTGTTAGAACCGTTTTTAATTCGTTACGCGATTATTTAAAACAAAAACCAGAATACAGCGACAAGCCAATTGACAGCTTTGTTCAGGTTATTATGATCGTGCTTTGGATTTTTGGAGTTGCCATGATTATTTCGACTTTATTCGGAATCAAAAAAGGCGAATTACTTACAATCTTAGGAACACTTTCGGCTATTATTATTTTAATATTTAGAGATACCATTCTTGGATTTGTTTCGAGTGTTCAGGTTGCCATAAATGATATGGTTCGTATTGGAGACTGGATTACTATGGATAAATTTGGTGCTGATGGAGATGTTATCGAAATCAATTTAACAACAGTAAAAGTCAGAAATTTTGACAATACGATTACGACAATTCCAACTTATGCTTTAAGTTCCGATTCGTTTCAGAACTGGCGCGGAATGCAGAAATCAGAAGGAAGACGTATTAAAAGGCATGTTTTAATCAAAAGCAGTACGATTCGCTTTTTAAACGATGAAGATTTACATCAATTACGAAAAGTTCAGCTGATAACTTCTTATATCGATAGCCGTCAAGCGGAAATTGACCGCTATAATGATCTGAGAGGAATCGATAAAACGCTTTCGCTAAATGGCCGTAACATGACTAATTTAGGTTTGTTTAGAAAATATATTATGCAATATCTGCACGATCATCCGGGATTGAACAAAAATTTGCATATTATGTGCCGGCAATTACAATCGACTGCGCATGGAGTTCCGTTGGAAATCTATGTTTTTTCTAGTGATAAACGCTGGGCAAACTACGAATATATCATGGCCGATATTTTTGATCATGTAATGGCTTCGGTCCGATATTTTGATCTTGAAATTTTTGAATTGCCGTCGACGTTGAACTAATTTTGTTTCATGTCTCAAGTTTCAAGTTTCAAGTTTCAAGTTGTTGGACTTAACCGCAAAGAGCGCAAAGAATTACGCAAGGTTCGCAAAGTTTTTTCTAGACAAAGCTTTGCGATAAAAATAACCGCAAAGAGCGCAAAGGTTTACGCAGAGTTCGCAAAGTTTTTTTACAAAGCTTTGCGAACTTTGCGTTTTTAGAAGATTTAACATATCAAAAAAAACTTGCGTGCTTTGCGGTAAAATACGCACAATCTACTTCAACAACTTGAAACTTTAAACAAAAACCTCACTCCTTCTCTATTCTTTCAAAAATAAATCCAGATTCTTTATAATCGATTGGAACTTCTGGAACGTAGCACGGAAGATTAAAATAAGTGCCGATAACTCCTGTTCCTAAAAATAGTTTTTGATCTTTCTTTAAAAGTGCTAGAGGAACTCTTTTCCATGCTCCGCCAAATGAAATATAATGGTAATCTCCACGAAGCGTGTCTCCTCTTAGATCACCACGAACATCTCCAGAATCTTTTCCGGTTCCGTAATGGCTAATTTCATATCGTCCGTAAAAACGTTTATTGTTAATATGGATGTCTAAAACTGCTGTATCTTTATTATTTACAGCACGGTATAATTGACGATTGTATTTTTCTTTGTCTTCTTTTGAATTGCAAGAGACTAATAATAGGCATATGAAAAGAAAATATCGCATAATTTATTTTTATAAAAACAAAAATAGGTTTTACTGTGGGATTATTTCGTTAACTTTAAATAAAACTTAAAACAAATACCATGGAAGATAGAGATACTTTTTTAAAAGAATTCAGAGGCGAAACTTTAGGAACCGTAAGTGCTCAATCTTCAGCAGATGAGTTGTTTCAAAACCAAACAATTCGGCCGATTTTAAAACTTCAAAACGATTTATTTATTGCGGTTTTTATAAATTATATCAATAAGAACAAACGGGATTTTTACTCATATTCCGTTGAAAAGAAACTTCAAACTATAGAAAATTCTATTCAGAAAGATATTAAGTTCAGAAATTCACTAAAAGGAATCGTAATGGGGCTTTTTACAATTGATGAATATGATGCTTACATTCAAAATTCTTCTAATTTAAATAAACGTATGATGAATTTATTGATTGAAAGATTGAAAAGTCAAGTGCAGCTTTTTGAAGTGCAGAATTCGAATTAGTATTTGTCAATGGAAATAGATATTCTTTACACTAAAGAAGGTTTACGTGTTTGTAAGGATGATAACTTATTATTTTATTCTAAGGGAAATTCCAATTTTATCAATAGAATTGTAAAAGTATTTAATCCTAATAATAATCTACTTTTAGAACTAAAAATCATTGATTTAATATTTAAGAATAAGTATAAGATTTTATTTCAAAATCAAGATCTATTAGGTTTTAATATTACACATGTCAATTATTATGATATGTCTTTAGATGGAGGTACAAGTTTTAAAAAGAGATATAATAATAGAATAATATCATTTAACTGGAATTACTATTATTTGTATGGGGAAACTAAAATTGCTCAGGTGAAGCATAATGTTAAAGACCATCCTAACATGATGGTTGTAAATGTTAATGATGACAATTTGAGTTTTCTCAACTGGATCTTAATACATGTTTTATTGACAAGAACTTGTGATCCTAATGATGACTAAAGAATTATATAATAAAAAAAAGCGGTTGATGTAGATTTATCAAACCGCTTTTTTATTATTATTTTTTATTAATATTCTAATAAATCTAATAGTGTTTTTTCAAAACGATCTCTTGGTAAAAACTGATCTTCTAAAGCTTTTGTAAACGGAATTGGCGAATCTAAACTTGCTACACGTTTTACAGGAGCATCAAGATATTCAAAGCAATTTTCCATAATTAAAGCCGAAATATCACTTGCGATTCCGCCAAACATGGTGTCTTCTTGATAGATTATCGCTTTTCCTGTTTTCTTAACTGAAGCAAAAATTGTTTCTGTATCTAAAGGCTGTAAAGTTCTTAAATCAATTAAATCGGCATCAATTTCTGGATGTTTAGCCAAAGTATCCAAAGCCCAATGAACCGGTGCTCCAAAAGAAATAATGGTTACTGATTTTCCTTCTTTAATTAAAGCGGCTTTACCTAAAGGAATTGTATAATAATCAGTCGGAACATCTTGATAAATACTTCTATACAATAATTTATGTTCGAAGAATAAAACAGGATTCGGATCATTAATTGAAGTGTTTAAAAGTCCTTTTGCATCATAAGGAAATGCTGGATAAACAACTTTTAAACCTGGAGTTTTTGTAAACCAAGCTTCATTTGTCTGCGAATGAAACGGTCCCGCTTGAGTTCCTCCGCCGCAAGGCATACGAACGACAACATCAGCATTTTCGCCCCAGCGGTAGTGAGATTTTGCCAATAAATTCACAATCGGATTAAATCCAGTTGAAACAAAATCAGCAAACTGCATCTCTATAATTACTTTATATCCATTAATTGATAATCCCATTCCGGTTGACACAACAGCACTTTCGCAAATAGGCGTATTTCGTATTCTGTCTTTTCCAAAAGCATCAACAAAACCATCCGTAATTTTAAAAGCACCACCGTATTCGGCAATATCTTGCCCCATAATAACCAAGTTTTTATGGCGCCACATAGATTGTTCTAAACTGTTGCGGATGGCATCAATAAATCGAATATTCTTCGTATCGGAATTATGTGTATACTCATCATATTCAAATGGTTTGTAAACATCATCTAATTCTCCACTGTAAGTTGGTTCGATTTCAGGTTCTGCGTTTGCCATTGCCCAATTTTCGTCAATTTCTTGTTTGATTTCAGCATGAAATTGTTCGTCTTGTTCAGCAGTTAGAATTCCGTTTTCAACCAAATATTTTCTGAAATTAGTAACAGGATCTCTCAATTCCCATTGATCCATTAAATCCTGAGGAACATATTTGGTACCGCTTGCCTCTTCGTGACCACGCATTCTGAAAGTTTTAAATTCCAATAAAATCGGACGCGGATCATCCTGCATTTCTTTCTTTAACTGAGATAATTTATTGTAAACTTCAACAATATTATTTCCGTCAATAATCCAACTTTCAATTCCATAACCAATTCCTTTATCAGCAAGGTTTTCGCAAGCATACTGTTCATTTGTTGGCGTTGAAAGTCCGTAACCATTATTTTCTATGATAAATAGTACAGGAAGTTTCCAAACTGCAGCAATATTTAATGCTTCATGAAAATCGCCCTCACTTGTAGCGCCTTCTCCTGTAAAAACAGCTGTAATTTTTTTATTGTCTTGTAGTTTATTCGCAAGCGCAATTCCATCAGCAATTCCTAACTGCGGACCTAAATGCGAAATCATTCCGATAATATTGTATTCTTGTGTTCCGAAGTGAAAACTTCTGTCGCGCCCTTTTGTAAAACCGTTTGCTTTTCCTTGCCATTGTGAAAATAAACGATGAAGTGGAATGTCTCTTGTTGTAAATACACCAAGATTTCGATGCATTGGAAGAATGTATTCAGATTGATCTAAAACAGCAGTAACGCCTACAGCAATAGCTTCTTGTCCTATTCCAGAAAACCATTTTGAAACTTTTCCTTGTCGTATCAGGATCAGCATCTTCTCCTCGATCAATCTGGGTTTTAATATTTTTTTATATAAATCTAGTAATTCAGTGTCAGTAAGGTTTTGTCGGTAAAAAATCATGTAATTTTTTGTTTTTTAGTGTTTCAAATATAACAATTTGCGGTAATTTTATTGAATTATGAAATAAAATTTAATCAGAAATCTGCTTTTAATGCCTGAGCTTAAGATTATTTTCTAAAATATTATCTACCTTTGTTAACGAAGGGTGCTTATGACACCTTTCTTCTTTAAAATAAAAAATGTAAAGTATGCAAAACATTCCTAGTGTAGACTTACGTGATTTCCTTTCGGACGACCCGAAACGTAAACAAAAATTTGTAAATGAAATCGGCAGTGCATTTGAAAACATTGGCTTCGTTGCCTTAAAAGGTCATTTCCTTGATGATCAGTTGGTAGACGAACTTTATGGTGAAATTAGAAACTTTTTCGCCTTGCCAATAGAAACTAAGCATAAATATGAAATTCCTGGAATTGGCGGACAAAGAGGTTATGTTTCTTTTGGAAAAGAACATGCCAAAGGGCGTAAAGAAGGAGATTTAAAAGAATTTTGGCATTTTGGTCAATACGTTGACAAAGATTCAAGATGGGCTTCTGAATACCCAGACAATGTTGAAGTTACTGAATTACCACGTTTTAATGTCGTTGGTAAAGAAGCGTATCAAAAATTGGAAAAAACGGGTGTTTATGTTTTAAGAGCTTTGGCTTTACATTTAGGTTTAGATGAGTTTTATTTTGACAATTATGCAAAAGAAGGAAACTCAATTTTAAGACCGATTCACTACCCTCCTATTACTTCTGAGCCTGAAAACGCCATTCGTGCAGCAGCTCACGGAGATATCAACTTGATTACATTGTTAATGGGAGCTCAGGGGAAAGGATTACAAGTTCAAAATCATGATGGCGAATGGATTGATGCCATTGCTGAAGATGATGAGTTGGTAATTAATGTTGGTGATATGTTGTCTCGACATACTAACAACAAATTAAAATCTACAATTCATCAAGTGGTAAATCCGCCAAGAGAATTGTGGGGAACTTCACGTTATTCAATTCCATTTTTCATGCACCCAGTAAGCGATATGCGTTTAGATTGCCTTGAAAATTGTATTGATGCAGAAAACCCTAAGAAATATGAAGATATTTCTGCTGGGGAGTTTTTATACGAACGTTTAGTAGAATTAGGTTTAATCAAAAAATAAACGCATATAAATTCTAAAATTAAAATTCCAAATTCCAAGTTTTTCTTGGGGTTTGGAATTTAATTTTTAGATATCTTTATGGTTGGAATTTATCTATAGCATAAAAAAAATATGGACTTAAAAGATCAATTAAAAAATCTATTTCCAGATCACGTAGAAACAAATGAACCTGAGCAAGTTGAAGAACAAGAACATGTGCTTTACGTTCAGAAGGAACCAATGATTTGTAAATTTGAAAAAAGAAAAGGAAAACCAACTACTATAATTGAAGGTTACGAAGGTTCTGACGAAGATTTTAAAATCTTAGCCAAAGAAATAAAAACCAAATTAAGCGTTGGCGGAACTTTCAAAGATGATTCGATTATAATTCAAGGCGATTATAGAGATAAAATTATGGCAATCCTAAAAGAAAAAGGATTCAAAACCAAACGAGTTGGAGGGTAAATTATTTGTTTTAAAGTTTCACGTTCTGCAAACAACCTAAAACATGAAACATGAAACCTGAAACAAAAAAACTCAGAATCTTAGCCACTCAAAACCTTAGCAACTTTAAAAAAATGATACAATCTTCAGAATTGATATTAAATCCAGACGGAAGTGTTTACCACTTAAACCTTCGTCCTGAACATATAGCACACGACATTATTTTTGTTGGTGACCAAAACAGAGTAGAAAAAATCACTCAATTTTTCGATTCAATCGAATATTCAACTCAAAAAAGAGAATTTAAAACCCAAACGGGAATTTATAAAGGAAAGAGAATTTCTGTGGTTTCTACAGGAATCGGTCCTGATAATATTGATATTGTCTTAAACGAATTAGACGCTTTAGTCAATATCGATTTACAAACACGCCAGCCAAAGGAAAAATTGACTTCTTTGAATATTATTAGAATTGGAACTTCAGGCTCATTACAAGAAGATATTCCGGTTGATAGTTTCGTGATGTCTAGATTTGGTTTAGGTTTAGACAACATGCTTCGCTCCTATTTAATTGATGATGTTTCGATTACAGAAATTGAAGACGCATTTGTAAAGCATACTAATTGGGATCCTAAAAAAGGAAAACCATATGTAGCACAATGTTCTGAAACACTGGAAAAATTAATTGAATCCGATAAAATTTTCAAAGGTATTACTGCTACGGCTGGTGGATTCTATGGTCCGCAAGGGAGAGTTTTGCGTTTGAATATTCAAGATGAAGAATTGAATAATAAAATGGATAATTTTAGTTTTAATGAAACTAAAATCACTAATTTAGAAATGGAAACAGCAGCAATTTATGGACTTTCAGCTTTATTAGGCCACAATGCTTTATCGCTTAACGCTATTATTGCAAATCGTGCCAGCGGAACTTTTAGTGAAGATCCATATAAAGCAGTGGATGAATTGATTGCTTATACGTTAAATAAATTGGCAGGAACTAATTAACGAAACGATTTGATGGAAAGTGCTATTCTTAAATTTGAAGAATTATTGAACGAAAATGTAAAGTATTTTCCAACAATAGATCAAGATGTTTTAGAAGCAAAAAAGCCTAAAAAATGGTCTAAGAAAGAAATTTTAGGTCATTTGGTAGATTCAGCGGTCCATAATCTAGTTCGCTTTACTGAAATTAATTATGTCGACAAGCCTTATAAAAGAAGAACTTACGATCCGGACGCTTTGGTAGACATCAATAAATATCAGGCAATAGATATTGAGGAACTTACACAATTGTGGTTTGTTATCAATAAACAACTTGTAAGGCTAATGAAAACGGTTGATGAGAAAGCTTTGAATTATGAAATTGATTTCGGAGAGGGATCTCCAGCCGATTTAAGATTTTTAATGACCGATTATGTAGAGCATTTAGAACATCATATTAATCAAATAAAATCATAAAAAAATATGTTTTTAAGAGTGGCGCGGCATACAAATGATTTAGAAAAAATAGAAAATTTTTATGTAGATGTACTCGGATTTGAACGACTGGGCGGTTTTGAACATCACAACAATTATGATGGTGTTTTTATCGGAAAACCAGGTTTAGATTGGCATTTTGAATTTACTCAATCTGAGGTCAAAGCGCAACATATTTTTGATGAAGATGATGTAATGGTTTTATACCCTAAATCTATTGCAGATTACGATAAATTAGTAAATAAATTAACGCAGCATAAAATTGCAGTTATACCTGCTCTGAATCCGTTTTGGAATGAAAACGGAAAAATGATTCAGGATCCAGATGGCTATAGAATTGTACTATCACCTTTAAAAGCTGTAATCAGCGAAATTGAATAATGGAACAAGAAACTCACAAGAAAATATTATTTAAATATTATAGTGATTATCTAGACGAAGTAGTGTCTGAAACGATGTGGGCAGAAATTATTGATCTGGAAAAAGGACTTTTCAAATTAGATAACATTCCTTTTTTTGGGCCTTTAATCGCTACCGATGATATTTTTTACGCAGAATATGATGAAACAGAAGAGCGTTTTATGCATAGGAAAACAATTCAGAATTCTGGAAATTCGATTGTTCAGGTCGCTGTTTTAGAAAAAGATTTTGATAAAGAAATCATTCGAGAAAAATTAAAAGCGCTCAATTGTTTATCTGAAGGATTAAACGAAACTTTTTTTGCGGCAGAAATAGCCAAAGATGTAGATTATTCTTTAGTAAGAAGTCTTTTGAATGAGTATGAATCACAAGATATAATCGAATTTGCAGAGCCCTGTCTTTCAGAAAAACACAGAGCCGATCTATTAAAAAACTAAACTAACCAAATTTAACCATAGGATTACGCATACGCATACCAAGCAACTTAACTTAAACTTAAAATAAATGAAAACTGTCAAAATTGCGGGTGTTCCGGAACACTTCAATTTGCCATGGCATCTATGCATCGAAAACGGCGAATTTGAAGAAGAGAACATCGACTTACAATGGACAAATGTACCTGAAGGAACCGGGAAAATGTGCCAAATGCTTCGTGACGGAGAAACAGATCTTGCTGTTATTCTGACCGAAGGAATTTTAAAAGATATTGCAGCTGGAAATCCGAGTAAGATCGTTCAGATTTACGTACAATCACCGTTAATCTGGGGAATTCACGTTGATGCAAAATCTGATTTTCAAACGTTGAAAGATCTTAAAAACAAAAAAGCAGCTATATCCAGAATTGGTTCGGGATCACAATTGATGGCTTATGTAAATGCAAATGAGCAAGGCTGGGAAATGGATGATCTTGAATTTGAAATCGTAAACACCATAGATGGTGCTGTTGATGCCTTAACTAACCAGAAAGCAGATTACTTTATGTGGGAACGTTTCATGACTAAACCTCTTGTGGATAAAGGCGTTTTTAGAAGAATTGACGACTGCCCTACTCCTTGGCCTTCCTTCATTATTGTAGGTCGTGATGAGTTCTTAAAAAAGAATGCCAAAACAGTCGAAACGATTCTTAAAATAATCAATAAAACAACAGTTGATTTTAAAGAAATTCCAGAAATTGACAAGAAGTTATCCAAACTGTTTAATCAAAAGGCAGAAGATATTAAAGAATGGTTGAAATTGACTCAGTGGTCACAGAAAAATTTGACAGAAAAATCTTTTAATAAAATTCAAAATCAATTATTTGATCTGGGAATTATTGATAAAAAAAGTATTTTTGTAGAAACAGTAAAAGCATTGTAAATACTGCTTTTTGATTCGTATGATGAAATTCCCTAAAATTGACTTACCGTATTTAAAATCCAAGCTGCAGGTGAAATCACCTTGGGACAGGATTATTATTTCGCTATTGAGTCTTTTGATTACCATACCGATTTTCATCATACTGCATCAAAATTTAATCGATTTAGAATGGTCATTCAATCTCGATCGCGTATTCATATTTATTTTTGTTTTTGCGGCAATATTTTTTATTCTGATGTATCTCAGAACAATTATTATTTTGTGCGTTGCCGTTTATTTATTAATTCTATTTTACGGATCGGTAATTGGAAATTATGGTTTTAGCGAAATCTCGGAAGATTACAATTCTATGGTTTACACCATGTCTGATAATCCCTATCCGCAAGATATTATTGTGGCAAAATTGCTTCCGTTTCCTAATAAAACAAAAATTATAAATGCTATCGAATACCAAAATCCTAAAGTGCGAAATTTTGCTATTATGGCAACTACAAAACATTTTAAAGGTATTAGAGGCTACTCAGATTATCGAACTATAATTCAGTGTTTTGCTGTTTTCAAAGAAATAAATGGCAGATGGAATTATGTAAACGATCCAAAAGAAGGTGATTACATCGCAACCGCTAGCGAATCTTTAGAATATTTCTCAGGCGATTGCGATGATCATTCTATTTTGATGGCCGCAGCTGTGCGCGCAATTGGGGGAACTCCGCGTCTTATTCATACCAAAGGTCATATTTACCCTGAAATTTTGATTGGATCGATGATCGATTTGGAAAAAGTCAATTATCTCATCAAAAATGTTCTTTTTGTAAAAGAAAGCTACGGCAAAAAACTGCATTACCATATCGACGAACGCGGACAAGTTTGGATGAATCTAGATTATACGGCAACTTATCCAGGTGGTCCCTTTATGTATGAGGAAATTTTAGGAGCTCTAACTCTTAATTAGCAGTGATTAAAAAACCTGTTCAAGTCATTTTAGTCACTTTTAGCAATAATTTGTAAAAAGCTGGTTATCAGTAAAAGTCCCAAAAATAAAGACTTCGCGTATTAAAAGCAACTCAATTTAAGAAGTAAAAAAAATCTTTATAAATATTTGGTACCGAATATTTTAATGTTATTTTTTTTTGTAACTTTTTCCTGTTTAACTTTTAATCACAAAATCATGAAAAACTCTAAATTATTTACCCTCGTAATTGCCATTGCTGTCGTCGTATTAATTGTTTCATGCCATCAAAAAAGAGACAAGCTTGTGAATTCATGGAAAGTTACTGCCGTAGAACCTAAAGAAACTGTTTCTGATTCTACAAAAAATGCGATCTTAACCAATGGTATGCTTACATTTACTGAAGATGGGCATGTAACAGGATACTTGCTTCGTGAGATCACGGACGGTACTTACGCTTTAACGCAAAAAGGTAAAAAACTGGTTATTAAAGACGAAGTTGGAACACCATACGAATGCGAAAGCACGATCACAGAAGATCAATTGATTCTAGATACCAAAGAAGCCAAACTAACGTTTACTAAAATTTAAAATATAGAATTACGACGTAATTCAAACTTAAAAAACCATTCTCACAATCGTTAGAATGGTTTTTTGATTTATAAGAGTAAAATAAATATCTTTGTACTTCTTAAAATAAGTACTGCTTTATGTGAAAAATAATTTCTTTCAGAAAAATTTAGTAAGCTACTACAGTTTTGTAGCGGCTATAATATTTATCTATAAAAGAAAGGAATTATGCTTATTCTTCAAAATATCTCTTACCAGCATGAGAATAAAGACATGCTGTTTCAAAACATTAGCTTTACGCTAAACCATCACGACAAAACAGCTTTGGTCGGAAATAATGGTGTTGGAAAATCTACACTTTTAAAAATTATTGCTGGCGAATTGCAACCATTTTCTGGACAGCTTATTCAGAATTCAAAACCCTATTTTGTGCCGCAATTATTTGGCCAGTTTAATCATTTAACTATTGCTGATGCTTTGCAGATAAAGGAAAAGTTAACTTCACTTAAAGAAATACTTGAAGGTTTTGTAACCGAAGAAAATCTTCAATTGTTGGATGATGATTGGACCATTGAAGAACGTTGCAATGAAGCGTTGTCGCATTGGCAACTGCATGATTTGGATTTGAACCAGAAAATGGAAACTTTAAGTGGCGGACAAAAAACAAAAGTATTTCTGGCTGGAATTATGATTCATGAGCCCGATTTGGTTTTGTTGGACGAACCTAGCAATCATTTAGATTTTGCTGGAAGAAACTTGTTGTACGATTTTATAAAATCTACTTCCAGTACACTTTTAATTGTGAGCCATGACAGAACATTGCTTAATCTTTTGAATAAGACTTTAGAAATGACCCAAAATGAAATTTCGGTCTATGGCGGCGGTTATGATTTTTACAGTGAACAGAAAAAAATAGAAAACAATGCGTTAGAACAAGACGTTCAGAGCAAAGAAAAGGCGTTGAAAAAAGCCAAAGAAAAAGAACGTGAAAGTATTGAACGTCAGAATAAATTAGATTCAAGAGGCAAAAAGAAGCAAGAAAAATCGGGTGTTGCCAGAATTATGATGAACACGCTTAGGAATAAAGCCGAAAACAGCAGTTCGAAAATGAAAGATGTCCATGCTGAAAAAATCAGCGGTATTTCTGAAGATTTGAGACAGCTGCGTTCATCGCTTCCTGCAATCGATCAAATGAAATTTGGTTTTAATAACACTTCATTTCTTAAAGGAAAAATGCTTTTTAAAGCTTTAGAAGTCAATTATAATTATGGTGAAAAAGACCTTTGGAAAGAAAATCTCAATTTTGAAATACTATCTGGTGATCGTCTGGTAATTAAAGGATTGAATGGTTCTGGAAAAACGACTTTAATTAAAATTATTCTTGGCGAATTAAATCCAACAAAAGGACAAGTTGCTTCTTTGGCGAAAAAAGCAATTTATATTGATCAGGATTATTCTTTGTTAAACCAAAATCTGAAAATTTACGAACAGGCTCAAGTTTTCAACGATTACGGTTTAGAAGAACACGATGTAAAAATGAGATTAAATCGGTTTTTATTTACTAGAAATGATTGGGATAAACCTTGCAATGCTTTAAGCGGAGGCGAAAGAATGCGTTTAATGCTCTGCTGTTTAACCATTAGCAATGAATCGCCTGAAATAATAATTCTAGACGAACCCACAAACAACCTGGATATTCAAAATATCGAAATTCTGACCGTTGCGATCAACGAATATCAGGGCACATTAATTGTGATCTCGCACGATCAAGCGTTTTTAGAACAAATTAATATTGAAAAAAGCATTTCGCTTTAAAACACAAATAATTGGCGCTCAGAATTATCTCGGCGCTAATTTTTCAATTTCGTTAGAGATTAAATCTGGTTCTTCAAGCGTAATATAATGACCGCTTTTTTCTGCAAAAACTTGTGTGCTGTTGAATGATAATTGCAGTAAATCGGTTTGCAGTGTATTGTGAACATTCAAATATTCTTTTTCCAAGTTTTTATCCTTTGCTCCTTCTACTCCATCAGGATATTTTGCTGTAATTATAGTTAATGGAATCGAGCCAAAATCATGCATTTCAGCAGCTTCTTTCATGAGTTTTTCATCATTTTCAAGCTCTGTCATCATTCCGTCAAAAATGCGATAGAAATAGTTTTTTACATTCTGGTTGAACCAATGCGTTTTAGGAACAGCCGCTGTAAAAGCAGTATTACTGTAAAGTATTCTGATAACACCTATTTCGTTCAAAAAACTTAAAAACATTCTTGGCGGTGGCTGAACAGAATTTTTCAATGCTTCTGACGATTTTTCGAGCTGTTTTGGATGTGATACATCAACAAAAACAATTCCTGCCATATCTTTTTCATTCTTCTTAATAAACAATCTTGGAGTGATTCCGCCAAAGGAATGTCCGACTAAAATGTACGGTTTTGGGCAATTGGTTTGTTTTAGTAATGCTTCTAAATCAGTAGCGTATCTTTTTAATGAAGTTTCTTTAGAAGGATCACTCCATAAAATTCCAGCTTTATCATAAGCAATTGTAGTATATTTTCCAGAAAGTTTCTTTTGAATTTCCTGCCAATGCAGATAATCTCCGCCTAAACCAGATTCAAAAATGATGGTGCAAGAGCCATTTCCTAGTTTTTTATAATGGATATTTCTTCCGTCGATATTTGTAAACTCGCTATTATCAGGACGTTTACTGTCAAAGTAAAAACGGGCAATTTGTTCAAATAAAAATCCAATAAAAATTAAAACTAGAAAAGTGACGAATATGGCTTTTAAGATTTTGAGTATATTTTTCAGCATTTGATTTTATTTAGAATATATTCTGATGCTTTCAAAAGTACTTTTAATTCATTCAAATTCAAAGCTATTTATAATTATTCTAAATAATATTTTTAACTTTATGGTAATCAATTTTATAGCCAATTTTTTACAGAAAAGCTGTAAATTGCAGAGAAGCTTCCTAGAAAGCTATTTCTCTTCAAAATATACTGTTGAAAATCAGAGCTTAACGTTTAATTAAATCGCTAAAATTTATGAAACCAAAAAACAGAATTTTCCCCGCCCTACTTGCTTTTACTTTATTGCTAACCGAAACTGTTTTGCCATGTACCCGAATAGTTTACGAAGGTTTGAACGGAACGATCATTACTGCGCGTTCTATGGATTGGAAAGGAGAAATTCCAGCCAATTTATGGATTTTTCCACGCGGCATTGAAAGAGCCGGCGAAGTTGGAACGAGTTCTATTAAGTGGAAATCTAAATACGGAAGCGTCATTACAAGTTCTTGGGATATTGCTTCGTCTGACGGAATGAACGAAAAAGGACTTGTTGGTAATCTTTTGTGGCTTGTAGAATCGCAATATCCAGCTTTTGAAAAAAATGGAAAAGTAAAAGGTTTGGCGGTTTCTTTATGGCTTCAGTATGTTTTGGATAATTTTTCGACAGTTAATGAAGCTGTTTCGGCATTAGAAAAGAACGATTTTGTCATTACTTCTTCACATATTCCGGGAACCAATATTTTTGCGACGGTACATTTATCTATTTCTGATGCAACTGGAGACAATGCCATTTTCGAATATATAAATGGTAAACTGGTTATTCATCACGACAGAAAATATGTAGCAATGACCAATTCTCCAATCTTTGACCAACAATTGGCGATTAATGCGTATTGGAAAGGAATTCCTGGTACAATTATGCTTCCTGGAACCAATCGTGCGGCAGATCGTTTTGTGAGAGCTTCGTATTATATTGATGCTATTCCGAAGACAGATAATACGAGATCCGCTTTAGCAAGTGTTTTTGGCGTAATTCGAAATTGTTCTGTTCCGCTTGGAATTTCTTCAGAAACGGAACCTAACATCTCCTCTACTCGCTGGAGAACAGTGGCTGACCAAAAAAACTTAGTTTATTATTTCGATAATGTTTTGAATCCGAATGTGATTTGGGTTGAATTCAGTAAAATTGATTTTAGCGAAAAAGGGAAGATTAAAAAATTGAGTTTGGCTAATAATGAAAATTATTCAGGTGAATCATTGATAAATTTCAAAGAGGCGAAGCCATTTCAGTTTGCTGGGCTAGATTAATAAGTAACATTCAAGTCTGTCTAAAGCCTTCAAATTGAAAAGTTTGAAGGTTTTCTTTTTGAAAAAAAATCAAAAAAAATATTGTGCAGTCAAATGACTTCATTATATTTGCAGTCAAATAACTGCGTAATGGAAATTAGAAGAGACGTTTTTCAAGCCATAGCCGATCCAACTCGAAGAGCTATTTTAAGTTTAGTTGCCATTCAGTCTATGACTCCTGGGGCAATTGCTGAGAATTTTAATTCGTCAAGACAGACGATTTCAAAGCATATTCAAATTCTGAATGAATGCGAACTATTACATCAAACACAAAACGGAAGAGAAATTTATTATCATTTAAACCCCGAAAAAATGAAAGAAATTGACAAATTCATCGAGCCTTTTAGAAAAATGTGGGATGATCGTTTTAATAAGTTAGAATCAATTATGAAAAACTATAAAAAATAAACCATGGAAAAGAAAACCAAAATTCACGCTGAAGATGACCGACATGATCTTGTGATTACGAGAGAATTTGATCTCCCTGTAGAATTATTGTTTAAAGCCTACGAAGATCCTGAAATTGTAGCGCAATGGATGGGAACGAAAGTCTTGAAACTTGAAAACAAGAAATACGGCGGATGGGAGTTTGAAACCAGCGATGCTAACGGAAATGTTGTTTTTAGAGCTAATGGTGTTATTCATGATTTTGTTCCAAGCCAAAAAATCGTGCGCACTTTTGAAATGGATAATATCAATTTTGCTCCACAATTGGAGTTTTTAGAATTTGAAAAAATTACAGATGATACCAGTAAATTAACCATGCAGATTATTTACAAATCAATTGAGCATAGAACAACGCAAATGAAATTGCCTTTTGCTCAAGGTTTAAATATGGCGCATAACAGATTGGAAGAAATTGTAACTAAACTAAAATAAAAAAATCATGACAAAACGTAATAGAATTATTTATTGGATTGCCACACTTTGGTTGGCCTTAGGAATGACATCTACAGGTATTGTACAGCTTATTCCAATGAAAGAAGAAGCAGAAATGATGCAGCGTTTAGGCTATCCGCTTTATGTTTTGGCTCTTTTAGGCGTTTGGAAACTTTTGGGTGTTATTGCCATTTTGATCCCTAAATTTGGTTTATTGAAAGAATGGGCTTATGCTGGTTTCTTTTTTGCCATGTCAGGCGCTGTAGTTTCGCATTTGGCTGTAAAAGAAGATGCTTCAACACTTTTCGGCCCGATATTATTAATTGTTTTAACTGCAGTTTCTTGGTATTTCAGACCAGAAAACAGAAAATGTACTTTTAACTAAAAAAAAACTCAAATCATGAAAAAGCAATTGACAACAAATGAACAAGAAGAACTTTTAATCATTCTTGAAAAACGTTTTGAGAAAAATAAAAATCGTCATGGAAATCTAGATTGGTCAACAATTGAAACTAAATTAAAAGCCAATCCGTCAAAATTATGGTCGCTTGACGAAATGGAAAGAACAGAGGGAGAACCAGATGTTATTGGTTATGATGCTAAAACTGATGAATATCTTTTTGTAGATTGCTCGGCTGAGAGTCCGAAAGGCCGCAGAAGTATTTGCTACGATCACGAAGCGCTCGAAAAAAGAAAAGAACACAAACCAGCAGACAGTGCGATAAATATGGCGCAAGAAATGGGAATTGAAATCTTAAACGAAGAGCAATATAAAGAATTGCAAAAACTGGGAAAATTTGACGCCAAAACTTCAAGCTGGATTTTGACTCCGCCAGAAATAAGAAAATTGGGAGGTGCAATATTTTCCGATTTTAGATACAATACCGTTTTCGTCTATCATAATGGTGCCGATTCGTATTACGCTGCGAGAGGTTTTCGCGGTTTATTGCGAGTTTAAAATAACAAAGACCTTCAATCGATTGAAGGTCTTTGTTATTCCCTTAAAATCTTTTCCATTTTTTTGCCTTTGGCGATTTCGTCCACCAATTTGTCTAGATATCTTAGTTTCTGAATTAAAGGATCTTCTATCTCCTCTACTCGATAGCCGCAGATAACTCCAGTAATTTTAGAAGCATTCGGATTGATTTCTGGAGCTTCGGCAAAGAAAGTCTGGAAATCTACTTTCTTTTCAATTTGTTCTTTAATTTGGTCGTTATTATATCCTGTTAACCACTTAATTACAGTGTCCAATTCTTCTTTGGTACGTCCTTTTTTTTCTACTTTTTGAATGTATAAAGGATACACGCTAGAAAATAATATTTTATAAATTCTTTCCGTTTTCATTGCATTCTGATTTTGCTAAAAGCTTTTATGTAAATATAAATCAAAACGGGAAAGAATAAAAATTCGAGCATTATTTAATACCTTCGAGTTTTAAAAGAAAAAAATCTTTCGCTATGGAAAATCAAGACAATAAAACACCAAAAGTAATTGGCATTGGCGGTATCTTTTTCTTTTCGGATAATCCAAAAGAAACAAAAGATTGGTACGCTAAGAATTTAGGATTTGATATAAATGATTGGGGTTCTTCGAGCTTTGATTCCAGAGATTTAAATAATCCAGATCAGGTAAATACGCTGCAATGGAGCGCTTTCCCAAAAGGAGATGATTACTTCTCGCCTTCCAAGAAAGATTTTATGATCAATTACCGCGTTCAGAATATTGAAGGTCTGGTGGCACAATTAAAAGAAAATGGCGTCACAATTTTAGACAATATCGAAACTTACGATTATGGCAAGTTTGTTCATATTATGGACGATGAAGGCAATAAAATCGAGCTTTGGGAAGTAGTTTAAAATTTTAAGAATACAAAGAGTAAATGAAAATAGTAAAAAGCAGTTTTTTTAGTCCAAGAAAATGCAAATATGGAGATTTCGAAATGATTCCTGATGGTAGTTGGGAGTTTTCGTATGCATTTATAGACTATGAGTCTAAATTGTTAATTGCTTCTTTTAGTAATAGAGATAAGAGCACTTGGGAAAATTTTGGCTATAATGGGACATTTATTCCATCAAAACAATATATAATAGATTTAAAAACCCTTCGTATTTTAGAATTTGAAGATTGGAAACACTATTTCGATTACAATAAAATAGAAATTAAAAGTGAGGATAAAAAGTATAAATTAATTTCTCAGAGAATTTTTGACGCTGAAAGAAATAATGATACACTTCATGAAGAGCTCTATGATAACGAAACAGGCGAATTAATGAGTCGGAGAGAGTCGGTTGCGTTTTCAGAGAATAAATCCGAAAATTTACTAGAAGCACATTATCGCCATGACAAAGAGATTGAAGAAAAGAAACGAATTTTTGATGCGAAACCAAACTTGTCTGAGTTTTATTTGTTGCAATGCGAAAAGTTGAACGATAATGATGCTATTATTGGTTATTATGATGATAATAAGATCTATAGGCTAACTTTCTTAAATAATAAATTTATACTTTCTAGAGCTGAAAGAATTCCAAATTGTTTTAAAGATCGCAGTGTCTTAAAGTTTTTTGAAGCTGCCACTTATTCTGATATTGACGAATTTTGGAGTGAATTTATAAAAGACGAAAATTGGTATGTGAAATTCAAAGTAGATTATGCATATTCAGAAAAAGCATTGGTTTTGGCAAAGCATGTTACCGAATATCTGAATGAAGTTCGAAAAAGCCAAAAAGCCACATTTAAGGATTATGAAACCATTAATGAATGGCAAGGAAAAGTTTGGAGTGATGATTATAAAAAGACAGAAATAAAACAATGGTGCTCAAATTGCTTCAAAAATGTTTACTATTACGGACGTTATCCTAAATACATTTGTCATGATTGTTCTTCGAAAGAAATATATGATGAAAACGGCAATTATCTAGATTTCTTTAATCTCGGATTTTCTGGCGGATTTAAATCGGTTACAAAAAATGCAGCGGGAGAAATTATTAAAGAAGTAGATACAGAACAGTTTTGCGATTGTATAATTGACGGCAAACTGTTTTTTGCTCAAGAAGCACGATTTGGCGGTATTGTAATTCAGTTAAAAGAATAGCTTTTTAGAGATAAAAACCTTTCAAAATCAATGATTTTGAAAGGTTTTCTTTTTTACCACGGACTTTCTTCGCTTTCGTCTTCAATATCATTACTGAAGAATTTTCCTGTTGGTCCATTTTCATCTACTAAAGTATGTTTTATAATGAAACTCGCCGCGCTTTCAACACTTCCCGGCCCTTTGTGCTGGTTAAAATCAGTTGCTGTGTAGCCAGGATCGATTGAATTTACTTTGAATTTCAGCTCTTTTAACTCGTGAGCCAAAGTAACTGTAAAAGCGTTTAAAGCAGTTTTGGAAGAAACATAAGAAATCGCTTTTATAGAGTAATATTTCCAATTTGGATCGCTGTGCATCGTCAGCGAACCAAGTCCAGAGGTAATATTACTAATTCTTGGATTATTTGATTTTTTCAATAAATCAAGAAAAATCTGTGTAACGGTGATGACTCCGAAGAAATTCGTATCGAAAACCTTTTGGATATTTTTTATAGAAGTTGTTGATGCATCTTGCGGAACATCGCCTAAAATTCCAGCATTATTAATTAGAATATCCAATTGGCCTTTTTCTTTTTCAATGATATTTTTTGCCACTAAAACACTTTCGACATTGGTAACATCAATTTGAATTGCTTGGATGTTCTGGAAACCTTTTTCGTTTAATACTCTTACTGCTTCTTCTCCTTTCCTAAGATCACGTGTTCCTAGATAAACAAATAATCCTTTCTCCGAAAGTTGTTTAGCGGTTTCTAAACCAATGCTTCTATTGGCGCCTGTAATTAATACTATTTTCATTTTTTATGTTTTTTAAAATTATCTGAGGCAAAGTTGCATGGATAAAAAACAAAAACATTTGTCATATGGCAAAAAGCGTTTTAACGAATATTTTTTCTGATTCTGCTCAAGGAAGATTGCGTAATTCCTAAATACGATGCCAAATACGAAAGGGGCACTCTATTAATTACATTTGGAAACATTTTCATAAAAGACAAATAACGAGTTGTAGCGTCCTCCGCAACCAACGGACTTCTTCTGGCTACTTTCTGAATTAGCGCTTTCGAAATGATTTTATGTACAATAGTGTCCCAGCCTACAATGGTATCTAACAATTCTTGCCAATCGGCTTTAGAAAATACAATTATTTTACAATTGGTAACGGCTTGTACATAACAAGAGGAACAAATTCCATTATCAAAACTTTCTAAATCTACGACTAGATTATTTTCGTCAATGAAATACTTTGTAATTTCTTCGCCTTTGTTATCATAATAGCAAACCCGCATTATTCCGTCAACAATAAAACCGACTTCGGCAGCCACTTTTCCAGCTTCTGCAAAATAATGCTCTTTACGGATTTCCCTTTCTTGGGCTTTTGATACAATTAAATCAATTTGCTGCTGCTGATTTAAATTACCAAACTGCAATATGTAATGTACTAATTCTTTCATGCACGAAAGTTAGCTATAAGTTTTTATTGAATATTTGTCATATGGCAAAAAAATACTGTTGATATATTTATATTAGCATAATTTATTTTAAACAATGGTATAAATGATGGAGGATCAAAAAGCAATCTATTTTAAACGTGTCTATGATAATATATCAAATATAGGATACCATACAACGGCTATTTTAGAAGCTGAAAATGTGACTCCTTTCGCCTATTCAACAGGACTTTTTGAGAATTTTGGGATACCTGAACTATTTATTTCTGGTTTAGGACCAAATTTATCAGGAAAGATTATTGAAAAGTATGTAGAAAAGTATAAATCAAATGAAATATTATTAAATGAGAAAATAAAGAATTTAGTTGATGAGTTCCCAGTTTATTTAATTGAATTAAGAAATGAAGATCTATCAGAGTATGTTCTTACATCTATTAAGTTTTATGAAAACCGTGAGTACAAGTATTTACAGCTTGTTTTTCCAGATTTAAACGGAAAATTTCCAAATGATTTGGGTTATGACTACGATCAGAAAATAATAGGTGAATTTAACATCTAAAACAGTTAAAGATGCCTACTACATTCCTGGCCAATACAAAAAATTAAACTTATGTCCATCTGGATCTGAAAAGCCAAAAGTATAACCCACTTCAAAATTTTCAGGTTCGGAGAAAATCGTTCCGTTGATTTCTTTTATTTTGTTGTACCACAGATCCACCTCTTCTACACTGCTTGCCGACAAAGAAAATACAATTTCGTTATCAACAGCGGTATTAGAAAGCTTTCCTCTAATGGCATTTTCTAATCTTTTTGGAGCAAAGAAATTAACTATAAAATCGTTTTCTCCGAAAGCGAAACTTACCAATTCTTTCGTTTCTTGTCCGTTTTGCTTGAAACCAAGAGCCGTATAAAACTGAATCGTTTTCTGTATATCGTGCGAAACCAAATTGGCCCATATCATTTTAGTTTTCATAAAATTTGAGTTTAATTGATTGTAACTAAGTTAATCAATTAATTTTGGATATATTTATTTTGGACTGGTTTTGAGTATTTTAAAAAGCGATTCCAAATTGAAAGCCTACCGAAAAACTAGCAGGATGATCGTTACCGAAACGAACCGGCAATGGCACAGCGACATAATAGTTACAACTGCTATTCTTTATTATTGTTTTATTGAAAACAGGCGTAAAACCGTATCTTCCACCACTTTCAAAAGCGGCTCTTCCAGCAAAAGTGTAACCTTTTCCAAGAGCAACCAAAACTCCTGGATGGAATAATAAGTTGGTTACTTTGCTCGTTCCGTTGTCGTCTTTTATGCTGGGAACCATTTCAAAAGAGAATCCGATTTTTTCGTTTTTCCAGATATTGATTCCCGTAGGAAATCCAACTGCATAGTAATCTCTAAAATTTACTGTGGTTTCGTCTTTATTAATGGTAACTATCGGATGCATGATTCCAAAATAACCCGTAATTTTTGGATAGGTAGATTGAGAAAAAGCTGTAAAACCTGCAAGTAATACAGAAAGAGTAAAAGTGCGTTTAAATGACATTATTTCTAGTTTTGATTAGTTAAACAAAGCTAGAGACGTTCGTTTTCAAAAAATAGAATCCAATTTACCTTTTGTATCTGGTTTACTTTTTTGATTTTTTTCGGTATGAAGAAGGATTTTTTCCGGTGTGAAGTTTGAAAATTCTTGTAAAATGGCTTTGATCTGAAAATCCTGTCATATAGGCTATTTCTGTTAATGTATGAGTCGAGTTTTCAATCAAATTAATTGCTTTTTCGATTCGAAGTTTTCGAACATATTCGCCAAAATTTAAATCTTCAAAATGCTTGGAAAATTCTCTAGACAAATACGAAGGGTTCAAATCTAATTCGCTTGAAATTTTCTTTAAATCAAAAGTAAATTGAGCATCTATCTGATCTTGAATAATATTTTTTAAATCTTTTACCCAAGAAGGTGTTTTGTCCGACGTTTTCTTGTCTTTTAAAAACTTATTATAAACTTCATGCAATAATTTCTCAAACGGACTATTCTGCAAATGATTTTGCTGATATAAATGTGTCGCCCAGCTATATAGGGCATCGTACAATATCATTCCCTTTTGCAAAAGTTCATAATCGTCTTGTATGTTATAAGCTAATCCTGCCGAAATAGCCCAAAGTCCAGCAGATTCTTTAGCAATTTCATGTCGGTCAGTGTCTGCTCCGCGCACAATTCCTGCGATGATTTTAATTGCAGGATCCTTAATTTCGTATTTCTTTACAATATAATCAAAAGTGCATTCTTCGTTATAATGTGTAAACTCGACATCTGGAATATCAAACGGAATGGCATTAAGCTCTCTTGCCTTTTTTAAAACATCATCAAAAGGAACATAAATAAATTCAGAATCAGAATCTACAAACTTTCGAATCAGCCACGGACAAGCGATTCTATCTATTTTTGGTCTTTCTCTGGTTATCCATTTCATTTTGAAATATTATTTAATGCTAAACTACATTTATTTGTTAGTTTTTCAAAGGCCTGAATTTTAAAGTTTTATCATTAGTTGGAGAAAGTTTGAAAATTAATCTCTTGAGACAATAAAAAACTTTGTAAGGTTTTTCTAAATTAGCTGAAAAAATAGCCTACTGCCACATGATCTTAGCTTTTGATACTTATTATTATGACCAAAAAGCAAAAACAATCTGCCTTGAATTTGCAGAATGGAATGAAGACAAAAATTTCAAAATTCATTCTGAAACTATAGACAACGTAGAAGAATACATTCCTGGTGAGTTCTACAAAAGAGAATTGCCTTGTATTTTGAGTTTATTAAAACAAATTGATTTGTCTACAATCGACGTTATTGTAGTCGACGGATTTGTTTATCTAGATGATGAAAATAAATACGGTTTAGGCGGTTATTTGTACGAAAAACTAAATAAAGAAATTCCGATTATTGGGGTTGCCAAAACTAATTTTGCTTCTATAGAAAGGAACAAAAAAGCTCTTTTTAGAGGCGATAGCAAGAAACCGTTATACATCACTTCTATCGGAATTGATTTGGATGAAGCATACCAAAAAGTGGCAAGTATGGCGGGAGAATTTAGATTTCCGACTTTACTGAAAGAATTGGATAGGTTGACGAAAGAATAAATAAAAGCTCCTCAATTTTTTAAGGAGCTTTTTGTTATACTAATTGGTTCGAACTAAGAAACCGTTGATATTCATTTATCTTAACTTTCAATCGATTTGCCAAATATTCGTTTCCGTCTTTCAGTTCGTTGTATATAATTTCAGCTTCTGCAATGTAGTTTAGCTTTTTATCATCATTCCAATAAAAAGGTGGTTGGTAGAGATTTGAAATTCTGTCCGCCATTTTAACCGCCCAAACTTCTATAGGCTGTTGCTTAATTCTACGTAAACTGTCCAGCATTTTTTCTGATGAATTTTCAATTTTATCATCTTTTGTTAAAGCAAGAACTCCAGACGCAACTTGATTTCCTAATATCTCAATTACTTTTTCGAAGTTTATTTCGGTATCTTCTATCGTATCATGAAGCATAGCACATTTAATGGCTAGATCGGTATTTATATTTTCAGTATATCTAACGGCATTTAAAACCTCAAAAACTACACTTCCTATATGATTGATATATTCTACTCTTTCGCCTTCATTAAATCCACCATATTTTTGTCCGTCATGAAGTTTTGAAACCAATTGCCAAATATCCTGAATTTCATCTATTGACCAGTCTTTTTGTTGTTGCATAATTTTAATTTTGATTGGATGTAATTTATTGTTTTTTTTCGAATATTTAAAACATTCAATCCATGTTCTGCTTTTTTTTTACTATATGATTGTATATTAGCGTAAATTAAAACTGAATTATAATTGCGAATGAACAATACTCAAAAGTCAATAGAAATAATACCTTTTTCAGAATTTGAAGATACTTTTAATAGTATAGATTCAAACGGAAAATTTGTTTTTTTGCCTCTTGCTACCATTCAATTTAATCAGCATTCAGAATTTGAGGATAAAAGTTTTCATTTTATTTCGATTTGGGATACAGGAGATTATGAAGAAAGCTTTTTTAATGATTTTCGAAAAAACATCAGCTGTATTAAATTCAAACTAGAAAACAACAAATATTCGTATCCAGAAAAATTGAATTTCCCGTTTGTTGATTTATTATCTCAAGCCTATCCTTTAACGCAACAAAATTTTCAGCAGCATTTTGATTATTTTTTAAAACCTAAAAACTATGACGAATTTTCTGCTGAAGACGGTATTTTTAACCAAGGACGAGAATTTGTTTTTAATTCGCTAAACGGCATTGATAAATTTGAATCGAGTCATTATTACGAAAGGATAACGCAATATTTATATGCTAAAGAAAAATACAATCTTTTTGACAAAATAAATCCAGCGTTTACTTATTCTGAAACTTTTATCGGAATAACAACGACTAAAGAAGAAGTTATAGCAGATTTTCATTATGAGGGAAAATCTAAAGATGAGATCATAAACAATTTATTAGGCACTCCAGAATGGTTGCAGTCGCCTGAAGAAATTTCAGAAAAACTTAATTTAACTTTTATAGGAAGTGTTTATGAAGGAGATTTTACAAATGGTACGGCAGAAATTTATCTTTTCTGGGACAAAATAAACAATGAAACCTACCAATTTTTTCAATGGACATAAACAGTGATACGGTTTTTATAATGCACGAAACTCTAGAACTTAAAGAATTAAACACTGAGGATATAAAATTTCTTAGGCAATTATTGAAAAAAGGATATGTGATGCTGTTCTTTTTATTTCTGTGTTTTATAGTTCTGCCCAGTTATTTAATTTTTTTAGCCATCAATATGCCTGAGGACGAAAATGGAGGATTTGCAATTTTAATGATAATAGTAATTTTTGGTCTCTGGATTTATTTTACCATCCAAGCAATGATAACGGTTATAGAAAGAAAGCGAGGTTTGCTTTTGCAAAAAAAGATTGAGGGAAATGTAAAAATTTTGAAAAAAGAGATCTTGAATGATAAAGGTTTTGATTCGGATACACCGTCATATGAAATAACAATTTATTCTCCCGTTGAAGAGAAATATAGAAACGTTTCGATTATGAAAAGCGATTATGAGAAAATCGAAATTGGCGATTTTATAAGCATCGCCTATTTTACAATGAATACTTCTATTAAAGCATTAATTTTTAAAGAGAAAAATTTGAAATACGTGAGTTTTACTACCCAAAGAGACGTGTTATAAATTTTTAAAAAAAAAATCAATGAAAATATCGTTACTCTTAACTTCTTTTATTTTGCTGTTTTCTAGTTCTTTTTATTCCCAAAATAAAAAAGGAGTTTTAGAACGAAAAGAAGGTGGAATTACTGTTGTCGTATATACGAAAACAGACAAAAATGCTTTGAAGGATCAATCTGGAAAAGTGCTGCTCGAAGATTTGAGAGGAATGACAAATTTAGGTCGCGGATACCAGGCAATTGATTCTAAAAATCAACTGATTTATTTTACTCTAGAAGGAGGAAATGTGGTTTCAAAACCAAACGCAAAAGAAATAAAAAATTACAATATGGTTTGCGGAACGGTTCCTAATTATACGGCTTCTATAAAATATACTTTAGATTATTTTAAAATCACTTTATTTACAGACAATTCTTGGATTAATACAAAAAACACGACAGAAATCTTAGGACAAATATCAAAAAATAATGCCGACGATTGTTATTTTATAAATGGAGAAAGAACTTTCTCATATTCGAATTATTCGGAAATGAATGCGTCTTTAAATATTAAAAATGAGAGTCCAAATGCGGTTATTTTTAGAAAAGATAGTCTTTATGGAATTTTTCCAAAAACAAAAGCAATTTACAGCGAAGTAAAAATTACCAATTATATTACAAAAGTTAAAAAAGGTGATTTATTTGGCTATTACGAGATCAACAAGACTCCGAAATATAAAAAACTCGGAGATTTTGAAGGAATCTATGCCAGATTTGAATTGCCAGACGGCAGAAAAGGATATCTGGCAAGTTCTGGTCACGAATATTTTGATGAGCAATAAACAATTAAAACGAAAGCTTTTATGAAAGACTTGAATCCAGACGATTTTCCAAAAACCTTGTATGAGGAAGATATAGAATTATTAGCGCAGTTGGTGGCCAAAAATCCGATTTCTGATTTATGGAAACAGATTGCAGTCAATCTAACATCCGACCAGAAAATTAGAATCAACAAAAGAGCTGAGAGTTACAAGCGTTCAAATTCACAGCAACGAACATCTTCTCCAAAAAAAGCAATGGGAGATGAAGAATGGAACAGGCTGGTCAAAGAGAAAGAATTGGATAAATACCGCGGCAACATGGTTAAATTTGGATTATGGCCAGATGATTATGATGCAGAAACTAATAAATAATACTGAGAAGGAAACAGAAACATTCTTTATAAACTGATGGATAAAACAATTATCGAGAATTTAAAGATTTTATCAGAAAATTTCAAACACACGTTTGATACTTTCTCCAATTCTGTCATTTTTGTCAATGATGTAAACAAAATTAGAGTTCAACTCGAAGACGAAACTAATTTTAGAATTACGTATAATTTGAATTTTGATGAAAAAGTAATTGTAGCATCAGAAGAAACGGTTTATCATTTTTGTTTGAATTTGTTTAAAAGACAAACCGATGATCTTGAAGTAATTCTTGGCATTGGTAAACCAATAGAAATTGACGAATGGTTTCAAATGGAAAAAAAAGAAGCTTTAGATGTTGTTAACGCGATTCAAAAAGAACTCGATTATAATTATAGATTAAAGCATTTATTCCTGGAAACGAGCCGATTTGAAATAACTTATTTTAACGGTTTACTAGTTTTAGAAGACAAACAGAAAGAATATTTTTCTAATGTGTTTAATTTTAGAAATATAACAAATCTTCCCAATGATGAAATTGTAGAGATAAAATGCCGTGTTGAGAATTGTCAGCATCATTATTTGTATGAAAATCAAGAGAATGAAATAAATGCGATTACAGCGCAATGGAAAAATAAACATTCTAAAGAAGAGAATTCAGCAGGTCTTTTAGAAGAAAGTCCCAAGAAAAATCAGGTTTACGAATTGCTTATTCAAACTCCGATGAAAATTGATTTGAATAAGAATTTCTGGGTCGTTTATTTTGATTCCTACTCTACTTTCGAAGGAATTGATTCTGAAAGCGGTATAAATTCGATGCTGTTTTGTCTGTGCCGTAAAGTTTCTGTTCTAGAAATTGATGTTTCTAAACTGAGATTAGAAATTGAGGTTCTGAATGTCTTAGATCTAGGTTATTCAGATAACATTTCAACAACAAAAGAAAATAGTGCTTTTCTAGACGAACAAGTTAATTCTGCGTATTATACAATTGAAAACTTTCAAAGATTCAGTAAAATCTCAATCAATATTCAAAGCGATGTTGGATGGACTTATATTGTTGAAAAACAGCATGGAAAAAGTAAAATTGTAGCTCAAAATGTTTGGGATTTTCATCAAAATATATGGAAGCTGACCAATGAAAATCTAACTGAGGAGCAAGAAAAAAAATATGGAATAACTCCATAATCTTAAAAGAAACTACATTTAATGAACCTATTAAGAATATTTGACCAAACATTTACCGAACGTAAATTTGTATTTTTCATTCTATTTGAATTGTTAAACAATGCTGAATTTGAGGAAACAATGCCTTTAGAATACGCTAAATTAGTGTCTGACTTTAACGATAAGCTGAGATATGGCAGTTTTAGTGAATTAAATTTAAATACGGTTCTAACTCAGGAAAATAAAGCATCATTTATAAAAATATTCGAATCCATTAATTCAAACCGATTTAACTTGGTTTCTAACGATCTTAATGAAGTATTGCGATCAAAACTGTTTTTAAATCACGACCGTAAGAAAATTGGAAGAATAGTTTACGAACAACTTGAAAACAAAATTAATGTAACCACTATTTTTAATGCAATCTTAAACGGTTTGAAATTTGAAACTTTTTATGAAGTTAGCAATGTTAGTCCAGCTGATTTGCTTGGCGAATGGATTTCAGTAAAAGAAACCGGACAATTGCGAATTAATTACAACATGACCGATTGGATGCCACTTGGTTCTAAAATAGAGCTTCATATCGAACCGCTTAAGGATGATTTTTATAAGTTTATTGGGTATGCAACGGTGCATAATTATGTTACGAAAGAAATTCTTCAAATAAGCGTGCATGAAACAAATGTTCAAATAAAAAACGGCTTTTTTTATCATTATCATTTTGAGGCCAATGAGTTGATATACAAAAAGCCGATTTATGAATTTGAAAATGATACGTTTAAAACCGCAATCTATCAATATGATTTTGTCTTTAAAAGGAAAAATAATAACAAAGAGTAGCTTAGTTTGGCTTAATTGAATTGATTACATAGTCGTAATTTTTACCTGTTTGATCAACATAAAAATTATCTCTTCCTGATTTTATTCTAACCAGGTATTTCTTTTTTTTCTTGCTTTTAATAACACGTACATGCTCAATATTTGAATACGCTTGTGGCAAAATGAATTTAAATGTATTTTCATCAAAAACATTTTGCTGGTGATTTTCAAGCTTTATCACACACAATTTTTCGTCTTGATAAGGTGTAATGTAATTTGGGTATAACTTGCCATCTGCAGAAACTATATTATACTCAATGAAAGGCATGAATTTTACCTCTTTTCCATTTCTATCGTAAATATAAAAATCTATGTCATTTGGTTTCTTCGTTAAAAAATAGATTTCTTTTTTATCGTTTTGAAAATAATCCAATTGGTTAAAATTAAAATCTAAGCCAGCTAAAACAGTTCCATCTTGATTAATTAAACCTTTTTTGCTGTTTAAATTTGTAGCAATTGCAATTTTAGAATTAGCATTTTCATTGATTATCTGAAGCTCTTTAAATTTAGTAGAGTATCTATAACTGCCATCCTCTATTTTAAATCCAGCAATGCCTTCGTCAGCAATGGGTTCTGTCGGAAAGCCTCTGAGGTATTCAACTTTTTTAATTTTCTGTGGTAGACTAAATTCGTAGTCTACAGAATTGTATGTAAAGTATAAAATTTTATTGTACTCAAAATCAGCACTATCAAAAACTGCAGGAGTAATTATTTTGAGATCTCTGAGATCATACCAGCCAAATTTCGCTTGAGAATTTTTGTATGGAACCAAGTATTCGATATTATTTGCATTGATATTTTTAAAATACTGTTCCAAGTTAGTTTCTTCTGTACTAATTGCTTGGGCGTTGACTAAGAAAATTGAAAAAAGAAGTAATAAAGTAATGGTTCTTTTCATATTATAGATTTGGTTAAATTGTTTTAGATTTTAGTTCAATGGTTATTCATTATTCTTCAATAAATCCCTATTTCAAAAATTCGCATAATAATTGCTGCACCAATAAAAATTCCAATGATTACATAATTGACTTTCTGAGAAATCATTCCAAAACCGTTTAAAAAAAGCATTAAGGCTAAAAAGAGCGCAGATATTCTTTGTCGAATTTTATACGATTGTCGATTTTGGTAAAATTCATCTTGTGTCAGTAGAGGATCTCCATTTAAACTAAGTCCAATTACGGCAATGTCTTTCTTACCTTCAGACAATTTTTTAAAATCTGACAAATCAATTAATAAATCGACTTTTTGTCCTTGTTTCAAATTTTCTACAGCGTCGCTTTTCCCTTTAGATACGCTTGCATTCAAAATAACAAATCGATTTTTAAATTCTGTAGTCCAAAATTTATAATCGGCAATACCTCTGCCCTTTGCGCTGGCAATGTCACTTTCTAGTTCGACCGTAATTTCTTTTAATTCTGATTTTTTTGAAGTCAGATTATTAGATAAACTAAAATATAAGATTAAAATTCCGACGATGATAAAATACCAATTTATGTTTGATTTTTGTTTTGCCAATTTTTGTGTTTGAAATTTTAGAACTCAGATTCAGGTTTAAAAGTCTTACAAATATAAAACGTTTCGGGCGCTAATATAGAAACAAATTTTGCTATTAAAAAAAATCAAACTTTTATTCATAATTATCGTTAAACGGAAATAATTAGTTTAAATTTTAATCTAAAAATATTGAAATAAGCCATTAAAAAAGGAATTTGACTCTTTCGGAGCAATTGTAGTGAAAAATGGTAATAACTCCAGACAATAAGTATATTTTGGTAATATTTATCGCCTAATACAGAAGTACTTCCCAGTGCTAATTGAATATTGATTCTGTCAGCCAAAATATTTGGAAATACTTCTTTATCTAAATAACTGGGAATTGTATTAATGACAACATCATTTTGAGATACCGTTCTATTTAAACGTTTCTATAAAATCCTTATCTTTTGATTGATGAGTAAATATTATTTCGATTAAAGAATAATGTATTGATATCATTTTAAGCGTAAGAATTTAATAAACTTAAAAAAAGTGTTAGAATGAATATTATTTTTTTGTTGTGCAATATCATAATTACGAATTACTGTAATTGGTTGGAAAATTTTCAGTTTTTTTACTTTTCTCTGTAAATTTCAAATTCTCCATTTGCAACTTCCTCCATATAAACATCTGCAGAAATGATCTCTTCAGAAATGATCATTTCCCAAGTTCCTGAATATTTTTTTTCAATTTGGTCGTAAAACCCTAGATATTCTATGTTAGGATGTTGTAAATTCTTATCCAGTTTAATAGTTCCATCTTCATCTTTGTAATAGTAGCAAGGATAGTTTATAACAAAACTTATCATGTCGTCGTCAATAAAACCTTTTACTAGTATGGGTTCTACAAAAATATTTTCTGATTCTGAATTGGTTGATGTTCCTGAAAACGAATTATCATCAAAGGTTAAATCCATTTCAAATTCTACTTTTATATAGCTATCAATAATTTCATAGCCCTCTAAATACGTAAAAAAGCCTTTCCAGGTTTGTTTGTTATCAACGATTTTCATAGATAGTTTGATAATGAATTCAGTTTTTCAAAAATATATAAAAAAAACTCCAAAATCATAAGACTTTGGAGTTTTTGGAATTCTGTGGGCGATGATAACTTGTTCCGATTTTTTATCGGAAGGTTCGAACCTACGACCGCTTCCGATAAAAAATCGGAATGCTCTAAACCTTCTGAGCTAATCTTTGTTTTTTCAAATTATTAAAAATAAGTCAAAAAAAAAAACTCCCTAATTTCTTAAGGAGTTTTTTGGTGGGCGATGAGGGGTTCGAACCCCCGACCCCCTCGGTGTAAACGAGGTGCTCTGAACCAGCTGAGCTAATCGCCCTATTTTACTAGGTTGCAATCGTTTGTGATTGCGAGTGCAAATATACAGCTAGATTTTATATTTGCAAGCCTTTTTTTGAAAAATGTGAAAAATAATTTCAATTAAATATTTATAAATCTATTTTTCAGTGAATTAAAAAAATGACAAAATCTGCAACTTTTAAAATTTAGTTAAAAATTGAACGCTCTAACTCTAATTCAGAATATTCTTTTTGTAATCGTTTGCTATAGTCATACCTTTGCGTACCTTAATTGTATATTCAAATGGCAAGATTTCAAGAAAATGATTTACCGAAAGCTAAATTAAACTCTAACTCCCTTCAAAAAGCACTCAGAATTTTTAAATACGCCAAAAACCACAAATGGAAATTCTTCCTTGGTTTGATTTTCTTATTTTTAACCAGCGCCACTGCCCTAGCCTTTCCTAAATTAATGGGAATGTTGGTCGATTGCGTTACCAATAAAGATCTTTCTAGAGCAAACGAAATCGCACTGGGATTAATGGCAATCTTATTTCTTCAAGCGATTTTTTCTTTTTTCAGAATTTCATTGTTTGTGAATTTTACAGAAAACTCACTTTCAAACATTCGTTTTGCATTGTATGAGAATTTGATCAAGTTACCAATGTCATTTTACTCTCAAAAACGTGTTGGAGAATTAAATAGTAGAATTAGTGCTGATATTTCGCAACTGCAAGATACTTTTAGCACGACAATTGCGGAGTTCTTACGTCAGTTTATTTTAATTATTGGAGGTTTTATAATCTTAGGAAGCATTAGCCCAAAATTAACTTTAATGATGCTGGCAATTGTGCCTGTTGTAGCAGTCGCTGCAGTAATCTTCGGAAGGTTTATTCGTAAATACGGAAAGAAAACACAAGATAAAGTTGCCGAAAGTCAGGTTATTGTTGAAGAAACTTTGCAAGGAATTAGCAATGTAAAAGCTTTTGCTAACGAATGGTACGAAATTCAACGTTACAAAAACAAGATTAGAGAAATTGTAAAAATCGCTATTAAAGGCGGTCAATATAGAGGTTATTTTGCATCGTTTATTATTCTTTGCCTTTTCGGATGCGTTGTTGCTGTTGTTTGGTACGGAATCACTTTAACGATTAAAGGAGAAGTTGAAGGTGTTGGTGATTTAATTTCATTTGTATTATACACCACTTTTATTGGTGCTTCTTTTGGAGGAATTGCCGAAATGTATGCACAGATTCAAAAAGCAGTTGGTGCCACAGAACGTGTTTTTGAATTATTAGAAGAAACTCCTGAAGAAATCAATGCGAAACCAAGACTTCATGCAGTTGAGAAGATAAAAGGAAATGTAGCTTTCAATAATGTTGCTTTTAGCTATCCTTCAAGAAAAGAAGTTCAAGTTTTAAAAGACGTGAATTTCAATGCCGAATTCGGACAGAAAATAGCAATCGTTGGACCAAGTGGTGCCGGAAAATCTACTATTTCTTCTCTATTATTACGTTTTTACGATATTACTTCTGGAGAAATTTTAGTTGACGGAAAAAACATTCACGATTATGATTTAGAAGATCTTCGCGGAAACATGAGTATTGTTCCTCAAGATGTAATCTTATTTGGAGGAACTATTAGAGAAAATATCGCGTACGGAAATCCAAATGCTAAAGAAGAAGAGATTATCGCTGCTGCAAAACAAGCGAATGCTTATAACTTTATAGATGGTTTCCCAGAAAAATTTGAAACTTTAGTTGGAGAGCGTGGTGTTAAATTGTCAGGAGGTCAGCGTCAGCGTATTGCAATTGCAAGAGCCTTACTTAAAAATCCAAGTATTCTGATTTTAGATGAAGCCACATCATCTTTAGATAGCGAAAGCGAAAAACTGGTTCAAGAAGCTTTAGAAGTTCTAATGGAAGGAAGAACAAGCATTATCATTGCTCACCGACTTTCTACAATTAGAAATGCAGATAAAATCCTAGTGTTGGACAATGGAAGAATTTCAGAAGAAGGAACGCACCAAGAATTAATAAACTTAGAAAACGGAATTTATAAAAACTTGAGCAACTTGCAGTTTAGTAACTCTTAAATTAAATTCCAATTTTTTAAAATTCCATAAAAAAAACCATTCGCTGTGCGAATGGTTTTTTTTATAAAATCTAAAATCTAAAATCTAAAATCTAAAATCTAAAATCTAAAATCTAAAATCTAAAATCTAAAATCTAAAATCTAAAATCTAAAATCTAAAATCTAAAATCTAAAATCTAAAATTAGATTATTTCCCTTTTCTACGTTTACGTTCCGCTTTAATCATGGATAATTCACGGCTTGTTTGACCAGCGACAGAAGTGTTTTCTTCAGCACGACGAATCAAGTATGGCATAACATCTTTTACAGGTCCGAATGGTAAATATTTAGCGTCGTTATAACCATTTTCAGCTAAGTTGTAACTAATGTTATCACTCATTCCATATAATTGTCCGAACCAGATTCTAGAATCGTTTTTAGCAATTCCTTTCTGAGCCATCATTTCCATTAATTTGTAAGAACTTAATTCGTTGTGCGTTCCAGCAAAAATGGCCATTTTATCAATATGCTCTAACATATAATGTACAGCAGCATCATAATTGATATCGGTTGCTTCTTTAGAAACGCAAATCGGAGAAACATAACCTTTTTCTTCGGCTCTTTTGTTTTCTTTTTCCATGTAAGCGCCACGAACCAATTTCATTCCAATATAGAAACCTTCAGTTTTAGCAACTTCATGAAGTTTTTTCAAATAATCTAAACGATCCCAACGGTACATTTGTAGAGTATTAAATACAATAGCTTTTTCTTTATTGTATTTACGCATCATATCGGTAACCAAATCATCAGCAGCATCTTGCATCCAGCTTTCTTCACCATCAATTAATAAAGCAACATCTTTTTTATGCGCTTCACCACAAACTTTATCAAAACGGGCTACTACTCTATCCCATTCTGCTTGCTCTGCTGAATTAAGAGTTTGTTTTTCTCCTAATTTCTCGTACAATTCGAAACGACCTAAACCAGTTGGTTTAAAAACAGCAAACGGGATTGCTAAACGTTCTTTTGCAAAATCGATTGTTCTCAAAGTCATTTCCAAAGCGGCGTCAAACTGCTCTTCTTCTTCTTTTCCTTCCACAGAATAATCTAAAACAGACGAAACTCCTTTTGTAAACATTTTGTCTACAACAGTAAGACAGTCGTTTTCGTTTACACCACCGCAAAAATGGTCAAAAACAGTTGCACGAATTAATCCTTCTACTGGTAAATGAGCTTTAATCGCAAAATTCGTTACAGCAGTTCCTATTCTTACTAGAGGTTCACTGTCAATCATTTTGAAAAGGAAATAAGCTCTATCAAGCTCTGTGTCGCTTTTTAGTGAAAACGCAACTTGAGTGTTATCGAATATCTTTTCCATTAAGTTTATTTTTTATGCAAATATAGAGAGTGTTTTGAATATTATTTATTAAACGATGTCGATTTTTTGCATATTGTTAATAAGAATGTCAAAAGCATTAATTTATGAAGTAAATGTTTACTACATAAAAGAATTTTATCTTAATTTTAAAGAAGCAAACCCGCATTTTACACAAATTAGTCTTAAAGTTTGAATATTATTAAGCTAAAAATGCCTTATTTTTGCGCTTTTAATTAACTAAAAAACTATGCAATCTATTCAAGCCAATAATTATCTCGTACATTTTAATGAGAATGCTTACGAAGCTTTAAATAAACATTTAAGAAAAAGTAAATATTCTAATATATTTATAATTGTTGATGATCAAACCAATGAGTATTGCTTGTCTAAATTTATTCCGCTTTTGGAAACCGATTTAGCAATCGAAATCATCGAGTTTGAAGCTGGAGAAGCAAATAAAAATATAGAAACTTGTATCGAGATCTGGAATATCTTGACAGAACTTGGCGCCGACAGAAAATCGCTTATTATAAACTTAGGTGGCGGTGTTGTTACAGACCTAGGAGGCTTTGTGGCTTCTACTTTTAAAAGAGGTGTAGATTTTATCAATATCCCTACTACATTATTATCTATGGTTGATGCTTCTGTTGGAGGAAAAACAGGCGTTGATTTAGGAAATCTTAAAAATCAGATTGGAGTAATCAATGTCCCACAAATGGTATTAATTGATACGCAATATTTAGAAACTTTACCGCAAAGTGAAATGCGCTCTGGTTTGGCTGAAATGCTAAAACATGGTTTAATATATGATGCACCATACTGGAGGCAATTTTCAGATTTAAAATCAATTGTTTTTGACGAGTTAGACCAGCTAATTTATCGTTCGGTTGAAATTAAAAACGAAATTGTTATTCAAGATCCAACAGAAAAAAACATTCGTAAAGCATTAAATTTCGGACATACTTTAGGACATGCTATTGAAGGCTACTTTCTGGAAAGCGAAGAAAAGACCACGCTACTTCATGGAGAAGCTATTGCAGTTGGAATGATTTTAGAAAGTTACATTTCGCTTCAAAAAGGATTAATTTCTCAAGAAGAATACAGAGAGATCAAAGCTGTAATTAAAGACATTTATGACGATGTGATTTTTGAGGAAAAAGACATCGATCCGATCTTAGAATTGTTAATTCACGACAAAAAAAATGAATACGGTTTAATTCAATTTGCATTAATTGAAGGAATCGGAAAAATAAAAATCAACCAATCCGTTGAAAATAAATTGATTCTAGAAGCGTTTGAGGATTATAAATCTTAAACTTTTTTTAATCAAAAGCGTTGCATTTGGTATATATTATTTTTTACATTTGCCCCATGAAAACAAACAAGCAGCAAAGGCACTTTAGCTCTTATCGAAACAGACTCAACAGTTCTTTATTAAGAATGCTGAATCGTTTTTATAATAGTAAAAGTCCGTTCTGTTTTGATGTTTTCCAATGTACAAAAGCGGAGCACGAAAAATTGCCGATTATATTTGCCAATATTAGAGTTTGAATTTAAGATTAAGTCCCAAAAAAAGCTAAAATTAAATTACAATTACAATCTCTAAACATTGATAAATAAATGAATACAAAATATTCTGATCTAATAAACCAGACATACTACTTTCCACAAGAGGAATTTAAATTAAACAAAGACAACCTATTGTTTCACAACATCGACTTGATGAAATTGGTTGAGCAATATGGTACACCATTAAAATTTACTTATTTACCTCAGATTTCTGAAAATATCAACAAAGCAAAAGCTTGGTTCAGAAAATCAATGGAAAAGAACAAATACGACGCAAAATACTACTACTGCTATTGCACAAAAAGCTCTCATTTTGAATATATTATGAATGAAGCTTTCAAAAATAACATTCACATCGAAACATCATCTGCTTTTGACGTGAATATTGTTGAAAATTTATTAGAAAATGGTAAAATCAACAAAAGCACGTATGTAATTTGTAACGGTTTTAAAAGAGACGAATACATTACTAATATTGGTAGATTAATCAATAACGGACATAAAAACACTATTCCTATTATTGACAATTACGAAGAGTTAGATTTGCTTCAAGCAGAAATTAAAGGGAAATTCAAAATCGGAATCCGTATTGCTGCCGAAGAAGAGCCTAAATTTGAGTTTTATACTTCTCGATTAGGTATTGGTTACAAAAACATAGTTTCTTTCTATAAAAAACAAATTCAGGAAAATGATAAATTAGAGCTGAAAATGCTTCACTTCTTTATCAATACTGGAATCAACGATACATCATATTACTGGAACGAGCTTGTAAAATGTATTAAAGTTTACATTGCTCTGAAAAAAGAATGCCCTACTCTAGACGGCTTGAACATCGGTGGTGGTTTTCCAATTAAAAACTCACTTGCCTTTGAATATGATTATCAATATATGATTGATGAAATTATCAATCAGATAAAAATTGCTTGCGATGAAGCTGAAGTGGATGTTCCAAATATTTTTACGGAATTTGGTTCATTTACAGTAGGCGAAAGCGGTGGTGCAATCTATCAGATTTTGTATCAAAAACAACAAAATGATAGAGAAAAATGGAATATGATCGACTCCTCTTTCATTACCACTTTACCAGATACTTGGGCTATAAATAAACGTTTTATCATGCTAGCAATTAACCGCTGGAATGATACTTACGAGCGGGTACTGTTGGGAGGTCTGACTTGTGATAGTGACGACTATTACAATTCTGAGCAAAACATGAATGCAATTTACCTGCCTAAGTACAACAAAGAGAAACCTTTATATATCGGATTCTTTAATACTGGCGCTTATCAAGAAACAATTGGAGGATACGGAGGTCTGCACCACTGTCTGATTCCACAGCCAAAACACATCTTAATTGATCGTGATGAAAATGGAATTCTAGCAACAGAAGTGTTTTCAGAACAACAGACTTCAGACGATGTTTTAAAGATTTTAGGCTACAAAAAAAAGTTATAAAAAACGGCCGATTAAGTAAAAGAAAGTTATTTAAAATTCTTAATTTGCATTAACATCCAAAAAGGTTAAACTTTTTAATTCAAAAAAAAACAAAAAAAATGAAAGGACCAATCAGTCAGTTTATTGAAAAACACTATTTGCATTTTAACTCTGCTTCATTAGTAGATGCTGCAAAAGCATACGAGCAGCAATTAGCTGATGGTGCTAAGATGCTGGTAAGTATGGCTGGCGCAATGAGTACAGCAGAAATTGGTAAAATTTTTGCCGAAGTAATCAGACAAGACAAAGTGCATATTATTTCATGTACTGGAGCAAACTTAGAAGAAGATATCATGAATTTAGTAGCTCATTCTCACTATGAGAGAGTTCCTAACTACCGTGATTTGACACCAGAAGACGAATGGGCTTTACTAGAAAGAGGATTAAACCGTGTTACAGACACTTGTATCCCTGAGCATGAAGCTTTCCGTCGTTTACAAAAACACATTTACAAAATTTGGAAAGACGCTGATGATAAGGGTGAGCGTTACTTCCCTCACGAATTTATGTACAAAATGTTGTTGTCTGGCGTTTTAGAAGAATATTATGAAATTGATCTAAAAGATAGCTGGATGTATGCAGCTGCAGAGAAAAACTTACCGATTATCGTTCCAGGATGGGAAGATAGTACAATGGGTAACATCTTTGCTTCATATGTAATTAAAGGAGATTTAAAAGCATCTACCATGAAATCTGGAATTGAATACATGACTTTCCTTGCGGATTGGTATTCTAAAAACAGTTCAAACGGAATTGGATTCTTCCAAATCGGTGGTGGTATTGCGGGTGACTTCCCTATCTGTGTAGTACCAATGCTATACCAAGATATGGAAATGCATGATGTTCCATTTTGGAGCTATTTCTGCCAGATCTCAGATTCAACAACTAGTTACGGGTCTTATTCTGGGGCAGTTCCAAATGAAAAAATCACTTGGGGTAAATTAGATATTAAAACCCCAAAATTTATTATTGAGTCGGATGCTACAATTGTTGCTCCGTTAATTTTTGCATATTTATTAGATTTATAAAATAATTTATGAAAAGAGTTATAGTAGACTACGCCAAACTTACCAATGAAATTTTAAACCTTTTGGTTGAAAAATTTCCTGATGGTTATGATGATTCGGATGTAATCCGTTTTAGAAATGCTAAAAACGAATTGGTTGAAGCTGTTGAAGTTCGTACTGAAGATACAATTTATTTAGTAAAAATTAGTACTAAACTTGCTGACAGAATTGAAAACTACGATGAAGATGATGATTTAGATGTTGATGTAGATGCAATTGCACCGGTTAAAGGTATGGATCTTGATGATGATATCAGCAACGACGATGACGATGATGATGATAATCATGACAAACCAGATTCTGACGGTGGTGACGATGATGACGACGATGATGATGATAAAGCAGACACTGATTATGATGAAGAAGACGAAGAGGATGAAGACTAATTCATTTTCTTTTTAAGAAATAAAAGGAACTCTATTTTAGGGTTCCTTTTTTTATAAGTGATAAAAAACAAACTAAACGAATTAATATTTTTATTTTTGTAGGATTATTTTTATATTTAAATCTTAAGCAAAAAATATATGCCTATGACTTCAGAAATTTTACACGCTACACTAAAAGAGAATTTTGGTTTCGAAAAATTCAGACCCAATCAAGAAACGATAATCAATACCATATTAGCTGGACAAGATACTCTGGCAATTATGCCGACTGGTGGAGGAAAATCAATATGCTTCCAATTGCCGGCTTTAATTTTACCAGGAATTACGGTTGTAATATCTCCTCTAATTGCTTTAATGAAAGATCAAGTTGATAGTTTAAAAACCAATGGAATTGCTGCATGTTTTATAAATAGCTCACAATCATCGCAAGAACAGCAATACTATATAGATAACTTAAAATCGAATCATTTTAAGTTAGTTTATATCGCACCTGAAAGTCTTTCTTATTTAGACATGGCATTCAATGAATTGAATATTAGCTTGATAGCAATAGATGAAGCACATTGTATTTCATCATGGGGACATGATTTTAGACCAGCATATACTAATTTAGGATATTTAAAAAGTCGCTTCCCTTCTACTCCAATCTTGGCATTGACTGCTACGGCCGACAAAGCAACACGAACAGATATATCGAAACAGTTAAATTTAAAGAATCCGAAGACATTTATCGCTTCTTTCGATCGTAAGAATTTAAGTTTAGAAGTTCGTCCTGCTTTAGATCGTGTAAAGCAAATCATTGATTTTATAGAAGATAAACCCAATGAGTCTGGTATAATTTATTGTTTGAGCCGTAAAACGACGGAAGAACTTGCTGAAAAACTGAAGAAAAACGGAATTCAAGCTAAAGCGTATCATGCAGGTTTAGATAATGAGACTCGTGCTAAAACTCAGGATCAGTTTATTAATGATGACTGTCAGGTTGTTTGTGCGACAATTGCTTTTGGAATGGGAATTGACAAATCTAATGTTCGATGGGTAATTCATTATAATCTTCCCAAGAACATTGAAGGTTATTATCAAGAAATTGGACGTGCAGGTCGAGATGGTTTGCCAGCCGAAACAGTTTTGTTTGAAAGTTATGCTGATGTAATTCAATTGCAGAAATTTGCATCTGAAGGATTGAACTCTGATATCCAGCTTGCAAAATTAGACAGAATGAAACAATACGCCGACGCTGTAAGCTGTCGCAGAAAAATTCTACTTTCTTATTTTGGAGAATTGGTTACCGAGAATTGCGGAAACTGCGATATTTGCAAAAATCCGCCAACTTTTTTCGATGGGACGATTCTCGCGCAAAAAGCTTTGTCTGCCATTGTGCGTTTAAAAGAATCTGAACCTCTAGCTGTAATTGTTGATTTTTTAAGAGGCTCGAGAAACGCGTATATCTATGAAAAAAATTATCAAGAGCTAAAAACGTACGGAATTGGCGGTGACGTTTCTTGGTACGATTGGAATCAGTATCTTATTCAGCTGATTAATTTAGGATATTGCGAAATTGCTTTTCACCAACATAATAAAATTCTCCTTACTCCTTTTGCGAAAAAAGTTCTATTTGAGGGCGAAAAAGTAAAATTAACAACTGTTGTCAAAAAAGTAATTGACAAAAGCGAAGCTAAAGAAGCAAAACCAAAAGCTGTTAAAAATTCTCTTTTTGAAACACTTCGAAAATTACGTTATGAAATTGCTCAAGAAGAAGAAGTTCCGGCATACGTTATTTTTAGTGATGCATCGTTAAGGCAAATGGAAATTTTAAGACCAATGACAGATGAAGAATTTCTTGCTGTTGAAGGTGTCGGAAAAGCGAAGCTAGAAAAATATGGTGACGAGTTCATAAAAGCAATTATAGAATTTCAGCGAAATAAATCGGTTGTCAAAAAAGAGAAAAAAGACAATACTTACAAGAAAACATTAGAGTTATTTGAAAATGGCGTTTCGGTAGAAGAAATCGCAGAACAGCGAGATTTGAGCCAAACTACAATTATTTCGCATTTGGCGAAATTATATGTTGATGGATATGATTTAGATTTAAGTCAATTTGTTTCTGAAGAAGAAGTTTCGCAAATAGCAAAAGCACAAGTTGAGTTAGAAAATCCAAATGCATTAAGACCTTACTTTGATTATTTCGAAGAAAAAATGTCTTACGATAAGATTCGATTTGGCTTGGCCTTTTTGGAGAAACACAATATTAATAAAGAAAAAGAGAAGTCTTATTCCGTTGAAGAAATTCGACAGAAACATGCTGAAGCCTACAAAAAATGGGATAAAGAAGAAGATTTAAAATTAATGCAGTTTTATAAGGAAGGAAGAAAAATTGAAGATATTGCAGCTACATTAGGTCGAAATATTGGAGCTATTACTTCGCGATTAAAAAAGTTGGAATTGAAATAATCTAGTTTTCTTTTAAATAATAAACCCGGCAGATTTTTAAAAATCTGTCGGGTTTTCTTATATTATAAATTGATATTATAAATATCTTTCTTCAAAAACTTTTTGATGATGTTTTGCATGTCCAATCATCACAAAACCTAAAGCACGAACAGAAATCGGATTATTAGATGCTGTACCTATTCTTTTCAACTGTTCATCAGATAAACTTTTGTAAAACAATAAAGTTGAATGTCTTACAGCAGAAAATTCAGTAAGCAATTCTTGAATACTTCTTTTATTTGAATCTGTATTGTCTGCGTAATCATTTTCTTCAAAACTCGGCAAAGGCGTTTTGTCATTTCTAGAAAAACGCAAAGCGCGATAAGCAAAAATTCGCTCTGTATCGATAACATGCTGGATAATATCTTTAATTGTCCACTTGCCTTCTGCATAGCGATAATCAAATTTATCTAGAGGGATATTTTGAACAAATCGAATAAATGCATGAAGTGAAATTTCTAATTCTTCAATTAAAACCCCATCACCAGCTGCTTTTACATAAGTTCCAAAATGTCCAGAGTATTCACTGTCTAATAATTCTGATGCTCTCATTTTTTTATTTTTTTAAGCTGAGTTTCTACTAGCATTAGTGTTTCCAAATAAAGATCTTGTTACGATTTTTTCATACACTTTAATCAATTCCTCATTAGGAGTTTGCTCTTTATTTAATTCATTGATTCTCAATAAAGCATATTGCTGAATTGTCAATAATGGTAAAACAATACGCTCTCTAATTTGGATTGAAGCAATACCGTCAGGATAATTTTCCATCAAAGTTTTGTGTCCAGCAATCTTTAATAAAAGACGTTTTGTTTCTGAGAATTCATCGTAAATAATCTGCCAGAACTCACCAAATTCAGGATCATTTTTCATGTATGCTGTCAATGGCAAGAATGATTTTGCTAATGACATCATACTGTTTTCAAGCAATGTTTTAAAAAATAATGAATTATGATACAAGTCGCTTACTTTGTCCCATTGTCCAGACTCTTCAAAATGTCTTAAAGCCGATCCTACTCCAAAGAATCCAGGAACGTTTTGTTTTAACTGACTCCAAGAACCTACAAATGGAATTGCTCTTAAATCTGCGAAATCTAAAGATTCAGATTTGCTTCTTTTCGAAGGACGGCTTCCAATGTTTGTTTTAGAATAATATTTGAGCGTACTCATTTTTTCTAAATACGGGATGAACTTTGGGTGATTTTTGAAACTTAAATATTTCTCGTAACCCAAATTCGATAGCTCGTTTAAAATTTGAGTTTCTTCAGCGCTCAATTCATTTTTCTCTTTACTAAATACTTGGTTGGTAACACCAGCACTCAATAAGTTTTCAATATTATAGCGGCAAGAATCCAAAGTTCCAAAATTAGAACTAATCGTTTGACCTTGAACTGTAATTTGGATTTCATTATTCTCGATTTTTGGTCCAAGAGAAGCATAAAATTTATGCGTTTTTCCACCACCACGAGCTGGAGGTCCACCACGTCCATCAAAGAAAATCGCTTTAATTCCGTATTCTCTAGAAATTTTAGTCAACGAAATTTTAGCTTGATATATACTCCAGTTGGCCATTAAGTAACCACCATCTTTTGTTCCGTCAGAGAACCCAAGCATAATAGTTTGCTTGTTTCCTCTAGATTTTAAATGCTTCGCATATTCTGGATTTGTATACAATTGCTCCATAATAGTGTGAGCATTTTGCAAATCATCTACAGATTCAAAAAGTGGAATAATATCAACGGTTGGTTTTTCCCAGTTATTCAAACGAATCATAGCAAAAGTCTCCATAACATTCAAAGCGCTTTCATTATTACTAATGATATAACGGTTCGCTCCTTCTTCACCATTATTCTGTTGAATTGTTTTGATTGCTTGAACGGATTCTAACGTATATCTCGTAATTTCATTTTCAAAATCAGCCGGATTTAGATTTCCTTTTACTTTTGATAAGACACCAATTTTTTGATCTTCTGTCAGTTCATAATAATTTTTAGGAAAAATATCTGAGCCTGATTCCAAATAATAATTTACTACGTCTTTGAAAACAACATTGTGAATTTTACTATTCTGACGAATATCTAAAGTTGCAAAATGGAAACCGAATAAATTGATTTTTACTAAAAGAGCTTCCAATTCGTCCAAATATAATGACTGATGTTTCTCAATAATTATAGCGCGAATTTTATTCAATTGGGTTAGCAGTTCTTCTAATGTGATAAAAATATCACCTTTAGAATAAAATACAGAACGATAAAGTTTATGTTCAAGTTCTGCAACTAAAGTATCTACACCTGAGAAAGTTAACTTACGTTTTAAATTTCTCATTTCCACATAATAACACTTTAAAATTGAAGTACGTAAACGATCTGCTACTTTCAATGTAATGTCTGTGGTAACAAAAGGATTACCGTCGCGGTCACCACCTGGCCAGAAACCAAGTTTGATCAATTGATTATGAATTGGATTTCCTTCTAAAATATTTTTTTGCAGATAATGTACAATTTCTCCTGCTGTAGCGTAAAATACATTTTCTAAATACCAAATTAAACTTACCGCTTCATCGTAAGGGTTTGGTTTTTCTTTCTGAATAAAAGGTGTTTTTCCTAACTGAGCTAGCAATTGTTTAATTTGCAGCAAATCATTTTGACGAATTGCTTCAGTCAAGTCATTTATAATTCCTAGTACTGGACCAGGATAAAACTGAGTTGGATGCGCCGTTAAAACGGTACGAACATTAAAACTCTCTAGGAATTCGCTCAATTCATCATCTTTCTCTTTCGCGTCTGATTTCTCTTTAATATCACGAAGAGATCCACGCCCTTCCATGTTATTAACTTCAGGAAAAGCAGCATCTTCAATCGCATCAAACAATACAATTTGGCGCTCAATATATTGAATAAATCGAAACATAAGATCGATTTTTTCAGCTTCAGAAGCGTTACTTAAGAATTTATTTGAGAAGAAATCAACGATTTCTTTTGGAGTTTCCTGTTTTTTAAAGCCTGTTTCGCACGTTTCTGTAAATAACGGAAGTAAAACTCCTGTATTATCTATAGAATCAAAGGGTAATGTTATAAAAACACTATTATAAATGTGGTATTTTGAGAGAACGTCTTGATTAAAACGTTCAATTTTTGGCAACGTATACATAATCGTGTTATAGTTGGTTGGTTAATTAGTCATAAAAAAACCCCAAGAATAAACTTGAGGTTATATTTAAATATAGCATTCAAGAAAAGTTCTTACATATTTTTGAAAATAGTATGCATCAAACGCTTCTTATCGTTTATACTTTCCTCTAATGAAATCATTGTTTCTGTTCTGTAAACGCCGTCAATATCGTCAATCATAAAGATAACTTCTTTCGCGTGTTTAGTGTCTTTTGCTCTAATTTTGCAAAAGATGTTGAATTTTCCTGTAGTAACAGAAGCTACAGTTACGAATGGAATTTGATTAATTCTCTCTAATACAAATTTAGTTTGAGATGTATTATTAAGGAAAACTCCAACATAAGCAATAAATGAATAACCTAATTTATCGTAATCCAAGGCTAATGAAGATCCCATGATAATACCGGCATCCTCCATCTTTTTAACTCTAACATGTACTGTACCAGCAGATATCAATAGTTTTTTTGCAATGTCAGTAAACGGAACTCTCGTGTTGTCTATTAACATATCTAAAATCTGGTGATCTACTTCATCTAAACGAAATTTACTCATAATTGTTTAATTAATATTACTAATTGCTATTACAAAGTATAAAATTATATATAAAAAACAACAAATTCACATAAAAATTAACTTTTTATTAATCCGTTAACAAATTTAACATTTTTATTTAAATAAAAATTTGCCTTTTGACCCGTTTTAGGAAAATTTTCGAAATCGTCCGAATATTCTGCACCTTTCGCATCGTATTCGTAATGACCAAAATAATTTTCCAATTCGCCTACTTCTGCGATGTAAGCATTAAAATGAATCTTATTTTCGATTAATTCTTCTTTGTATTGTGCGACAAAATTCGTAATAATTTCGATACCATCATAATTTATTTTGACATTTTTATACATAAAATCATAAAAAACCACATTATTTTGTGAAATATTCAAATATTCACCAAATCTATTATTAACTAAATCGTTTTCGAAAATCTGTTTGAAGCTTAAAATTAACGAGAAAAAGATGAATTTTCTAGTTATTTCGCGTTCATAGTCGTCTGGAAAGTGGCCTGCCTCAAATAAAATAGTTGGAACGCCCAAAAATTGAAAAGTGTCTCCTATACAATTAATATTGAACGAGTCATCGAATCGACCAACTTGTCCTGGAATGTATTTTTGAAGCTCTTCATTGATTCCTGCAATGATATTTATGGCTTTTAATCGATTCTCGTTTACTTCTCTCTCTTCATTATAAGAAGGAGCTAAAAAAGAAACTGTAGCTGGTTTTCCTGTTGTGCCTGCTCCAAATATCGTTCGCTGATCGTGAAGATTAAAACAGAAATCAGGTTTGAACTTCTCAAATACTTCACGCAGCACTTTGCTTTCCGGTTGTGTTAAATCTTGAGAATCGCGATTAAGGTCTATTTCGTTAGCATTTGCTCTAGTATAAAGCCTTGCACCATCTGGATTAAGCATTGGAATACAATAGAATGTGAAAGTTTCTAGCATTTGTTTAGCAAAATCAGTATTATCATTCAGTAAATTAATGAAATCAAATAAAGCCTTTGTTGTAGTGCTTTCGTTCCCGTGCATTTGTGACCATAAATAAGCACGCGTTTTTCCAGTACCGATTTGGTAACTATATATAGGTTCTCCTAAAACAGAGGTTCCGATAATTTCAACCTGACCATTAGTGTTTAGCTTATCTAAAAGTGGTGCAATATGATCTAAAGTAAGGTATCTTCCAGAGATAGACTGTTCTTTGTATTGTTTAAAAAGATATTCTAAATTCATTGTGTTTTGATTAGTTTACAAAAGTAAATATCTTTATTTTTACAATTGTAAACTAAAAGAAAAATTAATAATTTAGATTTGTAAACAGTTTACTGCAGTATTTGAAAGCATAGTCTATAACTCATTTCAAAAGAGATATTTAGATACGCATAAAACTTATAAACAAATAAATTTCAGTTAATTATAATCTTTTATCTAAATTTTATATTTAACATAAAACTAAAGTCTTATTAAAATTGCAACAGCTATTTTGCAAGACTCTTTCTTTTTATTTACATTTGTAAACACATTGATTTAAAACATAAATTTACAATGGTAAACATCGATGATTTTGTAAAAAGGCTCGAAACCGTATTAGAGTATTATGGTTTAAATGCATCTGCCTTTGCAGATAAAATTGGCGTACAGCGTTCTAGCATGTCCCATCTTTTATCAGGGAGAAACAAACCAAGTTTAGATTTTGTAATGAAAATTCTAGAGGTCTTTCCAGACGTAGATTTATATTGGATTTTGATCGGAAAAGGAATTTTTCCCAAAAACAACGAAGAACCTGCAACTGTAGAAGTTTTCGATCTCCCTTCTCCTATTTCATCCAATCGAAATATTGGCACTGATTTATTTTCTGCTATTGAAGTGAATGAAGAAGAGAAAAAAGAAATCAAAAAGACAGCAAGCCCTAAAAATGTAAACTTTAATTTAGAAGATAGCGAAATTGAAAAAATCGTCTTGTTTTACAAAAATGGCACTTTTAAAGCCTATTCTCCATAATGCAAAATTTAGCGCGTATTTGACTCTCGGTTCAGAAAATTTTCAAATACGCGATTCTCACGCGTTCGGAAAAATTCTCAGAAATTAGAGTTTTATGCCATTTTCATTTATTTTTCCTAAAACCCCGTCATAATGTTTTTTCAAAATTTCGAAATCGGCTTCATAATTTCCAGTTGGATAAAACGGCTTACCAAGATTTACTTCTTTTTTACCCCAATCGAAAGCTACGGGAACAATTGGCACATTCGCTTTAAGCGCTATAAAATAAAATCCTGTTTTTATTTCCTTTACCGCTTTTCTGGTTCCTTCTGGAGCAACTGCCAAACGAAAAACTTCTTTACGATCAAAAATAGCGGCAATTGAATCTACTTTATTTAATCCTCCTGATCGATCCAAAGGTTCTCCTCCCACATTTCTAAAATAATAACCAAACGGAAAACGAAATAATTCTTTTTTTCCAACCCAATTCATTTGTAAGCCTGAGATTCCGCGAGTCAAAAGTCCTATATAAAAATCATGATTACTCGTATGCGGCATCACCATTAATATACATTTTTTAACTTCGGCATTTTCTACACCTACTATTTTCCAACCCATTAGCTTGAAAAATATGAATTTGTACAATAGTTTTTTCATTAAAAATTCAATATTTGGTGCAAAATAAAAGATTTAATGGTAAATTTGAGTAAAAGCATAAAAAATGATTCGAAAATTTTTCAGTTACATAATTCCAATAAAAATATTTAAGAAAAAATCAGCCAGAAGCAAAATGATCGAAGTCACATGGGCAAATGGGGAATTAGTATTAGACACTGAAAATACAAATTATTCTTATGGAAGTTTACAGCGCATATTAAGATACGGACTCCGCAATATTGGATATGAGAAAATTATAGAAATGAAACACATCTTATTGTTAGGAGTTGCAGGCGGAAGCGTCGTCAAGACATTAGTAGATGAGATCGAATACAAGCAAAAAATAACGGGAGTGGAAATTGATCCCGAAATGATCCAGATTGCTAATCAGTACTTTAATCTTAACGAAATTAAGCAGTTAGAAGTTGTTATAGACGATGCTTTTGAATTTGTACTAAAAACAAAGGAAAAATACAATCTGATCATTATTGACATTTTTGAAGATACACACATGCCGAACTTTTTGTTTGAAAAGTTTTTTGTAGATCGAGTTTGCACTATTCTAAAAGACGATGGTTTTGTTTTGTTCAACACCATGATACTAGATGAAGCGCACAATGTTAGAAATAGAAAATATGTTGCTGAAGTAAACCCTAAATTGTTTCAAACCAAAATGCTTCCCCGAATTGAAAACCATAATGAATTAATAATTATAAATAAAGTAGCCTAATTTTATGAAACCCCTTGCCTCCATCTTAAACGCCCTACCACCTACTAAAGTTATTGATGCCTCAATTAATATTTCTGAATATACGCCATTAAATTTATCGGTCTCGAATCAAGAATTGGTAAATCAGAAATTAAACACCTCAGAAGATTTTGAAAAATACATTTCAAATTTTCTCAAAGAAAATAACGCCAAAGTTGCATTTGGAGGTTATATAGAAGGAAGATTTTTATATCAAAGAAGTTCTATTTTTTTAGACGCTTCAAAACCCGAACGTAACATTCACATTGGTTTAGATTTATGGGCAGAAGCTGGAACTCCTGTTCTTGCTGCACTTGACGGAATAGTTCATAGTTTTAAAAACAATATTGGTTTAGGCGATTACGGTCCAACAATTATATTGGAACATAATATAGAAAATCAAAAATTTTATACTTTATACGGACATTTATCGTTAGAAAGTATAGAAAATTTAAATATCGGAGACCAATTTAAGAAAGGCGAAAAGATTGCGACTTTAGGAAATGCCTCAGTAAATGGCGATTACGCACCGCATGTCCATTTTCAAATCATCCATAATATAGGAGATTATTGGGGAGACTATCCTGGAGTATGCAACACAAAAGACTTGAACTTTTATATCGAAAATTGTCCCGATCCTAACTTATTATTAAAAATTACTTAAATAGTTATGAAGAAAGCAGGATTGATTATATGTTTGTTGTTATTATTAATTGGATGTAAATCGAAAACAGTAAGTAGAGACACAGAAGATTTAAAAATAAAAAAAGTTTCTGGCGCAGAAATAAATGCAAATCAGCAGCGAAAAGCGTATGATTTAGGAAAGAGAGTACTAGAAACGTGTAACACTTCAAAATTTAAACCTTTTAATGAAACTGAAGTAACGAAGTCGGTTATGGAAAACACTACAGAAGAGCGTTTAACCAAAACCTGTCAAAGATTTAGACAATATTATGGAAGTTTTATAGATTTAAAATTAGACGGAGTATACAAAACCAAACACGAAGTCATTTACCGCTATCATGCTTTGTACACCAAGAAAGTGGCCAATAAAGAATTACGAATTTTTGTAAATGAAGATAATCTTGTTTCATCCATAAAATCTATGGATTGGGATGAGAAATTTGATGCTAAATTAGCCGAACAATAAATACTATATATATGAATTTTAAACTGCCTCTACTCCTATTATTATTTGTTTCAACTTTTGCTTCAGCACAGCAAACTATGAGTGTAAAGGGTTCCGCTCCTTATCCAGCGACACAAGAATACACTTTCATCTGTGACAAATATGCTTACTCTGGCGAAATTAATGTTCAAATTGCTAAAACGGACAAAGGAGGTATTTTAAAATTAACTATTTCTACAGCAAGTGATAAAGCAAAAATTGCCGGTGGAGTTTATGTGGATCTGACAAATGCTGATGTTATTGCCTGCACAGACAAGAACGTAAAAGAATTGGCAGATGGCAAAACAACGGCATATTATTATTTTACACCAGCAGAATGGCTAAAGCTTAAGAAGACAGATATTTATGCAATACGATTTATAATTTCTGGAGGTCCCGATATTTCCGGAAATCTAACAGGTTATTTTACAGCTTATAGCAAAATGAAGTACTTCTCGACAGCATTTGATAAATCTAAAAAAACATTTGACACAGCTAAAGAAATTAGTGTTTTGTAATGATTTTTTAATATAATAAATCTTATATTTAACATAAATTTTTTTTATGAATTCAAATGAGGCCTTAATCACAAAATTTTATACTGCTTTTACGAATGCGGACGCCAAAACAATGAGCGAATGTTATCATCCTAAAGTGCATTTTATAGATCCAGCTTTTGGTTTGTTAAAAGAAGGACAAGTTTCTAAAATGTGGGAGATGTTACTTTCAAAAAGTAAAGGCGATTTGAAAATTGAATTTTCAAACGTAAAAGCAGATGATTCTATTGGTTCAGCAAGTTGGACTGCTACTTACAATTTTAGTAAAACAAATAGAAAAGTGATCAATAGAATTGGAGCCGAATTTGTTTTTCAAGACGGATTAATTATTAAGCACACCGATAATTTTGATGTATGGAAATGGTCTAAGCAAGCCTTTGGTCTGACAGGTTATTTGTTAGGTTGGACAGGATTTTTTCAAAAGAAAGTTCAGACCCAAGCCCTATCAGCATTAAGACAATTTCAGAATAAATAAAGCTCCGATATTCGCCACAGACTAGATTCTAATTATTTTGTTACTAAATTTTACTATAAGTGTTAATCCTAAATGCTGATGAAAGAAATCGTACACAAAAAATTAAATCAATTGCAGGCAACTGCAATCTGCGGAAACGATATTAGTTCCTCTTGCCTGTATGTTTCCGCTTTAACCATTTTGTATGCAGGGCAATATGCTTGGATTTCACTTCTAATTGTTGCTGTCGTATTATTTCTTTTTCGGAAAATTTATGCCGAAGTTGTAGGTGCAATCCCTTTAAACGGAGGAGCTTATAATGTATTGCTAAACACTTCTACAAAACGTTTAGCATCTCTAGCTGCAACGCTCACTGTTTTGTCTTATATGGCAACCGCTGTAATTTCAGCTTCTGAAGGTATGCACTATCTGCACGGGATTTTTGAAAGTCTAAATGTTACCATCGCCACAGTCGTGGTTTTAATTTTGTTTACAGGGCTAGCTATTCTTGGTATCGGAGAATCTGCTTTTGTAGCCGTTATTATTTTCATGACTCATATCGGAACTTTAGCCTTACTCGTTTTAGCGTCAATATGGTTTGTTTTGACTCATGGTTTAGATACTTTTCATATCAATTGGCAAACTCCAATTGCTTCAGGAAGTATACAGACGGCATTATTTCTTGGTTTTTCCGCTGCCATGTTAGGAATCTCTGGTTTTGAAAGTTCTGCCAATTTTGTTGAAGAACAAGAACAAGGTGTTTTTTCTAAAACGCTTCGCAATATGTGGGGAATTGTAAGTTTCTTTAATCCTGTAATTGCTATTTTGTTGATTAGCGTGATTCCGCTGACAGAAGTTGGAAAAAACAAAGAATCGCTTCTAGCGCATTTAGGAGAAACTACCGGCGGATCATGGTTGGCGTGGCTTATATCTATAGACGCTGTTATGGTACTGTGTGGAGCCGTTTTAACTTCATTTGTCGGCGTTTCTGGGCTTTTAAACCGTATGACGTTAGACCGAATTTTGCCAAACTATTTTTTAAAACAAAACAAAAGAGGTTCACATTATAGAATTGTTCTAAGTTTTTTAATTCTTTGCTTATCCGTTCTTTTTGCTACAAATGGACATTTAGAATCTTTAGCTGGAGTTTATACTTTTTCATTCTTAGCTGTTATGGCGCTTTTCGGAATTGGAAATCTCCTTTTAAAATACAAACGCAGAAAACTGCCAAGACCAGAACGTGCAAAAGGTATTGCCGTTGTTACTGCTGTAGCTTTTGTAATTGCCGCATTTTTTGGAAATATGTTTCTGAATATCAATTCATTTTACACTTTTTTAAAATATATGATTCCCGCATTAATCTTTATAGGAATAATGCTCAATCGTGTTACCTTAATACGTTTATTGATTGAAGCTTTAGAATATTTTTACCAACCATTACGTAAAATGGTTATTCTCAGCAATCGTTATTTAGAAAAACTTAGTTCTGAAATCAATTCTCAAGAATTCGTTTTCTTTACCAAGGGAGACGACATTACCATCTTAAATAAAGTTTTGCAATATGTGGAAGACAACGAAACCACAAAGAAATTAAAAATTGTGCACGTTAAAAAAGACACCGTAGACAACGAAGCGCTCAAAAAAGATTTAGAAGTTTTAGATCGCGCTTACGGTGGACTCGACATAGAATACATCGAAATAGATGGTGTTTTTGGCCCAGAAATGATAGATGAATTATCTCAAAAATGGAACATTCCAAAAAACTTTATGTTCATTGCTTCTCCTGGAAATAAATTTTCGTACCGAGTAGCTGATCTTGGAGGCGTACGACTTATTATGTGATTTATAAAAGCACAAAGATTTGTTTACATAAATTAGCTCTGTGGTCTCAAAGGCAACTAACATTTAACTCAAAGAAACTTTCAAACTCAGTGAAACCTCTGATCGAACGCTGCTGTACAAAAAATAAAGCCACAGATTATAAGAATTAAAAATCAGCATTAATACTTATAATCTGTGGCAAAAAATCTTTTGAAATTATTTAAGACTTAAACCAGCTCTCAACCAATTCATCTTCAAACGAAGTTGCATCTTTATGAATAAACTCATTACGTTTTTTATCATAAGAATAATCTAAAGCCCAAGTTTTATGATTGGCAGCTAATTCTTTTATGCTCTTGCAGACAAAAGCAATTTCTTTATCCGTTGTAGTCGGGTGAATCGACATTCTGATCCATCCTGGTTTTTTGATTAAGTCGCCAATAGTAATCTCATTAACTAATTTATTAGAAGTCTCTTGATCAACATGCAATAGATAGTGACCATAAGTTCCTGCACAGCTGCATCCTCCTCTCGTCTGAATTCCAAAACGGTCATTTAAAATCTTAACTCCTAAATTAAAGTGAAGATCATCAATAAAAAATGAAATAACACCAAGACGTTCTTTATGCTGTCCCGCTAAAATTTTAATATTTTCAACCGGATCCAATTCAGAGAAAACATAATCAACAATTTCGTGCTCACGCTCCATTATATTTTCAATTCCCATTTCTTCTTTCAATTCAATGGCAAGAGCAGTTTTTATAACTTGTAAAAAACCAGGAGTTCCACCGTCTTCACGATCTTCGATATTGTCAATATACTTATGTTCACCCCACGGATTTGTCCAGCTAACCGTTCCTCCGCCAGGACAATCAGGAATCATATTATTGTATAATTTCTTATTGAAAATCAAAATACCAGAAGTCCCAGGCCCGCCTAAGAATTTATGTGGAGACATAAAAATAGCATCCAAATAAGCCTCTGGGTCTGCGGGATGCATATCAATTTCTACATAAGGACCAGAACAAGCAAAATCAACAAAACAAACACCATTGTATTGGTGCATCAATTTTGCCGCTTCGTGAAAAGGAGTTCTCAAACCCGTAACGTTTGAACATGCCGTGATAGAAGCGATTTTTATCGTTCTATCTTTATATTTTTCTAATAAAGTTTCAAGATTTTCTAAATTGAAAAGCCCTTTCTCGCAGGACGGAATAATTTCAACATCTGCAATAGTCTCCAGCCAAGAAGTCTGATTCGAATGATGTTCCATGTGCGAAATAAAAACAATTGGTTTTTTCTCAGCAGGAACATTTGTAAAGCTTTTCAAGTTTTCAGGAATTTTCAAGCCTAAAATACGTTGGAACTTATTGATAACTCCTGTCATTCCAGTTCCATCCGTGATTAAAACATCATCATTATTTGCATTAGCATGACGTTTAATAATATGCCTTGCATGGTGGTATGCTTTTGTCATAGCAGTACCAGACACAGTAGTTTCAGTATGTGTATTGGCTACAAAAGGGCCAAATTGATTTAGTAGTTTTTCCTCTATAGGACGATATAATCTTCCACTGGCAGTCCAATCGGTGTAAATTATTGATTTTCTGCCATAAGGTGACGTAAATTCTTGGTTTATACCAACAATATTCTGTCTAAATTCCTGAAAATAAGTTTCCAGGGTCATGGTACTATTTTTGCTATTCATTAGTTGTGCCTTGTGTTTGACTGCAAATATATAGTTTTTTTATAAAATTGCGAATTTATCAATACTAAACTTCAAACACTACATTACCGTTTGGTATTTTTAGTTAAAAGAACTTTTTTTTAATAAATTATCATAATATCCTATCGAATTAATAGGCATTAAATTTAAAGAAAGCATTATTTATGGGAAATTTATCAGTAGCTACCTTTGGTGGCGGATGTTTTTGGTGTATTGAAGCTGTAATTCAGCGTTTAAACGGTGTAGAATCTATAAAATCGGGTTATTCAGACGGATTTATAAAGAATCCAGCTTATCGCGAAGTATGTACAGGTAGAACCGGACATGCTGAAGTGATTCAAGTGACTTACAACCCTGACATAATTTCATATCATGACTTAATTTTCATATTCATGACAAGTCATGATCCAACAACTTTAAATCGTCAAGGTGGCGACAGCGGAACGCAATACCGTTCTATCATTCTATATCATAATGATGAACAAAAAGAAATAGCAGAAAAAGTATTTGAAGAAGTACAACCAGCTTATGCAGATCCAATTGTAACGCAATTAAAACCTTTTGAAGTTTTTTATGAAGCTGAAGATTATCATCAGAATTATTATAATGAAAATCAAGAAGCTGGATATTGCCAAGTGGTTATTGATCCGAAAATTCAAAAACTTAAAAAAATGTATGCTGACAGATTAATCAGCTAATTTAAGTTAAAGCCACAGATTAAATATCATTAATCTTTTTAATCTGTGGCAAAAAAGAAAGAAGAATAAAATGAAAAATCTTAAAATAAAAAATCGTTTTACTACTGAATTACCAGCCGATCCAGATTTGACTAATGAAGTTCGTCAAGTCAAAAACACGCTATTTTCTTATGTAAATCCGATAAAACCTGCAAATCCAAAATTGATTCACGCTTCTGAAGAAGTGGCAGAATTGGTTGGAATCTCTAAGGAAGAAATTCAATCAGAAGAATTTCTAAATGTGATTTCTGGAAAAGAAATTCTACCAGAATCGCAACCTTACGCCATGTGTTATGCAGGACATCAATTCGGGAACTGGGCAGGACAATTAGGAGATGGTCGCGCAATCAATTTGACTGAGGTCGAAAACAATGGTCAGTTTTTCACTCTCCAATTGAAAGGAGCAGGGAAAACTCCCTATTCAAGAACTGCAGATGGTTTGGCTGTCTTACGCTCTTCGATAAGAGAGTATTTATGTGCCGAAGCTATGCATTATTTGGGTGTTCCCACTACCCGATCGCTTTCACTTGCCCTTTCAGGAGATCAAGTTTTAAGAGATGTTTTGTATAATGGAAATCCTGCATATGAAAAAGGTGCAATTGTATGTCGTGTTGCTCCATCGTTTATTCGTTTTGGGAGCTTCGAAATGCTAGCGGCTAGAAATGAGCTAAAAAACTTGAAACAGTTTGTAGAATATACCATCAAGCATTATTTTCCTGAGATAAAAGGCGAACCAAAAGAGCAATATTTACAGTTCTTTCAGAAAGTTGCCGATACCACGCGCGAAATGATTTTGCATTGGCAACGCGTCGGATTTGTTCATGGTGTAATGAATACCGACAATATGTCAATTCACGGTATCACGATTGATTATGGTCCGTACGGCTGGTTAGAAAACTACGATCCAAATTGGACTCCAAACACAACAGACAGTCAAAACAGAAGATATCGTTTCGCAAATCAGCCCTCGGTTGCGCAATGGAATTTATTTCAATTAGCCAATGCGCTTTATCCTTTAGTTAACGAAGCTGCTCCTTTAGAAAAAATCCTAGATTCGTTTATCACTGAATTTGAATCTGATTATAAAAATATGTTTTTAAGTAAATTAGGATTATTTACTTCAAGTGAAACTGATGACAAAATAATAAAAGGATTAGAGGAGATTTTACAATTGTCAGAAACTGATATGACTATATTTTTTAGAAATCTAAGTCAGATTAAAAAAACAGATTCAATTGAAGATGCAATTAAAAAAATAGAATACGCATTTTATACTCCAGAAGAAATAAGAGAAAATATTCTAGAGGCTTGGCAAAAATGGTTTGCTGTTTATTTGAAAAGATTAGATGCTGAATCACTTTCAGACGAAGAAAGAGCTTCAAAAATGAATCAAATTAATCCAAAATACGTGTTGCGAAATTACATGGCACAATTGGCTATTGATGCGGCAGATAAAGAAGATTATTCTCTAGTTAATGAATTATTTCAGCTTTTGAAAAACCCGTACGATGAACAGCCGGAATCTGAAAAATGGTTTGCAAAACGTCCAGATTGGGCGAGAACTAAGGTTGGATGCTCTATGCTGTCTTGCAGTTCTTAAAATTCTTTAGCCACGAATTTCACTAATTTCCACGAATAAAATTAAAATTTGTGTCAATTCGTGAAATTCGGGGCTTATTTTTTTATTTAGAGCTGATGTAATCTACAATCAGATTAGCATGAATCCTTGAGTTCTCAATAAACCATTTATGCGTCTGCATTCCACCGCAAACTACTCCCGCAAGAAATACACCTTCAATATTAGTTTCCATTGTTTCAGGATTATACGACGGAATTTTCTCCTCATCATCAGAAAGCTTAATTCCCATTTTTTCTAGGAAATTCAAATCTGGTTTATAGCCTGTTAATGCTAATACAAAATCATTTTCGATCGTAACTTTTCCTTCTGGCGTTTCAATTTCGACTTCGTTTTCTCGAATTTCAGTAATATTCGATTGAAAATAGGCCTTAATGCTTCCTTCTGCAATACGGTTTTCAACATCAGGTTTCACCCAATATTTCACACGATTATTGATTTCGTTTTTACGAATTACCATTGTAACCTCTGCTCCTTTTCGCCAACATTCTAAAGCGGCATCTACAGAAGAATTATTAGCTCCAACAACCAATACTTTTCTAAAAGCATATTCGTGTGCTTCTTTGTAATAATGACGAACTTTTTGCAAACTTTCTCCTAAAACATTCATTTCGATCGGAATGTCATAGAAACCAGTTGCGATTACAACGTTTTTAGCTTCGTAATTTTGTTTATCAGTTGTAATCTTGAAGATTTGGTTATCCTTTTGAACATCAAGAACTTTTTCGAATAAATTAATATTGAATTTAAAGTATCGGTGAATATTTCTGTAATATTCTAAAGCCTCTTGACGCCCAGGTTTTGGGGCCAGACAGTTAAACGGAATCTCTCCAATTTCTAATCTTTCCGCAGTAGAGAAAAAGGTCATGTATAACGGATAGTTAAAAATGCTATTGACGATCGCGCCTTTTTCTATAATTAAATAGTTTAATTTTTTCTTTTGAGCTTCTATTGCACAAGCCAAACCAATGGGGCCGCCTCCTACAATTATAAGGTCGTATTTTGATTCTGCCATTTTATTTTTGCCAGTCTTTATATGGATTTTTGCTTAAATAAGCATTATAATATCTTTCGTCGTTGGTTACTTCTTGGCCCAACCATTCTGGTTTATCAAAAGCTTCCTCTTCGGAGCTCAACTCAATTTCAGCCATCACCAAACCTTCGTTTTCGCCATAAAATTCATCGACTTCAAAAACATGATTTCCCGATTTTATTTCATAACGCGTTTTTTCAATTTTACCTTTTTCGCATAATTTTAGCAGTTCCTGCGCTTCATCTAACGGGATTTCATTTTCCCACTCAAAACGAGACATGCCTCCACCATGGCTTATTCCTTTTATCGTTAAAAAGCCTTTGTGTCCTTTAATTCTAACCCTTACCGTGCGCTCTGGAGCAGAACTTAAATAGCCCTGAGCAATGTTATTCTGAGTAAAGGCTTGGCTCTTAAAATCATTCGATTTTACAAGAAACTTTCTTTCTATTTCGACCATTTTAAACGTAGATTATTTTTTATGCAAGTTACTCATTTTAATCAAGCCTTCACGCTTATAAAAAATGAAAAATAAGTTAATTTATTTAATTCTGCCTAAAATAGTAAGTTGTCAAAATAACTGATTCTTAACATGTTGCCATCGTTATTTTAAGTAATTTTGATAGTATTAAAAACCTCATTAAACATCTGGTTATGAGTGTAAAACTTTTTCTCATAACTAGAAATATACTATAATTAAAATTCTAAAATATAGCGATCATGAATGTACCTTATGTTGTAATACCAATAGCACTAGGTGTAATCTGCGGGATTTTAGGTTACATCCTAGGAAAAATTAACTTTAAGAATGACAATTTACTTTCGGCATCTCTTCAATCTGATTTAGATGCATGCAAAGTCCATACACGAAGTTTAAATGCAAAAATCTTAAAATTAGAAACGGAACTTGCGATCAAAAATAAAACCATTGCTCCAACAATAATTCCTTTTGAGGCATCATTGGCCTCAGATGCTTTAGGAAAGAAAATAAAAGAAAATGACTTGAAAATTGTAGAGGGAATTGGTCCAAAAATAGAATCTTTATTTGTTAAAGCAGGAATAAAAACATGGCAAAATCTGTCGCAAGCTTCAACTGAAAAACTACAATCAATTTTGGATGCTGGTGGAGAAAACTATGCTATGCACAATCCGAGCACTTGGGCGAGACAAGCTTTAATGGCATATCAAGGAAAATGGAAGGAGTTGAAAGATTGGCAAGATAGTTTGCTGGGTGGGAAAGAGTGAGAAAAAAAGGGGCTAAGATTCTGAGATACTAAGATGCTAAGTTTTTTGCTATTGCGGAATATGAGTTTTAAAAAACTGCTAAAAGCAGTTTTGCAACTTTATGCATTCAACTTAGAACTTAGAGCTTAACTTCTTAGTATTTCAGAATCTTAGCAACTTAGTATCTTAGAAACTCAGAAACTTTACCACGTCTTAGAAGAACTGTACCATAACTGGCCATTTTTAACTTCAAGCGGACAGTCGATATTATTAGTATATAAAGCTCCGGTTCCCAAACCTTGTGGCATATCTGAATTTAATGTAAATGTCCATTGAGCAATGGCGTTTAAGCCGATATTGCTTTCTAATGCCGAAGTAATCCACCAGCCGATATTGTATTTTTCTGCTAAAGTGATCCATTCTTTTGTACCACGGAAGCCTCCAACGAAACTTGGTTTTAAAATGATGTATTGAGGTTTGATTTCGTGAAGTAACTTTTCTTTTTCCTCAAATGAAAAAACACCAATCAGTTCTTCGTCTAAAGCAATTGGAAACGGTGTTTGTCTGCACAATTCAGCCATTTCTATAACTTGCCCTTTTTTAATTGGCTGCTCTATGCTATGTAGCTTAAATTGATGTAATTGATTTAATTTACCTAAAGCATCTATTGAAGAAAAAGCACCGTTGGCATCTACTCTAATTTCTATTTCTTTTGGCGAAAAATGACTCCTAATAAATTGCAGTAATTCTAATTCTTTATTGAAATCTATAGCTCCAATTTTAAGTTTTATACAGTTAAAACCATCCGCCAATTTCTCTTCTATTTGCTGCTTCATAAAAGCAGCTTCGCCCATCCAAACTAATCCGTTTATGGCGATTGAGCTTGAATTAGTAGTGAAATCTGACGGAAATAAAACATATGGATTCTCACTTTTAAGGGACAAAAAAGCCATTTCTATTCCGAATTGGATTGAAGGAAATTCTAATAATGCTTCCCAAAGTGCCGTTTCTCCTAAATGGATATTATCGCAAGCCCATTTTAGTTTTTCTTCGTAATCATCGCGATCATCGGCGCTTAATCCACGTAGTATTCCGCACTCTCCTATTCCCTTTTTGCCATTTTCTTCCAGAGTTATAAACCAAGTTTCTTTTTCGGTCATAATTCCTCTAGAAGTTCCGGACGGACGTTTAAATTCTAGTAAATATTTTTGATAAGATGCGGTCATTTTTTTAAAAGATGCTAAGATTCTAAGTTGCTGAGATGTCAAGTCTTTTTTAAAAAATCTTTAAAAGGTGCTTCGCATATTAGAAACTTTAGTTAAATAGTTTTAAGATTTTTTCAAAATCTTTTGAAGGTAAACCTGCTTTTTCAAAAGCTTGAAAATCAAGTTTGGTTTTGGCAATCCAACTTAAGCTATCTGTTACATTTTGAGTTTGGTACCTTTTATAGATTGCTTTTGCAGCACTATAATCATCGCTAACCAAATAAGTATGTGCTAAATTTAATTTAACCAACAATTCTGTGTCGTCTAGCTTTTCGCCTTCTTGAAGCACTTTCAATGCTTTTGCGTATTGTTTTGTGAGGATATAGCAATAGCCCAACGAACCGTAATCTACGGCAGTTGCTTTACCTTCGTTTACAATCGTATTGAGTTTTGGAATCGCTTCGTTATATTTTTGAGTTTTGATCAAAGAAGCGACTTGTATTCTTAAATCGTTGAATACATTTTTAGAAATGTCAGCGTCTTTGTAACAGCTGTTTCCAAAATCTTTATAGACTTTTGTTTTTTCTACAGCCAATAATTTTTGAAACTCATCGTAGCGATATTGTTTCATAATTTTATTTAAAATACAAACGCAGAAATCATCTGAATTGGCCATTTTTTGGGCCATTGTAGAAGTTTTGCACAGACTTATAATTTCGTTTTTGTTGTCTTGATTCCATCCACGATTTAGTTTTGTGTCTACCCAAGGCACTACTTCTAAAACGACTTTCTGACTTAAAATCCAATTTTTACTTTCAAAACCAAACCAAATCGTGCTAATATTTTCTTTTAAACAAGAAGATTTACCAATAGACAAACGTTTGGCGTCTTTACTTACGGGTTCTGCCTGAGAATAGCACGCTTTGTCGATTTTACCGTCTGCGACGTATTTTTTTGCATTTTCGTTTGAGGTAAAAATCGAATAGGTGCATTCGTCATCTCCTGAAATTTTAGACATTAGAAAAACAGCGCCTGCAGAACCTTGACTTACGCCTGTTGGATCTGGAATTGCTTTTAACAGAGAGACCAAACTATTGGCCATTTCTTGATTTTTGTCTAAAAGGGTGATTCTGTATACAATTTCTATAGTTCCAACAGGCAAATCTTCTGTTGGTATAGAAATTCTATCGCGAGCAGGTACCATAATTTCTTTGGTTGTTGCTCTCTCTTTGTCCCAATAACCATCTTTTTGTGCAAATGCATTAAAGGAAACCGTAATAAGTAGTACTAAAATTATTTTGAAAGTTATACTTCGTGATGATGCTTTAAGTGCCACGGATTTTATAGATTAAAATGTTTTTTACTTTTAAAACTCAAATTTTAAATTAACATAGATTATGCCAAATAACTTTCTTATGGAATTGAGTGCCCTAGCCCCGATGGAGGCGGTATCCTTTTTAAGGCAATTTTTCTTTGCCTTAAAAAGATATAGCCGAGAGCGGGATTAGCTCCTTATAATTCAATAGACTCTCCGATTGGTAAAAGCATTAAATCTTTTCCTTTATCAAAGAATTTACGGATTGCATCTTCGTGATTGATTTCGATATAACCGAAAGTATCATAGTGATACCCTAAAACTTTATCGCATTCTACAAAATCTGAAGCAATAATTGCATCTTCCACATCCATTGTAAAGTTGTTTCCAATTGGAAGAATGACTAAATCTAATTTTGTACGAAGCGGAATTAATTTCATATCGTATGTTAAAGCAGTATCTCCAGCGATGTAGATATTTTTGTGTTCGCCTTCTATTACAAAACCACCAGGGTTTCCTCCGTAAGAACCGTCAGGGAAACTGCTTGAATGAATTGCGTTTACATATTTAACTTTTCCAAAATCAAATTTCCAGCTTCCGCCGTGATTCATCGGGTGAGAATTGAATCCTTTTTTGGCGTAATAACTTGCAATTTCAGCATTAGAAACGATAACTGCTCTTGTATTTTGAGCGATGGCTTCAACATCCAAAACGTGATCTGCGTGTGCGTGCGTTAATAAAATATAATCAGCTTTTATAGTGCTTAAATTGATTGCTGCCGCTTGTGGATTTCCAGTGATAAATGGATCTACAATAATGTGTTTTCCTCCCACTTCAATTCCTAGTGAAGCGTGTCCGTAATATGTAATTTTCATTTTGTTAAGTTTTAAGTTTAACGTTGTTTTATCTTCCTCCTAAAAATAAGTTTACAATAATGTCTGAAATCAACGAAATCATGCATACTGTAAGCAATATTGAAAGCAGGAATGTGCTTAATGCCAGTTTTTTTAATTCTGGATCTAGTAATTTTGGATCTTGGTTTTTATAAACCGTGATTAAATGTTTTGTCAACGGAATATATGCTAATAAAAACAGGTATTGATCGAAGTTATAATCGCTCAAAATAGCGAAAATAACCACCAAAAGCATTGCTCCACCAACCAAAGTGTAGTGGTAAATTTTAGCATTTTGAGCGCCCATTTGCACTACAATGGTGTTTTTACCCGCTTTTTTATCTGATTCTTGGTCACGCATATTGTTTAGGTTTAAAACCCCAACACTTAATAATCCGATTGCTACAGCTGGAAGAATTAAAAGCGGATCGACTTCTTTTGCATACAAAAAGTTTACCCCCAAAGTACTCACCAATCCGAAGAAAATGAAAACGAATAAATCTCCCAATCCTCTGTAACCGTATGCAGCATTACCTACCGTATATTTAATTGCAGATGCGATTGCTGCGATTCCTAACAAAAGAAAAAAGATAGAATAGCCGAAATTGTCTTTTCCAAAAGCAAAATAAATTAATATCATTGCCGACAATAAAGTTAGAAGGGATGTGATAATGATGGCTTTTTTCATGGCTTGAGGCGTAATAACACCACTCTGAATAGCGCGTTGCGGCCCTACTCGATCAGCATTATCCGTACCTTTTACACCATCGCCATAATCGTTTGCAAAATTGGATAAAACCTGTAATCCTAATGTTGTCAATAGGGCAAAACCAAAAACTTTCCAGCTAAATACTTCTGTTGGAGTGTTAATCGTTTCTGTTGGATTTGACAAGGCATAAATACTTCCAACTATAATTCCGGAAACGGATAAAGGTAATGTGCGCAATCTAGCGGCTTCAATCCAATGTTTCATTATTTATTATTTTAGATTTTAGAGTGTAGATTTTAGATTTATTTTTAATTCTGATTTTTAGATTGCTTGAATATCAAATCTTAAATCTAAAATCAGAAATCTACAATTTATTATGGTAACCACTTATTTTCGCCGAAGTTTGGTTTTCTTTTTTCTAAGAAAGCATTTCTTCCTTCTTTAGCTTCTTCGGTCATGTAAGCTAAACGCGTTGCTTCTCCTGCAAAAACTTGTTGTCCAACCATTCCGTCGTCTGTTAAGTTCATTGCAAATTTTAGCATTTTTATAGAGGTTGGAGATTTTTGAAGAATTTCTTGTGCCCACTCATAAGCAGTTGTTTCCAATTCGTCGTGCGGAATTACAGCATTTACCATTCCCATTTCAAAAGCTTCTTGAGCAGAGTAATTTCGACCTAAAAAGAAAATTTCACGAGCTTTTTTCTGCCCCACCATTTTAGCCAAATATGCCGATCCGTAACCACCGTCAAAGCTTGTTACATCAGCATCTGTCTGTTTAAAAATCGCATGTTCCTTGCTTGCAAGCGTCATGTCGCAAACTACGTGTAAACTATGTCCGCCACCTACAGCCCATCCAGGAACCACTGCAATAACTACTTTAGGCATAAAACGAATTAAACGCTGTACCTCTAAAATATTTAAACGATGCTGCCCATCCTCCCCAACATATCCTTGATGCCCACGTGCATTTTGATCTCCGCCACTACAAAACGAGTAAACTCCATCTTTTGTTGAAGGCCCTTCAGCAGAAAGTAAAACAACTCCAATTGATGTATCTTCTTGTGCGTCGTAAAAAGCTTGGTATAATTCTGAAGTAGTTTTAGGACGAAATGCGTTTCTAACATTTGGTCTATTAAAGGCTATTCTCGCTACTCCGTTGCATTTTTTATAAGTTATATCTTCAAATTCTCTGGCTGTAATCCAATCCATTTTGATTTTTTGTTTAAATAATTATACGGTAAAAATAAAGCATTTTTACTAGTTTACCTACTCAATCGGTCTTAAGTCTTTACTAAATTGACTTGCAATGTTAACAATTAGTCTTTACTTACAAAAAATAACATTTTTTAACATTAGTTTAGAAAAATAATAATTAATTTTACACCCTAGAAATCAACGAGATACATTTTATTTCAAAGATTTCAGATTGATTTTCTTTCACTGATTTATTAACCTAAAAAATGATTTTTTTGAGAAAATTTAAAAAATTTGTCGCTCATTTTTTTAGGGTTTTAAGTAAGAAACCTCAATTAAAAGAGCAAATGATTTATGTGTTTGTCGAAACTTCAAAAAGAAAAAAGTAACACCTAAGGTTAAATGTTAGAATTGTCTATTAATTAGTATAGGAATGATAACGAAAAGAGGAAAAAAGTACTAATTCACCACTTTCTAAAAGTTATTTTATAAACCAATGGATGAGCCGTGAAATTCTCTTTTTTGCTTTTAAGATAGGTGCATTGATTATTTAAAAGACATACCATCAATGGGACGATCTCTAAAATTCGTAAAGCTATTGTTCTGAGATGGAATCGAATTATTTTATTTCTGTTTTTTTTTAATTACAATTTTTTTTAAAACTGAATAAAAAGCGAAAGGCTGCTCGTAATGGGCAGCCTTTTGTGTTATATTCATTTTGCTCACGCAAAATAAATTCCAATTTTAAAATTCCAAATTCCAAAAAAAGCTAAAGCTAAATTTCAAATTTTTTAAATTCCAAATCCCAAAACCCAAACTTTAATTGGAATTTGGAATTTCATTTTTGGAATTTAATCTTTAATTATTGGAATTTTAAGAAATTTATTCTTTCACAAGGTAAATTCCGTCTTCTTTAATTTCAATTAATTTTTCTTTGTACAAAGATCCAATTGCTTTTTTGAATGATTTTTTACTCATTTTCAAAACAGTTTTAATGTCTTCTGGATGAGAATTATCATTTAAACGAAGAAAGCCTCTGCTTGCTCTCAGCTCACTTAATATTTTTTCAGCATTAGGCTCAATGCTTTCAAAACCTTGCACTTGAAGCGCAACATCAATTTTATTATCTGGACGAATGTTCTTAATGTAACCGCGCATTCTGTCTCCAGTTCTTATTGAGTCATCATAAACTTCATCTTTATATAAAAGCCCTTTATGACGTTCGTTGATAATCACATTAATTCCCATTTCGGTAATGTGCGAAACGATTAAATCGACTTCTTCTCCTTTTTCAACTGTTAATTGATCATTACTCAAAAACTGGTTGGTTTTACTTGAAGCTACCAAACGATTGGTTTGTTTGTCCAAATACAAATAAACCAAATAACGTTTCCCTTTCTCCATTGGGCGCGCTTGCTCTTTAAACGGAACAAGAATATCTTTTTCCATTCCCCAATCCATAAAAGCACCGACGTTATTGATATAATTGACTCTCAAAAGAGCAAATTCATTCAATAAAATGTACGGAACTAAGGTTGTCGCAACTGGACGTTGTTCGTGATCTAAGTAAACAAAAACGATTAACTCTTCTCCAATCTCAAATATTTTTGGCACATATTTGTTTGGAAGTAAAACGTCGTGAACACCATCTGGATCATTTTCAGGATCTCCTAAAAACAAACCTACTTTGGTATCACGTAATATAGTTAGAGTATTATATTTTCCTATTTCTAGCATTTTGATATATTTCTAAGCAGTAACCTGCTAATTTTCTGAGGTGCAAAGGTACGAAGTTTGGTGCGGTAGAAAGAAATTAATTTTAACAAAACTTAATTTGTAGGTAAAAAATAAAAAATCCCTTTGCATACAAACGAATCAAAGGGATTATAAATTATACTGAATTTATCTTCTTAATGTAAATATTTAAAATATTGCTTTAGAATTTTGTCATTCTCATATGTTGGCGTGAAAATTTCTAGAATGGATGGAGCGTCGTCAGAATTATATAAAGACTTTATTCCATTTTCTAATGATTGATTGTCTTGCGCTGTGAAATAATGCAATCCGTACATTTTGGACAAATGTTCAGCTGTTAACTGATGTGTTGTTTCAAAATAAGTATTGAAAACTGGTTTTTCTTGATGGCCTGGCAAAATTCTAAAGATTCCTCCTCCTCCGTTATTAATTAAAATAATTTTGAAATTTTTAGGAATATAGGAATTCCACAAAGCATTACTATCGTATAAAAAGCTTATATCTCCAGTTACAAAAATAGTTTGTTTCTCGTTTCCGACTGCAGCGCCAATTGCAGTAGAAGTGCTTCCGTCAATGCCGCTTGTTCCGCGGTTACAGAAAACCTCAATAGAATTATCAATATCAATTAATTGGGCATAGCGAATAGCGGAACTATTACTAATTTGCAACAAGCTATTTTTAGGCAATGATTCAATTACTTTCTCAAAAACCTTGAAATCTGAAAATTCAATTTCACTTAAATATTCTTTCCTTCTTTCTATTCTTGCTTTGTAAACCGTATCGATATTTTTGAAATAGTTGCTCTTTACAAAAGATGTTTTTGAGAACAAATCTTTAAAGAAATCATTGGGTTGCATTTCAAAATGTTTTGTCAACGCTCCAAAAGTATCATAAGCACGTAAAGTGTCAATATGCCAATGGTGTTTTGCTTTGTATTTTCGCAAAAATCCTTTGATTCTTTTTGAAACAACCATTCCTCCAAAAGTAACTAACACTTCAGGATTAAACTGCTTAAAATCAAAATCATCAAAAGGCGTAATTAAAGTATCTATTGAATTAATAAAACTCTCGTTATGTAAATTTGAAGTCGTTTCCGTAAGCACTACAACAGAGGGATCTGAAGTGAAATTTTCGATAATTTCTTGATCGATACTGTTTGCTTCATTTACTCCAACTAAAATCAATTTTCGTTTGGCATTATTCCAAATAGAAACAAATTCGTCACTGTTTCCTATCGTTTTTGCAAAATTATCAAGCTCTGGTTTAGTGATTTTTGGCTGTACAGAAAGTTTTTCAGTAGTTTCATAAAGCGGTTCTTCAAAAGGCGCATTGATATGAACTGGGCCTTTTTTTAGAATAGCCGTTTCAATAGCCAGATTAATTTTCAAATCATTTTCCTCAGATGCTTCTTCAGTTAAATTGGCATTAAAGACAGAATGATTAGCAAAAACATTTTCTTGGCGAATCGTTTGTCCGTCACCAATATCAATTTTGCTCTGCGGGCGATCTGCAGAAATTACAATCATCGGTATTTGACTGTAGAAAGCTTCTGCTAGAGCGGGATAATAGTTTAGCAATGCTGATCCTGACGTGCAAACAATTGCAGTTGGCTGTTTGGTTTGCTGTGCAATTCCTAATGCGAAAAAAGCGGCACATCGCTCGTCTGCAATACTGTAGCAAGTAAAGTTCGGATTTTGTGCAAATCCTATGGTTAATGGTGCATTTCTAGATCCTGGAGAAATTATAATATTAACAATTCCTTTGGCAGATAAAATTTCGATAATGCTTTGTGCAAGCGCTATTTTGGGGTAAATCATTCCGGTCGTGTATTACTTTTTTTCAAAGAAAAATTCGTATTTAATTTTTCTTTATCTTGCTTACAAAGTTACAAACTTCGCAGTTGATTTATATTATAATTAGGAATATATTAAGGCTGTTTCCCGAAAAAGCGAATATATTTGTAAAATCGAATAATTTAAAAAAGATAAACCCAATATGCGTTTCTTACTTATACTATTTTTATCTATTGCCTTTCAAACCATTAACTCTCAGAATCAATTTGTTCCTGTTGATGTCCCGTACAAAACGGCTTTAGAAAATGCTAAAAAAGAAGGAAAACCTGTTTTTGTCATGCTTTATGCAGATTGGTGTCCGCATTGCAATTTAATGAAAGCAGAAGTTTTGAGCGATCCAGCTGTTATTGATTTTTTAAATAAGAATTTTATCTGCACATATAAAAATATTGAAAAAGAAGAAGGAATCGCATTAAAGAACAAATACAACACTAAATCACTTCCCACTTTTTTATTTATTGACAGCAATGAAACATTGATTTATGCTTTAAAAGGAGAATGGAAAAAGGCTGAATTTCAAAATGAATTGCGTTATTCTTTAAATCCAAAAATGCAGTTGCCTTATTTAGAAAAGGAGTTTCTTGCAGATCCGAGCAATTCAGATAAATTTTTCACGTATTTAAATACTTTAAAAAAAGGAAAAGATAGAACTGAGTTATCAATCCCAACACATATTTATTTAAATACTCAATCGGATAAACAATTGATTAGCGAATTAAACTGGAGAGTTATCGCTAATGGTGTTACCGATATAAAATCTAAAGAATTTCAGTTTGTTTTGAATCATCAGAAGGAATTTGCTGCTGTTGCCTCTCAAAATCGTGTTGACCGCAAAATTGAAAGCATTGTAAACGAATTACTTCGTCCGCTTGTTGATAATTTAGACACTATAAATTATTACAAACAAAGAGAAGTTGCTAAATCTATAAGATTGCAAAAAACAGATTCTTTGGTTTTTAAATATGATTTGACATTAGCAGAAAGAACCGAGAAATGGAATTTTTATAAAAAAGTTACTCTTGAAGATACACAAAAATTGGTGTGGAACGATGCGAGTTTCTTGAAAGACATTGGAAATACGTACTACAAACATATTAAAGATGTCGAAAGTCTAAAAAAGGCTATCTCGTGGGTAGATCGATCATTAGAATTAAATGACACTTATGATGGTAATTTACTCGAGGCCAAGCTTTATAATAAAATAAAGAACAAGAAAAAAGCTTTAGAGTATGCTGCGAATGCCAAGGCCATCGCCAAGGAAATGGATTGGAATTCTAAAGAAGTAGACACTCTTTTAGCTGAACTGAATACCAAATAAACTACAATAAATTACCAATGAGTATTATTTTAAGACCTGCAACAACAAACGATTTGCAAAAAATTCTGGAGATTGTAAATCATTCTATTTTACATACCACTGCTAATTACAGTTATGAAATTCAAACTTTAGAAGTTCAGACCAAATGGTTTGAAGATAAAAAAGCCAAAAATCTTCCTGTAATTGTAGCCGATTTAGATGGCGACGTGGTTGGTTTTGGAAGCTACGGGCAATTTAGAGAAAAAATAGGCTATCAATATACGGTAGAACATTCGGTTTATGTAGTGGATAATATCATCGGAAAAGGAATTGGTTCTAAACTTTTGACAGAATTAATTCGTTTAGCAAAAGAACAAGGCTACCATGTAATGATTGGCGCGATTGATGCCGATAATGCGGGAAGCATTGCTTTTCATGAAAAATTCGGATTTGTGGCTACGGGAACAATCCGTGAAGTAGGCTATAAATTTGACCATTGGCTAGATTTGGTTTTCATGCAGCTAATTTTGGCTTAAGTTTAAAACTTAACCGCAATCCCGATAGCTATCGGGAGCTAAGAATTACGCAAAGTTCGCAATGATTACTAAAAAAACTCTGTCCCTTTGTTTCTTTGTAACTTTGGAGCTAAAAAAAGCTCAAATTTTGAATATTCAAAATTTGAGCTTTTTTTAATGTTTTAACTTTTAATCCAACTGATAACTTCTGGATCTGTTGGTAACGTTTTTGGTTTAATAACTTTTACCAGTTCTCCTTTTTCATTAATTAGGTATTTTTGAAAATTCCATTCTACTTCAGAATCTTGCAAACCATTTCTTGACTTTTCAGTTAAAAATTTGTAGACCTCGCACATATCGTTTCCTTTTACAGAAACTTTACTCATCATTGGAAAAGAAACACCGTAATTCTGTTGACAGAATGTTTCGATTTCTTTATTTGTCCCAGGTTCCTGAGACGCGAAATTATTTGCAGGAAAACCAACAATTACAAAACCTTTATCTTTATATTCTTTGTAAATCGCTTCTAAATCTTTGTATTGAGGTGTTAAACCACATTTTGAAGCTGTGTTTACAATCATGACTTTTTTGCCTTTTAAAGAGGCAAAGTCAAAAGTGTCTCCTGATAAATCTTCTACTTTAAATTGATAAATTGTTTCTTTTGCCATGGCTTTATCTTTTTTAGATAATTTGGTTGTACTGGTTTGAGCATTTGCTCCCGTCACTGACAAAAACGCTGCTCCAAATAGTATAAATAGTATTTTTTTCATTTGATAATTTTTTATAAAATTAGCTAAAATCCATTTTACAAAAACTATTTAAAGTCTTTAATTTTTGCCAATCAAAAGTTAAATAAAAAATGAAGCCTAACGTTAATCAGACGTTAGGCTTCCCCCCATACAAACAAATCAAACCATGAATTAATTATTATGCAATCTTTTATAAGTTATAGTTGATGACTCGGTTGTATCGAAAATTTCTTTACCCCCAATATGTCAAACGTTTTAAAAAAAATCTTTATTGGCTTGTATGATGTAAACTTAAATCCTAAAACTATCGCGAGACATATTAAAAAAATCTTCTTTTTGGAAGTCCGAGTGCATCAACTATTTAATATTTTTTTAATTATTACTTCTTACTTTTATAAAGCTTGCCGAAACATCTTTTATAAATTCTTTTTCACTAAAACTAATCAGTGTCAAAACTGTTGTTAATCCAACTATTAATATTTTGACTATTATTTTGCTATCCATCATGTCTTTAATGCTATATAACAACAGTTTTTTGGATTCTGAATTGACTTAATAAGATCATTCTGACCTTGTTAATAACATTTACGTAATTAGATTATTTTTGGTTTTAAAAAAAGTAAAAAAAAAAGCATTTTTTTTCTAAGCCCTTTATTTCCTTAGGTTTTCGGCTACTAAAAAAAATAAAAAAATGAGAAAAAAATAAATTAACTTTATGACAGGTTAGCACATAAAAATCTAACTTTTAATGTTTAAACTTAAAAATCCAAATCTATGAGTCAAGAAGAACTGTTAGTTTTAATTTACAAAAAGGACGAAAAAGCTTTTACACATTTGTATGATATGTATTCAAAAAGTTTGTTTTCTGTCATCCATGTTCTAATCAAAAATCGTGAAGAAGCAGAAGATGTGCTTCAGGATGTCTTTGTCAAAATCTGGAAAAACATTGATTCCTATAACGAAAGTAAAGGACGATTTTACACTTGGATTTTAAATATTGCGCGAAATACTTCGATCGATAAACTTCGTTCTAAAGACTACAACAACAGCCAAAAAAACCTTTCATCAGATAATTTCGTAAATCTTTTAGACGAGAGCAATAAATTGAGTCATAAACTAGATGCAATCGGAATTCAGGAGTTTGTAAAAAAACTGAAACCAAAATGTATCGAAATAATCAACTTATTATTCTTTAAAGGATACACCCAGCAAGAAGCTTCAGAAGAATTGGCAATGCCACTGGGAACTATAAAAACGCAAAATAGAAACTGTATTAAAGATTTACGCAATTATTTGAAAATATAATGGAAGCACAAGAATATATAGAATCAGGAATTCTAGAGCTATACGTTTATGGCTTATTAAGTGAAAAAGAAAATCTGGAAATAGCAGAACTGGCAAAAAAATCGCCAGAAGTAGATCAAGAGATCATTTCGATAGAAAAAGCAATAATTGCGCTTTCTTCAAGCTTCTCTCCTTTCCATTCTGTAGAAAATTTCGAAAAAATTAAAGCGCGTCTGGAACTTAAGCACGGAAAAGTAGTCGATATGAAACCTGCTTCAAACTGGTCGCAATATGTGGGTTGGGCAGCTGCTGTGCTTTTACTGCTAGGTTTAGGGTATCAAACTTTAGAGTTGACCAAAACCAAGGAAGCAATCTCTACTGTTGGAAATGAGAAAAACAAAATCGAAAGAGAATATGCTTATTTGGGAGAACAGAATAAAGAGATCCAAAAAAGCTTGAACATTGTAAGAGATGTCAAAAATACAGGGGTCACTCTTGGCGGTCAAGCTGTATCACCACAATCTTATGCAAAAGTATATTGGAACCAGCAGACTAAAACGACATATATCGATGCGGCTGGTTTGCCAAATCCTCCAAAAGGAATGGTTTATCAAGTTTGGTCTTTAAAATTAAGCCCTGTTCTTACTCCAACAAGTATTGGTTTATTGGATGACTTTGAAGGAAACTCTCAAAAAATATTTGCTGTAAGCCAGACCGATTCTGCGGAAGCATTCGGAATTACGTTGGAGCCAGCTGGCGGAAGCCCTACTCCAACTATGACACAGCTTTATACTTTAGGAAAAGTTTAAAATTACAACTTCACAACAAACAAAAGCGCATATTAGATTTAATATGCGTTTTTTATTACTTTTAATTTTACAAATCCCAAAAAAACAATCAGCAAACTAGAGAATTATATGGAGATAATGTGTAAAAACTGCCATCAGATCTTTAAGGGGCATTATTGCAACAACTGCGGACAACCTGCAGAAACACATAAAATTAATGCCCATTTTTTGTGGCATGATATTCAGCATGGTTTATTGCATTTTGACAAAGGAATTACCTATTCGATAAAACAGCTAATAACAAGGCCAGGAAATTCTGTTCGCGAGTTTATTGAAGGAAAAAGAGTCCGCCATTTTAAACCCTTGTCTTTGGTTGTCGTCTTAGCGGCGTTGTATGGCGTCTTATACCATTTTTTTCATATAAATATGTTTCCTGATTCAGAAAATGACACCATAAATTATACTGAGTTTAACGAATGGGTCGCAACACATTATTCTTGGGTTACTATTGCCACAATCCCGATATATACAATTGGAACGTATATAGTTTTTAGAAAACAAGGGTATAATTATTTTGAGTATTTTGTATTGAATACATTTAAGGCATCACAGCGTCTTTTTGTACAGATTCTAACGTTTCCAGCACTAATTTATTTAAATGGCACACCGCAAGTCCAAAAATTTTCATCAGCTGCATATATTATAGGACTTGTTTTAATTTTTTGGACTAACATTCAGTTTTTTAATAAAATATCCAAAACAAGAGCTTTCTTTTTAAGTATTTTAAGCCACATTATCTTTTTGATCTGTTTCTTTATAATTGCTACAATCATAATGGCTATTTTAGGAAAATTACCTGAATAGTATAAAATATAAGATAAAAAAAAGGCTCAATATAATATTGAGCCTTTCTGTTTGAATTAATAATTATCGTGAATTTATTATTTCTTTACTTTTTTAGTTTTATAGTATTTATGGTACTTTGGATAAGTGATTGCACCAATTATAGTAATTGTGATCAAGCAATAGTAAATCCAGCTTAATGAATGCGCTTCTCCGCTTGCATAAGAGTGTAAACCAACTAAGTGGAAATTTACTCCATAATAGGTAAACAAGATCGAAACAAAAGCATACATCGTCATTAAATTAAAGAACCATTTACCTCTTAAAGCTGGTACGAAACGAGCGTGAATAACAAACGCATAAACCATAATAGAGATTAAAGCCCAAGTTTCTTTTGGATCCCATCCCCAGTAACGTCCCCAACTTTCATTTGCCCATTGTCCACCAAGGAAGTTTCCAATAGTCAACATAATAAGACCAATTGTAACAGCCATTTCGTTGATGTAACTTACCTCTTTAATATGAAGATCCATCTTGGCTTTGTTTTTATCATTTGTAAAGAAAATCAATACTAAAGCAACAAAACCTAAGATCATTCCTAAAGCCGTTGGACCATAACTTGCTACAATTACGGCAACGTGAATCATTAACCAATAAGAATTCAGAACAGGCTGTAAGTTTGCAATTTCTGGATCAACCCAATTTAGGTTTGAAGCCATGAAAATCATAGAGGTAACAAAAGCCGCTGAAGCAACCGTTAATTTTGATTTTCTATGAAAAGCTAATCCAAAGAACATTGTCGACCAAGCTACATATACGATTGATTCGTATGCGTTACTCCAAGGTGCGTGACCAGAGATATACCAGCGTGCAATTAAGGCAATGGTATGCAATGCAAATATTATTCCTATTAATATGTGGAAAGCATTTACAGTTATGCGTAAGAACTTTTTATCAAAGAAAATACTAAATAATGTAAAAATCAGCATTAAAATCCCTGCCATTGAATACCAGTAAGTCATCTTTGGTAAAACATCATACGTATTGTAAGCAACTTCAAGATCTATTTTTCGTTCACTTGGACGTACTTTAGCTCCAAATTTCTTTTGGAATCCATTTATACTTTCTACTAATTGATCTGCTGTATCCCAATTTTTAGATATTGAACCGTTATTTAGTGCACTGAAATATAATGGAAGAATTTGTCCCACATAAGTAGAATCCATTCCTTTAAAACCAGCATTGTCTCGTTCTAGATAAGAAACCCATTTATTGTTTGAATCATTTGGAATCGGGAAAATTTTCAAAATCCTTCCGCTTAATGCAGATTCCATTATATTTACTTTTTTATCTGTCTCAATAAAGTCTTTCTCAAACTGATTTGGATTTGCCGCCTTGTAAGCCGCATCTAAATAAGGAGACAGTTTATAATTTCCTTGTTCGTCAAAGAATTTTACAAATGGAGCATATTTATCTTTTGGATCAATTCCGATAATTTTACGAATGCTGTCGTTTCCTGATTTTATATAAATTATTGGAACTTGAATCCAAACCTGCGCATATTGCGTCATAGATAAGAAAACCTGATCAGAATTCATTCCGTTATAATGATCATCGTGGCTTACTTTACGAAGCAATTCAGATGAAAACGTATTAATCGGTTTCATTCTTCCTCCAGCATCTTGAATGATCAAACGGCCAAATTTTGCCGCGTGTGATTCTGGCGCTTTATAAATATTCAATAAAGAATCTAATTGTTTCTTACTTGGCGGCGCCGTTACGTGATTGGCGTGATCATTTGGATCTGCACTATGATTGTGTTCGTGTTCATGAACATGTCCCGGAGTATGAACATGTGGCGCTTCTTGAGCAAATCCGTTTAAACCAATAAGTAAAACTAAAATGGTAATTAGCTTTTCTTTTTTCTTTTGAATGGCTTCTAATTTCTTTTTCAAATCGCCAAAACGAGAATGTTTCGTAAACATAATTGCCATTAAACCAATGTATAATAGAAAATAACCAAAGTATGTAATATTTGTTCCCCAGAAATCGTGGTTTACAGATAAAACTGTTCCTTTTTCGTCTGGATCAAATGAAGATTGGAAGAAACGGAATCCTTTATAATCTAAAACGTGATTCATAAAAATATCAGCATCAAAAGTTTCTGTAGAATCTTGCACCGTTACCTTACTTTTGTATGAAGAATAACTTTTCTCTGTACCAGGATATTTTTCTGCGATAAAATCGTTCAAACGAATTTTGAATGGTAAAATATAAGCTTTACTTCCAAAGAAAATAGAATATTCAATATTACCAATTTTTACAGTTTTAGCTTCTCCAACTTGGCCTTTGCTTCCAAAAACCATTACTTCTTTTTCTTGACCTTCAGCTTTCACCTTTACTACCAAAGCATCGGTATGTGATTTAGCTTTAAAATCGTTATTAGATTCATAATCTACTTTTCCTTTCAATGGCGGTTCTGGAAATACAATTCTAATATCTCCAATACTATATAAAGAACGCATCATTAAGGGCTGTACATTATCTTTTGTAACTTTTCCTTTAAACTGATCGGCCATTCGCATAAATTCACCTTCAAAAGGAGTTTGAATCGTATATTCTTTACCAGTTGTATTGATGTTGATTGCGCCGTCTGTCTGCTTATTTAAAGCAAATAAAACGTTGTGAATATTTTGAACTTCACCTTCTTTTAAGTAATGTTCTTCTCGTCCGCCAGCTCCAGCTTCAACTAATTTCAAGTATAAAGTTCCGTTTGGATCTGGTTTAACCACTTCTTTAGCTCCCAAAATGTAATTTGAATACGTCACCTCGAAAGGAGTTTCGTCAAATTTTCCTGAAATACTAAAATCGTTATTGGTAACTGGAGAAAGCAAAAGACTTTTTTCGAAAACTCTTCTTTTCATTTCACCTTTATATTCGCCATCAGCAAAAATAGTTAAGAAAGTTTTGTCTGAGTACACTTGGTTTTCTGCCGCTCCCTCACGAATTGGCATCATTCCTTCGTAACTGATATATCTTGTAATAAAAGCCCCTACGATGATAAAAACAAAAGCAAGGTGAAGTAAAAGCGTTGCCCATTTTTCTTTTTTAAGCAATTGGTATTTTTTGATATTTCCGAAGAAATTAATCATAAAGATGGCCATAATTGCTTCAAACCACCATGTATTGTAAATTAGTATTCTAGCCGTATCGGTATTGTATTTACTTTCGATAAAAGTTCCAACACCCATTGCGATTGCAAATGCTAAAAAAAGAACGGCCATTAAACGTGTAGAAAACAAAAAAGAGAATATTTTTTTATCCATTTCTTAGGGATTACATTGTATAAAAGTGCGACAAAAGTACTCAAAAATGTTGATTAGCAGGCTTCGGCTTTTGTTAATAAAAACCAAAAATAAAGACTATTTTTCAAACAAATTGATAATATAGAAAGTTTAAACTTACAAAACACACCCGTTATTTTTTAATCGTCATTTTTCTAAAAAATGTGTTAGAATTCTAACAAAAAAAGGTTAGGCAATAAAAACCTCAAAAAAGCATTATCAATATTCGATACACTCCTGCATTAAAAAAATAATACTAATTTTGCTTTCATGATTCAGATAACTATAATCGGTTCCGGCAACGTTGCGCAGCATTTGATTAAGGCTTTTTCTGCCAGCAAAATTGTTGAGATTAAACAGGTTTTTTCGCGTAAGAAAGAAGCCTTGCTTCATTTGATTGATTCTGAAAAAATTGTAACCAATTTGCAAGCTTTAGAACCTGCAGATTTACACATTATTTCAGTTTCAGACAATGCAATTACAGAAGTTTCAAATCAGCTTCCATTCAACAATCAATTGGTTGTTCATACTTCTGGAACTTCTTCGATAGAACTTTTAAATCCGAAAAATCGTCGCGGCGTTTTTTACCCGTTGCAGACGTTTTCTAAGAATAAAGCGTTAGACTATTCTGTTGTTCCTTTCTGTCTGGAAGCAGAAAATACAGCCGATTTCAAGCTTTTGGAAACTATTGCAAAAAGCGTTTCAACAGCGGTTTATTCTATAAGTTCCGAACAACGCAAAGCGCTTCATGTGGCAGCCGTTTTTGTTAGCAATTTTACAAATCATTTGTACCAAATGGGACACGAAATCTGTGAAAAAAATCAAGTTCCATTCGCTGTTTTAAAACCTTTAATTCAAGAAACAGCAGACAAAATCAATTCGCTTGATCCTATTGATGCGCAAACAGGCCCTGCGATACGCCACGATTCGAATACAACCGATGCGCACATGGCTTTTTTACAAGACGAAAACAAAAAAAATATCTATAAAATCCTAACACAATCTATACAGCATAATGGGAAAAAGTTATAAAGAAATAATGAATGACATCACAACGTTTGTTTTTGATGTAGACGGCGTACTTACAGACGGTTCTGTTTTTGTTACCAATGAAGGCGAAATGTTAAGAACAATGAATATACGTGATGGTTATGCAATTAAAGCGGCAATTGAAAGCGGCTATCATGTATGCATTATTTCTGGAGGAAGCAATGAAGGCGTTCGAATTCGTCTTAAAAATTTAGGAGTGAACGACATTCATTTAGGTACTTCTGACAAAGTAAAAACTTTTGCCACATACTGTGAAAACAATAACATTAAGCCTGAAAACGTATTGTATATGGGTGATGATATTCCTGATTTTCACGTAATGAAATTAGTTGGACTTCCTACTTGTCCGCAAGATGCGAGTCCAGAAATTAAAACGCTTTGCCGTTACATTTCGCACGTAAAAGGCGGTCGCGGTGCAGTAAGAGACGTGATCGAACAAGTAATGAAAGTGCAAGGGAAATGGATGGATTACTTTAACGGAAAACACGATTAATTAATTGTGAATTGTTAATTATAAATTGTTAACTGGAAAAAACTTAGCCCTTAGAATCTTAGCCACTCAGAACCTCAGAAAAAAAATGAAATTCCTAAAACTCATTCGTTATAAAAACCTCTTAATGCTTGCTTTTATGCAGCTGCTTTTTCGTTATGCCTTTTTAAAACAACAGAATGTTCCATTGGCATTAGCTGATTGGCAGTACGGATTGTTGGTTCTAAGCACTGTTTTACTAGCGGCCGCAGGTTATGTAATCAATAATATTTATGACGTTGGAACTGACAGCATCAACAAACCAAATGATGTTGTGGTTGGAAAAGGAATTACAGAGACTGCTGCGTACAATATATATATTGGTTTAAATATTTCTGGCGTTGCAATTGGTTTTATTCTTTCGAATATTATCATGAGACCGACATTTGCTTCGCTTTTTATTTTAATTGCTTCACTTTTATATTTCTACGCGACTAGCCTAAAACAAATCATGATTTTAGGCAATTTTGTTGTGGCATTGCTTTTAGCGGCAAGCGTATTAATAATTGGAGTTTTTGATCTTTTCCCCGCTACAACAGGCGAAAATCAAGCACAAATGGCAAGTCTTTTTTCGATTTTAACAGATTATGCTTTATTTGCTTTTATGATCAATTTTATTCGTGAAATTGTAAAAGACATTGAAGATGTAAATGGCGATTACAATATGGGAATGAATACTCTACCAGTTGCAATTGGAGTTAATAGAGCGGCTAAAATCGCTTTAGGTTTTGCTATAGTTGCATTTATTATGTGTGGACTTTATTGCAATACCTATTTCATGCAAAACAAACTGTATATAGCTGTATTTTACGCCTTTGCAACTGTTTTAGCTCCTTTACTTTATTTTATTGTCAAAATTTTTAGTGCAAAATCGCAAAAAGATTTTCATCATCTAAGCAACATCTTAAAACTTATTTTGTTCTTCGGAATTTTATCAATCTTGGTTATCGCCTTAAATATCAAATACAATGCTTAAAGAAAAACTAAAAAAGTATAAAATCATTCTGGCTTCAGGTTCGCCACGCAGACAGCAATTTTTTAAGGATTTAGATCTTGATTTTGAAATTCGTTTAAAAGATATTGAGGAAATTTATCCACCCGAATTAAAAGCAGTAGAAATTACCGATTATCTTGCCGAATTAAAAGCAAACGCTTTTGAAGGAGAATTGGCTGCAAATGAAATTTTGGTTACCAGTGATACCATTGTGTGGCATCAAAATAAAGCTTTAGGAAAACCAAAAAGTGCCGAAGAAGCTTTTGCCATGATCAAATCGATGTCTAATACAACGCATGATGTCATTACTTCGGTTTGTTTTAAAACGGCGCACTCCTCTACTCTTTTGCACGATATCACCAAAGTTACTTTCAATGATTTATCTGACGAAGCTATTTTATATTATATCGAAAACTATAAACCTTACGATAAAGCGGGTGCTTACGGCATTCAAGAATGGTTTGGTTTTATGGCAGTTGCAAAAGTAGAAGGCTCTTATACTAATGTTATGGGTCTTCCAACAGCCAAAGTTTATGAATTTTTAACTACATTAGTGTAAAAAAATTATTTATGTTTTCTTTTAAAGAGTATAGCCGCGAGATAATTGCCACAATAGTTCTTATTGGAGTTTTGATTGTATTGCGAATGGTAATCGCCAAATTAATAAGACGTTTTGCTTATACAAGCCAATTATTTGAACATCGGACCAATTTAGTTATCAAGTATATTAATATCCTGATGAACATTCTTGTTGTAACCAGTTTAATTGTAATTTGGGGAGTTCAAACAGAAGATATTTTCATCACGATTTCTTCTATTGCAACTGTAATTGGCGTTGCCATGTTTGCACAATGGTCTATTTTAAGCAATATTACTTCGGGAATGGTTTTGTTCTTTTCTTTTCCTTTTAGAATTGGAGATACTATTAAGATACACGACAAAGATTTCCCAATCGAAGCTGAAATCGAAGACATCAATACCTTTCATGTAAGTTTAAAAACAAAAGAAGGTGAGAAAATTGTTTTCCCGAACAATTTACTGCTTCAAAAAGGAATTTCGATTATTCCTGCAAAATATGAAGAACGTGAATTTTTTGATTAAAATGTAATGGGAATTTTATAACGGGCACGAGAAAAGCTGGAACGTAAAAAGACAAATAAAGCGTAATATTTGTTGTATAAATTCAGCTAAATAAAATAAAAATGACTCGGCCCATAACTTTACCTTTTTATGCAAAACTTTCCTTTATTCTTGTTACCTTAATTTGTTTTGCATTTATTTTTTGTCTCGGAAAAGATATTCTTACGCCTATTTTAATGGCCTTCTTATTTGCCGTTTTACTGCTTCCGATTTTTACTTTTTTAAATGCAAAGCTTAAATTTCCTAGACATCTTGCCGCCATAATTTGTCTTGCCATCTTTATATCAGTCATTGCTGCGATATTGTTTTTCATTTCTTATCAAGTCACCTATATGGCTAACGATTTTGATACAATAAAAAAAAACGCTAATTCTTTCATTCTGGAAATTCATAAATTTATACGAGAAAATTTTCAAGTAAGCATTGGCGAACAAAAAAAATATCTAGATTCAGTTACCAAAGACTCTGTTAAAACAGGTCAGGCAAAATTAGGTTCGTTTATCGTTTCTATTAGTGATGTTCTTTTGGACAGCACTATTATGATTGTGTACACCTTTTTGTTTTTAATTTACAAAGAGCATTTTAAATTGTTTTTTGCCAAATTAATTAAGCAAGAAAATCATGCTGTTTTACAAGATATTTTGTCTCAAATAAAAGTTTCGATCAACAATTATATCGTCAGTTTAATTATCGAAATGATCGTTGTTTCGGTCTTGACTAGCTTAGGTTTATGGATTATTGGAGTTAAATATTTTATTCTTCTTGGATTGATTACAGGAATTTTGAATCTAATTCCATATATCGGAATTTTTGTTGCTGGCATCATTACCGTTCTAGCATCACTAACAGGATCAGGCGAAATTTCAGTAATTGTCGGAATCCTTATTGTCAATATTATTGTTCAATTTATTGATAATAATCTGCTTGTTCCTTTAATCATTAACTCTAAAGTGGAAATAAATGCCTTTGTTTCTATCATGGGAATTATTGTTGGAGGTGCGGCCGCCGGAATTGCCGGAATGTTTTTAGCTATTCCGCTTTTAGCCATTTTAAAAATTATTTTTGATCGAATTGACTCACTTTCTGCTTGGGGATATTTAATGGGAAACCATGTACCGAGAAAATTTGTCTGGAGAAAAAGAAAAATCGCGGCAGAAAATTAAAAAAGCGTTATGCTAGCATAGCATCTTTTTATTCCTTATATTCATAAAACTTAAAAATTATTAGAAGAGAACTACCGAATGTCTTTACACAAAAAAATACTGTTTTTTATTTTGCTGTGCTTTTGTTTACAAAGCGGATATGCTCAGGTAGATCAAACAAAAAAAGAACCAAAAGCACAAAAAGACACGACGGAAATTTATACTAAAATTAGAAACTATTCTAAGAAAAATAAATTCACGCAAGCTGTGCATAAATTATTCTTTAGATCAAAAAAGCCAAAGAAAAAAGACGAATTGCTTGTTCCTATCGATTCTACCAACTACGAAGGGAAAATTATTCGAAAAATCAATATTATAACTCTAGATCCTTTTGGACATTCTGTTGCCGATACTACTCAAATGCCAAAAAATTGGGGAGAACGAATGGGGAATAGACTGCATTTAAAAACAAAAAAAATTGCAATTCATAATTTATTGCTTTTTAAGAAAAATACGCCTTACAACACGTATAAAGTTCTGGAAACAGAACGTTTAATTCGTGCACAGCGTTATGTAACTGCAGTTCGAATTTCCAATCAGAGCGTTGGACAAGCCTCAGATTCTGTAGATGTTACTATTCGTGTCTTAGATTCGTGGAGTACCATTCCGAGATTTTCTATTTCTAGCAACCAAATGTCGATTGGTTTTAAAGAAAAAGATTTTTTTGGAAGCGGACAGCAATTAGAATATCGTTTCACCAACCGTTTCGATGACGGTCGAAATGCAAATGAAGCAACTTATACCGTTCCGAACATTAAAAACACATATATAGGCACTGTTTTTCATTATAATATGGATTTGGACAACAACTATATTAAAAGTATAGATATTGAGCGAGACTTCTATTCACCGTTGACGAAATGGGCAGGCGGATTTTATATAGACGAAAGTTTTAGAAAAGATACCTTGCAAGCACCAGATTCTACATTTGCCTATCAGCCTAAAAAGTATACCTCTCAAGATATGTGGGCTGGACATGCTTTTAAAATGTATGAAGATCAGCATAAAGCCATCACAAATCTAATTACTACCGTTCGCTTTCTGAATGTTAATTATAGCGAATCGCCCTCAGAAATTTATGATCCTAATCATTTTTATTCGTCTGAAAAACTAATTCTTAGCGGAATTGGATTGAATACTCGAAAATTTATAAAAGACAGCTATATTTTTAGAAACGGACAGACGGAAGACGTTCCTATAGGGCGGATTTATGGCGTAACATTTGGCTATCAATACAAAAACACTTTTTGGCGACCTTATGCAGGTGCTCAATTTTCTTTTGGAAATTATTACCGCTTAGGTTTTCTGAGTATGAATTTTGAAGCCGGTACTTTCTTTCATCAATCCAAAACGTATCAAACCTCATTTTTATTTGAATCTAATTACTTTACAAAATTATTCAGTGTAGGAAGTTGGAAGATCCGACAATTCGTAAATCCGAAAGTTATAATTGGAATAAATCACGATGATATTATAGGAGATCAATTAAACATTAATAATGATAATGGAATTCCAGGATTCAACAGCTATCTATACGGAACAAGCAAAGCCGTTTTATCATTGCAAACGCAAACCTATTCTCCGCACGCGTTGCTAGGATTTCGTTTAAATCCATTTTTCAATTATTCTATCGCTGTTTTAGGAAGTCCAGAAATTGCTATGACCAAAAATAAACCTTATTCTAAACTAACTATTGGTCTTTTAGTAAGCAATGACTATTTGGTTTTCAGTTCATTTCAACTTTCGCTTTCTTACTATCCAAGTATTCCGCAACAAGGAGATAATGTTTTCAAAACAAATACTTTTGAAACTACCGATTACGGACTTCAAAGTTTTGAACTTGCAAAGCCAAGAGTTGTCAATTACAAATAATTTTTTTCTTTTTTTTGAAAATTTTAATTCGGCACAAAACACCTTAAAATCAATAAATTAAATATTATTAGCGATTCACCTACTCGTTGAAATGCATTTTTATCCGTTAAAATACACTCGTTTTTATTTTTTGGCACAGTATATGAATATCCCTATTCAAGATTAACATTATTAAATTCAATAAAGATGAAAACGATAAAATTAGCAATCGCCGGATTATTTCTAATGGTTGCAAACGCCACACAAGCCCAAGTATCGATAAACGTAAATATTGGAAATCCGCCAGCTTGGGGACCAGTAGGATACACTGAAATGCAATATTACTACCTTCCAGATATTGAAGCTTATTACGATGTTCGTGCTGCTCAATTTATCTATTTTGGAGGAGGAAGATGGGTAAGAACAACGTACTTGCCAAGACAATATAGAAACTATGATTTGTATGGAGGTTACAAAGTAGTCTTGACAGATTATCATGGTAGAACACCTTATACTTATTTTGACCGTCATAGAGTAAAATACTATAAAGGATACCACGGAGCGCCACAAAGACCATACAAACCAAGACCGGTATATGGTTACAATGACCGTCGTTATGATCGTAAAGACTACAAACATTATGACAAACACGATAAACACCGCGATGACCACCACCACGATCATGATGATCATGGAAGAGGCCACGGAAGAAGATAATGCTAAATCATTAGCAATCAGCATAAGAGAGTATCATTTATTTGGTACTCTCTTTTTTTTATGAATTGTTTAATTGCATCTTTTGTTAAAATGTTGTAAATTCAATATAAATAACTGTATAGCAATAAGTTTCGTCAAAAAAACCACTTGCTTATACATTAATGATATATATTTGCGCCGAATTTTAAAATCCAAAAAAGAAATTTATGAAAAAGAATGTTTATTTGCTTTCATTTTTAGCAATGTCACTGTTAATAGGTTGTGACGATAACAATGACAACAAAAACGATGGACAATCGTCAAATAACATTACCATTACCTCAGATCAATCTACGCTTAACCAAAGACTTGACCTAACTAATTCTGGGGTAATTTCGATCGAGAATGGATCTCTAACAGGTAAAGCTGCAGAGACTGCCAGCACTACATTTCCTCTTGTTCAAATTGCGGAGGTAAAACCGCCTGTTGATGCAAACGGAAGAACTTTACAAGCTAGTCACGTTACCGTAAACGGAAATTACGCGTATGTTTCTTACATTATGAGAGGCGATGCTTATTCTGGAGCTATTGACGTGATTGATGTATCAGATCCGTACAAGCCAAAATTGGTTACTTCTGCCCTGATTCCAAATACGGATATTACTTCCCTAACTTTCTCAGGATCAAATTTAATTATCGGAGCTGCAAAAGATGTCGATAAAGACACTCAGCTTGCGGGAAATCCGGCAATTGTGTTTAACATGGAGCTAAGTTCAGGATTATTAACAGATAAATTAAAAACAAATTATTTAGAAAGTAGAGTTACGACAGACGTTGCTGCAAATGCTTCAAACTATTTTGCCGTAACGGGAGACAATGGAAGTCTATTCAAAATAAGCAGTTCTACAAAAGTAATTGCAGGAAAAGCTGCTGTAGCCGATTTGCGTTCTATTGCTTTAACCAGCGATAAAGTAGTAACTCTTAGCGGAACTAAAGGAGTTAATGTTTACAACCAATCAACTCTTGCCTTGCAAAAGAGCTTTACCACTTCGTCAGACGTTAGTGGAGCAAAAAGAACAATGGATATTGACGGAACAAAACTTTTTGTTTCTGAAGGTCCAAACGGTCTTGGCGTATACGACATCAACAGTGGTTCTAAATTGCAAACTGTTGCAATTACAGCTGCGGCCGAAGACAATGTAACAAACGCGGTTTCTTTTAATGACGGTTATGCCTTTGTTGCAAACGGAGCATTAGGTCTTAATGTGTACCAATCTGCAACACAGCTTAATTTATTAGGTTCTGTCGGAATTGCAGGTTCTTCAAACTATGTAAAATCTAGTGGAAATTATATCTATGTAGCAAGTGGAACAGGCGGTTTGAAAATCATTAAAATGGAAAAACCAAATACTACATTTGCGAGCTGTTTGACTTACGGCTTGTATAATCAAGGTAGAGATCTGATTTTAAATTCTAATGAAATTAAATCGTACCAAGGAGCAACAGCTATTAATTCGGCAATGATTAACTCTGGTGCAGTTTTAACGCATTGCGGTTCGATTACTGTACTTAGTAATCTGACTTTAAACAGTGGAGGTACTTTTAATATGAGAGGAAGTTTATCTCAAGGAAAATACCAGCAATCTTCTCCGACAGAGTTGATCATCAACAATAATGCAGTTTTACAAGTTGAAGGATCTGTCGTAATTTGGGGGGATTTGAGATTGAACAGTGGCGCTAAAATCAATTTCATTGGTAACACTTCTTCTATCACGATCTATGGTAAAGTTACTAAAGGAAGTGGTGTAACTATTACTGGAAATTATATTGATACCGAAAACAAATTGAAATAAGCAGTAAAAGGCCGTAAATATATAGTATCAGAAAAGCTGTCAGAAATAATCTGGCAGCTTTTTTTATTTATTTCTTAAAATATCAATCAAATAATCAATCATTAACATTTCGTTTAAATACTCTTCCATAAAATAATTAGTATTTTTGAGGCACTTTCAAAAAAACAATTAACCAGAATATGCGAAAAATACAGATTCAAATCATTCTTCTATTTTTTATAGGTTTTCAAATTTCATTTGCACAACAGCCACAAAAACCAAATTCCGTTGAAATTTTCAATCAAATCAAAAAACTAAACTTTTTAGGTTCTGTTTTGTATGTTGCGGCACATCCCGATGACGAAAATACTAGAATGATTTCGTATTTAGCTAATGACGTGAATGCCCGAACAGGTTATTTATCCCTTACCCGTGGCGATGGCGGACAAAACTTAATTGGTCCTCAATTGCGCGAATTGCTTGGCGTTATTAGAACGCAAGAATTAATTGAAGCTCGAAAAATTGATGGAGGCGAACAATTCTTTTCACGAGCAAATGATTTTGGTTTTTCTAAGAATCCATCTGAAACTTTAGATATTTGGGACAAAGATAAGGTGCTTGCTGATGTGGTTTGGACCATTAGAAAATTCCAACCAGATATTATTATCAATAGATTTGATCATCGTTCGCCAGGAACAACACATGGACATCACACTTCTTCTGCAATGTTGAGCGTTGAAAGTTTTAAATTAACAAATGACCCTAAAGTTTATCCTGAACAATTAAAATATGTTGCGCCATGGCAGGTAAAACGTCAATTTTTCAATCCATCTTGGTGGTTTTATGGAAGCCAAGAAAAATTTGACGCTGCGAATAAATCTAAATTTACAAGGCTTGAAACTGGCGTTTACTACACTGGAATCGGGAAATCTAATCAAGAAATTGCTGCTTTAAGTCGAAGCCGTCATCAATCGCAAGGTTTTGGCAGCACAGGAGTTCGTGGCGAAGAAACCGAATATTTGGAACTGATTAACGGTGAAAATCCAAAAGAGCGCGACAATTTATTTGACGGTATCGATACCAGCTGGAACCGAGTTAAAAACGGTAAGCCAATTGGAGATTTAATTGCTACAATTATTTCAAAATACGATTTCAGCAATCCATCTGCAAGTATTCCGGATTTAGTTAAAGCATATTCTATGATTCAAGCTTTAGATGATGTACACTGGAAAACGATTAAACTAGCAGCGGTAAAAAACATTATCGCCTCTTGTTCTGGCTTATATCTTGAAGCTGTTGCCAACGAACAAGAAGCAACGCCAGGAAGCATTATTAAATTAAGCCTTGAAGCTATTAACAGATGCGCTATCGGAATGCAATTAATTAGTGTAACAACACTTCCTGACAATCAAACTTCAGTTCAAAACGTTATTTTAAAAAATAATAATGATCAGAAAATCAATCTGCAAGTGCAACTTCCAAACGATATCGAATATACACAGCCTTACTGGTTAAAAGAAAAAGCAACGGTTGGAATGTACACGGTTTCTAATCAAGAAATTATTGGTATTCCAGATATTATAAGAGACACAAAAGTTATTTTTAATGTAAAAATCAATGATGTTGAAATTCCGTTTGAGCGCACTGTTGTTTACAAATATAATGATGGCGTAAAAGGCGAAATGTATAATTTTCTAGACATTGTTCCAGAAGTTACAACTTCAATTTTAGAGAGAGTTTTACTTTTTACTAATACGAAAAGTAAAATGATTCCAGTAAAAGTTCGCGCTGGGAAAGACGATGTAAAAGGAAATCTGCAATTAGAATTGCCAAAAAGCTGGTCTGTTTCTCCTAAAGAAATTTCGTTTGCTTTAGACAAAAAAGGAACCGAACAAGTATTTTATTTTGAAGTAACACCTCCAGTTAATCCAGAAGAAGTTGTTGCAAAAAGTGTTGCTATTGTTGACAATAAACGTTTTGACAAAGACCAAACCATTATAGATTTCAGCCATATTACCAAACAAATGGTTTTAAAGCCGGCAGAATCAAAATGCATTCGAATTGATTTGAAAATTTCTGGCGATGCAATTGCCTATATTATGGGAGCTGGAGATGAAGTTCCAGAGAGTTTGATGCAAATGGGATATAAAGTTTCTATTTTAAAGCCAGAAGAAATTACGCCTGAAAAATTAGATTCTTTTAGTACTGTCATTACTGGGATTCGTGCTTACAATACCGTAAATGCTTTGGCTAACAAACAGAACATTCTTTTTAATTTTGTAAAAGGCGGTAAAAACATGATTGTACAATACAATACGAATGGAAAATTAGTAACCGATAAAATTGCTCCATATCCATTGAAATTGTCAAACGATCGCGTAACAGAAGAAAATGCTAAAATCACTTTCTTAGCACCAAATCATCCTGTTTTGAATACACCAAATAAAATCTCTGAAAAAGATTTTCAAGGATGGACACAAGAACAAGGGCTGTATTATCCAAACGAATATGATCCTGCCTTCACTCCTATTATTTCGTCACATGACAAAGGAGAATCTGCTAAAGACGGAGCTCTACTTGTCGCACCATATGGAAAAGGATATTATATTTACACTGGTTTGAGTTTCTTTAGAGAACTACCAGAAGGCGTCTCTGGAGCATACCGATTATTATCGAATATTATTTCTCTAAAACAACCTATTGAAGCTCCAAAACAAGATTTAAAGCAATAAAATATGGAAGCTAAAAAAACAAAAAAATGGAAAAAAAGCTACACTTATGTTCTTGTAGCCAACGCAATTTATATTGCTATTTTTTTCTTAATCATGCAATTATACTCGTAACTTATGCAGCTATTTGACTGGATCGTACTTATTGTAACACTTTTATTTATTGTTGGATACGGCTCTTGGAAAACCCGAGGAAGTAAAAACGTAGAGGATTTCATTTTAGGAAATAATGAAACTCCTTGGTATACTGTCGGACTTTCTGTAATGGCGACACAAGCCAGCGCCATTACGTTTTTATCTACACCAGGACAAGCGTATCATGACGGAATGGGTTTTGTGCAATTTTATTTTGGTCTTCCAATTGCTATGATTGTCATTTGTTTGACTTTTATTCCATTATACCATAAAAGCAAAGTTTTTACCGCTTACGAGTTTTTAGAAAGAAGATTTGACGTAAAAACACGTTCGCTTGCCGCTATTTTATTTCTTGTTCAAAGAGGTCTGGGAACTGGTTTAACTATTTATGCGCCAGCCATTATTTTATCTGCACTTCTAGGTTGGAATTTAACTGTAATGAACATCATAATTGGTGTTATGGTAATTATTTATACATTTTCTGGTGGTACAAAAGCAGTAAACGTAACGCAAAAACAGCAGATGTTTGTCATCATGTCTGGAATGTTTATTACATTTTTCTTGATTTTGCATTATCTGCCAAATGATATGACTTTCAATAGCGCACTTCATATTGCTGGCGCAAACGATAAAATGAATATCGTTGATTTTTCTTTTGATCCTGAAGAAAAATACACATTCTGGAGCGGTATAACTGGAGGTTTCTTTTTGGCACTTGCTTATTTTGGTACAGATCAATCTCAGGTTGGACGTTATTTATCTGGAAAATCAGTTCGTGAAAGTCAGATGGGATTAATCATGAACGGGCTTCTGAAAGTTCCAATGCAGTTCTTTATTCTTTTGACAGGAGTTATGGTATTTGTCTTTTTTCAATTCAATCCAGTTCCTTTAAATTTTAATCCGAATAATAAAATTGCGATTGAGAAGTCGGCTTACAAGCAAGAATATCATGTTTTAGAAGAAAAGCTGGTTAAACTTTCAGAAGATAAAAAAGTGATCAATTTATTGTATATTGACCAGCTGAATCAAGATTATGACAATCCGATTTTACGAAAAGAATTGGTTGCCTTGTCTAATAAAGAAAAAGATCTTCGCGATAAAGCAAAAGAAATCATTTCGAGAGCCGATAGCAATTCGGAAACAAATGATAAAGATTATGTCTTTTTCCATTTTATCCTCCATTATTTGCCAAAAGGTTTAATCGGATTGTTATTGGCCGTTATTCTTTCAGCAGCCATGTCTTCTACTGCTTCTGGATTAACTGCTTTGGCTTCTACAACAGCAATTGACATTTACAAACGAAATCAGAAAGAAGAAAAATCAGAAAAACATTATTTGCATGTCACAAAGTTTTTTACACTTTTTTGGGGAGTTGTAGCAATCCTTTTTGCTTGTGTTGGAACTTTATTCGAAAATTTAATTCAGCTTGTAAATATTATTGGTTCGATCTTTTACGGAACTGTTTTAGGAATCTTCCTTGTTGGTTTTTATACGAAAAGAGTTCAAGCAAAACCAATGTTTATTAGTGCAATTATAAGTCAGCTTACCATTTTTGTAATTTACTATTTCATGATTTACAGACAGGAAAAACTAGGTTATTTATGGCTGAATTTTATTGGAGCGATTCTAACGATTGTATTGGCAGTTGTATTACAGTTTTTATTTTTCAGAGGAAAATCAGATGATAATGAATTGATTTTGGAATAAACTTTTACAGATTCTATACTTATGACAAAAGAAGAATTTTTATTTCATTTAGATGGAGCAAGCATAATAGCATTAAAATTTGCTGAAAGATATGTAAAAGACAAACTGGTTACCGATTTTAAATACAATGTAATTCTTAGCGCAACTACAGATGATCCACGTTTAACACAATTTGATCTATATCCAGAAGATCAAGGGATAATAAAACTAAATTTGATTAATACAGAAGTTGTTGATTTATTATATCGTAAAAATAAAGTTCCTGTGTGGATCGATATAAGTGTATTAAAATCAAGTAAAACAAATACAACTTTCAATCTTCTTTGCGCTGGAAGATATAGCGACAACAAAGAGGAATATTATTATAGAAAAAACGGTTCTGGTCCTTTCGGAATAAAAGGACCAAAATTTCCTCTTGATTACGTTGAAGGAGAAAATTTCAGATTACACAAGACTTTTTTGTTTTCAATGAAAGACTTTTTTGCTTTCATCATTAAATTTATAAAATAGAAAACAACTTCTTTCAAACCAAATTCTCCTTTTTTGTAAGTAAAAAATATTATTTTAGTAAGTTGTAAACTGAGCACTAACTAATTTAAAATTGGAGAAATTAAATGAAAATTTCGGGCGATATTGAAAAGTTACTTCCATTAGGCTATGTATTTCTTATTATAATGGGAATACTTAAAGACAGTATTTACTATTATCAATTAGGAATAAATATCTTGAAATTCTCTACAATTACAGATATTTTAATGAGTCCCATTACGTATTTGACTTCAAATCCGATAGTTTTGTTTGCAGTAATTTCATTATTCATCAGCCATTATTATCTTCCAAAATTTCTTTTAAAGAACAATCAAAAGCCGTATGTACAAAAAATGTTTGAATTAAAATCTGTCGAAGGATTTTCTTCAGAAGAAAAAACAAGTTATTATAATAGTATTGCTTTACGAACATTGGCAGTTGTGCTTTTGTCTTTCTTTTTAGGAACTGGCATAGCCGACGGTTATTATACTTCAGATCGTATTGAGAAACAATCTTTAGATTATAATTATAAAATTAATTTTAATGATGAAGAGCAGCAAGAAGTTAGCCTAATTGGTACAAATAGCTTGTATTACTTTTATGTTTCAATAGGGCAAAAACACATAAAAATTGCTCCAATAAGCTCGGTTAAAAGTGTAGAGCTGATGTATAAAACAGCAAATCGATAAGTTAGTTACTCTTAAAAAATAAGCTTTATGAAAGATCAAAAAAAATACAGCAATAAAACAAAGGCTGCTTTTATTCTGCTGATAGTAATGCTTATAATTCTGCTTGGAAATTTTAATACACTCAGAAATTCTAAAAATGTAAACGATAATATCAATGCGATTTACAAAGATCGATTGGTAGTCGCTCATTATATTTTTCAATATTCTAAAGAACTCCATTTTATAAAAGCAGAAGCTGAAAAACTAAATCTAAGCGACAATATTAAAAAAGATGAAATCATTCATACGCTAGATATTATTCACAATATTGACGATTTGTACACTAAAACGGTTTTAACAAATAAAGAAAAACAATATTTTGATGTTTTTTTAAGTTCGTGCAAGGAAATCAACAAACAGGTTGAAAGCAAAGATTGGGATAAAATCGCTAACTCGAGTGCCACAGCTTTAAAAACATTAGAAGCACTTTCTCAAATTCAGATTGAGGAAGGAAAAGCAAAACTTGCAGCCGCAAATGCAATGTATAATAGAAACAATGTACTTGGCCAGCTTCAAATTGCTTTACTAATTATTTTAGGCGGAATTACTTTTTATCTTCTAATAAAGAAAATCAAGAAAACGGTAAAGATTCCTGAACCACCAAGTTTGAATTAACGCTTAGATTTGTTCCACGTTTCGAAGTTTCATGTTTCAAGTTTACTTCGTCTTTTTTGTCATTCCGAGGAACGAGGAATCTCCGTAAGAAACTCGACAAAGATTGGTTTATAGGAACGGAGTCACTCGTGGAGATTCCTCGTTCCTCGGAATGACAAAAATGAGTGCAAAATACTTTTGTCGATAAATTGAGAACAAAAAAAAATCCAAAACTCGAAAGCTTTGGAATTTAATATTTTAAAAATTGGAATTTAAAACCTTATCTGCTCCATTCAGCGATACTGTCTTTATTCAATTTTACGTAGTCAGCATTGTTTGCTGCTTCTGCAGATGCTAAAGAAGCTTTTGCTGTTTCGATTGCTCCTTTTTTATCTCCTTGTTTCGCTTGAATCAAAGATTTCAATCTTGAAACATAATAAGGTTTATCAGAACTCATATCTAAAGCTTTGTCTACATAATTTCTAGCAGTTTCAATATTTCCGTTTGATTGGAATAAGTATTGAGAAGCATTAAAATAATCGTTCCAAGTTGGGCCAGCTAGGGCTTTATCGATACTTGCTGTAGCAATTTTTGCAGTTGGAACTTCAAATTTTAAAGCTACATGAGAGTTTTCCCAAGCAATATCTAAATACCCAAAATTTGGATCTAGACCATTAATACCAATTGTAAATGTTTCAACAGGAGTTGGAAGGGCATCTTCTTTTACTGTAGTTTTTAAAGCTACATAAGCATCGCTCCAGTTTTCTGGCAATCCCCAGTTGTCTGTAGAAAGATAGAAAATGATATCCCAGCTTTCAATTCTTGGAACTGTATAAATTGCATATTTTCCTTTCTTCAGCGTTTTTCCATCAATTATAACGTCATCACTAAAGTTAATGATTGTATTTTCGTTAGCTCCTGTTCTCCATAATTTCCCAAACGGAACTAAATTTCCGAATACAGCTCTTCCTCTCGCTCCCGGTCTTGAATACGTAACTTCAACATCGGTTAAACCGACAGTTTGCTTAATATATCCTTTTGGACTTGCTTGTGGCGTTTTTACTTGTGCTTCTGATGCTAATGGTGCTAAGATCAGGGCTAAAGCAATAAGTAGTTTCTTCATTATTTTAAGTTTTATTTTTTTCAAATTTACAAATTCAATCAGCTAACAAATGTTAAATTTAATATAATTCAGGGCTTAAGCTGTGATATTTTTTCAGCATTTAACTCATTAAAATGGTCTACAACTAAGTCTGCTTCTGATAGATCCTGAAGATGAGAATGCTCACTTTTGTATCCTACACAATAAATTCCAGCACCTTTTGCCGCTTTTACACCATTTGTACTATCTTCAATGATAATACATTCTTCTTTCGGTGCAACAGATAATGAAGCCGCATGAATAAATATTGCAGGATTGGGTTTTGATTGAGGGAAATCTTCTCCACTCACAATATGTGTAAAATATTGATGCAAATTGAATCTTGTAAAAACACGATCGATTGTTACTTTGGAGGCTGAGGAAGCTAAAATCAATTGAAGGCCGTTGTTGTATAAATCTTTAATTAAATCTTCAACTCCGTCTAAAAGGTATAAATCTTCCTTAGTATCAAAAGTATCATTAAAAATAGTTCTTTTTCTCTGAATCAAATCTTCTACTTCCTGCTCTACACTTGGAAAATAGCTTTTTAACGTTTGAAATGTATTTCGAGTCGAAAATCCTGTAAACGTCGTATACATTTCCTCTGGAACTTCGATATTCAATTCTGAAAATTGTAAATAATAAGCATAACGATGAACAGGCTCTGTGTCTACAATTACGCCGTCCATATCAAAAATTACTGTTTTAATCATTTTTTTAAGTTTCTAAGATTCTGAGCTACTAAGATTCTAAGTTTTTTGCTTTGATTCTGTATTAAAACTTAGTGTCTCAGAATCTTAGCATCTTAGTATCTTATTTGCTCAACAAATGTCTAATTACTGTTTCTGCTGCATGCAAGCCAAATAATCCTGGCATGTAGCTATTTGTTCCGTAGAAAGATTTTTTGAAGTTTTTTCCGTCTGTCAGTTTTAAGCTTTTTTCATCTTGAATTTCAGAAGAGAAAACCACTTTCAATTTGTTTATTTTTGCTTCTTTTAAACGCTTACGAATTGTTTTAGAAAAATAACAGTTAATCGTTTTTGAAATATCAGTAACTTTTACTTTAGATGCCAACATTTTTCCGCCAGCGCCCATGCTGCTGATGATTTTTACTCTTTTGCGTTTTGCCGCAATAATCAGATTTAATTTTGGCGTGATACTGTCAATGCAGTCTAAAACATAATCAAATTCTGGAGAAACAATCTCAAAAGCACGTTCTGGAGAAAGAAATTCCTGAACACGAGTTAAATTTAATTCTGGATTAATATCCATTAAACGATCGCCTACAATCTTAATTTTTGGCTGACCAACTGTAGAATGCAAAGCTGGCAATTGACGGTTAATATTGGTAATATCTACGACGTCTCCGTCTACAATTGTCATGTTTCCTACTCCTGCTCTCGCTAAAAATTCTGCTGCAAAAGATCCAACTCCTCCTAGTCCCACGACCAAAACATTAGATTTCTTTAAATTCTCTAATCCTTCTGTAGTAAACAAAAGTTCAGCTCTTTCTGTCCATTCTGCCATTATATTCTTTTTTGTTGTTTTTAGTTCTTTTTTTGTTTCAAGTTTCAAATTTCAAGTTTTGCCGCTTGTCACCCTGAACAAAGTCGTAGGGCGCTCCAATTGGAATCGGACTTCGACTTCTCTCAGTCTGACAAACCTTTAGCCCAAATAGCACTTACTTTTCACTTTTCACTATCTAAAAATACTTCGATAATTACTTAAAATAATCCCTTGCAATTCTTTTATATCTAAATATTTATATTTTGAAGCTAATTCATAAACTTGTTGAATAGACTCTTCAATCGTATCTGTTTCTAAGAAAAAACGATCATTTGGAACATTTTGGAAAACCGTTTTTAAATCTGGATTTTTCAATAAATATTTTCCAAACGAAAGATAAAATCCAGCGTTAATCAATTGCTCAGCTAACTGATTATTTTTCGAAAATCCATGAATAATCATCGGAACTGAAATTTTCATTTTCTTCTTGATTACCATAACTTCCTGAAAAGCCGCAACACAATGAATCACTACAGGTTTTTTGAATTTTTCTGCTAATGCCAATTGTTTTTCAAAAACTGAAATCTGCAAATCTAACGCAACTTCGATTCTTTTATCTAAACCACATTCGCCAATTGCTAAACAATTTTCAATTTGCAGTTTTTCTTCTATAATTTTCAAATCTACATCTACCCTACTGTCGTCAATATACCACGGATGAATTCCGATAGAATAAAATGGAATTGTAGCATCAAAATCTTTTGGATACTGATTAACCAGCTCTAAAACATTAGATTGATTCGTAAATTGATGCGTATGAAAATTAAAATATTCCATTAATGAAAAGCTTTTACACCCGCTTTAATTGCAATTTTCAAATCATTTTCTAAAGGAACAAGCGGACAAGAATATTTGTAATTGTACGCGCAATAAGGATTATAAGCTTGATTAAAATCGACTGCTATAGTATTTCCCTTTGGAACTTCTAAATCAATATATCGGCCTCCAATGTAACTTTCTTTTCCGGTTGTTAAATCTGAAAAAGGCAAGAAAAGATGATTTTTATACTGTTCCTGAACTAAAAGTTCTAAACTTTGGTAAACTGATAGCTGGAAGGCTTTGCCATTTATTTTAAAATGCAAAGTTCCATATTTAGTGTATTTTGAAGTGCGAGTTCCAGAAGTTTTCATATCAAAAGCTTTTCCGCCTTTTGCCTTAACTAAAGTAGCATTTACGAAATAAGTTTCAGAAATAGGAAAAAAGTCTAAGCTTTTGAAAGTTTTTAAATCTTCAGCCATTAATGGACTCGTCTTAGGATCAGCATATTCCGCATTGATTTTCTTTTGGAATTTTTGAGCGTCGGCTTTAGTAAACTTTTTTTGAGCAAAGCCAAAACTAAATACCAACAATAAAGCTAGGGCGTTTATAGTTTTCATCTTAGAAATTTTATGCAAAAATAGTTCAAAATCAACAAAACAACAATCACTTAACGCGACAAAGTTTGCTAACTTTGTGACGATAATTTATCACACAAAATGCTTAAAAACGCCCTAACCCACTACATTAATAACTTTCGAGGTTTTACCAGAGAAGTTTGGATTCTTGCCATCATTACTTTTATTAACCGCGCCGGAACAATGGTTCTTCCCTTTTTATCTAAATATTTAAAAGAAGATCTTCATTTTACGTACAATCAAGTTGGATGGATCATGGTCGCTTTTGGTTTTGGATCAATGCTGGGTTCTTGGCTTGGAGGTAAACTTTCAGATAAAATCGGATTCTATAAAATCATGATTTTTAGTTTATTTACCAGTGGCGTCGCGCTGTTTTTTGTTCAATACATTACCACTTTTTGGCACCTTTGCATAGCAATGTTTTTACTTATGACCATTGCAGATATGTTTAGACCAGCAATGTTTGTATCTCTTGGTGCTTATGCCAAACCTGAAAATAGAACTCGTGCACTTACGCTGGTGCGCTTAGCAGTAAATTTAGGCTTTGCAGCAGGACCAGCACTTGGAGGTTTGATTATTATGGGAATGGGATATTCAGGTTTGTTCTGGGTTGATGGAGCTTCTTGCATCATCTCAATTTCGATTTTTGCCTTATTGGTTAAAGAAAAGAAAAAAGCAACTCACGATGACAAAGAAGAAAGCGCTACAGATGTAAAATCGGTTTTTCATGATAAAATTTTCTGGGTTTTCTTATTTGTAAGTTTCATAACTGCAATGATTTTTTTCCAGTTATTTACCACTTTACCTTTATATCATAATGAAAAATTTGGCTTAAGCGAATTCCAAACAGGTTTGCTTATGACTTTAAACGGTTTACTAATCTTTTCTCTTGAAATGCCTACAGTTGGATTTTTGGAACGAAAAGCTTTTCCCAAGATTCGAATTATTATTGTCGGGTCTTTTGTCATGGCAAGCAGTTTCTTTCTACTACTGATTAATTTCTGGGCAGGAATTTTGGTTGTGAGCATGGTTTGCATTTCTATAGGAGAGGTTCTTACCTTTCCATTTTCTAATGCTTTTGCTTTAAGCCGCGCGCCTCGCGGACAAGAAGGCCGGTACATGGCATTGTATACGATGAGTTTTAGCCTAGCTCATATTATTAGTTCTAAGCTTGGATTTGAAATTATAACTAGATTCGGCTACCAAATCAATTGGCTTTTTATGGCATGCATTGGTGTGGTTGCAACAGGATGCTGTATCTGGATTAGAAATGCTTTAATTAACGAGAAGGTCTAACAATCTATTTAAAATTACTTGTAAAAAAACCTCGAACTTATTTCGAGTTTTTTTTATAAGTAATTAATTATTTTTCACTCCTTTTTTTCAACTTAAAAATATAGATCATATTTCCAAATACCAATAAAATGAGAACAGGATAAAAATAATTTACAACATAATATGAATCTCCGATATTTAAATTAAAATAGTAATCAGAAAAATAAAAAAACAACAACGCTACAATACCTACTATTAGGAATATGTAAAACTTAATTTTCATTTCATTTTATTATTAAATTATTAAAACAAGCATTAAACATCGTGCAACAGCCAAAATTTTGAATCTTGAAAACTAATATTATTAGCAACATAGTTTAACAAGAAGCGAAATTATCAAATAAAATCTTATTTTTTATACGGTTTTTCGTAATGAAAAGGTTTTAATCTTATTAAAAGAAGGAACCTATTTCAGATTTACATATTTCAGAATAAAAAGCATCAAAATCACAATTTTCCATATAAGTGCTTGAAATTTAATTTATTACCATTAAATTTGAATGATATTTTTGCGCTCTAAACTGAAATCCAACTTAATTTTTAGTTAAATAACTATTTTTATAGTTGTGTAACTAAAAAAATAGTTGTAGGTTTGAATTAAAATTAGAGAAGATGCAGAAGTTAACAAACAAAGAAGAAGAAATCATGATGATTTTATGGAAGCTTAAAAAAGCTTTTGTAAAAGAAATTCAAGCTGAAATAACAGAAGATCAGCCGCATTACAACACTTTATCGACAATTGTTCGTAATCTGGAAGAAAAAGGATATGTTGGTCACAACGCTTTTGGAAACACACATCAATACTTTCCAATTGTAGCCATTGAAGATTACAGAAAAGGATTTATGAAAACCGCAATTGACAATTACTTTAATAGTTCTTATAAAAGCATGGTTTCCTTTTTTGCTAAAGAAGAAAAAATTTCAGCAGACGAATTGCGTGAAATTTTATCAATGATCGAAAACAAAAACGAAAAAAAATAATCGGCTTATGGAAGCACTTTTCATATACATAGTCAAATCGAGCAGTTTAATGCTTATATTTTATTGCGTTTACTTCTTTTTATTGCGAAAAGAAACATTTTTTAGCAGTAACAGATGGTTCCTCCTTTCCGGCCTGATTGTCTCGATAATTTTACCATTATTGACTTACACAAAAGTAATATGGATTGATGCTGCTCCCGAATTAAGTGCAGATTTCCAAACAACATTAGTAAATGACTCAAGTATTGAATCGACAGAGTTCAATTGGAATTATATTATTCTTGGACTTTACGGCATCGGACTTTTAATATTTACCATAAAACTGGCCATCGATTTTTACAGTTTAAATTCGATCATTAAAGGAAAAACAATCAAACAGCAAGCCGATTTTAAATTCGTAGATATCAACGAAAACATTGCACCTTTCTCCTATTTCGAATATATTATATATAACTCATCACTTTACACCGCTTCTGAATTGGAAAACATTCTTGAACATGAAAAAGTGCACAGTGATCAAAACCATACTTTAGATGTATTGATTTCGAGAATCTTTAGTATTATTTTCTGGTTCAATCCAATAGTTTGGTTTTACAAAAAAGCAATTACTCAGAATCTCGAGTTTATTGCTGACAGCGAAGCTGCTAAAAAACTTTTAGATAAAAAAGCGTATCAATACACGCTTTTAAAAATAACAACACACGAAAATTGCGTTGCAATCACCAATCATTTTTATCAATCATTAATCAAAAAACGAATCGTTATGTTAAACAAAAATCAATCAAACAGGAGAAATTCCTGGAAGTATTATGCTGTAATTCCAGCTTTAGCAGCTTTTGTGTTATTATTTCAAATTGAAGTAATTGCAAAAGAAAGACCGCAAATTGTAAAAACAAATTCTGGAGACATTAGATCTGTTGATGTTTATCAAATTAAAAAAAGTACAACTGACAAAGAATTAAAAGAACTTGCGGGAGTATTGAAAAAATTGCACAACATAGATTTAGAAGTTTCTAAAGTTAAAAGAAACGCATTGAATGAATTAACTTCAATTAAGGTTGATTTGATCAATGGAAATGAGACAACGCAATCTATTCAAACAGGAAAAAAAGAAGCTATCAAAGATTTCGGAATAGTTATCGTTACAGGAAAAAATGGAGCTAGAAGAGCTGGCATTAAAACATATGATGAAAAAATCGCCGTAAGCAAAAGCCTTACTGTCAATGACAAAGAAAACAACACCATAGAAATTAAAAATACAACTACTAATTCACAAACCAATGTTAACGTTAATTCTAATACTAGTACAAAAACTAACAGTGATACTAATACAAATGTTAGTGCTTCTTATGTAATCACAAATTCAGACAGCCATAACACTAAAGTAACTACCAGTGATGGTAAAACTAAAATTATAGTTTCGAACTCAACAAAAACTAATTTAAAAGATCAATTGATAGTTGTTGATGGAGAAGAAATGCCATCTAACTTTGATATCAATAGCATTAAAGCTGAAAATATTGAATCAATAAGTGTGTTTACAGGAATTAATGCTACTAACAAATATGGCGATAAAGGCAAAAATGGAGTTATCGAAATTGAAACGAAAAACTAAAATCATTTATTCTTAAATAAAATGCAAAAACTAACCAATAAAGAAGAAGAAATCATGCACATTTTATGGAAGCTAAAAAAGGCTTTTGTAAAAGAAATTCAAGCAGAGATTTTAGAAGATCAGCCACATTACAATACTTTGTCTACCATTGTTCGTAATTTGGAAGAGAAAGGTTATGTCGCGCACAACGCTTTTGGAAACACACATCAATACTATCCAGCTGTAAGCATTGAAGACTATAGAAAAGGATTTATGAGTACTGCAATTGATAATTATTTTAATAGTTCTTATAAAAGTATGGTTTCATTTTTTGCTAAAGAAGAAAAAATTTCAGCAGATGAATTGCGTGAAATCTTAAACATGATCGAAAATCCAAAAGAAGGTAAATAATCAAAATAGTTATGGAAGCACTTTTCGTTTTTATCCTAAAATCAAGCGGGTTGCTAGCAATGTTTTACTTTGCTTACATTTTTTTACTTCGCAAAGAGACTTTTTTCAACAGCAGTCGTTGGTTTTTATTGGCCGGATTAATTACTTCTGTAATACTGCCTCTTGTAGTTTATACTAAAATAATTTGGGTCGAAGCAACGCCTGCGCCGGCGCTCGACCCAATAATCACAACTACAACGAATGCAAAGCATATTCCAACTTCAAATTATGATGTTGCTTATTACAAAGCTCATTATAAGCCAACAACTGTATCTGTTGTCGAAGAAAAAAATTTTGAAATCAATTGGAATTTAGTTCTGGCCATAGTTTATGGAATTGGCTTCTTAGCCTTCATGATCAAATTTGCGCTTGATTTTTATAGTCTCAATACTGTCTTAAAAGGAAAGAAAATTGAACAGCAGGAAGATTTTAAGTTTATTGATCTTAATGAAAATATCGCACCTTTCTCTTATTTTGATTACATAGTATATAACTCATCACTATATACTTCGGAAGAACTAGAAAGCATTTTGGAGCATGAAAAAGTGCACAGTAACCAAAAACACACCATCGATGTTTTGATTTCGAGAATCTTTTGCATCCTGTTTTGGTTTAACCCGATTATCTGGCTCTATAAAAAAGCTATTTTACAAAACCTTGAATTCATTGCAGACAATGAAGCTTCAAAAAAAATTGCCGACAAAAAAGCGTATCAGTACACGCTTTTAAAAATAACAACGCATGAAACTTGCGTTGCAATCACCAATCATTTTTATCAATCATTAATCAAAAAACGAATTGTCATGTTAAACAAAAATCAATCAAACAAGCGAAATTACTGGAAATATTCGGCGGTAATTCCTGCTCTTGGTGCTTTTATTCTTTTATTCCAAATAAGAACTATTGCACAAGAAAAAAAACAAACTGAAGTTACAACTATCCAAAAAGACACTATTGAAGACGATGAAGAAACAATCAAAATAACCAAAAACACTACCGATAAAGAGTTGAACGAGCTATCTGGAAAATTGAAAGCTAACCATAATCTTGATGTTGAAATTTCGGATGTAAAAAGAAACACTAAGGCCGAATTAACTGCAATACAAATCAAAGTAAAATCGGATTCTGGTAAAAAGCAAACCATAAAAATTGATGGTGACGAGGCAATTAAAGACTGTGAACTAGCAATAGGAACTGATGAAAATGGAGCAAAATCTATCAACATCAATACAGACAGAAATCTTAGAATGCCAATAATGATCAGAAACGAAAGAGTTATTATTCGCAATCATGGAGAGTCTGATGTTGCAGCTCCAGTTCCACCAACTCCACCTGCATTTCCTGCCGGACCAATGCCTCCAGTTCCTGCAATTGACATGTCAAAAATGCCAAGACCGCCAGTTGCTCCAAGAAATCCAAAAGATAAAGTAGTAATGGCTAAATTTGAAAAAGACATGGAAGCTTTTGAAAAACAAATGGAAGCATTTGAACCACAATTGAAAGCTTATGAAAAACAAGTTGAGGCTATCATGTCGCAAAGAGCTGAAGTATATGAAAAAGAAATGGAGAAGTATCAAATAGCAATGGAGAAATTCAATGTTAATATGGAAAAGTTCAACTATGACTTTAAATTTGATTTTGATACTGATTCTAAAGATTATGAGAACAACATGAAGCAATACGAGCAAGACATGAAACAATATGAGCTTGATATGAAACAACATGCGAAAGACATGAAGCAGCATGCCAAGGACATGAAACAACATGAAAAGGATATGAAACAGCATGAAAAAGACATGAAAGAAATGGAAAAACAGAATAAAAAAGCTTAATCAAATTCTTTGAACTATTTAAAAACCAGTGCTAAAACACTGGTTTTTAAATTTAATGTATCCTTCTAAACTATAAAACACACTTAACATGAAAAGAAACATTTCAATTTTATTTTTGTGCATTAGCCTTTCAATAGCAGCCCAAAAGAATGCAACTGAAAAAAGTATTTTCATTGTAATGGACAAAACCGCTTCTATCCTTTCTCAAAAATCAAAAGCAAATTCAATTTCTATTGGAGTTGTCAAAAATGGAAAAACATATACCAGACACTACGGCGAAATTGACAAAGGAAAAGAAAACATTGCTACTAATAATACTGTTTTTGAAGTTGCTTCTATTACTAAATTATTTACAGGTTTACTTACTGCCCAAGCTGTTTTGGAAGGGAAATTGGATCTAGACGAAGACATTAGAAAATACATTACAGGTTCTTATCCTAACTTAGAATACAACAGAACGCCTATTACAATAAAAGATCTCGTTTCTTTTAGAACTGGTTTTAGTAAAGATTTGCCTGATACAGACGAATTGCGAAAAAATCGCAACGACAGTAGTTATCTGGCTTTTAAAAAAGTAGACGAAGCGTATAGTCGTGAAAAGTTTTTTGCAGATCTAAAGACCATGAAATTAGATACTTTACCTGGGACAAAATTCAAATATAGTAACGGAAGCTTAAATCTAACCGCTCATATTTTAGAGAATGTCTATCAAAAAAGTTATGAAATGCTTTTAAAAGAAAACATTCTTTCAAAACTAGGTATGACATCCAGTGGTATTAATTTAAATCCAAACATGACTATTGCACAAGGTTACAATCTTAAAGGAATTTTAATGCCTACAATTTCTGATAATTTATGGGGCGCTGCAGGAATGCTAAAATCTACATTGGGCGACCTAACCAAATTTATTGCCTACGAATTGAATACAAAAAATAAAATTGTTAAGGAATCGCAACGTAATCTTTTAAACAGCCTTACAATTTGGAATGGTTATTTCTGGGATTATATTGAAGTTGATGAAAACGGAAAAAACTGCTGGAAACATGGTGGTGCATTTGGAACACAAAATATGTTGTTGATTTATCCCGAGCGTCAAATGGGAATTTCAATTATTGTAAATATTAGCGATGAAAATACAGGTAATGCACTTGGCGAGGCCATTGTTAGACTTTCCAATGAGTTATTGAGCGAAAACAAAAAGCAAACTGGCATTTACGGTTACAAAATCGTTAATAAGAATGTTGTATTTATGTACGAACATGATAAAAATTTAGACCCTAATTTTGTTAAAAGTGTCTCCATTGCAGGTTCATTTGACAACTGGAATCCAAATGATCAAGATTTTCAAATGATTCAGAAAAGTAAAAATACATTTGAATTATCCGTGCCAAAATCAAAATTTGAAAAAGACAAAACACATCTTTTCAAATTTGTCATCAATAAAACCGGCTGGATGGAGGCACCAAAAAATGCCATAAATCGTGAAACTGATGGAGACGAAAACCTGATTCTCAGAATTTAAATACTTTTTACATTTTTACTGTCAAAGACTTTGTTTCAAACACAAAGTCTTTTTTTATATCTTTGAAAAAAACAAATCTACCATGTATAAATTATTAGCCAAACTAAATAAGCTACTTTTGCCCAGCTTTACCAAACAAGGTCTAGACATTTCAAAAGCAAAGAAATGGCAAATGGCTATTATTGGTTATCGCGCTTATGTTACCAAAAAAGCTTTAGGCAACTAGTTTAAAATACATATTTATTTATCCGACAGAAATAATCTTCTAAGATTCTGTCATACTTTTTATGAAAAACAGAGAAATCAGCTTGCCTCCTGTTCCAGCAGTATTATTAGCAATTATTAGCGTGCAGTGCGGAGCCGCAATTGCAAAAACTTTATTTCCCGCCATCGGTGCAGCAGGCACTGCCTCTATACGCATTGGCGTTTCGGCATTAATTTTACTACTGGCTTATAGACCAAATCTAAAAGCTGTAACCGCACAGCAATGGAAAATCGTAATTCCGTACGGTTTGTCTTTAGGCGCTATGAATTTGATATTTTATTTTGCTATAGAAAGAATTCCAATTGGTTTAGCCGTAACATTAGAATTTGTTGGTCCGTTATTGCTAGCCATAGCAGGTTCAAAACGTTTAGTTGATTATTGTTGGGTCTTATTGGCGGCTATTGGCATTTTACTAATTGCCCCTTGGACCAACGATCGCTTAGATCCTATCGGAATTATATGTGCGCTTTTAGCTGGAGCTTTTTGGACTGCTTATATCGTTTTGGGAGGGAAAATTTCGAAAATAATGAACGATGGCTATGCCGTTTCTGTAGGAATGCTATTTGCAGCACTTTTAGTCTTACCATTTGGTTTTTTAGAAAACGGACTAAACAATCTTACTCCCAAATTATCCGGAATGGGTGTTGCTCTTGCCCTTTTGTCAAGTGCTATTCCGTTTACTTTAGAAATGAAAGCTTTAGGAAAACTTCCGCCACGTACTTTTAGCATTCTAATGAGTTTAGAACCAGCAGCCGCTTCTATTTGTGCATTTATATTTTTGAATGAAAATTTAAGTTTCTACGAAATTCTAGCTGTAGTTTGTGTTGTAATCGCTTCCGCAGGAAGTACTTTGACCGCCAAAAAATAATTTTAAAAAAAAATAAAAATAAAAAACCCAAATTCCAATTTTAAATTGGAATTTGGATTTTTCAAATTTGGAACTTTTCTACTTTATTTCTTAGGAAGCAAAACAGCATCAATAACATGAATCACACCATTTGACTGATTTACATCTGCAATGGTAACTTTCGCCTTATTACCATTTTCATCACTTATATATAAGTCTTTACCTTTCATCCAAGCAGTAATCGTACCACCAGCAACTGTTTTAATACTAGCTTTACCCTTACCTTCTTTAATTGCTTTTGCAATATCAGCTGAATTCCATTTTCCAGCAACAACGTGATAAGTTAAAATTCCTTGAAGCATTTTTTTGTTTTCTGGTTTTAATAATGTTTCTACAGTTCCTTTTGGCAATTTATCAAACGCTGCATTTGTAGGCGCAAAAACAGTAAACGGACCAGCTCCTTTTAATGTTTCAACCAAATCTGCCGCTTTTACTGCCGCAACCAAAGTCGTATGATCTTTTGAATTGACAGCGTTTTCGATAATATTTTTATTCGGATACATTGCTGCACCACCAACCATTACTGATTTTTGTGCATTTGATGTAAATGCAAATCCCAAAGCTAAAACTGCAAGAGCTAAAAATTTTCTAGTTTTCATATTTAAATGATTTTAAGTTATAAGCTCATTTACGCAGATAAAATTGTTTTGGTTTTCTATTGAAAATATTTTCGTCTATAAAAAATGCTTTTATTTTGCTAATGATTAACAAAATCAAGACTTTAGAATCCTTAACTATTTTTCCAAATTTTTCAAGAATACTTAATTTTTGTTTCTATTTTATTACTAAATTTAAAATCAAAACTCATCGTTATGAAAAATTTACCAAAGAAAGTCAGAAGCAAAAAACTAAGTTCAAGAGTAGATTTAACTGCAATGGTTAGTGTTTCTTTTCTACTGATTATATTTTTTATGGTTGTTGGAGAATTGTCAAAGCCAAAAGTAATGGATATAAATTTCCCTGATAACGATTGTTGTGATTGCTTTCCTGTTTATCCTGAAGAGAGTCGCTCGTTTACAATATTATTAGACGACAACAATGAGTTAGTGTATTTCGCAGGAAATTTAGAAAATCCAATTAAAAAACCTCAAAAAAAAGTTTTTGAAAAGTCAAGAATAATGAAAGAGCTAAACAATTACAACTCATTATTATTGAATAATCATAAAAAAGGAATCGTTGTGTTTATCAAACCATGCAAAAAATCAAATTTCGGTAATCTAGTCAGCATTATTGATGTAATGAAAACATGCAATATCGAATCATATAATATTGTGAATGAGTTCACACCAGAAGAATCTAACTTGCTTGCTTCCAATCAGAAGCATAGTAGTAACTAAACTTTTTTACCATGAAAAATCTACCTCATAAAGTACGCAGCAAAAAACTAAGTTCAAGAGTTGATTTAACCGCTATGGTCAGTGTTTCCTTTCTGTTGATAATATTTTTTATGGTTGTTGGAGAATTATCGAAACCAAAAATGATGGATTTGAGTATGCCAGGAAGACATTGCGATGAAGAATTTAACGGAATTACTAATTGTAGTGCAGGTACTGACACGCGCTTAATAACGGTACTATTAGATAAAAATGATAAAATAATAATGTATTCCGGACTTTTATTTGATCCTATAGGAAAACCAATAGAAATTAATTACGGGAAAAATGGGATTCGTAAAGAGCTTTTTAATAAAAAGAAAATGATTCTAGACTTTTCATCATCAATAGGAAGACCAAATAATGGCCCAATTGTAATTATAAAACCTAGCAAAAAAAGTAATTTTAAAAATTTAGTCGATATTTTAAATGAAATGGCTGTTGCGAGAATCGAAACTTATACGATTGTACCAGAATACACTCCAGAAGAATCAAAATTATTAGCTTCAAAGTAATTTCCAATATACAACAAATCTTTGCATCGTTGTGCCTTTGTGGCAATACCAAGTAACAAAAAAGTCCCACATTTCTGTGGGACTTTCTATTTAATTCTTAATGAATTTCATACTTGATCTTCCTTTGCCTGATTTCACTTTTATAAAATAAGTACCAGTTCTAAGCTTTGAAATATCAATATTTGAAGTCATTTTTGCGTTTGGAACTGCAATTACCAATTGACCTAAAGCATCAAAAATTTCAAATGATTGTATCTCGATACTGTCGTTCTGCGAAATATTCAAAACTTGACTTGCTGGATTTGGATACAAATTCAAATATTTAGAAAAATTAAAATCCTCCGTTGATAAAACAGCCTTAAATGTTGAAGTCGCCTTATTAGTCAAAATAGGAAAATTATAATCAAAATAAATATTAGCATCATTCGTAAAAGTATCTCCAACTTGTAATGTTGGTTTTGTTTTTATTTTAAAAGCAATATAACCATCATTACTCGCATCGTCAAAAGGCAGATTTATATTTTCGAATATAAATTCTACTTTATTTCCTTCTGAAATTTTAGTTACAAAAGAATGGCTTGAACTTGTCGGAATTAAAGTAGAAATATCAAATTTTAATAAATCAATCATATCTTTAACCACAATATTTTGTGCTGAATATGTCCCTGCATTTTCAAAGCGAATCATGTAATGCACATACTCACCTATTAAACTTGGCGTAACAATAGAACCTTCTAAACAAGTTTTGTCGTTTGGATCGTAGGAACCAACAACTGTTTGATTTAAAGTAAAAGTATTGTCTAATGGTGTTTTGTCGTTACTGTCAGATTCCACTTTTGTTGTATAAGTTATTATATCGCCTATATTAACAGGAGGTGTTTCAGTTGGTCTATTGACTTTTAAAGAAACAATTATTTGCCTACTTTCAAATGGTTGCAAATTATTAAAATTCCATACTATTTTATTTACTGCTTTAGTTTTAAATAAAACATCTGAAGAAATATATTCTAATTTACTATCATCAAAATCCAATTTAATAGAACCTGCTTCAATAGTATTTCCTTTATTCTTATATATAATTTTATATTTAGCATTAAAACCAGGCCTCGCATCTTCTATTGGCAACATAACAATTTCTAAATCAGAATGTGAACCGTTTGGTGTTACACAGAAATCCTGCGAAAAAGGACTCTTCTGTGTTGGAAAAGTAACAGCTACACTTGTTGGAGAGACATAAAAATAGGATGGATTTTCAAATTTTGGGCTTATTGTGTGCGTTCCTGCTTGTACATCATAATGATAATTTCCTGAAGTATCAGAAATTAAATAACCCGAATTAATACCATCCGAAAATGATAATTTTAAATTTGGGTAATTTATATCTAAAACATCACATCCATTATTATTACTATCTAACTTGTTTTTTCCTTCAACGGTATAAAAAACTCCTCCCGGGACAAAATTGCAATAAGAATTAACGTTAAATGTGAAATACTTATAATTATCTTTTAATCCTAAAAGATAACCAATTTCACTTTCATCTGCACAAACATATAAATCATAAGTATTGTAATCGAAATATAAATCATTATCCTTTTTACCATTTTTCAAAAATAAAGATGAAAGATTATTATGACTACAATCCAATTTAGTAAGATTAAACAATCCAGAAGCATCTAAAGTTTCCAAAGAATTATTATTACATATCAACTCCCTGATTTTTAAATTATTTTTCAGAGACAGGGTTGATAATTTGTTAAAAGAACATCGCAAAAAATCTAAACTACTTACTTCTGACAAATCTATATTTGATAGCATATTTTTATCACATAGCAAAGTAGTCAAATTTGGTAATTTAGTTAAAACTAATGTAGAAATTAAATTATCAGGACAATCTAATCTATTAATATTTGGCAAGTTAGATAAAGTAAGTTTTGATAATTTATTTAAAGAAATATCAATATAATTAACTTTACCTAAATTATCAATATTTGAGGCAGTTAACAAGTTACCGCTACAATTTATCCTTTCTATATTTAATAAATCTTTAAAATCCAAACTCAATAACTTATTTTCAGAACAAACCAGATTTGTAAGTTTAGTTTGCCCAGCTAAATTTAAATTCTCTAATTGATTTTTAGAACAATTCAAATAAACTAATTCTAGATTATTTGAAATATCCAAACCCTTTAATTTATTATTTGCGCAACTTAACTCTTTTATACTTATACAATTAGATAAATCTAATGTCGATAAAAAATTACCAAAACAATCTAAATAATTCAAATTTTCTAATCCATTTAGATTTATATTCAACAAAGTGCTAGTTTGGCAATATATTTTTTTCAACTTAGTTAATCCGGATAGATTTAAACTATTTAACACTTCATGATTATTTTCTAAGTGCAATTCAGTTAAATTAATCAATGTGGTAAAATCTAAATTAGAAAATTTATTCCAATCAATATATAAAACACTTAAGTTGGTGAAAAATTCAATACCTTGAAGATTAGCAATATTACAGTTTGCAACATCTATATAACTAACTTGTAGTGCTTCTGAAACTTGAATTTCACCATCGTCATTTGCATCAATTTTAAATAAATTTCCTGCCAAATCTTTTGCTATTGGTGAATATTTACCTGATACAAGCAGCCTTGACTTAAATTTAACATCAGAAAAATTAATAATCTGCGCACTTAACACATTCATAAAACTCAAAGTCAGAACCAAAAAGTAGATTTTTTTCATATGTGGTATTTTCATACAAAAATAGTTTTTTAGCAGAATAATACAACTTTATGTGTTAAAATATCTTAAAACAAAAAGTATAAAGCAAAAAAAAGTCCCACATCACTGTGGGACTTTCTATTTATAGGAATCTAAGAATTATTTTTTCTCAGTTTTTTCCATTTTAGCTTTTAAAGCAGCTAATACATCATTGTTGTCACCTAAAGTCGCAGCAGGTGCGTTAGTAGATGCAGATGTAGTAGTTTCAGCAGCAGCTTTCACGTTTTTCTCTTCTTCTTCTCTGAAGATAGCAGTGTGAGAAGCAACAACTCTTTTGAATTCTTTGTTGAATTCAATTACTTTGAAATCAGCTGTATCACCTTTTTTCAATTTCTTTCCGTCTTCTTTTTCAAGGTGACGAGTAGGAATGAAAGCAACGATATCATCTCCGAATTCTACAGTAGCTCCTTTGTCAACGATTTCAGAAATCTCACCGTTGTGGATAGTTCCTACAGCGAAAGAATCTTCGTATTGATCCCAAGGATTAGCAGTAGTTTGTTTGTGACCTAAAGATAATTTACGTCCTTCAACATCTAATTCTAATACAACAACATCAAGTTTTTCACCAACGTTTACAAACTCAGATGGGTGTTTAATTTTCTTAGTCCAAGATAAGTCAGAGATGTAGATTAATCCATCAATTCCTTCTTCTAATTCTACGAAAATACCAAAGTTAGTGAAGTTTCTAACGATACCTGTGTGTTTAGAACCTACTGGGTATTTAGAAGTAATGTCAGTCCATGGATCTTGAGTCAATTGTTTGATACCTAATGACATCTTACGATCTTCTCTGTCTAGAGTTAAGATAACTGCTTCAACAACATCTCCAACTTTCACGAAGTCCTGAGCAGAACGTAAGTGAGTTGACCATGACATTTCAGAAACGTGGATTAAACCTTCAACACCTTCAGCAACTTCGATGAAAGCACCGTAATCAGCGATTACAACTACTTTACCTTTAACTTTATCACCAACAGTTAAGTTAGCATCTAAAGCATCCCATGGGTGAGCGTTTAATTGTTTCAATCCTAATTGAATTCTTGTTTTCTCATCATCGAAATCAAGGATTACAACGTTTAATTTTTGGTCTAATTCAAGAACTTCACTTGGGTGGTTGATTCTGCTCCAAGAAAGGTCAGTAATGTGAATTAATCCGTCAACACCACCTAAGTCAATGAACACACCATAAGAAGTAATGTTTTTAACAACACCTTCTAATACTTGTCCTTTTTGTAATTGACCGATGATCTCTTTTTTCTGTACTTCAATATCAGCCTCGATAAGAGCTTTATGAGATACAACAACGTTTTTGAATTCGTGGTTGATTTTTACCACTTTGAATTCCATCATTTTGTTTACATATACATCGTAGTCTCTAATTGGCTTAACGTCAATTTGAGATCCAGGTAAGAACGCTTCGATTCCGAATACGTCAACAATCATACCTCCTTTAGTTCTGCATTTAACAAAACCGTTAACGATTTCTCCAGTTTCATTTGCTGCAATAACTCTATCCCAAGATTTGATAGTACGTGCTTTTCTGTGAGATAATACTAATTGACCTGTTTTATCCTCACGGATGTCGATTAATACTTCAACTTTGTCACCTACTTTTAAATTTGGGTTGTAACGAAATTCGTTTAAAGAAATAACACCTTCAGATTTAGCATTGATATCAACGATAACGTCTCTATCTGTAATTCTAACTACAACTCCTTCAACTACTTCTTCTTGGTCTGTAGCGATGAAAGTTTTTGATACTAGTTCTTCAAACTCTTGCAAGTTTTTCTCATCTACTGCATCGATTCCTTCTTGGAAGTTGTGCCAGTTAAAATTTGCTAAAAACTCTTCTTGTGATTTTGTTTGTTCAGACATGCTGATAAAAAAATTTGTATTCTGTTTTTCTCGAGTTTCTCTATGCGATAGAAAATACAGAAGTTGTTTTACATAAATGGTTGATTCCTAATGGAAACTCTTCTCTGCCAAAAGGACTGCAAAATTAATACATTTTTCTGAATTAACAAAACAAAACCCTAATGATTATCAGTATGATAATAAGAAGCAGAAGATTTAAGGTTTCAAAAGACCTTTAGTCCCGCTATCCGCTTCAATCTTTTGTGCCGAACCCCGGCACAAAAGGATTTCCACTGCTATCGGGGCTAGTTTAGAAAATTTAGTTTTTAAAAGACATTTATAATTCAAAAACCGACCAATTGTTAACCATCAATAACTAACCATCAACAATTGACCATCAATAATTAACCATCAACAATTGACCATCAATAATTAACCATCAATAATTAACCATCAATAATTAACCATCAATAATTAACCATCAATAATTAACCATCAATAATTAACCATCAATAATTGACCACCAACAATTGACCACCAACAATTGACCACCAACAATTGACCACCAACAATTGACCACCAACAATAGACCACCAACAATTGACCATCAACAATTAACCATAAACAATTGACCATCAACAATTGACCATCAACAATTGACCATCAACAATTGACCATAAACAATTAACCATAAACAATCAATTAACCATAATCAATTAACCATAAACAATTAACCATCAACCGGACACAAGTCCGGCCCTACAATATAAATCGAGCAAAAGCTCGATCCTAGTTCCGAAGGAACGAACCATATTGTAGGGCTGGACTTCAGTCCAGTTTAAACAAAGAATTGCAAGGCAATTATTAAGAAATTAAAAAATAGAAATTCATAAAACAACAACCCCGACAGCTTTTAAAAAACTGTCGGGATTACTATGTGCAACTATCTTCGTAAAAGTTCAAACCTTTGACAAAGATCTTATTGAACGACTGAAGACAATTCTACCCTTTCAATAAAGCTTATTAAATCTTTCGCATAACTGCTTGCCCTTCTTTCTATTTCAGATGCAGTAAATCCATCAACTGCTGATGTGCCATGAAAAAATAATGGATCTAAAAAAGTCATCTGAGCAAAATAAGCGGTTTGCTCGACGTTCTTAAAAAAGTCATTAATTCGAAAATTATGTTTTCCGAAAGTACGATATTCCCTTTCTAAAGATCCAACTGTTACACTAGCCAAAAGTTTTTTATCCTTCAATTTGTCTCCTTTTGAGCCATAAGCAAACTGATGCGTAAAAACAACATCAAACCACTGTTTCAAAATTGCTGGCATATTATACCAGTACAACGGATATTGAAATACAATCAAATCATGTCTCAATAATGCTTCTTGCTCCTTTGCAATATCTATTTTAAAATCTGGATATAATATTGCAAGATTTCGGATTTCAATATTCGGATTCGCTTTTTGAATCTCCTCTATAATTGCCTTGTTTGCAATCGATTCACCTATATTTGGGTGCCCTAAAATTAATAACGCCATTTTTAATTATTTTTATACTATAATTTTTATAGTAACAAAATTATTTATAGTTTCGCTAAGATGCAATAACTATCCATTTGGATAGGTTCAAAACTATGATATGAAAAAGATAGAATGCAAGTCTGATTTAATAAAGCTTGAAAATAAAATTTATCCATGCACAGTAAGCTTGGTAATGGATTTAATAGGCGGAAAATGGAAAGCTGTTATCCTTTATCATTTAAAAGACAACCCTAAAAGATATAATGAACTTAGAAAAGAAATGCCTTCGGTAACCGAAAGAACGTTAAGCCTGCAATTGAAACAATTGGAAGAAGATGGCATAATTTTCAGAACAGTCGATGGCAAAAAGCCACCTATAAAGGTAACCTATGGTTTAACCGACTTTGGCAAATCTTTCAAAGACATCTTAGAAACTATTACAACATTAGGAAATTCCATTGCCTCTCAAAAAGGTGTTTTTATAAATAAATAACAAAAAAAACTTTACTTGTCTTCGAGCTATTAAAAAAACAAACCCGGCAGGTTTTAAAAAACTGCCGGGTTTACTATATGTAATTGCATTTATTTTAATGACTCAAATTCTCAATCTCCTTTGGATCATGTTTATGTTTAAACAAAACAGCAAAAGCAATCGCAATAACCAATGCATAAGCCGCAAAAGATAACCATATCGTATGCCAATCTTTCATAAAAACAGGATTCGTAAAAATTCCATCTGCAGAAATTGAATTTCCTTGCCCTTTTACAAACTCAACCATTTTTTCATTTGTAGCATCTGTTTGTAAAAATCCTGCTAATTCCGTTGTATTGGCAAATGATTTTGTAAAGAAACGATCAATAGCCCAACCAGAAGTCAAACTTCCTAAAACTGCTCCCACTCCATTTGTCATCATCATAAACAAACCTTGTGCAGAAGAACGAATTTTAGAATCAGTATTGCTTTCTACAAATAAAGAGCCAGAAATATTAAAGAAGTCAAATGCCATTCCGTAAACGATACAAGATAAAATAATCATCCATAAACCATTTATAGGGTCTCCAAAAGCAAATAATCCGAAACGAAGAACCCAAGCCAACATACTAATCAACATAACTTGTTTGATTCCGAAACGTCTCAAGAAAAATGGAATTGCCAAAATAAATAAAGTCTCAGAAACCTGAGAAATAGACATAATAATCGTTGAATATTGAATTACAAATGAATCTGCATATTTTGGAAAGTGTTTAAATTCATCTAAAAATACATCTCCGTAAGCATTTGTCAATTGAAGTGCTCCTCCTAAAAACATAGAGAAAACAAAAAATAATGCCATTTTATAATTAGCAAACAACTTAAAAGACTCTAAACCAAAAGTTTCAATCCAAGTTGCATTTTCTTTAATCAGACGTTGCGGCTCGCATTTTGGTAATGTGAAAGCATAAACTCCAAGAATCAAAGCGCCAACTCCAGCAATATAAAACTGATATTCAGTCGCTTTACTCCCACTTAGATTAGTAATCCACATGGCAACAATAAAACCAATTGTTCCCCAAACACGAATAGGCGGAAAATCTTTTACAATGTTTTTATTATTTAACTTAAGCGAAGTATAAGATATTGAATTACTTAAAGCGATTGTTGGCATATAACAGCACATTGCTAAAAGCATTACAATAATAAAAGTATCTGGAGTAGTAACTTGCGCAATTCCGAAAAGAACTGCAGCGTAAAGAATATGGAGAGCACCGTATAATTTTTCGGCATTAATCCATCTGTCGGCAATAATACCTGTAAGTGTAGGCATAAAAAGAGAAGCGATTCCCATGGTTCCGAAAACTAGTCCGAATTGAGTTCCTTCCCAGTTTTTTGTGCCAAACCAATAATTTCCAATTGTTATAAGCCAGGCTCCCCAAACAAAAAATTGAAGAAAGCTCATTAAAATCAACCTGTTTTTAATCCCCATATGATAAAAATTGTTCTTTAGTAAAAATGAAGCGGTAAAACTACCATTTAAAATAATATCTGCAAAAAATTATGCTGTTTTAACAACATCATTCACTAATTCTAGAACTGCAGCAAATTGTTCTTCTTTGTTTAAGTAAGAATTATCAATCTCAATTGCATCATGTGCAATTACCAAAGGAGAATCTTCACGGTGTGTATCCATATAATCTCTATCGACTACGTTTTTCAAAACTTCTTCATAAGAAACATTATCGCCTTTTTGCTGTAATTCATCAAAACGTCTTTGTGCGCGTGTTTCTGCACTTGCAGTCATAAAGATTTTCAATTCAGCATTAGGAAAAACTACCGTTCCAATATCCCTTCCATCCATTACGATAGCTTTATTCGTTCCCATTTCTTGCTGTTGTTCTACTAGCTTAGCGCGAACTTCAGAAACTGCCGCTACCTGACTAACAAAATTAGACACTTCGATCGTTCTAATTTGTTTCTCAACATTTTCACCATTTAAATGCATTTCTGCAAAGCCCAAATCTGAATTGAATCGAAATTCTAGTTTAATATCTACTAATGCTTCAATCAAGGCTTCCTTCTTAAAAAAATCAGCTCCAATTAAATTGTGTTGCATTGCAAAGTAAGCTACAGCGCGATACATTGCACCAGTGTCCACATAAACATATTCCAATTCTTTTGCCAATTGTTTAGCAAGAGTGCTTTTACCAGTAGATGAAAATCCGTCGATAGCAATGGTAATTTTTTTCAATTTTTTATTTTTTAATTTTTATTCTTTTAGTGTCTGTTTTATTTGCAGAAATAGAAAATTCACAGCCAAAACTAATGCAAATGTAGCCATCTTTCTCTTTATATGGAATAGCCGATAAAGGTTAAAAAAAAACTTTTCACTATCGAAGTCAAATTACTTTCGACAATAAAAAGTTATATTCTTAATCTTACTCTGTAAGCTAATCCGTTCCCGCTAATAATAAATATCCATCAGAATATTTGACTTAGAGTTATCTATAATTTTTTCTATCCTTTTAAAAAACTGTTCATTTACCATTGGGCAACCATGGCTATTGCTTATATAATAATCTTGCTCTTCATATGGAACTGCAGAATAATGATGCAGTACAATCGCTCTTTTTAAAGCATTGTTATTACTTTCTTCTAAACCGGCTAACCTGTAAGCCTTTCCAAAAATACCTTTATATGTTCTTCCAACAGAATATCTTCCTAATGCAGTGCAATTAGAATTTGGAGTATTACTAAATTTAAGCACTCCTCGCACTCCAGTTTCAGAACCAGAACCATGAGCCACAAGACCTTGATCTACAACTTCATCTTTCTGCAAATCGTAAACAAAAAAGCGATTTTTTCCAGAAGGAACTTTCATATCAATTAGAAAAACGACTTTTTGATTGTATTTATGATCGGTAGCAACCATATCTTTTATAACCGCAATTCTGCTGTTGATTCTTTCCATTTCTATAGTGGAAATAGCTTCTTCTTCTTTAAAAGAAAATTTAGATCCCGTAAAAAAACTTACTGTCATAAACAACGCCAAATAAAATAGTTTCATGCCGTTATTGAAAATTTAAAGTTAAACCAAAAAGACTTGTATTTGCTGCCAATGTATATCTCGAATAAGAATAATTGAATTTCAGTTTATTCATTCTTAAACCAAAACCTAATGAAACACCAGAAAAGTTACGCTGCTCTTCTACGCGCAACTCTTCAGCTCTTCTGAAATTATATCCGATACGGAAATTGAATGCCTTTTTAGGAAAAATTTCAACACCAAAAGCTACGTGTCTGAATGCATTATTTAAAAACGATACTTTTTCTGGATTTGTAGATCCGTCAATGTTGGTTTCTCCGCGATTAGGATTCGAAAAAGAAATATTCCATTGCTGTAAATTTTCTAGTGAAAGATGCCAACGAATAGGCACATGCTCCAATTCTTGCGAAATACCCGCCACAATTTCAAATGGAAGATTCTCTTTAATTCCGGAATAAGTTGTGAACTGTGTTCCCATATTCCTAAACACGAGAGCAAAATTCAAATCATTGTTTTCATTTATATAAAGAAAACCTAAATCTACAGCACCGCCTATAGAATTGTAACTTTCTAAAGATGACGTAATCAATTTAGCACTTGCACCAATGAACAAATCGGTATAAGGAACGTTGTATGCATATCCCACTGATAATGCGCCTTCGCTTCCCGTAAAATTAGAAGTGGCCTGACCATTCTCATCATATCCCTCAAAGGTGCCATAGTTTACATAAGTAACTCCGGCATAAAAAGTCTGAACGTGTCGATCATAAGTATAAGCATACGACGCTGTACCATAAGAAGCTTCACCATAATAACTCCCGTAATTTAATGCCAAATGATTGTCCATGTCTGCGTTTATAAGTGCTGGATTAGACATGGCTTGATTAACGTCTTCGTCATATATTGTAATAACATCTCCTCCCAAAGCTGCTTGTCTTGGCGAAGTGGTTAAGTTTAAAAATTGATAAGTGTAACGCCCTCCAACTTGCCCGAAAGAACACGAACAAATCATGATTATAAAAAATAAAACAACTTTTTTAAACATTTGTTTTTGGCGCACCTATATGGGAATAACGCAACTGCAAATATAAAATTATATAACACTAAAAATAAAGTACAATAAAAAAATTCCAAATCCCAATGAGAAAATTGGAATTTGGAATTTTATAATTTTAAGTTTCTAAAACTTATTTCAATTCTTTAGCATTTTTCACTTTCTGATCTGTTAATGCGATTGCTAAAACCTCGCTCATCTCTTTTACATAGTGAAAACTTAAACCTTCTAGATAGTCTGCTTTGATTTCATCAATATCACTTTTATTTTCGTGACAAAGAATAATCTCTTTAATTCCTGCTCTTTTTGCGGCTAAGATTTTTTCTTTAATCCCCCCCACCGGCAATACTTTTCCGCGTAGCGTAATTTCTCCAGTCATAGCAAGACTCTTCTTTATTTTCTTTTGAGTTAAAAGCGAAACTAAAGAAGTTAGCATTGCAATACCAGCACTTGGACCATCTTTTGGAGTTGCTCCTTCCGGAACATGTAAATGAATATTATATTTTTGAAAAAGTTCTGCGCTAATTCCTAATTTCTTTGCATTTGCTTTAATGTATTCTAATGCAATTGTAGCAGATTCTTTCATGACAGTCCCAAGATTTCCTGTAATGCTCAATGAGCCTTTTCCTTCAGAAATCAAAGATTCGATAAACAAAATATCTCCGCCAACACTTGTCCAAGCTAAACCTGTTACAACACCAGCTACATCATTGTTTTCGTATTTATCACGCTCTAGCCTTGGCACTCCTAAAATTGCTACAATATCTTCATCAGTAACTTTTTTGTTGTACTCCTCTTCCATTGCAACAGCTTTTGCTGCATTTCTAATTACTTGAGCTATTTTAGTTTCTAAATTACGAACACCTGATTCTCTAGTATAACCTTCAATGATTTTTTCCAGCTGCTTTTTACCAATAGTCAAATCTTTCGCAGTCAAACCGTGTGCTTCCAATTGTTTTGGAAATAAATGTCGCTTCGCAATCTCAACTTTTTCTTCGATTGTATAACCTGACATTTTGATTACTTCCATTCTGTCACGCAAAGCAGGCTGAATTGCTGCCATATTGTTTGAAGTCGCAATAAACATTACTTTAGACAAATCATACCCCATTTCAAGGAAATTATCATAAAAAGCACTGTTTTGTTCTGGGTCTAAAACTTCCAATAAAGCAGAAGAAGGATCGCCACTATTACCGTTTGATAATTTATCAATTTCATCTAAAATAAATACAGGATTTGACGTTCCGGCCTTTTTCAAACTCTGAATAATACGTCCTGGCATTGCTCCAATATAGGTTTTTCTATGACCGCGAATCTCTGCTTCGTCACGCAAACCTCCTAAAGAAATACGAACATATTCTCTTCCTAAAGCTTCCGCCACAGAACGACCAATTGACGTTTTACCAACCCCCGGAGGCCCTGTTAAACATATAATTGGCGATTTCATGTCATTTCGCAATTTTAAAACTGCCAAATGCTCAATCATTCTTTTCTTAACTTCATCAAGTCCAAAATGATCTTTATCTAATATTTTCTGAGCATGTTTTAAATCGAATTTATCTTTAGAATATTCGCCCCAAGGCAATTCTAAAAACAATTCTAAGTAATTTCTTTGAATTCCAAAATCAGGAGACTGCGGATTCATACGACGCATTTTAGACAATTCTTTTTCGAAATGTTTCTGCGTTTTCTCATCCCATTTTTTGGTTTTAGCTTTCAGCCCCATTTCGTCCATTTCCTCTTCTTGCGAAACGCCCCCTAATTCTTCTTGAATAGTTTTCATTTGCTGGTGAAGGAAATATTCCCTTTGCTGCTGATCTAAATCAAAACGAACTTTTGATTGGATGTCGTTCTTCAATTCTAATTTTTGAAGTTCAACATTCATGTAACGCAAAGTCTCTAAAGCACGCTCTTTCAATCCGTTTATCGATAAAAGTCCTTGTTTTTCTTTTACAGATAAATTCATATTCGAAGACACAAAATTGATCAAAAATGACTGACTTTCAATGTTTTTGATCGCAAATGTAGCCTCTGAAGGAATGTTTGGACTTTCTTTTATAATTTGTATTGCTAGCTCTTTTACTGAATCTAAAATTGCTGTGAATTCTGAATCATTTTCATCTGGACGCTCTTCTGCAACTTCTTTAATAGTTGCCGTCATGTATGGCTCTTCTGAAACTACTTCATCAATTTCGAAACGTTTTTTTCCTTGAAGAATAACGGTTACGTTTCCGTCAGGCATTTTTAGCACACGCAAAATGCGAGCAACAGTTCCTACTTTATGAATATCGTCTTTTGACGGATCCTCGTCTTCTTCATTAATTTGCGACACAACACCGATGATTTTCCCACCAGCATTAGCATCATTAATTAATTTAATTGACTTATCTCTTCCTGCTGAAATCGGAATAACAACTCCTGGAAATAATACAGTATTACGTAATGGTAAAATTGGAAGAGAAACTGGAAGTTCTTCATTATTCATTTCCTCTTCGTCTTCCGGAGTCAACAATGGAATTAAATCTGCCTCAGAGTCAAATTCCTGAAGTGACAGATTGTCAATAGTAAGTATTTTATGGTTTGACATAATAAAATATAAGTCGTTTTGTCATTAAAAAGTTTATGCTATCTGTAAAAAGAGTATTGCTTATTGAAGTTTTTACTGAAAACACGTTTTGTATTTCAATTACAAGATAGGGCATAAAAATAGACAATCATTATGCCAAAACAAACCTAAAACTTAAATAATTCTGATTAGTCATTTTTAAGACACAATCCATTTTAAAGTTTAGAAAATAAAAAACCCGAAAAAAAGCTTTCGGGTTCTTAAACAGTTTACTTTTCTATTACTTCAAAGAGTATGATACAAGTTCTGAAGTAGTGCCAGATGATTCTAATTTTACAAGTCCAATATCCTTAGCGATCCAATAAAACGTATCTGATGAAGAATTTTGCCCTTGTGCGCTAGCTTCAATATGCATCTTAAACTTAATGACATTACTGTAGGTTACTTCTTTAACTTTTACGCTAATTCCTTTTTCCAAGATAGTACCTGTGTAATTTGCATTCATTTTAAGAGATGGAAAACTTGGAATGTTAAAACTCGTTTCTAGAGAATAAGATCCTTTCCATGTTTGATTTACGTCAAGATAATCCTTAAAAAGAATAAATTCATAACCAGTTGTTTTTCCAGTTATTCCTTCAGAACTGTAATTTACTTCATCAATAACTACGTAATAATCTCCTTTTACTTTTTTAAGTGAAGCACCAGCTGTTCCAGAAATTTCGTCAGTTGCTCCAAATAGCTGATTAAATTTATAATAGGTATAACCATCTTTATCAGATGAACTTTGAATTTTCACTGTGCTTTCAGCACCATCTTGATTAAAAACCCATTGATTGCCTACTTTAGAAGGCCAATAGTCTCCTGTTGATTCTCCAGCGCTTTCGTTTGAGTCATCATTACTGCAAGATGTTAACATAAATCCCGTCATAACAAACAGGATTGCAAAGCATTTGTTTAGTTTTCTCATAATTGAATTTGTTTTTGGTAGTAAATTTTTATGTGAAATTATAGCAATGAATGTATTATACCTTACGGCATTACGTAAAATCAAAAAATATTTTTTATTTTTTGATCAAAACTGTAACAAACAAAAAAAAGCCAAGTCTATATTAAAAACCAAAAGCCACTACTTGAATATAAACAACCAAAATATCGAAGAACTAATTGCGCTTTGTAAAAACAACAATCAAAAGGCGCAATTTGAAATATACAATCGCTATTGTAAAGCGATGTATAATGTGGCTTTTCGTATTGTAAAAGATGAACATTTTGCACAAGACGTCATGCAGGAAGGTTTCTTAAAAGCTTTTACAAAAATCAATGACTATAAACAAGAAGTGGCTTTTGGTGCATGGTTAAAAAAAATAATCATCAATTATAGTATCGATTTTTATAAGAAAAACAACTCTTTTCAAATAGAAGACTTAAGTAAACAGCTTTATAAAATTGAAGAAAATGATGGAATTGTTTCTGAAAATATTGACTTAAACGATCTGAAAGTAAAACAAGTTTTGGATACCATTTTGCAGCTGAAAGATAATTACAGAATGGTGCTTACGCTTTTTTACATTGAGGGTTATGATCAGGAAGAAATCTGCGAAATTTTGAACATTACATATGCCAATTGCAGAACGACCTTGAGCAGAGCCAAAGATAGTTTGAGAAAAAAATTGGAAGAATTATAAAATGAATTGGAATTATGAAAAATGAAAAAGACAATTTAGACGAATTATTCAACAAATTTGAAAACAAATGGGATATTCAGGAGCTAAATTCTGACCACCAGATTGATTTTCTGCAAAAACTAAACAAAAAAGACCCTAAGAAAAAATATTGGGCAATAACCGCTATTGCCGCATCTATTGTATTAATGCTTGGAATATCTCTTTTTTATAAAAATGAAAAACCAAAAGAATTCAAATTTGCCTCTAAAGAAACTAAACGTACTGATTCTATTTTCAATATTCTAATTGATAACGAACTGGTTAAACTAAAAGAGAAAAACTCACCAGAAAATCAGCAGATTATTGATGATGCGATGAAACAGATGAAAACGTTTGACGCAGATTATCAAAAAATCATAAACGAACTGCAAAAAAATGGTGAGAACAAACAAATTATTTATGCGATGATTAGCAATCTCCAAACGCGTATTTCTTTTTTACAGACCGTTTTGAAAAGAATTGAAGACAATGAAAAACTAAAAAACAACTCTAATGAAAAAACACTATAACTTACTAATCTTATTTCTTTTGATTCCTTTATTAGGGTTTTCAAATGATGATACTTATATCACTAAACAAAAAAATATTAAAAAAACCTATATCGTTAACGCCAATGCTGGAATCGATGTTGATAATAAATATGGCAATATAACCATTACAACCTGGGACGAAGATAAGATTGATCTTGATATTACAATAAAAGTGAATGGTCCGAATGAAAATTGGGTCAATGAACGATTAAATAGCATTGACGTAGATATTACAGCGCTTAAAGGATTGGTTTCTGCTGTAACGAAACTCGGAAGCTCTAATGTTAAAAGCAAAGGAAGTAATAACAGTTTTGAGATTAATTATATCATTAAAATTCCTAAAAATGGATCGATCAAACTCATTAATAAATATGGTAATATTTCTGTTCCAAGTGCCGAGTCTTCTACCGATATTGATTGCAAATACGGAAGAGTCACTTTAGGAAAACTAAACGGATCTAATAATCAGATCTTTATTCAATATTGTCAAAATTCAAGTATTGATTACTTAAAAGTAGGAAATATTGATGCTAAATATTCTAATCTTAAGATTAATGATTCAGGAAATTTGAATTTAAACGCAAATTATACTGACATTAATATTACTGAGGGTCAAAACATTAAAGCCGATTGCAACTACGGAACGTTTAAATTTCAAAAAATCAATTCTCTGAGCGGTTCCGGAAATTATCTGACGTTTATTATTGGAGAAATCTCAAGTAACTTTAGCTACGATACCAATTACAGCAAAATTAGCATTGGAACTGTGACTGAAAAAGCCGGAAACATTTCAATAAACTCTGGATATACTGATATCTCAATTGGTTACGTACCAAATTACGCTTTCGACTTTGATATTTCTGCAAGATATTCAAACATTAAACATGATAATAGTTTAGAAATTTCTGTTTCTGAAGTAAAAAGCAACACCAAAAGAATTGCAGGTTATTACAAGAAAAAAGGCCAGAATAAAATCAGTATTAATTCGAACTACGGAAATATTTCACTAATAAAAAAATAATCATCTAAAAATCAAAACAATGAAAAGGTCAATTTTACTTACAGCATTAAGCCTATTTTTTATGGCAGTAAATTCTAACGCACAAACAAAAATAAGCGGAAATGGCAATGTCACTACTGAAACAAGAACAACTGGAGACTATGATGGCATCAAAATCGCTGGATTCTTTGATGTAGCTTTAGTAGCAGGAAAAGAAGGAAAAATTATACTTAAAGGAGAAGAAAATTTACTATCAAAAATAAAAGTCGAAGTTGAAGGAAATGAATTGAAAGTGTATGTTGAGAAAGGAATACAACTTCGTACTAGCATGGGTAAAAAGATAGAGGTAACAGTTCCTTTTGAAAAAATAGCATCAGTTACCTTATCTGGGTCTGGGGATGTTAAAAGCAAAAACAAAATCAATAGCGATAGTTTTTCTGCAAAACTTTCAGGATCAGGAAATTTTGATTTAGATATTGATTCTAGAAATTTTGATTTGGCTCTAAGCGGTTCTGGCGATATTGTTTTAAAGGGAAAAGCAGATTCTTTTACAAGCAAAATATCAGGATCAGGAAATGTTAATGCTTCTAATTTAAAATCGCAAACTGTAGATGTTACGGTTTCTGGTTCTGGAAATAGTGTAGTGACGTGCGAAACCAGTATTACCGGAAGAGTTTCTGGTTCTGGAAATATTAAATATCTTGGAAATCCAGAGAAAAGAGATGTAAAAGTTTCAGGTTCTGGTAAAATTTATAAAGGTTAATTATTTTAAATAAAATATCGCAAATTACAAAACTATCATCAATCAATAATCAATTGCAATTTGCGATATTATGTTACCAAAGACGTTTCAATTAATTTGAAACGTCTTTTTTATGTACTCTTCTCAATAGAAAAATTGATGTGATAAAAAATATTGCCAAAATTACAATTGCAGCACGTGGACTTCCTGTAATTTGATCGATAATACCGTAAACACACATCCCGATTACAATCCCGATTTTTTCAGCAACATCATAAAAACTAAAGAATGACGCTGTGTCTTCTGTTTCTGGCAATAGTTTTGAATAAGTTGAACGAGATAATGCCTGAATTCCACCCATTACGAATCCTGCAATTGTTGCCATAATATAAAAATGTGTTGGCAAAGTAATAAAATAAGCCAGTGCACAAAATACTGCCCAAATAGCATTAATTCCTATAAGAGTTGGAACATTTCCCCATTTAGCTGACGCTCTAGAAGTCAAAACAGCTCCTACAACAGCTACTAATTGGATTATCAGAATACAAACAATTAAACCAATTGTACTTTGTTCTTTAGTTTCCCACTGAATTTCCTGTGCACCAAAATAAGTTGCGACCAACATCACAGTCTGCACTGCCATACTAGAAACGAAGAAACCTCCTAAGTAACGTTTTAAAGGAATATTTTGCTGTAGTAATGCCCAAACCTTTTTTAACTCTTTAAAACCATTAAATACAACGGCTTGCGTAAGTTTCTGTCCTGTTTCTTTACTTCCTTTTGGTAAATAATAATAGGTGTACTGGCTAAACAAAATCCACCATACTCCCACCATTACAAAAGAATAACGCATTGCTTTCATGGCCGCTTCGCCATCTGTTCCTGAAATTCCAAAAAGTTTTGGTTTCATGATCATCGCTAAATTGATAATCAGCAAAATAACACTTCCAATATATCCTAATGAATATCCTTTTGCACTGATGCTATCTTGTTGTTCTTCAAATGCAATATCTGGAAGATAAGAATTGTAAAAAACTAAACTCCCCCAATACCCCAATAATCCAAGGAAATAAAATAATAGTCCGACATAAATATTTTCTAAGTCAAACCAATATAAGCCCATACAAGATAAAGCTCCTACATAACAGAAAAATTTCATGAAAGATTTCTTGTTTCCAACGTAATCGGCAATTCCTGATAATAATGGCGAAATAAAAGAAACAACTAAAAACGCAGCTGCGGTAATAAAACTAATTAGAGCCGAATTTTTAAGATGCATTCCGAAAACATCGATGTAATGATCACGGTCGCTAAATAAAGCTTCGTAAAAAATTGGAAAAACGGCAGAAGCAATTGTCAAGGTGTAAACTGAATTTGCCCAGTCATAAAATGCCCAAGCATTTAAAAGCTTCTTATCTCCTTTTTGTAGGTTTTTCATAGAAAAGGTTTTGTTAAATAGGCTACGAATTTATCCATTTTTTATGATAAACAAATGGAAATTATCAAAATCGTACATTATTAAATTATGAATTCCATTAAAGCAAAAAAGCCATTCAGTAAAGAATAGCTTTTAAGTATATTTTATTTTGCAATAACTGCCTTATTTTATAGTTCCCACTTTAAGAGCAATTGCTTTTGCTTCTGGAATTAAAGCCTTAATATTGGCAATCCTTGTAGCATCAGAAGGGTGCGTACTCATAAATTCTGGAGTGCTAGCTCCACCTGATTTAGCAGCCATTCTACTCCAAAATGCTACAGCATCATCAGGATTATAACCAGCAATCGCCATCAATGTCAAACCAATTTTATCGGCCTCGCTTTCGTTGCTTCTGCTAAACGGAAGCATAACTCCTACTTCTGAACCAATTCCGTAAGCCTGTGCAAATATCTGCTGAGTGGCCTCAGATTTTCCGCTAGTTGCTGCTCCTAAAGCTGCTCCTCCAATTTGCTGTAATTGTGCTGCAGACATTCTTTGTGCTCCATGATTTGCTAAAGCGTGAGAAACCTCGTGTCCCATAACTGTTGCTAAGCCAGATTCATTTTGTGTAATTGGCAAAATTCCAGAATAAACAACAATTTTACCGCCAGGAAGACACCATGCATTTACTTCTTTGTTATCAACTAGTTTATACTCCCAGCGATAATCTTTTAAATATTGCGTCTGACCTAAATAGTTTAAATATTTTTCGGCTGCGGCCTTAATTTTAAAACCAACATTATCTACAAGTTTAGCATCTGCTGTTCCTGTAATCACCTTGTTTTCAGACAAAAAAGTACTGTATTGCTGAAATGAGCTTGGAAACAATTCACTATTTGAAACAAAATTTAAGTTTTGCTTTCCTGTAATTGGATTAGTAGCACAAGCCATAACAAGTGCTCCAAAAATCCCTAAAAACATATATTTTTTCATAATTCGAGCTATTTTTATAGCAAAAATACGATTAAAAAAAACAAATTATTTTACACAATAAGTCAAAAAAATATCAAAATTTAACTACTCGCCCACAATATGAAGCTCATTGAATTCTTTATCAACGATTAAGAAATTATTTTGCTCAAAACTAATTTTGTCAAATTCGATTTTTTCATTGTCAATTTCTATTTCCGTCACTTTAAAAGGGAGGCCAATTAAATTGATTTTATATTTTGAGTAAGGGGTTTCATATTTCCCTTCTTTATGGAGCTGAATTATCAACTCTTTTTCTTTTCCAATGTTTCGTAACGACAAATAGCTATAACGTCCTTTTTTATAATCATAACCATCTTGAGCATCTTCATAAACAGCGGACTGTTCTTTTCCGTTTTTATAATAAACATCAAGAGTCAATTCGTCAAACTCTAATTCGCCTACATATTGCTGAACAGGATATTTTGGGACGATGGCACCTGCTTTTACAAACACTGGAATTTCATCAAATTTGGTATCGATCCAGATTTCTCTTCCACCACAAAACAACTCATTTGTCCAATAGTTATACCACTCACCTCTAGGAATATACATACGTCTACCTACAGCATTAGGTTCAAGTATTGGACAGACTAAAATCTGATTTCCAAAGATGAATTCATCGTTTCTATAATGCGTTTGCGTATCATCTTGATCGTAATAAACTAATGGTTTCAGCATCGGAACTCCTTCTTCAATATATTGCCAAAACATGGTATATAAATAAGGTAATAATTGATAACGAAGACTCACAAATTTTCTGGTAATATTGATAACTTCTTCGTCAAAAGCCCAAGGTTCCTGATTTCCATGATCTCCAGAAGAATGCGTTCTACAGAAGGGATGGAAAACGCCCAACTGAATCCAACGTGCATACAATTCTCCTGTTGGCTGTTCTGCAAAACCACCAATATCAGAACCAGTAAATCCCATTCCAGAAATAGAAAGTCTCTGAACCTGAATATTGGCAATCCATAAATGTTCCCAAGTTGCTACGTTATCTCCTGTCCAGGATGATGTGTAACGCTGAGCACCAGCATACGCTGATCTTGTAATCACAAATGGACGTTTTGGGTAAGCAAATCGTTTTACACCATGATAAGTTGCTCTCGCCATTTGTGTCCCGTAAATATTATGTGCTTTTCTATGGCTACACGGATTTCCGTCATAAATATGGCGAACATCCATCGGGAAAGTTTTATTTGGAACCTCCATAACCGCTGGTTCATTCATATCATTCCAAACGCCTTTTACTCCTATTTCTGCAATTAATTCTTTAAATAAACCAGCCCACCATTCTCTAACTACGGGATTTGTATAATCTGGAAAATTACATTCTCCAGGCCAAACTTTTCCTTTCATATAAGGACCGTCAGCTCTTTTGCAGAAATAATCTTTTTCTAAAGCTTCTTTATAAACCCAATAATCTTTGTCAATTTTAATTCCCGGATCAATGATTACAATGGTTTTAAAACCATCTTCTGCCAATTCAGAAACCATTCTTTTCGGATCGGGAAAATAGTTTTTATTCCATGTAAAACATCTAAAACCATCCATATAATCAATATCCAAATAAATGGCATCACATGGAATTTGAAGTTCTCTAAACTTTGAGGTTATTTCTTTGACTTTACTTTCTGGGTAATAACTCCACTTGCATTGGTGATATCCTAGAACCCAAAGTGGGGGCAATTCTGGCTTACCTGTTAAATCCGTATAAGTGGTAACAACGTCCTGCATTTGCGGACCATAAACAAAATAGTAATTCATTTCGCCACCTTCTGCCCAGAAACTCGTTACATTTCTTCTTTCTTGACAAAAATCAAAGAAAGTTCTGAAAGTATTATCGAAAAATATACCGTAAGATTGCTTATTATGAAGTCCGATATAAAAAGGAACTACTTTATACAAAGGTTCCTGATCTTTTTGGTAAGCGTATTGATCTGTAGCAAAATTTTCGACTCTCTTGCCTTTAAGATTCATCTGAGTAGCTTTATCGCCAAGACCATAATAACATTCGCCATCTTTAGCGTATTTACTCATTTTTACGATATTTCCACCGTATTCGTAGCTTTCTTCCCAATGAAAACCAAGTTCATCTTCAAGAATTAGAAAATCATTTAAATCGTAAATTGAAAGACGAAGATCTGCTTTCTGGATTTTACATTTTACTTTACTGGTTCTAATCTGAAAATACGTTTCTTCTTCTGTAACTTCTAGAAAGTTATAACCATGAAGTTGCGTTTTGTCAATAGCATAAGAAAAATCATTGCTGAAATAGCCTTTTGTAGTAAAACGAAATCGGATTAAGCTATCGCGAAGAACAGTAACCTTTAAAATTACTTTGTTATCCGTATTAAAGAAAATAGAATCTCCTTCATGTTCATAAGAGACAATTTTTGATGGATATAAATCGCCTTTGTATTCTAATGATGTGTTTGTAATCATATCTCCAATGAATTAATTTATAACATTTTCCTTCTACTCAAACATACAAAAAATGTTCGTAACACTCTATGAATAAAAGGTTTATTCACGAAAACGTTTTTTCTGAATGAGTTTCAAATTACCAAACGAAAAATCAACAATTTGATAATTTTAAAACGATATAATGACAAAATCTTACTCAAAGATTTCTACTTAATTTAAAGTATATACAGTAACACTCAATGGAGGCAAAACTAGTTCGGCAGAAAATTCTCTTCCGTCATAAGAGATCGCTTCTATTTTTAATGCTTTAGAATTTTCTATCCCACTTCCACCATAAATTTTAGCATCACTATTAAAAATCTCTCCCAGTTTTCCTTTTTTAGGAATACCAATTCTATAATTTTCGCGAACGACTTGAGTGAAATTGCAAACGACAACAATACTCTCATCAGGATTGTTTCCTTTTCTGATATAAGATAAAATAGCATTTTGATGATCTGAATAATTGATCCATTCAAAACCATCTTCTCTAAATTGCTTTTCATATAAAGCTGGTTGTGATTTATACAACTGATTTAGATCTGTAATTAATCTTTTTATTCCAGAATGAAAATCATACTGCAGTAAATGCCAATCTAAACTTTGCTCAAAATTCCATTCATTGGTTTGTCCAAACTCAGCTCCCATAAACAGCAGTTTTGTTCCGGGATGCGTAAACATATATCCATACAACAATCTCAGATTTGCAAAACGTTGCCATTCGTCGCCCGGCATTTTATAGATAAGAGAATTTTTTCCGTATACCACTTCATCATGAGAAAACGGAAGCATGAAATTTTCAGTAAACGCGTACGTCATCGAAAAAGTCAATTCGTTTTGATGGTATTTTCTATAAACTGTTTCTTTCTGAAAATACTTTAACGTATCATGCATCCAGCCCATCATCCATTTCATTCCAAAACCTAAACCTCCCACAGAAGTTGGTCTTGAAACCATAGGAAATGATGTACTCTCTTCAGCAATAGTCTGAACTCCTGGAAAATTAGAATAGATTACTTCATTGAATTCTTTAAGAAAACTAATAGAATCTAGATTCTCTCTTCCGCCGAAAATATTAGCTTCCCACTCGCCATCTTTTCTAGAATAATCTAAATAAAGCATGGAAGCAACAGCATCGACACGAAGTCCGTCGATGTGATAATTTTGAAGCCAAAAAATAGCATTACTTATTAGAAAAGCGCGAACTTCATTTCGCCCATAATTAAAAACCAAACTTTTCCAATCAGGATGATATCCTTTTCTTCTATCTGGGTGTTCGTATAAATGGGAGCCATCAAAGAAACCCAGTCCATGTGCATCATCTGGAAAATGTGACGGAACCCAATCTAGAATAACGCCAATTCCTTCTTGATGCAGTTTATCTACCAAAATCATAAAATCCTGCGGTTTTCCGAAACGAGAAGTTGGCGCAAAATAGCCTGTTAACTGATATCCCCAAGAAGGATCATAAGGATATTCCATAATGGGCATAAACTCAACATGTGTAAAACCTGTTTCTTTTACATATTTTACCAAATCATCTGCGAGTTCAAGATAAGTCAAAAAACGATTATGATCTGCTCGTTTCCAAGAACCTAAATGCACTTCGTAAACCGAATATGGTTTATCCAAGGCATTAAAATTTTGGCGATTCTGCATCCAATTATCATCCTTCCACTTATAATCCAAATCCCAAACTACAGATGCAGTGTGAGGCGGTTTTTCACAATAGCGCGCAAAGGGATCGGCCTTTTCTGTTATTACGCCATTTATATTAGATTGAATTTTATATTTATAAAGCGCTCCCTTTGAAATATCAGGAATAAACCCTTCCCAGATTCCAGAAGAATCCCAACGAACATTTAAAACATGTTCTTCTTGTATCCAATAATTAAAATCGCCAACAACAGAAACCGACTGAGCCGTTGGAGCCCAAACTGCAAAATAAACACCTTTTACTCCATTAACTTCAACTAAATGCGCTCCTAATTTTTCATATAATTTAAAGTGCTTTCCAGCTTTGAATAAATCTATATCAAAATCAGTAAAAAGAGAATGTGGAATTACTTTACTCATATCGGTTTAGAGGATAATTGATTGGTAATTTGGAATTTGGAATTTGGAATTTTTATATTGATTTTTTTGAAAGTTTATTCGATTCTGAAATTATCTGAAAGCGTTACACCTTTCTTAACCACTACAATTCCGTCTTTGATGCTATACAATTCATTTGTAAAATTATCCAAATGCTTTCCTCCACTAATGTGGACATTGTTCCCAATTCGGACATTTTTATCGACTAAAGCATTTTTTATAAAGCAGTTTTCACCAATACCAACATGTATTTTATTAATACTGCTTTCATGGTTTAGTTCTTCAAGGTCTTGATAGAAATCATTTCCCATTACGTAGCAATTTTCCAAAACAGTTCCTTCGCCAACTCTAGAACGGATACCAATTACAGAGCTTTTAATTTCTTTGGCATTAATTATACAGCCTTCAGAAATCAAAGATTGATTGATTATTGAATTTCTAAATTTCGATGGTGGCAATAATCTTGGTCTGGTAAAGATTTTATTTTCATTATCGAATAAATTAAACTCTGGAATATCAGCAGTTAAGCCAATATTGGCTTCAAAAAATGATTCGATATTCCCAATATCTGTCCAATATCCTTCATATTGATAACTTAAAATTTTATGTTTCCCTACAGATTGCGGAATAATCTCTTTACCAAAATCTTTTGTTTCGGGATCTGCCATTAATTCCTGTAATAATGATTTATTAAAAATATAAATCCCCATTGAAGCAAGATACTTTTTGCCTTTTTCTTGCATTTGTTCGCTTACTTCCGATTCCCATTCTGGCAATAACGATGGATGCGGTTTTTCAATAAAAGCTTCGATAACACTTTCGTGATTTGTTTTTAAAATTCCAAATTCTGGTGCGTCTTTGGCGTTTACAGGTAAGGTTGCTATAGAAATTTCAGCATCAGCAGCAATATGCGCCTCCAGCATTTCATTAAAATCCATTTGATACAACTGATCTCCCGATAAAATTAATGCATGGTCAAAATCGTGTTTCAAGAAATGTGACATACATTGTCTAACAGCATCGGCTGTCCCCTGAAACCATGTCGGATTGTCTGGCGTTTGTTCTGCTGCCAAAATATCAACAAATGACTGACTTAAAATACTAAAATTAAAAGTGTTTTTGATGTGAGCATTCAGTGATGCAGAGTTAAACTGGGTCAAAACAAATATTTTAAAAATATCCGAATTGATACAATTAGAGATCGGAATATCGACCAAACGATATTTTCCTCCAATCGGAACTGCTGGTTTTGATCTTGTTTCTGTCAATGGAAATAAACGTGAACCCTGTCCACCTCCTAAAATAATGGCAACTACATTTTTCTTTTTAAATTTCATTTTGCTGAATTATTAAGTTGTATATTTCGATATATTCTTGGCAAACACTTTCCCAGGAATGATCTGCTGACATTCCTTTCTTTAAAACTTTATTGAAACTTATTTTATCCTCATACAACCTAACTGCACGATTTATTGAATAGCATATATCTGCTACCGAAGCTTGATCGTGACAAACGCCATTTCCATCATCTCCAAAATCAACAACCGTATCTCTTAACCCTCCAGTTCTTCTAACAATCGGAATTGTACCGTAACGCATCGCATACATCTGATTTAATCCGCATGGTTCTACCCTTGAAGGCATTAAAATATAATCTGAACCCGCATAAATCAAATGCGCTAAATCTTCATTATAACCTATAAAAACATTGTAATTTCCTTTATAATCATTTCGCAGCTGCGTTAACTGCGCTTCAATTTCTGCATTTCCCGATCCTAAAATCAGAATATTAATATCCTCAAAATTTTCAGATAAAGCCAAAGCAGCAGCATGTGGAAGCAAATCACCTCCTTTTTCTTCAAACAATCTTCCAATAAAACTAAATAAAGGTTTTGATGAATCTAAATCAAACTCCTCGCACAGCTTTTCTTTATTCTTTCTTTTTCCTTCTTCAAAATTCTCGATAGAATAATTTTCAGCAATCATTTGATCCTTTAGTGGATTCCACACTTCAATATCAATTCCATTTAAAATTCCTTTGGATTTATTTCTCACAGAATTAAACAAAGATTCTAAACCATTTGCTGAAATAGTAATTTCATTTAAATAACTTGGAGAAACTGTAGTTACAGCATTGGCACATTTAATAGCAACTGCCAAAGAATTTATAGAATTGCTCCATTCTAAGAATCCAACATGTTTTAAATCAAATTCAGGCAAATAATATAGTTTATCAAACCCAAACCAACCTTGATACAAACCATTATGTATGGTAATAACCGTTTTTATGTTCTTTATATTCTCATATTTATAAGCAAACTGAAGCAAAAACGGAATAACGCCAGTATGATGATCATGACAATTAATAATATCTGGAACTTTATTTCTGGCTACAATCCAATCTAGTGTAGCAATTTGAAAAGATAAAAATCGTTCTATATCATCTTCATAGCCATAAACACTTGGTCTATTAAATAATTCATTAATTTCTATTAGATATAATTCAAAACCAAGCTTGTCTGTTGTTTCTTTTAAAACACTAAACGGAAAATTAAAATCTCCCAACTTAACTGTTCCCCAGTGCACGCATTCAAAATCATTTTCTTTTTTAAATTTCGTGTCATAGCAAGGAAGTACAACCCTAACGTCATGACCTGCAGATTGTTGATATTTTGGCAATGCACCTACTACATCGCCCAAACCGCCAACCTTTGCTACAGGATAGCATTCTGCACTAATATGAAATATTTCCATTTCAGAAATTAATTTATGTTTATCGTAAGAAGCAACTATTTATATGCTATTTTTATGCTTTTTAAATTTAGCAAAAAAACAAGCAAAATCCTCCCTCTTAATAAGTTTTATTGAAATGGCAAAAAAGGCAACTAATCCTACTAAATCATTAAAAATTCCTAATATTATTATATTTTCCGCGAAAATTTGTGCTTTTATCTCAACTAAATTGGTTACAAAATTTGCTGCAAGAATTTTTACAACACCAATAAAGCATAAAGTTCCTAAAAGAGAATTGGAAATGGATGCCAAAAGCATTCAAGAATTGATATATATTCCTTCAATTGATAAAAGCGTAATTACTTATTCTTACGGTGAAAGTCCGCGTAAAGTATTATTGGTTCATGGCTGGTCCGGAAGAGGAACACAACTTTTTAAAATTGCCGACGAACTTTTAGCAAATGGATATTCAACAGTTAGTTTTGACGCACCAGCTCACGGAAAATCCAAAGGCAAAACTACTATAATGTCTGAATTTATAGCTTCTATTTTAGAAATTGAAAAACAATTTGGTCCTTTTGAAATAGCAATTGGTCATTCTTTGGGGGGAATGTCTGTTCTAAATGCAATTAAAGACGGACTTAACGTAAAAAAAGCTGTAATTATAGGAAGCGGAGATATTATTCAAGACATCTTAGACGAATTTACTTTTAAATTAGGTTTGCGAAAAGAAATCAGTAATCTTCTGAGAGAAGCTTTTGAGAATAAATATAAAGTTAAAATGGATGATTTTTCGGCTTATAGGGCCGCACAAAAAGTAAAAATTCCCGTTTTAGTAATGCATGATAAAGATGATCCTGAAGTTCATGTGAAGGCTGGAATACATATTAATGAAAATCTCGAAAACGGAACTTTGTATTTAACAGAAGGACTTGGCCATAGAAAGATACTTGGAAATCAAAATGTTATCAAAAAAATTCTAGAATTCATTAAAATCAATTAACTTTATAGGTAACTATTTCAATACCAACAAAAAGAAAAACGAAAATGGATTTATTTGGAGAAACATCAGATTGGGAAACTAAATTAAAACCTATTTTAAAGAAATATAAAGGACGAAAACATCCCTTAGAGTATCAAAATCCATATCAGCTATTGGTTATGGTCGTTTTATCTGCACAAGATTCTGATGCTAATATCAATTCGATTTCACCAGCTTTATTTGAAAAATTTCCAACACTTAAAAGTTTATCAAAAACTGATTTACAAACTTTTCAGCCCTTTATTTCTAAAGTTCGAAATAATGGAACTAAAGCACAATGGCTTTTAGATATAGCTAAAACTATAGGAGATGACAAAGATATTCCTTTAACAATGTCTGGTTTAACCGCATTAAAAGGCATTGGAAGAAAATCTGCAAACGTAATCTTAAGAGAAACAGGTCAACCAGCTGAAGGAATTATTGCTGACTTACACGTAATAAGAGTTGCTCCAAGAATTGGAATAATTAAAGAATCTAAAGACGGTAATAAAGTAGAAAAAGATCTCATGCAGGCCTTACCTAAAAATATTTGGTCGGAAATCGGAATGGCAATTTCATTTTTGGGCCGCGAAATTTGTAGACCAAAGCCAAAATGCCCAGAATGTCTTTTAAAAGATATTTGTTTGTATTATAATACAGTATTCCTCAAAAATTGATCATTTTCTTCTTGTATCAATTACATAAATAATTTTCCAGAAATCTTTTTCTTTAAATAATGTAAAGGCATTTACACCCGTATGACTTAATTTATCATTGATATAAAACTCGTACGGTGTCCAAACATGTGCCATTGTTCCGTCGATTTGAATATTGTAACTCAATATTCTTTCTTGAAATTTTAGATTTGAGGGAATTGTTGCAATAGATTTATAGAATTCCTTCGCAGTTTCATCAGATAATTTATTTCCTTTTGTTGAGCTTTCGCTAATGGATTGCAATATCAGTTTATCTGAACACACTAGTTTAATCTTTACTGAATCTCTCTGATGAAATCCTTCAAAAAAAGATTCAATACATTTTTGAACTTCTTGTTTTTGAGCATTAGAAGAAATACTTAAAAAAAGAAAAGATATAATTATATAAATTCTCATAGTTATGCGATTTTTAAACTCCAAATTGAGAAAAATGATGATCTAAGTGCTTGGCAAACATATTATTCCATTCCTCAGAAGATAATTTACCAAAAGAAAGAGACTCTTTTCCTTCAAAACTTTCTTTTCCTAATTCTAAAGTTTTAATGATGTACGCTACAAGTCTATTCTTTTCAAGCTCAAAATCACGATCTCCCTTTATAATAAATTGTGGGGCTGTTCTTATATTTTTTGGATAAGGAGATTCATCAACCACTTTCTTTTTTACAAATGATTTTAAAAGAAATCCCATAAATGCATTTGGCTTCTGATGAATATTGTCATACACCATTTCATAAGTAACATTACAATGAGCCAACATCTGATCGACAGACATTGTGCCCCACAGTGGCTTTGTATCTGATTTAAGCTGATTAATTCTGTTTATAAACTGACCACAATCTTCTTTTAGAAATACATTTTGCATAATCTGAATCGTTTAATAAGCCAAAAAGTAAAGTAAAAATATAAAAATTAGTGCGTGATCTCAATTTTGGGCAAAAAAAAAACTTCAATTAACAAAAGCTAATTGAAGTTTTAGTACTCAGAGCGGGACTTGAACCCGCACGAACATTGCTGTTCACTGGATTTTAAGTCCAGCGTGTCTACCAATTTCACCATCCGAGCATGATGTGGTACCTCCAGGGATCGAACCAGGGACACATGGATTTTCAGTCCATTGCTCTACCATCTGAGCTAAGGTACCATATTGCTTATATTTCTATAAGCAAAGATTTGAATAAAAAACCCCGTTTAAGAAACAGGGTTTTTCAAAAGAAAGGCGGCGACATACTCTCCCACATAACTGCAGTACCATCTGCGCAGGCGGGCTTAACTTCTCTGTTCGGGATGGGAAGAGGTGAGCCCCGCCGCAATAACCACCTTAAGAAGTTATAATTGCTTTGGGCAATCTTTTTAATTGTTAATTATAAATTATTAATTATCAATCAAACAATATTTTAACATACTGGGATAAAGAAACATAAAAGCTTTTTTTTAGAAAGTTCTCTCCTCCCGATTGCTCGGGAGGAAAAGGGTGTGCATAAGCTTACGGATTATTAGTACTACTCGACTATGACATTACTGCCTTTACATCTGTAGCCTATCAACGTGGTCATCTTCCACGATCCTTAAAAGAAATCTCATCTTGTGGTGGGTTTCGCGCTTATATGCTTTCAGCGCTTATCCCTTCCAAACGTAGCTACTCTGCGGTGCCCCTGGCGGGACAACAGATACACTAGAGGTTTGTCCAATTCGGTCCTCTCGTACTAGAATCAGATCCACTCAAATTTCTAACGCCCGCAGTAGATAGAGACCGAACTGTCTCACGACGTTCTGAACCCAGCTCGCGTGCCACTTTAATGGGCGAACAGCCCAACCCTTGGGACCTTCTCCAGCCCCAGGATGTGACGAGCCGACATCGAGGTGCCAAACCCCCCCGTCGATATGAGCTCTTGGGGGAGATCAGCCTGTTATCCCCGGCGTACCTTTTATCCTTTGAGCGATGGCCCTTCCATGCGGAACCACCGGATCACTATGCTCTACTTTCGTACCTGATCGACCTGTATGTCTCTCAGTCAAGCTCCCTTATGCCATTGCACTCTACGCACGGTTACCAAGCGTGCTGAGGGAACCTTTAGAAGCCTCCGTTACTCTTTTGGAGGCGACCACCCCAGTCAAACTACCCACCAAGCACTGTCCCCCACATCGCGGGGTTAGGCCTCAGATAAACAAAGGGTTGTATTTCAACAATGACTCCAAAGCGCCTGGCGACGCCCCTTCACAGTCTCCAACCTATCCTACACATCATTTATCCAAGGTCAATACTAAGCTATAGTAAAGGTGCACAGGGTCTTTTCGTCCCACTGCGGGTAAACGGCATCTTCACCGTTACTACAATTTCACCGAGCTCATGGCTGAGACAGTGTCCAGATCGTTACACCATTCGTGCAGGTCGGAACTTACCCGACAAGGAATTTCGCTACCTTAGGACCGTTATAGTTACGGCCGCCGTTTACTGGGGCTTCAATTCAATGCTTCTCCGAAGATAACATCTCCTCTTAACCTTCCAGCACCGGGCAGGTGTCAGGCCCTATACTTCATCTTGCGATTTTGCAGAGCCCTGTGTTTTTGATAAACAGTCGCCTGGACCTCTTCACTGCGGCCCCGATTGCTCGGGGCGACCTTTCTCCCGAAGTTACAGGTCTATTTTGCCTAATTCCTTAGCCATGAATCTCTCGAGCACCTTAGGATTCTCTCCTCAACTACCTGTGTCGGTTTACGGTACTGGTTCTTACTGCCTGAAGTTTAGAGGTTTTTCTTGGAAGCCCTTAGGCGCACTATCTCTTTGTCCGAAGACTCCGAGTACTATCGTATTTCCCCAAAAGATGTGGATTTGCCTGCATCTCTTATAGGTAGGTACTTCAACGAACTATTCCGTCAGTTCGCGGCGCTTTCATCACTCCGTCACCCCATCACAGCAATAAGAAGTACGGGAATATTAACCCGTTGGCCATCGACTGTCCCTTTCGGGTTCGCCTTAGGTCCAGACTAACCCACAGCTGATTAGCATAGCTGTGGAAACCTTAGTTTTTCGGTGTGCGGGTTTCTCGCCCGCATTATCGTTACTTATGCCTACATTTTCTTTTCTGACCGGTCCAGCATACCTTACGATACACCTTCTGCCCTGTCAGAATGCTCCCCTACCACTTTGCATCACTGCAAAATCCATAGCTTCGGTAATATGCTTATGCCCGATTATTATCCATGCTCGTCCGCTCGACTAGTGAGCTGTTACGCACTCTTTAAATGAATGGCTGCTTCCAAGCCAACATCCTAGCTGTCTGGGCAGACAAACCTCGTTCTTTCAACTTAGCATATATTTGGGGACCTTAGCTGATGGTCTGGGTTCTTTCCCTCTCGGACTTGGACCTTAGCACCCAAGCCCTCACTGCTGGGAAACATTATATAGCATTCGGAGTTTGTCAGGAATTGGTAGGCGGTGAAGCCCCCGCATCCAATCAGTAGCTCTACCTCTATATAACTATCCTCAGCGCTGCACCTAAATGCATTTCGGGGAGTACGAGCTATTTCCGAGTTTGATTGGCCTTTCACCCCTACCCACAGGTCATCCGAAGACTTTTCAACGTCAACCGGTTCGGTCCTCCACTGTGTGTTACCACAGCTTCAACCTGCCCATGGGTAGATCACACGGTTTCGCGTCTAACACTACTGACTAAAGCGCCCTATTCAGACTCGCTTTCGCTGCGGATCCATGGCTTAACCACTTATCCTTGCCAGCAGCGTTAACTCGTAGGCTCATTATGCAAAAGGCACGCCGTCACCCCACGAAAGGGCTCCGACCGCTTGTAAGCGCATGGTTTCAGGATCTATTTCACTCCGTTATTCACGGTTCTTTTCACCTTTCCCTCACGGTACTGGTTCACTATCGGTCTCTCAGGAGTATTTAGCCTTAGCGGATGGTCCCGCCGAATTCAGACAGGGTTTCACGTGCCCCGCCCTACTCAGGATACCGCTATCCATTACGCTCGTTGCCCATACGGGGCTGTCACCCTCTATGGCGCTCCTTTCCAGAAGCTTCCGGTTCCTTGCGCATGAAATATCGCGGTCCTACAACCCCAGCAAGGCCGTAACAATGCTGGTTTGGGCTAATCCGCGTTCGCTCGCCACTACTTACGGAATCACTTTTGTTTTCTTCTCCTCCGCCTACTTAGATGTTTCAGTTCAGCGGGTTTGCCCACCTATCGGTGTGCTATATCTTCAATATAGCGGGTTGCCCCATTCGGATACCTGCGGATCGATCGGTGTGTGCCCGTCCCCGCAGCTTTTCGCAGCTTATCACGTCCTTCATCGCCTCTGAGAGCCTAGGCATTCCCCATGCGCCCTTATTTTGCTTATTGCACCAAATCATAATTTAATATGATCCGTTTTGTTTTGTTTTCCTTATGCTTTCGCTTAAGAAAAACGCTTTCTACTTTCTTATTATTTTCTTATCCCAATATGTCAATGAACTTTAAAGCTTACGCTTCCGTGGAGAATAACGGAGTCGAACCGTTGACCTCCTGCGTGCAAGGCAGGCGCTCTAGCCAGCTGAGCTAATCCCCCATTTTTTTTAAAATTCCAAATTTTTAAATTCCAAATTCCAAAAAATAAGGATTATAACCTCTAGAATTTCCTGAATCAGGTTTTTAGTAGTCCCGGGCAGACTCGAACTGCCGACCCCTACATTATCAGTGTAGTACTCTAACCAGCTGAGCTACGAGACTCTGTCTTCTTGATTCCTTATCATTTTTTTTTAAATTAACAGCAAGAGCAATACAATTTCGGGATTCCGAACCTCTGTCGGCATCTTATTTCCCAAGCGTGCCCAACGGCTAACACTCGGGCTCTAGAAAGGAGGTGTTCCAGCCGCACCTTCCGGTACGGCTACCTTGTTACGACTTAGCCCTAGTTACCAGTTTTACCCTAGGCAGCTCCTTGCGGTCACCGACTTCAGGCACCCCCAGCTTCCATGGCTTGACGGGCGGTGTGTACAAGGCCCGGGAACGTATTCACCGGATCATGGCTGATATCCGATTACTAGCGATTCCAGCTTCACGGAGTCGAGTTGCAGACTCCGATCCGAACTGTGACCGGCTTTATAGATTCGCTCCCCCTCGCGGGGTGGCTGCTCTCTGTACCGGCCATTGTAGCACGTGTGTAGCCCAAGGCGTAAGGGCCGTGATGATTTGACGTCATCCCCACCTTCCTCACAGTTTGCACTGGCAGTCTTGTTAGAGTTCCCGACACTACTCGCTGGCAACTAACAACAGGGGTTGCGCTCGTTATAGGACTTAACCTGACACCTCACGGCACGAGCTGACGACAACCATGCAGCACCTTGTAAACTGTCTTGCGAAAGATCTGTTTCCAAATCGGTCAGTCTGCATTTAAGCCTTGGTAAGGTTCCTCGCGTATCATCGAATTAAACCACATGCTCCACCGCTTGTGCGGGCCCCCGTCAATTCCTTTGAGTTTCAAACTTGCGTTCGTACTCCCCAGGTGGGATACTTATCACTTTCGCTTAGCCACTGAACTTGCGCCCAACAGCTAGTATCCATCGTTTACGGCGTGGACTACCAGGGTATCTAATCCTGTTCGCTACCCACGCTTTCGTCCATCAGCGTCAATCCACCGGTAGCAACCTGCCTTCGCAATTGGTATTCCATGTAATCTCTAAGCATTTCACCGCTACACTACATATTCTAGTTGCTTCCCAGTAATTCAAGTCCTGCAGTATCAATGGCCGTTCCACCGTTGAGCGATGGGCTTTCACCACTGACTTACAAGACCGCCTACGGACCCTTTAAACCCAATGATTCCGGATAACGCTTGGATCCTCCGTATTACCGCGGCTGCTGGCACGGAGTTAGCCGATCCTTATTCTTACGGTACCGTCAAGCTCCCTCACGAGGGAGTGTTTCTTCCCGTACAAAAGCAGTTTACAATCCATAGGACCGTCATCCTGCACGCGGCATGGCTGGTTCAGGCTTGCGCCCATTGACCAATATTCCTCACTGCTGCCTCCCGTAGGAGTCTGGTCCGTGTCTCAGTACCAGTGTGGGGGATCTCCCTCTCAGGACCCCTACCCATCGTCGCCTTGGTAAGCCGTTACCTTACCAACTAGCTAATGGGACGCATGCTCATCTTTCACCGTTGTGACTTTAATTGGAAAAGGATGCCCTTACCCAATGCTATGAGGCATTAATCCAAATTTCTCTGGGCTATTCCTCTGTGAAAGGCAGATTGCATACGCGTTACGCACCCGTGCGCCGGTCTCAGGTTCCGAAGAACCCTACCCCTCGACTTGCATGTGTTAAGCCTGCCGCTAGCGTTCATCCTGAGCCAGGATCAAACTCTTCATCGTATATTTTAATATTATATATTCGACGCTTTCTATCGGTTCTTTTTCGAATCTCTCGATTCTACTGCTCTTATTTCTTTTGTCCCGCTGTTAAACGAGACGGCTGTCAATTCAATATGTCTACGAACGTGTCTTTTATTCCTTCATCGCTTGTTTCTCAAAGCGGGTGCAAAACTAAAAATTCTTTTTGTTTCCTGCAAGCAAAACCTGAAAAATTTTTGAAGCTTTTTTTTCGCTTCCTTTTTCCGTTTTCCTTCCAATCTTCCAATGAACTTTCCGTGTTTTGCGGGGTGCAAATATAAAAAGCTTTTTCAATTCCCGCAAGCTTTTCCGAATCTTTTTTTTGAAAATTTCTTTCCTTTTCGATTCTTGCCTGCTATCGGAATTTCTAAGAGCGTTTTTCGCTGTTGCGGGTGCAAAAGTAGAACCTTTTTCCGCTTTTCCAAGCTTTTTATCACGCTTTTTTTTGCTTTTTTTTGATCTTTTTCTTAACTAACTGGTAACAGCTTCTTTACAGATCAATTATTTTTTATTGCTTGTGAGGTTTTTCTGAACACAGGCGTGCTTTTATTATTTTATCGGAGATTCTGGCTGTCTGTTTTATGGAGTTTTCAGGTTTTCCTGCTGTTTTTTGCAGGGAAATTAAAGCTTTCGGGCACTGCCTCTGCCGTTTTTAATCCCGCAGAGGCGCAAAGCCACCAAGTTTTCCCTTCTATTTTTCTTATGGAAACCGATTCCCTAGCCCCGATAGCAGCGGAAATCCTTTTTGGGGCGGGGTTCGCCATGAAAAGATTGCAGCGGATAGCGGGATTAAGCTCCTTATCAAATTCCAATTTAAAAAATTCCAAATCCCAAAGCTTAATAGGCTTCGCTTCGCTCAGCCTCACATCCTATACTTATATATAACATGTGGCATTAATAAACCCGACAGGTTTTGGAAACCTGTCGGATATCAAGATCTAATAGGCTTCGACTCCGCTCTGCTTGACATACTATACATTATATAAGTGTATGCAAAAAATAAACCCGACAGTTTTGAAAACTGTCGGGTTATACTATTATATATTAGGTAGAATTATTTCTTATTTAGATCTGTTGCTCTTTTCTCCCACTTCTCTGCAAGATCTTCATAGTTTACAGGATTCGCTGGTTTCTGATTTATTAGTCGTCCGGATTCAAATGCTCTAACCAAAATTGTTTCTATTAAATAGTCTTCGTTCACCTCGTATGGTTTGTATTCTTCTTTCAAACTAATATCAAACAGATTCGCCGTTGTATTCGAAACAAAAGCTTTGAATCCACTTTTCAGCGTTTTTATCAACTCGTATGTCGTAATTCCTGTCTGACGATGAATAAGCTTAACCAAAATCTGTCCCTGTTTACGAGAAAGCTTTTTTAATCTCTCTTCGAACTCATTATTTAAATAATCTTCTACGATTTTAAAATACTTCTTTTTTTCACGACTCGTTTTTAACCGTGCCATTCCGCTATTCAGAGCAGTTAATCGCTCTGCAGCAAGTTTTGCGTAAGGATACACTTTATATACTCTATTTTGAAGAATCTGAAATTGTTTCATTTCTTCTGGACTCATCTTTTGTCCTTTCGAAATAATTATTTCAGGAAGCTGGATAGTATCACTTAAAATAGAATCCCTCTCTGTCAATATGTACCCCATTTGTTCGTTCTCTTTGGGAGTAACTTGGGCTTTAGACGAAAAACAAACTAATAGAATAAATAAAAAGGTGGTTAGTCTCATTGAATCATAATTTAAATGTAAAATTATATATTTATACACAACTCTGATACCAAATTTATATTTTAGCGGAAAAATATTTTTATGAGTACAAATTCTATCTTAAATGATACCTCTATAGCATTCTTGGAAAGCTACTTAAATAATGCTTCTCCTACGGGTTACGAAAGTGAAGGCCAAAAGCTTTGGATGGATTATTTAAAACCTTATGTTGATACTTTCATCACTGATACTTACGGAACTGCTGTTGGGGTAATTAATCCTGATGCTCCTTATAAAGTTGTTATTGAAGGACATGCTGATGAAATTTCTTGGTATGTAAATTATATTACAGAAGACGGTTTAATATATGTAATACGAAATGGTGGTTCCGACCATCAGATTGCGCCTTCAAAAAGAGTGAACATTCACACTAAAAATGGAATTGTTAAGGGTGTTTTTGGATGGCCAGCAATTCATACTCGTCTGCGAGATAAAGAAGAAATTCCAAAATTGAGCAACATTTTTATTGATTTAGGTTGCGAAAACAAAGAGCAGGTCGAAGCGCTAGGCGTTCATGTTGGATGTGTGATTACTTATCCTGACGAATTTATGATTCTAAACGAAAACAAATTTGTCTGCCGCGCTATTGATAATAGAATGGGTGGTTTTATGATTGCTGAAGTTGCTCGATTATTAAAAGAAAATAATAAAAAACTTCCTTTTGGTTTGTATATCGTAAACTCTGTTCAAGAAGAAATTGGTCTTCGCGGCGCTGAAATGATTGCACATAGAATAAAACCAAATGTTGCAATTGTTACTGATGTATGTCACGACACCACTACTCCAATGATTGATAAAAAGGTAGAAGGCGATCTTAAAATGGGTAAAGGCCCTGTTATTGGTTATTCGCCAGCTATTCAGAATAAATTGCGAGATTTGATTGTCGATACTGCTACAGAAAATAAAATTCCGTTTCAGAGACACGCTACTTCACGTGCAACAGGTACAGACACTGATGCTTTTGCATATAGCAATGGTGGTGTTCCTTCGGCTTTGATTTCGCTTCCGTTACGTTACATGCATACTACTGTAGAAATGGTTCATAGGGATGATGTTGAAAATGTTATTCAATTGATTTATGAATCATTACTTAAGATTGAAAACAACGAAACATTTTCTTATTTCAATTAAAAAACGCAATCCTATACTAAATTCGGCTGTTTCTTAAACGGCCGAGTTTACAAATTTTACCTAAAAATGAAAATACTACTCCTCGAAGACGATTTTACTTTATCTAAAGAAATCTCAGCATTCTTTACTTCAAAGAAGTTCGAGTGTATTCCTTTTTATGATGGTTCTTTACTTCTAAAAAAGTACTTTCAGTACGAATATGATTTAATTATTCTCGATATCAATGTTCCTGGATCAAATGGTATAGACGTTTGCAAAGAAATCCGGAAAATCGACAATAAAACTCCTATTATTATGCTGACTGCTTTTAGCGAAATTGACGACAAATTATCTTCTTTTGATAGTGGCGCAGATGATTATTTGGTAAAACCTTTTCATTTTGAAGAATTATACGCAAGAGTCCAATCCCTTTTAAGACGTAAAGAAGTTCCGCAGCAGGTAGAAAACAAAATTGTAATAAATGATTTGGAAATTCTTGAAGAAGACATGAAAGTCTTTAGATCTGGTGAAGAAATCAAACTTACTCCGAAAGAGTTTAAACTCATTTTAATTTTGGCTCATGCCAGAGGAAAAGTGCTTTCGAAACAATTTATTGCTGAAAAACTTTGGGATTATCATATTGAAACCAATCAGAATACGATTGAAGTTTATATTAATTTTTTAAGAAAGAAAATTGATAAGGATCACGAAATAAAACTTATTCGTACCAAAGTCGGTTACGGCTATTATCTAAGCGATCAAGAATGACATTAAAAAATCGGATATCACTTTTAGTCAGTTTACTGTTTACCATCCTTTTTGGATTGGCTTCCACAGTGATATTCATTTTATATTCTAATTATCGAAAAGAAGAGTTTCGCGACCGTCTAGAAGTTAAAGCGCTGTCTAACATAAAATTGCTAGTAAATGTAAAGCAAGTCGACAATCAGCTTCTTAAAATTATTGATCAAAATTCGATTAACAAACTCTATGATGAAAAAACTTTGGTTTTTGATTCCAATTATAAGTTAATCTACAGCAGTATCGATGATGCTAAAATCAATTGGTCTGTTGATGACCTAAAATATTTAAAAAAGAACAAAACCTTTTTCAAACAGCAGGGAGATTACGAAGTATATGGCGTTTTTTATGATACAAACGACAAAGATTTTTATGCTTTAATATCGGCAACTGATGATTATGGTAAAAAGAAATTGCTTTTTCTCCGCTATACTTTAATTATATCTTACATCTTTTTCACTTGCGTATGCTGGGTTATTACTTCTTTCACTGTAAAAAAAGCAATGAATCCTTTGAATGCTTTTCACCAAAAAATTAAAAATATTAACGAGAACAATCTTGATTCTAGAATTGCATCCAAAAACACTAAAAATGAAGTAGATCTGCTTGCTAATGAGTTTAATTTTATGATGGATCGAATTGAACTTTCGTACCAAAAACAAAAAGAATTTACTGCTCATGCCTCCCATGAATTAAGGACGCCTCTTTCTAGAATGACTTCTCAGATTGAAAATGCTATTGCTGATCCAGAAATTCAGCCAAAAAACAGTTCTTTTTTAAGAAACATATTAACTGATGTTAATCATTTAGGCGAACTAATTACTTCGTTACTCATTCTTTCAAAAATTGACAATAGAAATAATGAGAGTAACGAAATTCAACGTCTAGATGAAATATTATTTTCTTCTATCGAAAAAATCAACAAAACGTTTCCAGATTTTGTTATTCTTTTTGAAATGGAGGAAAGCGATGATTTGGATACTGCATTAGAAATAAAGGGAAATAAAAATCTCTTAGAAATTGCTTTAACTAACATATTAAAGAATGCCTACATTTACTCTGATGATAAGCAAGCGAAAGTAAAAATAAGCACAGATCATTATCATCTTATAATTTCTGTATCAAATACAGGAAGCACTTTAAGCGAAGAGGAACAAAAAAGCCTTTTTGAACCTTTTATGCGTGGGCAAAACTCAAAAAAAACTTCAGGTTTTGGACTTGGCTTACGAATTGTACATCGTATTTTGACAGTTCACAAAGCAAACATAACCTACTCAATTCCAAATATTAACACGAATTTATTTCAATTATTTTTCGATTTATAAACTTTTTTAAGCTATTTTTAAGGTAGATTTTAAGCTCCCCTAAAGCCTGTTGATAGCATATTTGTATAATCCTAAATTAATACAATGAAAAAGTTATTCGCATTGCTGTTATTTGCAGTTTTAAGTCAGGCTGCAATAGCACAAAAAACACTCACCCTTCAAGACTGTGAAAGCCAATTCTTAAAAAAGAATTTATTTTTACTGGCATCGCAATATAACATCGACGCCTCAAAAGCTTTAACAATTCAAGCTCGTATTTGGGATAATCCGGTGATCAGTGCCGAATTGAATGCTTATAACCCAGAGAGGGATAAGTTCTTCGATATTGGTAAAGATGGTCAGAAAGTATTTGGTATTGAGCAACTTATTTATCTTGGAGGTAAAAAACGTAATGAAGTTAAACTTGCTCAATCTAATGCACAGTTGGCAGAGCTTCAATTTAATGACTTATTACGTACTTTGAAGTTTCAATTGCGAAAGAGCTTTTACACTGTTTATTACAACACTAAAAATCTTGAGAATACCGATAAGCAGCTGGCTCATATCGAAAACCTGATTAATTCCTATTCCGTTCAAGCACAAAAAGGAAATATCCCGCTAAAGGATGTTGTTCGTCTGCAGTCGCTGTATCTTAATTTTAAAAATGAACGACTGGAAGTTGTAAATAACAATATTGAAGAACAGGCGAATTTAAAATTACTGTTGAATGAAACAGAAAATGTAGTTCCTATAGTTAGCAAAGACGATTCGAACAAATATTTAAAAGTAATTGACTTTGATCTTAAAAACTTTGAAGAACAAGCCATTGCTAACCGACCAGATTATTTAGCTAAACAAAAAGAAATTGATGCTAATGAACTGAATGTAAAACTGCAAAAATCGCTTTCTATTCCTGACATTACTGTGGGAGCAAATTACGATCAGCGAAGCGGGGCTTTTAATAACGAAGCAAATCTTAATGTTGCAATTCCGTTGCCTCTATGGAATAAAAACAAAGGAAACATTAAATATGCTCAAACTATTTTAGAACAATCTAAAGTTGAAAAACAGAATTTTGAGTTACAGCTTCAAACAGAAATCACTTCAGCTTGGACAAAATGGGACGAGTCAAGACAAAACTATAGCGTGATTAAACCTACTGTAAACTCGGATTTTGAAGCAGTTTATAATGGAATGCTAACGAACTTTCAAAAACGAAATGTAAGTCTTCTCGAATTTACCGATTTTATGGAAAGCTACAATCAAGCGATAATTCAGTTAAACGAATTAAAGAAAAAAGTGGTAATAGCAGGCGAAGAATTAAACAGTACCATCAACAAAGATCTATTTTAAAAAAGCAAAGAAATGAAACATACACTATTCATAGGAATCACAATTGTAAGTCTATCTCTAGTAAGCTGCAAAAAAGAAGCCGATAATCCCGAAACGAATACCTCTTTCGTTATAAGTAACGAAATGTTAAAAACTACTACAACCGCTGATGCTACGACGCAACCGCTAAAAAATGAGCTTAGTTTTTATGGAAAAATTACGGCAGACGATAATAAAATGATCGATGTTTACCCCTTAGTTGGCGGAAATGTAATGAAAGTAAACGTTGAACTTGGTGATTATGTAAAAAAAGGACAAGTTCTAGCAACGATAAAGAGTACCGATGTAGCCGATTTTGAAAAACAATCGATCGATGCTAAAAGTGATTTGCTAGTGGCAAAAAACAACTTAAAAGTAGCACAAGAGCTATTTGATGGAAAATTAAATTCTGAAAGCGATGTTCTTCAGGCAAAATCTGAAGTAAATAAAGCGCAGTCGCAATTAAGCAAAATTCAGGAAACATATAAAATTTATAATATAAAAGCTGGATCTATTTACGAAGTAACGGCGCCGATAAGTGGGTTTATTATTCAAAAAAGCATCAATCAAGATATGCTTTTGCGTAATGACCGTTCTGAAAACATATTTGATATTGCCGAAATTAGTGAAGTTTGGGCAATGGCAAATATTAATGAAATTGATATTAATAAAGTAAAACTAGGAACTACGGCGGCAGTTACCACTTTAAGTTATCCAGACAAAACCTTTCATGGAAAAGTAGATAAAATTTACAATGTGATTGATCCTGAAACGAAAGCAATGCAAGCAAGAATAAAATTGAGCAATCCTGATTACATGCTTAAACCTGATATGAATGCCAACATTAAATTATCTTTTAATGAAAATCAGATGATGATAGCCGTACCTAGTAAAGCTATTGTTTTTGACAAAAGCAAAAATTTTGTTGTAGTGTTTAAAGACCGAAATAACATAGAAACAAGACAAGTTGAAGTATACAGAGTTGTTGGCGACACCACATATATTTCAAGTGGATTAAAAGAAAATGAAAAAGTAATCACAAACAATCAGCTGTTTATTTATGGTGCTTTAAATAATTAAGACATGAACAAATTCATAAAAAACATTATCGCTTTCTCTTTAAAGAACAAAGCATTTACCTTCTTTTGGGTTGGGTTATTGGCTGTTGCTGGATTTATTTCGTTTAAAAACATGCCTATTGACGCCTTTCCAGACGTTACCAATACACAAATTATTATCATCACGCAATGGAATGGAAAAAGTGCCGAAGAAGTGGAACGCTTCGTTACTTCTCCAATTGAAATTTCCATGAACTCTGTTCAGAAAAAAACAAGTGTTCGAAGCATTACCATGTTTGGATTATCGGTAATCAAAATTATTTTTGATGATGGTGTCGATGATACTTTTGCCCGTTTTCAAGTAAATAATTTACTTAAAAATGTCTCGCTTCCAGATGATGTAGAACCAGATGTACAACCACCCTACGGTCCGACAGGAGAAATTTTTAGATATATTGTAAAAAGTGACAGCAGAGATAGTAGAGAACTATTAACTTATCAAAACTGGGTTATAGACAAACAGCTACGTTCTCTTCCAGGAGTTGCTGATTTAAATGTTTTTGGAGGACAGACTAAAACGTATGAAGTTGGTGTTGACCCTATTAAATTGGCTAAATATAATATTACGCCATTACAGGTTTATAATGCCGTAAATGCTGGAAACTTAAACGTTGGTGGTGATGTTATTGAAAAAAACGGACAAGCATTTGTCGTTCGTGGTGTTGGTTTATTAAAGTCGAAAGAAGACATAGGAAATATTATTGTAGACGATGCTGCTGGAAATCCTATTTTAGTTAAAAATCTTGCAGATGTTTACGAAAGTTCGATGCCAAGAGTTGGGCAAACCGGTCTTGGAAATAATGACGATGCCGTTGAAGGTATTGTGGTAATGCGAAAAGGCGAAAATCCGCAAGAAACTCTTGCGTTAATAAAAGCAAAAATTAAAGATCTTAATGATAATGTTCTTCCAAAAGACATAAAAATTGAAACTTTTTACGATCGTGATAATCTGATGAATTTTACGACCGAAACTGTAATGCACAATTTATTTGAAGGTATTATTCTGGTTACCTGTGTCGTATTTCTTTTTATGGCTGATTGGAGAACCACTTTTACTGTTTCAATTGTAATTCCGCTTTCGTTATTATTTGCCTTTTTGTGTCTTAAAATGATGGGAATGAGCGCCAACTTATTGAGTTTAGGAGCTGTCGATTTCGGAATTATCATTGATGGGGCTGTTGTAATGGTTGAAGGTTTATTTGTAGTCTTAGATCATCGAGCGCATCAGTTGGGAATGGAAAAATTTAACAAAATAGCCAAAGGAAGCTTAATCAAGAAAACAGGAACAGAAATGGGGAAAGCTATTTTCTTTTCAAAATTGATTATTATTACAGCTTTACTTCCCATTTTCTCTTTTCAGAAAGTAGAAGGAAAAATGTTCTCTCCTCTAGCCTTCACACTAGGCTTTGCATTGTTAGGAGCGCTTATTTTTACATTGACTTTGGTACCAGTTCTTTCTCATATTCTATTGAATAAAAATGTAAAAGAAAAACACAACCCGTTTGTGAACTTCTGGGATAGAATTGTGGGCAAAGGTTTCAAATGGACTTTTAAACATAAAATTCAAACATTAATTGCTTCCACAGCATTATTAGCAGCAGTTTTCTTTTCTGCAGGCTTTTTAGGAACAGAGTTTTTACCACAGTTAAATGAGGGTGCGCTATGGGTAACTGCAGAATTACCGATGAGCACTTCTCTACCCGAAAGTGTAAAAACAGCAGCAATAATTAGAAAAGATTTAGAAGGCTTTCCAGAGGTCAAAAAAGTATTATCTCAAACCGGACGAAGCAATGACGGAACCGACCCAAATGGTTTTGGATTTATCCAGCTGCAAGTGGACTTGATTCCGCAAAAAGAATGGAAACGTAAAATTTCTATGGATGAACTTATTAATGAAATGGATAAAAAACTAAAAGTACATCAAGGAATTACGTATAATTATTCGCAACCTGTAATTGATAACGTTGCCGAATCAGTAGCAGGATTTAAAGCTTCAAATGCTGTCAAGATTTATGGAGACGATTTAAACAAACTAGATCAGTTGGCAAATGAAGTTTTAGCTAAGATTAAAAATATTCCAGGTATTAAGGATGCTGGTATTTTAAGAAATGTTGGTCAGCCTGAAATCAGTGTTATTCTGGATCGCGAAAAAATGGCGGCTTACGGCGTTACCTTAAGTGATGCACAAGCAGTTTTAGAATTGGCTTTTGGCGGAAAAACTGCTACTGAAAAATACGAAGATGAAAAGAAATTTGATGTTCGTGTTCGTTTTTCTAAAGAATATAGAAAAGACGAAAAAGATTTGGAGGAAATCAAAGTTCCAACCATTAGCGGAATTAAAATTCCTTTAAAAGAAATCTGCGACATTAAGACTATTACAGGTCCAGCATTTATTTACCGAGATAATACAAAACGTTTTATTGGGGTAAAATTCTCTGTACGTGATAGAGATTTAGGAAGTACAATTGCCGAAGCGCAATCAAAAGTAAATGAATTGAAACTTCCTGCTGGATATACAACAGGATGGACAGGGGAGTTTGAAAATCAAGTTCGTGCAAGTGCGCGTTTGGCACAAGTTGTTCCGATTAGTTTAATTGGAATTTTTGTTCTGTTATTTATTTTGTTCGGAAACTTTAAAGATTCTCTTCTTGTTTTGGCGAACGTTCCCTTTGCTATTATTGGTGGAATTATAGCGCTTCATATTACTGGAATGAATTTTGGAATTTCAGCTGGTGTTGGTTTTATTGCACTTCTTGGTATTTGTATTCAAAATGGCGTTATTCTAATATCTGAATTCCATCACAATTTGAAAGCAAAATATTCGCTCGAAGAATCTATTTTTAGAGGAGTTAAAGCTAGAACAAGAGCAGTAGTTATGACAGCTTTAATGGCTTCAATCGGATTATTGCCTGCTGCGATCTCTACAGGAATTGGATCAGAATCCCAAAAACCACTTGCCATTGTAATTATTGGAGGTTTAATGACTGCCACTGTCTTAACCTTATTGGTATTTCCAATTTTATTCTGGGTATTCAACAGAAAAAAACATGTGCCAATAGAATAGCAATTAAATTTTTTAGTTTTAAATCAATTTGTTGGGATTTAAAAAAGGAGAAGCATCATTTTCAAAATGATGCTTCTTTGTTTTACAAACTTAATTCTAAAGCAAAAAAAATGACCTTTTGCTCAGAAAGGTCATTTGTTCACTAACTCAAAACTTTTAAACTGTTATTTCAAATCTTTCAAAATCGCAATCGATTCTGTAGCATTTGATAACTGTGCATATTTTAATGCAGTATACCCTTTTTCATTTTTTTCAGTATGACGTGCACCATTAGCCAATAAAAGCTTTATAATTTCATGCTTATTGTATCTTGCTGCAATCATTAATGGTGTAAGCTCGTCGTCTGACATTTCATTTACATCTGCTCCGTATTCAATAAACTTTTTTACTGTATCAATATCTCCTTTGCTAATAGCAACATTCAAAGGATTTGCTGCATAGCTTCCTAATTCTACCTGATTTTTTCCAAATGAATTTCCATTTGAAGCCACTGCTACATTTCCAAATGTTACTAAGGCTAATCCTAAATAAATAACTGATTTTTTCATAATAATTGATTGTTGTTAAATGATTGATGATGATTTTAAATTCCATGTAAAAGTAATACTAATTTTCGTATTATGCATTACAAAGTACCTTGTTTTAACCTATTGTTAACAGTTACTTAATAAATACATAATTTAAAGATCTTAATGTTACCAAATCCACGGTTTCTCTCTAATAGACTACTAAAAACAGAAAATGTTACAATAAATCTTATTTTTTTTCAATCTTTTTAAAATCAATATTATTCTAAACTCCCAATTATTTTTTTAATTTTAGTACACAATTCAATATCAAAGACATAACAGAATCATCTAAGAGCTCGAAAACACAGTACTTAGCAGAGAAATAACAATTCAAAAACTATTAACCTTAAAACAAAAAACCATGATTTTTATTAAAAGATTACTAGTCATTTCAATTCTATTTATTTTAGCGGTCTTAATTACAGCTTATTTTATGCCCAAGGAATATTCAGTTGAGAGAGAAATTACGATTAACAAACCTGCTGATAGTATTTTTAAATATGTTAGATCATTAAAAAACCAAAACGAATTTAGCGTTTGGGCCAATATGGATCCGAAAATGAAAGTGACTTATAAAGGTACTGACGGTGCAGTTGGCTCTGTTTCTTCTTGGGAAAGTAATGTAAAAGAAGTTGGAGTTGGCGAACAAGAAATTACAAAAATAACAGAAAACAGACGTTTGAATTTTGCTCTTCGCTTTAAGAAACCAATGGAAGACACTGCAGTTGGTTTCATGTCTACAGAACCTATTTCTAGTAATCAAACCAAAGTAAAATGGGGAATCAGCGGAATTATTCCTTATCCTACAAATATTATGCTTCCTATGCTTAAAATGGACCAAATGATTGGAAACGATTTACAGAAAGGTCTAGAAAATTTAAAAGATAAAATGGAATAATATTTTAAAAGTGTAATTCAAAAAAATTACTGAATTACACTTTAGTTTTCTATTTACTACTCTTGCGATTTTCTTTAATTACATTCAAAATCAATATAGAATCTGTTGCTTTAGCATACTCCGCATAGCGCAAAGCGGTAAATCCATGTGAGTTTTCAATTGATGAATCTGCTCCATTGGCAAGCAAAAGTTTAATAATCTCACAATGATTAAATCTTGCTGCAACCATTAAAGGCGTCATATTATTTACCATTTTATTGATATTGGTTCCGTACAGAATAAATTTCTTTACAGCTTCAACATCACCTTTACTAATTGCAAGATGCAATGGCGATTTTCCATAAACTGAAAATTCAACTTGATTGTTCTTTTTAAAATTGAAATTTGATGCAATTGATGCATTTCCGAAAAAGAGAAAAACTCCTAAAATAATAACTGCTTTTTTCATGATGATTGTTTATTAAATGATTGATGATTATGATGATTTACTCTTTAGACGATTCAAAAACCAATTAGGTTGCGTTAAAAATGAAAAAAAAATAAAAAAGCGCAATTCAGATTATTCCGAATTGCGCTTTCTAATTAGTTTAAAATGAACTACATTTTAAACTTTTTACTGTAAATATTGTTTAAGTCTATCTGAAATAATGTAAAAGGATCTTTGTAGAATTTTATAAAATCTTCTTCACTAACCTGTCCAGGAAAAGGCGCGTAATAATGCGTCGAACTTAAAGTATCATTCCGCCAAACTAAAACATAAACCAATTGCAAATTTTCAGATTTTAAAGTTTTCAGCAAAACCTCTGTCCACCATTTTTCATTAGGAATTGATTCTAAACCTGTTTCGGTAAACGCAGCCAGTTTTTTCTTTTTAATGGCCAAATCCGAAAATATTTTTAATTTTTTCAAGCCAGCTTCTAGATCATACTTTCCATCTCTACCAAAATCTCCATAATCATCCATACCCAACATATCTACAAAATTATCCCCTGGATAACGTTCTAAATATTCTTCTTTAGAATTGAATCTATTATCTGGGGAAAAAGCATACAAAAAATTGTGAACTCCCAAAGTATCTTTTAAATACGAAACTGTAAATTGCCATACAGCAATAAAATCTTCTCGAGAAGTATGTGATTTTCCCCACCAAAACCAATCTCCATCAAACTCATGAAAAGGCCTAAAAATCATTGGAGAAAGTTTACCATCTTTTGCTTTTACGGAATGAGCAAAATCGGCAATAGTTTTTAAAATTTCTTTGTATTGTTCGTGGTACAAACCGCCAGGTTTTATCAAAGACATTGAAGCTGTGGAAATTCCGTCTTTCCAATAAAATCCTCCTTCAGAAGCTGGATTATTAAAATGCCAAGAAACCGTTGTAATTCCACCTCTTTCATAAGTATCAATTACATACTTTCTTAAAACTTCTTTTGCCTTCTCAATTTGATCTTTAGATCGACCCGAAAAATCGCTAAAATCAATGCCAACAACTGCTGGATGTGAACCCGTAACCGACTTTACGTCTGAACGATTAGGTTCATTGCTCCATCCGTGTCCGTATTCAAGCGCATGCTGATGTCCGAATAGAATATTTTTTTTAGAAATGGTTTTTAAATTCTGATACAGGTTTTTAGTTTCTTTTGTCGCCTTTTTATCAATTTGCGAAAAAAGAAAATGCCCTGTAGCAAAACAAACTAACAGGGCATTTTTTTTCGTTATAAAATTCATGGTTTAAATAGTTCGTTTAAACCCGAAAGTACTATTTTGAAGAAAGGTAATCTAATACGTTTTTTTCAATACGTTGATCAATATTGTCAATATCAGCTTTTACAAATTTCTCTCCTAAAATATTCTCGTACAATTCGATATATCTTTCAGAAACAGATTCGATGTATTCATCTGTCATATTAGGAATTTCCTGTCCGTCTTTTCCTTGGAAACCATTTTCAATCAACCAACGACGAACAAACTCTTTAGATAATTGTTTTTGCTCCTCTCCTTTTTCTTGTCTTTCAGCATAACCTTCAGCGTAGAAATAACGAGAAGAATCTGGAGTATGGATTTCGTCAATTAAAACAATAACACCATCTTTTGTTTTTCCGAATTCGTATTTTGTATCTACTAAAATCAAACCGCGTTTTGCAGCGATTTCAGTTCCTCTTTGAAATAAAGCACGAGTATATTTTTCTAAAACTAAATAATCTTCTTCAGAAACAATTCCTTTTGCTAAAATATCTTCGCGAGAAATATCTTCGTCATGAGAACCATTATCAGCTTTTGTAGTTGGCGTGATAATTGGCTCAGGAAATTTGTCATTTTCTTTTAAACCTTCTGCCATTGCTACGCCGCAGATTTGTTTTCTTCCAGCTGCATATTCACGAGCTGCGTGTCCTGACAAATAACCGCGAATTACCATTTCTACTTTAAATGGCTCGCACAAATGTCCAACAGCAACGTTTGGATCTGGAGTTGCAATCAACCAGTTTGGAACGATATCTTGCGTCAATTCCATGAATTTTGTTGCAATCTGATTTAATATTTGTCCTTTGTATGGAATTCCTTTTGGCAAAACTACATCAAAAGCCGAAAGTCTATCGGTAGCCACCATTACTAAAAGTTCATCGTTAATATTATAAACTTCTCTAACTTTTCCGCGGTAAACTGATTTCTGGTTCGGGAAATTAAAATTTGTAGTTGTGATTGTATTACTCATTATCCTTTTGGTTGTGTGTGTTGTTTTTAATGATTGCAAATTTAAAACTATTTGAGAGAGCAAACAAAGAAAATATCAGTTCAATTTTTCCAAATTATTTAAAGTCTAAAATTCCTTTGCCAAATGATTTTATCGAGTCGTCTAAACTGCCAAGTGTAGTCTCCGTGAGCTTTTTAAAATCTCCCGATTGCACTATTAAAATTTGTCCGTGATCGTGTGCTGGAGCATTGGGGACAAAAATAACTGCTGTTCCGTTTTCATTTTCTTCTATTAAGCGTGCGGGTTGCCAAAAGTTTCCATTTTTAAATAAAATTGGTAAATCTGTACTTGGCTTTGGTTTGCTATTTCTTTTAAGTAATTTTTCTTCAGCTTCTTTTTTATTTTTTTCGTAACCTGGCAAAAAAATCATTAATTTTTCATCTATCCAATTTGTAAATCGTTTTAAAACAGCTAAGCGCATTAGAAAACCACTGAAATAAATTAAAACCACTAAAATAATTCCGCCAGCAATATCAGTTGCATATTTTCCCAAAACCAAATCTAAACGGAGAAAGTGAGCAAATTTTTCTCCATAATTCTGGAAGAACTTCCAAACTTTTCCCAGTAAAATAAAAAAAACTAAAAGCGGTAATAAAAGCAATGCTCCCGAAATACAATTTCGTTCTACTTGAAGTAAAAATTTTTTCATGGTTACATAATTAAGGTTAAAAAAAATAAGAGCTAACTCTCTGTGAATTAGCTCTTATAAAAATAACTATTATTTGTTATTCAGCAACAAACTGAATATAAAACATTCTAAATTAGGTTGTTGCAAATTCTTTATCTAAAATTTTAGACGCTATATATCTTGCTACTCCATCTTCTGCATTGGTTTGAATTACTTCTAAATGGGAAAGCTCTTCTTTTAGCGAAGCTGGTGCATTACCCATAATAAGTCCTTTTCCTGAAGCAGAAAGCATTTGAACATCATTGTAACCGTCTCCAAAAGAAACTGCTTCTTTTAAAGTAAAGCCTTCTTTTTCTAAAACTCTTTCAATAGAAACGGCTTTATCAATAGATTTATCCATAAATTCTAAACAAGTTGGCAAGCTGAAAGCGTGGTGCAAATGTTCTGAAGAATTGGCTAAAACTTCATCTTTTAATTTCACTAATTTCTCGTGATCTGGACAAGAGAAGAAAATTTTAATTGATGAAAAATCTTCAAGCGTTTTATAATCTACCAATTCTGGATGATATTTTAATTCCTCTTGAAAAGCATTTAATTTTTCATTCCATTTATTAGTTTGCCAAACATTTTCTTTAAATAAAACGACTGTAATTTCTGGATCGATTTCTACGTTTAAAGCTGCTTTCACGACATCGCTATCCAAATTAAAGGAAAAAAGTTCTTCTTTATTTGGCGAATGAATTCGAGCTCCGTTTGAACTTACCAAATAAACTGGAATTTCTAGTTTGTCGATAATTCCCATTGCATCCAAATGATGACGGCCTGTAGCTACCACAATTAGGTAACCTTGATTGTGAAGTTCTTGAAAAATTGATTTGGTATAATCTGATATTCTGTGTTGTGGGTTGAGTAAAGTTCCGTCAAGGTCACTTACTACAACTTTTATATTTTTAAGTTTTGTCATATTAATAATCAAATAGGTATAATTGCAAATTTACGGCTTTAAGCTCGTAAGACCAAAGTTTAACAAGTTTGAAAGCTTAAAATAAGGCAAGTTTATTATTTATTTAACTATTTCGTGAAATATCTTTAAATCTATTTCCTCTTCTATTTTAGAAAAAAAATAGTTTTACTGTTTTCTGATTTTTGGTGTTTTAGCAAATTTAATCCTCAAATTATCAGAACATGCTGTATCCTTTATTTTATAAATCAACGAATCATTTTTAATGTAAAACACTTCTTTTGTAAATACACAAAAATCTCTTTCCATGTCTGGTTTACAATTTAAAACTGTTACCATTCGTTTTTTATCTTTCCTCTAATAAAAACCACAATCAATAAAAGGAAAAGCACTATAGCAAGTATCCATTTTACTGCTAGTTAATTCGATAGAATCTCCTTTAGATTTCCACTTTCCTTTAGAAAATGTTCCCCAATCGCAACCTCTTGCGGTATATACAAATGTGCTGTCTTTATTATTTTTAATTTTGTTTTATTGGGGATTACATATTCTGTATCATACCAGGTACCAAGAAATTTATTTTTAGGTTTTTCTTTTTTATATAGATTGTTCCTTTTTACATGAAATTATGCAAATCAACAATAGAAATATTAAGCCACTTTTTTTCATATATAAAATTTCAAAAAATCTTTTTAAAAAAAAATATTCGTTTTGCACCTTTTTATAAAACGTACAAAACGAATATTAATAAATGTTAAAACACATTTCACGATTTACATTTAACATTTCACTAAAAAAAGTATCAATCGTGATTCTCAATTTGCTTGTAAGCATCGATAACCTTTTTAACCAATCTGTGGCGTACGATATCTTTATCATCAAGATAAATAATACCGATACCTTCAATGTCTTTTAGAACCAAAATAGCTTCTTTAAGACCAGAAATAGTTCTTCTTGGCAAATCGACCTGTCCAGGATCACCCGTAATCATAAATTTGGCGTTTTTACCCATACGAGTCAAAAACATTTTCATTTGCGAGTGTGTGGTGTTTTGTGCTTCATCAAGAATTACGAAAGCATTATCCAACGTACGTCCGCGCATAAAAGCAAGGGGCGCAATCTGAATAATTCCTTTCAAAATATAATCCTCTAATTTTTCGTTCGGAAGCATGTCACGCAACGCATCATAAAGCGGTTGCATGTAAGGATCGAGCTTTTCTTTCATATCCCCAGGAAGAAAACCAAGATTTTCACCAGCTTCTACTGCAGGACGTGTTAGAATGATCCTTTTTACTTCTTTATCTTTAAGCATTTTAACCGCCATAGCGACACCGGTATACGTTTTTCCGGTTCCAGCAGGACCAATAGCAAAGACCATATCGTTTTTCTTGATCGTATCAACCAGCAATTGCTGATTTGGTGTCATTGCCTTGATAATCTTACCGCCAACACCATGAACTAAGATTTTGTCATGATCGTAAGCTCTTTTTTCTTCTTGACCATCACTCATTATTACACGCTCAATTACATTATCGTCGATATTATTGTAACGTGTAAAATGAAGCATTAATCTTTGAAATCTTTTTTCGAATTCGTCTAAAACTTCTTTTTCGCCAAATGCTTTTAAAGTTGTCCCTCGCGCTACGATTTTAAGCTTCGGGTAATACTTTTTAATGATTTCTAAATGGCTGTCCTGCGCGCCCCAAAATTCTTTTGGTGCAATATCTACTAGCTCGATTATTCTTTCGTTCAAATGAAGTAGTTTTAAATTAAAAATTCCTTTTAATATTTAGTGGTTGTCGGGTCACTTTTAGGTCACAGTATTCTGTCGCAGTTTTCAGTTTTTTGTTTCTTAAACTTAAATCTTTGTTTTTGAATATTGTAACTTGCAAATGCTTTAAAAATTACAAATTGTCTTTTCTTTCTTTCAATTTGTGTTTACTATTATTAGCTTTGCATTTCTCAAATTTAATGAAATTTAGATTTAAATACTATCAATAGTTATAAACAAAATTATGTCAATAATTACCCTTACTACAGACTACGGCTTAAAAGATCACTTTGTGGGGTCGCTGAAGGGTAAAATACTTTCTGAAAATTCAGAGGTTCAAATCGTTGACATTTCTCATGACATTGATCCCTTTAATACCGCCGAAGCAAGTTACATTATTGGAGCTGCCTATATGAGCTTTCCAAAAGGCACCGTGCATCTTATTGGTGTGGATATCGAACGCAATAAAGAGAACCAGCATATTGCTATGCAATGGAATGATCACTACTTTATTTGCGCCGATAACGGAATTTTAAGCATGCTTACGCAGAAAATCGTTCCGCAGAAAATTGTAGCGATCAATATTCACGATCGTTTTCCTATTGAAGCTACAGATTTGGATATTTTTATTCAAGTTGCTTCGCATTTATCTAAAGGCGGATTACTGAATGTAATTGGAAAAGAAATTCCGTCTATTAAAGAAGCAACCGAACTGCAAGCGCTTGTAGCTGATGATGGAAACTCGATAAAAGGAAACATCATTTACATTGACCATTTCGGAAACGTGGTTACGAATATTTCTAAAAAGCAATTTTTAGAAATATCGCGCGGTCGTCCGTATGAAATTGTAATGAAACCAAAAAGCATTAAAACGATTCTGCCAAATTATTCGGCAATTGCCACTTCTGATAAATATCCTATCAAAACTTATGAAGGAGAAAAACTGGCTATTTTTAACGAAGCTGGTTACCTTGAAATCGCCATTTTTAGAAGCAATCCTACTAAAGTTGGTTCTGCAAATAGTTTGCTAGGATTGAATTATCGTGATGTGATTACGATTAAGTTTTCTTAAAAAACATTTTAGATTTTAGATTGCAGATTTTAGATTTCCGTCTAGTTTGTCATTCCTAACGAGGAATCATACTAGGAATTCCTAATAGTTGAGTTCCAATCTTTGTTGAATCCCGCGTGTGATTTCTCCTTACGTCGAAATGACAAAAATGCACCTAAAAACATCTCATTAATATATTTTAATTTTTATTTAAAACAACAATCTATTTTGGTATTTTTGCGCACCTGTAAGACTTTAGGCATTCAAAAAATCTAAAATCTGCAATCTAAAATCTAAAATAATTAAGATGTTCGTAAGAATAGTAAAAATGAGTTTTCACGAAGAAAAAATTCCTGATTTTCTGGAAAATTTTGAATCTGTGAAAGAGAAAATACGAAATGCTGAGGGAAATCGTTTTTTAGAATTGTATCAGGACAAAAATGATAAATGCATCTTTTTCACTTACAGCTATTGGGAAACCGAAGCCGATTTGGAAAATTATAGAAATTCTGAACTTTTTAATACCGTTTGGAATTTTACAAAGAAACTATTCAATGCAAAACCAGAAGCGTGGAGCGTTGACAAATTAGTTAGTTTAAAATAGTTTCAAGTTTAAGGTTTCAAGTTAATATTGGAACGGAGAATTGGAACGAATTTAACCGCAAAACTTTGAATAAAAACTTTGCGTTAAACTTTGCGCCTTTGCGGTTAAAAACAAACACAAAGTAAAGCAACTTGAAACGTGAAACATGAAACAAAAAAAAATAATCGATTAAACGATTAAACAAATAAACGAATAAACGTTATACATGAAATCAATCATTTTACGAGAAATAAAATCCTTTTTTGGTTCTCCTATTGGCTATTTGGTCATTGCGATTTTCTTAATTAGCAACGGACTATTTTTATGGGTCTTTGAAGGAGATTATAATATTCTAAAAACAGGTTATGCCGATTTAACTCCGTTTTTCACATTGGCACCTTGGATTTTAATTTTCTTAATCCCAGCGGTAACTATGAGAAGTTTCTCTGACGAAAAAAAACAAGGAACTTTAGAATTGTTATTGACAAAACCTCTATCAATCTGGGAAATCGTAAATGGTAAATTTTTTGGTTCATTTTTGCTGATTATTTTAGCCATCGTTCCAACTTTGATTTACGTGAAAGTAATTTCAGATTTAGGTTCGCCAGAAGGCAATATTGATATGGGAAGCACCATTGGTTCTTACTTTGGATTATTGTTTTTAATTGCTTCTTATTCATCAATCGGAATATTTACTTCTACCCTTTCAGAAAATCAGATTGTGGCTTTTATTATTGCCGTTTTCTTATGCTTTTTCTTCTATTTTGGTTTTGAAGGATTGAGTTCACTAATCCCAGGATCAAATGGTTTTATTTCAGCTTTCGGAATGCAAAATCACTTTAAAAGTATGAGTCGAGGCGTAATTGATACTCGCGATATTATTTACTTTTTAAGCATTGCAATTGCTTTCTTGTCTTTTACTGTTTACCAATTAAAATCTTATAAAGCTTAATGAAACTCTCTACAAAACATAATTTAAAGACATTAGGCATCACTATTTTTATTTTAGTTGTTTTAAATGTACTTGGAACCATATTTTTTCATCGTTTTGATTTAACAAAAGACAAACGTTATACTTTATCTCCAACTTCATTAGGAATTCTAAAACAAGTTCAGAATCCGCTTTCTATAAAGATTTATATGGAAGGAGATCTTCCAGCCGATTTTAGACGTTTGCAGCAAGAAACCAAACAATTATTAGAAGAATTCCAAGCTTATAATAAAAATATTGTTTTCGAATTTGTTGATCCGTTAGAAAATGAAGACGAAAGCGAAGAATTGACAAAATCACTTTTCCAGAAAGGTTTAACGCCAATAAACATTACGGTTGACGATAAAGGAAAACAATCTCAAGCAATGGTTTTTCCTTGGGCAGTTGCGGTTTACAACAACAAAGAAGTTAATATTCCATTATTAAAAAATATAATGGGCGCTTCAACTACGCAAAAAGTAATGGGATCTATCCAGCATTTAGAATATTCCATCGCTGATGCTATCAATAAAATCACTAAAAACAAGCAGAAAAAAGTTGCTATTTTAAGAGGAAACGGCGAATTGAAAGAAATTCATATCGCTAAAATGCTGATGCAGGTTAAAGAAAGCTATTATATCGGACCTTTTACTTTAGATTCGGTTGCAAAAGATCCAAACGGAACTTTAAATGCGCTTAAAAAATACGATTTAGCGATTATTTCTAAACCAACAGAAAAATTCTCAGACGAAGAAAAAGAAGTTCTGGATCAGTTTATTATGAATGGCGGAAAAACGCTTTGGCTAATCGATCAGGCGGCTGCAGACATGGATAGTCTGTACAATGAGATGGGGGCAACTTTGGCTTATCCGAGAGATCTAAACCTAAACGACATGTTTTTCAAATACGGATTTAGAATTAATCCTGATTTGATTAAAGACGAACAAGGAAGCCCAATAAAACTGGCAACTGGCGAACAAGGAAGCGCGACACAATATCAAGATTTTATCTGGAAATTTGCTCCTCAAGTTTATCCGACAAGCCAGCATCCGATCGTTAAAAATCTGGGCGGAATTAAATTCGATTTTGCAAACCCAATCGATACTTTGAAAAACGGAATTAAGAAAACGGTTTTACTGCAATCTTCTCAATATTCCAAAACTATCGGAACGCCAACTGAAGTGAACCTGAATATGGTTACGGAGAAAACAACTCCACAAGATTATTTGAATAAAGGAAACAAACCGCTTGCTGTTTTATTGGAAGGTTCTTTCCATTCGGCTTTTGAGAATAGAGTTTTGCCTTTCAAAGACAATTCTTTTACAGCACAAGGAAAACCTAATAAAATGATTGTGATTGCTGACGGAGATTTGGCTAGAAATCAATTGGACAAAAATATGATGCCAGTTGAATTAGGTTACGACCAAAGAACTGGCCAATTGTATGACAACAAAGACTTCATCATGAATTGTATCAATTACCTTCTTGATGACACAGGACTTATTAACATTAGAAGTAAGGACGTTGAACTGCCTTTATTGGACAAAGAAAAAGTTTATGAAAGTTATACTTTTACACAATTCATAACTATCGGAGTTCCAATTCTTATTTTATTAATTTTTGGATTTGCTTTTACTTTTATTAGAAAAAGAAAATACAGCAAATAGATGTTAATAAAAAAATGTAATACTTTGGATAGTTTAAGATATATTTGTAATCCGTATATTTAGACCTTTATTTACTCAAAGGTGCATCAAAAAATAAAACAAAACAGATGAAATTTATAGTATCGAGTTCGTACTTATTAAAGCAATTACAAGTTTTAGGTAGTGTAATCAATAGCAATAATACGTTGCCTATTTTAGACAACTTTTTATTTGAACTAAACAACAATGAGTTGACCGTTTCGGCTTCAGATCTTGAAACGACTATGTCGGCTACATTATCGATCGATTCTACAAGTAAAGGAAGCGTAGCAGTTCCTGCAAAACTTTTACTTGAAATTTTAAAAACTTTCCCAGAGCAGCCGTTAACTTTTACTGTTGAAGACAATAACACAGTAGAGATTAGCTCTAATTCTGGAAAATATGCATTGGCTTATGCAGCGGGAGAAGAGTTTCCTAAAGCGGTAAGTCTGGAAGATCCGTCTGTAACACTTGTTCCTGCAGAAGTTTTGGCAACTGCGGTAAGCAAAACTATTTTTGCTGCTGGAAACGACGACTTACGTCCGGTAATGTCTGGAGTATTCTTCCAGTTTTCACCAGAAGGATTAATCTTCGTAGCTACAGATGCTCATAAATTGGTAAAATATGCTCGTACAGATGTAAAAGCATCTCAAGTAGCAGATTTCATCATGCCTAAAAAACCTTTAAACATTTTAAAAAGTATTTTAGGAAGTTCTGATGCAGAAGTAAAAATTGAATACAACGATTCAAATGCGACTTTCTCATTTGACAATTATATCTTAATGTGTCGTTTAATCGACGGAAAATACCCTAACTACGAAGCGGTAATTCCTAAAGAAAATCCAAACAAATTAATGATCGATCGTTCTTTATTCTTAAGCTCTGTTCGTCGTGTTGCAATTTTCTCTAACAAAACTACACACCAAATTCGTTTGAAAATTGCTGGAGCTGAATTAAACGTTTCTGCAGAAGACATCGATTACTCAAACAAAGCAGAAGAAAGATTGACTTGTGATTATCAAGGTGATGATTTACAAATTGGTTTCAACTCTCGTTTCTTAACAGAGATGTTGACAAACCTTCAGTCAGACATGATTATGCTTGAAATGTCTTTACCAAACAGAGCCGGAATTTTGACTCCTGTTGATGGTCTAGAAGAAGGAGAAACAGTTACGATGTTGGTAATGCCTGTAATGTTAAATAGCTAACATTAAAGTTTCTTTCTGTTACAGGGATATTTTTTAGTTTTAAATAAAAGATCTATCATTGTAAAAAAAAAGATATCGCTATTAACCAACCATTTTTTATACCTAGAAACCGCAATTCCCATAAAGAGTTGCGGTTTTTTATTTTTCTTTTTTGTTGATTTTGTTTCAGGTTTCAAGTTTCACGTTGATATGATTTGTTTTGATTTTTTTTACCGCAAAGTGCGCAATCCCGATAGCTATCGGGAACGCAAAGTTCGCAAAGTTTTTTCTCAAAGCTTTGCGAACTTTGCGTTTTTACTAAGTCATCAAAAATAAAAAACCTTGCGAACTTTGCGGTTAAATAAACACGCATATCAACGTGAAACTTGAAACCTGAAACAAAAACAAACAAAAATCCTTATCTTTACGATATGAAAATAGAAATTTGGTCGGACATCATGTGTCCGTTTTGTTATATCGGAAAAAGACAATTGGAAACTGCTCTTGCAGTATTTCCTAATGATGAATTTGAAATTGAATGGAAAAGCTTTCAGCTTGATCCAACCATCACTTCGCAACCTGATATGGACGTTTATACGTTCTTAGCAGAAAGAAAAGGCATGTCGGTTGAACAATCTAAAGAAATGCACCAAGGTGTCGCAGAACGCGCTAAAAGTGTTGGCTTAGATTATAATTTTGATAAGGCTGTAATCTCAAATTCTTTAAACGCACATCGAATCATTCAATTGGCAAAAACTAAAAATATGGGTGATCGAATGGAAGAAATTTTCTTTAAAGCTTATTTCACAGATGGACAAGATTTGAATAATGGCCAAACTTTGATTAAATTAGGAATGCAAGCCGGTTTAGAAGAAAATCAAATAAGAGAGGTTCTTGAAAGCGATGATTTATTTATCAAAGAAGTGGAAGCAGATATTAAAGAAGCTAATGAAATTGGCGTGCAGGGAGTTCCATTCTTTGTGTTTGATCGCAAATATGCCGTTTCGGGCGCTCAACCTATTGAAACTTTTGTAAAAACAATTCAGGAAGTTTTAAAATAAAACTTTAATCTTATAAAAACCTAAAAGCGTGCTGTCTACATTTAAACAGCACGCTTTTATTATTTAGTTTTACTAGAAACTAAAAAAATTAATGACCAGCTCTACCTTTAGAATCGTTAGATTTTGTTGTAGTACTTTTTCCTCTAGAACCAGCTGTTGATTTTTGAGTTTTTCCAGAATCTTTCATTCCAGATTTCGAATCTTTTCTTGAAGTTTCCATAATGTTTATAATTTTTTAATTATTAGTTATACAAAGTTGCAAAATACGTAACTGCTTATTTTACAGAATTATATTTGAGTTTTACAAAATGAGAATTAAGTAAAATAGCCGCGATAACAAATCATGTAAGATTAAAAGTAAATCCTATAATTTTTTTAAGCATCTAATTTTCAAATTTGTATATATCAAATTTGAAAATTACTAATTTAAAACAGCAGCCATGAAAAAAGATTCAAACAGCCGACAAACTGCAAACTTAAGTGATTTTAAATGCAGTAAACCCGATCACGTTGACACTGCACATGAAAATGAGGCAATGGACCAAGAATTTACTTCGGGACAAAATGAAGATACTCACTATAGAAAGCAGTGCAATCATTTTTCTGATGACTGCTACGAAATCATAGAAAGCGGATTAAATCTTGCCGAAGATAATACTCCTTTTTCTACTTATGATAACAGTAATCCTTACGACAGTTATAATCTAGATAATGAAGATGACAAATACAACTGCCCTCCTTATAGAAATTTTGAATACTAAAAACATTTGAATATTTATGTCGCCAAAGAATGATCAGGAAGTTATGAACGAATACTTGTCTAATGAAAGAACTTTATTGGCTTGGATTCGTACTGGAATTGGAATAATGGTTTTCGGATTTGTGGCAGTAAAATTTTCATTGTTTTTAAAACAACTTCCTGCTGAATATTTAGCAGAAACAGTTGCGCCCAAAAGCAATTTCACAATCTATTTAGGAATAGGCTTATTGATTGCGGGTGCTTTGACGATTTTACTGTCTTATATACGTTACATTCACACAATCAAACTATTAAAAAAAGGAAAATATCAGTATTCAACTGCAATGCTTACTTTTATTACAATGATGTTATTTGTGCTAAGCATATCACTAATAGCTTATTTAATCATAGCGGCCAGCGCATAAAGTATAATTATCTAATTGCCATATCATCTAATTGAAATGAATATACCATTATTACAATTTAACGATAAAGGAATTTACTGCCAGCAAGCCGATGTCTATCTCGATCCGTGGCGGCCAGTAAAGAATGCGATAATAACTCATGGACATTCTGATCACGCGCGTTGGGGACATGAAAACTATATTACTCATTATTCCAATATTCCAATTATAAAACATCGTTTAGGCGAAATAAATGTTTCGGGTAAAAACTGGAATGAAACCTTTACGATAAATGGCGTAAAATTCTCTTTTCATCCAGCTGGACATATAATTGGTTCGGCGCAAATTAGAGTCGAACACAAAGGCGAAGTGTGGGTTTTTACAGGTGATTATAAAACCGAAGACGATGGAATTTCAGTTCCTTACGAAGTGGTTAAATGCCATTCATTTATAACCGAATGCACTTTTGGACTTCCTGCTTTTAAATGGGAACCGCAAACCAATGTTATGACCGATATCAATAATTGGTGGGCAGAAAATCGTGCAGAAGGAAAAACGTCAATTCTGTTTGGTTATTCTTTAGGAAAGGCACAACGATTATTAAAATATCTTGACACTAGCATCGGCCAAATATATACGCATGGCGCAATAGAAAATATGACCAATGTTGTTAGATCACAAATCGATTTGCCACCAACTACGAGAATTACTTTAGAAACCAAAAAACAAGACTTATTAGGCAATATTGTAATTGCACCGCCCAGCGCACACGGAAGCACTTGGATAAGAAGAATGACACCCTTTGTTACAGGAACTGCTAGTGGCTGGATGGCATTCAGAGGCGCTAGACGCAGACGAGCTGTCGACCGAGGTTTTGTTTTAAGCGACCATTGCGATTGGAATGGATTACTAGAAAGCATCAAGGCCACTGGAGCCGAAAAAGTAATCTGCACTCACGGATATTCAGACATATTCTCAAGATATCTCCGAGAATTAGGTTACGATGCCAGAACAGCAAATACACAATACGAAGGAGAAACGAATGATTCTGAAGAAGGATAAATGTCAAATGTGAGAAGTTAGACGAAAACGAAAAACATTAACTTCTCACATTTCACCTCTAACATTTTACAAGAAAAAAAATGAAAAATTTTGCCGAGCTTATAAAAACCTTGGATAGTTCTAATAAAACATCGGTAAAAGTTGATGCTTTGACAAATTATTTCCTGAAAGCAAGTGACGAAGATAAAGTCTGGACGATTGCGATACTTTCGCACCGCCGCCCTCCCCGACCGGTTAATACGACTTTATTGCGTCTTTGGGCAAACGAATTGGCGAACATTCCACTTTGGCTGTTTGAAGAAAGTTATCATATTGTTGGTGATCTAGCTGAAACTATTGCACTAGTTATTCCTACTACAAAAGAACATTCCGATAAAAGTTTGACTGAATTTCTTGAAGAAATCATTGCTTTAAAAAAGAAAACTGATTTGGAGAAAAAGGAATATTTACAAACCAATTGGTTGAATTTAAATTATTACGAAAGATTTGTCTTCACTAAATTAATTACAGGGAGTTTCAGAATTGGTTTGAGTCAGAAATTGATGACCAGAGCACTTTCTAAAGCAGAAAATATTGAAGAAGACACATTGGCTTATAAACTGATGGGTGATTGGAATCCGAACACGATTACGTTTCAGGAATTGATTTTGAATGAAAGAAGCAGTGATTATTTATCAAAGCCTTATCCGTTTTATTTGGCGTACCCAATTGAAGGCGAATTGGAAAATTTAGGAAATCCAGAAGATTGGAGTGCCGAGCATAAATGGGACGGAATTCGTTCGCAAACGATTATTCGTGAAAACGAAATTTACGTCTGGAGTCGTGGCGAAGAATTGGTAACCGACAAATATCCAGAATTCAATTCTTTTGTTGGAGTCATTCCAAATGGAACTGTAATTGATGGCGAGATTCTTCCCTTCGTAGAAAATGAAATCGGAACTTTTAATGATTTACAGACTAGAATTGGCCGAAAAAATATTTCTGCTTCGGTTTTAAAGAAAACGCCTGTAATCATAAAAGCTTACGATTTATTGGAGTGGCAAGGAAATGACATTCGAAATCTTCCTTACGAAGAACGTCGTACAGTATTAGAAGAGCTGTTTACTACTTTAATTGGAAAAGACATTCCGTTACAGCTTTCTGAACGAATTAATTTTTCGAGTTGGGAAGATATTACAACTGAAAGACTAAAGTCCCGCGAAATGAGAAGCGAAGGTTTGATGTTAAAAAGGAAAGATTCTCCTTATCTCGTTGGAAGAAAAAAAGGAGATTGGTGGAAATGGAAAATCGAACCTTTAACCATCGATGCCGTTCTCACCTACGCTATGCGTGGTCATGGACGACGATCCAATTTATTTACGGATTATACTTTTGCCCTTTGGCAGGAAAATGAAAACAACGAACGCGAACTTGTAACTTTTGCGAAAGCATATTCTGGTTTAACCGATGCTGAATTCAGAATGGTCGATGATTTTATTAAAAAAAATACTTTAGAACGATTTGGCCCCGTAAGAAGTGTTACGCCAAAATTAGTTTTTGAAATTGGTTTTGAAGGAATTTCACTTTCTAAAAGACATAAAAGTGGCGTAGCAACTCGATTCCCGCGAATTTTAAGATGGCGTCACGATAAAAAGATTGAAGAAGCCAATTCGATAGAAGATTTAAAAAATATGATTTTATAGATGAACAGAGAGCAGTTATTTACAATCGCCAGCAATTGGTTTGAAAGTCAGGGATGGAAGCCTTTTCCGTTTCAGACACAGACTTGGACTGCTTTTCTGCAAGGTAAAAATGGTTTATTGAATGCGCCAACAGGAAGCGGAAAAACCTATGCATTATGGCTTCCGATCCTATTAAATTATATCAAAGAAAATCCGAATTACAAAATAAAACACAATCCAGGTTTAAAAGCCATGTGGATTACCCCACTTCGTTCTTTATCTGTCGAAATCAAACAAGCCGCAGAACGAGTTTTAACCGATTTAGACATTCCTATGACTGTTGGAATTCGTTCTGGAGATACTTCTTCATCAGAAAGAGCCAAACAAAAAAGCAAAATGCCCGATCTGCTAATTACCACTCCTGAGAGCCTTCAATTGCTTTTGGCCTCAAAAGGCTATGCCAATACTTTTAAAAACTGCAGTTCAATTGTAATTGACGAATGGCATGAATTATTAGGAACCAAACGCGGCGTTCAAGTAGAATTGGCTTTATCCCGATTAAAAACTATTGCCAAAAATATTCGAATTTGGGGAATTTCGGCCACAATAGGCAATTTACAGCAAGCTCAGCAAGTTTTATTAGGCGTTGATTCTGAAGCTTTTTATAATTCCGTTTTAATAAAAGCAGTAATTCATAAAAAAATAAAAGTAGTTTCTATCATTCCAGAAAAAATGGATACGTATCCGTGGCGCGGACATATGGGATTGCATTTAATTGATGAAGCTGCTAAGATCATAAAAGCCAGTAAAACGACTTTAATTTTTACGAATGTTCGTTCGGCTTGCGAAATCTGGTATCAGCGATTATTAGAAAAATATCCAGAATTTGCTGGAGAAATGGCGATGCACCACGGAAGTATTGATCGTGAAACCAGACTTTGGGTAGGGAATGCGATTCGAAATGAAGAATTAAAAGTCGTTGTTTGCACTTCGAGTTTGGATTTGGGCGTTGACTTTGCTCCTGTCGAATCCATTATCCAAGTTGGCGGGCCAAAGGGTGTTGCACGTTTTATGCAGCGCGCGGGACGAAGCGGTCATCAGCCTGGAAAAGAAAGCGTTATTTATTTTCTAGCTACTCACGCTATCGAACTTATCGAAGCTTCTGCTTTAAAAAAAGCGGTTGAAAATAGTGTTATTGAAGATCGAGTTCCGTATTTAAACAGTTGGGATGTTTTGGTGCAATATCTCAACACTTTAGCCGTTTCCGATGGATTTTATCCTAACGAAATTTTCAAAGAAATTCAAGGAACATTCAGTTATCAAACTATTTCAGCAGAAAATTGGAATTGGATTTTAAACTTTATTACTCAGGGAAGCCAAAGTCTCCATGCTTATGACGAATTTAAAAAAGTAGAAATCGACGAAAACGGCTGTTATAAAATAAACAGCAGAATGGTTGCCATGCACCACAGAATGCAGATTGGAACAATAGTTGGTGATGCTGTTATGAATGTGAAATACGTGAGTGGCGGTTATATCGGAACGATTGAAGAATGGTTTATTTCTAAGTTAAAACCGGGCGACACTTTTATTTTCGCAGGAAAAAAACTAGAGTTATTCAAAATCAGGAACATGCAGGTTTTAGTTAAAAAAGCGAGTCCGAAGAAAGAATCGAAAATTGCGAGTTGGATGGGCGGGCGTTTGGCTCTTTCTTCTCAAATGAGCGAATTGCTACGAAAAGAACTGTATCGTGCCAATACTGATAATCTTTCGCCTGAATTAAAAGCTTTACAACCTTTATTTCAAAGACAAAGAAAAGAATCGATTGTGCCAAGTTCAGATGAATTTCTAATTGAAACTTTTAAAACAAGAGAAGGTTATCACGCTATTTTTTATCCTTTTGAAGGCCGTTTTGTTCACGAGGCACTCGCAAGTTTATTGGCTTTCAGAATTAGTTTATTGCAATCCATCACTTTTTCTTTGGCCTATAACGATTATGGTTTTGAATTACTATCAGATCAGGAAATTGATATTGAAGCAGTTTTAGATAATAATTTATTTTCAACGGAATATGTGCATCACGATTTGCAGAAAAGCCTAAATTCCACCGAAATGGCGCGAAGAAAATTTAGAGATATTGCTGTAATTTCGGGATTGGTTTTTACAGGTTTTCCTGGAAAAATGGTCAAAACGAAACATTTGCAAAGTGGTTCTCAATTATTGTTTGAAGTTTTCAGAGATTTTGAACCCGATAATTTATTATTGCATCAAGCGTATCGAGAAACATTCGAACATCAATTGGAAGAAGGTCGGTTGATACTGGCTTTGGAGAGAATTGCCAATCAGAAAATTATCTGGAAACAATGTTTAAAACCAACACCTTTTAGTTTTCCAATAATCACCGATCGATTAAGAGAAAAATTATCGAGTGAAACTTTGGCTGAAAGAATCCAAAAAATGACGGCTTCTTATATGAAATAACAGCTTATGAAAATTCAAATACAAAACGAAACTTTTACACTTCATCCAAGCGGAGCTGTTTTTTGGGAATCTAAAAAAATCATTATCATTTCTGATGTTCATTTGGGAAAAGTAACACATTTTAGAAAACACGGAATTGCAATTCCTCAAAATGCCGTTTCAGAGAATTTTAGAAGGATAACTGATGTTTTAGACTATTTTGAACCTGAAAAAATTATCTTTTTGGGAGATTTATTTCACAGTGCGAAAAATTCAGAATGGGATTTATTCGAAGAATGGATTTCAAATCACAATCAAGAAACGTACTTAGTTGAAGGAAATCACGATATAATTGACCAGAAACATTATTATCAAATTGGAATTCTTGTCGTTGATGTTTTACAAATTGATCATTTTTTCTTCACGCATCATCCAACAGAAAAAGACGATTTGTTTAATTTTGCAGGACACATTCATCCTGGAATAATCTTGCGCGGATTGGGAATGCAGAGCTTAAAACTGCGTTGTTTTTTTCAAAAACCAAACCAAATGATTTTGCCTGCTTTTGGAGAATTTACAGGAAAATTTATTCTGAAACCTGAAGAAGAGCATCTTGTTTATGCGATTGCTGGAGATGAAGTAGTTTTGATAAATAAAAGTAATTAAAAAAATATATCACTTTTATTTACAATATTTTAAAAATTATTATTTAAAGTAAAAAATAAAACCCAGTAAAACTAAATTCACTGGGTTTCTATTTATTTTCTAACGAAAAAATTACTGCTCATCGTTATTCATTGCCGACATCAAAAGCGTGTAAGCATTTTTGATTATCACTTTTGAAGAACTTGAAATTGCATCAGAAGTGATTTGAGTAAAACCTTCATTTTTAACTCCAGATTTAACTTCATTCATTTGATATTGATTATTCCCAATATCGGTAAAAACATAAAATTTTCCTTCCCAACGCACAACGGCATCTTCTGGAACCGTTAGCGCTTTTTGGTTTTCGATTTCAACTTCCGCATTCACAAAAAGTCCTGGCAAAAGATCAGGATTATAACTGTTCACATTACAAATGATTTCTGCTGCTCTATCTCCGTTTAAACTTTGGTTGATAAAAGCAATTTTTGCTGCATACTTCTTCGCATCTGAAGCATTTGTATACGCCATAACTGTTTGACCAATTGAAAGCGACGTCACATCTTTTTCGAATGCGTTTAAAGTCAGAACAATATCTTTTTTATCAATTAATTCGAAAAGCATATCCGTTGGATTTACATATTTTCCGATGTTGACATTTACTTTAGAAACCAAACCATTTATCGGCGAAATTACTTTTATCGTTTTGCTAATGTTCCCAACATTTAATGTTTTAGCATTAATTCCTAACAAGTTTAATTTTTGTTCTAAAGAAGACATGGTGATACGCTCCGTTCGCATTTCAGTCGTAATTTGCTCCAAAACTTTATCACTTGCCGCTTTGTTTGCATTTAACTCTTTCTGTCTTTTGTATTCATTTTGAGCCAGTTCGAACTTTTCTTTCGCCATTAGATAATTTTGCTGCAATTCTATAAACTGCATATCTTCTAAAACAGCTAAAACTTGACCTTTCTGAACGTTCATTCCCGCAATAAGATTGGTGCTTTTCACGTAACCTCCCAACGGAATACTGATACTAATTACGCTTTTTGGCGGAACCGTTACTGTACCTTGAAGTTGCAAAATCTCCTTTACATTCTTAATTGTTGGATTTCCATTTTCTAAACCAGCATTTTTAACTTGTTCAGGACTTAATTTAATGATGTCAATGCTTTTATTTTCAGCACTTTTGCTTTCTTCGTTTTTCTTCTTTCCGCAAGAAATTAGAAATAAAGCGCTTATAAACGCTACAATATATTTTTTCATTTTAAATATTATTAAGATTTTGTAATGTAACAACTGCTTTATTGTAAGCATTAAGTGCATCTAAATATTCACTTTTAATCGTAATAGCCTGATTGACTACCAAAACCCATTGCAAATAATCGATATCTCCGTTTTGCAATTGACTGCTTGACGCATCGATAATCGTTTGAGCATTTTTCAATCCATCAGTTTCATAATACTGTAAACTTTCTTGGTATTTTTTCAGCTCGCGATCTGCATTTTCAATGTTCGTTTTCACTTCTATTTTAGCTGCTTCAGAAAGTTCAACAAAGCTTTCGTATTCAGCTTTTGCTGCTCTTTTTCGTTCTGACTGGCTTGCAAAAAATATCGGAATTGAAAGCCCTGCATTTACATAATTAAATCTTTGCCCGCTACCGTAATAAACTTCTTGACCTACAGTATTAGTTTGAGAGCCAATAATGCTTAAATTATTGTATCCTAAAGTAATCTCGGGAAGCATTTTTGCACCTTCCGTTTTCCATCTGTACTTAGCCGATTCTGACTCAAACTGCGAACGCTGAACGGCAGGAAGATTGTCTGTTTTTAAATTTTTGATAGACGAACGATCTAAAACCGCTTTTAAATTTATCTTTTTTGGAGCGTGTTCCACTTTGTCTTGAAGAATGGCATTGAACGAATTCAAAGCAATTTCAATATCACGGTTTACCATTACCAATTGATTGCTATAGAATTGTCTCGCAGATTGTGAAGCGCTTTTTTCTAAAACATTTGCTTCTCCGGCTTTAAACCTTAGATCTGATTTTTTCTCCATAATTCTGTAGATAGAATCAGCATAAACTAGAAGCTCTTTTTTGCTGTTTAGCCACAAATAATCGTAGTAAATATTTCGAACACGCGTTTTTATTTCTTGTGAAGTCAATTGCACTTCTGCTTTTGCTTTATTGAAATCGGCTTTCAAAGCTTTTTTCTGATTGCTGTAAACCGTCGGAAAAGCAAAAGTCTGGCTGATTCCAAATCGAGTATCATTCTGCGCGCTATTAAACTGTCCGTAATCGGCGTCTATTTGCGTTTGCGGAATATTATAAGCCGCTTTCTGCAAATAGCTTTTAGATTGTTCATTCAATTTTGCCGATTTAACTATTCTGTTATTTTGAATCGCGATTGAAATCGATTCGTCAAGCGAAATTGGTAATTCTTGCGCATTTGCCATATTACCAATAAAAAGAATACTCAATAAAATGGTTAGATTATTCATGTGTTTTTTTCTTTTTTTAGTGAAAACTTTAGCGTGATACGTCATTAAATAAATGGCTGGTAATACAAAAAGCGTCAAAAGAGTTGCTGTTACTAGTCCGCCGATAACAACTGTTGCTAGTGGACGTTGCACCTCTGCTCCTGCACCATTACTTAAAGCCATTGGAAGAAAGCCTAAAGAAGCCACAGCAGCTGTCATCAATACAGGACGCAATCTGTTTTTTGTCCCTAAAAGAATAATATCAAAAGGATCTGTGATTTCTCCTTGTTTCTGAATTCGGTTGAACTCGGATATTAAAACAATTCCGTTTAAAACGGCTACACCAAAGAGTGCAATAAATCCAACACCAGCAGAAATACTAAAAGGCATATCGCGCATCACCAAAGCAAATACACCACCGATTGCCGATAATGGAATTGCTGTAAAAATGATAATTCCTTCTTTAAACGATCTGAAGGCAAAGTATAACAAAGCGAAAATCATTAATAAAGCTGCCGGAACAGCAACTCCTAATCTTGCTTTTGCTTGCTGCAGGTTTTCAAAAGCTCCTCCATAAGTAATATAATAACCTGGATCAAATTTGATTTGCTGATTCACTTTTTGCTGTAATTCTTCTACAATCGATTGAACGTCTCTTCCACGAACATTAAACCCAACAATGATTCTTCTTTTGGCATTTTCACGTTGAATCTGATTGGGACCTTCCACTTCTTCGACACTTGCTACTTGATAAAGCGGAATCTGCATTCCTGAAGGCGTTGCAATTAAAAGATTTCTAACATCTTCAATTCCTTTTCGTCCACTATCTTCAACACGAACGACCATATCAAAACGTTTTTCACCTTCGTAAATACTTCCTGCAACGGCTCCCGCGAAAGCGGCATTAATTGTTCTATTGATGTCAACCACTCGAAGACTATATTTCGCCATTTCTGCCCAATTGTAATCAATTACTATTTGTGGCATTCCGGTTACTTTTTCTACATATAAATCGGCTGCGCCTTCAACGGTTTTACTGATTGCTCCCAATTTTTCTGCATACTCAGAAAGTTTCTGAAGATCTTCTCCGTAAATTTTGCAAACCAAATCTTGTTTGGCTCCCGTCATTAATTCGTTAAAACGCATTTGAACAGGAAACTGAAAACCAGTTGTGACTCCAGGTGCGATTCGTTTGACCGTTTTAGTCATTTTATCAGCCAATTCAGGAAACGAAGAAGCACTTGTCCATTCTGATTTGTCTTTCAAAACAATAATCATGTCTCCACCTTCAATTGGCATCGGATCAGTCGGAATTTCAGCACTTCCGATTCTAGAAACCACTTGCTGTACTTCTGGATATCCTTTCTTTAATTCAGCAGAAATCTTCTCTATCGTTTTGGTTGTCGTAGAAAGATTGGTTCCTAACAGCAAACGCGTTTCAACAGCAAAATCTCCTTCTTCTAGTTGCGGAATAAACTCTCCTCCCATTCTTCCGAACAAGACAACAGTAATTCCGAAAAGCGCAAATGCGGCAATAACAATCCATTTTTTAATACCTAAAGCTTTCGTCAGCCAACCTTCGTAAGCATTTTCTAGCTTAGCCATTATACGATCAGAAAGATTCTTTTTATGGCTGATTTTTTTACTTAGAAATAAAGCGCTGATCATTGGTACATATGTCAGTGACAAAATAAAAGCTCCTAGAATGGCAAATGCAACAGTTTGCGCCATTGGTTTGAACATTTTGCCTTCAATTCCTTGCAGAGAAAGAATTGGCAAATACACAATCAGAATGATAATTTGTCCAAACACCGCCGCGTTCATCATACGCGCTGCCGAGCCTGTTACTTCCTTATCCATTTCCTCTTGCGAAATATTATTTACTATCTCGTATTTTTTAGAACTGTGAAGATGATGCAGAATGGCTTCTACAATAATTACGGCTCCGTCTACAATTAGTCCGAAGTCTAAAGCTCCAAGGCTCATTAAATTGCCGCTTACGCCAAAAGTATTCATCATGATAATGGCAAAAAGCATCGCTAACGGAATAACAGAAGCTACAATAAAACCAGCTCTAAGATTTCCTAAGAATAAAACTAGAATCAGAACAACGATTAAAGCACCTTCAATTAAGTTTTTTTGTACCGTTCCAATGGCATTATCTACCATTTTAGTTCTGTCCAAAAACGGTTCAATCTTTAAACCTTCAGGAAGAATCTTCTCGATTTGAGCAATTTTGTCTTTTACATTGACGATAACATTATTGGCATTTTCGCCTTTCAGCATCATGACGATTCCACCAACCGATTCTCCATATTCGTCAGTCGTTAAAGCACCGTATCGAATCGCAGAAGAAATCTTGACATCGGCAACATCTTTTACCAGAATAGGAAGTCCTCCTTGTGTGCTTTTAACCACAATATTTTCAATGTCTTTAATGCTTTTAGCTAAACCAGTACTTCTAATGTAAGAAACCGTTGGACCTTTCTCAATATAAGCTCCACCAGTGTTTTCATTACTGCTATTTAATGCGGTAAAAACTTCACTTATTGTTAAATTTTGAGCTTTTAATCGGGCTGGATTTACAGCAATTTCATACTGTTTTAATTTCCCTCCAAAAGTAGAAACATCGGCAATTCCTTGCGTTCCTAGGAGCTGTCTTCTGATGGTCCAATCTTGAATGGTTCGTAAATCTTCTAACGAATATTTTTCTTCGTAACCCGGTTTAGGCTTTAAAACATATTGGTAGATTTCTCCCAAACCCGTTGTTACAGGCGCCATTTCTGGCGAGTTAGCATTTCTGTCTATTTCTACCTGCTGGAGTCTTTCTGCAATTTGCTGACGAGCCCAATACACATCGGCATCGTCTTCAAAAACAACACTTACCAGCGAAAGTCCGAAGCGGGAAATACTTCTGCTTTCTTTTAAATTTGGAATATTGCTAATTGCTTGTTCAATCGGAAAAGTAATTAGCCTTTCTACATCTTCCGCGCCAAGCGAAGGAGCTGTTGTAATAATTTGCACCTGATTATTAGTGATGTCCGGCACAGCATCAATTGGTAATTGGGTAACCTCATACACACCGTAGACAATCCACAGCAGTGTAAAGATTCCAATTGCCAGTTTGTTCTTAACTGAGAACTGAATTACTTTATTAAGCATAATCTATTAATTAGAAAATAATAAATGAGTGACTGAAAACAATACGTCTCAGGCACTTGAATAAAAATTTTGAAATTAATTATGCAATTGGAGGTCTAAATAAAGAAAGGAGATTTGGATCTGAAAAAAGGTCAGATCGGTAAGTTGGAATTTTTGATTGTGGCAATTCCGGATTAAAAAGAACCGGAAGCAAATCTTTGTCGTCTAAAATGAAAACAAAATGTGCAGTACTACTAATTGTCTTAAAAGGAAGCCGCATGTCGCGATCGTCATCATTGTCGTTTAAATCTTCTCCCCAATAATGCATCGATAAGAAATCTACAAAACTTACATTTTGCAATTTATTATGCTCTTGATAGTGCTCAATAAGTATTGGCAGCTTATAAAACTGCTGCACAAAACTACTGTTGGAGGCAATGAGAAGGATAAATATGTAGACAATTGTTTTTCGCACGAAGCAAATTTAGCTTAATTTCTCTAAAATTTGACAATTTTCAACTGTTGAAAATCTCTTTTAACAATTTAGAAATATAGAAGATCACTTTTATTCCTAACCACATTGATGAAAGTATGCTTATTATCAAATTATCAAAATTCTAATCTATTCTGCTACTTCGTTGTACTATCAAACTACGAATGATTAAAAATTTCCAGTAGTATCTTTGTAATTTAAATTATGAGAAATAACTTTCTTTATTGACCTCTCTCTAAATTTGAAAACTATTATTTCTTTATCAAAAACCTAACAAAATTTCAAATAATAGCTAACATATAGGCTTTTAACTTAAAAAAAACTTCTTTATATTGATTTTAAATTTAATAATTTTTTTCTCATACAATTTAAAGTCATATATTTGAGATGGAAAATTCCAAAATCTAAAAGCAAAAAGCAAATGCAAAACAACGTACTAGGTGTCTTAAAAGAGCACGAAAACAAATTATTAACGATATGGTCTCAAATTCTTTCAGATAGCGGATCTGATGATGGAGCGGTTGAAGAAGAAGAGTCAAAAGAATTTGCTTCGCTCTTTTTAACTGCATTAGTAAAATCAGATGAAAAATATGAGAACTCACAAGAGTTTGAAAAAGTTCAAGATCTTATAGTAGGAATATCTACTTCTAGAGGAAAACGTGGTTTTTCGCCAAGAGAAAATGGGCAATATTTAATTTCATTTAAAGAAGCTGCATTTCGAATTCTTGCTGAATTAATAGAAGAGCCAAAAGCACTTTATGATGCTAATCTAAAATTAAGCGCAATTTTGGATAATATGATGATTATGACTTTTGAAGCCTTTATGAAAGGAAGAGAAGATGTAATCTCTAGACAAGTTGATGAAATTAGCGAAATTTCTACTCCTGTAATTACCGTTTGGGATGGCATTGTTGCTTTACCAATTATTGGAACTTTAGACAGCTCAAGAACACAAACTGTAATGGAAAGCCTTTTACAGCAAATTGTAGATACTGGAAGTTCTATTGCGATTTTGGATATTTCTGGTGTTCCTGCTGTAGATTCTCTTGTAGCGCAACACCTTATTAAGACAGTTAGTGCAACCCGTTTAATGGGAGCTGAATGTATCATTAGCGGTATTCGTCCAGAAATTGCGCAGACAGTTGTGCATTTAGGAATTGATCTAAGTGGTATTACTACCAAAGCTTCGTTGGCAAGCGCTTTAAAAGCAGCTTTTGAAATGCTTCAGTTAAGTGTTGTGAAGAAAAGAAAAATTGTAGAATAAAGATTTCGGGTTTTTATGGAAAGAATTCCTATACTAAAAATGGGAGATTTTCTGCTTGTAACTATCCAAGTAGATTTATATGATCAATTGGCAGAAAATCTTGAAACAGATTTAATAAATACCATTAGTAAACATAGTTCAAAAGGTGTACTAATAGACATCTCGGCAGTTTCCATTATAGATTCTTTTATGGGAAGAATTCTTGGAAACATTGCTGTCATGTCAAAAATATTAGATGCACAAACCGTTGTAGTAGGAATGCAACCCGCAGTTGCTATTACATTGGTAGAACTTGGATTATCTTTAAATGGAGTCATAAGTGCCTTAAATGTAGAAAAAGGTATGGATTTACTTCGCTCAAATATGCACATAAGCGATAACGAAGAGCTGGAGTATGACGACGATAACGAATAGTAAAGAAGAAGCCCCCGTTGTAAAAGAACAGGACGTTGTACCATTGCGCAATCGCGTAAAAGAATATGGTGTAAAAGCTGGTATGAGTATTTTAAATCAGACCAAACTTATTACGGCCACTAGTGAACTTTTGCGTAATCTGCTGAAATATGGAGGCGGCGGAAGAGTTATTATCGAGTCTGTGAGCAACGGACGCGATAATGGCGTACGCGTTACTTTTATTGATAACGGTCCTGGAATAGCAGATATATCTCTGGCAATGAAAGATGGATACAGCACCGGAAAAAGCATGGGATTAGGCTTACCAGGAACAAAAAGACTTGTCAACGAATTTGACATTAAATCAGAACTTGGAAACGGTACTACCGTTACTATAACAAAATGGAAAAATGGATAACACGTTTTCCACTTATAAAATTGATGATAGAAGTCTCATCGCTTTTATAAAAAGAGAAATACATAATCTTGCCCTTCAATTGGGTTTTACTCCGCATAGAGCCGCAGAAACAGATATTATTGTTGCAGAACTTACTTCAAATTTAATGAAATATGCAAACGGCGGTGAATTGCTTTATCGTGCGCATGTTGATGGAGAATATAATGAAATTGAAATTTATTGTCTGGATAAAGGTATCGGTTTTGATAATGTGGCCAAAATCATGAATGATGGCTATTCGTCTTCTAATACACTTGGACACGGTTTAGGTTCGATCAAAAGATTGAGCAATGATTTTCAAATTTACTCCATGAAAAACTGGGGCTGTGTGCAATATGTCAAAATCTGCGAAAAAGCAGATCTCGTACTTCCTACTGCCAAAAGTGGATTAAATACCAGTAGTATTGCTGTCAATTACCCAGGCGAAAAACTTTGCGGAGATGGGTATTATATAAAACAAACTAGCAAAGGTTTTCAGATATTTGTAGGCGACGGATTAGGACATGGAGAAAGTGCCAATGAAGCAGTTGAAGCTGCAATAAAGGCCTTTAGACAATCTGGAGCGTCAGATCCGTCAGCTATTTTAAGAGATATTCATTCAACAGTAAAGAAAACAAGAGGATTAGTTGCGACAATAGCATCTGTAGATTATAAGTCTGAAGTTTGGAATATTTGCGGTATTGGAAACATTAATACTCGAATATACAATGGATTAGAGAATAAAACCTATACGCCTTATAACGGAATAATTGGTCATAATATTCCGCGAACTTTGAACAATACAGTTGTTCCTTATAAAAAGCATCAAATCATTATTATGCACAGTGACGGTTTGCGTACACGATGGAATTTAAACGACTTAACTTCTATTTTTAAGCACAGTCCTGGCATAATAGCATCGGCACTTTACAAGGAAAATGTAAGAGGTACTGACGACGCCACTATATTGGTAGGTAAAATAAATTGAGCATGATAAAAGAGATCATACAAATAAATCTTGATAACGAAATGGACTTAATATTGGCCCATAAACGTTGTATGAAAATTGCAGAAATGTGTGGTATGGCCTCTTCATTTCAAACTCGATTTTCGACCGCAGTATCTGAGGTTGCCAGATGCGCTATTGCAAAAGGCACCAATTCTCTATTAGTTTTAGGACTTAATATTGTAAAAGCTACCCAAAAAGAAATTATTGCTGTAATTACAGATACAGCCGATTTAAAAAGTTGCAGCCCAGAAGCTTTTCTTTATGCTTCTAAAATTTCTGGAAATATCCAATACACTTATGCTAACAATCAATCGGTAACGAGAATAAGCCAGCCCATTACTTCGCCTGGACTTTTATCTGAAGCGAAGATCAAAAGCATTATCGATTATTTTAAATTTGAACCGCCTTTATCTCCGTACGACGAAATTAGAAAGAAGAATATTGAGCTTATTGCTCTTTCAGAAAAATTGGCTGAAAGTGAAAACAAATACAAACAATTAGCCAATACGATTCCGATTTTAATTTGCGTTTTAAATGAGCGCAACAACGTTTTATTGGTAAACGAATCTCTAGAAAATTATCTCGAAATACCTTTACTTGCTTTCGATCGCAAAACTTTAATCAATTTTGTTCATCCTGAAGATATTGATGGAGTTTTGGAAGGCTGGAACAAAGCCAAACAAAACCGTACTACTTTCTTGGAAGAAATAAGAATTAAAAATGGTTCTGAATATATTTGGCATTTAATTTCTATAGTTCCAAATAAAACTGAAGACGGAAGTTTTAATAGCTGGCTGGTTTATTTTGTTGACATCAACGCACAGAAAATGATGGTGGAAACGTTGAAAGACAACACCGAATTAAAATTAATCAAAAATGAACTGGAAACCGCCAACTCTAAACTTCGTTTTAAAAACAAAGAGTTAGAGCAGTTTGCTTATATTGCCAGTCATGATCTTCAAGAACCGCTTCGAAAAATCATGATTATGCTTTCTCGTGCTGGAGAACATTTGAGCGAAGATGAAAAGAAAAAGTATTACTTCGACCGAATTACACTTGCAGCGGGAAGACTATCCAACTTAATTACCGATGTCCTTAATTACTCTAGAATAGATAATCAGCAGCAATTTTCTAAAGAAGTAGATCTTAATCAGATACTTATAGAAGTTTTAGGTGACTTAAGTTTGGTTATTGAAGAAAAGAACGCAGTGGTTAACATAAGTCCTCTTCCAAAAGTTTTTGGTCTTGACACACAGCTCCGTCAATTGTTCTATAACTTAATCAACAACTCTCTTAAATTCAATACCGCAGAGCCTTGTGTAACGGTATCTTATAAAGATATTCCAAAAGACGAAAACGAACCTGTGGGAGCTGCAAATTATGAGGTAATTGCGATTTCCGACAACGGAATTGGAATGGATAGCCAATATTCAAATAGAATTTTTGACATGTTCCAGCGCCTCCATGAAAGAGATCAATATGGAGGAAATGGTATTGGGTTAGCCCTCTGCCGACGTATTATTGAAAATCACAACGGCATCATAACTTTTAGCAGTAAACCAAACGAAGGAACTACTTTCTGGATTTATCTTCCAAAAAAATAATTTTATTTTCTTCTAAGCCAATCCTTCCAAATGTTGAAAAACAGGAATTAAGGCTTTTCCTTTTTCTGTCAAATTGTATTCGATATGAAGCGGTTTCAGCTTAATCGTTACTTTTTCTAAAAGTCCTTCTTCTTCCAATTCTTTTAAGGCTGTAGCCAAAGATTGCTTATTTGAGCCTTGAATTTGGCGTAGTAAATTATTAAAACGCAAAGGCGATTCTACAGCCAAACGAAAAATTTCTGCTTTCCATTTGCCTGATAACATCTTCAGTAATCTTTGTGCTGGACAAGTTTCTGTTTCTTCCATAATTATTGCGGGTAGTCAAAAAAAAATGACCTATTGTTTTGGATTTTTTTTTGGCTAAAATTTGTTGTTATTCTAAAGTAAAAGTATAAAATGAAAGCAAAGAAACCAAGCGAAATGAGCGTTGAAGAGCTATTAAAAACACAAAAAACAATTAAAACTACAATTAGGATTTTAATTCTAATTGCAATTTTACTGCTTCTCATAATTATGTATATATTCCTCGAAAAAGGTTTTTTAGGGTTGATGCTAGTTCCTTTTTCGATGGTAATACATAGTATCAATTCCAATTTCATCAAAGAAGTAAAGAATAAAATCGCAATTAGAAGCTTAAGTTAGTCCCTATCAATAAAAAGGTTCGTTTTTTATAAATTTAATTTTTCTTAACTGAAAGTCTTTCAAAAAAAATTAAATTTGGGCTCCCAAATAAGCCTTTAAATTATGATCATTAGCAAAAAGACCTTTTATTTTTTCTCCCTATTTTCACTTATTTTATTCTCGCAGTTTAACTACGCTCAACAGGAGAAAACAGTTAAAAAAGAAAGCCGAGGAAGATTATTTAACGACACTACAGCTACAGACAGTGATTACTTGACAGCCATTGAAAAAGCTGGAGAAGTACTAGAATCTGCTTATAACGATATTGATTTTGCAGGCGATACGCGTCATCTTTTTGGCGATATGAAACGCACAGAAAGTAAACTGGAATTAATTTTAGCCAGTTTAAAAGGCGCAAATCCGAATGTGCGAAACCAGCAGATGTACCGTATTGTTTTACAAGAAATCCAACAAGAATTGGAAGAACAAAACAAAGCGATTAACGATCGAAATCTGAATCTTGAAAACATTAAAAAACGAGTAATTGATCTTCGCAAAGACAAAACTTTAATGACTTTATTAAAGGATACTATTCGTCGTAAACAGTTTCAAAAAGAATTCGGAAATCTTAGAAAAAGATATGTGGCTACTGATAGTTTGATGACTAAAAATCAAACTACTTTAAACAGCAAAAAAAGACTGACCGTACAGCGAAAGATCTCCGTTTCTAACGCTTTGGCTACTGTTGAAAGCAAACTGGAAAAATCTGGCATCAGTATTTTTAGAAAAGAATATCCTTCTTTATGGCAGATTAGCGATTCTGTTGCCAAGAAACGAGTAACGCACAATATTGGAGCCAAAATTATAATTGAAGAAAATGTGGCTGCCTATTATCTGAGTTATAAAGCTGGCGGACTTATTACGCTATGTTTCTTTATGGGGCTTCTGTTTTGGTATATTTCTCGAAATATCAAATACCTTAAAACAAATGGTTATGCCGAAAATCTACAACTTTTAAACTTTAAATATTTAAACCGAGGTATTTTACTGCCTGTTTTGGTTATTTTATTAAACATTGCAGTAGTCACCAATTTATACGCTCCTGCTCTTTTTTTAGAATTAATTCAGCTTTTTCTTTTAGGAGTTTTAATCTTCCTCTTCAAAAATCAATGGTCTGGGGTTGCCATGAGAAATTGGCTTTTCCTTTTAGGACTATTCTTTGCACTTTGCTTTTTGGATTTGTTTATCACCATTGGATTATTACAGCGTTTTGCTTTTGTTGCAATCAATATTTTAGGAATTCGTTACGGTTTAGTTCAGATTAAAACACTTAAAGAAGAACTTTATATAAAGGGCTTTTTTAAATGGGCAAGCATCATTTTTATCGGATTAAATGTTTTGTCTATTCTCTACAATTTATTTGGAAGAGTTTCACTTTCTAATATGTTAAGCCTTACCGCTTTTATATCACTTACTCAAATTGTTGCTTTAAGCGTTCTTTTGAAGATTATTCTAGAAATTATCCTTCTTCAAATTTACACGACTAGAGTAAAAAGAGGAATCGAAAAAATGTTTGATTACGAAAGTTTATCAGATACTTTAAAAAAGCCATTCATCATTGTAATCAGTTATATGTGGCTGATCGTAATTGCATCCAATTTGAATATCTGGGAGTTGCTTCGCGGTTCTTTAACAAAACTGTTAAGCCATCCAAATACCATAGGAAGTATTACGTTTACGCTTGGTAATATCGTTTTATTCTTTATTATTATCTGGGCAGCGCACTTATTACAAAAATATGTGGCTTATTTCTTTGGAGAAATTGACGATGAAAACGAGGAAAATATCAATAAAAGACAGCATTCAAAATTGCTTATTACAAGATTGGTTGTTTTAATAAGCGGTTATCTTCTTGCTGTTGCAGCTTCTGGAATGCCATTAGACAAATTGAGTATTCTTTTGGGAGCTTTAGGTGTCGGTGTCGGACTTGGACTTCAAAATATCGTAAATAATTTTGTATCAGGGATTATCTTGATTTTTGATAAACCCATTCAGGTTGGGGATGTTGTAGAAATCAGTTCAGAATCGGGGCGCATTAAATCGATGGGATTGCGTACCACTAAAATCAATGCGCCAAACGGTGCCGAAATCATTATTCCGAATGGTAATTTATTGTCCCAAAATATTACCAATTGGACGTATACAGACAATTTCAAATTGGTCGAAATCACTTTTGAAATCAATGGAGAAACAATTCCAGAAGAAATTAATACGGTTGTTAATGAAACGCTGGCTAATCTTCCGTTAGTAAACAATTCAAAACCATCACAAATATACTACAGCGCAATTTCTGACGGCAAATATAAATTGCTAATCAAGTTCTGGTGTAGTATTTACAGAACAGAAGAAACGATAAGTTCTGCCAGACAAGAACTGTATGTAAATTTCAAAAATAAAGGATTAACTTTTTCAAGCTAATCCATATAATGAATGTGAAATTGAGAGCTGTCCCACAAAGACAGCTCTTTTTTTATTACAAAACATTTCTGTTTTCTTATCTAAACAGCTTGTCAGCGCTGTAAAACAGGGGACAAATAAGGGACAAATCAATAGCCACTATAAACTCAAAACACGAGATTTCATACTTTTATCCATTTATGATATTCTAACAGATAGGGTCTGTACACTAGATCTCGTCTAATTGCTAAAACAAAAATTCTACTTTTATAATCTTTTACAAACACAGATAATTTAACTGAAATAATATTCTTGTTGTAATTATCAGAAACAGAAACAACGTTGTGATATTTATGTAAACTTCTAAAAACTCTGAATATTACGCTACTGATTTTCAGCACTAAATAAAAAAAGAGGTGTTTTTACCTATTTTAAAAAGCTAAGGAAACTGTAGTTTTGTACCTCTAAATTAAACTTTAGTCTTTTTATAAGAAATTAAACATAGAAAAATCAATTCATGTAAGAATAAATCTTTTATCAACTTTTAAATATAAAACTCTAATTAAAATCGATAGTCAAACTCAAATACCATTTAACATATGAAAAAAAACTACCTTTTAACATTTCTTCTAATCTTGTCTACTAATTTTCTTTCTGCTCAGGCGATAGGCTATTTAGGAGAAATTCGTCTATTTGCAGGCACTTTTGCGCCCAAATACTGGGCAATTTGTGACGGCAGTTTATTGCCAATAAATCGATACAGCACTCTTTATAGCGTCATTGGCAATCAATATGGTGGTGATGGAATTAGCACATTTGCGGTTCCTGATCTACGTAGCAGAGTTCCTGTTGGAGCAGGCCAATTGCCAGGCGGTTCTAATTACATAGCAGGAGACCAAGCAGGTCAAGAAAATATCACTCTTTTATCTAGCGAAATGCCTCTTCACGCTCATTCTGTTGCAATTGCTGTCAGTAACGAAAACGCATCTACAACACTTCCTACTTCGACTTCAAGCATTGCTGTCTCTGGAATGAATTCAGGTAGAGCTTTTGTAACCAATTCAGGTTACAGCACCACTACAAACACCGTTGACATTCAATCAATTACCACTAATCCAACAGGTTCAGGACAACCTCTTCAGTTATCAAGGCCTAGTCTCGGATTAATTTATATTATCGCTTTAGAAGGATACTATCCAACACGTCAATAAATTTTTATCATATGAAAAAATACTACTTACTAGTACTTATTCTACTACTATTTACTGGAACAACATACGCACAAGACGAGCAGTTTGTAGGAGAGATAAGAATATTTGGAGGCAATTATGCACCAAAAGGTTGGATGAAGTGCGAAGGGCAAATTCTTGCAATTCAGACAAACCAGTATTTATTTTCCCTTTTAGGCACGACTTACGGAGGCAATGGAACCACTAATTTTGCTCTTCCAGATCTGAGAGATAGAATGGCGATTGGTGTTAGCCAAACTAATTATCCGCTAAGTCAAGTTAATTTAGGTCAGGTAAATCCCGGCAACAATACCATAAAAACGGTTAATTTGCCTCCTCACACTCATTCTGCTACAATTAAAGCTTCTTCATCAGTAGGAAATTCAAAAGTGCCTTCTACAGCAGTTTCAATTGCTGCACCGATTCAGAACTTTAATAATTCTGAACGCAACATTAATTATTACAATTCGTCTGCTAAAGATGTAACACTCCCTGTTACAAGTCTGTCTGTATCAACTGCAGGCGCAGGAAGCCCTGTGGCACTTCAACCATTTTTATCAACTAATTATTGCATCGCAGTGCAAGGAATTTATCCATCTCGTAATTAATAAAAATGAAAAAAATATACCTTTTAATAACCGTTTTATTCTTCTGTACAAAACTAACTTATGCCCAAGATCCTTACCTCGGAGAGATTCGAATTTTTGCAGGCAATTATGCTCCTCCAGGTTGGGCTATTTGTGATGGTAGAACATTACAAATTAGCGATAATGATGCTCTTTATACTTTACTAGGCACCACTTATGGTGGAGATGGTGTAACAAACTTTGGTTTACCCGATTTACGAGGCCGTGTTGCAACAGGAGCTTCGTCTAATTCAGCTTTAGGAACTAAAGCAGGAGTAGAATATGTTACCTTAACTCAAGCTAATCTTCCGTCCCATACTCACACAGCGAGCATTAAAGTAAGTTCAGCGAAGGCAACATCACATGTTCCAACTGCTAATGCTTCAATTGCTTCTCCTTCTATAACGGTCAACAATATAACAAGAGACATATTGGGTTATAACGAAAAAACTCCTAATGCTGCTTTAGCTCCAGTAACTTCAACTCCTGCAGGTAATAGTTTACCAATAAATGTAATGCAACCCTATACAGTAGTTAATTATATAATAGCTCTATATGGAATATATCCTATTAGAAATTAAAACAAATACAATGAGAAAAATATACACAACAATACTTGTTATATTCCTTTTTTCCAGCTCCATTTTTGCCCAATCAACAGAAACCTTTGAGACTGAAATTGTAGGTAATACCTCGTTTACAGACAATGGTGTAGTTTTTAATGTTATATCTCAAACTGGAGGGCCATTTGTAATAACAAATGTTGCGGGAACTGGATGGAATGGCACAGCAGCTGATAATCAATATATAGACAATTCAAATGCAGCAGACATAGGCGTTCCCGTTCAATTTACAATTAAAAGCACTTCTAATGCTTTTAAATTAAAATCACTTTATCTACTTCTAAGACAATCTGATTTAAATCCCGGAATTGGAACTGTTAACATTAAAGGAAATTTCAAAGGAAGTAACGTTTTTGATTTAACGCTGAGTGGACCATTCAATAATACTAGCTCCATCAATACTGGTTTTGATCTTATCGATTTAGGCACTTATAGTACATTTGCTAATGCGATAATTGATGAATATACAATAAGTACAACAGGGTCATTTGAGTATGTTGCCCTTGATGCAATGAAATGGGAAAAAGTTGTCTCTGGAATTAATGTAAACAGTTCTTTAACTCCATTTACTTCATGTCAAGGCTTGCCTTCTTCGCAACTACAGTCTTTTTCAGCTTCGGGTTCAGGCTTAAATGGCGATATAATGATAACAGCTCCAACAGGTTTTGAAGTATCTTTGAATGCGGGTGGAAGTTATGCTAATATTATAAACATACCTAATATTGGCGGAAATGTAAATAATACAACTGTTTACGTTCGTATGGCAGCAAGTGCTATAGGTTCGCCTTCTGGAAATCTTACACTATACTCCAACGGGATAGATCCAAAAACTCTTGCATTAACAGGAACAGTAAATTCAGCTCCTGCCATAACAGGAAATCTTTCATCAATAGCTATTTGTACAGGCGCAAATACTAATTTTTCTGTAATTGCATCAAATGCAACAGGATATAAATGGCAGGTAGATAAAGGTGCAGGTGCAGGTTTTACTGATGTACCAAATAGTCTTCCTTATTCTGGCATAAATACTTCAACTTTAACTATAACCGGTGCAACAGCTGCATTAAATGGATATAAATATCAAGTTATAGTAAGCGGAGGATGTACTCCTAGTGCTACTTCAAACAGTGCAACGCTTACTATCAATTCAGCTCCTTCCATAACAACGCAACCATCTGTCACGCCAATTACAGTTTGTGATGGAAACACTGCTACCATATCTGTTACAGCATCGAATGCAACAGGTTATCAATGGTATGTAGATCAAGGCGCAGGTTTTAATCCTGTACCAAATAGTTTTCCCTACTCCGGAATGAACACTAATACTCTAACTATTACTGGAGCAACTGCAGCCCTAAGCGGATATATATATAGAGTTGTAGCAAGTGGAAATTGTACACCAAACGCTACTTCAAATAACGTCGCATTAATTGTAAATTCTTCTCCTTCTATAATCGCACAACCTTCTTCAAAAGTAACTTGTGCGGGTGAAAACACGATTTTTTCTGTAAGTGCATCTAATGCAACTGGATATCAATGGCAAGTTGAAAAAGGGCAAGGATTTGAAAACATATCGGATAATGCTACTTATTCTGGAACAACTACAGCCACTCTTTCAATAACTGGAACGACTTCTGCACTAAACGGCTATCTTTACAGAGCTGTAGCGAATGGAACATGTACACCTATTACAGTTTCAAACAATGCATCATTAACTGTTAAGTCTATTCCAGCTATAACAGCAGATCCTTCATCAATCACAATCTGTTCTGGTGGCAATGCTACTTTTTCTGTGACAGCATCAAATGCAACTGCATACAAATGGCAAGTCGATCAGGGTAATGGCTTAGGTTTTCTTGATGTACCAAGTGGCTCTTTTTATTCTGGATTTAATACTCCAACCCTCATAATAAATGGAGCACCGCCAACATTTAATGGATATAAATTCAGAGCTATAGCCTCAGGATCATGTACGCCAGCTGCTACTTCAAACGTCGCTACACTAACTGTTAAGTATATCAACATAGTTACAGCTCAAAATAATATATTATGTTTCGGCTCTTCGACTGGTTTTGCAACTGCAAGTGTAACCGGAGGAGTTGGCGCATATACTTATTCTTGGTCTAATGGAGCAAGTTCTGCCTCAATAAGCGGATTAATAGCAGGAACTTATACTGTAACAGTAAGTGATGAAGGTGGATGCTCTAATACAGCAAGCGTGACAATAGGACAACCGTCATCTCCTTTAACGCTTACAGCTGGTACGGTAACCAATGTTTCATGTTACGGAGGTGCTAACGGAACTGCAGAGGTAATTGCTTCTGGTGGCACACCAGGTCTTACTTACTCATGGAATACAAGCCCTATTCAATCAACTGCAACAGCCAGAGGACTTGCTGCTGGAACTTATACTGTAACCGTAAAAGATGGCAACCAATGTGTAAAAACATTAGATTTTGAAATATCTGCACCGCCTGCTCTTGTACTAACACAAGGTCCGATCACTCATGTTTCTTGCAAGGGAGGAGCAAATGGTACTGCTACCGTCATTGTTGCTGATGGTAAACCAAATTATTCTTATTCATGGAACACAAATCCTGTACAAACAACTGCTACGGCGACAGGACTTACTGCCGGTACATATACTGTAACTGTATCAGACAACAATACATGCACAAAAACACTACCTTTTACTATTAAAGAGCCAGCAATTTTAGATGCTACAATATCAAAAACAGATGTTCTTTGTAGAAATAGCGCTACCGGAACCGCTACAGTAAGCCCTACTGGAGGAAGTGGCACATACACTTACCTATGGTCTCCATCTGGAGGTACTGCCGCTACTGCTACAGGATTAGCTATTGGGAATTATACCTGTTTAATTACAGACTTTAACGGTTGTTCCATATCAAAAACTATTCTTGTAGATCAGCCTTCTGCATTAAGTGTCACTGGTAATTTTACAAATGCTACTTGTTCTAGTGGTGGAGACGCTACTGTTTTTCCTAGTGGAGGTGTCGGACAATATAAGTACCTATGGACTCCAGGAAATGAAACAACACAAACGATTAGCAATTTAACAGCAGGCAATTATAGCTGTTTGATTACAGATGCAAATGGATGTACCATTACAAAAACTTTTACAATAGGTACAACCAATACTTTAGTTGCACTTGCTACACAACAAGACGTAAAATGTAATGGCGCCCACACTGGATCTGCATCTGTAGTTCCATCTGGAGCTGCAGGACCATTTACTTATGCTTGGTCTCCTTCTGGAGGAAATGGTGATACAGCCACAAATCTAGCTGCAGGAAACTATTCTGTAACCATCACAGCGGGCAACGGATGTTCTATTGTAAAAAACTTTACAATCACAGAACCGTCAGCAATTGTAATCACAAAAACGGGACAGACAAATGTTAGCTGTCCTACTGGTTCTAATGGATCATTATCTGTCCACGTAACTGGAGGAAGTGGTGGGTACAAATATTTATGGGCACCTTCTGGAGGAACTGCCGCAACAGCATTAGGCATTACAGCAGGAACATATACTTTAACTGTAACAGATGGTAACGGATGCGTTAAAACAGAAAATTATACCATTACAGAGCCTGATGCACTTAAACCAACAATATCGAAAACTGATGTTTCTTGTAATGGAGCTTCTAACGGATCTGCAACTGTAACCGTTACAGGAGGAACTGGCGCTTATACCTATTTATGGGCACCTTCTGGAGGAACTGCAGCTACAGCTGCTGGTCTTTCTGCAGGAACTTATACAGTTACCATAAAAGATGCTAACTTATGCCAAACCACAACAACAGTTAAAATAGATGAGCCTTCTGCTCTTACTGCAGCAATATCAAAAACAGATGTTCTATGCAATAAAGCTAATAACGCTACAGCAACAGTAACTGCATCAGGAGGAGCTGGAAATTATACTTACTCATGGTCTCCTTCTGGCGGAACTGCTGCAACTGCAACTGGATTAAGTCCAAATATGTATACAGTTACCGTTACTGATCAAAACGGATGTTTTATAACAAGAACAATAAAAATTATAGAACCTTCTCCCCTTTCAGCAACGCAATCTCACACCGATGTTAAATGTAACGGAGGAAATGACGGAGCAGCTTCGATAATTGTCTCTGGCGGAACAGGGACCTACAATTATTTATGGGCACCATCTGGAGGTACTGCCGCAACAGCAACTGGACTAACAGCAGGAACATATACTGTAACTGTCACAGATGAAAATAATTGCAGTATAGCCGAAATTGTGAATGTTGGCGAACCTTCTCCCCTTTCAGCAACTCAATCTCATACCGATGTAAAATGTAACGGAGGGAATGACGGAACAGCTTCAGTAACGGTTACTGGCGGAACAGGAAACTACAGCTACTTATGGTCTCCTTCTGGAGGAACTGCCGCAACCGCAACTGGACTAACAGCAGGAATATACACCGTAACTATCACAGATGAAAATAATTGCAGTATAACCGAAACTGTGAATGTAGGCGAACCTTCTCCCCTTTCAGCAACTCAATCTCATACCGATGTAAAATGTAACGGAGGGAATGACGGAACAGCTTCAGTAACGGTTACTGGCGGAACAGGAAACTACAGTTACTTATGGTCTCCTTCTGGAGGAACTGCTGCAACAGCAACTGGACTAACAGCAGGAACATACATCGTAACTGTCACAGATAAAAATAATTGCAGTATAACCGAAACTGTGAATGTAGGCGAACCTTCTCCCCTTTCAGCAACTCAATCTCATACCGATGTAAAATGTAACGGAGGGAATGACGGAACAGCTTCAGTAACGGTTACTGGCGGAACAGGAAACTACAGCTACTTATGGTCTCCTTCTGGAGGAACTGCCGCAACAGCAACTGGACTAACAGCAGGAACTTATAGCGTAACCGTTACAGACGAACATTCATGCTCAACAACGAGCACCATCGAAATTACAGAACCAGATGCTTTAACTTTATCTGCAACCTCTATAAATGTTTCTTGTCTTAATGGAAATAACGGAACAGCTTCAGTAACAGTTAATGGAGGAACAGGCAATTACAGCTACTTATGGTCTCCTTCTGGAGGGACAGCTGCAACAGCAAGCAATCTTAAAGCTGGAACATATACCATAACCGTTACCGACGCTAACTCTTGTACCGCTTTTACAACTGTCGAAATCATACAACCTGCAAATCCTGTAAGTTTAAGTACTTCTACAGTAACTGAAATCACTGTAAATGGCGCCTCTTTATCTGGAACAGCCTCTTCTGACGGAATAAATACAGATAAGGGAGAATGTTTATCAGAGGTTGGTTTTGTATATGCTCAGCACGCAAATCCGACTATAGAAGATACTAAAATAAATGTTACTGCTACATTGGGAACATTTGCAAGCACCCTGTCTGGACTTAGAGGAAATAGAACATATTATATTAGAACCTACGCTATTAATAGCAATGGTGTTCTTAATTACGGAAATGAAGTTAGTTTTACCACACCAAAATATACGCTTACTATAACTGCCGCAACAGGACATACTAAAGTATACGGCACAGCTGACCCAGCGTTTAATTACACCTCCTTAGGTTTGGCTAACGGGGACACAAGCTCAATAATAACAGGGCTACTTTCTAGAGAAGCAGGAGAAAATGTTGGAAAATACAATATCAATATCGGAACAATTAATGCTGGTTCAGATTATATAATTGAATTTAAGAGTGCCGAGTTTGAAATTACAAAAGCCAACCAAACAATCACTTGGAACCAGACTTTAGAATATGGCTGTTCGGATTCTGATGTAGAAATCTTGACTGCAACTTCAGATAGCGGTTTACCAATTTCGTATACTATTGCAAACTCAGCAATAGCCACAATTTCTGGAACAACTTTAACTATCATAGGATCTGGAAGCTCAACAATTACAGCTTTACAAAACGGTGACCAAAATCATAATCCTGCTGTAACAGTTATAAAACCAATCGAAATAAGCCAAACCGGGCTTATTGTACAGCAATGGGACAATGTACTATTCTTTGATAACAAATCGAACAATTTTGTGGCTTGGCAATGGTTTAAAAACGGCGTGGCTATTTCCGGTGCAACCCGTCAGTATTATAGTGAAGATCAGCCTTTAAATGGTGCTTATTACGTAGTTACAAAAGATAAAAACGGAAATTCAATCAAGTCTTGTCCAATGGAAACTTTTGGAACTGCTTTTACCAAAAAGATAAAAATCTATCCAAACCCAGTTAGACCTGGAAATGAATTTACTTTAGAATGTGATTTTAGCGAATCTCAACTAAACGGATCCGAGGTGAGTATTTATGACATTACAGGAAAACTAGTTCAGACTATTTCAAATGTAAAAACCAAAAATTCAATTATGGCACCATCGCAAGTGGCTATATATGTTGTCGTGCTTAAGCTGGCCGATGGTCAGTTAAAAACAATCAATTTATTAGTTAAATAAAATGAGATTTAATTTAAAATTACAAGCAATGAAAATTAAAACGACCATAGCTATACTACTATTATTTAATGTCACGATAAAAGCACAAGAATTTAATTTGAAGATTAATGGAGGCCAATCGGGAATTTTATATGATAGCACTATCGGAGACGGGAAATTAAAATTTGGCGGAGGATTAGGTGTTGGATACACCTACTTCTTCAGCAATCACTGGGGAATTTCAACCGGAATTGATATTACTTACAATCAAAATAGTTTTACCTTAAACAATGGAAACACTATTTCAACTTACGAAGTAGACGATCAAACTTCTGCTTTTGAGTATCAAGTAACTCCAACCAATTACAAAGAAGAGCAGCATTTTATTGGTATTGCAATTCCGCTTCTAGCTCAATACAGAACATCTATTGCGCCTAATACGCAATTCTATTTTGGAGCTGGAGGAAAAATTCTTTTTCCAGGAAAACAAACCGTAAAAGCCTCTGCATCCGAACTGCAGCTGAGCGGTTATTATCCCGATATGAATCTGATAATTGATGATTTACCTTCACACGGATTTGGTAAAGTAAACAATTGGCAGGATAAAACAACGGTAAGCTTAGAATCTTCTTTTTTATTAAGTTTTGAAACAGGCCTTACTTTCAAAATAAAAGAAAAAACACAACTTTATACAGGCTTATACGTTGACTACAGTTTGTCTGATTTAGCAAAAGATACTCCAAGCACTAATATTGTGGCTTACGACCCAAACGGAATTGATAATATTCAGGCAAATGGTACAATTGGAAACAGAAAAATTGTGCAGGGAAGCCGTTATCTTTCTGCTGGAATTCAGCTTAAACTAGGTTTTTTATTAGCCAAAAACAAACAAGAACCAGCACCCTCAAAAGTAGAAACAATGTCGCAAACAGAAGCTCCTGTTCAAGAAAATGCTCCTGTTCAACAAAACGTTGTTGAAACTGCACCTGCAAAAATAGAGCTAACGCCAACTGAAAAAACATATATTGAAAAACCTCTTGCCTTTCAAGAAGTTGGAAACACAAGCGTAACGCCAGAATTGGCTACAAGATTAGACGAAATCGCCAAAATTCTAAACTCAAATAACGATACCGAGTTAAATATTACAGGTTATACTTGCGATATTGGAACCGAAGCCCTCAATTTTGAAATCGGAATGAAAAGAGCTGAAGCGGTTGCCGATTATTTGAAAAATAAAGGAATAAAAGCCAATCGAATGCATTTATTTTCGAAAGGACAAAGCGAACCTTTAGTTCCAAATGTTCCAGTAGAAAATAGACCACTAAACAGAAGAGTGACACTTACGCTGATAGACACGAAATAAGACTTAGAGTTATTAAAAATTTAAAGCCTGAAAGAAGAGATTTCTCTTTTTCAGGCTTTTTCCTTTTATTCAAATATAGTATCCGAAACAACGCCATCGCGTAATATAAAAAAACAAATATCTAACAGTATGATTAGAATCATGTTTTAAAAAAAATGTTGATAATACATTTACCCTATTAAAATTATATGCTTTAAGTCATCGCATTTAAAACAAAATCAAAACCAAAATTTCGCTCTCCTACTTAAAGGAGTAAAAAAAACCAGACAATGAACAAGAACTTTTTAGTACAGGAAATAATCCGATTGAAAAAAGAAAAAAATGCCGTTATCCTAGCTCATTATTATCAAGATGAGAATATTCAGGAAATGGCAGATTTTATCGGTGACAGTCTTGAACTGGCTAAAAAAGCTCAAAATACAAATGCTGATATAATTGTTTTTGCAGGAGTTCATTTTATGGCAGAAACCGCAAAGATTTTAAACCCAAACAAAAAAGTAGTATTGCCTGATTGGAATGCTGGCTGTTCTCTTGCAGATGGCTGTCCTCCAAACGATTTTAAATTATTTAAAGAACAGCATCCTGATCATGTTGTTGTGACGTACATTAATTGCTCTGCCGAAATAAAAGCCATGAGCGACTTAGTTTGCACTTCGGCGAATGCAAAAAAAATAATTGAGTCTATTCCCGCAGAACAAAAAATAATATTTGCTCCAGATGAAAATTTAGGCAAATATCTACAAAAAGAAACCAAGCGCGAACTTGTCTTATGGAAAGGCTCATGCGTTGTGCACGAAGCCTTTTCATTGGATAAACTAATTGAGATATACAACAAAAATCCTACTGCAAAAATTGCAGCACACCCTGAATCTGAAAGTCATATTTTAAAAGCAGCACATTACATTGGCTCAACTTCAGGAATTATTAATTTCATTAAAACGGATCCTGCTGCCGTTTTCATTGTGGCCACAGAAGCCGGTATCCTTCATGAGCTTGCAAAAGCAGTACCTGATAAAACGCTGATTCCGGCTCCTACCACAGAAGACAACAGCTGTGCCTGCAGCGAATGTGCTTTTATGAAAATGAATACATTGGAAAAACTGTATTTATGCCTTAAAAATGAAAGTCCAGAAATGCTGGTTACAGAAGAACTGAGAACAGAAGCTCTAAAACCTATACAAAGAATGCTCGAGCTCTCTTAAAACAAAATAACGCTAAAATCAAAATAACATGCTTAAAACAGATATATTGATCGTAGGTTCTGGTATTTCAGGATTATTCTTTGCTATGAAAACGGCAAAAAAACGTCCCGATTTATCCATTGTTATAATGGCAAAAGAAACGGCTAAAAATACCAATACAAGGCTAGCTCAAGGTGGCATTGCTGTAGTTACAGACCATTTAAAAGACAGTTTTAATAAACACATACACGATACGCTTCGCTCTGGAGGCGGTCTCTGCGATAAAGAGATTGTTAATATGGTCATTAAACAAGCACCCGAAAGACTTCAAGAGCTAATCGAAATCGGAACTTCTTTTGATAAAGATGAAAAAGGCCATTGGGATTTAGGTTTAGAAGGCGGACATTCTCAACATAGAATATTACATCATAAAGACAGCTCCGGACAGGAAATTGAGAGCAAATTGCTCAAAATTATTAAAAAGATGCCCAATATTGAACTTTTAGAGAATCATATGGTCATTGACATCAACACCGAAACAAAGAAAGCTAAAACTACTTGTACCGGAGTTTTCTTTTACGAAAAAAAACACAATCGCATCAAATACATGAGAACGCGAACAATTGTTTTAAGTACAGGAGGATGCGGGCAACTTTTTGAAAATACAACAAATCCTAAAATTGCAACTGGAGACGGACTAGCGATGGCGGCGCGCGCAGGTGCAGAAATTGCAGATATGGAGTACATTCAATTTCATCCAACGGCTTTATTTACCGGAAAAGAAAATCCGCTGTTCTTGATTTCAGAAGCCGTACGTGGTTTTGGCGCTCACGTTGTAAACGATGATGGTAAAAGATTTTTATTTAAGTATGATATCAGAGGGGAACTAGCCACTCGAGATATGGTATCCAATGCCATCAGCAAAGAACTTCAATTGAGCGGAAAAGACCATGTTTATTTAGACTGTAGACATCTAGATGCTCGTAAATTTTACGATCATTTCCCAGTAATTGCTGCGCATTGTAATGAATTAGGAATAAAACCAGAAAAAGATTTGATTCCTGTTGTTCCTGCAGCTCATTATCAATGTGGCGGAATTAAAGTAGATCAAAACGGCGTTACCAATATCAAAAATCTATATGCGATTGGTGAATGTGCACGAACAGGACTTCATGGAAAAAATCGCTTGGCATCCAATTCACTTCTTGAAGCTTTAGTTTTTGCACATCAAGCTTCAGAAAATGTAGACCGAACAATTGCTGCATTTGTTTTTTCATCAAAAATATTAATACCAAAATTTCCAAAAGCAGAGTTAGCTACTGATTACCATGCCTTTGAAATATTAAAAAAAGAATTGCAAAAATTGGTCACCTCTTTTTACACCAGCGAAGAACGTGATGCCGATTTAGCTTTTGAAAAAATTAAAGCATTGCATGATAATGCCATTTCACTTATTGAAACTTATGAGATTACGATACCTTACATAGAATTTTCAAATATGATTGCGGCTTCAATGCTTATTCTTAAACATTGTAAAGCTGCAGCAAACAAACAAATGTGCTGAAACCAAAGTTAATTTATATACCCCCTAAATTATGAAACTAACAAGCAAAACTACAATTGGTGAAATCGTAGCAGATGATTTCAAAACAGCAGCCATTTTTACAAAATTTCATATCGATTTTTGCTGCAAAGGACATCGAACAATCGAAGAAGTCTGCAAAAAAAGAGATATTGAAGAAAGTGTTCTTATTGAACATATAGAAAAAGCAAGAAGCAGTTCTGCTAATCAATCTTTTGATTACAAAAGTTGGTCGGCCGACATGATTGCAGATTATATTACCAAAACCCATCATAAATATATTGAAGAAAAGTCCCCCATCATTCTTCAATATTTAGATAAATTATGCGGTGTTCATGGTGCGATTCATCCTGAGTTGCATGAAATTCATACCATTTTTTCAAAATCGTATTTGGATTTAACAACTCACATGAAAAGAGAAGAGTTGGTAGTTTTTCCTTTTATCAAAAGAATGAAAATAGCACACAGTAAAGGTACAGAACTGGAAACACCGCCTTTTTTATCTATCGAAAACCCTATTTTGACATTAAAAGAGGATCATCTTACAGAAGGAGAACGTTTTAGGAGAATTGCTGCATTGACCAATAATTTTACGCCACCAATCGAGTCTTGCAATACCTACAAAGCTGCTTTTGCCATGCTGGAAGAATTTGACAAAGATTTGAAAAAGCACATTCATTTGGAAAACAATATTTTATTTCCTAAAGCAATTGAACTTGAAAAAACATTTGAAAAAGTGTCCTAAATAAAAATACTATGGAAAAATATGTAATCAAACGCAATGGTGAATATAAGCCTTTTGAAGCTTATAAAATTCAGGATGCCATTCAGAAAGCCTTTCAAAGCGTTAATGAGCCTATAGACCAGAGAATTTATAAAACAGTTCTATCTGGTCTTGAGATAAAGTTTTCGTGGCCTGTCGAAGAAATTCAGGACATGATAGAAAGAGCGTTTTTTGAAAAAGGGTATTTCCAGGCTATGCGTTCGTTTATAATTTATCGTCATACCAGAAAATTACAACGGGAACATATTAATGGTTTAAACGACTACACAACATATATAGACAGTACGCAAACTGTTGAAGAATACATTAATCAATCGGATTGGAGGATTAATGCGAATGCTAATATTTCGTATTCAAACGCTGGTTTAGTCAGTAATACCGCAGGAAAAGTGATTGCCAATTATTGGCTGGATAAAATATATAACAAAGAAGAAGGTTCTGCTCATAGGAATGGCGACATACACATTCATGATTTGGATTGTCTTACCGGATACTGCGCTGGTTGGAGCCTGCGTGTGCTATTAAATGAAGGTTTTAATGGCGTGCGCGGCCGTGTCGAGAGCAGACCTCCTTCTCATTTTAGAGAAGCATTAGGGCAAATGGCAAATTTCTTAGGAATTTTGCAAAGCGAATGGGCTGGCGCTCAAGCTTTCAGTTCTTTTGATACCTATCTAGCTCCTTATGTTTTTAAAGATCAGCTTTCTTATGAAGAAGTTTTAAAAGGAATTAGAAGTTTTGTTTACAATCTAAATGTTCCAGCGCGTTGGGGACAATCGCCTTTCACAAATATTACTTTAGATTGGAATGTTCCAGAAGATTTAAAAGAACAAATTCCGACCAGAAATGATCAGCATTTATTTTTGACCGTAAATGATAAAAATCTATTTGAAGAAGCCAAAAAAAGAGGCGCTAAAAAACTGATAGACTTAAAATATGGAGATTTTCAAAAAGAAATGAATCTTATTAATAAAGCCTATTACACGATTATGACGGAAGGAGATGCAAATGGACAACCGTTTACTTTTCCGATTCCGACAGTAAACATCACAGAAGATTTTGACTGGCAAGGAGAAAATGTCGATTTGTTATTTGAAAACACGGCCAAAATTGGTTCGTCTTATTTCCAAAATTTTATTGGAAGCCAGTATATTTTGGACGAAAATGGAAATCGTATAGAAAACCCAGAAGCCTACAAACCAAACGCTGTTCGAAGTATGTGTTGCCGTTTACAGCTCGATTTAAGAGAATTATTAAAACGTGGAAATGGTCTTTTCGGAAGCGCAGAAATGACGGGAAGCATTGGAGTCGTAACCATAAATATGGCACGTTTGGGATATTTGCACAAAGGAAATATCATCAATTTATTTGCTCATTTGGATGAACTTTTGCTGATCGCAAAATCGACTTTGGAGAAAAAGAGAATCTTTATTCAAGAAATGTACGACCGCGGGCTTTATCCGTACACGCAGCGTTATTTGAAACATTTTAGAAATCATTTTTCTACCATTGGCGTAAATGGAATGAATGAAATGGTTTTGAATTTTTCTAAAGGAAAGCAGAATATTACGTGCAATTCTGGAATTCATTTTGCCACAGAAATCTTAGATCACATTCGATTGAGAATGAAAGAATTTCAAGAAGAAACTGGAAATCTTTACAATCTAGAAGCAACTCCAGCTGAAGGAACAACGTACCGTTTTGCAAAAGAAGATAAAAAGCGTTTTCCAGAGATTTTACAAGCGGGACAAAATGAAAATATCTATTATACTAATAGTTCACAAATTCCTGTAGATCATACCGACGATCCTTTTGAGGCTTTATTGCTTCAAGACGAATTACAATGCAAATATACTGGCGGTACAGTTTTGCATCTTTATATGAGAGAAAAAATAAGCAGTCCAGCAGCTTGTAAAAACTTCGTAAAGAAAGTTTTAACCAGCTTTAAACTGCCATACATAACCGTAACACCAATTTTTAGCATCTGCCCTATTCATGGCTACTTAAATGGAGAACATGAATACTGCCCAAAATGCGACGAAATTTTACTCAATAAAAACAATCAAAAACACTTGGCTTATGAGAACGAAAACGCTTAAAATTCTAGAAGAAAAAAAATCCCAAAGAAGTAAATGTTTGGTTTATACACGTGTAATGGGATATCACAGACCTGTAGAAAGTTTTAATATTGGAAAAAAAGGTGAACACCAACAGCGTACACATTTCGAAGAAAGCATTATCTATTAAAGGAATATTTAGCCTCACGCCTTTTACTTTATTAGATTATCCGCACAAAACAGCCTGCATAGTGTGGTTTGCGGGCTGTAACATGCGGTGTTTATACTGCTACAATCCAGACATTGTTTTAGGAAAAGGAAAAATTGATTTTAACAAAGTTCTTTCCTTCTTAAAAACTAGAAAAGGATTATTAGACGGAGTGGTTTTAAGCGGCGGCGAATGCACTTTACACAAAAATATAATTGATTTTATAAAAGAAATCAAAGCAATGGGATTTGAGGTTAAAATAGATACCAACGGTTCCAATCCAAAAATATTAAATAGCCTGATTCATAACCAATTAATTGATTATGTTGCGTTAGATTATAAAAGTCTTCCTCATACCTTTAAACAGCTAACGCAATCAGGCTTATTTTTAGAATTTGAAGAAAGCCTTTCGCTTTTAATTCGGTCGAATATTCCGTTTGAAGTTCGCACGACTTTTCATTCTTCTTTAATTTCAGAAAATGATTTTGTGAAGATGATTGCATATTTGGAAAGCAAAAATTTTGAAGGAAATTATTATGTACAGCATTTTATGAATAATGTACCAACGCTTTCAAAATTAGACGATTCGAATAAAAAAATACAGCTTAAAGACTTTTCAACTTCAAAAATAAAAGTTATTTTTAGGGAGTAATAAATTTAAAACGAATGTTTTATGACTTTACATCATTGTGTACTTATAGTTCATCTATTGGCTGCGACAATTTGGGTTGGCGGACATTTACTTTTAGCAATTTGTTATCTTCCAACAGCATTAAAGAAAAAAGATCCGCAGCTAATTTTAAATTTTGAAAAGAAATTTGAAGCACTCGGAATGTCTTCTCTTGCTTTGCTAATTATTACAGGAATTTGGATGGCGTATGACTTTGGGATTAAAGCAGAAACCTGGTTTCATTTTTCAAGCGGATTTGAAAAAGTAGTTTCCATAAAACTGATTTTACTTTTCTGCACTTTTATCTGTGCAGTTTGCGCTCAATTTTTTGTTATTCCAAATCTTAATAAAAACAATATTTACAGAATTGCCATAATTATTATAACGGTTACTTCAATTGGAGTTGCAATGCTAATTTTAGGGTCGACATTGCGTTATGGCGGAATTTAGATTAACTCAACTAACTGATTTTTAATGTAAGCGCAAATGTTTCACGACTTTGCGCTTTTTAATTTTTATATCTCTAGTAAAGACAAATCTTCCCACACATCTACATAATTGCCATTTTCTGCAATTAAAACTTTGCTTCCAGGAGCTAAACCCAAATAAGGTAAAAGTAATGGACAATATTCTGCTAAATGAGAAGCATGTAACGGCTTAAAGAAATCATCATCCTCAGAATATTCACCAGCCCAGATATACCAACCATTTGTACCGTTTTCAACGCGAAGTCGTGATGCGTAAATTGGCATTTCGTAGTTTTTCTCAATTATATTTAATGAAATTCCAAGTTTTAAATCCAATTCACACGGTTCAAACTTAATTCCGTATTTATTACAAATTTGTTTTTGAATTTCAATTATTTCGCTATTTTCCATCTTTTTATTTGTTTTTAAACCAACCACTCACTAACCAGTTTTCTATACGTTTCACCAATTGGCAAAACAACTCCACTTTTCATCAAAATCTGATTTCCATCAATCACTTTTATTTTATTTTTTGGAATAATGTACGAACGATGAATTCTAATGAATTGATTCGATGGCAATTTCTCCAAAATATCTTTCATGTTTTCTAAAGCCATTATTTTTTCATCATTGGTATGAATACGAATATAATCGCGTAAACCTTCAATATGTAAAATGTCGTTAATGGCAATTTTATAATGCTTTCGATCTGCTTTTACAAAAAGAAAATCATCTCCAGCTTTTTCAGTAACTTGAAAAGTTTCTTGCCAGCGAATGAATTTCTCGACACTTTGATAAAATCGATTGAACGTAATCGGCTTCAATAAATAATCAATTACATGAAACTGAAACGCTTCTAAAGCATATTGCGGATAAGCAGAAGTTATTATAAAATTATATTTCTGATTGAACATTTGCATCAATTCAATTCCCGTTAATTGTGGCATTTGAATATCAATAAAAATCAAATCAACCTGTTCAGTGTTTAAAACTTCAATTGCTTTAAAAACATCACTATCAGCGTATAAAATATTTAATCTTGAAACTTTAGAAGCATAATCGGCAATTAATTTTACAGCAAACGGTTCGTCGTCTAGAATGATGCAATTTATTTTTTTATTCATTTTAAATCTATTTCAAGTTCTGCTGTAAAATGGTTTTCGTCGTTTGAGATTTTTAACTGATGTTTTTTAGGATAATAAATCTCAAGTCGTTTCTGTAAATTGTCCAATCCGATGCCTCCCAATTTGTCTTTTTTCTGAGTTCCGATTTTATTCTTCACTTTAAAATTCAATTTGTTTTCAGAAACTTTCAATTCGATATGTATCGGTTCAGCATTCGAAACTTCTCCATGTTTTAAAGCATTTTCAACAAAAGGCGATAAAATATACGGCGGAATTTCTTCAAATTCATTTTTGATTTCGACCTTAAAATCAACCGAAAAATTCTCTTGATGTCTCAATTCTTCGAGTTCAATATACGCTTTTATATAATCAACTTCGTCAGCTAATTTAATCTTTTCTTTCTGTGATTCGTAAGTCGTAAAACGCATAATCTGACTTAATTTATCAATTGCCGTCAACGACTTATCTGACTGAAAATAAACCATTGAGTAAATATTATTTAAAGTATTAAATACAAAGTGCGGATTAATCTGCGCTTTCAAAAATTTGATTTCGGTATTCTTATTTTCTTCTAAAATAAGCTTGTTGTATTCTAAAAGACGAATCGAATAAATCACAAACCAGAGAAACGAACTCAAAATAATACTCATACTGCTGTAATGAAGATTATCAAGCATATAATTGGCAAAATCAGTTGTAGTATAATTGACGCGATCGAATAAAATTTTGGTTATAACCTGCTCGATTATCCATCTTAAAAAAGTAAAAACCAAATAAGAAACAAAAGCTCCTGCCAGAAGTTTTTTCCAACTAAAGGATTTGAAAACCTGCTTCATTACAATCAAATAATGAAAATAAAAAGTAAGTATAAAAACAATAAAATAAGTGCAAACGAATAAATCTGGAACTGAAAAAGACTTTGCTACTATCGGATTTTTCACGAAAGTGAAATAAGAAATTAAAAGCCAATAAATAAGATGAATTGCGCCTTCGAGCTTTTTGGTAATAGTGCCTTTGTACATTCGGATTGATTTTAAAACAAAGATATACATTCGAGAAAAAGCATTTTAACGGGTTTGCAGATTAATCGAAGGGGTTTGTCGATAAAAGTGGTTTTTAGGTTTTAATTCTAACAGTTTTGTCCTGTAATTAATTTTTAAACCATGAACAAAATCATTTTAGTATCCGTCTTATTTCTATTTCAAATTAGCGTATTTGCCCAACAATTTTCTGTAAAAGGAAAAATCATCAATCAGAATAAAACGCCGTTGGAATTTGCAACTGCCACTTTATTAAAGGCAGATAAAACCTTGTACCAACAAGCTTCTTCTGACAGTTTGGGGAATTTTACTTTGAATGCAGAAAAAGGAAATTACCAATTAATAATAGAACAATTTGGAACTGAATTCAGTAATAAATCAATTCTAATCAATCAAAATATTGATTTAGGAAATTTGAAAGTAAAAGAACAAATTCAGCTGGATGGCGTTACCGTTAAATCGAGAAAAAAATTGGTTGAACAAAAAGTAGATCGTTTGGTTTTTAATGTCGAAAATTCGGTTGTTGCCACTGGCGGAACAGCTTTGGATGCTTTAAAATCAACACCAACCGTAAGAGTTCAAAACGAAACGATTGCTATTGTTGGAAAAGGAGAAGTTTTGGTGATGATTGATGATCGTTTGAATAAAATGACGCAAGAGGATTTGGTTGCATTTTTAAGATCAATTCCTGCCGATAATATTAAAAGTATTGAAGTAATTACAACGCCGCCAGCAAAATATGAAGCGGAAGGAAATAGCGGTTTAATTAATATTAAATTGAAAACTGCTAAAGCAAATTCATGGACGGCGAATCTTGGAACTACTTATACGCAAAGAAGTTATGCAAGCGGAAATCTAAACGGATTGTTTCTTTACAATTACAATAAATTGTCGCTTCAAGCTTCAATCAATAAAGGAAAAAATCAATTTCGCACCACTTCTGAAAATCGAATTTCTTACCCAAACGAACTTTGGAAACAAAATATTACAAACCAATCAAAAACCAATTTATTAAGTATTGGTTTTGGTGTCGATTATAAACTTACTGAAAAATGGGCTTCTGGAGTAAAATATTTAGGAAGTTTTAATGACAAAAATATAGCCAATAATCCGCTGACGACTCGTTACAATACTTCTGGAGAAATCAATTCTTATATTTTGTCTGATGTGAATTCACAGAACAAACCGCAAATGAATTCTCTAAATTGGAATAACCTTTTTAGTTTAAATAGTGAGGGCAAAAATATTACGATCGATTTGGATTATTTTGATTATCAAAAAGAAGATTCTCGAACCTTTTCAGGCAATGAAATGGATAATGAGAAAAAAAATATTTCAGGAACTTACTTCGCAGCGATCAATTCTAATTTAAATCAATTTAAAAATTATTCGGCAAAAATTGATGTTTCATTTCCTTGTTCTTGGGCGAATATCAGTTTTGGCGGGAAAGGATTTTATACGAATACCAAAAATAATTTAACCGTTTTTGATAATGAAACCGGCACTCCTGTTCTTGACACAAATCATTCTAATATATTCACTTACAAAGAATATAACGAAGCCTTATATTTTTCTGCCAACAAAAAATTAAATGAAAAATGGGAAAGCCAAATTGGTTTAAGAGCCGAAGCAACACAAACAGAAGGTTATTCTGAAAACTTAAATCAAATCAATAAAAACAATTATATCAAATTGTTTCCAACGGCTTATGTGACTTACAAGGCGAACGATAATAATTCGTTTTCTCTAAATTACAGCAGAAGAATCCGTCGTCCAGATTTCGATTATTTAAATCCGTTTGTGATTAGAACAAGTCCGTTTTATTATTCAGAAGGAAATCCGTTTTTGAAACCTTCTATTATTGACAATTTTGAGTTTTCTTACATCAGAAATCAAAAATGGGTAAATAAAGTTTATTTTTCTCAAGTTTCAAACTTCGGGCAAGAATTAGCGATTATAAATCCTGAAACAAATATCACTAAAAGTACGCCAATAAATTATGCAGACACTTACCAAATTGGGATTTCAACCTATTACAATTTCAACAAATACAATTGGTGGAACAGCTATATGGGATTCAATTTAAACTATCAAAGAGTACAATCTAAAACGGCTCTAATTGTCTCTACAGAAGGCTACAACAGTTATATCTACAGCAATAATGATTTTACAGTGAATCAGTCTAAAACACTTTTTCTGGGTTTAAACTATGGTTTGCAATTACCAGGTCGTTATCAGGTTTTTAATATTACTACAATGAATATTTTAGATGTTTCTGTGAAATTTTTAGCTTTAAAAAAGAACCTTTCCATAACTCTGACAGGGGAAGATGTATTGAATGCGCAAAAACCTTTAATTTCTTATTATTCAAACGGAATTAAAAACACCGTGAGAAACTACCATGATTCTAAAGCTTTTAGAATTGCTTTGAGTTATAAATTCGGAAACCAAAATGTAAAATCTAAGGAAAGAAGTTTTGGAAATGAAGAGGAAAGAAATCGCGCGAATTAATTTATTGCACTAAGTTAATTTTAGATAAACAGCTTCAACATAACTATTTTGCAGATTTTGAAGCTGTTTTATTTACTTAATAAACAATCACATACAGAAAAAAAACATTTTTTATTTGCATATATGACCAATCGGTCATATATTTGCATCGTAAATACAATCTATCATGACAAAAGGTGAAGAAACCAGACAATTTATTATAGAGAAAGCCGCTCCTATTTTTAATACAAAAGGAATTGCAGCTACTTCTATGAGCGATATTATGGAAGCAACCAAATTGTCAAAAGGAAGTATGTATGTTCATTTTGAAAATAAAGATGTTTTGGCTTGTGCTGCTGTAGATCATAATATGAAAGTTTTGAGCAGCAAACTACAAGCAGAGCTTTCCCAAGGAAAAAGTGCTACGAAACAACTTTATGCATACATCGATTTTTTTAGCAATCCGATAAATCCGCCACTTATTGGTGGCTGTCCTTTATTGAATTTTGGAACAGAAGCCGATGACACAAATCCGATTGTAAAAGAGAAAGTAAATAGTGCGATTAAACGCGGGCAACAGCTTCTGACTTCAATTATAGAAAAAGGAATTTCAGATAAGGAATTCGATCCAAACTGGAATGCGGCAGAATTCTCAACAATTCTTTTTGCCATGTTAGAAGGCGGACATTTGATGTCTAGAATGTCTGGAAACAATGACAATATGAATATAATAGTGCAAACACTAAAAAAAAATATATCTGAAAAAAGGATATAATTTTTTTATTCAAAATATGACCGATTGGTCATTTATTAAATAATTATAAAAACAATTACCATGTCAAAAACAATTTTAATTACAGGAGCTTCAAAAGGATTTGGAAGAGCTTGGACAGAAGCATTTTTAGCTAAAGGATACAACGTAGCTGCAACAGCCAGAAATCTTGAAACTTTAAACGATCTTAAAGAAAAATACGGAAACAGCATTTTACCTTTAAAATTAGATGTAAATAAACGTCAAGAATCTTTGGAAGTGGTTCAAAAAGTAAAACAGCATTTTGGAACAATTGATGTTTTGATTAACAATGCCGGTTATGCGCTTACTGGAGCTGTCGAAGAAGCAAGCGAACAAGAAGCAAGAGAACAATTTGAAACTAATTTCTTTGGAACTTTATGGTTAACGCAAGCCGTTGTTCCAATCATGAGAGAACAAAAAAACGGACATATTATTCAAGTTTCTTCAATTTTAGGATTAGCAACTTTACCAACAGCAATGGGACTTTACAGCGCTTCCAAGTTTGCTGTTGAAGGATTGAGTGAAACTTTAGCATCTGAAGTAAAACAATTCGGAATCAATGTAACTTTATTAGAACCAAATGGCTACGAATCTAACATCTGGCATACCGGAATTACAAGCGAAAGTTTACCATATTACGACGAAATCAAAAAAGCTTTGGCAGAAAGAGAAAACATATTCGGAAAAGTTCAGGCAACAGCTCCAGCCGTGGTGAATTTAGTAGAATCAGAAAATCCGCCACTACGATTATTGTTAGGAAAAGTAGCTTTGCCATTCGTAAAACAAAGCTACGAGCAAAGACTAGAAAACTGGGAAAAATGGAACGCTGTTTCGGTTGAAGCACATGGTTAATTCATATATCTAACGCAATTTGATTCAATCAAATTGAAACATAGCTCAAGGTTTCAACACTGGGGCACAATGGGAATCTCTTCTGTTTGTGTACCCACGGTTGAAACCGTGGGCTATGTTTAATTAGAAAACCTATAAAAAAAACAAAAGCATTTAAAAGCTCTGGAAGAGCGAAATATTTATAGATATAAATTACGCGCCAAAATTAAAAGCTCCAGCGGAGCGACATATTTCGCATCTAAGGAGCTATCCTAAAACCCAATAAATGAATTTCTATAAATATTTCGTCCCGATGGAACTCCATAATAATTTTTAAAGCATAGTCTTAAATTTGTTTAGAAATCCAGTAAAATCTAACAAAAATGCTATTTATTTTAAACAGCATTTTTTTAATTTAAAACTTAGAAAATTTACAATCAAATAAAATCTCCTGATTATTATGTAACATCATTCAATTGAAAAACAATTAAATTTGAATAACATTCTATTAAACTATTCTGTTATGAAAAATCTGTCACTGCTTTTCCTTTGCCTTTTTTGTCTTTCCTGTGGAAAAAAAGAAAACAAATACGATAATTCTTCTGAAACCTTACAAGATACTGTACAACAAAAGACAGTTGCTGATACACCTTTAGTTCAAGAAGAAAACACACAAACAGGAGATACTATTTTTATGAAATCAAAAAATGAAAATAATGTTTATACCGCCGAAGGGACTTTACATGCAGTAACTTCTAAAGTTTATGTAAAATTTACCAATCTGGATTCTAAAAATCTTAAAGCAAAAATTATTCTTCCTGAAAGCGGAAACATTCGCTTTAACCAAATCATTGCTCCTGATAAAACTTCAGACGGGCCTTTTGGAATGGATTTAGAAACAAAATTGGAACAGAAAGGAGATTATATTTTAATAATTGGACATTCGCAAATGGCTGATAATCCATATGTGGGAAAATTTGTAGTTCAATTGGATATGTGAGAAAAATAAAGAAGTGCAATTTAATCTAAACTCAAACCTTTTGCCAAGTTATTCCGTTATCTTCATGAAAAAATGGACAAAGAATATTTACCTTTTCTTTTTTTTCGTTTATTAAATACCAATCAGAACAATTAATCAAATCCAAAAATTCATTTTCCTCTTTTAGCAATTGATCACCATCATCTCCAGTCTCACCATTTTCTAAATAAATACTGTATCGAACAGAATGTTTAATTAATCTCATAATAGGAGTAATTTCTTCTGAAGATCCGTTCAAAAAATCAGTATCAAATACAATATCTCCCGAACTTCTCATGTCCCAATTCGTTTCAACCAATGAACCAATATGAAGTTCTTTCCAATATAATTCGAAGTTTTTCATTATTTACAGACGATATCATTACTTTTTCTTCTTAGACTTCTTCCCTTTTTTCCACCAAATAATAAATCCGGTAATAGGCAACGAAGCTCCAATCAAACTGACCACACTCCAAATTATTTTTCCTGGCAAACCAAAGAAAACTCCTGTATGCAATTCGTAATTACTCGCTTCGTAAACATCGGCAGCATTGTTGTCTTTGTATAATTTCGTTCTGAGCATTTGACCTGTTTTGCCATCAAAAAAGATCGTATTCTGATTTCTTGCCCAATTCTTTGGATAGACCATTCTCAATCGCATTTCTCCTGTTTTTCTAATTGAAAACGAAACTGAAGTTGCTCCAGGATATTTTGCATTCGCGTTTTCGTAGATTTTATTAAAACGAACAGGAATCGTTGTCGAATCAATTTTGGCAATAGAAACTACTTCATCTCCTTTTCTGAGTTTGCTTCCTGTAACAATGCCGACTCCTTTTTTAACAGCATCATATTTAAAATAAGTTCCAGAAAAAGCAATTAAAAGTAAAAAAATGGAAGCGTAAAATCCGAGAACTTGGTGCAAATCATAATTAACTCTTTTAAAAGAACCACTCCACTTTATCTTTAAGGATTGTTTAAGCTGACGTCTTTGCTTAGGAAACCATAAAATTAATCCCGTAATCAGCATAACGATAAAAATCACAACCGACCAGCCTTGTATCAATTCGCCAAACTCTCCCAATAACAAAGTGCGGTGAATTTCTAGTGCCGTATTCAACCAATCTGCATTTCGCTGATTAATTAAAGTTCCATCATACGGATTAAAATAATAGGTCTTTTTCTTTTTGGTCGAAATTTGAACTGTAGCATTCGGTTCCGCTTTCTCAATTTTTAAAGCTGTAATTTTCTGTTTCGGTTCCAGACGTTCATAATTTTCAATTATAGTTTTTAACCCTATAAATGGCTTTTCCTGAACGGGAACATGAAGATATTCTTGATACGAATAATCACGAATTTCTTCTTCAAAAACATAAAGAAATCCGGTGATACTCACTATAAAAACAATGAGGCCCGATGCTAAACCGAGCCACAAATGTATTTGTCTGATAGTATTTTTAAAACCTTTGGTCATAATGTGCTATAAAATCCAAATGTAGACAATATCCTTTAAATTGACGAATTGAAATCTTTAGAATTTGAAAGTAATGTTTCCTGTAACTCTTGTTGGGTTTTGAGCGGCTAAACGATACGACCAGTATTTTTCATTCGTAAGATTATCTACTTTTAAACCTAAACGAAATTTTGGTCGGTCATAAAATACCGAAGCATCTAAAACGGTATAAGACGGAATACTGAATTTAAAAGTTGCTGTATTGGTTTGATAATATTCACTTCCATAAATTCCACCAAAACCAAATCCTAAACCAGATGCAGCACCTTCTGTCAATCTATAACTTGCCCAAAGATTCGCAGTTGTAGGAGAACCAGCCGTTGTAGGTCTTAAACCATTAATGCTCGGATTTGCTTTTGTGTATTCGCTATCATTGTAAGTATAGCCTGCTACAATGTTTAAACCTTTAATAGGATTTGCAATCAATTCTGCTTCAAAACCTTTGCTCAATTGCGTTCCGTCTTGAATCTGAAAGTTTACGTGATCTGGATCATCGCGAGTAACATTAGTTACCTTAATGTCGTAATAACTAAAAGTCGCGCTAATTTTATTGAAGTCAAATTTAACACCACCTTCTAACTGATTCGCCTGATTGGGTTTAAAAGTATTTCCATAGAAGTCAGAACCACCAACATTATTAAATCCGTTCATGTAATTTCCGAAAACAGAAACTTTATCTTTAACCAATTGGTAAACTGCTCCCAATCTTGGCGAAAATGCCGTTTGATTATAATTTCCAGCAATAGAATCACGACTTGGATAATACACTCCTTTATTAATATAACGATCAGCTCTAAGTCCAGCCATTACTAATAATTTGTCCGTAACATTTAAAACATCAGAAACATAGGCACTGTATGTTCTTTCGTCATTTGAGACCATATTGGTATATGTTGCAGTTGCAAATAAAGGTTCAATTTTATTGATAGTAAAGTTGTTATAAGCATCTCCAGGTTTTCTGAAATTAAGCGCCGGCATGTTTACTGTGGCATCGTTACGTGTTGCACGAAGGCTGTAAAAATCTAAACCTGCCACTACTCTATTACGCAATTTCCCGATTTTGAAATCTCCGTTGAAATTCTGCTGAATATCTGTTCCATAATACGGATAATCTTGATTGGTAACTTGCTGTCTTAAAGTTTCATTGCTTAACATAGTCAAAGCCACAACATATCCTTCAGACGAAGATCTTGTGCGTGAAACGATAGTTTGCGACGTCCATTCATCAGAAATTTTATATTTCAACTGCGCAAAAATATTATACTGCTGACCTGTATAATTTACGGTATTATTAGCAAAAGAAAGATTGTACGGAATTCCTAGTTCTTCGATACTATGAGCCGTAGCGTCTGCTTTTGCATAAGGCGTTAATCTTGTTGGAGACGTTCCTTTAGACACACTAAATTCAGCATCAATCAATAAAGTCAATCTGTCGCTTACTTCATAAGAGAAACTTGGCGCGATGAAAAAACTTTTGTTAAATCCTGCATCTTGAAAACTTCTTTCGCTATGCAAAGCGGTATTAATTCTAAAAAGAGCTGTTTTATCTTCATTTAGAGGCGTATTAATATCAGCGGTCAAACGATTCAAATCCCAATCTCCAGCCGAATACGACACTTCTCCTTTAAAGAAATTAAAAGGCTTTTTGGTAACACGGTTAAACAATCCACCGAAAGAAGAAATCGTACTTCCGAATAAAGTTGCAGATGGGCCTTTTATCACCTCAATTCGCTCTAAATTAGACGGATCGATTGTATTATATGTAAAACTTCCAACGCCGTTTCTTACTAATTGAGGAGTTGCAAATCCACGAGAAATATTAGTTGTTCTTCCTTGATTTCTCACTTCGGCAATACCTGCGCCTGGAACGTTTTTAAAAGCACTATTATAATCTGTGATAACTTGCTCTTTCATTAATTCCTTACTTACAATTGTATAAACCTGAGGGTTTTCCATATTTTTTAGTTTCATTTTAGAAACTTCTTCACTTTCTTTTCTAGCAAATCGGTTTCCTCCAGAACTTACAATTACTTCTTCTAATTTTTGGGATGTATATGCCATTTCAAAATCAAGAATAACTTCTGTACTATTCTGATCAACAATAACTGAAGCCGGAGAAGATTCGTAACCGTTCAATTTTATTTCAACGAAATAAGTTCCGAAAGGAATATTTTTTAATTGATAAGTACCGTCAGAATCGGTTGTGGTAGTTTTATTTAATTCTGAAATTTTCACTGTTGCACCTTGTAAAGAATTTCCGTCTTTAAGGACAGCCTTACCGAAAATTGTACCAACAGTTGATTGACAAAAAGCCGTTTCTGAACAAAGGAAAAGAATCAAAAAGGCTGCAAAAACTTGACATACAACATTGTTTTTAAGTGTTTTAAAAATTGTTTTCATATAAAATTTATAATTTATCCTTATTTAGACTGGTTACAAATATATAAATGAGAACTGACTTCTTACAGAAAGATTAAAACTTTCTTAAAAAATAATTAAAAAACAAACCATGAGATTTCTCTCGTTGTAAAAAGATCTACGATTATAGAAGATTACCTTCCCAATCGGTCTCCTCCGGAATAAACATTTTATGCCATTTTTCTACAAAGAAATTTATGTTTTGACTATCAGATTGAATTAATTTTAAATTCTTACCCAAATTATACTTTAATTTAATTCTTAAAAATGATATTTTTTTTCAACTCAATCATTTTAATCTAATTCGAAAAACATACGTCATAAACAAATATAAATTAAATTTTCAGACACTAAAATCTTATTAAAAACACCGTGCTAATTCTGAAATAAAAGTATATTAGCATCTCATTTAAAATAAACTAACCAACCAATTTAAACTTCAAAAACAAATATGACACGCAGAATCTTATTGCTATTTATAACTATTTTTTTACTTCAAAGCTGTAATATCGGAACTTCTGGAACTAATAGTAATGAAAACATTGACCACGAAAAAAGAGAAGAAATAAAACAGTTAAACGATAAACTATTCAAAGCAATAATGAGCAATGACACGAAAGGCGTTAGGGCATTATTAGCTGATGGGCTTGTCGAAAAGAATGGCAAAGAAATAGATGATTTGATAAAACAAGTTAGCACTTCTTTTCCATCCAAAAGTTATCGAATTCTAGATGAATATAATGTTCAAAATTCTACAACTGGCATCAATAATACGATTCCAACCGGAACTAAAGAGAGTGATTTAGTTATAAATTACTTAGCAATGAACAAGGATATGTATGTATCATTATTAATACCTAATGGACATGACAATGAGTTATTGCTTACAGTAATTTACGGCAAATATGACGATCAATGGAAAATCAATATTTTGTATGCCGGACAATATAATTTATTAAAAAAAGGTCCTGCTGATTATTACAAATTAGCACAAGAAAATTACAATAGATCTTACTTGATCGATGCAATAAACTATGTAAGTTTAGCAAAACAATGTTTGAGACCTGCCAGTGATATTATTAAATACCAAAATGAAAATGAAATTAATAGCTTTTATGATAAACTGATAAAAGAAGCTAGCTCGAAATATACTCTACCATTAACTCTTGAAACGATTACCACTAAACCTAAAGTGTACAGCATTTATCCTGAAGTTTTAAAGGAAGGATATATTCCGGTTATTGACTATGTTACTGCTATTAGTTTAGAAGATACGATTGCCCTAAGTGCAGAAAAAAATAAAATGAAAATAGAAATTCGCAAGCTCTTTACTGGAATTTATAATTATAAAGAAGGCGTTTTTTATAGAGCATTCAGCGAATTTCCTGATGGCGATAAACCAAGAAAATATTATAAAATGCTCGATAAAATAACGAAATAGCTTTTTGCTTTTTTTTATAAAAGTCTCGCAGGGGATAACGCGATGTTTCTATGGGACAAATTGCTGTTTAAAAAATTATTGAAAGAATCAAAAAAAAGTAAAAAATCAACCTGATTTGAAACAAAAATTATCAAAGCTAGTTTCATCGAACGTCATTTTACAAAGAAAATTAAATCGTGATTTTTATTGCTTTCTAGCTGCTGATTTTTAGCTATTTACTAGTCAATCAATTCATTTGATTAAAAAAATGGGTTGCACAAACCGTTATTGTTTTCTATTTTTATGGAATCTGATGAAACCCTAATCATCGGATTTACTATTTAAAATAAGAGAAAATTAAAATGAGCGACGACAAAAAACTAAAAGCTGTAGCTTTCGGAGAAGTACTTTGGGATATTTTTGAAAATGAGAAAAAAATTGGAGGAGCGCCCTTAAATGTAGCGCTTCGCATGAAAGCTCTAGGGGTTGATTCTAATATGATTAGTTGTGTGGGAAATGATGCTGATGGGGAAGAAATCATAAAAGAAGTCAGCAAATTGGGTTTAGAAACAAATACCATTCTAAAGTCTGATGATTATCCAACAGGATTGGTCAATGTAACATTAGACGAAAGCAAATCGGCTACTTATGAAATTATTTATCCTTCTGCTTGGGACAAAATTATTCTAAACGAAGAAGCAAGAGAATTGGTCGTAAGCTCAGATGTTTTAATTTATGGAAGTTTGGTCTGTAGAGACGAAGTTTCTAGAGAAGCTTTAGAAGAATTGCTTCATCACACACATACTTATAAAGTTTTTGATGTAAATCTTCGAAAACCGCATTACGATTACGAAATTCTACAGCAATTAATGCAATCTGCTAATTTCATCAAATTTAATGATGAAGAACTAATGGAAATCAGTGCTGCTTTAGATTCTCCATACAATACTTTAGAAGAAAATATGAACTTTATTTGCTCTTTAACCAATGCTACAGCGATTTGTGTGACAAGAGGAAAAGATGGCGCTCTATTACTTTGGGACAAACATCTTTATGAAAACGAAGGTTACACCATAAAAGTGGAAGATACCGTTGGTGCAGGAGATTCGTTCTTAGGCGCTTTAGTCACTTCACTTTTAAACGGAAAAGAACCACAAGCTGCCTTAAATTTTGCTTGTGCCACTGGAGCTTTGGTCGCGGGATCGGCCGGAGGTAATCCCGAAATTTCAATTTTTGACATTGAGAATCTGATCAATAAAAATTAAAAACAACAAAAAGCCTGATTTACGAAATCAGGCTTTTTTATAGTTAAAACATCCTATTTTCTTCACAAACATGGGAAATATGTAAATTTAAAATGGAATTATTTCTTCCTAATTTATAGGAGCGCTGTAAATTGCAAATCCAATAAAATAAGGAAGAATGATGAAAAAATTACGAATTTCACTTATCAACATACACGGTCTTTTGAAGGGTTCTGGTCTCGAAATCGGTCGAGATGCTGATAACGGAGGTCAAACCAAATACATATACGAATTAGCAGAATTTTTATCACAGCATGAAGATGTAGAACACGTTCATCTTTTTACCAGATTAATAGACGATCCAAATCTTTCGCCTGAATACGCAGTTCCTGTAGAGATTATTAATGATAAATTAGATATAAGGCGAATTCCCTTTCTAGGAAAAAAGTACAAGGCAAAAGAACAGCTTTGGGAAGGTCTCGACACCTTTGTGAATGGCGCTATGCAACACATCAAGCAACATAACATTTTCCCAGATTGGATTCACTCGCATTATGCTGATGCTGGATATGCCGCAGCCGAATTATCAGCCGTTTTAAATATTCCTTTTGCCCATACTGGACATTCTTTAGGGTATTACAAAAAGAAAAAATTAATCGAAAGCGGAGAAACAGAAGAGGAACTGGAGAAAAAATTCAAGTTTAAAGCCAGAATTGCTGCCGAGGAAAAAACATTAGAACTTGCAGAATTTATTGTCACTTCTACCGAACAAGAAATTGAAACTTATAAAGCATACAAAAACTTCGAACTAGGAAAATACCACGCCATTTCTCCTGGAATAGACACTAGAAAGTTTGTTCCTTATTATTATCAGGAAAATGATTCGGATAAACATATGGAAGAAGCGCAACGAAAATACTGGGTTGCCGAAACCATTTCTAAATTCTTAACCAATCCGCATAAGCCTATCATTCTGGCGCTTTCGAGGCCTGATCGGCACAAAAACTTAAATACTTTAATTGAGGTTTACGGAAAAGACAAAGAGCTTCAAAGCATGGCCAATTTGGTCATTTTCGCGGGTATTCGAAAAGACATTGCCAAAATGCCCGAATCGGAAAAGAACGTTTTAACTGATTTGCTTCTTTTAATGGATAAGTATGATTTGTACGGAAAAATGGCACTTCCAAAGAAGCATGATGTTGAAAATGAAGTTTCGATTATTTATCGTTATGCCGCAGAAAAGAGGGGCGTTTTTGTAAATTTAGCACTGCATGAAAACTTCGGCTTGACCGTAATAGAATCGGCTAGTTCTGGACTTCCTGTTGTGGTGACAAAAAACGGCGGTCCTTCAGAAATTATTCCGGTTTGTCAGAATGGAGAATTGGTAGATCCTCAGCAGGAAAATCAAATCAAAAAAGCGCTTCGAAATATTTTAACCGATGAAAATCAATGGAAATATTACTCCAATAACGGAGCGATTAATATTCAAAAGTATTATAGTTGGGTGAGCCACGTTAATCATTACGTTGATTTAATCAATGAAAATCTGTCGGTTTCTTCAACTGGAATTAAAAAACAGCATTATCCTAATATCAACGTCAGCCGATTAAAACGAAAAATCGATCATTTATTGGTTTCTGATATCGACGGAACTCTAATAGAACCTAAACTGGCAAATCCAGGCCTCAAAGAATTAAAAGCGCATCTAACCAATCGTACCGATAAAATGGCTTTTGCAATGGCTTCTGGACGAAATTTAGCTTTAGTCAAAAAAGTAATCGACGAAGAAGAATTTCCTCTACCCGACTTTATAATTTGTTCAGTTGGAACTGAGATCTACTACACCAACGGAAAGGATTATATTCTGGATAAGGGTTGGGCAAAATTCCTTGCAGGAAGATGGAAAAGAGACGATATCGTCAATCGATTAAAAGCAATAAAATGGATTAAACTTCAGGAAGAAGAAGCACAAAATCCTTATAAAATCTCGTATTATTATGATAAAGAACATTACAATCATGAGGAATTAATCGCGGTTTTAGGAACAGGTTGGTACAAAGTCAATATTATTCCGAGTCACGGTCAGTTTTTGGATTTTATTCCGAAAAGAGCATCAAAAGGAAATGCAATTAAGTTTTTATGCCGAAAATGGTCGATTCCATTAGGAAACGTAATTGCTGCGGGAGATTCTGGAAATGATGTTGATATGTTTAGAGGTCCCGTAAAAGGAATTATTGTGGGAAACCGAAGCGCAGAACTTGCCAATTACGAAACAACCAAAAGCATTTATGTCGCTAAAACTTCAGCCTCAGAAGGAATTTTAGAAGGATTGAAATATTACAAAATCATTAAATAAAAGAATAAGCCACGACCCGAGCGATAGCGAAAAGGCGAAGCAATTGCACGATTAGAACGAATTTAAAATTTGTGTGAATTTGTGTAATTCGTCATAAAAACAAAAGACAACAACTTTGTCAAAGTTTGAAACTTGACAAAGTTCATCAGATTTAAAATATGTCTTAATTCGTGAATTCGTGGCGAAAAAAAATACTAACGATAAATAAATAATAAAATGTATTCAGGTTCAGGATTTAGCAATTGGGAAATTGGAGATGTTGATGTATTTATAGATGAAAAAGGAATTCATCATTTATTTCATTTAATTATCCCTAATCACGATTATATTGCGCATGCAGTTTCAAAAGATGGCCTTTCGTGGAAAAGAGTAAAAAACGCCTTGTTTGTAGGCGATCCAGGAGAATGGGATGATGATATGTTATGGACGATGCATGTCAGCAAAAAATCGGATGGAGAAGGTTATGAAATGTATTATACTGGCCTAAAACGCCAAGATAAAGGAATTGAACAAAAAGTAGGAAGAGCCGTTTCGACCGATTTGCTAACTTGGAAAAAAGAAAATCTACACGGACTTCCTTTTAAAAGTGAAGCACCGCATTACGAAGGAAAAAACAATAATCCGAGACAATGGATTAGTTTTAGAGATCCATTTAAATACCAATACAAAGGCGACGATTATTTACTAATCTGTGCCCGAAGCGCCTCTGGACCAACATACCGCAGAGGCTGTATTGGTGTTGCCAAAAAAGAAAAAGAAGGTTATACTTTACAGAAACCACTTCATATTCCGTATGTGTATGATGATGTCGAATGTCCCTGTGTATTTGAAATTAAAGGAACGCATTACCTTTTAGGATCTATTCGAGAAGATATTAAAGTGCGCTACTGGTCTGCACCCGAATTTAGAGGCGAATACTGCGCATTTCATAATAACGTTTTAATGCCACAAGGAAATTACGCCGCTAGAGTTGTCAAAGAAGGAAAACACTTTCTGGTTTACAATTTCTATTTCGCAGACGGAAATGTCAATACGCATCGTGTAATCCCGCCGCCAAAAGAATTGGATGTTGATAAAAGCGGAAGGCTTTTGCTGAAAAGCTACTATTATTGGGAAAAGCTTTATCAGAAAACCATTTATCAAAAAGATTTGCCTCACCCCTTGCCGATTCTAGGAAATCCAACTGCAGAATTTGTGTTAGAAAATGAAAACAAATGGCGTTTTGGCTGTCGAAGCGGTTATGAAATTTATTGCTTCGAAAAACCTTCAATGGATTTTGTTTGGGAAGGTACGCTTTCTGTAGAAGGAATGGGAAAAACGGGATTTGTAATTGAATGCGACAAAGAAGGAACTGGATATTATATTTCGATTGATTTTATGAATGGTTTCGTGCAATTTAGAGCATGGGGATTTAATGAAAAAGATGTGAAGAATAATTTTATCTTCGAAAACATTCAAACCAATCAGTTTGAGATTAGCGAAGAAAAACAGATTTATTTTAAAATTATCCGCTACGGCAATTACTACGAACTTTCGATTAACGATGTTGTAAAACTGACTTTGTTGGATTTTAAATACAGTGAAGGAAAAGTTGGAATTTATGTTTGTTCGGCTGTAATTTCGATAAGCGATTCAAAAATTCATGCCATTCCAGAACCAGAAAATGAATACGCAGCAGCGGATCCTGAAAAATACACGATCGATTACAATAGAATCATGCAGATAGATGCTAAAACAAATCCCAACTAATATTTAAAATTTGATTACGTTGAACCTAATTTGCAAGATTCTTTTTTTTCCGCAGATTCAGCAGATTTTACAGATTTTTTTTGCTCACTCTACTAAATCTGGTAAAGAACATTTTTTACACAAAATCTTTAATCTGTGGCAAAAAACAATTAGCATAATTTGTGAAAGTATTGGCAAGCCAAATCTAAATCTTGTTTTAATTTGAACCACAAATAATACAAATACCATGAGAATACAATTCAACAAAATTATGGCTGGGCTTTTATTCTGTCTAGCTTTTAATCTTTCGCAAGCACAACAAAAAAATGACAGTCAAAAATGCCGTTACACCAAAACTCCTCAAGGTTATCTGATGGTTCTTCGCGAAGGCGATAATGTTTTAGAGCAAATTGAAAAACTGGCCAAAGAGCAAAATATTCCGTCAGCTAATTTTAGTGGAATTGGTTTTGCGCAAGATGCTACTTTCGGATTTTATGATTTTAGTCAAAAGAAATTTCATCCCAAAACTTTCAATAAAGTAGAGATGGGAAGCATTACTGGATCTATCGCTTGGAGCGGAGAAAAACCTTCTATACACATGCACGGCGTAGCAACCGATGATAAATTTGATGCTTACGGCGGTCATATTTTAGGTTTAAAAGTTGGTACAGGTTCTATGGAAATTTATATTACGGTAAATCCTGAAAAACTAGAAAGAAAAGTAGAACAACCGCTAAATGCGAATGTTTTACAATTGCCTTGTTTACAATAGTATTTTAAATAAATACAAAAGTCTTAAATTTGTTTTGTAATTTGGTTTTGCCAATAGAAAAACAAATGAAAGATTCTAACAACATAAAAACCAAAAGTTTGAAAATTAATTTTCACTTGATTTTGAAAAGATTCTTCAAACTCTTGGTTTCTTATGCTGTCTTTATTGCGTTTCATTATTTATTTCATTCTCGTCACCCAGACAAATTTGAATTTTCCCTTGCTATCATCTTTGGAACTCTTTTATGGCTTTTATTGCTAATTCAAAAGAAAATTTAAACAAACTGCGAAAACATTCTTTTAATTATTAGATAACCCAATTGTTTTTATTTTGAAAGATAAAACTTATATTGGCATTCCAAACTGATACTTTTATAAAATGCCACAAAGTCCGTCTCCAGAAGATGTAAAACGAGTTTTCGAAAATTACTTTACTGCCGATATGAATATCTGGAAAGGGTTTTCGGAGAAAATAAAAGTCCGTGAATTTGCCAAATCCGAAATCATAAAAGATTATCATGGAGTCGAAAAATATCTCAACATTGTCATTAAAGGGTCAGCAGGACTATTTGTTTGGGATGGTAAAAGAGATATTTGCATCAATCTTCTTTACGAAAATAGCTTTATTAGCGATTATATGTCTTTTCTAAATCAGCAGCCATCGGTTATTAAAACTGAAGCCTTGGAAGATTTGGTACTTTGGTCTATTCCGCATCAAGATTTAAACGAATTGTATCAAAGATCTGAAACCGGTTTGCGAATTGGAAAAGCCATTTCTGAAATGCTTTATGTGCGCAAACAGCAAGAACAAATTAATCTATTGACGCTTTCTCCCCAAGAACGTTATTTAAAACTGATTGAAGGCCGTCCAGAAATTTTTCAAAGAACACCACTTAAAATCATCGCTTCTTATTTAGGGTTAACAGCAGAAAGTTTAAGCCGAATTCGAAAAAGAGTTATGGAAAAATGATTTCTTACCCAAAGTCAATTTTATTTTCATTTATGCGCGCTAAGTTTGCTTCACTAAACCAAACAAATTTAAACGATGAAAAATAAAATCAACTTCGGTGCTATTATAGTTTATTATGTAATTGCTGTAATCTGCAGATATGCAGCTACTAAAACTAATTTATTATCTGGAATAGAAAATCCATATTTAGTAATTCTACTTCGCGGTGCTGGTCCTGCTTTGGGTGCTTTGGCTGCAATCAAAATATTCTCTTTGAACAATCCAATGTCATTAAAAGGAATTTACAAAAATGCAATTGTTCCGTTTGCCGTTTATTGGATTCTTCCAGCGGTTTTAATTGCTGGCGTTTATTATGCAACTATTGGTAAATTTCCAATTTTATTGATGTTTACAGTTTTAGTTTACGGGCTTTTAGAAGAAATCGGATGGCGTGGATTTTTACAAGAACAACTGAAATCGCTTCCTAAATTTATTTCTATTTTGATTATTGCGGTTCTTTGGTTTGCTTGGCATTTAAACTTCGAAATGACTCCAAGCAACATGATTTTCTTCGGAATCATTTTCTTCGGAACTTGGGGAATCGGGAAAGTATATACTTCTACTGGATCATTATTGGCAGTTGCTGGAGTGCATTCGCTAAACAATTTTTTCCGTGATGGGCTTCACGAAAAAGAACTTATTCTAATTGCAGTTCTGCTTACAATATGGATCGGCTTTATTATTCTTTACAACAGAAAATATAAAACTGTTGTAAATCCAGCTTAATCATTTTTAAAACACATAGAAACATAGTTCTAGATTGTGAGTAAAGGCGTTTCTCTTGGAATATTTCACATCGTTTTCTGCGCAGTAAACTTTGTCAAAGTTTCGAACTTTGACAAAGTTTTGCCACAAACCTTTTTAATGAAAACGAATAGAGCTAATTTTCTTTTCTCGCAGATTACGCAGATTTTACAGATTTTTTCTGCTCAATCTGCGTAATCTGCGAGAGTAAATTTTTCTCACAAGGTATTTTAATCTTAAAAACCCTTTAATCTGTGTCAGAAAATAACGTTTGAGAAAGTTAGCTTGCCACAAAGCTATTGTGTTAGAAACTAGTTTCTTTCTGCATTACTTAATTTCAGAAAATAAAAATCTATGTTTCTATGCGTTTAAAAAATTATTCTAGTTTAATCGCTCAGTAGTTTCCATTCTCAAACAATGCTCACTTCCTAAATACAACGGATCTCCATGTTTCTCCGACCAAAATCCGTCCAAAACATCTTTTGTAATGCATCTGTAAACGACAACACCTTTATACGTTTTATGGTCATCGCCTTTGTAACTGAAATTAATTACCAGAATATTATCTTTAAAAAAACCTGTTCCTTTTTGTTTGTGCGAATTGATAACCCAATCTGCTTTTATTCGGTTGTTTTGATCTAAGGTCAGCGTCAAAACACCTTTGTACGTCATCTCGCTGCTTTCGTCTTGATTGCTTCCTGATATAGAATAAGTGCCTACTAAATCTTGTATTGTCATTTTATTTAATGCCTTCTATTTTTTTGCAAAAATAAAAAATTATCTCTTAAATGATTTCCATGCCTTTTTAAACTAAAAGCCACTTTATCCGTTAAGATAAAAGTTGAAATTTTGTTAATTTCTTATCGAATTAAGTAAGACTATTCGAGATTTTATGATTAAATTGGTAGTATGAGAACAAATCCCGACGTGCTTATTATTGGAGGCGGTCTTGCTGGTCTGGCAAGCGCTTTGCACTTATCCAAAAAAGGATTGAAGGTTATTCTTATCGAAAAAAATACGTATCCTAAACATAAAGTCTGTGGCGAATATATTTCGAATGAAATTCTGCCGTATTTCTATTGGTTAGATCTTGACGTTAGAGAACTTCATCCAACAAGCATTTCAAACTTTGAGTTCACGGCACAAAATGGTAAAACGGCAAAAACGAAACTTCCTCTTGGTGGTTTTGGAATCAGCCGTTACGAATTGGATTGTTTTTTATTTGAAAAAGCAGTCGGAAATGGTTGTACCATTCTAAACGAAACCGTGACCAATGTTACTTTTGAAAACGACATTTTTACTGTAACAACTTCTGAAGAAATTCTTTCAGCAAAAATAGTTCTGGGCGCTTACGGCAAAAGATCCAATATTGATCAAGTCTTGTCAAGAGAATTCATTTCTAAAAAATCGCCTTGGCTGGCTGTAAAAGCACATTACAAAGGAAATTTTGACGAAACCCTTGTCGGTTTATACAATTTTCAAGGCGGTTATTGTGGTGTTTCAAAAGTTGAAAACGACATTATAAACATTTGTTATTTGGCCGATTTTGAAACTTTCAAAAAATACAAAAACATCGAAGAGTATCAAAAATCAGTACTTTATAAAAACAAAAAACTGAAAGCGATTTTCGAAAACAGTACTTCCCTATTCGAAAAACCTTTAACCATCAGTCAAATTGCATTCGATAAAAAAGAGCCTGTAGAAAATCATATGGTAATGATTGGTGATACGGCAGGATTAATTCATCCGATGTGCGGCAACGGAATGGCAATGGCAATTCATAGTGCCAAAATAGCTTCTGAATTGATTCTTGATTTTTATTACGGAAAGATTGAAAACAGAATCGAATTCGAGAAAAAATATATTAAAGAATGGAAAAAGCATTTTAGCAAACGATTATTTTTTGGACGAATTTTAGCCAACGCTTTAACTCATAAAAAATTGACTCTTGCAATGACAACGGTTGCTGCATCGATTCCAGCATTACTTTCTTTCATTATAAAACAAACGCATGGCCGACCAATAACAATTGAATAAATGAGCGTGAACACAAAATATAGAACAGAAGAAATAGAACTAATGGACGATTTTTCGCTTCAAGGCGAAGAACTTCTTGGCGCATTAGACCAAATTGCTTCTATCAACCAATTGCTTGGAGGAAACAAACTGACGCTTCACGGCATAAAAGAACTTTTAAAAAAGACTGATACTTCTAAAACAATTACCATAGCCGATATTGGCTGTGGAAATGGAGACATGCTGCGAATGCTTGCCAAATATGGAAAAAAGCAAAATCTGAACTTTAAATTAATTGGTATTGATGCCAATGCTTTTACAATTGATTATGCAAAAAGACTTTCTGAAGATTTTCCAAATATAGACTATTGTTGCATGGATATTTTCAGTGAAGATTTTCAAGAGTTACAATATGATATTGTCTTGTGTACGTTGACATTGCATCATTTTACAACAGCTCAGATTACTGAAGTAATGCATACTTTAAGCAAAAATGCTTCAATTGGAATTGTAATAAACGATTTGCACCGAAGTAAACTCGCCTATCGCTTATTTGAATTGATAAGCGTTGTTTTCAATCTCAATCAAATGTCGCGCAATGATGGTTTGATTTCGATTTTAAAAGGATTCAAAAAGAACGAATTGGAGCATTTCTCCGAAAAACTAAATCTAAAAAACTATTCCATAAACTGGAAATGGGCATTTCGCTACCAGTGGATAATTACTAAAATATGAGTGTAAAGATAGTTACAGCTGTTAAACAGCTTCCGCAATATTCTCGAACGACCGAAGAAATACTTCCGCTTGTAGATGTATGGCTTGAAGGTCAGGAAGAACGTTTCATAAAAAAAGTAAAGAAAATTTTTGAAGGCGCTTCTGTAGACAAACGTTATTCTATAATGGAACCTTCGGAAGTTTTTACCGCTACTTCATTTGAAGAAAAAAATGATATTTATAGCCGTGAAATGATTGTTCTCGGACATCAAGTTCTCGAAAAAGCATTAGAAAAAACAGGCTGGGATCCGCAGAGTTTGGATTATATTATCACTGTAAGCTGCACCGGAATTATGATACCTTCGCTTGACGCTTATTTGATTAATAAAATGAAATTGAGACAAGATATTGTTCGCCTTCCCGTAACCGAAATGGGCTGTGCCGCAGGAATATCGGGAATTATTTATGCGAAGAATTTTCTAAAATCGAATCCTGGAAAGCGTGCAGCAGTAATAGCGGTAGAATCGCCAACCGCTACTTTTCAATTAGATGATTTTTCGATGCCGAATATTGTCAGCGCTGCGATTTTTGGAGATGGCGCGGCCTGCTGTCTGTTATCTTCAAAAGAAGAAGATGCTGGTCCTGAAATTCTCGACGAACAGATGTATCATTTTTATGATGCCGAACATATGATGGGTTTTAAATTAACGAATGGCGGACTGCAAATGGTTCTCGATATTGAGGTTCCAGATACTATTGCTTCTCATTTTGGTGATATTATCCATCCTTTTTTAAAACAGAATAATCTTGAAATTAAAGATATAGACCATATGATTTTTCATCCGGGAGGAAAAAAAATCGTAACCACGGTTGAATCGCTTTTTGGCGGATTGGAGAAAAACATTGACGATACAAAAGAAATCCTAAGAGAATACGGCAACATGTCGAGCGCGACGGTTTTGTATGTTTTAGAAAATATTATGAACCGAGATCCGAAAAAAGGAGAAAGAGGTTTAATGTTGAGTTTTGGTCCAGGATTTTCGGCGCAAAGAGTTTTATTACAATGGTAATTTGAAAGCTTATGAAATTAACTGATATAATTGCACAGCTTCCGTATAGCGAGCCTTTTCTGTTTGTAGATGAATTGCTTCATGCTGACGAAAATGGCGTAACAGGAACGTATACCTTCAAAGAAAATCTCGATTTTTATAAAGGTCATTTTAAAGATAATCCTGTTACTCCAGGCGTTATTCTAACCGAAACAATGGCACAGATCGGAATGGTTTGTTTGGGAATATTTCTACTAGGGAATGAATTGGGTGAAAATACCGTAATCGCTTTTACTTCTGCCGATATGGAGTTTTTAAAACCCGTTTATCCTAATGAAAAAGTAACGGTAACTTCGGAGAAATTGTTCTTTCGTTTTGGAAAATTGAAATGCAATGCTGTAATGAAAAACGAAGCTGGCATAGAAGTATGCAGAGGTGTTTTGGCAGGAATGATAACCAAAAAATTATGAAAAAACGAGTTGTAATAACAGGTCTTGGAGTTGCGGCACCGAATGGTGTTGGAATTACAGCGTTTACTCATGCGCTGCAAAACGGCATTTCTGGTATTCGTCATGATTCTCAGTTGGAACAATTGCAGTTTTCTTGTCAGATTGCAGGTCAGCCTCAAATAGCTGAAGAATTGAAAGCACACTATTTTACTGAACTCGAACTTCGCGGATTTAATAGTACAGGAATTTTATATGGTGTTATTGCAGGCATGGAAGCTTGGCATAACGCTGGTTTGCCCATAAACGAAAGTCCAGATTGGGACAGCGGCGCTATCTTTGGCGCTGGAACTTCTGGCATAGACAAATTTCGTGAAAGCATTTATAAAATTGATGAATTGCAAACCCGAAGATTAGGAAGCACTGTTGTTGCTCAAACCATGAACAGCGGTGTAAGCGCTTATCTCGGAGGCAAAATAGGATTGGGAAATCAGGTTACAACCAATTCTTCGGCTTGTACAACTGGCGCAGAAGCAATTTTGATGGCTTACGACAGAATACAATCTGGACAAGCAAAACGAATATTGGCTGGAAGCACATCAGACAGTGGCCCTTATATTTGGGCAGGATTTGATGCTATACGCGTGTGTTCTTCTAAATTTAATGACAATCCAGAAAAAGGTTCTAGACCTATGAGTGCTTCTGCAGCGGGCTTTGTTCCCGGAAGTGGCGCTGGAGCTTTTGTTATTGAAGATTTGGAAACGGCTTTAGAAAGAAACTCGGTTATTTATGCTGAAATTCTTGGCGGCAATGTCAATTCCGGCGGGCAGCGCGACGGAGGAACCATGACGGCTCCAAATAGTATTGCGGTTCAAAGATGCATTAAAACTGCCATCGAAAACGCAGGAATTCATCCGAATGAAATTGATGCTATAAACGGACATTTAACGGCGACCACAAAAGACAGTTTGGAAATCGAAAACTGGACAATGGCTTTGGATCGAAGAGGTTCTAATTTTCCGTATATCAATTCGCTTAAAAGTTTAACCGGACATTGCCTAAGCGCGTCTGGAAGCATCGAAAGTGTTGCTGCCGTGCTACAATTGCACGAAGGATTTTTGTTTGGAAATACAAACTGTGATGATCTTCATCCTGAAATTGCAGCACTAATTGATCCGTCAAAAGTGCATTCAGAAACTATTAAGACTAACCCCAAAATAATTGCAAAAGCCAGTTTTGGTTTTGGCGATGTTAACGCATGTATTGTATTTAAAAAATTTGAAAACTAAAATGGACAGAACTGAACTTATCGAAAAATTAAAAGTGATTATCAAGCCTTTTACAACCAACGAAGAAGCATTTGAAAATCTTACCGAAGAAACCGATTTTATAAAAGACTTGAATATCAATTCGGCTAATCTCGTTGATATCGTGCTGGACATTGAAGAAAATTTTGATATCGTAATCGACAACGCCGATATGGAACGCATGCTTGACGTAAAAACAGCTGTTGAAATAATCGAAAGTAAACACGCCCAAAAATGATTGGCAATGATATTATAGACCTTGCGCAGTCGCGTGCAGAAAGCAATTGGCGGCGCAAAGGTTTTATAGAAAAGCTTTTTACAGCTAAAGAACAATTGCTCATAAAAAATTATGCCAAACCTGAAACGATGGTTTGGCTTTTATGGAGCATGAAAGAAGCAGCATACAAAATCTATAATCGTCAGACCCAAATACGCGAATTCAGTCCGAGGAAGCTTTCTTGTGCGATAGATTCTTTACATACAAATTATGCCTTTGGAAAAGTAGTTTGTAATGATAATGTGTACTACACCAAAAGTATATTTTCATTAGAAAGCATTCATACCATTGCGGTAGACAACTTCGAGAATATCAATAATGTAATTGAAATTGAAAAGCAAGAAATTGTAAAAGACGAAAGTGGTATTCCGTATTTAAAAACTGCAAATACACTTCAAGATATTTCTATCAGCCATCATGGAAAATTTGAGAAGTGGGTAACTTTAAATAAAACATGATAATCATATTATTGAAGCTTTTTGACAGCAAATTTAAAACTCTCGGACCCCAAAAGGCCGTCACCGCTTACTCCTTCAATTTCTCCAATAAACTGGCTATTTATATCTGAACAAAAAAAGGTTATAGAAGCTTCCCCACTTTCGTTTGTAATAAGATCTGGTTTCCAGAATAAAGTATTTCTAAAATCTGGTAACGGATCATTTATCGTTACGGCATCGTAAACAGCTTCATAAAATATCCTTTTAAGATATACTGTTTTAACAGTAAAAGTGTTATCCATTTCAAGAAGCTGCCCTTCGGTAAATGAAGGATAGCGGTATACAATTGTAGTTCTGGTTGATTCTGCCCCACTTCCGTCTGCAAAATATTTTCCTCCCTCAACAGGTTTTCTATTACCACTATCTCCATAGTGATTACTACAATTCAGAATGTTACTGACACATACATAATCATCATTAGCTTTGGCCAATTCATCCAATTTTCCAAGATATTTATCTCGAAATGCTGTTTCTCTTTTTTTAGAAATCAAAACTTCATTTAGTTTGTTTATCGAATTGCGATCATCAAAAACAGGTTCATCTGCCGTTTTTGTTTCTTCTGATGCTAACGGATAAATGATTGTTTTATTTAACCGCTCTTTATTAATCTCATCAAATGAAGCATCTTTCATAACAAGTCGATATTTAGGTTTTGACGGAGTTAAAAGCTTTACATAAGCATAAGAACCCTTTTTTTTCAAATAATTTGGACCAATTGCAAAAACGCCTGTTGAATCAGTCATTATCAAATCATTATTTTTTTGATCAGATCCAAAAACCATCAATCCTTTCTCCCCAGACCCAACAGCATCTCTCGAATTTGGATTCGCTAACTGAACTCTTCCTTTTATTTCATCAAAAATAATGGGTTTAAATACTTTTTCCGATTCCTCAATATTAGCTTCATTCCAGACATATGATCTCCAACCTTGCGTAAGCATCAATAAATCCAATGCTTGTTTACGATCTTTATTTTCTTCATTAAAATAATAACCAGGATTGTAAACTGTTCCTTTTAATTGAGTCGACAATAAATAATGGGTTTGTATATTTTTAGCGTCGAGTTTATTTTTATACAATCTGTCATACACACTCAAACCCAAATGCGCCACAACTGGCTCGTTATTTTCATCGGTAACTTTTATCTTAAGGTTTACTTGATCTCTAACTTTAAAATTCCTTTTCTCTAATACTGTTTTGATATTTAATTTCTGTTCTAAATTTACATAAACCAAACGTTCTGCAATTGGTAAAGCATTTTTGTCAAAAAGTGTTACTTCGGCAATTCCTTGAGGAATATCTTTTAGAGGAATTTTAATCATCAGTTCTTTTTTCAAAATACCACTCGCAATACTGTAGACAATTCCCCTCACCTGTAGACGTAAATACACCTTTTCGTCATTTAAGGCATTATTTTGAGCCACTTTAAAAACCAGAGTATCTTTTTTGTTGTTGAGCAAAGTGAGTATTTTTCCTTTCGACACAATTGGTGCAACTGGGAAAGTTTTGTTTAGTTTTGGTTCTGTTAATTCAATATGATATTTATTATTGCCATCAGGAATAAAACTCATAATCCCCATACCTTCATGAGTGCTTTTGAAATTTAGGATTGGAGTATTATTTTCAAATAAAACACCAGAAACAGCAATAGGAATTCCTTTAGAATTTACTGTCTTAAAAGCCAAATTATTTTGAAGTTTCGAAACAAGATTGCCTCCTTCTGCAAAGCTTGTAAAATGAACAATCGTATCCTTTTCTAAAGATGTTACTTCGTTTTGTTTACTTATTGTTTTGACAATACTTAGCTTTTTAACTGCATAAAACTCTTTTGGCTTTTTATTAAAGGAATAAGAACTGTAAGCCGATAAAGTATAAACGCCTGGATTTAAATCACTTTCTAATAAAATATGACCGTTTACAAAACCTTTTTCAATTTCGTATTTTTTCTCCCAAACCACCTTGTCTGTTTTATCTTCAATTAATTGAACAAATAAAATTTTACTTCGTTCTGATGGAACAAAATGATGTCCGTCTAAAACATAACCTTTAAACCATAGATCTTCTTCGGTTTCATAAATGCTTTTACTGGTTTGCAAATACACTTCATCAGCAATATTTTTTGTTGCAGGATTTTGCAGGTGATCCATAATTGCAACATTATTTTGTGCTGAGAAAATAAATGATTGTAATAAAAAAATAAGAATGAGTATTTTTCTCATGGTATTAATTTTTTGTACATTTTTTAGATTAAAAAAACTGAAGAAGTCATTTTATCAGGTCTTACAAGATAATCATATACTTTTATTTTTCTGATACTCTTAATTAATTTCTTTTATTAAAAAAAGATCAAAACAAAAAAGCCGCTCTCGAAAAAGAGAGCAGCCTTTTAAACAAACTAACGTTAATATTTGTATTCAGAAAATCAATTAAAAAGAACTGAATGATCTTTTTCAATAAATTCGGAATTGGATTTTTTAACCGTAGAAATAAATGTTTTCCCTTCAGATTTCTTCACATCTCCAAAATACTGCATTGTAAAACTTACATCATTTTGAGTCGAAGTGATTACGCCATCTTTGTAAACAGTTGCTATACCTTTTCCTGTAAAACTTACTTTGTATTTGGCACCATTTTCGGCAACTTTAAAAGTGCCGCCTGTTGGTCGAATCCTAACTCCGTTTGTAACCGACAAAGCGCCTTTTACGGTATTAATATTTGTACCTAAAAGAGATTGCCCCCATTTGGTAAAAGTAAAAGCGGTAGCTTCAGAAAAACCTCCATAACTATAATCACCTTTAGCCAAATTATTCTGAAGAGAAGAAAACAATTCGAAGTAGACTACTGCCCCATCTTCTGTTGCAGAAATGGACTTAGATCGCAGCGAAAAATCGATATTATAGGCATTGCCTCGAATACCATAGTTTTCCAAATAACCTTGTGATAATTCTACCGTTTGGCTACCTATTTTTAAAAATCCTTTATTTGCAGTAAAGTCTCGATCACTTTCAGCATCACTTGAACAAGATGCAAGTAAAGTAATGAAAAACAGGACTATTAATTTTATATTATTATTCATATCTATAATGATTTAATTTTAAAAACTCGCTTTTATTTCGTCGAGACGAGTATTTAAACCTCATCCCGAATCCAAAATTATTTCACGATAATTCTAGCCGATTCTCCTGTTTTAAGGCTCTTAATGAAATAAGCTCCAGAAGCTAAATCAGAGACAGAAATCTCCGTTTCAGAACCGATTACATCCACTTGTTTTACCAAAAGTCCATTCATGCTGAAAAAAAGTAATTGATCCAATTCTACACTCGTTTTTAAGGTCACTTTTCCAGAAGCCACTGTTGGGAAAACCAAAAATTCTCCTAACTTTTTCCAGCGTCCATAAAGCGTGAAATCATCTTTCTGCCCAGTTCCAAAACCTGTTATTTCTTTTGCGTACAAAACGTCAGCATACCAGCCTAAAAAACGATATCCAGAACATTGTGCTTCTTCTAGTGTAAAAGCAATGCCTGATTGTGCACTTGTTTTATTTGGATTAACCGCTCCAGCAGGCAAATTCAGATAGGAAATGCTATAAAAAGTCGGTGCTTCATTTGGTTTATTGTTTCCTGCCACACCCCAAAATGCATAAAAGGTTTGGTTTCCTGTAGCCGTACTCGCAATTTCTTTAATTGTATTTGGCGTCGTAGCCGAAGATGACCATCCATAAAAAGTAAAATCTTTTAAAACTGGTGTAGGTAATGCCAACGCTGTACCTTCTGTGTATTCTATTGGGTTTAAATCAGAAATGGCTTTACCATCAATTGAATTGAGGTACGAAACACCCGATTTTACAATTGGTTTAGGATCTGGTTTGTTGTTTCCTCCTTCGCCCCAAAAAGCATAAAAAGTTTGATTTCCTGTTGCTGTCGCCGGAATTGTTTTTAACAGTCCAGGTGCAGTCGCTGTAGCCGACCATCCGAAGAACGTGTAACCATCCAATTTTGGTGTTTTTAAGTTCGTAATAGCACCTTCCATGTATTCGATTGGATCAAGTGTTATGGTTTTTCCATCAATAGAATTAAGATAGTTTATTTGTGAAAACTTCGCTTCTGCTTTTAACCATCTTGGATCTCCCAGTACTCCTCCTTCTAAAGAAGCTTTCGCTAAAGGTGAATTTTTAGAGAAGCTAAAGTTTCCTTGTAACGGATTAGGATATACTAAAGCAGAAATTCCCAAATTACTTAATGTTTTACTATTAGTTTCAGCCACCGTAACAGATCCTTTAACTAATTGCGAAGAAACACCAACAAGAAGGTTGTTGTCTATCACTAGTTTTCCTGCTCCCGCCGCATTATTAGAATTGAAGAGATAAATAGGTTTAGCATTTTCTCTTTCGTCTTGCATGATATTATTTTTAAAGGAATATGTCGAAGTAGCACTGTACTGATTGTCAACAAACACAAAACCATTTCCGGTTTGATTTCCAGAGTTGTAAATGGTATTACTTTCAAAAGAAACATTTATTGTTTGGACAGTCGCATTTTTATTTTGAAGAATCAAGAAACTGTTCCCTTTTTCGTAATTAAAAACGGTAGAATTTTTCACCGAAATCGAATTTACAATATGCGAGTCAGGCTGAATAAAACTTCCTCCTGTTGCTGCGCTTCCGTCAATAATACAGTTTTCTAAAGCAATTTTTGAAATAGGACTTTCACTAGCTCCATCAGCTGCTAATAAACTTTGTCTGATTCCTTTTATAGTGGCATTTTTAATTTCGAAACTTGATACACTAGCACCTTTTTTCAACTGAAGCACATTTGCTCCAGCATTGGTCAAATCAAAATCAACACCATCAAAACTGAAGCTTCCTGAAATAATTTCTGGATTCTCCGAAGCGAAAGATCCTGCAAAAACAGGTTTCGCGTCTGCATCTGGCACAAAAGTATATTTATGGTTTTTAACCGCTAGATCTGTTGTCGTCGTATATGTACCACTCGCCATGATAAATTTAGAGCCGTTTTCTGCCACATTGTATTTTTCTACAAAATTCTGCGGATTTACATATACCTCTAAACTTCCGTTTTGGTTTTCTGTAATGTGATTTACAATACTGTTGATATAAACTTCAACATTCGTATATTTTCCGTCAATTGTCTTTAAATTACCGTCAGCAGAACTTGCAGGATTTAATCCCTTTTCTGTTTCCCATTTATCAGGCATACCATCACCGTCTGTATCAGTAGGAGCTTCTCCAGAAGGCAATACCGGCCATCCGCCTGTTGCTGAAGGCGTGTCGATATAACCGTTAGTGCTTCCGTTACCTCCATTCATAATACTAGCCTTGCCAGAACGTGTGTCGTCTACCGCTCTCTTATCGACAGCATCTCTGTATAGATTTGCCCCTGCATTTTCTAAAACTAATTCATAGGCCTTTGTCGCGCTATGAGTCGTAATTTCTCCAAAAGCGTGAGGTGCACTAATTTTAATTGAAGCTTTATCAGCGTCGCTTACTGGAAGTTGGCTTCCGTGAAACTGACTGTAAACGCCATATGTCCAGTTATCCTGCGTTGCTCTTTCTGATCCAACCACATAATTTCCGTCTACAAAATATTTACCCCAAATTCCATATAATGGCGAAGTAGCGTCCAAACTTCTTCCTGTTGACAAAATACGCTCTTTGGTCGAGTTTGAAGTTCCAGGGCCTGGTTTCCAATAATTGTTTACCAGATTCACATTCATCGCATCTCCGCCATAACAGCTGTTTCCGCCCCAATTGTAAATTACATTATTACGAATATCAACTAAATCTGTTTTAGCAAAAATATCATTCGCATATTCTCCCAACCTTGGATTTCGGCTGTCATGATGCGCTAACAAATTATGGTGAAAAGAAGCGTTTTTACCTCCCCAAACACCGCCATATCCGTGTGCTCCTTTGGCGTGAACAGAATTTCGAAGACTTTCAGAAATAATACACCACTGTAAAGTAAAGTTTTCATTTTGATAAAAAGAAACACATTCGTCAGTTGACCAGCTCATTGAACAGTGGTCTACTATAATATTTTTTTGAAAACGTCCTCCCAAAGCATCATTCTCCACATCGTGAGTATCGCCCATTCTAAAACGCAAATAACGAAGAATAATATTATTTCCTCTTACTTTAACATTGTAATCTTTTAAAGTAATGCCACCTCCTGGTGCTGTTTGCCCAGCAATTGTGATATTGTCGGTAATATTTAATTCGCTTTTCAATTCAATATTTCCTGACACTTTAAAAACAACAATTCTAGGTCCTGCCTGACCAATAGCATCACGAAGTGAACCTGCACCGGAATCATTTAAATTGGTTACATAAATCACTTTTCCGCCACGACCTCCCGTAACATATTTCCCGTAACCTTCAGCTCCTGGAAACGCAGGAACCGATTCAGTTCCTCCTCCCGTTGCTTCTTTTTTGACTTCGATTTTTCCTTCTCCGACAAAGAATTCTGGGTTTGTTGTTTTATCGTAAGTTCCTTCTTTAAATTCTACTCCATTAATAGCAAGTTTTTGAACATTTAATACGGTATTCAAAGATGCTTTCCCATTTTCTGATATAGTTAAAGTTAAAGTTGAGCCAGCGGCACGTTCGTGACTAAAAATAATATAATTATCTTGACCAACTTTTATTGTTCCGGAACCAAAAGCATTTGCAGAAGCCCCATCAATAACTGTTGGATAATTTAATGTTGGAAATTTTGTGCTTTTCTGCGTCAAATCCCAAGTCCCAATAAATTCGCTGTTATCTCCTTTTAAAAGTAGAGTTCCTGTATTCGCATTTACACCTTGACCAATGTTTAATGGCGAAATTGTTCCATTTCCAGAAACAGGTCCACTTAACGTCAATATGGTTTGATTGGCTATTCCAGAAATCATTTCGAATTTTACATTACCAGAAATGACCATGGGCGCTTCTAAAGCCATACCCGCTCCACTCGTATTGTAATACACTCTTGTTCCTTCCTTAAAAGTTAATGTTCCCGTCGCTTTGTGTGCGCCTCTTAAACGAAGTGTTCCCGCGCCAGACAAAATCATATCGGCAGGAAAAACATTTGCCGTTGTTTCTATTTCTTTAGCAACCGAAACCGTTTTGCCTGCGATAGGCATTGCAGCTGGGTTAAAGTTACCTGCATTGTCCCAGCTTTTGTTTACAGCTGCTGTAAATTCATAATCAAAATTAGACGGTGGTGTTACTTCATCTGGTTTGTTATTTCCTCCAACTCCCCAATAAGCATATAACGTCTGATTTCCTGTTGCTGTCGCTGCAATTTCAGTTAATGTATTTGCTGTTGTTGCAGAAACGGACCATCCGTAAAAAGTGTATCCTACTAAAGTTGGAGTTGGCAGTTTTAGAACGGCACCCTCAGTATATTCTATCGGACTCAAACCTGATAAAGCAGCTCCATCAATAGAATTCAAATAGCTAATAGAAGATTTTGTTATTCCGCCATTAATGGACATGCTAATGCTGCTCAAATCACTCAATCCTCCATATTCGTTTGCCGCTTGAATGGTATAATTATATGATCCTGCAACCGTAGAAGCATCTATAAAAGTTGTTTCTGTAGTAATCGATACGATTTTACCATCTTTGCTGATAACATAACACAACGCGTATTTATTCTCATCCCATTTTAAAGTATTTTTGTCTGAAACTACAAGATTTGCTGGTTTTGCAACTTGTTCTACAATGACACGCGGATCCCATTTGTCTGTACCACTTAAAACATTTTCTATCGTAAATTCGTCAGCTTGCGCTTTAGTCAAAACTGGATTGTAATTTCCTGTCTGCGCTGAGCCATTTACAGTAAATATATTGGTTCTATTATCAGTATTAACTGCTATTCCATTTCCGTTTACACTATTGTACTCTGCAAAAAGCGCTGGCACTGTTCCCATACTTGCCCAACCAGCCGTATTCGGTTCAGTCATCATTTTGGTGTTGAGATAAACCGCTCTTGGTGCATTTTGCCAAGGACGTCCTAAATAATAACTTGTCGAAGCAGTAATCGTATTGTTATTAAAAATATAACCGTATTGAGTAGCCGTATCATGATTTGGGGCTACGATATAACCTGCAGCAACAGAAACCAATTTACATTCTTCAAACCAGTGTGTTCCTCCGCCACAGATAAAATCAACATCTCCTTCGATTGTAGATTTGTAGTAAAAACTTCTTTTTCCTCCTGTAACCTGTGTGTCTTGTTTACTTCTAAGACGAACTCCATTATAAACATTTCGGTCTCCCGCAGGATTCAATGCTGGTCTTTGTCCAGAAGTTGTGATTCCGTCTTTATGCTCGATCGTAACATTTTCCATGTACAAATCATTGGCTTCAATAGAAAGAACAGCGTTTTTAATTCCCCATCCTGGATTTCCTTGCAGAATTACTTTGTCTTTGGATTGTGCAATTAGCGAAACATTATTTTTTCCTGATGGAAGCCTTAAAACCACATCTTGCGGATTTGTTCCGTCTCCACCTAAATTATAAGTTCCGTTTGTAATTAATACTAAAAATCTTGATGCCGAATTATTAGGCGCAACACTAAAAGCTTCTGCTATTGTTTTTACATATTTCCCTGAAGCAATTTGATCGGCAGTTGCATCTGCATCAACAATCAAATCAAATTTACGTTTTGTTGGGATTGGCTTTTCCATTGTTTTAAAAGACAACGTCAGCGCTGGCCCATCATTTCCTGAAAGATCTTTTACAAATCCTGCTGGAAGTGTAAATGTATATTGTTTATTATATTCTAACCCGAAATAGCTGAATTTTACTGTTTTGTTTACAAATTCGGCGCTTAGGTTTTTGCCATTTAAAACAGCATTTCCTGCTCCCATTTGAACCTGCTCGTTATAGTTTAAAATGATACTTCCGTTGGCTGCAACAGAACTCGACGCTTCCGTAGGAAATGAAGATTCCAAAACTGGCGCAACAGTATCGGTTACTAAAACTTCATCGGCTTTGATCATTAAATTTGATAAAATTGTAGCCGTAACATCACTTGCAGATCCATGTTTTGGTCCGCTAATGTTAGGAAACCATCTTAAATAGATTTTCTCTTTCCCTTCTGCTTCAGCAGGAAGAATGCCACCGATATTGGTAATGGTATTGGTATTGATTGTAGTAAGTGCCGAAACATTTACAAAATTTACTCCGTCTAATGAATATTGAAACGTCCATTCATCACAACCGTAATAATAGCCTAATAATCCCGAAGCAACATTAATATTTTTATAACCCACTGTAGAAAGTGTCGTCATAAAATAATAGAGATTTCCTCTTTCGGTATTCCAAACGCAAAATCCGCTTTTTCCGCCCCTGTTTTGAAGTCTTACATTGGGCGCAAAAACATTATCTGCAACATTATAAGCAAATAACTGCGGTCTATTTTCTACTTTAGAATACAATTCAGCAACTCTAGGATTTGCATATTGATCATTTTTGAATGTCCATCCTGCAATGAAAGTCTGATTGGCGTACGTTCCTGTAACAGTTTTATTCTCGTTCATCACTACAGAAGTACTTAATGAAGTTGAACCGTCAGACCAATTACTGAATTTTATTATATCATTTTCAACCGCTGTAATCATCACATTGGTGCCACTTTCATAAACCGAAAATGCACCATCTTTTCCTGCTGGAGAAATCGTGTAATCGCCTAAACCAAAAGCTCCGTTTGTATTTACACTTAAGGTGTAAGTTGCCACAGCATCATATTGCGCAATAAGCGTTGCATCTGCATTGAGAGTATAAGTGAACGGATTTGCTGTTGATATCACAGCCCCATTCTCATCTACCCATTGTTTAAAATTGTAGCCAAAATTTTTATTGGCTGTTAATTTTATTTCGGTTCCTTTGGCAAATGTGGTTCCTGCAGGATTAAGCGTAACGGTTCCAGATGAAGCCGGATTTACATCTACAGTTAGTTTGTGCGTTATGGCATTTGGATTCTCGGTTACTTTCTCGAAATAATCTACATTAAACAGATATCCTGTACCAGGCCCCAGAAACACCAGATATAAATCATATGAACCTGTTGTTGGCGTAATGGCAGCCGAAAATTTCTTATAATCGGTAAAGCTGGTACTTCCTGATACTGTGGCAGAACCAATTAAAGTTCCCGTTGCAGAACCCAATCTAAATTCGATTGTTCCTCCAGTCGCTCCTGCTGCCGCAATATCAAAACGGGTAACAAACTCTGTAAAATTAACGGCATTAAATTTAATCCAAGTATTGTTCTTTATGTAACCAACGTTTCCGCCTCCCGAGCGGGCGGCATTCGTTTCGGCTCGTGCTCCTGAAGCCTGATTAAAAGTTTCAGCTTCAATTTTCTCAATAGTCTGAGAAAACCCCATTACCGTAAAAAGTATGAGGAATAGGTGAATAAATTGTTTTTTCATTTTGGTTTAAATATGGTTTTAGTTAGTAATAGTTTTCAAAAGAGCTTTTTCTTGTTTTTCAAATTCTTTTGATGGTTTTTATTTTTTTAAACTGTTAATTTTTGTACACGGCTGAAACAGATTCGAATTCGCGAAGACGCGGATTTACACTGATTTATTAATTGCTTTTTTAAAAATCCGTATTATCAGCGTCTTTGCGATAGCAAACCTGCAGTATAAGCGTTCTATTTACACGAGCAGCAATTCTTTCCTCTAGCTTCTTGCTTCTTGCTTCTTGCTTCTTCATTCTTTCTTCTTTCTTCTTTCTTCTTGCTTCTTGCTTCTTGCTTCTAGCTTCTTGCTTCTAGCTTCTTGCTTCTAGCTTCTTTCTCTCTAATCCAAGACTTTTACTTCTCCTTTAATCGATTCCAACACTTTCAAATCTTTATTCATCACCATTTTCTTTCCGTTGGTTTTTAATGAAATGTCCTTTGTTTCTAGACCACCGACCCAAAACATCTGATTTTCTCCCGTAGATTTCAAACCATTTAAACTCACATTTTTACTGTTTAAAAAACTCACGGCAATTCCGGGTTTGTCTAATCTTAAATCCAAATTTTTAAAAGCGATTTTGCTCGCGTAGTTAATTTGTACACCAACATCAGAACGGATGATCATATTTTCAAATTCAATATTGGCAACTGGCATTTCTGGAATTCCCATAATTTTTAAAGCCTGAGCAGCACCGTTTACAGAAATGTTTTTGAAATACATATTTTTAAATGCAGGAGTTTCCTCTGTGATTGTTTCTTTAGCTACCGTTACTTCTCCCGTTTCCTTATCTTCAGACAATGATTTTCCGAAATAATATAAATTGAAATTGATGGCGTCTGTTGGAATATTATTCATACGAATGTCTTCCATCCAAATATTCTCCACTACACCGCCACGGCCGCGAACCGATTTAAAGCGAAGTCCACAATCTGTTCCGTTAAATGTTAGATTTTTAGCATATATATTTTTCACGCCGCCAGACATTTCGCTTCCAATGGTAAAACCTCCGTGTGCGTGATAAACCACACAATCTGTAATTACAAATAATTCTGTTGGTTTTGCTCGGTCTCTTCCTTCTTTATCTTTTCCTGATTTAATGCAAATGGCATCGTCTCCAACATCAAAACGGCAGTTGGTTACCGTTCCGATTCTGCAAGATTCCAAATCTAAACCGTCTCCATTTTGAGAATACCACGGATTACGAATCGTTAAGTTGCGTAAAGTAAGATGTTCGCACATTAACGGATTTACATTCCATGCAGGAGAATTTTGAAACGTAACGCCATCTAGAAGCAGTTTTTTACAATTGACCAAACTTACCATAACGGGACGAAGCGCTTCTTTGTAAGGTTCCATATTTTCTACAGTTTCCTTTTTAGGCAATTTGCTTCTTTCCTCATTCCCTTCATAAGCTCCTTTTGACGGGTACCAGATTTTCCCGTCTTTAGACAAAACACCGCCAGAATTCACTAAATCGCTCCATTGACCAGCCGTCATTTTTCCGATTTTAACAGGTCTCCACACAGCACCGTTACCGTCAAAAATGCCCTGACCTGTAATGGCGATGTTTTCTAAATTAACGCCCATAATAGGCGATTCGCAGCGAATCACTTTATTTCCTTCAAAATAAGACTCTATCAGTTTGTATTGTTTTAAATCGCTTGTGAAAGAAACAAAAGCACCATTTTCAGTATGAAGATTTACATTGCTTTTCAATTTTATTGGCCCTGTTGTCCAAAGTCCCGCAGGAATTAGCACCACTCCGCCACCCGATTGAGAGCAGTTTTCAATCGCTGTATTAATTGCATTTGTACAAAGCTGTTCCGTATTAGGAACCGCTCCAAAATCAACAATATTTAGCGTATCGTTTTTAAACTTCGGAATTTGCACTTCTGGCATTTTAAAAGGAATTTTCAAACTTGAAATGTCTTTTTTTTCTGCCACAATTGAAGTCCTTTTCTTTTGACTAAAACCAGATAAAGTCATAAGAAGAAATGCTGTTATCAGAAGAGTGCTTTTAATTTTTATCATAATTCATTATAATTTTGAAACATTATTTTTTGTCTAGAACTTTTTGTAATTCAATACCAGCCATAATATAAGGCCCAACTGCTTTTGCATCATTTTCTCTTATAGGCTCTGAAATATAATATTCGAATGAGCCGTTTCGGTCTTGAGGATTTTTACCGCCCAATCCGGCAACGGCACAGCATTTTGTAATCGAAATGGTTCCATCTGAATTTTCTTGTATAAATTCTTTCTGAATGCCATTAAAACCTTTTTGTGCCGATTTAAGAAACTGTTTCCCAACATAACCTTTGTTGTAGGCTTTTGCAAATGAATACACAAACATCGTCGAACAAGTCGATTCCAGATAATTGCCTTTTCTTCCCGGCTGATCCATTACTTGCCACCAAACTCCTGTTTTAGAATCTTGCGCTTTTAAGACAGCTTCAAAAACCTTTTGAATGATTTGGATTACCTCCTTTCGCTTAGGATGGCTTTCTGGAACAAAGTCTAATATGTCAACCAAAGCCATGCAATACCAGCCTTGCGCACGTCCCCAAATATGTGATGAGGTTCCAGTAGTTTTGTTTGCCCAGAATTGTGCACGTTTTTCATCATAACCGTGAAAATTCAGGCCTGTTTTTGCATCAAAAGTATGTTTCTGAATCAGTTCTGCTTGCAGAATTGCATCGTAAATTGCTTTTGGATCATTAAATACTTGTCCGTATTGCGCAGAAAAAGGATCCGCCATATAAACGCCATCCAGCCACATTTGCCACGGATAACTTTTTTTATGCCAATAACCACCGTCGGAATTTCTTGGATGTCCTTCTAATTGTTTATGCAATACATCCATTGCTTTTTTATAGCGCGGCTCATTAGTCTTTTTATAAATCTCAAAAAGTATTTTTCCTGAATTTACCAGATCTAAACTGTATTTTTCGATTTCATACCCGCCTTGAATATTACCCTCTTTATCAATCAATTGTTCGGCGTAAGAAAGTCCGTAATCCCAATATTTTTGATTCTGGGTATAATCATACAATTTCTGATTGGCCAATGCCACCAAACCATTGGTATAATTCCATTTCGGATATTTCACACCATCCAAAAACACTGGATTTGGAACGCGTTTCTGATCTGAATCGGCCATTTTTATCGCCCAATCAATTGGCGCTACTCCCTCTTTATCTGTTGGTTTTGATTGCCCGAAGGAAGTTAGACAAACAAACAAAGCAAGAAAATAATAGGTCATTTTACGTCTCATAATCTTTTAATTTTCTTCGACTCTAAACCAATCGTAATCGGCATAACTGCTGTCATTAATAGTTTTAGATCCTGTTGCAAAAAGTCCGATTTTGGCACCAACCCATCTTCCTGCGCTTGGCTTAAATGATTCTCCCAGTTTTTTGAAATTCTTTCCATCCACACTGTAATAAAAAGTAACTTTCGCATCAAAAGGTTCTTTGTTCTGAACCATTTCTACTTTGGCGCGCAAACTCACTTCTTTTTTATTTACAGGGATTGACGCAATTTCTTTCTCTAATTCTTTAGAAGTTCTGGCACTTTTCATAGATCGCTGAACCAAATTCAAATTGCCCATTTTATCCTGTTCAATTGCGATATAAGCGTAATCTTCTCCAAAGACAATCAAACCTGAGCCGCTCACTCCTGCGTCTGGATTATTTTCAAAAGTTAATTTTGCTGTTGCTGTAAAATTCGCGCCTGGAAATTTTTGCAGCAAAAGATTCGGCATCATCCACATGGTTTTGTTTCCTTCTTTTCTCGGAATGCAATTCAGACGCAAAAAACCAAGATTTGCAGAAGACCAGCCCCAATGTTCCGCTGGATTCTGATTGGCTTGCCATTGCCATTGCAAACCATACTGGTGGCTATTAAATTCGTCTGAAGAAATTAAGGGTGTAGCTGGATAATTTTTCCCTACATTTGGTTTGGTCCATTCCATAACAGGTTCTCCAATTCCGTCTTTATTAGAATCTTTCCCCATAATTGGCCAGCCGTCTTTCCAAGTCACAGGCTGCAGATGAACCACTCGCCCATAAGCCCAACGGTCTTGAAAATGCAAAAACCATCCGTCTCCGTTTGGCGTTTCTACATACCCGCCTTGGTGAGGGCCATTCACAGGCGAATCTCCTTGATTCAAAACCACTTTATATTCATACGGTCCCCAGACATTTTTGGAACGCATTGCCAATTGCCATCCGGGTTTTACACCTCCCGCAGGAGCCATAATCCAATAATAACCTTCTCGTTTGTACATTTTTGAACCTTCAACTGTAGTATGACCGTTATGTCCGTCAAAAACCAAAGCTGGATTTCCTATTAGTTTCGTTCCGTCTACTGCCATTTCAGAAAGCATTAAAACTGTTTTTACGTTGGCACGGCTTCCCGCGAAAGCATAAGATAAATAGGCCTTTCCGTCTTCATCCCAAAACGGACAAGTATCAATAATTCCTTTTGCTTCTTTAACCAAAACGGGTTCTTCCCATACACCTGCTGGATTTTTAGTTTTAACCATAAATATTCCAAAATCAGGATCTCCCCAATAAATAAAATATTCGCCATTGCGGTAACGAATTGATGGAGCCCAAACGCCATCGCCGTGACGAACGGTGCGATAATGTTCTACAGGAAAAAGATTTTGCAATGCATATCCAACCAATTCCCAGTTTACAAGATCTTTAGAATGAAGTATAGGAAGCCCTGGCGTGCTATTAAAACTAGATGCTGTCATGTAATAACCGTCTTCTCCAGCGCAAACATCAGGATCAGAGTAATCTACATGTAGGATTGGGTTTTTATATTTTCCATTTCCCAAGTCAGCGTTCCAGCCTTGTGCTCCTGCTCCTAAATACCAAAATAATCCTAAGGCGAGTAGTAATTGTTTGAATTTCATTGTATTAATTTTTATTAAATAATTCGCTTCTTTAAAACATCAAAAGCGTGATATTTTTAAAGTTCAATTTTCGTCTATTAATCTGCGAAAGACAGTACATTGAAGTATCCTCAACCACAAGGATACTTCATGTAAGTACTGAAACCACTTAATTAACAAAACTTAAACTTATGGCAACCATCTTGTGTCTCCTACTCTATTGGTTACAATTGGAGAATTTGAATCTTTAATCATCAAATTGCCATTTGCAGGATCAACAAATAAATTTTGTGCACTGATACCTAATTCGGTTCCCTGAATTGCAGCGGCGCCTAACAGATAATCGGTAGTTGTATAATTATTTCCGTACGTTGTTGGCGTATTGGCTGCAATTGCTTGGATCACTTTACCGCAAGCAGATGCCATTAATACATTTTTAAAGATCAAAGTAGATCCCACAGCATTCGGAATATTGATTAATGATCTGTTGTAAGCGTAATCATAAAGGGTAATGTTTTGATACTCCAATTGAATCGGATAAGCTGATGTGCCATAATCCCAAAGATTCTTGAAGTTTCTGTTCTTGTCTGTAGTCTGATAATAATCTCTCATGAAAGTACAATTTGAGAATTTGGCTTTCTTCACGTTATCTGCTCCGGCAGAACCAAAAACAAATGTTCCGTAAGGTCCTGTATGTCCTCCGACTTGATCGAATGTACAGTAGCTCATATCTAATTCGCCAATTTCTTTGTATTTTCCGTTTCCTTGATGTCTCCAGAATCCGCGTTTGAAATAATTGAAAACACAGTTATAGAATGTAATTTTATCAATTTTCCAAGCGGTACCGCTATTAAAGAAATAACTGGCATCAATAGTTTGATAGAAACGAATGTTTTCAAATGCCAATTCCGTCAAATAAGAACCTTCAGCAATATTCCAGTTTCCATTCATTTCAATCTGAGGACGTTCTCCCTGGGTTCCTCCTGTCAATTTAAATCCTTTTGAGATTGTGAAAGGTGTAATTTTAAACAGCGATCCTGCTTCAAGGAAATATTCTGTTCCTTCTGGAATGGTAGGGTCATCATTGTTTGTTCTCAATAAAGCATCTAAATCCATACCTTTTGTAACAATGATGGTTGCCGCTGATGGTCCTGCCGAACGGAAAGAAACCTGATTGTACGGCTTATCATAACGTCTCGGTTTATTGTTGTCGAAAACATTTACGTTGTACAATGTATTTTTTTCCAAGCCAGCAACAGTAGCTTCTCCTTTTGCTATTTCTGCCGAAGTAAGTTTGCGGCCTATTGCAGGAATCTCTGCCGATTGTGCAGGCGCTACAGAAATACTGTCAACTGGATTCTCTGAAGAAATATCCCAATTTACAGTAACTTCCGTTTCAGTAATGTTTACCTTTTCCACTTCATGCAAAATAGGTTGAAACGGCGGACGCTCTTCTGTTAAAGCATTCGTGTACGACCATTGCGAATTATGGCCGTCAATTGCATGATTCGATCTTACTCGAATATAGAACTGCGTTTTATACGGAATATCATCCATTAAAATTTGGGTGTCTGTCGTAGTATACGATTTGTACAAACTTTTATAATAATTGTCTAAATGCAGCTCAACTGTATAAGAAGCTGCATCATTTACTTTATACCAAACAATAGCAATCGAGTTTCCTTTTACCAAAGGAGCCGTAAGGACAAATTTTGGTTGAAATAAATCTAGTTCTTGCGGATATTTAAACTCATCGTTCTCACAAGATATCAATAGTTCTCCGCAGGCAATTAAACCTATTAGAGATAGTATATAAAGTATTTTTCTAAAGTTTTTCATGCTTGGTACGATTTAAAAATTAAATCCATAATAATTTTGAATTGCTCCTCTATGATCTGTAATTACCTTTGAAGGATACGGACATAAATAACGTAACGGATCTGTTGGAGATACCGACGCGGCATTATTGTAATTGATGAATCCTCTGAAACTCCATTTGATATCGTTTCTTGGTTCGTAACTTGCTGTTTCATTGTTTAAGGAATACCAGCTTACCGCAAAAGGAAGTTCTGTATAACCAGCAGGGCGAGCCTGAAGAATTTCATCAATCCCTTTGATATCCAAAATAGTTCTGCCCGAATTGACTGGGTCCGGAATGTTTTTATAATAAATGCTTCCTGGAACTTGGTCAATACCTGGAACATAAGCTCCATTGGCTACACGCCCCCAATTGTATAATTTATAATACTGATTGTACACCACTTCACTAAATTTATTCCAACGCGCTAAATCAAATTTACGTTTGCTTTCTCCACCAAATTCCCATTTGCGTTCGTCCATAATCGCTTTAAAGAATAATTCAGGCGATGATTTAGACATAACATAACTGTCAACTTTAGTTCCCCAATCTGCCTGAGCAAAAGCTCTTCGTCGCACACGTCTTAAACATTCCTTAGCATCTTCACGAGGACCAAAACGTTCGTTTACCGCTTCTGCATACATTAATAGCACATCTGCAAAACGCATCCAAGAATAATTTATTCCCGTTCCTTTTTGGCTTGTGCTTCCAAGCGGATCATTCATCCATAGTTTAGACCATTTACCAACAGCCAAACGAGCCAGGTCCAGACGAATTACCTGATTTAGATTTTGATCGTATGACAGCGGTGCGCAGGTAACATCTCTTCTTAAATCCTTATTGTCGAATGAATAAAGGTATTCTCCACATAAACTAAGAGTTCCAGAAGCGCTTCCGTAAGGATGGCTCCCTTCCACAATCGGAATCCCAGCAAAATAACCGTACTCCCCTGTAGAGTTTTTCAGCATCGGAATTGAGAAAATAACATCATCATTAACAGGCGTTTCCCAATTGCTTTGTTTCATCCAAAAATCTCTAAAACTCAATTTTAAATCATGCTGTCCGCCTTGAATTACTTTTTCCAAATATTGGATTGCGATGTCATAATACTGCTCGTGATTTTTTCCTCTTTCCATGTGTCCGATACTTGCAGGATTATTTTCGTCTGGACGAAGTGTCCATCCTCCTCTAGTAAGTGCCAATAATCCAATCAAACCTTGGTTGAAACTTCTAGAAGCGCGTTCCACTCCATAATCCAACTCGTTTGCATTTTTCATTAAAGGCTCAACCGACTTCAAATCGTCTATTAGAAATTCAAGAATTACATTTCGGTCTGTGGTTCCAACGGCAAAATTTTCATCTCCTGTTGAAGATTTGGTGCGAAAAACAACATCTCCCCAAATACGGATCATGTCTAAGTAAACCATGGCACGTATTGTTTTTACTTCTCCATACATCTGCATAATATTAGAAGGCGCATTTTTTGGATCTGCTTTATACAAATCAGAGCTTTCAATTCCTTCAATAACATCATTTGCCATATTGATAATTTTATACATAGCACTCCAAGTACCATTTAAAGTAGTCCAATAGGGTTTTGGATCGTAACAGGCAATATCAGAACCGTTTCCGTTTACTGTATTGGTTGAAACACCCGACATTTCTACGTCTGTATTTGTATTAAAAACAAAAGCTAGACGATTGGCATATGCATCATCGGTAAGCATCAGTGTATATACAGTTGCAACAGCAGACTGAATATCCTTTTCTGATTTAAAAACTTCTGCTTGGGTAAAGCCAGAACCAGGCTGTACATCTAGATATTCATCGCAAGCTGTAAATGACAGTGCAACAATTAGCAGAATACTAAATACTATCTTTTTATTCATCTTTGTAAGATTTAATATTGTTTAATTAAAATGACAACTGTACTCCAAAAGCATAATTTCTCGTTCTTGGATAAGCGTTGTAGTCAATATTTGGTGTTAATCCAGTTTCCAGATTGATATCTGGATCGTATCCAGAATAGTTTGTCCAAATAAATAAGTTGCTTCCTGTAGCATACAATCTGATTCTGCTGAATCCTACCTTTGAACTGTTTTGTTTTGGAATCGTATATCCAATGCTCAGTGTGTTTAATCGTAAGAAAGAACCATCTTCAACAGCATAAGACATTGCAATAGGACGGCCAAGAGATACTGGGTTCCACATTGTCGCATTTTCATTTTGTTTTGCCAGCTGTTCAGGCGAATAACGAAGATCGTTACCCATATCATCATAATTTCTCCAACGGTTGTTTAATCCCACATCCATACTAAAATTATTCTGATTGTTTTGGTAGAAAGAAGTCGTCATAATCTTATTGGCATTATATACATCAAACCCTGACATAAAGTTGAAGAACGCCATTAAATCAAAGTTTTTCCAAACTGCATTTACACCAAAACCTCCAGAAAAATCAGGATTAGTATCCCCGATTACTTTTCTGTCTTTGTCGCCAATTACATAACTATTAGGATCTGAAGGATCAACAGGAGTCAGTTTTTTAAACTTAGCATTTCCTGGAACTGGATCGCCAGAAAGATTTTTTGAATTAGCAACTCCCTCTTTTAATTTCCAAGTTCTAGTTACAGCATCAAAAGACTCAAAATCATCCATTGTATAGAAGCCGTCGTTTACAAATCCGTAGATCAAGCCTTTTGTTCCGCCTACATAAGCACGGTAGTCGTCGTCATTTAACAATTGAGTTCCCGCCCAACCCGAACTTAAAATCCATTCTTGTTCTCCGCTCGCCAGTTTGTCAATTTTGTTTTTGTTGTAGCCAATATTAAAAGTCAAATCAACCTGAAAATCTTTTTTCTTAATCACACTTCCGTTGATTGCAAATTCGACACCTTTATTAGAAGTCTGTCCAACGTTGGTCATCATTTTTGTAAAACCAGAAACCGATGCAATATCTGACGGCACCAATAAATCTTTTACTTTATTATGATAAAAATCTAATGTTCCTGTAAGCCTTTCTTTGAAAAAGCCAAAATCAAGACCAACATTGGCTGTATACGTCGTTTCCCATTTTACATTTGGGTTGTTCAGATATTTGTCATTATAAAAATTATAGTAGTAATGATTTTCTTCTCCCCATCCTACAGAACGATCACGAGCAACACCGTAATATTTTGCATATAAATCGCCTTTAATTCTATCATTACCAGAAGCTCCATAACTTAAACGCAGTTTTAAATTAGAAACCGTTTGGCTGTCTTTTAAGAAACTTTCATTCGAAAGCCTCCAAGCAAAAGCTCCTGCAGGAAAAACTCCCCATCTGTTGTCTGGACCAAATTTTGTAGAACCGTCCGTACGAATAGTAAACGTAAAAAGATAACGGTCGTCGTAACCATAATTGGCTCTTCCAAAAAAGGAAGAAATTCGGTTTGGAGATTCTGCATTTGAACCATTATCAAATGGAGTTCCCAACGCTAAGTTGTCTAAAGCCTTTTCTCCTGTTATATCTTCAGGGAAATAACGGGTTCTAAAAAACTTAATTGAGCTTTCCTGATCTTTAATCTCCTGTCCGATCATCAATTGAAAATCGTGGCGCTCTTTTACTTTAAATCCGTAGTTCAACACGTTATTCAACTGCCAGCGTGGCGACTGCGTCATCGACCAATACGTTAGAGGCAGGTTATTGTTTTCTAATGCTGTTTTGGTATCTGTACCCCAGAAACGCCCATCTTCAGAATATTTATATTCATAGCCAAATGAAGAACGGAGCGTCAATCCTTTTTTGATTGTCCATGTTAAAGCTCCTGTAGTATTAAATGTTCTTGTTGTGCGATTGCGGTAATTTTTTTCTGCTTCTTCAAATGGATTAAAACGAGGTTTTATCTCATAATCGTCGGGATCGAAGTACGTATTATCTTCAGGTAAAGTCATATACTCTTCTAGCCCTGCCGTTGGTGCTTCGCGCAAAGCTCTAAGCAAACTTACTCCATCTGTTCCTGAACCTTCAATAGTTTGATTGGTTAAACGCGTTTGGTATTCGAACGTAAGATTGTCGGTTAATTTTGAATTCAAAATTAAGTAAACATAATTCTGACGCATTCCTGTTCCCAGCAAAACACCCGGCTGATCTTGGTTTACAAACGTAAATTTGAATTTTGTTTTTTCACTTCCGCCACTTACATTGATATCCGTATATCTCGCAATCGGATTGCTTCCAAAAATTTCATCCTGCCAATCTGTTCCTTTATTTCCTTTATAAATATAAAATTCGCTTGGTCTGCCATACATATTATAAAATCCAGTTGGGTTAGAAGTGCTTTTACGTGCAAATTCATATTGCATCATAACAAACTCATACGGATCCATAACATCCAAATGGTTGGCAAGCGTCTTAATTTGCGTGTAATTGTGAATGTTTACCGCTACTTTTCCTGCTTTAGGAACTTTAGTCGTCACGATAATAACTCCATTCGCACCTCTTGCTCCATAAACTGCCGTCGAAGCAGCATCTTTCAAAACCTCTACAGATTCGATATCTGTCGGTGGAATATCATTTAAGTTGGCCACCTCAAAGCCGTCAACTAAGATTAATGGCGAGTTGTCTTCGGTAATAGATCCACCTCCACGAATTCTAATTTTCACATCTGCTCCAGGCGAACCGTCAACAGTTGTAACCTGAACCCCAGGAAGTCTTCCCGTCAAGGCTTCTGCCACATTGGATGTGGGTACTTTTGCCAATTCGGTTCCTTTTATACTGGCAACCGCTCCAGTTAAGTTTTTACGTTTTTGCGTACCATAACCAATCACAACAACTTCATTCAATTCGCTGTTTGATTCTTTCATGGTTACCGTAATGCCAGATGTACGTCCTTTTAAGGGCACAATTTCATCATTCATTCCCACAAATTTGATGATTAGAACAGCAGTTTCCGGATCTGCTACTGCTACGCTGAATTTACCATCAAAATCGGTAACGGTATTCGTATTTTCATTCTTTACCATAATTGTTGCGCCCGGAATACCCGCCATGTTATCCTTAACCGAACCGCTCACGGTTGTACGCTTCTGAGCATAAATGCCCCCTGTTAAAAACAGAACGGCCAAAATGCTCCAGATATATTTTTTTATAATCATAACTAGAATATTTTTTATTGGATTATAAGCCTGTCTTTGGATTCATTAAAAGAATTTAAAACAACAACCTTTTACGGCTATCATGTTATCTTTTAATCCAAATAATGGCTAATCGTATTTCGTATTGTTTTGTTTTGAAAAGAAGTTTGTTAAGGTTCGTTTATAAGAAAATCGACATTCGTAACCTTATTAGCTTCAATGGCAAAAGTGGTTTGCAGCTCTTTCGTCTTCACTACTTCCATGTTCTGATTCAGACATTCTATTTTAACGCGAACGTTATTGGCTTCTTCACCTGTTTGAAATAAAACAAAGTCGTCCGTATAGTTTATTCCACCGCTCGAGGTTGCTTTGCTTCTGGTCACAAACATGTCTTCTTTAATATACGTTCCGTCAACCACTTTGTAGCCGCTTCTTTTTACCAAAACCGTAGTTTTAATAGTGGTGTAACTTTTGTCTGCAGTAATATCTAACGTCTTCAAACGAAGAATTCCCGTTCTGGTAATAATATTTAACGTTAACGGCTCGTCAAAAGGCGAAGCGTAAGGCATTGCATCAGATAGGTTGATGGCCTGGTTTGCCAATGCTGGCTGTGGCACGACCAATTCGTTAAGATTCGTCGGAGATGGAATCATTTGCTCTGGATAATCAGAGGCTACTAGTTTGTATTTTCCGTCGTCAAGCGAAAAAGGATATAGCGAACTGTAATTTGCCGCATATTCTCCATTTTCTTTGTACACAAAAAGAGGTCTCGTTGAAATCCCTACATTTAAATTCCAAGGTTCGCCGTTTAATTGAAAATCCAGTTTTTTAACCGTATGGCTTTCATATTTGAGATCATCACTAGAGCAAGAATTTAAAAGAAAAAATATCCCTGCTCCAAGAATCAGGTTTTTTATCATTTTCATATCTGTTAAATTTAAAAATGATAAAAATTTCTCTTTGGATTCACTTTAGGACAGCAGTCCAAAATTGGCAGTTGAATGTTAAAGTTAGTTTGGTTCATAAATTTTGGTTTTAAAGTTAGTTAGTTAAAAATCAATCAAGATTATGAAGCAAAACTAGAAATAGCATCTCTCAAAAAGGGGTATTTTTTGCTTTTCGAAATGGTACAAATTGCTATTTAAGCATATAGAACCAATTATTCGATAAATTTTTCTTACTTTTTTTATGCAATGCAAAAAAAATATCTTAAATAAAAAAAGATATCGTAATCAATTCTTTAAACCTATTTGTAAATTCTTTTCCCAAGATTCAATTGAGCTATGTTTAATAAGATTGGGAAGAAAAATGCTCGAGAGAAATATTGTGATAAAACATTACGCCTCAATGGTTAAAACATTGGGCTATGTTTAATAAAATTGCAGGGAAATGTTTGAGAAACATAATCAAAAGTTCTAACCATTGGGAGCCAAAGAATACTTTCCTAAGATTAAAACCATTGGCTATATTGAAAAGATTAGATTAACGGAATTGTCGGCGATATTCTGCTGGAGTATGATTGTATTTTGCTCTAAAACATTTTCCAAAATATTTCAAATCATTAAAACCGACTTCAAAACAGATTTCTTTTATCAGCAGATCATCTTCTTTTAAAAGTCTCGCCGCTTCGCTTAATCGCATATCTCGGATAAAAACAACAGGCGATGCTCCAGTAATGCTTTTGAGTTTATTAAAAAAACTGGCACGTGACATGCACATCAATTTTCCTAATTCGTCAACCGAAAAATCAGAGTTAGATCTATTTTCTTTTACAAATTCAATGACCTGAAACATAAATTTCTGATCTTTATTGGATATCTGAAGTGGCTCTTCTTTAGCAATTTTAATTGTGCTGCCACTTGAGAACAATTGCTGCAAACGACCACGCTGTTCAAGGACATTTTTAACTCTTGCTTTTAGCAAACTGACATTAAAAGGTTTGGTCACATAATCGTCTGCACCGTATTCTAATCCTTCCAATTTGCTTTCGATTGAAGATTTCGCACTGAGCAAAATAACCGGAATATGGCTGATTGACAAATTATCTCGAATTGCTTTCAACATTTCGATTCCGTCTTTCTCAGGCATCATAATATCGCTAATGACAAAATCTGGCAAAATTTCTTCAGCTTTGGCATACCCCTCTTCTCCATTTTCTGCGGTATAAATCGTATAATCACTTTCCAGAATAGAAACAATAAACGCACGCAATTCAGGATCGTCTTCTACCACAAGTCCGATAGGCTGCTCTCTTCCCAATTCTTCTGACAGTACTATTTCTTCCTCAAGATCAGATTCAAAATCTAGATCCATTTCATTAGAAAAATGCTCTTCTGTTTCATCTAACAAAATATCTACATCATTTTTAAAGTGCTGATAGCCTTTTAAAAATGCAACCTGAAAACTACTTCCCTGACCTTTTGCGCTGTCTACTAAAACAGTAGCACCATGTTTATCTGCAATGTCTTTTATAATAGAAAGTCCAAGACCTGTACTCGGATTAGAAAGATTTTCATTGTAATTTGAAAAACGGACAAACAACCTTTTTTGAAGTGTCGGACTAATTCCTGGTCCGTTATCACTTACAGTCAAAAACACATGTTTTTCCGATTCTTCCACTTTTACTTCAATAGAATCGCCTTTACTGCAAAATTTAAAAGCATTAGAAAGCAGATTAATCAAAATTTTATCTAAGCTATCGGGATCAGCCCAAATATGAGGATGTGAAGGATTGATGTTAACGTTCAAATTAATATTGCTTTGCGCACTCATTTCTTCAAAATCTTCACACATTTGAGAAACAAATTCGCCTAGATTGATTTCGCGAATAGCCAGTTTTTTGTCTTGAACTCGCCTCAAATCTAAAATCTGATTAACCAAATTCAATAATTTATTACTGCTTTTTTCTATAATTCGAAGCTGGCCTTTTGTAGTGTCTTTTAAATCTTCATCTGCAAGCATTACCTCCAACGGCGCTGTAATCATAGTAAGCGGCGTACGAATTTCATGTGAAATATCAGTGAAGAATTTCAGTTTCAACTCACTCATTTGTTTTTCCAACTTCACATCATTACGCAGTTTTAAAATAGTGATAATCGCTCTTCTTATCAAGAAAAATAAGCCTCCAGCGAGCACCAAATAGCAGAAATAAGCAAAATTTGTCCCCCATATCGAAGGGCGAATTGTAATTTTAATTTGCCTTTCATTATTCATCCATAAATTATGTCCGTTTGTTGAAGAAATTAGAAGCGTATAACTTCCACGTCCTAAATTGGTATAATTGATAGATTGTCCTCCTTTAATGTAATTCCACTGTTTATCAATCCCTTCTAGTTTATATCGATACACGATATTTTCGCTTTTTAAATAATCCAAAGCCGAAATTTGAACTCTAAAGAAATTTTGATTGTGTTCTAGCGTAACTTCATCTAGCAGATCAGGATTTTTGGGAGTTTCCGGATTTATTTCGTGCAATTCTTTGTTATTTACCAAAAATCCAGAAATTGCTAAATAAGGTTTAAAATGAAATGGTTTTATATTTTCTGGTTTAAAATAAATGACCCCATTAGAATATCCTACAGCAAGTTCTCCATTTGAAAGTTCGCATTTGGTTGCCTCAGAAAATATCTCTGTCCCAATTATCGATTTTAATTCTGGAAAAGTCTCAGCACTGTTGTTTTTCGGATCAAAACGTACGATCTGATTATCGCTCATGAGCCAAATTTTCCCCACTTTATCCTCGGCTATAGAAACAACTCCCTCCACTGGAAACGATACCATTTCATTCCATATCGATTTTACATTCAATTGTCCTTTCTTGTCTAAATCAGCCAAAATCAATCCCATACCATTGGTTGCCAATGCCATCTGATTGTCATGCGTTATTAGAATATCTAGAATATCATTTCCCGAAACCTGAGAATATTCATTAAACTTTATTTTGCTTGTCGCTTTAGTTTCTTCTGAAAAAGAAAATAATTTATACGACGAAATAAAAAATATTTTGTGGTCTTTATTTTCTGCAATCGAGCGGACTTTATCTGCCGTTTTTATCGGATAGTTTTTTAGTTCATTTTTAAAATTAACAAATTGGATTTCGCTGCTTGATTCACGAACAATATTTACACCGCCGCCCCAAGTTGCAATATAAATCTGTCCGTTTGCGGCTTGATAAATTTTAAAAATATCATCAGAATTAATTCCGTAAAGGTTATTTTCGTCATTTTTATAATGGGTAACTTTATAACGGAAAGGCTGATCTGTTGGCAATAAACAGAACAAACCGTTTCCTCTTGTTCCTATCCAAATTCTCCCTCTATTGTCCTGAAGCATACTGTAAATATCTGCTCCCCAGCCAGGACCAGCTGCTGATAAAGTTCCATCAGAAGCCAAAAGTCCGATTTTCTTCTTCTGGCTGTCAAACAAAGCAATTTTCTCTTTACGGCTTGCGACCCAAAGATTTCCTTGAGCGTCTTTCATCAAACTTCTCACATTATGCTTATGATGATCGTTTGATGAATCGAGATTTAAAGTTGAGAAATTGCTATTGCTAAAAGTAACTAAATCTAAACCTTGCTTGAAAGAACAGAACCAAAGATTTCCCAATCGGTCAAACATTGCCGTGTGCATCAAATCTGAAATCGACTCTTTCGATTCGTTAATGCAGCTTATTATAGAAGACAATTTATTATTTCTTTCGTCCCAATAAGAAAATGGCGCATTGCTCGATTGAATCCAAACTGTTCCATTTGGAGATGTAAGCAGAAAACTTTTTCTTTCTCCTCCAGCAGTTGCAGCATCACTGTAATCAACAGACATTTTTTTTATCTTTTTGGTCAACAGATCAAACTGAAACACCCCTTCACCCCGAGCTTCAAACCAAAACTGTCTAGAACGTGTTGATCCCAAAAAAGTGATTCTCTTATTGGGAAACCCTATTAAGGTCTTGCTACTATACGCATCTAGTTTTCCCGTTTTCAGATCACAAAAATAAAAAACCTGCCCTGCTGTTATGATAAGCATTTTAGTATTGGCAACCAGTTCGGTATAAATTATATCTTCTTTAATAGCAAGTGGGAAGTCAAAAAAGGTCGTTGCTTTTTTGTTGTAACGCGCCAATTCTCCGTTGTTCCCTCCAAAAAATATATCTTCTTTGGTTTCTAAAAATGTATTGTACACGCAAGGCTTCCCATTAAAAAAGAAATAATGCGGCTCTCCTCCAGATTTATCCAATCGGCAAGTACCTGCTTCAGTAAAAAACCAAGTCGTTCCCTGTTTGTCTTCAAAAATATCACGGATTTTTCCACAACGTTTTGCAGGATCAAAAGCTATTTTTCTAATTTTTTTATTGGTTTCAAAAGCTAATAGATAATTTTTCTCTTCGGGAAAAAGCCAAACTCTTCCCGAAGGCATCACTTTAAAATCAACAAAAGCAATATTAGCAGACTTTAAAGACCCCTCTTCAATTGGATAATGAAAACTTAGCTGTCGAGTATCAAAATAGTAAATATCATTTTTCTCGGACTGAATCCAGATTCGATCGCTGCTATCAAACTTAAATTTAAAAACGCGATTAGAGATTAAATTCAAAGATCCATTTTGTTTTACTCTAAATTTTTGGAAATTGTTTCCATCGTAACGTATCAATCCGTTAAAAGTAGAAAGCCAGATAAATCCTTTTTTATCTTGCTGAATATCAAGAATACGGGATTGCCTTAACTTTAAATCGTTTGCAAAATGAGTTAGCGTACCAGAAGGTTGCGCATGGCACAAAATCCCTATCCAGTAAAGAAAAAATACAAGTAGATTTCTTTTCATTTAAAAACTTTATAAAATTAAGCAGATCACAAAAATATCAAAATTCTTTTCCTAACCTAAAAGAAGTACTGATTGCAGCAAAATACCACCATAAAAATAGCGATTTACCTCCCTCTTACTTTTACATCATAAATCTAAATTATTAATACAAAGCTTTATAACATACTCTAATTAGCAATTTATCCTAACTTTAGAGCTATAAAAATTTAATTTTGTCAAACAGCAAAAAACTAACTTTAGCTTAAATATTGCTGCTATTACAAAACGAATTTTTATTCCTGTTTTTAAACAGTGACTAAAAACCTAATAAATCTAACACTATCCAACACCTATGAAAAGAAAATCCATAGTTATTGCGTTACATTTTTTTGCTTTAACCACCTTTGCGCAAGAAAATTTACCGTACAAAAATCCAAATCTGCCAACAGAGCAACGTGTGAATGACTTGGTATCGAGAATGTCGCTAGACGAAAAAATAAATCAATTAATGGATTCTGCTCCCGCAATCGACCGTTTAGGAGTTCCAGAATACAATTGGTGGAACGAATCATTGCATGGCGTTGCCCGTGCGGGATTTGCTACTGTTTTTCCGCAGTCTATTTCAATTGCTTCTTCTTGGGACCGCCAATTGATATTGGATGTTGCGACTGCCATTTCAGATGAAGCTCGTGCGAAACATCATGAATACTTAAGAAGAGGCCAACACGGAATGTACCAAGGTTTGACTTTTTGGTCGCCAAACGTAAATATCTTTCGTGATCCTCGTTGGGGCCGCGGACATGAAACATACGGTGAAGATCCGTTTTTAACAAGCCAGTTAGGTCTTAATTATGTCAACGGCCTTCAAGGTACAAATGACAAATATTTGAAAGTGGTTGCAACTGCCAAACATTACGCTGTGCATTCGGGACCAGAGCCATCGCGCCATTTTTTTGATGCCAATACCAGCGATATTGATCTGTACGAAACTTATCTTCCTGCTTTTAGAACTTTGGTAAAAGACGGACATGTTTATTCTGTAATGGGGGCTTATAACCGCTTTAGAGGCGAGTCAGCCAGTGCAAGTCCATTTCTTTTTAATATTCTTCGAAATGTTTGGGGATTTAATGGCTACATCGTATCCGATTGTGGTGCTGTAACCGATATTTGGAAATACCATAAAATTACCAATGATGCCGCAAGCGCTTCAGCATTAGCAGTAAAAAATGGTTTAGATTTGGAATGCGGAAGCAGTTTCCAGTCTTTAAAAGAAGCTGTTGACCGCAAAATAATTTCAGAAGCCGATATTGATGTTGCTGTAAAACGTTTATTTACTGCAAGGTTTAAATTAGGAATGTTTGATCCAGATGAGATTGTTCCGTATGCTCAAATTCCGTTTTCAACCAACAATAATGCGGCAAATGATTATTTGGCTAGAGTAGCTTCTCAAAAGAGTATCGTTCTTTTAAAAAACCAAAATAATACGTTGCCTCTTTCTAAAAACACCAAAACGGTTGCTGTAATTGGACCAAATGCAGATGATATTCAGTCTTTATGGGGAAATTACAGCGGTGTTCCAAGCAACCCAATTACTGTTTTAAAAGGCATTCAAAACAAATTGGAACCCAATGCAAAGGTTTTATATGCAAAAGGAACTGATTTGGCAAAAGGAGTTCCTGAGATGAAAATTATACCATCAATATATTTTCAGAATGAAAACGGAACACAAGGTCTAAATGGTGATTATTTTGATAATACGGAATGGAACGGAAAACCCCTTTTTACTCGCGTAGATGATAATATTGATTTTGAATGGGACATCAACACGCCAGATCCTCGCTTGAAAATGGGAAATTATAGTGTGAAATGGACTGGTTATCTTACGGTACCTAAATCGGGAACGTATAACATTTCAGAATGGTCAAAACCGTTTATGACTGTTGAAATTGAAGGTGGGAAAACTACTGGAGGGAAAAACAACCACCATCCGCGTTTTCGTCCGCAGCAAATAAATTTAGAAGCAGGAAAAAAATATAAAATTGAAGTAAAATACCAGAACTTCTATGGCGATGCAACTGCGCAATTATTTTGGGCAGAACCACAAGAAAACTTAGTGCAGCAAGCAGTAGAAACTGCCAATGAAGCCGATGCTGTAATTCTTGTTCTAGGATTAAATGAGCGTTTAGAAGGAGAAGAAATGAAAGTGGAAGCAGATGGTTTTAACGGCGGAGACCGAACTAGTCTGGATCTTCCAGCCAATCAAGAAGAGCTTATGAAAGCCGTTAAAGCTACAGGAAAACCGGTGATATTGGTTTTAATTAATGGTAGTGCGCTTTCTATTAATTGGGCAAATGACAATGTTCCTGCTATTTTAACAGCAGGATATCCAGGTCAGCAAGGTGGAAATTCCATTGCAGATGTTCTTTTTGGCGATTACAATCCAGCAGGAAGACTTCCTGTTACGTATTATAAATCGGTTGATCAGCTTCCTAAATTTGAAAATTACGATATGGAAGGCAGAACGTACCGCTATTTCCATAAAACGCCTCTTTACCCTTTTGGATTTGGTTTGAGTTATACGACTTTCAAATATTCTAATTTACAGCTTCCAAAAAACTTTAATTCTGACGCAGATTTTAAAATTTCTGTTGATGTTACTAATACTGGAGAACGCGATGGAGATGAAGTTGCTGAACTGTATATAAAAGACGAAAAAGCCTCTACTCCACGCCCGATTTGCCAATTAGAAGGTTTTGAGCGAATTCATCTTAAAAAAGGAGAAACAAAAACAGTAACCTTTACTATTACGCCAAGACAGCTGTCTATGATCAATAAGAAAAAACAGCGTGTTGTGGAACCAGGCTGGTTTACCATTTTTGTTGGCGGAAAACAACCAGACGGTTCTAGTGACATTCAGAGCGGAAGAATCAACTTTACAGGAAAAACTATAACATTAGAAAAATAATATTTTCTAAATGATTACAAAACTGAACAAAAAAAAACGAGCCTCAATTGAAGCTCGTTTTTTACATCACAACATAGTTTCATTTTCATCAGGATTAAAACTCCCTTTATCTGGATATGTAATGCTATCCTTCAGCTCTTCGATTCGTTTGGGATCAAACTTAGGCAATTGCAATTCATTTTTGTCTTTCCATTTTTTTACTGTTTTAGCCGCTTCTTCGGCTTTTTCAGCAGAAACAGGAGTATCTCTTGTCATATAAAGCGTTTGCGAAGGATAAGCCAGAGAAGTGCCACTTTTTTCGATAATATCCAACATTCGCAACAAAAGATCTTCCTGAACTTCTTGTGAGGTTTCAAAATTTATTGCTTCGATATACGCTGTAATTTCAACTTTTAAAGAGTCGGCAGTAATTCCTGTAAAACGGACTATTGGAGGCGTATTTAAAACGGCTGGATGCGCAAACAATAGCGATTTTAATTCAACAAGCAAATAACGCAGCTGATCGGTAGTAGTTTCCATTCTAAAACCTAAAATAGGATTGAATATAAAACGGTCACGATGTGCATAATTTTCTATTTTACTGGCAGACAGCTGGCCATTTGGGATGGTGACAATACTTCGAGCTGGAGTACGAAGTGTGGTAGAACGCATCCCGATAGATTCTACTGTTCCTTTAATATCATCGACGCGGCAATAGTCACCAACACGGAGCGGCTGATCTGCAATAAGACTAACACTTCCAACAAAATTCTCTATTGTTTTTTGTGCTCCAAGCGCCAATGCGATCCCCCCAATTCCAAGAGCGGCAAGTCCAGCTGTAACATCTACTCCAATAATTCCTAAAATAGCAATAATACCGATCACAACAATGGCCACTTTCATGGTACGGCTTAAAAACAATACCGCAGATACCGCAGAAGCACGCCCCCGATTGTTCATTCTGCTTCTTGTAAACATACTGACAAAATCGGTCATTCTCCATAGCAGAATTAAAAAAGCCACAATTCCAATCGTAATGATTATGATGCTAAACCGTTGGCGGACTATTATCGAAATTCCCATTCGCTGTGTAAAAGCTACGAACAAAATTACCGTCAGATACATCTGAACAGGAAGTGTAAAAGCTTCTATAACGGCATTACCTTTTTCGCTATCTGCTCTTTTCCATACTTTTTGAATCAGAAATATAAAAACAAATATCAGCAGTCTCGAAAGCAAGTAGGTAATCACAGCCATGACAACAACAACTCCCCAATGCCCAATAGGAACATTTCCTAATTTCCTTTCTTTTAAGGCTTTTGGCAAAACTCTGTCCAAAAAAGTTTTTTCAACCCTTGCATCTGCTCCTAAAATTGCTTCAATCGTCTCTGCAGAAAAAAGCCATAAAGCAGGCTGACTATCATCTGATTGGTTTTCTAGATAAAGCTGTATGTTTATTTTATCAGTAGATATGCTTCCGACCAAATCTACACCTGTTGCCAAATTATCATCGATACGGCCTAACTCTTTATTGCTTAGAATTGAGGAAGGCGAAAAATTCCCTCCCTGATCCAATAGTTGCTGAAAAGTTTTGGCAATTCGTATCCTTTCAGACATTTTTCGATACGATCGTTTGCTAAGCATGAAATACTGGCTCGCACGCAGATAATTCTGATCGCCGATTGCTTTTATAAATCCGTTGACGGTTCCTTGAGGCGTCCTTCTTCCTAATGAATCATCAGGTGTTTTTGCAGGCTCTTCGGTGGGAGTTTTTGCCGTACCCAAAAGTTGTGCTTGCAACTTATGAGGTGCAAGCATTATAACCGATAGCAACAGTAAAAGAGACAGTAAACGTTTAGTACCTAAAATCATATCTTTTTGCTTTAGTAACTTAGACTATTAAAAATAAGAAATATAGTAGAAAAACAACTTGTTTCACTTCGTATTTTTTTAAATATCTACAGAAAAGCCTTCTATAGATTGCATGAGAGCAATTCTAGAACTTTTTACAAATTCTATTACACCCAAACGACTTAATTTGCCAATTAAGTCAAGCATTTCTTCTTCTGTTCCAGTGGCTTGCGCTATCGTGTATTCTTTTTGAATTTCTACAATTTTAAAATCGTTCTCACGAAGTAAACTTTCTACGTTCGAATCTGACATAAATGCTGCAGTTGAAATTTTAAACAATACAAGCTGTCGGGAAATAATTTCATCATTTACAGCATAATAACATTTAAAAACCTCAATGATTTTCTCTATTTGTGCCGTCAAATTGGCAACAGTATTCAAAGTTTCATTTACTACGATTGTATGTCTGTATATTTTATCAATTTCACAAATAGACATATTGAGGCTTAAAATTTCTATCTGCTTTCTAATAAACATAGCGCTCAGCTTATTGATTAATCTTAGTTGATCTTCAGAATAGATCGTAAGTGTAAATTCGTTTTTCATTGTTTGATTTTTATAAATGCTATTTCTGGTATTAAAAAAGGAAATAAAAAAAGCCTTTCACGTTATGACTGAGAAAGGCTTTTTGAATAGACAATAATATCCTGACTCGTCATGTGATACGAATAATGATAATTGAAATAATAATGCTATTCTGAATTGAATTTTTCATAACTGGTTGTAAACAAAAAAACCTCCCGTTGCGGGGAGGTTTTCTAAATGGTATCTTTTACTTATTTATATAACATCCCTACACTACTATCGAATGATAATAATGTTACTAATTGCAGCGATGTTAATTATGTTTTTCATTTGTTTGATTGAATGCACAAATATATTGATATTTTTTATTCTGCAAAGATTAATTATAACAAACAAAAAATCCGCCTCTACTGTGACAGATTTATTGTTTGCTGATTTTTTTAAGGTATTAAGACAGCTCTACCTTTTATTTTTCCTTGTCTCATTCTATCATACACTTCGTTGGCGTCGTCTAGTTTATGTTTTTCAATTTCGATATGAATTTTCTTTTGCCTTGCTAGACCAACCACTTCCATCAATTCTGTGCGTGATCCCCAATACGGATTGGTCATGCTCACTCCAAAGGGCAAAACATTCATGCTGTATTGATAATGTCCGCCACCAAGACCCACAATCGTAAGATCGCCATCAAGACTTACCACTTTGGTTCCTAAGTCAATTGTCGAAGTTGCGCCAACAAAATCGATAACCACTTTGGCTTTCTTAATTCCTGTAATTTTATGAATTTGTTCTGCTGCATCAGCATCTTTAGAATTAATGGTAAACGCGGCACCTAATTCTTTTGCAAATGCTAATTTATCTTCGGTTACGTCACAAGCAATAATTGCTGCGCCACTTATTTCTCTTAATATTTGTAATGCAACGTGTCCTAATCCGCCAACTCCGATTACGACAACAAATTCGTCAGGCATTAATTTCGGAAGAGAACGTTTAATGGCTGAGTATGGTGTAAGTGCTCCATCTGTTAATGGAGCTGCGATAACGGGATCTAAATCAAAAATAGGCACCAAAAGCCTAGACGATGGTACCAACATATAATCGGCCATACCGCCATCTAATCCTAAACCGCCACCATAAGCTTGCTCAGATTGATGGTCACAATAATTTTCTTTTGACTGCTGGCAGGGTTTGCAATGACCACATCCCCACGGACCATAAACCAAAACGGCATCTCCTTTTTTATAACCTTCTACATTTTCACCAATTTCTTCGATCCATCCAGCATTTTCGTGTCCTAGCGTAAATACTGTCCCTACAACGGTTCCCTCGTCTATAATATGCAGGTCGGAGTGGCAAACACCAGCACCGCCAATTTTTAATAAAACTTCGTCACCTTTAGGAACAGGTTTTTCAAGATCATTAACAACACGGACATCTTTGTGTCCAAAAAAACGTACTGCTTTCATAAAATAAACTTTTGATTACTATTCTACTAATTTACAACTTGTATTTTCTAACTACTTTACCAAGCGAGTTAAGTTTATCCTAATTTATTGCTAATTCCTAGAATTTACAGCAGGTGATAGATGAAAGGGCAAAATAAAAATGGTAAAAAATCTAATGAGTAGGTATAAAAAAAGAGAACCTAGGTTCTCTTTTCAATTTATTTTATACTGTTTAAAATCAGTTGGATTGTATCAGTTCATCAAAACTAATTGTTCCGTAATTCATTTAATAATAAACAGACAATAAGATTTTTGAATTTGAACTTTCTATGTATTTTTCAAGTCTCTTAAAAAATTCTTCGTTAACCATTGGACATCCATGACTGTTGATAATATAATATTCTTTTTCGTCTGTAGGAACTTCTTTGTAATGATGCAATACAATGGCACGTTTCATGGCATTGTTATTACTTTCGTCTAGTCCTGCAAGCCTAAAAGCTTTTCCGAAAACACCTTTATAGGCCTTTTCTACCGAATATCTTCCAAGTGAAGTGCAATTTGAATTTGGGACATTACTAAATTGTAGGATATCGCCTTTTATTCCTGTCTCAGAACCTGATCCATGTGCTACCAAACCTTGGTCAAGGATTTCATTAGTTTCTAGATTGTAAACAAAAAATCGATTTTTTCCTGATTTAATCTTCATATCAACAAGAAAAGCAATTTTGCGATTATACTTGTGATTTGTCGCCGTAAAAGCCTTAATTTCATTTACATGTTCTGTAAGTCGTGCAAATTCAAGTTCGCTTAAAATTTCATCTTCTTCTCGTACATTCATAGTAGTGAAAGAACTTAAAGAAATAAACAGTGCCACTAAAAATATTCTCATATTAAGCAGAAAGTTAGGTTAATAATTATAATTTGGGGTAATCGATAATCTGTTGCTGCAAAATTATACACAAAGTTTATACAATTCCCATATTATAAGTTAAAGATATTATAAATATCTGAAAACAACAACATTAAACGTTAAAGTTTAACTAAAAACCGTTGATGTGCAAAATAAAGGTGCTAAAATATTATCTATTTAGCTGACAAAACAGCAATCAAGTATCCTTTCCACAATTCTTTTCCAAAAGAAGCGTCAGGACATAAATTTATTCCTGTAGTAAATAACTGATGACGAGTATCAAGCGGTTCTTCCAATTGTATTTTTTTATCGCTTTGAATAACTTCAAGATAAGTTTTAACCATTTCTTCAAAACGAAATATTTCTGGACCTCCAAAATCAGCTCTCATACCACTTGGGGATTTTAATGCAATACCTACCAACATTTTGGCGACTTCTTGTACAGCTATTGATTGGAACCTCAACCCAGACGGAATTGTTATAGCATCTTTATCAGTACTTTGATCCAATGTTTTTATCATATTTAGTACAAAATCATGAAATTGCGTTGTTCTTGCTATTGTAAAAGGAATATCGCTTTTGGCTATTGCATTTTCTACTTCTAGTTTCCCTTGGTAATACGGGTAATCGCTTTTGTCAATTCCGACAATTGATATGTAAATGAAATGCTTGATTGAATTTCTATCTACTGCATTTAACAGATTTCTGGTTCCTGCAATATCTGTCTGATTGAAGTTTTTAGGATTGCTTGCGCAATGAATAATAACTTCAACATTTGCTGCTGCTTCTTTTAAACCGTGATTTTCAACTAAATCTCCTGTGAAAAATTCTATTTCTCTCTCGTCTGAATTATTTGTTCGAGTTGTTAATACAGCTGTTTTGAAACCTTTTTCTAATAAGGCATCAACAACATATTTTCCTAAATGTTCGTTTCCGCCTGTAACTAGTACTTTACCCATTTACCTTGTTATTTTAGTACTATATTAGAAAAAAGCAGTTTAATTTCAAAAGTGAACCTTTTTTTACTTTAAAATATTATAAAAAGCAACAGGTATCACCTTTTAAAATGAAACCTGTTGAATTTTGTTGATTGATAACTCTTTTATTGCATACTTAAATAAAGATAACCTGCAGAACTCTGTTCTTTACTATCAGAATCAACATATTTTATTATGTAATAATAAGTTCCTGTTGGTAATCCTGCGCTTTGTTTTACAACTGCTCTACCATTTGAATAGCCGTTAAACACATTACTTGCATTATCATACCCATTTGTATGAAAAACTATAACTCCCCATCGGTTATAAATTTCAACAGTATTTTGAGGATAACACTCAATTCCATCAATTTTAAAGGTATCGTTTTTACTATCTCCATTTGGTGATAATGCATTATGTGCTATAACCTGACAACCTTTTATATCCAATACTGTTGGTCCGTTATCTGTTGGAGATGAACCATCAGACAGATCTGAAACCTCTTTTCCTGTTGGATCTATAGGAGTTGGCGGACCAGTTGCTTCCGCCACAGCCTGATTTACAACTTGACCTTTAGCAATATCACTTGTTGTAATAGTATAATCTGCTCTGTAAAGCCATCTTTCTATTAAATCTAAACTTCCGTTTGCGTTAAGATCTCCCGTGCCGGTGGCTGTATTTACAGAATCTAAAGTAGGAGTTGATAAACCAGGCATTGGATCGTTTACTCTTACATTAGTTAACACTGTATTTCCAACATTCGTAACCGTAAACAAATAACTAATTACATCTCCAGCTTTCGCATTATTAAGATCTCCGCTAAAAGATGCGATCTCCTTTACAATTGCAATTTTCGGATTATTAGGCAATGGCACCACAGTACAATCTGGACATAATGGATCATAATAAGGGTCACCAGAAGTTGATGGATTAGTTGGATCGGTTGAAGTATCATTGACAACAGTTCCATCTGGATCGTCGACTGTTGGTGGAGTATTTCCTTGACCAATTGCACTATTATAAATTACGCCATTATCAATATCTGTTTGCGTAATTGTATAAATTACTTGTCCGTTTCCTATTTGTCCAGGTTCTAGCGTACTAGGAGTTATGGTAAGATTGGCTACTCCAATGTACGAATCGTTTATTTTTACATTTTCTAATCTAATATTTCCTGTATTCCTCACGCTAAATGTGTAGGTAATTGTTTCTCCCGCTTCTGGAAAACCATCTCCATTTGTATCATTTGTTGCGGTAAATACGCCATCTTTAAATACTTGAATTGATGGCGATGGTACAATTGGTGTTACAATTTCACTATCCTGATCATTCTCGGTCGGATCATTATTGTTTGGAGTTGAATTTGGATCAAAATTATCAGATGTTATAATTTGTGCCACATTTTTATACTCGTCTGCCACTCCCAATGAAGCATTAATTCTAACAGTATATTTAAGAGGTACAGACGCTCCTGCTACTATATTTAAAACTGGCCACGTAATTGTATTTCCTGCTAATGTACCACCACTATCTGCACTAATAAATGTATATCCAGACGGAAGCACATCTTTTGCACTTACTCCAGTTGCATTGTCAGATCCGAAGTTGGTTACCGTGATTGTGAAATCGATTCGATCCCCAACGTAAGGAGAAAGATTGCTGGCTGTTTTAGTCAATGCAATATCAGAACATAGAATAACATTAACATCTACTTTAAGAGCATTCCCTATAGTGTTTTCGCAAACGGCATCACTATGAACTGTAACATAATATGATGTATTTGCAGTTAGCGAAGGTGTAACAAAAACAGCTCCTGTATAAAGCAATACAGAGAGATTAGCGTCTTGATACCAATTGTATATCGCATTACTTACCGTACTTGATGCTGTAATTGTAGAAGTGCTTCTGGTACAAATAGTTGCATTAGATAAAGTAGCGGTAATATCTGACGCTACTGCTAAAGAATTTACTGTTACCGTTACAGGTTTTCTTGTGTTTGGAAGATTCTCACAAACTCCGTCTCCACTTACGCTGACATAATAAGTCGTTGTGATAGTTGGTGTAGGATTGTATGATGCTCCTGTACTTAAAGCTGTCGTAGTCGTCTGATCGGCATACCATGTAAATATTGGTGTTGTAACCGTTGCAGAAGAAGCTGTCAGCGAAACTGAAGAACCATTACATATTGTGGCATCAGCAGCTGTTATATCTAAAGCTAACCCTAAAGCATTTACTGTTACAGTGACAGGCTTTCTTGTATTTGGAAAATTCTCACAAACTCCATCTCCACTTACGCTGACATAATAGGTAGTTGTGGCAGTTGGCGAAGGACTGTAGGTTACTCCCGTACTTAAAACCGTAGTAGTTGTCTGATCGGCGTACCATCTGAAAACAGGCGTTGTAACCGTCACAGTTGAAGCTGTAAGCGATACTGATGAACCTGAACAGATTGTAGCATCAGCAGCAGTTATATCTGAGGCCAGTCCCAGAGAGTTTACTGTTACCGTAACTGCTTGTCTTGTTCCAGGAAGATTTTCGCAAACTCCATCACCACTTACGCTCACATAATATGTCGTGGTAGCAGTTGGCGAAGGACTGTACGAAGCTCCTGTGCTTAAAGCTGTTGTAGTAGTCTGATCGGCGTACCAAATGAATACTGGTGTTGTAACAGTTGCGGATGAGGCTAAAAGAGAAGCTGAAGAACCCGAGCAGATCGTTGCATCAGAAACTGTTATATCTGAAGCTATACCTAAAGAATTTACTGTTACAGTGACAGGCTTTCTTGTATTTGGAAGATTCTCGCAAACTCCATCTCCACTTACACTGACATAATAAGTCGTAATAATTGTAGGCGATGGATTGTACGTCGCTCCCGTACTTAAAGCTGTTGTAGTCGTCTGATCAGCGTACCAAATAAATACTGGTGTTGTAACAGTTGCGGATGAAGCTGTAAGCGAAGCTGATGAACCTAGACAGATCGTTGCATCAGAAACTGTAATATCCGAAGCTAATCCTAAAGAGTTTACTGTTACCGTAACTGCTTGTCTTGTTCCAGGAAGGTTCTCGCAAACTCCATCTCCGCTTACGCTGACATAATAAGTCGTAGTAACTGTAGGTGATGGATTGTACGTCGCTCCCGTACTTAAAGCTGTTGTAGTCGTCTGATCGGCGTACCAAATGAATACTGGCGTTGTGACTGTAGTTGAAGATGCTGTTAAAGTTGCAGCAGAGCTAGAACAGATTGTAGCATCAGAAACTGTTATGTCCGAAGCCAATCCTAAAGAATTTACTGTTACCGTAACTGCTTGTCTTGTTCCGGGAAGATTCTCGCAAACTCCGTCTCCGCTTACACCTACATAATAGGTTGTCGTAGCTGTTGGCGAAGGACTGTATGTTGCGCCTGTGCTTAACGCAGTTGTGGTAGTCTGATCGGCGTACCAATTGAATACTGGCGTTGTAACTGTAGTTGAAAATGCTGTTAAAGATGCAGCAGAACCATTACATATTGTAGCATCAGAAACTGTTATGTCTGAAGCCAAACCTAAAGAGTTTACCGTTACCGTAACTTCTTGTCTTGTTCCGGGAAGATTCTCGCAAACTCCATCTCCGCTTACACCCACATAATAGGTTGTCGTAGCTGTTGGCGAAGGACTGTATGTTGCGCCTGTGCTTAACGCAGTTGTGGTAGTCTGATCGGCATACCAATTGAATACTGGCGTTGTAACTGTAGTTGAAGATGCTGTTAAAGATGCAGCAGAACCATTACATATTGTAGCATCAGAAACTGTAATATCCGAAGCCAGTCCTAAAGAATTTACCGTTACCATAACTGCTTGTCTTGTTCCGGGAAGATTCTCGCAAACCCCATCTCCGCTTACACCCACATAATAGGTTGTCGTAGCTGTTGGCGAAGGACTGTATGTTGCGCCTGTGCTCAAAGCTGCCGTAGTAGTCTGATCGGCATACCAATTGAATACTGGCGTAGTTACTGTAGTTGAAGATGCTGTTAATGATGCAGCAGAGCCATTACATATTGTCGCGTCAGAAACTGTTATGTCTGAAGCAACTGCTAAAGAATTTACCGTTACCGTAACTGCTTGTCTTGTTCCGGGAAGATTCTCGCAAACTCCATCTCCGCTTACACCCACATAATAGGTAGTTGTAGCAGTTGGCGATGGACTGTATGTTGCGCCTGTGCTCAAAACTGTCGTAGTAGTCTGATCGGCGTACCAATTGAATACTGGCGTAGTTACTGTAGTTGAAGATGCTGTTAAAGATGCAGCAGAGCCATTACATATTGTAGCATCAGAAGCTGTTATGTCTGAAGCCAATCCTAAAGAATTTACTGTTACCGTAACCAATTGTCTAGTGCCTGGAAGATTCTCGCAAACTCCATCTCCGCTTACACCCACATAATAGGTTGTCGTAACTGTTGGCGATGGACTGTATGTTGCGCCTGTGCTCAAAGCTGTCGTAGTAGTCTGATCGGCATACCAATTGAATACTGGCGTAGTTACTGTAGTTGAAGATGCTGTTAAAGATGCAGCAGAGCCATTACATATTGTAGCATCAGAAACTGTTATGTCTGAAGCCAGTCCTAAAGAATTTACTGTTACCGTTACTTCTTGTCTAGTATCTGGAAGATTCTCGCAAACCCCATCTCCGCTTACACCCACATAATAGGTTGTTGTAAATGTTGGCGAAGGACTGTATGTTGCGCCTGTGCTCAAAGCTGCCGTAGTAGTCTGATCGGCATACCAATTGAATACTGGCGTAGTTACTGTAGTTGAAGATGCTGTTAATGATGCAGTAGAGCCATTACATATTGTTGAGTCAGAAACTGTTATATCTGTAGCAACTGCTAATGAATTTACTGTGACGGTTACTGGTTTTCTCGTATTAATAGCATTTTCACAAACATTAGTTCCCCTTACACTTAGATAATAAGTTGTGGTAACTGGTGGTGTAGGATTGTATTCATTTCCAATAAAAAGCGGATTAGTGGAAGTTTGGCTTAAATACCAAATAAACACTGGACTGTCAATTGTCGTTGTTGGAATTAATACTGCTGGACTGCCTTCACAAACGGTCTGATCTGATATATTAATGTCTGCTGCAGTCGCCAACGGATTCATTGTTACTGTAACTGGTTTTCTTGTATTAATAGCATTTTCACATACTCCCGTTCCGCTTACACTTACATAATAAGTTGTAGTAACAGTTGGCGAAGGACTATATGTTGTACCCGTGCTCAAAACTGTTGTACTAGTCTGATCTACGTACCATCTAAAAATCGGAGCTGTTACAGTTGTAGAAGAAGCGGTAAGAATAACTCCTTCTCCCGGACAAGTTGTTACATCTGTAATCACTACATCTGATGCTTGTGCCAATGGATTGACATTAACCGTAACAGCTTTTCTCGTACTAGGCGCATTCTCACATATTCCAGTTCCGGCTACACTTACATAATAAGTAGTGGTAGATAGCGGTGAAACACTATAAGAAGGCCCAGTATTAAGAATTGTTGTGGTAATCTGATCTGCGTACCATCTAAAAACAGGACTTATTACATTAGACGAGTTAGCTGTAAGTACAATTGGCGAACCGTTACAAATTGTTCGATTGTTGGCCGTTATATCGGCTTGAGTTGCCAAAGGATTTACAGTAACTACTACAGGTTTTCTAGTATTAATAATATTTTCGCAAACTCCGTCTCCGCTTACACTTACATAATAAGTTGTGTTAACTAATGGTGACGGACTATATGAAGGCCCAGTACTTAAAATTGTTGTCGAAGTCTGATCCGCATACCATCTAAAAATGGGAGTGGTAACTGTTGAAGAGGATGCTGTTAATAATGCAGCAGATCCTAAACAAATTGTGGCATCAGAAGCATTAATATCAGAAACTACTCCTAAAGTATTAATTGTTACTGTTACAGATTGTCTTCTAGTTGGGTCATTTTCGCAAACTGCATCTCCTTTAACACTAACATAATATGTGGTAGTTGATGCGGGAGATACGCTATACGAAGCACCAGTATTAAGTACTGTTGTAGTAGTTTGATCAGCATACCAAGTAAATATTGGATTGGTTACAGTAACAGAACTTACATTTAATACAGCTGTACCTCCTGGACAAATTTCAGCATTTGCGACAATAATATCTCCCTCGGTTGCAGATGAATTCACATTTACGGTTACTGTTCTCGTAGTCGATGCCGAAGGGCAGCCACTTGTACTGTTTACAGTGTACGTAATAATCGCCGTACCTGTAGAATTACCTGTTATTACACCATTTGCATCTACAGTAGCTATACCACTGTTATCTGAAGTCCAATCTCCTCCTGAATCTCCATCGGTAGTAAATGTTGTTGTTTCTCCAACACAGACATTTTGATTTCCCGATAGAATTCCAGGGTTAGATTCTATAATAGTTACCGCTATTGTTGAAGGAATTACAGGACAGCTTCCTACTTGCGGTATCGTATATCGTATAGTTGTAGTACCACGAGAAATACCTACTACTACACCACTGCTTGCATCGACAGTTGCAATAGCCAGATTATCGCTTGACCATGTTCCTCCTGTCGCACCGTTTGATGTAAATGTAGAATTTCCACTAACACATATACTTTGATTTCCAGACAAAATGCCAGAATCTGTTGCATCTTCAATTGTAATTGTTCTAGTCGATGATACATCCAAACAACCTCCTGAACCAATTGCAGTATACGTTATTGATGCTGTTCCTGGTAATACTCCTGTCACAATTCCGCTGCCATCAACAGTTGCGATTGTTGTATCACTACTTGACCAAGTTCCGCCAGCAGCTCCATCTGTAGTAAAAGCAGTTGTACTTCCTTGGCAAATATTTTGTGTTCCTGACAAGTTTCCTGGAATCGGCGGTGCTGTTATGGTTAAAGTAATCGGTGTTCTAGCACTAGTACATGTTCCATTATTTCCTTGCGCATAATACGTTATAGTTCCCACTGTGCTTAAAACTGGAGATGCCACAACATTTCCGCCTACAGCGGCATCATACCAAACAACAGATTGTCCAGCAGGAACACTTGCCGTCGCAGTTAATGTGTTTGGAAAACAGGCTGCAGTTACTGTTGTAGTATTAACAGGCATACTTGCTGCAGTCAAAGTAATCAAAGCACTATTTGAAGTATTTCCTTGTGCATCTCTTCCTAAATAAGCCATTGGTGTAGGACTTATAACACTAGCAGATACTGGCTCAAAACTAACCTGCCCTGCAGAATTGGCTTTCCAAGTTCCTTCACCAGCAATAGTTATTCCAACAATATCGCCAAAACCATCTATAATAAGATTAGTTCCATTGCCCGGATCTACCAAACCTAATGTTTCTGGAACTATTGTATTTCCTGTTGTATCATTTGCAAGAACGTCAATAAACCCTGAAGAGCTTCCAACATTGAAACAAGCGAAATCTGGTGTTGCTGCCGGAATACCTATTGCATAATCTTCTACCTCACCATTAATAAAAGCACCTCCAAAATCTGAAGTTGTTATTGCTTCTGTTGTGACTCTTACTCTTAGATAAGTTTGTGCGTGTCCTGCCGTATTCGTTAAAGCAACATTATTCCAAGTAAGATTAACACTTCCCGACAAAGTTCCTGCTGGAGTAGTAGCTGTTGCTCCTTCAGAAGCTTCAAAAACACCATTATTATTCCAATCTATCCATGCCACATAATTGGCAGGCAATCCTGTATTGTTGGTGAAATTTGCCGCAACTGTATAGCTGCTTATCGTTTGTCCGTTATTGGTTATTGGCGGAATTACTAAAACTCCATCATCGTCAATCGAAGCATCAGCCAAAACAGAGGGAAGTCCGTCTGGTTCAGAGAAATTGGTTGCTCCTAACAAAAGAGTTCCTACTACACCATGTGAAGGTCCGCCCGAAGCCAATAGTGTTTTGTAACTGTCCGGTGCATCTCCAAAATCAGAGCTAATGGTTATTACTATTGGACTTAATCCTGATGCCTGAACATTTGCCTGACCTGTCACACTCCAAATCCCCATCATTAGAAAAAAATCGGTAACATGAGTTGTAGATGACGGAGGTGTAAATAAAACTTGGTGATTTAAATCATCAGGCGTTCCAGGACCTCCATCTCTAGTTTGTCTTCTAATAGTCATCCCTGTAGGTAAATTTGCTGCTGCCGCTGCTCCTAGAGAATTAGTAATTAAATTTCTCCAACTATGACCTGCTCCTATGGTAATTTGCGAATCTGTAAGTTCTGTAGTAGGTCCATTTATAGCATAAGGCACAAAAGTATTCCCATTATAACCAAAAAAGCCTACCCATTCTGCATTTCCGTTTGGAGTTGCATGAACTCCATCAATATCTAATGCCAGAAAATTGATACTCTCAATAGGTCGGTCAAAATAAATTCTAAATCCAATACTAGATGCACAATTGTTTCCCATTCCATTATCTGCATTTAGCGTATTTGCCATTTGAATTTTTGTAAAATTAGTTGGTGTATGATCTCCAACATAAGCAGGAAGCGTAATTCCTGTAAATAACCCTCCAATATCTGGCCCAGGTGTTCCCGAACCAGAAGCTCCAGTAGTATGTGTTGCTCCCCCTGTAGTAATTAGTTCTGCTTTTACTACCGTACCATCTGGTAATCTTTTACCATTTGGCATAGAACTTAAAATATCAGCAATAGAAAAGCTATAGTTAGTTTGTGCTGACACACTTGTCACCAGCAGCAAAGCAATAAATGCTAAAATGTTTTTTATTTTATTTTTCATATCTATAATATTTAGATGACAGATATATTTCTTCTAGAAATTCTTTCTTAATTATTACAATGCTGTAATAATAAATTCGCTTCGTCTATTGGCCTGATGCTCTTCTTCCGTACACGGAACTCCGTCCGAACATTTGTTTACAAGTTCTGTTTCGCCATATCCTTTACCAGTTAAGCGATTTGGAGCAATTCCGTTCTTAACCAACCATTGAATAGTCGATTTGGCTCGGCGTTCAGATAAAGCTTCGTTGTACTGATGAGAAGCTCTGCTGTCTGTGTGCGAACGAATATCAATTTTCATATTTGGATAATCATTCATAACAGATAATATTTTTTCTAGATCCAATGCCGCTTCTCTTCTGATATTCGATTTATCCAGATCGAAATAAATCATTTTGATACCGAAACATTTTCCCAAATCATCACCCACAGTAACTTTGCAAGTTGATTTATCTAATTGGATAGGAAGAGTTGTTTTTCCGCTATCTGTTCCAATAGTGACATTTACTTCTTTTGTAGTATATTCAGGTTTTTCTGCTCTTACAAAATACATTTTTCCGCATTCTACAGAAAAGCTATATTTTCCAGACGCATCTGAAATTGTAGAATTTTTAGGAGACATATCATTACCAAATAGCGAAACTTTTGTACCTGGTAAAACCGTTCCTGTTTCTGCATCTGTAATAATTCCTTCCAATTCCTGAATGCATTTTAGTCTTTTGGTTTCTAAAAACTTGTAGATATCATCAGAACCTTGCCCACCATCTTTATTAGAAGTAAAAAAACCTCTTCTTGTATCTGGATTAATAATATAGGCAAAATCATCTTTTGGAGAATTGACATCTGCCCCTACATTTTGGATATTGCTTATTTTTCCGTTTCCATCCATACTGGCAACAAAAACATCCAGACCTCCCAAACCGGGATGCCCATCTGAAGCAAAATAAATTTCATTTTCGCTGGTAAGAAATGGATACGTTTCTTTACCCTCTGTATTAATAGTATTTCCTAGATTCTCTGGTGTGCCAAATCCTCCGTTTGAATTTATACTTACTTTATATAAATCAGATTGTCCTAAAGATCCAGGCATATCAGAAGCAAAATACAATGTTTTTTCGTCAGGGCTTAAAGCTGGATGAGCCGTACTGTAATTATCACTATTAAAAGGAAGCTCCGTAATATTCGTCCATTTATTATCTTTCCCTAACTCTGCTTTGTAGAGTTTTATCAGAGTAACTTTATGATCGTCTTTACCTCTTTTCCCATTGATATAATTATTTCGGGTAAAGTAAACAGTCTTTCCATCTGTAGTAAAAACAGGGGACGCTTCATGAAATTTCGTATTAATAGCCGATTTAAATTTATTGACCTTAGCGGTATTTCCTGTTGAAGGATCCAAATCAGCATTATAAATATTTGTAAAATATTCGTCTGTCCATTTGTGCTTACGCTGTACAAAATTTCCTGTATCTCTTGCAGAAGCAAAATAAAGTTTGTTGTTATAAACAAATGAACCATAATCAGAATATTTACTGTTTACGCCTGCATCTTCAATTTTATATCGTCCAGAATTTGCCTTAATCTGATCTATGTAGTCTATATTTTCCTTATAAAGCTTTCCTCTGCTATCATTTTTTGATTTAGCATTAAACTCACCCAGAAATTTATTTGCTTCAGCAATCTCTCCTATTGATTTCAGACATTGTGCGTATCGATAATAATATTCTGGTTCTACGCTCGTGTTCATTGCAAACAGCTCTTTGTACCATTTTGCAGCATTTTCAAATTCTGAATTGAAGTAATATGCATTCCCCAATTTTTTAAACATGTCTTCAGATTTGTAGCCCTTATTCGCAATTTTTTCAAATGTTTTTATGGCATCGATATAAGCATAATTATCATATTTTTTGTCTCCAGAGCTTACCTTTGCCTGCTGTGCTTGCAATTCAAATGAAAAAGAAGCTATAACTGTAAAAAGTAGTAGTATTGATTTTTTCATGATACCTATTTTTAAAAGAAACGAGGAGTTGTGATTCTACTTTTGTTTGAGAAGAATTCGTAGCGCAAGAAAATTTCATGTGAACCTGAATTATAGTTTCTTAATTGGGTCGTTTCATTATCATATCCGTAACCAATATATAATCCGTCGGTAATCTGAAATCCTGCCATTGCGCTTACAGCTGCATCCCATCGATAAGCAAGTCCCAGAGTAAGTTTTTCAAAGAATAAAAAATTGGCAGAAACATCTACCTGAAGCGGCGCTCCTTGAACCATTTTAGTTAAAAGAGCTGGCTTAAATTTTACTTCTTGAGAAAAATCAAAGACATAACCTCCTATTAGATAATAATTGATTTTGTCTTTGTAAATGGCGACATCATTATCATCGTAACGGTTGGTTTGAATAAAATTTGGAACTGAAAATCCGATATAAGCTTTATTAGAATGCCAATAAATTCCCGCTCCAACATTTGGCGAGAAATCATTATCCAAATTTTGAAACTGTGGATCTCCTGCTGTCTCAGGATTTAGTTTGGTAACATCCAAATTAAAAATATCTGCTGTACCTTTTATACCAAAAGAGAGTTTCCAAGTTTCTGAAGTTGGCACCGTATAAGAGAGATCGACAGAAAATTGATTTTCTGTTGTAGGTCCGATTTCATCGTTTACCAAAGAAACACCAAGTCCAATATTACTATTATTTATTGGCGTATTTACTGAAACACTATTGGTTTTTGGCGCACCATCTAACCCAACCCACTGATCGCGATGCAAAGCAAAAATGCTTAAAACACCACGAGACCCAGCATAAGCCGGATTTATGTTTATTGTGTTATACATGTATTGCGTAAACTGCGCATCTTGTTGCGCATAACCACTACAATAACTTAATAGAACTATACAAAGAAGTAGTTTTTTACTCATTTTCTAATTTTTTAAATTTTTAACTTAAAGACATGACAAGTATGTTACAAGAACTTTTTGCTCCTTAACTTTTTCATGAATAATAGAATTTCCAGATTATTAGATACCCTAAAACCTTGCATATTAATCTAAATAACTGTAAATAATAAACTTAAGCGTATAAAAACTGGTAGAGAATTTCAAAGCATATTGCTTTTACTAATAAGGCTGTTAATGGTCTGGCTGATAAAATTCAAAGTCTGAATCGTAGAATACCGCAATGACTAAAAAAACAGATTTAGGAAGGAAAAAACTGTTGTAGTTGATAAAAACTATCACAATTTTGTTTGCTTGATGGGCATAAAATAAAAGTAAACTTAAAAACAGTAACCTCGTTTATTGATCAGATAAAAAAGGCTTTATAATTCTCATACATTTCTTTTAAAATGAGAATTGGTTAATAATCGAACTTTAAAAATATATAATGCTTTTCAAAAAATATGTAGAGTTTAAAATGCTTTTAGAAATTCAACAAAAAAAACTAAATTCTTACATTTAAAAAATAAAATTAAGTATTAAACATCTTACAATTAAACAAAAATAAATACTGATAATCAATAATTTAATATTTTATTGATTTAATAACAATATTTCAATTTTCTTACAAAACTATAAACACTATCCAATTTAGATGTTTCAAATCAGGTATTTTATGTTGCAAATTATAAAATGAAACAATTTTGTACGAAAATTAAAGCCTATTTCTCCCTCTTAACTAAGTTGTTATACATTTTTCTTATAAATGAGTTTTGAGATGATCCCTACCGGACTACTCAAAATATGAAAAGTGGTACATTTTGATGATACAGTAAAACAATACTTTTGATTTAAAATCATAAAAGCATCAAATAAAAAATGAAAACCGAAATACGAAACGACTGGAGCAAAGAAGAAATTCAAGCTATCTATGATAAACCTTTATTAGATTTAGTATATCAGGCGGCAACGATACACCGCAATTGGCATAAACCTTCAGAAATACAAGTTTGTACCTTACTTTCTGTAAAAACGGGTGGTTGTCCCGAAGATTGTTCATATTGCGGACAAGCCGCACGATATCATACCGATATTAAAGTCCAAGCTCTTTTGCCAACAGAAACTGTGCTCAACCATGCAAAAAAAGCAAAAGATGGTGGTTCTTCTCGTTTTTGTATGGCTGCCGCTTGGCGCGAAGTTCGTGACAACAAAGATTTTGACCGTGTTATTGAGATGGTAAAAGGTGTTAACGATCTTGGACTTGAAGTGTGCTGTACATTAGGAATGCTAACCGAAGAGCAAGCTATTCGTCTTCAAGAAGCGGGGTTGCATGCTTATAATCATAATTTGGATACTTCTGAAAGTTATTATGACGAAATCATTAGTACACGCAAATTTGATCAGCGTTTGGATACTATTAATAATGTTAGAAAAGCAGGAATCACCGTTTGTTCTGGCGGAATTATTGGTTTGGGAGAAACTCCTGCCGATCGTGTTTCTATGCTGGCAACTTTGGCTACAATGCCTGTTCATCCAGAATCTGTTCCTGTAAATGCATTGGCTAGAGTAAAAGGAACTCCGCTAGAAAATAATCCAAAAGTGCCTCTTTGGGATATGGTTCGAATGATTGCCACCGCACGCATTATTATGCCTGCAGCTGTTGTTCGCTTAAGTGCCGGACGAATTGAAATGACTGAAGAAGAACAAGCTTGGTGTTTTATGGCAGGAGCCAATTCTATTTTTACAGGAGAACGCGAGACATTATTAGTAACGCCAAATCCTGGATTGTCTGAAGACATGCAAATGTTTCAAAACCTCGGACTAAAACCTTTAGCTAAAGAAAGTAAAAGTGCTTGTTCTGTGGCTTAAAAACAAACTTAATCACCCTTTATAGCCCGAAAACTGCACCATCTCGAAATCATTTCAGGAGCGTGCAGTTTTTATATCAAAAAAACAATCGTTTAATCTGTTATTTTCTTTAAAAATACCTCACAAACTCTTCTCTCTTATCATGAGGGATATCAGAATGAAGCGATTTTAATTCCATAGTATTCCACGATTTCCATTCATCAGCAAGTTCGTTGTTGGTAGATTTATGATGTTCTAGAATTCCTTCAACAAAATAATCTTTCAAAGGCATATCTAGAATTCGTTCTTTTCCATCTTGTGTCAGCACTATTTTATGTTCTAACTTTCCTTTATCATTAATATGAAAAGTAAATAAACCGCTATCCCAAGAACTCAAATATTCTAAATCACCGTCATCATCATATTGTGTAGCGATAAGATTGTTTTCTTTTTCATATTCAAAAATCAAAGACATCATGCGATCATTTGCCCATTGATAGAAGACATCGGCGTAATCAAGTAAGTCTTGCTTTTCTACTGCATTATCCCACCAATAATTGTGTTTATAAGCTCCATCATTATTGATTTCAATTTTTACACGATTAAACTTTTGATCTGATGATTTATACTTTTCAAATTTTCCTGTCATCTTCCTTACCTCATCTCTAATTGCCTTATTGGATTGTTCTGATTCTTTTAATTCACCATCTTTCTCATAATTAACTATAAAACTATAACTCCCTTGCAATGTAAAAATGTAGTCAACAAGTAATTTATCATACTCAAATTCTGTATATTCTCTTCTTACTTGAGAAACTAATTCGTAAATATTCATATCTCTAATTTAAAAGTACCTCACAAACTCGTCTCTCTTATCATGAGGAATATCAGAATGAAATGATTTTAATTCCATAGTATTCCACGATTTCCATTCATCAGCAAGTTCGTTGTTGGTAGATTTATGATGTTCTAGAATTCCTTCAACAAAATAATCTTTCAAAGGCATATCTAGAATTCGTTCTTTTCCATCTTGTGTCAGCACTATTTTATGTTCTAACTTTCCTTTATCATTAATATGAAAAGTAAATAAACCGCTATCCCAAGAACTCAAATATTCTAAATCACCGTCATCATCATATTGTGTAGCGATAAGATTGTTTTCTTTTTCATATTCAAAAATCAAAGACATCATGCGATCATTTGCCCATTGATAGAAGACATCGGCGTAATCTAATAAATTTTTCTTTGCTTTATCATTTTCCCATGTATAGGTGCAAGTGTACAATCCGTTGTTCTGAATTTCAAATAAAGCAACATTAAACTTATCAGATGTCTCCAATTTATCTTTAAAAACTTCATAAATAGATCGTTCAAAAACATACATTTCTCTACCATCTAAAGACGTTTCTTTTTTACCGCCTTCACAAAAATAATAGATTTCTATCTCGTAACTTCCTCCAAGCGTGAAAGTAAATTTTATCTCTAAGGTATCATATGACAATTCATTATAATACTCAAAAAAAGCTTTTACTGCGTGTTGTTCTTTCATTTTTTTGCAACTCTTAGATCAAAAATACCTCACAAACTCATCCCTTTTATCATAAGGAATACTGTAATGAGGTGATTTTAATTCTATAGTATTCCAGGATTTCCACACATCAGCAAGTTGAATTGTAGTTATTGTATGATGTTCCAGAACTCCTTCTATAAAATAATCTCTTAAAGGCATATCTAGAATTCGTTCTTTTCCCTCTTGTGTCAGCATTATTTTATGTTCTAACTTTCCCTTGTCATTAATATGAAAAGTAAATAACCCACTGTCCCAAGAGCTCAAATATTCCAAATCACCGTCATCATCATATTGTGATGGCAGAAGATCGTTTTCTTTTTCATATTCGAAAATCATAGACATCATGCGATCATTTATCCATTGGTAAAAAACATCGGCACCTTTTACTAAATCCTGTTTTTCTTTGTCTTGGTCCCAAAAATGTTTTTGAGAATAAGTTTTATCAGGGTTTATTTCTATAATAAATCGGTTAAATTTTTCTTTTGTGTGAATTGTTTTTTCAAAAAAGTCTGAAACTTTTTCAACTTCATCATCAATAGGTCTTGGACTTATACCCGTTGGAAGTATTTCTCCTGATTCTGACACATACCTGACAAAAAACTTATAACTCCCCCATTGTGTAAATTCATATTCTACTTTCAATTTCAGATATTGATGTTCGTTGTAGTGATGATATAACGCATTTATTAAAGGAAGTAAGTTTTCAGTCATTTCGAAAGATTTAAAATTTATTTAAGGTCTGGTAAAGATATGATTTCAAAAATATTCTATCTGTCATTTTAAATCTTTTATCGGTAAATTTGCAGTAAAGCGTAGCACGATAAAAAATAGTAGCAAAAATGTATAAAAAAGCCCTTCAACCACTAATTGACAGTTCTACTGTTATATTAATTATGGGGACGATGGCTGGCGAACAGTCGATTGCCAAACAAGAATATTACGCTAATAGAGGAAATCTTTTCTGGAAAATATTGTTTTCTATATTTGAAGAAGAATTCAGCTCCTCTTATGAAGACCGAAAAGCGCTTGTAAAAAAATATAACATTGGTCTTTGGAATGTGCTAAAAAGTTGCAAAAGAGAAGGAAGTAGCGATGCTAGTATTACCGAAGAAGTTATAAATGATTTTGAAAGTCTGCACAAACAATATCCGAATATTAAGTACGTATTTTTTGAAAGCAAAGCTGCAGCAAAATATTTCCTGAAACATACCGCTCCGCAAGAAGGAATCACTTATATAACCCTGCCTTCTACTAGCGGATTAAATGCGGGCTTAACGAAAGAAGAAAAAACAGCACAATGGAAAACAGTATCTCAAATAGCACTTTCAAAATGCGCTAAATACTGATTATCTGTTTCTCATGATATAAAACAAGATTTCTTCTTCCAATTCCCTAGACAAGTTTTCGTACTTCATTTTACGTCGGTAATTCTTGTCACTTTTATCCTTGTATAGCTCCGTTTTAGCAGTACTTACACAATAAGCATCACATATAACCTTAAATTTTTGATCCAATATGTACAATTCTTTCATTGAATCAAAGTAAGCTGCAAATTTAACATTATACAATTCATCAGGAATAGCGGCCATAGGTTTAGCTGTATTTAAATTAATACTATAATTTACCTTTAAGATTCATAATACTATCACTTAATTATAAAGCAATGCAGGGTTTTATTTTCTTTTCACTCACCTCCTTATTAAAAGATATGGATAAGAATATTTAAAATTAAAATGAAAATTTCTAATCTTTTGTTTTGAAACTCTAGAAATGGTTTCAGATTATAAACTGAAACCATAAATTGTAAAATGAACCTTGACCCGCTAAAATGAAACAAGAAAAAATAAGGCGTTTTTTATATCAATATGATATTTAAACCTCATCATAATTAATAAAAAGAAAAGAAATCTATTGAAAATAAAAATTTAAATTGTTTTCAAATGCAGAATAATTCCCTATCGCATTAATTTTGACGAAATCACATTGCAAGTACAGATTGCAAATCTGCGTGATTGTTGCGAGATTTTTCTGCGCGATCAGGTTTCTTATTTCCGTCTTTTTCTTTTAAAGACCATTTATTGAAATTATATATAAAAATGCTCCGGCAAGAAACAGTAAACTATACAGTAAAAATCTATAATTCATAAATGTTTTTAAGGTTATAATTATTTAAAAAAGGCAAAACAAATGAATAATAAAGCAACATTAACCCAGCTAAAAGAAGAATAATACCTCCAAAGAATCCTTGCAGAGCATTACTCTGACTTACAGAAGGTCTTCGATACTTGACTTCTTTATACCATTCCCAGAAATACTTGGTAAGAAAACAACCTAATATAACTAGTGCAAATCCAGCAATAGTACCATACATATCGTCAATATCTCTCCAAAACCAAATTTTATCCATATAATTTTATTACTTCCTAAGAGATTAAATCTTTAGCATAAAAATTAATCTATTTTAGAAACTTACAAAAATTAATATTTGATTCCAGCCAAACTTTAAATGTTTTACTCTCAATAAGAAGTTCGTCTCTGTACAATTTAAAATATTCTATAGAAGTTCCGTCCAAATAATCTGCAGTTTTAATCACATCAAGCACAATATTTTTAAACAATATTTCTCCTAAATTATAATCACTCATAAATGTTATTATTCTAGAAATATGAAAAAAACTTATTCTATCGGCAACTTTCAAATATTCATAAAAAGCTAAAACTTGATTGTTAAATTCTATAGACTCAAATTTATCAATATTGCACTCTTCACAATAACTAATCAAAAAGTCTAAATCCGTAAAACAAATAGTTGTATCATATCTTTTAAAATCTTTTAAAGATTCTATAAATAACTTTTCTAATCCAGCTTTACTATTTCTATACAGAATTTCTTTGAATCTAACATTTACTTTTTCAATACACGATTTTCTTAATTCTGAATCTAATATATCGACTTCATTTAGATTTTTAAGGTCAGTTATATAATCACTTGTAAATATTATCATAGTTTTACTGATGATAGTTTTTCTTAAGTTTATTAATCCTTATTGCGGTATTATTTCTTCAATCCAGCTTTCGTTCATATATGCTTTGGTTTCTGAATATTTTTGATCGTCGACACAAACAATTTCAAAATCTTGCTCCCATTTTTCTAAATTATCAACTCTTTGAAAAATATAGAATATGTCATTATTTGAAAATTTTATAAAATAGCTAACTAATTCATCTTCCTTTATAAAATCAATGTAAGTTTCTTCATTTAATCTCTCGTAATTAATCTTTATCCATTCAAAATTTATTTGATTGTCTAATTCTATTTCATCTATATATTTAAATGTTGATGAATCAAATAATAAATAAGTTGTCTGTAATTGAATTAGAATTTTGAGTCCATAATTTGTATTGTTATCGTAATGATAGTAAATACTATCTACAGATTCTTTCTCCATACTACTGTCTTTTATTTCTCAAAGATTATCGTTTAATATTTCATAAATATCTGAAAATGAAATAGAAAAACTAATCATTCACATAACTCATTTATTGGACAGATTTCTTATTACTTCATAATAAAACTATCTGAATACGATATTTCATTTTTATCAAATTCATCATAACCATAAACCACTTTTATTCTAAACTTTCCTTTTTTTCCCTCTTCTTTAATAGATTCATTTTTTCTATTACTGTATTTAGGCGAATCCATTAACTCGGGCTGATTAATTTTAAAGTTTAAATCTAAATTTTTCCCTTTTTCTGAAATTAAAGTAAGTTCTAATGGATTAAAAGGTTTAGAAAAAACATCTTTAGAAAATAATTTCCATGCACCCTTTTTTTCATCATATTTCTCCAATTGGATATTCAAAAATCTACTTATGGTATCGTTATTTTTAATATTCAGAACGATATCGTCACTAACATTATATTGCTCTTTTTGGACTTTTACTTCTAAAAGTTGCGAAAAACCAAAAAAAGGAATTAGAATTACTAAAACTAAAATTTTCATGTTACAAATTTATTGTTATTTACTCTTTATGACCTTTATCTATGGCTTTCCTGTCTTTCTCCAATAGCCTCTCAAGCCATCAGGGGCAATCTTCATCACTTTTTCCCCCTGCTGGTGCGAGCGTCCCGCTCATACACAAACAGAAAATCAGTCCATTTCAATTTCTTAAAACACTTTTAGGGAACTATTCATACTTTTTCTTCAGAAGAAAACAACTTTGCGTTCACGAGCGAGACGCTAGTGGGGCGATAGGGTCATTTATTACTCCCTACCTTCTGTCCAATAAGGAACATCATAGAAAAAGTCATCCAAAGAAGTTTTTCTAGGTTTGTATTTAAATTCGTTTTTAATTTTAGGAATAAGTGACAGTATTTCTTGATATGTCAATTTATTAACATTGATGTTTTTACTTTCCCTATTAATCGCTTCACTTAATAAAATTTTCTTTTTTATATATTCTATCTTAAATACTGATAAACTATCATTACTGAACTTACTAATTGCATATACTGGTAAAAGTTTATTATTAAGAATAAACAAAGTAAAGGGTCGATTCTTTACAGGTTTAAAATCTGGAGAAATTGAGTTTATAGCAAGTTTTAAATTCTCTTTCTTATCGAAAAGTACTCTACTACGAAATCCATTATATAAAACTTTGTAGTTGGAATCGGAAAATACAACTTTACATCTCTTTAACTCATCTATACCAAAATCATCAAAATATTTGTCACATATATAACCATTTTTAACTAATTTATCAATATCTGTAAGGTACTCAATTTTTATTCCTTGATCTTTACATTCAATTTCTTTTTTATTTGTACAAGTAAAAATAAAAAATAGTAACAAACTGTATTTTAACATTTTTCATTTTTTTTAATATACGAAAAATCTTTTTATTTTCTGGTATTCTTCCAAATTTATTAATAGAACCCGTTAGCGCAGATTTGTAATCTGTGCCCGTAAAGACGAGTACACTTAAAAGTTTAGCACTTCAAAATAAATATAGTAGAATATCTAAAATCATTAAAATGCATAATAATTCCTTATCAATTACTATTGACGAAATCACTTTGAGGGCACAGATTACAAATCTGCGCGATCGAACTAATGAATATTTCGAAATATTATTCTTTTTCTAATACTTCCAAATTTTTATCAAGTTCAAAAGTATTTTGAGTTAGCTTAGCAAAAGAACTATTAATTACAAGAGTTTTTTTATTTTTCTTATAAATCGAACCACACGCAAACTCTGAATTTATTTGATAAAAAACATTTCTATTTTTGTCAAATATTATATAAGAATTAAACACATTAAAAATGATTGAATTCTTTTCTTCTTTAAAAAAAAGAATCGGAATTTTTACGTACACGTTTAGATCATTTGAAATGTTAATTGGCACCAGACAAATCTCAGGTTCTACGCTTAAATCTTTATATAACTCAACAACTTTATTTGATTTAAAAACAGTAATATCATCACTGCCAAGAAAAAAATTGCCTCTGTTAGATTTTGATATATTAACTTCCGAAACTTCTCTAAGTGATTGCAGCAAATTATGTAAAGCACTTTGCGAATAAGTAAAACTTGCAATAAATAAGAATAAAAGCGCAATAATGTTCTTTTTCATTATTTGTAGTATTTTCTACGGTAAAAGATTTTTTTTCTTCTTTAAAAAATATTATAAATATAAAGCTATTTCAAGAAAAGGTATTTTAGTTTTCACGAATGAGAAAGATTCCAATTATAAATCTGATACATTTTTATTTATATCCATTAACAAACGATTTCTAAATCGAACATTGAATTCATTACTAGTATTGCTACTATCAAATAATAACATATCGACTCTAGCATATAAATTATCGATATTAATTTCCTCTAACTTGAAGTAAAGCTTATCTGTGGTATTTTCAAAATAATAAAAACTATTAATTTTATAATTGTAAATGCAAAAAGGCCTGTGTCCTAATGGCTCATCCATTAATACTAACGAACCGGTAAATTTAATAGAATAAACTGGATAAAGATTTGTATTGAACATATCTATACTATCAATATCACTATATGGCAAATAAAATTTACAATAATATTTATTCATTCTTTTTTCAATTATTGTACGATTGGAATCATCATAATTTACGCTAATTAAACGATTTGAATTTACATCATAAATATATATTTCACTTTTACTTAAAACTAGGTCATCATTTTTCATATTCAAAATTTGCTTTTTGTCTATCATCAAATAGATACAATATTCTTTCTCTTTTTTAATTGGTATAAAAGCAAAATTTTTATTTCTCTTTTGTATGTTTTTATTTAGTTCAACAGTATATTTATCTTTAGCTTTCATTTCAAGAAATGAACTAAAAGATTGTTTTTCTATTAGTTTATAATTAAACGTTTCTTGCGCATTCAAAATAACACACCAGAAAAAAGCTAGTATCAAAATAATGTTTTTCATGTTGGAGCTTTCAAACTTTTTTCAAGACAAGACAATTATGCGTTCACGAGCGAGACGCTCGCGCTCGCGGGAGACAGCCCCAACTACATATCTTTCTAGTGTATCAGTTTTTTTCATCATAAACTTTTATCTCAAAACTAGTTTCATCAACTTTTGATAATGATACAAATGTTTTAAAATATCTCTTAGTTATGTTGATAACAGAATCTTTCAAAACATTTGTATCGTTATTAATTCCATTGTAATCTAATACTATATAACCTCTTCTTGTTACTAAACTATCTTGATATGAATGTAGATACATCGAATACTCCTTTATATAGTTTTCAGTATTCAAACTTTTACAACTCCCTGCTAATGAAAACTTAAAAATGTATTTTCCATCTTTAAATCTCATTTGATAAATATTACAGTCTTTTGAAAAGTCTCTTTCCGTAAGAGTATAATTTTCAGGTTTTCCTATCTCAATAGGCTTTTTTTTACATGATACTAAAGAAAATAGTATGAAAAAAATTAGTAAATATCTCATAATTATTTTTTTATTTATCATAATCTATATGCTAAAGGATGTATTTTCTATGCTAAAGAATCAAACATTTAATCATAAACTTGTCTTAGCATTATAATACCTAGCTCCATAGTAAGAAACATCACCGAAACATCACCGAAACATTACCCACATTCTTGAATCATTTAATGTTACCATAACTCCAATTACTCAATTTGGAATTAATGTAATAACCTGATGAATTTTCTTCAATTATCACGAAATCTTTCTTTTGCAGTACAAACTTTCTATTAATTAATTTGTATCTAAATAATTTCTTTTGATAATCATAGCCTTGTTTCCAATCTGCAAAATCTAAAAATCCATCATTATCAAAATCGTTAAAGCACTTAAGATCTTCAGAAGCTTGAAAATCTAATGAATAACAAAAAATGTCTTTAAGATCTGAAATATCAAAAAGTAAAATTAAAGTATTTGGAAGTGTCACTGGATTAGATACATCTTGAATGTAAAATGCTATATACTTTTGCTTATTAAAATTAAATTTTATCACATTTACTAGAGATGAGAATATATATGGCATTTTACGATTAAACTTTCTGCCATAATATAAACTATCAATATTAAACTTATGACCTTGTATTTCAATAGCGTCCCTTTTTTTTATTTGAGCATCTGAATTAGCAAAGTTAAGTTTGTAATAAAAAATACTTTCTGCATCATCTAACATTATTTTTTGCTCTGTAATCACTCCATGAGAACTTGAATCTATAACTTTAGAATAAATCTGTTTAGCATTATTCAAATCTATATAATCACATCTTAAACTATCCTTTGCTAATAAGGAATATGAAAACAAAACACTATTTGACTTATCTAATTCTGAACTATTTAAATTTTGCCCAAAATTTAAACTAGAGACAAATAATAAAACCAATAAACTAATTCTTTTCATATTATTCTTTTAATAATTCGTAAAATGTATGATAACGTTGGCCTTTTCCTTTACCAGATGTTTTATTTGTAACGTTTGTTGCATTGTTTAATGTAGGATTTCGTGCTAGAGGTCCATTTGCACCAGGACCTCCAACCCATTGATAAGCACCTCCCGTAGGATCTGTGGTCGTGCCCATGATGCTCCCAATGACAGATTTTATACTGTTTCTCATATCTTCATTACTTGTCAATTGATCTAAATCATTTCGTAAATTCGCAAATGCCTTACTATTAACATTTCCATCAGTGCCATCAAAATACCCCGGATACATATTCTTAATTACTTTTCCAACTTTATGTGTCATTTTTGTTTTAAACATAGCTTCATCACTTTTAAAGGGTTTGTTTGCTGGTCCCCAAACTCCATGTTCTTTTAAATTTTTCATTGTGTGAGCATAATAATCTGTAAAATTGCCGCCACCTTCTCCGTATACCCAGTTCGCTCTATTCAAAAAGTCTGAATGACTTATTTTATATTTTTGAGTCAAATCTGTTGTGGACTTAGAATCTTTAACTGCTGACCAATTTGTTTTCTTATCTTTTGTATTACTATCTATAGTTTTTTGATCTGTTATATATACCTTATTGTCTTTTACTCCATCATTACCTATATGATTACCATTTTCATCATAAAAGTCTCCTGCTAAACGCCCATCTGGATCTACAAATCGTATTGGATTGTTGAAACTAAAAACATACGCTCCATAGGATGGCATTTTCTCCGCTAAAGGATCAACATTCAACCATAAACTCGTCTTAGCATCATAATACCTAGCCCCATAATAAGAAAGATTCGTCTCCCTATCCAACTCCTTACCATTAAATAAATAAGGCGAAGAAAACGAACTCGAATGTTCCTCAAACAAAACCTCCCCAAAAGCAATATACTCCACGTGTTGCGAAATAGAACCGTTTTTGTTGGTAATATACGAAGTACTTCCCAAATGATCAGGGTGGAAATAGAAAATATCATTTTCTGGCATTCCTGTTCCTGTAAAGCCTTCTCCAGATTTTATTGTTTCTGGTTCTACTGGCGGTCCAAATTGTACTGGCGGTCCTGGCACATCTCCAGGCGCATTGAAAATTGGATTTCTTGGCCAACCTGCTGGCGGTTCTTGGTTTTCTTCTACCGGTTTTAGTACTTCACTTGGATAAGTTTAAGTCAATTTTTAGGATTAAATGAAAAATGTGTAAACTTTTCGCAGGACGAGAGATCTCGCAGTGACTGAAATATTAAAACAAAAAAGATGAGTATTAATACTCGTCTTTAAAATTATACACTTATAATATTGCGCTGTTTTAACGTTATAAATTTAAAAATCTATAACTAAGTCTGAAACACTATCAGAGAATACTTTTTATCTAAATGAAATTTTTTGTAATTTTTTCCCTCCAGAAAAAATATACAAAACATCGTCTATCAAGGCACTAGGGTGCAAATAATTCTTTTCTTTAAGTTCTTGGATTTCCCAAGTTGTTCCTTGATCTAAACTGTAAAACAAATCATATTCTGTAAAATTTCCTTTTATATTACCTATAAAGCCACATATTATTTTGTCATTACTCTGTAAGTCTCGAACAATACTATATTCTTCAAACTCTCTTAAAGTTTGAATCTCCTCTGATTTTACATTGTAGCTAATTAAGGTAATTTTTTTATTATCTATCTTGTTGTTTCCTACAATTATAATTTTATCCTCGCTTTGTTTTACAATTTTTTCAGGCTCTATTACTGTCTTTATGTTTTTAGTGTTTTCTTTATCATATTGAAATAAAAAAGATAGTCCATCTTTACTTCTTAAAATCGAAAATAATTTATTATCTAAAAAAAGTACATCATTTCCAACATCAATTGGCATTTTCTCTTTTTTAATTAAATTCTCATCAAATTTTGTAACAGAACTTCCTTTTTCTGTCTGAATATATATATTTGATTTGTCATCATACATTCCTCCAATAACAGGAAATTCTTTTTCAAGTTCAATTTTATCTGTTAAAGTATTAAATTTTAAAACAAAAACCTTTTCATTATAAAAATCATTAGTTCCTATATAAATAGCATTCTGAAATACTAAAACTCTATTAAAAAATTTTCTACTTTCTATAGATGCAATTTCTTTCCAATTTTTTCCGCTATCGCTGGTTTTATAAATACTAGCAATATCATGAGATTTAGGAAAAAAATTAGGGTCGTTTAGTTGTTCTTCCGTTTGTTCTTTAGATTCTGTGACATAATTAAACGAATAACCTTCTTTCGGATTGATAAAGTACATATATTCCGATTTACCTTTCATTCCACCAAAATCAATAATTTCAACATCAATTTTCTTTTTATTAGAATCTTTACATCCTAAAGCTATTAGAATTACTAATATGCATATTAGCTTTTTTTTCATATTAATTAGTCTTTTTTTCATCTGTTCCTGGAATAAGTATTAATAAAGGACTCAAAGCTCTTTTAATTTCGTCTACAGGCACACCTTCTTTTTTTGCTTTATCTTCCATCAAAGTTTGTATCGTATCCATATTATCGTAGGCATCGCCTAAAATACGCAATAAATCTTTGGGTTTTTCTGTTATAAATTTACCCATCATATCTTTTACTTGACGTAATCCATCTGAGCTAGCCAAATCTTTAACATCTGGTGTCAACAATATTTTTGTTAAATCAACAGCTCCTAATGTATATAATGGAACTTTTCCGTTCTCATTCCAATATGCATCAACATGGGAATCAAAAGCGAAAGCCCTAAATTTATCATTATTTAATTCAATAGTATTAGCATCTTTATATTTTTTTGAATCCAATCTATCTTCAATTGCTACTTGTAAGTTTTTGCGAGCTTCCTTTAACCAAATCTTACCTGAATTTGACATTGTCTTACTTGTTTCATTTGTAAAACGATTAATATATTTATGTCCATAACCCATATAATAGTCTGGTACAGGCTTACCAGGGTTTTGTCTCATAAAATCTCTTGCTCTCCAAGCATAATAACCTGTATTACCAAGTAAACTTTTAAAGAAAGGGGTTGGATCCAATCCATCAGAATCAATAAAGACTAAAGGATTATTGAAACATACATTATAAGCCGAATAATTTGGATATTTCTCCATCAAAGGATCGGTGTTCAACCATAAGCTGGTCTTCATATCCAAATACCTAGCCCCATAATAAGAAAGATTAGTCTCCCTATCCAGCTCCTTACCATTAAATAAATAAGGAGAACTAAACGAAGAACTATGCTCCTCAAACAAAACCTCTCCAAATGCAATATACTCCACGTGTTGCGAAATAGAACCGTTTTTGTTGGTAATATACGAAGTACTACCCAAATGATCAGGGTGGAAATAGAAAATATCATTTTCTGGCATTCCTGTTCCTGTAAAGCCTTCTCCAGATTTTACTGTTTCTGGTTCTACTGGCGGTCCAAATTGTACTGGCGGTCCTGGCACATCTCCAGGCGCATTGAAAATTGGATTTCTTGGCCAACCTGCTGGCGGTTCTTGGTTTTCTTCTACCGGTTTTAGTACTTCACTTGGGTACGGGTCGCCTGTAAATTCTGGTGTTGCATAAATTCCCTGCTGTGTCGGCGGTCCTGGAGGCACTCCTAAACTTTTCACATAGGTATCTAATGCTTTTTGCTGTTCTGCTGTAAGCTTGCCGTAATTAACGCCTCCTGCTGTTATTTTTAAAGGCTGTGCAAAAGTTCCGTTACCGAGTTTACTCACTATACGTCCTGCGCCTTCAAAATAATGCTTGGTAAATTTTCCTTTGCTAATTACAAAATAAGGAGAAACATAACCTGTATAATCATCGGTGTGTACAATGGTTGCCGCTGTCTCGCCATTTATAGCAACATTTTGAGAATCTCCTGAACTTTTAATAACGCGTTCTCCTCCTGCATCGTAGGTATATTGGTGAATTCTTCCATTGTCGTTTATTCCCATTAAGCGGTTTTCTTCATCCCAAGTCATTTTTCTGAAGCTTTTCTCTTCGGTATAACTTGTTGGGTTTCCGTTGCCATCGTAACTGTATTGTCTTGGTTCTGCCTTTCCTGCTTCAACAATTTTATTTGGTGCATTAGGGTGCAGCTCGTTGTCGTAATTATAGTCTAAAACATAGCCTTTCTGCTCGTTGTTTACTACATGCACCAATTCCTTTTTGGTAATATTGTGCATTTTATTATAGCTCATGTTCAGCTCGTAATTGGCTTTGGTAAACTCTCCTTGATAAGATGCTTTAGCCGATTTTAAACGGTAGAAATCATCGTATTGGTATTCATGCGAAGAGGTTCCTCCCAGTGTGTTGTTTACAATTGGAGCTGTGTTTTTTATACTTAAAACATTCCCAACCAAATCATAACCGTAAGCATTGTTCATGACTTGTCTGGCACCGCTTTGCACTTGCAGTTGCTGCAATCTTCTCATTACAGGATCGTAGGTATAATTGGTTTCGGTATCATTACCGTATTTTAAATACTTGCGCTGTTCAAATTCGTCATAACTCAATTGTTTAATATAATCGTAGGTATGGCTTTCTTTTTTACCCTGCATGCTCTGCAAGTTTCCTGCGCGGTTATAGGTATATTCTACCACTTCACCATCAGGATAAGTCATTTTTTGAATACGGTTCCAAGTATCGTATTCGTATTGCGAAATATAGGTTTGAATGTCTGTTGGCGTAATGCGAAGCGTTCTAATTTCTTTTTCGACCTCTCCTAATTTTCCATAGAAAAACTCCTGACCGCCGCTGGCATCCTGCACAAACCATAATCTGCCTCGGCGAGAAGCTGTTCCGTCTGCTTTACCATAATTATACTGCACGTTATTCTGCGGGTTTTTAGGATATTTAATACTCTCTAAACGGTTGTAATTGTATACGTATTGTATAGCGCCACCATTAGGAACTGTATTTTTAATATCTTGTGTAATACGCGTGGTCAAATTACCTGCCAAATCGTATTCCATTTTCGTTGTTCCAGCATCTGGATGCGTAAACTCGATACGTCTTCCTAACCAATCGTAACTGCTTTGAGTAATGTGATCCATAGCATCGGTAACTTTGATCATCTCGCCTAATGCATTCGTATCAAATTTTGTTGTCAAATCGTTTTGCATGCTGGCAACATTCTGTCCTGTCGCATCGGTATAAGTTGTATTTGTTTTGTTTAAAGCATCGGTTTGAGTAGTTCTCAAAACTGGCAAACCATCATAATTATCCAAAGCAAAAACAGTAGTATTGCTGCTTCCGTCTGGCAAGGTTACTTTTATCGGACGGTTTACCTCATCATAATCTGTTTTAGTAGGCGTAACCGTAGAAACTGCTGTACTAAAATTATTGTCTAATGTGGTTGTTGTGGTCGGATAATAACTGGTTACGGCTCTACCTAAACCATCATAAATTATTTTTCCAGAAATAATGTGCGCTTCTTGATCGGCACTTCCTGCTTGTGTAAATAAACTCGCTGTTTTCTTTACCTGCAAAGCTCTTCCTAAACCGTCTGTATAAGTATATGTTTCAATGTCTTTATCCAATTCTGGATCGTAATTTCTCGTTTTTGCATACGGCACTTTGGCTTCTGGGAAATACTCATAAGCAATGGTATACGGTTTACCCGAAGCAATTTCGTAAGGTGCACGAATCGTCGCAATACGACCTTTTGCATCCAAAGTGTAATCTGTACTTTGATCGTTACGGTCTGTAGTTTTTATTGGCACACCAAAACGGTAATTGTATTCCATTTTATTTTGGTAGCCAAAAGCATCTTTAATCTCTGTCATGTACTGATGATTCTCGGCATCATATACATATTCTAAGGTCATATGCTGGTCTTTATGATTAGCAGGACCTGTAATTTTCTGCAAGTTTCCGTACGTATCGTAAGCAATATCTGTAACCGCAACTTTATCTGCAGACGCATAATTTCTAATCTGCGTAACCTCAGCAGTTGTGGTATTGATAGTTGTGGCTCTTTTTCGGCGAAGACCATCTGTAGTAAATACTTCCAATTGTTTTGGAATTCCGCCATAATATGGAGTCGTACTTTCGTAATAACTAATTTTTGCGGTTACTTTATCGGCCGCAGAACCGTTTCCTAAATCTTCGTATTGAATAATGTTTCCGTTCGCATCATAGGTATTAAAAGTATTGGTTTCTAGATAATCGCTTCCGCCCTCATATACTTTCTGATTGGCATGAATTAATCCAACAAAAATGCGTTTGGCATCACAAGAAGGCAAGTTCAATTCTGAAACCGGAATACTCGCCTGTGTCGCCACATCGATAAAACTATATTCGTTTTCCGATTCCTGACGCAGTTGCCCGTTTTTGTCTAAAGTATAACTGTGTTTCAATAGATTTTTACGGAAATAATCCTGATTGTAAAACTCCTGAACCGTTGTCATAAAAACAGCATTATCTGCCGCATCAATCTGTTCCTGAATTACTTTTCCGAAACCATAAAATTCTCTTTCACGACGATCTTGATAACCGTCTTCATATCTGAATTTAGCAATCGAATGATCGATACCGTCGCCCGTATGTCCGTCAAAAATATCAACCGATTGTAAAACCCATTTTGCAGAAGGATTTTCGTAGCTTGGTTTTAGCAATTCATAATCTACAGTATAACTATTTCCAGCGCCATTTGTAACGCTTTTCAGTTTATTCGTTCTTTTGATGTTTGATAATTGCGCTGTTAATTGACCGTCGTCTTTAGAAACTACATAATCTAAATTTCCGTCACCATCAATATCCATAAAAGTACCTTCAGAACGGTTGGTACTCCATCCTTTGCTTCCTCCTATAGTTGGTGTAATACGCAATAACCAAATTGTAATATCAATTGAAACATTGGCATTTAGTCCGTAACTGACTCCTTTGTTCTGGTTCATTTCTGGAAATCTCGGATATACTACTGGCGTATCAAACGCGTTTCCTAAGTTTAAAGAAACCAACATTGTTCCACCTTCATATCGAATCTTATCTGCCAATCCGTCGCCATTAATATCCATAAAAGATTCATCACTATCAGACTGCGATCTCGCATAATTGGCTCCTCCTGAAATAGATCCCTGTTTAATGCTGTATCCTAAACCAGCACTCCAATCTGTAGAATTACCTTTGTTTATACTCGCTAAATTCCATTTTTCTGCTGGCAAAAAGCCGTAACCTGTATTTAAAAATACATCTCCAGATTCTGTTATTTTATCTGGCAGTCCATCTCCGTTAATATCACTATGAATCAACACAGAACGGTCTTCTCCTTTACCTTGTGAAGCATTTACAGAAATGCTGTTTCCTCCTTTTTCAGCTTCTTTTGAAGTGGTTTCTTTAGCCGAATCTTTTTTCACGCTTGCTTTCCCTATCGTAACGCTAAAAGAATTGGATGGTGCACCATGACTGTAGCTTCCACCAAAATTAGGTCCTTCAGAGCTTGTTTTAGAATGGCTAAAATTATCTCCAATATTTACGATTTGATCCGAAACTTTTCCAACAGGTGCTGTCAACTGCACATTTCCTCCGCGAATATAATCTGGGAAACGGTCTCCATTAAAATCACTCATGGTCTGGGTCATATACGAATCTCCATCTATAGACTTGCTATATCCCAAATTTGCTGAACCTCCCCCAGAAACACCTGCAGAAATACTTTTACTTTTGCTTTCGCTAATCATATCCAAAGCAGAAGTGCTTCCTCCTTGCAAATTAGGAAGTGAAAAATCAGTATAGTCGGCAATGTCGTCTTCTCCTAATCTCGATGTTCCGATGGTCTGTCCTTTAATGTAAATGCCTTCTTCAAGACCTTCCCATTTGTATTTGGTATAAGATGGATTTAGCGATACAAAATAACTATTCGCAACTTCATATCCTTTTCCGTCATAATTTTCGGGATCCGTATTATTTAAATCGGGTTCAGAATTATACGCCTCTGACTGTTTTAACAATGTTTGATCTATGGTATTGGAAGCCAAATTTCCGTTAATCGCAAATCCGCCCCACTGACGATGGTATAAACCAAAAGTTCTTTCGTCAGCATTAAGAAGGCTATAAATCGAAAAATCATCAGTTGTCGCATTCCAAATAACATCATCTGTCAGATCGGCTACGTCTTTTAAATCGTTAACCTGAACTTGCACATTTAAGGCATTAGCTTTTGGATAATTATTAATAATGGTAGTCGACTGCGCATTAGAAACGGTCATTTCCAATTGAATTGGCATTCCTGCTACCGCATCAGGATACGTTACAGTATTATCAAAAGCATCTATAACCGCGACCATTGTTCCTGCTGTAATTTTGTAACGGTTTCGCGCCAATAGCACATTCTTTTGTTTTGCCGAAATGATAACGTCTCCATTATAATTATTAATATTTCCTGGATATTGAAACGGCGTTGCCAAAATTAAATCTTGTGGCAAAATGCTCAGTTTTACTTTTCCGTTTACTGTTGATGTTACACCTGGAATAGTATAATTCCCTTCTCTTTTATTGTATAAAGTATGTGAAACTTCCATAGCAACTTCTTCTGCAACACTACCCGGATAAGCTGGCACTGTAACGGTTGGAGCAAAAGAAATAGTTTGCCAATTGATGTTGGTTTCGGTTTGAAGTGCCAAACTAATCTGCGTTTCGGCTTCAAATGCAGGAAGGTTTACTGACGCTAAATTAAATGATGCTACTTCATTAGCTAAAAAAGTCTTTTCAAAAACAATTACGGCTGGATTGGTTTGATTTAAATAGGTTTTAGTAATAACCAATTTAATATGATCTGAAGTTACAGGCTTGTTTAAAATTCCTTTTAGCACAACATTTCCAGCAGTAACAATTGTTTTTCCTGCCTGCGAACTGCTGAAAAACTCGGTATTGGCATTGTAAGAAGCCAAAGAATATCCATTGACATCTTTTAAAGTTGAAGGAACTGCAAAATCGCTTTCTGCTAAACTTCCATTCATGCCTCGGTCAAAATGTTTTATTTGCGAATAGGTCACAATAGGATTCCAATTTACGGCATCAAAATTTCCGTCTTTTACCGAACTAACTCTAAAGTATAAGCGCTCTCCTTTTTCTACCGCAATTCCTGTATTTTGTTTGGTTTTTACAGCATAATCTTTTGCACCGATTGCCTCATTCCAAAGCAACTGATTTCCTTTTTGGAAGTATAAACGAACACCGTCTGCTTTATCATTTCCTGCATTATTTACATATTCTGTACGCGCTTTTATACGCTCTGGAGTAGTTTCTTCAATAAGTTGATATTCGTGCGAAACAGATACAATACCTTTTACAGGCGCTTCCCACATACGCACGACATCGTGAAGCGGATTCTGCTTTTCGATTTCTTCGGCAGAAATGGTAGTAAAACCTGGAATCGTAATGTCTCCTCCTCCAAAAACAGGCGAAGGCGTTCCTGTACTGTTATTTTTAAAGGTCGGAATTCCATTTTCCAATCGGTTGTAATACACTTGTCCGTTTCGAACAAAATCTACTAAACCGTCTCCGTTAAAATCCATAAAGTACGCTTTGGTTTTATTGGTCGATCTTTGCTCATCGTAACCAATATTTCCATATTTCAGATTTAAATCGACACCCCAATTGAAAGAAGTCGATTTTGAAAATCCAACGTCGCTAATATTAATTTCTTGCAGTTCGCCAAAACCTAATTGTCCAGAACCTGCTAAATTTTTACGATAATAAACGCCATTTTTGTTTTTGAAAACCTTATCTGGCAATCCGTCACCGTCTAAATCTTCTAGAGATGCAGCGGTATCAGAAGTTCCCCAGCTATTTCCACCGTGACCTCCAACCGTAAATCCTTTTAGACTTCCTGCATTCGATGCCAAACCAATTCCAAGACGATAGCTAACACCATTTGTTGCTCCTTCAGAACTGCTGACCAAAGAGTGTTTTCCTGAAAATAATAGATCACTGAAAGCTGGAATGGAACTGTTTTTCAAATTATCATTTGGCACACTCCAAACCTGCTCTGGCCCAAACGGACTGTACTTTCCTGATGCATCACGAATGTCATCAAAATAGTCTAATTTGTTGGTGTAAAACAGTTTTGACTCCGAATCGTATTCTGAAATTGACTCTAATAAAGTCTTTTTAAAAGCGCCTTGTTTGTACTGCAATTCATAGCTGCGAATCATATCATTTTTGTAACGCACTTCGATTTTACGCAACAATTGATTGTTTAATTGCTTGAATCCTAAACGTGCCGAAACTTGAACGTCTAGACGATTGGCTTCTCCTAAATCGCTATTTTTTACAAAAGTGATGTTGTAATTTCCTTTTTGAGAACCAGAACCTGTGTAATATACTTTTTTAAGATACAATTCTCCGTCACGTTTGTCGTATTCGTATTCTACAGTATTTCCTTTTAAATCGACTTGAAGGCAAAGTACCCATTGACCAATATTTCCGTTTGCATCTTGCAGAATTCCGTTTGTTGAAAGTCCAGATTCATTTCCTCCGTAATAACTCGTAACACCAGTTTTATCTTTTACAACCCAATAATAATTTTTAGGCGACGATCCTTTACGAATAATCTGCTGAAAAGCGCCTTCTCTTCTTGGATAAAATTGTTTGTCTGAAGTTCTGCCAATCCATTCTGCTCGATGCGAATTCGGGATTAAAGCTTCTCCAGCAATACTATAACTTTCTGTTTCGTTTACGGCATCGTATCTTGGCGCTCCCCAACGGGTTTCAATATTGACAGAAGGCGCAGAAAGATCCCAACCTGTTCCTGCCCAACTGTGTCCACCATCACTATCATACTGTAAGGTAAACGATGGCTGCATTCCTCCTCTTCCATTCGGAATGGCAATAGAAAATCCTGTGCTTGCTGTTCCTCTTCCGTTTGCTGAAGGAGGCGCAATAGATTGGATTCCAACTAACGGACTCGCCGCTTTTAAATCTTTTATGCTTGTTGGCGTATAACCTGAAGTTTCTGGCGATTCAGGCATTTTGATAATTCCAGCAATAAAATCGGTAAAATGTGTTGTTTTGGCTTTAATTATACCTTGTTTGATGTCTAAAGAGTCTTTGGAAACTTCCTGCCAGAGACGTTTGTTTTCATCAAAATAGAATACATTAATATCTTTTTCCGTATAACCTTCTGGGATTGCTTTTTTATTGAAAGGCAACGAAAGTGTCACTGCTTTTTCGAAAATGGTTCCGTGAGGCAATAATCGGAATCCTGCGCTTCCATCGGTAACATTGACCATTGCAGCGTTTAAAGGCGCAATATCAATTTTTCTCAATCCGCTTACCGAAACAGTGATGTTCTTTTTTAAAGCTCCTTCTGGGAAAGAAGCGTTAAACTCTTTGTATGCTAATGCATTTGCGGTTTCAAAATGGATGGTTTTTAAAACGCGTTCTTTTGCATTTTCAATAGATCTGTAGCTTTCTGCTTTTAAAAACTGACTTAATTCTATTTTTTCGTTTGAAGTAACGCCGCCTGCTGTTTCTTTAATTACTGAAATTGATTTACCGATATTTTCTGCATCCAGAACCAATTCAAATTCAGGCTGATTAAGATCGATATCAATGCCTGAAATCGTCATTTTTCTAATCTTCGAAGGGAAATTGGTTCCTTTGATGTACAGTTTATTTTCAGCTTTCAGAAGCGTTAGCGCTCCTGTTTCGAATGTCTTTTTATATACAATTCGTACATTTTTAATTTTATACGAATTGGAGATTCCTTCTGGTGCTGTAAATAATAAAACATTATCTCCTGCTCTTAAAGATTTCTCTGACAATAATTCTGACTGTTTTGACCAAGCATTATTTTGTGATACAAACTGTCCTCCAATACTAGGCTGATTGTTTAAACTTCTCGAAATGGAGGCCGCTTGATCGTAGCCATAAAGCTCATATTCCAGATATACATTTTCATCTGCTGTTGGAAGTTCGTCAATTTTCAAATGAAAAACGTTGTCATAAGCATCGTCCGTATCATCAGCGCTCTCAACACCAATTATACCTTCCCTTATATCTGCTGTAAATAATTTGGTTGTTTTACTTTCCGGATCTTCATCAGATAACTGACCAATTTTAGCATCGGCAGTTTCTGTTTCTTCCTTATTTTCATTAAAAAAAGATGGCAATCTGTATTCGCTAAAATTAGCAGCAAATAAAAAAGTACCTATCAAGAACAGTAATAATATCGTTTTATTTTTCATAAAGCACAATAATCGATTTGGGATCGGTTTATAGTTTATTTAAGTATCCGAAAGAAGAAAAACTTCTGCGGTGCATTATTTCACAATAACTTTGAAAGTTTTAGTGCCAAAATCTGATTCTACTTTTACCAGATACATTCCTGAAGCGCCAATAATCTGGTCTTCGTGCAAGTAGGTTTCAACTTGGCTGTATTTCTTTTCTTTTAAAAGTGTCCCTGAAACAGCGTAAATTCCTATTGTGGCGTTGGTCTTTTTAGGAAACTGCATGGCGATGGCAAATCTTCCGTCTACTGTTGGGTTTGGATATAAAATCAAGACGCTTGCATCGGTAATTTCTTTTCCGTCTGTAGTTATGGCAATTTTCTTAGACGTTTTACATTCCTGCGCATTTAGCAATCGAAGCTCATACGTTCCCGCTTGATCGACTAATATCTTCGCATTATCATCAATAAAATTCCCTTCATAAAACCATTGGTATTCATAGTTCCCCACAGGAAGATCTTTACTTGCGTCCAAAAGCAATGCGTTTCCATCAGTAAGCAAATATTCTGATTTCAAATTAGGAAAAGTGCCTTCTTTATCGGCCACAAAAACGGTTTCAGAATATAGATTTCCTTTTCCGTCTTTTACAATATAATCATACGTTCCCGATGCCAGTTTTACTCCAGAATTGCTTTTTGCCGCTTGACTCCATTGCTTTACAACCGTTTCGCTGCCTTCTTTTTTTACGGTAACAGTAAAAGGCGCTTCTCCCCCTTCAATGGTATAATTTAATTCTCCTGAACTTGCTACTCCGCAGACTGCATCAGTAATCCAAACTCTACTGAACATTTGAGGTGCCACTTTCAAAGTAAATTTTGCAGTTCCAGATTTGTGTTTATTCCAGTCAAAATCTTTTAAAGATAATTTCTCTGAACTTGAAGTGCTTCCCAATCGAATGTATTCAGAATCTGCTTCGTCATAAGTTCCTTTTCCAGAATAATCTACCAAAAGCCAGTAATATGTATCTCTTGGCAAAGTTCCTTTTATGAATGCTGGATTGAAATTCCAATCTAAACTTAAATCGGAAGGATTTGCAAAATCCAATTGCCATTCTCTAGAAACACCAATTGGCTCGCCTTGCTCTTGTTTTTTAACTAAAAGATTTTTTCCGTTATCGCTCCAAAAAGCAAAATAATTATTTGGGATTGTATTCGATTTGCTTTTTAGCTCAAAGGACATTAATCCTTCATCGATCATATTATTACTTTTAAGTTGCAATAATCCGCTGGCATCATCGCGCCCAACTGCGGTAATTGATGAAGTATATCCTTTATGTTTCTCTGCATTCCAAATCGTTTCTCCTAAACTGTTGATGTAATTTTTATTGTCAAATTGAGAAAGCGATATTCCGTACTTAATGGCCAAATAACTGGCTGCCTTTTGCGTTTCGATTCCGGATAAAACACGGTTGTAGATTAAGATTTCGCTAATGCTTCCTTTAAATTCCTCTGGCGGTAGTTTTTCATTTTTTGCTTTCTGACCAAAAATCAGCGATGATAGTTTTGCAACGCTATCTGTAACATTCTGCTGAAAAAAATGAATATTCGCTTTATGCGGTTTAATCTTTTCCTGATAGGATTGATACGAATATTTCTTTAAATCGACCAATCGTTTGTTTGTCGCCGCCGAAATTATTTTCTCTGGATCATTTATTGTCCATAAAAACTGTTCTTTCAAACTGTCTTTCACTTTATAAACCATAAATAAGGTTTGGCGTCTTTTGCTTTCTATGCCCAACGGCACAATAAGCGAATCCTGAGTGGTATCAAAAACAATACTTGGATTAAAATTAAAAGCAGCTCCTCCATGCCTTTTAGCCGATACTTTAGCTTCTTTATTATTTATAAGAGTTTCCCAATAATAGTTATCACCGGCATTTCTGGACTTAATCCAAAAATAAGGCTCTAAAACCGCTCCAGGAAGTACTTTCTGCTGAGAAAAAGCATCATCTGCTGTACCTATTAGGCTTGAAATTACCAGTAAAAAAATCCTTTTATTCATAATTAAAACTGCTTTTTATGATAATCGTTTCTAGAAGTTTCCTAAATCGTCAAAATCAAAAGAATAACCAATAATGAGCGAAATGCTATTGATTTTGTTTTTGTTTTCGCTGTAGCGATGTCCATTTTCTTCGGTTCTTAAAGCATCTGTAAGACCTAAAGCATAACGCGCTCCAATAGAAAGCTTATTGCTAAACTCATAACCGGCAGAAAACATTCCGTAGAAATAATTTTTACCTGTTAGCGATTCCTTCAAAACCTTCTGAACATTGGCATCAGGTTCGAAATAAACGCCAGAATCGGCAAATATTTCTTGTGCATTGGACGTGTATTTTATATTATCAGAGGCAATATTAAATCCGACATAAGGTCCAACGCCAAGATAAAATCCTTCGGCAGGATAAAATTTAAATTGAGCGCCAAGATTGATGTAGCTGTAGCCAAAAGTCATTTTATACTTCAGCCCTTTTTCGTCTTCATAATTTAGATCTGTTCCTTGTCCAGAATACGAAACCTCAGTTTGGATCGCCACTTTTGCATAAGGATATTTCCAATTGATAAAAAAACCGCCAGTTCCTCCAAACTTGCCTTCTTCTTTTAAAGTATATCCGTCATAAATACCTTTTGGAACTATCACATCTGGAAGATTAGAAATTTTCGAATAAATACCTCCAGCAAATAAACCGTATGTAATTTCGCGATCGCTTTGTGCAAATAAAGTTTTGGTGCTTACTAAAACTAGAAGCAGAATAATTTTTTTCATTTTTTATTAAATTACCATTGATGAAAACTGTAGCCTAACGAAAAACTAAAGACACTGCTTTTGTTTTGGTTTTCGATAAACTGAAAAGAAGATGCATTGCTTTTAACCATGTCTTTTACGCCCAAGTAATAGCGAAAGTCAAAGTGAATGCTTTTATGAAGTTCATAACCTAATGCAAAACACAACGAAAAATCGTCATCGCCATCTAAGCCGTCAATATAAAACTGTCGGGTTGCCACATCGTACATTCCACCTGCTTCATTAGACGTATAAGTAACGTCATTAGGCGACAAGTTGATTCCGTAAAAAGCGCCTATTCCGAAATTTAATCCTTCGTAAGGATATACTTTATACAAGGCTCCAATTTGTAAAAAAGAGTAATTAAGGCCAAGTTCAAATTCTTTTCCAACAGCATCATGATAGGTGATGGTTTCTCCCATTTGACGGAATAAAATTTCAGGCTGAATAGCAACACGCGTGTCATACAGTTTGCAGTTCATAAAAAAACCGCCTTCTAATCCGAATTTTCCTTTGCTTTCCATTACACTGTTGTCAAAGGTATTGTCTCGCCCTTTGATACTTTCTGGAATATTACTAATTGTGGAGTGAAGAGCTCCAAGTTTTAACCCGTAGGTTATATTACTTTCATGTTGAGCGTAAACTGAAACATTAAAAAAACAACAAAATATTATGAAGTGTAATATTACTTTCATTTAAAAAAATTTTTGCGAATATATGTATTAATTTTAGTTTAATTTTTAAAAACACCGATAAAAAGATTAAAAACACCGATTAAATACACACCCACTCTACTTTAAGTATATTTGCCTATTATATACAGCACTACAGAGGCGATATTAAAAAAAGAGATTTCGTTCCTTGAACAAAAAATTGATATTTGCCGTTACAGTTTGTATTTTTGCCCTTATGAATGACAACTTTATAAATGAATACTTCGGTATAGGAATACAAAATGGTAAAACCCCAGAAAATTTAGGCGTTTTATGGCGATCTGCTCAAAATTTAGGTGCGACTTTTATCTTTACCATTGGCAATCGATACGCCAAACAAGCGTGTGATACTCACGATGCGGTAAAAGCAATTCCTTATTTTCATTATGATACTTTTGAAGCTTTTTTTGAAAATTTACCAAAAGGAGCACGATTAGTTGGTGTTGAATTATCTGATAACGCCACTGATCTTGAAACTTTCGAACATCCGAGACGTTGTGTTTATATATTGGGCGCAGAAGATCATGGCTTATCCAAAAAAGTAATGGAAAAATGCCATCATTTAGTAAAATTCAAGTCAGAAAAAAGTTTGAATGTAGCGGTAGCTGGAACTATTGTAATGTATGATAGAAATTTGCCTAAACCTCGTTCTTAATATTTTAACAACTTTATAATCCAAAATTAAAATGACTTGTTTTTAAGTCATTTTTTTTTTGCGCCATTAAAATAATAAGTCTTCCCTTTTTTACAAGGTATTAAATTGCATTCTTCTTTTTTTAAGAATTTTCTTTTTTAAATCTATTTTTTTTAAAGAAACCCAATAAACAATACTATTGGCACCCTCAAATCGTATTATATTACACCTCACAAGACTCTTAATTAATCATTTTTGCATCCGTTAATCATATTGCAATCAAATAGATATGATTTTCGAAAACTAACTATCAATAACCAAAATTTCAAACCAAAAATGAAAAATCACTTTAGGATTAAAAAGAGTCCTAATGGTGTGTCTCAATTTAATTTGAAAAAGAAAATGATGCTATTTTGCATCTTGTTTTCTTTATTTCAAATTTCTGGATATGCTATTAGTTCTAAGAGTACAACAGTGTCTTCAAATGTACTTCAAACAGAAATTAAAGGACAAGTAAATGATGAAAACGGTATGCCTCTGCCGGGAGTTACTGTACTTGAAAAAGGAAGTAAAAATGCTACTTTAACGGATTTTGACGGAAAATTTGCTTTAAAAGTAGAAAATGCCAATTCGATAGTAGTCCTATCTTTTCTGGGTTATACCACAACCGAAGTTAGCTTAAATGGTAAAACCACAATTACCGTAAAAATGCAAAAAGCAACCACTTCATTAGATGAGGTAGTTGTAGTAGGTTATGGAAAAATGAAGAAAAAAGATCTAACAGGTGCGATTGTTCAAGTTACGCCAGATAGATTGGTAAATCAAAATCCGCAAACGGTTCAGGACATTTTGAGAGGCACTCCTGGAGTACGAGTGGGTTACGATCCTTCTGCAAAAGGAGGCGGCAATATCCAAATTCGCGGACAGACTTCTGTGTATACAGCTAATTCAGATAAAAATGTAAAAACAGGAGGACCTCATAACTCGCCACTTATTATTCTAGACGGAATGCAGTTTTATGGTGAGTTATCAGAAATTAATCCAGACGATATTGCACAACTTGATATTCTAAAAGATGCTTCGGCATCATCTGTATACGGATCAAGAGCTGCCGCAGGGGTTATTCTTATTTCGACCAAAAAAGGTAAAACAGGCAAACCTATGGTAAACTTTACTACCAATACTACTATTAGCAATAAAAGCGCTTATCGCAGTGTGTATTCGCCAGAAGGATATTTAAAATATCGTGAAGATTGGGAAACTGCTCAAACCTACGGTGTAAACACAGCAACTGGACAGTACGAAGCATTTATAGCAGGAACCGTTGCCAATGGCAAACCAGGCTATTTCTCTAACCCGAATGATTTAAGCAAATGGGACATTACTGAAACACAATGGTTAGCGTATCAGCCCGCTACTCAAACCAACGGTAAAAGTTCAAAAGAAGTTTGGGGCGCACGTTTAGGATTGGATTTTGATCCTTCGCTTATGGCTAATTTCTTGGCCGATAAAACACATGATTGGAGTGATAGCTCTTTTAGAACAGGAATTAATCATGACAATAATTTAAGTATTTCTGGCGCAAGTGACAGAGTAAATTACTATATGTCTTTTGGCTATTTAACTTCAGAAGGAGCTATTGTTGGAAATGATTATAAAACAGCCCGTTCTAATATGAAAGTTGACGCTAAAATTACAGATTGGTTAGATCTTAGCGCAAACGTTAATTTTCAGGATCGAACAGATGGAGATGTTACACCTTCTTTGGATACGCGTTCTGGTTCTAATAATATGATGAGAACAAGCCCTTTTGGAACCTTTATCGATGCAAATGGCAATTACGAAAGACAGCCGATGGGAAAAAATGTTTCTGGGCAAAATTATAATTACTATTATGAACGCCAGTTTATTGAGAAAGAAACGGGCTATGTAACCTTAAATTCTATTTTTAATGCGAAGGTGACTTTGCCTTTGGGAATCACTTATTCGTTTAATATTGCTCCTCGTTACCAATTTTTTCACGATCGCTATTTCAGATCAACACAAAATCCAAACTGGCCAGCCGCAACTACTGGAGTAAATAGAAAAAGTTCAACAAGATTTGATTACAACTTGAATAATACCATAACGTGGGATTATACAATTGCTCAAAAACATCACTTTATTGCCACTTTTGTTCAAGAAGCAGAAGAGCGCCGATATTGGTTAGATGAAACAGATGCCTATAATATTCAGCCTTCAGATGCTTTAGGTTTTCATTATGTTAACACAGCAACAATGGCCAATAGTGCTATTCGATCAAACGACACACACGAAACAGCAGATGCTTTAATGGCTAGGCTTTTCTATTCATATGATAATCGTTATATGCTTACGGCGACTATTCGTCGTGATGGATATTCAGCTTTTGGAGCTTCAAACCCTTATGCCGTGTTCCCTTCTTTTGGAGTTGCTTGGAACTTTAAAAATGAAAAATGGTTCAATTGGGAAGCGATGAGCACAGGAAAATTGCGTTTGTCTTGGGGACAAAATGGAAACAGAACACTTGAAGATCCGTACGTTTCTTTGGCAAACCTTGTAAATACGGGTACAATGGGATATTTAGACCCTTCAGGAAAGGCTCTTGAAATTAAATATTTAGCATTAGATCGTATGGCAAATCCCAATTTAGTATGGGAAAAAACGACCTCAAACAATATAGGTCTGGATTTAGGTTTCTTACGTGATCGCATTACTGCCACTTTAGATTTTTACAAGGCATCTACTCGCAACATGATTATGAGTCAATCTTTGCCTGGTTTTACAGGATTTTCATCAATTGCCACTAATCTTGGAGAGGTTCAAAATAAAGGTGTCGAAATGAGCCTTAATACGCTAAACATGAAAAAGCCAAATTTTGAATGGCGCACTACACTAGGAATATCTTACAACGAGAATAAAATTGTGTCTTTGTATGGCAACATGGTAGATATTAAAGATGATAGCGGAAATGTCATCGGACAAAAAGAAGGCGATGATTCTGCAAATGGATGGTTTATCGGCAGGCCAATTACTCAAATTTGGGATTATAAAATAACTGGAATCTGGCAGAAAGACGAATGGAAAGAAGCTCAAAAATACGGACAGCGTCCTGGAGATCCAAAAGTAGCCAATAGCTACACAGCTGATGATGTAGATGCTGTAGATGCAGATGGTAATGCATATAAAAAAGCGGTTTATAATGAAAAAGACAAACAGTTTTTAGGCAATTCCAATTCTCCTGTACAATGGTCACTTCGCAATGATTTTAAAATTTATAAAAATTGGGATTTAGGTATCAGTATGTATTCTAATGTAGGTGGCAAATCGCTTGATTCTAATTATATGAATACATTTAATGATTCGAGTTTGTACAAATTCAACTTCAATCCTTATGTAAATCCGTATTGGACATTGGACAACCCAACAAATAAATGGGCGCGTCTTGATGCTAAAGGACCTGCTGGAACTCCAGTTGCTCCAGGAAGATTATACGATCGCAGCTTTGTACGTTTAGATAATATTTCGTTAGCCTATACTCTTCCTAGAGATCTTTTAGATAAAGTTCATATTAAAAGTATAAAAATCTATGCTTCAGTTCAAAACGTTGCAACATGGGCAGCTTCTAAAGAATGGAAATATTATGGAGATCCAGAAACAGGCGGACTGGCAACACGACAGTTTAATTTAGGTTTTAATTTCCAACTTTAAAATTATTCAACAATGAAAAAATATATTAAAAATAAAATTTCAAGACTAGTGCCTTTCGTAGTATTGGCGATGCTGTCTAGTTCTTGCTCAAAAGATTTTCTTGAGGCAGATCCTCTTTCTTTTTACGAACCAGAAACTACTTTCTCTACAGAAGCGGGTTTGCAGGCAACTTTAGCACTATGCGATAAACAACTCCGTAACAATTACATTCACTTTGGCTATTCTGGAGTTAGCGTTCCTATTGGTACCGAGTATCTTTTCTCAGACATGGCACAATACGGAAAAACAGACACAGGAAGCAACATTGCTGATTATGCCAATACGATAGTGCCTACAGGAGATTTTAGAAGAGATGCTGGTGGTGAAGCGCTTTATCTAGGCTTTATGTGGACAGAAGCGTATACAGGTATTAAAAATGCTAATACGGTATTGACTTATATTCCTAAGGTAACCAGTTTATCTGATGAAGTTAAAAATAAATATATAGGGCAAGCTTATTTTCACCGCGCATATCGTTATCTCAATCTGGTATATCAATTTGGAGACATCCCATTGATTACTAAAATTTTGGAAGTTCCGAAACAGAGTTATTATTCAACTAAAAAGGAAGCCATCATAGAAATGATTACGGCTGATATGGAAAAAGCGGTAGAATGGGTACCAGAACAGGCAAAAATAGGTTATGTAGGTATGATTAGTAAAGGTGCTTGTCGTCAGTTATTAATTAAATGCTATTTGGCATCTGGTAAATTTGCTGAGGCTGAAGCGCAAGCCAATATTTTGATTAATCAATCTGGTTATGCCTTGGTGCAAAATACTTTAGGAATTTTTGATCCAGGTGGAAATCCTACGGCATGGCCTATTACCAGAAATGTAATCTGGGATTTGCACAGACCTGAAAACAAAGTGATTTCTGCCAATACTGAAGCTATTCTGGTAGCACCAAATGGAGGAGCACAATCCTTTTTGAACTTTTCTTCGATGCGAATTTTTGGACCAAACTGGAACGATGCCAATTTAATTACTCCAGATGGTAAAACTGCAGCACCTCGTTTCCCGTTGACCGATAAAACAAATTACAATGCAAAATACGATTACCAAAGAGCTATCGGACGTGGTATTGGCACAATAAGCTGTTCTTACTATTCTCAGCATCCTATGTGGAAAGTAAATGGTATTGAAGATAAAATCGATCTTAGACATAACAGTACTGTGGGCAACTGGGTTAATATGGAAGATCTTAAATATGCACCTGGAGCCGGTGGAAGTGCTACATGGGCAGGCCAAAGCTTTAGAATGAAAGATGCATCGGGTAAATTATTGGCACAAGATTCTATTCGTGATTGGTATGATTTTCCACACTATAAAATCTTTTATCATGATGTTGTCGCCGAGGCCAATCCAGCAGCAAATGATTTTCAGGGCGCTACTGCAGGAGCAACTGCTCATATGTATATCTATCGTTTGGCCGAAACCTATTTATTGCGCGCTGAAGCACGTTTTTATCAAGGAAACGTTTCTGGTGCGGCACAAGATGTAAATGTGGTAAGAGCAAGAGCAAAAGCTTCGCAAATGTACACTACAGTAACTATTGGCGATATTTGCGCAGAAAGAGGAAGAGAACTTTATTTGGAAGAATGGAGAAATGTAGAGTTAAAACGTATTTCGCACTGTTTGGCTTTAAGCGGAAAAGCTGACGAATGGGGAAATACGTACAATAAAGATACTTGGGACAAACAATCAGGAAAAGATGCAACTGGTGGAAGCTACTGGTGGCAGCGCATTGTTCACTATACCTTATACAACAAATATCCAGCTGGTATTTCTCTAAAACCAGGCGTAAAGTTTTATTCTATGGACAAACGAAACAATTATTGGCCAATTCCTTTTAGACTTGCAATAGAACCAAATATCAAAGGTCAGTTAAGTCAGAATTATGGTTATGACGGTTATGACGCTGGCGTAAAAATTTGGGATCAATGGCAAGATGCTGTGGCTGATGAAAGTAAAATCTAATTTTTTGATGTGAAAACATCTATAAGGCAAAAACGAGTTAAAGTATATTTAACTCGTTTTTTTTGCAATCAAGTATGATAAAAAAAATAAGCCCTCAGCAAAACTGAAGGCCTATTAGAAAAAAAACAATTAAACACATTCTATCTTTTATCCAAAACTCTTTCTGGATAATCGGTAATAATTCCGTCAACTTGAAGCTGCATCATATTGCTGATTGCTGCATCATCATTTACAGTCCACGGAATAATTTTCATTTTTAATAGTCGCAAAGAATCCACCGCCGTTTTATTTAACAATTTATAATGCGGACTATAAATTTCTGGTCTAAAATCAAGCAGTGAAAGATTTTTAGCGATCCCTCCTTCTCCAACCAAATAGGCTAATTTTGTTTTAGAATATTTTTTATGCATCACATTTAAAACCGTCGGATCAAAAGACTGAATATTGATCTTCTTTTCTATCCTTTTTTCTGTAATGACTTTCATCACCATTTCAGTAAAGACTTCTGGTTCTGGCTGTCTTTTTCCATAATCTGCTTTTTCAGATTTGATTTCAATATTGTAACGAACAGGTTTCAATTTGTTTTTTGCAATATATTCCTCAATAGTATCAATCACTTCTGACAGCAAAGGCTTGTATGTTTTTTGCTTTTGCTGATTGGGAAAGTTAGCATTGCCTCTTGAACCTCCGTCAAACTTTCTGATGCTGTCGTACGTCATTGCATAAAGATTAAAGCTTTTTTCTTTATCCTTCGCAATTGGATTCCCTGCAAAATCTGACATGTATTGCGAAGACATAAAAGGCTCATGAGAAACAACCACTTTTTGATCTTTAGAAATAACCACATCAAGTTCTAAAACATCTACGCCTTTTTTTACGGCGCTCAGAAAAGCCGGAATCGAATTTTCTGGAAAGTTTCCTCGATCACCGCGATGGCCTTGCACTTCTATTACGCTTTTTGAAGTTGCTGCTTTCTGGCTTCCACAAGAATAAATCGTCAAAACTGCTGCGAAAACACCGATTGTCTTTTTGATTTTTATCATTTTATAAAATCAATTATTTCACTTTATCAATTCTGTAACTCGTATTTGCCGTGTGCGTTTTGCCAAACATATCTGTCGCTTTAATCTCGATTGCATGTTCTCCAATCGCAAGATCAGAAGGAATGTTTCCTCTCCAAACGTGCGTACTTTTTTCAGGATCAGATGAACGCTTTCCTGGCATAAGCACTTCAGACAATTCCCATTCGTAAACCAATTCTACATACGATGGGTCTTGCACTTCAACATATTCCATTTCTTTCCATTCACCTTGATCTACGCGGTAAACAACCTTATCTTTTTTGCTTCCCATAAAGAAATTCGCAAATACTCCAGATTTTGTGCGTTTTGCTTTAGCAACTACTTTTGGAGCAAAAACTTTCATTTGGTAATTCTCTGGTTTTCCTGCCACTTTGTAATCAACTGTATATTTATTTCCGTTAAAATGAATAAAAGCATACCCTTTTGGAGTTCCGTCCCTCATAACAGAAATTGGAATTCCTTTTTCGTCTAATTTTCCAGAATACCAATCTCCAGATGTTGTTCCGATATTATAGTGATGATGAGGTGTTTCCTGCAACCATCCATCTTTCTTTTCGAAAAAATCTTGTCGTTGCAAATGCGTATGTGCTGAAAGTGAAAGTGTGTTTGGGAAATCTTTCAATAATTCGAATAACTTTTGACGATCTTCATCTCTAAAAGAATCATCTTTAGCATCTGGCTCACTGATCGGAATATGGAAAGCCATTACGATTAAATTGTCTTTAGGAACCACTTTCAAATCATTTTCTATAAACTGCATTTGCTCTTCGGTAAAACCGCCCCAATAGCCTTCATGATCTCTTGGGTCCGGATACAAAACATCGTCTAAAACAATGAAATGCACTTTTCCGTAATTGAAAGCATAATTAGCTGGACCGAAATGTGCTTCATACGTTTCATCGGCTAAATGATCTGCTTTAGCATCAAAATTTAAATCGTGATTTCCAAGAAGATTGTACCACGGAATACCAACTTTTTTAACCGCCTGAATATACGGATTGAATAAACTAAGGTCATTTCCAACCAAATCTCCCATACTTAATCCGAACGGAATATTTTTGATTCCTTCGACTTCAGAAATAATTCCTCTGGTAAAAAAATCAACTTCTTCCAGCGTGTATGGCTGCGGATCTCCGAAAACAAGCGCTGTAAAATCGGCAGTTTCTTTTTGAGGAATCAAACCAAAATCTACCGATTCCGGAAGTTTTCCTGTTGGCGCCACTCCTTCAAACTTGCCTTTTGGAGAACCAGCAGGTTTATGATTGTAGAAGAACTGAGGCAGATTGTCTTTATTCACCTGAATTTTATAAGCCGAAGGTTTGATTACCGCTATAATCGCATCGTCTTTTAACGGAAGTTCGTAATTGCCTTTTTTATCCGTCAAAACTACTTCGCGACCATTGGTAACGGCAATATTTGCGATTCCTTTTTCTTTCTTTTCTTTTTTACCGTTTTGATTTAAATCTTCATAAACGATTCCTTTTACAGTTGTCTGCGCTGTCAAAACACCACACAACAGAACTGCACTATATATAAATGTCTTTTTCATTTTCTAAATTTATTTATCCCACCAAACTTTAGTATTGATATTATCACCGCCAACCATTTCAACAGCTTCTAAATAATTTGCATTATTTTTAATTTGCTGATTATCTGGATAAGTGAATCTTGACGGCATCACTCCGTCATTAAGCATTGCCGTTGTTGTTGGCAATACTGGAAGTCCGGTTCTACGATACTCAAACCATTGCTGATAATCTGTAAAATACAAAGCGAAGTATTTTTGCAACATGATTCTTTCTAAAGTTCCGTCGTACTTTGCTTCTGCTTTATCAAAATATGTGGTTGGAGTTGTAGCTTTTAATTGCTCGATTCCGGCTTTAACCCCTTTTTCGTAATGACCTTGTGCATCAGCAATCAAACCTCGCTGTGCCAATTCTGCTTTGATAAATTCAACTTCAGCATAAGTCAGAATAAAAATCTGCATCGGATTTTGAACTTGCGTATTCAAAAGCGTCGAAGCGTTATATTTAAACTGAGAATCTGAACCTGCGTAAGCACTTGTAATTCCTTTAAATCCAATTGGCACATTGGTTACCAAAGCTGTTGCTCCTGTAGCGATTATGGCTCTTCTTGGATCTTCAAGCGTATTTAAATTATCAATAAAGAAAGAAGCCATTTTAATATTCAAATTAAAATCTTGAGGTCTTCCCCACGGAGACATATTTGGAGATACCCCTGTCACTTTCAAAATAGCACTTTCAGCCGTATTGGTAAAAACAGGATAAATTTCTGGATGATCTGCCATATAAGCCAATTTCTCAAAAGCGCCAATTTCTGTTCGGTTTGAAACCCTTAACAGTAATCTCATTTTTAAAGAGTTTGTCAATTTTTTCCACTTCAAAACATTATTCTGAAACAAAATATCTTCCGTATAAATCATCGCTTTACTTGTATCATAAAGCGTATTGGCTCTTTCTAAATCTGCTAAAAGCGTTTCGTAAATAAACTCTTGTTTATCGTATTTTGGATACAGAATTCCGTCCTCTCCGCGAACTGCTTCCGTCATTGGCACTGGTCCAAAAAGATCGGTAAGATTGGCATAAACCAAAGCATTTAGCGTTAGTGCAACCGCTTCGTAATTACCGTCTCCCGCTTTTACGGAAGCCATTCGCATTTCTCTAATATTATTAAGCCATTTGTAATAATTATTCCAAGCCGAATTACCAATATTATTGCTCACATCGTAACGATGCAAACCTCCAGTAATACTAGGAAAAGGAAGTGAAACTTGCATTAGATTGAAAGTAACATCTACACTTTGAGTTGCGTTTTGCGAAGCAATTCCGTAAATAATCGGATTCAATAAGGTACCTGGACTTATTTCTGTTATAAGATTAGGATTTTCGTTAAGTTCTTCAAAACCTGACGAACAAGAAATAGTAATTCCTGTTAGTAATAGGATTATTGCTGTAATTTTTATCTTTTTCATTGTCTTATTATAAAGTCAAACTTAAATTGAAACCATAAGTAGCTGGCGAAGGCATTTGTCCCATTTCTATACCTGGTAAAATGGTATCTCCGTTTAATGCTGCAGTTTCTGGATCGTAAATTGGGAAATCTGAAACGGTTGCTAAATCTCTTCCGAATAAAGAAAATTGAAGCGATTGCAATCCCGTATTTTTCAACCATCTTTTTGGAAGATTGTATTGAAGACTGATTTCACGAAGTTTTCCAAAAGAAGCATCGAAAGAGTTTGACTCGATATTCGCTCTGCGGTAATAACGACCATACCAATCTGCTGTTTTTACTTGTTTAGTGTTTGGAGAATAAGATCCATCTGCATTTTGAACTACCCCCTCACCAATGATAAAGCCAGTTTCTCTTCCCATATTATTTGAGTTTAATTTTCCTTGCTCAGAAAGTTTATGATGCGTTTGCGAATAAATAATTCCACCATACTGACCGTCGATCGTTACATTCATTGTAAAATTTCCAATAGAAAAACTATTTGTTAAACCTGCTTTCCATTTTGGACTTGCATCACCAATGTATTGTATTTCTTCAGGATAAGCCGGAAGACCTGCATTATCGTACACAATCTGTCCGTCAGGAGATCTTACGAAACCAAAACCGTAAATAGCACTTGTAGTTCCGCCTACTTTTGCGATAATAGAAGCTGTTCCTCCCGTGCCAATTATCTGCTGCCCATCAATTCCTTCTGGCAATTCCATTACTTTATTCCAATTGCGTGACCAATTTAGAGTTGAGGTCCATTTAAAGTTTTTCGCTTCAATAATTTTCCCGCCAAGAGTCAATTCAATTCCACGGTTTCTAACTTTTCCTCCGTTTAAAACTGCTCCGCTGTAACCTGTAGAAAAATCCATTGGAATATCAATAATCTGGTTTTTGGTTATACTTTCATATATTGTCGCATCAGCTGTAAGTCTATTTTTAAGCATTCTGATTTCAAAACCTGTCTCAAAACTTGTGGTAATTTCAGGTTTAAAATGATCATTATATAAAACCGTTAAAGTCTGTGCAGAACTTGGAAAAGCGCTTTGTCCGTAATATTTTTGCGTTTTATACGGTTCTGTATCATTTCCTACCTGCGCAAAAGAAAGTCTGTATTTTAAGAAATCAATTGTTTTAGGAAGCGAAAACATTTCAGAAAGTACCGCACTAGTATTAATTGACGGATAAAAGAATGAATTGTTCTCTACCGGAAGCGTACTAGTCCAATCGTTTCTACCTGTCACGTCAACAAAAAGCATATCGCGATACGACATCGACACCAAACCATACAAACTGTTCATTTTTTTATTAGCATCGCCCAAAGTCAAAATTGGCGCGCTTGATCCATTTGAAAGCTTATATACTCCTGGAACAACCAAACCGGTTACCTCTGCTTCAGTTCTTCTGTATTCATAATTCATGGCATTTCCTCCAGCCGAAGCAGTAAGCGAGAATTTTCCAAAGTCTTTTTTATACGTAAGCAAAAAATCTGAATTGATTTCTTGTTTAAAAACATCTTGTCTCTCATAAAAACCTTTCGCATATCTGTTGATGCTGTAGGGTCTTTTTTGCTCTCTGGTCTGGTTATACGTATTCATAGAAGAACGGAGCATCAAATCTAAATTTGGAGACAAAGTAATATTGGCAAAAATATTCCCCACAATCTGATCGCTGTCTAATGTATTCGTAGCTTCATAAGCAATCAAATACGGATTATCAATAAAAGAACTGAAAGGATGCAACTGCTGAATTTGCTCTTTTCCTTTCTCCCAAATCGGACGGTACCAATTTAAATCAATATTGGGTTGTTGGAAAATCATGAAATAGGCAATCGAACCGTTGTTGTAACCTGTAGAAGGAAGATTATCACTGTTTCTGGTATTGTAATTTACAGTTGTTCCCAATTTAATTTTATCAGAAACCTGATAATTAGCATTAACAGCCGCTGTAACACGATCAAAACCTGTATTTGGCATGATCCACTCATTCTTTTGATTTCCTAATGAAAGACGCATCGAACCTTTGCTATCGCCACCTTGAATAGAAATGTTATTGTTTAAAGTCACACCTGTTCTCCAGAAATCTTTACGATTATCTCTATAAGATTGCCATGGAAGTCGCTGTGCAGATTGACCTTCTACAGCAGGATCATATTGGTAAAAATTTTGTCCTGTAAAAGCGGGTCCCCACGCACTACTCGTTCCGCTAGTTGAAGTTCCGTCTGCAGAATTTCCATAAGAATAGTATTGATTACCAGATGCATCTGGAGAATTACCTGTTCCTTGTCCGTAGCTATACTGATAATCTGGCCATCTTTGAATGACATCAAAAGTAGCTCCTGTGTTAAATGAGATTCCTAAACCTTTATTTCTCTTCCCTGATTTTGTAGTAATAATCAAAGCTCCATTTGCTGCACGGCTACCGTAAAGCGCAGTTGCACCTGCACCTTTAAGCACTGTTACGGCATCAATATCATCTAAATTAAGATCCGAAATTCCGTTTCCGTAATCAATCGGAGAATCTTCTCCCATGTAAGCGCTCGTAGAACCAGATGTTGTCATTTCGGCATTTACAGGAACTCCATCAACAACAATAAGCGCATAATTTCCTTTTGGACTTAAAGATCTGTTTCCTCTCAGAACGATCTGTTGCGAATTTAAAGGTCCTGAACCTGTAGAAATTATACTTAACCCTGCAACCTTACCTTTAAGACCAGACGACCAGTTATTAGGTCTGCCTTGTGCTAAATTGTCCGCTTTTATGGTTTGCTGCGAGAATCCTAATTTTTTCTCCTCTCTTTTAATTCCCAACGCTGTTACGACAACTTCGTTCAATTCGCTGGTACTTGGTTTCAATGTTATCGTAATTAAACTAGCACTTGCGTTAACTTCCTGAGAAATATATCCCATATAAGAAACAACTAAAACAGCAGAAGAACTTACAGCAAAGCTGAAATTACCTTCCATATCAGTCATTGTTGAGGTTTTTGTCCCTTTCTCAAGAATTGTAACTCCCGGCATTGGCATACCAGTTTCGTCCAATACTTTTCCGCGCACATTCATCTGTGTTCTAGCATTGTGCGTAACGGTAATTGTATTGTTTAGTTTTCTAAAGGATAATCCTGTTTTTGCTGCGATTTTCGTCAGCACTCCATCCAAGCTTTCTTTATCTGCATAAATCGAAATGCGTTGTGAGGTTCCAGATATTTTTTCATCAAAAACAAAAGTAAAAGTTGTTTTCTGCTCTACCGCCTTAAAAAATTCTGTAATTGTAGCATCTTTCAGATTAAGGCTTATTTGTACGTCTTTCACAGATTGGACTGAAGCAAATCCGTTAAAGGAAAAAATTAATAAAATCATTAAGTAAAGATTTTTCATCTTTATATACTTATTGAAAAAAAATTGTAGTTTCGTGTTCATTACTATTAGGCTATAAATTTTATTTTTAGTCTGTTTTAAAATGCCCGTTTCCGTTGCACCGGAAGCGGGTTTCTTTTTTTATTTTCTAAGGTTTCTTTTTTCTTATAGTGATTTGGTTTTTAGTTGTGTAATTTATTTTTAGCTGTTTCAAATAGGCAATACTTTCTAGAACATTTTCTAGTTTTTCATCTTTAAACTTTCCTGAAATGGTTAGATTATTCAATTCTTGATCTTCAATAAAAATGTCTACGTTGTACCAATTTTCTATTATTTTGACCGTTTCAGAAAGTTTCGTGTTTTTAAGAATAATAGTATTGCTAATCCAAGCAATTTTATCATCACTGTTTTCTGTAGAAATTTGTAAATCAGAATTGTTTATCAAATCGGCTTGCTGATTTTTAATAATCTGCACTTTCTTTCCGGTTGGCGAAGTCACTTCCACTTTTCCTGTAATGACACTCACTTTGGTGTCGTGATGTTTATAAGAATCAATATCGAATGAAGTTCCCAAAACCCTAACTTTCACATCATGAGTTTGTACAACAAAAGGTCGTTTTACATCTCTAAACACTTTAAAATAAGCTTGTCCATCGAGTGCTATATTTCTTGTCGATTCGAATTCTTCTGGATATGTGACGCTACTGTTTGAGTTTAAAACAATGACACTGCCATCTTCTAGGAAAACCTCTTTCTTTTCTCCTTTGGCAGTAACTTGCGTAATTGTAGCAGGTTTAAAAGCAAACTTTGCTGCAGTAAACGCAATTGTAAGTCCAGTAACCAAAACTGCGGCTACCTTTAATGCTTTTTGAATACTATATTTTTTTGGCTTAACGTGTAATTCTGAGAATATCTTATTTAGAATTACCTCACCTTTTTCATCAGATATGTTATTTTCTATATGTGATGTTTGATTTTGCATCTTATCAAAAAATGCTTCAACAGCTATTTTTTCTTCAGGTGTGCAAGTACCTTTTTCGTATTTTTCTGCTAACAGCAAAAAGGTTTCTTTTTTCAAAATAATATGCTTTTATAAACAAGTCACATTTTTTGAATCGAACAAGTAGTCGAAAAAGCAGGCTTAACGTTTTCTTAAAACCAGTATTTTTTAGTTAACATAAAAGAACGCTGCCCAGTAAAAAAGAAGATAATTATAAGACGTAGAACTTAGTCGAAGCTGCTTTAGCGCATTGCTAATATGTTTCTCTACGGTATGAATAGACAGGTTTAATTTTGCCGCGATTTCGGCGTTGGTAAAATGCTCAATTCTACTAAGAAGAAAAACCTCTCTGCATTTTGGAGTTAGTTTATTAATTTGGTCATTTATACTTTTCTCAAAGTCGACATATTCCAGGTCATTCATGGAGAAACTTGGATCTGGAATAGTTTCTAAAACTTCAATATGCTGCTGATCAAATTTTAAATTTCTAATCTGATTTGCAACTTTATACTTTACTGCTCTAAAAAGGTAAGCCTCAAGGTTTAAGATAACAGTATTTGAAGTATTTCTCCACAGACTTATAAAGATTTCCTGCACTATATCTTCGCAAACTGCTTCGTCTTTATATATTTTGAAAGCGTAAGAATAAAGTTTTTTCCAATAGCGGTTAAAAATAATTGAGAACGCAGCGTCATTTCCTTCAAAAATTAATTTTTGAAGTTCATCATCGGGCATTTTCAAAAGATCTCTTTCCATATTTAGATAAAAAGCAAATGAAAAACAACCGAGAAAAAATACCTAAGAAGTTAATTTATCTTTTTGTTAAATTAAATAAAAGCTTTTTAATATTTTTTTGGAACATGGAAACTGTATAACAACACTTTGTAATTGTGTAACTGATAATGTGAGCGTTTTAACAAATTTGAAATGTAAAAATCAACATAACTTTCTCAAACACAATGGCCCGACATTTCAGCGTTTTAATCTTATTATTTTCTTGTGTATGCTTTTCACAGAAATATGATGCAAAAGTCGCATTTGCAATAGAAACTTATGCTTTTATTAAAGGACAGAACGCTGCACTTAAAAAAGTGGCACAACAGTTTCCGCATCTTAAGCCTAAAGTTTCTGAAACCGAGAAAGACCTCAAAATTGTTTTTGGGCGAACTGAAAAAAATCTTAATCAATTTTTAAAAGAAGAACTTAGCCGTCAGCAAATTGATTCGCTACACATACACCTTGATTCTCTTCTGAATCTTCAGCTTGCAAATCCGATTGAAAAAGAACAGTATGCACATGATTTTCTTTTAAAAATAAAAGAAAGATCTAATTATCACAACAATGCAATGCTTCCAAAAGGAATTCTTTCGTTTAAATATCATGATGCGCCCCATCAGGAAATTACTGATGGACATGTCGCTGTTTTTTCTTCGGAAAATCATCCTAAAGCGGATAATATCGCGATAAAAATTCCTGTTCCAAAAAGTTGGCTCGCTCAAGAAGCAGAAATGCCAGAAACCATTCAGCAATTTACGAGCTGTCACGGAAATGGAATTGAAAAAATACTTATTGTGGTCTATGATTTGCCAGAAGAACTGCATGCAATTCAATTAAATGAAAAATCTGTTTCGACTTTTCTATCGCCGCAAACTAAACTTATTCGTACAGAGGCTATGATTATTGATGATACTCCTGGATTAATGATCGAAGTGGAGGAATCCGTAAACTATCAAAACGAAGGTATGAAAGTAAGAATGTTGCAATTTATGTTTCTGGACCAACAGAAATTATATTGTTTGCAAGGTAGTATAGGACCTGCCGATCAAGATGAAGATCTTGGCATTCAGATAAAAAAATATGAACCGCTTTTTCGTCTCGTTGCTTCTAGAACAGAGCTGGAGAATTAGAATATATTTTCTACTTTCTAATGTCTTTTTTTTTCTTATTCTTTTTGTATTCTTTCATTCTTTCATCTGCGCCATCATCTATACCGCGTCCTTCGGGCATGGGTTTGTAGATAGAACCTTGTGTATTTGGTGTTTCTGGCCCTGTTTCAATCATATATTTTTGAACCATATTACCTCCTAAATGTTCAGAAAATCTTGGAAAAACATTTGCACTGAACGATGAAACCTGAGCTTTCCATCCCACGGGCACTATTTTTTTTGGTCTTAGCGATTTTCTTAAAACAGCATTAACAATTTTTTCAGGTTCGTCCATCATCGCCATTTTCGGTTCGACTCCTGTATAATTGGCTGCATGACGCCAAATAGGAGTATCAACTGCCCAGGGCTCGATCGTAACAACCTTAATATCATTGTAGCCATTGAGACGCAGTTCCTGAGAAAGGGCAAGATCTAAACTTCGAATGCCCGATTTAGTTGCAGAATAACCACTCTGATAAGCCAGCGGAATCTCACCCATAACGGATGCTACATTAATAAGTGTACCTTCTTTTTGTATTATAAACTGCTCAATCGCTGTCCTGCTCGAATAGAAAAACCCTTTCAAATTGACATCTATCACACGCATTTGATCCTCAATTGGAACTTCCCAAAACCGACCTACAGCTGTAATTCCAGCCATGTTGATCCATACATCAATTTTAGAATATTCTTTTAAAGCCACTTCTTTCACTCTCTGCAAATCTTCCTGCTTGCTGATATCCATTGTAACCACAACTGCTTTACCGCCGGATTTGCGTATTGTATCGGCGACTTCTTCCAGCAGCTCTGTTCGTCTCGCCGCAAGAATAACATTAGCCTTATATTTTCCGAGCTGTTCGGCAATACCGCGTCCCATACCGCTTGAAGCACCTATTATAACATAGGTTCTAGCAGCAATTTTCTTTTGACCAGCATTTCCCACTTTCCAAGTAGAACAACTTGTTATAAAAATGCAAAATACAAACAAAACAGAAAGTGTTTTTATTATCTTCAAAATAGAATTGATTTTCATAAATATGAGATGTAAAATTTAAAATCGAAGGCTTTTTCATTATGAAAATACGATGTATTTGTTCTTTCTATTTTATAAGATTCAATATTATAATTTGTAAAATTTCAATTCATAAAAAACTATATAACAACGCATTAAAAACACAAAATCTACTTTCATATTTTAATTGCGACAAAAACATTATCATCAAAAATTGACATAAAAAAACCAGAAATAATTTCTGGCTCTGGGCATAGTAAGTCTTTAATTCAAAATGTTTTCTGTTTATTAGCATCTGTATCCTTCAAAAATTGAATCAATCCCTTCATGTAAATATCCTGATCGTCGTACATGCTCATATGACTACCATTAGGGCAATACAGATAAGTGCCATTTTTTACTTGTGATGCAATCCATTTCATGTGTTCTGGATCCATAGTGTCATACTTAGCGCCTATAGACAATGTTGGAACCGTTAGTTTTGGAAGCTCTTTTTTAACATCCCATTTTTCAAGCTTCCCTGATAACCCAAATTCGCTTGGTCCCTGCATGGTAACATATAAAGATTGATTTATTTTGCCAAAGGATCTGTTTACAGGCTCAGGCCATTTATCTGCGTCTAGACGCAATATATGCTTGGTATAAAAGTGAGGCAACAGCAACTGCATATACTCGGGATTTCCAAAATCTTTATTCTTCTCAATTTCTCTAATCCTTGCCAATACTTTTGGTTCCATCTGCTTTGCCAATACTTCGTCAGCATATTTATCGTAATCAATGGCACTCATCATCATATTGGAAATAATAAGCCCTTTCAAATTCTGTTGATATTTAAGAGCATACTGCGCAGCGAGAATTCCGCCCCAGGAATGTCCTAATAAATAGAAATTGCTTTTATCCAGATCAAGAGCTTTGCGCACTTGATCTACTTCTTCAACATAACGGTCTAGATCCCAAAACGCAGGATCATTCGGATTATCTGAGTTCCCAGTACCTAGCTGATCGTAATAAATAAATTCGATACCTTCCTGAGGCAGAAAGCTTTCCATACATTCAAAATATTCATGTGTCGCTCCTGGTCCTCCATTTAATAAAAGCAGTTTTATTTTCGGATTATTTCCAATACGTTTGGTCCAAACCTTAAACTTTCCTTTTGGAGTGTTTATTTCTATGACTTTTATCCCTCCTGTTTTTAGGCCTACAGATGTGTCTTTTAAATAGTCACTAAGCGCTTCTTTTTCTATTTCTGTATTATTTTTATCATTACATGCAGAAAAAAACAGTACACATAAAACAGCCATAAAGATAGTTTTGTAAGCAGTCATAAATCTTTTACTTTAAATTAATATACTTTTTTGCCACTCTAAATGTAGTCAATTTCATGTAACCTTAGTTCTTTTGTTAGATGTTCGAGACAATTCTTAAAAATTAAATAGGAGCAAAAGATAAACTTTTGCTCCTACTCTCCACTAACTTAACTAACCTTATGATAAAATGGCTAATAGCCAGGATTCTGATAAGCTGCCTTTTCTTCTGCCGACATCTGCATCCCATCAAGCTGACTTGTTGGTATTGGTCGAAGATAATTTTCAGGCGAAATTGTTCTTGTAACTACCTTAACACTATGATCTTTCCAATCGTTTGGATTAGTAGCTCCCGCAATTGAAAATGAATTTCCGTATTGTGTCCATTTTTGTGTACGCACTAAATCATACCATCTGTATCCTTCTCCAAAATATTCTCTAGAACGTTCTGCTAGGATATAATCAATATCGATAACCAATGGAGTTGCAGCCGTCATTGCAGCACTATTATCCTGCGTTTTAACTTTATTGCCATTATTATCAAAAGTCCATTTTCCTGCACGAGCACGAATTACATTGATAAGGTCTCTTGCCGTTTTTCCTCCTTGTACACTAGCACCTTTAACAGCAGCTTCTGCAGCTACAAAATACAATTCTGAAAACTTAGCTACCGGAAACGGACGAGTGCTACTTCCGTTAGGAGAGCCTAAACCTGTTCCGTTGTCTGTTCGATAAGGTCCTAATTTCCAGTTTCCTGGGTAACATATTCTAGAAATCACACTTGGCTCAATTACAAAATCTGCTCTTCCTGGTAAAACTCCTGCTCCAATTGAACTATTAAATACTGAGTTCGAATAATCAATTCCAGGAGTGTCATCATTTAAAAAAGTAACTACTGCATCTCCATTTGCAATCGGAAGATAATTTGCATTGTATAACACTGGTGCAGTAATTCCTGCTTTTGCCCAGTTTCCACGATATACCGTGGTAAAGGTACCGTCATATCTCGAATCATTTACTTTGTCTGCAAATGTCTTTTTAAATACATCAATAGGAGGCGCCAACATGGTCCAAGGCCTACCCAAATGCTGTTCTGCTTCACGTTGTACCGAACTTACTGCCGCCCAACTGCTTTTGCTAGACGAACTTCTTACTCCGGTATAATTAAACTGTCCAAACCATCCTGCAAAATAATCGGTACTAAAACCTCCTCCACTGTAACTAAGATCACCACCATTATAAAGCGAACTGGTTTCTGTATGATCCGCATATAATAGCATCTCTTTATTACGGTCATTCTTTCCTACACTTAATTCATAAAAAGAAGAAACTAATCCAAAAGGACCTGGATTATTAATTGCTTCTACTGCCACATCATAAGCTTGCTGGTAATACCAAGCAGCATCATGCCCATCTAAATCTTTACGATCACTTGCTGGGTAAGTCGGAATATTATTTGGGTTTTCAAGCCACCATGCAAATGTCAGATATGCTTTAGCCAAATAAAAACGTGCTGCAGTTTTAGTGAGCCCTCCTGTTACACGTCCAGAAACAGGTAAATCTTCTATAGCCTTTTTTAAATCCGGGAAGATCGCCTTACTGTACACTTCAGGAACTGTATTACGAACAGAAGTTCGTACGGTAGAAGAATTAAATCTCAATTCGCCTGCTCCTAAATCCAACGGTACACCACCAAAAGTCTGAACCAACAAGAAATAATCAAAAGCTCTGAAAAATCTTGCTTCTGCAATTAATGCCGGAGATATGTCTCCAATTTTAGAAGCATTTTCTATTACACCACTTGCTGTATTAATATTTGGAAAAGTAGCCCCCCATACTATACCTGTGTTACTGGTCTGAGCACTAATCACACCAACTCCTGAAAAGTCTAAGTTCTTTACATTCCCATCCGAATTCTGTCCCCAAGTTGACTCATCAGTTGCAATTTGTCCTGTGTTTAAGAAATAACCACTTCCATACATATATCTCAGGTGACCATACATCGATGTTATTCCTCCCATTACACCTTCCTTAGTAGAAAAATAATCTGGGGTAAAAATTGCTCTCGGCTTTTCTTCCAAAATATTATCCGAACATCCTACCAAAAAAATTGAAGCAAATGCCGTTACAATACACTTTTTTACTATACTATGTCTCATTACTGTCTTTTTAAAAAATTATACTAAGTCCCAAAATCAAATTGCGCGACTGAGGCGTATTATATCCCACGGTTAATAAACGGCTTAAGTTTCCTGAATAAGCTACAGCCATATTTGTTCCATCATTTGCATATGAGTTTGTCTCAGGATCCATTCCTGATACTTTATGGTAAGGAGAATATATTACCCATGGATTTTGTATCGTACAGTAAAGTTTTAATTTTTCCATTCCCGCACTCTTGATCCATTGCTTATCCAAACTGTATCCAAGCGTAATTGTTTTTAGCTTAACAAATGAACCATCAAAATAACCTAAAGTAGAACCATATTTTGGGTTGTTGCTTTCTGTTGGACCACCTGGTTTTGGAAATTGCGCATCCGTATTTTCTGGTGTCCAATAATCAACATCAATTTGTCCACGTCTTCCATCATTGATATTTAAGTATCCATTAGAGCCATAAAGTGTACTGTTCAAAATACCTCCGCTTTGAAAAAGACCTACAACACTTAAATCAAAGTTTTTATATGCCACTCTAGTGTTAAAACCTCCTTGTAAATCTGGATCAGCATTTAAAACCTGTCTATCTGCTGCTCCAATCAATCTGGTTGGCGTTCCATCAGCATTGTAATCGCCTGTATAAGCCACTCTTATCATACCCGCTTGACCTGCAGGCCCTTCATATTGTTTTGCCTCAGCATCGGTTTGCCAAAGGCCTATTTTCTTATAATCGTAAATTACATTAAGAGGTTTTCCAACAAACCACCAGTTATTTTGATCTTCAGTCATACCTGAAGCAAGAGATACTAACTTGTTTTTATTGCTGTAGAAGTTAACACCAGCTTCCCAAGTCCATCCATTATAATTATCTAGAAGTACGCCATTCAGACTTAACTCCCAACCTTTATTCTGAGTTGACCCTACATTTCCTACATACGAACTAACACCAGAAGTTACAGGAAGATTAACACTCAACAAAAGATCTTTTGTGTCTGTAGTATAATATTCCGCCGTTCCAGATAATCGGTTATTAAAAAGAGAAAAATCAAGTCCGAAATTTGTCGTAATAGAATACTCCCAACCTAGCTCAGGGTTTGGCAATGTTGATACGTAATAACCTGTTGCATTTGTCGCTCCAAAATTATAAGGTCTTGTACTCAAATTTCCAAGGGTAGCATAAGGTGCCACAGATTGATTTGAAGTTTGCCCGTAACCTCCTCTAAGCTTTAATGCATTTATCCATGTTACATTCTTCATAAAAGATTCCTTATTAATATTCCATCCCACTGAGAATGCTGGATACGTGTGCCATTGATTAGAAGGAGCCAAGCGCGAAGAAGCATCCGAACGTACCGTGGCGCTTATCATGTAGCGATCTGCATATGAATACATTGCACGAGCCATATACGAAATCAAACCACTTTGAGTATACGTCTGATTACCGTTATTTATAGTAATATCATCATTATCTCCTGTTGAAGTCTGACCTAAATTAAAATATTGAAAGCTATCTCCTGCGATATTTCTTCTTGAAATTAAGGAACTATTGTACGTATCCTGTGCTGATGAATACATAGCCAACGCATTTATTTTGTGCTTTTGAGAAAAGGTATGATCATAAGTCAATAACGTTTCTACCGTCCAGCTTGTAGATTGCGAATTACCAATAGAAGCCACATTTGGATTATCCGGATTGGAATTAAAAACCCCAATACCAGTATAGGTGCCAGAATTGCTAGTTCTGTAATTCCCTCCCAAATTCACACGAGCTTTTAACCCGTCGATTGCTGGTATTTTTAATTCACCATAAATAGAATTGTAAGAACCAAAAGCTTTGTTACTATCTGCCCACTTATCACCCAGATTTCTCATGCTTTCTCTTGTGTATACCCAATTTTCGTCTTGCGGCATTTTTACCGTTCTTTTTAACGATCCATCCTCATTATACGGATTAGCAATTGGAGACATACTTAAAACACCGTACATTCCAAGACTTGCACCATCAGTTATACTGTAATTATTATTGGAAGAAAATCCAATCTTAAAAATACCGATTTCCTGATCTAAAGCTGCACGAATCGAATATCTATTATATTCCGATCCCGGAATTACAGCTTCATCTTTATAATAATTCACACCAACATTATAATTTCCATTTTCTGTTCCCCCTGTAACCGCAATATCATGATTCGTTACAATACCCGTTCTATAAAACAGATCTTGCCAATCTGTATTGACATCATCAGCTTCATCAATTCCGTTAACAAGATTTTTTCCTGCTAGCTTACGAAATTCAACATATTTAGGCCCTTCCATCATAGGATATTTTACAGCGGTTTTATATCCAGTATAGGTATTATAAGCGATTGAAGTTCTCTGTCCTTTAGTTCCTCTATTACTTGTAACCAAAATTACCCCGTTTGCACCTCGAGATCCATAAATAGCCGTAGCAGATGCATCTTTTAATATATCAACACTTTTAATATCTTCAGGGCTAATATCTGCTAGAGTTCCAGAAAAAGGAATACCATCAAGCACCACGAGAGGATCATTACTAGCTGTTAATGAACGTGTTCCACGAATACGAATCTGCATAGCCGCACCCGGTTTAGTAGAAGTCTGTGTAATCTGAACACCTGGAAGACGTCCCTGCATTGACTGGGTAATGTTTGCAGAAGGAACCTCTCGTATTTCGCTTCCTTTAATCGAAGCAACAGAACCTGTAACCGCTTCTTTACGTTGCGCTCCATATCCAATCACTACAACTTCTTTCAAATTATTGGAATCTTCCTGTAGCGTTACATTAATTTTTTTCTGTCCATTGACTCCAATTTCACGGCTTGTAAAACCCAAAAAACTAAAAACAAGTACACCATTTGAAGGTACTTCAATAGAATAAGTCCCATCGAAACCAGTGCTAACACCACTTTTGGTTCCTTTTACATTTACGTTAACACCAGGAATTGGCCCCTTATCATCTGAAACTGTTCCCGTGACTGTGGTCTGTGCATTCGAATGAATCGAAAAGACAAACATTAAGATCAAAAAACCAAAGCTATTGAGAAGCTTTGATTGACTTGTAACAAAAAAGTTAGTCATAAAAATTGATTTAAATAATTAAAATATGGTTTATGGTTTAGTTAGCTTGTAGAACTTACTTTCAAAAAACACTAAGTTCTTAGAACAAATATATATCTTTTTTTAAAAAAACAATCGGTTGTGTAATTATTTATTTAATTATTATTCAAAAAATAACGCATAAAAAAACATTAACCATATTTTAAGTTTAAATTATTTGAATATAAATCAATAGACAGCTGCTTAATCTCCTTAAAAAAGATAAATTACAGCTTTAAAATTATCGAAAAAATAAAAAGGGGTTTAATTCAAAATAGGGTAAAAAAAACTTATTTTGAAAAAATAATACTATTAAAACAAAAACAAACAGCTAATTTTGTGTTATTTCAAGCTCGGAAAACAAAATTTTAACTTTAAAAGAAGCCGAATAAACAATCGGTTGCCTATTTTAATCTAATTTTCCTTTCCTTACTTTATTGCAACGCATTTTTAAAAAGAAGAATAATATCTTAGAAATATCTTTTTTTCCATTTTTAAAGATAATCACACCTTTACTATTAAAAAGAAATAGAGATTCCATAAAAAAGCCCGAGAATTTATACTCTCAGGCTCTATTTAGTGTTAAATAATAAAACTAACTTAATACCTTACTTTCAAAGCTATTTTTCCTAAATCATTTAATTCTTCCTGTCTGGTATAAATGACTCTTCCGCCTTGAGAGGTAACTTTCCAAGAGATAAAGCTAATAATATCTTTTTCTATATCAGGAAGATTTAAATCATCAGTAATAAGCAATTTCTCTTGATCTAATTTTACTGCAGGTTGAGAATAATCTTGATTTACAACCAAAAGCTCTCCCCTACCATTTATAGCCGCCTGGTAAATTTCCTGCAAATCAGTAATTACACCTCCTGCGCCTACAGCATCTTGAACCTCCGCTATAGCTTTAGTGCGATTTTCAAAAAGCAATTCTTTCACTTCTTTCCAAGCAGCCTCGCTTAATTGATGTGGTTTAGATTCGTTGTAATTCAAATCTACATGCGTTTTATAAATCTCCGGCAGATCAGCAACTTGCTTCAAAAGATCAAAATTACTACGTGTTGCTGCTACTACCACTTCTTGCTTATTTTGCTTTACAGCCTTGATAAGAGCTTTATCCACTTTATTAAAGTACTCTCTCAACATATTATCTCCTTGTTTTGCATCACTTGCTTTATCGGCATGTGTTATATAATGTGGTGTTTTAGCAAAAGGAAAATCTTCATTTCTAACTTCTCCTACGATATTTTCTGTCACTGCCTCATAAAGCTGCACTCCCCCAGCCGATAAGACAAGAATAAAATACTCTTCCATCCTATTTGACGCTTTAATTAGAGGACGAATCATAAAATGATCTCCTAGATACACTTCATTCTCTTGAACATTCCAAATACTTCTAATAACTTCCTCTGTATTTTCAGAAATAAAAATATGAAGACTTTCTAAATTAGCATTTATATCAATTTCATCTGTTATTCGAGAAAGCTTATCCAATAATTCAGCTCCAGGACGTTTACCATGCTTTTCAATCACTAATTCTTCAGCATCTTTAATAAATTTCTTAAGAAGAATTCGATCTTGTTCATTGTCCGGATGTGTACGATGCGTATTAAATGAAATTGTAATACATGGATTACCATTTTCCTCCCCAAGCTTTTTTAACTTTTGTGCAATATTCTCCATACTATTTAATCATTGATTATTAAAAATTATCGTTTTTTTATAATATTCTTACGTGAAATAAAAAAGAAAACTAAAGCCTCAAATACGCGGCTAATTGAATAATATTGTTGTTTACATTGACATTCCTGCCGTTTATATATTGATACATATAACCAACTTCTAAATCAAATTTTGGATTAAAACGCCATCCCAAAGAGGTATAGGCTCTATTCTGATCAAAAAATCCTCCATTGGTTAATGTTGGTGCGTTATCAAGATTTACAAAAAGTTCATCTTGCAGTGACACAAAAGCGCCATCGGTAAAATTTTCGGTTTGTTGTAATGGAAAGATGGTTCGCAGAAAATAACGTAAACGTAGAGAAAACTCAGAACCGTCATTTACCAATGATCCATTTTTCAAATAAGATTTACCAATAAATCGCTCTTCCAATCTAATACGATGCTGTAATGAAGTAAAATGACCACCTTTAAATCTTTGATTATAAATAAACTGCTCCCATATACGATGTTCAGGCACCATATCAGAAACCATTTCTACAACACGCCGATTTCCTACATAAGCATACCCTATGGTTAATACAATATTTTTAGAAGCATGATAATTTAATCCTGGGCGTATTATAAAGCTTTGCACGTGCTCCAATTCATCGGTACTCCTCAATTGTCCATCAAAATGAATACTAAACTTCTCATTCAGTTTATAAGAAGCAAAAACGGCTCCCCACCCCGTAAAAGTGTTGTCGGTCTGAGCAGAAACAAAAAAACTGCAGAAAAACAGGAACACTAGAAGCTTTCCTTTTCTTCCAAAATCAAATATAAAAACATCAAAAAAGTACCTCATATAAACTATTTACAAAAATTCAACTTGACCAGTATGAAGATCATAATATCCTCCGATTATTCTTATCTCTCCTTTATCCTGCATCTCTTTAAGTATCGAACTTTTAGCTTTGATAGTTTCGATAGTATGCAATACATTTTCCTTTGCTACTGCTTCTACATATGCTGCATCTTTTGAAGATTTTTCCCCTTTAAAGTCCTTTACTCGGGCAATAGCTGGCTTAATGTTAGCGAGCATAGGTGTAATATTCCCCAATTGAACATTGTCTATTGCCCCTTTAACAGCACCACACGACTCATGACCTAGTACAAGTATAACTTTTGCCCCCGAAACTTTACAGCCAAATTCAAGACTTCCCAAAATATCCGTATTAGAGAAATTTCCAGCCACTCTTGCAACAAATATATCTCCGATACCACGATCAAAGACATCCTCAACAGGAATACGACTATCAAGACATGACAGCACTACTGCTTTAGGAAACTGTCCTTCAATAGCATTTCGCACCATGGAAGAATGGTCGCGCAAGGTAAGATCGTTGTTAATAAAACGCTTATTGCCATCCTTAAGAGTAGTAATCACCAAATCTGGCGTAAGTGCATTCTGTTCAGCTGCACTCAAAACCTTTTCACGAAGCACAGGCTGATTTGCTAACGGCTTACTTACAGCACCATTTTCTAATTGTGCTGTGTCGGTTTTAGCAGTCTTCTCTTTGCAAGAAAATAAAGCAAGTCACAAAGCCAAGCACAGTAATTCATTTCTCATAGTAAGTGTTTTAGTATTAATATTTACTAATTTAGCAAATAAGAGGGCATCAAAAAACAACTTAAATATTAAATACCAATAACTTACAAAAATAAACTGTTTATTAAACTTTTGAAAAAAAACAAAAACCTTAATTGTCTATTTCTAATTTAGTTTAGACAATCTAAAGCAAGTTTAAATTGAATGTTTCAAATATTCTATACAAAAAAGAGCTAAAATGCCCTTACAAACATCTAGCTCTATCTTCTATCTTCTATCTTCTATCTTCTATCTTCTATCTTCTATCTTCTATCTTTTATCTTTTATCTTTTATCTTTTATCCAAGCTGGGTTTCCATCCGGAAAACAGAAAAGCCCATCCGATTTCCTATTTTTTTCAAATCCGGATTGGAAGTTTCCAAAACCGGCATAAAACAGAAAACCCCGTCCGATTCGGACAGGGTTTTTCAAAAGAAAGGCGACGACATACTCTCCCACATAACTGCAGTACCATCTGCGCAGGCGGGCTTAACTTCTCTGTTCGGGATGGGAAGAGGTGAGCCCCGCCGCAATAACCACCTTAAGAAGTTATAATTGCTTTGGGCAATCTTTTTAATTGTTAATTATAAATTATTAATTATCAATCAAACAATATTTTAACATACTGGGATAAAGAAACATAAAAGCTTTTTTTTAGAAAGTTCTCTCCTCCCGATTGCTCGGGAGGAAAAGGGTGTGCATAAGCTTACGGATTATTAGTACTACTCGACTATGACATTACTGCCTTTACATCTGTAGCCTATCAACGTGGTCATCTTCCACGATCCTTAAAAGAAATCTCATCTTGTGGTGGGTTTCGCGCTTATATGCTTTCAGCGCTTATCCCTTCCAAACGTAGCTACTCTGCGGTGCCCCTGGCGGGACAACAGATACACTAGAGGTTTGTCCAATTCGGTCCTCTCGTACTAGAATCAGATCCACTCAAATTTCTAACGCCCGCAGTAGATAGAGACCGAACTGTCTCACGACGTTCTGAACCCAGCTCGCGTGCCACTTTAATGGGCGAACAGCCCAACCCTTGGGACCTTCTCCAGCCCCAGGATGTGACGAGCCGACATCGAGGTGCCAAACCCCCCCGTCGATATGAGCTCTTGGGGGAGATCAGCCTGTTATCCCCGGCGTACCTTTTATCCTTTGAGCGATGGCCCTTCCATGCGGAACCACCGGATCACTATGCTCTACTTTCGTACCTGATCGACCTGTATGTCTCTCAGTCAAGCTCCCTTATGCCATTGCACTCTACGCACGGTTACCAAGCGTGCTGAGGGAACCTTTAGAAGCCTCCGTTACTCTTTTGGAGGCGACCACCCCAGTCAAACTACCCACCAAGCACTGTCCCCCACATCGCGGGGTTAGGCCTCAGATAAACAAAGGGTTGTATTTCAACAATGACTCCAAAGCGCCTGGCGACGCCCCTTCACAGTCTCCAACCTATCCTACACATCATTTATCCAAGGTCAATACTAAGCTATAGTAAAGGTGCACAGGGTCTTTTCGTCCCACTGCGGGTAAACGGCATCTTCACCGTTACTACAATTTCACCGAGCTCATGGCTGAGACAGTGTCCAGATCGTTACACCATTCGTGCAGGTCGGAACTTACCCGACAAGGAATTTCGCTACCTTAGGACCGTTATAGTTACGGCCGCCGTTTACTGGGGCTTCAATTCAATGCTTCTCCGAAGATAACATCTCCTCTTAACCTTCCAGCACCGGGCAGGTGTCAGGCCCTATACTTCATCTTGCGATTTTGCAGAGCCCTGTGTTTTTGATAAACAGTCGCCTGGACCTCTTCACTGCGGCCCCGATTGCTCGGGGCGACCTTTCTCCCGAAGTTACAGGTCTATTTTGCCTAATTCCTTAGCCATGAATCTCTCGAGCACCTTAGGATTCTCTCCTCAACTACCTGTGTCGGTTTACGGTACTGGTTCTTACTGCCTGAAGTTTAGAGGTTTTTCTTGGAAGCCCTTAGGCGCACTATCTCTTTGTCCGAAGACTCCGAGTACTATCGTATTTCCCCAAAAGATGTGGATTTGCCTGCATCTCTTATAGGTAGGTACTTCAACGAACTATTCCGTCAGTTCGCGGCGCTTTCATCACTCCGTCACCCCATCACAGCAATAAGAAGTACGGGAATATTAACCCGTTGGCCATCGACTGTCCCTTTCGGGTTCGCCTTAGGTCCAGACTAACCCACAGCTGATTAGCATAGCTGTGGAAACCTTAGTTTTTCGGTGTGCGGGTTTCTCGCCCGCATTATCGTTACTTATGCCTACATTTTCTTTTCTGACCGGTCCAGCATACCTTACGATACACCTTCTGCCCTGTCAGAATGCTCCCCTACCACTTTGCATCACTGCAAAATCCATAGCTTCGGTAATATGCTTATGCCCGATTATTATCCATGCTCGTCCGCTCGACTAGTGAGCTGTTACGCACTCTTTAAATGAATGGCTGCTTCCAAGCCAACATCCTAGCTGTCTGGGCAGACAAACCTCGTTCTTTCAACTTAGCATATATTTGGGGACCTTAGCTGATGGTCTGGGTTCTTTCCCTCTCGGACTTGGACCTTAGCACCCAAGCCCTCACTGCTGGGAAACATTATATAGCATTCGGAGTTTGTCAGGAATTGGTAGGCGGTGAAGCCCCCGCATCCAATCAGTAGCTCTACCTCTATATAACTATCCTCAGCGCTGCACCTAAATGCATTTCGGGGAGTACGAGCTATTTCCGAGTTTGATTGGCCTTTCACCCCTACCCACAGGTCATCCGAAGACTTTTCAACGTCAACCGGTTCGGTCCTCCACTGTGTGTTACCACAGCTTCAACCTGCCCATGGGTAGATCACACGGTTTCGCGTCTAACACTACTGACTAAAGCGCCCTATTCAGACTCGCTTTCGCTGCGGATCCATGGCTTAACCACTTATCCTTGCCAGCAGCGTTAACTCGTAGGCTCATTATGCAAAAGGCACGCCGTCACCCCACGAAAGGGCTCCGACCGCTTGTAAGCGCATGGTTTCAGGATCTATTTCACTCCGTTATTCACGGTTCTTTTCACCTTTCCCTCACGGTACTGGTTCACTATCGGTCTCTCAGGAGTATTTAGCCTTAGCGGATGGTCCCGCCGAATTCAGACAGGGTTTCACGTGCCCCGCCCTACTCAGGATACCGCTATCCATTACGCTCGTTGCCCATACGGGGCTGTCACCCTCTATGGCGCTCCTTTCCAGAAGCTTCCGGTTCCTTGCGCATGAAATATCGCGGTCCTACAACCCCAGCAAGGCCGTAACAATGCTGGTTTGGGCTAATCCGCGTTCGCTCGCCACTACTTACGGAATCACTTTTGTTTTCTTCTCCTCCGCCTACTTAGATGTTTCAGTTCAGCGGGTTTGCCCACCTATCGGTGTGCTATATCTTCAATATAGCGGGTTGCCCCATTCGGATACCTGCGGATCGATCGGTGTGTGCCCGTCCCCGCAGCTTTTCGCAGCTTATCACGTCCTTCATCGCCTCTGAGAGCCTAGGCATTCCCCATGCGCCCTTATTTTGCTTATTGCACCAAATCATAATTTAATATGATCCGTTTTGTTTTGTTTTCCTTATGCTTTCGCTTAAGAAAAACGCTTTCTACTTTCTTATTATTTTCTTATCCCAATATGTCAATGAACTTTAAAGCTTACGCTTCCGTGGAGAATAACGGAGTCGAACCGTTGACCTCCTGCGTGCAAGGCAGGCGCTCTAGCCAGCTGAGCTAATCCCCCATTTTTTTTAAAATTCCAAATTTTTAAATTCCAAATTCCAAAAAATAAGGATTATAACCTCTAGAATTTCCTGAATCAGGTTTTTAGTAGTCCCGGGCAGACTCGAACTGCCGACCCCTACATTATCAGTGTAGTACTCTAACCAGCTGAGCTACGAGACTCTGTCTTCTTGATTCCTTATCATTTTTTTTTAAATTAACAGCAAGAGCAATACAATTTCGGGATTCCGAACCTCTGTCGGCATCTTATTTCCCAAGCGTGCCCAACGGCTAACACTCGGGCTCTAGAAAGGAGGTGTTCCAGCCGCACCTTCCGGTACGGCTACCTTGTTACGACTTAGCCCTAGTTACCAGTTTTACCCTAGGCAGCTCCTTGCGGTCACCGACTTCAGGCACCCCCAGCTTCCATGGCTTGACGGGCGGTGTGTACAAGGCCCGGGAACGTATTCACCGGATCATGGCTGATATCCGATTACTAGCGATTCCAGCTTCACGGAGTCGAGTTGCAGACTCCGATCCGAACTGTGACCGGCTTTATAGATTCGCTCCCCCTCGCGGGGTGGCTGCTCTCTGTACCGGCCATTGTAGCACGTGTGTAGCCCAAGGCGTAAGGGCCGTGATGATTTGACGTCATCCCCACCTTCCTCACAGTTTGCACTGGCAGTCTTGTTAGAGTTCCCGACACTACTCGCTGGCAACTAACAACAGGGGTTGCGCTCGTTATAGGACTTAACCTGACACCTCACGGCACGAGCTGACGACAACCATGCAGCACCTTGTAAACTGTCTTGCGAAAGATCTGTTTCCAAATCGGTCAGTCTGCATTTAAGCCTTGGTAAGGTTCCTCGCGTATCATCGAATTAAACCACATGCTCCACCGCTTGTGCGGGCCCCCGTCAATTCCTTTGAGTTTCAAACTTGCGTTCGTACTCCCCAGGTGGGATACTTATCACTTTCGCTTAGCCACTGAACTTGCGCCCAACAGCTAGTATCCATCGTTTACGGCGTGGACTACCAGGGTATCTAATCCTGTTCGCTACCCACGCTTTCGTCCATCAGCGTCAATCCACCGGTAGCAACCTGCCTTCGCAATTGGTATTCCATGTAATCTCTAAGCATTTCACCGCTACACTACATATTCTAGTTGCTTCCCAGTAATTCAAGTCCTGCAGTATCAATGGCCGTTCCACCGTTGAGCGATGGGCTTTCACCACTGACTTACAAGACCGCCTACGGACCCTTTAAACCCAATGATTCCGGATAACGCTTGGATCCTCCGTATTACCGCGGCTGCTGGCACGGAGTTAGCCGATCCTTATTCTTACGGTACCGTCAAGCTCCCTCACGAGGGAGTGTTTCTTCCCGTACAAAAGCAGTTTACAATCCATAGGACCGTCATCCTGCACGCGGCATGGCTGGTTCAGGCTTGCGCCCATTGACCAATATTCCTCACTGCTGCCTCCCGTAGGAGTCTGGTCCGTGTCTCAGTACCAGTGTGGGGGATCTCCCTCTCAGGACCCCTACCCATCGTCGCCTTGGTAAGCCGTTACCTTACCAACTAGCTAATGGGACGCATGCTCATCTTTCACCGTTGTGACTTTAATTGGAAAAGGATGCCCTTACCCAATGCTATGAGGCATTAATCCAAATTTCTCTGGGCTATTCCTCTGTGAAAGGCAGATTGCATACGCGTTACGCACCCGTGCGCCGGTCTCAGGTTCCGAAGAACCCTACCCCTCGACTTGCATGTGTTAAGCCTGCCGCTAGCGTTCATCCTGAGCCAGGATCAAACTCTTCATCGTATATTTTAATATTATATATTCGACGCCTTCTATCGGTTCTTTTTCGAATCTCTCGATTCTACTGCTCTTATTTCTTTTGTCCCGCTGTTAAGCGGGACGGCTGTCAATTCAATATATCTACGAACGTGTCTTTTATTCCTTCATCGCTTGTTTCTCAAAGCGGGTGCAAAACTAAAAATTCTTTTTGTTTCCTGCAAGCAAAACCTGAAAAATTTTGAAACTTTTTTTTCGTCTCATTTCTTCCGTTTTTCTCTCAGTATTTTTAGGAACGTTTTTCGCTGTTGCGGGTGCAAAAGTAGAACCTTTATTTAGATTTTCAAGCTTCTTCAACGAGTTTTTTTCAATCTTTTTCCAATCTTTTTCATAACTCATTGATAACATTAAATTTAAATTTTAAAACTTTTACAAAAAAACAAAGACTTTTCTTACTTTAACATACTTTTTAGTAAAAATGTCCTATTATGAAACATTGAAAACATTCTTTCTTCCGCAAAAACTTAAAGTTAATTATCGCAATAACTCCATTTTTATTACAAGATAATGCTCAAAAAGGCAATCCCGTTGTTTTTCTCTTTCGAAAATCTATTCTCAGATTATGAAACTTTTCCTCTTGGGTCGTCAATATGCATTTTCAATATGTCATAACGCACTCCTTCTCTATCCAATATTCTCACTTCCCTCACCACTGTACTTAATGCAGTTAAAAATGTTTCCGAATTTTCGTGACGCTCATATGCTTCTTGATCTCTCCATCCTTCCAAAAGATGAAAAGTATTCCCATCTCTCAAATCCTGTGAGAAGGCATAATAAATACAACCTTCCAATTTATTCGCAGCAATCATTTCAGGAATAACTGCATCTATAAAAATCTGCCTATCCTCTGGATGAACTTTATAATAAGCACTCACAGTTATTTCCGTCGTTTGTGTTTTGTCGTGACTTGTAGAAGTTCCTACTTCAATATTATTTTTCATTTCGGTTCATTTTTAATTATTAAATCAATTTCGAAACATCATCTTATATATATGTGACAAAATCTTCAAAAGGTTTACGCACTTTTTCATTCTTAAGATTCCAATCGTTTTCTATATCTCGATACCCTACAGCTAAAAGCATGGAGCTCCTAAGGCCTTTAGAAGGTAAATCGAAGAACGCATCCAAACTGGCAGCATCAAAACCTTCCATTGGTGTTGTGTCAATTCCTTGCGACGCCGCAGCAATAATAGACATACCTAAAGCTATATGAGCCTGTTTTGCGGCGTGATGAAAATTCTCTTCAATACTTTTATTTCCGAAAAACTGTTTGGCAAAATTCCTCTGTCTCTCATAAGAAGTGGAGTCAGTATTTCGCTTAGCAATTAAATGATCAAAAACTTTATCGATTCTTTCCTCTGTATATTGATCCCAAACTGCGAAGATCAAAAGATGTGATGATTCAGTAACTGGAGCCTGATTCATTGCAATAGGCAAAATCTGCTTTTTAATTTCCGGATCAGTGACCACAATAATCTCATACGGCTGCAGTCCTATTCCCGAAGGAGCCAAATGAGACGCTTCTAAAATGATGTCAATTTGATTTTCTGGCACTTTCTCTCCTGTCATTCTTTTGGTTGCGTACCTCCAATTTAATAGCTCTATTATATCTTTCATTATTTCAATATTTAAATTAAAAAATTCCTAACTGACCTAAAAGCACTGTTCCTGCACTATAACAATGGAAAGACTTTATTTTTCCGTTTTCGATTTTAAAAACATCACAACATGGTACTTCTATTGTTTTTCCCGTCGGATCAATTGTTCCTGATGAAAACTGTAACGGTCCTTTATGTGTTCCGTTTAGCGATAACTCCACTATTACCGTATTTTGATCGTCCAATACATAAAGTTCATATAGTTCTCTATGCATATCTGGAAAAGCGGTTGCATAAACATCGACAGTCTTTCCTATATCTTCTCCATAATATTTGGTTCCCCCAGATACATCCCAAAAATAACCGTCATCTGCAAAAAGCTCTGTAAATGCTTTTGCATCTTGACTTTCTGCCACACTATAAAGTTTTCGGATTAATTTCTCGTTTTCTGAATTTAAATTTACAATTGAAGCTTTCATAATATTCTTTTTAATGGTTGTTTTGACTTGATTTTTAATTTTATAATGTTTGTTTCTTTTGAACATTACAAAGTTGCGTCTAATCCAAAACCTGTACATTGATTAGAAATAAGTAAAAACTTGATCTAGATCAAGAGCTTGAAGTGGAAATAAAAAAAGGAGCTTCAAGAGCTCCTTTATGTTTATGTTTATTTTTTAAATTATTTATTTGCAACTACAACTAAGTGATTTCAATACCATACTTAAATATTATGATCTAATAATCTTTGCAATTTCTTTAAATCCTAAATTTTCTGCGTGTTGCAAAGGTGTTATGCCATCGTGATCCGAAATATCCATTTTTGCACCTGCATCTTTTAATATCTGAATAATCTCTTGGTATTTTTTAGTTCCATCTCCTAACACAACGGCTTCCATCAATCCTGTCCATCCCAAACGATTAATATGATTTATAGGAAAACCTTTTGTGTTTGCCAGCAGTCGCACCGTTTCTACGTGCCCACGTTCGCAAGCTGGAATTAAAGCTGAACCATTATATCGATTAAAAACATCGAAACGGGCTCCATTAGCTAAAAATAATTTCAGCAATTCGGTTTGTCCGCTTGCTCCAGCATACAAAAACGGACTATCCAAGTTATCCGCTTGCTGATTAACATTTGCACCATGCTTTACTAAAAGTTTTGCCATTTCAACATTTTTGTTATTTGTAGCAATAAGCAATAAGGAACGTTTGCTTTTGTCTGTTGTATTGACACTCGCACCGTTCTGCAACTCTTTTGCAGCTGCATCAATATTGTTTTCCTGAACGGCTTTTAAAATATCTTTTTCATTCGTCATTTCTATTCTCAGATTTTCTACGGGTGAAGCCTGATAAGAGCTGAGCATCAAACCCAAGGCTAAAACAAGCAATTTCATTTTCTTCGATTTAAATTAATACACAATATTTCCTTTATAAATCAATGATTTTATCGGTGAAATTCTTGAAACTGCTTCTGCAGAGCAACTAGCATCAATTAAAACAATATTCGCCTCATCACCTATTTTGGGCCATTGCTGCATACCTTTGTCATCTAAAGGTTGGACCTGCAGTTGCTAACTTCAACATTCGAGACAAACCGAATTCAGAGCTTTGCCCATATATTTGTGCAGCCACATTTGCCTTTTGCAATACACTGCCCGTTCCAAATGTGTTCCAATAATCTACGATGCTGTCGTTTCCTGTCATTACCGTTACGCCATGTTTCAGAAGAGTAGGAATAGGCATTGATCCGCTAAGAGGAATGGTAGAAACAATACCAACTTTCGCATCCGCTAATTTTTCTGCGATAGCTTCCTGATTATTTTTATCTAATGAAGCCAAAGCAAAGGCATGACTCACAAAAGTTTTACCTTTTAAAACAGGGTTTTCGTTTACTTTTTTAATTAAATATTCGATGGTATCTTGACCAGATTTTCCAGATTCATGCAAATGAATGTCAATTCCTTTTTTATTGTCTAATGCTAGCTGAACAGTCGTATCCATTGTTTTTTCAATTGCACCATCAACATTGGTAGGATCGAGACCGCCAATGAAATCGATATTCATTTTCGCTGCCTCTTTCATGTATGGCAATGAATCGGTGTAATATAATCCGTGTTGTGGGAATGCAACTAATTCGGCGCCAAAACTATCTTTCTTATTCTCTAAAGCGACTTCCAGATTTTTTAGAGATTGTAATTTAGAAGTAGGTTCAATATTGACATGACTTCTTGCAAATCCAGAACCATTCGATTGCAATAACTCGATTAGCTTTTCGGCCTTATAAGTAGAATTTTTGAGCAACTCAGGCATTATTTTCTGCTCTAGCTCGATCATTCCTTTAATTCCTCCTGTACGGCGCACTGCACGCCATTTTTCAGCATAAAGCGTTTTATCTAAATGGATGTGCATATCACGAAATGACGGCAACATCAATAAACCTTTGGCGTCTATCGCTTGAGATTGTGGCTGATTTGGTTTTATTGCCTTTATTTTTCCATCGGCGATTTCTACCGTAAAAAGCTCTGTTTTTGTATCAATTACATTTTCTCCTTCGTATTCAAATCCTGTTTCTAAACGGACATTTTTTAAAGTATAGCTGTTTGCTTTTGTAGTCTTGCTTTGTTCATTTAATTCTCTCTCAGCTCCATGTAAAACTCCCGGTAAAAGAGACAGTCCTGCAAAGCCTAATGCAGAGTTTCTAAGAAAATCCTTGCGGGATATCTTTTTCTGGTCCATAATTTTCTTGATTTAATCTAGTTTCAAAGTTAATGATATAAACTTAGAGAATTAAACTAAAGTCAATTTCAAAGTTTAGATTGTACCATTTGATAGTTACAGCAAGAATAATTCATAAAAAATATTCAACGAGTGCAAATTGAATTAAAGACATTTAATTGTACCGCCATCTACTCTTAAAACTGCCCCACTAATGTAATCGGCATAAGTACTGCAAAGGTAGGCAACGGCAGCAGCGATTTCTTGCGGGTCTCCAAATCTTCCCGTGTCGTTAGGTATAAGTTCTTGAACGGCTTTATATTTGATTTCTTCCAAATCGGTTCCCCAATTAAACTTTGGTGCAGCATTAACCAACCAGTCTTCTACCATTGGGTTCATAATCGCACCCGGAGAAACTACATTTGAAGTGATTCCAGAATCTTTTAATGATCTTGCTAATGAAACCGACATATTATGTCTTGCAGCAAGAGTCGCGTTATAATGCGGTTGCTCCTTAATAGGCTGAACTGCCAATCCGCCTCCAACATGAACTATTCTACCCCAGCCCATTTTTTTCATTTGTGGCACAATGCGCTGCACCATTCTTACATAAGAAACAACATTATTATTATAAATCGTTCCCCAATCTTCTGCAGTGGCTTCTCCCCAAGTTTTATGAGAAGTTTCACCTGCATTGTTTACCAAAATATCGATTCTTCCATTGGCAAGAGCCTGCTGTGCGATTGCATCTGCACCTTCATCTGTAGCAAGATCTCCAATGGCAATCTCTGCCATTCCTCCGAAAGCGACAATCTCATCTTTGACTTTTCCTGCGCGTTTTTCACTGCGACCGTGTACAATTACATGTGCTCCTTCTGCTGCTAAAAATTTGGCAACTGCTTCGCCTAATCCTGAACTTGAACCCGTAACGAGTGCTCTTTTTCCTTTTAATTTTAAATCCATTATTTCTATTTTAATATGTTTATTGTTTTGATGGTGCTTTACCAAATGCTTTTTTATAGGCATGCGAGAAGTGCGAGAGATCTGCAAAACCGAGCTCCAGATAAATCTCTGAAGGGCGCTGTAATTGCTGTTCAATAAGAAAACGTGCTTCTTGGAGTCTTTTTTTCACTAGCCATCTGCCCGGTGTTGCATTAAACAGCACCGCAAAATCTCTCTTGAATGCCGATAGACTTCTTCCAGTTAGAAAAGCAAATCTTTCCAGTGAAATATTATAACGATAGTGACCGTTCATAAAAGCTTCCAAATCCAGCTTTCCAGGATTGCTAAACTCAAAGAGCATGTGTTTTAAATCAAAATCTAGATCTGCCAAAATCAGAACCAGCTCTTTTGTCTTTAGCTTGAGCATCTCCTCGTCCAGTTTCCCACTTTCATAATAGGGCATAATACCGCTTATGAAATTTTGCAACAATGCATTTTCTTTTACCAATTTCACAGCTTCTCCACCGTATCGATCCCTAGTTTTAATATGGGATTCCTTAGCAATCTCCTGTAATGTATGTTGATCAATATGGAAGGCTAAAGATTTAAATCCATCAGATTCAGTTCGCTTAATATATTTAGCCAACTGATTTCGTTTAAAAAATCGACAATCTCCAGCTTTGAACGTGAATTTCTGATCTCCAATCCATACTTCATGACTACCGCTTATGATATAGCTGAAAATATGATCGGATACCAATGCTTCTCCCTGCGAATCATTTCCTTGATAATGATTCCGCACAAACTTTGGAGCTATAAGCGTAGCTTGTTTTTCAGTTTCTCCCATGATTTCTATTACATTTTTAGTATAACATTAATTCTGAGGCAAAGTTCCCTATTAAAGTCATAACCGACTTGGCTGAAAAGTCCAATTTTGTTTGTTTAAAGGTCCAATACAAATAATCAATTAAAACTAGAAAAAGGAACATGACTTACTACCAATAAAAAAAGCCTGAGAAATCTCTCAGGCTTTTTTTAGAACATAATTTACCAATTGTTATTTACTGAAATCATAACTGATTGCTGCTCCTAGACCAAATTGAAATGTTGATGCATAATCAGTAACAGCTACAGGACCCCAGTAGTAATCCCAATAGTAATCATACCCAACAGCTGCTGACATAGATTGTAGATAAGCGTGAAGGTTAATTGATAATGGTGAATTAGTTTTTACTTTTACACCACCTTTAATTTCCCACGCAAAATAAGTTCCACTACCACTTTTTGGAGTTTCAAGAATTGCCACTCCTAAACCCGCACCAAGAAATGGAAGTGCTTTTTGAGAACTTGACCCAAAATAATAGGTATAATCTGCTAAGATGTAATTAATTGCTCCTTTATCATCTCCAGCATTAACTTGAGTTCCAGCAGGAATAGGATTACCATTGTTAGGCAAATTAACTTTTGTGTATAAAGGCATACTTGTATCAAGCCTGTTATACTTTAATTCTATTGAAGCATTATCCATTATAAAATATTCCAGACCTATACCATACTCAAAACCATCTTCCACTCGACCGTATGAAGAATCAAAATCTACTCTATCAGCAAAAGTGTAGCCTCCATATAAATTAAGCAAAAATGACTGCGCGCTTTGAGCTGACATCGTCAATGAAAAGAAAAAAACGGCAACTAATAAATGATACTTTTTCATGATTTTTAATTTTAGTTTATAATAAATGGTTTTATTTTTCCCTAGTCTATCAGCTTACCTGAAAATTAGAGTTGCATTACTAAATATTTATTTCAAAGTTATCTTACAAAGGCCATTTTTCACAAAAATGAGATGCCTATTGTGTTTCAAATTATAAAATGAAACCATGTTATGTCGATTATTCCATAAAATACATTTAATATGAGAGATTTTTCCTTTATAATTTTTTAGCGGTAAATAATAACGAAAGTGTTTTTCAGCAACAGAAATCATAATTATTGTATCAATCGAAAAATAACGGACGGCATTTAGTTTAAAGAATGAATATTTACCTTTTACTTAAAATTGTACTTGGCCGCACAATGCTTTTAAACAAAAAAACCATGAAATCAGGTATTGCCTACTGCCCTTCACAGTAATAAATTTGTTGCAAAAAAAGCATGCGCATCATTAGTAAGGGATAAAATGACCATTTCTTAGAAATAGAATACCCTGAACTATAGATTTTTATTTTAAAACAATAAAAGAACAGCTGCTTTTAATTTTAAATATGAGTATTAATGCGTAAAATTTGAATTATTTAAGTAGCGTTCAGTGAGAAAAAAAAGCATCAGTAACTTCAACAAATGTTAAATATTAAGTAAAGCCCCGTAAACACTAATCATTTTGCTTATTTTTGTAATAGGTACTTCCGAAAAACAATTTTAATTTTCTTGCAGTTGTAAAAACATTTTCTGCAACTGCTCTAAAAAACATGAAATTTTATTTTTAGAAGTATATAAACATGTAATAACAAATAGCCCCAGACTATGAAAAAAATTACTTTAATGATTTGTCTGCTTTTTGCAGCAAGCGTAAACGCTCAACAGGAAAAAGGAATCATCGGATACACGAACTGGCTAGACAACTGGACAGAGTTTAAACCGCAAAAAGCCGATTCTAAAGAAGCTAACCAAATACTAGCCGGAAATATCACCGAGAATACAAAACTGATGAAAAAGAACGTATACATTCTTAACGGAAATGTATATGTAACCAATAATGCTGTTCTTACTATTGATCCAGGTACGGTAATTATTGGAGATGCTGCAACCAAAGGAACACTTATTATTTCTAAGGGAGCTAAAATCATAGCTGAAGGCCAAGAAACAGATCCTATTGTATTTACTTCAAACGCTAGCATGAAAAAAGCAGGCGATTGGGGTGGTTTAGTAATTCTTGGCGATGCTCCTATCAACAAATTTGGAGGTGTTGGCTCTTACAATATGGATCTGGATCCTACATTAACTGTTTATGGTGGAGATAATGTAGCAAGCAGCTCAGGAATTTTAAAATTTGTGAGAATTGAATTTGCCGGTAGAAAAGTAAAAGGAGCTGATAGTTTTAACGGACTTACCGTTGCTGGAGCTGGAAATAAAACCGTTTTAGAAAACATCATGGTAAGCTACTCTGGAGGCGATTCTTTTGCTTTTTACGGTGGAGATGTAAATGCGTCACAATTGGTTTCTTATAAATCTATTAATGATGATTTTAAAATCACTCAAGGAGCGCAATGCCGTTTGTTTAATTCACTAGCAGTGAGATCTTCTTATCTTTCAAGTAATAAAGACGGTTCAAGATGCTTAGAGGTTAAAGCTTATGAAAAGAAAAGCGAAACGGACTTTACCAGAAAATCAACTTTTGTTTCTGCTTCCAATCTTACTATGCTAAATGACAGTGAAAATATTAACGCTGATATTCAAGCTGGTCTAGTAAAAGAAGCAGTTTATGTTGCTGAAAACACTGGTTTGGAACTTAAAAGAAGTGTTGTTTCCGGTTTTAATCCCGCAGTTTTGTTAGACAGCCAAACTGTTGTTAATGGTGATAACTTGAAAAAAATCAAATTTGAAGAAATGTTTTTCAATCAATGTACAGGCAATATCTTTACAGAAAACAGAACCGATAATTCTGATCTGGAAAATTGGTACGGCAATAGCATTTTCTCTAATGTGCATTCGCAGACAGACAACAAAGAAGCGTTTGTAGACATATATAATACTAGAAGACCGGATTATAGATTGCAGTTAGGAAAAATTACAGCTTCTAGCGGCAAATAATTTTTCACACACATAAAGACAATAAAAAAGGAAACACCTACTATGGCTGTTTCCTTTTTTATTATCTCTTATTTAGCAAGCTTTATTTTTTTCAACATTTGAAATTTCTAATTTAACGACTCTGCTAAATTATATAAACCTCTGACCAAATTCTATAATTAAAAAAGTTACTGAGCCTTCTATTTTTGAATATCGATTTTAAATAAAAATGCAGTAACTAATTAGTATATGAAACCAAAGACAACTTTAAGCCAAAATTTTAATTCCGCTGAACCTTTTACTATAGGCTCTGAATCTACTTTTATAAATGAAGAAATTTATGCTCAAAAATCTCATACAGCATCAGTAATGGACTTATACCAAAAACATAATGATGAACCAGATTTTGACTGTGAGTTTCTACAAGCTATTGGTCACAACTATTCTGAAAACATCATTGACATTGAAACTGAGGAAGAACAAACAGATGATTATAATGATACCCACTGGGACGCAGCTATCTACGATCCCTATTTAGAATCTAACTACTATTAGTAGCAATTAGCATTTCCTATCGTGCTATCACAAAATAACAATACTACAATTTGAGTGGGCTTGACGTGAAATTAGAAGGGTTTGCCAGAAATTCCAAAGGCTCTACATAATATTGATTCTTGCTAATCTTTCCGTTTTTGATAACATAAGGATGTGTAAGCAGTATATCTGTAAGCGTGCTTGGACTAAAACTGTTGATGTCGTACATGCAGATTAACGAAACATCATGTTTAGGAGTAAGGAGATTTAAGCTGGCCTCATATTCCAAAAGTTCATCCGTTCCTGGAAGATTCTTGAGAGCCCACACCATATCTCCGCATGCTCTCACGCTTTCATAACCAGCTCTAGAAGCAGATAATAAAGTTTGTTCAAGCATCTTATACATTCTTTCAGCAGCAAATTTTCCATCCTTTATATAAGTATTCTCAGAAGCTAGCACTTCCAATTGACCAGTTGACAGCTTTTCAGCAATCGAGACACCATTATTAGCAATACATCTGCAATGCTCTCCATGACGTTCTCCTTCAAGAATATTAACAACTTTATCATTTGCCTTTAAACCTTCCATTATGTAAGGAATGATTACTTCATACTGTTGTTCTTTCGAATCAAAAAATCCACAAATGTGCATTGGGGCCGGTAGTGATTCTCCACATACCGAAAAAGAAGTCTGTCTGTTCATGGATCAAATATACATAATTAATTATTCCAGAGTGCGTCAAAGTTAAATTCAATTTTTTTATCATTCAGACTGTAACAAAATAGTATAAAAACCAAAGCCCCTCGTTCATGAGAGGGGCTTTACTAAAATATATTTGACACTGTTTTTTTAAAATTTAAAAGCTAAATTGACTAAAAAATTAGCTGGAGGTTGTGGTGCACCCCATGAACTCCAGTATTTTTCGTTTGTGATATTGTTCAGTTTAAGACCTATTCTCCAGTTTGCCTGCTCATAGAAAACTGTTTGATTGAAAAGAGTATAAGATGGAATGTAAAAAGTATTTGCTGTAGTCATATAACTCTTATCTACATAATTGGCTCCTGCACCTATGCCAAAACCTTTCAGCATATTTTGAAATTTATACGAAGCCCAAAAGTTTATCACATTAGCTGGAGCATCTTGCGCTTTATTTCCTTCAATAGCTTTATTGGCATCACTTGTTTTAACAATACGATTGTCATTATAAGCATATCCAGCTGTAATATTAAGCCCTGCAATAGGATTAGCAATAAGTTCAAACTCCACTCCTTTACTCACTTGCTTCCCATCTTGCTGATAAACAAGATCTGCTTGTCTAATTACTGCATTATCATTGGTAATATTGTAATAGCTGAAAGTTGTACTTAATTTTTTATTGAAAAGCTCTGCTTTCACTCCTGCTTCATACTGATTGGCGTACAATGGATCTAAAATTAACTGACTGCCATCTGGCTGGTTAACCGGTGCCAAATTCTGAAATCCGTTCATATAATTTCCAAATACAGAAATTTGGTCTTTTAAAATCTGGTATACCAATCCAAGTTTTGGAGATAATGAATTTTGATTGTATCCAGGAACAGTGCCGCTATCTTTCCTTTCAAAGTTATCAAAACGAAGACTTGCCATTGCAAATAGACGATCAGAAACTCCAAGAACATAAGAACCATAAGCACTAAATGTAGATTCGTCTCTTCCTGCGCGAATTACTGGAGCTAGCAAAACAGCATCAATATCTTTTCTTCTCACTGGTGTGAAATTAGTACTTACGTCAATTGTTCTAAATGGAGTAGCAGGAGTTGGTGTAGAAGAAAATGTATCAGTGTAATATCTGTAATTGGCCCCAAACAAAATTTTATGCTTTAAAATGCCAGTCAAAAATTCACCGTTTATATTTTCCTGTATATTAGTATAATTGCTTGAAATAGGTCCAAAAAGAGTCGCGCGAATAGTAACTGTAGTTGGTGAGGTCCATGTTGGCAAAACTTGATAGCTGTACTCCACATCTTCATTTACATACGAAAATAAAGTTGTTGATTTCCATCTCTCCGATATCTGGTATTCTCCCTGCACAAATGCTTTTACAGAAGATGTTTTTGCGTCCGCATCATCGTGCACCAGCGATTTTTTGTAATCTAGCTTAATCTGGCTTGGATTAATGATTCCAGAAGCAATAGTTGCTGCTGGATACAGTGGCCTAGTATTATTAACATTAAACAATTCTGCATCGACAGTAAATATAAGTTTCTCAGTAGCCTTGAAAGAAATACTTGGTGTAAAAGATAAGGTATTATTAAATCCGTAATCTAAAAAACTTTTTTCCCTATCTACTGCCGCATTTAGTCTGAAAAGAACATTTTTATCTTTTGTTAGAGGAGTATTAACATCAACAGTAAGCCTGTTTGTATTAAAACTTCCACCTGTATACGACACTTCTGTTGCCGAACTTTCAAAAGGTTTTTTGGTCACCAAATTCACAACTCCTCCAAAAGAAGAAGCTGACGATCCAAATAAAGTTCCCGATGGCCCTTTAAGAACTTCTATTCTTTCTACATTGGCAATTCCGACTGTAGATCTTCCTGAAAGAGTTTCCATACCATTTCTTGAATTTATCCCTACAGAAAATCCTCTAAAAATTACTGCAAATCCACCCGATGGGTAATTTAAAGGGACAACTCCTGGAGCATTTCTAACAGCTCCAGCGGCATCAATCACAATTTGTTCCTGAATCAGCTCTTTATGAATAACGTTGTAAACCTGCGGATTTTCTATATTTTTAAGTGGCATTCTAGCTACATAAGATGTTTTCTTAGATATTAAACTTTTGCGGCTATTAATTACCACCTCCTCTAATTCTTTGTTTGATACAGCAAGCTGGACATTTACAGTCACAGTTTTTCCGTTTTCGACAGCAACTTTCTGTTCAGCGGTTTCGTATCCCGTTAAGGATACCTGCAGAATATAATTGTTTTCTCTTATTCTTCCCATTTCGAAATAGCCATCTTCATTTGTAAAGGTTCCATACTTTGAATCTTTAAGAACGATATTTACTTCTGAAGCGGGTTTCCCGTCTGAAGTTGTAATCCTTCCATTAATTTTTCCGTGTAGTTGACCATAGGATACTGCTGTTAAAAATAACAAGCCGAGAGTAATAACAAAATCAAAACCTTTTAAACTATAATATTTCATTGATTGTAAATTTGGTTAGTTATTATTTTTATTTATTCCAAATAAAAAGCATGCAAAAATAAAAATTAAAATTAATTTAACAAGCAAATACTTTACTTCTAAATAGCAAATTGGGAAATATAATGTCTTGCCTTAATTTCACTTGGAGAATACGGGCTAATAATGCTGAAAAAATAGCTGTAGAAAAAGAGATTATTGTTATATGCCCCCTCAAAATTTGCCAAATGACGTCTATTTATAATCTACAGAAAATATAAGTTTGTGCAGTTGACCATTACAATTTTGAAGAGAAATCTCTTTGTTGGTCAATAGGACCGAAATGATTTTTCTCCTTCTATTGAGACAATTTGTTCATCCTTATAATAAACAATTTTCTACTTTAGTAAAATATACCAAAAACCTTTACCTAGATTACATTTTGATGAAATTTAAAAGAAAATCCTTCTTCACTTTTATGCTTTTATTGCTGAGTGAATTATCTTGCTATTGCCAGCAGAGTTACAGCTTTAACCATTATTTGGTAGAAGATGGACTGCCTCATAATATTATCAATCACATTATTCAAGACAAAAAAGGATTTATGTGGTTTGCTACTACAAATGGATTGAGCAAATACAATGGATATCGATTTAAAAATTATAAGACCGACGCGATCGATAAAGTTTTGATGAAAAACAACCGAATTGACTGGATCGCTGAAGATGCCTATGGCAAAATTTGGATGCGCACATTGTCCAATAAAAATAAAGCCTATTGTTTTGATCCTGCTCTTAATGAATTTTGGGGAGCCGAACTTATACCAGAAGTCGTAAAAAACAATATTGAAATTACCCAAATCATTCCGCAAAAATCAGGTTTGGTCTGGCTTATCACAAAAAATAACGGATGTATTGCCATTACTAGCAATAGTTATTCCTATCAAATATTCAGCACAGAAAATGGAGAATTAAACAGTAACAAAATAAATGCTGTTTTTGAAGACCGTTCTAAAAACAGCTGGATTTTGACCGACCGTGGAATCGTTAAGATCAATGCTACAAAATTACATGCTGATAGAAAATCATCTTTACAGACCAATGAAAAAACAAAGGGCTTTTTCAGCGCATTGGAACTTGAAGACGAAATATGGTTTGGAGGAGCTGACAGCAACTTATTGCAATACACAAAAGGAACTCAAAACTACAGAACCCATCAACTAGGTTTAAAAGGCGAAATTATTATTCTAAAAAAAATAGACCGTGCTACTGTAGTGGCCATAACAGAACAAGCCGAGTTTTGTTTGATTAACATTTATACGGGCCAAACTACTAAATTTAAGACTTCTGACTTGCCAAGTCTGGTTCAAAAGAAAATCAATGTTATAAGTCTTACTCAAGATTTATTATGGTTTACCTGCAAAGAAGAAGCAGGTATTTATGCTATTAGTATCAAAACAAAAAAAATAACTTACTTCCCTGCGGGATCAGAAGAAACTGGAGCTACGCAGTTTTCGGTAAAAGCCACGGTGTTAACGAATGCAAAAGGAGAAATCTGGGTACAGCCCAATAATGGAAGCTTTTCAAAATACGACGCTGCAACCAATCGCTTAATTCCGTTTGAAACTACGGCTTATTTCCCTAAAGGAAATTTCAGTAATAAATTTCACGTTGCTTATTTTGACAGACAAGGCAATTTATGGTACAATACCCAAACATCTGGAATCATAAAAGTTACTTTTAGCCAAAATAATTTTAAAGCCTTAAAAATTGAGAATCTGCAAATAAAGTTAGGCATCAAAGACGTGCGCGCCGCATTTCAAGACAAAAATGAAAACATTTGGATTGCCAACAAGCAAAACCAAGTGATTCTTTTTGATAAAAACCTAAAAAAACTTGGCTATATATCTCCTAATGGTCAATTAACCTCTCAAGCCGTTTGGAAAAAGCCCATATATAGCATAATTCAAGATAAAGAAAATGCAATATGGATTGGAACTCGTGGAGATGGCTTATATAAATTTATAGGTGAAAGTAAATCGTACAGCTTTCAGGTACAGCAATTTAAAAACATAGAAAATGATCCTAAGAGCTTAAGCAGCGATAATATTTATTCTATTTTTGAAGATCAAGCTAAACGTTTATGGGTGGGTACGCTAAACGGGTTGAATCTAATTCGAAAACGCGGAAACACTTTGGAATTTATCAATCAGAATGGTCGATTAAAAAATACGCTGTTTGAAAAACACGCTCATATTCGATGCATAAAACAAGACCAAAAAGGAATATTGTATGTTGGTTCTACAACTGGATTATTGATATTAGACGGAAAAAAGAGATTTCCAGAGTTAATTTCGACCATTAAAGTTTACGAAAAAACGCAACAAGAAACAGCCGGTTTAAAGAGTAATGACATTATTGATTTCTGCATAACGAAAAGCGGTCAAACCTTTATAGCAACTGCCGATGGAGGTATTAGTAAAGTACTTACGAGAGACGCACAAGGTTTTCCAAAGGAATTTAAACATTACACACAAAAAGAAGGCCTACCGTCCAATAATATATTATCGCTATTAGAAGATGATGATCAGAATATCTGGATTACGACCGATTATATTTTAACGCGTTTTAATCCTCAAGCAGAACTGTTTGAAGTGTATTCAGAAGTTAAACCCATAATGGCTTTTAATAACTTTACAGAAGCTACGAGGATTAAGCTGCAAAGCGGAGAATTATTATTTGGCTATGCCGAAGGAGTACTTCATTTCTTTCCAAACCAAATAAAATCAAATAATACTATTCCAACATTAGCTTTAACTGATTTCCAGGTTTATAATCAAAATAGCAGCAATACTCCTTTTCATTTATCGTATTCGATAGACAGCAATCCTGCTATAGAGTTAAAGCACAATCAGAACTTTTTTAATATTGAATTTGCAGCTCTAGATTACATCAATCTAGAAAACATTAAATACGCCTACAAATTGGAAGGTTTTGATGAAAATTGGAATTATACAAACGATCAGCATGCTGCTTTTTATACCAACGTTCCAAAAGGAAATTATATTTTCAAGGTAAAATCGACCAATAGCCAGGGAAACTGGGTGGCTAATGAACGCCAAATAAATATCACAGTCCTTCCAGCTATTTGGAATACTTGGATTGCTTATATCTTTTACGGCATGCTGATTTTGGCAATTATTCTGGGAATCAACTATGTAGTTCTTACTATGTACAGACTTAAAACCAATACGCAAATGGAGAAAGATATGTTTGAGATGAAACATAAATTTTTTATTGATATATCGCATGAATTACGAACTCCTCTTACCTTGATTACTGGTCCTATTGATTACCTTATTAATGATTCTAGAACATCTGAGGTAGTAAAAAAACAATTGACTTATGTTTCCCAAAATACCAATAGACTGCAGCGTTTGGTAAATCAAATATTGGATTTTAGAAAAATACAAGATCAAAAACTACAGATTTCAGAGATCAATCTGGCTGTATTTGCCAATGATATATTTAACAACTTTCTGGAAATAGCGCAGGAACGAAATATCACGTATCTGTTTGAAGTCGAAGGAGACGATTTTCACCTATGGGCTGATAAGAGTGCTTTAGAAAAAATTATAATGAATTTGCTTTCTAATGCTTTTAAATATACTCCAGATCAAAAATCGATTACGTTAAAAATAGTTAGAACAACTACTAATTTACAATTACAAGTTATCGATTCGGGACTAGGAATACAAGAAGATTTTCAGAACCGTATTTTCAATCGGTTTTCATCTCATAATACTAATGCCAATAATCCGAGTACTGGGATCGGACTTTCTATGGTTAAGGAATTGGCAGAGCAGCATCATGCAGAAATCACTTTTAAAAGTAAGTCTAATGAAGGAAGCACTTTTACATTGTTTTTTAAATCTGGGCGTGATCACTTTAATGATGATGTAGAAATCCTAAATGAAGAACCAATAGAAGTAGATAACACTTCAGAAAATGAAAATGCTATACAGCAGTCAAATGAAAAAATAAAAGTGCTTATTGTTGAAGATGATTTGAATTTACGATCCTTCATAAAAAATGTCTTGGAAGAAGATTATGAAGTAATTGAAGCCGAAGATGGTGAAGATGGGTATCAAAAAATTGTAGAAAACACGCCCGACTTTGTAATCAGCGATATCATGATGCCTAAACTCAACGGAGTAGATTTATTGAAAAAAATCAGAAATAATATAGAAACAAGCCATGTGCCAGTTGTATTATTAACAGCGAAAACGACTATAGAAAGTCAATTGGAGGGAATCAATTATGGTGCTGACGATTACATTACCAAACCTTTCAGCGTAAGCTATTTAAGAGCTCGCATTGTAAATTTATTAGAGCAACGAAAGCGATTACAGAGCATTTTTGAAAATTATGATAAAAATACTTTTGAAAAAGAACCGCATCCTAAAGAAGATTATGATCCGAAACCGCATTTAGTGAGTGACAAGGATGAAGAAATAATGCGAAAAATTATGAGCTGCATTGAACAAAACATGGATAGCAATGAATTTTCTGTGGAAGTTTTGGGCGCTAATGTAGGCTTAAACCGAACAACTTTATATTATAAAATAAAAAGCTTAACAGGCTATTCTCCGGTTGAATTTATCCGAGATATTAGAATAAAACGAGCAGCACAATTGTTGTCTGACACTCAATTATTAATTAAAGAAATAGCAGATATGACTGGTTTCTCTGATATGAAATATTTTACCAAATCCTTTAAAAACAAATACGGACATACGCCAACAGAATACCGACAAAAGCATAAAAGTTAAAGATGCACTAAAATTGCAGCATCTAAAATAAAGCCATTAGAGTAGTAAATGTATTTTTTCTCTAATGGCTTTCTTAGTTCAAAATAAAAAGTAATTTCTTTGATAACGAATCTTACATCCATAAAAAAAGAAGTCCGAAGACTTCTTTTATACTAGTGTAAAATAATAGATTAACTACAATCAACCACAAAAACAGCTAACCACTTAAACAATAATCCACTAGGGTAAAAAACACTATAAAAAAACTTATTTTTCAATTTTAGAAACTCTGAACCAATCTACATCAGCATACCCCGCGTTATTTATTATTCCTTCTCTCAAAGCGACAAAACCAACTTTAGATCCGATCCAAGTTCCTTCAGAAGCTAAAAATTCAGAACCCGCTTTCAAATACTTTTTATCGTCTAAACTGTAGTAAAATTGGCACTTCCCTCCTTTTTGAACTGTAAGTCTGAAGTAAAAAGTAGTATTAGAAAGTGTCGCTATTTCTGTTGCTGTTTCCTCGGCACCTTTATCGGCTTTGTTGGCAGATAGCTGCATTAATTTTAGTTTGCCATTAATCTGTTTGACTGTCAAACTGCTGTAGCTTCTTCCCATTACGACCAATCCAAATTGTTCATTATCAAAATTTGGTGTAAAGGTTATTTTAGAGGTTGCCATAAATTCTTCAGCGGGAAATTTTTGCGCCAAAATATTCGGTACTTGCCATAAACTTTTGAAATCTGCAGGTTTTGGAATACAGTTAAAACGGAAATATCCCATACCCGCCGAAGGATAACCCCAAACCAATTGCTTATTGGCATGCCATTGCCATTGCAAACCTTGTATTGGCTCATTAAATTCGTCTGAATCTGGCGGTGTTGCCAAAGGATATTGCGCATTTACATTTGGCTTTTTATAAGTGGAAACTGGTTCTCCAATGCCATTTTTATCATTATCGACTCCCATAACTGGCCAATCATTTTTCCAACTCATCGGATTTAAATGCACCACGCGCCCATAAGCATTCTGATCCTGAAAATGTATAAACCAATCTTCACCAGTCACCGTATCTATCCATGCTCCCTGATGCGGGCCATTTATAGTTGTTTTTCCTTGTTCCAAAACAATCTTTTCTTCATAAGGACCGTAAATAGATTTTGATCTCAAGATTAGCTGCCATCCTGTTGCCACACCGCCTGCAGGAGCAAAAACATAATAGTAACCATTGCGTTTATAAAATTTAGGCCCTTCAACTGTAGTATGGTTTTTATGTCCGTCAAATAATAAAACCTCATCATCATTAGCCATACAATTCACAGGATCAATGGTACAAAGCATTAAAACACTTTTGGTTCCAGCTCGGCTTCCTGCCAAGGCATAACCGAGATAAGCCTTACCGTCTTCATCCCAAAAAGGAGCTGGATCTATAATTCCTTTTGCCGCTTTAATTAAAACAGGCTCTGACCATTTACCGTACGGATTTTTGGTTTTAGTCATATAAATTCCAAAATCAGGATCAGGGTAAAAAATATAATACTCTTCGTTATGAAAACGAATGCAAGGCGCCCAAACGCCATTTCCATGCTGTATTTTATCGTAGGTTTCTGTCGGAAGCTGTTTTGGCAATGCATAATTCACCAATTTCCAATTCACTAAATCATTCGAATGCAAAATTGGAAGTCCTGGAATACAATTAAAAGACGAAGCAGTCATAAAATAGTCTTTTCCCACGCGGCAAACATCGGGGTCAGAATAATCGGCGTAAAGAATCGGATTTTTATAATTTCCATTTCCTAAGTCAGAAACCCAAACCTTAGAAATCGTTTCGGCATTTTTTTGAGCGTAAACATTACCTATTTTTGTTATGGCCAAACAGGCAAGAGCCACATATTTTATTTTCATCTGAATATTATTTATTTTTCAATTAAAGATTAAAGAATTGTCCATTGCGGATGTTTTTCTAGTATTAAACACGCCATTATAAAAGGGCCAATTGCCTTACCATCATTAGATCTCACTGCTTCGTGAATGTAATAATCATACGTGCCGTTTCGAACCAGATTGTCTGCTGGACCTAAACCTGCACCTGCGCAGCAAGAGGTAATTTCTATCTGTTTATTGCCATCAATTTTTATAAACTCTTTTTGAAAACCTGAATAGGCTTTTTTCAAAGTTTTAAAATGTTTCTTGTCCAAAACTTTTAATTGCAACCCTTTAGCTAAGCCATAAACAAACATCGCTGAACCAGTAGCTTCACGATAATTTCCATCTCGTTTCGGGTAATTAAGCACTTGGAACCATACACCAGTAGCTGGATCCTGAACTTTTACAAGATCATCCGTCAAATTCTGAAACATTAATTCTATTGCCTTTCGGTCTTTATGATTGGCTGGCAAGTATTCCAGAACATCTATTAAAGCCATATACAGCCATCCTACGCCTCGTCCCCAGAAATTTTGAGATAATCCGGTTTTAGGATCTGCCCAATAAACTGTTTTACTGGCATCCCAACCGTGGTAATACAATCCTGTTTTAGGGTCTTTTAGATGTTTTTGTACGGTTAATAATTGAGAAGTAATATCGTCAAAAGCCTGAGCGTCTCCAAATGTAACAGCATATTGCGCATAAAATGGAAGCCCCATGTACAAACCGTCTAACCAAACCTGATTGGGATAAACTTTTTTATGCCAAAAAGCTCCTTCTGTAATTCTTGGCTGCTTTTTTAATTGTTCGTGCAGTTTTTCAATTGCAATCCTATATCGTTCGTCTTTTGTTTTTTCATATAAAGAAAATAATATCTTGCCCGAATTAATATCATCCAGTTTAAAAGTTTCTGGCTGATAGCCTTCAATTGTGCCTTTCTCATTAATCAATAAATCGACATAAGTATTTTTTACATAATCGAAATATTTGGGATCATTTTTCTCTTTGCTAACTTCTTGCAGCGAAAGACACACCAAGCCTTGCACATAACCCCATACAGGCTTTGGGTTGAAATCGGTCATCCAAGCTGCCGCATTATTATACATTACAGATTCGGCCAATTGAACTGAAAACACCTTTTTTTGATTTTGACTCAAAACAACTGCCGTTCCGAATAAAAAAGCTAAAATTGACTTTCCTAGCGTATGTGTTTTAAATCTTTCTTTTTTAAACTTCAACATAATAACCTTATTTAATGAGTAAATGATAATTCGACGTTTATAATGACAAAACTACTTGCTAGCACAGAACAAAAGGTGGTCAATATGCAAAATATAAGGGGGCATTTGACAAAAATTAAACTTTTTGGCAATGTCAGATAGAAAAAACGAGGCAATCTGTTTTAAAGATGCCTGTTTTTAAATTATCACTCAGCATAAAAAATATAGCTCTTATCTTTTTCTGTAGCGATGTCATACTGAAATATTTTCTGACTGTTTAAACCAATCAACTTCGCTTTCTCTGAAATGATTGGATTTTGAATTGACGGAATTTTGAAAAACGCATTAGAATTTTCGCCTTGAGCAGTTATCAAATCTCTCCCTTTAAGTTTGGAATAGCATCTTAAACGAAGGTTCCCTCCTAAATTTGACTTTATGGTTACGGAAATAATTTTTCCTTTGTCCCATTTCATTTCTTCAATTTCAAAACCGCCTCGAGCCTTTAAACCCGAAACATTACCATTTGTCCATTCATCTGGTAGTGCTGGCAATAAGTGAACCGCACCATCATAACTTTGCAACAGCATTTCAGATATCCCGGCAGTACAGCCAAAATTACCATCAATTTGAAATGGTGGATGCGCATCAAAAAGATTCGGATACGTTCCACCAGATTCTCCTTTGCTTTCCATGGGTGCTGGACGAAGCTGATCTTTTATTAATTTAAAAGCTTTATTGCCATCTAATAAACGAGCCCACCAATTTACTTTCCATCCCATTGACCATCCTGTCGAAACATCTCCTCGAGATATTAGCGTATTCTTCGCCGCTTCTATCAATTCGGGTGTTCTAAAAGGCGATAACTGCCCTGATGGAAACAATCCGTACAAATGAGAAATATGTCTGTGTTTATCATTTGGCTTGTCCCAATCGTACAGCCATTCTTGCAATTGAGAATATTGTCCTATCTGCATAGGCGGCAGTCTTTTTAAAGCGACATTTACTGAATCGGCAAATTTATTGTCGGTTTCTAATATTTTAGAAGCGCTTATAATATTTTTAAACACATCAAAAACCAATTGATTATCCATTGTGGTTCCTGCCGCAACTCCAACATTGCTTTGATAAGTATTCTCTGGAGAAATAGATGGAGAAACGACTAGCCATTTTTTGTTTGGTTCTTCCTGAAGTACATCCAGATAAAATTGCGCCGCTCCTTTCATAACAGGATAATACTCTTTTAAAAACGCAGTATCACCAGTATAGAGATAATGCTGCCACAAATGTTGTGTTAGCCATGCACCTCCCATTGGCCACATTCCATAAAATCCACCGTCTACTACGCCTGTTATACGCCACAAATCGGTATTATGATGCATGTTCCAACCTCTCGCATGGTATATTTCTTTGGCGCTTTCTTGTCCTGTTACTGCTAAATCTTTCAGCATACTAAAAAGCGGCTGATGCATTTCGCTGAGATTTGTCGTTTCAGCAGGCCAGTAATTCATTTCGGTATTAATATTTACGGTGTATTTGCTGTCCCACGGCGGGCTTAATTTATGATTCCAAATTCCTTGCAGATTCGCTGGCTGATTGCCTGGCTGAGAGCTCGAAATAAGCAAATATCTTCCGAACTGAAAATAAAGCGCTACTAACTGCGGATCGTAATTGTCATTAAATTCTTTTATCCTTACATCAGTAGTTTTTTTTGATTGCGGAGAATCTCCAAGATTTAGTTTTACTCGATTAAAATATTTCTGATAAGCCGACACATGATTTTGATATGCAGTCTGATAATTTTTCTGAGAAGCTTTTTCTAAAATAGCTTTTGACTTTTGAAAAGGATTTTCTGAAAGATCTTTATAATTTTTAAAATTAGTTGCTAATGAAATTCGGATGATAACCTCGTCTGCTTTTTCGATCGAAAGTTTAGCTGCTTTTGCGGTTAAAGTTCCGCCTTTTAAAATACAGTTGACTTGACCGACATATTTTACTTTTCCAATTTTATTATCAGTACTTCCAGAAGTTCCTTCAAAAATTAATTTGTTGTCTAAAGTTTTGACAGAATTAAGTATTTGCGGACTTGTTGAAGTGATTGAAAAATTGATGCTTTTTTTCTTGTCTGCTGTCAATTTTACGACAATAACATCATCCGAAAAAGAAGCAAAAAATTCTCTTTTATAAGCAATTCCATTTGCCGAATAACTAACCGAAGTGATTGCTTTCTCAATATCTAAATCTCTTTTATAATTGGAAACTTTTTCATGATTAGGAAAATCAAACCACAAACTCCCAGCAGTTTGATAAGGCATTCCGTAATTTAAATCTTTTGGCGCTTGTCTCGGAAAAGTTTGATTCGCCAGATCTTGTGCCTCTTTGTATTTCTTTTCGAAAATCAGTTTTCTAATAGCTTCAATGTTGGCATACGTATTTTTAGGAACATTATTTCCCGGTTCTCCTGCCCAAATAGCTTCTTCATTCAATTGCAATTCTTCTTTTCCTGGATTTCCAAAAATCATTGCTCCCAAACGACCGTTCCCAATAGGCAACGCTTCGTTCCAATTGGAAGCGGGTTTATCGTATTGAAGAATCAGTTTTTGAGCATTTAGCTGAATTACAGCTAACATGAAGAAAAAGTATACGGCTATTCTTTGATAATTCTCTATTTTCATTTTGTACTAAAGATAAAAACATTTCTGCCTTAGTTGGCTTACCTGCAAAAAACGAAACATTCCCTGCAGGCGGAGCTAACTAAAAAACAAAAACGAATTGAATAATTCTAAAAAGGATTATAATTTTAATTGCTGTTCGGTCTGTTTCGCTACTATACTGTTTATATAGACCTCAACATTATCATACGCTGTACTTAGCTTACGTTCGTTAGCATCATTTTTTGCAGGATCAAGTCCGTTATTTTTTTCCCATTCATCTGGCATTCCGTCATTATCAGTATCTTTTAAAGCAATGCCCGAAGCCAAATCTGGCCAGCCTCCCACAGCGATTTGAGTATCTATAATGCCATTTTTACTGCCATTGCCTCCATTAGTATTGGTTACTTTTCCGCTCTCCACATCATTAACAATACGAATATCAATTGCATCACGAACCAAAGACGCTCCTGCAAATTGCAATACCAAATCATATGCTTTTTGAGCTGTATGTGTGGTAACGGGCAAAGCGCTATGAGGTTTGGTTTGTCTAATTGCATTTTTATCAGCATCTGAAACCACTCCGTACCCAGGAGAAAACTGATTGAAAACGCCATACGTCCAATTGTCTTTTGTAGCTGCTGGAGATCCCTCGATTACATTTCCGTTGATGTAATATTTTCCCCAAATATTATATACAGGATTAGGTGAAATATTGGCTTTGGTATTTTTATCAATAGAAATAATTCTGTCTTTTTTTACTGTTGCGGGTCCTGGTTTGTAATAGCAGTTTACAATATTGACATTCATAGCTTCGCCTCCATAACAGCTATTGCCTCCCCAATTGTAAATTACATTATTGCGCAAATCAACTAAATCGGTAAGTGCAAATTCATGATTGGCATATTCTCCCAAACGTGGATTACGACTGTCGTTGCTAGCTACTAAATTGTGATGGAAACTTGCGTTTTTTCCGCCCCAAATTCCGCCATAGCCGTGAGATCCTTTATTGTGGAAAGAGTTTTTCAAAGCTTCTGAAATAATACACCATTGCAACGTAAAATTTTCATTTTGATAGAAAGAAACACATTCGTCAGTAGACCAGCTCACCGAACAGTGATCTATAATAATGTTCTTCTGAAAACGTCCACCAAGAGCATCGGCTTCAATTTTATTTACATCGCCCATTCTAAAACGAAGGTATCGCATGATCACATTACTAGCGTTGACGTTTACATCGTAATGTGCTACGCATATACCACCGCCAGGTGCGCTCTGACCTGCAATTGTTAAATCACCGTTTTTAATATGCAGAGCAGCTTTTAAATAAATCGTTCCACTGATATCAAAAACTACGATCCTTGGCCCTTTCTGGTTGATAGCATATCGCAAAGTGCCTGCTGTATCAGTATCTTCTAATGAAGTGACTTTTATTACTTTTCCGCCTCTGCCTCCAGTTGCTTTTGAGCCTCCGCCCTCTGCGCCCGGAAAAGCAAAAGCTTCTTCTACTATGGGCTTATTACTGTTATGCCCTTTTTCTTTTGGTATAAAGGATATTAAACCGTAAGTACAAAATATCCCTAACACAGTGCTTGCTAATTTTTTATGCATACTAAAAAAAATTTATACTGTAGCAGTAACAAAGGGAATATATTTTTCATAATTCCCTTTGTTTTAAGCTACTAAATATAATTATTTACCAATTAAAACCATCTTTTATCACCTGCTACGCCTGTACCCGCAAAGCCTGTTCCTTCTTTGATGTGGAAATCACCCATCGCAGGATTTACGAATAGTCCGTAAATATCTAATGGAACAGCCGTAATACCTGTAAAAGGTCTGGTATCAACAATTAGATCTTTAGTCATATAACTGCCGGTGTAAGAAATAGCAATACTTGCGTAAGTTCCGTTGGTACTATTAATTTTAGCGCCTCCGTTTGGACCTCCAATAATCATATTCTGAATCGTGAGCTGAACTGGTTTTGCATTATCAAACAACCATAAATGCCCCATTGCCGTTGTAATATTCACACAGGTAATGTTAGAGAAATTAATTTTTGTTGCCACACGTACATCTGCGAAACGAGTGCTGATTTCGGTTAAAGTACAATTTTGAGCTGTTATTGAATTAATAACTTGTCCTGCAGCCACATTGAAGACGCCGTAACCGCCTGTTCTTGAAATCTTACTATTGGTAACAATAACATCATTTACAATAGAAGCACCGCTTAAACGAACTATAGAGTTAATGTTATCTATTTCGCAGCCATCTATATTGATATTATGCACATTTTTTGTCCCTAAGTCAATAAAAAATGCTGCTGCAGAAGTGGTATTTAAGTATTGAATAATTAAATCATTAATCTGAGTCTGCACTCTAAATCGAGCATTTAACAATTTAGGCAGCTGACCATTAGCATCGGCAATACCTACAAAAGCAATATCATTAACTCCTGTTGGAATTGTAATATCTCCGCCAATATTATAAGTGGTGTTTTTATCAAAAACAACAGTAAAGTTTTTAGAACCCGCAGCTACCAAATCACTGATCGCTTTCGCAATTGTTGTGGCATTATCACCAGGAAGCACATTGTAAATAGTACTATCAAAAATACCTGTAGTTCGAACGCTTAAAGCCCCTCTTACATTTGTATCGTTAAGAATCTTCACTGTATAATTTGTTCCAATAGCCAAATTATCAATTACTAGAGTTCCTGTAGTTTTGTGCTGTTCTGTTAAAGGAATTTCTTTAATGCTCGATCCCGACTCATCATACAAAACCACCTTAGTAACTCTCGGAGAAATAGTCCACGAAACTGTTATACTATTTGCTGCTGGAGTGTAGCCTGTAAACAATTGTTCGGCTGGGGTTCTAAAAAAGATCTGGCTTAATTTAGATTCTAGTCCAGTTACCTCACTCACACTTTTCATTCGAACCGAATAACCTGAATCGCCATCCAAATCACCAAAAATTTCGCGGTACTCCACTTTGGTCTGATTAGTAGACGTTGCAAAAGGAACCAAATCAGCGCTTGACAATTCTACTGTTTTCACAATTTGACTAAACTGCAAACTATCTTTACTAAATTCAAAAACATATTTAGTCGCGTCTATAGATTTAGTGAATTTTAATTCTACCTGAGTAGATTCCACCTTAGATGCTTCAAAAATCAGAGATTTAAAAAGGCGTTCGTGCCCTTCTTCTACTTCCCAATCATTATAATCTTTTTCGCAACTTACAAACACTAAAGCAAGCAGAGAAAATAATCCAAATACAATATTTTTTTTCATTTTTTCCAATTTTACAGGTTTAGGTTTAGTATCCATAAGAGTTCGTTAAATTCCCTTTAGACTCAAATAAGTCTTCATAATAAATACAGAAATAATGTCTGTAATTACAGCTTTTATTTCCCATTGTGTATTGCACCAAATTGGATTGTATTTCTGTCCCATTAGTCATAGAACCTAAAAAACTAGAATAATCGTAAGATTTATTAATACCTGTTCCCGCCAATAAAATACGTGTTGGCCAGTCGATATAATTTTTATTCGTTCCGCTAGTTGGCTTTTGAGCGTTTTTAGTAAACCACGAAGCAGACAAATATTCTGGTCCAGGACTGGCACCTAAATTTTGGTAGTAATTAATTTTGCTTTTATCAATATACTCCGCATCTTTAAATTTATAATAAATAGTCTGCGGAAAATCTGAAGCCTGATAACTTTTGTCAAAAATGGTAACCGCTTCTTTATGATCAAGCATTAAGCATAATGTTTTTTTCATGGTCTCAATTTTATCAGATAAAAGTCCCCATCTAACCAAATCTTGTTTACGGATAGCTTCACAGCCAAATTCCCAAGCACGCTCATTAACAATAGCATTAAAGAAATTAGCATCGTATTGTTTTATTTTCGAAGAACTGCTTCCAAAAGCACGTGCTCTCACTGTTTCTAATGCCTGACGTGGAGACATTCTTGCTACCGAATTAAAATTATCCGGACTAGACAACTGGCTTTCAGCTTCTGCGAACATTAAATAAATATCAGAGTAACGCATTAAAATCCAGTTTACTCCTGTCGCAATACGCGAATTAGCTGTTTTATGCAAGGCTAAATAAGAAGGATTCATCCAGTAAATACGCCACTTTGCAAAGCTTACACTAAGCGCATCTGTTTTCATAATTTCTTTATTCTCGCTTCCGTAGCTTGTCCAGGAAAGTGTGACATCACGTCTTAAATCATCTGGATCGAAAGAGTAGAAATAATAAGCTTGAGAACTCACGTAGCTTCCTCCAAAACCTCTAGAACCATTTTTGGTATTCGAAGCCACTTCATAGCCCATCAGAGAACCAATATCTCCGTTATTACCCAAACCAAAAGCCACTTCAAATAAGTTTTCATTTGAAGCATTCTGGCCCAGATTACAAACTGTTTTCCAGATATTTTCATAATTAGGATCTAAAGTATGCTGGTGTTCTGAACTGCCTAAAAGTTCAGCTGTTTGCTGTGCTGCAATCTCATAATATTCACGCCAGTTTTTAACGCGTCCTACATAATATCCGTTTTCAGCCTGCATGGTTGGATGATGTTCTACATTTTCATCTGAAAAAAGATTGCCATCATGCAACGACCATCCGCCAGCAAAAAGAGCTACTCTTGCCAATAAGCCTTTGGCAAAACCTTTAGAAATACGTTCTGCAGTAGTATATTCTGGAGCCATTTTAAGATACGGAAGATAGCCAACCGCTTCTTTTAAATCTTTTACTAATTCTGCATAAACGACATCTCGATCGGTTTTTCCGATATAAACGTTAGACAGATCCGATTTTGAAGGCTCTCCTTTATACGGAATATCTCCCCAGAATCTTACCAGCTCAAAATAAGCTAAAGCTTTGAGTGTTAAAGCTTCACCCAAAAGCGGTTTCATTTCATTTGCTTTAGATTCGAAAACAGGAGATTTACGAATACCTTCTACGGCAGACGAAGCCAATTCGGCAAATTGAAATAAACTTTCCCATTTAGTAGTCGTGTTGTAAGGATCGTCATAAAAATTACCCGCTCCAGAATCAGAGCTTGTAGAGTTGTAGCCGGTCGTACTAAATCCCGAATTAGTTTCAATATCACTAACTCCTTGCCAGTTTACAGATAGTTTTTGCCCGTAAATGTAAGTGTCTGTCATTTTTCCGTAAACTCCCATAACGGCTGCTTTAGCCATTGATGTCGTATTAAAAACGGTTTGCGAACTTAATTTTGAAGGCGAAGTAGTTTCTAGAAAGTCATCATTGCAGGAAACTGTTCCTAATGCAAGGACCGCAAATGCAGTATAAATATATTTTTTCATGATAATAAGCGATTAAAAAGTTATGTTGGCACCAAATAATAAGGTTCTTGCTTTTGGATAAGCTGACCAGTCCAATCCAGGTGTTAACGGAGAATTATTGGTACTTACCTCTGGATCCTGTCCCGAATAGCGGGTCCAAACTTTTAGGTTATTACCCGACACATAACAACGCACTCTTTTGATAAATTTTCCTTTGGCGATGGTTTCAGGAAGTGTGTATCCGATAGTAAGATTTCCCAAACGTAAAAATGAACCGTCTTCAATAGCCCAATCTGTGATAATGGTAGAGTTAGACAAAGGATGCCAAATACTAGCACCTTGATTAACTTCCTGCAACAATTGCGGATTAGCATCGGCACCAAACATGATATTATTTCCCGTAACGGGATCGATCGTTGTAAAACGATTCTCTAAACTCATTAAGGCATTGGCATTATTATAACGTTTTGAACCGCTGAAAGTCGAGTTATCAATTTTATTGGCATTATATATATCATTGCCATAAGACCAGTTGAACATCGCTGAAAAATCTAAACCTTTAAAAGCACCGCTAAGGGCAAAACCTCCAGTATGTTTAGGCTGTGCGCGCCCAATAACTTTTCGATCGTCGTCAGGATTAATAACATTACCTGTACCTCCTAGTTTTTTCAGTTTCATGTGTCCTGGTCCAAAATAATTTCCTGAAGTCGTAATTACTTTTGAGGCATCAGCAACACCATCTTTTAAAATCCATTTTTTCTGTACATTATCAAAATTGAAATCATCAAAAGAATACATACCATCAGACACATAACCGTACATCAAACCAACTGGCTGTCCTACGCGTACTCTATAATCGTCACGTCCAACATTAGGTGCCCAATTAGATGCTGCAATCATTTCATTAGATCCGTCTAAGCTTTTTACAATATTTTTATTAAAAGCAATATTAAAGTTGGCTGATAATCTAAATTGAGAAGTTTCAACAATATTTCCGTTTAATGTAAATTCAAGACCTTTATTAGAAGTACTTCCTATATTCTGATATTGCGAAACATATCCTGAGTTTGAAGGTAAAGCTACCGCTAAGATCAAGTCATTGGTGTCAATTTTATAAGCGTCAACACTTAAGGTTAATCTCTGGTTAAAAAATCCGAGATCTAAACCTAAATTCGTAGAAACCGTCGTTTCCCAAGTAAGGTTTTCATTCTTTAAAGTATTGGAAGGTTTTAAAGAACTCTGTCCAACTTCGTTCACATAAATAAGACGATTTGCGGTAGTTTCAAAAGTATAATCCTGACGCCAGTACGAACCTACACGTGCGTTTCCAACTTCTCCGTAGCTTAAACGAAATTTAGCATCAGAAAGCCAACCTTTCGTCTTTGCCATGAATTTCTCATCAGACAAACGCCAAGCAAATGCCGCTCCTGGAAAATATCCCCAACGATTATCCGGAGAAAAAACATTTTTACCATCAAAACGAGAAGTAAAACTGAAGATGTATTTATTAAGAAACGTATAATTAATACGTCCAAAATAAGAAGACGTTCTAGTTGGCTCACCAATTGTTGTATACGTTGGCAAAGGCGTACCGTAATTCCACATTGCTAAAACATCCTGTGCTCCAAAATCGGCTGGAAAGAATTTAGATTGAACCAAAGTTTCATCAACCTGAGAATTTCTAGCTTCCTGTCCGAGCAAGAAGTTGAACTTGTGCGCCGATTTATTAAATGATATATCATAACTTATGGTATTTTGAATAGACCAATCTGCTCCTTTCACATCTTGACGCTTCGCCACGGGCTGACCTCCATTAGCACTTGCTTCTCCTGTATTTCGCAACCAAATATTATCAGTATAATTTCTGTTTATTCCGTAACTACCTTGTGAAACTATAGAAAGCCCTTTTAGAGGTTTCCAAGTTAAACCTCCGTTCATTGTCAGGTTTAGATTGTTTTGCTCTTTGTATTCGTTTTTAATATTATAAATAGGATCATTTAAACTGCTCAAAGCTTCTGCAGAAGTTATATTATCTGTACCTCCTAACGATAATGCAGGATCCAGATACGTTAAACTTCTAACTGGCGCATATTTAATACCATCTTTTAGTTTTCCTCCATTCGAAACACTCGGTCCATTTATTATGGTATTAGAAAAACGCGAATTGAAATCAAAACGAAACTTAGAACTCAATTCTTTATTCAATTTAAAACTTACATAATCTCTTTTGTACGCTGAATTAACCATGATAAAGTCTTCTTGATCATGTGTATAATTCAACTTGTACTGTAATTTATCATCTCCGCCAGTCAAGCCAAAATCGGTATGTGTTTGCACGCCAGTATTTCCGTACAGCTGATCCTGCCAGTCCATTCCTTTCTTAGATTTGTAGATATCACGATCTTCCCATAAACCATAGGCAGAATAAAAACTAGTACCCGTCACGCTCGATCCTGGGTCCAATTCTTTTTGAAAATATACATATTCGTACGGAGATAAAACATTAGTAAGATTGTACGTCTTTTTTAAACCCGTATAAGCATTTACCGTAATTTCGGTCTTTCCTTTTTTACCAGATTTAGTCGTAACAAGGACAACTCCATTTGCTCCTTGCGAACCATAAATGGCCGTTGATGAAGCATCTTTTAATACATCAATAGTCTCAATGTCACCAGGCGGAATATCATTAATACTATTGACCTGAAACCCATCGACAATATAAAGCGGTGAATTATCCTGCGTAATAGAACTTCCTCCACGCACTCGGACATTAATTTGCGCATCTGGAGAACCTTCAGTGATGGTAACATTTACCCCTGCCAAACGTCCTGCGATAGCTTGCAATGCCGAAGTTGCCGGAATATCTTTCAGATCTTTCATACTTACAGAAGCGACAGAACCTGTTAAATCTTTACGTTTTGTAGTTCCGTATCCAATTACTACCACCTCATCAAGATTGGTAGAAGCATCTTTCATGACCACCTTTAAATTGCTTCTTCCATCAAGGTCAATATGCTGGGTTTCCATACCGATAAAAGAGAAAGTCAATGTACCATTTGAAGGTACTTTTTCGATAATAAAACTTCCGTCAATATCAGACATTGCCGCCTTTTTTGTACCTTTTAATAAAATAGTCACACCAGGTATGCCAAGTCCTTTTTCGTCTACAACTTTACCGCTTACAGTTATTTCATTTTGAAAAGAATCAAATAAGTTAAAGGGAAAATTGTTATAGTTCTTACTGTTTCGCGAAAAGTCGAAACGAGTCAATGTTTTTGAATTTGAGTTCGTAGTGGCATTGGCAGAAAAATCGAAGAGCAAAACTACTGCTGATAGCAAAGCGGCTTTTTTCTTGACATTTCTCACCATGCCAAAATGATTCTTTGGCAAATTCTTTTTCATAAGATAAATGGTTTAAATTGGTTAGTTGGTATAGTTAATAATGAATATTTATTCTAAAAAAGGACCGCTCAATGGTGTGGTTAAGCCAAAAACATGTCCGCATTTAATTATGTTTAAATAATCAGCCTCAAAAAAACACATACCAAAAAAAAAGCATCTGTTTTAATGATTTATTCTAAAAACAAAACTAGATTTTAATCCTAATTTGAAGGTGGTCTAAAAACAATATGATAGGGGGCATTTCACAGAAGCCCTTTATTTACAACACAATAAAGCGTCTTGTATAAAAAAACGCTATTTTTAAAAATCATAATCCTACAAAAAATAAAATCCGAATTGCCATAAAAAAAGTGCTGTGACTTTATCATTATCACAGCACCTTTTTATGTTTAGAAAACAATTAAAAATTTATTTAGCAGACTGAAAAGTATAGCTTTTTCCTTTTTCGGTTTTAACGTCAAACTCGAATGTTCTGGCTACTGCAGTTCCTGTAAATACTGCGCTAGAAGAAACCAATGGTTTTTCGACTGGTTGATACTTATAAAAAGTATTTGAATTAGTACCTTTTGCGACAGTTAACCCTGAGCCTTTTAATTGCGTATAGCTTCTCAAACGGAGATTTCCTCCTAGATTAGATTTAATTGTTACCGAAGCCAACTTGCCATTTTTCCATTCCATGTTTTCTATTTCAAAACCACCTCGTGCTTTTAATCCTTTAATTGTTCCATTTTGCCAAACATCGGGTAAAGCAGGCAGCAAACTAACTGCTCCATCGTGGCTCTGAATCAGCATTTCGGCAATACCAGCTGTACAGCCAAAATTTCCATCAATTTGAAATGGCGGATGTGCATCAAACATATTCGTATAAGTACCGCCATCTGGATCTTTAATTGTTGCTGTTGCTGGTTTCAGATTAAGCTGATTTGTAATGAGTTTATAAGCATGATTTCCGTCTAAGTATCTAGCCCATAAACATACCTTCCATCCCATTGACCAACCACGGCTGGCATCTCCTTTACCCATAAGAGAGTTTCTAGAAGCTTCAAAAAGTTCAGGAGTTTTAAAAGGAGAAATTTCTCTTCCCGGAAAAACACCCCATAAATGAGATAAATGGCGGTGCGAATCATTTTTACGATCCCAATCTTCAAGCCATTCCTGCAATTGCGTATATTTTCCGATATGCATTGGCGGTAATTGCTCGCGAATTTTTTTCAACTCTAATGCAAATTGCTGATCTACATTCAAAATTTCTGCCGCATCAATCGTATTCGAAAGCAAATCAAACACCATTTGATTGTCCATCGTAACACCAGCAAAAACATTGCAACGTTCTTTGCCTATAGTCCCATCTGGTTTTACATATTCATACGATTGCAAACCGGGAGTATGTTCTGGAGAAATCGAAGGAGAAACAACCAAATAACCTGTTTTCTTGTCTTTAAGTAAGAAATCCTGATAAAACTCTGAAGCGCTTTTTAATATCGGATACACTTCTTTCAGATAAGATTGATCTCCTGTAAACAGAAATCTTTCCCATAAATGTGCAGCAAACCATGCGTTACAAGTAGGCCATATTCCCGCCGTCGCATCTACTGCACCCGTAGAACGCCATAAATCTGTATTATGGTGCAAAGTCCAACCTCTAGCTCCATACATTTCAGAAGCCGATTGTTTACCTGTTTCGCTAACTTCTTTAATTAATTGTATAAAGGGCTCATGACATTCTGAAAGATTGGTTACTTCTGCAGGCCAATAATTCATTTCGACATTAATATTAGTGGTGTATTTGCTATCCCAAGCTGGATATTGACCAGCATTCGGATTCCAAATTCCTTGTAAATTGGCGGGCTGAGTTCCGGGCTGAGAAGACGCAATAAGCAAATAACGCCCAAACTGAAAATAAGTAGAAACTAAATCAGGATCAGCTGTTTTTGAAAATTCGGCAATACGCTGATCTGTCGGTTTGTTTATTTGCGGCGAACTGCCTAAATCTAATTGTACTCTATTAAATTGTTTTTGATAAAAAGCAATATGATCTTCTTTGGCTTTTTGATACGATTTAGAAAAAGACTGCAGATACTCTTTTGCCCTTTTCTCGGCATCTGCACTTATATCTTTATAATTCTTAAAGTTTGTCGCTACAGAAAGGTAAATAAAAGCTTCGTCGGCATTTTTTACACTAATAGATTCTCCATCTTTGGATTGGATTCCTCCTTTTGCTTCTACTTTTATCTGTGTATTAAAATGCAATAAATTGGTTATATTTTCTTCTTTTTCACGAGCACATTTTCCAGTAACAACAAGCATTTGGTTCTGGTTATCAGGCACAGAAGCTACAACTTTTACCATATTAGTTTTGAGAGGTCCAGCAAAAGAAGCATTAAAATTAATCGTTGCTTTTTTATCCGCCGAAAGGCGAATAATAATGAGCTGGTCTGTAAAAGAAGTAAAAACTTCACGCTGAAAGTTAACTCCATCTACTGTATATTTAGTAGTTGCAATTGCCGTTTTTAAATCCAGATCTCTGTAAAAATTAGTATATTTTTTGTGATTAGGAACTGTTAAAACCAAATTCCCGATCGACTGGTATACCTGTCCATGCGAAGTTGTTTTTCGATCTGCAATAATATTGGATAAAGCTAGTTTTTGAGCTTCAATAAAATTTTCGTTTTGAAGATAATTCTGAATCTGCTTCAAACTTTTTTTAGCATTTGGATTGACATTCTGATAAGGACTTCCTGACCAAAAAGTATCTTCGTTAATCTGAATGGTATCAGATTGAGGCACTCCATAGACCATTGCACCTAACCTTCCATTTCCTAAAGGAACAGCATCTGTCCATGCTTTTGAAGGTTTATCATACCATAAAACCAATTTCTTCTGCCCGAAAGAATGATCCAGAAAAGAAAAAAAGATAAAAAACGATAAAAATGATTTTTTTAGAAGAGTATTCATAGACTACTATTTAGCTGTAGGCATCCACTTGTCAGATCCATTTAAGACATTTTCCATCGAATAGAATTTGGCTTCAGCAGCAGAAAGCGCTTTTAAACCTTCCCACTTAGCTCTGCCCGTCATATTAGCACCTTCTCCTTTGTTATTGTATTCGTACAAATGCAAATCGGCACTGGTTGAAGCATAATCCATACGCCAAGTAGTTGGCCACCCCAACGGATTTAATTCTTTTGCCATTTCACAATTCAACCAAGCTACTTTAGGATAATTATGCCAAGGACGACCAAGACTGAAAGGTTGTGTATCATCTTTAACGCGAGGGCTATTGCCAACAAAAGTCAGTTTGCATTTATTAAACACAAATCCATATTTTTGATCTTTAGGCGTACTTGGAGCTGTAATCCAGCCTCCGCCAAAACTTCTAATTTCGCAACTGTCAAAATAACCAATTCCTCCTCCATAAATGTAGTCTGTTCTGCCTAAAACCATACAGTTTTTAAAATAGCTGCGTGTGCCATCTTTTCCGAGAAGCATCGTATCTTGATATCCTAAAAAATCACAATTTATAAAAGTATTTTTATCTGATGTAATAAAGACCGCTAAAGCTTGTCCAACAGGACCTGCCGTATTTTGAAAAGTGATATTTTCAGCTCTAAACTCATCCCCTTGAATCGTTACAGATGCCGAAGTTCTAATATTCTGTCCTTCCCATTTGGCTGCATCTTCAGCTGGACATTTATTGTTTAAACCACCAGTACAATCAAAAATATGATAACTTAGAATCGTTTTTTCGCGACTTTCACCTTTAAATGTAATTCGCTTTTTATCAGAAGGAACGATAATTTTTTCCGTGTTATACAATCCGTCTTTTATAAAAATTATAGTGCGCCCTACTTTATCTGCTGGAACGGCATTAACGGCATCTTGAATTTTAGTATAATCGCCGCTGCCATCTATAGCTACTGTAATTTTGTCTTTAGTCTGCGCTAGATGGCAATTTGGCAATAGTATCATAAAGGCTACAAAAATGGCCCATTTGTAAAAGTTTTTTTTCATGATTTAAGTCTTCGAAAGTTATTAATTTGGTTTTGCACGCTAATTGCTTGCTAATAGTTAGTTCAATTCAAAATTATTTTTGCGCTTTGGTTAGAAAACCCATTTCTGTCAGCCAAGCTTCACATAGCACTGGCCATAATTGTGTAGAACCTGGATTATTGCGAAGTGCAATTGCATGATCTCCTTGTGGAAAAATATGTAACGCAGCTTTCACTTTGGCTTTTAAGAGCGCTTGATAATACTGTATGCTATTTAACGGATTTACGACATGATCGTCTGCCGCACAAATAACAAATGCAGGAGGCGTAACAGCCGTAACGTTTAATTCACCCGAAAAAAGCTGTTCGTTTTTCGAATCTGGATTTTTTCCTAACAAAGCTTCATAACTTCCTTTATGAGCATTTTGTGTCATACTGATAGCTCCAGAAATTACAATTTGAAAATTGGGTTGTATGCTTACAGCGTCCAAATCATCTTTTATTTGAGCATAATCTGTTGTAATTGTAGCAAGATTAACGGTTAATCCTCCTCCTGCAGAAGCGCCCATTACACCAATTTTAGCTGCATCAATTTCCCATTGAGAAGCATTTTTTCGAATAATTTTAATAGCTCTCTGTCCATCCATAATTGGTCCAAAGGCAGGATTTACAAGATCTGGTGAAGTTGGGAGCCTATACATTACAACAAAAGCATTGACTCCAAACGTATTGAACCATTTTGCCAATTGAAATCCAGCAATATTATAAGTCAGCTTTTGATATCCGCCAGGCGGAAAAATTAAAACTGCTGCTCCTGTATTTTCTTCTTTAGAAGTAAAAAAAGCATACATCGAAGGAGCATCAACCTGCGTTATGCGTTCTCGATCTTCTATCTTTTTTAATTTCATTCCTTTAGAATTGGGCATTTTACCCTTTTCCCAAAGTGGAATGATTTCTTGGCCGAAAGCGGCATTCACAGCAACTATTAAGAAGAAAAGAAGAGCAAGATTTTTCATTTTATTTGTCTTTTTTTTTATAAAAGGAGTTTTTAATAGAATATCTTATTTTTATGGTGTTGTAGTGTTGAGCATCCATTGATTTTCAACTTTAAAAATGACATCAAAAGTGAGTTTGCTGTTTTGTTCTGAAGAAAGAAAATGGGACCATTTTACACGCTTATCGGTTAAAGCTCCCGGACCATAATTTTTAAATTCTGCAAAATAAGCTGTTTTCTCACTTGCTGGTTTTCCCCAATTGTGCCAGCCTTCTGGCTGAATGTGCGAATCCATAAAACAATTAGAAAAAATTACATTGGCATACTCTCGCCACGGACGCCCTAGATATACTTTACGAATATTAGGTGCAGATAAAAGTTTGCAATTCAAAAAAACAAAACCATATTTACTATTTGTGGTGGTATTTGCTGCAGTGATATAAGAATTGGCTTTACTGTACAAAATGCAATTATCAAAAATCGCAGTAGCCGAACCAAAAATATAATCGGTAGTGCCTTCTATATAACAATCAGTAAAATATTGCCGGCTATTTTCTCCCGAGGCATATAAAGTATCCTGATTTCCCACAATTTTACAATGGGAAGCTTTAAAATAATCTCCCTCAACATGCAAAGCCACAGCCTGCCCTACAGGACCTGCAGTATTTTGAATCGTCAAATTCTGAATGCTGATGTTGTCGGCAAGAACTTTTACAGTAAAACTGGTAAAAGTGCCAATGTTCGGCTGACCATTATAATTATCAAATGAAATGATGGTCTTGTCCTTGTTTGCTCCGATAAGCGAGATATTACTATTAAAAGAATCAATTAAGATTTTTTCCTTGTAAATACCTTCTTTAATAAAAATCGTCTTAGGATTGGATGGAAAAGCTCCGCAAGCTGTAATCGCCTCTTGGATTGAAATAAAATCAGAAGAACCATCTAATGAAACCGTGATCGTATCCTGAATAGTTATGCTCCAAGCTTTTGGAAAGGGATAACAAAAAAGAAAAAAGCAGCATAATAAAGTGATATATTTTTTCATAATACGATTAAAATACGGTAACGCGTTGGTATTTGGCGATTGGAGTATCAGCATTAAATTTCATCAGACTATTGCCATAGCTAAAATTCTAACTGTCAACAGATGCAAACATAGAATGTTTCGCATTAAACAACATGGGACATTTTACAATTACTCTAGGGTGAAATCACAAAAAGGATGGGAAAAACTGCTAGAACATGAAAACTTCAAACTATTCAGAAAAATGTAACCGCAATAAAAAAGTCCCATTTCAGAATTTTTTAATTACATTTGCCTATCTATAAATAGGTAGAAAATGAAAAATCGAATTATTGAAGTAGCTGATCAGCTTTTAATGGAGAGAGGATACAATGCATTTAGCTATAAAACAATAACGGAAACAATTGATATTAAAACATCATCGATTCACTATCATTTCCCTGTAAAAAGTGATTTAGGGATTGCTATCATTCAATCGCATCAAGATGCTTTTGAACAAACTATGTTGCGAACAAAAGACAAAACACCGCTAGAAAAAATCTTAAAGCTTTTTCTTTATTACAAAAGGCTCGCAGCAGCACAAAAAGTCTGTATTGTTGGAGCACTAACTTCTGACATCAATACATTGGATGAGAAATTGAGAGAAAAAGTGCTCACATTTGCAGATTCAATTGTAGAATGGACCGCTTCGATCTTAGACGAAGGACAAAATCAAAACATTTTCAAACCAATTGCTTCTCCACGCTTAAAAGCAAAAATTCTTGTTTCGACACTTATGGCTTTAACGCAGCTCGCTAGGATTGAAAACAGCAATCATACATTTGAACAAACTTTAGAAGTCCTTTTGGACGAAATAATTTTAAAAAAATAATATATAATGGCAAACAAAATTTTCACTTATGAACTAACTATCAAAGAATTTCATCTTGACACCTTTGGTCATGTAAACAATGCAACCTATTTGCAAATCTATGAAGAAGCGCGTTGGGAATTTATAACCGAAAATGGCTATGGTTTGGATAAAATTAAAGAAACAGGTTTAGGTCCTGTTATATTGGATATTCACCTTAGATTTATTAAAGAACTGAAGTTAAGGCAAAAAATAACCATTCATACACAAACTGGCGAATACGAAGGAAAGATCGGAACAATAAAACAATGGATCACCGACAATGAGAACAATCTCTGCTCTGATATAGAAATGAAAATAGGATTGTTTGACACCACACAGCGAAAATTGGTCAAACCAACAGAAGAATGGTTAAAAGCAATAAAATAACAAATCTTTTTTAACTATTAAATTTTCTAATTCAGGTTGTACAAAAGTCAACTTGAATGAGAAAATTTAATAGTTTATATATAATTCTATTGCCTACCACGGAAGTTCTCCGTGCTCTCCAAAAAACTTACCCGTTGGTCCATTTTGATCAAGCATGGCATACTTTGCAAGATTAATGCAGTTCTCTGCGGCAGATTTTCCTCCACTGTTTCCATTAAAATCTGTAGAAGTCCATCCTGGTGTAACACAGTTTATTTTGAATCCAAGATCTTTATATTCATAGGCAAGTGCTACTGTATAAGCATTCAATGCGGTCTTTGATGGTCCATAACTTATAGATTTTGCTTTATACAATAGCCATTCGGGATCCTGATGCATGGTTAATGAAGAGAGATCGCTGGTGATATTTTCTATTACAGGCAGCGATGATTTTTTCAAATAAGGCATAAATGCCTCTGTCACCGCAATGGTCCCAAAGAAATTAGTTTCAAAAACTTCACGAACATCTTTAAGCGTAAGCGGATTCTCTTTACTAGGTCTTGGTCCAAGAATTCCAGCATTATTTATCAGAATATCCAGAACCTCATTATGTTTTCCGAACTCTTTTGCGGCTTCATCAATCGATCCCTCATTTGATATATCAATTTCTAGCAGTGTACAGTTTTCCAATCCTATTTTTTCAAGTTCAAGAATTGCTTTCTTTCCAGAATCTATATTTCGACATCCAAGAAAGACAAAATATTCTTTTTGCAGCAGATATTTGGCAAGCTCAAAGCCCAGCCCCTTATTGGCGCCTGTAATTAACACTTTTCTCATTGTATTACTTTGTTTAATTTATACTAATGTTTTCTATAATTTAGTGAAGTCCTTTCGCGGATGAAGCATTAAAACCATAGCGCTTTTTAAACGCAGTAGAAAAATGCGAAAGGTTCTCAAAGCCAACCTGTAAGTAAACGGCTGTGGGAGGCTGTTTCTCTTGAAAAATGAGTCTTTTAGCTTCTGCAAGACGCATTTCCATTAGCCACTTGTGAGGAGAGGTATTGTGGATTTTTTTAAAATCCCTTTTGAATGCCGCAAGACTTCGACCTGAAAGGTAGGCGAATCGGTCTAAAGTGACATTATAACTATAATTTTTCTTCATAAACTCGTCAAGCTCAAGTTTAATAGGTTCTGAAAAATCCAAGAGGCTATTTTTAATGCCCGGCCAGTGCATTTCAAGCAAAAGAAGAATTTCCTTTGCTTTTATCGCGCTCAATTGGCCTGGAGTATTCTTTTCTGCGATAATGTACGGTTTCAACGATTCAAAAAAAGCAGACATGAGTTCGTTATTGGCTACCAGAAAGTTTTCTGGATATTTTTCTAAAAGCTCGGAATGAGCAAGAATTGCAGGATCTTCCAAAACCAAGCTTTTCAAAAATTCGCGTGTAAGCAGTATTTTAACCATTTCAAATTTTTCTCCACCTTCACTGTCCATAAGTGATGCCTTTACCAATTGGTTTCTACGCAACAAAATGGTCTGCCCTGCTTCTGCACGATACGTTTTGCCATTTTCAAAAAAGAGTATGTAACCATTTTTGATATGCCATATTTTATGATCGGCCATAAATGATTCTATAGAAGTATTATTGTAATCAGTACAATAAAAAAATATCTGTGCAATTTCGCTATTCGTCATTTTTAAATGATTTACTTCAGCAAAATTAAGAGGAATTGCGTTGTCTTGGTTTTCTATTTGGCTCAAATTAACTTTTCTATTTGGCTCATATTATACGACAAAAGAAAAATTGTCCTTTATAAAAGCCAACCTGTCACCACAACCTTTTTAGATTGGTCTTCAGAAACCTATTCAGTTATTTAGAGTCGAATATTCTTAAGAAAGGTGACCGGAAGGCAGTTTTGGGGATTTGTTTTTTTTAATGCTTTTTATTTATTTCAGAATCGAGTAATTGGTTCCAATTTTTTCTTTAAACCTTCGGCTCATTGATACCGTTTTACCAGACAATAATTCAATGTGGTTATCAGAAATATGAATTCTTTTAATAACATTCAAATTTACCATATGATTGCGATGAATTTGTATAAACTGCTTATCAGGTAATTTTTGCTGGATTTGCTTCAGGGATATTTCTGTCAAAAACGATTCGTCTTTGGTAATAATTGAAGTATATTTTCCTTCGACATAAATGCATTCTATACAATTGAAAGCTACTTTTACCAATGTATCTTTTCTTTTTATCAGAAAAAAACCGTCCATCACAATGGCTCCAGATTGACTAGCGGAAAAAATACCTTGCATCCCCATAAACTTTTCAATTGCAAGCTCAATGGCAAACTCTAATTCGAGAACATTAATTGGTTTGATTAAATAACAATATGGATTTGTATTTCTGGCCAATTCAAAAGTTCTTCTATCTATAGAACTTGTTAAAAAAGCAAAAGGCTTTAATGTAAATTGGTTCTCGTTTATTCGCTGAGCAAATACAATTCCGTCTGGTTTACCGTTTAGATATACGTCTACAATTACGATATCTGGTTTTTGTGCATAGTAATATCCCAATGCATCTTTTAAATTATTGGCTACAGCTGTAACTTCATATCCTCTTTCTTCAAGAGATTCTTTTAAAGACTGGGCCTGAAAAGCTTGATCTTCTATAATTAGTATTCTTATTTTCATAATTTTCGTCTTTGAAAGTTATAAATATGCATATAGCATACTTTTTAAATGCATCAATGCCTCGACCGCACCAATTCTGGACATAAGACTTTAGAACCATTTTTAAAATCATTTAAAATCGGCATGCAGCATCCTTCACCAAACTATTGATGGGCTTAAAAAATAAATGATACAAAGAGGGAAAGCCTGAAGAAGAATCTCAAATAGAAATGAAATTAAGCCTTAAAAAATGGAAAATATCAGTAGCAATCTCCTAAAAAAATTATAGCATCATTCTTTCACGAAATTAGTATAGATATAGGATTGAAATAATGACAAACATTATCACGGTTATTTTGTATGGAGTAAAAAATGGTGTTTCAGATTTCAATAGCTTAACTATTGAAAATTAAACAGCTGATTTCAATTTCAGTATTCATTAAACAATGAAATATCGAGTCCAAAAGTTTCCTCTTTTGCATGTTCGTATCTAATCACAAACTATAAAAATTAAGAATTGCTCTTTTTATTCTAAGCAAATCCTAAAGTTGATGAGTAATAGTTTCTTTCTAGGCTCTAAAATCAATCTATTAATAAAATGGCCGTGGCAAACCAATACAATTCGCGATAATGGTAGGTATTTGTTTTGTACTGTATCTTTTTGAGTGCCGACAATTGCTGTTTTCAATTGCTGCAAACTCGCCGTTTCTATAATACTGATCTGATTGTGATTCTGTATTAAAAAAAACAGTCTGGCTCAAAACCTTCTTTTTTTGTAAAGACGTCTGAACCCTTTTTTCAACACTAATTTTCTTAATAGTCATAATTATGATTTGTTTTTGGGGTTATACAATAAATCAAAAATAAGAAATAAAATCCTACATAATTGTTTTTAAAGCATTAATAACTAAAATAAATCCTACATAATAAATTTTAAACCGTTCATAACTAAAACTTTACCGTTCGTGCCATAAAAACGAAAAAGCCTATTAGGCTAGAGTAATATTGCCTTATAAACAATTGATAATCAACTTATCAAATAAAAAAAATAAGGAATATGAAACCATCTATTAATGAAATCCAAAACGTTTACGCAAAAAAAGGATATACTTTTTTTGACACAAACAAACCTTATAATCTAAACATTATAGGTATTCGAAGCAAAAATGTAATCGCCAATTCTTTTGATGATACATTATGTTTAATCTTTAGCGATGACAGTCTTACACCGCAAGTATTCTATTTTGCTGCTACCACAGATCCAGGGTTGTTCTGGCTAAAAAATCCATTAAACGTAAGCGGTACTGCTATTCTCGTTCCAGGTCAGTACAAAGGCTCACATCAAGTCGGACTGCATAAAGGCCAATATGAAGCATTGGTGCAAAAAGCTCCTGTAAAAGTATGGCGAGACAGCAATAAAGACAGCAAACTAGACTTTTCTGGGCCTCAGCATGAAGGCATTTTCGGTATTAATATTCACCGTAGCAATCCCGATACCGAATCTCAAACGGTCGAAAAATGGTCTGCTGGCTGTACGGTTTTCAAAAAAGTTGCTGACTTCAAATTTTTTATGGGTATCTGCAACAGATCTAAAAGTCTATACGGCAATTCTTTCACCTATACATTATTGGAAGAATCGGACTTTACTATTTAATTATTAACACTTTAAAAATAATTTATTATGAACATTGGAGATCAATTTAAGGGCCTTCCTATGGAAGACCTAATCGGTGGACCGTTGTCTGCTGCTGTAAAATCGAACACCGATTTGGCGAAGGCTACAGCCGCATTTATTAACGACATCGGTTTTGAAAAAGTAAAAGACGATAAAGGAGAAATTGTTCCTGGTCCTGCACGAATGGTAGATTTTGTTTTTGAACGCCCAGGGCTTGATAAAGACGGAAATGCTACAGTTGAAGAGGTTAAGATGAAACTTCCAATGCTAGCCATTGTACCAATTCCAAACCTGCAAGTAGATTTGGTAGACATCACTTTTGACATGGAGGTTAAAAGTTCTACGAAATCTGTTGAATCATCTGCTTCTAAAGGTGAATTTAGCGCCTCAATGAGTGCAAAAATTGGTTTTTTCTCTATCAATGCAAGCGTTTCGGGTTCTATTTCGTCAAGCAAAGAAAACACGCGTTCTACAGATCATTCTGCCAAATATCATGTAGAAGTAAAAGCAACCAATCATGGTATGCCCGAAGGATTAGCAAGAGTGCTTGATATCATGAATGATGCTGCAAAACCACGTCAGGTTATGGCTTACAAACCAAATGCTGTTGGTGAAATTGAAAGAGGTGAAGATGGAAAGCCAAAAGAACCAGGTAGGCTAGTGAGTGCAGACGGTTCTGAGACAGGCTCTTCTTCAGAAAAAACAGAGTAATTAATTAACCTAACACCAACTGATATGCTGCCAGATAATTCACAAAAGATCACTATCGCAGATATACGATATATAAAGAAAATAACCATTGGTTCTATTAATCCGAGTGCACCTTTTACCGATGAAATGCGAGAAGATCAGTTGGTGTTGCTTAATAAATGTCTCTCACAGCACCCCAAGGGAATTATAATAGGGAAAGATATCTCTATTGGAAGTTTTAAACTAGGCGAACACGAACTTAATATGCAAAGCACAACCTATCATATTGGTTTTGCAAGAAAGCCATACTGGCTGGACGAAAAATAACATTTAAAAATTTGAAACCATGTCACAACAAAGATTTGACCATTTATTACAGGCTATCCACAGCGCGGTATTAAAAGCTCAGGAATTAACAGAGGAGCAGCATATCATGCAAATCGCAAAATATTTTGACGAAGACGGAAAACCAATTGTACAAGAACTTTATGTACCAACTCTTGATCCTGATGATGATCCTGCTGCAATGACAACGTTGACTGTGCCACTGTTGAGCCTATTGCCGCCGTCTGCCATTAAAATTAAAGAACTCAAACTTAAATTTAAAGTGGGTTTGGGCAAAATTAAGGTGGAACAAACTGATAGCAAAAATGGACCAAGTCTGGACATTGATATGGGCGGTGGCGGTGGAATTTTTGGAAAAAGACAAGCCACTGCAAACGTAGAAATCACTTTTGAAGCTGGAGATCCGTCAGAATCTTTTTTAAGAATTAATGACTATCTGGTAAAAAGTGTAGTGTAACAACAATTAACTCATGGCAAATTTGATCTTCTTTTCATAGAAAAATCTTGACCAAAAAATTCCATTTTTTCTTTGTTCAAAATCCAGATGGAAATAAAAATGGGTGCGCTATACGCTGTGAAAGAATCTACTTGCTGCATCATCAAAATTTAAAAACTCTTTCAAAGAGTTCCTCAAAAAAACATCCGGATGTAAAAAGAGGTTAAAAGAAATCTATTCACTAAAACTATAATAATATGGGAAGTATAATTATTGTGAAGGGAAACAAACAAGAAATACAGTATAAAACCTGTATTAATAAGCTGTCGCTTGATGATGAATTGTGCATTTATGCCATAGCCGATTTTGCTCATAAAAATGGAGTTCCCTACCCGAGCTGCGAAATCAGACAAAAAGTAGACATCAGCGGGTTAAATCTTATAAACCTGGATGAGTTAGCCAAAAACTAGTTTTCATTTAAATCATTTATCATGAAAAAACGTATTGCATTAATTTGCATGGTCTTCTTATGCCTTGCTCCAAAATTAATGGCTCAAAAAATATGGACCCTTAAAGATTGTATTGCTTATGGCAGAAAACGAAGTTTTAAGGCAGAAGAAAATACAATATTAAATGGTGTGTACGGTGAGGATAAAAAGAATATTGAAGCACTTTATCTTCCTCAATTTAATGCCGTATTAAATCCCTACTATTCTAGAAATCAGGGAGGCGAATTATGGTATTCCAGTTTTGGATTAGAAAGTACTACTATCCTATCTGCTGGATTCAGAAAAAAGTATGAGCTTGAAAAAGCAAATATGATAGCTGTAAAAAGTGAATACAATATTGCTAGTGCACAAAATGATATTGAAATACAAATTTTATATGCTTATACAGATGCACTATCTAAAAGAGAACAGTTTCTGGTTGGTGTTAGATTCTATCAAAAGACGCTAGAATTGCGTTATAAATTATCTCGCAAAAACTTAATTATCAATACAGATCAGACTTTTTTTGCAGCAATGCTGCAACAAGACCAACAAGAAATGGAATCTTTAAGCATGCAGTATAAACTGTCATTATTAAAAATCTGTCAGCTTATTAATTTGGACAATACATCTGGTTTTGATATTGAAGAAATTCCTCCTTTCGTCCCAGCATACAAAGAGCTCGCAGAGGCTTTTCCTAAAGCAGTCCTAGCAGATCCAGGAATAAGCGGTAATGAATTGGAAACTGCTATTGCTGCCAAAAATATTGCTATTGCAAAAAGTTTTCGCGCTCCTGTTTTAAGTTTTCAGGCCAATTCATTTTATGCCTACAACAATGGAATTACACCATTTGGAATTCAATGTTATTTGGGGCTAAATCTTACTGTGCCTGTATTTAATTTAAAAGGTCAGAATGCCAATATAGAACGTGCTGTTATCAATTTCAATTATCAAAAAACGCAGCTCGCGAATCAAAAAAAGACCTTATTGTACGCTGTGGATTTTATTATCAATGAATTGGAAAATAAAGAGACCGCCTATCAAAATGCACTTATTACTCTGGACAAAACAACGCTTTTATTAAACGAAAACACAAAGAATTTGGAAGATGGAAATTCTACTTGCGAAGCTTATTTAGTACTGCGAAACTGGAACAGACAGAATGCACTACAGGCTGTTGTATTAAAGTACGAAGCTATTACTCAGGCAAAGCTTCTTGACTTTTACACAGGAACAACTTTATAATTTAAAAAAGAAGATTATGAATGCAATATTTGATAAAATAAAAAAACGTTCTGTACCTACTTCAGAAACCTTTGAATCAGCAATAGAGCCATCTACAGAAGAAATCATAATCGAAAAAACTATCGAAGAAGATGCTTTTATTGAGGTTCAATCCAAGCCTTTACCTGTAACATCCAATACCAAAACCGCATTTGAAACTCTTATCGAAAAAGAGATAGAAACAATGCTTCACTTCACAGTGACAAAAGGCAATAAATTATCATCTGAAATTGGTCCACTAATCGAAACAAAAAAGCTATCACATCAAATAGTGCTGTACGAAATGCTAAAGGAAGCCATACATCCTGCAACGCCAAAAAGCATACATTACGTCAACCAATATAGAGATCAATTACATGCTAGAGTTGCTTTATTAAAAATAAAATTAGCGCGTCAGTTTACGCTAATTTCCATAATTAGTATTCTTTTTTCTGGTTTTGGATATGCTATAATTGAATCTGACATTTTTATCGATAAATACATCTTTACAGACGATGCTTCATTTGTTTTAAATCAACTTTATGTCATAGCCACTGCTTCTCTTGGTGCCATGTTGTATTTCTTTCCGAAGCTAATTAAACAAGTCAATAATAGCACTTTAACCGCTAATAAAATTCCGTTTTACTGGCTTGCCATTTTTCTTGGCAGTCTAAGCGCAACACTATTGATTAATACAAAAGTATTTGCCCCTTATCTCATAGACGATACATTCCTGCACAACCTTTTTATAGCGGTATTCTGTGCCTTCGTGGCTGATATATTGTATGGCAACATTCAGGCAATTGCACAACTATAGCTTTCAAAATCAAATTTTTAATCATAAAAACTATAATCATGAAAAAACTATTTTTATGGTACTCAGGAACGGGTACCGAAGCTGAAAACATGCGTGATTTTTTTAATATCGCAGAAACAGACACCATTAAAGTCGAATACATAAATGGACTGGGAACAAAAGGAAATCTCTCCGCAACCAAAACATTGCTAGACAAGAAACCCTCTTATTTAGATGGAATCTTTGATTTATGGAACCAAACAAAAACTTTAGCTTTTGGAAGTGAAGAGCACGATCAATTAGCTCAAATTGAGCATTTTTTTAATATTATAAACAAAATAGATTCTAATGATAAAGAGGTCGAGCTTATCATTGGAGGCCATAGTCGAGGAGCTGCTGTTGGCATTTTAGGTTTTATTGCATCATTGCGCGAAACTTGTAAAAGGGATTCATTCGAAAATAGCCCGATTAAAAAAATTACATTCATCGCTGTAGATCCTGTTCCAGGTTCTTCAAAAGTAAGAAACTTAGAGTTTTTAGGTTCAAAAAATGATTTGCTGGGTTTTGAAACAATAGAAGGCGAAAACAAAATTAAAAGCGCACTAGACTTTATTGCAGCCAAGAGCAAAAAACCAAACCTATTTAAAGTCATTTATTTTCCAGCACGATTTGATGCCAGAAATGAATTTAAAGCAGATCAATACTGGCTTGACTTTTACGAAAGTCAACGCAATAGTTTAAGTGTGGCAAATCCTAAAAATAACGAGCCTGTAATTGAAACTAAGTTTTATATAGCTGGATTTAGACATTCTGCAATGGTAGATAAAAATGATGAAATTAGTGAATTATATGATGCGGTAAATTGTCCTACCAATTTGTTGAAAGAAATCGTAAAACACGAATTAGAAATTTCAAATAGCGATTTGAATGCTATTCAAAAAGGTATTATAAAAATCGAAACTAATGCGTTGTTGAATTTGGCTTCTAATGTCAAAAATCTAAAATTGACGGAGCGAACAACAAAAAACTCATACAATTCAATTCCGTATGAAGGAGAATCTCTAGAAAACATTATTAAAAACAATTCTCTTACGTCTACTATTAGAACAAACAACAGATATCTATATTGATAGATTATATTCGAAATATCCCTATTCTACCTTTTTAGGGATATTTCTTTTTGTAAGATTCAAACCTCGTATCCTCATGAAAAAGAATAGCAAAAACGCACTTAATGTCTTCCCAAAAATAGGAAAAAAGGCAGCAAAAGTCTATAAAACAATTTGCTCAGAACTTGCTATGGATGGAAACGCGCATCTCGATCTTGGCAGTTTCAGCACCACAAAGATGAATCCTTATGCTGATAAACTGATTACAGAACAATTAGGAAAAAATTTTATTAATTATGGCGAATACAGCCAAACCAAAAAAATTCAAGATAGAATTGCAGCTATACTTTCAAAATTACTAAATGCGCCGAATCACAAATCTACAAGCGGAACATCAACTTTAGGATCTTCTGAAGCAATACATCTTGCTTTACTGGCTCACAAATGGAGTTGGAAAAAAAGACGCGAATCTTTAAATCAAGATACTGCAAAACCCAATATTGTTTATTGCAGTAATGCTCATGTCTGCTGGGATACATTTGCTTTGTATTTTGATGTGGAACCAAGAAAAGTTTTGGTCTACTCTTTAAACACATATCCTTTAGAAGAAATCTTAAGAAATATAGATGAGAACACCATCTGCGTAGGTGCCGTCGCAGGAAATACCTATACAGGAAGCATAGATCCTATCGAAGAACTTAATAACCAAATAGCAGCAATCAATTTAAAAAACAATTGGGACATTGGTATACATGTAGATGCGGCTATTAGCGGATTTGTACTTCCTTTCTTAACATTAAAAGAATTAAAATGGGATTTTTCCCTGTCATTAGTTCGAAGTATCAACCTTTCTGGACATAAATTTGGATTGGTATATCCTGGAATGGGGTGGCTCATTTTTAGAGATGCCTTTTTCCTGCCAAAAGATTTAATTTTTTCTTCGCATTATCTCGAAAAACCAATAGAAACCTTTACTCTAAATTATTCTAAAGGAGCTTCGATGATTTTAGCGCAATATTTTTCGATACTTCAACATGGGGTTTCCGGTTACAAAAAAATAATTAAAAGATGCTGTAAAACAGCCGAAGACCTTAGAAAAATACTGAAACAATCTGATTTCTTTGAGGTCGTCGATGAAGGTATTTTACCTATTGTGGTTTTTAAATTTAAATCAAGTGATTCGATTAACATCAATGAATTTCAATTGCATCTAAAAGCAAAAAACTGGATGCTTCCCGTTTATGATTTTCCTGGAAACTTCGAAGCAGAAAAACTTATGCGAATTGTTGTAAAAGAAAATCTTAGTCCCGAAATGGCTTCACAATTATGCGATGATCTTATTAGCACCTATCAAAAACTTAAACAATTGTAGCTTATGAAACAGTTTTACTACCTCTTACTATTTTTATTATCAGCATATTCTGCAGAGGCTAAATTGCATAAAAAAAAACTAGAGCCTACAAGTCCACTTGTGGTTAGTGTATCGATTCATCTTAATAAAATTTATGATATCAACTCGGTAAACAAAACCTATATGATAGATGCTTATTTAGTTCTTTTATGGCAGGATGCTTCTGCTTCTGTTCCTGATTGGACTAATGGTAAAAATAAAATCAAGATTATATATGAAAATGAAAAATTTCCTGAAACCATTTTAGTTCCTTCATTCGAGTTTATCAATATTTTGGGCAATCGCGAAATCATTAATAGGCAATTAATAATTAATCCCGATAAAACCCTAGTTTACAACGAACGCTTTCATGGAAGATTTACATCCAATATGGATTTTCACACCTATCCAAACGATAAACAATGCTTTACAATACAGCTAGAATCTTTTTCGATGGAAAAAAAAGATCTTATTTTTGTCCATCCACAACTTTTTCCAAAAGTATTGGATCCGTCCTATATTGAAGAGTGGAAAATTTTAGGCAAAAAAGATTATGTCAATCAAACGGTTTATAATCACCTTAGTGCAAATAAGAAAGGAGAAGTATTTTCACGTTGTAATTTTGAAATTTTTGTACAACGAAAAATAGAATATTATTTATGGAAAGTAATGTTACCCATAGGAATTCTAGTTGTTGCGTCGTGGCTGGTTTTTTGGGTTAAGGATTTTGCCAACCAATTAAACATCTCTTTTACGTTGATGCTTACCATGGTAACGTTCAATTTTTATACTTCGTCTTTATTGCCAACATTGCCTTACAATACTTTTATTGAACTCATAATTATATCTGGCTATATATCGATATTTCTAACATTGATAACTATAATTTTTACATATGCCTACTCTAAAAATCGCAAGACAACGGCTAGAATCAATACCTTTTTTAAACTGTTCTTTCCGTTGCTTTACATTCTTTATATTGCAATTTGCATCTTTGTCATCTTTTTTTAGAGGCAGTCATCAAAAGATTTGTTGGATGCCAAAGATTTTTTTTAAGTAAAACCAAGATCTTACCTAACTGCAAAGTAGGATTGATTTGTTAATTTTCATTATACATTCAAAATCATACATTATTTAAAAGATGGAAACAGCCGTTTAGGACAATCAATTTAATAAAAAAAAGTGCAGAACTCTAGGTGTGGCGGTCCGCTCCTATCACCGCTAGAAAAGCAATCCTATTAAAGAAACAGAATCAGAAAAATGCTGATCTAAAAAGAAGTGAAAGCCTTGCTTCACCAACCTTTCCACAGCAAAAAAAACGATATTAACACAAAAAAGGCATCTAAAAGATTTTTTCTGTCCCTCCTTGCACTCTCCTGTAAATTATGTAAACTGCACCCGCAGAAAACATAACACACTTACGACCAGTGTTTTGTAACTTTGATATTAATTTTTTACGCCATGAATACTGCCCCTACGCTCGTTCCCCATAATGAAGCCCAGCGCCTTGATGCCCTCAAACGTTACAATATCTTGGACACGCTTCCCGATAACGCCTTTGATGATGCCACAGCTCTGGTCTCCTATATCTGCGGCGTGCCAATTGCTTATATATCCTTTATCGATGAGAGCCGACAGTGGTTCAAGTCAGAAATCGGACTCAGCGTTTCGGAAGTTCCCCGAGAAATCACCTTCTGCCGCTACACCATCATGGACTCCAAATTAGTGGAGATTCCAGATACGCTTCTTAGCGAACGTTTCAGAAACGATCCCAATGTGACAGGTGGCTTTAAGATACGCTTCTACGCCGGAGTTCCCCTGACTACGCCAGACGGTTACCAAATCGGGGTTCTTTGTGCGGCAGACCATGTGCCCAGAGAACTCAACGACAGCCAGCGCAGCGCTCTCAAAATCGTAGCACGCCATGTCATCAACACGCTGGAGCTCGGAACGAAAAACATTGAGCTTGGGCGCCAAAAAAAGATAGCGGACCGTGCCGTTGCGGCCAAAGAAAACTTTCTGGCCAATATGAGCCATGAAATCCGAACCCCTCTCAATGCCGTTATCGGATTCACCGAACTGCTGGCCGGCACTAAACTTGACCAGCAGCAACGCATCTATGTCCAAGATGTCCAGACCGCCGGCGAAAACCTGCTTTTAATTGTGAACGATATTCTGGATCTCTCCAAAATCGAATCGGGAGGCCTTGCCCTTGATCTGCAGCCATTCGATCTCAAAAAAGCCCTTCGACACGTATATGATCTTTTAAAGGTCAAAGCTGCACCTGAGGTGGAATTCAATCTCTATTTGGATGCGGAGCTTCCTGATACAGTCTGCGGCGATCAGGGCAGACTTAATCAAATATTAGTAAATTTGGCTGGCAATGCCCTAAAGTTCACTACTGAGGGAGAAGTGACCATTTCGGTTAAAAAGATTAGTGAAACCCAAGACGCCTGCCAACTCCGTTTTTCTGTAAAAGATACCGGCATCGGCATCCCACAGGAATATCTGGACACGGTTTTCGAGCGCTTCACCCAAGCCGAAGAAAGCACAACCAGAAAATTTGGAGGCACTGGACTCGGACTCAATATCGTTAAGCAGCTTGTAGAACTTCATGATTCGCAGATCCAAGTAAAAAGTCGTGAAGGCTACGGATCGGAATTCTACTATACGGCTTCCTACAAAAAGGCTCCCGTTGAGGAAGAGCAGAAAGAAAGCAGACCTGTTAACGATTTGGGCAGACTTCGCATCCTACTATGCGAAGACAACCGCCTGAACCAGAAGTTAGCTCAGAACGTTATTGAGGCATTTGGATTTGAAATCGATATTGCAGAAAATGGATTAGAGGGAGTCGAACTTCTTTCCCACAAACAATATGACCTAGTTCTCATGGATCTACAGATGCCCGTGCAGGACGGCTACCAAACCACAGACTATATTCGCAGAAAGATGGACAATTCCATTCCTATCATTGCCATGACTGCACATTCCCTTGCCGGCGAGCAGGACCGCTGCTTCAAAGCCGGAATGGACGGGTACGTGCCAAAACCATTCAAACAGGACCAGCTACTTCAGGCTATAAAAGCTGCATTGAAAAAAGAGCGTCCCAATGCACACCGCCCCAAAGCCGATCTTTCGCAGATTGAAGCCACCGACCGCCAAAAACCCGGATGGAAAAAGGAAGTAACGGGACAATTTATCGAAAAGGCGCCAATAGAGCTGAAAGAGCTTCAGGGTGCGGTGAAAAGAAATGACTTCACAGCAGTGCTCCACACGGCCGAACAGCTCCAGATCTGGCTGCACCTCTTCCTTTTGGAAGGGCTAAGCGCAGATCTGCGAGCAGTGGAAGGAGAAGCCATAGCGGAAAAATTCACCGCCGAAACTGCAGACCATATAGACATACTTCATTGCAGCATTCTTGAAATCATAAAAGATCTTAAAGAGCATTGATTATAGAAAAAGCCACAGTAGCAGAATTAATCTTAACTATTTCTTATAGCAGACCAAAATAAAAAAAGCACGCAATTGCCCAAATTTATTGTACATTTATAGACTGCCCTTTAAAAAGCAACACATGCAGAGCACCATAATTAAAGGGAAAATATAAAACTTGAAAAAATCGTACAAAATGCAGCAAATAGAAAATAAAGTGGCCTATATAACGGGAGCGGCCAAAGGAATCGGTTTCGGAATCGCAGAAGCGCTAGTAAAAAACGGAGTAAAAGTAGCCCTTTCAGGAAGGGATGTTCAAGCGCTCGAAAAAGCACAAGAGACATTGGGAAACGCCAACGTTCTCATCATACCTTCCGACGTAAGAAACTTTGATGACCAACTAAAAGCCGTGGAGCAGATTATAGCAAAATTTGGAAAACTTGACATCGCGATTGCCAATGCGGGAATAGGGAAATTTGCTCCCATAGATGAAATGTCTCTAGAAGATTGGAACGCAATGATGGACACCAATCTCACGGGCGCATTCCACACGCTGAAAGCAGCGGCACCACAGCTTAAGGCAAATAATGGCTATTATATCTCAATCGCATCGCTTGCGGGAACCAATTTCTTTGCCAATGGTGCCGCCTACAATGCGTCAAAATTCGGACTGGTGGGCTTTACACAGGCGGCAATGCTTGATCTGCGCGATTATGGTGTAAAATGTACCACAATTATGCCCGGTTCAGTAACATCCAACTTCAATGGCCATACCCCTAGTGAAGAGGACAGCTGGAAAATCCAACCTTCCGATATTGGGCAGATGGTTGTAGATCTACTGAGAATGAACCATAATGTGTTGCCAAGCAAAATAGAAGTGCGTCCGACAAAAACTAAATAATAAGATTTAAATTCAATTGCTATGGGGCTGCCAGCTTGATTTATAACCATTTCTCCTCTTTAAGCTTTTAGCACAATTTCAATTCTAAAAATTTTGTTTGACATCGATTATAAACAGTCACGCTTCAAATTTTAATCTATTCTTTCCTATCCAGCAGTTGTTGTGAAAATGAAAATAGAACAAATTCTTGATAAAATTATGTAAGAGCAGGAGTGTTGAAATTCTTAATTTCAACACTCTCTTATAAGCAATTTCTAAACAAACTAAACTATTGAAAATGGCAACACGAAATCAGAATACCGGACATCATCAATTTCAAAACGAATCAATATCATTTGAAGAGCAACTTCTGCTAAACTATGACGATTATCTCCAAAACAGCACTTTCTTTTCATTGAAAAATGAAAACCATTACGATATTGAATTGGAAGATTTGGATAACGAATATGATGAAAACGATTGGGAAGAAGAATGACTCTCCTTTTCGCAAAGGAAAATTTATCCTATAAGCAACCTTTTAGACTTAAGTTCAAATAGACTTAATTCCGTTTTTATTACTGTTTTAAACTAACCAAATCCCATAGAAAAATAAGCATAATCATACTGCTGATATGTCCTGCTCCCAGCTTGAATCTTTATAAAATATAAAAATATAAAAATATAAAGCAGTGCAGATCAGATTGGCTTTCATAATCTTTGATAATCGATTATTATAGTTGTACCTTTGGAATAACTGCCTAAATGCAGTACTTTATTATGATTCAAAAATTATTCAAGCACGTCCTACTGGCCGATGACGATATAGACGACTGCGAATTTTTTACTGAAATTTTTTCTCAGCACTTTCCCGATTTAAAACTCTCCATTTCATATGACGGCTCAAAACTTATCAGCCTGCTTAATGGGCCTCTTGAGCCCTCCGCAGATGTGATTTTCCTTGATCTTAACATGCCTATACTCTCAGGGCCTGAATGTCTGAAATTAATACGGGAATCAAGCAAGCTTAAACATCACAGCATTATTATTTTCACTACCAGCAGCAATGCTTCCGACATTGAGAGAATGTATGCGCTTGGAGCCAATTATTTTATTACGAAACCTGCTGATTACAACAAACTGGTTAAACTGATTGGTAAAGCCATGACATTGGCATCTGAGAATCGCAATAGCCAACCTGTATTTGAAAACTTTTACATCACCCTTTAATTCTTATTTTTTGCAGACATGATGAATCTTCCAGAATCAGTAAGGGAAAACGTCTTACGCGATGTTATCGATACGGCGCCTTTTCCAATAGGGGTATACACTGGCTACGAAATGAAGATTGTTCTGGCCAATCAGTGCATGATCAAAACCTACGGCAAAGGGCCTGATGTTATTGGGCTCAACTATACCGAAATTCTTCCAGAGCTTGAAAACCAGCAGATATTCGAACAGCTGCGTGAGGTACTGCACAGCGGAAAACCTTACGAAGCAAAAAATGCACGTGTAGATATTGTTGTGGAAGGCGAACTCAGACCGCATTATTTCAATTACAACTTCACTCCTATTTTCGGGCCTGAAGGAAAAGTGTATGGGGTCATGAATACGGCCGCAGAAGTAACCGAACTCAATGTTGCCAGACAACAGACACTTGAGATTGAAAAAAAATTAAGATTGGCCGTAGAATCTGCGCAACTGGGCACTTTTGAAATGGATATGCAAAAGCGCATCATTTCAGGCTCAAAACGTTTTCTAAAGTTTTTTGAAATGGAAAATGGAGAACTCTCATTCGCAACTTTAAGCTCTCTCATTCATACAGAAGATAGGGAAAAATGGGTAAATTCTCTAAATACCCTTTCAAATACAGGAGACTTGCATTGCGAACTAAGACTTATCATCCGCAATGCTATTTACTGGCTACGGTTCTCGGGATCACTTTCCGAGAGTGATAACAAAGAAAATATTATTGTGGGAATTGCCCAAGACATCACGCAGCAGAAAAAAAACGCTCAAGAGCTTCTGCAACTGGTTGAACAGCGTACTATTGAACTCCAACGCTCCAATGATGATCTCAAACAGTTTGGACATGTCATCAGCCATGATTTAAAGGAACCGGTACGCAAAATTTTATTATTTTCCAATATTTTAAAGCAGGATGCGGCTGACGGGCAGGCCCCACGAATCAGCCAATATGCCCATAAATTGAACAAAAGCGCCGAACGTCTTACTGAGATGATCGATTCCATACTGGACTATTCCTCGGCCGGGAGTCCGGACTTATGCGAAGCAGTAGATCTTAATGAAACTATAAAAAGCATTAAGGAGGATCTTGAAATAAAAATACTTGAAAAATCAGCCGAAATTGAACATTCCAAAATGCCGAAAGTGAAAGGGTCTAAAATTTTGTTTCATCAGCTTTTTTACAATCTTATAGCCAATTCTTTGAAATTCTCTCGCGATAACTGTGACTCTCGCATTAAAATACAATGCAGTACCGATGAAGGCAATTTAAGAATTACCGTGTCGGATAACGGTATCGGAATTGCTCCTGAAAATTCGTTAAAAATCTTTAACGCCTTTGAGAGGCTTCATTCAAAAGACCAGTATGAAGGAACGGGACTAGGACTGTCACTCTGCAAAAAAATTGTCGAAAGGCATAATGGACAGCTTAAAAATATCAATTCCGAAAGTTCCGGCGCTGTCTTTGAAATGATCTTTCCTGCAGCTATTTTATATTAATATTTAATACAGGCAGAAACATAATTCATCGTTAGATACTGATCTTGAATTTAAGCAAAAAAAATCTGATAGCTGCTGATTGCTAGATAAGACGAAACTTCCGCCTGTTTTCTAAATTCCAGTCCATATTTATAACTTCTTTGAGGAAAAGCTTCATAACATCAAACGAACTCGGTTTTACCGCATAAAAAGAAGCGCCAAACACCTCAGCTGTTTCTATATCTTCGGGATCACTGCTGGTGGAAAGCATAATGATTTTTACTCTCTTTAAATCCCCGTCCTGCATCTTGATTTCTTTCAGGCACTGCAGTCCGTCTTTTCCGGGCATGTTGATATCCAGGAAAATAATATCCGGAATTTCTGGATTATCAAGAAGGCTGCTCATGAGACTTATTCCATCTTCCAGTTCAAATATTTCAATGTAGGGGTCGATTTCCAAAAGGGCATCAGCTAGAAAACCTCTATCATCCTGATCGTCATCAACTATTAGTATTTTGTGGGTACTATTTTTTTTGCCAGCCATAAATTCCATATTGCAGTTAAAAACATAAGACAAGAATTTAAAAATCAGCAAATCTCCATTGAATTGAGCTTTTGAAAATCGATAAAAGACCGAATTATATCAGTAAAACCGGTTAATAATTTCAAAGATAGGCAATTAATATGAAAGCGAAACTAATCCGGATAAATAAGCATATGGAAAGACCCTGCAGAACTTTAAAAACAGCACCACTTATTCTATCGTTTTATGAAAACTTAAAGTTGTGACCACATCAATAATAAAAATGATGAACAAATAGAAGCAGGCTGTTAAAAAAAATGAATCTAGAGCAGATCTTTAAGTATTTCCTGAAGCTCTTCCATATGCACAGGCTTAGAGATGTACTTCACCCTGATATTGTTACGGTCTAGCCATGGAGTCATTACTTCTTCAGGAGGAGTTGAAAGCACAATTACCTCGATATGTCTGAGACGCTCTATCTGTAGCATACGTTTCAGAAACTCCAAACCATTTACCGCCGGCATATTATAATCTAAAAAAATGATGTCAGGCAGCTGCTCCGCTATTACTAAATCTTCAAGAGCTTTTGAAGGATTCATTGCAGTGCGGCATAAAGTCTCTTTATTTATTTTCTGCAACGCTTCCAAAAAAAACTGCGTGTCGTCGATATCATCGTCAATCAATAATATATTTTTATAAGACATATCCATTTCTTTTTTTTAGTACAGCTACCGCTGCTTGATTACTTAGGATTTCCAGTGTGCGAAACCAGCCATATTAAGATTCTATTGAGGCTGTCTTTTAAAGATAAACCATAATATCATTGCCATTTGTTTTGATTTGGGCACTGCCGCCTTCCAACAAGGATGCAAGAAGATTTTTAAGTTCAGATTCTTGCATGCGGTAGTCCATCGGGTCTTCTGTTTCAATGTGAAACTCCAGCAGCGAAACTTCTTCAGGGTTACCATTCTGAGTGTGGATGCCCTCTCCAATATAATCTAGTTCAAGCTGTCCGGCATGCAGCAGATCAATAATTAAATGCAGTTCCGTTTTTTCGGGAAGTATAAGCTGTCCGGTCTTAAATATAATAGTATGCTTAGCCATGATTAAAATATTTTATGTGTCAGAAGGCAAATTTAAATATAAGGTAAATGAGCACGCTTACATGATTGAAATAAAGATTTATATTATTCCTTTTTTACATGTCTTTTAAATTATAAAAAGTAACAGCTTGCCAACTCCTGTCTAAGATTTTATCGCATTCGATTTACAAACCCTTTTTAACAAATAAAATGATTAGAAAGACTTCATCGAAGGTTATGTCGAGAATAAATGAATTTAAATAGTACAGAGTAAAAAAGGCATAAAAAAAACACCTGCTTCAGACAGGTGCATTAAATTTATTTCATTTTTTTAGTTTAAGCCAAAATCACATTCACGGCATTAGGACCTTTTTTCCCTTCCTTAATCTCATAACGAACTTGGTCCTTTTCACGAACACTTTCTGAGAGACCTGAAACATGGACAAAAATTTCGTTTCCGCCATTGCTTGGTGTAATAAAACCAAAACCTTTTTCTTCATTGAAGAATTTTACTGTACCTTCTTGCATTTATATATATATATTTATTGATTTATTGAATTGCTAAATTTTTCAGGGCTTTCACTTCCATAATTTCCTCTTTCTAGTCGCACAGCACAAATATAAGATGTGCCTGCGCAAGACATTCTCACAATTTCCGTTAATCTTTATACAATTCCCACCTTGACCATCAATTTTTTTCTTTTACAGCAAAGCAGAATTATTTTCTCTAACCATTACAATTTCTTTGTTTAAAACAAATTACTCCCCTTTTTATTCGGTATGCAATGCTTATTTTCTGCTACATATGCAATCATAGGTAATTCATGCAATAATGCTTTTTTCAAATTAATTCTCAATCGGAAAAAAAACATGAAAGCAGGTACCTTTACCAAGCTCAGACTCTGCAAATAGAATTCCCTGATGATTCATAACAATTCTTCTGCATAGTGCTAGACCAATGCCCGAACCTGGATATATATTCTGCGGATGAAGACGTTTGAAAATTTCAAATATCTGGTTTTCATAATTTCTCTCAAAACCAATACCGTTATCTTTAAAAATGATGTGATGAAAATTAAACGGCTGAATCGGACTGTTTGTAAAATTTGAGACAAAATCTGGAGCAACAACCGATGCACTGATTGTAATTTCTGGACAGACTTCAGGATTTGTAAACTTCAAAGCGTTACTCATCAGATTGTAGAACAGCTGATTCATCTGAAGACCAGAGGCCTTTATAAAAGGTAATTTTGTAATTTTAATTGACGCATTTTTCTCTTTGATCATGAGTTCAAAGTCTATCGATATATTTTCTAGAACAGCATTTAAGTCAACCTGCTGATGTATTTTTTCCGGCTGGATCAGACGGGAAAAAGCAAGCAGATCTCCAATAAGCTGCCTCATTCGTTCTGCAGAAGTTCCTATTTTTTTAATTATTTCTGCTGCACTAAGGGATGAGCTTCCATTTTCCAGCATATCCGCAAAAAATCTTATTTTACGTAAAGGTTCCTGCAGGTCATGACTCGCTACGTAGGCAAATTGCGCAAGCTCTTCATTGGAATGCTTCAGCGCATAATTTGACTGCTCCAATTCCTTATTTGTTTCCTTTAATTCATCAAGCACGCTAGCCAATTCACTGGTTCTTACTTTCACTTCATTTTCTAAGGCTAGCTGCATTTCTTTTTGCAGCGTAATATCTTTAGCTGTTCCGCTAATTACAAGCGGGATTCCATCTTCGCTGAAATAGGTCTGGCCCACGGAATGTATAATACGTTCCTGACCAGTTATGCCGTTAATGATTTTATATTCTGATTCGTATTTTCCACCAGTACTTTTGTTTTGCGCGGCATCAAAGGCTGCGGTAACTCTTTTATGATCTGACTTTTTTATCACCGATCTTGCCTGATCTATATGCATGGTAGTATTTCTAAATCCGAAAATTTCAGCATGGCGGGCTGAAACAGTCGTAATACCCGTAGCAACATCAGTAGACCATGTCCCCATTTCGGCAACTTCTACTGCTGCCCGCAAGGCTTCTTCTGCCTGCTCTATTTTTTTAATGGAAGTAATTTCTTTAGTAACATCAGAGCTTACATAAAGCACGGCATAGACTTGACTGGAATCGTCTAATAATGGCGTAAGACTTAAATTATGGTAAGTAGGCTGGTGATCTTGAAAATGGATTCCCAAGATTCCATCTCTGCTAAAACTCTTCCCTGTCTGATATACCATTTCTACATCCCTAATCAAATCCTCTGAATGTGTGTTTGCCAATACATCCCTAATTGAGGAACCCTGAATGCTACTTCCTTTATTGACATTTGCAATAAAAGGATGATTAGGATTTTCAATTCGCAGTTCCTCACCTACAAATACGCAGATTGAGACAGGAGCTGCCTCTATAACTGTCAATAATTTTGATTCGCTTTCTCTAAGCGCTATTTCTGTTTGTTTGCTTTGGGTAATATCCGTTGCATGGACTATAAGTCCAATCACCTCTCCCTGCACATTTTTATGAGGAGTATACACTATGCTAAGCCATCTGCCTATTCCCATTCTTGAGGGAGCAAACATTTCATATCTTTCCTGTTCACCTCCATATGCTATATCCAAATGCGGAAGAACCTTTGCATAAGCTGCCTCGCCGATAAATTCACGTACCGTCTTGCCAATGGCTTCCTGATTGTCCACACCAAACCAATCCATAAAAACTGAATTATAAGAACAGTAACGCATTTCTTTATCCAGATAAAAAATCATGGCTGGAACTGTATCTCGCAACAATTCAAGATGCGCCTCACTTTCCTCCTTCTCCTGCTGCGCTTTTACCTGAGCCGTGACATCAATCGCTATATCCAGTATAGCATAAATTTCACCTTCTTTATTATAAATTGGCGTATACGATATATTATAGTAATTATCATTTAAAACGCCGTTTTGTTTTATTTTCACTAATGACGCCGGAGAAATAAAAGGGATGCCGGTAGTAAATATATCATCTAAAATTTTTAAGTAGGCTTGCCCTTCCGTAATCAATTCGGGCATTGCCTCTCTAAGCGGAAGCCCTTCAATATTTGGACCTTTACCCACTATGTCTATAAAAGTCTGGTTAGGGTTTTCAATTATCAGATCGCGGCCGACAAACAGCCCTATACCCGCAGGAGCCGCAGCAATAATACTGAGCATCTTGGCTTCACTCTCTTCCACTTCCCGGCGGCTTAAGACCTGGTTTGTTACATCTGTGGCAATTACCAAAACAATATTTGGCATTCCCTCCAGATTGTGGTGCAACTGATAGGTTAAGTCTACATAGATGTATTCGAGCTTGCCCTTTCGCAGAAGTTCGACCTCTACCTCCTTGGCAACATAAGCTTTTCCCGAATTTATTACTTCTCTTAAAAGCCCATCAAAACCTTGCCCTTTTATCTCAGGAAGAGCGTCAAGAAGCGGTTTTCCAATTATCTCTTTTTTTTCGCGGCCGACAAGTTCACAATAAAAAGCGTTTGCGCTTTGAAAAACAAGATCATCTGTGACGGATAAAGTAGCAATCCCGACGGGAGACTTTTCAAATATAGACGCTAGCTGATTATGGCTTTCAGCTATCTGATTTTGCGCCTTAACGCTGATAGTGACATCTGAACACAAATGAAGAACTGCATAGACTGTATTATTTTCATCAAATAGCGGTGTGAGAGAATAATCGAAATAACTGCTTTTTCCTGTCTTTTTATTTACAATTAGAGATCCGGAAGCTTTAAAAACAGAACCTGAAGTATATACCTCTAGCAAACGTTCGAAAAACTCATGATTGGCAATATCAGAAAGAGCGTCGGTTATTTTCTTTCCAATTATCTCATCCTTTTTCTTCCAATAGCCAAGCATAACATCATTCGCAAGATCCACATAAAACTCCCTGCCGCGAAATAAAGCGGTTCCAACAGGTACTTTGGTTACAAGACTCTTAAAACGATTTTCACTGATAGCCAGCTTTTTTTCCCTTTTCTCCTGTTCCGTAACATCAATAGCAATCGCTGTTATGTATTTTTTGCTATCAGAATCGACTACTAGAGAAACACTATTGTTTACCCAAATTTCCTTTCCGTTTTTACATATATACCTTTTTTTCATAAGGAAATCATTTCCGTTGACAATACAATCCTCAAGTAGAATCTTGTTTTGTTCCAGGTCATCGGGATGAGTAAGCTCTCCTAAATTCATTTTCAGAATTTCTTCGCGACTATAGCCGAGCATTTGGCAGTAACGCTCATTAACCTCGACAATGCGGCCTTCTATATTGGCTTGTGCAATGCCGGCATTAGACTGCATCAATACGCTATTTAGCTGAGATCTTGCACTAGTGGAATTTATGAGTGATGGTATTGCCGCAGAATTTTCGATACAGGTTACAAAAAATCCTCGGGTTATTCCTTTTTTATCAAATATAGCCCTGTAACTAAGAGTTAAATACACATCCTTTACAATTGCATTTTGAATGAGAGATGTCGCAATGTTATCTTCGGATTTTGTGATCTGCTTGACAGCCATTTGCTTTACTGCCGAAGCGACTGTTTTCCAATCCCCATGAAGAACTTCATTTATAGGATTTCCTAAAACGTCAGAATCAGCCCTATTCTTTTTTAAAAACGGACGAAAAGAATCGTTGTAAAAAAAATAATGCTCATCGCCCCATACTAAAAATGAAGGGACAGAAGAGCCTAGGAGAATGCTTAAGGAGGAACAAAGGTTTTCGCTCCAAAATTCAATTGCACCCAAAGCCGTACCATGCCAGTTGAAATCATTAATAAGCCTGCCTAAATCACCACCCGTCTTCAAAAATGTATACTTATAATCTGTAATCTCTAATGGCTCCACCGTGCATCTATTTAATTAATTCAAGGGAAAGGTAGTGTTTATTTAACCAGCAGCCTAATCGTTAAAAATTAAAACATCATCTTCATTGCAATTAACAGTTGAAACAATTAAATCTGTTGGAAAAAATTGGCAGCAGATAATTTGCACTCGCTGCTTCAACACGAATCTGCAGCGGCAAAAAAATACCATTCTAGCAGCCGAAACAAACTATAAAATACTAAAAAAAGCACGAAATTCAAAAAAATTAACGCCAGAAGCGACAAATATTGAAAAGCTAAATTTAATATGTTAAAAACACATTTCACACTTCCTATTTTATAGTAAAATTCATAACTTGATATTCTATTTGATCGTTGAAAAGCAAAAAACATCGATGTAATGCTTAAAAAAGCCCTTAAGCTTAAGCTTTTGTATAGACTGCAGCTAACAAGCATCTATTTTTTATTGTTGAAAACAATCGGAGAAATCTAAAATTTTAAATAGCGCATATAGGAATAAAACTACTTAAAAAAATTTGTTGGTTTAATTACATCCGGACACTCTATAGTGCCCCTATAACTTGTATGCTGTTATTTAAAATTTTAGAAAGGTTACGGCGAATGCCTTTTTAAAAAATTTAAATTATCAAATCATGAAAAAATTTTTCTTATCAGCCTTACTCTTTATAATAGTTGCGCAATATGCAACATCGTTAAATTTGAATCCATTCATATACCGTACCGCTCTTGGAAATGGCACTCTTGTAAACCTTAAAGCCAAAAGTCCTTTGGAAATCGAAAAGCACAGAGTATGGCTTAATTTAACCAATACGGAAGGTCTTTTCAAACAGGTTCTTATCGGATATATCACGGGAGCCACCAACGGATGGGATTATAATTATGACGCTTTATCTCTGGATGCCAATAAATATGCAGATTTTTATAGTATTAATGAAAGCAAGAAACTAGTAATTCAGGGTCGTGCATTGCCTTTTGATCCCTCAGACACTATACCGCTGGGATACAGGTCAGCGATAACTGGTAATCTTTCCATCTCCGTTGACCATGCTGACGGCGATCTTGCCAAAAAAGATATTTATCTTCAGGATAAGGAGACGGGAACTATGCACAATCTTACAAATGGATCGTACACCTTCTACACTAATAAAGGCATTTTCAATGACCGCTTTGTACTCCGCTATGATTCGCAAGCCCAACTTGGAGTTGATGATTTTACAAGCAATCAGCCGCAATTTTATATCTCAGTGAAAAACAGAGTAATTGCTATCAATTCCGAAAAAGCTCCTTTAAGGGAAGCGTCGGTTTTTGATATTAACGGAAAACTGCTTTTCAGCAGCCAGAATCGAGGCGAATCATATATGGAAATCACTGGAATTCAGGCCAATTCTCAGATTCTGCTTGTCAAAGCAATTTTAGACGATGGCCGCATTATAGCACGAAAAGTGCTCTTTTAGCCTTTATTCATTAGCCTATTACACCGTGCGGAAACCCGATAGGATTCCGCGCGGTTTCCATAAAATTAAAATTTTTGAAACCACTTCTTATATAAAAAATTTAAAAGCAATTTGAATATACGCCGTGAAAAGTTCTTTTCGCAATAGCTGCCAAGTCACTAAAAGAAGATAGGGACAATCAAGGATGTTTTAATGACGTATTTAAAAAGGCTGATTATTTACTAAGCCATCTGAAATCGGAGAACTGAAAATACTACCAAGATAATTGTTGAATCCTGGAATTACTTCTGGATCAAAGCAATGGTGGTTTTAACGGACTGACTAACTGCAATTTTGACCTCATCAAATTTAGGAGCTGAAAATTTTGGCCTGTAATTTTTAGAAAAACCAAAACCTTCGGTTGGAAAGCCAATCATATTACAGTCACATTTTCCGTTGCCGTTCTCATCCTGATATACCGCAACAGCATATTCGCCATCAGGCAGGCATTTAAATGTGTAAGCAATACTGTCCCCAGTAACTTTTACTTTCACATTGGCAATTTCGAATCCATCATCAAGAAAACCAATATTTCTGTTGTATAATCCCAATATGACATTTCCTTTATCTGGCACTAAGCCGGTCACTGCAACACTTAAATTATTTTGTGCAGAAAGATTCGTACCGGCTATTAGCAAGAGTATAACGATTATTATTAAATTAGATTTCATAAGTTTCTTTTTCTTTAAATTTACAAATAAAGACTTGTTTGCTTCGTATTCTAACTCGTTAAAAAAAAACGGTTCAGTTCTCGTACATTTCCTTTTTTATGCGCGCGGTAGGGTTCAGATTTTGAAAGAAGCCATTTTTTAATAATGCTTCGGAAAAGAAAAGTTGTTTTTCTCTGAAGAGGATGGATTTGCTGGCTTGCCATTTCAAAATAATCCTCTAAATTTTGTTTTCGAAAATGAATAATAGCCTCTAAAACGTCACCATCTTTGAAGATTCCGCAGTGAAAGTTTTTCTCAGCAAAAGATTTTCTAGGAAAATTGACTTTGCCTAAACCAAATTTATCAAACATTTTGTCCAAAAAGGCCCCGTAAAGAATAACGCAGTTTTCTCCTCCTCCCAAATTGAAAACCTGATTTTCAAGCTTTTTCAAATGCCCTAGTGCATTGGCAAAAGCTCTGCCTGTATCTCGTGGCGTGCAAATTTCCATAGGTGTGTTCAGAGGCATATGAAACATCAATCTGGATATTTTATGATTTCCCATAATTGCAGCCAGACGGAAAATAGTCCACGATAATTTCGAATTTTGAATCAGCGTTTCACACATCACTTTCATTTCCCCATATTGATCACCAGGACTAGGTTTTAATACATCCGATACTTTGATTTCAGGATTATAAATTCGATCGCCATACACTGATACGCTTGAACTAAATACCAGATGGCAGTTAGGCGAACCTTTTTCTAATCCGCGAATAAGATTTTCGGTTCCTTGAACATTGACGCGATAAGCAAGCTCCGGATTTATATCGGCAAGCGGCGGAATGATGGCGGCGAGATGAATGACCGCATCTTTACTTTTGGTAACTTCATTTACTTCTTCTTCATTGCCAATATCACCATAAACAATTTCCACATGAGATTGAAACGGTGCCAATTTTTTAATAGAATTTCGGGTTTTAACATCAAAGACTGTTATTTCATAGTCGGAAATCTGTACCAGATGCTGCAAGGTTTCAATGCCGACAGTTCCCGATGCACCAGTAAGCAATATTCTCTTTTTTACTATTTTATCTTCCATAACTTTTTTTTTACACGTTAACATTTTTTTACAAAAAAGCTTATTGTGCTATACAATATGTTCCTTATTTAACTTTTCGTACCTTTAGATGTCATTGTAAAGCTATAAAAGAGTAGAGAAATCAATGTTTCAAAAAGGAGAAATTCTGTCCGTTAGCGAACAAAAAGCAGCCATTTTGTAGCATAAAAAATGTAATTTATGACAGAATTAAGAAAAGACAGGAGAGTCCAATACACTAAAAAACTTTTACGGGAGGCATTATTCAATTTACTGCAGGAACATGGACTGAGCGAAATTACCATTACTGAATTATGTAAAACGGCAGATGTCAACCGAAATTCATTTTATCGTCATTATACTATACCGCTGGATATTTTGCTCGAACTGGAAGAAGATATTTTTGAAAGACTTTCGATCGTTTTACGCAAAAGCACCAATATGGATGAAGTGATACTCCTAAGCTGCAAACTGCTAGAGAACGACAAGGAGATGAGTAAAATTGTATTTACAAAAGCAGATGGAAGCGGAATTCTGGCTCGGATCCTGACAAGCGTAAGAAATAATTTTCCAGTAGAAAATCAAATTGAGCTTAGTCCACAAACACAGCCTTTTATGGAAATGGCATATCAATTTGGCGAAAAAGGAAGCATCGCAGTAATAAAAAACTGGATTGAAAACGACTTCTCGATTCCTGCCGATGATGTTGCTAAAATGATCAGTTATCTCGTTAATAGACTCAATAAAATATAATTTTTCTTTTATCTCTGACGAAAAAAAATCATTAGCTAGAATATTTCACAAAATCATCTTCAGTCGCACGAGGGCCGATCGATATTTTAGACCTATCTAAAGAAAGAATCATTTATGGATCCCATAGTAAAATTATAAATCGAAACTGCAAAATTTTGTAAGAGATATTGCAACGATAGGAATTACTTTTCCCATAAAAATTAGAGATGGCCCAAGATAAAAAAAAGATAGCAATTTTAGGAGGCGGTCCAAGCGGACTCTTTCTTTACAAAAGACTTGTTGAATATGGCAGTACCGAACTCGATGTTATCATCTATGAAAAAAAGGACATGCTCGGTGCCGGAATGCCTTACAGCGGGGAAGGCGCCAATAGTGAACATGTAACAAATGTCTCTGACAATGAAATACCGGACATTGTGAGCTCCATAGAAGAATGGATAAAAACTGCTCCTGCTGAATTGCTAGAAAAATTTAACATCAATTCGGGCAATTTCAATGAATACAAAGTATTGCCTCGAATTTTATTTGGCCACTACCTTTCTTCTCAGTTCGATCTTCTGCAGCAGATTGCAGCAATAAAAGGAATCAAGACAAATATTCTTTATAACACAAATGTTATCGATGTTATTTACAATAAAAAAGAACAGAAAGTAGGTGTTATAACAGAGAATGAAAAAACAGAATTTGATTATGCCGTAATTTGTACGGGACATAATTGGCCTAAAAAATATGAAGGAAAGGTAAAAGGCTATTTTGATTCTCCGTATCCTCCTTCAAAACTGGCATTAAAGCTAAATCATGCCATCGCTATACGAGGATCTTCGCTTACAGCAATTGATGCAATAAGAACTCTAGCCCGTAATAACGGTAAATTTAGTAAAGAAGAAGATGGAAAGCTCCGTTTTGAAAGGACAGCAGACTGTCCAGATTTTAGAATGGTTATACATTCCAGAAGCGGTATGCTTCCTGCTGTTCGCTTCCATTTGGAAGATTCTCATTTATCTCACGATTCTTTGCTAACCAGAGAAGAGATAGACGAGCATCGTAAAGAAAATGATGGATTCCTTTCACTTGATTTTGTTTTTAAAAGAAATTTCACAGAAATCTTCCGCACAAAAGATCCTGATTTTTACAGCCGCATCAAAAATCTTTCTATTGAGGAATTTGTGGAAGAAATGATGGACCTGAGAGAGCGTTTAGATCCTTTCCAACTTTTAAAGGCAGAATATATTCAGGCAGAAAAATCTATTAAACGACAGGAATCCATTTATTGGAAAGAAATGCTGGCGGTCTTGAGTTTTGCAATGAATCATCCTGCAAAATACCTTTCGGCAGAAGATATGCAGCGACTGCAAAAAGTACTAATGCCACTTATTTCCATTGTGATTGCTTTTGTGCCACAAAAATCCTGCAGCGAACTTCTTGCCCTGCATCATGCCGGTGTTTTGGATATTACAGCCGTAAATCAGGATAGTTTTGTTGAGCCCCAGCATGGCGGTGGAATCGTTTATAAATATCTTGATGAAAATCAAAACCAAAAAGCGGAGTATTATGATACTTTCATAGATTGTGTTGGACAGCCGCATTTATCTTTTGAAGATTTTCCCTTTAAGACACTGCTTTCCCAAAAGGAAGTAAGTCCCGCCACATTAAAATTTAAATCAAATGAGGCGGCAGAAACAATTTTAGAAGACGGAAGCGCTCTGGTAGAAAAAAATGCGGATGGAAGTTATTCTCTCCAAGTTTCCGGAATTGCAATTAATGACAATTTTCAAATCATTGACCAATACGGATCTTATAATGAAAATATTTACATCATGGCTGTTCCTTACATCGGAGGATTTAATCCCGATTATTCTGGTCTTGATTTTTGCGAAGCGGCTTCTCTGAAAATTGTCGAAGATATTTTTAAGGATTAAGCTTTTAAAGTGTAACTATAAAAGAAGGCCATTGAAATAGGATGCAATTTTCAATGGAAACGTAAAATAAAATTATCAGCCATAAAAAATTCAGCACCATAAATAATAAATGCCTTACAATTATTTGCCGATGCAGAAATTAACAATCCTTATTTCATAAGGGTTGAGCTATATCGAGGTACAAATAAGGTACAAATTTTACAATTTAAAATCTTACAAAAAACAATATTGGTTATTTTGATAATATTTAGTCAAATAACAGCCTTTTCGCAGAACATTTAACGTAGTAGTTAGTGCAAATATAAAAGAAATAATCTTACAACTTTGAACAGTCATAAATAATTAAACATGAATTGTAATATACTCTAAATTATCATTGGGATTTTATTTAATTTAGCACAACATAATTAACATGCTGTTTTACAAATAATTACATTAAAACTATATATATTAAATGTTTTATTTTAATATAAATCAAATCTATATGGGAGCATCACATCGTTATTTTGATCCCGAGTTTAAAGAAAAAGCAGTACTGTTAAGTTATAACCGAAGCAATAACAGCAAAACTGAAAGAGAACTCAATATACCGCAAGGTCTATTACATAAATGGCGCAGGGAGTACGAACTATTGGGTAACTATTGTTTCCCCGGTAAAGGCAAACCTAAAGTGAAAATGGAGAGTTTTATTGTTACTGATCAATCAAAAAAAAGCAGAAAATCAAAGAACCTTTTCTTTAGTCCTGAATTTAAGGAGAAAGTGGTGCAGCAAAGTTATGGGAGTACTAATATTTCAAAACTGGAAAGAGAACTCAATATACCGGGTGGACGTCTTCATTGCTGGCGCAAAACCTATGAAAAATTTGGCCCGGGATGTTTCTGCGGAAATGGCAGAAGCCGAATAGATCCCCCGCGCCAAAAAATAATTGAACTGGAAAAAAAATGTCTCGATTCAGAGCTTAATTGTGAAATCTTAAAGAACTGCGTTCCCTACTTTCGTAAAGGTCGACTTGCCGTATTTGAGTTCGTAAAAGAAAATGAAAGAAAATATACCCTTCATGGAATGTGTCGGGTATTGCAAATATCTGAAAGCAGCTATCGTATCTGGAAAGCCCAGCCACTTTCAAATACTAAGAAGCGTATAATTTTACTAAAAGAAAAGATAACAGAGACATTTAAAAATTCCCATGGATTTTATGGCTGCACTAAAATTGCTCAAGAACTCACCAATAATGGCACAAAAATATCTTACACCCAAGTAGGGTTATACATGAAAGAGATGCGACTGCGACCAAAAGCAAAAAGGAAATTCAAAATCACAACTGATTCCAAACACAATAACTACACATCACCCAATCTTCTCTACCGAAAGTTTAATGTTACGTCTGAGTCAATGGTCTGGGTTTCGGACATTACTTATATACAAACCGATAAAAGGTTTTTATATCTTACGGTCATCATGGATTTGTACGACCGGAAAATAATTGGATGGAGTCTTAGCACTACTATGTCTGCCCTGAAAACCACAATTGCTGCCTGGGACATGGCCGTTGTGAATCGCTCAGTTTCAGAAGGGTTAATATTTCACTCTGATCGTGGCGTACAGTACGCCTGCAGAGCTTTTACCAACAGACTGGAATCATATAAAGGTATCATCCGTAGTATGAGTCGCAGAAAAAACTCACTGGATAATGCCCATGCTGAGAGTTTCTTCAATACACTTAAAAGAGAATTGATATATCAAAACAAATTATTGCCTAAGAAGGATATTAAAATATTGATTATTGATTACATAGAAAATTGGTACAACAAAATAAGAATACATTCCTCCCTCAATTATCTGACTATTGAAGAATTTAATGCTTCCCATAAACCATAAAACTTATTAATTTCCATATTGCACAAAAATTTTATTCTATATGAAAAAGAGTCAAAGAATTTATGATCGTGATTTCAAAGAAATGGCTGTAATGTTGAGTCATAAGGGAAGTACAATTGAAAAAGTTGAGCAAGAACTCGGTATCACAAAAACACTCCCGAATCGATGGCGGCAGGATTTTAATAAATATGGCAAAGGAAGCTTTCCCGGTTGTGGAAATCCTAGACTAAATCCAGAAGACAATAAAATTTATCTGCTCAAAAAAAGAATTGAGAAAGCGGAACTTCATTCTTCAATTATATCAAATGCAGTTCCTTATCTTTCTATGGGACGAATTGCCATATATCACTTCATTGAGAGATTTGAAAAAAAGTGTTCTGCAAAACAAATTTGCAAAATTCTTGGCGTAGACCAGCGTTCCTATAGCAGATGGAAAAACCACTATTATACGCACGAAAGAAAAAAAAGAAAAATAGAATTACAGCAGAACATAACGGCTCTTTTTAATGAAAGTAAAAAAAGATACGGTTATATGAGAATAGCCGCTGAACTTCAAAAAAGAGGTTACAAGATCTCAAGCTCAACCACAGCAAGGTACATGTGTGAATTAGGTCTTTGTGTTTCAATTAAAAAGCCTTAAATCTACAGATCTTTATTATAATATTATATCAGCACTAAGGATACTACCACTAATTATTAGTCCAGATTCATAATTTCAAACTCGACACTAAAACTTTTTAAGCAAAAACCAAATGTATAATTAGTTTTAACAAGTCACCATATACTGAAAATACAGAAGTTGTTTGACGAGAAACCGAAGGGCTCTCATTTTAAAAACTTTTTATCAAGCTGCTGACCACTCATAGGGAATGATCCAAAAGGAATGACATAGGAATGCCTGTCACTATCTTACCTTTTAGAGGAATAAGCATATTACTTTATAACTCTTCCTGTTATAATAGAATATTTTTTTTTAAATTTCTTCTATTAATAATATTAAAAAAGAGTATTATGTTAGAAAAAAGAAGAGTATTTAGCCCTGATTTCAAAAGAAATGCCGTTAAGCTAAGCTATCAGAAGAACAGCACTAAAGAATCTGCCGATGAATTGGGAATAGAAATGCATTTTATCCAGAGATGGCGTAGGGAGCATAGACAATTCGGCGATGGAAGCTTTTGCGGAAAAGGCCAAATAAAGGTGCATCCTGAACAAAAGACCATATATGAACTTGAACAAAAATTAAAAAAAGCCGAACTGAGATACGAAATATTGCAAAATGCCACTCCGCATCTCTACAACGGGAATGAAGAAATCTACCAGTTCATAAAAAACAACCATAAAAAATATGACCTGGTACAGATGTGTCAGGTACTGGATGTAGGTAAAAAAAGATACAATATATGGAAAAAGAACGGCCTCTCCGAGAAGAAGAGCCATATCATTGCTTTAAAAAAAAATATCATTAAAATATTCCTTAACTCAAACAAACGCTACGGGAGCAAACAAATCACATCCGAACTAAATCAGCTTGGATACAATCTGAAACAATCCAAGGTAGATTTCTACATGCGCCAGCTGAAGCTGAAAAGGATTCCAAAAAGAAAATTTGTGGCAACCACCGATTCTTTCCATAACCATTACATCGCCCCCAATGTCTTAAATAGAAATTTTACTGTAGAAGCTCCCTCAAAAGTATGGGTTTCAGACATAACATATATCAAAACAAAAAAACGCTTTATGTATCTTACTGTCATAATGGATCTATATGACAGAAAAATAATAGGCTGGAATCTAAGCGTCAGCATATCTGCAGAAAATACCATTCTGCCATCATGGGAGATGGCAATAAAAAACCGTAAAGTTTTGCGGGACATGATATTCCACTCGGACAGAGGAGTGCAGTATGCCTGCAAAGCCTTAAGTGGCATTCTTGATTCATTCGGCTGCATCCGAAGCATGAGTCGAAAATGGAATTCCAATGATAATGCGGTATGCGAGAGTTTTTTCAGCACCTTAAAAAATGAATTGATTCATCAGAAGATCAAACTGATAAACCAAAGGCAGATGAGGAAAGAAATTTACGATTTTATAGAAACATGGTATAACAGAAAAAGAATCCATTCCTATCTCAACTATAAGACCATTGAGCAGTTCACAGCAGATAACCAAACCATTTATAATTCGCATTTAGAAATACAATGAGACGAAAATACGATCCTAATTTTAAAGAAAAGCTTGTCATCATGAGTTACGGAAACAAAAGCATCATAAAGCTGGAGAAAGAATTCTGCCTATATAGAGGCCTGCTGACCGATTGGCGCCAAAAGCATGAGAAATGGGGAAACGACAATTTTAAGGCAGAATATTTTTCGAGGCTCCGTCTCGAAAAGGGGAAAATTCAAGAACTAGAAAAAAAAATAAAGCACATGGATGAAAAATTCCTGATTCTAAAAGCCGCTGGCCGATACTTAAATAAAGAAGCGGCCGTACTTTTGAACTTTATCCTAAAAAACGAAAAAGAGTACAGCATTAGGCTAATGTGCAACGTATTAAATATTAACAGATCTTTCTACCACAAATGGAAAAGAAATATACCCAACAAGACGCAGAAGCTAAAAGCACTAAGACAGCAGAAGATAAAGGAGGCTTTTTTTAACTCGCAGCAGCGATACGGCGCCCTTAGAATTGCTGCGATGCTTCAAAATGAAGGCTTTGTAATTTCTCTCACAACCGTAAAGAGATATATGAAGGAGCTTGGATTGCAATGCAATTTAAAAAAATAATATTCTCCTTTTTCACAGACTTTATTCATATTCTATCTGCGATCCAATTTAGTTAAACCGACTTTCAACCTTAGTATAACAGCAAGGAGTAAGTCTAGATTTATAATGCTCCATTGGGAAAAAAATGAACAGAAAAAAATATAGCTTGTAAAAAATAAAAATATAAGTCTAAAGGCTACATAACTTTAACCTGATCTTGTAAATCCTATTAATCATCTGCAAATAAGTAACTATAAAAAATATCTGCCAATAAAATCAACCACACTCATCTTAGGACTTGACAATCACTAGCCAAAATAAAGCTAGAAAGACTAAAAAAAAAGAAACCATATCACAAAGAAGTCTCTAAAAGAAAACCTAACTGGCTAACTAACTAACTAACTAGCTAACTAACTAACTAACTAACTAACTAACTAACTAACTAACTAACTAACTAACTAACTAACTAACTAACTAACTAACTAACTAACTAACTAACTAACTAACTAAACTAACTAACTAACTAACTAACTAACTAACTAACTAACTAACTAACTAACTAACTAACTAAACTAACTAACTAACTAGGAATAAAAAAAGCCCTCATTTCTGAGAGCTTTCAAGTTTCATTGGAATACTGTTTTATAAAGAGCTTGCTTTAATTCTTACGATTTTACCATCCTTCATAACCACTAGATCGCTGTTATTCTTCTTTTTAAACTCAATTAATTTTTCAGAAACTTGATCCATAGCCTCTATAATCTTCTTCTGGGTCGGTGTCGTTGTTGTTTTGTGTTCTCTCATGATTGATTTTTTTTGAGTTTATCGAACTTGATTTCATTTATAACTTCAATATAATTGCTTAATGTTTTTTGTGGTATCAATTTAGCTTTTACATCTTGCCTTTTCGCATCATGCTTATAATAATGCTTAATAGATTTGTGCAAGAGGCGCTTGCACAAATTAAAAATCGAGATAAACTTCTGAAAATGCCAGTAGGATCCAGATTAGCCAAGACATATGATAAATCGATTGATAACGGACCTTTATGAAAAATTATACTTGTTCTTCAAATTGTGTATACACTTTGCAGATGATCGCACTTAAAATTTATTCTGACAGATATTTTCTTTCTATTTTTTCTTTTGCTTCAGCAAGTATGGAATGTATTTTTTCCTCAAACTGTTTTTTAGGCGGCAGATCGGTCCAGTATTCCGCAACTATTATCCCGTCTTTATGCATTTCCAGCAACTCAATCTGTTCCCTGCTGCTTTCCGCACAGAGTATTAGGCCTATCGGTGTATTTTCCCCATCCTGTTTTTCGTATCTATCCAGCCAGCGCAAATACAGTTCCATCTGCCCCTTATGTTTAGCCTGAAACTTGCCCAACTTTAATTCAATGGCTACTAACCGCTTTAACTTTCTGTGGTAAAACAACAGATCCAAATTAAAATCTTCACCGTCTATAATCATTCTTTTCTGGCGCTCCACAAATGAGAATCCTTTTCCCAATTCCAGAATAAATTTTTCCAGTTCATCCAGTATTGCCTGTTCCAGATCCTTTTCCAGATAGGCATTTCCTAAATTTAGAAAATCCAACAAATAAGGATCTTTAAATGAATACTGTAGATTATCTTCAGATGAAGCTGTCTGGATGTTAGCTATTGAAGTTCGTTCGAAAGCCTTTGTCGCTATCTGCCTGCGCAAATCTCTGACACTCATCAACTGGTCGCTTACCTGACTGGCATAAAACAGTTTTGCTTCTGCATTTTTGATCGGCAGGATAACTAAAAAATGAGACCAGCTTAATTGTCGTGACAGTGTCACGACAATTTCCCTGTCTCTAAACTGATCGGCAAACTGCATCATTCTTCGAAGATTTTTCTCTTCGAAATTTCTTCCGTACTTATTCTTCAATTCTGCAGACAGCGCAGGTACAATCTGTTTTCCATATTCCGCGCGTTTGTTATGAAGCATCGTTTCATTAATTCTAAAACCAATCTCCCAGAAAAGCAATGTTAGAGCACTATTGTTCTGAACTATAACCTGCTGCTGGGTCTGTTCCACAAGCTGGGATAATTCACTGAATAAATCAGTTTCTACAATAGCTGCATTATTTATATTTTTCGCCATATTATATCATTACTATTAAACTAAATTAAATTTTTCTAATTTTTAGCTTAATTAATCATCATTTTAATAAATGTATCTGTTAGCAACAAAAATACTAAAAAGCAGCTTTCAACAGTTTAAAAACAAATTTAATTGAATCCTTTAAGCATAGAAAGATCAAAACCCACCCATATCACCTTCGAATATGTATAATATCTCGCTCTGCTTTTTACTCCCAATTAAACTCCTGCTTCCCTATGACACATTCACAAAGAAATCTATAAATAAAAATAATGAACCTCTCCAACCAACCTCCCCATCGCCGGCTAAAACAAAAATCAAAAACAATCACAAGAAACAAAAGAAAACTAACTAACTAACTAACTAACTAACTAACTAACTAACTAACTAACTAACTTTTAATAGTTCATCCATTTAAATAAACTTACTGCCTGATTAACCATACGATCTGACCAAAATATTACTAAAAATAAAAAGATGATTGCTAGATTACGCAAGAACTTATAATACTGCAATAAATAAAATTAGCCCCCTTTCCATGAAACAGTTACAAATTAATTGACTCGCAGCCACATTTATTGCTGCTCTGCAGAGCCTTTAAAATTGATTTATCACTCTTTGGTCAAAGACATTTTATAAACCAGCATAGACAGGACTTCAGCGATAAAGTTCGAGTCCTGCTCTCTCATCTTAAATAATATTTTCTTCTTTATCAATGTGAAATCAGTTCCAGAAATTCACTTTCATGCATTTATAAGGGATGCATTGACAAGAGGTACAAATGGGGTACAAATGAAAAAACTGCAAAAAATATGCAGTTCTTAATTTTAATATCTATTATCCAGCCTGTTTAATTCTTTTTGGATTTCTGCTATCGTCTTAATTCGCCCTGACTTAATCCAGTCAAGCAATTCAGTCTTTTGAAAATAAAGCCGCTTGCCCTTTTTACTAACCGGCAGTTCATTCCTGCATACTTTCGAATATATAGTGGCAACAGAAAGCTTCAAGAGTTTTGAAGCATCCTGGATAGTAAGCAAATTATCATCAATCTCTTTATCCTCTTTCGCAATATTTTTTAGAATCCTTTCAATGTTTTCTATTCTCAAAGAAAGTGTTCCTAAAATATCCGGCAGATCTTCAAATTTATATGGTTTCATAATATGCATAAGTTTTATAGATGCACAAAGGTTTGCATCACTATTAATTTTGCTGGTTTCAAGCTATCTGAGAGTAAAGAAATTTCAGCTGCTTCCTATAATTGTAACATTCATCCCCTCCGAGTTTAACATTTGCATAGCTTTCTCTGGAGTAATTTTCTCTCTATTTTTTTCTGCTTCATCTTCCCTCATTATTGGACTAAATAATAAAAGCCCTAATGAGGGCTTTTATCTAGTTATAATTCCTTTTCAATCGTAAAGTAAATTTTACTTCCCTGTGTCTTTTTAAATGAAGGTTCATATACAAGATATCCATAATCATGTAACTGCTGGACACATTTATGATAAGTATATGGAGAAGAGATTTTCGCAATTGGCGTTATATCGTGACTATAAACTTGAATATATTTTTCATAGCCATTTTTAACTCTATATTGAAGTAAAGACATATAAATAGCAATATGAGAAGGACCTATTCTAAAGTCATTTTCAATGGCTTTAAAAAAATCAAATAAAGGCTTTAGATTTTCCATCCTATCTACATTGATTGAGCCCTACGTTTCTTTACTTTATTCTCTTTACCTACATTACTTTCTTCAGATTCAATGGACTGCTTATTATCTTTAGAAATCGACTCTTTTTGAGATTCAGCCTTCTTTTCTTCCTTGCTCTCTCGATGGTTGATTCGCTGGAGATTTGTATCGTAAACATTGACAGTCTTAAACTGTGGATTTGCCTCCACATACATTTTGCTTTCAATGCCCCCGATAACAAAAGTCGCTGACTGAAGGTTTCCTTTTTTAAGAGAATTCAAAAGATCCTCTTTATACTGCGGAGTATTGAGCTCCTTGATTGAATGTTTTGCCAGACTTGCTTCCAGATCATAGCCGTAGTTCTGATGGTATTGGTTCAGCTTAAAATTACCATTATCGGATTGTTTAAAGTCAATTTTCAGCCAGCAATTATAGCTCTCCCCTTCCTTATTTTTAAGATCTTTATTGACAGATCTGCCCTCCATCAAGTTATAAGCCTCTTTCATGGTAATGCTGGCGCTGTCTTTGTTGATATAAAAGGTCTGTTCCAGACCAGGTTTGTTTTCTTCTTTCTGAAGATTAACGTGATAGGAATTAAAAAAGTACATATCTGTCTGCTCAGACCTTTTGAAATTTAATTCTACAGTTAAGGTATCCTTATTTGGGACACCATTATTGATAATGCCGGTGTGCATAATCTTAAAATCCTTATCTCCCTTCATTATGTTCTCTCGAAGTTCAGCATCGAACGTTTCTCCAAATCCAGTATATTTTAACTGGTCTTTCAGGTATTCTAAATTTTTCTCATTCATTTCATTTTCATTTAAATTATTTTCTAAAATTTCTCTCGTATCTATTTCCCTTTTGGCAAATCCAGTAAGTTCTATTGCTTCATTTACGGAAGTATCTGCCCCGCTATTCAAAACTGCCCGCAAGTCGTCGATAACTGATTCAATCAGAAGGCTCTGAAAATAATTCGCATCATTGGTCATAACCAGACAGTACTCCTTCGCATCCAATTGGTTTCTAAAAAACTCGATGCTGTAGGTATCAGTTACCTCATCTGTATTAAAGGCAGCAAACCGATACCCGTTATAAGCCATTTCCTCAGCAAACGACAGCATCATTTCAGTATCAGCGAGATTGATTATCATAATCTATAATATAGCTTAAAAAGTGTCAATATTGAATTCCGTAATCGGAAACACCTTATCAGTCAGATTATTATTTATATCCACTTCCAGATGTCTTCCGCCGTTTTTTTCAATCATCTGAAGCGTCAGATACTTATTCTCCGGGATGGTAAATTTCTCCAGCGCATAAACTTTTATTATTTCAGACTTATAAGGAATTACAGAAGAAGATGAAGTCGTGTACAAGGGCTGCAGTTCTATTTCCTGCGATGCGGTGCGTTTTGACTTCTTCTGGTCTCTGATAAAAAAACGAAACTGATCAATATCGTAGTTAATCTTTGATTTGTTTTCAAAAACAACACGCAGATATAAAACGTCCTGATGTATAAAGATACCGTTTACCTCCAGTCTGATCTGATATTTGGATTTTCTTAATCCGCTGGTCTTTTTCTTTTTGGATAACGCGAGTAAAGCACACTTTTCAGTTTTTTTCTTATTGTCGTTCTCTAAAGAAAACAGCACATCCATGCTTGCCGCCACTGCATTTTCAGCATTAATGTTTAGATCCGGGCACTCATCATTATAGTTTAGCACAAACACGTACAATCGGCCGTCAGAAGTGACGGCTGTCAGATTGGTTTGGATAAAATACTGCTTTGCCGCTTTTACAAGCAATATATTCTCTACACCTTTTGCTTTCTGAACCAGCACATCTGCGCTCCCTTTATCAATGCTCTTTATTGCATAAGGAAAAACGATGCTTGTGGTTTTGGAAAAGCCAATCTGCAGATTCGAATATTGGTCTTCGTAAAAGATATTTCCTTTTTTTGGGTTTGACTGAGAATAAACTGAAATACAAATCAGCATCCAGCTTATTAAAAACAAATATTCCGCTCTTTTCATTTTTCACTTTTTTAAGGTTTTAAATTCTTGTGTTTTTCATCATACAGCAGCACACGATAACCGGCTTTAACCACTACTTTTATAAGCTTAACCTTTTTGCTCATAAGACTTTTGGCCGCTTCGATGCCCATACCTGCTGCCTGCGCTCCCCATGAATCAGATATACCGCTAAGACCTAGAGTCTGAATGGATCGGTCAGCCGAAGATTTGGCAATATCCCTGCTGATCGTTCCGGGAATATAGATGCCGTCAATGCCGTCCATATCATAGACAGCCAACTCGACAGGAAATATTGAATTAGTGTATTGGATGTTTGTGATCTTTACCTCCAGCCTCTCTCCTTTTAAAGCCGCCATCCCATACAGAAAAGTATTCTTGGGTATAATTGTTCCCTGCAGGAAAATATCATTCATAAGCCTTAATTTAACCACTGAGCCATTGACAATGGTCTGGGTCTGATGCACAACCGCTTCAATAGAGTTTTGCATTTCTTCAGCAGGCGGCGCTTCATCCAGAGAATAAAATGCATTTGTTTTCAATAAGGACTGCGAATCGGCATTGCGCTGGAGTGAGCTTATGTTATTCTCTGCTGCTTTTTTCTGCACTGAATATACTTTCCCTTTTTTGCTGTCAGATGTCTGCTTAAGCCTTTCCTGCACGCGCTGCGGATGCTGTATATCCAAAATATTTTCAAGCATGCCGCCTAACTGCTGAAGTTCAGGATCAGCTTCCTGCGGTGCGTTCATCGCTGACATAAGCCCTTCCAGCTTCCTGATTTCTTCTGATTCACCCTTAGAAGTGCCGTAATTCTCAAATTCCCTCATGTCCTGACCGTAAGCCGGAACAGAAGGCTGGCTGATTGCTTTTTCAAGAGCCCTGAGCTTCTCATAAACCTTCTGTTCATTGCGGTCCTGAAAAGACTGCGAATTAAAAGCCGATCTGTTTTTTGGAAGCATGCGGGATTCAAAATCGCCTGTAGAAAAAGAATCTGCTTTTTCTTCCGAGGCTTTATTATCAAAATAGTTGGGATCTTTTTTTATCAGCTCCTGCAGTTTTATCGAATCAGCTGCCGCCTGGTCGTAATAGCTCATCTTATCCAGTGCCGAGTCTTCTTTAAATTTAGGCAGAGGCAGGTTAAAATTAAATCCTTTCTTTTCACCACTATCTGCTGTTTTAGCTTCAATCCGTCCTCCGCCTAAGGTATAGAATAGGAATGTCAGAAACGGAAAAGTTATAAGAGGCAGCATTAAAAGCATCTTTCTCTTCTTAGATTCCTTTGGAGATATTATTTTCTCTTGCATAATTTTAATTCTTTAAGTTGAATGTCTTAATTTTTGAAACTGCTGGAACCCCGGATTCTTTATAAAAGGTCCTGTACAGGTTATAAATTAAATAACCCGATGCCAGAACCGTAAAGAACATAAGTCCCCAAGTCAATTTTCTTTTAGAGAGTCCAGCTGTGGCTCTCTGCATTTTTTCTGCCCATCTTTTCTGCAGCAGCAGATAATACTTGTGATACGTAAAAGGCTCAGTCCGTTTTTTAAATAAGGATTTCATACATTTTTATTTTCTGGTTTCAGCCGAGATATCCTTATTTTCAATAGTATTGAAGCGCTCGATAAGAAAACCGTGCGGATTATTGTCGCTTCTTGATACGTTGCGGAGCGCTCCTTCAGTAAGCAGGCTTCTTTTCATAATGCTGGTTGCGCGGATAATGCTCTGCTGGGCATAACACCTAAAGCGGTAAGGATAATCACGGATATTAATACTCACGCTGTCGATCTGGATGGTCTGGCTTACATTTCCCGATATGATGCCGGAATAAAAATTGTTTTCCTTCAGGTCATCATAAATGCGTTTCGCACTGTCATCGGCCAGATAAAGGGCTTTTGTGATATTGGTTTTAATGACCTTATCATCAGGATCAAGGGTAAAGAAAAACTTGTGAAAGGTCTTAACATGATCCCTGGCTTCCACAGGAATATTATCTTTTCTTTCCGAAGCGTAAGCCTCCAGCGCTTTTCCGTTTGCCAGAATGTATACTTTATCCTGCATCAGGCTTACTGCCTGAAAACTTTTGTAGACAGAATAGCTGCTTATTATGGTGCAGCCGAAAATTACCAGCATTGTGAAACCTCTTACATACCTGAAAGCGGTGTCTATGTTCTTCATTTTTGTAAACATGAGATGCTGGTTTTAAGTCTGTTTGGGATTTCCTTTAAGCCTGTCATTCATATAATTTCCCTTATTTTGAAAATATGGGCTGCTTCCCGCTGTCGCAGCCATGCTGCTGGTCATTCTCCGATCCGCATCTCCCATTGCATCGGCGGCCATTCCAACGGCATTTGAAGAAGTCCTCACAACAGAATTAGCTGAATTGCCAAACATGCTTGTCACCTTATGCCCCAGAGCTCCTCCTCCGCCTGCGTGAACAATGTAATTGGCCACAGAAGGCACAGTAAAATAGCCTATGATTCCAATTATCATAAAAATTAAATATGCCTATTGGATCGAAGCACTATTCTGCTGCTGTCCATAGGCAGCGCCTGATCAAAATAAGGCAGTCCATTGAATTTTTTGTTTATGGTCCAGTCTTTTGAGCTTCCTCTGAAAACAACTGGGACCGTTCCGTCAGTTAAATAGAAATAATGATTCTGAACTCTTACAGTTGGTCTGTGGAATAATATTTTCCCCCCATTGAAAATAATTCTGTCAACCTTCTGGTTTCCTAAATTTTTATCTACGGAAAAAAGCTGAAGAGGTGCTGTAGAATTGCCCAGATAAATTCTGCCGCTGGAAGTGCCTGCAAAATAATAAGAATTATATTTTAAGTCCATCTCATTGCGAAACATTGCTGCATGGCGGGGATATCTCCTAATAAAAGGATTTTCATAATGCATTATCCGTTCCGAACAGATAAATAAAAAGATAACCGCAGCAGTACCGCTGAAAGCAATACCGAAAATCCAAATCAAGCTTTTCCTGTAACTTGTGCTGATATTTTGTCTATCAAAATTTGCACTAAGCAGTATAGCAGCTATCGCCAAGAAAATAAAAACAACATTAAAAGCAAGATGGGCATTCCAGCTCATTTTTTCCAAAACACCTCCGCAGGAACAAGGTACGAAAGAGGTGTAGTGCAGGATTATAAAAATATAGGCCGTAAACATAACCATTAGCCCATACGCTGCAAAAAGTCCCACAAGCTTAAATCTGGGGATTAAAAGAAGCACGCAGATAATAATTTCCAATACAGGTACAAATACGGAAAACTGATCGGCAAATGCACTCAGAAGTGGTGACTGTCCAAGCTCTATTTTAAAATGCTGGAAATCCATTAATTTGCTTGCCGAAGCGTAAATGAACAGCAAGACAAAGAGCAGACATATAGTGTCTCTGATAAAATATTTGGTGCGGATGCTTATCATCATGATCTAATATTTTTAAAGTGTATTATAAATTTCTTTCATACTTAAACTGTAAGTTGTTGTCAATACAAATTTAAATGGGATAATTCTTATACATACTTTAAAAATCAAGCTAAAAACTTTGAAAATCAGGCTGTTTTATATTTTTACTGTCATCAAAAAAAATGCCCGCACTTTGTAAGAATAGTGCAGGCATTAAATCTTACTGGATCTTTTGTGGAATCAGCCTTTTATGGAGGCGCTGATTTCTGCAAGTTTTTCATGCAGTTCTATAAGCCCTGCCTTCTGAAGGCACTCTTGGGATAGGCTCTCCAATTCTGTTTTTCCCTGCTCGCTTACGCTTTCCAGAAGAACCGAAGATCCTTCCCTTATCTTTAGCCCGTCCTGTATCAGATGGCTTAAAAGCAGCACATTTTTTCGTGAAATTTTCAGATCCATTTTCACCGTCTCATTCATGCCAGGGATACTTAGCACCGTATCAAAAACTTTGGCTGCATCATTTGCTGTAATCATACTTCATCATTTTAAATTAATATTCCACTTGCCGTAAAATTATAAAGTATCTACCCTATCTACCCTACTCAAAATTTGGGGAGGATTGCAGGGCTTGCAGGCCTTTTCTAATTTAGCGCTCAGGCTAATCCCTACTATCTGTGCAATGGGTACTTTTAGAATTTTAAAGCAGATTCTGAAATGGATTTCCTTAAAATTTTAAGGGAGCTAACAGCTTCTTCATAGCTTATTGCTAAAGCTGAAAAAATCCTTTTAGAAGCTTTCGGACTGCGGTTTTCTGCAGTCAGCAAGATGTCTGGTTGTATCACAACCAAAAATCTTGCTGCCCCATCTGCTCGGAACTCGCTGGCAGTGAAACCTTAAGATTGAATGAAACTGGAACAATGAAAAAGAAAAGATCATGGAAGAAAAAAACAGTGGCAGAAATAGGTGGCTACACATCCGGCTCACCAAAGAAGAATTTGAGCTGATAGACAGAAATTTTAGAGCCTCAGTCTGCCGTAAACGAAGTGATTTCGTGCGCAGAAATCTGATGAAAAAACCTATTGCTCTGAGGTACAGAAATGAGTCGCTCGATAAGCTGCTTCAGGAGCTTATCCAACTCAGATCCCAGCTGAATTTCATGGGAAACAATTTCAATCAGAGCGTTAAAAAACTCCATAGCCTTTTTGAAATTTCCGATTTTAAAGTATGGATTCTGGAGTACGATTCAGACAGAAATAAATATTTTTTTCTAGTCTCTGAAATTAAAAAACACATTGAAAATCTTGCCAAAAAATGGTTGCAGTCATAAATACAGGACACTCGATAAGAGGCATTTTCATGTACAATGAGAACAAAGTTTCGCAAGGCTGTGCTTTGTGCATCGGTGAGGGAAATTATCCGATCGATCTTGAAAAAATGTCAGAAAATTTTAAGCTCGGCGTATTTTTAAAACAGCTCCAGCTCAATGAAAATGTAAAGCGCTCCGCAGTGCACATCTCACTGAATTTTGACCGCTCCGACAAGGATTTATCCAAAGAAAAACTCATGCAGATTGCTTCTTCCTATATGGACAGGATCGGGTTCGGCTCGCAGCCTTATCTGGTTTATCAGCACCACGATGCAGGACATCCGCATATTCATATCGCTTCGATAAATGTGAGGGCAGACGGATCGAGGATCAACATGCACAACATTGGAAGAAAGCAGTCTGAAACGGCCCGCAAAGAATTGGAGATTGCTTTTAATCTAGTACGGGCAGATTCGAGAAAAAAACAGAATCCGATACTGATTAATGCCATTGATGCAGAAAAAATAAAATATGGGGCGATGGATTCTAAAAGGGCCATCAGCTCTGTATTAAATGCGGTCATCCCAAATTACAAATACACCACGCTGGGCGAGCTCAACGCAGTATTGAACCTTTATAATGTCAGAGCAGAAAGGGGAAAGGAAAATTCAAAAATGTTTCAGAATAAAGGGCTGGTCTACCAGATTCTGGACGGAAATAAAAAGACTGTCGGGGTTCCGATAAAAGCCAGCAGTTTTTATTCCAAGCCTACCCTTTCCCTGCTTGAAATTAATTTTGCTGCGTCCAAAGCTTCCCGTGTGGTAAACATGAAAAGAACGCGAAATGCCGTGGACCTGCTGCTTTTGAAATATCCTTCCATTACGCTTTCCCAGCTTGAAACCCGCCTGGCTAATCAGGGCATCAGCGCTGTAGCCAGAAAAAACGAGAACGGTTTAATCTATGGCATGACCTATATAGATCATAACACCAGATGCGTATTCAATGGAAGCAGCCTCGGACCAGCTTATGCAGCGAAAGGACTCCTAGAGCGTATTGGCGGATCTTCTGAATTTGGAAAACAATCGGCTGTTTTGGAAAGACCGGTTAGCCAGCAGAATTCTTTTATTTCCGCAGCGGAGGTGCAGCGGATAATTGATGATGTGCTGTATACCGGAACACCTTCAGATTATGTTCCCAAACAGCGTAAAAAAAGAAAAAGAAAAAGAAAAGGACCGTCCGATAACAATTAACAAGCAGAAATCATGAGCATGCAGACAGGAGAAAATGAACAGGCGCTTAGAAAGATTTTAGACATGACAAGACTGATGGGCATCGCAGTGCTGCTCATCCATTTTTATTTTTACTGCTTCGATTCGTTCAGGCAGTGGAATCTTGCGCCGCATTTTGCTCGCAGGATACTGGAGAATATCCATCGAACCGGTCTTCTGGACAGCTTCCATAGATCAAAGCTTTTTGCCCTTGGACTGCTGGTTATTTCCCTTATGGGCGCCAGAGGAAGAAAAGATGAAAAACTGCATTTTAAAACCGCGTTTTATTATATCGGCCTTGGATTGATTTTTTACTTTGGATCTTATTTAGGTCTTGTAATCCTTTTGGATAGTGAGCTGTGTACCGTGCTATATATGTCCCTGTGTTCTTTGGGTTATCTGCTGACGCTTTCCGGCGGCACCCTCCTCTCTCGCATTATCCGCAGAAAGCTCTCCTCTGGAGATATTTTCAATAAGGAAAATGAAACTTTTCCGCAAGAGGAAAGGCTTATTGAAAATGAGTATTCCGTCAACCTTCCTGCCCGCTATCATCTCAAAGACAAAGTGCGTGACAGCTGGATTAACATCATAAATCCTTTCCGCGGCATTCTGGTTCCCGGAACTCCGGGATCTGGAAAATCATACTTCGTAATCCGCCATGTAATCACCCAGCACATACGCAAAGGATTTGCCATGTTCATCTACGACTTTAAGTTCGACGACCTAACCATTATTGCCTATAATTCCTGGCTGGAATTCCGCCATCTTTATGCCTTGGAGCCAAAATTTTACATCATAAATTTTGATGACCTCTCCCGTACGCACAGATGCAATCCCCTTGATCCTGCAGCAATGTCAGACATTACCGATGCAGCTGAATCCGCACGCACAATTCTTATGGGGCTGAACAGGGAATGGATCAAAAAACAAGGAGATTTCTTTGTGGAATCGCCCATAAATTTCCTCACCGCCGTAATCTGGTATCTCAGAAAATACAGCGACGGCGAATACTGCACCCTGCCACATGTCATTGAAATGATACAGACAGATTACGAGAGCCTTTTCACTATTCTGAGAACCGAAAAAGAAATCGAAGTCCTCATCAATCCCTTTGTCAGCGCGTTCCTGAACGAGGCAGTCGACCAGCTGGAGGGCCAGATCGCTTCAGCTAAAATCTCGCTGGCGAAGCTCTCCTCTCCGCAGCTTTATTATGTGCTCTCGGGTAGTGATTTTAAGCTTGACATCAATAATCCTTCCGATCCGAAAATCGTTTCAATGGGAAATAATCCGCAGAAAATACAGACTTACGGAGCGGTACTTTCCCTTTTTGTCAGCCGCCTTATCAAACAGGTAAACCAGAAGGGAAAACTTAAAAGCAGCCTTGTTTTTGACGAGTTCCCAACTATCTATCTCAACAATATTGACAGTCTCATTGCAACGGCAAGAAGCAACAGAGTGAGCACCTGTCTTGGAATTCAGGACTTCAGCCAGCTCCGTAAGGACTACGGCCGTGAGCAGGCTGATGTGATTGTCAACATCGTTGGAAATATTGTCTGCGGACAAGTCAACGGGGATACCGCCAAACAACTCTCCGAACGTTTCGGAAAAATAATGCAGGACCGCGAAAGCCTTTCCATCAACAGCAGCGATACCTCGATCAGTCGTTCAAGACAGCTCGAATCAGCAGTGCCGCCCTCGAAGATTTCTACGCTGAGTTCGGGTGAATTTGTCGGCATGACAGCCGATAACCCAGACTGCCGCATTGAGCTTAAAACCTTTCACTGCGAGATTATAAACGACCATGAAAAAATAAAAAAAGAAACAGCTGCTTACAAGGAAATCCCTATCATTCGAGCCATTGATAATGTCATCGTCCAGAAAAATTATCTACAGATTAAAATTGATATTCAGGAAATAATCCACAGCGAAATGGAAAGGATAATTAAAAATCCAGCGCTTTCCGTGCTGGTTCTTAAAAAAGAAAAGTGACCTTAAGATTCCTGATAAAGCAAGAAATCAAACTCTTAAGACAGAATGACGTCAATACAATTATAATTACTTAAAAACTAGCAATAAGAGCTTTTTTTAAGGAAGTTTCAAAAACATGAATTACAAGAAAAATATCAATTTTAAATTTCCAAATTTCAGTAAATTAAAAGTTAATATTTGTTTTATAAGTCGTACTAAACCTATCTTTATACAAAGCAATTCGTTAAAATTTCGAGATGTACTTTTTTCTCTGCATGCTCTTAAATAATGTATAAACCCTCGTATTTATAGGATCTTAATAAATCTTCCCGAAACGTTTTAATAATTGTTAATCTTTGTCTCGTGCTTTCTTTAAACCAGCATCATAACGATTAGATGACAACCTCTATTTAATAACTAAAACAAAAAGTTAATTAGTATTCCATAAAAAATAGACTACGTATAATTACCTGTTTTAAGCTTCAAAAAAAAAATTGCATCCCCTTTTGTAAAAGCGATTTATATTTTAACTAAAATTGTTTGTAAATCAAACCGTACTTTTTTTGACAATTTACAAATAACAAGGGCTTAATTAACAAACAATAATTGCTTTATGAATTTAGATATATATTCTCAATACAATTCAGCTGAAAAGATAATTAATGTTAAAATACAGAATGCGATTAATGCAAATTTTATACACCATTTTGTTAATGATTTTAAATTATTACTCCTTGAAAAAGAAAAAATAGGAAATGGGTACATTGAGGAAATACGCTTTTTGAAACTTTCAATAGAAAGAATTGACTATCAAATTGATGAAGATTTTGATTTATTGTTTATCTCGTATTTGACTTTGCTTAAATTAGATTTTCCTAATGTTGAAATTGAATTTCACTTTAATAATTTTTTAGATAGTGTAAATGCAAATAGCTACTTATTTAAAATTGCCCATCACAGAACACACTTATACATTAATTCAAAAAAAATATTTTTTCGGATATTTAAGGATAATATGGAGTTTATGTTTAGCAAAGTTTCTCAGTCCGTATCTTATATGCCTCCCTTAATCATTAACCGAGAAACTCTCTCAAAACTATTCTTAAGGAAAACTAACTCCAATAATTACAAATCAAATCTTATATATGAAATAAGGCAGTTAAAAAATGATAATATTATTTTAAGTCAGCAGAAAGAGCCGGTATTGAATAGAATACAGGAGCTGTTTGTTGAAGACAAGGGAAAACTTGAGAACTGGCAGCATAACGACTTAAGTACATTATATCTACTAAAAGCTCTTTCTGAGCTATATATACTTCGATATTTTATAAATAATACTAATGGCGTAAAAAGCACATATCAAATAGGATTGTCAATAATTGAATCTAAAGATGATAGGCAAAATGAAAAGAAATTTAGGGAAAGGGTGATGGAAGTTCTTGAATCTAATGACGTATTTTTATTCAGTGATGTCGAGGTCTACATTTTTTCACTTATTATTCAAAACAGTGATCTTTTTAAAATACCTACCAGTTTAAGAAAAATGTACAATAAAATCGAATTTTTGGTTGATGAAATTGACAAGAAAAAATTACAGAATTATGAAACAAGTAAAAATTCGGAAAGATTCTTAAAATCAAAATTTATTGATATTTATGTTATCAACCTTCAAAGAATTATAGATTACACCAAGGATGTTTCATACGGACTACAGGAACTTGCAAAAAATACTGTGGAACATACGAAGGAAAAACAAAATGAAGGATACGGAATAATTTCCGCAAGAATTTATGCGCTAAATAAACTGAAAGAACTTAAAAACATCTCGTCTGAATGGTTAAAAGACTATAACAACAGCCATAAATTCATGGATATTAACGTGATTGACTCTGGCTCTAATAGTGTTATAAAAAACTATATACAGACACTTGAAAACGAACTACCATTAATTGATGAATTAAAAGATCTTACTTTAAAACTTGAACTTAAAGATGAATATGAGAAAGATATAAAGCAGTTAAGAAATTACCTGCTCAATAATCTTTTTAATTTCGATTCCTTACAGCTGATGCACCAAATAAACAGAACTAAATCTCGGTTGGGATTGTTGATTTTTTCGCAGACAATACTTTATGATAAAAAGGCCTTTGTAAGTCTAGCTTCAAATAATATAGATGAATTTGATAACATTGGTTATTTTTTATATAATCGCAATAATACTTTAATTAATGAAAGTAATCCAGATTATTTAAGTGTTGGCACTAACTATAATTTTACTATTCCGGTCAGCGAAAATTTCGAATATAGCATAAAAAAGATAAACTATGAAGGAAACCAATCCAGTTCAGCTTCGTCTGTTTTTCAAGAATTACATTCATATGGATTAAGCGACAATCACAGTTCCATTACTATTAATGATTTTAAAGCGGTTCGAAATTACAATCAATTTAATAAATATACTAAATTAGATAGTTTAAGATCAGAGATTGGCACAGCTGATAATTCGAAAATCTTACTTTTAGATGCGGCTAACCTTTCAAAAATTTTGGAGAATTCGAGCGACTGGGTTCGTTTCCTTGCTGGTCTTCAATTTACTGAAAGCCATTTTAGAGATATCATAATTATCAACTTTGATCTAGAATTATATCAAGAATTTATTAACGTCTTGAAAATTTTCAATAATCTTGACACAAACTCTCAAGGTTTCTGGAAAAAAGATAGATATGTATTATTTTTCCTACCTGTAAAAAATGACAATGAAAACGTTTTTTGGTTTAATAGTTTGCTGTGTTCAAATGATTATGAAAAATTTTTAAAAATAAATGAGGATATTAATTTATACCATCAAAATTTATCTTCACTTCTGGACAAATCTACCGATAGCTCAAATTCTTTGTATTTTAATTACAGTGATATTGATAGCCTGCTCTTTTCTTCTACAAAAAGGTTATTGAATTTTGAACTATTGATAAAAAACGAAAATGGCTTAACATTATTTGAAGAAACCTTAAAATCATTGACAAATATTGAAATTGATAATACTGTAAATGAAAATTAACAAAGATATTTATTTTAAAAACTTAACTGGTTATAAAATTTCTAATTCACATTTTGAATTAGGATCAAACCTGCATATAAGCGATTATTTTTACACGAAAAGATTGTTTTACAACAGTTATTATACAAACCGATTTGCTTTTTTAATAACACGTTATATTCTTCATCAATTTAAAGAACTAATAGAAAAAACTCTGGAAATAAATGAGCATACAAGTAATGAAAAAGAAAAGGCAATCACATTAATTGGCTATGAAAACTATACCGAGCTACTTGTCAGTAATGTTCGAAAAATGCTAAATGACTACTTGAAGAATTCACATCCTGCTGTAACCCAAGACCTATTCAATCATGATATATTTACGAAAGACCAAGTTTTCTTAAAAAATCCTGATAAGATTTCAAAAAATATAATTTCTATATTTCCAATCAGTACTACATTTTCCACTTCAGTAAGAATTCAAACTGAAATTAGAGAATTACTGGACGACGATATTTATCAAAACAAAGATATAATTTTCCACAACCCTATTATAAACTGCTTAGTAATCTCAAATGGAAGTCTTAAAAACGATACAGTATTTGATGAGAGCTCAATAGAATACGAATTTGGTTGGAAGAATTTTTCACTTCAGAAAATGACTATTGACATGGTCAGTTTAGACGATCCAAAAAAAGAATTGAGCCAGTATTTTTTTATTAATCTTCCTTCTAAATGGGAAAAGATTAATGAATGTAAGTCCTGCTATCCAGATGAAGCCTTTCTAGAAAAGTGCCTCATTGAAACAAAAATTAATCAGGTGACTCCAAATTTAATTTTTAGCTATCCTAAATCTGTAATCTTCCAAGATGAAAAAAATCCTTTCTCGCTTTTTAATATCTGCGGTAATGAAGAGCCTATAGTTTATCGTAAACACTTCAAAAAACTGAACAATAATTTTATTTACTATATACGAGCGGGTATTTTCTTAAAGCAGAATCTGAATGAGATAAAAAATTGGCTAATTGCTCTCAGTACAGATCTGGCATATTTAAAAGACAATAAAATTGTCATCATAACACCTACAATTGCATCAAATTCTGGTTTTACAAATTTAGTAAATGACGTTCTTTTTTCAGATACTGCAACAATTATACAATATAATCCAAGCGACGACTATTTGTATAATTTCAAAACTTTTTACTCCAAGACCTTAGAGGTCGCAGACTTCATAATCTTTGTTGATGATATACTTTTTACGACAAATACTTTTACAGAAATTAACTATTACGTTAAAAATATAAAAAGAAAGGAAAAGAACAACGGAATAGATTTATGTCTAACTCTAATTAATAGAAGTGGTTACTATAATTTCACCAAACTACAAGAGGAATTTGACTTGCAAGGAGAAGATTTGTTAAGTTACAACTCAAAAATAATAAGTTTTTCGGAGATTAACGTGGCTCCCATACTGCATCGAAAAACATTTCCTTTTGATAAGTTAACCGCAAAATTTGAAGATTTATCTTCTAAATCTGTCTTAGATCAGATGAGAGTTCATTTTAAAAAGAAAGAACATTACTTTAAACCTCTTGACCTGTCTACTGAATTTGAAAAACTGAAATCTTATGGGACGAGCAAGGAATTATTCCAATTCTTAATACTTAATGAATTTAATAAAATTTTCAGGTATGATACTCTTACAAATAAATATATTGATGACATCTTAATTTCATCAGTTTTTGAAAGCGGTGAAGCAGATTCGTATAAGGAACTAGAAGAAAAGCTTCGCAATAGTCCTTCAATTATTGATTTCCTAAAAGCTAAACCCGAATTCGATACAGAGATAAAAAAAGCAATATTTAAAATATGTAGTTCTGAGCCATTTATACAATTTAAAAGTATTAGAGAAAGTGTTTTTAAATGGGTTAGCAGTGAACTGATCTTCATGATCAATAAAATTAAAATAACGGAAGAAATTGACATCGAGTTCTTTCAGGCTAAACTGAACGATCAACCGACAAAATATACCCAGTATCAAGACCTGAAGTTTTTATTGAAGAGAGGAACTAAACTTAAGATTAATTTTATATATTCAGTTGAGACACTTCGGGCAATTGAAAAAGTTTTACGAGGAATTAAGAAATATAAAAAATTGCAGTATTATAAAATTGCTGAAAGTCAAATAAAAGCAAAAAACTTAGAACTGCAGCTTTTTGAAGGGAAAGCCACCGTAGAAAAAAATTCCACATTAAGCATCATTGAGGATAATGAAGCTTCTAAACTGGTATATACCAATGGATTCATAACCTATTATGTCGGTCTCTTGCAGGAACTTATTGTAGATCACGAGTCAAAAGCCCTTCAAACAGTAATTAATGTCAAAGAAATCATTGATTCTCAAATTGATATTTTTAGCAAAAATTTAAAAAACACCTACAATGATGACTTCATGAATCTGCTGAGAATGCTAGTGCTAGAAAACACCTTTATTTTTCATTCTTCTTCTGAAAAATTTTTAAAGAGGACAAAAAACCGCGTTTCACTAAAAAATCTGAATGACAGTATAAGTTTAGATCAATTCAAGGCAGATCTCTATAACTACACTCAAACATATTCATTTGGCTACACCTCTAAAATGCTTTCTAGAATAGTTTTAAATGGTAAGAAAAATGAATTTCATGATGATTTACCAATGCTTGCTTCATTTGAAAATATGATTCTTTTAAAAGCCGCAATTGTGACCGATAAAAGCGATCAAGGTTCGAGTGATTTTACTGTAAAAGAAAAAATTGAGACAATTTTAAACTACTGTTGTAAAATACTAGATATTAAAAACGGGGGTGGTTTTTTTGCTGTTAAGTATAAAAACAAAGATATTGAGCTTACTAATGAAGATGACTTTGCCATTGTTGGAGAATGCGGAGGTAATTTAATGAAAACCTCAGGAATAAATTCAGAAAGTATACTTTACAACTGCTTTAATGGTATTAGGGAAGAAGAAAGCAATCAGTCTTTATCATGCTTTGAAATATCTTATGGAAATGATGAAGAATTTCATTTTATAAAGAACGATAAAATTAACGATCAGAACGTTAGCTTTTTCTGTGAGCTAGAAAACAATAAGTTTCGAAATTTATTCTACTTACGAATTTCACAGATTCAATCAACAAAGGACCAAAAATTTCAAGCATTGCCAATTGCCGTCCTATGTTTTTATGATAATATAGAAATTATTGACGATTATAATTTTGTACGATTCGATCCTAAAAGAGTCAGACAATTATTACTTCTAAGAAACAGTCTAAATGATTTTATAAATAAGCAATTAGATAATGATAGTCTTCGTGCTTACATCGAAGAACAGAACCAAATTATTATCAATAAAGCAATAACTCACAGTTTTGATACTTATGTGACACAATATACTGATACTTTAATTGAAATCGATAATGACAATGTCCGCCAGAAATTTGAAATATTAGGTACTCTGATTTTAAATAAGCACCTGCTACTAAAATTTATTGCTGAATATTTAAAATGTGGTTCTGCCTCTGATACAATAAAAAGATTGAGTATTTCCAAAATATCTATGACTCCTACTTCTTTAACAGAGCTCCTCACAAAGTTCCAAGATGTAATATTTAATATGGATCTTTCCGAAATAGATCCGATTAAAACTGATCAGATTTCAATGCAGGTTAATTTGGATCCAAATAAAAATATCTTATGGTACGATTTCTTCTATAAGGAATTACTATTCGAATTATTCTATAATATCAGAAAACTTTACAGTGATTTTATTGATACTGATGACAATTTTATGATTGATGTGCGAATATCTACACTAGAGGAACAAAACTACTTGGTATTTACCAACAACCTCTACAACTATCTTCCTGAGTTCAAGCCCTCAATTGTTACTATTGAACGAGTAATGTACAATAGAAGAGAAAAAAAAGGCTTAAGCCTTATTAATACTATATCTCAAATTATATATAGAAAAAAATGTTTAATAAGACAATTTGACGATAAATTTCAAATACTAATTCCAATAGAAATTGATGAAAAAAATATTAATTATTGAAGATAATGCGCGAGATTATATCAAAATTTCCAACTACTTGAAAGAGGAATTTTCTGAGATAGAAATCTACCCAAGAAACGAAGCGGAAAATAGCGAATTAAAAAAGAATATAAAGGCCCTGTTTTCACCTCAGACTTCTAAAAAGGAGGCCGCCGAACGTTATATTGCAAAATTGGCCCTCAATACATATGATGGGATAATTTTGGATTATTTATTGGATACTAATCTAAAATACCTTAATGGAATAACGGTCTACAAGCTTCTCAATCTGTCAATAAATGCTCTTGTATTGACAAAATACACAGCTGCCGAATTTACCGATATTGAAAATGAAATAAAGGAAAATTACTTGAGTAATAATATTAAAGCTATTCAAAAAGGAACTGGTCAACTTACTGATAGGCAGAAAAAAGAATATACAAAAAATATAAACATTCATCTTTTCAAAGAACCTACCGAAAACGAGCTTCCTTTAATAGTAATATTAACTGCATTAAATGTGGAATTTCAAGCCGTGAGATCACATTTAAAAAACGTAAAAACATTTCAAAAAAATGGAGTTTATTACGATGAAGGAATCTTTGTTCATGATGGACTTAATATCGCTCGAATTATTACGAGAGAATGTGGCAATAAGACCTCGGCTACAGCACAGGAAACAGAAAAAGCTATAAACAATTTTGATCCTGAATGCATGTTTTATGTTGGAATTGCAGGATCTAGAAAACCCAATGACTTTACAATTGGAGATGTAATCATCGCTGAAAAAATTTACTCCTACGAGGGTGGTAAAGCAACAAAAGGAGCTCTAAAATCAAGACCGGATGCGGAAACTTTAAGTACCTCAATACTTGAAATTGCAAAACAAGAACGACGAGGCATGGAGTGGCGAAAGCTAATTGTAGGAGATTTTTCCGAGGAGCCAAAAGCTGACATAGGAATTATTGCGACAGGAAATCAATTAATTGAAGACGTAGGTTCTGAAGTTGGAAAAACGATAGAAAACCACTATAACGATACTTCGGCAGTTGAAATGGAAGGTTTTTCATTTGCAATGACAGCAAAAAGACAGCCTGGAAAGAATATAGAAATTGCAGTAATTCGTGGCATCTCAGATATATTAAAGCAAGGAAATGAAAATGAAAATGAAAATGAAAATGACCGTAGACCAACTCATGCAAAAGTACTAGCTTCAAGTACTGCTGCTGCATTTACATTTTGGATAATTTTTAAAAAAAATTTTAAAAATTAACTACTTAAGCTATAAATAATTTAGAAACCATTATCTGTACCTATATTTCAATAAAATCTTAATTCCAATTATGAATTATCTTAAGACCAAACATTCAACTTTAGGCATATTAGCAAATCTTGATTTAAATTACATTGAGGAACTACATGGTGTAAGAGATACATTTTTAACAATAGATCAAATTGTAAAAAAACAAAACTTATCATACGACCAAGTTAAAATAATTATGTCCTCTTTATTAGCAAATGAAGAGATTAGATACTACAACTCTGGAAATAATTTTGATGCTTCTGGTTATTCAATTACGAATAAAGGAATATTTGCCTATGAAGATAAAAAATATTTAAGAATAGCAACAGAACGCGTAAGGACAAACTGGAGTTTTTATATTTCTTTAGTGTCTTTTTGTGGTTCTATAATCGCAATAATTATATCGCTTCAAAAGTGACATTCAGTTCAGTAAAACATTATTTGTAGGCTACAAAATAAATTTAATTAAACAAGAAAAAGACTAGCTCCTAATTAATAATTGACTAAAAAACACTTAAGAAAAAAAGCTTTTAGGATTAAATTTGAATATACTGAAATATAAGAAACTCAAATTATCTTTAGTCTTAGATTGAAAATATATTAAGACTATTATCCCATATATCTTATTTCTATAGTATTCTTTAAAATGACTTTTTATCCATCATACCACTAAATCGAGTTAAAGAAAATATGACAAACTTATCTTATGGAACAGTTTTTAAGGAGGAAACTTGGGGAGCAACCTTTAGCGAAATTAAAAGTATCACTCAGAAAGAAAACATTTTTATATGTCACGTTGAAATAGCAGATCTGGAAAAAATTGCTCTAGAACTCTCAACAACTATAATGAATAATGCATGGATTTTTGATCTGGATTTAAGATCACGTAGGGCATATCAAACTACAGCTGAAAAGACTGCTGAGGCTCTAATCAAAGTATTCGAGACAACAACAACTGAAGACGATAAAGTTGCAAGTGAATTTGGAGAACTAATGGTTTCAATGGGATCATCAAAAGCACTGCAAGTTGTATTTGGTCATCGATGTCTTCCTATTGCTGAACTTTGGAAGCCAAAACTCGCGCAAAATGAAGGATTTGATTTTCATACCGTTTGTACAAATGAAATAATAAATTTTGGCGAAGCTAAATTTTCAGGATCTTCCTCACCTTATGGCGGAAATACAGGTGAAAGTTCAGGAGCTGGAGGTCAGGCAGATGGCTTTATTCATGCAAAGAAACATTTGATGGATGGCGTTCATCTAGGATCATTGGCTGGAGAAAAGGCAGCAGAAAACCTTGATAAAGATTTATTTGGAGTTATTCTGGCATTTTCAATTAATGCTGTTAATCCAATGCTGGTCTTTCAAAATGTATTATCTAACTCGAACGCATACGAAAATTTGAAACTGGCAGAAAATATTTATATTGTAGGTGTAAGCTATGACTCTAAAGCAAATTAAGAATTCAGAAAATCCAGAAAGGGACTTATCCCTTCTACTAGATATAATTCATCGAGATGGCCCAAAAGACTCTACCATACTCGAAAATTTAAGTTATTTTAAAGAGTTTCATTTTTCAGTATTTAAAACTTTTGAAGAAAAAATACTTTCGGCACTTGGTCTTTTTTACAAAATCAACAAACCTGAAAATCTCTATTCATTTTTGATGCAAGGATTTGGTAAAGAGCATCAGCAAGAACATGGCGCATTACTTACTCCAGTGCAGGCAAGTATACGTCGTGCTATTGACTCTAACCAATACATTTCAATTTCAGCTCCTACCAGTGCAGGAAAATCTTATTCAATTAGAGATTTTCTGGCTGAGGAGTCGGGAGATGCTGTAATAGTAGTGCCATCAAGAGCCTTGATAGCAGAATATATGAACTCAATGCGTCGCAAATTTGAAGGCAATAAGGATGTAATGATTTCGTCATTTGTTGACTTAGTATTTAAGGATAGAAAATTACGTCGCATATTTGTACTCACACCAGAGCGGTCAAAAGATTTACATAAATACAAGGATCAACTTGATATAAAATCCTTTTTTTTCGATGAGGCACAAATTGCGGAAGAAAATGAGCGTGGAGTCATGTTTGATATCTCTGTCAGACGAGTGCAAAAGCATTTTCCAAATGCTAAAATAATTTTTGCACATCCTTTTATCGAAAATCCAGAAGCCCAATTTTTGAAACATAAACTAGTTGACAATGACAGTTACGGGCGCTTGTATCTCCATGGATCAGTCGGAAAATTATCTATTGTAAAACGAGATGACAACTATTATTACTTCTCGCCATATACTGAAGGTGGATATAAAAAAAATAACTACGAATTATTTGACGGAGATTTTCGAAGTTTTGCACTGCAAAAACAGCATTCTATTCTAGTATATGTTTCTAAGAATTCCATTTATCGTGGTACTTTTAAAGAAGGATTTGAAGATTTCATTTCAAATCTTCCTGAAATAAATAATCAGAAAGCTCTAAATATTATTGAAAACATCCGACATATGATTGGTGCGGATAAATCCGGACATAAATCTTCATTAGTAGATTTACTAAAGAAAGGAGTTGTAATCCATCATGGATCAATACCGTTAGAGGTAAGATTTTTAATAGAAGATTTCATTAGAAGTAAATATTCAAGACTCTGTTTTGCTACAAGTACTCTTGCTCAGGGCATCAATATGCCATTCGATATAGTATGGCTGGAAAACAACCGGTTCGACGGCAATGAACATGAACGTGCTCTTGCATTTAAAAATTTAATAGGACGAGCAGGACGCCTTACAGCTGAGAAGGTATTTGATTATGGATATGTATTTACAAATAATGCAAAACTTTTTTCAGATCGAATAAAAACTCCATTTAAGCTAAGCGAACAATCTCAAATCGAAAAACCTCATCTGGAAGGAGCTGAAAATGACACAAGGGAATTAATCACTTCAATCAAAAATGACACCTTTGATGATAAAAAGAACATTCCACAATCAAAAGTTCAACGATTATCATCATTAGCGGTGTTATTATACATTCAAGAATTTTTAGCATACTTTTACAATTATCCAGATGATCTGCGAAAAAGCATAGGAGGATCTAAAAATCGCGATATTCGTAACTTTCTAAAATTCAATTTGAAACGAATTTATGAAATTTCACTTGGTAGAGTTCTATTTGACGGCGAAAAAAACGTCTTTAATCAAGCAATAGATATTTTTTTTCATAGTGCTCAAGGTCGTTCATTTAGTGAAATTGTGGGAATGAGATACAGTTTAATAACAAACAGAGACCAGCCGAAAAATGCTTTTGCAGCTTTCTCACAACCCGCTAAAAAACTACCAGACAGCAGTTTAAAAAATAGTTTTAGTTTATTTAAAACACAAACTCTAAAAGAAAATGTCAGCTATGATTCAATAATCTATGATACGTATGATTATATGGATCAAGTTATTTCTTTCTCATTATCAGATACTTTTATAGCAGCATTTGAGATTTATTATGAAAAGACTCATGATAATCGAGCAAAAAAAATCATTGAATTATTTACATATAATACTAATAACACAAAACATATCCTTTTGCTTCGCTATGGATTTTCCCCAGAAATTATAAAGGAAATTGCACCGTTTGTAGAATCAATTGATGAACGAAAAATTACTTTTCTACCAGCTATAAATAACGCTTCAGAGTATGTAAAAAATATAGTATCATGGTTTCTTCCAGAATAAAGTTTTCTTATACATCATCTATTCAATTGAAAATTCAATCGTCTTATCTAAAATTGAAGACACATTTTTATGCCGCTATTTTCAAATTTTGCTAAACTGAAATTTATGTAAAAAGATTTCAAACAAATACTTTCAAAACAACTTTTAATACCCAAAAAACACTCTCATCAATGTATTAAAACAAATTTTAAAATGTTTATTAATATAACTACATCAATTTTAGATTGCCATAATTCTGAAAATCTAAGATCACTATTTGCATTTTCTATGTTTTTAACTTCGTATTTGTCAAAAGAAATTGATTAAAATTGAGGTAGGCTTTTTTTCTCTGCTCTTAGATAGAGCCTAGTATCTACTAGGGTTTTAATAATTCACGGAGGAACCTTTTTTCCGCAACAAATTTACCATAAATCATCTAAAATCTATTTTGAAAATAGACGCTTTAAGTTTTGTGGCAAAATCGGGGCACAATGAATTTTTAAGATAAAGAAATCCAGTTAAATCAAGGCTTTCCGGGTTTAGGTTCGAATCTGTATACCGAAACAAACAATAAGTAGGAACCAATGGTAAAAGATTTAAAAAGCAGCCTTTGCAAAACAGATTGACAATTCTTTGATGCTCAGTCTGGTGCATAAAATTGAAACTGAAAGAGCTAAGATATTACGGTCCTGCCAAGGCTTCAGGTCTTGACAGACTTCTGCTTTTTGGCTAATTTTGCCTTATGAATCCCGAAGAAATTAAACGATATTTTGACAATACGCCTCCTCCTATGGAGGTGGATTGGAAGCCATGGGCAAAGATTACCGATTCCCAGCTTTTTTTAAAAAGCTGCTATACAGGGATCAGGACTTTCAACGGCCCTTTGGAAATGTGCCCTGCCTGGTGGCATCTTAAAGATTTTTATCTGCTGATCAAGCGAACCGCTCCTGAAGAACAGAAGACAGAGCCTTAAATATATTTTTTCAGTTCTGTAAGCGGCAGGGAAATGCTTTTAGGCAATTTGGGTAATCAGCAGGACTGCTATAAAAGAAAGTATTGAAAAAACCATTGCATTGATGATCATGCTTTTTCTTTTTACTGAATCCTGCGCTTTTTCTATTTCACTCGTTCTTTTCTTTTCATGCGTTTTCATGATATGATATTTAAATTATTTGAATAAGCGCAAAATTATTACGCAAGGCAGAGAAACATTTACAGCTTTACCTTTCCATTTATCATAATTCGAATTTTATCGAAGGATGCCATAATGAATTTTCTGAGTGCAGAAATTTTTAAGGATACGAGGAATTCTCCATTTTTCTTTATTTGCTTTAGCGAATCAAAAAAGAGGCCGGAAATAGGTTAAACTTTGGATGCAATGGATTCTCAGATTGATCTGTGATTTTCCGAACGATAAAGTTTTGTTTTCTAGGCATAATGCGGATATATTGCTTAGGCTAGTAGGAATCTGTTGCTGTTTTTTTGGATGCTGCTCCAATCCATTTCAAATACTTTCTGGAGCAGGTCTTTCAGTCCCTGAAAAGTGCTTGGCTTCACGGCATAGAAATCAGCGCCGAGCTTATGGCAGAGCTCGATATTATCATGGCTTTTACTGGTGGAGAGCATAATGATCTTTACTTCTTTCAGGGCATCTTCCCTGCTTCGGATTTCCGCAAGGCAGTCAAATCCGTTCTTGATGGGCATATTGATGTCCAGAAAAATCATATCAGGCAGGCGGTCCTTGTTCTTGTCAAGCGTATGGAGCAGTTCCTGCCCGTCGCGCGCGCCCTGGACGACAGCCGGAAGGCTTAAATCTTCGAGGGCATCTAAAAACAGCAGCCTGTCATCCTCATCGTCATCTGCGTGATAAATAATTTTATGGGTATTCTGATGTGCCATCGCTTTCACATTTAGGGCAGTCCAAGGCAAGGGGGCCTTGGTAATCTGCAAGAGTTATACTTAAAGAATCAATAAGGCTCTGCAAATAGGCAAACGATAGAATTATGTCTTAAGATGTATGGTGAAAAGCAAATATACGGCTAATTTTTAGAAAAAGCGCTGCAAATCCTCCAGATACCTCCAAAATAATCAAAACATAACGCAGTCCGACACCTGCCTTAACATAAATTTCCGCCCGGCATTCTTCCCCGATGCCCCGCCAGACTAAAACTGCCCTCCCTTTGCGTAAATTCTGAATAAAGCGGAAAAACGCAAAAAAAGCACGATTTCAGAGATCCTGAAAAATAAGGATTTTTAAATTTTGTTATTATTTAGAACATTTAATTTTTAAAAATTGTTATTACCTGTACTAATTTTGGCTTATATAAAATGATCAAGATTATGAACCGGGCAATTGTACACATCGACATGAACACGTTTTTTGTCTCCTGCGAAAGGCTTGCCAATTCTGAGCTTAATGGCATTCCGCTGATTATCGGCGGGGGTGAGCGCGGCGTTGTGGCTTCCTGCTCGTATGAGGCACGCCGTTTCGGGGTGCGCTCGGCCATGCCGATCCAGATGGCGCTCAGGCTCTGTCCGCAGGCCAAAGTCATGAAAGGCGATATGGAACTCTATTCAAGGCTCTCCCATGATGTGACCGAAATCATTCAGGAGAAAGCCCCTGTGGTGGAGAAAGCCTCCATTGATGAGTTTTATCTGGACATCACCGGAATGGATAAATTCTACGGAAGCTACAAATGGACCGATGAGCTCGCACAGCGCATCACAAAGGAAACCGGGCTTCCCCTCACCTTTGCCCTTTCAGTCAATAAAACGGTATCGAAGATCGGAACCGGTGAAGGAAAACAGAAGCAGAACCTGGAGATCCCGGGGCACTTGGTGCAGTCTTTTCTAAACCCGCTCTCAGTTCGTAAAATACCGATGGTAGGCGACAAGACCTTCCAGCTGCTCTCCCGCATCGGGATACGCACCATCAAGACCCTTTCTGAAATGCCTGCCGAAGCGCTGCAGCGCATGATCGGACAGAACGGCATCGAACTCTGGAAAAAAGCAAATGGCATTGACAACAATCCCGTGGAGCCCTATACGGAAAGAAAGTCGATCTCCACCGAACATACTTTTTCCCAGGATACCATTGATATCGATAAACTGGAAAGGGTTATCCTTGGGATGGTCGAGAAGCTTTCCTATCAGCTCCGCTCCGAACAGTGGCTCACTTCGACCGTAACGGTCAAGATCAGGTATGCCAATTTTGATACCGAAACCAAGCAGTGCAGGGTCCAGTATACTTCGGCTGACCATATCCTGACCCAGACCGCAATGGATCTTTTTGACAGGCTCTATCAGCGCCGCATGCGGCTGCGCCTGATCGGGGTGCGTTTCAGCGGACTGGTTCGGGGGACCTACCAGATTGACCTCTTCAATGATACCGAAGAAATGCTGGCGCTCTATCAGGCCATGGACCGGATGAAAAACCGCTACGGCTTTGATGCGGTGATGCGCTGCGCAGGAGCCTCCTTCAAACCCAATACCAAAAATGAAATTCTAAAACGCAAAAAATAAATCATGTATCTCAACTGCCATTCCTTCCACTCCCTTCGTTATGGCACCATACCGCTGGAAGACCTGATATCCAAGGCTGCGGCCTTGGGTGTCAAGGCTATGGCACTCACTGACATTAATACCGTGACAGGAATCTATGACTTTATCAAGGGATGCCAGGCTGCAGGCATCAAGCCTGTTGTGGGGATCGAATTCCGCTCAGAACATGAGCTGCGCTATATCGGGCTGGCGAAAAATGCGGCAGGACTTGCCGAGATGAACCGCTTTCTCACCCGCCATAATTTTGAGAATACCCCGCTTCCTTTGTCTGCTCCAAACTTTGAAAATGTTTTTATAATATATCCCTTGGAGAATGTGCCAGCTGTTCTAAAGGAACATGAATTCATCGGTCTGCGCCCCGAACAGCGACAGGCGCTGGTACTGAGCGGCTGGAAGGACAAAACAGACAAAATGGTCGTGCTGCAGCCTGTTACCTTCCGCACTAAAACGGAATACAAGCTGCATAAGATACTGCGGGCCGTTGACCTGAATGTAATTCTTTCACGCCTTTCTGAGTCGGATTACTGCAGGCAGACAGAAGTTATGGTGGATCTGGACAGGATCCTAAAATGTTATGAAGACTATCCGCAGATCATTTCCAATACGGAAATGATTATTGGGCAATGCAATTTTGAGTTTGATTTCAAAACGCCGAAAAATAAGAAATACTATACCAACAATAAAAAAGACGACTTGCAGCTGCTTACAACCCTTGCCCAGCAGGGGCTGGAATGGCGCTATGGGAAAAATAACGCGGAGGCAAAATCAAGGATGTTCCGGGAGCTAAAGGTAATTGACCACCTGGAATTCAGCGGCTATTTCCTCATTACTTGGGATATCATCCGTTTCAGCAACTCACAGGGGTTTCTGCATATAGGGAGAGGAAGCGGCGCCAACAGCATCATCGCCTACTGTCTTGGCATCACCGATATCTGTCCTCTGGAACTCGACCTGTACTTTGAGCGTTTTCTGAACCTGAACCGCAAGAGCCCTCCGGATTTTGATATCGACTGGAGCTGGAAGGAGCGCGACGTGATCCTGGAATATATCTTTTCCCGCTACGGCTGTGAGCATGTGGCTTTCTGCGGCACCAATGTAGAGTTCAAATACCGCTCTATTTTCCGTGAGGTCGGCAAGGTTTTCGGGCTTCCAAAGGAAGAGCTTGATGCCTTGGCCAAAAACCCGATGACCCTGCATCCGACAAATGAAGTGGTCCGAGAGGTCCAGCGCTATGGAATGATGCTGGAGTAATACCCCAACCAGAGAAGCATGCATTCCTGCGGGATCCTGATTTCTGAAGAGCCCATCACCAATTATTCCGTGCTGGAGATGCCTCCCAAGGGCTTTCCCATAGTGCTTTTTGATATGCATACGGCCGAAGATATCGGCCTTGAGAAGTTTGATATCCTGAGCCAGCGCGGCATCGGACATATTGATGACAGCGTTAAGCTGATTGAGAAAAACCAAGGAATACGGCTCAATATTCGTGACACCACCATTTCAAAGGATGAGAAAAGCTGCAACAGCTACCTTTCGATGGGAAAGACCATAGGCTGTTTTTATATCGAAAGCCCTGCCATGCGGGGTCTGCTGCGCCGCCTGAAATGCGACAACTATAAAACCCTTGTGGCTGCCTCCTCCATTATACGTCCCGGGGTGGCACAGTCGGGAATGATGAAGGAATACATCTTCAGGCACAATCATCCAGACAGGTTTGAATATTTCCATCCGGTGTTCGAGCAGCAGCTTGGGGAAACCTACGGCATTATGGTCTATCAGGAAGATGTGATCAAAATTGCCCTGTATTACGGCGGGCTTCCGGCCGCCGACGGGGATATCCTGCGCCGTGCCATGTCGGGAAAAGGGCGTTCAAAGGCGGCACTGCAGAAGGTAAAGGACAACTTCTTTGCATCCTGCGCCGCGCAGGGGCATCCCATGGCGCTGAGCCAGGAAATATACCGTCAGATCGAGTCCTTTGCCGGCTATTCCTTCTGCAAGGCGCACTCAGCCTCCTATGCCGTGGAAAGCTATCAGAGCCTATATCTGAAAGTGCATTATCCCATCGAGTTTATGGTGGCGGTGATCAACAATCAGGGTGGTTTCTACCGCACGGAGGTGTATGTGCATGAGGCGAAGATGTCGGGGGCCGCAGTGCACAATCCCTGCGTGAACAGAAGCGAATTTGAAACTACGCTGTACGGGTCTGATGTATATCTGGGTTTCATGCACCTGCAGAGCCTTGAATCCAAAACAGCCCTTCTGATCCAGCAGGAACGCGAAAGAAACGGGCTTTACAGATCGCTGGAGGATTTCATCAACCGCATACCCATCGGCATTGAGGCCATACAGATTCTGATTTTCATCGGCGCATTCCGCTTCACAGGAAAAACAAAAAACCAGCTGTTGGTCATTGCCCGTCTGATCCTGGTGAACTTTAGACCTGAGAACCGCACCCCGATGCTGCTTCAGGAGCCTGTTAAGGAATTTGTATTGCCAGAGCTGGAACGCTCCGCTTTTGAAGATGCCTTTGATGAGATCGAGCTTCTGGGCTTTCCGGTCTCCTGCTCCCCTTTTGACCTGCTGCAGACCCCTTTTAGGGGCAATGTGATGGCAAAGGACCTTTTGGACCATCATAAAAAACAGGTGCGCATGCTGGCCTATCTGATCTCTCGCAAGCATGTGCCAACAAAGATGGGCGCCATGTATTTCGGGACCTGGATAGATGCTGAAGGGCAGCTTTTTGATACGGCGCATTTTACCGACAGCCTGGCGTCGTATCCTTTTCAGGGAGGCGGATGCTACCTGCTCTTGGGCAGTGTCGAGGTGGATTACCATTTTCCGACCATAACGGTCACCAAGATGGCCAAGATGCCCTTTATCCCGGATCCGCGCTACGAGCATGAGAACGACTGGAAATACAGGACGCAGCAGAAAATACGCGAAGATGTGAGCATGACCCATCGCGCGCCCTATCCGCAGGAACATGAAATCAATATTCCAAGGCTTAAAATGAGCAATTGACAGGCTGTTTTTTGGCTTTACGGCGGCAGTCTAATATGAACTAAAAAAATAAAGAAGATGATGCTTTTTGATGACACCGAAATTTTTTCATCGGGTAATGGCGGCAGAAGAATATTTGACGTCCCCGATGCCGACCTGCTGCTGATTGATAATTTTTTCAGCAAAGCCCAGTCCGATCATTATTACAATGTCTTATATCATGGCACCCAGTGGAGGGAATATGAAATGCCGATGTATGACAAGGTGGTCACGGCTCCCCGCATGATCTCATGGTACGGGGATTCGGGCAGGCCCAAACGCAGATCCAACCCCGACTGGCCTTTGGAGCTACTCCAGATCAGGGAGCGTGTGGAAAAGGAAACCCGCATAAACTTTAACGCCGTGCTGCTCAACCTTTACAGGGATGGCACCGATGGCGTGGGATGGCACAGCGACAAGACTTCATCGAGCAACAAGGACATGAACATAGCTTCCGTGACTTTCGGGGAAACGCGCCTGTTCCGCCTGCGCCATAAAACGCTCAAACATATTGCTCCGATAGAAATTCCGCTGCACCATGGCACCTTTCTGCTCATGGCAGGCCATACCAATACCTATTGGGAACATCAGGTGCCCAAGACCGCCCGTCCTGTCCTGCCAAGGATCAATCTTACTTTTCGACAGGTCAGGGAAACCTAAGTTTTTTTTATTGTTTTATTGTTTTTGATTTATGGGGCCTTATTCTTTCATGCCTATCGCCCTTGATCCAGTGGTTTATATGGCGATTATAATTCACTGAAAATCATAGCAATCCTATAATATTCCTGTTTTATAATATAACAGCTTTGAATTTACTCAAGGTAACTTTGGATAAACCATTAAAATTAGGAATCATGGAAAATATAAACAGAACAGGGCAAGAGGAAAATGCACATATCGATATCTCCAATCAAAACGAAATACAGCAGTGGGCAGAAAAGCTCAATGTGCCTGAAGAGATTTTAAAAGATGCCGTAAGGGCGGCAGGCACAACGGTAGAAGAAGTTGTGGAGCATATCAGCGAGAATCCCCCTTCAAGGGAAAGCGCCTCGGAAGCGGTCCGCCTCAAAGACGGCCCATGGAATGATGATGATCACCATAATCCCGAAGGGAAAAGCATTGAAGAGGCAACGGATCCTTCAAAATTATCACAGCTTTAAGCTTTTAAAAACCAGTATTCACTGATTTATAGTTTTATTTTTTCTTTAATTATCCATATTAAAACTTTAAATGAAGAATAAAAAATCAACATTATAAATCAAACTATTGGATACTTTCTAAATTTTAATATAATACTAAAACAGAAGATTATGTCTAGAGAAAATCACGATAGCTGCGATCAGGATGAACGTACCTATCACGCAGCAGACGGTTCCATAAATTCAGAACTTATGGAGAAAAAAGATCCGGCAATCAACCAGCACGAAAATGATGCCACCGGAATTCACAGCGAAGATTCAGAACATCACAATCCACGTCCGGATGAGCGTGATCCAGATGCTGACAGAAGAACCCTTGACGAAGAAAAAGCCGTTGAGGATGACGATGAGGATAATTGATTCCTTGAATTTTGGTTGCCATTTAGATTAGATTAATGTGGTTTTTATGCCCTGTGACGGTTATAAGACTATTTTATGAATCAGGATCAGGCTGATGATAAATAAACAGCACAGATCGCTTGTAAACAGTGCAAGAAAACAAGATTGAAGCGATTGGGAATCTTAAGCATGAAATAAGATCTTGAAGAGAATCTGCCGGCCTTATGCGCTGCAGGTTCCCTTCAGGATTTTTATTTTGTCTGGCCTTTCTCTCTTCCCCTTTCTGTAGTTTGCTGTGTATAATAAACAGACAGTTTAGATAGCGTCATATAAAACCCTTTATATAAATATTACAACAGGTTGCAAGTAGGTTTTATCCAAAATTACAATTGCGCGACAGTGCGCCGTACAGCTTGGAAATAATTGCCTAAATTTGCATTACAGGCATTGGTCTGCCTGTTTTGAAATAAAAGTGGCCAAAAAATTATTGCTGCAGAAAATGAACGACCCGATTCTAGAAAACCTTAATCCCAGCCAGCTCCAGGCCGTGAAAACCACAGAAGGATACGTGCGTGTTATTGCGGGTGCGGGATCCGGAAAAACAAAGGCGCTTACCTCCCGCTTTGCCTACATTGTGGACAGGCTTGGGATAAACTCCTCCAACATACTCTGCGTAACCTTTACCAACAAGGCCGCCCAGGAAATGAAAAGACGTGTCAAGGCGCTTATAGGCGATACCTATGACCTGGCTTTCATCACAACCTATCATGGCTTCTGCGTAAGGTTCCTGCGCGAGGAAATCAACAAGATACATTACCCGAAGAACTTTATCATACTGGACGCCGAAGACCAGAAAAGCATACTGCGCGATATTTTCAACGAGCTGCAGATCAATTCCAAACACCTGACCTTCAAACAGGTGCTGCGCTTTATATCCAAGCAGAAAAGCACTTCAAATTACCTGGGCTACATCCTTGAAAACAAAGGCTTTGAACCCGACCAGAGCGATTCGCTCTCCAGCCGCATCTTCCAGATCTATCTGGACAAGCTAAAACGCAACTATGCCCTGGATTTTGACGATCTGATCCATTTTACGGCCTTTATTCTGGACAACAATCCCGATGTGCTCTTGAAATGGCAGGAAAACCTGCATTACATCCAGGTGGATGAGGCGCAGGACAGCTCCGAGAACCAGTTCCATCTGGTGGAAATGCTCTCGCGCCTGCACCAGAACCTTTTCCTTGTCGGGGATCCCGACCAGACCATCTATGAGTGGCGCGGTGCCAAGCCCGAATATCTGGTGGAATTTGACAGCATGTTCCCAGATACGCAGACCATTATCATGAACCGCAATTACCGCTCTACGCCGAACATACTGAAGATAGGGAACCACATTATCAAGAACAATACGGTAAGGGTGGACAAGGATATGATAACCGACAAGCCTGAAGGTTTTGAAGTGGTGCACTTTCACGGAAAGAATGACTTTGAGGAAAGCCGGTGGATAGCCGCTGAAATCAAGGAGATACTGCAGGCCGAGCAGGCCTCCTACTCGGACATCACGATACTGTACCGCTCCAATCATCTTTCCAGAAATATTGAGCAGGCCCTTATCAAGGACAATATTCCCTACTCAATTTTTGGAGGCATCCGTTTCTTTGAAAGAAAAGAGATCAAGGACGTGCTCTCCCTTTTAAGGCTCATTGTACAGGGGGACAATTTCTCTTTCCTGCGCATGCACAACCATCCTTCAAGGGGGCTGGGCAAAAAATTCCTTGAAAGGCTCAGCCTTCTGGCAGGCGAACAGAACCTATCGCTCCTGCAGGCGCTGCAAAACAATATCACCGACAAGGAACTGGCAAAAAAAGGCGCTGTTGAATTTCTGGAGCTGATTGCAGAACTGCGCGAAACAGCCAAGACAAAATCCATATCGGACCTTGTGAAGATTATACTCGATAAAAGCGGACTTTCCGAGCTCTACCGTAAAGACGGCGACGAGGACAGGCTGGAGAACATCAAGGAGCTTGTAAATTCAATGCTGCTGCTCGAAAAGGAAAACAATACTCCGGTGGACATTGTCGAATACCTGCAGGAAGTATCGCTGTATACCGATCTGGATGCCAATACCGACAATCAGGACAAGGTCAAATTGATGACCATCCACATTTCCAAAGGGCTTGAATTCCCGTATGTATTCCTGTGCGGCTTCACAGAAGGCGTGCTGCCAAGCGCGCTGTCCGTCAAGGAAAGAAGGGCCCGTGCTATTGAAGAAGAAAGAAGGCTAATGTATGTGGCCGTCACGCGCGCCGAAAAACGCTTCTATATGACCGATTCGGAAGGCTTTAATTTTACCACGGGACTCAATAAATATCCATCAAGGTTTCTTTTTGAAATCAAGGAGGAATTCTATGTCCGAAAAGGGGTGCTCTCCCAGCAGATCATAGAAAACAGCAAAAAAAGTCTGGGCACTGCCCAGTCTTTGGAAAACACCTCTTTCAGGGAAGGGGACATCGTCATGCACCCGGTCTGGAACAAAGGAAGAATACAGGCGGTAAATCTGGAGAAAAAAGAATATCTGGTGGATTTTTTCGATATCGGAAAAGTAAAGCCCATCGATTTCGGCTTCAGGCATCTCACGGCTTTTTCCGAAGAAACCGGGGATTACAATGGGGATTCTGAGGGCCCGAAGGAACTTCTGGAGCTTGCAGAGCATTTGAAGACAGCGCCGGACCCTTTTGGGAACGATCCTGCATCGGAAGCCCGGGACAATATGGACCTGCCGTCTGATTCTGTTTTTGATGCGGACCAGACGCAGGAGCCGAATGAAAATGCTGGAAAAGACAAAAAAGATGCAAAAAAATGGTGGAAGCTTTAAGAATCCTGAGGATTGGATTTTTATGTTTTTAAATCTTTTTTTTAGTTTTTATTTTTTATTTTTTGCTTTTTTTGTTTCATCCGTTAACAATGCAAAAGCCCAGTGCTGTTATCAGCGACTGGGCTTTTGTATGTTTTTCGGCTTGTATCGGTCCTGCAGGATGGGTTTATCAGGCGCTTGATCGGCTTATATCTATTGCTATACGCCGGAAAATGCGTTTTTAATGTCTAGGTGTATATTTTACTCCTTTGGGTTCTCCATGCCGCTGATGATTTTGGCCACTTCAGCCTCGGTGGATTTAAGCTTGGCCTGGCAGAACTCGATGAGTTCGGATGCCCTTTTTACTTTGGCGGCAAGCTCGTCCACGGAAATGGCCTCATCTTCCATTTCTTTTGCAATCAGGGCCAGTTCCTTGGCAGCCGCCTCATAAGTCAGTGTGTTTTCCTTCATATTCTCTTTTTTTCGTTGACCGTACTTTTCAGTATGGCATCTTTTAATACTATTTCTATTTCCTCTCCTTCTTGTATGTCCTCTGCCCCGTTTGCAATTTTGTCGTTTTTCCGTATCACGGCATACCCTCTTTTCAGCACATTCTGCGGGGACAGCAGTTTTATGGTTTTCTGGTGGTCCTCCAATTGCAGTGTGCGGCTGCGCAGATACTGGCTGGTAAAGATCTTCAGGTTCGCTTTTAAATGCTGAAGATTGCTGTTTTCCTGCTGGATGATGCGCTGCGGCCTTTGCAGCGTTTTTTGCGCAGTCAGCAGCAGGTGCTGCTTTTCTTCTGCCAGCAGGTTTCGGCTAGCCTGCGAAATATGCTGCTTTTGCAGCATAAGCCCTTCTTTCTGCGCGCCGATCAGTTCCCTTGCATTATGGCTGACCAGATTTTTGATCTCAGTGAGTTCCTTGTAATGCCCGAGGAAAAGCTGCTGGGATTTGATGGCTATGGTCCTTTGCAGGGAAAGTATGTGCTGCTCGAAACTGCGGTTGTGCGCTATGATGAACTCCGCCGCCTTGGTCGGGGTCTTGGTATGGGTATGCGCCATAAGGTCGGTGATGCTCACATTTTTCTGGTGCCCGATTCCGGTTATCACTGGAATGGGGAACTTGGCGACCGCCCTTCCGATATTGTAGTTGTCAAAAATCAGGAAATCCGACTGCGACCCGCCTCCTCTTGCAATGACAACGGCATCATAGGGAATCCCTGTATTGTAGAGCTCGATAAGCTTATTTAGGAACAGTTTAGCGTTATTGTCCCCCTGGACAACGGTATGGTAGTCATCGATCTGAAAAACATACCCAAAATCGTTATGCTGCATCGTATGGCGGAAATCCTCGTTTCCGGCAGAACTGCTCGAAGAGATCACCGCAACCCTCTGGATGACCGCAGGAAGCTTCAGACGGCTGTTGAGGGTGGAATAGCCTTCGCCTTCTTTGCGTATGAACTCATTTTCTTTTACCAGCCTTGCCAGTGTGGCATTGCGCTGCTGCTCCAGTATGCCGAGCATGAAATTGCTGTCGATATCCAGAAGGTTTACCGACAGGCCGTAAAGCGGATGGAAATCCACGCTCACCTGCACCAGCACATGAAGATTGTTGGTGAAATGCTGTCCGGTCGTGATTTCAAAATCAAGGATCTTAAGCGCTCCTGCTCCCCACGACTTGCCCAGTATTTTGGCTGTAATCGCGCTGCTGCTGGCTGATTTCTCCACCAGCTCAAAGTAATGGATCTTCTTGTCGGCCTTGAAGGAATGGTTGGTGATATCAGCCACAACCCAGTACGTCTGTCCCTTGAAGCGGGAATTGATCGTATCCTGGATCTGGTCGTTGAGCTGTGAGAGTCTGATATACTGTTCGGGTCCCATATATTTTTAGGGTCTGCTGCTGTTTGTTTTTTCTTCTTCACCGCTAAGGTAGCTATTCTGGAGCGGAATCTCAAAAACACAAAAAAAAGAGATTGATTTTCAATTTAAAACGGGTTAAAAGGGCAGCCAAAGTAGTGTCCGCCCTCACCTGCATGCGCATAACGGCTACCCGCCGCCCTTCGGGACTTATAGCACTCCGGCTCCTTGCGCCCACTGGTTCTTTGCTTTCTTTTTTCCCGTTTTTTCTTTTGAAAAATTTGCGTTGCGCAACGACGGGGAAGAAAACTCGAACAAGTATTCACTAAAAATTTTATGTCATGGAAATCACAGGACGAATTGTAAAAGATGCCTCAGTTTTTAAGGTAAAAGAAAACCGTGAGGTGCTGAACTTCTCCATAGCGGTCAACGACAGCTACAAGCCCAAAGGAAGCACCGAAACCAAAAAGATTGTAACCTATATCGACTGCTCCTACTGGCTCAGCGCAGGACTGGCGCAGTGGCTCAAAAAAGGGACTTTGGTTCAGCTCTTCGGGCGCATCGGGCTGAATGTCTATATCGGAAATGATGCTCAGGCGCACGGCTCTCTGACCTTTCATACCTCGGATATCAAGATACTCGTATTTGCGCAAGCGCAGAATAGTGCGCCTGCACCCGCTCCCAAAAAGCAGGAAGTTTCTGAGAATCCCGACGACCTGCCTTTCTAGAATTTTCAAGCCTTTAAATTTTATACACGCCTAAATACTGCATTATGAAAGCCTTACAAAAATCTTCTTATTCCCAGTACCGTGTAAGCGGTGCCTTTAATCAGATTATCCTGCGAAGCATCACTTCCTATGACGGCAAGCGCAGGGCACAGCTGAAATCCTTTTTCCTTGACCTGCAGAGGGGCGGTTGCATCAGCGGGATGATATCCGAATTCATCTACCACGATGACTGCAGGACATTTTACATCGAGTTTATCGATGACCTTGAAAATATCCGCACCGAACTCGAGGAAGCTATAGGCGAACCTATAGAAAACCGTTTTCAGACCCTGCATTACACTTTTGTATGCTGGCTCTGCTTTGAGGAATACTGCTATGACCTGTATTCAAGGCTCTTTGAGTGAATTTTTAATCTTAAATCTCTTCTTATGAAAGCTTCTGAAAATTTTAGAAAAGCCATAGAGAATTATCTCAGCACTTTGGCGCAGGGCGATGACGCCTTTGCGCCACACTACGCCAAAGCTTCCAAGAATTTGGAGAGCTGTATGCACTATATTTTCGGCGAGGTCAAAAAAACAGGCTTGTGCGCCTTTGACAATCAGGAAATCTTCGACATGGCAGTCAGATACTACACCGATGATTCCATCGGCACGCCCGCCCCGATTGCGTGCAGAGCCGTGGTGCAGACCCCTGCGCCCGCCGACCTGTTCTCACAGCCTGCAGTCCCTGCTGTGCCTATGAGAACCGAGCCTGTTCCAACAATAAAGAAAGACGTAAAACCTGCGGTGCAGACCGCCCTGACACTCTTTGACCTATGATACCCAAAACCATCATCGAAAAGCAGTTGACGGCGCTGAGCGCCTCACTTGCACCCATTAGAGAAGAGATATTTCTGTGGGCGGAGCAGAATATCTTTCTCAAATGGGGCGTATTGTCACGCTCCAAATTTTGCTGTTTGGAATGCGCCCACGTATGGAAACCCTCTTGTGCAGATACCTGCGCCAAGTTCACCACCTGTCCTGCCTGCGCAGGAAAGCTCAAAATGATGCCCTACAATCAGGTGCATTTCAAGGAAACCGAATACTTTGCCGTAGTGGAAACCTGTGCGGGGTTTCAGGTAGTGCGTATGGTCATTGCGCACAAGCACATGAAAAAGAATTTCACGCCGACCTATTTCCACAAAGAGGTCATGCAGCATTGGATAAATTCCAAAGGCGAAGTGCGCACCCTTGCGCTCTCAACCAACGTGTTTTCCTCCACCCTTGATGCATGGAAATTCTATTCCCTGCTTGAAATAAAGCCAAAGGATTTCATCCGAAATGCCAAATACTATATCAATCCTTTCAAGGTTTATCCGCAGATGAAAACGCTTCCGATTTTAAAACGCAACGGCTTCAAGACCTCGGTCTATGACATTGCGCCCCACCTGCTCTTTGCATCGCTTCTGTCCGACCCCATATCCGAGACCCTTTTGAAATCCCGTCAGCTGAACCTTTTGCAGTATTATCTCTGCGCATCACGGCAGAACATCCGCCGAAACTGGCAGGCGGTCAAAACCGTCATCCGAAACGGCTATAAAATTTCTGATGTTCAGATATGGGAGGATTACTTGGAGCTGTTGCGCTATTTCAATAAAGACCTTTCATGCGCCCTGTACGTATGTCCTGATAATCTGCACGAAGCGCACGACCATTTCGTGAAAAAGAAAAGGGAACTGTTCAGAAAGAAGAAGCTCCAAGACCTGCGCCTTGAAATCGAAAAGGCGCAGAAAAGATACGCAAGCGACAAGAAACGATTCTTTGGTCTGCTCTTTACGGAAAAAGACTTGAGCATTTCCGTAATCGAAAACGTCAGGGATTTTATGACGGAGGGCGACGACCTGCACCACTGCGTGTTCACCAACGAGTATTATGATAGAAAGGATTCGCTGATACTCTCGGCTAAAATGGGCGGGGAATCCCTCGAAACCATCGAAATCTCCCTGAGCCGTATGGAAGTATTGCAGTGCAGGGGAATGAAGAACAAACCCTCCAGGCATCACAGAGACATCCTGCGCCTTATTTCCGAGAACCTGCACCAGATAAGGGAAAGGATGAAGAAAAAGAAAAAGAAAACAAAAAAAGAATTGGCTTGAGCCGGCACTATGCCGGCTTTTTTTTCGGCGCTCAGACACTGTAAGGCATCATTTCCCGTCTGAATCCTGTAAATTTTAAGAAGCCCTGATATAACAGCCTTCATTTGGTTTTGGGCTATCTTGGCAGGCTGTTAAAATAGTCTCACTATAAACTGGAATTATGATGCTGTCCTACTTTCTGACCGGCTCACTGCATGACCATGACAATGATTTTGAACTGACCATCCGCCAGAGCGGTTCGGATGCCGGCAGCCCTCAATACATCCTCAGGCTCGAGGACCTCACCTCGGCAGAGAAACTCTGCTGGGAATCGCTCCGGACTGGTTTTGCCGATGCCCTTTCGGCGCTCAGCGATTTTACAGCCGCGAAACGCATCCGCTTCTACGGTAAAAATGCCACTTCTTCTACTATAGATCCACTGATTGACAGGCAGCTTCAGGAATTTATCTACAGCAGTGTCTCCGGACATTTATAACATTTTTTGCAATACTGCGAAAAACCATCACATGTGAATTAAGCAATAAAACCCGCATTATCGGTAAGCGGCCACAGTTCCTATGATGTATATTTGGATATTGCAAAACAGACAGGCCATGAAAGATGAAAACGATCGCACCAGGGCAGCACGAAACTGCCCGGCGTCAAGATGCAGGATGTTCCATGGAGAGAACAATGAACTGATTTTTATTAAGACCTATAACGGCGACTGGGATTCCTGGGACGATCCGCAGACTGATGCGCCTGGCGCCGGTACTGAAAATCCACCGAAAAAAGAAGCCCCGCACTAAAGGAAAATGCCAATTGCGCCCCCAATGCCTTAAGCTGCCATTTTAGCACTAAAAAAATGCAGGATTCCCTTCTGCATCAATAGCTTTTAAGACAGCATTTCGGCGGCATCGACCAGGTCTTCATCCGTGATAAATGCCCTGATGTAGTCCCGCACCTCACTGCCCCTGCCAGCCTGGGCCTCAAAGTAGTTGATATGGTACTGCTCATCCTTGTCAAGGATGTGGATGATTTCCGTGAAGCCCTTTGAGATCAGGCTTCCCTTGAGTTTTAAGATCGTGTGCTGCTCTCTGGCATCCAAATCTTTTCTCACCTGTAGTTGTATCGCTTTTTCCATTGTGAAAGATCTGTTTGTTGTTCCGTTCATTCCCTAATCAAATATAAGCAATCAAACTGGATGTGCAGTTTACTGCCGTGTTAAAAAAACGCGAAGCTGAAGATGTAAATTTTAAAACAACCGATGGTAATTGTATAAAATACAAAAACTTGAGAAAGCTACTTTTAACCCCAGCATATGCGCCGGAGCCAGACGTCCGCCTGATCTTAAAAATTACAAACTATGGAATACGAAAAAAACTGCTATGCAGCGGAAGGGCTCGGGGAAGAGTCCGGACAGGCGGAAGACCTGCTTTTCCATGAAAACACATCGGAAAAATAATTTGCTTACTTTTACAGAAAACCTAAGGCTGCTGCCCTGCGCACTCCCTGCCTAAAATTAAAGACTTGAGCCAAGACCTTGCCAATCCAGACTATTATTTCCTTCAGAACGGAGGAGAATCCGCCGAGCTTATCAGAAATATTGACTGGAAAAGCCATTCATTGGGCGCTGCGGAAAACTGGCCGGAGAACCTCAAAAATACCATCGCCACCATCGTATCTTCAAAATTCCCGATGTTCCTCTGGTGGGGCGAAGACCTTATCCAGTTCTATAACGACGCCTACCGTCCGAGTTTCGGCAGCCAGGGAAAGCATCCCAAAGCCATGGGCCAGAAAGGCGCAGACTGCTGGCCTGAAATCTGGGACTTTATCTTTCCCCTTATAAACAGGGTGCTCACCACCGGGGAAAGCGTATGGTACGACGACCTGCTGCTTCCGATTCTCAGAAACGGAAGAATGGAAGACGTATACTGGACTTTCAGCTACAGCCCCATCAGGGACGATGACCGGCAGATCAAAGGGGTTTTGGTGGTCTGCAACGAAACCACCGACAAGGTAAACAGCGGCATCCAGCTCAAACAGAACAGGGACGAACTCGAATTTGCCATCAATGCGGCTGAATTCGGGACTTATGACCTTGACCCCAAAACACAGCGTTTCTCCGCCAATGCAAGGCTTAAGGAATGGTTCGGGCTTAAAAAAAATGAGGAGATAAAACTGGGCAGCGCACTGCAGGCTATCGCCGAGAAAGACCGCCAGCGCGTCACCGACTCCATCAATACCGCACTGCAGTATGATTCAGGCGGCAGATATGACATCGAATATACCATCATACATCCCAAGACCAGGCAGCCTCGAATAGTGCACGCCCTTGGAAAAGCATGGTTTGACAGCAATAAGGAAGCCTACCGCTTTAACGGCACCGTGCAGGATGTGACCCAGCACAAGAAAGCCGCCGAGGAACTGCATAAATCAAGACAGCTGACCGACCTTACCATACAGAGTATGGGCCTCGGCCTGTTCAGCGTGGATTACGGGGCCAATACCCTTGAGTATTCCCCTGAGTTCAGCAGGATACTCTGCGGCAGCTTCAAGCCCGGGCTCAGCAGGAAGGAATTTCTGAAATACGTGCATCCCGACGACCTGCACCTAAGGGGCAGTGCCATTGAAAGCGGTATGGAAAACGGCACTTTTTATTACGCCCCAAGGGTGGTCTGGGACGACGGAAGCGTACACCGAATTGCCGTATCGGCAGCACGCATCATAAACTCCGAAGGCAAGACGGCGGCTTTTTCCGGTACCGTTGCCGATATCACCGAGAAGGAAAACAGCCGTCTGGCACTCCAGCAGGCCGAATCAAGGCTTGAGAAGACCAAGCGCGAAGCTGACCGCCATTTCAGGAACGTCACCGACAGTTCCCCTACCGGACTATGGCTTTCCAATGCAGAAGGGATGATGACCTATTTCAATAAGACCCTGATCGACTTTACGGGACTTCCCTATGAAGAGCTGCTGGCAGGCAGATGGACCTGGGTCATCGCAGAAGAGGACTACAGCAGGACAAAAGAAACATATATAAAGGCCCTTGCCGAAAAAACGCATTTTGATGTGCTTTTCAGGGCAAGAAAAAACACGGGCGAACTCGTCTGGTGCCGTGCCGCAGGCGATCCTTTCTACGATGTCGACGGACATTATGCAGGCTACGCCGGCTTCTGCATGGATATGGACGAAATCATCTCCACAAGGCAGGCGGTAATCGAGAGCCAGCACAAAGTCACTTCCATGATCGAGCAGTCCCCTGTCGGGATCTGCCTGTTCACCGGAGCGGACATGAAAATCGAGATCGCCAATGATATCATGATCGGCTATTGGGGCAAGGACCGATCTGCCGTCGGGCTTCCCATGGAAGAAGCCGTTCCCGAACTCAAGGGACAGCCCTTTATGGACATTCTGCAGCAGGTCTACCTTACAGGGGAAACCTATTACGGGCACGCCATGCCGGCAGACCTGAAGGTCAACGGCAGGGTCAGCACCTATTATTTTGAGTTTACCTATACCCCCATCCGCGATTCCAAAGGGGAAATCTACGGCATCATGGATATCGCCGTCGATGTGACCGATCAGGTGATTGCCACCAAAAAACTCGAAGAGGCCCGAATGGCGCTCAGCGGCGCCATAGAACTGGCAGAGCTTTCGACCTGGACCCTCGACGCCCAGAATAACACCATAACCTGCTCCGAGCGTTTTAAGGAGTGGCTCGGACTGGAAAACCATACGGCGGACCGTGAAGAGTTTCTGGATCGCATCAGCGAGCCCTACAGGCAGAAGGTCGCCCAAGCTCTTCAGGAGGCACTCAGCGGCTCTGCTGAGCATTTTTATGACTACGAATTTGAGATTGCCAATAAAACAACTGGACAGCACCGCACCATCCACGCCAACGCACAGGTGCAGTTCGGCAAGGACCGACTTGTATCCTCGCTCAGCGGCACGGCGCAGGATGTGACCAAAGAAAGGGAACTCCAGCAGGAACTGGCCTTCAAGGTGAAAGAACAGACCGCCGAGCTTTCCTCCAAAAATGCAGAGCTGGAAGCCAATAACAGGGAACTATCCCAGTTTGCCTACATAGCCTCCCATGACCTGCAGGAGCCTATCCGAAAAATCAGCGTATTTACCGATATGTTGAAAAGCAATCTGGACAAAAATCCTGAAAAAGTGCAGTTTTACATTGACAAGATCCTGTCTTCATCCCGAAGGATGGAAAACCTGATCAAGGATGTGCTGCAGTTCTCCAAACTGGCCAATATAGCACAGCACTTCGAACCGGTGGACCTCAATGATGTGGTCGCCGATATTCTAATAGATTTTGACCTGATCATCGAGCAGAAAAATGCCGTGATGCAGATCGGGCAGCTTCCTATTGTAGAAGCCATCCCGCTTCAGATGTCGCAGCTTTTCGGAAATCTTCTCTCCAATGCCCTGAAATACACCAAACCTGACACCATTCCGCGGATCAGCATTACAGCGCTGCCGATGCCCGAATCCGAAAAAAGGCTCCATGCCCTGAACCTGGAACTGAAGTACATAAAAATAGAAGTGCGCGATAATGGGATCGGCTTCTCCCAGCAGCATGCCGAGCAGATATTCAACATCTTCCAGCGCCTGCATGGAAATGACCAGTTCTCCGGCACCGGCATAGGACTTGCCATGTGCCGCAAGATCATGCAGAACCATAATGGGGAAATCACTGCAGCCTCCCGGGAAGGGGTCGGAACGGCATTCACTGTCATTATGCCGATACAGCATAAAAAAAACGGCGTATTGTAAGAAAACGGCGGGGAAAAATAGTATATTTGACATCCCTTAAGCTACAGTATGAAAACCATTTTTTTAATTGATGATGATCCCGACGACCGTGATTTTTCAGGAGATTCTCGGCCAGGAGCATCCGTCGATTGCATTTCAGCAGGCCGAAAACGGATCAGACGCCTTCGCGAAGTTAAAATCCGGAGATTTTGCAAAACCCGATGTAATTTTTCTGGACCTGAACATGCCCATTATGGATGGACGCGCATTCCTGCAGCAGATCAAAAAAGAAACGTCACTGCAGGATATTCCGGTAATCATCTACAGCACTTCATCAAGTGATATGGACAAAAAATTTGCAGCCGAAAACAAGGCATCGCAGTTTCTGACCAAGCAGTATTCCATAGAGCTGCTTCGAAAAGACCTGAACGCTGTGGTGGAAAAATTCCTCAAGGCATAACAGATAACGGGAATCCTTGGTCAGAGGCTTCCATTTTTTTTAAAACATGCCCGGCGGGCTTATAAAAGCCTGCCAAAACCGATCGGAAGGTCATTGAGGCGTTTTCCCGTCGCATTGAAAACAGCGTTGCGATCGCCGGGGGCATTCCCACCACATCGATCTCTCCTACCCCTTTTATCACCAGATTGCCGATGAAATCATCCTGCTTCTCCACAAAGACCACATTCAGGTCGTGGATGTCGGCATGCACCGGGATATGGTATTACGCCAGATTGGTGTTCATATATTTGCCCAGCTTTTGGTCCAGGATCGTTTCTTCATGCAGCGCCTTGCTGATTCCCCATACCATGCCGTCCAAGATCTGGCTTTCCGCTGTCTTCGGATTGACGATCGTTCCTGCCGCAACCGCTTTGAGGGTCCTTGTGACCTCAATCACGCCTAGCTGCTCGTCCCCATCTGCACTTCCACAAAAACGGCACTGTGCACCGCCCTTGCCTTCCTGCCGAATTTCAAGGGATTGGGCATCGAAGTGCTGGCCGTCTTGATCTGCTTTTCGCCGATGCCTTCAAAGATTTCCCTGATGCTGATCCCGGCTTCCATATTGTGATTGGAGATAAACGATCCGTTGGCAAAGGCTGCCTCTTCGAACTTTATGTCCCTGAGCAAGGAATAGTTTTCTGTAAACCCTTTTGCGGGCAGGTCGATCGAGGTAATGATTTCCCCGTGCTTCAGGCTGTTGTCGATATGGGGCATATCTCCCGGCAGCCTGTGGAATTCCAAAAACATGATCCTTCCTTCTCTGTGAGGTCCACTGATGTTGACCGTGGCGTCAAGTGCCGCCAGCACCACGCATATATCAGAGGGAAATACGGCAATGCAGTTCTTGCTCTGTCCCAGAATGGCATGGATGCGGTTATAACCGCACAAGGCTGAACAGCAAAAACCGGGATCACGCTTCCCCTACAAGTTTAAGCTTCAGAGAAATCTGGAGCTTTTTTATTTCTATAATTCTGATTTTCTTTGCGGGCACAGATTGCAAATCTGCACTATCGTTGTCTACATTTCGGAGGAATTGGGTAAATCAGCATTATTCATCTTCTCTATAAAAAGGTTAATCTCTTTCAACTTGTTATTCTTCAGCTTGAATGAATAAAATAGTTTTTGCTCTAGTATTTTATAAGGCTTAATTGGTGTTTTAATCAAATTTTTGTCTAACGCTTCATAACATAAATGTTTAGGAACTACACTAAATCCATTATTATTTTTTAAAGTTTCTATTATGTCCAAATAAGAGGGTAAAATGTATCTTGGAACTATTCTAGGACTGGTATTAAATCTAGAATCCCAGAACTTTTTTATATCATTTTTGTTATTGTCATATGTAAACCAAGTTTGCTTTTGCAGCCAAGTGCTGAATTGGGTATCATTTTTTTCAATATTCTCTGGAATAACAATAGAATTGGAGCAAATTAATTCTAACTCTTCATTCTTTAGGTATATGAATTGATGGTCGTAAGTTTCGTGTTTTTTTATTCCAACCAATAATTGAATTTTTTCCATTTCAAGAGCTTCAATCAATTCTTCTTCATTTCCAAATTGGGTCACTATATACATCTCAAAAGTATAAATGTGATGTATTAGTTCTTTCTTAAAAAAGTCTGTGGTACAACCAATTGCTATTGCAGATCGTTGTTTTTTTGTTCTTTGGCTTGAATAATATTCTACTTTTTCTAATTCACTTAATGGATTATTAATTTGCGAATATAAAAATTTTCCATATTGGGTAGGCGTTAATTTCCGAGTAGTCCTTTCAAACAATTTTTTCCCAATATGGCTTTCCAGGGCAGATAAATGTTTACTGACTCCAGGTTGAGTCATATTTAATTTTTTTGAAGCTTCTGTTATATTATTACATTCATATATAGCGCTGAAAGTTCTCAGCCATTCTAAGTTAATCATAACATATATTATAAATAAGCAAACAAAAATAATTAAAATTATCAATGTATTGACTCTATATTTGTAAAAAATAACACCAAAACATTCGTAATAAACTATTTAAAAAATTAAAAAAATGACAAAAACATTAGTAATAAACTATACACCCAGAAAAGGCTCTTACACCCAAATTTTATTTGATGAGTTTGTGAAACTAGCAAAAGGAAAAACAGAAATTATACATTTAAATTTAGCTGAAACCCCACCAGAATTATTATTAGAGAAAAATTTGAATTTAATTATGGAATGGAATATGGGTAAAAGAGACTTTTCGGAAACAGATCTCATAACGCTATCTAATCATCATAAACTTATAGACGAAGTTATTGCGGCTGATAATATTGTATTGGCTTTTCCCATTTACAATTTTACAATGCCAGCAACAGTAAAGGCTTGGATAGATGCTATTGTCGTTAGTGATAAGACATTTTCTTTTAGCCCTGAAACAGGCTTTAGTGGTCTTTGTAAAGATAAAAAAGCTTTATCAATAGTAGTTAGTGGATTCGATTATGATAATTCCGATAACATCAAGGAATTTGCTTCCTCTACAATAAAACAAAATTTTGATTTTATGGGCATCTCTTCAGAACAGATTTCAGCTTTTGGGGTTGACCAAAATAGACACCAATTAAATTCAATTCTTGAAAATGCGAAATTGGAAATAAAAACTTTGATTGATAGATGGTTTCCAAATTAATATAATGTTTAAGCATCCCGCTTAGTTAGTATCGTTAATCACCTAAATTTGCAAATTGTGCGAGACGTATATTTTGAGTATTTATATACTGACGTGAGAAACAATAGTTGATTTATCATCCGATAATTTAACAGGATTCGAACACCAGAATCACAATAGAAAATGGTCTTATATTGTCATAAATCCTTTTCAATTTCTATTAATATCAATAATGACATCTATTTGAAAATCTATTATTATTTGATTACCACTAATTCTATCGGCTCTCATATTTCCAATTATAACTTGCTGCTAGACTGATACAAAAAATTGTTGTATTTCTCATGAAAAAATAATTTAAATTTAGACGCAAAATCATTGACTTAAATTCCAGACTTAGCTTAAAACACTGGAATAAAAACACTTAAAATTTTAATTTCGAAAATAACTAAGCATATTATTCCTATATTTGCTTAAAAGACTGCCAGTGACGCCATTCCGATTAAAAAAGCTGGCCAAACAGTCAAAACCAATATGTCATTTACTCCAGATGTCCAATATACTCAAAAACCATATAGCCAAGTTCGCACAGGTCTCAGACAATGACTTTGAACAGATCAAAAAATTTTTCGACATAAAAGAAACGTGTAAAAAAGAAAACCTCCTAATGGAAGGGCAGATCTGCCGGCATCATTATTTTGTTTTGGACGGCCTGCTTAGAAAGTTTTATATTAACGAGAAAGGTACCGAACAAACCACGGAATTTGCCATTGAGACCTGGTGGCTTACTGATAATTTTGCCTACGAGAACCAGCTCGCGACAGAATTTTATATTCAGGCAGTAGAGAAATCAACATTGCTTTACATCACTTTGGAGAAGCAGCAGAGGCTGCTGGAAGAATTTCCGGTAATGGAGCGCTATTTCCGTTTTGTCTACCAGAGGGCTTATGCAGCCGCACAGAAACGCATCAAATTTCTTTTCTCTTTCTCTAAGGAAGAGTTTTATTTCCAGGCAGTCAGAAACCACCCCGAATTCATCCAGCGTGTTCCCCAATACCTGATAGCTTCCTATTTGGGATTTACGCCCGAATACTTGAGCGAAATACGCAAAAGGCTTCTTTCTTAAACCAGTTTAAGTTTTTTCCTTTCCTTATTGTTCAATTTTGCATGGAACAATTTAAAAATAATAATACAATGCAAAAACGACTTAACATTAAGCAGGCCGCTCCGGATGCACTAAAAGCGATGATCGGCCTTGAAAGCTACCTTTCAAAGATTTCCATATCCAAGACAGCCAAAGAACTCATAAAGATACGTGCCTCTCAGGTTAACGGCTGTGCCTACTGCATCAACATCCACACTCAGGACGCCGTTAAAAACGGCGAGTCAAACCAGCGCATTTTTCTCTTGAGTGCCTGGAAGGAAGCTGGGGACATTTTTACAGAAGAGGAAAAAGCAGTGCTCGCGGTAACTGAAGAAATAACATTAATTCATGAGAATGGATTAACGGATGAAACCTATACAAAGGCCTTGCAGTATTTCAGCGAAAGCCAGATAGCAGATATAATAACGGCCGTAATTACAATCAATCTTTGGAACAGGGTTGTTCTCAGCACCCATCTCCGTATAGGAGAAAGTCTTGCATAACATTGCAAAAAAAACTGGTTTAATTACGATGCATCCAAAAGTTTAGAATTACAATTTAAATTTGAAGACGATAGGCCCGATTTGTTTCGGGCTTATTGCTTTTACGAAAAACTCATTTAGGATAACCAATTAGCAAACTATTTAATATAGAAATAAATCAATTTCGAACTTCAGTCGAACGGGTTCTGTCGCATCTGTCAGAATCAAATATAAAAATTGAAGTAATTTAAAAGTTAGCCCGCCAATTTACAGAATGATTTAAACATAGTTATCCCTGGTCTAACCATTTGATTCTTTCTCAGCATATGCACAACTTCAATTCCGCTCAATGTTCGTCTTGCCGATTCAAAACTTTTAAAGCCTAACCCATTTTGTATCCTCCATTTTATAAATCGATGGTCCTGTTCGACAATATTGTTGAGATATTTACACTGCCGGATTTTAATCTGTGTGAATGAACGTTTGTTATAGACTTTGATAGTGGCAGTATTAGAACCGTTTTTATCAATGTTTACTACTCTTGGTCTGTAGTTATTACTAATTGCTTTAATTAGAAATGACTGCGCACTCATTCTTTGTCTTATTCTGGTCAAAAGAAAATCAACCGTATTACCTAATTTATCTACTGCCCTATATAAATAACACCAAATACCTTTTACTTTGATGTAGGTCTCATCCAATCTCCAACTCTCCCCCACTCTGCCTTTTCTCTTCTTCATTTCTGCCTCAAGCAAAGGTGCAAACTTGTAAACCCAACGCTGAATCGTCGCATGATCCACAATGACTCCTCTAATCTTCATTAGTTCTTCAACATCACGGTAACTAAGTGTAAATCTTAGCTTGAAATATACTGCCTGAAGAATTATGTATTTTGGATAACAATGACCTTTAGTATTCATCTTTTGATCGGTTTAAAATTCTAAAGATAAAAGTTATTCCCAGATGCGACAGAACCTTTCCTGTGCTTCGTATGTATGTCCCGAAAACCTTATTGAAGCGCACGACCATCTGGTGCAGAAAAAAAGGGAGCTTATAAGAAAGAAAAAACTCCATGACCTGCGCCTTGAAATCGAAAAAGCGCAGAAAAGGTACGCAAGCGATAAAAAGCGCTTTTTCGGGCTCGTTTTTCAAAAAGATGAATTGTGTATCTCGGTCATTGAAAACGTTCGGGATTTCATGCAGGAGGGCGACGATCTGGGACATTGTGTCTTCACGAACGAATACTACGAGAAAAAAGATTCGCTTATCTTATCGGCTAAGGTTGCAGAGCAGTCCGTGGAAACCGTAGAAATCTCTCTCAGCCGTATGGAAATCCTGCAGTGCAGGGGATTCAAGAACAAGCCGTCCAAACACCACAAACAGATTCTGAGCCTGCTTTCCCAAAACCTTTACAGGATTAAGGAGCGCCTGCAAAAGAAGAAGAAAATAGTCCCTTAAAGACCAAAGCCGATAAATATCGGCTTTTTTTATGCAGCAAAACAATGCTCAAAAGCCCGCCGGCCTGACTGCCGGCGGGCTCTGTATTGTCAAGATGCCATTATTATTTGATGCTGATGGTATCCACCAGGTTTTCCTGATCTATGAAAGCCGCAATATACTGCTGGACTTCATTTCGTTTATCGGTGGCCGTTTCAAAGGTATTGATATGGAACTCCTCGTCCTGGTCCAGGATATGGATGATCTCGGTATATCCTTTTGAAATCAGGCTTCCTTTGAGTCTAAGGATCGTATGCTGCTGGCGGGCATCCAAATCTTTTCTCACCTGTAGTTGTATCGCTTTTTCCATTGTGAAAGATCTGTTGGTTTTTATGTCATATTCTATTCAAATTTAGTGATTTTGATTGTAGGCAGATCTGCTGATGCGTCAAAAAAAATGGGAGTCCGTAAAGTGAAAACCTTGCAAGACCCATACAGCAGATTTTTCATCTGTTTTAAATTTGCGGCAAGTAGTTGGCGTATGCTGTTCTTAAAACAAAAACGTAGAAAAAAGCCAGGGTAAGTTTAAGTCATAAATATAATATCAAACCCAAACTGCTTTTAAAGCTACAATCTCAAAGCATCATTCAACTTTTATTACTGCCGGCGGAGTCCATTTTCCATTTACTACTTCCTGCTTTGGCCAGTAAGTGCGAAGATAAAGCGAAAAATCCCCCTTTTCAACGGCCGGAAGCCAATTGTTCAGCCTTTTTGCCTCAGTTGGTGCTGACTGGACATAAATCGTGAGCGAACCGTCCGGATTATATGCCATTGTCTTGTTCTTTGTGCCCAATGAATATCTGTTGAGCTTGTTGATTTCAAAAAAGTGATGCTCGTTATATAGCGTAAGCGACCAAAATCCATTAACAGGTGGCAGCTGCCCTTTGGCAAAAGTAATTTTATATTTGTTCGAGCTGTTCAATCGGCCTCCTTCTGAATCCAGATCCTGATAAAAATAACGTGTTTCATTAGGGGCATTGACCAGGATATTGGATTTGGCTACCGCAGTGCGCGTAAAATAATCCGTGCCCCACGATGCGCCGTTCGTTACCCCTGACCAGTGAAAAGGCAATTGGATCCCCCAGCTGCGGAATTCCATTAAAGGTTTTATTACCTGACGTTCTGTCTCAACGGCTGCGTCGATCATCGCCTGTTTCAGTTTTGGGTCTTTCTTGGCGGCTTCCACTACAGCAAGTATCTGCTTGTATTTCGCCTCTTCGCCCGGCAGTGGCTTTGCATCTGCCAGCACGATAGGAAGCTCGTCAAAAAATGTCTGGGGGTTCACCCATACCGCTTCTTCTTTTCCTCCTTCGCCTCCGGGAAGTTTTTTGATATTGGCCCAATCGATGGTTTTCATTTTGCCGTCATAATCAGACAAGGGGTACATAACCACTGATTTGAGTACCTCCTGAATTGCTTTTCGGTCTTCTTTTGTGTCATCCAGAAAAACACGGGGCCCTACAAGTCCAGTATTGGTTGACGAGCGGAAAACTTTTATTATTCCCTTAGGCACCTCTCCTTTCCAGTCCGGTCCGGCCAATAAATAAAATCCCGGCTTATTGTCGTACATTTTTCCCAATTTTGCGAAACTTTCGGTGCGCAGATCAACTATCTGGTAGACCCAGAAACGTTTGCCAAAATCAGGCACTTGCACCACAACCGGCGATTGGTCCAAAGCAAGGCATCCAATACCGTAAACCACATCCTGGTTCGGGCAGGCTATGGCACGTTCTGTCGGTATCACATAATCGGTAAGCATGGTAAACTGATTGAGCGGAGCCATAAGCAGAGGCCCGGACAAGGCCAGCTCTTTTACATCCTTGAAAGCCATTCGGCGGTTGTACATGTTTACCAGCGGCCATGCCCAAAAATACGCATCTTTAGCCGCCAAAGCGGCATACTCTTGAGTAATTTTTACATTGGTGTCGGGCCCTGCTGGCAAGGAACGTGATGCTTGAGTTGAAGTAACACTGTCAATTCCTGCAGAATTTGATGCTTCCGCATCACTGTTTTTATTTTGGCTGCATGCCGTCAAGGCAGCAATCAAAATCACGCAGATGAGTTTCTTTTCCATAAGTTTAGCAATTGGTTATTTAACCTCTTCTATATCTCCAAGTTTCCATACCCTGTCAAAAAAGGGCTTTTCCGGGCCGTAAAGCCTGAATAATACTTCAAATTTTCCTTTAGGGTCCGTTGGGATCCAATTTGATTCCTTGCCTGCAGGGGATTTTGGGCCGAAGAAAATATCGACCGAGCCATCTGTGTTCTTTTGGATCTCTGTCGCATTCGATGCTCTGCTTGCACGCGGCAGATTTTTGATAAGGCAATGTGTTGTGCGGTCGTAGACTGTTGCCGACCAGTATTGCTTGGTTGGCACATTTGCAGGCACGTGGAGCATATAGGTTTTATCGCCGTCAAGCGCGCGGCCTTCCTTGTCTTTTCCTGCAATAAGATATATTTGTGCTGTACCCAGGCGTTTTATGCCTACATAACCGATTGAATAGGTTAATGCACGGGCATCAATAGGATAAATATCAGATTCTGCATATCCGGAAGATCCCGCCTTGACAAGTTCCGGCATTGCAGGAACAGCCCATTTGGCATCAGGATTTATCGGCGGGAAGCCTTTTTCAAGCATTGCTTCCAAATAGTCATGCGCACTTTTTGCCGCCGCATTCAGAATCTCGGTGGTTCGTGCATCAGGACTATAGGGCTTCCCTTTTTCAATGCCTATGCTTTTTAGTTTATCAATCATCGCCTTATCGCGCACCAGCATAGGCTGGCTTTGCACAATGCGGTTAAGAGAGATGAAAAACCGGCTGTTGTAGGGGATGACGGAATTATAAAGCACATCCTTCACGTCTGTATATTTTGTTTCGCCGGGATTTTTGGCTTTGGCAAGCGGATATAGCTTTAGCTGTTTGCCGTAATTGACTGCATTCACTATATCGGCATCACTGTGGCTGGGCAGGTTGGAGCGGAATAATCCATAACCCTCATAGGTATCGGCTTTCAGCACAATGTATCCTTTAGGAATATTTTCCTTATAGTCAGGCGGCAATATCAGATATTTGCCGCCTGCGCCCTTGTCTGCCCCGTAAGGGCCTGCATCTTCAAGGGGCATCTGCCAGATATTGTCAATATTGGCGGCAAAGGAGCCATTTGCTGCCGCAGGAACATCTATGACTATTGGCCCGGCATCCTTTGTGTTGAAAAAAAACATAAAGTAAATCGCGTCGGGATTTGGCGTTAATGTCTGATTATGCCAGTCTACGGGTTTTGACCAAAATATGATCTCATTTTGTTTCCCTTTGGTGCTGCCCAGCATTGCCTGAAGCATAAGGTCATAATTAACGGCAGGCATGCCCCATACTAAAGCTTCGATTGCGCGCTGGTAAACAATCTGTTCCTTGATGCTGGCAGGTTTGAATTCTGCCGAAACAGCACCCTCAATATCGGCTTTCTCACCGGAATTTGCTGATGGTGTTTGGTTGCATGACGTCAATAGCAGGACAAATGAAAAGACAAAAAGACTTTTTTTCATAATATATCGAATTTTAGCAGTTATATATCTTCTTCCTTAGTTATACATCCTTCATATAAAAAAGGAAACTATTAAATAATTTGTAGTGCCATTAAAAAAAATCCCTCTGATGTGGCTATTAAAATACTAAGCTTTATGAATTCTTTAAATGCATAACATATAACACTACATATCAAATAATTACATAAAAATAAACAAAATTCCTACAACTTTTATTTTTCCTTTTATTTTTTTATCTGCCTTATTAAATTGAACGGAACTGCAGAATATTACTGTCCAATTTGATGTGCTGCCGAGACAAAAAAAGGTTTATTCCTCAGAATCGGAACGCAGGTTTTAATACATAAGTAGAAGTCTCATCGACAGCGATTTCAGGTGTAAAGTTCATATCCTGCTTTGCTCTTGCAATTAGTCATACGCAAAGAAAATCTAAAAAATGCCGCAATGTTTCAATTCAACAAAACCATTGAAAATTGGACCAGATGCTTTCTGCCGGGATCATATTTTTTTTAAAAATAGGTGTTTTCTGTTTTCTTCTGACCAGTCGAAGCATATTGGTTTTGCTGTTTACAGAGCGGTTACTATAAATTGGCTTCTTCTGTTTTTCTGATGTTCCTCTTCACCGCATATCACCCCATCTGCACACTTATTGACAAGCTGGGTCTCTCCATATCCTTTTCCTGTTAAACGATTTTTGTCCACTCCATTTTTTATGAGCCAGTTTATAGTTGATTTCACTCTTCGGTCAGACAGAGAGTAGTTATATGACCCCGTCGCCCTGCTGTCGGTATGGGAGCGAATATCGAGTTTCATTGTTGGATGCTGATTCAAGACATCCAGAATTTTTTCAAGATCGAATACTGCATCAGAACGGATATCAGACTTATCGAGATCGAAGTAAATCATTTTGATTCCAAAGCATTTTCCCAAGTCGTCCCCTACTGCAACTTTGCATAGCGATTTATCTAATGCGATTGGCAGATTGGTTTTTCCGGCAGCTTTTCCAATAGTTATATTTAACTCTTTTGTTGCGTAATCCGGTTTTTCGGCTCTTACATTATAGGTTTTGCCGCATTCTGCAGAAAAACTGTACTGCCCCGATGTATTGGAAACCGTTGAGTTTATAATTTTTTGATTTTCGTATAAAGTCACTTTTGTTTCTGGAAGCACAGCACCGTTTTCTGAATCTGTTATGGCGCCATATAATTCCTGCAGGCATTTTAACCTTCTTGTTTCCAGAAATTTATAGATATCATCAGAACCTTGCCCACCGTCTTTATTGGAACTGAAATATCCTTTTCTGGAAACGGGATCAATGATATAAGCGAAATCATCTTTAGGTGAATTGATATCATTGCCAAGGTTCCGAATACCGCTTATGGTTCCGTTGTCTTCAATCTGTCCCACAAATACATCGAGTCCGCCCAGTCCGGGATAACCGTCTGAGGCAAAATAGATTTCGTTTTCGCTGGTTGCGTAGGGAAAGGTTTCTTTTCCTTCAGTATTGATGCCTTTCCCTAGATTAATAGGCGTCCCAAAACTGCCGTTTACGTTAATGCTGACTTTGTAAATATCCGACTGCCCAAAAGTACCCGGCATATCGGATGCAAAATACAGCGTTTTTTCATCCGGGCTCAGCGAAGGATGTGCCGTGCTGTAATTATCGCTTGTAAAGGGAAGCGCTGTTACTTTTATCCATTTTCCGTTTTCAAGTCTGGCCTGGTAAATCCTTACCAGCGTAATTTTACCAGCGTCTTTGCCTTTTTTGCCGTTGGCATAATTGTTTCGGGTAAAATAAACCGTTTTTCCGTCTTTGGTAAAAACAGGAGATGATTCGTGAAAACGACTGTTGATCTCCGATTTGATTTTATTTACTTTTAACGCGCCGCCGCTTTGGGCATCAAGATTGGCACTGTAGATATTGGTGAAGTATTCTCCGGTCCATTTGTGCTTTCGCTGCGAGAAATTCCCTGTATCTCTGGCCGAGGCAAAGTATATTTTACTATCGTAGACAAAACTTCCGTAATCCGAATATTTCGAATTGATGCCGGCATCTTCAATCTTGTAGCGGCCTGAATTGGCTCTTATTTCATCCAGATAATGGGCATCATCATTATAGCGCCCTGCTCTGGAATCGTTTTTGTATCTTGCGATGAATTCATTCATGATTAAAGTGGCTTTATCCACCTGCCCTTCTGCTTTTAAAGACTGTGCGTATCTGTAATAATATTCGGCCTCGGGCGAAGCGTTTAATGCGAATAACTCGCCGTACCATTTGGCTGCTCCCTCAAACTCAGAATTGAAATAATAGGAATTTCCGAGCCTCTTAAACAGATCTTCAGACTTGTATCCCTTGTCGGCTACTCTTTCATAGGTTTTTATGGCATCGATATAGGCATAGCCATCGTATTTTTTATCCCCCGATTTCAATTTGGAATCTTGGGCATAGCTGTCAAATGAAAAACAGATTATCGTTAAGGCGAAAAGTATATAATTTTTCATAATCATTTGTTTTTTTAGAAGAAACGGGGAGTTGTCATTTTGCCATGATTTTTAAAGAATTCATAACGTAGGAATATCTCGTGCGATCCTGAATTATAATTGTTCAGTTTTGTGGTTTCACGATCATATCCATAACCTACATACAATCCGTCAGTGATCTGAAATCCAGCCATTGCGCTTAATGAGGCGCTCCATCTGTAGGCAGCTCCGATTACAAATCTGTCAATAAACATAAAATTGGCAGAAATATCAACCTGAAGCGGCGCTCCTTCTACCATTTTGGCCAGTATAGCAGGTTTGAATTTATAATACTGGTACTTATCAAGATTAAGGACATAGCCCCCCATTAAATAATAATTGATTTTGTCCTTATAAATGGCAACATCATTATCATCGTACCTGTTGGTTTCGATAAAATTAGGAACCGAAAGCCCTATATAAGCCTTGTCAGAATGCCAGTAAACCCCTGCTCCCACATTGGGAGAAAACTTGTTCTGAAGGTCTTGAAACTGCGGGTCTCCCTGATCGGCGGGATTTAGTTTATTGATATCCAGATTGAATATATTGGCAGTTCCTTTTATCCCAAAAGAGAGCTTGAAATCAGCTGAAGTCCGAACAGTATAGGATATGTCTGCCGATATATCGTTCTGGTTGGTCGGTCCGATTTTGTCGTTTACAAGCGACAGCCCTACCCCTAGATTGCTGTTGTTGATTGGCGTATTGATCGAGAAGCTGCTTGTCTGGGGCGCTCCATCTAAGCCAACCCACTGGGTGCGGTATAATCCAAAAATACTTAAAGCGCCTCGTGATCCCGCATACGCTGGATTGATATTGATCGTATTGTACATATACTGCGTAAATTGGGAATCCTGCTGGCAGTATCCTGCAATTGCCGTCAAAATCAAAACGAACGAAAAAAACTTTGTTTTCATATGTCTTTAGATTATAAAAGGGATAAAAGCTCCCTGTATGGAATTTAATTTTTTATATACAAATAACCCGATTTCTCCTGCGTCCTATTTGACCTTTCATTCTGATATTTCAAGGTATAGAAATAGGTTCCATCCGGCAGGCGGTCACCTCTTGAGATTGTTGTCCTTCCGTCTGAATATCCCTGGAATATGTTTCTGTTTGACCCATAACCCGAGGTCTCGAAGACTTTTACTCCCCAGCGGTTATAAATCTCAACACTATTATTTGGATAGCACTCCAATCCCTGTATATGGAATTCGTCATTAATTCCGTCTCCATTTGGAGAGACAGCATTAAACACTTCTATGACACAGTTAACAACATCAACCACTGTTGGATTATCACCTAAAAAATTTTCATCGTCAGAAAGGGCATTTACTTTTGCTCCCGAAGGCGACGTCCCTTCTGCCAAGGCCTGATTAGTGACTGATCCTGCATCGATATCAGCGCGTGTAATTACATACACGGCGCTGAAATTTGTTGCATTAATCTCTTGCGGCGCTAAAGTGATCGGGCTGCCGGACAGCACTATTGCAGGCAGATTATCCGTTATCAATACATTTGTCAAGGTCGTATTCCCCGTGTTTTTAACCTCAAAATTATACCTGATTGTCTCTCCTTCTTCGGCAAATCCGTTGCTGTTCTCATCTATTACAACAGCTTTTTTTATTACAGCAATGCCTGATTCTGCGGTCAATGGGGTGATGCTGCAGGTTGGACAGAGGGGATCTACCGGACATGCGGTACATGGCAGCGGATCGGTTGATATTGCAGAAACATCATTTCCTTTAGGATCTTTTCCTATTGCTTTCGCAAGGTTGTAGACTACTGATCTATCAAGATCAGCCTGCGTTACCATATGAACGGCTGTAAATGTCACGGTATCTGCCGCACCTGGGGCTAATGAAGACAAAGGTCCTCCTGCTACAGCGGCATTATCATCAAGTACGATAATATTGTTCAATATTGTGCTTCCAATATTTATCACTGTAAAAGAATATTCTATTCTGTCGCCGATATCAATTTTTCCGTCACCGTTCCCATCCACATAGGTTCCGTGTTTGGCAAGTGAAATGCCAGCGATATTGTCTGTCGGCAAATCGGTCGAACAGCCTGCAGGATTGGTACATGAAGGATCTGGATTCCCAGGATTATTAGGATCCTCCGGTTTAGAAGGCACCTCCGCCCCCCCATTTGCTGATGCTGTGGCAAGGTTTGCAATTGTTGTTATACCTTTAAGATCTGACGCTGTCTTAACTTTGAAGCTGAAGCTCTGGATCATGTCAACTCCCAAATTGGTAGCCGTAAAAATGACTATTCCGTCTGTAAGTGTCCCCCCGCTTACATAAGTTGTATTTGCTGGTACAGCATCTCTAATTGTTACAGCGTCGATTTTGGCACTTCCTGTATTTTTAACGGTAAGCCTATAGGTTAACTCTTCATTGGCCTGCGCTTTGCCGTCTCCATCTGCATCAAGTACTGTTTTCACTAAGGTAAATACAGCAGGACAATTATCTACATTCAATGTAATTAAATTGCTTTGCTTTGAAGTGCATATTCCATTACTTACCAAAGCACTGTAAGTTCCCGCATCAGAAGCTGATGCCTCTGCTATCACATAAGAGGAACTTACAGCTCCAGTGATTGCTGTGCCATCTTTATACCACTGAAAAATTCCTGTGCCTGCTGCGCTGATTGTTGCACTGTTGCCTGCACATATTGACGCTTGTCCTGATAAGCTGATAATTGGATCTTTTGGTAATGCGTTTATGGTTACAACTACAGCCTTGACTGCTGAACATCCCTCTGCTGTTGTTCCCTTTATATAGTAAATGCCACTGCTGGTTACTGCATTTGCGCTGGCAAGAACTGTTGCAGCTGCAGCATCCGTGAAATAACTAAAGGCCAGCCCTGCTGTACTACCAGTGGTTACAGCTGGCAAGGTCAGGTCAACCGAGGTGCCAGAACATACTGCTGCAGGGCTGGTGATTGCTAAAACCGGTGCTGGATTGATATTTACCTGCACTGGCTTGGTATCCCAACATCCATCTGCTGTTGTTCCCTTAATATAGTAAGTGCCAGCCGCTGTGATGGCATTGGCATTGGCCAGAGGCTGTGTACCTGCCGCATCGCTGAAATAGGAATACGTCAGATCTGCTGTGCTTCCAGAGGTTACTGCAGGCAGAGTCAGGTTCACCGAGGTGCCAGAACATACTGCTGCAGGGTTGGTGACCGCTACAACCGGTGCTGGGTCGATGGTTACCTGTACTGGCTTGGTATCTGAACATCCCACTGCAGTTGTTCCTTTTATGTAATATGTGCCCCCTGTTGCTACTGCATCTGCATTGGCAAGAGCAATAGTGCCCGCCGCATCCGTAAAATAAGCAAAACTCAGGTTTGCCGTGCTTCCAGCGGTTACTGCCGCCGCGGTAAGATCTACTGTCGTACCTGAGCATACTGCCGCCGGGCTGGTAATCACTACTGCGGGTGTTGGGGTTACAATAACAGAGCTTGTCGCATTATCAGAAAAAGTATTAACTCCATTGCTCACGGTAGCCTGCAGGCTGACAACATAAGTGCCTGCCGCCGCATAACTATGTGTAGGGGCCAGATCAGTGCTTGCCGTGGTTCCATCACCGAAAACCCAAATCAGGCCTGTCAAGGAATAGCCTGCTGCTATAGTAGAGGCGCTGGTAAATTCAAACGCATTTCCTACAAGGCACTCATTGGCAGGATACACCGAAATGTCAGCCGCCACATTCGGATTTTTGGTTATCGAAATGGCCTCACTTGCGGCTGCCGTACAGCCATAGCCGTTAGTGACTGTCAGGGCTACTGTATAGCTGCCCGCAACATCATACTGGTGCGTTGGAATAGCTGCTGAAGAAGTGCCTCCATCGCCGAAATCCCAGCTATAGCTCAAACCTGCTACCGCAGAGATTGGGGTAAAGACATACTGGTCATTTGCGTTATTGATCGCATCATAGGTAAATGACGCATCCGGCTGGGGATTGACAACGACGTTTACCGAGCTGATTGAAGAACATCCTGTGGCAGGGTCAGTCCCCTGAATATAATAAGTATCACTTGCTGCGATGGCATCAGCATTGGCCAAAGGCTGGGTACCTGCCGCATCGCTGAAATAGGAATATACCAGATTTGCTGTGCTTCCAGAGGTTATTGCCGGCAAGGTCAGGTCAACCGAGGTGCCAGAACATACTGCTGCAGGGGTGGTGATCGATACAATCGGTGCTGGATTGATGGTTACCTGCACTGGTTTAGCATCTGAACATCCCTCTGCTGTTGTTCCCTTTATATAGTAAGTGCCAGCCGCTGTGATGGCATTGGCATTGGCCAGAGGCTGGGTACCTGCCGCATCGCTGAAATAAGAATATACCAGATTTGCTGTGCTTCCAGAGGTTATTGCTGGCACCGTCAGATCAACCGAGGTGCCAGAACACACTGCTGCAGGGTTGGTGATTGCTAAAACCGGTGCTGGATTGATGGTTACCTGCACTGGTTTGGTATCCGAACATCCCTCTGCTGTTGTTCCCTTAATATAGTAAGTGCCAGCCGCTGTGATGGCATTGGCATTGGCCAGAGGCTGTGTACCTGCCGCATCGCTGAAATAGGAATACGTCAGATCTGCTGTGCTTCCAGAGGTTACTGCAGGCAGAGTCAGGTTCACCGAGGTGCCAGAACATACTGCTGCAGGGTTGGTGACCGCTACAACCGGTGCTGGGTCGATGGTTACCTGTACTGGCTTGGTATCTGAACATCCCACTGCAGTTGTTCCTTTTATGTAATATGTGCCCCCTGTTGCTACTGCATCTGCATTGGCAAGAGCAATAGTGCCCGCCGCATCCGTAAAATAAGCAAAACTCAGGTTTGCCGTGCTTCCAGCGGTTACTGCCGCCGCGGTAAGATCTACTGTCGTACCTGAGCATACTGCCGCCGGGCTGGTAATCACTACTGCGGGTGTTGGGGTTACAATAACAGAGCTTGTCGCATTATCAGAAAAAGTATTAACTCCATTGCTCACGGTAGCCTGCAGGCTGACAACATAAGTGCCTGCCGCCGCATAACTATGTGTAGGGGCCAGATCAGTGCTTGCCGTGGTTCCATCACCGAAAACCCAAATCAGGCCTGTCAAGGAATAGCCTGCTGCTATAGTAGAGGCGCTGGTAAATTCAAACGCATTTCCTACAAGGCACTCATTGGCAGGATACACCGAAATGTCAGCCGCCACATTCGGATTTTTGGTTATCGAAATGGCCTCACTTGCGGCTGCCGTACAGCCATAGCCGTTAGTGACTGTCAGGGCTACTGTATAGCTGCCCGCAACATCATACTGGTGCGTTGGAATAGCTGCTGAAGAAGTGCCTCCATCGCCGAAATCCCAGCTATAGCTCAAACCTGCTACCGCAGAGATTGGGGTAAAGACATACTGGTCATTTGCGTTATTGATCGCATCATAGGTAAATGACGCATCCGGCTGGGGATTGACAACGACGTTTACCGAGCTGATTGAAGAACATCCTGTGGCAGGGTCAGTCCCCTGAATATAATAAGTATCACTTGCTGCGATGGCATCAGCATTGGCCAAAGGCTGGGTACCTGCCGCATCGCTGAAATAGGAATATACCAGATTTGCTGTGCTTCCAGAGGTTATTGCCGGCAAGGTCAGGTCAACCGAGGTGCCAGAACATACTGCTGCAGGGGTGGTGATCGATACAATCGGTGCTGGATTGATGGTTACCTGCACTGGTTTAGCATCTGAACATCCCTCTGCTGTTGTTCCCTTTATATAGTAAGTGCCAGCCGCTGTGATGGCATTGGCATTGGCCAGAGGCTGGGTACCTGCCGCATCGCTGAAATAAGAATATACCAGATTTGCTGTGCTTCCAGAGGTTATTGCTGGCACCGTCAGATCAACCGAGGTGCCAGAACACACTGCTGCAGGGTTGGTGATTGCTAAAACCGGTGCTGGATTGATGGTTACCTGCACTGGTTTGGTATCCGAACATCCCTCTGCTGTTGTTCCTTCTATGTAATAGGTTCCCCCTGCGGTTACCAAAGAAGGATTGGACAACACAGTGGTGGCTGCCGGATCGGTAAAATACTTGAAGGCCAGCCCGGATGTGCTTCCTGCTGTTACGGCTGCTGATGTGAGGTCAACCGATCTTCCTGAACAAACTGCTGCCGGGTTGGTGACCGTTACAACAGGTGTTGGGTTAACCGTCACCGCTACGTTCTGGATTACAGAACATCCCTCTGGAGTGGTTCCTTTTATGTAATAGGTGCCTCCTGCGGTTACTGAAGACGGATTGGACAGCAAGGTGGTGGCTGCCGAATCGGTAAAATAAGCGAAGGCCAGCCCGGATGTGCTTCCCGCTGTTACGGACGCGGCAGTAAGGTCAACCGATGTCCCTGAACATACTGCTGGCGGGTTGGTAACAGCTACTGTAGGTATAGGATTGACGGTTATATGCACCGGACTGATCGCATAACAGCCCTCTGGTGTAGTTCCTTTGATATAATAAGTACCCCCTGTTGTGACTGAAGCTGGATTAGAAAGTAAAATACTGCCTGCAGCATCAATGAAATAAGTAAAGGTCAGATTTGATGCACTTCCCGTTGTAACTGTCGGTTCTGTCAAGTCAACTGAAATACCTGAACATACTGCTGGCGGATTAGTAATGTTTAAAGCTGGTATAGGATTAATAGTTACCACTACATATTGCATTGCTGAACATCCTTCTAGTGTTGTCCCTTTTATATAATAAGTGCCGCCTTCTGCTACTGCCTCGGGGTTGGCAAGGACTGTTGCAGCTTCAGCGTCTGTAAAATAAGTGAAAGTCATATTTGCGGTGCTTCCAGCAGTTATTGAGGGCGCGGTCAAATCTACTGTTGTTCCTGAACATACTGCTGATGGATCGGATGTTACCACTATAGGAGTCGGATAAACCGTTACCGTTACAGGCTGGATTGCTGAGCATCCTTCTGGTGTTGTTCCTTTTATGTAATAAATGCCGCTTGTCGTTACTCCTTCTGCACTGTCAAGTACTACAGTGCCTGCGGCATCTGTAAAATATGTAAAGTTCAGATTAGGTGTGCTTCCTGCAGTTACTTCTGCCGCAGTAATATTTACGATAGTGCCCTCGCATACTGGTGCAGGATCAGTCACACTTACAACCGGTATTGGGTTAATAGTTACCTGAACAGGACTGATTGCAGAACATCCCTCTGGTGTTGTTCCTTTTATGTAATAGGTGCCGCCAGCTGTTACTGCATCTGCATTAGCAAAAGCTGCAGTGCCGGCTGCATCTGTAAAATAAGCAAACGTCAGGTTCGATGTGCTTCCTGCCGTTACTGCCGCTGCAGTCAAGTCCACCGAAACACCTGAACATACTGCTGGCGGTGGCGTTGTTGTTACTGTGGGAGTCGGATCAATTGTTACAGTGACAGGCTCTATTGCTGAGCATCCTTCTGATGTCGTCGCTTTTATATAATAAATGCCGCTTGCCATTACTGCATCTGCATCGTCAAGGACTATTGTGCCTGCGGAATCTGTAAAATAAGTAAAGGTCAGATTGGCTGTGCTTCCAGCTGTGACGGACAGAGCCGTCAAATCAACTGTACCCGAACAAACCGCTGGCGGGTTGTCAATCACTAAAGACGGCGCTGGGTTGATCGTTACCAGTACCGGAGTAATCGCAGAGCATCCTCCCGGCGTTGTTCCCCGAATATAATAAGTGCCGCTTGATGTCACAGCGTTTGCATTGGCTAAAGGCTGCGTGGCAGCCGTATCACTGAAATAAGCAAACGATAGTCCCGCTGTGCTGCCTGCTGTTATATCCGGCGCTGTCAGATCAACTGCTGTACCCGCACAGGCTGCCGATGGGCTGTTGACAACTACAAACGGTGTTGGGGTTACGGTTACCTTCACGGGACTTATCGACGAACATCCCTCAGGCGTTGTTCCCTTAATGTAATAAATGCCGCTTGTTGTTATGGCATCTGCCCCATCCAAAGTTTGCGTCCCATCCTGATCAATAAAATAGCTATATGCCAAATTAGCGGTACTGCCAGAAGTTACTGCTGCTGCTGTAATATCTACTGTAGTGCCCTCGCATACTGCTGGCGGATTGTTAACTGTTACAACAGGAAGCGGATTGATAGTTACCTGCACCGGACTTATCGCAAAACATCCCTCGGGAGTTGTTCCCTGAATATAATAAGTACCTCCTGCTGTTACTGCATCTGGATTGGCGAGGGCCACCGTTCCTGTGGCATCTGTAAAATAAGCAAAGGTAAGATTTGATGTGCTTCCCGAGGTTATTGCCGGTGCTGTCAAATCAATAGGAGAGCCTGAACATACTGCCGCCGGATTGGTAATGGTTACTGCAGGTGTTGCGATTACTAGAACAGAACTCGTGGCATTATCGGTAAAAGTATTTACGCCATTACTGACCGTAGCCTGGAGATTTACAACATAAGTACCTGCTGCCGCATAATTATGAATTGGATTCAATGCAGTACTTACTGGTGCGCCATCGCCAAAATCCCAAATGAGACCTGTTAGCGAATAGCCCGATGCTATGATAGAGGCACTTGTAAATTCAAACGCATTTCCAATAAGGCACTCATTGGCAGGAAACACCGAAATGTCTGCTGTCACATTCGGATTTTTGCTTATGGAAATAGTTTGAGCTGTAACGTCAGTGCAGCCATTGAGATTGGCAGCGGTAAGCGTTATAGTATAGGTGCCCAGTAAATCATACTGATGTGTTGGAACAGCTGCAGAAGAAGTTCCTCCGTCTCCGAAATCCCAGCTATAAGTAACATCTGCGGCGGTAGAGATTGGTGTAAAGGTATACTCGTCATTTATGTTATTGATTGCATCATAGGTAAATGAAGCATCAGGCTGCAGGTTGACTTCTACAGCTACTGGGCTGATTGAAGAACAGCCCGTCGCAGGATCAGTTCCCCTGATATAATAAGTACCGCCTGCTGTGATTGCAGTTGCATCAGCCAAAGGCTGCGTCCCTGCTGCATCGCTAAAATAGGAATAAGTTAAACTTGGTGTGCTTCCTGAAGTCACAGCTGCTGATGTAAGGTCTACGGCTCCTGGTGAGCACACTGGTGCCGGATTGGTAATTGCAACAGTTGGCAACGGGTTTATAGTTATTGTTGCTGCAGCGCTAGACGGACACGGTGCAAATGAATATGAGGCAACAACATTTACAGTATATGTACCTGGAGTACTTGCCGCCAAATCAATCTCACCGCTATTGGGATTTATAACCAGACCGGCTGTTGAGGTGAATGTGAATGCATGTGATGCGCCGAGAAGATTGGATCCTGTCAGCCTGTGGCGGCGCAATACGGGATCTGGAGGGGCTGACCATGTGACTATCAGATCTGGCAATACTGTTCCAGATCCGCAGAAGGGACCGCCAGGATATGTCAGACTTGTATCTGCCGGCGCCAAGTTGCTTACTGCCACCGCTTTTATAGCTGAATCGCATCCTGTAACAGTATCTGTTCCTTTTATATAATACGTGCCTGGAATTGTGACTGCAGCGGGATTGGCCAATGCGATAGCACCTGCGGCATCTGTAAAATAGGTAAAAGTCAAATTTGCCGAGCTGCCAGCGGTTACCGCAGGCAAAGTGAGATCCACAGCAGTTCCTGCGCAGACGGGATCAGGGTCAGTGATTGCTAATACTGGAATGGGATTAACAGATACAGTCACAGCCTTGATTGCGGAACATCCTGCCGCAGTTGTTCCTTTTATGTAATAGGTTCCGCCAGCTGTAACTGCACCAGGCGCACCAAGTGCAATTGTCCCTGCAGCATCTGTGAAATAAGCAAACGTCAGGTTTGGAGTACTTCCAGCAGTTACTGCCGGAGCAGTCAAATCAACTGAGGTCCCCGAACATACTGCCGCAGGAGCATTGGTAACCAATGTCGGAGTCGGGTTAATTGTTACAGCCACACCCTGTATTGCCGAACACCCAGCTGCAGTTGTTCCTTTAATGTAATAAGTTCCGCTTGCCGTCACTGCGCTTGGCGAAGCGAGAACTGCTGTAGCAGCCGCATCTGTAAAGTAAGTAAACGTTAGATTTGCAGTGCTTCCAGCAGTTACTGATGGTGCAGTAAGGTTAACTGATGTACCTGAACACACTACTGGCGGAGGCGCTGTTACCACTGTAGGGCTCGGATTAAATGAAACTGCTACAGCCTTAATTGCCGAACATCCAGATGCAGTTGTTCCTTTTATATAATAAGTCCCCCCTGCTGTTACTGCACTTGGCGTATCAAGAACTGATGTTCCTGCTGCATCAGTAAAATAAGTATAGGTAAGGCCTGCTGTACTTCCAGCGGTTACTGACGATGCAGTCAGGTCGACTGGTGTGCCTGCACATACTTTAGGCGGGGCTGTGGTGACCACTGTTGGCACCGGATTGACTGTTACCGTTACAGGCTGGATTGCGGAACATCCTGCCGCAGTCGTAGCTTTAATGTAATAAGTGCCACTGGCAGCAACTGCCACAGAATTGGCAAGAGCGGCTGTGCCTGCTGCATCAGTAAAATAAGTAAATGTAACACCTGCTGTGCTCCCTGCCGTTACAGCTGCATCTGTAAGATTTACTGTACTAGGCGAACATACTGCAGCAGGATTATTAATAACAAGTGTTGGCAAGGGATTTAAAGTTATAACTAAGCCGGCGGTGTTGGTAGTATTGCAAGGCGCTCCAACAGTCACTGCACAAGTATAATTATTTACTCCTGCACTAAGATCAGTGTAGCTGACAGCCGGACTTTTTAAATTTTGATTTCCTGAATTGATACCTGGACCAGTCCATAAATAGGAAGTTGCACCAGATATATCAACATCTAATTGAATGGTGCCTGAATTTAATTTGCATAATGTTGGATTGTTCAAACCATTTGCAGAGGCTGTCGGTGCACTTGCCACACCAATTTGTGCTGACTGTGTTACAACATTTCCGCATCCATCCTGTACTTTGAAATAATAAGTTCCTTTGCTTAGTGCTGTAAACTGATTTGAGCTTTGAAAAACCCCATATGTTGTCCCTCCGTCTCTACTTAAAGCATACGACAATGCATTATTGGGAGCTGGTGAAATACTGATGGCAGTAATTGTAAGTATTCCGTCAGCTGCGCCGTCACTGCAGACAAAACCTCCAGTACTGCTTCTGTCTACCTTGACAGTATTGCTTGCGTCATAGGTAACCGTTTCAGTCAATACATTGGTATTGCCTCCCTTAATCCGCAGTCCGAAAACGTAGGTGCCGTAATTCAAGCCATTAAACGGGAGTGATGCCGTTGTACTGGCTAAATCTCTTACCTGCCCCACATTTGAAGGCCCTGAAACGATAATGACCTGATAAGCACTGGCTACATCGAAATTACCTTTCATTGTATAATTAAAACCTCCGCAGACCGGTGTCATTGTGCCAGCTGAAAGGGTTGCAACATACCCCTGTACAACTGCATTCATGGATTTCGTACCGCAGGGACCTGTTATGCTAAGCGTATAATTCCCTTTTGGCCAATATCCAGCTGGATCTGTCGGATTTACTCTTGGAAGTGTAGCATTGCCTGTCGAATTTAATGTCACGCTGCCCGTTGTTCCTAAGGGCACCAAAGGATTGCTGGATGCTGTTACAGTATAAGTCAGTACATCCCCTATTTGATAAGGAGTATTGGAAAGTATCAGCAGACCATACCCCAGCACATTTAAATTAGGCTGTACAGCTGACAAAAATTGTGAAGGTGTAAATGAAGGCTCAGCGGGAATAATTATTTGAGATGAGGGATTGCCTAAAAAATTTCCAGTTGTATTTCCCGCTGCATCAATGTAGGTAAAATTATAAGTGGCTCCTGCAGTAAAACCGCTTAAGGTCGCAGGAATACTTGACAATGTCTGTGTAATTACATCGGAAGGATCGGCAGTATTGGTAAAAACCATATCCATCGGAAGGCAGGTCAGCAAATTGGCTCTAACGCTCAGTAAGCCAGTTCCTCCACAATTAGATGTAGTTATGGTTCCTCCATTATATACGTGCCTGATTGGAAATTCTTTTGTGTTGCCGCACTGATCCATCAGTACTACCCTCATATTATTAATGTCTGCGTATATGTCTTCACGGGTAGCTGCGAGCGGCATTTTAAAACTTATAGTCTGCGGTGAAATACCATCCGCTCCTACGGTAGCATTTCCGTCTGTACCAATTCCATATAACTGGCCCTGAAATTTTATTTTCCAACTAAACAATGCTGCATCAGCAGCAGAGATAACAGTACTGTTCGAAATATATTGAAAACCAGCTTCCACCATTATGATTATCGGTGATGAACAGGCAGAAGTCTGGTGTTTAGGATACGCATAGCCTATTCCTAGTTTAAAATCGTTTACAGTTACGGTAGGATTGGTGACAGCTGTTGATCCAGTGACAGTTTGTCCGCAGGCATCTGTAGCACTTACAATGTAACTGCCTGCAGGCTGTGCATTAAAAGCAAAATTAGAAGCGCTTACGGCACCGCTATCCTGAATTATTGAACCAGGAGAAGACTGCAGTGCTATCTTGTAGGTTATCGGTAATTTACCGCCTGTAACCGTAGTTGTTAAAACTGCAGATCCTCCAGAACAGCTGGCAACTTTAGTTGGCGTCGCAATGCTCATCGGCGTATAACCGTCTGAAACTGCTATATTTGCGCTAGTAAAAATCGTACCTGTACTTGTATTGCGCCCTTTAAGCGTATAAGTCCCTGTGGAAAGAGCCTCGAAAAGAGGGTTAGTCGTAAATTGAGCAGGATCATTTGGAATTGGTGCAATCACAACATTATTTTTAAGCAATTGATACTGGGGAGAAGTCCATCCTGCATTGTTGCTGGCCGTGATAGTACCTCCGCCCAGACAGCCGGTTGTACCTGGAGTACCCGATACTGTTTGTGCAGAGGAAAAAATACTTAGAAAAAAAATTAAAATTAGAGTTAATGTAAATTTCGATTTCATAACTATTTTTATATTAAATTATAAACTTTACCACTCAAGCAATCAGGATATCCTTTAAGCAGATATTGGGCAGACTTGATCACTCCTTGCTAGCTATTATCAACTAACTGCGAAGAAAAATCTACCAAAATATCATTGAAGACTTAAAAACAATCATCTATTTCAAAAGCAGACTGCTTATCTAACCTGATTCAAATTTTTAGCTGATCAGCAATATCTTACCTTCCAATACTCTAAATTTTGCGACAAACTTTATATTTATCACTGTTTAATTTTATTATTTGGAATCTGGCTTGGGCAATGAAAATTTAACTAGACATTTTCCTTTGCAGTTATTCATTATATGGCATTAAAATAAGTACCACAACTGCAAAAAAAAATAAAGCCTTAGATCATGTAAAGCACATATTAATAGTACGGGCAAATAAAAAGTGCGAATAGGAATAAATTCAGATGGCGGAAAGAAGATAGAATATGATGTAAGACGACGCAATCAATTTTCTAAATGACAGTGCTGCAATTTTTTGAATTAAAGAACGTTGCAGTACATCTGGGCAATATCTTGCATTATCATATATAGTTAAGGCTACAATTAAAGTAAGTAAGCAATTATTATATTTTTTTTATACAATAACGTTATTTCTTACAAAAGTAAACAAGTAGATAAAAAAAAAACTGTTGCAACAACAATTTCATGTTGCAAATTATAAAATGAAACAATATTTAACATAACTGCTTAGCAATAAAAAAACTAATGCTTTAAGCTTTAAAGCATTTAAGAATCTAGTAATTTTCTTATAAAAATCATAGCAAGGTGTTTAAAAAATAAAATTGAGGCATAAAGCGAGATTAGTATTCATTTTTTAATGATTTTTAAAATTTCATTTTCAATTCAACAAAATCAATTAAAATGACACTTTTAGGTTCTGTCGTATCTATCAAAATCAAATCTAAGAATTTAGGGGATATAAAAGTTAACCCGCCAGCATACAGAATGATTTAAATATAGAGATCCCGGTCTAATCATCTGATTCTTCCGAAGCATATGCACAACTTCAATTCCGTTTAGAGTTCTTTTTGCAGATTAAAAACTTTTAAAACCTAATTCGTTTTTTATCAGCTATTTGACAAAACGATAGTCCTGTTCGATAATAGAGCCAAATAAAGACAATTCTGGCTTAATGACAATAATCTTCTCGAATCCTACATAATATTTGTAGAATTGTATATTAGTTTACTGCCATAAACCAATTTAGTTTCTATAATTTTTACATCAATCCTAACAGAACATCCAAACCAAATTTATAAAGCCAATGAAAGACAGGCACTACATGTAGTAAGCTAATTTCTTTAAATCATCCAGAAATGATGTTGTAATTTGTCCTGTCGAGGTCACAACGCCAAATGGCGCCAATTGAAGACAATTGGCGCCATTTTTTATTTATTTTTACTACATTAATCAACTTAAAATAATTTTTTCCTTTACTTTCTCTTTTTGACTGAAATTAAATTTTTACTACAGACGGAGGCGTCCATTGATTTTTAATTACGGACTGCTTTGGGCCGTAGCATCTGAAATATAAACAGAAATCATCTGCAGGGCTTGGCAGCCAATTGGCTTTTTTGTCCCCTTCCGGCTCCGCATGCTGCACATACAATGTAAGGGAACCATCGACATTGTACTTTAAATCCCGGTTTTTGGTTCCAACCGAATAGCGTTTTATGACATTGGGATAGAAAAAGTGATGCTCGTCATAAAGTGTAAGAGACCAGAAGCCGTCTACAGGCGGAAGGTTACCTTTTGCAAATGTCAGGGTATACTGTTTAGAACCATTCAGTCGAGATCCTTTTGAATCGAGATCCTGATAAAAATACTTTGTTTCTTTACCTGCATTCACCAGTATATTGGATTTTGCTATGGCTGTACGGGTGAAATAATCCGTTCCAAAAGCAGCACAGTTATCGGCAGTGGTCCAGTTCCCTGGAAGAGGTATTCCCCAGTTGCGAAATTGCAGTAATGGATCAACCAGTTCTTTGTCCGCTTTATGGGCTTCATCAATCATCGCTTTTTTCAATGCAGGATCTTTCTTTGCTGCTTCGATCACCGACAGTACCTGTGCGTAACGAGCTTCCTCGCCGGGCAATGGAGGAGCATCTTTCAATACAATAGGAAGCTGATCGAAAAAGGTATCTGGAAAGACCCATTTCGTTTCTTCAGATCCGCCATCTTTTGTCGGCGAACCTAAGGATGGAAGCCTACTCCAGTCCTGCTGTTTCATTTTTCCGTCAAATTTATCCAGAGCATAGACATCAATAGAATTAATTATGGCCTGGACTGCATTTTTATCTGAGGGCGTATCATCCTGAAAAACTCTAGGTACAATAAAGGCTGTGCCTGTTTTGCTGTAAAATACTTTAGTGATTCCTTTAGGCACCTCTCCTTTCCAGTTAGGCCCCGCCAGCATGTAAAACCCTGGTTTTGTACCATACATCTTCCCAAGCTGGGCAAAAGCATCTGTGCGAAGATCCACCACCTGATATACCCAGAAACGCTTGCCAAAATCCGGAACCTGTATCACGACGGGAGTCTCATCAAGAGCGGCAATAGCAGCTCCGTAAACCACATCCTGATTTGGACAGGCAACCCAGCGCTGTTCAGGCTTAATATAATCATGCAACATTGCCAAAGAATTTAATGGCGCAAATGGCAGTACGCCATTCATAAGACCTACTTTTGGTGACTGCTTGAACGCAAGACGTCTGTTGTAAATGTTTTCCATTGGCCAAGCCCAGAAATAGGCATCTCTTGCGACCTGTCTTGCATAAGATTCTGTAATCTTTACATTTACATCGGGGCCATTCGGTACTGAATCCGAAAATTTGCCTGAAACATCAGCATCAGTTTCTGCAGAAGATAATGTTCCATTTTTATCACTTTTATTCTGATTGCACGCTGTCATTGCAAGAAGTACAATGATTAAAATCAATTTGTTTTTCATCTTTTAAAATTTAAAAAATAACTATAGCTTATTTAATTTTTTCTACGTCATTTAGTTTCCACCTCTGATCATACAGCTTTGGAGTTGGGCCTTAAAAGCGGGCTAAAATTTTAAATTTCCCTTTAGGGTCCGTTGGAATTCAATTTGATTCGCCGGATTCAGGTGCAGTTGATTTTAGCAAAAGCATCAACCGCTAGTTGAAAATGTACTGCCAGCATGCACCAAATGGCAGATTCTATTCCTCGTTGATACAAAATCTGTTCCTGAATATTAGCGTGCTTAAAATCTGAAATTGCCGAAACCTTACATAATCTACTAAAAAATAAACAATTTCAAATTATTATACAGTTTAAAGCTACAATATTTTTTTTAAAATACATTAACTTTTATGCACAAGTATAAAAATCAACAACATTAACTAGAGCTTCTCGTCCAAGTATCGTTTTTGCTTATGTCAAGTCATGGCAATTTTTGCTCTGGACTTGGTACTATCATGCCACAAAATGTTAATGAGAATATTAAATAAGTTCAGCAAACCATTCAACTACACATATGTACACAAAATATCGGGAAGACTTATCAAACCATAAAAAAATGAAAAAGATTTATTTAAATACAAGATTGTAATTTATAGAGCCATCGAAAGACAATTTTACCTTAACTTAAAACATTCTTTCAAAATCCTCGATAATAGTTGTAGAATTGTATAGTATTTGATAGAAATAAATCAATTTTTAACCTCAATCGAACGACATTTAATGAGTTAATTAAATATTTTTTATCGTCCAGAAAATAGGCAAATTAAATGTCCAATTCAATTACTTTCTGATTGGATTAAAGCAATATGAAAACACTAGTATCCTTACCAAATTTTAATTTGAATAATCTACGAATTATTATATAATTTTACTAAAAACTGGCTCACTTTCTTCAGGAAGTAATAAATTTTATTGTCAAAAATTTTATTCTAAACCTTTATATCTTAATAAATATAAATATATAGATGTTTTAACATTTTTTAACTTTTAACCCTTACAATACATACAAACCGCTTCCAAATAAAAAATCAAAATAATTATCTTACAAATTCACTTGAAAGTAAGCCAATTTCTTTAAATCATTCATAAAATGGTTTGTAAATTGTTCAGTAAGGGTCACTCAGCCAGATGGCGCCAATTGAAGACAATTGGCGCCATTTTTTTATTTACAGTACTAAACACGCTACCTTTGAGTCATTTTTGCTTTTATTTTCTTTCTTTAAAAAAATGACTAAATTGCTTCAGTGTATATATTTACCTAAAAAGCAACACAAATAGTTAATTTGTCATTCGATAACTTAACAGGACTCGAACCCTTGAATGAAAAGAAACTATGACTAATAATTTCTTTTTTTTAATTATTGCTCAAAGTCAGAATTAGTATTGTTGTTTCATTCTTTCAAATATAATTGTCGCTCGACTAAAGCAAAAAATTGATTTATTCCCTGTTTTAAAGTTCAAGAAAAATGAGCTTACTGAAGCAGAATATTTTTGGAGTGTTACGATGTATAATCTTCCTAAACGTTTTCTTGTGCCAAATAAAATCAACAGATATTCTATAGGAAACAAAACCAAAGGCCTGAAATACGAAACAAATGGAGATTTGGTTATTTACCTGCAGAAAGATTCGCCTGGAAAAGACAAAGAGAGCAATTGGCTTCCGACTCCTCAAAAAGGACCATTTATGTTTGTTATGAGAATTTACGGCCCGGATCCTGATGTAATAAACAATGTATGGAAAATGCCTTTGCCAGAAATTTTAAAGTAAAAGCATTGATATTATTAATCATAAAAATTTGTTGATCTTAGTTTCCATATTTTATTAGCTATAGATTTTGATTAGAATATTTTCAGAATTTACATTGCATAATCATTTGAATCTCCCTTCTCATTTTTTCAAATATTATCATTCCTTGACGGAGGCAAAAAATTGATTTATTCATAAAGCGGATAATAACGTAATACAGCTGTAAAGATTAAAGTAAATACATCGTAAAACTTAGGATCATAGAATTAAATTATTGATTTTCAGTTTTTTTTTACCAAACTTTTTTTTAATAACATGCCTGCGATAAATATATAATGCTATCTTTGCTGTAATTGGTATTCTGCCAATGCTCACTCTGATAAGCAGATCTGTCCATCTTGTAAAATTTGTCCTCCCTTACTCTTCAGTTTAGGCATACAGCCGCCTTAATTTTTAAAACATTTTACATTATGAATATCTTTGTAGCAAAACTGGGGTTTGGAACCTCGGAGGATCAGGTACGCGACGCTTTCGCAGCTTATGGAACAGTAACCTCTGTAAAAATAATTATGGACCCGTTTACAGGTCGCTCAAAATGCTTCGGTTTTGTTGAAATGCCTGACCAATCTGATGCTGAAAAAGCAATAAAAGGCCTGAACAACTCTAAACTGGACAGCCAGACTTTAGTGGTAAACGAAGCCCGACCTAAGCCTGATGTTTTGGACTACAGCTCCAGCAGAGGCGCATCAAATTATTCTAAGGACAGAAGAAGATAGCTGCAGTCTCTGGCAATGCTCTGATCAGAACAGCGGCCAAATCTACATAGAGCTGATGCGTAATGGCTCGTTACTATAATAAATTTCTTTGCTTCAGACACTAATCTGAAACCAATAAATCATAATGCTTCTAGCAGGCATGGAATTAAACTTTACCTTTTTTTTTATAACGGAAATTATCTTTTTTTAAAATCAGAGCTGAAAACCTACCTGCGAAAGGCATCAGGTACAACTGCTGCTGCTTTTTTATAATCATCAATTGTATGGCGGTTGCCAGCTAAATTATAAATTTAAGATACTGCCATACATAATAATCATATTTACATGAAAAAATTTTCAGTACATGAGATCTGCACACATCTTCATGGCATAACTGACGGCAAAACGTCGGCAATGGTATCCTCTGCGGGGAGCCCTGAAACCGCCCAGCCACATCAGATTACTTTTCTCGGAAACAAAAAATTTGAAAGGCTTTGGCCGAAATCCAAAGCTCTTGTTGCTGTTGTGGATAAGAATAGCGTCCTAGATCCCGGCCCCGGCAGGGCACTGATCAAAGTAGACAGTGTTGAGCTGGCTATGTGCCGAGTGCTTGAACTTTTCAGACCTGTGGCTGTTAGGTTTGAAAACAACATCCATCACTCTGCAGTAATTCATAAGTCCGCTGAAATAGGCGATCAAACAAAAATAGGAGCCGGCGTCTACGTAGGCGTAGGATGCAAACTGGAACATAATGTCACTATTTACCCTAACGTTACCGTGCTTGACGGCTGTTTTATCGGTTCTGGAACTGTTATATGGCCTGGGACTGTCATACGTGAAAACTGTCGCATCGGCCTAAGGACAATCATACATTCCAATGCTGTTATCGGTGCCGACGGGTTTGGTTTTGTGAAGTGTCCTGTTGAAGGACTCGTAAAGATCCCCCATATCGGAAATGTTGTTATCGGTGATGATGTAGAAATCGGTGCGGGAGTCTGCATAGACCGCGCAAAATTCGCCTCAACTGTTATTGGAAATGGCTGTAAAATCGATAATCTGGTACAGATCGGGCATAACTGCATTGTAGGCGAGCACTGTATCATAGCAGGAAACAGCGGACTGGCGGGTTCTGTGAAACTTGGCAGAGGCGTGGTCATCGGAGGGGGAAGCAGCATTAAGGATCATGTCACACTTGGAGACGGAGCTACCGTCGGCGGAGGATCGGGAGTAATCTCCGATGTCTGTGCAGGTGATACCGTATTAGGATATCCTGCTCTTAAAGCTGCGGTTACTTTGAAACACTGGGCATCGATCAAAGAAAAAAAAAGTAATCCGATTGTTTAATTTAATATTGAAGGAAATATGGCCGACTCATTTTTCAAAAAAGAAAATAACAAGAAAAAAGCTGTTCTTAAAAAGCAGAAAGCACTCAGGAAGCTTGAAAGAAAAACTAACAACCTCAAGGGCAAAGGTTTTCAGAGCATGATTATCTACGTGGATGAACATGGGCATTTCACATCTATGGCTGCTGAAAGCCGCACGGTCAAAGAAAGCCACAAGAGAATGCTGTCCAAAGAACCAAAAACACCATCTGCTACAGGAAAGAACTAGATGCGGTATACTGCCGGCATGGTTGATGCACTGAGCACTGAGCTGTAAAAATTGACAGATACTCTATCGTCAATAAAACTAAAGGGCTGAAATATGAAGCCAACGAGGATTTGATTATCTACCTGCAGAGCACCTCACCACGAAAGGATAAAGAAAGCAATTGACTTCCCTCTCCAAAAATGAAAATTCATGTTTGTTACCCGAATTTATTGTCCGCAGCATGATGTCATTAGCGGTATCTGGAAAATGCCACTGCCTCAACCAGCGGAATAATTATCTATCAGTAAAACTTTATCTAAGACAAAAAATGAGGATGCAAAAAAAGGCAAATATGAAATGTAGATGATAAAGATTCCATGGATAATAAAAAACATCATGGCAGCCAATAACTTAACGCACATAACAAATTTTCATTGCTTAATTTTTCAAGGCATCATAGTAAGTATTTTTATCACTAGTCTCTTTTTATAGTTGACGACGTTTAAGAAATTTATAGTTTAAAAAAACTTACATAATTCCCATGTTAAACATGGGAATTATGTAAAAAATTTAATCTTATTTTCCTATAGCTCTTGCATTTCCGCGAAATACGGTTTTATGCAGTTAGAAATATGCACTGCTTCAGTAAATCCTTGCTTTGCAATTGACTTGAAAAGCTGTACATTTGATTTATGTTGAATTAATGCAAAAAAATATGGCGCAAAGGTTATTTAATCACATTTTGCTGGCGGACGACGATATAGATGACTGCGACTTTTTTGCCGAAGCAGTCAGGGACCACTTTCCTGATCTGAAACTCTCCATTATGCATGATGGAGCCAAATTGATCAGTCTTCTAGAAAATCCCCAAACTCCTAAATCAGAACTGGTCTTCCTAGATCTTAATATGCCTATTATGTCTGGAGAGGAATGTCTTATAAAAATCAGAAATTCAGATGCCTTAAAAAAGCATATCATTATTGTTTTCAGCACCAGCAGCAATACTGCGGATATCGAAAAAATGTATTCCCTTGGGGCAAATTATTTTATCACAAAACCAGTTGCATACAGCCATCTTCCTATTCTTATAAAAAAAGCATTATCTTTAGTGTCGCAGCCCGATAATCTCCAGCCAGCTTTTGAAAACTTTCACGTCAAGATATAAAGACTCCTTTGGGTCACTAAAAAATGGCGAAAATTAATTAGGCGCATCAATTATCATACTGTGTGCTATTCAATTTTTACATTAATCCAAGAAAAGTCGAGTCCATTCATCATAAAAAAATAATGGATTTTAAACATTTCCGCCACAAAAGCAAAGACAGATTTACACAAAATCTGCCATTCAAAATTTTATGAAAGAATGTTGCCGCATAATTTTCTTCCGTGCATCTATCTGCCTGCAAATTTTCTGCCGATATTCAAAATCGTCTATAAAAGCCAAGCATAATATAACATAAGCAGACTGAAAAAAGCGTGTCTGCGATAGAAATATGACAGCATGCCTAAATATTTAAAATCCAATGTGAAATATCCTGGTGTCTTTTTCAGAAGTCTCCCATTCCATTTCTATTACAGTTCCTGCCAGCTTTTTAAGATCTTTATAATTACTCGGCTTGACAGCATAAAAATCTGCTCCCAGTTCAAATGCTTTTTCGATGCTGGACCTATCGCTGTCAGTGGAATAGATAATGATCTTTGCTTTCATGCCTGATCCGGTTTCCTTCCTGATCGTTTCAATGAAATGAACCATCTCTATGCCAGGCATACCGGTATTGAGAAAAATAAAATCAGGAAAAATATCAGACAATTTAGATAACTGGTCTGTAAGCTGGTCTCTTGTGCTGATCTCTAGAATCTCAAATGGCTGATTTAGGGTCAGTAATGCCTCATGGAGCAGCATTCGGTCGTCCTCATCATGGTCAGCAATACATATAATCTTTTTGGAATTTTCAGGCTCGGGCATTGTATTTAGTTTGTCAGGCAAACATAAAACTATAATCTAAGAATCCGCAGCCGCTTATATTTCTATAATCCTTTGTAAATTTTTAAAAAATGGAATTACATCCGTTATCCGGTTAATAATGTTTAAAGATAGTTCTACCATTATTCCGAAACAATTAAAAGTAAAATAGTTTGACAATTTCCATGCTAAAAATGGGAATTATGTAATTTACTAGTAAGAATTTACGTTTAAAAGAATCAAACACTGATTTGACACCTTTTCTGCCGCCAAATTTTACGGCTTCCAATTTAATGAGAGGGATTACATTTGTGCCACAAAACCTAAATAGCATAAAGTAATTCATAGAGCCAAAGAAAGAGAATCCTTCTTTAAATTAAAACATTCTTTTAAAATCCTCCATAAATTTTGTAAATTTATATATCAGCTTAATACGATGAATCAATTGAGTTTTTACAATTTTTGCATCATCCTACTCAGGACAACCAAACCAGATTCACAACGCCAATAAAAGACAGACACTACATGTAGAAAGACAATCTCTTCAAATCATCCAAAAATGATGTAGTAATTTGTCCTGTCCCCGTCACAAACAAGCCAAAAGGCGCCAATTGAAGACAATTGGTGCCTTTTTTATATAACCTTTCTAATTTTTATTAGTCTAAAGAGCTGAAATATACTTTGTTTTATTATATCAGTATAAAAGCTAAGTGTACAGCAAAGCTGAGAGACAACTCCCTGTGTTGAATAGATAGACATCAATTGGGTTTGAATGGTACATCTCTCCAACACAAAAACAGGGCTCTTTGGCAGCCCTTAGCCCCGATTGCTTCGCCAGTTCGCTTCGCTCGTATGCAGTGAAATCCTTTTGTGCCGGGGTTCGGCACAAAAGATTGAAACGGATAGCGGGAAAAAGCTCCCAAAAAATAATATTACATACAATTGACCCGAGGCTGGGCACAAAAGATTGCTACGCCAGTTCGCTTTCGCTCGGGTGCATCTTACAGCGGGAAAAGCTCCTGAAAAATAAATACTAATAATATATACACCACATCCATAAAACAAAAAAGGCACCTGATTAGAGGTGCCTTTATAAGTTAACTGTGATAGTATATTATGCTACAACTACGTTTACTGCGTTTGGACCTTTACGGCCTTCTTCTACGTCATATCGAACTGCATCGTTTTGAGCGATGTTTTCTGACAGACCTGAAGCATGAACAAAAACTTCGGCCCCTCCATTATTAGGAGTTATGAATCCGAATCCTTTTTCTTCATTGAAAAATTTTACTGTACCTTCTTGCATTTTAATGTATTTAATTGCTCAAAGATAAGATTATTAAAATGGGAACCTATTAATATTGAGGGTTTTATTTTCAAAAGTAATTCTGCATCCCAAAAACAAGGTTAAAAGCGCATTATAATTACAGTACACAATGATAAAGACTATTGTTTAATCCTTATGGGATATATTCTTCTCCGAAACAAAAAATAAACTTACAACCGGTCTTAGTAAAGCTTTTGTCCAGTGCAGGAGAAAGACTTTCTTTAGCAGCAACACAAAGCCGGTAAAAGAATTCGGCTTCTGCACGTACAGATCCGCTCCCTTATCAAATGAATCTTCAATATCTGCTGGGTGGCTCCAAGTGGAGAGCATAACGGCTGGGATGTCCCGAAGCTCTTTATCGCTTTTTATTTCTTCCAGCGCCTTCTTCCCGCCTTTAACAGGCATATTGACATCGATAAAAATAATATCGGGATTGGGTTCGGACTGATCTCTGAGAGTATCCAAGAGCTCCTGCCCGTTTTCAACGGTCGTTACCTCAGAGGGGACCTGCGCCTCATCCAGGGCATCGATGAATAATTCCTGATCGTCTTTATCATCTTCTGCCAGTATAATTTTTACAGGCTCTTTTTCATTTGACCCTTCAGGGGCCAGGTGGTGATTCTCGGAACTTATCATCTCGCAGGGGTTTTAAACTTACCAAATGTACAGAATTAATGCATGCAAAGGTTTTAATAAAGCAGCATTCTTTAAATCAGAACCAGATTGCCTGAGCCAGACTCTGCACACCGCTGAGACCTTAAAAGCCAGTTTGAGGCTATTGTTCTTCCCAAAAAATATGCAGATATTTTTGAAAAACGGGCGCAATAGCTTTGTACTAATAATCTTAGATATGCTCGAAGTGAAAAGATCAATGGCGCTCTTACTATTTGCCGTACTGCCGAAAGTAAAATTGAAATTTTCCGGTACAGATTTTATTTCTCCTCCAGTATATTTTTCAGCAGTGCCGTCAGCTCTATAAAAGTATTGGGTTTACTAATATACCGCTCCGTATCATGAATAATCGACAATTGTGCAGCCGCATTTTCTGAATAGCTGGAATATATAATTACCGGAATGGGTTTGAGCTTTTCGACAGCTCTCATTTTTTCTATAAATTCATTCCCATTTAAAACAGGCATATTATAATCTAAAAAAATAAGATCAGGCAGGATTTTTGCATTTTTCAAAAACTCTAAAGCTTTAACGGGATTTGTTTCTGCCAGGCAGTTAACATTTTTATCCAAAGAATTGATGGCTTCGATAAACACATCGGCATCATCACTATCATCGTCAATCAGCAGTATATTTCTATATAACATGGCGCATAATTATTTATAGTTATTATCTAACCGCTTTTAATTTCACTGAACATGAAAGTTTAATTTCGGCATTTTTTTTTAAGTTGCATTGTTTTAAAGTAGAGATGAAACAGTTATTAAACAGAACTTTTTCAATTGGTAATTTTATGGAGATCTTTGTTTTTTTTATAATTTCAGAAAGCCGCTCGTTTTTTAGCAGCAACCGTCAGAATGCTTTAAGTTTTAACTATTCCCAAAATTAAACCACTCTCACTGCTGCATCTTACACAATACTATTTACGTATTACACGATTCAAACATAAAAATCTTTATATCAATATTTTACAGAAAAACCGTTGAAGAAGAAATGAGGATTATCAAATTATTAAAAACTTCCTGCTTGGTCAAATAGCATAGAGGATTTTTTCGTATAAAAAACTTAAAAAAACTACCGCAATTCACTGTAGATCAAAATATTGAAAATGGCAATTATATAACAATGCCTGCTAAAAATCTACTACCTTTACTATCCCGTCAAACTTATTGGTTTAAATTTTATGAAATTTATTAGTAATAATATCAAACTGCCGCAGATCAACTCTATTTAAACGATTTTAATCTTTTATATACCTTGCATTCTCATCATATTTTATCTTGGTCTTACAACTGTAATTTTTATATATGATGCATCCAAGTTAAACACGCAGTAGGTCACCTATTTTTTAAACTTTATACTTTCAATCCGTAATTTGATTTTGAGGCAGCTGCATGGTGCAGCTGCCTCAGCTGGAAACTGCATTAATTAAAGCAGAAGTGAAATGCGCTGCTAAATCAAACGAATGCTTATGGAAACTGCTGCACTTGAAAAAAATCAAATTAACCTTCCCTCTTTTCCCGTCGTTGGAATTGCTGCGGAAGGCTCTGAAATAGATATTGTTAAACAAATCCTTTCTGGTATTACTCCAAATTCCGGTATGGCATTTCTGGTTATGGAGAATTTAGAGTCCCGCCAGAATGCGGATCTTACCCAGCAGCTTGCGGATTGTGTTAAAATGCCGGTTTATGAAATAGTAAATACCGTAGAATTAAAGCCGGATCATATATACGTCATACCCGAGAAAAACTTTCTTATACTTGAAAATGAAATTTTAAAGCTAAAACCGGCCATTCGAGGCAGCAGGACTAATAACTGTCTGGATATTTTTTACAATGCTCTGGCACAAAAATACGAGAGTTATGCCATAGGACTGCTGGCTTGCCAGTCTTCTATAGATGGGGTGGCAGGACTTAAAAATATCAGAGAACAAGGCGGTGCATCGGTTTCTGCAGTCACAAAAAGCGGTTTTGAACTTAATAAGGCTAATGCTGAGTTTATTGATTACTTTACAGCCCCCCTACAAACTGCCGCTAAGCTGCTGGAGATTAGAGATAGTTATTTAATCAATGGAGCCTACGAGGAAAAGGAAGCATCAGCAGAACAGGACGAATTCTTAAGGCAAATCATTGATCTCGTGGCTGCAAGATCCGGTACTGATTTTCATCATTATAAAGAACAGACCATTCGAAGGAGGATTGCCAAAAGAATGGTAATTACCAGACAAGAAAGTGCGGAAAGCTATCTTACCTTACTAAAAAGTAAAACGACTGAACAGGATTTATTATTTAACGATATTCTTATTCCTGTAACCTACTTTTTTAGAGATCAGCTTTTCTTTGATAGTCTGTCAAAAGTAGTTTTTCCCTCTCTTGTAGAATCGCTTAGAGGAAAAGAATTAAGAATATGGTCAGCAGGATGCTCTACTGGTGAAGAAGCTTATTCATTGGCAATTTCACTTACTGAATATCTCGAACAAACCAATAACAGCGAGATCATCATCAAAATATTTGCTTCTGACTTATCCGAAAAATGTATTGAAAAAGCCCGTCTTGGCATATATACGAATCAGGATGTAAAGAATATAAGCGGGGAAAGACTGGCAAAATATTTTACGAAAAAGGAAAGCGGTTATCATGTCAGCAAGTCAATCCGTGACAGCTGTATTTTCGCTGTCCATGATCTCACAAAGGATTTTCCTTTTTCTAAAATTGATTTTATAACCTGCCGTAATGTATTGATCTATTTTAATGCTGATATGCAGAATAAGGTCCTTTCTTCTTTTCATTATGCACTTCGAGACCAAGGTTTTCTTTTCTTAGGAAAGTCTGAATCTGCCGCACGCGTCGAACAGTTATTTACAGCTGTGGAAAGACAGGTAAAAATATACCGATGCAGAAAAGCATACTATCGCTTTACCTCTGAAATGCCGGGTTATACAGCTGAAAAATCAATCAGTAAAATAGACAGTCCTGAAAATACAGTTACGAATTATAAAAAAATTGCAACTGACATGCTTCTTGAACAATATTCGCCTGCTGCTGTTGTAATTAACGAAGATTTTGAAATCGTCCATTTTCATGGTGATACGAGTTCTTTTTTGCAGCCTTCTGCTGGTAAGCCCAGCTTTAATATCATAAATATGGTTTCTCATGAAATTCGTTTTTCACTTAAAAATGCGATTTTAAAAGCCCGAAATGATAAACGAAATTGTATTGGAGGACCTATTACAATAAAAAATCAAACTTTCAGCATTTCTTTTGAAGCTGTATATCTTCCTTCGAATATTGAACTGCTGCTTATTATTTTTTATAGAAAACCAATTTCAGGGGAAAAGGCCGCACAGAATGACAATACATCAGAACAAAAAGAGATGGAAATACAGCTGTTTCAGCTACAGAATGACTTTAAATATTTGACTGAAGAACAACAGGTCTATTTTGAAGAGCTTCGCACCTCTAATGAGGAGCTTCTCCATAGAACTGAAGAACTTCAATATCTAAATGAAGAGTTACAAACTTCTATAGAGGAGCTTCATTCTAACAATGAAGAGCTCTCCTGTACAAATGATGAGCTTCAGAATCATAGGAAGCAGCTCCATTCAATGAGAAATTTCTACGAATCGATTGTTAAAACAATTCGGGAGCCGCTTTTAATAATAGACCGCAATCTCATCATCCACAGCGCCAATCCTTCCTTTTACAGCTATTTTAAAACGAGTGAAGAACTTATTGAAGGAATTTCGATTTCTGAAATAGGAAATGCCCTTTGGAATACAGTTGAATTTCAAGAATTAGTGCTGAAAAAAATAAGCAGGGATCAACCGGTTGTGAATGCCAGAATACAATTCAGTGAAAATCCAGCCGTGAAAAAAGTAATGATTATTAATGCCGCACCAATTACTGACTCTATACCTGAGGGCTTGATTTTAATTGCTCTTGAAGATATTACAGATTTGGAAAAAAGCAATGCAGATTTACAGCTAAAAAATAACGAGCTACTAAAAAGAAACACACAACTGGAATCTTTTACCGCCGCAGCGGGCGAACAGCTCTTGGAACCGATTCGAAAAATGTACATGTTCGGCAAAAAGATTATTGATCATGAACCTGAATTATCGACATCTTCCAAACATAATGTAAGACGACTGCTTCATTCGGCCGCCAATACAAACCAGCTCATAGAAGATTTGGTCACCTATTCCAAACTTAATTTTGCGGAAAAAAGATTCAAAAATGCAGATCTTAATTTAATAATAAAAAAAGCCTTAAACGATCTAAAAAAGGTTATAACAGAGCATAAAGCCATTATTACAGTAGACCCACTGCCTCCTATGAAAATTATAGCTTCTCAGTTTCATCTGCTGTTTGTAAATGTAATTTCTAACGCAATAAAGTTTGCCCAGCAGGATATAGCTCCTCATATTAAAATTGGGATGCATTATCCAAATCAGGAAATATTTGACACATTTAATGCTGATTCTGAAACAGATTATATAATACTCTCGATAAGCGATAACGGAATTGGCTTTAAAAAAGATTTTGAAAACCGCATCTTTGATCCATTTTTCCGCCTGCAGAGCAATGATGAGCAGTACGGCAGCGGACTTGGCCTGGCTTTGGTGCAAACCATTATTTCGAACCATAACGGTTTTGTAAGAGCTTCGAGCGAACCTGGAAAAGGCACGACGTTATATTTGGGCCTGCCTTTAGAAAAATCATTGGTTGATTCTTGTGCGCGAGATTAAAAAATGTGAAATAAAAATATGTTAACGCAAAACTTATAAATCAAAAATCAAATTCTGTAAGCAAAAATCAATGTGTTATAAGATATTTGGATAAATCAAACATTTGGAACAGAATAAATTATCATGTAACGCATTAAATTACAAAAATACAATTATGGGAAATTTATCAAACTACTTTGGACAAAATATCGACAGAAAACGTATTGTCATAACTGGAGGTACAACAGGTATCGGAAAAGCGACTGCCGAGCTTTTATCATCTCTTGGCGGACATGTTTTTATTTTTGGAAGAGATGAAAAAGATTTTCAAAAAGCTATGAGCGATATAAAAGCTCAAGCTCAGGGAAATGTTTTTGGCACTACAGGAGATATTTCAAAAAAGGAAGATTTACAGCTTATCTGCAAAGAAATAGACAATACTCTTGGAGGTATTGATATCTTAATCAATAACGCGGCCTTAGCTGCTGATGGAATCACGGATGAGGATTATGATAATATTAAATACGTACTGGAAACTAATGTTTTAGGATATTTGGCTTTTACGAAAGAGGCTGTTTCAAGAATGAAAAACCAGCAAAGCGGCCACATTGTAAATATTGGATCTATGAGCGCCGAAAGCAAGGAGAAAACCAGTACGGTTTACGTCGCAACAAAATCGGCTATAAGAGGATACAGCACTTCTCTGCGAAAAGAAATTAATGAGTTTGGAATAAAAGTTTCTCTTATTGAACCTGGTGCTGTTACCAGCGACATGCAGCGCGATCCCATTGAGGAACAAAAAGAAAAAATCAAAAAATTAGAAATGCTTGAAGCAGAAGATATTGCTATGAGTGTGTTATTTTGCTTATCGCAGCCCAAACGATGCGATATTGTAACTATGCAGGTTAGACCTCATTTGCAAGCTATATAACGTATCTTAATAGATCAAGAAATTTAAATTGATTTAATGATTATATTTCAGTAAAAAATAAAGCTGCCTTTACTATAAGTTAAGGCAGCTTTATCATTTTGAATACGATATTGTAAAGGTCCTATTGTACTCTTGCATAAAACTTAACCGTTTACTGTTTTGTCTTCGGCATCATGTCCCTCTAACTTAACCAGCTTATTGTAAACTCCAAGTAATAAAAATGGTGATGCCCATTGGCCTACAAATAGTGCAGTATGCTTTCTGCCCAGACATTTTAAGGTTAATGACGTTCCCATTGCAGCAAGTGCCGCGTATAAAAATAAATCTGATGGCAATTTTGAAGTTTGTTCTTCGATTGCTTTTGCCGTAGCTCCTTCTGTGTTTTGGTTTTCAAATGACATAATATTTTGTTTAAAATTAATAATTGGAAAAGTAGAACATCAGTACAGAGGGTTTTTACAGAATTCAACTCTAAAGTTACATGTTAAAAATTAATTCATTAATTATCAGACAAATAACCCAATTATGAAATTTTGTAGCAAAATTAAAAGATTCAATTAGGCAATTTTTAAAAATGTAAAGTTGGTTCTTATTATCTAAAGTTGAAACTTGAAAAATCTTCATTTGCTAAATCATACGATACTGATAATTATACAACTATAAGCTTTTAGATTATAAATTTCAACTGTCTAACTCTTTTACATTTACAAATGATATTTCGTTAAAAGTATCAACTAGCATATCAATAAAATTAATTCAATAAAAAATAATTTAAAAAAAGTATTATGAATTTAGACGCAACAGAAAACTACGGTCAGGAAGATCACGATTTTCAAAATAATGATATTAGAAAAGAAGGACATGAAAATGAAAAGTTATCAACAGATCATTCTATAACCAATAATGCTGAACCAGATTATGGAAATGAATTTAGCAACAATGAATTGAATACTAATGAATTCGAAAATGAAAATCTTGGGAATGAAAATTCAGGAGATGATGAATTTGACAACAAGGAACTTGATAAGAATGAATTTGAAACCGAAGATGATGATGAACTTGGAAATGAGGAACTAGATAACGAAGGTCTTGATGATATTGATGAAGATGCAAATCTAGATCGTACGTTGTAAACCGTATTAAACCGTCTTTTTAGACGGTTTTTTAATTGAAATTATAAAATCCCGATACTTTGCTTTTTAGGAAGATAAATCCAAAAAGTAGTTCCTGCATCAGGCTCGCTGGCAAAATTTATAATTCCATTGTGATTTTCTATAATGCGTTTACATAACGCAAGTCCAATACCATTACCACCAAACTGATCTCGCTGATGTAAGCGTTGGAACATATCAAAAATTCTTCCCGAATATTCTTTACTCATTCCTATACCATTGTCACTAACCGAAATTACATAATAATCATTTAATGATTTATCTTTTTCAAACTCATAATCATTTTCAGACATCGAAGAACAAACTGTGACAATGGGCTGAGAAGTATTAAATTTTAATGCATTATTAATGAGGTTATAAAAAAGCTGTCTAAGCTGCGAACTTATACCTATTACTGTTGGCAATGGGTTTATCGTAATTATCGCATCTTTTTCTTCTATTACCATACTAAGGTCATTTATAGTTTCGGCAATAATTTCATTTAGGTCAACTTCATGCAGATTTTGAGATTTATTGTCTATTCTAGAATAATCGAGAACATCAGTAATCAGCGTAGATAGTCGACCTGCAGCAAGAGTAATTTTGTCAAAATAGTAGAGCTTTTTCTGTTCTTCGGTTAAATATTGCGCAGCTCGGGAAAGCATAATTAAAATTTTACGAAGAGGTTCTTGTAAATCATGACTGGCAATAAAAGCAAATTGTTCTAACTCTTTGTTTTTAAACAATAACTTAGTATTGGCATTTTCAAGCTCACGCTGAATCTTTCTTAGTTCAGAATTGTCCTTAAGGGTTTCTACAACTGTCTTTTGAGCATTAATGTCTACAAAATAGATAAGCCAGCTGTTAAAAGACCCGTCGTCTGCTTTATTAGGAATTATCGATACCAGATGCCAAATATAAGAATTGTCTTTTCTGATTCTAATTTCGCTGGAAAAAGCATTTCGGTCTTTTTTAGCTTTACTCCATCCTTCATAAATGACTGTTACATCATCTGGATGAATAAAGTTTGGTAAAGTTTTTTTATCGAAAATGGTTAATGGAAATTCTAAATATTCATTTAGAGAATCATTTACAGTCGTTACATAATTTTTATCATTAACCACACAAATTAAAACCGGAAGCGTATTGGCCAAACGCCTGTATCTATTTTCACTTTCTCCCAGTTTTTCTGAAAGGGCAATTAATTCAATGTTTTTCTTTCTAATTTCATCATAAGGTGATAAAGGCGGCTCATATTTAAAATAATCAACTAGGCTTTTTATTTTTAAATCAGAAAGAAGTCCTGGCGATAATACCGATTGACTCAATTTTGTTACCGATTGATTTCCAGAATAGGTATACTCTATATTTCCAGATATTTTTGCTGCATATTGATACGCTTCGGGATTGCATTTTTTAAGGTCTATAGTATCTGTAAGTATAGCCAGAATTTCTTTTTGAGTAGGTCTGATAACATTAATGCCTATTGATAAAACAGAGTTTTTTCCTTTTGCTATAGAACATCTTGCTACTTCGGACACCGCTGTAGAAAATCTGGTTTGCGCAGAAGATGGCATTCCGCACATTTCTGAAATTTTCATTGCGCGTTTATGTGCCAGTATTAAGTCCATTTCGTTATCAAGATTAATTTTTACAATCTCTTTCATAGCACTTAAATTATTTTTCCCACAAGAACTGTTGCATCATCCGTTCCCCTAATGTTATCTTTATACAGCGAAGCAGCAATTAATCCGGGATTCTGTTTAATTATAGAAGTTAAATCATTTAAATTCCATCTCGTTCGTAATCCGTCGCTGTGCATTACAATAATCTGATGTTTTTGATACGGAACCGTTGTGCTGTTTAAGGTACGTGGAATATTATGACCAATTATACCATTATAAGGCGTATAGGTTTTGTTTTCTAAGCCAAAACAAATACGCGTACTAATGTTACCTATACCACAGATATTCCATGTTTCTTTTGCATAATCTACACATGCTATTGTAGCTACTAGTCCCCTGCTTTTTTTTACCTGATCGTGTATGTCTCTTAAAATTTCTGAAGGATCATGCTCTCCAGAATGTTTAAAAGCTTTTATAGCTTGTTGAATAGCAAGATTTGCATTTACCCCATGACCTAAACCATCTCCTACAAAAATTTGAAAACCTCTTTTTAAGTATTTTATATGATATCCGTCACCACAGACTCTTTCTCCTGGATAATTAACGCTAAACGCGGAAGAATTAAAGCCACTGGCTAATGCAGGGACACTATAATCTGATTTATCACAAATTTTAACATATTGAACTGTTCCCCAATCTTTTAAAGAATAAATTTGAAAATCATTGCTTAATCTTCTAATTGCACCCAAGCCTTGGCCCAGTGTATTAGATGATGAATAGCCATCATGCATTATTTTACTAATGTTATCAATTCCAATACCATTATCTAGACAATAAATTTCTATCTGGTTATGCCCTTCATCACAATGAGCTCTATATAACAACTCACCTCCGTTGGCATATTTAATAAGATTTGAAGTTAATTCTGCAACTATAATATCTGCCTCTCCAGCCCTATGAGCTGTAAAACCTAATTGTAGTGCCAAATTATGTATTTCTCTTTTAATAAAAGCAATTAAACTCCTGTCTTCAATTTTGTAGCAGGAAAAAGTATTATCCATTTTTCCATTTTATTATGGTTACCGTCGTTCCGTTTCCCATTTCTGTTTTGATAGCAAATTCATTTACAATTCTTTTTGTTCCCGGTAAACCAAGACCCAAACTTTTTCCTGTGCTGTAACCGTCTTTCATTGCTAAATCTATATCGGGAATACCAGGCCCGTTATCAATAAAAGTAACACGCACCCCATTTTCACGTCCATTATTTACCGCTTCAATAATCACTTTGCCCCCGCCTCCATATTTTAAAAGGTTGCGGACAAGCTCGCTTGTGGCAGTAATTAATTTGGTTTGATTTAAAATGCTCATGCCAATTTTGACACCATAATCTTTGACACGGTTACGCAGTGGAACTACATCCTGCTCTTTTACTATCGGGATTTCCTCTTTATTGGTTATCGTTATCATCTGTCTGCTCTTCGTTATCGCCATTATACATTTTCGCGCGAAGCAGATCCATGCCTTTTTCGACATTTAATGCGCTGATAACACCGTTTAAAGACAGGCCAAGTTCTACTAATGTAATGGCAACTGCTGGCTGCATACCTACTACAACAGTTTGTGCATCCATAATTTTAGACATAACTGCTATGTTTCCTAAAATACGTCCCATAAAGGAATCGATTATAGAAACAGCCGAAATATCTATTAACACACCTTTAGAACTGTGTTTATTTATCGTATTTATCAAATCAGATTCAAGGTTTTCTGCTAATTGATCGTACAAGTCTACCTGTATGGTAACAAGCAAAAAATCTCCCATCTTGAGTATAGGGATTCTTTCCATAGTATTAATCTTTTTGATTATTTCCTTTTCACAACAGTAAGCTGAAGCATATCAAAGGCTGTTTGAAGAGCACTGGCAAGAGAGGCTTTAGTGATAATGCCCGTAAGGTCTATACCTAAATGTACCACTGTCTGCGCTATTTCAGGACGAATACCGCTTATAATACATTCTGCTCCCATTAGTCGGGTGGCACTAACTGTTTTTATTAGATGTTGTGCTACAAGCGAATCTACTGCCGGTACGCCAGAAATATCCAATATGGCAATAGAACTTCCTGTGTCAACAATTTGCTGTAAGAGATTTTCCATTACTACCTGCGTTCTTGAGCTATCCAGAGTTCCAATAATTGGTAATGCAACTACACCATCCCAAACTCTGATAACAGGAGTCGAAATTTCGCTAATTTCATCAATTTGTCTTGAAATTACATCTTCACGTCCTCTCATGTAAGCTTCAAAAGTCATGATAGTCATGTTATCTAAAACCTCGCCTAATTGTAAATTGGCATCGTAGAGTTTAGCAGGATCTTTTTCAATTTCTGAAAGAATTTGTGAGGCTGCTTCTTTAAATGAAATAAGATATTGAGCATTTTCTCTAGGCGAAAAACCACGTTTTGCCCTTGAGCTTGATATACCAATTAGTAAATCATGTACTTTTTCGTATTCATCAGAATCGGCATTACCATTGGCATGGTACAATGCATCTAAAAAAAATGAGGCAAATTCTTTTGACTCTTCTTCTTCTGTAATTCCATCAGTCGATCCTTTTTCTAAAAGAAGTTTTGACCAAATAGTAAGTAAGCTGTTTTGGTGCTCTTTTAAGCTCCCTAAAATACTGTTTTGCATTTGATTTTTGTTTTTGGGTTTAAATTTTTAGACCGATAAAGATTTTAATTATAAAAAAGTCAATTTTTACGATAATTAAGTAGTATTAGCTTTACTATCAAAGCTTTAAAATCCTTATTAATTTAATAAATTTCAATCAAATGTATCTTAGATGTCATGATTTCTCTTACACAATAAAGGCATAATGTTTCAGAATTAACATGTTTGCAAAAAATAAAAGCCTAATTTTTAAAAAATGGGCTTTTACTTATCAACTAATTTTCAACTATATATTATGGTTTTGTTGTTCCGTTTATAGTATCTCTACGTTGAGGAGTTGATGTTTCGTTTTTAGGAGTAGTTCCTTTTTTCTTGTTAGAACGTTGTTTCTTAATAGTGTCTCCTTTTTTATTACCAGATTGATGTTCAGAACCATGCTTACTTTTCTTGTTGTAAGTAGAATCTGTTTTAGTAGTAGACTTTGTTTTCGCAGGAGTAGTCTGCGCTGATGCATAGACAAATGATAATGCCATACAACAGCTTAAAAATAAATTTTTCATAATTCAATAGTTTATATAATAATTTGATATAGAAACAAATAGTTTTTTGTTCTGTTGCAAATGTTGCATTGTTAAGAATGAGTTATTTATAAAACCCTTAGTATTAGTTATATGATTACCATTAATGCAAATCTAAACTTGGAGAAAAGTTCAACGTAAGACATAATATGTTTCTATCACATTTTAATTAAACATAAAAAAAACCTGTAATCTTTAATATTTAAGATTACAGGTTTATTTAATTCAAGTTTAAGAATATTTTATTCCTCATCTTCTTCAGAAGCATCAAAATTAATCGTATTATAAGCTGCCTCTGTTAAAATAGTATCCGCTTCTTTTTCTTCATCTAATGTCTGCTGCAATAATGCGGCAGCTTGCTCTTCTCCTAAGGTTGTGGCAAATGCTACCAAAGTTCCGTACGTTGCAATCTCATAGTGTTCGATTTTTTGCGATGCAGCAATAATTCCTGCGTCTCTCACTGGTCCTTCCTGCGTTTCTTCCATTATACTTTCCCCTTCTTTAATCAGACCTTCCATTGCATCGCATTTTTTTGCAGCAGCTTTTTCTCCAATTATTTCAAAGACTTGTTCCAATCTGCTTACTTGTTCTTCTGTTACAGCCAAGTGTTCATTGATCGCCGTAATTAGGTTTTCAGAAGTTGCATTTTTAGCCATCTTAGGCAATGCTTTTGTTAATGCTTTTTCTGCCCAATAGATATCTTTTAAAGAATCTACAAATAAATCTCTCAATCCTTCGGCTGCAGAAGATTTAACTTTTACCGTTTTTCCTTTAGATGCTGTGGTCGTTGCTTTTTTAGCAGTGTCCTTTGTGTTTGTCGCTTTCATAATGTTTTTTTAATAATTAACGATTTTAAAAGTAGCGGGAGATACAGATCGATTTTTACATAATTATAGTAAGCATTTGTAAGATTATCATTTAAGAATTTTCATCTAAACTAACAGAACCATTGTAGTAAAATGAATATTGTACAAATACTGCACATTATTCTATATAAAACATTGAATACGCATCTATATATTTGATTATCAATATTAAAAATACATTATTATGATACAGAGAATTGATGCACCGGCAAATGTTGCAGCATTTAGAGCAATTGGAGAGGTCACTGCAGATGACTATAAAAATATACTTGTACCAGCAGTTACGGAACTGGTTAATAAAATAGAAGAAATTAATTTTCTCTTTTTAATCGATACCGAAATTAAAAACTTTACTGCTGCCGCCTGGATGGAAGATGCTTTAATGGGAATTAAAAATATTGGAAAATGGAATCGTGCCGCCATTGTTACAGATTCTGACCGTGTTATAAGATTTACAAAAGCTTTTAGCTATCTGGTGCCCGGGGAATTCAGGGGTTATAAAAAGGATGCCTATCACGAGGCTTTGAAATGGGTTCAGGGCAATGAAATATCTTCTGTAGATTATAAAACATTAAAGCATGGACATTAATTATTACTAATTAAATAACAAACTGGTAATTATACAATTAGAAACAGTATTAGTATAAAATCGAGCTATCTCACACCCTTACATTTACCAATATATTAATTAATAAAACTATACTATTATGAGTACTTCAAACAACAAAAAAAGCACTGGTAGTGCAAAAGCATCAGATAAAAAAACTGATAAAAAAGAAACTGCTTCAAAAAGCACAGATAAAGCTGCTGATACAAAAAAGGGCACAGCAGACACTAAAAAGGGAACAGATAAAAAATAATCTTAAAAAAAACGAGTATGAGTTTAGATGAGAGAGAAAACTACGGTCAAAGTGATTCGTATTCTCAAGATGACGAAACAAGAACTGGCAATGAAGAGTATACTACTTCTTTAGATAGTACAGACTCTAACGATGAACTTCAAAATAAGGATCGTGATTTTAATCAACAGGACGATTTTACTAAAAGAGATAATCTTGATGATGATCTAGAAGATGATGATGACGATTTCGAAGAAGAAGAAGATGATCTCGAAGAAGAAGATGATTTTACCTCTAGTGAAGACGACGACGATTCGGAGCTGGATTCGGACAATGACTACAACCAAAGTGACATCAACAAATCGCTTTAAAGACAATGCTTAAACCGTCTGAATTTCAGACGATTTTTTTATTATGCAAGAAGGTAAACACAACGATCAATTGTGTAATGAAAATAAAAAATGCTGTAAGTAAAAACATTTTTAAGTATTTAATTTTAATTAATGATAAAATGCAAACAGCAGACAATTTTAAATTTATTATAAAAACTAAAAAAACAATAGTATGGAAACTCTTTCAGCATTAGCAAATAGAACTTCAAAAAAAGCACTAAAAACAAATGTATCGACGCTAGAACGCGTATTAATGGTAACAAGCGGTGCTTATCTCTTATATAACGGATTAACCAATAAAAATAAAAGTATTACCAAAGCGGGTGCCGGTGGCGCTATGCTTTTGAGAGGAATCTCGGGATATTGTCCCGTTTATGATGCTGCTGGGCATTTGATGAATGATAAAGCGTCAAACGTAAATATCAGATTTACAGCTGTTATTAATAAACCAGTTAGGGAAGTATTTGCTTTTTGGCACAATCTGGAAAACCTTCCTAAATTTATGAGTCATCTTGAATCTGTTAAAACCATCGATTCGAATATCTCTGAATGGACTGCTAAAGGTCCTGGCGGAATTGGAAGTATTTCTTGGAAAGCCCGAATTGTAAAAGACAGAAAAGACAGGCTTCTAAGTTGGAATTCTGTTGAGGGAGCTACCATTAGAAATGCGGGAAAAGTAAAATTTAAAGATAATGGAAGTTCTACTGAACTTGACATCACTATTTCTTATCATGCGCCGCTAGGTATTGCAGGCGAAAGTGCGGCGAAATTATTAAAGCCATATTTTGAAAAATTAGTTAAAAATGATATTGCTGGTCTAAAGGAATATCTTGAATCTAAATAATTCATAATTACTTCAATAAATAAAAATACCTGTAGTATATTTTCTGCAGGTATTTTCTGCTTCTATTAAAAAAAAAATGATTAAGAAAATTTACTGTTTAAACATGAAATTAATTCAACAAATAATTGCAACAGGTTTATTTTGTTTTAGCTCTAGTGTTTCGGCTCAGCAGATACAAACCGACAGACCAAATGAAACTGAAAGTCCAAACACGATTTCTGTTCATCATCTACAGGTAGAAAGCGGTTTTTCGTTTGAACAGCAAGAAGGCGAAAAAGCATACGAGATTCCTGAAATCGTATTGCGATATGGAATTTTTAAAAATGCCGAATTTCGAATTGAAAGTGCTTTTACAATAGATCATGATCACGAAGAAGATTCAGGCGGTATTAAACCCATAATATTTGGAGCAAAATATCATCTTATTGATCATAATGGGATTATTCCTGACATCAGTTTATTAGGTCGAATAAGTATTCCGTGGATGGCAGATCATTCTTTGCAGGAGCAGAAATACGGTCCCGAAATTCGAATGCTTGCACAATATTCCCTATCAAAATCGGCTCATTTAGGTTACAACCTTGGTGTGCATTGGCTCTCTGATACTGGTAGACCAGAATACATTTATACTATTTCAGGAGATTATGCTTTGACTAAAAAGATAAAACTGGTGGCTGAAGTTTACGGACTTACAGAGTCTCATCATCATGCCAAAAATACGGCAGATGTGGCAGTACTTTACGTAGTTAACAAGAAAGTGCAATTAGATTTTATCACAGGATCAGGAATTATGCATGCCAATTCTGAAAAATTCGCAGAACTGGGATTGTCTTTTAAAATTTAAGCTAATCTAAATTTCTGCTTGTCATTTTGAATCGAAAGACAATCCATCTGCAAAACTTTTTTAATTAATAGTTTGATATCTTCGAATGTACTTGGTTTTACAGCATAAAAATTGGCTCCAAGCTGCAACGCTCTATTAATAGTGAGTGGATCACTGCTGGTAGAAAGCATTATGATAGGCATTTTATTTAGTTTCTTGTTCTGTTTAATCTGTTCAAGACATTCAAAACCTCCTATTTTCGGCATATTAATGTCCAGAAAAATAACCTCGGGTAATGGTTTTGGATTTTTAGAAAGAATCTCCAGTAATTCCTTCCCATCTTCAGCCTGAGTTAAAACTGCATTACTATTAACTTCGAGCAGTGCTTCATGAAACATTTGCCTGTCATCTTCGTCATCGTCTGCTAAATAAATATACCGTTGTGATTGTGAGATCTGTAATGTCATCTGCTTAATTATTTATATCGCAAAACATAAGACAAGAATTTAGAAATCTGCAAATGTTTATATAAATATAAGCTTCTGAAAATCGATAAACGATCGAATTATATCCGTGAAACGGTTAATAATAGTTAAAGATACTCATTTAACTTAAGAAAAAACACATAAACTAATATTAACTTGAATCTAAATAGTACTATTACTGATAATTTTCAAATAAAAAAACTACATAAACTATGTTAATATAAAAATCATAAACAATTATTCTCATTCAAAAAATAAAAAATAAAGACAATTGCTTCTATTTTACTGCTTTAAACAAAGATTCTGCCATTCCTTTAGCATCTTTGGCATAATTGCGCTTATAATAATTAAGAAGCTGAGATTTCTTTTTATTTTCTCCTTTTGCATGACCGTCCCAAATTACACCCAATGACGCATAAGGCGCAAAAGTAACACCGATGCTGCAGAAAAAATTGGCAATATTTCCGGTCACATGCTCAACACCGTCAGAATCTCCCGTAATAATTACGCCTCCAATTTTACCGTCCAGTGGAGAATCTTCACCAGCCAAAATTTTGTCGTAAACCTCATCAAGACGTTCGATGCATCTTTGTAGTTCAGACGAGTGATTATTCCACCATAAAGGAGTTGCAAAGAGTAGAATTTCTGCATCAAGAATTTTCTGGTAGATTTCGGGCCAATCATCTTTACTTTCCATTTTTGTATAAGTTCCGGGAAGGATATGATGCTCTGCGAGTTTGACAACTTCATAATCAATATTTTGTTTCTCCAGATAAGTGCCCAGAAATTCTGTAAGTGTTTCAGTGTTAGAACTCCCCTTTCTTTTTAGGGTTGCTAATAGTATAATAGCTTTCATAGATTTTGTGCGTTATGAGTATTTATTATATGCTGGAAGTTTGAAATACATTGTCGTTAATTTTACTTCTTCTTTTCCCCAAAAAAGAAATAAACCTGCAGCCAGCAAATGCCACAGGTTTACAAACATTAAATAATAAACCTAGGGCAGTTACTATCTGCCTTTATTATTACTTGTTGCAGTTGAATCGGTTTTTACATTTGTTGTTCCTTCTTGTTGTGTACCCGCAGCTCCAGATCCGGTTGAACCTTCTCCTGTTGCTCCGGTTGTTCCAGCACCATTAACTGTTGTACTGTCTGTACCTGGACCAACGGTGTCTACTGTTGTAGAAGTAGAATCTGCAGTGTTATTGTAATCAGCCTCATTAGTGGATTCATTTTTTTTACAAGACAGAACAGTTGCAAACAAGGCAATCAGCATTGTAGTTTTAAATAGCTTTTTCATAATATTACTTTTTAGTTTGTATATTTTCAAATATACCTTTGCCAATAAAGCCGTTTTTACACAATTAATCTAAAATCTTACACTTTTCGATGCAGCTATCTAAATTGAAGCAATATTTTCAGGTTAACTACCAAGCAATTTGCACTATGCTATCTCCTGTAATTTTATACTCTAATAAAATTTTACTTTTTGCCGTGGGCATAATGCGTTTTTTATTGTGAAGTACATCTATTTTAATTTTACTGCTATTCTCATTAAACAGTATTTTGAAATTACAGTCAAATTCGGCACTGCCTAAAACAGTAAACTGTACCGTATTTTTTGATTTTTTATAATTTACTAGTGGATAATCTGCAAACAATAAAAAATCTTCGTCCTTAACCTTATGATATTGTCTGGTCATTACGCCAAAACCAAGTCCGGCTCCGTATACTTCCTGACCTACCTGCCCACTTTTCTCCCAACCGGTATAAAGATCCTCAAGCGGAATCCATAAATCTTTTACAATTTCACCGGTTTTAACGTCTTCAGAAAGCATTTCCTCGGGAAGCATTGTCGGATAATAATACGGTAATCGGCTTACGGCATATTTTAGAAATTCTGGAATTAAAATTTTTAATGACGGGAGTATTTCTACAGATTCCGCCTGTATTAAATATTCAGAAAGTGCGGCATACACTTCCATCTCTTCATAAGCAGCGGTGTAAGGCGCTTCATTGAGCGGAAATATAGAAAAATAATTACGATAATTTTTTCCATATCCATATTGGCAATCCCATATCTGCATGTTTTTGAAAAGTCCAGCCAGACAGGCATAACTTAAATCTAAATATTCCTGCTTATTTGTGATTTTGTATAATTCTAAAAGTGCTCCCGCAGAAAAAGCTGTAATATTGGCCTGATAAAAAATATCAAATCCCTTACCTATCAGCTTTTTAACTGATTTTTCTGCTTCATTAAAATAGCGTTTTTCATTTGTAAGCCTATACATCAGCAGCATTAGGTGAGCATAAGATCCCGGAACATCTTTTTCGCCGCCTTTACCAGGCGCAGTTTCTTCTTTTATGACTTCTAAGGTGTCCATTTTATAGAAAACCGGCCATTGGTAATTAAAATGATGCGCTACTTTAATGGCATATTCAATCGACTGCAAAACCAGTTCTTCTGCTTTTTTTTCACCCGCTAGTGCAAGCCTTGCAAGGTTCATCAGCGGATGATGCAGATACCACGAATCCATAACCATTTCCTTTTTTTGTTCTTCCGATTTATCAAGATCGTCCTTTAGCTGAGGAAGCCATCGGTTTAAGGTTTTTAATTTTGGATCATAAAAGGCATCCACTCCGCTAAGCAGATCATTATACACAGGATCAGTTTCCGCACAAGTCCAGTTTTTTAGTTCATTTAAAGGGATTAATATAGCGAGCTGTACCATAATTTCTGCAGGCGTATCATAATCGCATAAATAAGCATTGAGATACGGAATTCCTTTGGTCTGGGTCCAGCACCCTTTATTGGTAAAAATATCCTGAAGACAATTTTCTGTAATTTCAGGCCATTTATGATACTGCACTTCGGGATGGGGTAAAAAACGATACACTGCTGCAAGATTGTCTAAAAATTGTGTAGTCTGCTGAATTTCATTTTCAACAGCATCCGCTGAAAAAAGAACATAAGCATCTGAAATAATATAAGCTCGGTCTGAGGGAAGCGGTTTGTTTTCTAATACGGGTAATTTAAATCCTATTTCCGGCCATGCCCCGCCTACAGTTTCTGCCAGTGAGGTTTCTGTTGCTTCACAATAGTCGCTCATAGAACCCAGATTCTGGAAATAGAAAAAAGAACCTGTTTTGGGTTTGGTCATACTACCGAAAAGTATACCGGAGCGTGAACCGATCTGATTCATGTAAATTTTGCCATTTGTATTTTCGACACTTCCATTTTGGGTAAGCGGAATAATGTCGCGCGGCCAGAAAGGAATCATTAAAGGCTGATTTGTTTTAAATGAAGCTGTATAATGCAGCAGCGGAGCGTTATCATCCGGAAAGGAAATCTGAACTTCGTATTGCCCCAGCCTTGTTTGTAAATTGATTACAAGTAACTGCCCGTCATCAAATAAATTGGTGACTTCAAAGCAGCTGTTCATACCAAAAGCAGGACGAAAAGCCATTTTTCCATTATCGGGCCATGTGACCACAGTCCATATCGAGTCGCCGGTATTAAATACCTGAAAAGTATAGTTTTGGAATTCCTTCTCCCAAATTACGGCGCTGTTTTCTAAATCGGCGTGCACGGTTGCAGCCCACGGTGAAATTGTATGCATAAGTGATGGGTTTTAAAAGAATATTTTTATAACACAGAAATTATATCTGAGAACTGTTTATTCTCCGGTTTCCATATGTGGAGCATCTACTGGTTTAGACTGCGAAGAACCTATCTGGCGCAGATAAATGGACAACACAATAATGGCAAAAATCGAGAGAAATTCACTCTGCCAATTCTGAAAAGATTCAAACCAAAATCTTGAATCTGTGAAATATTGCGAGGCGGTTTCTAAAGCTTTTCCCTTTAGCGAAAGCTGTTGGTTTTCATCTTTTAAACTTCCATAAAAATGCAGTAAAAAAGATAAAGCAAACAACAAAAACAACGCAATGGTGAGTGAATGTTTGTAAATCACTAAAACCCAACCGCCTTTTTTAACAGCGCTTGGAGCACCTTTTCGCGAGGCTGAAGGCTCTCTGTTTACTTCTTCATCTTTATCAAAATCTTTAGATTCTGATGAACCTTTTTGCTGTAAAAAAATGGTAAGCACTACCAGAAGTCCCATTTGTAAAAACTCGCTTTCCCAGTTTTCAAAAGTAGATTCTATAAAATGCCCAGTTGTAAGATAAGAGGATAATGTTACCGCCGAGGCGCCTTCTTCAATCAGGTCTTTATTGTATTCCTCAAACCCAAAAATAATTTGTCCAGCCATTGCTGCTGCAAACAGCAGAAAGAAACAGACGGAAAGTCCGTTATTGCGTAAAAAAGTTTTCATGATTTAATATTTAGTATAAAGATGAATTGATTTAAGAACATTTTTTTACATCATTCTTGTATGATGTTACATTATTAAACTTAATCCTTACTATAATCTTTATGCGGCAGTAACTTTAGGATACAACTTGATAATCAAACCTTTAAGTCTATTTTGATAATCTTCCAACAGCCATGTCTTATAATTTCTACTGGCATTATCCAGACATTTTACATACTGTTTTACACGCCAGTCTATCTCTGGTTGCAAAGCTTCTGCCAATGCGATTGCCTGTGAGAGTGTTTCGGCATTGTCCATACACATTTTGGCGTGCTGCCTGATCGATTGCTGAATGACGGTTTTTGGTTTTTTATCGGTATCAATAGCTTCCTTATAATGTCCTTCGATATCAAATGTCATTTCCAACGTATTAGGAAATTGAGCACGTAATTCGGCAGAAAGTCCGTGCGATTGTACTGCTGAAGAACCTCCACTCAATTGATAATGCAGTTGTTTTGCAAATTCCTCCGGACGTTCAAAAACATATTTCCAATCTACAGGTTCTTCCCAAGCCCCGAAACGCTGGATATTATTCCCCAGATCGATAATCGTAAAAGTTTTTTTAGACGGAAGTTTTCTTGATCCGCGACCTATCATTTGATGATAAAGTGTTATCGACGTTGTGGCGCGGTTCAAAATAACATTCTCTACTGTAGGTTCATCAAAACCAGTGGTTAAAATAGAAACCGAAGTCAGAACTGAATCTTTGGTTTTCTTAAACCATTTTAGAATTTCTTTACGTTCGCTATCTGGTGTTTTATTATCAAGATGTTTGATGGCAATTCCTGCTTCAGTAAAAGTTTCATATACTTTTTGAGAAGCTGCAATTCCGTTGTTAAAAATCAGCGTTTTTTTCCTGAACCATTTTCGCTGTAGGCTTTTAGCAATAATTCCAGCATTGCGGGAGAACTATATAATTCATTGGAAGAACTTACTGTATAATCGCCATGTATTCCTGTTTTTAGCGAATTTAATTCTACTTCATATACATGCGATTGTGGTTTTGCTAGAAAACCTTGTGCAATAAGTTCTGAGATATTCTCGCCCACAACCAGTGATTTGTAATGCTTTTTCATAGGTTTAGAAATATCAGAACTAAAAGGCGTGGCAGTAACTCCAATAACGAAAGCATTTTTAAAACTGCTCATTAATTTTCGGAACGAATTATGATGTGCTTCATCTACAATTACAAGACCAACATTATTGGTTTTTATTCTTTTATCTTTTATGCGGTTACGCAGCGTTTCTACCATAGCAACATAACAATCAAAATCAGATTTAAAGTTGCCGCTTGTACTGCTTATAATGTGGTTCTTGATTCCCATCTTTTTTAATGTCGACGAAGTTTGGGTAGATAATTCTTTTCTATGCGTCAGGATAATAACTGTTTTATTAAATTCTTCTGTAAACCTTCTTGCAATTTCAGAAAAGATTATAGTTTTTCCCCCGCCCGTGGGTAACTGATATAAAAGCTTCCCGTTATTTTCACTTTTGATATGATCAAAAATAGTTTCGATATCTTTTTCCTGATAAGCATAAAATGCTTTTTTAGGCTGCGTATTAGTTTTCATTTTGATCTAATTAAATTTATTTTTTGCTTTTTATTCCGCCAGCGACAATTGCGATTCCATAAATTTTCCCGTTACAATTGTACCTTCTTCATCTTCCCATTGTGTAATGACGTTTTCAATCAATTCTGGTTCAAAACCTATGACTTCCATAACCTTATTCCCAAATTCCTGCTGTACTCTTTGACCTTTCTTAAACATATTTTTATAGTTAAGCTGTTATCTAATTTCTTTCTGTGTCAATCAGGTATCAAGATACCTGCATCGCCTTTTTAATACTTTAAAATTACCGTTCGGATAGCTTTGCGAATTACATTATTATTTGAAGATTTTATATTATTATTCATCAGGAAGGATTTGAAAATAAGTTACTTATAAAAACTAGAGTAAAATGAAAATTCTGTAAGAGGCAAGCCAAATTATGTAAAAACCACTCCTCTTCTACCGTTATATTTGAATTCCTGAAAACCAAAATTCTACATCAGGGCTTTTTATTTTAACCACTAATACTGTACAATATGAAAAATTCGCAGGATGATAAACAGAGAGATCTGTCGGTCAACAAATCTGACGGCACTAATAAATTCCTGACCACGAATCAGGGTATTAAAATTAATGACGACAATAATACTTTAAAGGCAGGCGAAAGAGGTCCTTCTTTATTAGAAGACTTTATTTTGAGAGAAAAAATTACGCATTTTGACCACGAAAGAATCCCTGAACGAGTAGTTCATGCGCGCGGCTCAGGAGCACATGGTTTTTTTGAAGTAACAAATCCGATTCCTGAATTAACAAAAGCAGGTTTCTTGCAGGAAATGGGACAAACTACACCTGTTTTTGCAAGATTTTCGACTGTGGCAGGATCGCGAGGATCTACAGATCTCGCACGTGATGTAAGAGGTTTTTCGGTAAAATTTTACACGCAGGAAGGCATATATGATTTTGTTGGAAATAATATTCCTGTATTTTTTATTCAGGACGCTTCTAAATTTCCAGATCTTGTTCATGCCGTAAAACCAGAACCACATAACGAAATTCCGCAGGCAGCATCTGCGCACGATACTTTTTGGGATTTTATTTCCTTAATGCCAGAATCCATGCACATGATCATGTGGGTTATGTCTGACCGCGCCATTCCTAGAAGTTATCGAATGATGGAAGGTTTTGGAGTACACACATTTCGATTCATAAATGAAGCAGGCGACTCTTCTTTTGTAAAATTGCATTGGAAACCAAAATTAGGAACTCATGCAGTGGCTTGGGATGAGGCGCAGAAAATTTCTGGTAAAAACCCAGATTTTCACAGACAAGACCTTTGGGAAGCTATCGAAATGGGGAACTTTCCTGAATGGGAATTAGGAGTTCAGGTAATTCCAAATGAAGACGAAAACAAATACGAATTTGATCTCCTTGATCCGACAAAGATAGTTCCGGAAGAATTGGTTCCCGTAACGATTGTGGGAAGAATGGTTTTGAACAGAAATCCTGATAATTTCTTTACAGAAACGGAGCAGATCGCTTTTCATCCCGGACATGTTGTTCCTGGAATTGATTTCTCTAATGACCCATTATTACAAGGAAGATTATTCTCATACACCGATACGCAGCTTACAAGATTAGGAAGTCCTAATTTTCATGAAATTCCAATTAACCGCAGTATTGCTCCGACTCATAATAATCAGCGCGATGGACATATGCGACAGGAAATCAATAAAGGCCGTGTAAGTTATCACCCAAATTCTTTAGGCGGAGGATGTCCGTATCAGGCACAAATCAGCGAAGGCGGATTTAATAGTTTCCCAGAACGTATTGAGGCGCATAAAGTGAGAGAAAGAAGTGAAAGTTTCTCTGATCATTTCGGGCAGGCAAAATTATTTTTTAACAGCCAGACTCCAGAAGAAAAAAGCCATATTGTAAAAGCGCTTCGTTTTGAATTGGGTAAAGTAGAAACCACTGCTATTCGAGTTAGAATGCTGGGATTGTTATCTCAGGTTGATACAGAACTTGCTGAAAAAGTGGCGATTGGACTTGGAGCAACTGTACCATCCAAACTTGAATTTCCGGTTAATAAAGGCGTTTCACCAGAAAATGAAGGCGGCGAACAGGAACCTAAAACAGTAGAACAATCTGTTAGTTCATCGGATGCGTTAAGCATGCTAAAAAATCCAACCAATACTCCAACAATCGAATCCAGAAAAGTAGCAATACTTTGTTCTGACGGCGTTTCTGAGGCAGCGGTAACGAATATGAAAAACGCACTTAAAAAGGCAGATGCTAAAGGTTTTGTGATTGCACCGCATTTAGGTGCTGTACTTACAGATTCTGACGGAGCTCTTAAGGCTGACTTTAGTTTTCTTACCGCATCTTCTGTATTATTCGATGCAGTTTATGTACCTCACGGATTAGGTCTTAGTGTTTTAGCCGAAAATGACGACGCATTGGAATATCTAAATGATGCTTATAAACACTGCAAAGTAATTGGAGCAGACGGTCAGGCATCAGAATTGCTGAGCGAAACCACTTTTGCTTCAAAATTAACCAATGATGATGCTGGAATTATTGTCACGAGCGATGTTGCATCAGAAGCATTTGCTCAAGAATTTATTGACGCAATGGGTTTACACCGTTTTTGGCAGCGTGAACCAAACCTATACTTATAACCAAAAAAAATCAAACATGAAAAATTCAGAAAAACAAGGTCAGACCAATGCTCCTCAAGCAAAGGCATCTGAAACAAAAGCTATAAAAAATAACAATAAAATCAATATTGTCGAACCATCATCGGATGCAGCGACAGATTTAAAAGAACTTTTTGTTGACAGTTTAAAAGATATTTATTGGGCAGAAAATGCATTAGTCGGCGCATTGCCAAAAATGGCAGCAAATGCAACATCTCCGGGACTTGCAGGCGCAATTCTAGAACATCTTGACATTACTAAACTTCAGGTAAAAAGATTGGAGCAGATTTTTGATCTGATAGGAGAAAAAGCAGAAGGCAAAAAATGCGAAGCGATGGCTGGATTATTAAAAGAGGGCGATTCTATTATTTTAGAAACAACTCCTGGTCCTGTCAGAGATGCCGGAATTATTGCTGGCTCGCAAAAAATTGAACATTACGAAATCGCAACATACGGAACTCTTGTGGCTTTTGCTAAAACTCTGGGAGAAAATGATGCTGCAAAACTGCTGACTCAAACTCTTGCCGAAGAAAAAGAAGCAGACTGTGTGTTAAATGACGTTGCTTTGAATACAGTCAATACTACAGCTGCTGAATACGAGTAGTAAATAATTCATAGACTTTATATTAAAATAAACCCGACAGTTTTAAAAAAGCTGTCGGGTTTATTATATATTGAAATTTCATTTAAAATTTGTTAATGAAAACGATTCTATAATTTACTTCCAAGGATCCAGCACTACTTTCACACAACCGTCTTCACGTTTTTTGAAAATATCATAAGCATGCGCAATTTCTGACAATGGCAGTCTATGCGTAATAATATCATCCAGTTTTACTTTTCCCTGAACTACATATTCCAGCAATTTATCTATATGTTTATGAGCCGGAGCCTGTCCGCCTTTTAAGACTATACCTTTATCAAAAAATTGCCCTAACGGAAAGTTATCATAATTAACTGGATATACGCCTAAAACTGCAACAATTCCACTTCTGCGTACGGCGCTCATACAAGCTTCTAAAACTTTGGTAGATCCTTTTTCAAAATTAATGGTAGCTTTGATTCTGTCACCCAAATTTCGGTCTGGTTCAAAACCTACAGCTTCAATACACACATCGGCACCACGCCCATGCGTTAAGGAACGAATCTGTTCTACAACATCTTTTGGTCCATCTTCCCATAAAATAGTTGTACAGCCTGTGCTTAGTTTTGCTTTATCGAGTCTGTATTGAAGCGTATCGACTACAATAACTTGTGCAGCACCTCTTAAAACAGCACTTTTAGCAGCCATAATTCCAACTGGACCAGAACCAAAAATCGCCACTGTTTCTCCGCCTTTTACTTCTCCCCAATCTACTCCTGTATATCCTGTTGGAAAAATATCAGTTAGAAAAAGAACCTGCTCATCGCTGAGATCTTCGGGTACAATTCTTGGTCCATAATTAGCATATGGAACTCTTACATATTGCGACTGGCCTCCATCATAACCTCCGTATAAATCAGTATAGCCAAAAAGCGCACCGCCTTTTTGGGTCAGTATTCCTCCTTCTGGTCCATAATGCTCGGGATTACTGTGCTCACAATTCCCAGGAACATCATGATTGCAGAAAAAGCAATTTCCGCAGGCAATCGGGAACGGAACCACTACTCTGTCTCCTCTTTTTAAATGGGTAACATCAGATCCAACTTCTTCTACTATTCCCATAAATTCATGCCCTAAAACCATAGGTCTTGGCTGCGGTAATCCTCCCGAATAAATGTGCAAATCAGATCCGCATATGGCTGTGGAAGTTACTTTGAGTATAATATCATCTTTTGCTTTTAAAATGGGATCGTCTACTGTATCGTATTTAATAGATCCGGGACCGTGTATAACTGCTGCTTTCATAGTTCTTTTTATTAAGATTAATAGAAAGCTAATCAACTATTAATAAAGCACTTAATCTTACAGTATTTTGACAAAGTATTATATAACATACACAATGGCAATGATATAAACTTAAAATTTTAACATGTAAATTCTATACATAAACGTCTTTTAAATTTGGCTTAAAACCTTTTTCAACTAAAAAAATAAAATCATGAATAAGATAACAGATCAAATTAATAACGGAAGTATTTCATCAGGAGAAAATGTATCGTTTTGGATTGATTCTACTCCTCCGATAGCCTATAATATCCCTGATCAAAATTGTGGAGCCGAAGTACTTGTCATTGGAGGCGGAATTGCAGGCCTTAGTACTGCTTACAAGTTACTAAAGGCTGGTAAAAAAGTCGTCGTTGTCGAGGATGGGTTTATAGGCAGCGGCGAAACAGGTCGTACTACCGCACATTTAACCTGCGCGCTTGATGACCGCTATTATTATCTGGAAAGTACTTTTGGCAAAGAAGCCTCAAAATTAGCCGCCGAAAGTCACAGCAAAGCAATTGATGAAATTGAAAAAAATGTAAATGATCTAAATATAGACTGTTCCTTCAGAAGAGTCAACGGTTATTTATTCCTGCATCCGAGTGACAAACCGGAGAATTTAGAAAAAGAATATGAGGCTACCAGAACGGCAGGAATCAATACATCGTTTCTAAAAGCAACACCTGCCATAACAGGCGGAGAAAAAACACATTCTATAGTTTTTCATAATCAGGCGCAGTTTCATGTTTTACATTATTTGAAAGGTCTAGCCGATGCCATTACAAATTTAGGAGGCATTATCTACACAGAAGCGCGTGCAGAAAATATAACCAAACATGGTGCAGAAGTAAATGGTTTTACTTTTTCGGCAGAACATATTGTGGTCGCTACCAACTCTCCTATTAATGATACGCTCACCATGCATACTAAACAAGCTGCCTATAGAACTTATGTTATTGCAGGTAAAATACCTAAAGGATTATTGCCTTATTCTCTGTGGTGGGATACTGGTGATGCAGATTCTGAATGGGTTGCAGAGCCTTATCATTATGTGCGTTTAGAAAATTTTGACGATCAGTATGATCTGCTTATCTCAGGTGGCGAAGATCATAAAACAGGACAGGAAGATCAAGAAAATATTTCTGCAGCCGAACGTTATGAAAGGCTCGAACGCTGGACAAGAAGTTATTTTCCTATGCTTGAAGATATATCCTATCATTGGTCAGGCCAGATTATGGAACCTGTGGACGGTTTAGGTTTTATGGGCAAAAATCCCGGAGACGACAATATTTATATTATCACAGGCGATTCTGGAAACGGAATGACACATGCCACTATTGGCTCTATGATTATCAGTGACCTTATATTAGGGAACAAAAATCAATGGGAGGATTTATACAGCCCATCAAGAATTACGCTAAAATCTACAGGGGACTTTTTGAAGGAAGCTGGAAATATGGCCTCACAATACCTAGACTGGATTAAAGGTTCTGACTTGAAAAATACAGCTGATCTACCTGCCGGCGAAGGTGGTGTACTCTCTTCGGGGCTTAAAAAAATTGCGGTTTATCGAGATTACGACGATACTTTAAAAGCCTTCTCTGCAGTATGTCCGCATTTAGGCTGTATTGTTCATTGGAACACTGACGAAAAATCTTTCGATTGTCCTTGTCACGGTTCGAGATTTTCTACAGACGGAACCGTGATCAATGGTCCGGCACAAACTGATCTTAATCCTATACAAATTAAATAAAAATTTTATATATGGACTTTTACACACTGATTCAAATCGTAGTCTCGTCAATCGCAGCTACTTCTGCCATGACTTTGTTTAGTTATGCAGTATCAGCAACTGCCAGAGAACTGTACAAAGAACCTGTACTATTGAGCTATATTTTAAGTCATCTACATTTAGAAGTATCACCTAGTGTCAAAAATATACTGGCGTGGATTTTACATTATATAATTGGTTTTGGTTTTGTAATTGCTTACCATTTTTTATGGATTTATAAAGTTCTCGAGCTAACATGGCCAATTGGTATTCTTTTAGGAGCAATTAGTGGTATTATTGGCATAATTACATGGTTCGTTTTATTTAAAATGGTACCTCAAAAACCCAACATTGACTTTAAGGGGTACTATTTACAGCTTTTTGCAGCACATATTATTTTTGGTTTTATTGCTTATGCAGTTTATATTCTTTTTTAATAATAAAAACTTAACAGCAATTAAAATCTCTACTCAATCCCATTTTTGAAGAAAAAACAAAGTTCAATATTCTGGATTGGTACAAAATTCGCATGCAAAATATTCTACAATAAATATGTTGTTTTTCCTTACTCTACTAATTCCTGAGAGTATATAAAACATCCCCCTGTTAATTACAGATATATCCTTACTGAATCTTGAAGTTAAAATTTAAAAAAAACTTGCCTTTAATTGTGTAACAAAGCAGGAGAATTCTGTAAAAAACACATGTTTTACAAGTCTAGATTTGAATCCGTTAAATTTTACAAGAAAAGATCATTTAACAAATAGTAATCACATTTAAAATAATTATCGACATGCAGACAAATGTACACACCCCAAAAAATAAAGTGACAGAATGTAATTTTTCTACAAGCAGCAATGAACCGCCTCAAAATTACGATATGGTTGTTTTTTGCCATTTAAGATGGCAGTTTGTTTACCAGCGTCCGCAGCATTTAATCAGCAGAATGTCTAAAAACATGAAAGTGCTGTTAATAGAAGAACCAATTGCCTTTGATTCTCATCAGGAAAACACAGCCAATCTTATTATTATCAATAACAACTTGCATGTTTTGCAGCCTCGTGTAAAGAGTATTGAAGACATTGCCACTATATTGCCGCAATACATTAAAAATAAAAATGTCACAACAGGATGGTTCTACTCAGCATCATTTAGTCCTTTAATAGAATCCTTTGAATTTGAAACGATCATATACGATTGTATGGATGAATTAACATTGTTTAAAGGAGCTCCTGAACATTTGATTCATCAGGAAAAATATTTAATGGCCAATGCACATATTGTTTTTACTGGCGGAAAATCATTATATGAATCAAAAAAGCAAAACCATTCTAATGTTTACTGTTTTCCAAGTTCTGTAGATGAAACGCATTTTGCACAGGCATTGAACGGAATTGAGATTCCGGCAGACATTGCAAATTTGCAGTCGCCGGTCGTTGGCTACTTCGGCGTCATCGACGAGCGCATCGATTTAAAATTACTGCATGAAACTGCCTTAAAACTGCCAAAAGTTTCCTTTGTGATGATTGGCCCATTGGCAAAAATTGACCAAGCGGATCTTCCAAAAGAAGAAAATATTCATTATTTGGGAATGCGATCTTATAATGAGCTCCCGAATTATATTAAAGGTTTTGATATTGCAATGATGCCCTTTGCAATAAACGATGCAACTAAATATATAAGTCCGACAAAAACGCTGGAATATATGGCAGCCGGAAAACCTATTATCTCCACTAAAATCACCGATGTAGTAAGGGACTACAGCAATTGCGTAAGCCTTATCGAAACCGCTGAAGATTTTTGCGATGCCATTACCCTGCTTTTTGATAAGAGAGCAAGCGCATTGATTCCATTGAAATATACCGAGATATTAAAAAATACATCTTGGGATAGTACCGCTGCAAGAATGCAGGAAATAATTAAAGAATTTTCAAAATGAAACAAGTAGATATTTTAATAATCGGTGCTGGAATTTCCGGATCGGTATTAGCAGAAAGATATGCCTCGATAGGAAAAAAAGTCCTTATTATCGAAAAACGAAATCATATTGCAGGAAACTGTTACGATTATATAGATGGAAACAATATTCTTGTTTCAAAATATGGAGCACATCTGTTTCATACCAATGAAGAAAGTGTTTGGAAATATGTAAATCAGTTTTCGGACTGGTATTCTTGGGAACATAAAGTTATCGCGAGAGTTGATGAAAAAACAGTGCCGATTCCAGTAAATATTACAACGGTTAACAGACTATTTGGTACAGATATTAATTCGGAGCAGCAAATGATCAGCTGGCTTGAAGAAAACCGTACGCCAATAGAAAAACCTGCAAACGGTGAAGAAGCAGTTCTAAACCGTGTTGGTTCTGTATTGTATGAAAAAATGTTCAAACATTACACCAAAAAACAATGGGACAAATATCCTGCTGAATTAGATGCATCTGTTTTAGATCGTATTCCGGTTCGTTATAATTATGACGACCGTTATTTTTCGGATACTTATCAGGCATTGCCACAAGGCGGTTATACACAATTATTTGAAAATATTACAAAGCACCCCAATATCGAAATTTTACTCGATACAGATTACTTTGATGTAAAAGAACAGTATACGGGATATGAAAAATTATTTTATACAGGTCCCGTGGATCGTTTTTTTGATTTTAAGCATAGTCTGAGGGAAAAGCTTGAATACCGTTCGATCAATTTTGTAAGTGAAACTATTGACGCGGCATTTTTTCAGGAGAATTCAGTCGTCAATTATCCTGGAACTGAAGTAGATTTTACCCGAATTATCGAGTACAAGCATTTTGGAAATCAAAAGTCGGAAAAAACAACTGTAGTAAGAGAATATACAGTGGATGAAGGTGAACCTTATTATCCTGTTCCAAATCCGAGAAATGCAGAAATTTACAAAAAATACAAGGATGAAGCCGAAAAACTTCTTGATGTGCATTTTGTGGGCAGACTGGCGAATTATAAATATTTCAATATGGATCAGGCATTTAAAAATGCCCTTGACCTTTTTGATTCTCTGGAGAAAAAAGACAAAATTACTTATAAGACAGCAGGCTGATGAAAATATTCAATACTTTTTTTATGGGTGGTTATGAATGTGCTGATCATATAAACAGATCAGGGCATCGCATTAATCTTTTGAAAGAAACACAGCATGATCTCAGAGCTGCTGAAGATTATGACATGCTTTCTTCAATTGGTATTAAAACGGTAAGAGAGGGAATATGCTGGAGCGAAGTTGAGACATCGCCTGGTTTCTTTGACTTTTCAGAAGTTTATAACCGCATGCAAACCGCAGAAGAATATGGGATTCAACAGATATGGGATTTGATTCATTTTGGCTATCCAGATGGAATTTATCCCACACACCCTAATTTCTGCGAACGTTTTGCTGCTTTGTGTCATGCTTTTGCAGTGTTTTATTCTGAAAATTCTACGCAGGAATTGTATGTCGTGCCCATAAATGAAATCAGTTTTCTCTCCTGGCATTCCGGTGATGTAAGAGGAACTGTGCCCTTTGCGGTAAACAGCGGATGGGATATTAAATATCATCTCTGCAAGGCAGCAATTATAGGTATAAAAGCTTTAAAGGAAGCAGATCCTGACTGTGTCATCATTTTGGTCGAACCCTTAATAAAAATTCATGGGAATCTTCAGGAAAATGCAGAGCAAATGCATGAGCTAAATGAGCACCAGTTTCAGGCAATGGATATTATCGCCGGCAGAATGTGTCCTGAACTGGGAGGTTCTGAAGAATTTCTGGATATTTTAGGTTTTAATTATTATTGGAATTGTCAATGGAACATAGATGATACTCCGCTGGAATGGCCGGAAACATTAAAACGAAGAACACCGCTTGCGGATCTGCTGCAGATGGCTTACAAAAGATATGAAAAGCCGATTTTTATTTCCGAAACGGAACATTTTGGATCTGGAAGAGTAGAATGGATTGACGAAATTACGCAGGAATGCCTTACTGCAAAAAAACGTGGTGTAGATCTTAATGGTATCTGTATTTATCCGGTTACCGACAGACCAGATTGGGACGATCTTTCGAGATTCAGTAATTGCGGAATTTGGGATCTTGATATTGATGGAAACAGGCTGCCAAATATCCCCTATATTAATGCATTGGAAAGAGCCCAGGCAGAGTTTACAAATACAAACAAGATCTTGGATTTTGTACTTAACTTTTTTAAAAACTAAAATTCATTACGATGGAACTAACGAAGACAAAAACCGGAATTACATTTAGTGCTTTTGATTTGCTTCATGCAGGACATGTAAGAATGCTTGAAGAAGCCAAATTGCATTGTGATTACCTGATTGTAGGTTTGCAGACAGACCCTACAATAGACAGGCCGGAGAAAAACAAACCTACACAATCTGTTGTAGAAAGATACATTCAGCTTAGAGCATGCAGGTTTGTAGACGAGATTATTCCTTACACAACCGAGCAGGATCTTGAGGATATTCTTCAGACTTTGTCAATCGATGTACGGATTCTGGGAGACGAATATAAAGATGTCGCTTTTACAGGAAAGGAGTATTGTGAAAAAATGAATATCGAACTGGTTTACAATAAACGGAATCACCGTTTTTCAAGCAGCGGGCTTCGTAAAGAAGTATATCAATGTGAAAGCTTAAAGATTGTAAATGGTTAACTTTTATTCATTTAACCTCTTATAAAGTTTATTCATTAACCTCTAAAAACTACAGTTATGCCTTCAGAATTTGTAACAAAATGCAGTAAAGTTTTAGCAGCAAAGGAATGGAATATTGCCTTTGCAGAAAGTGCCACTGCGGGAAGAATGAGCGCAGAATTTTCGATGACTAAAGAATCAGGGAAAATTTTGCGCGGCGGCATAGCCTGTTATGAAGTTTTTGTAAAAGAACAAATTCTTAATGTTCCGCATGCAATGATTGAAAAATATACACCTGAGTCAGCAGAAGTCACAAAAAAACTTGCCGAGCAAATGTCAAAATTGTTTAATGCAAAAGTTACGGTAGCAGTTACCGGACTTACTACACCCGGCGGAAGTGAAACCCCTGAAAAACCTGTAGGAACATTTTTTTTCAGTATCATAACTCCCTCTGAAAATATAAATAAGCGCAAAGTATTTAAAGGAGATTCGGAGCAGATAATCATTCAGGCCATTGATGAAGCTGCCAAACTCGTTATTGAAAGTATTGCGAGTTTGTAGTAAAACCAATTCAGACTTTCTATAATGAAGAATATCATTTCTTCTAAATTAATTAAAACATTATCCGATGGAAAAAATAAACGACTCGAAAAAAGATAATGACAAATCTCTTACTTTATATCTAGGTAATAAAAATTTCATAAATCATAAAGTTTGTTGCCAAAATGTATACCTATCTATCTTAATCAATTAATTATTAGAACGTAATTTTAAAAGGATTTAAATCATTGTGTAAGTTTCAATATTGATAAAAACAACGGAAATTCCCTAGGAGAATCGTGGCGCATTATACAAATGGGATGGACAACAACTGCTATCCCTCTTCCTCCGCTGATGGCTTAAGAGGAAACTTTTCAAAATCTACAAATTCAAGCAAACTCTTTATTTCAAATATTTATAATATATTTTTAAAACTAAAAGGATAATAGAACTGCATTTTAATTCGTTAATGTTTTATTTTAATTTTTGTACATAATTTAATATTGGAATAGCAAAAGTTTGAATTTGGGAGCAGAATCGGTGCATTTGATCCAAGACATTTTATAAAATCTGGTATAGACAGCACTTCAGCGATAAAGTTCGAATCCTGCTCTCCTCATCCCTAGTAAATATGCATAATTACCTACTAATTAAATTAAAGCGGCGTAAAAACTCTAATTTCCCAACCAAATTTTGATTTGAATAATCTCCAAATTATTATATAATTTTACTAAAAACTAACCCTTTCTCTTTACATAGTACCAAATTTTATTTTCAGGAATTATATAAAAAGCTATTACATCTTAATAAATTTAAATATACATATGTTTTAACATTTTTTAACGTTTAACCCCTACGATACATACAAACCGCTTTTGAATAAAAATTCAAAATAATTATCTTACAAATTCACTTGAAAATAAGCTAATTTCTTTAAATCATTCATAAAATGGTTTGTAAATTGTTCAGTAAGGGTCCCCTTACTATACAAACCAAACCATTACACATCCTTCATAAACAATTGATTATCTTTACATTACAAACAACAGTAAAAAGATAAAAAAATGGAATACAATGAAAATCAGCGTGGAAAAATTACACCTGAAAAAGCATTAAAAATGTTAACTGACGAAGGGATGAATGTAACCCTAGAAGAAGCTACGGAAATATTATCTTTTTTAAGAATTTTGGCTGAAGCAAGAGTGAAGCATTTTTTAAAAGATTCGGAAAGCCATGAAATCGTAAAAGATGATCAATTGAATCAAAATATTCACAATCCTACTAAAATTAGGCAGAAAAAAAAACTCTCTCCCGAAGGAATAATTTATTGCAAAACTTGTAAATTTTAAACAACAATTTTTAGTTAATACATATTAATTTAACTGTAAAACAAATTTTAAACTTTCAGTATTTTTAAAAACAAGCCTTACTAATTAATAAGGCTTGCTTTATTTCTAAATATTATCCTAATGATATTCTGTTTGCGGCATCCCTTTTTTTCTGGTCAATCACCTTTACATATACCTGCGTGGTCTTAACGCTCCTATGTCCTAGCATTTTTGAAATGGTAAAAATATCTGTTCCCGCAGTCAGCTGGAGCGTAGCATAAGTATGCCTAAAGCAGTGAAAGGTAATATGCTTATTAATGCCTGATAATGCTACCCATACTGGAAGTACCCGGTCAACATCCCATTTATTTAATCCTTTAAACACCAATTCCTTTTCACCTTTTCTTTTTCCAAGCAGTTCAAAAGCTTCATCAGAAATAGGCATTGTTTCTGCTCCTTGAGTTTTTTTCTGGCGGAATATGATATAGTAGCCATCATTTTCAATGTAATGGACCTCAGACCAGAGCAGCTTCGCAATATCTACATAACGTATTCCTGTCAATACAGAAAACATCGAAATTTTACGCACTAAGGAATTTGGACAGGGAGTAGAAAAAAGTTTTCGGGTCTCTTCAATAGTCATAAAATTGCGCTGGGATTCCATTTCTTTAATGGATCCAATTTTTGCGTTTATATCTGTTCTTAGTTTATCTTCTTTATACGCCCCCTTTAGAGTTGTTTTTATTTTATTGTAATAGGAAAGCGCAGTATTGCGAGAAATCTGTTTATTATTCTTCCTCATGCTTCTTGCTTTGAGAAGATAATCCCTGAAGTCTTCAATGACTGTAACCGTAACATCTTTAAACAGCAGATCATTTCCATTTAAAAATGCTTCAAAGTGCGCTATAGCACAGTTCCATATAGATAGATTATTTCCTGTTTTTTTCTCTCCTAGCTTTTTATAGTATTGGAGAAATGATTCGTTTCCGCGAGCCTGAATCTGCAGCTGTTCTTTTTCAAATGGAGAATAGATCTCCGATTTATTGATTTCATTCTGTCTTCTTGCACGGATCAGTTCAGCCGTATGCAGATTTTCAGAATTTGACAGCTTCTGATACTGATCTGCCGGTTTCTGATATATATAGAGTTTCAAAAACTCGCGTCTGGTGTAGTCGTTTGTTCTTGAATCCCACACGGGAGGATAGAAATCCAAATAGAGAGACATTCTTCTCTGAGAAATAGCTTTCTTTCTGAGTGTTACGATACTTTTACTCATGGCTCTGAATGTTAAATAATAAATCTACATCTCTTTTGGAAACATAAACAAACCTGCCTACACTGTATTTTTCAATCCTTGCTCTCAGCAAAATGCCGTATAAAGCAGCAGGAGAAATATTCACCGTCTTCTGTATTTCAGAAATTGTATAGCAGTGCTCAATTCCTGGAAATTTCTGAACAGTTTCTTCATTTTTTCTGCTTTCGTACAACCATTCAAAAAAACTATCAATGTCCGAACGTCTTATAATAGTTTTAGCTCCAATTTTACTAATGGCAATTTCATTCCTTGAAATTACCCTATAAAGCGTCCTCCTGCTTACTCCCATAAAAAGACATGCTTCATCAATAGTGAAAATTTCAAGTTTTTCCAGCTGCTCGATACCTGCGTCATGCATGGATTTCATTTCTTGCCGTCTGGCCTCTTTCTTTTTTTCGCTGCTTCTCTTCTTGTAATTCTTGCTTCCGCAGGTTAACGAGCAAAATTTTGTTTTAATTGTCTTTGCTGTAAATTCACTATTACAGAACTGACAGATTTTGGAAATCCTAATGTTTGAACCCATAATTTTTAAATTTAAGTTTCCTACTGCACTTAAATGTCCTTCGAACTTCCATAATTACTTTCCAAACTCTGGAATCTGCCTTGCCAAAATAAAGGGGCACAGGACAAACGATATGCTCAAAAAATAACATATTTGCTAATTTCTCCTCCAGAAATCCAATCTTTGAAAACCTCAGCAAAATGTACATTTGTGCCATCATTTATCCCGTTTTGTCGCAAAATTTGTACCTCGAAATCCGAGGTACAAATAAGGTACAGATTTAAGCAAAGCAATACCAAATATTCCAAAATAAAAATCAATAAAAAAAGAGTCAAAATGTTAATTACCAACACCTTAACTCTTTTTGTTATTTTTTGTTTTGCGTTTCTTTGTTCCTTCTACTTGCCGATGCAAAAGTTTGCAAAAATATTCCCCAACAATTCGTCATTAGAAACTTGCCCCGTAATCAGCCCAAACTGATATAGAGCTTCACGAATGTCAAGCGCCATCAAATCGCTTGAAAGACCTGATTCTAAACCGAATTTCACTTTCTGAATCTCTTCTAAGGCCTTCAATAACGAATCATAATGTCTTGTATTGGTTACGATAGTTTCGTTATTACGAAGTGCTCCTGTATTTACAAAAGATAGTAATTCATTTTTTAAATCCTCTACTCCTATTTTTTCTTTCGCAGAAATCAATAAAAGTTTCGCATTTAAATTTTCTAACTGATTGGTAATATTTGCTACTTCTTCCGTAGATAAAATATCTTTTTTATTCACCACAATAATTAAGGGTTTCAGCGGATATTTATTCTTAATCTGTTCGATTTCATTAACAAACTCTGAACTCGAAGTTTGAAATTTTAATCCGTCAAACAAATAAATTACTACTTGCGCCTGCTCTATTTTTTCGAAGGTTTTCTTGATTCCGATGCTTTCTACAACATCTTTTGTATCACGAATTCCAGCAGTATCTATAAATCTAAATCCGATACCGCCAATTACCAATTCGTCTTCAATGGTATCGCGAGTTGTTCCAGCAATATCAGAAACGATTGCGCGTTCTTCATTCAACAAAGCGTTCAGTAAAGTTGATTTACCAACATTCGGTTCACCGACAATTGCAACTGGAATTCCGTTTTTAATAACATTCCCAACCGCAAAAGAATCGATTAAACGTTTTAAAACAAATTCAATTCGATTTAACAATTCATGAAATTGCGTTCTATCGGCAAACTCAACATCTTCTTCTGCAAAATCCAATTCTAATTCAATTAAAGAAGCAAAATTTAGAAGTTCTTCACGAAGCTTTGCAATTTCATTACTGAATCCGCCTCGCATTTGCTGCATTGCAATTTGATGAGACGCTTCATTATCAGACGAAATCAAATCGGCAACTGCTTCGGCTTGCGACAAATCCAACTTTCCGTTTAAGAAAGCTCTTAAAGTAAATTCACCCGCGTCGGCCATTCTACAGCCATTTCGAAGCAATAATTGAATAATCTGCTGCTGAATATAAGTCGAACCGTGGCACGAAATTTCGATAGTATCTTCGCCCGTATACGAGTTGGGTCCTTTAAATACCGAAACCAAAACTTCGTCTAAAGTTTTACTTCCGTCTACAATATGCCCTAAATGCAGTGTATGCGTTTTCTGCTTCGTTAAATCTTTGTTTTTAATAGATCTAAAAACCGAATTACCAATTGTAATGGCATCGGCTCCGGAAATACGTATTATGGCGATAGCTCCAGCTCCCGAAGGCGTGGCCAAAGCAACTATAGAATCTTGATTTATCATGCTGCAAAGGTATAAAAAAAGGCTCAATTTCTTTTCTGTGTTAACGTGTCACTCTTCACAATACAAAATCTTTAAATTAATTAAGATTAATAAATCATTAAGTGTTAAAATACTGATAAATATCAGGTTGATTTCTTCGCAGAATGAGTAAATTTGAGAGACAAACCTTAATCTTAAATACGATGAAAAAGATACTATTCCCAACTGATTTCTCTGACGCTGCTACGAATGCATTTATTCATGCTTTAGAATTTGCTAAAGTTGTAAACGCCGAATTAATCTTACTTCATACATTCGAGATTCCTGTTTACGACAGTCAATTCTTTCCAGAGAATTATGCTTCTATATACAGTTCAATTGAATTAGCTAAATTCGAAATGTTTAAGGACGAAATTCCGAAATTGAGAACCATTGCAACCGAACGTAATTTAGAAGATATTGTGATCAAACACCGTTTAATGGATGGCGATCTTATTTACAATCTAAAAAATGCTGTAGAAGAGGACCAAATCGATTTTGTAATCATGGGAACCAACAGTGTTTCTGATTGGACCAAATTTTTCACCGGCTCTAATACTGAATCTGTAATTTCTGGAGTTGAAGTTCCTGTTTTATGTATTCCTATTGAAGCCAAATACAAAAAAGTAAAAACAATTGGCTTCACGACACGCTACCGCGAAAAAGACAAAAAAGAACTCAAAAAAATCTTAAAAATCGCTAAAAAGACAGATGCCAAGGTAAAAAGTTTATATGTAAAAACATCTAATTCAGATGTTACCGATGCCATTAGAAAAGAATTTGAGGCAGAATTTGCTGGAGAAAATGTGGAGTTTTTGGTTTTGCCAAGTGATGATGTTAAAGAAACAATTTTAGATTTTGTACTTTACAAAGACATTGATATTTTGACTACAATTACTCATAAACGCTCTTTCTTTGAAAGTCTTTTTGATTCAAGTTTCAGTAAAAAAATAACAAAAGAAGTTCAGATTCCAATCTTAGTCATGCACGAAGATTAAATTTTAATATCTCATTATTTTGTCGCTTAAAAGCTATATTTGTATTTCAAGCAAACTTATAGAATGAAAGCATATTTAGACAACGTTACAAAATATTCAGAGTTATATAATAAAACCAACAAAAAATACAACAGCATTAGCCTTTTGAGGTTATTAAGCATTTTTCTCTTCTTGTTTTTTATGTTTTATTACATCAAAACAGATCAAATGCTTTATGTAATGCTAGCTGTTTTGTCTTTTGCTGGTTTTATTTTTTTAATGAAAATACATTCTCGAATTTCATTTCAAAAATTGCTGGCAGAAACGTTATTAAAAATCAATCAGAATGAAATTTCTTTTTTGAAAAGAGAAAAAACATCTTTTGAAAACGGAGTAGAATTTATCGACTTTCATCATCCGTATGCTTACGATTTAGATATTTTTGGCGACCATTCTTTATTTCAAAATCTCAACAGAACTGCTTCTTTCGTTGGAAAAAAAACACTTGCTGCACTGTTGCTTCATACACTTCCTCAAACTGAAATTTTAGAAAATCAAGAAGCAGTAAACGAACTGAAAAGCAAAATCGATTGGAGGCAAGAATTTCAAGCTTTAGGTATTATTAGCAATGATTCCAAAGCATCGTACGAAGCCATAAAACACTGGACATCTTTTAAAAACAATTCATTACCTAAAGTTTTAGTTGCACTTTCCTTTATTCTTCCTCTAACTTTTTTCGGGTTTCTAGCAGTTTATTTTATTACCTCAAAAACCATTTTACTTTCTTATCTCACTTATATTTTCATTGCCAATTTATTGGTTTTAGGAAGATCGGTAAAGAGAATTCAATCGGAAATAGCAAAAGCAGATAACGTTGATAACATCATAAAGCAATACAGTTTATTGATTGAAAAAATTGAGAAAGAATCTTTCCAGTCTAAAAAACTAATTCAATTACAGGAACAGCTTAATTTTAAGAATGCAAAAGCGAGCCAGCATTTAAAACAACTTTCTGAGCTGTTCTCGAGAATGGACACGATAAATAACTTTGTAACAGCGACTTTATTCAACGGAACATTCTTATTTAATCTTCATGTTCTAAGAGCGCTTTTAAAATGGAAAGAAGATTATGCTTCCGAAATGAATCATTGGATTTCTATTATTGGCGAAATTGAAGCTTTAAACAGTCTGGCAAATTTAGCCTATAACAATGAAGATTTTGTTTTCCCTGAAATCAATTCGGAGTATAAAATCGAATTTAAAAACCTAAGCCATCCACTGCTTAATCCTGCAACGAGAGTTGGAAACGACACACAATTCCATCCCCAATCTTTTGTGATTTTGACTGGATCTAACATGTCTGGGAAAAGTACGTTTTTAAGAAGCTTAGGGATTAATATGGTACTTAGCGGAATTGGCTCAGTCATTTGTGCATCAGAAGCTAAAGTTCATCCACTTCCAGTATTAGTTTCAATGCGATTGTCTGATTCTTTATCAGATTCTGAATCTTACTTTTTTGCTGAAATTAAACGTTTAAAACAGATCATGGATGCGCTTGAAAATCAGCCAGCTTTCGTTTTATTAGATGAGATATTAAGAGGCACAAATTCAGACGACAAAAGAAACGGAACAATTGAAGTGGTAAAGAAGATAATTTCTAAAAAAGCAATCGGTGCCATCGCAACTCACGACATCGAAGTTTGCCTGACAACAAACGAATATCCTGAAATTTTAACCAATCAATGTTTTGAAGTGGAGATTCAAAACAACGATTTGCACTTCGATTACAAACTCCGAAACGGAATCTGTAAAAATAAAAGCGCGACATTTTTAATGCAGAAAATGAACGTGATTTAATTGTGAATGGTGAGTTGTGAAATGTAAAATATTGATTGTGAAATATTGAATGAGAAATATTGAATGAGAAATATTGAATGAGAAATGTTGATTGCGAAATGTTGATTGCGAAATGTGAAAAAAACTTTGTCAAAGTTTTAAACTTTGATAAAGCTTGATATCGTCCCTGCTTTACAATTCACATTTCTCATTCAACATTTCTCATTTCACAATTAACTAGTTTTCCTCGTACATTTCCATCCACAAACGCGTTTCTTCCAAGTCTAATTCTTTTTCTATTTTACGGAAGATTTCTTCGTTTACAGAACCCAATTTATGCATCGATTCTAATTTGGCTCTTTCTACATTCAATAAATCGATTTGAATTTTTGTAAAATCATTAAAAATTTCGCCACCCAAAAGTTTTCCATTTCCGAAGAAATTGGCAGGAAGTTCCGTCTTTTGCAGACGATTGAATTTTACTTCATATTTGCTTTTTATGTTATGAAGCAATTCATCATTCAATAAAGAGAAATTATCTTCGATATGCGCGATTGTTTCCGAAACAATTACATTTCTAATATTATATTCCTCTGCTAATATCGAATAACGCTCAATTTTCAGCTTCTTAATAAGCCAAGGAAGAGTCAAACCTTGGATAACCAAAGTAGAAAGAATCACGCAGAAAACTAAATAGATGATCAAATTCCGAAGCGGAAAATCTTCTGTTTTATTCAACATTAGCGGAAGCGCCAAAGCTGCTGCCATAGAAACCACACCACGCATTCCAGACCATCCAAAAATGATCATATTTCGATAATCAAAATCTTCTTTTTCACGAATCTTCTTGCTGATTATTCTCGGAAGCATTGTAGCCGGAATAACCCATAAAAAACGAACTAGAATAACTACAACACTTATAACAGCTCCCCAAATAACTAACGTATTACCAGAATAATTACTGATTCCTGCAATAATTTGTCTTAATTGAAGTCCGATTAAAATAAAAATCAAACCGTTAAGAATATTATTTAAAACATCCCAAATGGTATTGGTCATAATTCGGCTTTCATGAGAAAAAATCGTTCCTGACCTCGCTGCCAAAAAAAGCCCTGTTGTTACTACAGCCAAAACTCCCGAACCTTCAAAATGTTCCGCAAGCAAATAAGAAGCAAATGGCGTTAATAAAGTAAGCGTTACTTCAATAATATCATCACAGACAAATCTTTTATGGATGTAGTACATAATATAACCCACAGCCAAACCAATTGCGATACCCAAAACCGACATTAAAACAAAATTTAATCCCGCTTGCCACAAAACGAAATTTCCAGCTGTAATCGCCGTAAGCGCATATTTGTATGCCACAAGACCACTTGCGTCGTTTACTAAACTTTCTCCTTCTAGAATAGCAATTAAACGCGGATTAAGCCCTAAACCTTTTGTAATGGCTGTCGCAGAAACTGCATCAGGAGGAGAAACAATAGCGCCAAGCAAAAAAGCTAACGGCCAAGACATATCATCTATCAGCCAATGTGCAAAAACAGCAACTAATCCTGTGGTAAAAAAAACCAATCCAACAGCAGCAAAAGTGATCGGACGTATAGACTGTTTAAAATCAGACCAGCTGGTATGCCATGCCGCATGATATAAAAGTGGCGGCAGAAAGATAACAAATACGATTTCTGGACTCAAAGCTATTACAGGAAGCCCAGGAACAATACTAATGACAACACCGCATAAAACCAAAACAATTGGAATCGGGAAATTATATCTTTTACTCACAAGACTAAGAAAAGCAACGCCAAAAAGCAGCATTATAATAACGGTAATATTCTCCATTTGAGGTGGTATTTTATAAAGTTTTGGGTTATGTAATTTGGCCACTAAATTAAGATTTTATGACAACTAAATTAGATTAACATTAAAAAAATAGAATATCAATTTATTGACTTACATCAAACTTTTTGGTTTCAAACAAGTCTAGATTTGCTTTTTATTATTTCTAAAAAAGGTTTTATGATAAGTACAGAATTAAATCCGTTGGTGCAATTTGGGGTTTCGAGTAAAGAACGTGTTGAAAATGCTTTGGAACAGCTTAAAATCGGAAAAGGTGTTCTCGTGACGGATGATGAAAACCGCGAAAACGAGGGAGATCTTATCTTTTCTGCTCATCATATGAATGTTCAAGATATGGCATTGATGATTCGCGAATGCAGCGGCATTGTCTGTCTTTGTCTAACAAATGAAAAAGCTGACGAACTAGAACTTCCATATATGGTAAAAGAAAATACAAGCAGTTTTCAAACTCCTTTTACGATTACTATAGAAGCTAAAAACGGAGTTACAACTGGCGTTTCTGCCAAAGATCGAATTACTACTATAAAAACAGCAATTGCTTCAAATGCAAAATCACAAGATTTAGCAAAACCAGGACATATTTTTCCGCTTAGAGCGAATGACAAAGGTGTTTTAGGAAGAAATGGCCATACTGAAGGCAGTGTAGATTTAATGAAATTAGCGGGTTTACAACCCGAAGCTATTCTTTGCGAATTAATGAACGAAGACGGAAGTATGGCTAAACTAGACAAAATTGTTAGCTTTGCACAAGAACACGATTTGATAGTTTTATCTATTGAAGATATTTTGTATTACCGCAAATTCGTTAGAGATTATAATTAAATGATATACGAACAGCTTGGCAATTCCATACGAAAAAGCATTGACGTTTCTGATGAAGATTTAGAGACCATTCTTTCCTATTTTAAACTTGTAAAAAAAGGAAAAAATGAGATTTTGTTAGCACAAGGACAAATTAGTCAAGAAACTTTCTTTGTGGCAAAAGGTTGCTTAAGAATCTTTTTTATTAATGAAGAAGGAAAAGATGCCACTCGATACATTGCTTTTGAAAATCAGTTTGCAACGGCTTTAGTTAGTTTTATTACGAAAATGCCAGCTTTAGAAAGCATTCAAGTGGTTGAGAAATCGGAATTACTGGCTATCTCTCATGAAGATTTTAACCATTTGATGAAAATTATTCCAAAATGGCGTGAGTTTTACAGCAGTTATTTGGAGAAAGCGTATGTCAATAATGCCAATCGTTTAATGTCTTTTACCACTATGGATGCTTTGGAACGATATAATCAGCTTTTGAAGATAAATCCTGCGATAGTGAAAAGGCTGCCGAATAAAATTGTGGCTTCTTATATTAATGTTTCTCAGGAGACGTTGAGTCGATTGAAGTCTAAGGTTTAGTTTTTTATTGATTGAGGAGTTACTTGTGGAGATTCCTCGTTCCTCGGAATGACAAACTGCATGGAAATAAATTGCGGAATTTCTAGTGAGATTCCTCGTTCCTCGGAATGACAAACTGCATGGAAATACATTAAATAAAAATCTGTTTAAATCTGCCAAATCTGCGAGAGACATTTCAACGCATTTTAAAATAAAAAAAAGCCAAATCAATTAAGATTTGGCTTTATGATTTTTATGATTCACAACTGCTGCAAGAAACAAGACTTGTTACTAATTCCTTTGAAACACTTTGGCTTCTTTGGTAGTATAAACTTTTTACTCCTTGTTGCCAAGCTTCGATCATTAGGCGGTTTACATCTTTAATTGCCAATTCCGCTGGAATATTAAGATTTAAACTTTGCCCTTGATCAACAAATTTCTGGCGAATTCCTGCTTGCTGTACAATTTCTAACTGACTGATTTCTTTAAATGTTTTGAAAACATCTTTTTCTTCTCTCGTCAATTGTTCCATATGCTGAACACTTCCTCCGTTTAGCATAATTCCTCTCCAAACTTCTTCGTTATCCAAACCTTTTTCTTCCAACAGTTTTTTAAGGTATTTGTTTTTACGCATAAAATTACCTTTGCTTAATCCAGCTTTGTAATAATTACTGCTGAAAGGCTCAATTCCTGGCGAAGTTTGTCCTAAAATTGCTGATGAAGATGTCGTTGGAGCAATTGCCATTGTGGTAGTATTACGTCTTCCGTAACCTTTTAGCAATTCTGGTTCTCCGTAAATTCTAGCCAATTCCTGACTTGCTTTATCGGCTTTATCACTAATATGTTTGAAAATCTCTGTCGTTTTCATTTTAGCTTCCATTCCTTCAAATGGAATCATATTTTTTTGCAAATAAGAATGCCATCCTAAAACTCCTAAACCTAATGCACGGTGTCTTTTAGCAAATTTATTCGCTGCCGAAAGATAATAATTACCCTCCGTTTTTTCGATGAATTCTTGTAAAACAGCATCTAAGAAAAAGATCGCTAATTTAACCGCTTCAGTGTCTTTCCATTCATCATACAATTCCAAGTTCATAGAAGAAAGACAACAAATAAACGATTCATCATGAGTTGACGGAAGCATAATCTCACTGCATAAATTACTTGCATTGATTCTTAGATTCTGATCTTTATATACTTGCGGTTTATTTTTATTTACGTTGTCACTAAAGAAAATATAAGGCAAACCTTTCTGCTGACGGCTTTCTAATACTTTAGCCCAAACTTGTCTTTTTTCTGCATCACCATCAATCATTTCCTGCATCCAGTAATCTGGTACACAGATTCCAGTAAACAAGTTCTGAATTGGGTTTCCAATACTTTTTATTTTCAAAAACTCTTCGATATCTGGGTGATCCACATCCAAATAAGCGGCAAACGCACCACGACGAACTCCACCTTGAGAGATCGTATCCATAGCCGTGTCAAAAAGCTTCATAAAGCTAACCGCTCCACTACTCTTTCCGTTATCAGTTACAGCACTTCCTCTCTCACGCAATTCACCAAAATAACCAGAAGTTCCGCCTCCAATTTTGGTTTGCATAATTACCTCTCCAAGCTTATGCGTAATTCCTTCAATTTTATCTGGAACATGCACATTAAAACAAGAAATTGGCAATCCTCTTTCTGTTCCCATATTGGCCCAAACAGGCGAACTGATACTCATCCAGCCTCTTTCGATCATTTCCATGAAAGATTCTTTCAATTCTGGTTTGTATAACCTTCTCGCTGCAGCAGTACAAATTCTATCGATTGCTCCTTCTACAGTTTCTCCTTTTAAAAGATAACCGCGGTTTAAAATCTGTTCACTTTCAGAGTTTTTCCACCACATTTTACTGTCGGCTTGTGGCTCAAAATTATTTGCTGGGTTTGTGTCTATCGTATTCATATTATTATGGGCTTGTATTAGAAAAGGTCGTTTGCTGTGATACTTTTATCGTGTTTAGTATATTCTACAGGTCGTTTCGCAAAGAAATCATCTAGACTATTTGCAAAAACTTCTTCTTCAAACCAAGTCATTTTTGAATACTCTTCTGGAGAAACATTAAAAATCGTTTCGATATTGATTTGTTTCAAACTTTCATCAATTCTAAATTTCATGAAGTTTACCAAATCTTCTTTGTTTATCGTTTCAACTGGACCGTTTTCAAAAATCCAATCTAAAATATCGGCCTCAACAGTAATAGATTCTCTAACAGTTTCTCTAATTAACTCCAAAGTTTCAGCATCGAAATATTCTGGGAATTCTTCACGGATTTTATTAATGATAAAAATTCCGCCATTGGCATGAATTTGTTCGTCGATTGAAGTCCAAGCAATAATATTGCTCACATTCTTCATATATCCTTTAAATCTTGTAAACGATAATAAAATGGCAAATTGGCTGAAAAGAGAAACGTTTTCAATCAAAATACTGAACAAAATCAGCGAAACCATGTATTTTCTGTTGTCCTGAGATTTTGTGTCTTTCAATACATTCGAAAGATAATCTACACGTCTGCGAATTACAGGAACATCCAACAATCTTTCAAATTCATCATTATATCCTAAAACTTCCAATAAACGAGAATACGCCTCAGAATGTCTAAATTCACATTCAGCAAAAGTAGTTCCCAATCCGTTGAATTCTGGTTTTGGAAAATGCTCGTATATATTACCCCAAAAACTTTTTACAGCTACCTCAATCTGTGCAATTGCCAATAAACTGTTTTTGATTGCCGTTTTTTCTGCCAAATCCAAATGCGCATGAAAGTCTTGCGTATCGGCAGTAAAATCTACTTCAGTGTGTACCCAATAAGCTTTATTAATAGCTTCGGTAAATTGCAGAACCTCTGGATATTCAAAAGGTTTATAATTGATTCTTTTATCAAAAATTGACATATATATAGAGTTTTAAGTGACTATTTTGAAATAGAAATCCGAGCGCTTATTTTGGGGGAGGTATTAGCGTGATTTCTATACTTACAAATTTAACCCACAGTTATTCTTTTGTCTAGTTTTAGATGTTAAAAATCTGTCCAATTATCAACAGTTTTAAAACTTCAAAAAATCAGGATTTAGCAAATTTTATCAACATGAAAATAATGTTCTGTAATTGACAATGAACTAGCAGTTTCACTAAAATTAATATCAAGTTATCAACATGAAAAAGGCTGCATTTTTGGGTCAGAAACGAAAACAGTTATCAACAGTCACTTTTTGAAAATGGAAATTTGAAGAATAATTTCAATTGAAAAAAACGTCAGTTATTAATAATTATTCTAAATAATATATTTAAGAAAAAAGCTATCTTAAAAAAGATAAACAACTACACATCAACATTTTGCAAACAACAAGTAAGACCCCAAAATAAATCACTGCCTTTTAAAAACCTATTCTTCGAATAAAAAACATGCTGAAAAATCTTTATTTTGAAAAAACAGACTCGTTCGGCATAAAAAAGAAAAATAAGACAAAAATCTATTTGAATCCGTTTTAAAAATCAATTTCAAATCTTTCAAACCACTCTTATTCTTTTATCATTTTCAGAAAAAATATTTTTTACTATTTTTACTACACCAAATACATTCGCCAAACACAAATTAATGTCCGCCAAAAAAATATACTGCATCGGTTTATTCTTCTTCGCATTTTTTATAAATGCACAAAAACTGAAAATTAATGCCTCAAATAATAATATTAAGGACATCGAATTTATACTTCGACAAGAAAAAACTTTTGGCAATGATACTTTAGCATTAAAAAATTATCTAGAACCTCTAAGAAAAGTACCAAAATATCAAATTGTATACGAAGGCTTGCTGGCAAATGGTTACAGCAACTTTTACAATTCTATAAATAAAACCAGCGACCATTATTATCTACAATCTATTAAAAAAGCCAAAGCGTCAAAAAATCTTTCGTTAGAAATCTGGTCGCAGTTCAATTACATTAGTTATTTGTACTATTATCGCAATTTAGTCGATTTAACGCCGCTTTTATTAGAGGTAATTGACAAAACCAAAGAACTGCCTACAGAAAAAATTATTCTTGCAGACGAAACATTCAAAAAAATAGGATGGATACTGCAAACTTTTGGCGATTACAAAACGGCTTTGCATTATCTAAAATTAGCCGAAAATTTATCTGCCAAAAAAACTTCTGAATATGTTAGTATCCTGAATGCTATTGGCGCCACTTATTTATATTTAGCAGACTTTAAACAGGCAGAAAATTATTTAAGAAACACAGCCGCAATTTCATTAGAAATTAATGACAAGGTTCGTTACGCCAAAGCACTTGGCGACTTGGCTTTAATTGCTAAGAAAAAAGGCGATTTTAAAACTGCAATTGATCTTTTGAAAAAGGATATTCAAATTTCTAATGAATATAAAAGTAATCAAAATACAATGTATGCTTCGATCGTTTTGGCTGAAGTATATATTGCAGACAAACAGCTTGAAAACGCAAAAGAAGCATTAAAAAATGCGGAACGCATTGCAATTTCAAAATCGTATTTTAAAAAATCGGAACTCCAGATTATTAAACTGAAATTGGAGATTTTAAAACTCCAAAATTCGACAGAAAACGAATTGGTTTTAAGAAGAAGAATGCTTGTTTTGGAAGAATCACTGCAAAATGAAGACGGCGATCTTGCTATAGACAAGGCCAATTGGATTATTGAAAAAACAAAATTCCAGAAAAAGATTGCTACTGCAAAAAAGGAAATCAATTATGAGTCTACGCTAAAGAACTTGTACATTATTATATTTACAATGCTTTCTTGTGTTGCCTTGTTAGTATTTTTATTTTTTAGAAAACAATATAAAAACCGTCAGCTTCAATACGAAGAAGAAGTGGCTGCTTTGGAACATAAGAAAGTTAAAGCCGAGCAAAAACTATCAGAAGTTAGAGAAGATTTAAACGCCCAAGTTCAGTATTTAAAAGAAAAAAACACGCAGATAAAAAATCTGAAAACGGCAATCGAAAACATCAAAAAATCATCTTCTTATTATTTAGAAAAAGAAAATGGCAAATTGAATGCTTTGTTAGAATCTCATCTAATGACTGATAGCAACTGGAATGCTTTTAAAAAACAATTTCAAAAAGAGTATCCGGATTTTTATAACCTCGTGCAAGAAGATTTTCCAGAAATTACCGATTCTAATAAGCGAATTTTACTATTGCAAAAACTGAATTTCAGCAATAATGAAATCGCTGAATTGCTTGGTATTACCAACGAAGCCGTTAAAAAATCGAAACAACGATTGAAGAAAAAACTCGGAGATAAATATCAAACCCTTTTCGAGCACATTGGAAATTGACACTTCTCTAAAAACAAATAAAATTAAAAGAAAATTAAAATTTGCTTAAGCAATCCTTAATTTTTGAACAAACTACACTCAAAATGCCTTTTTACAGCAAATAATTCTTGGTTTAAGAATATTAATTTTTACATTTGTCTTTATTTTTATTTATTCTAAATAGAATAAAAAACATTCCCGAAAAAATAAATTAATCTTGTACAATTCAATAACCATAAATTATCAAAATATGAAAAAGAACCTTTTTGTTTCTTTTGCATTTGCTGCTACTTTATTTGTAAATGCGCAGCAAAAAAATGCGTTGCTAGATGCTGCTTTTTGGAAAACTTCTCCAACTGTTGAAACGGTTCAGGCAGAAATTGCGAAAGGAAATAATCCAGCTGAAGCCAATGCAAACGCATTTGACGTTACTACATTAGCTATTAATAATGATGCGCCTTTTGCCACAATCAAATTTTTAGTAGAACAGCCAGGAAATTCAATTACAAAATTAACTCACGATAATCGTATCTACTTGCACTGGGCTGCTTATAGGGGAAATACCGAATTGGTTCAATATTTAATTGCTAAAGGTTCTGATGTGAATTTTGAAGACAGCCACGGAACTGCACCTGCTGATTTCGCTGCTTCAAACGGTCAATCAGCTCCAGCGATGTACGATGCGTTCTTCAAAGCTGGACTTAATCCGACAAAAAAATATGCGAATGGAGCCAATCTTTTACTTTTGGCGATTGCATCTGATAAAGACTTAAAAGCAGCTGACTATTTTTCTACTAAAGGAATGTCTTTAAAAGATGTAGATAATGACGGAAATACCGCTTTTTCTTATGCAGCAAGATCTGGAAATATTGCTCTTTTGAAAAAACTTTTAGAAAAAGGAATTAAACCAACTAGCGATGCACTTTTATTTGCGGCTCAAGGAAGCCGTAGAGAAACGAATACTTTAGAAACTTATAAATATTTGGTTGAAGAAGTAAAAATTAAAGCGACGGCTCAAAACAAAGCAGGACAAAATGTATTTCACTTTTTGGCTAATAAACCAAATCAGACAGAAATCATTAAATATTTCCTAGGAAAAGGTGTTGATGTAAACAAAGCCGATAAAGAAGGAAATACGCCAGTTATGATAGCAGCTGGAGCTAGAGAAACAGCTGTTTTAGAATTGTTTCTTCCTTCTGTAAAAAACATAAATGCTCAAAATTTAAAAGGCGAATCTGCTTTGACTTTTGCTGTTAGAAACGGATCTCCAGATGCTGTAAATTTACTTTTAGCTAAAGGAGCAGATGTAAACGTAAAAGATAAAGACGGTAACAACTTAGGTGTTTATCTTGTACAATCTTATCGTCCTGCAGGTAGAGAAAAGGCTGCAACAGATCCTTTTGATGCTAAAGCAAAATTACTTCAAGACAAAGGATTAAACCTTGCAGCTCCTCAAAAAGACGGGAACACTTTGTATCATTTAGCAATTACTAAAAATGATGTTTCACTACTTAAAAAAATCACTGATTTAAAAGTGGACATCAACGCTAAAAACAAAGATGGTTTAACTGCTTTGCACAGAGCGGCGATGACTTCTAAAGATGATGCTATTTTAAAATATTTAGTTTCTGCTGGAGCTAAAAAAGACATCAGCACAGAGTTTGACGAAACGGCTTACGCCTTGGCGAAAGAGAATGAGCTTCTAACTAAAAACAACGTTTCTGTTGAATTCTTAAAATAAACAATTAATTAATAATCAATATTTGAAATTCCAAATTCCAAACTTTACATTTGGGATTTGGGATTTCACATTACAAATCCACACAAATACATAATTTCAAATGAAATCAATATTAAAAATTGCTCTTACAAGTGCTTTTATTTTTTTATTTTCTTTCCAATCTCAGGCGCAATCAAGCAAATACAAGATTATGCTGCAAATGAATAACTATATGGGAGAAGGTGCCTATATCGTTGTTTCTCTTGTTAATTCGGCTAACGAGTACGAAAAAACGCTTTACGTAATGGGCGATGACAAAAAATGGTACAAATCTTTAAAGGAATGGAATAAATTTCATACTGCAAAATCAGATGATATTAGCGCAAAAACAGGTGCTTCTGTAACGGGCGGAGATCGTAGTGTTACTACAATCGAAATTGAAAATTCTAAAATTAATAAAGGCTACAAATTACGTTTTGAATCTGCTGTAGAAGATCAGAAATATTATGTAAGCGATCTTGAAGTGCCGCTTACCACTGAAGGTCTTGCTGCAAAAACAGATGGTAAAGGCTACATCAAATACGTAAGATTAAGCAAAATATAATCCGATTACATTTCTAGAATACATTCAATGACTCTTTCTTTTTGGCGTTACGCACACTTGGCTTTGGCCTTATTTTCTTCTGTTTTTTTGCTTTTGGCTTCGGTAACAGGAATCATTCTGGCCATCGATGCGGTTCAGGAAAAATCACTTCCGTACAAAGCAGAAGATTTTAATACAATAACTTTAGGCGAAACGCTGTCCATTTTAAAGAAAGAGTATGCTGAAATTACAGAATTGAGCGTAGATTACAATCAGTTTGTAACGCTTGAAGCCATTGATGATGATGGAAATGACGTTAAAGCATACATCAATCCAAAAACTGGAAAAGTATTAGGAACTCCTGCAAAGAAAAGCGAATTCATTAACTGGATTACAAGTTTGCATCGTTCGCTGTTTCTTCATGAAGCAGGACGATTTTTTGTGGGTGTCATTTCTTTTTGCTTGCTATTAATATCAATTTCGGGTTTCGTGTTGGTCTTGAAAAGACAACGCGGCATCCGAAATTTCTTTTCTAAAATAATCAAAGAGTACTTTGCACAATATTACCATGTGCTTTTAGGAAGATTGGCTTTAATTCCGATTTTGATTATTTCGCTTACAGGAACTTATTTATCATTAGAGAGATTCAATTTCTTTATGGGTGAAGAAAAAGCAAAACCTGTAAAAACTGAACTTTCAGATAAAGCCAAAACCACTTCCATTTTTAATACCACTTTATTATCTGATGTAAAAAAGATCGAATTTCCTTTTACTGATGATCCAGAAGAATATTACATCATCGAACTGAAAGACAGAGAAGTTGAAGTCAATCAGGCTACGGGGGCTGTAATTTCTGAAAAGCTTTCGCCAATGACCGCTCAATTTGCGGCATTAAGCTTAGATCTACATACAGGAAGAATTAACGTAATCTGGGCAGTAATTTTAGGAATTGCCTGCATCAATATTTTGTTCTTTATTTATTCTGGTTTTGCCATTACTTTAAAAAGAAGATCAAGCCGAATCAAGAATAAGTTTAAAGCCAGCGAAAGCACTTTTATTCTTTTGGTTGGTTCTGAAAACGGAAGCACGTTCCGATTTGCCAATTCAATTCAAAAACAATTAATCAATCACGGACAAAAAGTTTTTGTTAGCGAATTGAATAAATATGCTACTTATCCGAAAGCAGAGCATATTATTGTTTTTACGTCAACTCACGGTTTAGGAGACGCGCCTTCTAACGGAACACAATTGAAAACTTTAGTAGAAAAACAAAATCAAGATCACAACATTCATTTTTCAGTGGTTGGTTTTGGTTCTAAATCATATCCAGATTTTTGCCAATTTGCTATTGAAATTGATCAGCTTCTTGGAAAGCAAAAATGGGCAGATCGTTATTTGGATTTACAGACTGTAAATGATAAATCGGCTGTTGAGTTTGTGGAATGGGTAAAATTATGGAGCGAGAAAACAGGAATTCCTTTAGCTACAACTCCATCATTATACAATCATGTTCCGAAAGGTCTGCAAAAATTAATGGTTTTGGATAAAACGCCAATTTCTGAAACTGAACATACTTTTATTCTGACTTTAAGAGCTAGTTCAAGAGCAAAATTTAGTTCAGGTGACTTATTAGCCATTTATCCTGCAAACGATTCTAGAGAACGCCTCTACTCGATCGGAAATCATTCTGGAAATATTCAATTAGTTGTAAAACTTCATCCAAACGGATTGGGTTCTGGTTTTTTGAATGCTTTAGAACCTGGAAATGTTATAAAAGCTCAGATTGTAAAAAATCCTGCTTTCCATCTTCCGAAAAAAGCGCAAAAAGTGGCTTTTATTTCTAACGGGACGGGAATTGCTCCTTTCTTAGGAATGATCGAACAAAACAAAGCAAAACAGGAACTTCATCTTTATAGTGGCTTTAGAATGGAAACGCCAACTTTAATGGCTTATAAAAAGTTTGCAGCTATAATGATGCAAAAAGAATATCTGGATAATTTTCATGTCGCTTTATCGCGTGAAGCAGAACATATTTATGTGATGGACTTAATAAAAAGAGATTCTTCTTTCTTTACGAATTTATTGAAAAAAGATGGTGTCATTATGATTTGCGGTTCGCTTGCGATGCAGAAAGATGTTGAAGCAATTTTAAGCGAATTATGCCTATCAAAAGGATTAAAAACACTTGAAGAATATAAAGCCAACAAACAATTTTTAACGGACTGCTATTAATTATTTTAGATTGTTGATTTTAGATTGTTGATTTTAGATTTTAGATTGCTGATTGTTGACATTTTATTTTCGACTTTTGACTTTAAACTAGACTTTTATGCATAAATTATTCACCTATAAAATTTCATTCCTTTTTGCAATTACTTGCTGTTTATCAATGCATTCGCAAGTATTACGAAAAAGAACGACTTTGCTTATGGGCGGACGTTTTGATATTAGTATTGTTGATAAAGATTCGCTTTCGGCAGAACAAAACATTGATATTGTAATTGGTGAAATTACTCGAATTGAGAACTTAATCTCCGATTGGAAACCCACTTCTCAGGTTTCTGAAGTCAATCAAAATGCAGGAATAAAACCCATAAAAGTAGATCGAGAAGTTTTTGAACTGGCACAAAGAGCGATTAAACTTTCTGAAATTACCAATGGCGCATTCGACGTTAGTTTTGCCGCTTTAGACCGAGTGTGGAAATTTGACGGTTCGCTGAAAGAAATGCCTTCGGCGGAAGCCATAAAAAAATCGGTCGAGAAAGTTGGGTATAAAAACATTATTTTAGACAGCGCAGCATCGACTATTTTCTTGAAATTAAAAGGGATGAAAATTGGTTTTGGCGCTCTAGGCGAAGGTTATGCAACCGATAAATGCCGCTCCATGATGATTGCAAAAGGTGCTCAAGCCGGAATTATAAATGGTTCTGGAGATATGAGCACTTGGGGAAAACAACCCAACGGAAAAGATTGGAAAATCGGAATTACGAATCCGTTTATGCCTGAAAAGATTTTGGCCGCTGTTCCACTAAAAGAAGGCGCTGTAACAACTTCTGGCAGCTATGAAAAGTTCGTTGTTTTTAACGGAAAACGTTATTCGCATATTATAAATCCTGCAACTGGTTATCCTGCAACCGGTTTATGCAGCGTAACCGTTTTTGGTCCGAACGCCGAAACCGCCAATGGATTAAGCACTTCGATGATGGTTTTAGGCCAAAAAGAAGGTTTGCTTTTACTTCAAAAATTCCCTGATTACAGTTGTGTCATGATTACAGATAAAGGGAAAGTGGTTAAGTCTAAAAACTTTTCCTATAAATTGTAAATTATTAATGGTGAATGGTTAATTGTGCCATTCTTTGTTTTTCTGAACGAAGTTATAGATTCTTTTTTTAATCTCGCAGAGTCGCTAAGGCACGGAGTTTAAGTTTTCCCAAAAATATTTTCACACAAACTTGTCATTTCGACGAAGGAGAAATCTCCGCGAGAAACTCTACAAAGATTGGCTTATTATTGCGGAGCTACTTGCGGAGATTTCTCCTTCGTCGAAATGACAAACTTTGCGACAAAAAACTTAAAATAAAACTTTGCGACCTTGCGCCTTTGCGAGATTATTTCATTTCCATTAGAAAAAAATACTTTGCGCACATTTTTCGACTTCACTCAAAAAGACAAGTAGAGCAAATTTCACCTTTTACATTTTACAACCAACAGTTAACATTAAAACAACATTAGAACCCACCTAGCAATTCTAATAATCTTCTAATTGTTTTATTTAGATTAAATTTAAATTATCGTATAAGTTTGCAGCACTTTTACACGCAGACTCAATATGAGAACAACTTTACTACTCTTTTTATTTACCATTTCAGCTTGGTCACAAACCGGTAAAATTACAGGAAAAGTATATTTTACTAATAACGAAACCGCTTTTGGAGCTTCGGTTCAAATTGCTGGAACAAAGAAATTTGTCGTTGTTGATAATGACGGTCAATTTGAAATAAAAGGTTTGGCTTACGGAAGCTACAACTTAGAAATTTCTTCTATGGAAGCGAAACCGAAAACAGTAAATATTTCGGTTAACCGTCCGTTGCACGAGATCAATATTTCGTTAGAAAAACTAACAGATCCGAAGGCGCTTAAAGAAGTAAAAATTGAGAAAAAAACTTTCAAAAAAGAAATTATAGAAAAAGGCTTTGCGGTTAATATTATCGAAACGCAAGAAGCCGCAAAAAGAAACTTGCAAACCAACGATTTATTGGATCGCTCAGGCGGTGTTAGAATCAGACAAAATGGAGGTTTGGGTTCTGCTGTTACTTACAATATTAACGGAATGTCTGGAAATGCGATTCGAATTTTTATCGATGGTGTTCCAATTCAAACTTATGGAGCCTCGTTTAGCTTAAATAGTATTCCGCCTGCTTTAATTGAAAGAATTGAAGTTTTTAAAGGTGTTGTTCCTGCTTATTTGGCAGATGATTCTCTTGGCGGTGCTATTAATGTAGTTTTGAAAAAAGGTGCTAAAAATAGCTTAAATGCTTCTGTTTCTTATGGTTCTTTCAATACTGTCCAATCTAATGTAAATGCTTCTTTTAGAGACAAAAACGGATTTACTGTAAAAGCAAACGCCTTTCAAAACTACTCAGACAATGATTATGAAGTTTGGGGAAAATGGGTTTACAACATAGCGCCAAACGGACGTTACGAATATATTCGCGCCAAACGATTTGAAAGCATGTATCGTTCTTTTGGAGGAAGATTAGAAGCTGGTTATACTAATGTAGATTGGGCAGATAATCTTCTTATTAGCTACAATGGATCTCAAGATTACAATCAGATTCAGCATGGGCAATATATGACTAAACCTTATAAAGGTCGTTTTAGCGAGTCTGCCGCAAATGTTTTTAGTCTGAATTACAGCAAAAGAAACTTCCTAATTAAGAACCTTGACTTTTCTCTTATCTCTGTTTACAGCCATAGAAATGACGTAATCAACGATACGGTAAAATGGAATTACAATTGGAATGGCGAAAAAGCACTTGGTCTTTATGGTCAGCCTATTTTAACCAATACGGGAGCTCAGCAAGGCGCACCAACCATTAACCACATGAAGTCGGATGTTTTTAATACTCGAGCGGGATTAAGTTATTCGATTACCGAAAATCATAAGATTCTTGTAAATGTCATGACTTATATATTGGATCGAAATGATTATGATGAAATGAAACCAGAAATTACAAGAGATTTTATCATTACGAGAGATTTAGCCAAAACGGTTTCTTCATTTGCTTACGAAATGACTGCTTTTCAATCTCGATTGAGGGCGAATCTTTTCGTTAAAAATTACAACATGAAAAATGAGCAGAGAGATCCTCAAGTTGTAACTGAAAATGGTCAGAATGTGGTAAAAGAAGTGGTTACTTCAAAAAAAACAAATTATACGGGTTACGGAATGGCTACCTCCTATTCTATTCTTCCAAAAGTAATGGTAATGGGGTCGGCTGAAAAAGCAATCAGGCTTCCTTCCGAAAATGAAATTTTTGGTAATCCTGGAGAGAATATCATTAGTAATTCTGGATTAAAACCGGAACAGAGCAATAATTTTAATGCAGGTCTTCGTTTTGGTCCGTACGAAATGAATAATCATAAACTTACGGTTTCTGGAAATGCTTTTTGGAGAAATACCGAGGATAAAATTGTCCGCCAAATTAGTGATCGTGTCAATGAAGCCATTCAAGCTTCTCCATTTGTCAATTTAGGAAAAGCGCAATCTGTAGGTTTTGAAGCTTCTTTCCAATATTCTTATCACAATCGTTTTTTTGCAGGGATGAATCTTTCCAAATTCAATTCGCTATTTAAAGACAAATACGATAAAAACGGAAACGTTCTGCCCAATTACAACAAACAGCTTCCAAATGAGCCTTTCTTTAATTTAAATGCCAATCTTCAGTACAATTTTAGAAATGTAATTCAGAGCAAATCAGAATTGAATCTGTATTACTACTGCGGTTATGTCGCGCCGTTTTATACTTCGTGGTTGGAAACCGATAAAACAACAGCGCAATTTCCTCAAGATTTAGGTTTGAGCTATGTTTTTCCGAACAAGCAATTCACGGTAAGTTTTGATGCCCGAAATGTATTCGACGAACAGGTTTATGACAATTTCGCAGCTCAAAAACCTGGAAGAGCTTTTTATTTAAAACTCAACTATACCTTAAATAAATTTTAATCATTCAATAAATAACTAATTTTTAAATACTATAAAAATGAAAAAAAACACATTTAAATTATTTACATCTAGCTTACTAGTTGGTGCGTTTGCATTTACAACAGCTTGCAGCAGCGACGATAATAAAAGTGCAGAACCCGTAAATCCTGTAACAGACGGCCGTTGGATTACGGTTGCAGGAGCAGTAATGCAGACAGATCCAGGTGATGGAAATGGCGGAACTAAAATTTATGCGATCAGTAAAGAAAATGCGATTGATCCTAATTTTTCTGTAAATGTTTACGATAATGGTACTCCTGTTCAATCTAGCAGAACAGCTCGTTTGCAATCTTCTATAGACGGAACTACACTTTTCAACATTACTTATAATGGCGCAAATGGCGGTGAGTTTATGACGTATAAAGTAAACGGTGGAAACAATTTTACACAGTCTGATGCTAAAGTTAATATCTCTCAATACGCAGGTGTAACACCGAGATGGGTAAAACTTTTTGATGGTGACAAAACAGGTGTTGCTGTAAACGTAGCAACTCCAGTTGTTAACCTAAACGAAGATAAAAGCTATAAAAATACAAGAGGGAAAGCTACTGTATTGTCTTTAGATATGAAGCAAACTTTAATTTCTGCTTACAAACAATACGATATTCCATTAACTGCTGAAGAAGAAGCGCAAGGACATCATATTTTCCGTTTGGATGCGCCAACATTGAACAAAGCAGGAAACAAATTAATTATTGGAACATGGATGCGTAAAACAAATCTAAATGACTTGACAAAAAACGAAAGTTCTTTTACACGTTTAGGTTCAAAATCTGTTATTGTTGATTATCCTTCTTTAGAAAATCCAGTTGTAATTACTTCAAAAGTTGCTTTTGGCGATACTAGCGGTTACAGAAGTTTCAACAGCTTTGTGGCAACTGATGGAAATATTTACCAAGCTACTCAAAGAGACACGCAAAAAGGTTCTTATATTTTAAGAATTAACCAAAACAATCAATACGATGATAATTATGTTTTTAGTTTAGATACAGCTTTAGGCGTAAAAGGAAGTTACATTGATGCTTGGAGATATGCAGGAAACGGAATTGCTTATGCTGTATATACTTTCGAAGGAACTAACCAAGGTTACTTAGCGAGATTGGATTTGAACGCAAGAACGGCTCAAAAAGTAGAAGGAATTGACTATGATGCTGACTTAGATTTTGGACAATATCAAGGTTTTGTTGTTGATGGAAACAGTTTCTATATCGCTGTTACTCCTGTTGGAAAAGACGGTAACATTTATGTAATTGATATTCCTTCTGGAAAAGTTACTAAAGGAGCCAAATTGGTAAACAAACCAGGAAACCACTACATTGGGGTATTCTAAAAAATACGGACTGTGAAAACAGCCTGTGAACAATTCTCATTTTGAGATTTTTTTTTAAAATTGGAACATTCCGCTTCTATTCTTAGTAAGCGGAATGTTTTTTTATTGATTAGAATTTTGAAGCAAATTCTTTAGCAAAATCTTCTAATTTGATTTTACCATCAACTTTGCCATCATGGTTTAAGAAATCGGCAGCAATGGTTTCGTTTCTTAATCCTGTTCCCATTTCGGTATATAAACCAGCCATTTCTTCTGGAACACCAGCTTGCGTCATTCCTCCAAAATATTGTTCGTCTGTAAATTCAATCCACGGAAGTTCTGGTTTATCTATCGCAGTTCCAAATGCTTTTACAATTTCTGCAGGTGTTTTTATATCACTAATAATATATCGAATGTTTTTGCCTTCTTGGGTTTTCTGCAATTCTTCAGCCGCAGCCGTTGCAATATCTTCTGGATGCACTAACGGAATACGATTTGATGCTGGGAAATTAGCTCCCATTATCCCCGCTCCTTTTATCATCGGGATATCGTTGAAGAAGTTAATGTAGAAATATCCTGCTCTTAAAAACGTGATAGAAGTATCTAATTTCTCGTAAATCTTCTCAATATTATGCAAACCTGCAATTGGTCCGTTTCCAGTTGGTAAATCGGCTCCAATACTACTTAGCATTACTACTCTTTTAATGTTGGCTGACTGAATCGCTTTCGCGAAAGCGGTACCAGCATCGGTAGTGTTTTTAATAATATTTACTCCGCCCATGTTTGGAGGTGTCATTGCAAAAAGAGCATCTGCATCTGCAAAAGTTTTAGAAAGAAAATCAGCATCGCTAACTGAACCTATTGCGGCTTTTGCTCCTAAATTCTCAATAGCTTCTTTACGATCTGCATTGCTGCTAATAACCGTTACGTTGTGTCCTGATTGTACTAATTGTGCCGTTAAAGGCTTTCCTATGTTTCCTAATGAACCTGTGATTATAATTTTCATCTTAAAATGTTTTTTTATTTAATAATACAAAGGTATCTTTGTACTTACTTTTATACAAGTACTTACCCTAAAGTATGTATCATGGCAGCAATTAAAGAATCGTCTACTATTCAGGAAAACAAGCAGTATGCATTGGAAAAATGTCCTGTAACTTTTGTTATGGAGAAAATTGGAGGCTACTGGAAACCTATTATTTTATATCATTTATCGACTGGAGATAAACGTTACAGCGAATTGAAAAGAGCAATTCCGGCTGTAACAGAAAAAATGCTTATTCAGCATCTAAAACAACTTGAAGCAGACGGATTGGTTATTCGAGAAGCAAAACCCGTTGTACCGCCATTTGTAACCTATAGATTAAGCAATGCAGGAACGGGTTTGATGCCTGTGATTGATGCCATGGCTTCATGGGCTTTTAAAATGAAAGATGGTGTCTATAACATTTAATAAACACCGCCTTTATGCCTAATTATTGTCCTTTATCTTCTTGATTTTATCTATCATTTTTTCGGCATTCCCGTTTGTTCCACCAAATTGTATTGCTTTTTCGTAACTGTTTAATGCTAAATCGTATTGTTTATTTGTGTAATAGGCTTCCCCTAAACTATCAAATAGATTGGCATTTGTAGAAAATTCTTTTGCTGCCAATTTAAATATTTCTATTGACTCAATATTTTTGCCAGCCCTTAATAGTTCATATCCTAATGTATTCAGTTCACTTGGATTCTCAAAGCTGTACTCTTTCTCAGAACTTTTTTTGAGTAAATAGTATGTTTCAATACCTTTATTTACATCATTAAGCGCTTCTTTTCTTATCGCTCGATAAATAGATTTTTTCGGGATTTCGTATTCTTTTCCTAACATTAAGTTGTGAATAATATGCCCTAGATCCCAAACTCTATTTAGATTATTAGACAATAGAATTATCGTGATCTTATTTTTAAAATCGTTTAAAAAAATGGATTCAAATTTATACGATACTCCATTGTGTCTCTGCAGTTCATCTTTTTCAAAGTATCTGCCAAGTGATCCGCCTTCGTCAATTGCATATGGATTTTGCAGCAGCGTATAGAAGGACTCTTTTGATATTAAACGATTATTATTCATCGCCTTAATCCATTTATAGAGATCATTTATATCTACCCAAAGCCATCCGCTAATAAATTCCAATTCTGGGCATTTCAAATTATCAAAATCATAACAAGACGTTCGATTCTTGTAGCCAAATTTTGGCTCAAATACCGAATTTGTCATTTCCAATGGTTTAATTATATTTTTAGTAACAAATTCCTCATATGGCATTCCAGATACCTTTTCAATAATCCTTCTTTGCAAAAAAACATTACTATTGTCATACCTATAAGCAGTTCCAGGTTCAAACAACAAGCTATCGCCGTTTTTTAAGATTTTCCAAGCTTCCTCATCATTTTTAGGCACAAGTGGGTCAATTCTAGGAATGCCGCTAGCATAATTGATAAGATGTCTTATCGTAATTTTTTCTGACCATTTGGGCAATCCTAAATTAAATTTGGATATTTTGTCATCCAGATTAAGAAGGCCTCGTTCAGCCAAAATCATTATTGAAACCGCATTAAATTCCTTTGCAATAGAGCCAATGTTAAATATTGAATTATTGCTTAAAGCAGTTTGTTTCGTTTCATCGGTAAAACCAAATGATTTTTGGTAGATGATTTTATCATTTTTAGCGATTAGGACATTTCCATTAAATAAACCCCTTTCATAGCACGTTGCCATTAAAGAATCAATTTGATTGATATTATTAGCTAATTCCTGTTTAGTCGAATTTTGATGTATTTTCTCTGCTTCTTTTAAATTATTTAATTTTTGGGCAGAAAGCGCATTTGTAAATAAAATTACTGCTACTAATAAAAATTTGATCTTCATTTTTAATTAATTTTTCGGAGATAGAATTTGATTGATTGTCTAAAACTTGCTGCAAATATGCTTTAAAACGTCTCAATAAACGACCGACTAAAAAAAGTCGAACCCTTTTCTAAGAAAAAAATGAATTAATTTGAAGGCTTTCTAAAATCACTTGGAGTTTTTCCAGTATATTTTTTAAAAGAAGCACTAAACGACGATTTGGAATTGAAACCAACCTTATAGAGAATTTCTTGAATGGTAAGTTCTTTTTGCAAAGGATCTTTAAGCATTTGTTTAGCTTTTTCGATTCTATATTCATTTACGAAATCAAAAAAGTGCTTATTCATATACAGGTTAATTAAAGTAGATAAATCTTTAACGGGCATTTTTAATTGTTCTGCCAAATCCTGAATCGTTAATGAACAGTCTAGATAAGGTTCATTTTTAATCATAAAATCTTTTAGAGATTCTATTTGCTTATTTTTTTCTTCATCAATTACAGGAGACAATTTTTGTTTTGGGGCAACATCTGTAATCGGTTTAAATTGAGAATTGATGCCTCTAAAAAACTCTGGATTATTTAACGCAACAAAAAGATACCAACAGGTACAAAATAAAAATGCAAAACCATCAAGGGTTACGATCCAAGCTCTTATTTCTCCCCAACCAAAGATAAAAGTAACCAGCCACCTCAAAAGCACAATAAAATGTAAAACATAATACAGAATTGTAATTTTATAAAGTGCGCCCAGCAAAGAGATATCTGGATTTGTGTAATTCTCGAGATAGATGGTTTTAGATTTTTTAATCACCAAAAATGAAGCGATAAAATAAACTTGGAATAAAAATTCAAAGAGAAAATAAAAAAACTGCATAGTAAACGTCTGACTCATACCGTTTATAAAACTTATTTTCGCAGCCCTATCTTCAAAATATATCCCAGACATTAAATACAAATTGAAAGCAACAAACGGAATCGTGTGTAGTAAATGTTTCGGTTTTAAGCGAAAGTTGGAAAAACAAATCGATAATACATAGAGATAAAATGATGCTGAAACCAAATAGTTAATACTCCAACGAAATGCCTCGAGATTGATGAAATTAACAGGGAAATCACGCATCAAAAATTTTAATGCATCTACGGCATTAGCAAAAAGAAAGAAAGCAAGAAGGCGATTTCCTAATTTATATTTTGTTTTAACGGTAAACAAAAATAAGGCAAGAAACAGCACCAAAAATATTCCTATAAGTGCTGCTATTTCCAAAAAGCTGTATTTGTCCATAGTTTTTTAACTTAGGCGCAATTTAGAATTTAAATAGGAAAGCTTAAAAAAGTATAGAAGATTTTCTCCAAATTTTAAAAAATATTTCGCCAAGTGCTAAAAGTGGTATTGTTATAAATAGTAACGCTGTCATGTTCTATGCTTATTTTAAAATAGTTAAAGACAAAGCTTAAAAAATAACCTTTAAAAAGTCTTCCCAAATCTTGCAAGTGATCTAAGATTTAAGACTTAAATAAAGTAAATAAAAATGGCGCCAACCATATTTAGTTGGCGCCATTTGGCAATTTTTGAATCTTTTTAGTGTTTTAAACTAATTTATTCTTTATTGAAAATAGCTTTGTTTTAATTTTGTTTAATAAAAACCAAAGCTTCTTCGTAATTGGCTATTTGGATAAGGGCATTAAAAATATACTTCGCAACCAATGCTCCTCCTTCTGAATTAATCAGTTCAATATCATCATCTGGCGTGTGGTATTGCGGATGTCCGCCTGTATGGAAGCCAACTGCAGAAATGGATTCTTTATAAAAAGAAACATGATCGGAACCTCCGACATCGCCAGCGTGAATCACAGGATTTAAGCTACTGTTTTCTTGCAGTTTTTTCATTAATTCTACACCATTCGGAAAAGTTCCTGCTCCACCCATATAAAGCTCTTTTTTCTCATTTAATCTTCCGACCATATCCATATTCAGCATCACTTTTACGGCTTCTTTTGGAACTGGAAGATGATTAATGAAATATTTTGAACCCAACAATCCTTCTTCTTCTCCACTAAACGAAATAAAAATGATGCTTCTTTTTGGTTTTACTTTCATCTTAGAAACTTCTTCTAAAATGCAAAGCAAAGCTGAAACTCCAGAAGCGTTATCGTCTGCTCCGTTATGAATGGCGAAAACTTCTTTCTTTTTGCTTCCAGAGCCTTGTCCGCCCCAACCCCAATGATCGTAATGCGCTCCGATTACGATATATTCGTTTTTCAAAATTGGATCCGAACCTTCGATGTAACCAACGACATTCTGTGTGGCAACTGAATCGGATTTCATTTTATTGATACGTTCTTTAACAAAAAGTTGAAACGGTTGATAGTAGGATTTTCCGAATTCTTTTAAACCAAATTTTTTAAAATATTTTTTAATATATGCTGCAGCATCGTTATTTCCTTTAGTTCCTGGAAAGCGACCTTCTAATTTATCTGATGAAAGATATTTATCATGTTTATAAAAGGTCTGCGACATTTGTGCATTCACGAAAGTGGAGCAAAAGAAAATAGTTGTAATGAAGAGTTTTAATTTCATAATGGGTTGTCTATAGAATGGAACGCAAAATGGGACGCTGATCGCGCGGATTCGCTTTCGCGAATACGCAGATTTTTATGGATTTTATTTAAAGGAAAACAAAAAAAATCCGCCTTTATCCGCGTCTTTACGAAGTAATCTGTGTGATCCGCGTTCCATCACTCCAAGATTATAAATCAAAAGAGGTATGTTTAATATATTTTCGATCGTAAGTATACAAAACGTGTATTTTTTTGTCGGTAGTTTGAATGATGGCTGGATAGCTGAACTCTCCTTTTTCTTGTTTTTCTAGATCGAATAGTTTCGTCCAGTTTAAACCGTCTTTAGAATATTCTACGTCTAGAATATTTCGCCCGTTAAACCAATCTTTGCCAATTGGAAGTGGATTATTGACTAATAGAAACAAATTTTTGTCGACTGTTAAAGCATCAATACCAGAATTCGAATTGATGACATTTATCGTATTGGTTCTAATCCAGCTTTTTCCGTTGTCTCCCGACCAGCTCGATACTACTTTGTTGTGTTTGCTTCGAGATAGCATCTGAATATCGCTCTTGCTATGAATTAAAAATGTCGGCTGAATAATATCAAAATTCTGATTGTTTTCTACCGCTATTTTCTTCCAAGAATCTGTTGCTTCAGTATATTCTTCAACATGCACACGCCATTCGTCTGTATTGACACTTTCTGTACTGCTTCCGCATAAAATTACACCAGGAGTTGTTTCAATTGGTTTGTTTCGAATTGGACCTAAAATTCCGTTAGGAAGATATTTTGGTTCTCCCCAGGTTGTTCCGTTATCTTTCGAAACAATCATAGCGCCGAACCATTCTCTCGGATTTTTTCCAATTTTATAAAACAAATACAAATTCTGGCTTTTGCTTTTAAACAAAACCGGATTCCAACAAGGCAATGTATCTCCGTTTTTAATTAGTGGCTGAATCAATTCTTTAGGCGAAGACCATTTTTTGTCTTTGTAAGCCGAAATATAGATTCCGACATCTTTTGCACCTTCATATTTTCCGCCAAACCAAGCTGCTAAAATTTCGTTTGGTTTATATTCTACCAAAGTCGATGCGTGACTGTTGGTTGTAACAGGCGGATCTGCAATATAACTGCTTTCGATATTTACGGCTTTTATTTGTGCTTTTATTTCATTAGAAAAAAGAAAAAAAGCCAATAAAGATGCAACAGTATATTTAGTCTTTAAAATCATTTTATTGTAATAAAAATTATAATTGCTTGTAACGAATTAAAGCTGGGGCAAAAATTCACTGGTTTATTTATAAAACAAAAGGAGAGTTACCTCTCCTTCTGCTCAAGTAACAAATCTGTTGATTCTTTACTTTACCAAATTAATTATTTTGTGTCCCACCAAAGTCTTGTTCCACCTGAATCTGGACCTCCTAATTTAGAAACTCCGTCTTCTACAGCTGCTTTGTTTGATGAGTACTCATTTGTAGTGTAAATAATTCTTTTCATTAAAGATTTACCAACTCCAGCATCTGGGTTATCAGTATTTAAAACTGGATAGATAACTTTAGCATCGCTTCTACGTAAATCTGCCCAAGCTTCCCAAGATTCTGGGAAAATTGCTAAGTATTTTTGAACCGCAATTTGCGTTCTTTGATCAGCTGTAGATGCAGACCAAGCCACTGGCAATTTAACTGGAATATCTTGTAAATCTAAAGTTGGGTATAATGTCAAAATGTTTGGCAATGTTGGCAATGTAACACCGTTGATATAAGCATTAACTGTAGCTGCCTCCGTAATTCCCCATTGTGCAAGAGATAATCTAATACCTGTTTCATACAAAGTTTTAGCATCTCCACCCATGTTCCAACCATTTAAAGCTCCTTCTGCTCTACTCAAGTAGTTTTCAGAAGCCATAAAGATCTCGATGTTTTTAGTTTCACTAACAGTGTTAGCAGAACCATTACCCATAATTTCATTATTGAATTTAGAGAATTCTGTAGCTCCAAATTGATCTTCTAAACCACCAACTGGATTTCCTCTGTATGGTCCTGTAGAAACCGGAGCAAACCATTTTGATAAACGTGGATCGTTGTACCCAACTAAGATACTTTCCATAGAAGCTGTCATTACATAACCCCAGCTGTTTACAATCATATTTAAATTGTTTGGAGTAATGTTACTAGCTTTAAAGAATGCACTTTGATCGTTTGTTTGCATAACTCCTGCAGCTACCGCAGCTTCTGCTTGAGTTTTTGCAGTTCCAGGCTCTTTATCAGAAATTCTTAGAGCCAAACGCAATCTCATACTGTTTCCGAAAATTCTCCATTTGTCAACGCTTCCTGCATAAACTCTATCGTTTGGCGCAAGAGAAGCAACTGAAGTTGCAGAAGTAGAAGTTAATGTTGCATTTGCTTCATCCAACAATTTGAAGAAGTCTGCATAGATAAATTCAACACTATCGTAAGGAACTTTATCCTTTCCGTTTCCTGCTTCTGTGTAAGGAATTGGTCCGTAAGCATCAACCATTTGATTGTACATGAAGACTTTCCAAATTTTAAGTACTGCTAAAGCTTCTGCATTTCCTTCAGATGCTTTAAAAGCATTTGATAAAGCTGGAGCCGCTACTGTATAAAATCTTGTCCATCCTCTACCTTCATATCCGTTAACGAAAGCATTTCTTTCCGTTCCATAGCCACAGTTTAAGTAGTGGATAAAAGTTGACGATAAAATACCTGTTGCAATACCCCAAGTACCTTGATCATCTACTCCTGGAGATGAATAAGAACCATTGTGAATACCAGCGTATAGTGCTGATGCAAATGCAGGTCCTGCTAATGTAGCATCTAACTGATCTTCAGTCAATGAATTAGGGTCTTTGTTTATTTCATCAAAATCGCCTGTACAGCTTGATAAAATCGAAACTGCCATTAATGCAACTCCTAATGTTTTTATTTTAAAACTATATTTCATGATATCTCTTTTTTAATTAAAATCCGAATTTAACATTAACTCCATAATCTCTTGTTGATGGAATGTTGAAAGATTCTATCCCTTGTAAGTTTCCTGTACCTGCTCCAGCTTCTGGATCAAAATGTTCTGCTTTGTTTAAGAAGAAGAATAAGTTTCTACCTACTAATGAGAAATCAACACTTGTAAATCCTGAGTTACCTAATAAACGTTTTGGCATTGAGTAACCAAAAACAAGCTCTCTTAATCTGATGTTTGTAGCATCATAAACGAATGGTTCTGCAATTGGCGTTCTTTGTCCGATTGCTGTCCAATATTGTTCAGCATTAATACTAGTAGTGTTTTGCGTGTAAGTTCCGTTTCCGTTATCTACTACACCATCCACAACGATTCCACCATTTCTTCCTGCTAAAGTGATATCGCTTACCCCTAAACCAGCTTGTCTCGCTTGCGTGTACGAAATAACTTCACCACCAATTCTGAAATCAACTAAGAAGCTTAAAGAGAAATCTTTGTATTTGAAGTTATTTTTGAAACCTGCAGTCCAATCTGGATTAAAGTTACCAGCACGAACATCAAAACCATTTGTAGCTAATGGGATACCAGCGCTATTTACAATGATTTGTCCTGCATCGTTTCTTTGGAAACCTTTGATGTATAAATCACCATATTCTCCACCAACAACAACTTTACTTCTAACTAAACGTCCTTCTCCGATTACTAATTCATCACGTCCTTCAAAGATAGATTTTACTTTTGACTTATAAGAAGCATAGTTCGCTGTAATATCCCAAGTAAAGTTTTCTGTTTGAACTGGCGTTGCAGTAAGCGTGAACTCCAGACCTTTATTTTCAATATCACCACCATTTACAATCGCTCTAGAGTATCCAGAAGGCTCAGGCGTATTGATGTAGAAAATTTGGTTGTTTGTTAATGTTTTAAAATATGTGAAATCTAAACCTAAACGGTTGTTGAAAAATCTAACATCTACACCAAACTCATTTGAAGAAGAAATCTCTGGCTTCAAGTTTGGATTTGCTTTTGTGTTTTGTCCGTATAACATACCACCGTTACCACCGATGTATGAGAATCTCTGTTGTGTTTGATAAGGATCTGTATCGTTACCAACTTCAGCGTAAGAAGCTCTTAATTTGGCAAAACTAATTACTTCTGGCAATGTAAACATATCAGAAAGAACTGCTGAAAGTCCGAAAGATGGGTAGAAATAATCTTCTGGTAAAGTAGAAGACCAGTCATTTCTAGCTGTTAAATCTAAGAATAAATAATTTCTGAAACCAATTTGACCAAATCCGTAAACAGAGTTGATTCTTTTTTCTGAAGCTGTAGAAGTAGATTGAACTGTTTGCACGTTTGATAACGCGAAGAAGTTTCTTTTACTTAAAACACCACCAGAACCTAAAGCTGAACTATTTTGTTGCAACGAACTCGCACCAGCATTAAGTCCCACAGAGAAATCGCCGAACTTTTCGTTGTAAGTAAGTAAAGCATCAATGTTTAACTCGCTAACTGTTTCGTAAGATTCGCTGTAAGATCCCATGTTACTATTGAATGCATTTGTAGCATATCTGTTTCTTACGTTTTTGTTTGTCATTTGGTCTAAACCAGCTCTACCTTGTAAACTTAATGTTTTTGTAAAATCGTATTTAAGAGAAGCTAAACCAATAAATCTATTTCTTTTATCTGTACGAGCATCATCTCTTAAAGCAGACCAGAATGGGTTTCCACCTGGAGCTCCAGTTTCGTCAAGGAAATAGTTTACTTGTCTTTGTCCTGCAGCATCAAAATATTCAAAATCTTTGTAATCGTTATAAGCGATACTACGAGGCAACAAATAAGCAGATGTTCCGATAGATTCTTCACCAGTTCTCAATAAGTTATCGATATCTTGTACGATGTAGTTTGTTTTTACATCCAATGATAATTTATCAGATATTTTGCTTGTCAATCTTAAGTTAAGATTGTGTCTGTCCATTTGGTTTCCTCCAACAATACCTTCAGCACGTGTGTTAGTATAAGAGAAATAACCCTGCGCTTTTTCGTTACCAGCTGTAACTGTTAAGGTATTTGCTAAGTTATAACCTGTTTTGTAGAAATCAATAACGTTGTTTGGCTGTGGAGAATAGCTTTGTGTAGCAGGTCCAGCATAATTTGGATTACGAACCAATTGCCATGCAGAAACCTGACGCCCGTCTAAAGGTGCTCCCCAGCTTGAGCTTGAGTTATTAACATAAGCACCATTTGTACCTTGTCCGTACTCATTTTGTAAATTCATCAAATTATAAGCAGATGAAGCCATAAAGTTAGATGATAACGAAACTGAAGTTTTTCCAGATTTACCAGATTTAGTTGTAATTACGATTACACCATTTGATGCTCTAGATCCATAAAGAGCTGCTGCAGATGGTCCTTTCAAAACAGTCATCGAAGCAATATCTTCTGGGTTAATGTTAGAGATACCGTCAGGTTGCGTAGTTCCTCCTGTATCAATATCAGGGTTAGTTGTTGTTGTTCCGTTACTAATTGGCACACCATCTACTACATAAAGAGGCTGGTTGTTTCCGTTAAGAGATCTGTTACCTCTTAAAGTAATTCTAGAAGAAGAACCAACACCATTAGAAGTTGTAGAGAAGTTAAGACCTGCTACTTTACCAGAAAGTGAATTGGCAACGTTTAATGATCTTGCCTCAGAAAGTTCGTCTACAGAAACGTTTTGTGCAGAATACGTAATTGCTTTTTTCTCTCTTTTAATACCAAGAGCCGTAACAACTACTTCTCCTAACTGCTGCGTATCTGGACCTAAAGATACGTTAATTGTAGATTGTGATCCAACAGCAACTTCTTTAGTAGCAGATCCTACATAAGTAAAAACTAAAACTGCTGATTGATTAGGAACATTAATGCTGTATTTACCATCAAAATCTGATGAAGCACTTGTTTTAGTTCCTTTAACAATAATATTTGCTCCAGGAATTGGAATTCCGCTTTGAGCATCTGTTATCGTTCCTTTTACTGTTGTCTGCGCTTGTAGGCCTTGGAACCCAAAAAGGCATATGACAAACAGTAATTTTAGTACGCTTTTAATCATATTAGTTGTTTTTTTAGAGTTAATAACATGTTAAACTTAAGAATACATTCTGTTAACAAAATATAATTTCGACAAATGACATTTTTTCGCAGGTGTTGGTAATTCTTTGGTCAGTTATTGAAAGAAAACGTTTTCATTTGTAATCCTACTCTGCCTTATAAAAAAAGCCAAAATCTATTAATCTAATAGATTTTGGCCTTTTTTAATTGTATTCATTTTTTTAACGAAAAATCGTTTAAAAATATTCGGTATTTAACACTTTTTAATTCGAAACCTTGAATTTAGTTTTTAAGACATCCGTTGAGTTGCCACCAACCATTACTTCGAAGTCTCCTGGCTCTACAACAAACTGCATTTGCCTGTTATACAAGCCTAATTCGTCTTTAGTAAGTGTGAATTCAACAGTTCTAGTTTCTCCTTTCTTAATATTTAATCGTTTAAAACCTTTTAATGTTTTTTCTGGAGTCGTTACAGAACTATAAACATCATTTACATATAATTGCACCACTTCATCTCCATCCAAATTTCCGATGTTTTTCACATCAACAGAAACTTTCACTTCTCCGTTTGGCTTAATTTCGTTGGCACTTATTTTTAAATTCGAATATTCAAACTTCGTATAACTTAAACCATAACCGAAAGTGTATAAAGGATTTTCGCTTTCGCTAACGTATCTGTGAATCGCAGATGGTTTTTGATTGTAATATATAGGTAATTGTCCAACAGATTTTGGAACTGTAATCGGTAATCTTCCACCCGGATTGTAATCTCCAAATAAAACATCTGCAACAGCTCTACCGCCAAATTCTCCTGGAAACCATCCTTCTAAAACCGCTGGAATATTATCAGCAATCCAATTAGTAGAAAGCGGACGACCGTTTAACAATACACAAACGACAGGAGTTCCTGTTTTCTGAATCGCTTCAATCAGTTCTTGCTGTATTCCGTGTAAATTCAAATCAGCGACGTCTCTATTTTCTTCAACCAATTCGTTTGATTCTCCTAAAACCACAATTGCAACATCTGCTTTTTTTGCCGCTTCGATTGCTGGCTGCATGTTTACTTTTTCTAAGTTCCAACGTAAGTGCGCTCTGGCTCCCCAGCCTCCTTCCCACATTTCAATGCGGACTTTGTATTTTTTACCTGCTTCAATTTTTTTAGGAGTGGTAACAATGCTTGTCGCTCCTTTTGTCCAGTTGTCTACAACCAATTGATCGTCCACCCACATTCTAATTCCGTCATCAGAACTTAAACCTAACCAGCCGTCAAACGATTTGTCGGATTGAATGTAACCTGTCCAACGAATAGAGAAATCATCTACATTCACACCATCTCCAGGAGCCCAAGGCCAGTCAAATTCTAATTGGCTGTCAATACGAGTTAAAGCTGGAGTTCCTTCCAAATTTCTGTTATTGAAATATTCTCCTTTTAATCCATTTTGAGATCCGTCTGAGGTAAATAGATATTTAGATGGAATTGCTTGACCTTTTACAATCAGTGGCACACCTTCTTCATAAACAACATTTGCTGTTTTGCCCATTACTTGCTGAACGCCTTCAAAAACAGTAACTCCAACACTATTTTTAGGAGAATAACCTCCAAGTCTTGAAGCATTTGCGTTTGGCCCGATAACAGCGATGTTTTTAATATTTTTGCTTAATGGTAAAATATTGTTTTCATTTTTCAACAAAACCATTGATTTCTGAGCCGCTTCTAAAGCAACAGCTTGGTTTTCTTTTGTATGAAAACGTTCTTTAATCAAGTTTTTATCTGTGTACGGATTTTCAAATAATCCTAATAAGAATTTCAAACGTAAAACGGCTCCCGCAGCACGGTCAATGTTTTCCATTGTCAATTTCTTTTCGTTCACCAATTCAATGATTGTGTTTTGCCAGAATTCATTAGAAAAATCATAAAACTGCATATCAACACCTGCAGAAACTGCTTCTCTAATACTTTCTTTTGGAGAATCAGAAACTTTATGAGTCGTTTGAATGTATTTAATAGCACCTAAATCAGATACTACAAGTCCTTTAAAGCCCCATTCTTTTCTTAAAACATCAGTTAGTAACCAATGGTTTGCCGCACAAGGAATTCCGTCCAATTCAGAATAAGCGCACATTGTTCCTAAAGCACCGCCTTTTGTAAATGCTTTTTGGAAAGATGGCAAATGATCTTCTCTAGCAGAACGTTCTCCAACCAAAATTGGCGAAGAATTTCCTCCCGCCTGTGGAATACCGTGAACGGCGAAGTGTTTCGGCTCAGCAATAATTGAACGATCCGATTTTAAATCATCCCCTTGTAATCCTTTAATGAATGCCAAACCAATTTCACTGTTTAAGAAAGCATCTTCCCCAAAAGTTTCAGCAACTCTTCCCCATCTTGGTTCACGTCCTAAATCTAAGTTGGGACCGAAACCAAAATGAACGCCATGAGCTCTAGCTTCCATACCAATTACTTTACCTACTTTATCCAAAACAGAAGTATCCCAAGTTGCTCCAAGTCCGATATTCATTGGAAAAGTTGTACTTCCTTCGTCCAAATAACCATGAAGCATTTCGCACATAATCAAAGCAGGAATTCCCCAACGGTTTCCTTTGATTACATTGGTTTGAAGATCGTTGATCATTTTCGCTGAACGCGGATACAAATCATGAATCGCTCCAATTCCTAACTTCCCAATTTTTTCAGCTGATTTCCCTTTTGCAAAATCTTCTTTTTCTTTAAAAAAATCTCCTCTATACATATCCATCTGACGTACTTTTTCTTCAAGTGTCATATGGCTTAACAAGTCTTTTACTCTGTCTTCAACAGGCGCTTTAGCATCTTGATACAGATACTTTTTTTGGGCGTGGGTCTGATTAAAAAAACCCACAGCCATTACAAAAATAATGGCTGTTTTCCTCATTCTTAATTGTAACATAGTTGTATTTGTGTGTGTGTTTAGTTTTGAATCACTTTGAGCTTTGTTCCATTCACAAAATCATCATGTGAAATAAAAAAGGTATTAAGTGATTTTCCGTTTAGCTCTATCGAATTGATTTTTCCATCATTATTGATTTGTCTTTCAATTACAATGCTTTCTTTTTTATAATATCTTGGATCTAATTTGATTGTCACTCTATGAAACATTGGTGCTGTAATGGTATAAACCGGATCTCCTGGAGAAATTGGGTAAATTCCCATCATCGAATACACCAACCAAGCTGACATAGTTCCTGTATCATCATTTCCTGGCAATCCTTTAGGATTATTTTGGAAATGTTCTCGCACCAATCTTTTTACATTTTCCTGAGCTTTATACTCTTCTCCTTTCACGTAATTGAACAAATACGGATTTGCAATGTCTGGCTCATTTGCCATATCAAATTGTTTGGTATCGAAGATTTTCTGCAATTGTGCCGAAAATACTTTTTCACCGCCCATTAATTTCATTAATCCCTTAATGTCATGCGGAACCATAAAATTATACTGATAAGCATTTCCTTCTATAAAACCAACATTTTCTTCAAAATTAGCTCCAGAAGTAGGATCAAAAGGTTCGTACCAATCTCCGTTTGCAGTTCTTGGGCGAAGCAAATTCAGATTCTTATCAAATAATTTTCTGTAGGATAACGAACGATTATAAAAACGTTTTACATTGTCTTTATCCCCAAATTCGTTGGCCATTAACGATATAGCATGGTCTGAAATATTGTATTCCTGAGTAGTCGAAACTGGACCTTTATCATCAGTTGTCAAATATCCTTTTTTGATATAATCTTTCAATCCCGGACGAAGTGGGTTATTTTCAGTATTATCTGCTCCTTTCAACATCGCATAGTACGCTTTACTAACATCATAATCACGAATACCTCTCAAGTAGGTATCTGTAATTACAATACTTGCAGGATCACCAACCATAGTAAAAGTTTCAGTCGAATTCAATTCCCATTTTGGTAACCAACCGTTTTCATCAAACATATCCAACATACTTTTTATCATATCCGACTGCTGTTTTGGATAAACCAATGACATCAACGGATGCACGTTTCTGTAGGTATCCCACAATGAAAATACGGTATAACGAGTATCTTTGGTTTTACCAATTTTACTTCTTTTGATTACTGGATATTCTCCGTTAATATCATTTAAAGTATTTGGATGGATTAGTGTATGATACAAAGCCGTATAGAAAATCGTATTGTCATCTTTTGAACCACCTTCAACCAAAATTTTAGATAATTCTTCATTCCATTCGTTGTAGGTTTCTTTGTAAATTGCATCGAAAGACCTGTTACCTACTTCTTTTGCCAAGTTTTCACGGGCATTTTCGATACTTACGTACGAAATTCCAATCTTCACTTCAACCGTTTCTGGTTTATCGAATTTATACGTAAAATAACTTCCAATACTATCACCTACAACGGTCTTAATGGTATTATCCATCATTCTCGCTTTTCCGTTGTAACCCATCCATTGCGCTTCAACACCGTTGTATTTCGTAGGCTTTTTCCAAACTCCGAATTTATCGGCAGGTTTAGAAAATTGAGCTACAAAATAAACTGGGTAAGCATCTTCAGGGCTGTTGTAACAAAACGAACCAACCGAACGCATTCCTTCAATTTCTGTCGGTGACACTACTTTTATCATCGCACCTTCTTCATTTGTTAAACCTAAACCAAGATTTAATAAAATATTAGACTGCCCTTTCGGGAAAGTGAATCTGCTAATTCCAACTCGTTTTGAAGCCGTGAATTCTCCTTTTACTTTATACTTGTCGATGTTTACGCTGTAATAGGCTGCTTTTGCCACTTCATTAGAATAAGTAGAACCGTATTTTAAATGATCGATTTCTACTGCTCCAGTCGTTGGCATTAATAAAATAACACCTAGTTCTGGACATCCAACGCCACTTAAATTCACCTGGCTAAATCCTGTCAAAAAGGTATTTTCGTTCACATAAGGATTAGAAAGCCATTGACTGTCTTTTTCCATCGGAGTGTTTTTTACTCCAGCAACATTGAATGGACTAATGCTTGCCATTCCGCGCGGTGCAATCGGTCCTGGAAATGCTGCGCCATAATTGGAAGTTCCAATTAACGGATTGACAAAATCGACAGGTTCCTGCGCAAAAATACTGATGCTAAAAAACAGCATGTACAAAATACATGCTGTTTTGAATTTGTTTTTATTATTTAAAACCATAGGCTTCATTCTTATCTGTTAATCGCTTCGATTTTTAATGTCCAAGCTTCTTTTGCAGGAAGATTGTTTCTTAAGCTTTCTGGAATAACTACTTTAAATCCGTTTCCTTCTTTTGTCCATTTTAAAGAAGTTTTAGAACCTAACATGGTAATTTTTGTTCCTTTTTTAGGACTGATTGCTTTTACTGTAACTTCAGCTGGAATTTTATCTTCTCCTTCTTTCGCTAAATAAAACGCAAATACATTTCCGGCTTTATTTTGTGTAAAACAAATATTTTCTTCTTTGTAAGGCTCGATTGGTTTTGTGTTGTAAATCGCTGTGCTGTTTACTTTCATCCAATCTCCGTAAGCTTGTAATAATTCATAAGCACCTTTATCCCACTCTCCTTCTGGACTTGGCGCAACGTTTAATAATAAGTTTCCACCTTTTGCTACAATATCAATTAATAAATGAATTCCTTGTCTTCCAGTCATGTAAGTTGCACCTGGAGAATAAGACCATCCACCGCCAGCTGGAATACAAGATTCCCATGGGTAAGGCAAAGTTTTAGCAGGAACACGTCCTTCTGGAGTTAAGTAGTTTTGGTTTTTACCGTGAACTGCTCTGTCAACTACGATTAATCCTGGTTGTTTTGCTCGCGCTTTTACAACCAATTCATCCATTTTCGGATCTTGATCAACAACTCTGTGTTTAATGAAACCGTTTTTAGATTCGTTTTCTGTAAACTTCTCATCGTAGTTTTCTTTGATGTTTACTTGATCTCTTTTTCTAACCCATCCTCCATCTAACCATAAGATGTCTACTTTACCGTAGTTTGATAAAATTTCTAAGATTTGGTTATGAGTAAAATCAACGTATTTCTGCCATTTTTCTGGATATAATGAAGGATCGTAGTTTACGTTTCTGTCGAATGGCGGAAAGTATGGATCCCAGTAGTTTTCGTTATGCCAGTCTGGTTTAGAGAAATAAGCTCCTGTTGAAATTCCTTCTCCTCTAAAAGAATTGAAAATTTCTTTTAAAACATCTGCTTTTGGATTGGTATGGAAAGGAACGTCTTTACTCGTAATCTTATAATCAGAATATTTAGTGTCGTACATATTAAATCCGTCATGGTGTTTTGTAGTGAAAACCATGTATTTCATTCCCGCATATTTAGCCGCTTTTGCCCATTTTGCAGGGTCGAATTTTACTGGATTGAATGTTTTTCTTAATCCTTCATAATCTTTTATATAATCATTATAATTGGATGGGTTGCTGCCTTTTTTACGCTCACACCATCCGTAATCTTCTGGACAAATAGACCAAGACTCTACAATACCCCACTGGCTGTAAGTTCCCCAGTGCATTAGCAAACCAAATTTTTTGCCTTGCCATTCATCTAGGTTTTTTAATACTAACGGATCTGTTTCTGGTACGTATCTTTCATCTTCATAAATCGCCTGAGCGAAAATCTGAGCTGAAAATAAAAGGGCGATAATGAATATTCCTCTTTTCATCTTTAATCTATTTATTAGGTTTTATTTATTCTTTTGTTTTTTGTCTAATAGGTTTTCTTAATTTAACTTTTCAAGTATCGGCTGGTCTGTAAAAGTTAATTCTGTTTGGTTATTTTCATTAAGCTGTTCCAATACAACAAACTTATTTTCACCTGCTTTCAACCAACAGCCTGGCACATAAAGCGTTTGTTGCGGTCCTACTTTCCAGTAGCGTCCAAGATTGTGTCCGTTTACGAATACAATTCCTTTTCCCCAATTTGTCATATCAAGAAAAGTGTCTGATGGTTTATCTATATTTACTGAAGCTTCATATAAAACTGGACGTCCAGGTTTTACCGTTTCATTTTTAATAACAGGCACATCATTCATCGGCATTTTATACATTTCCCATCCCCCACTAATTTCATATTCATTTAAATATACTGGAGAGATAATTCCTTTAGTATTATGTACTATTTCGGCACCGTAATTAATACGTCCCATATTTTCCACTAAAATTTCCAAAATACCGTTAAAAGGAATCGTAACTGTCAACTCGTAGTTCTTGAAAACTCTATTGAGTTCACCCGATTTAACTCCGTTTACATAAACTGTAGCAAAGTCTCTCAATCCTTCAATTTTTAATTTACCAGAAATAGGTTGCGTAAATCTTTTTCTATACAAAACATATCCATGTCCTTGATCCAATTTTTCAAATGTTAAGGGTTGATCATTTACAACAGGTTTTTCTTTTTTTATCCAACTTAAAACATCCATATTGGATTTGATAGTCTGATTAGGATATTTTGCAACTGGAATTTTTTCTGGAATCGGTGCTAATTTCGTTTTAGAATACTTTTGCATTACGTCACGTATCGCCATATATTTTGGTGTTGCCCAACCTGCTTCGCTAATAGGCGCATCATAATCATAGCTTGTAATATCAGGCTGAATATCCATTTCTTCATTATAATTTGCGCCAGAAGTAAATCCGAAATTAGTACCCCCATGTACCATATAATAATTGAAAGAAACTCCTGCATCAAGATATTTTTTAGTTTGACTTGCAATCTCCTCAGATCCAATTCTAATAAATGGTTCTGCCCAATGATCTAACCAGCCAGAATAAAACTCTGCCACCATATAAGGCCCTTGCCCTTTATGGTATTTATCAACTTCCTTCTTTAAATTATCAATATTTGATTCTCCATTTGCAGTTGGCAAAACACCTTCGACACTACCGCCTTCAAACAACCAAGTACCATCAGAAGTAAAAAAAGGTTCTGGAAATCCTGTTTCTTTCAGCATATTGTAAATTGCAGTTTTGTATGCCTTATGATCCTCAGCTTTAATATCTGTTCTTTGAGAAACATACGAACCAAATTCATTTTCAGCCTGAACCATAATAATTGGCCCACCTTGATTAGCAAAAAGTCCTTTTACCTCTGCATACAAATGTTCCATATAGGTTTTACAAGCTTCTAAAAATGCTTTGTTATTGGTACGAATAACTAAATCTGGATTATTTTGCAGCCACCAAGGGTATCCTCCAAATTCCCATTCACCACAAGCATATGGTCCTGGCCTAAGAATTACATACAATCCTTCACTTTTAGCAAGACGAATAAACTCTGCCAAATTTTTATTTCCTGTTTTAAAATCCCACACACCTGGCGCTATTTCGTGATAATTCCAAAATACATAGGTAGCTACAGTATTCAATCCCATAGCTTTGATCATTTGCAATCTATGTTTCCAATATTCTTTTGGAATACGCTCATAGTGCATTTCACCTGAATGTATTTTAATAACTTTCCCGTCTTGCTTAAATTCCCCATTAGATATAGAAAATCCTTTTGTTTGCGCCTTACTAAAAAAAGGCATCAAACAAATCACTAATAACCCGAGCTTAAATAATATCTTATTCATTTTCTTAAATAATTAATCAATTAAAATTTCATCGACAAATAACCAAGAGCTTTCTCCTTTTGGACTTTTCTTTAAGTTGCCTGCAATTACTTTTACAAAACGTGCATTTTGTTTTTGGAAATTGATTTTAAAATCTTTCAATTCTGGAACTGCATTTACAGCATAAGGACGCATAATTTTCCCTACCTGAGTATATTTAACTCCGTCTGTAGAAATCAACACCTTAACTTGAATTGGAAAATTAACTCCTGCTCCTTGGCTTTCTAAAGCGCCTACTTTTACCTGCTCAATACTTTCTATTTTTTCTAGGTCAATTACCAATTCCATATCGTTAACCAACCACGCTTGCCATTGCCCGTCATGGAAATTTTTGCTTCCGCGAATGGTGTTAACCATAGTATTAGCGTCTCCTTTATAACTCTGATTGAAAGGCGTTAAGTATTTCACTTTTTTTGCAAATGCTTTATGGAAAACAATGGTATCAGTATACATTTTTCCAACTGGTTTGTCATCTTGAAATAAAGACGCTTTTAAAACAGTAGTTGCTGCGATTGCAATTGGACTTGTGTATTTTATTGCATGGTGATCAATACTTTGATTTCCTAAAACGTAACGAATGTCTGGATTAGGAAACTCGTTTTTCAACTCTACCTTGATTTGTTTATTAGGTAAATCAGCTGTTGATGAAGCAGTAACCAAATAAGCACTTTTTGCATAATTGATTCCTAAGTAGTCATAGCGTTTAAATAAGAAGAACAATCTCGACGTAAAATCATTCCAATCGCGTTTCTCTTTTGGACTCCATAACGTTTCTGATAATGCTGCCAATCTTGGGAAAATCATATACTCAGAATCTTTTGGCAATGCTAAATGTTCTGCCCATAAATTTGCCTGTCCTCCTAGAACATGTGCAGCTTCCTGAGGTGTCATAGTTGCAACTACAGGATCAAATTTGTACACTTCGCTTAACGGATTATAAGCATCAAAAGCTAAAGGTTCTTCGTTTTGTGGCCCTTGATAAAAGTTGAAATAACAAGGAGATTCTGGAGTCATAATCACATCATGACCTTGATCTGCAGCTTCAATTCCACCTTTCATTCCTCTCCAGCTCATAACCGTCGCATCTGGAGCTAAACCACCTTCTAAAATTTCATCCCAACCGATCACTCTTTTACCTTTTGAGTTGATGTATTTTTCCATACGTTTTACAAAATAGCTTTGTAATTCGTCAACACTTTTTAAATGTTCGTCTTTGATTCTTTTTTGGCAATGCGGACATTTTGCCCAATTCGTTTTGGTTGCTTCATCGCCACCAATATGAATATATTTTGAAGGGAAAATCGTAATTACTTCATCTATTACATTTTGTAAAAACTCGAAAGTCGATTCTTTTCCTGCACAATAAATATCTGTTAAAGGCCAAACGCCACCAGATGGGACACCAATTCTTTGATTGAAACAAGCCAATTCTGGATAAGCCGCAATTGCACTGCTGACGTGAGCTGGCATTTCGATCTCAGGAATAATTTCAATTCCTTTAGCTGAAGCATATTTTACAATTTCTCTTAATTCATCTTGAGTAAAAAATCCTCCGTAAGTTCCTTTTTCATCAGGATTTGTAGTCAATCTGGCATTCCAACTTGTGTTTTCCTGATCGACTCTCCACGCACCCACTTCTGTAAGTTTTGGATATTTTTTAATTTCAATTCTCCAGCCCTGATCATCAACTAAATGCATATGTAAAACGTTCATTTTGTGCATTGCCAAACGATCAATCGTAGCCAGAACATAATTTTTATCAAAAAAATGACGCGATAAATCCAACATTAAACCTCTCCATTTGAAACGAGGTTCATCGTTAATTGTTAAACTTGGAATCTCCCATTTTGCAGAAGTGATGCCATATTTACTTTCAATTGCTTCTGGAAGTAATTGCCTAACACTTTCTAAACCGTATAAAAATCCAATATTTCCTTTCGCAGAAATCACAATGCTTGATGGATTAACGTCTAAAACGTAAGCTTCATTTTTTAAGTTTGGATCTACTTTAAACTGAACAAAATTGCTTACTGGAGCTTTTGTTGTCGTTTCTGGTTTCCAACCTGCAGCCACTTCAAATTTAGAAGCCAAAGCATTTGCAGCATCTTTCTGGAAATCACCGTTTACGACAAACTTAGTATCTTTTGTAAATTCAAAAACACCTGTTTTAATAAGAGTCTGACTCGGTTTAGGAATGATGCGAATATCACTTTCCGTGTAAATTTTCTGCGAATGAGCAGAGAAAACTGAAGTGATTAAGGTTAATAGGAATAGTATTTTTTTCATTCTTTGTTTTTTGGTTTCCTTCTTAATTTCTTATTTGAAAGAATAAGAGAGATAGTTTTTTTGTTTAGTTTGTCATTTCGATTGAAAAGAGCAATGACAAATGTTGCGTCTAATCTTTGTCTTCAACGGATTAAAATCCGTCGCTATAATATGTTTCGTTCCTATGGAACTTTTACGAAAGAGCCTTCGGCTCAAACATATTGTAGGGGTGGATTTTAATCCATCCATTTTGCAAAGTTGTTTGCTATTAATTTCGTTTTTTTTGTCATTTCGACGAAGGAGAAATCTTCGCGAGTAGCTCCTCATAGTAACTCACCAATCTTTGTAGAGTTTCTTATGGAGATTTCTCCTTCGTCGAAATGACAAATATTGCGTTTAATCCATTTAAAACGTCATAAATTATTTATTATCCCAAGACATTTTAAATTTTGCGTCTTCCATTCTGTGACCTTTTGCATCATCAGAAACCGCGTAATTAAATCCTGATCTTAAGCTGTAACCTGCGTATTCACCATTTTTATTTAAAGCAATAAAACCAACTTGCAGGTATTCCATGTCTTTGTGGTTTTTATGTTTGTTGTAAATACGTTCGGTAATTTCTTTACAAGCATCATAAGGCGATTTTCCCTGACGCATTAATTCGACAACCATTGCGCTTCCAGCAGTTCTAATTACAGCTTCCCCTAAACCTGTTGCCGCTGCAGCTCCTACTTCGTTGTCCAAGAAAAGACCCGCGCCGATTATTGGGGAGTCACCGACGCGTCCGTGCATTTTCCAAGCTGCACCGCTCGTGGTACATCCGCCAGAAAGGTTGCCATCTTGGTCTAACATTAGCATGCTTATGGTATCGTGATTTTCTATATTAATAACTGGCTTGTATTTAGAGTCTTCCAGCCATTTTTTCCAGTCTTTTTCAGATTCTGGAGTTAGTAAATTTTCTTCTTTAAATCCTTCTGACAAAGCAAATTGCAACGCACCTTGTCCCGCTAACATAACGTGTGGCGTATTTTGCAAAACTCTTTTTGCAACAGAGATAGGGTGCTTAATTCCTTGCAAGAAACAAACAGAACCGCAGTTGCTGTTATGATCCATAATACAGGCATCAAGAGTCACTTTTCCTTCGCGATCTGGATATCCTCCGTAACCAACACTGCGAACAGTTGGATCGGCTTCTGGAATTTTCATTCCAGCTTCGATAGCATCCAAAGCTGATTTTCCTTCTTTTAGGTTTTTCCAAGATTCTTTATTCGCAGGCAAACCATGATTCCATGTCGAGATGATAATCGGTTTGGTCTGTTTTTTTTCTTTTGATTCAGCTTCTGGTTCATTTTCGTGATTTGCAGCAAATCCGCTTACGCCCAAAACAGAACTAATGGCTAAGGTGCCTAAAGTTGTTTTCTTTATAAAATCTCTTCTATTTGACATGTCTTTTGGTTTAAATTCAACTTTCAGAAACCGATGTTCTTAATGTTGCTAAATTAATCAGTAATAATTTTTAATCCCAGTAAAATCGATTATAACGCCGATTTTACCTCTTTAATCGTCTTTAAATTACTATCTGATAAAGCATTTCCGTCAAAAAACGAAACTCCAGTTGCACCATTTTTCTTAGCTTCTAAAATCGCTTCTTTCAATTCTGCATCCGATTTTAGACCTGGAATGTAAATTCCAGTATTTACTTTCGTTGGTTTTCCTTCTAAATCGGCTACGCCTTGTTTTGTTGCGTAACCCACCCAGTCAATTTCTTCATCATAAAAACTATGATAAATCATTGGATATACTTCATCAATATTCCATTTATCCCAACGCTGACGCACCATATGATCTGCCATTTCTGGATAAGGAAATACTGCTGCCGTTAATTTTTTATTGTGTTTATGAGCGATTTTGTAAGCATCGTCAACCACGGCTTTTACAGCATTTAATCTGAAATTTTTCCATTCCATATCAATTGCAGTATTGTGGCTTTGTTTTGGATTTTTATGATGTTCTTTTTCGAATTTGCTTACACAAGCATCACAATAACAGAAATCAAATTGAGGCAATTCTACATCTTGAACCAAGTTGTATTTTGGCAATAAACTGATTGGCAAAAAAATATCTGGGAAACGAATGTAATCTAAATGTACACTTTCGATTCCTTCTACTTTTGCTAAACCTTCAACTAAACCTAAAACATGGTTTCTAGATTCTTCTTTAGTCGGACAAAGCCATTGATAATAATCTACATACGGACGGTTATCAAAACAAGATTTTCCTTCTTTGCTTACCTGATACCAATCTGGATGCTGTAATGCAACTGAATCATTTGGGCGGTTTATTGCCATAATCCAAGCGTGCACTTTTAGTCCTTCTTTTGTTGCAAGCGGAACTAATCTTGCTAATAGTTTTGGGTCGGTTTGGGTGTTAATCAACACTTCATCAATACCGCCGTCTTTGTATTTTTTAAATTCTTTCGAATAATCTGCATCCGATTTTTTAGCGTCAGCAGTCGTCCAAACACCAAAAGTGAATTTTCCGTTTTCTTCTGCTTTAGCGTCTTTTTGTCCGCATGAGAATAAACTCAGCGAAAGCGCAAGAACTATAATTTTTGAAAAGTTCTGTAACTTATTCTTTCGTAATAATTTTACCATCTTCTTTAATTATTAAGGTTTTGTTTGAAAAAGGACTCTTTACCAAGATATTAAATCCTGATGAATGATTTTCTAAAACTGGTTTTAAAGTCTTTCCGTCCACCACTATATTTTTTTTACTGATACTTTGAAGTGATTCCGCCCAAGATTTATTCTTTTCAAAATATCTTTTTTGAGCGCGATACAACGTATACAGTTCCCATTTTACCTTTTCTTCCTGCGGAATTGAAAATTTATCATTGCTTTCTTTCGATGAGAAGTATACATAAGCCCATTTTTCGGGCTCATGCATATTTATCACTCCCATAGGCGACCAAACCCAATTGTATTCTGGGAGAAATTTTCCTTCCTTATCTTTTTTGCGTTCGTATTTTCCATCAACAATATCATGTTGCCAATTCACTCTTGAGAAATTCACTTTCCAAAATTTATCCCTCGGAACAATATCATCGAAATAAGATGTTTTATAAACCGACCACGGAATTGCAATTTCTAATGTCCAGCCTTTATCAATATCTGAAGCATTATTTAAAGTTCCGTCAATTTTTACAGCCGATTTTAATCCGTCGATATTCCAGTCGTTTAAAACCGTATTTTTTTCTCTGTAAGGTTTATTGATGAATAAATCCCAAGCAGTGTTCAACGCATTAATTTCCAATTCATAATAATTATGAGTATCATTATCGGGATCAATAAAAACCTCAAAATCATTATTATAAAAAATAATGGTGTCGCGTTGTCTTAGATTTGCCCAAACGTGAGGCTCTTCTATTTTTGCTAGGATATAGTAGTAATTATCGTCCCATAACATTTTGACTTGAGTCTTGTATTTTGGAGTTTCAACGCCTTCTATGTCTACAAAAGGTGTTGTCCAAGCTGCTTTTTCCCAAGCTTTATCTGTGCCGTCTCCGTCAATAACAATTTCTTTTGAAGTTTTATACGCAATATAACTTTTAGGACTGACCTCCTTTTCAGATTGCGCATAACTCATCAATCCAACAAAAAAAACGGCAAGGGACAATAATTTACTTCTACTATGCATCTTTATATTATAAACTATTATCTTTTGTAAACTGAATTACTTCACTTAATTTCCCGAAAGCAATTGCTACGTGAGTATCTGCCGCACCGTAATAAACCGCTAATTTATCTTCTTCTGTATCGTGTAAAGCAGCGCAAGGGAAAACTACGTTTGGAACATCTCCAACCATTTCATAAGTTTCTGCTGGACCCAATAGATAAGGTTGTGTTCTGTATTTTACTTGATCTGGAGAATCAACATCTAAAAGCGCGGAACCCATTGCATAACGGAAGCCGTTGCAAGTATTGATCACTCCGTGGTAAATCATTAACCATCCTTCGTCAGTTAAAATCGGGATTGGTCCTGCTCCTACTTTTGTACATTGCCAAGCACTTTGCTCAAACGGAGATGGTTTCATAACCAATCTGTGTTCTCCCCAATATTTCATATCTGGGCTGTAGCTAATCCAGATATCTCCAAATGGCGTATGTCCGTTATCACTTGGACGGCTTAACATGGCATATTTTCCGTTTATTTTTTGAGGGAATAAAACTCCGTTTCTGTTGAATGGTAAAAAAGCATTTTCGCATTGGAAAAATTCTTTAAAATCGAAAGTATAACCAATACCGATAGTTGGTCCGTTGTAACCATTACACCAAGTAATCCAGTAACGGTCTTCGATCCAAACCACACGAGGGTCATATTTATAAGCAGATTCGATCATTTCTGTATTACCAGATTTCATCTCGATTGGTTCGTGATTAATGTCCCAATTGATACCATCTTTACTGAAACCAGCAAATATGTTCATTTGAACCGCTTTGTTATCACATCTGAAAACCCCAGCATATCCGTCTCCAAAAGGTACAACTGCACTATTGAATATACTGTTTGATGAAGGAATCGAATATCTATCGATAATTGGATTCTCAGAATATCTCCACATTACATCTTTACTGTTTTCGGGTCTGTCTTGCCAAGGAATAGTACTCATTTTGTTTGTTTTTTTATTTATTAGTTTTTTTTCTTGTTTTTGTTTTGAGTGCTTATTTTATTAGAATATCCACTCAGTTTTGTCATTTCGACGAAGGAGACTCGAGCGATAGCGAACAGACGGAGTAAATCTCCGCAAGAAGCTCCGCAATCCTTATCGCTAATCTTTGTAGATTTCCGATGCGTTCCCATAGTTGAAACTATGGGCTATGTTGCCAATCTTTGTAGAGTTTCGAGTGTGATTCCTCGTTCCTCGGAATGACAAACTGCAAAGAAACTCTCAACTCTAAAATCTTGCTTCTTGCTTCTAAAATCTTTCTTCTATTTTCTTTCTTCTAAAATCTACTCTTCTATCTTTCGAACTCTATCCAACCAAGTAAATTTCAAAATTGTCGTTGTTATCAAGAAAACCGCTAATGCCACTAATGCTTTCGGATAATCTCTGATAATGAAATAAATCGGAAGCAGAATCATACTAGACTGCCAAACAATTCCGATGATACAATTCATCATATCTAAATAGAAATCATTATTTTTTTGGAAAGATTGATTTTCCGCTTTTAATTCTTTATAAACTGGATTCCAGAATCCCCAAGGTCTAACATTTGAATAGAAAGATTTTAAAACTTCCATATCTGTAGGTTTGCTTAAGTAAGTTCCTAAAAGACAACCTAAAATTGACATTCCGAAAATTAATGGAAATAAGTAAATGGATGGTACTTGCGAAAGATCGTGCAAGAAAGTTCCAGCTGCAAGATTTCCTTTGTTTTGATCTAAAATAAACTGAAGAGAAGCCGCAATTAATCCTCCGACCATTCCCCAGAAATAACCCCATCCGTTGAAACGCCACCAAATCCATTTTAAGAAGTTGGCTGCAACGTAACCTCCGTACAGCGCACTTGTAATCCAAAGTGTTAACGAGTTGATAGAATCTGCGAAGAATCCCATGAAAACTCCAAGGCCAACCACCAAGAAAGAAGAAATCTGGCTTACTTTAATATAGTGCTTGTTTGAAGCAACTGGCTTGAAATATTTTTTATAAATATCATTTACAATATACGCTGGCCCTGCATTTACGAAAGCAGAGAATCCAGACATGAAAGCAGCTAATAAACCTGCCAAAAGAATTCCTTTAATTCCAACTGGAATATAAAGATTCACCACTTTTGGCATTAATAATTCTAGATCTGCACCTGTTAAATTTACGTTTGCATTTAATTCTGGAGCTAGATTCACTAAAGCAATTACCACAATTCCTGTAATTAATAAATATCTAGGAATGAATAAAATCAAATTCGTGAACCCGCTCATGTAAGCTGCTTCTTTTACTGATTTTGTAGAAAGAACACGTTGTAAATCGTAACTTGGAGTTGGTCCAGCCACACTCGCGAAGAATCCTTTGAAAAGTGTCATTCCGATGAAAGCGCCAAACATTTTGTAACCTTCCGTATCAATTAATCTGTTGAATGTTTCGAATTTATCGCTCCATTGCGTTTCAAATTCCCATCCAAAGAAAACATTTTTCCATTCTGGTGTAATAACCGAATTGATTTGAATATCTGTATAATTAATGAAGGCATAACCAGCGATTAAAACTCCAGCCACAATCATAATAATATATTGTACAACCTCTGTCGCTACTACCGAAAACATTCCGCCCTTTACAGTATAGATAGTAGTTAAGAAAATGATTAACAATGCATAAGCCTGTTCTGAAGTCAAGAAAACGCCTCCATTCATGTGAACTGTCAAATCCCAAGGAAGAATAATCGTTACAAATTTTCCGATTCCAACAAAGAAATAAGCGATGAAACCAATAGTAGAAATGATTGCAAAAATTGCCACAATAATATGTGAAGCTTTTCCTGCCTGATCGCTTCCAAAACGAGTTAGAATCCATTCAGAACCCGTCATGACCTTCGATCTTCTGATCCAGACTGCGAGAAACATCATGACAAAAATCTGATTCCAAATTGGCCAAAGCCACATAAACATGAAGCTTTTTACTCCATATAAAAATAAAACTCCAATCATCCAGGAAGTTCCTGAAACATCAAACATTCCTGAGCCATTGCTCAATCCTAAAAAATACCATTTGATTGATTTTCCGCCAAGGAAATAATCGTCAAGTCCTTTTGATGCTTTTCTTGAAATCCAAATTCCTATACCAACCGAGAGTACGATATAGATTAAAATGATTGATACGTCTATTATGTTCATTAAATTATTTATTTTGAGTTAGTTAGTTCAGACCCCAGTTTTTGTTTGGCTGTGCTCCCATTACAAAATGAAGCACACCGCCTTTTAGCATTTCTTGGTGAGAAATGGCTGTTTTATTCAATGCTTTTCCGTTTAAAGTAGCCGATTGGATATAGAAATTTTTGTTTGAAACATTCTCTGCTTCAATCACAAAAGTTTTTCCGTTTGGAAGATTTAAAGTTGATTTTTCGAAAATCGGACTTCCAATTTCGTATTCTCCAGAAGCTGGATTCATTGGGTATAATCCCATTGAACTGAATACGTACCAAGCTGACATTTGTCCGCAGTCTTCGTTTCCGCTCAAACCGTTCGCAGTCGTATTATATTGCGTGTCCAAAATATGGCGCACCCAATATTGCGTTCTCCAAGGCTGTCCAGCGTGATTAAACATATAAGCAATGTGGTGACTTGGCTCGTTTCCGTGTGCATATTGCCCGATCAAACCAGAAATATCTGCCGAAACATTGTTTCCTGTAATCTCAGAACTTTCGGTAAATAATTGTTCTAGACGTTTTGTAAAAATGTCGTTTCCTCCGTGAAGCTTAATAAAATTGTCCACATTATGAGGTACAAACCAGCTGTGTTGCCAAGCATTTCCTTCTGTATAATCGGTATGTTCTCTGTGGTTAGAGTGTTTTGGGTCGAAAGGCTCGTTCCAAGATTTTCCATCTTCTGATTTTCCTCTCATGAAACCAGATTTCGCATCAAATAAATACTCGTAGGCTTTTGCACGTTTAGAGAAGAACTCATAATCGGCTTGTTTGCCTAAAGCTTTTGCCATTTGCGCTACGCACCAATCATCGTAAGCATATTCTAAAGTAATAGTAACCGATTCGTCTAATAAATTATAAGGAATGTATCCGTATTTTTTGTAGAAATTCAATCCGCGTTCGTCTTGCATCATGGTTGCTTTCATTGCTTCAAAAGCTTTTTCAGCATCAAAACCTTTTATACCTTTTAGATAAGCATCAGCAATAACCGGAATCGAATGATATCCTGTCATCGTATTGGTTTCATTAGCGTATAAAGTCCAAACCGGAAGTATCTTTTTAGTTTCGTAATACGCCAACATCGAATTAACCATATCTGAAACTCGATTCGGATCTAAAATAGTAAGCAGCGGATTTTCAGCTCTAAAGGTATCCCAAAGCGATAAAGTAGAGTAAGCCGTATAATTTTTTGAAGTAACAATTTTATCGTCTTCCGTTCTAAATTGTCCGTTTTTATCGCTGTACGTTACCGGCGCAACTTGAGCGTGGTATAAAGCTGTGTAAAAAATTGTTTTTAAGGAATCAATTGGAGTTTCAACTGTAATTTTGCTTAAAGCTTTGTTCCAAACTGCGGAAGCATCTGTTTTTACTTTTTCAAATTGCTGATTTTCTTTGTCTAAATTATCTTTCGCATTAGCGATACTAACTGAAGAAAGTGCTACTTTCACGCCTAATTCTTTAGATTTTTTACCATCGAAGAATAATTGCAACGATGTATTTTCACCTTCAACATTTTTTCCTGAAACTACTTTTTTGTCAGCAGTAATAATAGATTCTGTAATAGGTTTAGAAAACTTCGCTACAAAAAATACTTTCTGATTTTTTGCCCAGCCTGTACTGAAACGGTAACCGCTAATCGTGTTTTCGTCTTCAACTGTAATAGCTGTTTTTGTTGCTTTGTCCCAATTAATAGCAAAACCTAAATCGACCACAACAGATTGTGTGTCGTTAGTAGCATAGGTATACTTATGGTAAGCGGTTCTTTGGGTAGAAGTTAATTCTACATTGATTTTAGGATCTTCAAGAAAAACTTGGTAATAACCCGGTATTGCTTTTTCGTTAACATGACTATATTTTGATTTATACGGTAGGAAATCGCGTGATGCGGCTTTGGCGGTTAAGTCTAACTTTTTGTTTGTCGGCATAAATAAAATATCTGCCAGATCACCGATTCCTGTCCCGCTTAAATGTAAATGACTAAATCCAGAAACTATGGAGTCAGAATAATGATAGCCAGAACACCAGTCCCAGCTCGAAATTCCATTATCAGGACTCACTTGCAGCATCCCAAAAGGAACTGTTGCACCCGGATACGTATGTCCGTGACCTCCAGTACCTATGAAAGGATCTACATAATTTGTTGCAAAACTTTGTTGATGTTGATTTTTATCTACATTTATTTTGCAACTTGCAGTAAAAATTACCGTCAGAGAAAGCAGCGTAATTTTCCTCATATCAAAACAATATTAATTTAACTTTAAATTTAGATAAATTCAACTTTTACCAAAATATTTTTAGACGGACGACATTTAAACAGCTCTAAACATCAAAAAACAGTAACAAACGACATTATAAATTATCAATATGATTTTTAACACAAGCAAACTGCATAGAGTGCCAATACGCTTTCATGTTTACTTTTGGCTGACCTATTTTGTATTCAATACATTTCGCTGGGGAAGCTATTTTAACGATTACGTTTATTCGTTAAAAACAACTTTACTTGGATTCCCAATTCACATGGCCTTGTGTTATCTAAACATCTTGGTTTTGATGCCACATTTGGTTTACCGCAAAAAATACTTCCTATATATTATAACAGTGCTTTCGGCTATTTTTGTGATGGTGGTATTAAAATTCAATCTGACTTATTTACTGATCACGCATGACGTATGGCCTGAAGGACCTGAAACCATTAATGAGCTCACTCTTAATTACACGATAGACATGATGATGGGCGAATTGTACGTAATGACTTTTGTGACGGCAATTAAAATCACATTTGACTTTCTGCAGGAACAAAGACGCGTAACTGATTTAGAGAAATCACAACTAGAAACCGAATTACTATTTTTAAAATCTCAGATTTCACCGCACTTTTTCTTTAACACCTTAAATAATATATATTCCCTTTCAGTAGAAAAATCAAACAAAACGCCTAAAATCGTTTTGAAGCTTTCTGAATTAATGCGCTACATGCTCTATGAAACAAAAGGCAAAAAACAAAGTCTTGAAAATGAGATTATGTGTATTCAGAATTATCTGGATTTGGAAAGAATCAGAAACGGAGAGCGCCTAGAAGTCGATATGTCTATTTCTGGAGACATTCACGATAAAGAAATTTCTCCAGTCCTACTTTTGACTTTCGTTGAAAATGCTTTTAAGCATGGTGTCAACAAAAACACTGGTAATGTTCTAATTGACATCAGATTTAAAGTAAAAGGAGATTTTTTACATTTCACCATTTCAAACCCAATGCCCGAATTTACCGTACATAAAGATAATTTTAACAAGTCAAGTGGTATAGGTATTGAAAACGTAAAAAAAAGACTCGAATTAGGATATAATAAAAGCGACTATAAGCTTTCATTTAAAAATAAAAAGAATATTTTTGTCGTTAAACTAGTTATAAAAGTCACATAGCCTCTGCTTTTAGCTATAACTAAAATTATACTTACAAGAAACCACACACTGGCCAAAAATAACAGTACAAATGAAAATAAAGTGTTTAATTATCGATGATGAGCCATTGGCAATAAACGTTATTAAAAATTACATTGAACAGATTGAAGATTTAGAATTAGTAAACACCTTCAGCAATTCTATTGAAGGATTAAATTTCTTAAAAAACAATACAATTGATGTAATTTTTCTAGATATCAATATGCCTGTTTTGGACGGTATTAATTTCATTAAAAGTTTAGAAAACCCTCCTCTACTTATCATTACAAGTGCTTACGACCAGTTTGCGATTGAAACTTACGAGCTCGACGTTTTGGATTATCTGGTAAAACCAATTGAGTTTCCTAGATTGATGAAAGCGGTAAACAAAATCAACAAACGTCTTAATAATTCTAGCAAAACACCACAGGAAAACAGCAAAGAAAATCCCTTTATTTTTGTGAAGATCGACAAGAAAAAAATGAAGAAGATTTTCTTAAACGAAATACTAGTTATCGAAAGCCTAAAAGATTACCTAAAAATCAGCACAACTTCTGGAAAGTTTATCATTCACAGCACTTTATCTGATTTTACAAGCTTATTACCAGAAAGAGATTTTATCAGAATCCACAGATCATACACAATCGCGATTGACAAAATTGACGCCGTTGAAGGAAATAGTATAGAAATTGAAGGACTTAGATATGTGATTGGAAGATCTTATATCGATGAAGTAAAACAGAAAATCTTGAATTCTTCTATTTAATTTTAACCGCATTTTTTTTTACCGCAAAGGCGCTAAGGTTTCGCAAAGTTTATTTAGCCACAGATTAAAAAGATTAAAAGGATTTTAAAAATCTTGTAAATCTTTTAATCTGTGGCTAACTTTTTTATAAGCATTTCTCAATTTATTCTGAACATAGCCCAAGGTTTCAACCTTGGGTACGTATCGTATTCCAATCCTTGTATACCCAAGGTTGAAACCTTGGGCTATGTTTTTTAATCATAAAGTAAACTGCACAAAACTTTGCGAACTTTTTTTATTCTCAATATTCACGCAGCTAATAATAAACCTTAGCGAACTTTGCGTAAATCCTAGCGCCTTTGCGGTAAAAAACTTTGCAGTTAAAAATAAAAACGAAAATGCGGCCAACCACGACCGCATTTTCTCTCAATTATAGGTAACTAACCAAAATAAACCATGAAATAGTCTATTATCTTTATTGCTGCAAACCACTAAAAGTGATATCTCTTAAACGCCTCGATAGCCGAATAATCTGCTAAACCTAAGCTGTGATATTTTTCTGCAGTCAATCTATTTCTGTCTTCAACTCGAACCCAAAACTCTCTGCTATCATCACCTTGAAACATAACGCCGTCTTTTTGAGACTGGTGATAAAAAATAGCATGTCGTTTCTTTAAAACTTGGTCAGGACTCATTGGAACTGCCATGTCAATTTGGTACGATTCCCATTCATGCCAAGCGCCTCGGTACAGCCAAACCCAGCAATCGTTCATAAAGTCTTTATGTTTCAATCTTTTTAAAGCTTCAAACAAACTGTCTAAACACACTTTATGAGTTCCATGCGGATCTGCTAAATCTCCAGCGGCATAAATTTGATGCGGTTTTATTCTTTCAATAATGTCACACATAATGTCGACATCTGCATCCGAAAGATTATTCTTCTTAACTGTTCCTGTTTCGTAAAACGGAAGATCCAAAAAGTTTACATTAGCATCTGGCAAACCAATGTAGCGAGTTGCTCCAAAAGATTCACTTCTTCTAATTAATCCTTTTAATTTTCTAACTTCTGGCGAATCGATTTCTGTTCCTTTTCTTTTGGTAAGAAAATCTATTATTTCCTGAGAAACTCTAGAATCTGGATTTACCGCTTTAGAAATTTCTGCAAACTTCAAAGCTTCTTCGTTAGAAACTGCAATATTTCCAGAAGTTTGATACGCCACATGAACCTCATGTCCTTGCTCTACCAAACGGTCGAAAGTTCCACCCATCGAAATCACATCATCGTCTGGGTGCGGGCTGAAAATGATAATTCTTTTTTTCTCCGGCGTGGAACGCTCCGGTCTATAAGTATCATCTGCATTGGGTTTTCCGCCCGGCCATCCAGTGATGGTTTGCTGCATTTTATTAAACATTTTAATGTTTAAATCGTATGCAGTTCCTTCCTCCGTCAAAAGACTCGACATTCCGTTGTCATTATAATCTTTATCCGTCAGTTTCAAGAAAGGTTTCTTCGTTAACTCACTTAACCAAGCTACAGCTTTCAATTTTAATTCGTCTGTCCAAATACATGATTTTACCAACCATGGTGTTTTTACTCGTGTCAATTCAGACGAAGCTTCTGTATCTAGAACAAATGTTGTGTTGTTATGCTCTTGCAAATACGTAGCTGGAACGTGTGAAGAAACTTCTCCTTCGATTGTCTTTTTTATAATGCCTGCTTTACTGATTCCCCAGCCAAGCAAAACGATTCTTTTCGCATTTCTAACGGTTCCAATTCCCATTGTAATGGCTTTTCTCGGAACATTATCAATTCCTAAAAAGGAAGAAGCCGCATCGACACGCGTGATATGATCCAAAGTAATACTTCTAGTTCCCGAATTTACGTGAGAACCTGGCTCATTAAAACCGATGTGTCCTGTTCTACCAATTCCTAAAAGCTGAAAATCTAAACCTCCATAAGAGATAATTTTCATTTCATAATCGATGCAATATTGCTGTAATTCTTCAGCACTCACCTGCCCGTTTGGAATATTGATATTTTCTGGAAGAATATTGACATGATGAAATAAATGCTCGTGCATAAAATGATAATAACTTTGAATATCATTTTTATCCATAGGATAATATTCATCTAAATTGAAAGTAACTACGTTCGCAAAACTCAGACCTTCTTCTTTGTGCATTCTAACCAATTCTTCGTAAACCTTAATTGGCGAAGAACCTGTAGCCAAACCTAAAACACAAGGTTCGTTCAGCTCATTTTTTCTCTGAATTAAATTGGCAATTTCCTGCGCGACAAGTAAAGAAGCTTCTTGCGACGATTCAAAAATAACATTGTGAATTTTCTCAAAACGAGTTTCTTCAAATTTCCCTGCTTCTCTAAAACCTATATCTTCTTTAATCATTTGCCTTGCCATTTAATTTCTAAGATAAAAGTAGAATTAAATAATCCGTTGCTGTCAAAAATTCGACTAATAACGACTGCGCTTCGGCAAAAGACAAAAATAACAAGGAAATAGTACGCTGATAAAACAGATTCGCTTTACGAAAACGCGGATACTCACAGATTTTAATATTCCGTTAGGAATATCTGGTCGGTAAAAAAATGATGCAAACGTTGTGTAGTGTCCTGTAGGGACACCTGATATCATATAATGTATCTCCGTTACGCTGATCAAACGTTCCTACGGAACGTACAATCATAACGCATTTTTTTTCTACCGACGAAACATTCCTACGGAATGAATTATCTCTGGGAACTTATATTTATTCCACAACGCCAATTTCGGCAATCGAAACCGTTTGTCCATTTCCTACGGCAGCTGTGGCTACAAATCTTAAAAACCTTGCTTTTACTGCAACAAAACTCTTAATTTGTTCAATTGGGTTATGTTTGATATTAGAGAATTCTCCCTCCGATTGTTTTGTCCAAGTGATATTATCTTCGCTGGTATAGAATTCATAATTCGAAATCAAATTCAAATTATTTCCAACTTGCTGTGGAATATATGTAAAACCTTTTATTTCTCTTTCTTCGCCCATATCAATAGTGATAGCTTGAGGCAATTTATTTTCATTATTTCCAAATCCCCAATCTGTATTGGCGTCACCATCAATAATTCTTTCAACCAATTTATCGTCTCCGCTCGAAACCGAAATCACTCTCCATTTTTCTTTAGAAACACCATATTTAGCCGTTTTCACCGCACTATTGATTTTTTCTTTCGTATTTCTCGAAATGGCTTTAATTTCTACCGCTTTATTATAAACAAAAGGAGCTTTGTATAAAGTGCTTTTTTCTGAAGGATTTTTTCCGTCAAGCGAATAATAAACAGCATTTCCATCTTCCGATTTAATCGTAACCAAACCATTTTTATCACGAAGAATTTGAGGTTCTTTAACGAAACTTGGCGCATTAAAAGCTTCAATTGTACTAATTACAAATCCCGCTTTAGCATCTAAAATGTTCACTCGAAGTGCAGAAGCCGTAACACGATCTAAACGCAGAATTCTTTTGTAACCAATTGTAGTTTCATTAGCAATCGTTTTCCATTGTCCGTTTACATTGGCTTCTACTGAAAATGCTTTTACGCGCTGTCCAAGTTTTATATATTCTTGAAGTAAAATTCTATTAATTGCAGTTGGCTTTTTAAACGTAAACTCAATTGTAGCTTGTTTTACTTTATCATCTGTTGCCCAATACGTATCTTTGTTTCCATCAATTACATTTTGAGGTCCAAAATTAGAATCGACTGCTCTGGTGTTTGAAGCTTGAACTTTTGTTCCCTTAAGTAATTCTGCTTTAAAATCGGCTTTGATTGTCGCAACCAGTTCTTTTAATCTTGCTTCATCATTTTCATGAACCAAACCACGTCTATCAACAGGAAGATTCAATAATAAAGTCGCATTTCGTCCAATTGATTCATAATAAATATCTACCATTTCGTCAAGCGAACGAACTTTGTCGTCTTCAACTGAATGATAAAACCATCCCGGTCTGATCGAAACATCTGCTTCGCCAGGAACCCATTTTTCTCCGTCTTCATGTCCAGACATAAATTCGCTGTAATGCACTTTTCCAGCCAATTCATCTTTTTGGCGCAATAATGACCAATTGGTTTTACCTGCACGACCTTCTTCATTTCCAATCCATCTTGCTTCTGAAGGTCCAACTCCCCAAACCAAAGTTTTTGGTGCGATGTCGTAAATTAACTTATACGTTTCGTCCCAATTGTAATACGTCAACGTATTGATTTTTCGGGTTTCGTTTGCTCCGCCGTAATAGCCATCACCGCCATTTGCACCATCAAACCACATTTCAAAAACGTCCCCATAATTCGTCAATAATTCTTTTAACTGATTTCTGAAATACGTTACATATTCAGGTTTTCCGTATTGCGGATGATTTCTGTCCCAAGGCGAAAGATATAATCCCAGTTTTAAATCGTATTCTTTACAAGCCGCAGCCAATTCTTTAACCAAATCGCCTTTTCCGTTTTCCCAAGGAGAATTCTTTACAGAACGTTCCGTATATGCAGAAGGCCATAAACAGAAACCATCATGATGTTTCGCAACGAGAATAATTCCTTTCATTCCCGCTTCTTTCACCACGCGCGCCCATTGGCGAACGTCTAATTGCGATGGATTAAAAAGTTCTGGCGATTCGTCTCCGTAACCCCATTCTTTATTAGTAAATGTGTTTAATGAAAAGTGCACAAAAGCATAAAATTCCATTTCCTGCCAATCGATTTGTTTCTGCGTCGGAAGCGGTCCAAAAGGCTTTGGAGCATTCGCCAATTCCTGACTAGAAGCATTAGAAATTGCACCAAAAAGACATAAGGAAAGGAATATTTTTTTCATTCTGAACTGCTTTAAAATAGTCTATAATGTATAAATGTACTATAAATTGAAATCCATCAGACAGAATTTCGACCAACAGCAAGTTTTAAAGCGTTTTGGTTCTGATTTTAGAAATAGAAATTAAAATAACCGATAAGACCACAAAAGCAATTAAAACAAATAACCCGTTTACAAGAGCAGTTTCAAAACCTAATTTAGTAACATCAATAAAGGGATACGGATAAAAATTGGTCAATATTCCGTGAAATAAAGTGTAGATGATATAAATAATCGGATAAACTAGCCAGTACAGAATAACCTTAAAAGAAATCTTTTCAGAACTAACAAAAAGCAGCCAATAAAAGAAAAATAATGTTGGAACAACGGTATGAAATATTTCGCTGACGATAAGATGATGTCCCTTTAGATCAACAATTGGACGAAGGAGTAAATTAAAAACAATTCCAACAATTAAAATATAAACCGTAATTGCGGCAATAGTGGTACATTTTCTAAAAAAGAAATTCAGTTTGCATTTTCCACCAAATAAAAGCATTGCACTGCAAAGAAAAACTAAGATATTTGTTAGAATTGTAAAAAAACTGAAGAAACGCACTGCAGCACTGAAAAAAGTAAATTCAGATCCTTTTAGCACTAAATAAAATTGTACGGGCAAGGCATATAACTCTAGGGCAAAAATAATACCCAGCAAAATCTCTCCTTTTATTGTTGTGGTATTTTCTATTTCCATAGTTATGTACTATAAATCAGCTTACTAAAATAAGGATTTTTATTCTATTTTTTTACATAACTCTTTTCTGCTTTTCGCTTTCAGTAATAGTTTTTTCTAGTCTTGACAATTGTGTTTTTTCTTGTTTGGCGCTCATAATCCAATGAATCATAACTTTCTTGTAAGATGGTGCTTGCTTTTCGAAAAATTCCCAAGCTATTTTATTGCTCTTAAATTCCTTTTCATAAGTTTCTAAAAGCGGAACTGGTGTTTTCTCGTGCGAATAGATTTTGGATTTATTTTCTGTTCTGAAACTAAAGGCTTTTAAACCTGCATCGGTCATTAAACCCGCTTTCGTCAAATCTTCTATTTTCTGAATATTGATAGCGCTCCAAATGCTTGAAGATCTTCTTGGAGTAAAACGAATCGTATAACTGTCTTCATCAATTGATCTTCGAACACCATCAATCCAACCAAAACAAAGCGCTTGATCTACAGATTCTGACCATGTCATAGAAGACTTTTTACTAGTAACTTTATAAAAACCAACCAAAAGTTCTGTCTCATTTTGATGATTTTTCTCTAGCCATTTTCTAAAGTCTTTCTGATCTGAAAAAAAAGTAGGTGCCATTTTGTTTTTTTATAAATATATAAAGAATCTCGCAATCCCGATAAATATCGGGATGACGACATTAATTCACTTTAACTTCAATTGTCGAAGTTTGTAAATTTCCTGTCGTCGCTTTCAACTGAATCTTTTCTTTCTTTCCGTTAGATTGAATAATGACAACACATTTTCCATTAAAAAGCTTGCAAGAATTCGCTTTAAACGACTCTAAATTGGCTTGATAACCATTGTCAACTCCAACTAATTTCCCTCCGCCAGTAACTTCAAAATTGATTAAATCCATTGCGTTTGGAACTAGATTCCCGTCTTTATCAGTCATCGAAATGGTTACGTAAACCAAATCGTAAGTATCGTTTTTGATAGTGGTTTTATCTGCTTCTAAATTCAATTTAGAAGCTTCTCCAGCCGTCTTAATTTCTTTTTCTAAAACTACTTTTCCGTTCTTTCTTGAAATAGCTTTTAATGTTCCTTGCTCAAATTTCAATTTCCATGAAACATGCAAATCATCATTTTGTTTGGATTTCTTGCCAAGAGATTTTCCGTTTAAGAATAATTCTACTTCGTCAGCATTGTTGTAATACGCCCAAACATTGATTTCTTGATCTTTTTTCCAGTTCCAATGTGGTAAAATATGTAGAACCGTTTTATTCGACCATTCGCTTTGGTACATATAGTACACATCTTTAGGAAGTCCGGCTAAATCGACAATTCCGAAATACGAACTTCTCGCAGGAAACGGGTACGGATCTGGTTCGCCGATATAATCAAATCCTGTCCAGATAAAAGTTCCCGCCATGAAATCCTGACTTTTTATTGTTTTCCAGTTTTCCTCGTGTGTTGCTCCCCAATATGATTTTATTTGATCGTAAGCCGAAACCGTCCAATCTGCATTTCCATCAAATGGAGCTCCGTGTTTTACAGGCCAAGCTTGAATAATATCTGATTGATCGTAATGACCACGAGTTTCTAAAGCGGAAACACTTTCTGAAGCTAATATTTTTTGCCCTTTAAATTTAGTTGGGAAATCTTTATAATCTTCATGTTTGTAATTGAACCCCAAAAGATCCAAAGCACCTGATTGATAAATGAAGTTTTTCTCAATAACATTTTCTGTCAAAGCAGAAGTTACGGGACGAGTCGTATCTAAGGATTTTACAATCTTAGCCAACTCTCTCGTAATCGCGATTCCCGTGCTGTCAAATTGTTCTCTGATTTCGTTACCGATACTCCACATCATAACCGATGGATGATTGCGGTCTCTTTTGATAAAATCTTCTAAATCCTGTTTGTGCCAAGCATCCCAATCTTTGTGGTAATCGTTGGTTACTTTTTTCTTCTTCCAAACGTCAAAAGCTTCGTCCTGAACGATAAATCCCATTTCGTCGCACAATTGCATCATTTCTAAAGAATGAGGGTTATGAGACATTCTGATAGCGTTCACTCCCATTTCTTTCATCAAAGTCAGTTTTCTTTTAACCGCGTGAATATTTTCTACAGCACCCAAAGCACCGTTATCATGATGCAGGCAGACTCCATAAATTTTAGTTGGAACACCATTTAAAGAAAACCCTTTCTCTGAATCGAAATTAAAATATCTAAATCCAAGCGGCGTTTCGTAATTGTCAATCAACTTCGATTTCTCATAAACTTTTGTAATGACTTTATACAAATACGGATTCTCTGTATTCCATAATTTTGGCTGTTTTACTTCCAGATTATGAATCTTTTTTTCTGATGTTTTTGCTCCGATTTTCTCTGTTGAAGTCATATTTACCACTTCAACATTTTTTGCATCTACAATAGAAGTAACGAGTTTAAACTCTTTCGCAGAAGCATTATCATTATCAATTGTAACTTCAAAATGTACTTTTGATTTTTCTGCAGCAACTTCAGGTGTAGTTACAAAAGTTCCCCACTTTCCAACATGTAGTTTTTCTGAAGCAACCAATCTCACATTTCTGTAAATTCCAGAACCTGTATACCATCTTGAATTGGGCTGAGAATCATTGTCAACCTTAACCGCAATAACATTTGATTTTCCGAAGTGTAAATATTGCGTTAAATCATATCCAAAAGAAATATATCCATTCGGACGCATTCCTAATGATTTTCCATTAATGAAAACTTCGCTGTTCTTAAAAACACCATCAAACTCAATTGAAACCGTTTTGTTTTTCCAATTCGCAGGAACAGTAAAAACTTTACGATAATAGCCTTTTCCAGCCGGCAAAAATCCCTGTGCTTGTTTGGTCTTAGCATCTTTATCAAAAGCACCCTCTATACTCCAATCATGCGGCAATTGAAGCGTTCTCCAATCTGATGCATTAAAATTAGCATTTATAGCTTCTGGATGTTCTCCTAATTTGAAGTTCCAGTTTTTATTGAAATCTTCGACAATTCTGGCCTGTTTTTGTGCAAAAATTGATACCGAAAATAGTAATGCAAGTGTAATGGTTTGAAAAATGTTTTTATGCTTAATCATAAATATGTTTTTTTATTCTAATCTAAATCTATACGTTGTTTTTGTCATTTCGACCGAAGGGAGAAATCACACTAGAAACTCCGCACAGTTATCTCCATTCTTTGTAGAATCCCGCGTGTGATTTCTCGTTCCTCGAAATGACAAACTAGGCTTAATAAAAATCTTCGTAAGTAACTCCTCAACGTTTATCGTAGAGACGCACTGCAGTGCGTCTAACACACAGTATGGAAATTTGGAACGTAGACGCACTGCGGTGCGTCTCTACAATGAAAACCTGTAAACCTTTGCCCCTTTGTTGCTCTGTCACTTTGTCCCTCACAAAAAACCTATTGAAACTCAAAATTATCAATCAACAGCCCTTTCAAATCATCTCCTTCCAAAGTAATTTTATAAGTTCCTGCATTGATATAACCTCCCGATGTTGTGTTTAAAATTTTCCATTTTTCTGGTGAAGGGAAAAATTCAATGGTATCGTTTCGCATTAGAATTCCGTACGCATCTTCCATTTTGAATTTCACTTTCAATGGCGTTTCATTTCGATTCATAAAACGGAAACGCATTAGATAAATTCCGGCAACACCTGGTTTTACTTCAAATTCGATACTGTTATTTGTCTTCTTAGTGAACTCAACATAATCGGCTTTTTTGAAATTTCCTTTTTCGATTCCTGTTCCTGTTGTTTTTGTCTTTTCAGCTTCGATAATTACGACAGGTCTTGAATCGTCTTTTTCGCCCATATCGTAAGCCGGAACAACTGCAATTGTCGAAATTGTTTCCCCATTATCAAAAAGAACCTTCTCGCCTTTTTTTACTTTTTTAGTGAAAACATCAAAAGAAATTCCGTTGTTGTTTTTCGCTTTTTCTTCGATTTTTTTATAATCTGAAAGTTCTTTTAATGACTTTATTTTATCATCAACTAAAACAAAAATTGTTGATTCTTCTTTTGCTGCGAATGAACCTGAAGCTTTTGAATTAGCAGCAAATTGTAAATAATCAGCACCAAAAACTTCTGAAGGCAGTTCCGTAAAAATAACTTCAGAATTTGAATATTGTTTTGAATTAATATCCAACCAAGAACCCATTTTAAAATCTTTAGCATCTAAACTTACATTCTGGATATTTCTTGGAGACTGATCTGCTGGTTTTACATTTTTATCTTTTGTTGCAATCGCAATTGCTGAAATAATGGCTTGTCCTGCTTTTACATTCGGGAATGAAATCACGATTTTTCCATTGACACTTTTTACAGTAAAAGTTTTCTTTAAAGCTTTGTCTTGTCCAGCTTCTGCCCAAATATCGAAATCTTTTAAAACGACCTTATTATTGACGGCAACATCAAACAAACGCCAACCTTTGCAGTCCAATCCGCCACCAGTTCCGTACCAAGGTTCTGTGAAATACAATTCCACTACATATTCTCCATCTGGAGCAGGAAATTCGTAACGTAATTTATCAACTCCGTATCTGAAATTCTGGAATAATTCAGGATCTTTTGTACCATTTACAGGATCAAAACTGCTTCTCTGGCTTGCAAAAAAGTTTGGCAGTTTTTCAAAATTATCTGTCCAAGATAAAGACCCCCAAGTATTTTGTCCGCTTTTATGTGTATCAGTTAACCAAGTATTTCCATTACTATCTGTAAATTCAGACCCGCCACAATTAACTCTGTAGATATAATTTAAACCAGTTTTTGCTTTTAAAATATCCGTTTTATCAGCAACTAAAGATTCCAAATTTGGCGCTTTCGGAAGAGTATTTAAAACAATATAATCTTTAGCAACGGCTTTTCCATTTACATATCCAACAGCATATAAAACATTGTATTGAACATTAACATTATTAAATTGAAAATGCTTTCCAATTCCCGGATTATTTAGTTTTCCAAGAGAAACTTTATTCACGTCATTAAACAATTCTACTTCGTCACAATTAGAATAAATATCGATTCCGTTTTTGATTCCGGATTTTCCCCAACGGCTTGGCCACGTGTGCGAAACAATATAAACCATCGGATTAGTTTTCTTTGAAGCATAATTGGCGCGATACATATAAAACGCATCCAAAGGTTCGCCCCAAATTGTGAAAAGCCCTTTATAATTTACTGGACCTACTTTATCAATATCTCTAAATCCTTCGCCGTTCTGAACACGTCCCGGATTTTCGTGCGAAGCAAAAAGCCAATTGAATTGTCCCGCAATTTTATCTCTTACCGATTCAGCTTCTCTCACTTTAATTTCCATTAACTGAGAAAAACGATTTTCGCTTAAAGTTCCTTTTTGATCAAATTCTCCTTCTGTATGTAAATCGGCAGAACGCCAAGCGCCATATTCTCCATTTAACAACTGAGTCGTCATTTCTAAATGGTACTTTAACGGATCTCCGCCATACGTTCCTGACCAGTTTTGAACGACATTCCAATCTGTTCCTTCTCCTCCGTTACAAGTCGTAACGATTCTCTGCGAAGCCGATAACGGATCCATTTCGCGGATAATCTGTGTGCATTCTTCGGCAAATTCTTTTGGAATTGTACTTTCGTTCTGCAGGCCCCACATGACAACCGATGGACTATTTCTGCGTTCTTTAACCCATTCGCGCAATAACGTTTTGAAATTCTCTTTGAACTCAGGTGTGTCATACCAAATATGTGCCGAAAACTGACTCCAAAATAAGATTCCATTTTCATCTAATTCTTTTTGATACAATAAATTATGAGGTTGATGTGCTTCTCTAAAGGCATTAAATCCACCTGCTTTGATTTGTTCGATTCTCGCGTGAATTTGTTCGTCTGAAAACGCATGACTGTTTCCAATTTGATGTTCGTATTCGCAAACACCGTTTATAAAAACTGGTTCGTCGTTAATGAAAAAACGATTGTCTTTTCCGTCACGACTTACTGGCCAACTTACCCAACGAATTCCGTAAGGTGTTGTTACTTGATCTATTATTTTTCCGTTATCATAAACAGAAGTAACCAATTTATACAAATACGGATTTGACGGTGACCATAATTTCGGATTTTGAATTTCTGGTAAAGTCTGAGCAACCGATTTGATTTCTCCTGAAGCATTTTTAACAGTACTTTTTGAACTTACGACTTTCTTTCCTGAAGCATCAAAAAGAACATTTTCGATCGTCAGATTTGGATCTGAAGTTCCATAGTTTTTGATTTCAGTTGTAGTCAGTAAAATCGCTTTTTGTTTCGAAACCGATTTGTCATTCCAGATGTGAACACCAAAAGGTTCGATTCTAACATCGTTTGTAACGACTAAAGAAACGGGTCTGAAAATCCCCATTGGCTGAGAACCTTCTGAGAATCCCCATTCGCCAGAACAACCTCCGCAAACCCAAGGAAGATCTGCTATAAAAGAGGGATGGGAAGCTTTTACTAGAATTTGGTTTTCTTTTTCTAAAGAAACGGCTTTGGTAATATCAAGCGTAAAAGTGGTTCGACCACCTTTGTGTTCGCCCACTTTTTTTCCGTTTACCCAAACTGTCGCGTAAGAACTAACGCCTTCAAAAAACAAAAAGAGCCTTTTTCCAACCGCAGCTTTATCGAGTTTTAATGTTCTTTTGTACCATGCAGTACCGTGTAAATTTCCATGTTTTGTTCTTCTGAAACCATAATACTGATCCCAATTGTGAGGCACACTAACCTGCTGCCAATTGGAATCAGTTTTTGGATGGTCTACAAACCTCTCTTCCTGCACCGGAAGATTTTCCAATATTATAGTTTCCCAAGACGAATTCAGTGAAATCTCTTTTCGAAATTTACCTGAATCTTTGCTCTGACTCCAAACAAAGCAAAGACTTGAAAAAAAACAAAAAATAAAAAAAACTATTCTGTTCATATTTTCTAGTTCCTGCAAGGTTTTCAAAACCTTGTAGGTTTAATTTTTAAAGTTCATTTATAATACCTACAAGGTTTTGAAAACCTTGCAGGAACGTAGACTAATAAAACAACCAATCCACCGCAGCTTTTTCTCCTGCATCGATATATCCAACATCGCGTGGCGTAATGTTTTGATCTGCGTCGATGAAACCTAAAATCAATACTTTTCCTTTTCCTAAATCTAATTTATTTTCTCCAGGCTGGAAAGTATAGGTATGAATATTTACACGTGGCAAATCTTTCAAATTCATGGCGCTTGCTAAAATTACTTCGGCTTGACCGTGCGCATTTCCTGCAGCATCTGTTTCTAAACTTGGCGGCAATAAAAATCTTTTTTGATCTGAATTGAAATACCCAACCACTAATTTAACTGCTTTTGTATTTCTAAATTTCAAATGTGTTCCTTTTTCATTTTGATCATTCTCGACGAATGAAAATCCTCTTAAGTTTTGAAGTTCAGGAGCAATTTTTGTCAATTCAGAAATGTCTGTTCCGTACACTTTTGTTCCTGTTTTCACTAAATAAGTTCCCGGTTTTTCGTCAATGAAAGTTACTTCTGCCGTTTTCCAAGGTTTTCCTTCTTTACTTTCTACTTTTCCATCTTTTGAAGATTTTAACTTGTCCAGATTTCTTTTGAAATTAGCTAATTCACGCTCATAATGAGGTAATAATTCAGCCCAAGTTTTATTGTTTCCGTCGTCTCCTCCAATCGGAATTCTACGTTGTGCCGTCTGCATACTGTTGGCATAGTAATACGTATCTTTCGTTAGTTTTACTAATAATTCATAGTATTCTAAACTTTTTTCTAAATGAGGCATTGCTTTATCTAAATCAGCAATATCATTTGAATAACTGTATCTTAAAACCAACAACGCTGCTTTTACTTTTTCTGAGAAGAAATCAGCGAAAGCTTTATACGCATGCATATCATTTTTAAGACGTGCAAATTCTTCTTTGTCTTTCGTTACGCTTGCTTCAGCTTTGTCGATGGCTTCAACAGCTAATCTTCCGTGTTCTGTAATCTCAGCAATAATCTGCGTTGGAAGTTCGCCTGAATGTGGCTCTTTGTTCCATTCTTTTTTAGCATATTCTAAAAGCAATTCGCCTGCTGGTCCGCAAGATTCGTGGAAACCTGGATACACTCTCCATTTTGACGGATTCACCAATTGGCTTTCGAACATTCCTAACAATAACGTTTGTCTGTTTCCTTCTGTGATTCCAAAACGTCTTAATGTTTTTGGAGCAATTTCTCCAGTTTCTTCGTAGGCTTTTAAAATATTATTGGCAGCTTCTTGAGTCGTTCCAAATTTCGCTGCTAAATCTTTATCCCAATATTTAACTTCTTCGTTTCTGTCTCTTTTACTGTCCCAAGCATATCTTGCCCAAGCTTTGTACCAAATCCAATCGCGATCCATTTCTAACAAACGTTCCCCCGATTTTGTTTTATCGGCAGAATACGGCCAATCCCAATAAGAGGCTTGCGGATACAAGTGCAATGCATTGGCTCCGTGCACACTGTGCATTGCTTTTACCGTTTTTTGGATAAAATCTGGAGAACCGTATCTGAAAGGTTCTAAGTTTGCCAAAATGTGAACGTTTTCAATATGAATTGATTTTAAAGCGCTCAATTGTTTGTGGGTTTCGCCCCAAGGTCCACCTGGCGTATAAGTCGTTAAAGACTCGCCTGTATATTTACTTTCTGTATATAAGTTTTTGTATAACGGAAGCGATTTCTCCATTACCAAAGGTCCGTCTGTATCGTGAGAACGCAAAATAATCGGCGGTTCTTCTGTTTTTCCTAATGCCTGCAAACCATCGCGAACTCCTGGAATAATCGTTTTGGTAAACCACTCTACATCATCATCAACGGTATTGATTGCTTCTCCTAAACAAACCATTAAACCAACGTTTGGATATTTTTCGATGAAAGCCGCAATAGATTTTCTGGTGTAATCAGACAACAAAGGCGTGATTGGTCTAGAACGATCTTGTGTTTTAATGTTATAATGCTCTGCAAAAGGCTTAGAAACAATAATGTTGTAGAACATTTGAATGACCCAGATTCCTCTTTTGTTGGCTTCAACTGTCAGGAATTTATAAATTTCTTCGTTCTTTTTGAAATCTTCATCACTTACTTCAACTGCAAACGGATACTCTTTCAATTTTACTAATGAAGCAAACGGATGTCCGTTCCATAAATACAAAGAGTTCATGCGGTTGTCTACCAACATATCTAGGTATTTAATCCAAAGTGCTTTATCGTAAAACCAAGGAAAAGTTTCTGGCGTGTATGGATATTCGTAAACATCGCGTCCTGGAAGATAAACTGGTTTCTGCATTCCGATACAAGCACCACGCAACACCATTTCTGGACTATCTTGGATATTGATTTCTGAAGGAAGCTGACCTGAACTTTTAATTCTGTCTACCAATTCCATTGCACCGTACAAAGTACCGCTTGCATCTGTTCCTTCAATAAAAATGATATTTTTTTGAGTGCGAATTAAGAAACCTTCTTTCTTAGTTAATTTGCTATCGTCGATTTTAGCGCTTTTCGCATTCTTTTTCCAAAAGTCAGTTCCTTTTTCTCCTATAACAATTACTTTCTCTTTTGAGCTTTTTAATTTATCTGCAGAAGCAACTGTGAAGCCTTTTGCTGAAAGCGTTTCTGCTAGTTTCTCTGCTCCAAACTTTGCTCTTGGCGAAGTTGCATCACTAACAATAGTAATGTTTTGCGCTGTCGCGAAAGAGACGTAAAGACATAAAAAAAGTAATTGTAAATATTTCATGGTATGCTGTTTTTTTGGGTATTCTTTTAAAAATAATCTGCTAAATCTGCGTGATCTGCGAGAAAATATAACTCCCGCAGATTAAGCAGATTCGGCAGATTTGTAGTGATAATTTGTTTAGTTTAACGATTACATATTGATCACTATATTTTTCAATCTATTTAATTCTGGAAGATTTTCTTCAAGTACGCTACGTTTGCTCCGTAATTGGCTTTTACATTATGAACTTGATTAACATCTCTTGAACGCTCTACAATCAGCCAACCGCTCCATTTCATTTCATCCAAAGTCTGTTTGATTTTTGGCATATCAATCGCAGGATCTTTTTCTAACCAAAATTGATCAGTATTTGAAGCGTGAATCTGCGCTACATATTTCTTTCCCAAAATCTTTAATTCTGACGAAATATCTCTTTTATTGTCTAAAGCATTCGCAAAGTTGAAAGAGCTTTTAATGTACTTTGAGCCTATTTCGTCTAAAAGTTTTTTCTCTTCAGTTGCGCTTAAGGAAGTTTCAATCGCAATTACACCACCTATTTTACCAACTTCTTTTCCTGCCCACTGCAATCTTTTAATTACTTCCGGACGCAGTTCTGGATTTTTAACCAAATCGGTTTGTGTTCCTAATGGCAAATACGCTACTTTAACTTTCATGTTTTTCATTGCCTGAACACAATCGTTAATCATAGGTGTGATTTCTCTTGTAGCAAAAGATTGTGCATAAAATCCAGACATCGCAATTGAACTGATTCCAACTCCTGTCTCTTTAGATTTATCTAAGAATTTTTGTCTTTCTACAGGATCTCCTAGCTTGCTATCAAAGGTTGGTCTATTCCCTAAACCTCCCATATCTAGTTCGATTCCGTCAGCTTTTAATTCAGCAGCTAGACCAAAAGCACCTAATTTTTGTCTTTTTAAAATCATCCAGTCGCAAACTGCCACTTTATATTTTTGCTTTTTATTTGAAGACTGAGCCGTTGCACAGCTGTTGAATGTTGTTGATAGCACAACAAGGAATGCAATTAATAAATGTTTTTTAGATTTCATGTTTATATTTTTTTGCCACAGATTAAAGGATTATTTGGATTAAAAAATCTGCGATATCTGCTAAATCTGCGGGAAAAAATTTTACTCTCGCAGATTGAGCAGATTTTGGAGATTAATGAGAATAAAAATCATTTTTAATCCTTTTAATCTGTGGCTTATATTTTTTTACTCTTCTTCAGCTTTTACAGCCGTAACTACTTTTCCTTCTTCACCTGGCCAAACACCATTTTTGATAGGAAGCGCTACTAACTTACTCGGATCAACTTTTACATATTTCAGTTTTTCTCTCCTCCAAGTGTACACGATATGCACCATTCCGTCTGAGCTTTGAATCATGGAAGGATAAGAATATTGACTGATTTTTGAATCTTCTAAAACCAAAGCCGCATTCCAGTGAATTCCGTCTTTAGAAACCGAAACATTTAAAGGCGTTCTTGGTCCTTTTGCTTCTTTTCCTGGAGGAAGAACGTGATTGTAAACCAATAAATGTCTTCCATCTTTAAGTGTTACAGCATCTGTGCCAGAGTTGTTATTTGGAAGTCCGATTAACTCAATATCCGACCAAGTTTTTCCGTTATCTTTTGAGAAAGTGCTAAAAATTGCTCTGTTTCGAGTTCTTCCGATTGCCTGAATACTTCCATCTTTATGGAATAAAATACTAGGCTGAATCGCATTGATTTTTTGTTTTCCTCTTGGAAGCGTATCACCCATCACCCAAGTTTTTCCAAAATCTGGGGTAGATTCCATACGAAGTCTCCAGCCATCGCCTTCAATACTTGACGGACATAATAAAGTTCCGTTACTCAATAAAACAGGTTTATTTTTGATTGGCCCTAAGAAACCATCTGGCATTTTTTTCGCTTCAGACCAGGTTTTCCCGCCATCAGATGAAGTTCTGATTACGCCCCACCATTCCGATGGTTTAGGTCCAATTTTGTAGAAAAGCATTAAATCGCCACCCGGAATTTGATATAAAACAGGATTCCAAGTCGGTAATCTTGGCCCTTCTTTCATCACACCGTCAGCCACTTTTACGCCCTCATTCCAAGTATCACTTCCTTTTGGTTTAATGGCAACGTAAATACAAACGTCTGGATTTCTTTCATGAGTTCCTCCAAACCAAGAAGCAACTAAATCACCATTTGTAGCTTCGACAATTGTAATCGCGTGGCAAGACGGATAAGGCGCTTTATCGTAAACAAATTGATCTACAAGAATTCCTTCTTTCCAAGTCTTTTTTTCTAAAGCCGACTTACAACTTCCTAAAAGGAAAAGTCCAAACAAGACAAATGCTAATTTTGTTATCTTCATTCTTAATTATATTATGAATTATTTTTTTCGACTATAAATATATACCTAACATTTTTTTAGGTAAAAATATTTATTAAGTGTAAAAATAACACTAAAAAATTAACAATGTATCCTGTACTGTCCCGAAAAACTAAAAATGCAGCTTATTTAACGTTTATCGCATAATTTCCTGACGAAAGTGTAACGATAACTTGATTTTTATCTGTAGAATGTGCGTAAGAAGTCTTATCTAGCCTTTGTTTATTGATTGAAACAGCCGAAATATCACTCGCTGGTAAATACACCACAGCAGAAGTATTTGCAGGTACGGTAATATTCCAAACTAAAGCCTTTTTGTCTTTTTTCCAATCACTTTTAATTGTTCCATAAACTGATTCGTAAGAAGCATTTACGTAGGTCAATCCAGCATTGAAATCGGGTTTCATGATAATTTGTTTAAAACCTGGAGTTTCAGGATTGCTCTTGATTCCCGCCATGTTTTCATAATACCAAATCAATAAATCACCTAAAAGCATGACGTGGTTTTGCGAATTCATCGCTGGATCTGCCGTGTTTCCGTTCCAAAGTTCCCAGATTGTTGTGGCACCGTTTTCAACCATATAACCCCAACTTGGATAGGTTTTGTTTGATGCTAATTTGAAAGCCAAATCACCACGACCGAAATTAGTAAGTGTTCGCATTAAAAACTGTGTTCCGATAACTCCTGTACTTACATGTCCGTTTTTAGTCACTTCAACTTCATGCACTAAATTTTCAAATATTTTGGTTTGAAGCCCGTCTGGAACCATTCCGAAAGTTAAAGGCAATAAATTGGCTGTAACTGTATTATTTGCGTAACTGTTTTTGTCTTTATTGAAATATTTAGCATTGAAAGCTTTTTTAATTCTTAAAGCCAAATCATCATAATGCTGAATATCATTTTTTGCATTTGCAATAACAGCAAATTTCTTCATGATACTCAAAAGCTGATAATAAAACGCGCTCGAAATCAATTCGCCATCGGTTAAACGAGCTGGATCTTTTGAACGAATTAATTCTAAAGATTCTGGCGGAACACACCAATCTCCATATTTATCTTTGGTCATTAAATCACCAACCAGATAATTTTCTTCCATATAATCCATCCATTTTTTCATGTATGGATATTGTTTTTCTACAACTTTTGCGTCGCCAAACTGTTGATACAACATATCGGCAACTGTGATATAAGTTCCTGGCCAAGTTACATTGTCGCCATAATAACGCCAAAAAGCAGGTGCAACATCAGGAAGTCCGCCGTCTATAGTTTGCGAATTTTTAATATCGTCTAACCATTTTGCGTATAAAGTATTATTATCGAATAAGAAACTTTCGCCATAAGCCCCCGTTGTTCTATCTCCCAACCAAGGCTGACGCTCGTTTCTCTGCGGACAATCAATCGGCATTCCTTTGTAATTCCCGCTGATTCCCCACCATGCATTCTTAAAAATCTGATTCATGGTTGGGTTCGATGAATCGAAAGTTCCTATCGTCTGAATGTCATCATAAACGACTTTCCCAACAAAATTTTCTAATGTTGGCTTTGTGGTAAATCCTGAAATTTCAACAAATCTAAATCCGTGGAAAATAAAACGAGGTTCCCAAACTTCTTCTCCTTCGCCTTTTAAAGTATAAATATCTGTAGTTTTTGCATCGCGCAAATTGGCAATATACAACGAACCGTCTGGCTCAAGCGATTCAGCAAATTTCATTGTGATTTTATCGCCTTTATTTCCTTTGACTTTCAATTGCAACCAACCCACCATATTTTGTCCCATATCTAAGATATAAGTTCCTTTTGGCGTTTGTTTTATAGAAATCGGTTTTACTTCGCGCTTCACTTTCATATTAGCCGACATCTGTCCTTCGTAAAATCCGCCTGGTTCTTGAACATATTCAGCAGAAAGCCATTTTTTGTCATCAAAATTAACGGTGTTCCAACCTTTCATTTCTTTGCGAGCATCGTATTCTTCTCCGTCGTATTCGTTGTTGGATAAAATTGGTCCGTCAGTCGTGATTTTCCAAGTATCATCGGTTCTGATGACATCTTTGCTTCCATCGGCATATTCAACAAATAATTGCAAAGCCATTTTCGGATAACCAAAAGTTTTGATTTTGTACGGTTTGTAATCCTGACGCATGGTGAAAAAACGTCCATTTCCTAAAATCGTTCCTAACATGTTTTTGCCTTCTTGCAGCTGCGAAGTCACATCAAAAACATTGTATTTTACATTCTTCGTATAATCGGTCGGAACTGGCGCTAAAACCTGATCTCCGATTTTATTGCCGTTAATGTAAAGTTCATATAATCCCATTCCGATAATATAAACCTTGGCATTTTTGACTTTCTTTTTCAGGTTGATTTCTTTTCGAAGATAACGCGCTGACAATCTCGAATACTGCGAAATACTATCTCCAGGAGAAGCTTTTTCATAACCAATCCATCGCGTAGATTTCCAATCGGCATAAGTCAAAATTCCGATGCTGAAATGTGCATTTTCTTTCGTTTGAATTTCTCCTTTATTGGTAAAAACAGTTACTTTCCAAAAAACATCTTGACGGTCTTTTAGCTTTTTTCCGTTGTAGATCACATTTACAGAAGCGTCGCTTTGCACTTTTCCGCTATCCCATAAATCGCCATTTCCGGCATTTAATTTTTCTAAACTTGAGGAAGCAATAATTTGATAAGCCGTTTGTTTTACATCGTTTACGGCTGCTTTTATTTTCCAGCTCAATCTTGGCTGTAAAACGTCTATTCCTTCTGGATTGGTCAGCATTTCGCATTTTAAATCACTTACAACAATTTTGTTTTGGGCTTTCGCCGAAATTGTGAAAAGTGAAATGATTAAGGTAAGATGTAAAAAAAACTTTTTCATGGTATTATTTTTAAGCTTTTTGAGGCTTTATACTTTTGTTCTCTCGCAGATTTTGCAGATTGAGCAGATTTTCTTTTCTGCCACTGATTTCATAGATTATAAAGATTTTTCATCTGCTTGATCTGCCAAATCTGCGAGAGTAAATTTTATGCTCATTTTTTGTCATTTCGACAAAGGAGACCCGAGCGATAGCGAACAGGCGAAGCAAATCTCCGTAAGTAACTCCGCAATAGTGTTCCAATCTTTGTCGAGCTTCTCGCGGAGATTTCTCCTTCGTCGAAATGACAAAAATGAGCGAAAAACGCAGCGTAAAATCCATTTAATCTGTGAAATCTGTGGCGAATATTTACTCCGAAATCACTCGCTCTAATTTCTCAGAAAAAGCAATTTCTTTTCCGTTTTTGAAAACTCTAAAACCTTTTCCTTTTTTATATTTCTCTCCCGTTTTATCCCAAAGAATGGTAATAATATCGCCGTGATACAAAACATTATCCAGACAAAACCAATCCCATTTTTCTTGCGGAATCAACGGATTCACTTCAATTTTTTCATCAGCTCTCGGACGCAAACCAACCAAACCAGTGATCATTAAATCGTTGAAAGTCGAGTGATTGTAATAACGGCTTCTTTCTCTGTCGCCCATCAGCCAATAACCTGTCGTTTCGTCCAAATATTCGCCAAGATAAGGTTTTCCTCTGTAATACTGCGATTGCACGTACAATTCCATTTGTTTGAAATAATCTGGTTTTGCAACGAAATCCTGATTGTAATTATTTAAAACGTTAGCCATAGCCGTTAAAGTCTGCGAACTTGCAAAAGGCCAAATGGCACCGTCCCACTCACAAGTTCCTGTTCCGTGAGTTCTAAAACGCGGACTTCTTCTTTCAGCTGTTGTTAAACCAAACGGAGCCGAAAATCCTTTCTCATCTTTCACCTGTTCCCAAGCTTTTTCAAAACCTTTTCCTTTTTCAGGAAGATTAAAATACCATGGAATAAATCCGATTGCTTCGCGCACTAGTGCTAGCGTATCTTTTTGTGTCAAAGTTTCAAAAAATTCATTTTTTGGATTCCACAATTTCGTTTCCACTAATTGTTGTAAGGCATCTGCTTTAACTTTGAATTTTGCTTCCACTTCTTTATCGCCTTTCATGGCAGCCATTTTAGAAATCGCTATAGCATTCCCAAACATATAACTGTTAATCGTTGGTCTTGCATTTTGTACTTTTCTCCCACCGCTTAAAGACTCTTCCATTCCGTCTTTCACATCATGCTGCCAAAACAAACCATCTTTGCGCTGACGGTCTTTCTCCCAAACGGCATAATCGGTAACCATGTCTGGATACAAATCCAGTAAGAATTTTTCATCTTTATTCACCAAATATCGATTGTACAAAGCATAAGCTGTCCAACTGCTGAATTTATACAATTTGTTCATCGGTTTTCCGTCATTTCCTCGATACCAAAGCTTCACATCCTGCTCAATGTATTTCGGATCGTGAACCCATCTGAATTCATTAATATGATGTCCCAAAGCACAACTGATCATATTGTATTTATCAGCATACGAACGGTCTACCAAAAACTCTGTAATCGCAAATCCTTGTGGCGTATTTTTGATGTGTTTACGAACGCTCCACCATCTGAAATAATAGATTTCCTCAAAGTTTTGCTGCGGACATTCAAACAACGGAATATTCTTTTCCATCCAAGACCAAGCACTGTCATTCGGAATGGCAAATTTTAAGTTTTCATCTTCCATCGTGTTGAAATAATCAACATAATGTTTGAAATCTTTTTCTTTTAAAATAGCCGATTTTCCCAATTGCGAAGATCCTGCACCAGATTTGCAACTGCTGTTTAAACACGCAATTATGATGGAAAGAGCTATTATTTTGTATTTAAAATCTCGTAACATTTTTAATTCTATTAATTTAATATTTTGGGCGTGTTCGCCGCGGCGAATCGTGCTGTCCGTTCCCGCTTCCCGATGAAAAATCAGGAGAGCTCCACTTCCATCACTCACGCAAAAGAAATTTTCGTTTTTTTAACACCTCTATTTCTCCTGCAAGGTTTTCAAAACCTTGTAGGTATTTTATTGAGCTCTTTTGGCTAAAGCCTTTTACTGCATAATTCCTAAACCTCCAGCTAAAGCTGGAGGCAATTCATTTTTTTTTCACAATCCTCTCGTTATAAAGCTAGAATTGCTATTTCATACCTACAAGGTTTTGAAAACCTTGCAGAACAGACCTAACTTTATATTTTCTTATATTACTTATATGGTTCAAAAAATTAATTCCCAGTAAAAGTATATGTCTGCCCTGCTTTCATATTCACATCGTAAATATTATAATTTGGCAGTTTTACTTTTTCTAGTTTTGCTTCACTTGAAATAATCGGTTTCTTCACTTCAACATCATAAAACAAAGGATTTCTGTTTTTACCTTTTGCTTTTTTGATTGAAGATCCACTCAAAGTATTTTCTACTTTTAAACGGCAATTTCCTCCAATTTTTGAGTAGATTTTTAAAGTCGAAACTTTATTATTTTTCCAAGTCATATCGATTACAAAACCGCCTCTTGCTACTAAACCTTTTATGCTTCCGTCTTTCCAAACCATCGGTAAAGCAGGCAATAACTGAATTGCATCTTCCTGACTTTGCATCAGCATTTCGGCAAAACCGGCTGTACATCCAAAATTTCCATCAATTTGAAAAGGCTGATGCGCATCTAACATATTCGGATATGTTCCTCCTCCTTTTCTTTGGTCAGCCGTTACCAAATGCAATTGATCCTGAATCAATTTATAAGCGTGATTTCCGTCTAATAATCTTGCCCATAAATTCACTTTCCACCCCATTGACCATCCTGTCGATTCATCGGTTCTGTAAATTAAAGATTGTTTAGCTGCTTGAAATAATTCTGGTGTTTTGATTGGCGAAATCTGATTACTAGGATATAATCCATACAAATGCGAAACGTGTCTGTGATTGTCTTTCGGATTATCCCAATCATCCTGCCATTCTTGCAACTGATTGTGTTTTCCAATTTTCATTGGAGGCATTTTTGCCAAAGCATCGCTTACTTTTTTTGTATAAGCAGCATCTGGTGAAACCAATGCAGAAGCTTCCATAACATGCGTAAACAAATCAAAAATCAGCTGATTGTCCATTGTCGTTCCTGATGCAATTGTTGCTTTTCCTGTTCCGCCAGCGTGTGTATTTTCTGGAGAACTTGAAGGCACAACAACCAAATATCCCGTATTTGGATCCACAATCATAAAATCCAAAAAGAAATCAGCAGCGCCTTTCATGATCGGATAAATTTCTGCTAAATATTTTTTATCTCCTGTATACAAGTATCGTTCCCATAAATCCTGACAAACCCAAGCGCCACCCGTCGGCCACATTCCTGAAGCTGCTGAATCAACTGGAGCGGTTACACGCCAGATATCAGTATTATGATGTAAAACCCATCCGCTGGCATTGTACATCGTTCTAGCCGTTTCTGCACCCGTTACACTTAATTCTTTTGCCATTTGAACAAAAGGTTCGTGCATTTCCTGCAGATTCGTTACCTGCGCTGGCCAGTAATTCATTTCGGCATTGATGTTTGTCGTGTATTTACTGTCCCAAGGCGGTGTAACCATATCGTTCCAAATTCCTTGCAAATTCGCTGGCTGTCCGCCCGGCTGTGAACTTGAAATTAAAAGATAACGACCAAACTGAAAATATAAAGCAGCCAATTGTGGATCGAATTGTTTCGAGAAATCTCTAATTCTTTCGTTTGTTGGTTTCTTAATCAAATCATTCGAACCTAAATCTAAAGAGACCCTGTTGAAGAATTTTTGGTAATAATCAACGTGTGCTTTCTTAATCGTCTCAAAATCTTTTACTTCAGCTTTCGCTAAATAATCTTTACTTTTTGCAATTTCATCACCAGAAATATCTTGGTAGTTTTTAAAATTAGTTGCAATCGAAATGTATAAAACAACTTCATCGGCTTTGTTGATGCTTAAAACGCCGTTGCTAGCCTCAATTTCTCCGCCTTTGTTTTTAGCCGTAAGTCTTCCTTGGAACTTTACTTTTCCTTTTACACCTTCAAAATTAGTCCCTACTCCAGAAAGAATTATTTGGTTTCCTTCTGTAGAAGCCACTGTTTTATCGATCGGACTGTTCATGAAAACATTACACGTAATCTGACCCGGTTTGCTCGCAGAAAGCTTAACCATAATCACCTGATCTGAAAATGCGGTTAGAATTTCTCTTGTAAATTCAACGCCATTTACTTTGTATTTTACTTTCGCCGTAGCATTGCTGATATCTAAATCTCTATAATAATCCGTATATTTTTGATGTCCATTGAATGAAATATAAACACTTCCAAAAGTCTGATACGGCATTCCATCATTGGTTTGCGACATGATATCTTTCGTAGCTAAATCTTGCGCTTCGTCAAATTTTCCGTCAAAAATAAGCTGTCTTACTTTTGGCAAAGCTTCGATTGATTTTGTATGCGCATTACTGTTTGGAGATCCTGCCCAAATCGTTTCTTCGTTCAATTGCAAACGTTCCACTGCTGGATCGCCAAAAACCATGGCACCCAAACGTCCGTTGCCTAATGGTAAAGCTTCGTTCCAGATTGCAGCTGGTTTATCATACCATAATTTTAAGTCGTTTTGTGCTGTTGCAGTCAACGAAAAAATTCCAAAACAGATTGCTGTGATTTTAAATTTTAACTTCATAAATATGATTTTTTTCGCCACGAATTACACTAATTCGCGCTAATTTCTTTTTTATTTTCAGCCACTCCCGATAGCTATCGGGATAAAGGATTTCCACTGATTAAAATCTGCTGAATCTGCTAAATCTGCGGAAAAAATTTTTACTCTCGCAGATTTAGCAGATCAGGCAGATAAAAAAAATCCTTTTTAATCTTTTTAATCTGTGGCAAACAAATAAATCGTGCCAATTCGTGTAATTGCTTCGCCTATTCGCTATCGCTCGGGTCGTGGCAACTAACTTTATTTCTTAACCTCGTAAACCTTCAGATTTTTTTCTCCGAACATTTCATATAATTTATTGATGTCTTTTAGAGCATTTTTCGGCAATTTTTCTCCTTTATCTCCAAAAACAAATAACTTTTCTTTTGGTTCAATTACACAAGTTGATTCGTCGATTTCACCTTTTTCATTCTTTACTTTATTCAAATCTAAATTTAAATATTTCGCCATAAAGGGATACAAAGCCATACGTTTCGAAATTCCGAAATCATGTCCTTCTTTTGCAAAATGAGCGTTTTCAACTAAATCTTTTTTGCCGTATAATTCATAAGTTCTTTGAATGAACGGAAACTCCAATTCTGGAACTGCTAATGTCCAATCTTTTCCATCTGAAACAATTAATTGCGGTTTTGGAGCCATCATGGCTGAGATTTCGGCATTGTTTGTTCCATTCCCGCACAAGTGGATTCCGCGTCCGCTTTCGCATGGGCATCCGCCTGAAAAGTGAGACGAAACCATTACCACTGGAGCAGAAACTTTTACTCTGTCATCAATAGCAGCTAAAAACATCGTATGCGAACCTCCACCAGAACCTCCTGTAACGCCAACTCTTGTCATGTCAGCATTTTTTACAGTAGCTAAATAATCCAAGAAACGAATTCCTGTCAATACCTGAACTGTCGATGCAATGCTATTTCTGTGCGTTTCTTCAGGAAATTGCAATAGCGATTCTCCCCAAGCAAATAAGTCATAACCCACAACAATTGCTCCCATTTTGGCCATCATGGCACATCTGTACTGCTCATCTTTTCTATATCTACCGTCTCCGAAATGTCCGTCGGGAGTTAGAATAACAGCAGCTTTTTTATTTAGCGGATACGGTTTATAAATCGAACCCGTCGCGTAGACCCCTGGTAAAATTTCCAAAGCTATATTTTCAACACTATAATCTTTGTAAATTCTCTTTGGAGTTAAAAGTGGCTTAGATTTCGGTGTAGGGGGCGCCTTATCCAAACCAAATGATTGAATCATACAAGCTTTTAACTCCATTTTACGTTTTTCCCATTCTTCTTTAGTCGAATAAAGACTTTCTAAGTAAAACAAGCGTTCTTTTCCTTTATCGACAGAAACTTTATGGTTTTCATACTTACGAATGATGTAGGTTCCATCCGGTTGTTTGAAATACATTAATTCGAATGGAGCCAAAATATTGGTCAACGAAAGCGGCAGATTTCCTGGTTCAATTCTCCAATCGGCATAGTCCAGTTCTTTTCCTTTTAATAAACCTCTGTCATCGTTGATTGTTACTTTAAAAAGCGTTTCAATTTTCTTTAAAGTTTCTGATACTGGTTTTCTAAAATTAGTATCAGAAGTGCTTTGTGCATTAGCAAATGTCAAAGCGAAAATGGAAACTAAGATGATGTATTTTAAATTTTTCATTATTAAATGTTTTTTGAATTGCCTCCAGTTTTAACTGGAGGAAAACAAATTGATTTTCAAAAATTGGCTTTAGCCAAACTTATTCATTTGGCTGAAGCCTTCTGACTTGCTTTATTTTGAAACCTCCAGTTAAAACTGGAGGCAATTAATTTTTATTTTTTCTGAGCCTAACTACAATTCATAACTCATAACTCATAACTTATAACTCATAATTCCAATTACAACTTACATTCTATCGTATAGATTCCAGATCCTAATTCTAAAGTCGGTTTTTGCTCTTTTTCATTAAAACCTGCTCTAACCTTTTTATCATCAATTTTGATTTCTGAATTCTTCGAAACAGGCAGTTTGATTGTCGCTGTTGTATTCACAGGAATTTGAACATTCAAAATAAACTTGCCGTCTTTTTTCTCCCAAGAAGAAGCAATTTTTCCATAAACCGATTGATAATCCGCTTTCGCGAAAGTCATATCGCCAACCACTTCCGGTTGAATGAAGAAATGTTTGAATCCCGGTTTTTCAGGATCAGACATAATTCCGGCTAAACTTTGGTAAAACCATTCTTCAATTTGTCCCAACATAAAGTGATTCCATGAATTTCCTTTTCTCGGATCCCATTGTTCGGTTAAAGTGGTCAAGCCAAATTTAATCTGAAAACCATAACCCGGAGCATCATAATGATTGTGCATTCTGTACATGGTTTCGTTTTCGCCGTTTCTTGCCAGAGTTTGAAATAAATAACGATTTCCAACATCTCCCGTTGTCAAACGATCTCCTTTTTCCTTGATATCAGCCAATAAATTTTGCATTACTGCTTCTTTGTACTGAGGCTCTACAATATTCATAAAAACCGGAACCGAGTTACTAAACTGACTATTTGTTCCGTATTGTTTGGTTTCTGGATTGAAAAATGCTGCGTTGAAAGCTGTTTTTATTTCAGAAGCCAATTTTTCGTATTTTTCAAAATCTTCGGTTTTGCCTAATAACTTAGCCGCTTTAGCTGTCAAATAAGCTCCGTAATAATAATGAGAAGTCGCCGAAAGCGCAATCGGACTATTTTTTGAATATCCAGCAGCATGAGTTCCGTAATCGTACCAATCGCCTAATCCGTGAGAAACGATATGGTTCGTAGATTTTGTTTCTAAGTAATCGACGTACTTTTTCATGATTGGGAAATATTTCTCTAATAATGAAGCATCTCCGTAATATTCATAATACATCCAAGGCAGAATTACGCCCGTAACGCCCCATTCTGGAGAATCGGTAAAATCGCCTCCGAAAATCACGTATTCTGGAACAATTGTCGGAATTAAACCGTTGTCTCTTTGTGAATCAGAAATATTCTGCATTGTTGCCGGAAGGAAAGTCTGCAAATTATAATTGAACATTAAACCAGGGCCGTTCAACTGAATTTCTTCTAACCAGCCTAATTTTTCACGTTGCGGACAATCGGTGAAAACGCTTTGGAAATTACTTTTTATTGAGTTATTAATCAGCTCATGTGTCTTATTGAAAATCTCATTTGAACACGCAAAACTTCCCGCTTCTCCAGCCGAATTGTAAATGAAATTCGATTTTAAATCTACTAAAGTTGGAAGTTCCTTATTCTTCGCATCTTTATAATTAATGTTTTCAATTTGAACATATTGATAACCGTAGAAACTGAATTTTGGTGTCCATTCTTCTACTCCATCGCCTTTCAAGGTGTAATCGTAATAATATGGTTTTCCTGATCTTCCTTGCGCGATTGTGCCTTCTTCATTTAATCCTTCCGCAACCCAAACACGAATTGATTGTCCTCTTTTTCCTTTTACTTTGATGGTTGGAAATCCAGAAAGATTCTGTCCCATATCAAAAACATAAAAGTTCGGTTTCAACTCTTTGACCGTTTTAACTTCATATTGTTTTTGGATTGTAACTGGCGGTGCTGTCTGAGGTCTTAAAACTCCTTTTGGCGCTTCTTGAATCACTACTTTTTTCCAATCTCTATCTTTAAAACCTTTTTTGTTCCAGTCTTTTTGTTCTAAGTTGGCATTAAAATCTTCTCCTCCAAAAATACTGTTGTATGTAATCGGACTTTTACTGTATTTCCAACTTCCGTCTGATTTTACAATTTCTTCTGAACCATCATTGTATTTGATTTTCATTTTGAAGAATAAAGTCGGCGGGCCAAAACTTACAAAGAACTTCGTATATCTTTCAGCCAACGTATTGTACATTCCGTTTCCTAACAAAACGCCAATAACATTATCGCCTTTTTGAAAATCTTTTGCGCTTAATTCGTAAACATTGTAATTAACCGTTTTATCATAATCAGTCCACAAAGGTGCAAATTGACTATTCCCTACTTTTTTTCCGTTGATTGTCAGCTCGTAATGTCCTAAACCTGAAATGTAAACAACAGCTTCTTTGACTACTTTTTCCACTTCGAAAGGTTTACGAAGCATGATACTTCTTCGTGCCAACGAATCGGAAGCATTGATAAAAGAGTTCTTTTTTTCTCTGTTGAAAGTCGCTGTATGATAGGTTCTTCCTTCAGGTAAATGACTGTCCGCTTTTGTAATTGCACCAATCCAAGTTGGATTTAAATCTGATTCCAACGGAGCAGTTCTGAAAGTTGCATTTCTACTCCATTTTGAAACTTTTCCAGCTTGATTCCAAACTTTCACTTTCCAGAAATATTTGGTTTCGTTTTTTAACGGTTTTCCGTTGTAAACAATATGCAGATTTTTATCAGTATTAACTCTTCCGCTGTTCCAAATATCGCCGTCATCCATTTTTAGTTTTTCTTCAGAAGAAGCTACTAAAATCAAATAAGCGACTTGTGATGCATCTGATTCTTTTGAAACTAATTGCCAGCTTAATTTTGGTTGATTCTCTACAACTGCTAATGGATTTTCAGCCATTTCTGTTGTTAAACGTACAGGCAGAATTTGTCCATTTGAAATGAAAAAGAAAAAAACAAAAATGAAGGATAATATAGATTTTGAAATATTCACTTTATAAATTTTTAATTGAACCATTAAGATATTAAGAGAATTAAGCTCACTAGCTGTAAACTTTGTCTTAAGTTCATTAAGCATTCAGTTACGTTGATTTTTCGTTCTCAAAACTTTATGCTCTCAAGATAAGTCTAATTAAACATACAGCTTAATTTTCTTAATCTCTTAATGGTAAAAATCATTATAATTTTTTAGTTACCAAAGACTCGATATTGAATACTGCTTCTGGAATTTGTTTTCCGGTTTGAGGCAAGTCGTCGTAATCGTCTGTATCAGGCGCTGTGTCTGGATTTGGATTATATCTTTGTTCTCCTGTGCGGAACATGATTCGCTCAAAACCATCTGTTGGCGCATAAAAAATCTTTGTTGATTCTTTTGCGTCGTTTACTTTTATAGTGTATTGACGGTTTTTAGCATCTAATTTAACTGTGATTTTATACGCTTTGTTTGCTTCGTATTTTGTAACCGAACTCAAACGAGCGCCGTTTTTCACTTTTAATTCTCCATCCGAATCAAAAATTAGTCGTACTGAAGGCAAACCTTGTTTATTTTGGAATTCAATCTGCAATAAGCCATGATTATTTTGTTCTGGCATTACGGTGAAAACAGCTTCCATTTTTGATGCAAAAGGAATAACTCTTTCCGCTCGAGAATAATCAAAATAATCCTGATCTCTTAAAGTCAGCCATTTTTTGCCGTCAGCTTTCTTTTCAATTTTTGTGGATGCCCACGAAAGATCGTAAGTATTCCACATTTTCAATTCTTCTCCGTTTGGTAGATTATTGAAAACATCATTAACCTGTTCTGTCACAACAGAAGTTACTGGAACCGGAATCGAAGCTACCCAAATATCTTCTTTATTTACGCTGTAACCTACCCAAATTTTTCCGTCTGGCGGAGTTCCATCGCCTTCTGTGATGCCGCGTACGTATTGAGGACCAGCAGATTTGTAGTTTCCACCATAACGCATCGGACTCACTTCTCCGTGAACTAACAATAAATCTTTATAATTCAATCCGTCATCACTTGTAGAAATTGCCAAAGGCCAACGATATTCTGACGGATTATAAAGCGTAGCATAACGATTATCCGACGTTTTTTGTCCCCAGATTTTAGCATTGCTGTTTACAAAACCTGGCGCACGCAATGGCATGTAATCCCAAGATTTTCCTCCGTCTCTACTGATCGAAGTCAAAGCGTGTTTCCATAAACCCACTACATTTCCGTTTGCTAAATGATAATAACTAAAAGCTTTATACGGTTTCTGTAACGGAATCAATTCGTCATCGCGATCTGCTTCTTCTACCCATTGCTGTAACATCAACGGATTAGATAAAATTTCTTCACAGGCTTTTTTGAATCCTTTGTCTTTTGACGTTGTATAAAATGGGAATTTTGATTTCGATTTGTCCCAAGTTTTATTATATCTGATGAAATAGATTTCGCCAAAACTTCCGTCTTTTTTGATTTCGCGAATCACACGACCAATTCCTTTTCCGTCGTTTGGATCGTCTTTTTCATCCATTGCGATTCCGTAATACGCCAAAGCAAAAAGTCGTTTGTCTTTAGACGTATAAAAGCCCATTCTTTGATGCATAATCGCATCCAAATCTTTGGCAACGCCTTCAACGCCTTCTTTTTTCCATCCATCAGGAATTCTATAAATTGGAAAAATAACCCGAGGTTTTGTCCAAGTTACTCCGTCTTTAGAACTCATAATTAAAGTCTGACTTGGCGGAATATGTTCTCCCGAAGGATCGCTTAAATAATGAAGATAAAAGGTATTATTCCAATACGCCATCATCGGCTGGTGATTGTACGTCCATCCAAAACCATCAGCTTTTTCTGGATGCTCACGGCTTGCACGCATGATTTGTGTCGCGTGAACTCCAACTGCCGGACTTAACATTCCGTGATGGTAATCGATGTTTGAAAGTGTTTTACCAACATAACGAACGGTGTCGTTTTGAGCATTTACAGCCGATCCAACCAAAAGAATTGTAGCTGTAGTGATTATGTTGGTTTTTATGTTTTGGAAAGTAATCATTGGTATTTTATTTTTTTGCCACAGATTAAAAAGATTAAAAAGATTTTTTTTCTGCTTGATCTGCAAAATCTGCGGAAAAAAAATTACTCTCGCAGATTTTGCAGATTTATTTTGTAATTAAATCCTAAATAAGTGAAAAATCATTTTAATCTGTGTAATCTGTGGCTTTATCTTTTATTTCTTTTCAATTAATCCTTTTAAAACTTCGCTTGAAATTGTTGTAATCGTTCCGTGTTTGTGACCTTCTGGAAGACTTATTTTAGATGAAACATCTTCAAAATGAACAAAATCTGAAGTGCTTAAAGCTTTATAATTTTTTGAACCGTAATTGTCATAATACAACAGCCAGTTTTTACCCACTTTCACCACTGTTGGACCTTCTGATAAATATTCGGTTAAAGGTTCAGAGCTTTTCTCAAACGGCCCTAAAGGCGATTTTCCGAAAGCTACTTTTATGTTTCGCATTGGCCTTGTGTTGTCTTTTAAAACCAAAACATAATCTTTCTTTCCTTTCTTGACAATCACACAATCGATTACGCTGAAACCTGGGTCGTAATATAATTTTGTATCCGAAAAAGTTTTGAAATCTTTAGTCGTTACATAATACATTCTGTGGTTGTTTTTCTCTTCTTCCACGCCTTTTGGAAATCTAAACGGAATTGTTGATGCCCAAATAATAATGTATTCCTTTTTTACATCATCGTAAAAAATCTCCGGCGCCCAAACATTTACTACCTCAGGCTCGTTTTTCATTACGGGTATATATTGTTGTTCTGACCAATGCATCAAGTCTTTTGAACTTGCGTAACCGAAACCATTTCCGCCTTTCCAATCGGTTGTCCAAACCATGTGGTACGTTCCGTCAGCTCCTTTTGTGATTGAAGGGTCGCGCATGATTTTACTGGCTCCGATTTCTGGTTTTAAGAATGATCCTTCTAGTCCTTTCCAGTTGTAACCGTCTTCGCTGTATGCCAAATATAAACCTTCTGTTGCGGGCTCTCTAAAAGATGTGAAAAGATAGAGTTCTTTCTTTTTCTGCGCGTAAGATATCGCAAAAAGTGAAAAGGTTAATAGGATGAATATTTTTTTCATGTTTTTTTCTGTTCTCCTGCAAGGTTTTCAAAACCTTGTAGGTTTGTTATGTTTAATCCAAAAGCCTACTAATTACAAAAAAGCCAAATCTTTCTCTTTAGCCCCGATCGCAGTGGAAATCCTTTTGTGACGTCCCGATAGCTATCGGGAGGCACAAAAGATTGCAACGAAGAGCGGGACGATGTTTCCAAAAATGCCTATTGTTTCTGCTTCTAAATATAATTATTAAAATACCTACAAGGTTTTGGAAACCTTGCAGGAACGTGGAATTATTCTGTAATCGCTTTTTTATCTAAAGAAGCTCCTTTTTTAATTTTCGTTGTCACGTTGTTTAAAACATTGTTTTTCAAGAAAATATTTTTCGTTTCTTTTCCATCTGCTTCGATAAAAATATCGGTTGGATTAAATGGAAAATTATTATTAATCAACACATTAGAAACATTATCTAATTTGATAACTGGAACACCTTTAATTGGTGTTGAAGATCCAACATTATCTAAAATCACATTTTTTGAATCTGAAATTTTGAATGAAGAACCCACTGTTGCATTTACTTTTACATCATGAAATTCAACATCTGTTGCTGTGCTTACAGTAAAACCTTCTTTTCCGTCCATATTGATGTTTGAAAAAGTGATATTTTGAATTGGCATTTCTGTAATTCCTAAAATCTGCCCTGCTTTATTCACATTTGAAGCCGTAATATTACTCATGTGAATGTTTCTGAAAATTGGCGTTTTTTCTGTAACAGGTTCTACCGTAGTGCCTTTATCGTAAAAAAGACTTAATACAATCGCTTCTTCTTTGATGTTTTTCATCACGATATTATCAACGCGAATATCTTCTACAACTCCACCTCTTCCTCTAGCCGATTTGATACGAATTCCTCTATCTGTTCCATCAAAAACACAGTTTGAAATCGTGATTTTTTTGATTCCGCCCGACATTTCGCTTCCGATAACCACTCCGCCGTGACCGCTTAACATCGTACAATTTGTGATGGTTACATTTTCTGTTGCTTTTCCGTATTTACGTCCATCGCCATCTCTTCCTGATTTGATGGTAATACAGTCATCTCCAACGCTGATATGGCAGTTTGAAATATGAACATTCGTGCAAGAAGAAGGATTGATCCCGTCTGTGTTTGGCGAATGCGGATTGAAAATCGAAATTCCTGTAACCGTTACATTATCGCAGAATTCTGGGTTAATGGTCCAGAAAGGCGAATTTTTGAATGTAACGCCTTCGATCATAATATTTTTACAATTATACGCCTGAAAGAAAGATGGTCTGAAGAATTTTTTGTCGACCGTTCTTTTGTAATAAGGTTCTGTATAAAGGCCTTTATTTTGCTCTTCCCACATGGTTTGGTATTTTGTTGGAGGCAAAGGTTCTTTAGCTGATTCGATTCTGTACACTTCATTCCACCATGCTTTTCCTTGTCCGTCGATTACGCCTCGGCCTGTAATCGTGATGTTTTCTACATCTTTTGCGTAAAATAAAGGCTGGAAACTTTTCATTACAATTCCTTCGTAACGCATTTCTACATAAGGAAGAAAATCATCGAAGTTTTCCGAGAACTTTAAAAGCGCTCCTGAATCTAAATGAATGGTGATGTTACTTCTTAATGTTAAAGCTCCCGTTAGGTATTCTCCCGCAGGGAAATAAATCGTTCCTCCGCCATTTTTAGATGCTTTTTCGATCGCATTCTGAATGGCTTGAGTGCATTTTTGGCCTTTGTTGTTTCCGCCTTCGTTTAAGATGTTGTACCAGCCATCGTGTGCGAATGCTGTTAAACTGGTGATGAAACAGAGTATGAATAGTATATTTTTGATTTTCATGGTTGTGTTGTTTTTATTTACTCTCGCAGATTGTGCAGATTAAAAGGATTTTTTTTATCTGCTTGATCTGCAAAATCTGCGAGAGGATCATATTCTCATTTTTTGTCATTTCGACGAAGGAGACTCGAGCGATAGCGAACAGGCGAAGCAAATCTCCGCAAGAAACTCAACAAAGATTGTCGATTCACTTTATGGAGCTACTTGTGGAGATCCCTCGTTCCTCGGGATGACAAGATTGATGACAATCCTCAAAGTCTTTTGACTAATTACTTTTTACTTTTCACTAATTACTACTTTGACTTCAAAATCAAAACCCAGTCATTACCATCTTCTTTTTTGCCTTCTGGTTGAAAATTTTGAGTGCCTTCTTTGTTATCAAATATTCCGATTTTGGTTTTCTTACCGTTTCTTGGATTGTACCAAGTCGCTTCGAATTTATCACCGGCAATTTTTCCAAGTTTTGCTTCAATTATTCTCCCGTTGTACGTGTAAAGCAAAGCATATTTTTCTCCTCTTATCGCTGGAATATAATCGTATTTTTCTCCTTGATTAACCACTAATGAAACATCTGGAGTTCCTTCTAAGAACGGAAATTCTTCCATTAATTTCTTGATATAAACCATTTGCTTTGCTCCAGGCGCATTAATCGCTGATGTCCATAATTCTTTATTTCCATAAGCTGGTTTGTCGCCTTTTCTGAACATCTGCATTACGGCGTTGTGTCCGTATGTGTAACCTGCTGCTCCTGATAAAACTGACCAATATCCGTAACGACGTACATCGCTTGCGGTCCATTTTGGCTGTAAAGTGTCGTGCAAACCGTGTGGAATTCCTTCGTATGAAGGTTCTCCATCAAGCGTAGGTTTTGTTGGTTTTAATTCGAAATCTCTTAAAACAAATTTGTAATTGTCTTCTTTGAAATTCGTTTTGATAGAATCCTGATCGTATCTTCTGTGTCCTGATTGGAACATATTGAAATCCAACCATTTTTCGTTGTGGAAGTTCTCTGAAGAATCGGTTCTTCCAAACGGGTGAAAAGTCACTAACTGATTTGGATTGCTGGTTTTTAAAGTATTCCCGATAGCCTTCCAGATATCCTGAAATTCATTTCCGTGTGTGTCTCCACCGTTTAACCAAATTACGTTGGTTCTGCTTTTATATCTATTTGCCAAGAACTGAGCGTATTCTGTTGCTTGCTCTTTGCTTACTTTATTTCCTTTTGAAACGTTTGTTCCCCAAACTGGAACCATCGCAACGTATATTCCGTTTTTCTGAGCCACGTCTAAAGTGTAATCTACGTGATCCCAGTAATCGTATTGTTTTGGATCTTTGAAATCATTTCCAGCCGTAATCAACGGTTTAGAAACGTCTTCGTTGATTAAAGCCGAAGACCCATAAACATTAACGGCATTGATGTTATGCAAAACCATTACCTGAACAACATTGAATCCTTTTTCTTTTCTATCTTTAAAGTATTTCTCAATTCCTGCTCTATCTAATTTTCCGAATGCCAGCCAGCCTGTGTCGCCAAGCCAGAAAAATGGTTTTTCGTTTTCGGTAACAAAATAATGCTGATTTTTAGATACTTTGATTTCAGGCAGTGATGCTTTTGTTTTAGCAGATTGCGAAAATCCGCTTTGTGCTGCAAACATAAAGCTTATACTAAAAGCGTATAAAGATTTTATTTTCAGATTCATTATAATTTATTTTGAATTGTGTTTCTATTTTTTTTTGACACGAATTTCACTAATTTCTCGAATTTTTATTCTGCTTGTGTCTTTTGTTTCAAGCAGATTCGGCAGATTTAATTTTAAATTAAATTCGTGCTAATTGGTGTAATTCGTGGCGAACATATATTTTTTTAGCCACAGATTTCACTGATTTAATGGATTTTCCAAGCTATGTCTTAAGATTTTCTCTCGCAGATTTAGCAGATTTTTTAATCCTTTTAATCTGTGAAATCTGTGGCAAATTATTTCTTCACTACAAAAAGCACTTTTTCTTTTATTTCTGCTTGTGGAATTGCTACTTGTTTTCCTCCGCTGATGTTGGCTTTTTTGGTTATATTTCCTGTTGAAGCATTGATTGCGAATACTTCAAATGTTCCTTTTGCGTTTGATAAATCAATTGCAATATCTTGATCGTTTTTCAAATAGAAAAGATAGCTTTTTCCTTTGTTTTCTAATTTCCAAAGATTGTCTGAGAACGTATTTCCGTCAACTAATTTCATTTCGCTTAAAGCGGCATAAAATTGAGACAATTCGATTTTTGGAATGTTAGCCATTGAAGCACCTCCCATCAAAGCTGGCCATCCGAAACGAGAAGAACCGTCTGTTGAATATAAAATCACTTTTTCAGGATACTTTTCTCGGTATTCTCTAACGGCACGATACACTTGATTGTCAGTCTCTTTTCCTGTTTTCAGTTTTCTGGCGTGCTGTCTTGGTGCTAAATTAACACCTCCTTGTGGAGCATAAGCCGAACCGTCTTCTTTGTAATACCAATAACGAATGTCGATAACATCAACTGTTTTTACTCTTTTGGCATCATTTAAAATCGCATCCTGAACATCTTTAGTTGCACTTAAACCGATTAATCCTTTTTTACCTGTTTCGTCTTTCCACTTTTGAGCTTCGTCTAACCAGAATTCCATAAAATGAAGCGGACCTGTATATTCGGCGCTTGTTAACTGAATTACGTTGCTGTTATCTTGAAAGTTTTCGAAAGATTTTCTAATGAAACCTTGGTGTAATTTTCTTCTATCAGCATTCGTAATATCGTAAAACTGCTCCGCCATGAAAATACGTTTGTCTCCTGCATAAGGCGGTGGCTCAGGAAATCCAGAGTTGTTTATATTATTTGCCGAACGCCAAGGTGAACTTGCCCAATGCGCTCCCGCTTCTAAAATATTGTGCTGAAAATATTGCTGATTGATTAACATTTGTCCGTTTGGTTCTGCCAAAGTTGCAAACTGCGCTAAACGGCTCCAGTACCAATCGTTGAATTTCGTTAAGTCGTATTTACTTAAATGATCCCAAGCCAAGTCTTTTCCGCTTCTTGCAAAAGGCTGTTCGTAAAACGGAGGCCAAGTATCATCGTCGATTCTTCGTACACGTTCGTGATCGTCCATTCTGCGGTCGTACCACAAACCATAATTGTGTTCTAAGGCGATGATATTATTCGAAGTCAAATAATCAACTGTTTCCTGAACTCGGTCTGTTAATCCGTTTCCTGTTCTTCCTGGCACAAAACGAGTTACGTGCGGTAATGATTTATTTACGAAATCATCTGTAAGATCACCTCTCCACCAAGCCACATTCATTTGTTTTCCGGCAATTACTTTTCCGTTGAAAGTCAACCAGCCATTTTCTGTGATTACTTTTGACTTATTTTCCGATTTATTCGAAGAAGCAATCTTTAAATCATTTGCATTTTTTAAACCTGAATTATTAATGTTAATCGGGTTTTGTTTTGAAACTTCTGCAATCCATTCCGGTAAACTTTGTTTGGTTGTAACCGAAGCTTTAGTCAATTCTTGCGCCACTTCGATCGTTGGACTTGAAGAGGGTTCTGATCCTAAATCGTAAATAAAAGCTGGTGAAGGAAGTTTTCCTAATCTGCTTTCTAATTGCGTGTAGAATAAACTTCTAGGGCTTATATGTCCGTTTACGTCTTTCCAGTGTCCGTTTCCTCCAAATTGTCCCCAAACTCCAAATGCCCAGTTTTGAGCTGTTGGCGGACTATAACATTCTACTTTTGAAGCTGAAGATTCCCAGATAACAGAATTTGCAGCTGTCCATCCAGCTCCTCTTCCACCCTGTTCTCTGTTGTTGTAACTCAATGCTGCACCGTCAATATTAGCAATGTCAAATAGAACTCCAGTTGCCCAGCTTCCGATTGCGCCGCTATTGCTGAATGGAAGATGCGATTCGCACTGAACAAAAGCATTTGGACCTGTTGTTCCAAATCCTCCCACAGCGAAATCATGATATCCAAATTCTGAATAACAACGTTGGAAAAGCGTTTGTTGGCCTTCTGTATAAAATGTATGTCTTCTGAATGAAGCGATTTCTGAAACAGGTTCAGTCGCGATACAATCTTCAACTGTAATCTGCTGACTTGTTTTTAACACCGTAACGGCTCCACCCGCAAAATGTTTAAAATTAACTTGTTTTACCCAAGCATTTCTAGTGTTTTCAATACTGATTGCTTGCCATCTATGTTCTTCGTCTTTTGCATTTGAAGCATTAAAAGTTGATTTAATCAAGATGTTTTCAATTCCAGCGTTTTCAACTCTTCCTGGCCATGAATAAACCGTCACTTTTGAAACTCCGAAAACATCATCTAACGACATTGTAATTGGAGCATTCAATGTCACTTCATTTCCGTTGACCTTAGTTACAACTCTATTCCAAGTCATACTCCAAGCGCCTTTTTTCCATCCAATCCAAGAAGTTTCTCCACCGAAATCCTGCATGTTTACTTCTTTAATGAAATTCTCTGTCAAAGGTTTGCTGATTTCTATTTCGTCTGAAACTTTTAATTTCGAAGTGTTTTTTAATTGGATTTTCTGAGTTCCAAGCGGTGTATAAGCGTTATTAAATTCGAATGAATCTTTATACACTTTATCGTTTACACCTAAAATTCTAATTAAAGCTTCTCTTTCTAAACCTGTTCCTAAAAGTACAGTTCCGTTTTCAGCATTTCCACTTCCTCTTAGGACAACACCCGATTTTCTGATGTATAAAGTTCCGCTAACCTTGAAAATTCCTTTATCTAAAAGAACTGCTCCGCGAAAACCTGATTTGTCTGGTTTTAATGCGCTTACATAATCGATTGCATTTTGAATTTTCTGCGTGGCATCGTCTTCTTGTTTGGAAACAAAAATCTTGTTTTCCAAATTCGGAATTGCAACTTCAGAATTTCTATATCCTGCAAAAGAGAAATCAGGAATCTGGTTTCCTTGATTGTCTGTGGTAAAAGAAAGTTTTCCTTCTTTGTTTTTTACAATGTCTGGGAAAGTGTTTTGGGCTGTGATGTTCCCACATATAGACATAGTAAAACACATTACGAATAATGTGTTTTTTAAAGAAGTAATATTTTTTAACTGAGTGAAATTCAATTTAATGATATTTTAGTTTTATATTCTTCACAATCTTGTCATTTCGACGAAGGAGAAATCTCACGCGGGATTCACGCACTGTTGTCGAGTTACTAGTGTGATTTCTCCTTCGTCGAAATGACAAACTGGATGGTTATATTATATTTAAGAGACCTAACAGGTTTTAAAAACCTGTTAGGTCTTCATACATTCGCTATTGTAATAATGACTTTAATTTAGCCAACGTATCAGTGTTATTATCGATTTTCGTCCAATCTGTTTTACTTGTTGGATCGATTCCGTTAAAATACTTTTCAATGTTAGTATAACCGTCTCCGTTTAAATCTTTATTGGCATCTGAAGCATCATTTGGATTTAAACCATATTTTTTCTCCCAAGCATCTGGAATTCCGTCATTATCAGAATCTTTGTATGCTTTCCCTTTATAAGTTGGATAACCGCCAACTTGATTTGGATGTGTTATAATTCCTTTTTTATAAGAATCTGCTGGCAATCTTCTTTTGATAAATTCTTTTCCAATTGAATTTTCTAAACCGTCTTTTGCTTCGATTTTTCCTGTACGAACTTGCTTAATCACTCTTTCATCAACAGCATCTCTTTTTGGAATTGTCGCTCCAACATTTGCCAAAACAAATTCGTATGCTTCTTCTGCACCCATAATTTTGAATTGAGGCATTGAGAACGGTTTTGGCTGTTTAATAGCCGCTAAGAACTCTTTTGTTTCTGCTTCTGGAAGGCTTTCCAATTGTACTCCGCCATTCCAGTTATCTGCTGTAACTTCTGGAGAACCTACAATGAAATTTCCTGAAACATACGCTCTTCCATATTGTTTTGGCTCAATATATCCAGACTCAGGTTTTACAATTCTATGCGAAATTGGCTCACCTGCTGGCGTTATTGGACCCGGTTTAAAATAATTATTGATGATATTTAACATCGAACGGTAATCACCGCCATCTAAGGTACGATTCCACCAATTAAATACTACGTTATTCACAAAATTAAAGTCACCGTACATTCCGATAGAAGCATTTCTAGAAATGTTGTCGGCCCATAAGTTACGCATAAAAGTACTATTTAATCCGCCAATTGTACTCCCGAAAGCGTGATTATAAGTATCTAAACCTTCAGATGAGATCGTATTTTGAATTGTGATATTACAAGCTGGCAATTTCTCTAATTTAGATTTTGAATTAGCTGCAAATTGATGTCTGTATAAAGAAATGTTTTCATCTAATCCCCAGCTTACAGAACAGTGGTCAACGATAATATTTCCCATTGGATTTCCGCCAAGAGCATCATCTCTTCTTGTTACTTCCGTTTCGCCACGTCTAAAACGCATGTGTCTGATAATAACGTCATGAGTGTCAATTTCTAAAGTTTCACCTGCGATGCAAATTCCATCTCCAGGAGCAGTTTGTCCAGCAATAGTCACATAAGGCGCACGCATGCTGATTCTCTTTTTTAAACGAATAATTCCTGAAACATTAAAAACAATTGTTCTTGCGCCAACTGCTTCACAGGCTTCACGGAAAGTTCCTTTTCCGCTATCTTCTAAACTCGTAACTACGAATATTTTTCCGCCGCGTCCGCCTTGCGTATAAGCTCCTCCTCCTTCAGCACCTGGGAATGCAGGAATTTCAGCAAAAACAAAATCTTTTGGATAGGAAGCCCAAGGTAAATATGGTTTTCCTTGTTTTGCTTCTTCTTTGATAATATGAAGGTTTGCATTCCAGATTTCGCTCAATCTTGTTTCTTCATCAGCTAAAATAGCATCTGCTTTTGCTTGAACGTCTTTAGGAATTACGGGATATTGGGCATACGCCGATGATACAAGGGAACAAAATGAAAAAGCCATTAATGTTCTCTTTAAAGTACGGTTTAGAAAAATATTTTGCATGAAATTGTGTGGTGTAGTTAATAGTTATTAGTGTAAAATTGAGAGATTATTCTTTTGAAGTAGAATCTTTTACTTTGTTTTTCTCTCTTTGTTCAACACGTTCGTGCCAGTCTTTACTTTCTTTATTTAGATCGTAACCTTGTTTTGATAAATAGTTGTTGATTCTTCCTTTGTATTTACCAAACCAGCCATGTTTTTCTTTAGATGAACCTCCGTCCATTGCATGCTCTCTGGCTTCAACTAAAGCATTGTAGATATATTCTTTTTGTTCTGCAGTTAAGTTTGGAAGCATGTCGTTATAACCTGCAACCGTAATTGGAAGCACCCCGTAAGTCATTCCGTCTTTAACTTCAGTAATTTTGTCTTCTGATAATTCTTTACCTAATTTTTTTAGGTAAGATTTATGCAATTTAGCAATTGACTCGTCTGCTTTTGTTTTCAGCTTGTCAATTTTCTCATTTTGTTTTTCTTTCGCTAAAGAAGTATCTTCTTTTACTTTTTTGATGTCAGCATCTCTACCATCGTGAATTTCGCTTAAATCTCTAAACTGCTGTGCTATTATATTTGAAACCGCTTTTTCTTTTGCTTCATTTTTCAAATCTAATTTTACAACAATTTTAGCAGCTCTTTCGTTAGTAACTTTAATATATTCAGGATCTAAATGCTGTTGTGCATTTAAAGTTGAAAATGCGAAAACGATTGATAATAAGCCTGCGTTTATTTTATTTAGTCTCATGATTTTACTTTTTTAAAATTTAAAGGCGCTTTCTTTTTAATCTCGCAAAGTCGCTAAGACGCAAAGTTTTTACTCTTCACTTTTTTTAATATACTTTGCGTCTTAGCGACTTTGCGAGCAATTTTTTCAGCTTTCGCGAAAAAAAATAGTTGCGCTTTCTATGTTTTCAAAAACTGTTCCTATTTTAAATCTAACAGCGGTCTAACTAATGTTTCTTTGTTATTAGCTAAATCTTTCCAGTTTACTTTTATTGCAGGATTTACACCGTTGATGTAATCTTCAATATTAGAATATCCGTCTCCATTTAAATCTCCTTTTGCATCTGATGGATCGTTCGGATTTAATCCGTATTTCTTCTCCCAAGCATCTGGAATTCCGTCTTTATCTGTATCTACATAAGGTTTTCCTTTGTATTCAGGATATCCTCCAACTTGAGAAATATCTGTAATGATTCCTAATTTATAAGAATCCATCGGAAGGCGTCTGTGTTCGAACTGGTAGAAAGTCTTTTTCTCTAAACCTTTTGCATATTCTGGAACTCCTGTTTTTACAGTTCTTACAATCCTTTCGTCAACTTTATCTCTAAGAGGCAATGTTGCTCCTGCATTTTTAAGCACGTAATCATACGTTTCTTGAGCAGTCATAATTTTGTCAAACCATGGCATTGGCATTGGTTCGTTTACTCTCATTTTTGGAAAATATGCTGATGCTTCTGCAAAGCTCATCAATTCTCCTTTTTTAGTTTCCATTTGCACACCGCCATCCCAGTTATCTTTAGAAACTTTTTCGTTTCCTTCTACAACATTTCCGTTTACATATGCTCTTCCGAATTCCATGTAATCTAATTTGCTGCGTCCAGCTTCTGGTTTCAGAATTCTGTAGCTAATTGGCTCATTTTTATTAGTAGCTGGTCCTGGCTTAAAGTAGTTATTGATAATGTTGTATTTTGCTGTATAATCTCCTCCATCAATAGAACGGTTTACCCAGTTGAACACAACGTTGTTTACAAAATTGAAAATTCCGTTCCATCCAATTGATGGATTTCTACCTGTGTTGCTAGACCACATATTTCTTAAGAATGAGCAATTTTCTCCTCCTAATGTACTTCCGAAAGCGTGGTTATAAGTGTCTAAGCCTTCTGCAAACAAACTATTTTGAATAGTAACGTTTACTGTTGGTAATTTTTTATCTGCAGAATTTGGTGTTCCATCGTTATACATGTGTCTGTAAAAAGACATATTTTCATCTAATCCCCAAGTTGCAGAAACGTGGTCAATGATAATGTTTCCAACTGGATTTCCACCAATTGCGTCATCTCTTCTTCCCACGAAAGTTTCTCCTCTACGGAAACGCATATGTCTGATAACTACGTCATGTGTATCAACCCAAATGGACTCTCCTGCCACACAAATTCCATCTCCAGGAGCAGTTTGTCCTGCAATGGTCACATAAGGCGCACGGATAATTAATGGGCTTTTTAATTTGATAATTCCAGCAACATTAAAAACGATTATTCTCGCTCCTCCTTTTTCACAAGCTTCACGTAAAGTTCCAGGTCCACGATCTTCGAGACTTGTTACAGTGTAGATGTTTCCGCCACGACCTCCAAAAGAATACATTCCTCCTCCTTCAGCTCCTGGAAAAGCAGGAATGCTTGCTTGTGGTAAATCGGTTGGTCTTGCAGCCCATGGAATATATGGTTTTCCTTGTTTTGCTTCTTCTTCAATAACAACTAAAGCTTTTTGCCAAGCTTCATCAGAAAGTCTTTGAGCTTCTTCTTTAATTGCTTTCTCCTGAGCCTGAACTTCTGGACTAATTTTTGGATACTGAGCAAAACATTTTGCACTTCCCAAAAAAAGCAGAGATGATGCGATAAATAATGCGGAATTTTTCATGTTAATTTTTAATTACGGTAATTCTTTTTAAACAAATCACCTGTATCTTTTGACAAATACAGGTGAAAAGTTTTGTGTAATATTCTGTTTTTTATTCTAAAAATTTATTCTTGATAGTTGAATGTTCCTTGCGCTCCGAAGTTATCATTCCAACCAATAGTTTGTAATAACCATGGATTTGCAGTTAATGCTGTTGTATTTAAACCATTAATGTAATAATTAGGATTAAACTTAATATTAACCGGCGCCCCGTTGAAATTATCCATCGGAGTAATTAATGCTGTACGAATAAAGTTTGTATTATAGAATGTTGCCAAAGTTGCTAACTGTGCACTAAAATTTGCAGCATCTGGATCAACTACTACACTTGCACGAGCAGCCGCTAGCGGATCTGTAGTCGCTGAAGATGTTGCAACTCTATATTGCAAGAAATTACCAGTACGTTTTGTTCCGTTAATTGGTGTTAAACCTAATTTACTTACAGTACCTCCTACAACTCCAGGCAATGCTTCATTATCATACAACATCCATCTTTGAACATCCCAAAAACGTTTTCCTTCGTAAGCTAATTCTACTCTTCTTTCATATAAAACAGCTTCGATAGCTTGGTATTTATCTGCTAATGTGCCAATTCCATAATTGTTTGCTGAAGGTATGCCAACACGATTTCTAATTCTTCCTAAGTAAGTCAAAGTATTATTAGTTTGCCCTAAAGCCGCATAGCATTCAGCAATATTTAATAATAATTCAGCGTAACGATATTCATAAATATCTGTTCCAGAATATTGGAAGTTCGTTTCTTTACTAGCAGCAGTATTACTCATTTTTCTTACAAAAGCAGGGCTTGATATTGCTGTATTCCCATCAGAAAAGCCAGCTTTGTTTGAACCATCTACCCAACGGTAAGCCCAAAGAACGCTATTTGGAGTTTCTTTACTTCCCCATTTCATACCTGAAAAAGCAAAAGTTCTGTAAAATCTAGGATCTCTGTTAAGGAAGAAAGTAAAATCGTTATAACCATTAGCTGCAGTTGGTCTTTTCCCGTCTGCCATTGGAAACAAGTCAATCATTTCTTTAGGAGCAGCAACTCCTCCTCCTGTTCCTCCTAAACTTAATAATCGGATTCCTTTTTCCCAAGAATTATTAATTGCTTGAGAAGCAACACCAAATCCGCAAAGCTGAACTGTAATTGCTTCTGAACAAAAAGCATTATCAATCAAGAACATTTGCTCCCATTGTTTTGCAGTACTTCCATATAGACCGTAACCATCTGCAGTCAATTGAGCTTCTGCTTCTAATCCTGCTTTCAAAGCAGCATCCCAACGTTCGTTTGAACCATCCCAATTTTTATTGAATAGTGGGCTGGCAAATGTTAAAAGCACTCTTGACTTTTGAGCCAAAGCAGCTCCTCTAGTGAAACGTCCATAAGCTGCAGCTCCCCAAGTTCCTGGTAATAAACTTGCAGCCATATCTAAATCTTTAACTATTTGGTCTACAACTTCAGAAACTTTTGCTCTAGGCAACTGAATTGAAGGATCAGTAGCCGATGCATCCTGAACAGAAGTTACAATAGGAACTCCCCCGTAAACACGCATCAAATCAAAATATTGCATGGCGCGCATATAATACATTTGCCCTTTTGCTTGATCGCGGAAAGTTTTATCCAAGTTTGAACCTTTTACATCAATATCTTCTAAAAATGCATTACACTCTCTAATTCTATTATATGGATGATTATTAATGCTAGTTGCTAATTTAGCTCCATAATAACCACTTGCGTCAGCAGAGTTTATAAGTGTTTTATTTGGATTAATAAAATCCTGCGTTCCCCCTAACTCTTCTGTTAATCTTGAATTTGCATCTGTATAAGAGCCAATGATTGTAGCTGTTGGAGATTTATAAGCATTATAAAAATCATAATATTGATTATCTACATAAGCTTGTGCACGCTCTTGAGTCTGATAGAATGTGTCATCGTAAAAGCCATAGCCTTTTTTATCCTTTAAAAAATCATCACTACAAGAAGCAGCACCTACAGCAAGCAATAGTGATAGCGTTATATATTTAAATGGTGTTTTCATAGTTTCTTTTAATTTTGATTAGAATGATACGTTAAAATTAAGCGACCAAGTTCTAAGTGTAGGATAATTTACGGAAGAATTATCATACATATTTCTGTAATGATCTGGATAAGGATTGTATAAATCCCAAAGATTATTACCTGTAACTCCCAGCGTTATAGCAGCAATTTTAGTGTCTGCAAAAACTTTTTTAGGAATGTCATAGTTAAGACTTAAGTTTCTAACAAAACAACGGAAAGTATTTAGCTGCCAGAAATCTGATGGACTAGACATATAAGTCCATTGTGCTACGTTTGGATATTTACCATTCGGATTATCATCACCATACATATCGCTCCAGAAACTCTCACGAGACCACATATTGTGTGCAGATGATGTCCCTTGATTTACTAAATCTACAAAATTAGCACCTCCCCAAGAAGTTGATATTTGAGTTCTTAAAGAGAATCCTTCATATTTAAAACCTAAATTAGTTGTGAAACCATAAGTTCTACTGCTGTTAGCCAATTTCACATAATCATTCTCTTTCATGATTTGCCCGTCTGCTGGTGCTAAAGTTCCATCTGGATTAAGCTGTCCAGCAACATCTTGATAAGCTAAAGATCCTTTTCTCATACCTGCCATAGAATTGATATCAAAATATCTTGGCACTCCTCCAACTGCAGTAGCACGTTCTGTCAAATATGCCCAGTAATTTGCGATATCTTCATCTGTACGTAAAATACCATCTCCTGTTGAAGTTCCTTTCCAAACTGCAAATCCCCAAACTGGATTAAATGATGAATATCCTACACGTGTTGTATTATTAGATGGTACAAGATTTCCTTGATCTGGATATTTTTTGATTTCATTGTTATTATAGCTAAAGTTGATTCCAACATTGTAACTCATATTACTTTTGATCTTATCACTCCAGTTGATAGCAATCTCATGTCCCCATGCATCTATCTCACCATAATTTTGTTCTGCATAAGCTCCACCTACAGAAATTGGCACACCTACAGCGCTGCTCATATCTGTTAACATCTCTTTATTTTTATCGTAATAGTAATCATACGTTAAGCTTAATCTGTTTTTCAACACATTAATATCAACTCCTAGGTTGTTTTTTATAGTAGTATCCCATGTAACATTTCTATTTGGGTTTACTCTAGGAGTTAGACCATTTCCATTCCATCCTCCACCGCTCGTAGCTGTACCAGGACCGAACTGAAATCCTTTGTCTACGATAAGATCATAATATTGCTCCCATCTCCAAGGCTGAATATTATCTTTTCCTGTTTTACCAATAGAGTAACGAATTTTAAAGAAGTCAACCCAAGGCAAACTTTTTTCAAACCAGTTTTCTTTTGACATTACCCAACCCAATTGAACAGATGGGAAAGTTCCCCAATAATTCTCTGGTGCAAATTTTGTCGAAGCATCGCTACGTAAAATAAACTGGAATAAATATTTTTGTTTATAACTGTAATTCAAACGTCCAAAATAAGACAACGTTCCTCCTTCAACTTTGGTAGCTTGACTATTAGAAGTACTTAGTGTTCCAGCAGTACGATAATCACCTAAATAGTCTTTTCCTGTTTGCTCATATGCCAAACGAGTAAATGTACTATATACTTCTGAAGCTTCACCACCTACCATTGCTCCAATTTGGTGATCTCCAAAAGTTCTGTCATAATTAATTAAGAAATCCCCTTGAGTACTTTTACCGTTTGTAGTATTGTAATAAACTCTTGAATTTCTTACGTTAGTTTCTAATACATAGCTACCTGTCGGATTAGTAGTTGCATTATAAAAACTAGGATTAGCCGCACTTGCCAAGTGTTTATCCTGTAATTGATAATCTCTAATTCTAACCAAATCGTATGGCAATTGAATTTGCTCACTATAAACTGAGCTCTGATTTCTCGAATACGTTACTTTAAAAGACAATCCTTTAACTGCTGCTAACTTATAATTTAATGAGGCATTGACATTAAATGTATTATCATCCGTAGTTTGATGTGAACCATTATTTAAATTTGCAAAGTAGTTCCATCCTGCAATATTATTATTTGCATTAGCGCTTCCAAAATTTTTGTTTGAATTAGGAAAAGGAGAGACATAGTAATTTTTACCATCCACAACTGTTTCCCAAGGCACGTGTTGCGGCATGTGCAACAAGAATCCATAATCGGCTTGTTCTCCACCAGCTGCAGAACCATAACTACCGTCACTTATATTAGATGATGCCTTTGTAAATGATTTATCGACAAATCCAACATTTCCAGAAACAGAAGCAGAAAAATCTAAATTTTTAGCAATTTTTGCATTAATTCCTGTACGGAAGTTCCATTTATCATATTTCTGATTTCCTAAATTGGCATCTTGTGTTAGATAAGTTGCACCTGCGAAATAAGTAATATCTTCACTACCTCCACTTACGTTGAAAGAGTGTTTTTGCTGAATAGCTGGTTTCCAAGCTTCTTTTAACCAATCATATTTCAAGCCTTTCATTTGCTCCAACTCTGCATCTGAGTATATAGTAGCCGGATCAATAACAGCTGGAGCAGCTACTCTCGATTTAAAAAACCTGTTACTAAAAACGCCAAACTCATACGCGTTAAGCACTTTACTATGACTAACTGCATCATTTATAGCGAATTGGCTATTGTATGAGAATTTTGCTTTCCCAGATTTACCACGTTTCGTTTTTACAATAATTGCTCCTTGAGAAGCGCGAGAACCGTAAATTGCAGCAGAACCATCTTTTATCACAGTAATACTTTCAATCTCTGAAGGATCTAATCTATTAAACTGCTCTAATGTAGGTTTACCGTTACTCGGATCAACTTGAATCATATCGTCAATGATAACTAATGGAATACTAGATCCTCCATCTTTAGACAAACTAAAAGTTTGACGAATTTGAACACTTCCTGCTTCACCAGGACGTCCAGTTCCACTAGTAACACTAACACCTGGAACTAATCCTTTTAATGCGTCAGATAAATTGGTTACTGGCAAGTCCATTAAGTCATCAGCCTTAATTGTAGCAATCGCTCCAGTAAGTTCCTTTTTCTTCTGACTACCATAACCAACTACAACAATATTCTCTAATTGGTTAAAATCGTCTTCCATTTTTGCATTCACAATAGAACGATTATTAAGCGGTATTTCTATTTTTTTCATTCCGATGAAAGAAAAAACTAAAGTTCCACCACTTTTAACTTTAATCTGGTACTTTCCGTTGTAATCTGTAGTGACCGAATTTTTGGTAGATTTCTCAGTTATGTTAACTCCAGGTAACAGTCCACCTAAATTATCTGTAACGGTTCCCGTTACTGTAACTTGATTACTTTGAGCATAACTCAATACACTCATCAGAGTAAACAAAAGAAAACTACATCTTTTTATAAGTGCTTGTTTCATAAATGTTTTTTTTGGTTAGGTTATTAATGTTAGTTAGTCATGTTTTAATGTGTCTTGCTACTAACAAAATTTTTCTTAATGGAATCTTAAATCAATTTTATTAAATGTTTAAAACACATTTATTTTTATATTCCAAAAATATGACGATGACACATTAGAACCGTCCTGCTCTATCCTGTTTTAATCGTGTTATTTCAAAAAAAAAGAGTCAAAAAAAACAATATTAATAAAAAACGAATGGAAAAAATAGATGAATTAAAATATTTAAGATAAATGTTTGCTTAATACAAAATTTATAAACCTATTTTGACTAAAAAACAATAAGATTATTATCAAAAATAAACATATAGTATATATTCTGCAAAACTTAATACTATTACATCTGATAAATAAGAGCTTATAAAATACTAAATTTTACGAAAACGATAGAGATAAATACTCCGAGTATATTTTTTTTACGTTAAAAAACTTACAAAAGAGTATACAGGACAGTTACAGGATACTACAAAATTTACTTAAAAGTTCTTTAATAAAATTTTTAATTTTTAAACGTAAATTCTGACCAACGAATTGTAAATAATCATTTTTCTAAATTTAGGATGCGCGCATACAAAAAAAAGCCCGCCAAATCCTATGATCAGCGGGCTTACATTATTTTGTTTGATTTTATAAATTCTTCATTGCGTTAAAAACCAATCGGGCCACTTCGATTCCGCCCTCGGTTTGAAAATGCGTATTATCTTTTTGTCCCTCTGGAAAAGCAGGATACTTACCTGCTCCAAAATTCATGAAATAGTTGTTAGTTACATACTCTTGACCTTTAGAAGAAAAGAAATTCATCGAAAGCACATTAAGATCAATGTATTTTACGTTCAGTTCCTTAGCCACATCAATAGCTGCTTGGGGATAATCGCCATGAATATTGCTGAGTTTTCCATCCTTCCACGGATAATTTCTCGCTACTGGTGTTAGTACAATTGGAGTTGCACCTTTTTCTTTAGTCTGATTAATGAAAAGTCGAAGAAACTCTTTATATCCTTCAATATTGACATAACGCTCGGTTTTTTCTACAGAAGCATCATTATGACCAAATTGCATCATGACAACATCTCCTTTTTGAAGTGAATTGTACACCGAAGACCATCGTCCTTCCTGAAAAAAAGTTCTTGTACTTCTTCCGCCTTTTGCGCGATCATCGATTTTTACTTCTTTGGCCGAACCTAAAATATTCTTGACCAATTTTAAACTGTCTTTTTGAAAGAAAGGCTGAAAAACCTGTCCCCAACCTACTTGCGGAAATCTCTTATTTTGATAATTTTCTTCTAACGAATAATCAGCAACGGTAGAATCTCCAATTAAATAAATCGTCGTTACTTTTGACTTAAAACTAAAAGAGCCCAGTACTATAACTGAGCATATTCCGAGCATAAAAAATCTAAAGTTTTTCATAAGCTTATTTATTTGGATTCCATCCGTTTAAAACTAAATCTCTATTGTATTTCTTACTATCTTCTTTCGTTAATTGATGCGACCATGCAACACGTTGCGATGCATATTTTGCACTAGAACCTTTGCTTCCAAATTCCGCATAATAAGCGGTTTTGTCTTTATCTGGAAATCGAGTATCAATCCATGCGTTCCATCCTTCGGGAATAATATGTGAACCAATATCTGTATTGATGAAAACCGTTTGCGCATAAGGCCTCCAAGGCCTTCCTAAAAACACCTTATCAACCGACTTGTCTTTTGCGGTAAGTTTGCAATCTGCAAAAACAAAACCATAAGCTTGTCCTTGCGGAGTTGAAGCAGCCGTAATATAAGAGTTGATTAAACTTTCAATAGTACATTTATAAAAATAAGCCGTTGCTGCACCAAAAATAAAATCGGTTGTTCCGTTGATGAAGCAATTTTCAAAATAGGTGCGTGTATTTCCTTCTGATAAATAAAGTGTATCCTGATTGGCTAAAAGATTGCAATTCTTAACGGAAACTCTATCGCCTTTGATATGAAGTGCAACCGCCTGCCCTACTCTTCCTGCTGTGTTTTCGACCGTTAGATTTTCAAGTGTAGTATCGTTTCCTAAAATCAAAAAAGAATACGAAGTTCCTGTTCCAAATGCCTTTTTCCCTGATGGATCTGGTTCACGAAGCGGTTTTCCAGAGTAATCATCAAATGAAATAATAGTTTTATTTCGATCTGTTCCTTTTAAAGTAATGAATGTTTTAGAAACTGGGATTTCTAATTTCTCCACATATTTTCCTGGTTTTATCGTTATTACAATTCGTTTTTCTGAATTGTCTTTTACATTATTTACCGCTTCCTGAATCGTTTTAAAATCTCCAGAACCGTCTTGAGCTACGGTTAACGCCAATTTTTTATCAAGCGTTTGGGCTGATAAAAATGCTGTAGTTATGAATAAAAGTAAAGCTAAAGTTGATTTCATATCTTTTTCGTTAATTAATCTCATTTTAAAGGTTCGAGAAATTTTTATAAAATCCGTGTTAATTCGCGTCTTTACGAAGTAAATCCGTTTCATCAGCGTCCCAAAATACTAATGCGACATCCAAACCGTCATTTCACCCTGCCCTTTATTTCCCCAAGCAAAATACGGAACTAGCTTTACGTTTATCGCTTTTCCTTCCTTTGAAATTGGTTTGTAAAGCATGTGTTTCCACAAATGACTGTCTTCCTTAATGGTAGATGAAGCTTCTATAGTTAAAAGTTTTCTATTTTTTAATTCAGTGAATTCAGTTTTAAAATCAGAATTCAAATTTAAAATCACATCGTTAACACTTGTGTTAGCAGGAAGCTGATCTGATTCTAAGCAATATACCAAAGGTCCTCTTTTTACCGCAACTTGATTTTTAACTTCTTCTACCAACGGATTCGCTTCCATCAATTCAACCTTCATTGGAAGATTCAATTCGATGATATCTCCTTTTTTCCATTTTTGGTTTATTTTGAAATAAGTTCCCGAAAACATTTTGCCCATAACCTGCGAATTATTTACAAATACTTGTCCGCCAGAACCCCAACCTGGAATTCTTAAAAAGAAAGCATAATCTTCTTTTGGAGCTTTTACAACTTTCAAAGTGATTTTTCCATCCCACGGATAATTCGTTTGCTGTTCAATTTCAATCGTTTCTCCATTTAATGTTTTTGTATTCAAAGTATTGCTTCCGTATAAATTAACATACAAACCTTCTTTTGAAAGATTATAAGCATAATTTCCAACTTCGGCAACTGTTCTTGTTACGTTTGGCGCACAACAGTTTGATAAAGCAATATAACCCTCACGCACATTTCCCCATCTTTGGTGAAAAGGCAAATCGTTTGAAACATTCAACGGATTGTTATACAAAAATTTATCTCCTTCTAAATTCATTCCCGAAAGCACACTGTTGTAAAGTGCTAATTCGACAATATCAGCATATTTTGCATCTCCAGTGATTTGAAGCATTCTCCAGTTCCACAACACGTTTCCAATATTGGCACAAGTTTCGGTGTGAGCCGTTGCGTTTGGCAATTGGAAAGGTCTTCCATAGGCCTGATGAATCTTCTGAACCACTGTTGGATCGTAAGAAGTTCCATCTGGTGAAACTCCGTCGTATAAAGAACCACAACCACCTGTAATGTACATTTTGCGATACGTTACATCATCCCAAATCGATTCTAGATTATCTAGTAATTTCTTTTCTCCCGTTTCGGCATACAAATCGGCAACTCCCGCGTATAAGTAATTGGCTCTCACAGCGTGCCCCATTGCAGTAGTTTGCTGTCTAAACGGCACTCTATCCTGATTATCATCGGTTCCATCATTTGTAGTTCCTTTAATGTCAATCAGATTATTAGCCAATTCTAAATATTTCGGATCTTTTACGGTTCTGTACATTTCGACAATTCCCATATAATGAGACGGACAAATGGCATTTCTAGCCAATTCTGGAGATGCTTTTTTGTAGAAATCATACAAGAAATCGGCAACACCTTTGGCAATATTCAAGAAATTCGTTTTTCCTGTTACACGATAATGAATACAAGCTGCAGTCATTAAATGACCCATATTGTATTTCTCGAAACCTAATTGTTTTTTAACTTCTTCCGGACCTAAAGTTCCCCAGCGTTCGTCAATTAAAACCGGAGTGTGAATATAACCGTCTTTGCGCTGTACTTTCGCGAAAAGCGCAATCGCTTTATCCATTTCGGCATCGAGCTTTTTGTCTTTTGTAACCGCATAAGTTGCAGCCATTCCTTCAAAAATCTTATAAAAATCACCATCATGAAAAGAAGGTCCTTTGAAAGTTCCTTTAGCTAATCCTGCTGCAATCTCGAAGTTTTTGTATGCGTGCGAAGTTTCACTATGATACAAATCCCACATGTACGGCAAAGTGTTTTTGGTTTCTACATCAAATTGTTCTTTCCAGAATCCGTTGGTCCATTTTACATCTTGCAAACCAACGCTCTGCAATTTAGAATACGGACTTTGTGAATTCCCCACTAAACCTTTGTTTTGTGCAAAGATTACTGTTGAAAGAAATAACGATGATAGGATGATGTTCTTTTTCATTTTGAATATATTTTTGTTTGCCACGAATTACACGAATTGCACTAATTTTTTCCTTTTTTCTGCCACAGATTAAAAGGATTAAAATGATTTTTTTATAAATAATCTGTGCTAATCTTTTAATCTGTGGCAAAAATTAATTCGTGGAAATTTGTGTAATTCGTGGCAAAAACATTTTTTTTATTTTACAAAGAAATTAATAGTTCTACTCATTGAATCTCCTTCGGCATCTTTTACTGTAATTACAAATGATGCAAAACCTTTAGTTTCAGCTGTGAACTGAATTTCTTTTCCTTTTAAACTCACTTTTCCGTTTTTAACTTCAGAAAAAGTATAAGTTGGTTTGTTTTCGTATCCTTTGAAAAAATCGGCAACTGCCAAAGACTTTTTATCTTTTAAATTGATAAAATAGTGAGGCTGAGCCAACCAATCTAAATAATTATCTAGTTGTGTGAATCCATCTTTATCAAGATCTGAATTCGCATCTGAGAAATCTCCTGCTGGTGAATTTTCATTTAAACCAAAAGCTTTTTCCCACCAGTTTGGCAATCCGTCGTGATCGGTATCCCAATCTGCAGCACGAGTTTCTGACGGAAAGTTTGGCCATCCTCCAGCATCTTCTTCATTGTCAATCATTCCTCCTAAACCGCTTTTGCTTCCTTTATAAGTAAACGTTCCTTTCTTCGTTTCGTCGATAATTCTATTATCGTGTTTATCAAAAAACGGCTGATTTGCTCCAACATCCGAAAGTACATTTTTGTAAGCTCCCTTAGCCGATTGCGTGTTTACGAAAGATTCAAAAAATGGTTTATCAACGAAAGTTTCATAATTCACAATTTCGTTATGACTGATTGTTGATTTTCTGCCTTTATCCTGCGTTTTTTCGTCGAAATAACCCGGCATCACATTTCCGTCAAAGAAATAGCGCTGCATTCCTTTTCCAACACCTTCGTGTTGTGCATTCAAAGCAACAAAAATTCCAGTTGAAGCTCCTGGTTTGTAATAGTTGTTTACAAAATTCACTTCATTTGCTCCTCCGTCAGTTGCTCTTTTTCCCCAATTATAAACGACGTTATTACGAATATCCAATCTTCCTGTATAAAACCCATCACCGCTTAGACCGCCACCAATACTCCAGTTTCTTCCTTGATTGTGCGCTAATAAATTGTGGTGAAAACTTCCAATATCGCCACCAATTGTAGCAGCATATCCGTGCATTTTTCCAGCTTCGTATTTATCGTGTCCCGCCACATTTAAAGCTTCAGAAATTAAAGTTCGTTGCAATGTAATATGATGTGCGCCACGTGAACTAAATGATTCATCAATTGTCCAACTTATCGAACAATGGTCTATAATACTGAAATTAGCGCCCGTTAATCCCATTCCGTCAAATGTTTTTCCACCACCAATTCTCACTTTCAAAAAGCGAATTACACCTTCATTTCCTGTCAATCCAATCGGTGCTCTCGTAACCGTAATTCCTTCGCCTGGTGCAGTTTGACCGGCAATCGTAATATAAGGCTGATTTACAACCAATCTCGAAGCCAGTTTAATATTTCCCGAAACATTAAATACAATCGTTCTAGGCCCAATTTCCTGATTAATCGCATCACGCAAACTTCCTGGTCCGTCATCATTCAAGTTAGTTACTTCAACCACTTTTCCGCCACGTCCTCCTACAGCATAACGTCCGTAACCTTCAGCACCTGGAAAAGCCAATTGAGCTGGTTTAAAAGACCACACATTTCCTAAAGTTTCTTGCCCATTATTATCAACTTCATCTACTCTCCAATAATAAGTTGAACCGCTGTACAAATCTGAAACTGAGAAATTTTTATCAACTAATTTACCTTTAAATTCTTTAGAAGATTCTGTTGCATTTGCCACTGCATTTTGATCTAAACCAAAATACAATTTGTGAGCCACCACATTTTTTGGAGCATCCCATTTTAAAATCACATTTTTAGTGACTTCAACATGTTCGTCTCTGTTTGCTGGTTCTGGAAAACGTGCCTGATTCATCAAGTTTGGCGTATCGATCTCAAAACCATTGACAACGATTTGTTTTACAATATCTGGGTTGTTTGCTGGATCAATTTCAAAACGCACCACTACATCTTTTCCTTTTTCTGCATTGAAGGTAACATAAGCCATTGCTGCGTCCGCTTTTGCATTCGCTCTCTGACTAGTATTTACCGTTTCCTGAAGTTTTCCGTTAACGATGATTTTTATCGGTGAAAAAGTCTTTCCTGTAATGACATCAAATGCATTATGAAAAGTCAAAAGTGTGTGTTTTCCTTCTTTTAAACCGCTAATTTTCAATTCTAAATTTTCAGCTGTAACCAATCCGTCAGCCGCTAATTTATTGTAAAACGGAGCGCTCATTCCAACTTTGTACCATTTTGAAGTAAAGTTACCTTTTAGTTTAAAAGTCACTCCATTAAAAGTTTTCTGATCTTCTTTATTTTCATTGATCACCCACGAATCGTAACTCGGATCGTGAACTTCTTCTAATCTTCTTTGGAAAAAGTCAAAATCGACTTTTACAATCTGCTTATCAGCATTCTGTGCTTGCCCATTTGCTGCTAAAAGCATTGCTAAAGCAAAAGAGCTAACTAATTTTTTAATCATTTCAAGGTAATTTTTTCAGTTTCTGATTTTCCAATCAGGTTTATAATGTCTTTTTTTCTTTCTTCTGGAACTACTCTTAAAACCTTTACTTCTCCATTAATCAATTCAGCTTCAATTGTAGTATTTTGTTTTGCGTGTAATTTAAAATGAACATTCCATTCTTTTGGCCAAGCTGGAAAAAGATAAATTTTACCGTTTGCTTCCTGTAAAAGCATTTCCTGCATGCCTATCATTCCCGAACCGCCCCAATTATGATCTGGAACCCAGTCAAAACCTGGTCCCCAGAATGCTGGAAAACGTCTTTCTGAATTTGCCATTTTCAACGTATTGTATTTTGCCGCTTCATTGGTCAAGCCTAAACGAGCTGCGAAAATATTATCTTGTTTCCATCCCACGTGACTTCTAAATTTTAAGGCGTCTGGATCGTATTTCCATGTATTTAAAGCCGTTTCTAAATCAGGATTTCCAATGCCGTAAATTCCCCACGGATAAACGGGATACAATTGCGGCACTTCCGAATTATTAACGCGTTCCCAAGTTTTCGCAGGAAGCAAAACTTTATGATTCTCAATCTGTCCAAAATTCAAAGGCGGAATTCTATTTTGAAATGCTTTTATATATTCAACGTCTTCTTTTGACAATTCATTTGCGGAAAGGTTTAAAAGACTTTCTGTAATTACTTGCAAAGCTGAAATCGTACTATTGGCATTATTTGCCATTTTGTAAGTTTCAGCACCTGAACCCGGAAAAAGAACTAATTTTCCATTTCCATCTAAGGCTTTTCTTCCTCTTTGTTTCGCTAAATATTGATAATGTTCATCGAAAAATCTTAAACAACTTATGATAAATGGATTGTATTTCTGAATATCTTCTTTAGCATATTCTTTCTGTTGCAACATCATTTGGCAAAATTCCAAAACAGTGTCCCATTCGTATTCTAACCAAGCGTTATATTCCATTCCCGGATCGTAATCTGCAGGACGTTTCCATTCGTATTCAGCTGGATTTGGAAGCCCAAAATTTTCTAATTGTTCTGTGAAAGAAGCTCCATTATGTTTCCAATAGACTTTACTTCGTAATTCGGCATTTTTTTGAAGACTTACGTAATAATCCAACTGCGATTTCATCATATCAAAATCACCGCTTTTTACCATTGGAAAATAAACCAATCGCTGGTTTTGAGCCGTCATTGTTCCTCCTCCCCAATTTCTAAAATCGGGTGTGAAATTTAAATCTTTATTCGTGTAAACAGGATCAACTGTAAAAAGTCCGCCGTTAAATTTCGTTGGATATTTTCCGTAAGCGTTACATCCCAATATGTATCTAAACAACTGATAATTCTGTCCAATTTGATAAACCGAATCTTTCTCAATCGATTGATTTTTTTGCGTAAAAATAAAACTGCGGTTCCAGAAATTATTCCACCATTTTATCGTGTTTTTCTCGGCTTGTTTTGCTGTATTTTTATTTTCAGCAATTAGATTTTGCAATCCGTTATTCCAAGTAGAAAAATCAGATTGGCTGGTGTTTAAATAAATCTCTAATGAATGTTTTTTTGAAGTTTTTAGACTTGTCAAATTAAAACCTTTGAAATCGGTGTCTTGGTATTTTCCTAAATAAGTTCCGTCTGGTTTTAAGTTATCGCCTTTCATGAATCCGCCGAAAGTTAAATTCGTAATCGGGTTCATCATTTGATCTTTAACCGACTCCATTTTTTGTTGTTTTACAGCAACATCAAAAACGGTTTGTTCGCGATTTCTATGATAGAATTTAAGTCCGTTATTTTCAAAAGCAATCGAATCTTTAAAATTAATTAAATCTCCCTGAGGCGCCCATTTATAAGAATTGGCATTGTTTTCTTTTCCTTTTGAAATACGGTTCTGATGACGCCAGCTTTCATAAGAAGCTGTCATTTTCAACGGATTTTTACTTTCTAAATCAACATGGATAATTGGTTTAAAAACATCGACCCAAAGTTTGATTTTGGTATCATTTTGTCCAACTAAAACATAGCCATCTTTTAGTTCCAATTCCTGACGAAATCCTTCTTTTACCTCAAACGGATTTGGACTTAAAGTGATTTTTACGCGACCCAATTTCAATAACGTATTATGTTCATCAAAAGTGCCGCTTCGCGAAAAATAGAAATACAAATCTCCTTTTTCTACCCAGACATTCATACCAATATCACCGCCTCCCAAAGGCATTGATTCTGATGAATTGTTGCTTTGCGTTGTCCAGACTTGATTGTAAGTATCGAGTACGGGAATCTGCGCTTTGATGCAAAGCGTGGTGAAGAAAAGTATAAATAGTATTTTATTTCTCATCGTTTTCTTTCCTGCAAGATTTTTAAAACCTTGTAGGTATTAAATTTTTATTTTTCTCTCGCAGATTTGGCAGATCTTATTTTATCTGCAAGATCTGCTAAATCTGCGGGAGACATAATTCAATCTTTGTCGAGCTTCTTGTGGAGATTCCTCCTTCGTCGGAATGACAAACTAGGTGGAAACTCATAACTTATAACTCATAACTTATAACTCATAACTTATAACTCATAACTTATAATTACCATTCATCAGTCCTAAACGAAGAAACCGGCAATCCTCCAGCACTAAACAATTCCGCTTTTGCGAAATCTTTCCATAAATAACGCACTGCAACTGGTTTCTTTACTTTATCAGAAGTCAAAACCACTGATTTTCTTCTTACGACTGTTTTCGCAGGATAAAAAACTTTGTCTTCGCCAGCTATTTCAAAACCTGCTACTTCTTTGTCGTAAGACGTAATTCCGTTGGCAACATCATCAAAAGAAACCGTTACAGCACCGTCTTTGATTTCCATTGATTTATATTTCGGACTTTCGAATTCGAAACCTTCCATTCCGTATGTTCTTGCTAAAGCTTGAAAAGCCAAACGATTTCCTCCTTTTTCTTTGTCCATTGGGTGAATATTATTTTCTTCCCCAACATCCATTAAAACCGCCATTGCTGAATTCGGAATTTCCTTTGAAGCCTTAAACTGTGCCTCTCTCAAATAAGCCGAATTGTATTTTTCTACATAATCTTTCGGATGAAACGAAGCATAATTAAAGGGAGCAATTTGGGCGAAATAAAAAGGAAATTCTCCTTGATTCCACATCGTTCTCCAACTGCTAACCATTTTTTTCATTAAAGCCGTATATTCATTTGCTCTTTCGTAATTCGATTCTCCCTGATACCAAATACAGCCTTTGATTCCGTATCCAATAACAGGCGAAAGCATTCCGTTAAACAAAGTAGTTGGAACACGATTTGGATCTTTTGCCAATTCTTCTTTTGTAGTTGGAATTTTAGCGCTAACGAAATCTTTCAGCATTTCCTTATTCATCCAAGCTTCCATGCTCGAACCTCCGTACGAAACATGAATCAATCCAACAGGGACATTTAAAACTTCCTGTAAAAGCGCTCCAAAATACCAGGCTGTTGCGCTAAAATTGGATGTTGATTTTGGAGAAGCTTCTTCCCATTTTCCTTCAAAATCGTCTTTTGGTTCTAAAACCGTCGCACGCGGAACTGTAATTAAACGAATGTTTTTATTGGTCGATCTTACAATGATTTCATTTCCGTTTCTAACTGGCTGCCCTTGAAATCCTTTTAATGGCATCTCCATATTCGATTGTCCTGAACAAAGCCAAACTTCGCCAATTAAAATGTTTTTGATGGTTACTTGTTCCGTTCCTTCTGTAACTTCAATTGTAAATGGTCCGCCTGCAACTGGTGTTTGCAATTCTGTTTTCCACTTACCAGAAGCATCAGCTTTTGTCTTGTAAATTTTAGAATCCCAAGATGTTTTGATCGTGACATTTGCATTCTTTTCTGCCCAGCCCCAAATGGGTGCATTTGATTTTTGCTGCAGCATCATATTGTCTGAAAACAATGCTGGCATTTTGATTTTTGCATTGATTTGCAGACTTGTTAGAACTAATAAAAAAGCAATAATTGATTTTTTCATTTTTATTTATTTTTTTTTTATTGCCACAGATTAAAGGATTAGAAAGGATTTTTAATCTGTGAAAATCTTTTAATCTGTGGCTAAACTTATTTTCTTTTCAATTGCCTCCAGCTTTAGCTGGAGGTTACAATTGTTTTCTCGCAATTGGGCTTTAGCCAAATTGTTAGTTTGGCTAAAGCCCTTTTGTCATATTCTTTTCTAAACCTCCAGCTAAAGCTGGAGGCAAATGAATTTATTTCTTTTTGCTACAGATTAAAATCCTTTCTAATCCTTTAATCTGCGGCGAAAAAATTATTTCTCTTTTACAATACTTACTGGCCCTAACAATCCCGCTTTTAGCAACGGATTTCCTTCCAATCTAAAAGGCGCTGTTGTCCACGTCAATCTTTCTTCTTTTGGCAATTTTTGATCACCAATTAAACGGTTTGCCCACGTATTGGTCACTTTTATTACGATTGTATTTTTTCCTTTTTGTAATACTTGGGAAATATCCGTTTTGAAAGGGAAAGTCCAAAGTGTTCCGCAATCTTTTCCATTGATTGAAACTTCAGCAATATTGGCAATTTCGCCTAAATCAAGCCAAATCTTGTTGGTGTCTTTTCCTTTCCAAACAAACTCTTTTTTATAAACCACCGTTCCTGCGTAATACTTAATTTGATCATTTTCTGAAGTGCTCCAATCAAAAAGTTTATTTGTTTTTACGACTTCTTTTGGACCTTTGAATTCTGGATCGAATTGAAGTTCCCAGTTTTCATCTAAAACCTGAACTTTTTCAAATTCAGACACTTTTCCTTTTGCTAAAACTTCTTTTGTTTCTTCTTTAAAAATCACAAAACCAGATTCGTTTGCCTCTAAAGTTAAAGAAACAATTATTCTTCCGTTTTCTATTTTCCAATTAGTTAAAACCGAAGTTTTGTCCGTAACAGGATTGTACCATTGCGGCACTTTTCCAGCTATTCTGAAAGAAACTTCAAATATTCTTTTTTGCTCTTTTTGATTCGAAAGGAAATATACTTCTTCGTTATCTGCTTTTCGATGTGCCCAAGCAATCGTTTCTGAATCGGCTCTGTTTAAATTTGGAAAATAAACATCTTGTGTAATTCCGATGGAAGCAAAATCATTTCCTAAATAAGGCAATTTAACAACCGTTCCTTTTCCGATTTTCCATGAAGAGGAACTGGCATTATTCCAAATTTCATCAATTACATTTTGCCATGTCTTTTGATTGGCTTCTGATTGAATTCCTGGTTGAATAGTTGGTTTTTCATCTACAAAAATCGTTGCTCCATCTTTTAGCAATTGCAGGATTTTTTCGGCTGAAGCTAAAGACAATATTTTATTTGGCGCCATTTTATGACTTCCTGGAAACAGTAAAGCTCCATACTCGATTCCGCCTTCAAAAGTTACTTTTCCGTTCACCACTTTTGCTCTGTTGATTAAAACATCAGCGTTGAAAGAATCGTATTGATAACCATTTAAAGCATTAATCCATTGCGATAGATCAGTGATATTTTTAGAATACGTCACTTCTTTCGGCATTTTTGCAGTTGGCTGACCTTCGTTTTCTAAACGGATTTTCTCGCTTTCTAACCTTTCTTTTCCAAAAACATTCGGAATAAATGGCACCAAACGATCTGGAACAAAAGAACGCGAAGGAAAATCTTCTCCAATAAAAACCGCCAAATCAATTACAGGTTTTCCTTTCTGCAATTGAAACTGCACTCTTTGGCAATAATCAAACCAAGCTTTTCCGGGTTTCCACCAAGTCTGATCTCTTTGGAAAAAAGTTCCGATATCGTCTAAAGTCATTCCCGGTTTTCTGTCTGTCCACGGATTATGAACAAAAACATGATAGAACAAACGGTTGATTCCCAAGGCATAATTTCGGTCAGCCGTTGTTTTTAGATTTCCTGGATGTTCGTCCCAATCCATTCTCAAAGCCGTAAAAGATTCTGCTTGAATAATGTCTTTTCCATAAATATGTCCTCCCGAAATGGCATCCACCATATCAAAAGGTTTGTCGTGTGTTGGACTTTTCAACCAAAATTCACCTCCCGGATAATCGACATATTTATAATGCAATAAAGCATCGCTCATCATAGTTGGAGCGACATTTTCAGAACTTAATTTAACCTTATATTCTTTAGCAATTTGAGCGACAGTCCCGTAGAAGTTATCTGCTACTAAATCGCCAATTGTTTTTCTAACATCGTATAAAACTTTCTCTGAGAAATCGGCGTTTTCTACTGGAATTCCAGCCATTACTGGCAAATATTCTACAATATCGTAACCGCGTCTCTTTTTAAATTCAGTCTGAAAAACCGAAGACCAGTTCTGGCTTCCGCATTCCCAGCTGTCAAAATGTAATATTTCTAGAACTCTTGAAGCCACTTCTGGACCCGCAGAACGAACGGCTTCTCCAAACCAATGATCCAATTGGAAACGAATTAATTCTGGATCAAATTTATCTACTTCTAAACCTTTTCCAGCTCCACCCGTTGCATTTTCATGTCCTGTAGAAGTATGCCCCATTCGGATAATTTTCCATTTTCCTTTTGGAGCTTTCCAGTTCAAGTTTCCGTCATCATCAACAAAACTCGAAATATTGATAATTTCTGATTTCTTGAACGCATCTGTATTCGGAATTTGTTTTTCAGTTGTTTCTGGAGTCAAACGCCAGATTGCTCCTGATTTTCCTTCGTAATTATTGATTAAGGACTGATTCGAAAGTGTAATTTTACTTACTTTCAGATTCTGTTTCCATTTCGCAAAATCCAAATCTTCTGCACCCGGTTCTGTTCCAACTGGATCATACACAAATCTGAAATATTTTGCTGTAACAGGCGTAATAGTATGCGTATTCGGAAAATCCATATCCTGCCAACCGTGGCGTGGTGCAATGAGTCTTTCGTGGAATTTAAAATGAACTCCATCATCACTTACTTCCACAATTAAGCGTTGTGCCTGATAATCTCTTCCTTTGGTTTCAATCACAATAGATTTGCAAGTAAAAGGATGTCCAAATTCGTACTGAATCCAACCTGCATCTGCAAATTTGAAGTTTTCGTCTTTTTTAGGATCAGCCAAAAACGAAGCATCGGTATTGTTTGATGTTGTTACTTTTGGCAATTGAATCTGCGAAGTAGTTTGATACTCTTTTATTGGAAGCGCAAAAACCGCAATGTCCTTATAATAATCTTTATAATGCTCTGGAACAGGAAGTTTTGAAACGATTTTCTTTCCTCCTAAAATTTCAGTTGTCGACCAGACTACTCTTTGCATCGACATTTCTGGCTTAATCCAGGGCCCTCCTGCAACTGCAAATCCGTCTGCTCCGTGAAAAGCGAGTTTTAAGCCTAAACGATCGGCTTCTTTAAAAGCCCAGCTAATCATATCCCAAAATTCAAGAGTAAGCTGTAAAACAGGCGGATCGATCAACGGCGGATTTGCTGGACCTTTGATCGTCATTAAATAGGCGCCTGCAATTCCGTTTTGTTTCATGGCTTCTAAGTCGGCTGTGATTCCTGCTTTAGAATAGGCCGATTTCATCCAATACCAATACACCCAAGTTTTGGAGGATTCTAGTGTTGGCTGAAAAGTTTCTTTTTTATGGACTTCCTGCGCAGAGACGATGCTTGCGAGAAGCAAAAATATTACAGTCGAAAGTTGGAAAGCCAAAAGTCGAAAGTCCTTTGCAAAAAGAAAAAATGGTTTACGGTTAGACATTTTTATATTTTAATTCAATTTGATCTTCTAAATTTCATAATCTGCTTGATCTGCAAAATCTGCGGGAAAATTTTACTCTCGCAGATTTTGCAGATTTAAGAGATTTTTTTCTCCTAGTAAACCCGATAGGTTTTTAAAACCTGTCGGGTTTGGTATTGATATTCTTTGTTTTTTTGTCATTTCGAGGAACGAGAAATCACACTAGAAACTCCTAAACGTTTGTCTTCAATCTGTGTCGAATCCCGCGTGTGATTTCTCCTTACGTCGAAATGACAAACTGCATCGCTTATTTTAATTGTCAATTTTTAATTGTCAATTATCAATTTACTAATACTTAAATTTCTTCAAACTACTTTCTAACTGATTCTTCGATCCGTTGAAAGGCGTTAAATAAAAACTATATTGATAATTTCCAGACTTAATCTGATATTGTTCAATTGGCTGTGCTACAATCGTCCAACTGTCGTTTCCTCCCACTCCCATTTGGATCAAATCGATGTTCAACGTCAAAAATCCTGGATCTTTTAAATCATACGTATGACCTGATGCGCTTAGGTTTTCTTGTGTGTAAGGCCAAGCGCTCATGCTTAAAACTTTGGAATCATTAACTACCATAAAACCTTGATTTTTCTGAGGAGTTGTCAATGCCATCCATCTTACATCACATCTGTTTCCGTTTTCTTGCGGTTTTGGATAATGTTCGATAAAGTCATTAATTGGAAGTGAATATTTACCAACAAACGAGCCAAAACTTCTGTCGCTGTAATTTTCCAATTCCCCTTTCCCGTACCAAGAAATCTGATCGAATTTTCTTTGAACTCCCATTTGCATTCCGATTTTTGGAATATTTGGCAGTTTGTCTGAAGCTTTCAAACTATAATCTACTTTTATCACTCCGTCTGGGCTGATGTTGTAAACCACATTTACGCTCGCACTGTCTTTTATAATTTCGTAATCGCTTATCACTTTAATTTCAGAAGCCGATTTATCGATTTTTACATTCACCAATTTTGGTTTTGCTTTGTACCATTGTTTCAACAACTTTTGCGATTTCCATCCACGTTTGTCGTTGTCTGTCAGCGGTCTTACGAAGTTAGGCAACAATGGCGCAAAAACTTGTTCTTCTCCATTGAAAACATACGAACTCAAAGCTCCGTTTGTTTTTGCAATGGTAATATCGAAAGTTTTTCCTTTGATTTTAAATTCTGAATCCGATTCTGAAACATTCAAAGCTTCTTTTTTAGCATTTAAAACCAAAGCTTCTTTCTTTTTCAACTGAAATTGATCTTCGGCAACAACATATCCTTTTGAAGCCCAAAGTTCATCTGCTGAAAGCTGAAATTCAATATTTAAAAGATATTCCGCATCATTTTTCATTTTTGGAAGAGACGAGCTTACATCTATTGTTGTCGATTGCCCTGCTTCTACTTTTAATGGTTTTAAAATCTGAGTTTTGATTACGTTTCCGTTTTCTAACACTTTTAAAACTGGAATATATCCTTCTAAAGATTTAACCGCCTGACGATTTTTAATTTCTAATTGATTTCCGTTTAAAGTTGAAATCGCTGGCTGATACACCCATTTATTTTCAAAAAGAGAACCTTTTGGTTTTCCATTAGAATCTACAATTCCTTTTGTATTGAAGTTTCCATCATGGTATTTTTCGCCAAAATCTCCACCATGCGCAAAATAATTCTGACCTGATCTTGAATCATATTTCACGATTCCCTGATCTTTAAATTCCCAAATACAACCTCCGATAACTCTTGGAAGCGAACGGAATTCATCCCATAATTCTTTTAAATTTCCAACTGAATTCCCCATGGCATGAGAATATTCAACGAAAATAATCGGACGCGTATCTTTCTTTTGATCTACTAAAAATTTCGGTGTAAAAACGCCTGGATAAAAACGGCTCACCATATCTACATACGAATCATCTTGCGGATTTTCGAATCGGTACGCGTGATCGATTGTTTTTGGATAACGTGGATCAAGCGGATCGATGTAACCGTCTAATTTCGCATTTCCTTGCGCTGGTTCATAATGTACCGGACGCGTAATATCGAAATCGTGAACCCAACCCGACATTGCTGCATGATTTGGTCCTTTTCCTCCTTCGTTACCCAAACTCCACATTACCACTGACGGATGGTTTTTATCGCGCTCTACCATTCTGATCATACGCTCCATATAAGCATTTGTCCATTGTGGATCGTTGCTTAATTTACCGCCAATTCCGTGCGTTTCTTGGTTGGCTTCGTCCATTACCATGATTCCGTATTGGTCGCATAATTCGTAGAAATAAGGATCGTTTGGATAGTGGCTTGTACGTATAAAGTTGAAATTAAACTTCTTAATCGTCGTAATATCTTGTTTGATGTCTTCTCTCGTAACGGCTTTTCCTCTCGTTGGATGATGATCGTGACGGTTTACACCATACACATAAGTCTCTTTTCCGTTGATGAGCATTTTTCCGTTTTCTTTCGAGAATTCAATCGAACGGAAACCCACTTTACAGCTTTTGGCTTCTGTAACATTTCCGTTTTTGTCTTTTATCGAAATCACCATCGTATATAAATTCGGTTCTTCTGAACTCCATTTTTTAGGATTTTTGATGTTTTCTTGGAAGAATCCGAAGCGAACATTATCCAGACGAGGATAACTTTCATTGATCAAATCGATCACCGGTCTTTGAAGCGGTTCTTTGAACATTGCCGTATTATTGGCATCGTACAACTGAACATTCATAGTATAATCTTTGATTTTTTCTCCCGTAAGATTTTCAACTTTTGGTCTCAGTTTGAAAATCGCGTCTTTGTATTCTTTGTCTAATTTCGTTTGAACAAAGAAATCCTGAATACGCAATTTTGGTTCTGCCATAATGAAAACTTCACGCTGGATTCCGCTCATGCGCCAGTGATCCTGATCTTCTAAATAAGAACCATCTGTCCAACGGATTACACGAACTGAAACTACATTTTCTCCTGCTTTCAAATAAGGCGTAATATCAAATTCTGATGGAAGAAAACTATCTTCTCCATATCCTAAAAATTCTCCATTTAACCACACTTCAAAACCTGAACTTACAGCTCCAAAATGTAGCGTAACCGTCATATCTTTCCAGTTTTCTGGAACGGTAAAACTTCTTTGGTAAGAACCAACTCCGTTATAATCTTTAGGAATGTAAGGCGGATTTATAGGTCTAAATGGATAAACGGCACTTTTGTAAATTGGATTGTCATACCCTTTCATTTCCCAATTGGAAGGCACTTCGATTTTATCCCAACCTGAGACTGTGTTTTTATAGAAATCTTTATTTGCTTCTTTTAAGTTTACTGCATATTTAAAGTTCCAATCGCCATTCAGCATTTGGATTCTACTTTTGGTTCTGTCGCCTTTTAAAGCGTCTTCAACACTTGTGTACGAATAGGCTGTTGCTCTAGACGGCTGTCTGTTGATACTTGTAATCGTTGGATCTTCCCAAGGTGCAAATTCATATTTTTTATGAAGCTCTGGAACTCCTGCAGGTTCTCCTGTTACGGATTGGGCCTGTATTGTGTAAGATGTGAATAGTAAAATGTAAAAGGTGAATACTGATTTTGGTATCGAAAATCGAAACCTTGAAAAGTGATTATTTTGAATTGGTTGAAACATTATTTTATTTTTAGTTTTTTTGTCATTTCGACGAAGGAGAAATCGCAATAGAAATTCCGCAACTATAATCGACAATCTTTGTGGAGCTACTCATGGAGATTTCTCCTTCGTCGAAATGACAAACTGGATGTTTATTTTATGGTTATTAAACCTGATAAGTTTAAAACGTACTATATCTTAATTCTTTGTACTTTGTACTTTGTACTTACTTCTTTTTCTCTTTCTTCTCCGGCGGCGCCACAAAATTCAATTTGCTTTTTCCTAAATCTTTAGAAGTTGCGATTGCTATTCCTCTTTGTTCTGCTTTGTTAACCGCACAGTAAAAATGATACACAACGCCATCATGTTTCACCACAAATGATTTATGAGCGAACAAATCATCATATGGTTCAGATGATTTCACTAAATCGTCACCTTTCCAGTCCGTCCAGTTTACTAAATCATTTGAAACTGCGAAACGGTTAAACGCGCCTTGATTCCAGCCTGTCCAGAAAGCTCCAAAATAGAACATCACCCAAGTATCATTAATACGTTGAATATAAGCATCTCCCGAAATTCCTTTATGATGATTGATTAAAGGCTTGTTTCCATAACGCTCCCAGTGTTTCATATCGTTTGAAACCGCCATTGCAATGCGTTCAGCACCTTTCGCAGGATTGATACTATCTCCACGAGCATTGTAGTACATGATAAAATTGTGTCCTGTCAATTTATCTTTATCACGAATCACACTGTTTTTATACATTGTACTATTATCCCACCATTTAGCATCTTTATCTTTTGGCGTTAAAACTGGATTTTCTAATCTCTGGAATTCGTGCGGTTTTGTCGGCGCTTCTTTTGTATAAGCCATTCCGATTGATAGAACACCTGCTTCATAACCTTTGCTGTCTCCGCCAAAATAACTCATCCAGTATTTGTCCTCGTATTTTTCCCATTCGTAGCTTCCGCCCCAAGTCATGTCTTGCAACGAAATATATCCTGCTTTTTGGTTGACATCCCAGTGTTTTTCGTTTTCTGAGAACGACATTACTTTTCCTAGATGTTTCCAGTCTAGTAAATTATCGCTTTCTGCTAACCAAGTTTCATAACCTCTTCCATCGTAAATTAAATACGTCATGTACCATTTTCCGTCTTTTCTGAAAACGCTTGGGCAATCCATTTTATAAGAGTTGTCTGTTGGTACCATTACCAAACCGTATTTGTAAGGCGTTTTTACTTCTTCGTAAATTTCCTGCATTACGCTGTAGGTAATTTCTCTTTTCTTGTATTTGGTTGCGCAGCTTGTTATGGCAAGCGCTGAAATGGTTAGGATTAGATACTTAATTTTCATTTTGCTTTGTGTATATTTTTGGACGCGGATGACGCGGATTTACTTCGTAAAGACAGATTGTCACGGATTTTTTGTTTTTATTCTCTCGCAGATTTTACAGATTTAGCTGATTTTTTTATCTTCTAAATCCAAAAAATCTTGCCTCTTGCTTCTTTCCTCTACCCCGTCTATTACTTCTTCAATTCTTTCAACTTCGATTCCATCACATCTTTGTTCAATTTTACTTTTACCATTCCTGTTGGATGAAATCTTCTTTTTAAATCGATGGCATTATAAACTATGGTGTAAACATCATTTCCTTCTGGGATTAGGCAAAGTGGTGTTCTCATAATATCCCACCATTTATCTACTTTGGTTTCTATTGGTAAATAATGAGCTTCTGCCCAATTCACGCCGTCTGCTGATAATGAATACGCAATCATATTTGGTAAATGATGTCCCCAACCGTCTGGGCCTCCGTCGAAAATTGCGATGTATAAACCGTTTGGTAATTGACTCACAATTGGATTTTCAACAAAAAGCGGATGCATGGTTTTTATTGGTTCCAAACCTTTGTTCATTCTTAACCAAGGACCTTCTAAACTTTTGGATTCGGCTAAAGCCACAAACCATCCTTTTCCTGATTTTTTTGGATAGTCTGCCCAAGAATTAAACGGGTATGCTCCACTATAAAATCCGAAATATTTGTCGCCTACTTGGTATGGAAAAAAAGAAGCCACACCTTGACGTCCTTCCCAAGGCTGAGAATCTAATCCTGGTTCCATAATAATTCCCATATCTTTGTACGGACCGCCAATTCCGTTGATTCCATCTACAGTCGATTCACAACGCCAGATTCTTCCAAATGAGTGATTTGGTTCTATTTCTTTACTCACAGTATAAGCCAAATAATAGCCATACCATTTGTTTGCTTTTTCATTAAAAACCGGCATATATGACCAAATTGCTGCGCGACGATCGTTCATCGGGTTGTCATCTTCTGTTACGGCATAAGTTCCGCTCGCTTGATAAATGGTCGATTCTCTTTTCCAATGAATGGCATCTTTACTTGTCCAATGTCCGATTTTGGTTTTTACACGATCATAGTAGTAATCAACTCCTTTTTCCCCAGCTCTTTCTGTTGGAAACATATGATACGTATCGCCCACTTTTACCACACGTCCACCTTCAAAACCTCCTTGAATTCCTTCAGTTCCAGACATTCCTTCATCAATAACCGGTTTGTTTTCTCCGCCTATAACTTCGAAAAGTGGTTTTTCATCTGAAAATCCTTCAACAATAAAAGTTGGATTCCACAATTTTCCGTCTGGTAGTTCGGCATTTCTTAATTTTAGATTTTCAGAAGCTTTTACAACTCCTAAAACAGCAAATAAACCTTTTCCTTGTGGATTTATAGTTTGAGTTCCTTTTGGAAAAGAAAGCCCATAAACATTTACTGGAGGTAATCCTGTAATCGTAACTCCATTTTCTAAAACCAATTTGGCATTTTGAAGTTTATCTGCTTGAAGATATTCAGCATTTTTATCTTGAAAAACACCAATCAAAACTGTAATAGATTCTTTAAATTTTAATTGCAAAGGAGAATTCGTCCCGTTTGTATATTTATCTAAAGGAAGTTCTATTCCTGTCAAGCCTTGTAATTCTGGGGCTAAACGAACAATATTGTGTTTGCTTCCTGAAAAAACGTGAGCGTATTGAGTGATTTTGAACGTTTTGTAATTTGATTTTACAATTTCAAATGAAGCTGGTTTCCATGCGTTTTGTGCTGTAACTGAAAGTTGTAAGCAGATTGAAAACAATGCTAGAAAAGCTGTTTTTAATTTGAAATTGTTTTTTGTGTTTTTTGAAAACATTGGTTTTTTATTTTTTATTGATTCCAGAATTCCCCTCAATCTTGTCATTTCGACGAAGGAGAAATCTTCACGAGAAGCTCTACAACGATTGGTGACATTCTGTGCGGAGCTACTTGTGAAGATTTCTCCTTCGTCGAAATGACAAACTGGGCGGATAGCTATGAACTAATTACTAATTACTAAGAGCTAATTTTACTAAGCACTAATTACTAAGAACTTTAAATCGCTTTATAACTCACAACATACTCCACATTCGGTTTTACGATCAACTGATATTTATTTTTTGCTAATTCTGTAATTGTTCCTGAGTTTGTTTTTGGTTTGCTTGCGCTTTTGAAAATTAATTTTCCTTCTCCTTCGCCAGCTTTTACTTTAATTTCTTTTGTACTGCAATACACCGCAACTTCTCCGTTTGGTGTTGGCACTTTTCCTTCCATCCATTTTAAACCACCCAAATTTGGTTTAATTTCATATTCTGAATAACCTGGAGCAGTTGGCTTTACACCTAAATAATATTTTCCTAATAAGTAAATCGGACTTGCTCCCCAAGCGTGGCAAAGGCTTTTCCCGTAAGGGCGACCGTACATTTCTAAATGCTCTTTTCCACTTTGTTTTGGATCATATTTTTCCCAGAAAGATGTTGCGCCGAGATTTAACATTCCGCCCCAATAATCACGAATTTCATTTAAGACAAATTTCTGTTCGTCCATTGCGCATAAAGCTTCCAACTCGTAAAAACGCATGTATGGCGTTGTAATTTGAAGAACATCTTTATTCAACAACACTTTATTTTTTACACTTTGCTTTTGTTCTTCCGTAAAATAATTGAAGAAAATACCGAACATATTAGCATATCTGGTTACAATATTCTGCATTTTACCGTCGATACGCTGGTGCTTCATTACGTTTTCTTTTTTATCCCAAAAGACATCAAATAAACTTGTTTTTAAATCAGCTGCTAATTTTTGATATTGTTTTTGGTCTTCATTTTTACCAGCGATTTCAGCACTTACCGCCATAGATTCTAAACTTCTTGCTAAAAGCATTTGCTCAAAACTAACCTCGCCTGTTTTTGGTAATCCGTCGGCCCAATCAATGAAAACCCAGTCGCCTTCTAACGGTTCTAAGAATCCGTTTTTGTTTCTTCTTTCTAAACAGAAATCCATAAGCGATTTCATTCTTGGATAAAAAGTTTTGATGTATTTTGTATCGCCTGTATGCAAGTAATAATCGTAAACACCTACAAACCAATACAGCGAATAATCCATGATAATATTTACGTGAGCCGTTACAGGATCTTTTCCGCGAAGAGCCGACATCGTTCGTTCTACAGAAGGCGAATCAAAGAACAAATAATAATTCATTAAATAACTTTGATAAGCATCGCCAGACCAAACCCATCGGTCGCGTTTGATTCCGTCAATAAAAAATTCACGAGACGTTAAATGCATCGTATACGCCGACACATCCCAAATTTTATTCAGTAATTGGTCTGAAGATTTGAATGCACCGCGATAATCCAACGGCAAATATTCATAAAGCATTGAAATCGAATCGTATTTTACACCTGCATCTGCTTGCACTTGAACATATCGGAATGCTTTTGATCCGTCGTGCGTGTAAGTTTCAGATTGTTTTCCATCAAAAGACAAATGATCTAAAGTTTCGCATTTCGCAGAATCCAAAGCTTCTTCGCGAGATTCTCCGTAATAAAGCGCTACTTTGCCTTTTCCTTTTAAACCGTGAATTTTGATGTAACCAAAAGTTTCTTTTCCGAAATCTACTAATTGACCACCCACTATTTTTTCTGTTTTCTTAGCACTTAAAGGTTTTGTAGTTAATTTAAATTCAGAAGGTTTATTTTCTGCTGAATCAAAATTCCAAGAACCAACAGGAACCCACGGCGTACCAGATTGCTGTGCTTTTCCAGCTTCGTCAATCCAAAGTTTATCTTCGTTGGTTACTTTCCAAGAAGAATCCGATTTAACGTATTGACCCGAAATATAAATAGCTGGCAACACTTCTTGATTGTAAACTTTAAAGGAGATTTTATGTTTTCCGGCAGGAACTGTAATTGATTTTGGCTGTCCGTAAATTTGAACGCCGTCTAAAAGTAACTGAAAAGGTCCTTCAGAGAAGATTTTAACTTGATCTGGTTTTGGAATATCTACTTCGGTCTGAAAAGTTACCAAAGCGTATGGACTATAATATTGCCAAAGCGGCGGAAAAACGGCTTCACGTTCTGTACGTCTTACCTGCATTTTATTGCTTAACCAAACTTCGAAATCGCCTGGATACCAAATCCATGTCGCTTCTTTTGATTTCTCTTGAGCAGACAAAGAAACGGAAGGACAGAAAATAATTAAAACCAATAAAAGTTTAAAAATGGAAGAGCGGTTTAGCATAGTAAGTTTATTTTGGGACTAAAGATAAGTGTTATAATTACATTTCACAACCTGCACTGTCCTGCTATTTCATAAAAGATAGTGCTATTTGATAATTTTTTAAGGGAAAAATTATGGGTTATCACTTTTTTAGTATTAAAAAAAATGATGTTACGATTTTTATGGAACGCAGATGAAACGGATTCGCTTTCGCGAAGACGCGGATGAAAACGGATTTTTTTTATTCTAACATATAGAAACATAGCTAAAAATGCGCGAAAAAGGCGTTTCACTTATTTTAACAAACATAGCTATGTGTTAATGACTAGTCATTTTTAATCAGCTCTATTTTTTTAGTTAGATAAAAATCTATGTTTCTATGTATTTAAAAAAAATAAAAAATCCGTGTAAATCCGCGTTTTTACGAAGTAAATCCGTGTCATCCGCGTTCCATCACGTATTTATGCAATCAGTTTTTCAGACTCGTTTTCATCTTCTAAAATATAGTTAGAAGGTGTTGTTCCCAAATGCTTCTTGAACATAAAAATGAAAGCGCTGGCTGTTTCGTAACCTAAATCTAAAGCGATTTCTTTTATGGATTGCTTTTCCCCTAATCTTTTAATCGCCTCCAGCAATTTCATTCTGGTACGCCAATCGCTGAAATTCATCCCTAATTCTTTTATAAATAAGCGCGATAAAGTTCTACTGCTCATAAAAGAAAGCTCTGCGTAATAATCAATTGTTTGTTTACTTGAAACATCATTCATTAAAAGCTCAACTACTTTCTGTAACCTTTCATCATTTGTAGTAGGCAAAAAAGTGGCACTTGGTATAATCAAGGCCAATTCATCTAAAAAAACATAAATGATTCGTCGTTGTGAATCGGTTAAGTTGCCGCTTGTTCCGAAAGAAATGATTTTGAAAACCAATTGCTTCAAAAACATCGGAATATCAAATGAAAAACTTCTATCTGGTAGTCCTTCCATAGCAGATGGATCCACAAAAATGCTATAATAATTAACATCTTTCTGAAAAGTAACCTGATGTTCTACTCCGCCTGGAAGCCACAAACCTTGAAGCGGATTCACAACCCAAATATTATTGCCCACTACAACATTCATTACACCGCGAGTTGCATAGATCAATTGCCCTCTTGGATGTGAATGCGAAATACACTCTTCGTTGGTTACCGTTTCGGTATAACCTATAACCGGGATCGAGGAATCCACTTTGTATCCAAAATCCGTCGCTACTCTATATGTCCGATATTGACTATTCATTGTCCAAATATAGCAATTTTGACATTTATATTTGTTTCAATTTTGTAAAAAATTAATACAGCTGTAATTTCAAAAATACCATTAACCTAAAAAACAACTCATGGAAACCGTTAAAGTACAACAAGAAGTTATTAAAAAAACGACATACTCAATACTTTTCATAATCAGCTTTTCGCATTTAATTAATGATCTTTTGCAAGCTGTTGTTCCGTCAATTTATCCGCTTATCAAGGACAATTTTGGATTGAGTTTTACTCAAATTGGAATCATCACTTTTACTTATCAAATCGTTGCATCCATTCTGCAGCCATTCGTTGGAATGTACACTGATAAAAATTCTAAACCTTATTCGTTAATAATCGGAATGTGTTTTACAATGGTCGGATTATTTCTAGTTTCTATTGCCTCAAACTTTGCTTTCTTATTAATGTCAGTAAGTTTGATTGGAATTGGATCCTCTATTTTTCACCCAGAATCTTCGCGTGTAGCACATTTGGCTTCGGGTGGTAAAAAAGGTTTGGCGCAATCAATTTTTCAATTAGGGGGAAATGCAGGAAGTGCTATAGGACCTTTATTAGCCGCTTTTATCATTATTCCGCACGGACAAAGTTTTGTGGCTTGGTTTTGTATTATCGCTTTAGTTGGAATTTTTGCTTTGTATAAAATTGCGATTTGGTACACTGAACATTTATCTGAAAGAAATGCCAACAAAGCGGCAATGAAAATTGAAACGCACCATTTATCTAAAAACCGTGTGATTGCTTCATTAGTAATTCTATTGGTTTTAATTTTCTCTAAATACTTCTACATGAGCAGTATTACGAGTTATTATACTTTCTTTTTGATTGATAAATTCCATATCTCAATTCAACAATCGCAAGTGTATTTATTCTTGTTCTCAGGAGCCGTTGCGGCTGGAACTTTGATCGGGGGGCCAATCGGAGACCGTTTTGGAAGAAAATATGTAATCTGGGTTTCTATTCTTGGCGTTGCACCATTTACTCTGATGTTGCCTTACGTTTCTTTATTCTGGGTTGGAACTTTATCTGTAATTATCGGATTAATTCTTTCTTCTGCTTTCTCTGCCATTTTGGTTTATGCAACAGAATTAATGCCTGGAAAAGTTGGTTTAGTAGCAGGTCTTTTCTTCGGATTTGCTTTCGGAATGGGCGGATTAGGTTCTGCTGTTTTAGGAAAAATCGCCGATGCAACGAGTATAGAATATGTATTTAAAATATGTGCCTTCTTGCCTTTAATTGGTGTTATCACTGGGTTTTTACCGAATATTGAGGGGAGAAAAAAGACTGAAAAATAATTTTTCTTTTTTCTAAACACATAGAAACATAGTATTTAGATTGTCTGAAAAAGGCATTTCTTTAATAATAAAACACATAGTTTTCTGGATGGGAACTATGTGTTTTTTATTTGTAAATTATTGATTTTCATTATTAACAGTAATAATAATTTTATTCTTCTCGTGCTCGACCGTAACAGAATTCCCGCAATTAAAACCGATTTCTTGAAGCCATTTTCCGCAAAGACGAATTTCAGGAAATATGACATAACGACTATACGACCTTGAAATGTATTTTCTATGAATTTTTAATTGTCTTTTTGCTGATTGTTTCATTTTATTTTTCTTTAACTGAAACAAAAATAGTAAAAATTATACTACAAATTATAACAATGCATTCTTAAATTATAATTTTATGATGTTTTTGAGCAATAATATTATATTTTTTATTATATTTAAAATACATCATATTTGCATATTATAGCAATAAATCATCATTGTGTCGAAACTTAAGTTAAATAGAATAAAAGTTGCTTTAGTTGAAAACAACAGAAGTAATAAGGAATTAGCCAAACATTTAGGCAAAACAGTAGCAACTGTTTCGCGTTGGTGTACGAACGAATATCAGCCTTCTATCGAAACACTTTATGAGATTTCTAAATATTTGAAGGTTGATATTCGGGAGTTGTTGGTTTCGACTACGAAATGATAAAAAATCCATTTATATAAACAAAAAATACATCCATTAAAATACAATTAACACAAGCATGTTGTATTTTCATAAAAGAATCAAAATACTTGAAAAATTAGATGTCCATCAGTAAAATATCTTTAATTGACTTACTCAAGTCAATTAGGTAACCATTCTTTTTAGTAATATTATTAAAACGATAGTCAATTTTTAAAAAATTAGTACGTGCAAAATAGTCTACCAAAAGTTTCATCTCATGTTCATAAGTAGCACTTTTATATAATTCTTCTCGTTCTACATCACCTCCTTTTTTAAATGCATTAATGAACTCTTTAAAACTAAAAAGAAGTTTATCTTTATTTGGTTGAGATGAAATATATAATAATATACTATTAAAATCTTTTCTAGATATTTCATCAACATTAATGTCCAAATTTTTAGATTTTAAACTTTCGTTTATATTATTCAAACTTTCAACTTCAGATTTTAATTTCTTTATTTCTTCTAAAGATTTTGATAGCTGTTCTCTAAGAAAACTAACTTGTTCATAACTTTCTATTTGAGATGAAATTTCTTTATCTTTTCGATAAAACCACTTTAAACAAAAATTAATAGTCGTATTTAATATTGTAAATAAAACAATTAATATTACTGCAATAATTAAACAATCAAAAATTCTTTCATAATATAGCTCGGAATAATTGTCTTTTACATATTTTATTTTAGATGATGCAGTTGATGATTCAAAAAACAGATAAAAGAGTATATCCCAATTATGAATAACTAAAACACAAACATAGGTCAAGATAATAGGAACTTTTAATTTTTCAGTAATAGATTTAGTAATGTTTTCAAGTATTTTTTCTTCTTCCATATCGAATAAACCTAAATTTGAGTAATCATTTTAACAAACATACTATTTATTTTACTAAAGACTTCTATAATTTTATTATCCCATTTTAACAAAGTTGTTTTTTATATATTTTAAAAGAATTAAAATGCTATTTAATTCCCATTAAAAACCAAATACAAAGCCAAAATCACTAATCCCAGCACTCCAAACAACAACTTCACTTTCTTACTAGTTTTAGGAATATCAGTTTCATCTGAAACATTAACCTCAGGATTTTTATCGGTTAACGAAATTAGCACTGCTAAAACTAAAAGCACAGCAAAAATGTAAAACGAAATCAATAAAAAGTGAGGCCAAACTGGGTATTTATCTGCAGGGAAAATCCACAGATATAAAACTCCAACAAATAAACTAAAAGCAGAACCCCAAGAAAGCGTTGCATTTACGGCTTTTTTAGTGGTGCGTTTCCAGAAAACACTCAAAAGGAACACAACAGATAATGAAGGCGCCAAGAAACCTAAAACCGCCTGAAAAATGTTGAATAAATTCTGTCCTTTGATATTATCAATTGCAACGGCAATCAAAATCGCAAATACACATCCTGCTGCAATCGTTAAACGACCAATTCTAATTTGATCTTTAATAGTCGCCGTCGGATTGATTTTCTTTACATAAATATCATTCGTAAAAACGGTACTCAAAGCATTCAGCGAAGAACCAATTGTTCCTACCAAAACGGCAATCATTACGCAGATTACCAAACCGTTCATTCCGCTTGGGAAAAGATTTGTAACCATTGTCATATAAGCCAAATCGGAGTTGCTTCCTAATTCTGGATATAACGCGTAGCACAAAATTCCAGGTAAAATAAATAACGGAAGCGCCATGACTTTCAACCACCCGATGAAATTAACTCCAAGTTGTCCTTGTTCTAAATTTTTCGCTCCCAGAACACTCTGTACCATCGATTGATCGGTACAGAAAAAAGCAACTGCTGCAACTGGATATCCTAATAAAATAGCAGGCCACGGATAATGAGCATCGTCTGAAGGACGAACTAAATTCCAAAAATTAGATGGTGTTTTTGCTGCTAAAGCTTCGATTCCGCCCACTTTCTGCAATCCTAAATACGAAAGCGTTAATGAAACTACAATCAGTAAAATCATCTGAAAAACATTGACTTTAGCAATTGCTTTTAAACCTCCTGCAAAAGTGAAAATTCCAGAGAAAATCACTAAAACGGTAACGCTCTGCCACATCGGGATTCCTAGAATCTGACGCACTAAAACGCCTCCGCTGAATAATCCTAAAGAAAGCCAGCTTACCAAGATTTTAACCAAAGCATACCAAGCTAAAATGTTTTGGGTGCTGTCGCCGTAGCGTTTTCCCATATATTCTGGCATTGTGCTTACTTTACTCGCAATATAACGCGGTGCAAAAACCATAGCTAAAAGCAGTAAAAAAACAAAGGCATACCATTCGAAATTTCCTGCTACGATTCCCGTTGCATAACCAATACTCGCAAAGGCTAATAAAGATGACGGACCAACATTGGTTCCCCACATATTAAATCCGATGCTGTACCAGTTTAATGAATTTCCAGCCAGAAAAAGCGTTTCGTCTTTCTTTCGCTGCTTGACACTTACCACGTAACCAATGATTAATAATGCGACTAAATAACCAGCCACAATTACAAAATCAAGTGTCGTTAATTTATCGTAGATACTGTTCATAGTCCGTATTCGTTAAGAATATCGGCAATTTTAACCGGCATTCCAGTTTGCAGCGATTTGTCCATTGCTTGCAATAAAGCTACGGTTCCAATTCCTTCTTCCATGTTTGGATAGGCTTCGAAATTCTGTTCGATACTGTCTACAAAATATTCTAAATAGTTCTGATATTCTCCGCCGTGATGACTTTGTCCTTCAAAACGGAAATAATATTTTAAAGTGCTATCGCCCCAAGTTACCACCTTTTCTTCGCCCGTTTTATCGGTAACTGCATAACGCAATTCGTGATAATCGGCTTGACTTGCCCCTTCTGTTGCTCTTAAAATCGTGCTCATTCCACTGTCACGCTGCACTGGCTGAGTCGGTGACGTATAAACACCACTTACACGTGCAATTCTGCCGTCAGTTGCTTTGAAGATAAAGTGCATTGTGTCTTCATTTTTCAATCCAGCTGATTGTCCGTTTGCACTGATCATTCCGTACCCCATTACTTCTTGAATGTTTGGCAAATACCATCTAATGAAATCTACAGGATGGCTCAAACCTCCATACAGCCATTTAAACGACTGTAATAAAGACCATTCTTTCTTTAAAAACCATCTGTGATCGGCGTGGTATTGCGCTTCAATAGTTATTAAATCTCCAATTAATCCTGCTTCGTAATCGGCTCTTTGTCTTTTTGCTGGTTCGAAGAAACGTGAACTTTGTCCAATAAAAACCTTTTTTCCTGTTGATTTGCTTAATTCTAAAAGCTCTTTAGCATCAGATAAATCATCGATGAACGGTTTTGTACAAACAACATGTTTTCCACTTAATAAAGCTTGTTTTACGTGTTGTGCGTGCAAATGATCTGGCGTATAAATCGCGATAATATCAATTGATGCATCGTTTAATAAATCTTCGTAGTTGGTTGTGTACGAATGAAAATCGAATTCTTTTGCTCTCTGCTTGCAGATTTCTTCGTTTCTGTCGCATACTTTTACAAGTTCTAATTTTGAACTTTCCAAAGCCGCTGACATTGTGCTTCGTCCTTCTCCAAGTCCCAGAATGGCTATTTTTAACATGAGGTGTGGTTATTTTAGATTGTTGATTTTAGATTTTAGATTGTTTTCGAAATCTTCTTTGAGGTTAGTTTTATTTTTCACGCAGATTGAGCAGATCAAACAGATTTCTTTCTTCTTGCTTCTTTCCTCTTTTATTTCTTCTCTTCTACATTCACTTTATTCAAGAAAATCCACGTTTCATCTGGTTTTGTGCCATCGATGCCGCTTTGGTATTTTTTCATTAAAGCATTCCAGTCGTCAACGCGTGGATTGTTTTGTGTTGTTTTTGGATTTAGTTTATCCAGATTTTCACCTTTCGGAATACTGATTACCAAGATTAATTGTCTCTCTTTTTTAAAGACTTGCAATTGCTGAAAATCGGCATTACAGAAACCTTTTGCTACTTCTGGCCATTTTTCGAATTGCGTTTTATGATAGTCTACGTATTCTTTCTGCAGTTTTTCGTCAGCAGGAAGATTCGCTGTTAAAACCACATTTTCCCAATCTGATGCTGGTTTAGAATCTTTACATCTTTCGAAGTTTTGGAAATCGTAAACAAGATCTTCATAAATTTTTATTTCTAAAGAAGGAAAAGCACCCGCCAGTTTTCGTTTTGTTCTTTCAGGCTGATTCATTTTCCCGTAAATCACCAAATGATTTTTCCATTGGTACAATTCCTGACCCACAATTCTGAATCCTACTAAAGTCGATTTGATTTTTTCGATGTCGAAATCAGAACCGATCAACTCGATTGCGTATGGTTTTGGCATTTCCTGCAATCCCCATTTTTCATCGATTACAACTTCTTTTTCTAAATCTTTGTAAGGTGCTCTAATTCCTGCAGCATCTTTAATTTTAGCACTTACATAAGGATCGTTATGTTCCCAAATATTGCCTTTTGGACCATTATGGTTTTTAAGGATTTTCTTTTCTGCAATCCAGTTGTTTTTAATTGTAAAACCTTCAGAACCTTCATCGGTATATAAATACAGCCATAAAAACGGATCGTGCGCATACGGACTGTTGTACACTTTATCAATATAATTTTCTTCAATTCGGCTTCCTGGCTGTGCAGAAAGCGTATAGATTCCCGCAACATCATGTAAATGCTTGGCGTAATGATGAATTTTATTTCCTAAAATTTTATTATTCTGCATCACGTTTGGCGTATGCGTCCAGCCCCAGCCCATTGCCATTCCAGAGTACGATACATCTGAAATTTCGTTGTGTTCAATCGTAATATTTCTAACAAAACCAGCGCTGATTCCTAAAGTTCCCCAATCTTCATTGGTCACGTTTGTGATTAAGTTATCAGCAATCACTTCATCAGAACACATTTCTCTTTCATCTTTGATAATTAAAGGCAAATGCGCTTCAAAAGCTTCTTCAGAGAAAATCCCAACATTGATGGCACTTCCACCAATATCTTTAAATAAATTTCCTTTTATTGTATTGTGATTTGTTCCTTTATTTAAATCTAAGCCCGTCGAAGCCAAATGCTCAAAACGGCAAGATTCAAACTGAATATTATTCGAATAATTGACTTCAACCGCTGCACGAGGTCTTCCAACCCAAGCTTGGTTTTCTAAATTCGCCTGATTTGGAGTTCCAGGCTGTTTCAATTTATAAGCATCTAACAAATACAAACCAGATTGCAACGGCACGTGACCTTGCTGTGAAGGACGAAGCCAGTTGCTGTATTGAAACGAAATTCCTTTAAATCTAAAATGATGCACAGGAGAATCGATCGTTCCTTTTACTTCCACTAAATTTTCTAAAACTGGCGCTGTAACCGTAACCGAATTAATTTCTTCACCAGCTCTTGGAATGTAATAGATTTTAGCATTTTTCTTGTCTAAATACCATTCTCCAGGCTCGTTTAAAAGTGAAAAAGCATTGTTTAAGAAATAAGCCGAATTACCGTTGTTTTTAGAAATCCACGGTGCAGGCCAAGGGTGCTCGCTTTGAATACGGCTTTCTGGCTCTTCAAACGAAAGTTTCGCGCTGTCTTTTTTAACTTCAATATTTTTAATACGTAGGTTGGCATTCGACCACCATTGTACAATAAACATTTCCATTCCCGGCTCAAACTTAACCGATTTATCTTTAAACGGAATCCAACACGTTTGCTCTTCGTGATTCCATGATAGAATACGTTCCATTGTGGTTCCTGCTGTGTTTTTAGCTCTTACGGCTTTTTTACCATTTACCCATAATTGTCTGTAATCGATAAGACTTCCCGCTTTTTTTGGAGCATCGGCCACCCAAACAGTCCCTTTTTTAAGTCCGTTGATAACCGTTGTCGATTTTGTCCAGTTTTTGATTTCGATTCCGCCGCTGATTATTGGTTTTGCATTCACATCCGCCTCAATTGTCGTCGGACTCTCTGCAGTTCCAGAATCTTCTGGTCTTACAAACAAAGGTTCATTTAAATAATACGTTCCATTCATTACAATGATACGAATACCGTCTTTTACAGAAGGATCTTTTAAACGACGTAGTTCTCTGGCTTTTCGCATTGCCATATGAACTGTTGCCAGCGGATTTTCTTTTGTTCCTGAGTTTTTGTCGCTCCCTTTCGGGGAAACCCAAATTTCGGCCGCACTCATAGAAAGTGAGGTAAGAATCAACAAAAAGACAGTTAGTATTTTAGTAATAGAATTTAAGCGCATTATTTAGGTTTTTGATTTTTTTATTGCAATAAAATTACGAGGCATTTAATTAAAACAGTATTTATTTTACAAATAAATGTGTTTTTAACACTTTTACCAAATAATTCGTCCAATTTAAACGAACATAAAAATATTGGCATCCTGTACCCTCCTGTATCCGCTCAGAAAAACAGCGTTTCTTAGCAGACCATACACTGTTTTCTTCTAAAATCAAATTTCTAATTTCTCGCCATTAATCCATTAAAAAAATCAATTCCATAAAAAATCTGTTATAATTAAAGCAAAATTCTAGTTTCATAATATTTTTTTAATAGATTTGTGTAATCGATTACATTATTAAATTTTAGTTTTTACACTTAAAAATTATTCATCAGTTAAAAAAATCCTGAATTAAAAACGGACTTTACATCTAGCAATCATTAAAAATAACCATAATACAATTTAGAATGAAAACTAACTTACCTCACTTTTTTTGCACTGCACTGAGCATATTGGCATTGAGTTTCTGTAACCCAATTGCTGCGCAAAAAGCAAATGACTACAATGTCGAGTTTACTATGTCGAAAATTAATGAACCTGTTATTCCGAATAACACTGTAAACATTAAAGACTTTGGAGCAGTAAACGGTGGCTATACATTAAACACAAAAGCATTTGCAGATGCCATAGATGCTGTTTCTAAAAAAGGTGGTGGAAAAGTGGTAATTCCTCCAGGAATCTGGCTTACAGGCCCAATCATTTTAAAAAGCAATATCGAATTGCATGCTGAGAGAGGCGCACTAATCAAATTCTCTACCGATAAATCGCTTTATCCGCTTATCGAAACTAATTTTGAAGGCCTAAATACTTGGCGATGCATCTCTCCTATTTACGGTAAAAATCTTGAAAACATTGCTTTTACCGGAAACGGTGTATGGGATGGTTCTGGAGAGGTTTGGAGACAAGTCAAAAAAAGTAAGTTGACTGAAAGCCAATGGAAAGAAGTTATTTCGAGAGGTGGAGTTTTAAATAAAGAAAAAACGAGCTGGTATCCGTCAGAAACTTTTATGAATGCTTCGAAAGGCGCAGACCAAAATGTGCGTCCTGATTTAAAGACAAAAGAAGAATTTGAAACAATTCATGATTTTCTTCGTCCAGTAATGGTTAGCATTCAAAACAGTAAAAGAGTTTTATTTGACGGACCTGTTTTTCAAAATTCACCAGCTTGGAACATTCACCCTTTTATGGTGGAAGATTTAATTGTGAGAAATACAACCGTTCGCAATCCATGGTATTCTCAAAATGGAGATGGTCTTGACGTAGAATGCTGTAAAAATGTATTGGTAGAAAATTCAAGTTTTGATGTTGGAGACGATGCCATCTGCATTAAATCTGGAAAAGATAAAGACGGACGCGAAAGAGGTGTTCCGTGCGAAAATATTATTGTGAGAAACAATATTGTATACCACGGTCACGGTGGTGTAACAGTTGGAAGCGAAATGTCTGGCGGTGTCAAAAACCTTCATGTTTCAAACTGTACTTTTATGGGAACTGATGTTGGTTTACGTTTTAAAAGCGCTCGTGGAAGAGGTGGTGTTGTAGAAAACATCTTCATTTCTGATGTTTTTATGACTGATATTCCTTCTCAGGCCATTTCATTCAACTTATATTACGGAGGAAAATCTATTGCTGAAACTCTAGAAGAAGGCGGAGATAAAATTGTCAACAAAGCAATGCCTGTAACAGTTGAGACGCCTCAGTTTAAAAATATTTCAATTAAAAATATTACAATCAAAGGCGCTCAACAAGCTGTATTTTTGCAAGGTCTTCCTGAAATGAATTTAGAAAACATCGAAATTTCAAACCTTATGGCAACTGCTGAAAAAGGTTTTTCTATAATTGATGCTAATAAAATTAAAATCGAAAATGTGAAATTAGATGTAAAAGCTAAAAATGCATTTGAAATCTACAATACTCAAAATCTTACTTTAAAGAATGTGGAATTCAAGCCTGCTTCAGCAAATACCATTACAATTGATGGTGGAGTAACTAAAAATGTTGATTTAAGCGGTTTATCTAAAACCACTACAGTTGGTAAAGACGTTCCAAAGAAAGCGGTAAAATTCTAAAACCATAGCGGTATGTTTAAATTTAATTCCGTAATGCGTTCAAAATTGCTTTTATCAGCTCTTTGCACCTTTTCATTTGTATGCTCAAATGCGCAATCTACTGATATCAGTACAAAACCTTTTACAGACGGCACTAATCATTGGTATTTTATAAAGGACAAAACCAATATCGTAAATCCAATTCCCAATCAGCCGAAATATGCTGAAACGGATTACACTAAAATCGCCGATAACATTCTATATTTCCAGCGTGATAATGGCGGATGGCCAAAGAATTATGATATGAAAGCCATCTTGACACCACAACAGATTGATAGTGTCATTAAAACGAAATATATTGAACATACTACTTTTGATAATGAAACGACTTATACGCACATACATTATTTAGCGCAAGTTTATACATTAACAAAAGATTCCAAATATAAAGAGGGCTGTCTACGGGGCATTAATTTTACTTTGAAAGCACAATATCCAAACGGAGGATGGCCACAATATTATCCTTTGGAAAAAGGTTACAGCCGTCATATTACGTTTAATGACGGAGCTTATATGGGAATTATGAATCTCTTGAAAAAGATTGTAAATAATGATCCAAACTATGCTTTTGTCGATGATCACACCAGAAAAAAAGTAACCAAAGCTTATGAAAAAGGACTGGATTGCATTTTGAAAATGCAGATTAAAGACAAGGGAAAATTGACCGCATGGTGCCAACAACATGATGAAGTGACACTTGAACCAGCATGGGCGCGTAAATTTGAACCGCCAAGCATTTGTAATGCAGAAAGCGTAGATATTGTTTTGTTTTTAATGGACATTGATAATCCGAATGAAAAGGTTATTAATGCAGTTCAAAGTGCCGTGAAATGGTTTGATGATTCTAAAATTTACAACACTAGAGTCGAAAGTTTTGAAGCTCCTGAAATGGAATCAAAATATAAGAAAATCAAAAATGATGTGAGAGTTGTAAACGATCCTACTGCGCCACCAATCTGGACGCGTTACTATGAGTTAAAAACACACAGACCATTATTTTCTGACCGTAACAGCGAAATATTATATTCACTCGCAGAAGTAAGCCGCGAAAGACGTAGCGGCTATGCTTGGTATACCGATAAACCTGAAAAAGCTTTAAAAAAATATCCAGAATGGCAGAAAAAATGGGCGCCTGATGCAGATGTTTTGAAAAAGTAAAATATTAGCGCTAAATTTTTAGCCACAGATTAAAAGGATTAAAATGATTTAAAAAAAATCTATAAAATCCTTTAATCTGTGGCTATTTTTTGTTTTCTATTTAAAACATAGCCCATGGTTTCAACCATGGGAACGCAACGTTTTTCCAATCTTTGTCTCCCAATGGTTGAAACCATGGGCTATATTTTATCAACTGTCTCAAACCCCTAAGTCAACCTGTTTAGTGCTCCAGCGGAGCAAAATATTTATAGAACATCAATAGGACAAATGAAAAAAGCTCCAACGGACGATATATAATCATAAAAAACATGTCGCTGCGCTGGAGCTTTATATAGTAAACCTATATTTCTTGCTATAAATATTTCGCTTCTCCGAAGCTTGCAAAAATTAAATATTACATATTTAAATTGTAAAAAGAATTCGCATTCTCAAACCAAATCTTATTCTGATCCTCAATTGAAAATTCAGTAATATAATCTTCTAAAGTTTTCACCACTTCATTATAATCAGAAGCTACGTTTAAAACTGGCCAATCTGACCCGTACATTAATTTATCGATTGAAAAGTTTTCAAAGATTACATCCAAATATGGTTTTAAATCTTCGGGTTTCCAATTTTTCCAATCGGCTTCGGTTACCATTCCTGAGATTTTGCACCAAACGTTATCGTATTTTGCTATTTCTTCGATTCCTTTTTTCCAAGAATCAATACTTCCTGATTTGATATCTGGTTTTGCAATATGATCAATCACAAATCGCTGATTTGGGAAATCTTGAACCAAATTAATTGCAGCTGGTAATTGACGTTCGAAAATTAAAATATCATACGTATAATCAAATGCTTTTAAAGCTTGAATTCCTCTTCTGAATTCTGCTCCAAACATAAAATCATCTGGTTCGCCTTGCACAACATGTCTAAAACCTTTCAGTTTTTTTTGATTGGAAAAAAATTGCAAACGCTCTTCGATATTTTCATTTCTCAAATCTATCCAGCCGACAACTCCTTTTATGAAATCATTTTTTGAAGCTAAATCCAATAAAAAATGAGTTTCTTCTTCAGATTGACTTGCCTGAACTGCAACACAGCCCTCAAATTGATTTTGTTTTAAAATTGGCTGCAAATCTTCAGGCAGAAAATCTTTCTGAATATTTTGCATCGTTTCATCAATCCAGCTGTCTCTAACGGGATCAAACTTCCAAAAATGCTGATGGGAATCAATTCTTTTACTCATAATTTCTTAGTTAACATCGCTGATTAATGCGCGGTCTAAATGTACGTAACCTCCATCCACAAAAACAAATTGTCCTGTAGTATGCGATGATTTTTCTGAAATGATAAAAAGTGCTGTATCTGCAATTTCTTCTGTTTTCGTCATTCTACTTTCCAGCGGAATACTTTTGTTGATTTTATTCAAAACTGTTTGACCATCTGGCAATGTTTTAATCCAATCTTCGTAAGCAGGAGTATAACTTTCAGCAATAATAATCGCATTCGAACGAATTCCAAACTGGATCAAATCGACTGCCCATTCTCTTGTTAAGCCCAAAACTCCACCTTTCGCTGCAGCGTAACCAGAAGTTCCACCTTGCCCTGTTAAAGCCACTTTTGAACCAATGTTTAAAATATTTCCTTTTGATTCTTTCAAAAACGGCAACGCATATTTCGCTAAAAGAAAATAACTCACTACATTCAATTTCAACGAATTCATGAAATCTTCGTAGCTAGAATCTAATCCAGCTCCGTCATTTACACCAACATTATTAATTATAGCATCGATTCTTCCATATTTTGCTCCAATTACTTTTACGGCGTTTTCTATTGCAACAGGATCAGTTACGTCAGTTTGTACGAATAACGAATTAACGCCACTTTTTTGAAGTCTTTCTACGTATTCAAAACCTCTTGCATTTCGGTCAACCAAAACCGGAATCGCACCTTCATCTGCCAATCTGTTAACAATTGTTTCTCCGATACTGCCTTCCTTTCCAGCCGAACCAGAAACGACAACAATTTTATTTTTTAAGTTTAAATCCATTTTTCGTGGTTATTTAAAGTTATAGTTTTTCTCATTTTTGTCATTTCGACGAAGGAGAAATCTCCGCAAGAAATTCTATAAAGATTGGTGAATTTCTAGATGGAGCTACTTGTGGAGATTCCTCGTTCCTCGGAATGACAAACAGTACTTTATAATATACTTTTACTCAATTTCAATCAACGCCTTGATCACATTATTTTTCGGATCAATCAAATCTCTGAAATCATTAATCATATCAGAAAAACTAGTTCTATGAGTGATATATTTTTTCGGATCGATTTTTCCTTCTTTCAAACATTTCATTACATATTCGAAATCTTCGATTGTAGCATTTCTACTGCTCATCAAAGTCGATTCTCTTTTGTGGAAATCAGGATGACTGAAACTTAATTCGCCTTTTTGAAGTCCGACCAAAACGAATCTTCCTCCATGCGAAATGTAATTGAAAGCGCTATTCATCACTTTCTGATTTCCAGTTGCGTCAATTACCACGTTTGCCATGTCTCCGTTTGTCAATTCAGCCAATTTTGCAGCAACATCATCGTTTAACGGATTAATCGTTTCATCAGCTTGCAATTGCTCTTTACAGAAATTCAATCTGTAATCGTTAATATCCATTACGATAACTTTGGCACCAGCGATTTTTGCAAACTGGATTAAACCAATTCCAATTGGTCCTGCCCCCATTACTAAAACCGTATCTGTAGCTTTTACAGCCGCTCTTCTAACACCGTGTGCTGCAATTGCCAATGGTTCAACCAAAGCCAATTCATCATAATCCAAACCTTGACCGTGCAGTAAATATTGTTCCGGAATTGAAACATATTCAGCCATTCCGCCATCAATATGCACTCCAAAAACTTTGATATTTACGCAGCAGTTCGTTAATCCGTTTCTGCAAGCAACACATTTTCCGCAATTGAAATACGGAATAAAAGTTACTTTATCTCCAGGTTTAAAACCTTCCGCATTTCCTTTTACATATTCAGCAGCCAATTCGTGACCTAAAATTCTTGGATATTCAAAATACGGTTGAGTTCCGCCAAAAGCGTGAATATCAGTTCCGCAGATACCGATTCTTTTTATTTTCAATAAAACTTCACCTTCTTTTGGTTCTGGAATATTCGTTTCTTTCAATAGAAATTCCTGCGGTTTTTCGCAAACAATATATTTCATTTTATACTTTCTTAATTTTATTTTTTTAACTATTTGTTACCGTACTAATTTTGAAAATCGCTACTTAATCTGACGCTGATTACACCGATTCGCTATCGCGAAAACACGGATTAAGGCGGATTTTTTTAATCTTTCTAAAAATTTAAATATAGAATCCGTTTTAATCAGCGTTTTTACAAAGTAAATCTGTTTTATCCGCGTCACAAAGCAGAGACAGTTGAATCCTTAGTTCAAATAACAGATAATCATATTACTTTTTATAAGCTACAGCTTTCTGTTTGCTTGTTCCTAAACCTTCAATTCCTAATTCTACAACATCTCCCGCTTTAATGTAAATCGGATCTGGTTTGATTCCTAAACCTACTCCTGGAGGCGTTCCTGTACTGATAATATCGCCAGGAAGCAATGTCATAAACTGACTTAAATAATGCACCAAATAAGGAATTTTAAAAACTAAATTTAGCGTGTTGCTGTCTTGGTATTTTTTACCGTTTACCGTCAGCCACATTTTTAAATTGTCAACATCTGCGATTTCATCTTTCGTTGCCAAAAATGGTCCAAGAGGCGCAAAAGTGTCGCTTCCTTTTCCTTTTGCCCATTGCCCGCCACGCTCCAACTGAAAAGCTCTTTCGCTATAATCATTCAACAAAGCATAACCTGCAACATAATCTAAAGCTTCCGCTTCTTCAACATAACTTGCTTTTTTTCCAACTATGAAAGCCAATTCAACTTCCCAATCTGTTTTTTCAGAGTTTTTTGGAATGATCAAATCATCGTCTGGACCGCACAAAGAAGTTGTCGATTTAAAGAAAATAATAGGTTCTGTCGGAATCGGAGCATTTGTTTCTTTGCAGTGATCCACATAATTCAATCCAATGCAGATAATTTTAGAAGGTCTTGCGACAGGCGAACCCAGACGTACTGAAGCATCTACTTCTGGCAAAGTCGGATTGCTTTCTAATGCTTGTTGTAATTTTTCTAATCCATTTTCTTCAAAGAAACTTTCGTTAAAATCGGTTACAATTGAAGAAACATCGTATCTTTTTTCTCCAATTATAACGCCCGGTTTTTCTTTTCCGATTTCTCCAAAACGTATTAATTTCATAATCGTATATTTTTAATTGTTAGTTTATTTTTTCTGACGAAAGAGCTTCGTGTTTTCGCAGGCATTCTACATTTATCAATTCAAAATTGGCGTAAAAGCGACTTCAAAAATAATAAATGTAAAAATCACAATTACAAAAATACTTTTTAAAAATTAATATTCTAGATATATTTCATTTTCCTATTCTTAAAACAGCTAAACTTTAAATTTTTATAACATTTTTTACATGGTTTGTAAAAATAATATCACTAATTGCCGATTTATGCAAAAAGATTCTTGAATAAAGTTTGTATTTGTTGCGCATTTGAATCTTATTCCTACTTTTGTAATTGTAATTTTTACATTTATTATTTCAAACGATTTCACTACTCAAAATTCCTATATAAAAATGATAAAATTAAAAGGCATTACTTGGAACCATACAAGAGGTTTGCTTCCAATGGTTGCCACATCTCAGCGTTTTACAGAACTACATCCTGAAGTTGAAATTTCTTGGGAAAAGAGAAGTTTACAAGAATTTGCCGATGCTTCAATCGAAGACTTAGCCAAAAGATTTGATTTATTGGTAATTGATCATCCTTGGACAGGTTTTGGAGCACAGACAAAAGCAATTCTTCCTGTATCTGATTATTTATCAAACGAATATATTAAAGATCAAGAAATTAATACCGTTGGAAAATCATACGGAAGTTATGTTTTTCACGACAAATTATGGGCGCTTCCTATTGATGCGGCGACTCCAGTTGCTTCTGCCCGCTTGGATCTTTTAGAAAAAAATAATTTAGAAGTTCCTAAAACGTATGATGATTTATTGGCTTTAGCGAAAAAAGGTTTAGTCGCTTTCGCTGGAATTCCGGTAGATGTTTTAATGAGTTTTTATATGTTTTGCTGCAGTTTGGGAGAAGCTCCTTTTCTTTCTGAAGAAAAAGTGATTTCTGAAACTACAGGAAAAAAAGCGCTTCAAATGTTTAGAGAACTGGCGCAATTGATTGATCCAGCTAACTTTAACAGAAATCCAATTCAGGTTTACGAAGCAATGGTCAATTCAAATGAAATTGCCTACTGCCCTTTTGCGTATGGATATTCTAACTATTCGAGAAGTGGTTACAGCAATAATCTTTTACATTTTTATGATTTAGTGCGTTTGAATGACAACCCAATGATTTCTTCTTTGGGCGGAACAGGATTGGCTGTTTCTTCATTCAGCGAACATACTGAAACAGCTATAAAATATGCTGAATTTACATGTTCATCACAAGTACAGCAAAATATTTATACCGATAACGGTGGTCAGCCAGGACATTTGCAAGCTTGGAAAAGTGAGAGAATTAATGGCGTAACACACGATTATTTCAAAAATACATTGCCAGCTTTAGAGCGTGCTTTCCTTCGTCCAAGATATTACGGTCACATGTATTTCCAAGATCACGCAGGTGATGTGGTTCGTAATTATTTGATGAATGGCGGAGACGAATTGAAAGTATTAGAAGAAATGAATGCGCTTTACGCGGAATCTCTAAAAATTCAGACGATATGAGACCTTTAGAAGGACTAATTGTTCTGGAATTCTGCCAGTTTTTGGCAGGACCTTCAGCTGGTTTAAAACTAGCTGATTTGGGCGCGCGCGTCATCAAAATCGAACGTCCTGTAAAAGGAGAAGCTTGCAGACAATTAAGTATCAAAGATTTATTTGTAGATGACAGCAGTTTGCTTTTTCATACGATAAACAGAAATAAAGAATCTTTTGCAGCCGATTTAAAAAATCCAGACGATTTGGTTTTGATTAAGAAACTAATCGAAAAGGCTGATATTATGACGCATAATTTCAGACCTGGAGTAATGGAAAAAATCGGTTTAGATTTCGAAAATACCCTTTCTATAAATCCGCAGATTATTTACGGAACTATTACAGGATACGGAAATGAAGGCCCGTGGGCTAAAAAACCGGGACAAGATTTATTGTTGCAATCACTTTCTGGTTTAAGCTGGTTAAGCGGACGCAAAAGTCAAGGTCCGGTTCCGTTTGGATTGGCAGTTGCCGATTTAATGTGCGGGAATCATTTTGTACAAGGAATTTTAGCCGCACTTTTAAAAAGAGCTAAAACAAAAAAAGGAGTTTTGGTTGAAGTGAGTTTACTTGAATCGATTTTGGACGTTCAGTTTGAAGCGATTACTTCATTCTTAAACGATGGCGGTCAATTGCCAGAACGTGGTGATATTAAAGGAAGTGCACACGCTTTTTTAAGTGCACCTTACGGAGTCTACCAAACGAAAGATGGTTATTTGTCTCTTGCCATGGGTGATTTAATTTTCATCGGAAAAACGTTAGGATTGGATTTAAACGCTTTCGCGGATAAACATTTATGGTTTGAAAAACGAGACGAAATCAGAACGATTTTAAGCGAAAGAATTCAAACCCAAACTTCTGATTATTGGATTGAAATCTTGCAGAAAGAAGGCATTTGGTGCGGAAAAGTTTTTAATTATGAAGAACTGGATAATCAGCCCTTTGTGAACGAATTACAGTTGAAACAAACCGTAAAAAATACCGAAGGAGAAACTTTAGTCACAACCAGAAGTCCGATACAGTTAGACGGTGAAATTTTGCTTAGCGAAAAAGCAGCGCCAAAAGTTGGTCAAGATAATTTAAGAATACACGAAGAGTTTATTCGATAGATTGTTGAACCGTTTATTTGTTTAATCGTTTAATCGAATTAAACAAATCGACGAATTGACGGTTAAACAAATAAACGATTAAACGAACAAACAGAAAAAATGAAACCTTTAGAAGATTATTTAATTGTAGATTTCAGTCAGTTTCTTTCGGGACCTTCAGCGAGTTTACGTCTTGCCGATTTAGGTGCGCGCGTGATAAAAATTGAAAAACCAGGAACGGGAGATATCTGCCGAACTTTATATACTTCTGATTTGATTATGAACGGCGAATCGTCTGTTTTTCATACCATCAACAGAAACAAAGAATCTTTTGCGATTGATTTTAAACAACCAGAAGAACTTCAAAAACTAAAAAAATTATTAGCCAAAGCCGATGTTGTCATGCATAATTTCAGACCCGGAGTTATGGAGCGTATTGGTTTGAGTTATGACGATGTAAAAAGCATCAATCCGAATGTGATTTATGGATCGATTTCAGGTTTTGGAGAACATCCAGATTTGAAAGATTTACCGGGTCAGGATTTGCTTTTACAATCTTTAACGGCTTTAACTTGGCTGAGCGGCAATCAAGAAGACGGTCCAGTTCCGATGGGATTGTCGATTGTAGATATGCTTGCGGGAGCGCATTTGGCTCAAGGAATTTTAGCGGCTTTATACAGAAAAGCAACGCATAATATTGGAGCACAAATTCAAGTCAGTATGTTGGAATCGGCGTTTGACTTTCAGTTTGAAACCATTACGACTTATTTCAACGATGGTGGCGAATTGCCTGTTCGAACAAAAACCAATAACGCACACGCTTATTTGGGCGCACCATACGGCATTTACAAAACCAAAAACGGCTATTTAGCGTTGGCAATGGGATCAATTCCTGTTCTGGCTTCTTTGTTGAAATGTGATGCTTTGTTAGCTTTTCCAGAAAATAAATTTACGCTTAGAGATGATATCAAAAACATCTTAGCAGAACATTTGCAAACGCAGGAAACACAATTTTGGCTAGATATTTTAGAACCTGCTGACATTTGGTGTGCAGGAGTTTTAAACTATCAACAGCTTTTTGCAGAAGACGGATTTAAAGTTTTGAATTTCACTCAGCAAGTAGAAATGCTAGATGGTTATAGTTATAAAACAACGCGCTGTCCAATAAAAATTGACGGCGAATATTTGAACTCTGGAAAAGGTTCACCAAAATTAGGTCAGGATAACGAACGTATTATTAAAGAATTTATAGACTCCTAAAAATGGATAAAATCAGAATCGCTGTTCGAAAATTCGATCCCTTCGAAAGTACATTGCAAAAGTTGTGGGATGCTTTTTGTATTGAAAATAATATTCAAGTTGAAGCCGAAATGATTCCGATGGAGCTCCATGATTTGTATGAAACCACGATTTCTAAAAAAGGCTTAAAAGAAGGAAAATGGGATATTGCGCACCTCAATACCGACTGGATTTTTGATGCTGTACACGAAAAAGCGGTTCAAGATTTATATACTTTTATTGCAGAAAATCCGCCAGAAAATTATCCTTATGGCTGGCATAAATCGCTTCTGCATTTGCAAAAACTGGACAACGGAACTTTCGGACTTCCTTTTCACGATGGTCCAGAATGTCTCATTTACAGAAAAGATTTGTTCGAAAACAAAACTGAAAAAGAGAATTTCAAAAAGCAGTTTGGTTACGAACTTTCTACTCCAAAAACTTGGCAAGAATTTGTTGATATTGCTACTTTTTTCAATCGCCCAGAAGAAAATTTATACGGAACTATTTTTGCGAATTATCCAGACGGACACAATATGGTTTTTGACTTCTGCCTGCAATTATGGACGCGCGGTGGTTCTTTAATCAATACTAAAAATCAAATTTCTATTTATAGCGAAGCTGGAATTCAAGCTTTGGATTTTTATAGAAAAATAGTAAATAATAAAAACGCTGTTCATCCTAAATCGAGAGAATTTGGTTCAGTTGAAGCTGGTTTGGCTTTCGCCGATGGACAAGCCGCAATGGCCATCAACTGGTTCGGATTTGCTTCAATGGCGGAAGTGATTGAAGAATCAAAAGTAAAAGGCAAAATTGACATTACTTCCCTTCCATCCGATCCTAATCATAAAACGGCTTCTTTGAATGTATATTGGTTGTACACAATTGGTTCAGGAAGCAAACATAAAAAACTGGCTTACGATTTTCTGCGTTTTGCTACAACTGCCGAAAGCGACAAATTGTTGACAAAAGAAGGTGGAATCGGTTGCAGAAAATCAACTTGGAAAGATGAAGAAATTAATACGTTAATTCCATTTTATCATAAATTGGAAATGCTGCACGAAAATGCTTTGACCTTACCGCAAACGCCGATTTGGCCAAAGGTGTGCGAATTTATCGATCATATGGTTTTAAAAGCTATTAATAGCGATATTCCTTCAGCACAATTATTAGAAGAAACACAAATTAATATTCAAAAAATAGAATAAAGAAAATTACCGTCATGAAAAACTTTGTCAAAGTTTTAAACTTTGACAAAGTTGACACTAATCTTAAAAATAGTTTATCATGAATATTCCATATAAACCCTTATTACCAGAAACAGAACAGCCCATCATCATTATCGGAGCAAGCGGAATCGTAAAAGATGCGCATCTTCCTGCTTACGAAATGGCTGGTTTTAAAGTTTTTGGTATTACGAATAGAACGATTTCAAAAGCATACGATTTACAGAAAGAATTCAAAATTGATCATGTTTTTGAAAGTGTTGCCGATGCTGTTAAAAATGCGCCTTCAAACGCCGTTTATGACATTACGGTTTTGCCTGATCAATATATCGAAATTTTAGAGCAATTGCCTGATGGAGCTGCGGTTCTGATTCAGAAACCAATGGGTAATGATTTGGCTCAAGCACGTGAGATCGTAGAAGTTTGCGAAAGGAAGAATTTGGTCGCTGCGATTAATTTCCAGCTTCGTTTTTCGTCTTTCGTAAGTGCTGCAAGATATTTGATTAATGAAGGAATTATCGGTGATTTATACGATTTCGAATTCAAAGTAACGGTAAATACGCCTTGGGAATTGTTTCCACTAATCAAAGAACATCCTAGATTGGAAATTCTCTTTCATAGCGTTCATTACATCGATTGCATCCGTTCTTTCCTAGGGAACCCGAAAGGAGTTTACGCAAAAACAGCTAAACATCCTCTTAAAAAATTATCTTCAAGCCGATCTACCATTATCTTAGATTATGGCGAAGATAAACATGTTGTGATCAATACAAATCATGATCATCATTTTGGTCCAAAACACGAAGAAAGCTATATTAAATGGGAAGGAACAAAAGGCGCGGTTAAGGCAAAAATGGGCTTATTGATGAATTATCCTGACGGTCTTCCTGACGTTTTTGAATATGCTTTACCTAAAAAAGATAATGAAAAAGAATACGAATGGACCAAAGTTAAGCTAGAAGGTTCATGGTTCCCAGAAGCTTTTATTGGCGCAATGTCTAATCTGATGCGTTTTAAAGAGGGCTCTGACTCCATATTATCTGCTAGCGTGCAAGATGTTTTAGGAACAATGAAAGTGGTGGAAGCTTGCTACATCAGTAGTAAAAATGGCGGAATTTCTTTTGATGAAGTGTAATTAAAACACTATATTTCAAAACCAAAAAAAAATAAATTTAGTCCTCTTCAAAAAAGCTTCATTTTGATATTTATTTGAAAGAGCCGACGAATAAAAAGTATCTAAATTATGTATTTTAAATCGACTTTTTTCGAAGATTATACCATCGACGATAAACGAGTAACTGTCGGCAGAACGATCACAGAAACTGATTTTGTGGTTCACGCTGGACATACGGGAGATTTCTTCCCGCACCATATGGATGAAGAATGGTGCAAAACACAACCTTTCGGTCAAAGAATTGCACACGGAACCATGGTTTTCAGTATAGGAATTGGTTTGACTGCATCTGAAATAAATCCAGAAGCTTTTTCAAGAGGTTATGACAGAATGCGTTTTGTAAAACCAGTTCATATTGGAGATACGATTCACTCTGAAATCACAATCTCTGAAAAAGGCGAAGCTAAAAACCCTGAATTGGGAGCTGTTACTGAACACGTAGAAATCATTAACCAACGCGGTGAAGTCGTTTTGGTTTGTGATCATTTACTTTTTGTGAAAAGAAGATCCTAAGTTTCTAAGCTACTAAGACTCTGAGTTTCTAAGTTTCTAAGTTACTAAGTTACTAAGTTACTAAGTTAAAAAACTTTGAATCTTAGTGTCTTGGTGGCAAAAGATAAAAACTTAGAATCTTAGTATCTCAGCATCTTAGCAACTCAAAAAAAATAAACAAAAAACTATCAACACAATGCAAATTACAAACCAAGCTGGCGATCAACACGAAGTGCCGACAGAAGGCGGAAAAGGAAATCAATATCTTTTGCCTTTTATTTTAGTTACATGCCTATTTTTTCTATGGGGAATGGCCCATAATCTTGATTCTGTTTTGATTCCGCACTTGAAAAAAGCGTGCGAATTAAACAATCGTCAATCTACTCTTATCGATACTTCTGTATTCTTTGCTTATTTTATTATGGCAATTCCTGCGGGAATGCTGATTAAAAGGTTTGGTTACAAAAACAGTATTATAACAGGTTTATTAGTTTTTGCAATTGGAGCCTTTTTATTTGTTCCTGCGGCTAATACTAGAACTTATGAGCTATTCTTATTTGCCTTGTTTGTAATTGGGTGCGGACTAACAATTTTAGAAACCAGTGCCAACCCTTACGCAGCGATTTTAGGACCAGCTGAATCTTCTTCTAAAAGATTGAATTTAGCGGCTTCTTTCAACGGATTAGCAGCAATGGTAGCACCAATCGTAGGTTCGCTATTTATTCTTTCAGGAACAAATCATACACCAGAACAAATGGCAGCAATGCCTGAAGCAGAAAAAGCGGCTTATTTATTAGGCGAAGCAGCTTCTGTAAAAATGCCTTACATTGTATTAGGAAGCATTTTAGTTTTGGTTGCTGTTATATTTTATTTTGTACAATTGCCTTCAATGAAAGCCACTCATGTAGAAGCTGAAATTAAGCCTGGATTTTTCTCTGTTTTAAAATTCAGACATTTAAGCTGGGGAGTTGTAGCACAGTTTTTCTACGTTGGTGCTCAAGTTTGCATTACAAGTTTCTTTATTCGTATTGCACAGCAAGGCGCTGGATTAGACGAAAAAACAGCTGGATATTATTTAGGAATCTACGGTTTTCTTTTTATGGCAGGACGTTTTATCGGTACATTCTTTTTACGTTTTGTAAAAGATTATGTATTGCTTTCTATCTATTGTGTAATGAGCGTTTTGCTATGTTTAGTAGCAATTTACGGTTCTGGAATCGTAGTTATTTATGCACTTGGAGGAATCGGATTCTTTATGTCTATTATGTTCCCAACTATTTTCTCTTTGGGAATTAAAGGCTTAAAATCGAATACTGAAACAGGTTCTTCTTGGCTGGTAATGTCAATTGTTGGTGGAGCGATTATTCCTTATGGAATGGGAACTTTAATCGATATGAATCATGATGATATTCAGTCTGGATATATTATTCCTTTAGTTTGCTTCTTGATTATTCTCTCTTTTGGAGCTATTGGCCATAAAGTAAAAGCGGTTACAGAATAGTTTTTTGCCACAGATTATTGTATGGCTTAAAAAGTTTTTTTTAGCCATGAATTCACGAATTATTTTTTTATGAATAATAATTTAAATATCAATTGCCTCCAGTTTTAACTGGAGGTTTTTTGTTTATAGGAACAATAAGGCTTTAGCCAAACTTTGCGTTTAATTCGGCTAAAGCCTTAAATGCATAATCTTTTAACCTCCAGCTAAAGCTGGAGGCAATTCATTTTTTATTTTTAGTCGCGACCTGGGCGATAGCGAATAGGTGAAGTACCAATTTCCATTAATTATAAATCATCCATTTTGTCAAAAATTCGTGCCAATTCGTGAAATTAGTGGCTATTAACAACAAAAAACGCCCCCTATTGGAGGCGTTTTTCTTAGTCATGTTTTGGAATTAATGGTGTTTTCCATTAGAGTGATCGTGGTTTTTGTCTGACTTATTGTTTCCGTGGCCGTTATTACCCTTATTACCTTTGTCGTTTCCGTAATGGTTACCGTTGTTACTTTTTGGTTTTTCGCCTCTGTTTTTTTGAGGTTTTCCAACATAACCTTTTGGATAACTGGCTCTGTGTTTTGAATGATAATAATACGGAGCATCTCCTCTATAATCGGTCAAAACTACTTTATATCCAGAGTACAAATCATATTGTCTGTATCTTGATGGAAGTCTTTTTTCACGCATCCATTTTCCACCGTTATCGTAGATAAATACGCTTTGATTGATATCATAATACACATCGATGTCTGGCAAATAGTAATACCTGCTGTTGTCGTAGCCTTGTGGTCCCCAATTTGGAGGAGTACCAATATTTACATTAACTGATACTTGCGCATGAGCAAAAAATACACTCATAAAAAGCACTGAGGCGAATACTAACTTTTTCATGTCTTTAGAATTTAAATGTTAATCTTAGTAGATAATGATCGAAAGTAATGCCAAAAGTTTGTGGCTAAAGCATTTAATATACAAATTTACGAAACTAATCGACGAATAGCATTTTTTAAACGATGTACATTTCAAAAAAACGTCTCAAAGATTGAGACGTTTTTTTTCATTATAAATCAATTATTTCCAACCGCCACCCAACGCTCTGTACAAATTAATAACAGCTTGCAATTTTTGCAGGTTGTCTGCTACTCCGCTTAACTGTGCAGCCAAAAGATTTTGTTGAGATGTTAATACATCAGTATAATTGGTTGCTGAACTATATTCTAAAAGTTCTTGAGTAAAGTCTACTGCTTTTTCTAAAGCTGCAATTTGTTTAGCTCTCGAATCTTCTTTCTCAACAGCCATTTGATACGAATACAATGCATTTGAAACTTCCTGACCAGCCACTAAAAGACTTTGCTGAAAACTGTTGTAAGCTTGCAATTGTTGTGACTGCGCTGTTGTCAATCTCATTTTGTTTAATCCGTTATTGAATAACGGCTGTGTTAAGCCTCCTATAATTGAATAAAAAATAGAATGGCTGAAGAAATCGTTTAACTCTAAATTAGAAAATCCTGTGCTTGCTGTAAGTGTCAAACTTGGATAAAAATACGTCTTAGCCAAATTTGTCGATTCGAAAGCTACTCTGAAGTTAAATTCCGCTTGACGGACATCTGGACGATTATTCAACAATTGTACTGGCATTCCAATTGCAATGTTTTCTGGGATAATCTGAGTTCCTAAAACACCTCTATCGATTGGTCCTGGAGCTTGTCCTAACAGAATGTTTAAAGCATTTTCTGCTTCACGAATGTTTTGTTTCAAATCTGGAATCAAGACTTCTGCCGCATGTTGATTGGCCTCACTTTGAACCACAGCAGCACCTGTTACAATTGCTCCTTCTTTTAAAGCTTTAATGGTTTCAACATTTTCGATACGGCTTTTTAAAGTTTCTTCTGTAATCTTCAATGATTCATCATAAGACAGAAGCAGAAAATAAGTATTCGCAATATCTGCAATTAACTGTGTCTGAACAGCTTGTTTTGCTGCATCTGTAGCCAAATACGTTGCCAAAGCTGCACGCTTAGAACTGCTTAATTTTCCCCAAACATCAATTTCCCACGAAGTGCTTACGCCTAACTTATAAGTCGTTGTTAAAGTATTGATGTTGATTCCTGCTGGAAAGTTTAAACCTGCCTGAGATTGTTTGTTATGCGTTACATTAGCATCTAATTGCAGGCTAGGATAATAAGCCAATTTACTCTGACGCAAGGAAGCTTGTGCTTGTACAATATTCTCAATCGCGTTTTTCAGGTTTAAATTCTGATCTAATCCCTTTTGAATTAAGGCATTCAGTTTTTCATCTTTAAAAACAGTATTCCAAGGCATATCTGCAATTGTAGTCGAATCTGTAGAAGACTGATCACGGTACAATTGATCGGTTTTTAAAGTAGTGGGACGTTCGTATTTCTTGGTAACAGAGCACGCACTAATGAGTGCGGCTGTTAGTACCAGTAGAATATATTTATTTGAACTATTCGTCATCGTTGTTGTAATTAAATTTTACTCTTTGTGAGCTTCTATTAAATGAATTTCGTCTTCATCATCATCGTCATCATCATAACCATCTTTTGCCGGACCACTTACTTTTTCTTGTAAGGTTTGGAAAATGATAAACAATACCGGAATCACGAAAACCCCTAAAATTGTACCAATTAACATTCCTCCCACGGCTCCAGTACCAATCGATCTATTACCTACGGCACCCGCACCAGTCGCAAACATCAACGGAACTAATCCTAAAATAAAGGCAAAAGAAGTCATCAAAATAGGTCGTAAACGTGCTACAGCTCCATCAATTGCAGCTTGTAAAATTGGAAGACCTTTTCTTCTTCTGTCCAAAGCAAATTCGACAATCAAAATACCGTTCTTCGCGAGAAGTCCAATCAACATGATTAAAGAAATCTGCAAGTAAATATTACTGTTCAGTTTGAAAATAATCGAGAACAAGTACGCTCCCGCTAATCCAAAAGGAATTGAGAATAATACGGCGAATGGCAAAATATAACTTTCGTATTGAGCACTTAACAAGAAATAAACGAATACCAAACATAAGATGAAAATGAAAATTGTCTCACTTCCAGATGCCAATTCCTCACGTGTTAAACCTGAGAATTCGTAACCATAACCTGCAGGAAGACTTTCTGCAGCTACTTCTTGAATTGCTTTAATAGCATCTCCAGAACTAAATCCTGGTTTTGGTGCTCCTGTAATCGAAATCGAAGTAAATAAGTTAAATCTCGAAATCGATTCTGGACCAAAAACTCTCGTCATTTTTACAAACTCTGTAATTGGCGCCATGTTTCCAGCGCTGTTACGAACAAAGATTTTATTTAATCCTTGCGTGTTCGTTCTAAACTCTGGAGAAGCCTGAATCATTACACGATATTGTTTTCCGAATTTGTTGAAATTCGAAGCGTACAATCCACCATAATATCCTTGCATTGTTGATAAAATCGTGTTTACAGAAACTCCTGCATCTTTCGCTTTCGCTAAATTAATATCCATCATATACTGAGGGAAACCAGGATTAAATGGTGTCGTTGCATACTGAATCTCTGGGCGCTCTGATAACTTGGCTAAGAATTCATTATTTACTTTATAAAATTCAGAAGTTGTGTGACCTCCTTTATCCTGCAATTGGAATTCGAATCCGCCACTTTGTCCAAAACCTTGAATCGTTGGAGGCGAAATAAAGAAAATATTGGCTTCACGAATTCCGCTTGTTTTTGCAAAAAGCTGTCCGATTACATCATCAACACTCAAATCACGTTCATCCCAAGGTTTCAATTTCACAATAACCATACTGTAAGCACTACCCGCACCCGCTGTAAAGTTTTGACCAACAATACGAAGTGTATTTCTAACTCCCGGAATTGTCTTTGCAATACTGTCTACTCTTTTCGCAATGACATCCGAACGTTCCATAGAAGCTGATGGCGGCAAACTAATGTTAGCGAATACAGTACCTTGGTCTTCAGATGGTACGAAAGCTGAAGGTGTCGTTTTCATCATATAAACTAATGCTATACCCGCAATTACAATTGAAGCTACTGCAATCCATTTTTTAGCAGAAAGGAAACTTACAGAACGTTTGTATCTTGCTGTAACATTATCGAATGCCACGTTAAATGAAGTATAAAAACGCTGTAAATAGCTTTTATGTTTATGATCGTCTGCATGCGGTTTCAGTAAAAGAGCACACAATGCTGGACTTAAAGTCAAAGCATTTACTGCCGAAAGAATAATCGCGACCGCAAGTGTAATACCAAACTGTTTGTAGAAAACCCCTGTCGAACCTCCAATAAAAGTTACTGGAATAAATACCGCGGCCATTACCAATGTAATCGAAATAATTGCTCCCGAAATCTCGTCCATTGCATGAATTGTCGCTTTTTTAGCCGATTTATATCCATGATCGAGTTTAGCGTGAACCGCCTCTACGACCACAATCGCATCATCGACCACAATACCAATGGCCAGAACCATCGCAAAAAGTGTCAATAAGTTAATCGTAAATCCGAATAAATTCAGGAAGAAAAACGTTCCCACAATCGCAACTGGAACTGCAATTGCTGGAATTAAAGTCGATCTAAAATCCTGAAGGAAAATAAACACTACGATGAAAACCAGAATAAAAGCTTCCACCAAAGTATGGATTACTTTTTCAATAGAAGCATCCAAGTTTTCGTTAACGTCAACCAGAGTGGTATATTTAACTCCTTTCGGGAAATTCTTCGCTGCTTCTTCAATCAATTTTTTAGAATTGTTGATTACGTCACGCGCATTAGATCCTGGAGTCTGGCTAATTGCCATCGCTGCCGATTCTACTCCATTTGTTTTAATAGTCGAAGCGTAGCTTAAAGATCCTAATTCAACTTTAGCAACATCTTTAAGTCGAAGCATTTGCCCATTTCCAACAGACTTAATTACAATTTCCTCAAATTCTTGAGCACTTGTTAAACGTCCTTTGTATTTAATTACATATTGAAAAGCCTGATCTCCATTTTCACCAAATTTACCTGGCGCAGCTTCAATATTCTGTTCTGCCAAAGCAGCCGAAATATCGCTTGGGATCAATTTGTATTGCTGCATTACATCTGGTTTAAGCCAGATTCTCATCGAGTAATCTTTTGCACCAAAAACGGTAACATCTCCTACCCCAACAACACGTTGAATTTGTGGTACAAGGTTGATCTTCGCATAGTTCTGAAGAAACGTCTGGTCGTAAGCTTTGTCTTCACTGTATAATGAGAAAATTAACAAGTTACTACTCTGACTTTTTGTAACGGTAACCCCAGCTTGAGTAACCTCAACAGGCAATAAACTGGTTGCTCTAGAAACCCTGTTCTGAACGTTTACCGCTGCTAAGTCTGGGTTTGTTCCTACTTTAAAGAAGATTTTAATAGATGCATTTCCGTCATTAGTTGCTGTAGAAGTCATGTACGTCATGTTTTCTACACCATTAATTTGCTCTTCCAACGGAATTACAATACTTTTTAGTACCACGTCGGCATTGGCTCCTGTATAACTAGCCGCCACGTTTACTGTCGGAGGTGCAATATCTGGATACTGCGATATCGGTAACTCAATTAGGCCTAAAACACCTAAAATAACGATAATAACAGATATTACCGTTGAGAGTACGGGTCTTTGTATAAATTTTTTAAACATTTTTTTTATTTTAAATCGGCGTAAACTGTTTCTGGGCTTTGATTTTGGGCTTTAATTTCAGTTCCTTCTTTTAGAGAGGCTACTCCTTCTAACACAATTTGATCTCCAGGATTTAAACCACTTGTAACTACATAATAATTACCTGCTGAATTGTCTAAAACGGTGATATTTGCATTCTTAGTTTTTCCATCTTTACCCACAACTACTGCGAAAATTTTATCCTGCAATTCGAATGTTGCGCTTTGAGGAACTATAATTGAATTTTTAACTTCGTTCGGAATTCTAACTGTAGTGCTGCTTCCGCTTCTAATAATTCCTTTTGGATTAGGAAAACGTGCTCTAAAGTTTACAGTACCTGTTTCTGTATTGATTAATCCGTTTACGGTTTCTATTTTTCCTTTTTGATCATAAGTTGAACCATCTGAAAGCAATAAAGAAACTGCCGGCATGCTTTTTATTTTTTGGTTTAATGAACCTCCAGCGTCTTTAGTAAAATTCAGCAAGACTTTTTCATTCATAGCAAAATAGGCATATACATTTCCAATACTTGAAACTGTTGTTAAAGGTTCAGCCGTATTCGAGCTTACCAAACTTCCTAAACGGAAAGGAATTGAACCTACAACACCATTTACTGGACTTGTTACTGTAGTATACCCTAAGTTAACTTTTGCATTTACTAAAGCCGCATTTGCTTGCGCTAAAGAAGCAACAGCTGACTCGTAAGTATATTGAGCAGACTCTAAATCGTATTTACTGATAATTCCTTTTTCAACCAATGGTTTTACTTTATTTACAGCTAATTTTGCTGAGCTTACATCTGCCTGAGCACTCTTAATGCTTGCCGTTGCCGTACGAACTTGTTGCTCATACTCTGGAGCGCTAATTTTAAATAATGGCTGCCCTGCTTTTACAACAGCTCCTTCATCTACGAAAATCTTGTCGATGTAACCTTCAACTCTTGGGCGAATTTCTATATTTTGTTGTCCTTGTATACTAGCTGGAAAATCGCTATTTAACGTAGCTGATTCTGGCTGTAGTGTAACAGTCTTATATTCTTTAATCTGCGGAGCTCCTCCGGCTTGAGCCGATTTATCATTTTTACCGCAAGAAGCGATAATAAGTGATGCTGCTAGAATGCTTAAAAATGATTGCTTATTCATCTTGAAAAATGTGTAATTATCTATTATATGACAACAAAAGAACTAAAATATAACACACAAAAATTTTCAAATAGACGAAGAGCGAAAGACAATCGATAAAGGTAAGATGACAGCCGACGGAATTTTTATTACTATTAAACAAGTGTTTAATTTTTATCCCGTCGGCTCTAAAATGCTTTCTAGAGGCTCTAATTCAGGTTTTAGCGATTGCTCCAATTTCATATTTAAATAAAATGTAATATTGTCCCTAAAATCACAAATTCTAATGGCACCAAACTTTTTTAGACCTTATTTATTTACCGGGCTACACATCCTTGGCTGGTCTTTATTAGGCTATCTTATGTTGTTTTACATTCCATTAACTTGGAATGTGGTACTTCCTGAGGCATTCTGGCTTTGGCAGAGCATTATATTGTTTCAACTAATCATTCTCTTTTATTATACGGCAAAAATTATAGTCCCAAAAACCATCATTAAAGACAATACTTCGGCTTTCTTAGTCTGGGCATTTGCTGCCATTATAACCCTGCAGTTAATTGCCTATTTTTATACCTCACAAACCGATCTCCATAATCAAATTAGTAAGGCTATTGGCTTTAAGAAATATAAAAATCCGTATTTTGATAATTACGTTTTTACTCTGACATTATTGGTTTTAGGAATCAGTACCAGTTGGGCGATGCTAACACACTGGCAAAAAGCAGCACAACACAAACTGAAACTGGAGCAAGACAAAACAATGGCAGAATTGGCCATGCTGAAAGCGCAAATTAATCCGCATTTTTTCTTTAATTCATTAAATAGCATTTATTCTCTGACTTATACTGATATTGAAGATTCTAGAAATGCATTACATACTTTAAGCCGCATGATGCGCTATTTGCTTTACAGTAACGAAGAAAAAACTACGCTACTGAAAGAAGCAGAATTTATGAGAGATTTCATTGCATTAATGAAGCTTCGTGCCAATAGCAAACTAACTATTACAACAGACATTCCAGAAAAAATACACGACTATCCAATTGTTCCCATGTTATTACTACCTTTAGTAGAAAATGCTTTTAAACATGGTGTTCATGCTACAGATAAAAGCGAGATTTACATTAAACTAACACAAAATGGCGGCAATCTGGAATTTGAAGTAGAGAATACTTATTTTGAAAAAACATCGGTTTCTGACGTTGGCGGAATTGGTCTAACCAATACCAAACGAAGATTACAACTGATTTATCCTAATCAGCATTATATTTCTTTTGGCGTTACCGATCATGGAACATATAAAATTAAATTGAAAATAAATCTAGAGCAATGACGGTATTAAAATGTATAGCAGTAGATGATGAACCATTAGCTTTAAAACTGGTAGAAACGTTTATACAGCAAACTCCATTTTTAGAATTAATTACAACATGCGACAATGCTGTAGACGCTATGGGCATCATTAAAGAAACAAAACCCGATTTGGTTTTCTTAGACATCAACATGCCTAATTTGAGCGGAATGGAATTGGCAAGACTTCTACAAGATCAAGCCGGACCACTGCCAAAAATTGTTTTTACAACAGCTTACAATCATTATGCAATCGAAGGTTATCGTGTAAACGCGGTAGATTATCTTTTAAAACCTTTCAGCTACGAAGAATTTCTGCGCGCTTCAAGCAAAGTTTTGCAATTAACAGAAGAAGCCAATAACAATTTTACAACAATTGCTGCCGATGATGAATTTATCTTTTTGAAAGTCGAATACCAATGGGTTCGAATTTCATTAAAAGACATCACTTATATCGAAAGTTTAAAAGATTATGTAAAAGTGCATCTCGAAGATTCTCAAAAAGCTTTAATGTCCCTTATTTCACTTAAAGCATTAGAAGAAAAACTACCTTCCTCAAAATTTATGCGCGTTCATCGTTCCTTTATTGTTTCGCTTGACAAAATTAGCGCTATCAGCAAAAACTCGATTTTTATCGATAAAATAGAAATCACAGTCGGCGAGCAATACAAAGAAGCGTTTAAAGTATTAGTCGATAAATGGCTAAAATAAAATTAGAATAGTAAATATCATGGAAAAAAGATCAAACAAATATTACCTTACTTTAAGTCTTAAGGAATATGCAAATGGTGAAACCGAACCTGCAAAAGAACTCGGAATCGAATTTGACAATCACGACGAAATCTTCGGAATTATTGAAAGAATAAAATCTAAAAACATTTTTGCCAATGAGTCTGAAGCTACTCAATTTGCTTTAGGGTTAAAATTATTTAGTGAAATCAAATTAAAAAACAGAAAAAATCCGCTTTTTGAAGAATTAAATGAAGTATTTCCTGTCTTCATGAAAAAATTAAAAAGTCTTTAAATTTCTCTTTAAAAACAAGACTTCAGCTCCATTTTTATTGAATTTTAGAATGTTAATTTTTTGCTAAGAAAAAAACAATACAATTCTTACTGGCAATATTTTGTAGCAATTTTCCGTTCCAATTAGGCATGTCCCACTAAATGCTTTTCCAAAAGAAGTTTAATTTCTGTTAAATGAAATTCTTTAGCTTCACATAAAATGTTAAAAGCATTTAGGCATTCTTAATTGAAAATAAAATTGAGAATTTCGTTTGAAACTGACCATTTCTAATTAACGAATCTCTACTCGCAATCTTCTTTTTCGAAATGTTCGATAATGCAAAAAATTATTTTTTAACCATTAAAATGAAGCATTATGATAATTCAAAAAAGTATTTTTCTTCTAGCCGGAATTTTTATTTTGGGCAGCTGTTCGAATAACGACAATACTGACCCAGGAACCGATCCGGGACCAACTGGTCCACCTGTAGAAACAGGTAATGCCAATACCACTTATCAGCCCGCATTTTCTGGACAAACACGAGCAGGAAGCATTCAAACTACCACAGCATATGAAGCTAAAGTAATCACCAGCGGTTTAAGCGCTCCTTGGGGAGTTGCCTATCTTCCTGATGGACGTCTTTTGGTAACTGAAAAATCGGGGAAAATTAGAATTGTTACTCAGGCTGGAGTTATTGGCAACGCATTAACTGGCGTACCAGCAGTAAATCCTGCTGATCAAGGAGGATTATTAGGGATTTGCTTAGATCCTTCATACGCTACTAACCGAATGATTTATTGGGTATTCTCTGAAATTGTTGCTGGTGGAAATATTACCGCTGTAGCGAAAGGAAGAATTTCAGACAATGAAACTGCTATTGAAAATCCGACTGTTATTTATCGTTCTAATACCCCAAACGCAAGTACACTACACTACGGAGGCCGCGTTTTATTTGATAAAACTGGAAATTTATTTGTGAGCATTGGAGAAAGATCTGTATTAGAAACTCGTCCGTTGGCACAATCAGTAACTAGCAGCTTGGGAAAAATTGTACATATTACCACAAGCGGACAAGCGGCATCAGGCAATCCAACTTTCACACAATCAGGAGCTTTACCAGAACTTTATACCATTGGGCATAGAAATCCACAAGGATTGGCCATACATCCGACTACAGGTGAATTATGGCAAAGCGAACACGGCCCAAGAGGTGGCGACGAAATTAACAGAATTAAAGCTGGAGCAAATTATGGCTGGCCAACAATTACGTACGGAATTGAATATAGTGGTACGAAAATTGGAGAAGGTATTACACAAAAAGATGGAATGGAACAGCCTGTTTATTATTGGGATCCTGTAGTATCACCAAGTGGAATGACATTTTACGCAGGAAACCGTATTCCAGAATGGCAAAATAATCTTTTTATTGGTTCTTTAAGCGGTATGCACATTGTGCGTTTAGCTTTTAAAGACAATAAAGTAGCTGGTGAGGAAAGATTATTAGCCACAGAAGGACAAAGATTTAGAGATATTACACAAGGAAAAGATGAAGCATTATACGCCGTTACCGATCAAGGAAGACTTTATCGAATAGATAAAAAATAAACAACTTGTTCACTATACATGCCAAAAAACGCCCCAATTATGGGGCGTTTCGTGTTTTTGTGATTTTGTTTTTTTTTGTTTCAAGTTTCAGGTTTCAAGTTAAACGCACCAGAATAAAACTTGAAACCTGAAACCTGAAACAAAAAACTTAAGCTTTTGCTTTTCTTTTTACAGTACAGCCAATTTCTTTGGTTTGTGTAACGGCAGGTTTTTGACCGCTTTTTAATGATGCAATTACATCTTCAGCGTATTTTACTTTCTGCGGATTATTTCCTTCTGGATCATTATCGATTGCTCCAACATATTCTACTACATTTCCTTTTGCCGTTTTAGAAACGATAAAAATGTGAGGGGTACGTTTTGCGCCATATTCATCAGTGATTTTTTGTCCTGGATCAAATAAATAGGGGAAAGAATATTTTTTCTCCTTTGCCAAATCCTGCATTTTTGCAAATGTATCTGCCGTAGAAGCTTCTGGATCGTTTGGATTAATCGCAATTACTGGATATCCTTGTGATTTGAATTTTTTATCTAAATCGATAATTCTCTGTTCATATCCAATTGCGTACGGACATGTATTGCAGGTAAAAACAACAATATATCCTTTTGCATCTTTAAAAGTTCCGAACGAAACTTCTTTGTTGTCTACATTTTTCAATTTAAAATCTGGAGCTGTATCCCCCGCTTTAAGGGTTACTGCATTTTGTGCATGAGATAGAAAAGCAGAAAATGCTAATGCTAGTAATAAGATTATTTTCTTCATAATGGTTTACAGTTTTTTATATTCAGTTAATAATTGTTCGTAGGTAAATTCGCTTTCCACAAATTTTCTTTTGTCTCCTTTAATAAAAAGCGTTGCTGGAATACTTCCTGACCAACTTGGATCTATTCTATCAATAAACTCTTGTGGATTGCTTTCGTTTAATAGAAAAACTTCATTTTTTAAATTTTTCCTTTTCACAAACGGAATTACATTTGATTGCAGTTTCGATTTAAAATCTAAGCTCACCAATAAAATAGCCAATTTCTCTGATTTATATTCTGCTCTCAGTTTCTCAAAATGCGGTAATTCTTTTATGCAGGGTGCGCACCAAGTCGCCCAGAAGTTAACCACATAGGTACTGTCTTTTCCGTTTTTTACTCGCTCGTTCAGCTGATTTATAGTTAAAAGCTTCACGTTCTGATTGTATCCTTTCACGGAAAAAAGCAAAAACAGAAAAAAGGAAATTTTTAAAAGTTTATTTTTCATCGATCTTTTGACCTTAAAATTAATTTGTTTCCTACAAATATAAACTAATGCGTAATTAGATTTTGTTAATGAAAAATTAATGATTTTTTTTTGAGATTCTAAGATGCTAATTTTCTAAGTTTTATTATGTTTCGTTCCTACGGAACTTTAGATCTCGGTCTATTCTATGACAACGGATTAAAATCCGTTGCTACAAGACCAAAACATTCCTACGGAATTATAAAAATTGAATTGTTGAATCTCACGTAAAAGAGCCGTTAGGCTCGTCCAATATTGTAGCGCTGGATTTTAATCCAGCGAAAAATAGCGATATTCAAAATCGAGAATCATAGATTCGAAACATTATATCATCATCACCTTTTCTAGTCATCTTTTTTTGACTAATTGACTCACAATAATATTCACCTCAACTTTGCAGCAATTAAAAACTCGAGCGTACATTTTAAAATTATGAAAATACTGTCGCTATTATTAATCTTGATTTGCAGTACAAGCTGCCAATCACAAACGAATTCAAAAATGAGTCAAGATAAAACTAATCCGTTATTATGCGATCCTGTGAGTGGAATGTGTGAAATGCCTATTGGCGAACAATCGAATGAAAAAACATTGATTCCATCAGAAAATAAACCTATTAAAATTATTTACTACACCGATCCTATTTGTTCTTCTTGTTGGGGAATCGAACCTCAACTTAGAAAATTAAAGTTAGAATACGGCGATTATTTTGATATTGATTATCGAATGGGTGGTTTACTGCCCGATTGGAGCTATAACAGTGGCGGAATAAGCAAACCTTCTGATGTAGCACATCATTGGGATGAAGCTAGTTTGTATTACGAGATGCCGATTGACGGAAATGTTTGGATTGAAGATCCGTTAGATTCTTCTTATCCTTCTTGTATTGCTATGAAAGCGGCTCAAATGCAAAGCAAAACAAAAGCGATTTCCTTTATGCGTATTCTTCGCGAAAAGCTGTATTTGGATAAGAAGAATATTGCAAAATGGGAAAACATAACAGAAGCTGCAAAAAACGCTGGTTTGGATGTTCAGAAATTAAAAGCAGATTATGATGATGCTGAAGAACTTTTTCAAGAAGATTTAAACTACGCCCGAACGCTTGGAGTGAGGGGTTTTCCAACTTTATTTTTTTCCGACGGAAATGGCAAGCAATTAACTGTCTATGGTTCTAAACCTTATGCAGATTTCAAGAATACCTTATTGGCTTTATTTCCTGAAGCAAAAAAGAAAAATATTAAAAATGAAAATGCATTAGATCTATTTGAGACTTTTCCAACATTAGCTCCCAAAGAATATGCGGTTATTTTAGACAAATCAACTTCTGAAGCTACCTCTATTTTAGAAAAATTACATCAGCAAGGTTTATTAGACAAAAAGACAATCAAAAACGGTTCGCTTTATATTATTAAAAAGTAAATTTATTGATTGACATCTTTTGACCTTTCTCTGTATTTGGCGAGAGCAATTTTATCAATTGGCAAAACAAACGGATTTTCATTCACATCGATCCATTCAAATTTGCTAATATCAGGACTATTGATTTTTAGGTTTTCAAGATCGGTTATTTTCACAATATAATAAATCAGTAGAATTTGTCTGCCGTCGTCTAAAATCGATTCCACAAAATGTTCTTGTGTGTATAAGTGCTCTACGATTTCAATTTTAACGTCAAGTTCTTCTGAAAACTCCCTGTGCAAACAGTCTAAAACGCCTTCACCAAATTCAACGCCTCCGCCAGGGAGTTTGCAGAATATTTTACCTTTGTGGTATTCATAAAGTGCTAAAATCTTAGTATCGTTTTCGCATATCGCATAGGCTCTTACGTTAAAACTAGAGAGAGGTTTCATAAATAGAAAATCAAAATTCTTTCGATGCAAATTTAAAAATTAAAAAGCCGTAAAGTTTAATTTCTTTACGGCTTTTGTTCTTTATTATATACTTTTAGTCAAATCTCTTTCAAAATCAAGTCGGCTACAACATCTATTGCCTGATTGATAATTTCTTCTGGCGTTCCCTTAAATTCAAAACGTTTGGCAATTTGTTTTTCAGCGAAGATTATATGTAAAAAAATAGTCCCTACGGGTTTAGATTCACTTTCGCTGCCACCTGGCGTTGTCAATCCAGTTAAGCCTACACAAATATCAGAATTAATATAACGATAAAAATTCTGCGCCATCAGCCTCGTAACCTCAGCAGATTCTGCACTATACTGTTCAATTGTTCCCCACGGAATATGAAGTAAATCCTCCTTCATAGAAGAATGATAACACACTATTCCTCCTATTAGAATTCTTCCCGAATTAAAAACAGTCGAAAATTCATAGCACATTTTTCCTGCAGAAGCACTTTCTGCAAATGCAATTGTCATGTTCTTTTCTATTAAAGCCTGACAGCACGCTGTTACCTTTTCTGATGCCATATTGTTTTTAAATTTAATTGGATATTATTCTATCAAATGTATTTTGTTTCACTTTAGTAAACTTACATAATTTCTTACAATTTTTACATTATAAGTAACTGTTAATTATGCAACTATATCATTTTTTTTTATAATACACCCGTCCTTTTTAGATGTTAATTTTGTAAATATAGCTTCTCGACTAAATCGAAATTACAAGCCAAATAAAATTATATAAGCCTGAAATTTAATTACAGTGAGAACTGTAAATATTTTAATCATCTTCTTGTGAAGATTCAAACATTAAAAAAATAACAAATCAAAAAAACACTATTATGGAAAAGCAACATAACCATGATTACGGTCAATTTGATCCTGATTATATCGAACAAAACACACTTGTTGACGGGACTTATTCTAATGAAGACGAATTCAAACAAGTTTTAAAGAAACATGACAGCCGAGAATTTGGAGAAAGCGATCCAGATCATTACGAGCAAAACAAGCTTATTGATAATGACAATTATGCACGAGACGAAGATCCGTATCAATATCAAGAAGAGTTTGTTGAAGATCCTTCTCATCCAAAGGGAGATTTTGAACCTAACCCTAATATCAGAGCAGAAAACATTCCTAACCAGGAACGAATTATCAATGAAGACGATGCCATTACAAACGATGACACCGAAGATGATTTAAATGATGAATATGATCCTGATTTACAATACGAAAACGATCGTGAAAGAGATGAAGATCATGACAAGGATGAGGAATTAGATGATTTTGATGCCGAACACTATCCAGAAAATCACCCTAGAGAATAGCAAAAATTATTGTAAATTGTAATGTAATATCAATATGACTTTAGCAACTCAGATTGTCTGGCTATTTGTTCTTGCAATTCCAATTGCCTGTATTAGCTGGACAGTAACGCACGAAGAAATTTTTAGAGAACCTCATGAATGGTGTGTGAGACATTCCAAAAATGACAGATACATTTTATCTAGAAAGTTCTTTTATCTTCTTACTTGTGAATATTGCTTCAGTCATTATGTTACAATTGCCTTTCTGATTATATGCGATTATAAACTTTTGTTAAATGATTGGAGAGGTTATATTTTGGCAGGGTTTTCTCTAGTTTTTATGGCAAACGTCTATATGAGCCTTTTTGCACTATTACGCCAAGCGATTAAAAAAGAAAAGGTAGAAATAGAGAAAATTGAAAGTGAAACTGACAGCGTAGACAGTAAAAATTAAAATAACAAATAAAAAAGTAAGTATAATTAAATAAAATTGACATCATGGAGAATTTGAATTTTATAGACCCATTATTACACGGAATCAAACCTGAAAGTAAACCGTTAAATCTGTCAGTAAAACAAATGGTATGTGCTGGTGTTGGTGTTCTTTTGGCATCAGCAGTTTTAAAGAAAACCGGACATCAAAAAGCAAGCGCTGTTGTTGGGGGGCTTGCATTGCCACTTTTAGCTTCGGCTTGCTATAAAAAATACAGTCAAGTGAGTAAAGATAAAATTGATGCTAAATCAAGCAGCGGTATCGAGTACAATCACTAATCGATAATAACCTATCATAAAAAAAAGATCGCTTATATTAAAATAAGCGATCTTTTTTTATGATAAAATGGAGTTACGAGATATTTCCTTCAACCCAATTTAATGCCTTATTAAAATCTATTTTTTTATAACCACGAAACTCGCCCGGAACAATATAACTAAAGCCGTTAGTGAAAGAAATAATTTCTTCTGTATCCGTAACAATTGCGGCTCTATTCCATTTTCCTAAATTTTTAAGTCCCAAAAGTCCATCTTCTAACCACGCTCCTGGTGTAAAATTTTTAATGTCAGTATCCAAAACCAATAAAAAATTTATTTCATTGATTTGCTTTACCAAATGCTCAACCGCTGGAGTTACTGTAGTCAAAAAATCTTCTTTTGTTACTTCTGCCAATGCTCTAAAGGCAACAATATTATCTGTGGTATCTATTTGATGTATCATGATTTTATACTTTTTGAGTTAATTTATGAGGTTTTATTTGGAACATTTTTTTAATGTTTAATAGCAACTCAAATATACTCATTATCAATCAGATAACACTTACATTTAACTATTCGTTTATTATATTTTTTTAAGATACTAAGATGCTAAGGTTCTGAGATTCTAAGTTTTTCCTGGTTGATATTTGTAGAGATGCATTGCTGTGCATCTAACGCAAGGTTTTTTCAATTCTTATTTTTCCTAAAATACATTAGACGCACTGCAGTGCGTCTCTACGGATAAATCTTTATGTGTAGAATTTTTACAATTTGTAAAAATGAGCAAAGAGAAAAAAAACTTAGAATCTTAGCACCTTAGTCCCTTAGAATCTTAAGAAAAAAAAGCCTGCATCTACTCGAAACAGGCTTTTTGAAAAAAATAAAAAATAAACTAACACACAAACTTAATTGTATCCTTGGTTTTGTTCAAATTCTTTAGTCACATCGATTGTGGACTGCGGAATTGGGAATACTCTTCTATAAGGTTCTGAAGCTGGTTTTGCCGTACCTGGAAGATCAAATTTCCCGAAACGGATCATTTGCGGTCTTCTGTACAATTCCCAGTATAATTCGAAACCAATTTCATTATATAAAATCGTTTGATCTATTGAAGTCAGAGCTTTTCCTGGTGTGCTTCCGTATAAAGATTCTCTGTTTCTGCTTGTACGCAATTTGTTTAAATCTTCCATTGCTAGACCAGTATTTCCTTTTCTGAAATAAGCTTCAGCTCTCATCGTGTACATTCCTCCTAGACGGAATAAAGGAATGTCAACATTACTATTTCCGTTACCTCCTTCTGGATCAAATTCATATTTAAAAATACGTGCTCCTTGATTGATTTCATTTTGGGCAAAAACAGCCTGAGCTGGATTCTTGAAAGTTAAAGAAGGCGTAAAATCCATTCTTGTAGTTGTACTCTTTTCCATTACTAATGGCGAAACTTTTATACGTCCGTTAACCATTTCTAATGAACCCGAAGACAATAAGATTGGTCCGTATTGTGGTCCATACTGAATTCCTCTGTTAAAGTGAAACCAAGGCAAGTTGGCGCTTTTTGGTACAATATCTGTTGCAGGAACACTAATATCTGTTCCATCATTTTTAAACCAAGTTCCGTCTGAATACTGGTATTTTTGTTGGAATCTTGGATCATCGTGATTTCCATCCCATGTTGCAAAAAACTCAGGTGTTGTACATGCAGCATTTGTTCCTCTATTAGCTGCAGAAGTTCTTTGATTACGCTCCATACATACATAAGCAAAGCTGTTTGAACCATTTCTGATGTAATCGATCTTTTGAGAAATAGCAAAAATCAATTCTTTTCCTTTCTCATTATCTCTTGCAAAGTTTTTGAAATAATCGCTTTCTAAGGAATATTTACCAGAATTAATCAGCAATGAAGTATAATAAATTACACGATCCATATCTGTTCCTGTACCCGTTGCAGCTGCTTCATTAAAATTGAAAGCTGAAGCTGTATTGAAACGATCTTTAAAAACAGCACGGTTTAAGTACATAGTTGCTAAGAATCCGTAGGCTGCTTCTCTTGTAAATCTTCCATGGTGCGTTTGCTGTGTTCCCATTTCTGCCAAATCTGGAAGTAAAGCTTCAACATCAGCAATTAATTTATCAATTTGCGTATCGGCTTTTAAAATCTGCAAAGGCGCATTTGGGTTCATTGGATCTCTGTATGGCGCTTGTCCGTACAAATCTAAAGTCGTGTATAAATAATACGCTAAAAGTCCTTTCGCTTCCGCTAAAAACAATTTCTTCTCTGGAATTGAACTTTCTTCAACTGATTGGATTGCAGTTAACGAACGCGTAATTCCGTTTGTCAATTTATTCCAGTTATCCACCACAATCGCATTATCCGATTTCCATGTAAACTCATGCATGTCTCTCCATTTTCCGCCATCTCCCCAGTCACTACCACGAGTTGGCAAGATCGCCTCATCTGTTGTGTATTCTTGTAAAGAGAAAACACCTCCATGATCTACAAAAGTCCCGTCTCCCAAACGGTCATAAGCTGCTGCAAGAGCCCCTGCAGGATTTGAAGCATCTTCCCCTAAAACCTCATCCAACACCACTTCGTCAAGGTTTGTACAGCTTGCAAAAAGCCATATAAAAGAAAATATCGCTATTGTTTTTATATTAAAAATTGTATTTGTCTTCATAATAATTATAGTTTTAAAGTTGCTCCAAAACTGAATGTTCTAGAAGTTGGATAACTTGCATAATCGATACCGATAGATTGATTTCCTCCGTTTGATTTCGGACTGTTGATTAACGGATCGTACCCTGTATAATTTGTTATCGTAATTAAGTTCTGACCTGTTACATAAAGCGTTAATCCGTTGATCCAGTTTAGTCCTTTTAAGTCAAAATTGTAACCGATACGAGCTGTATTCAATCTTATAAAATCTGATTTTTCTAAGAATAAAGTAGACAAGATTGGTGAGTTTGCTGCATTTGCTCCAGACTCATAATAACCTGTTGCTACGTTACGATCTGATGCCAAGTTGTTTATATTTAAGGCATTCAAACCTGTATTATTCAATAAATAACCGCCTGTTTGTCCGATGATAGAGAACGAAAACGTAAAGTTTTTATATCTCATATCACTGTTAAATCCGTAGTAGAAAGTTGGCAACGCTCCTTCAATAATAATTCTATCGCTATTATCAATTACACCGTCTCCGTTTTGATCTTTAAAGATATTGGCTCCGTTTGCATCAAAACCAATGTGCTGCAATAAGTAGAATGAACCAGCAGCATAACCGCTTTTGTAAATATTAGCATTTACACCAGATTGTCCAGGTCCTGAAATGGTTCCTGTCAAAATTTCTGATACCGGAAGATCTTCAATTTTATTGTTTAAAGTCGCGCCGTTCATATCAATGTTCCAAGTAAAGTTTTTAGTGTCAACTAATTTTGACCCCAGCATAAACTCGATACCTTTATTGATGATTTTACCGTCAATATTGGTCCAGATTGTAGTCGTTGGACTCAAAGCTTGAGAAGGAACATTCAAAATTGCATCTGTAGTCGTTTTATTGAAATAATCTAATGTCCCGTACAATTTATCATTCCATAAATTAAAATCTAAACCTACGTTATACTGCGTTACAACTTCCCATTTCAAATCAGGATTTGGCGTTCTGTTTACAGAAACTCCGTTCACTAAATTTAAGTCGTCGTATAAATAATATCCATCCGCTCCAGACAATGAATAACTTGCCTGCGTGATTTTATTTTCTACTTCTTGGTTTCCTGTTTGTCCCCAGCTTGCTCTTAGTTTTAAATTGTTTAAAGTAGAAGACTCTTTCAAGAAACTTTCGTTAGCAATATTCCATCCTAAAGCAAAAGATGGGAAATAACCGTATTTATTGTTTTTACCAAAACGAGTCGATCCGTCACCTCTCATAGAAGCCGTTACCAAATATCTGTTGTCAAAACTATAATTCAACCTTCCAAAATAAGACTGCAATTCGTTTTCTTGTGCGTAACCCGTTGTTCCAGATTGTGTTCCTTTGAAACCAGGATTGATTGATGGCGGAACTCCTTCGCCTTGATTCGAGATTCCGTCAATACTGAAACTTGTTCCTGATCTTTCAAATTTTTGGTAAGAGAAACCAGCCAAAGCTTCGATTTTATGCTTATCTAAATTTAAATTGTATGTCAAATAATGCTCAACTAGAGAGTTTTTAGAATCTAAATTATTCTGAACATATTTCCCTTTCGGATTCAAATCTGTCAAGTTTGGAAAAATAGTCGTGTTTCTTTCTGCCATAGAACGGTCAATACCAATGTTTAATTTGTATTCTAATCCGTCAATAATTCTTAAAGAAGCTTCTAAATTTCCTAAAACTCTCAATGTTCTCGTTTGATCTTGGTAAATGCTCAACAAATATGCTGGGTTGTAATGAGCATTCATGTTGAAGTTCGTGTAATTTCCATTCGCATCAAAAACAGAACGCGTTGGATTTGCCATTAAAGTATGAACAATCAATTGTCCGTTAGAACCACCATCATCACTTGTTGGAACTCCGTCATCTTTCGTTTCACTAGCCGTAAGATTCATTTTTACTTTCAAACGTTTGTTGTCCAAAAATGATTCTGCTGCATTAATTCTTCCTGAAAGACGTTTAAAATTACTGTTGCGAACCACACCTTCCTGATCCATTTGCGCGATAGAAGCATAGTAATTTCCAGAGTCTGTTTGTTTAGAAAAAGAAAGCGAATTATTTGTCGTAATAGCAGTTCTGTAAATCACATCTTGCCAATCTGTATTTCCACCATGATCAAAGGCTTTGTCAGTAATTGCATTTCGGTACTCTCCTGCACTTAAAACATCCAACTTATTAGCCACAGTTGCAACTCCTGTGTATGTATCAAAAGTTAATGTTCCCTCGCCTTTAGAACCTTTTTTAGTTGTTACCAAAACTACACCATTAGATCCTCTTGCTCCATAAATGGCAGAAGCCGATGCATCTTTTAAAACGGTAATCGATTCGATATCGCTTGTATTCAAAAAGTTTAATGGATTTTTAGCAGAAGAGCTTCCAAAACCTACGTTGCTTCCAGAAGGGCTTACATCATCATTTGACAACGGAACACCATCTACAACGAACAAAGGTGTACTTCCGCTTCTGATAGATCCAACTCCACGAATGGTTACGTTTACTCCTGCTCCTGGCTCACCGCTTGTATTTACAACACGTACACCAGCCACTTTTCCTTGCATTAAATTATCTACAGAAACGTTTACACCTTGCTTGAAGTTTGCGGCTTCCAATTGCGTAACCGCACCTGTAACGTCTTTTTTAGATTGTTTTCCGTAACCTACAACCAAAACTTCGTTTAACTCCGCTGTATTTGGCTCCAATTGAACTGTCATAAAACCAGTTTGCACGGCAACTGTTTTGGTTTTATAACCCATATAAGAAATGTCTAATGTTTTTCCTTCGCCTACTGTAATTTCAAATTCTCCATCAAAATTAGTAACGGTAGAATTTGAAGAACTTGTTTCAGATACTGTTGCTCCAGGAATAGGCACTTTAAATTCGTCCACCACTTTTCCTTTTACTTTAATTCTGTCTACTGCTTTTGTGTTTGCCGCTTTTGGCGCAGCGGTTTTCTGAATTAAAATCAGTTTTCCATTAATATTATAATTGAAATTTGCTTTTTGAGAAAGGTCATTCAAAATCGCAGTAATAGACTCATTGCTATAATTTACTGTATAAGCCGTATTATCAGCAATTACAGCTTGTCCGTAACTGAATTTGTAATCGGTTTTTTGTGTCAATTTTGAAAAAATAGAAACCAGAGTAGCTTTTTCTATTTTATTTGCTACTTTTGATTCCTTAAAATTAGTTTTACTGTAGCCACTTTGAAAGGCAAGTAAAGCCAGGACTAAAAAGACAAAACTCTTTAGATTTAAATAAGAAGGTTTAAAATACATGATTTAAGTAATTGTTTTTACGATGCTTAATTATTAATGGCAGTTGTTCCCGCAACTGCTTTTTTTGTTTTTAATCCACTTTAACTATTTCGCCATAGACTTTGAATTTTAGGTTTGTGATATAATTTATTTGTTCCAAAACATTTTCTAATGTCGCGTCCTTCTTAATGAATACCGTTAACGGCGTTGCTAATACGTGTTCGTTGTTATACTGAAATGAAACTCCGTATTTATATTGTAAAATGGCAATAACCTGTTTTAAAGTAGTTTGGTCAAGCGTTACATCTTGATTGTACCAATTCACCAAAAATGCTTTGTCTGCCATTTGTTTGGTTAGCTTTTGAGATTCAAATAAAGCTTCTTGATTAGGCACTAAATCTACACTCTGTCCTTTCCCAGAAACATTTACTTTTCCCGTTACCACAATTACTTTACAGTTAGATTTTGATAATTGAATGTGAAATGAGGTTCCCACAACTCGAGTCTGAATTTCTCCAGAATGAATGATAAACGGATGCTGTTTATCTTTGGCAACTTCAAAAAACGCGTTTCCTTTTAGTAAAGAAACCGTTCTTTGATCGCCTTCAAATTTTTCAGGATACTGAAATGATGAGTTTGCTGCCAGATAAATTTTCGAACCGTCACTTAATTGGATAGATTGGGGGATCGATGACGTCTTAAATGTGATTTGTTTTTGGTTTAAAACATTTGGTCTCAAGAAAAATCCTAAACCAAGCAGAAAAAGAATGCTGGCAGCAGCCATATATTTTAAATAAGGATTGAAAGATCTCTTCTTTCCTATTCTTAATTGAATTTCGTCGTAGATATTTTGAGATTCGATTTCTGGATTTCCCATAAGATCATTATCCCACTTTGAGTTTTGATATTCGCCAAAAGCAAAATCATTTAATAAATTTTCTTCTGCTGATGAAGTTTTTCCTCGCGAACTTTTATCTAGCAAATAGTCTAAACTATGTTTGATTCTTTTTATCATAATACTTATTGTTATAGATAAGTACTAGAAACTCGAAATCGTACTATCGTCGAATATTATGAAAACATCAAGCGAAAGTTATCTTAAAATTTATGATTTAAAATAATGAATGGAGCCAGCCAAGCCAAGTCTTTTAAGCCTTCGCGAAGTTGTTTTACAGCCGATGAAATCTGATTTTTTACCGTTTGTTTTGAAATTCCAAGTTCGTCTGCAATCTGATCGATTGTCATGTCTTGAAATTTATACATTAATAAAACCTCTTTTCTTTTTTCTGGAAGTTTATCTAATGCAGCATAAAGCAGATCCATAATTTCGGGATCTATAGTCGAAAAATTGTCTATAATGTAGTCTTCAAATTTTTCTTCTAAAATAGTCTTATCAAAACGATTGTTCTGATAATGTTTGAAAACCTGATTTTTAACTGCACGAAATAAAAAGGGTTCGATGGCATTAATATTCAGTTCTTCTTTTCTTTCCCATAAATCCACAAAAACATCCTGAACAATGTTCTGCGCCAAGTCTTTGTCCTGAGTCATCGTATAAGAAAACGCATTGAGCTTTTTCCAATATTGGTTATACGTTTTTTCAAAAATTTCAGGATTATTCATACGACAATTACAGGCTTTTTAATATCGTAAAATAATAAAATGAAAAGCCAATCTTTTTTGCGTCAAGGTTATCTTTAAATTAATAAATAAACACTTTTGCTGTAGAAATACTACTTTTTTAAAGCCACAGCACAAATGACTTTGCGATTTCTTTTTTTTAATCTAACACAAAAACCGCAATCCCATTTTAACTTAGTCCCTTTCAAAAATGCAATTTTCTCTTGATGCGTCCCCAGTCAACAGTATCAATTACATTTTTAGAATTATGAAACAATTTTTGTTTACTTTATTATTCGCTGGAGCTTTAAATATCAATGCTCAGGCGCAGAACGACAATCTGAAAATTAACCAGCTTCAGGTTATCGGATCTCATAACAGTTATCGCCATGCGATCGAAACTGATTTATACAATCTAATACAAGCCAGAGACACCACTCGTTCTCTTAAAGGCTTGCAATACACTCATATCAGTATTACCGACCAATTAAACAAAGGTTTACGCAATCTGGAAATCGATATTTTTACTGACGCGAAAGGTGGAAAATATGCTCATCCAAAAGGTTTGGATGTCGCTAAATCTAAAGAAGCCTACGATCCAAACGGATTAATGAAAAAACCTGGATTTAAGGTTTTCCACATGCCAGATATCGATTTTAGAACTTCTGTTTATACGTTCGAAAGCTGTCTTCAGGAATTAAAAAAATGGTCGGATGCTAATCCCGGACACGTTCCTGTTTTTATCACTTTAGAACCAAAAGACGGCGATGCGAATTTCTTCGGAACAAAACCAGAAGATTTTACCGCGGCAGTTTTTGACGAAATGGATAAAGTAATCCGTAAAGAATTAGGAAAAGACAAACTGATTACGCCAGATATGGTTCGCGGAAAATACAAAACACTCGAAGAAGCAGTTTTAAATAATAATTGGCCAACTTTAAAAGAAGCCAAAGGACGATTTTTATTCTTATTAGATAATAACGGCGCAAAAAGAGATTTGTACGCATTGAATCACCCGTCCCTTAAGGGACGCGCCGTTTTTATTAACGCCGAACCAGGAAAACCAGAAGCTGCAGCTTTATTTAGAAATAATGCAGAAGATCCAACAATTGAAGATTTAGTAAAAAAAGGCTATATCATAAGAACCAGAGCCGATTCTGATACCAAAGAAGCACGCGCCAATGATTACACACATTTTGAATTGGCTAAAAAATCAGGTGCGCAAATCATCACAACCGATTATTATCTGCCAAGCACATTCTTCAATTCTCCGTACCAAATTAAGTACGATGACGGAAGTTATGTTCGAAATAATCCTGTAACTGCGCCTTAAATTTCTATGTGTTTTTTAACCGCAAAGCACGCAAGGATTTTTACCTAGGATTACGCATATAAACGCAAAGTTCGCAAAGCTAAATGATAAAGCTTTGCGAACTTGCTTTTGAATTGCTCGCAAAGACGCAGAGTCGCAAAGTTTTTTATATTCTTTGCGACTCTGCGCCTTTGCGAGATTAAAAAATCTCCGCGAACTCTGCGTAACCTTACTTATTAATCGCTCGCAAAGTTTTATATATTCTTTGCGACTTTCCGCCTTTACGAGATTTAAAAAAACTTTGCGTTCTTTGCGCAATTCTTAGCACTCTTTGCGGTTAATCTCTCCTGTCTTCAAATCAACAGTAAAATGATCTGCTGGAACTTCATGCATGAATTTATTAAAGATAATCAAGAACAACTTCATTCGTTTTTGAAACGGAGTATCTTTTGAAAGATCAGCTTTAGTTCCTTCTAAAAACAACTCAGATAAAACTTTATACTGTTTTGCTCGTTCAACTCCAACATCAGCAAGAGCCAATTCGTCTGCGCTTCTGAAACGGTAAAAATCAATTAAAAGATCATTTCCTGTCCAATTGAAATGGGATTCTTTTAGTTTGTTTTTAGCTAAAGTCTGTTCTGATTTCGTTACCGCTTCTTTCCATTCTTTTTGAAACTGCTCTTTATTTTTCAAAATAAAATCAAAATCCTTATCTGATTTGATATTCGCTAAAACCAATAAATCTTTAGCCGAAACATTCAATAGAAAATTAGCAAAATCTGAAGGCCAATCGTCTTTTAAGAAACGAAGGCGTACCAATTCTTTCAAATGAAAATCGGTAAAATCGTGGTAGTTTTTAGTCTTTAAAATATCGATATTCCAAATATCTTTCGCATTCTGACTTTCCAAAAACTGATATTCCATTTTATACATATCAAAAAGCTCATTGTATCTCGGAACCACATCAATTGTAATAGTCTGAATATCGACAACATTATCTTTCTTTAAAGTCAGTAATTTATAAGCTGGAATATATGCTGCAAGCGACGGTGTTTGCACATTTACTAAAGTATTCCCTTTTGGCGAAGTTCTAACTCCTGTATCGTTAATATGCATGTGGCCTCCAAAATGAATCTTCAATCCAGCATCGGCAAAAACCTGCGCCACTTCTTCAACTGGAACTCGATTCAACTGCCATTTGTTTGGACCAAGCAGCTCTTTTATTTCCGCGGAAGCGTCATCATTAAAATCAATCATCGGAAAATGGCTAAAAGCTACCAGAGTTTTACCTTGTTTTTTGGCTTGCGCCGAAATGTCTTTAACCCATTCAATCAAATGTTTTTTGTTTGAAAGCACATTATTATATCCCGTACTGGCTTCAGAATAACTTTTCGAATCTTTTGGATCACCATTCGTTTTCTTCGGAATATAAACGTTTCCGTCAATTGCCATTAACCAAAGTCCGTCAACTGGTTCTACAACATAACTAACGTCTGGAACTTCGTAACCCGGTGCAACTTCGTATACACGATTAGCCAATTTTGCACTTTCTAAAGCTTTATCAAACGAATAATTTTCACTAGAATAATCCGAAAAAGGTGTTGCCCAAAATTTATATTTTTTGTTTGGATGAAAACCAAAATCTTTCAAATTATCGGTAATTCCTAAATAACCCATTTTAGCAATATCGGCGGTAACAACTACAGGCTGTTCGATGGTGAAATTTGGCGCATACATGCCGTCTTTGCTAAAAATGGGTTGACTTTTACCTTCTTTCCCTAAAAAATCTTCTTTTCCAGATTCTTGTGCAAAAGGTCCAACTGGATCGTGATTTCCTGTGGTAATGAAGAATTCTATACTGTATTTTTTTGAATATTGCTCTAAAATTTTAGCTAATCCGCGAATGTGAATGGGCTGTCCATCATCCGTGTAATCGCCTGGAAGCGCTACGTATTTGATCTTTCGTTTTGCGATATCTTCTAAAGCCGCAAGGAAAGCAAAATAGTTTTCATTGAAAATTCGAGTAGAATGCAATTGCGATGACATGGTTCGCACCAAAACATATTGATTCGTTTTCGGATTCAGAACGCCTTTATAATCAGAATCTGAAAATCCGCCAAATAAGTCTTGCAAATGAACATCAGATAAAAATGCGATTTGTGTCCCGTTCAAATTCTTTGTTTTCTGCGCCGAAACGAAACTATTAAAAACAGCAAAAAGGGACACTATAAAAAGTGAAGTAAATTTTAATTTCATAGGTTTTTAACTTTAATAAATTGGGGACGCTTTATTAGAAGTTTTGCAATTTTTAATCGACAGCAATTTTATCACTTTAATCCTAGAATCAGTTTATGATAGTGTTATGGAATAATAATGTTTTGTAATTTTGAATATATAGCTAACCTAGAAAAGTAATAAATTGGAAAAATTGACAGAATACCAATCTTTAATTGATCATTTGCAAGCTCGTGTAGCCTTTTCTGACGAAGAGCTTAATCAATTTATATCTGAGTTTAAAATCACCAAAATAAAAAAGAGACAGTTTATTGTGCAGCCTGATTTTATTGCAAAATATAGAAGTTATGTCGTAAAAGGCGCTTTAAGGGCTTATGTGGTAGGCGATGACGGACAGGAACATACTATTGCATTTGCCATTGAAGATTGGTGGATCTCGGACTACAATAGCTACATTTATCAAAAGCCTGCGACTATGTTTGTTGTAGCGCTTGAAGATTCAGTTCTTTTACAAATCGATTTTGATGCTGAAACGAAATTAAAGAAAGCCAATCCTAAATTTGAAACCTTTTTCCGCATAACGGCAGAACGAACTGCTGCCTCTTTTCAGCGAAGAATTATTATGAATCTTACTTCTTCTGCCGAAGAACGTTTCGAAAGTTTTAATGCCGAATTTCCTTTGGTTGTAAAACGAGTGCCACAATATACTCTAGCTTCTTATTTAGGAATGACAACTGAATTTTTATCTAAAATACGAAACAAAAAATTGAAGGAATAAAGTTGAACTACTTCAACCTTTTTCCATAATCTACTTCATTTTTAATCTGCCACAACCGCCAGAACTTTGTAAAAAATCTTAATACAAAGAAAATGGGAACAAATAAAAATACGGCTTTAGTAGTTGGAGCAAACGGAGTAATTGGCACTAATCTTATTGATTATCTTTTATCTACAAAAAAATGGAATGTGATTGGGCTGTCACGAAAAGGAGGAACAGATTGCGAGAATTTAAAATTCATTTCTGTTGATTTACTTGATATAGAAAGCTGTAAAAAGCAATTATCTGAACTAAAAAATATCACCCATATTTATTATACTGCTTATCAAAATCGTCCAACTTGGTCGGAACTTGTTGAACCCAATATGAAAATGCTTCAAAATGTAGTGGAAACAATTGAACCAATTGCTACAAATCTTCAGCATATCAGTTTAATGCAAGGTTATAAAGTTTATGGCGCACACCTTGGCCCCTTTAAAACTCCAGCTAAAGAAACTGATGCCAGCCACATGCCTCCAGAATTTAATACTTCGCAACAACACTATTTAGAGAAAAAACAAGAAGTAAAAAATTGGACTTGGAGTGCGATTCGTCCGTCAGTAGTTGGCGGAACAGCTTTGGGAAACCCAATGAATCTAGCTCTTTTAATTGCTGTTTACGCCTCAATTTCAAAAGAATTACATATTCCGCTTCGATTTCCTGGAAAACTTGGAGCATACGATAAATTAATGGAAATGACCGATGCCGGATTATTGGCTAAAGCTACTGTTTGGGCTGCTACAAATCCTAAATGTGCTAATCAGGCCTTTAATATTACAAATGGCGATTTATTTAGATGGGAAGAACTTTGGCCAAAAATTGCGAATTACTTCGAGATTCCTGTTGCGCAACCGCTTCCAATGCAATTAAAATCTGTGATGGCAGATAAAGATATTGTTTGGAAAAATATACAGGAAAAATATAATTTAGAAAAACACAATTACGAGAAATTAGCAGTTTGGGAATTTGGAGATTTTGTCTTTTCTTGGGATTATGATTTTTTCTCAGATGGAACCAAAGCACGACGTTTAGGTTTTCATGAATTTGTAGATACCGACGAAATGTTTTTTAAACTATTCGACCAATTTCGATTAAATAAAGTTATACCTTGAAATATTAATAAAACCTTGATAAAAGCTTTGTCAAAATTAAAACTTTGACAAAGCTTTTATCAATTAAAAACCAAGCTTTTCACTTAATTCTTCATAAGAATTAAAAAGCTCCGCTCCTTCTTCTTCTAGATCTTCATTATTAAAACCATTTGCAAAACCGTACACTTTAAATCCGCCGCTCACTCCTGCTTTTACGCCCGCTTTGCTATCTTCGATCACAACGCAATCTTTTACTTCAAACCCCATTTCTTTTGCAGCATGCAGAAATATTCCAGGATCTGGTTTCCAGCTTCCAATTTGATACGAACTAAACATCCTATTTTCGAATTTATCCAATAATCCAGCAACTTCAAGATTAAGGCGAATTTTCTTCATAGGTCCGCTAGACGCTACACAATACGGAATTTTTAATTTTGATATAAAATTCTCAATTCCTTTCATTGGTTTTACCTGCGTTTTAAAAGCTTCAAAACTCTTCTCGCGGTATTGCATTTCAAAATCTTCAGGCAGTTTCTGATCGATTGCTTCTTCGATATAACGGAAACAATCTTTTAAATTTCGACCGTTAAAATAACGGTACGCGTCTTCCAATTCCATTTCGAATCCGTGTTCTTGGGCCATCGCCAGCAAAATTCCGTTACCGATTTTTTCTGTGTCGACCAAAACTCCGTCACAATCGAAAATAATACATTTAACCATTTCTATTGATTTTCATTTAATTACAAATCTCATCCATTTAAAAAGGCAAGAAATGAAAATTACGAAAAAATAATCTATTCTATAATTCAAACTTTACTTTCTCATTTTCAATATTTTGTACGGAATTACACTTATTCTGTATTTTCAATTCCGATTTGATTTGTACTTTTATACTTCTATCAAACCTAATTTTTAAAATATAAAATAAAGAATTTTGAAAAAACATCTTTTTATCATAACCATTCTGACAGCCAATTTTACTGCTTTTTCTCAGAATAAAATCATTACGGTTACCAACAATTTAAAAATCGATCGCGAATTTGAAACAATCGAATTAACGAAAAAATCACTCGGATTGGCTGCAAATGCTAAACTCGAAGATTATGCAATAAAAAATGGAAACACCTTTCTTGAAACCCAAACTGTAGACAATGATGGTGACGGAAATGCAGATGTTTTATTGTTTCAGCCTAAAATTAAGGCTTCATCAAAACAAGATTTTGAAGTTGTAAATGGAACAAATCCTACCGCTTCAAAAGTTGTGAGCTGTTATTCGCGATTTGTCCCAGAGCGTACAGACGATTATGCTTGGGAAAACAATAAAGTCGCTTTTAGAACGTATGGTCCTGTGGCTCAAAAAATGGTGGAAGATCAAATTCCAGGCGGAACATTGACAAGCGGAATCGATGCTTGGCTTAAAAAAGTTGAATATCCGATTATTAATAAATGGTACGAAAAAACAATTAACGGAACAGGAAGTTACCACAAAGATACAGGAGAAGGTTTGGATAATTTTCAAGTTGGCGACAGTCGTGGCATAGGCGGAATTGCTGTAAATGTTGATGGAAAATATTATTTTTCAAAAAATTTCATCAGCTGGAAAACGATTACAACTGGCCCAATCCGAACAAGTTTCATTTTAACTTATGCCGATTGGGATGCTAAAGGAAATAAAATAACCGAATCGAAATTAATCAGTTTGGATTACGGAAGTCAGCTTTCACGTTTTGAAATCAACATTACAGGCACCAAAACTATTGCCGCAGGTTTAACGCTTCACGACAAAAAAGGAACTATTGGAACCAACTTAAAAGAAGGCTGGTTGAACTATTGGGAACCTATAGATGATTCGGAAATCGGCATGGGCTTAGTTGTTCCAAATGGTTCATTAGCTAGTTTTGACAATCATGTTACCAATGAAAAAGAACTAAGCAACTTGTATGGAAATATTGCTGTAAAAAACAACAAAGCCATTTATTATGCTGGTTTTGGTTGGAAAAAAGGAAGTCCGTTTCAAACCAAACAAGAATGGGAAAAGTATTTGAGTTCTTTTGCCGAGAAGATTAATAATCCTTTGATTGTGAAGGTTAAGAAGTAATGGTTTTGCCGCTGAGGCCTTAAAGCACAAAGATTTTTTTTAAGCTTTATTTTTTAGTCTCGCAAAGTCGCCGAGACGCAAAGTTTTTTTGTTTCACGCAGATTTAGCAGATAAAACAGAGTTACTCTCATTTTTGTCATTTCGACGAAGGAGAAATCACAATAGAAATTCCTTGAAAGATTTTCAATCTTTGTCTGTATACGAGTGCGATTTCTCCTTTCAGTCGAAATGACAAAATTGCTATAAAACTTAGCCAATGGTTTCAACCTTTGGAACGCAACGTACATCACAATACGTTTCCCAAGGTTGAAACCTTGGGCTATGTTCGCATTGTATGTCTTAAAAAACTTTGCGTCTCTGCGACTTTGCGAGAAAAAAAACCTTTGTGCCTTAGCGCCTTAGTGGCAAAAAAAATCATCGCTTAGCCGGAAAATAATTCTCTTTCAAAATAATCTCCAACGGAATATAATTCGTTCGCTCTGTTTCTTCTTGGAGAACCAGTTTTTTATATAAATAATTAATTCCCATATACCCTTGATCTTCGGGCCTTTGGTTGATTAAGAAGTCAATAACACCTTTGTTTAGATATTCAATATTTTCTTTCAGTAAATCAAAACCAATAATTCGAACGCCTTTTATATTGTTTTTTTCTAAAAATTCAGCGACAATATAAGCTCTCGAATTCGGTACAAAAACACTATTTACACCAGAAAACATTTCCAAATTCAGCTGATCGATTCCGGAATCTTTTAAGGTAAATTCTGAAAACGTGAAATTCGTCAACTCATCATGATCTTCAAAATACGAATAAAAACCTTTTATGCGCTGCTGATACACAGATGTACTTTCAATCTCTCTTGTAATTTTAAAAATTAAAACTTGCCTCTCGTTTTTTACAGCAAAACTAATTAACCTTCCTGCCAAATAACCGCTCTGAAAAGCATCTTGGCCAACATAAGCATGTTCGTTTTCTTCAGCAATATTCGAATCGATCATTACAATTGGAATCTTCTTCTTTTCATATTCCTTTAAAAACTGAACCGAATCTTCATAGAAAATTGGAGCAAACAAAAGTCCGTCACAATCAAAAGCTAACACTTTTTGTGCAGATTCTTTAAACGATGCCAGATTATAATCGTAGAAAAAATAATCCAAAACAATTCCGAATTTACTGAATTCCAAAGCTGCTTTTTCAATTCCTTCTGCCTGACTTTTCCAATACTCCAAAGTTTCCGATTTCGGAAGAAAAACCGCAAAATGAAATTTTTTGTTTAAAGCCAGATTACTCGCCAAAATATTTCGGGTGTAACCAAACTCTTCAATTATCGCATTGACCTTATCAACGGTTTCTTGCGCTACTTGTCCGCGTTTGTGTATAATCCTATCAACAGTTCCTGCAGAAACATTAGCTAGTTCGGCAATTTTTTTTATTGTTATGATATTGATTCTTTTTAAGTTAAAAAAATAAAAGCAGTTGGGTAAAATTAATTTATTTTATCAAAAATAAGTTGTTTTACATCACATTTTGCATACATTTGTAAAATACCGTGTACGCACACGCAAATATACACATAACAACATCAAACCAAAATAAAACGTATTAAATGATATTAGATTCCTTACATAACGCGGCAAAATACTACGGTCTGCATCCAAATTTCAAGAAAGCTTTTGATTATGTGAACCAAAATGACATTGCAAATCTTGAAGAAGGCGCTTTCGAAATTGGCGAAGGTTTAAAATTAATTGTAATTGTTGGAGAAGGAAATACAAAAGAAGAAGCTGTAAAAGGATTTGAATGCCATGATAAAAACATCGACATTCAAATTTCTATTAAAGGTCCTGAAACTTTTGCTTGGAAACCAAGAGAAAAATGTGTGAATCCGAATGGCGATTACAGTGACGAAAGAGATGTTCGTTTCTTCCACGATGCGCCAGATACATTTTTTGAAATGCAAGAAAAACAATTTGCAATCTTGTTTCCAGAAGATGTTCATACTGCAATGATTGGCGAAGGAACTTTGAAAAAAATCGTTATTAAAGTAAAAATATAAGTCATGAGCACTATTCAAAATTCAATTGATATTATTATAAAACAAGGAATGCTTCCGTTGTATTTCAATGCAGACGAAAGCAAAAGCATTGCTTTACTAAAAACATTATATAATGTCGGAATTAGAGCAGTTGAATATACAAGCCGTGGTCCAGAAGCACTTTCTAATTTCAAAAAAATGATTGAAGTAAGAAATGCTGAAATGCCAGGAATGCTTTTAGGTATTGGAACGATCAAGAATTTAGCGCAAGCAGAAACCTATTATTTAGCTGGAGCCGATTTTTTTATCAGTCCGGGTTTTGTTCCTGAAATCGCTTCGTTTTTAATTGCTAAAGAAGTACTGTATGCTCCGGGTTGTATGACTCCAACTGAAATTATTGCTGCCGAAAATGCTGGAGTAAAATTCATCAAACTTTTCCCGGGAAACATTTTGGGTCCAGATTTTATGAGCGGAATTAGAGATGTTTTTCCTAACTTAATTTTTATGCCTACAGGCGGTGTCGACACAACAAGACAAAGTATTGAAACTTGGTTTAAGGCTGGTGTTTCTGCCGTCGGAATGGGAAGCAAACTTATCAGTAAAGAAGTAATGGAATACGAAGCTTACGAGACAATCGAAAAAGAAACAAAGAGAGTTTTAGATCTAATTGCAACAATTAAAGGTTAAGAAGAAAAAAAATAATCAATTATAAAATTACATGAATTCAATATTCAATCTAGAAGGAAAAATTGCTCTAATAACAGGAGGTGCGGGAGTTTTAGGAAGCAATTTTGCAAATGTATTAGCAAAACAAGGTGTTATTGTCGGAATTGTTTCTCAGTCACTTGAAAAAGCAGAAAGCACTGTAAAAGCGCTTGAGGCAAACGGCGGAAAAGGTTTTGCTGTTCAAGCCAATGTTTTGGTAAAAGAAGAATTAGAAAAGATTAAAGATTTGATCGTTGAAAAATACGGACGTCTTGATATTCTGATTAATGCAGCGGGCGGAAATATGCCAGGCGCAACAATTCAGCCAGATCAAGCGATTTATGACATGAAAAGCGATGACTTGCAAAAAGTAATCGACTTGAACATTATAGGAACCATGCTTCCAACTCAGGTTTTTGCTGAACTTTTTGCAAAACAGAAATCAGGAAATATCATCAACATTTCTTCTGCATCGGCTCAAAGACCTTTAACAAGAGTGGTGGGGTATTCTGCTTCAAAAGCGGCAATTGATAACTTCACACAATGGATGGCGGTTGAACTGGCTCAAAAATATGGTGAAGGAATTCGTGTAAATGCTATTTCTCCAGGCTTTTTTATCGGAGAACAAAACCGTGCTTTATTGCTCACTCCAGAGGGAAAACTAACTCCAAGAGGAGAAAAAATCATCGACCATACACCAATGGGAAGATTTGGAACACCAGAAGATATCGATGGTGCACTTTTATTTTTATGCAGCGACATGTCAAAATTCGTGACTGGAATAACATTAAAAGTAGATGGTGGCTTTGCTGCTACAAGTATTTAACGTACGCTTCTCCTGCAAGGTTTTCAAAACCCTGTAGGTTTCAACTTAAGACAATTACTAATTAACAATACCTACAAGGTTTTGAAAACTTTGCAGGAATAAAAAATATAAAAATGGAACAAACATTAAGATGGTTCGGACCAAATGATCCTGTTTCTTTACAAGATATTAAACAAACCGGAGCAACGGGGATTGTAACGGCTTTACACCACATTCCAAACGGGCAAGTTTGGAGCATTGATGAAATCATCAAAAGAAAAGTTGAAATCGAACACGAAGATGGAGATCCTAAAAAAGGAGCTTCTGGATTAGTTTGGTCAGTTGTAGAAAGTATTCCAGTTCACGAAGACATTAAAAAACAGACAGGAAATTATCTTCAATACATTGAAAACTATAAAGAAAGCATCCGCAATTTAGCTTTATGCGGCATCAAATGCGTTTGTTATAATTTCATGCCTGTTTTAGATTGGTCAAGAACTGATTTGTCTTATACGGTTGAAGATGGTTCAAAAGCTTTGCGTTTTGATATTAATGCTTTTGCTGCTTTTGAATTGTTTATTCTAAAAAGACCAGGCGCAGAAAAAGAATATTCGTTAGAACAAATTCAGAAGGCCAGAGATCATTTCGATACTTTGACCGAAGAAGATAAAATTAAATTACAGCGAAATATTTTGGCTGGACTTCCAGGGGCTGAAGAAGCATATACGGTTGAAGATTTCTTAGTAACATTAAGCGCTTACAATCATATTGACAGACAAGCTTTGAAGAATAATCTTTTTCACTTTTTAAAAGAAATTATTCCCGTTGCTGAGAGCAAAGGTGTTTTAATGGCAATTCATCCAGACGATCCGCCTTATCCAATTTTAGGTTTGCCTAGAGTAGTAAGCACAGAAGAAGATTTGATCGAATTAATGAACGCTGCTCCTTCTCCATCAAACGGATTTACTATGTGTACCGGGTCTTACGGTGTTCGCGCCGATAATGACTTGCCAGGAATTGTAAGACGTCATGGCGATAAAATGAATTTCATTCACTTAAGAAGCACGCAACGCGACGAGGAAGGAAGTTTCTATGAAGCCAATCACTTAGAAGGCGATGTTGATATGTACGAAGTTGTAAAAGCAATTTTGGAAGTGGAGAAAAGAAACAACAGCAAATTACCAATGCGTCCAGATCACGGACACCAAATGTTGGATGATTTGAAGAAAAAAACAAATCCGGGTTATTCTGCTATCGGCCGTTTAAGAGGTCTTGCAGAACTACGCGGACTTGAGCTTGGAATCAAACGATCTTTATAGTGGGGGTTTTGGCGCTAAGGCACTAGGACACAAAGTTATTCTTTAAGCTTTTGTTTTTTAGTCTCGCAAAGTCGCTGAGACGCAAAGTTTTTAAGTTCTGTTTGTCATCCTGACGAAGGAAGGATCTCCATAAGTAACTCGACAAAGATTGTCAATTCTGTTTGCGGAGCTACTTGTGGAGATTCCTCGTTCCTCGGAATGACAAAAAATACGCGTGATCTACTAGAGAAAAAACTTCGTGCCTCAGTGCCTTCGTGGCAAAAACCTCAAAAAAACTAACTAACCACAACAACCACAAAACCATGATTCGCCAAACCATTCTTATATCCTGCGGTCTTTTCATGAATACTTTACTGGCGCAGGAATTACCTAAAATTACTACTTCAAAAACCAATTATCTTCCCGATTTTAGTTATGCAGGCTATCATTTCGGCGAAAGCCAAATTCCTAAAGCAAATGGAAAAATCATTAATGCAACTGATTTTGGAGTAAAAGCCAATGATAATCTAGACGATTCAAAAGCACTTTTAAAAGCCTTTAAAGCAGCCAATGCCGTTGAAGGAAATGTAATTCTACAATTGCCTGCTGGGCGAATTATTCTAAGCGATATTTTATACATTGAACGAAGCAATTTTGTTCTTCGAGGCACTGGTTCTAATGAAAACGGAACCGAAATCTATTGTCCAAGACCGATGATGTATCTTAAAGATTCTCCTGTTTTGGCTGAACTTCGAGAATATTTGACCACTTTCGACAAAAGACAACGCGAAACCGAAAATAATATTGATCTTCCATTCTCGCAATATGCGTGGTCTGGCGGTTTTATTTGGACTCAAGTTCGAGGCGAACGTGTGAAATCATATTTGGATAAATATGAACCGGAATCGAATCCATTGGCGAAAGTCAGTTCAGGGAAAATGGGTGAACATGTTATTACCGTTTCAGATATAAAAAATTTGAAAGTTGGCGATGTTGTCGAATTGCAGTTGTTTAATAAAGACGGTGAAAATGGCGAAATCATAAAAGATTTATATCAAGGCGCCAAAGTAAAACCGGGTTCCCATCATTGGAAATTTCCAAAACTTCCGATTGTGAGACAGCAAGTTGAAATCAATAAAATTTCGGGTTCAAAAATCACTTTAAAAACACCTTTAACTATTTCGATAAAACCAAGTTATCAAGCGCAATTGGTAGAATGGAAACATTTAACCGAAGTCGGAATCGAACATCTTCGTTTTACTTTTCCTGATATTCCAAGAGTTGCGCATCACGTTGAACCTGGAAATAATGGGATTTTCTTAACTCGTCTTTTCAATAGTTGGGTAAAAGATGTCAAAATCACCAATGCTGATAGTGGAATTTTGGCGGAAGAAGTAGCTAATACTACAATCGAAGATATTACCACAGATGGCCCGCATTTAGCACATTATACCGTAACTTTAGGCGGCGTACATAATATTTTGGTTAAGAATCTGAAAATCTATAATTCAGCCGTTCATCCGTTAAGCTTCAACACTTTTGCTACTAAAAATGTATATCAAAACTGTGAGATATTTACAGATCCAGTTTTAGATCAGCATTCGGGAGCGAATCATCAAAACTTATTTGATAATATTACCGTTCATTTAAAAGCGGATAAAAACAATAGCTACGCTTTATTTGGCGGTGGCGGAGCCGATTACTGGAAACCTTCACACGGACCTTTTAGTACGTTTTGGAATTTAAACGTTCAAGTTGAAAATCCAGATGCCTCAAAACCTGTTTTATTGTATGGCATGAAAGACGGCGCTTTAGCCAGAATTATTGGTGTTCACGGAAATACAAAATTTGAAATCAAATACGACATTGATCCTTATATTGAATTTTTGAATACGCCGATAGAAAAGATTCCTTCATTGTATGATTATCAGCTGATAAGGCGATTGAAATAATCTCGCAAAGTCGCTAAGACGCGAAGTTTTTCTCATTTTTGTCATTTCGACGAAGGAGAAATCTCCGTGAGAAGCTCTACAAAGATTGGCTTATTGCAGCGGAGTTACTTGCGGAGATTTCTCCTTCGTCGAAATGACATACAGTAGTTATTTTTTTTTAAATAAACAATAAAAACTTTGCGTCTTAGCGACTTTGCGAGACTAAAATAACAAGCAAAAAACTCTGCAACTTTGAACCTAAAAACCCTCACTATGAAGTACACGAGCGTCTTTCTAGTTTTACTTTTTATTTCAGGAAATCTGTTTTCCCAAAATAAATACCGCCTTAAAAATTTCTCCACTACTGATGGAATTTCGCAGAGTTCTGTCATTGCTATTCATCAAGATAAATTGGGGCAAATGTGGTTTGGAACACGCGATGGCTTGAATAAATATGATGGAAGCCGATTTACCATTTTTAGGAATGATGTTTCCAATAAATATTCCATCAGCAACAATGATATTTTGGCTATTGAAGAAGATAATTCTGGAAAAATCTGGGTAGGAACTTATAATGGATTGAATTGTTATGATCCTGTTTCGAATCGTTTTACAAGGTATCTTCATACCAAAGCCAATCATACAATTAGCAACAATGCCGTTTGGAGCATGAGAGAAATTGGTGGCGAAATGTGGTTTGGAACTTCAAAAGGACTTACTATTTTCAATAAAAAATCAGGATTGTTTAGCTCAGTTTTCCATTCAGATGAGGATGCTTCTACTCTTCCTAGCAATAATATTCTCAGCATTTTACAAACCAAAAAAGGCGAAATCTGGATTGGAACTACAAAGGGGTTATGTCAGCTCGTAAATCGAAAAAACGGTAAACTGAGCTTTAAAAATTATCCTTTAAATACAACCGATTTATTAAACGTACAATCGATAATCGAAGAGAAAGACGGCAGTTTGTGGGTCGGAACAAAAAATAAAGGGCTTTTAAAATTTGATCTGAAAGAAAAAGCTTTTGTTTCTTTTTTACCAACTGAAAAATATCGAGAAATCAATACCGACATTCGTTCTTTAGTAATTGATAACCAAGGTTCTTTATGGATTGGCGCTTACGACGGAATTTACATTTTAGGACAAGATAAAAGTCTGCAGAAGATCAACAATACGAACAACAGCAACGGAATCGACAAAGTAAAGTCGGTTTTTATGGACAAGAAAGGTTCTATCTGGATTGGCTGTTATTACAAAGGCGTAAATCTTTGGGATGTTTCAAATGTAAATTTCTCTAATTACAATCAGAATTCAAAAAAGATTCCGATGAGTTTTGATGTGGTAAGTTCTATTATTTCAGATAAAAACCAAAATATTTATTTCGGGACTGAAGGCGGGGGAATCACGATTTACAATAAAAATAACGAAACTGTAAATTACATCAACAGCAAAACTGGGCAATCTAATAAAAATGACATTAAAGCCATGTGCCTTTCAGACGATCATATTTTATGGATTGGAACTTTTTCTAAAGGATTATCGGCCTATAATACGGTTTCGAAACAAATTGAAGACAATAGAATCGCTCCCGACTTAAAGGATTTTTTAAAGGAAAGTGGTGTCTATTCGCTTAAAGCGGAAAATAAAATCTTATGGATCGGGACTTTTGGTAAAGGCTTAATTCGTTATGATACCGCTAATAAAACATTTCAGATTATTGGCAATGACAATACAAAACCTGTCTTTTTAACCAATAATATGGTTCGCAGTATCTTGATTGACAAACAAAATTCAATCTGGTTGGGAACTCAAAACGGTTTAAACCGTATTCCGCTTCAAAATTTTAATCCGAAGAAATATCAAATACAACATTTCTTTTACGATCATTCGTCGTTATCTGGCGATGATATTTTGACTTTATTTCAAGATTCTCAAAACAGAATTTGGGTTGGAACAAAAGCCAAAGGATTGCATTATTTTGACGGAAAAAAATTCAATCGAATCAATCTTAGAATTGGAAATACTGTCATTACTTCTATTCACTCGATTTTAGAAGATGACGATAAAAACTTATGGATTAGCACCAATCAAGGAATTATTAAATACAACCAGACTAAAAAATCAGTTGTAATTTACGATCAGAAAGATGGTTTGGCGAGTAACGAATTCAACGATAATTCGGCTTTAAAATTAGGATCTAACCAGTTTTATTTCGGAAGTCCGTCTGGTGCAACTTTTTTCGATGCAACAAAAATCTCTTTAAACAATTATGCTCCACAGGTTTTAATTACTGATTTAAAAATTAAAAACGAAACGGTAAACGCGCATGACAAAGATGGAATTTTAGAACAAAGCATCGGTTTTACCAAAACAATAATTTTGGATTATGATAAGGCGAATTTCTCGATCAGTTTTGCGATTCCAAATTACATTCGATCCAAAAACAATCAATACAGTTATCGTCTGGTTGGTTTAGAAAATAACTGGACAACAACTAAAAACAGCGAAGCCAATTTTGCCATTCAAAATCCAGGAACGTATACGTTTGAAGTCCGTGGCGCAAATAATGACGGTGTTTGGAATCAGAATCCAACGACTTTAACCGTTGTAGTAAATCCAGCTCCGTGGCGCAGTATTTGGGCGTTTATGCTGTACGGAATCATAATTGGTTTGGGTTTATATGGTTTGATTTGGATTATGAAATCGAAAGCCAGATTGAAACAAAAACTAGAATTGGAGTATCTGGAAACACAGCGAATTGAAGAAAACAATAAACTGAAACTGGATTTCTTCACCAATATTTCGCATGAATTTAGAACGCCTTTAACTTTGATTTTAGGTCCGCTACAGCAAATTTTAGCTGATTATAACGGAACGAATGAAATGTACAAAAAGCTTTTGGTCATTGAAGGAAGCGCGAATCATTTATTGAGTTTGATTAATCGTTTAATGGATTTTAGAAAACTAGAAAATCATCAGGTTACATTGGAATCGGCAAACGGAAACATTGTCAAATTCACCAAAGAAATCTTTTTATCGTTTATCGAATATGCCAAAGATGGCGGTTACGATTATACGTTTGAAACTGAAAACGAAGAAATTCTGGTCTATTTTGATCGATACAAACTCGAACGCGTATTTTATAATCTGATTTCAAATGCATTTAGATACACTCCAAAAGGCGGTGCTATAAAAATTAAAATCAATCACGATCAGCAAAATCTTTTTATCGCAGTTGAAGATTCTGGCGTAGGCATTTCTGAAGAACATATTGATAAGATTTTCGATTTGTTTTTTGAAATTCCGATGCACAATCAAGTTCAGAAAAACTACAATAAAGGGACTGGAATTGGGCTTTCAATCGTAAAAAACATTGTCGAATTGCATAAAGGAAAAATCGATGTTACGAACAAAATTACTGGCGGGGTTATTTTTAAAGTGACTTTACCTTTGGGTCGTGAACATCTGCTTGACAGCGAAATTATTCCTGATTTTAAAATCAGTGATGATATTGAACAATATAATGCTCAATTAGAACCTTCAGAAATAATCGAAAATGACGATATTGAAGATTTAATTGTCAACGAAGAAAAACAAACCATTTTACTTGTTGAAGATCATAAAGTCTTAAGAAAGTTCATGAAAAACCTTCTCAAAAAAGATTACAACATTATTGAAGCTGAAAATGGTAAAATAGCTTTAGAAAAAGCCTTAAAATTTGTTCCGAATCTAATTATCAGCGACGTTATTATGCCCGAAATGGTTGGAACTGAATTATGTTCTAAAATTAAAGAAAATATCAAAACCAGCCATATTCCAGTTATTTTGCTGACTTCTAGATCTTCCTTGGTTTACAAATTTGAAGGATTGGAAAGTGGTGCCGACGATTACATCAGTAAGCCATTTAATTTAATGGAATTTAGACTTCGCGTTAAAAATCTTTTAAATACAACAGAACGTTTACGAATCAAATTTTCTAGCGAAGACAGTTTTATTCCGTCAGAAATAACCGTTTCTTCTCTGGATGAAGAACTCTTGAAGAAAGCTTTCAAAATTGTGGAAGAAAATATTTCAAACGAACAATTTGATATTCCGTTTTTCTGTTCAGAATTAGGCGTAAGCCGAACGATGCTGTTTTTAAAAATTAAGGCTTGGACCAATTGCACGCCAAACGAATTTATTCATGAAATCAGATTAAAACGCGCCGCTCAATTATTAGAACAAAACAAACTAACCGTTTCTGAAATTAGTTATAAAGTCGGTTTCAATAATCCGAAATACTTTAGCAAATGCTTTCAGAAAAAATACGGCGAGACTCCATCTCAATACGCCGACAAATTTTATAAAACTTGTGAGATGTGAAAATGTGAAATGTGAAATGTAAGATGTGAAAATGTAAGATGTGAAATGTGAAATGTTAGTATCTCTTACTTTTCACTTTTCACTTTTCACTTTTCACTTTTCACTTTTCACTTTTTACTTTTCACTTTTTACTTTTTACTTTTCACTTTTTACTTTTCACTTTTTACTTTTTACTTTTCACTTTTTACTTTTCACTTTTCACTTTTCACTTTTACTTTTCACTTTTACTTTTTACATTTCACATTTCACATTTCACATTTTTCACATCTTACATAAACAATCCGCATTTTTAAAGGCTTAAAAAAGGGTATCTGTATTTTTGGATACCCTTTTTTGTATTTCTATTTCTTTTCTCAAGTATACATTTGCGATATGAAAATCAAAAAACCAAACTTCTTATTGCTGCAAATTTTGTTTGTCATTATCATAATCGGAATGAGTTTACTGCTTTTCTATCTTACCTAACTTATTAACCTTAAAACCAAAAAATGAATGTTTACAAACCACAAAAACAAATCGTTTAGATGGTGTTTACTGGTATCTTTTTTACTAGTAAATGTCGTGATGCATGCACAAGAACGAAAAGTGACTGGAAAAATAACTTCTAGTGAAGATTTACTCGGACTTCCTGGTGCTAATGTTTATATCAAGAATTCTTCTGTGGGCGCTTCTGCCGATATGGATGGGAATTACACTGTGATAGTAGGAGAAAAAAATGCTGTTTTAGTTTTCAATTTCGTCGGATTTCAAACTGTCGAAGTTCCAGTTGGGACTAAAAATGTAATCAATGTAAGTTTAAAACCAGATACAAAAGCATTGGATGAAGTTATCGTAGTAGGTTACGGTACACGTAAAAAGAGTGACATTACAGGATCTGTGTCTTCTGTAACGGCAAAAGAACTAACGGCTTATCCTGTTTTAAGTGCAGAACAAGCGCTGCAAGGCCGTGCGGCTGGTGTTTCGGTAATGACCAATAATGGCGGCGAACCAGGAGCTCCAACAAAAATCAGGGTTCGTGGAGGAACTTCTATTAATGCTAGTGGAGATGCTTTGATCGTTGTAGATGGTTTTGCAGGTGTTTCTATGCCAGCTCCGCAAGATATTGCTTCTATTGAAGTTTTAAAAGATGCTTCAGCAACGGCAATTTACGGTTCTCGCGGATCAAATGGGGTTATTATGGTAACGACCAAAAAAGGAAAATCAGGAAAACCGGTAATTGAGTTTAGCAATTCGACTTCTGTGCAATCGGTAAATAACAAACTAGATTTATTAAACGCCGATCAGTTTGCCGCTTACCGCAAAAGTTTTACTACGCATACGCAAGGTCCTGCAAATACAGATTGGCAAGATGTGATTTATCGTGACGGAATGATTTCGAATACACAATTATCTTTCTCAGGCGGATCAGAAAATATAAGATATTATGTTTCTGGAACGTATTTCAACCAAAATGGAGTTGTAATTAACTCTGGTATTGACCGATATACCATTGTAGGTAATCTTGAAGCTGATTTGTCTCCAAAATTTAAAGTGGGATTAAATACTTTTACAAGCAAACAGAACAAGGAAGGAATCGTAAGCCAGACAAGCGCTGGAGGAACTGGTGCTGCTGGTGTAATCGCTTCTGCATATCGTTTTATGCCAGATAAAGGAATTTATAATGCTGATGGAACGTATACCACAACGGCTCCAATTGGTGATGATATTGATAACCCGTACGCAACAGCAATGGAAAATATCTTAGAAACCGTTTCGGTTACCAACCGAAATAATTTCTTCGCTCAATATCAAATTACAAAAGATCTGGATTTTAAAACGACTTTAGGCTTAACAGACAGTAATTCGCAAACAGGAAGATTTATTCCTTCCACTTTAATTGCAGGAAAAAATATTAAAGGAGAAGCTTCTGTAAACAACACCAGATTTTCATCTTTCTTGACCGAAAATTATTTAACCTTTAAACGCGAAATTATCGATAAAGGAATGTTGACGGTTTTAGGCGGATACTCATATCAAAAGAATAAAAACGAAAATTCGTATGCCGCTTCAAGAGGATTTTTAACGAATACCAATTCATACCGAAATTTAGGAGCTGGAACTGTTTTCTTAAAACCTGATTCTGGTTTATCTGAAACTGAATTGATTTCTGCTTTCGGAAGGTTGAATTTCGATTATGCTGATAAATATTTAGTGACGTTCACAGCGAGACGAGATGGTTCTTCTAGCTTTAGTAAAAACTACAAGTACGGAACTTTCCCTTCTGGAGCAATTGGATGGAATATTAGTAAAGAAAACTTTTTGAAAGACAATAAAACAGTTTCAAACTTAAAACTGAGAGCTAGTTATGGAGCAACAGGAAATCCTTCAATTGGAGCCTACTCTACTCTTTCTAGATTTTCTGAAATTTACTATGTGAGCGGTGACGTGATTACAAATGCGGTTCAGTTAACTTCATTGGATAATCCGAACTTAAAATGGGAAACCTCTTATCAGCAAGATTACGGAATTGATTTAGGTTTGTTTGATAACCGAATCAGTATCACGGCAGATTATTATAAAACCATTACAAAAGATTTGTTGTTCAACAGACCATTGCCAGGAATTTCTGGAATTGCTTCTCAGCTTCAAAATGTAGGTGAATTAGAAAATAAAGGATGGGAATTAGCAATTAACAGCAGAAACTTTATTGGTGCTGATTTTACTTGGTCAACCAACTTTAATATCTCTTCAAACAAAAATAAAGTATTAAAACTAGCCGACAATAAAGATCTTTTAATCAATTCTGCACCAGGGCATTTCTTAGCAACTGAATCTCAAGTTTTACGAGTAGGTCAGCCTGTTGGATCTTTCTTCGGATTTATTTATGATGGTGTAATTCAGCAGGGAGAAACAGTGTTGCCAGGAAACTTTGAAACAGCTCCAGGAGGCGAGAAATTTAGAGATTACAATGGCGACGGAAAACTAGATTCTCAAGATAAAACGATTATCGGAAATCCGAATCCAGATTTCATCTTCGGATTCAACAATGATTTCACTTATAAAAATCTAGACTTGAACATCTTCTTTCAAGGTTCTGAAGGAGGCCAAATCTTGAATTATACTTTGATGGAATTGGCTTCTGGAAACAACAATGCGACAACAGAAGTTCTGGATGCTTGGACACCCACTCATACCGATACAAATGTTCCTGCAAATGCAGCAAGAACAAAAAGAATTACTTCAAGATTTGTTTATGATGGAAGTTACATTCGTTTGAAAAACATTTCTTTAGGCTACAGTTTAGATGAAAAAGTAGTTTCTAAAATGGGATTAAGCAAAGTTCGTTTCTACATCAGTGCGCAAAACCTTTGGACGATTACCAATTATCCAGGAACAGATCCAGAGACAAACTACTTAAACGACACAAACTCGCGAAGTAATACCTATTTAGGATTGGATTACGGAGGATATCCAAACGTAAGAACGTTTACAGCAGGATTCAATTTAAAATTTTAATCTAATACAACTATGAAAAAATATATAGCTCTTCTTTGCTTCGGAACACTTGCTTTTTTCAGCTGTTCTGATCTAGAAGAAAAACCGGTAGGAATTATTCGTCCAGAAAACTTTTTTAATAATACAGACGATTTGCAGGCTGCTGTAAATGGTGCTTTTGCCAACATTGCCCACAACAATTATTGGGGAAGAGAATTTACAATTGCCCTTATGCTTCGCGATGATATGGCCGATATTGGCGATAGAACCACACAAGCAGCGCGTATTGACGTAAACGACATGTCTATGAACGATACCAACGCGCTTGTAGCCAACTTTTGGCCTCAATCGTATGTTATCATTACTGCAGCAAATCAAGCGATTGAAGGTGCTAAAAAAACACCTGGAGATCCAGCAAAAGTGAATGCTATTGTGGCGCAAGCTTATTTTGCAAGAGCATTTGCGTACTATCATTTGGTCCGTCTTTTTGGTGATATTCCGTATGTAGATTTTGTTGTGAATGATGTATCGCAAGTAAATTCTTTAAGCAAAACCAAAGAAGCTGAAGTTTATCCAAAAATTATTGCCGATTTAGAATTTGCAAAACAATGGTTGGATGATAAACCAAAAGTTAAAGCAATTCCAGGAAAAGGTACTGCAGCTGGATATTTAGCCTCCGTTTATTTGACTTTAGGAAATTTTCAAAAAGCGTATGACGAGGCGAAATATGTAATTACAAACGAAGCCAAATTTGGTTTAGGTCTTGATGCTGATTTTCAAGATTTGTTCAACGCGACTAAAACAGCTTCACTAAAAGAACCATTATTTACAATTGACTTTAATAACTTGACTTCAGGAAATTACGGTCAAGATTATACTGCATTTTTCACAGGATCATTGAAAGATGATAGTTATAGCTACGGACAAGGTTTCTCTGTTGCTGTTCCTTCTTTAAAAGTCTTCAACACTTGGGATCAGAGAGATTACAGAAGAGCGGTAAGTTTTGATACCATCATTAGAAAGAAAACAGGCCCAGGCGGAGCTTTACAGGTTTATCCTTCAAGCGACAACGAAAAAGCACCTCGTCCGCATATTGCGAAATATTTCCGTTTTCCGGGAAAAGCTGGTGCTAACGGAAGAACTTCTCAGCACAATTATATCACCATGCGTTTTGCAGAAGTTTTATTGACTGCTGCCGAAGCTTTAAACGAAATTAGTCCAGGAACTACAGAAGCGGATGGTTATGTAAACCGTGTTCGCGCAAGAGCAAGAAACAAAGCAGGAAAACTGGTTTCTTTTCCAGCAAACGTAACACCTAATCTTTCTCAAAGTGATTTTAGAAAAATAGTAATCGACGAAAGAAGATTAGAACTGGCTTTTGAATATGTAAGATGGTACGACATCAAAAGGCTTAAAATCGGACCAGAAGTTTTTGGACCAAACGGTTTAGAGCCTCATGCTAATTTTGATCCAAACAGAGATTATTTATGGCCATTGCCTGGAACAGAATTGGCTATAAATCCGAATTTAAAACCGAATAATCCTGGTTATTAATAATTTTTAGGACGCGGATGAAGCGGGTTTGCTTATCGCAATCCCGATAGCTATCGGGAGCGGATTTACACTGATTTTTTTATTGCTTAACGCATTATTTGGTTTCACGCAGATTGAACAGATTTAATTTAAAAAAATCTATTTATCTATTAGATTTTTAAAAGTCTGCGCGAAAGAAAAAATCAGCCAAATCTGCAAGATCTGCGAGAGAAAAAAATTAAAACGCGGATGAAACGGATTTGCTATCGCAAAAACGCTGATTTAAACGGATTTTTTTTTGTGTGACGCATAATTGGTCTCCCGCAGATCTTGCAGATTGAGCAGATTATTTTTTTTTAAAATCTGTGTGAAATAAAAAAATCAGCCAAATCTGCCAAATCTGCGAGAGTATAAAAAATTTAGGCGCATTTGGTTTCACACAGATTTAAAAGGATTTTAAGCAGATGGAGCAGATTCATTAAAAAATCAATTTTAATCAGCTTAAATCTGTAGAATCTGCGTGAAATAAAAAAATCCATGCAAATCAGCTCCCGATAGCTATCGGGATCGCGATAGCGAATCCGCCCAATCTGCGTCCAAAATATCACAATATATATTATTTTAATATGAAGAATGTCAGTTTCATTTCTTTAATTCTTGGATTTGCATCGCTAGTAACAGCATGCAAGTCCGGAATTAATTCTCAACCAAAAACTACCTCTGCAGCGACAGAAAAACTGCAATCGCGTTACAAAATGTTGCTCGATTATCCAGTCGATTCGATGTCGATGCCGAGAAGTATGAATATCAAAACTCTTGAGATTCGCAAAGTGCCATCAAGAGATTGGACAAGCGGTTTCTTTGCTGGAAATCTTTGGCAGTTATACCGATTGACAGGCGATTCAAAATACAAAGAACAAGCTCAAAAATGGACTCCTTTCAGCAAAAAGGAAAGTGTCAATAGTAATTCGCATGACGTAGGTTTTAAAGTGTTTTGCAGTTTTGGAGAAGCTCTAAAAGTGGAAAACAAGAAAGAATACGAAGCGGTAATTGTTAAAGGCGCAGAAACTTTATGCAAAAGATTTAATCCAAAAGTAGGGTCAATACGTTCTTGGGATTTCAACAAAGAAATTTGGGATTTTCCTGTAATCATTGACAATATGATGAATTTAGAATTGCTTTTTGAAGCTTCTAAAATATCTGGAAATCCAAAATACCGCAATGTGGCCATTCAGCATGCCAATACTACTTTAAAAAATCAATTTAGAGAAGACAATTCCTGTTATCACGTTATCGATTATAATCCGACAACGGGCATAATTAGAAAGAAAACAACGCTTCAGGGGTATAATGATGATTCTGTTTGGGCGCGCGGTCAGGCTTGGGCTGTTTACGGATTCACCATGTCGTATCGCTACACAAAAGATCCTGCTTATTTAAATCAAGCCGAAGCAACTGCACATTATTTTATGACGGATAAAAACCTACCAGAAGACGGAATTCCGTATTGGGATTTGAAAGACCCGAGTATTCCAAATGCCCCTCGCGATGTTTCAGCTGCAATGGTTATGGCATCAGCTTTATATGAATTGTATACTTATACCCAAAATAAAAGTTATTTGGCTTTCGCCGATAAACTAATGGCCTCGGTACAGACAGATCAATATATTTTGGATACTAAAATTAAAGCTCCCTTCTTGTTTGATCACAGCACTGGGAACTGGCCAAAACACGACGAAATTGACGAACCAATAATCTACGCCGATTATTATTTTTTAGAAGCTTTAATAAAGGTACAGAGGCTCAAAGGTTCATAGTAAAAAAGGTTTTGAATCTTTGAACTTTTGACCCAGAAAACCTTTGAACCTTTGTAACTATGAACCTTTGTAACTATGAATAAAACTTTTTCAATTTTTGCGCTTTTTGTTTTGTTTCAAATTTGTCTGAGCAGCAGTTTTGCTCAGACAAAAATGAACATCAATGACAATTGGCTTTATTTAGAAAATCATACACCAAACCTCAACGAAGCACAAAAAGCTTCTAATTGGGTTTCATTAAACTTACCTCATACTTGGAACGCCGAAGATGCAACCGATTTAATGCCCGGTTACAGACGCGATGCAAGTTGGTACCAAAAAAAACTTAACCTCTCTAAAATAGATCAAAATCAATTTTATTCTTTATACTTTGAAGGATCAAACGTAACAACAAAAGTCTATGTAAACGGCAAAGAAGCGGGTTCTCACATTGGTGGTTATATTGGCTTTTCTATCGATATTACAAAATTGATTAAAGAAGGAAACAACGATATTTTTGTCCGTGTGGATAATAGTTATGACATCGAAATTATACCGTCTCAAAAAAGCGATTTCTTTATTTATGGCGGTATCACGCGCGATGTTTGGTTGGTTTCGAAATACAAAAAATATATCGACAATATCAAAATCACTACTCCAGAAGTTTCAGCTAAAAAGGCTTCGGTTCAGATTGTTTCATCTATTATAAATCCTGATAATGCAAAAGATTTATCATTGACGATAACATTAAAAAATCCGAAAGGGAAAAAAGTAGCAAGCAAAACAATTCCTGTTTCGAGTAAAACTTCTACCATCACTTTCGAAAACATTAAAAATCCAGAACTTTGGGATACTGAAAAACCTAATTTATACCGATTGACAGCTTTTTTATCAGAGAAAAATCAAATAAAAGACAGCGTTGCAGAAAAAGTAGGTTTCAGATGGTTTGAGTTTAAAGATCATGGCCCTTTTTATCTTAACGGAAAACGTTTATTAATTCGCGGAACACATCGTCATGAAGAACAAGCGGGAGTTGGTGCAGCCATGACCAACGAACAACATTGGGCTGACATGAAATCGATAAAAGAAATGGGCGCAAATTTCGTTCGCTTGGCACATTACCCGCAAGATCCAGAAGTTTACAAAGCTTGCGATGAATTAGGTTTATTGGTTTGGGACGAATTGCCTTGGTGCCGCGGCGGAATTGGAAATGAGGTTTGGAAAACCAACGCCAAAAATATGCTGGAAGAAATCATCAATCAAAATTATAACCATCCGAGTATTATAATTTGGTCTTTAGGAAATGAAATAAACTGGCTTCCAGATTTTCCTGACGGCGATAATGCCGAAAAAACAAATGCCTTTTTAACGGAATTAAATGACATTGCACACAAACTCGATCCGACAAGAAAAACGGCGATTAGAAAATATTATGAAGGTTCGCATATTGTAGATGTCTTCTCGCCTTCTATTTGGTCGGGCTGGTATTCTGGAAGCTACAAAAGCTATCAAAAAGCAATTGATGTTTACAAGAAAGAATACAAACATTTTATTCATGCCGAATATGGCGGAGATAGTCATGTTGGGCGTCATAGCGAGAATCCTGTTACGGGAGAAAATGTTATAAAAGCCGAAGGTTGGGAAGAAGCTATTGTTCAGACTAAAGTCGCAAACATTGCCCAAATTGGCGATTGGAGCGAAAATTATATAGTTGATTTGTTTGACTGGCATTTGCATATATCCGAGAATGACCCAAATTTTGTGGGAAATGTTCAATGGGCATTTAAGGATTTTGCAACGCCGTTGCGTCCAGAAGATGATATTCCGTATATGAATCAAAAAGGACTTACAGACAGAAATGGAGTTCCGAAAGATGCGTATTATGTTTTTAAAAGTTATTGGGCAAAAGAGCCTTTTGCGTACATCGAATCACACACTTGGACAGAACGCCAAGGACCTGAAAATACGCCAAGAACCATCAGCGTTTTCAGTAATTGTGATAAAGTGACTTTATCTCACAACGGAAAATCATTGGGCGAAAAACAGCGAAATCTTGCGCTTTATCCTGCAAATGGCTTAACTTGGGAGGTCAATTTTGCGAAAGGTGAAAATGTTTTAATTGCCATTGGAAAAACAAAAGAGGGGAAAACAGTTTCTGATACGCTGAAAGTGAATTACCGTTTCAATAAAAATAATACGGCGGTTTCTTTGCAATTGTCATCAGAAAAATTAAAAAATGGAAATTACTTGGTAACCGCAATTGCAATCGATAATAACAATTTACGTTGTCTCGATTATGAAGCGAGTGTTTATTTTCAATGTTTAAAAGGAGGAAAAACATTGAAAAACCAAGGAACACCAACTGGAAGCGAATCCATCAGAATGGCAAACGGAAAAGCATCTATCGAAGTAATTCCTGACGGTTCTAATACTCCAATCGAAATGACGGCATTGAATCAAAGTTTTAAAGGAGAATATTTGAGGATTCCTACTGACTGAAAAGACTCTAAGATGCTAAGGCACTAAGATTCTAAGTTTTTTTATGCCACAGATTAATGGATTAAAGAGATTAAAAAAGTTCCGTTAGGAACGAAAGATCGGTAGCACCGGATGAAATCCGGTGGAATTAATTACGTCACGCCAATTAAGTCCCATAGGGACGACATATATTACACAAACAAGATTACAAAATGAAAAAAATTCTAACATTATTATTCCTTACATCATTCGCAATTGGACAATCACAAGGTTTAATTTCTAACGTGTCAAACCGAAATACCACTTCGCTAAATGGAACGTGGAATTACATTATCGATCCGTATCAAACTGGATTTTACAGCTTTCACTTAGATCAATATGACAAACAGGAAAAACCAGCTAAAGGAGCTTTTTTCAGTAATTATCATGCTCAAAACAAACAGGAATTGGTAGAATATGATTTTGATAAATCGCCGACCATTACAATTCCAAGTGATTGGAATTCAAAAGTTCCAGAACTGAAATATTACGAAGGAAACGTATGGTTCAAAAAGTCATTTGATTATAATTTGGCAGCCAAAAAACGTCTTTTTTTATATTTAGGAGCGATCAATTATAAAGCAGATGTTTATTTAAACGGAAAAAAACTAGGAACTCACGAAGGCGGATTCACACCGTTTAATTACGAAGTCACTTCGATTGTACAGCCAAAAGGCAATTATTTGGTTGTAAAAGTGGATAACACGCGCCATAAAGAAGATGTTCCGACTGTTAATACCGATTGGTGGAATTACGGCGGCATAACTCGTGATGTAACCCTAATTGAAGAGGAAGCTTCATTCATAGAAGATTATAACATTCAGCTGAAAAAAGGCAATGCCAATGTTATTTCTGGTTTTATTAAAATCAATAATTTGGAGGCTTCTCAAAACAATGTTTCGATTTCTATTCCAGAATTAAAAATCAATTTTAAAGGAAAAGCAGATGCTCAAGGAATTTTAAACTTCGAAATTCCTGTTAAAAAAATCTCGTATTGGTCGCCTGAAAATCCGAAATTATATGAGGTAACGATTGACTTTAACGGAAAAAAATTAAAAGATCAAATTGGTTTTAGAACTATCGAAACCAAAGAAGATAAAATTCTGCTTAACGGAAAACAGGTCTTTTTACGCGGAATTTCGATTCATGAAGAAAATGCTAAAGGTGGACGTGCTAATTCTCCCGAAGATGCTTTACGTCTACTAAACTGGGCAAAAGAATTAGGCTGCAATTATGTTCGTTTGGCACATTATCCGCACAACGAAAACATCATTCGCGAAGCTGATAAAATGGGAATCATGGTTTGGGAAGAAATTCCGGTGTATTGGACCGTAGAATTTACGAATAAAAATACCTACCGAAATGCAGAAGATCAACTAACCGCTTCAATCACGAGAGATAAAAACAGAGCAAGCATTATTATTTGGTCAATGGCAAATGAAACTCCGATTTCTGATGCTAGAAATACTTTCATTAAAAATTTAGCTTCACACACAAGATCGTTAGATGATACAAGATTAATCAGTGCCGCTTTATTGACTAAAAAAGAAACCATTGACGATCCAATTGGTGAAGTTTTAGATGTTGTCGCTTTCAATCAATATTTGGGCTGGTACGGCGGAAATCTAGAAGATGCGGAAAAAATAACATGGAAATCAAAATATAATAAGCCTATAATTGTTTCTGAATTTGGAGGTGATGCTAAAGCAGGTTTCCACGGAGAGAAAAACGAACGCTGGACAGAAGAATATCAGGAATATTTATACATTCAGAATTTAAAAATGATCGAAAAGATTCCACACCTTAGCGGAACAAGTCCGTGGATTTTGGTTGATTTTAGATCGCCAAAAAGACTGCTTCCAGGAATTCAGGACGGTTACAATCGTAAAGGTTTAATTTCGAATGATGGCGAAAAGAAGAAAGCATTTTACATTATGCAGAATTGGTATGCTAAGAAAAAAAGCGAGTTTTAATTTATTACAGGGTTTACACAATGCATATCGTAGAGACGCACTGCAGTGCGTCTAACATGTTGCGGATAACCGTTGCGTAGACGCACTGCAGTGCGTCTCTACAAAAATTGGAAAGGAAATAAAATTATATTATCAAATCTGTTACCAATTCATTAACAAAAAACAGACTGTAGATTATATGATTTTTCTTCATTATTAACTTACTTTGTAGTTATTCTAAAAATTGTAATCCTATGAAAAAATTTTATTTACTGGCAGTTACCTTGTTTGCTGCCTTTACAGTTCAGGCACAAGATGTAGTGAAATTTGCTCCACTAGACAATAGTCCTGTTGATATTTCTTATTTCCCAAACAAAGCGGTTAAGTTCAAAAAAACAGATAATCCAAATCCGGTTATCAAAGTTACTTATGCAAGACCTTCTTCAAAAGGAAGAACTATTTTTGGCGATGTTGTTAAATTTGGAGAAATCTGGAGAGTTGGTGCTAACGAGAATACAGAAATCAAATTCTACAAAGACGTAACAATTGGTGGTAAAAAAGTTCCTGCAGGATACTACAGTTTTTTTGCTATTCCAGAAAAAGACAAATGGACAATCATTATCAATAAAGAATTAGATTTATGGGGTGGTTATGCGTATGACGAAAGCAAAGACGTTGTTAGAGTGTCTGTTCCTGTCAAACCAGTTTCTACTCCAATCGAAGCTTTATCTATTGCATTTACAACTCAAGGTAATATCGCTAATTTGGTTATTGGATGGGATAAAACTACGGTTGAATTGCCTATTACGGTTAAATAAGTTTTACTGATATGCCACAAAGGCACAAAGTCGCAAAGTTTTTTTTAAGCTTTGCGATTTTTTTTTATCTCGCAATCCCGATAGTGATCGGGAGCAGAGACGCAAAGTTTATTACACAGATTATCAAGCAATCTTGTCATTTCGACGAAGGAGAAATCTCCACGAGAAACTCTACAAAGATTGGCTTATTATTGCGGAGCTACTTACGAAGATTTCTCCTTCGTCGAAATGACAAAAATGGGGTTACTTTGTCAATAAACTTTGCGTCTCTGCGACTTCGCGAGATTTTCTTCACAACAAAAAAATCCCTTTAAGATCGTACTCTCAAAGGGATTATTATAATTGTTTTTTTATGCTTAAACCTTAGCCGTTTCTATAATCTTATCCAACGTAATGGGTAAATCTCTAACACGTTTTCCAGTTGCATTAAAAACAGCATTTGCAATTGCAGGCGCCATTCCAACTAAAGCCGTTTCTCCAAGTCCTTTTGTTCCCATTGGATTACTGATTGGATCTTTTTTGTTTACGAAAAACACTTCCTGCTTTTCAATATCTGCATTTACAGGAACATGATAATCGGCAAAATTATTATTGATCGGGCGTCCAAAACGATGATCGATTTCTAAAGCTTCCATTAATCCCATTCCGATTCCTCCGACAGCTCCGCCAAACATTTGTCCAGCAGAAGTTTTCTGACTGATAACCGTTCCAATATCGGCACAAGAAACCACATGCGCCAATCTAATTTTACCCAAATTCGGATTCACTAATACTTTTACAAAATGAACCGAAAACGAATAAATCGAATATTTCTTTGCTTCTTCAGCTGCTTTTGAAAGATTTTCTACTTCAAAATCTTCTAATTTATTGCTGCTTAGAAGTGTGGCTAAAGTAACCGATTTAGATTTGTCCTTTTTAGAAGAAACAGCTCCATTTTCAAAAGTCAAATCGGTAATCGCGATTCCTTTCAAAGCAGGATTTTTGCTTCCCAATTCAATTATTTTATTTACTAATAAATTACAGGCATCGTGCACCGCAGAACCCACAGACGAAGTCGTTGCCGAACCTCCTTGCGTTGGCCCTTTTGGCAATCCGCTTTTACCCATTTCGATAATGACATTTTCTGAAGGCAAACCAATTACTTCTGCTCCAATTGCCGTCATCATCGTTGCTGTTCCAGGTCCCATATCGTTTACGCTACATTGCAGAACCAAATCTCCATTGGCTAAGAATTTTGCTTTTACCGAAGTTGGACTTCTATAACAGCCAAAAGTTCCTGTTCCCATTCCGTAACCCACTAGCCAATTTCCTTCTTTTACAGAACCCGGTTCGTTTTTACGATTCTTCCAGCCAATGCGTTCCATTCCTGCTTCGTAACATTCTAAAAGAAATTTACTGCTCCACGGTTTATTTTGTTCCTGATCTTTTTCAGCATAATTGCGTTTTCTGAATTCAATCGGATCTAAGTTTAATTTATATGCCATTTCATCCATTGCAGATTCTAAGGCAAAAGAGCCTGTTGCTTCTCCCGGACCGCGCATCCAAATTGGCGTACACGTATCCAAAGGCACAATTCTATAACGGGTAGAAACATTGGCACAATCATAAATAAATCGAGACATGTTTACTGTTCCTTCCATGAAATCTTCATAGCTCGAAGTCATGGCAACCGCTTCATGCGTTAACCCTGTCAGTTTTCCATCTTTCGTAGCGCCTAATCCCATTTTCTGGATGGTGTAAGGTCTAAAACCCACATTGGTAAACATTTGTTCGCGATGCAAAACTAATTTTACGGGACGATTTAGTTTTTTAGCTCCAATCAGAGCGGCAATTTCATACGGCCAAGTATGCAATCCCATTCCGAACGCACCTCCAATGTATTCTGAATGAACCTCAACATCTTCTACAGGAACATCAAAAACTCCTGCTACACTTTTTCGAGTTCCTTCAACACCTTGACTTTTCGTATATAAAATCGGTTTGTTTCCGTTCCATTTTGCAATGATGTTGGCCAATTCCATTGGATTATGAACTTCAGTTGGAATCGTATATTCGGTTTCTAAAACAATCTCAGCATTTTTATAACCGTCATGCTCACCGCGATGGTAATCATTTCCTTTATCGGTATCTATTTTTCTTTCTTTATCAGCTGCTTTGTGAAGTTCAGTCGAATGTTCTTCTTTAAAATAATCCGCTTTAATTAAACTTGCCGCATAACGCATACGCTCAAAAGTATCGGCAATTACCAAAGCAATTGGCTGATCGTAATACAAAACCGAATCGTCCTTGAAAATCTGAAGTGGCTGACCGAAATTTCGTTTGTCTTTCGCTTTTTGATAGCCAGAAGGTTTGTCGACATTCAAATGCGTAATCACCGCCAAAACTCCTGGCGCCCATTCTGCTTTTTTAGTATCAATGGTTTTAATTCTTCCTTTGGCAATCGTACTTCCCACAAGGCAGGCATAAACCACACCCGGCGTTTTATATTCAGCTGAATAAGTTGCAGAGCCCGTTACTTTAGCAAATCCGTCAACTCTATTAATATTACTTGTCTTACTCATAATTTAATTATTTTGATGCTGCTATTGTAAGTGCTTCTGTTACTGCGTTTCCTCCAAGCGTTAGTTTAAAATCATTGTCGCCATATCCTCTGGCTCCTTTCATAGACAAATCGCCCGCTTGTTTAAATACATCTTCTGAAATGGTTTTCCCTTTCAAGAATTTTTCTGTTTCAGTCAATCTCCAGGGTTTATGTGCCACACCGCCCATAGCTAATCTGACATCATTTATAGTGTTATTCTTAATATCCAAAGCCACGGCAACAGACACCAATGCAAAAGCATAACTCGTTCTGTCACGAACTTTTAGATAATGAACATTTTTAGTGAAATTATTATCGGGAATTTCAACCGAAGTAATTAATTCTCTTTCATCCAATTTATTGTCTTTTTCAGGCGTATTTCCAGGAAGACGATGAAAATCGGTAAAATCAATTTCTCTTTTTCCTTTTGGGCCTTCAACTAGAACTTTCGCGTCAAGCGCCGCCAAAGCCACGCACATATCACTTGGGTGGACAGCAATACAACTATCCGAAGCGCCAAAAATAGCGTGCATTCTGTTCGAACCGCCAATTGCTCCGCAGCCACTTTTAGGAGTGCGTTTGTTGCAAGGCATATCAGTATTATAAAAATAAGAACATCTGGTACGTTGTAGCATATTTCCTCCCACAGTTGCCATGTGGCGAATTTGCTGAGAAGCTCCTGCTGCTAAAGCTAATGCCAGCAAAGGATATTTTTCTTTTATAGAAGTATCTTCGGCAACTTGACTGTTTTTAGCCAATGCGCCAATAGAAACTTTTCCTTTTAAGAATTCTATTTTCTTTAAATCTAATCCGTTGATGTCAACTAGTTTGTCTGGCGCCACGATATTCTTTTTCATTAAATCGACTAGATTCGTTCCTCCTGCAATAAACATCGAAGAATTATCTTTGGCTTTTCCTGTAACTGCCGATGAAGACGACAAGGCTTTAATTATCTGAAAGTTTTTCATATTTCCTTCCCTCCTTCCTTAACTTCAGTTATAGCGTCAACAATATTATGATAAGCGCCACATCTACAGATGTTACCGCTCATATATTCGCTAATTTCTTCTCTGCTGTTGGCGTGACCTTCTTTGATACAAGCAATTCCCGACATGATTTGTCCCGGAGTACAATACCCGCACTGAAAACCGTCGTGTTTAATAAAAGCTTCCTGCATTGGATGCAGTTTTTTACCTTTCGAAAGTCCTTCGATTGTGGTAACCTGAGCATTTTGCTGCATCGTTGCCAGAGAAAGACAAGATAAGATTCTTGTTCCGTTTACGTGAACTGTACACGCGCCACATTGTCCGTGGTCGCAACCTTTTTTGGTTCCTGTAAGCTGTAATTGTTCTCGAAGTAAATCCAACAAAGTGGTTCTTGGCTCAATGTTTAAATTGTGTTTTGTGCCATTTACTTCAATAGAAAGCGGTACTGTTTCTAAATACTCCGCAATTTTTTCGTCCCATTTCTTGTCAGAAGCCATTACCAATGAAGGTGGCGTCAGCGCAAGAGCGGTAAAAAGTCCTGATTTCTTTATAAAGTCACGACGCGAATTGGAATCTTCGGGCGTTACTTTATCCTGATTTGTTTTTTTAGAAGCCATTCAGTCTATTTGTTAAATTAGCAAACTCACTTTTGTATTCTAACAAATTTAATCATCTTCTATCACAAAAAGTTATGAAATTCAAACATTACTCTTATTTAGAATAATTACAATTTCGTTTATTTTTTAACCGCAAAGGCGCAATGGTTTCGCAAAACTCGCAAAGTTTTTTATTTCATATTAATGTCTATAATTTATTTCTCTCGCAGATTTAGCAGATAATGCAGATTTTGAATATGATGAAATCATTTGCGCAGATTCTTTATTACAGAAATAAATAAAAAATCTGTTTAGATCTGCAAAATCTGCGAGAGAAATAAATTATGCGCACTAAAACTTTGCGCTCTTTGCAAAACCATTGCGCCTGCGGTTAATTTTTTCACAGAGATTAATTCTGAAATTGTATTTTTACTAAAATAAGCCCAGATTATGCCACAGCAAGAAATCATATATCTTGATAATAATGCCACAACCCGTGTTGATGAGCGTGTTTTGAACGCCATGCTTCCGTATTTTACTGATTTGTACGCCAATTCAACAGGAACACATTTGGCTGGTTTAACGGTAAAAGAAGCTGTTGAAAATGCGGCTTGGCAAACGGCTGATTTGATCAACGCTGATGCTGATGAAATCATCTTCACTTCAGGTGCTACAGAAGCGATCAATTTGGCTATAAAAGGTCTTGGTGATCAGGAAAAAAAACATATTGTAACGATTCAAACCGAACATAAGGCTGTTTTGGAAACCTGCCGTTTTATGGAAAGTATTGGTTTTGATGTCACTTATCTTCCAACTGATTCTGACGGAATTTTAAACATTCAACTTTTAGAAGAAATAATAACAGATAAAACACTGGTTTTCATCGGAATGTATTCTAATAATGAAACGGGTGTCATACAAAATAGCAGCACCATTTCTAACATTCTGAAAGCAAAAAATGTCCTTTTTATGTGTGATGCAACTCAGGCTGTTGGAAAAATTCCTTTTGATGTAAAAAAAATCGGAATTGATCTTTTGACGTTATCTGCGCATAAATTTTATGGGCCAAAAGGAGTTGGTGCGTTGTATGTTTCGGCGAAAGCCAAAGTAAAATTATCTCCTCAAATTCTTGGTGGCGGACAACAGCGAAAATTACGAAGCGGAACATTAAATGTTCCCGGAATTATCGGTTTAGGAAAAGCATCGGAAATTGCTGTAAATGAATTAGAAAAAGATCAAAATAGAATTTCTCTATTACGAAACAAACTCGAAAAAGGTTTATTGCAATTTGAAGGTTCTTTCGTTAACGGAAATAGGGAAAACCGAATTTATAACACTTCAAATATTTGTTTTCCTGGTGTAAATTCAGAACAGCTGATTTTGGCTTTGGGAAATATTTCGGTTTCAAATGGCGCTTCTTGCTCGGCGGTAACTACTGAACCTTCGCATGTTTTAAAAGCAATGGGATTGTCTGATGAAGAGGCTTTGAGTTCGATTCGTTTTAGTTTGGGAAGATTTACTACTTCTGAGGAAATTGATATTGCTATTGAGCGTGTTTTGGAAGTGGCTGGACGATTGCGGGTTTGAGTTTTTTTTTCACCGCAAAGGCGCAAGGTTCGCAAAGTTTTTATATCCTCTATCCTCATAGTTTTGTCATTTCGACGAAGGAGAAATCTCCGCGAGAAACTCCGCAAAGATTGGCGATATGCTGTATGGAGCTACTTGCGGAGATTTCTCCTTCGTCGAAATGACAAACTGTATCTGAAAATCTTCATTAAACGAAACCTTTGTGTCTCTGTCACTTTGAATCTTTGTCCCTTAGATCGATCAACTTAGAATAATCTTCCTCTGTATCAATATCAATATTTCCTTTTTCAAAGGAAACCGAAACTGTATCTTGAATATATTTTTTAATGATTTTTTTGGCTCCCTCCTGCCCTTTTAATTCTAGCAATTCTTGAAAGTATTTTTTCTGAAATAAAACTGGCGTTCCTAAAGTTTCGGAATAAGTCGAAGCTGCAATTCCTTTTTTGTTTTTATGGGATTCCAAAATTAAATTTTCAAAAACAGAACTCGTCACAAAAGGCTGATCACAAACTGCCAAAATGCATTGTTCGCAATCTGGATTTAGAAGCAACAATTCAAGGATACCTTTTACTATTGACGAAGACATTCCGTTTTCCCATTCGGAATTAAAAGTAAATGTTATTTCAGGTAAATTAAGCTCTTTTTCGATTATATTGTGATTAGAGCCTGTTACAACTATTACAAATGAGTTTTCAACCTTTAAAGCTTCTAAAATAGTGTTTTTTAACAGTGTGGATTCTTTATACTTCAATAACTGTTTAGGCCTTCCCAATCTAGAAGAATTTCCCGCGGCCAGAACAACAATAGCGGTTTTATGCTGCGCGTTATTCTTCATAATGTACTTCATTGTGTATTTTGCCCGCTTTATATTTTAAAGATGTTCCTGTCCTTCTCGATGCTGTCGCTTTTATTTCCGAAATGATTGACAAAGCAATTTCTTCTGAAGTTTCAGCGCCAATATCCAAACCAATGGGACTATGAATTCGGCTTAATTGTTCGTTGCTTATTACAATTCCTTCCGCCATAAAATCATCCTGCATTCGGTTAAATTTTGATTTCGGACCGAGAATTCCGATATAATGAAAATCGGTTCTTAATAGTGCTTTTAAAACTGCTAAATCATATTTGTAATTGTGCGTCATCAAAACAAAATACGTTTGATCATCAATAACAATATTCTCAAGAAAGTCTTCTGATTTTACAACCGAAACCTGATTTGCTTTTGGAAATCGTTTTACTGTTGCATGCGTTGCACGACCTTCTCCAATTGTAATTTTCCATCCTAAAACAGACGCCATTTTTACTAGTGGCTGAATATCATTTCCTGCACCAGCAATTACTAACGAAATATAGGGTTTTATATATTCAATTAAAGCTTCATTATCATTTTCTTCCTGAAGTTTTTTAACTACTGACTTTTTGCTTTTCAACACTTCTTTTACATCGGAAATTAAATGTAAAACTTCATTATTATGGTTTAAAATTGGACTGTCACTTCTAAAAAACAAAGTTGTTCCAATTTGAAATGCATTTCTTTTTAAAGAAAAAACCGTTACAATTACCGCCTCTTTTCTTTCTAATTCCAATTGCTGTAAAAGCTGAATTGGATTATTTTCTACCTCATCATTTATATACTCAAAAAGAATGTGCACAATTCCGTTGCAACCAAGCTGCAAGCCTACCTCGGCATCGTCTTCGTTGCTGGTGTTGTACGTAACAATTTTATTTTGCTTTTGATGAATTGAAAGAAGCGCTTTTCGCAAAGCATCGCCTTCAAGACAACCGCCACTTATTGCGCCGGTCAGCACACCATCTTCTGTAACTAGCATTCTCGCGCCGGGCTGTCTGTATGACGAACCTTCAACTTTGACAACAGTAGCCAAAGCCGTTTTTTTTCCTTCTATTTGTGCTACGGAATACGCTTTAAGAATTTCGCTGATTTCCTTCATATTAATTATCTTCCAAACAAAAATAAGTAAATCTTTTAAAGAGAAATAATTCCCATGACAAAAGCCGTTTGGATAGCTTCAGCCGTATTGGTCACTTTTAATTTTTCAATGATATTTTGTCTGTGACGTCTTACTGTGTAAACTGAAATATGCATTTCTGATGCAATTTGCTCACTTTTATACCCTTTTGCAACATTCGTCAACACTTCAACTTCCCTTTTAGAAAGAATAGCTTCTGCTTTGTTTTTATATTTTTCAATCGCAACGACTTCGCCTGTCTGAATATTAAAAATCTTTCCATCAATTCCTGTTCGAGGCTGTAAATCAGTTGAAGGCAAATACAAACACAATGCAAGTGAAATACTGCCATTATTGAAGGTGTTTAAATAGATCGTTCGGTGATTTATATAAGTAATTTTATCATTAGAATCTTTCATTCTAAGACGGCTCAAAGTACTATAATTGCTGTATTCTTCTTTTGAAACTCCTTTTAAAAACTCATAAAAATTAAGTTCTAAAACATGTCTTTCAACTATATCTTCTGAATTTATCTTGCTAAAAATACATTCTTCAAAGGCAGAATCAATTACAGCATTTTCATCTGGCAGTCCGAAAATAGAACCAAAACTTCCTGCATAAATATAACTTTTGTCGGATTGGTAATCGGATAAAACGGCTACACATTGCTCTATTTTGACATAATTGATAACAAATTGCTTGTACATTTCGATATCATTTGATTCTCCAATCTCAAATTTTTGTTCTAAAAACGTGGTCATTAATTGGTTTTCAATTGAAGAATTTTGCGGCATTAGAAAGTGTAATTGGTTAATTTTACGTATTGCTCCTTTTTTAAAGCAAGTCTATTTTTGGAAAATTAAAAATATTACTTTCTATCCCAAAAAAATAATCTATGAAAACATTTTTTTACAACGCCATTATTATCCTGAGCCTTTCTGCCTTATCGAGCTGTAACAATAAAAACGAAACTGCAAAAAACACCATGAAAGAAGAAACAAAGATCGATTCTGCAATTGTAAACGGTTCGCCTTGCGACATTAAATTATCTTCAATTCATTTTACAAAAGCCGTTAACGGCGCTGATACGCTCATAAAAACGGAAGCTAACGAAAAAGTCATTTTTAAAGCGGGCGAAAAATCAGATTACTTTTCTGATCCGGACGGAAAATTGTCTAATACTACCGCGCCAATGCTTTTGTCTAAAGTAGACAATACAAAGCCTTTTACGCTTACCGCGAAAGTTACGCCTGAGTTTACCGAAAAAGGCTTATACAATGCTGGTGTTTTATACATTTATGTGAATGATAGTTTCTACCAAAAATTCTGTTTTGAGCAAGACGAAAGAGGCAATCACAGAATTGTAACGGTTCGTACCATGGGAACTTCTGACGATAATAACCATGATGTTGTGAAAGAACCTTCTGTTTACATGAAAATCACTTCTGACACTAAAACAGTGGCTAGTTATTATTCCCTAGATAAAAAGAATTGGCAAATGGTTCGTTTGTATAAAAACAATTATCCAAAAGAAATCTGGATGGGAATTAGTACACAATGCCCAATTGAAAAAGGCACTCAAAGTATTTTTGAAGAAATCAACTTGGAAGAAAAAAGCGTTTCTGATTTTCGTTTAGGAATCTAATTTTACTCTTTTAAATACTTGAGCAAAAACAAATTATTAGTATTAAGATAATCATTTTTTCAAATTGACGTATGATTTATATTACTAAGTTTTGTATTTTTATCTATAGCAAAATATATATTACCTAACTTAAAATAATAAACTACATGGGAAAATTTGTAATCACTACTAGAGCCAACGGAGAGTTTCAATTCAATTTAAAAGCTGGAAATGGCCAGACTATTTTAACAAGTGAAGGTTATACAACAAAAGCAGCTTGCAACAATGGAATTGACTCTGTTAAAAAAAATGCGCCAGATGATGATCGTTATGATAGATTAGAGTCAAAAAGTGGAAAACCATACTTCAATTTAAAAGCTGGAAATGGTCAGATTATTGGTTCAAGCGAAATGTACGAAAGTGTAGCAGCTAGAGAAAATGGAATTGAATCTGTAAAGAAAAATGCTCCTGATGCAACTATAGATGATCAAACTGCATAATTTGATTATATCAAGAAAAATCAAAAACGAGGCCTTGTAAAGCCTCGTTTTTTTTTTATAACTCTTTTCTTTTATCAAATTCATTTAAGATTTTCTCTAGATTTTTTTTATCTGTCAAATAAAGTTCGTCATATTTATTAATCGCTCTCATTTCACTTTGCGGTCTTAATTTACTTAATATTTCAGGTTTGCCCTCTGGAAAGCCTATCAGTGCAACTACTGACGTAATTTTCTTCGGCACCATTCCAACTTCAAAACTTCTATCGAAAGCTGCATATTCTAAAATTGCAGAAACATTCATAAAATTCTCAACATCTCTGTCTGCAAAAATTACATCGAATTTACTACCTGTTGGAATATCTGTGTAATCAGAGCAACATTCTACTAAGATTTGATTTTCGGTTAATTCTAAATTATTAAATCGGTGTTCTGGATTTCTACTAAAAAAATCTTTTACCGATTCTTGATCTGCAATTGACATCAATATCAAAACAGGAAATATTCCTTTTGAAATTGCCTCTGAAGTTACTAACTCAAGATCTGAAAATACTGCCATAATTTTATTCTGACCAATTTACAAAATGTAGTTTTCTATTTGCTTTCTCCTCTATTGAAGAAATATAATACAACTCATTTCCATACTCGTCATATTTCTCATAAGGCGTTAACTTACCTTCATTTTCTTTAAGATAAAAATCTATCAATCCTAAAATTTTTATTCTATCAAATTTTTCTTCCTTGTAATTCTCGATTCTGTCAAATTCTTCATAATTGATTAATACATTATGCAAAGACAGCAATTGTTTTTTCAAATTATTCTCAACAATTATGGTTATAGAATCTTCTAATTTGAATATAGAATTTGTTGGCGATATTTTAAAAATAGGATGATAAACTGTGTAAGGTTCTCCCCATTCAAACTTTTTATCTTCCGCCCAACAAAATGGAACAGTACTTTCATCTATATCTTGCATAATTCGATCTGATTTCGAAACAAATATTCTCAGCTAATATCTAAAAAATTGTAGAATGCTAAACTCATTTTCTTTATTTTTTCGTTTTTAATTGATATAAAATTGAACTGTGAAGTTTTAATTCTGCTTCAATTTCTTTTGAAGTTATTTTTGATTTTTCGCCTGTCCACATATTCAAAACTTCGGCTGAACCTGAAATTCCTAAATCGGAAAGATTTACAGAAACTTTTTGCGAAGCGTTATCTGAAATATTGAACAAAGCCAGATAAACACTGCCATCTTTTGCGTTTTTTGATGTCACGGCAATTTTTCCGTCTTTCTGAAAAAGCTGTTTTACTTCACTGCTTTCGTTATGCATTTTTACGACATCTTTATTCGTTAATAATGATAAAGTAAAAGCATCGTTGCTTGGCAAATCTCCTCCAAAAAACAATGGTGATTTGAAGATATTGAAAAATGTAATTAAAGTATATTGTTCGTCTTTGGTTAAACGTGTCATTCGGTCCTCGCCTCTTTCTCCCCTTACCGAAATACGTCCTAACGGAATCATATCGCAATCTGGCCATGTTCCTGGCGCGATGTATGGATACCATTTTTGCGCTACATCCATCAAATGTGTAATATGAGGCCACGTATCCCAAACATCATCGACCATACGCCACATATTGGCATGAGTTGTAACGTGTGCAGCAGCCGAAATTGGTGTTTCTCCTGGCGAAGTGCTCAATACAATTTTACGTCCGCATTTATCAATTGCATTTCGAATTAAATTGATTTCACCTTCGTGATAAGGTCTTGACAAATCATCTATTTTAATAAAATCCACTCCCCATTGCGCGTACAATTCGAAAATAGAATTATAATATTCCTGTGCACCTGGCTTATCTGCAAGAACTGTGTAATTATCCCTGAGCCATTCGCATTGCATTGCAGTAGAATATACCTGATCTGCTGTAATTCCGTTTGCTCCTTTTATTGGCAGTTTATCTTCGACTGCTTTTTTCGGAATTCCGCGCATAATATGGATTCCGAACTTTAATCCTTTTTTGTGAATGTAATCGGCTAAAGGTTTGAAACCTTGACCGTCTTTTGCTGAAGGAAATCGGTTTACGGCTGGCAAATATCTTCCGTACTGATCGATTACGTAACGCGGATCGGTTTGGTTGTATCCTCCAGCTTTGTCGTTTTCAACAAACCATCGAATGTCGACTACTATATATTCCCAGCCAAATTTCTTTAGCTCTTTTGCCATATAATCGGCATTGGCTTTTACCTCGTGTTCTTCAACTGTTGGTCCGTAACAGTCCCAACTGTTCCAGCCCATTGGCGGAGTTTGAGCCCATTGTTTGAATTCTTCTTTCTGAAATGCTTTGGTTTGAGCATTTCCTAATGTCGACAGAAAGAATACTCCTATCGCCATTGTAAATAAGTTTGTGATTTTCATTGCAAGCGTGGTTTTAAGTGTAAGTTATACACTTTAAAAGTAATAAAAAAATTGTACCATGATCACTTTTTTTATTTTTTCACATAATCAACCACTTGTAAATGAAAACAAAAAATGCAGAAAAGTCGCCCTTTCTGCATTTTATTACTATATATTTCTCTTCGCTTTTAATCCAATAAAAATACAATCAATCCTCTTGCTCCATGAGCTCCAAGAACTAAAGACTGTTCAATATCTGCCGTTTTTGATGGACCGGCGATAAAAGTTCCGAAACCATATTCCATGTTTCCGATTCTTTGATATGCTTGTTGCATTGTACGAACAAGATCTTTTTTATGAACGATAATTGCCAAATATTGTGCAATAAAAGGCGCAACACGCTGTCCTAAAACATCATCGGTTACCCAAAGTCCGCTGTTTTCTGCCACTCCAAAATGTGCTTTTACAACCGTTAATTCAACATCTTGAAGTGAATGCGGATCAACCGTTTTCCAGTCCAAAGAAGCAATTTCAGAAAGTTCTGGAAGCGTTGTGATTAATCTCTTTTCTAAGTTATAATTAGCTTTAATGTAATTGATGATTTCGTTATAATCGGCAACTTCTACAGGATCGCCTCCAATACCTTTTAAAACGGTTTTGTACGTTTCTAATACATCAAATTGTTCTGAACCTAAAAGATTTAGATCTGGCAATTCTGCGACCTCATTAGGCTGATTCAGTTTTATTCTTTTTAAAATTTCGCCTTTACTACTCATTCTTTTTATCTTTAGATTCTCTCGAATTTTTCTTGTACCATTCTCTAAAAGATTCTTCTGGAACATCTGGCATTTCGCGCTGATCGTACCATTTGTTCATCTTATTGTTAACCATTCCTGGAATGTTCTTCATTACAAATCGTCCTGATTTTCCAGCAATATTAAACACTGTCGGATTCGCTAGCACAGTTGCCATTGTTTTCATTGCTACTGTTTTGGCTGTTGGCGTGTGACCTTCCTTAACCAAAACCTGACGCCATTTGTACAATTGATCGTGAATATCAATTTTTACTGGGCAAACGTTGGTACACGAACCGCAAAGCGTACTCGCAAAAGGCAAATCGGCATTTTTGATCATATCTAAATTGGGAGCCAGAATAGAACCAATTGGTCCCGCAACCGCATTGTGATAACTATGTCCACCGCTTCGTCTGTAAACGGGACAAGTATTCATACAAGCACCGCAACGAATACATTTCAAAGAATTTCTAAAATCTTCCCTTCCTAATTGCGTGCTTCTTCCGTTGTCTACAATTACAAGATGCATTTCTTGGCCGTCTCTTGGCTTCTTGAAGTGGCTAGAAAAAGTAGTAATTGGCTGTCCTGTTGCACTTCTTGCTAATAATCGCAAGAACACGCCTAAATGTTCTCTTTTTGGAATTAATTTCTCAAATCCCATACAAGCAATATGAACGTCTGCTAAATGCGCACCCATATCGGCATTTCCTTCATTGGTACAAACCACAAATTCCCCAGTTTCTGCAACAGCAAAATTGACTCCTGTTAAAGCTACTTTTCTAGTCAAAAAAGTATTTCTTAAACTTTGGCGAGCCGATTCTGTTAAATACTGCGGATTGAAGTTTCCTTTTTCTGTACCTAAATGTTCGTGGAAAGTTTCACTTACATCTTCTTTCTTTAAATGAATCGCTGGAAGTACAATATGGCTTGGCGGTTCTTTTCGAAGCTGAACGATATATTCTCCTAAATCAGAATCGATTACTTCTATTCCTTTTTCCGCTAAATAATCATTTAAATGGCATTCTTCTGTAAGCATCGATTTGGATTTCACCATTTGCTTAACCTCATGTTTAGCCATGATAGAATGCACAATTTCGTTGTGTTCTTTGGCATCGGCTGCCCAATGCACGATTATTCCGTTTCGTTGCGCATTCGCTTCAAATTCCACTAAATAATCGTGAATATTAGAAAGCACATTAAATTTAATTTGAGAAGCTGTTTCTCGAAGCAGTTCCCAATCTTCAATTTGATGCGCTGATTTATCTCTTTTGGCACGCACAAACCAAAGCGTTTCGTCATGCCAATTGACACGCTCTGCGTCTTTATTAAACTTTCTGGCGGCTTCGCTGTGCGGTATTACTTTTTCTGATGACATCTGTAAAAATTGTTTTTACCATTAAGGCATTAAGTAAATTAAGCTAAACTTTATAACCTTAATTTCTAAATGATTAAAAGAAAATTAAGCTTGCTTTAAAATCACTTAAATCTCTTATCTATTAACCATTAAATATTTCAAGCTAAACTTAATTCACTTAATATCTTAATGGTAGAAAAAAAATTAATTTTCGAGTGAATTTAATATTTCAGCAATGTGAATGGTTTTGATCTTGCTTTTTTGTCTTTTTAGAATTCCATCCAAATGCATTAAACAAGACATATCTCCACCTGTAATATAATCCACATTATGGCTTTCGTGATCTTTGATACGATCTTGACCCATTTTTACAGAAATAGCTTCTTCGGTAACGCAAAACGTTCCTCCAAAACCACAACATTCGTCTTTTCTAGTCAATTCAACTAAATCAAGATCTTTTATACTATTCAATAATTGTCCTGGTTTTGAGAAAAATGGTGCGTTTAATTCTGTCATTTGCGAAAGCTTTAATCCACGCTGACCGTGACAGCTGACGTGCATTCCGACTTTAAACGGAAATCTTCCGTCGATATGATCGATTTTTAAAACGTCGGTTATAAACTCTGTCAGTTCGTAAACTGTATTTCGAATGGCTGTTGCCTTCTCTTCTTGTTTTTCGTCATGCAAATGGTCTTTCACATGCAAAACACAACTTCCGGAAGGACAGACGATATAATCAAATCCAGAAAAATTGGCAATAAAATTGGCATCGCATCCTTTTGTTAAATGTGCGTAACCGCTATTTGCCATTGGTTGTCCGCAGCAGGTTTGTCCCATCGGAAACTCGACTTCACAACCTAATTTTTGTAGTAATTCGTAGGTTGCGATTCCTACTTTTGGATAAAATTGGTCGACATAACAAGGTATAAAAAGTCCAATTTTCATATTGTAGTATTTAGTGTGTTGTTCATTTAGGCGTGTACTGTAAAAAATGTAAAAAATACGTTTCTCAGCAAATTTACAACATACAGACCGTTTTTACCTAATGTTTATAGAATTTCAAGTCAATTAAATCATTCTGAATTGGCTTTGGATTCCAATTATCGTGAATTGCCAGCGCTGCCCCCAAAGCACTTGCTTGCGCCATCGAAGCGGCATACACTTCTACGTCTGGAAAAGCTTCTGCCAATAAATTCATGTAAATCGAATTTTTGCTGAAACCTCCATCCACAAAAATCTTTTTTACGGGACTGTTATGAATGACCAAATTGGTAGAAAAAACCTGCTGTTCTACCAAATCCAGCATTAATTGATGATAAGCGGTTTCGTAATCTTTATAATGCGAAAGATCTCTTTTTTGAAAAGGACATTCTTTCAGAATATCAAAATTGTATTTTTTCGGATAGATTATTTGATAATTAAGCGCTCGTAAATTGGCTACTATTTTTTTATCAAAATATACTTCTTTGTACGTATCAATAGGAACATTAAAATGCTCAGCCAAACGTTTGGTTTGCACTTCGTGTTCGTTTCCTGCAAATAAACGCGCTGCTTTTACAGGCTTTTCTGTATACTGCAAATAGCAAAGGCAATCGTTTTGTGACTCATCAAAAGTTAGCGGTTTGTTGTTGAACGGATTTAGAGAAATACTCCACGTTCCTGTAGACAACAACACAAAAGGCTCAGTAAAGTTAATCGTATACGGAATAATCGCCGATGAACTATCATGAAGACCAACTCCGACAGCAAGGTTTTCACGGGTCATAATGACATCTTTACCAAAATGTATTGGCGGTATTTTTTCTGAAATCCCTTCCTCTTTCAGCCATTTATGGTATTTCATTTTTTTGAAATTCCACATATTCGTATGACAGCCTATGCTTGTTATATCCGCATAAGCTTCATTCGTTAAAAGAAAACTTAAAAACTGCGGCAAATGCAGACAGTGTTTTACTTTTTCGAAGATTTCAGGTTTTTCTTCTTTTAGGCGATAAATCTGCATTCCCGAATTTAAACTGCCCAAAACTGGAGAAGCTGTTTTTACAGCAAACTTCTTTTCTCCTTTATATTTTTCATAGAAAGCAGATTTTAAATCCTCTGGATAATCTTTCAGATAATTATACAGCGGAGTTAAAATTTTTCCGTTTTCGTCAATATAAACAAAACTGGCTCCGTAAGTGCTGAAATTGATGGCTTTTAAAACATAATCTTTCAGTTCTTTTATTTCAGATAACCGATCTAAAACCCAGTTTTTCAGTACTTCGATATCTTCGCACGGAAATCCGTCTTCGTCTGTGGTTTCTTCCAGATTTACTGATTTCTCCCAGACAATTTTATAATTTTCGTTAAATAAAAAAACCTTTTTGTTTGTTTTACCAATATCAAAAATCGCAACTACATTCATTTTTATTAATTATGAGTTATGAATTATAAGTTATAAGTTGTGAACTACTTAACTCATAATTCATAACTTATAACTCATAATTATTACAATCCAGTGGCCATTGTTTTTAAACCTCTCTCGCCAACTAGGTTTTCTCTAACCTGAAGTGAACGATATAATGCAACCGGATTTAATGCTGCTCCAGAACGAAGACGAGCTTCTGCAACTAATGCGCGAACATCTGTACGGAAAGCATTTTGAAGAATTTCTTGTGCTCTTACTACATCATTTTCTTCTTGCGCTTGCTCTAATGCTTTTCTGTCAACAGAAAGTGCTTGAGCGTAAGCAATCATAATCGCTTCAACAGATTGCAATAAATCTTCTAATGGATCTTTAATATTGTGAGAAGCATCGATCATCCAACCCAAATCTTTAGCGTGGTTCATTCCTCTTGCATCCATTCCTTCAACCAATTCATTGAAAATCAAGAATAATTGATATGGTTTTAATGCTCCAGCTGTTAAATCGTCATCACCATATTTTGAATCGTTAAAGTGGAAACCTCCTAATTTGTTTTCCATCAATAATAAAGAAACGATTTGCTCAATGTTAGCATTTGGAAGGTGGTGACCTAAATCTACTAATGTCTGCGCTTTGTCGCCTAACTTTTTAACATACGAATAAGACTGCCCCCAATCTGCTACAGTCGTAGAATAAAAGTTAGGCTCAGCACATTTGTATTCTAAAAATAATTTCCAGTTTGAAGGTAATGCATCGTAGATTTCCTCTAAACTTTCTAATGTATTTTGATACGCCTTTCTAAAGTTTAACTGCCCAGGGAAGTTAGAACCGTCAGCAAGCCATACTGTTAAAGACTCAGAACCTAATTCGATTCCGTGTTTAATAACTTCAATATTGTGAGCAATTGCTTGTTTGCGAACTGCTTTATTTACATTTTGTAAAGAACCGTATTTATAAGTGTGCTCAGCGCTTGCTTGATCTTGAAATGTATTCGAGTTCATAGCGTCAAATTTTAATCCGTGCTGAGTTGCTAATGTTTTAATTTCGTTATAATTTGTTGGAATGTCCCACGGAATATGAAGTGAAATCGCTCCTGAAGCATTGTTTAATTTGTGTAGCAAACCAACATCTTCGATTTTTTCTTCTAAAGAACGAGGTTCTCCTCCTCCAGCGAAACGTCCAAATCTTGTTCCTCCTGTTCCTAAAGCCCAAGATGGAATGGCAATTTGAAAGTCGATTAATTTTTGAATAATCGCCTCTGTATCATTTATTTCAGATGCTGTAAAAACTAATTTGTTCTGGTGTTTTTTTAATAAATCTTCGTTATGAGATTCAATGTGGTTTGATGAGATTAACATAGTTATTTATTCTTTTAATAGAGTTTACAATATATAAATTTTATATTTCTAGTATATTTTTTTAACATGCCTTTGCGAAATTTTGCACGCGGATTTTACGGGTTCGCTTATCGCGAAGACGCGGATTGACGCGGATTTTATTTTCTGGTTTCACGCTCCCGATAGCTATCGGGATAAAAAGGATTTGAGCAGATAATGCAGATCTTTTTTAAATTATTCTAGATTATAAATACATTTAAAAATCTGTTAGATCAGCTTAAATCTGTCTAAATCTGCGTAAAACAAAAAAATCCTTTTTTTTCTGCGTTTTCGCGATAGCGAATCTGCGCCATCTGCGTTCTATTCTTTACACATCAAAATATATTTTCAACTTATAAAACCTACATTAACTGTACTCTGGTTTTACTTCACTTTTTTGTTAAGTTTTCTTTGTTTAAAACGAATGCTATATGCTAAAAAAATCTAACGTTCGAAAGAATTCGAACGCTAGACCACAAAAAACCACTTTTGCTTAAACAAACTTATATAAAAAACCTAAACAATCTTTATCTATAAAAGCCCATAGCTACGCCTCCGTCTACGTTTAATGCGTTCCCTGTAGATTTACCTAGTAAACCTCCAACAAAAGCATAACAAGCGTTGGCAATATCATCTGGCAATATGATTTCATTTAATAACGTACGTTTTGCATAGTAAGCCGGAAGTTCTTCAACTGTAACTCCGTATGCTTTTGCACGACCTTCTGCCCAACCTCCAGACCAAATATTTGAGTCTGAAATTACAGCGTCAGGATTTACTGTATTTACACGAATTTTGTCTGCTCCAAGTTCAGCAGCCATTAAACGCGTTAAGTGTGCTTGAGCCGCTTTAGCCGATCCATAACCAGGATTGTTCGGACCTGCAACAACTGCATTTTTAGAAACGATATTTACGATATCTCCTCCAAAACCTTGTTTGCGCATTACTTCGATTCCCGCTTTAGAAACAATAAATTGCCCTTTCACCAAGATATCGTATAATCTATCCCACTCTTCTAAAGTGTGTTCTGCAATAGATTTAGAAATACTGATTCCAGCATTATTCACAATAATATCTACACCTCCAAAAGCTAAAGAAGCTTCGTCTAATGCTTTTTCTGTACTTACTTCGTCCGTAACATTTAATAAAGTGCTCGAAACCGCATCTTTACCAAATGCTTTTACAAATTCTGCTGCAGCACCTTCTAAACGCTCTTCGTTAATATCATTCAAAACAACACAAGCACCTTCTTGAGCGAATTTTTTAGCAATAGCTTTTCCAATTCCACCTCCTGAACCAGTGATTAATGCCACTCTTCCAGATAATGCTTTTGGTTTTGGCATACGCTGTAATTTAGCTTCTTCCAACAACCAGTATTCAATATCAAAAGCTTCTTGATGCGGTAAAGAAGTATATTCTGAAACTGCTTCTGCACCTTTCATTACGTTTACAGCATTGATATAATATTCAGATGCTAAACGCGCCATTGTTTTATCTTTAGCAAAGGTGAACATACCAACTCCAGGATATAAAATCACAACTGGATTCGGATCACGCATTGCTGGTGAATTTGATTTTTTACATGCATAGTAATAGTCTTTGTACATTGCACGGTACGCTTCAAATGCAGGCGTTAATTTTGCTTTGATAGCCTCAACATCAGATAAATCTTCGTTTGGCTCTAATTCTAAAACCAATGGGCTGATTTTAGTTCTTAGAAAGTGATCTGGGCAAGAAGTTCCTAATGGAGCTAATTTTGAAAGATCATTAGAATTGATGAATTCTAAAACTCTTGCATCGTCTGTATAATGACCAATCATTTGACGCTCTGACGAACAGAAACCTCTTAAAATCGGAGCAACTTTAGCCGCTTTTAATTTACGGTCTGATTCTGGAAGACTGTCAATTTTCTTTCCTCCAAAAACTGGACGTGTTTTTCCGTAATTGTCTTCCAAATAAGAAGCACATTTCTCGATTACTTCCAGCGTATTAATATAACTATCAAACGCAGTATCTCCCCAAGTAAATAAACCGTGAGAACCCAACATGATTCCGCGTAGTTTTTTACCGTTTTTTGCTGCTTCTTCTAAACAGGCTCTCAACTGAAGACCAAGATCAAATCCTGGACGCTGCCATCCTACCCAACCGATTTCTCCGTTGAATAATTCTTCTGTGATTTTTTTTCCATCTTTCGCTGCAGCGATAGCAATTGCTGCATCTGGATGTAAGTGATCAATATGTTTGAATGGAAGAAAACCATGTAAAGGCGTATCGATAGAAGGCGCTTTTGACGCTAAATCGAAAATACAGTGGTTGAATAATTCTACCATTTCGTCTTCAAATTCAATACCTCTGTAAACATTTTCAAGATTACGAAGTCTGTCCAAATACAAAGCAGCACAACCTGATTTTGTCAACGTTCCGATATCACCACCAGAACCTTTAATCCACATTACTTCAGAAGATTCTCCAGTAAGAGGATCTTTGTCTGTAATTTTCACAGAAGTATTTCCACCTCCATAGTTGGTCAATCTTAAATCAGCCCCTAACAAGTTAGAACGATAAATAAAAAGCGCTACTTCATCACCTGCTAATGCTGCTGCCTTAGCTTCATCCCAAAGGTAGCTTACATGCTTAAAATTCATATTATTAATTGTGTTTGTATTCGACATATAGTATTTTAAATTATTTCTTGAATTATTTATAATGAGTTACCAATTCCTACCAAAACAATCGAAAGCATAATAAGCCCGATTCCCCAGATGAAAGTTCTAAATGTTTTCTTAGAAACTCCCGTCCATTCTTTCAAATAAAATCCCCAGAAATTTGCCGTCAGGATAATCGTTGCCATGTGCAGAATCCACGAACTAGCACCATTTCCTAATTTGCTCTCTCCCATTCCGTAAAAGAAAAATTGTAAAAACCACATTGTTCCAGCCAGTGCGGAAAACAAGATATTTTTAGTTATTGGAGTAGCTTTATTAGTATAATCGCCAATAGTTTTATTTTTAAAATTCAAATAAAGACACCAGATAAAGTTGGTAGTAAGACCTCCCCAGAGCAATACGATATAAGTTACATTATTCTGAAAAAGAGGGTTACATCCGTTAATTACGGCCTGCTCAGCCATTGGTTTTCCAGCTTCAATTCCATAATTGAAGAATGAACTTAAAATACCAGAAATAACAGCAACCGTTAAACCTTTTACCAAACTGAAATCTTTGTCTTTATCTTCGTGACCTGTAGCAAAATCTTTTTCTTTCAGCATTCCAGCTTTCCCAGAAATCGCAATTCCTAAAAGACACACTGCTGTTCCCAACAACACCAGCTGTCCGCCACTACTCGCAAGCATATCAGTAAAAGAAATCTTTCCATCCGTTGGATATAAATCGTAATAAATTGACGGAACTAAAGCTCCAAATGCAGAACAGAATCCAAGCGTGATCGAATTTCCCAAAGACATTCCAAGATAACGAACCCCAAGACCATAAGTAAGTCCACCTATACCCCAGATTAATCCCATCGTAAATGTAAATGCTTTTATTGATGGAGAAGCTGCTGCAATAATTTCACCAAAATTCGGAATCGTTAAGTAAGCTGCGATTGGCGGAACAATCAGCCAAGAGAAAAATCCTCCCACTAGCCAATAGCTTTCCCAAGCCCAGTCCTTCACTTTTTTAAAAGGCATATAAAAACTACCTGAAGAAAATCCCCCGATAGAATGAAAAATGATTCCTAATAATGATTCCATTTAATAAATTTTAGTTTTTGGTTTGTTAGATAGTAATTTGGTTTTGTAAAATAAGAGAATGTCAAAAACAAAACTGTCCTGTACTATCCTTTACGTATTTCATATTTTTTGTTAAAACTAAAGATTATTAGAAATAACGACCTGCAATTATTGGGTAAATAAATTTAAAATGGCTATTTTAGCAATCGATTTCGTAATTATTGATTCTGCATTGGGGTTAAAATTTAGAAATTATAAAAAAAAGATTACAAGCCTTGACAAATTCTCTTTTTCCTGACAAAAAAGATTCCGCACCGCTGATTTTTTTTTAAAAAAGAGATTTTTTGAAAATTATTTAGAATTAAAAAGAGTTTCGCTGCAATACGAAACAAATTTCCTCACAATGAACATGATTAAGCTTATTAAAATAGACGAAGATTCTCGAGTTCCTAAGTACAAACAAATTGTGGACTCCATTCTTCAAAATATCGCCAACGGAAATTTAAAAATCAATCAAAAAATTCCATCTATCAATAGTTTCAGCGAAGAATTTTATATGTCTCGGGATACTGTTGAGAAAGCCTATAACATTTTAAAAGAGCGAAAAATCATTTCTTCTATTAGGGGAAAGGGCTATTACATTACGAGAACAAAGCTCGAATCTAAAGTTAATATTTTGTTTCTAACCAATAAATTGAGTTCGTACAAAATGAAAACATATAGTTCCTTTATTAATACTCTAGGTGCAAATGCTCACGTTGATCTTCAGATTTACCACTGCGACGAAACTCTGTTTCTAAATATCTTAGATAAATTTGAAGGCGCTTACGACTACTATGTAATTACAACTCATTTTAAAACAGATGAATTAAAACATTTAAGCTTTACTGATGAAGTTGTTAATGCTATAAAAAACATTCCGCAAGACAAGTTGGTTGTATTAGATAATATCAAACTAGGAACTGGCGATGATGTTATTAAAATTTACCAAGATTTTGAAAATGACATTTATAATGCGCTAAAAGAAGGACTTTCTAAAATAGCCAAATACAAACGTTTAATTCTGGTTTATCCAGATAAAGCCGTTTATCCTTATCCGAGACGAATTTTGCATGGATTTAGAAAATTTTGTGTCGAACACGAAATCAATTTTGAAATTCTAAGTGAAGTTTACGACGATATAATTCTTAAAAAAGGAGATTTATTTATTACAATCGAAGAATCTGATCTGGTGAATTTAGTAAAACAGATTCGTGACGAAGAGTTTGTTTTGGGAAAAGATATTGGCGTCATTTCTTATAACGACACCCCTTTAAAAGATTTACTTGGAATTACCGTGATGTCTACCGATTTTAATGTAATGGGAGAAACTGCCGCGAGAATGATTTTGAACAAAGAAAAAGGACAAGTAAAAGTTCCTTTTAATTTTATTGATCGAAATTCTATTTGAGGGACTAAGATTAGGAGATGCTAAGGTTCTAAGTTTTTTCTTCCTGTCTTAAAATTAATACTTCTACTTTAAACCTAAAAAAAACCTCGCTTTATAGGCGAGGTTTTTAGTTGTATTATTTTTTTGATTCTTCGATAGAAACTTTTCTGAACTCTTTTAAAAGTTTTTCAATTTCTAAAGTTGATTTACGTGCTCTTGGTCCAGCAGCTTTAATTCCTTTTTCAGTCAAAGATTCAGCTTCAGCTTTGAATGTTTCAATTTCGGCGTTGATTTTTACTAATAAATCTTTCATGCTTATATATTGTTAAATTAAGCCACAAAAATAAAAGTTTGTGTGATAGTTACAACAATTTTGCTGTTAAATTTAATGCAGTTTTTCATTCATTTTCTTTACAATAAATTGACTCGCCTATTCTTTAAAAGCCCAGAAAACACAACAACTTAACAATCAAACACTTATTTTAAATTTATTCTATCCTCACCCTTTTTAATCCGTTACAGAAAGCATCCTTGGCCAAGCTTTTCAATTTAAAATAATCGTTTTAAACGCTTCCTTTTGTTAATTTTTAAATGAAAGAACTCCACAATCAAAGAAAAAATTACGCAATAGATAGATCTTTACGAGCAATTTTCATCAAAAAAGAGAAATCTAAAAATATGAAGAAAGCACTTTCTTAATTATATTTATTTTATTTCAACTTTTACTTTTGCAGAAAGCTGTTTAGCCAAATCGGTAACATAACTAGTAAAAAAGACTGAGTCATTAAAACCTTTATCTGCACTTAATTCCCACGCTGCAATTGCATAGTAACTAATTTCCTTGCCATCATCAATTTTTAATTTTGCTAAATACGAATCTGTCAGCTGTCCTGTTTTAGGAGCTTCGATGTAACCTTGGTAAAGATTTGCTGGAACTAAAATTGCTGTTCCTAAAATCCACTCACGTTCATAAGTCAAATAATCATGCTGAATTAAACAAATCCAATCGCCTGCTTCAATGACTTGAAGCGGATTTTTATTATTCAAATTAGAAATTGCAGCCAGAAAGGTTTCCTTACCCTTAATGCCTTTTATCGAAACCGTGTTTTTATAAGCATACATTCCTGGCCAAATAGAAGTTGTTTCTTGTACTTGATAAAGGTTTTCAGAAGCTTTCCAATTTTGGTAGTGATAACTTAAAACTGAATTTACAGGTCCTTCAGCTACAATTTTAAAAGTAGTCTTCTCCACATTATTGATTGTATCATTCCCTAAAATTCCTAATCGGTTTATTTTGTTGTCAATTAATAATGCATAACCTCCTAGACCTACAGAATTTCCAACAGGAAAAATATCTCTTCCCCAATCGTACATTACATGATAATTATCTTCAACAGCACCTTTATTATTTATACCTACATTTTCTGGGGTTATTCCTGGAAGTTTTTTTCCAAAAACATCCTTAGAATTTCGTCCATCCAAATAATGTCTAAATCCTACTTTATCATTTTCCCAAGTCGGCCCATCTGTTTGGTATTTTTGATATCCAAGCTTTTTATGAACCTGATTTGCCATTAAAACTTCCTGTGTGTCTGGATGAACAGGAAGGTTCTTTCCTTCTCTTTTTCCAAAACGCACACTCGTTTTTATTGTAAATTTCGGATCCGATTCTGACCATTTTAACTGTACTTTTTTCTCTTCATTAGGCAAAAAATCAGTGGTAAAGAAAAGTTCATCCCATTTTCCATCACCATTAAGATCGTTGACTTGCGCTGGAATTGTATCTGTTTTAAAAAGCAAAATAGGGAAAGTTCCTTTGATGTTGCTTTCACCAATACTTTCTCTTTTTATAGAAAAAGCTTTTTGCGATAATGCCAAAGAACTACTGTTTTTTAAAACTATTGTTTTTTCTGAAACGTTTTGAGAAACTTTACAACTTGCGAATAAAGCTGTTATTAAAGTAATCGGAAGATAAAATAATACTCTTTTTTTCATTCTTTTTTATTCTTTATTTTTCTGAACAATTTAATGTTTTTAATTGTTATAACAACACTTAATACAAAAAACTTTATTCAAAAGAATTGTTGCAAATAATAAAAAAGCAGGATAAAGAACACTATTTATCGTGCTTTCAACGGCAACATCTTCTACAAAATGTGCAAACGAAAAAACATAAAAAAATAAAAAAAATTACATCAGAAAGTACATAGCCCTATAGTACTCTTGAAATTTTCTCTGCGAAATTTTAGATGGCATAAATTTTTTTTTGTCCGTTTTAAAATCCAATTTACTATTAAAAAATTTCTTTAATTCCTTTAAAATTTCAGTTCTTGTTTTTGACTCATCAAATAACATTACATTATCTGTTACTTCTAAAAATGACAGACTTCTATAAAACTGAACATTAAATAAACATACTAAAGTATTAGCTTCTTTTTTGCCCTGTGATAAAAATTGAAGCAGTTCATTATGATTGTAAATAACATAAACAATGCGATCAGATTCTTTTACTGTTTCATGAAGAAATGAATCTTCAATAAATTCAAACTGATCTTTGAATCTTCTTTTAAACATTTTCAAGAAAATGCCCTTACTATCAAATACCAAAACTTTTTTCTTCGCCATCACTCTTGTTTTTTACAGTTCAAATTTAAATCAGTAAAAGAATGATTATAACCCCAATACGCCACAAAATAAATACTATAGGGTCAATTTTAAACTTTTAAGATAGGGATGACGTTCTGCTCAACAAAAGCCAACAGCTCTTCCATTTTACGATAATCAAAATCTTTTCTAGAAATAGAAATAATATAATTATTCTCTTCCTTTATATACAGGAATAAAAAATTCTTAGTTAGAATTGCCTTTTCAATTGTTGTCCATTTATGTGTTAATCTGCCTAAAGGAAATCTAATACATACTTTGGATCCAGTAAATACAAATTTGTATCTACTGTTCAACTTTTTAAACTTTAATAGCCGTTTAGCCATTTGAAACGCAAATCTGGAAACGACATCTACAAAAAAATTTTCAATAATTACAAAAAAAACAATTGCAGCTAGGCTTCTTATTAGCCAAAGAAAAAAATCATTCTCCAGATTTATATCGAATAAATCAAAAAAAATGAAAAATAACACTAGCGCTATTGATACAAAAATAATACGTTGTCTAAATAAATGCTCAAAATACATTTTGTTTAGCTTTCTTATTTCTGAAAGATTTAATGGAAACTCCAAAGAAAAATTTGTGGCATTCATATTTTGTCTGAGATACAATCATGCAGCAAATTTATCCTTAACATTTCTTCTCTAACAGACCATTAAGTTTTTAAACTATCACTATAAGACTTTTAAAATTTTGATCTTAAAGAGCTTTTCAAGACAGCTAAAAAGCATGTGTTTTTTTTAGATAAAATTCATCATAAAACTAGCTCATAAAAGACAAAAAAGTAATACTATAAGACAGAACAACAAATATGTATTTAGTTTAATATCAAATAATTAAAATCAAAAAAGGTTTTACTTTTAGCTTCAGATAATTTAATTACTTTTGAAACTAATTTTCAAAAATCATCTACATTTTCTTACAATGAATTTATTATCAACCGAAGAAGATTTACGAGAAAAAAATAAAGAACTTGCCTGCCTTTATACCATTTATAAAACTATCTTCAAATCGAACTCCATCACTATTCAAACGCTTGATCAAATAATTGTAAGCACAAAAAAAGCGTGGAGCTACAGTTCAGAATGTGTAGTCGAACTTGAGATTAAAGATTGCTGTTTGACGACCGATAAACTAACTAAAAATACCGTTTTCCTATCGAACGTGATCATTGTTGACAAAATAAAATACGGTTGCATCAAAGTACATTATCCATCAGAAAAATATACTACAAAAGATTTTACTGGCGATGAGAGAAAGCTTCTCGAGATTATTGCTATCGAAATTGGAAACTACATAGAAAAATGCCATATCCTAGGAAGAAATGCAGCATTGCAACAAGCACTTGAACGTATGGGGCGTCTTTCGTTGCTTGGAGAAATGAGTGCAGGAATCGCACATGAATTAAATACTCCATTGGGTAATGTTTTAGGATATGCAGAACTTATAAAAGAACAAAATAGTAACCCTGAAATCGATGCTGATCTTTCAATTATTATCAATTCGATTGTTTATTCGCGTGAAATTGTAAAAAAACTCATGTTCTTTTCTTCCGAAATGCCACAAAAGCGGGAGCTTCAAGAATTAAAACCAATTATTGATTTTTCATTATCTATTTTAAAATCCAATTTTCAAAATAAGGAAATCAAATATGAACTCATTGTCAAAGACAGTGCTATAATGGCTAACATAGATTCTGTTCAAATTACTCAGGTAGTACTTAATCTACTTATAAACGGGATTTATGCTTCTCCAGAAAAAAGTACCATCAAAATAATTATCGAAGATGATGCTGAAAATTTATATCTGAAAATTGAAGATAATGGAACTGGAGTTCCCGATTCTATAAAGGAAAAAATATTTGAACCTTTTTTTTCAACCAAACCCATCAATTATGGCTGTGGTTTGGGACTAAGTCTAGTTCAAAGTATAATTAAAAATCACAATGGAGAAATAACTCTTCAAAACAATTTTCCCAACGGATCAATTTTTACCATTCGGATCCCTTTATTTTAAATCAAATGACTTTCAAAAAAGAAAACATACTGGTTGTCGATGACCATAATGATATGTTGGATTTAATCCAAAGGCAATTAAAAACTTTCAACTACCGCACTTACAAAGCTTCTTCTGTAAATGAAGCTATAGAAGTCCTAAAAAATGCAGAGATTGATCTATTAATAAGTGATCTGAATATGCCAAATATTAGTGGGATTGAGCTTGTTAAGTTTGCTGAAGAACATTATCCGTTGATGCCAAAAATAGTCATTTCCGGAGCTCCATCAATCCATAATGCTGTCAGCGCAATTAAATCAGGGGCCTTACACTATTTAATTAAACCTTTCACTAGTGATGAACTTCATAAAGCCATTTTAGATTCGTTAACGAAAAGAACCTTTGCTTCTAAAAATCCCACTCAAATTCTGCAACAAAAAAACGAAAATCCTTATGAGGGGCTAATTGGAAATTCGAAGCCATTTAAAGATTTAATTGAAATCGTTAATCGCGTAAAAGATACTAAAGCAAATGTGCTTATAGAAGGCGAAACCGGCACAGGGAAAGAATTAATTGCAAGAGCGATTCATTTTAGCGGCAAATTTGCAGACAAACCCTTTATTGTAGTAAACTGTGCGGGAATACCTGAAAGTTTAATTGAATCTGAATTATTTGGACATATAAAAGGTTCTTTTACAGGCGCCTTAGAAAACCGAACCGGTTTATTTCAATCTGCTTCAGGAGGAACTATCTTTTTAGATGAAATTGGAGATGCTCCGATTGCTGTACAAATTAGGCTTTTGCGCGTAATTCAAGAAAAAGAAATTTTACGTGTTGGAGCGTCTAAACCAGAAAAAATTGATGTACGTATTTTATCTGCCACAAACTGCAATCTGGAACATATGGTTTCAAAAGGCACCTTCAGAGAAGATTTATATTACAGAATAAATGTTATAAACATCAAGACTATTCCCTTAAGAGATCGTAAAGAAGATTTCTTACCGCTACTAAAAGTTTTTATAGAGAAATATGCGCATGAATATAATAAATCAAATATTCGAATTGATGACAAAGCGATTGGAGTGTTAATGCGATATAGATGGCCTGGAAATATAAGGGAACTTGAAAATATAATTCAAAGGCTAATTATTATGAGTGATGACATAATCACATTAAATCATATTCCCGAAAATTTAAAATATCACATTCCTTCATCAGATACTATATTCAAATCACTAAAAGAATATGAAAAAGAACATATTTTAAAAATTTTAGAAGCTGTTAACAACAATAAGACAAAAGCAGCTCAAATACTTCAAATTGACAGAAAAACTTTAAACCAAAAAATTCTAAAAAGTGAGGAGTAATTCCTCATGTGCTCATAATCTACCTATACTATTTGTATATTAAAAAATAGGTAAAACTATAATTTATTGACTCATAATAATATATAAAAACAGGCACATCTTTTGCCTGTAGAAGACAGAAATATATTACAATAGATTCAATTAAGAAATAAATCCCTATTGTTAAACCTAAAAACTCAGTAGAATTATGATCACAAACATAAGTTTTATCAAAACTCAACATTTTTTTTGCGCTTCATATTTGAAGTTTACTTCCAAATTATTCCTAAAAAAAGATACGAACAGTATACTTATTCCAAAAATACTTCAACTTAAATAAAAATCACTTTTTTACTAGTAATCTCGTTGCTTTTTGGAGCTAGCTTATTTCACATCCTACCAAAAACAACTAAATATCAATATCTTACAAACAAAAATACATCTTTATTTTCTTAAAAAAACTTAACTTTATAAAACAAATCCACATTTTCATGAAAATAATAAAACATTATTATGATGCAAATCTTTCTTGGGTAGAACATTATGCCTCGCAAATTGGAGGGAAAATTGAAGGAAATTTTATTATTATGCCTCAGGATACCCAAACTGGAATTAGATACTTTTTAGATTGTGGTGATGGCATTGTTGCCTATTACATCAATGTACAATACAAAAAAAGCTTTCAATTTTTACAGCAAAATTTAAATCATGATTTTGTGGGATTCTATTACAATCTTACAGAAGGTGAAGCCACAATTAGCAGTGACTTTTTCATGTATAATGTTGGTAGATGGAAATACAATCTTGCAGTAATAGATAGCTCTTTACAGTCTGAATATAATGTTAAAGAAGGAAGTACAACTTTTTCACTTTGCATTTTTATAAAAAAGAGTATGTTAAAAGCCTTTGTACAGAAAAAAAATATTGTGATACAAAATATTGATTCAGTAATAGATTCTAAAGAAAATACAATGATTCGTTTTGACAGAATGGGTAATGAAAGTTATCATATTTTAAGCGATTTAAGAAAATTAGAAGTGGGAGGATCAATTTTCGATTTACATTTAAAAGGAACTGTCCACTTACTAATTTCAAATTATCTAAAAAAAATCGCTACAAAAAGAATCATTATCCAGACTGTAAACCAAGATGACTTAGATAACATTATTAATATTCAAATGTTTTTAATTGACCATCTAAAAGACCATTTTCCTAGCATAACAGAGATGGCTAAGATGGCAAATATGTCAGAATCAAAATTTAAAACCTTGTTCAAGAAGATAACGGGAAACACTCCAAATGTATTTTTTATGGAAAATAAATTACTGCTTGCCAAAGAGCTTCTCGAAAAGAAACAACTAACTATTTCACAAATTTCAGATCAGCTTAATTTTACCAATAATTCTTATTTCGCTTCTAAATTTAAAGAACATTTTGGATTATCTCCCAAAGCTTTTAATAAGCAACTGTAATTCCCTATTAACTGCCAGAAATAAATCAAATTATGAGAAGAGTTACACATTACTACAGTTTAACACCTGAATGGCAAAATGACTTTGTAAAACAATTAAACACACAATTAATAGACGATAAACTAATTATTGTACCAGATGATATCGGTACAGGTTACTTTTATTTTTCACAAGTAATGGATGGCATATCGGCAGTTTATGCAGATTTAACTCCAAAAGTCCCACTAAAACTAACTAGACAAAAGTCAGATAATGAATTATTTATCTTTCATTTTGATTTAAGTGAACATATTAATCTAATTAAAATTAATAATATTGATTATGAAATCGGTTCATATAACAAACTCGACCTAGTTATACTTGACAATCAAATAGAAAGCTCATTTAAACCAACCGTAAATGAAAGGGTTATTGCTTTACGCCTGCTCATAGATAAAAAATTGTTGCAAGATTTTATTCAAAAATTTAAACGACAGGAAGGTGCGTTTGACCATACGGCCACGAACAAAAAAGTTTTTTATCATTATGGCAATATTGACAGCAACAGTATACTGCTTATTAGGTCCTTAAAAAACAAAGCGGTTACCGACCTGTCTTTTGATTCTTACATTAAGGGTATCTCGTTAAAAGTACTAGGTAATTTTTTTAATAAATTTTATGATTCGGAGGAACAAAGTGCCAAACTTACCGAAATTGAAAATGAATTTATCGAAAAAACAAAGGAATATCTCATGAATAATTTATTCGGTCCCTTTCCTTCTTTAGTCTTTTTAGCGGGTATGGCAGGAATGTCAGCTTCTAAATACAAAAGCTCATTTAAAAAACGTTTTAATAATACACCAAAAAATTTATTTATTGAAGAAAAAATAAAGCTCGCACAAGAGCTTCTTAAAAGCGGTAAATTCTCAACGTTGTCAGATGTGATGTATGAGCTTAATTATACTAAACTAAGTTATTTTTGTTCAAAATATCAAGAAGTTTTAAATAGAAAACCAACAGATGATTTTGTAAAAAAATCTTCAGTAAAGTAATTTCTATCAACTATATTTTTTATCATTTCAAAATAGACGCAAAAAAACTGTTGTCAATATCTCTATTAGACAACAGTTAATAATAATTAGTTTGAATTTTAATCAAATTGAATTATAAATTCAGAACGCCTATTGAGCTGATGTTCGGTTTCCGAACATTTTACTCCATTTGAACATTTATTAAGTAAGCGTGTTTCACCATATCCTTTTCCGGTAATACGGTCAGAATTAATTCCATGGTTTATTATGTAGTCCACTGTCGCTTTAGCTCTACTTTCAGATAATTTCATATTAAACTCGTCATGTCCTCTACTATCTGTATGCGAATTAACTGTCAACTTTATAGTTGAATGAGTTTTCATTAAATCCACTACTTTATTTAACTCCGCTTTTGAAGATTCTCTAATTTTATAACCATTGTAATCAAAATAAATTGGCAACAATTTTAATTTATGCGTTAGATCGTCATCATTTTCAAGTTGTACTTTATTACCATCAACAATAACCTCTTTTTCATTTACAAATTCAAAAGAATATTCTCTTCTTTCCGATGGTTTAAATGTTGGCGCAACTTGACTTCTTTCCGCTATACCGACTTTTTTATAAACTAGTTTGTAGTCTTTGTACGCTTCAAGATCTGCATTATATTTACCGTCTTTGTCACTATAAACTGTTTTTACAATTTCTTCATTAGTATTGTAAATTTGAACTGCTACGTTTTCGATTGGTACGCCAGTTGTAAATTTTAAAGTACCATACACTTTAGGGAAATAATCAAAATCAAAAGTTACAGGTCGATTTTGAGTAAAACTATAAATATCATCATTACCACTTCTATCAGATGAAAAATATCCTTTTTTTGTATCATCATTAATTATATATGCAAAATCATCTTCATTAGTATTTACACCGTCACCTAAATTTGCTACATGATAAACACCTTGATCATCTTTTACTGCTGCAAAAACATCAAGTCCTCCAAGACCTGGATGCCCATCTGATGAAAAATATAAAATTCCCGACGAATCTACAAACGGATATGTTTCTCTTCCTAAAGTATTAATTTCATCACTTAATTTAGTGACATCGTTTCCAACAAAACCACCCTTTTTAAGACTAACCACATATAGGTCTGAATTACCAAATGAATTATTGCGGTCAGAAACAAAGTAAAGTTCGCTTTCATCTGCATTTATTGCAGGATGTGCTGATGAAAATCCATCACTATTAACGGGATAACCTAATTCTTTAATATTTTTCCACTCACCATTTATATTCTGTGCCGTGTAAATTTTCAAATAAGAAATCCCATTTTTATCCTCTGCCAGCTTACCGTCCTTATAATTATTTCTCGTAAAAAACATTGTTTTTCCATCTTTGGTAATTGCGGCAGTACTTTGATGATACCTTGTATTAATTTCTCCCTTCAAAAGAATTGGATTTTGAAGACCGCCTTCACTCGAAACATCCGCAGTATAAAGCTTCAAGAATGATTTGTTATTCCAGCTGTGCTTCGGTTTTATAATTATTCCAGTATCTTTTGCAGATGAATATATTACCTTATCTTTTCCTAAAAACGAAGTGCCAAAATCAGAAAATGGAGAGTTAATAGCAACGGCATTATAAACATATCTACCTGATTGCTTTTGAATCTCATCCAACAACTTTTTCTCATTCCAATTACCACTCAAATCTTTTTTTCCTGTCTGAGCGTAGTACTGTTTCATAATTTGTTCAGCTTCCCTATATTTTTGACTATTATTTAAAGTCTGCGCATATCTAAAATAATATTCAGGATTTATTTTTTCAGAAGCGTTTATAATTTTTGAATAATAAGTTGCTGCTTGAGGATATTTACCATTATAATAGTAACAGTCTCCTAATTTAGTATAGATATCAAAAGAACTATTACCTTTACTGATCGCCTCTTCATACAGTTTAGCAGCCTCAGTAAAAGCAAACTCATTGTATGCCTGATTTGCCTTGTCTATTTTTCGATCTTGGGCTTTTGTCATACAAATATCAGCAAAGCAGATCATCAAGAAAACCAATGCTATTTTTATATTTTTATCCATCATTATGTATCGTTTTATGCGTTAATTAGAAGAACCTTGGTGTAATCATTTTTGATTTTGATTTACTAATCAATTCAAATCTTAAGAAGATCTCATGTGAGCCGGAGTTATAATTTCCTATGTGGGTAGTGTCATAGTCATAAGCATAACCAACATTTAAACCATCAGTAACTTGAAAGCCTGCAAGTCCGCTTACTGCTGCATCCCAACGATAAGCTGCACCTAAAGTCAATTTGTCGTTGATTAAAAAATTTGCTGATACGTCGATAGCTATTGGTGCACCGGAAACAGCTTTTATCATTGTTGCTGGCTTAAATTTTAAATAAGGATTCAAGTCAAAAACGTAACCTCCCATTAGATAAAAATGTGAAGAAGAAGAATAGGTTGTTTCCTTAGTATCATCAAAATAGTTCGTTTTTAATAATCTAGGCACTGATAATCCTACGTACCAATTGTAAGAGTGCACATAAAAACCAACGCCAACATTTGGCGAAATTTGAGATTCTACTCCTGTGAGATACGGATCTGGATATTCAACGTTAAGCTTGCTATAATCCACAGAGAAATTGTCAAGTGTCCCAGATATACCAAATGAATATTTTAGGTCAGTACTTCCTAAAATTGTATAAGAATAATTTGCTGTTACTCCTGTATTTTTAGTTGGACCAATTTGATCATTTAGAACATTTAATCCTAAAGAGCTATGAATTCCAACTGGACTTTGAATAGAAAAATTCATTGTTTTTGGTGAACCTTCTAAACCAACCCATTGCGTTCTGTATAATGCCATTGCACTCAATACTTCTCTTGATCCTGTATATCCTGGATTAAAAGTCATTGTATTGTACATATATTGTGAATATTGTGATTCTTGTTGAGCAGAAGCACTAAAAACAACTACTAGCATCACAACTATTGTTTGAAATATTCTTTTCATTACTTTAAATTTTAATTCTCTTTTTAGAATTATTGATTATTAATATATAGATAACCTGTTCTCTCTTTTGCGACATTGTCTTTACTATATTTCAAAATATAGAAATATGTTCCTGTTGGAAGTTTTTCATTTCTGTTCACAGTTGCCCTTCCATCTGAATAACCGGCAAATACGTTATCAGTTTCATTATATCCTCTTGTTTCAAACACTTTTACTCCCCAACGATTGTAAATTTCAACGGTGTTGTCTGGATATTCATCAATTCCTTTAATATGAAAAGTATCGTTTATACCATCGCCATTTGGTGATAAAGCATTATAAACAACCAAATCTTTATCTAATGGTTCTTTTTTGTCTGCAATTGCAATTGTAAAAATCCCGTAACCTTTTACTTCTGATGTAACTAACTGTGTATATTGTGCTCCTAAAATTGCATCTGGCATTTTATCACTGGTGACACCTCCTTCTTTAACCCATTTACCAGAACTTTCGTCCCAACGTACAATAACAGCCTCTTTGTCACTACTCAGATTGAAAAATTCTGACGGAGTCGTTCTTGGATCCATAGTTAAGCTAAGCACCAATTTCTCTCCTCCATTTTCTTTTGTTACTGTCCAGTATTCAGCATTATTAATAAAACCAATTATTGGATCTTTACTTGAGTGATTATAATTTTCTCCTGAATTTTTATAAAAATATTGAGCAGTGTATACATTACCATTTGTTTCTCCTTCACTGTAAGAAGGCCTAAAATACAAGTCATCACCTATAGGGTATTCAAATAGAGTGTTTCCTTTTTTTTGCACTTTCCCATCCACAAAACTTATGTCGCTTGCATTGACGTGAATCGCCGTTTCATTAAAAATCATTTCTCCATTTTCAGCATCACCATCAATAATACCATTTAAAAATTCAGCTTTTTTGTTTATAGCTACTACTGCACCTAACTGAAAAGGAACTAAGTCTGAAATATTATCAAAGATTACATTTTGAAAATTGGTTATACCTGCCCCTTCAATTCGCTGTACATCCTGTCCAATGAAATGTGTTTTGCCATTCTCTGACGAAGTAAAAGTCACTATTCCGTTATTAATCCAATTTTTGAAAACAAACACATTTCCATCATTAACAAATTGAGCATCTGACTTGTTATCATAATCAGAAAAAACAGATAAAACAGTGCTTTTTTCTACTTTCATATCTCCGTAATTAACAAACTGTGCATGAGCTCCTGGAGAAAAGATTATTGCGATTATTAAAGCTATTAGGCAATAAAATTTCTTATTTAAAGAAATCTTTATCTTAGCTTTTAAATCATTTGTAAATCCGCACAAACCAATATTTTTCATCACTTTATTTTCTTTATAAATTATATTAAAATAATGACGCAAAATTATATCTAACATAAAGTCTGATTAACCTGTAAAAGTTTTAAGAATATCAGAATAAGTCAATTACGGTAGTCAATTTTCAACTAATTTTAATTTGCTTGAAATTGAAATGTCAATTAAAAATTAAGAAATAGCAAAAAGCCATAAAATTTATTTTTAGACAATATTTAAAATTAAAGCCGATTGAATTAACTTTTTTTGTTTGATAAATTGAGGAACAAAAATTTATGTTTAGTCTCCCTCCAAAAAAAAAGCTGCAAAATAGATTTGCAGCTTTTAATAAACATCAAGTATTTAGAAATATTGATTTGAATTCCTTCTTGTTTTTTTACTTTAAATAGTCGATTTGGATGATGTCATCTAACATAACAGCATAGGATCCGTTATTCTCTGGAGTATAAATAACTGTATTACCGCTTAGAGAGATCGCATTTTTGTCTATTCTAACACCATTGATAAATAGCTTAACCGCCGACAAATCTGATGGTGTTGAATTTAACGAAAAACTTGTTTGCCCGACTTTTGTCGGTGTAAACTCTTCTACTGCTTGTTGAGGAACAGTAACAACAGTACTTATGTCTATTGCTTTAGTATCACCTTTCTCATCTTTATAAATCAATTTTTTAGTTGATGTATCAAAGGTCAAACTGGTAAGGGTTTCATTAAGTTTTACGAGATCGGCAATATTAATCACTTTTGAATTTCCATTCGCATCAATGTAGGTGAACTCGTTTTTTACCCCGTCATAACTTACATTGCCCCCTGTATTTGTGACAATGTTTTCTATAATCTGTTTTACCTTTTCATTGTTCACTATGGTCTGGAAATTATCCGCAACATCATTGATAACATCAATGGTCACTTCTTTTTCTTTCTCATTTTTATAAATGTAGCTTCCCGAGCCTGTTTTTCTGATGGTGGTCTCCGTTTCGTTCAGCTTCACAAAATCAGCAATGTTGATCACTTTTGAATCTCCATTCGCATCAATGTAGGTGAACTCGTTTTTTACCCCGTCATAACTTACATTGCCCCCTGTATTTGTGACAATGTTTTCTATAATCTGTTTTACCTTCTCATTGTTCACTATGGTCTGGAAATTATCCGCAACATCATTGATAACATCAATGGTCACTTCTTTTTCTTTCTCATTTTTATAAATGTAGCTTCCCGAGCCTGTTTTTCTGATGGTGGTCTCCGTTTCGTTCAGCTTCACAAAATCAGCAATGTTGATCACTTTTGAATCTCCATTCGAATCAATGTAGGTGAACTCGTTTTTTACCCCGTCATAACTTACATTGCCCCCTGTATTTGTGACAATGTTTTCTATAATCTGTTTTACCTTTTCATTGTTCACTATGGTCTGGAAATTATCCGCAACATCATTGATAACATCAATGGTCACTTCTTTTTCTTTCTCATTTTTATAAATGTAGCTTCCCGAGCCTGTTTTTCTGATGGTGGTCTCCGTTTCGTTCAGCTTCACAAAATCAGCAATGTTGATCACTTTTGAATCTCCATTCGAATCAATGTAGGTGAACTCGTTTTTTACCCCGTCATAACTTACATTGCCCCCTGTATTTGTGACAATGTTTTCTATAATCTGTTTTACCTTCTCATTGTTCACTATGGTCTGGAAATTATCCGCAACATCATTGATAACATCAATGGTCACTTCTTTTTCTTTCTCATTTTTATAAATGTAGCTTCCCGAGCCTGTTTTTCTGATGGTGGTCTCCGTTTCGTTCAGCTTCACAAAATCAGCAATGTTGATCACTTTTGAATCTCCATTCGAATCGATATAAGTGAACTCCTGGGTGGTCGCATTATAGCTTACATTTCCTTCGGTCTTATTCACTATATTCTGGATGATCTCAGTTACTGCAGGATTTTTGACAATCGTCTGGAAGTTGTCCGCAACATCATTTATAACATCAATCGTAACTTCAGTGCCCGCCTCATTCTTGTAGACATAGCTGCCTGAGCCGTTTGCAGCAATCGTGGTCACCGTTTCGTTAAGCTTCACAAGATCCGAAATGTTGATCACTTTTGAATCTCCATTCGAATCGATATAAGTGAACTCCTGTGTGGTCGCATTATAGCTTACATTCCCTTCGGTCTTGTTCACTATATTCTGGATGATCTCAGTTACTGCAGGATAGTTAACAATCGTCTGGAAGTTGTCCGCAACATCATTTATAACATCAATCGTAACTTCAGTGCCCGCCTCATTCTTGTAGACATAGCTGCCTGAGCCGTTTGCAGCAATCGTGGTCACCGTTTCGTTAAGCTTCACAAGATCCGAAATGTTGATCACTTTTGAATCTCCATTCGAATCGATATAAGTGAACTCCTGTGTGGTCGCATTATAGCTTACATTCCCTTCGGTCTTGTTCACTATATTCTGGATGATCTCAGTGACCGCAGGATTGTTGACAATCGTCTGGAAGTTGTCCGCAACGTCATTGATAACATCAATCGTAACTTCAGTGCCCGCCTCATTCTTGTAGACATAGCTGCCTGAACCTTTTGCATCAATCGTAGTCACCGTTTCGTTAAGCTTCACAAGATCTGAAATGTTGATCACATGAGAATTTCCGCTATTATCGGTATAGCTGAACTCCTGGGTGGTCGCATTATAGCTTACATTCCCTTCGGTCTTGTTCACTATATTCTGGATGATCTCAGTTACTGCAGGATTGTTGACAATCGTCTGGAAGTTGTCCGCAACATCATTTATAACATCAATCGTAACTTCAGTGCCCGCCTCATTCTTGTAGACATAGCTGCCTGAGCCGTTTGCAGCAATCGTGGTCACCGTTTCGTTAAGCTTCACAAGATCCGAAATGTTGATCACTTTTGAGTCTCCATTCGAATCGATATAAGTGAACTCCTGGGTGGTCGCATTATAGCTTACATTCCCTTCGGTCTTGTTCACTATATTCTGGATGATCTCAGTGACCGCAGGATTGTTGACAATCGTCTGGAAGTTGTCCGCAACGTCATTGATAACATCAATCGTAACTTCAGTGCCCGCCTCATTCTTGTAGACATAGCTGCCTGAGCCATTGGAAGTGATTGTTGTTATAACTTCATTTGCTTTTATTATATCACTAATATTAATTATATGCGTATTACCTTTATCGTCAATATAAGTAAATTGATTTGTGATCGGATTATATATTACAGTACCTGCTTCTGCTCCGCTTTCACCTGCAATCACAATTCTATTCCACTTTTCATCATACCAATAATAATATCCTGGTCTAATATCAGCTGTTGTCTCAGTAGCAAAAACTAACAAACTATTTACATTACCATTTGTGATTGTAACTGTATCGGTTGTACTAGTCAATTTTACTCTTGGTATCAGCATCCCTTTATCATTCGAAAAAACCTCTAACTGTGTCGATTTATTAGGACTAAAAGTCCCAACACCAACCTGTGAATAAGCAGAAATAGATCCTAAAATGACAAATAAAGGAAGTAATCTATTTTTCATAACTATAATTATTTTGTGTTTAATTATTTTATAAAGCCCTTAAATCCAAATATCTAGATTTAACGCTGCAAAGTTCTTCTGAAAATAGATTTCATTTTACCTGTAAAAGTTTTTAAACTTATAGATTAAGGTATATGTCCTATCATAGCTAATGATGTCATAAATAGTTTAAATTAGATTTTTATAAGATAGAGAATGACAGACACATACTAAAAACTAAGTACAAACTGAACAAAAAAAAACCTGTAAATTTCATTAAAATGAAATTTACAGGTTTTAGTATTGCAAAAATTGTTTTAACCAAACAACTGCTCTAACTACTTTATTTCTTTTTTCAGTCTTTGCAAAGAAGGATCTTGTATTTTTTTGATTTCTTTGATAACAATTGCAGCAATCTCAGTAGCTCCTTTCAGAGACAAATGCGTGTCATCTGCTTTTTCTTTGTCATAATATGGATTTTCTCCTACCTTGAAATGCAAATGCAATTGTTTTGATTTTTCTGGTCCGTAAGTTTGCTCTAAGATTTCGGTATAATACTCTAAGTCAATAAACGGCACATTTAATTCTTGCGCTACTAGACGGGTTTCCAGCGGATAATCTCCATGCGTAGGAACAAGAACTCCTTTTTCATTAAAATTACGTCTAGCAATAGAAGTCAGTAATATAGGAACTGCTCCTTTTTCCCTACTTTCGTTTACAAATTTAATAAGATTATATCTGTAAGCTGTATGCGGATTGGTATAGCGGCTTGGATCTTCAATTTTTTCATCATTATGCCCGAATTCTATAAAAACATAATCTCCTTTTTTTAGATTATTATATATTGAATCCCATCGTTTTTCATTGATAAAACTTCTGGTACTTCTGCCATTTACTGCTTTATTTACAACTGTAACATTATCTTTAAAAAGTGGCTGCAAAACTTGCGCCCATCCATGCTCTGGATTCTTTTCAGGATCTTTCTTATTTGCCATTGTAGAGTCTCCAATACAATATAAAGTTGTTTTTTGAGCGAAACCTAGTGAAGTAATTAAGAGCGTTAGTAGAATGTATTTTTTCATTGTTAATAATTTTGTTTTAATTTTTTAGCGTAAACTACACAAAGATTTGTTTTTTGTTTCACGCAGATTTGCTGATTTTAGGTGATCTTTACAGATTAATTTTAAAAACATCTTTTTGATCTGCTTTGATCTTTTTAAATCTCCGTGAAAAATTTACTCTCGCAGATTTAGCAGATTATGGAGATTTTTCACCAGACTGTATGCGCACCTATGGTTAGACACACTGCAGTGCTTCTCTACTGAAAATCTTTGTCCCTTTGCTTCTTTGTCCCTTTGAACTAAATCTAAGGTTTCGAAACTGCTGTAGGCACGCTCGCTCTTTGTCCGATAAAAACATCTGTCATTAAAACGTTTTCAGCATTTTCATTAGACAGAGCATTTTTTGCTTGTTTGATTTCTATGTTTTTTAAAGCTATGTTTTTGATTTTTTTATCGGGAAATCCTTGAATTACGATTCCAGATTCTGATGCTTTGTTACAAGTAATATTCGAAAAATGTATGTTAGATATATCCGATTGAAAACCTTTACCTTCTCCATGATAATTAGCTGTAATATACAAACAGTCTTCTACTTGATCTAACTCTATATTTCTAACAAAAACATTTCTAATATACCCACCACGATCTGCATTAGTTTTTAAATAAATTCCCCTTTTCAAATAACCTACTGTCTTACAATCTTCTACAAACACATTTTGTACGCCTGCCGACATTTCACTACCTATTACAACGCCATGCAAACCTTTAAAATTACAATTCCTAATTACAATATTTTGGCTTGGGGTTGCAGTATTTGCTCTACCCTCATGATCTCTCCCTGCTTTTATGGCCACATTATCGTCTCCGTTATCAAATGTCACATTTTCTATTAGAACGTCTTTTGCATATTCTGGGTCGATTCCATCATTGTTATGATTAAGCGATTTGTAGCTTATTCCACGAACGGTTATACTTTCTGATTTTAAAAGATGCAGGCACCAGAAGGGTGAATTTTCTATTCTGATATTTTCTACTAAGATGTTTTTGCAGTTTAAAAACTGAATCATTTGAGGTCTTAAGAAATAACCTTCTCCAAATTTTCTTTCTTCTAAAGAAGTGTTGTTATGATTCATTTCACGGCTTCTATTTTTACCTTCATTTTCTTTTGCTTTGAAGGTTTTCCAAGTCTTTCCGCCTTCTCCATCAATCGTTCCTTCACCAGAGATCGCAATATTGGTACAATTATTAGCGTAAATAAGCGGGCTATAATTGTAAAGCATTGTTCCTTCCCAACTTGTTAAAACCATTGGCAAATAATCTTTAGGATTATCGCTAAACTTTATTTTGGCTCCTTTTTCTATTTTAAGATTTACATTGCTCACAAAATGAATAGGCCCATTAACCTTGTAAATTCCCTTAGGAACTATTATCGTACCGCCATTATTCTTCTTACACAAAGCCATCGCTTTGTCAAAAACACTCTTATTGTCCCTTACAGAATCTCCTTTTGCTCCTAATTTCAAAACATTGATTTCATATTTTGGAATAGCAGGAAGCTGAATTCGTTTTACAATAGAATCGACTTTCTCTGAAGGAAAATCACTTTTCTGTGCAAATGATGCCCATGAAAGAAGTATTAGAAAAAGGTATTTGAAATTCATATTTTTTAATTTTTATTCTGAGTATATAGTCGCAGTTCTCAGTCAAAGTTTTAAGTTAAACTGGGACTAAAGAGAATACCAATTGACAATTTTGTCTTTAAGAATATTTTCAATCGAATATTGTGCTGCTTCTTTGTTTGAAAGCTGATGCGACCATTTCACTCTTTTTGAAGGCTGAAATCCTTCACCACTGCAATTGTATTCTGCATAAAAAGATTTTTTTTCTGCATCTGGTTTCGACCAATTTTCCCAACCTTCTGGCTTAATTTGTTTTCCCATTTCACAGTTAATAAAAACTGTTTTAGCATAAATACGCCATGGCCTTCCTAAATAAACATCTTTTGCTTCTGGATTTGCAGTAAGTTTGCAGTTTCTAAAAACGAATCCGAAAGGAGTTCCTTCTGGTGTTGAAGCGGCCGTGATATAAGAACTTTTAATACTGTGAATATTGCAATTTTCAAACAAAGCAGTTGCTCCTCCAAAAATAAAATCGGTCGTGCCTTCGATATAACAGTCTTTAAAATATTGTTTAGCACCTTTTCCTGACAGGTACAAAGTGTCTTGATTACCTAAAAGATTGCAATTGAAAATCTTAGCTCGGTTTGCAACGACAGATAATGCAATTGCTTGTCCATGCTCTCCCGAAGTATTTTTTATAGTAAGATTTGATGCCGAAAAATCATCTCCTTCTACCAAAACTGTATACGTATAGAAAGTGCTATTTCTTCCTAAAGCGATTTTAGAAAAATTATCATCATAAGTAATAATCGTATTTTCTTTGCTTTCGCCTTGTAAAACTACATTAGTATTCCATTCTGGAATTCGGACTTTCTCATTATAAATTCCGTTTTTTACAAAGATGGTTACTTTCTCATACGGAAACGCTGGAGTCGCATAAACAGCATCTTGTATTTTGGTATAATCTCCAGAACCGTCTTGCGCTACGGTAATATAATTTACATTTTTCTTTTCTGCAGCGCCTACTTTTGTTCCATTTTTAACTGCCCATTCTGGGTATTTTTTTAAAACTTCTTCGGGTTCATCAGAGTACCATGAGTAGCCATTTCTTCGTTCTGCACCAATCTGATCTATAGATTTCTTTTTAATTCCATCACGATCGCAAAAGAATGGTTCGTTGGTTTCCAAATCCATAAATCTTGCCCAAATTGGTTTAGCATTTACGGCAGGGATCATCTTTTTGTCTACGATTTTACCCGCATCATTTAGAACTCTTTTCTCTTCTAAATTGGTGATCTTAGTTTTTTCAAACCATGCTTGAGCACTTTTTACTGCGGTAACAATTTCTCTTGAAGGTTTATTAATTGACATTAAAAGCAGTGCAATTTTTGCCGATTCGTAGCCACTTAAAGAAGCTAATTCGAAAGCTCTTGCATTTGCAGGAAGCAGTGTAACTTCGTCATGCTGGGCGCACCAAGCGGTTAAAACTCCATTTTGTTTGTACTGTGTTTTTAAAATGCAGTCAATTCCTTTATCAAATGCTTTTTTGCATTTTTCAACAATTTCTGCTGAAGGTTTTATACTATAATAATCGCTTTGATCTGCAACTGCTTTTATGACATTCATGATGTTTACCATCGAGTTGTCATTGTATGTAATATGAGTATAGTAGCCTTTTTTTAAAGGATAAAACTGTGGCCATCCACCATTTGCATATTGTGCTTCAAGAAGATAATTTAGTCCTTTTAAAAAAGATTCTTGGTATCGTTCGTCTTTTATTTGTGCATACATTCTAGACATAAAAAGCATTTCTTGACAAGTTGCTCCGTTGTCTGTTGTTGTTTCTGCAGCAGTTTTCTTAAGGGCAGTTAAGTCTTTTTTCTGTTTTTCTGTCAATTCATCCTGCATTTGGATATTTTTTGGCCATCCGCCTATATCTCTTTGGTACAAGAGCACATTTTCAGCTATTCTTTTAGCTTCCGCCGAAGCAAACCAAGAAGCATCACTTTTTCTAATAATTTCTGGCCATCTTTTGTATGTATTCTGAGAGTTCACAGCAAAACTGTAAAGACATAAAAAAAGCACTATTTGTTTTTTTAACTGCATTATTTCCTTTATTTCGTTATTCTAAACCAATCTACTTCAACATTTCCAGAATCATTTTTAACTTCTTCCCCTAGAGCAAAAAGTCCAACTTTTGCACCAATCCATCTTCCTTCTTTAGCTTTAAAATCTTTTCCTACTTTTTGATAATTTTTATCATCTAGACTGTAAAAGAAACTACAAATTCCTCCTTTATTAATTTGCACTCTCAAATAAATTATATTGTTTTCTATTGTTATAGGTTCGGTTTCTGTTTCTGAAATTGTTTTATCAAATGTTCCCGTTTTCTGACTTAGGTAAAGTTTTCCATCATTATTTTTAAAACTGAGCAAACTATAATCTAATCCCATTACGATTAAACCTGTAGATTCACGATTTAGCCTCGGATGGAATGTCAATTTTGTTGTAGCTGTAAATTCTTCTGCTGGAAATTTTTGCAACAATAAATTTGGAGCATTAAAGATATTCTGGGAAGTAGTATTACAAAACAAATTCAAGTAACCTAAACTGGTTGGAAATCCCCAATTTATTTGTCTATTGGCTTGCCACTGCCATTGCAAACCTAATTTTGGTTCATTAAATTCATCAGATTCTGCTGGAGTTTCTATCGGGTATTTTTTACCAACATTTGGCTTATTATAAGTGGTAACAGGTTCTCCTATTCCATTTTTATCAAAATCTTCTCCCATTACCGGCCAATCGTTTACCCATTTCATCGGCTGTAGATGTACAATTCGCCCATAAGCGCCTTTATCCTGAAAATGGAAAAACCAATCTTCACCTGTCTGAGTAGTAACCCAAGCACCTTGATGCGGACCATTTATGTTGGTCGAACCTTGTTCTAAAACCTTCTTTTTTTCGTAAGGTCCGAAAACATTTTTCGATCTTAAAATAGTCTGCCAGCCTGTTGGAACACCACCTGCAGGAGCAAAAATGTAGTAGTAGCCATTTCTTTTATAAAACTTAGGGCCTTCAATTGTTTCTTCGCCTTTGTGCCCATCGATTACCATTACTGCATCGTCATTGATAACAGTTCCTTCCGGGTTCATACTGCAGACTACCAAAAGACTTTTAATCTGCGCTCGACTTCCCGCAAAAGCATGAGTTAAATATGCTTTACCATCGGTATCCCAAAGCGGACTAGGATCTATTAGTCCTTTTCCTGCTTTTACTAAAAGCGGTTCAGACCAAGGTCCTTCTGCTTTCTTTGCTTTTATCATATAAATTCCAAAATCGGGATCGGGATAGTATATGTAAAATTCATTTTTATGATAAGTTATGCTTGGCGCCCAAACTCCGTTTCCGTGCTGTACACTATTATATGTTTCAAATGGCGGCTGCTTTAGCAAAGCATGAGCAATTATTTTCCAGTTAACCAAATCCTTAGAATGCAAAATTGGAAGACCTGGAATACAATTGAAAGAAGAAGCTGTCATATAATAATCATCGCCTACGCGAACAACATCTGGATCTGAATAATCGGCATGCAGAATCGGATTGGTATAGGTTCCGTCTCCATTATCTGATGTCCAGACTTGTGCGTTATTCTTCTGCAAGCAAAAAACAGACAGCAGAAAAAGGATGATTTTTATAGTTTTCATTTTTAATTGATTATTTATTAATATCCCCAACGGGTTTATTTTTTGTCATTTCGACCGAAGGGAGAAATCACACTAGAAACTCTGTACAGAATGTCGCCAATCTTTGTCGAATTCCGAGTGTGATTTCTCCCTTCGGTCGAAATGACAAACTATATGTAAATCATTTACAATTGATAATTAAACATTAAAAATTATCTATTATCTATTTAATTCTATCGCAGCCAAAATAAAAGGTCCAGTCGCTTTAGGATCGTTGTCTTTTTTTCTTTCGTTTACGTAATATTCGTAAGAACCATCACGGTAAGGATTTCCACCTAAACCAGCTACTTGACAACAGTTTGTAAGTGTGATTCCACCATCTGCATCTACTTTTTTGATCAATACAGTAGTTAAACCGTCAAAAGCTTTATTTGCTGCTTTTTTAAATTTAGCCGGTAAATATCCTTTGTTTGCTCCTTTTGCATAAGCATACGCAAACATAGCTGAACCAGAAGCTTCTAAATAATTATCCTTTTCACCGCCTTTATCTGTAACTTGATACCATAAACCAGATGATTTATCTTGAAATTTAAGAATTGCTTCAGAAGCGTTGTTTAAATATTTAACCAATTCTTTTTGTTTTGGATGATCTTTTGGCATATAATCTAAAACATCAACCAAAGCCATTACATACCAACCTAGAGATCTAGACCAGAAATTAGGCGAATTTCCAGTTTCTTTATTTGCCCAAGGCATTTGTTTACTTTCGTCCCAAGCGTGATATAATAATCCTGTTTTTGGATCTGTTGCTTTTTGCTGAATTAACTCAAATTGTTTCGCGATATCATCAAAGCTTTTTCCATTTTCAAATTTAGCTGTGTATTCTGCATAGAATGGCTCTCCCATATACAAACCATCTAACCACATTTGGTTTGGATAAATTTGTTTGTGCCAGAATCCACCGCTTGGTGTTCTTGGCTGTTCTGCCAATTGTTTGCGAATCTGCTGTAAAGCTTTTAAATATCTATCTTCTTTAGTAGAAGCATAAATGTCAAAAAGCAAACGTCCAGGCACAACCAAATCAATGTTGAATTTATCAAATTCATAAGTATTGATCGTTCCGTCAGGCTGAACTAAATTATCTACATAGCCTCTGATATAAGCTTTGTATCTTGGATCGGGATTTTTTTTGTACAATTCTTCGATTGAATGCAATACTAAAGCGTGAACATAATCCCACTTTGGTTTTTTAGCATCGTCCAGCATATACGATTCTGGATGGCGCTTCATCAAGGTCAAGGCCATTTTATCCGACCATTTCAGATTTTTTCCAATTACAATGTCTTTTTTTGCTGGTTCTTGCGATGTTACTTTACAACTTGTAATAGTCATAAAACAAGCCATCAAAATTGACATAAAATAACCTTGCTTTCTACTCTTTTTCATTTCAAAATATATTTAAATTCTACTATTTTTCTAATTCTATTGCGGCTAAAATAAAAGGACCTAATCCGTGTGAATTATCTATTTTAATTTTTTCACCAATGTAATATTCATAAGAGCCGTCACGATAAGGATTCCCTCCTAACCCAGCGCTAGCACACACTTGGGTAATGTGTATTTCACCGTCTGTATCGACCGTCACAAGCTTTTTTACAATTCCATCAAATCCTTTTTCGGCTAACGTTTTGTAGCTTTTTGGCAAATATCCTTTTTTTGCTCCTTTTGCAAACGCGTAAATAAACATTTCAGACCCCGAAGCTTCAAGATAATTCCCTTTTCTATTTCCAGCATCTGTAACTTGATACCATAATCCCGATTTGTCTTGATATTTTGCAACTGCTTTCGAAATTTCATTCAAATACTGAACCAGTTCTTTTCTTTTAGAATGATTTTCTGGCATATAATCTAAAACATCTACCAAAGCCATCATGTACCAGCCTATCGATCGAGACCAAAAATTGGGTGAAGTTCCAGTTTCTTTATTGGCCCAATCCATTTTTTTGCTTTCATCCCAAGCATGAAAAAGAAGACCCGTTTTTTTGTCTAAAGTATGATTACGAATTAGCTCAAACTGTTTTGCAATATCATCGAAACCTTTTCCTTGCTCAAATTCAGCTGTATAATGGGCATAAAAAGGAGTTCCCATATACAATCCGTCCAACCACATTTGATTTGGATAAATTTTCTTATGCCAAAATCCTCCCGAATTTGTTCTTGGATGCGTTTCTAATTGTTTTCTTAGAACCTGCATGGCTTTAAGATAACGCTCTTCGTTTGTTTGCTTATAAACCTGAAAAAGTCCTTTCCCTGCATTGATGTAATCAATATTATAATCTTCTAATTTATAATTTAGAATATCTCCAGAGCTATTTATAACTGTTTCGTAATACTCTTTAACGTAATTGAAATAAATCGGATTATGTGTTTTACTGTACAGGTTTTCAAAAGCAGTCATTATAAGACCTAACTTATAGTCCCATTTTGGTTTTTCATTATTATCAATCTGCCAAGCTTTTGGATCGCGCTTCATAATAGAAAGAGCCATTCTTTCAGACCACTTCAAATCTTTAGAAATAGTAATTGTCTTTTCCTGAGCTGTTGCATTCAAAAACGAAAATAGCAGACAAACCATTACAATCAGTGAACCAAAATATTTTTTCTTTCTATCCATTATAAACGCTTATTTATTCCGATTGACCTAAAAATTACATTTTACCTTTTTTATTCAGCACTTCTAACTGTTTATCTAAATATTTAGCAAATTCTTCTTTAGTTTTAATTCCGTTTATTTCTTGTTCCCAAGCTCCTAAAAGGTAAAAAGTTACTGCCTTTGTTGTTGGTTTAAAAACTAAAAGATAATCTAAATCTGTATCTTCGATATTTTCGATCGTACTAACTTCATAAAAAAGTGCCATTCCTAATTTATCTGGAACCAAAGATTGTTCTCCGTAAGTTGCCAAATAAGCCCATTTTTTATTTTTACTTTCTTTTTTAAGCAATTCACCCGCTTTTGTTTTTACAATTCCTGTACAAATTCCTTTTATCGCTTGCGAAGCTTTAATGGTATGTTGCGTATAAAGCTGATCTGGTTTAATCGTCAATTCTGAAATAAAATCAATTTTATCAGAAGCTGTTTTCCATCCATAATAATTCACTTTTACTGTAGATTCGTTCGATTTGTTTGCTACAGTAGCAATTGTTGAATCTACTTCACGGAAGTGTAATTTTTCGTTGTTTAAATAACGGTCGATAGAACCAATACCGATTCCTTTACCAGCTTTTAAAATATCAGCTCCCCAATCGCTCATGTTGTGGTATGAATCAAATCCGTCTTGTCCTACAAGCGGAAGAATATTTTCTGATGTCTTTTTTCCGAAGATGTCAATGGCATTTCTCCAGTCTAAATACAAACGGTATCCAATTCTGTTGTTTTCCCACCCAGGTCCTTCATAACGAATGTCAAAAGAGTGATCTGTATGTTCTGGAGCCAGTTTTAATCGGTCCACATTTTTGAAAACAGTACCGCCTTTATACTTTCTTCCTTCCCATTTTCCGTCTGTTTTTGCAGATATTTCGGCGTACGTTTTATTGGTTTTAATGTCATATTTCTGCGCATTTACGGCAGTTAAACCCGCGAAAAATAAAATTGCTGTGGTGATTTTTGCTTTCATTTGTATTCTAAATTATTTAAAAATTTTATCTAAAAATCGTACGCTGTACGAGATTGTCTGTGTAAACCAAGGATCGTAAAACCAAAATGAGTGAGGCGAATCTGGAATTGTCTCCACTTCATTGTAGATTTTGTATTTATTCAAAATTGCAATCATATCATCTCTTCCAGCGTGAAATCTTGGAATACTGCTGCAGATATATAATACAGGTGGCGTATTTTTGTCTGTATGACTCAACGCCGAAGCATTTTTCCAATTTTCAGGGGTTTCATTCGATTTTCCTCCCAACCAAAATGCTGCTACATCCCCTTCTGTCGATTCTGGATGTTTGAATGCCAAAACTCCATCAACATCAATTATAGCATGAACTTCTGCTGAAGAACGGCTTTTAAAATTTTTATCTTCAAAAAGCGGACTATTATTTGTTGTACCAATCAAAGCTGCCATTTGGCCTCCCGCAGAACAGCCTAAAACCGCAATTTTGTTTGGATCTACATTAAACTTTGCCGCGTTATCTTTAATAAATTTTATAGCGTTCTTAACATCAATAACTCCTTCTGGATATTTTGCTTCTAATGACAATCTGTATTCTATAGCAAAGCAAGAATAACCTTTTGCAGCAATTTCTTTTCCAATAAATTGCATCTGATCTTTATTTCCTGATCGCCAACCTCCACCGTGAATCAGAATCACTGCCGGATTTTTTTTCTTTTTGGTATTGACAAAAGCATCAAAATGCAAAACATGATCCTGCTTTTGATTGTAAGCTATATCAAATGTTTCTTTAACATCTGGATTTGCCTTTACTTCTGGAATTGTAATAAACGGATGTTTCTTAATTAATTTAGCATAAGTGCTTTTAATAGTATACGATGTATCTACCTGGTATTGCTGACTTTGCATCACAATGGCATAAAAAAACAACACTAAGATTAATTTAAATTTTCCCATTTTCAATCTTTACTTTTTTAGTTAAGAAAGGAGTTCGACATATAGTCAAACTCCTTTTTAACTACTTCAAAAAACATAGTTCTCAAAAAACTAACAAATTACTAATAACCAGGATTTTGAGGAAAATCTTTATTCTGATTCAAATCTAAAGCTAATTGTGGAATTGGTCTTAAAATTTTAAGTTTACCATCTACACCAACAAAATTTGCTTCTTTAATTTTATAATTATAAGCTGAAGCTCTAGCTACCAATGTTCCTGTACGCTTTAAGTCGAACCAGCGTTTGTATTCGCCTAATAGCTCTCTTCCTCTTTCGTCTAGGATATAATCGATATTAAATTGAGCTGCAGTTGCGTTTGCCACACCCGCTCTTTTTCTTACTTCATTTAAACGAGCTAAACCTGTTCCTGGATTTCCTGCTTTTAAATAAGCTTCAGCAGCTACTAAATAAGTTTCTCCTAATCTTGCAACAATGATATCTCTTGTACTTACAGGTCCTGTACTTGATGGCGTAGTTGGATCTGGATCATCAAATTTCTTAACTGGAATAGTATAACAATCTAAGTTTTTGATTAACGTATGAGCAGCAGAATATTCTCCCCAAGGATGGTACACAAATGTTGAAGCCAATCTAGAAGCATTCGTTGTCATATAAGCCGTTTTATCTGCAGGCGTAAACCATTTTGGTTCATAAAAATGTCTCACTTTTAACGAAGCTGGATTTGAACTTCTGTAATATGGATAATATAAAACCGTTTTTGTAACTCCGTTTGTAGTTTCAGGCCCTTCTAAAATTTCTGTCATAAAAGTAGCATTCCATCTTGCATCTCCTTTTTCGTATAAACCTAGAGCATAGTCTGTAGGACATAAATTGTAACTTCTCAATGGAGCGCCTGTTTCTGCACCTCCTAAATAAGAACTGAAATAATAAAACTGATTGTTACCCAATTTTGTCGGATCTGTACTTGTTGAAGCTTTGTCGTACTGTACAGAGAAAATAGTTTCTGCATTTAAATCGTTTCCAGGTTTAAACAACTGATCGAATGCAATAGCCAGAGTTTGTCCTGCAATTGCAGCATCTGCGTAAGCTGCTGCTTTTGAGAAATCATCTGGTTTTGCAAAACTTTCGTATCCTCTTGTTAAATATACCTTTGCCAACAAATCGTTTACCGCTCTTTTATTTACTTTACCCGTTGTAGCATATGCTCCTGTACCTACATTCGCTAAGGCAAAATCTAAATCTGCTATGATTTGTGTGTACACCTCTTCTGCACTGTTTCTTGTAAAAGATAAAACTGGAGTTGTAATATTATCTAATACAATCGGAACACCGCCATAAGTTTGCACTAATAAGAAATAAGCATTTGCTCTTAAATAAAGCGCTTCACCAACAAGCGTATTAATATTTGGTGTCTGCTCTGTAATTGTAGAATAATATACAGTCTTATTTACCGCTTGAATCTGCTGATAACAAGAATTGTAAAGATCCTCGACATTTGTTGAAGATGGAATTAAAAGCGTATATTGGCTTAATCCTGCTGGTTCTGGAGTTCTTCCTTCAGCATACATATCTGTTCCTGCTTCAAAAAGCCACGGATTTCCTCCGTAAATTCCTTTCAGCCAAGCGTAATTTGTATTTACTAATAACTGGAAACCTGTTGCTGTTTTGTATGTTGCATCTGCCGGCACAAATGAACGGCTATCTTCCTCAATATATTCACTGCAAGAACTTACAGATGCAGCGATTATTCCTAACATTACTATTATTTTTTTCATTTGAATATCTTATTAAAATTTAACACTTAATCCCAATTGTGTAGTTACTGCTGCTGGACGGTTTACTCCAAAAGCAGAACCTGCCCATTCTGGATCGTAACCATCAAAATCTGTAAACACAAATGGATCTAGAACATTTACATAAATTCTGAAATTCGAAATTTTTAGTTTTTTCAATAAATCAGAATTTAAAGTGTAACCTAAAGATATATTTTTGATTTTCACATATGAAACATCTCTGTAGTACCCAAATAAAGAAGTCCAATAAGCACCCGCACCTGTCGCAACTGGTCCTGGTCTTGGGTTTGTAGTATTAGCGTTAGCCTCTATTCCTGCACCGTTGGTTGGAATAAAATAATCCATTGCTAATTTTTGACGTCCACGGTCACTTACATCAGCAAAGTTCTGGTGGAAGGTACTTAATACCGTTTGCCCTTGGCTTGTTAAAACTGAGAAATTAAAATCAAATTGTCCAACAGTTAGCTTTGAGTACAAACTACCTTGCCATTCTGGGTTTGGATTTCCGATAACTGTTCTATCATCTTGATTGAATTTACCGTCACCATTTAAATCTTTTGGTCTTGCTTGTCCTGGAGCCATTCCGTAAGATGCTGCCTGAGCCGCTTCACTTTCTTGCCAAACTCCATCATAAACATAATTGTAATTCGGGTTTAATGGCGCCCCAAGAATTAATTTATTACCAATATCACTTACTTTATCTTGATTGTAAATTGACTCTAATTTATTTACGTTTTTAGTAAAAGTAAAAGTAGTTTCCCAAGTCACCTTTCCAGATTTAATATTTTTCGTAGTCAATAAAGCTTCAATACCTTTATTACTTACAGAACCAACGTTTGCAAATGTATTTTTCCATCCTGATTCTGCTGGTAACTGTTGCTTGTAAATCAAATTATCTGATAATCTGTCATACACATCTACAGTACCGGTAATTCTATTGTTTAAGAATCCGAAGTCAACACCAATATTGTATTCTCTTGTTTTCTCCCACGTTAAATTTGGATTAGCCAGATTCTCTGACTGCCATCCTGGAAGAACATTTGCCCCTTGCGCATAAAATGTCTGTTGGTTTAATAATGCCTGAGAAGTGTAAGGCGCTACGTTATCGTTACCTGTATAACCAATACTAGCACGTAATTTTAAATCTGAAACCACTTTACTGTCTGATAGAAATGATTCTTTACTCAATTTCCATCCCAAAGCTAACGATGGAAAACTCTCCCATTTATTTCCTTCAGATAAAACAGATGAACCATCCCATCTTGTAGAGGCTGTAACCAAATATTTGTCTTTAAACGCATAGTTTAAACGTACAGCATAAGAATTTAATGTGTTTTTTGAAAAAGCAGATTTAACTACATAACTTGTTTGAGCTCCAGACCCCATGTTGTCTGTTCCAACATCAAAAGGTTGATTATTAGAATATAAGTATGAACTTTCATCTGTATTTGAATACAAACTTTGCAATAACAATACGCTTACATCATGAACTTCATTGAAAGTATGTTTCAAATCAATTTGATTATCCCAAGTATAGTTGAAGTTGTTTATATTTTCTAAAGTAGCAGAATTTTTTCCGTTTAATGTTACCCCAGCATTTGTTTGTGCTGTATAAGCTTTAGAATTTTGCGTATCCATAATTCCTGCCGCAAAAGTCGTTTTAAACGAAAGCCATTTTAGAGGCTGATATTGGAAATAAGCGTTACCAACTGTTTGCCATGTTTTTTCTGTTTGAGAAGAATTAGCAATTTCCATTAAAGGATTCACAGTAGACGTTTTATTGATCGCCCAAGAACCATCAGGATAAGTCAATTTCCCTGGCAAGAAAAACAAAGTTCCCACTTTCTCATTTCCTTGTGCATCAACCGCCCATGGAGACATAAGCGGACTTAATCTAAAAGCATCTTGCATAGCCAAATCACTTCCTAATTGATTGTCTAATCTTGCGATTGTAACATTAACTCCGGTAGAAAATTTATCGTTTATTTTATGATTCAATCCTAATTTGAAAGAATATTTATCTGTTGCATCATTTTCAATAAGTCCGCGATCGCTCTGGATTCCAAATCCTAAGTTATAGCTTAAGCCAGAATCCGCACGTCCAGAAATATTTAAATAATTATTTTCAGTCATTCCCGATTGAAGTACAGCATCATACCAGTCAAAATTGTAACCGCTGTTAGCACGAGAAACCAATAATGGACTCTGATTTCCTGCCAAAGCTGCCAATTGCGCTGGTGTTTGCGTAAGAGGCGTTGCGCTCATATAAGCCACTTGATGAAATTTCCACCACTCTTCTCCAGTCATCATTTTTGGCAATCTAGTTGCTATTTTATTTCCGTATGACGTATCAAAAGTTACGCTGATACCTGCCTTTGCGCTAGTACCACTTTTTGTTGTAACGATAATAACCCCGTTTGATCCTCTAGAACCATAAATAGCAGCAGATGAGGCATCTTTTAAAACGTCCATTCTAGCAATATCCTGCGGATTTAAGAAATCGATTCCATCCATAGGAACACCGTCTACAACATATAATGGTGAAGAACCTACCACACTTGGATTACTTGAATCTGCAATTAAAGAGTTGTTTCCTCTAATTACCACTTTGAAACCGTCTCCCGCACGTCCTGATGAAGACGAAATCTGAACCCCTGGCGTACTACCTTGAATCGCTTCTAAAGGATTGATTGTATTTCTTTCTGTGATTGTTGCTGCACTAATTGTACTAACAGATCCTGTAAGATCGGTCTTTTTTACAGAACCATATCCTACTACTACAACTTCTGTTAATGCATTTGATTGCTCTGCTAAACTAACATTGATTTTTGTTTTTCCAGCAACACTTACTTCTTGTGTCTGGAATCCTAGATAGCTAATTATTAAAGTAGCTTTACTGTTTGTTACATTAATTTTAAAACTTCCTTCAAAATCTGTCGAAGTTCCGTTTTTAGTTCCCTTTTCATTAATGTTTACCCCTGGTAGTGACATACCAGTCGCGTCGGTAATCTTCCCTTCAATTGTGGTTGACTGTGCATTTATAGAACTGCACAGTAGAAAATTTAGGAAAAAGAAAAATACAAAGTACTTATCTCTTTTCTTAGATAATTGTTTAATACTCATGTGGTTTAAAGTTTGGTTAATTGATAGTGTTTAATTTTTAATTGATTCTACTTTTTTCTCATTGATATAGGTATTTATAAAATTTATGTTTTTTACGTTTTTTAATTTATAGATAGAATCTACTTTCTCGATTTTAACATTTTTCAATGTAATATTCTCTACTGGAGATTCCGCATAACCTTCTGCCCAAACGCTGTATTTTCCACCGTTTTTGACAGTTACATTCTCTAAACTTACATTTCTGATAACTGGAATAAAGTTTCCCGTCTGAGAACCGTATACATTGTAAAACATGTTCAGTTTTAAAACACATTCTTTCACCGTTCCCACTTCTAGATTGCGCACATAGATATCTTCAATGATTCCACCTCTTTTAGAATTGGTTTTAATACGAATGGCACGATCTAAGTGCGGACTATCCATGACACAATTTTCAACAAAAACATTATTTACTCCTGCCGAAATTTCACTTCCGATAACAACGCCACCATGACCATCAATCATTTTGCAGTTTTGCACGATGATGTTTTTACTTGGCATTGCCACTCTTCTTCCGTCACCATCACGACCCGCTTTAATCGCAATGCAATCGTCGCCTGTATTGAAAGTGCAGTTTTTAATTAAAATATTTTGAGAATATTCAGGATCACAACCATCATTATTCGGGCCATGGCTGTTAACCGTTACACCATCAATAATCATGTTATTTGTTTTTATAGGATGCAAAATCCAAAAAGGAGAATTAATGATTGTTACATCTTTTACCAAAGCCGTATTACATCCAAAAAATTCAATAAAGTTGGGTCTTAGATAACGTCCTTCTCCAAAAACTCTTTCAGAAACTGGAATTCCTTTCTCGGCCATATCAACCAAAACTTCACGATTGGTTGGGTCATTTTGAGACGGAATTCCTTTTTTCCAGCCATAGCCTTTTCCGCCCGACCAAATCCACCAATTAGTACTATCTGCTTGACCGTTTAAAGTTCCTTTTCCTGTAATAGCGATATTCGTTTTATCTTTCGCGTAAATAAGTGGAGAAAAATTCATCACTTCTGTTCCTTCCCAAGAAGTATGAACAATAGGATAATCTTTCGCATTTATACTGAAAAGAATCTCTGCCTTATCTTCTAAATGCAGATTGACATTGCTTTCTAAATGAATTGCTCCTGTCAAGTATTTTCCGTTTGGCACCAAAACTCGTCCTCCGCCATTTTTTGCACATTCTTGTATTGCTTTTTGGAAAGCCAAAGTATTTAAGGTCTTACCGTCTGCAACAGCACCAAAATCATTTATGTTGTATATTTTATCTGCGAAATGCGTTTGCGGAATGTTTTTCACAACCAAATCCATCCTCTGCCAAGGATTATTTGAAGAAACAGACGAAGAATGTCTTGCGCACGCTGCGATTAACAGCCCTAAAATGGCAAAAAAAAGAACCTTTTTAAATGTGATCATCTTATTTGTAATCATTTGCACAGATTTTTCTTGTTTCAGTGTTAAAAACGCCACGATTTATGTAATCGATTACACGAAAGTAGAAAAATTGTTCTAAGAGACCAAATTAATTTAGAAAAAAATTATATATTTAATTTTTATTAGAAAATTTAATTACATTTAATGCAAAAAATTTGATAATTTATTATCATTGTATAATCTAAAACGTTTGAGTTTTCAGATATGGTAATCGATAACAATTTCCATTATATAATGAAAAAAAATGTACTTTTGTCTAAAATAATCCGAAAAACTTTTTTTGAATGAGTGAAAAAGTAACTATTTACGATATTGCCGAAAAATTAAACATCACAGCCGCAACTGTTTCCAGAGCGTTAAACAACAATCCTAAAATAAAGGAAGCTACTCGTGAGTTGGTTATCAAAACAGCTGCTGCGATGAACTACAAGCAAAATAAATTGGCGCTTGCATTAAAAAGCGGTCGAAGCAATAATATCGGAGTTATTGTTCCGCGTATCGACAGCAACTTTTTTGCCTCTGTTATTCGAGGAATCGAAGAAGAGCTATATCCTCACGGCTATCAAGTGATTATTTGTCAAACGCATGAAAGCATTAAAAGGGAAAATGAAAATCTCCATACATTAGTAGACGCACAAGTAGACGGCATTATGATGTCGGTTACAGGCATTTCAGATGAGAATGATAGTGCTTTCAGAAATGTATTAGAAAAAAATGTACCGCTAATCTTTTTTGATAGAAGCAAACATATAGATGGTGTAAGTTCTGTTACCATTAATGACTTTAAAGGAGGCTATTTAGCAACTAAACATTTAATTGATGAAGGCTGCCGACACATCGCACATCTTTCTGGAGATCAGTCGTTAGATATTTTTAAAAACAGGTTTCTAGGCTACAAACAAGCGTTACTAGATAACGGACTTCCATTTAACGAAGAATATGTTATTTATGTAAAAAGTAGCGTTGAAGCAGGTAAAGATGCCGCAAATACATTACTAGCTTTAGAAACCCCACCAGATGCCATATTTTCTTCAAGTGATTTCGCCGCTCTTGGCGCAATTCAAGAACTTCAAAATAGAAATATCAGCATTCCAAATGAGTTTTGCGTAGCAGGATTTAGTAATGAGCCTTTTACCAAATTCATGGAATTATCGATCACTTCTGTAGATCAGTCGCCATTAGAAATGGGTAAAATGTCTGCTCGCGTTTTCTTAGAACAAGTGGACAAAACAGACACTATTAAAATCGAGAAAAAGGTTGTTCTTGCACCAGAATTACATATTCGTAAATCTTCTACTAGAACCAATTTCTAGCAAATAAAAAATATTTTTTTAACCATATAAGTTATATAAGCTCATTTAATCGTGAGCTTATTTTTTTTGACCAAAACACAAATATTTCGCTCCTACGGAGCTTTTACCTTGATACAATCTCTTTTCTACCGATATTAAGCTCCCCTGGAGCTTTTATCCTAAATGATAGATTTATAGATTCAAAAAAAAAAAAAAGACGCACTATATATTGTGCGTCTTCTATATAAACCTTTGTCACTTTGTACCTCTGTTCCTTTGCACCTAAAAAATTACAAAGAAACTCCTCTTTTCCAAGGAATAAAATCATTTTGATTTAATATCGCTGCTTTAGTTTTTACCGTACCGCTAGCAATATCGATAATTGTTTCAAGCATTTCATCAGCCATCTCTTCGATAGATTTTTCACCTTTAATGATTCCTCCAGTATCAATATCGATAATATCAGACATTTTTGCTGCCAATTCTGAGTTAGAAGATATTTTTACAACTGGTGCAATTGGATTTCCTGTTGGAGTTCCTAAACCTGTTGTAAACAATACCATATTTGCTCCTGAACCTACCATTGCGGTTGTACACTCAACGTCATTTCCTGGCGTACAAAGTAATGTCAATCCTGGCTCGTTAATATACTCACCGTAATCGTAAACGCCCGCAATTGGAGATGTTCCTCCTTTTTTCGCTGCACCTGCAGATTTCATAGCATCAGTGATCAAACCGTCTTTGATGTTACCTGGAGAAGGATTCATGTCAAATCCTGAACCTGCATCAACAACTGTTTTTTCGTACCATTTCATCAAATCTAAGAAACGTTTTCCATCTTCGTCATCAACGCAACGGTTTACTAATTCTTGCTCTACTCCACATAACTCAGGGAACTCAGAAAGGATTGTTGTTCCTCCTAATGCTGCCAATTTATCAGACAACACCCCTAAAGTTGGATTTGCGGAAATTCCAGAGAATCCGTCAGATCCACCGCACTCTAAACCAATTCTTAATTTAGATAATGGAGCTGGTTCTCTCTTAATTTCGTTTGCTTTTTTAATTGCTTCAAAAGTATCTTTTACAACACTGCTCAACATCGTTTCAATTGTTCCGATAGATTGCTGATCGTAAATCAAAACAGGTTTTTTACTGTTTGGATTAATAGCATCTAAAGCATCTTTGAAAATTGAAATTTGAAGATTTTGACATCCTAAACTCAATACCGTTGCTCCAGCAACGTTTGGATTGTTTACATAACCCGCCAAAAGCTTTGCCAAACTGTGCGAATCTTGACGAATTCCACCGCAACCACCTTGGTGAGTAATGAATTTAACCTCAATATTATTGAATAAGTTAGCATCATTTGAAGCTTCTTGATTTCCTGCTCCACCAGTTTCTGATTTCACTAAAGAACGTAATAACAATTGATAGTCATTTTCTTTAGGTTTCATCAATTCTTTTTCGAAAATATCTTTTAAGATTTCGATGTTTCTGTTTTCACAAAAAACTAATGGAAAAAACAACCATACATTTTCAGTTCCAACTTGCCCATCTTCTCTATGATAGCCCTGCCACGTTCTGTCTTTCCATTTATCAACATTTGGAGCATCCCAGCCAATAGTTTCAGTTTTACCTGTAACTTTATCACTCTCGTGTTTTACATTTTCAGTAGAAAGCAATCCTCCTTTTTCGATTCTTGCGCTCGCTTTTCCAACCAAAACACCATACATAATGATTCTGTCTCCTACATTAAAAGGAACCATTGCAATCTTATGTTTCATTTTCACATCAGACTCAACAGCAATTGATTGTCCTTCAAAATCAATCACTTCGCCAGCTGACAGATTTACTAAAGCTACCGCTACGTTATCAGTAGGATGAACTTTTATTAATTTTTTCTGCGTTGCCATAATTAACCTTTGTTCTTTTTGTTTTTTTTTATTTTAAACAGTTGAGTAAAATTGTATTTTCTCAATTTCACCCAACCTTTAGATTTAAATCTGTGTAAATCTGCGTGAAAAAATCTATGCGCAAAAAATATTTCACACAGACTTCAAAAGATTTTAGCAGATCAAATTAGATTTTAATTGTTGATTCTAATTGCTCAACCTTTTTATTTTATTCTCTCTTGAAACTTAGCAAAACCAGCTTCAATTCCGTTTGAATCTATTTCTTCTAAAGCAATTGTAATTGCTCTTGTTAATCCTGGAATTTCTGTTAAATCTTGATCCCAGAATGTTTTGTTTTGTAATGTCAAACGAGCGATTTTCTCGTAATCATCAGATTTCCAAAGTCCGTTGAAGAATGTTGTAATATCTTCACCATCTTTAACCGGTAAACTTTGACCATTCCAAGCTCCTTTATAAAAACGAATTAAACTTGCAAATGAAAAAGTCAAATTAACAGGCAGTTTTTTATTAGCATTATAATAGCCTAATAAACTAGGTAAAACTCTTACTTTGAATTTCGATACAGAATTTAATGCAATATCTGCAAGTGCATGTTTGATAAATGGATTTTTAAATCGGTCCATTACTTCCTCAGAATAGGCTGTAATTTCATTTTTATCCATATCAAGAGTTTCACTAATTTCACTGATAACACTATTTACAAATTTCCCTGTAAAATCTCCGTTAACAGTTTCCATTACTAGCTTATTGCCATGCAAAAGTGAAAAAGGAACCATTGCTGTATGAGCACCGTTTAAAATACGAACTTTAATCATTTTAAAAGGACGTATATCATCAACGATTTTTACATTCAAATCTGTTTTATGGAAAGGCAATTTTGCTTTTAAATCATCTCCACCTTCAATAGCCCAAAGGAAAAAAGGTTCAGCCGCAACAATTAAATTGTCTTCATAATCTAATTTACTATTGTATTCTTCAATTTCAGCTCTTGGATATCCAGGAACAATTCTGTCAACCAAAGTACTATGATAGGTACAAGCATCTGATACCCAAGTTTTAAATGCATCTTCTAATTTCCATAAATCAACATATTGCAAAATATATTTCTTAAGCGTCTCAGAGTTATAATCAATTAATTCACAAGGAATTATTGTAACTCCCTTAGAAGCATCTCCATTAAAATGTTTAAATCTTTCATATAATAAAACCGTCAATTTTGCAGGAAATGACACTGGTGGCTGCATCTCTGGAGTATCACTTTCAATAAATTCAATTCCAGCTTCTGTAGTATTAGAAACAATAAACTGAAGTTCTTCTTCTTTAGCTAAAGCCAAATAATTTGCAAATTCAGTATATGGGTTTACAGTTTTTACGATATTATCAATTAGCTCAATATCTTGTATCTTTTCACCTTTTTTAATTCCGTTCATAAACAAGGTATAAAGACCGTCCTGATCATTAATCATATTTACCATACCGTCTTTCAAAGGCTGAACTATTGCAATACCGGCATTAAAATCAACTTCTTTATTTAGTCTGTAAAAAGCATAATCAACAAAGGCTCTTAAAAAGTTACCTTCTCCAAACTGAACTACCTTAATTGGCTGTAACTTTTCTAATCCTGTATTTATTCTATTTAATTTTTTCATTTTAAATTTTCTTTAATGCGTTATAAATAACCATTTATAAACCTTATTCTTTTTTCTGCCCTTAAAATTGTAAAAGAAACATCACACTCGATTGGGTAAAATAAAATCTGCTGTGAGGAATGGCAGACCAAATTTTTCAAGCGTAATGTTCAATTACAATCTCTAAAAATCTAAAAAAAACTTATAAAATAAGGAGTTGGCATGATTACTCTCCTTAATCTATTTTCTAATATCTTTTATAATGTCAAGAACCTGTTTCACTTTTGCCGTTAAGCCATCGTAATCTTTATTGTCTAATATATCCTTTGAGATTAATTGCGAACCTAAGCCAACACAAGTTGCTCCAGCATTCAGCCATGAACTCAAACTTTCAACCGTTGGATAAACTCCTCCAGTAGGCATAACGTTTGTCCACGGACACGGACCTTTTATTGCTTTGATAAATTCTGGTCCGTACGTATCAGCTGGAAATAATTTTACAATTTCGCAACCTAATTCTTCTGCTCTTGCAATTTCTGTCAAAGTACCGCAACCAGGTGACCAAAGCACTTTTCTGCGGTTGCAAGCGATAGCGATATCTTCTCTAAAAACGGGTGTTACAATAAAATTTGCCCCTAAACTCATATACACTGAAGCCGAAGCTGCATCCGTAATTGAGCCAACTCCTAGAATCATTCCTGGAAGTTCTGCTAAAGCATATTTGTTTAAAGCTCCAAAAACTTCGTGAGCAAAATCGCCTCTACTTGTAAATTCCATTAATCTGGAACCTCCGTCGTAACACGCTTTTAAAACTTTTTTACTTAACTCAATATCCGAATGAAAAAACAAAGGAACCATTCCGTTATCTTTCATTGTTTGAGCTACTTCAATTCTTGAATATTTTGCCATTTTTATTTTTATTATCTTGATACTAATGCAGAACCATCACCATCAATCATATTCTCAACTTCTTTTAAAGTAACTAAGTTGTAATCTCCAGCAATCGTATGTTTTAAACAACAAGCCGCAACTGCGAAATCTAATGCTCTTTGGTTGTTATTTTGATATTCCAATAAACCATAAATTAATCCGCCCATGAAGGCGTCACCACTTCCTACACGGTCTACAACAGGAGTAACTTCTTTAACAGCTGCACTGTGAATTGCTTTTCCGTCGTATAAAATTCCGCCAATTCTTTGGTGTGAAGCACTAACAGAATAACGAAGTGTTGTTGCTGCAATTTTTAAGTTTGGAATCAATTCAAACAATTTATCGTAAACTGCTGGAAGCGATTTTTCATCCTGATAATTCGGATTTACTTTAGGAATTCCCAACATGAAATAAGCCGTATCGATATCTCCTAAAATCACATTGCTGTATTTAAGCATTTCTGGCATTACTTCGCTTGGCGTTTTTCCGTATTGCCAAAGTTTTGATCTATAGTTTAAATCGCATGAGATTTTAACTCCTAATTTATGAGCGACTTTAATTGCTTCTAAACAAGCTTCTGCTGCACTTTCAGAAATGGCTGGTGTAATTCCGCTCCAGTGAAACCATTCAGCTCCCGCTAAAACTTTCTCCCAATCCACCATTCCTTTTTGGATTGTTGACATGGCACTGTGCGCACGATCGTAAACTACGTTACTTCCGCGAGTTCCTGCACCCGTTTCCAAGAAATAGATTCCTAAACGTTCTCCTCCGTAAACCATGTTTTTAGATTCAACATTCATTTTTCGCATTTCTTTTAACGCAGAAAAACCAATTTCGTTTTCAGGTAATCTGCTTACAAATTCAGCATTGATACCATAATTTGCCAAAGAAACGCACACATTAAATTCTCCACCTCCGTATGTAGCACCAAATGCTGTAGATTGTGAAAAACGTAAGTGTCTCTCCGTCGAAAGACGAAGCATGATTTCTCCAAATGCAACTACTCTACTCATTTCTTTTATTTTTAATTTCACCATTAAGGGCATTAAGAAAATTAAGCTTTACTTTATGTTCTCTTTGCGATTAAAGGTTATGTTTATTAAGCCTGCTTGCTTAATTATCTTTTTATTATTAAGTAACTATTTAAAACCAAAACTTAATTTTCTTAATGCCTTAATGGTTTAAAAAAATTAGAATTTGAAATATTCTTTTGCGTTGTTGTATGAAATATCAGAAACTAATTTTCCAATCCATTCCATATCGTTTGGAAGCTCTCCTCTTTTGATTTCGTCTCCAAGAAGATTACATAAAATACGTCTGAAATATTCGTGTCTTGGGAATGATAAGAAACTTCTTGAATCTGTCAACATTCCAACAAAACAGCTAATTAAGCCCATGTTTGAAAGTGCATTCAATTGTTTTGTCATTCCATCTTTTTGATCTAAAAACCACCATCCTGAACCAAATTGTACTTTTCCGCGAACGCTTCCGTCGTTGAAATTTCCAATCATTGTTGCCATAACTTCGTTATCAGCAGGATTCAAGTTGTAGATAATCGTTTTAGTCAATTTATCTTTACTGTCTAGAGCATTTAAGAAAGCTGATAATTTTTGTGCTTGAGGATAATCTCCAATAGAATCCCATCCTGTATCTGGACCTAAGATTCTGTGCATACGAGCATTGTTATTTCTTAATGCACCTAAGTGAAATTGCTGTACCCATCCAAACTCATGATACGTTTCTGATAAGAAAACTAAAATCGCACTATGGAATTTTAAAACCTCTTCTGGAGACAATTCTCCATTTTCTCTTTTCTTTTTGAAAATAGCATTTACTTCACTTTCTGTAAAATTCTCAAAATCGATTTGATTCAATCCGTGATCACTTAATTTACATCCGTTTGAATTGAAGAATTCAATTCTTTTTCTTAAAGCAGACTTTAAATCAGCATAAGTGTTAATTGCAATACCGGACACATCCCCTAATGTGTCCAGATATGCATTATAACCATCATTAGCAATTAAGATGGCTTTATCAGGTCTGAAAGCCGTACTCATCTTGATTCCAGTTGAATTGTTTGCGAATTTTTGGTGAAATTCTAACGTATCAATTGGATCTTCTGTAGTACAAACCAATTCAGCATTTACTTTTTTAAGAAGATTTTGCGTGCTATACGCTTGAGAATTGATTTTCTCAGATGTTTCTAGATAAATTTTCTCAGCCGATTTTTCATTCAATAAATCATAAATATCGAAATAGCGAGCCAATTCTAAATGCGTCCAGTGGTACAAAGGATTACGCATTGTGTACGGAACTGTTTTTCCCCAGTTTAAGAACTTATCTTTATCAGATCCGTTTCCTGTTACAAACTGCTCGTTGATTCCCAAAGTACGCATTGCACGCCATTTGTAATGATCTCCATTAATCCAAACTTGAGTAATATTTTCAAAGATTTTATCTTCAGCAATAAACTGTGGGTTTAAGTGATTGTGGTAATCTATGATAGGCTGATTTTTAGAGTAATTATGATATAACTCTTCAGCATATTTATTTTCTAATAAAAAATTATCGTTTATGAATGTCTGGCTCATGTCTTTTAAAATATAATTTGAAAATTATTCTTCGTTTGAAGGTTTTCCTATTGTTGCAAGTATTCCACCGTCAACATATAAAATGTGACCGTTTACAAAATCACTTGCTTTTGATGATAAAAATATCGCTGCTCCAGCTAAATCGCTTGGATCTCCCCATTTAGCCGCTGGTGTTCTACTAATGATAAAATCATTAAACGGATGTCCGTCAACTCTAATAGGTTTTGTCTGTTCTGTAGCAAAATATCCTGGACCGATTCCGTTAATCTGAACGTTGTATTTTGCCCATTCTGTTGCCATGTTTTTAGTAAGCATTTTTAAACCGCCTTTTGCAGCAGCATAAGCAGAAACAGTACTTCTACCCAACTCGCTCATCATAGAACAGATATTGATGATTTTACCTTGTCTTCTTTCGATCATTCCATTTGCAACATGCTTAGAAACGATAAACGGACTTACTAAATCAATATCAACTACTTCTCTGAAATCTGAAACTTCCATATCTAACAACGGAATTCTTTTGATGATTCCAGCGTTGTTAATCAAGATATCAATTGGACCAACTTCACTTTCAATTTTCTGAACAGCCGTTTTTACCTCTTGCTCTTCCGTCACATTAAATTTGTAACCTACCGCATTAATGCCTTCACTTTTTAATTCTGCTACAGCATGATCAATTTTTTCTTGAGAAGAATTTCCATTAACCACAATTGTCGCACCCGCCTGACCTAATCCTTTTGCCATTGCCATTCCCAGTCCGTGTGTACTTCCTGTGATAAGGGCAACTTTTCCTTTTATATCAAATAAATTTGTCATCTTATCTTAAATCAGTGATTTTACAAACATCCATATCTCCGTAATCTAAGTTTTCACCTGCCATTCCCCAGATAAAAGTATAATTGCTAGTTCCTGAACCTGAGTGAATTGACCAAGGCGGAGAAATTACTGCCTGATGGTTGTTCATCCAGATATGTCTTGTTTCTTGCGGTTGTCCCATAAAGTGGCAAACTGCTTGATCTTGCGGAATGTCTAAATAGAAATAAACTTCCATTCTACGATCGTGAACGTGAGCCGGCATTGTATTCCAAACACTTCCTGGTTTTAATTCCGTCATTCCCATTTGCAATTGGCAAGTCGTAACCACGCTTCCAATAATCATTTGGTTTACAGTTCTGTGGTTAGCTGTTTCCATTGTTCCCAACTGTAATTTATTAGCCTCAGCTAAACTTACTTTCTTAGTTGGGTAAGTCGTGTGCGCTGGTGCAGAATTTAAATAGAATTTTGCAGGATTGTTACTGTCATCACTTTTAAAAACCACTTCTTTATTTCCAGCTCCGATATACAAAGCATCTTTAAAACCTAACGTATAAGTTGTTCCTTCTACCACAACAGAACCACTTCCTCCAACATTGATAATCCCTAACTCTCTACGCTCTAAAAAATACGGCGCTTTAAGCGGATCTATAGTTTCTAAAGCCAAATCGCCTTTTACAGGAACTGCAGAACCTGCAATATATCTGTCGTAGTGAGAATAAACCAACACTACTTCATCTTCCTGCATTAGATCATCAATTAAGAATTCTTCTCTCAATTGCTGTGTGTCATACTTTTTAACAGCTTCAGGGCTTGACGCGTATCTTGAACTATATTTTGTCATAATTTTAAATTAATGTAATCGATTGCACAAAATTATATTTTTATATTTAAATAGCATAATTGAAATGAAAAAATATTTCAATTAAGATCATTTTTCTTTTTATAGATTTGTGATTGGAGCATATTTTGGAACCAATGTTTTCATTACAATCCAACCTGTTAAATAACAAACTGCACAAATAGAAAATATGATAAAATATCCAGCCTCGATTCCTTTGAATCCCATAAAGGCCATATTGGTGTCTTTTGCATAATCAAACAATACTCCAGATCCTTTATTAATTAATGTTGAACCAATTCCACCTGCTAAACCTCCAATTCCTGTAATAGTTGCAATTGCTTTTTTAGGAAACATATCTCCTACTGTTGTAAAAATATTTGCCGACCAAGATTGGTGCGCTGCTCCTGCAATTCCAATAATAATTACTGGAACCCAGTAACTGATATATCCTAATGGTTGCGCGATCAAAGCTAATAATGGAAAAAATGCAAAAATCAACATCGCTCTCATTCTTCCTTCATATGGATTCATTCCTTTTTTCTCTACGAAATACGTGGGAAGCCATCCTCCAATAATTGACAATAATGTAATCATATATAGCACAAATAAAGGAAGTGCTGCTTCTGTAGAATCCATTCCGTAAACAGAGCTTAAATAAGCCGGTGTCCAGAATAAGAAAAACCACCAAACACCATCTGTCATGAATTTACCGAAAGCAAAAGCCCAAGTTTGTTTGTACTTAAAACAATCTACCAAAGAAACTTTTCCTTTAGCTTCTGGTTTGAAACCAATTTTGCTGTCTGTAATATCATCTTGCTGAATATAAGCTAATTCTTCTGCTGAAACTCTCGAATGTTTTTCTGGCTTATCGTACATAAACATCCAGAATCCCATCCAAACAAATCCTAAAGCTCCAATGATAATAAATGACATTTCCCATCCGAAAGATTTTGCAATGAACGGAATTGTAATTGGCGCCGCTAAAGCTCCAACTGTTGCTCCTGCGTTAAAAATACTAGTTGCAAAAGCTCTGTCTTTTTTCGGAAAATATTCTGCTGTTGTTTTAATTGCTGCAGGGAAGTTTCCTGCTTCTCCAACTGCCAGAACGAAACGAGCAAAAATAAATAAAGCAACACTTACATTGATTACCAACGCTGTATCGCTTACTGTACTGATTATTTCTTTTGAACCATGAAAACCTACGAACCAATTGCCTGTAATAATTCCTGAAGTAGCAATACCGCAGAATGCATGAAGACAAGCTCCTACAGACCAAATTCCGATTGCCCAAAGAAAACCTTTTTTAGTGTCCAGCCAATCTACAAATCTTCCTGCGAACAATAATGACACTGCGTAAAAGATTGAAAATAAAGCGGTAATGTTGCCGTAATCGTTGTTAGTCCAATGAAATTCTGGCGCGATAAAATCACTCCATGTTAGTGAAAGTACTTGTCGGTCAAGGTAATTGATTGTAGTTGCAAAAAATAATAATGCGCAAATACTCCAACGGTATTTTCCAGTAGTTGTAATGCTTTGATTTGCTGCAACGGTTTCAGTTTGATTCATAGTAAGAGGATATTATAGTTTTGTAATTTTCGATTATCTTAAAAGATTATATTTACTGCTTTCTAAAAATATTAAAATCAATAAATTAAAGCCTTAAAACATAAATAATGTAATCGATTGCACAAATATAGTTTTTAATCTGTACAATCCAAATAATATTGTGTAAAAAATTATTTTAACTCCTTAAATAAACATAATGCATAAAAAAAAGAATACAAAATTACACATTAAACAATATATTTGTTAAAAGCTAAAGGTGAAATTCATCCTTTTTTTGGGGTAAAATCGTCCTCGAATTGATGCTTTAATAGTTCACATCAATCTATTTCTACCTTTTAAATTCAGTTACTGAATTCACTTTAGTAAAATCAAATAAACAATTGTAAAACAATTAATTAAAATCAAATTGAAAACTAGAAAAACACAATCATTAAGAAGAATTGCACTTGGTTTTCTTCTTTTTTTAGGAATATTTAATGTAAGCGCACAAAATCAAGTGATTCCGCTTTGGAATAAAATTCCTGACGAAATAAAGCCAAACGATTACAAAGAAAAAGAAGTCATGAAAGACGGGAAAATGCAAAGTACCAGCCAGGTTTCTGTCCCTACTTTAAGCATTTTTATCCCGAAAGAAACAAAACCAAATCTGGCTGCAGTAGTTATTTGTCCTGGAGGCGGTTACACACATTTGGCTTTTGATAAAGAAGGAACAAAAGTTGCGGAATGGTTTAATAGTATAGGAATTGCGGCATTTGTTCTAAAATACCGAATGCCAACCGATTTAACTATGAAAAACAAAAATGTTGGACCGTTGCAAGATGCTCAGGAAGCGATTCGCTATGTACGACAAAATGCTGCAAAATGGAATTTAGATCCTAATAAAGTGGGAATTTTAGGTTTTTCTGCTGGCGGACATTTGGCTTCTACTGCATCTACGCATTATGATGATAAGGTTTATGAATCTTCTTATAAAGTAAGTGCGCGTCCTGATTTTTCGATGTTGATTTACCCTGTAATTTCGATGGAAAATGAAATTACACACAAAGGTTCGCAAACTAATTTGCTGGGAAACAATCCTTCAAAAGAATTAATAGATTTTTATTCTAACGAAAAGAAAGTAACTGCTAAAACGCCTCCTACTTTCTTAATTCATGCTACTGATGATACTGTTGTATTACCAGAAAACAGCATTAATTATTATTTGGCTTTAAAAAAAAATGGCGTATCTGCAGAGATGCATATCTATGAAAAAGGCGGTCACGGATTTGGATTAGGAGTAAGTGACACTAATAAATTCTGGACGAGGGATTGCGCCGAATGGTTAAAAGTAAACGGTTATAATTAAAAATAAGAAAGGCAAAACTTTTACGAGTTTTGCCTTTTATCAAAAAAAAAAAAAAAAAAAAAAAAACAGAAAGGAATTATGAAAAATCTTTAATATCTCTAAGCAGTAACTTCTTGTTCTGCTGTATTTTTCAATTTAGGAACGGGAATTGCTTTACTTGCCACTTTTGGTTTTGAAGCAGGTTTCTTTTTACCAAATTTCTGTTTTCCCCACCAGATAATAAATCCTGTAATTGGTAGGCTGGCAGAAATTAAACTGGCTAAAAAGGCAATAATTTTACCCGTAAGTCCGAGAACACTTCCAACATGAATATCATAATTCATACGTCTGATTTTGTCTGGAATATTGGCTTCGATATACTTTCCTGAGAAAGGCGTTTTAATCGAGATTTCTTTTAAACTCTGCTGGTCAAAACTATATCTGTCCATATTATAAAAAGTGTGTTTTTGCTTGTATACAAAAGCACCGATCGGATCTGCAGGCTTTCCTGGAATACTAATCATAATTCCGGCTGCCTGAGGATTTTCTTTTCTTAAAGACAATAAAACTTTATCGGCTGTTGTGATATTGAATGCTTTTATGTTGGTCGTATCCGATTTTGGAGATTCGCGGTTTTCTGTCAGCGGTTTTCCTCCAGAAGTTACCCAATACAACGATTTGCTCCACCACCCAAAACTCCATACTAAACCTGTAACTGCTATGAAAAACAGAAAAATACAACTGTAAAAACCAAATACATTATGCATGTCATAATTAACACGTTTAAAGCTGGCATCCCATTTTATTTTAAAACTTTTATCAATAATCGACTTAATCCATTTAGTTGGCCACCATAAAACGATGCCCGAAATTAATAGTACGACAAAAATTAAAACAGCAACACCAACTATTGGTCTTCCAATATCATAAGGAAGCCATAAAGCACGATGCCCATTTAAAATCCATCTAAAAAAATCTGGCGACTCTCCTCTAGAAAAAGTCTTTACATTTAAAACTTCACCCGTATACGGATTCATATAAACACTTATAAAAGTTCCAGACCTTCTTCCGCCCTTACCCTTTTTTTCTTTTCCTTTACCCTTTTCGCTAGGTTTCCCTTGAGGTTTCAGTTCTGATTTTGCCTTTTCTTGATTTTGAGCTAAATCTTTTTTTCTTTCTCCTCTTTTATGTTCCCTTTTTTCACCGCGACTGCCTCTTTCGCCATCTTCTTTTTTCTCCACAAAATAACCCACAATTGCCGCTTCATCTTTTGCACCAAAAGTCACGCTTGTAGCTTTCTTGTCTTTCATTTTTTTATCGGCAATCGAAACCAATTGCGATGGTAGTAAAAATGCTTCTTTTTGAGGTTTAACAAAACGCCAATCTTCAATAAAATCTTTAATTTCATTTTCGAAAACATAAATACAGCCAGTAAGACTGACAATTACTACAATAATTCCAGAGGCTAAACCAAGCCACAAATGCAGCCAAGCCATGATACGCTTAAAAAGCGACTTTTTACTTTTTTTCTTATTATTTGGTTTTGAAGAAGAAAACATAATTGGATAGATAAATAGGATAAATAAAAAAACCGCAAGCCCTCAGAGAAAAGGACTTACGGCAAAAAAATATTAGTATTTTAATTTTTGGATTGCAGTAATTTGTCCGCCTTCAACTTTCATACCTTTTGTAGCAACAGCAGTTGTACCATTAATAGAATAAATCCAGTTTCCGTCAGGAGTATTAATACCCACAATTGCAGAGCTTCCATCTTCTGAAGTAATATTATAACGGCTAGTTACAGAAGTTAATGTTTCTGGAGCATTGGTTACCCACGTAAATGTTTGGTTGTAAACATCAGCGATAGCCATTTTAACTGCACCATTGTTTTTTCCAACATTTCCGTACATTAACAATAAGAATTTACCTTTTGAAATGTAGCTTGTAGACGAAATTTTATATCCGCCAGATTTTTCTTGAACGTTAAAGAAATAAGACTGATCAAACTCTGTAGTTCCTTTTTTGATTTTAACAACCGCAGAAGGTTTTGTAGAAGTCATTACAGCATTGCTAGTAGCTATTGCACCAGAGAAACCGTAAGCATCTCCATTCTCATCTTGAAATAATCCGTTTGTGAAATAAGCTCCTAAATAACTTGTTCTATTATCTTTGATTACTTTTTCTAATTTTAATTCTGGGTAGTTGTAAACCGCAACCCAAGTACTATCTGGATTTGCAGTACCGAAGTTATCTACACCGTCTCCTTTAATACTCATGTACGGCATGTAGACTTTTTCTCCAACTTGAGTTGCCCAAGTAAAGAAAGCTCTTTCTCCATTTTTAGCCAATACTTTAGTGTCTTGTTGCGCTTCACCAGTAATAAGAGATTTTGTTGCATCGATTTTGTACATAGAAGCGATAGAAGCACCACTTCTAGGCACTTTAATTGTTAAAATATCTTGGTTTACAGCAGCAAATACGTGGACCGTTTCTGCTTGAAAATCTGATTTCTTAACTAATTTTCCTTCTGCATTTAAGTTGTAAGTTGTTACAGCTCCTGGATTTCCTTGTCCGTACAATAAACTAAAGAAATTGTTTTGGGCTGTAATATAATAACGGTATGTTCCGTCTTGCTCCAATCCGTTTCCTGTAGTTGTAATTACTCCTGTTGACACATCGTCTGCAGTTAATAAGTAATCAGCAATTCCTGCTGCTCCAGTTGTAGCAGTAATGATATATTTGGTTTTTCCTGTATCGTTTCCTCCGCCAGTTTCTTCTCCTGGTTTATCAGAATCACTGCTGCATGAAAAAGCTGTAAAAGCTAAAACAGCTGATAATAAAGCTAATGTTGTACTTTTTTTCATTGTATTATAGTGTTTGTATTAAAAATTTAATTATTTGATTTACTGAAGTAATATCTAAACTTGATGTAAAATGCTCTACTTGGTTTTTGTAATGAGAAATTATCGTAAAGCTTGTTATCTAAAAGGTTTTTACATTCTAAAGCAATATTGTATTTTCCATTTGCCATAGTATAAACAGCGTTCAAATCATGGCTAAACTGCTGCGGAATTTCCAATTTACTATCTTTGCTTCCCATACTTGGCCAAGACAAATAGTAGGTATGAACATAAAGTAAGTTGTAACCAACTGAAAGATTGTTTCCTTTTTTCCAAACATCATTAAAGAACATTGTCGCATCTGCATTACCAAATAAATAAGGCATATTTGGAATTCTATCATTATAAAAAGGAGACACATAATTCTGATTTGGCTCATACATTGTTTTGTTTCTAATATTCTGATATGTTGCGTTGAAACCAGCTGTAAAACGATTCCCGTAAGAATATCTAATTTCACCATCAATACCATAATTAGTCACTTTTCCCTGATTCACATTTGTAGTCATTGTTTGATTGTTATTCAAAGTTGGACGAATAAAATCCACAGCATTTCTATGCAAAAGATTGACATCAAATGATAAAGCATTTTTAGTATTAAAACTCGTTTGATAGCTTGCTCCAATATTATAATTGTTACTGTTTTCAGGTTTCAAAGCAAGATTACCTTCTAAATTATCGTTTACATTACCAAAAATCTCTTCTGGAGTTGGAAGTCGGTATGTCTTTTCATAAGAAGCTTTCACTTGAAAATTTGGGCGTAAATAATAGCTCGTAGCACCTCCATATCCTGTTACGGAAGTTCTATCTACATATAACTGATAGGCAATATCTCCAGCATTTCCGGATGGATTATAACTTCTGGTATAAGTAGTTTTTAATGAATAATCTTTCAAGAAAACAGAAGTGCTCCATTTTGAAGTCAAGTCTAATTTATAACCTAAACCTAAAACGTTCTTCTGCGTCTTTTTAGGCTGTTTGTAAACCAATGATTCTGGAACTAATTCGTCACTTTCTTTTCTATCGAACGTATTGAAAGTATTATTCAGCATGAAAGAGTGCTTTTCTCCCAACGAATAAGTTGCGTTTGCAGTTGCAATTCCGTTATTGTTGTAAAATTTACGCAGTGTACGGCTTCTTTCAGCACCCGCACCTTCATACTGTTTATAATCGCCAAACCAATTGTATCTTCTAAAAACAGTATCAATATTCTGTTCGTAACCAAAATTGTAATTTCCTGTCACGTTTACGTTAAGTCCTTTTGTAAACAGATCTTTTACCTGATATTTCAAAGTAGGCATTACGATGCTTCCTTTTCTATAAATCTTTCCAAAAACACTTACCATTCTTGCACCAGTTTGAATATCAGCTTCATTTTGTCCACCCGTAAAACCAATCATCAATTTATCGGCATATTTTTTTCCCGTTATACCAACATTAAAAATCACGGTTTCATTACGGTATTTATCATGAAAACGTCGCACTCTTTGATTAGGAAAATAAGCTCCTGTATTTAAATCAGCAACATCGACGTTTACCCAATAGTTATTATCTGAATAGTTCTGAAAAGCGTTAATTTCTGTTGTGAATCCGCTTTTTGCCGTATAACCTGCATTTAGGCTTGAACGATGCGTATTAAAAGACCCGAACGAATACGATGCATCTACAAAAGTTCTCGGTTTGCTGTTGGTCACAATATTTATTGCCCCTCCTAAAGCATCACCACCAAGCCAAATTGGCACCACGCCTTTGTAAACTTCTACACGATCGGCAAGATTGATTGGTATATTATTCATTTGAAAAGAAGAACCGAAATTATCCATTGGAACTCCGTCGATAAAAACTTTAATCTGATTTCCTGAGAATCCGTTAATCGAAAGTTCTGATCTTGAACCTACTCCGCCCGCTTCACGGTTACGAACACCAGAAACACGGTCCAAAGCATGCGATAAATCTAAAGTGGAGTTGTGCAGTTTTTTAGCATCAATTGCTGTGACGCTATAGGCTTGTTTGTTTACTTTATCTGTTTGCGATCTTCCTAATACCGTAACACTTTCTAATTCCTGCAACTCGCTTTCCATTTTTATAGCAACATCCAAATTACTTCCTAAAACTTCGATCTGTTTTTTCTGAACTGCAAATCCCAAGGCTGAGATTTTTAATGTATGTTTTCCTGATGGAACATTTTTTAAAATATAATTTCCGTTTTCATCTGAAATAACACTTAAACCTGTTTTTTCGACAACAACTGTTGCAAATGGAATTGTTTCTCCAGAATTTTCAACAACTTTCCCAGATACTGTGACACCTTGATTTTGCTGGGAAAATGATAAGAACGTGGTTATAAAAAATAAACTGGCAAATAAAAATTTTTGAGTTGACATATCTTTAATTAGACTAATTATAAATAACTTTGCTGCAAAAGTACCATCAACGTCCTCAAAAAAGATAGGGAAAAACGGATTATTATTTTGTAAAAACGGATTATATTTTGAAAATCAAAGCCACACTTCTAAACTCTGAAACGCCTATAATTAAAATTCAAATTGGAGATAAATATTATCCCAAAAGTATTTTAACCGAAGAAAATGTCAATATCCAAAACGAAGATTCGGGAAGAATAATCAGCCGGCATCTTATCACTGAAGGCCTCGTCTTGCTTGAAACTCAATTTTACTTTTCAAGTTCAAAAACGGTTATTTTCGAAATTGATGAAGAGTCTATTGTCATGAACTTCATTTACAGCAGCAATGTAGAAACCCATATTGATCAATTGGAAAGCGAAAAATATTCTAAAGAAAATACACATAATATCTTCTACACCAATAATTTTAAGGGTTCATTTAAAATTCCGGCTCATAAAGAGGTCAATTACCTTTCTGTTATTCTTTCTAAAGAGTTTTATTATAATATCATTAATGAAGATTGGCAACTGCATGAGAAATTTTCAAAAAAGATTCTTCAGCAACAATCTTGCTATTTAACTTCCAAATATCTTCCGCTTACACCCTCTATCCAGTGGGTCACATCAGAGATAAAAAATTGCACTAGAGAGGGTGTATTAAAGAGAATTTACATCGAAAGTAAAATTAAAGAATTACTAATCCATCAGCTTGAAACATTAATTCCAAAACCTTTACCATCAAACGAAATCAACGAAGAAGATCACGACAAACTTTTAAAAGCAAAAAAAATATTAGAAAACGATTATCGAAACACACCTACTCTACCTGAACTTTCCAGACTTATTTCGCTAAACGAATTCAAATTAAAAAAGGGATTTAAAGCTTGTTTTGGAACAACTGTCAAAAGTTACATCATCAAACTTCGCATGGAGCACGCGAAAGAACTGTTTCAAGGCAAAAGCACAACAGTTAGTGAAGCTGCGTATAAATGTGGGTACAAAGACGTTTCTCATTTCTCGGCTGCTTTTAAAAATTATTATGGATTTTCACCTCAAAAGTTCAAGATCAATATTGATAGCATTCCGTTCTGGCTGCTTGCTCTTTCCTTCATCGCATAAAAAAAGGGTTTTAAAATTTAGTCCGTCGACTTTATTTTAAAACCCTAAAAATTAGACATTAATGTATAAATGCAAACTTCTTATACAATTACCCACGATCAAATGAATCTGTCAATTTAATTCAAAAAAAATGTTTCTCCAAAAAACATGAACTGTCGAAATTTAAATCATGCTATTTTAAAAAAGGTACTAAATAACACTATTCTTAAATTTCAACAGCCCAAAATTACAGGCATAAAAAGAGATAACCTTACGGTTTTCCACATTGTGTGAAAAATTTAACACTATTAACACAAGCTTAAAACGTTAAGTAATTGCAAGGCAAAATATTGCTTAAATCTGTTTTAACGAAAATTTGTAAAAGGAAATACTAGATTTAGACCGAACACCGCAGTAAAAAAAGCAAAAAAATATTCTTTTCTTGTCCTAGATTAAGTCGCTTTTTCTAAAACCCTATCTAAATTTGCAAATGAAGCTGATTAGATAATGAGGGAATTTGATAATTAGATAATTCAAAACCCAAAACTTATCATCTTAGTATCTTAGCATCGCAGAACCTTAGTACCTTAAAGAAAATGAAAACACTACAATTTTTATTACTCGGAAAAAATGAAGCTATTTTAGCCATTTTACTTCGTCTTGTCAATGCAGATGAAAACTGGAATGCTGTGGCTTTTAATAACGAAAAAGAAGCACAAGAATACTTTCAAAATAACAAAATCGACATTGTTCTTTTAAGTTCTGCTATTGAAGATCATGTCGAAAAAGAATTTACTTCGTTCTGCCTAAAAAATCAGCCTGACGTTGAAGTAATTGAACATTTTGGCGGCGGAAGCGGTTTATTGAAATCTGAAATTCTTCATCGATTGCATTTGAAAGGAAAGCTTTAAATTTGTGTTTTAAAGCCTAAAAAATGGAAAAAACGTATTCTGTAGTATTCTACTCAAAACCAGTTGTTGATACGGTCAAAGAAATGAAAGATCTTTTGAAAAGTAAAGTTCATAAGAATTGGTACAATAGCTGTAATTCTGAAGCGCATATTACGATTTGTGAATTCCAAATGGATGAATCTCAACTCGATTCCATTAAGAAAAAGCTAATTAAAATCTGCGATACTTTTCCACCTTCTCAAGTATATTTAGATCATTTTGGTTCTTATGACAATGCTGGAGCTTTTTTTATTGCTCCAAACGAAGAATCCAAAAACAATCTAAAACCCATCATGAAAAAGATTCACGATACGTTGAAATCTTTAAAACTCAAAAAAAGTGACGATCCACACCTGTCTATTGGACGACGCTTAACTCCAGAAAATCTCAAAATAGCATCTCAACTTTTCACTACTGTAAATATTGATTTTCTATGCAACGAAATTGTTTTAAGAGAATTTGATCCAATAAAAAAACAGTTTTATGTAATTGATTCTATTGAATTTGGAAACAATCCGGAACCTGAATTTGTGCAGGGAAGTTTGTTTTGATTTTTTCTTAACCGCAAAGACGCAAATGATTACGCAAAGTTCGCAAAGTTTTTATTAATAATGGTAACCACACAGTTTGTCATTTCGAGTAAAAAACTTCGCGACTTAGCGCCTTTGCGAGCCAATTCATCTCGCTAAAAAAGATTGCGATCTTTGCGTAATTCTTAGCGCTCTTTGCGGTTAAACAAACATGAAACCTGAAACAAACAAAAACCTTTCTTCATTTTTTTCGTATATTTGAATTTTACAATTCACTGCAATATGAAATCCCTAGATACATTTTATAAAGAGATTACAGAAGGATCAACTGTTGACCCAAATTCCTTGCTTCCAAATGACATTCAGAAAGAAATTGGACATTTTAATGTTTTTGATATAAAAGAGCTTTTGGAACGCATGAAAGGAAAACCTGGAATGCCTTATGATCGAAGAGCTTACTACAAAATAAGTTTGATCCGAGGTCACAATAAAGCAGAATATGCCGACAAAATAATCGAAATCGAAAAGCAGGGATTGTTATTTGCAACACCAAAAATTCCGTACAACTATCTACCTCAAGATACCAATCAAGGCGGGCAGTTTTGCGTATTTACAAGTGAATTTTTATCTAAAAACAAAAGCGGAATAGATCTAGACGAACTTCCTATTTTTGCTTCAGATGGTTATCCCATTTTTCAGCTTTCTGATGAGGAAGTTGAAGAAGTCAGTTTGATTTTCAACAAAATACAGAAAGAAATAAATTCTGACTATATTTATAAGTACGATTTGATTCGAAATTATGTTGCGGAATTAATTCACTTTGGACAAAAATTACAACCCATTACAGCATTATATTCCAAACACAATTCGGCAGCAAGGGTTTCGTCTTTATTTGCGGAATTGTTGGAAAGACAATTTCCTATCGAATCGCCAAATCAACGATTGGAATTACGAACAGCAAAAGATTTTGCAGCGCGTTTATCTGTGCATGTCAATCATTTAAATAAAGTTTTAAAAGAAAACACTGGAAAAACCACAACAGAATTAATTAGCAATCGTCTAACAAACGAAGCCAAAATATTATTGAAGCAGACAGACTGGAATATTTCTGAAATTGCCTACTCTCTTGGTTTTGAAGAACTAGCGCATTTTTCTAATTTCTTTAAAAAACAAACTACTTATACGCCACTCGCTTTCCGATCTTAATTTTAGATTGCAGATTTTAGATTTTAGATTTTAGATTTTAGATTTTAGATTTTCCTCAAAGAACTCACACAAAGCGTGTCTTCCTGAGCGAAGTCAAAGGATCTCATGCTAAGTCCATACTGTGCGCGTCCTTCGACTTCGCTCAGGAAGACATAAAATGCGAAATTGAAATTTAGAATTTTATAGTGTGGTTGCTTCGTTCCTCGCAATGACATAAAATGAGAATTGGAATTTGGAATTTAATTTTGGAATTTGGGATTTAAAAAATTGGAATTTCACAACGTGATTTGAATTTCGCAAACATCGGTTTGATATTTACAATTCTCCAACACTGCTTCGTTTCTAACTTTGTCTTATCAAATTAAAAGATCGAAAAAATGAATTTATCAAACAACAAAATCTTAATAACTGGCGGTGCAAGCGGTATCGGACTTGGACTTGCGGAACGATTCATTCAAGAAAACAATACTGTAATTATCTGCGGAAGAAGAGCTGCTCTTTTAGAAGAAGTGAAAGCAAAGTTTCCAGCTGTTATTACCAAAGTATGCGATTTGTCTTTAGAAGAAGATCGTTTTGCTCTTTATGAATGGATCAAGGAAAATCATCCTGATTTAAGTGTTTTAGTAAACAACGCTGGAATCCAAAACTGGATGACGATAACGGATGCTGATTTCTATGAAAACATGAAAAATGAGCTTACAACCAATATCGAAGCTCCTTTGCATTTAACTTCCTTGTTTATTCAATTGCCGAATCTTAAGACGGTAATGAATACTACTTCTGGATTAGCGTTTTCTCCTTTTGCCAAAGTTCCGGTTTATTCGGCTACTAAAGCGTTCTTCCGTTCGTTTACGCTTTCGCTTCGTCATTTATTAAAAGAGAAAAACATTGAAGTTATCGAAATTATCCCACCAGCTTTAAACACCGATTTAGGCGGAATCGGACTTCACGACGCACATCCAAGCGTAAGCAGTTTTATCGAAGCTATTTTCGAGCAACTAAAAGATGGAAAACAAGAATTGACTTTCGGAACAAGCGAAACCAGATTACACGCAAGCGCAGAAGATTTAAGAAATCATTTTAATGCAATGCATCCGTAGTTGTGAGATGTAAAATGTGAGATGTGAAATGACTACGTTCTCAATTTTCACATTTCACACTTCACGTCTCACATTTTACATTTTACATCTCACATTTAACATCTCACAAATAACATTTTACAAATAAACAACTAAAAACATGGCAGTAAATACAAAAATAGCTCTTGTTACTGGCGGTAGCAGAGGTTTAGGAAAAAATATGGCAATTGCAATTGCAAAAAAAGGTTTGGATGTAATTATTACGTACAACAGCAAAAAAGAAGAAGCTGACGCTGTGGTTTCAGAAATTGAAAGCTTGGGCCAGAAAGCGGCTTCATTACAATTGAACGTTGCAGAATCTAGTACTTTTGATGCTTTCTTCGAACAGATAAAAACAGTTTTGAAAGCCACTTTTAAAACAGACAAATTTGACTTTTTAGTAAACAATGCGGGAATCGGAATTCACAATTCTTTCATTGGAACAACTGAAGCAGAATTTGATCAATTGACTAACATTCAATTTAAAGGGCCATTTTTCTTAACTCAAAAAGGATTGAATGTAATGAACGATGGCGGCGGAATTGTAAATATCTCAACTGGTTTGGCAAGATTTTCATTCCCAGGATATGCAGCTTACGCTTCTATGAAAGGTGCCATGGAAACTTTGACAAAATATCAGGCAAAAGAATTAGGAGCTAGAAAGATTAGAGTAAATATTGTAGCTCCAGGCGCCATAGAAACTGATTTTGGAGGCGGTGTAGTTCGCGACAACGAACAAATGAATCAGCAAATTGCTTCTGTCACAGCCTTAGGAAGAGTTGGTCTTCCTGACGATATCGGCGGTGTAGTTGCCTTTTTATGTACAGAAGATGCACGTTGGATAAACGCACAAAGAATTGAAGTTTCTGGAGGAATGATGCTTTAAAGGGTTTCAAGTTTCAAGTTTCAAGTTTGAAGTTTAACCGCAGAGAACGCTAAGGTTTACGCAAGGTTCGCAAAGTTTTTTACATAAAGCTTTGCGAACTTTGCATTTCTATATGCATAGTTAAAAAAACTTGCGTTCTTTGCGGTTAAAAACACACAAAGAATATCAACTTGAAACCTGAAACTTGAAACCTGAAACCTGAAACAAAAAAAAATAAAAAACAAAACCCGATAAGCTTTTAAACACTTATCGGGTTTGTCATTTCAAATAATATTTGAATTAGTAATGCTTTTAATTTTTTTCGATAGAGACATCAAAATCTCCATCTTTATCAAAGACAACATCATAAAATTTAGAGTCTTTTGTTACGCCAACCTCGTAGGTTGTTTTATTTTTATCGTCTACTACTTTTGCGATTTCTAGAATTGCTTTCGCTTTGTAATTCTTTTTCAGGTAAGACTGCGCTTTGATTGGAAGATCCCTAAATGCAATCTGCAGTTCAAAAGCTTTCATGTTTCCTAAATTATCATAAATCGCAACTGCTTTTGTCGTATCATTTACATTGTATCGCGCTTCAAATCTAATTTCATCTGCATCGTCTCCCACATATTCTTCAGACCAAACCGGCACTTTTCCCGCGTATTCCTTTTCAAAAGCTAATCTAACCTTTTCTGGAGGAGTGATTACTTTCTTCATATTGGTTCCCTCTTGTGCAACTAAAAAACCACTGCATAAAAAAGTAAAAAACAAAAGCACGTTTTTCATAGTTTCATTTTTTTAATTAAACCTCAAATAACGTATTAAAATTAACACTTTTTTTATTACAATAACAAGAAGAAAAAATGATTTTTCAAAAAATAAAATCCCTTTAAAATTAAGCTTTAGACCAAGTTGATTTTACAATTCTAGCTTTTTTAGTCGATCTGTGAGTTCTCTTTTATACGTAATTCCGATGGGAATTCTTTCGTTTTTAATCACCACAAAATCTTTTTCGGTAGCATCAATTTTGTCTAAAGCAACAATGTACGATTTATGAATTCGCATAAAACTCTTTTCAGGTAGGCATTTTTCAAATTCTGTTGTGGTAATAGAAGCCAAATACGTTCTCTTAATCGTATGAAGCTTTACATAATTTCCGAAACTTTGAGCAAATAAAAGCTGATCTAGTTCGATATCCATTAAATAACCATCGACTTTTACACTTACCGAATTGACGGTTTCTTCTGTTTTTTGCTTCACACTTTCTGTGGCAAAAAAACGATCGATTGCTTTTAAAAATCGCGGAAAATAAATCGGCTTTAAGAGATAATCAATTACACCATAGTCATAACTTTCTAAAGCAAATTCAGAATACGCTGTCGTTAAAATGGTTTTTGGATGCGTTGGAAGAATTTTAAGCAATTCCATTCCAGAAATCTCAGGCATATTGATATCCAAAAACATCAAATCGACAGTATTTTCTCTGAGATAATTCATTGCTTCGATGCCGTTATAACCTTGAAAAACCAATTCTAACTGCGGATTCTGTTTGATGTAATTCGCCAAAACATAATGCGCAGCAGGTTCATCATCTACAATAATGCATTTCTTTGTTTCTCTCATCCTACAAACTTTTTAAGCTGTATTTCTAAATCAACAATATAAACCTGTTTGTCGTCTTGAACATCTAATTTATAATCTTTTCCATAAATTAAATTCAAACGTTCGATCGTATTCTTTAAACCGATTTTGGTAGAAATCACATCATTTTTCTTCGGAATTGAATTGGCAACATGAAGATGCAACAATCCGTTTTCGACTGTAATCGTGATTTTTACAAAGCAATTTTCGATAGCGCAAGTTCCGTGTTTAAAGGCATTTTCGATAAATGCAATTAACAGCATCGGAGAAATTTTATAAGTGTATTCAACATCTACTTTACTTTCAAAATCAATCTCACATCTGTAACCAACGCGCTCTTTTTCCAGCTGAACATAACTGTTTATGAACTCTAATTCGTCTTCTAAAGAAACACATTGTTTGCTGTTACTTTCTAATTGGTAGCGCATGAGCTGCGAAACTTTCATAATCAAATCGGGGGTTCTGTCTGGAAATTGAAGACTTATTCCGTAAAGCGTATTAAATGTATTGAACAAAAAATGCGGATTTAATTGTCCTTTCAATGAATTTAATTGCATTTGATTGAACAATAAAGCCGCATCGGTTTGTTTTCTGTGTATACGATAAAACTTAAAAACAATAATCGGACTCAGAATGCAGACCAAAGTTCCTAAAACGCTTGCCAGTTGATACGCATAACTCCTTTGATGTGAATTTTGGTACAAATGGCATTTGTTAAACATATCCATCATTGTGATTTCGTACAAAACAACCGAAAAGACAAAAACTCCGAAAAGCGTCAGAATAATATAGGTAAAAGGCTTATTGGCTTTAAATAAAATGGGAAGCAAAAAAAAGCGGTTAAACTGCGCATGCATATATAAAATGCAATAGAAAAATATCCCCATCATGATAGAAATGAAAGAGCTAAAGAGCATCCAGTCATTTTTTAGGGTGTAGATTGTAAATGAAAAAAGGACAACAGCAACTTCCTGCCACCATTTGTTATCCAGTATGTTATCAATTCTTTTGTTCATTCTTAATTGTGAAATAGTTTACAAAGTACGAACAATTATTTAATTATTTTTTTCAAAAAATGACCAATTCAATTCGTCATTTACTAGTGCAGTACATCACTTAACCTGACTTTTATCAGTACAAGAGAAATAAATTTGTTGCATCAAAAAACATATTTATATCACACCTTGAGTTTATGTATTTCAAAAAAATTACCTTTTTATTTTTATTGATTTTTGCCTCAATCGGTTATGCTCAAACCCTGTCTTTAAAAGAAGCAGTTAAGATAGGTCTTGAAAACTACGGTTCTATCCGAGCAAAAAACAATTACACCAATGCATCAAAAGAGACGCTGAAACAATCTCGCCGTGATTACCTGCCAAATCTAAATTTATCGGCTCAACAGGATTACGGAACAGTAAACGGACAGAACGGACCGCTTTACGGATTTGGAGGTTTAGGAGTTGCTTCATCAGGTTTGCCTCTTCCGGAGCAAAACTGGAATTCGGCGTTTGGAGCACTTTATTTAGTCAACATGAATTGGGATTTTTTCACTTTCGGAAAAGCGAAAGAAAAAATCAATCTATCCAAAATGGATGTTCAGGCTAAAGAAAAGGATTTGCAGCAGGAGAAATTTCAGCAGGAAATCAAAATTTCGGCTGCTTATTTGAATTTATTGGCAAGTCAGCGATTAGTAATTTCGCAGCAAAAAAACTTAGACCGCGCAGAAGTTTTTAAAAAGACTGCTGCAGCAAGAGTTAAAAACGGATTATTAGCTGGAGTCGATTCGACATTGGCTACAGCGGAAGTTTCTAAAGCTAAAATCGCTTTAAACTTGGCTAGAAATTTCGTTAAAGAACAAAACAACAAATTAGTCGATTTAATGGGCGTTGCGCCTCAGGATTTCGTTACAGATACTTTGTTTGTAACGCAGATTCCGAAAGAATTAGTAACGAAAGAAGCTGCAGCAGACAGTCTTCACCCTTTATTACAATTCTATAAAACGAAAATCGATTACAGCAATCAACAAGTTAAATTGTATAAAAGATTTTATTATCCAACCATGAGCGCTTTTGGTGTTTTACAAACCAGAGCTTCGGGATTTGATAATACCTATGCAACCAATCAGAATGCTTTTACAAGAAACTATTGGGATGGCGTAAATCCAGATCGCACCAACTATTTAGTTGGAGTTGGAATTACGTGGAATTTAACCACTCCATTCCGTTCAAGCAAACAAGTAAGCGCTCAGAAATTTGTTTCTCAAGCCATGCAGGAAGAATACAATCAAGCCGATCGCGAATTAAAATCGCAGTTGAATTTTGCTGAAGATAAAATCCGAATCACTTTGGAGAATTATGCAGAAGCGCCAATTCAGGTTGATGCCGCAAAAAGAGCTTATGTTCAAAAATCGACTTTATACAAAAACGGTTTAACTGATTTGACAGATTTAACACAAACGATGTATGTTTTAAATCGTGCTGAAATCGATCGAGATATTGTCAATAACAATGTGTGGCAGTCGTACTTATTGAAAGTCGCTGCAACAGGAAATTTTGACTTATTTATAAATGAATTTTAATTATAAATCCTAATGAATTTAATACGTTTTGCACTCCGCAAACCCATTTCCATTTTAGTATTGGTTGCGGGTCTATTTTTCTTCGGAATTGGTGCCATCAAAGACATTAAGGTAGATATTTTACCAAAAATGAATTTGCCGGTTATCTATATCGCGCACCCGTTTGGAGGTTATACGCCAGACCAGATGGAAGCTTATTTTGCCAAAAACTACGTAAACGTTTTACCTTTCTCGAACGGTATCAAGTCGGTAGAAACTAAAAATATTCAGGGGTTAATGATTATGAAATTAACCTATTACGAAGGAACAAACATGGCTCAGGCAGCTGCCGAGTTGAGTGCGCTTTCGAACAGAATCCAGGCGGCTTTCCCTCCAGGAACACAGCCTCCATTTATCATTCGTTTTGATGCTTCTTCTCTTCCAATCGGACAATTGGTTTTGAGTTCTAAAATTAGATCCAACAACGAATTACAGGATTTAGCCAACGTTTATGTTCGTGCTTCGTTTACTGCAATTCCTGGTTTATTATCTCCAGCACCATTTGGGGGAAGTCCAAGAACAATTGAGGTTAACGTAGATCCCGATTTATTGCGTTCGCATAATATGACGCCAGACCAAATCGTAGATGCAATTCGTTTGAACAACCAAACGGCTCCATCTGGAAACGTGCGTATGGGCGACAAAAACTATATTACACCAACCAATAATACCATTAAAGAAGTTAAAGATTTTGAACAGATTCCGTTATTCAAAGGCGGTGTTCAAAACTTAAAATTGGGTGATGTTGCCTCTGTAAAAGATGGTGCCGACATTACTGCTGGTTATGCTTTAGTAAATGGGAAACGTTCGGTTTACATTAGTATCGCAAAAGCGGGAGATGCTTCGACTTGGGATGTGGTTCAGAAATTGAAAAAAGAATTGCCTAAAATTCAAAGTACACTTCCTGAAGATGTAAATATTACATACGAATTTGACCAGTCAGTTTATGTAATCAACTCGGTAAAAAGTTTGATTACTGAAGGTATTATTGGGGCGGTTTTAACGGGATTAATGGTATTGTTATTCTTGGGTGACCGTCGTGCAGCATTAATCGTAATTATGACGATTCCGATTTCGATTATTTCTGGGGTTTTATTCCTGAAATTATTCGGGCAAACGATCAACTTAATGTCTTTATCAGGACTAGCTCTTGCAATTGGTATTTTGGTGGATGAAAGTACCGTAACTATCGAAAACATTCACCAGCATCTCGACATGGGAAAACCAAAAGCACTCGCTATTTGGGATGCCTGTCAGGAAATTGCTTTGCCTAAATTATTGATCTTACTTTGTATTCTAGCCGTATTTGCACCAGCATTTACCATGGTTGGTATTCCGGGAGCGTTGTTCTTGCCTTTGGCTTTAGCAATTGGTTTCTCAATGGTTATTTCGTTCTTATTATCACAGACTTTTGTGCCCGTAATGGCCAACTGGATGATGAAAGGACACGAAAAACACGAACACGAACCAAACATAACAGACGACGAAGCAGAATTTAATGCCTGCGGATTAACACCTGAATCGGAACAAAATTTAATTGGTCAGAAAAAAGATTTGGTTGAAAGAGAAGATTTCAACAATGACGGAAAAGTTTCTGGTTTCGAAAAATTCAGAAATCGTTTCATGCGACTTTTAGATCGTTTGTTTGTTCACAAAAAAGCAACAACTATTATTTATTTAACAGGTTCTATTCTTCTGGCTGTGTTGTTTATTAATTTCATCGGAAAAGATGTTTTCCCAAGAACCAATTCAAGTCAGTTTCAGTTGAGAATGCGTGCGGTCGACGGAACGCGTTTGGAAAGAACGGAAGAACAAGCGAGAATTGTTTTGAAAGAATTAGAAAAAATGGTTGGAAAAGAGCATATCGGAATTTCATCTGTTTATGTCGGGCAACACCCTTCTCTATTCTCAATCAACCCAATTTATTTGTTCATGGCAGGTTCTCACGAAGCGGTTTTCCAAGTGAGTTTGAAAGACTATGAAGCAGATATGGATGACTTTAAAGATGAATTTAGAGCAAGATTGAAAAAAGTATTGCCTGACACTAAACTTTCTTTTGAGCCAATCGAATTGACGGATAAAGTTTTAAGCCAAGGTTCTCCTACTCCAATTGAGATTCGAGTTGCCGGAAAAGACAAAAAGAAAAACGAATTGTACGCGACTCAAATTGTAGACAAATTAAAAGCGATTTCGTATTTCAGAGACGTTCAAATTGGTCAGCCAATTCATTATCCAGCAATGAATATTGATATTGACAGAACTCGTGCTGCCGAATTGGGAGTGGACATGAATGATATTTCTCGTTCGCTTGTAGCTTCTACCTCATCTTCTCGTTATACCGAAAAAAATAACTGGGTTGATGAAAGAGCAGGATTATCGTATTCTGTTCAGGTTCAAGTGCCTTTAAACAAAATGAAAAGCAAAACCGATATTGGAGAAATTCCAGTATTGAAAAACTCGCTTCGTCCAGTTTTAAGTGACGTTGCTAAAATTACACCAGGCTTTGTGAGTGGTGAAAATGATAACTTGGGGGCTATGCCATACATTACCGTTACAGCCAACATCTACCAGACCGATTTGGGGACCGCGTCTAAAGATGTGAGCAAAACAATTAGTTCTTTGGGCGAATTACCTCGTGGTTTATTTATCACGCCAATTGGACTAAGTACTGTATTGACTGAAACATTAAGCAGTTTACAAACAGGATTATTGGTTGCCGTATTCGTAATCTTCTTAATGTTGGCCGCTAATTTCCAATCGTTCAAAGTTTCATTAGTAATCTTAACAACGGTTCCTGCGGTAGTTTTAGGATCTTTATTAATGCTTACGCTTACAGGTTCTACATTGAACTTACAATCATACATGGGAATCATCATGTCGGTTGGGGTTTCTATTGCCAACGCCGTACTTTTGGTGACCAATGCCGAACAATTGCGTAAAATAAATGGAAACGCCTTAGAATCGGCTCGTGAAGCGGCTGCGTTGCGTCTTCGTCCAATTATCATGACTTCGGTTGCGATGATTATGGGGATGCTGCCAATGGCAATCGGACACGGCGAAGGAGGCGATCAAGTTTCTCCGTTAGGAAGAGCGGTTATCGGTGGACTATTATTTTCTACTTTTGCCGTATTATTGATCCTGCCGCAAATATTTGCATGGGCACAAGAAAAAACATCGACACAATCTGTTTCTTTAGATCCTGAGGACGAAGAAAGCATCCATTATATCTCATCGATTAGTAAGTCGAAAGTTGGAAAGTCGTAAAGTCATAAAGTTGGAAAGTCGAAAGTGGAAAGTCGAAAGTGGAAAGTCGAAAGTGGAAAGTCGAAAGTGGAAAATCGAAAGTCGAAAGTCACAATCGTCGCGAAAATACTTCGATAAACTTTATCCTTTGTGTATACTTATAAAACATATTTATATAAAACCAAAAAATGAAAAGTAACATTATAAAATCATCTGCATTATTATTTACGGCATTAGTTGTATTAAGCGGTTGCGAAAAGAAAAAAGAAGAAACTGCGAAAGCAGAAATCGAACCTAAAGTTGAAACTTTCCTTTTATCGAAAGAAAAACTAACAACTGAATTGCGTTTGCCAGCTGAATTAACCGGTTTTCAACAAGTTGATTTGTATGCAAAAGTGAGCAGTTTCGTAAAAACTTTAAAAGTTGATATTGGATCTAAAGTAAAAAAAGGACAGCTTTTAATTGTTTTAGAAGCACCTGAAATCAGTTCACAATTAGCAGCTGCCGAATCTAGATTGAAATCTATGGAAGCGATTTACGCAACCAGCAAAAGCACGTACAACCGTTTGTACGAAACAAGCAAAGTGGAAGGAACTATTTCTAAAAACGATTTAGAAATGGCAAACGGAAAGAAAAATTCTGATTACGCACAATACCAAGCTGCAATTGCTGCTCACAAAGAAATCTCGATTATGAGAGGATATCTTGAAATCCGTGCTCCATTTGATGGCGTTGTAGCAGCTAGAAATGTGAATTTAGGAACATTTGTTGGTCCAGCAGGAAAAGGTTCAGATTTGCCCTTATTAACGATTCAAGAGCAGTCTAAATTACGTTTGGCGGTTTCTGTTCCAGAATTGTACACAGGATATTTACATGCAGGAGACGAAATGAGTTTTAATGTAAAATCGTTACCGGATACTTTCTCAGCTAAAATTACAAGAATGTCTGGTGCTTTAGATTTAAAACTTCGTTCTGAAAGAGTTGAAATGGATGTTCACAACACCAAAGGAAATTTATTGCCTGGAATGGTTGCCGAAGTTCTTTTACCGCTTAACGCGAAAGACAGCACGTATGTAGTTCCGAAATCGGCTGTAGTAAGCTCTGCAGAAGGAATTTATGTGGTAAAAGTAGTAAACCGCAAAGCAACAAGAGTTGACATTAAAAAAGGAAGAGAAATCGAAGATAAAATCGAAATTTTCGGTGACTTAAACCCGCAAGATAAACTGGTAAAAATCGCCAGCGAAGAAACTAAAGAAGGCGATATCATAAACGAGTAACCTGCGTTTAGTCTTCTTTTTAGTAGATTACCAATTACTGTACGCATTCTTCGGAGTGCAAATCTAAAATTTGCCTTAGGACAGTTCCTCTTTTTTGGAGGGACTGTTTTTTTTTGTTTTTTATCAGGTAAAAGTACTTGAATCTTTGAATTTCTAAATTGATATTTTTGAAAAAAAATAATACGAAACAAACATTCGTTAAAACAACCAAATTTGAATAAATTGTCGCTACTTTGTCATGAATATATAAAAGTTAGCAGTAATATTACAGAAGAAAAACAGAATGAAAAACACTTTACTTTTTGCATTTCTTATATTAACACTTATTTCGTGTGAAAAAATGGGAAAAAACAATTCTCAAAAAAAAGGCAAATCTGAATTAAAAGAATTTATAAAAAATGACAAAATGGATAAAACCGAGTTTTGGAAAATAATAGAATATTCAATAGCTAAATCTAATAATGATAGATCACAACAAGAAAAGGTTATTATTGAAAAATTAGCGACATACAATCCTGAACAAATTATTGAATTTGAAGTAATCTTTAGACAATTAATTATTGAAGCTGATGATTTTAAAATAATGGCAGTCCAAAAAATCATTGAGGGCTACGTTTCTGATGACAGCTTTCTATATTTTCGTTGTTGGCTAATTGGCAAAGGAGAAAAGATTTACACTGAAACTCTGAAAAACCCTGAGTTCCTTGCAGGAAATATATATGAAGATGAGGATGAGCTACACTATTTTGAAGAATTAATGTACGTTGCTACTGATGCATATAAAATAAAAACAGGAAAAAAAGAAGAAGACGAAACTTTCCCTAGAGATATTGCAATCGGAAAAGGTTTGGATTATGATTTTGGTCCTTATCAGACAAAAGGCGTAGATTGGAAAGAAGAAGAATTACCAAAAACTTATCCAAAACTATGGGAGAAATTTAACTAAATAATAAAACCTCGACTCTAAAAAAAATCGAGGCTTTCCCCATAACGCGGATTTGCAATCCGTGCCCACAAAGTAATGAACATACTATGTCCCTAATGAAACTCCCGCACAAGCCAAGTAAAGAAATTTATGACTGAAACCGTTAGTACCTGGGAAGAAAAACAAAAAAATTATTTAGCTGTATCTATAGTTTGTTTCCTTATTGGAACTTACTTTTTTATGAATGTCATCAATGGGAGCTATATCATAAAGCAATCAGATCTTCAAGTTTATGAAAATCTAATAATTTCAACTTCTCCAAAATTTAAAGAAAGAAAAGGAAAACATGGCAGAAAATGGATAGAGTTTAATTGCGTAAATAATCAAAGTACTTTTGAAATTGCCAGTTATGACTACAGTTGTGTAAATAATGATGAAGTTATAAATGAAATAAAAGAAGGAGATACAATCTCACTTTCGATTCTAAAAAATGAAATAGGATATTTTGACACAAAAGGTTCTTGTGAAATTCATTCGCTAATAAAAAATGATAAAGAATATCTAAATCTTGACTGTAGAAATAAAGTAGATAATAATGGTGGAAAAAGAGGCTTTTTGATATTATTCGCGATATCTATCTTGACTGCGATAGTATATTCTTTGTCCAAAAAGCCAAAATTTTTTGATGAAGTCAATCCAGAATTTTTAATTACTATAATAGTAGCAATACTTTTTTTTATTCTTGTCTCCATTTTCTAATTATTACCTTAATAAAACAATTATCTAAAAATTAAAAAAACCTCGATTCATAAAAAAATCGAGGTTTTTCATTTCTAACTTCTATTCCTCACTTAAATAAGGATTCAAAATCTCCGCCAATTCATTGAGCCAATAATAATTGTCTTCAAAATTTGTTAGTCCGGTTTGGAGGGTTTCGTGTTGTCGCATTACGCCGAGAGCTAAAATGCAATTTACTTGTCTTAATATTTTAGCCATATCTTCGGGATCGATAATATGGTTAAAAAAAACAATCAGCCTTGTTTCGGCTTCTTTGGAAAGGGTGTTTGTACTCATAATGTCGTAGTATTAGGAATATAAAAACCCTTGTATCTAAGTGTTCCTAACGCCTACGACAGCGCTTTACGGTCGTTTCCGATACCGCACACATCATACAAGGGCAAATTTCTTTAGTCGTAAAGTCGTAATTATAGGAATTACAAATATAGGAAAATTCTTTATTTTATATTCTTTTTCTTACAACTACTTTATGTTCTTTAACAAATATACTAAATCTATATTTTGAGATGTATTTATCGCATTTTTGTCATTTCGACGTAAGGAGAAATCACACTAGAAGCTCCACACGGAATGTCGCCAATCTTTGTCGATCAACGAGTGTGATTTCTCGTTCCTCGAAATGACAAGTTTGCGGGAATAGCCGTGACAAATTGATAAAGATTGGCAATTTAAATTGTCGAGCTACTTACGGAGATTTGCTACGCCTATTCGCTATCGCTCGGGTCTCCTCCGTCGAAATGACAAGATTGTGGGAATAGTTGAGATAAATTGATAAAAATTCACTATTTGATAAGTCCCAGCGGGACGAAATATTTATAGAAAACAATTTTTCCCGCTTCAAAAGAGCCCCAGCGGGGTGAAATCTTATTTACAATATGTCGCTCCGCTGGAGCTTTTGGTACGTCACGTTTTATAAATCTATAAATATTTCATTCCTCCGGAATTTTATTTTGCAGATTTAAAAATTATCTAACGTCTAAGAGAAATAATCGTTTAAACCATCATTTATAAAACAAAAAAAATGCAAGACCAAAATTGATCTTGCATTTTTATAATTTGATAAATCTAAAAAATATCTTCTTAGACTCTCTGACGCTCATGTATTCCTTCTTTAATTTCTTCCACCATTTTTTTATTAAAAGAGGGCAAATCATTCGGGTTTCGGCTGGTTACTAATCCGTGGTCTACGACAACTTCTGAGTCTTCCCATTGTGCTCCCGCATTTATCAAATCGTTTTTAACAGAGAAAAACGAAGTTACTTTTCGACCGTCTAAAACATCAGCATCTACCAGAATTTGAGGTCCGTGACAAATGGCAGCTACTGGTTTTTTACTTTCAAAAAACGAACGTACAAAATCTACTGCCGCTTCTTCTCTTCTTAATAAATCTGGATTTATAACGCCTCCTGGCAGAACCAAAGCATCGTAATCGGCTTCATTTGCCTGATCTAATACTACGTCAACATTATAATCGTTGCTCCAATTTCCGTCTTTCCAAGATTTGATTGTTCCAGATTTCAAACTTACGATATCGGCGTTCCAACCTTGCTCTTCCAGATAGGCTTTTGGAGATGCTAATTCTGATTCTTCAAAACCGTTTGTTGCTAATATGGCTATATTCTTTTTCATAATTCTAAATATTTAAAACGTTATTAATTTTGATTTACCTAAAATTACTTATTTCAAATAGCCAGAGAAAACAGACGATGTTAAAGGTTTCTTTAATAAAAGTTAATTAATTGAGTAACAGTTTTTTTATTAAAAATTAAACGAAAATTATATAAGATTGGGGTTAATTGGGATTATTATTTTATAGCAACAAAACCTAAAGTTTCTGCCTTTATGACTTTCCGAGATTAACAATTTAAAAATTTGGCTAAAGCCTTTTTCTTATATCATCTCAAAATTCCCCTAGTTGAAACTAGGGGGCAACTGAAAAAAATCAATTGCCTCCATCTTTAGATGGAGGTTGAAAATTAAGGATAGAAATGGCTTTAGCATAAATCGCGCATTTGTTTAAGCCTTACTTTTACATGCCATGTAATTCCTCCAGCGAAAGTTTGCAGGAAATTCAAATAATTATATTTTTTAAAAGCTTCTATACTATTATTTACCTCAAATCCTTTTTAATAACCAAATATTTCAAGTTGGTAGTTCCGGCATTACTGATTCCGTGTTCGGCATTTGGCGGGCAGTACAAACTCGTATTTGGACCAACAACAACCGTTTTTCCGTCTAAGAAAAAAGAAGCTGAGCCTTCTAAAATATAAAAGAATTCTTCTTCGGGATGATGATGCGGCGCGTGTGTCGATTTTCCTGGTTCGACAATGCTCATTTTTAAAGTGTTTTCTTGAGTAAAATCTTTATCGGCAAACCAATATTGATAGCCTACTTTGGTTTGTTTGGCTTTGTCCAATTCAAAATGATTGACGCAATTTTCGATTGTGTATTTTGGCGGTGCGGTTTCTTTTTTGTTTTCCTGAGCAAAGGCTATTTGTTGGAAAATTAAAAGAGCGAATGTGGTTTTTATGGTAGTTAGTGTGTTCATTTTTTTTTTATTGTAATGTTACGAAAAAATTGGATACAGATATTTGTATAGACCTTTTTTGTCAACCTCACGAAGATAGACTGGACTGAAGTCCAGCCCTACAATATGATACATTCCTTCGGAATTTTTCTTGTTAGCTAACATAAAAAAGGGCCATCAGCTCTACGAATATTGTAGAACTGGACTTCAGTCCGGTTGAGCATGTTAATAATGTTAGCCCTGATCGTTACGAAGAAGGACTGAAGTCCAGCCCTACAATATGATACATTCCTTCGGAATTTTTCTTGTTAGCTAACATAAAAAAGAGCCAGCGGCTCTACGAATATTGTAGAGCTGGACTTCAGTCCGGTTGAGCATGTTAATAATATTAGTCCCGATCGTTACGAAGAAGAACTGAAGTCCAGCCCTTCAATATGATACATTCCTTCGGAATTTTTCTTGTTAGCTAACATAAAAAAGAGCCAGCGGCTCTACAAATATTGTAGAGCTGGACTTCAGTCCGGTTGCGCATGTGAATGTAAATAAATTATAAAAACGATAATTTCTTGCTTAGCCCTCCCGATAGCTATCGGGAAAACGGCATCCTTTTATGGCGGGGTTCACCATAAAAGATATAATATAAAGCGGGACAAATGTTCTTAAAAACCGAAAAATTGCTGCTCCTCAAAAATATTTTAGAAATTAAAAAGTCAATAAAATCAAGGCTTTTGAAACATTTTTAAAAACGCTTATTGTACGATAAGAAAATATTATGATAAAAATATTTTGTAATTCAAAAAACCGCCATACATTTGCCTAACAGTGTTAAACGATTTAATACTCGAATACAATGGCTAGCAAAGATCGAATTTTAAGACAAAAAGAAGAGACAAGAAATAATATTCTTGGCGCTGCTTATGATATCGTAAAAGAAGAAGGCTGGAATGGTTTGAGTATGCGTAAAATTGCCGACAGAATTGAATATACTGCTCCTATTATTTATGAATATTTCTCAAATAAAGAAGCAATTTTAGAAGAACTGACTGGCAAAGGTTTTGTCAAACTGACTAAAGAATTGCAAACTGCAATAGATAAGTTTGAAAAACCCGAAGATCAATTGGAAGCCATGTGGATGACGTATTGGGACTTCGCTTTTACTAATACTGAAATGTATCAGCTGATGTTTGGTGTCCAAATGACGTGCTGTGCACAACGATGTTCGGCTCAAGAGGGACCTTACAAATTATTTACTCAAGTGATTGCTGAGGTAATGAAAGACAGCAATCCGAGTCAAGATATTATAAAACAAAAGTACTTCACTTTCTTTTCTGTTATTCATGGTTTAATCGCCATTAATATCATTAACAAAAGTGACATTTTAGAAACAATTAATGCCCAAATTTTGAAGGATGCCATTGGTGGTATCATCAAATCAATACAATAATATTTTTTTCAACTTTTACTTAACGGTGTAAAATGATTTAATCGGATAATATAAAATCCTTTTTTTTATAACCTTCATTTAACACTGTTAGAAAATTTAATCGAGGTAATAAAACTCTTTTTTTAGACTTTTACTTAACGACGTTAGATAATTTAATACCGATTTAAGGACACTGTTGAAAATGATTTAAGTATGGAAGTTTGTGCACTTTTACTTAACAACGTTAGATAATTTAATTCAATTAAATATGAATCCCGAGAATTCCAGAATTCCAGAATTTTTTACCCGAGAAAATGTTCAACCAATTAAAACCAAAATGAAAATGAAAAATGTAATTATAACCAGTTTTATTCTGGCATTAGTTTTAAGCAGTTGTGGAGATAAAAATCAGGCTCCTACTGCTCCACCGCCACCGGTTTTACCAGTATTAGCGATAACTAGTGCAAATACCATCACTGACTCTGAATATCCTGCTTCTATACAAGGAACTGTAGACGTTGAAATTCGTCCACAAGTAAGTGGAAACCTTGACAGAATTTTTGTTGACGAAGGTGCTTACGTAAATAAAGGTCAGACGTTATTTAAAATCAATGAGCGTCCGTTTCGCGAGCAATTAAACAATGCTTTAGCAAGTCTTCATGCGGCTGAAGCGGCTTTAATCAACGCTAACTTAGAAGTTGATAAATTGACTCCGTTAGTTCAGAACAAAGTAGTTTCTGATTATCAGTTAAAAACGGCTAAAGCAACTCAAAAAATTGCTGCTGCAAATATCGAGCAGGCAAAAGCAATGGTGGGTTCTGCTAAAATTAATTTAGGATATACAAATGTTACGGCTCCAGTAAGCGGTTACATTGGAAGATTGCCAAAAAAACAAGGAAGCTTAGTTTCTGCTACTGATGTTGAGGCTTTGACAACTTTATCTGATGTTCACGAAGTATTTGCTTATTTCTCTTTGGGTGAAACAGATTTCATCAACTTTAAAGAGCAATACGCTGGAAGTTCATTAGGCGATAAAATCAAAAAACTACCTCCTGTGACTTTGATTTTAGCTGATAACAGTGCTTACCCAAAAACAGGAAAAATCGATATGGTTGATGGTCAGTTTGATAAAACTACTGGAGCGATCACGATTAGAGCAACTTTTCCAAATGCTAACGGAATTTTACGTTCTGGAAACACAGGAAGAATTCGTTTAGGATTAAACCATGACGATGCAATTTTGGTTCCGCAAGCGGCTACTGTTGAAATGCAGGACAAAGTATTTGTTTTCACAGTTGGAAAAGACAACAAAGTAACCAAAATGCCAATTACTGTTGTAGGCAAAAGCGGTGCAAACTATTTAATTAAAGACGGCGTAAAATCTGGTGACCAAATCGTATTAAGCGGTATTGACAAATTGCAGGACGGACAAGCGATTCAACCTGAAAAATCAACTAAAGTTGCCGAAGTAACTAACAAAAAATAATTATAAAATCAAATGTTCAAAATATTTATACAAAGACCAGTACTAGCAACTGTAATCTCCATTTTATTGGTGATTCTGGGTGTACTTGGTTTGACTAAACTGCCCTTACAACAGTTTCCTGATATTGCGCCTCCATCGGTTTTGGTAACGGCGGTATATCCTGGAGCTAACGCAGAAACGGTTTTACGTTCTGTTGCGCCTTCTCTAGAAGAGTCTATAAATGGTGTAGAAAACATGACTTACATGAGTTCTACTGCCAGTAACGACGGTACTTTGGCTATTACTGTTTTCTTTAAATTAGGAACAAACGCCGATCAAGCTGCGGTAAACGTGCAAAACCGTGTGGCTCAAGCAACAAGCCAATTGCCAGCAGAGGTTGTTCAGCAAGGTATTATTACCGCTAAACAGCAAAACAGTTTCATCATGGCGATTGGTATGTATACCGAAGATGAAGCCAAATACGATCAGACTTTTATTGCCAACTACGCTCAGATTAATATTATTCCGGAATTGAAACGTATTCCCGGTGTTGGTTCTGCAAGTATTTTTGGTGGTGTAAAAGACTATTCTATGCGTGTTTGGTTGAATCCAACACAGATGTCTACTTACAAAGTGACGCCAAATGAAGTTATGGCAGCGATTCAGGACAAAAGTTTGGAAGCTGCGCCAGGTAAATTTGGTGAAAGAAGTACGGAAGTTTTCGAATACGTAATTAAATACAAAGGAAAACTTACTAAACCAGAAGATTACCAAAATATTGCGATTCGTTCTAATCCTGATGGTTCTGTTCTTCGTTTGAAAGATGTTGCCAGAGTAGAATTAGGTGCTTATTCTTATACTAGTTTAACTCGTTTAAATGGTAAAAAAGGAATTGTAATTGGGGTTATTCAGTTAGCGGGATCAAACTCTAATGATATTCAGATTGCGATCAATAAAATGATGGAAAAAGCTTCTAAAGATTTTCCAAAAGGCATTAAACACAATATTTTCTATAGTACAAAAGTATCTCTAGACCAATCAATCGAACAGGTTGAACATACCTTAGTTGAAGCTTTCATCTTAGTTTTCATCGTGGTATTTATCTTCCTGCAAGATTTCAGATCAACATTAATTCCGGCTATTGCTGTACCTGTAGCAATTTTAGGAACGTTCTTCTTCATGCAGTTATTCGGATTCTCGATCAATCTTCTAACACTCTTCGCATTAATTCTGGCGATTGGTATTGTGGTAGATGACGCGATTGTGGTAGTCGAGGCCGTCCATGCGAAAATGGAACACAAACGTTTGTCTCCAAAAATCGCAACCCATGAAGCAATGCACGAAATAACGGGTGCTATTATCTCGATTACGCTGGTAATGGCTGCTGTATTCCTGCCGGTTGGTTTTATGGAAGGCTCAACAGGAGTTTTCTATCGTCAGTTTGCCTTTACGATGGCGATTGCAATTGTAATTTCGGCTGTGAATGCCTTGACATTGAGTCCGGCTCTGGCTGCATTGTTCTTAAAAGACAATCACGGAGCTCACGATCACGATGCTCCGCATGAGAAAAAAGGATTTAAAGAAAAGTTCTTTACGGCTTTCAACACCAGTTTTGAATCGCTTACGAATCGTTACGTTGGCGGACTTAAATTCTTAATTAGAAGAAAATGGTTGAGTTTAGGAGGTTTGGCTTTAATCACATTAGCAACTGTGTTAATGGTTAAAACTACTCCATCTGGATTTATTCCAACAGAAGACCAAGGATTTATCGCAATCTCGGTAAATACACCTTCTGGAACCTCTCTTGACGGAACTCAAAAAGTAATGACTGAAGCTGAAAATACTTTAAGAGGTTTAGAATCTTCACGATTTGTAACAGCGGTTTCTGGTTTCAACTTATTAACGAATTCAACAAGTCCATCTGCGGCAGTAGTTTTCGTATTGCTGAAACCAAATGAAGAACGTGGTTCTCTTAAAAATATTGACGAAATCATGAATCAGGTTCGCGGTAAATTGGGCGAAATTTCTGGAGGAAGTTTCTTCGTATTCAGTTTCCCAACTGTTCCTGGATTTAGTAACGTTGAGGCTTTGGATTTAGTGCTTCAAGATAAAACTGGAGGAAAACTGGATAAATTCAGTGGTATTTCTCAAAATTTCATTGGCGAATTAATGAAACGTCCAGAAATTGCAGTTGCCTTTACCAGTTTTAAAGCTGATTATCCTCAATTGCAATTGGATATCAACGACGAAAAAGCGAATCAATTAGGTGTAAATGTAAAGGACATTTTACAGACTATGCAGGCATATTTTGGTAGTGCGCAGGCATCAGACTTTAACCGATTTGGTAAATATTACCGTGTGGTTGTTCAAGCTGATATTGCTGACAGAGCAGATCCAACAGCAATTGATCGTGTATTCGTAAAAAATAAAACCGGCGAAATGGTGCCAATAAATACTTTAGTGAAACTGACTCGTATTTATGGTTCTGAAACCGCTTCTCGATATAATTTGTTTAACTCAATTTCTATTAATGCCATTCCAAAACCTGGATTTAGTTCCGGAGATGCCATTAAAGCAATTGAAGAAGTAGCAAAACAACAATTGCCTGCAGGTTACGGGTTTGAATTCTCGGGCCAAACGCGTGAAGAGATTTCTTCAGGAGGTCAGTCGGCTACAATTTTCTTACTGTGTTTGATATTCATTTATTTCCTACTTGCTGCACAGTATGAGAGTTATATCCTTCCTCTAGCAGTTATTTTATCAATTCCTGCAGGTATTTTTGGAGTATTTGTGGCTATCGGTTTAACAGGAATCGAAAACAACATTTACGTACAGGTTGCTCTTGTCATGCTGATTGGATTGCTCGCTAAAAATGCCATTTTGATTGTGGAATTTGCGGCGCAGAGAAGAAGATCTGGACAAGGTTTAATCGCAGCTTCCATTAGTGCGGCAAAATTACGTTTGCGACCAATTATTATGACGTCTCTTGCCTTTGTGGTAGGTCTTGTTCCAATGATGAGCGCTAAAGGTCCATCGGCTCAAGGAAATCATTCGATCAGTATTGGAGCAGCGGGCGGAATGCTTTCTGGAGTAATTCTTGGATTGTTTATTATCCCAGTATTATTCATAGTGTTCCAACATTTACAAGAAAAATTCAGCGGCAAACCAATTGCTGTTGTTCACAACGAAGAAAAATAAAATATGGAAAACTATATAACGACTATCCTAGTTGCCATAATAGTTGGTATCGGATATATATCCTACAGAATCTCGAAAGATCTTGAAACTAGAAAAGATACTTGCACAGAAATCTAATAAAAAGACAATGAAAAATTATATAACCAAAATCGTGACCTTCGCCATTCTGATCACGACCATAATATCCTGTAAAGTCTCAAAGGATATTGAAACTCCTAAAGATGCATTTCCTGAAAATTTCAGGAATGCATCGGTTTCGAGTGATACAACCAGTATTGCCGATATCGAGTGGAAAAACTTCTTTACAGAAAAAGATATTGTTACGTTAATCGACAGCGCGGTTGCCAGAAATAACGATCTTCTTATTGCTCAAAAAAACATCGAAATTGCGCAATACAGATTTACACAATCGAAATGGGGAAATGTTCCTCAAGTTAATTTATTTGTAAATGCTAGTACAAGCAATCCTTCTGACAATAGTTTTACAGGAATGAACTTGAATCAAGCTTTAGGCGCTAAACATATTGATGATTATTCTGCTGGAGCTTCACTTTCTTGGGAGGCTGATATTTGGGGAAAGATCAGAAACCAAAAGAAAGGAGCTTACGCAGGATATCTTCAATCTGCTGAAGTAAAAAAAGCATTGCAGACCAATATCGTTGCTAATGTTTCTAGAGGCTATTACAATCTTTTGATGTTGGACGCTCAATTGAAAATCGCTCAGCAAAACCTAAGATTAAATGACAGCACCACCAACATTATCAAGTTAAAATACGATGCTGGTCAGGTAACAACTTTAGCCATTCAACAATCTGAAGCACAAAAATTAAACTCAGAGCAATTGATTCCGTTATTGGAACAAAACATTGCTATTCAAGAAAATGCTTTAAGTGTTTTGACAGGTTCATTCCCGAATTCAAAACAAAGAACCATTCTTTTAAATTCAATTGAAATTAAAAGCAATCCAGCTGTTGGAATTCCGTCTTCAGTAATAAGCAGAAGACCAGATGTAAAAAGCGCTGAATTGGCACTTAAAGTAGCAAACGCAAATGTCGGTATCACGAAAGCGGATTTATACCCAGCTCTTAGAATTACGGCTCAAGGCGGTTTGAACTCTTTCGAAACGAGCAGCTGGTTTACAATTCCAGCTTCTCTATTCGGAACTGTAGCAGGCGGTTTAACGCAACCCATCCTGAACAATAAAAGACTAAAAACGCAATACAATATTGCTCTTGCAGAAAGAGAAAAAGCGGTTTTAAGTTTTAGACAAGCTGTTTTAGTTGCCGTTAGTGAAGTTTCTGATGCTTTGGTAAAGGTGGAGAAATTACAGCAACAAGAAAATTTCTTGAAAGAAAAAGTAAAAACATTGCAGCAAGCAATTAAAAATTCGAACCTGTTATTCAAAAACGGATTAGCAGAATATCTGGAAGTTTTAACTGCTCAAGCAAATCTTTTACAAAGCGAATTAGAACTTGCAGATCTTAAAAGACAACAACTCACAGCCAATACAGATTTGTACCGCGCTCTAGGCGGAGGCTGGAAATAATACCCGTTACATTACCCGTTAATTATTTATTTTTTGAGATGAAAACGCTGTGGAACTTAGGTTTCATGGCGTTTTTTGTTTTTTACTTAACCGCAAAGAGCGCAAGGGTTTACGCAAAGAGCGCTAAGTTTTTTTTCCCTAGAAATGCTTTTTTGTTTCTCGCAGATCTAACAGATTAAGTAGATTTTTTCTCTCATTAATACCTTCCCGAAACATTTCTACAAATTCATATATTTACTTTGAGATTATTAATCATTCTATGAAAAAATACTACGCCATTCTTTTTATATTTTTCGTTTCAATAATTAGCTGTGAGAAAAATAAAACCGTAACTAATACATCAGAATTAGATACAACTAAAATTGTTAAACCTCTACCTCCATTTGATTGTAAAAAATATATAAACAATGTTCCTAAAACTGATAGTTTGTGTAATGGTGAAATTGAAAGAGCAAAAAATGATCTTTCAAAATTCGATGGAGTCTATGTTCAAACAATATGTTTTGGGTGTGATTTTAAACCTTATGAAGAAGAAATTAAAGAAGTTCTTAAAAAGAAGAAATTTAAACTTGGTATTCAGGATATTGGCTGTGTGAGATATGAGGGACAAACACAAGGCTGTTATAGCGCTTATATAGATTTGAAAATGGAAGAAAAATATGGCGAAAATTATAAATTGGAAATAGAAAATGAAGCCATAAAAATTCTAATTAAGAATATAAATACCAATGATAAAATTATTAGTATCTATGATTTAGAAAAAACCGAAAAACCACAATTATTAAATTATAATGTTGAAATTGAGAGTGATTATTATACAACTATAAAGACAGATTTGCCTATAAATAAAAATGGTACTCACTATCTTTTTGTTGATATAGATTTCATTGTAGAAAAAAATGGAACAATAAGTAATTTAAAAGAAAGTAATTGGGTGAATGAGAATGGTATTAATAAAAAATACGAAAAAGACTTAATTAATCTAGCCTTAAAAACCCTTAAAAAAGATTACAACAATTGGAAACCTGGAACCTATAAAGGAAACAAAGCCAGAGTACAAAATAGTTTAAGGATTAGTTTTCAATAAAATGCAAATTGCTTCCAATAATAACCAATTTTTGTAACTCAGATGTGCGATTTCTCCTTCGTCGAAATAACAAAATAAAACTTATTCTTCTTACTTTTGACAAAGAAAAACTTAGTGTTTTCGAACCTTTACGCCACAATAATTAATTAAATTTTAAACGAATGAAGAAAATAGCATTTTTAGCGCTTTTAGCTTTAGTATTTACAAACTGCAAACAAAACAATTCAGAGAAAGAACTAGAATCTACTAAAGTTGCAGTTGATACTGTTGCCGTAGCCAAAGAAGAAATAAAAGAAGAGAATCCAGAAGATGGAGATTGTAAGGATATAGAAGTGGAAATGGGATCTGGTAGAGAATGTATTCTAAAAGATACAGATATTAATCAGGTTTATCAAAATATCATTAAAAACAAAGAAGTAGATGAAGCTGAGTTTTATTTAACTACTCTTCCGACTGAAAAAAAATCTATCGAAGTAAATAAAGAGGGATTAATCTCTATTGATTATGAGGTTACTAAAGACAAAGTAGCCATTACGATGAATTATGAAGGCGGTGTTACTGAAGTAACGATTGAAAAAATAAACAATACCGTTAAAAGAAGTATTTATCATTATGCTGATTAATACAAATAATTAATATTCTTTTTATAAACCGCAATGAAACTTTTTGTTTTTTAGCGGTTTTTTATTTTCTGTAAAGTCACTAATAAATAAGAGGATTGGCTAAATTTCTCGCAAAGACGCAAAGTCACAAAGAAAAAACTTAATAAACTTTGCGTCTTTGCGAGCACTATTGTGCAGTTTGCATCAAACAAAAAACTTATCTAATTTAGTCTTTAGCAAAAACAAAGAACAAAAAATGACTTTCAATAAAGAAACTTACCTCAACAATCTAAAACTATATTTCGAAAGTTATGCTCCCATTTCTGAAAAGTCTTGGAAATTGATTGAAAACTTGACCGATTTTCAAACCATAAAAAAAGGGGAAATATTGTTGGAAAATGGGGAAATATGCAAAAATATGTATTTTATTGCAAAAGGAATTCTGCGCACTTTTATTACCGACGAGCAAGGAAATTTCTATAACAAAAACCTTTTTCTCGAAAATAAACTGGCATGCTCTAAAGTTTCATCAATACTCCAAACTCCTTCCAATTTTACGATCGAAGCTTTAGAAGATTGCATTTTAATCCAACTTGATTACCAAAAATATACAAAGCTGATTAACGAAAATGATGATCTTAAAAGCTTTTATATTGCCTATTTAGAAAAAAATTGGATTATCGAAAAAGAACAAAGAGAAGTTGCCCTTGTTATGCAGAACGCAACGGAAAGATATGTCAAATTTTTAGACAAACATCCTGATATTGCAGATCGCGTTCCGTTATTGCATATTGCGTCACATTTAGGTATTACTCCAACACAGTTAAGCCGAATCAGAAAAAATCTGGAAAAAGATTTGTAAATCAACATATGTAAAGGTTTTTCAGGAAAGCTAATTTTATCTTTGTTCTAGATTTAAATTCGATACCAAAAAATGAAAAATATAAACCTTGCAAAAGATAATATCGACAACCTTACAGCGCTTTGGCAAACGGTTGCCACTCCTCTCCTTTCTTACCATAAAAATGATCCATTTCAATTTAGCCAAATAAAAAACTCAGGCTGGCCCAACCGATTGTGGTTCCGAGAAGATATTACAGAAGCAAATTTGCCGCAGATTCTTGAACTTATAGATCAAAATCCAGGTTTGATTATTCCGTATTGGGATATTTTCGGGAGCGATTCAAAAGAAATTTTCGAGAAAAACGAATTCAAAATACGAATTCAGCTGATGGCAATGGCTTTAAAACTAGGCGAAAAATTTCCAGTTGAAAACAATCTTACTTTCAAAAGGGTTTTAAACGAAGAAGATGCCAAAACCTGGTCAGACATTTATCCGCTATCTTTTAGTTATATAATTAGCAAAGAAACATTGATTTATAATTATGAAAATGTCAGGTTTTATCTGGTTCATTTAGAGGATAAGCCAATAGGAACTCTTACTCTTTTTCAAACCGGCAACGTTATGGGAATTCATGGTGTGGGCGTCATTCCTGAAATGAGAAAAAGAGGTTTTGCAGAAGAAATCATGAAATTTGCCATCAACGAAGCAATTGATGCTGGCACTGAATATGCACATTTGCAAGCTTCACCTTTAGGAAAAGGCATTTATACCAGATTAGGTTTTGAGGATTTGTTTTTAATCACCAATTATTTTTTAAATTCCAATATTTAAAAATTCCAAATTCCAATACTACTTATCGTATGTCATCCTGAGCGAAGTCGAAGGACACATGCTAAATCTATAAAGCATGTCCTCACTTTAGGAATTCTTCGACTCCACTCAGGAAGACAAAACTCTTGTGGCTTACTTTGTGAAAAATATTCTCTCGCAGATTGTGCAGATTGTGCAGATTTGTTTCTCGCAAAGACACAGAGGCACAAAGAAAAATTTTAAAACTTTGCGACTCTGCGTCTTTACGAGAAATTCACCAATCTAAAATCATCAATCTAAAATCTAAAATTTTAATTCTGTCCAAAATGCCCCTAAAATAGTCGCAAATGCGTATTTCTTTAAAAAGAAAACATTATTAGATTTGTAATACATTAACTGATAACCTTTTAAACAAATACCCAATGAAGACTACAAAAATTATTTTTTGGACTACCACTATTCTTATTTTTTTATTTGAAGGCGTTATGCCGGCTTTAACATCTCAAACTGAATTGGCAAAAGAAGGAATCAAACACTTGGGTTATCCAGAGTATTTTGGAAATGCTTTAGTTGTGTTTAAAATCCTCGGAGTTTTAGCATTAATTATTCCGCAAGTGCCAGGACGCATTAAAGAATGGGCATACGCAGGATTTGCTTTCGATTTTATATTTGCATCAATAAGTCACTTTGCAGTAGATGGAATGGATTTTCAAGGTTTCTTTCCTCTAATCGTTTTTGCAATTTTAATTGTATCGTATGTAACATATCACAGAATACAGCGTTATAAAAACATAGCCCTTTAAAAATCAAAACTTTATGATTGAAGTTTTTAAAACAAATGTTCAAGAAGAATCTCAGTGTTCAATCATCATTGAGAGGCTTCTTGAGCATTATCCAAATAGCTCGATCAACTTCGATTTAGAAGATTGCGACAAAATTCTTCGCGTTCATGCCCCAGCCTTTTCGAATACCAAAATTATCGACATTTTAAATTCGCACGGTTACTTCTGCGAAGCGCTTCCCTAAAAATTAACACTTCTCAAATACCTGACATATAGTATTTTAATATTTTTTATTGTATATTTGAAGGAGTATCATTTCCCCTAATTCTATAAATTTAATTTCACAGATCCTGTACTGAGGTTTTTATTAAACCAATCGGTATACATCAACTGTCGAATTTTCAATTTCTAAAATTAAAAAAAATGAAGAGCGCTATTCAAAATACTATACTGGAAACCTACAGTAAATTGCACGATTTAGTTTCCTCTTTTTCTAAAGAAGAAATCAATATTGTTCCGTTTGAAGGGAGCTGGACTGCTGGACAAACCACACAGCATATTATTCTGGCCTGCTCTGGATTAACCACACTGTTTGCAGGAAAAACAGAAAAAACAACCAGAGAGCCTGATGAAAATGAAAAACCTCTTGATGCTATATTTTTAGACTTCACTACCAAATACCAATCACCCGAAAACATAAAACCTCCTGATATCGAGTACGAAAAAGGTACGTTGCTGGCTTCTGTCAAAAAAATACAAAATGATTTATTTGAAGCTGCAGAAACTTACGACTTAACCTTGACTTGTTTAGATGCTAAAGTGCCTGGATTTGATTATTTCACAATTTACGAATGGCTGCATTTTGCCATTGTACACACCCAGCGACATATACAGCAGTTAAAAGCGATTTACGAACCTATTAAAGAACAATAAGATCCACTTAAAATTAATTTTATGAGATCAAAAGTTAGAACCATTGTTTCATCTGGTTTAGTTGCAGGAGCATTAGATATTACTGCCGCTATTTTGATTTATGCGGGAATATTACATAAAACAACAGCAGAGAAAATTTTACAGTCTATTGCCAGTGGCATTTTTAAAAAAGAGGCATACACAGGAGGTACAGAAATGACACTTGCAGGTTTAGGGCTCCATTTCCTAATTGCTTTTATTTTTGCATGGTTTTATTTTAAGATTTTCCCTTACATCCCATTTTTCAAAATAAACACTTTACTGTCGGGCATCTCTTATGGTTTCTTTATTTGGGTGGTAATGAATCTTGTTGTTCTGCCCATTGTGTTTCCGGTTTTACCAGAGAAGAATTTAGATTTTCCGCTTTTGCTTTCTATTCTAATAGTAATATGCTGTGTCGGGATTCCGATTGCTTTTATAACTCGAAAGTATTATGCGAAGTGGTATTGAGGTAAGGTGCAAAGGAACAAAGGCTCAAAGGTGCAAAGGCAAAACTTTGAACCTTTGCAACTCTGAACCTTTGACCCTTTAAAATCAAACTTTTCTTCGTCCTGTAATTAGTGAAATAATAAACAGAACTAAAAAGATAAAGAATAAAACTTTTGCGATACTTGCGGCTCCGGCAGCAATACCGCCAAAACCAAAAATTCCGGCTATAATAGCAAGAATGATAAATATAACTGTCCAACGTAACATAATATTGATTTTTTAAGTTCTTAATATGACTGTTTTATAAGCCTTTTTTGTTATTTCAAATTTCTTTTATTCCTACAAATCTTGTTAACTCTATACACTTAATTATTATCCCTATAAAACTAAACTAAAGCTAGAGTATACGCCACTTTCACGATTATTTGCAAGCCTTACAGAATTACCATGTTTATGCTTTTGAGTTAATTTTTTGATCGATTGGATTAATTGCCGCTTTTATACTAAAGTAATTTTAGATAAAATTATTTACAGTAATGAAAGAAGCTAAAAAACATGGTGTCATTTTAGAAAAAACAGATCGAAATTTTGAGGAACTAGGCGTTTTAAATCCAGCCGTTTATCAAGAAGGAAATACTGTTCACCTGTTTTACAGAGCCGCAAAAAGAGGAAATTTTTCAACCATTGGCTATTGCCGTTTTGAAGGGCCAACCACTTTAGTTGAACGAAATACACAGCCAATTTTTGTTCCTGAGTATATATATGAAATTCATGGCGTAGAAGATCCTAGAATTACTAAAATAGACGATCGGTTTTACATGACCTATGTTACGTATGACGGAATTAATGCTTGTGGTGCTTTAGCGGTTTCAAAAGATTTAAAAATTTTTAAGAAGAAAGGAATTATCACACCAAAATTTATGCTAAACGAATTTACAAATCTAATTCGAAAGCATTTGCAAAATCCTAAAGTCGCAAAGATTTTAGCTTTTAATACAGAAAGAAATTATCCTCTAACAGAAACCATCAAAGAGAATCTTTTTGTTTGGGATAAAAATGTGGTTCTTTTTCCGAAAAAAATCAATGGAAAATTTGTTGCTCTGCACCGCTTGTTTCCATCAATTCAGATTTTTTCGTTTGAAAAGAAATCAGAACTGACAGAAGATTTTTGGAAAGACTACCTAAAAAATCTTCCTGATCATATTCTAATGGAACCGAAATACGATCATGAAACAAGTCACATTGGTCCAGGAGCCCCGCCAATAGAAACAGCAGACGGCTGGCTTTTAATTTATCATGCTGCTGAAAGAAGAGAAAAAGGTTTGGTCTACCACGCTGCCGCAGTTTTACTGGATTTGGAAGATCCTTCAAAAGTGATAGCTAGACTGCCTAAACCGATTATCACTCCTTCAGAATATTACGAACGACATGGTTATGTCAATTACGTGGTTTTCCCGACCGGAACAGCCATTTTTGATGACCAACTATATATTTATTATGGCGCTGCCGATGATAAGATTGCGGTGGCATCTTTGAACCTTAACGAGTTATTAACCGAACTAAAAATGAATCCTCATGAAAACAATATCAAATAAATCAAAAATCGTTTTTTTATCTACTTTTCCGCCTACGCAATGCGGCATAGCAACCTATACTCAAGATACTATTAAAGGTATTACAGATGTTTATGGTAAATCTATCAAATGCGAAATATGTGAACTTGTTGATAAACCCAAAGACCAACCAACACAAGCATTTACCTTAAACACAAAAAATCGAGAAGAATATGCTAAAGTAGCTGAAGAAATTAATCAAGATGAAGCCGTGAAATTAGTTCACATTCAACATGAATTTGGTTTGTTTTCAGGAAATTACGGAGATCATCTTTTGGATTTTTTAAATACCATTAAAGTACCTGTTACGTTCACTTTTCATAGTGTAATTCCGAACCCGAATGACGAACTGAGAACATTCGTAAAGTTGCTTTTGAGCTATAGTAATTCGGTTTTTGTGATGACTAATAAATCTAAAGAAATTTTAATTAATGACTACGACATCAATGAAGAAATAATTACTTGCGTACCTCATGGAACCCACATTGTGATCTATGAAACTCCAGAACAGGCAAAAGAAAAATTAAATATTCAAGATAGATTAGTTTTAGCTACTTTCGGACTTTTGGGCGAAGGTAAAAATATAGAAACAGGTTTACAGGCGTTGCCAAAAATTGTCGAAAAAGCACCAAATGCCTTATATCTAATTATTGGCAAAACACATCCAAATTTAATAAAAGATGGAGTTGATGCCTACCGCGATAAGCTAGAAGATTTAGTTAAAGAATTAAATCTTGAAAACAATGTTCGCTTTGTAAATCAATATTTAGATACCGATGCGCTTTTAGAATATTTGAAAGCAACAGACATTTATATGTTTACCTCAAAAGACCCGAATCAGGCAGTGAGCGGCACTTTTGCTTATGCAATGAGCTGCGCTTGTCCGATTGTGGCTTCTAAAATTCCTCACACAAAAGAAGTTTTAACTAAAGATGCCGGAATTTTATGTGACATTGGAGATTCAGATCAATTTGCAGCGGCAGCTATCAAACTAATTGAAGATAAAAATTTAAGAAACGAAATGGGAATCAATTCGTTTACCAAAATGAGAGCTACTTCATGGGAAAATGTCGGAATTACTCAAATGAATACGTATAAAAAACTGATCAAAAATCCGTCAGAAATCAAATACAGCTATCCTCCTATTCAATTAAAACATATCAAAAAACTAACGACCGAATTAGGAATTATTCAGTTCAGTAAAATTTCTATTCCAGATTTAGATTCAGGATATACTTTAGATGATAATGCACGAGCTTTAATTGCGTTCTGTATGCATTACAAACAAACGCAAGACAAAGATGATCTGGCTTACATTTTAATTTATTTGGACTTCATTCAACGTTGTCAAAAACCAAAAGGAGACTTTATCAATTATGTCGATCAGGAAAACCGAGAGCATGTAGAACAAAATGCCGAAGTAAATCTAGAAGATTCTAACGCAAGAGCGATTTGGGCATTAGGCACCGTTGTTTCTATGTCTGATATTCTTCCGGAAGCGATTACTAAAAAAGCAACTACCTGTTTATTGAATTCTTTAAAATGGACAGAAACCATCCAGTCCCCACGTTCTATCGGTTTTGCAACGAAAGGTCTGTACTTATATCATTCTACAATTCCAAACTTGTACGTTGCGGCCATCATTAATAAATTAAATGCTAAACTTTTGGCCAACTACGAAGATACAGCGACAGAAGATTGGCAATGGTTTGAAAATTATCTGACGTACGGAAATGGGATTCTTCCAGAATCTATGCTTTATGCTTACTTGATTACCAACAAACCCGTATACAAAAAAGTAGCACTGGATTCTCTAGATTTCTTGATTTCTAAAACATTTGTCAAAGGAAATTTCAAAGCCATTTCAAATCAAAGCTGGCATCATAAAGGTTCAGAACCACATGAATATGGCGAACAGCCAATTGATGTTACTTATACCATTCAGACTTTAAATGCATTTTATAATGCTTTTAAAACACCTGATTATAAAAAGAAAATGAAAGCAGCCTTTAACTGGTTCTTAGGCAAAAATCATTTAAATCAGATCATGTATAACCCTGTAAGCGGTGGCGGTTACGATGGACTTGAAAAATACAATGTGAACCTAAATCAAGGCGCAGAATCTACTGTTTGCTATTTGACTGCAAGATTATTAATGGAAAAATTAGCTATGTCACAATCACGCGTCATTCCGTTGATGAAATCTCGAAGCGGAATCGCTATAAACTCTTAAATAATATTGAAGCTAACCAAATACTTCACTTTTTTAACCCTGAAAATCCCTTTTACCTAAAAGGGATTTTTTGTTTTAAGACGCAATCCAACGTCACTTTTCCTTTTTTATTGTGGTAATAGCGATGAAAATTATATAAACTTCCAAAAAAGTTGTGTAAGATTTTTTACTCATAAAAAAAGTAATTTTCATATAGAAAAATCAGGTTTTATAGCATTGGTTTTTTCAATTTATATCATTCACATTAAAACAAAACAATTTTGATTCTCGATATTAAAAATACATTCGCCGAAATTGGAGAAACCACCATATTCGCCAAAAGGTTTTTTAAGGAGGTTTTTATTCCGCCTTACGAAACGAGAGAATTCCTAAAACAATGTTATGTTATAGGATACAAATCTCTGCCTTTGGTTGCTATTACAGGTTTTATTATGGGGCTGGTGCTTACGTTGCAATCGCGTCCGACATTGGTAAAATTTGGCGCAGAATCTTGGCTTCCTGGAATGGTGGCGCTTTCGCTAATAAGGGAAATTGCTCCTGTTATTACCGCTTTGATCTGCGCAGGAAAAATTTCGTCAGGAATTGGAGCCGAATTAGGATCTATGAAAGTAACCGAACAGATTGATGCTATGGAAGTTTCAGCCGTTAATCCGTACAACTATTTAGTGGTAACAAGAGTTCTAGCCTGCACTTTAATGGTGCCTATTTTAGTGTTTTTTGCAGATGCAATCGGAATTATTGGCGGGTATGTGGGCATAAACATTCACGGTGATGTCAATTTTTACAGATTTCTAACGCAGATTGTTCAATCGCTAGAATATCTGGATCTACTGCCAGCAACACTTAAAACATTCTTTTTTGGTTTTTTTATCGGAATCATAGGCTGCTATAAAGGCTTTAATGCTTCCAATGGAACAGAAAGTGTGGGCCAGGCTGCCAATTCAGCTGTTGTGACGGCATCGTTAAGCATTTTTATTATAGATATGGTGGCTGTTCAAATAACCGATTTATTCTTTTAAGATGATGGAGGAAAAAGTACATAAGGAACCTAAGAAAAAAGAAAAAGATCAAACTCCGATTATCGAAATTAAAGATCTGCATAAAACTTTTGGAAAAGATAATGCCGTTTTAAAAGGCGTAAATCTCACTTTGAATAAAGGCGAAGACTTAGTCGTTTTAGGACGTTCAGGCTCTGGAAAATCGGTTACTATAAAATGTATTGTTGGGTTAATTGAACCTGACAAAGGAGAAATTAAAGTTTTTGATGAAAACGTTCTAAATATCTCAAAAAGCGAGCTGAATGAAATTAGAGTCCGAATCGGATTTTTGTTCCAAAGTGGAGCACTTTACGATTCGATGTCTGTTAGAGAAAATCTCGCTTTTACATTGACTAAACACAAACGCAATTTAAGTCATGAAGAAGTAGAAAGTGAAGTAATGGAAGCCTTAGAAAATGTTGGTCTCGCCGAAGCCGTAGACAAAATGCCATCTGAACTTTCGGGCGGTATGAGAAAAAGAATCGGTCTGGCGAGAACTTTAATCTTAAAACCAGAAATCATTTTATACGACGAACCCACAACCGGTTTGGATACGATAACGTCAAGGGAAATTAGTGAATTGATCTTGGACATTAAACACAAACAAAAAACTTCTTCGATTATCATTACGCACGATATGGCTTGCGCGAAAATGACTGCCGATCGCATTATAGTTTTAAAAGATGGCGTTATACACGCCGAAGGAACATACGAAGAATTAGAAAAAGACGAAGACGAATGGGTACGCTCATTTTTTGAATAAAGCAAAATAAATAATAGAAATCATGGAAAAGCAATCTGGATATACTTGGAAATTAGGAATGTTTGTAACGATAGGTTTACTGCTTTTTATAATGGCCGTATATTTTATAGGAAAACAACAAAATCTTTTCGGTTCTACCTTTCACATCAGCTCGCAGTTTAAAACAGTAAGCGGTTTAGAGGTCGGAAACAATGTTCGTTTTTCTGGAATTAATGTTGGAACTGTAGAACAAATTCAGTTAAAAAATGACTCGACAGTAGTGGTCATTTTGGTAATGAAAGAAGAAGTTCGAAAATTTATTAAAACAGATGCCACAGCCAGCATTGGTTCTGATGGTTTAATGGGAGATAAAGTATTGACTATTTCGCCAGGCGTAAAATCTCAAAAAATGATTGAAGACAACGGACAGATTGCATCTGTTGACGGCATCGAAATGCACGATATTATGAAAAGCGTAAAGAAAAGCGTGGATAATATTGGGGTAATTTCAGACGAAATTGCCATTTTTAGCCACAGCATGAATAACGGAAACGGCGCTTTAGCACGATTGGTTAAAGATGATAAAATGGCGAATAGCGTTTCAAATACGCTTGAAAATCTTGAATCTGGAACAAAAGGATTTAGTGATAATATGGAAGCCGCAAAAAGCAATTTCCTTTTGAGAGGTTATTACAAGAAAAAAGAGAAAGAAAAAGCTAAAAAAGTAGAAGAAGCAAAAGAGAAACAAGAAGAAGCGAAGGAGAAACAAGAAGAAGAAAAGGAAAAAGCTGCTAAAGAAAAAGAAAAAAAGGATAAAGAATTGAAAGAACAAAAAGAGAAAGAAGAAAAAGAAAAACAAAAACAGGAAGAAGCTAAAAAATAAATTTTAAATCCAAAAAGTCCAAATTCCAAATTCCAAATTCCAAAATCTAAAATCTAAAATCTAAAATCTAAAATCTAAAATTTTAAAAGCCAGTATATCACAATTCAAAATTTACCATTCACAATTCATAATTAAAAGTATATGCCTACTACATTCAAACATACCGTCTTTAAAGTTTTAAAAATTACTGGAATTACGGTTGCGGTGATTTTGTTTCTGCTATTTATTATTCCGTTGCTTTTTCCTGGAAAAATTGCTTCGGAAGTAAAGAAAATTGCGAATGAAAGACTGGATACGAAATTAGATTTTACCAAATCGAAACTTTCCTTTTTTACGCATTTCCCATCACTAACTGTTTCGCTTGACGAATTATCCTTAACAGGCTCTAAACCTTTTAGCAACGATACTTTACTAAAAGCCGATCAGGTTGCTTTTGGAATCGATATAAAAAGATTGCTTTTTGATAATGAAGTCAAAATCAACAAACTGTATATTTCTGATGCCTTAATCAATGTAATGGTTAACGAAAAAGGTCAAGCAAACTATAATATTTACGTTGCTCCAGAAGATAGAAAAGATGAAAAAGAAGATCCAAATGCTCCCGAAGAAGGAACAGCAATTCGACTAGAACGCATTGATTTGCAAAACTGTCATGTAAAATACAACGACCGTTCTGCAAAAATTCTAGTTGATGCAAAAGGTTTCAATTATGTTGGAAAAGGAAATTTAAGCGAAGATATTTTTGATCTCGCTACCGACGCCAAAATCGATAATCTTGATTTCTATTATGATCGAACAGGTTATTTGAGACGAAAAAAAGTTAGTGCCGATTTAATTACCCGAATCAATACGCACGCCCTTACTTTCATTTTGCAAAAAAATGAGCTTCATATTAATAAACTCCCTCTAAAATTTACAGGGATTTTCAGCATTTTAAGAGACGGTTATAAAATCAATATCAAAGCGGCTTCAGAGAATACAACCGTTAAAGATTTGCTATCGGTAATGCCTCCCGAATATCTTACTTGGTTGGAGCGTACAGAAATTTCTGGAAGAAGTGATTTAATGCTTAGCTTTAAAGGTGATTATAACGTTCAGAAAAAGCAAAAACCAAACTTAGCCTTCAATCTAAAAATTAATGAAGGAGCTGTAAATTACAAAAATGCGCCTGTTCCTTTAACCGATTTTCAAATGGATTTGAATGCCATGCTTCCGTCTTTAGACACCGAACAATTATTGGTCAATCTGCGAACATTGAAATTTAAGGTTGGCGAAAAAGATTATTTTAATGCTTATCTACACAGTAAAGGTCTAAGCGAAATGTCGATTAATGCAAGTGTGAAAGGTGCATTAGACCTTGCTGTTGTTGATGCTGCTTTGGGCTTGGAAAATATTGATTTGAAAGGAATTTTAAAAACCGATATTCAAGCACGTGGGCTTTTTAGTACTTCAAAAAAATTATTTCCAAAAACCATTGGAGGTATCTCGCTTCGAAATGGATGGCTTAAAACCAAATATTATCCCAATCCTATTACCAATATCACTTTTGTAGCAAATATGCTTAATAAAGCCGGTACCTATCAGGATTTAATCGTGGCAGTAGCACCTGCTTCTTTTACTTTTGAAGGAAATCCCGTTTATGTAAATGCTACATTATCTGATTTTAGCGACCTGGCCTATAATGCTAAAATTAAAGGCGAATTGAATGTGGGCCGAATTTATCAGGTTTTCTCTCAAAAAGGTCTTGACTTAACAGGTTATGCCAAAGCCGATCTTTCGCTAAAGGGAAAACAAAGTTATGCTACAACTGGCCAGTATGATAAATTGGATAACAGGGGAACTTTGGTGCTAAAAAATATTAAAGCAACTTCAGAGTTGTTTCCAAAAGCCTTTTTTATCAAACAAGGAAATTTCCGTTTTCAGAATGAGAAAATGTGGTTTGAAAAATTCAATGCTTCGTACGGAAAGTCAGATTTTGATATTAATGGTTATCTGTTGAATACAATCAATTATTTCCTAGAATCAAAAGGAACTTTGAGCGGAAATTTCAAACTAAAATCAAAACTGATTAATGTTGACGAATTTATGGCGCTTGAGGAAGGCGAAAACAAAGATCGAAATATTGAAGTGGAGTATGCCAAAGAAGATCATCCAAAAATGAGCGGTGTTGTTATTATTCCCAAAAACCTAAATGTCAACTTAGATGCCAGTGCAGATAAAATAGAATATAACAAATTGGTTTTTAATAAACTAAATGGAAAAATAGGAATAAAAAAAGAAGGATTTTACTTAGAAAACATTACCTTTAATATTATTGATTGTGTATTAGGGATTAATGCGCTTTACAAGGACGAATCTCCAACTTCTGCGCATTTTGATGCTCATTTCACTGCAAAAGATTTTGATGTGCAAAGAGCCTATAAAGAGATTCCAATGTTTCATGATATGGTTACTGCTGCCGAAAAAGCACACGGAATCATCTCTATTGATTATAACGTAAAAGGAGATTTGAACGGAAACATGGGACCCATTTATGAATCGATGCAAGGTGGCGGAACCATTAATTTACGTGATGTAAAAATTAAAGGACTGAAACTTTTTGACGGAATTAGCTCTAAAACAGGACAAGGCGGTTTGAACAATCCCGATATGAAAGGAATTGAAATCAAATCGACTATCGATAAGAATCTTATCAATATTGAGCCATTTACCTTTAGCGTAGCCAGTTTTAGGCCAACCATTAAAGGAACTACAAGCTTTGACGGACTTTTGGATTTGAGAATGCGTTTAGGTCTTCCCCTCTTCGGAATAATAGGATTTCCGATTGTCATCACAGGAACACATGACGCTCCAAAAATTAAAATATTCAGCAAAACAGGACAGGAAATTAACCCTGCTGTATATGATGAAAAAAACAATAAAGTAATTCGTAAAGAAAAAGTAAGTAAAACCAAAACTAAATAGCAATGAATTCTAAACCGCAACATAAGAGCAGTGCATTCGAAAAATTTGCTTCTAAAGTTTCCAAAGCTGCAGGAAGTACTCCTGCGTTTATTGGTGCGCTTTTTCTTGTTATTGGCTGGGCTGTTTCAGGACCTATTTTCGATTATTCTGAAACTTGGCAATTGGTTATTAATACTGGTACAACCATTATTACTTTTTTGATGGTTTTCTTAATTCAAAAAGCACAAAATAAAGATTCGCTTGCCATTCAGCTAAAATTAAACGAACTCGTAGCGTCCAACGATTTATCGAGTAATAGCTTGGTTGATATAGAAAATATGACCGAAGACGAAATGATTATTATTCAGAAATATTATCATCATTTAAGCCAGTTGGCAAAAAAAGATAAAAGCATTCGAACATCACATTCTATTGCCGAAGCCAATGAAGCTCACAGCCGTAAAAACGAAAAAGATACTAAACCAAATAACACCAAAAAAACTACCAAAAATACCTCTAAAAAAATAACCAAAAAATGAAATTGAGCTCTACTGAAACGTATTGGCCTTTAAAAAATGCCATAAAACAAAGTTACCCTTCAATAGATTCTGATATCCACACTGACATTTTAATTATTGGTGGAGGCATAACAGGAGCTTTAACAGCTTACAAATTACTAAAAGAAGGAAAAAAAATTGTTCTTGTAGACCGTCGGGATGTCTGTGGCGGCAGCACTTCGGGCAGTACAGCCTTATTACAGTACGAAATAGATGTTCCTTTACATCAGCTCATAAAACTTCGTGGTGCCAAATGCGCTGTTGACAGTTATCAAAATGGAAAAAAAGCCATTTTTGATCTTCGAAATATAATTGATACTGTAGGTTGTGATTGCGGTTTTGAGTTTAAAAAAAGTGTTTATTTTACCACTTTAAAAAAAGATGTTCCTTATTTAAAAAATGAATACAAAGCGAGAAAACAGCACGGTTTCGAAATAAGCTGGTTGAGCAGGTCAGAATTGCAAAAAATGGGACTGAATGCCATTGCGGGAGTAGAATCTAAAACCGCTGCTGTTATGGATCCGTTTAAATTGGCGAGCGATCTTTTATTTCATTGCCATGAAAAGGGAATGCAGATTTTTGACCGCACTAATATCGCTTCTATTCAGCATCAGAAAGGAAAAATTGTTGCTACTACTGATTCCAAATGCGCCATTACTGCCGACCATATCATACATTGCACAGGTTACGAAAGTACCGAAACACTAAAAGAAAAAGTAGTCGATTTAAAAAGCACGTATGTTATTGCTTCTGAAGCTCAAGCTGATCTTCCTGAGCAATTTAAAAACACCATTTTTTGGGATACGGCATCACCTTATCATTACATCCGCACTACAGAGGATAATCGTATTATTATGGGTGGTGGCGATGAAGATTTTAAAGACACCTCAAAAAGAGATAAATTGCTTCCAAAAAAAGAAAAATACCTTTTAAAACAATTTTTCAAAAGATTTCCTGATTTACATTTTAAAATTGATTATTCCTGGGCTGGCACGTTTGGAGAAACAAAGGACGGTCTTCCCTACTTCGGAAAACCAAATCCGAGAAAGAACGAACATTACATTCTAGGCTTTGGAGGAAACGGAATCACCTTCAGCGTAATCGGAATGAATTCGATTTTGGATTCGCTTAATAATAAGAAGAATACGGATTTAGATTATTATCGATTTGGAAGATGAGATTCTAAGTTGATAAACTTCTAAAATACTAAGTTTTTTTTCAATAAATAATAAAATCCTCATATCTTGAATTCTTCAACATATGAGGATTTTACTTTTATATATTATGCTTTAAAGCTAGCGACAAAACTTAGTATCTTAGCATCTTAGTACCTCAGAACCTTAAGCTATTACGCTGTAATAGCAAGCGAATTCAAATTAAACTTATACTCTTTCGGACTGCAGTTGAATTTTTGTTTGAATATTTTCGAAAAATAGCTTCTGCTGGTGAAACCAATGCAGTATACGATTTCTGAAATATTTAAGTCGGACGTTCTGATTAAGATTTCAGCTTTTAGAACACGCATGTGCGTGATGTAATCGTTGACTGTGCGATTGTGAATCATTTTGAAACCTTCTTGAAGTTTGTTTGGAGACAAACCTGATTTTTTACTCAATGATTTAATCGAAAAAGCTTCTTCTGGACTTGTTTTTATGAACTCTGAAAGTTCTTTTATTTCTTCCAGTTCTCGTAAAGTCAATCCGTTTGATTCATTCGCGAAAGCGTGTAAATCATCCGAATGCTGTTGAATTTCCATTGCTAGAATAATTCTCATTATTCCTTCTTTCAATAGATTTCTAACAATTCCTTTTTGTGTAATAGTATTAAGCTGTTCAATTTTTTCTGCAATCTGTAAGTTGTATGAACCAATGTAAAAGAAATCGGTTACCTCATTGTTTTCAAAAAACGTATCTTTAACCTGCTGATTTAAAGAATGTGCTTCATTTACAGCATCAATCTGAGTCCCTACAATAATTAAGGTAAGTTTTGTTTTCTTTCCTTTTTCAAAAAATAAAACATTATCCTGATTTTCTTTAGAGGTTACAATGGCAGTCTGAAAGGTTTTCAGTTTTCGCTCTTCACCTTTCAATCCAAAACTATGCGAAAGATTTCCTTTAGAACAATATGCAAAATAAATAGGTGACGATTTTACATTTAGAAAATCCAATCTTACATCGGTCGAAAATGTCATATCAAATTGAACGTACGAGATATTATCATTAAAAGAAGCTCCAATGATAGAACCTTCTGCAAAGCTATTTTGTACTTCGAGTCCATATTCATCCAAATCAAGATTCACTTTTCCGCCAAAACTAGTCTGAAGTTCATCAAATATATTTTGAGTTTTTTCTGTATTTATAGTAACTATTTTCATGGTTCGTCGGATTTTAAAAATTCTAAATTTCTTAAACAGATTATTTGCTAAAAATCTGAAAATCAAAGTTCGTTTAAAGACCCGCCAACATTGTTATATAATTTTTATGTTTTGTTTTATAATTCCTTATAAATGCTTATTTTAACATAGATCATTATTATATAAACATGAAAAGTTTTTCCTTCGCTCCTATCAGCACTCCAAAATCTAAAATTCTGATTTTAGGTACTATGCCTGGAACAAAATCTTTAGAACTCAATCAATATTATGGCCACAATCAAAACAACTTTTGGAAATTTATGTTTCAGATTTTGGGCGAATCTTTTTCGAACGATTACGAAATAAGAAAAAACCTATTAATAAAAAATAGGGTTGCGCTTTGGGATGTCTTACAATTTTGCGATCGTGTTGGAAGTTTGGATAGCGCCATCAAAAACGAAATAGCAAATGATTTTGAACAATTCTTAGCAGCACACCCGCAGATAGAAAGCATTATATTTAACGGACAGAAAGCTGCCGCCTTTTTTAAAAAGTATGTGAAGTTGACAAAAGAATACAAAACATTTACATTACCTTCAACCAGTCCCGCCAATGCCAGCAAGACTTTTCAAGGCAAACTGGAAGAGTGGAGCATTCTTAAAACCTTATTATAAGACTGCCATTTTATATAATTATAATGCAAATATTGGAATCATGTAACTTTTTCCTTTTAAAGTATAACAAAATTCAACCACTCTCGACCTAATTTTACATCAAAGAAAAATAAGCCATAGTGAAGATTTGATGAACGAAAAAGAAAGGCTTTCTTCTTATTAAATTTACAAAGCAAACTGTAAAAAGTTTAGTCTATAAAGAGAACATTGGTTATGTTAGTTTATTTTTGGGAAAAAGCTACTCTATAGAAATATAGAGTAGTTTTGTTTTTATAGGCTACCATTTAAAGATTAAAACATGAAAATTCAAACCTATTACAATCATATACGATTCTATACTCCACACCATTTTATATATTATCCTGTTCTAATTTTATTCTTAATCGCAAGCATTTATTTGACGATTACAACAGAAGAGCATTTAATTTGGGGATTTATAAGTGTGGTTTTTATATTCCTTTTTGTATTGGCTTACATGCTGCGCCAACATTACGCGCTAACACTGCAAAACAGAATTGTACGCCTAGAAATGCGTTATCGATATTTTACCTTAACGGGAAAAAGATTCGAAGAATTTGAATACAAACTTACCGACGATCAAATATTTGCATTGCGTTTTGCTCCAGACAACGAATTGATTCCGCTTGTAGAAGATGTGCTAGTACACAATTTAACTGGCGATGCAATCAAAAAAGCAATTGTACATTGGAAAGCAGATTATCATAGAGTTTAGCAAATTTCAATGTCAAAAATCAATGTTCAAATGTCAATAGTAATCTTAAATTGAAATTTGAAATTGACATTTTTATTTCTATTAAACCTTTTTCTTATTGAAAAGAAGATAAAACAAAAATAAGATAATCCAAACTGAAAAGATTACCGCAAAATAGATTGCACTAATATTAGGATGCAAATAATTTGGCTGATAGAACAATTTATCTAAAGTCGTAAATTTTTCAATTAAAGCCTTTCTGTCAAAATTATTTCTAATGGCATTTAGCGGTTCGTCACGGTTATCTTTGTAGTGATAGACATCTTGAGTTAACAATTTCGGAATCAGATTGGTTTCTATATTGTATTTTCTTAAAAGCGTATCTAGTTTTTGAAAAGTATACGATAACGAATCTTTCTTCGTATTGTACAATAATTTATAACGGTCTACAGCCGCTTGGTACTGCTGTTTATCAATTGAATCTCCTTGGACAGGACTAAACAAAGACTTGTTTTCTAAAAAAATACAAATATCCTCATCATGCTCTGGGTGCACAGGTACACTCTTAAAAATAATTGCTGTGCTATCTCCCGCAATCGTTTTTGAGATCACTCTTTTATTCAATTCCACTTTATCAAAACCAATTATATCAAAAATACTATCGGCTTTACTTTGCGTTGCATCAAACGTACTTGTTAATGCTTTTATCGTATCAATACTATAATAATTGGTTTCAATGATAGCATATTCGCCTGGCTCAATTGTATCTTCTTCTTTAATTACCGGATAAGGTTTTGGATATAAGATATTCTCATAATTGAATAATTTCTCCGAGCTATAAGAAGTATATCCATATAAAAACGGGTTCAATACATTCAACAGCCTTTTATCGTCATTAAATTTCTTTTCAGACAACTCCGATTTCAATTTCGCATTCATCCCAAAGCTATAGCTTACAAAAAAAGAAAAGGTCAGAAATGAAACAAGCAATAGACAAGCAGCAATTTTAAGCAGATTTCCCGCTGTATAACTTTCTCTGGAATGGTTTCGAATCAAAAAAATTAAAAAGAAAAGTAAAAACAAACCGCTTACAAAAAAGTGCGAAATCGAAACGTCATCGTAAAATTTGAATCGATAAAATTCGGTGTAGATATCAATTTTCTTTAGCCCTTCAAAAGTAAAGTAACCATATAAAAAGTAAGCTAAATGAATAAAGGCTAATACAATAACAGATTTTACAAAATAACGCTTTAGATTTTTGTTCATGGTTTTGAAAGTTGCTAAGGTTCTAAGATACTGAGACTCTAAGTATTTTTTTGAGGTTTCTAATATACTGAAATTTTATTTTAGCAAAAAAATAGTACAAATAAAAAAGACGCGAAAAAATCGCGTCTTTAAAAAAGTTTGTTACTTATTTAGAGTTTCTGTATTCAGTAAATCTTTGTTGCTTTGGTCCTTTGTCCCTTATTTAGTCAAATCAAATCCCTCCTTAACAATTTCGCTTTCCACTTTATCAATCAATTTGTTGGTTTTGCCTGTAAGCCTTTCTTTCTTCCAATCGCCTTTTACATAAATAAGCAGCGTAATAAGAGCCGTTACAACAGAAGAGATAGGGAAAGCCCACCAAATTCCGATTTTACCCAAAGATGTGTTATGAGACAAGATATAAGCCAAAGGAAACTGAATTACCCATTGTGAGACCAACGTTAGGATCATCGGTAATTTTGTATTTCCAACGGCGCGAAAAACCCCTGTCAAACAAAGCTGTAAACCTAAAAATCCCCAAGAAAGGCACGTAATTCTCAACAATTCTGTACCGCCTTTAATAACCGCTTGATCATTTGGAACAAAAAATGCGATTAAATAGGGTGCAAAAATAAAAGCTATGATTCCGAGCCCCGTTAATAAACCGAAACCTAAATAGGCTCCTAATTTCGAAATTTCTGCTGCACGATCCACATTTCCTGCACCAATATTTTGTCCGACAAGAGTTGCAATCGCCATAGATAATCCTAAGGCAGGAATTAGAATCAGCTGGATTAAATTGGAACCAGCGCCATAAGATGCAACCGTTAACGTACCAAAACGTACAATCAAAAACGTAATTGCCATCATTCCCAAAGCACGCATTGATTGTTCGATCGAAGAAGGAAAACCAATTTCAAAAGCCCTTTTTATGTGTTTATAATCAGGTTTAAAATCGGTAATACGAAGATGAATACCGTGTTTACCTCTAAACAAAATGGCAAATCCAATTATAATAGCGAGAAACTGTGTAGACAAAGTTGCTAAAGCGGCCCCTTTTACCCCCAAAGCAGGAATAAACTTCCAACCGTAAATAAATAGCGGATCCAAAGCAAAATTCAAAATAACCGTACCTAAAACAATATAAACCGGCAACGTCACACGTCCAACTCCACGCATAATAGATTGGAAAATCATAAATCCGAAACTAAATACCAAACCTACAAACGCTACACGCATAAATCCTAAGGCATCAACATAAACAGCAGGCTCTACTTTTAACAGATATAAAAAATACGGACTTAAAATATAGCCAATAATCGATAGGAAAACCGAAACGATAATCACCATCGACAAAGTTTGCGCAGCTACGTGGTTAACCATTTTCTGGTTTCCTGCTCCAAAATATTGTGCGATTAAAATAGAACCTGCAATTGCTAATCCGGTTCCTAAAGCGATGGTCAAAAATATTACAGGCGTACTTATCGAAACCGCAGCAACGGCATCTCCACCTAAACGTCCCACCCAAAAAGCATCAACTAACTGATATGCGGCTTGTAACAAATTAGCAATCATAATCGGGACAGCTAATTTTAATAATGAAGAAAGGATTGGCCCTTCTAACAATTCATTTTTTTTCATTTATTTGAAATAATTATTTAAAAATCAGTTGACATGTCAACTTTTAAAGTTCAAAAAAAAATTAAAGCGTTTCTAGCTTGTCTGCATAAGATCGTACTGCATTCAGCGCTTCGATTCTTTCTTTTGGAGAAAAAACGGACATTACTTCCTCTTCTGCCCTTTTCATTAGCAAACGAATGCTTTTGGCCAATGAAATCCCTTCATCTGTAAGACTTACAATGTTTTTACGTTTGTCCATTTTATCTTTTACCACCTCCACCAGATTTTTTTTCTCTAATGCTGAAATGCTTCTTAAAATAGACGATTTGTCACGCATGGTTTTGTCTGACAGTTCTCTTTGCGAAAGACTTTTATGATGCAGAATCATCAACAATGGCAATTGCTCCAGCTGCAATGTAATTCCTGCTTCAGTCATTAACGCATTTGTCCTTCTAAAAATGGCTCTTTTGATACGGTGAATCTGAAAGAAGAAACTGTCTGCTATTTCTTCTTTCCAAAAATTTGAAAAACTTTCTCTGTCGGTATGTTTTTTTTCCATAATGCAAAATTACAAAAAAGAGTGACATGTCAACTATTTTTAAATCAAAATCGCATTTTACTGATATCCAAATCGTTCATAAAAATAATTCAGATGCAAAAACAAAAATGAACGATTATTTTTACTAACTTTAAATGTTAAATATTACCTAATAAAAACTTAAAAACTACTCTGATGAAACAATTATTTATTTTTTTGGTAATGATGCTCCTTTGGATTCCGTTAAACGCCCAAACTGTTGCCGAGTCTAGTAAAACTGAAGACTTAACAGCAACTCTAAAAACCGAAAATGAAGATTTTCAAGACAATACCATAGAAGATCTGCCCTGGCACAATAGAAAATTTAAAGTTTCTGCTGGTGGTTTTTTTCCTGTAAATAATACTGTAGTTAAAGTGGAAGGCAACAATGGAAATATAGGAACTGAAATTGATCTTGAAAATGACTTAGGATTTTCTAAATCAAGTGCGTCTTTTTTAGGAACATTCGATTGGCGTATATCTAAAAGATCTAGATTAGGTTTTGAGTATTTTGTATTAGACAGAACTGCAACTAAAACGCTGCAAAGAGATATTAATTTCGGAGACCATACCTATCCTGTAGATGGAAGTGTTCGAGGTACGTTTAATGTTCAGATCATGAGAGTTGCTTATGGATACGCCATTCTTTCTAAACCTAAATATCAGGCTGGTTTATTGGTTGGTGCGCATGTGCTTTTTGCCGATTTGGGTTTAAAATTGGAAGCTAATACACAAAGTGTAGAATATCACGATACTTTTGACTTTACTGCTCCACTGCCCGATATTGGGATATGGGGTGAATTTGTTCTTGGAAAACGATGGGGTTTATATGCCAACGTCAATTATCTTGCGGTACAAATTAATGACACTGATGGCCGAATTATAAGCTATGGTTTGTCTGTTTTATATAATGTTCATCAAAACTTTAGCCTTACTGCTGGTTATACTGGATTGAATTTTAGAGTAGATACCATACAGGAACGTTTAAATGGTTTCTTAAAATGGGGTTATAATGGGCCAACAATAACAGCAGTTTATACTTTTGGAAAACATGTTAAGGTTACTAAATAAAGGTTCTAAGCTTCTGAGATACTGAGGTTCTAAGTTTTTTAACCGCAAAGGACGCAAGGAATTACGCAAAGGACGCTAAGTTTTTTTAAAAGAATTATAAAATAAATGTTCGCAAAGCTTGTTTTAGGCAAAGCTTTGCGAACTTATTTTTTAGATTCAGTTTAGATCTCCAATAAAATAACTTTGCGCTCTTTGCGGTTAAATAAACAAACCCGATAACTTTATAGCTATCGGGTTCATTACCAAACTTAAACTTACTTAACTTAACTCAAAATAAAATTTTATAAACTAGAATCTAAGAAACTTAGAACCTCAGCATCTTAGAATCTTAGAACCTTAAAAAAAATCTATTTCTCTATCGGAGTGAATTTTATTGCTGTTCCTCCACCAGCAGCCAATTTGATATTCAAAACCGTTTTGCTGTTTACTTTTTGTTTAGAGATTGTAACCGGATATGGATTTGTTTTATAATTTGCTCCTTCTCCATCTGCATAGATTTCTGCTTCGTATTCTTTGTTTTTATCTAAGAATGAAACTGCAACTTTTAAATCTCTTGCATTTCTATTGGTGATTGAACCTAAATACCAATTTTTCTCCTCCCAATCTTTACGAGCAATTGTAGTATATTCTCCAATTTTAGAATCTAAAACCTTAGTATCAGACCAAGTGCAAGGCACGTCTTTTACGAATTGAAATTCTGGTTTTCCTTCGTAATTTTCTGGTAAATCTGAAGCCATTTGCAACGGACTGAAAATAATTACATACAATGCCAATTGGTTCGCCAAAGTAGTCTGGACTTTTGCACCTGAAGGTGTTTTATAATCAAAATTGAAGTTTCCAGGCGTGTAATCAAAAGGTCCAGAAAGCATTCTTGTAAAAGGCAAAGTGGTTAAATGCTCTGGTGTATTTCCTCCGTCTACAGACCACGCATTATATTCTTGCCCACGTCCGCCTTCTTGAGACATAAAGTTCGGGTATGTACGCTGTAAACCTGTTCCTTTCATTGGTTCGTGGTTATCAATCATAATATGATATTTAGCCGCGGTTTCGATTACTTTTCTGTAATGACGCGCTCCGTATTGGCTATCATGCCATTCTTTTTTATCCAAAAATTTATTGACATAACCTGTTTTTACCGAATTCACGCCCATTTTCTGATATAGTTTAAATGCATCTTCCAATTGGCTTTCATAATTTTTGGTTGCTCCAGCTGTTTCATGATGACCAATTAAACGAACATTTTTCATTGCTGCATATTTGGTGATTTCTTCCAAATTAAAATCTGGATAGGCTTTTACGAAACTAAATGCAGAACCGTCTGCCGTCCAGTCTCCGTCCCAACCTTCATTCCATCCTTCAACCAAAACTCCGTCAAAACCATTTTTCGCAGCAAAATCAATATATTCTTTTGTGTTTTTGGTTGTTGCACCATGTTTTGGCCCTTGTCCCCAAGTGTATTTTTCTAAATGCATTCCCCACCAAATTCCGATATATTTTGAAGGTGTAATCCAAGATAAATCTTCAATTTTTGATGGTTCGTTTAGATTTAGCATAATAGTTGAAGTCGCCACATCGCCTGGAGTTTTGCCTACCACAATAGTTCTCCAAGGTGTTTTAAAAGGGGTTTCGGCATACACTTTTACGCCATCTGCCCACGGCACTAAATCGCTTTTGTATTGTTTGTCTGTAGTTTTTAAAAGTGTCATTGAAGCAAAATCTGTCAGATTGGCTTCGTGAATGGCTACATACAATTTGTCTTTTGTTTCAAAAGTTGCCGGCGTATTAATAGTGTCTGTTTTACTCATTAATGTTTTGCGGTATTCACTTTCGTAATAGCTGTTTTCACGGTGAACTGGGATCCACCACACTTCGTTATTGTCCTTAAAAGTAAATTGTGTTACTTCGTTAGAAATTTTGACTTTTCCTAAATGAGGCTGTTTTGGAAATTCATAGCGAAATCCTACTCCATCATCAAAAACTCTAAAGATAATATCAACCAAACGCTCTTCGCCTTTTGCTTCTTTTAAGTGCACAATTAGTTCGTTATGATGATCTCTCACTTTTTTGAATTCACCCCAAGGCTGCTCCCAAGTTTGATCTGCCGATTTTTCTTCTGTCGAAACAACTTCAAAACCTTCTGTCATTTTGGCTAAACCTTGAAATTCAAATCCCATAAGAGATGGCTCAATTACCGATTTTCCATTAGAAGAAAAACTATATTGAGGCTGTCCAGAAGGTGTTAATTCAAAGACTAATTCTGAGATCTTTTCAGGAGAACTGATTTTATACGTTTTTTTAGTACTGCAAGCCATAACAAGCATGGAGGCAAAAGCTATTAGACAGTATCTATATTTTCTGTTTTTCATTATTTATATTGTATTAATTACAGCTCTATTTTATTTCGCTTAGTATTTGTTTTGCTTTTGCAGGCTGCATAGAAACAAAATAATTAAACGCTTGATCTAGTTTTTTCTGGGCATCGGCATTTCCTTTTTTCTGCACGCGTAAATCAAACAATTTGCTGATGTCTGGAAATACACTTTCTGTATTTTTTACTCCAGCGAAAGCTTTTATTTTTTCTACGAAAGAATACCCAAATTCAACTGTCGGCTCAATCATGGTTCCTTCTCCGAAATCATTCCATGTAATGAGTTGGAGGTAATTGATGTTTGCATTTTTAGCTAAAGCTAATGTCTCATCCAAAGTTGCCCCGTTATTGTGTTCAATCGTCCATCCAATTGCAGCACCACCTCCGCCTTCGGCATAAAAATCTTTAAAACCAGGATAAGCGCTTCCCATTGCTACACCCAATTTTGGTTTGGTATTGGTGTAAAAATTAGTTAGATAACTATTGTCTTTGTACACCCATGCATACTCGCCAGAAGCATTTTCTCCAGCCAATGATGAATGATCCCAAAGTGTCAAGAAGGCTGGTTTTGCTGTTAAAGTATTAAAGACGTTTGTCCATTCAGCTGGGGTCTTGAGAACAATTGGTCCAAAATTCATTAACAGCGGTTTACCATTGATCTTGATATAATTAGCATCAGAAAAATAATTCTTTTCTACATAAGCCAAATCTGTCTTTGCTGCACTAGTTACCGAAATTGCTTTTCCTGCATTGACAACATTGGTCAAAAATCGATCTTCATAGACAATCGCATATTCTAAACCAACTTTGTCGAGCATTTCGATTAACTGATCTGTGTTTTCTTTAACCATTGCATAATCGTTTACATCGTAAGTGCCGTACCAATCAATCAGAATTCCATCAATTCCTGAATATTTCATCAATAGTAAATGATTTTCGATCACATTTTTATCGCCTGAGTGATAAGGGCCAATCAGCGGATAATAGTACGATGCGATTTCTCTTCGGCCGTTTGCTCCTACGTTGTTCGGATTTTTGTTTGCCATTGTCCAATGATATCCCCATTTTTTATCAGCACTGCTTTCGTTGGTTTCAAACCACGGCATATAATGCATATAAATTTTGGTACTGTTGGTTTTCTCAATCGCAACAGGTTCTGTTTTTTCTGGTTCTACCGGTTTGTCTGAACCTTTGTCATCGCTGCTGCATCCGGCAACCATGGCAATGCTCATTAATCCAAAAACCAACGATGTGATATATCTTTTCATATTGAAATTATATTTGTTTGGAACTCTTAATTGTTTTTCCGCCACAGATTAAAGGATTAAAAAGGATTTTTACCAAAAAGAAAAAATCTGTGAAAATCATTTTAATCTGTGGCTAAAAAACTTTAGTAAATTCTTAAAAATAGGTCAGCCTTCCACGACTAACCAACATGGAAGACTGACACTCTAGTAACCTAATTTGGATACCCAGGATTTTGTTTTAGATTTTTATTAGTCGTTAAAACGGTACTTGGAATTGGGAAAATTGCTCTGTATTTTTCCGTTGTACCTTTTGACCACCATGGCAAGAAGAATGTTCCAAAACGGATGTTGTCTGTTCTTCTTCTTCCTTCAAATGTGAATTCTTTCAATAATTCTTGATCGATAAAGGCAAGGTCGATCGTTGCTGGCAATTCTTCTCCTGCACGAGAAGCCACTTGCTGTACAAACGGTCTTGCTAAATCTGGCGAACCCAAACGAACGTAACATTCTGCTTGCATCATTAAAATTTCTGAGTAACGGATTAAAACAAAATCGTGATCACGCTCCCATTGTTCTCCTGCTTTCATTTCATATTTTGCCAAACGAACTCCTTCATTTTCTTTCGCATCTTCCAAACTTGTTAGGTTTTCTGTATAGGTAAGCGGTTCTCCATTGTCCATCATGATTACAGTTCCTGTTGCAAGATTGATCTGATCGCCTTCCAGCATACATTTCTTTCTCTTGTCTGTGTCTGCAAAAGCAGAATAAACTCCAGGTTGCGCGCACATTCCGTTTGCACTCCAAGGATAATTGTTTGGAATGGCAGAAATCGCTAATTTTTGATTGTAATGTGCAGACATCGAGTTCATATAATTTCCAACTGTTCCTGCTTTTGAATCGTAAGGAATAGCAAAAATTATTTCTGTAGAAGTCTGATTCTCTGTTACAAAATTCGAAAAGAAATCTGGCGTCAAGCTATATCCTGTAACCTTCTGGCACATATTGATACAATCTTGCCAACGTGGTTGACCAATAAACGCCTCTGAATTAAGATACAATCTAGCCAAAATAGAATACGCAACATTTCGAGTCATTTTAGAATACACCGCATTTGGATTTAAATGCGGAACAGCGTCTGTCAACTCTTTTTCAACAAAATCGTAAACTTCTTTTCTTGTCGAATTGCTAGGAAGCGCTGTATCTTCAAAATTGGTGACGATGGGCACATTTCCAAATAAATCCAAAAGATTGTAATAATAATAGGCTCTTAGCGCCTTTAATTCTGCATAAATTGGCTCTTTTGACTTATCGCTAAGAGATGATTTGTCTATCTGATAAATGATAGCATTAATCTTAGCAATTCCAGTATAATTGTAACGCCAAGCCGAAAGAATCATTCTATTATCTGATTTCCAAGTGTGTTTTTGTGCGTCTTGATACTGTCCGCCATCGTACCAGTTTGTACCTCTTGTCGGAATTGTAGCTTCGTCTGAAACGACTTCATTCAAAAAGAAAACATATTCGCAAGTTGGAAAATTATTTGAGATTGCATCAGAGAATCCTCTTAACGAAGAATAAGCTCCACCTACCAGCGCATCGATTTCTTTGGATGTATTTCCGAAATTTCCATCTTCTACCTGATCATACAACTGTTCGTTCAAATCAGTACATGACACCGTAAAAAGCATGCTTAAAAGTATTGCTGCTGTTATTTTGATTTTCATTGTTAATATTTTATGGTTATCTATTCGCTTAATTATTCAGCGTAAAATTTAGTCCGACAGAAATGGTAGTTGGACGAGGATAATTGTTGTATCTATCAATTCCAGGAGCAGCCAATCCAGTTTGATCCATTACTCCAGTCTGATTAATTCCGTCCTGAGCATTTAAACCAATCTCTGGATCTACGCCTTTGTAACCAGTAATCACAAATAAGTTCTCCCCCATCACATACATTCTAAACTTCGATTTTTTGTATTTCAATGGTAAAGTATAGCCAAAAGTCAACGTTTGAAGTCTGAAGAAAGAAGCGTCTTCGATCCAGTAATCTGAATATTTAGGAGACGAAGTAATACCACTGCTTAAGAAAGCATCTGGCACATTAAAAGCGGGCAATCTATTTGGGTCGTTTAACATCATGTTGGTCGCATTTAATGCTTTTTGCCCAAACATTCCATATCCAGAAAATCCAAGATCAAAATTTCCGTATGTAAAGTTCATTCCTATACCTAAAGTCAAATCTGGCTGAATATTACCTAAATCCGTTTTGTCGGCATCCACCAATGCACTTTCAGCCACTACTTGCCCTGCTGCATTATAATATTGAATTTTTCCATCAGCATCTAAACCAGCATTTTTGAACCCCCAGAAAGTTCCAACAGGATATCCTTCAGCAATAATTTGAGAATATTGTCCAGACATACCTGCTAAACCATGAAGCGATCCGCTGTAGATGACATCTGTTTTATAGGTTGGATTAGAAAGTTTTTCAATCTTCTGAACGTTGTGACCCAAAGTCAAATTCGCATTCCAATTGAATTTATCCCCTCTAATGATGTCCGCATTTAATGTCAACTCTACTCCTTTATTTGACATTTCGCCAACGTTAGCCAACATCGTACCCACTAAATAAGGCGGTTGAGGCACTTCGTAAGTGTATAATAAATCTTTTGTTTTCTTAGAGTAATATTCAAAAGATCCGGTGATTCTATTGAAAAGTCCAAAATCAAAACCAACGTTAATTTGTTCTGTAGATTCCCATTTCAAATCAGGATTTGGGTTTTGCTTTGGAGAATAAGCCAAACTCCAAGTCTTTGTAACTGGATCGTAGTAACTATCACTTCCAACTCCTAAAATAGAAAGCGATTTATACTCTCCAATTCCATCTTGATTTCCTGTAACTCCGTAGCCAACTCTTAGTTTTAAATTATCCAACCAATCTTTTGAAGATTGCATAAACTCTTCGTTAGAAATTCTCCAAGCGGCAGAAGCAGAAGGGAAAGTTCCCCACTTATTATTTTCTCCAAAACGGCTTGATCCGTCACGTCTTACCGTTGCAGTCAATAAATATTTACCGTCGTAACCGTAATTGGCACGAGCATAAAAAGACACTAAATTTGATTTCCCTTTGTATGAATACACATCTGTTAAACGATAGTTGTAACCGGCACCCAAATTATTATAGCTAAAGGCATCCGTTACAAAACCACCTCTCTGCGCTCCAAAACCTTCGTAGATATTTTCTAGATAAGAATATCCAGCCAAAGCACTGATGTTGTGTTTGTCTATCACTTTGCTGTAATTTACATAAAGTTCGCCTTGCGCATTGGTATATTCTGCATACGTTCTTTGTGCAAAACCACCTTCTGTTTGTCCTTCCATAACGGCATAAGACGGTTTGTAAGTACCTGCTTTTACTGCATTATGTTCTAACGAAATATTTGCTGTAGCCGTAAAATCGTTTAAGAATTTTACATCTGTTTTGAAATAACCTAAAAGTCGATGTCTTTCATTATCAAAAGTTCTGTTTGTTAAAATCTCAACTGGATTCTGATAAATATTTCCTACCACCGCACTAAAATTTCCTTCTGAATCATAAACTGGAATCGTTGGATTTAAGTTGTAAGCTCTTTCAAAAATTCTATAATCAACAGGGTGCCATTTGTCAATATTTGCAAATAATCCCATATCAAATTTCACTTCTTTATTATCTCCAAGAAATTGATAAGCGCTAACATTGCCGCTTAATCTTTCCAATCCAGATCTTTTTATCACTCCTTCATTGTTTAAGTACGAAAGAGAAGTTCTAAAACCGCTATCTGCTTTACCAGAATTGATGCTTAAAGTGTGCGACTGCGAAATAGAAGTCTGCTCGATTGCTTTTTGCCAATTGGTATTTCCACCATAATCTACAGCATCTGCAATTTGATTTTGACGTACATACCCTCTCCATTGATTTGCCGAAAGAAGATCTAAGTTATTATTCACATAACCAATACCAGTTTGCCCATTGTAAACCACAGAAACTCCTTTAGTACCCGATTTTGTAGTAATCATGATTACCCCGTTTGCTCCACGCGAACCGTAAATAGCAGTTGCCGAAGCATCTTTAAGAACATCAACCGACTTAATATCTGAAGGCTGCACTACGTTGATATCAACTCCTGCGATACCATCAACTACAATTAATGGACTATTGCTTGCTGTTAAAGAAGTTCCTCCACGAAGACGGATTGTAGAAGCCGCAGCTGGATCTCCAGAAGGACGAATGATATTCAATCCCGCTACTTTTCCTTGTAAAACCTGCTCTGTAGAACCAATAGTACCTTTTACTAAATCATCTGCTCCAACTGTAGAAACCGCTCCAGTTAAATCTGATTTTTTTACTTTTCCGTATCCTACAGAAACTACTTGTACTTCTGACAATGTATATCCGTCATTTTGCAGGCGCACCTCATAATTAGAAGAATTTGCAGTAATCTGAACTTTCTGTGTTGTAGCTCCGATAAACGAAACTTCGATTGCACTTCCTACGGCTACCTGAAGGCTAAATTTACCATCAAAATCTGTTGTAGTTCCGTTTTTAGTTCCTACTTCAATGATAGAAGCTCCTGGCAATACATTCCCTGTATTGTCGTAAACTGTTCCTGATATCTTTTTCGTCTGCGCGAAAGAACTAGCAGTAAGAAAAAGCATAAATATCATCAATACCGCTGCCTTAGCAGTCCACATTTGATGCAGAACGCTTTTTGTATTTTTACTATTCATATGAAACTATTTATTGTTTTTTTATTTGTCATATGTAATTCGCATATCAACTGTTGGTTTTACGACCAACTTTTCATTTATGCTCATTTCATTAGAATTGGTGTTTTAATTTAATAGTGATTATTTATCTAAAGTTTTTAGCGGAATCGTCGTATCCGAAATCGTTTTGTCTTTGTTGTCTTTTACCAAAACATGAATTTCACTCAAACTCGGAACTCCATTTAATTCTGATACTAGATTAACAAAACCCTTAATTTCTGCTGTTCCTCCAGTAAACTCACCAGAAATTGTTTTTGATCCAGCTGTAATAGTGTAGATTAATTTAGTTACACCTGCTTCGTTATTTTTTCTTGACATTCCAAGAAAATCTTTCTGACTGATTTGTGATGGAAAGAAAGCAAAACTTGGTGGCGGTGGCGGAATAAATTCTCCTGCATAAATAACCTGATCGCCTGAGTTTGCTGTCCAATTCTCTGCTACCATCAGAAAATTGATTTTTTCCATTACAAAATCATCAGGAGCATTGAAGTATTGCTTAGGAACAAAATCCATTTTGTAAAAACCATTGCCTAAATCTTTCAATTTTGTTTTTGCAGCAATCTCTGGTTTTGCTGCTTCATACATTTGCTGAATAGCCCAATCGTTTAAACCAGCATGCATATGTACACTTGGAGTGCCCGCAAATGCAGGGTTAAGATTAGCATTAAATAAAATACTTACAGGCTTATCAATTAACGGTTTTGATGGATATGACCTAAATAACTCTCCCGAAGTATAAAAAGAAGAGAAATCAGTATACGGCATATTTGCCACATCACTTTGTTTCGATCCGTTTTTGTTTTTTAAACGAAACCAAAATCCTGCACTTGCCGCAATTTCATCTGGAGTTTTAGAAAAATAAACTGTTGGAGTTAAAGTAAAACTCCAGATTTTATTTCCTTCGTATTTCAGTTTCGCAAAATCAGAAGAATTTTCCCAATTGCCAGCATCGGGCTCGGATGGAGACCAAATCCAAATATATAAATCTTCTGTTTCGGCAAATGTAGATGCCGACATATCAAAATACCAAGTAACTTTTTCATCGTATTTGTAAACAACAGGAAACGATGACATTGGCCCAACAGCTCCAGCGGCTTCTTGTGCCTGAATAAAATTAGGAGCCATCAACAAGGCAAGTAAAATTGTATATATAAACTTTTTCATATTACTTTTTAATTAATAGCATTTAATTTAAACACGTATGACACGAAATCTACACCGCCAGAAGAATGTGCCAATTGAAACTGCATTTCTTTGCTTTTGCCTGGAACCGCGATCAAGCTCAGTTCATCTGTTTTTTGCGTTTTCTGTGCATCGCTATACAAATAGATTTTTGTTCCAGCACCAGTAGTCGATTGAAATGCTGAGCTAAGTGCCCAAAACCCTTTGGGAGCAAATAACGGCGGAACATTTCCTGTTACTTCATAGCTTGTTGGTTGGTTCTTTTCATCTACGTTAAATTTGATTTTAAAATCTTCGTAGTTAAAATAAGTACTCAAATTTTCTTCGCTTGGTTCGATCTTATTTGCTTTCGCAACTTCATCAACCATTTTCAGATTTGTTAATCCCCAATTCCCATTTACTTTTTCATAAAGGGTAATTGGTTCTACGTAGCTTCCGTCATCTGTGTTATCGCATCCGATTGCAAAAAAACACATCATAAAAGCTAGCCAATAAAGACTTTTACATTTCATAAATTTTTGGTTTTCGTTAGTTTGTTATCCCCCTTCAAAAGGATACAGCGAAACTAGACGTTAAATAAATCCTAAAAAAAAAATCGGAGAAAAATCAAGATGAAATTCAAATAAAAAAAACAATAAAATACTGAATATCAATAAATTACATTTTTAACAAAACGTAAAAAATCAAGATGCTGTTTAGATAAAAAAAGACTGTTTTCAAATGGTAAAAATGACAATATCCAAAATAATCATGATATTTTTTTCACTATACATATATATAAGCAGTTTTTATTGTATAATTGCAAACAAATCACCTGTTTTTAACACTTACTGCTTATTTCAATCTGAAAATCCCCTTCAAAAGCAATGTTATTGAACGAATTACATGATGTTGCAAAAACAGATTTAGCTTTATCTCAAACTTATTCTTATTTTTAAATCGAATTACCTAACTATATCAACCAACTAACTTTTCCCCTAAACCAAAACCAAATCATGCGAAGAATATTGATGCTGCTTTTCTTCCTAGGAGTTTTTTCTCTTACTGCTAAAGAGACTAATCCTTATTTAGAAGAATTAGATCAGGTTCTCTTGAAAAAAGACGTTTACCTGAAACAGAAATATCGAAAAATAGAAGCTTTAAAGAAAAATGTATCTAAATTCACACTTAGCCAAAACAATGAAGAGCTCTACAATTGTTATATGTCTTTATTTGATGAATACAAATCGTTTAAATACGATTCGGCATATTATTATTTAGATGAAGCAAAAATTAAGGCTAAAGCTTTAAAAAATCCGAAGTATTTAGCTAAAAGTCGAATAAAAGAAGGTTTTGTTCTGCTTTCTTCTGGACTTTTTAAAGAAGCAATTGATACTTTAAATGTGATTGATGAAAGTAAATTGGATATCAAAAATGAGTTTGAATACTATAGCATTAAAGCGCGTGCTTATTACGATCTAGCCGATTATAGCAGCGATAAACGGTTTAATATCCATTATATACAGCGAGGAAATCATTTCTTGAAAAAAGCGTTAGAATTAATCGGAACCAATACAAATGAATACTGGGCTGCTGAAAGTTTAAAACGCTTAAAACAGCAAGATTGGCGCGGTGCCGAATTTGCCTTCAGCTACTGGATTAACAACTACAATTTGCCTCCCGATTATTACGGAATCGCAACTTCGAGTTTAGGCTATATTTATTCGGAACGAGGTTATACCAAAAAAGCCATTCAATATTTGGCGCTAGCAGCCATTGCCGATGTTAAAAATGCAACCAAAGAAACGGTAGCCCTACGAAATTTAGCCAATGAACTCTTTAAAATGGGATATTTGGACAAAGCCAACGAATACATCAACATTGCCATGGATGATGCGACTTTTTATAATGCAAGACACCGAAAAATTGAGATTTCGTCCATTCTTCCTATTATAGAAAAAGCACAGCTGAATAATGTAAAGGATAAAAATGATAAATTGGAAAAAATTATTATTCTTCTAACGATTCTTACGGTTATTATTTTTGTTTTTCTCGGCATCATTTTCAAACAATTAAAAGAAAAGAATAAAGCCAGAAAAATCATGGCCGACTCGTACTTGCAATTACAGGAAATGAACGTGAGTTTGAGCGAAGCCAACGCCATTAAAGAAGAATACATTACGTATTTTATTAAAGCAACTTCAGCTTTCATCAATAAAATAGACCATATTCAGAAAAGTACCTTGCATAAAATCATCACTAAAAAAACAGATGAAGTTATTGCCAGTTTAAAACGTTATAATGTAAAAGAAGAACGAGAAAATCTCTTCCATCAATTTGACGAAATCTTCTTGAAACTGTTTCCAACATTCGTAACCGATTTCAATAATTTATTCCCACACGATCATAAATGCATCGTTAAAAAAGGCGAACTTTTGAATACAGAATTGCGAATTTTTGCTCTTTATAGATTAGGAATTCAAGACAGCAGCCAAATGGCAGAATTCTTGGAACTTTCTGTAGCTACAATCTACACGTACAAAACGAGGATTAAAAGCAAATCTGATTTTAAAGATACTTTTGAGCAGAAGATTATGGAGATTAAGACTATTTAAGTTGCTGAGATTCTAAGATGCTAAGATTCTAAGTTTTTTTTAGCCACGACCCGAGCGACAGCGAATAGGAGAAGCAATTCACGAATTTTTATTTAAAAATAATACGTGAAATTATGCGTGATAATTACACGAATTGATTGGAAAAAGAAAATTCGTGAATTCGTAGCTATTTTTTAATCAGCACTTTCTAACTGCAAAATTGTATTCTGATAAATCTTGCTCAACGAAAATAACTGCTCAACAAAAATCATAATTGCAATCGGTACAAAGAAAAATACTAGCAAATCTTTCTCGTATAGAAAATAGGTCGAAATCATAGCTAAACGGGCATATTCCAGATAATAAATCCATTTTCGTTGTTCTAGCAAAGCGCCACAATTGATTAAAGTAAGAATCACCAACGAAAGCACAAATACCTTATCAAAGCTTTCTAAATAATCGAAATAATAGGTAAAGACAGTTAAAATAAGTGTGCAAATTCCTAATTGAATATAAAGGTAATTTTTAAATCGAAGTCGTTGATTTGGCGCTGTTTTATCTTGCAGAAAACGCTTTTCTAAAGTTGGACGAATATCTTGATCCATATCGGCTGGACTTCCGAAAACAGCATTCCATTTTGCTTTGAATCCGCTAGAGCGTTTCCATAGTTCGTAGATTTCAAAGTAATAATGAAAATGCTGCCACAAGAAACTATAGCTTTTTAGCGGATGCGTTAATCCGTATTTTGGTTTTTCTTCTTCGGTTTGGAAAGTTCCAAAAAGGCGATCCCAAAACGTAAACATATCGCCGTAATTTTTGTCTAAATATTTTTCGTCAGACGCATGATGAACTCCATGAACAGAAGGCGTTACAAATACATATTCCAACCATTTTATTTTTCCGATAAGCTGTGTATGAGTAAAAAAAGAATAAGCACCGTGAACAATCAGCATGGCAATAACCATAGCGGGGTGAAAACCAATTAAAGGTAAAATGCACCAAAATCCCGTTCGAATAATAGCTTGAAAAGTAGTAATTCTAGCAGCGGCAGTAAAATTAAATTCCTCACTATGATGATGCACAATATGCGCTGCCCAGAAAAAATTGACTTCATGCCCCAATCGATGGTACCAATACCAGACAAAATCGGTGGCGAGAATTAAAGCAAACCATACTAAAGCATTGCTCGGAATCTCAAATATTCTATAATCATCATAAATCAAATAATACAATTGGTAAAAACTCGCCGCGACAAATAGGTTAATCAAACGCTCTGCAATTCCGATCGAGATATTAGAAACAGAACTTTCATAATTAAAAATTTCAGGCTTTTTTTTGCGTTGAGCAAGCTTATATTCCAAAAACAAAAAAAGAAAAAAGGCCGGCATGGCAAAGGCCAGGAAATTGATATTTTTCATTTGTAAGATACTTTTCGATTCTAAAAATTATATTGAACAGCAAACGAAAAAGACACTTCCATCAATTAAGTTCTTTGCGGGAGGCAAAAAACGTAATCAACGAAAATGATCTTTTACGGAGTAAACCTGATTTTTAATTCTGCTTAAATAAAGGAGCTTCCAAGGCAACTTCTTTAACCGATTGTGTTTCGGCTACTTTTTTTAAAGCAATAATATAAGCTGCGATACGAGGCGTTACGTTGTGTTTTACTGCAACTCTAAAAACAGTATCAAAACCTTTCTCTAAAATATCTTCCAGACGTTTATTAATCTGGTGAATTCTCCAAGACTCTAAAAGCGAATTCTGAAGCCATTCGAAATAAGAAACGGTAACACCGCCTGCATTGGCTAAAATATCAGGAACAACTAATATATTTTTATCGTGCAAAATTTGATCGGCATCTGAAGAAACGGGTCCGTTTGCTGCTTCAATAATAATTCTTGCTTGAATATCTTTCGCATTTTTCTGTGTAATTACATCTTCTTTTGCAGCCGGGATCAAAACATCAACATCCAAAAGCAACAAGTCTTCATGCTTAATGGCAACCGAATTTGGATAACCTTTTATGGTTTTGTTATTCAAATTATAATACAAAATCAACTCCGGAATATTAATTCCACTCGGATTGTAAAATGCTTCGGAAACATCGCTCACGGCAACAATCTTAACTCCTTTTTCGTGCAGAAATAAAGCAGAATGTAATCCGACATTTCCAAAACCTTGAATGGCAGCCGTAGCTCTTGCAGGTCTGATTTTCAATTTTTGAAGTGCTAAAAGCGTAATAATGCTTACTCCTCTTCCTGTCGCTTCTACTCTACCTAGCGATCCTCCAGAATGTAGATGTTTTCCAGTTACTACAGCATGAATTGGCCTTCCATGCAATAGTGAAAATTCATCCATTAGCCAGCCCATTTCGTCAGGCCCTGTTCCCATGTCTGGAGCAGGAACATCTTTTTCTGGTCCGAAAATATCGGCTAAAGCTTTGGTATACGCTCTAGTAATTTTTTCTAATTCTGTTTTTGAATGGTTTCTCGGATCGCAAATAATGCCGCCTTTTGCACCACCAAAGGGAATTCCAGTTACAGCAGATTTCCAGGTCATCCAGGCGGCAAGTGCTTTTACTTCATCAATATTCACAGCAGTATCGTAACGAATTCCACCCTTTGAAGGCCCTAAAGCTGTGTTGTGAATTACACGATATCCTTCAAAATTCTGAACGTTTCCGTTATCCAAAGTGATAGAGAAGTTTACAGTGATTTGTTTTTCTGGACGCTGCAATTTTTGTCTGATAGAATTATCTAAGTTTAAAATATCTGCAGCAATATTAAAGCGATCAATCATCGATTGAAACGGATTGTGTTTTATAATTTCTGAACTCATACTATATAGTTTTAGGTTTGGGTTATCTTTTTATATCTATTGAAAATCTTATGTTGAGAAAAGCCATTTGCTTTATCTCGTAAAACTGACGCAACACGGAATCTTTATCAGGCATCTGCGCATCAAAATTTTCATATTTCTATTGGTTCTCATATCTAGATTTTTTAACTGGTTCAAAAAAAAGCCTTTCATGGTGCAATGAAAGGCTAAAAAAAAAAAATAACTAACAAGTACTTTCTCTATTAACGCCATTTCAAAACGTGATTCATCATACAGCACATCGCAAAGCTGCAATTGAAAGACGTCATACTATTTTGGCTATAGTTTTTCATTGTTGAGACAAAGCTACAAAATTATATTTATAAATTCTATAGAATTAGTAGAATTAAATTCAATTAATTAAAAACACAACATTAAATCATTTAAAAATCAAAGGTTTACCGTTTAAAAAAAATTACTGCAATTGTGACAAAAAGATAAAAACAACAGCCAATAAAGCCAAAACCAATCCCAAAATATTAATTTTAGATAGTTTTTCCTTGAAGAAAAAAGCTCCTATCAGCGTTCCTAAAATAATTACACCCATATTCATTCCTGCAAAAACGGTTGAAGGATTTTCTGCGAATGCCTTATGTGCTTTTAAGTAGAATAATATATTTCCGAAGTTGAAGATTCCAACTAATATCCCAAAAGGAATGCTTTTTAAAACGAAATTTTCTTTCGCTATAAATGACTTATATGCAACAATAAGAATAGAAACCGCGAAAGCAATTAGAAAAACAAAAAACAAAGAGGTTGTGTAAGGAACGACCGTGTATAAAGCGATTTTCTTGAAAAGAATATCAATAATTCCAAAACCAACTAAAACTGCCGCTGGATAAATCCATTTGTTTTCTGTATTGTCTAACGGCTTTTTTAAGATGAATAAAAGTGCCGTGAAACCTACTAGAACACCAATTGTTTTATAGGTATTAAATCCTTCATTAAACAAGAGCCAAGCCGCCAAAATCGGAATAAATAATGATAGCCTTTGTGCCGCATCGGTTTTTGCAATTCCCATATATCTGATGGAAAGCGCTAGAAAGAGAAATAATATTGGAAGCAAAATTCCAACAGAAGTATAAATCCCAAGAGGCGCATTATGATCTAATGCGTTAAGATCTGGCGTAAAAGTAAAGTAACAAAGCGTAATTGCAGCGATATAATTAAACGAAATGATTTGCGAAGGATTAGCATTATATTTTCTAGAAATTTTGAATATAACACCCACAATAACACTGCAAAGAATACTTAATATAAGGAACAACATAAATTTATTTTTGGACTGTAAAAGTAACTATTGTAAAACAAAAAAGCCCAGCCGGTTTTAAAAAACCAGCTAGACCAGATTGTATATTCAGGTTTTTAGTAAAAAAATCTAATTTAATCTGCTAAAATCCTTTTATCCCGATAGTTATCGGGAGCGTGAAATAATTTTACGCTTAGATTTTTCACGCAGATTAAAGCAGATATTATACAGATCAATTCTAAACCTTAGAATTTACTAATGTAACTTCCGTAAATATCCCTAAACTGATTTCCTTTTGCAAAACGGTCTTTGCTCAGTTTTTTATATTCAACCAATCCCCAAAGAATGAACTCTTTCATGAAATACACATCTTCTTTTGCCAATTGAGGCTGGTATTTTTTTAATAATTCGTCAAGCGGAGTTACTTCATCTAAAATAGCTTTGTATTCTTTGTCTGAAGCATCATCTAATAACTCAAATCCGCTTTCCGCGAAAAACCATTCTACAACATCAGAATATGGCGTTTTTTCGTCTGGCTTTTCTAGTTTTTCTATTTTAGGAAAATATTCTGGAAACAATGTTTTTATTGCAGAACCAATCAAAGTTTCTGCCACAACATCGGCTCCCTCCTGCTCTCCTTCGTAAACCAATTCTACTTTTCCTGTGATTGCTGGAATGATTCCGACAAAATCAGATAAACGTAAAGTCGTTCTATCAACACCAGAAATCAAAGCGCGACGTTCTGCTGTACTAATTAGGTTTTCGAATGCTGTGATACTCATTCTCGCACTTACACCGCTTTTGTTGTCGATGTATTCGCTTTCACGAGCTTCAAAACTAATTTGCTCTAAAATATCTCTCGCCAAACTTGGAACGCAAACAACATCAGTTTGATTTTGATCTAATTTTGATTCTTGTTCTGTAATCGTTCTAGCAATCTCAATGCTTTCAGGATAATGCGTTAAAATTTGAGAACCAATTCTATCTTTTAAAGGCGTTACAATACTTCCTCTATTGGTATAATCTTCTGGATTTGCCGTGAAAACAAATTGCATATCTAAAGGCATTCTCAATTTGAAACCTCTAATTTGAATATCGCCTTCCTGCAAAATATTGAATAAGGCTACTTGAATTCTAGCCTGTAAATCGGGTAATTCATTGATTACAAAAATACAGCGATTCGCTCTCGGAATCATTCCGAAGTGAATTACACGATCGTCTGCATAAGATAATTTTAAATTCGCCGCTTTAATTGGGTCAACATCTCCAATTAAATCTGCAACCGTTACGTCTGGAGTTGCCAGTTTTTCAAAGAAACGTTCGCTTCTGTGCAACCAAGAAATCGGAGTTTCATCTCCTTTTTCAGCAATTAAATCTCTTGCAAAACGAGAAATCGGATTTAACGGATCATCGTTAATTTCTGAACCTTCCACAAACGGAATATATTCATCTAACAACTCCACCATTTTACGAGCTAAACGCGTTTTCGCCTGACCGCGAAGTCCAAGTAAATTAATATTATGACGCGATAAGATCGCGCGTTCCAATTCTGGAATTACGGTATTTTCAAATCCGTGAACCCCTTCAAAAACAGGTTTACCCGATTTGATTTTCTCACGAAGATTATTACGCAATTCGTCTTTTATGCTTGTAGTTTTATATCCAGCGGCTTTTAATTGACCAAAGGTCTTTATAGTATTTATTTCCATTGTGTTGAAATGTAAATTTTTATTTTTTTATTTTTTTCGAAAGAGAAAATATTGTGTTTTTACTTTGCGCAGACGCACTGCAGTGCGTATATTCAGTCGCAAAAAAACTTTTTTTCTTTGTCACTTTGTCACTCAGCAACTTAGAATCTTAGAATCTTAGCAACTCAGAACCTTCTAGCGAACTCTCTTCTTCCTATTTGCTTCATAATCCTCAAAAATCATTTCGCCCAAACCTTTTAGTCCCGTATAAAATGCTTTTCCTTGATTTGCTTCGGTAAACTGATTTACAAAACGCTGCAAATACGGATCTCGTGCAATCATAAAAGTCGTAATCGGAATATGAAGTTTTCTAGCTTGTTGCGCTTGTGTGTAACATTTATCGACAATATATTCATCTAAACCATTGCTATTCATATAATAAGATCCATCACGTTCGCGAACGCAACTTGGTTTTCCGTCGGTAATCATAAAAATCTGTTTGTTGGTATTTCGCTTTCTGCGAAGGATATCCATCGCCAATTGCAAACCTGCCACCGTATTGGTATGATAAGGACCAACTTGTAAATAAGGCAAATCTTTAATTGGAATCGTCCAAGCATCATTTCCGAAAACTAAAATATCTAACGTATCTTTAGGGTATCTTGTTGTGATTAATTCTGCTAAAGCCATTGCTACTTTTTTGGCTGGCGTAATTCGATCTTCGCCGTACAAAATCATACTGTGACTGATGTCGATCATTAAAACTGTACTCATTTGGGCTTTGTACTGTGCTTCTTCTACAACCAAATCATTTTCAGTAAGCATAAAACTTTCAACTCCGTTGTTAACTTGAGCGTTTCGAAGACTTTCAGTTAATGAAATTCTTTCTAAACTATCCCCAAAATTAAACTCACGGAATTCGCCAGTATGTTCGTCGCCGTTTCCAGCGTGTTTTGTTTTATGATTTCCGCTTCCAGATCTTTTCAAATTTCCAAAAATCTGATCTAAAGCTTGTTGCCTAATTGCTCTTTCGGTTTTCGCAGTTATTCCAAAACCATTACTTCCATCGCCTTTTACTTCATCTTTTATGTACCCTTTTTTCTTCAGGTCTTCGATAAAATCGTCAATAGTATAATTTTCGTCGGTAAGTTTGTATTCGATATCCAGTTCCCGAAGCCAGCTTATGGCTTCATCAAAATCGCCCGAAGTATGGGTGATTAACTCTTTAAAAATCGTAAAAAGTTTGTCAAACGGAGACTGAAAAGGAGCTTCGTAAGTCTTAAAATAAAAGCCTTTTTTAAATTCGTTTTTCATAAATCTAAAATTACATCTTTTTAGAATTATGAAAAACGAATCGTTTATTAATTTTTAGTTAAAATATTTAACCAAAAATAGAGACTAACAGTGTTAGATATAATAATTATTCAAACTTTCCGTCCAAATAATACCAAGCACCATTTTCAAATTTAAAAGTAGAAAATTCGTAATGCACTTGCGGTTTATTGTCTGAATCTAAAAAGTAAGCTTTGAATTCCACCGTATTTTCAGAAGAACTCAAAATCTCTAATTTCTGCCATTTATTCGAAACAGCCCATCTTAAAATTTCAGGTTTTGAATAATATTTTCGTTCAGAAGCATAAGTGGTTTCCATCAAATAATCGGCATTATGCGCGGCGTACGCCGAATATCTTGATCGCATTAAAGTCAATGCTGAAGGCGCTTTTTGATTGTTGTTGAGATATAATCCGCAACAATTTTCAAAAAGCAGTCCTGTGTCGCAAAAGCATTTTTTACTCTCCATCAACTGGCTCTTCTCCATTAATTTTAACGTGAAGCTGATTCAATAAAACTTGATAACGCGTAATTTCGCGAACTTCTTCATCTTCTTCCGCAAAATCAATCATTTCGTCTAATGTCTCGCTTACTTCCAATAATTTGTTGTTTGCTTCTCTGTCGTTTTTCGCCGCAATCAAATCAATGATTTCCTGCACGTTTGCTTTTAATTCTTCGAATTTACTATTCATGGGTTCTTTTGTTGTTTTTGTTTCAGGTTTCAAGTTTCAAGTTTCAGGTTTGTTGCGTTAACTTGCAACTTTAAACTTGAAACCTGAAACAAATATTCTACTCTTCGTTTTTACTTTCGTTGAATTTCTTCATTATTTCCTTCAACTTTTCTTTGCGTGAAATTTCAGCTTGTTTGGCTTTCGCTTGGGCTTTATGCAATTTATCGTTGTGCTTTTTGATGTTTCTTTCGTTATTTCTTCCCATTACACCTCTCTTTTAATTTGTTCTAACGTTTTTTCCGTGAAAATCAATTCGTTTATAATTTGTTTTCGCAATTCATCAATGTCATCATAATCAAAATGCTTTGCCCAAGAAGTCAGTTGCTGCAGGTTTCGAACTTGTTTTAATCTTTTTGTGGTTTCAAAACTTGTTCTTAAAACTGCTTTTCCGTCATATTCTGGATTATTCTTGTGTTCGTAATTGGCCAAATTATTATCAAAATCAGCTTTTATATAATACAGTTTTTCTTCGGCATTATCTGGATAAAACTCCGTCCATTTTGCAAAACCAATTTTAGTTTTTGATTCCGTTTCTGGATTTCTGGCAATTAAACGCCATTTGCTATTCGCCAACCTTCCCCAATGATTTGAAACGCGATACATTCCTTCTTGAGTATAATAATACGCACTTCCTGCTTTGCTTTCAAATTGCTTTTTCAATCCCTGAATTGAATCTGGAAGTACTTCATTAAAAGCACAAAACGTATTTTTAAAAGAATTAGGATGGGGTTTAAAGTTTTTTTGCATATGCAAATATACTCAGATTACAGTGAACTCCCTAAAACATTAATTGCTTACCTTTGCTCCTTTAATTCAAAACAACAAAATCATGTCTAAAGATTTAGAACAAAAAATGCCCCAAAAAGGAGTTTTTACTGGCATTATCGAAAAAGATGAAAATAATAATTATTTCTGTGGAGAATATCTTTTAGACTATAAAATGGTTCAAGCCAAATTTAAGGAAGGCGATTGGATTACAATAAAGTCTGTTATTGAAAATCCAAGCGACATGAGTTATAAACAGTATCCAAAAAAATCTAGAAACTTCGATAAAGCGAATCATAAACCGGAATAATTTTGTTTCATGTTTCATGTTTTTCTTGTTTCAAGTTGCTTGTTGGGACGTTCTTTTTTTAACCGCAAAAGCCGCAAAGATTTTACGCAAAGTTCGCTAAGATATTTCTAAAGAAGATCTAAATATTAAGTTCGCAAAGCTGTGTCTACACATAGCTTCGCGAACTTTTCATTTTAATGATCTTAAAAAAACTTTGCGAACTTTGCGTAAAATCTTTGCGATCTTTGCGGTTAAATTATTAGGTCAATAATTCTAGTATATCTCAGTTAACATTTTAATAAACCAACTTTCCCTAATATTTTTTGCATCAAAACCAAAAAGTTAAAAAAAAGTGTACCTTTGCAAAAAATTTGTCGATTTGAACTAAAACAAAACGATTTCAAACTAATAGACAAGTAGTTACCTTTTATTTATGAAAAAAATAGTTGAATACCGCAAGTTACTAAACGTAGAAAAAACTGCAGAGTTAAAAGATTTAAAGACAATTTATCGTAATGCGATGAAAGAATCTCATCCTGATAAATTTGTGGGAAATGAAGCTGGTTTAAAAGAAGCAGAAGAAAAAAGTAAAACGATTATCGAAGCTTACCACTTTTTAGTGAGTATTCACCCTGATACTATCAAATTAAACTTACCTGAGTATACAGAGACAATTTCAACTTGTTCTATCACAGATTATAAATTTGTTGAAGGTCGTTTAATTATTGATTTTTCTAACGGAAGTGTTTACGAATACATCAGTGTTCCAAAAGCAACTTACGTAAAAATGGTAAATGCAGATTCTCCAGCAAGATTTGCTAAAAGACATATCTTAAACTCTTTTACTTGGAGAAAGAAAACAAATCAAGAATAGTTTTATACTACTATATTTTACAAAAAAGCACTCTATCAAACGAGTGCTTTTTTTATGTCTAAAATTCAAATAATTGTGTACAGACTATTCAAATAACTTTCATATTAAGAGTTTTCAATCAAATCAAGCCAACAAACACGCTGATTTTAGGCATTTTAGTTTAAAAAAAACTATAACAAAATTTTAGGTTGCAAAATTCTGTATGTTTTATAATTTTAGATACTTTTGTTGCACAAATCAATTAACTAATTAATTTTTTATAATGAAAAAAATACTTTTTGTACTTACAGCTTCTGCAGCTATCATTTCTTGCAGCAAAGTTAAAGATGGAGAATACCTTATTACTGGTACGGCTACAGGAATTGAAAATGGAAAAACTATTATTTTGCAAGGTCAAGACCCTGCTACAAGGATGCCAGTTTCTCTTGATACAGTAAAAGTTGAAAACGGAAAATTTGAAATTAAAGGAAAAGTTACTGAACCAGCTTTCCATACATTAATATTACAAGGTGCTAACGGACCAATCCCATTTATTCTAGAAACCGGAGAAATTAAAATTGCTATTGATAAAGATAGTATCCACAAATCTAAAATCTCTGGAACTTATAACAATGATGAGTATGTAACTTTCATGGAAGACATGAACAAAACTTCAAAGAGTTTAATGGACTTCCAAAAAAAGAATAACGATAAAATGAAACAAGCTCAACAAGCCCAAGATACAGCAACTATCAATAGCTTGATGAAACAATACATGGAAATCCAAAAAGAAGTTCAAGAAGGAAGCAAAAAGAAATATTTAGCTTATGCTGAAAATCACCCAAAATCTTTCATTACAGCTTTAATTATTCAAAGTTTATTGAATGACCCAACAGCTGACATGAAAAAATTAGAAGGACTTTATAATGGTTTAGATGAGTCTTTAAAAAATACTGCTCCTGGAAAAGAAATCAAAACTAGATTTGGTCAAGCAAAAATGCCATCTGTTGGTGCTACAGCTCCAGCGGTAGGTAGCCCTAAATGAAGAGCCGATTTTTCAGCTCCAAATCCAGAAGGAAAAGTAGTTTCGCTTAAAGAAAGTTTAGGTAAAGTAACTATTGTAGATTTCTGGGCTTCATGGTGCGGACCATGCCGACAAGAAAACCCACATGTTGTGGCTCTATATAAAGAGTTTCACTCAAAAGGCTTAAACATCATTGGAGTATCTTTAGATAAAGACGCTGCAAAATGGAAAGAAGCTATTGCAAAAGATGGTTTAACTTGGACTCATGTTTCCAACTTGAAATTTTGGGACGAACCAATTGCAAAACAATATAATGTTGAATCTATTCCTGCAACTTTTATTCTAGATGCATCAGGAAAAGTGGTAGCACAAGATTTAAGAGGTGATGAATTAAAAGCAAGAATCAAAGAATTGCTAGCAAAGTAATCCTTCTTTAAAATAAACAAAAAATCTCCCTAGTGGAGATTTTTTTTGTTTTACACCATATCGGAATAAAATTTAACGCATAAAGAAATAAAAACTTGGCTTAAAAGAGATTTTGAAAAGATAAATTAAGTTGGACTAATTTCGGAATTTAGAAAAGCACATTGCAAAACAATATCATCTAAAACATTTTTTCAACGAATTTTATTTAATACATCAATAAAAGCAGTACCTGACAACTTTATTTAAAAAATAAATCGGAAGTAAAACCAGCAAACTACTTATAAATATATTCTTACTTTTTAAAATAAATCGAAAAAAAGTTCAAAATAACTGTTTTTTATTTTATTCAATTCCAACGGATTAAAAAATAACTTTAAAATAACTTAAAATTAAGTCATTTTTTTGTTTGGAAATGTTGAAAGAGTTCCTATCTTTGCCACCGCTAAGAACAACAAAGCACAACAAGCTGAGATCGGGGAGATACTCAAGCGGCCAACGAGGGCAGACTGTAAATCTGCTGTGTGAACTTCGCAGGTTCGAATCCTGCTCTCCCCACCAAAAGGGTAAAGCCTGCAAATCGTAAGATTCGCAGGCTTTTTGTTTTATTGCAGTTTTTAAATCTTTTAAAAAACGACATTTTTTTTTGGGCGTAATATATATGCTTTTTCGTTTTTTTTAAGACTTGAAATTCAGAAATACTAAAAAAGCTTAAGTTCGAAAAAACTAAATTTTACTTCCTATCTTTCGAAAGAGACTTTTCAAATATCTACGACAATGTTTTAAGGCAGGGCAATCACGACCTTTTTTTAAGGGAGACGCAATAGATCAGTTTTATGTAATGCTCAGACGTGCGCCGAATTATGTACGAAGCAAGATAGTTAACAGAGAGCGCATATTTGAAACTGTGAAACATACTCCACATGGAATAGTTGTTATGGGCAAAAAAAGAAAAAATATAGAAGAAAACTAGCGTCTAAATAAGATTGCAAAACTTTTAAATTCAATCGATAGTTGCACGGAGTCCCAGCACGGCTATTTTTTGTTTTAGTTCCAATAAATTTCGAGCGCAAATAATTGTCCATTCAATTAAATTCCTCCACCACTCCCAACTAGCTCCCAACTAGCTCCTTACTAAAATCAAACTAAAGACATCCGGTCTATTTTTTCAATAATAAAAAAAAACAGCCGTCCGGCTGTTTAAATTGTCTGCTTTATATTTAGGGAAGAATTAAGCCAAGAATCTTTTTGTTTAAACCAAAATTTCCTCCCATCGCTTTGTAGTCTTTACTACAACTTCAATGTCAAGCCGATTCCTGGTGAAAATCCTGAAACGTTCCCGCCACCAATCTCCACATAAACGCCCCACTTCTCGTTCCAAAACCATCTGCCGCCTATCTGCAGGCCGACATTAAAATCACTTCCATCGTGGCCATTATTGTCATGATCGTCCCTCAAATCGAAAGAATAGCCCACATTTGCCCCTCCATATACGTCCCAAGCATCATCGGTGATGCCAAACACATGGTCGAAATAATAATTCCCCTTTACTCCCGCATTAAGCCAGTCAAGATCCAGCGTGGTCCCGACTCCTGGGGCTATGGTAATATCCCTGTGAACCGGTATTTCATAATTGATGCCTACAAGCCCAAAATTCAGCTCCTTTCTGGCTTGTGCAAAAACACTTGCAAAACATAATACTGCAAAAACTGATAGAATAATCTTTCTCATATTTTTCTGTTTTTAATGTTACACTCAAATTTAATAAAAAAACTTTCAACAAAAATTTCAAAATAAAACATATAAAGCTAAATATCAGTAAATTACAAACAAAACCATCCAAATCTCTTTAGCCCGAAACGCCCATTTATCAAGTCGACCTAGTCTTTTGCTAAGGATAAAATTCAATACCACTATTTAAAGATTTCTACTGTAGCCAGCCTCGCATATATTCGCTAATGTTTACTTGGGCTAAACCATCTTCTGGTTCGCATCGCTACTGATAAACATAGCGTTACGATCTTCTGAGGCAATCTCAATAAAGCGCTCAAAGTGTTTCAGCACATCGCTAATCAGCTCATTTTTGGTAAACAACCTCACGTCATACCCTTCACGGGCATCCCCGAAATAAGACTCGGGATAGAAATTATCGCTTGCCGCATAATCTGGCAAATTTTCTTCGCTAACTACATAATCGGACACGGAGCGGGACTGAACTCTAACTCCGTAAATAAAATTATTCACCATACCATACCGAATTACAATCTCAATCCGACGTGGATTCTCAAACTCATGTAGCTCTGCCTGAATATTATTAGCCTTAAATTCCTCCCTAAGCTCCGCAAAAGCCGGTTTAACCACTCCAGCAATAAAATCCGAAACCGTCGCGCTATCTCCGGATGATACGATACCTTTGAGCCTGTCTTTCCAGAATTCGCCTGACCAAGGAACTGTAGAGACTGAAAATTCACGCTCGTAATATTCCAAATCAATGGTCAGTGCCTTAACCAGACTAGCCATAAAAAGCAGCATGATAACGGAAAAAGGCAATGCAGTGATAAGCGTTATGTTCTGAAGCGCTTCGAGTCCACCTGCATTTAACAGCATCAGCGCCAGCACTGCCAGAAGAGCCCCCCAGCCAATAGACTGCCATTTGGGCGATGATTTTGCGTTTCGAGTTGCTATTCCATTCATTACGAAAATACCCGAATCGGCCGAGGTTACAAAGAAAACGATAATGATCAGGATTACCAGCAAGCTGGCAAATCCCGAAAAAGGAAAATAGTCCAAAAAACGGAACATGAGGACATCAGGATTTCCTGCTAACGCGCTTAAAGCCCCTGCCGCAGTATTCTTGTCGATCCATATAGCGCTGTTGCCGAAAACCGACATCCAGATAAAGTTAAAGGCTGTAGGCAACACCAGCACTGCGGCAATGAATTCGCGTATGGTGCGGCCTTTTGAGATTTTAGCGATAAAAAGCCCTACATAAGGCGACCAGGATATCCACCATGCCCAATAGAGTATGGTCCAATTATAAAACCAAGGAAGACTATCCTGTTCATATGCGTGCGTACCAAAGGTAAGTGTAAAAAAATTGCTGAGATAATTCCCAATTCCTTCGGTAAAACTTCCTATTATAAATACGGTGGGACCTGCAAAAAGTATGAAAAGCAGCAGGACAATAGCTACACTAATATTGATATTGCTAAGTATGCGCACTCCTTTATCAAGGCCGCTGACTGCAGAAAATATGGAAATCGACACCAGCACCGCTACGATAGCAATCTGCCATATGAAACTGTTTTCAGATACAAAACCCAGAATCTTCAATCCCGAATTGATCTGCACCACTCCGAAGCCTAACGTGGTGGTAATACCGAAAAAGGTGCTGCAAAGAGCAAAGACATCGATCACATTTCCCCATCTCCCATTAATTTTATCCTTAAGAATCGGATACAAGCAGCTTCGAAGGGAAAGCGGTAAACGGTAACGGTAAGAGAAATAAGAAAGGGATAAACCTACAATAGCATAAATGGACCAAGCGTGGATTCCCCAGTGAAAAAAAGTGTAAAGCTGGGCATTCTTTGCTCTATTGATTTCCCCTGTGCTTTGAAAAACCGCATCGGAATAGTGTGAAATGGGTTCAGACACGCTGAAGTACATCAGGCCTATTCCCATCCCTGCGGCAAAAAGCATCGAAATCCAAGAAAAAAAGGAATATTCTGGTTTGCTATCATTTCTACCCAGCCTGATATTACCATATCTGGTAAACATTAGTACGAGCAGGAAAATAACCACAATGGTCACAACCCAGATATAGATCCAGTTTAGATTGACAAAAATAAAGCGCTGAACAGTTTCCAAAAGAACTTCTGTCAAGGTAGGAAAAAATGCAGAGATAAGACAAATCCCTACAATAAAGAATAGGCTGGGCAAGGTAACACCTATGCTAAAAGTATGCTTCATAATATTCCATATTTAGATCGATACAATTATTTTTATTTCCATATAAATAGCCTAAAAGATGCTTTTGGCAACAACTCAGAATCCAGCTTGCTTAATAAAGTTACAGCGCTCCATCTGTCATATGAGTAATCTTCTCAAGATATCTTAATACTCAATAGATAAGTCATCAACAGTAATCGTACTTGTTGAAATACCGTATTCACTTATCAATATTATGTAGCCCCAATTGCTAATTGGATTGCGTTTCAGCTCATTAATAGTTTTTGATATTTCCAAAGTGTCAGGAAAACGGCTGGAGTATGTCGTTGCCGCCTCTTCTTTGCTAATAAATTTTCCATCAAAAAATGCTTTAGTAATGATCTTCATGGTTTTCTTTTAATAGGTTGACAGTATTTCAATAACAAATTCTAATCGAGAGGATTTTAGCACTTTTGCTAATCGCTATGCATAACATTAAATGCGAAATAAAGAAACTGCTTTTTTTTGATGAAAGCTTCTTCTTATCTAAAAAGCAGTTTGAAGAAAATTCCAATTACGAGAGCCAAACTTCAAAACCATTATTTTTATAGATTTCGTACTCTTTTATTCCTAGTTTTAATTGTTTTTTGTTATCTCGTCTTTCGTATTTGATACGATTCAGAATGTATTGTAAAAATACGATTGCTGATTTTATCTTTTTAAAGAAATTGGTTGCAGATTGTAAAATGCAACATCAATATTCATTATTAGAAAAATAGTAGGAATAGCTATATTCCTAAAAAAACAGTATTACCCTAAACAACCAATCCTACCGAGTAGATTTAGTAAAATTCATTAATTATGAAGGTTAGATTCTTAACTGTTTTAGCATACTTGCATTTTCCAAAAAAAAACCACTCTAAAAAGAGTGGTTTTAAAAAGGACATGAATGTTACTAACTCGATTTAAAAAAAATAACCTACTGTTATTTGAAAAACTCTATTTTTCATGTCGCTGTTTATAATGTAATTGGTATTTGCAGTTGCATCTTTAAAAACATCAGTATAAGACATATTGTATCTAAGATCTGCATAGAATTTATTTCTAAACTGATAGCCCAATCCGAAATTTACAGATGCGTCTACTCCATTGGAGTAATCTGATAAATTCATGTTTTCGTGGTTGTCGTAACCTAGAAAGTTATCTCGATACTCATTATTTGCTTTTAGCAATATTCCGATTTGTGGCCCAGCCTGCAAACTGAAACCTTTTGCGACAAAGTACTTCAACATTACCGGAATGTTTAAATAATTCAATTTTACAGTGCTTGTATAATGCGAATTTTCAACTTCTGAGTCGGAATAAGAAAATTTCATTCCCTGCTGACTGTACAACAATTCTGGTTGAATTGAAAAATTCTTTGCAAGGGGTATTTCAGCCATCAGACCAGCTGTAAATCCTGTTTTATTTGTTGACTTCAACTCACTTTCATCAACCGTAAGACTTGAAACATTAAGCCCAGCTTTTACTCCTAACTTAATTTTTTCCTTTTGAGCCATTACACTTGCACATACTAATAATGCACATACAATTAGCTTTGATTTTTTCATAGTATTTCTTTGTTTTTAAGAATGGTAACTCCAAAAACGGAGTTACCATTTCTATCTCTAATTTTGTTACTTCTTAATAATCTTAGCTGTATACTTTTTGCCCTCTACTGTACAATCTAAAATGTAAACTCCAGTTGTTAGCTCATTCACATTTATAATTGACGGAACATTTGCATAAGTTTTGCTCCATACTGCATTTCCTTCCATTGAGTAAATTTTGATTTGAGCTTCGCCATCCGCTTTTTCTGCCAAGAAGATATTTACTTGATCAATAGCTGGATTTGGGAAAACTCTAAAAGGATTTGTAATTTTTCCAATTAAAAGACCTTTTGAATCAAATGGTACCGACATACTGTTACATCCATTGGTATTTGTGGTCTGAAGACTGTAATTTCCTTCCCAAACTGTTACAATTGTTTTTTGAGTCGCATTTGGAATTGGTCTGTCATTTAAAAACCATTGGTACGAAACGGCATCAGTTACAGCCGTCAGTTTTTTGTCTCCTGCTTGCTGAATTTCTGGAACTTTGTTCTCCAAGATTGAAATAGTCGTCTTGAAAATTTTACCTAGTCCATTTTCGTTGTAAACCGTTACATAATATTCTCCACTTTCTGTCGTAGTGAAAGTCGGTTCTGTTGAACCATCAAACCACTCATAAGCTGAGAACTTACCTGGATTTAAAACTACTTCTGGCCCGCAGACATCACCATTTGGCAAATCAGATTCGAAAGTATCAAAGACCACTTTTACTGTTTCAGAAATAGTACAACCATTTTTTAGCTTTGCTGTTACAGTGTAATCGCCAGCTTTACTTACATTAATATCCGCAGTAGCATCACCGGTATTCCATTTATATGACGTAACATCTAATTCTTTATCTAAGAAATTAGTTTCTGCAGTAACAAATAATGTAGTTCCTGCATAAGCATGAATTACTGGGGCATCAAATATTTTGAAATCTGAAGCTACATTTTGATAGACATAGTTCTTAACTGTATTGTTTTGTTTTATAACATCATTTTCCAATTCTGCATTGATAGTAAACACGTGCGAGTCTCCAGAATCATCCAATTTAGGCTGTTTTATAAAAGTATATTCTATACTTTCTCCAACAGGAATTCCTGAGGCAACATTTTCAGATATTTCTTCTGATGTATTCATGTAATTTAAATCTAATTGAATAGCGTTTGCCGCAATTGGAGTTTGTCCTTCGTTTGTAAGCTTCACTTTGACTTGGTTATTGCCACAAACATCTTTTGGAGATAAAATTTGAACAGATACGTCTAAAACTAAATCATTGTTTACTTTTAAGTCGTCTAATACCAAATAGGAATATCCTGCAGATTTAGCATGTCTAAAACGGAACAATACCGATTTACCTGCATATTTGGTAATATTTACTGCCGCTTTCTGCCATTCTGTATCTACATAAGTTCCTTGGCTAGTAGCTCTCCATGTTTCGTTCCACTCGCCACCAACTTCTTTAACATCAACAATTAAAGCATCATTAACATTACTTTGCAACGCATAGTAAAACTCTAAAATAGTAGAACTAGCATTCAATTTGTAAAGAGGAGAAATTAACTCCCCATAGTAATAAGGTCCTTCTAATTGACTGTATAATAGTTTTCCATCAGTATCACCATTACGGTCTTTTAGCGGAAGTGTCAAATAAGTGTTGTCTGGAGTAGCAAGTGCTCTCCAAGGGTAATTCTCGTCACTCTGATTAGAAACAAAACCTCTTGAACCGAATATAGAACCCTTTGGCAGGTTTGTAAAATTCTCTGATGTTAACTCAAATGCATTTGCAACAACTTCAAAAGTAGCCGTTAAGGTCTTAGAATCAGCAATTACCTGTCCTTCAGCAGCTGCCTGCACTTTAATCTCATAGCTTCCAGCTTCTAATTTTGGAAGTTTCTCAATTTTATAAGCAAGTGTTTCGCCTTGTCTTACAGTTGCCACTTTTTCTAATGAAATTGGTTCGCCAATAGCGTTTCCATTCTGAAAAATTTGATATTTGATGGTAATCTTTTCAAGTGTTTTATAGCCATCATTTCTAGCGTCTATAAAAAATTCATGCGAAGGCGCATCTTCATAAACTTTTTCAGCCACAACTAAATTCGATAACTTTAAATAATCTTTAGTTGGTGTAATTTCGATATTATCTACTGCAAAACCATTAGCAAATAATCCGTTGTCATTTTGCTGAAAAGCAACCATTACACAAGATTTTCCTGCATAAGCGCTCAAATCAACATTATATCCAAACCAGCCGTTGTAATAAGGCATATGAAAAACCTCTTTCCAAGTTGCTCCTCCATCTGTACTTACTTTTACGTAACCGTCAGAAAGGTGTTGTCCGTCTCCAAAACCATCAAATGATAAATGCGCTTCTTTATAATTGCTTAAATCAAATACTGGAGAAACCAGCATGTCATTTGCAGAGTCACAATTGCATTTGTCATCATTGCTCGCCATAAATTTGGTATGGTCTTCTATAAACCATCCTGGAGATCCTAAATCGGCACGAAGACCATGTTTCCAACCGGCAGCGCCTTTGTTTTCTGAAGTTCTCCATCCTTTGTATTTAGAGGCGTCTTCAAAATCCATTTTATAAGGAAGAACAGATACATTTACATCTTCATTGTTCCAGTTGTCGTATGTAAACACATAAGAATTGTTAGCCTGTTTTGCATCAATAGTCATGTCTTCAGGAAAAACAGAAACCGAAATCGTATGTTCTCCTACACTTTGCAAATTGATATTTGGGATCGAATAAGTAATAGTATCTTTAAACTTAGTAAAGTTCAATGTGGCTTTTTCAGTTTTTGAAAAAACTTCTTTTTTTGCAGCGTCAAGAATTTTTATGGTAACATTTACCACCTCGCTGCTAGTCGTAAAATTATTCGTAATTACCGTTTTTACAGTAGCATTGGTATTGTCTACAGTACAGCTGCCAGCATCTAATTTTGTTGAAAGAATTTCTAAATCGTAAGGAGCATTGCTTACTAAAATGTTATCTATAAATCCTCCAATAAAACCATCATTATAATCGTCTGATTTCACATGAAAACGAATTGCAACTTTTTTTCCTGCAAGATCATTTAAACGAATTTGATACGGGTCTTTTTTTAGAACAGTATTTACACCAGTAAACCAAGGCCCGTCAAATAATTCGTTACCGTGTACTGTTTCTGGATAATTTACATTCTCAATTTTTTTCCAGTTTTTACCTTTATCTTCCGAATATTCTACAATTAAACCATCATATCCTCTATGAAGTAAATAATACAAATCGAACTCTACATAAGGAGAAACCACATTTGTAAAATCGAAAATTGGAGATTCTAATACGAAATCAGAATTTAGTCCCATTTTATCACTTGATTTAAAATCTACCATTCCCCACATATATTGTGACTTAATGGTTCTAAATGAGGCTGGATAATTCTGAAAAACAAATTTTTGCGTTCCATCTAAAGCTTTTGTATTCCAACCTCCTGGTGTTCTTTCAAAACCTTCAGAATATGGCAATTGAGTTACAATACCACTGTAAGAAGCGTTTAAAATACTGTTATTTGTTGTAACAGGATCTTGAGCAAATGTCACATATCCTTCGTAAGTATGAAGCCCTAGTCCAGACAAATCAACTGTTTGGTCAAAAGCAATTGTCATTTCTGACTTTCCTTTAAAATCTGTCTGTAAAGTAACATCTTTCCAAACCGTTGTACTTCCCGCAGCAGTATCAGCATATCCAACTTTTAACTGAGAACCTGCTGGGATATCTTTACAGCCTAAATTATAAAATGTAATGGCCAACTGATGATTTGCTGTAAGTGCGTCACCTGTATAATCTGGCATTTTTAATCCCGTTACTTTGATATCAAAATCTTTCTGAGCAGCATTAAGTACAATTTGAGAAACAAAAGTAGATCCGTCTTTTGGACCAAAATCGGTAACAGGATTAATATCCATTTTCACCTCAATGTAATTTACCGCACCTGAACCTTGATAGGGTATATTATTCTTAATCGCTAAAGTAGTTTCTTCTCCAACTTGCAAGTCTTTAGTAAAAGGCACATTGCCATCATTAGTATAAAAAACAACTAATCTTCCTAAAGCGCTACCCATAGCTCTCAATTTGAAGTTTAAAACATCATTTGCTTTTATTACTGTAGTACCAGTATTTTTTAGGGTAACATAAAAAGGTTCATCTCCTTTTAATGCTTCACAAGGCAATGAAGGATTTTCTACAGAAACCAATAAAATTTGTCTGTCCGAATAAGCAGCTCCTACACCAATTGCATACCAAGCATTTGATACTTGCTTGTATTCTTCAGAACCTAAACCGTACAAATCTTCTGTAGCCATTAAAGTTGCCTGACGCATGTCTGAAAAATTTGAAGACGGCGATAAATATTCTGTAAGCGCTATGTAAGCAATTTTTTCGGCTTTAGCCAAACCAATAGCTTTTACACTGTAGCTGTTATTAAGGTCATTTACACCCTCTCCACCATCAACTAAAAGATAAAACCAATAATTAGTAATACCACTATTGATGTGAACTCCACCATTATCATATCCTGTATTTGCAGGATCTGCCCAATTTGTTCCTCCGTAAGTATCTGGCTGACCTTGGGTTTTAGGATCGGCCATGCTTCTTAAACTTCCGTGAGAATACAATTCATCACCTAGCATCCATATATCATTTTTGCTGTCTTTACCAGCATAAAATTCAATAGAAACCCCAAATATATCACTGAAAGATTCATTCATTGCGCCTGATTCTCCCTTATAAATTAAGCCTGCAGAAAACTGTGTTACCGCGTGTGTCAGCTCGTGTCCTGTAATTCCTAAACTCACAAAAGGAGCATTATCTCCATCGCCAAATTGTGTCCATCCTCCAGTCCATGAAGCATTTTCAACCTTGGTTCCTAAATGCGCCAAACCAAACATGATCATTCCTTTATCATCAACACTGTTTCGGTTGAATTTTTCTGCATAATAATCAACAGATTTTGACAATCCCCAATGGATGTCTATTGCAGCTTCATCATGATCTTTATTATACAAATCATTCCAGTTATTATCTTCATCAATAAAATCTGTAAGAACATCATCTGTTGGTTCATCTGCATGATTCATGTTTATAGTATAAACAGGCACTTTAAATTTGCTTTGCTCTGCTTCTAGTCTATAACCATCTGCATATTGTTTAGTATTAAAAGTAACATCTCCTGCATAACGGGCTTTACCTTTTCCAATACTTTGATAAGCCATTTTATTAGCATTTAAAACTTCATTTTGTCCTAAACTCCCTTTCTCTTTGCGAGCACTTGTATTCCCAACATGAACATCGCGTTGCAAATCGATTTTTAAGATCACTTTTCCCGTATTGGCATCTACATAAATAGTCTGGCTAGATTGCGGACTAGTAGCGAAAATATCGTATTTCCAAGCCAAATGATATTCTGTCAATTCAGAAGAAAAATTTGGTCCAACATAAACCAATTCGCCTTCTGGTTTGGTGCTGATCTTTTCATGAACCAAAGAAGACAATCTTTTGTTTTGCCAAACATATTGTTTTGCATTAACAGTATTTAACGCATTTTGTAAAGCAGCCGACGCATTTACTTTATAATTACTGTTTGCAGGCAATTTTTTACTGATATGACCAAAAGCATCAATTTTGGTCTTATTTTCTCTAACTTTATAAATTGCCCCTTCCACAGGAACAGAATTATGCAATTGCTGATACGTTGCCAAACTTCTGCCGTGCTTATCTGAAACCGATTTTAATTGCATTTTATCTGTAGCAGCCAATTCAAAATCAGCTCTTTTAACTTCAAATACGTTTCGAATTGTCAGATTTGAAGATTTCGCAAAAGACCTCACTTTTGTACTATCTACAGTTTGAATGTTTTTGGCTGTTGAAGCATTCTGACCATTAAAAAGCTTCTGGCTTTCATTTGCTTTTTTCGTTATGGCTTTACTTTCTTCTTCTGAAAGTGCGGTTCCATTTACAGCATTTTGGTTCAAAAGAAGATTTGTGTTATCGTCTTGATTACTATTTTGATCTGTTGTTTTCTGAGAAACTTGATCCTTTTTTTGAGTTGCATATGGCGTTTGTACCGCCGTCTGCGCATTTGCTGTTTTGTTTTTTGGTAAAGGTGACTGAGCCATTCCAACGGAACAGACCAAGAAACCTAACAAAAGAAACAAATACCTGGGTTTAGAGTAAATCTGGTTCATTTTTTAAAGTTTAAAATTAGTATTAGACTGCTTGAGTTAATAGTATATCCTACAATGGTTAGCAGAAAACCACAAAAGCAAGTTCTTAGAATCAATTCGGCGGTTGATTCTTAGAACTTGCTTTTGTTATTTTTTGTAGAATTTTTAAGAGTGCGCTCTTTTTTGTTTTTGTCTCTTCCAAAAGCTCTTCAAGACTTTTAGAAGGTTCTTCTTTTTTCTTCGGATTCATCAAACGTATTTATAGCAATAGTTTGGTAAAAATAAATTGATGCCATTAGGCAAAGAAAAAAAGGACTAATGCAAAAACACTCTCAGGCAGAAATACATCACTAAAAAAACACTCATTTCAAAATAAAACCATAATTATCAAACAGTTATATTTGAAATATTTTTACATAAAGTCTCCCTTAAAACTGTTCAAATAAGTGGAAAGATTTACTTTTTCGTTGGTCAAATCGAACTTTTTACGCAGTCGGGTTCGAGCATTTTCTATCGATTTAAACGATTGCCCCGTAATTTGCGAAATTTCTTTGGTAGTTAAATCCAAGTAAAGAAGAGCACAAAGTCGTCGTTCTTTTGGTGTAAGTTCAGGATAGTCGACAGTAAGTTTATCAAAGAAAGATTTATGCACTTGCTCAAAACTAATTTCAAATTCTTTCCAGATATCCGTGTTCAAATCTTTTTCTAATCGTTTCAAAACAATATCAATTGCCTGCTGCAATTCTTTACTGGCTGTTTTAAGTTTGATCATTTTAAGATCAGTCAAAATTTCGTTGATATTATCTGTACGATGAATTTCTGACATTGCTTTTCCTACCAAAACCATATTTTTGGCTTCAAGACTTTGTTTAAGTTCCCGTTCTTTTGCTTTTAATTTTTCTCTTTCAAGCTGATTTTTAATATTCTTATTTCGATATTTAATCAAAAGAATTATTAAAATCAGAATGCCCACAACCAAAATTAATCCCGCGAAATAATATCTAAAACGTGTTTTTTCTTCTTCAAGAGTTCTAATTTTATTTTTCACCTTGTAATCCTGTTCCAGCTTAATTCTTTCCAGATTTACGGCCTTCTGTTCAACATTAATGCTATCGCTTATTTTATTATACTGCTGAAAATAGTGCACTGCATTTTTATAATCCAGTTTCTTCAGATAAGCTTCATAGAGCATTTTATTTAAGCGCATGCTAGAAAAACCAAAAAGTTTGTCTTTATTTAATTCTAAAGCCAATTTTGCATGTGCAATAGTACTCTCGAATTTATTTTCTGCCAAATTGTATTCGGCATATGATTCATTTACAAATGATTTTAAAGAATTATCAGAAATAGAATCAGTTAAACGCAGTGCCTTTTCAAAGTAAAATGCTGTTTTAATCTTGTCTTTCTTCAAAAAATAAGCTCTGGCAAGATTGGTATAGATATAAACAGTAAATTTATCATCTTTTAATCTACTTATCAACAAGTTAGCTTTCTGATAGTAATGCAAAGAAGAATCAGGATTTTTCTGCAAATAAAGAGTCCCGATATTATTTAAGATTTTAACGAGTTCTACTTCATTTTTCTTTGCTTTTTGATATTTATAAACACTCAGAAAAAACTGTAAAGCCTTTTCTTGATTATTAGTTTTTGCATATAATATAGCCAGATTGTTCTCTACTTTTGCGGCTGCTTCTTTGTTGTTTTCTTCTTTATAAATATCATAAGCCTTTAAATAATATTGTAAAGAAATATCGAGAACATCTTTTGAACCATATATCTTTCCAGAAGTTATATACACTTCTGCGAGAGCCTCTTCAGCTTTTGCCGTTTTTTTGGCCTCAATTTCTGCCAGTTCAATGTATTTCACTGCCCTTTCCCAGTCCGAATTTTGGAGTTGTAATGCAATTTTCTGGCATAATGCAGCTTTCTTTTCGTGGCTATCCACAGCATTTAAATTATCTATCAACTCTTTTGTGCCAGATTGAGAATAAATAGTAATTGAAAAAAGAAAAAGCAATCGGAATAATCGTGGTATCATTGTTAAAATATCTATAGAGACATCCCAAAATTAATTAAAAAATGCATAAAACAGTATTGCATATCCCTGCGTGAGAATTTCAAAAAAAAGATATCATTAAAAAGCATACCGCCTAAAATCTCAATAAACATCGCGCTTGACACCTGTATTGTTGCAAAAACTAAGTTTGTTTTTTTAACTATTTTATATCTTCTTGAATCATATAATAAACTACTCACCTACCGCAAATGATCTGAACGAGAATAAAAAAGAAAAAGCTTAGAAGCAATATTTAAACTTTCCTTGAATATTTGCTATTTAAAACAACAAAGAAAAGCCCATCGTATATTTTGTTAATAAATCGATTCCGAGAAGAACGGCGATCAATATTATAAAAATTATAAAATACGTAATGCCTTGGGCTTTTTTATTGAACTCTAAAGTATTTGGATCAATAAAATAATCGGAATAAACAGCAGGAGAAACTTTTAAGTGAGGGCAAAATAAAGCCGCACCTTTCAGAAAATGAGCAATTAATTGATTTCTATTTTTCGGAATATACGACAGTCCATTCTCGGCTGTAGAAAAATGAATCGGAACTCGCACACCATCTTTAAAACCAAAAATATAACTTGGCGAATATTTTGTCCCTATTTTTCTATCGATATCATTTATATACGGTTCAGTACTTTTTCCCAGTTCTTTGTATAAAACACTTTTAATCGTACCATCAAATTGTTGGTGGTGCAAACCGTCACGATCAATATAAATCAAGATTACCTTTTTTCGCCTATGACGCTGGTAATTTTTGTAAAGCCCCCAAATTCCACAAAGTACTAAAGGAAAATAGATGGCATTGAAGATCATCTCATTTTTAGACAATTGGCTATTGTGTTCTAGTTGAATGCTCAATGGAAGTGCAACTAATAAAACAAGCATTGCCACAAATAAAAGTCCAAACAATCCGTACGTTACAGCAGTAAGAATCTGATGACGTTCAGAAGCTATTTCAGGGAAATTTTCTTTGGTATAAATCATTAACTATGTACTACTTAAAAGGACTTATTAAAATTTGAATTGATTATAATCTAAAGATCCGCATTCTTAAATAACGAATTAAGATTTTATCGTTTTTGTCAAATTAAAACAGAATAACTCAAAGAATAAAATTTAGAAACTACTTTTATATCAAAAACATTACAAAAACAAAAAAGAGCTGTTGGCAAAAACAGCTCTTTATAGGTCTTTCAAGTAGTTGTACAAGTTTACTAATTCAAATACTTCTTAAAATTAAAACGAATGAAAAACCTTAATTCGTTTACTATTTTGGTGCCGCAGCTTCAGATTTCGATTTCATAATAACTTCTACGGTACTTGGCTTTGCGAAAAATTCTTTAGCAAAAGTTTTTATATTTTCAGTAGTCACAGAATTTAATGTTTGTTTGTATATCACATCATCCTTAAAAGTCTCATTATTTAAAATCATGTTATTAAGGCTTCCTAACCAAAATCCGTTGGTCATAATCTTCTCTGCTCTGGCCTTTAAAAGTGCATTTTTAACCGATTGAACATCCTCTTCTTTTGGTGCCTCTTTTTGAATACGGTCGATTTGCTCGTAAACAATTTTTGTCAGTTTTTCTTCTTTCTCAGGATCACTGTCAAAATTGATTGTCATTGAATATTCATCTGATGGCAAACGGCTCACTCCTGATTGCACGTGAACGCCATAACTTCCTCCCTCTTCTTCACGAATTAAATCCAAATATTTTTTAGACAGCAATTCAGCCAAAATATGTGACGTAAATACATTTTTATAACTGTATGGAAATTGCTTCACAAATCGGACATAAACACTTGCTTTTGGCACATTCATTTCACGAACCAATAACTGCTTTGCAATTCCAGGTGCTGGATCCAATTTATTGTCGACAAAACTTTCTTTTTTGTTGGCATCTGATGCTATGCTCCCGATATATTTTTCAATTAACGCTAATGTATTCTCAGGAAGATTTCCAGTAAATACAAAAGTAAAATCACTTGCATTTTGAATTCTCTGTTTGTAAAGTTCTGATGCTTTTTCAAAACTCAAACGTTTCAGAAATTCGTCATTTACTAACGGAACTCTTTTGTTATGATTGTAATTTAACTGAGAGATAGTGTCCTGAAAAACTTTCGGATTGGTATTTAAAGTATTTTCTAATGAGTTGCTAAAACTTGTAATCATTCTAGCGTAAGCTTCTTTATCAAATCTTGGTTCTTCAAAATACAGATACAACAATTGCAATAAAGTTTCGAAATCTTTTTGATTGCTTGAACCTCTAAATCCTTCTGTTAATTCTGTGATGTACGGTTTAAGATCCACAATTTTTCCGTTTAGTTTATCTTTCAAATCGGTGCTTTTAAAAGCGCCTAAACCAGAACTTTCTACTAAACTTACTGCAATTTGAGCCGACGGAATGTCTTCTGTTTTTATTAATGAACTTCCTCCAAAACTAAATCCTGAAAATAAAATTTCGTCTTTAGCTAAAGTCGTTGGGTATACAACAATTTTTGCACCGTTTGCTAAAATGTAGCTCTTTGCAGTACCAATTCCTTCAATCGGTGTTTCTTTCACCACTTTAGAACCTTTCAAATCTGATGCGATTAAAGGCTTATCGGTATCCGTTTCATTGTATTTTTCAAGAGGCATTTTCTTTACATCCAACATTACATTTACATAATCTGCCTCTGACGGATAAACCGCTTCGTTTTTATCTGGTCCAGTAACCACTATGACAACGTTATCCTTCGTCTGCAGTTTTTTTACCGCCTGATTAATTTCAGCTAATGTAATTGTAGCCAATCTCTTTTTTACATTGTCATATTGTATTTCGATACTTTCAAACGGTTCTGCCTTCAGGAAATAATTAACCAATTCTTCTGAAAGTGCATCGTTTTCGAACTTGTCTTTATTTTGAAGCATATTTTCATAAGAACTCAAAACTGCTTCTTTGTTACGGTCCAATTCTTTCTGCGTGAACCCATAACGAACAGCTCTTTCAGTTTCAACCATCATTTCTTTGTAACCATCAAGCGTTTTATTGTTTTTTGGCGTCACATACAAATAATACGAATTGGTCAATCTCGAAACTTCTGAAGTTCCTGTTCCAATTCCTAAAACCGAAGTTTCATTATTTTGAATAAATTCCTGATAACGTCTATTCATCATATCCGTGCACAAATTATTCACTAAATCTCTTCTGATGGTTTCGCTGCTTTTTACTTTGTCAAAATCCTTTTTGAAATACAAAACCACATTGGTTTCATTTGCCTCTTTATCTTTCGCTAGAACATAATTAATTCCTTTGTTTTTAGGAACAGAAATATAATAACGTTCCGCAGCATTTTTAGGCATTTCTATTGAAGAAAATGTTTCGATAATCTTCTTTTCAATTTCTTTTGGATCAATATCTCCTACTACAATAACCGCTTGTAAATCTGGACGATACCATTTTTTATAATAATCTCTTAAAACCTGATAATCAAAAGTATTAATCAAATTCAAATCGCCTATTACATCACGTTTTGCGTACTTTGAATCTTTGTACAAAACTTTATCTGTTTCTAAACGCAGCCTGAAATCTGAATTTCTTCTCGTACGCCATTCCTCGCGAATTACACCGCGTTCGGCATCAATTTCCGCATCTTTTAAAGAAAGGAAACCAGACCAATCATGCAAGGCTAAAAGACAAGAATCAATTAGTTTTGAATCGTTTGCAGGAACATTACTTAAATTGTAAACCGTTTGATCTTGGGCAGTGTAAGCATTTATATCTTTTCCAAAACTAACTCCTTTTTTCTCCAGCATATCAATAATGCCTTTTCCTTCAAAGTTCTGCGTTCCGTTAAAAGCCATATGTTCTAAGAAATGCGCCAATCCGTTTTGATCGTCATTTTCTAAAATAGCGCCCACATTTTGGGCAAAATAAAAACAGACACGATCTTTAGGCCATTCGTTATGAAGAACATAATACTTCATTCCGTTTTTCAGTTTTCCCGAAACCACATCTTTGTTCAACGGAACTGTAGTCGAAAACTGAGCGATACTTTTAAATCCGATTAAAAGGACAAAAAGCCAATATTTTGATTGAAAGATTTTCATTTGATACTTTTATTTTTGGGTTGATGGGAACGCGGATTTAACGGATTCGCTTTCGCGAAAACGCGGAAAAAAACGGATTTTTTTAAATTATGAAAATCAGCGAAAATCAGCGTCTTTGCGAAAGCAAATCTGCTTCATCCGCGTACCAAAATTATTTTTTGAAATTCCGGACTCCTTCTTGAAGCCAGTTGTAATAAGCGTTACTATCTGGATTATAAGCCGATGGTTTATTCAGATCCTTTTCGTTATGATCCATTAAAACATAATACGGCTGTGCATTGGTTTTGTATTTTAAGATCTGAAGTTCGCTCCATTTTTGTCCTGTATATTTTAAGACTTTGCCTGTAATTTTAGAAACCACTTGTTCATTTTCTGGCAAAGGCCTTTTGTCGTCTACATACAATGAAATCAAAACAACATCATTATTTAAAACTCCTAAAACCCTTGGATCTGGCCAAACGCGTTCTTCCATTTTGCGACAGTTTACACAAGCATAACCTGTAAAATCAATCATTACGGGTTTGTTTACTTTTTTCGCGTAAGCTAAACCTTGATCATAATCATGGAAAGTCGGAATTCCGTTTGGACCACTTTCTGCGCCTTCAGGCAAATTACTTTTCTCTGAATTTTGAGTTACAATATTTCCAAAGCCATTTGGTGATTCACTGTATTGTTTTGCGGGCGGAAATCCACTAATGTATTGCAACGGAGCTCCCCAAAGTCCCGGAATCATATACACTACAAATGACAGCACGATAATTCCTAAACTCAATCTCCCCACAGAAATAGGAGTAGAAGGTGAATCATGCGACAACTGGATTTTTCCAAATAAATAAAAAGCTAATACCGTAAATATGGCAATCCAAATGGCTAGAAATACTTCTCTTTCTAATAAATGCATTTGTAAAACTAAATCGGCGTTGCTCAAGAATTTAAGTGCTAAAGCCAATTCTAAAAAGCCCAAAACCACTTTAACCGAATTCAGCCATCCGCCAGATTTTGGCAGTGAATTCATCCAGCCAGGAAAAGCTGCAAATAAGGCAAATGGTAAAGCGATGGCTAATGAAAAGCCAAGCATTCCGACAATTGGCGCGATTCCCGCCTGACTTGCCGCTTGGACTAATAAAGTCCCAACAATCGGTCCTGTACAAGAAAACGAAACCACAGCTAGAGCCAATGCCATAAAGAAAATTCCAAAAACACCTCCCATTTCTGATTTCTGATCGATTTTGGTCAGCCATGAACTTGGCAACACAATTTCGAAAGCACCTAAAAATGATAATGCAAAAACCAATAAAAGCAGGAAGAAAACGAGATTAAAAACCACATTTGTTGCCAGAGCATTTAAGGCATCTGCACCAAAAATTGCTGTAACTAAACTTCCTAAAATCACGTAAATGATGATGATGAAAATTCCGTACGTTATGGCATTTCTAATTCCGGCAGTTTTAGTTTTACTTTGTTTGGTAAAGAAACTAACGGTCATCGGAATCATCGGGAATACGCATGGCGTAAACAAAGCAGCAAGACCTCCTAAAAAGCTGAAGAAAAATAGTGTCCAAAGGCTTTCTTCAGGGGCTGTTTTTCCTGAATTTGCTTCTGTAGTCTTTTTTAAACTTTCAGGAGTATCTTTGCTGACAATGCTAACAGAATTTGTTGTGTTGTTTGTGGTATCCTGTTTAGTAATTGATTCCTCTTTTAAAGGTAAATCTGTTTTTTTTTCTTCTGTTACCGCAGCTGCTGTTTCTTCGTTTTTAACTGGTATATCTGATTTTTTAAAAGTAAATTTTACTTCTTTTTCGCCTGGAGGCAAACAACTGTTATCATTGCAAACCGTAAAGAATATGATTGCATTTATGGTAAAAGGTTCAGAAGTTTTACGCTCTATAGTTTGGGTAAAAACTGCTTTATCTGCAAAGTATTTAATTCGCATATTAAAAACAGGATCGTCTACTTCATGTCCCGCAGGCTCGATTACAGAACCGATTGTTTTGTAGTTTTTTGAATTCGGAAAAGTAAAACTTGTTGGAGCCGGTCCGCCAGATGGAACGTTTTGAGAATAAATGTGCCAGCTTTTATCAATTTTGGCAATTATACTCAACGTATATTTGTTCTCTCCTATTTCTTTTACAGAGGTTGTAAACGAAACTGGATCGTAAATTTGGGCAGTAAGGTTGCTGACCGCAAATAAAAATGCGATAAAAAGGAATATTTTTTTCATGATGAAAATATTGATTTTAGATCTTAGATTGTAGATTTTAGATTTTTCATAAAGAATGCTGATTTTGTCATCCTGACGAAGGAAGGATCACACGCGTAATTCGTTAAAGAAAATCGTCAATCTTTGTAGAGCTACTAGTGTGATCCTTCCTTCGTCAGGATGACAAATAGCACTAAATTACTTTTTATAACGGCTCAAAATCCATTTTGAAATATCTGCCAAAACTTCTTCCGCAAAAACTTCGTCAATTTCTTTGGCTTCGTTTTGCGTACACGTTTTACAATGCTGATACATATGATTCAAATTGGGATAAATCTTCGTCGTCAGATCTTTTGTCCCTAAATATTTCTTGAACGAATTAATGTTCTCAATCGCTGGAACTTGAATGTCTTTATCTCCGTTTGCTATGTATACCGGAATGGTAATTTTTGGAAGATAGTTTTCTGGTTTATAATGAATCGTATAACGATACCATTTTCTATCGGCATCTTTTCCGTAACGATACAAGAAAGTCTGGTCACGTCCGTCCAATAATTGCACTTCTTTTAAAGTTGTCGAATCTTGCTTTTGCATCCATTCTTTCAACTTCACCTCCATCGCTGGCTGTGCCGATTCTCCATCTTTGGTATTGTACACCACATTAAACATGATATTATACATTTCCATTTGTTTGGCCACCACTTTGTCAGAGAAATTATAGCTTTTCAAAATTGCTGTATTTTGAAGATTCAACATTTCCAGTCCGCTTACTCCAACACCAGAAAGACTTATCATGAATTTTACGTCTTTATTTCTAGAACTTACAATCGATGCTATCATTCCGCCTTCACTATGACCGATTAAACCAATGTACGAAGCGTCTATATTTTTATCACTTTTTAAATAAGCAATCTGAGCATCAATATCATCTGCAAAATCTCCTGTTGTAGCAGTTTGGAAATCTCCTGTCGTTTTACCAATTCCTCTGTCGTCAACACGCAAAGAGGCAATTCCATTTCTTGCCAGATAATCCGCTAATACAGTAAAAAACTCTCTTCCCATGTACGTGTAATTTCGGTCATGTTGTCCAGTTCCCGAAATTAAAATCGCTAATGGATATTTCTTTTTTCCTTGCGGAATGGTCAATGTTCCTCCGTAAGTCAGTTTTGTATTTTTTCCAAGAAAAGTCATATCAATAACCTGATACGGATATGGTTTCTTTGGATGCTGTGAAAAGAACAAAGGCTCAATACTACTTTGTTTCTTCAAAACAATTGCTGCATTTGGAAACGAATAATTATCAAAAACACCAGAAATTGCAGTTTTATCAGCATTGTACTTTCCTTTAAAAACGAAATTATACACTTCATTTTTAAAGAAAATACTATCCTGTTCTGTTCGAATTCCAATTTTTATTCCGTCATAAGACATTTCAGGAATACTGAGCAAAAGAGAATCTTTTTTACTGTCAAAATCACCTGTAATTATTATACGGGAAGAATGGTATTGCCCCTGCCAGATGGTTTGTGAAAAACCGATCTGACAGCACAATACTAAAATACTGAGATATAAAAAATGAACAATTTTCATTACTTAACCTTTTTTAACTAAATTATTTTTTCTCAGCTTTTAAATAGTCAACGATGATCGAAATTTCGTCAAGCAATTCGCTTGGGCTTCCAAAATAACCATTCGACATCCATCTTAAATTTCCGTTTTGGTCGATAATCATTTTTTCTGGAATTCCAGAGAAATGAAACGCTTTAGAATACTTGTCGTAAACTGCATCAAATTTTCCTGTTTTCGGATTTTTGCTATCGTAAAGAATCGTAAAATCAAATCCTTTTTCTTTGATGAAAGCCTGAGTTTGCGCTTTAAAATCTTTGATGTATTCCATTGTATCAACAAAATAGAATTTCACATTCTCATCAGCTTTGTATTTATTCACCGCCATATTCATTCCTGGCATTGCATTTTTACAAGGTCCACACCACATTGCCCAGAAATCAAGCACCACAATTTTACCTTTTTGGTCCGCTAATTTTACTTTTCCGCCTCGGTTGCTTTCCATTTCAAATCCATCAATTGGAAGATTGATCAATTCTGAAATTAATTTCTTTTTGTGTTCTTCGATATTGCTTGTAGATTTTAGAGATTCTACATAAGCTTGAAAACCTGTTTCTGGTTTTCCTTCTTTCAAATAAATCTCTTTTAAAGAAGCTAATATTGCTGGCGTTACTTGATTTGCTTTTACAGAAAGTGCCATATATTCTTTTGCTTCGGCAGTTTTTCCTTCTCTTAAAAGCATTTTAGAATATACTTCATTGTATGAAGCATTCTGAATTGCCATAATTGGTTTTATTTTCTCTAAATACTTTTTCTCTAAATCGTAATTTTTAAAAAGCCCTTGAAGTTTTGCATACGTAAAAAATTCTCTTGCGCCATTTTGAAGCGTTTGTGCCTGCCATTCTTTTAATGATAATTTTCCAATGTATTCTTTTGGCACAAATGCTTCTCTAGCCTCTAGTTCTGGAATAATTACTTCTGCATATTTTTTCAAGGTTTCTAATGACGTCTTTTCTGCTCCTTCTTGGTCTCTGTCAAACGGAATAGAAATTAAATGCCAAGCATAATCCAATAAAATATTATAGGAAACCTTCTTTACACTATTGATTGAATAGCTGTAATCTTTATTTTTTACGATATAATTATAAGCAATGCCTTTGAACATTTTATCGTAAAACAAACTTTCTGTATCTGTATTTACATCTTGAAAATTACTTTGCGGAAAGTTTTTTTCAAAAGCATTATACATTGCTACTTTTTTATTGAAATCTGCTTCATTAAATATCTTTTTAATTTCGATATCACGAGCCCAAACTCCATTAGGGTATTTTTTCAACAAAACATTCTGAACAGAATCTGCAAAAACTTTATGTTCTGGTGCCAATAAACCAATCGTTTTCTGAATGTTATATTGTGTTGCATTGTCTAAGTTCTTTTCTGTTAAAACAAAACGAACTTCTCTCATAATTAGCTTTGGCTGTGGTTGGCCTGTTTCTAGCTGTTTTAATTTTGAACCTTCATAAAATACATGCGTACGGCTTTCTGGGTGATATTTCAATTCGTTATTAATCCAAAATAAAGAAACTTCTTTTTTGATGTAAGCGCTGTCATGCACAATATTCGGCACCTGATCTTGTAAATCTGGACTTCTTAAAAATCCCCAACCTACATAAGATCCATTACTTTTTTCAAGAATCCAAGAATACGTCATTTTCCCTCCATTATCTTTGATTGTATCCGATTTGAAAACGCAAGTAATAAAAGCCGCCTTGTCTGAAAGTTTCATTTTGGTTTGCCACTTTTTGTTTCCAGCCGATTTTAAAGTAATATCGTCTGCAAGCCATCTGAAATTATCGTAAGTATAAACTACTCCCTCAACGTGGTTTGCATTTTCTAGTGGAGTATCTGCCGCATTGTAAGTAATTGTAATTTCTTCGCCCGCATTTGGGTGTTCAGGCGTAAGAAGGAACTTTTGTTCGCTACTTTGAGCCAGTAAAGTACTTGTGATACCGAAAAAGAATAGTACCAGTTTGAAATTTTTCATTTGTTTGTTTTTTGAAATTTAGTGCACTCAAAAAATGAGTGCACTTTATAAGTCACTTAATTATTTGTTTTGTTCTAAATGTGGAGCATAATCAAAATAAATTGGCGCAAACGGCATCTGATAACGATCTGCATTGGGAGCCAATGTTAAAGTCTGTCCTGAAAAAGTGTGCGTTATCGTTTTTGCAAATTGAGGTTCTTTGTTTAATCTTTTCAAATCAAACCATCTAAAACCACCAGTTCCCATTAATTCTCTTCTTCTTTCTGCTAATACTTTTATTAAAGCATCATTATTGTCTGCAGCTGTTAGAGCCACATACTCTCCAGCTCTAAAACGGCTTTGTCTTAATTTATTAATGGTTGCCATTGCAGCACTTGCAGATCCAGCCCTCGCCTCACCTTCTGCCTTAATCAGCATCATTTCTGGTACGCTTGGCCCGGCATTTCTTCCCTCGTCTGTTATGCTTTCTTTTGCATAAACTCTTCCTTGGGTATAGGAGGAATCAAAATTTGAAGCAGGCTGCGTAAACATCACATAACGCAAATCATTTGGATCAAAAGAATTAAGCAATTCGTTGCTTAACTGTAATACTCTTGGTGCATACTGAAGCCTGTTATAACTTCCTTTCGATAAAATAATTTCCGAATCAAATCGTTTTGTCGGATAACCGCCAGATTCAAATGCAGCCAAATTGACCAGCTTATTTTGCAATGCCAATGCCTTTTCTGCATTTGCTTTTGCTTCAGGATAATTACGCATTAAAAGGTAAGTTCTTGCCAACAGCGCATAAGCCGATGCTTGTGAAGGAAACGCAACATTCAATCCTGAATTTACTGGTTTTAAACCTGAAGTTACAGCATCATTTAAATCTGCAAGAATCAAATTATAAACCTCTTGAACTGATGCTCTTCTAATATCTTGAGAAACCGTCGGAGTTGTAAAAATCGGTACTCCTAAATCTGTATTGGATGTAGCAGCATCATACGCTTTTCCATAAGTATTTACCAACATTAAGTAAAGAAAAGCACGGTGAACTTGCGCTTCTCCTTTTATTGCTAATTTTTCTGCTTCAGTACCTTTCTTACTTTTCATTACTTCAGTAATAACTACGTTTGCATAATACAATCCGTCGTACAAAGATTCCATATCGAAATCTTTTTCGCCGTCATAATAAATTTGATCTGACCATTTATAAGTATTTAAAAACGGACGATAATAGGTTGATGCTTCTAATGACGTAATCTGGGTTTGATTTGTAAAATCAGCGTCGTCTGACGCGGCATCTATTAAATCATACGTATAATCAAACATTCTGGTATTGTTAAGAAGATATCTGTAATTTAAAGTTTCTTCTGGAACCAATTTACCTTCTGTCTGAATGTCTACATAATTGTCGCAGCTTGCCACAAACGCACTTATGGCAGTAATGGCGATATATTTTAAATATTTTTTCATCATCAAAAATTAAAAATTAACATTAAAACCAATTGAATACAATGCTACTGGAGGAGTTTTGATGTTTGCTCCTGTAACTGGTGGAAAATCTGGATCTATGCCTTCTTTATTTTTTCTCCAAAAGAAACCTAGGTTTCTTGCAGAAAAAGTAATTCCTGCATTTCTTACCACACTGCTTTTTATTAAATCTGACAAATCGTATTTTAATGAAAGTTCTCTAAAACGAATATGGTCTCCATCAATAACTTGGCTGTCGCTAAAAACATATCTGCTATAGCTGTAACCTCCCATTCCTTGAACTCCAGGTACATTGGTAGTTGCTTCATCTCCTGGATTTCTCCATCTCTTATCGATATCTGCATTTAAATCATACGATCCAAAAGTTCCACGGCTTACATAACTTGTAAATGTTGGTTTAAACATTACGTAATCTAATTTGTACGTTGCCAAAATGAACAATGAAAGCTTCTTATAGTTAAAAGTATGGCTAAAACTTCCGTAATAAGCAGGAATATTGGTTCCCATATATTTCATATCATCAATGTCTTTTAGCGAAGTAAAAGAATTTACAATATTTCCTGACTTGTCGTAAACCTGAGTCATACCTGTAGCGTCTAATCCTGCAGATCTAAATGCAAAAACACTATTCAATGGATAACCTGCAATTGGAGGCGTTGACCCCGTTCCGTTCAAGTAATTGCTATAGCTTGTGAAACGAGAGTCGGTAACTTCTGTTTTATTATAAGAAACGATTAAAGTTGAATTCCATGAAAAGTCTTTAGCTTTTAAAATGGTTCCTGTTAAACTGAAATCAACTCCTTTTCCTTTTAAATTTGCTGCATTTCGAACAAGGTTATCGTTAACCAATCCGTAAAACGGAGATACTGGAAATTCAACAATTAAATCCTTACTGTCTTTCGTATAATATTCAATTGTACCGCTCAATCTATTATTTAAAATAGCATAGTCAATTCCAAAGTTTAAAATTCCTGTTTTTTCCCAACGCAAATTTGGATTTGCTGGAGAAGTAATACCAGCATAAGGCTGCTGAGAATAATAATCTGAATCGTTTAAAGTAATATTGGTAAATGGGAAAGTTTCCATATTGATGTTTCCATTAAAACCATAGCTTGCTCTAAGCGAAAGGCTATTTACAAGATTTACGTCTTTTAAGAAAGATTCATTTTTAATGATCCATTTTGCACCTGTAGACCAAAGCGGTGTTCTTCTTAATTTTTTATCTACACCAAAATTGTTATAATCGTCTAAACGCGCACTACCCGTTAAAGTATATGTGTTTTTGAAGGTATAACCTGCATTTGCATAATAAGATAAAAATCTTCTGCGGCTTTCTTTAAGGACATTATTATAATTGGCATAACCGATATAACCGCTTACATCTGGATAATTTTGAGCTGGAATATCAATTGAGGTTTGCGTTTTAGGATTGTATCCATACAAGGTACCTCCATCAATATTTTCTTTAATCTGTCTTGCTTCAATACCTCCCATTGCGTTAATCAAATGATCCTCACCAATGATTCCGTCATAATTCAATTGTCCTCTAACTGTGTAACTGTTTTTGTCATACTTACTTCCTTGATAAATTCCACCTCTTGGAATACCGTATGATAATTCGCCAAAACTGTCGACAGAAGTAGCAGTATTAATCATATCTCGAGTAAAATAAGTATTTTCATTATACATATTAGGATTAGAAAGATAAGAGCGTTCAATTGTATAATTTCCAACTGCGTCTAATCCTTTTAACAAAGGAATAGTCGCTGAAATTGTAGCGCCATAATTCTGCTCATCAATAGTTTTGTCCAAATTGTTAAGCTCATCGATATAATTATATTTCCAAGGCAAATAACCTTTTTGCTCTAATGGAATGGTAACTCCGCTATAAAAATGCTGATAATATCCAACAGAGTTTCCGTTGTCATCTACAATTTGATCATAAGGCAATAACGTAGATCTAGATCTAGCTAATGGTCCTAATCCTAATCCGTTTTGATTGAATTTAAAAATCGAACCTCTTAAACTCGTATTCAATTTGATGTAATTGAATAATTTAAAATCCTGATTGGCTAAAAAAGTGAAACGTTGTCCATCTGTTCCTGCTGCTTGAGTTTCTTCTTTCGAATAAGATCCAGAAACTAAATAAGAATAATCGTTTTGTCCGCCTCCGCTAACAGACAAATCATAGTTTTGAGTTGTAGATGCCTGAAGCATGTATTTTTCTAACTGATCATAGGTATTACGCCCTCTCAAAACGTTTAATGCTGCTTCTTTTTCTGATGCTGTAATTTGTCCTCTTTTTTCTTGGAACATTAATTCCATTCCCTGACTAATCGGAGCCGGAAGATAGCTTGTAACACCCGCAGGATCAACAATCATTCTTTTATCAACCAATTCTTGCTCTAGATTTAGAACCTGAGAAGAATTCATTAACGGAAGTTTAGATAATGTTGGTTTATTTGAAAAACCATAGCTTTGAGAAAAATTAATGCTTGGTGCTCCTGATTTTCCTTTTTTTGTATCAATTACCATTACGCCATTTGCTGCTCTTGCTCCATAAATAGAAGCTGCTGCGGCATCTTTTAAGAATGTAATCTTTTCAATATCATTTGGATTTATCGTTCTGATATCCAATTCAGTTGGCGTACCATCCAAAACAATCAAAGGCATATCATTAGAACTATAAGTAGATTTACCTCTAATCGCAAAATTATAGCTTGAAACAGCTGCCGCATTTCCGAATACTGTACCATATACAAATGTATTATCCGATTCCAGTAAATCAATCTGAAGACCAGCGACCTGACCTTCTAACCTATTTATCACGTTAGAAGTTGGAATTTTCTCCAATTCTTTAGCAGTTATAACAGCGAAAGATCCTGTAGAACGCTCTCTATCAATTTTTTGATAACCTGTAGAAACTACTTTTACCTCATCAAGTTTGCTTACATCTTCCAACAAAATTGGATTAATAATCAGGCTGTCAGAAACTGTAACTTCCGTTTTTTTATATCCTAAATACTCAAAAACAAGAACATCTCCTTTTTTAGCCATAATTTCGTAAGAACCGTCAAAATTGGTAATGGCACCATCTTTAGTTCCTTTTACCCAAACTGTTGCACCAATTAAAAACTCTTTTTTCGAATTGGTTACAACACCTTTAATTTTTACTTTTTCTTCTAAAACCGAAGCCGTTCCAATTTTAGCTTTGGTATTTAATGAAATAACAATCAATTTGTTATTTACAAATTCTGCTTTATAATCATCGCCAATTAATTCTTTGATAACGGCCATGACATCAGCTTTATTTACTACTATATTTACTCTTCTCTGTGCATCAAAAACATCATCACTGTAAAAAAACTCTACATTAGTTTTTCTCGTAATTGTTTTTAAAACATTCGATACTGATTGGTTTTTCGCGTTTATGCTTACTTTTTGGGAATAGGCAAAGGCAACAATGTTAAAAAGAAATATGGTTAATATTAGGGATTTCTTCATGAGATCAAGAAATTTATCCCAAAGCGCGGATTTTACCCCACAATCTTTTGCGGATAGGTTTTTTTTCATACTTTTAAAATGTTTTGGTTGGTTAATAGATTTCGAACTCTTTTTTCGACTTGAACAAATACTTGCCGGGAAATGCGCCAACATTTTCCGGTTTTCTTTTTTTTACTTACTTACGGTTACTTCATACGTTTGGTTTACTTTGGTTATTTTATATTTCACATTCGATGTTTTACTAATGATATCCAGAAAATGATCTATAGGTTCATCCTTTAAAACAATTCCGGTAAATTTGATCTGCTCTAATGATTTTTGTTCGAACTTCACATTAAAGTTGTACCATCTTGCCATTTTAATTAAGATGTTTTTCAGGTTCTCATTTTCGAAATAAAATTTACCGTCTTTCCAAGCTGTATAAACAGAAGGATCTACTTCTACAACTTTTAGCCCAGCATTTTTAGAACGAGCCTGTTGTCCTGGTTTTAAAAGAACAGATTGGTTTTCTTCCGTAACTTTTACTTTTCCTTCAGCAAGAGTGGTTTCAAAATTTTGATCTTCACTGTAGGCGCTAACATTAAAATGAGTTCCTAAAACGGTAACATTTCCAGATTTGGTTTTTACCGTAAACGGACTGTGCGGATTCTTACTTACTTCAAAGTAAGCTTCCCCTTCTAAAGTTACATTACGCATTTTTCCATTAAACTCTACAGGATATTTTAAAGTAGATTTGGAATTAAGCCAAACTTTAGTTCCGTCTGAAAGATTTACAGCATAAATTCCACCAACAGGAACAATCAAAGTGTTTTCTCCCACAGAAGCCGCTCCATTAAGTGCTTTTGCATCGTAAACTAAAACATGATTTACATTTGAAATTACTCCGTTTTTAGAAACAATTTTTTCTTTTTTAGGTTCTAAAGAAACTACTGTCCCATCTGCCAAAACCAAAGTTGGATGATTGTATTTTGGCTCAATGCTTTTTACTACAACTTCTTGCTTTTTTATTTCTGTATCCTTCTTATTGAGATAAAAGAAAACAGAAGAGATTCCGACCAAAAAGATTAAAACAGCAGCAAACCTCCATATTTTTCTGTAATTGAACAGCGAAATTTCTGCTTGATCAATAAAGTCAAGTTTTTCTCTAATTCTTTCAAAGGCCAAATCAGTATTGATCGAATTATAAAATCTTTCTTTTGACTTTAAAGTTTCTAAATCAATAACTTTTTGATAATATTCTTGATTTTCGGGTACAGAAAGCCATTTCTGCAAAAAAGCATTTTCTTCGATCGATAATTCTCCTACAAGCAATTCCTTTCTTATAAGATCCGCGATTATAAATTCTTTTTTTCCTGAAGTCATATTTTTGATATTAAGTATCGGTTATTAACACTTTAAATAAATGTTATATAACTAAGAGTACGAAACATCAAAAATGGGTGGAAGGTTTTTTGATTTTTTTTAAAGAAAAAGCAAAATAAATAAAAGTTCTGAGTGATTCTTAAGTTTTTCCTTAAGTAATTCGATGGCTCGGGCGCGTTGTGACTTTACTGTATTAACAGAAATATGAAGCTGTTCGGCGATATCTTTGTACTTCATCCCTTCTAAACAAGAAAGTTCAAAAACTTCTTTACATTTTTCTGGCAATGAGTTCAAAGCTTCGATTAATACACTATATAATTCTTCTTCAAGTATATTAAAATCAAATTCTGTAGTTTCGTCTGAAAGCTTATGGTCTAGTTCGACTATATTTTGTTCTTTTTTTAAAATTAAAAGAGAACTATTTCGAACCATTGTATAGAGGTAAGATTTAACATCTACAATTTTCTCAAATTTTACGCGATTCTCCCAAAGCTGCAACATTACATTTTCTACAACTTCTTCAGCAAGAAAATTATCTTTTACAAAATTGAAACTATAGCTCACAAGTCGTGGATACAAAGAATAAAACAGTTCTTTGTAATATGCTTCATCAATTCTAATATTTCCCTGCTCTAAGCTAATCTTCGTTTTCCTTTATTTCGCAAATATAAATTTAATATCAACAAAACATCAATTTTGCCAAATAATTATCATCAAATCCCTTAAAGTACTGCAAAAAGTAAGAATAAAACACTATTTTGCTCTCTCCTATTTAAATCGAAAATTTGTTTCTTCAGTAACAAAATAAAGATGCCAATACCTTAATTAATTTATTGAGGTCTACATTGCAAACAAGTAACATATAAAAACAATTCTTCCTGTTGGGTTTGAATTCGTATATTCGGCCTTTATTTTGAAAAAAGAGAATGATTGCAAAATTGAATGAAAAAAAATCCTATCCATGGATTGTTGTTGGCTTGCTATGGTTTGTTGCCTTATTGAATTATTTAGACCGACAAATGCTCTCCACTATGAAATCAGCAATGATGGATGACATTACTGAATTGGCAAAAGCAGAAAATTTCGGTCTCCTAATGGCTATTTTTCTTTGGATCTATGCTCTTATGAGTCCTGTTTCCGGAATTATAGCGGATCGCTTTAACCGAAAAAGAATCATCATAGCAAGTCTTTTTATTTGGTCCGGAGTAACTATGGCGATGGGGTATGCCACAACTTTCAATCAGATTTATATTTTGCGAGGCATTATGGGTTTTAGCGAGGCTTTTTATATTCCGGCTGCATTATCTTTAATTGCAGATTACCATCAGGAAAAAACACGCTCTTTTGCGATTGCAATTCACACTACAGGAATTTATTTAGGACAGGCACTTGGCGGTTTTGGAGCCACTATTTCTAAGCATTTCTCTTGGCATTTCAGCTTTCACTCCGTAGGTTTACTCGGTGTGCTTTACAGTTTAGCACTGATATTGTTTTTGCAGGAAAAGAAAACCTACTTCTTTGATCCGACTAAAAAGTCCTCTGTCAACAATGAATTTAGACAAATGTTTAAAGGATTAGGAATATTATTCAGTAACATTTCTTTTTGGGTTTTGCTGTTTTATTTCTCTGCACCAAGTTTGCCAGGTTGGGCGGCTAAAAACTGGTTACCCACCTTATTTACCGAAACTTTACATTTAGACATGTCTCTGGCGGGACCAATCGCAACGGTAACAATTTCGATGTCATCCTTTTTTGGCGTTTTAATTGGAGGTGCCATTTCGGACAGATGGGTAATGAAACACCTTAAAGGACGAATTTACACCAGCGCTATTGGATTATTTCTTACCATTCCTGCATTGTTTTTATTTGGGTACTGCTGCAGTATAGAAGCTATTATATTTGGCGCTATCCTTTTTGGGCTTGGATTTGGAATATACGACACGAACAATATGCCCATTCTTTGCCAGTTTGTTGCGCCACGTTACAGAGCTACGGGATATGGAATTATGAATTTTGTTGGTATTTCAGCAGGAGCTGTCATTACCGAGTTTTTAGGAAAAGCAGCTGATAACGGAGGAATGAGACATGTATTTGTACTCCTTCTATTTGTAGTGGTTACTGCCATCGTTTTACAATTGGTGAGCCTGCATCCAAAAACTATAGATATGACTGAGGAAAATGAAGTAAGAGCGTAAAAGATAAAATACTGAAAAATTCGTGAATGGTTCAATTCCATGATTGAAAATTTCTGAATAAAAACTTCTTGTTTTTTTGGTATAAATGACAAATCTGAAGTTGCCTCCGATTCTTCCACAAAAAATTAAGATCTTACTAAGGACAAAGCACCTTTCAAGAAAAGAATACCTTTTAAAACATCTTCGAACTTAACATCGGTTTTGCTTTACATCTTTAATATAAAAAAAACTGCCTCAAAATTTTGGGGCAGTTTTTATGTTGCAACAGCATCAGATATTATTTTACCAAATCAGTTATTACTTGATGGATGAATAGCCAATATTTCTTCTAACTTCATCTTGAGCGCATCAACACTTTGGTGTCCAAAATATACAGCCAATATATCATGATTTTCCTCGAAAATAATAAATGATGGAGTTCCTTGTAATTGATTGAGTGTAAAGGTTTCAGCTAAAACAGGAATTTGAGAATAATATGATTTTACTTTTGTCACTAAGATCTCTTTCTCAATTTCAGAAAAATTTGCAAAGTTTGGAATAGCTTCACAAATTAATTCAATCTTATTTGAACCAATAAACTCCTCAGAAGTTGTCATACGATCAAAAGCGACAGGAAAATCAGGAATTTCAGAATACTTAGAAGTTCCATACTTTGCAGTATAATACTTTTTTGTTTCTCCAACTAAAGTGCCCTCTTTCAGTAAAAGTTTTAGGCTTGCTTCATTATTATAGTCAAAATCTTCAAAAGCGGTAGCAACTCCAATAAAACCAATTTTTTCATTAAATGCGCTATAAAGATCGTTCATCGTGGGAAAACCATAAATAAAGCATCCAGGGCAATTCACTTGAAATACAAATGCTATGTTTACTTTTTTATTGGTAAATTCTCCTTGAACTAATTCTTGTATATTGAGATGAAATTTTGACATTGATGAAAATTAATTATACTTATTATATATTTATTCTTTGATACGGAAGTAATTACTATGTAAAAGTAGTTAGGACTATTAACAAGTCAATAGTCCAGTTTTTGCAATAATTAGGTTTTTCTGGTTTTAATTATCCCTTCACGACTTTAAACATCTTTTTATTTATGCGAACACTTCGGTCATTTCAATTCCCAAAGCCTTTGCAACGCCTTCTCCATAAGCTGGATCAGCTTTGTAGCAATTTTGAATGTGTCTTATCTGAATAAATTTCTGAGCTCCTCCTACTTGTCGGGCAGTATTTTCAAACAGCAACTGTTTTTTCTCTTCTGCAAGCAAACGGAATAGCAAGCCTGGCTGTGTAAAATAATCATCATCATCTGCTCTGAAATCATACGCATAAGCATCTCCATAAATTGCTAACGGAGGTTCTTTAAATTCTGGCTGTTCTTGCCATTCGCCAAAGCTATTAGGCTCGTAATGTTTTCTTCCTCCGTAATTCCCATCTACACGCATCGCACCGTCTCTGTGAAAACTGTTGTAAGGACATTTTGATGCGTTTACAGGAATCTGGTAATTATTTACTCCTAAACGGTAACGATGTGCATCACCATAAGAGAATAAGCGTCCTTGAAGCATTTTGTCTGGTGAAAAACCAATTCCGGGAACTATGTGAGCTGGATTAAAAGCAGCTTGCTCTACTTCTGCGAAATAATTTTCTGGGTTTTTATTCAATTCAAATTCTCCTACTGGAATCAATGGAAAATCGCTTTTTAACCAAACTTTCGTTAAATCAAAAGGATGGAAACGATACGCTTTTGCTTGCTCTTCTGACATAATTTGAACAAACATTTTCCATTTTGGAAAGTTTCCTTCTTCAATAGCTTCAAAAAGATCTCTTTGGTGGCTTTCTCTGTCTGCTCCAACTACTTTTGCAGCTTCTTCGTCAGAAAGGTTATTAATACCTTGTTGCGAAACCAAATGGAATTTCACCCAATGCCTTTCGTTTTGGGCATTAATAAAACTAAAAGTATGGCTTCCAAAACCGTGCATTTCCCTGTAAGATCGTGGAATTCCTCTGTCGCTCATTACAATGGTAATCTGATGTAAAGCTTCTGGCAATAATGTCCAAAAATCCCAATTGTTATCAGCACTTCTTAAATTAGTTTTTGGATCGCGTTTTACAGCATGGTTCAAGTCAGGAAATTTCATCGGATCACGGAAAAAGAATACTGGCGTATTATTTCCTACCAAATCCCAATTGCCTTCATTTGTATAAAATTTCATGGCAAAACCACGAATATCTCTTTCTGCATCGGCTGCACCTCTTTCTCCTGCAACAGTTGAAAAGCGCACAAACATATCTGTCTTTTTACCAATTTCCGAAAACAAGTCCGCTTTCGAATATTTAGTAATATCATGTGTTACGGTAAAAGTTCCATATGCACCAGAACCTTTAGCATGCATTCTCCTTTCCGGAATAACTTCACGGTCAAAATGCGCCATTTTTTCAAGAAACCAAAAATCTTGCAATAAAACTGGACCACGAGGACCAGCTGTTTGAATGTTTTGATTGTCTGGAACAGGAGTTCCTGTAGCAGTAGTAAGCTTTTTATTTTCCATTGGTTTTAGTATTTAAGTTATTCAAAATTTAATCATAGTAATCTATGACCAATGGATAATTCAATTACAATACCAAACACACAAAACACTAATTAACAACACATTAAATAAAAAATCAGATTTTTTATTTTTTATATTTCGCTAAAACATTAGAAAATTATGAAATATAATAATTAATGCAGAACAACAAATGGATAGAACATAATTGATTTGTAATTACCAAATCATATTAAAAACAAAAGAAGCAACCTTAAGGTTGCTTCTTTTGTATCCTATTACATTTCCTTTAAATTTACTTCTTTTTTATCACCATCTTTATCTATGGTCACACGTTTCTCAATATTAGCTTTATCATTGTAAGACTGTGTAGCTGTGCCATAATTTGTTGTAGAACCCTGATAGCCAAAATAATTGTAATAATTTGTATATCCAGATACATACGAATAATTATAAGAGTTCGTAAAATCAAAACTTACCATGACTACATAAGTACCTGGCATTAGGTCTACAAACTCAAAATGTCCTTGATCGTCGTAAACTTTAGCTTTTTTTATACCATAACCAAAATCACTATGTAAAGGCACTTCTGGCATTTTTTTCTGCTTGCGAATTTTCTTATTGACTTCTACCCACTCCTCATAATAAGCAGTACTCGGAAAAAGTGTAATCTCTGTTCCCTTTGGAGCATATTGTTTTTTAGCGGTATTAACCAAACCTCCTAGTTTTTTCCCAGAGTCTGATCTCGCGTAGGCTGTACCAATTACAACACTATTACCTTTAGAGATTTGCTGCGCAGCCTCTTCTTTGTTAAATTTGTTTTTAATAGGCTGATAGTCTAGCTCTTCGTTAACTGTAATTTCCCACATTCCATTAGCCATAGACATTTCGCGTTGCCAAAGACGATGATCTTTTTTGTCAATAACATAATTATAAGTCGCATTGGTACTTTCTTCCAAAACTGTGACAAGCCACGTTTCGTGTTTACCTGTTCTCGGTGAATTGTAGACAAAACTTTTTACCTCTTTGATAGTGTAATATTCAACAAGTACATTTGATCCGTCATTATAGTAAAATTGTGGAAAGCGAGCTTTGTACCCAACATCCAACGGCAGTGTTCCAATCATGTGATCGGTCCAGTTGAAGTCGAAATATTCTACCTTAGGCTGAAGCTTTAGTTTTTTATCTTTTTTAGTTTTCTTAGAATAATAATTCCCTGTAATAATTTCAGCAAAGTTAAGATTCAGTTTTGCATTTTTGGTTTCATCGGAATAACTTATAGCTCTAAGTGTTTGCGCATCTGCTGTACTTATGCGTGAGGTCGGGAGTCCATTATCTTTTGGAGTAAAAGTATTATTTAAACTCAATTGATTATTAGCCAAAGTTATGTCATACGTCAATGCTCCCATATTTTTCCACTCTGTACCTTTTACATAATAGACTGTGTAAAGTGATTTTTCCGGTTTAATAAACTTTGCATTGATATCCTTGCTTCCTGGAACAATTTCTTTTTGCCCAAATGTCGTAAATGGAAGTAGCATGAATATATAAAAAAGAGGCTTTAAAAAATTAGGAGCTCCATTTCTTAAAAAACTAACTCTTTTTGAGAAAAAACGATCTGTACTGTTATCCTTCATGGCAATTATTTTGATTGTCCGCAAATCTACGGACAACGGACATGAAAAAAAATACCTGATTTCATGGTAGTTTATGCCATCGGCTTCATCCACGACCAATATATTCCTATCTTCCAATCTCTTAATTAAACAATTAGCAAACGTAATTATATAACAGCCAGCAAATAGTTTAGTCTAATTTTATAATTCAATTAGACGAAAACTATTTCGCTGCTAAATTACTTGCTATGAATTTTTCCAATCAAAAAAATAGAATATCCAGCACACGTACATCTGAGAAAAAATATATTTTAAAAAGTACTTCTAGCAGAACAAACGAAAAGAGCACTATTATCTCGTCTAAAAGCAATTTGAGTAACTCATCACAGTAAAATGCGCTTTACGTACTTAATATTTAGAATATGAAAAATACAGATAAAGGCAACAGTATTCTTAAAGGAAAAACAGTTGTTATAACAGGTGCAAGCAGTGGGGTCGGCCGTGCAGCAGCAGAAGCTTTTGCACAGGAAGGATGTAATTTAATTCTAGCAGCTAGAGGCTGGAAAGGCATTAATGAAGTTGTAGATTATTGCCGAACACTAAATGTTCATGTTGTGGGCATTTCAGCAGATATGTCAATAGCTGAAGATGTAGAAAAAGTTGCCGCGGGAGCTCTTGCTACGAGCGGTAAAATCGATATCTGGATCAATAATGCTGGCGTGATGGCAAGCGGAAAATTTGAAGAAATTCCGTTAGAAATTCACCAGCAGGTTATTAAAACCAATCTATTTGGATATATGCACGGAGCTTACAATGCTATCAAAATTTTTAAAGAGCAAAATCAAGGAATATTAATTAATAATGTATCAATTGGCGGTTTTATGCCTGCGCCTTACAGCGCTGTATATTCTGCTTCAAAATTTGGCATTAAAGGCATGATGGAATGTTTGCAAGGAGAAATTTCTAATCATAAAGACATTCACGTTTGCAATCTGTACCCGCAGTTGCAAAATTCTACGGGAAATCTGCATTCTGCTAAATATTCTGGTTTTGATATTACAATTCCTTTTATCGCTTCAGATCCGCGTGAAACGGCTGCTAAAATGGTTTATTTGGCTAAACATCCTAAAAAAGATCTGTTTCCAGATTTTAAAGCTGCCGCGATTACTCGTACCTATAAATTATTTCCAAAAATAATTAGCAATACAGCATCGACAGCACTTCGCATGAAAATGAAATCTAATGAAAATAAAGAAGGTAATCCTGGAAATGTACTTTCAAATTCTAAAGAGCCTTTACGAGTCTATGGAAATCTGCCTTCAAAGAGAGACTTCAATTTTGCTAAAACCGCACTTATGGGATTAGGTTTTGCAGCTGGGTTGTTTTTAGTTCTTAAAAAGTCTTCTTAAAGCTTATTAAAAGATTAAATCTTTTTTCAAATAATCTACTTACTGTCGTCTTGAATATAATAAGGAAAACTACACAAACAACGAACAGGATTTCCGTCTTTTGTAGCTGGAATCCAATTAGGGGATAATTTTAAAACTCTTTCTAGTTCTTTTCCCGTTCCATATCCAATATCGCGAAGAATTTCTATATTAGAAACACGTCCATCTTTTTCAATTATAAACTTGGTAAACACTCCTCCTAAAAGCGGATCATCACTATCTGGGTCTTTTGGAACGATGTAATTTTTCTTCAAGAAAGAATGAAATTTTGCTATGCCTCCAACATAATCAGGCCTAACATCAACTTCCATTGGTTTGTAAATTTTATTATAATCTACTGTAGAATCTTTTTCCTTTTTAACTGTTTTTAGAGGTGTAGTATCTTTATTTTTTTTAGGAAGATCGATTGAATTCACAGCCGAAGATTTCGATGCTGGAACGTTTTTATTCTGACAGCTTAACAACGCTAAACTTAAAATGGCAAAAAATATTCTTATCATAGATTTTTACTTTAAGGTTAAAGTTTTTTAGAAGTAAAAAAACGAAAATTATTCAACTATATAAATAACAATAAGCAAAAAAGTTTGGAAACTTAAAAAGCCAGAACCGTAATTGGTCTGGCTTTTTAAAACTTTCAAAATGAATCAAAACTTATTCTTTTGAATCTACGAAAACATACAATTTCTGCACTTTTCCATTTTCGATTACAAACAAATCCATTCCGCTTACCACAGCTGGTTTTGCTTTTGAACCAAATTGCCAATATAATCTAACAATATTTTGATTGGTTTCTACAGATTTTGCAGTGAATTTGAAATCAGGGTTTTTGGTTTGAAGTTCTACGATAAACTTGCTGATATCGTCTATGCCTTCAGCAATAAAATGACGATCCACCATTTCTACATTAGAAGCATAAACTTGATTTAATAAAGCTTTACGTTTTGCTTCGTCTTTTTCATTCCAAATTTTAAGATGATTTTCTACTATTGCTGTATTCTTTTTAGCATCTAAATCAGCTTCAGAAACTTTTTTTACTGTTGCGTTTTTTGGAGACCATAATATCGTTATTGGATTTGCCTTTTCATATCCTTTTCCGTTTGGATAGGAAACCAATTCCATTTTAGAACCCCAAGGTGTTTCAAAATAAACCCAAGTTTCTCCAGCTGTATCGCCAGAAGGCATTGTAAAAGGTTCACCTAAGATTTTTACGCCTTTGCTTTTTAAATATTGAACCGATGCATTAATATCGTTTACATAAAAAGCAATGTGAGAGGCTCCAATATCATCTGTGTTTGGATGTGTTTTACTTCCTTTATTGTCTGCATATTCAAATACTTCGATACTTGCTCCGTTTCCGGCATTGATCATTTTTATGGTAACCGCTCCAGTATTTGGATTAATATGGTTTAATTTTTTCCAATCAGCATCGAGCGGAATTGGTCCTAATTGCGTTACAGGTTTGAATCCAAGTACGTCGTCGAAGAATGTAACCGCTTTATTAAGATCGGGAACATTGATTCCAACATGATCGATTCCGACAATTCCTGCGTTAGTTTGTGCCACTGTTTTTTCTGAAGCAGAAAATAGTATTAGTAAATTAAGCATTGCTGCTGCTGAAGTTTGTACTTTTTTATTTGATTTATTATGAGTTGTTTTCATGATTACTTTTGTTTATTGTTTATTGTTTATTGTTTATTGTTTATTGTTGATACTGTAATTTTCTACTGTCATTGACATTGTTAATTAATTAGTGTAAGCTGCTACCCATTTTGCTTTAATTGTAGCTCTCGCTTCAATAAATTCTTTGTCGGTTCCTTGTGCGATTGCGTCAAGCGGAAAACGAAGCGGTCTCTCCCCTTTTTTCATACTAACCAATTCTAAAATACCGTTGGCAATAGTCTGCGGATTCATATCGAACTGCGCCATTTTACCGAATAATGCTGTTCCTAAAGCGTTGAATTTGTCTGTCGCAGCATCGCCGTATTCTTCAATAATTGCTGGTTTATCGGCATGAATACCCGCTTTTGATCCGTTGTTCATTTCTGTTGGATAAACTCCTGGCTGAATGCTTACGTTTTCAATTCCATAATCTGCTAGTTCATCTTGCAATCCTTCTGTAAAACTTTCTACCACCAATTTTGATGCGATGTACGGAACCATAAAAGGCAATGTGTGTCCACTCGCTCCTGTGGTAATGTTTATCACCAATCCGTTTCTTTCTTTTCTCATAGAAGGAAGCACTGCTTGATACATACGAAGCACACTGTAAACGTTTACATCAAACATTTTACGAACTTGATCTATTGAATATCCTTCTAAAAGACCAAAACCGCTTACTGCTGCATTGTTGATTAAGACATCAATTTTTCCGTATTTCGTTAATACTTTTTCAATTGCTTGGCTCACTGACGCATCATCTGTAACATCAATATCTGCCACTTCAATATTTTCGATTGCTCCTAGTTCTTTCGCTGCAGCGGCATTTTTATCATTTGTGTTGCGCATTCCTGCAATTACTGAATGACCAGCGTTAGCTAATGTTACCGCTGTTAATTTTCCAAAGCCCGTACTTGTTCCTGTGATTAAAATTGTTTTTGACATGATTTCTATTTTTTAAATGTTTATACTATTTGTTTCTTTTGAACATTACAAAGTTGCGACGAATGCAAAACGTACACATTGATTAGAAATAAGTAAAAACTTGATTTAGATCAAGAGTTTTGAAAAAGGCATAAAAAAAGGAGCTTTAAAAGCTCCTTATCTATTATTTCTTTGCCGTTTGTTTCCGAATACGGCTGAGTGTTTCTGGGGTCATGCCCAAATATGAGGCAATCATGGTTTGCGGAATTCTAGAAGCAAATCCTGGGTATTTATTGACAAAGTTCAAATACTTTTCTTCGGCTGTTAAAGTCAGTGAAGCTTGAATTCTGTTTTGAGCCGCTATAAAACTTCTTTGCAGAATGTTATTGACCATATTATTAAAGGCTGGAATTTCTCTGCACAGCAATTCAAAGTTTTCATGAGTAAAAAGAACCAATTCTGTATCTTCAATAGCGTCGATATTAAAACGAGAAGGCTGTTGCATCATTAAACTCTCACGATCGCCTGTCCACCAATTTTCGATGCTGAAACTGTTTACGTGTTCGCTTCCTTTTTCATCAACAGTATACGTTCTTACACAGCCTTGAGTGATAAAAGCATCGTATTTCCAGACATCTCCTTCTTGAAGCAGATATTGTCTTTTACGAAGTTTTTTAATAATAGCAAAGGATTGTATACGCTCTGATTCTGCTTGAGTCAGTTCGGTTTTTTCTTCTAGATACTTTTGGAATATTTCATACATAGCCTGTAAAATTATACAAAAGGCTTTTGATGAACAAATTTTTGAAGCTCTGGTATTTTAGTTTCTAAACCTCAACTTCCTTTTCTAATAAATTTACATATTCTGTTGGCGTATGCGAAGTGATTTCTTTAAAATATCTATTAAAGGATGATTTCGAATTAAAACCAGATTCGTAAGCCAATTCCAAAATATTAATGCTAGAATTCTGATTCGCCAAATACGTCAGTTTATCTTTTACGTAAAGTATTCGATATTCATTCACGAAAGTGTAAAAAGGCTTATTTACAAAATGATTCAGCGTTTCGCTTACGTGATATTTGTTTAAGTTGGTAAGCTTTGAAAGTTTATCGAGCGTGAGATCGCTTTCCATAAAATACTGCTCCTTTTCCATTGCTTTTTCAAGCTTGAGCAATATTTTAAACATTTCGCTCTGACTTAGTATTTCTTTTCTTTTTTGAGGTTGCGAAGGTTCTTTTTCTTCTACAATTGTGTTTTCAATCACGGAAGGATTTACAAGAAAATCATTATTTGAAGTTGAAGTTATTTCCTCATTTATTCCTGAAATCACACCATAATTTACGCCAGACAAAAACATTTCTGGATTGGAACCTTGCATAGCAGATTCGATTACAGAACCGTATTTAAAGGTTATTATTCGAATCGTAATAATAATTAACAACGTATAAATTATGCTTCTGCTTACATAATTTAAAGAAAATAGAGTCGAACTAAAAATGGTAAACAGAATACCCAAAACTCCAATACACAAGAATAAAGAAGCCAACTGAATAATGAGTTTCTTTTCCTGACAGGTTCTCGGCAGTTTATGAATGGCCAAATAAATGATTCCGCATGAAAATATAATATCTATAGGAAGTAAGGTATAAAGACTGATGGTGTTGTACCAATATAAAACCAAATAAGCTTTTGGAGATGTTACGGTTAAAACGCAAACAGTCGAAAAGTAGCCAATTGCGCCAATGATAAACGGAATAAAAAGATACCATTTTGAAGCGGTAACCAATTCTGGTCGTATTGTTTTTAAAGTGTAGAGATATAATAAAGGAATATAGCAGAATCCGATAAAGGTATTCATCATATTAAGCACCTGCTGATCTTCCACGAAAGTGAAAATAAAAAACTTGATCGAAAGGTGTAATCCAATGCATACTACTAGAGAAATTAATAAATCGTCTGCGTTTTTTCGGTATCGGCTTCTTAAAAGTAAAACTGCGGCTAAAAGAGCCTGAAATATTCCTATGGCAATAATGTATTTCATCTTAAAATCTTTGTGCTAAAGTATCAAGAGCCTGTTAAGTAAATGTTTAGTAATTGAGAAAAAATTGATTCGTAACAATTTAATAACAAAAGTCAAAACCTTAAAAATCAATCAATTAAATAAAAGCAAAAAGATTGATACTTCGACAAAGTAGTTCTAGTTCGACAAAGTCGTTTCGTAGTTGAAATCGTCGCAATCTTTGCAAAAAAACTATTAAACATGACACCAAAAATCGAATTAAAAATTTTATTAAAACGAAAGAAAATATTCCAAAAGGCATTCTTCATAATGATGTTTACCATCGGTTCTTTTGTCTCGTCTTATGCGCAGACTATAAAAGGAATTGTTACCAGCGAATCTGGATCATTGCCAACCGCAAACATTGTTGGAAAAACATTTACTAATTCTACTATTTCAGATTTGGAAGGAGCTTTTACCCTAACAGCGCCTTCTGAAGGAGAAGCTGTAATTGAAATTAGCTACTTAGGCTACGAAACCAAATCGATTACCATTACTGTAGTAAAAGGAATAAACGATTTAGGATTAATTAAAATGAGTCCTGACGGATCAAATGCGCTGAAAGAAATTGTGGTGAGCGGAACAATGGCACCTTCTCAAGCAAAAGCCTATAGCATTAAGAAAAACTCGCTTGCCATAATGGATGTAATGGCAGCCGATGCTATTGGTAAATTACCAGACCGTAATGCTGCCGAAGCGGTACAACGTATGCAAGGTGTTGCTGTTGCGCGTTATCATGGTGAGGCTGATCAGGCTACAGTGCGCGGAACTCCTTTTGCTTGGACTTCTACTTTATTTAATGGAAATCGTTTGCCGAGTTCGAACGTTATGGGAAATCGTTCGTCTGTATTAGATGCTGTTCCTTCAGAAATGATTCAGTACGTTCAGGTTGCAAAAGCCGTCACGCCAGATATGGAAGGTGATGCAATTGGAGGATCGATCAATTTTATTACGAGAACAGCTCCAACAAAACGTACTTTAAATGTAAGTGCAGCGGGTGGTTATAACACTTTTAGCGAAAACGGAACTTACAATGGATCTATTACCTACGGAGATCGTTTTTTCAACAATAAATTGGGTGTAATTGTTTCTGGAGCAATCTGGAGCAGACAATGGGGTTCTGACGAATTTGCAGCAACTTACAACACAGGTGCATCGGTTGTAGAACAAAGAAGATCTTTAAATACCGTATTGTTTAAACGTTATATGGGAGAACGCGAAACGAAAGGATTAAACGTTGGCTTAGAATACAAATTGACGCCTTCTGATAAAATATTCTTTAGAGGAATGGCTAACAAATTTGATGATATTCGTCCTGTTTATGAATCTTATATTGATTATACGAATACACGTTTTCAGTATAACTACAGATATTCTCACTACCAAACGGCTCTAAACGGATTTGAAGTTGGTGGAGAACATCAAATGAACCAGAAATTCAAATTGGACTGGAGCTATAGCAATCATAAATCAGAATATTATTTGGATACGCCTCCAACTTCTGGTAATAAAGGATTGCCAATTGCAACATTCCGTCAGAAAATCTTAGGCGGATTCAGTAATCTTTCTAGCGACGGAAAACGTTACTGGGGATTCGATTCTCCAAACGGAGTTGGTGGTACGGTAGATAATTTTGAAACTGGTCTTGCTTCAAGCGATGTTATGGATCCTTCTAAATTATTATTGAACCAATTGGTAATTGCGCAGCTTGACAACAGCGAAAGAGACCAAATCGGACAGGTAAATTTAAAAGTGGAAGCCAGTTCTAGAGTCAACCTTAAGTTTGGTGCAAAATACCGTCATAAAGACAGAACAAATACTTATGGATCAAATTATGTGTATCTGCCTGCAGCAGCAGTTGGAATTCCAAACTCTCCTGCTCTAGTACCACTTTCAAATTTGCAGACCACCAATTTTCCAAGTGGAAGCAAATTCTTCGGAAACATGAATGGAGATTTCAGCCAATTTATTGTAAATCCGTTAACCAAAAATCAATTGTTTGATACGTACGCGCAGTCTTTCCAGACGGCAAATGGATTTATGGATTTTACGTCTAAAACAAATGCTACAGCTTTTTATACAGGTGACGAAGATGTAATGGCTGGTTATGCAATGGCAGAAATTGATGCTACAGATAATTTAAAAATCATTGGAGGTGTACGTAATGAATATACAAAAATGACTTTGAACGGAACCAAAGCAACTACTGAAGGAACTCCTGCGGTTATTACTCTAAGCCCTTCTGTGGTGGAGAATAATTACAATTCTTTTCTTCCAATGCTGCATTTGAAATATAAATTAAGCGACAAATCAAATCTTCGTGCTGCTTATACCCGCACATTTGTTCGTCCAAATTTTGGAGACATGACGCCTGGAAGTTCAACTAATACAACTTCTTCTCCGATGACAATTACTCAGGGAAATCCTGACTTGAAACCAACTTTCAGCAACAATTTCGACGTGATGGGAGAATATTATTTCGACAACGTAGGACTTATCTCTGGGGGTGCATTCTACAAAAATATTACGGATGTTGTTTTCACTGACATCAGCACACAAAATATTGACGGAAGCGATTATATAGTTACTCAGGCGAAAAACTTAAACAAAGCTTCTCTTGTTGGTTTTGAAGCTGGAATTAATAAAAGGTTTGATTTCTTAAATGGTTTCTGGAGCGGATTTGGAGTTGAATTCAATTACACTTTTATCGATTCTAAAACTGAAGTTCCTCGCGTTACAGCAACCGAAACTGTTAATGACAAAACGAGCTTGCCAAACCAGTCTAAAAACTTGTTTAATGCTATTTTATTCTACGAACGTAACGGAGTAATGGTTCGTCTGGCAGGAAACTACCGCGGTAATTCTGTAGAAAGCATCAACCAGCAATTGGGACCTGATTATTACATCTGGACAGATTCAAACTTTACGATTGATGCTTCTGCAACAGTAAATATTTCTAAAAAACTAAAAGTATTTGTGGAGTTAAACAACTTAAGCGACTCGCCTGTTAAAATGTATATGGGAACTGAAAAGCGCCGTATTACCTCGCAAGAATGGTACGGAAGCCGCGGACAAGTAGGTTTACGCTACGATATTTTCTAAAAAAGTAAAATCATAAATTAAATAAACAATGAAAAATACAATTATTGCAATTGCCATTTTGGTGCAAACCGCTGCAAGCGCACAGCTTACAGATAGTATAAAAAGATTAGTTCCTGTAAAAGGAGGCTTAAATTTCAGAGATGTTGGAGGTTATAAAACGAAAGACGGAAAAGAAGTGGTTTGGGGAAAAGTGTACAGAAGTGCAGGAATCGACAAATTGACTGATGCTGATGTCGCTTTATTAGACAAAAAGAAAATTCACACGGTTGTAGATTTTAGAGGTGTTGCCGAAGCAAAAGCTGCTCCAGACCGTTTGCCACAAAATACAGATTATACCTTAAGTCCAGCTGGAAGCGACAGTATACCGAATGCGATGCAGATGGTAAAATTATTGAAAGAGGGAAACTTTCTTGAAAAATTCTATGGTTCTGATGGTGTTAAATATAGCGGAGACCGTTTTCGCCCTTTATTTGTAAAGTTAATGACAGCAGATAAAAAAGAAGCGGTTATGTACCACTGCACAGGAGGAAGAGACCGTACCGGAATGGCAACAGCTTTGTTCCTGTACATCTTAAATGTTCCGGAAGAAACTATCGAAGCGGATTATGTCGCATCAAACGTTTATTTGAAGAAAATGAATAACATGATGGCTCCGTTAGCCAAAATGAGTGGTTTGACAGAAGCGCAAGTTCAAGAACAAATGGCACTAAAACCAGAATTAATAAGATCGTTTTTTGGCGGAATTAAAACGCAATACGGAAGTATAGAAAACTTCTTGCAGCAAGAAATGGGAATTGGTTCTAAAGAAATTACTTTATTGAGAAAAAAATATACTAAGTAATTTAGTTGTGTTTCTTATTTTTTTACGATGAAAAGCGGTTGATAAATTCAACCGCTTTTTTATTTGCAAATAGATTAAAAAGCAATTTTTGCCAAATGAAAATCACTTGGCAAAAATTAAAAAAAAATAAACACAATATTTTAATTTTCTTTGCTTACCGCATAAATGCTCAAAGAAGAAAACATACAGATTAAAGCAATTGTCATAAACAGGAATTTCGCACTTCGTTACTTTGCTTGTAGTACGCAATCATTTTCTCTACAAACGATTGAGGAATTTTATTGATTAAAGAAACATCTCCATTTTAATTGTTTAATAAATCACTTCTACTTTATCTATACAGCCAATTATCATGATAAAGATTATTTCTTTTAATGATAATTGGCTTTTCTTTTATTTCATTCAAAATTCACAATCTGAATTTGAAGATATTATATAAAAGCTTATTGTAATCTTATAATTATCTGGCTGTTAGGTTTAGTAATTTTAGATTGTAAACGATAAATAAAGAAATCATGGAAAATGAGAACGATAAATTAGATATAAACAGCGACGACTGCACCAATCAAAATGCAAACAGTTCGTATAGCGGTTCTGGAAGCATGCAACCTGGCGGAAGCACAGGCGAAGCAGGCCGATTAAGCGATTATGATGATCAAGAAACAGAAGAAGATAGCACTTCTGATCAAAAGAAAAAACAGCAACCAGAAGGAAAAAGCGTTGAAGAAGCAACCGATCCTTCCAAACTGACTAAAATTTAAAAATTGTATAATAACACTAAACTAAATAGTATGTCAAGAGAAAATTACGATAACTACGATCAGGAAGATCGTACTTATCACGCAGCAGACCATTCAGCAAGCGATGCAATCAATTCTGAAACAATGGAGAAAAAAGATCCCGCGATTAATCAGCATGAGAACGAGTCACAGCGACACAAGCACACGCCTGAGTTTGAAGAAAGAGAAGAAAAAGAAAATGACACTTCAGATCCTTTCTTTCAAAAAAATGCTCCAATAGCACAAGATTTAGACGAAGAGCTAAAAAAGGATGAAGAGGATAATTAAATGGTGAAAACCATCAAAAAAGTTGAAAAAATAAATCCTGAAAAGAACTTTATAAAAATTCTTTTCAGGATTTATTTTTATTAATCTGCCACATATTTATTATTCCAATATAACATCAATAAAAGGGTTACAATAATGCAGGAAGCTGTTCCTTCAAAAAACAAAGAAAGGCAGTAAGAAGTTACAGAAGGTTCTCCTCCAAACATAAAAGCTTCAGATAACGACTTCACGTATTGATTTCCGCCTTTGGCATAACTGTAAATTAGAAGTGCAACAATACTTATAACTACAGCTGAAAATGAAGTAACCATTGCCGAAATAGCGTTGGGAACAAATTCATTTTTCCCTTCAGCAAGATTCATTTTCAAAGTTCTGTTTACGCCCCAAAGAATGAACAAAACATTCAGAAGTCGTAAATAAAATAAATTGGAAAGATTTAAAAGTTCCATCACAAGAAAGAACAGTGCAATTCCAGTAAATATTAAAAATCCGTTGATAATTTCTTTTGGCAATTTCATAATTACATTTTTAATTCGACAATAAAAAACTAATAAACAATGAATTACAAAATAACTTAAGAAATTTTAAAAGTGATTTTACTATTGCTTTTTAAACTTATAAAATCCCCACAGCATTACATATAGCCTTCTCCATCTGTTTTACTTAATTTAGAAAAAGTGAAACTCGAGAAAATCGTAAAGACAGCCAATGCGATAAAAGTATATTGAAATGCTTTTGAAGCATCTAGATTGAAAATGCCTTCTTGAAATAAAGAAAGCGCTAGACTGGCAACCGAAACTCCAAAACTTACTGAAAGCTGTTGCATAATCACCAACATGGTATTTCCTCCACTGGCGGTATCTTGATCTAGATCTGAAAGCGTAATGGTATTCATGGCAGACATTTGTATCGAAGTAAAAATTCCGTAGAATACCATAAGTAAAATGTAGTAGCCAATTGGCGTTTCTTTTGTTACAAATCCAAGCACAATCAAAACGATGCCTAGTAAAATCGTGTTGCTTATCAATACGGTTCTGTATCCAAAAAATTTAATAATGCTTACCATAAAAGGTTTTACAGCGACATTGGACAAAGCAGAAGGCAAGAGCAATAATCCTGACACTGAAGCCGAGTAACCAAAACTCGTTTGAAGCATAAGCGGCAAAAGTAACGGCAATCCACCAATTCCAAGCCTAGTAATTAAACTTCCTGCCAATCCTATTTTTAAGGTTCTAATGTTTAAAAGATGCAAATCGATTATTGGTTTTTCTGTTCTTTTATAATGAATGTAGTAAAAGAGAGAAAGCAATCCTGATAGAAACAATAAACTCAAAATCACAATCATATGCGTTCTTCCGCTTCCTATAAGTTCTAAAACTAAAGTGATTGAAATTAGCGCTAAACTAAAATACACTAATCCTCTAAAATCGAATCTTCCTACGGCATGTTTAAAATTGGGCATAATGCGATAAGCCATTGAAATTCCGATAAGACCGACTGGAATATTGATTAGAAAAATCCAATGCCAGCTGAAATTATCTGACAGAAATCCTCCTAAACTTGGACCAGCAACCATTCCTAACAGTCCGAACAAGGTTATAAAATTCATTGTTTTAAGCAGTTCGCTTTTTGGATATTGATACAAAATAGCCAATCTGGCAATGGGCACCATCATTGAAGCGCCAACTGCTTGCAAAACACGCGCCATATTAAGCGTATTTAAATCAACTGAAAGCGCACAAAACAAAGATCCCATGATAAACAGAAATACGGCAATCATAAACATGGTTCTAGTTCCAAATTTATCTGCCAGCCATCCAGAAAGCGGAATAAACATGGCCAATGTCAGCGTATAGGTTACAATAACCGAATCCATTTCGGTTGCCGAATACCCCATATTTTTGGCTATTGATGGCAGCGAAGTATTTAAAATCGTACCATCTAAAGATTGCATAAACATTGCAATTGCCGTTACCCAAGGCAGCATAAACACTGCCTTCTGTTCTTTTTTTTCTTCTTTATTATCCTGCATTTTTAGTTTTAGATAAAAGCCTAACTTTTAAGACTATGTAAATTAATAAAAAAAAGCTCTTAAAAGTGTTAAGGAATTCAAACCTGTATAATTAGTAACTGTTTCCTAAGCTTATTTCCACTTTTGAAATGTATTCAGCTTCAACATCCAAAATACCATTTCTCAGCTTTAGAACATCTTCCAAATGAGCTTCTGTCCTATTTACATAAAAATTAATAACAGTTTCAATTTCAATATGATTTAATAATTTTAGAGCATCTACTTTTATAATATTTTTTCTAAAGTTGTCTTTCATTATTAGTTTTTCACACAAAGAATCATTTATAATTTTTCGCATTATTGACTCATCCAAATTATAAGACCTAAAGAAAAATGGTTTTGCAATTTTGTCTCTATTATTATATTCAATATTCCTAAAAAAATCAATATTTGGCTTTACTAGTATAATATTTTTAGCATAGGCAGATTGTTTAGAAATTACTTTCAGATTGGAAAAGCTAGAATTATCTCCTTCATTTTCAATGTAAATTCCATATAAATTAGCTGTTTCAAAATCTTTAAAAAACGATGAAATATAATCTATATCCAATATTTCTACAAAGACATTATATTGATTATCCGTTTTATAATTAACCTCCAAAAAGGGAATATCATTATATAGAGCATCAAATCTTTGGGAAATTAAATTATATTTTCTCATTATACTCATATGAAGTTTATTACTTGATTTTCCATAGAACAATTAATCTTTATATACCAAACTTATTCGTGACACTAATTCAGGACTTCTTCCTATTGATATTTCTATTTTTACTCTTTCATTTACAAAATAATCTACAGATTCGCGTGCACTAAATCTATTGAATACTCTGCTAGGAGGCCTTTTTACTTTTATATCCGGAAAATACTTTTCTATATTATCAGACAAAAAAGGAACTTCTAATCTTTTTTCAAAAATAAAAATATCGCCTTTATAATAAGGACTGCTTTGAAACTGATACGAATAAACAGAAATATCAATAATTATATCTTCTAGAGAAGAAATTACAATATTTGGAAAAGCTGAAAACGTAATATAGTTTCTATTTTCATCGGGAATTATCTGTTCTATAGAATATTCTAGAGCATTAAATTCTTCTAGCCAATCGTTTACATTTATTCCAACCGTAATTGGCGTATTTTCCAAATAGATTTTATTTTCTTTAAAGGCAATCCAATTAATGCTATTTAATTTTTTCATGTTCTTAGTAACATCTAAAATAGATTCCGTATCAAAAACAAAATTCTCGATTGGTTTTCGTTCTTCCCAAAGCATTTCTATTTCATTTTGTTCTGCCTTATAAACAGGATCATAACCTTGTTTCGGAAAATCATTAAAATGATTCATTGCTTCCTCCAATGGACGTAAAGTATATTTTCCGTTAAAAGCACTTTCTACAAAAAACTTAAAACCTTTGTAGGTACAAAAAGTACTTACGCTATAGGCACTTTCAATATCATTAAAAGTTACTTCTTTGTATACTTTATTTTTTAGTTCAAGATCATCATATCTTTTAAACCCTTTGCTTAACAAATCCTCACGATAATCTGTTTGCAAAACATAAAAATTATCTTTTTCCCAAAACCTGCATTCGATGCCCAGATATTTTGCAAATGAATCGCTTCTTATCATTTCTATATATTTTTGTTTAGAAAATAGATCTTCTTATCGAATCTAATATATAATCAATATTTTTTTTATCATATACTTTTATCGTATTTTTGATAATACACTAAATACCAATATATTATAATTTTAAGTTTTAAAAGCAAAATGATATAATCAAACCAAAGTATATTATTGTGGAATGTAAGCTTTTTAAAGTAGTTTATTTAAAATTTACAATAAGTAGATTCTCCCTATTCTTTCTACTTTTTTGCGGAGTAAATTTATACGCACAGTATAATAAATCTGGATATACCGATATTGCCAAACAAAGGTTACTAATTCATATTACGTCTGATTATCTTCACACCATCAGTCAAGGGCAAATTGATAAAGACAGCGCCGTGAGAGCTTCTTGCCGACTTTATAATTTGAGCATTTTAATTCCAAATAACGAAAGTTACAGCAATGGCGCAACGAGTCCTGCCATTAAACTTCTCGAACAAGATAAAGTCAATCAAGCCAAAAATTTGCTCGCGAATTTAAAAGGCGAAAATCGTTCTTTATTGCTGCTTGAATTAAGCAATTATTTCATTTTTAAAACTGGCGCCCAAAAAGCAGATCTTGATAAAGCTGAAAAATATCTAAACGAAGTTTTATTACAGAAAAACGGAACGAAATGGAAAATTGGAGCCATGATGCTAAAAGCCCATCTTCTTAATCAAAGAGGAAATTCAGCTGAAAGTCAAAAACTATTTGGGGAAATTGAAACGATTTGCAAACAATCTCATAATAATCTTGATCTAGCCAGAGCACTTTTAGAAGCTGGAAAAACTTTACCATATGGCGATCCAAAAAGATTGGTTTATTTTGAGAAAGCACTTTCTATATTTAAAACTTTAAACGAGAAAGAAAAGGAAATCGAAACACTGTCTCAAATAAATATCGAATATTTCATTGCGCGACGTTTTGACGATTCTCAGAAATTGACAGATAAAATATTACAGCTTCAAAAAGAAATTAAATACTATCACAATCAATATGCTTTTGATGTTCTCTCTCTTTTATCCTATCGAAAAGGAGATTTGGTTAAGGCTTTATATTATTCGAATAAAAGCATTGAAAGCATGCGTACTAAAGAAGATTCAATCTTTAAAGCCTTATTTTTTGTAAGAAGAGGCGGATTGTATCAATACTCCAGCAAAAATCAAGAAGCTTTGCTTTGGTACACTAAAGCATTAGAAAACAAAACCCGTGAAACCAAACTTTACTGGTACAAAGCTTTTCTTTCTAAAGCTTGGATTCTGAATAAATTGAATCGATACAATGAAGCTTTATTTCTTCTGACAAAAACAGAAAAAGAATTTCCTCCCAATACCGATTTTGAAAAAATGCACTTTGCCTTATTGCTTGGAGAAACTTATGAAAATTTGAAAAAGACCGATTTAGCAGAAAAAAACTATTCTGTTTTTCAAAACATTGCGAAGAATTATCCTCTCGAACATTTGCATGACGAATTTCCTTCCGCATTTTTTCAGATATCTTCTTTTTACAGAAATATCGGCAAAACCACAAAAGCCAGACAGTTGCTTAATAATGGTGTTTCGCATACTTTTGAAATAGGCGTTTCAGAGAAGAGCCAGTACTACTACAACTTATTTAAAATTGATTCTACCGAAAAGAAATACGATGATGCTGTTAAAAATCTGCTTTTAAGTCAGAAATATAAGGATTCTGCTTTTACTGAAGAACAGCAAAAAAAGTTTGCCGAATTATTAATTAAATACGAAACCGACGAGAAGGATAAAAACATCAAATTGCTTCATACGCAAAACCAGTTGCAACTTGCTCAATCTCGCGAAACCGAAAGAGAAAAGAGCATTCTTTTGGTTGGTGCTTTGCTATTGCTCGTTATTGTTTTTTTATTGCTGAATCGCTACATCATCAAACAAAAAAGCAATCGAAAATTGGAAGCTAGCCAACGTGAATTGGATCAAAAAAACACCTTTTTGGAAAGCTTAAATAATGAACAGCAAAAGTTATTAAAGGAAAAAGAATGGCTTGTTAAAGAAGTGCATCACAGAGTTAAAAATAACTTACAGATGGTTACCAGTCTGCTTAATTCGCAATCTGCTTATCTAAAAGATAGCGATGCAAAAATGGCTGTAAAAGATAGTCTACGCAGAATGCAAGCCATGTCTATGATTCATCAGAAATTGTATCATGACGATACCATTTCGACCATTGCAATGCCTCAGTATATTGACGAACTCGTTCATTATTTACATGAAAGTTTTGATCACGAAAATCAAATCACTTTCAAAAAGAATATTGAACCGATAAATCTTCATGTTTCACAAGCAATTCCGTTGGGGTTGATTATTACAGAAAGCGTGGTAAATGCCATAAAATATGCTTTTTTAGAAAAACAACACGGCATTATTGAAATCAGTCTTACTTATAAAGAAATCGATTCTATTGTTCTCAAAATTTCAGATAACGGAATAGGTTTGCCTGATTTATCCAACAAAAACGATACTAATTCTCTAGGACTAAATCTTATAAAAGGTCTTGCAAAACAGCTAAAAGGCAGTTTTAGCATTGAAAACAATAACGGCGTACATATAATAATTACATTTATGTATCTAAATAACTGATTTGCAATGAGCAGTAAAGTATTAATTGTAGAAGATGAATTTATAGTCGCAAATGATCTGCAGCTCATATTAAAACACGCTGGTTATATTGTAACCGGTATTGCTGTTTCGGCTGAGGAAGCTCTCGAAAATATCACAAAAAACAAACCTGATCTTATACTATTGGATATTTTTCTAGAAGGCGAACAATCTGGAATTGATCTGGCAAAAAAATTAAAAACCGAAAATATTGCTTTTGTTTACCTTTCTGCCAACTCCAACCAAACGATATTGGAAGAAGCCAAGAAAACAGATCCTTACGGATTTTTGGTAAAACCATTTAGAGAAAAAGATCTACTTGTTACTTTAGAAATTGCTTCTTATAGACATAAAAATAGTATCGAATCACGTTTGAAACAGGAAACGCTTTTGCAGGAAAAATTGAGTGCGATAAGTTTTCAAACACTTTCAGATGAACAATATTTTCAAGAAACGGCTCGTCTATTACAAGCTTTTATTCCTTACGATTTAATTGTATTCGAAACAAAACAAATCGATTTAAATAAACAGAAAAGTGAAGCTTATATGCGAATAGGTTTTGACGAATACCAATACATTGGCGAAAAAGAATTGAAAAACATTACCAATTCAAACACTAATTCTTCTTTTACCGAAAGCTATTATTTGGAAAATGAAACCGTTATTTATGGAAATGATTCTGAATATTTTAATCCTAATTTGTCTTTTATAAAAGACCATTTTAAAGCAGCTTCTTTTCTCGTATTTCCTATTTTATTGAATAATGAATTAACAATTCAATTTATATTTTGCAATCAAAAGAAAAACCATTATTCTCAATATCATATTGACTTACTAACGAGCGCAAAAAAAGATTTTTCAGATCTTCTAAATCAACATAAATTGATTGAATCAAAGACAGAGAATCATAAAGAAATTGTTTCAAATCGATTTACAGATAGTATCGGGAAGCATCCTCTTTTGTTGGATGCTCTGGATCTTATTGCACAAGTTGCACCTTACAACACCTCTGTTCTTATTCTTGGCGAAAGCGGAACAGGAAAAGAAAAAGCGGCGCAATCAATTCATAATTTGTCCACAAGAAAAAACGGTCCTTTTATAAAAGTAAACTGTGCCGCGATTTCGCCCACTTTAATAGAATCTGAATTATTTGGTTACGAAAAAGGCGCTTTTACAGGAGCGATTGAAAGCAGAAAAGGAAAGTTTGAACTTGCTGATGGAGGAACTATTTTTTTGGATGAAATTGGCGAATTATCGAATGAAATGCAGATTCGATTATTACGAGTTTTACAAGAAAAAGAAATTGATTCCGTCGGCGGAAATATAGCTCGAAAAGTCGATATCAGAATTGTTGCCGCAACCAACCGAAATCTTGAAAAAGAAGTTGCGGAAGGCAATTTCAGAATGGACCTTTACTACCGACTTAATGTTTTCCCAATAACTATGCCTGCATTGCGAGAACGTAAAACGGATATTCCAGAATTGGCAGCTTATTTTATAGAAAAATTCAGCAAAGAATTCAGCAAAAAAATTAATGGAATAAACTCAAACATGCTCCAGCAAATGAATGAATACGACTGGCCTGGAAATATTCGCGAATTAGAAAATTTTATCGAAAGATCGGTAATTCTAAACAACGGAAAATCAGAATTAGATTTTAAACCCAATTCTCCTTCAAACTCAGAAACATTCAAAACTGAAAATGTTCAGAACTTAGACGATGTAAAAAATGCTCAGCAACAAATAGAACGCGACTACATTATTTCTATCCTAAAAAAAGTAAACGGCAGAATTCGCGGAACATCTGGCGCTGCTTCTATATTAAATATCAAACCTACAACTTTAGAATCTAAAATGAGTAAGCTGGCCATTAAAAAAGACGATTACGCAAATTAGAATTACTCCACTTTTTTCGGAACTATTTTACATTTCTCCGAAATTTTCGTAGAAATATAAAACGCTGATTTTCTATTATTTTAAAGAATATAAAATTTAAACACAGTCGCAGTCGCAGTTAACATTTCGTTTCTGTTCTTTTTCTGTTAACTAAAATAATTGGCATATTCTTAGTTTCTTTTCAAAGCATAATGATATCTAAATACTTAATCCCCAAAATAATGTATTGTCTATGGATCAGCTGCGAAATCATATTGAAGAAATTACTCCTGTAAGCGATGATGAATTTGCTTATATCAAAACTTTCTTTACCAAAAAGAAAATAAAAAAACATCAATATCTCATTCAAAGCGGCGACAAAGTGCAATGCGAATATTGGATCATAAAAGGTACGCTTAGAGCATTTTATATCAATAAAGACGGCAAAGAACATATTCTTCAATTTGCCATAAAAAATTGGTGGATTTCAGATTATAACGCTTATTTCAATCAATCAGAATCGACCATAAATATTGTTTGTATGGAAGATGCCGAAATACTATGCCTCACACTTTATGCAAGAGAAAAACTAGCTTCTGAACTTCATAAAATGGAGCACTTTTTTAGAATGAAACTTACCCTTCTTTATTCTTCACAGCAAAAAAGAATTATTTCTCTATTATCAGACAATCCGAAAGAGCGTTATGAAAAGTTCGCAAGTTATTACCCGAGCATCTTGCAAAAAATCCCTAAAAAATATATCGCAGAATATCTCGGAGTTTGCCGAGAAACGCTTAGCAGGCTTTATCTTAATAACTAGCTCTGGAAGAGCGCAATATTTATAGAAATAAAACAAGATCCGTAATTAAAAGCTCCAGCGGAGCGGCATATTTCGCACCTACGGAGCTCTTTTACAAACCGCAAAATAAATTCCTACCAATATTCCGTCCCGCTGGGACTTCCCAGTAATCTTCAAAACATAACCAATGGTTTCAACCATTGGGACGCGTCGATAATCGTTTCTGATTGTGTTCCCAAGGTTGAAACCTTGGGCTATGTTTTTAAATCGGAGCTTTTACAAAAACGTTTAAAAGCTCTGGAAGAGCGAAATATTTATAGGCATAAAATTACGTCCCTAAATTAAAAGCTCCAGCGGAGCGACATATTTCGCACCTACGGAGCTCTTTTACAAACCGCAAAATAAATTCCTACCAATATTCCGTCCCGCTGGGACTTCCCAGTAATCTTCAAAACATAACCAATGGTTTCAACCATTGGGACGCATCGATAAACGCTTCTGATTGTGTACCCAAGGTTGAAACCTTGGGCTATGTTGAATAAAATTGTCTAGAATTTAATCTAATTCATAATTCATAATTAAAATACTCTTCTTAACCAAAGTCAATGATTGGAGAAGAATGGGCGATATAATTTTGCCTTGTTTTAAAACACAAAGTGATCGTAATCACACTTTTATAGTGATTTCAATCAACTTCTACCGAATATGTAAAATGGAAATTTGTTTAAGAGATAACCGAAAAATTAGACAGTATGAAAACAATACAACATAAATCAATCACCCAAAAAGTCTTGATAGTTGCGCTTTGCGTGTTTACGACTATTACAGCCAGTGTTAAAGTTAAAAATTCTGATAGCATGAAAAAGAAAATTTTATTCGTGGTAACCAATCACGTTAAAAAGGGAAATACAGGAGAAAAGACAGGTTTTTATCTTTCTGAAGTAACGCATCCTTGGGATATACTCGTGAATGCTGGATATGAAGTTGATTTTGTCAGTCCGAAAGGTGGTAAAGCACCAGTGGAAGGATTCAATTTAAGCGATTCGACCAACAAAAAGTTTTGGCTTGATACAGAATATCGGCATAAAATAGAAAATACGTTGAAGCCAGAAAACATAAATCCTGAAAATTACGTTGCCATACATTTTGCGGGCGGTCACGGTGCCATGTGGGATTTGCCAAACAATAAACAATTGACTGCAATTGCGACAAAAATTTACGCCAATAACGGAATCATTAGCGCAGTTTCACATGGCTCAGCAGGTCTTTTAAATATTAAACTGACTGATGATAAATATCTTGTAGATGGCAAAAAAATCAATGCTTTTACGAATGAAGAAGAAACCGCTGTAAAACTAGATAAAGCCGCACCCTTTTCATTAGAATCTAAATTGATAGAAAGAGGAGCCATTTTTGAAAAATCGGGTTTATGGCAGACACATTTTACAGTTGACGAACGCTTGGTTACAGGACAGAATCCGCAATCGGCAAGAGCGGTTGGCGAAGCACTTTTAGAACAGTTATCAGCTTCTGAAACCATTTCTAAATTAACGATGTATGAAGTAAAAGAAAATGCTTCAGAACAATTCAGAAAAGCTTTGAAAGATTACGTAACCGCTTCTCTTTTGTCTAAAGATAATATAATGGCGGAAGCTTTTTACGAACAGGAAAAACCTAACATTTTATGGTTGATTGAAAGATGGAATGGAAAAAGCCAATTAGAAAATTTCAGCAAAAACAAACAAGCAAAAGCTTTACAGTCTTTAACCGAAAAATCATTAAAAGCTTCGCCTAAAATCTATTATGTAAAAGACCTCGAACCTTTAACAAAAGAACAATGGCGTAAAACCTCCAAAAAAGAAGACAACCAACTTGTGATAATGCTGTTTGTTGATGGAAAAAAGGGAACTGAGCAAAATTTCAAAGACACCTATCACGTCGCAATGCCACAATTTAGAAGTGAACCTGGCGTAGTTACCTATCAGCTTTCTGAAATTGAAGGAGATGAAACCCAGTTTGTAACCTATGAGAAATTCAGAAGCAATGACTCTTTTCAATACCACCTCAACTTTCCTCCTATCAAACCTGTAATTGAATATTTGGAAACCAGCATTAAGAAACCTCCTTTTCAAAACGGACTGCATAATCTTATCGAATTTGCTCCAATGACAAGGGAATAAAAAAAATCAGTAGTAATAGTTAAAATAAAAAATCATGAAAAAATTAAAACAAATTATGACAGCAAGTTTATTAAGTGCCGCAGCATTAACAGATGCTCAAGCTCAAGATATCGATCATAAATTAGAAGTGATCAACCAATTAGCAACAGCATCTCATGTTTCTGTAATGCCCGTTTCTGCATTATTGAATGCACCAGGAAACGAGGCTATGAGAGCTTTCTTTTTTACTCCCGTAAAAGATAAAACGGTTTTAAAAGGAAAAAAAATCGCAGTTCTTGCGGCAGACGGTTTTGAAGAAATAGAACTGACAGGACCTGTTTGGTATTTTAAAGAATTAGGTGCTCAAGTTGACATTGTATCACCAAAATACAATCCAGCACCTGCAAGATATGGATTAAGCAGTCCCGAAATGGCAAAAACACATGTTATGGCGATTCAGTATTTACAGCCTGTTGGATGGATCAAATTTGACCACACAGCAGACCAGATTAAAGTGAGCGATTATGATGCCGTATTTATTCCAGGAGGCGCATGGAATCCTGATAACCTTCGTTATGACAAAGACGTGATTAAATTTATTCAGGATTTTAATAAATCTGGAAAATTGATTGCCGCTATTTGTCACGCTCCAGTTGTATTAGCTTCGGCTGATATTCTAAAAGGAAGAAAACTGACGGGATATTGGAACATTCAAATTGATCTAAAAAATGCAGGCGGAATTGTTTCTGATCAGCCCGTAGTAGTCGACGCTAATCTTATAACAAGCAGACATCCTATCGATGTAGCCGATTTTTCGAAAGCAGTGGAAAGCTGGTTAGTTAAGAAAAAGTAATTCGATACATTACTGCTGAATTATAATAACGGAAGATAATTTTTTGTCTTCCGTTATACTTTAATCACTTCCCAATCATTCGTTTACGAAGTCGGCTAAGAGATTCTGGCTTAATGCCAATGTAAGACGAAAGCTGATTTTGTGAGACCATTTGAAAAAGATGAGGCTCTTTTTTTAAAATGGTTTTATAACGTTCTTCGGGAGTTTGAAAATGAAGCATTTCTTCTCTCTCTATAATGATTAGATAAGCATATTCGGCTATTAATCTTCCAAATTTTGACCAATTGGGACAACTATGATATAGGTTTTCAACCTTTTCGTATTCTAAAGCAATTACTTTCGAATCTTCCATCGCTCTGCAATAGTACTGCGCTGTTCTTTGCGTAATGAAACTAGCGAAATCTACGAGAAAATCATTTGGTTTTGCAAATCGGCAATTGATTTCGTTTCCCTTATAATCAACATAAAACATTCTGAAAAAACCACTTTCGATAAAGTAAATATGACGGCAGATTTCTCCCTGTTGCAAAAGGTCGGTATCTTTTGGCACTTCCCTCCTTTCAATAATTGGAAGCATCAAATTATACTCTTCATCAGACATCGGAACAAAAGATGTTATAACTGTTTTAAGTGCATCCATAGCAATATGTTAAGAAGAATAACTTCTCTAAAATTAGATTTTATTCTGCTAAATAAAAAATGTTTTCTTTCTAAAAATAACAGATTCGTTCTTAACCAAAGTCAATGATGTTTCCGCATTACCCACTCTACCTTTGTCATGTAAATAAATTGAAAATCAAACAATTAAAAGCAATCAATAAAAAAACAACCTATTACTAATCATTAAAAAACTTAATCATGAAAACTAAATTTAACATCGACGCAAAAGCAAACAATCCAAAATTAGGATTCAAAATTCATTTTCTTGCTTTCTTATTAGCAACTCCAATAATCTTCCTTATCTGGTATTTAACAGACACAACTTATCCTTGGCCGCTTTGGTCAACTTCTGCTTGGGCAGTTGGAGTTCTTTTTCATTATTTAGGTGCATTTGTATTCAGAAAAAATAAAATCTAAACCTCGATCATCATGGAAACCAATACAACATTCAGACGCATTGTAACAGGGCATAATTCAGACGGAAAAGCGATTATAGTTTCTGACGAAGTTCCAACGAGAACCTATATGGTTGGCGGACCAAATGGAGCCAAATTTCATGAGGTTTGGAATACCAAACAAACTCCTGCTTTAATAGACAGTATTTCTAAAGATCCTGAAGAAAACGGACTTATCCTAGGTCCTCCAAAACATGGAACAAGAATACGAGTGATTGATTTTCCGCCAGAAGGTGATGAAATTCGAAATCTGACCCAAGAACAAGCTCTTGAACATTTTAAAACCATGAGTGGTGAACAGGCTTCAAAAGCTGGCGGAAATGCTCCTCATCCTTTAATGCATAAAACCGAAACTGTTGATTACGGAATTGTGCTCGACGGCGAGTTGACCTTAATTGTTGACGAAGACGAAACAACCGCAAAAGCAGGAGACATTATTGTACAACGCGGAACCAATCATGCGTGGAGCAATCGATCTGGAAAAGTTTGTCGAGTTGTTTTCATTTTAATTGATGGACAATTTGAAGAAAATCTTCGCTAATCTCTAAGAAACATTATTATGAGAGTGCATCCTATACATCCAGAAGACATGAACGCCGAAGTTCGCTATGTTCATGATGAAGTTGTAAAACTCATTACAACAAGCCAAGGACCAGTTTCAATGGTTAATAACGAAGGCGCTTTAACAGGTCCGTTTCCTCCAATGCTTGGTTTTCCTCAATTCGGAATTCCTGCTCTGAGTTTCGTACGTTCTTTAGACAATCATGCCACACTTGCTAAAAAAGTCCGAGAAGTTGCTATTCTTACGGTTGGTGCTGCTTTTGGCGCTCGCTTCGAACTTTATGCACATGAAATCATGGCAAAACATCTCGGTTTTTCCGATCAAGCCGTGGCATCAATGGCATCAGGAATTCGTCCAACTGAATTAAATCAAGAAGAAGTTATAGCTTATGAAATCGCTACAATTCTAGTCAAAGGCAGAATCGTTCCAGACTCCGCTTATAATCTTGGCAGAGAAATACTAGGACAAGACGGAGTTGCCGAACTTATATTTTTAGTTGGAGCTTACACTCTTCTCGCCACTGTATTAAATGGTTTTGATGTTCTTTCCTAATTAAAAAAGACATCCAATTTTATTAAAAAACAATACAATGAAAATTTTAAAAACAATGAAAAAATCAAAAATGAATTCTCAATCTTTAAAAACAATATCAAAACTTTTTCTGATGTTGTTTACTACAATCTCTAGTGCATCATGTACAAATGATGATAATAATGTAAATGCTAAAAAATCTCCTGTTGTCTTAGTGCATGGCGCGTGGCAAGCATCTTACGTTTGGGATCAAACCGAAAAAGATCTTAAAGCTGCAGGCTATAACGTTACTGTGGTAAAACTTCCTGGACATGGAGAAGATGCAACTCCTGCTTATCAAGTTTCATTTAAAGCGTATGTCGATGAAGTAAAAAAAGCCATTAATGCCTACAACGAACCTGTAATTGTAATTGGTCATAGTTTAGGCGGAGCAGTAATTACTCAAACTGCTGCCGAAGTTCCGCAAAAAATCAAAAAGCTGATTTATGTTGCAGGTTTTATTCCTCAAAGCGGAAAAAGTGTTTTAGATTATTCTCAAATGGATACGGCTTCACTTTTGCCTCCATCATTACAATTATCTGAAGATCAAACTTTGGCAGGAATTGTAAATCCAGAAGTTAATCTTCCTAAAATATTTGCTCAAGATGCGACAGATGTTCAAAAGCAATTTCTTGTTTCCAAATACAATGCAGAGCCTACAATTCCGCTTGGAACTCCTTTAACTTATAAAACAGAAGATTATAATTTGGGAGGAAAAAAATATTACATCTTCACCACTGCCGATAATACGATTACGTACAATTTTCAGCAGAAAATGGCTAAAGATGCCGGAATTACAGATACTTACACGATCAATTCTGGGCATAGTCCGTTTATATCAAAATCTGATGAACTTACGAAATTGATAAAAGAAATTTTAGCGAAATAACTTTTAAATGAAAAAAGGCTGTTTCAAAAAAACTGTCTTTTAGTAAGCTTCAGAGAAGCGAAATATTTGTAGCAAAAAATAAACATTTACAACATAAAGCTCCAGAGGGGCGACATATACTAAGATTTAAAAAGATATGTCGCTCCTCTGGAACTTTTTTTTCATTTGCATTATCGTAATGCTATAAATATTTCACCCCGCTGGGGTTTTTCCTTATAAAAATAATTTTTAAAAATATCCAATTAACTTGTTTTTCTGTAATTATAAATCGCCAAAGCATTCAATACAATAGCAAAAATAAACAAGTATAATAATTCAGACCCAACTTCTGTTAAACCACTTCCTTTTAAAACAATAAGACGAACTACTTTTATAAAATGCGTTACAGGAGTAAATTCAGAAATGGTTCTTGCCCAATTTGGCATGCTGTCGGTACTGGTAAAAAAACCGCTCATGAGCATAAAAATCATCATAAAGAAAAAAGCAATAAACATGGCCTGCAATTGCGTATCGGCAAAGGTAGAAATAAGAAGTCCCAAACCTAATAATGCCGTTAAATAAACGCCTGCAAAGAGATATAAAACCAAAAGACTTCCTGCGGGAAATATGCCGTAAATCAAATACATTACAATCAGACCAATGGTAAAAACAATCATTCCAACAATCCAAAAAGGAATCAGTTTTCCTAAAATAAATTGCCATTTCTGAATTGGCGTTACATTAATCTGCTCGATTGTGCCTATTTCTTTTTCCTTTACAATATTTAATGCCGTGATAAATCCGCCAATCAAAGTAAGCAGCAACACCAAAATACCTGGAACCATATAATATTTATATTCTGCTCTCGGATTATACCAATTGGTGCTATTCAACGTAATGATAGAGGGTGAAACGGCACTTAATTGTTGCGGTAATTTTACCCGAACATCAAGATCATTGCTAAAATCGGCCAGTACAACATTTAGATACGCATTTCCGATATTAGACTTCGTTCCGTTAATGGCATCTGCCGCGATATTCACTTTCTGGCTTCCTTCTCTAACTAAGTTTCGCTCAAACCCAGAAGGGATTTCCAAAATTAAATCGGCATCTGCTCTTTCTATAAATTCCAAAGCTTCTAAATAAGATGATGGCGTTCCAACAATATGGAAATATCCTGAAGAACCAATTTTATTGATTAATTTTTGAGAATAGGAACTATGATCGTGATCGACATAAACAATATTGACGCTTTTTACTTCAAAATTAGCAGCCAAAGGCAAAATAACAAGCTGGAAAATCGGAACAAAAAACATCATTGCCAATATGGTTTTGTCTCGAAATATCTGTCGAAATTCTTTCTGTAATATAAAACGAAGCACTTTCATGAGAGTCTAATTTTAAATTTTTTCAAAGAAATCGTCAGTAATAAAATCGTCATTCCAACAAGAATAAGCGTTTCTTTCCAGACATAAGAAAAACCTAAACCTTTAAGCATAACGGCTTTTACAATGATGTAGTAATAATGTGACGGAATTAAATGCGAAACAGCTTGAAAAATCCAAGGCATATTTTCTAATGGAAACATAAATCCGGTCAAAATTAATGTGGGCAACATCATTCCCATCATCGATATTAACATTGCCGTTTGTTGCGAATCTGTAACATTTGAAATCACTAGACCGAGCGAAAGGCAGGTTATGATAAACAAAATACTTTCTGCAAAAAGCAGCAGGAAACTCCCTTTAATCTCTACATCAAGCAGATAAACCGAAAGAAAAATAATGATTACAAAATTAATTACAGAAAGCACTAAATACGGAATCGCTTTTGCAATCAATACCATTATGGGTTTGAAAGGCGAAACGAGCAGAATTTCCATCGTTCCCAATTCTTTTTCGCGCACAACCGAAACCGAAGTTAATGCAGTACTTACAATCATAAAAATCAAAGCAATTACACCTGGAATAAAGTTAAGCGAACCGTTCTGCTGTTCATTATAAAGCTGTCTTAACTCCGGAACAATTTGATAATTTAGTCTTGCTGTTGGATTTAATTCTTGCTGATAATCTCTAACAATGGCGTTTAAATAATTGGTGACAATGGTTGCCGTATTCGGATCGGATGCATCGGCAATTACTTGAATTTTTGCTCCCCCAAGACGCTTCAAATCGGAACCAAAATTGGAAGGAAAAATGACTGCACATTTGATGCTTCCGTCTTTAAATCTACTCTCAATATCGTTGTAATTTAGAATCGGATTTTCAATATGAAAATAAGAGCTTGATTCTATCTTTCTTATGATTTTTTCGGTATGAATATCATGCGAATTATCCTGAATCGCAATTCCGATATTTTTGACTTCACTGCTCAAAGCATAACCAAAAAGAACAATCTGAGCCACAGGAAGTCCGAAGAGAATCAAAAGTGTCCTCTGATCTCTAAAAACATGATAAAATTCTTTTCGAATAAAAGCCAAAAATCTTTTCATACTAATCTGATGTTCTTTGGGCATTTCGTGCCAATTCATAAAAAACTTCATCCATAGATACGGCATTATAATGTTTCTTCAGTGCTGACGGAGAATCTATTGCAGCCACGCGTCCGTCGACCATAATGCTAATTCTATCGCAATATTCAGCTTCATCCATATAATGCGTTGTTACAAAAACTGTGATTCCGTTGGCAGCGGCCTCATAAATCATTTCCCAAAACTGTCTTCGAGTTATCGGATCTACTCCACCGGTAGGTTCATCCAAAAAAACAATTTTAGGACGATGAAATACGGCAACAGAAAAAGCCAATTTCTGTTTCCAACCCAAAGGCAATCCGCCAACCAACTTTTTTGCTTCTTTTTCGAGACCTAAAGTTTGAATCAAATTATCGCTTCTTTCTTTAATCTCTTGTCGAGAAACCCCATAAACACCTGCAAAAAATTCAATATTTTCTAGAATAGTAAGATTATCATATAGAGAAAATTTCTGACTCATATAACCAATATTCTTTTTAATTTTTTCTTGCTGATTGTAAACGTCAAATCCTGCTACGCTAGCTTCTCCCGAAGACGGATAAGAAAGTCCGCAGAGAATTCGCATTGCGGTGGTTTTTCCAGCTCCATTGGCTCCCAAAAAACCAAAAATCTCCCCTTCGCTGACTTCAAAACTAACTTTATCAACCGCTTTGAAATCACCAAACTGCTTGGTTAAGTCTTTACAAATAATAGCTTTATTTTCCATTCAGCATTTCTTTTGGTTCGGTCGAATTGTTCTGTTCACGCATTAAGCGAATAAAACTGTCTTCGATAGTGGGTTCTATTTTTTTTACTTCTAAATTTTCAGGATTATACTTTTCTATGATCGTTCTAACCGTTTCAACATCTGCTTTTGCCGATATGAGCGTAAGATGTAAAAACTCTCCAAAAGCATCGCAATTCTCAATTTCTTTTTCGGTTCTCAAGTTTTGCAGAAGCTTATAAATATTTTCTGCTTTTACAGCAAAAAGGGGTTTCGGAAAACTTTTTATAATTTGCTCTGGCGTATCAACTGTCATTATTTTTCCGTTTTGGATAAGTGCAATTCGATCGCATAATTTTGCTTCATCCATGTATGGAGTTGAAACTACAATTGTAATATTCTGCATTTTAAGTTTTTCGAGCATTTCCCAAAATTCACTTCGAGAAACTACGTCAACTCCTGTTGTGGGTTCATCCAGAAATAAAATTTCAGGTTTATGAATTAGAGCACAGCACAAAGCCAATTTCTGTTTCATCCCGCCCGAAAGTTTTCCAGCACGTCTATCGTTAAACGGTTTTATCTGATCGTAAATATCTTTAATCAAATCGTAGTTTTCCTCGAGCGTAGTACCAAAAACAGTCGCAAAAAAATCAAGATTCTCTTTTACTGTCAGATCCTGATACAAAGAGAATTTTCCAGGCATATACCCCACTTTATTTCTAATTTCCTGAAAACCTTTTACAACATCATGACCTTCAACCGTAGCACTTCCGCCATCGGGCAACAATAATGTGGTCAAGATTCTAAAAATCGAAGTTTTTCCTGCGCCATCTGGGCCAATTAATCCAAAAAGCTCTCCTTTCTGGACTTCAAAAGAAACCTCATCTACAGCGACAAAATCACCATACTTTTTAGTAATATTTTCTAGGGTAACTGAAGCCATATTTTTATTTTATTTGGACCAAAGAACTTCTCCGTACATCCCAATTTTCAGGTAGCCATCATTTTTTACACGCACTTTAATAGCGTAAACCAAATTGGCTCGTTCATCTTTGGTTGGGATTGTTTTTGGCGAAAATTCCGATTTGTTCGAAATCCAACCAATGGTTCCCTGATACTCTTTGTATTTCTTTTCACCTTGGTCAATACGCACTTTTACTTGCTGTCCTATTTTAATTTGCGGCAATTGCGTTCCTGTAATATAAGCTCTTAAATCTAGCGTTTCAAGATTGGCGATTTTGTATAATGGTTTTCCCATGACGGCCATTTCATATTGTTCGGCATATTTTGCCAACACCGTTCCTTTAATCGGATTTACAATGACACTTTTGCTCAACTGATCTTGAATTCCTTTTAACTGCACTCCAACTGTATTTCCTTGCTGTGTCAAGTTTTCTGTTGTGGTTTCCAACGAACTTTTTTGCGCCGTAATCTGAGCTTGCAATGCGGCAACTTTAGAATTTACATCGTCCAATTGTTTTTGAGAAGCTACTCCACCTTTTACCAATTTTTCAGTTCGATTACGGTCTAAAATCGCATTGTCAAGCTGTCTTTTTAAACTTTCCGTCTGAATTTGTATTTGAGGTTTTCCGCTCAAAATCGCCTTTTCATTCTGTCGCAATTGCATTTTACTAATAGCCAATTGCGTGCTATCTATAAATCCTACTTTTTGTCCTGCTTCCAATTGCTGCCCTTCTTCGACATTCAATTGTAAAATCTGACCGTTTGCTTCTGCTGACAGAATCGTTTCAACAGCTTCAAAAGATCCCGAAGCATCAAAATCATTTTCTGTATTGTGGCACGAAAACATGAAAATCATGGGCGTAAGAAAATATAAAAGCTTTATCTTTTTCATAATATATAGAGTTAATTTCCTTTAATTATTTGATACTCGTATTCTGACATAAGCAATTGAACTTCATGCATGGCTTTTTCAGCGCGTGCGTTTCCTTCTTTTTCAACCGAATTCAGTAAATCAATTAGCGGTCCAGCTCCTGTGTCATATTTTAATTGATATCCTTCTCGAATGGCCTGACGCAGTTTTACAATATCATCGTCGTCTTTCAAAATGGCTTTCTGCCTTTGGATATCTGCTACTTTTTGATTCATTTGAAATCGGGTGTTAAATAGAAAGGTTTCTTCCTGCACTTCTACTTTTTTCAATTGCTGTTTGGTAAGTTCTTTTTCGTTTGAGTTTTTATACAATCCCTTTATATCCCATCCAACACTTACTCCGGCAACTCCAACGGTAGAAATTTTATTGGTTCCCAAATTAATTCCAGGTGCCAAAACTACGCCTGCGCCAAGCAAACCAACTTTTGGCATTAGGCTTACTTTCTGCATTTCGGATTGTGCATTAATTAGATTGCGCTGACTTGCATAAAGCAATTGCTCTGGACGTTTAATAATGGTATCGATCGCTATAGAATTAAAAGGCTTTTCTAATTTTTCTTGATTGATATTTTTCCCAATCAAATACGAAAGCATCGTTTGATAACCTGATTTAGTATATTCAAAATCTTTTTTCTGTCGGCTCAAATTGAGCTGTTCGGCTTTCATTTCATCAACATCTGTTTTGTAGGCCAAACCATTTTCGTGAAGCTTTTTTACCTTGTCTATATTATTAGAAAGGATTTTATTTTGTATTTCCAGCTGTTTGAGCTGTTCATCAATAAGCAATACGCCAAAATAAAGCTGATTGACTCTCGATCGAAGATCATAAAGGGATACTTCTACAGAGGCTTTATCTGTATTTGAAGAAGCTTCAATAATCTTCTTTTGCGTTTTGGTGGCTCCTCCATCCCAAATAGTTTGATTTACTTGTCCAAGGCCTATGAACTTAAATTTGCTATCATTTCCAGAATTTCCTAAAGTTGGAAAATCACCAAAAATATATCCTTCAATTGCTGTAATACTTATTTGAGGCAAATAGGCTTTATTGGCATTACTCAAAGTATATTCTTTGCTTTTTTCAATGAGTTCATATTGTTTGATTAAAGGATAATTTTCGACGGCCAACTTGTAACTTTGATCGATAGTCAAAGTCTGTGCTTGTATCGTCATAAAAAACAAGATTCCGATATATTTAAAATATAATTTCTTCATCATAAAATAAATTAACTCCAGTTAGTATTATACAGCAGCAAACATCATAGCAATCCAAATGGGGATCTTTTTCTTGCGTTCTTGCATCAAATCATGAAACTGAGTCGTTTCTAAATTTTTGCTACCCATAATAATGGGTTTTGCTACAAAAGGGAAAACCACTAATCCCATAAGATTCATTATAAAATGCAACGGATTAGGTTCTGCTATTTTTTTATTCTGAACGGCTTGTTGAAACTGCCTGATAAAAACCGACTCATTTACAATTTCTTTAATAGGCAGTTTCTTCAAAAGTCCATCGGGATTGTTTCGAACTTCAGTCAGAATAAAAGTTGGAATTTCTGGTTCAGCGCTAATAAAATCGATATATCTTTCGGCAATAATTGCCACTTTTTCCTCCAACGAAGTTTTTTCATCATTCAAAATCACTTTCATGCTGCTAATAAAACCCGATAAGGTTTCTGCCATTATAATTTCAAAAAGCTTCGCTTTGCTTCTAAAATAATAGTTCAGCAAAGCAAGATTCAAACCTGCTTCTTCCGCAATATCTCTTGTTCTGGTAGCGGCAAAACCTTTTTTATAAAAAACAGTTTTTGCTGCAGTTTTTATTCTTTCTTCTGTCGTAGCATCTTTTCTTTCAGACATTTAAATTTTTAATTTAATAATTTACTTACAAATATAATTTATTTTACAATGCATTAAACAGATTTTTTAATCAAATGATTAATTTTTTTGATTAAAACCAGTATACAACTACAATCTCTTGATATAAAACACATTAAAACTCCAATTAACAACATAAATTCTCACAAAAAAAGAATATCTTTACGCTATAATTGTTTACGCGATGCCTCTATTTGATTCTAAAAGAAATTTACTTTAACTAATTTCTATCGTTCTATATGAAAAACAATTTTATCGGAATCCTTCTCTTCGTGATTCCTTTAGCGGTAGTAGGACTAACCGATCAAAAAAAAGAAATTAACCAACAGGTTCAGACTTGGGTTTCAATTAATACGGTTACCAAATTTGCAGATCATTGGGGGGTAATTGGTGACTTTCATATTAGACGCAATGATTTTGTTGCCGATCCTAGTTTTTATTTCATAAGAGGCGGTATCAGTTACCTTCCGAATTCAAATGTTTCTATAAATCTAGGATATGCGCATATGTGGCTAGCGCCTTCGAATCCTGACTGGAGCACTTTTGCAGACGAAAATAGAATCTATCAGCAGGCGCAATTGAATGCTAAATTTGGAAACGTAAGCATTTTGCAACGTTTACGAAATGAGCAGCGTTGGCAAGAAAAGATTGTCGATGATAAGCCGAGCGGAGACTGGCGTTTTACGAATAGAATTCGCTATTTAATGAGCTTTACTTTCCGAATTTCAGATAAAAAATCTTGGCCTCAAATGGTTCTTTCAGATGAAATTCTATTGCATTTTGGCGAAGAAGTGGTTTACAATACCTTTGATCAAAACCGTTTTTTTATCGGAATTAAAAAAAATATCAATCCGAAATGGAGTTACGATTTTGGTTATATGAATGTTTATCAGCAGAAATATTCAGGCTATCAATATGACATGAATCATACCATTAGGTTGTTTTTTTACTTAAGCACGAGCATTCGAAAGAAAGCTCCCTCTGAAATTGAAAATTCTGGCGATGAATAGCCTATTGGTTTTTTAGACTTAATGTGTCGCTAAACTTGAACGATTCAAAAAATTCAAAAGCTCTTTTTTCTGCATAAGAATACATAGAATCACGAAGCGGGAAAGCACAATGTCCGCCGTATTTTGGCGTTTCGAGATAAACAAATTTACTGTCTTTCGCAATTGTTCTTGGATAACATCTTTCTCCTAAAAAAGGATCGTCGAGCGAATTAATAATTAAAACGGGCGTGGTAATATCTTTAAGCGAAAACTCTGGAGAAACACGATGGTAATAATCATCTTTGCTTGCAAAACCATGCAATGGCGCAGTAAAATACTGATCGACTTCATCAAAAGAAGTAATTTTATCTATTTGATCACGATTGATAAAATCAGGGAATTGCGCGGCTTTGTATTTCAGTTTCTTTTTAATATCAATGGTAAAGTTCTTTAGATAGACTCTATTAAAACCTTGTTTGAGCACCTCTGCGCTAGTAGCAATATGCGTTGGCACCGAAATAGAAACGGCTGCTTTAATGCGCGTATCGATTTTTGTCCAGCCTAAATAATTCAATAGCTGCACTCCTCCCATAGAATATCCAATTAGATAAATATCTTCGAATCCTTTTTTTAAAACAAACTGAACGACTTCATCCAAATCATCAACAGCGCCATGATGATACAATCTTGGGAGCCGATTCATTTCTCCGCCACAAGTTCGATTGTTCCAAGCAAAAACAGAAAATCCTTGCTCTTGAAAATAGGCAGCACAGCTATTATTGTACGTTCTTCTAGAATCGCCTTCTAAACCGTGACATAAAATAAGCGCTTTTTTACGATCGTTGATTATATAGTCGATATTGATAAAATCGCCGTCGCTTAATTCCTTCTTCTCTCTGGTATATCTAGGAACTTCAAACTTCTTAATCAAAGCAGCATAAATAGTAGAAATATGCCTATTGCGATGAATAATAGAAGGAGAATTATATTCTGATTGTTCAATTAGTGGCATAACGATAATTTTGTGGTACCTACTACAAATCTAAGAAATCATTTTTCATGTAATTTAATTCTTTCTTTTTATTTTGTTTTTTTATAATTTTCAAAAAGAAAATCGCAGTCTAAAAAAATACCCAAAATATATCGGGTTAATTAAAATATAAGCTGCGGTTAATTTTTACAACAGATTATTATTAGAGCATATTTCAAAGAAAACAAATTGTTAAATATGTCGGAACACCGTCCCAGTCCCGCCATTACTGACTTGAATGTTTACTTTATTTGTATATTTGTAAAATCGATTTCTAAAAAGCAAAATCCCTGTAAATGTTCGAACTCTTACCAGTAGATCCAAAAACTATATTTCTACTTTACTTTTGGGGCAATTTATTTACCTGCGTACTTATTTTCAGTTTTTCCTTTTCGTATGCCACTAGCGATAACAGAAAGACTTTAAAATGGTTTGGCTCAGGTAAATTAATACTTACGCTAGCGTGGATATTAGCGCTTTTACGAAATATAATCCCCGATTTTGCTTCTATAAATATTGCAAATTCAATGATTTTTGCTGCCTGTTGTTTTGAAACGATGGCGATGTTGTCTCTTATTAAAACGCACGCAAAAAAGCTTTACCGTTTTCAAATTGCGATAACCGCGGCAGCAATAGTGCTTTTTAATATTGCCACACTTTTTGATGCTACAATGAATACCCGCGTTATTATTGGCGGAGTGGGTATATTTTTCATCTATCTATTACCCACAATCACCTATTTTTCAGAAAAGGAAAAAAGCTTCTTCAAGACTTTTTATGTTTTGTGTTACATGGGATTCGAAATTTTAATTGCTATACGTTCCGTTCATCGTTATTTATATCCTCAAAATCTTATTATTTCTAATGATACATTTGATAGTTTATACAGTATTTGCCTGTTTCTACTAAGTTTAATTGGAATTGTCGGCTTTTTACTTTTGGTTAAAGAGAAGCAAGATCTTAAAATTAAAAAGCTTCTAAATGACAAAAACCAGTTCTTTTCTATTATTTCTCATGACTTAAGAGGACCGTTGGGTTCTTCGGTTACTCTTTCTGAAATTTTACTCGAAAATATAGAACAATACAGCCGAGAAGAAATCAAGGAAATATCTGAAATGCTCCACGATTCAAATAAAAACATTTACAAATTGCTGGAGAATCTTTTGGAATGGTCAAGAGTACAAACCGGAATGATTGCCTTCAATTCGAAAAATATACTTTTAAATGCCTTAATTGAAGAGAATATTGTACTAAGTAAAAATGCAGCTTTAAATAAAAACATCAATATCACATTTGAATCGCCCTATTTGATCGAAACAAAAGTAGATAAAAACATGATTAGCACCATCTTGCGAAATTTGCTAAGTAATGCAATTAAGTTCACGGACAAAAACGGCGAGATTAAAGTAAAACTAGTTAGGACTGGTCAAAAAGCAGAAATCTCTATTGCAGATAATGGAATCGGAGTTCCCGACAGCATAAAAGAAAAACTATTCAAAATCAATGGAAAAGTGCTGCAAAAGGGAACCGAAAACGAACTAGGAAGCGGACTAGGTTTATTGCTCTGTAAAGAGTTTGTAAATATTCACCAGGGAGAAATCTGGGTCGAAAGTGAGCAAGGGAAAGGCAGTACATTTAGGTTTACACTTCCAATTGTAAATTCTAATAATTGAAATTCCAAACGTCTATTAAATTCCAATATTGAAATTCAAAACTTTCGTATAAATTCCAAATTTTTAAAATTCCAAATTTCAAGCTTTGGCGTCAATTCCAATTCTCATTTTATGTCTTCATGAGCGAAGTCGAAGGACAAACTATAAGGAAATACAATAATAATTTAGCATAAAATCCTTCGACTTCGCTTAGGAGGACAAGCGCTATGTGTGAGCAAAAAAAATCCAAACTCCATTTTTAATTGGAATTTGGATTTTTTTATTGGGAATTTAAAATTTCAAACTTGGAATTTGGAATTTTAAAAATTTGGAATTTTACGATTCGTTTAATCTAATACAAAACTTACGCTAACATTTGCTGTAATTTCGATTTCGCCAATTGCTAAAGTTTCGTTTGAAGCTCCCATTGAATCTGCTTCTTTCATTCTCATAGCAGCATACATTGGCTGTGGATGGTACACTTGAGAATTATCTGAAATTGTAAATGCCTTACCCACTTTTTGTCCTAATACAGCAACATATTCTTCTGCTTTAGTTTTAGCATCTTTCATCGCTAATTTTCTAGCTTCAGATTGGTATTGCGCTAATTTAGATGATTCGAAAGAAACTCTGTCAATTCGGTTAATTCCTTGTTGCACCAAACCTTCCATAAGCTCATCGTATTTAGCTAAATCTTTTACTACGATTTCTACCGTTTGCGTAGCGTTATAAGAAGTTTTCTTTTTCTCATAATCGTACTGCGGATTAAGAGCCACTTGTTTTGTTTTGAAATCTGCTGTTGGGATATTCATTTTTTTGATGAATTTTAAAACAGCATCCATCTTTTCGTCGTTTTGTTTTTTAACGTCTTTAGCATTATTCCCTTTTGTTTCAACAGAAGCTGAAATACAAACTTGATCAGGCGCTACTTTTACTTTTCCTTCTCCATTAACATTAATTAGAGGTACTTGTTTGATTTCTTGGCCGTAAGACATAGTCATAAACATGATTGTTAAAAATAATACTAGTTTTTTCATTTTTGTTAAATTTTAATATTTAAAAAAGACATTCCAAAAGTTATGCCAGCATTACAATTTTCCCAATTTTGCCATTCCAAAAAGGATTACAATCGGAATTGCCAAAAGTATAACCATCAATGTATGGTCTGTAAACAAGGATGGCATTTTGATCAAAGTAATCAAATATCCGCCTATAGCACCTCCAAAGTGTGCTGTGTGCCCAATATTGTCATTTTTGGCCTTCATTCCATAAATCGAATATAATAAATACAAAATTCCGAAAATATAAGCTGGCATCGGAATGACAAAAAATATTCCAAGCATCATGTCGGGCTGCAATAATATCGCAGAATATAAAACTCCAGTTACGGCACCAGAAGCTCCGACTGCTCGATAACTATAATCGTTTTTATGAAATAACATAGTCAGAAGGCTTCCAAAAATTAAGCTTCCAAAATAAACTAAAAGAAAAGAAAAATTGCCAAGCCAGTTTAAAACCACAGGAGCAAAAAAATACAAAGTCAGCATATTAAAAATCAAATGCATCATATCTACATGCAAAAAACCAGACGATAACATTCTGATTTGTTCTCCAGAACGGATGCTTCCCACATGAAATTCGTATTTTCTAAAAAAATAAAGATCGTTAAAACCTTTGTAACTAATAACAACGTTCGCAACGATAATCGCTATTAAAATAATATTCATAAGTATTAATTATTGTGAATTGTAAATATAATCATTCTTAAAGATAAGTTAGCAAGAAAGCAAAACATCGATCGATAATCATTTTTAATTTATCTTTGTCAAAAAAATTTGCATGCAGTTTCTTGTTTATATTTTAGCCTACCCATTACTTTGGCTTATCTCTATACTTCCTTTTCCTATTTTTTACCTCTTTTCAGATTTTGTCTGTTTTTTGGTATACAGAGTAATTGGATATCGTAAAAAAGTTGTTCGCGAGAATTTGGCCCTTACATTACCTCATTTAAGCGAGGCTGAAAGAAAAGTGATAGAAAAGAAATTCTACAAACACATGTGCGATATGTTTCTAGAAATGGTAAAAACCATGAGCATGTCTCCAGAAGAAATGGAAAGAAGATTTCATGTAACCAATATCGATCTTGTTTTGGATTATGCCAGAAAAGGAAAAAGCGTAATTCTTGTGGCTTCACATTATGCCAGTTACGAGTGGCTTTTGACCATTAACCCAAAACTTGGATTTCAAGGCGTTGCCGTTTATAAAAAACTGGCAAATCCTTATTTTGATAAATTAGTTCGAAAAATACGATCTAAATACAATACAGAAATGATCGAAACCAGAAAAGCAATTCCAACAATGGCAAAAAACCAGCGTGAAGGCGTTTTAAGCATGTACGGTTTAGCAAGTGACCAATCGCCCAAACTAGAAAGAATTTTTCATTCGATGAAATTTATGGGAGTTGAAGTTCCCGTGCATACAGGCGCCGAAACATTGGCTAAAAAATATGATTTGGCTGTGATATTTGTACAGGTAAGAAAAGTAAAAAGAGGATTTTATGAAGCCACGTTTATTTCTCTTGCCGATAATCCGAAAGATTTTGAAAACTTCAAAATCACCGAAATGTATTTGAAAGAAGTTGAAAAACAAATTCTAGAAGCTCCGGAATTTTATTTGTGGACGCATAAAAGATGGAAACACCGCATTGAATAATATTTTGAAAATAATTCAGACCAGACATTCCTAACGGAATGATAAAAATAAAAGCCTCTTTTGAAATTTCAAAAGAGGCTTTGTTTATTAAAAACTGAAAATCTTAGATTCCAGCAATTACTTTAATTTCATCAATAATTCTTAGTGCTAATTTATCTGCTGCATCTTGAGAAGGCGCTTCAGTATAAATACGAATAATTGGTTCTGTGTTTGATTTTCTTAAATGAACCCATTCTGTAGCAAAATCAATTTTCACACCGTCAATTGTCGAAATATCTTCGTTTTTATATTTCTCTGTCATTTGAGTTAAAATGGCATCAACATCAATTTGCGGAGTCAATTCAATTTTGTTTTTGCTCATATAATATTCTGGGTAAGAAGCTCTCAAAGCAGAAACTGACATTTTCTTGTTTGCCAAATGCGTTAAGAATAAAGCAACTCCTACTAAGCTGTCTCTTCCGTAGTGCAATTCTGGGTAGATAATTCCACCGTTTCCTTCACCACCAATAACAGCATTATTTTTCTTCATTAATTCAACCACATTCACCTCTCCTACAGCACTTGCTTCGTAGCTTCCGCCGTGCGCTTTGGTAACATCTCTTAAAGCACGAGAAGATGACATATTAGAAACGGTGTTTCCTGGAGTTTTGCTCAAAACGTAATCTGCGCAAGCCACCAAGGTATATTCTTCACCAAACATTTCTCCGTCTTCGCTAATAAAAGCCAAACGGTCAACATCTGGATCTACTACGATACCAAAATCAGCTTTTTCTTTTACAACAAGCTCAGAAATATCCGTTAAATGTTCTTTTAAAGGTTCTGGATTATGAGGAAAATGCCCGTTTGGTTCGCAGTACAATTCTACTACTTCAACTCCCATTAATTTTAGCAATTTCGGAATGATAATTCCTCCTGACGAATTTACGCCATCAACAACTACTTTAAATTTAGCTTCTTTTACTGCTTCGATATCAACCAATGGCAAGTTTAAAACTTCATCAATATGAATATCCATATAAGCATCATTAGAAATAACTTCACCCAAACTATCCACATCAGAAAAGTCGAAAGCTTCTGCTTCTGCAATTTCAAGAATTTTTGCTCCGTCAGCACCGCTTAAGAATTCACCTTTTGCATTTAATAATTTTAAAGCATTCCATTGTTTTGGATTGTGAGATGCTGTTAAGATAATTCCACCATCTGCTTTTTCTAAGGGAACAGCCACTTCAACAGTCGGCGTTGTAGAAAGTCCAAGATCGATAACATCAATTCCTAAACCAATTAAAGTATTCACTACTAAATTATGAATCATTGGCCCAGAGATTCTTGCGTCACGGCCAATTACAACAGTCAATTTATCTTTAGCAATATTATTTTTTAAGAAAGTTCCGTACGCCGACGCAAATTTCACTGCATCAACAGGAGTTAGATTATCTCCCACTTTTCCTCCGATCGTTCCACGGATTCCTGAAATAGATTTTATTAAAGTCATTTTTGTGAGTTAGGGTTATTTTTTTACAAATATAAAAAAGTTGCTGAGATATTAAGATACTAAGGTTCTAAGATGCTAAGATGCTAAGTTTCTAAGATGCAAATCTCTAGTATTTTATTTACGGAAGTTTGAAAACCTTAGTGCCTTAGTACCTCAGAACCTTAGCACCTTTAAAAAAGTTTTTATACATTTACTAAATAACTTAGAATCTTAGAAACTTAGATTCTTAGAAACTACAAAAAATGAATTTCTTAGCCCACATATACCTTTCTGGCGAAAATGATTTAATTAAAATCGGGAATTTTATGGCTGACGGAATTCGCGGAAAGCAGTTTGAGCATTTTCCTGAAGATGTACAAAAAGGGATTTTATTGCATCGTTTCATAGATACTTATACCGATTCTCACGATATTTTTAGAAAGAGCACCAAACGGCTTCATGACAGATACCATCATTATGCAGGAGTGATTGTCGACATTGTTTATGATCATTTTTTAGCCAAAAACTGGGCGCATTATTCAGATGAAAAACTGGAGTTTTTTGTCAAACGTTTTTACCATTCCTTACACGATAACTACGAGATTTTAACAGAAAAAACACAAGGTTTAATGCCTTACATGATTGAGCGAAACTGGCTGGTAAGTTATCGCACAACCGAAGGAATTCAGCACATTTTAACGCAAATGGACAGGAGATCCAAAAATATTTCCCAAATGCAGTTTGCAGTTGAAGAACTTATCGAGTTTTATGATGAATTTGAAGAAGAGTTTACCCTTTTCTTTGAAGAAATGAGAGCACAAGCCAAAGAAAAACTGCTTACGCTCTAGCCCAATTTAATTGTACTACACATGAAAAAAATTACATTTTTAATAGCACTTTTATATCTCAACAGCAGTATTGCGCAAGAAATTTCAAAACCAACCGGATTAGTCGTTACGAAAGCAATGGTGGTTTCTGCTCGCGAAGAAGCTTCTAAAATTGGTGCCGACATTATGAAAAATGGAGGAAATGCTTTTGATGCCATGGTCGGAACTGAATTGGCTTTGGCTGTCGCTTTTCCATTCGCAGGAAATATTGGCGGCGGTGGATTTATGGTTTACAGAAAAGCAAATGGTGAGGTTGGTTCTATAGATTACCGCGAAAAAGCACCGTTGGCAGCCACAAAAGATATGTTTTTAGATAGCGAAGGAAATGTAATAAAAGGAAAAAGTACGCAAACGGCACTTGCTATTGGCGTTCCAGGAACAATTGCGGGCGTTTTTGCCGTGCATAAAAAATATGGAACCATGCCAATTTCTAAAATTCTTGAACCCGTAATTGCTTTAGCAGAAAGAGGGGTTGTGGTGACTAAAAAACAAGAGAAAAGCTTAAGAGATTATCATGAAAGCATTGTAAAAATAAACGGAGAAGATTCTCCAGCATCCAAAGCTTATAAAGAAAACGATACCATTAAATACCCTGCATTAGCCAGAACTTTAAAACGAATTCAGAAGAAAGGACGAAATGAATTTTATAAAGGTGAAACGGCAAAGATTCTAGTCGAATATCTGCAGCAGAAAGGCGGCATTATCACTATGGCTGATTTGGCTAAATATGAAGCGAAATGGAGAAAGCCATTACAATTTACATATAAAGATTTAAAAATCACTTCTATGGCTCCGCCAAGCAGCGGCGGAATTTGTTTGGCTCAAATTTTAAAAATGCTAGAATCTTACGATTTAGCCAAAATGGGACACAATTCGCCAGATGCCATTCAAGTAATTGTTGAAGCTGAAAGAAGAGCGTATGCTGACAGAAGCTACTTTTTAGGCGATCCCGATTTTGTTAAAATTCCGACAAAAGAGCTATTGGATGAAAACTACCTGCGTGAAAGAATGGCAAGTTTTAATCCTGAAAAAGCCACTTTATCTACCGAAATCAAAGAAGGAAAAGTAAATTATGCTGAAAGTACAGAAACGACACATTACTCGATTGTAGATCAATTTGGAAATGCAATTGCCGCAACAACAACTTTAAACGATGGTTACGGTTCTAAGTATTATTGCGACGAATTAGGTTTCTTTTTAAATAATGAAATGGATGATTTCAGTGCTAAACCTGGATCTCCAAATATGTTTGGTTTAGTTGGAAATGAAGCCAACAGCATTGCTCCGCAAAAACGTATGCTAAGTTCTATGACACCAACAATTGTAGAAAAGGATGGAAAACTATTTATGGTCGTAGGAACTCCAGGAGGCTCAACCATTATAACTTCTGTTTTACAGACCATTTTAAATGTTTACGAATACAAATTAAGCATGCAAGAAGCTGTAAATGCACCACGTTTTCATCATCAATGGCTACCGGACTTAATTACTTTTGAACCAAATGCTTTTGAAACCAAAACCATCGGCGCACTAAAAGCGAAACATTATATTATTAACGAAAAACCTACTCCAATTATCGGAAAAGTAGATGCTATTTTAGTTTTGCCAGAAAACAAATTAGAAGGTGGTGCCGACTTTAGAGGAGATGATGCTGCGGCTGGTTTTTAATTGTTTCTTGATTTTATTTTTTTAAAACAAGAATTATAATCTAATTTTGTAATACCGATAATTTTAGAACAGAATGATAAAAAAATATTTCAGACGACTTGAAAGTATAATTGCTTTGGCTCAATCTTTAATGACTCCAAAACAGTTCCTTTTTTTATCTAGTGTCTTAACAGGAATCTCTTGTGCTTTTGCTGTAATTATCCTTAAAACATTCGCACACAGCGTTTTTTCTTTTGCAACTTATATTAACGGAATCCTGAAATTGAGCTTCATCAACAGTATTTTGCCTATTATTGGTATTGTATTAACCGTTTTTGTTGTAAAAAAAGTCCTTAACGGAAGCATTCAAAAAGGAACTTCTCAGATACTTTATGCAGTTGCAAAAAAAGCAAGTATTATTCCGAAAAAGCAAATGTATGCACAGATTGTTACGAGTTCGTTAACCGTTGGTTTAGGAGGTTCTGCCGGTTTAGAAAGTCCAATCGTGATTACGGGAGCTGCTTTTGGTTCTAATTTTGCCCAAAATTATAAGCTGCAATACAAAGACAGAACTTTGTTAATTGGTTGTGGAGTTGCTGCCGGAATTGCTGCCGCGTTTAATGCTCCAATTGCCGGAGTACTTTTTGCCATTGAGGTTTTATTGGTCGATGTTAGTATTTCTGCCTTCACTCCTATTATGATTTCTGCTGCTACAGGTGCATTAGTTTCAGCTATTGTTTTGGACGAAAGCATTTTGTTAAGCTTCAAAAAGCAAGAAACATTTGATTATCATAATATACCGTTTTATGTTATTTTGGGAGTCCTTACTGGATTGGTGGCAATTTATTACTCAAGAAATTTTCAAAGAGTCGAACATTATTTTGCCAAACAGCAAATTAATCCATACAAGAAAGCTTTCATTGGTTCGTCGTTATTGGCTCTATTAATCTTTATTTTTCCAACTTTATTCGGTGAAGGTTACGAAAGCATTAAAACATTATCTGAAACAGATCCAGGGAAATTGTTAGACAATACTTTGTTTGCTGATTTTAGAAACAATCAATGGATTTTACTTTTGTTTGTTGGCGCAACAGCAATGGTTAAAGTTTTTGCTTCTGGTTTAACGATCGGAAGTGGTGGAAATGGAGGGAACTTTGCTCCTTCCCTATTTTTAGGATCTTATTTAGGCTATTTCTTTTCTAAACTGATAACACTTATCGGCTTATCAAAACTTCCAATTAGTAATTTTACAATGGTGGGAATGGCCGGAATTTTGAGCGGTTTATTTCATGCTCCGCTTACAGCTATATTCTTAATTGCAGAAATTACGGGAGGTTACGGACTAATGATTCCACTTATGATTGTTTCCTCAATCAGTTTTGCAATTTCTAAACGTTACGAAAAATATTCGCTTGACGTCAAAGGATTGGCCAAAAAAGGACATGCTTTTACCAGTAATAAAGATTCTAATATTCTTTCTACTTTAGAAATTGACACCATCATTCAGTGCGATTATTTGACCGTTCATCCAGATGAAAACCTAAGCAAATTGGTTGATCTTATTTCACATTCTAACCAAGTCGTTTTTGCAGTTGTCAATAATGAAAAAGATTTAATTGGTGTGGTTCACTTTAATGATATTCGCGAAATTATTTTCAATGCTTATCGCGTAAAATACACCTCCATTAGGGATGTAATGAAAACGCCGTTGACAACCATTTCTACCCTAGATAGCATGGAAATTGTAATGAAGAAATTCGAAACCTCAAAATCTGCTTTCCTACCAGTTTTAAGAGACGGAAAATATTATGGTTTTATTTCTAAATCAATCGCACTAGAAGCTTACAGAACAAAACTTCGTTCTATGACGATTGAATAAGCTTAATATCGGATAAGTTAAAAATTTTATTTATCCGATATTAAGACGTAGTTTTGTCGACATTATGTGGAATATCGATTTAACATACCGACCAGAATTTGAATCAACCTTTGAAAGATTGTATCAAAAAAGGCAAGAATTACAAAATAGCAGACCTCTGCCTAATATTGCTTTAAACAAAATTCGAGAAAGCCTTGCACTAGAATGGACTTACAATTCTAATAGCATCGAAGGAAACACCCTTACTTTGAGAGAACCCAAATGGTTATTCAAGAAGGAATTACCATAAAAGGAAAATCGCTTCGAGAACATTTTGAAACACATAATCACGACAAAGCCATTGATTACCTCTACTCTATCGTTGACGAAAATTACAAACTAAGAAGCATAGACATTCTATCTCTTCATGGCTTGGCAATGCGCTCGATCGAAGAAGATTTTGCAGGAAGAATTCGTAACGGAGGAGTCCGAATTTCTGGAGCCAATTTCGTGCCACCGAATGCCAATAAAGTTTCAGATTATCTAGATGAATTGATCGATTTTATTAATACAAATCCTTTAAATTTAAATGATATTGAACTCGCAACCATTTACCATCATAAATTAGTATGGATTCATCCATTCTTTGATGGCAATGGCCGTACGGTTCGTTTGAGCATGAATTTACTCTTGTTGCGTGGTGGTTTTCCGCCTGCTATTATTTTAAAAAATGACAGGAAAAAATATTATGAAGCGCTTAATCAGGCTAACCATGGCAACTATCAAAAATTAACACTTTTGATGTGTCAGGCACTTGAGCGAACGCTAAATATTTATTTAGGAGCAATGCCAGGAAGCAGTTACGATTATCAATCTATTCAAAATATTGTTAGCGAACCTGACACTCCTTATGGTCAAGAATATGTGAGTTTATTGGCTCGCACCGGAAAAATTGATGCTTACAAAGAAGATCGAAATTGGTACACCACCAAAGAAGCTATCGAAAACTATATAGCAACCCGAAAAAGAAAACGCTAATTTATGATTAGCGTTTTTTGTTACTAATTGTAACATAAACTTTTGCTATCGAGCACTAAAAGAACAAATCAAAGTGGTAACTTTGCGTTTTGCTCAAAATTATGTTAGATAAAGATAATACTATAGAAGTTCTTGGTGCAAGAGTTCACAATCTAAAAAACATTGATATATCTATTCCGCGTGAGAAACTGGTTGTTATTACTGGTTTATCTGGTTCTGGAAAGTCTTCTTTGGCATTTGATACCATTTATGCTGAAGGACAGCGTCGTTACGTCGAAACGTTTTCGGCTTATGCGAGGCAATTTCTTGGCGGTTTAGAGCGTCCTGATGTTGATAAAATCGATGGCCTTTCGCCTGTAATTGCGATTGAACAAAAAACTACCAGTAAGAGTCCGCGTTCTACAGTTGGAACCATTACTGAAATTTATGATTTCCTGAGACTTTTATATGCTCGTGGTGCAGATGCCTACAGTTATAACACTGGCGAAAAAATGGTTTCGTATTCTGATGAGCAAATCAAAGATTTAATTATTCAGGATTACAACGGAAAACGCATCAATATTTTGGCTCCCGTTATTAAAGCCAGAAAAGGGCATTATGCCGAACTTTTCCAACAAATCACTAAACAAGGATTCTTAAAAGTTCGTGTAAACGGAGAAGTTCAAGATTTGGTTGCTGGAATGAAATTAGATCGTTATAAAACACACGATATTGAGATTGTTGTAGACAGAATGGTGATCGAAGATAATCAAGACACTCAAAAAAGATTATCTGAAAGCATTAATACTGCCATGCATCATGGCGAAGATGTTTTAATGATTTTAGATCAAGATTCTAATGAAGTGCGTTATTTCAGTAGAAACTTAATGTGTCCTACAACAGGAATATCATATCAAAATCCAGAACCGAATTTATTCTCGTTCAACTCCCCAAAAGGAGCTTGCCCGCATTGCAACGGATTGGGAACTGTTCACGAAATCAACGTAAAAAAGATCATTCCGAATCCGAAATTATCTATTAAAGCGGGTGGTTTTGCACCTCTTGGCGAATATAAATCTTCTTGGATTTTCAAGCAATTGGAAACCATTGGAGAAAAATTCGGATTTAAAATAACCGATCCGATCGAGAAAATTCCCGAAGAAGCCATGACGATGATTTTGTATGGTGGAAAAGATAAGTTTTCTATCAGTTCAAAAGATCTTGGCGTAACTAGAGAATATAAAATTGATTTTGAAGGAATCTCTAATTTCATCAAAAACCAATACGATGAAAGTGCTACAACGAGCATAAAACGTTGGGCCAAAGATTTCATGGACGAAATTAACTGTCCGGTTTGTGACGGTTCACGTCTTAAAAAGGAAGCTTTATTTTTTAGAGTGAATGAAAAAAATATCACCGAATTGTGTGATATGGATATTTCAGATTTGACCGCTTGGTTTTTAGATTTAGAAAATCATCTGACTGACAAACAGCTTTTAATTGCTTCTGAAGTAGTAAAAGAAATTAAAGATCGTTTGAATTTCTTAATGAATGTCGGCTTGAATTATTTGGCTTTAAGCCGAAGTTCTAAATCACTTTCGGGTGGCGAGGCGCAGCGCATTCGTCTGGCAACACAAATTGGTTCGCAATTGGTTGGGGTTTTATATATTTTAGACGAGCCAAGTATTGGTTTGCACCAAAGAGATAACGAAAAATTGATTCAGTCTCTAGAGCAATTACGTGATATTGGAAACTCTGTAATTGTGGTAGAACATGACAAAGACATGATTGAAACTGCCGATTATGTAATTGATATTGGTCCAAAAGCTGGTAAATACGGCGGACAAATCATTAGTACAGGAACTCCAAAAGAAACATTGGCCTCAAACACTATTACTGCTCAATATTTGAACGGTAAAATGAAATTTGACATTCCGAAAGAAAGAAGAAAAGGAAACGGCAAATTCTTAAAATTAACTGGAGCAACAGGAAATAACCTTAAGAACGTTTCGATTGAAATTCCGTTAGGACAAATGACTTGCGTAACAGGAGTTTCTGGAAGCGGAAAATCGACTTTGATTAATGAAACGCTTTATCCAATTCTAAATGCACATTATTTTAATGGCGTAAAAAAACCGCAACCTTATAAAAAGATTGAAGGTTTAGAACATATTGACAAAGTAATTGATATTGACCAAAGTCCGATTGGTAGAACGCCACGTTCGAATCCGGCAACTTATACGGAGGTTTTCACCGAAATCAGAAATCTGTTTACGATGACTTCTGAAAGTATGATTCGCGGTTATAAAGCAGGTCGTTTCAGTTTTAACGTAAAAGGCGGACGTTGCGAAACCTGTGAAGGTTCTGGTGTAAGAACAATCGAAATGAACTTCTTACCAGATGTTTATGTAGAATGCGAAACGTGTCAAGGAAAACGTTTCAACAGAGAAACTTTGGAAATTCGATACAAAGGAAAATCTATTTCAGATGTTTTAGATATGACGGTTGATGAAGCAGTTCCTTTCTTTGAAAATATTCCGAAGATTTACAGAAAAATCAAAACGATTCAAGATGTTGGTTTAGGTTACATTACGCTTGGACAGCAAAGCACAACGCTTTCTGGTGGTGAAGCGCAGCGTATTAAATTGGCTGGAGAATTGTCTAAAAAAGATACGGGAAATACATTTTATATTCTTGATGAGCCTACGACAGGATTACATTTTGAAGACATTCGTGTTTTGATGGAAGTAATCAATAAATTGGTTGATAAAGGAAACACCATTCTAGTAATCGAGCATAATATGGACGTTATCAAACTTGCGGATTACATTATTGATATTGGCCCTGAAGGAGGAAAAGGCGGCGGACAATTGGTTGCCAAAGGAACTCCTGAAGAAGTAGCAAAGAATAAAAAAAGTTATACGGCTAAGTTTTTGAAAAAAGAATTGGAGTAAACGAAACTCACAGATTTAAATAACCTGTTAGGTTTACTACATATAAAGATCTTTGTCAAAGTTTTAAACTTTGACAAAGATTTCCATCTAAACCCAAAAGCTTTTTACAAACTATATATCTGATAATGAATCAAAAACCTTTATTTGATTATTATCATAAGATTACTTTTGGATTATAATTCGTGTTTTCTGTAACAATTCTAGAAAAAAGCGTTAATTTAGTGTCCGCTTTTTTTGAAAAAATCAATACTTTATAGAAAGATCTTTCAATTAAATCAATTGTTTATTTGAAACCAACTGCCCTAGCCCTGATGGGAGCGGCATCCTTTTGTGTCCGCCGCGGCGGACACAAAAGATATAGCGGACAGCAGGAAATAGCTCCTTCTACTACGCTCACAAAAATAAAAGACATAAATAGAATAATAAATTAAAATACCTAAAATGAGATTAGAAGATTTTGATAATGATGAAGATAAAGTAATTCAGGATCGTTTGAAACAAAAAACGTGGAATGAAATTAAAACCAATGACAGCTGGGCGATTTTTAAAATTATGTCTGAGTTTGTAAATGGTTACGAAGCAATGGGACGTATTGGACCTTGTGTTTCGATTTTTGGATCTGCAAGAACAAAACCAGAGGATAAATACTATCAATTAGCTGAAAAAATCGCTTACAAAATCAGTAAAGCGGGTTACGGTGTGATCACAGGAGGTGGTCCCGGAATTATGGAAGCTGGGAATAAAGGCGCTCATTTAGGCGGTGGAACTTCAGTTGGTTTGAATATCGAGCTTCCGTTTGAGCAGCATTTTAATCCTTACATTGACCACGATAAAAACTTGAATTTTGACTATTTCTTTGTGAGAAAAGTAATGTTCGTTAAATATTCGCAAGGATTTGTGGTGATGCCTGGAGGTTTTGGAACTTTGGACGAAATGTTTGAAGCAATCACTTTGATACAGACTAAGAAAATTGGGAAATTTCCAATTATTTTGGTTGGAGTTGAATTCTGGTCGGGACTAATCGAATGGGTCAAAACCGTCTTGGTAGAAAAAATGCATACGGTAAGTCCAGAAGATTTAAATTTATTTAAAATAGTAGATACAGAAGACGAAGTTGTTGAAGCTTTGGATAAATTCTATAAAAAATACGATTTAAGTCCGAATTTCTAAATTTAATTATCAGAAGCGAGATCGAATTTCGCTGAAAACATCATACCCTTTATCGTTAAATTACGTAAAGTATCGTAAAAATTGAAAGCTGTTTTTTTAAACAGCTTTTTTTATCTTATTTTTACACAAATCCGAAGTTTCAATATGTCCGTAAGTTAAGTATACCCGATAATTTTTTAAGCCACTATTTGAAAGCACTTTATAAAATTATTTGTCTCTTTTTAGCTTTATCCTTTTCGATAAAACTAACCGCACAACATCTCTCTAAGATGGAAGTGGCGGTAAATCTTGAGCTTAAAACATTAAATATTAAACACGACATCACGTATCACAACACTTCAAATGATACTTTAGATTCGATTGTACTTAACGATTGGAACAATGCTTTTGCTGACAAAAACACACCGCTTGCCAAACGTTTTTCGGATGAATTCTATAGAGGTTTTCATTTAGCAAAAGCGGCAGATAGAGGAAAAACAACGATTATAAATCTAACCGAAACCAATTATTCGGCTCTTGAGTGGGAAAGAAGTGCTCAAAACCCTGACTACATTGTGGTTAAATTAAATCGAAAACTTCTTCCAAACGAAAAACTCGATTTACATCTAAATTACATAGTAAAAATTCCAAACGACAAATTCACTCATTTTGGTTTTGACCAGAATGGTGGCTTGGCGCTTAAAAATTGGTTCTTAAGCCCTGCACGTTTTGAAAATGGTCTTTTCGTAAAATACAATAATTTCAACTTGGATGATATTGCAAACGCGGTCAGCAACTATGAAGTTGAAATTAAAATCCCTAACCAGTATACTATTACTACCGATTTAAACTCGGTTTCAAAAGACACAAGCAATCTCAATTACAGCATTTACTCTTTTTCCGGCACAAATAGAACAGATTTTAGTCTTTACATAGAAAAGGAAAATAGCTTTAGAACTTATGATAATGGTTCGCTGCTGGTTGAAACCAATTTAAAAAACAAAAAAATAGACGAATATCAAAAAGCTATTATTATCAACCGAGTGGTTTCTTACGCCGAAAAAGTGATTGGTAAATATCCGCATGAAAAAATAACCGTTTCACAGATCGATTACGACCGAAATCCATTTTATGGTTTAAATCAGCTGCCTTCATTTATTAGTCCGTTTGAGGATGATTTTATGTTTGAAATTCAGTTTTTAAAGACGTTTTTAAATAACTATCTTAAAAACAGCCTTCGTTTGGACCCAAGAAAAGACAATTGGGTTTACGACGCCATCCAGATTTATACCATGATGAACTATATGGAGGAACATCATCAGGATGAAAAAATGTTAGGTAAGCTTTCAGATATGAAACTCTTTAAAAGTTACAACATTACCAATCTTACTTTTAATGAGCAATATAGCTATTACTATATGCTAATGGCGCGTAAAAATTTAGACCAGCCATTGGGAGATCCAAAAAACACATTAATCAAATTTAATGAACAAATTGCCAGTAAATATCGCGCTGGCTTGAGTTTGAGTTATCTAGACGATTATCTTAACCAAGATATTGTCACTAAAAGTGTAAAGGAATTTTATAATTTGAATCAATTCGGACAATCGAATCGTTATGATTTCGAAAAAATACTAACGCAAAAAAGTCCAAAAAATATTGATTGGTTTTTTAAAACGATCATCGATTCCAGAGACATTATCGATTATAAATTTTCTAATGTTTCGCGAACCGCAGACAGCATTACGTTTTCTATAAAAAACAAAACAGGAATCTACGCTCCTATTCCGATTTACGGAATTAAAAAGAAAGAAGTTGTTTTTAAAGAATGGATCGAACCAACCACAAAAGATTCCGTTTTTGAAGTAGAGCGAAAAAATGCAGATAAAATTGTCATTAATTACAATAATGAAGTACCAGAATACAACCAAAGAAATAACTGGAAATCTCTAAAACACGTTGCCTTAAATCGTCCTCTAAAATTCAATTTTGCCAAAGATTTAGAAGATCCAAACTATAATCAGATTTTATACATTCCGACATTAAACTATAATTATTATGATGGTTTTACTCCGGGAATTCGTTTTCACAACAAAACCATTTTAGACAAACCTTTTAATTTTGATATCAATCCTGCCTACTCTATAAAAGCAGGTACACTATCGGGTTCATCTGCTTTTTCTTGGAATCAATATTATAGAAATAGCACTTTGTACAATGTTCGTTATTCTATCAGTCAGAATTATTACCATTATGCTCCTGATGCCACTTATTTGAGATTAAATCCAATGGTCGTATTCCGCATTCGTGAAAAAGATTTTAGAGATAATAGAAAACAATATATTATGGCTCGCCAAGTTATTGTAAATCGCGAAGAAAGTGCTTATATCACAGATAATTCTGAACCTAATTATTCCATTTTTAATGCTCGTTATGGCAATGTAAAAACAGAATTAATTGATCATTTCAGTTTTATGACCGATCTGCAGTTTTCTAGCGGATTCGGGAAGATTTCTGGAGAGGTAGAATACAGAAGATTATTTGAAAATAATAAAAAGTTAAACTTAAGATTGTACGCTGGAAGCTTTTTATACAATACAACAAATTCAGATTATTTTAGTTTTGGTTTAGACCGACCGACAGATTATTTATTTGATTACAATTTATTTGGAAGGTCTGAGAGTACAGGCTTTTTTAGCCAGCAATACGTTATTGCAGAAGGAGGCTTCAAATCACAATTACAGCCTTCTTATGCCAATCAATGGATGACAACTCTTAATGCCAGTTATGCGATATGGAATTGGGTAGAGCTTTATGGAGACATCGGTTTCTTAAAAAACAAACATCAAAGTGAGTTTTTTGCTTATGATTCTGGAGTGCGTTTGAACTTGGTTCCAGACTACTTTGAACTCTATTTCCCTGTCTATTCGAATAATGGATGGGAAATATCACAACCTAAATACAATGAAAAAATACGATTTATAATCACTTTCTCACCAAAAACATTAGTTACTCTTTTCACTCGAAAATGGTTTTAATCAAATGAATTTTAAACAAAAACTTGCGAAATTATCAACAAAATTAAATTTTACATAAAAATCACATAAATAAAATACGTAGTTTTCTGAATTTGAATACAAATAATTAAATTATATTTAGTTTAAAGAATTATGATTATTGATTGTTTTTAAGTAATTTCGCGACATAAACAACATGACCCTACAAGATTATGATAAAAGAAAAAAACAATACTACACTGACATTTGAAGATTTCAAAACTGAGGTATTGAATGACTATAGAATTGCGGTAACAAGCCGTGAATGTAGTCTTTTAGGTCGAAAAGAAGTATTAACAGGAAAGGCTAAATTTGGAATTTTTGGCGACGGAAAAGAAGTTCCGCAGCTAGCAATGGCTAAAGCTTTTAAAAACGGAGACTTCCGTTCTGGATACTATCGCGATCAAACTTTTATGATGGCTATTGGCGAATTGGATGCCAAACAATTTTTTGCCGGTTTATATGGTCATACCGATTTAGCTTTCGATCCGATGTCTGCAGGAAGACAAATGGGTGGCCACTTTGTTACGCACAGTTTAAACGAAGACGGTTCTTGGAAAGACTTAACCAAACAAAAAAATTCAAGCTCAGATATATCTCCAACTGCTGGACAAATGCCAAGACTGCTTGGTTTAGCGCAGGCTTCAAAAATTTACAGAAACGTTGACGGAATTACGATTAAAGATAAATTCTCAGTTGATGGAAATGAAGTGGCTTGGGGAACTATTGGTAACGCCAGCACTTCTGAAGGTCTGTTTTTCGAAACGATAAACGCTGCTGGAGTTTTACAAGTTCCAATGGTAATGAGTGTATGGGATGATGAATACGGAATTTCTGTTCACGCTAAACATCAAACCACAAAAGAAAATATTTCTGAAATTTTAAAAGGATACCAACGCGATGAAGATGCTAAAGGTTACGAAATCTTTAGAGTAAAAGGTTGGGATTATGCCGAATTGGTTTCGACTTATGAAAGAGCTGGAGCAATTGCACGCGAAGAACATATACCAGTTTTAATTCACGTTAACGAATTAACACAACCACAAGGCCACTCTACTTCTGGTTCGCACGAACGTTACAAAAGTGCAGAAAGATTGGCTTGGGAAAGAGATTTTGACTGTATTCGCCAAATGCGTTTATGGATGATTGCCATTAATATTGCATCTCCAGAAGAATTGGCAGAACTTGATTTCCAATTAAAGAAAGAAGTTCTAGAAGCTAAAAAAGACGCTTGGAATTCTTTCATCAATCCAATTATTGAAGAGCAAAAAAATCTTCTTGGTTTATTGGAAGAAATCGCTGAAGCAAGCATCAATCATAAAGAAAGAATCAAAAAATTAATTTCTGAATTGGCAGCAATTAAAGCGCCTTTAAAGAAAGAAATTTTAGTTTACGCTAGAAAAATTCTACGTTTTATTGAAGTTCCAAACAGCAAAGTTCTTTTATCAAACTGGATTACACGATTCTTGAATGAAACACAAGAAAAATTCAGCAGCAATCAGCATTCAGAATCTGCGCAAAATGTATTTTCAGTACAAAAAGTGCTGCCAAAATACGCAGAAAATGCCAAGCCTGATTTGGATGGAAGAATGATTCTACGTGATAATTTTGACGCGTTATTTGCAAAATATCCTGAAACTCTAATTTTCGGTGAAGATGTTGGAAACATCGGAGACGTGAATCAAGGTTTAGAAGGCATGCAGGAAAAATACGGAGAACTTCGTGTTGCTGATGTCGGAATTCGTGAAGCGACGATTATTGGTCAAGGTATCGGAATGGCTTTAAGAGGTTTACGTCCGATTGCTGAAATTCAATATTTAGATTACTTATTGTACGCTATTCAGATCATGAGTGACGATTTAGCTACATTACAATATAGAACGGTTGGAAAACAAAAAGCTCCGTTAATCATTAGAACTCGCGGTCACCGCTTGGAAGGAATCTGGCATTCTGGTTCTCCAATGGGAATGATTATTAATGCAATTCGCGGAATTCATGTTCTTGTTCCAAGAGATATGACACAAGCTGCTGGTTTTTACAACACTTTGCTAGAATGTGACGAGCCTGCTTTGGTTATTGAATGTTTGAACGGATACCGTCTAAAAGAGAAAACTCCCCTAAACTTTGGTGAATTTAAAACCCCTATTGGAGTGGTTGAAACTCTAAGAGAAGGTTCTGATATTACTTTAGTTTCTTACGGATCGACTTTAAGATTGGTAATGCAAGCCGCTAACGAATTGGCAGAAAAAGGAATTGAGTGCGAAGTGATCGACATTCAATCTCTACTTCCATTTGACGTTAGCAAAGACATTGTAAAAAGTGTTGCAAAAACAAATCGTCTTTTAGTAATTGACGAAGATGTTCCTGGCGGAGCTTCAGCATTCATTTTACAGCAGATTCTTGAAGAGCAAGATGCTTACAAATATTTAGACAGCAAACCGCAGACTCTAGCCGCTAAAGCACACAGACCAGCTTACGGAACTGATGGTGATTATTTCTCTAAACCTTCTGCAGAAGATATCTACGAGAAAATTTACGACATGATGCATGAAGTGAATCCTTCTAAATATCCTGATTTGTATACGAGATTTTAGATTTTAGATTTTAGATTTTAGATTTTAGATTTTAGATTTTAGATTTTAGATTTTAGATTTTAGATTTTAGATTTTAGATTTTAGATTTTAGATTTTAGATTTTAGATTTTAGATTTTAGATTTTTACATATAAAAAAACGCTCCTGTGGAGCGTTTTTTTGTTGTCTTTACCCAAAGTTTGTCATTTCGACGAAGGAGAAATCGCACTAGAAACTCAACAAAGCTTTTCTCTTCTCATTGCGGAATCCCGCGTGCGATTTCTCCTTCGTCGAAATGACAAGATTGCGTGATATTACTTGCGTAAAAATTTACAAAATCATCGTTTACCATCAACAATCAACCATCAACAATTAACCATTAACAATTAACTAAAGATCCTTCAACATCGCTTTCGCTCTTTCCAAATCTTCGGCCGTATCGATTCCGATTCCCACATGAGCGGTTTCGACCATTTTAATGCGTTTTCCGAATTCTAAATAGCGTAATTGCTCTAACTTCTCAGAAGCTTCTAAAGATTTCATTGGAAGGCTGTAGAAGTCTAATAATGCTTGTTTTCTAAAAGCATAAATTCCGATGTGCTGAAAATATCGTACTCCAACATTTTGCTCTCTTGGATACGGAATCACAGAACGAGAAAAATACAAGGCAAATTGCGATTGATCCACCACAACTTTCACATTATTCGGATTATTGATTTCTTCTTCATCTTTGATTTCACGCATTAACGAAGCCAAATCAATCTTTTTATCTGCATCGTTTTTAAAAACTGATAAAACTTGTTCTAAGGGACCAGCTTCTGTAAAAGGTTCATCACCTTGAACGTTTACTACAATATCAACATCTAAATCTGCAACAGCTTCTGCAATTCGATCGCTTCCAGATTCATGTTCTTTGATGCTCATAATTGCTTTTCCGCCGTTGGAAACAATTTCGTCAAAAATTAAATCAGAATCCGTAACTACAAAAACATCGTCGAATAATTTTGTCGAAACTGCCGCTTCATAGGTTCTAAGAATTATTGTTTTTCCTCCTAAGTCCTGCATTAGTTTTGCCGGAAAACGTGTTGAAGCGTATCTTGCTGGAATTACTGCTATTATTTTCATTTTATTATTTTGAAATTTTAAAATCAAACAAATATACTATTCGGAGAGAGCTTTTTAAAATAAATTTTAAGATATCACTTTTATAAGATTGGGATAAAGTTTCCCTGCCTTTTCGTTCTTTGTTTTAATTGCAAAAATTATGGGCAAAACTATATTTAAAATATACAATGCAATAAAAATATAAAGCAGTATCGAAAACTGTCCATAGTGCATGATTTTAGAAATACCAAAAATTGCTATTGAGACAAACGCCAAAATTGTCCAAACTATTTGAAAATTAAGCAGATTTGCTCCGATTTCTTTCAGTCCAATAATTTTATCTTTTTTGTTTACCCATAAAATAAGAGGTAAAATAATATTTCCGAGAGGAATTGCGAGAAATACTATTACTGAAAGATGAAAAACAATCAGATAGCTTTTGTCTTCATATTTTCCATAATCCAGAATATCTTCCGTATTAATATCTAGGACATCACATATTAGGCTTAGCGTTTTACCGCGCGGTTCATTTTCGTCGTTTTCAATTCGCTGAATGGTTCGCAAATTTACTTTTGAATATTCAGCTAATTCTTCTTGAGAAAGGCCTTTTTTCTTTCTAACTTCTTTAATTTTCTTTCCAATTTCGTTCATGATCAATTTTGATTTATTGTTTTGACAAAACTACTTTTGAAAAGCTCATTTTGATAACGGTTTATTTGTGACATTTTAACGACATTTGTGCCAAAGCCTTGATTTTAAACAACAAAACAGTTCACGAATTACTTCATCTATTCACTATCACTTAAGCAGCAGCGAATAAGCTATTCTTCAAAACTCTCGTCTTTAAACCCTATCAAATATAGCTTATTTTTAGCACGTGTCATAGCAGTATAAAGCCATCTGATATAATCAGTATCAATACCGTTTGGAAGGTACGGCTGTTCGATAAAAACCGTATTCCACTGCCCTCCTTGCGATTTATGACATGTTATCGCATAAGAGAATTTCACCTGCAATCCGTTGAAATATTCGTTTTCTTTTACCTTCTGAAATCTTTTGTATTTAGTCGGTTCATCTTCATAATCTTTCATCACTTCTTCGTACAAACGATTTGACTCTTCGTACGTTAAAGAAGGTGATTCGCTGGTTAAAGTATCCAAAATCAAAACCGTTTCAAAAGGCTTTTGCTCTGGATAATCGACCATTCTGATTTTTACTTTGGCAAACTTAAATCCGTACAATTCTTTGATTCCGAAAAGTTCTAAAACCTCTATAATATCTCCGTTGGCAATAAATCCAGCTTCGTCTGTTTCTTTTAGCCAGAAATAATTATTTTTCACCACCATCAAGAAATCTCCGACCGAAAGTTCGCTTTCTTTAAATAAAATTCGGCTTCTGATCTGTTCGTTATATTGATTGGCACGTTTATTAGAACGAACAATAAAAGCAGTATCTTCTATACTATAATTGCTGTATGCTGTATTTATGGCATCTTGAATATCGTAACCATCAGTCAGTCGAACGATATCTTTAAACTTCTTTACATTAAATTTGAATTCGGTTATAAAACTCTCTTTCAGCAATTCACGTAATTCTGTGGCATTGTATAAAATTCCTGAACTTTCTTCCTGACGCATTACTTCGTCCAACTCAATATGTTCGATTTCTTTATCGTAATGAATGCCCAAAGTCTGAATATCAAGCGCGGGACTAATATCTAAATTTACTGGCGGAAGCTGTGCCGTATCTCCCAAAAGAATCATTTTACAATTGTTTCCCGAATACACATAATTAATCAAATCATCAAGAAGCGAACCGCTATCAAGTGTACTATCTGAAATCATCGAAGCTTCATCGACGATAAAAATGGTGTTTTTATGTTTGTTGACTTGTTTGGTAAAAGCTACTCCGCCGCCAGAAGATTTCTTCGGGAAATAGATTTTTTTATGAATTGTAAAGGCCGGATTATTCGAATAATTGGCAATTACTTTTGCCGCACGCCCCGTTGGCGCCAACAAAACATATTTTTTATTAATGTCGCCAAGATTATTGACAATAGTAGAAATAACGGTAGTTTTTCCCGTTCCGGCATATCCTTTTAAAACGAAAATCGTGTCGTTTTGAGGTTCGGTTAGGAAAATTGCAATTTTCTGAAAAAAAATGTCCTGTTTATAAGTTGGAACAAAAGGAAATCGTTTTTGTAAAGTGCCGTAAAACTGTGCAGAATTCATAAAGTGATATTGAAATACAAAGTTCGGCTTTTTTAATTTTAAATTCCAAAAATCAAATTCCAAATTCCAAACCTTAAATTCTAAGTTTAAAAACACTTAAGAAAACAAACAACATAACCAACTAAATTCCAACTAAATAAACTTTTTCTTAACCTTCTTTTAAACTTAAATCCAAATTGTTTTTTGAAATTGCAATTATAATTGTTCCTTTTTAATTTGTAAGTTTGTGGTCGCTTAAATTCTTTCTTGATTTAAAACAGGTAACGAATTGTAAATCAACTATGTCATTACAAAACACTAACATTACTTCAAAAAATTACAAAAAACTATCGATTCAGGTTTCTCTGAATGGATTTTCATATTGCTGTTTTGATACTTTAAACAATATCATCACTTCTTTTAAAGAAATAAAGTTTGATACTACAGGCAAAACACCTAGAATTGAAGATTTGTTCAACGATGCTTTCAAAAACAATCCCGAATTGAAAAACACTTACGATGAAGTAATGGTTATTCATAGCAATAATCTTTCAACTTTTGTTCCGACTGCTTTGTTTGATGAAAATTATTTAGGAAGCTATCTGCAATACACTACAAAAGTATTTGAAACGGATCATTTTAATTTTGATCAGATTCCTAATTATCAGATGAATTCTGTTTATATTCCACATGTTAGCATCAACAATTTCCTTATTGATAATGTAGGTTCTTTTGACTATAAACACGCTAATAGCATTTTGGTCGAAAAACTTTTGGATAATTCCAGAAATAATGACGATAAGAAAATGATCGTCAATTTTAATCCAGGTAATTTCGAAATTATAATTGTTCAGAATCAAAAACTTTTGCTTTTTAATTCGTTCGAATACAACACTCCAGAAGATTTTATCTACTATATTTTATTTACAGCCGAGCAAATGGGCATGAATCCGGAAAGTTTTAAACTAGAACTTCTTGGAACTATTACAGAAAGTGATCCATTTTATGCTATTGCATACAAATATGTGCGCCATATTTCTTTTATGGATGTGTCAAAACTGCAAGAAAGAAATAGTTTTACAACCGCTCAAAATCAAAAACATTATATCTTATTTCAATCATGAGAATCATTTCAGGAAAATATAAAGGACGACGCATTAATCCGCCAAAAAATCTACCTGTACGACCAACGACTGACATGAGTAAAGAAGCATTATTTAATGTTTTGAATAATCATTTTAATTTTGACAGTTTAAAGGTTTTAGATCTTTTTTCGGGCACAGGGAATATCAGTTATGAATTTGCTTCACGAGGAAGTGCTCCAATTACTTCAGTTGATGGCGATTTTGGATGCGTTAAATTTATCAAACAAGTTTCATCAGAATTTGATTTTGATATTGCAGCAACCAAAAGCGATGTTTTCAAATTTTTAGAAAATTCTAAAACAACTTACGATATCATTTTTGCAGATCCTCCTTACGGATTGGACCAAACAACTTTTGAAAAAATTGTTTTAACGGTTTTTGAAAGAGATCTACTTGAAGAAGACGGAATGATGATTATCGAACATTCAAAATATACGAAGCTAGATCACATGATTAATTTTTCGTTCCAGAAAAGTTATGGCGGTTCGTACTTCAGTTTCTTCGAACTTAATTCTACAGACGATGATGAAGAATTGCCACATGATGTTTCTAAAAAAGAATCTGAAGAAGACGAAGGATAAAATTCTTAATATTTTAATTTTTGAAATTCCAAATTCCAAATTTTAAAATCAAAATCTCAAATTCCAAATTCCAAATTTTTCTCAGATGTAGAAATTGGAATTTGGAATTTTTATTATTGGAATTTTCACTTTTTGGGTTGGAATTTGGAATTTAAAAGAATTGGAATTTAACTTTTATCTAATCCTATTTTCGCTTTCGTTCACATTCTTTTCTTTGTATTCAGAATCTTTAATTTTTCCAAAAGAATAACGAAGCGTGATAGAAAGCTCATTGGCGTCGACTAAATATCTTGCGCGCGAACTTATATTATTGATTGTAAAGCGCTCAGTGTAAATTGTATTTTTAAAAACATCATTGTAATTTAAAGTACAAGTCCAATTTTTACTTATTTTTTTTGCTAGCGACAGGTCAAAAATCAATTTTGCATTTCGTTCAAAAACACCTTCTTTCTGTTTGGTTGCTCCCCAAAATGATAAAACGAATGTAAAATCTTTTGGCAGGTTAAACGTATTATTGGAGTAATAATATAAATATGTTTTTGAAGAATTAAACAATGCCGATTTGTCTTCGATTTTGTTTGTTGCAAAAACTAATGAATTCGTATTGGTCCAAAATTTATAAGTAAACGGAAGTGTAAATTCCACGTTATAACCAGATTCCTTTTGGAAGTTTTTCTCCGTAAAAGTCAGCACATTCGATTGATTATCAAATACAAAATCTTGATAAATTGGATTTTTATTTTGGTACAATGTCAATTTTACAGACTTATCATGATATTGAAAAGAAGCGGAAACCACATCTGCAAATGTTGGTCCTAAATTGATATTGCTTCCATAAATAAAATAAGGATTTATATAAGTTGCAATCATACTCAATGCAGAGTAATTCGGTCTAGAAATACTTTTAGAATAATCAAAACTAAGGTTTTTTGTACTGTCTATTGGAAATGAAAACTGAACCTTAGGAAATAAATTGGTGTAATTTTTATCTATTAAAGCAGTGCTTTCTGTACTGTATTTTCCATTGACATTGGTGTTTTCAACCCTAAGCCCTATTGAAAAATCGACCTTTTTAATTTTTCCTGAAAGTTGCGAATATGCTGCAGTATTGGCTTCTTTAAAATGATAGACGAAAGTTGGGTTTTCATTTTTGCTGTAATCAAAAACATCATAATCAGATTTGGATTTTGCGGCCGAATAAAGTCCGCCGTACTCCCAAATCATTTGATTGTTAAACTTCTTTTCTAAATCTATTCTCCCAGAAAAAACATCAACATTAAACTTCTGATCTCTATTTTGAGATAATTCCAGTTCGGTATCATTGTAGTTATTTTGCACCAAACTCCATAAGTGCTGATTAAAATTGGAGCCTTGAAAACCAATAAACATTTTAGTGTTGATGGCTTTTATTTTTTTCGAATAATTCACAAATGAATTAATAAAATTCTTTGAACTTGTATTATCACTGAAAGTAAAAACATTATTTATTTCATTCTGGTTTTGGTTAAAAGTAAATGTGTTGATATCAAAAGTATCGTTTCGCATTTTACCATTTATATTAAGAGACAAATAATCTTCATCATTAATTTTATAAAATAAACCTGCACCAAAAATATAATCCTTAACTTTTGAAACCGCTGTAACATCATAATCTGAAACAATATTTGCTTGAGGAATCTTATATTCTATGCTATGGTTTTCCCAAGGATTACGGCGATTGTAATTGAAATTAGCTTTCCATTCTAGTTTATCTTTTTTAAAGCTGGAGTTAAAACCTAAATAATTATTATAGTTTCTTTTAAATGAAGCTACTTCAGAAATTTCAGTTTTAAAACTATCCTTTTTGCTCAGTTTTCTCGTAATTAAAATCACAGCGCGACCTTCAGCTTCATATTTAGAAGAAGGATTTTTAATGATTTCTATGGTTTTAATATCTGCAACTGATAAAACGTTTAAATCGTTCATTGTTCCTCTTTGACCATCAATATAAATCAGCGGATTTCCTTTTCCGACAATTGAAATACTTTCACGATCGCTGCTTATTTGAACCGTCGGCAATTTTGAAAGCAAATCAATCGGGTTTGGAATGGAGCTGTAAACCGAATTGGCAACCTCTACTTTTATATTTCCGTTTGAGTTGGTTATCGTTTTTTTCTCTTTACTAATCACAACTTCGTTTAATTCATTTGAAATCGAATCTTTTGGAGTTTCATTTTGGGCATTTGCCATAAACGAAAGACAAAAAAGTAAAAACGTTATAAGTAGTTTTACGGGCAGGTATAAATTCATTTTAAAATTAAAATTGGTTACAGTTGCTGCAAAAATGCTTTGAAAACTCAATTCTGAAAGTTAATCGTAGGTTAATGCAAGGTTAATCTGCTATTTGTTTCTTAAAAGCTGTATTTTTGAAACCGCATTTTAAACTAATATGAAACAAAGAATCAATTTATTAATCGCATTTTCTGTCGTAGCGCTAATTGTGCTTATGACGGTGCAATGTTATTTGGTAAAGACGGCTTATGAATATAAAGTGGCGCAGTTTCATACGCAGATTAAAAACGAAATTGGCGCCATCACAAATGATTACAGTGATATCGATTCGGCTTTGGTTTCCAGAAAAGAAGCGCTTTACAAAAGCCTTTCAGAAAATTACATGAAAGGAAAAAATAGCAAATTGGATATTAAAAATGGTGTTTTGAAAACAGCATTTCAGAGCGCGATTACACAAAAAATTCAAAGAAAGTTCGAAAGAGATTTGCCCGATTTTAAAATTGATTTTGCCATTGTTCTAAACAAATTTATTCTTTACAAAAACGCACAAAAAACCGATACTATTTTTTCTGAAAAGCCTTTTATACAAAACAAATTATACGGAAATCTAGCTTCATTAAATCATGCTTTTTTAGTCCGAAATTATGTTGACACAACAAACGGAACTTTTGAAAATGAAGAATATCGATTATTGACAGAAGATTCGATGTACGTCTCTGTAATTGATTGGGAAATGATTATTTTAAGACGAATGACATTTATCTTGATTCTTTCCTTGTTTTCAATTGCAACCTTAGTCAGCCTATTTGTTATTGCAATTAAAGCTTTAATTAAACAGAAAAAAGTAAGCGATGTAAAAACCGATTTTATCAATAATATCACACATGAACTAAAAACGCCTTTGGCCACGTTAGGAATTTCGACTAAGATTTTAGCACAGCCTAGCATTCGTGACAACGACGAAAATTTCAATTCGATTGTAAATACTATTTCACGCCAGAACAATCGTCTTCAAAATTTGATTGATCAGGTTATGGCAAACTCGCTAGCCGAAAACGAAATTGAATTGCAAAAAGAAAAAATAGAAGCCGAAGATTTTCTCCTTTCTATTGTAAACGATTTTAAAATTACTTTTCCAAAAATCAATCTTAAAACCAATTTTCAGACCGAAAAAACGATTTTGGTTTTAGATAAATTTCATTTGACCACCGCTTTCTTAAATGTTCTAGAAAATGCTGTAAAATATGGTTCTAATACGATTACCATAAATACAAAAATTATCGAAAAACAATTCTCAATCAGTTTTGAAGATGACGGAATCGGGATTGCTAAAAACAAACAGGCCTTTCTTTTTGAGAAGTTTTATCGTGTAGAACAAGGAAACCTGCACAATACAAAAGGTTTAGGTTTAGGCTTGTATTATGTAGACCAAATTGTAAAAGCGCATCAGGGTTCTGTAAGCGTGATTAGCGATTTAGGAAAAGGAACTCAGTTTACTATTTTATTAAAAGTTTAATTCCCTTATTTTGAAAAGATTACTTTTAGCCGAAGACGATTTTGACTTTGCGGCGATTTTAAAACAATATCTAGAACTGCATCAGTTTGAAGTAATCTGGGCAGAAAACGGCGAAATAGCTTTGGATTATTTTAAAAATCAGTCTTTTGATATTTGCATTTTTGATGTGATGATGCCTAAAATGGACGGATTTTCATTGGCTGAAAAAATAATTGCCATCAATCCTGAAATTCCTTTTATTTTTCTAACAGCAAGGAAACTAAAAGAAGACAAAATCATTGGCTTGAAATTAGGCGCAGACGACTACATTGCGAAACCTTTTGAAGTTGACGAATTGGTGCTGCGTTTGCAGAATATCTTAAAAAGAATTGAGCAAAAAAGAAGTCTTGACGGAAATAATACAATCGAAATTGGTTCGTATATTTTTGATAACGAACGTTTAACGCTCAATAATAAAAACCATGTTCAGCAGCTTACAGAAATGGAAGCTGCTCTTATTGAATATTTGTATCTCAATCATAATCAGCTATTAAAAAGAGACCAAATTTTAATGTCGGTTTGGAAAAAAGACGATTATTTTTCTGGAAGAAGTATGGATGTTTTTATTAGCAGATTGCGAAAATATTTCAACTCAGATCCGAAAATAAAAATAGAAAGTGTTCGAAATATTGGATTAGAATTTAAAATAGAAAAATAAACTCCTGCAAATCATATAATTTCCATAAACAATTGTATAACAACAATTAACTTATCAAAATTTAAATTTGTTAGAGAACTTTTAAATCTAACAATCATGAACCTAAAAAGATTTTTCGGCGGACTGCTAACAGTCCTCGGAATTATAGGACTTATTTATACAGCAGTTATTTTTGCTGGAACGTCTGGAGAAACCAGAGATATAAAATCACTTATTATTTACGGAATATTAGGAATTGTCTTTTTCATGTCGGGTATTAGTTTGGTACGAACTACAAAAGACGAATCATAATTTTAAGCAACAAAGTGAAAGAGTTACAAAGCGACAAAGAATTTAAAAACTTTGCAGCTTTGTAACTCTGTTACTCGGTTACTCGGTTACTCAAATCCAGCTCAGTAAAATCTCTTTCTGTTTTTGAAATTATTATCGTTGCGACTGTGTTACCTATAAGATTGGTAATCGCTCTGGCTTCGCTCATAAATTTATCTACCCCCAATAAAAACGCTAATCCTTCAACTGGAATTTTATGTAAAGCCGTTAAAGTTGAGGCCAAAACTATAAATCCGCTACCCGTTACGCCAGCTGCTCCCTTCGAAGTAATCATTAAAATTCCGATAACGGTCATAATTTCGAAGAAACTTAAATGCACATCATACAATTGCGCGATAAACAATACCGACATTGAAAGGTAAATCGAAGTTCCGTCGAGATTAAAAGAATACCCCGTTGGAATCACCAATCCCACAACCGATTTACTGCAGCCCATTCTTTCCAATTTGACCATGATACTTGGCAAAGCCGCTTCAGACGACGAAGTTCCTAAAACCAATAAAAGCTCTTCCTTAATATATTTTAAAATCGAAAGAATGCTTATTTTATAATATCTCAAAATACTTCCTAAAATCAAAAAGACAAAAAGCGCCATGGTCAAATACACGCAAAGCATCAGTTTTCCTAGCGGAATCAAAGTTGCTAGACCAAATTTTCCAATTGTATACGCCATTCCGCCAAAAGCACCAATTGGCGCGAGATACATTACATATTTCAAACCAAAGAAAACCACTTTTGAAAATCGTTCTAGAACCAAAATAGTCTGCTCTCTTTTCTGATAAAAATTCAATGCAATTCCGCAAATAATTGCTGCCAGTAAAACCTGCAACGTAAAATTGGATAAGAAAAATTGCAACCACGAGAAATCCTTTGCTGCTCCATTTGTATATTGGCTAGCATCGCCAAAAGTCAAACCCGATTTATCTATTTTTCCAGGCTTAAATATATAAGCTACTGTTACTCCAATTGCCAAAGCAACTGTAGAAACCACTTCAAAATAAGTCAAAGCTTTTACGCCAATTCTTCCTACTTTCTTTAAATTACCCATTCCCGAAATTCCTAAAACAATTGTCAAAAAAATAATCGGACCAATAAAAAGAGAGATTAACTCGATGAACTTTTTACCCAAAAACTCCATTTTCACACCATTTTCAGGCGAAAAATGTCCTAGCAAAACACCCGAAATAATGGCAATTAAAACCCAAAAAGTAAGATTGGTTACAACAGTTCTAAAAAGACTTTTTTTAGATTGTGAAGAATTTGGAGCGACAGTATTCATGAAAAAAAGTTAGATAGTTTCACAAATATATAAAAAATGCAGACCTGTAAGCCGGATTCTGTTCTTGTGTTATTTTGCAATAAGACAATACCTTATCATTTATCTAGATCCAGCATTACTGCTGGACTCCATCTACCTACCCTTCGGCAACGAACGAGAAGCCCTTAAATGCCGATATACTTGGTATTTCACCGCATAGAGTTTACCTGGTTTCACTACAGCATTACCTGTACATACTTTCTGCTGCACTTGTCCTAACTCTCTCGTTCCAAAAAACGAGAGAGCCGACGGGCGTTACCCGCTATGCTTCTCTATGGTGTCCGGACTTTCCTCCCCTCCGAAAAATCGGAGCGACGATAAGGCGGTCTGCGCTGCAAAAGTAGCGATTTAAGAACTAACAATAATGATTTTAAATTTCTCTTTTTATGAATTTTATCATAACTTTTTAATTTTAAAATAGTTATCTTTAGAAAACTATAATTTAAATTCAGTTTATCATGAAAAGAATGTATCATTACGCAACTGTTTCAAAAGCTTTAGATCAATTGAATGAGAAAGGATTTACGTGCGACTTTAATCGAAATGCAGACGCGATTAAAAAAAATCCTGAGAAATTTGAAATTGTACATGTGTATCGATACGAGGGTAATTCGGACCCAGCAGATGAGGCAGTTGTATACGGAATTAAATCGACTTCTGGTAAAAAAGGAGTCTATGTTGCTGGCTTTTCGGCAGATTCAGATCAGGAAACAGCAAAATTTTTATTTGATTTAAGTATTAGAGGAAGATAATTGTTAGAAGCCGGGAACCTGCTGTCCGCTGTATCTTTTGTGTCGAACCCCGCCACAAAAGGATGCCGCTCCCATCAGGGCTAGGGCAATAAGTTTCATAAGAAAAAATCTTTTAAATCAAATAAAAAACAAAGGAGAACAAAAAACAATTCAATAATCTATGTCATTCCGAAAAACTCAAATTTCGTGGTTTTTCGGAATGACATAAAATACATTTTACAACTTTAAATACGTCATAAAACTGTAGGTATTTTTAACTTCCAACCTGGCTGAATTAAATCAGGATTAGAAATAACATCTTTATTGGCTTCGAAAATATCCTGCCATGTAACTCCGTACGCTTTTGCAATCTTCGAAAGAGAATCCCCTCTTTCAACCGTATATTCTCTCGAAACGCCTTCTTCAACTTCAATATTCATCACAACATCAGCAGATCTGTAATCTGGATCTATTTTTTCGTAAGCTTTCCAAAGTTTGTCTTTATCTGCTGCGGTTTTTGCTTTTCCATCAATGTATAAAACATTATCCTGTTCTCGTATCTGCAGATTTTCAATTCCTAATTGAGAGGCTAAATCTGCTACTTCTTTATATTTATCTTGTAAACTCATAACAACTTATTTTATGATTAATTTGTTATCGACTTTTTTAGGTTTCAATTCCTGAATGCTTTGCATAAGAGGCTGGAGTTTATCTCTCTTAATTTCTCCCGACAGCGTAACAACTCCACCAACAACAGTTGCACTAACTCCATCATAAGCATCTACAACTTTGTGAATCGATTTGTCTAACTCAGCATCCGAATTAATAATAACCGTCGCTGCAGCAGGTTCTTGATTGGCTCTGGCAAGTTCGCAGGTATTAACCACCGATTTTACACCTTTAGTTGCTCTCACGCTTTTTTCAATATTTTTCTTGAAAATTTCGTCTTCACAAGTTCCTGTAATCGTTGCAACTCCATCGTGTACAGCAACTTGAATTGTTGTTGCATCACCAAGCTTTTCCTGTATCGCTTGTTCTATTTCAGCATCGCTAGGCTTACATGACACGAAGGCAACACTAAGGCACATTCCTAATAAAATGGATCTCATTTTCATAATACTTTCTTTTAATAATTAACTTTTTTAAAATTAAAGAGATTAAGTATCAAAAGATTATATGATGTTGCTGTGAGTTTTATATGTTTTTCAGTTAAATTAGACTTTCATTGATCATGCCCAAATAAAAACTTCAATATTAATTTTTCTTTGATAATGTAATCACTAAATCCTCTACCTGAATTAAAGGCATTTTCACAACCGATTCAACTTTAGTATCACTAGAAGCAATAACCAAAACACCCTCATTATCTTCTTCATATCCAGCAGGCACGGCATAAAAACTTGGATTCGAAATTAATATTTCCTTTTTTCCGTCTTTAAACCATCCATAATTAGCTTCGTAAACAATTTTATTTTCTAAAAATTGAATAGTTTCTTGTCCGTAAGTATTCCATAACGATACTCGTAAAGTGTAAAATCCTATAAGAGAACAAACTCCAATTGCTATAAAATAACCAATTTGCAGACCACTTCCGAGAGCAATTCCGAAAATTGTTCCACCAACTGGTAAAACAAAAAGCATAAAAGCGATTAAAAATAGGGTTGCTCGAACTAAAAATGGAGATTTTTTTACTTGTAATCTTAGAGTGTTGTTTTCGTAGTGATAATGCTGCATAATAGTTTAATCAAGTTTAGTAAATTGCTCTTTATGTTTTCGTATATACTTAATTCTAAACTCACTAATTCCTTGCTTTTCCTGCAAATCATAAAATTTATCATCCACTTTATTTAATGGATTATCTTCATAAGATTCACTGAAACTTTTCACGGTTCCGTCTTCATATTGCTGCAACCTAACTTTATTTTCTTTATAAATCTGATTTGCCTCATGAGTTAAATCAGCATATTGTTTAAGTCCAATTATTTGAAATCCATCTTCAGCCATTTGACCAAACTCTTCATCAGAGTTAAAATAAAACTGATTAAATCCGCCATTATTCACTTCTCCTTCTAATTTCCAAGTTGACCAGAACATTTGCTGTCCTTTAGACAAAGATTTAACTCTTAAAAGTTCATTATTATAATCCACGCTAATCCATTCAAGAATGTTATCTGAAATGATCTGTTCTAAATACTCATCAGATGTTTTGTCAATCATTTCAGAGGTTAGTGTTTTTTGCTTTTTATTATTGACAAGAAACATTTCCACATATTTATCTTCAGCTTTTGTCTTCTCTAAAGTTTTAGTGCCTTTATTGCATCCAAAAAAAACCAAAGCACATAAAATCAACAAACTACTTGTTCTTTTTTTCATTTTTGAAGTCGTATATTATTTAGTATTCATATCAAATAATATTAAGATCAAATTGTTTTCTCTAAAATATCATTTTAATTTTTGGATTAAAAATAGTGCATTTTTTATTACAAAAAATTAGTTATTATTGTATTTAAAATCTAATTTATGAAGTTTACTTATCTTCTATTTTTTACAATTATTTTCTTTCCTAATTATTCTTTTTCTTGTGATTGCAAACCAATTGACCGAGAAAACATGGTAGAAATAGGGTTAAAGTATGAAATTGTGTTCTACGGAGAAGTTATAAAAGTAGATTCAATAAAGAGAGTTTATACTTTTAGAATCATAGAACTCTTTAAAGGAAAATATAATTCTCAGTTCATTACTCAAAAATATTCTGGTAATTGTTCTCATATTCCATCTCTAAAACAACTTTGGATTGTTTACGGTTATTTTAATGACGATAAAACTATCGAAGTGAGTAGTTGTTCTCCAAGTACTGGATTTAAACCTTATGGTACTAACTCCGTACCTCCACCACCAGATATCGCCGTCTCTCAAAAAAAAGATGATCAAATAAAAACATTAACTTTCTATGCTTGGGATCTGAAATTTGAAAATCGAAATTTACAAGATTGGATTTACCAATTAGAGAAATTAAGAATCTACAAAAAATCACGAAAAGAAATTTCTGATCAAGAAAAAACAGAGACAAAATTGGAAACATATGGCAGATATATCATCATTTCTTTGATTGTCAACATCGTATTATTGCTAAGTTTAATCTTTATTTTTTTGAAGAAAAAGAATTTTGCCAAATAAGCAAAATCGGTTTTAAACAACGAAACAAAAGTCATATATTTGCTATCCAATAAAAGAGAACATGGAACAATTTGTAGTATCGGCACGTAAATATCGCCCGCAGACCTTTAAGGATGTTGTGGGGCAGAAAGCCATTACCAACACTTTGTTGAATGCCATAGAAACCAATCACTTGGCTTCTGCTCTTTTGTTTACAGGGCCGCGTGGAGTTGGAAAAACTACTTGCGCTCGTATTTTGGCTCGAAAGATAAATCAACCTGGATATGACGATCCTACTGAAGATTTTGCATTTAACGTTTTTGAGCTAGACGCCGCTTCAAACAACTCAGTTGATGATATTCGTAGCTTAATTGATCAGGTTCGAATCCCGCCACAAACAGGACAATATAAAGTCTATATCATTGACGAGGTCCACATGTTGTCTTCGGCCGCTTTTAATGCTTTTCTTAAAACATTAGAAGAACCGCCAAAACATGCTATATTCATTTTAGCAACAACAGAAAAACACAAAATCCTTCCAACGATTTTATCTCGTTGCCAGATTTTTGATTTTAAAAGAATTACAGTAAAAGATGCTAAAGAGCATTTGGCTGATGTTGCTGAAAGTCAAGGAATCGTTTTTGAAGATGATGCACTGCACATTATTGCTCAAAAAGCAGATGGTGCCATGCGTGATGCTTTATCTATTTTTGACCGTGTCGTTTCGTACTGCGGAACAAATTTAACGCGTCAAGCCGTAACCGAAAACCTAAACGTTTTAGATTACGAAACATATATTTCGATTACCGATTTACTTTTAGAAAATGAAATTCCAAAGCTTTTATTAGCTTACAATGACATTCTAGCAAAAGGTTTTGACGGACATCATTTTATTGCTGGTTTAGCTTCTCACTTTAGAGATTTATTGGTAAGCAAAACGCCTTCTACTATTGCGTTATTAGAAGTTGGAGAACAAGCGCAACAAATGTATGCAGCGCAATCTCAGAAATGTTCACAAGAATTTTTATTAAAAGGAATCGACATTGCAAACGACTGCGATTTAAAATACAAATTAAGTCAGAATCAACGACTTTTAGTTGAATTATGCTTGATGCAATTGGCCTCTATCAACTTTGATGGAGAAAAAAAAAAGCTGAGCAATTCATAATTCCGCCCGTTTACTTTAAAAACGGAGGGTATTCTATTGTTGAAGTAGAAAGTCAAAAGTCGAAAGTCGAAAGTTCTGTTGCAACCGAAAATCAAACTTCTCAAGCTGTAACTGAAAATAAAACAGTCGTTTCTCAACCACAACAAGTTACTGAAACACCTAAAGTTCAAACTCCAGAAACACCAAAAGCTGATACGAGTGGTGCTCCAAAAGTTTCTGCTTTTTCTTTGGCAAGTATTCGCAAGAAAAAAGAAATGGAGGCCAGCAGCAAAACATACGTTAAGCCTACTACTGTTTTACTTACTGAAGAATTTAACGAAACCGACATGCGTTTGCATTGGAACAAGTATGCGGAACGTTTAGGCCAAAAGGGTCTTAAGATTATGGAATCGATTCTATTGATTAGTGATCCTGTCTTGAATGGCACAACAATTTCGTACGAACTTCCAAATGAAGGTTCGAAATTGGATTTTGAAGGTCAGATGAATGGTTTGTTAGGGTACCTAAAAGGCCACTTACACAATCATGACATTACGATTGAAGTAATTGTAAACGAAGAAATTAAAACCGTAAGAGCTTTTAACGATCAAGATCGATACAATCGTTTCTTAGAAATCAATCCAAACATTGAACTTTTGCGTACTACATTTGGATTGGATCTAAATCTTTAATTTTTTTGTTTCTGCCACTAATTTCACTAATTCTCACTAATTTTTCTTTACTATTTTGTCCAAATTTGAGTAATTTATGGCGAAATATTATTTGTTTTTAAGTCCAAAAGCATAGACTTTTTCGAGCCATTTTTTTCTTTGTTCTTCGTTTGAGCCTTTTATAATTCCGACATAACTCACTTTTACAGGTTTTATACCGCAGAATTCTAAAGTCGATTTCTTTAATTGATTGACGCTTGGTCTGCTATAAAATAATCTATAATACCAGCTTGGCTGATCTAGTGTTGTAATAATATGAGCTGTTTTTCCTTTTAGTAATTTATCCCACCAAACAGAATTTTCGCGATATTGAAAAGCCATTCCGGGCAAAAATAATCGATCTATAAATCCTTTTGTTATGGCTGGAAGTCCGCCCCACCAAACCGGATGAATCCAAACTAAGTGATTGGCTCTTTTTATTTTCTCCCACGATTCTAATAAATCTGGCTCTAAATCTGTGCGTTTTTGATAACCAAATTTAAGATTGGGATTAAAGTTCAAATTAGCAATTGTAATAGTTTCTACTTGAACGACAGAATTGACAGCACCATTCTTATAAGCTTCTGCAAGGGCGAAATTGAAGCTTTCTGCGTTTGGATGTCCGTTTATAATCAGTATTTTTTTCATATCGAAGTTTTTTCAAAAATACTATTAGTACATTTTCTTTTACTGGACAAATGTCTATAAATCTACCTAAATCTTACTTTACTAAATCCTGAATTTTCTCTCGCAGATTCGGCAGATTGTGCAGATTTTCAGAGTTGTAATAGATTTTAGCAGATTTTAATATCCTCAAATCATTTCAAAATGCTTCTGCAAAAATTTAAACACATAGAAACATATATTTTCTTCTCTTACAAAGAGCGTAAAACAAATCTAGATTTGAACACATAGTTAAAGCCGAAAAAAAATCTCCGCTATCTGCGAAATCTGCGAGAGCAAAAATTTCACACAACAGCTTTTCTAATTCGGCTTAAATGTCTTGGTGTAATTCCTAAATAAGACGCTAGATATTGCAAAGGAATTAGCTGTATGTATTTTTGATGATTTTGATACAATTCTTGGTAACGTTCTGCGCCTGACAGTTTCTGAAAAGAAACCATTCTTTTATGCAGATTTACAAATTCTAATTCGGTCAATTTACGGCCTGTTTCTTGCCAATTAAATCCTGATTGATACAATTTTTCAAGAGCTTTTCTATTTAGAACCTGCAATTCTGTATCGGTTAAAGCTTGGATGTTTTCTTCTGCTTTTTCTTCAGTAATGAAACTAGCAAAAGAGGCCATAAATTCATTTTCAAAAGCAAAACAATTGGTAATTTCATCACCTTTATGATTAACGAAAAAGGAACGGAGAATTCCTTTTTCGATAAAAACTATTTCGTTGCAAACCTGATTTTCCGTCAATAAAAGCTCTCCTTTTTTTAAAGTGCGAAACGTAATTAAATTATCTAAAAGATTTAACTCGTCGGCAGAGAAATCTTGAATGGACTGAAAAACCGATTTCATAAATTATTCATTTGATGCAAAGATTTTTCCAATTCTTTTATCTGGAATAAGCCATAACATAGCCACAGTAAAATAAGCCGCTCCAGAAATCCATTGGTTATAAAATGCGGTAACAATTCCGATTACGTATAAAACTAAGGAGATTTTACCTTTATAATCTTTGTTAAGTGCTTTTCTTAAAGCAGAATTATTCCCTTCACTACACATGATAGTATATTGCAAAATAATATAAGAGATTGCAGAAAGAAGCAACACAACGCCATACATTGTCATTGCTGCCTTCTCAAAATTATGTTCTCCCATCCATGCGGTAGAAACAGGAATTAACGACAGCCAAAACAAAAAGTGCAGATTGCTCCATAATATTTTCCCATTAACTTTTGATAAACTATGAAGCAAATAATGGTGGTTATTCCAGTATATCCCAACATAAATAAAACTCAAAATATAACTTAAAAACTTAGGAATAAGCGGTTTCAAATCTGCAAATTGATGCCCTTCAGGCGCTTTAATTTCCAAAATCATAATGGTGATAATGATTGCCAAAACACCATCACTAAAAGCTTCGAGTCTGCCTTTATTCATTTAACAAAATATAAATTTAAATTTTACCGTAATACATCGCTTTTACGATACCATCTGAAAGTCCGATTTTAGGAACATAAATCTGGCGCGCGCCACTCCATTTCATCGCATTTAAGTAAATGCGAGTTGCGTGGATAATTACGTCGGCACGGTCAGAATTCAGACCCAGTTCGGCGATTCTCTGTTCATATGTCAACGAATTTAAGAAAGCGTATTGCGAATTAACATAAATGTATGAAAGCGGTTTTTCTTGCTGTTTTCCAGACATTTTAAACAATTTATTGATGTTTCCTCCAGATCCTATCAATGTTACTTCGTCATAATCGGCAGTATTGGTTTTAATCCATTTTTCGATTTCGTCCCAAACGACATCGTGCACCATATTGTTTAACAAACGAACGGTACCTGCTTTGAAAGATCTTGATGTTATCATTTTTCCATCAGAAAATAATGTAAACTCGGTACTCCCCCCTCCCACATCTACAAAAAGATATGTTTCGTCTGATTTGATTAAATGATGCAAATCGGTTGAAGCAATAATTGCCGCTTCTTTTTTACCGTCGATAATCTCAATTTTAATATCGGCTTTTTTCTTAATTAAAGCCACAACTTCTTTTGCATTATAGGCTTCGCGCATTGCAGAAGTTGCAAATGCCATATAACGCTCTACTTTATGTACTTTCATCAAAAGGTTGAATGCTTTCATGGCATCTACCATTCGATCTGTATTTTCTGGTGAAATTTCACCAACTGTAAAGGCATCTTGCCCTAAACGAATTGGTACACGAACAAGGGAACTTTTATTAAACTGCGGCTCTTTTCCTTCTTGTTCCACAACGTTAGCGATCAAAAGCCTCATGGCATTTGAACCGATATCTATCGCTGCAAACTTCCTAATATTAATCATGCTCACTTTATGATTTGAAATTGGTTTTTATTATTAATTTACTTTTTGAGGAACCTCATCTATTATTGCCACTTTATTTTGATAATATCTATAGGTCTCAAATTGTGCTCTAAATGGGGCATGATGATTTTTCGGCTTATATTTATTATCCAATTTATAAGAATGGTATCTCACTTTTACATTTCCTTTCCAGCCAATATTAAAGTTATCGATTAGTTCTTTCTTGATTTCAAGATCATAAATTGGACAGGTTACTTCTACCCTTGCATCTAGATTTCTAGTCATGAAATCGGCAGACGAAATGTAAACTTCTGTTAAACCAGCATTTCCAAAAATATAAACTCTTGAATGTTCTAAATAATTATCTACGATACTGATGGCTTCGATATTTTCGCTCATTCCTGGAATCCCCGGAATTAAAGAGCAAATTCCTCTTACTTGAAGCTGAATTTTGACTCCTGCGTTGCTTGCTTCGTATAATTTATCGATCATTTTAAAATCGGATAAACTATTCATTTTCAACTTAATGTGTGTTTTTCTTCCTGCAAGCGCATGAAGAATCTCACGATCAATCAGTTTTATAAATTTGGTTCTTGTATAATGAGGAGAAACAATTAAATGCTTATACCTATGCACTCTATAATTGATATCAAAAAACTCAAATATTTTTGAGGTGTCTTTTAATATTCCTTGATGGCAAGTGAGAAGTGTTACGTCTGTATAAATTTTTGCTGTCGATTCGTTGAAGTTTCCTGTTGAAATAAATCCGTAACGACGGTTTTTACCCTCTTCCAATCTTTCAATTACGCAGATTTTACTGTGTACTTTAAGACCTTTCATTCCAAAAATAAGTTCAATTCCTTCCATCTGCATTTGTTCTGCATACGAAATATTTGAAGCTTCATCAAAACGGGCTTGAAGTTCGATTTGCACCACTACTCTTTTACCGTTTTTAGCAGCATTTATTAACGAGCTAATTACTTGCGAATTTTTAGCTAAACGGTATAAAGTTATTTTGATGCTTGTTACTTTTGGATCTAAAGCGGCTTCACGCAAAAATTTAGTCAAATAAGAAAACGACTGATATGGCGCGTGAACTAAATAGTCTTTTTTACTGATTTTTTCTAAAATACTTCCTTCCAAGCTTAAACCTGGAACCGGCATAGGCTCATTTGGCTTATACAACAAATCGTATCTGCCAAGGTTTGGAAAACTCATATAATCGCGACGATTATGGTATCTTCCTCCAGGAATTATACTATCTGTTTCTACGATTTTCATTTTATCTAAGAAAAACTGCAGGGTGTCTTCTTCAATTAAATTGTCATAAATAAAACGAACAGGTTCTCCAATACGACGATCTTTTACAGAAGAAGCGATTTTTTCAAGCATACTTTTACTCAAATCGCTGTCTATATCCAATTGCGCATCGCGGGTAATTTTGATCATGTGAGCAGAAACGCTCTTGTAATCAAATATATTAAAGATGTTTTTCAGTTTAAAACGAATAACATCGTCAATTAAAATCACGTATTGTTTTTCGTCTTCAGAAGGAAGAACGACAAACCTATTGATGTTTTTCGGAATTTCAATTAAGGCATAACGAACCTCATCGTTTGCCAATTCTAAACGAACTGCCAAATAACCTAAAGTATCTTTAAGAATTGGAAAAACGGCAAGATCATTTAAGATAATCGTAACCAATTCTGGACTTAATTTTTGGGTATAAAAGTCTTTTAAGAAACACTCTTGCTTTGGGGTAATTTGTGTTTCATTAATAATAAAGATATTTTCAGATTCTAGCTCTGCTTCAATATTTCCAAGAATACGCAAACTTTCAGATTGCTGTTGAATAACAATCTCCGTAATATCTTTAATTAATTGGTGAGCAGAAATACCGCCTAAATATTTTTCTCCAGAAATACCTGAGAGGCTTAATCGTCGAATGGCCGCGTACCGAACTCTAAAAAATTCGTCTAAATTGTTTGAAAAAATTCCAACAAAACGCAGTCTGTCTAAAAGTGGCACTGTACTATCTGCAGCTTCTTGAAGTACTCTTGCATTAAACGCTAACCAGCTTTTTTCTCTATCGATATATTTCTGTTCGTACACTGTTATTATTTTAAATCTTTGGGGAAAATAGTTTTATGTGTTTTGCCCTTATGGATCGTGTCCCAGCTATCGGTATCAAATTGTAATGATACAAAGCCTGAAGTTGGAACATTTTCTATAAAAACATCCCCAAATTTATTAACAAAATTTGTAATAGCCTCGTTATGTCCAAAAAGAATAACGCTTTCAAAACTATTATCACACGATTTGATAACTTTTTCGAGTTGGTGGTCATCAAAAGTATATAACTCGTCTTTGAAAACGATACTTTCTATAGGGTAAGAAATGTTTTGGGCAAAAATTAAGGCAGTTTCTAACGCCCTTGCCGCCGTACTGCTCCAAATAATATAAGTCTTCGGAAGATACTGTGAAATATTTAAAGAAACGTCGTGCGCATCTAGAATTCCTCTTTTCATTAGAGGACGATCAAAATCTTTTAGTGGTGCTTCCCAACTAGATTTGGCATGACGAATTAAAATAAGATTTTTCATAAGCAGCAAATTTAAAAACCTGAACTACAGGTTATTTTTTTAATTAAGTTCTAATTTACAAAAGATATTTTAAACCTTTTCTTTTTTTTATTTCTGTTAACATTCTAACTAAATTTTAACAAGAATTAACAATTATCTAAACGTTAAAATCATAAAAAAATTGAAAAGCAATTGTTTACGTTTTATGTACTTCATCCATAAAATTAGTATTTGGTCGATATTATGCAATCTCCCAAAATTTTAACTAAATATCTGATTATTAATCATTTAAATCGTTTTTAAAAAACTCAATTTCATTAATTAAGCAAAAAAAGATACAGAAAAAATTTACTTTTTTGAGTTAAAAAAAAGTGTTTTTGAGTCAATTTTTAATGAAAAAACAACATTTCAACGAGTTTTTAGGTTAGTCACAGATAAAAAAATCATATTAGAAAAACTCTAATATAACTTTGATTCTGTTAAAATATTAAATATATCACAAAGCAGAGAAGTAAATTATAAGAATCAAAAAATGACATTTCAACGGTCCTAAAAAATGTCAAAATTGTAAGTTATTTTTTTGTTAGAAATGTATGATGTGATTAATAACCTATTTGTCCCATTTAAATAAATAGAACCGTTTTTACATCTTCTTGAGGATTTTATTCAACATTAACCTAAAACCTTTTAAAAATCACAAAACACTTTTTTCTATAAGCCTTATTTACAATCCATTCTATAATTTTTATTACGAACAGCCTCGGCAATTTATAATCACTGAAAAACTGATTATAACTCAAAGAATCTCAAAATAAAATTACTAAAGATTAAAAATTAGAGATTATGAAAAACATTACCTATTTCATGAATATTAATGTTAGACACATTTTCATAATGTTGTTTATACTATTTAACATTCACTCATCATTTTCACAGGTAGATTTAAGAACCTGCGGATATAGTTGTACATCAAACAATTATACGCTTACCGATGTCTACCTTAGTCTGTCTAATGTAAACGGAGAACCGATAACCAATTCTACCTGTACCATAGGTCAGGTTCAGCCGGTTTATATTTACCTAAACTATAGTTCAAATGCTAATTCCAGTATTTATTACGCAAGATTAAATACCGATTTAAAAATCAATGGTGTTACGACTTTTTTGAATGTCTTATTAGGAGAAATCATTCCTGGAAGCAATAAAAAGCTAATCTACGGCCCATTTAATTGGACTTGTGGCGACGAACTTATTCTAGCGAATACAATAATTGCCTGGAAAACAAGTAGTAATAATAATCCTGGCTCAAATTACAATTGTGGTTCTTATAGCAATTCACAATGCGATTTTACCAATACTTTTACTATTTCTAAACCTTTGGCAGTACAGTTTACTTATAAAGCCTGTACAGTAGGCAACAATACAACTGTTAATTTTACATCGACTACAAATGGCGGTGTAACGCCCTATACGTATTCATGGGATTTTAATAATGATGGTGGAGTGCCAGATTCTACCTCACCTAATCCGACTTTTACTTATACAACACCAAATAACACAGCCAAATTAACGGTTAAAGATGCGCAAAACCTTACGAATGTTTACATTCTTCCCATTGTTTCGCCCGCAGAATTAACTCTTAGTGAAACACATACCAATGTAAGCTGTACAGGAGGAACCTCCAATATAACATTGACTGCAACAGGTGGTACTCCTGGCTATACATACTCGTGGAATACTGGCGCAACCACCAAAGATCTAACTGGTGTAGGCCCTGGAAGCTATACAGTGACAGTAAAAGACAGTAATAATTGTAGTAAACAACTGACTGTTTTGATATCTGGAGGAGATACGATTAAACCTGTTGTCAATCCTTTACCAGAGGCAAGTACTATAAATTGCCCTAACCCACCTGTTTTTGCTCAAGCAACCGCAACAGATAATAGTGGCACTGTTGCTTCATTAACTTATGTTGATCAGACAACTCAAGGTTCTTGCCCAGGAACTTATTCTATAACTAGAACATGGACAGCAAAAGATTCTTGTAACAACTCCTCTCTTCCTGTAAGTCAAACCATAAATGTGGTAGATGTTACAGCACCAGCGTGGACTACCGCTTCTACCGCTTTGAATGTAACATTAGAATGTAGTAATGCATCTGGATTAGCGGCAGCACAAGCAATGGCTCCAACAGCTACAGATGCTTGTAGTGCTAATGTTACTTATACAAAATCAAGTGGCGCCTTTACAGCATCTCCAACTTGTGCTAATGCGGGAACCTATACCAATACTTGGACAGCAAAAGACAATTGCAACAACACCTCGACTGTTTTCACTCAAGTAATTACAATTCAAGACACTACAGCACCTATTTGGTCAACCCCTATCGGTTCTCTAAATACAACTTTAGAATGCAGTAATACTGCAGGACTTGCCGCTGCTCAGGCAATGTTCCCAACAGCTTCCGACTTATGCGACAATGATGTTTCTAATATTGTTAAAGTTAGCGGAGTATTTGTACCTTCTCAAGGATGCGGAAATGCTGGAACATACACCAACACTTGGACCGTAATCGATAATTGCGGCAACACATCTGCCGCTTTCACTCAAGTAATTACAATTCAAGACACTACAGCGCCTACTTGGTCAACCCCTGTCGGTTCTCTAAATGCAACTTTAGAATGCAGTAATACAGCAGGACTTGCCGCTGCTCAGGCAATGTTCCCAACAGCTTCCGACTTATGCGACAGCGATGTTTCTAATATTGTTAAAGTTAGCGGAGTATTTGTACCTTCTCAAGGATGCGGAAATGCTGGAACATACACCAACACTTGGACCGTAATCGATAATTGCGGCAACACTTCTGGCGCTTTCACTCAGGTAATTACAATTCAGGACACTACAGCGCCTACTTGGTCAACCCCTGTCGGTTCTCTAAATGCAACTTTAGAATGCAGTAATACAGCAGGACTTGCCGCTGCTCAGGCAATGTTCCCAACAGCTTCCGACTTATGCGACAGCGATGTTTCTAATATTGCTAAAGTTAGCGGAGTATTTGTACCTTCTCAAGGATGCGGAAATGCCGGAACATACACCAACACTTGGACCGTAATCGATAATTGCGGCAACACTTCTGGCGCTTTCACTCAGGTAATTACAATTCAGGACACTACTGCTCCAACTTGGACAACTGCTCCAACAGCTTTGAACGTAACGTTAGAATGCAGTGATACTGCCGCTCTTGCAAATGCTCAAGCTATGTTCCCAGAAGCTTCTGACTTATGCGATGCTAATGTTGCTAATATCATTAAAGTAAGCGGATCGTTTGCTGCTTCTCAAGGATGCGGAAATGCCGGAACATATACCAATACTTGGACGGTAAAAGATGATTGCGGCAATACTTCTGCTCCTTTTACTCAGATCATCACTATTCAAGATACAAAAGCTCCTACTTGGACAACTGCAGCTGGTACATTAAACGTAACTTTAGAATGCAGCGATACAGCTGGTCTCGCAAATGCCCAAGCAATGTTCCCTATAGCTAGTGATTTATGCGATGCTAATGTTACTAATATCGTTAAAGTAAGCGGATCGTTTGCTGCGTCTCAAGGATGCGGAAATGCCGGAACATATACCAATACTTGGACGGTAAAAGATGATTGCGGCAACATTTCAGCAGCTTTCACTCAAGTGATTACCATTCAAGATACAACTGCGCCAACATGGTCTACTTCTGCAACAGCTTTGAACGTAACCTTAGAATGCAGTGATACAGCTGGTCTTGCAAATGCCCAAGCAATGTTCCCAGAAGCTTCTGACTTATGCGATGCTGATGTTTCTAATATTGTTAAAGAAACCGGATCTTTTGTTGCGACTCAAGGTTGCGGTAACGCTGGAACTTACACCAATACTTGGACTGTAAAAGACGATTGCGGAAATACTTCAGCAGCTTTCACTCAAGTAATTACCATTCAAGATACCACAGCTCCAACTTGGACAACTTCTCCAGAAGCTTTAAATGTAACTTTAGAGTGTAGCGACACAGAAGGTCTTGCAACTGCTCAGGCTCAGTTTCCTATAGCTTCTGACTTATGCGATGCTGATGTTTCCAATATCATTAAAGAAACCGGATCTTTTGTTTCGACCCAAGGATGCGGAAATGCCGGAACTTATACCAATACTTGGACGGTAAAAGACAATTGCGGCAATACTTCTGCTCCTTTTACTCAGACCATTACTATTCAAGATACAAAAGCTCCTACTTGGACAACTGTTCCAACAGCTTTGAACGTAACGTTAGAATGCAGTGATACTGCCGCTCTCGCAAATGCCCAAGCAATGTTCCCTATAGCTAGTGATTTATGCGATGCTAATGTTACTAATATCATTAAAGTAAGCGGATCGTTTGCTGCGTCTCAAGGATGCGGAAATGCCGGAACATATACCAATACTTGGACGGTAAAAGATGATTGCGGCAATAATTCTGCTCCTTTTACTCAGATCATTACTATTCAAGATACAAAAGCTCCTACTTGGACAACTGCAGCTGGTACATTAAACGTGACTTTAGAATGCAGTGATACAGCTGGTCTAGCAAATGCCCAAGCAATGTTCCCAGAAGCTTCTGACTTATGCGATGCTGATGTTTCTAATATTGTTAAAGAAACTGGATCTTTTGTTGCGACCCAAGAATGCGGAAATGCTGGAACTTATACCAATACTTGGACTGTAAAAGATGACTGTGGCAACATTTCAGCAGCTTTCACTCAAGTGATTACAATTCAAGATACAACTGCTCCTACTTGGAATACTGTCGCGGGAGCTTTAAACCTGACTTTAGAATGCAGTGATACAGCTGGTCTAGCAAATGCCCAAGCAATGTTCCCAGAAGCTTCTGACTTATGCGATGCTGATGTTTCTAATATTGTTAAAGAAACCGGATCTTTTGTTGCAACTCAAGAATGCGGAAATGCTGGAACTTATACCAATACTTGGACTGTAAAAGACGATTGCGGAAATACTTCAGCAGCTTTCACTCAAGTAATTACCATTCAAGATACCACAGCTCCAACTTGGAATACTGCAGCTGGATCTTTAGATGTAACTTTAGAATGCAGTAATTTGGAAGGTCTTGCAACTGCTCAGGCTCAGTTTCCAATTGCTTCTGACTTATGCGATACCGATGTTTTAAATATCGAAAAAGTAAGCGGACAGTTTGCTGCGACTCAAGGTTGCGGTAACGCTGGAACTTACACCAATACTTGGACTGTAAAAGATGACTGTGGAAACATTTCTGAAACTTTCACTCAGGTAATTACAATTCAAGATACCACAGCTCCTACTTGGAATACTGTTGCGGGTACTTTAAACGTGACTTTAGAATGTAGCGACACAGAAGGTCTTGCTGCTGCACAAGCTCAGTTTCCAACTGCTTCTGACTTATGCGATACTGATGTTTTAAACATTGAAAAAGTAAGCGGACAGTTCACAGCTACTGAAGGTTGCGGAAATGCTGGAACTTACACCAATACTTGGACTGTAAAAGACGATTGCGGAAATACTTCAGCAGCTTTCACTCAAGTAATTACAATTCAAGATACCACAGCTCCAACTTGGACAACAGCTCCAGAAGCTTTAAATGTAACTTTAGAGTGTAGCGACACAGAAGGTCTTACAACTGCTCAGGCTCAGTTTCCAATTGCTTCTGACTTATGCGACGCTGATGTTTTAAATATCGAAAAAGTAAGCGGACAGTTCACAGCTACTGAAGGTTGCGGAAATGCTGGAACATATACCAATACTTGGACGGTAAAAGATGACTGCGGAAATATTTCTCAAACTTTCACTCAGATAATTACAATTCAAGACACAACTGCTCCTACTTGGACAACAGCTCCAGAAGCTTTAAATGTAACTTTAGAATGTAGCGACACAGAAGGTCTTGCTGCTGCTCAGGCTCAGTTCCCAATTGCTTCTGACTTATGCGATACTGATGTTTTAAACATTGAAAAAGTAAGCGGTCAGTTCACAGCTACTGAAGGTTGCGGAAATGCTGGAACTTACACCAATACTTGGACTGTAAAAGATGATTGCGGAAACATTTCTCAATCTTTCACTCAGGTAATTACAATTCAAGATACAACTGCTCCTACTTGGACAACAGCTCCAGAAGCTTTAAATGTAACTTTAGAATGCAACGACACAGAAGGTCTTGCAACAGCACAAGCACAATTCCCTGCTGCTTCTGACTTATGCGACGCTGATGTTTTAAATATCGAAAAAGTAAGCGGACAGTTCACAGCTACTGAAGGTTGCGGAAATGCAGGAACATACACCAATACTTGGACTGTAAAAGATGACTGTGGAAACATTTCTGAAACTTTCACTCAAATAATTACCATTCAAGACACAACTGCTCCTACTTGGAATACTGTTGCGGGTACTTTAAACGTGACTTTAGAATGTAGCGACACAGAAGGTCTTGCTGCTGCTCAGGCTCAGTTTCCAACTGCTTCTGACTTATGCGATGCTGATGTTTTAAATATCGAAAAAGTAAGCGGACAGTTCACAGCTACTGAAGGTTGCGGAAATGCAGGAACATACACCAATACTTGGACTGTAAAAGATGACTGTGGAAATACTTCTGAAACTTTCACTCAAGTAATCACAATTCAAGATACTACTGCGCCAACATGGAATACTCAAGCTGGTTCTTTAGATATAACTTTAGAATGTAGCAATACAGAGGGACTTGCAACAGCTCAGGCTCAGTTCCCTACAGCTTCTGACTTCTGCGATGCTGACGTTTTAAACATCGAAAAAGTGAGCGGTTCTTTTGTAGCTTCTGAAAGCTGTTCAAATGCTGGAACTTATACCAATACTTGGACTGTAAAAGACGATTGCGGAAATATTTCTCAAACTTTCACTCAGATAATTACAATTCAAGATACCACTGCTCCAATGTTTACTGGTGATCTTCCTTTAGATATTGAAGTATCTTGCGACGCAGTTCCTGCACCAGCAGAAATGCATGTTTCTGATAATTGCAACGAAGATTTACCAATTGTATACACAGAAGTTAAATCTGGTATCGAAAATGAATGCACTTCTAATTACACTTTAACTCGTACTTGGAAAATTAGCGACTGCGGTGGCAATATTACCACTCACGTTCAAATTATCACAGTAAGAGACAAAACAGCTCCAACAGGAACAGCTCCAGAAAGTATAACAAACGTAGCGACTATTGATGCAATACCTGTTGGAAATCCGTCAGATATCACAGACGCTGCCGATAATTGCAGCCCTACTGTAAATGTCACTGTTGCTGATACAAACAATGGAGGAAACGGTTGCGACGGAGCGCCATATATCTTAACAAGAACGTATACTTTGACAGACTGTGCAGGAAACAAAACCGAATTGGTTCAAACCTTTACAGTAGAAAGCGTAGTTACTGTTAGTGGAGTTGCAACAAATACAAGCTGTTTTGGAGGCACAGATGGTAGCATTGCTGTAACAAGCACTCCAGGCTCTACTGTGGTAATTACCAATGAAAACAATCAAGTTGTAAGCACTACTAATTTGCCAGCAGGAACTTATACGCTCACTGCAACTGCTCCAGTAAACGGCGAAAATCAGGTTTGTACTGCAACTGCTACAGTTATTATTACACAACCTACTTATACAGTAAAAATTTCTGGACAAGTTATTAATGTAGATACCAATACTCCTATTGCCAATGTACCTGTTACCTTAATTCCTCAGGGAACAACTCCAGGACCAATTCAATTGCGCATTACAGGTGCTGATGGAATGTACAGCTTCTTTGGAATGCCTGCTGGAAGTTATTTAGTTCAAGTACAAGACGCCAATTTAAACAGCGCATATCAATTATACCCTGTTGACTCTAGCTTGTTCTTTACTACTCTTGAAGATTGTAAAATCCAAACTCATAATTTCGAATACGGAGCTTCAAAACTTCCTGTTCTTGGAGATTACGTTTGGTATGATACTAATAGCAACGGAATTCAAGATGAATGGTACGATGCTAACAATGATGGAGTTGTAACTAAAAACGTTCCAGACTCTAATGGCGCTGTTGATTACAGCCAATGGGAATGGATCGATCTTAACGGAGACGGAAGCTTTGCTGGTCCTTTAAACGTTGGAGAATTAAATGCTGGAGGTTTTGGAAATGCGCTTAGCCCTAATGTAATTGTTGATGGTCCTAATGGATATCATAAAGAAGTTATCGTGGGAATTGCAGGATATTGGAGAGATCGCCCAGAAAGCGAAAATCCTTACGGACAATATACTGTAAAATTGGTTAGAGATGCAAATTTCGATACCATGGCCGCTAACTTAGGATTTACTGGCTTAGTAAAAGTTATCCCTTCAATGTCTGGTAAAAACATAACTGGAAAAACAAGCAAAACGCAATTGCATACCGTTTGTAAAACAACAACAGAAAGCGGATATGTAGTAAATGTGACTCCAGAAGATTTGGTTCATTTAGATATTGATTTTGGCGTAAGCTGTAAAGAATATCAAGACATTGTTGCCGATGATGACGCGGCAGGTCCAATTGCAGGTGTAAATCATACTACAACTAATGTATTGAATGTATTAACAAACGATACCTTAGAAGGAAATGCCATCACTGCATCTGAAGTTATAATAACAACAGTAACACCAAATGAGTTCTTACACTTAAATAATGATGGTTCTGTAGATGTATTGCCAAATGCTCCAGTAGGAACATTAACTATGGTATACCAAATTTGCGAAGCCGATCAAACAGACAACTGCGACACTGCAACTGTTACCGTTACAATAGAAGCTCCACTAATGACTGTTACAGCAAGCTCAATATGCGTCAACGATGTTCCTTACATTGATTATGTTGTGACTCCTGTAAACTTTACTCCTGTAAATGGTGTAACCATTGCTTGGGCAGACAGTAACAATAATGTCGTAACAACAATGAACAACCAGCCATTAAGCGGTCGCGTATTATGGCCAGGAGCTATTGTAGACGATCAAGGAAAAGGAATTGACTGGCCGGGCTGGATTTTTGAAAACAACAGATGGATTGAAGGTGCTGACGGATTTGAAAAATTACGTCCAACTACAAATGTAACTTTCACTGTAAATCCTAGTCAGACTATTACAATTAGCTATCCACCTGCAGATCCTTTCTGTACTTCAAGACCAACATTTGCAATAGTAGCAAATGATGATAATCCTACACCAATAGTAGCAGGTTCATCACAAACTACATTAGGTAACGTTTTAACAAATGATATGCTAAATGGAACAGCAGTAAACATAAATGATGTAACCTTAACAACAAGTGTTGCCGATCCAACAGGATCGATAACGATCAGTCCTGACGGAACTATAAATGTTGCACCAAATACACAAGGAGGTTCATACACTTTAACGTACCAAATTTGCGAAAAAGCAGATTTTGGAAACTGTGATACTGCTATAGTTACCGTTACTATTATTTCTCCTATAGTTGCAAATGATGACACCTACAGCAATATTGGATGTAACTCTTTTGGACTAGTAGGTAACATATTGAGCAATGACGTAAAAGGAAGAACTCCTATAACAATAGATTTAGTAAACTTTACACTTCTTGCCGAAGGAAATAATACAAAAACAGATCCACACATTAGTGTTGATGGTTCTGGAAATGTAAATGTAACTAGTTTGACTCCAGCCGGAACTTATACTTACAGCTATACCATCTGTGACAAATTAAGTCCTGAAAACTGTGATTCTGCAACTGTAACTATCATAGTAATTCCAAATGGTGTTGTTGAAGTTAGAGGTACAGCGTGTAACGATGATTCTACATTGTTAAATTTAAGTAGTCTACTTCCAGAAGGAAGTCCTACAACAGGAGTTTGGCAAGATAGAAACAATACCAATGCTCTTCAGGGAGGTATTCTTAATCCGTTTGGATTGGCATTAGGCAATTACGTTTTCGAATATGTAATAGCAGATGAAAGATGTCCAAGAAGTGTAGTTTTAAACATGGAAATCAATGATGATTGTAAGGTCTTAGCTTGTGGCAATGTATTAGTTCACAATGCTTTCTCTCCAAACGGTGATAACATAAATGATTCTTTCAAAATTGACAATATTGACGAAACAACTTGTTATCCAAGCAATACTGTAGAAATATATAATCGCTGGGGAGTTTTAGTATTCGAAACTACAAATTACAACAACACAACAAATGCTTTTGATGGAACTTCAAGAGGAAGAACAACTGTTAAGCAATCTGATGGACTACCAACTGGAACTTATTTTTACATTATTACTTATAAATCTCTGGATGGAAACAACAATGTTCAAGATCATAAATTAGACGGATATCTATATCTATCTAAATAGTATAAAAATACGCTGTAAAAAATCTTTTACAGCGTATTTAAAAAAACTCAGATTAAGAACACATTGAATTTCAATGTTTTAAAAATCAATAGTAATTATTAAATTAATAAAATCTACTATGAGAACAAAATTATTTTTCTTCGTCATTATGCTAGTTACATGTTCAGGGTATTCACAACAAGATGCACAGTATACACAATATATGTATAACACAATTAGCGTAAATCCTGCTTATGCAGGTTCTCGTGGAGCACTTAGTATTTTTGGTCTTTACCGTACTCAATGGGTTGGTCTTGACGGAGCGCCAGAAACAAGCAGTTTCTCAATTAACTCTCCACTAAATAATAGCAGACTTGGTATAGGAGCTTCTTTGGTAAATGATAAAATTGGTCCTACCAATGAGAACAACATCTCAGTCGATGTATCTTACACAGTTCAAACATCTGCAGATTTTAAACTTTCATTTGGTATTAAAGGAACCGCAAATATCTTCAATTTAGATGTAAACAAATTAAATCCGGCAGATCAGGGTGACCCTCAATTTCAGGATTTAAATAACAAATTCACTCCAAATGTGGGTGCCGGAGTTTACTGGCATTCTGATAAAGCATATATTGGTTTTTCTATCCCTAATTTTATTGAAACAAATCGTTACGACGATAATGATGTAGCAATTTTTAAGGACAAGATCAATTACTACTTAATTGGAGGTTATGTGTTTGATCTTGATAAATATCAGTATATAAAATTCAAACCTGCTATCTTAACCAAAATGGTTCAAGGCGCACCGCTGCAAGTTGATCTTTCAGCCAATTTTATGTTCTATGATAAATTCATGGTTGGTGCGGCTTATAGATGGAGCGCTTCTTTAAGTGCTATGGTTGGATTTCAAATCACAGACGGACTTTACTTAGGCTACGGCTATGATAGAGAAACCACCAAATTAAACAATTATAATTCAGGTTCACACGAAATCTTCCTACGTTATGAATTCTTCTCAAACAAAGGCAAAATGACAACTCCTCGTTTCTTCTAAAATAAGGTATCATGAAAAACTATACACTACTTTTCGTTACAATTATAGGTGCTTTTTCATTTAGCAGTTATGCACAGCAGTCAAAAATAAATGCTGCAGACAAGAAATATGATAACTATGCTTATGTCGATGCAATCAAAGTTTATGAAAAAGTAGCCAATAAAGGCTACAAATCTGAAGACATGTTTAAAAAATTGGGAAATGCCTATTATTTTAATTCAGATTTTCAAAACGCGGCAAAATGGTATGGTGAATTATTTGCCATGAACCCAAATCCAGAACCAGAGTACTTTTTTCGATATGCTCAGTCGCTAAAATCAACTGGAGATATGGCCAAAGCCAATAAACTTCTAGAAGACTTTAATGCCATTTCAAAAAATGACAATAGGGGAAAGCTTTATAAAGAAGATGTGAATTATATGGACCAGATAAAAGCAAATTCTGGGAGGTACCAGATAGAAAACGCAGGCATAAATAGTAGGTACTCGGATTATGGATCATTTGCTTACAATAATAAAATTTACTTTGCATCTGCGAGAGATACGGGAAATTTCACACAGCGTAAACACAAATGGACAGGAGAATATTTCACCAACATTTACAATGCCGATCTGGATCCTGCAACTGGAACCACATCTAAAGTAAATAAATTTAAATCGGCCATCAATACCAAATTTCACGAGGCCTCTCCTGTTTTTACAAAAGACGGAAAAACCGTTTATTTTACCCGAAATAACTATATTGACGGAAAGAAAGGTAAAGATGAAAATAAAGTTACTTTGATAAAACTATACAAAGCAGAGCTGGGAAAAGATAATAAATGGACCAATATTATGGAGCTTCCTTTCAACAGTAATAATTACAGTACGGCTCACCCAGCTCTTAGTCCAGACGAAAAAACATTATATTTTGCTTCTGATATGCCGGGCTCTTTAGGAGAATCTGATTTGTATAAAGTAAGCATCAATTCTAATGGAGGTTATGGACCACCAGAAAATCTGGGAAATACAATTAATACAGAAGGAAAAGAAACCTATCCGTATTTGACCTCTGAAAATGAGATTTATTTTGCATCCGATGGGCATCCCGGTCTAGGAGGTTTAGACGTTTTTGTTGCCAACATTGATAAAAATGGAAAAATAAGTAATATTCAAAATGTAGGAGCTGATGTCAATTCTCCAAAAGATGATTTCGCTTATATTATTGATCCGGAAACAAGAAGAGGTTTTTTCTCCTCCAATAAAGACGGGGGTCAAGGCTCCGATGACATCTACAGATTCTTAGAAACCAGAAGACTAAGATGTACTCAAGAACTCTATGGTATAATATCAGATGCCGAGACAGGAGAAGCATTGCCAGGAGCAAAAGTCACTTTGTATGATGATCAAATGAATCTTAAAAACTCAGCCGTTGCAGACGGTACAGGATTGTACAGCTTTGAGGTAGAATGTGGTAAAACCTATTATGTAAGAGCTGAAAAACCTGATTACACAACAAGAGAGTTAAGCGTTACTATTGACAAAACAAGCGGTAAAACTAATCTTCCGATTGCTTTGGAAAAAGCGACCTGCAAAGTTACTGTTGGCGATGATTTAGGAAAATGCTTTGGCATTAAAATGATTTATTTCGATTTGGATAAATCTAATATTAGAACCGAAGCCGCTTTAGATCTAGAAAAAATATTAGCTGTTATGAACGATTATCCGAACATGAAACTAGATATCCGTTCGCATACAGACAGTAGAGCTTCTAATCAATACAATGAAGCTTTATCTGATCGCAGAGCAAAATCGACTATCCAATGGCTGGTTAAAAACGGAATTGCACCAAACCGCTTAACTGGAAAAGGATATGGCGAAACAGAGCTAGTAAACAAATGTTCTGATGGCGTTCCGTGTACCGAAGCAGAACATCAAGCAAACAGACGAAGCGAGTTTATAATCACCGCTCTATAACCTAAAATAGATAAACAATAAAAAGCTGCCTAAAAAGCAGCTTTTTTTAATTTAAAAAGTCGTTGCAATTCTATGAATCACAACGACTTCTAAAAAACCAACCTGTTCAATATTTCTTTAAAGCTTAACAAATATGTTAGTATAATATTTTTTTCCAGTAGCAGAATCTGTTGTTACAGATAATCCAAAATGAGAATAATCGCCAACTATATTTTCTTTATGGCCTGGGCTATCAAGCCACGCTCTTACCGCTGCCTCAGGAGTTTTGTAATTGTAAGCAACATTCTCTCCTACTTTTTTAGCTCCTAAAACGTTAGTCATATTGGTAGATCGCGCAACAAAATCGTTATGATCTACAACATTATTCGCAATCATATATTTATTATGCTCTTCACATTTATAAGATATATGGTTAACTCTTTCTAAAGCATTTAAACCAACACTAACACGATAATCGTTTATTAGTTTCATGGTTTCTATTTCGGTATCATTGTAGGTGTAGTTGGCAACAAGCACTTCTGTTGGAGTAGTAGTATCCAAGCTTGCCTCAGCAGTATCAGCAGAACATGCGTTCATTGCGACTAAAGTCGCAATGAACAACATGGTGCGCGTAATCTTTTTCATAATCATCAGCATTTTAGCGGTTTAAAGTAAATGTTGGGGCAAATCCTTTAAATTTATCTTTGAATAAATATCGTTTGCTTTATTTGTATTCCAAACGTATTCAATTTACCGTTAAACTACAAAATTAATCGATGAAATGCACTAATTTTTTATTTAAAAAGGTATTTTCTTACACTATGAGGATAGTCGTTCTATTTTCCAAGAAAAATCGGACTGACTTGTGTAACGAATTCTATCATGAAGCCTGTTAGGTCTTCCCTGCCAAAATTCAACTTGAAGTGGCGTTACGATATAGCCACCCCAATTTTCAGGTCTCGGAATTGGCTTTCCTTCAAACTCCGTTTCTAATTTTTTCAAATTTTCTTCTAAAAAAGTTCTGGACGGAATTACCTCGCTCTGATGAGAAACAATTGCTCCAAGCTTACTCCCTTCAGGACGCGAATCAAAATAATTATCCGAAATAATCTCAGATGTTTTTTGAGCAATTCCTTTTATAATAACCTGACGCTCCATTTCCTGCCAAAAAAAAGACAGACAAATATTTGGGTTTGCTTCTATTGCTTTCCCTTTCTCAGAATTATAATTGGTATAGAAAATAAAACCTTCTTCAGAGAATTTCTTTAATAAAACCACACGAGATTTTGGGAAACCATCCAATCCAATTGTCGAAACCGTCATGGCATTCACCTCCCCGCTTCCGCCAAAATCCTCCACTTCATGAAACCATCGGTTAAAAAGATTAATTGGATCTTCTGGAATATTACTTTCTAATAATTCACTTTTCTCGTAAGACTTTCTATAATTGCTTAAATCATTCATGATTTATTATTTTAGATTGTTGATTTTAGATTTATTTGTTTGAGGTTTCAAGTTTGAGGTTTCAAGTTTTGCGCGTTGTCACCCTGAGCGGAGTCGAAGGACTTTTGTTACAGAATCTAATTTTAAAACGTGGGCTTCGACTTCGCTCAGCTTGACAAACTAAAAAAACTTAGAATCTCAGAACCTTAGCATCTTAGCCTCTTTTTTCATAACTCAAAACTTAAACCATCATCCCCCAAAAGAACATTTGAAAAAACTGTTTCTGCTTCTTTCTTAAAAGGCTCTATTCCATCATAACGTGTTGAATAATGTCCTAAAATCAACTTTTTCACATTCGCTTTTAATGCAATATTTGCTGCTTCTTTTGCTGTGGAATGTAGCGTTTTTTCAGCTAATCTTGCTTCCGATTCCAAAAACGTCGATTCGTGATACAAAACATCAGTGTTCTGAATAATTGGAATGATCTCTTCATTATAAACCGTATCAGAACAGAAAGCGTAACTCTTTGTTGGCGGTGGATCGAAAGTCAGTTTTTTGTTTTCGACTACAGTTCCGTCGTCTAGTGTAATATCGCTTCCGTTTTTGATCTTCTGATAATAGGCCACATGAATATCGTAGCGCTGAACTGCCTCAACATCTAATTTTCGCTCGTCTGGTTTTTCTTGAAACAAAAAACCATTCGTATAAACGCGATGTTTTAGCGGAATCGTCTTTACAATAACCTTTTTATCTTCAAAGATCACTTCACTTTCTTTCGATTCTAATTCATGGAAAAATAACGAATAAGTTGTCCAAGATTCTGTCAATTTCAATTGAAGCAGAATTAATTCCTTAATTCCTTTTGGACCATAAACATGTAAGTCTGTCGTTCTTCCTAAAAGCGAAAAAGTCGAAATTGTTCCAATCAATCCATACAAATGATCTCCATGAAGATGCGAGATAAAAATGTGATTGATTTTAGAGAATTTAATCTTGTTTTTGCGAAGCTGCACCTGAGTTCCTTCGCCACAGTCAATTAAAAACAATCTGTTCTTAATCTCTAAAACCTGCGAAGTCGGATTAGTAAGCGTTCTGGGAGTTGCGGCATAACAGCCAAGTATAGTTAATTTCATTTATTGATTTTAGATTTTAGATCGTAGATTTTAGATTACAAATATTTTAGATTCAGCATTCAAAAATCTAAAATCTAAAATCAGAAATCTAAAATCAGAAACCTAGGTCTCTCTCGATTTCTTCCATTTCGATAATATCGTGCGCTTCCAAAAGAGAAGGAACCACCGCTAATTTATCTGAAATAGCATTAAAGTCAAGATCTGTTGCAACAATTACAAACGATTTTTTTGCTTTTTTTTGAAGCTTAGCAAGCGGTAAAAAAGCTTTCAAATCTTTTTCAGTAATTGCAGCATCTGAAGACAAATCGATTATAATATTTTGTTTTTCAAAGGTTTTAAATTGTTGCGTCACTTTTTCCAAGAAAGCATTTACATCTCCTTGCGTATCTTTAATCGTAACGGTATGTCCTTTTTGATCTACTTTCATTTTATAATTTGTGGGGCTTATAATTTATGAAGCTAATGTACGAAGATTTTTTATTTGTTGTTTTTTTTAGTTTCAAGTTTCAGGTTTCAAGTTTCAGGTTTCAAGTTTTACTTTGCCTTCAATATTTGTTTAGTTTTTTGTCATTTCGAGGAACGAGAAATCGCACTCGTTTATCAACAAAGATTGGCTCAAACTTTACGGAATATCTAGTGCGATTTCTCGTTCCTCGAAATGACAAACGTAACGCAATTTGAAACTTTAAACTTTAAACTAAAATTAAGCCTGTATCTTAGAAGCCAAAAGATAAATAACCGCCATTCTAATCGCTACACCATTTTCTACCTGATTTAAAATCACAGAATGTTCAGAATCGGCAACTTCAGAAGTAATCTCTACTCCTCTATTGATTGGTCCTGGGTGCATGATTACGATTTCTTTACTTAGCGAATCCAAAAGCGGTTTGTCTACTCCGTATTGTTGTGCATACTCGCGCGTTGACGGGAAGAAATTTACATCCATACGTTCGTTTTGCACGCGAAGCATATTCGCAACGTCACACCATTCAAGAGCTTTGCGCAAATTCGGTTCAACCGTAATACCAAGCGATTCGATATATCTCGGAATCAACGTTTTTGGTCCGCAAACTTTTACCTCAGCACCTTGCATTTGCAAAGCGTATATGTTTGATAAAGCTACCCTCGAATGCAGAATATCACCCACAATCACCACTTTTTTCCCAGCCACATCGCCCAGTTTTTCTCTGATAGAATAACTGTCCAATAAAGCTTGCGTTGGGTGTTCGTGCGCGCCGTCACCCGCATTTACAATACTTGCTTTGACATTTTTAGATAAAAAATAAGCCGCTCCGGGATTGGAGTGGCGCATTACAACCATATCCACTTTCATAGAAAGGATATTATTTACAGTATCAATCAAGGTCTCTCCTTTTTTAACCGATGATTGAGCTGCAGAAAAACTGATAACATCAGCAGATAAACGTTTCTGCGCTAATTCGAAAGAGAGTTTGGTTCTGGTACTGTTTTCGAAGAAAATATTGGCAATGGTAATATCTCGTAATGAAGGAACTTTTTTAATCGGTCTATTAATGACTTCTTTAAAATGATCTGCCGTTTCAAAAATCAGGTTAATATCATTCTCGTTGATATATTTTATTCCTAATAAATGATTTACGCTTAATTCTTTCATGTTTAATGTTTAACTGTTTATTTGTTTAATCGTTTAATCGTTTGCTTTGCGACTAAACAGTTAACCGATTTAACGATTAACCTATTTTAATATTTTTAATTGTTTAAACGTCTTCTTCCCGATTAAACAATTAACCGGTTAACCGATTAAACTAATTTGTCACTAAGTGAACAACATCTTCACCATCATTTTCTTTCCAGCTCACAATCACTTTTTCGCCATTAATTGCATCTACCTGACGACCGCGATAATCAGGCTGAATTGGTAAATGACGGCTGAAACGTCTGTCGATTAAAACTAACAATTCGATTTCTGAAGGTCTTCCGAAAGATTGAATGGCAGTTAATGCAGAACGAATGCTTCGGCCTGTAAACAAAACGTCATCTATAAAAATGACTTTTTTGTCTTCGACTATAAAATTGATTTGAGTTTTATTGGCTTCAAGTGGCTTTTCTGTACGACGGAAATCATCTCTAAAAAAAGTGATATCCAAATAACCCAAAGAAATCTCAGGAACTTGGTATTCGTTTTCTAATATTTGTTTTAAACGTTCAGCTAAAAAAACGCCTCTTGGCTGAATTCCCACTAAAATAGTATTTGAAAAATCAAGATGTTTTTCGATTAACTGACAAGCCAAACGGTGAAGTATGATAGTAACTTCTTTTGAATTAAGTAATACTTTCTGGCTCATAATTAATTGTAATGATTGATCGGGCAAATATACGGAATCTGATTTTATTTGTTGAACAAATGAAGTTGTAAATGTTTTATATTTTAGTAAATCTCCCTAAAACGAAAATATTATATACAATTTTCAAAATTTTATATTCTGCAATAAAACCTTACTTTTATAATATGATCTTAAGAGTATAAACAAGTCACTTAACAAAAACATATATAATGAAAGAGCTTAACTTAGATTATAATTCAACTTATATTAGTCTAAACCTCATTGATGAATTAGATTATATAATTGGAGGATATGGAAAACCCGATATTGTATTTCTTTACACTTTAAACTCTTTTATTGAATCTTTTATACTAAACAGCATTTTTTATGTTTCTGACCAAGAATTAAAACATGCACAGATTGTTTCTAAAACAATATTCCCAAATGGGCGACCAATTCTAGAAATGCTTTCAAGAACAGGATGTCTAAAAGTAATTATGGGTATTGGTAATAATATTGGAACTGTTGTAAGTATAGGGCAAACTGATCCAAACAAAAGCTATCAAGAAACAATTACTGATTTTATTAATAATAAAAAAAGTATACCTCATGCTAAGGAAAAATATTTAAGAATTGCTTCACTTGACGAAGATGTAAAAAACATCTCATTCATAAATATTGGAAAAGTAGATGATGGTTTTATTGCTGTAGAAAGTAAAAATAGTCCTGAACAATTTTATCAAAAAATAAATGAAATAACTTTTCATTCGAATGTACAAGCGGTATTACCATTTTATTCATATGAATTTCAAATAAATGAAATTCCAAAACGAGGAATAGGAAAAGACATCATATCCAAACTGACAGAAAGCTATAACATTAATCATTCCGAAATAAACTCTTATTTAGGTTATAAGAATCAACAAATACCTCCTTTAGTAAGTATTTTACTGGGGCAATGCGAAAAAGTTACTGAAATTTCGACAAACCTTTTTCAATTACGAGACGATTTTACAAATTTAAGAAATTCAATAGTGAAATATGAGAAAAGAATCGCAGAAGCAGATACAATGAAAGATCAATTAGATGCTATTAATGAAATAAATTCTTTTTGGGAAGTATTCAATAAAAAATATTCAACAAGCAGTAGAATTTTATATAATTTTTGGGAAATAGCTGAAAGCTCAGAATATGAAAAATCAATCGATAATATAGTAGATAACGAATCCTTATCAAAAATAATAGAAGATTTCAATATTGGTAAAGTAGTTGGAAAAAGCGCAAAAAAAACTATTGATTACTTCAGAGAAAAAAAAGTAATTAATCGTTTTAGAGGCGTGAGCGATTTATCTTTATTATTTAAAAACACTCCAAACATTAAAGATCATTTTAAGAATTACGAAAAAATATTTGACACGAAAATTGAAAGTGATTCTTTAAGCAAATTACAAACTAAACTTTCAAAAATAAAGACAAATAATACTCCTAAAGAATAATTATTGAGAAAAGTCATAAAATAAAATGTCAAAGCAAAAATTAATCAAAATAAAAAAACTTAATAAGGAATTAGAAAGAGGCGAAAAATCTGGATTTCTAAAAAAGTTCAATCGCATAAACTTCATTAAGGACTTAAACGAAAAATATTCAAACTCCAAATCCTAAAACATTTCCAAAAAATTCTATAACACATTTCCCTGATTCTTGAAGTAATTTTAATAATGAATTTAAAAACTCAAGATCATGCAAAATAAAATACTTAGATTGTTAATGGTATTCGTTATACTGTTTTCATTTACAAGCTGTGAAGTTATAGGAGACATTTTTAAAGCCGGAATGGGATTCGGGATATTTATCGTAATCTTTATCATTGCGATTATTATCTGGATCTTTGCCAGAGTTTTCAAAAAGTAAAACATAAAAAAATCCCAAATTCCATATTGAAATTTGGGATTTTTTATTTTGTAAAACTTTGTCAAAGTTTGAAACTTTGACAAAGTTGTAAGTTCAGTTTGGAATTTGGAATTTGTGATTTCCAAAATTGTAATTTTATAGATTGTACATCTTCTTTCTTTGTTCTTGAATCTTTTCATCATCAAGATATTCATCAAATGTCATGTAACGGTCGATAACTCCGTTTGGTGTCAATTCTACAATTCGGTTACCAACAGTTTGAGCAAACTCGTGGTCGTGCGTTGTAAAAATTACAGAACCTTTAAAGTTTTTCAAAGAGTTGTTGAAAGCTGTAATAGACTCCAAATCTAAGTGGTTTGTTGGCTCATCAAGCATTAAAACGTTAGCGCGCTCCATCATCATTCTAGACAACATACAACGCACTTTTTCTCCTCCTGATAAAACTCTAGACGTTTTTAAAGCTTCTTCTCCAGAGAAAATCATTTTCCCTAAGAAACCTCTAATGAAAACCTCATCACGTTCTTCTTCCGTTTTAGCGTACTGACGTAACCAGTCTACTAAAGTTAAATCATTTTCGAAGTATTTATGGTTTTCAGCTGGCAAGTACGCTTGGTTTGTTGTAATTCCCCAGTCGAAAGTTCCAGAATCTGCTTTTTGCTCACCGTTTAAGATTTCGTAGAAAGCAGTTGTTGCACGTGAATCTTTAGAGAAAAGAACGATTTTATCGCCTTTCGCCATATTCAAATCCACATCTTTGAATAGCACTTCACCGTCTACAGAAGCAGATAAGTTTTGCACATTCAAAATCTGATCTCCAGCCTCACGATCCTGATCGAAGATAATCGCAGGGTAACGACGGCTAGAAGGTTTGATTTCGGCAATATTTAATTTCGAAATCATTTTTTTACGAGAAGTTGCTTGTTTCGATTTCGCCACGTTTGCACTAAAACGACGAATAAATTCCTCAAGCTCTTGTTTCTTCTCTTCTGCTTTTTTGTTTTGCTGTGCACGTTGTTTTGCCGCTAATTGACTAGACTCGTACCAGAAAGTATAGTTTCCTGAATAGTGATTGATTTTTCCGAAATCAATATCAGAAATATGTGTACAAACCGCATCTAAAAAGTGACGGTCGTGAGATACAACAATTACAGTGTTTTCGTAGTTTGCTAAGAAGTTTTCTAACCAAGCGATTGTCTCAAAATCCAAATCGTTGGTAGGCTCATCCATAATCAATACATCAGGATTTCCAAAAAGTGCCTGCGCCAAAAGCACACGTACTTTCATTTTTCCTTCCATATCGCTCATTAAAGTATAATGATCTGCTTCTGTGATACCTAAGTTAGATAACATTGATGCTGCATCAGAATCAGCGTTCCATCCGTTCATTTCTTCAAACTGAACTTGAAGCTCTCCAATTCGGTCAGCATTAGCATCATTATAATCTAAATAAAGCTCATCCATTTCTTTTTTAACAGCATACAACACTTTATTCCCCATTAAAACGGTTTCCAACACGGTATGCTCGTCGAACATGTTGTGGTTCTGGTTTAAAACCGACATACGTTTTCCTGGCTCTAAATGAATATGCCCTGAAGTTGGGTCCATATCACCTGAAATGATTTTTAGAAAAGTAGATTTTCCAGCACCATTGGCTCCAATAACTCCGTAGATGTTTCCGTGAGTGAAAGTTGTATTTACCTCATCAAATAAAACTCTTTTACCAAATTGAACTGATAAATTATTGACTGTTAACATGAATGTCTTTTTAATTAATTTGGTGCAAAAGTAGTGAAAAAGGTTCTAAGTTGCAAAGATGCTGAGGCGCTAAGGTTTTTATTTTAACCATATAAGTAATATAAGTTCATTTAAAACTAAACTTAAAATTTAAATGCACTTAAGATTGTAATTTAAAACTTCATCAAACCAAACTTATAATCCCTTATATGAACTTATATGGTTTAAAAAATTTACAATTTGCTTTCTTTTGCTAAAGCAACTTCCAAACTCTCAAAATTTGGTAGCACTTTTGAAATAATTCCTTCTTTGTTGATGATGAAATGTGTTGGAAAAGAATTCAGCTGTAAAGCATTATTCATGTATTCTTTCATATCTGGAATTACAGAATAAGACAAAGGTTTTCTAGTTAAAAACGTTTTTAATTGTTCTGAAGAATCTTCGGCTAGACTCATGAAAACAATGTCTTTTCGGTCTTTGTAATCTTCAACTAATTTATTGACTTGCGGGAATTCTCTAATGCATGGCGTGCAGTGTATGTACCAGCATTTTATTACGATGATTTTTCCTTTCATGGATTCATTTGTAACCAAATTTCCGTGTAAATCTTTAAATGAAAACTGTGGAAAAGCAGTTCCTTCCATCTTGTAGTTTTTGTAAGCATCAAAACCAATTTGGTTCATGGTTGCTTTTATGCTTGTATCGGTTTTGGGCTGAATTTTGAAGAGTTTATAAACGTAAACATTCGCTTCTGATTTCAATCGAACAGGAATGAAGTTTCCGTTTGCCAATTGGTCTAAAAAAACTTCTTTTGAGATTTCTTTTGATGCAGAATCTAAAGCAGTAAAATCTCTGGAAAGCATAATTCCTTTATTATAAACCGACCATTGTTCGTAGGTTTTCTGAATTTGTAAAGGATCAACTTCTGGATTTCCGAATTTTGTTTGAGCGGTGCTTATGGCGAAAATAAAAAGAAGTGTAATTAGGCTAATGAATTTCTGCATGGATTCTGAAACGTATTTTATTTCAAAAGTAGTGAAAGTTTTTTAACTGCGAAGACGCTGGGGTTTACGCAAAGCTAGCTAAGTTTTTTTCTACATTAGTCATTTGTTTTCTTATGAAAACGATTGACCTAGTCTTGATGGAAGCGTCCTTTCATGTCTCGTTTCTTTAACGAGACCATAAAAGATAGAGCGGACAGCAGGACATGAGCGATAGCGACTAACGAAGTAAATAGCTCCTGAAAAAACTAATCTTTATTAATCTAATTTTCTAAATATACACAAATGAAATATCCATATAATATGTCTTTATATTGTTTGGATCAATCAAAACCATAATTTCATTTTTCACATCAAATTCTGTAGGATCTAGCCAAATATTTTCGCTTTCAAACACGTACATTTTGTTCGTTTCTGGATCTAACCATTTACTACAAATAATATAGGGGTAACTACCGTTTGCCTTTTCGTTTACATTAAGTTTTAATTGACTAAACTTTGTAATAATATGTCTGCCATTTTGTTTCAAAAATTGTATCTTTTTTTGTTTCAAAAAATCAGATCTAAAAAAGGAGAAGCCTGTCACAAAGAAAACACTGCCCATAAGTGCAAGAATCAATACACCAAGATATAAAACACTAAAACTATTTATCTTCGCATTATATGGATTTTCGGGATCATAAAAAACTTCAATACTTTTTCCCGCGTCATAACCTCCAAAATTATTATAGGACGAAAATGTAATCTGCTTACCTCCTTTTGTGGTAAAAGCTGCAAAAGTTTTATCGTTTGATGAGCTATCTAAAACAATTCCTTGCGCAACATTTGCTTTTTCTATAAAACTTATTTTTTCATAAAAAACAATAAGAGCCTGTACTAACAGTACCAAACCAATTATACAGAAACCGTATTTAAAGATAAAATTGCTATTTTCCATTTCTCTTTACCAATTATTTTATAATGCAAAATACTGTTTTTATCATTAAAAAAATAAAAAGCCTGACAACGAATTGTCAGGCTTATACATGATCTCCTTTGAGCAAAAACCAAATAACAAATTACCCAAAATTGATACATTGTTTTGAAATAAAATTAGATTAAAACATAAATAACCAAACTCAATTCTAATCCACCAAATATTTTATTCCACTTAATTTTCATGAACTTTGTTATTAACTCTTGAAAATATATTTTATCCCTTAATTGGGAAAAATGTCTTTTGTAAATATCTCTGCCAGAATGAATCTGGCGGAGATACATCATTTTAAATTAATAAAGGCACTAAATCACTAACACTAATTCAAATTTAATTTTACAATAATTTTTTCAAGCTTGTATAAACAGCTAATTCAACATCTGCATGATCTTTTGTATTACAATCTTCTATTAATTGCTTTAAGCTTTCAGATTTTAAAGTTGATTTATTGTCTAAAACCAATAGCAATTCTTTAGAGGCATCATTCAATTTTTTAGACAAAGGCAAAATTGGCTGTACTAATGGTGCATTGGCACTTAAAGCTGTCAAGTCGTTGTGCACGGTTATCCATTTGTTAAAAAATGCCGTTACCTTCGTCTTATTGTCTACCGATTTATTGGCTAAATATTGATTTACTGCAACATCAAATGCAAGAGCATCTTTTGCATCTGGTCCGCATGCATCTGCAAACAAAGTAAACGGAGAATACATTTGATATTCTGTTCCACCTTTGTTACGAGTATATCCTTTTAAAGGCTCGCTTACTTTAGAAAATTCTTCAAGCGATTGAATATTTTGATTGTTTGCAATATTTCTTAAAATAACATCTTTGTTACGAATATGTGTGATGCCCAATTCTTCCAATCTAAAAGAAATATTTTCTAAACGTTTACGCATATTTTCAACATCTACTATATCTTCTGCAGACCAAAGTCTTTCAGCAATAGCTGCCGTTCTAGGCCAAACTCTTGAATCTATTGTTGTTGGTGTGGCCAATTCGGTCCACATTGTAGCTTCTCCACCCAAAATTCTCGCTCTTTCGTCGTTTGTTAAATTAGCTCCTTTTGGCATCGGATCATTTAAATAATGACTGGCAATCGGGTACATCAAATCGATATAATAGCCATTTGAAAGTACCGTTTTATATCCTTTTTTAACGGCATCCACCAAAGATTGCCCAGCAGGCATTCCTTCATTTGGCCCTCTCCAAGAATGTACGATTGCTTCTTTAGATAAATCTTTGGTTAGAATTTCTTCCCAACCCATTAATTGTTTTCCATGTTTCTTTAACATTGGAGCCAATTGCATCGTGAAATACGTTTGTAGTTCGTGGTTGGTCTTTAAATTATGTTTCTTTTTGAATTCTTGAATTTTCGGATTTGCATCCCAATCTTTTCCTTCGTTTTCATCTCCTCCAATGTGGAAATAAGCACCTGGAAATAATGGGCAAACCTCATCAAAAACTTCACTTAATAATTGATATGTTTTAGGATTTGAAGGATCTAATGTTGGAGTAAAAATTCCAGCATTTCTTTCAATTCCATAGGTTGCAATTGCTGTACCTTGAATATTTTTTTCGGATGTTCCTCCTGTCAGTGTGATTACTTTACTGCCAATTTCTGGGTAAGCCGTTAAAATTGCAGATCCGTGACCTGGAACATCTATTTCTGGAACAATTAAAATACCGCGCTCATCTGCATATTTTACGATATTTTTAATTTCCTCTTGTGTGTAATACATTCCATCAGATGCTAATTGCGTAAACTTTGGATGCTTTTTCATTTCGATTCTCCAGCCTTGATCGTCTACCAAGTGCCAGTGAAAAACATTCATTTTCATAGCAGCCAATGCATCAATATTTCTTTTAATTACATCTACTGGCTGAAAATGTCTTGACGCATCAATCATTAAGCCTCTCCAAGTAAATCTAGGGAAATCTGAAATTTTTGAAACCGGAAAATAAAATGATTTTGAGTTATTTTGAAGCATTTGCAACAACGTTTCTAAACCGTGTAAAGCCCCCAAATCGCTTGATGCGTTTAAAGTGATTTTGTTTGAAGTGATATCTAAATGATAGCTTTCGTCTTCGTACAAACCAATTTTTCCACTTTTCGTGCAATTGATTTGTAATTCTGCATTCGGAACTTCATTTAATTTGATTATAAAACCTTGTTCAAAGAAAATACCTGTTCTACCATCTAAGCGACGCAAAAAACGAGTTACTCCTCCAAATATTCTTGCATTTGGATTTCCTGTAATGTTTACTTTAAAATTTTTAGTTAAGTTAAAATTACCTTCATTAATAACAACATTCTGAGGCCAAGGCATAAGATTCAGCTGCTCTTTCTGGACTTGAGCACCTGCAGTTAAGCCTGCTAACAATAGTACAAATAGATATTTCATTTTTCTTTTTTTTTTGGTTGGATAGTTTTTTAATTCGTATCCTAAATTTATAAAAAAAGACAAAATCCAGAATGACTTCTGCGGTACCTCACTTTTACAAGCAATCATCTGAATTTTGCCATTTGATTCATTGGTGTAGAATCATAAAATTTTAATAATCAAAACGTTTAAATGCTTCGATCGCTTCATATTCAGCCAAACCTAACTCATCATATAAAATAGCTGTATTTTTATTTCGATCTTCTGCTCTAACCCAAAATTCACGAGAATCATTTCCTTGAAACATTACCCTGTCTTTTTGAGATTGGTGGTGCAAAATAGCATGACGTTTTAATAAAACTTCTGATGGGCTTAACGGAACTGCCATATCAATTTCGTGAATGTCCCACTCGTGCCAAGCTCCTCTATAAAGCCATAACCAACAATCCTTCATGTACGGTTCTGGCTTAAGTTCTTTTAAAGCGGCAAAAATGGCATTTAAACAAACCTCATGCGTTCCGTGCGGATCTGCCAGATCTCCTGCAGCAAAAACCTGATGCGGTTTTATTTTAGCGATAATATCTTTTACAATAGCAATATCTTCTGGTCCTAACGGATTCTTTTTAACCTGTCCTGTTTCATAAAAAGGAAGATCTAAAAAGTGCGTATTCTCATCTTTCAATCCGATATATCTTGTTGCTCCGTAAGATTCTCTTCTTCTGATAAGTCCTTTTAATTTTCGCACTTCTAAAGAATCGATTTGATTTTCAGATTTATTATTTAAAAATTCAATAACCGATTTGAAATTGATATCTGCTTTTTCATCTCCTATAAAATCACTAGCCACTTCTGCAAATTTTAATGCTTCATCGTCTGAAACCGCAATATTTCCTGAAGTCTGGTACACTACATGAACATCGTGTCCCTGTTTGATTAGCTTAGAAAATGTTCCTCCCATAGAAATTACATCATCGTCTGGGTGCGGACTAAAAAGTATAACTCTCTTTTTTGCCGGATTTGCCCTTTCTGGACGAAATGAATCATCTGTATTAGGTTTTCCTCCTGGCCAACCCGTAATAGTATGCTGTAAGATATTGAACATATTAATATTCATATCATAGGCAGAACCTTCTTGAGCCAAAAGATCAGACATTCCGTTATTGTTATAATCACGGTCTGTCAATTTCAAAATAGATTGTTTTGTTTTTTGACACAACCAAACAATCGCTTTACTCTTTAATTCAGGAGTCCACAGACATTCTCCCACTAACCAAGGCGTTTTGAAACGCGTTAATTCTGAAGCAGCAGACTGATCTAAAACGAAAGTTGCATTTGGATGATTTTGTAAAAATGTTGCTGGAACTTCAGAACTGATATCACCTTGAACTGTTCTTTTGATGATGTCGGCTTTGTTTTGCCCCCAAGCCATCAAAACAATACGCTTTGATCTCATGATGGTTGAAACTCCCATTGTTATGGCGCGTTTGGGCACATTATCAATACCGTTAAAAGCTGATGATGCATCGACTCTTGTAATATGATCTAAGGTAATAATTCTTGTCCCTGAATTGATGTGCGAACCTGGCTCGTTAAATCCAACGTGTCCTGTTCTACCAATTCCTAGCAATTGAAAATCAAGGCCACCTGCATTTTTAATATTCATTTCATAATCAATACAATATTGATTGATTTCCTCAATTGCTACTGTACCATCAGGAATATTAATATTTTCAGGTTTGATATCAATATGATTAAAAAGATGCTCATGCATGAAATAATGATAGCTCTGATTGTTCTCCTTAGTCATCGGATAATATTCATCCAGATTAAAGGTGATTACATTGCTAAAACTAAGTCCTTCTTCTCTGTGCATTCTCACTAGTTCTTCATAAACTTTGATAGGAGAAGAACCTGTTGCCAGACCTAAAACACAAGCTTTATTTCTCTCCTGCTTAGATCTAATTAGCTGCGCAATTTCCTGTGCTACAATTACAGAGGCTTCAATAGAGCCTTTAAAGATTTCGATATGTATTTTTTCAAATCGAGTTTCTTCAAATTTTCCCGCGCTTTTGTAACTAATATCAGGTTTTATTTCTAAAGCACTTTTCATTTCTTTTCTTTTTTGTAGTAAGTACCATTTTGGTTTTAAGAATGGTATAGAAAGCTTTCGCCATCTATACCAATACTACTAACCAAACTTAATATTCTATTTTTTTTTTAGAAGTTTGCTTTATCAACATCCCACCAAAGTCTTGTAGCTCCGTTATCTGCTCCACCAAGAACTGCAACTCCAGATTCTACTCCTTTAGGGTTATTTGTTACTTCAGACAAAGGGAAAGGCAATCTTCGCACTCCTAATGCAGTACTTATAATTCCACCACTTTTATTATTCGTAATTCTAAACAATTTCGGATATCCTGTTCTTCTATATTCAGACCAAGCTTCTTGTCCATCAGGATATGTAGCAATCCACTTCTGAGTGATGATTTTTTCTAAATTAATTTCATTTGTTGCACCCCAAGCTACTGTAACTTTAGAAACCGCAGGAGAATTATTTACAGCATTAATTGGATCAACATAATCTTTCGCAACTTTAACATTATCCGCAATGTAAGCTGACGCGCCTTCTACGCCATTCTGATCAAAAGATGCTTTAATTCCTGCTTCGTATAGATTTTGAGCAACACCATCCATATTCCATCCTCTTAAAGCCCCTTCTGCTCTTAAGAAATAAACCTCGGCTGTTGACATCCACGTAACTTCGCCTGTTTTTGTACGAGCTCCAGTTTGTGAAAAATTAGCATATGTTGAAGGTGTTGGATAAACGATTCCTGTTCTAACTCCCTTATATTCACCCGCAACTTGCACAGATGGCTCCCAATACTTAGCCATTCTAGGATCTTGATATCCGCCTAAAATAGATTCCATATCTGCTCCCATAAACAAACCAACCCAAGCGTGGCTCATTACATCGATAACATTTAAATCAAGTGGCGATTTAATTTTTAACACATCTGTGTTTAACTTAAATACACCTATAGAGTGACTTACTGCTTTTTCTGCTTCCGTTTTTGCTAGTGATGGATTCACTTTAGAAATACGCATAGCCAATCTTAAACGAAGAGAGTTTGCATATTTAACCCACTGAGAATAGCTTCCTCCATAATTAGATTGATCTGTTTCTGTAAAATTTGAAACCTCACCTTTTACTACTCTGGCTGTCAAGTCCGCTACTGCAAAATCTAAATCTTTAAACATTTGAGTATAGATTTGTTCTTGAGAATCATAAGTCGCTAATCCATCTCCCCCAAACTTAGAATATACGGCTGGACCATACATATCAGTAATACGCTGCATAGTAGCTACTTTAATAATAAGTGACCATGCATAAAATTGATCATACTTTCCTTTTGCTCGTTGCTCTATTTTAAACAAATTTGCAATAATATTTACATATGCATCATCCCAAGCATAACCATTCCAGTTCTGATTTAAATTGTAGTTATGATTGTTTATTCCACCAAACTCATTTGGAGTAGTCATATAGCCTGACCATCCATCGGCCTGTAAACTTTGTTGCAATTGATATTGCCAAGTTACGTCTGATATATAAAGTCTGGTAAATGCAGGTTTTATTAAACTTTTAATATTATTAAAGTTTTGTTCCAAATCCGGTGTAGTTGCTCCTACAGGATTTTGATTCATCTCGTCAAAATTATCTGTACAACTAAAAGCTGCAAGAAGAGAGAAGCATATCGCTGTTCTTTTTATTATATTTAATGTCATGATTGTAAAATTAGAATGTTAAGTTTAAATTAAGACCGATACTTCTTGTTGACGGCATTCCAAACACGTCAACACCTTGTAAACCTTCACCTGTACTTAGCGCCACATTTGGATCAAATGGAGCATCTTTATAAATAAAGAATAAATTTCTGGCAATTAAAGAAACTGTAGCCGATTGAAAAACTGGTAATTTTGTTTTATTGAATGTATATCCGATAGAAACCTCTCTTACACTAACATTAGTTGCGTCATAGATGTACTGGCTACTAACACCATTTCTACCTGCCACATTACTGTAATATTCATATGGATCCATTGAAGTCACTGCTGTGCCATCGCTAGCTCTAACACCATTAAGTTTTACAGCTCCTGCGTTTCTTGCATCTCCAGTAACTTTAGAAACTCCATTAAAATCATTGATTGCTTGGGTTAAACTAAGTACCTCTCCTCCAAAACGACCATCAAGCAAAATATTAGCTGTAAAAGCTCCTAATTTAAAAGTATTAGACCAACCTAACATAAAATCAGGATTTGCGTTTCCAATTTCTTTCCAATCTGTTCTTTGTAATGTGTTATCATCATTAACCAAGATTCTGCCTTGCGCATCTCTTTGAAAATCAAAACCTTCAATTACACCAAATGGTCTTCCTTCAATTAATGAATATCTGTAAGAGTTAGAACCTGGATCTGTAAGTACGATTCTTCCACCTGTACTTTCTGAAGGAATATCATTTACTCTACTCTTATTTTGTGAGTAATTAATTTTTGACTCCCAATTGAATTTTTCACCTCTAATAATGTCAGCATATATAACAGCTTCAAAACCTTTATTTGAAATACTACCAGCGTTGATAGCATAGAAAGTGTATCCGTTAGCATTTGTCGATTCAGCAGGAACCTGAAGAAATTGATTTTTAGTTTCAGAAGTATAGTAAGAAAGTTCAAAACCTAATCTGTTATTAAACATTCTCCATTCTGTACCAATCTCTAATTCCGATTTTAATTCATTTTTCAAACTAGTACCTGGTCTAGGCCCTACTGTAGGATTTACAATGTTTCCTGCTACTATACTAGATGTTGGACTTGTAATTGTAGATGCAATATCATTACCAACCTGAGCAAAAGTTGCGCGTACTTTACCATAATTGATAAACTCTGGCATTGTAGCCATTTCACTTACAATTGCAGTCGCACCAACAGCTGGGTAAAAATATCCTGGATCTTGAGTATTTGCCAATGTAGATGACCAGTCATTTCTTCCTGCTACATCTAAAAACAAATAATCTCTGTATCCAAAAGTTGCTGCAGCAAATACAGACTGTACTTCTCTCTCAGATCCTGTCTGAACATTTCCGTTATTGTTTACAAAGTTTCCTAAAGTAAAAATATTATCATAAACAAGTCCACCACCAATTCCTGAATCAATCGTTAATCCAGTTGTTTTCGAGTGATTTATACTTGTTCCTAAAGTACCATTAAAACTAAAGTTGTCGTTAATTTTTGTATTAAACAAAGCAATCAAATCAGCATAATTCTGTGTTCCAATAAGATTTGAATTGATATATCTTCCCGTTGGGTGCACCAATGAAGTTGCAGAACTTCCGTACATTCCTTTTTGGAAATTACTTTCGTTTCTATTATAGCTATATCTTGACGTTAAATGAAACCACTCAGCAATTTTATAATCTAAAGCGATTGCTCCTGTAAAGAAATTATTCTTATCAACAGATTTCTGTCTGTTAATCTGCCAGTATGGATTTTCATTGCTTTCATTTACTGTTGCAAATCCCGGGTAGTTTTGCTGCATCATATTTTTTACTGGATCAAAAACTTCATACGTTTTCAAATCATTCAAAGTAAATGCTCTTGGATGACTGTAAACTCCTGAGATTGGATTAAAGTATAAACCATTTGTTGGTCTATTATTAATCGTCTGAGTAACATAATTTGCGGTTACTGCAACACTTAATTTATCATTAAAGAATTTACTTGTTTGGCGAATTCCAAAGTTATTTTTCTTGATGTGATTTCCAGGAATAATTCCAGAACCGTTTGTATTAGCATAACTCAAAGCAGTAGAAGCTCCTTCTGTAGCTTTTGTAAAAGTCATAGAAGTAATTTGAGTATTACCTACTTCAAAAAAATCTTTAATCTCTTTATCACCTTCTACTTTTTGTTTTGGTCCCCAAGATCTTGGATCTCCTGCGTTAGAAGTATAATCAGATTGGAATTCTGGAAGATATGCTGCCGATTCGAAAGTTGTAACTGAATTTACATTAAATGATTCTGCTCCAGCTTTAGCTTTTTTAGAAGATAATAAAATAACTCCATTAGCTCCTTGTGAACCATACAACACAGAAGCTGCAGCTCCTTTAAGAACGGTCATCCCCTCATAATCGTCTGGATTTATTAATGAAACTACATCTCCTCCATCTTTATTACCTCCATTTAAATCTCCAAAAGTTCCATTTGGCTGTCCCGCTCCACCATTATACAACGGAATACCATCAATTACATATAATGGCTGGTTATTTACGAAAGATGAATTACCACGAATAGTAACTTTTGTAGTTCCTCCTGCTCCAGATGAACTTCTTGTTACAGCAACACCCGCAATTTTACCAGCTACAGTATTAATAAGGTTAGCATCTTTAACACGTGTTAGCTCTTCTCCTTTAAGCTCTTGAGCTGCATAAGCCAAAGATTTTTTAGATTTTTTAATACCTAAAGAAGTAACCACAACCTCATTCAATGCATTTGAAGCTCCTTGAACCATCTTCACATTAATTGTAGCGGCATCCCCTACAACGATCGTCTGAGTTTCTAGTCCTACGTAAGTAAAAACTAAACTTTGACCCTTTTGAACTTCAATAGTATACAATCCGTCAAAATCGGTAGTGGTTCCCTTTTGACCTCCTTGTACAGCAACAGAAGCTCCTGGTAATGGCATACCGTCAGAATCTGTAATCACACCCTTGACATTTTTTACTTGTGCAAGCGAAACTTGCGCCGTAAAAACAATCATAAAGATTAAGAAAATTTTTTTCATGTTATTTTTATTTTGTTAGTTATGATGTAAAATTATTCTTAAGGCATTGTTAAAAAAAATAAATTAAACCAACAGCAACAAAATTTAAACGAACGACATAAATCATTCAATAATACGCTTTACGAAAACGTTCTAATACAAAAATTAAGCACCAATATCCTTTTATTTAGAAATTTTATTCAAAAAAATTGGCATTTAGCAGTTAATTGTTTAAAGTTGCAGAAGATTTGAATACTGTTAAGAAAAACCAAAATCCTTCAAATAACTTAAAACCAATTGAAAGAAATAAGAAAAGTTAAATTTGATATTAAATTGCAAAATCATTTTTGGTTTTGGGGTGTCTATTTTACTTTAAACTTTTTAAGATGGGGTGCTTACTTTAATGATTATCCTTATGCATTCAAATCCAACTTAATCGAATTCTCTTTGGTGATTCCTTTAGTATATTTGAATTTATTTGTTTTGGTTCCTAGATATGTGTTGAAGCAAAAATATATCATGTATACATTTTTACTGCTTCTAAGTTTATTTGCCATTTATTTAGCCAAAACCGCCCTTACCTATTACATCATCTCTGAAAACATCTGGCCAGAAGCCAATAGAGAATATCATCCTTTTGAAATCAACCACATAGTTGCAGTTTGCATTGGAGAATTATATGTTTTAGCAATGGCCTCTTCTGTATATCTCACTTTGACTTGGTTAAGAGAACGAGAAAGAAATAGATCATTGCGAGAAAATCAGTTTAAAATAAAACTGAAATATCTTGAAAATCAGATTCAGCCGCATTTTTTCTTCAACACCTTAAATAATCTGTATGCTTTATCATTAGAGTCTTCGAAGAAAGTACCAGACGTGATCATAAAACTTTCTAATTTGATGGAGTACGTTTTGTACGATGTTAAAGGAACCAAGTTTGTCCCACTGATTAAAGAAATCGATTATATCCAGAATTACATCGAGATTGAAAAGCTTCGTTTTGAAAATGTAGAAGTTACCATAAACCTAGAATCAAATATTGAAGAGGTTGTGGTGCCACCTTTGATTTTTATTTCGTTGGTCGAAAACGCTTTTAAACATGGAGGTTTAAACAACAAAAATTTAAAAATAAAAATCAACTGCAAAGTCATCGACAACAAAATACTCGATTTTGAAATCTTAAATAATTTTGTAATTTCACAAAGTCATAATCCGAAAAGAGGAATTGGTTTGGTTAATACAAAAAAAAGACTGAAACTAATTTACAGAAACAATTTCAGCCTTAAACACCAAACCAAATTAAATTTCTACATAATCCGATTACAAATACCTACATCTAATGAAGATTAAATGCGTGTTAATTGATGATGAGCCTTTAGCTATCAAAGTTTTGCAAAATTATTTCACCAATTTTACAGATTTTGAAGTTATCGCAACATTCAATAACTCTTTAGAGGCGCTGGATTTTATTAACAGCACTCCTGTTGATGCCGTCTTTTTAGATATTAACATGCCTATGATGACAGGTTTTGAATTAATTAGTTTAATAGAAAACAAAACCAAAGTTATCATTACCACTGCTTTTAGAGAATTTGCTGCTGAAAGTTATGATTTGGACGTCTTAGATTATTTGGTAAAACCTATTCCGTTGCCAAGGTTTATCAAATGCATCAATAAAATTACTACCGAATACAATCTCAAAAACAATATTAAGGTCGAAACTGCAAAAGGCGACTCTCATATTTTTATTAAAGTCGATAAAAAAATGATGAAAATTAATATTGAAGAAATTCTATTCGTTGAAGGAATGAAAGAATATATAAAAGTCGTCACTCCAGACAAAACCTATATTACACATAAATCTCTCACATCCCTATCAGAAGAATTACCGGCAGATCGCTTCCTTAGGATTCATAAATCTTATGTAATTGCCTTAAACAAGGTAAAATCTATAGAAGGAAATCGTGTTCAAATACAGTCTTACAACATTCCGATAGGAAGAAACTATAGCAAAGAGGTTAAAAATAAGATATTGGAATAAATATAATTACGAATTACATTTTCTAAGTGGGTTAAAATTAACACTTTGTTGAAAAAACACTGTCGTTGGTTTAATTTTAACATTATTTATACCTTTTTATTTTTTTTTGATAATCCTAACAAATATATTTACGGTCTTCAAAAAACAATAAAATAAAAAATTAACCTTATTATTATGAGTTCAGAAAATGTTCAAACCAAATGGGGACAATTTATCTCTTTGATAATCGTCTTCTTCTTTTGGGGTTTTGTTGGTTCTGCTAATGACATCCTGATTCCAGTATTTAAAAAAGTATTTACGTTATCGCAAGTACAATCTCAATTAGTAGCATGGGCTTTTTATGCTGCCTATTTTGTTGGATCAATTATATTTTTTATAGTTTCTTTAAAAGTAGACGTTTTACAAAAATACGGTTACAAAAGAACGTTATCAGCAGGATTAGTTTTGTCTGCAGTTGGTTCCTTCTTATTCATTCCAGCAGCTACAATCCAAAGTTTCCCTTTCTTTTTAACAGCTTTATTTACAGTAGGTTTAGGATTCTCTATCCAACAAATCGTAGCTAATCCGTTAGCGATTAAAATGGGAAGTCCAGAAACGGGAGCACACCGTTTAACACTTGCTGGTGGAATCAATTCTTTCGGAACAACAATCGGAGCTATTTTATTAGGTATCGCTTTGTTCGGAATGGGAGACAACAAAAAAACTGCTCTTTCATTAGAAGATATTAAATTGCCTTTCATCATTTTAGGTCTTGCTTTTATCGCTGTTGCTGTATTCATGAACTTCTCAAAAATCGAAGATCCTGTAAAAGAGGAAGAAGCAGTCATTAAAGACAAACACAGTAATTTCAACATTCTTGACTATCCACAATTATACTTGGGTATGTTAGGAATTTTTATTTATGTAGGAACTGAAGTAACAATCATCAGTAATTTACCTGCTTTATTACATACTAACGAGTTTGGAAACATCTTAGAAGACGCTGTTGCACCATTTATTGCGCTTTACTGGGGTAGTTTAATGATCGGTCGTTGGAATGGTGGAGCAAACGTATTCAATACTTCAAACATGGTAAATACGGCACTTAAATTTATCGTTCCTGCTGCTGCTTTTGGAGTAATCATTGGAGCAAACATCTTCGCTGCACATGATGTTTCTTCATTTTATATTTACCCATTCTGGATTTTACTATTTATTGCAGTAAGTTTTGTTGGTGGTAAAAACGCTGGAAAAACATTAATGCTTTTCGGAATTTCAGGATTAACTATGATGGCATTAGGATTAGCATGGCCAAATCCAGAAATTGCTAAATTCTTCTTTATCTCTGGAGGTTTATTCTTATCTATCATGTGGCCGTCAATCTTCGATTTAGCGATTGCTGGATTAGGAAAAAATACAGGAAAAGCATCTTCTTTCTTAATCATGATGATTCTTGGTGGTGGAGTTATTCCATTGGTTCAAGGAAGTATTTGTGATTTGGATGCAACAAATCCAGGAGGAATTTTCGGTATTACATACACTCATTTCTCGTACATTATACCGCTTCTTGGTTTTGCTTATTTAGGATTTTATGGTTTCTATTGTCCTAAAATTTTAAAAAGACAAGGCATCAGTCACGTAGAAAGTGCTGGTGGTGGACACTAAAAAATTTAAAATAACAATATAAAAAAATCCAAATTCCAATCTCCAATAGGAATTTGGATTTTTTTTATTTCCAAAGGAAAAAACTTTGAGCCTTTGCAGCTCTGAACCTTTGAACCTTTTATTTCGCATTAATTATATTACTCAAATTCTTTTTAAAAACAGCCTTATTTTGCGCCGTTAAAGAATAAACCACATCTTTATCCGCATGGACTATTACTTTGTCTATATCGGCATTTAAAAGCGCTTGAGGATCTTTTATTTTCAAAGTGCAAGCTCCATCAAAAAAACCGTCATCTTCAATAGTTTTTCTAGCCTCTATTTTGGTGCCATCACTTAAAACTGCCGAAATCGTCATTTCGCTATTTAATGTTTTAGAATAAAATCCGTCCATTACCAACATAAGACGATACGTGTTTTTTAATTCTGGCCCTTTAAATTCATGCCTCGTAATATTATAACGAAGACCTTTTGCAAGAGTTTGAAATTTAACAGAGCAATCTAATTCATAAGTTGCAACATCTCCCGCATCGTTTACAGAAGTAATAACTTTAGCGGCTTGAGCGTTTACAGAAAAACTCGCTACAAAAAAAGACAACATAAGTAGGGCAACTTTCATATTTAACTGTTTAAGATTCCCTATAAAAGTAAAAAAAATCGTCTTTTCTCGTTAGAAAAAAGACGATTTTTATTTTGTAAGTATCTAAGGATTATTTATTTCCTTTTTCAAAGTCCGCTACGAATTGTGCTAAACCGATATCTGTTAATGGGTGTTTCAATAAACCGTAAATTGCAGAAAGTGGTCCAGTCATAACATCAGCACCAATTTTAGCACAGTTTACAATGTGCATTGTGTGGCGCACAGAAGCTGCTAAAATTTGAGTTTCGTAACCGTAGTTATCGTACACTTCTCTAATTTCTTGGATTAAGTTTAATCCGTCAGTAGAAACGTCATCTAAACGTCCAACGAAAGGAGAAACATAAGTAGCTCCAGCTTTAGCTGCCAAAATAGCTTGTCCTACAGAGAAAACAAGAGTTACGTTAGTTTTAATTCCTTTATCAGAAAAATATTTAGCTGCCATAACACCTTCCTTAGTCATTGGAAGTTTTACAACAATCTGCTCGTGTAATTCAGCTAGCTCCTCACCTTCTTTAACCATACCGTCAAAGTCAAGCGCATTAACTTCAGCACTTACATCACCATCAACAAGATTGCAAATGTCAACATAATGCTTAAGGATATTGTTTTTTCCAGTAATTCCTTCTTTTGCCATTAATGACGGATTAGTTGTTACACCATCCAAAACACCTAAAGCTTGTGCTTCTTTAATTTGAGCTAAATTAGCTGTGTCTATAAAAAATTTCATAATTTGTTTAATTAAAAATGGTTTGTTCGTATTTATAAATTTGCAAATTTCCCAGCAGATAAAAATCTTTGAAGAAAATCTAGCTGCAAAATTACGAAATCAATATCAATAACGTTTTTAAAATTAAAACCATTTTCAAATTATATGTTAAAAATAAGTGTATTTTTTACATTTTTTAATCCCTCCTTAGGTTTTGTAAGGATTATCCCTGAAGTTATAGCCGAATAATTTTTATTCAAAGCCCAAAATTATTTCGAATTATTTCTATTCAATTCTTTCAATTCATCTCTAATTTCTTCAAGAACCCTGAGAGTGTCTTGTTTGTAAACTTCAGAATTATTGATTTTGTCACTTATAGAAGCAAACAGTCTTCGAATTACAAACCAAATAATAACTAAAAATAAAACGCCAAAAATAGTTGGCAAAAATTCATTAAAATTCCCCATAACATTATAATTTATAGTGGTTCATTAACATTTTCTCATACATTTTATCTGGAAGCGCACGTTTCAAAACAATTGAAAACTTTTGCATGAAAGCACCAACTTTATAATGCACATTTGGTTTTTTAGTCTGAATGATTTTGTAAACAGCCTCAGCCATTTCATTCGGATTACTTCCTGCATCAACATGATCATTCATTGTCGCTAAAACTTCTCCGTAAACCTTTTCATAAGCAGAATCTTTAATCACTGGCGCATGATAACGTCCTGCAGCAATATTAGTGGCAAAATCTCCCGGAGCAACGTTTGTAATTTCGATACCAAAAGCTTTTACTTCCATTCTCAAAGCTTCGGTTATTAATTCTAAAGCTCCTTTTGAAGCCGAATAAACACTTCTGTACGGAAGTCCCATATAACCAGCAATCGAAGTAATATTGATAATAAGTCCCGAATTTTGTTTGCGCATTTGCGGCAACGCTGCTTTCATAACCTCAATTGGACCGAAAAAGTTCGTTTCAAAATTATTTCTAATCTCTTCGGTTGGAATTTCTTCCAGAGGCCCCGTAATTCCAACTCCAGCGTTATTAATTACAATATCTAATCTTCCAGAAGTCGCAATAATTTTATCTACGGCAGTTTTTATAGATTCAGAATTTCGAACATCTAAAGCAACCAAAGGAAAAATGGAGTTTAAAACTTTCTCAGGATTTCTGCTTGTTCCATACACAACAAAACCTTTTTGATGTAAAAATTCACCAATAGATTTTCCAATTCCTGACGATCCTCCTGTAATTAAAACGACTTTGCTCATTTTTAATTTAGATGTTAAATGTTAAAGATAAAATGTATTTCTAAATTCTTAAAATCATTCTAATAGTTAAAACTTTTATCTATAAAATTTGATTTCAGAAAGGTCCAAAAATAAAAAAATCTTCCAGAAGGAAGATTACAAATTAAATAATTCTAAAAAAATAAAAAATGGCAAGCGACCTACATCGCACCGCTCAACCACGTACCCTTGCTATGTTCCCATCCTGGGGGAGTCTGCAGGAGCTGGTCGTGTAGGACTTGCCGGTGCAAATATACAACCTTTTTATATTTTTGCAAGACCTTTGCGACAATAAAAATATCGTCGTATATTGCCTTATTCAAATTTTAAACTATGAAAAAATATAACTTCCTAGCTGTCATTTTATTAGGAATTACATTAACTGGATGCGGAGAAAAAAATAAAGGTGAAAATTCTTTATTTACTATCGATGATTCTGCTTTTCCAGCTCATCTTACGAAAAAAGAAGTGCTAAATATTGGAATTTTAAACCCAAAATCGAAAGAAATTGACAGTGTTGCCTACTTTGTAAACGACCAAAGAGTTGGAGGAACAAAAGGCACTGAAAATTTTAGATTTGAATTATTAGACCAAAAATTAGGCTATCAATACCTAAAAGCGAAAGTTTATTTTGGCGGAGATTCTTCTGATGCAACTACAAGAATCGAGGTAGTTTCAGATATTGAACCTAAATTGTTAAAATATAAAATCGTAAATACTTTTTCTCATGACAAAAAAGCGTTTACTGAAGGTTTAGAATTTTACAAAGACACTTTATATGAAAGCACTGGACAAGAAGGCGCTTCATTTATAAAAAAATACGATTATAAAACTGGAAAAGTTTTCAATCAGATTGATCTTGACCAGCAATATTTTGGAGAAGGAATTACATTTATAAACGATAAATTATTCCAACTGACTTACAAAAACAAAAAAGGGTTTATTTACAACGCTAAAACTTTAAAGCTTGAAAAAACCTTTGATTACGAAAAAGATATTGAAGGTTGGGGAATGACAAATGACGGAAAGTACATTTACCAAACAGATGGAACTGAAAAAATTTGGAAAGTTGATCCGGCTACTCAAAAAATGATTGATTACATCAACGTTTATTCTGGTGCTTCAAAAATTAAAGCCGTTAATGAAATTGAATGGATTGATGGAAAAATCTACGCAAACGTATGGTTCAAAGATGCTATTGCTGTTGTAGATCCAAATTCGGGAGCTGTTGAAGGAATTTTAAATCTATCTGATTTAAGAAAAACAATGACAGACATCACAAAGGACGATGTTTTAAACGGTATTGCATACAATCCTAAAACTAAAACCATTTTTGTAACTGGTAAAAACTGGAGCAAAATGTTCGAAATTACAGTTTCGGAATAATTTTTAGATAAAAACATTTTTACGAATTTCACAAGTTTTCACTTATTCATAAGGGAAAATTTGTGAAATTTGTGTTTTATAACAATTCTACTAATGATCACTTTAATCACAAACATACAAGAACTGTTGCAAGTTCGCGAAACTTCGGTTGCCAAAGTCTCAGGTTCTGAAATGGCCAAACTTCCAACAATTAAAAATGCTTTTTTAGTTTTAAAAGACAATTTAATTGAAGATTTCGGTTCAATGGACAATCTTCCAAAAATAAATGCTGACGAAATTATTGATGCAACAGGAAAAGTTGTGCTTCCGTCTTGGTGCGACAGCCACACGCATATAGTTTACGCGGGAAATCGCGAACAAGAGTTTGTAGACCGCATTAACGGACTTTCTTATGAAGAAATAGCTAATCGCGGAGGAGGAATTCTAAATTCGGCTAAAAAATTAAACGAAACTTCTGAGGAAGAGATTTACGAGCAATCTAAAACCCGTCTTGAAGAAGTAATGCATCTAGGAACTGGAGCAGTTGAAATTAAATCAGGCTACGGCTTAACAGTTGATGGTGAATTAAAAATGCTTCGAGTTATTAAAAGATTATCAGAAAATTATCCTGTTGCAATAAAAGCAACTTTTCTTGGGGCACATGCTTTTCCTTCTCATTTTAAAGAAGATAAAGCAGGATATCTAGATGAAATTATTAATGAAATGTTGCCTGAAATTGCTAAAAGCAAACTAGCAGATTATGTAGATGTTTTCTGCGAAAGCGGTTATTTTTCTGTAGAAGAAACCGAAAAAATTATGCAGGCTGGAATTGAATTTGGCTTAAAGCCAAAAATTCATGTGAATCAATTTAATTCTATTGGCGGAATTCAGGCTGGAGTTAAATTTAATGCACTTTCTGTAGATCATCTTGAAGTTATGAATCCAGAAGACATTCAAGCATTAAAAGGCACTGAAACAATGCCTGTTGCTTTGCCTTCTTGTTCTTATTTTTTAAGCATTCCGTACACGCCAGCGCGCGAAATGATAAAAGCAGGACTTCCTTTAGCATTGGCTACAGATTTTAACCCTGGTTCTACTCCATCAGGAAATATGAATTTTGTTGTGGCCACGGCATGCATCAAAATGAAAATGACGCCAGAAGAAGCCATAAATGCCGCAACAATAAACGGCGCTTACGCAATGGGACTTTCAGAAACTCACGGAAGTATTACAAAAGGCAAAAAAGCCAATTTAATCCTCACAAAACCTATTTCTTCTTATTACCAAATTCCTTATGCATTTGGAAGCAATCTCATCGAATCTGTTTTTGTTGAAGGCAAAATTTTAAAATAATCTTTTACGGCTTATTGTTCACTTTCAACTTTCAACTTTCAACCTTCAACTTTCAACCTTCAACTTTCAACTTTCGACTTTCAACTTTCGACTTTCAACTTTCGACTTTCAACTTTCGACTTTCAACTTTCGACTTAAAATACTGCATAAAAAAAGGTCTGTGAAAATCACAGACCTTTAATATCTTAAGTGGTATTTTTCCCTTCGGCTGAATTATCTTAAGCTGAAACTAGTTTTAGAAACCAATTCATCGTTATCAAAAACATTGATAAAGTAAGTTCCTTTAGCAAAATCTTTTCCTGGAAGATCTTCACTTACTTGCACCGTTTTGTTTTCGTATTTAACTGTAGTTTTAAAGCTGTACGTTAAAGTATTATCTCCAAAGTTTTCTGTTTTCTTTTCGCCTAAAACATTGTTTTTAGCATCGATAACTTGAACATAATACGTTTTATCTCCAGATTTTGCAATTTGGTTTTCAGCAATTGTAAAACTAACTTTCAAAACATCAGCACGACTTGCTTTGTCTGTTTCAATTTGTTTACCAGAGCTTTTCAATTTGTAAGCTGAAGTTTTAGTATTTAATACAGATAATTTAGAACCTTTTTCTACAGTTTTAGCCAATTCTTCGTTTTGACCAACTAATACTTCATTGTATTTTTTTGATTCTCCTAAAACTACAATAGTACTATCTCTTTGAGTAGTTAAAACACCATTTTGTTTTTTCAACTCATCGTTTTCAGCAACTAAAGTTTTCATTTTGCTCTGCATTGCTTGAACTTGAGATCTGTATTTAGAAACATCTCCTTTAGATTTGTTCAAATCATCCATTAAAGCAACTACTTTATCTCTTTCTTGGATTAATTCGTCAGACATAGAAGTGTTTTCAGCAATAGCAGCATCATAAGTCGCTTTTAACTCCTGTAAATCTTTCATTACAGATTCTTTTTCAGTCAAAGTTGTGGTAAGTTCTGTCTTAACTACGTCTGAATCAGAAGACAATTTAAAAATATACACTAAGCTACCAATCAGTAGGACTGCTAAAACTGCGATTACCGCCTTTAGACTTGAATTGTTGTTCTTTGGGTTTTCCATATTTAAATAATTTTCTTTAATAACAAATTTAAGAATTAATATAAGGTAATAACGTAAGTTTCTACAATTATATTATTTTTGGAAAATAAATTTTTTTCATGGAAAAATTAATCCCTTTCACTATAAATGATTTAGCTAAAATCACAAATCACAGAAGTGGTGAAATAAAGTTCGGCGAAAAAATGATTGTCATTCCCCCAGGAATTGATAAGATTAATTTTATTAAAGAAAGTGAAGCTAAATATGTGCTTTTAGGAATTCCTGAAGATATTGGTGTACGTGCCAATTACGGAAGACCTGGGGCTGCCTCTGCATGGCAATGTGCTATAAAAAGCATCGCCAATATTCAGCATAATCGATTCTGTAAAGGAAGCAACATTATTGTTTTAGGACAAATTAATGTTGCAGCAGAAATGCGCGAAGTAGAAAATCTCGATTTTAATGACATCGACGACCGTTCAAAATTAAGTCAGCTGGTTGAAAAAATAGACAAAGAAGTTTCTCATATCATTTTTACAATTATTAAAGCAGGAAAAACACCAATTATCATAGGCGGAGGCCACAATAATGCATACGGAAATATTAAGGGTGCCGCTCTTGCGAAAGGAAAACCAATAAATGCCATCAATTTTGATGCACATTCTGATTTTAGGATTTTAGAAGGCCGTCACAGTGGAAATGGATTTTCATACGCGTATGAAGAAGGTTTTTTAAAGAAATACTTCATTTTTGGTCTTCACGAAAATTACACTTCAAAAAGTGTTTTAGACATTATTAAAAAACTAGAAGACCGCGTTCGTTACAATACGTACGACAGCGTTAATATTAGAAAAGAAAAAGACTTTAATCGTGAAATGATTACCGCTTTGGATTTCATTAAAAATGATGCTTTCGGAATCGAAATCGATCTTGATGCAATTCCTAACATCGCCAGCAGCGCCATGACCATAAGCGGATTTTCAGTTGAAGAATTGAGACAATTTGTTTCTTTTTTTGGAGAACACAAACATGCTGCTTATCTACATATTTGCGAAGGCGCACCAGATTTAGACAACGCTCCAAACAACAATTTAATTGGAAAATTAATTGGTTATCTCGTAACCGATTTCATCAAAGCTAACATCGAACCTGCCTGATTTTAAATACCCTGTTTGATTACACTGCAAGGCCTGTTTGCCAAATAAAAGCAAAATCAAACAAACGATTGAACGAATAAACATATCTTTGCACAGCATTTTAGTAATTAAAACTAAAATAGTTAATACCTAAGATATGTTATTCGAAGATCTATCACTTTCAAAAAGTATACAAAAAGCCGTATTTGAAGAAGGCTATTTAAATCCAACACCTATTCAGGAAAAATCTATTCCTGTCGTTTTAGAAGGTCGCGATTTAATTGGCTGTGCGCAGACAGGAACAGGAAAAACGGCTGCTTTTGCTATTCCAATTATACATCAATTGCACCGAATTGTAGGTTCATCAAAAAAAGCAAAAGTAATTCGCGCATTAGTGGTTACCCCTACTCGCGAACTTGCAGTGCAAATCGGACAAAGTTTTGACACCTATGCTAAATATACTAATTTAACACAACTAACCATTTTTGGAGGAGTTTCTCAAAATCCACAAGTAGACGCTTTAAAAAACGGCGTTGATATTTTAGTGGCTACTCCAGGACGTTTGCTTGACTTACACAAACAAGGTTTTCTCGATCTAAACCATTTACACACTTTAGTGCTAGATGAAGCTGACCAGATGTTGGATATGGGTTTTATAAACGATGTAAAAAAAATCGTAAAACTGACTCCTAAAAATAGACAAACATTACTTTTCTCTGCAACAATGCCAATTGCAATTCGCGAACTAGCAGAAATGTTTCTTCAAGATCCAGAAAAAGTAGAAGTTTCTCCAGTTTCATCTACAGCAGAAAATGTAGAACAACGTATTTATTTTGTAGATAAAACCGAAAAAAGAAACTTATTATACACTTTAATTAAAGAGCAAAACTTATCAAACGTACTTGTTTTTTCGAGAACAAAACATGGAGCTGACAATGTTGTAAAAGCGCTTCGCAAAAAAGATATTCCGGCAGAAGCAATTCACGGAGACAAGTCGCAAAACGCAAGACAACGTGTTTTAGACGCTTTTAAAAATAAAGAAGTTGGTGTTTTAGTAGCAACTGATATTGCAGCAAGAGGAATCGATATTGAACAACTTCCTTATGTAATCAATTTTGATTTACCAAATATCCCTGAAACTTACGTGCACCGTATTGGTCGTACAGGTCGTGCAGGAAATGGCGGTATAGCAATTTCTTTCTGTGGAAAAGACGAACTTCCTTATTGGAAAGACATTCAGAAATTGATTAAAGTTGATGTAAAAACGATTGTCGATCATCCGTACCAATGGCATTCTGGAAGTCCAGAAGCTGGAGAAAAGCCGAAAAACTCAAATAGAAGCGGTGGTGCTCACAAATCGAGAAAATCAAATAATGCTAAGAAAAATAAAAAACGCTGGTACTAAACAGCGTTTTTTTCACTTATCAAGAAATTGATTATTTTAAATAATTTAACCGGTTCAAAAGGTTTAATTATAATATCATTCATTCCAGACGAAATCGCTTCATCTGTTATTTCATCTTTATCAAAAGCAGTTAAAGCGACAATTGGCGTTTCTATTCCTTGAAGACGTATTCTTTTTGTAGTTTCAAATCCGTTCATTAAAGGCATATTAATATCCATTAAAATCAAATCGAATGTTTCGTCTTCTAATATTTTAAGCGCTGCAAAACCGTCATCAACTACTTTGCAAGCATAATTATTTTTTTCAATAATCTTTTTCGTAACAAGCTGATTAATCAAGTTATCTTCAACTACCAAAATTTTATACACTTCGCTTGAAGTCAGATCCACTTCAATCTCATCAATAATACTTTTCGTTTTGGCTAAGTCGTGCTCAAAAGCGATTGTAAATGAAAAAGAAGTTCCTTTTCCTAAATCACTATCCAACGTAATTGTACTTCCAAAAAGTCCTAAAAGTCGTTTTACAATACTGAGTCCTAAACCAGTACCTTGATAATCTGCATCTTTTCTACCAACCTGTACAAATTTCTCAAAAATCTTATTTTGATCGACAATTGCAATTCCAATTCCATTGTCTTTGATCAAGAAATCTAAATAATGAAGCTTTCCTTCTACTTTATTTAGCTTTATGATGATTTCAACCTGTCCGTCTTTGGTAAATTTCAGAGCATTACTCACCAAGTTCATTAAAATCTGAGCCAAACGCAGTTTATCTCCAATTAAATATTCTGGAATATTCGGGTCAATATCAATAGAAATACTGTTATTATTTTTCTGAGAAAGAAACGAAAGCGAATTCTTGATCACCGTAATTTCATCAGAAATATTAAAAGTCAGATTTTCTAATACAATTTTATTCTCTTCAATTTTATTAATCTGCAAAATATCATTAACAAGAGACAATAGATATCTAGCAGAAAATTTTAAAGAACTTAAATGCTGACTCCTCGAAATCTCTTTATGTTCCTCAAGAAGCATATTTGTAATCCCTACAACCCCATAAAGCGGTGTGCGCAATTCGTGACTTATCGTGGATATAAATTGTGTTTTGAGCAATGAGGCTTCTTCTGCAATTTCTTTCGCTTTAAGAAGCTCTAAATTGTGTTTTTTCTTGAATCTAATATTCTTTATAAGGGTAATAATCAAAATCAATAGAATCAACGAAATCAAGATAAAAAGGATAACAATGATTTTTGATTTTTTCAAACTCTGAGACTGCTCTACTTTTTCTCCTTCAACTTTATCAATTTGTCGTTTGTATTCATCCAATTCAAGACTCAAACCTGCTTGTGACGCTTTCTTAAGCTTTTTGACATCGTATAATTTATCTGAAAGATTGTAATGATTGACCAAGGCATCGTAAGCCTCTTTATGCCTATTAATTTTATTCAAAAAATGCGAATATTCTAAATAGGCATGCGCAAGATCTGTTTTCTCCTGGCATTTTTTCCCTGTTTCAATAGCACTTAAAAAATAAGCATTTGCGGCTTTATTATCATTTTTATAGCTCGAATAAATACCATTGAGCATATCGACAATAACTTCTGTCGATCCGTCATTGTACTTTATTTTAGTGCTATTTACATACTTTAAAAAAAGATGCCCCTGATTGAAGTTTCCGATATCAAAATATGCCCAAGCAATATTGACATTGGTAAAATAAACCTCTTTTAAATCATTAATTTTCAAAGCATAAGCAACTGCTTTTTTGTAATTACGAATTCCTTCGTCAAACTGTTTCTTTTCGAAACAATACATATTCCCTAAATTATTATAGAGAAGACACTTAATAGAATCATTATTGGTTTTATTGGCGTAAAACAAACCTTTTTTATAGAAAAAAATAGCTTTATCAAATTCTGTTAGTTCGTTATAATTCGCAGCAATAATATTATACGAACGCGCAATAAGGCAATAATCTTTTATCGCTGTTGCAGCACTTAAAGCGGCTCTCGAATAAATAAGTGATTTTTCGAAATTAGATTCCCTAAAATTCAAAAGCGCCTTCTTGACCGTCTTATCAATTTTAGGATCGAGGTTACAATTAGATTGTGCGATTGCCGAATTGGCAAAGCAATTCAGAACCAAGAGTAGAAGTAAAAAAATCCGTTTTGGGGGCATTAATCGGCTAATTTGATCAAATATACACTTTAAAATAAAAAAAAGCTGTATTTCATAAAAAAATACAGCTTTTCAAATATTATTTCGATAACTAAGATAAAAAAATTAAAATCTCAGTCGTTTTTTTACTCTTTATTGCTCTCCCATTGTCCTACAACAGAAGTCGCTAAAGCATTTCCTAATACATTTGTTGCACTTCTAAACATATCGCAGAAATGGTCAATTGGCAGAATTAAAGCAATTCCTTCAATTGGAATATCAAACATACCGCATGTTGCAGCCACTACTACCAAACTCGCACGCGGCACTCCCGCAATACCTTTACTGGTAAGCATTAAAACCAAAAGCATCGCCATTTGTGTTCCTAAATCTAAATGCACATTATAAAACTGCGCAATAAAAATACTGGCAAAAGTCATGTACATCATACTTCCGTCAAGATTAAAGGAATAACCAAGCGGCAACATAAAAGAAACGATTTTATCTTTTACTCCAAAACCTTCTAATTCTTCGGTTAATTTAGGAAATACAGCCTCGCTACTTGTTGTTCCAAATGCAATTGCCAACGGTCCCGTAATACGTCTTAGCAATTCTGTCATTCTTCCTTTAAGGAAAATATATCCAATAAGAATTAAAATTGCCCATAAAGTACTGATACCGATTAAAAACGAACCAAAAAATTTAAAGTATGTAATAACCAACTCTTCTGCATCTCGGATAGCAAACACACCTGCAATAGCGCCAAAAACTCCAATTGGAGCAAACTTCATTACATAGTTTACCATTTTCAAAACAACATGCGAAAGTCTATCGAAAGCGTTGATGATTGGTTTTACAGTATCTCCTAAAGAAGCTGCTGCTAATCCAAAGAAAATAGAGAAAACGACAATCTGAAGGATTTCATTAGTTGCCATTGCTTCAACAATACTTTTTGGCACAATATGCTCAACGAAGTTATCAAAAGAAAGGTTTTGTGTTTTACCTGTAACTTCAGAAGCCGCTGCCATATCAACGTGCTCTAGTTTTAAACCAACACCTGGCTGCAGAACATTCACGTAAAACAATCCGATTAAAAGAGAAATAAATGAAGCTGTAAAAAACCACCCAATAGCTTTTCCTCCAATTCTTCCAACGGTTTTAATATCTCCCAATTTTGCAATTCCCACTACCAAAGTGGTAAAAACTAACGGAGAAATAATCATTTGCACCAAACGAATAAAGATGGTCGCCAGCATTTTAATTTTACTGCTAAATGCCTGTGCTGCTTCTGGAGAAATGGTATTGTGCAATATAATTCCCAAAATGGCTCCAAGAACCATAGCAATTATAATTTGCCCTGTTAATCCCGAAAGAAATGATTGTTTTTTAGTTTCTGTAACTTCTTGCATTAAATTATTTTTTAATTATTAAAATATAAGACCCTCACTGTCTTACCTTTTATTAATATGTTTTGTTGATCAAATAAAAATCGGCCAAAACAATTGCCGCCATCGCTTCTACGATTGGCACTGCGCGAGGCACTACACACGGATCATGACGTCCTTTTCCTGTCATTGGTGTAATGTTTCCTTTATTATCTAAAGAATCCTGAGTCTGCATAATAGTTGCAACAGGTTTGAACGCTACTCTAAAATAGATATCCATTCCATTGCTTATACCACCTTGGATTCCTCCAGAAAGATTTGTTTTTGTAGTTCCGTCAGGATTGTATAAATCGTTATGTTCGCTTCCTTTCATTTCAGATCCAGAAAAACCGCTTCCGTATTCAAAACCTTTTACTGCATTAATCGACAACATTGCTTTTCCTAATTCTGCATGAAGTTTATCAAAAACTGGTTCTCCTAATCCAACAGGAACATTCTGAATCACACATGTTACAACACCCCCAACAGTATCTCCCTGCTTACGGATATCGCGAATATATTCTTCCATAATCGCTGCAGATTTCTCATCTGGACAACGAACAGGATTGCTTTCAATTTTAGAAAAATCCAATTCTTGATATGGCGTATCTAAATGAATTGGACCAACAGAAGAAACATAAGCATTAATTTTAATTTCAGGCAACATTTGTTTTGCAATTGCACCCGCCACTACTCTACTTGCTGTTTCTCTTGCAGAACTTCTTCCGCCACCGCGATAATCTCGCAAACCGTACTTCTGATCGTAAACATAATCAGCATGGCTTGGTCTGTAATTATCTTTTATATGAGAGTAATCGTCTGATTTCTGATTGGTATTTGGAATAATGAAACCAATTGGAGTTCCAGTAGTTTTTCCTTCAAATATTCCAGATAAGAATTGAACGCTGTCTGGCTCTTTTCTTTGTGTAACAATTGCCGACTGACCTGGCTTTCTTCTTGCCATATCTACTTCAATTGCTTCAAAATCTAATTGTATTCCTGGAGGGCATCCATCAATAATACCGCCTAACGCTTCACCGTGAGATTCTCCAAATGTAGTTACTTTATATAGTGTGCCGAAGCTATTTCCTGCCATTGTGTTTTGTTTTGAGCAAATGTAAGTTTTATGAATTAAATTAAAAAATTTAAAACTGGTATTATTAACGAAACATTAAATGGGATAAAAATCACAATTTGGTAAAATTACCCACTTTTTAATAACCTTTTAATAAAATCAAATTTCACAAACTTCCTTTCATTTGTAAAACTTCAAATCAAGAAAAATTGAAAAAAAGAAATGTCGAATTGGTCATTCTTTCTGATGTCCATTTAGGAACTTACGGAAGTCACGCTAAAGAATTAAATAACTATCTTTCAAGCATTAAACCAAAAACTCTAGTCTTAAACGGCGATATTATTGATGCTTGGCAATTTCGTAAATCGTACTTCCCAAAAGCACATTTACGAGTAATTCAGCGTATTATCGGAATGGCCTCTAAAGGAACAAAGGTGTATTATATTACTGGAAATCACGATGAGATACTTCGAAAATTCAGTGATATGAATATGGGAAATTTTGCTTTAGTAGATAAATTGGTTCTAGAATTAGACGATAAAAAAGCCTGGATTTTTCACGGAGACGTTTTTGACGCTTCAGTTCAACATTCAAAATGGATTGCAAAATTAGGCGGATTAGGTTACGATTATTTAATACTAACAAATCGATTTGCCAATTGGTGTTTGGCAAAACTGGGCCGCGAACCATATTCATTTTCTAAAAAAATAAAAGCCAGCGTAAAGAAAGCAGTAAAATTTATTTCTGACTTTGAAACCACAGCAACCGATTTAGCGATCGAAAAAAACTACGACTATGTAATTTGTGGGCATATACATGAACCAAAGATCATGACAAAAGAAAACAAACACGGCTCTACTTTATACCTAAATTCAGGGGATTGGGTAGAGAATTTAACCGCACTGGAATATCATAAAAAACGCTGGAAACTGTTTTCTTATAAAGCCAGTAATTTTGCAGAAGAAGAAAATCTTTTAGAAATGGAAGATTTGCTCACCTCTCAACTAATTTCTTCTATAATCCTAAAATAAACGCCTCATAAGCAGTTTTTTAAGAATTTTAACGCGCCAAATTCGTGAAAATGTAAATTATGTAACAATTTTCAAAAATATTATACGTTCTCTATCTGACTGTAATTATACATTTGAAAAAAATTAATTAACCATTTTTATGAAAAAGATACTTTTATCTGCCCTTATGCTTCTTGGTTTAGCATTTACGGCTCAATCACAAGAAATTTCGAAACACGCCTTAGGATTACGTCTAGGAGACAATAACGGATTTGGAGGAGAGATCTCTTACCAATTAGGATTAAATCAAAAAAACAGATTAGAGTTTGATTTAGGATGGAGAAACAGCAGTGATGTAGACGCAATCAAAGGAGTTGCTCTTTACCAATGGGTTTGGAACATCGATGGAGGTTTTAACTGGTATGCTGGTGTCGGAGGAGGACTAGCAGCTTGGGATCACGATTACTACAACAACAATTACAGATATAGTGATAGCGGAACTTATGTTTTTGCAGCTGGAGATATCGGTATAGAATATAGATTTGATGAAGTGCCAATTACTTTATCACTAGATGCACGACCTGAAATTGGTTCTGGATATTATGACGACGATAATTTTGGATTTGACGTTGGTTTAGGCGTTAAATTCAGATTCTAATTAAAATAAAAAATAATTGTAAGAAGAAACCTGTCGTTTAAAAGCGACAGGTTTTTTTTATGTTTGAAGTTTCATGTTTCATATTCACATCTAACATTTCACATTTCACCCTTTCCAATCAACTACTTAATAATAATTTCTTTCTTAGAATGAATTTTCACAACAGTATATGGATATGAAATAACCTGCATCGTCATCGCATCTTTTGCAGGACTGTTTTCCTTTACTGTAATAATGATATTCCGATCTGTTTCCTCTACTTTTTCAACATCTATAGAATAACCGCTTGTGTTTTTTTCTCCCATATTCAAAATCACATAATTATAATCCTGAATATCTGAATCCTTCATTTTATGCGCTAAAAGCGGATCATTTTCAAGCATTTTAATTTCATTCGGCTCACTTAAAATTTCAAAAAACTTGATATTTCCACCGCCATCCGATTGTACGGTTAAAACTTCATACAATGCATTTGATTTTTCAACCTTTTTTACACCACAGGAAATCACAACCAAAATTGCTAAAACAGAAATTACTTTTTTCATTTTTATCCTTTTAGATTAATGCTTCTCATATTTATAATCATCCACTGCTTTCTGATATAAAGCTTCGTATTTAGGAAGAATATTTTTGATGTCGAATTTTCTAGCCACTTCTAGCGCATTTGCTTTAAACTGACTTAAAACAGCATCATCTTTTAAGATTTTAAGTGCATTTTGAGCCATTTCTTCCACAGCGCCAACATTACTTAAATACCCAGAAAAACTGTCAAAGTTAACTTCAGGCAAACCTCCAGAATTACTCGAAATTACAGGAACACCACACGCCATTGCTTCCAAAGCTGCCAAACCAAAACTTTCTGTCTCAGAAGGAAGCAAAAACAAATCGGTCATGCATAAGATTTTATCAATCTCATGGCTATTTCCGAAGAAAATAACTTTATCTAAAATCCCTAATTCCTGACATAAAATCTCAGCTTTTTCTTTTTCAGGTCCATCTCCAACCATCATCAATTTAGCTGGAATTTCTTTCTGAATGTTATAGAAAATTTTAATAATATCTGGAATGCGTTTTACTTTTCTGAAGTTACTAATGTGCGTAATAATGCGTTCGTTCTCGTTTGCCATTACATAACGATGACAAGGTGCGCTCGGATCTTTCTTCACTTTATCCAATTCGATAAAATTCGGAATTACTTTGATTTTATTCTTGATTTTAAATAATTTCAAAGTATCGTCTTTCAAACTCTGAGAAACCGAAGTCACATAATCTGACTTATTGATGCTAAAAGTTACCGCAGGCTTGTAGAACGGATGATTTCCAACAAGCGTAATATCAGTTCCGTGAAGTGTTGTAATCATCGGAAGATTGATACCTTCATTCTTCAGCATTTGCTTTGCCATATATCCTGCATACGCATGCGGAATAGCATAATGAACATGCAAAAGCTCTATTTTGTACAATTTTACCATATCGACCAATTTGCTCGATAATGCTAATTCATAAGGCTGATAATGAAACAATGGATATTCCGGAACATTAACTTCGTGGTAATGGACATTCGGGTTTAAAAGCGCCAATCTAACGGGCTGGCTGTATGTGATAAAATGTATTTCGTGTCCTCTTCTGGCTAACTCGAGACCTAACTCAGTGGCTACTACCCCACTACCTCCAAAAGTCGGATAACAAACTATTGCTATTTTCATGGATAAAATTTAATTCTACGAAAATACTCAAAAATAGCGTTTCATCAGGCTTTTAAATTGTTAGATTTTTGACAAAATTAGATCAATTCCAGTTAATAAGTATTTTTAGAAAAAGATTCTTTTCTCCAACTCGAAAGTTTAAAACTTTGACAAAGTTTCAATTCTAAACATAACACAACAATAAACCAGACAGGTTTTAAAAACCTTTCAGATTTCGAACGTCAACTTCAAACTTGAAACGTGAAACTTAAAAACTTGAAACCACAAAAAAAAGGCACAAAACCTAAATTTCATGCCTTTTAAATATTTTATAAATTCACCTTAGAAAAATCTACTATGCCAACTATCAGCAGCAGGAACTTCCCAAGATTCATTAAACTCTTCAATGTTGTTTACAAGATTATTAAAAACAATCGTGTTTTCAGAAACTGATTTATCTTTAACCATCTTTTTAAAATCAATTAATGGTTTGTGAGCAATATGTTCTCCTAATTTAAAAGTCACGTTCATTTTATCTAACAAATCAACGTTATATTTTTTCTCTAAACTTTGAATAAACTCAACAGAACTATCTATAGAACATCCTGTAGCAGCTTGCACTTCTTGGTTTACCGCCAATATAATAAATCGATTGTATTTCAATAAAAACGAAGCCTCCAGACTTGTGCCGTGTGCAGCCCATTGTTCTACAAAAGCTTTTAAATCTGTTTCTATTTCAGAAAACTCTTCCTCAGAAAATTTTCTGTTCGATTGGTAAATCCAAACTCTAGATTCACCTGGTAAATTTTCAAAAGGTATATACATTTTTTACTTTTTTATCTGTTTTTTTTTTGTTTCAAGTTTCAAGTTAAAAACTTTGTCCCTTTGTCCCTTTGTCCCTTTGTTACTTTGAACCTTTGATTACAAATCTTGCGCATTTGCAATAAGCTCTGCAATATCAAGAACTTTAACTTGACCTTCTTTTTCTTTATTTTTAATTCCGTCGGTTAACATTGTGTTACAGAACGGACAGCCAGCAGCAATAATATCCGGTTGAGTTTCTAGCGCATCTTCTGTACGAAGAACGTTTACTTCTTTGTTTCCAGGTTCAGCATCTTTAAACATTTGTGCTCCACCTGCTCCACAGCACAATCCATTTGCTTTAGAACGTTTCATTTCAACCAACTCAACGTCTAATTTCTGAATTAAATCTCTTGGTGCTTCGTAAACTTTATTTGCTCTACCTAAGTAACAAGGATCATGGAAAGTAATTTTTTTACCTTTAAATTGTCCGCCTTCAACCGTTAATCTTCCATCATCAATTAATGATTTCAAAAATTCCGTATGATGAATTACCTCATAATTCCCTCCTAATTCCGGGTATTCATTTTTAATTGTATTAAAACAGTGTGGGCAAGCCGTAACAATTTTTTTCGCTTCATAAGCATTTAAAACCTCGATATTCATCATGGCTTGCATTTGAAACAAAAATTCATTTCCAGCTCTTTTAGCAGGATCTCCAGTACAACTCTCTTCTGTACCTAACACTGCAAAAGAAACATTTGTACGATTTAAAATTCGTACAAACGCTTTAGTAATTTTTTTTGCTCTATCATCAAAACTTCCTGCGCAACCTACCCAAAACAAAACCTCTGGCTGTTTTCCTTCGGCAAGCATTTCTGCCATTGTTGGTACTACTAAATTTTCTGACATTTCTCTCACTTTTGTTTAATCGGTTAATCGTGAAATTGTTTAATCGCTAAAAGCAAATGACAATTCTATAAAAACCGAAATATTATTTTAAAATCGATTAAACGGTTAAACAACTAACCGATTAAACAATAAACTTTAATTATCGTTTTTCCAATTTAAACGGTCTTGCTGACTGTATTGCCAAGGTGCACCGTTGTTTTCAATATTAGTCATCATAGCGTTTAACGACATTGGCGCAGCACTCTGCTCCATTACCAAATAACGGCGCATATCCATAATAATAGACAACGGACTAATATTTACAGGACATTCCTCAACGCAAGCGTTACAAGAGGTACATGCCCATAATTCCTCTGGAGTGATATAATCATTTAAAAGCGATTTATTGTCTGGAACAAAAACACCTTTATTAGCATCGATATTTTTTCCAACTTCAGTCAAACGATCTCTTGTGTCCATCATAATTTTACGTGGAGACAATTTTTTGCCCGTTTGATTTGCTGGACAAGAAGAAGTACAACGCCCGCACTCTGTACACGTATAAGCATTTAATAGCTGTACCCAATTTAAATCCTGAACATCGCTTGCACCAAATTTAGCTGGATGTGCATTCTCATCTGCCGGCGCCGCTGCAAAAGGATCTGCATTTGGATCCATCATTAATTTCACCTCTTTTGTAACCGATTCTAAATTATCAAATTGCCCTTCTGGCTTCAAGTTTGCAAAATACGTATTCGGGAAAGCTAAAAGAATATGCAAGTGTTTTGAGAAGTATAAATAGTTCATAAAAACTAAAATACCAACGATATGCAACCACCAGAAAACTTCAAATAATAATCCAACAACTTCATTAGAGGTACCATTAAAAATTGGAGCAATAAACTGGCTTATCGGATAGCTTCCTGCTTTATGAAAATGAGAATATCCACCTGGAACATTCTGTAAGTGCAAATCTGAAGCATTCATCAATAAAAACAGAATCATTAAAACTGTTTCAAAATACAAGATATAATTTGCATCGCTTTTAGGAAATCCTGTTAAATCAGAATGTATAAAACGTTTCAATCTGATAAAGTTTCTTCTTAGCCAAAAAACAGTAACTGAAAAAATTACCAATATTGCCAATATTTCAAATGAAGCAATTAAAACATCATAAACTACACCTAAATACGGCGCAAAAACTCTATGTGTTCCAAAAAGTCCATCGATAATAATTTCTAATAATTCGATATTAATTATTACGAAACCTACATAAACAAAAATATGAAGGATTCCTGCAACAGGGCGTCTCACCATTTTTGACTGCCCAAGAGCAATCAAAGCCATGTTTTTCCAACGAGCTTTAGGATTATCTTTTCGATCTACATCGACTCCCAAATTAATATTTCGGATGATTTTTTTTACGCTCGCTGCAAAAAAACCGAAACCTATTACAAGAAGTACTGCGAATAAAATATTATCTAAATAACTCATTTATAATTATTTTTTATCAGTTGAGTTTGTTTCTTCTGTTGGTGCAACGTAAGGTTTATTTTTCTTTCCAAAAAGAGAAACGTTTACGTAACGGGTTGGATAAAGACGAACATCTTGCAATAACAATTCAAGCTCTTTTGAAGTTTTTGCCAGATTATTGTACAATGCATCATCATTCAATAATTTTCCTGCTGTTCCTTTTCCTGAATTCAAATTAGCCATTAAATCATCAACTTTAGCTAAAGTCTGGTTTAAGTTTCGAACCGTTTTCCCTAAATCTGCTTTGTTTAATGAATCTGAAATTTTATTAAAGTTGTTAGATACTTTATTAAAGTTAGAAACCATTCCATTAATCTGCCCTTTATTGGTATCCAAAATAGTATTAAGACTTCCGGAAGCTTTATGAAATTGTGTCATTGTCTGACTTAACTCAGCAATTGTTTTCTTTAGATTTTCTTGAGTATTTTTATCTAAAGTATTATTCAGGCCTGAAACCAGAACATCAATATTCACCAGCATTTTTTCTAGCTTTTGCTGAATCGGTTCAAGTTTTCCCCCTAAAGATTCTGTTAATCCCAATTCAACAGTCGAAGTTAATTTCTGTCCGTCTTCTACCAATTCTTTACTAGTAAAGTCTGGAACAATTTTAATTTGTTTCCCAGCAATTAATCCAGGAGAATAAATCGCAGCTGTACTGGTTTTTGTAATTGGAAAATCTGTTTTAAGCTGAAGTTCTACCAGTAATCTACCCGTTACTTCATTAATTGTAATTTTATTTACTTTACCAATCGCAAGTCCGTTTAGCGTTACTGGAGCTGATGGTGATAAATCTTCAACATTATCATATTCAGCATATAAAATGGTATAATTTGTAAAAAGGTCTCTTCCTTTTAAAAAACTATATCCCCATATAAATAATAAAATAGACGCGATGACTAAAATAGCCGTTTTAATTTCTCTTGTTAGTTTCAAAATTCTAAGTGTTTGTACAAAATTAATATAAATATTCGAACTTGCGCTTATTATTTAATCGCCTCCTGAATACTGATTTTTTCACCATCTTTAGTTGCCACTAAAAATGCAGCGCCATACCCTTTACTTTTAGCTTCTTGCAGATATTTCTGTGCTGTTTCGTAACTTGTAGTTTCTTCGTAGAAATATTTGTAAATATTATTTTCATATACCATTGTTACATTCTTCAAGCCTTTAAAGTTTTTAGGCTCTAAAGGTGTCTTTTTGACGCTTGCAATAAGTTGTACTTTAAAAAAAGTCCCTTTAGGTGCATTTTTCGCTACTGCAACTGGAGTCGTTGCTTTTGGTTTTGCAGGAGTAGTATCTCTTACGGGCCGACTCTCAGTAGCTTCCGCTCCTGACCCAAAATATTCACGTTTATAACTTAAAATTGCTTCTGCAATAGCTCTTGCGATATCATCTTGGCCTTCTTCAGAATTTAGGATGTTTCCTTCTGTAGGATTTGAAACAAATCCAGTTTCAACCAAAACTCTTGGCATGTAAGCTTTATGCAATACCATGAAAGGCGCTTGTTTTACTCCTCCATGACGAAGTTTTTTTCCTAATTTCTCAAAATTCTCTTCAATTTTAGTTGCAAGCGTGATACTATTATCTAGATATTCTTCTTGCATTAAAGTCATACCAATCATCGATTCTGGAGAATTAGGATCGTAACCTTCATATTTACGTTTGTAGTCTTTCTCTAATGTAATTACAGAGTTCTCTTTTTTCGCTGCTTCAAGATTAGATGCCACTTTACTTAAACCCATCACATATGTTTCGGTTCCGTCAGCAGCCGTATTTTTATTGGCATTACAGTGAATAGAAACAAAAATATTCGAATTTGCTCTGTTGGCAATATTAGCTCTCTCGACCAAATCTATGAAAACATCTGTTTTACGCGTATAAATTACATTAACATTAGGATTAAGTTCCAAAATCTTTCCCACCTTTAAAACAATAGCTAAAGCAATATTCTTTTCAATTCGCCCGCTGTAAACTGCTCCAAAGTCATGATCTCCGTGTCCTGCGTCAAGTGTAACCTTAAACACATTTGACTGACTATGAGCATAAAAGGACGATATCATTAGAAATAAAGTAAATATTACTTTAAATTTGTTAATTCTATTCATAAATCTAAAAGTTAATTTTAATAAAATGCAGCTGTTATAATTTTTAGAATTGATTATTTTTGCCAAAAAATTATATGTAAGTTTGACATGTCAAAAAACAAGCCATAATTTTACAAAAATAGCATTTAAACCTTTGCATACAAACTTATTTAATATCGTTTTAATATCATTTTTCCTAACTATAGGTTGTGGTAATTTATATTCGCAAGAAATAAAAAACAAAAAAAAGCCTTTACCTGCTGTAAAACAATCAGATAAAGAAACTCCTGCGATTACAGATACCATAAAACTAGATACTGTTAAACCAAAAAAGACTTTTTTGGATGGAAAAGTTAGGTACAAAGCAAAAGATTATGCTAAAATCGATCAGAAAAAAAAGCTGATCACTTTGTACAATGAAGCCGAATTATACTATAAAGATGTAGAATTAAAATCGGGTATAATTGTGCTTAATTACGAAAAAGACGAGGTTTATGCCGGAAGAATTAAGGACTCTACAGGAGCTTTAAGCCAATATCCAAATTTTAAACAAGGTTCAAGTGAAGTACAACCCGATTCTATTCGCTTTAATTTTAAAACAAAAAAAGCTTTAATTTATAATTCGAGAACAAAACAAGGCGAATTAAACATCAAAGCTGCCGTTACCAAAAAAGAAAATGACTCTGTATACTTTTTAAAAGGAGCACGTATTACAACCGCTCAAGATATTGACCATCCTGAATACTATTTTCAGACTAGCAGAATTAAATTTGTACCAGGCAAAAAAATTGTTGCCGGTTTAACGCAAATGGTAATTGCCGATGTACCAACTCCTCTTGCTTTACCGTACGGCTTTTTCCCATTAAGCAAAGAAAAAAGTGTTTCTGGTATTATCATTCCAAGTTATAACGATTCTAACACACGAGGATTTTCATTGCAGAATGGAGGTTATTACTTTGCCTTAAGCGACAATTACGATCTAACCGTACTTGGAGATTATTATACCAACGGAAGTTACGCTATGCGATTTGAATCGGCGTATGCCAAACGATATAAGTATAGAGGAAACGTTAATATTCGTTTTGAAAATCTCATAAACAGTGAACGCGGTTATCCGGATTATTCGAAACAAAATATTTACAACATTCAGTGGTCGCATTCAAAAGATACAAAGTCGAATCCTAATTCTACTTTCTCTGCTTCTGTTAACATGGGTAGTAGTAAATACTTTAAACAATCTATTAACCAAGCAAATATTGGATCGAACTTAAACAACACTTTAAACTCTTCGATTTCTTATAACAAAACCTTTAATACAATTCCAGGTTCTCGTATTTCGTTATCTGCAACCCATAGCCAAAATACGCAAACAGAAGATATCGTTATGACGCTTCCGTCTTTACAAGGAAGTATTGACCGTGTATATCCATTTGTTGGAAAGAATGGCGTAAAAAAGGGATTAATCAAAAACATCAACTTACAATACAACGTAAGCGGTAAAAACTATTTTAAAACAAAAGATTCGCTGTTTTTCAAACCTCAAATGTTTGATGATGCACAATTAGGATTGCAACAAACGATTCCATTGAGCACCAACTTTAAGATTTTCAAATATTTTAGTGCCGGAGCTTCTACTACCTATCAAGAAACATGGGTAAACAAAACAATCCAAAAAGTTTACGATCCAACTGTCGGACAAACTGTAAACAAAAGCGTAAATGGTTTTGATTCATTCAGAACATACAATTTCAGCACCAATTTAGGTACTACAATTTATGGAACGTTTAATTTTGGAGATGATAAAAAAATCCAATCTATTAGACACGTAATGCGTCCAAGCATTACCTATGCTTACACACCTAGTTTTGAAAAATATTACGACACTTATGCAGTCGATGCCTCTGGAATAATTACCTCTCAATATACAAGATTTGAAAACGGTCTTTACGGAACTCCCGGAAAAGACAATTCTAACATTGTTGGTTTTGCCTTGAGCAATACTTTTGAAGCTAAAGTAAGAGACCGAGACAGTACAAAAACAGAACCTAAGAAAATAATGCTGTTGAACAACTTGAACTTCAGCACAAGCTACAATTTCAATGCTGATGGAAAAACAACATTTGGCTGGCAACCTGTACTGGTAAGTGGTGGAACTCAGTTTTTCGACAATAAAATGAACATGAACTTTGGTGCCACATTAGATCCTTATGCGATTGATAATGGAGGTAATAAAATTGACAAATTCAACATTGATAATGGCGGAAGTTTATTTAGAATGACAAGTGCCAACGTAACTGTAAACTACTCATTCTCAAATAAGGGAGACAACAAACAGAAAACCAATACACAAAGTCAGCGTAATGGTGGACGAGACGATGATTTGTTTGGTACCAATACCGACTTAAATGACAGTCGTAACAGCCAGTTTGAAAACGACACTGAAAATGATGTAATTACAGAATTTTTTAATTCTAAAGTTCCATGGGATATGACACTTGCTTACTCGTTAACCTATTCAAATGTAAAGCGAGAAAGTACTATTTCTGGAAACTCAATCATGATTTCTGTTAATACTGATCTTACTCCTAAATGGAAGGCAGGGGTTTCTACTGGTTACGATTTTGTTCAAAAAGGAGTTACTTTTACACAATTCCGTTTTGAGAGAGATTTGTTAAGCTGGAGAATGGCTTTTAACTGGCAGCCATTAGGAACAAATTCCAACTGGAACTTCTTCATTGGAATTAAATCAGGTATGTTAAGTGACATCAAATGGAACAAACGAAGCGTTTCAAATAGATAAACTACTTTCGAATCAAAATACTTTCATTATGAAAAAAATCATTTTTACCGAAAAAGCTCCGGCTCCAATCGGACCTTATAATCAAGCTGTATTATCAGGAAACACACTTTATGCTTCCGGACAGATTGCAATCAATCCTGAGTCAGGAGAATTGATTACAGACAATATTAATGATGAAACGAATCAAGTGATGAAAAACATTGCTGCTATTCTTGAGGCGGCAGACATGACTTTTGAGAACGTTGTAAAGTCAACAATCTTCATCATGGACATGAACAATTTTGGCGCAATAAACACTGTTTACGGATCTTATTTTAACGAAAAAACCGCTCCAGCTCGTGAAACGGTTCAAGTGGCTTGTTTGCCAAAAAATGTTAATGTAGAAATCTCTATAATTGCAGTGCAATAGCTTCTAATAATAATTGTGCCGTTGCTTCATTGGTTGCCAGCGGCACATTATGCACATCGCAAACTCGAATCAGCATATTAATATCTGCTTCGTGTGGATGACTTGACAGAGGATCTTTAAAAAAGAAAACCATCTGTGTAATCCCTTCCGCTACTCTTCCTGCAATTTGCGCGTCGCCTCCAAGAGGTCCAGAAAGCATTCTCTGAGTTTTAAATCCAGCAGCTTCTGCTTTTCCTCCAGTAGTACCAGTACCGATAAGCCTTATTTTTTCATTGTGTAAAACAGCTTCGTTTTTGATTAAGAAATCAATTAAATCTGCTTTTTTACCATCATGGGCAATAATGGCAATTTCCATAAAACCAGAACTATTGATTAGCGACATGGTAAGCAATTAATCCATCAATAGGTCTTCTTAAAACATTCCCTAATTGAAGTTCATATTTATTAAATGTCTCTTGTAATTCGTCTTTCAAATAAAAGGCAATAGAACCAACAAAATGCACGGGAACTTCTTTACAGTTATCGAATTGTTTGATGTAATTCTTAACAAAAGATTTCATTCCTTTGAAGATGATTTTTCTACAGAATTCAGTTTCTTTATGCTTAATTAAGAATTTAGCGTAAGTTGCTAAATAAGCATTCGGATTTGGTTCTTTATATAATTTATTTTTAATAAAATCTGGATCAACGTCATACTCTTTTTCAAGCTCCACAGCCAACTCCTTAGGCATTTTATTAAAATAGTATTTTCTAATTAATTCTTTTCCAAAAACGTTACCGCTGCAATCATCCATAACGATGTATCCTAAAGATTGTACTTTTTGATGCAATACTTTTCCATCAAAATAACTGCAGTTAGAACCTGTTCCTAAGATAGAAACGATAGCTTCTTCACCTTTTGGAGTTGTTGCATAAACAGCCGCATAAGTATCTTCTTGAACGTCTACAATTGCGTTAGAAAAATATTCTTGAAAAATTCGTTTCAACCACTCTTTCATTCTATCAGTACCGCAACCAGCACCATAAAAGAATAAATGTGTAGCATTTTTTTTGTTTTGTAAGATATCGAAACGATCATTTAATCTATCAATGATTTCAGGCTCGTCTAGAATTTCAGGATTTAATCCTAAAGTTTGTGTTGTGAATAATACTTTTCCATTATCATCTATTGCAATCCAATCGGCTTTAGTAGATCCACTATCAACTATTAATTTCATTTGTTTAGTTTTTGGAATTAGGTTTTTCTATCCTTAATTTAAAAGTGTGATTTTTACATTAATTATAGAGGTAACAAAATAAGAAAATCCCGTTATTATAAGTAACGGGATTTTGCAAAAATATATATTATTATTTTAAACCTGCAATATGTACAGATAAATCAATTAATTTGCTTGAGTATCCGTACTCATTGTCATACCAAGATACTAACTTGAAGAAAGTTGAATTTAAACCAATTCCTGCACCAGCATCAACGATAGAAGTTCTTTTATCTGAGATAAAGTCTTGAGAAACAACTGCATCTTCAGTATATCCTAAGATACCTTTTAATTCATTTTCTGAAGCTTTTTTCAATACAGACATAATTTCTTCGTATGAAGTTTCTTTAGCCACTTTCACAGTTAAATCTACTGTAGAAACGTCAGCAGTAGGTACACGGAAAGCCATACCAGTTAATTTTCCATTTAATTCTGGAATTACTTTTCCAACCGCTTTAGCAGCACCTGTTGAAGAAGGAATGATATTGATAGCAGCAGCACGTCCACCTCTCCAGTCTTTTCTAGAAGGTCCGTCAGCTGTCATTTGAGTTGAAGTAGTTGCGTGAACAGTAGTCATTAAACCTTCAACGATTCCGAAATTATCATTGATAACTTTAGCTAATGGAGCTAAACAGTTTGTAGTACAAGAAGCGTTAGAAACAACTAAATCAGAAGCTTTTGCAGTTTCGTGGTTAACTCCCATTACAAACATTGGAGCATCAGCAGAAGGAGCAGAAATGATAACTTTTTTAGCTCCACCTTTTAAGTGCTCGCTTGCAGTTTCGATAGTTGTGAAGATACCAGTACATTCAGCAACAACATCTACATCAACTTCGTTCCATTTTAAGTCGGCAGGATTTCTCTCTGCAGTGATACGGATGTTTCTTCCGTTTACATATAATTTTCCTTCTTTAACTTCTACAGTTCCGTTGAAACGACCGTGAACTGAATCATATTTTAATAAATAAGCTAAGTGATCTACGTCTAATAAGTCGTTGATTGCAACAACCTCTACATTATCTCTATTGAAAGACTCTCTAAAAACGATTCTTCCGATACGTCCAAATCCGTTTATTCCTAATTTTACTTTTGACATTTTACTAAATTTTTTGCTTTTGTTTTTATTACACTAATTCAAAGTCTAATTTCCTCACAATAAACTTCTCTTCTTTTTTAAACTTTATATTGGTTATGTCGACATGATGTCAGACACTCTTAATAATTCTCTATCAATTTCTGATTTACCTTTAATTGCTTGTTCAAGTGGTGTTAAAATCACTTTATCCTCGCGAAGTCCAACCATATAATTCGATTTTCCTTCAATTAAAGATTCCACAGCTTTAACTCCTAAACGGCTTGCCAACACACGATCAAAGCAAGATGGAGAACCGCCACGCTGCATGTGTCCTAATACGGAAACACGCACATCGTACTCTGGTAAATTAGCTTCAACATAATCTTTCAATTCGAATACGTTTTTACCAATTTTATCTCCTTCAGCAATTACAACAATACTTGATGATTTCCCTGAAGCTTTACTTTTCTGAAGTGAATCTAAAAGACGATCTAAACCTAAATCTTCTTCAGGAATAAGAATTTCTTCTGCTCCAGCACCAATACCGGCATTAAGAGCAATATGCCCAGCATCTCTACCCATAACCTCTACGAAGAAAAGACGGTTATGCGAACTCGCCGTATCTCTAATTTTATCGATACAGTCTACAACAGTATTTAAAGCAGTATCGTACCCTAAAGTAAAACTTGTACCATAAATATCATTATCAATTGTACCAGGAATTCCCATTACTGGGAAATCAAATTCTGAATTAAAAATTAATCCTCCAGTAAAACTACCGTCACCACCAATAACAACTAAAGCATCCACACCTGCCTTAACTAGGTTTTCGTGTGCTTTTTTTCTACCTTCAGGGGTTCTAAACTCAACTGAACGAGCCGATTTTAAGATCGTTCCACCCTTGTTTACAATATTATTTACGCTTCGTGGTCCCATCTCCTTGAAGTCTCCTTCAATCATTCCTTGATACCCTCTATAAATTCCGATGCATTCTATATTATGGTATGCGCAAGTTCGAACAACTGATCGTATTGCAGCATTCATTCCAGGTGAATCTCCTCCTGAGGTAAGAACACCTACTTTTTTTATTGTTTTTGGCATTATTTAAGTATTAAAGTGTAAAATTAGCAAACATTCATCACTTTTCAGGTTGTGATTATCATAAATTAATAAATACTGTTAAATTCAAACGTTTTCGTTAATAAGTTTTTTCAAGGAAAAAATTTCATTAAAAATAATAAAACGCTATTTTTTTAATTAAATCGTCAAAATTAACAATACCCTGATGAAGTGTTACAAAAATCAGAATTTCCCGCTCACATGGAAAATTTTATTAGAGGGCTTAAATTTAGCACAAAAAAAACCATTATGAGAATAATGGTTTTATAAAAGTATATTTTTAACAAAGTGTTAATAATCGTTATCTGGAATTAATCCTTGATTAGTATTGCTTGGCACTTGCTGCTGGTCTTTTTTCTTCTTTTCTTCTTCTTTTTTTCTTTTCTCCTCGTCTTCTTTTGCTTTCTTCTTATTTTTCTCCGAATCTTTTTTGCTTGTAAAATTCATATAATCCGGATTCAAATTAGAATCTTGCAATTCATTAGAAGTAGACCCTTTTACCGCTTTTTCGATTTTATGGTTTTTAAACAGCTTATTTACAAGTTCGCTAAAGGTATCAAAATCCACCTCGTAAGAAATACCAACTCCTTGTGTATAACCAATTCCCTGTCCTATATAATTAATGTCATTCTCTTTATTGAACAAACGAAGATTCATCGTGCCATCTTCATTTACACGATACAGGATCTCAATATCACCCACAATTGCGGATTCGTTTACACCTCCAACCGGAACCCCCAATTTACCATTAATAGTAATTCGTTCATTTACCTGTGAAGAGATGTTAGCCACAAACTGACCATCAACTTCCTGTCCTGTTCTTCTATCTGCTGCAATATAATTTAAGTCGATATTTACCTTATCATTGTCCGATTTAATAATACCACCTAATAAACTCGAAGCGGTTTCTGTTAATGTTCCGGAGAAATCTCCCTGACTAAATCCGTCTGTACTCATAAACGAACCTGTCGATAATAAATACAATGCTTGCGTTTGGCGAATATCTTTATCGTCAAGCTTATACTGAATCTCCGATTTTAAAACATTACTTACCGAAGGAAACTGAATATCAAAATTAGGCTCTGGACTTGCCAAATCTCCCCTTAACCCAATAACTACCTCTACAGGAACTTTTTTATTAAATGAAGAAGTATTATCTAAAAGTACAGCTGGATTGGCCTGTGTTTTATAAACAGCTTCCAGATTTAACTGAGCACGCATTGGGTTTCCTTCCCAAATAATCGAACCTCCTTTTTTAACTGTAAACTTTTTATCGATAAGCCCACCATATTTAAAATTATAAGTTCCTTCATATGCCTGGAAATCCCCCCACATATTAAATTTACCCAATGTATTAATTTTAAACAAAAGTGATCCGTATCCTTTTCCTTTCATACCATGACCAGAATTTCGATCTAGAATAACTTCTACCTCGGCATCGGGCGTGATATCAAAATCAAACTCCAGTTCAAGTCCGTTATAGTCACGCGTTTTTTCAATGATTCCATTCGCAAGATTATATTTTTCTTTTGGCGTTACAAAATGTATCCAGCTACTCTCCCCTACACTTTGTGTATTATTAATCGGAATCTTTACTTCTGTTCCTTTTTCGGATTTTGCGTCTACCTTAATAAACAAAGCATCAACAGGACCTTTTATACTAGCCGTTCCATTTATAAATGCTGTACCAAAATAAGCGGCATCATCACTGTCTTTTGTATCAAGTGCAAGTAATCTTTTAGAGCTAATATTTAAATCTAATTTCCAATCGCCAAAATTATTATGTTCAATGCTTCCATTCAGCAAACCTTTGGTGCCGTATTTAGTATCTGTCAACTGATTATTTCTAAACAAAAACTTTTCGTTTGTCAAATCTATTACGGTACGGTCGCTAAGCTCGTAATCTGTATTTAGATACGGAATAGTCATTCCAGCTTTTTCGACATACAAACGTCCGTTGATTTCAGGTTTTTTTAAATTTCCAACAACTGCTGCATTTCCAGAAACAGAACCACGAACATTAGATAAAACATCTCCCCCAATGGTTCCTAAAGTAGCCAAATTGAAACCTTCAAGCTTCAGGCTCATATCCATTATCGTCTCTTTGTTTTCTACTGCAAAAGTTCCATTTGCTCTAAACGATTCTGTAAAGCCATTCTGAATTGATGAATTAACAGTGAATTTTCTAAAACTTTCATCTCCAGAAATATCAAAATTAAGCGTTCCTAATTCTGTTTTATTCATCACTAAATGATCAATTTTTATGGATGCCGTGGGCTGATAAACACTTTTATTCTGCTTATAATTGACATTACCATTCAAATTACCATTAAATACAAACTTGGAATTTACAGGCGTAATTTTATTAATGTCAACATCTTCAAAAGTGAGGACGAGATCTTTATAATCCGTTCCTTTTATAACTCCGTTTAAATCAATTTTCTGATTTTCGTGCGACAACACAATATTATCAAATGTGAAATTTTTAAAGTATTGGTCAATAAGAATCTGATTATCTTTCTCAGCATTTTCGTTTAAGTACCAGAGATAGTCTTTAAACTTCATCTCTGATTTCTTGATTCCGACAATATTATTCTTATTCTTGTCTATTGTATGATACAAATCTAGATTAAAGTAATCTTCACCCTTATCTCCTCCTTTAAATTCAGAACGAACATACAGCGTATCATTTGCCGTAACATTAATTAAATTGAAATCCCGTACTTTATAATATGGTGTTTTAATACTGTCTAATTCGACATAGGCATTATAAAGCGGGTTTTTATTATCAATATTGATGCGAATGTTATCGAATGTATTTTTGTCTGCCGTAATTTTTTTCGACCTAAAACGAAATTTAAATTCTTGTAAATCGGAATCTATTTTACCACGGACAACGGTAGACGAATCAATATTTATTTGTGGATAAAGCATTTCAACCACTTTATCATAAACACGGAAATTAAATCGCAGAAACTGCCCTTTTCGAACTTTATATGGCTTATAATTCGTGTATAAACTTCCAACAGAATTCATAACCAACTTATCTAACTGATCAAATCTAAACTTACCTACAATTTTTCCATCCACAACATCATTCGAGCTTATGGTAATGGTTCTCAAACGATCAGCATCAAAACTAGAATTTAAATTCACTTGATCAAAAACATATGTCGCTTTTGGATTTTGATATTTAGCATCATTGATAAAAATATCTCCCTGAAGGTTTTCTATCGAATTTCCTGTCAGCTGAACCACGACATCACCTCTAAAATGCGAAATAGAATCGCCTACGAATTTCAGTTTTCGCAAATCTGAATTTTCGACAGTGATATGAAAGTCGTAACGATTTTCTTTTTTACTCAAATCCAGCAGACCATCAAAATTTAAATTTAAGTTTGGGTCGTTTATTGCAATCTGTCCTTTATAATATGGAAGCTTAAAATTTCCGTTTACGACAATATTATTATAAGTGTATTTATTATAATCCAATTTTGAAATATCTCCTTTAATAACCGTATTCAAGTATTTTTCAGTAAAACCAACTCCATCAACATCAAGATTTAAAGTTGTCCTTCCAATATCTTTTCGGCTTAAAGCAGTTCCCACATCAAAGTTTGTCAATATAATATTTCCAGAATACGAAGCTCTATCAATAAAGTCCATATTATTCATATGAAGATCGACTTGTCCATTTCCGAGATCGGTTGCTATCTTAAAATCAGTTTCTAGTGCTGTGGTAGAAACTTTTGCTTTTCCGACAATATTAAATTTACCGATTTTCTTCATCTCTTTTGGAAGCCTTTTCCCTAAAACTCCTGGAAGCAAAACCACTAAATCATTATAACTAGAAAGCAGTTTATCAAACTTTCCATCCATAGAAAACTTTTGCTCCTTACTGCCTAAAAGATTTCTAAAATTGATCGTTCCATTAATTTTTGATCCGTTTGTATCGCTTAATCTCAATTTGGTAAGCGTCATATTATTTAACGGACCATCTAATTTAGTTTTTAATTTAAAATGCTGATTTCTACCTAAACCATCATAAAAATGACGGATATCGTTTGTCGCAATAGAAGAAGAATCTATCAAAACATCAAATCGAACTTTATCTGTGAAATCAAGAAAATCTGACGGTTTATAATTCAAAATTGCCACACCATAAATAGATGATCTTTTGGTTTTAATGGCCAGATTTTCAACTATAATCTGTTTTTTAGTATAACTAAATTTTCCAGCAAAATTAGAAACATACAAACCGCGATGATCCATAAAAGAAAATCGGTGGATATTGGTATTTACATTAGGTCCATACAATTTGAACTCACTGATGTAAGCATTCAATTTTGTAAAATCCAAAAACTTAGGAGTATTTTTATTTTCGTCTACAACAGAAAATCTACCTTTTTCGATGTAAGCGTTTTTAGCAGTTAAGAGAAAGTGTTTTGTTGATTTCTTCTTAGGTGTATTTTCAACTTCAAAAGCTTGGATAAACTTATTGATATTGTTCTCATCTTCGCCTTTATAGGTTTTCAGATTAAAAATCAAACCTGTCAAACGCAAATCTCCAAAAATTAAATCTCCATCTAACAATCTGCTAAAGCTCGCAATATCAGTCGTAATGATATCCGAATAAATCATCGTTTTTTTATGATGATCTAAAATCGTTACATTTTTCAATTTTACACCGCCAAAAATATTAATTGCTGTTTTTTCAACATTAATATTAACCTTGTAATCTTCGTTTAATCGGTTGGTAACATAATTGGCTATCTGTGTTTGAACCACAGGAAGAGAGAGCGTGATAGCGAGTGCTAACAAAAGTAAAATCAACCCAATTAGGGTTCTTGATATTATTTTCTTTACTTTTTTGATAGCTTCTTTAATTTTAGTTTTTTTTTAAATTTATTTTGAACAGACAAAGAACGGCTGTTTTTGATAAAAATTCTTTAATTTTGGGGCACTGCTTAAATCAAATAAATAGAATCATTTGATTTGTCAAATATAATTCAAAATTTGTGCCTTTATATGCAAAATCCAGAGGTTTTTATTCTAGCCATCGAAAGTTCATGCGATGATACTGCTGCCGCGGTTTTACATAACGACAAAGTATTGTCAAATGTTGTAGCCAATCAATTAATTCATAATCAATACGGAGGTGTTGTTCCTGAATTGGCCTCACGCGCGCATCAGCAGAATATTGTCCCTGTGATAGATGCTGCACTTCGCAAAGCAAATGTACAAAAAGAACAGTTAAGCGCAATCGCATTTACGCAAGGTCCAGGCTTAATGGGCTCTTTATTGGTGGGCACTTCTTTCAGCAAATCGTTATCTTTAGCCTTAAATGTGCCGTTAATTGCTGTAAATCATATGCATGCTCATATTTTAGCTCATTTTATTGATGAAGAAGGTTACGACAAACCCGAATTTCCATTTTTGGCTTTAACCATCAGTGGCGGACATACGCAAATTGTAAAAGTGAAGAGCTTTTTTGATATGGAAATTATTGGAGAAACCACCGATGATGCTGTGGGTGAAGCATTTGACAAGAGCGCAAAGATCCTTGGACTTCCTTATCCTGGCGGACCTTTAATTGATAAATATGCGAAAGAAGGGAATCCTAAAGCGTTTCCTTTTACAAAACCAAAAGTTCCGGGATTGGATTTTAGTTTTTCTGGATTGAAAACGGCTATTTTGTATTTCATTCAAAAAAATAAACAAACAAATCCAAATTTCATCGAAGAAAATCTGAATGATATTTGCGCTTCTATCCAACATACGATTATCGAAATTTTGATGGATAAAATAAAATTGGCTGTAAAAGAAACTGGAATTACACAAATAGCAATTGGCGGTGGAGTTTCGGCAAATTCTGGAATTAGAGCAACTTTAAAAGAAACTGAAAGCAAATACGGCTGGAAGACTTTCATTCCGAAATTTGAATATACCACAGACAATGCTGCAATGATTGGAATTGTAGGATACCAAAAATACTTATCTAATCGTTTTGAAACTTCTGCTGTAGTTTCTAAAGCAAGAATCGAATTTTAAATCATGCAGTTATTTTTTAATCCGAATATAGACGAAACAACTGAAAGTTTTTCTTTTGATAAAGAAGAAAGCCGTCACATTATAAAAGTTCTAAGAAAGAAAGATTCAGATATTCTGCATGTTACCAACGGTTTTGGATTATTGTTTGAAACCCAAATTACATTGGCTTCAGATAATAAATGTACTGTTGAAGTGCTTTCTATAACGAATGCAGAAAAAACAAAATTTCACTTGCATCTAGCTGTTGCACCAACTAAAATGAATGATCGTTTTGAGTGGTTTTTAGAAAAAGCTACCGAAATTGGCATTCAAGAAATTACACCTATTTTCTGCGATCGTTCTGAACGAAAAGTGATTAACAGAGATCGTTTTGAAAAAATCATTTTATCGGCAATGAAGCAATGCAACGAAACATTTCTTCCAAAATTAAATGAAGCCGTTTCGTTTAAAGAATTCATCAAGCAGCAACAAAATGGTTTACAACTAATCGCTCACTGCGAAGAAACGGACAAAAAATCATTAAAAGAGGTTTTAAAACCAAATGAAGATGTTACTATTTTAATTGGTCCAGAAGGCGATTTTTCTGAAAAAGAAATTGCATTGGCATTAGAAAACAATTACAAGCCTGTAACTTTAGGAAATACACGTTTAAGAACAGAAACAGCTGCAGTTGTAGCTTGTCACAGCGTTGTTTTTTTTAATGAAGTTCCTAATTAATTCATTCTAAAGTATTATGAAAAAAATATATCTGCTGTTTTTATTAATTTCAGTTTCATCTTTTTCACAAGAAATTGCTTTGCTTAAATACAGCGGTGGTGGCGATTGGTATGCAAATCCGACTTCGTTACCCAATCTGATTAGTTTTTGCAACGCCAATATTAATACTCGCATTAAAAACAAACCTTCAACCGTAGAACCAAGCAATCCAGATTTACTTTCGTATCCCTTTGTACACATGACCGGTCACGGAAATGTTGTTTTTAGCGATGCTGATGTAACTAACTTAAGAAATTATCTAACCGCGGGTGGTTTTCTGCATATTGATGATAATTACGGAATGGATCAATTTATTAGAAAAGAAATCAAAAAGATATTTCCGAATAATAATTTAGTTGAAATTCCTGCTAATCATCCTATTTTTCAGAAGCCTTTTCCTTTCCCGAACGGATTACCGAAAATTCACGAACACGACGGAACACGTCCGCAGGCTTTCGGAATTTTTATAGACAATAAACTCGTTTTACTTTATACTTACGAATGTGATTTGGGAGACGGTTGGGAAGATCCTGAAGTTCATAACGATCCTGCAAACGTAAGAGACAAAGCGCTAAAAATGGGCGCCAATATCATCAATTATATTTTTACCAATTAATCCATAAGTAATTAGTAATTAGCCATTCAATCAATTAAAAAAGTAACATCAACTCTTAACACTTTTCACTAATCACTATTCACTAATCACTTTTTAACGACTAAAAATGCAGCTGACTCACGAAGAAAATCAATTTGAGAGAAAAACATTTCCCATTACTTTAGTGTGCGATCATATTTACTTTCAACAAAATATTGGTTCTTTATTTAGAATTTCTGAAGCTTTCGGAGTTGAAAATATTATATTTTTCGGAAAAGATATTCCACTGACACCTCGTAAAATCAATAAAACTTCACGAAGCACACATCTTCATGTCCAGCATTCTGTAATTGAAGAATATACAGAACTTAGATCGTTTCTTCTCGATAATAACTTTGAAATTATTGCTTTAGAGATAACTTCAGATAGTAAACCTTTAAGAGAAGTTGTTGTACCAGGAAATAAAAAAATCGCCCTATTAATCGGAAGCGAGATTAACGGAATCTCAGAAGAACTTTTAAAACTTTCTCATCAAATCGTGCATATTAATATGTTTGGCAAAAACAGCAGTATGAATGTTGTTCAAGCCGCCAGTATTGCGCTTTATGAAATTACTTCTTTGTAAAAAAACTTTCAAAATCTTTTCTTCTTTACTTTTATTACAAATACACTGAAATTAGCAGCATCAAAATAAATCGATAAACTGCAAATAATCAAGACGTAATGCGTTAAAAAACAACAAAAGAAAGAAAAAACGTATTAATATTTTTAATTCGTTTTTTGTAGGAATCAATGTTTGTAAGGGATTGTAAAAATTCTCACAAAATTTTCGTTCTAATATTTTGCCTGAAAGCTATTTTGTTATAAAATTGCTGAATTATTCAACTAATCAACATTTTTATAACAAAAAACCCAAACTATTATGAAAAAAGTCATTATTACCACATTTGCCGCATTAATGCTGTTTGCTTGTCAAAATGAACAATCTGATGCTGCTAATGCAGATGCAACTGTTGCCACTAGAAGAGGATGCGCAACTCAAGAAGTTTTAGAAGAACAATTAAAAGCTGATCCTACATTAGCAATTAGAATGAATGAAATCGAAACTTTTACTGCACAGCATGCAGGAACTAATTTTACAGGCCGTTTGGTAAATGGTAAAATCGAAATTCCAGTTGTAGTAAATGTATTGTACAGAACCGCTGCTGAAAACATTTCAGACACACAAATTCAATCACAAATTGATGTCTTAAACAAAGATTTTAACGCTTTAAACTCTGATTACAATAATGTACCAGCATTATTTTCTGGCGTAAAAGCAAATATCGGAATTACATTTGTACTAGATCAGGTGATTAGAAAATCTACTAATAAAACTTCTTGGGGTACAAAAGATGCCATGAAAAAATCAAATCAAGGCGGAATTGCTCCTACTTCTCCAACTACAAAATTAAATATGTGGTCTTGTAACATTGGAGGCGGAATTTTAGGTTATGCACAATTCCCTGGAGGTTCTTCTGCAACGGATGGAGTTGTAATCGATTCTCGTTATTTCGGATTATCTGGTGCTGCAAACGCTCCATTTAATTTAGGAAGAACGGCTACACACGAAGTAGGTCACTGGATGAATTTACGTCACATTTGGGGAGATGCAACTTGCGGAAGCGATCTTGTTGCTGATACACCTACGCATAATACGGCAAACTATGGAGTTCCTGCTTATCCACATTACAGCACTTGTTCCGGAACACCTGTAGAAATGACTATGAACTACATGGATTATGTTGATGATGCAGCAATGTATATGTTTTCAACAGGTCAAAAAAGTAGAATCTCTGCTATCTTTACAACTGGAGGTGCCAGAGCTTCATTTGCACAATAATAAAGAAAAAAATCAGTCAAAGCGAGATGTTTTTCATCTCGCTTTTTTTTTGTTTACAACAATTTTAGATTGCTTTTTCCTATATTTATAGTCTAAAACTGAAATTAATGGTAACATCAAAAATTATTGCAAACGGAATTTTACGCGCACTAGCTGTCATATTAATTGTAGCAGGTGTTCTCTATTTCTTATATGAAGTTCAGACTGTAATCGTCTATTTATGCATCTCATTGATTTTATGCTTAATCGCTAACCCTTTAGTTTTATTTTTAAAAAACAAATTGAAATTCAACAATTCGTTGGCCGCTTCAACAACTATAATCTTTTTTATTTTTCTGATTGTTGGCTTTATTCTCTTGTTTGTTCCACTAATTATTTCTCAAGCCAATAATTTGGCTCTTCTAGACACCGCGCACCTACAGTCTAAATTTATAGAGACAGAAACAGATCTTGAAAAATATTTTAATGTTCAGCATATTGACTTAAACAAAATAATAAAAGATTCTAAACTCACATCACTGTTAGATTTTAGCTATTTTACAGGATTTATCAATACGATCATTAATTTTATGGCCGATATGGGAATGGGCTTAGTGTCCGTATTTTTTATCACTTTCTTTTTTATCAAAGATCAAGATATCTTTAAAGACCAAGCCAGAAGAGTGCTTCCTGATTCAAATGAAGATAAAATCCTGAATTCTATTACAAAAATAAACCACTTATTGACCCGCTATTTTATCGGTTTGCTATTGCAATTGATTGTGGTTTTTGTACTGTATTTAATTGTATTGCTCATTTTCGGAAATCAAAATGCTTTTGTAATTGCTTTTTTATGCGCAATTCTAAACATTATTCCTTATTTAGGACCAATAATCGGAACGACTTTAGCGGCAATTTTAACCATGATCAGTATGATTGGTCAAGATTTTCAATCTGAAATAGTACCAAGAACCATCTATGTTGTTATAGGTTTTTTGCTAGTGCAAGCGATTGACAACAATATTAGTCAGCCCATAATTTCATCAAAAAGCGTAAATTCGCACCCGTTAGAAATATTCTTGGTAATCTTGATCAGCGGTATCACATTTGGAATAGTAGGTATGATAATCGCAATTCCAGCATTTACGATGATAAAAGTGATTTTAAAAGAATTTTTTCCTGACAATAAAGTTGTGTCCGTATTAACAGAAAAAATTTAGCCTTGAATACTTCCATTTTGCATCCAGAAATACAGGAATTTATAATCCGAAATACTGGTGCAGATCTAACAAAATTGGCACTGCAGAAAAATCCATTTCCCGAAGTGGATTGGATTTTGATTTTGAACCAAATCGAAGCGCGAACCAAAGCCAAAGAAAAACTTCCGACTTGGTTTACTTCGGAAAATATACTTTATCCAAGTAAAATTTCAGTAGAACAAACCTCTTCAGAAAGGACTGCGGCTTACAAAGCTTCTTTAATTTCTGGAAAATCTTTAATTGATTTGACCGGCGGTTTTGGTGTTGATGATTATTATTTTTCAAAGAAATTTGAATCGATTACACATTGCGAAATTAATGAAGAATTATCCGCCATTGTATCTTACAATTTTAAGCAGTTAAAAGTTGAAAACTGTACTTTTTATGCTGGAGATTCTTCTTATTTATTAGAAGAAACCAATCAAAAATTCGATTGGATTTACATCGATCCTTCCCGAAGAAATGACAGCAAAGGCAAAGTTTTTATGCTGAAAGACTGTTTGCCAAATGTTCCCGAATTGCTTGATTTTTATTTCGAAAAATCAGACGCTATTTTAATCAAAACCGCTCCATTATTAGATATTTCAGCCGGTTTGTCAGAACTGAAAAATGTCAAATACATTCATGTGATAGCGCTCGAAAATGAAGTTAAAGAACTGCTTTTTGAGATTCACAAAGACTATTCAGATCGAATAACTTTAAAAACGGCAAACATTTTAAAAGAGAAAACAGAAACTTTTGAATTTGTTTTAGGCGAAGAAATGGCATATCCGCTTTACGATTTTCCGAAGAAATATCTTTACGAACCCAATGCTGCGATTATGAAATCTGGTGGTTTTGACGAAGTAAGCATCACTTTTCAAATTGATAAATTGCATAAACATTCCCACCTTTATACTTCTGATGATTTAATTGATTTTCCAGGAAGAAAATTTGAAATTCAAAAAGTCATTTCGTACAGCAAAAATGATATGAAAAATGAACTTGCGAATCAGCAAGCCAATATCACAACACGTAATTTTCCAGAAACAGTAGAAAACATTAGAAAAAAGTGGAAAATAAAAAATGGAGGTAATTTGTATTGTTTTTTTACAACTGATGTAAAAGATAACAAAATAGTTTTAATTTGCACCAAAATAAACTAATACAATGAAACAACTAATTACACTAACTCTCTTTTTATTGACTTTTACCGCATTTGCCCAAAAACCTTGTGAATATAGTGTCAATGTAAATGACTCAATTGGAAGCTATAAAGTAACAAATGAATACTTAATGAGCGAGAAATATTTTGGAGGAAACTTTAATTACATCTTCTTTTCATTAGCCCAAACCGACGGATTACCTACTTTAAATCTGCAAGCTATTCAAAAAAGCAAAGATTTTATTAAGGCAAATTGTTTTGATAAGAATTCAAAAATCTTTTTACAGTTAGAAAACGGAAAAATTGTAACCTTGATGCATATCGATCAAGAAAATTGCGGGACCTTAATTCGTGATGACAAAGGATTCAATAATCGCATAAACACCGGAATTTTTATGTTCATGAAAGATAATTACGAAGAACTGAAAAAGTCACCTATCTCCATTATGCGAGTTAAATACCTAACCAATACAGAAGATTACATCGTGAAAAGAGAACTTAATTCTGAATTATCAGGAAAAGTTACACATCCTAACACGTATTTCATGGAAAACATTAGATGCGTTGAGTAATTATTCGCATTTCCACTTCTGATTGGAAACTTTATCCTTTAAGCCTGTTTTTAAATTATAATGCCACCACTCGGAATCAAATGAATTAAAGCCATTTTTAATCATTGTCTTTTTTAAATAAGCCCTTTGCGAAAGAACCTCTTTTGAAAGCTGTTTAAAGTTATGGCTGGCCATAATTCCGAAAAAGTCAAAAGAAGTACCCATATCCACTTCTTTTCCTGTTATATCAACCAAAGAAATATCTACGGCTCCTCCTCGATTATGGATGGAGCCTTTTTTTGGATCTGCAACATAGATTGGATTCGACACAATTTCCCACATTTTTTTCTGAATACCTAAAGGTCTATAGCAGTCAAATATTTTAATTCTATATCCTTTCTTCAAAAAATCATTATTGGCCGCAATTAATGCTTTTACAGTCTTTAAACGAAGCATGCATTCTGCGCAATCGTAAACTTTGGTTTTTAAAAAATTATCTTCGGTTGCATATTTCATATCATAAACAAAATCATTGCTATAATCTCGAAGCTTTACGAAAGTCGTATCCGAAATTTTAGTCGCTTCAGTTGAAGTGTACACTTCATTTTGAGCTTGTAAAAAGCCTATGCCAAAAATAAAAAAAAGGAAAGTTTTTATAGAGTGATTCATTGTCCAATGATTTTAAAAATGGAAGTTAAAGAAAAAAACTTAAAAAACGATTCTTATTGCCTTTCCTTTAGAGGTGAAATTTTATGTTTTGAGTATACAATCGATCATAAATTACTTTCAAAACAAATAATATTTTTAATATCTTTATGAAAGATAGCACATTACGACTTTGTAAATGAAATTATTAATTCTAAATAACAGTTATATATGAATTGCAAAGCCATATATATTTCCGCCACCATTTTGAGTAGTTTTATCTTTTTTTCATGCAAAAAAGAAATTATAAAAAGCGTTCCTAAAACAGACTCTACTTCTATAAAAACAGAAGCCTTAAAAGCAGACAGCACTGTTTTGAATCCAAATGATTCTTTATATGGCTTGGTTGACAAAAGTGTTATTGGCACACAATTTTTAACCAAAAGCAGTCTAGCGCCAAGATTAAAAAAACTATTAGGAGCCGATTATGATCAAATGATCGCAAATTGGAATACAGAAACTCCATTTGAGAAACAAGACAACATATTACATGCTTGGGGATGCAAACAGCATGATTGCAATACGTATTCATATGATTTATATATTGATGTCAAAAACAATAAAATTAATGTCTACAAATTTGCTAAATCAGAACTAACAATCTTAAAAGAAGATAATTTTGAGATTGAACTTAAAGATAACTTTTTAAAAGACTTAAACATTAAAAAGCAAAATATAGAAACCAAAAAATAAGTTGATCAAAAAAAAAGCGGTTTTAAAAAACCGCTTTTTTTTTGATACTTTTTAGGACTATATCTCTCCAGTTACTAAAATATTCTCTTTTACTCCTTTGTTTTTCAGCATTCTAAAATGAGAGCGAATAGCATGATGAAATGGATACGAGGTATAAGGCAAACCATATTCTTCTGCATAACGTTTTATAATTGGCGTAATATAAGGATAATAGGTAGATCCTACCGCTGGGAAAAGATGATGCGCCACATGATGTGTAAATCCGCCGTAAAGGAAATTAGCCAATTTGCTTTCTGTACTAAAATCTTTGGTTACAATCATTTGATGCATAACCCAAGTATCAGAAAGATTTCCGTCTTCATCAGTACCTGGAAAATGAGCATCTTCATCAACGTGAGTTGAAACTAATGCTACAACACCAATTGCGCTACCACATAAATGCAACGATAGCCACGCAAGAAGGACCATATACCACGGCTGATTTAAAAGCATCATTGGTATAAAAAGCAGGTAAATTAAATTAATAATCTTAGCCGCAAAAAGTCTGTATACTTCTTGTCTCGGGATCTTATCTACAACCTTTTTCACATAATTATCTTTTGTGCCAAAAAAGTCTTTAAAATCTCTTATATAGAGCCAATTCAGACTATAAAGAGGATAAATAAACCACATATAAATGTGCTGATACTTGTGATAATCAAACAACGGACTGTTTGGGAATATTCTAATAATATCACTTTGTTTGATATCTACATCCCAATCTGGCACGTTTGGGTACGCATGATGCAGGCTAATGTGACGTCGCATCCAAAGCCAATGATTACTTCCGAAAAGTTCTAAAACATATAAAAACCATTCATTGTGCTTTGGCTTTTTGAATAAAGCTCCGTGTGCAGCATCATGAAAAGCATTTATAAATAAAACGATCATGGTAATACCAGACAGAATGTAAAAAAGAAATAGTAGCGGGGTCTGGTTCCCGAAAATTAAAATACAGGCGTAGAATAAAAAAAATACTGCCAGAAGTCCGAGAGACTTCACAACATTTAATACATACAAGGACGAGTTTTTTAAGACCGTTTCATTCACTTCTAAACGCATCTTTTTAAAAAAATCATCTGCTCCTGGTTTAACATAAACCGGTCGTTTTAATTTTTCCATATTTGGTTACTGCTAGAAATTGTTAACCAAATTTAATAAAAAAAAACTTAAACTCTTAGCGTTGATCCAATTAAAAATCAAGTACAGTGGAACAAAAAACCACTCCGTCAAGAGTGGTTAAATTAATGCTTGTAAAATTAAAATTGTTAGATTTTTTTTGGAAAATTCTTATTATTCCTCAAACTTTTTATCTGCCAAGCGAAGTCTAATAGTATGAATACGTCCTTCTATTTCTTCTAGATCATTCAAAATAGTCTGTCTCTCATAAACTGCTCCGGCTTCCTTAACCATATTTTGCTCATCGGGAGCAAAAAGATCATTTAAATCTACATCTGGAAAATTTTTACTCAAGCTAAGAATAAATTCAGAACCTATATTAGCTGTTCCGTGTAAATATCTTCCAATCATTGCTGGGCTAAATCCTAAAATTGCTCCAACTTCCTTCTGCTTTAATCCTTTATCTTTAAAGAATTTACTTAGTTTCTCGTGATACATCATCATAAAAATTCAAACAAAATATAGTCAAAATATATTTTTTAACATTAAAAAGAATAATAAATATAATATTATTCTTACATTTACATAAACCAACAACCAGTCGTTAATAATTAACAAATATATGTCAAAATTAATCAATAATAGCAATTTTAAAGAAGATAATTCTCACAATAAAAAAGCTTATGAATTTATAGATAAGCATTTACCTGTAACCTATGTTGATTTAACAATTGCTTGCATCATCAAGAAAGGACAGGCGGCTCCTAGCAAAGCCTTAATTCGAAACGTTAGAAATAAAACAATATTGAGAAATGATATTTTATTAGCGTTAGTGGAAGTAGCGAATGACAACAAACAAGCAATTGAAAAAATAAAACTTTTAACGTCTCAATAATTTAATTAGCGCTTATCAACCTTATAATTTCAAATCAATATGACTTCTAAAAACAGTAAAAATAAAAAGCCCTTACATCCAAAAAACGATAGTACAAAACAGGAATATGATTCTTCTGTTTATCAATTATACGGGATGACTTTAGATCAATACCTTCAAGGTCTAACTATCCATTCACAATGTTTTGATCAGTTAAAAAAAATTACTAAGTAATTTTATAAATACTTAAAAGATACCCATTCCTTCTGGCTTTATTGTGAAACCTATGCGGACCATATTGGTATGTTCTTGATAATCTATTAAACTTTCTGTATAGCCAATAAACCATTGCAGCGTTACATAATAATTTTCATTTTTATAAGGTCGCCAATTAAGCTGTGTCTGTAGAGACCCATAATTTATAAGTCCGCTTCCTTTTCGAAAAAGAACATCTGCGCTCCAACGTCCGGGTTTTATTTGATAAGTTGCACTAGCTTCTCCATAACCAACATATTGGGTTAATCCTGGATTATCATCTTTATCAACAATAGGAATCCAGCCTCTTATTCCAACAACCCATCTAGGCGAAACTTGAGATTTTAAAGAAAAAGCAATCATGTTCCATGTTCGCGAATAAATAGAATCTCTTCCATTTGATTCGTGTTCAAACGATATCGATCCATATGTTAATCTGCCTCCTTTTAAATAAAAAGGACGAACAAGTGCAACTCCTGGATTAAAATTAATTTCTGAGAAAGGTTTAGAACTTGCATAAATATCCCAAAAAGCTTTTTGAGTATACATTAAATAGGGAAAAAATCCACCCAACAAAGGTTTAGAATTTAATCTAAGCTTGAAACTGACTTGATATTTTACGTCAGCGGAGTTTCTTGTTATAGGCTCATCTAGAGGAATTCCTGTCAAAAAGTAATTATCTTTATGGACCGAAAAACTATTTTCTTTTAATAAAGAATCTGCTGCTCGAAAATTCTTCTTTTCTTCAACAATTTGAGAATTTGATTGGAACGATATTAAGATCAGGAATATTGATAAATATTTAAAATGCATTAAACGTGTAAATTTGAGGTTATTTTGATGTCATTTACACTAAGTTAAGCTATTTTGATAATTAAAAAAACAATAAAATACTCCCCTACTACAATTTTTTATATGTTTTATTTTTTCCAATGCTTTGCAAACAAGTCGTATAATTTTGCTGCATCAATATCGATTTCTGAAGCAGAATACATTAAATTCAATTTAGAATTTTGTTCGTCATAAGCCATTTTCCACATCATCTTAGAAAGACGTCCGTTATATTTATCCGCATTATCGACAGTTACAACAACCAACGTATCACCACCCAGTTTTTGCAATTCAATATCAGTCACATCTACCCATTCTACTCTTCCAAAAGCTTTAGACAATGGCGTTGTCTTTCCTGAAAAGCCATTTGAATCCATGTGAATTAGCGGAGATTTGTCTCTTACGCTCGCTAAACTTTTAAATGTAAGGAAAAGCATAATTAAAAGAATAGCACCCGAAATAACAGCTGGTTTTGTTTTAAAAATACCGTCAAAAGTTCCTATGCTGTACAAAAATAGCATTGCCAATACAATGCTGATTGTGCTAGCGTATAAAATTAAATTTCTGGTTTTCTTGGCGTTTCGGTATAAATTTATTTCTTCATTCATGGGAAGCAGTAAAAATTTTTATTTGTTATTAGAATTAAAAATGAAGAAGCAATTTACTGCAAAATATCTAAAAAACGCAAGAAACGCCCGTAAACATTGGCTTTACCAAAACATACAAAAAAAATAAAGTAAAATTTATCTAGAAGAAAACACAGTATTAATCTATTACAAATCAATTTTTTAACCAAATGGAAATTGTATAACTTCTGTCAGAAATTCAATACTTCAATAGGCCTCACTCATTTGTACCTTTATTATTATAAAATAATATTCATAATAAAAATATAGGTTATGGCAGAAATAAAAATTGAGAAAAAGAAGCCAATTTGGCCCTGGATTGTAGCAGTCCTATTAATCTCAGCACTTGTTTACTATGTCTTTTTGAGAGATGATGAAGTGCAAAACGAAAACAGAATGGAAATTGAAAACAATTCTAGTGTTGACAGCACAGCAAACTATTAAGAAACTATGGAAAATAAAGATAGAAATTTATACAGATTAGACGAGCTTTCTGACTACAAAGTCGCCTCTAACTATTCTGATGTAAGAGGTTGGAAAATCGTAGACGCAGACAACCGAACAATAGGAAAAATTGATAACCTTTGGGTAAATAAAGATATGCAGCGCGTTGTTTATCTTGACGTTAATCTAGACAAAGGATTAATTGAAGACAGTCGCAATGAAGTACATGATGCAATTGCAAATGAAAATGGAAAGGAGTTTATTTACAAAGATGGAGACAGCCACATTATTATTCCAATTGGCTCTGTCAGCATAAATAAAGACACTAAAATTGTCATGGCAAACAACATTGGTTATGATACCTTTAGAAAAACAAGCAGATACAACTGGCAAAATGATTTTGATAGGGAATACGAAAGAAGAGTATTGAATTCTTATTATCCTACCGAAGAATCGCGCCTTGCTTCTGAAAGTAATGACGATACTTTTTACAAACGAAGAGAATTTGACAATTATTAATACTTTTTATTGGTATTAAGCATAAACCTCATACAAGAAAAAAGATCAAACACTTAAGATGTTTGGTCTTTTTTTATTTGAATAGGTTTCTACAAAAGGAATAAAAAAAAACTCAATTTCGATGGCTTCTTGGCATCCCAGAAGGATTAGAACCTTCGACCGTCCCGATTGGAAATCGGGATGCGCTATCCAGCTGAGCTATTTTGTATCAGCTTTTCAATTCTTAATCTACTCTTCCACTTTTTAACTTCCAATTCTCTTAAATAAGCTTTTGATTTAGAATCAAACTTTTCAGAATAAACCACAGACCAGTCTTTTGCTTTTGAAGTAAATCCCGAATGATTTGATAAATGCTTTCGCAGTCTCTCTTCTAAACTTTCTGAAGTATGTCCAATATAATATTGATTTAATGATTTTGAATATAAAATATAAAAATAGCTCATAACGATCATATTTAACATAAAACACAAAAGCCACTCAAATTGAGTGGCTTTTTTTTTGTGATCCCAGAAGGATTCGAACCTTCGACCTACGCATTAGAAGTGCGTTGCTCTATCCAGCTGAGCTATGGAACCATTAGTTTAGAATTTCTAAGAATAGAAATCGAAACCATTTACATAAAAACAAAAAAACCACTCTAATTAGAATGGTTTTCTGTGATCGCAGAAGGATTCGAACCTTCGACCGTCCCGATTGGAAATCGGGATGCGCTATCCAGCTGAGCTATTTTGTATCAGCTTTTCAATTCTTAATCTACTCTTCCACTTTTTAACTTCCAATTCTCTTAAATAAGCTTTTGATTTAGAATCAAACTTTTCAGAATAAACCACAGACCAGTCTTTTGCTTTTGAAGTAAATCCCGAATGATTTGATAAATGCTTTCGCAGTCTCTCTTCTAAACTTTCTGAAGTATGTCCAATATAATATTGATTTAATGATTTTGAATATAAAATATAAAAATAGCTCATAACGATCATATTTAACATAAAACACAAAAGCCACTCAAATTGAGTGGCTTTTTTTTTGTGATCCCAGAAGGATTCGAACCTTCGACCTACGCATTAGAAGTGCGTTGCTCTATCCAGCTGAGCTATGGAACCATTAGTTTAGAATTTCTAAGAATAGAAATCGAAACCATTTACATAAAAACAAAAAAACCATTCTAATTAGAATGGTTTTCTGTGATCGCAGAAGGATTCGAACCTTCGACCGCCTGCTTAGAAGGCAGGTGCTCTATCCAGCTGAGCTATGCGACCATTATTTCAATTGTAGTCGGGGTGGCAGGATTCGAACCTGCGGCCTCCTGCTCCCAAAGCAGGCGCGATAACCGGGCTACGCTACACCCCGAGGCAAAATTTAAGCGGAGAGACAGGGACTCGAACCCTGGCGACGGTTACCCGTCGACAGATTAGCAATCTGCTCCATTACCGCTCTGGCACCTCTCCTTGCTCAAGGAATTGCTTCCGTTTTGCGAGTGCAAATGTATAACAACATTCCATATCTCACAAGCTTTTTTTTGAGTTTTTTTAGTTTTTTTTTATCTTTTTTCAAAACCACTTCACAATCAAACAAATAGAATTAACAAAAATTTCACCCTAAATTTAAATTCACCTCGATCAAATACAAAATTTGAAATTATTCAAATAAACAGTAAATTTGCTTACTAACTATTATTAAACAGAAAATGAACAAAAGAGTTGTTATCGTTTCTGCCGTTAGAACACCTATCGGAAGTTTCATGGGCGGGTTATCTACTGTACCTGCACCAAAATTAGGCGCTGCTGCTATAAAAGGAGCCCTTTCAAAAATTAATCTTGACCCAAAATTAGTCGATGAAGTTTTCATGGGAAATGTAATTCAGGCAGGTGTCGGACAAGCTCCAGCACGTCAGGCTGCATTATTTGCCGGATTATCAGAAGAAGTTGCTGCTACAACAGTTAACAAAGTATGTGCATCCGGAATGAAAGCCGTAATGTTTGCTGCACAAGCAATCGCATGCGGAGACGCTGAAATTGTTGTTGCGGGCGGAATGGAAAGCATGAGCTTAATTCCTCACTATGTACAAATGCGTGCTGGAAACAAATTTGGTCCAGCAACTATGTTGGACGGAATGCAGAAAGATGGTTTGACAGATGCTTACGATAACAACGCAATGGGAGTTTGCGCTGATTTATGTGCAACTGAATACAACATCAGCCGTGAAGAACAAGATGCATTTGCTATTCAATCTTACGAAAGAAGTGCAAAAGCTTGGGACGCCGGAAAATTCGACAACGAAGTTGTTCCTGTTGAAGTGCCACAAAGACGTGGAGAACCGATTATATTTTCTAAAGACGAAGAATACACTAATGTAAAATTAGATAAAATTCCTTCCTTAAGTGCCGTTTTCACTAAAGACGGAACGGTGACTGCTGCAAACGCTTCCACTATTAATGACGGAGCGGCTGCTTTAGTTTTAATGTCTGAAGAAAAAGCAAATGCATTAGGATTAAAACCTTTAGCTTACATAAAAGGATACGCAGATGCTGCTCAAGAACCAAAATGGTTTACTACAAGTCCAGCAAAAGCATTACCAAAAGCTTTACACAAAGCAGGAATCTCAATCTCAGATGTTGATTTCTTCGAATTTAACGAAGCTTTCTCTGTAGTTGGATTAGCCAATGCAAAAATATTAAATCTTGATAATGATAAAGTAAACGTAAACGGTGGCGCTGTTTCTTTAGGGCATCCTCTTGGAGCTTCAGGAGCACGTATCATTGTAACTTTACTGAATGTTTTAGAACAAAACAATGCAAAAACCGGAGCTGCTGCAATTTGCAACGGCGGTGGTGGAGCATCGGCAATTGTTATCGAAAGAGCTTAAAACAATATCACAAAAAATCAGGAGTTATAATGGTAACTCCTGATTTTTCAACTTATAAATTTCCTTAAATGTTTGGAATTTGCAATTTAGCCATAGTACCCGTTCGAGCTGAAGCCAGCGACAGAAGTGAAATTGTCACACAGCTTTTGTTTGGAGAACATATCGAAATTTTAGAACGTAAAAATCAATGGGCACGAATTAGGATTCAGTTTGATGACTATGAAGGCTGGGTAGATTCTAAGCAATATCAGGAAATTACCAAAGAGCAATTTGATCTTTTGAGTAAAGAGTCGATTATTCTAAATGCTGACTTAATTGACTACATCACGGCTCCAAATAATCTATTACTCCCTATTCCGCTCGGAGCTTCCTTATCTTTTTTAAATAATAACGAAATTAATACTTCAAACTTTGATTTTGAAGGAACCAAAACTAGCGGTATCAAACCTAAAAGCGCTTTAATCAAAACTGCTTTTATGTATTTGAATGCTCCGTATTTATGGGGCGGAAAAACTCCTTTCGGTATTGACTGTTCTGGTTTTACCCAAATGGTCTATAAATTAAACGGCTATAAAATTCATCGCGATGCTTCTCAGCAGGCACTTGAAGGAGATCCATTAAGTTTTATTGAAGAATGCGAACCAGGCGATTTGGCTTTTTTTGATAATGATGAAGGAAACATTACGCATGTCGGCATCATTATGGAGAATAATTACATCATTCACGCAAGTGGAAAAGTCCGTATTGACCGTTTAGACCATACCGGAATTTATAATCCGGAAGTAAACAAACACACCCACAAACTTCGCGTAATTAAAAAGATTATCTGATTTATTCAAAACTATAATAACTTTTTTTGTCTTGCTACTAACAAGAAACAGCAATATTGTTGTATATTTACAGTAAATTTGTTGCGTCATGAAAAATAGCACTCAAAAAATACAACCCTTCAATACAAAAAGAAGCATTCAGAATGCTTCAGGAAAAGTCATATCTATTAGAAAATCGACTCTATATTCTGGTGGAAAAGAATACAGTTGGAGCACTAAAATGGAACGCGTAGGAGTTATCAGATCTGGAATTCCATACGAATCTATTGAAGAAATTAGCAGAAGACTAAACAATCCTGTAAAATCAGTTTTAGCTATTGTTGGAATCCCACAAACAACTTATAACAAAAAGAAAAGCGAACATCTTTTACTTGACAGCAGAGATAGTGAATTAGTCATTCTAATTAATGAATTAATCGATTACGGCTTAGAGGTTTTTAATAATGAAGAAGAAAAATTCCAAAGATGGCTAAAAAAACCTAACCTTTCGATTGGAGGAAATATTCCTGAAAATATGTTAGATACCATTACTGGAATTAATGAAGTAAAATTTAGCTTAAACCGATTAGAATTTGGAAATTTAGCATAGATGATTGTATTTAGAATTGAAAGAGAAAAATATTTAAATACCACATTAACAGGAATTGGAGCATCAATGACTGAAGGCTACAGATGGAACAGCCTTAACACCCGAATTGTTTATACCGCAGATAGCCGGGCACTTGCAACCCTTGAAGTTTCAGTACATTTAGATTTAAGCGAAGATTTACCAACAGATCGCTTGTATGTAGAAATCGACATACCAGACGAAATAACAATACAAGAAGTTCTTCTAAAAGATTTACCTCCTGAATGGAATTCGAAACCACCAACGTTAATTACTCAAACAATTGGCGACGATTTTGTCTATTATAATGATGTTGCAGTTTTAAAAGTGCCAAGTGCAGTTGTTCCTGAAGAATTTAATTACTTAATTAATCCAAATCATCAGGATGCTTCAAAAATTAAAATTATTAGTCACAAAAAAATGATTTTTGATTCCAGATTAAAGCAATAATTCTTAAGCGCTCAATCGAATCGTCTTTCTAAACTCAGAAGGACTATTTCCCTTTTGTTTCTTAAAGAATTTATTAAAATGGCTTTCATCTGTAAAACCAAACTCATACGCAATTTCATTAATACGCTTATCGCTAAATTGCAAACGATGTTCAATCAGTTTCGTTTTGTAATTACTGATATATTGTTGCATCGTTTCGCTGGCATGTTTTTTAAAATAACGACCTAAATACGTATTCGAAATTCCGAAATAATCGCTGATTGATTCCGCTTTAATCTTTTCAGGATAGTAAATATTGTTCTGAATATATTGCAGAATATCCATTGCTTTGGCTTCCGTATTTATCGTCACTTGCTCAGGCAGATATTTCGCAATATTTCTTGCCACAATAATAATCAAGGTATTAACTAATTGCTGAATCAATTCCTGATTGTAAACATCTTTATCCTGATGTTCACGGCAAATAGCTTCAATCATCACTTTCACCAAACATTTGTCAGGATCATTTTTAAGAATACAACCCGGCTGATGATTGGCATTTTGAAGAATATATTCCAAACGCTGAATATTCTCATTCTGCAAACTCGAATTTTTCAAATAAATATCATTAAATCTCAAAAAGAAAAATTTCGTTTCGGTTTCAATCGTAAAATTATGACAATCTTCAGGCGTCAATAAAAACAAATGCCCAGGATCGTACTCAAAAATATTCTTATTAATACATTGTCTTCCTGTCCCTTCCAGAATATAAACCAATTCGAAAAAATTATGGCGATCTCCCACATCCGGATATTCATTCAGCGTTTCAAAAGAAACCGTAAAAGGCTCATATAAGTTTTCTTTTTTCATAATCACATTTATTTGAAGATGCAAATGTACCTAAAAAAGACAAATATATACCAAATAAGAATCATAAAAACAGTATAATTTTGCCTCATCAATTTTAAACGAAAAAAATCAACATCATGGAATATAGAAAATTAGGCAACTCAGAATTGGAATTATCAACTATCACGTACGGCGCTTTTGCCATTGGGGGAACCATGTGGGGCGGAACAGAAAAGAAAGATTCAATTGACTCGATTCACGCATCAATCGACCACGGCGTGACGACAATTGACACTGCTCCTTTTTACGGATTTGGTTTAAGCGAAGAAATGATCGGAGAAGCAATTAAAAGTCAAGATCGTTCTAAAGTTCAGTTATTGACTAAATTTGGTTTAGTTTGGGACGGAAGCAATAACGGAAAAGGCGATTATTTTTTTGACGCCGATGACAATGGTAAAAAAGTTCCGATTTATAAATATTCATCAAAAGCAAACGTAATAAAAGAAGTTGAAGAAAGCTTAAAACGTCTTCAAACGGATTATATCGATTTATTGCAAATTCACTGGCCAGACATTACAACACCAATTTCTGAAACTATGGAAGCGGTTGAAACGCTAATTCAGCAAGGAAAAATCCGAGCTTTTGGAGTAAGCAATTACAATGTAGCACAAATTCAGGAAGCGCAAAAAAAAGTTCAAATAGCCTCAAATCAAGTAGCTTACAGCATGCTGAATCGTTCAATAGAAACAGATTTAATTCCGTATACCGTAAAAGAAAACATCGGAATTATTGCTTACAGTCCGATGGAAAGAGGTTTATTGACTGGAAAATATTTCACAGACAGCAAATTAAAAGAAAACGACCACAGAAATGGTTATTTCGGAAAATTCGATTTGCAACAAGTTAAAACCTTAATCGAAGAATTGAGTTCATTAGCACATTCAAAACACGTTTCTATTTCACAATTGGTTCTTCGCTGGACCACTTTACAAAAAGGAATTGCAATTGTTTTAGCTGGAGCCAGAAACGCAGAGCAAGCGATTTCAAATGCCAAAACTATGGATTTCGATTTATCAGCTTCAGAATTAGAGTTTATTAATCAGGCGATTGCTAAAATAAAATAGATATTTAAACACATAGAAACATAGTTTTTCGTTGTCGTTAAAGGCATTTTACTTGCATAATCTACACAATCTTATCATTTCGACGAAGGAGAAATCACACTAGTAATTCTACATAGATTGGCGACAAACGTTATGGAGACCCGCGTGTGATTTCTCCTTCGTCGAAATGACAAACCCTGAGAATCTATGTGTTAGAAACTAGTTTCTTTCAACTTCCTTCTCAAAAAGAAAAATCTATGTTTATATGTGTTAAAACAAAATCTTAAAAAGTATAATAATTTGGGTGTGTTCGCCGCGGCGAACCGGGCTATCCGTTGCAATCTTTTATGTCTCGTTAAGAAACGAGACACAAAAGGATTTCCACTCCTATCCCTCACACATCCGTTTTCATAAGAACAATTAAAAATGAAAAAGATATTTATAATAAACGGCGGACAAAAATTCGCACATTCAGGAGGACAATTCAATAAAACCGTTCAGGATTGGACCGTTGAATTTCTTTCAAAAAACAACGATTACGAAATCAAAACAACTCATGTAGAAGACGAAATCGATCTTCAAAAAGAAGTAGAAAAATTCGTTTGGGCAGATTTAATTATCTATCACACACCAGTTTGGTGGTTTCAAATTCCGAATCTTTTCAAAAAATATATCGATGATGTTTTCACACAAGGACACAACAACGGAATTTACAAAAGCGACGGAAGAAGCCGTGTAAATCCAGACATCAATTACGGAACTGGCGGACTTTTGCACGGACGTAAATACATGCTTACTACAAGCTGGAATGCACCTGCGACCGCTTTTACACTTCCAGGAGAATTCTTCGAAGAAACTTCTGTTGATGATGGACCAATGTTTGGTTTCCACAAAATGAACAAATTCACCGGAATGGAACGTGTAAACGGATTTCATTTCCATGATGTAGAAAAAGGTGCTACACCAGAAAATATAGTTATCTTTAAAGAGAATTACACGAAACATTTAGAGCAAACTTTTAAAAACTTATAATTATGATCTCAATTACCGCAATTTTAAAAAGCAAACCAGAGCATTTAATTGAAGTTCAAAACATGCTGACACATCTAGTAACCGAAACTAGAAAAGAAGCTGCTTGTATTCGTTATGATTTACACACTTCAGAAAATGTTTTTATTCTTTGGGAAGAATGGAAAGATCAAGTTGGTTTAGATTTACACAACAGCCAATCTTATCTTCAAGATTTCATCAAAAAAACTGAAACATTGGTTGCAACTCCAATTCAGGTTTACAAGACAGCTCAAGTATTATAATCTCTTCCTGCAAGGTTTTCAAAACCTTGTAGGTATAACTTTAAACCTTCTTCAAAAAACCTATAAGGTTTTGAAAACCTTGCAGGATCGAAATTGTTACAGATATAACTTAATTATTCAAAATAATTATTCAGAAAAAAGCTAAATTGCCTCTCATTCAGAAACATAAAATCTTATGAGTCAATATCATCTTGCCGAAATTAATATTGCCAAAATGAAAGGAGTCGACATCAACGACCCCATAATGAAAGAATTTGTGGACAATATAGCTACCGTAAACACTTTAGCTGAAGAAAGCGAAGGTTTTGTCTGGCGATTAAAAGACGAAACTGACAGTTACAATGCCACAAGCCTGAATCCGTATAATGATGAGCAGATTATCATAAACGTTTCCGTTTGGGAAAGTATCGAAACCCTCGAACATTATATGTACAAAACTTTTCACAGCGAATTTTTGAGACGCCGAAAAGAATGGTTTCAAAAATTCGGAAAAGCACATACCGCAATGTGGTGGATTCCAAAAGGACAAATTCCAACCATGGAAGAAGCAGTAGCAAAATTAGACTACCTTCAAAAAAACGGACCTTCAGAATTAGTTTTCGACCTTCGAAACAAATATCCGATGCCTGTTAATATATAGTTTTCATAGCCACGAATTCACAAATTAATTCAATGCTTTACGCATAGATTATAAAAAATAAAATTCGTGAATTCGTGGCTATATAAAAACTACTTAATTCCGCCAAAAGCTCCGAAACACATGTTTTTATGCAAGATTTCGACTTTTGAGAAACCCACTTTTTTCATCAAATCCAATTGGTAATTCATAGACCTTGGAGAATCTTCTTTTTCGATATAATCTAAAACTTTCTGGCGGTACTCACTCCCTCCTATTCCTTCCAAATAATCTCCATAACGTTGCCACGTATATTCATTCAACAAATCAGTGTCTTGTGTAATTAAGTCCGAAATCATGAAACAACCTCCAGGTTTTAATAATTTGAATAATTTGGTGAAAGTCGTTTCCCAATCCTTATCGTCACGCAAATGATGCAAAACCGCACCCGCCAAAATAATATCAAAACTTTCTTCCTCTAAAGCTACTTCACGAATATCACCTTGTTTTATTTCCACTTTCCCGCTTGTTGCTGCCGAAACTCTTTCAAAAGCACGATCCAACATGGGCAAACTCAAATCGACCAAAGTGCAATTTAAATTCGGCACCTTAGACAACATCATTAAAGTATAATTTCCAGCTCCACAACCCACATCCAAAACATTTGTTGCATTTGGTACAATTCGTTTTGAAGCTTCCGTTATTAATTCTAAAGAAATAGTAGCATCTATTGTGGCCACCTGCCCCGTTTCTAAGTTTGAAAATCGTTCGACATCATTGTCAAATCGTTCTTTGATTTCTTCAATAGTTGATTTTTTCATGGTCTTTGTTTTTTGATTTTTTAATCTCTCGCAGATCAAGCAGATTGAGCGAATCTTTTTGCTATTATATGATCGGTTATTACTATGATTAAGATGATTTATCTAAAATTAATAATCTGCCTTATCTGCAAAATCTGCGAGAGAAATATTTTTACCAAAACTATCTCTTTCATAAATACTTTAAAAATACTATTTTTATCAATTAACAATACTTTAAAAGTATCATGGAATTACGTCACCTAAAATATTTTTTAGCTGTAGCCGAAGAACTGAATTTCACCAAAGCCTCTGAAAAACTCTTTATATCCCAACCTCCATTAAGCCGACAAATAGCAGAATTGGAGGAAGAACTTCAGGCAAAACTTTTTATTCGAAACAATAAAAAAGTTGAATTGACCGAAGCTGGAAAATATTTTAAAGAAGAAGTAACGGCAATTTTCCAGAATCTGGAACACATTTCTGTCAAAACAAAAAAAATAGCTGAAAATGTTTCGGGCGAATTCAGAATCGCTTACATCAGTTCAATTTATTCGGCTGTTATTTCCGATTTAATAAAACATCTGAAGACACAGTTTCCGTATGTGAATTTTAAACTTTTTGAAATTTCAACCACCAAACAAATCGATGCTTTAGAACAAGGAAAAATCGAAATGGGAATTATTAGATCGCCTATTCATTCGCCCAAAATAAAATCGCATTTATGGTTTAAAGATGGATTTTCATTGGTTTATAATAAAAATGCATTTCACATAGAATCAGAAAATGATATTTTAAAACTGAAAGACGAAACCTTTGTTTTCTTTAATAAGGATTACGCACCGCATTACCATGAAGTTTTATTAGAACTTTGTGCTTTTTATGGCTTTACGCCGAAGATTATTCATGAAGCCAATAACATCAACTCAATCGTACAATTAGTCAAAAACGGATTGGGAATTTCGATTGTTCCATCCAATATTGCAAAGAATAATCAGGATTCAGAAATTGGTTTTATCGAATTGAAAAAGGTTAATTTATATACGAATGTTTCCTTGATTACTTCAAAAGACGATCATTCTGAAATCACGCAATCAGCTGTTGCCTTTTTGTTGCCACAAAGGCGCTAAGGCACCAAGTTTTTATTTTTTAATCTCGCAAAGTCGCTGAGACGCAAAGTTTATTTTGCCACAGATTTAAAGATTTAAAGGATTTGTTTCACGCAGATTTTATTAGATTTAAGCAGATCAGGCAGATTATTTAAAATAAAAATCTGTAAAATCTGCAAAAATCAGCAAAATCTGCGTGAAACAAAAAAATCATCTTTAATCTCTTAATCTGTGGCCATAACAAAAAAACGTTACAATTTAGTACAGAAATCCACATTAGAAAAAGAGAACTTTTAAATACCTTAGCAAACTATAATTTCATTCCACAAAAAATCAATAAAAATGGCTGAACAATCTTCAATTCAGTGTCCAAACTGCGGAACTCCTATCGATGTCAATGATGTTTTGAAACATCAATTGGAAGATAGCATCCGTAAAGAATTTCAACAAAAAGCAAACATTCAAAACCGTGAATTAGAGCTTAAAAACGAGCAATTGGAAAAAGCCAAATCCGAGTTTGAAGCAAAGAAAAAACAGGAAAACGAACTTTTTGCTGAACGTTTGGAGCGCGAAAAAAAGACAGCTGAGAAAGAAATTTCAGAAAAGCTGAAAGCAAAACTGGAAGAAGAAAACAAAGATCGTTTGTTATTAATGGAAAAAGAACTCTCTGAAAAATCGGAAAAAATCAGAGAATTAAATAAAATGCAAGGTGAAATCGCCAAATTACAGCGCGAGAAACTGGAAATAAAAGAAGCAATCCAAGCCGAAGCCGAAAAGCAGTTAAACGTGCAATTGAATTTGGAACGCGAAAAAATCAGAAAACAGGAAGACGATAAAAACGAATTGAAATTCAAAGAACTTCAGAAACAGCTTGAAGAACAAAAAAAGCTGACTGAAGAAATGAAACGCAAGCAAGAACAAGGTTCGATGCAATTACAAGGTGAAGTAATGGAATTAGCAATTGAAGAATGGTTGGCTAACAACTTCCCTCTTGACAGCATTGACGAAATTAAAAAAGGTGCTAACGGTGCCGACTGTCTTCAAGTGGTAAACACGAGAGAACATCAAAATTGCGGTTCTATTTATTACGAAAGTAAGAGAACAAAAGCGTTTCAACCTTCTTGGATTGAGAAATTCAAAAACGATATTAGAACCAAAAGAGCCAATATTGGAGTTTTAGTTACTGAAGTAATGCCTTCTGGAATGGACCGAATGGGAATGCGCGACGGAATCTGGATTTGCACGTATGAAGAATTTAAAGGTTTAAGTGCCGTTTTGCGTCAGTCTCTAATTCAAATTAATCAGGCCGTTCAAGCGCAGGAAAATAAAGGTGATAAAATGTCGATGTTATACGATTTCTTAACGAGCAATGAATTCCGCTTGCAGATTGAAGGAATTGTAGAAGGTTTCACTCAAATGCAAAGTGATTTAGATTCTGAAAAACGAGCCATGCAGAGAATCTGGAAACAAAGAGAAAAACAAATTGAAAAAGTAGTTCATAATACTTTAGGAATGTATGGTTCTATTCGCGGTATTGCCGGAAATGCGGTTCAAAGCGTAAGAGCATTGGAATTGGATTTTATTGAAGAAGAACTAGAAAATGATGAAGAGCCAAAAGAGTTGTTTGAATAATAAAAACAATTCCTTTAGTTTAACGAATTCCACACAATATTGTCATTTCGACGAAGGAGAAATCTCCGCAAGAAACTCTACAAAGATTGGCAACATTCTGCACGGAGCTACTTACGGAGATTTCTCCTTCGTCGAAATGACAAAACTACGCGAAAAGCTCTCGCAGATTTTGCAGATAAAGCAGAAAAAAATCCTTTTAATCTGTTAAATCTGTGGCAGAAATAAATCCGCACAATCTGCAATCCCGATAGCTATCGGGAGCGGAAACAAAAATCAAGGTCAATCGACCTTCTTAAAAACAGCCAATTTTCCGGAAGGATTCGACAAAGTCAATTGATTATTTCCAATAGAATACCTGGTAGTAGACTGCAAAGCTTTTGTAAATTCATTTTCTTTATTTCCAGAAGGACAAGCCATAAGCGTTGAAAGCACTTTTGTAAACCTTAGAAGATCTTTTTCAAAAAAGATTTGTCCGCTGATTGCATTACACCCGCCATAACCTGAGAATCTATTTTCTGCCGAATTAATCTCAATTCTCGGAAACTCTTTCTGAAAATCAGTTGCAAAAACTTTATAGCCATTCAATTCTTCCAAAACCCAAATATCATGAAGACGATAATCGGTTAGATATTTTCCGCATCCGCTTAATTTCTTTGTTTCTAATTCTGAATTATTTTTTATTTCGACTTTTACGCTATATGGTGAAATTGCTCCAGACATAGAGTCCTGACAATCCAATTGCTGAATCGTAATGGTTGCCGTAGTGGTTTCATTACTTGCTTGATACATTTTCACATTAGCGTCCATTGCTCTAATAGCATCAACGGCAGGAAAAATGATTTTTTCTTTCCCTGGTATTAATGAGGTAAAAACGATTTCCTCATTCCCTATTTTGATTCCCCAAAACGGTTCGTTTCCTGTTCCTTTAAAATAATATTTTAAATCTTCTTCTGTAGAACTTGATGTGGTTGTTCCGCCAGATTCTTTGTTTGCTGTCGTCTTACAGCCTATCATTACAATTGATAATAACAATATTGAAAGTATTTTTTTCATGAGATTTCAGTTTAAAAAAGTGTTCTTTAAAAAAAACACCTGTAAAAGTCTTATGAATTTACGACATTTTTTTGAAACGCTTATTTAGAATCTTTTCAAATTTAAAATAACTAAGTAGATATAAAATCATTCTAAACCCGCACTACGTATAAGATTAAGACAAAATACGTAGTCACCAAAACATATCTACTACTTAAAAAATATTTGTATTACGTATTTTTATAAGTATAAATACTTATATTTGCGTAGTAATACTTAATTAAAGAAATCATGATTAGAGTAATAGTAGTTGGAAACGGCATGGTTGGTTATAAATTTTGCGAAAAGTTTGTTGCAAAATCAGGACAAGAAAAGTATCAAATCACAGTATTTGGAGAAGAGCCAAGACGCGCTTACGACCGCGTTCACTTAAGCGAGTACTTTGGAGGAAAAACGGCAGACGATCTATCACTGTCAACAACTGAATGGTACGAGCAAAACAATATTATTCTAAACACATCTGAGTTAATTACAGATATTAATCGTGATGTAAAAACAATACATACGCACTTAGGCAAAACACATACGTACGACTACTTAGTTTTAGCCACAGGTTCTTCAGCTTTTGTTCCACCTATTGAAGGTGTAGAAAAAGAAGGTGTTTTTGTATACAGAACCATCGAAGATCTAGATGCAATTATGGCTTACGCCAAAAAAATAAAACAAAAAGGTGCCACTGAAGCTGCTGTTTTAGGAGGTGGTCTTTTAGGATTAGAAGCAGCAAAAGCAGTTCGCGATTTAGGATTGAATCCGCATGTGGTGGAATTTGCTCCACGTTTGATGCCAAGACAATTGGATCAAGGCGCGAGCGATATGCTTCAATCAAAAATAGAAGAATTAAACATCGGAATTCATCTAAACAAAGCAACACAATATATTGACGGAAAAGAAAGCATAACAGGAATGATGTTTGCAAACGAGGAATTGTTAAAAGTAGACATGTTGGTTATATCTGCCGGAATTAAACCTCGCGACGAACTGGCTAGAGTTTCTGGACTTGAAGTTGGAGTAAGAGGCGGAATTGTGGTAAACAATCAAATGCGAACATCAGACCCTTCTATTTTTGCAATTGGTGAAGCAGCACTTTACAATCAAAACATTTACGGACTTGTTGCGCCAGGTTACGAAATGGCCGATGTTGCCGCGGAACAAATCTTAAATGGTGACAAAACCATGAGAGAAACCATCGATATGTCAACACAATTGAAATTAATTGGTGTTGAAGTTGCGAGTTTTGGTGATCCTTTTATTGAAAATAATGACGTAACCGCTATTATTTATGAAAATAAATTAAGTGGCGTTTACAAAAGAATCAACGTTACAAAAGATTCAAAAAAGCTTTTGGGCGGGATTTTAGTTGGAGATTCAAGCGATTATGGTGCACTTTTCCAGATCTACATTAACGAAATGGCGTTGCCTAAAAATCCAGAAGATTTGATTTTAGGTTCACGCGACGGTTCTGAAGGTTCGTCTTTAGGAAGCGTAATGGATTTGCCAGATACAGCAGTAATCTGTTCTTGCGAAAATGTAACTAAAGGTTCTATCTGTTGCAAAATTTTAGATGAATCTTGCTCAACACTTTCAGATGTTGTAAAAGCAACAAAAGCTACTTCTGGTTGTGGAGGCTGTAAACCAATGGTTTCTGACTTGGTAAAAGCAACTCAAAAATCTTTAGGAAAAGAAGTAAAAGAAGTAATCTGCGAACATTTCAGCTACACTCGTCAAGAGTTATTCGATTTGGTAAAAATCAATAAATACGAGAATTTCTACGATGTTCTAGATCATCACGGAAAAGGCGACGGATGCGAAGTGTGCAAACCTGTTGTTGCTTCCATTTTCTCAAGTATTTATAATGACACAGCTAACAAACACGTAACGACCCAAGATACAAACGATAGATTTTTAGCAAACATTCAACGAAACGGAACGTATTCTGTTGTTCCGAGAGTTGCTGGAGGTGAAATCACTGCCGAAAAACTAATCGTTATTGGTGAAGTAGCTAAACAATTTGATTTGTATACTAAAATCACTGGAGCACAAAGAGTTGATTTATTTGGAGCGCATTTAAGCGACTTGCCAAAAATCTGGAAAATCTTAATCGAAAATGGTTTTGAAAGCGGTCACGCCTACGGAAAATCGCTTCGTGCTGTAAAAAGCTGTGTTGGAAATGCTTGGTGCCGTTACGGAATGGACGACAGCGCCGGATTTGCCATCGAACTAGAAAACAGATACAAAGGAATTCGTTCTCCACATAAATTAAAAGGTGGTGTTTCTGCCTGCATTCGTGAATGCGCCGAAGCACGCGGAAAAGATTTCGGATTAATCGCTGTGGAAGGCGGATGGAATTTATACATCTGCGGAAACGGTGGAGCAAATCCAAAACACGCGGTTTTATTGGCAGAGAAAATCGACAAAGAAACGGTAATCAAATATATGGATCGTTTCTTAATGTATTACATCAGAACAGCTGGTCCGCTGATTAGAACATCAACTTGGTTAGAAAAACTAGAAGGTGGTTTAGACTATTTAAAACAAGTAATTATCGAAGATAGCTTAGGAATCTGCGAAACCTTAGAAGCTGAAATGCAAACTATGGTAAACACATTCGAATGCGAATGGAAACAAGTTTTAGAAAAACCAAGATTAATGAAGCGTTTCAACCACTTTGTAAACTCGGATGAAAAAGACGACAACATCGCTTTTGTTCCAATGAGAGATCAAAAAATGCCAAAAGCTTGGTCATAAACATTAAAAAATAAACACATAGAGACATAGATTTTGCAACTTAAAAAGGCAATGTTTCTCCAAAACAGAGATAATTTTCTTTTGACAATTCTTTTTTCAAACTATTAAGTCTATGTCTCTATGTGTTTAAAAAATAATAAGCTCCAAAAAAAAAAGAAAAAAAAATCATTAAACGTTTGCTGTCCTTCTTACCCTCTTTTTTACTGCGCCATCATAACTCTCATGATTGTAAAAAGAGGGCTAAGAAACAGGAACAAAAAACTCAATCAAAATGGAAGAAATCTTAAATCAATACGAAACAGTTCACGCAAGCGACGCAACAATTTGGTTCAAAGCTGGTAAAGTAGAAGATTTTCCAACCAACCGAGGCGGATGCATCAAATACAAAAACAAACAAATTGCAATTTTCAATTTTGCACGACGTAATGCATGGTACGCTTGCCAAAATGCCTGTCCGCACAAAATGGAAATGGTGCTTTCGAGAGGAATGACAGGTTCTGCAGATGATATTCCGAAAATCGCTTGCCCAATGCATAAAAAAACTTTTTCTCTTGTTGATGGTTCAAACCTAAACGGCGAAGAATACAGAATTGCAACTTATCCCGTTAAGATTGTCGAAGACGAAGTGTTTGTTGGGTTTGTTGACTAAGACTTTTTTAAGATGTAAAGAAGAAAGAAGCAAGAGGCAAGATTTGAAAAGCTTTGTATGATCTTTCTTCTTGCTTCTTTCATCTCACTTTCGACTTTTGACTTTCGACTTTCCCACTTAATTCCGTATCTTTGAAATCTATTACCTACCAAAAAAATGAATACACCTTTTCAAAAAGCAAGTGAATGGATTGATGCTGAAAACGCTCAGGATCCGAATATCGAGTTAGACCAAAACACCGAATATCCGAAAGAATTATTGTATTCAAACAGGATGTACGAAAAACTGATGCAGTTTGAACCAAATGCTTCAGAAGAAGTTCAGATTGCTTCAAAAGCACAGCACATCTGCCGTTGGAAAGTGGCTCGCGAATCTTATCCAATGGATCGTGTGGGTTATTTAAAATGGAGAGAAGAACTGAAAAAATTCCACGCAAAAACAACTGCTGAAATATTAGAAAAAGCAGGATACGACCAAACTTTCATTGATCGTGTTTCTTTTTTAATTGAAAAAAAATTACTTAAAAAAGATGCTGAAACGCAATTACTAGAAGATGTAATTTGTTTAGTGTTTTTAGAATACTACTTGGAACCTTTCGTTGAAAAACACGATGAAGAAAAGCTGAAAAACATCATCAAGAAAACTTGGGATAAAATGTCGGACAAAGGACATCAGGAGGCTTTAAAAATCAACTATTCTGAAGAAAACTTAAACCTAATAAAAGCTTCTTTAGGATTGTAAAAAGATATGAAAAAGGACAATCAAGAAGCAGAAAAAATCACTTTCAAAAATTTACGACGACTGTATTTTTTTGCGCTTCTTACTATTGCCTTAACCATAATTATCAGTCAGTTTCTGGTTCAATACAACTTAAATCAACAATTAAGCGATTCTAAGATTATCAATTTTTCTGGAAAGCAAAGAATGTTAAGCCAGAAAATTGTCAAAGAAGTACTGATTTTACATTACGTTTCTGATTCGGCTACAGCCAAAAAAACTTCGCACTTAAAAGAAGTTTTAGCACTTTGGAAGAAAAACCAAAATGCATTAGAAAACGGAAACGATAGTTTAGCTTTCCCAAAAGAAAAAAGCGAAACGCTAAACAAATTATATCTTGAAATCAATCCGATTTTCAATAAAATTGCACAAACTACCGATTCTTTTTTACTGAACTTACAAGAGAAAAAATCAGTTTCTGAAAATCAAAAACTGGTTCAAATTATTTTAGAAAACGAAGGAATCTTTCTTTCTAAAATGAATCAAATTGTAACCCAATACGATCTTGAAGCGCACGAAAAAGTAACCGAACAACGCCGAATCGAATATTGGATTTTCGGTTTTACATTGCTGGTTCTGCTTCTAGAATTCTTCTTCATTTTCAAACCAACCAACAAGAAAATCGAAAGGTTAATTGCCCAACTTTTATCTTCAGAAAAGAAAGCTTTAAAACTCGCATACGACACCGAAATCATTTCCGAAATCAAAGAAAACTCAGTAAAAGAATTGAAATCGCTCAATTATGCGATGGAAAATACTTTATTATATTGCCGAATTTCACCAGACGGTTCGATTATTCATATTGGAGAAAAATTCGCAAAACTTTTAAATTATACTAAGTTTTCATCTAACAAAAAATTCTCTGAAGTTTTAACCGAGGACGAAAAAGAACAAGTCAATTTTGACCGCTTAATTTTTGAAAAACAAAGAAGCGGTTGGCAGGGCGAAATGAAAATTGTAAACAAAGACGAAAAAGAAATCTGGCTCGATTTGTCGATGGTTCCCGTAATGATCAAAAAAGACGAACTGGAACTTTTGATTGTTTGTTTCAACATCACCGAACGTAAAAAAGCACAACGCGAAGTCGAACGTTTGAACCTTGAAAACACAACCGAAAAAATCAACCAGCAGAAGATTATTTCAAGCAAAATCGTTGAAAATCAGGAAAACGAACAAAACCGAATCGCTAAAGAAATTCACGACGGAATTGGTCAAATGCTTACAGGTTTAAAATTCAGTTTAGAAAGTATCAATCTCGATGACAGAGAAAAATCGGAACAGAAAATTGAGTATTTAAAGAAGCTTTCTCTCGACATTATAAAAGGTGTGAGAACGGCAACTTTCAACTTAATGCCTCCCGAATTAAGCGATCACGGAATCGTTTCATCGCTTTCAAAACTTACCCAAGAACTTTCTAAATTAACTGGAAAAGAAATACTGTTTTACAATAAAACTGATTTTGATAGACGCTTGGATTCTTTAATCGAAATCAATATCTATCGACTTACTCAAGAAGCGATCAATAACGCTATCAAATACGCCGAGTCGTCTCATATTATTGTGCAACTTTCACACAGCGATACGCTTTTAAGCATCATCGTAGACGACAACGGAAAAGGTTTCGATGTCAATTCTGTCCATAAAAAACGCAACAGCGAATCTGGAATGGGACTTTTATTTATGAAAGAAAGAATCCAGTACATTAACGGTCGTGTTTTCCTTAATTCAATTCCTGGTGAAGGGACTAGGATAACTTTTAATATTCCGATACTTAAGTAGGAAATTCCATTTTTTTAAAATCCCAAATTCCAATTACGGATTCTTTTGTCATCCTGAGAAACGAAGGATTACACTAGTAACTCCGCCATCTAAATGGACAATCTTTGTAGAATCCCGCGTGCGATCCTTCGTTTCTCAGGATGACAAACTGAAAGTGAAAAACTTTGTCAAAGTTGCACGCAAAAACTCACCACAATCTTGTCATCTCGACGAAGGAGAGATCGCACTAGAAACTCCGCAATCTAAATCGCCAATCTTTGTAGTGCTACTCGTGAAGATCTCTCCTTTCAGTCTAGATGACAAATTGGACGGTAAAAACTTTGTCAAAGTTTGAAACTTTGACAAAGTCAAACGCGAAAACTAACCACAATCTTGTCATTTCGACGAAGGAGAAATCTTCGCAAGAAACTCCGCAATCTAAATCGACAATCTTTGTAGAGCTACTCGTGGAGATCTCTCCTTCGTCGAGATGACAAACTAGACGATAAAAACTTTGACAAAATTGCACACATCAGTATTTGGAATTTGGAATTTTCAACATTAGAAATTTTAATATTGGAATTTAAAATAAAAAAAAGTACGTATATTAGCGTCTTCTTTATAGATGAATATACGTAAAAATCTAGAATCTAAATTAAGTAAACTATGAGTAATATCATTCGTGTAGTATTGGCAGATGACCATGTTTTTGTTAGAGACGGAATCAAATCTTTGCTGGAAAACGAAGCAAACATTGAGGTTGTGGGAGAAGCTATTGATGGTGCAGATGCACTTGAAGTCGTGGCAGAAACCAAACCCGACTTACTTATAGTAGATATTCGCATGCCCAACTTAACGGGTATCGAGGTAGTAGAAAAACTTAGAAGCGAGAATAACAACGTAAAAATTATCATGCTTTCAATGCATGAATCAGAAGAGTATGTTTTGAAATCTATAAAAGCTGGAGCTGACGGGTATTTACTAAAAGGTTCAAGCAAAGAAGAATTCTTAAAAGCATTGCACAGTGTTTCTGCTGGAGGAAAATATTTCAGCGGTGATATCTCTTCTATTTTAATTGGACAATTAACCAATTCCACTTCATCATTAGAACCTAAACAAACCTTAGGAGAAGAAATGATGATTACCAAAAGAGAAAAAGAAATCTTGACACTTTTATTATCTGGAAAAGGAAACAAAGAAATCGCCGAAGCTTTAGATATTAGCAAGCGTACTGCCGAAGTACACCGTTTCAATCTAATGAAAAAATTGAAAGTAAAAAACCTAATGGAACTTTCTAATAAAGCGGCAGAGTATTCTTTAATCTAAAAAAATACGTATAAATACGTAATTATTTTTCAAAAACTGCGTTTTGGCAGGTTTTAACTAAGTTATAGTACTTAATTTTACATAAAAATAATAAGTACTATGAAAAATACAAACTCACTATCGCAATCACACAAAATTTTATTTTTGAACACATTGGCATTTACAGTGTGTTTTGCTTGCTGGACATTAAATGGGGTTTTAGTAACCTTTTTAGTTGATAATGGAATTTTCCATTGGGATGTTATCCAAGTAGGATGGCTTTTGGGAATTCCGATTTTAACTGGATCTATAATGCGTCTCCCAATCGGAATCTTGACGGATAAATTTGGCGGAAAATATGTTTTTTCTCTTTTATTATTGCTTTGTTCAATTCCGCTCTTCCTTCTTCCCTATGCTGACAGTTTCTCCATGTTTGCTTTATTAAGCTTTTTATTTGGAATGGTTGGAACCAGTTTTGCTGTCGGAATTGGCTATACTTCTATCTGGTATCCAAAAGAATGGCAAGGGCGCGCACTGGGAATCTTCGGGATGGGAAATGCTGGTGCAGCAATTACAACGTTTTTAGCTCCTTCTCTTTTAAATCACTTTTCAATTGATGATCCGCAAAATGGATGGAAAATTCTACCTGTTATTTATGCTATTTCATTAGTAGTGATTGGTGTTGCATTTTTAATTTTCGCTCAAAACAAAAAAATAGAAAGCAGTGGTAAATCTGTTTCGCAAATGCTTACGCCTCTAAAATCACAAAGAGTTTGGCGTTTTGGAGCTTACTATTTCTTAGTTTTCGGATGCTTTGTGGCTTACTCTCAATGGTTATTGCCAAACTTTATGAACGTATACCAAACGAGTTTAGTTATGGGCGGTTTATTTGCAACAATGTTCAGCTTGCCTTCTGGCGTAATTAGAGCTTTCGGAGGTTATTTATCTGATAAATTCGGAGCGAGAAAAGTAATGTATTGGGTTTTGGGTTCTTCAGTAATTTTGAGCGCCTTATTATCAATTCCAAAAATGGAAATCACGACTTCTGGACCTGGAATTTTGGCTGCCAAAAAAGGTGTTGTAAACGAAATCAGTGATAAAACAGTAAAAGTTGGCGATAAAGAATATCCAATCGCTCAAAAAACAGCTAATACATCTACATCGGAAAGTGCTATTTTCCCAACTACTTCAAGCTGGCAGGATGTTGTCGTATCGCACAACCAAAGCGTGGCTAAAAAAGAACTGATTGCAAAAGGCGTAACGGTTATTAAGTTTGATGCCAATATGTGGGTATTCTTGGTTTTAGTTATTCTAATAGGAATTTCTTGGGGAATCGGAAAAGCGGCTGTCTACAAACATATTCCAGAATATTTCCCAAATGAAGTTGGTGTTGTAGGCGGAATGGTTGGAATGATTGGCGGTTTAGGCGGATTCTTCGGCCCAATTATCTTCGGATATTTACTAACAGCGACTGGAATTTGGTCAAGTTCATGGATTTTCATTTTAATCTTTTCAACTGTCTGCTTAGTTTGGATGCATTACACTATCACACAACTATCTAAGAAAAAAGAAGTTAAAGTAAGTAAAGCAAAATTAGAACCTGCGTATTAGACTTAGATTAAAAAAAAATTAGAAATATGATTCTAATCATAATCTACGACGGTATTTTCTTATAAATTTACTTTCGATAAAAACCCTATAATTTTATGAAAAACCTAAAACTAATTTTAATACTTATCGTAGGATTAAGTTTCGAAATCCAAGCACAAGAATTAGATGTAAACCTCCAAATTCGACCACGTTTTGAATATAGAAACGGTTTCAAACAACCGCTTCCTTATGGTCAAGAAGGTACATCACAAATTTCACAGCGTTCTCGTTTGGGCATTAATTATAAACAAGAAGATTTAATCGTAAAACTGACTTTACAAAATACAAGAACATGGGGAGATGTGCCCACTACAACTACTGCCGATAAAAACGGAGTAGCAGTTTTTGAGGCATGGGCACAATATAATTTCACTGAAAAATGGAGTGCCAGAATGGGACGCCAAGTGCTTTCTTATGATAATCAGCGTATTCTTGGAGAATTAGATTGGGCACAACAAGGACAAAGCCATGACGCGTTAACAGTTTCTTTTCATGATGAAACTCAAAAATTAGATTTTGGAGGCGCATATAACTCCAATGCGGAGAATCTTGTTCAAACTCCTTATACTGTGGCCAACATGTACAAAACCTTACAATATGCTTGGTACCACAACCAATTCAATGGAAAATTAGGCGCAAGCTTTCTACTATTGAACACCGGTTATGAATATGCTAACGCAGATGCAAAACTCTTAGTCGATTACAAACAGACTTTTGGTCCATATCTGACTTATAAAACAGGCAAATTAGATACAAGTTTTTGGGTGTATGGCCAAACAGGAAAAAGTACTGATTTAAAAGTAAGCGCCTGGAACGCAGCTGCCAATCTAGGCTACAATATAACAGAAGCTTTTAAAGCAGGTTTAGGTTACGAATTTTTATCTGGAAAATCTTCAAATGACGGAAGCAGTGTAATTAAATCTTTCAATCCGCTATTTGGAACCAACCACGGATTTAACGGTTATATGGATTATTTCTATGTTGGAAATTACACCAACAGTTTTGGTTTGCAGGATGCCTTTATCAAATTAAACTACAATGTAAACAAATGGCAATTTGCTTTGATGCCACATATTTTTTTAACCGCTGCTGATGTTGTGACACCCGTAAATGAAAAATTAGATTCGTATTTAGGAACTGAGATCGATGCCACTTTTGGTTATAATTTCAAGAAAAACATAACCGTAACTGGTGGTTATTCTCAAATGTTTGGATCTAAAACAATGGAATTTGTTAAAGGCGGAGATACAAGCCATACGAACAATTGGGCTTGGTTAATGATTTCTGTAGATCCGAAAATTTTTAGCTGGAAAAAATAAATTTTACATAAAATCAACTACTATATTTTACCCTTTTCCTATTTCGGAAAAGGGTATTCTTTTTTTAACATACAAAAATGTATTATATGTTTTAATTATTTATATTTGAATCGATTATGAACCCCCAATTCTATCCTAATGAAACCATTTTTAAAATTATCCCTGTTGACCTTTTTGGTTAGCCAAACGGGTATTGCCCAAAAATTTAACAATGCTTTAATTTCGCAAAACTCAGAAATTAATTTTGCTAAAACACAAAAAAGAGGCATCAAGAAAAACAACATTGTCTACTATGTTGAAAATGATTTACAAACCATTTCTGCTTACAAAAGGAAAAAATTGAAATGGCAAACCAATGTTATTTCGGTGTGCGGAGAGCCTCAAAAAGGAACTCCTGAAATTAGATATGTTGGCTACAATACAGACAAACTTCTTATCGTAATGGGAAAACACCATTTTGCAGAAATTGATATTAATTACGGCACTACTAGACTTGTTGGCTAATATTATAAAAGCTTTACTAAAATCACCTATTATAACGTACCCTTTTTCAGTTTTGGAAAAGGGTATTTTGTTTTTAAAGCGTATATTTGATAGCACTTTTTCAATTTTATTGTTAAATGAAACCGATAATCAAATTTTTCATCTTAGCATTATTCTCAACTCAAGTTAATTTTGGTCAAACAATTGATCCAAAACTAATTTCAAAAGATTCAGAAATAAATTTGATTACAACATCCAAAAGAGGAATTGAAAAAAATAACGTCATTTACTTTGTTGAAGAGGATCTGCAAACCATTTCGGCATATAAAAACAACAAATTATTGTGGCAGACTAATGTTATAACTGTTTGCGGAAAACCAAAAGTTGGTGAATCAAAAATCAGATATTTTAAGTATAAACCTGAAAAGCTGTTTGTGATTATGGGAAAACATAATTATGCAGAAGTAGCTTTAATTGATGGAAAAACAGCTTTTACTGGTGCAGATTAATAAAATTCAAATCTTTTCCTAAACTTCAGCTAATGAAAATCATCGCATGGAATTGCAATATGGCATTTAGAAAAAAAGCGCAATATATTCAAGCTTTCAGTCCTGATATTGCCGTAATTTCTGAATGCGAAAGTCCTGAAAAACTCAAATTTCCGGACGAGACAAAATTACCTAATGATATTCTTTGGTACGGTAATAATCCTCATAAAGGACTTGGTGTTTTTTCGTACGGCGATTATCGATTTCAGCTTTTAGATTGCCATAATCCTGATTTTAAAAATATACTTCCAATTGCCGTAACTGACGGAAAAGTTGACTTTACCCTATTTGCTATTTGGGCAAATAATCCTGCAGATAAAGACGGCGCTTATGTAACTCAAATTTGGAAAGCGATTAATTATTATGAGGATTTAATACAAGAAACCAAAACCATTTTAATTGGAGATTTCAACAGCAATACCATTTGGGACAAACCGCGAAGAGAAGGAAATCATACAACAGTAGTAAATAAATTGGCCGAAAAGAAAATCTTCAGCACGTATCATAAATACTTCAATCAAATTCAAGGCAAGGAAAAACATCCAACTTTATATCTTTATAAACGCGAAAGCAAACCATATCATATAGATTATTGTTTTGCTTCAAATGATTTTATCGAGGCGTTAGAACATGTCGAAATTGGAAGTTATCAAGATTGGACGATGTATAGCGATCATAAACCTTTAATTATTAAATTCAATATATAAACCAAATGAACAACACCTGGATCCAAAGATGGGACGACCGTTACAAAAGTGAAGAATTTGCATACGGCGAAGAACCAAACAATTACTTAAAAGAACAGATTGAAAAACTAGAAATCGGAACCATTCTCTTCCCTGCTGAGGGCGAAGGGCGAAATGCCATTTTTGCAGCAAAATTAGGCTGGGAAGTTTCGGCTTTTGATATTAGCGAAGAAGGCAGAAACAAAGCGCTTCTTTTAGCAAAAAACAATGATGTTTCAATCGATTATCAAGTTGGCGAATTGGAAACTTTAGATTTTCAAGAAAACCAATTTGATGCAATTGCTTTAATTTATGCACATTTTCCAGCTGCGATTAAATCTGAAATTCATAAACAGCTAGACAAACTTTTACGAAAAAACGGCATTATAATTTTTGAAGCTTTCAGCAAAAAACATTTGGAATACGTAACCAAAAACGAAAAAGTTGGCGGACCAAAAGATATTGAATCTTTATTTTCTATTGAAGAAATAAAAGCCGATTTCCCTAATTATGAAATCATCGAACTGGAAGAAAAAGAAATCGAACTCAGCGAAGGTTTATTTCATAACGGAACTGGTTCTGTAATTCGATTTGTGGGAAGGAAAAAATAAAATACGAAGTAGAGACGCACAAATGAGCGTCTCTACAAAAAACCTTTGCATCTTAGCAACTTAGTATCTTAGAACCTCAAAAATACTTATGTTCCATAATTTCAGATCGAAGCGTTGAAACCTCCAAAATCCCCACACGCTTCCCTTCTGTTTTAATCAAAGCTTCTTTTTTAAGGCTTGACAAAATACGGATCGCCTGTTCTTCAGTAGTTCCTGCAAAATCGGCAATTTCCTTTCGCGAAAGCTCAATATCAATTAAACCATTCGTTTGCCCGAATTTGCGGTGAATATAAAGTAAAAGATCAATTACGCGTTCACGAACATTCATGTGTGCAATCTTTCGGATATTATTTTCGCTTTTGTTCAATTCTTCGGCGTAAAACAACATCAGAGCATATGTAAATTGAGGAACATGCATTAAAATTTCCTGCATGGTTTCGTTGCTGAAATTACACAATACAGTATCTTCCAACGCATAAGCCCCAATTAGATAACGTTTGCTCGTTCCGAAACCGCGAAAACCAATAATATCCCCATTCGTAGTCAAACGAACAATTTGTTCACGACCATTAATTCCAGTTTTTACCGTTTTGGCTTTTCCCTTGCAAATAAAATAAAGTCCTTGCAGAGGCGCGCCTTCCGTAATAAACTGATCCGATTTTTTGCAGATTACATTCTGTTTTTTAGATATATAATGAGTCATCTGCTCCAAATGCAGGTGTTTCTTAATGAAACAATTCTCATTGGGACAGGAATAACATAATGTTTGTTCTTCTTTCATGAGTTCTGATTTTTAGCAGATTAAAAACTAATTTATTGTTCCTCATTTATTTTCATCAAAAATAAAAAAATAAATTCAAAAATTAAGTATTAATACGTAAAAATACTTATTTTTGCATAAGTACTTTTCTAAAGTAAGACCATTCAATAAAAGTAGTACCTCTAAATAGAAGACGAAATGCAAACTACGAAGATCAAAACTACCTGTTCCTACTGCGGCGTTGGCTGCGGGATAATCGTGACCAACGATGCCAAAAATGGCGTAATGGTAGAAGGCGACAAAGATCATCCTGTAAACAAAGGAATGTTGTGTTCTAAAGGAATGAACCTGCATTACGTAGTAAACGATACTTCAGACCGAATTTTATATCCAGAAATGCGAGGTAGCAAAAACTATCCGCTAGAACGCGTAAGTTGGGATACTGCTTTGGATCGTGCGGCAGCTGTTTTTTCTTCCATCATTAAAAAACATGGACCAGACAGTGTTGGATTTTACATTTCTGGACAATGTTTGACCGAGGAATATTACTTAGTAAACAAACTGGTAAAAGGCTTTCTGAAAACAAATAATATCGACACCAACTCAAGACTTTGTATGAGTTCTGCTGTTGTCGGCTATAAAAAAACTTTCGGAGAAGATTCTGTTCCAATTGCTTATGACGATATTGAATTTGCAGACACTTTCTTAATTACGGGAGCAAATCCAGCTTGGTGCCACCCTATTCTTTTTAGAAGATTAGAAAAACACAAAGAGATAAATCCGAAAACAAAAATCATTTGCATCGATCCAAGACGAACAGATACTGCTGCTTTCGCGGATTTGCATTTGCAGATTATTCCAGGTTCTGATATTATTTTGTACCATGCAATTGCCAAACGAATTATCGAAAAAGGTTATGTAGATCATGATTTCGTTAAAAATCACGCAGAAAATTTCAAACAATACAAAGACTTAGTTTTAGGAACTTCGCTTGAAAAAGCATCTAAACTTTGCGGTATTTCGGTAAACGATATCAAACTTGCCGCTGATATTATCGGAAAAGCAAAAGGATTTATTTCGCTTTGGGCAATGGGATTGAATCAAAGTGCTGTTGGCGTGGATAAAAATACAGCTTTATTGAATTTGTCATTGTTGACTGGTCAAGTAGGAAAACCAGGTTCGGGACCATTTTCATTAACGGGTCAGCCGAATGCAATGGGCGGACGCGAAGTTGGCGGTATGGCTACACTTTTGGCCGCGCACAAAGACATCGCCAATCCAACGCATCGTAAAGAAGTTGCCGACTTTTGGGGAGTCGACGAAATTTCAGACAAACCGGGTTTAACAGCAACAGAAATGTTTGAAGCTTTAGAATCTGGAAAAATGAAAGCCGTTTGGATTATTTGCACCAATCCGTTAGTGAGTTTACCCGATTCTAGAAGAGCCGAAAAAGCGCTTCAAAATGCCAAATTCGTAGTCGTTCAAGATATTTCGCATAATGCCGATACAGCCAAATTTGCCGACTTATTATTGCCTGCAGCGGGTTGGTTGGAAAAAGAAGGAACGATGACCAATTCAGAACGTCGTATTTCTTATCTGCCAAAAGGAATCAACGCGCCTGGCGAAGCACTACCAGATATTGAAATCTTGATTCGTTTTGCTAAAAAAATGAATTTCAACGGATTCAATTTCAATAGTGCCGAAGAAGTTTACAAAGAACATTGCGCACTTACCAAAAACACTAATATTGATATTTCATTTCTAAATTATAACCGTTTAAAATCGGAAGGAACTTTTCAATGGCCAGTTCCAGATTATAATCATCCCGGGACTCCAAGATTGTTTACTGATAAAAAATTCTATACCCCTTCTGGAAAAGCGATTTTCAATCTGCCGGTTTCTATCGAAAATACATCGGTACAGCCAAATGATGAATTCCCTTTTATTTTAACGACGGGACGAATTCGCGATCAATGGCATACGATGACCAAAACCGGAAAAGTATCGCGATTGTTAACGCATATTCCGAGTCCTGTATTGGAAATAAATCCGATTGATGCTTACAAAAACGATATTAAAAACGGTGATATTGTTACGGTTACGAGTAAAAATGGAGAAGTTAGAGTAAAGGCAAAAGTCACTGATTCTATCAAAGAGAAAGTCGTTTTCTTGCCAATGCATTGGGGAAAACAGCTTGAAAATGATTTGAATAGAACCAATAATTTAACGAATACAGTTGTCGATCCAGTTTCAAAAGAACCTGATTTTAAATTCACAACCGTTTCGATTAAAAAATACGTAAAACCATTTCAAAAAATTGCTATTATTGGAGCTGGAGCAGCTTCATTTCGATTCATACAAAACTATCGCGAGTTTAACACAACCGATGAAATTATTGTTTTTTCGAATGAAATAAATCCGTTTTACAACCGTGTTTTGCTTCCTGAATACATGACGGGAGAGTTCAGCTGGGAACAGCTTTTAAAAGTAAAAGATGGCGAAGCTTTCAGCAAACTGAAAATTACAATGAAAGCTGGAGTTGCGATTGAGAAATTAGATCCAAAACAAAAAACAATTATAGACAGTCAAGGCGAAATTCATACTTTCGATTCGTTGATTATGGCTACTGGAAGTCGCCCTTTCGTTCCAGAAAATGCACAGCTTCATCTTCCAGGACGTTTTACCGTGAGAAAAAAAGAAGATGCCGATCGTTTGAAAAAACATTTGGACAGCACCAATCTTCCGCCTGAAGAACAACATGTTGTTATTATTGGTGGTGGTTTATTAGGATTGGAATTGGCAGCTGCTCTAAAACATAAAAAAGTAAAAACTACAATTGTTCAAAGAGCTTCGCGATTGATGGAACGTCAACTGGATCGAATTTCAAGCAAATTATTGGCCGAAGAAGTACAGCTTCGTGATATTCAAATTTATTTTGATAATGAGGTGAGTACGGTTTTCGAAACTGATAATCCAAATGAAATTGAAATTGCTTTAAAAAGCGGTAAAATCATTACAGCAAACGCGATTGTATATACAATTGGAACTATTCCGAATATTGAAATTGCCCGTGAAAGCGGACTTTCATGCGGACGAGGCGTTAAAGTAAATCAGTATTTGCAAACTTCAAATCCGGATATTTTTGCCATTGGAGAAATAGCCGAATTTAATAATAAACTTTTTGGAATCACTTCTGCTGCCGAAGAACAAGCAGATATCCTAGCCAACTTTTTAGCCGGTGATATCAGCAGCTATTACAAGGGTTCTATTTTAATGAACATTCTAAAATTAGAAGACATTAATTTGTGCAGCATTGGTGATATCGAAATTCCAGAAAATGATGATTCGTACGAAGAAATTGTTTTTGCCGATTTGAAAAAACGCTATTACAAAAAGTGCATCGTAAAGGACGATCTCTTGGTCGGCGCCATTTTAATGGGCGATAAAAACGAGTTTGCCGAATTCAAAACGATGATTGAAAGTAAAATCGAATTATCAGACAAACGAAATACTCTTTTAAGAGGAAGTTCGAATGCAAAACCTGTCTTAGGAAAACTGGTTTGTTCGTGCAGTCAAGTTGGAGCTGGAAACATCGAAGATACCATCAAAAGCGGTGTAAACGATTTTACCGAATTATGTAAAAACACAGGCGCAGGTTTAGGCTGCGGAAGCTGTAAAACCGAAGTAAAAGAGATATTGGCGAAGTGTAAATAGTTTCTTTTTGTTTCAAGTTTCACGTTTCAAGTTGTTGGAACGTAAAACTTGAAACGAAGAAAACCTGAAACCTGAAACAAATAAGACTATGGAACTAACAAGATTAATAGTAAAAGGAGGCGTTATTTCGCCAGGAGAATTACGAGAAGTGGTAAATATTGCTTTAGAAGAAGGCTTAGATTCTATTTCGTTTGGTTCGAGACAGGATATTATTTTTCCGAAAGGATTTAAATCTTTGGATAAAACTACTTTAGGAAAACATCATTTTGTTTATCCAGATCAGAAAAGCGGCAATAATATTGTTTCTTCTTATGTTTCGACCGATATTTTCAGAAATACAAACTGGCTTACCGGAAACCGTTTTTTATATGTTTTGGAAGAATTTAAAGAACAACCAAAACTAAAAGTCAACATAACCGATCCAAAACAGCAATTGGTTCCTTTGTTTACAGGACATTTGAATTTTATTGCTTCAGAGCACGAAGATTATTGGTATTTATACATTCGTCTTCCAAAATGGGAAAAAATAGAAGTTTATCCTGTTTTGATTTACAGCTGGGATTTGGCTAAAATTTATTACGAAATCGAAAAAATTTCCGAAGAAGATTCAGTTGATGTTGAAATGCTTTTCACTTTAGTGAGCGAAGCTTTAGACACCAATAATAGAACTATTGACAAACCATTGAATATTCCGTTTTATCCATTTCCATATTACGAAGGAATGAACCGAATGGGAATCGACCAATATTGGTTGGGATTGTATTGGAGAAACAATTTATACGATCTGGATTTCTTAAAAGAAATGTGTGATTTGTGTTTTGAATGCAAAATCGGAAAAATCTGTATTACGCCTTGGAAATCTTTCATTATAAAAGGAATTCCAAAGGACAGAAAATTGGAATGGGAAAAATTCTTAGGCAAAAGAGGAATCAACGTTCGTCACTCTTTACTAGAATTAAACTGGCATTTACCAGTTGCAATGGAATGGGCTTTGAATCTGAAGACTTTTTTAGTTCGAACATTAGACCAATTCGATATTAGTACTTACGGATTGAATTTCGGAATTTCAGAATACAACCGCGACGGACATTATTTTACTTCGATTGTCATCGAAAAAAATGAACTTCCTGCAGCTTTAGAATCCATTAAAATTAGAGATACCTACAATGTTTTATTTGCAAAGAATTTCGACCCTAATACGCGCGAATACATCGTTCATTCACAAGATATTGACAAACTGGAACTTCCAAATATTCTAATCGAATTAAGTCGAAAATATTTCAATGAACTCGGGAATTCGACTTCAGAAACAGCCGAAAACCCGCAGAAAAAAGAAAAACCTCAATTGGACATTTATCAATGTCAAGAATGCCTAACGCTTTATAATTCTGAATACGGTGATGAAAGTCAAGGAATTCCAAAAGGCATTTTATTTACAGATTTAGGCGAAGATTATTGCTGTTCGTTATGTGAAGCACCGAAAAGCAATTTTAGAATACTGGAAGCGATTGAAAATTAATGAGTTCTGAAAAAGCATCGTAATTTGTATTCAAAAATTGCGTATATTTAGCTTAACTAAGAATTTACATTAAAGCATCCTACTTCAAGAGCTTTAAAGCCGCTTGGTTAACATCTATTTATTCAATAAAAAATACAGTTATGATAAAACGAAATCCAAGTACTCCTGCTGTAGATAATACTGATATTCCAGCAGAAACTGCTGTAGAAACTACTACAGAAGTGCAACCAGAAACTAAAACAACGATTAAAAGAACTACAAGAACGGCTGCAAAAGCACCTGCTACAAAGGCACCAGCAGCAAAAACAACAACCACAAGAACAACTGCTGCAAAAGCACCAGCTGCAGCTGTAAAACCAGCGGCAAAAACGCCCGTAAGAGCAGCGACATCTAAAACGACTCCAAGAGCAACAGTAAAAAAAGCGGCAACAACTCCCACAAAAACAGAACCGATTGTTTCTGAAATTGTAGAGATTAAAACGGATGATGTTTCAGAAAACAAGCCCGTTGTCACTGTTGAAAAAATTGGCAAAGAAAAAAACGATATAAAATCTAAGCTAAAAGCAAAACTGAAAGCCAAAAAAGAGAAAGAAAAGAAAAGAGAAAAAGCAATAAAAGCAGTTATCAAAAAATTAGAAAAAGCCAAAAAAGATAAACTAAAAGCTGCTGCGAAGAAAAAAGAAAAAGCGAAAAAGGCAAAAGATAAAGCCAAAGCTAAAAAAGTTGCAGCAAAGAAAGCTGTAGCATCGAAAAAAGCTAAAGCGAAGGCTAAAAAGAAAAAATAATTTGAAGAAAGGTTTAACGTAAAGTTGAGCCTTTTTTTGTTGTCATTGCGAGGAACGAATCAATGACAAACGTTATGGTTACTTATCTTTGTCAAAGTTTAAAACTTTGACAAAGATTCTCATAAAAAGAATCTATCCCCCAATCGCAATCATACTGCGATTATCAAAATGTTTAGCTGGATCATCCATTTCAGAAACGCTTGCCATTCCAGCTCTTACCTTTTTCTTATTTTGAATTGATTGTGCAATCAAATCAGTGATCGATTCTCCATTTCTAAAAGCCGTCAATAAATCGGTTTCTGAATTGGAAAAAAGGCAGTTTTTTATTTTTCCGTCAGCCGTCAAGCGGATGCGGTTGCAGCTGTCACAAAACGGATTCGTAATCGAGCTGATGATTCCGAAATCGCCTTGGAAATCTTTTATTTTATAATTTCTTGAAGTAAAGTTTTTTTCGTCTTCCAGTTTTTCAATTTCATCAGATGAAAATTCAGTTTCAACCAAAGATAAAATTTCTTTTTGCGAAACCATTTTACTTCTATCCCACTCATTCCCTGCAAAAGGCATAAATTCTATAAAGCGAACAGAAATGGGCAGAAATTGAGTCAGTTTTACAAAATCGACAATTTCGTTCTCATTAAATCCCTTCATCAAAACCACGTTTACTTTCACTTGAAAATCATTATTCAAAAGCAAATGCAAATTATCAATTACCTTCTCAAACTGATTTCTAAGTGTTATTGTATGAAATTTTGAAGAAACCAAAGTATCTAAACTTAAATTGATCTTTTTGACTTTAAATTGCTTTAAAACCTCAATATGGCGGTCGATCAAAATTCCGTTTGTCGTAATGGAAAGTGAAATCTTTAATTCTGATAATTTAGAAACAATTTCTGGAAAATCTTTTCGAAGCAAAGGTTCTCCACCCGTTAATCGTATTTTGTCAACACCATTTTTTACGAAAGTTTCGGCAATGGCATAAATCTCTTCAGCCGTCATTAAACTGGCTTTTGGAGATAAAGCGATTCCATCCGCCGGCATGCAATACGTACAACGCAGGTTGCATTTTTCCAGCAGCGAAATGCGCAAATAATTATGTTTGCGCCCAAAACCATCCGTTAAAATAGTGCTAGAGGCTGTCATGATTTTTACCTTTTAAAATATGAAAAACGTGCAACACGTGCGGAAAAACAGCATCCATGGATTCTCTTACTCCGTTTGTTGAACCAGGTAATGCTAAAACTAATGTTTTACCTAAGGTTCCCGCAACACTTCTAGAAAGCATTGCATAAGGCATTCTTTGCTGACCATAATTGCGAATGGCTTCTTCTATTCCCGGAATTCTGCTTTCTAACAAAGGCTCCAAAGCTTCTGGCGTAACATCTCTAGGAGATAATCCTGTTCCTCCTGTAAAAATTACCAGCTGGTTTTCTTTAGCGAAAGCTTTCGTTTTTTCCTGAATAATATCTAATTCGTCTGGAATGATTTCGTAATGCGAAGTTTCAACTCCGTATGAATCTAATTTTTCTACAATTGTTTTTCCAGAACGATCTTCTTTATCACCTGCAAAAATCGAATCAGAACAAACGAAAACTGCAGCTTTAATTACATTCGGAAATCTATTTTTGAAAGAAGATTTTCCGCCTTCTTTATTGATTAATTTGATTGTTGAAATCTCGATTTCTTTATCAATCGGTTTTAGCATATCGTACATCGTCAATGCCACGATTGAAGCGCCGTGCATCGCCTCCACCTCAACTCCAGTTTTATAGACCGTTTTTACTTTGAAAATAATATGAATATCTAACCCTTCAATATTATATTCAACAGCAGTATATTCAATAGGAAGCGGATGACAATCTGGAATAGATAAATGGGTGTTTTTTACCGCAAATAATCCAGCAGTTTTTGCCATTTCCAATACGTTTCCTTTTGGCACTAAATTGTTCACAATCGCATCAATTGTTTCTTGTTTGCTGACTTTTACAATTGCGGTTGCAGTTGCTACTCTTAAAGTGCTTATTTTATGCGTAATATCTACCATTATAATTTCTTAGGTATTTTGTTTCCAAGTGAAGGTATCGTTTTCAAACATTTCTTTTCCAAAAATTGGCACATCGGTTTTGATCCAATTTACGATCGCTTCGGTCGCTTCATAAACTTGTTTGCGACGTGTTGCCGAAACAAAAACAAACAAACAGATTTCGCCAGCTTTTACAACGCCCAAACTATGGTAAATATGCATGCAAGTCAAATCGAATTTAGCGAAAGCTTTTTCACGAATCGCATACAAAGCCTCATTTGCCATATCTTTATAAGCCGAATAATCGATTGCTACGACCGTATTGTCATGAATCACATCGGCGCGAACTTGTCCTAAGAAAATATTGTGCGCTCCAATTGTGTGTTTGGATTGGTGTTTCGCGATCGATTCTGCTATAAATTCAGGAGAAATCGGTCCTTCTACAAATACATTTTTACTCATTTTTTATTTTTTTTCGCCACAGATTCGCAAATTATTTCTCTCGCAGATTTTGCAGATTAAGCTGATTTTTTGATTTCAAATTTTAATAATCTGCTCAATCTGCAAAATCTGCGGGAAACAAAATCTTTTAATCCTTTAAATCTGTGGCTATATCTTTTCTTCTTTTAATAATAGTTTCATTGCTAAAGCACCGCCAACAATACTTTTCACATTTTGAAATTGATTTTTCTGAAGCAATTCAACAGCTAATTTACTTCTAATTCCGGATTGACAGAAAACGTAAATAACTTGATTTTTATTCAGTTTTTTAATTTCATTTTCTAAATTCATTAACGGAATCTGAATGCTATTTTTCAATTTTACTTTTGGCAACTCATCTTCATTTCTAACATCTAAAAACAAAACTTCATCATTTTCAATTTCATCTAAAATCAAATCAAATTTTATTTCTTCTATTTGATTTTCATTTGCATTATATTTTCGATCAAAATCTTCTTTTGTCAACTTCAAATTTGAAGCTTTCTCGAAATCATATTTCTGCTGTTCGTTTTTCAAAATATTATAAACCAATATTTTTCCGCTTAAAACTTCTCCAATTCCGAGAATCATTTTAATGACTTCGTTTGCTTGAAACATGCCGATAATTCCTACCGAAACGCCAATGACGCCAGCATCTTCACAATTTGCGGCATTCGAATTTTCAACGGGATACAAACATCGGTAAGTTGGGCTATTTTGATAATTGAAAACGGAAACTTGTCCTTGAAATCTAAAAATAGATCCGTAAACCATTGGTTTATTTGTCACAACACAAGCATCATTTATCAAATATTTTATTGAAATGTTATCTGTTGCATCAACAATAATATCATATTTTTCAAATAGCGAAATGGCATTTTTTCCAGATAATTTCTCCGAAAAAGCAGTGACTGTTATTTCTGGATTCAAATCTGAAATCAACAATTTTGCTTCTTCTGTTTTTGATTTTCCAACTGCCGAAGTTTTGTAAATAACCTGTCGATGGAGGTTCGAAACATCAATAACATCATCATCCACAACTCCGATTTCACCAACTCCAGCACCTGCCAAATAAGGCAAAATTGACGCACCTAAACCTCCTGCTCCAATTACCAAAACTTTTGATTTTGTTAATTTTTGCTGGCCTTCTGCTCCTATTTCAGGAAGAATGGTTTGTCTATTATATCGAGTTGATTCTTTCATTATCTGTTAATTAACCTCCTGCAAAAGGTGGTAATAAGGCCACAATATCAGCGGTCTGCAAAGTGTAATCTGAAGCTTTTGAAACTATTTTTTGATTTACAGCAACACTGAAAGTCAGTGATTCAAACTCATATTTTTCGTTTAAATTCTGCAATAATTGTTGCAATGAAACTTCTTCCGAAAAAGATAATTTTTCGAATTCGCATTTCGTCTTTTCAGCAACAGCTCCAAAATATTTAACTTCAATCATTCTTATAAATTTAAATTCTGAAAAATGAATTCATCATCAAAATGTTCTTGAAAATACTCCGTCAATTTTGATGTATTTTTCACCACTTCTCCTATCACAATAATGGCCGGTGATGAAATATTCTTTTCGGATACCAATTTAGTAATTGTGTTTATAGTTCCAATCACTTTTTGTTCTGAATTTTTAGTTCCGTTTTGAATAATGGCAATTGGCAAATCGTCATTTCTATTTTCTTGATAGATTGAAATGATTTCGTCCAATTTATGCATTCCCATCAAAATAACTACAGTTGCGGCCGATTTTGATGCCAAATGAATATCTTTTGACAATTCGTGATTAGAAGTTGTTCCTGTAATAACCCAAAAACTTTCCGCAATTTTACGCTGTGTCAGACTAATTCCTGCCGAAGCCGGAACTCCTAAAGCAGACGAAATTCCCGGAACAACAGCCGTTTCTAAACCAAATTTCACAGCATAATCTATTTCTTCACTACCTCTTCCAAAAACAAAAGAATCTCCGCCTTTCAATCGAACCACATGACCGTAACGATTTGCCATAGAAACAATCAAATCATTAATCTGATCTTGCGTGTAAGCATGGCAGCCCAAACGTTTTCCAACAAAAACAATTTCAGCATTTGATGCATATTCTAATAATTCTTCATTTACCAAAGCATCGTACAAAACCACATCGGCACTTTGTAAAGCTTTAATTGCTTTTAATGTAATCAACTCAACGTCACCAGGACCTGCGCCTACAATCGTTAATTTTGGTGTTTTAAAACTTTGCATAATCTTCTAAGTTAAATTGATATTCAGATCGTTTAATTCGTCGGCCGAATTAATGTTGGTTAAAGGAAAGTTTTCACTTTCTTCAATATTGATGATTTGGTGCGGAATATTGGCAAACAAATTCATCATTTTCAAATCGTCGTTATCAATTGCGCCTTTGATAACAGGCAATATTTTTTTAGAATAAATTCCGATTAACGGATGCAATCTGCTTTCAGAAGCAAAAACTGTAATTTCGGCTTCTGTATTATGTTTTGAAATTAATTCTTGCAATAATTCGGTTGAAATCAACGGAATATCACAACTTAAAATCAAATTAAATTCGGTTTCAGAATGTGATAATGCCGTATAAATTCCGCCTAACGGACCTTTTTCCGGAATCAAATCTGGAATTTTTTCATATTCCAAATAATCGTATTCTTTAGATCCTGTAATTAATTTTATATTAGTTGTAATAGGCAAAATCGCCTGAATTATATGTTCAATAAACGGTTTTTCCTGAAACAAGACCAAGCCTTTTTCTGACTGCATTCTGGAGCTTTTTCCTCCGCAAAGAATAAATACTGAGATTTTCATTGTTCTTTTTGTTTCAGGTTTAACGTTTCAAGTTTTGCTCGCTGTGCGTTCCAATAGGCGAAACTTTTTTATCTTCAATCAAGCTATATGCTTTTATTTATACAGCGCTCTTCATTCTTTATCTAAAAATTCTCTCTTCTTGCCTCTTTCTTCTATCCTTTCAAAGGAAAATTAATCTATAGGCAGAATCGTTACCGACGCGCCTTTTTTTATACTTTCAACATCGTGCGGCACGATCACTAATCCATTTGCTATAGCAAAAGTATTCAGCATCGCAGAACTTTGTCCGTCTAGAATTTCAACACTGGTTTCATTGTATAACGCTTTTAAGAAAAGTGTTTTGCCAGTTGTATTGGTTATCTCTTTATCTAATTTGCGGACAATTTTTGGCAGATGCGTATCTGAAAATCCCATTTTGTTTTTGACTGCTGGATATACGTAGATATAAAAATTAGTCAAAGAAGATGCTGGGTTTCCAGGAAGCGCAAATACCAGAGTATCTTTTTTAGCGCCAAAAAACATAGGTTTTCCCGGTTTCTGATTGATTTTATAAAAAAGTTCTTCTACGCCATTTTTCACTAATGCTTCTTTTACAAAATCATAATCTCCAACTGAAATTCCTCCAGAAATCAATACAATATCATTCTTTTTTAAAATTGACTGCAATGCTTTTTTAGTCGCTTTTAAATTATCTTTTACAGTATGAACTTTAATTTTAGTAATTCCAATTGTTTGTAAGGCAGCTTGCAGCATTACCGAATTGCTTTCGTAAATTTTTCCCTTTGGAAGTTTTTTACCCGGTTTTACCAATTCATTTCCAGTGACTAAAATGGCAACTTTTGGCTTCTTATAAACCATAATTTCAGTAATTCCTAAACAAGCTAAAAAACCAATTGCAGCTGGCGTAATCAATGTATTAGCATCAAAAACAACATCCTCTGCATTAATCTGTTCTCCTTTACTTCTAACATTGGCAAAAGTTTCGGGCATTTTGGCAATCAAGATAGAATCTCCATTTACCATTACATGCTCTTGCATTACCACAGTATCTGCATTTTTAGGAACGTAAGCACCTGTAAAAATACGTATAGCTTCGTTTTCTTTTAGTTTTATATTCTTATGATCTCCCGCTTGAGAAATTCCGACCACATCAAATTGATGTCTTATCGAACGAGTAAAAGCGTAACCATCCATTGCAGATTGTCGAAACGGTGGCATTGAAATTGGCGAATAGATCGTTTCTGCTAAAATATACCCCAGCGCTTTGTCTACCGAAATTTTCTGAGTTGACAAAACCGAACTATTTGCGGCAACAATTTCTAAAGCTTCTTTTACTTCTATCATTTTTGAGAATTATAAAACTAAGTAAAAATACTTAATACAAATATAAGTATTTATCCTTAGATTGATTAAAAATTTTAAATTTTCTTTTAGTATCTATAAAATTACTCTAATTTATTCAAAATCAAGTTTAAAATTTCGATATAGATTTCATAAAAAAATGGAGTTAATGTTCTTTCTACGCTTTTTTTATTCCTAACCAAGTCACTCAAAGTCATTTTCAAAGAATATTAAACATTAAAATAAGTGTAAAATACTACATTTTTTACTCATTTTAGGAATTTATTTTAACAATTGTTTGAAATTGAAATCTCTTATCAAGTCTTTTAAAATAAGGCAACAACAAGCGACACTTTATTTATACCTTCTTCTTAAATGTACATTTTTCAAAAAAAAGTCAACAAACTTTTGGTTTTTATTATATAAAATTTAACTTTGTCTATAGGATTAGTAGAGTTTAAAATAATATTTCAAACCATAAAAACTAGTATTGTGAAAACAACAGAAAGCACATCGCGTTACATTCTTCCTAAAAAATACACTTATAGCACTATTTGTTATATGTGTATCTGTTTTTAATCATCTATCCTACTTATCTGCTTTCAAAAAATTATTTGAGCAGGTAATACAAAATCACCCACCAAAAATAGTTACTGAATTATAACCAAAAATCTTTCCGATGCATTCATTTGCATTGGGACAGATTCTTGAAATCTTATCTATTATTCAACAAATTAAATAACTAACAACTAAAAAAAATAAAATGAAAACAATGCAAAGCTGTTGCTGTAAATAAAAAAAGCCATTTCTGCGGCAACAGAAATGGCAAGGCTTAAAGAACATTTATCACTAAATCAAAACACTTTTAGAGTGCTGTATAAACAGTGCTCAGGGCGTCTTGTTAATTACTTAAAACCAACACAAAGAAATGAAAAAAAAGTTAAACATACACATAGTGCTGTTTCTACTCTTGATAACGGCAGGAATACAAGCCCAGAATACCACCCCGCTTATTCAATCTAAACTAGACGGAACTGTTGTAGATGACATTACAAATCAACCCATTATAGGTGCTTCTATTACTATTAAAGGAACAACTCACGGTGTTGTGACAGATGCTGAAGGAAAATTTTATTTCCAGACAGGACAGAAATTTCCTTATACTTTAATAGTAAGTTATATTGGATATAAAAAACTGGAAGTAATAGTTGAGAAAAATCCAGTTATTATTCACCTTAAAGAAGAACGCCAAGAACTAGACGAATTGGTTGTTGTTGGTTACGGAACTCAAAAGAGAAAGGACATTACTGGATCTGTAGCTTCAGTTCCGAAAGCTAATTTATCTCAAGTGACTTCTTCTGCTGATAATTTATTAAGAGGCGCTGTAGCAGGCGTTGTAGTGACGCAAAGTTCTGGTCGTCCTGGTGCTTCTTCAAGTGTCCGAATCCGCGGAGGAAACTCTATTACCGCTGGTAACGAACCGCTTTATGTTGTTGACGGAATCTTAATTTACAATGACAACAGTAATAGTGGCGCTGGGGTAACGTATGCAGGTGCAACTGTAAACGTTCTTTCAACCATTAATCCTGCTGATATAGAATCTATGGAAGTTTTGAAAGATGCCTCTGCAACGGCGATTTACGGTTCTCGCGGGGCGAATGGAGTTGTAATTATTACGACTAAAAAAGGAACTAAAGGACAGGATAATATTTCATACCAAGGTTATTTCGGATTTCAGAATATCTCAAAAAAGTTGAGATTAATGAATGCTAACGAATGGGCAAGTTTAAGAAACGACGTTCAGGCAAGCATTGGCCAAGCTCCTTCTTTTTCTCCTGAACAGATAGAAGCTTTAAAAACTTCCGGAAATTACGATTGGCAATCAGCGGCTTTTGTAACTGCCGCACCTGTTCAAAATCACAATTTATCTTTTTCTGGTGGCGACGAAAAATCGAGATATGCAGTTTCAGCTGGATATTTTGATCAAGACGGAATTGTTATCGGATCTGATTTTAAACGTATTTCGCTTCGTGCTAATTATGAGAGAAATTATTCTCAGAAATTCAAGTTTGGCGTAAATGCCAATTATACTAATTCCATTTCAAATGGTGTAGGCACAAATGGCGGTGCGGGAGCTGGAAGAAACCCGAATCCTCTAGTTAGTGTCGTTTTGACAGCTCCAGTAGTGCCAATTAAAAATGCAGACGGAAGCTATAATGTAACCAACAATCCTTATGCAACTTCTGTAAATGGCTATGTTCCGAATCCGATTAATGATTTGGATAATACTACTAACGAAACCAAATTAAACAGAATTTTAACCAGTTTATTTGGCGAGTATAAATTCAATAAGGAGTTAACCGCAAAAGTGGCCGTAAGCGGTGACGTTTTAAATACAAAACAAAATTATTACGCGCCTTCAAATACTACGACAGGTGCAGGGACTAAAGGATTGGCTTCTATTGGAGAAAGATCGGTTAGTTCTGTTTTAAATGAAAACACACTTACATACAACACCAATTTTGGTCAAGATCATAAATTCACAGCGTTAGGAGGTTATACGCTTCAATATACAAAAGGTGAGGTGGTCAATGCAGGAGCGCAAACTTTTGTAAATGATGCTAACACTTACAATGCTATTCAAGATGGTGTGCCAGTAAAACCATACAGCGATGCTTACGAAAGCGTATTAAAATCTTGGCTGGCGAGAGTAAACTATTCTTATAAAGGAAAATACAATTTCACCTTATCAGGTCGTGCAGATGGTTCTTCAAGATTTGGTGCAGAATCGCTTTGGGGCTACTTCCCTTCTGCTGGATTTTCTTGGAATATTACGGATGAAGAATTTGCCAATAATATCAAAGGCGTAACGGAGGCTAAACTGAGAATTACAGCAGGAACAACAGGAAATCAAGAAATTGGAAACTATCTTCCACTAGCTTCAATGGGTTCAGTAAATTATTCTTTTGGAGGAACTTTATACACAGGGCTTGCTCCTACCCGATTGGCAAATCCAGATTTGAAATGGGAAAAAACAAATCAATACAATGTCGGATTGGATCTATCCCTTTTGGATCGAAAAATCAATTTTGTTTTTGATGTGTATTACAAAAAGACAAAAGATTTACTAATCAACGTTCCAGTGCCTTTGAGTTCTGGTTATGCGACAGTTCTTCAAAACATTGGAGGAGTTGAAAACAAAGGTCTTGAAATTGGTTTAACAACTGAAAATATAAAAACAGAAAACTTCGCTTGGAATTCGAATCTTGTATTTTCTCTAAACCGAAACAAAGTTACTGAGATTGGAAATGGCGTAAACGAGTTTTTCCCTGTAGTGCCAAACGGATCTCTATTACAGCAACAGCCTGTTATCGTCAAAGTAGGGTTGCCTTTAGGAACTTTCTGGGGATACAAAACCAACGGAATTTTCCAAACTCAAGAAGAAGTAAATACACAACCAAAAATCAATAGTTTGGCCAACACAAAAGTGGGCGATAGAAAATATGTCGATACAAACGGAGACGGTGTAATTACAGCTTTGGACAAAGGAAATTTAGGCACTTCTCAACCAAAATTCGTTGGGAGTTTCAGCAATACCGTTTCGTACAATGATTTTGATTTGAATTTCTCTTTTCAAGGCGCCTACGGCGGAAAAATCTTCAATGCTTTAAATCAACAATTAGAAATTTCTACACTTGGAACTAATGCCGCAGCAACCTTAAACGATCGCTGGACACCAACAAATCCGAGTAACGAAATTCCGAGAGCTTCTAGTTCTCCACTTGGAATTGTTTCAGAACGCTATGTAGAAGATGCTTCTTTCCTACGATTGAAACTAATCACTTTAGGATACACTTTACCAAAAAGCACTTCTAAAAAACTGGGCGTAAAAAGTGTCAAAATATACGTCTCTGCAGAAAATTTAATTACATGGACTAAATACACTGGTTATGATCCAGAGGTAAGTTCATACGAACAAAACAACTTATACCCAGGAATTGACTTTGGTTCTTATCCAAACTCCAAAACATTCATCTCGGGCTTGAACGTAAACTTCTAAGTAAAAAATATCAAAATGAAAAAGACAATCATAACATTCCTTTTAAGTGCTAGCCTTTTGGCATCGTGCACAGACCTTGAGGTAACACCTACCTCTTTTGTAACCGAAGACAACTATTTTGTCACTCAAGATGATGCGGTTGCAAGTGTAACTGCTGTCTATGCTTCTTTAAGCCTTGATCCGGGCGAGCAGAGTTTGTTCGGCAGAAACCTTTATTTCTTAACCGACATGGCTTCAGACTACGCGGCAGCGGGAGTTTCTGCCACCAATCCGCAGGTTCGAGCTTTAAGCAGTTTAACACATGATGCCACTTCAGATCGTGTCCAAGTAGCTTGGAGACAAATTTATGCGGGAATTAATAGAGCTAATGTTTCTATTGATAATATTCCCAAAGTATCAGGTTCTGAAATCATCAAAACAAGATTAATTAATGAAGCTAAATTTATTAGAGGTCTGTTGTATTTTCAAGCAGTTCGTCTTTGGGGAGGTGTTCCGATTGTTTTGCACGAATCAAAATCAATCAATTTAGGAGATTTAAAAACCAATCGTTCTACAGTTGACGAAGTTTACAGTCAAATCGTTAAAGATTTAACGGATGCAGAAGCTTTGCCAAAAACCTATACCGCAGCAGATGCTGGACGTGCAACTTCTGGCGCTGCAAAAGCAATTCTAGCGAAAGTATATCTAACTCGAAAAGATTGGCCAAATGCCATTTCAAAATCAAGAGAAGTTATTGAAGGTGGTTATGGATATGCTTTATTTGAAGATTTTCAGGATATTTTCACTAAAACAAAAAAGAACGGAAAAGAACATATTTTTTCTGTTCAGTTTGAACCAAATCAAGCAGGAAATGGTTCTAGCGGAAGTACTTTCCAGGCGACAGCTTTTACAGGATTTACAGCAACTGAACCAGCAGATATTATTTCAGACGTTGCTTTGTTTTACGACATCTATGCAGCGGGAGACAAAAGAAGAGATGTTAGTTATGCCAAGCAATTACTAAACCCAGCAACAGGAACACTTTATACTTTTCCAAAACCCATCTTCAAAAAATATTTGGATCTAAGCAATTTGGCGACTCCTGCAAACGTAGCAATCAACTTCCCTGTTATTCGTTATGCCGATATCCTTTTGTCTTTAGCGGAAGCAATAAATGAACAAGGTAGTCCAACAGCAGAAGCTTATGAATTAATCAATCAAGTACGTAGAAGAGCTTTCGGCAAAGCGATTACAACGCCAGATGCAACTGTTGATTTAGTTGGATTGAATCAAACTTCTTTTAGAGCAGCCATTCAAGAAGAACGTAAAAAAGAATTTGTACAAGAAGGACAAAGATGGTTTGACTTGGTAAGATGGGGAACATTGGTTAGTGAAGTGAAAAAAGTAACGGCTAAAAACTCGGTTTCAGAAAGAAATAACCTTTACCCGATTCCGCAAAGTGAAAGAAATATCAATCCAGATGGCTTACCGCAAAATCCTGGATATTAATCAAGAACCATATAACTACAAAAACTATAAAAAATGAAAAATTTTAAGAATAGCATTCCCGTTAAAAGCCCGAAAAAAGGACTTTTGATTACCGCTTTCCTAATTGCCCAATTAGGTATAGCACAGGAAAAAACAGAATTTAAAGGGACAATAGGAAAAACTTTAGCAGATTCTAAAGAATATTGGCCAGATCCGGTTACCGCTCCAAAAGGTGCTCCCAATGTCGTTTGGATTTTATTGGACGATGTTGGTTTTGGAGCTTCAAGTACCTTTGGAGGTTTAATTAATACGCCGACTTTTGATAATCTGGCTAGCAATGGACTTCGTTACACGAACTTTCACACCACAGCGATTTGCGCTCCTACTCGTGCTGCTTTATTGACGGGAAGAAACTCAGGAAGAGTTCACGTTAGCGGATTTTCTCATACCATTCTCTCTGCAGGTTTTCCTGGTTGGGACGGAAGAATTCCTGCCGATAAAGGAACCATCGCAGAGATTTTACGCGACAACGGCTACAACACATTTGCAGTTGGAAAATACGGCGTAACACCAGACGAAGAAGCTTCAGATGCAGGTCCGTTTGACCGATGGCCAACTGGAAAAGGTTTCGATCATTTCTACGGGTTCTTAGGTTCTCAAACGGATCAATACAATCCTGATTTGGTAGAAGATCAAGTTCACATTAAACCTGACGGACGTCACTTAAATGAATTAATTACAGATAAAGCCATCAGTTATATTCAGAAACAGCAAAAAGCGGCGCCAGGAAAACCATTCTTCTTGTATTATGCTCCTGGAGCCGTTCATGCACCTCATCAAGTAGCTGAAAAATGGGTTGAACCCTACAAAGGAAAATTTGATGAAGGTTGGGATGTTTACCGAGAAAAAGTATTGGCCAACCAAAAGAAATTGGGAATATTTCCTCAAAATGCGGTATTGCCAGAACGCAATGCTTTAATCACTGAATGGAAAAAACTAACCCCAGACCAAAAGAAAGTGTATGCAAGATTTATGGAAGTTTACGCTGGATTCTTAACCTATACAGATTATGAAATTGGAAGAGTTGTAAACTATTTGAAAGAAAGCGGACAACTTGACAATACGCTAATCTTTGTTGCTATTGGAGATAACGGAGCTAGTAAAGAAGGAACTTTACAAGGAACTATCAATCAAAGTTTGTTTTCTCAAGGAAAAACAGACGAAGAGAATTTCCAAAGTAATTTAAACAACATCGGAGAAATCGGAACGGCAAAAGGTTTAAACACAAATTATCCTTTAGGTTGGGCTCAAGCAACAAATGCTCCTTTCAAAAACTGGAAACAAGATGCACAATCTGAAGGTGGAACTCGTAATCCGCTAATCGTATTTTATCCAAACGGAATTAAAGATAAAGGAGGTATCAGAACTCAATACAGCCACGTAACCGATCTTTTACCAACAACTTTGGATATCGTTGGAATTAAAGCTCCAGAATACATTAAAAACATCAAACAAGATATTATTCAAGGTTCCACTTTCAAAGCTTCTTTGGATAATTCGAAAGCAGAATCCTTGCATAAAGTGCAGTATTACTACATCTTCGGAAATAGAGCCATTTATAAAGACGGATGGAAAGCTTCGGCAGCGCATTTACCAGATTCTTTTGCAGTAAAAAAATCTTTAGGAAGTGCTGAAAAACCAGCTCCAAGCAATTTCGATACTGATGTTTGGGAATTATACAATCTGAACGAAGATTTTAACGAACGAAATAATTTGGCGAAAAAATATCCTGAAAAGCTAGCTGAACTTCAAAAATTATTTGACGAACAAGCAAAAGAAAACAATCTATATCCTTTGATTGACTGGCAGGACGTTTACAATAGAAGAATCCACAACACAGGAGCAGACAAAGGAAAAACAGTTTCTGATTTAATCAAACAGGCTACAAAACCTGGAGGAACAAACAATTAATACACACAACCTGCAAGGTTTTTCAAACCTTGTAGGTTCTCACACGAACTTAAAAAACATACCTACAAGGTTTTGAAAACCTTTCAGGAGATAAAACAAACGATTATGAAACGAGTAGATTATGAAATTATAGGAAAAAAGATTGTCGTTGGGATAATCTTGTTTTTAGTTCCGCTAGCGATTTTAGCGGGAGGATTATCAATTATAAATCAATTTTTAAAATAAGAAATCATGGCAGCAGTTCAAAATTCAAAATTGACAAGAGATTTAACCATAAGTCTTTTTATTTACGCATTGCCTGTTTTGGCAATTTACCTTTACTTTAAACTAAGTGGCAGCGCTGTGAGCGAATCACATATTACACTACCTTCGTTTTTAGAATTTGCACAACCTGTTTTCGCCAACATCAGAACTTGGGGATTAACGGTATTTATGATTGTTTTAGGAATCATAGAATTTGCAGCAGGTTTATACGATGACGATTGGACAGGCGAAGAACGCAAAATTGATATAGTTTCTTTCTTAGCTCCAAAATTGATTTTACCTCCAATTATTGCATTTTTCAGCTTAACAGCTTTGCCTTATTTATTTCCAAATGCCGCAAATGCATTATCATGGGTTCCATTTTGGGGAGGCTTTTTCTTGATCGCAATTGCCGACGATTTAACGCAATATTGGTATCATAGATTGCACCATCAAGTTCCGTTTTTATGGCGCTTTCACAGAACACACCATTCTGCTCCCTATATGGGAATGGCAATGCTTTCGAGACAAAACTTTATCTACACGGTATTCTTTTCTCAAATTTATTTGACAGCAACTTTAACCTATTTAGGTTTAGGATTACCAGCTCTTTTTGTTTTGGTAATTAAAAGTATTATTACTTTGGGTGCACACTCAAGTATCGCTTGGGACAAACCTTTCTATAAATACAAAGTTTTACACCCAATTGCCTGGGTATTAGAAAGATTAATTTCTACTCCTGCAACACATCATGCGCATCACGCAGATACAAGCGGAGATGGTGTTGGACATTTTAAAGGAAACTTCGGAAACATGTTTTTCATCTGGGACGTAATCTTCGGAACAGGATTAATCACGCGTAAATTCCCAGAATCATACGGGACAAAATCATACAAACAAGAAGAATGGTACGCTCAATTTTTATGGCCAATATTCAAATCTAAAAAAGAAGGAAGCCCTCTTGCTGAAGGTGTATTAGCATTTCCAATGAAGCAAAAAGCAGCAGCCGAAGAAACTCCTGCTCCAGTTTTAGAACAGGTTTAATATTTCTTGAGATGAAAAATCAAATCCTAAAAACCAGTTTGACAGCAATTGCCCTCTTTTGGGCAGTTGCTGCTTTTTCGCAAAATGAAATTCACAGTTCTTTGTCATTGGATTCCTTTTATTCGAAAATTAAAACTCAAAAGAATCCTCAAATTGTGGATGCCAGAACTCCAGAAGAATTTGCTTTAAACCATATTGAAGGCGCTGTAAATTTTAATCTTCAATCTGTAAATTACGCACAATCTGTAAACAAATTAGATAAGTCAAAACCAGTTTTTATTTATTCTATTGGAGCTGGAAGAAGTGTTGCTTTAGAAAAAGAATTATTAAAAAACGGTTTCTCTGAAGCCTACAGTTTAGAAGGTGGAATTGCGAATTGGATTGGAAACGGAAAACCTTTTTATTCTAACCTAAAAAGCAAGTTATCATTAGCCGAATTCAATACAATTATTGCCGACAATAAAACCGTTTTGGTTGATATTGGATCCAAATACTGCGGTCCTTGTAAAAAAGTAAAACCTGTTTTAGAAAGCATTAGATCCGAATATGGAAGCCATTTGAAAATCGTAGAAATTGAGTTAGAAGACAGTCCGCAAGTTATTGCCGATTTAAAAACAGTAAAAGTTTTTCCGACTTTAATTTTATATCAAAACGGAAAAATTGTTTTTAAGAAAGAGGGAATCAATGATTTGAAAAGCGAAGTGGATGTTGCTTTGGCTTCCAAATAATTTTACAGATCAAATTCAACTTTGTCAAAGTTTAAAATTTTGACAAAGTTCTAAAAGGAAATAAATTCGAAAACCACCAAACCAAAAACCATGGCAAACTTCAAATTCAATAAAAAAATCCTAATTCCGCTCCTCCTGCTTTTCGCAATTGCAGCTTTTTTATTCTGGCCAATTAACACATATGGAATTTTGATTAAAGAAAATCCAAAATTAGCAGAGGGAAAAAAGAAATTTTTAGCCTCAAAACCTAAAGATTCTGCTGCCGCAAAAAAGACTAATATCATTATTCTGTTGGCCGATGATTTAGGAAAATATGATATATCGCTCTACGGCGGAAAATCGACTCCGACTCCGCAAATCGATTCTTTGGCAGCATCAGGCGTGACCTTTACAGATGGTTACGTTTCGGCATCCATTTGCTCGCCTTCAAGAGCAGGACTAATTACAGGAAGATATCAAGAACGATTTGGCCACGAATATCAGCCAGGCGATCGCTATCCAAAAAACAATCTCGAATATTATGCTTTCAATTATTTGGTTGAAACCGATAATTGGAGATTGAATGACAAAATAGATTATCCAAATGATGCTTCGGTAGCAACGCAAGGGCTTCCAAAATCAGAAATCACTTTTGCAGATTTGGCGAAAAGACAGGGCTACAGCACAGGAATAATCGGAAAATGGCATTTGGGTCACAACAAAGGATTTTTTCCTTTAGATCGCGGTTTCGATTATCATTACGGATTTTATCAAGCTTTCTCGCTTTACGCTCCCGAAGACGATAATCCTGACATCATTAATCATCATCACAAAGATTTTACCGATAAAACCATTTGGGGAAAAGGTCGAGTTGGAATTGGACAAATTCGTCGTGACACCACTGTTATTGATGAAAAAGCGTATTTGACTGAAAAATTTGCGGAAGAAGCAGAAGCTTTCATTGACAAAAATAAAAACAAGCCTTTTTTACTTTATATTCCGTTTAATGCGCCTCATACGCCATTTCAAGTCCGTAAAAAATACTACGATCGTTTTCCGAATGTGAAAGACGAAAACAAACGTGTTTATTTTGCTATGATCAGCGCATTAGACGATGCCATTGGAAGAATACGCGAAAAAGTCAAAAAAGAAGATTTGGAGGACAATACCTTAATCATTTTTGCCAGTGATAATGGCGGTGCAGATTATACTTTTGCTACAACAAATGCTCCTCTAAAAGGCGGAAAATTTTCTCATTTTGAAGGCGGTATTAATGTTCCTTTTGCACTTTCGTGGAAAGGAAAAATAAAACCGCATACGATTTACAAAACTCCTGTAAGCACTTTGGACATTTTTACCACAATTGCCGCCGCGATTGGTTCTGATTTACCAAAAGACCGAGTTTATGACGGTGTTGATTTAGTTAAAACAGTCAATGAAAATAAAATCGCACACAACGATTTATACTGGCGTTCTGGCGATGCAAAAGCAGTTAGAAGCGGTGATTGGAAATTAATCATTAGCGGAAAAACGCATGAAAAATGGCTGTACAATCTTGCTCAAGACAAATCGGAAACGAAAGACCTCTCACAACTCAATCCTGAAAAAGTAAAAGAATTGGAAACTGCATTACAAACTTGGGAAAAAGGCTTAATCAAGCCACTTTGGCCTAATTTGACTTATTACGAATTCGACTTTGGAAAACAGAAATACTTTGTGGATTTGTAAATTTCTAAGCTAAAATTGATCTTTTAGGCTTATTCAAACTCCTGCAAGGTTTTCAAAACCTTGTAGGTTTATTTTATTTATTTCAAAATTACTAACCAATACTTACAAGGTTTTGAAAACCTTACAGGAAAGAAAATATAAAATGTCAACCTCAACCAAACAATTTAACCTTCACGAAGACTGGACAGTCGTTATTCTCGGCTTTCTAATTATAGTAATTTCGATTTTTATTTATCTTCCTGAAATTCCCGTTTTCAAATGGACAAACGGAACAGATTTATTAACTACTATTTTCACTCTTGAAAACATTAAAATCATTGTTTTTCAATTTCTTTATTTTCTTTTGATTGGAACTATCGGAGCTTTTTTAGTCGGAAAATCAATTAAAAATTTCCTGTTAGGATTTCCAATCATTTATTTTTTAACGTTTCTCGCTTTGATTATTGCCGGAAATACAGAAGTAAAAGCTCTCAATCTAGAAGCTGTAATTTTTAGTTTAGCCATCGGACTCCTTATTGGCAATTTCTTTCAACTTCCAGAATGGTTTCGAACCGCTTTATCAACCGAATTATTTGTCAAAATCGGATTGGTCCTATTGGGAACAAGCGTTATTTTCTCAGACATTTTAAAAGCAGGATCATTGGGGTTAATTCAAGCTTTAATAGTCGTCTTATCCGTTTGGTATTTTGCTTTTTGGCTTTGCAAGAAATTAAAAGTCGATGACGAATTGACTATGATGATTTCAAGTGCAGTTTCCATTTGTGGTGTTTCAGCTGCGATTGCAACTTCTGGAGCTATAAAAGGCGATTCTAAAAAACTGTCGTATGTTATTTCGATGGTCTTAGTAACTGCTATTCCGATGATGATTTTCATGCCAATTATAGCAAGTCATTTTAATTTTCCTGAAGAAGTTACAGGAGCTTGGCTTGGAGGCAGCATCGATACTTCCGGAGCTGTTGTGGCTTCTGGAACTTTAGTTGGAGAAACAGCTTTAAAAATCAGTACGATTGTAAAATTTTCACAAAATGTTTTATTAGGTTTGGCGGCTTTTGCAATTTCAATTTATTGGACTTACACACATAATCAATCTGCTGAAGTTCAAAATTCTAAACCAACTTTAAGTGTGATTTGGGAGCGTTTTCCAAAGTTTGTTTTGGGTTTTATCGGAGCTTCTATTGTTTTTTCTTTCTTGATTTCACCTGAAACACGTGATACAGTAAAAGAAAGTTTAAAAAATTTGCAAGGAGTTTGGTTTGCATTGGCCTTTACAAGTATTGGTTTGGAAACAAATTTTAAAGAACTGATTCAAAACAATAGCAAAAAACCTTTGATTGCTTTTCTCACCGCACAACTCTTTAATGTCATTATTACCTTGATTATTGCTTTTGCATTGTTTAATCCTTGAAAAATAAAATAGAGCGAAATCTGATCAATATCATTTCATAGAAATGTCTGGTTGGTAGATCCAAATTTTAATCAAGGTAACACGTTCCGCAGGAACGTTTGAATTATCGCCAAAATTTTATTTATCCCTAAATCCGACAGGTTTTAAAAACCTGTCGAATTTTATTTCTGTTAATTTTCGTAAAAATCAGGTGTCCCTACAGGACACACCTACTGTAAACTTTTTTTTCAACCAACCAGATATTCCTACGGAATATTACATAACTGTCTTCATGGATGTTTTAATTTAGCTTAAGATTAATCCATAAAAGCAAGTAAAACCTGTATAAAGCATATATTTTCAAATTGTTTTTTTAATTTTCAAATATCCTAAACAAAACATTAAAAATCAAACACTTAAAGCAAAAACATCACTATACAGGCTTTCTATTCAATACTAAATTTTAAAAAAATTAAATATTCTTTTGGTTTTCATTATAATAAAATTAACTTTGTCTATAGGATTAGTAGAGTTTAAATCATAAAAACTATATTTTGAAAACATCAGCTTACACATCGTATTACATTCTTCCTAAAAAAGTCAGATATAACAGCTTTGGCTCTATGTGCATGTGTTGTTAAAATTCCTATTCTTTTCATTTTTATTCAAAATGAAAATCAACCTAAATTCTTATTGACAAATTATTAAAACATAATGATGTCAAACCGCATAACTAAAAAAATAATAACTAAATCAAAATTATAATGACAATCATGCACTGCCCTATTCTCTCTTAATAAAAAACCATTTCTGCGGCAACAGAAATGGCAAGACTTAAAGAACATTTATCACTAAAGAAAGCGCTCGAGAATTGAAAACTCAATTTCTCGTAAAGCTTTATTATTTAAATCCAAAAAAAGTAATGAACAAGCAATTACACGCCTTTTTGTGGCTTTTTGTATTCTTAATTTCGATCGGAATTAAAGCCCAAAATACCAAACCCTTAATCAATTCGACCTTAAATGGTACCGTTGTAGATCAGGTTACCAATCAGCCAATTCCAGGAGTTACCGTTCAAATTAAAGGAACAACGCACGCTGCAGTAACCGATTTAGACGGAAAATTCTATTTTCAAACCGGACAAATATTCCCTTACACTCTAGTTGTAAGCTACATGGGATATATCACTGCAGAACATGTTGCAACCAAAGATTTTGTACAAATTTCATTAAAAGAAGACGTAAAAGAATTAAATGAAATCGTCATCATCGGATACGGAACTACATCTAAAAAAGATTATACAGGAGCTGCTGAAACAGTGGCTCAAATGTCATTAAAAGCAACTCAAAAAACACTCGAAAGTTCGCTGCAAGGTTCTGTTGCAGGAGTTAATGTAACGCAAACTTCTGGTCAGCCAGGTGCGGGAATGAGTATTCGTATTCGTGGAGGAAGCTCCATTCAAGGCGGAAATGAGCCTTTGTACGTTATCGATGGTTTCCCATTATACAATTCGGAAGTTACCTCTGGCGTTTTGAGCGGTACGCCAACCAATCCGCTTTCAACGATAAACCCTTCAGATATCGAATCTATTACGGTTTTAAAAGATGCTTCTTCAACTGCAATTTACGGTTCGAGAGGAGCAAACGGAGTGGTTATTATTACTACCAAAAAAGGTTCTAATAATGCTACAACTGTAAACTATGATTTTACCATTGGCCAGCAATCGGTTCGCAAAAAAGTAGATGTGCTAGATGCTCAAGGATTTTCTAGATTACGAAATGCGGCATTGTATGATTCTAATCCAGCAGGCGGACCAAATCAATATTTGACTGATGCACAGATTGCACAATTGGGAAAAGGAACCGACTGGCAAGATGCAGCGTTCCAAAAAGGCTTAACACAAAATCACCAATTGAGTATTTCTGGCGGAAATAATCAGACGAAATATGCGGTTTCGGGGAACTATTACAATCAAGAAGGAATTATAAAAAATACAGGCTTTGAGCGTTTCAGCGGACGTGTCAATTTAAACTCGAAAATAAGCAGTAAAGCTCGATTCGGCTTGAATTTGACCGTTGCCGAAACAAAATCTAAAGTCGCTCCAACAGGGTTAGTAACGGCTTTATTAAGCATGCCTCCAACGGCAACGATTTACGAACCAGACGGAAGTTATACGTTGAGAAATCCGTTTGAGAATATTTTTGCGAATCCAATTGCAACTTTAAATGAACGCAAAAATCAATCTATCACTGATCGTATTTTAGGAACAGTTTATGGCGAATATGATATTTTGAAAAATCTAGTCTTGAAAGTTTCTTTTGGAACCGATATGATTTTCAACAAAGAAAAAAGCTATTTGCCGTCTAGCATTTATGAAGGATCTATCACAAATGGAGAAGGAAAAATTGGAAACGCAGAATCTCGTAGCTGGTTAAACGAAAATACGTTGACATATACCACTGTATTTGGCGAAAAACATCATTTAAATGCTTTGGCGGGTTACACACAGCAAAGTTCTACAAGAGAATTTAATACCTCTGGATCGCAGCAATATGTAAACGATATTACTTCTTATTACAGTTTGCAAAGCGGAAATGTCGCGTTAATGCCAACTTCTGGCGAAAGCACTTGGGCTTTAAATTCTTTCTTAACCAGAGTAAATTACAATTTTGATTCAAAGTATTTCTTAACAGGAAGTTTAAGAGCAGACGGTTCTTCGCGTTTTGGAAAAGACAACAAATGGGGTTACTTTCCTTCTGTCGCTGCAGCTTGGCAAATTAGCAATGAAAAATTCTTTTCTCCTGTAAAAGAGGTTATTAATAGTTTAAAAATTAGAACCAGCTGGGGAGCAACAGGAAATCAGGAAATAGGAGAATATCAGTCTTTATCGACTTTGACAAGCGTGAAATATCTTTTCGGAGATCAAATTTATACTGGTTTTACGCCTACGCGAATTGCAAATAACGATCTTGGATGGGAACTAACGAATCAGTTTGATGCTGGTGTTGACGTTGGCTTTTTCAATGATAAATTGAATTTAACCGTAGATGTATATCGTAAAACTACAAAAGATTTATTGCTAGACGTTCAGCTTCCGTACACGACTGGATTTACTTCTTCTTTGCAGAATTTTGGATCTGTTCAAAATCAAGGAATTGAATTTGGTTTGAATGCTTCACTTGGAAATACCGCTTTCTCTTGGACTTCAAACTTTAATATTGCTTTCAATCAAAATAAAATTATTGCTTTAGGAAATGGAGCTGAATATTATACTTTCGGAAATTATATTCTAAAAGTTGGCCAATCTCTAGGAACTTTTTACGGAGCTGTTACAGACGGAATTTTACAAACTGATGAAGTGGCTACAAAAGGAGTTTACACTGGAAATGCAGCTCCAAAAGCAGGAGATCGTTTGTATAAAGATATTAATGGTGACGGCGCTTTTACAACGGCGGCAGACAGAACGAGTATTGGCGATGCACAGCCAGATTTCGTTTTCGGATTCTCGAACAACTTTACTTATAGAGGTTTTGAATTGGCGATTTTAGTAAATGGTTCTGTTGGAAATAAAATCCTTAACGGAAACTTACAAGCGCTAGAATTGTACAACGGACAGCAAAATGCTTCGACTTCGGCTTTAGATGCTTGGACACCAACAAATCCAAGTACTACAACGCCAAGAGCAAAATTAGATCCTGCACCGGTTTTCTCTAACCGATTTGTAGAAGATGGTTCATTCATTCGTTTGAAAAATATAGCATTCAGTTATAATCTTCCCAAAAAAGTATCTGAGAAACTAAGTTTAACATCAGTAAAATTCCGTGTCATTGGAGAGAATTTATTGACTTGGACAAAGTACACAGGTTACGATCCTGAAGTGACCAACGGAACCACTATTTCTCCAGGAACAGATACAGGAATTTATCCTGCTTCTAAAACCATTTCAGGCGGTTTAATTGTTACATTCTAAAAGATTTATCATGAAAAAGACACTCATATTCAGTTTTGCGGCACTCTTTTTAATCAGTGCCTGCAATTCATTAGACGAAGATCCGAAAGCTTTTATTTCGTCTACCAATTTTTATAAAACAACCGAAGATGCCGATGCAGCCGTTATTGCCATTCATAATGCCATTAACAGTTCTACTCATACTTTATACAATAGATTAATTCAGATTGCAACCGAAATGGCAACCGATGATTATGAAGCAGGACCAAGAGCCAGAAATGCACATGTTAGAGCACTTTCTAATTTAACTCATGATGCCTCAAATGACCGTATGATCGAGTTGTGGAGACAAAGTTATGACGGAATCAACAGAGCCAATGTTGCCATTGATAATATCGCGAAAAATCCAAATCTTAACTCGCAAAAAGACAAAGATTTGATTAATGAAGCGAAGTTTTTAAGAGCACTTTTATACTTCAACTTGGTAAGATGGTTTGGCGATGTTCCTTTGGTTTTGCACGAAACGACCGTTTTAACACCAGAAGCAATCAATGTAAGCAATACGCCAGAAGCAGAGGTTTACAACCAAATAGAAAACGATTTGATCGATGCAGAAGCGCTTCCTGTAGTGCAGCAAAATAAAGGCCGAGTTACTGCGGGAGCTGCGAAAAGTATTTTGGCAAAAGTATATTTAACCGAAAAGAAATGGCAAAAAGCAGCTGAAAAAAGTAAAGAAATCATTGATAGTAAAGTGTACGATTTGTTCGAAAATTATGCAGATGTGTTTAATGTGGCAACCAAAAACGGAAAAGAGCATATTTTTTCTGCTCAATTTAAAGGTTTAACCAACTGGAACGGAAATATGCTAGCTTCAACAGCGGCTCCAACTTCTGTTCCTGGAATTGCAGGAGATCAAGCGGATGCTTTACACAAAGAAGGCGGACTTTTTGAAGCTTTCTCTGAAACAGACAAAAGAAAGTATATCACTTTCGCAGTAGAATTTGTAAGTCCGACGGATGGAAAAACGTATAAAGTAACACCGCATTTCAATAAATATTTTGATCCCGCAACGCCAACTTCGCCGGGACAATCTTCGAAAAATACGCCGATCATACGATTTGCAGAAGTTTTATTGATTTACGCAGAAGCTTTAAACGAACAAAACGGAGGGCCAACACCAGAAGCATATGCTGCAGTTGACCGCGTGAGAACAAGAGCAGGAATTGAATTACTGGCTACTACTTCACCAACCTTGAGTCAGGACGATTTTAGAGAAGCGGTTTTTGAAGAAAGAAGAAAAGAACTGACTTACGAATACCAGCGCTGGTTTGATTTGGCAAGAAGAGGGCCAGATTATTTTGTAGCAAAACTAAAAGCAGCTGGAAAAACCAATGCACAGCCAAAACACGTCCACTTCCCTATTCCACAACGAGAATTGGACTTGAATCCGAATTTGAAACAAGTTCCAGCTTGGAGATAATTTTTATTTAACACATAGTCGAAACGTTTGGGATAGACTTAATCTGCCTTCATCTGTTTTAATCTTTTTAAATCTGCGTGAAAAAATCGATGTGCAAAAAGTATTTCACGCAGATTTAAAAAGATTTAGGCAGATTAAAATAGATTTTACAAAAACTCAAAATCTATGTTTCTATGTGTTAAAAAAACATTTATATGAATTAAAAAATATACTAACAGTAAATTATACAAGATGAATAAAAAAATAAACATTTTATTTTCTGTCTTATTGACGGGAATAATCGGTACTTACAAAACCGATGCGCAAACCGCATCCTCAAAACCAAACGTCATTCTAATTATGGTGGATGATATGGGATATTCAGATTTGGGAAATTACGGATCTGAAATTAAAACGCCAAATTTAGATCGTTTAGCAAAAGAAGGAACACGTCTTCGTGAGTTTTATAACAACTCTATTTGTGCGCCTACGAGAGCATCTTTATTAACAGGACAATACCAGCACAAAGCTGGAGTGGGTTATTTTGATGTGAATTTAGGTCTTCCAGCCTATCAAGGTTATTTAAACAAAGAATCTTTGACTTTAGGTGAAGTTTTCCGTTCTGGAGGTTACAGCACTTTGATGTCTGGAAAATGGCACGTTGGCTCTGAAGATCAGGCGCAATGGCCCAACCAAAGAGGTTTTGATAAGTTTTACGGAATCTTAAAAGGTGCGGCGAATTATTTCGATACTAAACCTTTGCCATTTGGAAAAACGGCTTATCCTGTAAAAATGATCCGCAACAACGAAGAATTGCATCCAAAAGACGATTCATACTACTTCACAGATGAAATCGGAAACAATGCGGTGACTTTCTTAGATGAGCAAAACAAAGAAAACAAACCCTTCTTTTTGTATTTAGCCTTTACCGCACCACACTGGCCGCTACAGGCAAAACAAGTGGATATTGCCAAATACAGAGGGAAATTTGACGAAGGTTGGGACGTTTTAAGGGAGAAAAGAATTAAAAAATTAAGAGAAAACGGCATCATTCTTCCGAATCAAACTATTGCCCCTCGTGATCAAGAAGTTCCAGAATGGGATAAATTGACATATGACGAAAAACAATTCTGGAAAGCTAAAATGGAGGTTTACGCCGCCATGGTAGATAATATGGATCAAAATGTGGGTAAAGTTTTAGACAAATTAAAAGCTTTGAAAAAAGACAAAAACACCTTAATCATTTTCATTGCAGATAATGGCGCTCAAGGCGGATTTAATACTTATAATCCATTAAAAAGAGGTTTAGTTCGTAATGACGGACCTGTTGGTTCATCTGGGTCTTTCGATTACCAAGAACAAAACTGGGCTTATTTATCAAATACGCCATTACAGGATTATAAAAACAATATGCATGAAGGCGGATTCAGTTCTCCATTTATTGCTTGGTATCCTTCAAAAATTAAAGCAGGAAGAATCGATAAGGGAACAGGACACATTATAGATCTTGCTCCTACTTTTTACGAATTGGCCGGAATTGAATATCCTAAGACGTTAAATGGTGTAAATTCTAATCCGCTTGCTGGAAAAAGCTTATTGCCAGTTTTATTCGATAATGCTTCTGAAGTAAATCGTGGTGCTCCGTTATTCTGGGAAAGAGCCGGAAATAGAGCGGTTAGAGAAGGCAAATGGAAATTGGTTTCGATCTATCCGTCTTACCAATGGGAACTTTATGATCTTGAAGCAGACCGTGGAGAAACTACAAACGTAGCAGCTCAAAATCCTGGAATTGTAAACAATCTTTCGGCAAAATATTTTGATTGGGCAGACAAAACTGGAGTGGTTGAATACAGCAAATTCAAGCAAAAAGGTGAATTGATTCCAGGTGCAGCTGCGAAAAAATAATTACTTTTTTTGATATTTTTAGTAATTATGAAGAAGTGGCTGTTACTGCAACGGCCACTTTAAAAAAAATGGTATCTACAAAAAAAGCAGCGATTTAACCCGCTGCTTTTTTATTTTGAACTCAAAGAGTTTTTTTATTTCTTAAATTCATTCAAAGATTTCTCAATAATCTCCAAACATTCGTTAATTTGTTTTTCTGTCATAACCAAAGGCGGCGCCAATCTGATCTTATTTCCATGAGTTGGTTTTGCCAATAATCCGTTGTCTCTGAATTTTAGGCAGATTTCCCAAGCCAAATCAGATTCTTCATCTGTATTGATTACAATGGCGTTCAATAAACCTTTTCCTCTTACCAGCGTAATTAGACTATTTTTTTCAGCAATTTTATTCAATCCATCTCTTAAAATTACTCCAAGACGTTCAGCATTTTCAGCCAATTTTTCATCTTTAATAACTTCAAGAGCTGCAATGGCAACTGCAGCCGCTACAGGATTTCCTCCAAAAGTAGATCCGTGTTGTCCTGGCTTAATTACGTTCATGATTTCGTCATTACATAAAACGGCAGAAACTGGATAAACTCCGCCAGAAATTGCTTTTCCTAAAATTAGAACATCTGGCTGAACGTTTTCGTGATGAACCGCTAATAGTTTTCCTGTACGGGCAATTCCAGTTTGAACTTCATCAGCAATAAACAACACATTATGCTTCTCGCAAAGTGCTTTCGCTTTCGCTAAATAACCTTCCGAAGGAACATAAACCCCTGCTTCTCCTTGAATTGGTTCAACTAAGAATCCAGCGATATTTTTTGATGAATTTAAAGCGTTTTCAAGTGCTTCAAGATTATCGTATTCAATTTTAATAAAACCATCTGTAAAAGGTCCGAAGTTTTTACGTGCCGTTTCATCATTTGAAAATGAAATAATCGTAGTCGTTCTTCCGTGGAAATTATTCTCGCAAACAATAATCTGCGCTTGATTTTCTGGAATTCCTTTTACTTCATAAGCCCATTTTCTAGAAATTTTCAAAGCAGTTTCTACCGCTTCGGCTCCTGTATTCATTGGAAGAACTTTGTCGAAACCAAAATATTTGGTTACATATTCTTCGTAGTTTCCTAATTTATCATTGTAAAAAGCACGAGAAGTCAAAGTCAGTTTTTGTGCTTGTTCTACCATTGCATTCACAATTTTAGGGTGGCAATGACCTTGATTCACTGCAGAATAAGCAGATAAAAAATCATAATATTTCTTTCCGTCAACATCCCAAACATATACGCCTTCTCCACGTTCTAAAACTACAGGAAGCGGATGGTAATTGTGAGCTCCATATTTGTTTTCTTTTTCAATCAAAACTTCAGATTTTGACGAAAGTGTTTTTTCTGTACTTATCATAATATGCTTTTTATTTCTACAAAAATATCAAAATTAAATTAAAAAAGAACTTAAATATAATGTTTTGACTTATAAATAACAAATTGTAAGTCAAAATGCATATTTTTTAACCATAAAAAAAGTAAATCTCTTTTGAGAGAAATATTCTTTGAATGATTATTAAAAAAAATAGTTACTTTTATGAATTCGGAATATTAAAAATTGCATAATGTCATGCAGTCCCTACGGTACAAAATTATATTTGACATTGTCTACCTATATTTAATCCCTACGTGATTATTCGTTAGGAATATTAGATTGGTAAAATTTATAATATTCCGATAAAAATGTTCCGTAGGAACTATATGCAATTCACTAAAAAGAATAAAACAGTTTATAACTCAATTTAAAATAATGGAATTATTAGACGAATTTGATATCAGCATCATTAAGGAATTAGAAAAAGACGGAAGAATGGCTTTTTCTGCAATAGCTGCAAATTTAAAAATATCAAATACGATGGTGCATCAGCGTATTAACAGAATGATGGAACAAGGTGTTATTGGCGGTATCAAACCTATTATTCAAGAGAAGAAAATAGGTTACGACTGGGCTTCTTTTACAGGACTCACATTAAACAAAGATTCTGATTCTGAAAGAATTATTGAAGCACTTAAAGAAATTCCGGAGATTACCGAATGTTATTACGTAACAGGTTCTTTTACGCTTTACATTAAAATTATTGCTAAAAATCATGAACACATGCGTCGCATTCTTTACGAAAAAATTGATGGAATTCCAGGCATCGATAAAACCGATTCTATTGTAGAACTGGGCTGCGCTTTTAAACGCAATATATCTTTATAATAAGGAAAAATATTCCTTTAAAATATCCGTTACAAACCTCACAATAATTTAGTTGCGAGGTTTTTTTGTAACATAATATTTCTGATATTTGTTAAAAATTACCAAATTATGAAAAATGCCGTACTTATTTTATTCAGTGCAATCTTATTTTGTAACCTTATGAATGCGCAGTTGAAACCCGTAAAATATACCGAAGGAAGCCAACAGTTGAATGGCTTGTTCATTAAATCTGCTAAAAAAAGTGGCAACAATCCTGGAATCTTGCTATTACCAGCTTGGCTCGGAATCGATAATGCGTCAAAAGGAATTGCAGAAGAATTAGCTAAACTAGGTTACAACGTTTTTATCGCTGATATCTATGGCGAAGGAAACTATCCTAAAAATACTAGCGAAGCTGGAAAACAAGCTGGTTTTTATAAAACAAATTTCGAAGCGTATCAAAAACGTATTGATACTGCTTTGAAAGAATTGGTAAAATCTGGAGCAAATGCAGACAATATCGTTGCAATTGGCTTCTGTTTCGGAGGTACTGGAGTTCTAGAAGCTGCTCGCGGACATTTGAATGTAAAAGGAATAGCTTCTTTTCATGGCGGTTTAGGAAAAGATGCCAGCAGAAAAACAGAAACAATTGATGCAAAAGTTTTAATCTGTCATGGTGCTGATGATCCGTTTGTTCCTAAAGAAGAAATTGCTTCTTTCCAACAAGAAATGCGCGATGCTAAGGCAGATTGGCAAATGATTTATTATGCAAATTCGGTACACTCTTTTACAAATCCCGAAGCTGGAAGCGACAATTCTAAAGGCGCAGCTTACAACGCTCTTGCTGCTAAAAGATCTTTTGAGCATTTACAGCTTTTCTTGAACGAAGTGCTTAAAAAATAATAACTGAAAAAACTAGACCAAAACCAAATCAACTGAAATAGCCAATGTCACACAACAAAATTAGAGAAGACAAAACCTGCTTAAACTGCAGGCATGTTGTCGAACAAAAATTTTGTCCTAACTGCGGACAAGAAAACAGTGATTCCAGAAAAACTTTCCACCATTTATTTGTTCATTTTTTTGAAGATTTAACGCATTACGAAAATGCATTCTGGAAAACCATAAAAAATCTGCTTTTTAAGCCTTCAACGCTTACTAAAGAGTATCTTTCTGGAAAACGTCTGTCTTATTTGGCACCAGTTAGATTGTATATTTTCATCAGTTTTATCACTTTTTTACTGATTGCTATGTTTCCTAGCAAAATAAACGGTGATATCGATAAAAGCGAAAAAGAATTAAATAAAGAAATTGCTAAAGCTACTAAAGACTTGGATATTAAAAAGGAAGACAGGAAGTACTTTACTTTTGCAAATATGAAGAAAGTTGATTCTCTGCAGAAATATGGAAAACCAGAAGAAAAGCTAAATGCTAGTAGCTATTGGTTTGTTGAAAAAGCAAGTCATGTCACTGAGAAATACACCAAAAAAGAGATTTACACAAAATTCATAGAAGCTTTTTTTCACAATCTACCAAAAATCCTTTTTATTATCATGCCGTTTTTTGCTTTTTTCTTGTGGCTTTTTCACAACAAAAAAAGATGGTATTATTTTGATCACGGAATATTCACGCTCCATTATTTTTCGTTCCTCTTATTGATTTTCCTGATTATGTTTATCGTTGACAGGATTATAGGTTTATTTGGAGAAGACAGTCCACTATCTTTTATTTCAGGCATTACCACTTTTGTGGGCACAATCTGGATGTGTTATTATTTTTATCCTGCACATCATCGTTTTTATGGCGAATCTAGAATAGTGTCATTTGTTAAAAGCGTTATGCTCTTTATAATAAACTCACTTTTTATTCTATTTTTACTGACCATTTACGTTCTTTACACATTTATTAATTTACACTAACTATTTAGAATGAAAAAATTACTCATTTTATTTTTAATTGTTACTGCGTACTCTTGTAAAACTACGCAGTCAACAGCATCTAAAGACAATTCGGATCCGTCAAAATATATTAAGGCGATCAGCGAAAAAGATCTTAAAACAATGCTTTACACTGTTGCTTCTGATGAAATGGAAGGTCGCGAAACGGGTTCTAAAGGACAGAAAAAAGCGGGTCTTTACATGATTGAGCAATACAAAAAAAATGGAATCTCTTTTCCAAAAGGAGCTTCAGATTACTATCAGCCAGTTCCTGCAGCATTTATGAACGCAAAACGCAATCAAAATTTACCTGATTCAGAAAATATCTGGGCTTATATTGAAGGTTCAGAAAAACCAAATGAAGTTTTGGTAATTTCTGCACACTACGATCATGTTGGAATTAAAGATGGAGAAGTTTACAACGGAGCTGATGACGATGGTTCTGGAACTGTAGCAGTTATAGAAATGGCTAAAGCTTTCGCGAAAGCTAAAAAACAAGGACATGGACCAAAACGTTCTATCTTGTTCTTACACGTAACTGGTGAAGAACACGGTTTACATGGATCTCGTTATTATTCTGAAAATCCATTGTTTCCAATCGCAAATACAATTGCCGATATCAACATCGATATGATCGGACGTCGTGATGTGGAGCATGCAAAAACAAACAACTACGTATATGTAATTGGTGCAGACCGATTATCATCTGATTTACATAATGCTGTTGTAGCTCAAAATGATAAATACATCAAAATGGACTTAGATTTTAAATTTAATGATCCAAAAGATCCGAATCATTTCTACGAGCGTTCTGACCACTACAACTTTGCAAAACACGGTATTCCAGCTGTTTTCTTCTTCAACGGAGTTCACGAAGATTACCACAAAAAAGGTGACGAACCTCAAAAAATCGAATACGATGCTTTAACAAAAAGAACAAAACTTGCGTTTGTCGTAGCTTGGGATTTAGCTAATAGAGCAGAAAGACCGGTAGTTGATAAGAAATAGGTTCAAAGGTTCAGAGGAACAAAGCAACAAAGGCTTCTAATCTTTGCCAAAAAAAAAGGATGAGTAAAACTCATCCTTTTTTTTTGCATTCTATATTTTACTCAAAGAGAAAAACTTTGTCCCTTTGTCCTCCTGAATCTTTGTCCCTCTAACTAGTCATTCATCGAAATCAAAAACTCTTCATTATTTTTCGTTTTCTTGAAACGATCGTTTACAAAGTCCATAGATTCTACTGGATTCATATCTGAAAGATATTTACGCATAATCCACATTCTTTGTAATGTTTTCTCATCTAATAATAAATCGTCGCGACGTGTACTAGATGATGTAAGATCGATGGCAGGGAAAATACGTTTATTAGCTATCTTACGGTCTAATTGTAACTCCATATTACCAGTACCTTTAAACTCTTCGAAGATCACTTCGTCCATTTTAGATCCAGTTTCGGTTAATGCAGTAGCGATAATACTTAAAGAACCTCCATTTTCTACATTTCTAGCCGCTCCGAAGAAACGTTTTGGTTTTTGCAATGCATTAGCATCAACACCTCCACTTAATACTTTTCCTGATGCCGGCTGAACCGTATTATAAGCTCTTGCTAAACGCGTAATCGAATCTAATAAAATCACAACATCGTGACCGCATTCTACTAAACGTTTTGCTTTTTCTAATACGATGTTAGCGATTTTTACGTGTTCTTGCGGTTCTCTGTCAAAAGTTGAAGCAATAACTTCACCACGAACACTTCTTTGCATATCTGTAACCTCCTCAGGACGCTCATCAATAAGAAGAACAATTAAATAAACTTCAGGATGGTTGGCTGCAATTGCATTTGCAATATCTTTAAGAAGCATTGTTTTACCTGTTTTAGGCTGTGCAACGATCATACCACGCTGCCCTTTACCTATTGGTGAAAACAAATCTATAATTCTTGTTGAAATAGAACTGCCTTTTTCGGCTAGTTTGAATTTTTCTGAAGGAAAAACTGGTGTCAAGTGTTCAAAAGAAACTCTATCGCGAACTACTTGCGGATCGTGTCCGTTAATTTTTAACACACGAACCAATGGAAAAAACTTCTCGCCTTCTTTTGGCGGGCGAACCACTCCTTTTACAGTATCTCCGGTTTTTAAACCAAATAATCTGATTTGTGAAGTTGATAAATAAATATCGTCTGGAGAAGCTAAATAATTATAATCTGATGAACGTAAAAATCCGTAACCGTCTGGCATCATTTCTAAAACACCTTCACTTTCAATAATTCCGTCAAATTCAAAATCTGAATCTCTGAAATTGTTATTGTTCTTTTTATTCTTGTGATTAGGGTTTTGGTTGTTATGATTTCCGTTTCCATTGCCATTCCCATTTTGATTTTGATTCGGGTTTTGATTTTGGTTTTGGTTCTGATTTTTATTCTGATTCGGATTGATCTTTTTTGTAGGAGTAATTGCTGGCGTTTTTTCAGCTGTCTCAACTGCTTCGGCAGTGGTCTCAGAAATAATTGATTCTGATGGAGCTGCTTCTACTGCTTCTTCATTAGATACTGCCTCTTTTTCTTTTTTCAGTGCTACTTTTTTCTCGTATGCCTGTTTATTGAATTTACCGCCTTTAGGCTCTTTTTTAGCTATTGGCCCTTTATTTCCCTCTACTGCTTCAGTTGCCGTTTCTGCAATTGGCTGAGCTGTTGCAACAGGATCGTTTTTTTGAACAGTTTCCTCTACTTTATCAAATTCTAAAACGGGAGCATTTTTGGTATTTGCTGCTTTTGTTTTTGGCGGCGCAATTCTAGCACGCTTTGGTTTTTCTTCTTTTGCTTCAGCAACAACTTTAGTTTGAGGAGCTTCAGCAGGTGCAAGAGTACTTTCCTGATGTGCTAAAATCTGACTAATTAAAGTCTCTTTTTTGACACCGGTAATCTTTATGGTTTTAGCTAACTTAGCTATTTCTTGAAGCTCAGAAAGCTTCATTTCTTTTAATGCAGAAATATCAAACATGAATGTTCTATGAATTTAATTATTTTAAAGGAAATACTGTAAAAAGAATAGGTAGATAATTAATTTGAATTGACCGCAGTATGAAGTGCTTACGGTATTATGATGCAATAATACGAATAAAATTTTATCATACAATAGTATTTTAAAAAAAGAAAATATATTTTTGTAAAACATTTTTAGACCATGATACAAAGAATTCAGACTGTATATTTATTTCTTGCTTTTGCTGCAACTGGCATTTTAATGCTTTTTGTTCCGCTTTGGACAACTAGTGCAGGAAAGCCATTCTTTTTTATGCAGGATCAACTTTATGCTGTTTTATTAGGCTTAACAACTATGCTTAGTATTATCAGTATAATTTCATTTAAAAAGAGACAAAATCAGTTTGTGTTAAACAGACTTAATATAATATTAAATTTAATTTTATTAGGATTATTTGTATATCGATCACTAAATTTATCTGGAGGGACTGAGGTCTCTGAGAAAGGTATTGGGATGTTCATGCCGATTGTCGCTATCGTGTTATTAGTTTTAGCTAATAAGGCCATCAAAAAGGACGAAGATCTTGTAAAATCTGTTGATCGTTTGAGGTAAACCTATAAACTTAGTTTATTTTGTGCGAAAGAAAACCCGAATTTTGATTCGGGTTTTTTTATGTCTTATTCTGTTATAAATCAAACTTAAAGAGCACAATAAAAATGTTCTTCGCATGATAAATTTGCATTTTTCAAATTCAAACAATCATGACGCCAAAAATAAAGATTCATCTTGCAGACGATCATCAGGTCTTAATTGATGGACTATCGAATCTCCTTCAAACGGTTTCAAAGTTTGAAGTGGCAGGAACTTCAATAGATGGCACAACTGTTTATGACGATGTTTCAAAAGGCAAAGCCGATATTTTGATTTTAGATATTAGCATGCCTAAAAAAGACGGCATCGAAACATTGAAAGAATTCAATAAAAAACAATTGCCTTGCAAAGTCATTATTTTATCCAGTTATGACGATTTAAAAATTATTAAAGAAGTAATGAAATTGGGCGCAAAAGGCTATCTCACCAAAAATTGCGCTGGTGATAATATTATCGAAGCGGTCGAAGCTGTTTATCAAGGACAAGACTATTTTTGCGATGCTGTTAGAAAAAAGATTTTCAATACATTCAAAGACAATCCAAAATTGAATTCAAACATAATGATAGAAAATCCGATTTTGAGTCCGAGGGAAATTGAAATTATAACCCTAATTGCCTTAGAATACAGCGGAAAAGAAATCAGCGAAAAGCTTTTTATCAGTTCGCATACGGTAGAAACGCATCGTAAAAACATCATGAAAAAGCTGCATATAAAAAGCACCGTAGGCTTAGCAAAATATGCTTTTAAAAACAATTTGATAAACCCTTAAAAATTGCTTTCATGTTTCGTTTCAAACTTTTTATTTTCTTGTTTTTATCTTTTGCTATTGAAAACATTAGCATCGCGTAGCAAAAAGATACTTTAAAAGTTCCGCAAACCGAAATTAACGGTAAATGGCCAAATCACCACCTTAGTACATCAGAACAATTGCGAAACAAAAAAATCGTCAGTTTATCCATTATACTTACAGTCATTATTTTTCTTTTATTTTATTTCTTATACCAAAACAACAAACTCAAACAGAAAATAAAACGAAAAAACACCAAACAGAAAATCCTTCTCAATATTATAAATTCCAGTATTGATTCTCAAGAAGTAGAACGCAAAAAAATTGCTTCTTTCCTGCATGACAATATCAATTCGCTCTTATCTTCAGCAGGATTACATTTGAATACTTTTACAGCACAGCACGACATAAATTCAAGCGAAATACAAAAGGCCAAAACCATTTTATCTGAAGCGCATGAACTTTTAAGAGATATGTCTCATGATCTTGTTCCATCGCTTTTGGTTCGTTTTGGATTAATTTATGCTTTAGAAGATTTATGCGAAAAAAATTCTAACTCCGCCATTTCGTTTGAATTTTCAAACTCCATTCCGATTACCAGAAGATACGTTGAAAAATTCGAAATGAAGATTTATTTTATTGTCAGCGAATTGTTCAGCAATATTACCAAACACAGTAATGCTCAAAAAGCAGTGCTTTCTTTGACCGAAAAACAAGATCAGTTAATTTTCAGTATTTACGATGACGGTATTGGTTTTAAAACACACAAACTGAAAGACGCAGAAGGTTTTGGTTTAAACAGAATTAGGGCGCGAATCAAAAAATACAAAGGAACCTTGTCTATTATTTCAAAAGAAAATCAGGGAACCAGAATAAAAATCCAGATTCCGTTGCCTCATTAATTACTTCGCTCCTATTTCGATAATTTCCAGATCTTTAATTTTATCATCATCAATTACAAATCGAAGCATCGTTCTCACTTTATGAAAACCGCTTTTCCCTGCCGCCCCCGGATTCATATGCAGTAAATTATTCTTTTTATCAAACATCACTTTCAAAATATGTGAATGCCCACAGATAAATAATTTTGGCGCATTCAAAGCTAGCTCTTCCCTAACATTTGGATTGTATTTCCCAGGATATCCCCCAATATGCGTAATCCAAACCGATACATTTTCACAAGAAAAACGATTGTTTAAAGGAAATTCCAATCGCGCCTTTGCATCGTCAATATTTCCATAAACCGCTCGCAAAGGCTTTAGCTTTTTAATAGTATCCGTAACCTTCAAATCTCCAATATCTCCAGCATGCCAAACTTCATCTGCCTGCGCAACGTATTTTAAAATAGTATCATCAATGTGGCTGTGAGTATCTGAAAGAAGGAGTATTTTAGTCATTTTTTTAAAGGGACAAAGGTTCAAAGAAACAAAGCTACAAAGTTTTTCTTTAGACACGTAATCCTATTTTGATATTTACTATTTGTCAATCTGGAGTTAGACGCACTGCAGTGCGTCTCTACAATTAAAAAACGCAAAAAACACCTTTGTCTCTTTGTCACTTTCAACCTTTGTCACCTAAAATCAAAAAACCTTTGTACCTTTGCCCCTCAGAACCCCTGTCCCTTAAAATGAGATATTTTATTCAATTTGCTTATAACGGAACCCATTACCATGGCTGGCAAATACAGCCAAATGCTTCTTCAGTTCAAGAAACTTTAAACAAGGCTTTTTCTGTTTTATTAAATGAAACTATTAGCATCATGGGTGCCGGAAGAACAGATACTGGCGTTCATGCAAGCGAAATGTACGGTCATTTTGACACAGAAAAAATCTTAGATATTCCGGTTTTGATTTATAAACTGAATTCTTATTTACCAAAAGACATTGCCGTTTTTGATATTATTTTAGTTCACGATGAAGCACATTGCCGATTTGATGCTACAAAGCGAACGTATGAATATCATATCAATACAGTAAAAAATCCGTTTTTACAGGAACTGAGCTGGTATGTTACACAGAAATTGGACATCAATTTAATGAATGAAGCGGCACAACTATTACTAAAGCATACAGATTTTCAATGCTTTTCAAAAGTTAATACTGATGTAAATACGTTTGATTGCACGATTTTTGAGGCATACTGGAAACAAGAAAACGAAAAATTAATTTTTACTATTTCGGCAAATCGGTTTTTACGAAATATGGTTCGCTCAATTGTAGGAACTTTAATTAATATTGGATTACACAAAATCACGCTGGCAGATTTTGAAACTATAATTGCCAGCAAAAACAGAGAAAAAGCAGGGTTTTCTGTCCCAGCACATGGTTTATACTTAACCAATATTTATTACGATTATTTATAAGCTTTAAGCTTTAGGCAATAAGCTTTAGGCTTATTCCTTACTGCTTATTGCCAATAGCTTACGGCTTAGAGCCTAAAGCTTAAAGCGTTAAAAAAAATGAAAGCAAAAGCATTCGATACCGGATTATTCAAAAGAATTTTAAAATATACGCGTCCTTATAAATGGCGTTATTATGGCGTAATTGTATTTGCCATTTCACTTTCAATCTTCGCTGCACTTCGACCATATTTACTTAAAGAAACGGTGGATGGCTACATCAAAACTCATGATAAAATGGGATTATTGCTGTATATCATTTTGATGGGAGTCGTTTTGCTGATGGAAGTTTTTTCTCAGTTTTACTTTGTCTATTGGGCAAACTGGCTCGGACAAGATATTGTAAAAGACATCAGAACCAAACTTTTCAAGCACATTTTGAGCTTCAGAATGAAGTATTTTGACTTAGTTCCTGTTGGCCAATTGGTTACGAGAGCCGTTTCTGATATTGAATCGATTGCCCGCATTTTCAGCCAAGGTTTGTTTATGATTATAAGCGATTTGATGAAAATGGTTGTGGTTCTTATTTTCATGTTTTACATGAACTGGAAATTGACTTGGATTGTAGTAGTTGCCATGCCGATTTTGGTTTACATTACACGAATTTTTCAGCGTAAAATGCAGGTTGCTTTTGAAGAAGTAAGAACACAGATTGCCAACATGAACTCATTTGTACAGGAACGTGTAACAGGAATGAAAATCGTACAGCTTTTTAGTCGCGAAAAAATCGAAGCCGAAAACTTTGAAGAAATCAACAACAAGCACAGAGTTGCTTGGATTAAGACCATTTTATATAACTCGATCTTCTTCCCAATTGCTGATATTATTTCGTCTATCACTTTAGGTTTGGTTGTTGTTTATGGTGGATTTAGAATTTTGAATGGAGATCATTTTACGACTTTTGGAGATTTGTTTTCATACACGATGTTTATCGGAATGCTTTTTAACCCATTGAGGCAAATTGCAGATAAATTTAACGAGATGCAATTAGGTATGATCGCCGCCAATCGTGTTTTTGATATTATCGACACACAAGATCACATTCAAGACACAGGAACAATTGAAGCACCAGTTTTTAATGGAAGAATCGATTTTAAAGACGTTCGTTTCAGTTATATTCCAGAAGAAGAAGTTATAAAAGGAATCGATTTATCGGTTTCAGCTGGACAAACTATTGCTATTGTGGGTTCTACAGGCGCAGGAAAATCTACTATTATTAATTTATTGAATCGTTTTTACGAAATTAACAGCGGAAACATCTCCATTGACGGAGAAAATATCGAAAATTATACTTTAGCTTCCTTAAGAAAACAGATTGCGGTCGTTTTGCAGGATGTCTTTTTGTTTGCTGATACTATTTACAATAATATCACTTTGCACAATCCAGAAATTACACGAGATAAAGTAATAGATGCAGCGAAGAAAATTGGTGTCCATGATTTTATTATGAATCTTCCTGATAACTATGATTTTGATGTAAAAGAGCGAGGCGTTATGCTTTCTTCTGGACAACGCCAGCTGATTGCTTTTTTACGTTCTTATGTAAGTAATCCAAGTATTTTGATTTTGGACGAAGCGACTTCTTCTATTGATACCTATTCAGAAGAAATGATTCAACGAGCAACCGAAACCATTACAAAAGGAAGGACTTCGATTATAATTGCCCACAGATTAGCAACAATCGTAAATGCAGATCAAATTGTGGTGATGGACAAAGGATTGATTGTTGAACAGGGAACACATCAAGAGTTATTGCAAAAAACGGATGGGTATTATAAAAATTTATACGACTCGCAATTTGCTGTAGCTAACTAAGCTTTCACTACATTATCTAAATTAAAGATATAAAAAAACATTTCCATTCAAAAAGCCTACTGAATTTTGAATGGAACTTTTGGCTGAATCTTAAGGGATTTTTAGTTGCAAAAAACGTAATTGCTACTTTCAAAAATGGTCCCAAATAATAAATTAATAATTATTTGGCTATAAATTAATATTCGTTTCCTAAATTAAAAAACTGCAGTATTCCTAAATTGTGAATTAAAATCCGACTAAAAACTATCAAAAAGATGCTAAAACGTTAAATTAGCGTTATAGAAATCATAAAATTGGCCTTTCACAATCAGTTAGATAGCAGGAATTTTTGGTTTATTCTTTATCTTTGAGAGTATAGAAATCAAATGTAAAAGACAATGCCACAAAATAGATTTTATCCTGATGAAAAATTCAAAGAAATAGAAATAAATGCCTCATTACAATTAAGATACGCCATTTCAAACAGAGGTCGATTAATCAGTTTTACTGACGAAATTGAAAACGGACGCATTTTAAAAGGAGGTTTAAGCGACGGATATCCAACTTTCCGTTTTAAGGTTAAAAAAGACGATAAAATCGTAAACAAATATCTTTTCTTATACAAATTAGTTGCCCAATATTTTATTCCGAAAGAATCTGAAGAACAAACTTATGTGCTTCATTTAGATTACAACAGAGCCAATGATGATATGAGCAATTTACGCTGGGCGACCAAACAAGAAATGATGGCGCACAGCCGCAAAAGTCCACGTGTTATTCAAGCAAAAAAGAACTTAATTGAACACAATCTAAAAGCAGATGGACGAAAATTAACGACCACAAAAGTGATGTTAATTAAAAAAATCCTAGCAAGACCCGAACAAAAAACACGTCTAAAAATGATTGCAAAACAATTTGGCGTAAGCGAAATGCAAATCAGAAGAATTGCCAGCGGAGAAAACTGGGGACACGTTAAAATATAATTATGAATTGTTAATTATAAATTATGAGTTGGGAAATTCCAAATGTAAACCGAGCTCGTCATTTTTAATTCTAAATTTTTAATTTTTAATTGAATACAATTGTCAGGCTGAGCGAAGTCGAAGTCCCACGTAAAGCTCTTCGACTCCGCTCAGAGTGACAAAGAATATATAAGTAGCCACAGATTACACAGATTAACACTGATTCAAAAAATCATTTTAATCCTAATAATCTGTGGCTTATTTTTTTATTCGCAAAAACATTTCACATTTCACATTTCACATTTCACATTTTACAATTAACCATTCACAATTAGCAATTCGCAACTCACAATTAATAACCACTTTTCACTAAATCGCAAAAAACACTTCATAATTCACAATTTACAATTCACAATTACTTTGGTTTCTGTGAAAAGAACAAAAAGGCTGACTTTAAAAACAAATTTAAAGGCGTTCATATAAAATAAATCCTTAAATTCGCAAACACAAATAACAAAAGAAGAAATCGAAAGATGAGTTTCGGAAATACAAACTTCATTTTCGATAGTTAATACTAAAAACAAAAAAAATGAAATACGACGTTATTGTTTTAGGAAGTGGTCCTGGAGGATATGTAACAGCGATTAGAGCTTCTCAATTAGGCTTTAAAGTAGCTGTAGTAGAAAAAGAAAATCTTGGTGGAGTTTGCCTTAACTGGGGATGTATCCCAACAAAAGCGCTTTTAAAATCTGCTCAGGTTTTTGATTACCTTAAACACGCTTCTGACTACGGATTGAAAGTTTCTGAATTTGATAAAGATTTCCCAGCTGTTATTCAACGTAGCCGTGGTGTTGCGGAAGGAATGAGCAAAGGAGTTCAATTCTTAATGAAAAAAAACAAAATTGACGTTATTGAAGGTTTTGGAAAACTAAAACCAGGAAAAAAACTTGACGTTACTGATAAAGACAATAAAGTTACAGAATATAGCGCTGACCACATTATCATCGCAACTGGTGCTCGTTCTCGTGAGTTACCAAACTTACCTCAAGATGGTGTAAAAGTAATTGGATACCGTCAGGCAATGACTTTGCCAACTCAACCAAAATCTATGATCATTGTTGGTTCTGGAGCTATTGGAGTTGAGTTTGCCCACTTCTACAATTCAATGGGAACAGATGTTACTATCGTAGAATTTATGCCAAACATCGTTCCAGTAGAAGACGAAGACGTTTCTAAACAAATGGAGCGCTCTATGAAGAAAGCGGGTGTGAAAATCATGACTAACTCTTCTGTAGAAAAAATTGATACTTCTGGAAATGGAGTAAAAGCAACTGTAAAAACAGCAAAAGGAGAAGAAATTCTTGAGGCTGATATCGTACTTTCTGCAGTTGGAATCAAAACAAACATCGAAAACATCGGATTAGAAGAAGTTGGTATCGCTGTCGACAGAGATAAAATCTTAGTAAACGCTTACAACGAAACTAATATTCCTGGATACTACGCAATTGGAGACGTTACTCCAGGTCAAGCTTTAGCTCACGTTGCTTCTGCTGAAGGCATCAACTGTGTGGAAAAAATCAAAGGTTTACACGTTGACCCAATCGATTACGGAAACATTCCTGGTTGTACTTATGCAACTCCAGAAATCGCTTCTGTTGGTTTAACAGAAAAACAAGCTAAAGAAAAAGGTTACGAATTAAAAATTGGTAAATTCCCATTCTCAGCTTCTGGAAAAGCAAAAGCTGCTGGAGCTGCTGACGGATTCGTAAAAGTAATCTTCGATGCTAAATACGGAGAATGGTTAGGATGCCACATGATTGGTGCTGGTGTTACAGATATGATTGCTGAAGCAGTTGTAGCTCGTAAACTGGAAACTACTGGTCACGAAATCTTAAAATCGATCCACCCTCACCCAACAATGAGCGAGGCTGTTATGGAAGCTGTAGCTGATGCTTACGGCGAAGTAATTCACTTGTAAAAATATACAATGTAAAGATTAAAAAGATCTTTACGGAGTTATATATAATTTTCAATTTATAAAAATCCGATTTGCGAAAGCAGGTCGGATTTTTTATTTATCTTGTCTTCTTCTTAACGGGATTAAAAATGATCGATTACAATAATAAAATTTTCAAACCTATTAGCAATAGTGAAAACGGAGAAACATCTAGTGAAACAGCATTTCATTATAAACAGGAAGGAGTAATTTTAACCTCAGAATATTCAGGAGGAAAAATAAAAAAAGGCCACCTTATCGGCCTAGTAAATGAAAAAGGCACTATCGAAATGCGTTATCATCAAATTAATGAAAAAGGAGAGTTAATGACCGGAGTCTGCACTTCTAAACCTGAAATTTTAGAAAACGGAAAAATTAGACTTCATGAAACCTGGCAATGGACATCAGGAGATCTTTCAAAAGGCAATTCTGTACTAGAAGAACAATAAATTAGATATATAAACAACTCAAGTAATGAAAAAATTTCTTTTACTCTTTTTAGTTTTAACCAGTGCAGCTTATGCACAAAGCAAAAAACAAATTTTAGTTGGACGCTGGAATGCAATCGATTCAAATGGCCAATCCAATAAAATGATTTTCACTTCAGATAATTTTATCTCAATGACCATTAATGGTGAATTTATAAATGGCGAAGGTTTTCAAGTAAAAGAAGGAAAAAACAAAGGACAAAAAGGGTTTTTAAAATATGAAATCGATGAATCTAAAGTTCCCATAACTTTAGACATTATTGCTTCATCCCTTGAAAAAGGAAAAACAATTGAAAAAGGAAGAATTCTAGCCATAGTAGAATTCAAAAGCAATGACGAAATCAAATTCAACATTAGTCTAGAAGGAAAAAGAGCTACAAGTTTTAATAGTTCTAATGAAGAAACCACTATCGTCCTTAAAAGAGACAAATAAATTTAAATTGCAAATGTTACGCATAGTAGAATCCAGAAATGTCGATTTGCAACATCTAAGAGAGCTTTTCTTAAACGAAAGACAACTCACCTTTACAGATCAAGACACATCAGAATTCAAGTTAGAAGATTTCGATAAGCAAACGCAAGGAGAATTCATTTTAACGGCTTTCATAGACGATATTCCCGTAGGTTTTATTTCAATCTGGACGCCCAACAATTTTATTCATCATCTCTACATTGCCAATAAATATCAAGGAAATAGCATTGGCACTGAATTATTGAAAGCCGCCATACAAAAAATTAGTTTTCCAATTACTTTGAAATGCCTTGTAAGCAATACCAAAGCAATTAAATTTTATCATAAAAAAGGATTTACAGAAAAATCGAGAGGAAATTCTAGCAACGGAATGTATATTCTATTTGAGTTAACCAAAGATGTAAAATAACCCTAAATGCTAAAGAATATGAGTCAGATTCAAGATTACAACAATTCTCAGACTGCAGAAAACAAAGAAATTTGCAATGCTCTTTACACCATCATAAGTAAAAATCTATCTGATGCCGAAAATAAAATCTGGCACGCGCATCCCGTTTGGTTTTTAGACGGAAATCCGATTGTAGGCTATAGCAAATTAAAAGATTCTGTTAGATTGCTTTTCTGGAGCGGGCAATCTTTTGAAGAAGAAAAACTTCAAAACGAAGGCTCCTTTAAAGCCGCAGAAAAACGCTATACAAACGTCGACCAAATAAACGAACAAGATCTGAAACGCTGGTTAGAAAAAAGCCGAGAAATTCAATGGGATTACAAAAACATTGTCAAACGAAAAGGCGAACTACTTCGTTTAAAATAACCCCTAAAAGCATAACAAATTAGTTTTCAATATTTTATTTTAATTTTATTGCTGACACACTGTTGTCACAAACCCGCTTTACCTTTATAAAATAAAACTAAAAAGATGGAAACTAAAGACGGAAAATTAGCAGTTTACGCCCCAACCAGAAAAGATTGGCGCACTTGGCTTGAGAAAAATAGCCAGACAGAAAAATCGGTTTGGCTAATCTTATACCATAAAAAAAGCAAAACAGAAAGCGTAAACTTAATCGAAGCGACCGAAGAAGCACTATGTTTCGGTTGGATTGACAGTCTCTGCAAGAAACGCGATGCCGAAAGCTATTATCTTACTTTCTCCCATCGAAACCCCAAAACCAGCAAATGGAGCAAACCCAATATCGAAAGAGCCGAACGTATGATTCAGCAAAATTTAATGACCGAACATGGGCAGAAATTAATCGATATTGCCAAAGAAAAAGGAAAATGGATTACTGATACTCCAGAAGAATAAGTTTCAGTTTTATTTGGGCGTGCCCCTCAGGTCAGGCTGTCCGCAATATTCCCGATTAACAAAAACTACGGGTTAAAATCCTTGTTTTTCTAAATCGGGAGATGCCGCTCCCATCCTTCACGCATCTGTATTTATAAGAAGATTTTGTGTTAAAATAATTTGTATTCTAGTTAGACCAAAACCCTAACCTAAAACCATATAAATCATGCTAAAACAACTAGTTTTTCTTATTATTTTTTGTTTCGGATTTCAGATCAACGCCCAAGAAATTGGATTTACAAAACCAGATTACAAAGCCATCGAAAAAGAAATTAACGATAAAAATTCAAAGTTTTTTTATCCGAAATTAATGGAACGACTGGTAAAAAATGATACTCTTTTAACGCATGATGAATACCGCCATTTGTATCTTGGCTACGTTTTTCAACCCAAATACAACGCATTCTGGACATCACCAGAAGACGAAAAACTTCGTAAATATTACGCCAAAGAAAAACTAGAAACTTCCGATTATGATGAAATTATAAAACTAGCCAATAATTCTTTAAACGACTTTCCTTTTGACTTGCGACAGCTGAATTATCTAGCTCATGTTTACCATTTAAAAGGCGATGAAGTGGCCGCAAAAATTGCTGCTTTTAAATTTCACAGCATCATGAATGTAATTCTTTCTTCGGGTGACGGCAAAAAATGCGAAACTGGTTTTCATGTTCTAATGGTCGATCACGAATATATCCTACTTAATCTTTTCGAAATCGAATCCAAAGGACAATCACTTGTAGATAATTGTGACTTTTTAAGTTTTGAAAAAGGCGTTTACAATGTAGACGGAATTTATTTCAATATCGAAAAAATGCTCGAAAACGAAAGAAAAGCACTCAAATAATATATTTCCAAATACAGAAAAAAGCAACTCCAGCAAATCTTAATGCTGGATTTTTTTTTTGATAAAAACTATTTATTTATTGTTTATCAATAAATTTTTATTATTTTAGCAGCATACTTTTAATCTTGAATACTATGGAAATTAAAATTGGAACACCGCAAATCCTAAAAATCCTGAATGTTTTATCTTGGATTATTTTTATTGGCTTATGTGTAGAAGCTGGAATGTATCTCTTTAACGGAATTTATACGATGACGATTAATTCGTACAATGCCCGATTTCTCGATTTACTAGATTTATACAACTATAGTACTAGTTTTTACATCCAAGAAATATGTTTTATCAGTATTGTAGCCATCTTAAAAGCAATTATGTTCTATCTAATTGTAAAAATGCTGCATGAGAAAAAACTAAATATAGAACAGCCTTTTACTGCCGAAATGGGACGATTCATATCCTATCTTTCCTATCTTGCTTTCGGTATCGGACTATTTTCCTTCTGGGCTTTCAAATTCAACAATTGGCTAATGCTTAATGGCGTAAAACTTCCCTCTCTAGAATCACTTAATCTGGAAGGACATAGCATTTGGGTTTTTATGGCAATTGTAATGTTAGTTGTAGGACAGATTTTTAAAAGAGGAATCGAAATTCAATCTGAAATTGACTTAACTATTTAAAGAAAAGATTATGCCTATAATAGTAAATTTAGACGTCATGATGGCAAAGAGAAAAATGTCATTAAACGAGCTTTCAGAAAAAGTAGATTTAACTTTATCCAATCTTTCCATTTTAAAAACGGGTAAAGCAAAAGCCATTCGCTTCAGCACACTCGAGGCCATCTGCAAAGTTTTGGATTGCCAGCCTGGCGATATTTTAGAATTTTCTGAAGAATAATTTTATTTCATTATAATTTGTATTTTCGTACAAATCAGATTAAACTTAAAACATTCTAACTTTAAAAAGTCTGAAAATGAATATTCTAATTGTTTACGCACATCCGAGCAAAAAATCATACACATTTCAGGTTTTAGAAAAATTGAAATCTGTTTTGGCTAATGAAAACTGGAATATAGAAATCTCCGATTTGTATGCATCCAATTTTATTAGCGATATGTCTGAAGCAGAATACGAACGCGAAGGTTTTGCAAAAATACAGCTTCCTATTCCTGCAGATGTTTTGGCAGAGCAAGAAAAAATAGAAAAAGCAGGTTGCATTATTTTCTTATATCCCGTTTGGTGGAGCGATTGTCCAGCAAAACTAAAAGGCTGGTTTGACCGTGTATATTCAGTAGGATATGCCTACGGACAAAACGAAACTTCCAGAAAAATGAAAACCATTCCGTACGGACTTGTAATTTGCACAGCGGGTCACCCAAATGCTTTTTTACACGAAATTGAAATCGCACAAAGCATGGAAAAAATCATGCTCGAAGATCGTCTTGGAAAACGCTTTACAAATAAAGAAATGATAATTTTAGGAGGAACTTTGGAACTGGAAAATGTAATGGAAAAACACTTTGAACTGATTACTAAAATTCCAGAAAAAATTAAAACAATATTGAAATTTCAAAATTCCAAAATCTAAAATCCACCTGTCCGAAACACCCCTTAAAATTGTCTTTTAAACACCTTAATCAATTGATTTTTAGATTGTAAATTTACATTACTAATTTAAAAATCAATTCATTATGAATGCACACGATTTTACCACAACTATAATTGTAGATCAATCGCCAGAAGAAGTTTTTAAAGCCATACAAAATGTTCGAGGCTGGTGGTCTGAAGAAATTGAAGGAAAAACAGCCAATCAAGGTGACGAATTTAAATATCATTACGAAGATGTTCATCGCTGTAAAATCAAATTGATTGAAGTAATTCCGAATCAGAAAATCGTCTGGCTGATTGAAGAAAACTATTTCAGCTTTACCAAAGATGATACAGAATGGACAAATACGACAGCCGTTTTTGATATTTCAAAAGAAAACGACAAAACAAAACTCACTTTTACACATGTCGGTTTGGTTCCAGAATACGAATGTTTTGATGTTTGCAAAGCAGGTTGGAGCAATTACATAGAAAATAGTTTGAAAAAACTAATTGAAACCGGAAAAGGCATGCCAAATGCCACTGGAAAACCTCAAATTGAAACGGAAAGAAAGCTGTCTGCAAAATAGAATCACATTTCATAATACTATTTTAGGCTACGTCAATCATAGATTTGGCTAAATCTATTTTGCTGATGCTTTGCAACTTTGTATCATCAAAAAAATAGTATTATGAAAATTATAATTACAGGTTCTTTAGGGAACATTAGCAAGCCTTTAGCGAAAGCTTTATTAAATGAAGGACACCAAATTACAGTTATTGCAAGCAGTACCGAAAGAAAATCGGAAATTGAAAATCTTGGTGCTCAAGCTGCGATTGGTTCTGTAAATGATGTCACTTTTTTAACTGAAACATTTACAGGAGCAGATGCCGTATATTGCATGATTCCGCGTGCAAATTATTTTGATCCGAATCTTGATTTGGATGCTTTTACGCATACAATTGGAAATAATTACGCCGAGGCTATCGCAAAATCTGGCGTAAAACGTGTCGTATTTTTAAGCAGTATTGGTGCACATTTAGAAAAAGGTTCTGGAATTATTCAGCGTTATAATGAAATCGAAGCGGTTTTGAACAAACTCTCAGATGTTTCAATTACATTTATGCGTCCGACTTCTTTTCATTACAATCTGCTGGCTTATATCACGATGATTAAAAATCAAGGATTTATTGCTGCAAATTATGGCGCTGACCAATTGATTCCGTGGGTTTCTCCAAAAGATATTGCAGAAGCAATTGCCGAAGAACTTATTACTCCGCTTGACGGAAAAAAAATACGTTATGTGGCGAGCGAAGAACTCTCTGGAGATCAAACCGCAGAAATTTTGGGAGAAGCAATCGGAAATCCAGATTTAAAATGGAAATTGACAAGCGACGAAGAAACACTAAACGGATTAATTGCTGTTGGAATGCAACCCAAAATTGCCAAAGGTCTGGTAGAAATGTACGCTGCGCTTTACAGCGGTTTGCTTGCTGAAGATTATTATAAAAATCGTCCAGCAGTTTTAGGAAAAACAAAACTAGCAGATTATGCTAAAGAATTTGCTTCTATTTTCAATCAAAATTAAGTACTTTGTAGCATGGCAAATCAGCAACCTTTTCGATTTAAAACAATAAGCGAATTTCATGATTTTAGAGATTTGCCTAAACCCGAACATCCTTTGGTTAGCGTTTACAATTTTGAAGACTTAAAATATTTGAATAGCGAAGAACCAAAAAGCTTAATGCTAGATTTTTATTCGATTGCTTTAAAAAGAAATGCCAACGCAAAGATGCGATACGGGCAACAGGAATATGATTTTAAAGAAGGAGTTTTAATATTTCTTTCGCCGGGACAAGTTTTTTCTATAGAAGGAAATGCCGAAATGCTGCACACAGGATGGTCATTATTGATTCATCCTGATTTTCTTTGGAATACGCCGCTTGCCCAGAAAATCAAACAATATGATTACTTTGGCTATGCAGTCAATGAAGCGCTACATCTTTCTGATAAAGAAGAAAATATGCTCATTGATATCATAAAAAATATTCAGCAAGAATATCAATCTAATATCGATAAGTTTAGCCAAGATGTAATTATTGCCCAAATCGAATTGTTTCTGACTTATGCCGAAAGATTTTATAATAGACAATTTATCACTCGAAAAATAAGCAGTCATCAGATTTTAGCACGTTTAGAAAAATTGCTCGAAGATCATTTTACTGACGATTCTTTGAAACAGGAAGGACTTCCGACAGTACAATTTATCGCCGAAAATTTAAACGTTTCTCCTAATTATTTAAGCGCACTATTAAAAACGCATACAGGTCAAAGCACTCAACAGCACATTCACAATAAATTAATTGAAAAAGCCAAAGAAAAGCTTTCAACCACTACATTATCCATCAGCGAAATTGCGTTTGAACTCGGTTTTGAACATCAGCAATCATTTAGCAAATTATTCAAAACCAAAACGAACACTTCTCCTTTAGAATTCAGGCAATCTTTTAACTAATTGCTTTATTTTTCATAAATTCGTTAGCTAAAAAGTGAAAATTATGAATCCATTTTTAAAAAATACTTTGGCTGTAATTGCAGGGCTTGTTATTGGCAGTATTGTCAATATGAGCATTATTTTATTAAGCAGCTCCATAATTCCCGCTCCAAATGGCGCAGATGCTACTACTACTGAAGGTTTAAAAGCAACCATGCATTTATTTGAGCCAAAGCATTTTCTTTTCCCATTTTTGGCGCACGCAATCGGTACTTTCGCAGGAGCATTAACCACAGCTATTACCGCAATTAAACACAAAACCAAACTAGCTTTTGGAATTGGAGCTTTCTTTTTGTTTGGAGGTATTGTCACGATTTTTACTTTGCCATCTCCTATTTGGTTTGGTTTTGTAGATTTAATTTTCGCTTATATTCCAATGGCATATTTAGCTTCTAGAATTATCGATAAAAAGCGATAATAAAGCCTTTCAATACAATTAGTATAGAATGAAAACAATTATCGAACAAATTCGTCAAACACTAAATGAAAGTATTGATGAAAAAACAAAAAACGGTTCGCAACGATTCTTCAAAGAAGAAATCAAATCGTATGGCGTGAAAGTTCCCATTGTCAATCAAATTAGTAAAGCATATTTTACAGAAATTAAAAGAAAAAATAAAACAGAAATTTTTGATTTATGCGAAGAGCTTTGGCACTCAGGTAATTTTGAAGAATGCATTATTGCTTGCAATTGGTCATATGCTTTGCGCAAACATTATGAGCGGGAAGATTTCATAATTTTCAGCCGTTGGCTTCAGAATTACGTCTCAAATTGGGCGACCTGCGATACTTTATGCAACCATACAATTGGTACGTTTATCATGATGTATCCTGAATATATTTTAGAATTGACGAATTGGGCAAAATCCACTAACCGATGGGTTAAACGCGCAGCAGCCGTTACATTAATTATTCCTGCACGAAAAGGATTGTTTTTAGATAACATTTTAGAATTGGCTGATATACTTCTTTTAGACAAAGATGATTTGGTGCAGAAAGGCTACGGCTGGATGCTAAAAGCAGCAAGCGAATCACATCAGAATGAAGTGTTTGATTATGTCGTTTCAAAGAAAGCGGTAATGCCCCGTACTGCATTACGTTATGCAATTGAAAAAATGCCTGCTAATTTGAAAACAGAAGCAATGAAAAAGTAACTCGAAATTAGCTTTCTAAAGCCCTTTAATTTTATAAATTTCTAATCCTTTTCTACAAAATTTATAGCGCTTTATTTCATAACTTAGTTTGCTTTTAAATCTTGAATCATGACTAAGAAAGAAATCGCTAAAAACTTCCTGAAATTGGCAGCAAAAGGGCATCCTCACGAAGGTTTTCGATTGTATGTCGGAAAGAATTTCAAACACCACAACGCCTACTTCAAAGGCGATGCAGATACTTTAATGCTTGCCATGGAAGAATCTGCCAGAACCAATCCGAATAAAATTTTCAAAATCCATCATATTTTAGAAGATGATAAATTCGTTGCTGTACATTCTCATTTAAAACAAAATTCAGAAGATATTGGTTTTGCGGTAGTTCACATTTTAAAATTTAAGGATGATAAAATAGTCGAACTCTGGGATCTCGGACAACCTGTTCCTAAAGATTCTATTAACAAAAACGGAATGTTTTAAAATTAATTTTGTTTCAAGTTTCAGGTTTGAAGTTACCTGCAAGACGTGAAACTTGAAACTTGAAACTTGAAACCTGAAACCTGAAACCTGAAACATAAAACAAAAGCCCCCCCCTAACCACCAAAATGAACTTCATAGCCAAAATTTCCTTATTATTCTTAGTAGTCTTAACTAGCTGCCATTCTTCAGCACAAAAAAAAGACAATCTTAAAAAAAGTATTGATAGTATAATTCAAACTTCAAATCCTAAATTCAATGGAACGGTTTTGATTTCGCAAAACGAAAAAACGCTGTATTCTATAGCAGAAGGTTTTTCGAATTTTGAAACCAAAAAACCTTTGAAAATTGATACGCAATTTGAAATTATGTCCAACAGCAAATTAATTGCTGCGGTTTTACTTTTATTAGAAGTAGAAAAAGGAAAAGTAGATTTGAATGCTCCAATCAAAAAATATTTGCCAGAACTTACCCAAACTTGGGCAGATTCGGTTACCGTTCATCAGCTTTTAAATCATTCGCACGGAATTATCGATTTGCAAAAACCATTGGCTTTTAAACCTGGAACGCAATTTAAATATGGAAATTTAAACTATAGTTTAATCGGGAAAATTGTTGAATTTACCACGAAAAAAAGTTATACAGAAGTAGCCGAATCCCTTTTTACAAAATTAAAAATGAATCATACTTTTTGTTATGCTAAAAATAAGACTCAAAATTTAGCTACCGGATATTACAGCAATAAAAATGCGCTTACTGCTGTTGAACCAGGTTTTATAAATGATGACAATTTAGGAGCAGACGGAGTTATTTCAACCGTTTCAGATTTAGCAATTTGGAATAACAATTTGCATAAAGGCAAAATCTTAAAACCAGAATCGTATCAGCTATTAAGTAAAAATACGATTCTATCTCAACACAATTTCTTCGGAAAAGAAAAACAGCCTTATGGGTACGGAATTAGAATTGTTGAAGAAGAAGGTGTAAAATATCTTGGACACACTGGTTTGGGCGATGGTTTTTCTTCTGTAAATATTTATTTTCCAGAAAATGATATTAGTCTGATTGCGATGGAAAACCAAATGCCAGAAGATTCGAATTTATTTTATGCAACCGAATTTAAAATCAAAAACTTTTTGCTTAAAAGCGATTTAGTAAAGAAAAATAATGCTCAAAATGGCAAAAAATAAAACCACCGAAACAACAGAAAGCGTTACTGATTTTATTAACGCTGTCGAAAATGAAGTTAAAAGAAAAGATGCTTTTGAACTTCTTAAAATAATACAAGAAACATCAGGTTTTGAACCCAAAATGTGGGGACCAAGCATTATTGGTTTTGGAAGTTATCATTACAAATACGATAGCGGACACGAAGGCGATGCACCATTGGCTGGATTTTCGCCAAGAAAAACAGCAATGACTGTTTATTTTTATCTGCCAGAAGAAAAAAGAGACGAACTGTTACCGAAACTAGGAAAACATACTTCTTCAAAAGCTTGCATATACATCAAAAAATTAAGTGACATTGATTTAGAAATTTTAAAACAAATAATTTTACTTTCTATTCAACACACTCAAAAATTATATCCCTCAAAATAAAATGATTACATTCTTAATTCTATTATTCATAATAGTACTTGCCGTTTACTTTTTTCTACAGCATCCTAAATTTGGAAAAGCGCCGTCTGGCGAGAGATTGACTTTAATTCAGAATTCGCCACAATATAAAAACGGAAAATTCGAAAATCAGAGTTTTACGCCAGATCTTGCAGAAGGAGCAAGCATGCCTGGAGTTTTGTTTGATTTCTTCTTCAAAAAAGTAGAAAGAAAATTTCCAACTGATTTGATTCCGTCTTTAAAAACCAATTTAAAAGAACTTTCTTTAGATCAAGATATTTTGGTTTGGTTTGGACATTCATCTTATTTTATTCAGTTGGAAGGAAAACGATTTTTAATTGATCCCGTTTTCAGCGGAAACGCCTCTCCTATTCCAGGAACAACAAAATCGTTTAAAGGAACCGATATTTATACTGTCGACGATCTTCCAGAAATTGATTATTTATTGATTACGCACGATCATTATGATCATTTGGACTATGAAACTATTTTAAAATTAAAACCTAAAACCAAGAAAATAATCACCGCACTTGGTGTAGGTTCGCATTTAGAGTTTTGGGGATTTCCATCTGAAATAATTATTGAAAAAGATTGGTTCAGCACTATTCAATTAGACGAAAATTTAACCATTCATACTGCTCCATCAAGACATTTTTCGGGTAGAGGTTTTAAAAGATGTAATACGCTTTGGACTTCTTTTGTTTTAGAAAGTAAAGATTTTAAAATGTATTTGGGTGGAGACAGCGGTTACGACAAACATTTTGCTGAAATTGGCGAAAAATACGGTCCGTTTGATGTTGCTTTAATTGATAATGGCCAATATAATCAGAGTTGGAAATACATCCATAATTTACCAGAAGATGTGATAAAGGCCATGAATGATTTGAAAGTAAAACGTGTGTTTCCAGTGCATTCTTCTAAATTTGCTTTATCACTACATTCTTGGGACGAACCTTTGAAAAAAATAACCGAATTGAATAGTTTGTCTGAAAACCCAATTGCTTTAATCACACCAATGATTGGTGAAGTTGTTGAACTGAAAAATGACAAACAGGAATTTAAACAGTGGTGGGAAGGGATTAATTAATTTTAGATTGCAGATTTTAGATTTTAGATTGCTGTGAGACTGAAAACTTAAACATGAAACTTGAAACAGATACAATGTCACCCTGAGCGATCCCGAGGCTTCGGGTGAAGGGCGCAAAGAGCTTCGACTTTACTAAGCCAAACTTGAAACTTGAAACCTGAAACTTAAAACAAACCAAACTCAAACCGTGAAAAACAAAATAACTTTTCTAACATTTTTATTTCTCGTAACATCCAATATTTTTTCTCAAAACACTTATGTGTTTCTAGGATCATATAACCGAGATAAAACAGCCGAAGCGATTCAAGTTTATCAACTGGATACTGTAAACGGAAAACTGACAAAATTTACTTCAGTTAAAAATATTGTGAATCCGTCGTATTTGACGGTTTCTCCAAACGGAAAATATGTTTATGCCTGCACAGACACGAAAACGCCAAATGCAGGAAGCGTGAGCAGTTTTGAATTTAATCCTTCAGCGAAAACTTTGACTTTTTTAAACAGTCAAAGAAGCGGTGGCGAAAACCCTGTTTATGTAAGTGTGCATAAAAGCGCAAAATGGCTTGCTAATGCTAATTATACAGAAGGAAGCGTTTCGGTTTATCCTATTTTAGAAAATGGAAAAATCGATTCTATCGCACAGAATTTTCACTACTCAGATGGAAGTGTGAATAAAGACAGACAAACCAAATCTCACGTGCACTCGGCAGTGTTTTCTCCGCAATGCGATTACTTATTCTTACCCGATTTAGGAGCAGATAAAATTCGCTGTTATGACTTTGATGAAAATCTGAAAAAGCCTTTAGTGGAAACTCAAAATCCGTTTACGAAAACCGATTTAGAAGCTGGGCCAAGACACTTTACTTTTCACCCCAATCAAAAATGGGGCTATTGCATTGAAGAAATGGCTGGACAAATAAGCGTTTACAAGTATGAAAATGGTGTTTTGAACAAAATCCAACGCATTGCCACACATTCAGATAAAATAAAAGTAGGTTTTGAAAGTTCTGATATTCATATTTCTCCTGATGGAAAATTTTTATATGCCACAAACCGAGGGAAAGAAAATAATATTGCCATTTTTTCTATCGCCGAAAACGGATTGCTTAAAAATATTGGTTACCAATCTACTTTAGGAAAGCATCCAAGAATTTTTGCCCTTGATGAAAGCGGCAAATTTTTAGTCGCGTCTAATGTTCTAACTGGAAATATAATTGTTTTCAAAAGAGATTTTAAAACCGGATTACTTAAAAAAGTAGGAAAGCAAATTAAAATGGAAAATGTTTCCTGCGTGCAAATCAAAAGAATTTAGCCTTTAACTAAAAACAAAAAAATGCAAACATCAAACTTCAATCTACAACCCGATTTCTTAGAAAACGAAATCTCAAAGTTAATTCCATTAGAAGAAAAACATTTTGAACCCTTATTTGAAGCCGCTTCCGATCCATTAATTTGGGAACAAAATCCCGTTAGAGATCGATATAAAAAAGATGTTTTTAGAACTTTTTTTGATTTGATACTCACTAAAAGTTCGTTTCTAATTCTTGATAAAAAAACCAATGAAATAATGGGGACATCAAGTTTCTACGATTACAATCCTGAAAAATCGAATGTTGGAATTGGTTATACTTTTATTACAAGAAAATATTGGGGCGGTCCGTACAATAAGTCAAATAAAAAATTAATGATTGATTATGCATTTCAACATGTTAATTCAGTACTTTTTCATGTTGGATCAGAAAATTTCCGTTCGCAAAAAGCCGTTCTAAAACTTGGTGCAGAAAAAATCAAGGATCTTATATTTAACATCAATGGTGTTGAAGTGCCGTATTTTGAATATGAGTTGAAGAAAAAAAGAGATTAATTGAAAGAATCAAGAGGCAAGAAAAAAAATATTGAACAAAAATAATTGCCTTGCCTCTTGATTCTTGCATCTCGCATCTCGCATCTTGCATCTTGCATCTTACATCTTGCATCTTACATCTTGCTTCTTGCATCTCCCTCATCTAAAAAAAAAGAATAATGAAAAGAATAACCGTTTTCTGTGCGTCAAGTTTTGGTACTGAAAAAATTTATGAAGAACAGGCAACTCTTGTTGGTAAAACGCTTGCCGAACAAAATATAGAATTAGTTTATGGCGGTGCAAATGTAGGCCTAATGGGTGCAGTTGCAGATGGCGCATTAAACGCTGGTGGAAAAGTAATTGGTGTATTGCCTAATTTTTTAAGGTCCAAAGAAATCGCGCATTTAGGTTTAACTGAATTAATTTTAGTCGAAAGCATGCACGAAAGAAAAACCAAAATGAACGATTTATGCGATGGCGTAATTGCACTTCCAGGAGGTTTTGGAACATTAGAAGAGCTTTTCGAAATGCTGACTTGGGCGCAATTAGGACTTCATAAAAAACCGATCGCAATACTAAATGTAAATGGTTTTTACAATTCATTAATTGAATTATTAAAAACGATGACCACTAAAGGATTATTGAAAGAAGTTAATCGAGAAATGCTTCTAGTAAGTGACAATATTGATGATTTATTAGAGCAAATGAGAAATTATGTCGCACCTACGGTTGGGAAATGGATTGATAATCAAACTGCTTAACAATACAATAAAATTAGTTTTTTGTAGTAAAATGATTTCATATATATTTGCGCCAAAACAAAATAACTAATTAGCCCTAACCCCAGAATGAAAAACAAATTATTGGTATGCTTATTCCTAGTTTTAAGCATGCAAACTTATGCCCAAATTGTATTTGAAAAAGGATATTTTATTGACAACAATGACAAAAAAACAAATTGTTTAATTAAAAATATTGACTGGAGTAACAATCCATCTGAAATTCAATATAAGTTAGACGAACAAGATCAGCCCGTAAACATTTCAATACAGCAAATAAAAGCTTTCGAAGTAGAGAATCGCTCTAAATATGAGCGATTTACCGTAGATATAGATAAATCTACTACAGTAATTACGAATATGAGTTATGATAAAAATCCTGAATTCAAGAAAGAGACTTTATTGCTAAAAGTTCTATTAGAAGGAAAAGCAAGTTTATTTGAATATGTCTCTGGTAATACTACACGCTATTTTTTCAAAACAGATTCGTTGCCAGTTAATCAGCTTGTTTACAAATCTTACAAAACTTCTGAAGACCAGATTGCACAAAACAAGCAATACAAACAGCAGTTGTGGATGGCTTTAAAATGTGATAATATTACCATTGCTGAAGTTGAGAAACTTAGTTACAGAAAAAATAGTCTGCTAAAATTTTTTGCAAAATACAATCAATGCAATAATTCTGAGTTTACCGTTTTTAAATCTACAGAAAAAAGAGATTTATTTAATCTAAACATCAGACCAGGTATTACGAGTTCTCAAATATCGATTAGCAATTCTTCGATGTCAACGCCTGATTACGATAGAGATTTTGATAGTAAAATTGGATATCGCTTTGGTCTTGAAGCAGAATTCTTTTTACCATTCAATAAAAACAAATGGGCTGTAATTTTTGAACCAACTTACGTAGGAGGTTATAAAGCCGAAAAATCAAGACTTGATTCAAGAACAAATGAAGAATTGAAAGGAAGCATTCAATACAACGCGATCGAGTTACCTCTGGGAATAAGATATTATATGTTTTTGAATAATAAATCTAGTATCTTTTTAAACGGTCAACTAGTTATGGAACAAGCAATAAACTCTGAAGTGTATTCTGAATATTCTTCACAAAGAAATACTACTCTTGAACTAAAGCCAGGTACAAGTTTTGCATTAGGATTAGGGTATAAATTTCAACAAAAATACAGCGTAGAATTTAGAGCAAACTTAGGAAAGAACGTAGTTGAAACTAACAAAGATTGGAATTCTAACTATAAATCGTTTGCCATAACTTTTGGTTATTCGATATTCTAAAAAAATGAATTGCATCAGAAAAAAGCTTTACGTTAATTCGTAAAGCTTTTTTTATTCCACGAGTTTTTCCTTAAATTAGAGCTTTTAAAAAATGCTTCTGCATTTTCTTCCAATGCTAACAAACCACATCTAACTTAAAAGAAATGAAAACAGAAAACAACAAATATGCAAAGGCCGAAATGCTGATAAGAAAACCTGTTTCAGAAGTTTTCAGGGCTTTTATAGACCCACAGATTACAAGTAAATTTTGGTTTACAAAAGGATCCGGAAAATTAGAAGAAAATCAAAAAACAGAATGGACTTGGGAAATGTATGGTTTTACGCTTTCGGTTACAACACTTGTTCTTCAGGAAAACAAAAAGATTGTGATAGAATGGGGAAATCCAGACGAAATTACTTTGGTAGAATGGGTATTTAATCCGTTGAACGAAAATGAAACTTTTGTGAGTATCACCAATTCAGGTTTTCATGGCGACACAGATAAAATTATCGACCAGGTTCGCAATTCTACTGAAGGTTTTACTTTGGTTTTAGCGGGCGCAAAAGCTTACTTAGAGCATAATTTACGTTTGAATTTGGTTTTGGATCGTTTTCCTAAAGGACTTGCTTAATCATATTTAACCGCAAAGTGCGCAAAGGTTTTACGCAAAGAATGCAAAGTTTTTTTTGAGAATCCTTTGTCTACAAAGTTTTATCTGCACAGCTTTGCGAACTTAATATAGGCTCTGCTTAGTTACCTAATAGAAAATAACTTTGTGACCTTGCGGTTAAAAAAAAACTAACCGCAAAGAAAAGTAAACTTGAAACCTGAAACTTGAAACAAAGAAAATGGACATTAAAAAACCAGAAAACATAGACGAATACATTGGTGGATTTCCGAATGATGTTCAAGAAGTTTTGGAGAAAGTCAGAATGACGATTCAGAAGGCGGCGCCTGATGCTAAAGAGAAAATCAGTTATTCTATGCCTGCTTTTGAGCAAAATGGAATTGTGGTTTATTTTGCTGCGTTTAAAAATCATATCGGACTTTATGCTTTACCAAGTGGACACGAAGCTTTTGCAGAAAAACTTTCAAAATATAAATCTGGAAAAGGCTCCGTACAATTTCCTTTAAAAGATCCAATGCCATTTGACTTAATAACTGAAATAGTCCAATTTAGAGTCAAAGAAAATCTGGAAAAGGCCAAAAAGAAATAATACCACAATGAATTTAACCGAACACTATAACCAACTTTACAAAACATCTTCTGAAACTATTTCAGCAGGAAAGTACTCAATCGATTCTGAACTAAAAAACGAATCTGATTCTCGATTCGGAATTACACTTCTTATTCGTCCAAATGATGAAATTAAAGCCAATATTCAGACTTTCATTGACGAATTGAAAAAGGAAGAACCTGAGCAGTATTTTTACCCCGATTCAGATATTCATATTACCGTTCTGTCTATTATTTCTTGTTCTTCCGATTTTACTTTGAATCAGATTTCGCCAAATGAATATATTGAAGTGATTTGCAGAAGTTTGGTTGATGTTGAGAAAATTCAAATTCATTTTAAAGGCATCACTGCTTCTCCTTCTGCTCTAATGATTCAAGGATTTCCAAGTGATGAAACTTTAAATAATTTACGAAATAGACTTCGTGAAAATTTCAAAAATTCAGGATTACAGCAAAGTATAGACAGCCGTTATTCGATATCAACAGCACATTCTACTGTAATGCGTTTTCAGGAAAAACTTCACGATCCGAAAAAACTAATTGAAATCACAGAAAAATTCCGCGATTATGATTTCGGAACATTTGACGTTAAAAACCTAGAATTGGTTTATAATGACTGGTATCAACGTAAAACCACGACTCGAGTTTTGGGTGATTTTGGTTTGAGATGAGTTTCTTTTGCTTGCCAAGAATTTTTCGCTAATTCCACTAATTATTATGGAATTTGAAATAAAATAAATTCGGGTAAATTGGTGTAATTAGTGGCAAAATATAGTTTATTTGAATTTTCCAAAATGCCACAAAACTCCTGAAGGATCGTGCAAAAAACATTCGCTTCCCCAATCTAAATATTTTATTGGAGTTAATTTTACTCCTTCATATTTTTCTCGAAGATTTAAAGCTAGAAGTTCGCTGTAGTAGCCTTCGACATCATCCACTTCAACAAAAATCATGGTATTTTCTATCCAGTTTTTATCGTAGTAATCTTGAAGATAAAAAGCGATATCTCCTGTTTTAAAAACCGAAAAATTAGATTCTAAAACAACCTCTTCAAATCCTAAGTCGCGATAAAAACTTCTCGAGATTTCAAAATTTTTAGAACCAATAAACGGTCTGATAGATTTTATTTTGTGATTCATACAATTCAAATTTAATTTAGGAAAACCATTCAACTCCATTGTCAAGTCGAACTAAAAAATCAGTAAACGAATCTCCTATTATGACATGATATTTTGCATCTAAACCAATAACAGGAGAAAGAATAATTTTTATCGAATTGTCATCTTCAAATTCAATTCCTATAAACTCTCCGCTTCCATTTGTTCCTATCGCAAGTGTTTGAGGTAGTTTTTCAAAAATATGATATTCCAAATTGGCATCAATAAGTTCTTCAAGGCTCCAAAGCTTTATAAATTCAGCTCCAATAAACTGATCTATTCCCAGATAATTTTCAGCATAAAAAACATAATCTTCAGGAAGATCGTATTTTAAATGCTCTTGAATATCTTCAATTGGCATGTAAGATTCTACTTCTCTTTTAGGAAAATCATACTTTTTTAAAATCTCAAATAAAACTTCCATCTACTATAAATTTATGTCGTTATAATAAATTAAAAACCATTTATTATGGATGAGTTTAAACTGTCTCTCTACTTCAAAACCACTATCTGGAATCCAAAATCTTTCTGTGATTAAAGTGTCTGTTTTTATTAGCGAATGCTGGTATTCTTCAATTTCTGTATTCTCGCCAACGGGAATTATTTGAAACTGCCAATTCTTCCTTGTCCAATTGTATTGTTCAAAACCAGAAACATGTTTCCCTTCGATAGGAAAATCAACTCTTGAAACTTGAAAAAGAGAATCAGAATGAAACTTTTTATTGAATTCATCAAAATTCTCGGGTAATTCCTTTTTAGCAGGTTTTGAAATGCTATCCGTAATCGCAACTTCAGAATTTAAATTTGTTTCTTCTTTAGCTTTATTGCAACTCACAAAAATAAAAACCAAAGCACAAACGGGTAAAAAGCATGAGATTTTCATAAAGATAAGATTTTAGCTTTTCTTTAAAATACTTCCCAAACCACGTCCAATTTGCTCAATTGCCTCAATACCTTTTGCTAAAGGCGATGCCGTAAAATCTTCGTAAGCATCCATTGCGCTTTCTTTTCTATCGTCTTGCGGATAAACCAGCATGATATTATTACTGTCAAAATATTTTTCAAACTTTGTTGGCAATTTATCAAAGATCGACTGGTAAGAAACAGAACCTTTTCGTGACAAATTGACTACTACTAAGTCTGTCGGTTTTATTTCTTCTGAAATGGCTTCAAAATCTTCCCAATCCGAAACATTTTTAAATCCAAATTTACTGTTCAGTTTTAAATTAGAAGCAATCTGTTGAATAGCCTGATGTGTCTTCATTTCTCCATAAATCACAATCGGAATGCTTAATTCCTGCGCTAAGCGGCTCACCTTCTGCATTAGCAAATGAAACCCAACTCCTCTTTCAGAAAACGGCGGACAAACAAAAACCAACCTTTTTTCTTCAATAAAACTTTTTTGAAACCTACAGATAAACAAAGTCTTATCTACATTATTAATAATCGAATCTACGTTTTCACCAAAAATTTTATCTAAAAATCCTGTTTTTCTCGGCCAACCCACAATCACAATATCCGACATGATTTCTTTCGAAGTCCTAGCTATTCCGCTCGCAGGATTATGATCGATTCTAGCAATAGTATTAATCTTTACTTCTGAAGCTGATCCTTGAATTACAAATTTATCGGCTGCTTTTCTGTATTTTAGAATATTCTTTTCTGCCTGACTATTATTAGGTACAATCGTCAATAAAGTTACAGGATTAGATGATTTTTTGTCCTTTATTAGAAGAGCAAAATCTAATAAACTCGCAGCGGCAGACGATTTTGCTAATGGAATTAAAATATGTTCATCAAGAATCTGATCTCTTTCTGTGTCTTCATGGGAGATTTCTTCTTCACAGATCGCTATTTTCTTTGCTGCTTTTTCTGTTGCAAACGAAGCTACAATACACGTAATTAGAATTAGGATAATAGTTCCGTTTAAAATATTTTCATCCAAAATTTTTGCTTTAAAACCAACCAAAATTACCGCCAAAGTTGCGGCAGCATGCGCACTGCTCAACCCAAAAATAAGCTGTCTTTCGGTTCTGGTATATTTAAAAACAATTTGAGTAAAAAACGCTGCAATCCATTTTCCGAATATAGCCACAACGCTCAAAGTTCCTGCAACGATTAGAGCTGTTGGTCCACTCAAAATAACGCTAACATCAACCAGCATTCCTACAGAAATCAAGAAAAACGGGATAAATAATGCATTTCCAATAAATTCTATTCTATTCATCAAAGCAGAAGAATGTGGAATCAAAGGGTTTAATGCCAAACCTGCAACGAAAGCTCCAATTATAGGTTCCACTCCTGCTACTTCGGCCAAAAAGGCGGCAAAGAAAACCACAGAAAGCACAAAAATATAATGGGCATGCTTCTCACTTTCTAATTTCTTAAAAAACCATTTTGCCACACGCGGAATAATCAAAAACATGATAGCAGAGAAAATGGCTAATGAAATAATCAATTTCACCCAAAATGCTTGATTTAGATTTCCTTGGCTACTTCCCATAATTACGGCAAGAATAATCAAGACCGCTGTATCGGTCAAAATCGTTCCGCCAACAGTAATCGCTACAGCTTGATTTTTGGCAATTCCTAATTTACTCACGATCGGATAAGCTACCAAAGTGTGCGTAGCAAACATACTCGCAGTTAAGAAACTGGCATTAAAATCGTATTGAAGCAGGTAAAAACAAACCGGAAATCCTATAGAAAGCGGTAGAATAAAGGTAAAAAATCCAAAAAGCAAGCTTTTATTTCGATTAGCTTTAAACTCATTCATATCCAACTCTAGTCCCGCAATAAACATGATATACAAAAGCCCGATTGTCGAAAACAAATCGACTGCGGAGTTTTTCGCTAGAATATTTAATCCGTGAGGACCAATAATAACACCTGAGATAATAAGTCCAATAATGCCTGGAATATTTATCTTTTTTAGTAAAATTGGCGAAAGCAGAATTATAAAAAGTATTAACGAAAAGATTAATACAGGGTTGCTTAAAGGTAATTCGAATTCTTGTAATAGATGTCTGAAAAATTCTATCATAGGGTAACTTTATCTTCTTGTGGTATTAGTATTTGTAAAAAGACTTTTTCAGCATTAAAACAAAATCCATGAAGTATTAATATTAAAGAACCAAGCAATGCAACTCGTTCTTTTACAAAAATACCGAAAAAACGTGAACTTTTTACGGAAACTGCATATTAAGGTTTTAAATTTATTTCGTTGCCGAATTATTAAATTTTAATATTTATTTTAACAAATACGCAAGATTAACATTCAAAAAGAAATCTTCATTGCATTATTCGATTATCTTTGTCTTAACAAAATTGAAACAATGGAAGAATGTATCTCTGTTTTTGATATGCTAAAAATTGGCGTTGGCCCTTCAAGTTCACATACTTTAGGTCCGTGGCGCGCTGCCGAACGCTTTCTAGAAGAGCTGAAAGACGAAGCAATTTTAGATGACATCACAAGGGTAAAAGTCGATTTGTATGGCTCACTTTCTTTGACTGGGAAAGGCCACGCAACAGATCTTGCCGTAATGCTCGGGTTAAGCGGACAAGATCCTGAATATATTCCTGTAGAAGATATTGCACGAATTATAAAAAAAATCGAAACAACAAACGAAATCAATTTGGGCAACCAAAAAACGATTCCGTTCTTTTTTCTTCAAGACATTGTTTTCAATAAAGATTTTCTTCCATTTCACGCAAACGGATTGAAATTTACAGCTTACAAATCGGATGATGCTGAATACGAATCTACTTTTTATTCGATTGGTGGAGGGTTTGTTGTTAAAGAAGAACGCACCAATGCCAAATTGAAAGAAGTTATAAAATGTGCCTTTCCTTATCCGATTCAAAACGCAGCTGAATTATTAAACTACAGCGTTACGGAAAACAAATCGATTTCTGAAATTGTATACGAAAATGAAATTTCGATGCGACCAGAGCAAGAAGTGCATTCTGAATTAATGCGTATTTGGAATACAATGCTGGAATGCATGTACATTGGCTGCCACTCGGAAGGAATTCTTCCAGGCGGACTGCACGTACGTAGAAGAGCTTTTGATATGCACCAAAACTTAATAGGCTTATCCAATTATACCGATCCGCAAAGTTGGCTGGAAGAAATTAGAAAAACTGAGGTTAAATTTCGCCAAATCTTAAAATGGGTAAGCTGTTTTGCACTTGCCGTGAATGAAGTAAATGCGTCGTTAGGCCGTGTAGTTACTGCGCCAACCAACGGAAGCTCGGGCGTAATTCCTGCCGTTTTAATGTATTATATGGTAATTGAAAACCATAATGCAGGAGAAAAAGAAATCAAACAATTTTTGATGGTTGCAGGAGAAATTGGAAGTATCTTCAAAAAAGGATCGACAATTTCTGCGGCAATGGGCGGTTGTCAAGCTGAAATTGGAGTTTCATCTTCAATGGCGGCTGCAGCATTATGCGAACTAATGGGAGGAACTCCTGCTCAGGTTTTGATGGCGGCAGAAATCGCTATGGAGCATCACTTAGGGCTGACTTGCGATCCTATTGGCGGATTAGTTCAGATTCCTTGTATTGAAAGAAATACAATGGGAGCTATTAAAGCAATTAATGCTGCCGAATTAGCTTTAGAAACCGATTCTAAAAATGCTAAAGTTCCTTTAGACAAAGTGATCAACACAATGTGGGAGACAGCAAAAGATATGAATTCAAAATACAAAGAAACTTCTGAGGGAGGTCTAGCTGTCGCGGTAAATATGGCTGATTGCTAATATTTACATTGACCACAAAACCTTACAAATGAACATTTATTTAAAAAACCTCTCAACTATCTTACCGCAATGAGATACAAGTAATTACAACTAGAAATTAAAGACAAAAAACAATTTTATGTCGAAATATTCTATTATTGCTGATTCCCATTTTACAATTATTCAATACTTTTACAATATCAAAAAAACATTAAAATGTCAGTAGCAAAAAAAGATTATAAAAGAATCACAACAAAGTCATTAATTGAAATGAAAAGCAATGGAGAAAAAATCTCTATGCTAACGGCGTATGATTATACAATGGCAAAAATTGTTGACACAGCTGGTGTTGACGTAATTTTAGTTGGCGATTCGGCATCAAACGTAATGGCTGGTCACGAAACAACTCTTCCTATTACTTTAGATCAGATGATTTACCATGCTTCTTCTGTAGTTCGTGCTGTAGAAAGAGGTTTGGTTGTGGTTGACTTGCCTTTTGGAAGTTACCAATCTGATCCAAAAGAAGCCTTACGTTCTTCTATCAGAATTATGAAAGAAAGTGGTGCTCATGCAGTAAAATTAGAGGGTGGAAAAGAAATTAAAGAATCTATCAAAAAAATATTAAACGCCGGGATTCCTGTAATGGGACATTTAGGTTTAACTCCTCAATCGATCTATAAATTCGGAACTTATAGTGTTCGTGCAAAGGAAGAAGAAGAGGCAGAAAAACTAATTGAGGATGCTCAAATGCTTGAAAAAGTAGGATGTTTTGCAGTTGTTTTGGAAAAAATACCAGCAGATTTAGCTAAAAAAGTAGCAGATAGCATTTCTATTCCTGTAATCGGAATTGGAGCTGGAGGTGGCGTTGACGGTCAAGTTTTAGTGATTCATGATATGCTAGGAATGAACAATGAATTCAGCCCACGTTTCTTACGTCGCTACTTAAATCTTTATGATGAAATGACCAAAGCAATTGGACAATATGCTGCAGATGTTAAGTCTAGCGATTTTCCGAATGCTAGTGAGCAATATTAGTCTAAGATTCTAAGGTGCTAAGGTACTGAGATGCTAAGTTTTTTCTTAGGTTTGAAGTAACAAAATAACAAAGGCTCAAAGATTTAAAAATTATGAATTGCCTCCAGCTTTAGCTGGAGGTCTCTTTTTGGGGCGTTCCAAAGGGCTTTAGCCAAACTACTCAATCTAAAATCAGAAATCTAAAATTCTTTTAATGAAAATTGTTTCTAATAAAGACAACTTACAAATTCTTCACGAAGACAATCACATTATTGTGGTTAACAAGCGTGTTGGTGATATTGTTCAGGGAGATAAAACAGGTGATAAACCTTTGTCTGATGTGGTGAAAGAATACATAAAGGCCAAATACAATAAACCTGGCGATGTTTTCTTGGGTGTTATCCACCGTTTGGATCGACCTACAACGGGAATTGTAGTCTTTGCACGAACGAGCAAGGCTTTATCACGAATGAATGAATTGTTTAGCAATCGTGAAACTAAAAAAACGTATTGGGCGGTTGTCAAAAACAAACCAAAAGAAGCAAAAGCCAAATTAGTTCATTATTTAAAAAGAAACGAAAAAAATAATACTTCAAAGGCGCATTTAAAAGAAGTTCCAGACAGTAAATTGGCCAGTTTAGATTACACCATAATCAAGGAACTTCAAAATTACACCGCGCTGGAAATTAATTTACATACAGGACGTCACCATCAAATTCGTGCGCAATTAAGCGCAATCGGATCTCCCATTAAAGGAGACTTAAAGTATGGTGCGGACCGAAGCAATCCTGATGGCGGAATTCATCTTCACGCACGAAAACTTACTTTTATTCATCCTGTTTCTAAAGAAAATATCACCATCATCGCTCCTACTCCTGATGATCCTATTTGGAATGCTGTATGATTTTTATGATTTAATTGTTAAATTTTAAAATTTTATCGATTAACTTGCATAGAATAAAACAAGCTAATCGAAAAATGGACTTTAAAAGCGACATCGGATATCGAAAAGAAACTCTAAAAAAGTTATTATATAATATTCAGAAAAGCGAAGACTTAATCGTAAAAGCCTTATACGATGACTTCAAAAAGCCGGAGTTTGAAGCTGTTTTGACCGAAACAAATTATGTTATTTCGGAACTTAAAGATGTTATAAAAAACATTAATAAATGGGCAAAACCAGAACGCGTTTTTCCATCATTACTCAACTTTCCTTCTAGCGATTATCTGTACAAAGAACCGTACGGCGAAGTATTAATTATTGCACCTTGGAACTATCCTTTTCAGCTTGCTTTATGTCCGTTGGTTGCGGCAGTTGCAGCAGGAAATCGAGTAGTTTTAAAACCATCAGAACTTACACCACATACATCGGCGATAATTGCAAAAATTATTGAAAAAACATTTCATGTTAATCATGTAGAAGTTTTTGAAGGTGGCGTTGAAGTTTCTAATAAATTATTGGCTCAGCGATGGGATTATATCTTTTTTACAGGAAGTGTCACAGTTGGAAAAATTGTTGCAAAAGCCGCCGCTGAAAACCTAACCCCTGTTACGCTTGAATTGGGCGGAAAAAACCCTTGCATTATTGATGAAACAGCCAATTTAAAACTAGCGGCAAAAAGAATTGTTTGGGGGAAATTTATCAATGCGGGTCAAACTTGCATTGCGCCCGATTACATTTTGATTCAGAAAAATATGAAAGTCAATTTTATTTCCTATATGATTGAAGAGATCATAAAAGCGTATGGAAAGAAAATAGACAAATCTCCTGATTTTGCTCGAATTATAAATACAAAAAATTGGTATCGTTTAACCAATATGATTCAAAACGAGCATATTCTTTTTGGTGGCGAAAGCGATGCCAACAAACTGTATATTGCTCCTACTCTTCTTGAAGAACCAGATTTGGATAGCCCGATTATGAAAGAAGAAATCTTTGGACCTATTTTACCAATTCTGATTTACGAAAATGAAAATGACATCGAAAAGGTTGTAAGCCGTTATGAGAAACCTCTTTCATTTTACATTTTTAGTGAAAATAATTCGTTTGTACAGAAATTAATTTCAAAATACTCTTTTGGAGGCGGATGCATTAACGACACAGTTATTCATTTTTCCAATAACAGACTGCCTTTTGGAGGTGTCGGACATAGCGGAATTGGGTCATATCACGGCAAACGCAGTTTCGATACATTTTCTCATCATAAACCAATTGTAAAAAAAGGAAATTGGCTGGATCTGCCTTTGCGCTATGCACCTTACAAAGACAAATTGGCTTCCATAAAACGAATTTTAGACTGGCTATAAATCAGTTAAAAACATTTCGGAATGTTTTGTAGATTTTTACACGGAATTGATTAAAAATATTATATTTACGTCAAGATACCTTTCAAATATTACAAGTCTATAAAACAATCTTACATAAAAATGAAATCGACTCTTGACCAAATTGAGGACATTAAAAAAAATGGCTTTTCCCTTGATTTTGCTACAGTTTTTAATCACGCTTTCGAAAACTATAAAAAAATAGCGCTTTATTCTGGGCTTATCATTTTGGTCTTTACCATTGTCATTGTCATGTTTTATATGGGAATAATGATTGCTTATTTTGGAATAGAAAGTTTAAAAGAAGATTATCTGACCGAATTAACAAATCAAAAATTTACAATTGTCGAGCTTTTAATACAAACGATTGGCTTTTCTGTAATAGCCGCATTTATAGCGCCATTTAGTGCCGGCTTTTTAAAAATGGCAGATTCAGCAGATAAAGACGTTGAATTTAATGTCTCTACCATGTTTTATTACTACAAAGGGAAATATTTTGGGCAAATATTTGTTGCAGCTCTTATCACCGCTATAACTGGAAACTTATTTTCAAATTTGATTAAAAGCTTAGACATTCCTTTTGGAAATGTAATAGCATTTGCAATACCATACATCATAACCTATTTCGTTTATTTGTCAACTCCACTAATTATTTTTGGAAATCTAAATGCAATAGAATCCTTGAAATCAAGCATTTCAATAATTACTAAAAATCCACTAAATATATTCGGATTTTTCATTATTGGTTTTATAGGTGCTCTTGTCGGACTTGTGGGATGTTGCATAGGCATCATCTTTACAGTAGTTTTTAATAGTTCAATGCAATATGCAACCTATTTTGCCATTTTTGGAACACATTCTGAAGAAGAAGATTCAATTGATTCAATTGGAAAATACAATGTAGATTAAAATCGAAAATTCTTATTTACCGAGACCCTAACCACTTCTCTTTAAGAATTTTCAAAAGGCTATTTACTAAACCAACATACCCCAAATTCTATGGCCGCAAACTGTAGTTTTTTCAATTCGGTTATTTCGGGAATTTCCACTATTGGGAGTGCCTTTGAATCAATTATGACCGGATGGTATGTGTTTAATTCCGATATTATATACTACAACAACCATAAACTATTTGTTTTAGGTCTATCGTTGTTTGCCTTTCTTTCGCTCTTGGTATATCACTTTTTTAGAATTAAAGCTAAAATTGGATATTTCATCGAAAAAAAGAAAGAACAAGAAACAGCCGGAAGAGAATACCAACTCTACATTTTATTTTTTGGAATTGCAGTAATTGTAATCGAAATAATAAATGAAATTTTCAAGATAAGACCCAAAAGTCTTTTAGTAGCAAATGTTTCTATTGGCGTTGCGGTACTTATTATTTACACCATAACAGACAAAATCAAATGGGTGCGAGATCAAATCCAGCAGATTTTTATTTTCTGTTTCTTTATTTATATCAGTTACGTTGCCTACAACATCATCAATTTGAAAAATGATGTCGTGCCTATTATCGTTTTCTTGATTTCCTTTTTCTTTTCGTACAATATTCTCAAGCCCATAAAAATCTACTGGTTTTTTGTTGGCTTAACTTTTACGTTTCTACTTACAACATTAGCCCTGCAGCTTATTCCAATAAAATCTTGCATCTTACTGCTTAATTTTTGCATTCTGATTTTTATTATAAATCAGGTAAAATATGCCGTTTTGTTAGACAATCGTGACAATTTCAGGTTTGCAAACGAAATTGTCCATAAAGGAAATTCACTTACTATAGCTTCCAATCAAAAGGGCGAAATACTGTTTTGCAGTGAAACTATAACTCCAATTCTAGGATATCATCCTGATCAGGTTATGGGACTAAAATTTTGGGAATTAACAGAAGATTCGAAATCCGATGAAAAATTAAATCCGATTAAGAATCAAGAAAACAAGCTTTACATCAAAAAATTAAAAGCCCAAAACGGCGAATACAAATACATTCAATGGAAAGATAAAAAGTTTTCAGAAGACTTAATTATTAGTATCGGACAAGACGTAACAGAGCAAGTTATTGTTCAGGATCAATATAAAAACCTAATACAAACCGCAACCGATATTATTTTTGAAATTGACGCAGACGGTCATTTTACCTTTATAAATGAATTTGGTATTTCAACGCTTGGCTATACTAAAGACGAAATAATCAAAAAGCACTATTCTAATTTCATTCACGAAAATTACATTAATAGCGCTGTTGATTTTTACGAAAATCTAGTGCTTAACGAAAGCAATTATCCTATTATTGAAATCCCTATTTTAAAGAAAAACGGCGATGAAATATGGATTTCTCAAAAAATTATCGTTCGCAAGAATGACCTCGGACTAACCGCTGGATTTTCCGGAATTGCGAGAGATATTACCGAGAAAAAAAATATCGAAAACGAGAAAAAAAAGCGTCTTAAAAAAATTGAAGCCTATAACAATTCTACTAAGAAGCTATCTACCACAGATTTTAGCAAATACGACGAATTAAATACGGTTATTGATTTAATTCTAAAAGAAGCCGCTTCGGTAAGCAATGCCAATCGTGTAAGTTTCTGGAAATACGACGATGATTTGATTACCTGCAAAAACCTTTTCAGCCTAGACAATCAAAGATTAAGCGACAAAAACATTTTAAACAAAGAATCGTATCCTATTTATTTTGAAACGTTAAACAATAAAGCCATTATTAATGCGCCGGACGTATTCGACAAACTGGAAACATCTGAATTTCAAAAACTTTATTTCACAAAAAACAATATCAAGTCCATGCTTGATGTTCCTATTTTTTTAACAGGGCAATTGGCAGGTGTTGCTTGTTTTGAAAGTACGGAACAAAAAAGAGAATGGGATAATGAGGATATTAACTACGCGAGAACGATTTCTGATGTAATTTCACTTGCCATTTCGTCTCAAATGCGTTTGGAAGCAGAAAGAAAATTAGAACTTAAAAGCCAACTTTTGTCTGCGCTTTCCCTTTGTACAGAAAAGTTTTTACTGAGCAAAACGACGCACCAAATGTTTCAGGAAACGTACAACATTATCGGAAAAGCAGCCAAGGTAGATCATATGTATTACTACGAAAAAGATGTGATCTACAATACGGTAAGTCAAAAATACAAGTGGTCACGTGACGGCGTTACCCATCAGATTACGCCATTGCGCCATATGACCGAAGAAAATCTTCAAGAGATTTACGATGTCGCATCACAAAGAAAAATATTAAATACAATTACGCGAAATCTGAATGACAGCTTCTTTAAAAAACTTCTGATCGAAAATGAAATTCAGTCTATTCTTATTTTACCCATTTATATTAATGATATTTTCACCGGCTTTATAGGCTTTGATGACTGTACAGCAGAAAGAAAATGGACTGAAGACGAAATTAATATCTTTCAGGTACTAGCAAACAATATTTCATCTGCATTAGAAAGAAATCGAAATGAAACTAAAATTATTGAAAGCGAAGAAAAATTCAAACTGATTGCAAACAACATTCCTGGAACGGTTTATTTGTCAAAATTTGATGCTTTTTCGACCAAAATATTCTTAAATGACGAAGTTTTAAATCTTACTGGATATTCAAAATCCGAGTTTATTGAAAATAATTTATCCTTTCTGTCGTTAATTCATCCTGATGATAAAAATGAAGTAATAAACAATCAAATCGATAATCTACAAAACGGAATGCCATTGCACAATGTATATCGCATTCAGCGCAAAAGTGGCGAGTTTATATGGATAGAAGAATTTGGAGACGTAATTAAGCGAGATGATGAAATTGAATTTGTCGGCGGAATTTATTTTGACATTACCAGTAAAAAAGAAATAGAAGACGCCATAAAAGCCAAACAATTGGCAGAAGCCGCAAACAAATCAAAATCAGACTTTTTAGCTAATATGTCTCACGAAATCAGAACTCCTTTAAACGGAATTATTGGTTTTACACACTTATTAATGAAAACGGATTTGGAAGAAATTCAAGAAAAATACATGACCACCATCAACCAATCGGCGCATTCTCTTCTTGAAATTATAAATGACATTTTGGATTTCTCAAAAATTGAAGCAGGAAAACTAGAACTTTTTATTGACTTATATGATATTAAAAAAATTCTAGGTCAAGTCTTTGACTTAATTGTTTACGAGTCCAATAAAAAAAACCTGGAACTTGAATTAAACATTGATCCTGACGTTCCTAAATACATTTGGACAGACATTGTTCGCCTCAAACAGATTTTAATTAATCTGCTTTCAAATGCAGTTAAATTTACAACTGAAGGCTCAATCAAACTAAATGTTTCCGTTTTAGAAAAGAAACACAACAATAACTCTTTGATACGTTTCGCTGTAATTGACACGGGAATCGGAATTCTTGAAAAAAATCAGAAGAAAATTTTCAAGGCTTTTTTACAGGAAGACAGCTCTACAACTAGAAAATTTGGAGGAACAGGATTGGGTTTAACTATATCTAATCAATTGCTGGCTTTAATGGAAAGCCGTTTACAGCTGCAAAGCAAAATTGACGAAGGAAGCACTTTTTTCTTTGACTTAAATTTAAAAACAAGCAATCAAAGCATTAATGACAAATACAACGCCGAACTTAAAAGCTTAAATATCCATTTGGATTCTGACGAGATTGAAAACAACGGCAACAATATTACTTTTTTAATTGTCGAAGACAATAAGGTAAACATGCTTCTTCTTAAAACAATTATAAGAAACCTATACAATAATGCTTTTATTTTTGAATGCGAAAATGGATATGAAGCTCTTCAGCAATTTGAAGAAATCAATCCGACCATTATTTTCATGGACATTCAGATGCCTATCATGAATGGCTATGAAACGGCAAAAGCAATCCGAAATACAAAAAAAGGACGTGATGTGCCGATAATTGCTGTGACAGCAGGCGCTGAAAAAGAAGAACGAAATAAATGCATTTCTGCCGGAATGGACGATTACATTTCTAAACCCATTATGAAAGGAAGCGTTGAAGAAGCTTTGGTTAAATGGCTTGGGTAATTTCGTTTTCAATCGCAATTACAGTTAAATGCTTTTACTAAAAACTAAATGATGCAATTGAAAAATTTATCATAAAAAATCTATAAATTAGTACAACGTTTTAAATAACAAGTATAAAAACAATTTACTATGAAATGGCAAGGCAGAAGACAAAGTGATAATGTAGAAGACAGACGATCAATTTCTGGCGGTGGAAAAGCACTAGTCGGCGGTGGCGTTATTGGAATTATCATTTTACTGCTAAATGTGTTTGGCGGTGAAACAGGTCAGCAAATAGCCCCAATTTTAGAGCAAATGCAAGGCGGACAATCACAACAAACAGAAGCTGCTGCACCTTTAAGCGAGGAAGACAAAAAAATGGGTGAGTACGTAAGGACTTTACTAGCTTACAATGAAGATACATGGACAAAGATTTTTGCCGAAAATGGAATGACCTATGAAAAACCAAAACTAGTTCTTTTCAAAGGTGCTGTACAAACCGCTTGTGGTGGAGCATCTTCTGCTTCTGGCCCTTTTTATTGCCCAGGCGACCGCAAAGTGTATATGGATCTAGATTTTTTTGAAGAACTGCAAACCAAATTTGGCGCAAAAGGAGGCGATTTTGCGATTGCATACGTTATCGCGCATGAAATTGGCCATCACATTCAAACTTTAACGGGAACATCATCTAAAATGCGTCAGATGCAACAAGGAAAAAGCGAAGCTGAAGCCAATAGATTATCGGTAGCCTTAGAATTGCAAGCTGATTTTTATGCAGGAGTTTGGGCACATGATAACCAGAAAGATCTTGACGTTGGCGATATAGATGAAGCTTTAAGTGCAGCAAACGCAGTTGGAGATGATGCCATTCAAAGCAAAATGCAAGGACATGTTGTTCCTGATTCTTTTACGCATGGAACTTCAGAACAAAGAATGTACTGGTTTAAAAAAGGTTTTAAAACTGGAGATATAAACCAAGGAAATACATTTGAAGAAATTCGATAATACACAAACCAATTATAATAACCAACCAAAAAAGCACAACTTGACAGTTGTGCTTTTTTATTAAATTCCAATATTAAAATTCCAAATTCCAATCTCTTTAAGATAAATTCCAATAAAATAAAAATTCCAAACTGCAGTGAGCTGGAATTTGGAATTTGGAATTTCAAAAAATTGGAATTTGTTTTTTTTTGTTTTCGCCAAAAAACAAAAAAAGCCTTGAATTTCTTCAAGGCTTTCTATCTGGGTGGCTGACCGGGTTCGAACCGGCGACCCGCGGCACCACAAACCGCTACTCTAACCAGCTGAGCTACAACCACCATTTTTCTGCTTAGCGAGTGCAAATATAGAACAAAGGTTGAGTTCTACAAAGAAAAAAATGAAAAATTTTCATAAAAATTAAATCAAATTTTCTAAACTATTGACTGCCAAACATCTTTCAACTGTAAAACCTTCTGCAAAATCTTTACCAACTAGCCTTCCTAAGTCTTGCGCACGATAATTTAAGCTTTCAAAAAAGTTTTTACTCGTAATTGGCGTCGCAGGTTCATTCGAATTCGGATCGTAAAATTGGGTTTTATAAGCCATAATTGCTTCAATCTTCTTTTCTTCAAATCCTGTAATATCTACAACGAAGTCTGGAGTGATATTTTTCCATTGAATATAATGATACACTACCTTAGGTCGCCACGCTTCTTGTTTTACACCATCAATCGAAGTTTCAATTTTCATCAACCCAGATAAAAAGCAAGCATCAGAAACTAATTTGCTTCCTTTTCCATGATCGATATGGCGATCGTCAATTGCATTGCACAATACAATCTCAGGTTTGTATTTTCGAATCATTTTAATGACCTCTAATTGATGTTTTTCATCATTAACGAAAAAACCATCGCGCATCGCTAAATTTTCGCGAGCAACAACTCCTAAAATCTTTGCTGCATCTTTCGCTTCCTGATCTCTGGTTTCCGCCGTTCCGCGTGTTCCTAATTCACCACGCGTTAAATCTACAATCCCAACTTTTTTCCCAAGGGAAACTTCTTTTAAAATGGTTCCAGCGCAACCTAATTCTACGTCGTCTGGATGCACCCCGAAGGCTAATATGTCTAGTTTCATTTTTGTTTTTTGTTTTTTGTTTGTTTTGTTTCAGGTTTCAAGTTTCAAGTTGTCCGCAGAACGTGTAACCTGAAACCTGAAACTTTAAACTATTTCTTCAATACTCTCTTCATCGTCATTGATTTATTGACGCTTTCTTCCCATTCTTTTTCGGGAATACTTTCTTTTGTAACACCGCAACCCATATACAAAATCGCTTTTTCTTCCTGAATTTGCATACATCGTAAATTTACAAATAAATCAGAACTCGAATTATTTCCTGCAAACGTGCTGTTTAATTCGCCTAAAAAACCTGTATAGAAAGTTCGATCGTAATTTTCATTTTCTAAGATAAATGTTTTTGATTTTTTCTTTGGAAGTCCGCACACAGCTGGTGTTGGATGCAAAGTATCGATTACTTCCTCTAAGGTCGAATTCTCTGTTAAAACTCCAGAAATATCCGTTTTAATATGCCAAATCGATCCTGCTTTTAAACTGTAAGGCTCAGAAACTACAACCGAAGCTGTAAATTCACGAAGGCGTTTCACGATAAAATCAGTCACAAACTGTTGCTCGTCTTTTTCTTTTTGCTGCCAAACGATTTCAGTTTGCAAATTATCTTTCTGCGTTCCTGCCAAAGCCATCGTTTCAAAAACATTTCCATTTGCTTTCAACAGCTTTTCAGGCGTTGCTCCCATCCAAAGTCCGATTTTAGGATGAAAAAAACAATAACAGAAAGTTGCAGGATATAACTGAACCAAGTGCTGGAAGGTTTCAATAAAATCGAATGCTGCTAAAGGCACTTCTTCACTTCGGGATAAAACTACTTTTTTAAACTCTTCCTTTTTTATAGCTTGAACTCCTTGCGCTACTAAATATTCATATTGAAATTTCGCTTCAGGATCAAAACTCAAATCATCAATTTCGATTGGCTCAAATGAAGTGTTTTCTTTTTCAGAAGTAATAATCTCCGATTCGTTTTCAGGAATCAGGATTAATTGCTTTTCATCAAAAGAAGCGAAAACAAATCCTTTTTCGCTGTAATCTGAAACCGTGTGTAAAATATTATTTTGCTGTAAAATCCCAATGTATTTTTCTGAATTGGGTTTTGAATAAAGTACAAAAGGTAAATTTTGCTCTTTATGATTTTTAATTTTTAAGAAAAATGGATTCATAATTTATTCACTTTTCTTTCTATCCAAAACCATATTCGTCAATTTGCAAAGCGAAACCAAATTTCCTTCTTCATCGGTAATTTTGATTTCCCAAAGATGAAGGCTTCTTCCTTTGTGAATAATTCTGGCTGTTCCAAAAACATAACCTTCACGAATACTTTTTAGGTGATTTGCCGAGATCTCGATACCTCTTACCTCCTGCTCTTTCGGATTGATAAAAAAGAAAGAAGCTGCACTGCCGACGCTTTCTGCCAAAGCAACAGAAGCACCTCCGTGCAACAATCCCATTGGTTGGTGAACGCTTGGATTTACAGGCATTTTTGCAGTTAAAAAATCTTCTCCGGCGTCAATATATTCAATTTTCAGCGTTTCCATTAATGTGTTTTTTGAAAACTCATTACAGCGTGCCAAAATTTGTTCTTTTGTATGATTCATTTAAACTAAACTTTAAAAACGTAAAATTAAAGAAAGATAATACATAAATCTAAATCCTCTCGAAATTTCGGGACTAAAAATTAAAATTCGACTCCAAACCTGTAGGTTTTTTGTTATTTTTACAAAAACAATCAAAAATAAATCTTTGGCTTACTTTTTTGCCACAGATTACACAGATTATATGGATTAATTTTATGTCACAAATTTCACCAATTTGTACTAAATAAATTCGAGAAATTAGTGAAATTCTTGGCGGAAAATAATCATTTTAATTCCTTTAATCTGTGGCTATAAAAACTTAAATAATCAATGCGTCAATACTTTGCACTCTCCATTATTGGTCTAATTTTAGTTTTCAGCTCATGCCGAACTGACTTTGACACCGTTGCCAGTACTGGAGATTTAAAGTTTTCAAAAGACACTGTTTATTTGGATACTGTTTTTAAAAATATTGGTTCCAGCACTTATCAATTAAAAGTGTACAATCGAAGCAAAAATGACATTTCTATTCCGATTATTCAATTTAAAAAAGGTTTAAGTTCTAAATACCGTATGACAGTTGACGGAATGAGTGGCGCAAATGGAAAAATTTTTAAAGATGTTACGCTTTTGTCGAAAGACAGTTTGTATATTTTTATAGAAACCACAGCCGATATTACTGATGCCAATCCAACTGATTTTTTATATACTGACGAAATTCAGTTTGACAGCGGTGCCAATTTGCAAGAAGTGGCTTTGGTTACTTTAATTCAGGATGCTGTCTTCTTGTATCCAAACCAAAATCCTGATGGAACCAAAGAAAAAATCAAAATCGACGGCAAAGATGTGGATGGGTTTTATTTAAGTGAAAGTGATCCTGTAAATGGAAATGAGCTTCTTTTCACTAAGCAAAAACCTTATGTAATTTATGGTTATGCCGGAGTTCCAGAAAACAAAATAGTTACTTTTGAAGCTGGCGCGAGAGTTCATTTTCACACCAATTCCGGATTGTACGTCGGCAAAAATGCATCGCTACAAATAAACGGAACGGCTTCTTCAACTGATAAACTTGAAAATGAAGTGATTTTCGAAGGAGACCGTTTAGAATCTCTATATTCGGATATTCCTGGACAATGGAAATCGGTTATTTTGGAGAAAGAAAGTGCCAATCACTTTATCAATCATTTGACCTTAAAAAATGCTATAACAGGTTTAGATATCAGAATTGCACAAAATCCGATTGAGATTAAAAACATCCAAGTTTATAATTGTGTGGAATACGGGATTTTAGCTCAAAATGCACAAATTACAGGAGAAAACATTGTTATAAATCGCGCTGGAATATCAAGTTTATCTTGTATTTATGGTGGAAATTATAAATTTACACACTGTACATTTAATAACAATTGGTCGGGCAGTTCTCCGTTTGCGGTAAATTTAAGCAACTCTTTGGCAGGTGCAAGTCCAGAAACCAATCCGCTTACTCAGGCTACTTTCAACAATTGTATTATATATGGTTCGGCTACAAACGAATTTAACTTAGATAAAAATACAAAAGCGCCATTTGTTTATCAGTTGAATAATTGTTTATTAAAATTCAGCAGCACAACCACCGATCCGAATTACCAATTTAAAACCGATACAGCACATTATACCAATATTATTCTGAATGAGAATCCGAAATTCTACAATGTTTCTCAGAATAAATTCAATATCGATAAAACTTCTGCCGCTTTCGCGAAAGGGAATCAGGCATATATAATCCCGACAGATATTTTAGGAATTATGAGAACTTCTCCACCAGATTTGGGCGCTTATCAGAGTAAAGATTTCCCGAAATAGATTGTTTTGCCACGAAGGCGCTAAGACACAAAGGTTTTTTACACAAAGTATATCGTAGAGACGCACTGCAGTGCGTCTACGCAACGAATATCCACAATATGTTAGACGCACTGCAGTGCGCCTCTACGGAATATTGGAACGAAAATCGAATCTTTGTCGATTTTTAAATATGATTTTCTTCGCCAATTCATATCACTCGGGTTTCGCTCCTTGAAATGACAAACTACACTTAAAAACAAGAAAAAACAACATTTTTTTATCCTAAAAACCTCATTTCCCTTCAAAATATCCTTTTTTAATAATTTGCCTATTTCGTAAATTTTGCAAATCTGCTCTTTAAAAAAATCGAAATTTATGCAGTTTCCACTTCACTATTTTCCCTTCTAAAAGTTTAATATTACAGAACATATCAAAAAAGAAATTTTACTAAATCTTTAAATTTTTCAAAAGATCGAAACCTATTGATATTGCGTCTTTTTGGTAGAAAAAATGCAAGAAAAAAGCAATTTCATTTTTTTTGAAAAGAGATGGTTTTCAAATTTGCGCTTACTATTTATTTACACTAAATTTGCACCTTCAAAACAACAAACTACACAAATGATCCATTTCTTTGAAAACCAAAGCAAAACTGTTTTTGCCGTACAAACGCAAAACGAAATTTCAGCTCAAGACATTTCAAAATTAAACTGGCTTTTTGCCGATGCGAGCAAAATCGAAAAATCAGCATTGTCTGGTTACTTCGTTGGTCCGCGCGCTACTATGATTACCCCTTGGAGTACAAATGCTGTAGAAATTACTCAAAATATGGGTATTTCAGGTATTATCAGAATTGAAGAATTTCACCCGGCAACGGAAGATTTCAATGATTTTGATCCAATGCTTTTCCAAAAATTCAACGAATTAGATCAAGAAATCTTCACTATCAACATTCAGCCAGAACCAATTTTGGAGATTGATGATATTGCAGCTTACAACAAAGTGGAAGGTTTAGCTTTAAGCGAAGAAGAAGTTGAATACCTAAATAATCTTTCGACTAAACTTGGAAGAAAATTAACAGATTCTGAGATTTTTGCTTTCTCACAAGCAAATTCAGAGCACTGTCGTCACAAAATTTTCAACGGAACATTTGTGATCGATGGCGAAGAAAAAGAAACTTCTCTTTTCAAATTAATCAAAAAAACATCTCAGGAAAATCCTAACGATATTGTTTCTGCTTACAAAGACAACGTTGCTTTTGTAAAAGGACCAAAAGTGCAGCAGTTTGCACCAAAATCGGCTGATAAACCTGATTTTTACGAAATAAAAGAATTTGATTCGGTTATCTCTTTAAAAGCCGAAACACACAATTTCCCTACAACTGTTGAGCCTTTCAACGGTGCTGCGACTGGATCAGGAGGAGAAATCCGTGACCGTTTAGCAGGCGGACAAGGTTCATTGCCATTGGCTGGAACTGCAGTTTACATGACTTCTTACTCTCGTTTGAAAGAAGACCGTAAATGGGAAAATGCAGTTGAAGAAAGAAAATGGCTGTACCAAACTCCAATGGATATTTTGATCAAAGCTTCAAACGGAGCTTCTGATTTCGGAAATAAATTTGGACAACCTCTTATTACAGGTTCTGTTTTAACTTTCGAACACGAAGAAGAAAACAGAAAAATTGGTTACGACAAAGTAATCATGCAAGCAGGTGGAATTGGTTATGGAAAATTAGATCAATCGATTAAAAAGAAACCACAAGAAGGCGATAAAATCGTTATTCTTGGAGGTGAAAACTATAGAATCGGAATGGGTGGTGCTGCGGTTTCGTCTGCAGATACAGGAGCTTTCGGTTCAGGAATTGAGTTGAATGCAATTCAGCGTTCAAATCCAGAAATGCAAAAACGTGCTGCAAATGCTATCCGTGGTTTAGTAGAAAGCGACAATAATCCAATTGTTTCGATTCACGATCACGGTGCGGGTGGGCACTTAAACTGTCTTTCTGAATTAGTCGAAGAAACTGGAGGCTTGATCGATTTAGACAAATTGCCTGTTGGAGACCCTACTCTTTCTGCAAAAGAAATTATTGGTAACGAATCTCAAGAAAGAATGGGATTGGTTATTGGTCAAAAAGATATCGATACCTTACAAAGAATCGCTGACAGAGAGCGTTCTCCAATGTACGAAGTTGGAGATGTGACGGGAGACCACCGTTTTACTTTCGAATCAAAAACTAATGGTTCTAAACCTATGGATTATGCTTTGGAAGATTTCTTCGGAAGTTCTCCAAAAACGGTTATGACCGACAAAACTATCGACAGAAAATATGCTGACGTTTCGTACTCTGCAAATGATTTCGAAAGTTATTTAAAAGACGTTTTACGTCTAGAGGCTGTTGCTTCAAAAGATTGGTTGACAAACAAAGTGGATCGTTGTGTTGGAGGAAGAGTAGCGAAACAGCAAAATGCGGGTCCGTTACAATTGCCTTTGAACAACGTGGGTGTAATGGCTTTGGATTTCTTAGGAAAAGAAGGAATCGCAACTTCTATCGGGCACGCTCCTATTGCGGCTTTGATTGATCCTGTTGCGGGTTCTAGAAATGCTATTGCAGAATCGTTATCTAATATTATCTGGGCTCCAATCAAAGATCAGTTAAAAGGAATTTCACTATCTGCAAACTGGATGTGGGCTTGTAAAAACGAAGGTGAAGACGCTCGTTTATATGCTGCTGTTGAAGGTTGTTCTGAATTTGCAATCGAATTAGGAATCAATATTCCAACTGGAAAAGATTCGCTTTCAATGAAACAAAAATATCCAAATGATGAAGTAATTGCGCCGGGAACGGTTATTATTTCGGCTGCTGGAAACTGTACTGATATTAAAAAAGTAGTTGAGCCTGTTTTACAGAAAAACGGAGAATCAATCTACTATATTAATTTGTCTCAAGATGATTTCAAATTAGGAGGATCTTCTTTTGCACAAATCAGAAATACAATCGGAAACGAAACTTCTACTATTAAAGATGCAGCTTTCTTCAAAAATGCATTTAATACGATTCAAGATTTAATCGGCGAAAGCCAAATCTTAGCAGGTCACGATATCGGAAGCGGTGGTTTGATCACGACTTTATTAGAAATGTGTTTTGCTGATGTAAATCTTGGAGCTAAAATTGATTTCAGCGCTTTCGCAGAAAAAGATTTGTTGAAAATCCTTTTCGCAGAAAACATCGGAATTGTATTCCAAGCAAAATCAGATGCAGCTGTTGAAGCTAAATTAAATGCTAACAATATCGAATTCTTCAAATTAGGTTCTGTTCAAGAATCGGCAGTTTTGGAATTTGGTACTTATAAATTGGATATTCCAACTTACAGAGATGTTTGGTTTGAAACTTCTTATTTATTAGATCAAAAACAATCTAAAAACGGAACTGCAAAGGCACGTTTCGAAAACTATAAAAATCAGGTTTTAGAGTATACTTTCCCTGCACACTTTACAGGAAAAGCGCCAGTAATTGACAACTCTAAACCAAGACCAAAAGCTGCGATTATTCGTGAAAAAGGAAGTAATTCTGAGCGTGAAATGGCAAACGCAATGTACTTGGCTGGATTTGACGTAAAAGACGTTCACATGACCGATTTAATTTCAGGTCGTGAAACGCTAGAAGATATTCAGTTCATCGGAGCTGTTGGAGGATTCTCTAACTCTGACGTCTTAGGTTCTGCTAAAGGTTGGGCTGGAGCTTTCTTGTACAACGAAAAAGCAAAAACAGCTTTGGATAATTTCTTCAAAAGAGAAGATACTTTATCGGTTGGAATCTGTAACGGATGCCAGTTGTTTATGGAATTAGAAGTAATTAATCCAGAACATGAAGTTCACGGAAAAATGCTTCATAACGACAGTAACAAACACGAAAGTATCTTTACTTCAGTAAAAATTCAGGAAAACAATTCGGTAATGTTATCTACTTTGGCAGGAAGTACTTTAGGAGTTTGGGTTTCTCACGGAGAAGGTAAATTTAATTTACCAATGGGCGAAGAAAACTACAACATTGTTTCTAAATATGCTTATGAAGGATATCCAGCAAACCCTAACGGTTCTCATTATGACGTAGCTATGATGTGTGACAAAACGGGAAGACATTTGGTTACAATGCCTCATATTGAGCGTTCTACTTTCCAATGGAACTGGGCTTATTATCCAAATGACAGAAATGACGAGTACACGCCATGGCATGAAGCTTTTGTTAATGCAAGAAAATGGATTGAGAAAAACTAAGAAATATATTTTTAAGAAAGCGCCCGAATTATTGGGCGTTTTTTTTTGCCACAGATTAAACAGATTGCCACAGATTAAACAGATTTCCACAGATTCTCCTTCCCTTAGCATAAAAAATCATTTTAATCCTTTTAATCCTTTTAATCTGTGGCTAACAAAAACACTATTTAAAACGACTCTAAGATTAATTTAATGGTATCTTAAGACAGTTTAAGCAAGCACAAACTTTCGAGTAAATATCTTTGTCTCATGAAAAAATGGAAACAAAATTTACTCGCTGCAATTCTCTTATTTGCTATAAGCCAATACTCTTTTAGCCAAAAAACAAACTCTATAAACGGAACGGTATCTGATGGAAAAAATCCAATCGAGTTTGCCGATGTAGTTTTAAAACCTGTCATTGATACAACCAAAACAGTAGCTTATGCTACTACTAATTCTTCTGGAAAATTCATTCTTGAAAATATAAAACCCGCAGAATATATTTTAAAATTTCATCTAATTGGTTTTAAAACTTACAATCAGAAAATAAAATATACTGGTTCTCCTATTTCGCTTAATAATATTGTTTTGCACGAAGATGCCAATCTTTTAAATACAGTTGTAGTGCAATCTGAAAAGAAACAGATTCAGAAAACGGCTGAAGGTTTTGTTTTTAATGCGGTTTCAAACATTTCACAATCGGGCGGAACAGCAATTGATATGTTAAAAAGCATCCCGACAGTCTCGGTTGATGCTGATGATGCCATTTCGTTAAGAGGAAAAACACCTTTGATTTTAATTAATGGAAAAAATTCTGCCATTACAGACATGAATCAGATTGCAGCGAGCAGTATTGAAAGCATTGAAATTATTACAAGTCCAAGCGCAAAATATGATGCTAATGCTGAAAGTGGCATCATTAATATCAAACTAAAAAAAAACAATCTAAACGGAATAAATGGTGCCGCAGTTCTAGGCGGTGGTTTTGGTGCCAAAGGAAGATTAAGCAGTTCTGCTCTTTTAAATTATAAAAATGATAAATGGAATGTTGGTTTGGCTTACGACAATCGTTTTGCAGGAAGAACCAAAAGCATAAAAGGCGAAAGAACCAATTATTTTATTGATGATGAACATTACATTCTTCAAACCAGACATGACGAACGAACAGAAGGTTTGCAGAACTTAAAATTCAATCTTGATTTTTCGCCAAACGAAAGAAATACATTTTCATTTGAAGCTTTAGGAAATTTGGAAAACAAAGACAATAATGAAACTTTAAATACGGCTATTTTCAATAGCTCAAATCAGTTTTATTCTGCTAATCAACGTCATTCATTAGAAATACAAAAAGCAAAAGCGGCAGAAATGGCATTCAATTATGACCGCAAATTTTCTGATGATAGAAAAAGTTTAAATGCCAACATTACCACTTCTTTCAATTTTGATAAAGAAAACACGGATATCGACACTAATAATTATGATGAAAATGGCGCTATGACGGGTGATACTTTTTGGCAAAAAACTCATAATTACGAAAAAGAAAATATCTCGAATGCTATTCTAAATTACACTTTTCCTATTTCGCAAAAATCAACAATCGAAACAGGTTACAAAGGAACATTCAGATTTTTTAACTCCGATTTTCAAAGCGCTGATTTAATTAATGGCGATTATGTTGTAAATCCTCTTACGAGCAATATTTTTGATTTTAACGAACAGATAAATGCTTTTTATGGAGTTCTTAATTCTTATTCTGGAACAAAAGAAAATGAGAAATGGAAATATTATTTAGGATTGCGTGCAGAACAGGTTTCAAACAATGGAAAAACAGAAAATGGAAGCGATAATTTTTCTAATAATTATGTGAAGTTCTTCCCTTCTGCATCAATTCAATTAAACTTACAATCTGATGAATTTTTAAAATTTGGTTATAGCAAACGTATCAATCGTCCAGATTTAGATGATTTGAATCCTTTTGTTGATATTACCGACGCTTTAAATCCGCATGGCGGAAACCCATATTTGAAACCTGAAATCATTCATATTGTAGAATTGAATTACAACAAAGAATGGGATAAATATTCGTTGTCTGGAAATGCGTTTTATAGAAATGCAAACAATACAATCAGACAATACTCTATTCTTCAAGACGATGGCTCGGTTTTATTACAACCTCAAAATATCGGACATATGGTTACTTACGGAATTGAAGGTATTTTTAGTCTAAAACCATTTTCTTTTTATGATGCTAATATCAGCTTAACTGCTTTTCAGCAAAATATTGGCGGAACCAATTTGCCAGGATCGGAAGATGTAGTTAATAGCGCCTTCAGCTGGTACGGAAAAGTAATCAATAACTTTATTCCATGGAAAGGCGGAAAATTGCAGATCATTGGAAATTACAATTCTGCTGTAGCCACTCCGCAAGGAAAAAGAATTCCGATCTATAATGTAGACATGGGATTTCAGCAAAAACTTGGAAAAGGAAATGCTCGTTTAGGATTAGTAGTAACTGATATATTCAATACTTTAGAAAGCGGTTATAAAAACAATACAGCATTATTTAGAAATAGCAGAACTTCAAAATCAGACACGAGAGCTTTGATGATTACATTTGCTTACACTTTTAGATCGGATTTTAAAGAAAAACTATTAGAAAATCAGTTTTCAACGGAGTAAAAACGGCTCTTTAATCCTAAAAAAAGAAAAATTTCATTCTTGTATTTTTAAGCGATACTTCTATTGAAAAATTGAGTTATATTCGCCGAAAGAAAATCAGCCCGACGGATTTCCAACGACCCAAAAAACACTTAATCCTACATAGAATGAAATTTTTACATTTATTAGTGGCGACACTATTTTTCACTGCCTTTCAATCACATTCGCAAGTCCACGTTGACCAAATTACTCATAATTCAAAAGAACGCTATATTACCACGACAATCGGTTATCCAGTTCCAGGAACTTATGCTCCATTAAACCAAAAACAGCCCATTACCGTTTTAAATCCAGACGGAACAGGTTTTATTCAAGCCGATGATTTAAGCAAACAAAAAATCAATTGGGGAATTGAATGTACAGACGAAGGTGTTGCTGTTTTTAAAGAAGGATTTAACAGCGCCTCTTATACTTTTTGGTACCGCCCAAATGACAGCGAGGAATGGTACTATTCTCAATTCTCCATTCACTTTGCCAAGAAAAAAATGTTTTTAATGGGCGAAAGAGTAAAAGTCTACGAAGATTATAACGTACAATAACGTTTAAAAAACATCTTCAAATTAAATTTTTCTTGATTTTTTAGAAATTTCACGGCGAAAAAGAAAACGTTTTCGTTGATTTTTAATAGTCTCTATAAATTTTCCCATTAAATTTTATAAAACTGAAAATCATACCCAAATTTTATTTAATTTGCAATAAAATTCAATATATTAAACATGGTTTCAATCACACGCCTTTTTGATTTTCCCTATTATCAACAAGAAACTTACAATCTTCCGGTTGCTCTAGCGACTAAAAAAAACGGAGTCTGGGAAAAAACATCTAGCCAGGAATATATTGCAAAAGCAAATGCTGTTTCGAGAGCATTATTGCGTATGGGCGTTCAGAAAGATGATAAAATCGCATTAATTACTTCGAATAACAGAACGGAGTGGAATATAATGGATATTGGTATTTTGCAGACTGGTGCTCAAAATGTTCCAATTTATCCGACCATAGCAGAAGAAGATTACGAATATATTTTAAACCATAGTGGCAGTATTTACTGTTTTGTTTCTGACGAAGAAGTGTTGCAGAAAGTAAATGCCATAAAAGCCAATGTACCGACTTTAAAAGAGGTATATTCTTTTAATGAAATTTCAGGATGCAAACACTGGACAGATCTTCTTGCACTTGGCGAAGATGAAAGCAATCAAAGCGAAGTTGAAGCTAGAAAAGATAGCATCAAAACGGATGATTTGGCGACTATCATTTATACTTCTGGAACAACAGGAAGACCTAAAGGCGTAATGCTTTCGCACAAGAATATTGTATCAAATGTATTGGACAGCGCGCCAAGAATTCCGTTTGATCCAGGAAAAAGTACTGCCTTAAGCTTCTTGCCTATCTGTCATATTTTTGAAAGAATGATTTTGTACATCTATCAATATTATGGTGTTTCGGTTTACTTTGGAGAATCAATTGACAAAATTAGTGACAACTTAAAAGAAGTACGACCAACTGTAATTACAGCTGTTCCAAGACTTTTAGAAAAAGTTTACGATAAAATTTATGCAAAAGGTGCTGAACTAACAGGAATTAAGAAAAAACTGTTTTTCTGGGCTATTGATTTAGGTTTAAAATACGAACCTTATGGAGCAAATGGCGCTTGGTATGAATTCCAATTAAAAATTGCCCGCAAACTGATTTTCAGCAAATGGAAAGAAGGTTTAGGCGGAAATTTAGATTTAATGGTTTCTGGAAGTGCTGCTTTACAGCCACGTTTAACAAGAGTTTTTGCTGCTGCGGAAATTCCAGTTATGGAAGGATACGGTTTATCTGAAACATCGCCAGTAATTGCGGTTAACGATCAAAGAAACAGAGGTTTCAAGATTGGAACGGTTGGAAAACCAATTCGTAACCTTGAAGTTAAAATTGCTGAAGACGGAGAAATTTTACTGAAAGGACCAAATGTAATGTTAGGCTACTACAAAGATCCAGAAAAAACAGCCGAAGCGATTATTGACGGTTATTTCCACACAGGAGATATCGGAGAAATTGACAGCGAAGGTTTCTTAAAAATTACAGACCGTAAGAAAGAAATGTTTAAAACTTCTGGAGGTAAATATATCGCTCCGCAAATGATCGAAAATGCGATGAAACAATCTCGTTTTATTGAACAGATTATGGTTATTGGGGAAGGCGAAAAAATGCCAGGTGCTTTTATTCAGCCAAACTTTGAATTTGTAAAAGAATGGGCTAAAATCCATAAAATTACAATAGGAAACACAGACGCTGAGATTGCATCAAATAAAGATGTTATCAAACGAATTGATGAAGAAGTAGAAAGCATCAACAAAAAATTTGGTCATTGGGAACAAGTAAAACGTTTTGAGCTAACTCCAGATGTTTGGTCTATTGATGGTGGACAACTTACTCCTACTCTAAAATTGAAACGAAAAATTATTAAAGAGATTTACAAAGATCTTTACGCTAAAATCTACGGGAATAATTAATAAATCAAAATAATATAACCAAAACGAAAAGGCTGTCTCAATGAGACAGCTTTTTTTTATGCTTTTTAATAAAAAAAAACTGCAGATACTTGGTTTACCTGCAGTTTTATACAACTATCAACTATATGATAACTGCGATTTAACAAATTAAATTCTAATTTTATGCAAACTCTAAGTTTAGTTTCACGCCCATTAAACCGTTTCAAGCTGATTTTTTTTATAAATCTTTTATCATTTATCCCGATGGCTATCGGGATTGTGGCAAAATGCCTAGAAGAACATGCTTTTGAAATCTAGAAAGAAACTTCTTTTCTTAGACTTTTTTTCTGCCTTTTCTTTTTTAGCACTGTCCATCTTTTTCTCAAAAACCATTTTAGCTTTCTCAAACTTTTTAATAGGTTTTATTTCTTCTTTTTTAGAAGTTTCATAGAACTTTTTGAAAGGTCTTGGCTCAAAATCAACCAAAATAGCTGCCATGTTGATAGCATCAAGGTTGGAGGGATCTGTTTCACCTTTGAAGAACGTTTCAATAGGACGGAACTTATCTTTTTTCTCCTTAAACTTGTTCTTTTTGCTGTGATCGAAATCTAATCCCAATAGATTCTTGAAAACATTCAAGTCATCTTGAGTTGGGTTGTTTTCGAAAATAAGCCAGCACAAATCACGAAGCTTACCACGAGATGGCTTGTACAAATAATCAAAATATTGACCGCCTTTTTCTATCTCGTATTTTTTTCTAATCTCTTTTTTATATTTATCTAGTGTATTGTTTTGCATGATGTTTTACTTTTTTTTGTAATTCTTGGAATCTCAGGAAATCGAAGGCTTTTCTGGGAAATCCAATATCACAAAAGTTCAAAGCACCCTTGCTTTACCAGAGAAATACCTCTAAATGATATATACCATTTCCCTAAAATTTACCTTTTCATTCCATAGGCTAGTGCATTCTAAATCTGCTCGTTTAATCGAGGCAAAAGAAGATTCACTTAACTCCACTGTATCTGTTTGACCGGTATGAAGACCAGACGAAAATCCTATTTCTTGATTCATCCTTAAATTTTTATTATTAAACTTTATTTTTTTTAAGCTTCTGAGCTGCTAAGATGCTAAGCAGCTATTTTTTTTTAATTTGCTTGCGACTTTGTGCCTTTGTGGCCAGTAATCGGCATAAAAAAAGCACCCGATAAAAGGTGCTTCATAACAAATAAGATATCACTATCCTATTGCTTGTATTGATGCACCAGCATATATAACCATTCACTACCTAGTGTCGAGGCTGCTACTCTTAGGTTATCTATGTTTGATTTAAAACTCATTTTATATATTTTATTTACTAAAATCATTTTGTTGTTGTTGTTGTTGTTGTTGTTATCTGAAACTCATTGTTTCAATTTTGTTTGGCAAAGATATGATGGAAAAATTCATATTTCCAAATTATTTTTAACATTATTTTATTGACAATCAATTAGTTATACCAAAAATAAAAACAAAGAAATTCCTGTCCGCATACTAGTGCAGATTTCTCTTTTGTATCAAATGACTGTCGCTCATCGGGTTACTCTCCAAGACTATATTTCGCTATTTTGATTAATCATTAAACATTTTGTCAAATTATTTTTTTGATTTTTTTTAGTTATGGTTTGATTTTCTATCATTTTCTTGTGCTAGTAAGCGAATTTGAATTCGTTAAAAACAAAAAAAGCGTCCTATAATGAGGACGCTTTTCTATTTTATGATGAGTTTGACTCTATTTTTTTACAATTCGTTTTCATAAAAATACATATCGCATCCTGATACATTAACTGGAAGTTCTCCGGCTAAGTGGTCAAAATATTTTGCTATTGAAATTCTCATATGTATTTTCCTGTTTATTAATTATCGGTACAAATATAATATATTTTCGTAATTTAACAAAAAATGTTAAAAATGTTAAAATTATAATTTCAGAAAAGAGCTGTTTTAAACATGCGTTTTTTATCAATATGCCTTAAAATAAAACTCGAATCAGACGCGGATTTTACTGATTCGCTTTAGCTAAAACGCAGATGTAAACGGATTTTATTTTCTTGATCTGTCATTTTAAACATTTCCCACGATTTTCAACCGTGGGAAACGTTATGTTCTGATTGCGTCTCAATGGTTGAAACCATTGGCTATACTGTACAAACCCGTAAACCTATTATTTTTTTATCGATCAATTTATCAATGTGATTTAAAATGATAAGCCTCAAATCAGACACGGATTTTACTGATTCGCTTTAGCGAAAGCGCAGATGCAAACGGATTTTTTTTCACACCTCATTTAAAAACATTGTCAACGGTTTCAACCGTGGGAAACGTAATATTAAGCATACGTCTTATCAATCTGACTCAAAATCGTCGGATCTTGAATTTCATCGTCTTTTGCAAATAATAAAACTTTAGACATCACCTCAGCCGATTTCGGATCATCATCTGCAAACGGAAGGAACAAACGTCCTCTGTGCTGTGAATGAATAGGAAGAACCGACAAATATTTACCAGGAAGCTGATGCACAACCGCACTTCCTAAATGCACGCTGTACTCTCCCAGTTTGCCTTTTATGATGGCGTGGTTTTCTTTGATTTCAACATTTTTAACTTTAAACAATCGCAATGTTTCTCTCAATAAAACGCCTCTCATTTCTATAGAAGAATGGCTCGCTTCTGGATCTACTCCACCAACATGGGCAACGCTTACCACTAAATCAATATCGCGCATTACTTCTGAGAAAATTCTCGGATTGATATCTTCAAAAGCAATGTTTTTATAATCTTTTAAAGAATGGAATTCAATAGTTTCTAAAGTCGGACTTTCTACATCTGCTGGCGAAAACCAATCGGCCATGGCATACATTTTTACCTGATAGCCTTCTTTATGGAAGACTTTCTGCAATCCTTCTTCGTAATCTACTTTCCAGCCTCTTGTTTTCAATAAAGCCAAAGTTTGATTCGGCTGGACTTGATGTCCTGCATAACGTCTTGAAATAGATTTCTCTTTCAACTCGTCTGGCGTTGGAACATACAATTCTCTGAAAACTTGCTTGAATGGTTGCTGTAATTTAGTATCAAAACAATATTTCTGGTAATCTACCCAAACATTATTTTTATGCAAATCAAAACAGTGAGCGATTCTAAACGTTTGTTTTTCGTTTAACGAAATCATTTCTCCTAAACCAGTCACCAAACTTCCATCTACATAAAAACCAATTTTATCGTCATTCGAAATAAAAACTAATTTTTCCAGATGTTTTGAAATAATGGGATGTTCAAAAAGGTTTTGCATTTCTGCGAATAAAAACTCATCGCCACGAATCATACTTTCTTCCAAACCTTTTCTAGAACGTGTCCATTGCTCACGCATGGTTTTTCTATAATTCGTTAATTCCAAAATACCTTTGTCTTTTTTGTATTTCGGCGGAATCGATTTTAACTCTTTTCCAGCTTTGTACGTAACCAAATCGGCTTTTCCTTCATTATTAATAACCAAACTAATCGTCACATCATCTAAAACCACTTCGGTTTCTTTTGATAAAATATTTTGAACTTGCTTCGTTTCCATTGCCCATGTCAAACGAACAGGATCTGGATAACCCGCATTTCTTGCTAAGTTTTCTAAAGCCACACGAATCGCCAAAGCTTCGCTCGCCTGTTTCATCGAACCGAATTCTTTACTTTCTTTTTTAAACTGCTGTAAATATTCGTAGCGCGCCAAAATATCTTTTTCTGGACTCGCTTTACTTAACGGAACCAACCCGTAAACTCTTAAGTAATCCTGATCGCGTTTGTCTTTTACTTTGGCCGTAACTTCTCTAATTTTTAAATCTCCTGTAATCGTATCAGCGTACAATCTCGCACGTCTGTGTCCGTTTCCATCTGTTACGTATTTCGCAGATTCGTATAAAAGTTCCCATTTTGCTTTTCCTAACTTTTTGTAAGCCGATGTAAACCAATCTTTATCCACAGCTCCATCTTTAAAATCTTGCAAGTCTAAAGTCGAAAATCTCGCTGCTTCACTTTCTAATTCTGAATTGGTAGCGCTGTAAGACGCTGTTTTGGTATGCGCGTGAAACCACCAAATTCCTTCATCTAGACCATTCCAATCCAAATAACTGCTGATGAACTTTTGCCATTGCGGCGCGTAAATCGCAGTCTGAATCAATCTTTCTTCAGAGATTTTAGCTTTTTTAATTAAGGCATTAAAACTCTCCTGCGTATCTGTCGCTACAGGATAACATCTTTTCAGTAAGAAACTGAATAATTTCTGCTTCGTTAAATCTGTGTAGCTCCATGAATAAATATAACCTTTGTACAAACTTGCTTTTCCAAGTGCTGTAATCAATTCGACCAAGCGGTTGGCACCAAAAATCTTCTGGAAACTCTGTACCAAATGCGTAACCGAAGTATTAGAATCTCCTCTTTTAACCTCAACATCCAAAAACGTTTCTCTGATTTTATCAATCATCGGAACTAGGAACGGAAACTTCTTAATTAACTCCTCACTTCCAAAATGTCTGTAATGTTTGGTTTCGCTGGTTAAAACAGAAATTCTTTCGCTTTCCAAAATACCTTCGTACAATTCGCCTTCGGAAATTAATTTTTGTTCAAAGGCAACGCAATACAAATGAATTGGCGGTTTCGCAAACGATCTGTTTTTTTCCAATCCGTTCAATTGTCTCCATCTGTACAGATTCCAAACTTTAGCATTTTGTTCTTCCGTTAAATCAAGCAAACCAATTTTATTCAAATAAATATCAAAAAAGCCTTGACTTTGCCAACCGTTTCCGTTGTTATTGTTGTAATAATATTCATTTTTACCTGGCACATATTCAAACTCTTTTACAGAATCTGGAAGATCTGCATACAAAGTACTGCACGCATCGATTAAGAAATCGGCTTTTTCTTCAAAAACGTATTTTATCTGCAACGCATTCAGAATATTCAAAATCGCATTATCCCAATCGTACCCCCTTTTGTTTGGATGAGGCAATAATTCTTTAAAGTAAAAAACATGTTTTTCTAGAAAATCTCTCCATATTTTTCGATCGCAATTGTTTATCATTGTCATCAAAAACAAATCTCTATTGGCAAGACCCGATTTTGTAAACCATTCTTCCCAAACTTCGTACAACGGATAATTAGTTGCTGCTAATTCTGAATTCTTTTCCTCTTTCAGGTTTTTTAATGGTCTAAAAGAATTTCCCAATAAAACAGTCGATCTGCTGTTATCGTAATTTTCAATTTCGTATTCGTAATTTCTGTTTTCTTCAAACAATTTATAAAGCTTCGCAATTTCATCTTTAATATGCGACATCGATTTGGAGAAACCGTATTGATGTTCTTTTACCGCTTTTGCATATAAAGAACTGGCGTTTGGTTTTGGCAATTCATAAGCCGAAATTTCGTTTGGCGTAAAAAATCCGTAACCGTTTTCTGCGCTTAAAAGATCTTGTTTTTTTGAAGGTTCTAACTGCTCAATAAACTTGATTTCTTTCTCGGTAATTTTGGGTCTTTTTAGATATTCTTTTACCCAATCGTTAACCTTATCCGTCAGTTTATTGTTTTTCTGAAGCTGCAGCATAACATCCAACATAGACATACGCTGTTCCAAATCGCCTTTTTCTATAGTTTGGTCAACGAAATTAACTACTTTTTGATCTTCTTGTTTAACAAGAATCGCCGTTAAGTTTTTCTTTAAATTAGAATTTTTACGTTTAAATAATTCCTGAAAAACAGCCAATTCCTCTTCCGTTAAACTCAAATCTTTTAAAACATTAACCGCCGAAGCCACAAGAGATTCTCCCCTATCTTTTATAATTCGTAAGGCAAAATTTCTTTGAAATTCAGTCGGTTCTGTTTTGTTTTGATTGTTTTGATTGTTATAGTAAGAATAGCTGTAAAAATTACCCAATAAATTTCTGGTCAATTTCTCTCTTAAGTTGATTGAGAAACCTTCAAAATGCTGTAAAACAGCTTCTAATCTTTCGTTGTTATCGCCAACCAAATTAATGGCTGCGGAGTAAAGCGTATCTCTTTCGAACTTCGCAGTCATCCATGAAAATACTTTACCTTCAAAAGATTTCTCTTTCTCGGTAATGCTTTGTGCAAGATTGTAAACTTTATCAAAGAAGTTCGGATAATCTGCATTTTCGATATAGAATTTCGATTTTGCATTCGCTTCTAGCAAAGCATCCATTCTCGGAGCCGCAAAGGCTAAAACTTGCAGATTTGCATCGTCTAATGCTTTAAAATAAAGAGGCATCTGAATGTATGGATCACACGTTTCTCCAGCAAATTTCAATGCCAAAGATTTCTTTTCGGCCGAACCTTTTTCTAATAATTCGTGCAGATACGGAACCGTTTTCTCCACATCCAAAACACCTTGAACCCAAAGTGCCATGTAGACTTCGTTGTTGTTTTTGCTTTTTACGCCTGTCGGAATCGTTTCTGGTTTTGAAAAATAACCCGAAGCCAATTCAATAATATTACGAACAACCGTTTCTTTTTCTGAATCCCAACCCAAACCTGTCCACGTATCGATCGCTCTTACGACAGATGAAAAACGAGTTAGTTTGTTATCTATAAGCACTTTGATCATGTATTGCAAAGCGCCAATACTTGTTTCGTCTAAAGCTTCTAGAATCGTCTGGCGCAGACCTTCCTGACGTTGCGCAGCCAAAAGCAGTTTTTCTACTAACTCCCAATTCTGCTGTTTTTCGCTGTTTAAAAGCGCTTTGATGATATTTCTAGAAACTTTTCCGTGTGAGTCTTTATTGAAAACAATATCTTCAAATAATTGATAAAGTCCTTCTTTTCCAGCATCTAAAGCAGCAGACCAAACCATAAATTTATTAATGCCGTTTGAAATCTCGCTATCGTATCGAATTTCGTCTTCAATACTCAAATTATAGTAAAAAGTACTGCTATCCTGATAATTGTATTTATAAGGTCCGTTTAGCAGAGAACGCAGAAAATTGATCTGATTGACCAGCAAATATTTCTGATGATTTGGTGCTCTAAAAGCTCTTCGCGTATAACCCGTCTGATACATTTTTTGAGGCAGTCTGTTCCAAGCTTCTTTTACGTACCCAGCGTTTTCTTCGCCAAAAAAGTAAAGCAAAAGATCGTAGTAATTTTTATCTTCCCATATATTCTCTTTTACCAAAGCCGCAAACTTTTCGGCTTCCGCAGAACCCAAAGAAATATAAGTACTATAATAATTGTCTTGAAGTTTCAATAGTTCCAGACCAAACTCCGCCACTTCTTTTTTTAGTTTCGATCCAGAAAATAATTTCGTAACCAAGCTGCTGTTTACAATTTCTTCCAGTTCTTTTTTAAATCTCTTAATTGGATTTTCAATTACTTTACTTTTTAAAAGATCTTCTATCGTCATAATTATTTTAGATTTTAGATTGTAGATTTTTGTTGAGAAGTGAAATGTTAGAAGTGAAATGTTAGAAGTGAATTGTAAAAAGTTCTCACATTTCACATTTTACAATTAACAATTCACCATTAACAATTTACAATTACCAATAGCTTCCCGCCAAGAAAGTCAGCCTGATAAAAGTGAGGTTTTTATTTTGAGATAAATCGATTTGTTCGGTTAGTGTTTCCAGCTGGTCGTCTCCGTAGAAAACAGCGTACATTCCGTCTTCAAAAGCTTGGATGGCATTTTCCTGCGCTTTAGCCAAATCGACTTGATTGTGGTTGTACAGCGCGCCGAAACCTACTTTTCCGGTATCGGTCAGAATGGGTAAATAATGTTCTTTTGGAAGATGAATTTTGTCTTCGTCTTCAAACTCAAATGAAGCAGAACGGAACAATTGTACCTGATGATCCACAATCGATTCTATGAGTTTTTGTGTGGTAATAACAGGGCTTTCTAGCGCTAAAGCGATATTTTTTTCCTGAAGAAGCGGATGTTTTTTTCCTAATTGTTTAACTGAGATGCTTAGATTCATCTTTACTGGCTTTTATTTTGAAGCTGTAAAATAGGAATTTTACATTATTTTTTTCTTAAAATAACATCTTTTAACTGTTAAAAAATCTTGCGAATTAAAAGTACGATTTGATTGCAAAAAAAACACCTTAACAATTCGTATTGGCAGAGTTTAGGTTTTATTGGTTCCTAGATAAAAATTGTCTTATTGTAATAGATTAATGACTTTTAAGGATGGAGTATCTAATACATATAAATGTACTTTACAAGCATTAGAAACTATAAGCCAAAAAATATGTCAAAATTCTCAGAACAAGTTCATATTTCGATCAGTTCTTTCGAAAAAAATATCATTTATTACGATTTTAAGCTTTCGCAGAAAATGGCCGATCACCATTATTTTTCGTTTACTTGGCAGTACACCGGAAAAGCGATAATTGACCCAGAAGATCAGGAAAAAGCCATCAGCAAACATATTGGCAGCGAAGTCATTTTTACATTCAAAGTCGGCAGCATCAGACTGATGTCAAAAGGAATTATTAAAGGATTAAAATCAGTCGATCTTCATGGAAGTCCGGCGGGACTTCATGTTTACGGAATAAGCCATACCGTTTTTTTGGATGATAATGAAAAATCCAGAATTTTTCTCAACCGAAACCTTCAGCAGATTGCGCTGGAAATCTTTGCCGAAACCAACTCAGGAGAGTTTTATCAGCGTGAAGCAATTGTTCCCACTTATAAAAAAGAGTTTTCGAATAAGCCGCAGTATAACGAAACCAGTTTTAATTTCTTAAAAAGGCTTGCCACGCGATACGGACAATGGTTCTATTTTGACGGAATGCGCATGCAGTTCGGCCAGACTAAACAGAGCCAAGTAAAGCTTATTAACGGATCATCGCTCCATCAATTTACGATTGAAACCAATTTAGTTTCCCATAAAACCTCTTTTGGCGGGTATGATTACAGTACAGCATCTAGTATCCGCAATTCAGAAGAAAAGACCAATACTGGAAGCCGTGATAGATTTGCCGTTTCAATGAGGTTCAACCAATCGTCTGTCGCGCCCCGAAATCGTGGCGTTGGGAGCTATACTAACAACGCAAATGACAAGGAAGAGATTGAAGAAATGGTCAGACTGCAGACTCAGGCTAAAGATGCAAACAGCGTATTCTATAGTGGCATTTCATATTATCCAATTGGCGTTGGGCAGGTTTTTACGCTTCAAAACAAAATAGTCGAACATGAATTGATTGCCATAGAAGTGACACACCATTCTGAAGTAAACGGAAATTACAGCTGTGAATTTAAAGCTATTCCCGAAGATGTGGCAGTGCCGCATTATACTAATCCAAAAACAAATGCAAATGCTGAAAACCAGTCTGCAAAAGTAACTGACAATAATGATCCCGAAAAATTAGGACGTGTAAAAGTCGATTTTTATTGGAACGGCTGGGGAAATAGCAGTGATTGGATGCGTATGATTCAGCCTCATTCTGGCTCAGGGAAAGGATTTTATTTTATCCCCGAAATTGGTGAGGAAGTACTTGTAGGGTTTGAAGGTGGCAATGTGGAACGTCCTTATGTGATGGGGACGCATTACAATGGTGAACAAATTCCCGATTTTTTTGAGGAGGACAACAGCATTAAAGGTTGGAAACTTCGTTTTGGGCAGTTATTCAAATTTGTAGAAAAAATTGGCATTTGGCTTTCTGATCCTAGTGGAAATGAAATTCAACTTGATGAGGAAGGTAAAAATATTAATGTGACTTCTCCTGAAACTATAACGATTCGCGCTAAAAAAATTGTTTTTGAGGCGAGTGAGAGTATTACATTAAAAGCGGGAACTGATATTGATATCATTGCAGACAACAATATGACGCAGGAAATAGGAAATAGTATTTTTATCAGTGCTGAAGGAAATATTTCTGAAAGAAGTGACAACAAGACAGAAACAATAAGAGACAACTATACTAGAAGCTCACACGAATCTACACAGTTTGCTGAAGAAGTTACAATCACCAGTACAAGTGAAAATATGCTTTTAGAAAGTTCACAAAAAAGAGTTGATATAAACAGTGCGGAATCCTCTAATTTATTTTAAAATCATTCATATGGCAATTTATAAATCAGCTAAAAATTTGAATATAAAAATCAAAAACACATATATCTCTTTTGCAAAAGTAATGGATGAAACAAGCGGAAAAGTAGAGATTGTTGCTACAAAAGAAAACTTGACTTTGATTTCAAACAAAAAAATAAACATAAGAGGTAATAAATCATAATAGTATGTCAAATATAGCATTTGGAGAACCACGTTTTGTGCCTCCTAAAGAAGATGATAAAGAAGTTTACAATGTTTATATAGGCGTTTTTTTTGATGGAACCTCAAACAACAGAGAAAACATCGAAGGGAGACGAAAAAACCCGAGCTTAAAAAATACTTATGCATCCAACAAAGACGGTTCGAATACCAGCTATGGGAACGACAATACCAATGTAGATAGATTAGAAAAAGCTTATTTGAAGGATAAAGATAAACACTATTACTCTGTTTATGTTGAAGGTATTGGCACTAAAAATCCAGACAAAAATAAGGATGGAACACTCGATTATTATGGTGATTTTACACGCGGACAGGGATATGGTAAAGGGGAAACTGGGCTTTTTGAGAAAGTAGAAAAAGGATGTTTTGATGTTGTTGCAAAATTACAAGAGAAAAAAGAGAAAAAGATAAATACTTTATATCTAGATGTTTTTGGTTTTAGTCGTGGAGCTGCTGCGGCGCGAATTTTTGTAAATGAATTGAACCAAAAAAAAGTTGTAAGCAATAAAAAAAGCTATAATTGGGGCGGTTTAGGCAAAGCTTTTAAAGAACTGAATTACAAAGAAAAGCCTAATCGAATAATAGTTAGGTTTGTAGGTATCTTTGATACGGTATCCTCCTATGGAAACAATGTTTTTGACGATGTTGACAAAGATAAAGTCCCTCTTACCATTCCAAATGTGGGTTTTACTGTGCACTTGACCGCTGAAGATGAATTCCGTAAAAATTTCCCATTGACCACTATTGCCAGTGCAGGAGTTAATAGCATAGAATTAACATTGCCTGGTTGCCATTCAGACATTGGCGGAGGATACAAAAGCGGATCAGAGACAGTAAGTCTTACAGAAACAGCCTCTAAAATTGCCGAAGAAAAAAAATATTTGCTTGAACAGGGCTGGTTTGTGCCTAGCGAATTAAAAGAATTACCGAGTTTGATTCCTTATTATTTACAAGGAGATCGAGTTCTTAGTAATGGATACACTTTTGTTATTTTACATTTAATGGCTGAGTTTGGAAATCTTAAATGTAAAATTCTTTGGAATGAAAAAATGTTAGAAAAAGATTATGCTATTCCTTCACCGAATGATGATATACTTGAAACGATTAAAAAAAGGATTCATGCCTACGCATTTGAAGGCAAGCAAAAATTAAAATTTTATACCAATAAAGAAATTGAAGCAAAAAGGAAAAAGATATGGCAAACCCAAAAAGAAGTAGATGATTTTAATACTATGGTGGGAGATCATAATATCTTATTAAAGTTACGAAACAAGTACTTGCATTACTCTGCCAATATGGATGGTGTAGGTATGGAACCTCAAATGGACAATCAAAGTAATATTATTAGAAAACGACTAACAATAAGAGGATAATTATGGACAAATATTTTAAATTATCGATACTAATAATGCTGTTAAACATAACACTTACCTCATGTCAAAATAAGATGAAAGAAAAACAATATTCTTGGGTTGCCGCAGTCTGCACTCCTAAAAACTACCCAGCTGAAATTTTTTCGGGACATTTAATAGTTGGGAATACCCCTAAAAGCGACTATGTTTATATGCCATTTGATAATATCATTAATAGTTATGACTTAGGTGACAATGATGGCTCTTCGTCAGGTACTGCAGAAGGTATATCTCCTAAAATGCTAGATATCACTTGGATGTCTTATACAGAAAACAAAAGCTACTCAGGAATTTTCAAACTCGATTCAGATAAAATAGAATCCTTAATGATAAAAGGCAGTGAGCGCCCTTATTGGGATGAAGAAACCAAGAAAATTGGAGTAGTTGTAGATAAGCGTTTTGTTGTTAACGCTGGCTTGTTTCCTGGGGGAATGGTTGTATTATATGTTTTTAGTCAATCTAACATGACTATTGTTGGGCGTTATCAGGCACATGAAGATAATAATGTCGACTGGAAAATTGCACACCCTTCAATGAAAGATAAAGCTGGCATTAAAGATTATGTTGACTATATGAATGAAGATTTGCCAAAAGAAATATTAGATCAGATTAAAAATGGCACAATTCCATTTGGGTATTGGGAAACTCTTTTTAGAGAATATAATTTAACTCCTCAGGTTAAAGCAGAGGATAAAGTAGAAACGATTCTTGTAAATTATATTAATGGAGAATTTGAGTCTATTTTCTTGAGTTTAAATGGAAATATAATGCCCGTAAAAAAACGTGCTATTCCACGTAAAGTAAATATCGTTTGGCACGATGTAAACGATAGACGCATGGAAAGTGACGTGTTTTTTGATGAGAAGAAATCAAAAGCCATATTTGAGAATCTTAAAGAAGGAGAAAAAATAAGTTTCATAATTGGAATAGACCGAAACACAAAACCAAGAGAAACTAAAGGGATTACTGTAAAACTAAAAACAGCATCCTGCGAAATTGATATGAAAGATGCAATTGTGTCGCAGGAATCATTTACTAAATCTAGACCATACTAGGAAATGAAAAATTAGCATCCGTAAAAATTAATATAAAACAAACTATCGTTTTGCTGAAATAATTACAAAATCAAACCCTATTATATTTAAAATGAAAAAAATAAAATTCTATTTCACTGCAATATCATTACTACTTTTTATTAGTTCAATTGCTCAAAAAAAAACAAACATTGTTGGGAATTATAACGAAAATGGAGCAACTTACTTTATACAAAATGACAACACATTTATTATTGTTGGATATGCAACTTTAATAACAGGCAAATGGTATGTTGAGAACAATTTATTAAAACTTATTCCAAAAAATCCTGATTTTCCTTTTATTTTATATGGATATCATAATCCATCTGTAAAGGGCACAAAAATAATGTTTTCAGGATTTAACAATGATGACACTTTTGTAGGACTAAATGAGTCTCACGCCATTCAAAGAGTTTTTAATGAAGATGTAAATTGTACAACCTTTCCAAATGTTCATCTATTTAATCAATCTGCGTCACAAATATCTTTTTCTTATGGATCGGAAAACACTGGAGCCAAAGGCAGAAAAATGTATGTATATAATAACAATAATAATTTTAATGACTTTGTCGCATGTTATATTTCACAATCAAATTTTCGCGAACCAATTGTAATTACGATAAATGGAAATCGTCTTAGAAATCAATTTGATCAAGAATTAACTAAAATTGAAAAATTAAGCAATGAAGATTTAGAGATGATAAAAGAGATAAATAAAGCTTCTGACATAAAAACAGATGTGGTATATTATAACCCATCTTATAAGTATATTTCTCTAAATGAAGCTAAACTTGATGAATATAATTTTAACGAATCTAAAAACGCCTATTTGTTGAAAAAAAACAAACATTTGATAATTCGTATCATGATGTAAATATACTTTATCAGTATCATAAAGTTCAAAATTTGCAAATTTCCAATGAGAAAAAGACAATTTTAAAAAAACCGCTATTCCATTTTCAATGTAATGACCAAGAAAATGAAATTTGGGTTAAGTGATGCTTAGCAATTAACCCTTTTAGTATAAGCTTCCTGTCAAACAATATTTTAATAAAATATAAAAAACCCTGCAAATACCAATTCGCAGGGTTTTCTATTTTATTAATTTATTTTTAAATTGGCGCAAGCCTTATGAATTTGCTTGTCTGAAAACGGAGCTAGAGTTTCTGCCAGATTTCTGCTTGTTCGTAAACAGCTTAGCATTTTTTGCCTTAAATGTTGATCGTCGCCAAATTCTGTATGCATGAGGAGCTCGAAGATTTCCTGCAAATACATGGGCTGTTCTTTGTAATCTCCATCAAACATTTCGTCTGAAAGGAAATTAAGTACGGATGGCACTACATCACGATGTGTTGGTTTTTGATTTTCTTTTGACATTTTCGAAAATATTTAAACGCACGAAGCCCTCATCTTCGGTTGTGTCAAAACACTACAAGGAGTGGAATTAGGGCTATCACTAGCTCCAGCAACGTGAATGAGGGCTCGTTTATGTTAACTTATTTACTAAGTTTCGGATTTCTCCTTGTATTGTATTTTGACATTACAAAGGTATTCTTTTATTTTAAAAAGAAAGAAAAAACTTACTTAAATAGAATAAAAATATTAAATCAAAGTTGGAAAGCAAAGATAGGGATTATTATTAGTGCGCTAATTACTCTAACTAAGTTGTATGTATTCCAAAAATGAAACACACTTTTTGTTTCTTACAATAAATTATTTAATTAGTCCTAATTGTCGGGCTATATCTCTTTTATATTTTTCAAATGGAGCATTATTCTCTTCAAATAATTCTTTTCCAAAAATATCTTTTTTTAAAGAATCGACACTCTTTAATATTCCTTTCTCTAAAAAAAAATCAGATATTTCTTTTATATTTGAATCAGAATACAACTTTCTATTTTCTATCATTTCTAAAGAAATATATTTATGAAATTCATATCTTGATTTAAGTTTAAATATTTCTATAAATTCATCAACACCTAACAAAGAGTATGTATTATCAATCTTGATTTCTATATCTTTAACTTCCTTAATTTCGTTAATTTTTCTTTCAAATTCTGGATCATTTATGTCAAATTTTAATTTAAAATTCACTAAATCATCCCATTCAAAATTATGAGACGAAGGACAAATTTTGGCTAATTCATTGTTTACAGTAAATTCTTTTTGGTGTTTAAATTTAGAATTACAAGAATTACAGGATGGAACTAAATTGAATATACTCAATGAAAGAAAATTATATTCACTTTTTGGCAAAACATGATCCAAAGTAAAATGATTTCTCTTAATAATAATATTTCTTAAATCTAGGCCTTGACTCTTTCTTGTCTTATACATTTTGTAAAGTCTATCATAAATAGAATCATTAAGTAAATTACTCCATTTTATAATATGAGAACGTTTTCTATATTTAATTATTCTTTTGGCCGTATCCTTTTTAATTTCTTTTATTAACATCAATACATCATATGGAGCATAAAGCACGAAATCTTTTATAGAATTAAATTGATAGTGTTCTTCAGTAATATTTATAAAATCAATGTTGCAATAATGACATGTATTCAATTCCATATTTTTTTCCATTAAAAATGAAGAAATCTTTAATTGGCAATTATCATACAAGTACTCACTCTTTTTAGTAAAAAAAGGTTTTATTTTTTTTTCATATTTAGAATTTTTAATTTTTTTACTAATGGTCATTAATTCTGGAAAATCATCTGTCAAAATCTTTTTTAATGTGTAATCACTATCAATCTTTTTTAAAATAGTATCAATTTTTACCACATCAAATTTATTCTTTAAAAGATCATAATAATCATCTTTGAATTTGTCTTTTTGTATATTATCACTGTAAGGATATTTAATTCTTCTCATTTTCAATTTTTTTCTTAATTGCATCTAGCTCATTTTCTAAAAGAGCCCTTTTTTCCTCAAGTTCGATTACTGATAATTCTTTCTCAAACACAATTTCAAAATGATTATATAATTCTTGCAATTGATTTTCTAATATCTTTCTAACAAAGTCTTCTCCTACTAAACAAATTAAATTTTTAAAAAAAGGTCCCTTTTCTCTTTCAAAAACTTCCTCTTCACTTTTATATTTTTCGGTTCCTTTTTTTAATTGAATTGCAATTCTATAATATTCCAAAAATTCATTAATCTTTGATATGGCAAATGCACTTTTAGTAGATTCCATAAAAAAGCCATTTGTTAGCATTTCATGAATATTTGCCCCAAAAGTATTATCTCCTTCATAAATACTAGGCTTAGATTTTCCTGTTTCATCTTCAATTTCTAGAAACAATATATTTTCTTTTGGAATATCTGATAATATAAATGGAGAATGCGTAATAAAAATAATATTTAAAAAATAGCCTTTTAAATTCAAGGTTTTCAATGAATACAATAAATCATTTACAAAAATTCTTTGAAAATCTGGATGGGCATATAATTCAATTTCATCAAACACTATATTAATGTTTTGATAAGTGAGTAATTTCTGAATTTCATTTTTTAATCCAACCACATTATTTTCTGCAACAGATATGAGATTTCTCAAATGATATATTACAGAATGTATACTGAAAATCTTTTGTTTTTCACCTGAACTACAATTTGAAAAATTATTATCTGTTATTTCATTTTGAAAATAAAATTCTGTTTTAAAAATAGAAGGCAATGAATGTTGTAAGCTAAATTTACCCACATGTAAATCCTCAAATAATTTCTTTTTAAAAATTTCATCTTCTGTTTTATCAAATTTTTCGATTGCTCGTTCTAATGATTTTTTATATGCTAAGTTTATCCAATTATAAAGTTCATCAAGATCAATCACTTTGATTTTATCATTATCTGAAATATCGCTTTTATCTAAATAACAATATTGCAAAAAGAATAATGTCTGTTTAAGTTTATGAGTAACATGACTAAAATTTGACATTAGTGAATCTAAATAACTCACAAACAAATCATTAGCTATAATCTTAAACTGCTGTATTTTTTCTCCTTGAAATTCAATTACACTTTCTTCAAAACAACTCCGATATTGATTGTAAATTTGATAATTACTAATTTTTCTTAATTTTATCAAAAGATAATCAAATGCGAACCAAAAAAAATAATTCTCTTTATTTTTAGTTACATCATTGTCAATATAAAATCTTTCAAAAATTAGTTTAAGAATTAGATCTTTTTCTTCTCTTGTATTATTTATTCTTTTGTCACCATAACTGCGCATATCCCACAAAAATTTGGAATGATCCAATTCGATAGTAAGATGTGTAATAATTTTATTTGTCTGGATAGTACGTAATTTTTCTTCTTGTAAAATATTTACAAGAAATCGTGATTTAACAAGCTCTTTTTCAATATTAACATCAATATTTCCTTTATGTCTATATGGATTTATAACAACCGGTAATTGATAACCGTCATTTTTATGAAAAATTCCTTTTACCCATTCACCAATTTCATTAGTGTTAAATCCATAATGAGAATAATTGATTACCATTGTATAGAATAGATCTTTTAGGAAATAAAAAAGCTCCTGACTAATTTGCTGATTATATGGATTTAAATCATCTAAATCATTTAGAGAAAAAAAATTAATTGATTCATTAATTTGATCATAAATAAAAATTTCTTCATCAATTAATTGAATACATCTAATTTTTAGAATGTTTCCACTATTATAAGTTTTAACTTTTCCAGATTTATTTATTCCTGCAACTTCTGTTTTATGCTGATAATAAATTTCAGCTCTTAAATTACTTAAATCATACTTAAAACTATTATTGAACCTTTTTACATCATCTTCAAATCTATTATTGTTTTCGTCCTTATAATACAATTCTTCAGAATTAATAAAACCTTTGTCCACAATCATAGAAACCTTAGCAATAGTTGCAATAAGTAATTCTATCAAGGCACTTTTCCCACTACCATTTTTTCCAACTATTGCAGAAACATTGATATTATCCCCATACAAGTTTTCAGGGACATTTGTTTCTTTTTTTTTGACCAATTTTGCATATTTCGATTCTGGATAATCTTTTATTCTCGTAGCTATTCCATCAACAAATTCGTAATCATTATAAAATTTATAAATTTGATTCTCTTTTAGGTTCTTCAACAACTTTTTGTTACATCTCTCAAGCGGTCTAATTGCTAATAGTTTAAAACTCATATTTTTTTATTTTTTGTATCAAATTACTTAAATGGATTAATTTTCATTCTTTAGTCGAAATTGGATAAAAATCCGCAGTATATTTTACGGTTTTCCACAATTTTTACTATTTTCTAGTTATTAGTCTCAAATATATATAAACAAAAAGCCCTCAAACCAAGTACAAACCCCTGATTTAAAAGCCAACAAATAATCTTTATAATTAAGATCTAAATCCCAAAAAAGCTCTTAGCATTCCTCGTCGTTTCCTCTGCAACTTTATCCAAAGCAATACCTTTAAACTGTGCGATAGTTCCCGCTACATAAGGCAGAAAAGACGGTTCGCATCGTCGTTCGTGGCATTTCTTCAAAAGGCTGTTCGGGACATTTTTAGGAAGCATAAAAGGCGCATCGGTTTCAATCATCATTCGGTCGAGCGGTACGTACTGAATGACTTCTTTTAAATGGCTGAAACGTTTGGCATCTGAAATCGCTCCGGTAAAACCCAGATAAAATCCGTTATCGAGATAGGTTTTGGCTTCTTGCAGACTTCCTGTAAAACAATGTACAACGCCTTTGGGCAGTTTCGGCAGATAGTCTTTTGTGATATTCATAAAAGAACTAAAAGCGGCTCTTTCGTGCAAAAACAAAGGTTTCTGAACTTCAATTGCCAATTCTAACTGGGCTCTATAACATTCTTCTTGTTTGTTTCGGGGCGAAAAATCACGATCAAAATCGAGTCCGCATTCGCCAACAGAAACTACGTGTTTCTGCTGTAATAAATTCTTTAGTTTCGAAATGCTCTGCGCATCAAAACTCTTCGCATCATGCGGGTGAATTCCTGCCGTCGCATACAACACGCCTGGGTATTGTCGCGCAATCTTTGCGGATTCTTCGCTATTTCGTACGCTCGTGCCTGTAAGTATCATCTGCGATACATCTGCATCGATTGCGTCTTGTACGACATCGTCTATGTCGTTTTGGAATTGTTTGTTGGTCAAATTAATCCCGATATCTATATATGTCATTTTCTTAAAGTTGTTAAGGTTCTGAGAAGCTAAGATGCTAAGTTTTTTCCTCTCAGTTGCCTTAAAATTATTTTTTTAGATTTTGTAGAAGAAAGAAGCAAGAGGCAAGACTTTTTATCTTTCTTCTTTTCTCTTGTCTCTTGCTTTTCTCTCTTGCTTTTCTCTCTTTTCTACACATTCATAAAATTTCAGAAGAAGAAAACAAAATCTTAAAAGTCTTGCCTCTTGCTTCTTTCTTCTCCTTAGTCTTCTCGGCTCCCATCATCCGCCATTCTCACTAACTTCGGTGTAAACTTGGCTACAACATCCACTAAATCTTGTTGGGCTTCCATGACTTGATTGATATCTTTATACGCCATTGGGGCTTCGTCTAGTCCAGCACCGATAAGCGTAACGCCATGATCTCTCAAGATGGATTTCATCTCGGTTTGTGTAATGTTTTTTATGGCTTGCGTTCTGCTCATTTGTCTTCCTGCTCCATGCGAAGCGGAGTTTATTGCATTTTCTTGGCCTTTTCCTCTCACCAAAAATCCTGGTGCGGTCATACTTCCTGGAATGATTCCCATAACGCCTTTTCCGGCTGGAGTTGCTCCTTTTCTATGTACGATTACTTCTTCGCCGTTCCAGATTTCTTTCCAAGCGAAATTATGGTGGTTTTCGACTTTAGCTAAAATCGTTGCTCCTAAAGCTCTTTCCATTTTGTTATGGATAATCTCGTGGCAAGCCGAAGCATAATCTCCCGCCAAATTCATCGCCAACCAATATTCCTGACCTAATTGTGAATTCATATCCAAATAAGCCAAATTTCTCGCCACTTCTGGAAGTTTACATTCGTCTTTGGCAATTTTAGTGTAATGTCCAGCGATTGTTGCACCCATTCCGCGTGAACCAGAATGCGTCAATAAAGCCACGTATTTTCCTTTTGGAATATTCAAAACCGCATCGTCTTTAGAAAATTCCATAATTCCGAATTCCACAAAATGGTTTCCACCACCCGAAGATCCTAATTGCGACCAAGCTTTATCTTTCAAATTCTTCACAAACGGATTCATATTGAAAGTCTCGTTCTCCAAAACCGCATGATCTGATTTGTACTGACCGTGAAATCCGTGGCCTGCTCCAAAAATCGAATTCGCGATTAATTCTTTTTTGAATTTAGCTTCGTTTTCAAAGTAAAAATCTTCTGGAATATCGTAAACCGACAAAGCCATTCTACACCCAATATCAACTCCAACTCCATACGGAATAATAGCGTTTTTAGTGGCTAAAACTCCGCCAATCGGCAATCCGTAACCTTGATGCGCGTCTGGCATTAAAGCGCCCGCAACCGTAACAGGAAGTTTCATGGCAACCTCCATTTGTTTTCTCGCACCGTCTTCGATATGATCCAATCCGTAAGCCGAATACGCATTCGGATTTTGGTTTAAAGCAATAAAATCTTCTGGTTTTTCATTCGATTTTTCGATTAAAGCCAAAGCCAATTTGTTGAATACTTTATCGTCTATATAATTTTCCGGAGCTTCCAAAACGTTTTTATAATTCTCGATCATTTCTTCTCGCGTAAATCCGTTTCTTTTGCTGTTTATTTTTAAGGCAATCCCAATTATTTTTCCTTCAGGAAATCCTAATTCTAATATATCTATTCCGTTTATTTGTGTTTTCATTTTTCTTTTTTTAGGGACATAGGTCCAAAGGCTCATAGGTGCAAAGGTTTCTTACTGCTGCGCAGTTATTTTGCGTAGATGTTTTTTTCTCGCAAAGTCGCTGAGTCGCGAAGTTTTTTGTTTCTCGCAGATTTAGCAGATTAGGGTGATTTTTCTTCACTACTATATCTGTATAATCCGCTAAATCTGCGAGAACAAATTTTTTACTTTTATAAAAATACTTTTTATTTCACGAAGATTTCTTTCAATTGACTGATTACGTTTCCACCGCCCGAAATCGTAATTTCACCAATTTTATCAGCAATTTTTTCTACATATTCCATCTCCTTCAATTTCCACAACATTTCATTTTCTTCCATCAATTTTGCTGTGTTTAACAAACTTCTTGTTGCCGCAGTTTCCTCTCTTCTCATAATGCTATTGGCTTGCGCTTTCTTCTCAGCAACCAAAACTTGGTTCATGATTTCTTTCATATCACCTGGTAAGATAACATCTCTAATTCCTGCATCAGAAATTACTAAACCTAAATCTTCGATTTTAGTTTTTGCATCTTCTAAAATGGCATCTGCAATGGCATCTTTTCTAGTCAATAATTCATCTAAAGTCAAACCTCCAATAAAGGCTCTTAAAGCCAATTGCATCGTAACATACAATTGTTTTTCGAAATCTTTATTATCAACCAAAGCTTTCAAAATATCTACAACTTGGTATCGTACAAAAAAATTGATTCGCAATCCAGCCTTATCTTTGGTTAACAATTCCTGACCCGAAATTTCAACTTGTTGCTGTCTTGTGTCTACAGTTTTAACTTCGATTGTGATTGCATTATTCCAAAAATAATGAGTTCCTGATTTTAATTCTTTAACGAAAGTGCCATTTACAAACAACAACGCTTTGTCATTGCTTGATACAACGTATTTTCTTGTAAAGAATCTCATTTTAGCATTTTCTAATAAATTAACTCCAATGTCTTCAGTAATTTCGATTTTAGATAAATCTGCTTTTTTGAACTCATTTTTTACAATTCCTTTCCAAAAAGCGTATTTTCCAGGCACTAAAACTTCTTTGAAATTTCCTTTTACGAATTGCAAAACAATTTCGTTATCGGCAACCTCAACAATTTCTAAAAGTGAATTTAATATTTCATTTTGCAATAAAATATCCAATTCAAAAGGCGCTTGAAAAGATCCGTTTAAATCGTAAATCATCACATTTTTGTTTCCAACAATCCAGTGCAATCCTTCTTCAATTACTTTTACTAATTTTCTGTTTTCGAACACCAAGCCCACTTGGAATGCTTCGATTTTTATTCTTTTAATCATGGTTATGTTTTTATTTTTTTGTTTTGTTTGATTCGTTGTTTTGTTTCAGGTTTCACGTTTCATGTTCTGAAATCTGTAAACTTCTATTTTTTTACTTCTTGTTTCTTTTTCTTTTAATTCTAAATAAAAAAACCTCATTGTCTTTCTCCTCTGAGAAAAACGGACGAATAGTTTGTTCTTTGGTTGTCTGAATTGTTTACGATTTCATTTTATTGAGAGAATCCTTAAATTCTCTTAACAATCAAACCGAAAAGAAAACAAACATTTCAAAACACATTGCTACTCGCACAGGCTTTATCAGAGTGTGAAATTCCAGATTCGAAAATCTTGATTGCACTGACAAAGACAAATCAGTTTTTTTCCTAATAGTCATCTTTTTAAGAGTGATGGTCTCTGGAAATGCAGATTTTAGTCTGCTGACTTACCAATTCGTCCAATCAACCTAAGTTGATGCAGGATTCGAACCTGCAGATTTCTATTACTCTAACCGGACTGAGTTACCGCATTACTGCGAATGGGATTCGAACCCATGACACATAGATGGTGGATAATTTTTTGGAAAACTACCAAAACCTCCAAACCAAGCTGCATAGCAAAACATAATACGCTTTCGCGAAAAGTCTGCTACAATGGTGCTATACAGAAACACCCAACAAGGCTTGTTTGATATTTTCTTCAAAGTTTCCTTTGATCATTTCAATTTGTAAAAGAACTTGTTTTATTTCTTGAGCAAAGATTTTAAAACAACTACGCAATTATTTTGCGCAGTAAAAAAAGAATTTTAAATTTGAGAAAAAACAAGATGAATCTGAATAAAATTTATACCGATTTACTTCTTATTATTGGTTTTCAAAATCAAGAAATTCAGCAGAATTGGGATATTTTAGAAAAGGCATATTCCAAAAAATCAAGATATTATCATAACCTGACACATTTAGAAGAAATGATCGCCAGTTTTGAAATATATCGAAATAGACTTCAAAATCCGAACGAAATATTATTTTCTATTTTTTATCATGATGTGGTGTATTCGGCTTCAAAAAAAGATAATGAATTGAAAAGTGCCGAGTTTGCTTTGTCTATTTTATCTGAAAAAATCAAATTAGATAAGCAATTCGTTTTTGATGCTATTTGCGCTACACAACTTCATGCGTATAATGAAAATGAAGATATTAATTGGCTAATTGATTTCGATTTGAAAATTCTTGCTAAAGATTGGGACGATTATAAAATCTATTTTGAACAAATAAGAAAGGAATATCGCATTTATCCTGATTTTCTATACAAGCCTGGAAGAGCCAAAGCGTTGAAACATTTTCTGGAATATGAATTTATATTTCAAACGGATGAATTCAGAAGTTTATACGAAGAGAAAGCGAGAAGAAATATTGAAAAAGAAATAAGTCTTTTAGAAAGCAAAAAATAATCTCGCAAAGACGCGGAGTCGCAAAGTTCTTTTTTTAGCCACAGATTAAAGGATTAAAATGATTAAAAAAATCTGCTTAAATCTGTACAATCTGCGTGAAACAAAACTTTGCGTCTTAGTGCCTTTGTGGCAAAACAAAAAATATGTCACAAAACAAAAACGCCTTAATACGCTATAAAACAATCGACAAATGTCTGCAGAATAAATACAGGCAATGGACATTGGAAGATTTAATCGAATGCTGTTCTCAGGCTTTGGAGGAATATGAAGGCCGTAAAATTCCGATCAGCAAGCGAACTATCCAAATGGACATTCAGATGATGCGAAGTGAAAAATTGGGTTATAATGCGCCAATAGTAGTTTACGACAAAAAGTATTATAAATATGAAGACGAAGATTTTTCGATAACCGATATTCCGCTGACGGAAACGGATATGAATGTTTTGACTGAAACAGTTTCGATGTTGAAGCAGTTTAAAGATTTCTCTTTATTTAGTGATGTGTCGGATATTTTACAGCGATTGGAGGATAAAATCTATTCTGAGAAATCGCATACCAAACCAGTTATTTATTTGGATAAAAATGAAAAACTAAAAGGGCTTCATTATTTGGATGAAATTTATCAGGCAATTATCAAAAAAATGGTTTTGATCATTACGTATAAATCTTTTAAATCGAGAGAAGAAACTGTATTCCATTTTCATCCTTTTATATTAAAGGAATTCAACAACCGCTGGTTTCTTATTGGAAGGAAAAAAGCGTCACAACCCATTACGAATTTAGCTCTAGATAGAATTGTAGCTATAGACTACGATTTTAATCTACCTTATATAGAAGAAGATTTTGATGCTGAAGCTTATTATAAGAATGTAATAGGCGTTACAGTCAATTCGGGTTTGCAACCAAGACGCATCGAACTTTGGGTTGATGCCAAAAATGCACCTTATGTAATCACTAAGCCCTTGCATTCGTCACAGCGTTTGATTAAAGAAAATGAAGACCAAAGCATTATCATACATATTTTTCTTTTACCCAATTATGAAATGGAACGTGTTCTATTAGGTTTTGGAGATTCTATCGAAATTTTGCGCCCTGAAAGTCTGAGAAATCGTATGAAAAAGATCTTACAACGAGCTATTTCAAGATATGAAAGAGATAACAGTACTGAAATAAACTCATAGTTTTTTGAATAATCCAAAATTAAAATCAAAATAAATACCACAAAAAGATTTTTACTGTATTAAAATTGTTAAAATCCCAAAAAAGAATAGTATATTTCAAAATAAAAAAACCACAAACCCCAGTAAATCAGGGATATTATTTAACTAACCAAAAATTTATGAAAAAATAATATGCATGCATAGTATTTTTTGATTATATTTGAAATCGATATAGTTACCATATGAAAGATAAAACGATAGATTATATTTTGAGAGCAACATGGCAAGCTGTTTCAAGAATGTATAATGAAGAGGCTGCAAAATACGATGCCACAATGGCAACCGGGTTTGCGCTTTTAAGTATGGACAAGGAAGAAGGAACGCCATCAACCGCTTTAGGGCCGAGAATGGGCATGGAAGCAACGAGCTTGACGAGAACATTAAAATCTATGGAAGAAAAAGGTTTGATTGTTCGCAAGAAAAACCCAAGTGACGGAAGAGGCGTTTTGATTTACCTAACCGAATTTGGAAAAGAAAAAAGAGATTTATCTAAAAATACTGTCCTGAAGTTTAATGAAACCGTTAGAAAACACGTTTCTGAGGAAAAGCTGAAACACTTTATCGAAGTATCGGAAATCATTAATGAATTGATTCACGACAAAAACATATTTAATCAAACAGAAAACGCAGAAAACGAATAGCATTTCGCAAGACAAGAAATAATTCGAAAACTGCAAAAAACAAATTAACTAAAGTATGAAACGCACAATTAAAAAAGTTGCTGTAATTGGATCCGGAATTATGGGTTCAGGTATAGCTTGTCATTTTGCCAACATTGGTGTTGAAGTTTTACTGCTTGACATCGTTCCTCGCGAGTTGACAGAAGCTGAAGCTAAAAAAGGATTAACTCTTGAAAGTAAAGCCGTTCGCAACCGTGTGGTAAATGACCATTTGGCGAACTCATTAAAATCGAAACCCTCTCCTATTTACAGTCAGAAATTCGCTAGCCGAATCACTACTGGAAATACGACAGACGATATGGCAAAAATTGCTAATGTGGACTGGATCATCGAGGTCGTAGTGGAGCGTTTGGATGTTAAGAAATTAGTATTCGAACAAATCGACAAATTCCGCAAACCGGGAACTTTGGTTACTTCTAATACTTCTGGTATTCCAATTCACTTTATGAGCGAAGGAAGAAGCGAAGATTTCCAACAACACTTCTGCGGAACGCACTTTTTTAACCCTGCGCGTTACTTAAAATTATTCGAAATTATTCCTGGTCCAAAAACTTCTTCTGAAGTATTGGATTTCTTAAACGAATACGGTTCTAAATTCTTAGGAAAAACTTCCGTTGTTGCTAAAGATACTCCAGCATTTATTGGAAACAGAATTGGTATTTACGGAATTCAGAGTTTATTCCATTTGGTTAAAGAAATGGGATTAACGATTGAAGAAGTTGATAAATTGACTGGACCAGTAATTGGCCGTCCAAAATCGGCTACTTTCCGTACCGTTGACGTTGTTGGTTTAGATACTTTGGTGCACGTTGCTAATGGTATTTATGAAAACTGTCCAAACGACGAGCAACACGAATTGTTCAAACTTCCTGACTTCATCAACAAAATGATGGAAAATAATTGGTTAGGAAGCAAAACTGGACAAGGTTTCTACAAAAAAGTAGATAAAGATATTCTTTCTTTAGACTTAGATACATTAGAATACCGCGCTGCAAAAAAAGCAAATTTTGCCACTTTAGAATTAACTAAAACGATCGACAAACCAATCAATCGTTTTAAAGTTTTAGTAAAAGGAACAGACAAAGCAGGAGAATTCTACCGTAAGAGTTTCGCTGGAATGTTTGCTTATGTTTCAAACAGAATTCCTGAAATTTCAGACGAATTATACAAAATTGATGACGCTATGAAAGCTGGTTTTGGATGGGAAAATGGTCCATTCGAAATCTGGGATGCTATCGGTGTTGCAAAAGGAATTGAAATCATGAAAGCTGAAGGTTTAGAACCTGCTGCATGGGTGAACGAAATGTTGGCTTCTGGAAGCGACAGTTTCTATACTGTTAAAGAAGGTGCTACTTATTTCTATAACCTTCCAACAAAATCTCAAGTAAAAGTTCCTGGACAAGATTCATTTATTATTCTGAACAACATTCGCGAAAGCAAAAAAGTTTGGAGCAATAGTGGAGCAATTATCCAAGATTTAGGAGACGGAATCTTAAACTTAGAATTCCAATCTAAAATGAATACAATTGGTGGTGATGTTCTTTCAGCGATCAATAAAGCGATTGAATTAGCCGAAAAAGAACACCAAGGTTTAGTTATTGGAAACCAAGCTGCGAATTTCTCTGTTGGAGCTAATATCGGAATGATTTTCATGATGGCAGTTGAGCAGGAATACGACGAATTGAACATGGCTATCAAATTGTTCCAAGACACTATGATGCGTGTTCGTTATTCTTCAATTCCAGTAATCGTTGCGCCTCACGGAATGACTTTTGGTGGTGGATGCGAAATGAGTTTACATGCTGATAAAGTAGTTGCTGCTGCAGAAACTTACATGGGATTAGTTGAATTTGGTGTTGGAGTTATTCCTGGTGGTGGTGGTTCTAAAGAATTGACTTTAAGAGCTTCCGATTTATTCCGCAAAAACGATGTGGAATTGAACGTTCTTCAAGAATATTTCTTGACTATCGCAATGGCAAAAGTATCAACTTCAGGTTACGAAGCATTTGACACTGGACTTTTACAACATGGTAAAGATATCATTGTAGTAAACAAAGATCGTCAGATTGCTGAAGCTAAGAAACATGCCTTGCTAATGGCAGAAGCAGGTTACACACAGCCAATCAGAAGAAACGATATTAAAGTTTTAGGAAAACAAGCTTTGGGTATGTTCTTAGTTGGAACGGATCAAATGGAAGCTGGAAAATACATCTCTGAACACGACAAGAAAATCGCTAACAAACTGGCTTACGTAATGGCTGGAGGTGATTTATCTGAAGCAACTTTGGTTTCTGAACAATACTTATTAGATATCGAACGTGAAGCTTTCTTGAGTTTATGTACAGAGAGAAAAACCCTTGAGCGTATTCAGTATATGTTAACTAAAGGAAAACCGCTTCGTAACTAGAAAAATAGATAAAAAGAAGAAAGAAGCAAGAGAAAAGAAAAAACTCTGTTTTGAAATCTTGCTTCTTGCATCTTTCTTCTACCAATCTTAAAAAAAACAAAACAAATGAAAACAGCATATATAGTAAAAGCATATAGAACAGCAGTTGGAAAAGCTCCAAAAGGTGTTTTTAGATTTAAAAGACCTGATGAATTGGCTGCTGAAACCATTCAGTTTATGATGAATGAACTGCCTGATTTTGACAAAAAACGTATTGACGACGTTATGGTTGGAAATGCAATGCCAGAAGCAGAACAAGGACTTAACGTTGGTCGTTTGATCTCTTTAATGGGATTAAAAGTAGAAGACGTTCCTGGAGTTACAGTAAACCGTTACTGCGCATCTGGATTAGAAACTATCGGAATGGCAACGGCTAAAATCCAATCAGGAATGGCAGATTGTATCATTGCTGGTGGTGCAGAAAGCATGAGTTATATTCCGATGGGAGGTTACAAACCAACTCCAGATTATAAAGTTGCTGCTGCAGGTCACGAAGATTACTACTGGGGAATGGGTTTAACTGCTGAAGCGGTTGCCAAACAATACAACGTTTCTAGAGAAGATCAGGATGAGTTTGCTTACAATTCTCATATGAAAGCTTTAAAAGCACAAGCAGAAGGAAAATTTGACAAACAAATCGTTCCAATTACTGTCGAGCAGACTTTCATTAATGAAAATGGTAAAAAAGAAACAAAATCATACGTAGTTAATAAAGACGAAGGGCCAAGAGCTGGAACTTCTAAAGAAGCTTTAGCAGGTTTAAGACCGGTTTTCGCTGCTGACGGAAGTGTAACTGCTGGTAACTCTTCACAAATGAGTGACGGTGCTGCTTTCGTTTTAATCATGAGCGAAGACATGGTAAAAGAATTAAATCTTGAACCAATTGCACGTCTGGTAAACTTTGCTTCTTCTGGTGTTGAGCCAAGAATTATGGGTATCGGACCTGTAAAAGCGATTCCGAAAGCCTTAAAACAAGCAGGATTAACATTGAACGATATCGAATTAATTGAATTAAACGAGGCTTTTGCTTCACAAGCTTTAGCGGTAACTCGTGAATTAGGTTTAAATCCAGATATCGTAAACGTAAACGGTGGAGCAATTTCGTTAGGACACCCTCTAGGTTGTACTGGTGCTAAACTTTCTGTTCAGTTATTTGATGAGATGAAACGTCGTGGTAACAAGTACGGAATTGTTTCTATGTGTGTAGGTACAGGGCAAGGAAGTGCTGGGATATACGAGGTGTTGTAAAGACTTTTTAGAGGAAAGAAGCAAGAGGAAAGACTTTCTATTGGAATAAAAATACAGTCTGAAAATATTTTTAAAAAGTAGTAAAAAACTTACTTTTAATTTTTCTTCTTATCTTGCCATAAAAAACATGAAACACAATTTTAAGAATTTGAAAATTTGGATTATTGCTATGGAGATCACAAATGATATCTATAAACTAACTTCCTCTTTTCCAAAATCTGAAACCTATAGTTTGGTAAGTCAAATGAATCGATGTTCTGTTTCAATGCCTTCTAATATTGCCGAAGGTTCGAACAGAGGAAATAAACATTTTCAACATTATCTGAATATTAGTTTAGGATCGTCTTTTGAATTGCAGACACAATTGTTAATAGCTTGTCAGAACGACTATCTAACAAAAGAAAAAACAGAAAAATTAGAAAACAAAATAATTGAATTTCAAAGGATGACATCAGGTTTCATAAGCAAGTTAGATTAAATCTTTCCTCTTGCTTCTTGCTTCTTTTCATCTATAAAATCTAAAAAACAAAAAAGTCATGAGCGACAAAACAAGAGGAGGTCAATTCCTAGTTAAAGAAACAAAATGTGAAGATATCTTTACTCCAGAAGATTTCTCAGAAGAGCAGTTAATGATGCGTGACTCTGTAAAAGAGTTCGTAGACAAAGAATTATGGGCGCATAAAGATCGTTTTGAAAAGAAAGATTACGCTTATACCGAATCTTCAATGCGTAAAGCAGGTGAATTGGGACTTTTAGGAGTTGCAGTTCCAGAAGAATACGGCGGATTAGGAATGGGGTTTGTTTCTACAATGTTAGTTTGTGACTACATTTCTGGAGCAACTGGATCTTTCTCTACAGCTTTTGGTGCTCATACTGGAATTGGGACAATGCCAATTACACTTTACGGAACTGAGGAACAAAAGAAAAAATACGTTCCGAAATTAGCTTCTGGAGAATGGTTTGGTGCTTACTGTTTAACTGAGCCAGGCGCAGGATCTGATGCTAATTCCGGAAAAACAAAAGCAGTTTTATCTGATGACGGAAAATACTACTCTATTACAGGTCAAAAAATGTGGATTTCGAATGCAGGTTTCTGTAGCGTTTTCATCGTTTTTGCTCGTATTGGAGATGATAAAAACATTACAGGTTTCATCGTAGAAAACGATCCGTCAAACGGAATTTCTATGAATGAAGAAGAGCATAAATTAGGAATCCGTGCTTCTTCTACTCGTCAGGTTTTCTTCAATGAAACAAAAGTTCCAGTTGAAAACATGTTATCTGAAAGAGGAAACGGTTTCAAAATCGCTATGAATGCTTTGAACGTTGGACGTATTAAACTAGCTGCAGCTTGTTTAGATGCTCAAAGAAGAGTTACTTCTGGCGCTGTAAAATATGCAAACGAAAGAATTCAGTTCAATACTTCTATTTCATCTTTTGGAGCAATCCGTTCTAAATTGGCTGAAATGGCAACAAATGCTTACGCTGGAGAAAGTGCTTCTTACCGTGCTGCAAAAGACATCGAGGACAGAATTGCTGCTCGTGAAGCAGAAGGAACTTCTCACCAAGAAGCAGAATTGAAAGGTGTTGAAGAATACGCTATCGAGTGTTCTATCTTGAAAGTAGCGGTTTCTGAAGACGTTCAAAACTGTTCTGACGAAGGTATTCAAGTTTTTGGTGGAATGGGATTCTCTGAAGACACTCCGATGGAGAGCGCTTGGAGAGATGCTCGTATCGCTCGTATTTACGAAGGTACAAATGAAATCAACAGAATGCTTTCTGTAGGTATGTTGATCAAAAAAGCAATGAAAGGACATGTTGATTTACTTGGACCAGCAATGAAAGTTCAAGAAGAATTAATGGGAATTCCATCTTTTGATACTCCAGATTTCTCTGAATTATTCTCAGAAGAAAAAGTAATCGTGGCTAACTTGAAAAAAGTTTTCTTAATGGTTGCAGGAAGTGCTGTTCAAAAATATGGTCCAGATTTAGATTCTCACCAACAGTTATTAATGGCTGCTGCTGATATCTTGATCGAAATTTACATGGCTGAAAGTACCATCTTGAGAACTGAGAAATTAGCAAAATCTCAAGGTGAAGACAAAGTGCAAGAGCAAATTGCAATGGCAAAATTATACTTGTACAAAGCTGTAGATATCGTGAACTTAAGAGGAAAAGAAGGAATCGCTTCATTCTCTGAAGGAGACGAACAACGTATGATGTTAATGGGACTTAAACGTTTCACTAAATATACCAACCTGCCAAATGTTGTGGCATTGAGAGAAAAAATCGCAGAAAAATTAGTTGCAGAGAATTCATACTGCTTCTAATCTCAAAATAGTTTTTAGCTTTTAATTTGTTTAAGCCCGCGCAAGTCCGAAACTGCGCGGGCTTTTTTTACTTGTTTTTTTTTGTGAAAGGTATGACTTACAAGACGCAATAATTTTGCAACTATTTGCAAAATATTCGTTAAAATTGGTGTTCTAAAAGTGGCAGCATAGCTAAATATTAAATGTATTACAGTATATTTAACGTTCTAAAAACTATAAAAAAACAAAATAATGAAACAAATTACCCTAATCGCATCCTTTTTGCTGTGCTTTGGTCTTACCTCTACTTTCGCACAAAAAAATAAAAAAATGGATATTATCGCTTATTACACTGGCGACTCAGAACTTATTGACAAATATGAAGTCAACAAATTAAATCAAATCATTTTCAGTTTTTGTCATTTAAAAGACGGAAAATTAACTGTTGATTCAGATAAAGATTCTAATACAATTAAACATTTAGTGTCGCTTAAGGCTAAAAATCCACAGCTTAAAATTATTGTATCACTTGGCGGCTGGGGTGGTTGCGAGCCATGTTCTGAAGCTTTTTCTACAGCTGAAGGGCGCTTAAAATTTGCAAAATCGGTAAAAGAATTAAGTGATTCTTATAAAGTGGACGGATTAGATTTGGATTGGGAATATCCTGCAATTGAAGGACTTCCTGGGCATTTGTATCAAGCGGTTGATAAACAAAATTTTACTGAATTAGTAAAAATCCTGCGTTCGACATTAGGTAAAAAATACGAGTTAAGTTTTGCTGCTGGAGGATTTCAAAAATACTTAGACGAATCTATCGACTGGAAAGCAGTAACACCATTAGTTAATAGAATTAATATTATGAGTTATGATTTAGTAAACGGATATTCTCAGGTTACAGGTCATCATACACCTCTATACAGCACAAATCCAAAAGAAGAATCTACAGATCGAGCGGTTGAGTTTTTATTAAAACAAGGCGTTCCTGCAGAAAAATTAGTTATTGGGGGTGCTTTTTATACTAGGCAATGGATTAACGTAGAAAACATTAACAATGGTTTATATCAAGCTGGAAAACACGTTGAAGGTGTAAATTTTAAAGATTACGCGAAAACATATACAGAAGCAAACGGCTGGAAATATTTCTGGGATGATAAAGCAAAAGCTCCATACTGGTACAATGCTCAAACTAAAACTTTTGCAACATCAGATGATTTAAAATCTATCAAAGCAAAAGCAGAATATGTAAAAGCTAAAAAACTAGGCGGAATTATGTTCTGGGAACTTACTCTAGATAGCTTCCGCGACGGAATGGTAAATGAGATTTACAAAGTGAAAACTGAAAAATAAAAAAATAGGGAATCAAATTGATTCCCTATTTTTTTATTTATAAACCACTATTTTACATCGTTTTAGTTTTAGTCTTATCCATTTCGCCAATAAACGGAATGGCTTCTAAAATTTCGCTTCTAATTATTGTTTGAAGATAAACTTCCAGCTGAATAAATTTTGCCGCATTTATAGATCCAATTGCTTTTTTAGCCTGATTGTATGTTTTAGAGTAAAGCTTCTCGTAGTCAACATGATTTTTTAATGTAGCTTTAGCCAATTCATCAGCTTTAGCATCCGTTAAAGTTTCATAATTTGCCGCATAATCATTTAGCAATTGAAACTTTGTCTGCCCTAATGCTTTACGAGCTACTTCGTAATCATCATAAACTTTGGTAAAGGCTGTTGCTTGAGCATCAGATAAATTCATGTATTGTTTTACCAGATCACTTTTAGATTTTCCGTAAACACTTTGTACTACTTCTAAATCTTCTTTATATGAAGACTGTGCATAAGATGAAAATGAGGCTGCCGCCAAAATAAGAATAAGACCTAATTTTTTCATAGTTTTAATTTTAAATTTGTTTTTAAAAAATATATGCATACTCAAATATACTGATTTTAAACGCATTAAACCACTATACAACCTTTAAAAAAAAGAATACTGGTAAACTGCAGAGAGGGCATAATAATTTAGTCCATTGTTGGTATATGCCCCAACGTGATATTGAAATCTAAGAGATTGTCCTTTTGCAATTGGAGTAGAAAAAGTCGCTCCGACGCGCCAATTGTCAATTTGGCTATCATCGGCAACGCCATCAATAATTGTTTTTCCTCCAAAAAACCAAGTGGTATTAAAACCAAGCCACATCTGATTTTTAAAATAATAACTAGCATGCGCCTGCAAACTATACGTAGATTTTTGTTCCAGTTTTTTACCCATATAATCATTATTATCAGTATAAAACCAAACTCCAGCATATGCTTCAGCATAAACATGCCTAAATAGCTTGGAAACTCCTATTTCTGGTTTAAATCCCCAACGGTTTGTACCTATATTAACTTGTTTGTCGTCGTAATATCTTCCTGTAGGAACTGAAGTAACCAAACTTACCCCAAGAATCGTTTTCTGCTGAAAAGATCTAAATTCTGATTTGTCTAAAGCAGGCGAGCCCAAAAGATTAATTCCAACTCTAATTTTCATATCGGCAAAACCTGTTCTAGATCCTGTGAGAACATCGCCACTTGTTCGTGTTACCTCTCCATCCATAAAAGAATAAGGCAACGCCACCTGAACACGCGCCAGTTTATTATACATCCCAAATGTCCTGATATAATTTACAGCCAGATTATGACTTCGAAGAGTGAAATCGGCAATGGGCAAAGACGGATCTGTGAGCACATTTCCATTCATGAAAACGTATCCCGCTGCAATTACATTTAAATCTTTGGGAACATTAGCATACGCCCGAGGTTCCAAATCCTGACCAGACACAGAGAAAATACCAAAAGAAAAAAACAAAACCGAAAACTGCCACTTTTTTAATAACCAAAAAAACTTTCTTACCATAGATATTCAGACGAATTTGTGACAAGTTTGTTAAATGAATTATATTATTTTTTCTCCGTTGTTTTTGGAGCATATACTATTCCATCGTAATTAATTGGGGCTCTATTATTACTATTGATTGAAAGCGTTGCGCTTCCGTTATAAAAAATAGAAAACAGCAAATCATAAACATCACTCTTACCTCTTACTGTCGCTCTTAAAATTGTATTATTCTTTTTCGCTTCAACTTTAATATTTTCGGGCTTTCCTTCAAATTTTATTCCGCCATCGCCATTATATCCAACGCTATACGCTCGTCCGAAAAAAGGAAGATCACAAGTTGTACTATCGGTTTTAAACTTCAAAAAATAAGTATTATAATCTAGCTGAAGTAATCTTCCGCCTTGTGGTGTTGCTTTTTGAGCTTCAAAAACAAAATTTTGCGAATCTACAAGTGCTTTAATTTCATTTTGCTTCTTTAACTCTCTTTCTTGTTTGAGTTCTTTTTTTGATTTTTCCTGTGCATAAACCGAAAAACTAACAACATTTATCAGCAATAACAGAACAGATAATGTAGTTTTCATAACTTTATTTTTTAGTAAAACGCATCATTGCAATATCGCCAGAGATAAAATTCAATGTCTTACCATCATCTGTAATGTCGTAAGAAGTTATTTTTTGCAGCGTGTTCAAATAAGTTTGTTCACCTTGCAATCCATCCAAGCACATCATTTTAGTAACCGCCATTGGTTGCGTAAAATCTATTTTATTTCCTTCCACCACCAATTTTCCGGTGTAGGAATTACAGCTAGCATTGCCAGAAACCTGATTCTCTTTAGTATTAAATTTAATGTTAGGCTTTTTATTAGGATACAATCCTTCGAAAGCAATTTGAGGACCAGAAATATAATTCAGTTCCCAATTTCCATCAAGTTTAGAAACAGCATCCGTTTTTGCGCATTTGCAAGAAATTAAAAACGAACTAAAAAAAACGAGGGCAAAAATCTTTTTCATCATAACATTAAGAATTAAATGTGAGCGAATTAGATAAGATGGCTTCAGAAATTATTCGTTAAAAACCTATACGAATTTAAACAATATTTTCGGTTTTTAACCCAATCGATATTAATTTATAACGTATAGTTTGACTTTTTTTTAACTTTTAGAGTTAATCAATTCCGTTATTTTATGTTAAATTTACTTAATCTTTAATTAAAAATGCCCGTAGATATGAAAAAACTAATTGTTTCTTTCGCTATAATTACAGCCTTAATCGTTGGCTGTAAAACAAATAACAAATCAAATGATGCTAAAACTCTAACTGTTGCATTAGAGCCAAAAAGCAATAGTAAAGTTGCTGGAACTGCTACTTTTGTCGAAAAAAATGGCAAGGTGACTTTTACAGCAAAAATTACAGGATTAGAACCTGGAGTTCACGCCATCCATATTCATGAAAAAGCAGATTGTAGTTCGGCAGACGGAAGCTCTGCAGGAGGACACTGGAATCCAAAGTTCAAAAAACATGGAAAATGGGGAGTTGGAGAATACCATGCAGGTGATATCGGAAACTTTACTGCTGACGCAAAAGGTAACGGATCTATCACTCTTACTACTGACGAATGGTGTATTGGCTGCGGAGATGCTAATAAAGATGTTTTAGGAAAAGGTTTAATTGTTCATGCTGGAACAGATGACTTTACCACTCAGCCAACAGGAAATGCCGGAGGAAGAGTTGCTTGCGCAGGAATCATTAAATAAGAAAAATTTGAATAACCACTATTTTTAACAAAATCTAGTGGTTATTTCATTTTAAAATGAATTCTAAAACAAGAAAAAGACCTAGCTTTGCATCAGCAAAATTAAGTCAATGATTAACCCATCAGCACCAGGCTGGATCGACAAGTTCTTTAGCGAACAAAAGTTTTCAGAAGCCATTCCTTTTGAAACTGTGGATTCTTTCTACTATAAAGTGAGAGAAACGGGATTTATCTATGGACACATTATTGCTTTAGACACACCAGTTCCGATTACGATAAAAGGCTGGTTTAAAACCGAAATTTCCAAAGTAGCTTTACTAAATACGCTCTATCATGTTTTTTGTTTAGAGAAAAGAAGTTCGGAACCTAACAATTTCATTTCAGAAGTTTTAAAGTTTTACAAGCAAATGAATCCAGAAGGCTTTAATTTGCTGAAAATTTTATTACCAAAAGACACTCCTTCCATATCTCTGGAAAACATCATTGACCAAAGAGTTCAAACTAACGACAGTATCATTAGCAAAAACTTTTCGCATTTGGTCACCAATGCTTTATTGTTTATTGATGTCCTAGCTTTCAGACAATACTTGGAGCATGGAGAAATTCCTGATAAATATTTAAAAAGAATTGAAGAAACTGTTCTCGGAATTGTTGGTTTGGCTTTAAAAACCAAAACCGTAAAATCACAGCACGATGATTTATTGATCAAACTTTTTGAAGCATCAATACGTTATTCTAAATTTTCTAAAGTTACAGTTGAGACTTTAGAAACTCTAAATTTAGATTACTTCAAAAACAGACTTGAACAATATTATCTAATCGATATGGCCGGAATGGCCCTATGGAGCGATGGAGTTGTAGAAAATGAAGAATCGTATTTTCTTTATGCTTTAGGTTCAACAATGGGAGTTGGCGACGATTTTGTAACCAAAAGTATGGATACAACCAATGCTTTTATTACTACCCATAAAAAGAAGATTCCGTACTTTAATTATTCAAATCCTGTTAAGCATTTTTATGACCAAATGACACATAGTGTAGTCAAATTAATCATAAGAAACAAAAACAGATTAATTAAAGAAATTGTTCAAAGTAAAGAATTAATGGTGCTTCTCGCCTATTCCACAACGCGAGATTTGGATGCGAAAGAAAAGAAGAAAGTAAAAAAACAGCTTTTGGACATCTGCAAAACGATTCCTTCGTTAACCATCTTTTTACTTCCAGGAGGAAGTTTATTACTGCCGATATTAATCAAGTTTATTCCAACGATGCTACCTTCAGCATTTAATGAGAATTTAGACGAAAATGAATAAAAAAAATCGCCCTTTTATAGGGCGATTTCTATTTCTCAGTATTAAAGATCTAATTGGTAAACTTCATCTAGCTCATCGTTTGAAGCAATGTTTACATCTAGGTCAGTCACAAAACCTGAATTCAGGCCGTAAACCCAACCATGAAGCATTAAATCTTGTCCATTTTTCCAAGCATTTTGAACAATTGATGTTTTTGCTAAGTTGTAAACTTGCTCTTTTGTATTGATTTCAACAAAAGCATTAAAACGCTCTTCTTCGTTTTCAATCGAATTTAAATATTTATCATGTAGACGATATTCATCTTTAATGTGACGAAGCCAGTTATCTATAATTCCAACAGATTGGTGTCCCATCGCCGCCTTTACACCACCACATCCGTAGTGCCCGCACACGATAATGTGTTTAATTTTCAAAACATTTACAGCGTAATCCAATACACTCAACATGTTCATATCAGAGTGCACCACCATATTCGCAATGTTTCTGTGCACAAAAACTTCACCTGGTTTTGCACCCACTATTTCGTTTGCAGGAACACGGCTATCAGAACAACCAATCCATAATAATGGCGGCTGTTGTCCTTTAGCCAAATCAGCAAAATAATTAGGATCTTTTGCCAATGAAGTTTCAACCCACTTCTTATTGTTTTCTAATAACTGCTCATAAAATTTTCTCATTTCTTTATTTTTTGTGTGGTAATTTCTAATTCTAGGAATGTCTCAAAAAAGAACTTGAATGTAAAGTTACCTAAAATTTGACATTTCTAGGGCTTTAAAAACACCTATTTTTAATTATTCTTATCTAATAACTTCTTTTTGAACCACTTCCCTTTTTGCCACATCATAGTAATGTTCTATGGTTACATGATTGTGATTTTCGGGAGTATTTTCTAATTCGTAAGCTTCTTTAAACCCTTTAAGCTTTACTTTGATGTTTTCATCGATTGCTCTGGTATCTTTAAATTCGCGAATTAAATCTAAGACATCGTGCGAAATATATTCTGTATCATGAGCATTAATGATAACTTTAGAATTCTCTGGAATTTCAGATAAAGTTTGTTTAATAGCCGCTTTATTCAAAAACGAAACTTCTTGAGCTAAATCGATATGAATAATATCTCCATCCTCGTATTCTTCTTTTTTGAAGTTGTACGCTCTTTTTAAGTTTCCTCTTAAAACGAAAATGATACTAATCACAATTCCCAGCGCAACACCTTTTAGCAAATCTGTCGCAACGACAAAGACCAAAGTTGCAATGAAAGGGACAAACTGGTATTTCCCCTTTTTCCAGAAATGCATAAAGGCTGCTGGTTTTGCTAATTTATATCCTACCAAAATCAAAACAGTCGCCAATGTTGCCAATGGTATTTTGTTTAAAATTGCTGGTATAGACAACACACTTATTAATAAAAGTACACCATGAATGATGGCCGACATTTTAGATTTTGCTCCTGCATTGTTGTTAGCAGAAGATCGCACCACTACAGAAGTCATTGGCAAACCTCCCAAGAGAGAACTTACAATATTACCAACACCCTGTGCTCTAAGCTCTACATTGGTATTGGTATAACGTTTTTGCACATCCATTCTATCAGTAGCTTCAATACATAAAAGCGTTTCAATAGAAGCGACAATGGCAATTGTAATAGCAACTACCCAAACTTGCGGATTTGTAACAGCGGTGAAGTCTGGTGTAATTATAATTGATTTAAAGTCTTCAAAAGATTTTGGAACTGGCAAAGAAACCAAATGTTCTTTTGCAATTGCCAAAGTGCTTCCAGTAGATACAAATATTTCGTTTAAAACTACTCCAGCTATAACAGCAACCAAAGCTCCAGGAACCAGTTTTATCCTTTTTAAGAACGACACTTTATCCCAAGCTAATAAAATTACCAATGAAACTGCAGAAACCACTACAGCACCAAGATGAATATGATTTAAAACATCAAATAGAAATGAAAATGAATTACTTCCATCATTTTGAATAAAAGCTTGATCACCTTCATAATCTGCATCATAACCAAAGGCATGAGGTATTTGTTTTAAAATGATAATAATTCCGATACCGGCTAACATTCCTTCAATTACGTTTGTTGGAAAATAGTTTGATATACTCCCAGCTTTTAAAAATCCTAATGCTAATTGAATTAATCCAGCAATAAATACAGACATTAAAAATACATTGAAAGCTCCCAAATCGGTAATTGCGGTTAAAATGATAGCTGTTAACCCAGCAGCTGGACCTGATACACTAATATGCGATTGGCTCAAGTATCCTACTACGATACCACCAACAACACCAGCGATAATTCCAGAAAATAATGGTGCTCCAGAAGCCATTGCAATACCTAAACACAACGGAAGAGCTACCAAGAAAACCACTAAACCTGAAGCAAAATCAGATTTAAGGTTGGCAAAAAGATTGATTTTTTTTGTCATAATATAATACTAAAAAAATTATTCATTAAAGATTTACCACATCTCGATAGAAATGCAGCTAAAGTTCAAAATAATCGGGAAGTATTATGCTATGTTAGGTGGTGGAGCAAAGATGCTCGGAGAGATGTTGTCTAGTTTGACAATGTTTTCAGAAATGATTGTTTTTTTCTCGATGCAAACCGGAATTAAAACTTCGTGCTCAAGAATAGTGGGATGAACTATATTTTTAAGTTCTTTGTGCACTTCTTCTTCAGCAATGCTAATAGATATAGCCGCGCTATTCCCTTTCTTTAACGCCTGAACAATTGTTGGGGTCGATAAGAAGGCAATGAATATGAATAATAATATGCGAGCTACAAATTTCATCAGAACAAAAATAGCGTTAAACAAATAAAATCAAAGAAAATTCATAGAAATTTAACACAAACAAAAAAGCAGAATGCAATTTTTATTCCATTCTGCTTTTAATTATTTAAAAAACAAGTCTTTATAAAGTTTCTTCCAGCCAAGCGTTCATCATCCAAATTGTCTTTTCTTGTTCAGAAATGAAGTCGCTCATCATAGAATTGGTTCCTTCATCATTAATTTCATCCGATTTGTTCAATATTTCTCTTTCGATTTTTAATAAATCTGATAGCGAATGAACAATTAACTGAACCGCTTTCTCGTCGTTAGAAATATTTTTTCCAATCGCTAATTTATTATTCTGAATATAATCTTCAAAAGTATGCAATGGCGTTCCTCCTATTGTCAGAACCCTTTCAGCAATCATATCGATTTTTAATTGCGCGTCTGTATATAATTCTTCAAATTTTACATGTAAATCAAAGAAACGTTTTCCACGAATGTTCCAATGAATTCCTCTTAAGTTTTGGTAATACACTTGAAAATTTGACAATAATACATTCAATTCTTTTACTAACAATTCTGATTCTTTTACAGGCAACCCTAAAATATTCGTCTTCATAATCTATTTTTTTACACTAATTTACTACAAATTTAGCCTAACTTTACCAAAATAAATATAAATAAAAATTATATTTTCTTATTTTTGCATCACAAATTACTATCAACATGACTATAACTCAATTACAATATGTGTTAGCGGTTGCTGAGCATAAAAATTTCACACTTGCCGCAGAAAAGTGCTTCGTAACACAGCCCACCTTAAGTATGCAAATACAAAAAATCGAAGAAGAACTTAATATTTTAATTTTCGACAGAAGCAAAAAACCCATTCAACTTACTGATATAGGCCAAAAAATTGTAAGTCAGGCAAAAAATATCGTAAACGAAGCGGATCGAATCAAGGATATTGTAGAACAGCAGAAAGGTTTTATCGGAGGAGAATTTCGTTTGGGAATAATACCGACGATTATGCCGACTTTACTTCCAATGTTTTTGAATAATTTCATTAAAAAATATCCAAAAGTAAAACTCTTAATTGAAGAGTTGAACACAGAAGAAATTATCTTAAAACTCAAAAACGGACATTTGGACGCTGCCATTGCTGCAACACCTCTTGAAGACGAAAAAATCAAAGAAATTGTTTTGTATTTTGAACCTTTCGTAGCGTATATACCAGAGCATCATGCTAGTTTTCAAAAAGAAGAAATTGAAGTTGCCGATTTAAATTTAAATGAAATTCTGTTATTACAAGACGGACACTGCTTTAGAGACGGTATTTTAAATTTGTGCAAAAATGTCTCAGACGCCGATCAAACTAATTTCCAGATTCAAAGCGGGAGTTTTGAAACCTTAATTAAATTGGCAGACGAAGGCCTTGGTACAACGCTACTTCCGTACTTGCACACCTTAGACTTAAAAGAATCCGACAAACTGAAACTCCGTAATTTTAAGGAGCCAAAACCTGCTCGAGAGGTAAGTTTAATCTACCCAAAGAGCGAATTAAAAATGCAAATCATTGATGCACTAAGATCTACAATTGCAGGCGTTGTGAAAGGCGCAATTGTTTTTCAGAATGTTCAAATCATTAGTCCGCTACAAAAGAAAGCACAATAAAAAAGGAGCCAATTGGCTCCTTTTTTTATACTTTAATTAGCTGTAGACTTTGTTTTAATTCTGGTTTTCCAACTACGAAATTTAGTAACCATTCTTGTAATTGTTCCATTTCGTAAGGTAACAGTGTTTTGATAGCTTTTTCTAACTCTTTGCAGAAAAGTACCGGGTCGAAACTAACTCTTTCAAGTATTGATTTCGTGTAATCAAACATCATTTTTGACATAATAAAATAAGATTTTCGGGGGTTATCTAATTTTTAAACTCGAGCCAAATTTAAACAAATAACCGAGATAAATTCTATTTTTAACTTATTTTTTTAAAAACTTTAGCAACGAATACGTTTTCTTAAAACATATAAATCAATATAGAATTTTTCTAAATAACTCATTTAAACCTTTTTAAAAGCTCTAAACATTTCTCTTTTTCCTGGAGGTCCTGCCAATTTTTCTACAGTAAATCCAACCTCGATCATGCTCCTTTTAACAACTCCGCGAGCGGCGTAGGTAACAAGAACTCCGTCTGGCTTTAAACTATTATACATTTTCTGAAAAATCTCAGTACTCCAAAGTTCTGGTTGCACTCTATAACCAAAGGCATCAAAATAAATCAAATCAAAAATTTCAAAATCGTTGATTTCATGAAAAAATTGTTTCCTTTTGGTTAACGAGAACAGATCGCAAATTTCTATTTTTACATCCCATTCCGATTTATGCATTTTTTCAAAAATGTTATAAAATTCCGATGCTTCTAATTCATCCGCATAATTCATTGCTAGAATCTCTTCTGCATCAACGGGATACGCTTCTACTCCAACATACTCAATATTTTGCTTTTTTCGAACAGATTCCAAAAAAGTAATAAAAGCATTTAATCCTGTCCCAAAACCAATCTCTAATATACTTATAGGACCATCGAATAACGAAAGTCCATTTTTGATAAAAACATGTTTTGCCTCTTGAATTGCACCATGTTTAGAATGATAGCATTCGTCCCACTCTGGCAAACGAATTGTAGTTGAGCCATCTAGCGTTTTAATTATTTCTCTTTTCACCTTTTTAAGAATTTATCAATAGCTTTTTATTGATTTTCAAGCCATTTTAATATTCAAATTTAGTCAAAACAAATGCGTAAAGCCTTAAAAATCGATAGTTTTTTCATAAATTCTTTATAAAAATCAACTAAATATTTGAGTTTATTATAGGATAAATAAATCTCAGTCAAAACGAGTAAATAATGAATTTTCATTAAGTATTTTACAGATTTTTACGTAATTTTGCATTCAATAAATTTCATTTTACACGATATCATCACTTTAGTTTTCTGATAGTGAAGAATATCTCACAAAAAACTTACATAACTATGAGTACAACTCAAACGAGCAAAATTGAAATCATTAAAGCTACTTCTACAAAAATCAACGAAGTAGATTTTGACAACTTAAGTTTTGGTGCTGTATTTACAGACCATTTATTCGAATGCGATTTTAAAAACGGGCAATGGCAAAATCCTGTCATTAAGCCTTATGCTCCAATTTTGATGGATCCATCTTCAAAAGTTTTCCACTACGGACAAGCTATTTTTGAAGGAATGAAAGCTTATAAAGATGAGAATAATGACATTTGGTTGTTTAGACCAGATGAAAACTACAAACGTTTTAATAACTCTGCTGTCCGTATGGCTATGCCAGAAGTTCCAGAAGCTATTTTTATGGATGGTTTAAATGAATTATTGAAACTTGATCAAGAATGGATTCAAAGAGGAAACGGAGCTAGTATGTACATCCGTCCTTTTATGATTGCTACAGGTCCTGGAGTTATCGCAAATCCTTCTGATGAATATAAATTTATGATTTTACTTTCTCCTGCAAAAGCTTATTATGGAGGTGAAGTAAAAGTTATTATTGCTGAACATTTCAGTAGAGCTGCAAATGGTGGAATCGGAGCTGCAAAAGCTGCTGGAAACTATGCTGCTCAATTTTACCCAACTAACTTGGCAAACAAAGATGGTTTCCAACAAGTTATTTGGACAGATGATGCAACACACACAAAACTAGAAGAGGCGGGAACAATGAACGTTTTCTTCAGAATCAACGATACTTTATTGACAGCCCCAACAAGCGAAAGAATTTTAGATGGTGTTACTAGAAAAAGTTTGATCGCAATGGCTGAAAAAGAAGGATTAAATGTAGAAGTTCGCCCAGTAATTGTTTCAGAATTGGTTGAAGCTGCTAAAAACGGATCTTTGAAAGAAATCTTCGGAGCAGGAACTGCTGCGGTTATTAGCGTAATCAAAGGATTCTCTTATAAAGATGAATATTTTGAAATGGCTCCAATCGAAAATTCGTATGCTTCTTTCTTAAAAGAAAAACTAACAAGTCTTCAAAACAAACTTTCTGAAGATACTTACGGATGGACCGTTAAAGTTCAATAATCCAAAACCATACTAGAAGAGAGTCCGATATTTCAAAAAAGAAATATCGGACTTTTATTTTACACCTATAATTATACCATACATCTAGCGAAATGGATCCCGATTCGGTTTTAAAAAATATAGCCAAACATATTGAACTTGACGAGAATGAAAAATCTTACTTTCTTTCTCTTTTAAACGAAAAGAAATATTTAAAAAAAAGTATGCTTTTAGAAGAAGGAGAAATTTGCCGAACCATCAACTTTGTGCAATCAGGCACTTTAAGATCCTTTTTTAGAGATTCTGCCGGAAAAGAATCTACCATTATGTTTGCCATATCAGACTGGTGGATTACCGATATGGCTTGCTTTCTCAATCAGCAACCTGCCATGCTCAACATTGAAGCAATTGAAGACAGCAACATCCTTTCCTTGAAAAAAGAAGATCTTGATGATTTGTATATTAAGATTCCAAAATTTGAACGATTCTTTAGAATTATCATGCAAAACGCTTACGTAAGAGAACAAATTAGAGTTATTCAAAACCTTTCGCTTACTGCAGAACAGCGTTATCACATTTTCTTGGAGAAATATCCCGAAATTTCCAAACAGGTCAAACAAAAACAAATAGCTTCTTATTTAGGAATTACGCCTGAGTTCTTGAGTATGATTCGGGCTAATAAAAGCAAGTAAGCCATTTTCTTAAACTACATTATTTTTTCCTTACTTCTTTTTTGTGTGCTTTGCTAAAAAATAAACATTATGCTTATACTTATCGCAGGACCTTATAGAGGTGGGACAAATGATGATCCTAAATTAATTCAACAAAATTTAGAAAAATTAGAATCTGTAGCATTGCCATTATTCCGAATGGGACATCTACCCATAATTGGCGAATGGCTTGCGTTGCCTCTTCTTCATTTAGCCGGTTCAAAACAGATTGGCGATAGCTTTTGGGACGAAATTCAATATCCAGTCGCACACCGACTTCTCGAAAAATGCGATGCTGTATTAAGACTTGAAGGGGAATCTAAAGGTGCTGATAACGATGTAAGAATTGCAAAAGAAAGAGGCTTAAAAATTTACTATCGATTAGAAGATGTTCCTAATGAACTTTAAAAAAAGAAACCCGATAAATTTTATTTTATCGGGTTCTATTTTTTATTAGAATAATTTCGAAAAATCTGGCTTAAAGTAGTTTGGTCCTTTCATTACTTTTCCATCTTCACGATAAATTGGTTGGCCGTCTTCTCCTAATTTACTCATATTGCTTCGTTGGATTTCGTCAAAAACAGCTTCAATTTTATCTTGAAGTCCGTGTTCAATGATTGTTCCGCACAAAATATACATCATATCTCCAAGAGCATCTGCAATTTCAACTAAATCATTATTCTGAACCGCTTCATAATATTCCTCATTTTCTTCCTTCATCAAATTATAACGAAGCAATTTTTTCTCCGCTCCTACATCGGCCTTTGGAGTAGTACTGTGGCCAATTCTAAAAGCAGTGTGAAATTCTGTAACGGCGTCAAGTTGTTTTTTCATATAGTAGTTTTCTTTTTTGGGCTAATTTAAGTCACTTTCTGATAAATATGAAAATTTATTCAACGAAATGAAAAGGCAATTTAGCAGCAAATCGTTTACAAATGGCTAAATTTGCTAAAAAATTTTTATCACTATGTTCAGTCAAGGTCAAATACTATTTGGAGTCTGCTTTTTTATCGCTTTTGTAATTATTATGATATTTGCTTATCGAAAAGACCTAAAATTACACAAAGTCTTTTACAAAGGAAATTACAAAGTATTGCTTGCCTTTCTACTTTTCATTGTCCTTTTGTTTGTAATCAAGATCTTTTTAAAAAGATAATTTTTCTGGTTGCAATAAAATAAAAACTAATAATTATAGGTTATTAGTAAGACTCATAATAAAATTTATAACTTTACCGAAACCAATCAATCTACCATGAAAATTCTAAAGTATTTATTTCTTTTCGCCCTATTAAGTTTCGTCGCCCTTACTGTTTTTGTTGCTACTCAAAAAGGCGATTTTTCTGTAGAGAGAAGTAAAGTTATTAATTCGCCACGTACGACGGTTTATAACTACTTAAACGACTTTAGAAATTACGAAGATTTTGAATCTTGGTCTGTTGAAGATCCTTCCATCAAAATGACATACGCTAATAAAACTAGCGGAAACGGCGCGGCCTTTTATTGGGATGGTGCTGAAGGTAAAGGAAACTCGATCATTCTTAAAACCAAAGAAGGCGAAAGCATTGACCAAAAAATGCAATTTGACGGAACGGAAGCTGATGTAAATTGGACTTTAAAAGATACTTTGAACGGAAAAACAAAAGTTACTTGGAAAGGAAAGGGAACTATGAGTTTTCTATTTAAAATATATACAGCTCTTCACGGAGGTTCTGATAGAGTGATTGGAACCATTTACGAGAAAAGTTTAGCTAATATTGATAAAAACTTAGATTACGAAACTAAAACTTACGCTGTCACAGTAGACGGAGTGGTAAAAAAAACTGAAACACCTTATATCAAACAAACTTTTACTAGTGAAATTGCCAAAGTAAATAAAAACGCTAGAATTGTAATTCCGAAGCTTATTCATTTTAGCGAAACAAACGGTTTGTCTGCAAGTGGAAAACCCTTCATTATTTATCACACCTATGACACCAAAACTGGTTTAGCTAAAATTTCAATTTGCCTACCTATTAACAAAGAAATTTCAACCAGTTCAGGAAGCGATATTTTATCTGGAAAACTAAATGGCTTTGATGCTGTAAAAACCACTCTTAACGGAGATTACTCACATAGAAGTGAAGCAATTGCAAAAACAACTGCTTATATAAACAACCAAAAGATCATTCCTGATTTGAGCTGGTCACATCTTGAAATCCTGACTTTAAGCAAACTGGACGTAAAAGCTTCTTCAAAATTGGTGACTGAAATTTATTTTCCAATAAAACCAAAAGTAGTTCCTGTTGTTGCTGAGCCTGTTTATGCTCCAGAAAGTACTGGCGAAACTACAACAAGTGAACCGCGTACAGAGCAACCGCGCACAGAGCCTGTAAAACGCAAACCGGCAGCACCTGCTCCTGCTCCTACGCAAACGCCTGCGCAAGAAGAAGATTCAGAATTTTAAATAATTTCGTAAGTGCATTAAACCTTTTGCACTAAATTCTGTCTAACTTCTATTAAAGAAAGTTTACAAAACAAAAAGTTTGATAGACGAGAAAGAATTTATAAAACAATTATTAAGCCCTGAAACGCAAAATATTGCGTTTCAAAAACTCTTGTCTGATTATCAGAAACCTTTGTATTCTCATATTCGAAACATTGTTTTGAATCATGATGATGCCGACGATGTTTTACAGAATACTTTTGTAAAAGTCTTTCAAAATCTAAAAAACTTTAAAGGAGAAAGTAAACTTTTTTCCTGGATGTATCGCATTGCAACCAACGAAGCTTTGACTTTTTTGTCGCAAAAAGCAAAATTAAGTGGGATTTCGTCTGAAGATCTGCAGAATAAAACAATCGACAATTTAAAAGCTGATCTTTATTTTGATGGAGACGATATTCAAATTAAACTTCAAAAAGCAATTGTAACGCTTCCAGAAAAACAGCAATTGGTTTTCAAAATGAAATATTTTGAAGAATTAAAATACGAAGAAATCGCAGATATTCTTGGAACATCCGTCGGAGCTCTAAAAGCCTCTTATCATCACGCAGTAAAAAAAATTGAATTATATGTTACATCAAATTAAACCTTTTGTAACCAAAACTATCTTATAAGTATTATGAAAACATTTAAATTAGAAAACGAACCCAAAATAAAATCTGGCTTTAAAACTCCAGAGCATTATTTTGATACTTTTTCAGAAAAGGTTTTACAGCAATTAAACGAAAAAGAAGTTAAAGTAATTCCTTTTTACAAACGTAAAAAAATCATTTCTCTGGTAGCAGCTGCAGTAATTGCTTTTGCATTATTAATACCAATTGTAAATAATTACAGAGCCAATTCTAACGAACTTGATGAAGCCACTTTAGAAACTTATTTATCGTATCACTCTAATATCAGCCAATACGATTTAATTCAAACCTTAGACGACAGTGATATTGAAAAATTAGGCAACGATGTTACTCTAGAAGACGAAACACTAGAAGACATTCTAGCCACAAGTCCAAACATAGAACACTTAATTTCAGAACAAAATTAAATCAAACTTAACTCAACAACTTAACTTAACAATGAAAATAAAAAACATTTTACCGCTATTGCTCTTTCTGACAAGTTTTTCCTTTTTTGCGCAAAATGGAAAAATTGATGAAAAGCGAGAAAAAATTAAAGCTTTTAAAGTGTCATTTTTAACAACAGAATTGGAATTAACTTCAACTGAAGCCGAAAAATTCTGGCCAATTTATAATGCTTACGACGATAAGCAATATGAATTAAAGTATCTGAAAATGAAAACTTATATTAAACAGCTAAAAGATGAGAATTTAAAAAATCTTTCAGATAAAGAGGCCGCAACTTTATTATCTCAAATCGAAAGTACCGATAAAGAAATATATCAGCTTCGTGAAAAATACATGAGTAATCTAAAAAAAGTACTTTCTGCCAAGAAAATATTATTGCTTAAAAAATCGGAGGACGATTTTAATCGAAAATTATTACAGCAATATCGCGATAAAGGCAAAGACTAAACTTAACGAAACAACAGCGATAAGAACCCTATATAATAATACTTACTTTATTATTTAGGGTTCTTATTTTTTTATTTAAAGTGAATACGAAGCATTTTATTATATCCGGCCGCAATTGCAGTATTTCTATTGATAAAACGAATCGTAAAAAGTTTAGTGTCTTGTGACAGCATTGTCCAAGTCTCACCTCCATTTTGCGAATACTGAATTCCGCCAGAACCTACGCAAACCAATTCTTTTCCTCCGCCACCAGGCACATATTGTACGCAAGAAGCATATCCAAAACCTTGATTCTGACCAATTAACTCCCAAGTTTTCCCTCCGTCTTTAGTGACAATTTTATTATCCGTTTTTACCATTGGCAACTCATAATCTCCACCAGCAGCAAAACCGTGTTTGGAATCGTAGAAATCGGCTGTAAAAATACCAGTCATTTCTTTTCCTTGCACAATTGGAGTTTCTACCGCTTTCCAAGTTTTTCCTTTATCGCCAGAATAAAAAACTCGAGACCTTTTTCCGCCAGAAACCAGCCATGTGTCATTTCCTTTAATGACAATATTCGAATTGCTGGCTGCAAAAGCGGCTTCGCCTTGCGCATTTGTGGGAAGTTTATGAGACAACACTTTTGTCCATGTTTCTCCACCATCTCTGGTAATAATAACAGAAAAAGCATCTTCGGTAGGATCACCAATCGCAATTCCTTCTTTATCATTCCAAAATTGCATGCTATCATAAAATACTTTTGGATGCACTTCTTTGTAAACCAATTTTACTTTATTGGTTTTCTTAGAAACTTGATAAAGCAATCCAGGATTTCCGACACTTAATAGAAAAATATTTTTTGAATTTTGAGCAATACTTCTGAATTCAAGCTTTAAAGTATCCTTATAAATATGCTCTTGGAACTTTTCTTTTTTCTCCAAATCAAAATATCCAAAACGAGAATTATCTCCTCCGTACCAAACTTTATTTTTATCGATCACGATAGCGCGAATGCTAATTTTATCTTGAAACAAAGTATCGACTTGTATTGCTATAAAACCATTATCAAAATTTGCTTTATTCTTATTTGTGATTGTTTTAAAAGATACAAACAAAACAAACATGCAAAAAAACAGCGTTACTTTTCTCATATAAATAAAATTTAGGGTGTTGCTAAAATACGATTAATTCCCACATAGAGAATTAATTTTTGTCTTTTTTCGACAATAATATTTTACGTTTCATTTTCAGTTCTTTGCGTTAAAAAAGAGCAAAAGCATTTTAAATAAAAAATAAACAACTAAAAATCAACAACTTAAACGCAAGTGAATAGCCACTTAATTTTATGGCACAATAATTGGATATCTCATAAAACAAATAATTTAATATGAATTAGCCATGAAAGCGAATTTACTTTTAATAGCGATAACTGCCTTAGTTTTTGGTTCTTGTGCTGTACAAGGTCAAACTACAGTTTATGCAAAAAACTCAGATATAAGCGATAACTTAGATTTAAGAGCTGTTGCTTCGATGTTTGGAGAATCGGCAAATCTTCAAGATTTTGAAAGACGCTTAAACGATCCTAAATATCAAATTTCAAACCTAGACCTTAATGGCGATAACGAAGTAGACTATCTTCGTGTTATTGAGAGTGTAGAAAACAGAACACACGTTGTGATTATTCAGGCGGTTTTAGATCGTGATGTTTATCAAGACATTGCCACTATTGATGTAGAGAGAGACAATTACAACAAAGTAAGTGTTCAAGTTGTTGGTAACACCTATTTGTACGGAGCAAATTACATTTATGAGCCTGTTTATAGTGTAGTTCCTGTTATCTATTCTTCTTTCTGGGTTACAAATTACAGACCATATTGCTCAACTTGGTATTGGGGTTATTACCCAACCTATTACAGAGCATGGAATCCGTATCCTGTTTACAGATACAGAAATAATGTTAATGTTTACATCAATGTAAACAACCATTACAACTATGTAAACGTAAGAAGAAGCTATGCAGCTCCTGCAATCTACGAATCAAGACGTACCTACGGTTATGAAAGAATGCGTCCTAACTATAGTTTTGCCGAAAGACATGCTAACACAACAAACAGATACGAATTGGACCAAAGACGTGTTGCAAGTCGAGAAACTAATAGAAATACGTACAACACAAACAGAAATTATACTGGAAGAACAACATCTAACAACGGAGTTTCTAATAGAACATATGCAGAAAACAGAAGTACAACAAACAGACCTTCTGTTGATAGAAATAGCACTAGTTATGGCAACAGCAACAGAGGTTACAACACTACAGGGAGAAGTACTGAAACTGTAAATACGGAGAGAAACGCAAACCGCAATTATTCTAATAACACCAACAGTACTCCCAGAGTTGAAAACACTCAGAGAACACAAAATACTCAAAGAGTAGATTATGGAAGAAGTAATTCTTCTAACGCATCAAGAGGAGGCTATTCTAATCGTGAAACAACTTCTCCAAGAGCAGAAAGAAGTTCAAGAAGTTATTCTGAAAACCAATCGAGCAATTCAAATAGAGATTATTCTGCTAGAGCACAACAAACTCAACGTTCAGAGTCTCCAAGAATGAGTCAAGAATCTTCTAGAGGAAACCAAGAATCTAGAGGTGGACAAGCCCAAAGAGAAAACGGATCAAGTTCTAGAGGGAATGGAAGACGAGGTTAATTTTAGAAATAAATAATATTAAAAAAAAGAAAGCACAATTTTACGATTGTGCTTTTTTTTATCTTTTTAATTATAATTGCCGCTAATTTGTTTTAAAACAGTAAATTTGCAACCGTCTTTTTATAAAATTATACATGAGCGCATCGCATAAAAACTTACATAGTAAGTTGTCTATTGGGGGTTTATTGATTACTTTAGGGATTATTTATGGAGATATTGGTACTTCTCCATTGTACGTAATGAAGGCCATTTTAGGCGATCACACCATAAATGCCGATATAGTTTTAGGAGGTATTTCTTGTGTATTTTGGACATTAACATTACAAACCACCATTAAATATGTACTTATTACCTTAAGTGCAGACAACCATGGTGAGGGAGGAATTTTTGCCTTATATGCATTAGTCAAGAAAACAAAAATCCAGTGGCTCATTGTGCCCGCGATTATTGGCGGTAGCGCCCTTCTTGCCGACGGAATTATAACTCCGCCCATTTCGATATCATCTGCCGTAGAAGGAATTAGAGCATTCTACCCTACTATGGAGACTCAAACGATCGTTTACATCGTAATTACCATTTTATTTGTTTTATTCACCATTCAGCAATTCGGAACTAAATTGGTTGGTAAATTCTTTGCCCCAATGATGTTAATTTGGTTTGCGATGTTGGGAACTTTAGGTACAATTCAAGTATTGAATTACCCAGAAGTTATCAAAGCAATTAACCCGTATTACGCTTATCATTTATTATCAATACATCCTGATGGTTTCTTTGTTCTTGGTTTCGTATTCTTATGTACAACTGGAGCTGAAGCTTTGTATTCTGACATGGGTCACTGTGGTAGAAAAAACATCAGAATTAGCTGGATGTTTGTAAAAACAACGTTAGTTTTAAACTACTTCGGACAAGCTGCTTATTTAATTCACCATGAAGGAAGCACTTTACAGCAATTAGGTGGAGAAAACGGAAATCCATTTTACTTAATTATGCCACATTGGTTCTTACCATTCGGAATTGTAGTGGCGACTCTTGCTGCCGTAATTGCTTCACAAGCACTTATTTCTGGTTCATTTACTTTGATTAACGAGGCAATGCGTTTGAATTTCTGGCCAAAGGTAAAAATCAAATATCCAACAGAAGTAAAAGGTCAATTGTATATTCCGTCAATCAACTGGCTATTGTTTTTTGGTTGTGTTGGAATTGTTTTACACTTCGAAAAATCAGGAAATATGGAACATGCTTATGGTCTTGCCATTATTTTGTGCATGATTATGACCACCATTTTATTGAATTACTACCTAATCATGAAACGTGTTAAATTGTATTTCATGGTTCCGTTAATTACAATTTATTTATTGATTGAATTTAGTTTCTTATTTGCTAATATTACCAAATTTGCTGAAGGCGGTTATGTAACCTTAATCATCGCAAGTTTACTGATTTCTGTAATGACAATCTGGTATCTGGCTAAGAAAATCAATAAAAACTACACCAAAGTGGTTAAAATTGATGACTACAAACAAGTTTTGGTTGAGTTAAGCCAAGATTTATCAATTCCGAAATATGCTACCCATTTGGTTTATATGACCAATGCTAATCGTGTTGATGAATTGGAGGAAAAAATTATTTATTCTATTCTTCAAAAACGTCCGAAAAGAGCTGATATTTATTGGTTTGTTCACGTTAATATCTTGACAGAACCTTACAAAACACAATATAAAGTTACAGAAATAGCTAAAGATGATATTTATAGAATTGATTTCAATTTAGGTTTTAGAGAGCCAACCAAAATCAATTTAATGTTTAGAGAAGTTATCAAAGACATGGTAAAACGTGGCGAAGTAGATATTACCAGCCGTTACGAATCTTTAAACAAAAACAATATCATTGGAGATTTCAAATTTGTTTTATCCGAGAAATTCTTATCAAACGACAACGATTTAAGATGGCATGAAAACATTATCATGAATTCGTACTTCTTCATAAAAAAATTGAGTTTGTCTGAAGAACGAGCTTTTGGACTAGATAGCAGCTCTGTTAAAATAGAGAAATTCCCAATGGTGCTTCATGCACCAGAAAATATTGGATTAACGCGTATTACGAAATAATACCCTTTTAAATAATTCAAAAAAACACTCTAAATTAGAGTGTTTTTTTCTTTTAATGAGAGTTAGAATAAGATTCACTATTAAAAATTTAACTTTCAATCAATTAATAGTACCTTTGCACCTTCAAATAAATAAAATGAGATTACACAGAAATTTAGTTTATACGACAATCGATTCTTTGAATGCTATTTTCAACGAAGCAGAATATGCTGACAAAGTTGTAGCCAGAGCCTTAAAAAAAGACAAACGCTGGGGAAGTTCTGACCGAAAATTTGTTGCTGAAACCATATACGAAATTGTTCGCTGGAAACGATTATATGCTGAAATTGCCGAAGTAAAAGAACCGTACGACAGAGACAATCTATGGCGAATGTTTGCTGTTTGGGCTGTTTTACGCGGTTATCCAATTCCAGATTGGAGACAATTAGAAGGAACACCTGAAAGAAAAATAAAAGGTCGTTTTGACGAATTATCTAAAACTAGAGCAATTAAGGAATCTATTCCAGACTGGATGGACGAATTGGGAGTGAAAGAATTAGGTGAAAAAGTATGGGCAAAAGAAATTGCTGCTCAGAATCAGCCTGCAAAAGTTATTTTGAGAACAAATACTTTAAAAGGAACCAAAGAAAGCCTTAGAAATACTTTAATGGACTTAAATATTGAAACGGAATATTTAAAAGACCAGCCAGAAGCTCTTGTTTTAAAAGAAAGAGCAAATGTATTTTTAACAGACGCTTTCAAACAAGGTTTATTCGAAGTTCAAGACGCCAACTCGCAATTAGTTGCAGGATTTTTGGATGTAAAACCTGGAATGCGCGTTGTAGACACTTGCGCTGGAGCAGGTGGAAAAACATTGCACATGGCTTCCTTAATGGAGAATAAAGGACAATTGATTGCAATGGACTTGTACGAAAGTAAATTAAAGCAATTAAAATTACGAGCTAAAAGAAACGGCGCTTTTAATATTGAATACCGTATTATCGACAGCACAAAAGTGATTAAAAAGCTACACGAAAAAGCCGACCGTGTATTAATCGATGCCCCTTGTAGCGGATTAGGAGTTTTAAAAAGAAACCCAGATTCTAAATGGAAATTGCAACCTGAATTTATCGACAACATCCGAAAAGTTCAGAGTGAAGTATTAGAAAGTTACTCTAAAATTGTAAAACCAGGCGGAAAATTAGTGTATGCAACTTGTTCTGTTTTGCCATCAGAAAACCAAGAGCAAGTAGAAAAATTCTTAAAAACAGAAATCGGAAAACAATTTACTTTTATTGAAGACCGTAAAATGTTAGCTTCAGAATCTGGTTTTGACGGATTCTATATGGCGCTTTTGGAACGTAAAGCTCAAGTTTAAATTCCAATATAGAAAATCCCAAATTCCAATTTTGGATGATTCAATAAAAAAATACCAAATTTCAATTAGTTATTGAAATTTGGTATTTTATTTTTTATTAGAACTTTTTCAAAGTATAGCAATTTGGAATTTGGAATTTCAAAATTGGAATTTTAATCCTGAAGGCTTGGCTTACGAAGTAATTTTCCGTTTTCGTTTTCTTTGAATTTTGAAACAAAAACAATCTCTTTTGGTTTTTCATATTTACCTAAAATATCAAAGAAATTTGGTTCAAACTCTTGTTTTTCTCCTTCAATAACCAAAACCAATTTTTCTCCCAAAGTAGTATCCGGAAGTCCGGTCACGAAAAATCTGTTTGCGATTTTCCCAATCAGTTTGGCTTCAATCTGTTCAGGAATCAGCTTCACTCCTCCACTATTGATTACATTATCTATTCTTCCTAAAAATTTAAACTGCTGTTCATTCAATAATTCAACCAAATCATTCGTCACAATTGGTTCATCTGAAACTGTAGCCACATTAATAACCAAACATTGGCGATCGTCTTGAGAAATTTTCACATTTGGAAGAACAGAAAAAACAGAATCACCTAAACGCTTTGCAGCGATATGCGTAATGGTTTCAGTCATTCCGTATGTTTCATAGATTCCTGTTTTGAGAGGCAATAATTTTTCTTCTAAAGCCGAATCCAATTTAGCACCACCAATAATCAATTTACGAACTTTAGAAAGCCCCTCAATTGAATTTTGAACTTGCAACGGCACCATTGCAACAAAATCGTAAGTCGTTGCATTTAATTCTAACGGATGAAGACTTGGCGAAACAACATCCAATTCTAACCCTAGAATTAAACTTCTTACCAGCATCATTTTTCCCGCAATAAACTGCGTTGGAAGGCATAATAAAGCTTTATCTCCAGGCTTTAAATCAAAAAAATCTCCTGTGGCCAATGCCGATTGTATCATTGCCTGTTTTTTTAATCTCACTACTTTTGGAAGTCCTGTTGTTCCAGAGGTGGTCATTTCGATAAAATCTTTTTTATCAAACCAATCTAAAAAGAACTCTCCAATAGATTGTTCGTAAGCATCACCTTCTTTGATAAAACTATAAGCGACACGGCACAGATCTTTGGCATTTAAATGATATCCATTTAATTTGAAATAATTGTGAACGTTATTTTGAGTTAAGTTTAGCATATTCTTAAGCTTTTAATTCGACATTATTAATGTTTCCTGTTAGTCTTTCTTTCCAATTGGTCCATCCGTATTTTTTACTAAAAATAAAAAGTAAAATAGGATAAATCACTACAACAGGCAGAATTACATCTATTCCTGCAGAAGGTTCTGAAAGATCTTTAAATATAGAATTAGTTTGAAAAACGGTCCAATCTGAGGTAACTAACAATGCTCCGACAAGATTATTTGCCGCATGAAATCCAAGCGCCAATTCCATCCCTTCATCCATCAGGGTTACAACCCCTAAAAACAAACCCGTTCCGATATAATATATCATAATAATATTTCCCATTTTACCCACTTCTGGATTTGTCCAGTGCATTGAACCAAATACCACAGACGTCATCAAGAGCGGAAACCATCTGTTCTGCGCTAAATTGGCAAATCCTTGCATTAAATAGCCACGAAAAACATATTCTTCAGTAGAAGTTTGAATCGGAATTAAAATAGACCCTACTACCACCAATATTAAAAACGGAACTAATTTAAATTGAAATACAAATTGTTCTGGAGCTCTCAAATAGACAAACAAAAAACTAAGCAGCGAAAAAAATGCCCAAAGGAAAAAAGAAAACCAAATTCGTTTCCAATCTACTTTAAGTCTCGAAGTAGTAACTGATAGTAAAGTTTGATGATGAATAAATTTTATCACAAAATATATCCCAGCAAAAGCAAAAACAAAAGAAACCATTACCAGAAAAAGTGTCATATTCGATTCGAACATTGTCATAATTTCCTCATTAGTCGTTGGGAACGCAATATGATCGGTATATGTTTTAAAAAATACGGCTGCCGTAAGTGGAATTTGCCCGACAAAAGACGCGGAAATAATAAAGACAGATCCTAAAAGATATTTCCAAAATTTATTTTCAGGTTTAATTCCTTGTTCTAAAAACATAAATTTAAAATTTAAAAAAAATGAGAATTCAAATTCGATAAGTTAATCTTACTTTTGGTATTGCGAAAATACCCCTTTTTTATTTTACGACTATTTGAAACGTTTAAATATAACAAAATGATACAAATTTACCACAATCCGAGATGCGGAAAATCACGAAACTGCCTTGCTTTTATAGAAAAATCCAATCAAGATTTTGAAATCATACCTTACTTAACTGAAACTCCAACTTTTGAACAGCTTAAAACACTATTGAGTCAGTTAAATCTAGAACCTATACAGCTCATTAGAACCAAAGAAAAAATTTGGATTGAAAACTTTAAAGACAAAACGTTAAGTGACGATGCGATTATCAATGCCATGGTAGAAAATCCTATTTTAATTGAACGTCCAATTGTGGTAAAAGACGGAAAAGCTATAATTGGTCGAGATCCAGATCTCGTTGCTTCTTTTTTAGATTGATTCTAAAATATACTATTAACATTTTTTTGTGATTTCTCTCTTTAAACCAAAAACTACATTTGCCGTCTAAAGGATTAAAGAAAAACCAGAAAATGAAAAAATTCAAATTTGCAGTATTACTTGTATTCTTGTTTACAAGTTTTTACAATTACTCTCAACAAGGAAGCCCAGGTGGCAAAAATAAAGTAAAAGTCACTGGAAAAGTTTTCGAGAAAGTAAGCAAACAGCCATTAGAATACGCTACCATTTCGATCACCGCCCCAAATGATACAAAAGTTGTGGCTGGAGGTATAACAAACCCAAAAGGAGAATTTGAGGTTGCTGTTGCACCTGGAACTTACGATATTAAAGTTGAGTTTATTTCGTTTAAATCAACTGAAATTAAAGGTAAAAGCATTCAGGATGATACCAATTTAGGCGTAGTAAATTTATCAGAAGACGCAGCTCAATTAAATGAAGTTGTGGTACGTGCCGAAAAATCGAGTGTTGAGATAAAACTTGATAAAAAAGTATACAACGTTGGTCAAGATATGATTGTAAAAGGCGGAAGCGTGAGCGATGTTTTAGACAACGTTCCTTCTGTTTCTGTTGATACCGAAGGAAACGTAAGTTTAAGAGGAAGCGACAATATTCGTATTTTAATTGACGGAAGACCTTCGCAAGCTATAAATATGGCAGAAGCTTTAAGACAATTACCAGCAGATGCAATTGATAAAGTAGAAGTAATCACAAATCCATCAGCGCGTTACGATGCAGAGGGAGGTTCTGGAATCATCAATATTATTCTTAAAAAAGGTAAAAATCAAGGTTTCAACGGAACTTTTATTGCTTCAACTGGTTTGCCAGAAACTTACGGTTTAAGCGGTAATTTAAACTATAAGACAGAAAAGTTAAACTATTTCACAACTGCTGGCTACAACTACAGAACTACAGAAGGAGCTGGTAAAACGAACTCTGAATATTTTAATACAGATGGTACAACAAAAAGCTTCTTAGACGAAAATAGAGATACACAGCGTATTAGAAAAGGTTTTAACGGAAGAGCTGGTGTAGAATGGACCATTACTCCATCTACATTCTGGACCAATGCTATCAATTACCAAAAGAATACCGGTGATGATAGAGATTTAATTAATTACTACAATTACGATGCTGACCGTAATTTTACAGGAACAACGTACCGTTTAAACAATGCAGATACGGGTAGCGAAAACGTTGAATTCACTTCTAATTTAATTAAAAACTTCAACGACAAAGGCCACAAACTTACTGCAGATTTTTCTATTTCAAGAAATACTGATGACAGTAACAGCGTAATTGAAGATTCACCAAGATTTGACACTACCTTAAATGATCAGATTCAGAAACAAGTTCTTTTTCAAGCAGATTATGTATTGCCTTTAGGAAAAGGCGGTCAGTTTGAAGCGGGTTACAAAGGAAGTTTTGGAGATTTAAACAACGTTTATAATGTTACTGACGATTCTGGAAATGTAAATCCTAATTTATCAAATACTTTAGAGTACAAAGAAAACATTAATGCGCTTTATACACAGTATGGTTTTAAAGTAAACAAGTTTTCTTACTTATTTGGTTTAAGATGGGAAGACACCAATATCCATGTTAACTTGTTAGACAATAACGATTTCAACACAAAAAAATACAACAATTTATTTCCAAGTGCATTTATTAGCTACGAAATCTCAGATCAGAGCAACTTCTCTGCAAGTTATAGCAAACGTTTGTCTAGACCTAGAGGGCGTTTCATGAACCCTGCGGTAAATTATGCTAGTAACATTAATATTTTCCAAGGAAATCCAGACCTAGATCCTTCTTTGACAGACAAATATGATATTGGTTATATCAAAAAATGGGACAAGGTGACTTTCAATACATCAGCTTATTTTGAAGACACAAAAGATGTTTTCAGCTTTGTGCGATCTCCTACTGGTGATGAAGTTAACGGAATCCCAGTTATTAAAAGTTCACCTATCAATTTAGGTAAAGAGCAAAAATTTGGTTTTGAATTTACATTCAATTACACGCCATACAAATGGTGGAAATTAAACAGTAATTTCAATTTCTTTAACGTAAAAACTACTGGCGAACATAGCTATACAGATACACAAGGAAACGAAATTGTTCAAAATTTAGACAATCAGGCTAATTCTTGGTTTGCGAGAGTAAACTCTAAAGTGACCTTGCCATACAAAATCGACTGGCAATTAACTGCAATGTATAACGGAGAACAGAAAACAGCTCAAGGTAAAAACTTAGGCCAATTCGGAATGAATACTGCATTTAGTAAAGACGTTTTAAAAGACAAAGCAACAATTGCTTTCAACATTAGCGACGTTTTCAATTCAAGAAAAATGAGATCTTACACTTATTTAGATGATGTAACTTCGTATAGCGAATTCCAATTCCGTAAACGTCAGTTCAATTTATCATTCACTTATCGTTTCAACAAACCAAAAGGAGAAAGAGATAAGAACGCACAGCCTAAAAATGATGGCGGCGGAGAAGGCGGAGGAGATTTTCCTGGATAACTTCTGTTAAATTCCAATATCAAAAATTCCAAATTCCAATACTTGGAGAAAATTCTAAAATGAAAAATTCCAAATTCCAATTTTTAAAGTTGGAGCTTGGAATTTTTCATTTACAACGAAACCTCTCGTGTTTAATTACGTTCCATTTTTCGAATTTGGCCCCGAGTAATAGCGAACAGGCGAAGCAATTTCAGAGTTGGAATTTGGAATTTCAAATATTGGAATTTCCTTTTTTTTGGAACAAAAAAAAAGAACCTTTTGGGTTCTTTTTTTATGACATCAATCTAAAATTAAATAGATTGTTCTTCTTGTCTTTTTCTGGCTCTTTTTTCTTTAATCATTTCCCAGCTTGCTCCCGTAACCCAGTAAGATACGAAACCAACTAAGAAAAACATTAACCAAAACCCTATAGTTAGTATGGTTAAGAAAAGTAAAAAGCCTAAGTACTGTGAAAATTCAAACATGTTTTCCGGAATTTTTGAATGTTACGACAAATGTAGGGTATATATTTTTTCTCAGCAATAAAATCTAAATCAATTTTCGTTAAATAACATTTATCCGTATATTTATACTCATTTTAAATAAGCTTTTTTAGAACTTGAAATCCTTTTGAATAAAGAGCTCAGACAATTTCAATAATTTTTAGGAGCTATTTCCTGCTGTCCGCTATATCTTTTGTAGTGAACCCCACTACTAAAGGATGCCGCTCCCATCAGGGCTAGGGCACTCATTTTCAAAAGATGCCTCATTTTATTTCACAAATAACATTTTACAGTTTACATATAACATTTTACAAACAACATAATGAAATACAGAATAGAAAAAGACACCATGGGCGAAGTTCAAGTCCCAGCCGATAAATATTGGGGTGCACAAACAGAACGTTCCAGAAACAATTTCAAAATCGGGCCAGTTGCCTCAATGCCAAAAGAAATAATAGAAGGTTTTGCATATTTAAAAAAAGCCGCAGCGTATGCCAACTACGATTTAGGTGTTCTACCAATCGAAAAAAGAGATGCCATCGCAGCAGTTTGCGATGAAATTTTAGAAGGCAAACTAGACGATCAATTTCCGTTAGTAATTTGGCAAACAGGTTCAGGAACACAAAGCAACATGAACGTGAATGAAGTAATTGCTAATCGCGCTCAAGTTTTGAAAGGTTTTGAAATTGGCGAAGGTGAACAATTCATTAAAGCCAATGATGATGTCAACAAATCACAATCATCAAACGATACTTTCCCAACCGGAATGCATATTGCGGCTTACAAAATGGTTGTAGAAACCACAATTCCAGGAGTAGAAAAACTTCATGCTACTCTAGCAAAAAAGGCAGCAGAATATAAAGACGTTGTCAAAATCGGACGCACGCACCTAATGGATGCAACACCTTTAACTCTCGGACAAGAAATTTCGGGTTATGCAGCGCAATTAGCTTTCGGATTAAAAGCTTTAAAAAATACTTTAGCCCATTTATCTGAAATCGCTCTTGGAGGAACAGCAGTAGGAACAGGATTAAACACACCAAAAGGTTATGATGTAAAAGTGGCTGAGTATATTGCTAAATTTACTAATCATCCTTTCATAACAGCAGAAAACAAATTTGAAGCGCTTGCAGCACACGATGCTATTGTTGAAACACACGGCGCTTTAAAGCAATTAGCTGTTTCTTTAAATAAAATTGCTAATGATGTGAGAATGTTGGCTTCGGGTCCACGTTCTGGAATTGGCGAAATTCATATTCCTGAAAACGAACCTGGTTCTTCTATTATGCCTGGAAAAGTAAATCCGACGCAATGCGAAGCTTTAACAATGGTTTGCGCTCAAGTGATCGGAAACGATATGGCAATTGCCGTTGGAGGAATGCAGGGACATTACGAATTGAATGTTTTTAAACCAGTAATGGCAGCCAATTTTTTACAATCAGCTCAATTGTTAGGAGATGCTTGTGTTTCTTTTGACGAACATTGCGCACAAGGAATCGAACCAAACCATAAAAGAATCAAAGAATTGGTAGATAATTCACTAATGTTGGTTACAGCCTTAAATACTAAAATCGGATATTACAAAGCAGCAGAAATTGCTCAAACCGCACACAAAAACGGAACTACGCTTAAAGAAGAAGCTGTTCGCTTGGGTTATGTAACTCCAGAAGATTTTGATGCTTGGGTGAAGCCGGAAGATATGGTGTAAATTAGTTTTTTTGTTTCAAGTTTCAAGTTTCAAGTTGGAAATACGGAACGGATAAAAACTACATCCTATAAATAAAAAAAAGGAGAAAATTTTTAATTTTCTCCTTTTTTATAACTTGAAACATGAAACTTGAAACAAAAATTTACTTTCCATCTACATAATCCTGCAGATAACTAAATCTTTCCGTCAGTTTTCCGTTTTCTGTGATTTTGGCGCGTTTTAAGATTCCGTTTTTGTCTCCGTTGAAGAAAGCTGGAATTACGTGTTCCATAAATTGTTCTCCAAAACCTTCGCTAGCATCTTTAGGAATTTCGCATGGCAAATTATCTACGGCCATAACTGCAACTGCTGCAGGATGAAAGAAATCTACTTCTCTATCTTCTAAAGGAAAATAACCATACAAAGGATCTTCAATGGTTGAAGAACGAACGGTACACGCAATTGGCCCATTCACATCGCAAGAAATATCAGCTACAACTTTCAATTTGCAATCGCTTGCATTCAACATTTCTTTTGTTAAAATCATTGGCGCATTGTTTGCATGAAAATGCCCTGCAAAATAAATATCAGACACTTTTGTGAATCTTTCAAAATCAGATTCGTATGCTAATGGATGATTCACAAAATTAACAAAATCCAAAACCTGACCGTCTTTTCTTTTGTTGTATTCTAAAACGTCTAATTGCACATAAACCGCTTGAGAGTATTTTTTTGTCAAATAATTATCTATCGTAATTTCTTTGATTTTTATAGCATCCAGAATTTCTTTTGCTCCGCTTCCCACCTTTCCTGTTCCCGTTACTACAAATTTTAAAGCTGGCATTGTAATTCGCTTTAAATGCTTGATTAAATCGTCTTTTCCTGAAAGTGTTTCTGCTTTAGGAAGTTTAAACAATTCAAATTTAATTCCGAAGGCACGAATTCCATTATAAACTCCAACCATTCCAGCATATCTTCCGAAACCTATTAATCGATGGTCATGTTCGTTTACAATAGTTTCGTGATCGTACAAGTCAATATTTTTTTCTAAAATAGCTTGAAGCAGTTTTCTATTATGAGGCTGTTTTTTAATCGTGTGAGAAAAAAAGAAATACGCTTTATTTGGAATTAAATCCTCTACAGGAACTTCCTTTACGCCAAATAAAACGTCACAGTCAGAAACATCATCTGTAACCGTGATTCCCATATTTTTATAATCATCATCAGAAAAAATTCTAATATCTGAACTCTCCACTTTTACAGAAGCATCATGATATTGTTGTTTTAATTTTGTCAATTCATTTGGCGAGAATACTACTCTTCGATCCGGCGGATTTTTCCTTTCTTTTATAATTCCAAATTTCATCTAAACTGATTTTTTAATATTTTAAAATATAACTTTTTAAACAGTATTTGTTTCAAATATAACAAATTTAGTTAAAATTTTGTTTCTAAAATTCTATTTAAAATACCTAAAAACCGTTAAAAGCTGAAAAACAAACAACTAATTTTTTAAGTTCTTAAAAATATGTTAAAAATCACAAATTAGCGCCTCAGAATTAAGGAAACAACAAAATTGAATTCGATATATTTGTTTTTAAAGAACGATGCAAATGATTTTCCTTAAAAAAACAAAGATACCACAAATACTTTTTTCTATACTAGTTTTAAGCTCTTGCGGCGAAAACAAAAAAACTACAGCAGACACAACTCAGACAGTCGAAGATACCTTACCAAAGATGAAGCCTTTAGGTGCAGAAAAAAAAGTTTCGGAAACCTACAAAAACTCGGTTATTGGTAGAATAAATCACTTTTATAATAAAAATTGGCCAAACAATACCATGAACGGAAGCTTCTTGGTCGCCAAAAACGGACAGATTTTATTTGAACGATATAATGGTTTTGCCAATAAAAACGAAGGCACCAAAATAACACCAGAAACACCTGTACAAATTGCTTCTGTAAGCAAGGTTCTAACCGCTACAGCAGTTTTAAAATTGGTTAATGCAGGTAAAATTGATCTAGACCAAAAGGTAAATACGATTTTAAAAACTTTCCCATACGAAGATTGTACGATTAGGATGTTATTGGATCACCGTACAGGAATGCGTAATTATGCTTATTTTACAGATCGCGACAAATCTATTTGGGACAGGCACAATCAATTGACTAATAAGGACATCTTGAATATTCTGGCAACAAAAGACATTGGATTAGAATCTAGAACAGGAACACGTTTTAGCTATTGCAATACCAATTATGCAATGTTGGCGCTTATTATCGAAAAAATTACAGGTTTAAGTTATAAAGAGGCTATGTCTGAAATGATTTTCAAACCGTTAGGAATGAAGAATACTTATGTTTTTGATGATGATAAAGACAGAAAAAAGATTGTTCCTTCTTATAAAGGTAACGGTGTAGAAATTGGTTTTGACTACTTAGATAATGTTTACGGTGATAAAAACGTTTTTTCTACCGCTAGAGATCTTTTAAAATTTGATAGAGCAAGACAATCTCCAGATTTCTTAAAACCTGAATTATTAAAACAGGTCTATGTTGGTTACAGCAATGAACGTAAAGGAACTAAAAATTATGGTCTTGGAATTAGAATGATTAACTGGGAAACAGGTCAAAATTTCTATTTTCACAATGGATGGTGGCACGGAAATACTTCATCTTACATTACTTTGATGAATGAAGGTGTAACAATTATTGCCTTGTCTAATAAAATGACTAGAAATACTTATGCTGTTCGCAAACTAGCTCCAATCTTTGGAGATTACCCTTTTAATTTTAAAGACGAAGAGTAAGGCAACAGTAATAAAGTCGAAAGTCGAAAGTCCAAAGTTGAAAGTCGAAAGTCGAAAGTCGAAAGTCCAAAGTCGAAAGTCGAAAGTCCAAAGTCGAAAGTCGAAAGTCGAAAGTCTTAAAGTCTTAAAGTTTACTGATATTACTTTGCGGTTTTAGGTTACACCAAATGGTGAAAATACAAAAGTATTGGACTTTAAGACTTTGGACTTGCGACTTTCGACTAACAAGAATTTTTTTGAAAATTTTAGCAGAAAGTAATTTCAAATAGGCTACATTTGCAGACTTATTTTTTGGGGTCGACTGGTTTTGACAGCGAGTCGAATTGAACAGTAAGCACGTCGAGCATTGAGACCTTGCTCGTAAATATAAGATCTCAAACTTTTACACGGCGAAAATAATTACGCTTTAGCTGCATAATCCGAATCATAGTACGATTACGCCACGTCTCTACAAGGTAGAGAAGCTGGATTCTCCTGGAAAGCCTTGGTTTGTGGCGTTCCGTTCAGGGGAACCGTAAAAATAAACCTAGATTTCCATGAGCTTCGGGTGGATTTCGAAAATTAAGAAGATAAGTGTTCGGTGGCTGTTTCTGGCCTAGCTTAACATCGAAAATCTAATCAGGAAATAAGCGTGTAGAAAGCTCTTTAGTTGCTTGTTTGGACCCGGGTTCGATTCCCGGCGACTCCACAAAAAAGCCTGTAAACTCTTTGTTTATAGGCTTTTTTATTTTTAGTTGACAATTTCGTTGACACATTTTGATGTTAATAAATTTAATTTATAACAATAATCCATTAATAGAATCAAAACAATTATACATAGGAATGCCATTTAAGTTTAATATCTTTAAAAAAAACATTTCATGAAAAAAATTACACTTATCTATTTTTTTATATTATCGATTTTAAGTAGCGGATTTTCGAATACTAATGGTAAAAACATTCCAAAAGAAAGTATCTCCAATGAAGTCTTAAAAAATAAAATTGATTCTTTAATTAGTTTACAAAATAAAAATAGAGATTTAGTATACGAACAAAGGATACAGCAAGCAAATGAAACGATAGCTAATCAAAACTCTTTAATATCGGGCTTTTCAACTATGTACACGGTGATAACTATTATTTTAGCCTTAATAGGAGTTTCGTTACCAATTCTAACATATCAATTTGGAATTAAGCCTTCGCAACAAGCCCTTGAAAAGTTTCAAGAGAATGCAGATAAACAAATTGAGCTTTTTTTAGTTAATAATAGAAATAAGCAAATTGAACAAGCAATTACAAACGTTAAAAGCAGTAGCCAAGAATTAAAAAATAATGCTCTTAATTATTTATCATTGACGGCTTATGAAGGTTTTACGAATCTTCAAATTGACGAAATGATTATTTTACTTCATTCAAACGATATTGACTCTACAACAAAAAATTCTATTGCTCATACCATATCAGGCAAAAAACATCCATCTACAACTAATTATTTCAGAAAAGTTTTTGAAGAAAACCTTAAGGATCAGTTTAACTCTGCAATTACATATTTCAAAAACGTACATTCAACTGAATATTTTGAAGCGTTCAAAAAAAATCATTCAACTTTCCCAAGATCAATCTGGTGAATTTCTTTCATTAGCTCTTAGTATATCCTTTGTAGACAAAAATACATTAATAAATTATTTAAATTACAAGCCTCTCATAGATGAATTAAGCAATGATTCTTTGGCATCATTAAAGGAATTAACACATATCTACAATCAAAACACCTGGAAAATTAACGAGCAAGAATTTTTAGACCTTTACTTACTAAAAAAAATAAATGCATCTTAAAGATCGAATACCAATAAGACATGGATATGTATTTTTAATAAGTAAGCTCTAAAAAAACAAATAATAAAGATAAAAAAAGCAATAAAGACTTAAAATTAAGTCCTTATTGCTCTTAAATAACGTCTATCTGTTATATTAACTTATAAACCGCTTTGAGTTTTTAAATCTTTATATAAAGCACTTATCCCTTTACCACCTGGCAAATATCTTGTTGTATTAAAATCAGTTTCTTCTAAATCAATATTTTCAAAAATTGATATAAATTCATCTTTCGTTATTACATCCCCTATTTTCCCAAAACTTAAATATGCATCTCTAAAAAATTTCATCAATGCAACAAATCCTGTAGATTTATTTAAGATATTATCGTTTTTTGCTTCATTCCAAGCTGAAGGCCATTTTTGCTGAACTGCATAAAAATAATTCCAAATGATTTGGGCTATTTTTATATCATTGAAGTCATCAATAAAAATATTTCTTAAAAAATATCTTTGCAATTCATTACCTTCAACATGAGGTAATTTTGCATGCTTATCATTTTTATTTCTTTTATAAAAATCTCTATCAGCCTGTTTATCTTTTGTTATATAGTCCAATAATGCTTTTACAAAAGTATCTTGAGTAATAGTCTGATTCAATGACTCAGCTTTACCTAGTATCTTTATCTTATTAAACAGTGGACTTCCCTCTTTTTTAGTCAAGGCACGAGCAATATTATGACCTGTTTTTTGCGGACTTCTACTTTCTGCAAAAGCAAATAAATCTGCGACCAATGAATTTGAAACGCTTTTTTGTTCTTTGTTAATAGTTGAAAAAACAATCGCTTGATCTTCAAGTTCCATATCTATATAAATAGAAACAACTAATTGAAAAGTAGTGGAATGGCTATTATAATGTCTTAGACCTGCAATTCGATGTTGCCCATCTAAAACTTTTGCGATATCGTCTTTAAAATCGATTTCCATCATACTATTTTCAGCATTGTAAGTAACATATTCAGACGATATTGCTATTATAATACTGTTGGGAAAAGTTGCATCAACTAAATTAACGTACTTTCCAATTTCTTTTTCTCTCCTTGGATCCAGATGTCTTTGAATTCCTATATAATCCTCAACCTCTCTATTGTCATTTCCAAGTTCTAATCTTCTAACATCTGCATAAGTAATCGTTTCTAAATCTGCGCAGTCCATTGCTCCTACATACATAGTACCAATTGGTTGAACAACTTCAAGACATTTAAAGGTGATCGTTTGTTTTGTGATTGGTTCCATTTTCTTAATTTAATGCGTCTTCTATTTGTTGTTGTTCACTTCTTCTTTGTGCTCCTATATCAGGTGAATGTTTATTCGAAATAACTTGCGAGTAATAAAATATTGGAACTGAAAAGATGAATGCTAAAATAGATGTCATTTTAACTCTTTCAATGTTTGCTTCATTTGAATTTGCAATAATCGTATATGCCAATGAAAAAATAACGATTAACACTATCGTTCCAGAGCTAAACAAACTATTTAAATCACTCTTTTTCACTTTGAAGTGATTATATACTAAATACGATGAACTTAATAGACCTACAGCGTATAGAAAAAATTCACCTGATTTATATAAACCATCTGAGGAGTTTGAAGTAGGAAAAAAATATATCTTTAGAAATCCTAAAATTGTTGGAAGTGTCGAAAATATTAGCACAAAAATTGTTTCATTTAGCGCAGCCTTATGATATTCCTTCATGTTAATTAAAAATTTGTATAAATTAATTCTTTGTATTTAGTCCTATTTGCACCAATTCCTCCGATAGTGCTTGCTCTTGATAATATCGTTTTCTTTCCTTTATCATTATAGAGTTCTTCTATACTAGCATGAGACGCATTAGTCATTATATAATTTGCATTTTTATTTTTTATATCGACTAACATTTTTGAAAGTTCTACTTGATTTTCCCATGAAAATAAGGATTGGTTATAATGTATAAATCCATTATTCTCATGTGCTACAGTATATGGCGGATCTATAAATACGAGATCGTCTTTTTCGACTTTGTAGATTACTTTTTTAAAATCTTTTACTGTAAAAAAACAATTTTTAAACAACCCTGATACTTTCATTAAATGTTCAAAATCATATAACTTCACTAGCTTTCTATATCCGAATGGGACATTGTATCCTCCCTCCTTATTTACTCTATAAATACCATTAAAAGATGTTCTATTGAGAAAAATAAACTTAGATGCTCTTTGAATATCATCAGTATAAATTGTGGATCTAATCCTATAATATTCTTCTTCAGTATTAGAATGCTCTTTTAAAAGTTCAAATAATTCTGACGGGTATTTTTTAATTACTTTATAAGTATTGATTAGTTCTTCATTACTATCAGATAAATAACATTTACCGGTTATTAGTCCTTTAGATTTTAAATAAAAAAATATTGCACCACCGCCTAAAAAAGGCTCATAATAATTATTTATTTTTTTTGGCAACAATTCTTCTATGTGGTTCGTTAACCAAGTTTTACCGCCAGCCCATCTAAGAAACGGTTTTACTACTGATACTTCTTTATTCATAGATAATTTTGACTCGAGTTACATCTTTTTCATTAAAAACATAGAAATTAATTGTTATAATTTAATTAGTAAAGTTTTAGTAACTAGATATAAATTTATTTGGAGCGAAGATATAATTTATTATTAATAATCATTTACGGTTTTCCATAATAACACAAACATCGTCAATATGTTCAATACTTTTACAGGTAAAAATACCTGATTTACTTTTTATATAAACATTAATATTTGAGTTAAATGTAGTAGTCGATATAAGTATCCTTTTTAATTAAAAGTTCTTAAAATCGTAAGTTTTTTTTTCTAATTCTTGATTAAAAAAAGTATCATACAAATCATTATACCTAAAATCAGTAAGATATTCATCTTCTAATTCTTCTTCAAATTCGGCAGTAAATTTTTCTAAAGTATTGGTAAAAAAAATAGATTGATACTGCATCTTATAACGTTCATAATCTTCAGCTACACTTAGATATATCTGAGTTAAAGATTGTTTATTCAATTGGTCATCTCGTTTCTCTAAATTGCATTGGCTTAAAAAATTTATACTATCAGATATAAATTCTATTGCAGTTGTCCCCAATCCTTTATTACTCTTCCATTCGGGAAATGAAATATCCATGAAATGAATTAATTCTTTAAATAGCTCCGTGTCTGAATGTTCCTCCATTAGGGTTTTATATGTGTCCATGGTAAAGAATTGATTTAAATAAAAATATACAATTATACTTTTATATTTATAAATAAGTTAATTTATAAATTCACTAACTTATTAATTATTAAACAAAAGATTTATAATTTATGAGAGAAAAATAATCGTAATTTTGGAAATATAAATCTAATAAAATCTTTTAGATTTGTCTTAAAAAACTTAATAGATATGACTGATAAGAATCGAAAAATGAAAATACTTCATCCTGGAAAAATTCTTCACATGGAATTAATTGATGGTCGCAAATTATCTATTGAGGAAATTGCAGAAGCTCTAAAAATAGCCCCTCATTCAGTCGAGAACTTATTTGAGGGTCTTATTCCTATTTCTTCGGAAATTGCAATGAACATTGCTTCAAATTATGGCGGTAGCTCAGACCATTTTATGAGATTACAAAAAAACTATGATTTAACTATTACTCCATAATACAGACCTTTTTCCATACACTTATGTGATTGTGTTTTTATGAACTGGCCGTAAATTATGTTCTCTTGCAGATTCTTCAATTTTTATATACACTTCTTTTATATCAAGAATATTCTTCATTAAAAGTTTTCTCTCTTCCTGCGAAAAATTGTCAAGTTTTTTTTGATGAAAACTCTTGATTAGTTGATTGAAGTTGCTACCAATTCTTCTTACCTGTTCTATCAAAATGGATTGCTTAACAATAGATTCTGTATCGAATGAAACAACACGATATTGTTTATTAAACAAAACATCTCTAATCATTTCATTCATGTTTTGGTAATCTGAATCCTTAAACAACAAATTCAATTTCTCAAATTCATTTTCAGTAAAAAGAATTTCTTTTCTAAATATTTTTTTTAAATCTTTTTTTGGTCTACTCATAATTTTATAATAGTAATCAATAAATTGTTTTTAAATTAAAATACGACTTTGGAGTATTTACTTCCCAACGGGTAAGAAAGTTGTGAAACGTAAAAACTTCAAATCTTCGATTTTAAGTTTTTATACGTATCATAACACACCTCGCTAAATACTTTGTGTTCAAAAAATTTTATTCCCTTTGGTTTATTTCGCTACCTGAACCAAAGGGAATAAAAAATGTGTTCTTTTAATTGTTTTAGATGGAGCACAAAATTGTCCTAAAAACCGATGAATTGATGACAAATCTATCGTAGCTCCTTTATTTAAAGGGATTATTCAATCATCAAACTGTCATCGATTCATCAGTTTCAATTTTACTCTCATCAATATTTCTCATCACTTTTATTTTTGATGACAAATTGATGACAACTTAAATCATTATTAAATAAAGCATTAAACTATCTTGTCATCAATTCATCAAAATTTTGCTCTAAAAATTTTCTTGAAATTGAATAATATCTTCCTTTTGCTAGGTTCTGATAAAAATCTAAATCATTAGTTACTGTGATTTTCTGATATTGATTTGAATTAGGCTGTTGTTTTAACTTCCAGTTTTGCTTAATTATCTTTTTAATTTCTGAGGCATCGTATTTTATTTTGTACTTATTTAAAAAATTAAGTAGATCAGAAAAACAAAATTGAACTTCATCAACATCCACACTATCCATTATATTAATTAGAACATTCGCTACAACTATTTCATTTTTACTACTGTTATGCTTTATTAAATTCTGTAGAGCTTTTGTGTGTATCTGTTGCGCAGTAAACCACATTCTTGACTTATTCTCAGTAGACAATTTGCGAGTAGATAAAAAATGAAGAAAAGCTGGAATTTCAGCTATTAACTTATTCAAAAGATTTACATCTTCATTTTCAAATGGATGAAGTTTACGCACCCAAAATCTAATTTCTTCAGAATCTATCTTTATAAATGAAGTTTCATTATTTGAAGCCAAAATAAATTTCCCAAAAAAGTGACCTTCTTTTTTATCCTTTCCTTTAGCCTCCGTTTTATGTGTATTTGTAGTAGACAAATACTTTATTCTTTCTGTTAACTCATCTGTCTTAAAAAGCACTTCATCAATTGCTATAACTAAACGATTTGTCCAATCGCTATTAAATTGTGATGTAAAGTCATTGTTTGTTAGAAATGTCATATTGTATTCAAACAACTCTTTTAACCATTTTAGCAAAGTCGTTTTACCAGTCGATCTTTCTTTACTTACCACACAAAGAATAGGCAGTATTTGAGCCGGTTTTAAATACAAAAGCTGAATGTAATCTAATCCCATCTCTGCTTGATCACCAAATATGTGAGATATAAATTTTAGGGTATTCGCTACACTTCCCTCTTTTGGTTCTTTACTTATAGCATGGTAAATATTGTAATAGTCCTGAACTCTCTTTTTATAATGATTTGAGCGATGTTCTGGAATGCAAACAAATCCATCATATTTTTCAATATTAGAAAGAAAATTTTTGCCGTGATCTTGACGAATTAATTCTGGGCTCCATTGGACTAAAATCTCAATAGGATCTCCAAAAAGTGTTGGATACAACGATTTTTTATAGTAGCTCGTTCCTACTCTAACATATTGATCTTTCATTTATACAATAGAGATTTAATTGTATATTTGCCATATACAATAGGTTAATAAAAAAAGACAAACATAGAAATTGCACTTTCTATGCTTGTCTTTTATATTTTAAGGATTTAACTTCATTAAGAGAATCGAATAACTCTTCATGATTAATTAAAATTCTTCTTCCAATGAAAGAAGCTTTTATATTTCCTCTTTCAATATGATTTCTAATAGTCTGACTATCCACATGCAAAAGTTCAGCAGCTTCTTTGATAGTATAAATATTATTAGATAAGTCTTTTTCAGGCTTAGTTAAAAGTTGAGTAACTAAACCTTTTAGCTCTTTCAATTCAGATTGAATTGTTTCAAATGGATTTTGCATCATAACGTTGTCGATTTAAATTTCGAGCAATGTTATAGCTCTTTAGCACTTGATTTACTTGATAAAGTGTAATAAAGTTAGATAAAGCAAATACTTATTAGTATCATGCTATATGAGGTATTAAATTATCTTTCGTTATTTATAAATTGACATTCTTAAATTTCTTAAATTTATAAAAGAACTTAATTTGAAATTTATGAAATGGAAAAGCCAAGAGTTTTTGATAGGAATTTTAAAGAGCAAGCAGTCAAATTAGGATTTGAAATAGGTCTCACAAAAGGAGCAAGACAACTTGGCATTTATCCTTCCTATATGGGTAGATGGAGAAAGGATTTTCTTGAATTTGGTTCATCAAGTTTTTGCGGTCGTGGTTCAACAAAATTAAATACGGAGCAAATAAAATTTTGTAAACTAAAAAGAAAGCTTAAAAATGAGCTTAAAGAGTCTGAACTTAAGCTTGAAATTTTTAAAAACGGAGGTAAATATATTTCGCAAGGGAGATTAATGCTTTATCAATTTATGGAAAATAATGCAGAAAAGTATACGATCGGGAAAATGTGTAAAGTTTTTGGAATCTCATATCTAGCATATACGAAATGGAAAAATCAGATTCTCTCTCCAAGGCAACGTAGAAATCAATTATTAAAGCAAGAAATAAGCTCTATTTTTTATGAATATAAGGAGCTGTATGGTGTTCCAAGAATTACGGCAGAACTCCAAAGTCGTGGCTTTAAAGTAAAGGAAGGACGAATTTATATGTATATGAAACAACTAGGCCTGATTAGTAAAATCAGAAAAAATCGCCGACTCAAAACAAGTATATGTTATAATCCTTATGCTTTTCCTAATATTTTAAATCAGCAATTTACTATTGAAGAATCATCAAAAGTTTGGGTATCGGGCATAAGACGAATCAAAACGGCAAATGGACTCTTAGCCTTAACAATTATTATGGATTTATTTGACATGAAAATTATAGGATGGAGTTTGAGTGATGGCCAAACCATTAAAGAGACTACTATTCCGGCATGGGAAATGGCTGTGAAAAATACAAAAATAAAGAAGGATTTAATCTTTCATTCTAATCACGGTGCTCAGTATGCTAACAAGATGTTTACTCGCAAATTAGAAGCCTATAAATTCATCAAGATAAGTATGAGCGAAAAAGGTAATTATTCGGATAATTCTATAACTGAAAACTTTTTTAATACCTTAAAATCTGATTTATTAGATTTAAATCTGCTTTTGTCAAAAGAACAGATGAGTGAAAAAATATTAGAATATCTGGATAATCTACACTAAACTAAAGTCCTATAATCAAACTTCAAGCTATGAAAACATATGAACGAAGTTTTAAAGAGAAAGCTGTAAAATTAAGCTATAAGTGTGGGAAACGCCAACTAGCAAGTTTCGCAAGAAAATTGGGAATTGCTCCGGGTTATTTGTATAGCTGGCGACAAGACTTTAAAACTTATGGATCTGGAAGTTTTTGCGGGAGAGGACATCCAAAGTTAACTCCAGAGCAAGCTGTAATTTCTAATCTTGAAAAGAAAATTAAAAATTCCAAAATTGCACTTGAAATTTTAAAAAGAGGAACTAAATATGTTTCTCAAGGGAAAGCAATGACTAAACAATTTATTGAAAATAATAAATCTGAATTTTCAATTGCAAAAATGCTAGCTGTATTAGAAGTATCAGAAACCACATATTACAGAAGAAAAAAACAAGAGATAACAGATACAGAATCTCGAGTGATATTGATTAAACAAGCAATTACATCTGTGTATTATGAATTTAAGAGAAGATATGGGTGTACAAAAATTACGAAAGAACTTCAAGAAAGGGGATTTAAAATAAAAAACTCGTCAGTAAAAAAGTACATGAGGATGTTGGGCCTTCGTCGAAAAATTAAAAGGAAATATATAATCACAACTGATTCACGTCATAATCATTATGTAGTACCTAATATTTTGAATAAAGAATTTACTGCTAGTGAATTTGGTAAAGTCTGGGCTTCAGATATTACATATATACAAACAATAAAAGGCTTTATGTATCTCACAGTTGTTATTGATTTATTTGATAGGAAAATTGTAGGATGGAATTTAAGTTCTAAAATGAGTACTCAAGAAACTACTCTTCCTGCGTGGCAAATGGCAGTTAAAAACAGAAAAATAAATAAGGAACTAATCTTTCACTCGGATCGAGGTGTTCAATATGCTAATAAAGCTTTTACTGAGGTACTAGACTCTCATAATTGTGTTAGGAGAAGTATGAGTCGAAAAGGAAATCACGGTGACAATGCAGTCTGTGAGAGTTTTTTCACTTCTTTCAAGAGTGAATTGCTTGTCGGCAATAAATTATTAACTAGAAAAAAGATGAAAGAGGAAGTTCAAGAATACATTGAAAACTGGTATAATAAAAAAAGGAGGCATTCATTTTTAGGCTACAAAACAATCGAAGAGTTTGATAAAATCCACTTCATTTCACACCAATAAAAAGTAACTTTATAGCATTACTATTTGTTAATTTATTTAAAAACGAAAATACAAATTTAGATATTTTCAAATATAAGAATTTTTCTAAACTCATTATATAATTCAAAATATTCTGATTGGCTGTTTACGCTAACAATCTTACTAAAGTTCATTTTATCAAATTCGAACAAAGATTTTTTAATGTTCGCTGAAAAATAAGAATCTGAGAAATCTATCTCTTCTTTGAATTTTTGATCATCTAAACAATAATGCTTTTTAAAATGTTCTTTAAAGCTTTTTAAAAAGACCTTTTGATTTATATTAGAAAACTTTTTACTGTGTGAATCAAACATTATCAAATTTAGCAAAACAGCTAATTGGGTTTTACTTTTAAACCTATAACCTGACAAACCAAATTGTCCGTTAGTTATACCATAAACTTTATGTTTTTCAATGATAACAAAAAGCTTTTCAAGAAATTCAATATCAAAAACTTTTAACTCTTCATTAGCACTGATACTCTTTTCAGTTACTTGCAAAACTTTTCCACTACGTAATTCTGGAAATTTATCCGAATATGCAGTTACCATAAATATGATTGCGAAGAAAAACAGTAATATGCCAACAATAAAAAAGAATATTTGAATTGAATTTGATCTATTAATAAAACCTTGATATATAAAAAAGAATGAAACGAAAAACAATGCAAAACTCAATATAAAGAAGCTAAATTGCTTGTTTCCTGTTACTGATTGAATAAATAAAAACGTTTCGTCAAATTGTTCTTTAAATCCTCGTAGATATAAGATTGGGTGTTTTTTCATAATATAGCAAACTAGTTCTCTCCAACTATTTTTAGTGGTATTTCAACATCAAAAACTTGATCCATAGCTTCCTTTTTCTCAGGCTCACTTATTTGATAATACTGGTTCAATGTTTTCATATCATTATGCCCAGTTATTGAAGCAATCAATTTATCACTTTTACCCTGTCTTTTCATCATGGTAATAAAAGTTCTTCTCGCAGTATGTGTACTTATCCTATCGTAAAAGAACATTTCTTCCTTGATGTTTTCTTTCCCTTTGGTTGTTACTTTCTGAACCTTGTTGTTGTATTCCATCACTTCAAAAACTTCTTTTATATACTTGTTTTGTTTTTGATTTGCTATTAATGGAAGTTTATAATCGTATTTTGTTAAAATATATCTTGAGATACTGGTTAAAGGTATTTCTCTAGTTTCTTTTGTTTCGTCTTTATCCTCTTTGAGTAAGATAAAATCGTTAGTTACAGTACTTCTTTTTACTAGAGAAAGTTCTCCAAAACGCATTCCTGTAACACATGCAAATACAAAAACATCCCGAACTCTTTCATGTTTTGCACTCTTAAATTCATGTTGCATTAACTTATTTAAATCCTCAATAGTTAACGCAATTTGATTCGTAATTACACGCTCAACCTTTTTAAATTGTATAAAAGTATCATTGTAGGTAAATTTATTTTTCTTCGCCCAAAACATAAAAGTTTTAAAAAGCCCCAAATTCCTAGCATAAGTATTGTTTATATGCTTCAAATCATCCATACAGTAAGAAGTAAATTCTCTATGAAAAACTTCATCAATCTTGCTAAATGTCAATTTAAATTTTCTAGCTTTTTCGAAGTTTTCGAGAATGTTCTTGATGTTTTTATATCGCTTAATTGTTGCTTCCGACCATTCCTTTCCTTTTTCTTTTTCTTCCCGAAATTGATCATACGCATCAAAGAATATATTTTTCCCTGCAGGAGTTTTTTTGAACTCTTCTTCAAATATCTTTTTTAAATTCTTCGAAGTAAAAGATTCATTTATTCTTTTGTATAAGCTTTCTGTTTCAAGAAATAAATCTGAATAACGGTTCAACTGAAGTTTTATACTTTGGACAAACTTTGATTTCTTTTTACCATTTACGAAAGGGAATCTGTTTTCAAAATCCCAGTTTTCAGGAAGGATTTTTTCTCCAGTAGAAAAAACAAATTTTCTGTTTTCATTTTTGAAATAACATGAAAATAGAATCAATGTTTCCTTATCGCTTTTAGGCTCTTTAAGATTAAAAGTGTATTTCATTCAGTTGACAATTTAGTTGACAATAATGTTATAATTAGTTATAAAAACTCATTATTAACAAATATAATAATTCCAATAAAACAGGGCGTTTTTACTGAAAATCACTTATCAACAACCAAATGAAATATAAATAGCTCAATACCCGGCGACTCCACAAAAAAGCCTGTAAACTCTTTGTTTACAGGCTTTTTTTTTAATTAACTTTAATAAAGACTTCTGTACGCAAGTCTAGGCACTTACATTTTTTAACAACTATTAAGTAAAGCCAAGAGACTTCTTAGAAGATTAAAATTTCTGATTCACATAAAAAGTATGTAAAGTCAAAGACATTTAGCACTGCTCCGCTCCTATCTAACAACTCTTTGGAGAGCTAAGAAGAGTAAGCTAAATCTAAGCAACATTTTATTCCTATTAATTACAAACTGCAATATCTACTAACAGTACATTGTCCGATTTCCATTTTACATTTCCACTCATAGCTTGAAAAGAACTTTCTTCCCCAGAACAACTTTTTGATGATGTAATTTTTATTTCGTCCCCTTTGATTTCATCTATTGTAAAAAACTGATCTTTGCTTTTCTGATTAACATTTCCTTGTTGATCTGTAATCAGATTGCAACTTTTAAGTTTTATGGATTGTTTTTTAATATAATCCTGCCAAGTTGAAAACGTATATTTAAGATCAGACTTTTTAACTTTTCGCTTTTCCTTATTTACATAAATTAAAAAATAATCTCGATTTGCAGCTACATTTTCGCAATCAAAATCGAAAGCGGCAAAATCATAAGTCGCTATTACTTTGCGTGCCACAACTTTTTTAGGCATCGTAAGTGCAAAAAAGGTCAAATCCTCATTCAGTACGATTTCACCAAAATTGCTGTCATCTTCATTTAGAATATCCAGCCTGTCATTTACTTCCAGTGTGAAAGATAATACTCCTGTACCTCTTATTTTATCTTCTGTATATGATGCAAAACTTTCGCCTTCCCATAGCAATACTTCGCTTTCCTGACATGCTGTTGCAGCCGTTTTTAGGTTTTTTCCAGAAGCAGTGTTTGATTTTCCACTAGTTATGGTATCAGAAGTGTTGGAACTATTATCACCTGTTGTTTTTTGACAAGCGGCAAACACTGTTACTAGCGCAAGGCATACTAAATAACTTTTTTTCATTGTTTCGTCTTTAAAATCCGGATCGATAATTAACTATTCGCTACAGCTCAATTGTTATAAAAGGCAGTAAATTTTTGTTTTTCCACCGTTTGCGTGCGTTCATCAGCAAAAAAATTGTCGCTTGGAAGTAACTCAATTCCTGTATTTATTTCCTTTTCACTTATTCCAAGATAAAAGGCAGTTATTACATCATTTTTTTTGACCAATACTATTTCATTTACAGCTTTCCCTTTTAGTTTTTGATGCAGGTTGTCCATTTCTATATTACCAAAGTATTTGTTTTGATAGGAAACATATATCTTGTAACGCATAACATTCGAATTATCAATAGCATAACTTTTACCATCATAATAAGCAGTCGAGATTCTCTTACCATTTTCTTTAAACATTTCTATATTTACCTTAATGTCTTTTGTAACTATCGGATTTCCTTTTATAATAAAATCAGGCTCCTTTTCAGAACAATTAACAGTTAAAAACAGCACAATCAACATACTAGCCATTTTTATTATAACGGAACCAAAAGTCCTATATCGCTTTTTTATAGCATTTATTTTTAAAATCATTTCTTTAGTCTTTAAGCGTTTTTCTTACCATTGCGGTTCACTAGTTCGGTCTATTGGCAATGACTTAAAAACATAATATTCTTTATAGTAATCCGTGTAATTTACAGCATCAAATGTCCCTTTTCGGTGTGTTGCTGCTTTGACAATTATCAAGCTGTCTTTTTTAACATAACCATATTTATATTCAAATTGTTTGCGTGGCAGTACTCGGCTTTGTATTATAATTTTTTCATCAGACAGTTTATAGTAACCTTGAAAAAGGGTATGTTGCAGAGCAAGAAAATCCTTTTCTACTGCTTTGACATAATCCTGATCTGTTTTAATTTTAAGCTCTGGATCCAACGTTAAATTGCATTGCCCAGTGGAATAAAATTTATAAAAACAATGGTCGTTCGTCTGCTTTACTACTCCCCCATTTTCGTTTGTCCAGATTGAGCTTAAAATATAAATTCCATCCGTTCTCAGCAAAGAGGAAGGATCAATCTTAAAAGTTTTATTGTAAAAACTATAATCTTCTTTTTGATATATCTTTTCAGAACAAGAGTTTAATAAAACACCAAGCGTTACTAATAACCCTTTGATCAAGAAAAAATGCACTCTTAAACTCAATTTAAAATGGCTAAATTTACTTTTCATTAAAACTACTTTTTATAAATATACAAAAACTTTTCCTAAACCATTCATTTATAACACAATGCTATTTCAGCTGTATTTTAATTTTCTATCAAAAATTTTAAAGATAAATATAGCAACAGGTCAAAAACTCCAACTCACATAAAAAATTTGCAAAGTAATAGACTTTTATACCGATTTTTATTTAAGAAAATCTTTAGAAGCGACAAGCATTCTAATTACTTGTTTGCCCAAGTTAGATTACCGTGAAAGAAGTACTTCGTTAACAGCTGGCGCATATGAAATCAACGTTAAAGTGCTAAGAACAAGTGATTTTAAATTTTTAACCGCTTTGACCTTAAATATGTCAAAAGCGGAATAAAATTACTAATCGTATCTTTTTTTTAAGAAATACCAGCTCTAAATGAGCTGGTATTTTTTACCAATAAACTCCTGTTTATCGAAAAACAAAACAATTATTTAATGCAATAAAACTGCATTATACATAGAAATACTTTTATTTTACTTTTATTAATTAAAGCACAATGAACAGACGCAGATTTTTAAAAGGCTCATCAGTTTTAGCGGGACTATTTACTCTTAGTCCATCCGTTATTCTTTCAAATGATTTAGAGGCAATATCTAAAAAAGGGAAAAAAGCAAAAAACATAATTTTTCTGATAAGCGACGGAATGAGCTCCGGAACGCTTCAAATGGCAAATCTTTACTCGCAAAATATCCTAGAAAAAAATGGAAACTGGATGAATCTATATAAAGAGAATAAAGTTTCGAGAGCTTTAATGGATACCGCATCTGCAAGTTCTGCTGTGACCGATTCTGCTGCGGCAAGTTCTTCTTTTGGAGGCGGTCACCGCGTTAAAAATGGAGTTTTGAATATTGGTCCGAATGGCGAAAAATACCTTCCGATCTGGCAAAAATTTAAGAATGCAGGAAAAAAAGCGGGCTGTGTTACTACAGTTACTATAACTCATGCTACACCAGCAGGTTTTTGCGTGAATTCGGACAGCAGAAATGCCGAAAATGAAATTGCCGAAATGTATGCCAATCTTGGACTAGATGTAATGATGGGAGGTGGCGATGAATTTTTTAATCCTTCTAAAAGATCTGATAAAAAAGACGTCTATAAGATTTATGAAAATAAGGGATATCAGGTTTTAAAACAAAAATCGGATTTAGAAAAAATTAAAAAAGGCGAGAAAACACTAGGAGTATTTGCCTCTGGAGCACTTCCTTACACAATTGATAGAAACAATATCGAAGCGTTACAGCAATCACCGACTCTTGCAGAAATGAGCGCCGTGGCGATTGACCAGATGAAAGACCATAAAAATGGTTTTGTATTGATGATTGAAGGCGGAAAAGTAGATTGGGCTGCACATGCAAATGATATTGCGGCTCTGATTCACGATCAGCTTGCTTTTGATGAAGCGGTTAAAACTGCAATTGATTTTGCCGAAAAAGACAAAGAAACGCTGGTAATTATAACAACCGATCACGGAAATGCAAATCCTGGTCTTATATATGGTGCTGATGCCGTGAAAAATTTCAACAGCATTGCAGATTATAAATACACCAATGAATACATTTTAAACTCCATTCATGCCGATTTTAATCTACAGCAAGTGAAAGACTGGATTAAAGAAACTAACAAAATCAGCCTTACAGACGATGAAGCCAAACATTTATTGAATTTCTATTCGGGACTAGAAAAGCAAGAAGATGGTCTTTATAATTATAAAAAACTGCCTTTTAAAGCCTATTCTGAAATTCAGAAAAAGCATAATAATGTGGGATGGATCAGTATGGATCACTCTGGAGATTATGTAGAATTGGCGATGTTTGGTCCAGGAAGTGAATTATTAAAACCTTTTGTGCAAAACATAGATCTTCATTATTTAATGCTTGAGGCTGCTGTTGAAAAGGAATCTTAACATAAATATCAAAGGAACTTGTTTCCGTTTTTAAATTTAGATTTTTAATTTCATAAAAAAGTCTGTAAACTCTAGTTTACAGACTTTTTATTTTTTAGCTGACAATTTTATAATCGATATACTAAATCTTAAAATAAACTCCTGAACGTTAACTGCATTATAAAAGCAATAAAATGCTAAGTCAAATGACATTAAATCTTATACAATTTTAAATAAAAACAGACATATAGATGTATGTATTCATACCTTTTTTTCGACTGAATATCAATTACTTAATACAGTGAAATCAAATAATTAACTCATTCATTTCCTTCTTTTCAATAAAAAAAGCCTTTTCTAAAATTTCTAGAAAAGGCTTTTTTTACTACTCCATCGAAACGATAATAAACTCGCTGCGACGATTAAGTTGGTGTTCTTTTTCAGTGCAAGGAACATTGTCAGCGCATTGGTTTACTAACTGACTTTCGCCATATCCTTTTCCTGTTAATCTGTTTTTGTTGATTCCGTTTTTCACTAGCCAAGCTATAGTCGATTTTGCTCTTCTATTTGACAAATCCATATTGTATTGGGCTGTTTGTCTGCTGTCGGTGTGCGAACGAACGTCGATTTTCATTTTCGGATATTGCTGCATTACTGCAATGATTTTCTCTAATTCGAAAGTCGCTTGTTTCGTAATTGTCGCTTTATCCAAATCAAAATAGATAATCGGAATGTTTAGTGTTTTAGCTAAATCGGTTCCAACATCAATTGGTTTTATTCGCTTTTCTAACGGAATTGCTTCTTCAGTTTTTCCTGCCGTTTCTTTTGTGGTAACAGGAACTTCTTTGGTCTCGTAATTTTCTTTTATTGTTCGAACGTGATACGTTTTATTACATTCTACGTTGAAATTATAAGTTCCCTCAGAGTTTGTCGTTACCTCATCGATTTGCTTAAATTCTGCATCCAATAAAACTACTTTGGCATTATCTATTGGCGCATTGTTTTCTGAATCGGCAATTGTTCCAGAAAGCGTTTGCCCGCAAGTTAATTTTCGGGTTTCGGTAAATTTGTAAATATCATCATTCCCAACTCCGCCTTCTCTGTTTGAAGAGAAAAATCCTTTTCTACTTTTATTATCGATAATAAAAGCAAAATCGTCTTGTTTTCCGTTTACAGGAGCACCAACATTTTGCACAGCAGAAAAAGTTCCATCAGAATTAATTTTAAAAACATAAACATCCAATCCGCCTAATCCTGGTCTTCCGTCACTGGCAAAAAACAATTCGTTATCTGCTGATACGAAAGGAAACGTTTCTCTTCCTTCTGTGTTAATTCCCGCGCCTAAATTTTCTGGTTTTCCAAAAGTATTATCTCCATTAATGGTTACACTATACAAATCAGATTGTCCTAAAGTTCCTGGCATATCTGATGCAAAAAAGAGTTTCTTTTCGTCTACGCTTAATGCTGGATGAGCTGTACTATACTGATCACTATTGAATGGCAATTCAGTTATATTGGTCCATTTTCCGTTAACCAATTCTGCTTTGTATAATTTTAGCAATGTATTTCTTTGATCGTCTCTTTTTCGTTTTCCGCCTAAGAAATTGTTTCTAGTAAAATACATTGTTTTGCCGTCTTTAGTAAAAACAGGAGTCGATTCGTTAAATTTAGAATTGATTTTCTTTTCGAATCTTTCTGGCTTGCCAACTGTCCCATCTGAATTTAATTCTGCTCGGTATAAATTGGTAAACGATTTATTGGTCCATTTAAATTTCTTTCTGGCAATACCCCCTGTATCTCTTGCAGATGCAAATACTAATTTATTATCTAAAAAAGTACTTCCGTAATCAGTTTGAGTAGAATTGATTCCTGCATCTGTTATCTCAAATCTTCCCGAATTAAGATTAATCTGCTCTAAATAGTTCTTATTATTTTCGAACAATATTCCTCTTTGATCGGTTGCGATTTTGTTATGAAAAGCTTTCAGGATTTCATCGGCTTTAGCATATTCCCCTACTGCCTTCAAAGATTGAGCATAACGATAAAGATATTCTGGTTCCTGATTTTTATTCATTTCAAAAAGTTCGTTATACCATTTTACCGCTTTGACTAATTCGCCATTAAAGTAATAGGCATTTCCTAACCTCTGAAACATTTCCTCATTTTTATACCCTTTATTGGCCACTTTTTCATAAGTGTCAATTGCATCAATATAAGCTAAATGAGCATACTCTTTATCGGCTTTGTTCTGTTTTTGGACTTGTGCATTTCCTTCTAATGCCAATAGCAAAAGAAAGGCTGAAGCCATTATATTTTTAATTTTCATCATTCAATCGGATTTAGAAGAATCTTGGTGAAGTTATCTGGTCATAGCTATTAAACAAATCGAATCGAAGGAATATCTCATGTGATCCAGAATTAAAATTATTCAATCTTGTAGTTTCACGATCGTAAGCATATCCTGCGAAAAGTCCGTCTGTGATTTGGAATCCGACCATTGCACTTAGAGAAGCGCTCCATCTGTAAGATGCACCAATTGTAAATTTATCATAAAACATAAAGTTCGCAGAAAGATCCACTTGCAATGGTGCTCCTTCCACCATTTTGGTTAAAAGGGCTGGTTTAAATTTGATGTATTCATATTTATCCAAATTAAATACATAACCTGCAATCAAGTAATAATTGATTTTTTCTTTGAAAATGGCAACATCTGCATTATTATATCGATTGCTTTCGATAAAACTAGGAATCGACAAACCGATATAAGCTTTATCTGAATGGAAATAAATTCCCGCTCCAACATTTGGCGTAAATTTATTATTCAGATCCTGCAACTGTGGATCACCTTGATCTTTTACATCCAGTTTATTAATGTCAAGATTAAATAAATTGGCAGTTGCTTTAATACCAAACGATAGCTTGAAAGTTGCCGAAGTCGGAACGGTATAAGATAAATCGGCTGAGAAAGTATTCTCATTTGTTGGTCCAATTTTATCATTTACAACAGAAACTCCTAATCCGAGATTACTATTGCTTAATGGCGTATTTACCGAAAAACTGCTAGTTTCTGGCGCTCCTTCAAGTCCAACCCATTGCGTTCTGTATAATCCAAAAATACTTAAAGCTCCACGCGAACCGGCATAGGCAGGGTTAATATTAATGGTATTGTACATATATTGGGTAAACTGCGAATCTTGCTGTGCAAAACCCGCAACGGAAAAAAATATAAAAACGAAGACTAATTTTCTCATTTATTTTTTCTTTTTATGATGGCTTAGCTATAAAAGCTAAGCCATTTTAAATTTTGCTTTAACTGTTATTTAGTAAGGTATAGGTATCCTGCTTTCTGATGCACATTTGAATCGCTATCCTTATATTTCAGAACATAATAATAAGTTCCAACAGGTAAGCTTTCTGATTTTTTAATCGTCGTACGTCCTTCAGAAACTCCAGTAAATGCACGATCTTGATTGTTGTACTGTTCGCGCTCGAATACTAAAACTCCCCAACGGTTGTAGATTTCCATTGTATTATCTGGGTAACATTCTATTCCTTGAACGAAGAAATTATCGTTTAGAGAATCTCCGTTTGGCGACAACACATTGAAGACTTTTATATTACAGCCATTTAATGATAATACTGTTGGGTTGTCTCCTGCTATATCAGCATTATCAGACGCATCTTTTACAGTTGCTCCCAATGGAGTTTGAGCTGTTACGAATGCTTGATTAGAAACACCTCCGCCGTTAATATCACTTTGTTTTATAGTATAGATTCCTTTAAAAGTAGTGCTATCACTTTCTCCTGGAGCTAATGATATTGGGCTTCCTGTCATTACAATTCCAGGAAGTGGATCTTGAATAGTAACATTCGTCAATCTTACATTTCCTGTATTTACAACCGTAAAACTGTATGTAATTGTCTCTCCAGCATCGGCATTATTGTTGTTGTTTTCGTCATTGAAAACAGCATTTTTAATTAATGCAATACTCGATTTTTGCTGTAAAACAGTCACACTACAAGTAGGGCATGTTGGCTCATAGAATTGATCTCCTGGGCTTAACGGCGAAGGATCTTCAGAATCTACATCTACATTATTCCCTTTAGAATCTTTTCCGCTTACGAAAGCCAAATTGTAAACTGCCCCCAAATCAATATCTGCTTGAGTCAAAGTATAACTAGCTGTAAAAGTTGTTTCATCAACAGCTAATGGCAACAATGCTGGAATAGGCCCGCCATTTACAGTAACCATTGGATCTGTGACCACGATATCGGTCAATGTCACATTTCCTGTATTTAATACTCTGAACGTATAATTAATACGATCTCCTGCATCTACAGTTCCATTACTATTTGCATCTTGATATAATCCTGTTTTTAGCAGTTTCATACTTGGATTCTGAGTAAGTGTAGTTACAGTAGGAGTATCATTATTTAATGCTGTTCCAGAAATATCTGTTATTGGCGCATTATTTGGGTCTGTTCCTGTAACAGTTGCCGTGTTACTCACACTTCCTGCATTTAAGTCAGCTTGAGTGATGATGTAAACTGCCGTGATGCTTCCTGTAGTTCCAGGTGCAAGCGTTGACGGGCTTACAGCTAATGCTGCACTTCCTGTCTTAGCATCATCAATTATAACATTGCTTAATGTTACATTTCCTGTGTTCGTTACATTGAAAGTATACGTAATCTGATCACCAACTTTTCCTGTTCCGCCAACTGAAGCTGTTTTCACAACTGCAATTGCCGGACTTTGAGTAAGTGCAGTTACCGTAGGAGTGTCATTGTTTAATGCTGTTCCAGAAATATCTGTTATTGGCGCATTATTTGGGTCTGTTCCTGTAACAGTTGCCGTATTGCTCACACTTCCTGCATTGAGGTCAGCTTGAGTAATCGTGTAAACTGCTGTAATACTTCCTGTAGCGCCAGGTGCAAGCGTTGACGGGCTTACCGCTAATGCTGCACTTCCTGTCTTAGCATCATCAATTATAACATTGCTTAATGTTACATTTCCTGTGTTCGTTACATTGAAAGTATACGTAATCTGATCACCAACTTTTCCTGTTCCGCCAACTGAAGCTGTTTTCACAACTGCAATTGCCGGACTTTGAGTAAGTGCAGTTACCGTAGGAGTGTCATTGTTTAATGCTGTTCCAGAAATATCTGTTATTGGCGCATTATTTGGGTCTGTTCCTGTTGCAGTTGCCGTGTTCGTTACGCTTCCTATATTTAAATCTGCCTGAGTAATCGTGTATTCTGCCGTAATGCTTCCTGATGCTCCTGGAGCTAAAGTTACTGGACTTACAGCTAATGCTGCGCTTCCCGTTTTTGCATCATCAATTACAACATTACTTAACGTTACGTTTCCTGTATTGGTAACGTCAAAAGTATAGGTGATTTTATCGCCTACTGCTCCTGTTCCGCCAACTGATGCTGTTTTCACAATCGCAATTGCTGGACTTTGGGTCAATGCTGTTTCTGTCGGATCGTCATTATTTAATGCAGTTCCAGAAGTGTCGCTCACTGTCGAAGCATTCGGAGCTGTTCCTGTTGCTGTCGCAGTGTTGGTTACGCTTCCTGCATTTAAATCGGCTTGAGTGATCGTATATTCTGCCGTGATGCTTCCTGATGCGCCTGGCGCTAAAGTTGCAGGAGATACGGCTAGTGCTGTGCTTCCTGTCTTTGCATCATCAATCACTACATTGCTTAACGTTACGTTACCTGTATTGGTCACGTCAAAAGTATACGTAATCTTGTCGCCTACCGCTCCCGTTCCTCCAACTGAAGCCGTTTTTACAACCGCAATCGCTGGACTTTGGGTCAATGCTGTTTCCGTCTGATCGTCATTATTTTGAGCTGTTCCAGAAGTGTCGCTAACTGTCGTAGCGTTCGGAGCTGTTCCTGTTGCCGTCGCAGTGTTGGTTACGCTTCCTGCATTCAGATCAGCTTGCGTGATCGTGTATTCTGCCGTGATGCTTCCTGATGCGCCTGGCGCTAAAGTTGCAGGAGATACAGCCAATGCCACACTTCCCGTCTTCGCATCGTCAATCACTACATTGCTTAGCGTTACGTTTCCTGTATTGGTTACGTCAAAAGTATAGGTGATTTTATCTCCAACTGCTCCCGTTCCTCCAACCGAAGCCGTTTTCACAACTGCAATCGCTGGACTTTGAGTCAATGCTGTTTCTGTCGGATCATCATTATTCAATGCCGTTCCAGAAGTGTCGCTCACTGTCGAAGCATTAGGAGCTGTTCCTGTTGCCGTCGCCGTGTTGGTTACGCTTCCTGCATTCAGATCAGCTTGCGTGATCGTGTATTCTGCCGTAATGCTTCCTGATGCGCCTGGCGCTAAAGTTGCAGGAGATACGGCTAATGCCACGCTTCCCGTTTTAGCATCGTCAATTATTACATTGCTTAACGTTACGTTTCCTGTATTGGTTACGTCAAAAGTATAGGTGATCTTATCGCCCACTTCGCCCTTTCCGCCAACTGAAGCAGTTTTTACAACCGCAATTGTGGGGCTTTGCGTCAATGCTGTTTCTGTCGGATCGTCATTCGTATTTGCTGTTCCAGAAGTGTCGCTAACTGTCGAAGCATTCGGTGCCGTTCCTGTTGCTGTCGCCGTGTTGGTTACGCTTCCTGCATTCAGATCAGATTGCGTGATCGTGTATTCTGCCGTGATGCTTCCTGATGCGCCTGGCGCTAAACTTGCAGGAGATACGGCTAGTGCTGTACTTTCTGTCTTGGCATCATCAATCACTACATTGCTTAATGTTACGTTTCCTGTATTGGTCACGTCAAAAGTATAAGTGATCTTATCGCCCACTTCGCCCTTTCCGCCAACTGAAGCAGTTTTTACAACCGCAATTGCGGGACTTTGCGTTAATGCTGTTTCTGTCGGATCGTCATTCGTATTTGCTGTTCCAGAAGTGTCGTTAACTGTCGAAGCATTCGGTGCCGTTCCTGTTGCTGTAGCCGTGTTGGTTACGCTTCCTGCATTCAGATCAGATTGCGTGATCGTGTATTCTGCCGTGATGCTTCCTGATGCGCCTGGCGCTAAAGTTGCAGGAGATACAGCCAATGCCACGCTTCCTGTCTTCGCATCGTCAATTATAACATTGCTTAGCGTTACGTTTCCTGTATTGGTTACGTCAAAAGTATAAGTGATCTTATCGCCTACTGCGCCCGTTCCGCCAACTGAAGCCGTTTTTACAACTGCTATCGCTGGACTTTGGGTCAATGCTGTTTCTGTCTGATCGTCATTATTTTGAGCTGTTCCAGAAGTGTCGCTAACTGTCGTAGCGTTCGGAGCTGTTCCTGTTGCCGTCGCCGTGTTGGTTACGCTTCCTGCATTCAGATCAGCTTGCGTGATCGTGTATTCTGCCGTTATGCTTCCTGATGCGCCTGGCGCTAAAGTTGCAGGAGATACGGCTAATGCCACGCTTCCCGTTTTAGCATCGTCAATTATTACATTGCTTAACGTTACGTTTCCTGTATTGGTTACGTCAAAAGTATAGGTGATTTTATCTCCAACTGCGCCCGTTCCTCCAACCGAAGCCGTTTTCACAACTGCAATCGCTGGACTTTGGGTCAATGCTGTTTCTGTTGCATCATCATTATTTAATGCCGTTCCAGAAGTGTCGCTAACTGTCGAAGCATTCGGTGCCGTTCCTGTTGCTGTCGCAGTGTTGGTTACGCTTCCTGCATTCAGATCAGATTGCGTGATTGTGTATTCTGCCGTAATGCTTCCTGATGCGCCTGGCGCTAAACTTGCAGGAGATACGGCTAGTGCTGTGCTTCCTGTCTTTGCATCGTCAATTATAACATTGCTTAGCGTTACGTTTCCTGTATTGGTTACGTCAAAAGTATAAGCGATCTTATCGCCCACTGCGCCCGTTCCGCCAACTGAAGCCGTTTTTACAACTGCTATCGCTGGACTTTGGGTCAATGCTGTTTCTGTCGGATCGTCATTTGTATTTGTTGTTCCTGAAGTATCGTTAACTATTACCGCATTTGGAGATACCCCTGTTACTGTTGCTGTGTTTGTTACAATTCCTGCATCTAAATCAGCTTGAGTGATTGTATAAGTAGCCGTAACATCCTCTGACGATCCTGGCGCTAGAAATTGCGAAGTGATTGCAAGCGAACTTCCTATCAGGGCATCATCAATTGTAATATCCGTTAAAGTTACATTTCCTGAATTCGTTACACTGAAAGTATACGTAATCTCATCTCCAGCTTTTACGGTTCCGCTTACTGAAGCTGTTTTTACAAGTGTAATAGCAGGACTTTGGGTAAGTGTCGTTACTGTTGGCAAATTATTGTTTTGCGCTGTTCCAGAAATATCACTTACGCCTACATTATTTGGATCTGTTCCTGTTGCAGTTGCCGTGTTCGATACACTTCCTGTATTTAGATCAGTTTGGGCAATTGTATAAACTGCCGTAATGCTTCCTGATGCACCAGGTGCAAGCGTTGACGGGCTTATCGCTAAAGCTACACTTCCTGTCTTAGCATCATCAATAACCACATTGCTTAATGTTACATTTCCTGTATTGGTTACATTAAATGTATAGGTTATATCGTCTCCAACTGCTCCTGTTCCGCCTACTGAAGCTGTTTTCACAAGTGCAATAGCTGGTCTTTGATTAAGCGTTGTCTCTGTTGGAGTATCATTATTTTGAGCGGTTCCCGAAATATCACTCACCGATGTAGTATCAGGTGCTGTTCCCGTTGCTGTCGCCGTGTTGGTTACACTTCCTGCATTTAAATCTGCTTGAGTAATTGTATATACTGCTGTGATGCTTCCTGTTGCTCCAGCTGCAATTGTTGATGGATTTACAGGCAATGCAACGCTTCCTGTTTTCGCATCATCAATTACAACATTACTTAAAGGCACATTTCCTGTATTGGTTACCGTAAATGTATACGTAATTTGATCACCTGCTGATACCGTTCCGTTTACTGAAGCCGTTTTTACAAGTGCCAAACTAGGATCTTGCGGCACTCTCAAAAGAACTTCGTCTGAAATTACAACACATCCAATGCTGCTTCCAGAATGAGAAGCAACCACTCTATAAATATATTGATCGTTTACTAGCTGTACGTTGTTTAAAACCAATGAAGCATTTGTTTCCGATGGCAAACTCGTAAACGATGTCCCGCCATCTGTACTTACAAACCATTGATAAGTCAATTCACCTGTTGCATCTGCTTTGGTAACAGGAGTTGTGTAGTAATTAGTTACTTTTTCAGCCGAAATATCAGAAGTAAAAGTAACATTTTCTCCTAAAGTTGCTGTTTTGTCTACTAATGGAGTGGCAACTGTCATACTAACCGCCGCAAAAACTGGAGGCAAAACACCTGTATAAGTTGCGGCTGGATTTGATACTCTTCCGTTTGGAAAAGTAGCTACAGGATCTGGGCCAATTCCAAACTGACCTCCATCTCCTCCATCTGCATTTGGATCTTGATAATATTCATTAGAATCAGGACATCCATCATTATCGCTATCTAAATCGTAAGCGTCAATAATTCCGTCGCCATCTGTATCAAAAACATCTGCAATTCCGTCGCCGTTTGCATCTGTATAATCTGTTAAAGAACCATCTCCTGGTCCTGGCCCTCTGTTAACATCTTGAAAGTTTAAAATTCCGTCTCCATCTTCATCTCCGTACATATCATATCCGTGAGATTCATCCACATTCAAAATTCCGTCATTATCAGCATCTTCGTCAATCAAATCATTTTTTCCGTCACCATCTGTATCATAAACTGGAGGAACAATAGAGGCAATATTGTTTAAATAATCGCATTCTACAATTCCTGTTGAAGGAAAATCTGTCGATAAATTAAAAGGCGTTGGAATAGAACCGTTATCATTTACAATAGCATACAACCTATAACTTTGAACTGTTGGAATTGTAATCGTAATCGTTTGTGTAGTTCCCGATGCTATTATCGTACTAGTATAACCAGTTCCTACGACAGCTGCAGGTCCAGTAGTCGGATTTCCGTTATATACTGTAATTGGAGTTCCCGCAGGCAAACTTAAGTTTCCTAGAACACTCACATTAAGTGTTAATTGTCCTGTCGTTAAATCAAAATTTTGCAAGCTGTTCAGCTGCACGTCTGCAGCTGCAACAGTTCCCGGTTCTAACAACAAGTTTGTTGGATTAAATTGTACGTTATATTGATTTAAAACTTTATATTTGGTAGAACCTGCAGGCATAAAATTAGTCATTTTAGTTTCCTGCTTTGGCACCGTTAAATCGTCATTAATATTGATAACATGATAACCACGTTCGTTCCATATTTTTCTTGCTGGTTGCCAGATCGTTCCTCCATCAGACTTAAAAATATTGATTCGACCTTCGTTTGACCTTGCCCCTTCCTTTCCTGTAAAAGCAATCATCTCTGCCTGTCCATCATTATCGACATCTGCTATTACAGGATGCTCCATCCAAGTTTCTGTACCAGAATCGAATACGGCCAAATTAACTGGAGGAGAAACATTTCCATTAATAATTCTAATATGGGTCTGATCATTATAAACCAATTCCTGAATTCCATCTCCATTAAAATCAAAGGATGAAATACCGGTTTCTCCTGAAGTATCTGTAGTTGGCAATGTCCATGCTACATTTCCTGGAATCTGTAGATTATAGGCTTTTATCATATTACGATAACCCACAAGAATCTCTGGATAATCAACTGCCATTCCGTTATTCGTAACATCATTATAGGCATACGAAATTGTCGGTATACCTCTTCTAGAATCTGCTCCCGTAGGAACATTTAATAACACCTTGCGTTGAACAGGATCCCAAGCATACATACGACTTTGAGCAGAAGAATAGACAATATCTAAATCTCCATCTAAATCAACGTCGGCTACAGCAGTTGGTCCATCACTGGTAACAGCCACTCCGCTACCTGCAATGTCACTTAAAGTTATAAATTTCTCAGGACCTGTAATCATATTAACTTTATATACCATACTTCCTGCCACAATCTCTTTTCCTGGATTGGAAGGAATAATATCCACCACCACTGGATCTGCTCCCCAATTCACTCCATCACGCCCAATAGGTAGTGTGGTATCGGTAAGTATTGGTAATCTTTTTAAAGTATTATTTATTAAATCAAATACAAATACCTGGTTTCCAATAACAATCTCTGGAACCCCATCTTCATCGATATCTGCAATTCTCGGAGAACCTGCCACATAGCTTGTCGGCAAATCCGATTTAAATTTATATGTTGTAGTATTTCCACCTGTATGATTAAACACATAGACGAAGCCAGAATATTCTACACAGACCACTTCCGCTTTTCCATCACCATCAATATCCGCAATGGCAGGCTGAACTACTGTACCATAAACAGGCGCTTGTGTCTGCAGTTGAAAATTAATGCCAGCGTTCTGAAGCACTCCTCCAACTACACGATAGGTTATGTAACCCAAGTTACTATTTCCATGAGGTGCAATAATTTCTGGTATTCCATCGCCATCAAGGTCACCAATAGAGGGAGATACAGATGTATCTAAAGTATTCTCTGGCCCTTGAAGTGCCAATCGTATTTGGAAATTAGGTGCTGGCGCTGGAGCAAAACACGTAGGTGCTGGGCCTGCATTACAATCAGGGTCGTATTGGTCTACGTAACCATCGCCGTCATCGTCAATTCCGTTATTACAAATTTCCTGAGCTAGCATATTTCCTGAAATCAGGAAAAACAAGACAGTAAACAATAAGTAAAGTTTCTTCACGTTTTTTGGGTATAAATTAATAATCGGTTAAAGAGACAGAGAACATAAAAAAAGTCTTTTCTACCTCTATGAAAAATCTGTCAAAAATAACCTGATAAATACCCCTGTTAAACGCTATAGCTGTACACTATCGTGAAAGTGAACAGCACAAACTCAACCTTAAAAAACTGATTATCAAATAGAAACAACTCATTTTAGAGTCCTCAAAAGTGAAGCAAAATATATCCGCAATACATACCTAATGATGTAGTAATAAAGGGGTAAAAATACCTGGTTCAACAAAAAAGTCCTGTTAAAACACAGGACTTTTTAAATGCATTAGAAAGCTATCACGCCTTTATTTTATTATTTTTATCAATAGCACATTGCATAAAAACAGATGGAGAAATTCCCATTTCTGCTTTAAAAATAGCAGTGAATTTACTGTGCGAAGAGAAACCGCATTCTTCGGCCAAATAGCTAATTTTATAACTTAAATAGACAGGATCGCTTTCCATTTTTCTTATGATGTAATAAATTCGAAGCGCATTGATGTAATTATTAAAATCTTTTCCTTTATGCTTATTGATCACATAAGAAAGGTATTTGCTGTTGATTTCAAATTTTGCGGATAAACTTGAAAGGCTTATATTTCTATTGATATACCCATCTTTATTTTCAAATTTTTTCAATTTCTTCAATATCAATTGTTCCGTTTCTTCGGTCATTAATACCTTTTTCTCTACTTCTTCTTCAACAGCTTTTTCTTCTTTATATTCTGGTTTAAAAGAACTGTTTTCTATTTTATTGATAATTTCTTCAAACTTTCGAATATCAGCTTTTCTTCTTCTAATTATAATTATGATTCCTGTTATTAAAAGCACCGCAATTACTAGGCTCGATGCTATTATTATGCCTTGCATTTGAGACAATTTTGCTTCTTTGTTCTGTAATCTATTTACAATGCTATTTACGCCTTGTTTGTGCGAATCCATTAGCTTAAGCTGCGTTTTCTCGTAAAGCTTGCTAAAATGCGCATAGTTTTTTACATCCTTTTGATCATCATAATAAACAGCTAGATTGTAATAAACCTCTTCTTTTAACTCTAAAAAATCAGACTGTTCGGCCACCAAAAGCGCTTTATTGTAATACAGCAATGCATTTTTTAAGTCTTTCAGCTCCGTGTATATTTCTCCTATATCGCTGTATACAAACCCGCTTAGAATAGTACCTTCTTTCGCTATATCATTTTCAAAAAGAAGCGACAAAGACGAATTGTAGTATTGAAGTGCTTGTTTGTAGTCTTTAAGTCCCAAATAAGCTTGACCAAACATATACTCATTTGTAGCATAATGAAAAAACTTCACTTTGGTATTTCTTGTTTTATCTAAGTACGTTTTTGTTATTTTAAGATAAGAAATGGCCTGTTTAAAATCTTCGTCTTCAATGGCATATTTAGCAATTTGCTGATTTGTGATGGCCTGCAGCTGATCTGAAATTTTTGGATTATCGATTTTGGGAATAATTTTCAAAACTTTTTTTAACGACAAAATACTTTGCTCTTTTAAACCAAGCGTGCGATATTGAGACGACAAAAAACCAGCTATTCTAACCTGCCATTCATACAGTTTATTAGTCTCTGCTATATTTTCGGCAGTTACGGCATGGTTAATCGATTTCTCAAGATCTCCTATATTCTTTTGCAAATCAGCCATCAGCATGATTGATTTCACTTTATGAATAGGCTCTGTCGAATTCTGATAAAGAGAATCTGCTGTCTGAAGCGCTTTGTTAATATCCTTACTCGCTAGATCGACCGCGGTCCGGTACATTATAATATCAAAAGAGTCTTTTTTTTGTGCTAATCCTATTTGAGCTGTAAGTGTTATGCTTAGGATTAAAAAATGAGATTTTAGCGCCTTTTTAAAATTGGCACCTGAGGTAATTCTGGTATTCATTAGGGGGATTTATTAGGTGTAGAAAAATAAAGGAAATATTCCTTTGCTCATTTTGGCTTAAAAAAGTGGTGTTTATAAATTATTTTTGGGAAGAGATTCAAGCACAAAATGAATCTTCTTGAAATTAATGGTTCAAAATTTTAACCATATTACAAAAATAGGTAATCCAAAAAAGAAATTTTGTTAACGCTAAAGAAAGAAACAAAAAAACGCTTGCAGGAAAATTTTATAACATTCTAATTAAATGTTTTACAAATCGCTTTCAATAAAAAAGCCTTGGAAATTATGACTTCCAAGGCTCTTTATTTCAAATCAAAAATTCGGTCACAAAACGGTGTATTTCATAAACGACAAATACGGCTTCCCTACAAAGAATACCGCATTTATCAAACTAATTCAAAATTAAAAAAACTATAAACTTGCTTTTACTTCACCGCAAGTCAGCATATTTTTAGGATAGTATGGATTTTTGATTTCCTTGCTATCACTTGTCCAAACTGCACCTGTCATTGGGCAAACTTGTAAATATAAAGTTTCATCTGCAGGTTTGAATTTTGAAGCCTGATCCCAGTATTTTACAGAAAGGGTTTCAAAAATCTTGCGCTGTTTGTTGATGTTTTTTGTAGCTGTTAATGCTGTTGCCAATTCGATTAATTCTCTTCTCGAAGTGGTCGCTGCATTCATATTTTCTAAGCTTAATTTTTTAAACTTGAAGTTTTTTAAAGAACCTTTCAAAGCTTCCGCATTTTTAACAACCGCTAAACTGTCAGATGTTAAAAAGCTATTTTTTAAAGCCAAATAACTTTTTGTAATTTCTTTTTTCTCTGCTTCACGTTTTGCAACTAACTCAGGAGCCACTTCTTCTTTTGAAGTTAATTGTGCTTGTGCTAAAAAGCTAAAGAAAACAAATGCTATAACTAATAAATTTCTCATGATGTAGGTTTATCTAATTTTGTAATGATTTTATCGATGTCAATCAAAATGCTTTCGTAGTGATCTTTATTGATTCCTGTTGCTGAAGCTTTTAATTTTTCAATATCTGTTTTTAATTTTAAAAGATGCTGTCTTGCGTACAATTTCACATCGCTGCGTTGTGCCGTATTTGAAGCTTTTCCTGGCTCTAGTTCTTTTGGCAATAAAAGCATTCCCATTTTCTCGATGTAGCCACGCTGAAAACTTCTTCTGTAAAAATCTTGCTTTTCGTCTCCGCTAAATTTCACCCAAACCGTTTGCTGCACATCGTTTAAAAATTCTGGAACTGTGTATGCTCCTTCCGATTGCATTGATTTAAGATTAATATTATAAAGCATACCAGAACTCAACAACATATTTAAAACTTGATTCTGCTGATCTGAAATTTGGTCTTCTCTTTTTAAAGCAATCAAATCATCAATTTCCTGTGGATACATCCAAAGTGGAGAAACGAATAATTGTCTTCCTAAATAATCTATTGCTGCTTTTACTTTTGCTTTAGGAACTGGTTTATAAACTACTCCTTTTTCATCAACAGTTCGTTTTGTAACGTAATTGTTTCCAATATTTTTTAGAACATGATATAAATACAAACTATATTGTCTTACTACAGCTTTATGCATATCTGCTAAATTATCATACGGATCGTTTGGCTGATACGTCCATTCGATAAGATGGGGCACAACGCGTTTTAGGTTTTTAATTCCGTAATCGCTGGCAAGTACTGAATCGTCTCCAAGATCTTCAGACTGGCTTCTCGGATCTTCGTCTTTACCTTCTCCTCCAAACCATAATTTTGGATTTGCCGTTAAACTATCAGTCGTTAATTTGGCTAATAATTTTTCTTCTTCAAACTCATCTTTTGTGTCTGAATAATATTTGTAACCCCATTGAACAGCCCATTTATCATAACTTCCAATACGCGGATAAAGACCTTTTGGACTAATATTATCTTCTGGCTGTGCTACGTAATTAAAACGAGCATAATCCATAATAGAAACCGTATGTCCGTTTGCTTCTACCCATTTTTTATCGCGAAGCTTTTCTACCGGAGTTGCACTGCTCGCTCCCATGTTATGACGTAAACCAATCGTGTGTCCGATTTCGTGAGAAGAAACAAAACGAATTAATTGTCCCATCAATTCATCGTCCAAATGCATTTTTCTAGCTCTTGGATCTAAAGGTCCAGCTTGAATCATGTACCATCTTTGCACCAATTTCATCACATTATGATACCAGCCCACGTGGCTTTCCATAATCTCACCGCTTCTTGGATCGCTAATTCTTGGTCCGTATGCGTTTGGCGTTTCAGAAGCTAAATATCGAACTACAGAATATCTAGCATCTTCCAAACTCATTGTTTTATCGTCTTCTGGCCATTCTTTACCAACAATCGCATTTTTAAAACCTGCTGCTTCAAAAGCTTTCTGCCAATCGTTGATTCCAGCAATCAAATACGGTCTCCATTTTTTTGGCGTTGCAGGATCGATATAATACACAATCTGCTTTTTTGGTTCAACCAATTCGCCTCTCAAATATTTTTTAATATCCTTGTCCTTTGGCTCTAAGCGGTAACGCTGCACAATAAATTTCTTTTGAGCACGCTGTTCGTCATCATCAAATAAAACATATTTGTTGGCAAAATAACCTACTCTTTCATCAAAGAAACGTTTGCGCATTGGCGTTTTCGGAAGCAATACAATCGAAGTATTTAATCGTAATGTGATACTTCCGCTGCTTGCTGTAGAACTTGTATACGTTTTTGTTGTTTTGGTTTCGATATTAATCGGATAGGCATCAATACTTTCAACAAAAGATTTGTCATCAGCCAGAGAAGTTAATTTTTTCTCTGTTTTGTCCTGACTTCCAATAGAAAACATGGCGTTGTCTTTCTTGAAAACGTCTGTCACTTCGATAACCACATCTTTCGTATCTGGATTGGTTGTTTTGATCGGAAAAGCAGCCACAATCGGATTTTCGTTGCTTCCCTCTAATGCTTTTGCCAGCATCGAATCGGCAGAGCGAACATCTTGTCTGTATTGCAACGATCTTAAATAAACAGTATTATTTGAACCTTTTTCAAAATAGATAGTTTGTTCATTGGCTTTTTCTCCACCAAAAGTTCCAAAGCCCTCAGGTGTCGAAAGATATCGTGTTACCACCAGCATATATCGGTTAAATAAGCTATCAGGAATTTGAAAGTAATATTTGGCATCAACTTGGCTAACCGTAAAAAGACCTGATTTGTTCTTCGCTTTATCAGTGATCACTTTATTATAAGCCTGCATGCCTTTTGGCTGCGTGCTGGTACTATCGCCTTTTTTTTCAGGTGTCTGAGCAAAACCATGCTGCCCAAAAGACAGCATGATTAGAAATATAATTAACTTTTTCATCTAAATTAAAATGGGACTTTTTCGTCTGTGTTTAATGTCAATTTCGGGTTTTTCTGTAAAACCGATAAAGGAAACGGAATAATATACAATCGAGAATTTGGCTGTAACGTATATGTTTTTTGAGGAACTGTTTTGTTTACAATTGGAAATACTCTCGTAATTGTTTTTGCATATTCTGTTTCGGTATTTAATCGTTTAAGATCGAAGAAACGGTTAAATCCTAAAAGCAATTCTTTTCTTCTTTCATTAATTACCAATTCCATTGTTTCTTTTCGTGTCGCTGGAACTGCCAAATCAACCGTACCAGAAAGAATACGTTTTGCTCTCAATGTATTTAAAACGGCAACCGCTTCGGCAAATTTGTTATCTCTCGCGTAACACTCTGCCAAAATCAAATACACTTCAGTCGTTTTCATACCTACAGTTGGATAGAAAAATCTCGTGTATTGCGTTCCCCAATAAGCAGTGCCTGAACCTTGATCTAGATTGGTTGTGCTTGTTGAGTTGAAAAACAAATTGAAACGCCCATCGTTAGTTCCGAATAAAGTTCTTAGTTCAGGGCTGATGATGTAGCTTTGAGCAAAGTTCATTTCGTTGTAACCAGTCATGTACATATAACTCAACACTTCTACGTTGCTAGCCGCTGGAACCGCAACCGCAGTTGGACCACCTTGTTTGTTATAAGCGACTAAATCAAATATTTGATTGTTATAACTCAATGATTTTTCTGCTGCTTCTTGAGCTTTAGCAATTTCACGTTTAAACAAATGCACTTTAGCTTTAAAAGCATAGGCAAATGCTAAGGATGGATGATAAACATCTTTTGGTTTTTCTTGAAGATACGGTAACGCATCTTCTATATCTTTCTGAATAAAATCGTAAACCTGTGCCACAGTAGATTTTGAAGGCTGAGCTTCCAGATCAAATTTATCCATGATGCAGATTCCGCCATCAGTTGCAGCAGTATTCGGATCGTAACCTTTTGCGTAAGTATTTACCAATAAAAAGTGATCGTAAGCTCTATAAATTTTAGCTTCTGCTTTGGCTAATCTTTTTATACTTTCATCTCCTTTACTATTATCAACCAAAGAAATAATCGTATTCCATCTATTGATATAGGTATACGCTTGATTATAAAAACTTGAGCCTGTCAACAACGAAACTCTATCTACGCTTTCATCAAAAGTAAAATTAAGAATATCGATGTTTGGCGTTCTTCCGATCACATTGGCTTCACGCATCCATTGGTCGTCTGACAAATATTGAAAGTTATTGATTGGATAACCTCTATTTGGCAGCGATACTAAATCAAGAAATTGTTCTGGAGTTTCAATTACCAAAGCTCCTTTGGGTGTTATTTCTGTATAATCGTCGCATGATGAAACGGTTAGCATCATCACAGACAGCATTGTTATATATATCTGTTTCATTTTTTTTAAAGTGTAAGATTAAGACCAAACAAGTACGTTTTTGGCAATGGCAAGCTGCGTACACCAGAATTTAAACTGTAAACTTCTGGATCAATACGATTTCCAGCTGCGCTCCAATACCAAATATTATTCATTTGGAAAGTAAACTTTGCCGCTGTCATCTTAATTTTATTTGCAAAAGCCTTTGGCATATTATAACCCAAAGAAACATTTCTTAATTTGATATAATCGCCATCTACAACATTTGCTGTTGAATATCGCCATTGACTACTGATAGTTGAAGCATAGTTTCTAACACTTTCGTCATAATCTACATATAAACGCGTATTACCGTTTCTATTGTCATCCGTATAACGATCTGCAATTCCAGAAAGATTTACGTTATCAGAACCCAAATCAATAGTTTCTTTTCGCATTACATTTCCTCCTGAGAAAATAAACAAGAAGTTTAAATCAAATTGTTTGTAAGAAAAACGTTGTGATAATGAACCAGTGTAAGTCGGCATTAATGACCCCACATTTTCTAAAGCCTCTGGATTTGTAATTGATTTGATACTTGTTGAAATTGGATTTCCATTGGCATCAAAAGTAATTGACGGATTTCCATTTTCATCCAAAACATACGGATAACCATTTACCATTCCGCCATATTTGTACGCATACATACTGTTGAAATAATCACCTTTTACAAAGAAACTAGTTGGAGAAGAAACATAGGAATAAGCTGAAGATTCGGCTCTAGTTACTTTTTGCACTGTTGTTTTATTAAAGGCAAAAACGAAATTAGAGTTGATACGAAGACTACCATTATTATACCACTCAGAACCTACCGTAAACTCGATACCTTTATTTAATAAAGCTCCAGCATTAATTCTTCTTGATGTAGCACCTACCGTAGGATCAAGATCTGTAGTCGCTAATAAATCACTGCTGTACTTGCGGTAAACGTCGATAGAACCATTTAATTTGGCTCTGAATAAACTATAGTCCACACCAAAATTAAGACTTTGCGTTTTTTCCCATCTTAACATCGGATTGGGCTGCGAAGTGATATTAGTATATTGTAAAGACTGGTACAAGTTATCATTTCTTCGAGTTGCTGTAATATAAGGTGTTGTGCTTTGATCTACGTTTCCGTTGATACCGTAAGTCGATCTCAATTTAAGCATACTTACCCATTTCACTGGTTTCATAAATTCTTCATTACTAATGTTCCATCCTAAACCTGCTGACCATAATGGACGGTTTTTATATTTCGGATCAACACCAAATAAATCGGCTTTATCTACACGGTAACTTCCTGTAATATTATATTTAGATAAATAAGTATAACTCGCTGTACTGAAAACAGAAAAATAACGGTGTAAAATTTCTTGCTGTGTTCTTCCTAAAGCTGCAAGCGTTCTATTGTTTCCGAAAAGATAACTAGCAACTCCCGTTTGGCTTAATGCAAGATTGTTTAATACTGCAGAAGTAAGCGTAACAGGATCATAACCATATCGTAACTGCTCAATAGATCTCGGAACATACGTTTCACGCATTTCTGTACCTACCAAAGCATTAACAGAGTGTTTGCCATCTTCAAATTCTTGATTAAAATCTAATTGATTTCTAAAAGAATAATTGCTCGCCTGAGAACTCGATTGTTTGTATCGTCCACCTGTAGAAAAGCCATCTACATAAGTGTAAGCATTTGTAGTGGGATTGTATCCTGTTAAGGCATTAATTGCATAACGCATTCTATACGAATTAACGTCGTAATACTGTTCGTTATCATTTTTTCTTACTTCGTATTGAAATTGCGTATTAAAACTTAACCCTTTATATAATTTCGCTTTTATGTTGGCAAAAGTTCTTAAGCTTAAAGAATTACGTTCTTCAATACCTTCGTTAAGCGCATCTAAAACATTAAAATTCGTCGATTTAAACCCCGTTAAAGCTTGCATTTTCTCCACCATCGCTGGATTTAGAGCTCCGCTAGAAGTAAAGCCGTCTCTAATTGATGCAAATGAAGATTGCACTAAATTTCCGTTATCGTCTGTAATACGCTCGTAACGTTTTTGAATATCGTAATTGCTAAGTTCATAATCGGCCGCTTCATCATTACTATACGTTCCATTTACACCAAATGTAGCGTTTAACCAGTTATTTACCTGAAAACTACTTTTTGCGTAAAGGTTAAACGCGCGTCCTTTATTGAATTTTACACGAGCTTGCGATTCATCATAATTCAACGAAACATAGGTGTTCTGCTTGGTTGTACTCCCTGAAAAAGCAACATTATAACGTTGTCTGAATTCGTTTTGCCAAACATTATCGCGATAATCTCTATAGTAATCGTTCTTTCTCCACTGTGCAAGAGTGGTGTCGTAAGTAGCATTATCAATTTTTCCTTCTTCCAAATTTCTGTTTAATTGGTAAAGCGGACTGTAATATTTCGTACTGCTATTTCCAATATCTCCATAACTGCTAAACATCGTCGCAGTATCTGCAAATCGTGCTCTTTCTCTGTTATAAACTGCCTGCTCAAAGTCGATAATTTCGCTTGTTGAAGCATAGTTCATATCTCTCAAATTTGGTTTTTCTGAGATAAAGAAATCGGTGTTTATGGTTACTTTAAGTTTACCATTTCCTTTTTTGGTAGTTAAAACAATAATACCATTTGCAGCTCTAGAACCGTATATAGAAGCTGCTGCAGCATCTTTAAGAACGTCAACACTTTCAATATCATACGGATTAATTTCATCCAAAGTCAATTCGCTTGGAAGGCCATCAATTACAATTAACGGACTGTATCCAACCTCACCGGAAAAAGTTCCAATACCTCTCAAAATAGGCGTATCAGATCCAAGTCCATTTGGATTTTTCTGAAACATCAAACCCGCAACACGTCCTTCAATTGCGCCAGATAAATTAGAATTGATATTTTCGTTTAATACTTTTTCATCAACCTTAGAAATTGCTCCTGTAAAATTACTTCTTGCAATAGTCTGATAACCTGTCACCACAACTTCTTTCATTGCAGCCACTTTATCTTCAGCAATAAGCGTAAAGTCTGTTCGTCCTGCCACACCAATAGACTTGCTTTCGATAGTTAGACCAGACAATTCCAAAACAGCGTTTGGCGAAATTTTATCAAAAGAAAAACCTCCATCAAAGTCAGTTACAGTCGCTCTATTAGTTCCTGAGATAGTAACCGTTACACCTGGAAACGATTCATTTTTATTGTTTACTACCTTTCCTTTGATATCGATTAATCCGTTTCCCAAGCTCTCGTTTTTTTCTTTTGGAGCCGTTACAACAATCGTTTGGTTAGAAAGCGTATATTTTACACTCTGGTTTTTAAATACTTGACTTAAAGTTTCATTTAAAGTCGCATTCTTAACAGAAATTGTAACTGGTTTAGAATCCTTAAGCAGTTTCTGTGTATAAAGCACTTCGTAATTGGCTTGTTTTGCCACTTCTTTCAGAACTTTTTCAAGAGGTGCATCTTTAAAATTTACAGTAATATTTTGTGCCTGACCAGTAAAACTGCACAATAGCATAAATACACTTAACACCAACAGATGAGCCGAAAAATGAACTCTAGGAATCTTTTTTTTAAGTTTTTTGTAAGGTTTTTTTGGTTGTAAATTTAATTTCATACATTTACATTGGTTATAGTTAAACAATAGTGGACAACTTATATTGGCTATAAACTTTTAAACAAACCAGACGCATCGCAACTGCTTCTGGTTTTTTAGTTTATAAACTCAATATAATCGGTTAAATAAAAAGCTTACGGGTAAACAATAATCGTTTTTCCTTCAACCTTAAATTTTATATTACTAAGCTCAAGCACTTTTAATACTTCAGACAAATTTTTATTTCTAAATGTACCTCCGTTAAATCTCACGTCTGAAACATCGCCGCGGTATTCTACTTTAATTCCGTACCATCGTTCCAACTGTTTCATTACCGATTTCAAATCGGCATTATCAAATTTAAATCGGCCGTTTTTCCAAGCGATTGCCGCTTCGGTATCAACTTCTTTAACTCCAATTTTAGTAGAACTTTCAGATACTCTCGACTGCTGACCTGGCTTTAAAATAGCTTTTTGATTTTTAGAAGAAACCGCAACACTTCCTTCCAATAAAGTCGTTTTTACAGCAGATTCATTTTTATAAGCATGAACATTAAAATGTGTTCCTAAAACTTCAATTGTTTGATTATCCGATTTTACTAAGAAAGGTTTGTTTTTATTTTTAGCCACTTCAAAATACGCTTCTCCTTCCAATTCAACGATTCTTTGATCTCCGCTAAATTGAGTTGGATATTTTATCGAAGACACTGCGTTCAAGAATACTTTTGTACCATCAGCTAAAACAATATTATATTGTCCGCCTGTTGGAGTTGAAAGTGTATTGAATGAATTGGCATCTTCTTTTGCAGTATCAGCATTTGGATTTATTACATAAGTAATTACTCCGTTGGCATCCATTTTAATGGTTACCTCATCCTGATCTTCTTTAGCAATAATATTTTTTGAAGAAATATCTGAAAGTATAATCTGTTTTCCGTTTGAAAGCGTCAAGATTCCTCTGTTTCCGCCAGGCGCAATTTCTTTTGGTTTTTCAACAACCTGAATATTTTCTGGTTTTACTACCAATTCTGATTTTGTAAAATAAAAAAGTCCAGCTCCAAATAATAAAGCAATAGAGGCAGCGGCTGCAATACGCGGCCAAAGATTGATCACTTTACTATCTTGTGCTAAAGGAAGTCTCGATTTCAGATGTTCGTAACTATCTTCTAGTTCGTATTCACTAAGCTTTTTATTGCTATTTGCCGCTTTATGCAAATACCAAGCATCGAGTTTGTCTTTATCTTCTGTAGATAAAGTGCCATTTTGATGTCTTTTAAGCAGTTCTAGAAATTCAGTTTCATTCATAATTACAACACGAAATTTTGTCTTGTTTTAATATAAGACAGTTAGAAAGGGGTTTTGTCATAGATAAAAATCAAAAAAATATTAATTTATCATTAATAAATTTCGCGAAACGTTAGTTTCTCTTTATTAATGAGGGTTTTATGTGTTCATTTTATTTTAAAATTTAACAAAAAGAACAACAAAAATTTACCAGATAAAAACATTCAACGCCGATTTTAGCTTTCCGCGAAGAATTTTTAGCGAATTATAAACTTGCTGTTTGGCTGTTTTGTCTGTTATATTTAATTGAAGTGCGATTTCGTCATACGAAAGTTCTTCTACTTTTCTTAAAAGAAAAACTTCACGCATTTTTTCAGGAAGCAAAGCAATTTCATTTTCAATAAGATTTTCTAATTCTTTTTCTCGAAGTTTAGAATCTGCAAAAACATAATCATTTTCAATAAAGTTTGAAATTGAGTCGGCATAACGCGAAACTACTTTTTCGTGAGCGATATGATTTAAGATTCTGTTTTTGGTTGCTCTGTATAAATAAGAAGATAGCGATCCCGTGATTTCTAGTTCCTGACGTTTGTTCCAGATAAATAAGAATACTTCTTGAACAACATCATTGGCTTCGTCATGATTTCCAGTCATTTTGTAAGCATGATTCACTAAAAGTCTGGAATATCTTTCAAAAATTTCTGTATAAGCCAATTGATCATCTTCCTTAAGGAGATTTAATAAGATATGATCAGCATATTTGCTATAAACAGACATTAATTGATAAAAGGTGTAGATGAAAAACGCAATATTAAACAATTTTAATGTTAAAAGCCAAAGGATTATTAAGTTTATAAAAGCGCAAAGGATTTCGTAAACATTTTTACATAAAATTCAATATGATTTATCTTAATAATATTGAGTAACAGTACTCTAGTCACAAAAAGGCTATTTTGATTTCTAAAAGTTGGATTTGATTCTAAAAACAAAAAGCCTGTAAAAATAAATTTACAGGCTTCTGATGTATTTTAAATTGCTAATTCTTAAGAAAGACTTCTTCGATTTTTCCTTGATTTTTTTGCCCAATACAAAAGATAGGCAATTCCTAAAACGAGAATTATAATATCAAATTTCATAATCTGAGGAATGCGCATAATTTGGTCACTGTAATAACTTCCTCCTAAAAGAGCTCCACATCCAATTCCGAGTTCCATCGAAATATACATCGTAGCAACCGCTTTTCCTCTATGATCAGGATTACTCAAATCGATAGTCCAAGCACTAATTGCTGGAGATAAAATCCCTGTACCAACTCCGTAAACTGCTGCCCCGACTAACAACATTTGAATATCTCTTCCTTCACTAATTACAAAAAGCGCTGAAGCCGTAATAATTAATCCAGCCAATATCACTTTTGGTCGCCCGTGTCGATCTGAAACTTTTCCTGCAGCAAAACGAACCATAACCGAAGCTACCGTAAAAACGGTAAAAAATATTCCTTTATTGGTTGCTCCCACATGCTCGCTCCAATCTGGAATTAAAGTCAAAATAAGTCCGAACGCGGTATATGAAAGGAACGTAATAATTCCTGCTGGAAATACATTTTTGTCTACAATATCTTTTCGTCCAATACTAAACATCGAACGGTTCAGTTTTTCTTTTGCAGCAAGAGTTTCTTTCATATTCAGAACAATAATAATCGAGAAAAATGCTAGAAACGACGAGCTGTAAAACATTACATTTATTCCGTACAAATTCACAATCATACTTCCTAATGCTGGTCCAAGTGCACCACCAATGCTAAAACACAATCCATGCATTCCAAGTGCTTCTCCCCATCTGTGCTGCGGAATAATATCGGCCACATAAGCCGATGTTGATGTAGGTTTAAATCCTGTTGAAAAACCATGAACCAAACGCAACAATAAAAACCCTGAAACTGAACTCAAAATAGGATACAAAAATCCGCATACGACACAAACCGAAGATCCGATTGCCATAACAGGAACTCGCCCCCATTTGTCGGTAAGCTTACCGCTAAAAGGTCTGGAAATTGCTGCCGTAAGGGTAAATAAAGAAATGATAAGTCCTTTGTATTCTGCTCCTCCTAAACTGCTTAAATAATTTGGAAGTTCGGGAATCATCATATTAAAACTTGATGAAAACAGTAAAGAACTCAAGCAAAGTAAAATGAATTGTAAGGTATAAATTGATTTTTCGTTTTGTGACATTTATTAATTTTTTGATAACTAAAGGCTGATAAAAATTTATATTTTTTTTAGAATAATTCCAGCTGATTGTTTGGGTTTATAGGCTTCTTTTTAGGAGGTTTTGCCTCTCCAAAAACGGTTCTTCCACCGTATAAATGAGATTGTTCTCTTTCTCTCTGAACCAAGGCATCAAAATTGGTATTTGGAGTAAAGCTTTCTTCTGCTTTCCGCGAAATTTCAGATAATTTTTGAATGGCGCTCAATTTATCGCTGTTGCCAATTTTTGCACGATTAATAGCCCTTTGAAGCGTATCTATAGTTTCATCGTAAATTTTTACAGGAACAGGAAATGGGTGTCCGTCTTTTCCTCCATGAGCGAAAGAGAAACGAGCAGGATCTTCAAATCGTGTTGGAGTTCCATAAATTATTTCGCTTACCAAGGCTAATGATTGCAAAGCCCTTGGTCCCATTCCTTTTAGAAGCAATAATTCTTCAAAATCTTCTGGTTTATTTTCGTGAGTCGCCCAAAGCATGGCGCCCAGTCTTTTCATATTTACATCTTCCATTCTCACGTCGTGATGCGCAGGCATAGAAAGATGCTGCATTTCTTTTATGATTTTAACGGGCGATTCTTTTACCAATTCTAAAATTCCTTCTCGGGATTTTGTAGCACCATTGGCCGTAAGGTTTAAGATAGAACCTTGATTTTCGCCGTAAATAAAAGTATGCGGTTCGTTTATAAAAGACTTTAAATCTTGCGAATGCCAATGGTATCTTCTCGCAGTTCGAGAATCCGGATTCATTCCTTGCTGAATCACAGCCCATTGTCCTTTATTATCAACAATAAAATTATGCTGATACAATTGAAATCCGTCCTGAATGGCGGTGTTGTCAACTTTTGCGGTAAGTCGGCTACAGCTGGCAAGATTAATTCCGTCAAGGCCTGTTTTTTCGCCAACAAATAAAAGTTCCTGCGGCGTTGCCATAGAATACTTTCCTTTGCCTCCGCAGATATAAATCCCCAATTCTTTAGAATGCGGATTAACTGATTTCTTCAATGCTCCAAGCACCGAAGTCGTAATTCCAGAAGAATGCCAATCCATTCCCATAACAGCTCCAAAACTCTGAAACCAAAACGGATTGCTTAATTTACTTATCACTTCAGCAGTAGAAAATTCCATCGCAATGGTTTCCACAATAGCTAAACCAAGCTTTGACATTCGTTCAGCAAGCCACATTGGAACTTGTCCATAATGTAAAGGAAGATCTGCCGTGCCTGAACGTTTCATTTTTGAGGAATTATAATCCTGCAAAAATACTTCTTTTAATTGTGAATTATAAATTGTGAATTGTTAAAAGAGTTCAAAAGTACAGAGTCCAAAGTCCTTAGTACTTAGTACTAAGGACTTTGGACTAAGGAACTCATAATTCATAATTAACTAATCTCAATATCTTCTACAGGTTCTTCAATTGGTTCTGCATTATCATCCAGCCAAGCGATAAATAGTTTATAGCCTATAGAAAAGACAATTGGTCCAACAAATAATCCGATAAAACCAGACATAATAAAACCACCAATTACTCCTAGAAAAATGACAAGCATTGGCACAAGCGCACCTTTTCCTAATAAAAGTGGTTTTAAAACATTATCTGACAATCCGCTGATGATAAAAAATATGGTCCAAAAAATGGCAAAACCAGAATCTCCTGTTGAAAAAAGATAAATGATAACACCGATATTAATTATAATTGGTCCAATCTGTAAAATCGAAAATATAAGGCAAATCAAAGTCAAGATTCCTGCATACGGAATATCAGCCCAAAACAATCCAATAGCCTGAATAATAGTCTGAATAACTGCAACTCCCAAAATCCCTTTTACTACCTGATAAATTGTAGAAACCGAAATCGTTAAAATTTCTTCAGCATCGTTTCCTGCAATTTTTTTAAGGAATTTCATAAAGAGAGCTTTTGCACTTGGCGATACTAATAAAATTCCAGCAATGATTATAGACAAAATAAACTGCAGAAAGGCAGCCCCAGAGCTCAAAATACTCGCCATAATTTTAGACGTAAATTCTCGTATTTGATCTTGGTATTTCACAACACCTTGTTCTAAATCTGTTGACATTGCAAGCAAAAACTCATAAAGCGGTTTACCAATTACAGGCCATTCTTTTATCGAAGGACCAGGCGGACTAATCTTTAAAGTTCCTGCTTCAAAACTATTTTTTAATTCTAAGAAATTACCCGTTGCCGCTTTCAAGAAGTAGATTAAAGGAACCAGCATTATAGCAATAATCAGAATCGTAATAATAACCGAAGCCAATCCTTTTCGACCTTTCAATATTTTCTGTAGTGAATTGAACAAAGGATAAAATACCACCGACAATATGATAGCCCAAAGAATAGGCATAAAAAAAGGCAACAGTAATTTAAGGCAAAATCCCACAATTAGGAAAATGAAAAATAACTGCAAAATAGTTTCAAAGAGTTCTTTTCTCTTATTAGAAGTAGTTGTTGTTTTCATGGTTATGGTTTTTTAATTGTGAATGGTGATTTTTTTAATTGTGAATTATAAATGGTAAATTGTTAATTATCAAACGTTACTTTACATCTAGTATCTTTCCTCTTGCATCTTGATTCTTGATTCTTTCATCTTTCATCTTCCTTCTTGCTTCTTGATTCTTTCATCTTGCTTCTTGCTTCTTGCTTTTTTCATCTTCCTTCTTGCTTCTTGATTCTTTCATCTTTCATCTTTCATCTTGCTTCTCACTTCTCACTTCTCACTTCTCACTTCTTACTTCTTACCAGCCCCAAAATTCGCATCCGAAACCAGTCTACCAATTAAGACGACGGGATACAAAACGCCGGTAAGCACTTCAATTTGAACTAAAGAACGAGCCAACGGGTGAAGGGGCAATATTTCGCCATAACCTGTTGAAGTCATAGTGATATAGCTGAAATAAATAAAACTAGCCTGATCACTATTGCTTGAAAATTTAGACTCGGCAATCTGAAAAGAACCTTCAATATGTTCGTAGAGAAATAAATAAAGCGTCGCCCAAAAGTGAACTAAAAGCATATACACCACAATCGACCCGATAATGCGATAAGTTGTCACTGGACCTGGTTCTAATACTTTTACTAAAACTAAAGTGATCAAAAGAAGCATAATCGCAATCGAGAGAATCAAATCGGCAAAAAGGATAAAAATGTTATGATTAAAATAATTAATCCATTGGGTGAGAATAAATAAAAATGGAATAATTGAAATAAGAAAAGCCTGTTTCTTGTGTTTGGATAATGCCACAATTCCGGCAAAGAGAAACAGCATCCAAAATATATTTACTGCAACCATAAAACGAGCATAACTGCCAAAAAATGGAATAGCAATAAAATGCATAATACACAACAATATCAACATGCCGCTAAGCCCCTTTTCCTGAGTCCAAAAGCGATATAAAAAACGGTCTTTCTTTGCTATCATAATATATAAATTCCAAAAATTAAATTCCAAATTCCAATCTCAAAGCCTAAAGCCTAAAGGCAAATTCCAAATATTAAATTCTAAATTCCAATCTCGAAGCCTAAAAAGCAAATTCCAAAAACTAAATCCCAAATTCCAATCTCGAAGCCTAAAGGGCAAATTCTAAATTCTTTAATTTTGCTTCTTGCATCTTTTTTCTTTCTTCTCCAGTCTTGCCTCTTCACCCTCAAATCGGTATCGGCTCTACTTCCACTCTTCCTATCGGTCTTCGCCACAGTTTAAAAAGCAGAATAATAAAAATGGGCAGAAAGCAAATTGCCGACATCGCGAGATAAATATCTTTGTAGGCTAATAAAATAGCAGCTTGAGAAGTCTGGTTTGAAAGGCTTTTTTCTGCTTTTTTTTGCGCTTCGGAATCCGATAATCCCATGAATAAAAATTTCTTTTTCGAATTTTCTAGCTGACTTTCAGCTTGTTTGTTTATCGCACTCAGTTGCTGGCTTAAACCTGTTTTGTGCTGTACATTCATATTCGAAATAAAAGTTCCTAAAATAGCACCGCCCAATAACGAAGCAAAAACGGCCTGAGCAATAATTCCGGTCATCATACGCGAAGTACTCAATTGCGGTGGAACTCCTTCTGAAATATAAAGCAATGAAACAGGAAAAATAAATCCCATTCCCAATCCTTTAAAAATTAATGGCAGATAAAAATCAGATGCATCAATTCCGGGATAGAATCTAAAAAATAACGTAATATGATACATTCCATAACAGGCAAAACCTATCACCCAAATAGTTGCCAAATAAATGCGTTTGTATAAAAGATAAGTCGAAAGCGGAATTGAAATACACAAACCAATTAGTAAAGAAAGATGTGTGACTGCACCAAGAACGGGATCAAATCCAAGAACATTGGTCATATACCCTGTTACAACGCTTCCTGTTCCATTCATTAAACCAATGTAAAACATCAAAAAAGCACCCGCAACAACATTTTTAAACTTATACACATTGGGATTAATTAATGGTTCTGCTGTAAAACGAACATGAAGCATATAAATACCTGCTGTAATCAGCAAACAAGCAAAAGCGAGCGTTATTTTCGGATCGCTAAACCAATTTCTAGTTTGTCCTTCGGCACATAAAAAGAGAATAATAGTGAAAAACAGAATCATAATAATCCAGCCTCTCCAATCAAATTGAAATTTACTTTTTAGAGGCGCAACATCAGCTCTGTAAAAATACCAAGCCAAAATAATGCAAATTAGAAAATTGACATTCAAGAAATAAACACCAAATGTCCAATTGTGAAAACTCACAAAATGCGCTCCTAAATACTGATACAAATGCTGGCTTCCCTTTTGTATAAACTGAAAAATGCCATACATCAAAGCCATATTTAGTGCCGGATTGTATTTTAATAAAATGGGCACCATTGAAGCAAATATTCCGATAATGGAAACTATTGCCAAAAGAGAACGGCACAAAACAAACCACGCGATACTGGGCGCAAACAAGGAAGCGGTATTAAATAATAGCGATAAAAATGAAACCGATAATATCATGGTGCGCACTTTTATTTGTTTCCCTAACTTTAGTCCTAAAGGCAAAAAAGCAAGCATGGCAAAAATCGGAATATAAACAGCGTAACTAAAAGCAGTTGTAGAAGGTCCAAAATGCCCTAGAATCTGCGAATTATCATAAGTCGTCACATTGAGTCCATTAAAAAAAGGAATTGTCAGAATGTACAATCCTGTCAGTGTAAAAAGGCTCCTTTTTTTTCCTGCAAACATCTTTTTACTTTTTTACTTCAACGGTTACATTCATTCCTGGTCGTACTTCCTGAAGCTCTTTTGACGGAGTTTCAAAATCAATTTTAACTGGAATACGCTGTGTAATTTTTACAAAATTTCCTGTTGAATTATCGGGCTCGACCATCGAGAATTTGGCTCCCGTTGCTGGAGAAAAACCCGCTACTTTTCCTTTAAATTCTTTTCCATCCAAGGCATCAATCGTAATGGTAACTTCCTGACCTTGCTTTATTTTTTCAATCTGAGTTTCTTTAAAATTGGCTGAAATCCATAATTTTTCAGTCAATACCATAGTCGCAATCGTCTGATTGGCATTAATCAATTCGCCAATTGATAAATTTCGTTCCCCAACAAAGCCATCCGCAGGCGCCAAAATTGCGGTATAAGACAGCTGCAATTTCGCGGCGTCCAAATCGGCCCTTTTTCTCGCAACAGTTGCTGAGGCTGCTTCGAGATTAATCGAACTCTGTTTCGTAATCGAACTGCTTGCATCCAGTCCTTTTCTACCCGCTTTAACATAGGCTTCTTCCGATTTCAATTTAGAAATAACCTGATCGTATTGATTTCGTGTTACAGCAGAATCGGCATACATATTCTTGAAACGCTGATAATCTTTTTGAGCCTTTTCTAAACTTGCCAAATCTCCTGCCAGTTTCTCTTTTCCAGAAGCCTGATTAGAAACTGAAGTGGTTATGTTTTGCTGTAGCGAATGCAGATTTCCTTCGGCTATAGCTAAATCTGCTTCTGCCTGTCTGACTTTAATACTATATTCTTCGTCGTCTAAAACAACCAAAGTATCTCCCTTGTGCACCAATTGATTGGCTTCAAATTTTATTTCCTTAATATGTCCTGTTGCTCTTGCAGCAATGTTGTTTATATAAGCTTCAACTTGAGCATTATTAGTAGTTTCATAGGAACTGAAATCAAAGAAGAGACTTAAAATCCATAAACCGCCAGCAATTAAAAAAACAAAAGATAATATTGTGAGAACCCTATTTCTCCTTTTTTCACTTTTCTGAATTCCTTCAATTGGTGTATCTGTTTCACTCATAAAAAACTATATTAAAGTTTACCCATTGCGTATTGAAGTGAGTAATATTGAATGATTAAATCTAAATTGGCATTTACTAACGAAATTCGGGAGTTGTTTAATTGCAATTCGGCATCCACAATCTCACTGATTAAAGCAAAATCATTGTCATAACGGCTTTTCACAATTTTGTAATTGCTCATTGACAATTCCACATCCTTTTTGTAGGTTTTAATGTTTTCCTTGCTTTCCGCATATCTGACGTACGCATTTTTAACCTCTGTAGAAATTTGATCTTTAGTAACCTCTAGGGCTATATTACTCTTGTCGATTTCCAATTTGTCACCGCTTATGCGATGTTTTAAATTATAGAAACTAGAAAGATCCCAGTTTAAAGAAAGTCCAGCGGCCCAATAATTTAGTACATTAACATAATTAGGCCATTGCGCAGGATATTCTGTATTGAGAATCAGATTGGCATTTAAGTTGGGTTTAAAACCACTTTTGGTCAAACTCAAAGACGACTCTGATAACTTAATTTTTACAGCCGCACGTTTTATTTCTTCTCTGTTCTGAAAAGCTTCTTCCAAACTTTGCTGTAAGTTCATGTTTTCGGTCGGAATCATGCTTTCTGCCACTTCTGGCTTTAGAATAGTATTGGTCGGAAAACCAATTAAGATATCGAGATAATTACTAATAAGCTCAATGGTGTTCGTACTTCTAAAGACCGAAACCTTAAAATTAGATTGTTGCAATTCGGTTCTTAAAAGATCACTCGTTAGGTTTTGTCCATTCTTTACACGAGATTTCAATTGATTGATTCGAATATCGGTATTGATGATATTCTGTTTTGTAACTTCAATCTGGCGGTATAATTTCTCTAATGTAAAATATTGTTCCGTTATCGCGTTTTTGAGATCCGCTTCGGTCATTTTAACGGCAGATTCCTGCATTTGACTAATTAATTCCTGCTGGTTGATTCTAGTGTTAATAGTGTTTCCAGTATAAATAGGCAGTGAGGAAATAATATTGGCAAAGGCCTGATGATTGTAGTAATCGACGGTAACCTGACTTTCATAAAATCCTTCATATAGCTTAGGATCGCCAATATAGTTGTAACCGCCGTTTAAACTTATTCTTGGCATTTTAGCAATTTTAGCCTGATCGACATTTTCATGAGCAATTGCCAAATCAGCATTTGCCAGTTTTATCTGCCGGTTATTTTTTATTCCTAATAAAATTGCTTCGTCAAGCCTTATTTTTTTTGCAGTTGCAATACTGCTGGTATCCTGCTGTGCAAAGCTTAAGTTACTGCAACAGCACAATAAGACAAGAGCCAAATGTTTTAAATTTAAAACTCTAAATTGCCAATAACTCATTCGATTATATTGATTTAATTTTGTTTTTTTTGGGAACTTGTAATCAATATTATGTAACAAACATTTCGGGCAACTTTAGATTGGCCCACTTAAAATATCACATGTAGAGGCTTCGAAATTGTTTCTTTTTAAGGCAGTTATTTTCGAAATAAATTTAAACAATTATTTTTTAACTACATAAAATAGAACGCCTTAAAATGGTTTCATTTTATAAGATGAAACCATTTTAAGGCGTTCTTAAGCAAAAAAAAACTAATCGAGAACTTATAAATCTTAAAAATATTTTTAACATCAGAAAAAATTACGTTTAAGAACTATCCTCTTTCCTAATTTTATTTTTTTGAAGAAATCAAAACGATATTGGGTTTTGGAGCGGGATTCATTCCAAATCCCATATAAAAACTAGTATGCGGCGGCTGATTGTAACCTACATTCTGCCAAGCAACACTCAAACGGTATTGCGGATCGTGCATTAAAGTATATTGTCGAACATTGGTTGGAATTATGGTAGAATAAATTCTAAGCTCTTTATTATCTTCAGATCTCAATATTAATTCTTCGCGCCAGTCTCCTAAAATATCCGCAGAAAGTCCTGGAGTCGATTTTGTACCGTTGTTAGCAACCGCGCCTTCTGCCGTAAACAATCTTCCTACATTGTATTTATCAATATAATTCGAATTTAAAAGTTCTCTCGAAGTATCGCCATCCCAATAAATTAAAAAATTAGTCGAACTTGGCGCTTTTCCAATAGTATTGCCTTTCATATCATGCAAATACGGAGAACCAGACCACCAGCATTGCGCCCCTTTTCTAGTTAAATCAATATTATCTGCAACACCGCGACCGACATCGCCGTCTAGAGAATCTGTAAACAAGACTTTTCCATCTTTTGCAGAAAAAAACGTGACACCTGGACCAGTCGTTTTGTTTTCGATTTCATGAATATTAAAAACCTCTAAACCTGGCGTATCCAAATCAAGATCGGAAACATGCATTGCATCACCATGCCTGAAACCTGTTGTGTACAAACCTTGTCCGTTATCGTCAACACACATTGATCCGTAAATGATTTCATCTTTTCCGTCGTTATCGATATCGGTAACTGTTAAATTATGATTTCCCATTCCAGAATACGGATTTTCTGCATTTTTACTATCGAAAACCCATCTTGAAGTCAGTTTTTTATTTTTAAAATCCCAAGCGGCTAAAACCGTTCTTCCGTAATAACCGCGACACATAACCACACTTGGATGAACGCCGTCTAAATACGCCACACACGCCAAAAAACGATCCATTCGGTTTCCTTTTGTATCATTTCCACCGCTTCCCCCGTTTCCACCCCAGCCTGCTAAATCACCGCGCTCCGGAATATAATCTACAGTGGTTATCAGTTTTCCTGTTTTGCCATCAAAAACCGAAAGATATTCAGGACCTTTTAAAATCTTACCATACGTTTTCGAATTTGAATCTCTGTCAACCCAGTCTTTTGATGCATCGCCAACAAAAGTTCCTTCGCTATCTGTAGTTCCGTCGGCCGTTTTACAAACCAATTCCGCCATCCCATCTCCATCCAAATCGTACACCATAAACTGTGTATAATGTGCGCCTTCGCGAATGTTTTTTCCGAGATTAATCTGCCATAAAAATGTTCCATCGAGTTTATAAGCCTGAAAAATAGGCGGATCTGTAATTCCTGTCTGCGAATTATCATGTCCTTTTCCTGTCATGTGAACAATCAGATCGTATTGACCGTCGGCATCCAAATCACCAACCGAAAGATCGTTAGCACTATATCCTTCAATTTCTTTTAGTTTTATGGAAAGATACTGTTTCTCTGGAGCATTGGCAGAAAGCGTAAAACTCCCTGGTGCTTCTGATTCTTTTCCTTTTAAAACCGTTTTTACAAACCATGTATTTTCGGCTTTTGAATCAGCTTTTGAATCAATAAAATGGGTTGCCCCTGTTATGGGTTTATCGTTTAATAAAACCGCTTTCTTGCTGCCGCTTTTTCGATATAAATTAAAAGCCAGATCATCTGGATCTGTTCCTAAAACTCTCCAGCTAATAAAAACCTGATCTTTATTTTTTATAGCAATCACACCACGGTCAAGACTTTCCATTTGTCTTTGACTGAATATATTCAGACTCACGAAAAGAAATAGTATTAAAAAGACTTTATTCTTCATAGTTTGTTACTTAAAATTTAACCGCAAAGAGCGCAAGGGTTTACGCTAGACACGCGAAGTTTATTTCTCGCAAAGTCGCAGAGGCGCGAAGTTTATTTCTCGCAAAGTCGCAGAGGCGCGAAGTTTTTCATCAAAGTTTGTCATTTCGACTGAAAGGAGAAATCACACTCGAATATCGCCAAAGATTGTCTACACACTTTACGGAATTTCTAGTGTGATTTCTCCTCCGTCGAAATGACAAAATAGTGCGTTTTTTACTTAAAATCTCTTATATAACTTATATGGTTCAAAAATCTTTGCGACTCTGCGGCTTTGCGAGATTTCTTTCACTCCAGCTCAAAACCTCTGTCCCTTTGCCCCTTTGCAACTCCGGTCCCTTAACTAAAACATTTTTTTAAATCCTTCGCTCTTTACCTTCCATGTACCGTCTTTTGGGAAACCCGGATTTTCTTCTGTCGACCCGTCCCAACCGGCGCACATCATGGCAACTGCAGTTAAAATCCCGCCGTTACCCGGAAGATAAAGCGTTAACCTTTCGGCTTGGTAATTATGTCCGTTTTTTAAATAAGTATTCGTTGTTACGTTCATAAAAAGAGCGTCTATTGCTTTTTCAGGCATATTCAATCTTGCCGCCGACATCGCTGTCATCGGGAAATCCCAGCCCCATGTTTTGTCCCAGGACCAAGTATTCCAAACCAGATCAAAAGTGTTTTTCATGATTTTTTTGTCTAAAAGCGACGTTTCAGGCAACATTCCGAAAGTTCCTAGTACAGAAGGGTGATCCGTTTTAAATTCTGGATTCGTATAAGAATCTATGGCGCTTTCTGTTGCCAGATATACATTATCAGCCACAGGAAGTTTTGATAATTTAGCCAATACCGTTTCCCATTTTTCAGGTACTTTCTGATTTAGTTTTTTCTTCCAGACAATGGCAGTTTTCAAAGCCCAGTTCCAATACGCCAATTCGTAAGTTGGGTTGAAAGTTTCCATTGCTTTAAAACGTTCTTGCGCCGGAATCACACCCGGACCTAACACATAACGGTCACTTTTTTCATCATAATGAGCAAACGAAGCCATAAAATCCGCCGTCGCAAAAACACGTTCGCTATATAAATTCAGAGTAGAATTATTTGGGTTAGCTCTGTACATTAATTCGGCATAAGTAATAAAATGCGGCTGTTGCCAAATTAAAAATGATCCTACAGAAGATGGACTTTCATTTCCGTCTGCATCCACCATTTTCTGCCATCTAGCCCCTTCAAAACCTTGTCTTTTGGCAATATTTTTCGCTTTATCAAAAACTTTTTGATACCACGGAAGACTTTTTTCCAGCAATTCTGGTCGGCCCCAAAGTGCAAAATGAACACCATGCCACCAATGCATTTCTAGGTGTGGTTTTCCGTACCAGCTGTTATAAGTCAAGCCAGTTTCCTGTGGCGGAACTTTTCCTGTACATTGTGCTTTTGTCAAATACTGCGATAAAATTATTCTTCGCTCCAATTCATTCGCACGCTTATCTGTACTGCCAGAAAAATCTACAGCGGCACCACTTTTCCAGAATTTCTCCCAGCCTTTTATACTGCTGTTCTGAATATCGGCAAATGAAGAATTCTTAACCAATTTCTTTTCTAAAGCAAAAAGCGCACTCAACTCCAATGTATTGGTATCTGAAGCTTCAATCACAAAATAATGATCGGATGCTTTTTTGATTTTAGCATTTCCTTTCCAGCTGAAATTCACCTTATACGAAATACTGTCCATTTTATGCGTCACAACGGCTTCGGTCTTAGATTTTTCTACAAGCTCACTTTTATAATCCTGCTTTCCTTCATATTTGGTTCCCATGTCGGCCCAATCACCGGTTGGAAACGGAATTCTCAAGCTAATTTTTAAACGTTTTTCCTTTAACAAATCTGATTTTACTTTTACGCCAATTTCATCTTTTTCCTGATGTGAAGCCGTTAGAACCGTTACTGGAGTTCCTTCAATTTCAAAATAACTTTCTATTTCTCCCGTCCAAACATTCAGTTTTTGCGAAATCGCTTTTACATCAGATGACTGTGCCAAACTGCCGTCTTTTTTGGTAATTTCAAAGCCCAGATTCCCTAACTGCAACAAATGCGGATTCTGTCTGAACCAGTTTACAGCATCCACTCTTCTTTTCGGCTCTTTAATTTGAACGGTATACGAAATGGCTCTTCCGTATTGTTTGTAATCTCGTAAGGTTTCAGAAAATTTATAATTCTCTGTGTTTTTATAACTGTCCCATCCCCATTCTGACTGAGTTCCCAGCGGAATTCCATGCTGATAGGTTTTCGGGAAAGTCTGCAGTCCGGTGGCATCAACCGTAAAGGCAAAAGCACCGTTTCCGACCGTTAAAGACGCCAAAGTATCGATAGCCGAAATTTGAACATTGTGCCTTGTCACCAAAGCCTTTCGATCAATTTTCTGCGCCAAAGCCGAAATCGAAAATAAGAATACGGTTATGAGTTGATAGTTTTTCATGTGGTTAGTTTGGGTTAGTTTTTTTGTTTCAAGTTTCAAGTTTCAGGTTTTAGGTTGGCTTCGACTCCGCTCAGTCTGACAGATAAGGCTTGTTTACTTTGCGTGTCAGGCTGAGCGGTCCCGAGGCTTCGGGAGAAGCCCCATTTATACAATTATCTCATTATCTAATTATCTAATTGACACATTACCTCATTAAAGTAACACTCATCAACCCAATCACAACATCATTGGCGATTGTTTTCAAAGTCAGACTTTTTAAGGTTTTGTTTTTATTTAACGGTAAATCTAAAATCGTTCCTGCACCGCCTTCCACTCCATAACTGCTGAAACCTTTTATAGCTTTAAAATCTTTGAAATCTCTTGAGATTTCGCCTGTTTTAAAATAAACTCTCGGCGGTCTTGGAGCATCGGTTGTAAAAGCAAGTCCGTCAATAAAATAATCCTGTTCGATTGGCCACCAGTTTTCTGGGTTTTTCAATTGTAGAACTTCCAAAGTTCCGTCCGTATAATTTACTGTGATTTCTCCATTTACAATTCGGCTTTGCATTGGGTTTGTTGTTCCGGCCAGCATAAAATAAGCGTGTGAAGCTTTTCCGTTTAACGGAATATTAATGCTTTCGGGAAAATTATCCCACATCGAAGTGAAAGCGATATTCTTCAGATTTTCATCTGATGGCGTTTGAAACGGAATTCCATTTGGCGTTTTTATTTGACCATTTTGTTTCGCTTTTTCGCGAAGACCCGAATCATCTATTTTTACCATTACATTGGGATAACACCAGTTTCCAATTCCTTGTTTTGGCAATTGTAACGTCACTGTTTTAGGTCTTGGCGACAAATATTCGTAATTAAAAATGTCCGTGACTTTTGAATTAAAATAAGATGATAATGAAACTGTCTCTACTTTCGCTGCTTTATCTAGCGGTAAATCCCAATTGATATTGTTTTCCACTGATTGTTTTTCAGCTTTTACATTCAAATGAACGGGATTCCACCAAGTCAGTTCTCCTTGTTTTAATTCAACAAAAAATACTTTCTCACCAGACGAATTTACTTTCGCTTTAAGCGAATGTTCTTTTTTTAAAACTCCACTTAAAATCTGTTGCGGATCATAAACCGAAAGAATCTGAGCTTTTGATGTTGTAAATTCTAAAGTTTCATTAACAGAATAGGAATCTTTTACTTTAGCATTTTCCAAAACATTTCCTTTCCATTTAATCTGAATATCATAATTTGAACTGTAAGGAGCTTCAATACTGATTTTTGGTTTTCCGATACTTTCAGCAACCAACTTCCATGAAACTGATTTTCCATTAACCAGAATACTTTCTACAGCTTCAAAAGACGAATTCAAAATCAATTTCAAATTCATTTTTGCCGAAAACTGATTCTTAATCGAATAGTTTTCTTCTTTGTTTTCTCTTTTAAAATCAATTGAAATATCCGGAATTGCTAACGAAGCATTATTCCATTTTTCAGGAAAACCAGGCTGAATAGTCAAAACTCCATTTACAGCATCAGGCTGAATCCCGAAAAGTCCTTCGACCAAAGTTCGCGATGCCATACCAATGGGATCAGCAAAATCACGGTACAATTCGCCTCGCATAGCATCCTGAAACAAAAGCTGTTCGAAACCCCCAGGCGAAGCGCCCAAATACATACTTTCTATCAAAGCGCTTTCCCACATTGCATACGCTTTTTCAGATTGTCCGCCTTGCCAGAAAGCCAGCGAAGTATGCAATTGTTCGGCCAAGGCGACGTTATTCGTTGACCAAGTATAAGGTTGCCAATTAGTCGTGCTGATTACATAAAGATCTTTTTTGTCCAATCCTTCTGCCGAAATCGGAATATACGGGATCTGATTGTTTACATAATCCAGCATTTGATAACTTTCAAAAGGATTCGACAATTCTGAATCGATGGTATGGTAAATGCTCCAAACGCCAGGCGAATCGTGCAATAACCGATTTCCTAAAGCGTCTTTATATTCGGCAAAAATTCCCTTATTCGAAATCCAAAGCTGTTGGTTTACAGCTTTTAAAATTTTATCTGCTTCTTTTAGATAAGGTGTTTCGTCTTTTCCTACTTTTTTCGCGAGTTCAGCTGCCATTTTATTCGCATAATAATTATAAGCAGAGGAATGAATAACGCCGCCGCCACTGTACTGCAAAGCATCGCTCGCCCATATCGAAGCATAAGCATCATAAAGTCCGTCATTGTCTGGATCAAAATTTCTTTTTTCCCAATTTAAATGTCGTTCAATTGTTGGCCACATTTCTTTTAGAAAAGCAGTATCGCCTGTCCATTTAAAATGACGAAACATCTGATCGAAAAAAACCAAATTCATATCATAATGATGGGCGACATTATTCTTGTTCGGACTTCGGCTGATGTAACCGCTGCTAAACATCGATGTCCCAATTTCTTCTTTCTGTCTTGCCAGATTTTTTTCTTCATCAAAAACCACTGGTCCGCTTTCCGGAGAAGTTACCTGCGAGTTGCTGTAACTTGTAAAATGCGTTTTCGCCCTGTCGTGCCAGCCCAAAGGATCTGCCGTATAAGCACCACGCCACGCATTTAAATACATTCTCCACGCAATCGCACCGTGCAGATAAGCAGGACTTTCCCAAATTCCGTCAGAAGCAATCGCCAATGCAGCACCTAACGTATTAATGTAATCGTCAGGCGTTTTTACTTTAATTCGATTGGCTAAAAGATGTGTTTCTTGAACCGCTTTTGTATAAAGTTCAGCAATAGATTTTTGAGTATAATTTGTTTTTGAAACTTCGGGAACAAAAAGCCAATAATCGCCTTTTGCAGAAATAGAGTTTGTTTTTCCGCTGATTAAAGGCAATGATTCCGCTTTAGATTCAAACAATTCTAACGGATTTTTCTGCAAATCGGCATTAGCCAAATGAACATCCGAACCTGGAAAAAAGCCACTTAATATTCTGTTATTTCCTGTTTTCTGACGGTTGCTTTCTGAACCATATTCTAAAACAAAAGATTCTTTTTTAAGGGTATATTTATTGCCGAGACAATATTGAGGCTGTAGATAAAAAACTGATTCTGGATCTGCACCAATATCGCCGTCACGGCTGAATTTCTTTCCTGTTGCGCCTCCAAAAGCCCAAACGAAATTGATTTTCTTAGGCAGTTTTTCACCATATATCTTTACGATAAAACCTTCGCTTTCTTTTAATGCTGCAACGTCTACAAACAATTTTCCATTTTCTAAAATAGGATCTTCAATGGTGTAATGCATCGTTCCTAAAACATATCGGGTATCAATTTTAGAAGCTTCGGTGATCCATTTGCTATCTTTTCCGTTTACGAGAGCCAATTTAAAATTGCCCCCCATTCCAGGCATATACATAGCAAATTCTGGCAGATCTCCCGTTTCAACTCTAAACGCGGTATTAGAACCATAAAGTGCTCTATTGAATTTTCGTGTTCCGTTTTTTAAAACAAAACTATTGCCTTCGGGTACATAATGAATCTTACGAATTGGCGCTTTTTCCTGTCCAAAAATGAAAAGAGTCGATGACAGAAACAAGACGGCTAAAGTGCAAATAGTTTGTTTTTTAATTCTCATAAAAATTCAAAATATTGATAATTATTGAAATTTGAATAATACAATTTTTACTTTATTATTTTATCAATTAAATAATGTAGTTGCAATTTCTTTGTTTTTTTATCGGATAGTATCCTGTACCTACCTGATTTTAGAAATTTAAAGAAAATACTAATTTTTAAAACTATCTTACATTTTTTAACATCATAGTACAGGATACAATATCTAAATCGAACAATTAGATTTGATATCACAATTTCTTTCAAACCTCAAAGAGTAGGAGAAAAAAAACAACAAAACCAACCAAATTTGTATGAACAGCAGACTTTCAAAAACCATTTTCGGATTTCTTTTTTTTAATGCTTTTCTTTTTAATGCCAATGCCCAACAGACTGATAAAATTTATCTTTCTGGAGTAGATTTTGAACATCCTGCACAATGGAACTTTTATTGTACTGATGGCAATAACAGCAAAGTTTGGACAAAAATAAATGTGCCGTCGCAATGGGAATTGGAAGGTTTTGGCGAATACACATACGGACGCTGGTACAAAGAACTCAATCAGAAAGAACCAAGTAAGGAAGAAGGTCTTTATAAATATGAATTTGATGTTCCTACTGATTATAAAGACAAAACGGTTCTTATCGCTTTTGGAGGCGCTATGACCGACACTGAGGTAAAAATCAACGGAAAAATTGCAGGGCCGATTCATCAAGGCGGATTTTATGAATTCAAATATGATATTTCATCTCTTTTAAAATTGGGTTCTAAAAATACTTTAGAAGTTCATATCTGGAAACATTCTGCTAACAAGTCTGTAAATAATGCGGAAAGAAGAGCAGACTGGTGGCTTTTTGGCGGTATTTACCGTCCGGTTTGGCTGGAAGTTTCGCCTAAAACTCAGATTCAAAACATTGCAGTAAATCCAAAAATGGACGGTTCGATTACGGTTGATTTGAATCTGCAGAACATTTTAAAAAACACCATTTTAGAAGCTTCCATTTCAGGTAAAAAGGGTGAAATTTTTCCAGCTTTTTCATTTCCGCTTAAAGCGAAAAACACAAAAGAAACCATTTCGGCAAAATGGGAAAATATTAAACCATGGGATCCCGAAAATCCCAATTTATACGACTTAAAACTGGTTTTAAAACAAAACGGAAGCATTGTTCACGAATATCATAAAAAGATTGGTTTTAGAACTTTAGAATTCAGAAAACAAGACGGAATTTACGTAAACGGCACTAAAATCATCATGAAAGGAATTAACCGTCATTCCTTTTGGCCTGAAGGCGGACGCAGTACAAGCAAACGCATAAGCGAACTGGATGTCAGATTGATTAAAGACATGAATATGAATGCGGTTCGCGGGCATTATCCGCCAGATGATCATTTTCTGGATGTGTGCGATTCTCTTGGTCTTTTTGTTTTGAATGAACTGGCGGGCTGGCAAAATTCGTATGATACGGAAACCGGAACTAAACTCGCCAAAGAAATGATTGCGAGAGATGTAAATCATCCGTCAGTCATTATTTGGGATAATGGAAATGAAGGCGGGTGGAATTATGAAGTTGATAAAGTTTTTGCTGAAAATGATCCGCAGAAAAGAATTGTGATTCATCCGTGGGCCGATTTTGATGGTTGGGACACGCATCATTATCCAACGTATTTAACAGGAATGCATCGTTTTAATTCGGGTGAAAATGTATTTTTTCCAACTGAATTTATGCACGGAACTTATGATAATGGCCACGGTGCAGCTCTGGAAGATTTTTGGAATCGATACAAAGAAAGTCCGCTGTTTGCTGGAGGTTTTATGTGGGCGATGCTCGACGAAGCAGTAAAACGTTCTGATTGGAAAGGCGAACAACAATTTGATTCTAAAGGTTCTCTCGCCGCCGATGGAATTCTGGGACCTCATCGCGAAAAAGAAGGAAGTTATTTTGCCGTAAAAGAAATCTGGGCGCCGATTCAGTTTCAGACCAAACAAATTACAGACATTTTCGACGGTTCTTTTTTAATTACGAATGATTATTTGTTCAGCAATTTGAATTCCTGCAAAATGGAATTTAAAGTTTTAAAAGCAGACCCAACTATTTTATATGCCGATAAAACAGCTCAGGAAATAAGTTCTGGTAAAATTGAAATTCCGAGCATTAATCCGGGCGAAACCAGAAAAATTAAGTTGGCTGTTCCTCAAAATTTCTTTGAAGGCGATATTTTATCGATTATGGCTTTTGATCATTTCAATAAGGAAATTTATACTTGGACTTGGCCTATTCATAAAGCTAAATTTTATGCTTCTAAATTTTTGGCGGCTCAAAACACAAAAGCAAAAGCTTCGGTTACCAAAACCAATTCTGAAATTACATTGAAAGCAAACGAGGTAACGGTTATTATTGATGCTGCAACGGGTGAAATTCGAAAAATCAGCAGTGCATCAAATGTGATTCCGCTTACAAATGGTCCTCGTCCCATTGGAATGAAAGCCAAATTGAAAGACATTCAAATTTCGCAAGAAGGCGAAAAAGCAATTTGTCAAGTTAATTATAATGGCGGTTTATCGTCTATAAAATGGATCATGGAAGCTGACGGAAGATTAAAAATGGAATTGCTGGCTTTAAAAAATGCTTCGGGCGGAGATGGTTTTGACGGTGCTTTTTTTGAAGATAAAATCAATGCTTTTGGTATTACGTTCAGCTTTCCTGAAAAAGAGGTTACCGGAATTAAATGGTTTGGAAGAGGTCCGTATCGTGTTTGGAAAAACCGCATAAAAGGCACAACGTACGGTTTTTGGCAAAAGGATTACAACAATACAATTACAGGAGAAAGTTTCAAAAACCTCATCTATCCTGAATTTAAAGGCTATCATGCCAATTTATTGAATGCCGATTTAAAAGCAGGGACTTCATCGTTTAAAATTTTCAGCGAATCGGATAATTTGTTTTTGAGATTGTTTACGCCCGACCTCCCTAAAAATGGTTTTCAGGGGAGTTATCCACAACCTGATTTCCCTGAAGGAGACATTTCTTTTATGTATGAAATTCCAGCCATGAGAGATTTTAAACCTTTGGAACAGCAAGGCCCGCAAAGTCAGCCCACGAATATTAGAATCAAAAAAGGCGATGATGGGATCAAGATGGATTTGTGGTTTGATTTTAGGGGGATTTAGTTTTTTTGTTTCAGGTTTCAGGTTTCAAGTTTCAAGTTGGCTTCGACTTCGCTCAGCTTGACAAATGAAACCATTGTCAGCCTGAGCGGAGTCGAAGGCCAAGTTACTTTTAATCATTAACAGCTCACATTTCACAACTCACATTTCACAACTCACAATTAAAAAAATATGAAATTAACTAAAGTACTTTCTTTACTTCTTTTAGCACTGTTATTCTTCAATTTTACTTTTAGAGAAGATTCCAAACCTACACTTTATACCGTTGGCGACTCGACTGTAAAAAACGGAACAGGCAAAGGCGACGGCGGACTTTGGGGATGGGGAGATTTTATCGGGCAGTTTTTAGATACAAGCAAGATCCATGTCGAAAATCATGCTCTCGGTGGTACGAGCAGCCGTACTTTTCAGGATAAAGGTTTGTGGACAGCCGTTTTGAACAAACTCAAAAAAGGCGATTATGTTTTGATTCAGTTTGGACATAATGACGACGGACCAATAAACGATAGTCTTCGCGCCCGCGGAACAATTAAAGGAATTGGAAACGAAACGCAGGAAATTGATAATATCCTGACGAAGAAACATGAAACGGTTCATAGTTACGGCTGGTATATTCAGAAAATAATTCGTGAAGCAAAATCAAAAGGCGCGATTCCGATTGTGTGTTCGCCAATTCCGAGGAACGATTGGAAAGACGGAAAAGTACCTAGAAATGACCATTCATACGGACTTTGGGCAAAACAAATTGCCGAAAAAGAAAAAGTGACTTTTATTAATTTAAATGAAAAGATGGCGCTTGAAATGGAAAAACTAGGCGAATCTAAAATTACGGATACTTATTTTTACAAAAGAGATCATACGCATACTTCGGCAAAAGGCGCTGTCATGTCGGCTTCGGTAATTATTAATGAATTGAAAGCAAGCAAGAATTCTTTAAAAAATTATATTTTAAAAAATCCGAAAATTGTTCTTCCCGCAAGAAACAAAGTCTTTTTAATTGGCGACTCCACTATGGCCAACAACGGAACTCCAGATGCTGTGGGCTGGGGCGTTGCTTTTCCTAAATACTGCGACACGACGAGAATTGAGGTAATCAACAAAGCAAAAGGCGGTCGAAGCTCCAGAACTTTTATCACAGAAGGACTTTGGGAAGAAGTGAAAAACCAGTTACAGCCTGGAAATTTCATTTTGATTCAGTTTGGACATAATGATGCAGGTGCGGTTGACAAAGAAAAGTTCCGAGGTTCTTTAAAGGGAATTGGTGATGAAACTCAAGAAATAACTCGTCCTGAAGGCTCTAAGGAAACGGTCTACACTTTCGGCTGGTACATGTCTAAAATGATCCGAGAGGCTAAAGAAAAAGGTGCAATACCTATTGTTTTAAGCTTAACACCAAGAAATGAATGGCCAAATGATAAAGTGGAACAACGTTTTGACACGTATGTTAAATGGTCTAAAGAGATAGCCGAGAAAGAAAATGTTCTTTACCTAGATTTAAGCGATGCCGTAGCTCAAAAATATGCGATTTTAGGAAAAGAAAAAGTGAAAGCCTTTTTTCCGAAAGATCACACCCATACTGGTACTGAAGGTGCTGACTTCAATGCCTTGACGGTGGCAGAATGCATTAAAAAAATAAAGAATTGTGCATTGAAAGATTATATTTTAAGTGAAAAGTGATTAGTGATTAGTGAAAAGTAATAGTATAAACTTTGTTGGGTACAATTAAAACAGTATAAATTTGACGCAGATTAGACAGATTCGTTATCACGAAAACGCGGACAAAAACGGATTTTTTTGATTCTCTATACAAATCAATTTTTGTCCGAGTTTTTACGAGTAAAACAGTTTTATCCGAAAAAAATGGCTTCGTTTGCAAACGAAGCCATTTTTTTTATACTTATGTTATATTGAAACTATTCCACTAACTTCTTATTCACATACACATTTTTAAAAGTTACACCGTTAATCAGACTTTTATCTACAGTGGTTTTTGTTGCTTCGATATTCATGTTTTCAAAAGTGAAATTGGACAAGCGAACGTTTGGATCATTTTCTACTCCATAAAAAGTCTCGCATTTGAGATCTATGTTTTTTAAAGTCACGTGATCTCCGTAAGATAACGGAATATCGGGACGCCCTTTTAAATCGAAAAATTGTTTCCAAGCAAAAATCGCCAAACAGTTTTTAGCGCTTCCTTTTATATCTTCTACTCTTATATATTCATATCGTTGCGGAGTATCTGGTCGCATTTTCAGCCAAAGCATGCGCGAAGCGCCATCGATTTTGCAGTTTCTCATAATCACGTTTTTGTTATGAATCGATTCACTACCGTTGGTTAAGGCAGAATGACAGAAACCAAAATTGCAATCTTCGATTATAATATTGCTGTTCGGACCGTTATTTTTGTCTTGATCTGCATAAGGGCCTTTTCCGCCTTTTAAAGCAATCGCGTCGTCATTAACAGACATATAACAGCCTTTTACTAAAAAATTAGTGCAGATATCAATATCAATGGCATCTGTGCTTGGCGCTTTGATTTCGATATGAGGTGAGAAAATATACAAATCCAATAATTTTACATTATTGCATTTATAAAAGTGATTCGTCCAAAAACCAGAGTTGATCAATTTTACATCTTGAAGCTGTACATTGTTGGAGTTCCACACAAAAACCAATCTTGGTCTCGACACTTCAAGATTGGTGCATTTCGGGTTTTCTTTACGACGCTGCCAAAAAGCTTCCCAATATTTTTTGCCATTTCCATTAATGGTTCCTTTCCCAGAAATCGAAAAATTATCTACGCCGTACGCGTTAACAAGTGCCGGAAAATAATCTAGATTCTGCCCTTCCATTCGCGAAGGCATAATCGGAAAATCGGCAATGTTATCTGATCCTTTAAGCACACCTCCTTCAGCAACATACAAAGCAGTTTTGGGTTTAAAAAACAAAGCACCACTCAAATAAACGCCTTTCGGAACCACAATTACACCTCCGCCACTTGCGGCTGCTTTGTCTATTACTTTCTGAATCTGAACGGTCTGCATTTTAGTGCTATCCTTACTAACACCAAAATCAGTGATGACATATTGTTTTCCTAAATTTTTCAATTGAATTTTAGCATAATCTTTAAACCAATTGGTAATCGGACTTCCGTCTGGAAATGTATCATTGGCATAATTTTGCGCAAATGAAATTTGAAAAAAGCCAATGATGAAAATTAGAACCTTTAAAGTATTTTTCATTAGTATTTAATTAATAGTTTTTTTGATTAGTGAAGCGTCACAATTCTGTTAATCCAAATAAAAAACTTCTGTGAGCGCTTTTGTTTTTGGTGAATTATCTGGATTCGCATCCATTATATCGCTCATATAATTCCACCATTTTCTCATTAAAGGATGGCAGGAAAGTTTAGAACGGTCAAATGCTGCATTTAATTTTTGAACACCGAAAAGGATTCCGCTTTCTTCATCTAAAAATATAGAATAATCCTGTATGCCACTTTCTGAAAGCAACTGCAACAATTCTGGCCATATTTGATCATGTCTCGTTTTATATTCTGCTTCAAAACCAGATTTCAATTGCATTGTAAAAGCATTTCTAATTGTATTATTTTCCATTTTTTTACTTTAATTGTTAGACATTCTACACATTATTTTTTATTCTATTTTAAAAATAAAAGCCGAAGAAGTTTCATATTTACCTCCTTGCGAAGCTGTAAACAGATAGGTTGCTTTTCCTTTTTGAAACAAAAGTTGCGGACGCTCGGCACGACCGTAACGATTTAAATGTTTCGGCGCTTCAGGCTGTTTAATGTATTTATTTAAAGGCTGATACGCAACCAACGGCGCATTCCAATGCTTTCCATCATCAGAATCCATGTAGAGACCGTAATCCATTCCGAAAACGCCCATATCTCTTGCCAGCATTTTAAACTTTTTATTTTCGTACCAAACAAAAGCATCTTCGCATTGTTTGTTGTCTCCGAGTTTTGAAAAATCGACTACAGGATTATTTGGAAATTTTACGTAAGGTCCTTTTAGCGATTTTGATATTGCCAAACCATATTTTCTATTTCCTTTTATTGGATATTTCGGATGCTCATAATTTTCTGTATCTAATGATTTATAATACAGCCAATATTCTCCGTTTGGATGTTTTAAAAAAGAAGGATTCGTAGTGAGCAGATCGTCCCATTCGCCTTTTTCCCCTGGCAATAATAAAGGCTCGTCTGGTCGCTCCCACGGACCGTAAAGCGAATCTGAAAGTGCTAAACCAATGCGTTTGGTGTTCATTTTTCCATTAGAATTTCCCATAAAAAAAAGAGCGTATTTACCGTCTACAAAATGAATGCTCGGATTATGACAAGTTGTGGCGTCCCAATAACCTTCGCCTCTTGGCGCTAAAATGGTGCTCACATATTCGTAAGGACCTTCTGGCTTGTCTGCAACGGCGTGCGCAATTTCAGAACCGTTGATCCAGCCGCTCATCGATTTTGATTTTTTCCATCGCGAAAAAAACACATGAATTTTTCCGTCAGGACCTTCAATCGGGCTATTGCACCAAACGTAATACTCTTCAAACTCTAAAGCACGTCCTACAGGTTTTAGCCTTTTTTCGAAATCTGAAAGTTTGGGGTCTTCTAAAAAAGTAAAGGCTTTCGTCGAAAACGGAAGACACAATCCCATAACAGCCAGAGAATTCCCGATTATAAACTGTCTTCTATTCATTTGATTTTAAATTTAAATTCTCTCACAGATCCGCGAACTAAGCAGACTATTCTTTATTCTTTATTCTTTATTCTTTATTCTTTATTCTTTATTCTTTATTCTTTATTCTTTATTCTTTATTCTTTATTCTTTATTCTTTATTCTTTATCTTTTTTCAACCTCCACCCAATCATCTGTTCTAAAGGGGGAAGCTGGTAAATTATCATTATTGAATAAATTGGGTTCTGGAACGGCTTTCCATGCAAAACGCACTGCCGCCGGCTCTTTTACTTTTGCAGAAGAAACGATTATTGTTTTCCCGTCAATTTTCGCGTCAGCCGGATAAAAGATTTGATCTTCTCCTGCGATTTCAAATTCTTTTAAAACATCTCCATTCTTTTTCAGTCCCGATTCGGCATAATCAAAAAACAATTGTGCTTTCTGTTTTTTAATTTTCATATGATTATAAATGGGACCAGAATAAACCAATTTGTTTTCACCATAAGTTTTGGCGCGAGCAATTAAAGCCAATCTATACCCCACAGTTTGTTTGTCTATTGGGTGAATGTTTTGTGCATCGCCAACGTCTGTTGTCACTACCATTCCGCTATTTGGTATTGCTTTCAGCGACATTAATTGTGCTTCTCGAATTGCTGCATTTTGTCCTTTATGCGGTGTTATCTGAACATAGTAAAAAGGAAAATCGCCCTGCTTCCACTCGTCTCTCCAGCTTTTTACCATTGCTGGAAATAAAGTTCTGTACAAATAGGCTTTTCCTGAATTGCTTTCGCCCTGATACCAAATTGCGCCTTTAATCGTATAATTTACCAACGGATGCAACATTGCATTATACAAAACATAAGACGTTTTGTTTGGTTCTTTTTTAGGCTTTTTCAATTGCGATTTTGGAGCATTTGCTGCATTCGAAATTCGTTCATTGGTCAAAGCCAAATAATAGGCTTCAAGTTTTTCCTGATAGCTTTTTTCATTTTTGGCATCTTCCTGAAGAATCGGTAAAAAGGCGGTTTCTCCTTCTAAAATATTTTGGGCCGTCCAAGCTTCTGCTTTTGTGCCGCCCCAAGAAGTCGAAATTAATCCTATTGGCACATTTAATTTTTTATACAAATCTCTTCCAAAAAAATAAGCTACTGCAGAGAAGGTTTTAATGCTTTCAGGACTGCAAACTTTCCAGCTTCCGATAACATCTTCTACAGGTTGTTGAGAAGCATTTAGCGCTACAGTAAAAAGTCGAATATCTGGAAATATGGCATTTTTAACTTCTTCTTCATAGTTTTTAACACCCGTTTTCCAAGTTCCTTCTTCTCTTCCGACAGGAAAAAACATATTAGATTGTCCCGAACACAGCCAAACTTCTCCAACAAGCACATTTTTTAAAGTAATCGTATTAGAAGCATTAAGCGTAATCTCATATGTTTTCTGACTTCCATTGGGTGTTGCTACTGTCGTTTTCCAATTTCCAGCGGCGTCGGCCACGACATCAACTGGAAGATCCGACCAGCCTAATTTAATAGTAATTTTTTCGTTTGGGGCAGCCCATCCCCATAAATTGACTTTTGCCTGTTGCTGTAAAACCATATTGTCTGCAACTAAAGCAGGAAGTTTTATCTGAGCTGTAGCAGAAATTTTTACAAGTAAAACGAGTGAGAATGCTAAAAGTTTTTTTGACCCAATCATCGGCATTGATTTTAAGTAACATTTAAATTTAAAAGTAATCGAGTAATCTACGTCATTTGCAGCTGTTCCTTATCCCTTTGAAAATGAAAAAAAAGCTGCCTGAATAGACAGCTTATCTTCAAAAACAAAAAAACAATATTTAAGGCTTATTATTAATCGTAACCAGGGTTTTGATCGTATAATCCAGGAACAGCTAAAAGCTCTTGCAACGGAATTGGATACAGCAATGAGTTATTATCAATCGTTCTAATTTTGTTCTCCGTATCTTCAGCAACTCTCCAAGCATTCATTATATCCACAGCTTTTCCAGATCTGATTAAATCAAACCATCTTGTTCCCTCCGCAAAAAATTCTTTTCTTCTTTCGTCAAACAATTGGTCTAAAGTAATATTCGAAGCATTTGCCGTAACTCCAGCTCTTGTTCGTACCTTATTTACAATATCGTCCACTTCTGCTTGAGTTCCTCCACCGCCATGAAGCGTGCATTCTGCCATCAACATTAAAACATCTGTGTAACGCGTAATCATATAATCTACTCCCCAATCTTCACGGCCGTTTCCATATCGCGCAGGATCAATGTATTTTTTAAATACAGGAAGCGTATAACTTCCTTTGTACGTTCCAGATGCTACCGTGTAACTAGTTGCAATTCCGTAGATTTTACGTTTATCTGTTGCTTCAAACATATTCATAAAACCTTTTGAAATTGGTCTTGCTTCTAATGCGCCTTGAGCAGATAAATTTACAGAAGCAAAATAAGGTTCATAACCCAATTCAACCATAAAATTTCCTCCAACCGGAGTGGAGATATTCTGAGTGTACGGAATGGTTAATACATTTTCTTTATTCGCGTTTCCTTCTGTTTTAAAAATTGGTTCGTAATCTGTGCCTAAAGCATACAAACCACTCAATTTAATATCGTTTAATTCTTTATAAGCTTTATCCCATTCGTTCAAACCTAGCATGGCTCCATCGATTCCGTATGTTGGGCTTGAACGCGTCATGTATACCAAACCTAATAATGCTTTAGCGCCATATTTTGTTACACGTCCATAATTGGCTGCATCATACGACGGACTTAAATCTGGGATCGCCAACTGTAGATCTGAAATAATCAAATCGTATACTTTTGTCACTTCAGTTCTTGGTATTTGTGCTGCCTCTGTAGCACTTACTGTTTTATCTATTAAAGGCACACGTCCGAACCATCTTACCAAATCGAAATAACAAAATGCTCTTAAAAATCGAGCTTCGGCAACCATTGCTGTTTTATCAGCTGGAGTGGTAAAGATTTGATCTCCTTTTTCGGCAAGTTTTTCCAACAACTGGTTCGCTTTATAAATGGCATTGTAATTGGCCATGTAAGCTTCTTTTACATACGTATTCGAACTTATAGAGGTATAAAAGCTATTAATTCCTTCCCAGTCTCGTGAAGCTTGAGTGGTTGCCATCAAATTATCTGAACGTGTTTCGCTCAAATTCATCACTCTGTTGGCATAACCGTACGCTGTAAGTCCATGAAAAGCTACTGAATAGGTTGCATTTCTTGCCTGAACAAAATCTCCAGGAGTAGCATAAAAATTCTCGATTGTACCTTGTGACAAAGGCAGCTGATCCAATTGGTCTGTACACGATGCTTGTGCAAATAATAGTAAAGCACCTGCTGCTATGAAGATGTATTTTTTCATTTTGTTTTAATTAAAAATTAACGTTTAGTCCAATAACCAATGATTTTGCTAAAGGCGCTCCACCATAATCAACAGGCACGGCAAAATCACTATTTGAACTTGCTGAAGTATTTACTGCCTCAGGATTGAAACCAACTTTGTATTTGTTCCAGTAGAACCAGTTTTCACCAGTTACATACAATCTTGCATTATTGATTCTTGAAATTCCTTTAAGAGCTTGTCTTAAATTATATCCGATAGAAATACTTCTCACACTCACATAATCCGATTTGTACAACCAGTCTGAGTTGGCTTGATATCCAAATGAAGTCCTCCAGTTTCCTCTTACTGCCGGATCAACATTTAGCGAGTTTTCTACAGAACCCATTCCTGTACGATCAATAGCACGTCCTGTAAGTCCGTAAACCGTTCCTCCATTTTGTCCTTGAACCAAAACACTTAAATCTAAATCTTTGTATTTAAAAGTATTGGTGATTCCCCAAGTATATTTTGGAGTTGGATTTCCTAAATCGACACGGTCTTCAGAATTTATTTTTTTATCTCCGTTCTGATCTACATATCTCGGGTCTCCCAGAACCAATTTATTTCCTCCAATTGTAGTTCCGCCAGCATCGATATCAGCTTGCGTTACAACTCCGTTTTGTTTCAAGCCGAAAATCGTATACATCGGTTTGCCTACTTCTAATTTGATAAAAGGCACACCACCGTCAAATGAATTGCTAATTTCAATTTTGCTTTGGTCTGGACCTAAAGCCAAAACTTTATTTTCGTTATGGCTAATGTTAGCTGAAGTTCTCCACTCAAAACTTGGTGTTTTAACATTTAAAGAATTCAACTCAAACTCCCATCCTTGATTTTGCACTTCTCCAATATTGGTTTGATACGTTGGAAAACCAGAATCACTAGGAATCGGCACTCTTAACAGCAATTCGTTATTTGTTTTTCTATATAATTCGAATGTTCCAGAAAGTCTGTTTTTGATAAAACCAAAATCCAATCCGAAGTCAACACTTTTTGATTCCTCCCAATGCAAGCTCGGATTTGGAATAGAAGAAGCTCCTTGTCCCGCTGCAACGGCACCTCCAATCGAATAATTAAAAGTCCCAAGTGTAGCATACTGCGCGTAACTTCCAATATTATTACTTCCGTTAACCCCTGTACTCGCTCTTAATTTTAATTCGGTCAACCAATCAACATCTTGTAAAAATGCTTCTTGTTTTAATCTCCATCCAAGAGAAAGAGAAGAAAATGTTCCCCATCTTCTATCAGAACCAAACTTAGAAGAACCATCGCGTCTTATACTTCCTGCTATGATATATTTTTCTTTGAAATTATACTGAATACGAGAGAAAAATGAAAGCAAAGTATTTTTTTCCGCATTGGTAGAACCGATAGATCCTGCTGGCAATGTTTCGATTGTGGAACTATTATAAAGCGCACCAGAAGACATTGTAGATCGTGTAATATCATACGAATTGAAAGACTGGCCCAAAAGCACATTTACACTATGGCTGCCAAAAGTTTTATCGTACGTCAATGTATTTTCGTTAACTAAATTTTGTCTTCTGTAAGTATTATAAGCTCCTCTAATACTTGCAATTACATCATTTGGCGTATAACTTTCATTCACATTATCCGAGTTATCAAAGTTGATGGTGCTTTTTAAAGTAAAACTTTTAGCAAATTGATAACTAGCATATGCCGAGATTAGATTTCTGTACATTGAGTTTCTCCCTGTTCTTGCCAAAGCGTTCAACATATTGGTTGTACTGCTTCCCCACATATATCTCGTTGTATATTTTTCTCCTTTCGCGTTTTCTGTACTTTCAAAAACCGGAGTTGCTGTAAGTGCTTTAAAAAGTGTATTATCTTTTCCTTCAACGCCTGGATCATTTTTGATCGAATATGAAGGCGCTAAGTTGATTCCCATTTTAAAGTTTTCTGACAATTTGATATCAACATTTGCTCTTGCAGAAAAAAGAGAATAATCTGTTCCCACAATATATCCTGTATTTTTTTGATAGTTGGCAGACACATAGTAATTTACCACATCTGTAGCTCCAGAAGCCGTTAACTGATAATTGCTGAATTCTCCTGTGCGGAATACTTTATCTTGCCAATCGATATAATCTAAACCAGGATGTCCAGGCATATCCCATCTGTCATCATACAAATACGTATAATATCTTGAGTTGCTTGGTACTAATGGAGCAGTAGGATTTACCGCATTGTAAGCTGCGATTCTTTCTGCCGTTGTTTGGCTCGCAGACGCTCCCGCAATTCCAGATCCAACCCATTGCGAATCGATCATTACTTTTGCTCTATCAATCCATCCTTGAGAAGAAAGCATATCAACTCTATTGGCTTCTTTATTTACACCGCCATAAGTATTAAAAGTAAATTGCGGTTTCCCTTTTTTACCTTTTTTTGTAGTGATGATAACTACCCCATTTGAGGCACGCGAACCATAAATTGCCGCTGCTGAGGCATCTTTTAAAACTTCGATCGAAGCTACATCATTAGGGTTCATGTTATCTAACGGACTTCCATTTGAGAACGTTCCGTTACTGTTTGAGCCTTCCGTATAAATTGGAAAACCATCAATAACATACAGAGGCTCATTTCCTGCTGTAATAGATCCAGCTCCACGAATTTCGATACTGAAAGGCTGTCCTGGCAAACCAGTTGTCTGTTTCACACGGACCCCCGCAACCTGACCAATTAAACCTTGGTCAATTCTAGAAATCGGACGCTCGGTAAAATTTTCTGTTTTTAATCCTGAAATAGCTCCAGTGGTAAGCTTTTTCTTTTGAGTACCGTAACCTATGACTACGACTTCATTCAAGTTGGAACTTTCGGCTTCAAGAGAAATCGCATAACTCGAAGCGGCTCCAACTTTTACTTCCTGCTTTACAAATCCCACGAACGAAAAAAGCAACGTTTCTCCAGGAGCAGCAGAAATGCTAAATTTTCCATCCATATCTGTACTTGCAGATCGGCTCGTTCCTTTCACAATTACGTTGACTCCCGGAATTGATAATTTGGCTGGATCGGTAACGGTTCCTGTAACCGTTTTTACTTGCGCATAGCCCGATGCGTACGACAGTACAAATAAGGCTATAATCAGCAAAAGATTAAGCTTGTTTTTCATAAAATTCAGTTTTGGTTAGTTAATTAGTCTAAACCAAATTTATCTAGAAGCGTTTTCCACTGTATCCTGTAGTATCCTGTTAAAGCTCAATATCTTATAATTTTATTTAAGTTTTGATTAACAGAAAATACGCACAACTACCTGATTTACAAGCGATAATTCATTGCGAAATTCAAAAATATATTATCTAAAATTTTATTAAAATATTTTTGAATTATTAATATATATTTATACAAAACACTATTAATTACATAAAAAATAAGTGTATTTTTTACACATTTAATTTTTTAATATTTTTAAACAAAAACAGGATTCTACAGGATAGCTTTTCAATTCACTCCCTCTACTTTTACTTTAATACCAAAAAAATCTCTTCGTTGCTTTTAAGCAAAAAAGTAGGAAAGAAACTATTTTTACGAGAGTCAAATACGGCATAAATAATGAAAAAATTCTGCTTCCTAACACTATTATTTTTCTCCTTTTTTCAGGCCATTTCGCAGGAAAAAAATAAATCGCCATGGCCAAATTCTACCAACCTGAATCAGCCTTGGGCGCGTTGGTGGTGGATGGGAAGCGCTGTAGACAAACCCAACTTAAAAAGAAGCCTTATTGATTTTCATAATGCTGGAATTGGCGGCGTTGAAATCACTCCCATTTATGGCGTGAAAGGAGAAGAAAGGAACTTTATTGAGTATTTATCTCCAAAATGGCTGGACATGTTAGATTACACGATTCGCATTTCAGACAGTTTAAAAATGCAGGTTGATATGGTTTTAGGAACAGGATGGCCTTATGGAGGATCGCACGTAACATTGCCTCATGCTGCAACGAAATTAATAGTCGAAAAATATCAGGTTAAGAAAAGTGAAACTTTTAATCGCAACATTACAGTCAACGCCAAAGAAAAAAATCCAGCAGATTTACTGTACGTGGTTGCCTACGGAAATGATGGATCTGTAATAGATTTGACCGGCGATCTTAAAAATAAAAAGACCAATACAACCGATAAAGGATTGGAAGGGTCCAGTATCAAACTGCCCAATAATCTCAAACCGAAACAGCTCAACTGGAAAGCAAAAAAAACAGATTATACGATCTACGCCGTATTTAGCGGTAAAACTGGACAGCAAGTAAAAAGAGCTGCTCCTGGCGGAAGCGGATATACTTTAGACCATTATTCTGCCGAAGCTTTAAAAGCGTACGTTGCTCCGTTTAATGATGCTTTCAAAGGGAGAGAAGGAAAAATAAGAGCTGTTTTTAACGACAGTTTTGAGGTTTACGGAACCGATTTTACTCCCAACTTTTTTGAGGAATTTAAAAAGCTGCGCGGTTACGATTTAAAAAATCAACTTTCGCTTTTATTGAATGAAACCGATAATGAAGAGGGCAATAGAATTAGAAGCGATTATCGACAAACTATTTCTGATTTACTGCTCCATAAATTTGACAAATCTTGGACTAATTGGGCGCATTCTAAAAATTTCAAAACAAAACTTCAGGCTCACGGTTCTCCAGGAAATCTAATTGATTTGTACGCTTCTGCCGATATTCCAGAATGCGAAACTTTTGGTTCTATGCCTTTTGACATTCCAGGCTTGAGACGTGACAAAGAAGACATTCGCGAAGGAGATGCTGATCCCGTTATGCTGAAATTCTCTTCTTCTGCAGCTCATATTTCTGGCAAAAACTTAGTATCATCAGAAACCTTTACTTGGCTTAGAGAACATTTCAAAACAGCATTATCGCAGTGTAAACCAGAAGCCGAGGATTTAATGCTCAATGGCGTTAATCATATTTTCTTGCATGGTTCAACGTATTCTCCAGATCGCGCTGTTTGGCCTGGCTGGCAGTTTTATGCATCGGTAAATTTTAATTCTAATAATACCATTTGGGAAGATGCTCCTTCTCTATTTTCGTATATTTCAAATTGCCAATCGCTTTTACAGCAAGGAAAACCAGATAACGAAATTTTATTGTACTGGCCTATTTTTGATGCTTGGGACAACTACCAAAAAGGAACTTTATTTTTTCAATTTAAAATTCACTCATTATCAGAATGGCTCTATGGCACTTCCTTTTATGACACTACAAAAAACCTGATCAAAAAAGGGTATAGCACCGATTTTATTTCAGACCATTTTATAGCTGAAGCTAAAGTCGTAAACGGAACTATCATTTTATCTGGCGGCAGTTACAAATCATTGATTGTTCCAGCGTGCAAAAAAATGCCGTTAGAGACGCTTCAAAAATTAATCGAATTGAAAAAAGCAGGCGCATCTATTATTTTCGAAGGTTTGCCTCAGTCTGTTCCTGGGTTTAATGATTATAAAAATCGAGAACAAAATCTCAAAAAAATACTTGCAGACAATGTTTCTTTAATTACCCCTGAAGACATTTTTAAAGCGTTAGAAAATAAAAATATTAAACCTGAAAGCCTTGTAAACACAGGCTTAAAATTCATCAGACGAGATGTTGATGGAGAGAAAATCTATTATGTCGTTAATCACACAAAAGAAACAATAGATGATTTTATTCCGCTTCAAATTGCAAATCGAGAAGTACTTATTCTGAATCCATTGACCAAAGAATTTGGCAATGCGATGGTCACTAAAAAAGACCAAACCACATTGGTAAAACTTAAAATGGAGCCAGGGCAATCTTTCTTTTTAAAAACAGAAAAAATAGCTTCTCAAAAAAAATGGACTTATTATAAGTCTGACGGTAAATCTTTTCCTTTAAAAGGAAATTGGAACTTAACTTTTGATAAAGGAGGTCCAAAACTACCACAAAATGATGTTGTTTCTACTTTAGAATCGTGGACAAAATTAAGTCCAGATGCAGAAGCGTTTTCAGGTTCGGCAACGTATACACTGCAATTTGAAAATCCGAATTCTTCAGTAAAAAATTGGATTTTAGATCTGGGTGATGTTCGCGAAAGCGCAAAAATCTGGATCAATGAGGAATTTGTCGGCACGTTGTGGTCGATTCCTTATAAGCTTCAAATTAAAAATCTAAAAGCTGGTAAAAACTCCTTGAAAATTCAAGTGACCAATCTGCCTGCCAATAGAATTAGAGATATGGAACTGAAAGGTCAAGAATGGAAAATTTTCTACGAAATAAATATGGTGGATAAAGATTATAAAAAATTTGATGCCACAAAATGGAATCCGATGCCATCGGGACTTTTAGGTCCAGTTACGCTGACTCCTTTGAAAGAACAAAACTAACTACCAAATAATCAAAAATGAAGAAATTACTATTATTTTCTGTGCTCTCTATTTTTTCTATAAAAAGCCTGTCAGCCCAAGATTTATCAGATAAAAAGCAAATTCTGAAACAAATGATTCTTGCGAATGATTATTTTATGCAAAAATGGCCCGACACTGGAAAAACAATTATTACAAATAAAGAAAGGCCAAGCAATATTTGGACTCGCGGTGTTTATTACGAAGGATTAATGGCACTTCATGAAATTTTTCCAAAGGAGAATTATTACGATTATGCCTACGCATGGGCGGAGTTTCATAAATGGGGTTTCAACAGCGGCAACACCACCCGAAATGCAGACAATTATTGCGCAGCTCAAACGTATATCGATTTGTATAATTTGGAACCTGACGCAAAAAAATTAAAAAATACCAAAGCCAATATCAATATGTTGCTCAATACGCCGCAGCTGAATGATTGGTCTTGGATTGATGCGATTCAAATGGGAATGCCTGTTTTTGCGAAATTGGGCGTTTTGGAAAAGGACAATCGTTATTTTGAAAAAATGTACGACATGTATATGTATTCAAGAAACAAACATGGAGACAACGGACTTTATAATCCGAAAGAAGGATTGTGGTGGCGAGATGCTGATTTTGATCCTCCGTACAAAGAACCAAATGGCAAAAATTGCTATTGGAGCCGTGGAAATGGTTGGGTAATTGCAGCTTTAGCTAAAGTTCTAACGATAATTCCTGAAAATGCGCCACACAGAGAACAATATGTAAAAGATTTAAAAGCGATGGCTGCAGCGCTTGTTCCAATTCAGAGAGCTGACGGTTTTTGGAATGTGAGCCTTCATGACCCAACCAATTTTGGTGGAAAAGAAACTTCTGGAACTGCACTATTTGTATACGGAATGGCATACGGAGTAAATACCGGCATTCTAAAAAAAGAAACGTACTTGCCCGTAATTGAAAAAGCGTGGAAAGCAATCACAACAGAAAGTCTTCATGAAAATGGATTTTTAGGCTACCTCCAGTCAACTGGAAAAGAACCTAAAGACGGACAGCCACTTTCGTACGACAAAATACCCGATTTTGAAGATTATGGATTAGGATGTTTTCTGCTTGCTGGTTCTGAAATTTATAAAATGAAGAATTAAAAAAAACGAAAAATCGCAGTCATTTATGACTGCGATTTTTTATTTAGAAACCGTTTTTCATTCCGTTAGGAATATTTGGTCGGTACGAACGTTTGATTATAGACATGCCAGCAGAATATTAAATCAATCAAACTTAAACCATTCTTTTACTTCTCTTTCGATATTGTCTTTTATTTTCGGATTTTCGAATTCATTTGAAACGGGATTATATTCGTAATCTTTCTTCCATTTTTTATAATTGAGTGCCACTTTTTCAATCGCATCACAAATATAAAAAAGCTCTTCGTTGGTAGTAATTGGGTGCAAAGACAAACGAACCCATCCTGGTTTATTGGTTTGATTTCGCTGCAATAATTCATTTGTAATTTCAGCCGATTTCTTTTCATTAATATTGAACAGATAGTGCGCATAGGTACTTGCACACGACCATCCGCCGCGAACTTGAATTCCGAAACGGTCATTTAGGAGTCTAACAATCAAATTGTAGTGAATATCTTCAATTACAAAAGAAACACAGCCAATTCGTTCTGTTGATAAATCTCCCAAAATGGATAAACCTTTTATTTTTTGAAGCCTCGAAAAGCAAAGATCCAGCAATTCTTTTTCTCTTTTTTTAATATTCTCCACTCCCATTTGCTCTTTTAATTCTAAAGCCAAAGCCGTTCTTATAACTTGCAGAAAGCCTGGAGTTCCACCATCTTCTCTGACTTCGATTACATCGCTGTAACAATATTTCCCTAACGGATTGGTCCATTTTACATTTCCTCCACCAGGATTATCGGGAAAGTCAGATTGGTATAATTTTTCATTAAAAACCAAAATACCGCAAGTTCCGGGTCCACCCAAAAATTTATGAGGCGAAAAGAAAATCGCATCCAATTGTTCTTCTGGATCTTTTGGATGCATATCGATTTTTACATAAGGTGCCGAAGCGGCAAAATCTACAAAGCAAAGTCCACCGTTTTGATGCATGATTTTGGCTAATTCATGATAAGGCGTAATAATTCCTGTAACATTCGAACAAGACGTAAAAGAACCTATCTTTAAACTCCTATCAGCATACTTTTTGATTGCATCCGAAAGCACTTTTGGATCTACTAAATTGTTTTCATCCGGAGGAAGAATTACTACATCTGCATTCATTTCGTACCATGGAACTTGATTGGAATGATGTTCCATATGCGTGATAAAAACGACTGGTTTATCTATTTCAGATTCGTAATTTTTTCTAATTCCAATAATCCGTTGCAGTTTAGATAAAGCAGCCGTCATTCCGCTTCCTGTTGTTACTAAAACATCAGATTCGCTGGCATTAACTGCTTTTTTAATACTATCTCTCGCATGCTGATAAGCATAAGTAGACGTTTTTCCTGTCTGACTAGAAAACGAATGCGTATTGGCAATCATCGGACCAATTTTATTGAGCATAATAGCTTCAATCGGGGCGTATAATCTTCCGCTGGCAACCCAATCTGCATATACTAGATTTTGTTCTCCATAAACCGATTCAAATATATGATCAATCCCTATTGTATTTTCTCTAAACTTAGAGAAGTAACATTCTGGTTCTGTTGGTTTTGTTGTTGGCTCAATAGCATTCATATCCTTATCATTTTAAATTAACTAAATTGTATTGTTGTTTTCTTCTTCTAGGGCTTGTCTTAAATTTTATTCTCCAAAAGCGATTTTAAAGTCGATTGTAATTCTTCTCCATGAAGGTTTCTTGCAACGATTATTCCTTTATCATCCACTAAATAATTTCCAGGAATTGCTCGTACCCCATATAATTTGGCTACAGCGCTATTCCAAAAAAGCAAGTCAGAAACATGTGTCCAAGTTAAATTATCGTCCTTAATGCCTTTTACCCAATTTTCTTTCTTTTTATCCAAAGAAATGGCTACAATATTGAATCCTTTATCGTGAAATTCTTTGTAAGCTGCTACAATATTCGGATTCTCTTTTCGGCATGGTCCACACCAAGAAGCCCAAAAATCAACTAGCGTATAACCTTTTAAATTCTCATAAAGGCGAACTGGTTTTCCCTCTGGATCTTTCGCCGTAAAATCTGGTGCTTTTTTACCTACCGCCAATCCGTCTAAAACGGTAACCAGTTCTTTTAGTTCTTTTACGTAAGTGCTATTTTGAAGGCTTTTATCCAATAAAGCAATATTTTGAGTAATCTGCTCTGGCGTTAATCTGTATGACCAGTTTCTATACAATACATAAGCCGAAACAATCGATTTTGGATGCTCTGTTATAAATTTGCTGATCTCAACCTCTTTTGTTTTTTTATAGGTTTCGAATAAATCCTGAGAAGCCGAACCTTCAACCACGGAAGCCGTATAATATTTCTTCGGACTTAATTTTACTGTAATTGACTCTTTTTCAAGAAAAATATACAAAGGCGAGCTTTCTGTATTTACGCTTAAACCGTATAATTCTGGCGTTTTTACTTTCGTTTTAAAACTAAAATTTCCGTCTGTTACTTTTGCTGAATCAATTGTAGCAAACATTTTGTTGTGAAATTTTTGCAGGTAAACATATTGCGCCACGGTGTCTACAACAGTTCCTTTCAATTGCAAATTATTTTCTTGAGCTTGAATTTGAAAAGCTCCAAGAAGCAAAGCGAAACCTAATAGTATTTTTTTCATTTTATTTTATTTTAGTTTTAAGATTAGACAAAAGAATTTCAGGCCAATGCAAAAAGCCATCAGCGTAATTTGTTTATAAAAGGAATCTCGGAAAAACTACTATTTTCTCCTTCTAGAAAAAGGCAAAGCTGTTTTCTTCAAAAATGGAATTCAAAAGTTCATAACCGACGTACAAAATTGATTCTGCTTTCATAATATTTTTTTTAATTGGATGATCTTAAACAGATTTACGGAGAAATCTTTCTTATCTGCCCGCACACAGCGGAAGGATTTAGCACCTTATTCGGCAACAGGTTGCTAAGACTTCATTGGGCCTATTCCCTCAGTCTTTCTGGATAAGTATCATTATATAAATTTTCTGCAATACAAATATATACTAATTCTACCAAATTAGTATAATTTAAATCGTATTTTTTAAAATTTTTATTTAGAAACGCATTCAATACAAGGTAAAAACAATGAAAATCAAACAATTAAAACGCTTTAATTGTTTTTAACTTATGCCTTTTTAAAAAAGAAATTCATACATTTTACCAAATTGCGATTTCTAATTTCAGATAAAAATATGGAGATATTTGTTCTTTTCCAGATTTGGAAGAGCTTCTTTCAACCCGTTTTCTATATTTGATGTAATTAACCCTAACACTTGTTTAAGGTCTTTAAAAGTATTCGGTTTCACAAAATAACAGACAGCTCCAAGATTTGCAGCAGTTTCCATATCATTTTTATGGGAAGAAGTAGAAATCATAATTACAGGAATTTCTTTATATCTTTCGTCTCGTTTTAATTGCCTCAGACATTCCCAGCCATCCATAATGGGCATATTTAAGTCTAAAAAAACTACAGATGGAATTGTATCTTGCTTTTGCATCATTTTTAAAGCTTCATCACCATTGTCTGCATAATGACAAATAATGTTTTCATCTATATCAGCCAGCGCTTCACAAAACATTTCTGTATCATCCTGATCATCATCCGCTAATAAAATTATTTTACTCATCATAATTAAATGTCTTTTGCTTTTTGCTCAAACGGCAAGGTAATAATAAAAACAGCACCTTTATTCAAAATACCTGTTGCCGTGATGCTTCCGCCATGGCGCTCGGCTATTTTTTTGCAGAGCGAAAGACCTAAGCCTGTTCCTTCAAAACGATCTTTAGAATTTAATCGCGTAAAGGTTTCAAAAATACGTCCTGTTTGATCGGAGTCAAAACCAATTCCGTTGTCTTCGACTGTAATTATAGTAATTTTATTGCCGTGCTCCATTTGCGCTGTAGCAGAAATGGTAATTTTCGGCGGCGTATGCTCTTGAGCAAATTTAATAGAATTGTTAATCAGGTTATAAAACAGCTGATAGAGCAATACAGAGGCTCCTTCTATAATTGGCAGCTCTTCGAAGTAAATCTTACCATTTGTTTCTTGAAGTGCAATTTCAAGATCAGTTTCTATATTTCTAATAACTTCATTTAAATCCACTATCGTGGTCTTTTGCGCATCGGCATTCATTTTTGAATAAGCCAATACGCCATCAATCATATTAAACATACGATCGGCTGCGACATGAATTCGCTCAATATATTTGGATGAAGACGCATCAAACTGTCCCTGCATATGATCTTCCAAACGACTTAAAAATGTTTTGATCTTTCGAACAGGTTCTTTCAAATCGTGTGAAGCAACATGCGCAAATTGCTGTAAATCATCATTTGATCTTTGCAATTCTTTGGTACGATCTGCAACCAAAATTTCTAGCTTTTCAGTAATAGACTTTTGCTCATTAATATCGGTACAGGTACCAAACCAGTTGGTAATTATTCCATCTTTATCCCTAATAGGCAAAGCTTTACTTAAAAACCACCTGTATTCTCCTGTAGTTCCATTTTTTAAACGAAACTCTAACTGATAAGGCAGTCCTGCATGCACACTTTGGTACCACGTTACGGATACTAGATAAACATCATCGGGATGCAATTTTGAAATCCAGCTTGGATCTCCAAATTCATTCTCCCAAAAGCCGGTATATTCATACCAACGGCTATTATAATAATCGACAAAACCTTCTGAATTGGCAGTCCAGATAATTTGCGGAACAAGATCTGCTAACTGTCTAAATCGTTCTTCACTTTCTGCAATAACATTTTGAAGTTCTTTCTGTGAAGTAATATCGCTCGAGGCTCCAAACCATTCAATAATTTTGTCTTGATCATCTAATATCGGCACCACTCTAGAAAAAACCCATTTGACAGAATCATCTTTAATAATTCTATGTTCCATTTCAAAAATAGACTTTTCTACTATAGATTTTGAGATAAGGTGAATAGCCTGCTGTAAATCGCTTGCATGGATAAATTTATCTAACCAATTTACACCACGTTCTCTCTGATTAGACAAGCGTTCCTCTCCTTCGAGGTTTTGCATAATCATCCAATCGGCATCCAATCGATAAACCAAATCTGAAGAGGCATTGACTAAAGCTCGAAAACGGCTTTCGCTTTCTTCCATTTTCTGACGTGCCACAACTTGCTCTGTTACCTCAACTGCGACTTGTATCATTCCGGTGATTTCTCCATCTTCAATCAACGGACGGTAAGCCAGGTTGTAATAATAATTTTTTAATTCGCCAGTACGATTGTGGGGTACTAAAACTTCACTTTGGTCAAAAGGAATTCCCTCATTGTAAACCTTTAAAACTTGCTCCCAAACATATTGCCCTTCGAGTTCTGGCAAAACATCAATCAATCGCATGCCTAAAATTTCTTCTCCTCGGCCGATCATTTGAAGCATATGCTTGTTGATCTGCTCAATAACAAGATCGTCGCCTTTAAGTACTAGAGTTGGAGCTGGCGTCTGATGAATCATTTTTCTAAAACGATTCTCACTTTGCTGTAATTTTTCTTCTGCCTGTTTGCTTTCTGTTATATCACGAGTTGTTCCCGCAACAAGTTCCACCTCTCCCTTTTCATTAAAAACCGGAACAAAAATATAATCATAAATTCTTCTTCCGAGTTCTGCATGCGGGAAAGAAACGGTTCCTCTAATCGATCTTTTAGTGTTTACTACGGCATCTATTTCTCTTTCATGCATTTCAGCATGCCACTCTTCATAACCATTTTCAATTAATCTCCGTCCAATAGAATCTTCTGCCGTCTTACCCCACATGGTCAGCAAAGCTTTGTTTGCGTATGTAAACTTATAATCAAGGTCAAATACATACACCAAATCTGGTGTTCCGTTTATAATAGAATTGTATAGTCTTTTATGTTTTTCTGCATCAAGTAATGCATGGTGAAGGGCTGTTTCAGCGTTTCTCTTTTCAGTGATATCTTCCATCGTTACCACCAGCAATTCTTCTTGTTTCACAGCAGTAAACTTAAAGCAGCTTTTTCCTTTTTCATCGTGATGCCAGTATTCCAAATCGGTTGCCATTCCGGTTACAGCGGTTTCAATAAACGATTCAAGAACAGCCGCCTCTTTTATCTTGGAAAATACTTTATTATATCGCTTGTTTTTATACGCTTCCGTATCGATCCAGTTTGTAATATAGCTATTACACAACAAAACTGAAAAATCTTCGACTTTGTCTTTATTATCGTACACAGGTTTTAAAACTGCAATGCCATTTGGTGCAGCATTAAAAACGGTCTGGAAAAGTTCTAAATTATTTATTAGCTCCATTATCGCACTAAATAAAGGTATTTACTAAAGTTATCCAATAGTCAAAAAGGCATTTCAACGGTTATATTCTTTCTCAAATATAGAGAAAACGTTTTTAACATTCTTAAATTCTTTTATCGTATTCTAGAATCAAAAAAGCCGAATCGGTAAGATTCAGCTTTTTGCATATTTTTCACCTAATAATTATTTTGCAATAGTATCGGTTTTAACTGTATTTGTTGTGTCCATATTAATGGTGTCCACTTCTGGCCCCACTGTATCTATGGTATTTTGAATAGAATCATTTTCGTATGAATCTATTTTTGTGCTTTCATTCTTTTTGCAAGAAGAAAATGCCACTCCTACTAGGAGAATCACGAAAGCGACTTTTGTTATAATTTGCGTTTTCATAATTATATATTTAAATGAATAATTTCCTTTTTTAACTTTATAAAATTAGGCTTTTACCAAAAGGCTACTATTACACAATTTTGAAAACTTATTACATAATGCTATTTCTTTTTGCGTTTTAAACTGTCTTTTTTAGCTTTCACACTGTCTTTCTGCACACCTGTAGCAGGTGTATAAAGAGCGCCGTCTTGCGGACTTTCACTTGGTCCGCTTCCTGTTCCAACTGTACTTTCTGATCCATTTTTTTGTGTAGATTTAATACCTGTAGAAATGTGATTTTCATTTTTTACGCTATCTATTTTATTCTCTCCGCTGTCAAGAGGCGAGATAACAGTCTCTATTTCATCACTGTACCCGTCGTTTTTTTTACATGAACTTAATAGCCCTAGTAAAACTATTAGAATTATTATTTTTCTCAAAACTGTTTTCATAATTATTTACTTTTTCAATTTATGCTAAGTAACTATTATTAAAATGGTTAAGCTTATACTATTTCTATTCATTTTTACATAAAATCCTGCTGGAAATCCTATAATTTTTTTGAATTAAAGCTGTAAAACTCTGTCACATTTAGTTAGTAGCTTTGAAATGAATGTTTTACGCATCATTAAAACAATAAAAAAAATGGAAAATGCAAATCACAATATAAATGAAGGAAGCATTACCTCTGGCGATAATGTTTCTTTTTGGATTGATTCTACTGATATCATTTCTTTTGAAAAACCTCAACACGATATCAAAACGGAAGTTCTCATTATTGGGGGAGGTATTGCAGGACTTACCACTGCTTATAAACTTTTAAAAGCAGGAAAAAAAGTTGTTTTGGTAGAAGATGGCTTTATTGGAAGCGGAGAAACAGGACGAACCACAGCACATTTAACCTGTGCACTAGATGATAGATATTATTATCTCCAAAATACTTTTGGAAAAGATAACGCGAGACTGGCCGCCGAAAGCCATACTGCAGCTATTGATGAAATTGAAAAAATGGTCAATGAATTAAAAATAGATTGCGATTTTGAAAGAGTAAATGGTTATTTGTTCCTTCATCCAAACGATAAAGAAAAAAATCTGGATAAGGAATTTGAAGCTACCCAAAATGCAGGTTTAGAAACTGTTCTTCTAAATCACACACCATCTTTAGCGGAAGCGCAAGACCAAAGATGTTTGGCGTTTAAAAATCAGGCGCAATTTCATGTTTTACATTATATAAAAGGACTTGCTAAAGCAATTACAGAAATGGGCGGCACCATTTATACAGAAGCTCATGCCGAAAACATAACCGACAAAGGCGCCACTGTAAACGGTTTTGATTTTTCTGCTAAATATATTGTTGTGGCAACCAATACGCCTATTAATGATGTTTTGACTATGCACACCAAACAGCACGCCTATAGAACGTATGTGATTGCAGGAAAAATTCCTAAAGACAGTTTGCCACATGCTTTGTGGTGGGACACAGGAGATCCCGAATCAAAATGGGTGGCACAACCTTATCATTATGTGCGTTTACAAAGCTTTGACGACGAATACGATTTACTAATTATCGGCGGTGAAGATCATAAAACAGGACAGGCAGATGAAGAAGGAATTTCTGAATTTTCACGCTATGAACGTTTGGAAATTTGGGCAAAAAAATACTTTCCATTATTAGACGAAATCAATTACAAATGGTCTGGACAAGTCATGGAACCTTTTGATTCTTTAGCTTTTCTAGGCAGAAATCCAGGCAATCAAAATGTTTTTATTGTAACGGGAGATTCTGGAAACGGAATGACCCACGCCACTATTGGAGCTATGATTATTTCTGATATGATTCAAGGAATTGATAATAAATGGCAAGATTTATACAGTCCATCGCGTATAACTTTTAAAGCGATTGGCGATTATTTGAAAGAAGCGGGAAATATGGCAACGCAATATTTGGATTGGATTAAAGCATCGGATTTAGAGAATACTGCGGATCTACCTTCTGGAGAGGGCGGAATTCTCTCTTTGGGATTACGAAAAATTGCGGTTTATCGCGATTATGACCAAACGCTTCATGCCTTTTCTGCTGTTTGTCCGCATCTAGGATGTGTCGTACAATGGAATCCTGACGAAAAATCGTTTGACTGTCCCTGCCACGGTTCAAGATTCGCAACCGACGGAACTGTGATTAATGGTCCCGCTGAAAGCAATTTAAACGATATTAAAATTAATTAATATAAAAATATATAGTATGGAAATCTTATCAAACTACTTTCACGATAATATCTGCCACAAAAAAATTGTCATTACAGGCGGCACAACCGGAATTGGAAAAGCTATTGCAGATTTACTGGTTTCGCTTGGAGGCCGTGTGCTAATTTTTGGAAGAGACGAAAGTGCTTTTTATACTGCTATGGATGATATTAAAGCTAAATCGTCTAAAGGAGAAATATTTGGAGAAACTGCCGATATTACAAAAAAAGAAGACATTGAAAGAATTTGGGAACGAGTAGACAAAGTTCTGGGTGGAGTAGATATTCTTATTAACAATGCGGCCTTGCCAGCAGGCGGAATTATGGAAGGTAACTATGAAGATTGGAAATATGTTTTAGAAACCAATATTTTAGGTTATATCGCTTTCGCGAAAGAAGCGGTCAACCGAATGAAAGAACAGCAATCTGGACATATTGTAAACATTGGCTCTATGAGTGCTGAAGTAAAAGAAAAAACCGGTGTTATTTATGTTGCATCCAAAACTGCGATAAGAGGTTTCAGTACAGCACTTCGTAAAGAGATTAATCCGCTGGGAATTAAAGTTTCGCACGTAGAACCTGGCGCGGTCACAAGCGATATGCAACCGGAACCAAAAGAAGTTCAAAAAGAAAAAATAAAAGAAATGGAGATGCTAGAAGCAGAAGACATAGCCATGAGTGTTTTGTTCTGTCTATGTCAGCCTAAACGTTGTGATATTGTAAGTATGCAGGTTAGGCCACATCTTCAAATCATCTAAAAATACCCCACACTTTTTCATTTTTTTTAATTTGAATACACCTGTGCAGTTTCTGTACAGGTGTTTTCTTGTTATAACGAAAAATGTACAATTGGTACTCTTCCTGCTTTATAAAATAAAAGAGCGGAAAATGTTCCGCTCTTTTCATCTTTTAATCGATTTTAGTTGCATCATTTTCAGCAACATCATTACGAAAATTATTTTTATGTCTCAATTCTTCGTAATCGGCATCATCTCCCCAATCTCCTGTGTTTTGCTGGTGGATCGGATTGTTTCTGTCGGTTAGATTTTCATCTTGGCTTTCATCACTTGGAAAATACATGTGATACCCCAAAATAGGATCCCAATTTGCTTCTTGCGTACGATCTATACCATCTTTGAATAAATCGTTTTGTTCATTTCTTGTATCCATTTTTCTAACTTTTTTATACCATCAGAAATCGCATAACTGAAAGTATGATTATTATTTCGTTTTCATAGAATGGTAAAATTCAGCAAATTACACAAAGAATTTGTTACATCATTTTAAACAAAGTTTATATGATTCTTTTCTTCTCTGCTATTTTATATAGTAATAAAGCAAAATAAAAAACGCCATGAAAGGCGTTTTTAAAAACTAATCAAGTCCGATTTGGCGTTTTGGCGGATATTTTTTCAATACTTCGAGGTATCGTAAATATTCAGCCTGAAGCGGAATTCCCATCGGTATGTGTCTAATTCCGATTGTTTCATCCTCCTGAGGATTGGTGTACAGATTGAACATATTTGAACCAGCAGATTGCTGCACTGTTCCACTAAATCCGCCAATATGTCCAGCCTGAACCACAGAGTTCAAAATCTGCGGCAGCGCAACAAATTTAAATTCGTCAACACGAACAGCTGAAACTTTAGCATTCCAGCAGTAGAAAACACTACGGCGGTTTGAAACCCCGTTTGGATCAATCAAGAAAGAAGTCTGATCGATTCCGTCTATGTACGTACTTGCTGGAACTAATTTGGCTAAATCGGCTCCTGGTTTACCTGCAAGGGACAAACTGGTATTGAAAAGATCTGAAAAATCAAAAAGTCCATCAGATTTACGAGGCTCAATTACCCCTTTCCAATATACAAAAGCAGGGCTTCTCACGCCGCCTTCCCAAGTGGATCCTTTCGCTCCGCGGAAAGGTGTTCGGCCATGTGGCGTAACTTCTGCCTCTGGTCCATTGTCCGAAAGGAAGAAAACAATTGTATTTTCTGCTTCTCCCGTTTCTTCAATAGTTTTCATTAGATTATTAAAAATATCATTCATTTCTACTATACAGTCGCTGTATGTTGTTCTCGCTGCAGAACGCCCTTTGTAATAATCATTGGGATAATTATCAAAGTGGCAGCCTCTTGTTCCATAATAAAGAAAAAATGTTTTTTTACTTCCTTTTTGTTTTTTAAGAAAATCGATTCCGTATTGCATCCATTTTTGGTCAAGATCTTTAATGTTATCATTTGTGATCTCGTATAAGTTTTCAATTTTTCCACCTTTCACCGCGTGAACATCCGATTTATTAAAAGGCAGTTTATTGATATAATCGTAGCGTTCTGGACTTAACACCACTTCTGGATTAAAAGCCTCATCTCTCCATTCGGTATACATATCCGATACTGACAAAAATCCTCTAAAATCATCGAAACCTACATTTTGAGGTTGCGATCCATCATTTTCTCCAATATGCCATTTTCCGATAGCCTGAGTAGTATATCCTTGGCCTGACAACAATTTGGCAATACTTGTTAAACCTTCCAATCCGCCTGGCTGCCCATACATTGGCGGAGATTGAATTCCGTGATGAATCTGATTTTGTCCCGTCATAATAGTAGCTCTTGTTGGAGAACAACTTGGCTGCGAATAAGCCGAGCTCAATATTAAACCATTTGTAGCATAATGGTCAATTGCTGGAGTTGCATTTCCAACCGCAGTTCCTCCTCCATTAAAACCAAAATCACTGTACCCCACATCATCTAGAAGAAAAATTACAATGTTCGGTTTCTTACCATACTTTTTCTCCAGATCAGCAAGTTTTTTCTTTACATTGCTATTCTGTTGTTCGTTTACCATTACTGGTTCCATGTTAGGTGCAAGAACAGTACTATTTTTTACTAGATACTGATTGGGCTGATCGTATCCTTTTTTCCCAGCAACTTTTACCGGTTCTTGTGCATGCAAGAAACCTGTAAAACAAATTCCGCAAATAAATGTAATCCAATTTGTAGTTTTCATAAGCATAATAATTATAATTTCCTACAAATCTATAAGTTACAAAGTATCAAATCACCTGAAGTACACCGTTTTATGTTTCATATTATAAAATGAAACCTGATTTTTGCACCATTCGATAAAAAAAGCCTTTTAATATAGGTTAAAAAACTTCTGAAATAATAACTACCTTTAGATTTCCCTAAAGACCACTTATGACGGAGATTTTCAAAATTTTTAAAATTACAGTTTCGGAAGCTGAAAAAATTTTGCAATCGGTAAACGAACCGCATGCGCATGATTTTGAAGAACTTATTATTGGAAATAAAGGTCAGTTGGAACATTTTATCGATTTTCAGTCCAAACTCATAGACGCGCCTTTTATCAGTTTTGTGACCCAAGGAAAAATTCATCGTGCAAAGCCTCTAATCAAAGATGGCGTTTGCGATATGTGGGTTTTGCGATTTAAAAGTGAATTTATTGCCGAAACCACTTTCAGCCTTTATGCTTCTTTTCACGATAAGGCTAATATCAGCTTGCAAAGCAATCAATGTTTTGAAAAACTAGATACCATCTGCAAAATTATTTTTGACGAATACGAACAAGAAGCTCCAGATCTCGCCGTTATCAAACAATTGTTAAGCGCACTTTTTACGATTGTTGAATCGGAAAGACGAAAGCTGAATTTAGATAACGATGAATCGAAAAAAATTCAGAGTTCTACTTTTAAAAACTTTTTGAGACTATTAGAAGAACATTACAAAGAATCTAAAGACGTTAATTTCTACGCAGAAAAACTGTTTATGACTTCCCGAAATCTAAATAATATCTGTCAAAATATTTTGCAGCAAAGTGTTTCGGAAATTATTGAAACCCGAAAATTAACCGAAGCCAAAAACTTATTAATGACTTCAGATAAAAACATTGCTGAAATAGGGTACGAACTCGGTTTTAATGAAAAAACCTATTTTACACACGCTTTCAAACGAAAAGCTGGAATGACTCCAACGGAGTTTAGGGAGGAAATGAAAAAGCTTCTTTCTTAAAAACACAACCTTTCTTCCGAAAATCGTTACCTCTTTCGTTATATTTAATTGCAATTTTGTATCTCAAATTAAAGATACTTTTTAAGCAATTAATCATAAAAAATGAATCGTAAAGATTTTCTAAAAACCATGGCAATTTTACCTATCGGAGCTGCAGCTATGAAACTGAGCTCACTTAAGACCGCTGTAGACACTTTTGGACCTACAGAACGCATGCCAGTTCTATTTCTAGGACACGGAAATCCGATGAATGCATTGGCAGATAATAATTTCACACAAGGTTTTCAGCAAGTGGCAAAAACACTTCCAAAACCTAGAGCGATACTTTGTATTTCGGCACACTGGGAAACCAAAGGAACTTTTGTAACCGCAATGCCAAAACCACCCACAATTCATGATTTTGGAGGTTTTCCGCAGGCACTTTTTGATGTGCAATATCCTGCGCCTGGAAGTCCAGAATTGGCTTTAGAAACTCAGAAACTCATCACTTCCACTTCGGTTGGATTAGATAACAGTTGGGGATTGGATCACGGATGTTGGACGGTGATAAAATTCCTTTATCCAAATGCCGATATTCCGATTATCGAAATGAGCATCGATTATTCGCAACCTGCTTCTTACCATTATGAATTAGGAAAAGAATTGGCCGCTTTACGCCGAAAAGGTGTTCTAATTGTGGGAAGTGGAAATAGCGTTCACAACTTACGTCTTGCGGCTTGGGACAAAATGATGGTTCCGGGTTATGCTTTTGAATGGGCGCATATTGCGAATGAAAAAATGAAAAACATGATTTTCGATAGAGATCATAATTCACTCATCCATTTTGATAAACAAGGAAGAGAATTTGAATTGGCAATTCCAACCCCAGAACATTATATGCCCTTATTGTACGTTTTATCGCTTCAGGAAAAAGATGAAAAAGCAACTATTTTCAATGACGAATTGGTGGCAGGATCACTCAACATGATGTCCGTAAAAATAGACAAAGCATGACTTTAAAAAAGCCTTTTTGGATTGCATTTGCCATTCTTATTACCCTATCAATTTTGAGTTTTACGATTATGAATTCAACTAAAGAAAAAACTAAACTGCATTATTTAATTAGAGAACCAAAAGTAAAAACGGCAAATCCGCCATTGGTGATTTTGCTTCATGGCGTTGGCGGAAACGAACAGAATCTATTTTCGTTTGCTCCGGAATTGCCCGAAAATTTTGTGGTGGTTGCTGCTCGCGGACCGCTGACTTTTGGCGCAAATAACTTCGCTTGGTTTCAGGTAGATTTTTCTACAGGAAAACCTCAAATAAATACTCAACAAGCAGAAAATTCAAGGTTAATGCTAATCGATTTTATTGACGATTTAAAATCTGAAATCAACTTTAATCCGAATGAAGTTTATTTAATGGGATTTAGCCAAGGCGGCATTATGAGTTACAGCGTTGCGCTCACCGATCCCGAAAAAGTAAAAGGAATTGCCGTAATGAGCGGACGACTTTTACCAGAAATAAAACCTTTTATGGCAGATGAAAAACGTCTTGAAAAACTTAAAATCTTTATTTCGCATGGAAAACAAGATGCCGTTTTAAATTATCAATATGCTCTTGAAGCTACCGATTTTCTAAAAACCAAAAACTTAAATCCTGATTTTCATTCTTATGAAGAAGGTCATACCGTAAATAGACAGATGTTTGATGATGTCAATCTTTGGTTAAAAAACAATACTATTTAACTCACTTTGCTAAATTATTTTCAACACATAGAAACATAGTTTATCTAAACTATTAGGTGGAATTAAAACAGTATAAATTTTGACGCGGATTAGGCAGATTCGTTATCACGAAAACGCGGAAAAAAACAGATTTATAAAAAGAATTAAAAAAATCCGTTTTTGTCCGCGCTTTTGCGAAGTAAATCCGTTTTATCCGCGTGCTATCTTATTCAAACTTGTATTTTTAATTATAAAAAAAGCCTGTAAACGTAACATTTACAGGCTTTTTTACATGAATCTAATTTCCTAAATCAAGTAATTAAAAAGTAACTAATTTCACTCCCAATGTAAACCATCTTGAAGGCAATGGCACTGCTCCTACTTCATAATACGTTGCATTGAAAATATTTTGTCCGTCTAAGAAAATGGTAAATTTATTAATCGCCTGACTTACTCTAAAGTCATTTACCCAATAAGAAGGGCCTGTAATTCTTTCGTTAAAACGAGTTGCAAACATTACAGATAAATTTTTAAACTGATAATCTATCGTATTGGTAATTTGATGTTTTAATGAAGAAATCGAGTATTTCGAATAGGTTTCTGTACGCGCTGTTTTAAATTCAGAATCTAAATAGGTGTACCCTAAAAGAATGTTCAATCTTGAATCTTTAGAAAAATCAAATCGGTAAGTTCCGCGTAAATTGATTCCGTTTGTGTTTAGATCTCCCGTGTTTTGACTTTGCCATGGCTGCGTTGTAAGATTACGCATCCAGTCGATATAATTGTCAATTTTTCTGTAGAAATAATTCGCGTTAAAGCTCAACGCTCTTTTATTGTATTTAAATCCGATTTCGCTCTGAAAAGCATTTTCTGAATCTAAATCTGGATTTCCAATGTTTCCTGTCTGTTTCAAATACAAATCTGTGAAAGACGGAATTCTTTGGCTTGTTCCAACATTTCCAATGATTTTAAATGAATCCGTGATCTCATAACTTGCATCAATTCCCGGATAAATTTGCCATTTATAATCTGAATTGTAGTTTAAATACGTTCCAATATTTACATCCAATTTATCCGTAAAACTTGTTCGGTATTCTGCGTAAAGACCCACATTTTCGCGATCGTGATCTCCAATATTTGAGGAGTGAATATTTTCATTTCTAAATTCTGCTCCAAAACCAATTTCGCCTTTAGATAATTTAACCGTAGAGTTCAATTCACCAGCAATAGAGTTGGTGTAATGCTGACTTCTACCAACTGCTAAATTTGAGTTTCCTAAATAACGGTAATCGTCATAATTGTATCGGTATGTTACTCTTGGCATAATTTTCCAATTATCCGTAATTTGATGGTTGGATTGAATATTAGCAAAAGTCGTCTGCACAATTTCGGTAGAATTTTTGTCTCCAGGTGCTGCGTAAAACCCGTTCGCCCCAAATCCGTTGTTGATGTAACCTGCAGATCCTAAAATTTCATTTTTATCATTGATCTGTACATTTCCCTGATAGAAAATTTTATTGTTTTCGAATGCCGTATTATAGCGGTAACCATTGCTTTTATCGTGAGATGCAAAAATTAAATGCTGTTGCTTTTCTTTTCCTAAAACAGCTCCTGCCTGAATTCCTGTTCCATAGAAAGTATCTCCTGTATCTTGCGTATCTTTTTCAAAATTAGAACCTGCATAAGTGCTTACTAAAAATCCGGAATCAGTCGGTTTTTTGGTAATGATGTTAATTGCTCCCGTCAAACTGTTAATTCCGTAGATTCTTGCAGCCGGACCACGAACCACTTCGATTCTTTCGATCGCCTCAACCGGAAGAGGAAGATTCAGCATATTATGGGCAGTTTGCGAATCGATCACTTTTGCTCCGTTTAATAAAACAACAGTCTGTTCAAAACTTCCTCCATCAACACTGATGTCGGCTTGAGTTCCAAAAGGCCCTCTTTGTCTGATGTCTACTCCGTTAGCATATTGCAAAACTTCTTGCAATGTTCTTCCTGGAAGTTTTTTAATGGTCTCGCTTGAGATCACATAAACATTTCTATTTTGTTTAGAAATTGGCGTGTTAAAGCGACCTTCGTTAATAATGACTTCATCCATTTGGTTGATGGAATCTTTCTTGGTCTGCGCGTAAAAATTGGTACAAATTACTGTAAAAACAGCAAAATAGATTTTTTTCATTTTGGTTTACTATTTTTTTGGCAAAAGTAACCTGTTACCGTACCAACAAAGTATACCAGTTTAATAATTATAAGTAGTCCGGATAAATTTCTAATGTATTTTGCGTGCAATTAAATAAAACAAAAGTTAAGCTGAAAGATATCACTTACAAATCAAATATTTAGCTTTGTTTTTTTGCCACAGATTAAAATGATTTTCACAGATTACCTTTTTGGTAAGCCACGAATTACACAAATTAGCACAAATCAATTCGTGAAAATTCATGTAATTCGTGGCTATAAAAATCATTTAAGCTGATCGGCGCAGAGAAATTTTAAAATTAAATCTGCTAAAATCTGCAAAATCTGCGTGAAAAAAAATTATTTAATCTTTCTATCCCGATAGCAATCGGGAGTGGCTAAAACTACTTATTAATCTGCCTCCAGATCTTTGCACTAAAATCATCCTTGTACATTAATCTGTTTGTTCTGGTTGGATTTACGCGATTGGTTAGAATGATTAAAAAACGGTTGGTGTTTCTGTTCATAAAGAAAAATGTTCCTGTAAAACCGGTGTGTCCGAAATCATCTTTAGTGAAAAACTCGTCTGGCTTTCTTTTGTCAAAACCTAAACCGCGATAAATGCCTTGTTGGGCTAAAGGAGAATCTGTAAACTCTTTTACGACCTTAGCTTTTAGAATTTGTTTTCCTTTGTAAGTTCCGTTATTCATCAGCATTTTGCAGATTACGGCAATCGATTCGGCGTTAGCGAATAAACCTGCGTTTCCTGAAACCCCACCAAAAATAGCCGCCGCTTCATCGTGTACATAACCTTTAATAGTATCTTTTCTAAAGAAATTATCCACTTCAGTTGGCATTACATTTTCTATCGAAGTCCATTTTAGCGGATTATATCCAATTTTTGAAATGCCTAATGCTGTATAAATTTCATTTGTAAACTGATCGAGTTTCTTTCCTGTTTTGGTTTCAATCATTTGCTTTACCAAAAGCAAGTTCAAATCGCTATACAAATATTTCCCTCTCGGATTTGTATTCGCCTTCGCAATCCTTTCATAAACCAATGAATAAAATTCTGGGTTCAGCCACATGTTTTTATAAATCTGAACCCAATTTTCTTTAGGTTCGAAAGAAAGATATTTTGAATCGTAAACAATGTTTTTGTTGACAAACATAACATCAAACGGCTCAACATATTGCTCCGATTTTTCGTTGCTCAACAAAGGCGAATTATCTGGTGTAGAAAGCAGCGCCTGATAAAAAGTAATACTTGGCGTTAATCCAGAAGTATGTGTCAACAGCTCAAAAAGAGTCAAATCAGAAATCGCTGTGTTTTTGTACATCGGAACAATTTCGCCAACTTGATCTGTAAGCTTTAGTTTTCCATCTCCAACCAAACGCATTGTTACTAAAGTTGCTCCTAGAACTTTAGACATCGAAGCCAAATCAAAAACATCTTCTGATTTTACCTTTTGTCTTTTTCCATAATCATGGAAACCATAATTTTTGGTTATCAAATTAAAATCTCCTGTACCGACAATAACTTGCGCTCCCGGAAAAAAGCCTTTTTCAAGCGCATTATTCATCATCGAATCGATATAGGCTTCGTTTTCTTTGTTATTGCCGTCCGTAACTATTTTTTTTGAAGAATGAAAGCCCATTACTAAAAAAACAAACGAAATAATGACAATACTGAATGTTATCTTTTTCATCTTTTTACTGATTAATTTTGAAGTCCTGTCCTATCATTTATTTGGTCGTAAATTCTACCGGACTACTTTCGGTCTGGGTCTGACTCAAAGCAGTCACTGCATAAACATAGTTTTCCAAATCGGCATTTGGCACTTCTAGTTTAAGCGCTGTGGTTACATAGTAGATATTTTCAGGATTTGAGAAATCGGTTATTCTTCCTTTTGGAAATCTGTAAATCACATATTTCTTGTCGTTAAATGCGGCTTTCCAAGTTAAAACTGCATTATTGCCTTTTTTAGCAATTACAGCGTTTGTTGGCGGTTCTGGTTTTAATCTTGTAATCCTGTTTGCTTCTGGAGTCAAAGCGATATATTTATATACTTTTTGAGTTAAAGGCTGTCTCAAAGTATCGCCTTTTTTCAGAAAATTAGACGCGGTAAAATGCATCGAACCATCAATTTGAGGCAGTTTACGAATCATTTCAATCTGTTTTACGATTTGATCTGGGCTTCGCCACTCTGGTTCTTTGGCAGTAGCTGAAAGCTTATATTCGCCATGACCTACATAAATATTTGTTCCGTATTTGTGTTCTGCCCACCATTTTGCTAAAACTTCAAAATTGGCTTTGTCAAAACCAATGTGCCAATATAGTTGCGGCGTTACATAATCGATCCAGTTTTCTTTTTGCCATTTTAAAATATTCGCATACAAATCATCATAATTTGTCGCTCCGGCAGAAGTTTTAGAGCCTTCTGAATCTTTAGCGCTATTTCTCCAAACTCCAAAAGGAGAAATTCCGAATTCGACTTCTGGTTTATTGGCAATAATAGTATCTCTGATTTGTTTGATAATTAAATCGACGTTGTCTCTTCGCCAGTCGTCTTTGTCTTTAAACTGACGCGGTTCTTTAGCGAAAGCCTTTTCATCTGGAAATTCTTGTCCGGCAATTTTATAAGGATAAAAATAATCGTCCATATGAACGGCTTGAACATCGTATTTACGAACAATTTCACCGACTACAGAAGCAACAAAATCTCTGGTTTCTTGTAAACCCGGATTAAAATATCTCGTTTTTCCGTACGTCAGAAAAAGATCTGGTCTTTTAAAATATAAGTGATTTTTTGAAAGTACATCCCTAACGGTATCTTTCTGCACACGATACGGATTCAGCCAAACGTGCACGTTCATACCTCGTTTTCCTGCTTCATCAATCATCATTTGCAACGGATCAAAACCTGGCGCAACGCCTTGAGTTCCCGTTATCCAATGTGAAGCAGGTTCTTTTGTCGATTTGTAAAAAGCATCGGCAGTTGGTCGAATTTGAAAAATCACAGTATTTAGATTATACGAACGTAGATTATCCAAAAGGGCAATCATTTCAGTTTTCATTTCTTTGTCTGACAAACCGGGCTTTGAAGGCCAGTCGATATTTTCTACTGTCGAAATCCAAGCGGCGCGCATTTCTCTCTTTGGAGATTGCTGACTGAAAATTTTGGTATGAATCAGCAAAACTAGCATTATAATTTTTACGTTTTTCATCTGCACTTTTATAGTTTAACCGCAAAGAGCGCAATCCCGATAGCTATTGGGAACGCTAAGTTCGCAAAGGTTTATATTTTTATTTATGTTTGTTTTTCTCTCGCAGATTTGGCAGATTCTCCAGATTTAATTTGTGAAAATTTGTGAAATTTGTGGCAAAAAAAATCATTTTAATCTTTTTAATCTGTGGCTATTTTTCTCTCGCAGATTTAGCTGATCTAGCTGATTTTAATTTGTGAATTCGTGGCTAAAAAAAATCTGTGGCTAAAAAATACCTAACAGGTTTTGAAAGCCTGTTAGGATAACTTTATATTAATTAAGCAAATAAATTCCGCCTTCGATAAGAGAAGTCCACACTCTGCCTTGATTGTCGATTGTGAAACCATTTACGCTTGAGCTCCCTAAAGTGATTTGTTTTATGATTTCAAATTTATCTGCATCAACAATGATAACTTCACCTTTTCTACTTCCGATATAAATCTTATTGTCTTTTTCTAAAATTCCTGCTGGATTGTGTTCATATCCTAACTTCAAATCCAGAACTTTACTTTGCTTTTCTACATTTTCTTCTGTCAATTCCAAATCATCAGAAAGAGGCACTCTTAACAATAATCCGTCCATTGTTTTGCCATAAAACCATTTTCCGTCTTGGCTTTTCCCCATCGATTCTCTAATTTTCCATTTTGACGTTCTTAAAAGCGTTTTCCCAGTTTCAATATCTAAAATAGTCAAGAAACGTTGTGGCGTCACAAAATAAAGTCGGCTTTTTGTTGCAACCATATTCACATTTCCAGCCGAATATAAAATCTGTTTGTCATTGCCATTATTCCATTTCCAGATCAACTCGCCTGTATTTTTATTCAAACAATAGATATAAGTATCCCAAACTCCAAAAATGATTTTATCCCCTTGAATCAAAGGTATTCCCTGAGAATACGATTGTGGAAGCTCTTTTTTCCAAATTACCTTCCCGCTCACAGCATCAGAACAAACAAACGCTGTCGAACTTGCTGTATAAATCTTGTTATTTTCAGCAATTGGAGAACCTACTAAAACGCCTCCAACAGCAATATCCCATTTTTGTTTTCCTGATTGCGAATCAAATCCCAAAAGTTTTCCTTCTATGGTTCCAATTACAAGATTACTTTTTACTAATATCGGTGAAAAATAAATGGCATTTCCGGTTTTTGTTTTCCAGTTTATTTTTTTGTCTTTCAAATTTACGGATTGTATTTCGCCAAGAGAATTGGCAAAATAAAAATTCTTTTTATCAAATGAAGGAAGACTATAAATTGAAGCATCATCTTTCAAAAATGGTGCAACTGCTGGAAAATCATCCTTTGGAATTTCAATTTTTGAAGGTTTTGTTGGAACAGAAAATTTGAAAACACCCGGTTTAGCAATTTCTTTTTGATAAATACTGACGCTATCAACACTGATAATCAATTCGTTATAACTTTGAGTTTTACCATCTAGCGAAGTTATAGAAGTTCCCATCAAACCGCTTAAACCCGAAAAATCATATTTTCTCAAGGTATGTCCGTGACCGCAAAAACTAGCAACAGTTGGATATTTTTGCAAAACAGAAAGCACTTCTTTATAATTGCTTACACTATTATCCATTGGATAATGTGCAAAATTTAGCACTTTTTTATTGTTCCCTTTAAGACTATCTTTCAACGTCTTATCCAGCCATAATACATCTTCATGTTTTACAAAACCATCACCCATTTTCATATATGGTCCGCATGGATATCCGATAAAAACGTAATCTCCTTTTGAAAATACAAAACGATCTTCTCCAAATATTTTTTTATAAGTCAACCCTGCACTTTCGCTCCAGTTTGTTTCATGATTACCCGAAATAACGTAATACGGTTTTGTCAATTTTGAAAGGATCGAGTTAACCTCTTTTAATTCATCATCTGCGCCTCGGTTGGTTAAATCTCCTGTTACAACTACAAATTCATTATCCGAATTGTTGATTTCCTTTACGATGTTTTGCAATAAAAAATCATTGTCATTTCCCACAGAAACGTGTAAGTCTGTAAGTTGTACAAATTTTATAATTTTCTTTTTTTCTGCATTCTGCGAAAATCCAGCTGTTATTACGAAAAGCAATAGTATTCTGAAAAATAGATGTTTCATGGTTTCTTTTTAGTTAATTAGCAATACTTTATTTTAAACAGTTCTTATTTCGGAATTTACTGTGTTACTAAACCGCAAAGAGCGCAATGATTTACGCAATGCTCGCAAGGTTTTGTTTTTTTTTAATCTCGCAAAGGCGCGAAGACGCAAAGTTTTTCTTTTTTAAATATTTTTATTCTTTGCGCCTCTGCGACTTTGCGAGCAATTTCATTTACAATAAAAAAATCTTTTTAATCCTTTTGATCTGTGGCTAAAATTTAACCGCAAAGAGCGCAATGATTTACGCAATGATCGCAAGGTTTTGTTTTTTTTTAATCTCGCAAAGGCGCGAAGACGCAAAGTTTTTCTTTTTTAAATATTTTTATTCTTTGCGCCTCTGCGACTTTGCGAGCAATTTCATTTACAATAAAAAAAATCTTTTTAATCCTTTTAATCTGTGGCTAAAATTTAACCGCAAAGAGCGCAATGATTTACGCAATGCTCGCAAGGTTTTGTTTTTTTAATCTCGCAAAGGCGCGAAAAAGCAAAGTTTTTCTTTTTAAAACATTTTTATTCTTTGCGCCTCTGCGACTTTGCGAGCAATTTCATTTACAATAAAAAAAATCTTTTTAATCCTTTTAATCTGTGGCTAAAATTTAACCGCAAAGAGCGCAATGATTTACGCAATGCTCGCAAGGTTTTGTTTTTTTAATCTCGCAAAGGCGCGAAGACGCAAAGTTTTTCTTTTTAAAACATTTTTATTCTTTGCGCCTCTGCGACTTTGCGAGCAATTTCATTTACAATAAAAAAATCTTTTTTAATCCTTTTAATCTGTGGCTATTTTTTCTCTCGCTCCCGATAGCTATCGGGATCGCAGATTCAACGGATTATTTCGCGGAATTTGAAAATCGTGGCGAAAAAATACCTAACAGGTTTTAAAAACCTGTTAGGATAACCAACCAAAATTTATGTATCCCGATCATGTGTGAGAACCGACATACACTTTATTATTACTTTGTTTTTACACTTTCATTGAAGAAATCATGAAAAAACAAAAGTTGATATTTTAAGGAATTCTCCCAATATTTAAGATTATGTTCTCCTGGGCGCTCAATATAATCGTGATTTATTTTTAGAGCCAACATTTTTGCATGAAGCTCTCTGTTTACCGTCATGAAAAAATCGTCAACACCGCAATCGATAATCAATTTTAATTTGTTGTCTTTTACTAAATCCAACATATTGGTAACCGTGTTTTTATCCCAATTTTCTGGATGTTCTGTAATTGTTCCCAATCGTTTTTTGATGTCCCAATTTTCAGGAAACGGACGGAAATCTACACCACCGCTCATACTTCCTGCCGCTCCAAATACATCTTGGTGTTTGAAAGACAAATACAAAGCACCATGTCCACCCATACTCAAACCAGAAATGGCTCTTCCTGTACGATCTTGAATTGTTTTATAATTTTTATCAATAAACGGAACCAATTCTTTTACGACATAAGTTTCATATTTAAAACTCGGATCGATTGGACTATCAAAATACCAGCTTGAATAATTTCCATCTACACCCACCACGATAAAGCCATATTGATCTACTTGTCTTCCTAGTTCCTTAAAATCTTTCGCCCAAGAACGATAGTTCCCGCTGTAACCATGAAGCAGGTAAACTACAGGAAATGCTTTCTTGCCCTTTTTATAATTGTCTGGAACCATTACACAAGTTTTAATATTCTTCTGCATCGAAGCACTAAAAACCTGTAAAGTATCAACCTTTGCTGCTCTAGTTGTAAAAACTAAAAGAAGCAATACGATTGTGTAAATTGTTTTTTTCATAACTGATGTTTTTTATAAAATAATATTTTGAAAAGTAGCGGTAAAATACAAAAATTTATTTCAAACAACTTTTCAAAATAGTGACGGGATGCAGCGCTTTTCTGCCCGTTCCATCAAAAATCTGATGACGGCAACTTGTTCCAGCGGCAGCAATTTCTGTTGTGGGTTCTGTTGCTCTAATTTTCGGAAATAAAGTATCTTCTCCCATTTGCATACTGATTTCGTAATGCTCTTTTTCATAACCAAACGACCCTGCCATTCCGCAACAACCCGAATTGTAAATCGTAACTGTATTATTTTTTGGAACATTCAGCATCGCAAAAGAAGCTTCAACGCTGCTCAACGATTTTTGATGGCAATGCCCATGAATCTTGATGCTTTTTTCTTTTTCAGAAAATTGTTCTGAATGAATTTTTCCGTCTGTAATTTCTCTTTTGAAAAATTCTTCAATAGTGAAAGTATTCTTAGCTAATTTTTCAGCACTTTCTTTATCGCCAGCCAATCGAAGGTATTCATCTCTGAAAGTCAATATTGCCGAAGGTTCAAGACCAATTAAAGGCGTGTTTTCAGAAATTATATTTTTAAAAATAGTAATGTTTTTATTCGCAATTTCTTGTGCTTCTTCCAGAAAACCTTTTGAAATAAATGCTCTTCCACTTTCTTCATGATCGATTACAATTACGTTGTAACCTAATCTTGTTAATAATTCGAAAGCATCGATTCCGACCGAAACATCATAATAATTGGTGAATTCATCGCAAAAAAGATAAACGCTTCCGTTTTCGAAAGAGTTGTTTCCCTGAAGTTTTTTATTGGCTTGATACCATTTTCTAAATGATTTTGGAGCCAATAACGGCACTTGTCTTTCAGGTGCAATTCCCATTCTTTTTTTAACGAAAAAACGATTCGAAACCCAATTGGTAATGGATGGCGCAATACTCCCTAATTCATTCAATTTCGAATTGAAAGCAAACATTTTATTTCGGAAAGAAAAACCGTTTGCTTTCTGATATTGATATAAAAATTCGGCTTTTAGAGTCGCAATGTCAACATTACTCGGGCATTCGCTTGCGCATGCTTTACAGCTTACACACAATTCAAAAACTTTATATAGTTCTTCGTGATCGAATTTATTTTCTTTTTCAGAATTCGTAAGATATTCGCGTAAAGCGTTGGCACGGGCACGCGTAGTATCTTTTTCATTTCGTGTCGCACGATAACTCGGACATAAAGTTCCGCCTGCTGAAGGCATTTTTCGGCAATCGCCAGAACCGTTGCATTTTTCTGCAGCACGCAAAATTCCTAAACTATCAGAGAAATCCTGAATCGTTTGAATTTCTGGTTCCACTCTACCCGCTTCAAAACGAAGATTTTCATCCATTTTAGAAGCATTCACGATTTTACCAACATTTAGAATCGTATCGGGGTCGAAGGCTTTTTTAATTCTTTTTAGCAATTCGTAGTTTTTATCGCCAATCATAAAAGGAAGAAACTCACCTCTTAAAATTCCGTCGCCATGTTCACCACTTAGCGAACCTCTATATTTCTTAACTAAATGAGCAACTTCGGTGGATATATTTCTAAATTGGTGTAAACCTTCCTTTGTTTTTAAATTGATTTTAGGACGCAAATGCAACTCTCCCGCTCCAGCATGCGCATAATAAATCGCACTTTGCCCGTGGCTTTCCATCATGGCTGCAAATTCGGCGATATAATTTGGAAGATCACTTAATTCTACGGCTGTATCTTCAATAGAATCGGCTGCTTTATCGTCTCCCACAATACTTCCTAAAAGTCCAAGCCCTGCTTTTCGAACTTCGTTTACTTTATCAATATCAGTTCCATAAATCTTTGGCAACGCATATCCGAAACCATTATATTGAAGATCTCTAATCAAAGCATCGGCTTGCAGTTCGGCATCTTCCATACTAATGTGCGAACCCACTTCAAGCATGATTACTGCTTTGGGCTCACCTATAATAAAAAATCTATTTTTGGCTTGTTCTCGATTGGTTTTAGTACAATCCAAAATCGTATCGTCCATCATTTCGCAAGTGTACAAATGATGTTTCATTGCCACTACAACTGCTTCTAAACTTTCTTGGATGGTGTGAAAATGCGCCACCACCATAATGTTATTGGTCGGCGGAAGATCATCTACTTTTAACGTAACTTCAGTTGTAAACGCTAAAGTTCCTTCGCTTCCGCAAAGCAGTTTCCCTAAATTGATGGTGTTTTCTGTACCCGAAAAAAGTTCTGATTTTAATAAAGCATCAATTGCATAACCCGTATTTCGTCTATGAATTTCAGGTTTTGGAAATTCTCTTAAGATTTCATCCTGATTTTCTTTGTTTGAAAGTTCTTCGTAAATCGTTTTATAGATTTTATTTTCTAAAGAATCACCTTTGGTTTTCTCGATAAATTCTTCAGAAGTCAAATCTTTAAAAACGGCAAGCGTTCCATCACTTAAAACCGCTTTTATTGCTACAATTTTATCCCTGGTAACGCCATAACGAATTGAAGTTGTCCCTGATGAATTGTTCCCTACCATTCCGCCAATCATACATCTGTTAGTAGTTGACGTTGTGGGAGAAAAAAATAAACCGTGCGGTTTTAAATATAAATTCAGTTCGTCACGAATGACTCCGGGCTGAACGGTTATGGTTTTATTCTTTGGATCAAAAGCTACTATTTTATTGAAATGTTTCGAAACGTCCACAATGATTCCGCTTCCAACCGTCTGCCCTGCAAGAGAAGTTCCTGCTGTTCTTGGCGTTATAGAAATTTTATTTTTTGAAGCAAAACGAATAATATTTACAATATCAATTTCTGATTTCGGAATCGCCACAGCAAGTGGCATAATTCTATAAGCGGAAGCATCTGTGGCGTATATTTTTTTATGAAGTTCATCATAAAAAAGGCTTCCTTCCAGATAAGTTTCTAATTCTTGTAGTTGAAGAGAATCGGACATTGATTTGGTTCTGTGGCTTTTAGTTCTTTAATAGGTCTCGCTTCTGCATTTTGCTTAAAAATTTTAAGCAACAGCGATACACCTTCTAATCTTATTAGAAATCTATTTTATTAAAGCACTACTTTGAAGCTTCAAACTTCTTTCAATGCACTAGAAAAATTCAAGCCAATGAAGTATTGTTTTTCATAAATATATTTGACTAACACCAATTAGTTTTAACAAATATAGATACAAAAAACATACAAATACATTATTTTGCGTTTTTTAACATAATAAATTTACAAAAACGCAACAAAACGCAAAATCGATTTTAAATAAGTTTGAGTTATAAGATAAAAACCCCAGATTTCTTATATTCTTCTAGTCTTTCATCTTCTGGATCTAGATTCGTAACAATGGTATCCAATTTTGTCAGGTCACAGACACCGTGAGGCATTTTGGTATCTAACTTATCAGAAGAAAACATTGAAACCACCTTATCTGAAGCCTCAATCATTGCTTTTTTCACAATTGAAATTTCATAACCAATTTCAGTTAAACCTTGTTTTATATTGATGCTGCTAGCACCAATGAAACAAATATCGGCTTTGATTTTAGAAACCACCTGAATTACATCCATACCTATTGTAACCATTGCGTTTTTCTGCATTTTTCCACCAATAAATATCAAATCAATATTTGGATGCTGAGACAGTTGCATCGCGATTGGAAGGCTATACGTATATATGGTAGCTTTTAAATCGGCAGGAATTAACTTGGCAAAAACTAGATTAGTGCTTCCTCCACTCATTATAATAACTTGATCGTCATGAAGTAGTGACAATGCTTTTGTTACAATTTTCTTTTTTTCTTCTTCAGCAGAAATTGCAATGTCAAAAACATTTGCCGATTTCTCTTTAACTTGAACAGCACCGCCGTAGACCTTTTCTAGCTGGTTTTTACTATCCAATTCGTTCAAATCTCTTCTTATAGTATCTTCGGATAAATCGAGAGCCAAAGCTAAATCTGTTGTAACAACTTTTTGGTCTTCAATAAGCTTAGTCATTATATATTTATGTCTTTCGGCTTTCAGCATATTTTTTTAAAAGTTAAAGTTCATCACAAATATATCAATTATTTCAATTTATAGCAGAAAAGACCGTTAAAACTGCAAAATCATGCATTTTATAGTTTTTGAGAATAATTTAAATAAATATTTTTCGGCAAAAATTGCGTTTTGTTGCGTTATTCAATTTTTTTTTCGAAAAAAAATAAAAAATAACGCACTTATATGCAATAAATAGATATATTTGCTCAACAACCATAAAAAAAACCAGATTATTATGAAAAAATTACTCCTTATTTCATTGTTGGTTTTGTTCATTCAAGTGACATTTGGGCAAACAAAAACAATTACTGGAACTGTAAAAAACCAAGCTGACGGGTTTCCCTTACCGGGGGTCAGTATTGTGATACAGGGAACGACAAACGGTACAACAACTGATTTTGATGGAAATTTCAGCATTAGTGTAGCCTCAGGACGTTCTCTTGTTTTTAGCTACATGGGATCTGAAACTCAAGTAGTAAAAATTGAGGGACAACAAAAACTTACCATTACTCTTGCATCATCTACTGCAAAATTAGATGAAGTAGTTGTCGTGGGATTCTCTTCTCAGAAAAAAGCAAATCTTACGGGAGCAGTTGCTAAAGTTGATGTAAAAAAAGCTTTAGGTAGCATTCCTATTACAGATATTACAAAAGGTTTACAAGGAACAACGCCTGGTCTTAATATTACATACAATTCGGGTAATATAAGCAAGGGGTCAAATGTTAATATTCGTGGAGCAGGAACTATTGTAAATGGTGAAGCTGCAGGATCACCACTTATTTTGGTCGATGGTGTTCCGGGTGATTTATCCTTACTAAATGCTGAAGACGTAGAATCAATGTCGGTACTTAAAGACGCTGCTTCTGCTTCTATTTATGGTGCACGTGCTGCATTTGGAGTTATTTTGATTACGACTAAAAGTGGTAAAAATGCTAAAGGAAAAGTACGATTCGCTTACAGCAATAACGTAGCGATAAGCAACCCAATTTCTTTGGTACAATTTAATGATCCTACCGTAGAGCTTCCTGCGATGATCGATGCACAAGCCAGAGCTGGTAACGCAAATCCAGAATCTTTCGGTATGAACTACAAAACATTATTACCTGGTATCATCAACTGGAAAGAAAAATACGCTGCAACGAGAAATCCTAATGATAAGAACATGATCTTAGGTGAAGATTTTGACGTGATTGGCGGAAAAGAATACTTCTACAGAATTTGGAACCCGCACGATGAAATGTTGAAAAAGAATTCATTACAAACGCTTCATAACTTATCAGCTCAAGGCTCTTTAGGAGAGAAAAGTTCGTTTATTGTTTCGTTAGGACTTGCTAATCAAGAAGGTGTAATGAAAATCAATAATGAAACCAACCAAAGATTCAATCTTAATCTTGGTTTCACAACACAATTGGCAAGCTGGCTTACAGGAGATTTTAAAGTATTAGGAACTTTCCAAGAATATGATTCTCCATTCAACTACTATAATAGTGGTCTTGATACAACTGGTAACGGATATTTTGGATATTATATGCGTTGGGGTTCTTATTTCCCTTATGGTACTTACAACGGCACTCAATTTAGACATGCGGCAGGATATATGGCAAATGCAAGTCAAAATGAAAACAAGTCAAATGATATGAGGATCAGTGGAAAACTTACTGCTCAAATTACAAAAGACTTTAATATTATTGGAGAATACAGTGTAAATAATAACTTCTCAAGTCTTAAAATGAACGGTGGTCAAATTCCGCTTTGGGATTGGTGGACAAGTGCTGCTGATTTAACTTCAGGAAAACCTACAATGATGGAAAGTGCAAATGATTTTGTTGCACAAGCCAAATCATCTTACACAAGAAATGTTGCAAATATTTATGCAAACTACAGCAAAACATTAGCTGAAAACCATAACTTTAAAGTATTGGGCGGTTTAAACTCAGAATGGTATGATTTTGAAAGAACGTATGCTCGTAGAAATACACTTTTAGATAAAAGCAAACCAGAATTTAATTTAGCTATTGGTGATCAATTTACTTCACCTCTTGTATCTACTGCTATCTTAAATCCAGGTTTATCAAGATATGCAATTGCGGGATTTTTTGCTCGTGTGAATTATGATTACAAAGGAAAATATCTATTGGAAATCAATGGACGTTACGACGGTTCATCAAAATTCCCTGCTAATGAACAATGGGGATTCTTCCCTTCTGCTTCTGTTGGATATAGAATTTCTGAAGAAAGCTTCATGGAAGGCACAAGAAGCTGGTTGAATGATTTGAAAATTCGCGGATCTGTTGGTTCGATTGGAAATCAAAATATCGCAGCAAATGCCTTTTTACCAACGATGACTAACTCTAATCCATTTTGGTTAGGAGGTGGTTCAACTGTTCCACCTTCTGTAAATCAACCAACAAATGTTGATCCGAATTTAACTTGGGAAAAAGTAACTACTCAAGATGTAGGTATCGATATCAGATTATTTAATATGTTAGGAATAACATTTGATTACTACCAACGTGATACTAAAGGAATGTTAGCTCCAGGGAAAACGCTTCCGGGTTCATTTGGTCAAACAGCAGCTAATACAAACTCAGGAAATTTAAGAACTACTGGTTGGGAGTTAGCGCTTAACTTTAACAAAGCCATCAATCAAAACGTTACTGTTTATGCAGATCTAACACTTTCTGACAATACTACTGAAGTAACAGAATGGAACAACTCTTCTAAACTTTTGGGATCTTTTTATGCAGGTCAAAAATTAGGCGAAATCTGGGGATTAGAAACAGACCGATTAATTCAAACTACAGATCAAGTTGATGCTACAGGATTAATCGTAAACGGTGTTGATTATAAAAACATTAGAACAGGTGCATTTAAATTTGGTGCTGGAGATGTATTGTACAAAGACTTAAATGGAGACGGAGTAATCTCAAGAGGAGATGGAACAGCTCTTAATCCTGGGGATTTAAAAGTGATTGGTAATACAACACCACGCTACCAATATGGAATTCGTTTAGGAAGTGCTTTATACGGCTTTGACATTGATGCTTTCTTCCAAGGAGTTGGTAAACGTCAATATTGGGCAACTTCTGACTTGATCTTGCCTTTCTACAACAGAACTGATGCTATGTATGTAAATCAGAATGATTACTGGACACCGACAAATACAGATGCGTATTTCCCGAATCCATATCCTGGTCATGCTGGTAATGCATTTGGAGCTTATGCACCTGGATCAAACAACTTTGTGGCGCAATCACGTTATTTATTAGACATGTCTTATTTGCGTTTGAAATCGGTAACTCTTGGTTATACTATTCCTAAAAGCATTACTCAAAAAGCGGGAATTGATAAAATCAGACCATACATTTCAGCATTAAACTTAGTTACTTGGAAGAGCAGCAAATTGCCAGTAGATCCTGAAATCAATGAAACTGAAGCAGCTTGGGGAAGAACTTTCCCGTACTCTAAAACATGGTCGTTTGGTGTTCAAATTGCATTCTAAATAAGGTATTTAAAAATTAAAAAATAATCAAAATGAGAAAATTCATAATAAACTCCAGAATAAAACTGTCAGTTGCCTTGCTTACTTTTGCAAGTCTTACTGTTGGCTGTTCCGATTTTTTAGATACACCTCCTGAAGATGTGTTTACAGATGACAATTTTTGGACTTCCGAAAATAACGTAAAAACCTATTCTTGGTTAAACTACAATACCTTTAATGGGTATGGAAATAATGCCGGAACAACAGCTGACTTTTACTTTCATGCTACCTCTACGTCGCTAATCGATGACAACTTAGCCATGAACGTTTTCACCAACTTCCCTACAGCGGCTAATGCAACCAGCACTAACTGGAACGAGTATTACACTTTGATTCGTCGTTGCAATCTTATGTTGCAAAGAGTACCAAATGTACCTATGGATCAAACGAAAAAAAATCACTATATCGGTGTTGCAAAATTCTTTAGAGCGCACACTTATTTTCGTTTAGCACAACAATTTGGTGATGTGCCTTATACAGACCAATATTTAGCTCAAAGCGATCCTAATGTATACAAACCAGCTTTAAGCAGAGCCGAAGTGGTTGATAATGTAATTAAGGATCTGGAAGAAGCAATCCCAATGCTGTTAAACGTTGATGACAATAACGTTACTGTAAATAAATATACTGCTTATGCCTTACTAAGCCGTGTATGTCTAAGCGAAGGAACTTACAGAAAATACAACGCAGGACAAAATGGAAATGCTTATCTTCAAAAAGCAAAAGACGCTTCTTTGGCTATCATGAACAATAGTTCGTATAAACTAAATGCAGATTGGAAAGCGCTTTACAATTCTGTTGAGCTTTTAGGAAACACGGAAGTAATTTTGACAAAAAGATACATCAAAGGTGTGTTAGGAAATTCAGTACAAGCTTATACAAACACTTCTACTGTTCAAAACGGATTGACAAAATTTGCAGCTGAAAGTTATGTAACGACAAATGGATTACCAATTAAACAAGCCGGAAACGCACAATACTTAGGTGATAACACTATTGCCAATACTTTTGCTAATAGAGATCCAAGATTTGCTAAAGCCTTCAGTACAGCGGATTATGCTTATTCTGACAAGCCTTATAATGGTTTAACCTCTATTACAGGTTATGTGTTTCAATTGTATAACAATCCTGCTACATCAGGTACAGAGGTTACCACAATTGGGCAAAACCAAATTGATGCTCCAGTTTTTACATTAAGCGAAGTATATTTGAATTATGCTGAAGCTTGTGCAGAATTAGGAACAGTTACGAATAGCGATCTTAACTTATCAATCAACAAAGTTCGTACACGTGCAGGAATCGCTACTTTAACAACAGATGGCACAAATGCTTCTGCTAATGGCGTACAAATAGATGATCCGCAAAGAACAACTGCATTAGAACAAAAAGCAGGAATTGTAAATCCTATCATTTGGGAGATTCGCCGTGAGCGCCGAATTGAGTTTATGAGCTGGACTACCATGAGAAAAGAAGATCTTATGCGTTGGAAAAAAGGAGATTATTTGGATACTAATGCCAATCCAGATGTGGTTTTAGGAGCTAGAATTATGGCTTTAATCGGAACTAACTCCAAAACAAAAGTAGATGCAAACGGATATGTAATTCCTTACGCAGCAGGTGTATCAAGATTATTTGTATCTCCAAAAAATTACTTAAGTCCAATACCAACAAACGACATTAGTTTGTACGCCGCGGAAGGTGTGGAATTAAAACAAAATCCAGGCTGGTAATACTAGTAAAAACAAGGTAAATTGCTCCATAATAAACTGCCTCTGAAATAAGATTTTTTAGAGGCAGTATTTTAAAATACTCTTTTTTCAAACACTTTGTGACCTATAAAAAAGACTTAACAAAATTTCAACCTGAAAAAAAATCAGATTTTCAGAACTTAGTTTTTAGATTCCCCAATCTACTTTAAACATTCGTATACTCCGATAAAATCTTAATTTATTAGTCCATTTTGTCTTAACTAATAATTGTATTTAAAATGATAAAATTTATAGCAAAAATCACTTTTGTTGCCATTTTTCTGTTTTGTGCACCAACCTATGCTGCAGAAAATCGATCAATTGATATCAATCATTCCGCAGATTTCAATTACACTATTATAAAAACTGGAGCCGACAATTACGAAAAATACCTTCCGCTTTTAAAAAATAAAAAAGTTGGAATCGTAACCAACCAAACGGGAATTTTAACCAACAAAACTCATGTGGTGGATTTCCTTTTGGAGAAAAAAATTGCGGTTCAAACTATTTTTGCTCCAGAACACGGATTTAGAGGAACAGCCGACGCAGGAGAACATATCGTTGACGGAAAAGACCCAAAAACCGGTTTGCCTATTATTTCACTTTACGGCGACAATAAAAAGCCAAAACCAGCGCAGTTATCTGGTCTTGATGTTATGATTTTTGACCTTCAAGATGTAGGCGCAAGATTCTACACGTACATTTCTTCCTTGCATTACGTAATGGAAGCTTGTGCCGAAAACAATATTCCGCTTATCGTTTTGGATCGACCAAATCCGAATGGTGCTATTGTAGACGGACCTCTTTTAGAAAAAGAATTTACAAGTTTTGTGGGTATGCACCCTATTCCGCTCCTTCACGGTCTGACAATTGGCGAATATGCCCAAATGGTAAATGGAGAAAAATGGCTGAAAGATGGTGCGCAATGCAAACTAACCGTCATTCCTTGTCTAGATTATAAAAGAACAATGCCTTATAGTTTATTGGTTAAACCATCTCCAAATCTACCCAACGATCAATCAATAAATTTATACGCCAGCTTATGCCTTTTTGAAGGTACAAATGTGAGCATGGGACGCGGAACCGAAAAACAATTTCAAATTTATGGTTCTCCGTACTTAACCAATACCTCTTTCAGCTTTACTCCAAAACCGAACTTTGGCGCCAAAGATCCTCTATACAACGGAAAAGAATGTTTTGGCGAAGACTTGACAAAATATCCAAAACTAAAACAACTGGAGTTAAAATGGCTGATCAAAGCGTATCAGAATACGAGTGATAAAACGAAATTTTTCAATGCCTTTTTTACCAAACTCGCAGGAACAAAAAAATTACAGCAGCAAATTGAAAGTGGCGTTTCTGAAAGTGAGATCAGAAAAACATGGCAGAAAGACCTTGAAGCTTTCAAAACAATGCGCACAAAATATCTAATTTATAAATAGCTTTTTAATACATCTATAACTATAACAGCCTGTTTTTCAAAATAGAAATTCTTGGAGAAATTAATTGCCTCCATCTTTAGATGGAGGTTCATAAAATTAGCGCAAAGATGGCTTTAGCCTAAACAATGCCTCTGCTTTATACTAATTTGGCTAAAGCCTACAATTTCTAGCCCCCCCTAGTTAAAACTAGAGACAATTGAAAAAAACAATGAATTATTATAAATGAAATTATTTTATTCCAATTCATACCATCAGCTAAAATAGAACCTATTAATGTAAAATAGTGAAACCAGAAAGTTAAAAAATCTAGGTTCCAAAAATCAAAAAAAAAAGAAAAATGAAAAATAAAAATCCTGAAACTGAACAAGAATCTTTGTACAAAGACTTGGATCAAATGAGCGTGAAAGAACTTCTTACCAACATTAATACAGAAGATAAAAAAGTACCGCATATTATTGAAGAACAGATTCCGAAAATTGAAAAACTGGTTAAAGCCATTGTCAAAAAAATGCAATTGGGTGGCCGATTATTTTATATTGGAGCAGGAACTTCAGGAAGAATCGGAATTTTAGATGCATCGGAATGTCCGCCAACTTTTGGTGTGCCACATGATATGATTATCGGAATTATTGCTGGTGGCGATACGGCAATCAGAAAAGCAGTTGAAAATGCTGAAGATGATACAGAACAAGCATGGAAAGATTTGGAAAAATTTGAAATTTCTAGTTTGGATATGATTATCGGAATTGCGGCTTCTGGAAACACTCCTTATGTTTTAGGAGCTTTGAAAAAAGCCAAAGAACACAATGTAAAAACAGGAAGTATTTCATGCATCAGTAATGGACTTATTGCTCAAGAAGCAGATTATCCAATTGAACTAATCGTAGGTCCAGAATTTTTGACTGGAAGCACCCGAATGAAATCAGGAACAGCGCAAAAACTGACCTTAAACATGATCTCCACTTCAGTAATGATCAAATTAGGAAAAGTCAAAGGCAACAAAATGGTTGACATGCAACTTTCTAATGAAAAACTAGTAAAACGAGGCATCAAAATGATTATGGAAGAACTTGATATTGAATATGATGTAGCTGAAGAATTACTTCATGAACACAAAAGTGTAAGAGCCGTATTATTGGCACAAAAATAAGTTTAGCAAAACCAAAACTATTAAAATCTTTTATAGTTTTATAAAAGAATCAAAAACCAAAAAACTAAAATGACACCAAGTACCATCCTTCTCCTAATTATCGTTTATTTCGGAACATTATTCTACATCTCACACAGAGTAAGCAAGAAAGACAGCGGAAATGAAGCTTTTTTTACTGCCAATAAAAATTCAAAATGGTATTTAGTAGCGTTCGGAATGATTGGAACGGCACTTTCTGGAGTGACTTTCATTTCCGTACCTGGAGAAGTTGGCGCCGCCAGCGGAGAACAATTCAAATATTTTCAGTTTGTTTTGGGTAATGCTCTTGGTTTTATTGTGATTACAAAATTATTGTTGCCTCTATATTACAGAATGAACCTGACTTCGATTTATGGATATATCGAACAAAGAATGGGTGTTTTTAGTTATAAAACGGCTGCTTCTATTTTCTTGATCAGCCGAACGATTAGCTCTGCCTTCAGACTTTATTTGGTTGTGATTGTTTTACAGCGTTTTGTTTTTGATTTTTACCATGTTCCCTTTGCTTTCACCGTTTTAATTTCGCTTTTGCTTATTTTCTCTTATACGTACAGAGGCGGTTTAAAAACTATTATTATTACGGATACTTTGCAAACGTTCTTCTTAGTTACCTCTGTTTTCTTAACGATTTATTTCATCTGCGACCGAATGGATTTGAGTGCTATTGGCGCTTTTGAAGAAGTAAAAAACAGTAATTACTCCAAGATCTTTTTCTTTGATGATTTCATGGGAAGTAAATTCCATTTCATAAAACAAATCATTGGCGGAATGTTTGTAACCATTGCTATGACAGGTTTAGATCAAGATTTGATGCAGAAAAACTTGAGCTGTAAAAACATTGGCGAAGCACAAAAAAACATGTTCACTTTTACAGGAATATTTGTTGTCATCAATATTTTCTTTTTGAGTGTTGGAGCACTTTTATACATCTATGCCAATAAAAACGGCATTTCAATTCCAACTGATTTAGTTACCGGAAAACCAAGAACCGATTTGCTTTTTCCTGAGATTGCTTTAAATCATTTAGCGCTTGTTCCTGCAATTGTATTCTTATTAGGAATTATTGCGGCGACTTTTGCGACTACAGATTCGGCTTTAACGGCCTTGACCACTTCTTTCTGCGTGGACTTTTTAGGAATGGATAAAAGCGAAAACACCAAAAAAAATACGGTTAGAACGAGACATTTGGTGCATATTAGTTTTTCGGTGATAATTTTCTTCGTGATTATTATTTTCAATACTATCAATGACAGCTCAGTGGTTGGAATGATTTTCAAAGTCGCTTCCTATACGTACGGTCCGTTATTAGGATTATACGCTTTTGGTTTGTTCCAAAAATCAAGACATGTCAACGATAAGCTAATTCCAATAATCTGTCTGTTGTCACCTTTTTTCACCTATTTAATCAATGAAAATTCGAAAGTATTATTTGGAGGATATGTCTTCGATAATGAATTAATAGTGTTAAACGGATTACTTACTTATTTCGGAATTTATATTACCAGTAAACGCTCAGCAGAAAGAATTTCATTTTAATTGCCAAAAACCATTTCATGAAAAATTATATTATCAAAATAGGATTGTTTGCAGTAATGCTTTTTTTCATCATCAATTGTGGTGTTTCAAAAAAGAGCACAACAACAACTGTAGTAAGCAAACCTGTTTCAACTGAAAATAAAGAAGTTTATATTCCGAAAACGAAAGCCCAAAAAAAACCATTTCTTCAGGATTCAGATGCTGAAAATCGTTGGACAGACAGTATTTACAGCCAAATGACTTTAGATGAAAAATTAGGTCAATTGTTCTTTGTAAATGCTTATTCCAATAAAGATTCAGTTCATGTCAATAAAGTAAAAGAATTGGTTTCAAAATACAATGTCGGAGGTATTATCTTCTTTCAAGGCGGACCAGTTCGTCAGGCTAGATTAACAAATGAATATCAGGCAAAAGCCAAAGTTCCATTGTTCATCGGCCTTGATGCCGAATGGGGTTTGAGTATGCGTTTGGATTCGACTTATGCTTATCCATGGAATATGACTTTAGGTGCAATTCAGGATTTAGCACTAATTGAAAAAGTGGGAAGAAATATGGGAAGCGAATGCAGAAGAATAGGAATCCATTTTAATTTTGCTCCTGTTTTGGATATCAATACAAATCCGCTGAATCCAATTATTGGAAATCGTTCTTTTGGCGAAAGCAAGACAAATGTAGCCAATAAGGCAGCTGCTTTAATGAGAGGAATTCAAAGTCAAGGTGTTTTATGTACAGGAAAACATTTTCCAGGCCATGGCGACACGGCGGTCGATTCTCATAAGACCCTCCCAACCGTTACTTTGACCAAAGAGCGTATAAATGAAGTAGAATTATATCCATATAAACAGCTTTTTGACGAAGGTTTAGCTTCTGTAATGGTTGCTCACCTCAATATTCCGAGTTTGGAATCTGGAGAAAATATTCCTTCTTCTGCCTCTTATAATGTGGTTACCGAATTACTTCAGAAACAATTAGGCTTTGAAGGATTGATTTTTACAGATGGCTTGGGTATGAAAGGTGCTAGTAATTTTAAACCCGTAGGTGATCTTGAGTTAGCCGTTTTAAAAGCTGGAAATGACATTTTTCTTTGCCCAGATAATGTTCCTGTAGCTTTAGAAAAATTAAAAGTCTTTTATGCTAATGGCGAAATTACCGAAGAACGTTTAGCGCATTCCGTTAAAAAAATTCTTCATTATAAATTCAAAGCGGGTTTAAACAAATACAAACCTGCTGATTTGAATAACTTGCAAAAAGATCTTAACAGCTCTGATAAAGATGCACTTCAGTATACATTATATGAAAATGCTGTTACGGTTTTAAAGAATGAGAAAGAAATTCTTCCGATAAAAGATTTAAGCGAAAAAATTGCATACGTAAAACTGGGCGAAGATACCAACAGTACCTTTATTTCAACCTTAAAAAAATACACTGATATTACAGAAGTTAAGGATACTAATCTTGACAGTCTGAATAAAGAATTGAGAAAATTTGACAAAGTAATTATCAGCTACCATAAAGTAAATAAAGCTTGGGAAAAACAAGATTTTTCACTTCAGGAAATGCTTTGGCTGAAAGAAATTGCCAAACACAACAAAGTGATTTTGGATGTTTTTGCTAAACCCTATTCGTTACTGTCAATCAAAGATTTTGATGATATTGAAGGATTAATAGTTTCTTATCAAAACTCTGATATTAGCCAAGTTGTTTCTGCAGAATTGCTATTTGGAGCCATTGCAGCAAAGGGAAAATTACCTGTTTCGATTAATGATGTTTTCCATGTAAATGATGGTTTGACTACAGAAAAACTGAATCGCTTGGCTTTTACAGCTCCCGAGAACGTAAATATGAATCCAGCCGTTTTATCAAAAATAGATGCTGTCGCACAGAAAGCAATTGATGGAAAAATGGCTCCTGGAATGCAAGTTTTAGTAGCTAGAAAAGGAAATGTTATTTTCCAGAAATCTTACGGAGCACAGACTTATGACAACGGAAAAAAAGTAGCCAATACAGATTTGTATGATGTCGCTTCGATTTCAAAAATGATTTCAACATTGCCAAATGTGATGCAATTGTACGATAAAAACAAAGTCACACTGGACACTCAATTAAAAGACATGTTGCCGTCTTTTGCAAAAACTAATAAAGGAAATATCACTTTTAAAGATTTGCTAAACCATTACGCTGGACTTCAAGCTTGGATTCCATTTTATAAAGCAACTTTAGACAGCAACAACCAACCTTCTGAGAAATATTACAGTAAAGTTGCAAGTCCTGATTTTACAACGAAAGTGGCTGAGAATCTTTACATCAGAAATGATTATCATGATACAATTATGAAAATTATTGCTGAAAGCCCTGTTTCTCCTAAAAAAGAATACAAATACAGCGACTTTACTTTTATTATTTTAAAAGAATATTTAGAAAGAAAAACGCATAAAAAACTGGAAGAATTAAGCCAAGAGAATTTCTTCAGCACGTTAGGAATGACGCATACGCTTTACAATCCGCTGGACCGATTTGACAAAAGCGCTATCGCACCAACTGAAATCGATACGTATTTCAGACATCAAGAACTTCAAGGGTATGTGCACGATATGGCGGCCGCAATGGAAGGCGGAGTTGCGGGACATGCAGGAATTTTTTCAAACAGTATGGATGTTGCCAAAATGATGCAGCTATTTTTACAGAAAGGAAATTATGGTGGTATTCAATATTTTTCTCCTGAAACTTTTGACGCTTTCAACACTTGTTATTACAAAAACCAAGGTGTTTGGAGAGGTTTAGGATTTGACAAAAGAGTCCATAAAGGCGGACCAACTTGCGACTGCGTTTCAGAATCTAGTTTTGGCCACACAGGTTTTACAGGAAACATGGCTTGGGCCGATCCAGAAACCGAAATTGTATATGTTTTCCTTTCCAACAGAACGTATCCAGAAATTGTGAACGACGAAAATAAATTAGCCAAAGGAAAAATTAGAGAAGAAATTCAGCAGATAATTCAAAATGCAATAGTGAAGTAAATTCCAAATTTAAAATCCCAAATTCCAAATCGGAAAGCGTCAAAAATCTTTCCTCTTGCTTCTTTCTTCTAATCAAAAATCTAAAATCTAAAATCAAAAATCAGCAATCTAAAATCTAACCCCATGACCAAAGAACGTTTAACCTCGCTCGATGTCTTTAGAGGATTTACCATCTTCTTAATGACCATTGTCAACAATCCAGGAAGCTGGGATGCTATTTATGCGCCTTTAGAGCACGCCGAATGGCACGGCTGTACGCCTACCGATTTAGTTTTCCCGTTTTTTATTTTTATCATGGGAACTGCGATTCCGTTTGCGATGCCTGTAAAACATTTTGACGGAAGTGTTTTCAATAAAATCTTAGTCCGTTCGCTTCGAATTTTCTGTTTAGGATTGTTTTTAAGCATTTTCAGCCGAATTCATTTATTTGGTTTAGAAGGACTACCGTTATTGGGAGTACGATTGGTTATTGCTTTTGCCGTGGCTTACGCTCTTTTAGGAAACTTTTCAATGAAAGTCAAAACCATTCTTGCTGTTGGAATCTTTGTCATACTGATTTCTCTATCCTTTAGCGGACTAGAGCATTTTGAAGACACAAGAATCCCAGGCGTATTACAACGAATTGCCATTGTGTATTTCTTTGCTTCTATTTTGTATTTAAAGACCAATTTAAAAACACAACTTTTAGTTTTAGCGACACTTTTGATAGGCTATTGGCTTTTAATGGCGTTTGTTCCCGTTCCCGGATTTGGTCCTGCAAATTTCGATAAAGGAACCAATTTGGCGGCGTGGCTAGACGATACTCTTTTAAACGGACATTTATGGGCATCATCTAAAACTTGGGATCCAGAAGGAATTTTGAGCACTTTGCCAGCCATTGGAACAGGAATTTTAGGAATGTACATTGGACAGCTTTTAAACTTGCCAATTGATAAAATCGAAATTGTAAAAAAAACAGCCATTACAGGAACTGTTTTATTAATTGGAGGTTTACTTTGGAATCTCTTTTTTCCGATTAATAAATCGCTTTGGACCAGTTCGTATGTTCTATATACCGCCGGAATTGCAACAATCTGTTTAACGCTTTTATATTATATAATTGATATGAAAGGATATAACAAATGGACGAAACTATTCTTGATTTGGGGTGTAAACCCAATGATTGTGTTTTTCTTTTCTGGAATAATTCCGAGAGCCTTAAGTGCAATAAAAGTTGCCGATCCAAAAACTGCTGGCGAAGAAATTGGCCTTCAAGCTTATATTTATAATCATGGAATTGTTCCATGTTTCGAAAATCCGTTGAATGCATCATTGGCTTATGCTTTGTCTTATGCCATTTTCTGGTCTTTCATCTTATGGATTTTCTACAAAAAGAAATTGATTTTTAAAGTCTAAATTCTTTTTCCAGCAGGTTAAATTTAATCTGCGCACATCTACTTTAATCTTTTAAATCTGCGTGAAATAATCTATTCGCAAAAATATTTCAAGCAGATCTAATAAGATTTCAGCAGATCAAATTAGATTTTATTCATGAAATAAAAAATAATTTCAGCCGGATTAACGTAATTGTTTGTTAGTTATGATTTCTGATGTTTGTATAAAATAGAACTGCTTTTCTTTTTTCTAAAAATTTTGAGAAAAGCAGTATCTTGCCGTACTAATCAAAAGCACCAGATTTTAATTATGGATAGTCCGGTTGAAATTCCTTTTAAAAGCTTTATTCAGCTTAAACCAGAAGAAAGCACTGCAATATACCTGCAGATTGTTTTTGAGTTTATCAAAGCCATACAAACAGGTTTTCTTCCCGAAGGCACCAAACTTCCAGGCACTAGAATTTTGTGCAAAGTGCTTTCCGTTAACCGAAATACTTTAATCAAAGCTTTTCAAGATTTAGAATCACAAGGCTGGATTGAAACGCTTCCTAACAAAGGAACGTTTATTTTATCGCAGCAAAAACAAAAAAACAAGGCTGAATTTATGATTTCGAAAGATCATAATTCGTCAGAAGAAAATATTGGCTTTAGTTTTCAGCGTTCGACTATTCTAGAAAATCCGATTGAAATCAGTAATCTTCCGCATCAATTTAATGATGGAATGCCCGATTTACGATTGGTGCAAACCGATGTTTTGGCTCGATTATATGTTTCAAAATTAAAGCGACGAAAAACATCTAAAACCTACGAACAGATAGAATTGCGTTCACATTCGAATTTTAAAACGCATTTTTCTAATTATCTCAATCTTACTCGAGGAATTCGCATCTCTACTTCGAATCTGCTTACGACAAGCAGCCACGAAATTGCTTTGTATTTGGTTACGAAAGTATTGATTGCTCCGAATGATAAAGTGGCTGTCGCTTCTCCAGGTTATTATATGTCGAATATGACGCTAACCAATACCGGCGCACAGATTGTTTCTATTCCTGTAAATGAGGATGGAATCGACACCAAAAGATTGAAAGAAGTCTGCCAAACAAACAAAATTCGAGTTTTGTACCTAACCTCCAATTATCACTATCCAACGACTATTTCGCTTAGCGCGAAAAAAAGAATTGAAGTTCTAGAATTGGCCAATCAATACGGATTTGTGATTCTGGAAGACGATTACGATTTTGATTTTCATTACGACAACAATCCTGTTTTACCTTTAGCTGCATTTGATTCCAATCAGAAAGTCGTTTACATTGGCTCTTTCGGGAGATCGCTTCCATCTGGATTCAGCTACGGATTTGTTGCTGCTCCATCTGAATTTATAAAAGAACTTGAAAAACATCAAAATATTCTCGAACCAAAAATTGATGTTATTAAAGAACAAGTTTTAACCGAATGGATTAATGAAGGCGAAGTGCACCGGCTTTCTAAAAAGAATAAAAAAATATATAAAGAACGTCGTGATCATTTTGTTTCGCTTTTAGATGAAAAACTTAAAGGCAAAATCAAATTTAAGGTTCCACCACGTGGACTTGCGATTTGGGTGGAATGGCTGGATCATTTTAATTTGATACAATTTCAGAAAGAATGTTCGAATCATGGATTATTTCTGCCGAAAACTATTTTATATCAGACCAAAAATCTTACCGCAACACGTTTAGGTTTTGGGCATTTGGAGAAAGAAGAAATGGAAAAAGCGGTTGCTATTTTAAAGAAATGCTTGGAGATAATTGTTGAGAAATGATTTTTCTCAAACACATAATAACATAACCCCTTTGGAACTCTCCCCATCTCGAATATAAAACATAGCCCACGGTTTCAACCGTGGGAGACATGCAGATTAAACCCTACATTGCGTCCCACGGTTGAAACCGTGGGCTATGTTTGAATAAGATTGTCTTAATTTTTTTTCTGCTCAAAAAAGGCTGTCTTTTTAGACAGCCTTTATATTGTTTTTTAAAGATTTTTTTCTCTTTCCCAGAAACGATGTCTTCCCAAAGCTTTTATAAAAGAAACACTTAAGTTTTTATCTGAACGATTTTCACTCATTAAGACTCCAGGATCATTATTGATGTCGCTGTTGTTTTTTATAATCTGAATTCCTTCTCCTTCAGCTGCAATAAATTTACAATGATGATAAGAATCGTTTAAAAATTCTTTTACCTCTTTAATTTTTGAAAGAGCTGCAATTCCTTTTCCCGCAGGAATAAAAACACCATCGAAAAGTACCGATGCAGCAATTTTATACGTTTGGTCCACAGGAATCTCTGTTCCTTCTTCAGAAACGATTGTTCCTAAATGAGGTGCAATAACAACGGCTTTTGCGCCCGCATTTTGCAAAGCGGTTTTCATAACTTTCACCGACTCGGCATTGACACCTTCTGCACATAAAAAAGCAATCTGTCGCGTAGCTATAGTATTCGAAATAGTTGGATTTTTAAGCATACTCAATGCATCTGAAGGAGTTATGTTTTGGTTTGGTTTAGTCGGTTCTTGTTTGCCTTCATCATCCGCTCCAACTCCGTGATTCATTGGTTTTTCAATATCTTTCGGAACTGGAATCCCTAAATTTTTACCAACCTTTGTCGCTAAACTGGAGTCGACTTGATTTAAAAGACCGAGCATTCTTTCTCTAATTGCTACTGTTTCAACTTTTCCTAGTTCAAAAGATAAAGCGCTTACAATATGATCTTGCTCAATTGGTGTCTGACTGTTATAAAAAAGTTTCGCCTGACTAAAATGATCCGCAAAACTTTTACTTCTCGCGCGCACTTTATGGGCATCTACACGTTCGTTAAAACTCACAAATCCGCCTTGATCCATTTTGGCTTGAAACGGACAGCCTCCTCCTAAAGAATTGGGATGATAACTCACTTTTCCTACCGCAATTTCCTGACGCATATGACCGTCTCGCTGGTGGTTATGCATTGGCGCAATGGTTCTGTTGATTGGGATTTCATGAAAGTTCGGACTGCCTAATCTTGATAACTGTGTATCGGTGTACGAAAACAATCTGCCTTGCAATAGAGGATCATTGGTAAAATCAATTCCAGGAACGATATGGCCCGGATGAAAAGCAATCTGTTCTGTTTCGGCAAAAAAGTTATCTGGATTTCTGTTCAAAACCATTTTTCCGATAATCGTTACAGGAACTAATTCTTCTGGAACTAATTTCGTCGGATCAAGCAAATCAAAATCAAATTTATGTTCGTCGCTTTCTGGAATAATCTGTACGCCCAATTCCCATTCTGGAAAATTACCTTCTTCTATAGCGTCCCACAAATCCTTTTTATGGAAATCGGAGTTTTTTCCTGAAATTTTCTGTGCTTCATCCCATGCCACTCCGTGTGTTCCTAATTTTGGTTTCCAATGAAATTTTACAAAATGAGATTCATTTTTATCATTTATAAATCGGAAAGTATGAACACCAAAACCTTCCATCATTCTTAAACTTCTTGGAATCGCTCTATCACTCATTACCCACATAATCATATGCATCGATTCGGGCATTAGCGAAATAAAATCCCAAAAAGTATCATGCGCTGAAGCAGCTTGCGGAATCTCATTATGAGGTTCTGCTTTTACAGCATGAACTAAATCTGGAAACTTCATGGCGTCTTGAATAAAAAATATAGGCATATTATTTCCTACCAAATCAAAAATACCTTCTTGCGTATAAAATTTCACTGCAAAACCACGAACATCTCGCGCTAAGTCGGTAGAACCTCTCGAACCTGCCACAGTCGAAAATCGTACAAAAACAGGTGTTTTAGTACTCGTATCGTTTAAAAATCCCGCTTTAGTATATTTTCCCATTGTTTTGTAAAGCTCAAAATAGCCGTGAGCGCCAGAACCTCGCGCATGCACAATGCGTTCCGGAATTCGCTCGTGATCAAAATGGGTGATTTTTTCTCGTAATATAAAATCTTCTAAAAGAGAAGGGCCTCTTTCTCCAGACTTTAAAGAATTGTTGTTGTCATTTATTTTAACACCTTGGTTAGTAGTTAAAAACTCATTCTCAGCATTTGATTTGTTATATTCTAAATCATTCTGTTTTCCATCAGAATTGTCTTGGTTTGTTTTTTTTGAATTTTTCATTTTCTGTCGATTTACAATTTTATCATTCAATGAACTATTGTTGTAATTGAGGCATTTCTCAAAAAATAGGATAACAAAGTTAGATTGCTTTTCAGCTTAAAATTTATACAATTAACCGCAAGGATTATAATATTTGAACCTAAAAAACATGATAATCAATGCATTACTGATAATTATATAAGTACCTTTTTGAATCCTATAACAGAAAAAAGCTTTTTGAAAGTAACTTTGAAATAGAGTTTTAATTCAAAAAAAGGCTTATGGATTTTTACATCATTATACAATTAATTTTAGTTGCCATTGGGGCGACGTCGGCCATGACTTGGTTTAGTTATGCGATGTCGAAAAGCTTTAGAGAATTGTATAAAGAACCTGTTTTATTGAGTTATGCTCTAAAAAAAACAAACATCAGCCTTTCTGAAAAATCTCAGAAAACATGGGGATGGCTGATACATTACATTATTGGTTTTCTATTTGTTATGGAATATTACATAGTATGGGTAAAGAATATGTTATCAGTTTCGCCACTCAATGCTCTCCTACTAGGAGTTATCAGTGGTGTAATTGGCATACTCAGCTGGATTGTTATATTTAAAATGACCGATCATCAACCCCCAATTGACTTTAAAGGTTATTACATTCAGCTGTTCTTTGCCCATATTATTTTTGCTGTTACCGCAACGGCGCTCTACTCTATTACATTAACGCTATTAATACTTCTCAAAGCTTATGTCACTGTCTAAATACAACGAGAAAAGAGATTTTAAACAAACTCGAGAACCTAAAGGAAAGATCGGAAAATCGGCAAACGAACTGATTTTTGTCGTTCAAAAACACGCCGCATCGCATCTTCATTATGATTTTAGGTTAGAAATGGATGGTGTTCTAAAAAGCTGGGCAGTGCCAAAAGGTCCATCTATGGATCCAGAAGTAAAACGTTTGGCCATGATGGTCGAAGATCACCCGTATAGTTATAAAGATTTTGAAGGCACAATTCCCGAAGGAAATTACGGCGCTGGAAATGTGATTGTGTGGGACAACGGAACATATGCTTCTGACGAAAAAACAGCTTCTGACGAAAAACAATTGCGAAGCGATCTCGCAAAAGGACGCTTGAGTTTTGTGTTAAAAGGCAAAAAACTGAAAGGCGAATTTTCATTAGTTAAACTTCACGGAAAACAAGAAAATGCATGGCTTTTAATCAAGAAAAATGACAAATATGCTTCTGTTGACGATATTTTAGAAAAAGACAAATCGGTTATTTCCAAAAGAAGCTTGGAACAATTGGAGGAAAAATATAAAAAACTAGCTGTAAAAACAGAAGAAAAACCTACTGAGAAAAAAGCAATAAAAAAAAAGTCCAATCCAAAAGTTGAAATAGCCAGATTCTTAAAACCAATGCTCGCAACCGTACGCGAAAAACCTTTTGATGATGAGGAATGGATTTTCGAAAACAAATACGATGGCTACAGAACTATTGCGGTTATAAATGTACAGCAAGCTGATTTGTATAGCAGGAATGAAATTTCTTTTAACGTTAATTTCAAACCCATTGCTGACGAACTCAAACAAATCGATCACACTGTAGTTTTGGATGGCGAAATTGTAGTAGAAAATAATGCTGGAAGAGCCGATTTTCAACTGCTTCAAAACTATATGAAAACTGGAATCGGAAACCTAAAATATTATGTTTTTGATTTATTGAATTTGGACGGAAATCTTATAACCGAATTGTCGCTTTTGGAACGAAAAGAACTGCTTAAAATTCTCTTTAACAAATACCCTTTTTCGAATGTTTTGTTTTCTGAACATACCGTTGGAGATGGAATTAAACAATTTGAAAAAGCGGTAAAAAATAAAACAGAAGGCATTATTGCCAAAAGAGCTGACAGTACGTATTCTATTAATAGAAGAAGCACCAATTGGCTGAAAATAAAAACGTCAAACCAAGAAGAAGCAATCATAATCGGAATTACAGCACCTCAAAATTCCAGAAAGTATTTTGGGGCACTTCTACTAGGACAATATGATGGTAAAAAACTGCAATACATTGGTAAATGCGGAACTGGTTTTACAGAAACTACACTAAAAGATTTATACGCCAAACTTGAACCACTTTTTATTGCTACTTCTCCCCTTGACGAAAAAATTCCGATACGAGATAAAATTCAATGGGTAAAACCAAAAGTCGTTTGTCAGGTGAAGTTTTCAGAATGGACGCAGGACCAGTATTTGAGACATCCCGTTTATCTCGGAATACGAGTAGATAAAAAGGCAGAAGAAGTTCTTTTGTCTTTCAAAAACGTTACTGCAGCACAACTAAACCCAAAAGAAATGACCGCTACAAAAAATAAAACAGAAATTAAGACCGAGAATGATTTCGATTTGAAAGTTGGAAAAACCGTTTTGCATCTGACCAATCAGAACAAAATTTATTTCCCGAAAGACAAGATTACAAAAGGCGAAATTGTTCAATACTATAACGAAGTTTCAGAATTGATTCTTCCCTATTTAAAAGATCGCCCAGAATCGATGAACCGTTTTCCTAACGGAATTGACTCGCCAAGTTTTTATCAAAAAGATGTTGATGTCGATAAAATTCCAAAATGGCTTAAAACCAAAAAGATCTTCTCAGAATCCAACAATGCAAATATTGATTATCTCATTTGCAACAATAAAGAAACCTTGCTTTATATGGCCAATTTGGGCTGTATCGAAATGAATCCGTGGAATTCGACCATTAAACATATTCAAAATCCAGATTGGCTGGTTATTGACTTAGATCCTGCAAAAGATGATTTTAAACAAGTGGTTCAAACGGCTTTGGTTGTAAAAGAAGTTTTAGACGAATTGGAAACTGAATGTTTATGTAAAACTTCGGGTGCTTCTGGACTTCATATTTACATTCCGCTTGGCGCGCAATACGATTATGATTCTATTAAAATTCTAGGAGAACTGATCGCCAAAGAAGTGCAGTCTAGACTTCCAGATATTGCGACAGTGGATCGAAGCATCAAAAAAAGAAACAACAAATTGTATATCGATTTTCTGCAAAACCGACGCGGACAAACTTTGGCAGCGCCTTATTCAGTGCGACCAAAACCTGGCGCAACAGTTTCTACGCCTTTAGAATGGAGTGAGGTAAATGAGAAATTGCATCCATCGCAATTTACTATCAAAAATGTGTTAAGCCGTTTTGAGAAAAAAGGCGATTTGTGGAAACCCGTTTTGTCTAAAGGAGCTAATATTAAAAAGATTATTCATAAACTGGAAGCCAATCAAAACACTTAAGAAACCCAACGGGTGAATTATAATTAAAATATAACTTTGAATAAAATAGCACGCGGATAAAACGGATTTACTTCGTAAAAACACGGACAAAAACGGATTTTTTTAAATTCTTTTTTTTAAATTCTTTTTTAAAAATCCGTTTTTGTCCGCGTTTTCGTGATAACGAATCCGCCTAATCTGCGTCAAAATTTATACTATTTTAATTCCACCAAACGGGTTTAAGAAGACTTTTTCTTTTTGGTTTCTAAACTGGCTTTTAGCATTTCCATTAAATCGTCGTTTTGTTTGTGTACGACTTTTAATTTTGGGGCTGCTTTTTGTGGTTTTCCTTTGGCTTTCTTTTTAATAATGTCCAAAAGCTTGGCGGTATATTCGTCTTTAAAACCAGAAATATCAAATTTCTCTGTTAGCTGATCGATTAATTTTTCGGCCATATCCATTTCTTTTGTAGACTTTTTGGACATTGGCGGAAGCTTCAATTCTTCTGTATTTCTAATTTCTTGCTCGAAACGGATTCGGTTTAAAACAATGACATTTTTGTATGGTTTTAAAATTGCCAAACTTTCTTTATTTCGCAAAACAAATCTGGTCACGCCTACTTTTCCGGAAACTTCAAGCGCATCGCGAAGCAATCCGTAGGCATTCATTGCGCCTTTGTCTGGCTCGAGATAATAGGGTTGTTCGTAATAGATACTTTGGATTTCTTTTTCGAAAGCAAAACTTTCAATGTCAATTGTTTTGGTTTTAATAGCGTCTGCAGCTTCAAAATCAGAATCTTCTAAGATGACATATTTATCATCTAGTTTGTATCCTTTCACGATGTTTGCAAAATCAACTTCTTTTCCTGTACTTTCATTAACACGCTTAAACTTGATATTGGCGTGATCTTTCGCGTCAAGCATATCCATATCCAAACTGCTTTCCTGCACCGCCGAAAACATCTTTATCGGAATATTAATTAATCCAAAACTTACCGAACCTGTCCAAATTGATCTCATGGCTTTTGTTTTAAAATTGAACCTTAAATTTAATTCAAGTAAAAAACGTAAGCCTTACAAAATCAAAACATTACTTTATAAAATTATGAGTTATGAATTATGAGTTATAAGTTGTTTTACCGAAACTCATAACTCATAATTCATAACTCATAACTAAAAAATTTACCAACCTCTTACAGCTCCGCCTTTAAATTGCTCTAGAGCCTCTTTTTCTACTTCTGGAGATTGAAAAGCTTGTAAAAACTGTTTTACTTTTTCTTCGTTTTTATTGTCTTCACGGCTTACCACCAAATTCACATAAGGAGATTCTTTATCTTCAACAAACAACGCATCGCGCGATGGAACCAAACCTGCAGCAGAAGCAAAAGTATTGTTGATGATCGCAATAGAAACATTTTCATCGTCTAAAGCACGTGGCAATTGTGGCGCTTCTAACTCTAAAATTTTTAAGTTTTTAGGATTGCCCACAATGTCTGTTACTTTTGGCAATAAACCAACACCATCTTTTAGTTTTAATAATCCGTTTTTCTGCAATAGCAATAAAGAACGTCCACCGTTTGTTGGATCATTTGGGATAATAATCGTGCTTTCGTTTTTCAATTCAGAAAGGCTTTTTATCTTTTTTGAATAAGCTGCAATTGGGTAAACAAAAGTCTTTCCGATGATAGCCAATTTGTAACCTCTTTGTTTTGATTGCTCGTCTAAATAGGGTTTGTGCTGAAAAGCATTTGCATCAATATCTCCTTGGCTTAAAGCTTCGTTTGGAATTACATAATCGTTGAAAGAAACCAATTCAACTTCTAATCCGAATTTTTCTTTCGCTACTTTTTTAGCTGCTTCAGCCACTTTTAATTCTGGTCCAGAAGCAACTCCCACTTTAATAAAATGAGGATCATTCTTTTTATCGCTTCCGCAGTTTGATAAAACTAATGCCAGAGCCAAAACTCCAGCGATTTTTACTATATTTTTTTTCATAATAATGGTATATTTTTAATTTCTAAATTTCACTTTGAACTTTGAACTTTGAACTTTCAACTTTCGACTTTCGACTTTCAACTTTCGACTTGCGACTTTCGACTTTCGACTTTCAACTTTCGACTTGCGACTTTCGACTTTCGACTTTCGACTTTCAACTAAATTATCTATGATCGAATCTCTTTGATAATTTATCTCCCGCAAACTGAATTATAAAGACTAAGATAACCAATAAAGCCAGAACAGAATTCATTGTCACAGCGTCATAACCGATATATCCGTATTGATATCCAACTTGCCCCAAACCGCCTGCTCCAACAGCTCCTCCCATTGCAGAATAACCTACAAGTGTGATTAGAGTAATGGATGCTGCGTTAATTAAAGACGGCAACGCTTCTGGCAATAATACTTTGTAAACGATTTGAAGTGGCGTTGCTCCTAAAGCTCTCGCTGCTTCAATTAATCCTGACGGAAGGCTTAGCAAACTATTTTCTACCAAACGCGCAATAAACGGCGCCGCACCAATGCTTAACGGAACCAAAGCCGCACTTACACCAATTGAAGTTCCAACGATAGCACGTGTAAACGGAATCATCCAAACGATTAAAATAATGAATGGAATAGAACGAAAAACATTTACTATAACCGATACTATTCTATTTAAAACGGGTTGATCTAAAATCTGATTTTTACGAGTCAGGAAAAGTAAAATTCCTGTTGGCAGTCCTAATAAAAAACCGAAAAAGCCCGATACAAAAGTCATCACAATGGTTTCCCATGTTCCTTTTACTAATAAATCTATAAGAGAATCAGACATAACCTATAATTTCTGTTTTAATGTGTTTTGAATTAAAATATTGAATCGCAGCATCGTAGTTTTCGCGTTTTCCTGAAAGTTCAATCAGCATAACACCAAAATTCACTTCGCCAGCCTGATCCATTTGCGCGCTTACAATTTTGAAATCGGTATCAAAAAGTCTTGAAACCTCAGAGATAACAGGTTCGTTAACCGATTTCCCTGTCATTTCCAATTTCAATAACGGATTCAAGTTTCCGTTATCTTGCTTTTGCAATTTTTCCTGATAAACCGCTGGAACATCAATATGTAAAGACGAAGCAATAAACTCTTTTGTCAATTCGTGTTTCGGATCTGCAAAAATCTCCCCCACACTTCCCTGCTCGATTAATTTTCCATGACTGATAACCGCCACTTCATCACAAATCGATTTTACCACTTCCATTTGGTGCGTAATCAACAGAACTGTGATATTAAGACGTTTGTTAATGTCTTTCAATAAATTTAAAATCGATCTTGTTGTAGCAGGATCTAATGCGCTTGTCGCTTCATCAGACAATAATACTTTCGGATTATTGGCCAAAGTTCTCGCAATTGCCACCCTTTGTTTTTGTCCACCAGAAAGGCTTGCCGGATAATCGTTTGCTTTTTCTGCCAAACCAACCAATTGCAACAATTCTAAAACACGTGTTTTGATTTCGCTTTTTGAAGTTCCAGCCAATTCTAAGGGAAAGGCTACATTGTCAAAAACGGTTCTTGAAGAAAGCAGATTGAAATGCTGAAAAATCATTCCGATTTGTCTTCTCTCAATTGCCAATTCTGCATTTGATAATTGCATTAAGGCTTTTCCATCCACGATAATTTCACCAGATGTTGGTCTTTCTAACAAATTGACACAACGAATCAGCGTACTTTTTCCTGCTCCAGAAGTTCCAATTACACCAAAAATTTTTCCTTCAGGGACTCTCAACGAGACATCAGACAAAGCCGAAACGATTTTGTCTTTCTGATGAAAAGTTTTGGTTACATTTTTTAATTCAATCATTTTTTGAGTTTTAAAAACAAAAAAGCCTTCCATAAATTAGTTGAAAGGCTTTTTCGAAATAAATTTTATCATTTTATATTAAGCCAGATCAATAAATGCCATTACAGCAACACAGCACATCATGCTGCGGTGATAATAATTATTCATTTTCTGGTTCTGTTTCTTCATAGCGAGTGCAAATTTAAATAGTTATTTTCAATTTTTACTCATAAATCATTAAAACTTTTATTTCCCTATCAATGTAGTAGGTTAAGTTTTAAATTCCAATAGTGAAATTCCAAATCCCAAAACCCAAATTCCAAAACCCAAATTCCAAAACCCAAATTCCAAAACTTAAATCTTAAATTCTAAATATCAAATTCCAAGATCTACTTTTATATATAAAAAAATTCCAAACTCCAATTTGAAGTTTGGAATTTGGAATTTGTGGTACTGGAATTTGGAATTTGGAATTTAACTTTTAGTTGTTTTGTTCCGCAATTACAGATTTATTAATTTTTATCACTCTGATTTTTTTATTGGTATTATCAGATAAGAAAATACGATCGTCAAGTTGTGCTGTCGCAACAATGGTTCCGAATGGATTTTGTCCTAAAATATCAGAAACGCTTAAAACTGTGCTATAATTCATTTTAACGAACTCCGCTTTAGAATATAATTTTAAATATGATGCACTTCCAATATTTTCTGAAGTAACAGCCCAATCTTTACTGAAAGAAACTGCAATTGGCTTGATATCTACAAATTGCACTTTTTGTGGCTCGATCGGAGTCGTTAGTGAAGTTTCGGCATTGGCTTTTATGTTTGCAATGTTATAATACAAATAACTCTTAGCGTCTCTTCCTGCTACAACTAGATTTCCATCAACGATATCCATCGAATATACTTCTGTCCATCCGTTTAAAGTATTCAATTTTGCAATAGGTTTTAAATCCCAATTGCTTGTTTCTGTAATTTGAGAAGCGTCAAGCACTTTTATGCTTTTTTCTTTTTCTTTTACGAAAACCAATCCGTCTTTTGCTACAACACCAAAAACGTGTACAAAAGTGTTCCACCACTGGCCGTTTCCAACGGTACTGATTCCCGAGTTCGTCGTTTCATCAAAAACAAATAATCTCGATTCTGTACTTCCCACATAGATGCGTCCGTTATCCACAGAAACCGATGTTAAACTTGTTAGCGGAATAGTTGTCGTTCCTTTTGTATACTCTTTTATTGTTTTAATGTGAGCCAAAGTCAAAGCATTAAAAATCTCCAGAACATTTCCGTTAATCACATACAATTTTTCTTTAGAAACCGCTATTCCTTTTGGATCAAAAGCTTCTGTACTTCCCGGAATATTTTCGTTCGTAATAGAAGCTTCATCCGTTGGATAATAGTAGGTGTAATCTTTAGATGATGCTGCGTCGTCTTTACTGCAACTTGCAAACAGACAAAGTGCTAAAATTAGGGGCAGGATATGTTTCATGTGTAATTTATTTTTTAGTTCCATTTTCCTTCTCCTTTATATTTTACTAAAAATGGATTTTTGGGATCGATTTTAAATACTGGTTTTTTATAAGTTCCCGTTACGTAAGCCGTTTTGCTATACGTTTTTAGAACATCTGGATCTAAAAACGGAAGATCATTTAAGTAAATCAAGTATTTATAAAAATCGGTAAGCATTCCTTGCTGGCCTCCGCCTTCTCCACTGTTTGCCAAATTACTGCTGTGATTAAAGCCAATATGATGCGAATATTCGTGCGACCAAACCGACATGTCTCCTACCCAATGCCCAGTTACATAACCCGATTCCCATTGCGATGCCAGATTTCCTCCGCCCCAAGCAGAATCTCCTCCTACCATTGCCATGTAAACGGTTCTTTTGTCAAGATAGTTCCAGTATATTTTTTCGATTTCTTCTTTAGAATAATAATCGTAAACGCCATCAACATCATCAGCATTTCCGTGCCAGTTTAAAGCTCCGTTTATACCCGTACCTGCTGTAGCTGCTTGTTCTTGTTTGTATTTATCGAAGTTAGTAAAAGTGCTGTAGTACAAAGGATGGCTCAATGCATACGAATAATTAATAATCATCGTAATGGCTTCTTTTGCCAAAGCTGGATTCATCGGAAGAAATTTACCAAATTCGTTAATGTGGTAGCCATCATGAAACTGAACCAAATGATTCGATTTAATTTTCTTGAACATCTTAAATAAAGGATCTTCCGATTCTATAGAAAACTCTATTGCTCCAGAAGAAAACCCTTCAATTTTATCGATCGTTACGGTATTTCCTGTTTCCAACAAATAGTCGTTTTTCTGTTCTGTCAAAGGAATTTTATGGAATGAACGGTGAAAAGCGGGAACTTTCGAAAAACTAAAAAGCAAAAACTTCTTATCGTAATTCGGCAGTTTTGCATAGACTTTTACATCTGTCAATCCGACTGGCGAATAAAGTGAAACTTGTACAGAATCTTTTCCTTTTTGAATAACTTGAAAAGGTTCGTTTACTCTAAACCAACGATCTGTTTTATCGTACATTTTTGAAGGACTCTCATTATCTTCAAACATTGTCATGGGTTTATTTTCTGCTGGCAAAGCCGAAGCGTCGATACTTGGAAGGTAATTTGGCTTGTAGTTTTCGCCATCATCACTGCAACCAAAAAGAATACTTGCCAATAGGGCAAATACAAAAAAGTGAGTGTTTTTTCTCATCAGTAAGTTAGTAGGTTTGGGGTTAAATATCCTGCAAAACTATAAATATGCTTGTTATAAACAAGTTTATTGCAAGAAAAATATGAATATAAAATATACTGAAAAGTAATTTTACCAACACCTGCTATACTTAAAATTGAGATTCTAAAGTGACTATTTCATTAAATCTAAAGTTTTGATAGTCGATAAATTGGCCTCAAACTCAACAAAACTTGCAGGAAAACCAGTTTTAATTTTTCCAAATTTATCCTTCAAGCCAATGGCAGATGCCACTCTAGTGGTTGCCATTTTTACTGCCTCATCGGCTGAGACATTCAAATGGTTATAAGCATTTTGAACGGCTTCTTCCATTGAGATTGAAGCGCCGGCCAAGTTTCCATCTTCATTTCTGTAGAAACCGTCTACCAAATGAGCATCAAAATTATCCCAATTAAAGTTGGCTACTTTTCGTCCTAAAAAGGTGGCATCGCTAATCAAGAAGAATTTTTCTTGTTTTAACTTGTAAGCAATTTTAGCCGCTGCATAATCGCAATGAACGCCGTCTAAAATTACGGGTGCATAAACGTCTTCATTTTCAAAAACAGCTCCAACCAAACCTGGTTCGCGATGTCCGAATTGTGTCATGGCATTGAATAAATGCGTTACCAGATTTATTCCTTTCGAAAAATAAACTTGCGCTTCTTTATGCGTTATCGTCGAATGCCCTATTGAGATGGTTATACCGCTTTCTATTAACATTTGCAATTGTTCTTCAGTAAAACATTCAGGAGCAATTGTAATGAGTTTTATAACGTCTTTTCCTTTATCAATAATTTCTCGAAGTTCTTTGTTAGTGGGTTTTCGAACTTGATCAATACTATGCGCGCCACGTCTTTGCGGATTTAAAAAAGGTCCTTCCAAATGCATTCCGATAACGCCATTATTGTTCTTTTTCATATAATCGCGAACGGCTTCAATTCCTTGCAAAATGGTTTCACGAGAAGATGAAATTAAACAGGGCAAAACATGCGTTGTTCCGTATTTCATGCTTGCATCGTAAATATCTTGAATGGTTTCTTCGTTTGGAGTTTGGCTGAAATAAAACTTTTCTCCACCATTAATCTGAATATCAATGAATCCTGCTGCAAGGTGATTTCCTTTTAAATCGATTGTTTGAATATCGTTTGGAATTTCATTCTGTACCGAAATAATAGTTCCGTTTTCTACGATTACAACTCCGTTTTCTATTATTTCCTCTCCGGTATGCACCACCGCATTGACAATCGCTTGCTTCATGTTTTTGATTAATTTCTTTGTTCCAAATGTAACGAAGTTTGAATTAATTCCTAAACAAAAAAAGCTTCAGATGTTTTCTGAAGCTTTTTTGAATTTAAATTCTGAAAATTAATATAATGCAGATTAGATAGGGACTGCCTATTTTTTTTAAAAAACGTTCATTTCAAAACATTAGCAATGCTTTCAACCATTGGGGCGCTATGAAATTCTGCGCGTTTCCCAAGGTTGAAACCTTGGGCTATATTTGAATAGGATTGTCTAAATAATTGATAGTGCTAAAAATATTCCGCCCCGATGCGGCTCTTTCTTTCTATCGTAAACATGTTTCTATAGACATTTCGCCCCAATGAGGCTGTAAATATGTCGTTCATGCTATGCTATAAATATTTCTTTCCGATGGGACTTTTGCGACATGATTTTAATGCTCTAGAAGAGCATAATATCTATAGCTGAAATTTGAACCATGAATCTAAAAGCTCCAGAGGAGCGACCTATCTTATGCCTATAGACTATCCATTTTAATCTGGATTTGCCAAGATTTTATACAATTCGGCATTCGAGATATAAAATTGGTTTTCTAAACTGATCTGCGAAAGCTTAGCGCTTACCAAATTATTTTCTCTCGAATTGATTAAGAAAATAGAACTTTCTCCAAATGAGAATAATTTCTCTTCTGAATCTAACATCGTCATATAATCTTTTACCAAATTGTCTATTACGATTTTCTGTTTTCTTAAAGAAGCAATTTCGGTCTGCTGCGCTTTGATTTTATTTTTAAGTTCCAAACGCTGCTGTCCGATATCAAACTGCATATCCTGAATTTTAAGTTTTGCCATTTTTAAGCTTCCTCTTTCTTTTCTTAAGAAAATTGGGAAACTGAAATCAATGTTAAATTTATAATCGTCAGCGTTGAAATTATTCCAATAATTAGGTTCAGAAATGTAATTATAACCCACATTAATTTTCGGAAGCAATGCGTTGGCTTTCAATTGGCGATTCACTTCTAGCATATCCATTTTAGTTTCTAGAGACTGAATTTTTGGATGTGAATCTAACGACTCAACATCAACCATCATGGCATCAGTTCTTAAGGTTTCCTCAATTGTTTGAATAAGGTTTTGTTCTGGTTTTACCATATCTCCTAATTCAACAGGAACATTTTCAATCCATAAATAATTAGCTAATTTCAATTTTGCTTTCGCTAATTTCAAATTTCCGTTTTCAACATTCAGTTCTCTGTTTCGCACTGTAATTTTAGCTTCAACACTATCGATCGCTGGAGCATCACCTTCTTTTATTAATTTCTTAACCCCTTCAAAACGCGTGCTCGCAAAACCTAAATAGTTTTTATACAATTCTGCTTCGTTATAGCTTTTTCTCCATTCAAAATAAGCTTCACTTGCTTGGTATAAAATTTCGATGGCTCGGAGTTTTCGCTGCGCATCACTTAGTTTTACCTGAAGTTTCCCTTCGCGAACATCGGCCATTCTTTGGTTAATAAACATTCCTTGTCCCAAAGCAACATTAATTCCAAGCGAAGTTAAACCAGCCTCTGGAGTCTTGTTCTGCGGATTGTAATATTCTCCACTTGTATCGTCAAAACCTGCTTTAATCTCCACTCCATACCAAGTTGGAATTTTGAAACTACTGTTTAATAACGAATAATATTCTGTGCCTTTAAATTCTTTCTTATTGTAATCTACTTCTAGTTTCGGATCAAATCCGCCTCGTGCCATCATCAGTTTTGCCTGAGCATTTGTTACTTCAAGATTGGCTTGTTTTACCAATGGGTGGTATTTTTTTACGTATCCCAAGAACTCGATAAAAGTAAGCTCCTCTTGATTAAAGTTCTGACTTTGCAACGTAGAAAAACAAAATAGTAGTAAGAAAGAAAATAGTTTTACTAGATTTCTCATTTTACTTTTTCTCCTTTCCTTTTGCTTCTTTTTCTCCTGAATTATAATAATTTGGCGGGAAACCATTCAAGTTTCGCCAAATCTCGTACCATACAGAAACGGTTTCTAGCAATGCAATACTTTGCGCACCTGCACCAATACTAAGTTCTTTTGGCCAATGACGATCTTCTCCATCTGGCGAAACTAAAATTCTGTATTTTCCGTTTGCACTAATAAAATTTTCTATCGCTACGACTTTACCTCCATATGTTCCGTAAGACAAACCAGGCCAACCAGAAAATACGATTCTAGGCCATCCGTCAAACCAAACACGAACTTTTGCACCGCGATGCACAAGTGGTAAATCAATTGGATCTACATATGTTTCTACCGCAATATCATAGTCGGCCGGCATAATACTTACGATAGGTGTTCCTTCTTTAATGGTTTCTCCAAGACCAGCCAATAAAGCGCGGTTTACATAACCGCTCTGTGGCGCTGTAATATAGTATAATCCATTTCTAAGTCGGTAGTTTGTATACTGATTTTCAAGTTTATTGACTTGAGCTTCTGTGTCGTATTGCGTACTTAAAGCCGTAAATTTATCACTTCTCGATTTTGATATTTTCTCCGTATATTCAGCCGTAATTCTGCTAATTTCTACTTTAGCGTTTATCAATTCATTTTTACTGCTTAGCAATTTATTTTCTTGCGTAATCACATAAGCTTCTGACTCTTGCAGTTTCAATCTTTTTTGCTCAACGTCGGTCATTGGTTTAAGACCTTCTTTATTTAAAGCAGTAGAACGGTCAAATTGCGTTTTTGCAATTCGAAGCTGTGTTTTTACTGCCACAAGATCCATGCTGTCGCTTTTTATTTTCAGTTGCGACTGACGAATTTTGTTTTGCGCCTGCTGCAGTTTCAATTGTCTTTCTGTGTTTAGCGATTGTGCTTGCACGTCAAGAGAATTTACTTTATCGCTATACGATTCCACCGCCATTTTTTTTGCATCGACTTGCTGTTTGGTATTATTAACCAAATTAGGATCTAGATAGTCTTCTTTAATTTCAGAAATATAAACAATTGTATCGCCTTTTTTTACATAATCGCCTTCCTTTACGAACCATTTTTCAATACGCCCTGCAATAGTATTATGAACCGTTTGTGGTCTTTGATCTGGCTTTAAAGTCGTTACAGATCCTGTCCCCGAAATATTTTGTGTCCAAGGCAAGAAAAGGCATAAGACAGCAAAAATCAGAAATCCGATTATAACTCTGTTTAAGATTTTATAATGAGGTCTTCGGGCAACGCTTGTAATCGATTTGTATTTGCCCGGCGTTATAAGTACGTTATTGTCTTTAGATATGTTGAGCATGATTAAAGCTTTATGTCGTTAATAATTTTTCCGTCATCAATCGTAATCATACGACTGCATTTGCTTTTCCAAACATCATTTTTAGAAGTTACAATAACCGTCCAGTCATTTTCTTCAGAAAGTAAAAAATCAACAATTTTACTTGAAGTCAATTCGTCCATTTTGTCTACCGGATCTTCTAAGAATAAGATATTTGGTTTACCCACAATACTTCTAGCCAAAAGAATCTTTTGAACATCAGAAGCAGAAAGTTCACGACCTCCAGGATGAATTTGATTCTCCAACCCGTTTTCGAAAGTTTTAATATATGGCGTAAGGCCTACATTATCTAAAGCCCATTTTAAATCCTCGCTATTTAGTTGTTCGTTTCCAAAAACAATATTCTCACGAATTGTTCCTGCAAAAAGTGTATCTCCTTGCAAATAGGTTCCAGACTGCGCTCTGTATGTATCTTCGTTAAGACGATTCATATAATTGTCAGTCACATACATCGCACCACTTTCTGGTTCTAAAACGCCCGAAAGCAAGCGCAACAAAGTACTTTTTCCAGCACCATTTGTTCCGGTAAGAATAATTTTTTCGCCTTGAGAAATTTTCAAATTGATATTCTTAAGCGATTTTTTGCTGTGTTCTGGATAATTGTAATTGATGCTTTCTGTCTCGATATTGATTCCCTTTTCTGTTTTGTCTGAAGTTTGCGGAATGCACGAAATCTCCATATCAGTCACCTGACCTATTTTTTCAACAGACGTCAATACATCATAGAAAGACTCCAATCCGAAGATGATTTTTTCTACCGAGTTAATCAATAATACGATTACGATTTCAGCTGCTACGAACTGCCCTATGTTCATTTGGTGGTGAATTACCAGAAAACCACCGATCGATAATAAGGCAGCAGTAACAATTACTTTAAAAATAGTAAGCTGAATATATTGTTTCTTCATTACCTGAAAGTGCTTTTCACGGTAATTGACATAACTGCTTGCGTATTCGTCATTTCTTCCCAAAGCATATTCAAAAGCTCCTTTTCTGCGGAAACTTTCTCTGTTTCTAGCAATTTCCTGAAGCCATGCTGCTACTTTGTATTTAAATTTTGATTCGTTCAAACTAGTTTCTAAACCGTCTTTGTACGAAAACTTAAAAATGACATATAAAATGACAATAAATAAAAGTCCGATTACCATGAAGAAAGAATGGTAAAGAACCAATAGAATAATCCCCAGACCAACCTGAAGGAATGCGGTGCAAAAATCTAGCAATAGTTTTGCAGTGCCTTTCTGTACCATTAAAGTATCAAAAAAACGATTGGCTTTTTCGGGAGCATATTCCGAGTACATTTCTTTAAATTTTATCAAAGGCATTCTGTACGCAAATTCAAAAGAAGAGCGCACAAAAATTCGCTGTTGCAGATTCTCTACAATTCGCAATTGCAAAATCGTTAGAATACCTCCAAAACCAACTCCAACTGTCACGAGAATTACGAGAACGATCCACGAGACGCTCAGCTGTCCGCTTTGAATAAAATTAATAATGGCTTGGATTCCCAAAGGCAGAGAAAGATTGACTAACCCTGCAAATGCAGCATAGAAGATAATTTGATACACATCGCGCTTATCAAGCTGCAATAAGTTATAAAAACGTTTAAATGGTGTCATGAATGTAAGTATAAATACAAGATTATTACATAGAATAAATATACGGCAAAAACCGCACTTATGGATCAAGATTTTCATCCTAATCCTTAAAAAACAAGTATTTATGAATTCACCCGAGGAGGCGGTATGTCTATTTTACCATGAAAACCAAATGAAAAGATTGTATTATCAATATATTTTTTCCCTTCAGATTCTTTTAAAAAATAAAAACTAGGCATCAATGATTCTGATGAAATCAGGTATTCCATTAAAGGAATTCCCTTTGCTAATTTGGCTGTTTTAGTATCTTTTGTTTTATAATCATCCAGTTCTTCTGGAATTCCGTCACATTTAAAGATTTTTTTCAGGAAGTTGCATGTAATGCCTTTTACCGTGTAGGTTTCAGCATTATCGCTAAGTACTCTAGCCACACTATTAGAGATATTTAAACTGCTGATTAGAAAATAGCCGACAAGTAACGCCTGAAGGCATTTACATAAAAAGCTATTTTTAATTTTGTTCAACATACTCTAAAAAAGGCTGAAAGTTTATTTAAATCACACAGCTTTAAATCGAAAGCCCAGTGATTTATGGCGTTTATTTAATTTTTAATGAGCGCGCAAGTTAGAGCCATTTTTTTTGCAGAACATTAAAATAACATTAGAATTTAGAACGATTCAAAACTTTAGAAATATATTAACAAGGCATTCTTACAGGGCTATCGGAATTATGTAAACACAAACTACAATTCTATAACTCAAAAGAATGTAGGCATTCTACTTTTGGTATTCGAAAATTTGAAACAATTCTTTAAAAATATATTACAAGTGTTACCGATTAAACAAATTAGATTTACGAACCATTTAATACAGAATCAAGAGATGACTTACGCAAAAAATGATTTGACCCGATTTTTAGATGCGCAAAACAAACTTTATCTGACAGCATTATCTGAAATAAAAAAAGGTAAAAAAGAAACCCATTGGATGTGGTTTATTTTTCCGCAGATAAAAGGTCTTGGTAAAAGTGCTCTTTCTGATTATTATGCCGTTGCTGACCTTAAAGAAGCTACAGAATTTTTAAAACATCCGATTTTATCGAAACATTTAATTGAGATCTCTAAATTACTGCTGACTTTAAAAAAGAAATCTGCAGAAGGAATTTTAGGAGAACTTGGCGCAAGAAAACTGCATTCTTCAATGAGTTTATTTGTCCAAGTAGAAAATGCGCATCCTGTTTTTCAAGAAGTATTAGATACTTTCTTTTATGGCCATTTGGATCAATTAACTTTAAATTTTACTCAAAAAACCAGTGTATCGCCAACCGTCGCACTTTCTTAATATTTTTGGCCACAGATTTTAAATAAACACCAACGAAATGTTCCTAACGGAACATCCATCATTCCGATCCAATCATTCCGTAGGAATGTCTCGTTGGTAAACCAGTGTTCTGCCAAACACTGTACTTTCTTAATATTCTTAGGACAAAAAAGGGAATAGCCTGAAAACTATTCCCTTTTTGATTAACAACATAATTATAAATAAAGTACAAATCCTGAACTTTAACTTTTCTCAAAGTTCGAAACTCCTTTTTGAAGCCAACTTAAATATTGTTCAATATCCGGATTATAGGCCGAAGTTTCGTTAAGTGTTTCTCCGTTATGATTTACCAAAACATAAAACGGCTGTGCATTGGTTTTGTAGGTAAGCGTTTGGAATTCGCTCCACTTTTGTCCAATATATTTTAACTTTTTTCCTGTTATTTGAGAAGTAACTTGCTCGCTGGGATGCAATTCTCTTTTATCGTCTACATATAACGAAATCAAAACTAAATCGCCTTTTAAGATTTTCTGAACCTTTTCGTCTGACCAGACATTGTCTTCCATTTTGCGGCAATTTACGCAGGCATGACCGGTAAAATCAATCATAACCGGCTTTCCGATTTTTTTGGCGTATTTCATTCCTAAATCATAATCAGTAAAAGCCATAATATTGTGCGGTCCAAGCTCTGCTCCTTCTGGCAGATTTTGCGTTATTTCTTTGGAAGAACCATTATTTAAACCATTGGGAATTTCGCTGTAATGCATTGGAGGAGGAAAACCGCTAATCATTTTAAGCGGTGCGCCCCAAATTCCAGGAATCAAATAAATGGTAAAAGCCAAAACCAAAACGCCTAATCCTAATCTTGGAACGCTTAAATTTGAAATCGGACTATCATGTGGCAACTGAATTTTTCCAAATAAATAAAAAGCCAATGTTCCAAAAATGGCAATCCAAATCGCTAAGAATGTTTCTCTTTCCAGCCAATGCAATTGCAGCACTAAGTCAGCATTCGATAAAAATTTAAAAGCCAAAGCCATTTCTAAAAATCCTAAAAAGACTTTAACCGAATTGAGCCATCCACCAGATTTTGGAAGCGAATTCAACCAGCCTGGGAAAGCGGCGAATAAAGTAAACGGCAAAGCTAATGCCAGAGAAAAGCCAAACATTCCGACAAACGGAGCGATTCCGCCACGAGAAGCCGCTTCAACTAATAATGTTCCCACAATTGGTCCTGTACAAGAGAAAGAAACGATTGCGAGAGCTAGAGCCATAAACAATATTCCGACGATTCCGCCTTTGTCTGCTTGCGAATCGACTTTGTTTGCCCACGCATTTGGAAGCATAATTTCGAACGCGCCCAAAAATGAAAAAGCAAAAATCATTAAAAGCACAAAAAACATCAGGTTAAACCAAATATTTGTCGAAAGCGCATTGAGAGAATCGGCTCCAAAAGCCCAAGTTACAACGGCTCCTAAAAAGATATAAATGCCAATAATGGCAATTCCGTAAAAAACGGCTTTTCTAATTCCTTGCGATTTAGTTTTGCTTTGTTTGGTAAAAAAACTTACTGTCATTGGAATCATCGGAAAAACGCAAGGCGTTAGCAAAGCTGCAAATCCGGAGAAAAACGACAGTAAAAAAATCGTCCATAAACTTCTGGATTTTGTTTGCGGTTTCTCTTTTTTCAGTTCTTTTTTTGGCGTATATACAGCTTCAGCAGGAACAATTTCTGCTGCTTGTACTTTTACTTCGGCAACGGCAGAATCTATTTCTGTTTTTATTATTTCCTCTTTAATCGCATCTTCTATTAAAGTTTTCGCTTTCGCGGAAGGACTAACCGTAAACTCTAATTCGTCTGAACTCGGAGGAAGGCAATTTTCATCATTACAAACCATATATTCAACTTCGGCAATGATTTTGAAAGGTTTTGATGAAAGTATTTTAAGGCGTTGTCTAAAAGTGGTTTCTTTCTCAAAAAACTTAATCTGCATTTTGAAAACAGGATCGCTAATTGTTTTTCCTTTTTCTTCTTTTACAGCATCAGTTAACTGAAAATCTGCACTTTTTATAAAATTAAAATGAGTCGGAATCGGACCTCCGTCTGAAACTTCCTGACTGTATAAATGCCAGCCCGATTCTATAATGGCTTTTGCCTGCAATTCATATTCCGTATCAGAAATTTTCTCGACACTGGTTTTCCATTTTATGGGATTATATATCTGAGCCTTTACGAATATGGAAAACAGCAGGAAAAAGCCCAGTAAAAAAATATTCTTTTTCATGGGTAAAAACTTTTATAAAGAGGGTTGAATAGCAAAAAACAACCCTCTAAAATCCGCTATACAAATTAAATTGCTTACTAATTCAAAATACTATTTGATAGGGAAATACAAATTAAACTCTAGTATAAAAATTGGGTCAGATTATTTTAATGGTTTAAAAACGACTTCCATAGAATCGGCTTTATCAAATAATGAATTAGCAAATTCCTGAATGTCTTTAGCAGTAATGCTTTTTACAATATCAACATAAGTTGCAGGATCGTTCATATTGTAACCCTCTTCAAAATAATTAGAAAGGACACTCATGCTATAACTATTAAAGTTTTTGGCATCTTCTCTAGATTTCAAATAATTGGTTCTAGTTTTCTCCACATCTTCAGCAACGATTTCGCCTTTTTTGATTTTATCAATTTCCTTGTATACAATTGGCAGTAAATGTTCTACTTTGTCTGCATCGCAATCAAAAGTAATTTCTACACCTGCCATTGCAACAGGATCTTTAGTCAATTGTGCTTTGACGTGCGCGCCATAAGTTCCGCCTTCTTTTTCGCGAAGGCTTTCAGTGTAGCGTAAAGTCAAAATGTCTCCTAAATAAGAATTTAAAATTCTGTTCTTCTGCGAATAAGGAAGTTCTTTTAAGAAAGCAATATTAACCGAACTTTTAGGCGTTTGCATTTTGATGAAAACATCACGATCTATTTTCTTTGAAATCCATTTTGGATAATCTTTACTAAATGTTTCTTTTCGTTTAATGCCTTTTATACTCGCAATATATTTTTCTAATAATGGTTTTAAAACTTCTGGTGTAACATCTCCAACAATGTAAAATTCAAAATTTGATACATCGGCAAAACGATCGGTATAAATAGCTTTCATTTTATCAAAAGATAAATCATCAATATACTTTTGATTTAATGGACGAATTTTAGGATTGTTTTTTCCGTAAACAATATTAGACATGCTATCTTGCATTTTGACATTAATGTCGTTTTCTCTGTTTTTCAAAGAGTTTTGAAGTCTTTGTTTAAGAAGATCGTACATCTGAGCATCGAATCTTGGCTGTACAAAACGTAAATGCACCAATTCCATCATCGTTTCAATATCTTTCACATTGGCAGAACCGGTTACTTGCTCTTTTAAAGAATTAATGGTAACAAAAGAATTGGCAATTTTTCCCTTTAGAACTTTTTCCAAATCTACATTTGAAAGTTCGCCAACTCCAGACATCATTGCCAAACTTGTAGAACGATATGCAGAAGGCAAATCTTCTGTTTTAAACAAAGACATACCACCTAAACTTTCTGCTTCTAAATTAACCTGTTTCTTATTTTTATCAGCAAATTTATAATGCACTTTTACACCATTGCTTAATACAAAAGTTGTGGCATCAATTGCAGTTTCTTTTTTCTCCGAAATAATTTTTCCCGGAACAATTTTTAGATCTCCCAAAAGTGTTTTCCCTTCAAAAGTATCAACGTAAGGTTGCAAAGAAGCATCGTTTTCTGCTTTCTGAATAATATCAAAAGCTTTTTCTTGAGTTAAATTTTGTTCGTTTTCAACACCAGTTACCGCCACAACTCGGTTTTGAGCAGTATATAATTTACTTATTTGCTCTTGCAACATTTTAGAATCCAACTTGCTTAAAATGTTTTTTACCATTTCAAATTCTGCTTTAGGGTCTGCAATGACTTCGTGATTCAAATAATCGTCTTTTACCATTCCGATTACTTGTTTGTGCGAAATCTCATTTAGTTTGTCTAAATAATTTTCATAACCTGAAATGTTTTCTGTAACCGCTCTATCGATTTCTCCTTTTGAAAAACCAAATTTGTAAACGCGAACCCATTCGTTCATTGCCATTGCAAATGCTTCGGCTTGTTTTTCTGGTTTTGGAGCAACACTCAAAATCCAAATATCATTCAAACGCGTATAGTTTTGATAACCAACCGATGCACTTTTAAATGGACATTCTTGTTTCTGCGCCATTTCTGCCAAACGATTATTTAAAATAGAAAAAGCAATGCCTCTTTGAGTAGATTTCTCTAATTCTGCATAGTCATTTGTAGATTTTTCAGCGGAATGGCGAATCATAAAACTAATGTTGGAAGCCGAAATTTCTTTGTCCAAAGCCAATTTGAAAGTTGGTTCGACTCTTTCTGGAATCGCAATTTCAAAACGTTTTTTAGGATTTTGAGGCGTTGGAATATCAGCAAAAAGCTTTTTAATTTTTGCTTCGATTTCGTCTGCATTAATATCTCCAACAATCGCGATTGCTTGCAAATCTGGACGGTACCAATCTTTATAAAAATCTTTTAAAACTTGATATTTGAAGTTTTTCACAATATCCATATCACCAATCGGCATACGGTCTGCATAAAGCGAATTATTGTAATAATACGGCGCTAACTGATTGTAAATTCTAGCACGAGCGTTTTGTCTCGTACGCCATTCTTCTGTAATTACACCGCGCTCGGCATCGATTTCTTCATTTGTTAGAGATAAAAAATTAGACCAATCATGCAAAACCAATAAGCAAGTGTCGACCACTCCTCCATCTTTGGACGGAATATTATCTAAGTTATAAACGGTTTCGTCTGTGCTGGTATAAGCGTTAATGTTTTTTCCGAAAATAGCTCCTTGTTTCTGAAGGGTATTCAAAATTCCTTTTCCTTCAAAATTTTTGGTTCCGTTAAACGCCATGTGTTCCAGAAAATGGGCCAAACCTTTCTGCTGATCGTTTTCTAAAATCGATCCAACATTCTGAATAATGTAATAACTAGCTGTATTTTTATTAACCTCAGTAGGATAAATATAATACGTCATTCCGTTTGGCAGAACTCCCTTTTTTATTTTCTGATTAACCGCAATTGGATCGGTCAATTTAAAGCTCTGCGCTTGCGCGAATGACAAACATCCGACAACGAATAATAAAATTGATATTTTTTTGCTGTATTTCATAAAGCTAATTATTAACTCTTCAATAATTTATCCAGCTGTGCTCTCAATTCAGGATTTGACGGACGAAGCGCATCTGCATTGATAATATTTCCTTTTGTATCAAACAATAAAAATCTCGGAATCGCATTTACATCATAATTTTTAGCTACATCAGAACCAAAATCTTTATCTGCCATTAACTGAATTCCTTTTAATTGTTCTTTAGTAACGTAATCTTTCCATTTTTGTGCGTCTTTTGGTTTATCTAACGAAAGACTTACAAAAACAATATTTTTTCCGTGATAATCTTCTTCAATTTTTTTCATGTGTGGAATCTCTGCTTTACAAGGTCCGCACCAAGTTGCCCATAAATCGATATACACAAATTTCCCTTTAAAATCTGAAAAAGAAACCGGTTTGTCGTTAATATCTTTATACGTAAAATCTAAACCTTTTTGCCCAACGCTTTTGTGCAATACTTTTTCATAATCTAATAAAAACGCTTTACTAGCATCAGAAACCATAAAAGGCTTGATGCTTGGCGCTACTTTTTCGTATTCTTCAATTTTCATTTTAGAAGTTGCCACTGCATCGCGAAGATAAACATCGATTAATGCTGGATCTGTAATATGTGTAATGGCTTCTGCTAAATCTAAACGCTTTGGTTTATCACCACTATTCATACTCACATAAAAGAAATAATTTGACATTAAAGATAAGCCATTTGCCACTTTCAATAAGTCTGGATCTGTAAACTTCTTGTCTGTCTGCCAAGTTTTAATCACTGCAGGACGATCGTCTTTGTCAGGAAATGCGCTTCTTGGCATTCTAAAAAACGTATAAGTCAGTTCTTCAACATCTGTTGCAACGGCTAATTTTAATAATTTATTGAATGCCGCGTCTTTGGTTTTAATCGATTTTGAAAACTCATCTGCTTTGGCTACGCCTTTGTCCAACCAAGGATAAAAGTCTACATAAGTCTGGTCTCCGCCTAATCTCGAATAAGGTGCGAATTCATTGTAAATTTCATTGGCTTTTTGAACTAAAGCATTTTGTCCGATATTCTTTCCGCCTAAAACATAGTTTTCTTTATTAGTAATCGAAAGCGAAATATCTAATTTAGGCTCCAAATATAAACGGATTAATTGATTTCTACTTTTCATTTGACCGTAATCAACGTAATAAAAACCAGCTGCTGAAACTGGAATCATAAAACCAAACTCCCCAGACGAATTGATTTTTGCAGTAGCAGCTACCGCTGGCTTTCCTTCTTCAACGTTATAAAGCGTTATTTCTTTCGCTTTAAGATCGGGAATTGAAATTGTTCCTTTAATTACTGCATATTCTGAAAGATTGGCAGCAAAACTCATTTGAACCATAATAAAGGTCAGAATGAAATACAAAATGTGTTTTTTCATGTTATTTTATTGTTTTTTGTTGATAGCTTAAATTGAAATTCGCATCGATTGATCGCCTTGTTCGATGATAATATCTTTACTTTCTTTGGTCTCTTTTAGCTGTTTTAGATTTTCGGGTTTCAATAAATCTTTGGATTCAAAATCATTTATCTGCGTGACTTTGGCACCAATTTTCACTTTCTTTAAATCTTCATTCTGCTGATCGATTATTTTTTTGACCAAAAGATTCTGGTTGTCGTCAAAATCCAATTCGATTCCGTTTAGGCAGAAAGAAGACATTTTTTTAAAATTTTTATTGGGTTCCAAATACATCGTTTTGTGCAAAAGATCGATTGTAAAATTGAAACGTTTAATCAAGTCTATTCCCAAAGATCCATCGGCGAAAGCCCAACTTTTATTGCCTTCGTCATATTCTTGCAAAGCGATGGTTACGTTTGGAAAATTATTTCCGTTGATGGCAACGTTTGGAATCGCTCCGCCTACAATTTTGGTCTGTTTTCCTAAACTAAAATTGACAGAAGTATATTCGGTTTTTAAACTGGCTTCTAAATTATTTTTATGATTGAAAGGCCCGTAAGCGATCAAATCGTAACCTGCGCCAGTATCAAAAGTAAAATTGCCTTCGACTGTTTTTTTATCTTCAAAAGTCAGATTCATTTTTACTACCGGAAGTCCCGATTTATAATCGAAAACAAACGCTTTTGCTTTTCCCCAATAATTGAAATTTCCGAAGTTGTACAAATCAATCGTCATCGTATCAAAATTGACAGAAGTGATGAAATTGCGAAGCAGATTAGCACCAAACAATCCGTCGTAAACCCCATGTTTTGGAAAAATAACCAACCCTTGATTTTTCAAGACCTGATTGCCAATATAAATGGTATTGTCTGCCGAGTACTGCACTTGCTGACTTCCGCCAACCACCGAAGCCGATTTGCTTTTAGTAACCACAACTCCCGCTTTGTACGCGCTGTCTGGATTCAGCGCCATTCCGTCTGCGCCTGTATCAAAAAGCATCAAAAATTCGCGATCGGCTTTGTTGAGTTTTATTTTAATAGCAATTCCGTTTTCAATAATTTCAAACGGAATACTGGCCACTTTTTTAACCTCAGCATTTCGATCGACTTTATACAAACCGTCAAAAAAGGTTACGTATACAATTTTATTTTCTGCATTAAAAACAATCTGCGACGGCTTTTTTTCTTTTCCATTAAAGCAAAAATCTACCTGTGTAAAAGTTTCATTTTTAATCGTCGCAGATTTTCCAATTTGAATTGAATCTAAAACTGGAAACGCTTTGAAAATTCCGTTCAAATAAAATTCGTTTGAAGAAGCATCTCCTACTCCAACCGTAAATTCTGGCGCCAAAAGATTTTTTATGCTATTGTAATCCTTTTGTTGAAAAGCTTGTTCAAATGCTTTGATTGTCTGCGTCGTATTTTTTATCTGCGCGTTTAGCAAAGAGATAAAAAACAGCTGCGACAAGATCATTACTTTTTTCATTTTACTACTTTTTCAGTATTTGGATTTTTGGTCACCACTTTTTCTACATCAAAATCTTTCAATAAAATGCCTTCGTATTTTGTGTATTCTTCTGGTGTGAACAATTCTTTCGAATCATTTAAAAGCTCTTTGAATCCTTTTAAATCATTCTTTTTTTCAAACTCTATTTTCTTTCGCTGTAAAATGGTAAATACATGGCCTGTTACACTTGCTCTTCCGTAATCCTGAGCCAATTTTTTACTTGAAAAAAGAAATGCATCATCGTATTGTTTGCCGACTCTTAAGCCAGTAATAATTACAAAAGAAACCTCATCAGTAACTTCTTTAGATTTCAAATACGTATCGATTACATCAAAAGGCACATTTCTTTTGCCTGCCATATAAGCCTGCACATAAAAATCTGGATAATCTTTTTCGTTAATCTGTGGACTGTACTTTTTAAATTTTCCTTTTTTGGCAGCATCTTTAGCATTTTGCAGCAAAACTGTAAACTGCTCAACGCTCTGAAATCCTGCAGCAATATCGATCACTTTACCTTCGGCATTCATAAATAAAAAGGTTGGAAATCCGGTAACGCCGTATTTCATGCACAACTTTTTACCGATTTCTTCTTTTAGAATATCCGATTTGAAAGTGACAAAATCGGCATCCAAAACAGCTTTTACTTTCGGGTCTGGAAATACTTCTTTGTCCATTTGTGCACACGGCGCACAGCCCGTAAAATACAAATCGACAAAAATTAATTTTTTCTCCGTCTGCGCTTGTTTTTTGGCTTGTTCCCAGCTTTCTTCGGTAGATTGAGTCTGTGCTTTTAAGGCAATAGAAGGACAGGCAAGCAGCAAAATTGCACTTGCGATTTTAATAAAACGTTTCATAAAATGTGGTTTTTAGAAACCGAATGAAGAATAAGGTTTGTTCTTCATTCGGTATTTTAGTTTTTAAGTTTTAATTATCTAACTCGATAAGTAACGTCAACAATTTTGCATAAGCCCGAATAACTGCTTTCCAAAATTAAATCTCCGTTTACAGGGGGCACGGTGTACAATTCTAACTTTCCTGTTGTGCTGTAAGACCCCACAATAAGCTTATTGATGATTTCTTTTTTTCCTCTTTTGCTAAATCCTAGATAGGTAATTTCTTCACTGCCTTTGTCTAACATCAATTTTGCAGATTGTGTTCCGCTATCATATTCGTACACTTTATTGCCAACGGTGTAAAATAAATATCCTGCATCTGGACTTACGGCAAATTTTGTTGCTTTGTCTAAATCTGGAGCATTCAGCATTTCTTTATAATAAGTTTGTACAATACTTGCATTAAAACGAAGCAGATAAAATTTACCTGTTGAAATATTCTTTAATACGGCAAAGCTTTCGTTCAAATTGAAATTTGATGTCGTCATAAAAACCAATTCGCAGTTGGTACTATTCCAATCTAATACTGTTGGAGAGGCTGTAACCGGAGGCATTGCCGAGCAAATTCCTTTCGAAGTACTATAACGCAGAAAACGTTTTTTTTCAACATCAAAAAAGACAGGAGTTCCTGCTGATGAACCTTCTGCGATAAAAGGAGCTGCATAGAAAGTTTTAGTTTCGAGATCCACTTTATTTTGCGGCAACCCATATCTAATTTGAAGTGCTCTATTATAATAATAAATATCACCATCTTTATACAGTAAATTTTCTGATCCAATAGGGCATTTCATAAAATCTACTGCAAAATTTGTTGGAAAACTTCCTCCAACAGTTTCGTATGATATATTCATGGTCTGATTCCATTCAAAAGAATCTGGTTCCAATCTTGCTGTTCCAGACTCCGAAGCTGTTACATAAATTCCATATATGACACTTCCTGGCAAAGGCCCACTAAAAGTTTCTACATCTACAGCTTTTCCTTTTAATTTCAATGTGGATCCAGCTGCATCTAACACATCATTGATAACACGCGGTTGCGGAATACCTGGAATGATAGACACCATATCCAGTCGGGCTTTACCATCTACATCTCCTACAACCAGCCAGCCTTCATAAATGGAAGACACAACATTTAAGGTAATAATAGGCTGCTGCCAGTTTATACCGGTTACTTTATCTTTAATGAAATAATACAACTCATATTTAGCTGGCGGTAATTTTAAAATACCATCCAAGTTTTTAGTTGTAGCAATAGTTGTTCTAGCTTCTCCTACCAATTTTAAAGGATTTACCGCAACCCATTTATATTCATATCGGTCAGCATCTGCTCCATCATCTAAAGTTGGGTTTAATTCTGGTGCAATCTTAAAATAATCACCCGTATAAACTGTATATTCTTTTTCTATTCCTGTTACATTAAATTCATTTATATTCTCATAATTGTAATTTCCTTCATCACTTACACAACCGTATGCTAAAAAGAGAAGTGCTATTACGGCTGTCTGTATTTTTATATTTTTAAACATCGCTTTATATTTTTTAATTAAAGAATGGTTTATGGAAATAGCATTTCTTTTCCGTCTTCCTCATAAATAGTATTGCCATCGGCTTTCTGATCTGCGAGATAACGTTTCATAAAACTTGCATAGTAAAGCGTCTCAGGAATCGAAAGTCCTGGAGAACCTTGCGGCTGATTAAACATTTCCGGTTCAAGATTCATAAGCTCGCACATTAAAAAGAATTTTTTTGCGGTAAATACACCAAATACAGCCTGCCATCCAATTGGTGTTGATAATTTGTCATTAAATGACAATTTAAAACGAACATAGCTTCTAGTTTTCCCAGTCAAAACATTCGTTACCTTCGATTGCATATTAGTAGTAAAAAATTCATTTTCCTCCAGATTTACTACCAATGTCAAATTTCCATTTTTCATATCAGGAGTTCTAAGCACTTTTATAAAAACAGTATCTAATTCTTTTCCTGCGTGCATTATGATATTTTCTGAAAATGTAAAATGAGTACCTAAAACTGCGGTACTAGTTGGATCAACTGTAAGTTTAACAGCATGATCTACATCGCTTACCTTTCCTTGTACACGTATCGCAAGAGGATAAATTTTTTCTGTAATTGTCGCTTTATCCAAACCAAAACTAAATCCGGTGCTGTCTATAAGTGGTCCGTTTTTATATTCTGGAAACATCGCGCGTGAGAAATAAATGTTATCTGTATCTGAATATGTTTCAATTTCTTCTTTATCACATGATGTCAATCCTAACAGCGATAGAAAAGCGATACCTAAAATCAATATTTTTTTCATAATTACTTTTTTTAGTTTTGAAAATTAACTTCATTGTCTGGCAATGGTACCACATATTTAACTGCATTCATGGTAACATTTCCTGAAGTTGCGGAACCATTTGGAATTGCTGTAGAATTCGTTCTTTTATAGTAAAAGAACAATTGCCCTTCGCCAATAAATTCTTTTCTATACTCTTTTGTAATTTCTGTCGCTAAAACTGCAGTAGCAGCCAAATTGGTCAAACCTCTATTGAATCGAAGCGTATTTAAAAATGCAATACCATCAGCTGGAACTGGTGCAGTTTCTGCCGCAATAAGATAGAGTTCAGAAAGTTTAAACATCGGAATCTGAAAACGGAAAAGTTTAGTTTTGTCCGTTACGTCTTCGTATTTAAAAAAGGTCTTCTGCGTTTTTCCTCCCGAAATTGGAATTTTCCAACTTGGCAAGCTTCTATAATCGTTATCATTAGACTCAAAAACGGCATTTATTCTGCTCAACATCGGAGCATAGATATTAAAATCATCTAAACTAGAATCAAAAAGTGCTTTTTGCTCGAGATATAAAGTCTGATCGCTAAGCGCAAAAAAGTTTTCTGAAGAAAAAATACGATCTGGATTAGAAGTATTGGTTGCATCTAAAAATGGAGTCCAAAAAATAACAGGTTGTGCTTTTAAAAAATTGATCACTTCAGTTGCCATAGCAAAAGCTCCCGTTTTGTCTCCAGCATATAGAAGAACTCTAGCTTTTAAGCATTTTACAGCTAATAAATTCATTCTTTGTCCACGGTTTGCAGCATAATACGGATTAGAATCAAATGCTTCAGAAGCTGTATATCTTCCATTCGTCACTATTGGATCGTTTGCCAAAAGCACTATTGCAGCATCCAAATCGGATATGATTTTTGTGATAACCTCTTGAGCTGGCAAAAGCGGTTTATTTACTGTTACCGCAGCATCGTAGTAAGGTATTGACGGATCTGCTGGTGCTACTTTGTAAATCGGCCCGTACAATCTTAGCATATCAAAATGTATCATTGCACGAATGGCAATTGCTTCTCCTTTTAAAATAGCTGCTTTTTCAGCCGAAATAACCTCTGTGTGTTCCTCAATACTTTCTAAAAATTTGTTTGCAGACAAAACTGTTGTAAAAGCACTTTGCCAAATTCCGGCAAAAGTGTTTTTTGGAAGTGTTTCTTCATACGAGTAAGTCGATATTTTATTTTTAACATGTGACCCAGACATATTATACTGCTGTCCTAAAATTTCAACAGCATCCATAGTCAGCTGTCTGCCATAAAGATTGTTTGTCGCAAGCTGAAGATAAAGTCCGTTATGCACATTTTGCACACCCGCTTCTGAACTGTAAGCTTGATCTTCTAAAATTTTATCTTGTGGCACAACATCCAAAAAGTCACTGCAGCTTATTACGGTTAAAGATGCAAGCAAAAGGAATGTAATTTTATATAAATACTTGTTCATAATCTCTTTTTTAAAATGATAAATTAAGATTCAAAGAATATATTCTTGAGAAAGGATAATCGATACCACGTTCTGCTTTAATAGTAGACACTCGGAAGAATTCATTTGCGATAGCATTAAATCCTAATGCCGTCAAACCTGCTCTTTTTAACCAAGCTCTATCTGTAACACGGTAACCTAAACGAATAGATTCTCCCGAGATATAATCGTCTTTTTGGATAAAACGTGATGAAATTGGTGTATTGTTGGTTAAGCCAATCGCTTTAAACTGCGCCATTTGACCTGGCGTTGTCCAACGGTCTGTAAAAGCTCTGACATCTTGATTATCAAAAATATTGTCTCTCGAAATATTTTCTACTTTGTTGTACAAGGCAGAGTTAAATCTTTCTGCACCAAAACTGTAACGTACAAATAATCCAAAACTAAATCCTTTGTAATTTAAGTTTGTAGAAATTACTCCTGTAGCCGTTTCTCTAGAGTTCCCCATTACAACCTCATCTTTTTTATCTAAATCAAAAGTAGTTTGGCCATTTTTCTTTAAGAAAATTTCTCTACCTGTTGCAGGATCAATCCCTAATGAAGGTACAGCCCAAAGATCGTTGCTGCTTGCTCCGTCATAATATCTTGTTAAGCTGGTTGTTTTTTGCGCTTCAGAATTTAAAGAAGCTAATGCATTACCAAAACCGCCTAGTTCATTGTCGCCAGTTGTTCCCATTAAACCGATTCCCCAAACAAAATTTCGGCTCAAATCGTAGATAAAGTTGTAGTTCATTTTTAACTCTAATCCTTGTGTTGTCAAGTAACCAACATTTAAAGGATAGCCATTAAGTCCTGTTGAAGCCGCAAGGTCAATCGCTACAATTTGTGGAGACGTTTTACGCTTATAAGCTCCTAAAGTCATTGTTAATCTGTTTCTAAACATAGCCAAATCTAAACCTAACGACAAATCTTTGGTTCTTTGTGCTTCTAAATTTGGGTTTGCAATTTGAGAAACTCCCAATCCAGCACCAAAAACGTTTGTATTTGCGTTATAAGCATATACATCATAAGAAGCAAAACCTACCAAATTCTGATTTCCGGTTTGACCGATATTGGCACGTATTTTAAAAATATTGACAATATCTTCGTTCATTTTAAACTCATTGTTTAAGTTCCATCCAAAACCAACTCCCCAATAAGGCGAATATTTTTTGTTTGTTCCGAAGTTTGTTGCTCCAGAAATAGTTTGAGTAAAATCGAATAAGAATCTTCGGTCGTAAGCGTAGTTAATCTGATTGGTTAAATCGACGCTTCTTATCAATTCGGTAAAAACAATTGGTTTTCCATTTGGTTCATATCCAAAAGCAAATGCAGGATTTCCGCCAACGCCAAAAGGAAACCCTCTTAAAGTTGTTGTGTACGAGTTGTTTTTTGTTTCTAAAGCCTGAGCTCTTATGGTATAGTTAAAGGAATGTACACTTTTGAAAACATTAGAGTAAGTTGCGCCAATATTAGCATTCCACTTATCTACAATAGCTTCGTAACTGCTATATGATCCTTTTTCTGTTGAAATGTTATTTACATAACGTGTATCATCTGGAGAAATAAAAACCGTATTGTGGTTATCCAATCTAGAAACTGATAAAGCTCCGGTTGCTTTAATATGCGGATTTATATCGTAATTAATAGCAAAGTTATTGGTGAAATTAAAATCTTTTCCTTTATCAAAACTTCCTAAAAAGACATTGTAAAGCGGATTTGCAGGATGATTTACAATAGTTTGCAAGCTAGTTAAAGGCAATGAGCTTCCGTCCATATAACGCGTAATAACTCCATTCTCATTATATTTTGGATAATACGGACTTGCTTTTGCCCAAATTTCAAACGATCCATAAGGAGATTCCTGATTCGTTCCTCCGGAAACAAAAAACTGATTGTTAAGGCTTAACTTATTTTTTCTATATGTTAAAGTAGTATTATAACCCCAAGTATCATGTTCTGAGCCTTTCATGGTTCCTGTCAGCGTTTTATAGTTTCCAGCAATGTTGAATCTGAACTCGTCAGAACCACCGCCAAAATTCAAACTGTGTCCAGAGGTAATTCCCATTTGAATTGGCTCGTTTAACCAATACGTATCTACACCGCTTCGCACTGCTGCCAAACGTCTGTTATATTCTTTATCCCAAGTAAATGGAGTTGTTTCAGCAGATCCATCCTTAACAATAAATGCACCAGAAAGTCTCTCGAATTCTAATTTTTGCGCCGCATTCATTAAATGATACACACTTAAATCGGCTAATTCGTAAGAGGAATTATACACATAATTAAACTGCAATTTTCCTGGTAAAGGTTTATTGGTTTCAATAACCACAACACCATTTGCAGAACGTGAACCGTACAAGGCAGTCGAAGCCGCATCTTTCAATAAAGTAATGCTTGCAATTCTATTAATATCTAAATCGACAACTTGCTGTAAAGTAGTTGGAAATCCGTCCAAAATAAACAAAGGCTGATTGGGGTCGTCTCTAAATTGGCTGTCAACTTGATTGGCAGTTAAACTGGTCTGCCCTCTCACCTCAATTGTTGGCAGAATATTTGGGTTAGAACCTGCAATATTATTATTCACCACAATAAAAGATGGATCTAATGATTTTAAAGCCTGAACAACATTTTGCGTAGAAACCTGTCTTAGTTCTTCACCTTTAAAAATCGTCACCGCACCCGTTATCAATTCTTTTTTACGAACTGTAACTCCAGTATTTACTACTACTCCTTCAAGTTCTTTACGTTCTTCTAGAAGTTTAATATTAATTACTTTTCTATTATTAACGTCTACAACTTGCGCTTTATGCCCGATATAGGTAAATAAAATTTGACCATTTTCTGGCGCACTAATGGTATATTTTCCATCAAAATCGGTTTGAGTAGCAACTCCTGTAACTTTTACTTTAATGTTTACACCAGGAATAGGCTCTCCTTTATCATTTGTAACCGTACCTTTAATTTCAATAATTTTAGATTCTAGTACCACTACTTTTTCAGCTGGCACTTCTTTTATTAAAATTGCATTTCCTTTTGTAAAACTAAAGTTGAAATTTTTGTTTGGAAAACTAGCTTCCAATAAATCATTCACTTTAATTGTGCCCTTTTTTAAATGTACTTTAGGTAATTTTTTAAATAAATCTTCCTGATAAATAAAAGTATAGTTGGTTTGTTTTGTAATGATGTCAAAAACTTCGTCAACAGATACTGTTTTATCAGCTGTAATTACAACTTTCGTGTTTTGTGAAAATAGATTTACGGGAGAAAAACCAAAAATTGTAGTACAAAACAAGAAGATAAAAGTTCTCATAATGTTAATAATTAGCCGCTTTCTAAAATAGAAATAGGCACTGGTTAATTTAAATTTCATAAATTTACATGTTAATTGGTTGGTTGGTTGTTAAAACTGATTAATGGATTAATACACAGAAAGGGATAAAGCGCAGTACGGTGAGAGGTCTAAACTTTAATCCCTTTTCTTTTTTATTTTATTATAATCTTATTGTCTTTTTTCTCATAGGCATTAATAAAATTAATATTCTTGATCGTAGTTAATATATCTTCTAGTTTCTGATTTTTATTTAAAACCCCGTTAAACTTGACATTCCCAAGGGCAGGATCTGCAAATACAATATCTACATCGTACCATCTTGACAATACTCTTGCAATATCTTTTAGAGGCATTCCTTTAAAAACAAACAATCCTTTTCTCCAGGAAATTTCATTGTACACATCAACTTCAGCAACAGAAATTTTTCCGTTGTACTCTGTAATTTTAGATTGCTGATTTGGCGTTAAAATTTGTTTTTTGGCCACATTGCTAACTGCTACAACTCCTTTTACTAGAGTCGTGTAAATTGCAGATTCGTCTCGGTAAGCTTTAATATTAAATTCGGTTCCGATAACCTCAATGTTCTGTTCCTGAGTTTTTACTTTAAATCTCGAACCTTTATGTTTGGTGCTTGGCGAAACTTCAAAATAAGCTTCTCCGTAAACCAATTCTACTTGTCTGGTTTCTCCATCAACAAAAGCGACTGGATATCTCAATTGCGATTCTGAATTCAACCAAACTTTGGTACTATCAGCCAATTGAACAAAAAATTGTCCTCCTCTCGGAATCGTTAAAAGATTATTGGCGATCGCTTCAACTTTTCCGTTTGAATTGTAAACTAATTTTTCTCCGTTACTCGAAGCATTTCCTTTGCTATATGATTTTCCTTTTTCTAATGCAATTACAGAACCGTCTTCTAAAGTAAGTGTGGCTTTGTCACTTCCAATCAATATTTCTTTGTGAGCCACTTGCGGCGTTTCAATCTTAAGCGGATTTGTTTTATTTACGATCAATGAAATCGAAATCAGCAGTAACAGCGACGCTGCCATTGCTGCCAGCTTAAATGACGCTTTGGTATAAAATGGCTGAATTGGTAATACTTTAACCTCTTCAGATTGAATCGCGTTTTGAAGACGAGTTCTCATTTTAGATTCTAATTCATCTTTAGAACCCAAAGCCTCATCCCAATCTGTATCTGTTTGGAAACTCTGGTAATAATTCAATAATTTATTATTCTCCTCGAGATTGGTATCACCGGAAAGATATCTATTTAGTAACAGTAAGAAATCCTCTTTTTTCATTTTTTATTGTATTATTTCGGGAGTATACGAGATAAGTAACCAAAAAGGAATATACCCCCTAGTCGAAATTGTATTTTTTTTGATTTTTTTTGAAAAGCAATTAAAAAAGAAGAAAAACTCACACACCATCAACCTCACCACTGCATTTTATTTTTGCTAAAAGATATTTTTTGTGAGCCACAAAATCATCGCCATACTCATACTTTCACCCATAGAAGATCTTATGGTATGCAGCGCTTTTGTGATATGATTTTCGACTGTTTTTGTAGAAATATTTAGTCGTTCGGCAATTTCTTTATGACTCAGCTGTTCTTCACGGCTTAGTTTATAAACGGCCTGACATTTTTCTGGAAGCGATTCTATTATGATATTCAATTGCTGCACCAATTCATCGTGCATTAACTGCGTTTCTGGAGTAGTCGATAAAAAACGTTTTTCTAAATCATCAAAAAGTTCTACGTGAACTTTGTCTTTGTTTTTTCTCAAATGATTAAAAACCTGATATCTCGCACAAGCATACATATAGCCTTTTAGCGAAATATGAATTTCTATTTTTTCGCGATTGTGCCAAATATTCATGAAAATATCCTGAATAATATCTTCGCACAATTCTTTGTCTTTAATCACATTGTAAGCCGACATAAAAAGCGCCTGCCAAAATTTATTGTACAATTCTGTCAACGCCAATTCATCGCCGTCACGAAGACGATCAATTAAAATTTGATCCTGATTTAAGGTGGAATTCAGCAATGGTGGTTGATTATAGGAATTGAATAATTCGCAACAAACTTAATAAATTCCCTTAATTATCCTAATTTGTTCTTCACAACAGCGACTTACATCTTTAATAAATCTTAATTTTAACAGCACGTTAACTTTAAAGAAATTCTAATTTCGATTCCAAAATCAATCTGTTTTTTGAACATAAACAAGATTCACAATTAAAATAAAATGAATTTTTCAAAATCTCAAATTCAGATTCTTGTTAAGTTAAAATTGTATTTTTATTAAATTTCGAAAAAATATCGTAGCCAATTTCTTTAAATCTAAAATGTTTTTTTTTACACTTATTTATTTAACTAAGAAATTCTTAAATAAAATTCTCTGTTTTCTTACCTTAAGTCAAAGTCATAAGCTTTTCATAGCCATTACATTTGAACATTATAAACTCAAATTTAATTTTTATGAAATCATCAATCTCTCTTAAAATTTTACTTTTCATTGTCGGACTTATTGGCTTTTCTATCGGAATTGCGCTTTTATTTTTTCCGATTGCTTTTGAAGCTTCGGCAAATATTCATCTCAATAAAAATGACTTTAGTTTATTAAGCGAAATCCGCGCTTCGGGAGGAACGCTCCTAGTTTTTGGAATTGTAATTTTTCTAGGAGCATTCAAATCTTCGATGACGAAAACTTCTTTGCAAACCGCAATTTTACTCTATTTTGCTTACGGATTTTCCCGTTTATATGCCATAATTGTGGATGGAATGCCGAGTCAGACGATTTTAAATGCAGCCATTTCAGAAATTGCAATTGGAATTATTTGTACCGTTTTTTATTTTAAACACAAGGAATAACTATTTCTGAACCACTCTTTTTCTAATTCTGCTAAGCGATTCTGGTGTAATGCTCAAATAACTGGCAATATGCACGAGCGGTATTCGGTTTAAAAAATTAGGATTCGATTTCATGAATTTCAGATAACGCTCCTCAGGATTATAATTGTTTAACAAAGCGATATAACGCTCTGCTTTTCTGTAATCTAAAACCATGATTAATGAAGTAATATGTTCGAGAACTGGACTTTTTAACTGCATTTCTAATTCTTTTTCTCGAGTGCCGCTTACCAAGATTGTATCTTCAAGACATTGAACTGTAAACTCAGAAGGTTTTGCGTCTAGATAGCTGGAATAAATTACCAAAGGCATTTCTTCGATAAAAAAACCAGACGTTTTCTCTACGCCATCAATCATTTTAAATTGTCTCAAACAACCTTTCAATACCAGATAACATTTATTACTCATCTGCCCTTCTAAAACGACCAAATCGCCTTTTTTAAAAGTTTCGATTGTAGTGTTTTCTATAATCAAATCAATATCAGCAGGTTTAAATCTGTTGAATTGTTCCAGAAATTTTCTGAGCAGATTGTTCATAATACTATTTCCAAATTTTCAATTTAAAAATAACAAAAACACTTTAAAGTGCTGAATGTGTGTTTGTTTTTTTTCTCTAAATATATTTTCTACCTATTTTTCATTTATAATTATCGTATTTTTGGACCAGCCAATTATTTTCAATTATAAAACAAAAACAGTCCAGATGTTACGACCTTGGCCTTTAGAAATTCAGTTAGACAAAAGATCAGACAAAGCCATTTACCTTCAAATTGCCGATGCTGTAATTGATGCCATAAAAACAGGAAAACTGGTTAGCGGAAACGCGTTGCCTGGAAGCCGACAATTGGCTGAATTATTAAAAGTAAACCGAAACACCGTCGTAGAAGCATTGGATGTTTTAATTGCCGAAGGCTGGCTCGTGACAATTGATCGAAAAGGAACTTTTGTTACAGAATCACTTCCAAAAATCAATCATTCGTCAGAAAATAAAAAAGAGCAAAATACTGTAATTGAAGAATCTAAAAGTTTTTTAGTTTTTGATGACGGACTTCCTGATAGCCGACTTGCTCCAATGAACGATTTGGCAAGAGCATATCGTGAATTGTTCAGTCGTAAATCGCGTTGGCAAATTATGGGCTACAGCAGCGAATTGGGGAATTTAGATTTTCGGAAATCGATTGCTCAAATGCTGAATTTTAAACGCGGTATGAGTATTTCTCACGATCAAATCTGCATTACGCGAGGAAGCCAAATGGCGATGTATCTGGCTTCACATTGTATTTTAAAATCGGGCGATTATGTTTTGGTCGAAAATCCCGGCTACAAACCCGCTTGGGAAGCTTTTGAAAATGCAGGTGCCACTTTACTTCCTGTAAATGTAGATTCGGACGGATTGGATATCGATCAAGTCGAAAAATATCTGCAGCATAAAAATATTAAGGCGATTTACGTTACGCCTCATCATCAATTTCCAACAACGGTTACTTTGTCTTTAAAAAAGCGTTTGAAACTAATTGAACTTTCCAATCAATATCATTTTACGATTATTGAAGACGATTACGATAATGAATTCCATTTTGGGCAAAGACCAATACTTCCTATTTCGAGTTATTCTGGTTTGAAAAACTATATTTACATTGGCACTTTCAGCAAAATTGTTGCTCCAGCGCTACGTATTGGCTATTTAGCTAGCTCGCATGAGAACATTCAGAAGATTGGAAATCATAGAAAAATCATCGATGTTCAAGGCGATAATATTATGGAAGAAGCAATTTTAAATCTTATTAATGAAGGTAAAATAAAACGTCATCTTAAAAAAGCCAATTTGGTTTATAAAAGTAAACGAGATTTTTTCGAAACCTTATTAAATCAACATCTTCAAGATAAAATCACATTTACCAAACCCGAAGGCGGACTTGCTTTTTGGATTGTTCCGAAAGCAGATATTAATGTTTTAGAAATTTTCGAAAAACTAAAATCTCAAGGCATTCAAATCATGAGTCCAGATCGATTTAGTTTTGATGAAACGATAAAAGGTTTCCGTTTAGGCTATGCTTCTCTTTCAGAAAAACAGATGGAAGAAGGTGTAAAAGCACTTTCTAAATTGCTGTAAAATTAGAGGCAGGTTTTACGGATTTGCTATCGCAAGGATACAGAAAAAAACTGATTTTTAATATCTGCGTTAATCAGCGTCCTTGCGATAGCAAATCCGTTTTATCCGCGTTCCTTTAATTGCAATTTTCCATTTCAATAATAGAAAAACCATTTTCCCGAACTTGATTTTCTACTTCAATTGGCGCTTTATCAATATGGCAGAAACGGCATTCTTTAGAAGATAATGCTTGTCCTTCTTGATCTACACTTTTTAAATATTTTTTTCCATATTCATACACTTGCTCGGCATCGTTAACATTTTCGTCTACTAAAATATCAAAGTGCATAATTTTTCCGTCTTTGCGGGTTACGTAGGTATCCCAAACTGCTATTTTCATTTTTTTTAAGTTGCTAAGGTTCTAAGATGCTGAGATTCTAAGGTTTTTTTTTCGCTAAATAACTTAGCGATTTAGAATCTCAGAAACTTAGAGACTAATTTTACTCTGCAAATTTATATTGGTTTTGAAAGTGTCGAATCATCCAGTTTTTTCATTTTTTGAGAGGTACTGGTCCAGTTCCAACTTTTAAATAAAGCCTTGGTAAAATTCAATTGCCTCCATCTTTAGATGGAGGTACACAAAATTGATTAAGGAATGGCTTTAGCCAAAACTACCTATGTGGATTAAAATTTTGTAGAATATAGTTTTTGGCTAAAGCCTATTCTATAACTTCCAAAAAAATCCCTTAGTTGAAACTAGGGGCAATGCAAAAAAGTATCGATGTAATTAATGCTGTTATATTCCACTCAACTAAATTCAATTTATCTGGACTACTTTTAATTATAGAAACTGGATTAAAACAATATTCCAGTTAAAATATAATTTTGCAATATGAAAAACGATATTATTTTTAATTTGATTAAAGTGCATCAACGCATCGAAAAGGCTTGCGAAATTTCAGGAAGAAATCCTGCCGATGTTCAGCTTTTGTTGGCGACCAAAACTGTTCCAGCAGAGCAGATAAAAATTGCAATCGAAGCAGGCGGGACTTTAATGGGCGAAAACAAAATGCAGGAATTGCGAGATAAGGATTATCTTTTGAAAAATCTTCCAGTCGAACGACATTTTATCGGACATCTTCAAACCAACAAAGTAAAAGATGTATTGAAGTATGTGACTTGCATTCAATCTCTGGACAGAATAAATCTGGCTGATGAATTACACAAACAGCTTCAGAACCAAAAGAGAAAATTAGACGTTTTTATCCAAGTCAATACTTCCTACGAAGAAAGCAAATTCGGATTGGCACCAGAAGACGTTTTATCATTCGTTAAAAAAACAAAAGCATACGACACTTTAAATATTAAAGGTTTAATGAGCATTGGCTTGCTCGATGTTGAAAAAGAGAAAATGATTCCGTCTCTACGACTTTTAAGAACCATTCGAGATGAAATATATTCGGAAGAAATTGAAGGTTTACAAGATTTAAAACTTTCTATGGGAATGTCTCAAGATTTGGAACTTGCCATTGCAGAAGGATCTAATATGGTGAGAATTGGTACTTCGATCTTCGGAAACCGTTTTTTAGGAAAAGAAATCTGGAACGAAAACATTGCAGAATAAAACTTAATTTTGCAGCAAATACAACAGCAGATGAACCTGAATGATCTTACCTTAATTGATACTGAAAAAATTGCTTTAGACGATTTATTTTTTAGTGATGAAAATAAAGTTGCTTTACTTCAGATTATCAAAGAACATCAATATATCGAAGAATTAAAGCAATACAATCTTAAAGTAGACAATAAGATTTTACTGCATGGAAGCTCAGGCTGTGGTAAAACAACAACAGCAAAAGCGATTGCCTATACATTAAACAAAAAAATTATCATTGTCAACCTCAGCACTGTTATTGATTCTCGAATTGGCGAAACTTCTAAAAATTTGAAAGCTATTTTTGACAAAGCAATTCGTGAAAGAGCCGTTTTATTTTTGGATGAATTTGATCAAATCGGAAAAAGCCGTGACAGCGACGATAAAGATGTTGGTGAAATGAGACGTTTGGTAAACACCATCATTCAGCTTTTTGATTATTTCCCCACTGATAGTTTATTGATCTGTGCAACCAATCATTATGAGATAATCGATAGTGCTTTACTGCGAAGATTTCAGCTTCGTTTAAAATATGAAATGCCTTCAGAAAAACAGTTAAATATTTATTACGATAAAATTTTAAGCACCTTCCCAGAACATTTTCAAAACATAGAAAGAAAATATTCGATTTCTTATGCCGAAGCTTTAGACTACATTAATACAACAATGAAAAGGCAGATTATTGCTGCTTTAGATTCTAAATAAATATTCCATTAGGAATATCTAGTCGGTAGAAAAAAAATGTTTTGTTTCGCATTGTGTCCTGTAGGGACACCCGATTTTGCGCAATTAACATAACGATTATCCAAACGTTCCTACGGAACGAATGTGTGGCGATGCATTAATAACTACCTACCGACGAGACATTCCTACGGAATGAATTGAGAACAAAAAACCCGCTGACACTAACAGCGGGTTTTTATTTGGCGGAGTTTTATATAATAGAATGAATAGTGTACTAAAGTTATAGTCCTCTTGTCAACCAGCCTTTTTTGTTGGCTGTTGCAATAGCATAAGGCGCAATCCAGAACAAACTGAAAGTGTAAAAAACACTATAAGAATACGCCCAGAAAGATTCTGCAAATGTGTATCTCTTTGCATAAAACACCATTGAAAATGTCGAGAACGTTAAAATCGCGACCAAAGTTGAACTAATGAATAAAATTGGGTGAACTGCAATAAAATAGAACATAAACAATAAGAACGGATATGTCATTGCAATTTTGAAAAACTGATTTAAAAACAGCATTCTTGGTCCAAATTTTCCGTCTTTTCTAAAATCTGTGAAAACAAATTTTGCCATCATAAGATTTTCACGAACATTACTTCTCGCCCATCTAATAAACATTTTGTATAATCCTTTGTATTCTTCTGGAACATTGGTCAATACCACTGCATTTCTTTGAAATTTCACTTCAAAACCTTGTTTCAAAATCATATTAGTCAAAGCACGATCTTCTCCAATATCTGATGGCTGTCCCATAAAAGTTTGGCTGATCCATTCTGGAAGACAGTTAAAAACAGCATCTCTTCTATACGCTGCCAAAGCACCTGGCGTACATAATACAGAACCTAATTGGCTTTCCGCAGAACGTTGAAATTCAAAACTCATTACGAAACTTACGTTAAGCATTTTGGGTAATATTGCTTTTTTGTTGTTCAAAACTTGAACGTTTCCTGCAACTGCCCCACATTTTTTGTTTACAACAAATGGACTAACTAAGTTTCTTAAAGTGTCTTTCTTTACAATAGAATCGCTATCTACCGTTACAAAGATTTCTCCTGTTCCTAATTTAAATCCTCTGTATAAAGCTTGACGTTTTCCTTGATTTTTAGGCTGTTGGAAAATCGTAACTCGATCTCCCAATTTTGCTTTTGCTTCTTGCATCCAGTACCAAGTATCGTCTTTACTTCCATCGTCAATAGCTAAAAGCTGTAATTTTTCTGCTGGATAATCACTTTCTGCAAGGCTTAATAAAGTGTCCCAAACTAGTTTTCCTTCATTGTATGCTGGAACGATAATCGTACAAGTTGGCAATAAATCGTCTGATACTGACGGAATTGCTTTATATCTTAAATACAAATAAGAGCTATATAAGAAAACTCCCGTTTGATAGAAAAATAAAAGGGTTGTGATTACTAAAAATGGTAATCCCCAAGTTGAAGCAATTCTTTCAAAATGAAATTGCTCAAAATCGTCTTGCAGTAAAAATACCATATAGACACCAGCAATTAATAATAAAAACGTTGCTATAAGAATCGCTAATCCGAAAGGACTTGTTGGCCTTTCTACATGTACTTTTTGTGCTTTTTCATTGGTTCTAAAAAAAGAACCGTTTAATGTTTTTTCATTGATTGCTGAACTGCTGTTCGCATAAAATTGTTCTGAGATAATTGTTTCGCTTTCCATGCTTATACTCCTTTTTTTAATTTGCTTAATTTGGCTTTTAGCAAAATCTTATTCCTTTCAAAAAACGGACACATCAAAGATTTTGACATAAACACAATTTACAAGCAGCATGCCAATACGATTCTAGACTGGTATAGAGCTATTTAGAAAAACAGGAACAAAAAAGAGTGTGTAATTATTTTACACTTTCTGGATACGGTATACAGTAAATTTGTAGAATTTTGAATACTAGAAGTGAGATTCTAAAAGGGTTTGAAGTGTTTTTTGCCTTCTAATTGAAAGAGAAATCTGAATCTCAAAAAAGCTTTTTATTACAACAAAAAGCACGTAGAAATAAATAAACGCAATTATTAAAATAAAATTGCATCACCCAAAGAAAAGAATCCGATTTTATTATTTTTTATTATTTCAAAAAACATTCTTCACAAAAAAACTAGAAGTCTTACTTAAAAAAGGTAAATTTATCAAAACAAACTTAACCCTAAATTTGAGGAGAATAAAAATGACCAAAGAGCATTACTATCTTTTATTGGCTGATGACGACGAAGATGACTGCCTTTTCTTTAAAGAAGCTCTCGACGAAATAACTGTCAGCACCGCGCTATCAATGGTTCACGACGGAGTACAATTGATGGAGTATTTAAAAAATAATATCTCAAATCTTCCAGATGTGGTTTTTCTGGATTTAAATATGCCTAGAAAAAATGGACTGGAATGTCTAGCCGAAATAAAAGACGACGAAAACTTAAAAAATCTGCCTATTATTATTTTCTCTACTTCGCTTGATGGCGAAATAGTAGATAAAGTGTATCAAAAAGGCGCTTCTTTTTATATCAGAAAACCGGGCGATTTTTCTAAACTTAAAAGCGTGATAGAGAAAGCATTGACTATTGCACCCGAAAATAATTTCAAACAGCCCGAAAGAGCCAATTTCATTCTGCAACCTTAACTTCTTTGGCAATGAACCGCAAACAAAAGGAACATTATTTTCTTACTCAAGAGGGAGAAATGGGGAATTTAATTCGTTCTGCAGATTGGAGCAAAACACCTTTGGGAGATCCAGAAAATTGGCCACAAAGTTTAAAAACAATGACAGCAATGATGTTGGGCAATCCGTTTGGAATGTACATTGCTTGGGGAGAAAACTATACGCAATTGTATAATGATGCTTTTCGTCCTATTCTTGGCGCTTCCAAGCATCCGCAAGCATTGGGAATCAGTTCTCGAGAAACATTTAGCGAAATCTGGGAAACCATTGGGCCAATGTTTATCGATGTCATGAAAGGCAACGCAGTAAGTTTTCCTGATTTTAAAGTTCCGTTACATCGAAATGGCTATACAGAAGATTGTTTTTTTGATTTTTCATACAGTCCAATACCATTAGAGGACGGATCTATTGGTGGCATTTTGGTCACCGTTATCGAAACTACCGAAAAAAAAATTGTTGCAGATGCTTTGCAAGAAAGTAATGCGCGCTTTGTCAACAATATCATGCAGGCGCCTGTAGCCATGTGCATTTTTAGAGGCGAAAATCATATTGTTGAAATCGCCAACGAACAAATGTTACAACTTTGGGATACAAAAGCCGAAAATATAATTAACAAACCCATTTTTGAAGTACTGCCAGGATTAAAGAAACAAGGTTTTGATGAAATTTTGCATAGTGTTTTTAGAGACGGAAAAAAAATTACGACAGACGAACTTTTTGTCCAATTAAGCCGAAACGGACAAACTGAAAATACCTACATCAATTTTGTTTACGAAGCTTTACGCGAAAAAGATGGCACTATTTCTGGCGTAGCAGCAATTGCAACAGAGGTTACAGCCCAAGTTTTAGCGCGTTCAAAAGTAGAAGAAAGTGAACAAAAAATAAGACAGTTAGTAGAAAACGCACCTTTTCCGATTGCGGTTTATGTTGGAAAAGAAATGCGAATTGAACTAGCAAATGAATCTATCATAAAAATTTGGGGAAAAGGCCCAAATGTAATTGGAAAAACATATCGCGAAATTCTTCCAGAACTAGAAAATCAATCGGTTTTTGAGCAGGTCGAATCGGTTTTTGAAACTGGGCTTTCTTTTCATTCCAGAAATTCCCGTATCGATCTTGTCATCGATGATAAGCTGCAATCTTTTTATTTCAATTACAGTTTTACGCCTTTGTACGATTTAAATGGTAAAATCTACGGTGTAATGAATACCGCTGTAGAAATTACAGATCTGTATTTGGCCAAACAAAAAATTGAAGAAAGCGATAAGCGATTTCGCGATACGGTAAAACAAGCTCCTGTTGGTATCACTATTCTTCGAGGTCCAGAATATGTTGTCGAAATGGCCAATGAAGCTTATCTTAAGCTTGTTGACAGAGATGAAGAAACTTTCGTTGGAAGCCCACTATATGATTCGCTCCCAGAAGTAAAAGAAACCGTTAGCACGTTATTAGACAATGTTTTGAATACTGGAATTCCTTTTCATGGAATTGAAGTTCCCGTTCCTTTAAATCGATATGGGAAAATAGAAATTTGTTATTTTGATTTTCTGTACCATCCATTAAAAGAAGAAGACGGGACCATATCAGGAATCTTAGTAACCGTTAGCGAAGTAAGTGAAAAAGTAGAAGCCAGAACAAAAATAGAGCTTAACGAAGATCGCCTTAAAATTGTTGTCGAAGCCAGCGAATTGGGAACATGGGAACTAAATGTAAAAACCGGCGAACTAACCTATTCTCAAAGATATCTCGAAATTATTCATGGTCGAATTGAAGCAACTTTATTGACGCATCAAGAATTACTGGCACATATTTATCCCGATGATGTGCAGATTAGAAATGAAGGTTTTAAAGAAGCGCTAGAATCTGGCATTTTAAATTATGAAGTTCGCGTAATTTGGAAAGATAAATCGATTCATTGGATAGAAGCAAAAGGAAAAGTTTTCTATGATGAAAATAAGGAGCCTGCCAAACTAATAGGAACTATTCGAGATATTACTGAAGAGAAAAATTACCAGCAGCAAATAGAAGAAAGCGAAAAGAAACTGCGAAATCTTATTATGCAGTCGCCTGTTCCAAAAGCCATTTTAAGAGGAAATGATTTTGTAATCGAAATGGCCAATTTTGTGCTTTTAAATAATATCTGGAAAAAAGAGGAAAGTGAAGTTCAAGGAAAAAAAATATTAGAGATATTTCCAGAACTCAAGAGTCAGAAATATGCACATTTACTAAAACAAGTTTACGAATCTGGAAACGTCTATGCTGAATCTGAATCTTTACTGTTTATTAAAAATGAAAAGTTAGGCAATCAATTTTATGTAGATTTTGAATTTGCACCGCTTCGCGAAAGCGATAATTCGATTTCTGGAATCAGAATGACGCTTATTGATGTTACAGAAAAAGTTGAAGCCAGAAAAAAAATCGAAGAAAGCGAGAAAAGATTCCGTTCACTTACTGAAAGTATTCCCCAATTAATTTGGGAAACTGACGCCGAAGGAAAAGCACTTTTTACCTCAGGAAGATGGCTCGAATATACCGGAGTTGAACCAGGAGTTGAAGGTTCTTGGCAAAAAATGATTCACCCAGACGATTTTGATGAAAATGTCAAAATATGGCAACACGCGCTTGCCACAGGCGAAATGTATCGTTGTGATGTAAGAATGCGTAGAAAAGACGGCTCGTACAGATGGCATACTGTTATTGGCGAACCTGTTTTTGGCCCTAATAATAAGATCATAAAATGGGTTGGCGCTTTTACCGATATTCATACCGAAAAAGCTTTTACGCATGAGCTTGAACAGCAAGTTACAGCAAGAACTAGAGAGTTAATTCAGATTAACGAATCGCTTAGAAAAAGTGAAGAACGTTATCATTTAATGGTCGAAGAAGTACAAGAATATTCAATTCTATACTTAAATCCGAATGGTATTGTAGAAAATTGGAATGTTGGAGCCGAAAAGATTAAAGGCTATAAAGCCGAGGAAATTGTCGGAAAATATTTTGCTGTTTTTTACACCAAAGAAGATCAGGAAGCCAAACTGCCAGAAAAATTGTTAGGACTTGCAAGAGAAAAAGGAAAAGTAATTCATGAAGGCTGGCGCGCGCGCAAGGATGGAAGTCTATTTTGGGCTAGTGTGGTTATTACTGCTGTTCATAACAAAAAAGGCGATACCATTGGTTTTTCTAAAGTAACGCATGACCTAACCGAAAGAAAAAAAGCCGATGATACATTGAAAATGAATGCACTCGAACTAGAGCAAAAAAACAATGAGCTAGAAGAAATGAACAAAGAACTTCAGTCATTTGCCTATATTTCGAGTCATGATTTGCAGGAGCCACTGCGTAAAATACAAACTTTCGCTTCGCAGATTATTGAGAAAGAATCGGAAAATTTATCAGAAAATGGAAAAGATAAATTCAAACGAATGCAGAATGCCGCACAGCGAATGCAAACTTTAATTAATGATTTATTGGCATATTCGAGAACCAACAGTCAAGAACGCGTTTTTATAAAAACAGATCTCAGCCAAATTATTAGAGAAGTAAAAGAAGACTTAACCGAAGAATTAGAACAAAAAAACGCTCTTATTGAAATCGGAAATACTTCTGAAGTGGACATTATTCCGTTTCAGTTCAAACAGTTGCTCTATAATTTGATCAGTAATTCGTTGAAATTCTCAAATCCTGAAATTCCGATTGTAATTAAAATTACAAGCGAGATCGCATTAGGCCAAGATTTGAAAGAAGAAAAACTGATTCCAGCTAAAAAATATGTCCATGTTAGAGTTTCGGATAACGGAATTGGTTTTGAAGCCCAATACAACAAAAAGATATTTGAAGTTTTCCAACGTCTGCACGGAAGAGATCGTTACAACGGCACGGGAATCGGACTCGCCATTGTTAAAAAAATTGTAGAAAACCACAATGGAGTCATTACTGCGTCTGGAATTCAAAACAAAGGCGCTTCTTTTGATATTTATATTCCAGCAAAATGATAATTTTTAAAATCCAAATCCCAAATCCCAAATCCCAAATTCTAAAATCCCAAATTCTAAAATCTAAATTCTAAAATCTAAATTCTAAAATCTAAATTCTGAATTTCAAATCCATAAAAAAACGGAAACTTCTTAATTAAAGTTTCCGTTTTTCATTTCAAAACGAATTGAAATTATCTCAAAACAATTTTATTATCTAGTGTAAACAGTAATTACACCAGTAGTTTTGTCTTTAAGTTTTAATTCTTTGTTTGTTAGATTCATAATATCACTAGTTGTGCTTATGTTTCCAACAGTAAGAGTCAAATCATTGTGAGATCTTACATAAGTACCTGTTGTTTCAGTTAAAGCACAATTACTTCCGTCATAATCGCCATATACTGCAGCATTACTTAATCTTAAGTCCAAATAATCTCTATTACATCCAGGTGCATTTTGAATTGCATCAACTAATACTTCTTGTCCATTCACAATTGTTCCTGTTTGGCTTAGGTTATATTTCCCTTGAATTGGAACAATTGTTTCTCCTTCATTATCGTCGTTACTACAAGAGGTTACGAACATTCCCGCGCTTAAGGCTAATACGAATAATATACTTCTATTTTTCATGTTTGTTTGTTTTTTAATTATTTAATTCAATACTGCTAAATTAAATGTATATACTTACAAAAAATTTCATGATTTAAGGAATATATTACATAAATCGCATTTTTATAAAAATTAAGACTTCTGCAATTAATCACATTTTGGTCTATTTGTCAAATACTGATCAATCATATACTTTGTAATTGGCCTCAAAAATTTATTAGTATTTTCAGGATATGGAGCGTATTGATTGAAACATTCTATAGAATTTCCAACTTTAATGTAGAACACCTTTGCTTTACCATTAGTGTCAAAAAAAGCTGTAGTATCGCATACTGCTATCTTTTTCAAATTAAAATATCGAGCATCATAATACGTCTCACAAAATCCTTCTTCAGATCTTTCTATTTTTTCATAATGATCATTTACCCAAGTCATGCAGTCTTTTTTGAGAAAAGATGTTCCTATAATTGTTCCTGCAAAAACAACCCCTATTGCAATTCCTGTGAATAAAAGTTTCTTTTTAAAATTGTCCAAAAGTTTTTCTTTAAGACTTTTAATTGCCTTTGGAGATTGAGGCGGCAACACTACTACTGTTTGAATCTCGATGTCTTTTCCTCCTTCTTCCTTAGTTTCATTTTCAGAAAAAAATTTTTCTTTTAATTTAGAATTTGAAAAAGGAAGGTTTTTATCATTTTCAATTAAATCTTCCTGTTGGAGTATTCCAAATTTTTCAAAATCTCTATAAGGTCTATGTTGAAAATCTACCAAGATTGCAGCCATCTCAATTCTCGTTCTGTTTTCGGTATTTGTTCCTTCCAAAAAATTAATTATCGCCTTTAATTTCCCAACATTAAAATTTTCAATTGCCTTTTTTAAGGATAAGTTTTCTTTTGCTCCAAAAAACAACTCTAAAATTTTTTTATCAATTTCACTCAACCCTTTTTCTGCTAATCTTAGATAGAAATCTCTTAATTGAGCAGGAGTAAGATCTGATAAAGTACCAGATACATCTTTCTCCATTGCGATTTTATAATGAAGTCGAATAGCGTTTTTATAATCTATAATAGTAAAGTTGTTCATAAGCTTTTACGGAATAATTAGAATCATCGGAAAGATCGGAATTGTTTACCAACACAGCCTCAAAACGGTTGTTACTTTGCCTCAACAAAATTAGTTATCGCTTTGATCTGCAGGTCAAAAGCAAATGTACAAAACTAGTTCATGTACCAAGTGTGGAAAACCGTAAGACGGATTTTATTCCGGGAAGTATAGATGAAAATCTTGCGGTTCTACACACTTCACTTCCCAAACAAAATTTGGTATTGCCATTTAAAAACCAACCCGAATAAAGATTTCGGACCGCAATACCCATGTTCAACTTTTAAATTTTAAAAAAATGAAAACTTTATATTTATTGGGAGCGTGCGCGCTGTTGTCAACTACATTATTTTCTTGTACTGCTGATGAATTCGAAACAGAATCAAAAAAAACTGAGGTAAAAAAAGAAGCTGTTCCGTCAGAAGGACAAGCAGATGCTCCAGACGGTCCTGGTGATGATCCGACTAATATTACTCCACCAAAAAAATAACAAATAAAATTTGTTGTTTTCAATAAATTGCTAAATTCGGGGAAAGTAAGATTTATGTTACGATCCCCGTTTTTTTGTTTCTTTATTTTTCTTCTTTTCATTTCCTGTGAAGAGAAAACCAGCGTATCAATAAAACCCGAAAAAGCAAATAAAGAAGCCAAATTGCTACAAGAAAAAGCTACAGAACAATTTCTGAAGAGCAATTACAATACTGCTTTTTACCTTTTTAATAAATCAAAAATTGCCTTTGAACTTTCCAAAGACAGTGCAAATATTGTTTACAATTTAATTCGGATGGCCAATATCCAGCAAATAAATGGTGATTATTACGGAAGTAAAGAAACATTAACAGAAGCATTGCCTTATGCAAACATTGACAATACTTATAAATCTGCAATTAATAATTTTTTCGGAATTGCCGATAAAGAACTCGCGATTTATGACGATGCCATTTTTTATTATAATGAAGCTATAAAAGACACAAATGATCAGGTTGCCAAACAATCTCCTTTAAATAATATTGCTGTTGTTTATATTAAAAAAAAGAATTACGACGAGGCAATTAAAATTTTAGAGTCTGTTTTAAAAACAAAGGCGTTAGATGCTTATGCAAAAAGTAAAGCGAGAGTTATTGACAATTTAGGATTTGCTTATTATAAAAAAGATTTAAATGAAAAAGGGCTTCAACTCATGCATGAAGGTCTGGAATTAAGAATAAAAGCAGATGATTTATATGGGAGTATTGAAAGCTATTTCCATTTTGCAGAATTCTATTCTAAAACTGATATTCAAAAATCAAATGAATATGCTAAAAAAGCTTATGAAATTGCAACTAAATTCAATAGTATCGACGAACGTCTTAGAGCATTAGCTTTTCTTATTTCTAACGGATCTGAAGCAAAGTATGGCAAAAAGTACATTTCTTTAAATGACAGCATAATCAAAGTTAGAAACAACTTTAAAAACAAGTTTGCCAAAATTAAATATGATTCTAAAAAGGAAAAAGACGAAAACCAGAAACTGAGACTAGAAAAAGCAGAGACTTCTCTTGCGTTGCAAAAAGCGCATTATCAAAAGATCTTTTTTACAATTGGTATTGCCACGCTTTTTCTTTTGTTGCTTTATGTGAGAAAGTTTTATCAGAACCGAAATCGAATTGAAAAACTAAAAACAGCGTATGACACTGAAACCAGAATTGCCAAAGACATTCATGATGAGTTGGCAAATGACGTTTTCAACACCATTACTTTTACACAAACCCAGCCATTAGAAAATGAAAGCACCAAAGAAAATTTAATTCAAAAATTGGATACTATCTATTCGCGAGTGCGAGGAATTTCTCGAGAAAATAATGATATTGACACGGGGCCAAGTTTCCCTAATAATTTAAAAGAAATGCTCTCTACTTATAATAGCGGTCAAACAAACGTTATTATAAATGGTGTTGAAAAAATAAACTGGGATTCGGTTGATGATTTAAAGAAGATTGCCATTCAACGTGTATTGCATGAATTAATGGTCAATATGAAAAAACATAGTGAAGCTCCAGTTGTATCCATAAAATTTGATACTAACTCAAATTCTTTACTTATTGACTACAGTGATAATGGAAAAGGCTGCGAAAAATCAAAAATTATAAAAAATGGTTTGCAAAATATGGAAATCCGTATTCTGGCTGTAAAAGGAACTATTACTTTTGACACTGAACCCGATAAAGGTTTTAAAGTAAAAATAACAATGCCTAAATAAAAGCCTATGTTTAAAAAAGTAATTATAGCCGAGGATTTTGAAGAATTCAATTTAGCCATAAAACAAACTTTGAATGATTTCAATATTACCAATTTTCAACATGCAAAATATTGTGATGATGCCTTTCTTAAAATAAGAAAAGCCATTCAGGATAATGAGCCATACGATTTATTAATTAGTGATCTTTCATTTAAAAAAGACCATCGCGAAGTAAAAATCGGCAGTGGTGACGAGCTAATTCATAAAGTTCGTGAACTGCAACCTGACATTAAAATTATAGCCTACTCTATTGAAGATAAAAATGCTCGCATAAAATCGCTTTTTGAAGATTCTGAAATTAATGCTTTTGTCCTAAAAGGCAGAAACAGTATTGAAGATCTTAAAAAAGCTATAAACATAATTTCAACTTCAGATCAAAAATTTATTTCTCTAGAAGTTGCTTCAGCGCTGCAGGAAAAAGGCAATTACGAAATAGACGATGTCGACATTAAAATTCTTAAATATTTATCTGACGGAACATCTCAGGATGAAATTATAGAAATTTTTAAAAACAGTGATGTAAAACCAAATAGCAAAAGCGCTATGGAGAAAAGATTGGCGAAACTGAAAGATTTTTTCAAAGCTAATAATACCATTCATCTGGTTTCGATTACAAAAGATATGGGGATAATTTAATCTCTATTTACTATTTATTTAAAGCTCCTTCGGGAGCTTTTTTTATTTCTTTCTTTTTTCGAATTACGGATTTCCATAATACACTGATTTTTATTGGTTTTACATTTGAATTATTAATTTAAACTACAACCTATGGAAATGAATATTCAACTAAAATCATTGGCAGATAAAATAAATCAGCTGAAAAGTAAAATTGAAACTGAAGAATCTACTAAGCATGCCTTTGTATTACCCTTTATACATATTTTGGGTTACGATGCCTTTAATCCGCTAGAAGTAGTTCCTGAATTTACAGCCGATCTTGGGCTAAAAAAAGGAGAAAAAGTAGATTATGCTATTTTTCAGAATGGCGAACCAATTATTATTGTAGAATGCAAAAGCTGGAAAGAAAAACTTACGGTTCATAATTCGCAATTGTTCCGCTATTTTCATGTGACAAAAACCCGATTTGCACTTTTAACAAATGGAATCCAATATCAATTTTTTACTGACTTAGATGATCAGAACAAAATGGACGAAAAACCATTTTTAGAATTTGATATCTGCAATTTAAAAGAAAATATGATAAACGAAATTGCGAAGTTTCATAAAGCAAATTTTGATGTTGACAATATTGTAAGTAATGCCAGCTCACTAAAATACATCAAAGAAATTAAGAAGCTTATCAATGCTGAATTGGAAAATCCTTCAAACGATTTTACAAAACTCTTTGCTAGCAAAATATACACCGGAAGACTGACGGAAAAAGTCGTTGATGAATTTAAAGATTTGGTTCAAAAATCAGTTAGTCAATTTATTAATGACAAAATTAATGATCGTTTAAATGCAGCTTTAAGCAAAGAAACTATCAAACAGCAAGATGAAGAAATTATCACGGCTGAAGATGACAGCAAAGTTGTTACAACCGAAGAAGAACTTGACGCTTATCGCATAGTAGTTGCCATTTTACGCCGAAAACTGCCAGTTGCCAGAATCGTACATCGCGATACACAATCTTATTTTGGAATACTGCTGGACGATAATAATCGTAAACCTCTTTGCAGACTTCACCTAAACAGTGGAAAAAAATATATAAGCCTTTTCAACAATAATAAAACGGAAGCTAAAATTGCAATATCCTCAATTGATGACATTTACCAATATGAAAAAGAATTACTAGAAACGGTAGCTCTTTATGAAACAGAATTAAATCCCGTATAAGTACTCACTTTAAAGAATATAATTCTAAGTAGATTTATCGCAACTAACTAAATACCACATTGCCTATGCGAAAAAACTACCTCATCTTATTTGCATTATTTTCATTTTATTCCTGCAAAAAGGCTGCTTCACCGCCTCCTCTGCCACAAGTTAATTCATTTTACAAATCGGTAATTACGGCAGATGACCGAAAAACAATTACAACGGAAGAAGCCAAAACATATCATGTAAGTTCTACCTACAAATACGAATATCGAACAGGACATCCTGGACATTATAAGTACAACTATCATGTAAAAGGAGTCAATATTACAGGCGATTCTGTTTTTGGAAACATGAATACAGAAGGGAAATACGGTGCTGGAATTTTAGTAACAGATAGTATTCCTGAGCTTGAAATTTCTACAGAATGGGTTTCTCACGGAAAATTAAAAGCTGTGGATAAAAAAGGAAACGAATACAACCTAGTTGTCAAATAAAAACAGAACAATGAAATATATCTTACTCTTGCTTTTTATTTTTTGCAGTTCTTTCTATACAACAGAAACCAACGTTTTTATTTGCGGTCCTACCGGTGCAAAAAAATACCATTATAATGCAAACTGTCGTGGCTTAAGTTCTTGTAGTCACGGTGTAGTAAAAACCTCTCTCAAACAAGCTCAAGGTTTAGGATTAACACTTTGTGGATGGGAAGATTAATCTCTTCCCATTTTTACACTTTAACCATTTGATAATAATCACTTTACAATAAATTCACATTAGTTTTCTTAATTTGATATAAAACTAATCGTTATGAAACTTTTTAATCTAAAATTTCTAGTATCATTTAAAGAATGGCTTTTCTTGAGAGCAATGCAATCATCTTTCCTACATTAATCAATAGCTAATTATAAAGGAAAATACGATTGAATGAATAAAGTCGAAAGCTCATTTCTGAATAAAAACCAATTTGGTGAAGGTTTCTTGTGGGGTGTTTCAACCGCAGCTTTCCAAATTGAAGGCGCGCATGATTCGGACGGAAAAGGTTCTTCTATCTGGGATGTTTTTACTTCTCAAAAAGGAAAAATTAAAAACGGTCATCATGCCCTAACTGCCTGCGATTTCTACAACTCTTATCAGGAAGATATCAATCTAATTAAGGAACTTAATATTCCGAATTTTAGATTTTCTATCAGCTGGCCTAGAATTATGCCAACTGGTGTTCATCCTATTAATCAAGCGGGAATCGATTACTACAACAAAATCATAGATTCGCTACTGGCCTCTGGCATCGAACCTTGGATCACGCTTTACCATTGGGATTTGCCACATGATTTGGAAATAAAAGGAGGTTGGACCAACCGAGAATCTGTTTCGTGGTTTAAAGAATATGTTGAAGTATGCGTACAGTATTTTGGCGATCGCGTCAAAAACTGGATGGTCATCAACGAGCCTTCTGTTTTTACTGGAGCTGGTTATTTTTTAGGCATTCACGCTCCTGGCAAAAAAGGAATTACCAATTACTTAAAAGCCATGCATCATGTTACTTTGGCAACTGCAGCTGGAGCTAAGATAATTAGAAACAGAATTCCGCACGCGCACATCGGAACTACTTTTTCGTGCACACATATCGAACCTGCTACGGAAAGCGCAAAAGATGTTGAAGCCGCAAAACGTGTCGATACGTTATTGAATCGAACGTTTATAGAACCCATTTTAGGGTTAGGTTATCCGCAGAAAGATCTTCCGGTTCTTAAAAAACTTAATAATTACATTTTAGAAGACGACTTAAACAATCTCGATTTCGATTTTGATTTTATTGGTTTGCAATGTTATACTCGCGAAGTGGTAAAATCGGCAATGTTGATTCCGTATATTGGTGCAGAATTAGTAAGCGCCGAAAAGCGAAATGTAATTGCTACCGATATGGGCTGGGAAGTTTATCCGCCAGCGATGTATCATATTCTTAAAAAGTTTAATGAATATGACGGAATCAGAAAAATCATTGTAACTGAAAATGGCGCTGCTTTTCCTGATACTGTAAAAAACGGAAAGGTCCATGACATCAAGCGAACGCACTACATTCAGGATCATTTAGAACAGATTTTAAAAGCCAAACAAGACGGTTTAAATGTCGATGGCTATTTTGTCTGGACGTTAACGGATAACTTTGAATGGGCTGAAGGATACAACGCCCGTTTCGGATTGATTCACGTCGATTTTGAAACGCAAAAACGTACCATTAAAAATTCTGGATTGTGGTTTAAAGATTTTTTATCTTAATTTTTTTATTATTTAACCGCAAAGAACGCAAGATTTTTGTCCAATGTGACGCATATAAACGCAAAGTTCGCAAAGCTTTATCTTTAATAGCTTTGCGAACTTGCCATTTAAATTGCTCGCAAAGAATATAAAAAAGACTTTGCGATCTGCGTCTTTGCGAGATTAAAAACATCTTCGCGTGCTTTGCGTATCTCTTTGCGCCTTTGCGGTTAAATAAACTTTGCGGTTAAAAAAATTTAACGAAATCTATATTTATAATTCTGTTTTAAAATTCCAACGTGAATTTTTCCATTGGTTTTTAAATGAGTTGTCATCATAATATATTTTTCTTCGGGATATTTTACTTCAAAATTGAAGGTTGTATCTTTTACTTTAACCTGAAGCAAATGTTTTCCTTCGCCAGATGTTGGCAGTCCGACAGTTTCATAAGTTGGCAATGCTTCTGTTGCTTTCAAGTTAATATCTTGAATTTTCTCTTTATCCAGAAACACTTCTAGTTTTAAATTGTCCAATTTCATATCGGTTGGCTGTTCAAACGAGACTACGTATTTTTTACAGCTTACTGTGCATAAAACGATTAATAATAAGAGAAGCTTTTTCATAATAATGTTTTTGTAACTAATAGTTATAGATTTAAAATCTATTTTAATTTTTATAAATATAGATAATTTTATTGCAATTGGTTGGTCAAAAAAGTAAGTTTTTTAGGCTTCAGATTCTGTTTTTAATCGATTCAAAATTGTTAAAAAAAAGATGTTTTTTTCAGCAAAAAAAAGCATTATTTCCTTGATTTTATTAGGTTTAACGGTTATTTTTTCTTATCTTTATACTGTAAATAACGATAAATATATGCCGAAAAACAAACTATTTAAATTCCAAAATTTCACTTCAAAAAACCATTTATTTTACCGCTTCTTGCTTTTTATTTTTCAAAATGCATTTCTGTTTCATTTCGAAACCATTTTTTCTAATCTCTTTTCTGCACCAAGTATATGCAGGCAGAAGAAACTAGAGCAACTGCTCCAACCGCAATCGTAATTATTTTGCGAGGATATATTTTCTGAGCCAATTTTTTAGAAAATAGATTCCTAAAATTCAATAAAAGATTTCCTTTTTGAGGAACTTCTTTCGACTCTTCATGTTCATTTTTCACCAAAACCTTATCTTCTATGCCATTATTCCCGATTTCGACCGTTTCGTTCTTAACAACATTTTCAATTTGTTTGACCCCTTCAATTCTGCATTTTTCATTGAACTTTTTAAAAGGGCGCGGCTGAAAATCGACTATAACTGCGGCAAGATTTATAGCATCAATATTTGAGGGATCTGTTTCTCCCTTAAAGAAAGTTTCAATAGGCCTAAACTTATCTTTTTGATCCTTGAACTTGTTCTTTTGCGTATGATCAAAATCTAAGCACAATAAATTTCTAAAAACATTTAAATCGTCTTGCGTTGGTTTGTCTTCAAAAATAAGCCAGCACAAATCGCGGAGTTTTCCACGCGAAGGGTTGTATAAAAAATCAAAATATTCGCCCTCTTTTTCAATCTCGTATTTAATTTTAATCGCCTTTTTATATGCTTCTAATGTATTGTTCATCTTGCCTCTTTTAGAACTTCTGTTGATTTTTTATTTTCATTTATAACTAAAACTTTTTCTATGCCGGTATTTTCTACTTGTGCAATTAAGCACGTTCTAGCACTTTCAATTTTTGTTCCAAATTCTATATTATTTCTATATTTTTTTTAATGTTCGAAACCAACTTTTGACTCACTTATTGCATCTATTATAATATAGAGATTCGATTAAAATAAATAATAACCAGCAAAAAAATAGGCCTTAAATATCCTTTATATTGGGAATTCTCGGGAATCTCAGGAATCCGCAGGAATTCTGGGAATCCCTTATCAACAGTGATCTAAAAGCGCCTTTACTTTGCATCAGAAATTAGTTCAAGTTTTGTCTGCAGACTAAAACAAAAATATAAAACTAGTTCTAATTAACATTGTGGAAAACCGTAAGACCGAGTTTATTCGGGAAGTATAAATAACGTCTTACAGGTCTACACGATCAACTTCCCAAAACCAATTTTGGTATCGCATCCCAAGATCCGGATCAACTCCGGACAGCCATACCTATGTCTAATTTCTAAATTAAATTAAAATGAAAAAACTAATACTATTTGTAGCTTTCGCGCTATTGTTCACGATATTTTCTTGTACTCCTGATGAGTATGAGACGCAACCTAAGAAGAAAATTGAAAATGGTGCAACTCCTTCAGCTAATATACCTATTGATCCTAATGACCCAGAAGATCCAGATGGTCCTGGGGATAAACCAGGTAGTACACCGCCTCCGCCGGCACCATAAATTCATAATGTTGCTACTCGGGTGAAATTTTGTGAAGTGTAAAACTAATTCTTTTGTTAATCAAAAAAAATTACTTTTCTTGCTTACATAAAAATTTCACCCATATTACAATAACTAGCTTAATTTTTTTTTTTGTAGCATTGTACAGAAAATTATTATCAAATAATTCTCAGTGATAAAAATTGTCTAATCAAACAAAAATTACAGTGTAAAAACTATTACTATTTTTCGTTTTTGCAATAGCATCAACTTTATTTTCTTGTACTCCTGATGAGTATGAGACACAACCAAAGAAGAAAATTGAAAATGGTGCAACTCCTTCAGCTGATCTACCTATTGATCCTAATGACCCAGAAGATCCAGATGGTCCTGGGGATAAAGTACCACCAACAACAAAACCATAATTTTAAATAAATTATCAATGATATCTAATTAATTATTATTTTCGGGGAAAGTAAATTATATGTTACGGTCCCCGTTTTTTTATTTGATTATTACACTTTTTCTTTTTTCCTGTAATGAAAAAAAGCATATTTATCTTAATAAGGAACCAATACAAAAAGAAGCTTTAAAACTACGTGATACTGCATATGAAAATTTCATAAAACAAAATTTAAATAAGGCGTATTACCAGTTTAATGAATCAAAAGCGCTTTATGAAACTTTAAAAGACAGCGCCAATATCTCTTACATACTTTTACAAATGGCATCTATTCAACAAATGAACGGCGACTACTATGGTAGTAAGGAAACGATGACCGAAGCATTACCATATGCAATAAAGAATAGAAAATACACAGCTGCAATAAATATTAGATTAGGCATTGCAGATAAAGAACTTTCTCTTTATGAAGATGCTATTTTTTACTATAAAAAAGCTTTAAATGATTACCAAGACCCTCTTGACAAACAAGCTCCAATACAAAATATTGCTGTTATTTACATCCAGCAAAAAAAGTATAACGAAGCAATTCATCTTTTAGATTCTCTTCTAATTTCCCTTACAGATAAAGAATTAAAACATAGAACACAACCAAGTGACAAGTCAATACTTTTAGACAATTTGGGTTATGCTTATTTTAAAAATGGAATGGATGAAAAAGGATTTCAATTAATGACTGAAGGCTTACAGATTAGAATTGAAACTAATGATACTTACGGAAGTATTGAAAGCTATCTTCACCTCGCCGATTATTATTCTAAAAAAGACAAACAGAAATCAGATGCAAATGCGCTTTTAGCATACAATGCTGCTACAAAACTGAATAGTATTGACGAAAGATTAGAAGCGTTGCAAATTTTAATTTCAAACGATAACACTTCTAATACTCCTAAATACACGCAAAAATATTTCACTTTAAACGACAGTATTATTAAGATTCGAAATAATTTTAAAAATAAATCGGCCAAAATTAAATACGATGCAAAAAAGGAAAAAGATGAAAATGCAAAACTTCGATTAGAAAAAGCAGAAAATCAATTGTCGCTTCAAAAGGCTAAATATCTCAGAATTGTATTTGTAATTGTTTTTTTCTTTTTGGTGATTTTAATTGCAATTTTAATTCGCTATTACAAAAACAAAAACAAGGCTATAGAATTTAAAAGTTCGTACGATACCGAAACGAGAATTTCTAAAAAAATTCATGATGAATTGGCAAACGATGTTTTTCAGGTAATTGCTTTTGCAGAATCTCAGCCGTTGACTACAGAAAACACAAAAGAGAATCTTCTTCAGAAATTGGATGATATTTATGGTCGCGTTAGAGGAATTTCTAAAGAAAACAATAAGATTGAAACTGGCAAAGATTTCACCAAAAGCATAAAAGAAATGCTTTCTGCCTACAATACTGTCGAAAGAAATATTATTGCCACTAATCTAGAAAGTGTAAACTGGGAAGATGTTGACGATATAAAGAAAATTACTATTGGGCGTGTCTTACAAGAATTAATGGTCAACATGAAAAAACATAGTAAAGCAAACCTTGTTGTAATAAAATTTGACAGTGATCCAAAATCAATTTTAATACGCTATACGGACAACGGAATTGGTTGTGACCAAACCAAGATTTCTAAAAATGGTCTTCAGAATATGGAACACCGCATTCAGACCGTTAAAGGAATCATCGAGTTTGAGACAGAACCTGAAAATGGTTTTAAAGCAAGAATCACAATTCCGATATAAACAAAAGCCTTTCGGAAGATCCTGAAAGGCTTTTTCTTCAAAAAACAAGTAATAAAAAATTATTTCTTGTATGCTATCCTATTTTGTATTCTCATTGTCATCTTAATTAAACCTGAGTTGCTTTAAAAACTTTGATAAATTTAAACGTCCTTCTTGTCTTCCTGAGCGAAGTTGAAGGATCTAAAGTAAATCGCCAAAAATTTAGATTACGAAATTTCTGTATGTAGGCTTCGACTCCGCTCAGCCTGACAAACTGTTTCAAATTAAAATGCTTGATTAAACCGCTTCTTTCAAAACAGCAACAGCTTCTTTCCAATTATTTACTCTCAAATAATTTTCTTTTTTCGCATTATGAAATGCGGTAAACATAATAGGTTTTCCCATACAAAAATCTAGGTTCTTTGGATGATCATCTATTAGATAATCGGTATTGATAATGCTTTTGCTTCCGCAGAAAACAATGTTTTGCCAATTGATAAAAGGAAAATGTTCTGCAAGCCATTCTATTTTTTCATTTAGCGAAAGCGGAAATTCGGTCGCTGCAGAAACAATATAAATCTCAAATTCCTCTTGCAACAGTTTTAAACTTTCTACAGCATCGTCTATTACAGGCAATGTCCTGAAAAAATCTTTAGAATTTAAAACGCTCATCACTTTCTCCCGACTTTGAAATGCTTCTTCTTCTGTTAAACCCTGAATTTCTTCTCTTGAGATTGTTATTCCGAAATCTCTTTCGAAATAAGTAATTAGGTGTGCCTCTACATCAGCAAGCACTCCATCCATGTCGACTGCAATTGATTTCTTTTTCATTGTAATTTTGTTTTGCTGCTAAATTATGTAAAAATTGCAATAAACAGCAAAATATTGCGATTTTTTATTTATTTTTGCAATATAAAACCGCAAACAAAAATGAGAAAGGAAGAACGACAACAGACCATCTTAGAATATTTATCCAAAGAACATCGCGTAACTTCGGTAGAATTAAGTGACTATTTGAGTGTTTCTGAAGATACTATCAGACGTGATTTGAAAGAGCTTTCAGATCAAGGACTTTTAAAAGCAGTTCGAGGTGGCGCGGTTGCTCCTTCGCCAATGCCTTTGCATTACAGAAAGAGAGAAAAACATGATTTGGAAAATAAAAAGATTATTGCAGAAAAAGCAATTTCTTATCTAAAAGACGGGCAAGTCGTTTTTATTGATGGGGGAACAACTTCTTTAGCTTTAGTGGCAAGTTTTCCGCATGATTTGAGATTGACTGTCATTACAAATAGTTTTCCTGTTGCAGTTTTAATTGAAGATTTACCCAATGTCGAATTGATTTTTGCGGGAGGAAAAATGTGCAAAACCTCTTTTACTACTGCCAGTATGGAATCTTTAGACTTTTTTAGAAATTTCAGAGCCGACATCTGCATTTTGGGAACTTGCGGAATCCATCATGAACGCGGCCTTACTGGAATTTTATATGATGATGCGCAGATCAAAAAAAATATGATTCAGAATTCAAATTTTATAATTGCTTTAGGCTCAAGTGAAAAAATTGATACAGGAGAGACTTATTTTGTTTCTCATTTAAAAGACATCGATGTTTTGGTAACTAATATTTCACCAGATGAAGAAATATTAAAACCGTATAAAAAACAAGTTACAGTTCTTTAATCACAATAAAAAAGCCTTTTAGGATTTACTCCCAAAAGGCTTTTTCTCTACAAATTAAGTGGCAATTTTATTTCCATCCACCGCCCAAGTCTCTGTAAACATGAACTGCAGCATTTAATTGTTCTTTTTTAGTATCGATTAATTCTAATTTAGCTTCTAGTGCATCTCTTTGTGTCATTAAAACTTCGAAGTAATCTACTCTAGCCGATTTAAACAAATCGTTTGAAACATCAATAGAAGTATTCAACGCATCAACTTGTTTTGATTTAAGATCGTAACCTTTTTGAAGGTTTTCAATCTTAGACATTTGATTTGACACTTCTAAATACGCATTTAAAACCGTACGATCGTAATTATACAAAGCTTGAATTTGTCTTGCATTGGCACTTGCAAACTCCGCTTTAATCGCATTTCTATTAATCAAAGGCGCAACAAGATCTCCAGCCAATGAGTACAATAGCGATTCTGGCATTGTAAACAGATAAGAAGGTTTAAAAGCATTTACCCCAATAGCAGCCGTAATATCCAAAGAAGGATAAAACTCAGCACGAGCTACTTTTACATCTAGTTTTGCAGCCACCAATTCCAATTCTGCTTGTTTTACATCTGGACGATTCTCTAACAATTGAGACGGAATTCCAGAACTTACCGCTGCTGGTAAAAGACTTAAGAAATTAGTATTGCTTGTTCTTTTTATTTCCTGAGGATATCTCCCAAGCAAAAAGTTGATTTTGTTTTCTGTTTCTTTTATCTGTTGTAAGATATCAAACTCCATACTTTGTGAAGTTAAAACCTCTGCTTCAAATTTCTTAACTCCAAGTTCGGTAGCTCTTGCCGCTTGTTTTTGAACTTTTACAATTTCTAAAGCATTAGTCTGCAATTTGATGGTTTGTTTTACAATATCCAATTGATTGTCTAAAGCCAGTAATTCATAATAAGAATCGGCAACTTCAGCGATAAGGTTTGTAATAACAAAGTTTTTACCTTCAACAGTAGCTAAATATCTGTTTAAAGCTGCTTTTTTAGAATTACGAAGTTTTTTCCAGATATCGACTTCCCAATTCGCGTAAGCAGAAATGGTAAAATCTCCTAACGGATCTGGCGTTTCAACACCTGGTTTAATTTCAGTGGTAGCATCACCCGCACCTTGGCTTGTATATCTACCGACTTTTTCTACTCCAGCTCCCGCACGTAAGCCTGCAGTTGGCAGTAAAAGACCTTTCTTTACACGAATATCATTCTTTGCGATTTCAATTTCTTGTAAAGTAATATTTAGTTCTTGATTATTTTTAAGCGCAATGTCAATCAACTCGATGAGGTTCTGATCTTTAAAATAATCTTTCCAAGCTAGCGTAGCCGTATTGTTGCTTGCTCCCTGCGTTTGAGCTGTTTGGCCAAACGAATCAGGAACGGGCGTACTTGTTGTTACTGCTGCCTCAGGCGCAGGGGTTTTACACCCTGCAACTGCTAAACATACAGCTAATGCAATACTATATTGATATGATTTAACTTTATACATGATTGTTATCAATTTCTTCTGTTAATGGATTTTCTTCTTCATGTTTTACCAATTTGTGTTTCTCAGCAATTTTGGCAAATATGAAATACAAGCCCGGAATCACAAATACACCGCAAATGGTTCCAATAAGCATACCTCCTGCTGCCGCGGTACCGATAGTTCTATTTCCAATTTTACCTGGACCAGTAGCAAATGCAAGTGGCAATAAACCTGCGATGAAAGCAAATGAAGTCATCAAGATCGGACGGAACCTTGCTTTTGCACCTTCCATGGCTGCTTCTAAAACTGATTTCCCAGCCGCATGTCTTTGGATCGCAAACTCCACAATCAATACGGCATTCTTACCTAATAAACCAATAAGCATTACCATGGCAACCTGCGCATAGATATTGTTTTCTAATCCCGTCAATTTCAATAAAAGGAAAGCTCCAAAAATACCTGCTGGCAAAGAAAGAATTACAGACAACGGCAAAATAAAACTTTCATATTGCGCCGCTAATACCAAGTAAACGAATCCTAAACAGATTAAGAATACCCAAATAGCCTGATTACCTTGTGCTACCTCATCGGCAGAAATACCTGCCCAGTCAATGTCATATCCTCTTGGTAATTTTTCAGCTGCAATCTTTTGAATCACTTTAATCGCTGTTCCAGAACTATAACCTGCCGCTGGCGAACCACTGATTTGTGTTGAGGTATACATATTATGACGTGTAATCTCTGAAAGTCCGTACACTTTTTCCAACTTCATAAAAGCAGAAAAAGGCACCATTTCGTCACGATCATTTTTCACATACAATTTCAAGATATCATCTGGCTGTGCACGATACTCTGGTGAAGCCTGAACAATTACTTTGTAGTTGATACCAAATTTGATAAAACTGATTTCGTAATTACTTCCTACCAAAGTTGACAAAGTATTCATGGCATTTTCGATAGAAACTCCTTTTTGCTGTGCCAAGTCGTTATCGACTTTCATCATATATTGAGGAAAACTTGAGCTATAGAAACTAAATACATTTGATAATTCTGGCTGTTTGTTCAATTCCGCCACAAAATCATTATTAACCTGCTCCATTCTCTTGTAATCAACAGAACCTGTTTTATCTAACAAACGAAGCTCAAATCCTCCAGCAGCACCATATCCCGGTACAGCAGGTGGTTGGAAAAACTCGATATTTGCCCCCGCAATATCTTTACATTTTTCCTCCATTTCGTGCATAATCTCAACAACAGATTCTTTTCTGTCACTCCAGTCTTTTAGGTTAACCAAACAAGTTCCTGAGTTAGCACCTGTACCTTCAGACAGAATTTCGTAACCTGCTAATGAAGAAACCGATTTTACTCCGTCAATCTCTTCAGCAATTTTCTGAACTCGCTCCGCAATATTATTTGTTCTTTCTAAAGAAGAACCTGGAGGTGTCTGAATTACCGCATAGAACATTCCCTGATCCTCATTCGGAATAAATCCAGAAGGAACAGAACTACTAATTAACCATGTTCCTGCACAGAAACCAAGAAGAGCTACTATGGTAACTACTCTTCTATCTACAATTTTAGCCAATAAGTTTTGGTATCTACCTTGCGCTAAATTGAATTTTTCGTTGAAAGCATCAATAAATCTATTGGCAGGTGTTTTCTTTTTAGGCTGACCATGATTGTTTTTCAACATCATCGCACAAAGCGCAGGCGTTAAGGTCAAAGCCACAATACCAGAAAGGATAATGGCTGTTGCCATAGTTACCGAGAATTGTCTGTAGAATACTCCAACAGGTCCTGACATAAAGGCAACCGGAATAAATACTGCCGCCATCAAGAACGTAATCGCAATAATTGCCCCCGCGATTTCATGCATGGCTTTCTTAGTTGCTTTGAATGGTGACAAGTGTTCTTCTTCCATCTTGGCGTGGACGGCCTCAATAACCACAATCGCATCATCGACGACAACTCCAATTGCTAATACCAATGCAAATAATGTAATTAAGTTCAACGAAATGTCGAAGAATGTCATGAACACAAACGTTCCCACCAACGATACAGGTACGGCAATTGCTGGAATAACTGTAGAACGCCAGTCTCCTAAGAAAAGGAATACTACCAAACCTACCAAAATAAATGCTTCAACCAAAGTGTGGATTACTTTCTCGATAGAAGCGTCAAGGAATTTAGAAACGTCATACGAAATTTCATAATCCATTCCTTTTGGAAATCTTTGTTTGATTTTTTCCAATTTCGCTTTTACTTCCTCAATAACCTGATTCGCGTTACTTCCAAAAGATTGTTTCAATACAATAGCCGCAGATGGTCTTCCATTCAAATTAGAATAGATATCATACATCGAGCTTCCAAACTCCACTTTAGCAACATCTTTCAATCTCAAAAGCTCACCGTTTGGATTTGCTTTTACTACAATATTCTCATATTGCTCTTTTGTCGTAAAACGTCCAGAGTATTTCAATACATATTCAAATGCTTGAGAACGCTTACCAGAACTCTCTCCTGTTTTACCTGGAGAAGCTTCCAAACTCTGACTCGATAATGCTTCCATAATCTCATCAGCAGAAATTTTATAGGCTAACATACGGTCTGGTTTCAACCAAATACGCATGGCATATTCACGTGTTCCTAAGATATCTCCAGAACCAATACCGTTTACCCTTTTTAACTCAGAAAGTACGTTGATATCGGCATAGTTGTATAAGAACTTCATGTCGGTATTTTTGTCTGTACTGTAAAGATTCACGTACATCAACATACTCGGTACTTCTCGTGTGATTTTAATACCTTCACGAATTACCAAAGGAGGAAGTTTATTTGTAACCGAAGCCACACGGTTTTGAACGTTAATTGCAGCTTGATTAGGATCTGTACCTAAATTAAAAACCACTTTAATAGTCGCTTCACCATCGTTACCAGCATCAGAAGCCATATACTTCATTCCTGGAACCCCGTTTAAGGCTCTTTCTAAAGGGATAACAACTGCCTTAACCATCAGCTCACCGTTAGATCCAGGATAATCTGCGGTAACGTTCACCATCGGCGGTGAAATTGTAGGGAATTGTGTAATTGGTAAGTTTAAAACCGACAATATCCCTAAAAAGACAATGATCAACGATATTACTATCGAAAGAACAGGTCTTTGTATAAATTTATTAAACATTTGTATATTTTTTAATGATTAATTGAAGTTAGAAAGCGTTTCAGGTTTCAGGTTTCAAGTGCAGTTCTCAACGTGAAACTTGAAACTAAAAAACTATTCTGCTTTTAAACGCAAGTGATTCATAACCTCTTTAGGAGATTCGTAGTCGAATTTAATCTTGTCGTTTTCTTTTACTTTCTGAACACCTTCAAGCAAGATTTTATCATTTTCTGTAAGACCCGTTTTAATTACATATAAATCTGGAATTTCGCCAGTAATCGTGATTTCTCTAGAGCTTACTTTATTGTCTTTACCAACTACAAAAACGTATTTTTTATCCTGAATTTCGTAAGTCGCTTTCTGCGGAATTACAATAGCATTTTTAAGCGGAACATTCATTTGAACTTGTCCTGTCTCACCATTTCTAAGTAATTTTCCAGAATTTGGGAATCGTGCTCTGAAAGCGATATTTCCTGTTTCATTGTTGAATTCACTTTCTATAACTTCAACATTTCCTTTTTCCTTAAAGATATCTCCGTTAGCTAAAACCAATGCTACTTTATTATCTGCACGATCTTTAATATTGGTTTCGTACTGAATATATTCTGGCTCAGAAACATTGAAGTAAGCAAACATTTGACTGTTGTCTGAAAGACTAGTCAACAATTCGCCTTCGTCAATTAAACTTCCTAGTTTTAAAGGAATACGGTCGATTGTTCCATCAAACGGAGCTCTAATTTCTGTAAATGATAAATGAAGTTTTGCTAATGATACCTCAGCTTTTGCTGATTGAAGTTTAGCTTGAGCAACACTCAATTCGTTTCTCGAAACGATATTTTTGTCTGCTAATAATTTCGAATTTTGCAATTCGATTTCTGCTGATTTTTGTTCAGACTGTGCTTTTAGCAACTCAGCCTCATACATATTCGGCATAATTTTGAACAACAGCTGTCCTTTTTTTACAAACTGTCCTTCATCAACATATATATTTTGCAAAAACCCTTTTTCTTGGGCGCGAAGTTCGATATTTCGAACTGATCTTATTTGTGAAACGTATTCTTTAGTAAATGAAGTATCGATTTTAACCGGATTTGTAACGGTAAATTTTTCAACTTCTTCTTTTTCTTCTTTTTTTGATGTACAGCTCGTCAAGCACACCAAGGCCATTAAGCCTGTGAACACAATGATTTTTTTCATGATTTAGTTTGGAAATTAAGCGATTGAATGCTTTGGAATGAAAATTCCTTTGGATGTTAAATGCATCAGCCAGCCTTAGTCCAGACCTTTACTTTATATAAGCAGAAGTAGAAAAAATATACAACAGCAAGATACGCAGAGATCGTAACTCAGGTAACCGATGTATATTGTAAAATCAAATTCTTAATACTCTTTGAGTAATGTAAATAGGATTTGAATGCCCTAGAACAGGCGCAGAAATTTTTAAACGATTAGCATCATTTGCTGCAGACTGATCTGACAGTGCCAGATAGAGAGCGTCTACCAAACTATACGAAGCAGTAAAATATTTGTTCGTAAGTAAATTAACATCATCACCTCCCGTTAAATCTTCTTCTAGATCAACATCTGTAGCTTCTTCAATTGTTGAAGAACCACGATCTTGATTTGTGAATTTAACTCTGTGTTTTTGCAGATGATGGTGATTATGAGGACCAAAAGTATTTGCATTCAAATATTGGCCTCCGCCAAACAGAAGCATATTCATGAATACTAAAAATACAATTAACTTTCTCATTTCGGTGCGAAAGTAATAAAAGAATTAAAACAAAAAAAGAAATTTTAACAAGGTTTAACAATTGCATAAAACGAAAACGTTTTCATTCACCTATTATTTATCAAAAATCTTAAACACAAAGTTTTAAATACAACCATTTACTTAAAAATCAACAACTTATATTAAATCTTAAAAAAGCATAATTTCCATAATTGTAAATTCCTGACCCGCCTTTTCAAACGTTTTTAGTGTATCTTCCATACCAAATTTCTCGTAAAATGCTTTTTTATTGGTTCTGGCGTTGCACCATACTTTTTCTAAATCTTTTTCTTTTGCAAACTCGAAAATATATTTTAAAAGCTCGGAAGCAATTCCTTTTCCCTGATATTTTTCTAAAGTAGCCAATTTTCTAAACTGCATTTCTTTGCCTTCAATAAAACAAGATACTATAGCAACCAATTTATCTTCGTCAAAAACGCCAAAATGAAATCCGAAATTATCTTCTTCAAGCTGTACAAATTCAAAAGGCTGATCGGGCCACATTACTTCATGTCTTATTTGCCAAGTGTCAGATGCGTTTATTCTTTTAATCTTCATTATAATCTTTTAAGTCAGTTCAAAAATAATTCATTTTCATCGGAATGAAAAAAGCAAATGAGGAATATTGAAACAATTAGTTTTCAAAACTTTATCAAAAAATAAATCAGACAAATCATTCAATTTTAATCTAATATGTTTATTTTTATAGTACCAAAATCAAACAAATCCCGTTATGAAAAAATTCTTTTTAGCAGCATTTTTATGTATTTGTGCCAATGGATTTGCACAATTGATACAAATCGGACCACAGATTTCGACAAATATTACTTCTGTCAATGCCAAGAATTTTAGTTCCGATCATACTAACACCGGAATTGGAGCTGCCGCATTTGCCCGATTAAATCTTGCCCTATTCTATGCGCAAGGTGAATTTGGGTATGGTCAAACCAATTTCAGCGTGTACCAAGATGGTGTTGGAGAAACTGAATTTAAACTAGCAGGAACAGACGCTTCATTAATTGCAGGATTTAAAATTATTCCGCTTGGAAAAGCTGGAAACGTAAGGCTTTTTGTTGGCTACAACTGGAAAAATTATTCCGATATAAGTTCCGGCAACAATTTAAACTCAATCGCATTCGAAAAAAACAATCATAGCATTCTTGGTGGTGTCGGAGTGGATATCTGGAGACTGACTTTTGATCTTCGCTATCTCGCTGGCCTTAGCGATATAGATGCTTCTAATAGCGAAATTAAAACGGGCGTTACCAATCTTTCACTCGGATTTAAATTTCTATAAAACACAAAAAAGGGAATCACAGATTCCCTTTTTTTGTGTATAACTTATAATTAGATCTTAACGTAATAATTTTCTTCATTATCACTTTTTATCTTTTCTACTCCTTCTTCCGTTTTAACTGCTACATTAATAACATGCAAGATGTTTGACTTTTCATTAAGGCTACAATTCCAAACTGTGCCATCAGAAAGAATGATTTCTGAGAAAAGCGATACATAGCTGTTAGCATCATTGTACACTAAATTTTCTGTTTTCAGGAGTTTCTTTTCTTGTGTCTTTTTGTCAACTTCATAAAACAAAATCTCATTTTCTTTAATTTCGACTAATTCATCAACATTAGATTGCACATTAGAGTTTTCCGAAACCGAAGACCAAACAGGCTGACTTCCTACTCTTTTCCAAGTTCCCATTGCCTGCTTTAAAATTTCTTTTCTCAGAAGTTCTCGTAAGGTGTCTACCTTTTTTTCAGCTTCTTTGCCGATTTCATTTTCAGGTTTAATTTTTGCCGCTAAAGAAAATAAATCGATAGCCTTTACAAAATCGGCTTTATTGTAGTAATTAACAGCCAGATCGTACTTGTTTTTCTGAAACACAATTTTTTGATCGTTTTGCCCAAAAAACCGAATAGTAGTTAGCAAAACAGTAATAATAAGTATCTTCTTCATTAATTTGGGGGTTTTAATACTTTACAAACGTAGTATATTTCCCAGATTCCTTTCTACACTTTTACTATTTTTCAACATTTTTAATCATTCAAAATAAAAAACGCCACTTTATTAATACAAAGTGACGTAATTATTTATTTTATTGAAATTTACTCAATTATTTAACATGTAGAATATTATCTTCTGGTGTTGCATCCATAAAAATTCCACCATCAAGTTCAATTTTTTCTATTTTTTTTGCACTTTTCAGAATTATTTTAGCAGTTTTTTGATTTTTCTCCCAAATCGCTGGTGTCTGATGCACTACTGCTTTTGATTGATCGGCATACGTTATGACAACATCAAACGGAATCGCAAAACCCCCAACATTTTCTACTGTTATCGTTTTCTTATCTGCAGAAAGTCCTTTTACTGCAATATCTAAATAGTTATTGGTGAAAAACCAATTATTGAAAAACCAATTTAAATTCTTTCCTGTTGCAGTATTAAATGAATTAAAATAATCCCACGGAATTGGATGTTTTCCGTTCCATGTATCCATATAAAAATGAAGTGCTTTTTTGAATGCTTCCTCTCCCAACATATCTTTCAAAGCCAAATAAGAAAGAGAAGCTTTTCCGTATGAGTTATTTCCATAACCTGGTCCAGAAACCTGCGTGGACATTGTTATAATTGGCTGATCTTGTTCTGCAGAGCGATCATAAATATAATGTTTCACTCTAAATTCCTGATAAAATTTGTCGGCTGCTTCTTTATTACGTTCAGCAATTGCAATTAGATATTCGAAAGTTGTTGCCCAACCTTCGTCCATAAATGCATAACGAGTTTCGTTAATTCCCATATAAAACGGAAAATAAGTATGAGCCACTTCATGATCTTGAACCAATTGTGCAAAAACTGGATCTCCCATTTCTGAGTCGTTACACATCATTGGATATTCCATATCTGCGAAACCTTGAAAAGCCGTCATTTTTGAAAATGGATACGGAACTCCAGGCCAATTATTTGAAAACCAATCTAAAGCAAATTGATTGTTTTTTACAGAATTCACAAAATCTAATCCTTTTACGTCATAAGCAGCCTGAACACTTGCACGACGGTTTGTCTTTTTATCAACCACAACACTGCTAGCATCCCACAAATAATGATCGCTTAAACCGAAACATACATCTGTAATATTCTTTGCTTCAAATTTCCAAACATTCCAATCGTATTGTTTCGTTACAACACCATCTTTCATTTCTTGTTCATTAGCAATATGCAGAATTTCATCTGTTGTGTAAGATTTCTTAATACGCGCTGCAAATTCTGGCTGCAAAACTTCATCTGGATTTAATAAATCTCCAGTTGCATATACCACATAATTTTTAGGTGCTTTTACAGAGAAAACGTAGTCATTAAAATCATTATAAAATTCCTGACGATCTGTATGAGGCAATTTATCCCATCCATTATAATCATCATAAACAGAAACTCTTGGATAACTATAAGCCACAAAAAAAGTTGTTTCGTCGATCTGCCCTTCTCTACCGCTTTCTTTAGATAAAGGATAATTCCATTGAATGTTTAAAACTGTTTTTGAATGAGGCAAAATCGGTTTTTTCAATTTTACACTTTCAACAGTACCCCAATTTTTAGCGTCTTCATTATAAACTTCATTTTCTATTTTTAATGAAGTAATTGTTAATCCATCGCTTAAAAAATCATTGCTAACATTACTTCCACGAGACGAAGTAGGTTTGTGAAGGTTATTGACAAAACGAATAGCGATACTTTTTAAAGTATCCTTACTATTGTTTTCGTAAATGATGGTTTCGGTTCCGCTAACTAGCCTCGTTTTCGGGTCAACTGCGATTTCCATATTGTATTTTCCACGGTTCTGCCAGTAGTTTGTTCCTGGTTTTCCGTCTTTAGAACGAGTTCCGTTCTCATAAGCTTTTTTTATGTTTCTAGGCATATAAAGCTCTTGTGCGAAGTTATTTTGAGCAAAAAGAACAAATGCTATTAATGCAAACTGCAAAAATTTCTTTTTCATAAGTGAATCTTGGGTCTTTAAATTATTTAATAATAAGACTGCTTTTTTTAAACAATGTTACAAATTTAATTATTAATTGTTAATTGTTGGTGGATTACTTTGTCACTCTGAACCTTTGTCACTTTGTCCCTTAAAAAGAAAAACCATCTGTCACCAAAAAGCAACAGACGGCATCTACAATTAATATATAACCTTAATGACTACAAAATATAATCTGTATTGATAAAATTAGATTCCTTGCTATTAAGCAATTCCTGCAGAATCTCATTATTATAATCGATATCTTTTGAAGCTACAAACGTACGGATTGAGAAAGAACGCAAGGCATCTGGAATACTCAAAGTACCCACAGCAGAATCTTTTCTTCCTGTGAATGGGAAAGCATCTGGACCTCTTTGGCAAGAACTGTTGAGGTTTACTCTACAAACTAAGTTAACCAAAGCATCAATTAGCGGCGCTAATGTTTTAATGTCTTTACCAAACAAACTCACTTGCTGTCCATAATTAGATTCTGCCATATCTTTCAATGGTTCTTTAATATCTTTGAACGAAAGAACTGGAACAACTGGTCCGAACTGCTCTTCGTGGTATACTCGCATTTGTTTATTTACCGGATATAAAACTGCTGGAAAAATATAATTATCAGTATGTTTTCCTCCTTTTACATTAATGATCTTTGCTCCTTTTCCAGTTGCGTCATCAATTAAACCTTGAATATAACTTGGTTTTTCTGTTTCTGGAAGCGGTGTTAAAGAAACTCCCTTTTCCCACGGATTTCCAAAAAGCAAACTGTCTACTTTTTCAGCAAAACGTCTGTTGAATTCCTCTGCTATCGATTCGTGAACATACAATACTTTTAACGCTGTACAACGCTGGCCATTGAAAGATAAACTTCCTGTAATGCATTCTTGAATTGCCAAATCTAAGTCGGCATCTGGAAGAATAATCGCTGGATTTTTAGCTTCCAAACCTAAGATCAAACGCAATCTGTTTTTGTTCGGGTGTTGATCTTGTAAAGCAATCGCCGATTTACTATTTCCGATTAAGGCTAGAACATCAATCTTTCCAGATTTCATAATTGGAGACGCTACTTCGCGTCCTCTACCGTAAACAATATTGATTACACCTTTTGGAAAACTGCTTCTGAAAGCTTCTAACAATGGCGAAATACATAATACACCATGTTTAGCAGGTTTGAAGATTACTGTATTTCCCATAATTAATGCAGGAATCAGCAATGAAAAAGTCTCATTAAGAGGATAGTTGTAAGGTCCAAGACACAAAACAACCCCTAGAGGTCCACGGCGAATCATAGCGTTTACACCTTGCACTTTTTCGAAGTGCGAACTGCGTCCATTTAATTCTTTATAACTAGCAATAGTGTCGTAAATATATTCTACCGTTCTATCAAATTCCTTTTGTGAATCTCCCAATGATTTTCCGATTTCCCACATCAAGTATTTTACTACCTCTTCGCGGGTTTCTTTCATTTGCTTCACAAATTTTTCCATGCTTTTAATACGATCGGCAACCTTCATAGTTGGCCATAAGCCTTGTCCCATATCGTATGCATTGGTAGCAGCTTCAACAACTTCTGCTGCTTCTTTTTCTCCCATAAAGGGAATAGATCCTAATAAGGTCGGCGAATACTTTTCAGTTGAAGAAATAGTAGAAAACACAGGTGTGGTTTGCCCTGTCCATTGTTTCAATTCTCCATTTACAAGATAAGTATCTTGATTTATCAGACTAGTAATCTGATATTCTTCTGGTATAAAACTCATAATTAATTTGGTTTGTTAATAGTCTGGTAATTCTATTTCAAAAGAAAAAAGAGGCTTTTTTATGCCTCTTCTTCTTTTATGGTTGTACTGTTTCTCCTTCCCAATCTAGGATCCCTCCAAGCAGATTGTAGGCATTTTCGATACCCAATTCGTTCATGATTTGGCATGCTTTTGCACTTCTAGCTCCAGAACGACAGTATACATAATAATTTTTATTTTTGTCTAATTCTTCGATTTCATAGATAAATGCCTGCCCTTTATTGATATCAATATTAAGAGCATTCTCAATGTAGCCGTCATTAAATTCGTCTTCAGTTCTTACATCAAGTATAACTGCATTTTCGTCAGCTTCTAACTGAGCAACCCAATCTTCTTGTGATAAATTCATAATAAAATGTGTTTTTGTAAAATTACGACGTTTCTATATATAAAAAACGTACCAAATGCGATTTCGATTATTATTCTCAGAAAACGTTTTAGAGAAAGTATTATAATCAGTGAATTACAAATTTAGTTACTATTTTTAAAAATTCAGCCTACAAAATCGATAGAAAATAGGATTTTTTCATTTACATAAAATTAAACTCAAATCTAGTTTTCTGATAATTATTCCCATTTCAAACTATTATCTTTGCAATCAAATACATTTTTTAATTCGATTTTGATAAATATATCAGCCACGAATAACACCAATTTTCACAAATTAATTGGTGTGAATTCATTTAATTCGTGGCAAAAAAAACAGACCATGCAACATTCATTAAAAACCATATTCCCTAATTTTTCTAACGAACTTATCGCTACAATTGAAGAAAACGGAAGTCTTCAAAATTTTGAAGCTGGAACGATTTTAATGCGTACCGGACAGTATATTAAAAATACCGTTTTGATTATTAAAGGAAAAATCAAAATCTATCGCGAAGGAGAAGATGGCGGCGAGTTTCTAATGTATTATTTGCAACCTGGGCAAGCTTGTGCCATCTCTATGATCTGCACCGCTAAAAGCGAAAAAAGCCAGATTATGGCAAAAGTAGTGGAAGATGTTACCGTGATGATGATTCCGCTACAGTTGATGGACAAATGGATGATGGAGCACCGATCTTGGTACGAATTTGTAATTGAAACCTACCGAAGCCGTTTTGAAGAAGTTCTCGAAGTGGTTGATAATATCGCTTTCCGTTCTATGGACGAAAGATTGGAATTCTACTTAAAAAGACATTCTGATGCCTGTGGCTGTTCTGAAGTTAATTTATCACATCAAGAAATTGCTACAGAATTAAACACATCTAGAGAAGTTGTTTCAAGATTATTAAAAAAAATGGAGCAACGAGGTTTGGTAAAACTTAACCGAAACCAAATTGAACTCATAAATTTTTAACCATTAAGATATTAAGAAAATTAAGTAGTAACGCATAAACACACTTAACTCTAAAAAGAGATAAATTAAGCAAAACAGAAGCTTAACTCACCTTATTAAAGGAAAGAAAATTAAGCGCAACAACTTAATTTTCTTAATATCTTAATGGTAAAAATAAACCTTTTGTGATAAATGTTACTGTAGGATTCTAATTTCCGAAGCAACTTTGCATCAAAATAAATGCAATGGAATATTTTGGCTTTTTTGCTTCAATCATTATTGGAATCACGCTTGGTTTAATTGGCGGAGGCGGTTCTATTCTGACTATTCCTATTTTGGTTTATTTGTTTAAAGTAAATCCCGATCAGGCAACTTCTTATTCTTTATTTATTGTCGGACTAACCGCTTTATTTGGAAGTTTCAGCCATTATAAAATGGGGAATTTGAAACTTAAATCGGCTATGTATTTTGCTGTTCCTTCAGTGGTTTCAATTCTAATAATTCGTGAAGTTATATTTCCAAAAATTGCGGCAACTTTATTCTCTGTAGCATCTTATACCGTTTCAAAAGATTTTTTGATCATGATTATCTTTTCTGTCCTCATGATCACGGCTGCCATTTCGATGATTAAAAAAAATCAAGCAGAAATAAAATCAACAGAAACAAATTATTCGCAACTCAGTTTAATTGGCTTTTTGGTGGGAATAGTAACAGGTTTTCTAGGTGCTGGGGGCGGATTCTTGATTATTCCTGCCTTGCTTTTTTTCGCCAATCTGCCAATGAAACAGGCAGTTGGAACTTCACTTTTAATCATCACTATTAATTCATCAATAGGCTTTGCTGGCGATCTGTATATTGGAACACCAATTAATTATACTTTTTTATTAAGCGTTTCGGCAATGGCCTTAATAGGAATGTTTGTTGGAAGCCAGCTTTCTAAGAAAATAGACGGCGCAAAATTAAAACCACTCTTCGGATGGTTTGTCTTAGTAATGGGTTTTTACATCATTACCAAAGAAGTTTTCTTTTAAATATTTCAGAATTTAATTTTAGTTTCACTTGTAGAGTAATCTTTGTCAAAGTTTTTATACTTTGACAAAGATGAAACTAAAACCTTCAGATTTCTCCAAATTTATTTTTATAACGGCTGAGCTCAATTTCTGTTTTACTCAAAAGTTTTTCCAATAATTGAATTTTATCTTCATATAGTTCTTTTAAAATAGAAGTGCTATCTGTGTTTATCATAATACTTCCATTATTATTTCCTGTTATTTTATTGTAACTGGTAAAATACTTATCGTAATCAAAACTAATAATATCCTCTACACTCACATCTAGAATTCTTCCAATTTCAACCAGCTTTTCATAACTTAAAGAAGTTTTTCCTTTCTCAATTTTGCTATAACCCGCTTGAGTTACGCCTAATCGTTCTGCCATATACTCTTGAGTGTAATTTTTTAACTCTCTTATGTTTCTAATTTTATTTTTAATTGTTGCGGCCATAATTTTTGTTTCTGATTTTTGATCATGTATAGTCAAAACAGCCAACTGCTAAACCTTTTAACAGCATAACTATACTTTATTTTTGGGAATTTTAAAGCTACTTCATAATTGGGAATTTATGAAATAACGTTACGTTAATTTTTTCTTTGCACAATGATAAAATAACCGTACATCAAAGCTACCATTATGAAAAATGCAATCACAACGGGAAATATCGAATATAAACATCTCTGAATTTTTAAGCAGTCCTTTTTAAACTTCTTTCAAATTGAAGATCTAAATAACAATCGATTTGCTTACCAACCAATACACGGTATTTGGGTGCAATTTTAGTTCTTATTTCATTTTTGTAAATATCTTTTACAAAAACAAAATAAATGAATTCGGCCTTATTTCCGAATCTAACAGCTATTAGGAGTGAATAATACAAAATTGCAGGTCTCAACGTAATACAAATCCATCAAAATGGAAGAGAGCATACAGTAATACGTCGCAGCAGTTACGGCAATAAAAGCACCGTTTTCAAGAAAATATTTTTTCTTTTTTTTTAGCAGTCCAAGTTCTTTAATTTCATCAAACTGATACTGCCAATTTTTAGATTTGTAACGAAATCTAACCTTGTCGGAAAAAATTGTTAGTGGCATAATAATTTAGTAGGTAAAAAAGATTTAAGCTTTTAGTAAAAATCAATTTCCAAAAATTCTTGGGGGAAAAAATTCTTAGATACGCAATATTAAGCATTAAGAGCTTTTTTTTTCTACAATTAACATTATAGAATATAACTATCGGTTGTAATTAAATCTTTCGTAAAAGTTATCTTATAGATTATCAATAAAAATTATTTGCAAAATAACACTTTCTTGAATTGCCTCCAGCTTTAGCTGGAGGTAAACAAATAATGCCCATAAAAAAGGCTTTAACCAAAATCTTTAAAAGTTTGGCTAAAGCCCAATTCTCATTATAAACAAAAAACCTCCAGCTAAAGCTGGAGGCAATTCATTTTTCATTTATGATTCTATTTCTTCACCAATCTAATTTTAGTGGATTGTACTATTATTTTTTGATTTATACTTTCTTTCCTTTCAAATTCAATCTTTAAATTTTGCATTCCTAACAATTCCAAAATGTTTTTTGCCATTTGTCTAAAAATTTGCCATTCTTCACTTGTTTCAAGCAACGAATCATTCCAAAAATCGAGCAACCTTACCCCGCTTCTGCTATCAAAATAATACTCCAATTCACTAAGCTTTTCAATTTGAAAATCAGTTAGTAAATTAAACCTTTTGTATAATTCAACCGCCAACGTAAAATACAACTCAAAATCTTCTACCATTTCATCACAAACTAATCCATATCCTATAATTTCAGATTGTCTTTCAGCGTCACTTGAAAGAGTTATAAGCGTTTTAATCAATTCTGCAAATTTCCAATATGCAAGATTTATTTCATCTGTCAAGTCAAAATTTCCGTAATCTACTAAAGGATCAAATTCCATAATTTAAAGTTTTTGAATTGCCTCCAGCTTTAGCTGGAGGTTAACTAATGCATACAAAAAAGGCTTTAGCCAAAAATCGCAAAGTTTGGCTAAAGCCCTATTCTAATTCAAACAAAAAACCTCCAGCTAAAGCTGGAGGCAATTCATTATATTGAGATTAAAATTCGTGTGATTTAATAGTTGCAAAATTCAGAATTCATATATATCAAAATAAAAATTCGTGATCCCGATAGCTATCGGGAGTGGCAAACAAAAAAATCAATGCTCTCCATACCCAATATCATCCATTTTCCCACTGAAAACACGATATTGAATAATAAAATAAATAATCACCAGAAACAAAGCCACAAAAAACCAACTCAAACCTGCGTTTAATCCGTATTCATGAGCGGCAGTATTGTAAATCGTTAATGACGGATTCACATTATTTGTTGAAGGCAAAACATTCGGAAAAATCGAAACGGCTGTAGAAGCAAATCCGCCTAATAAAAATAGGGTTGAAAAAACAAATCCGTGACCGTCTTTTTTGAAGGAACGAACTTTGAACAATCCAGCAATTCCAACAAAAGTCATTAAAGGAAAAAACCACAAAATTGGATTTTCTACGAAATTATGAAACGGTTTTGGCTCGATAAAATGCCAGATCCCTAAGGAAATAAAAACCAAAACCAGCAAAACAAAATTCAATTTGAAAACAACATTTTTCAGTTTCGGATTTAACGCCGAATTCGTTTTATAAATAATCCAGTTTGCACCGTGAATGGTCAACGCCACAACGCTCACAATTCCTAAGAAAAGCGTAAACCAATCGATAATTCCCAATTCATTTGCTTGCGGACTAAAAGTTGGATTCCACAAAGGCAAAAAGAAATAATGTGCTTCTTGAGTTGAAACTCCGTTTTGAACCATTCCTAAGTTTACTCCACGAACAATATTTCCTAAAGCAATTCCGAAAAACAGCGCCAAAAGCAAACTCGCAATTCCAAAAGCTTTATCCCAAATCGCTTCCCACATGTGATTATGCACTTGTCCGCGCATTTCTAATCCGATGGCACGGAAAATCAAAAGCCATAAAATCATAATCAAAGGCAGATAAAATCCGCTGAAAGAAGAAGCGTATAAAGTTGGAAAAGCGAAAAACAAAACGCCTCCCGCTGCAATTAGCCAAACTTCATTGGCATCCCAAAACGGACCAATGGCGTTGGTAATTGCCTTTTTATCTTTTTCTGTATCGGCAAAAAATAAATGAATAATTCCTGCACCAAAATCATAGCCGTCTAAAACCAGATAAACAGCCAGAATTCCCATTAAAACTACGTACCAAAAAAATTCCATATTTATATTTTTTCTGTTGAAAGTTCCACATGATGCGGTCCTTTATTGATAATTTTTCCAACCAAAAGCAAAAACAACATTCCCAGTAAAAGGTACAAACCAATAAAACCAAGTAATGTAAATAAGGTATTTCCAGAAGAAACCGTTGGCGAAGCGCCAGATGCAGTTCGCATTAAATTATAAACCAGCCAGGGCTGTCTTCCTAATTCGGCAGTGTACCAGCCTGTTGTATTGGCAATGTACGGAAATGGCATCATAAACATCAGTGACCATAAAAGCCATTTGGTTTCAAACAATTTCCCTCTTATTAATTGAAAAAGCGAAAGCACCATTAATCCAATAAAAACAGTTCCAAGTCCGACCATAATATGGTACGCATAATACAATCCAGAAATATTAGTTGGATGCAGATCTTCTTCAAACTGATCTAAACCTTTAATTTCCTGATCCCAATTTCCATAAGTCAAGAAACTTAAAATATTAGGAACGGCGATTTTATTATCTAGTTTTTTGTCTTTTACATCGGGCTGACCAATCAAAACAATTTCAGAACCCTTTTTTTCTGTGTGAAAAATTCCCTCCATAGCCGCAAAAGTTACGGGTTGATATTTCACTACATTTTTAGCCAGTAAATCTCCTGTTGGAACGGCAACAATGACACTCGAAATCAATCCGAAGATTACTCCGGTTTTTAAGAACAATTTCCCGAAAGAAACATTCTTTTTGCTTAAAATATAAAAAGCTCCAATTCCGGCAACAACAAAAGAACTTGTTACCAAAGAAGCAGCTTGATTATGCAAATAAGACGGCCAAAGCCAAGGATTTAAGAATAAAGCTTGAAAATTATTCAATACAAATTTTCCGTTTTCTAAGATTTCATAACCAACAGGGTTTTGCATCCAAGAATGTGTGGCAATGATTAAAAATCCGCTGGCCCAGGAACCGATCATGATTAATAATCCGGTTACAAAATGCCATTTATGTCCGAGGAGTTTTTCTCCAAATAAAAATAATCCGAGAAAAGAAGATTCGAGAAAGAAAGAGAACATTCCTTCCATTGCAAGGGTTTGACCAATGATTCCGCCTGTTAATTCGGAGAACTTAGCCCAGTTGGTTCCAAACTGAAACTCCATCGGGATTCCCGTTACAACGCCCATTGCAAAATTGAGGGCGAAAATCTTCATCCAGAAATGGGTGGCGTGATTGTATTGTTCGTCTTTAGTTTTTAGATATTTCCACTTGAAGTAAACAATGATGAGCGAAAGACCCATTGTAAGTTGTGGAAAAAGGTAATGAAAAGTAATCGTGAAGGCAAATTGCATTCGATCATAAAAGAGCATTTCTTCCATAAGTGGTATTTGTTTTATGAAGTTCAACAAATTTAACCATTAGAACCCGAATTATCCCCTTTAAAAAAAAGTTTATCGCTTGATATTTGTTAAACTTTTCAACAATTTAAAGGGTAGAAATGACACTTGTTCTCGCAACTTTGTCAAAGTTTGAAACTTTGACAAAGTTCTCATCATATTTGGAACATAGCCCAAGGTTTCAACCTTGGGTACACAACGGATTTAATTCTGCACGTTCCCAAGGTTGAAACCTTGGGCTATGTTTTAATATAGGAGTTAAAATCTTTGTGGATCCCGCGTGTGATTTCTCCTTCGTCGAAATGACAATATTGAGAATTTATTCTCGTTTTAAAATCCCTTTTTCTACACTTTCGTTAATCAAACCTTCAGCATAATTCCAGATTGATTTTGAGCCTTCTTTTATGACACTTTTCTTTTCGTAAACTTTATCATATTTCACTCCAAATTCTTTCCAGGTTCCGCCGTTGTTAGAAGTATTCTGCAATAAAGGTTCTAAACGATCCATAGATTTTGCGAATTTGGCTTCATTGGTTTCTCCGGCTTCAAATTCTTCCCAAATGCTAATAAATTCTTCTTTTTGTTTTTCAGGAAGTAACCCGAAAATTCTGTTGGCTGCTAAACGCTCTTCATCTGTATTCGAGTGATTTTTCACCGTATCATAAATAAAAACATCTCCTGCATCAATTTCTACAATATCGTGAATCAAAACCATTTTTACCACTTTCAAAACATCAATTGGTTCGTTGGAATGTTCTGCGAGAACAATTGCCATTAACGCCAAATGCCAGCTGTGTTCTGCGTCGTTTTCGCATCTGTCGCTGTTGAATAATTTTGTTTTGCGTTGGATGTATTTTACTTTATCAATTTCTTTTATAAAAGCAATTTGATCTAATAAATCTTGTGTGTTCATTATGTTAATCTTAGGAAAAACGCAAAATTACAAAGATTTTTTTCTACCATATAAGGAATATAAGTAATTATAAGCTGAAGTTTATTATATTGCTTAAAATAAAAGTAAATATAAGTAGCTCTCAATCTAAAATGAACTTATATCACTTATATGGTTTAAACTACATTTTTTTACACAAAAACCTAATTTCTGTAACATTAGTCACCTATTTTTTTAAAAAACAAAGTTACCTTTGTATCCCATCATTTTACAATACCTATCATGAAAATAGAACAAATTTACACCGGATGCCTAGCGCAAGGTGCATATTATATCACTTCAAATGGTGAAGCGGCCATTATTGATCCGCTTAGAGAAATTCAGCCTTATCTAGATCGTTTAGAGCGCGATGGAGTGAAGCTGAAATATATTTTTGAAACGCATTTCCACGCCGATTTCGTTTCGGGACACGTTGATTTAAGCAAAGAAACAGGAGCACCAATTGTTTACGGACCAAACGCAGCTTGCGAATTTGATTGCATTTCTGCGAAAGACGGACAGGAATTCAAAATCGGAAACGTAACGATTAAAGTTTTGCATACTCCAGGTCATACCATGGAAAGCGCTACTTTTTTATTAATTGACGAAAACGGAAAAGATCATGCGATTTTCTCTGGAGATACTTTATTCATTGGCGATGTTGGCCGTCCTGATTTAGCTCAAAAAGCGGCTGGGATGACACAAGATCAATTGGCTGGAATTTTATTTCATTCATTAAGAGATAAAATCATGACGCTTGCTGATGATGTAATCGTTTATCCTGCGCACGGTGCTGGAAGCGCATGTGGAAAAAACATGAGCAAAGAAACCGTTTCGACGATCGGAAATCAAAAAGCGACAAACTATGCTTTGCGTGCTAATATGACCGAAGAAGAGTTCATCAAAGAAGTTACTGATGGATTATTGCCTCCCCCAGCCTATTTCAGCATGAACGTTGCGATGAACAAACAAGGTTACGAAAGCTTTGAAACGGTTTTACACAACGGAATGAAAGCTATAAACGTAAAAGAATTCGAATCAGTTGCAGAAGAAACAGGAGCTTTAATTCTAGACACAAGAAGCGCCGCAGATTTCAGTAAAGGATTTATCCCACAATCTATTAATATAGGTATCAATGGAGATTTTGCCCCTTGGGTTGGAACTTTGATTGCTAATGTAAAACAGCCTATTGTTTTGGTTACGGCAGCTGGCATGGAAGAAGAAACGGTAACTCGTTTAAGCCGTGTTGGATTTGATACGATTATAGGACATTTAGAAGGCGGTTTTGAAGCTTGGCAAAATGCAGGTTTCGAAATTGATTCTGTAAATAGAATTACAGCGGAACAATTTGCCAACGAATTTAAATTCGGAGAAGATAAAGTTGTCGATATTCGTAAAGAAACAGAATACGAAGCAGAGCATATTGATGAAGCTTATAGCAAACCTCTAGCTTATATTAATGACTGGGTAAAAGATATTGATCCCAATGAACATTTTTATCTACATTGCGCTGGCGGTTACAGAAGTATGATTGCGGCTTCTATTCTTCAAGCAAGAGGTTTCAGAAATTTCTCTGAAGTGGAAGGCGGTTTTGGAGCAATTTCGAAAACAACTGTTCCAAAATCAGATTTTGTTTGTCAAAGTAAAGTATTAAAATAAATAAAGATGCTGAGTTGCTAAGATTCTAAGGTTCTAAGTTTTAACCTTAGCAACTTAGTATCTTAGCCACTTAGAACCTTAAAAAATATGTTAGAAATTATAAGAGAACCTTGGCCTTGGTATGTTGCAGGTCCGTTGATTGGATTAACTGTTCCAATTTTATTAATTATTGGTAATAAATCTTTTGGAATTAGTTCGTCTCTTCGTCATATTTGTGCGGCTTGTATTCCTGCTAATATTTCGTTTTTTAAATACGATTGGAAGAAAGAAAGCTGGAATTTATTCTTTGTTTTAGGAATATTTCTTGGAGGATTTATCGCTGCTTATTTCTTATCAAATCCAAATCCAGTGGAAATTGCGCCTGAATTATCAGAGAAACTAGCCACTTACGGAATCACAGATCACAGCGGTTTAGTTCCGTCACAGTTATTCTCTTGGGAAAGTTTACTGACGCTTCGCGGATTTATTATGATGGTTGTGGGAGGATTTTTAGTTGGTTTTGGAACTCGTTACGCCGGCGGATGTACGAGCGGACACGCTATTATGGGATTATCAAACTTGCAATGGCCTTCATTAGTAGCCACAATCTGTTTCATGATTGGTGGTTTTGTAATGTCCCTTTTGATTTTACCTTATATTCTTTCACTTTAAAATTTCAAAAATGAGTTTAGAAAATACAAATATCGACGGCGAAGGAATCAACGCAAGCCAGAAAAAAGAAAACGCATTTGCAAACCTTAAATATTTAATTGTCGGCATCTTTTTCGGAATTGTATTCGTAAAAGCAGAAATCATCAGCTGGTTTCGTATTCAGGAAATGTTTCATTTGGAATCATTTCATATGTATGGCGTAATTGGATGCGCTGTTGCTGTTGGATTGATTTCGGTTCAATTAATTAAAAAATTCAACATCAAAACTCTTGATGGCGAAAAAATCGAAATTCAGCCAAAGACTTTTAACAAAGGACAAATCTATGGCGGACTTATGTTCGGCTTCGGATGGGCAATTACAGGAGCTTGTCCTGGTCCTCTTTTCGCTCAAATTGGTACAGGTGCAACTGTAATTGTGGTTACTTTAGTTAGTGCAATTGCTGGAACTTGGGTTTACGGTTTAATTAAAGATAAGCTTCCTCATTAATAATTTGTTTCAGGTTTTATTTGTTTCAAGTTTCAGGTTGATATACTTTGAACACAATTTAACCGCAAAGCACACAAAGACATACGCAAAGTTCGCAAAGTTTTATTTACAAAGCTTTGCGAACTTTGCGCTTTATAAAAGCCATATCGCAAATAACCTTGCTCCCGATAGCTCTCGGGATTGCGGTTAAATATGTTTCAAGTTTGTTTAACCGCAAAGCACACAAAGATATACGCAAAGTTCGCAAAGTTTTATTTACAAAGCTTTGCGAACTTTGCGCTTTATAAAAGCCATATCGCAAATAACCTTGCTCCCGATAGCTCTCGGGATTGCGGTTAAATATATTCAAAACTAATCAACTTGAAACCTGAAACTTGAAACCTGAAACTTAAAACAAAAAACAACTCGATTTTTTTCTTCATCAATTTTTAATTTCATTTCCTTAAGTTTGCTTCTAACAACGTTTTCCCAAAAACAAACCTAAAAGCCATATATGAATCGTTCCGAACAATTATCCAAACTACAGAATACCGAAAAATGGGAAGTCATAATAATTGGCGGAGGAGCAAGCGGACTCGGGACTGCTGTTGATGCAGCAAGTCGCGGTTACAAAACGATCTTATTTGAAGCTGTAGATTTTGCAAAAGGAACTTCGAGCAGAAGTACTAAATTGGTTCATGGTGGTGTACGTTATTTGGCACAAGGTGATATTCATTTGGTCAGAGAAGCATTAAAAGAAAGAGGATTACTAGCTCAAAATGCAAGTCATTTAGTTAAAAATCAATCTTTTGTCATTCCAAACTATGATTGGTTTAGTGGTTATTTTTATACCATCGGATTAAAAATTTACGATTTGCTATCCGGTTTTCTGAGTTTGGGAAGTTCACAATATCTTTCGAAAAAAAGAACTATTGAATTGCTTCCAAACGTAGAAGAAAACGGTTTAGTAAATGGCGTTATTTATCACGACGGGCAATTTGACGATTCTCGTTTAGCTATTAATCTTGCTCAAACGGCTATAGAAAACGGAGCCTGTCTTTTAAACTATGTAAAAGTGGTCAATTTATTAAAAGATGATAAAAAACAAATTATTGGGGTTCAAGTCCAAGATCAGGAAAACGGAATTAAATATGAGGTAAAAGGTTCTGTTGTCATAAACGCAACAGGAGTTTTCACCAATGCGATCATGAAACTGAATGATAATGTTTATAAAAAATACATTGTTCCTAGTCAGGGAATTCACTTGGTGTTTGACAAATCTTTTCTTCCTGGCGAAAATGCTTTAATGATTCCGAAGACCAAAGACGGAAGAGTTTTGTTTGCCGTTCCGTGGCACAATCGAATTGTAGTTGGAACGACTGACACTTTAATTAAAAAACAAAGTTTAGAACCTATTGCATTAGAAAGCGAAATTCAATTTGTTTTGGAAACTGCACAACGTTTTCTAGCCAAGAAACCAACAAGAGCAGACGTACTTTCTGTTTTTGCAGGATTGCGTCCGTTGGCTGCGCCGAAGGAAGAAGGAAAAAGTACCAAAGAAGTTTCTAGAAGCCACAAAATTATAGTTTCAGAAACTGGTCTAATTACGATTACTGGAGGAAAATGGACAACCTACCGAAAAATTGCTGAAGACATTATAAATAAAGCTATAAAAACAGGAAAATTATCGAATAAAGAATGTACAACGGAACATCTTTCCATTCATGGGAATCAACCAACGAATGCTGCAGACAGAGAAAATCACCTTTATATATATGGTTCTGATATTCCGAAAATAATGACATTGCAAGAAACCGAACCTCAATTAAAAGAAAAACTGCATCCTAATCATGAATTTACAATGGCAGAAGTCGTTTGGGCTATTCGTTACGAAATGGCAAGAACGGTTGATGATATTTTGTCAAGACGAGTTCGTTTATTATTCTTAGATGCGAGAGCTGCAATCGAAGTTTCTGAAAAAACGGCAAGAGTACTTGCTAAAGAATTAGGACATGATGAAGCATGGATCAACACAGAAGTTGCCAATTTCAGACAAATTGCAAAAGGTTTTCTTCTTCCTGAATACCAAAAAAATGTCAATTCGACTGATTTTGAGGATCATTTGATTTAAAACTATCTTACAAAAAGTCATTTGAAAAATATTTCAAACCAAAACTACTACTCGACTTTAAAAAATAATTAATTAACAATATATCAATACGTTATATTTAAAAATTACTTTAATTTTAATATCGGAAAACTACCTTTTTGGTTCTTTCAAAAAGTGCACTTATTTATATTAACAAATAATTAACACAACATTTGTATATACAACTATTAAAAGTTATACATTTGTATATACAAATTATACACTTACGACTATGACAATTGAAGAGGTTATTAAGAGTACGGTTAAGATGGATAATGCGAAAAAAGTTATTCTGAATATCATGTACACGCAAAATGTGATTCAGGATCATTTCAACGAGTTGATCAAACCGTATGATTTATCTGGAGAACAGTATAATGTGTTACGTATATTAAGAGGACAAAAAGGAAAGCCTGCTAATATGTGCGTGATACAAGAGCGAATGCTTGCTAAAACAAGCAACACAACACGTTTGGTAGACAAACTATTATTAAAAGATTTTGTGACGAGAAATGTCTGTCCAGATAATCGACGAAAAATTGAAGTTTCAATTACGCAGAAAGGATTAGACGTTTTAAAAGAGCTAGATCCAAAGGTTGATGAGCACGAACAAACGTTTTCAAACAATTTAAAACCTGAAGAACTGGTTTTCTTAAATCAATTATTAGAAAAATATAGAACCAACAAATAAAAATAATAAAAACTATGAGCAATTTTTTAGACAATCAAAATTGGAGATACGCAACTAAACAGTTTGATGCTTCAAAAAAGATAGCAGATGCTGATTTAAATACATTAAAGGAAGCAGTTAGATTAAGTGCTTCTTCATATGGATTACAACCGTACAAAGTAATTATTGTTGAAAATCCAGAATTAAGAGAACAATTAAAAGGTGCAGCTTGGGGACAAACCCAAATTACAGACGCTTCTCATCTATTCATTTTTGCAAACGACTTAAACCTTGACGCTGGTTCTGTTGACAAATACATCAGCAATATTAGCGAAGTAAGAGGCGTTCCAACTGAAGCTTTAGGCGGATTTAGCGATATGATGAAAGGTGTAATTGCAAATTTATCTGAAGATGCAAAACACATCTGGACTGCAAAACAAACGTATTTAGCTTTAGGAAACTTATTAAACGCTGCCGCTGAATTAAAAATTGATGCTACTCCAATGGAAGGTTTCAACGCAGCTCAATTTAATGAAATTTTAGGTTTTGACAAATTAGGTCTTAACGCTTCAGTAATTGCAACTGTAGGTTACAGACACGAAGATGACAAATCGCAGCACAGCAAAAAAGTTAGAAAATCACACGAAGAATTATTTATCACTCTATAATTATTTATTAATCAAATTCAAATTTTAATTTTAAAACACATGAAAAATTTAAAAACTATTGCAATAGCATTATTCGTAGCAGCAGCTGGTATTTCAGTAAACGCTCAAACTAAAAAAATCGACGTAAAAGCATCTACTATTAAATGGGTAGGTAAAAAAGTAACTGGAGAGCACTCTGGAACTGTAAACTTCAAAGATGGAGCTGTAGTTTTCAAAGGAAAAAAATTAGCTGGCGGTAACTTTACAGTTGATATGACTTCATTAACTGCTACAGATTTAACTGGAGAATACCAAGGAAAATTAAACGGGCACTTAAAAGCTGACGATTTCTTCGGAACTGATAAATTCCCAACTTCAAAATTAGTTTTCAAAACTATCGGTGCAAAATCTGCTGACGTTTACACTGTAACTGCAGACTTAACTATCAAAGGTATCACTAAACCAGTAACTTTTGATATCACTGTAAAAGGAAACACTGCTACAACTGCTTTCAAAGTTGACAGAACGAAATACGATATTAAATACGGTTCAGGAAGCTTCTTCGACGGTTTAGGAGATAAAACTATCAACGACGAATTCGAATTGGCTGTAGCTTTAAAATTCTAATATTTCAGTCTTACTAATTCAGAAATACAATAAACCCCGACGGTGCAAAACTGTCGGGGTTTGTTTTTTATCAAAACTTTCCACAATCTTAACATTCTTAATACTAAAATAACGCTTTCGTAATAAGCATCAGGACTTTGATTAACATACGGCTTCTATTTTTGGGACAATTAAAAAAATCAAAAACTAGAAATTAAAATCATAGTTATGAAAACAAAACTACGCATTGCATCTATATTATTCATTATCAGCTTTTTCGCACAAGCCCAACAACAACCAAAAGGAATCATTGGTACAAACAACTGGATGACCAACTGGACGAGCTTTAAACCTGCTGGAAATGACTATGGAGAAGCAACCAATATAATTGCTGGAACAATTGATAAAGACACTAAACTAGTAAAACGAAATATTTATCATTTAGTTGGCGTTGTGTATGTTACCAATAATGCAACTTTGACTATCGAGCCTGGAACTGTTATACGAGGCGATGATAAAACCTGCGGAACACTTGTAATTACAAATGGAGCTAAAATTATGGCCGAAGGATTGGAAACTGATCCAATTATCTTTACCTCAGAAAATGAAATAAACAATAGAAAACCAGGCGACTGGGGCGGAATTATTGTTTTAGGAAAAGCTCCAATAAACTCTCTTGGAGGCATTCATACTTTACCTTTCGACTTAGATCCAACTTTAAACCACTACGGAGGTCAAGATCCTGAGGATAATTCAGGCATTCTAAAATATGTGAGGATCGAATATGCAGGGAGAAAATTAAGTGCTTCTAAAGAATTAAATGGCCTTTCTCTAGCTGGTGTTGGAAGAAAAACAACGGTTAGCCATGTTCAAATTAGTTTTTCAAACGATGATTCTTTTGAATGTTATGGTGGAGATTTGAATCTTAGCAATTTAATTTCATTTAGAACAACAGACGATGATTTTGATTTTACGCAAGGTGCTCAAATCACCATTAACAATAGTATTGCTGTTCGTCATCCGTTTTCTTCAGATATTTCAGGTTCAAGATGCTTTGAAGTAGATTCTTACGAGAAAGTGGCTACTACAGATATGACTAAAAAAATGACTAAAATAAATGCCAATAACATTACCTTAGTTAATTTAGAAGAAAACAATCAAGGTTTGGTTAGAGAAGCTGCTTACATTAGAGAAAACACTTTTTTCAACCTTACCAATAGTGTAGTTTCAGGATTTGCACCATTCATTTTATTGGAAGGAAATATCGGAAATGGGGAAGCCAACCTGTCAAAAATTACTTTTAAAAATGTGGTAGCAAATAATTGTCAAGGTGAAATTGAAAGCGAATCTGGAAGCAATATTCCAGGCATAAAAAACTATTATGGCAATCCAGCTTACGGAATAGAATATACTAAAATGAAACTTAATGAGTTATTTGCGCTTCCAAACATCAAAGGAAATCCAGATTTCAGATTAAATGTAAACAACACGATAGCTAGTGGAAATTAAGGAGTTATAGAGATGTTTTGAATTAAAATTTAACAAATTTCAAGATTTCGAAAAGTTTTTTTTGAAAATTTATGTATTCTAATTCAAATTACATTTATATCTTTGTCACATCAAAATAAAGAAATGAGAACAATATTAAACAATACTTGGTGGTGGAGTAATTTACGTCAGACGTCGTGAACGAAGCTTCCTATGGTATTGTAAAAACTATAAAATTTAAAGGGCTTGTCATCACGACAAGCCCTTTTTTTTTGATCCAATTGAAACAAATTAACGAACAAAATAAAACTTAATATTTTGAAACCTTTTATTCTTAATACACACTACAAACAAATTCTGGCAGATACGGTAACGCCAGTAAGCATTTATTTCAAAATCAGAGATAAATTCCCAAATAGTTTATTACTAGAAAGTAGTGATTATCACGGAAATGACAACAGTTTCTCTTACATTTGCTGCAATCCGATTGCTACAATCAAAATCGAAAACGAAGTTATCTCTAAAACTTTTCCTGACGGAACTTCAGAAAAAATCGCAATTGATGCTTCAACCAATATTCCGCAGGTAATTCAGGAATTTTCAAGTCAGTTTAAATCAGAAAAAAACGATTTTAAATTCATCAATAATGGTTTGTTCGGATACATTTCTTACGATGCCGTTCGTTATTTTGAGAAAGTTTCGATTGCAAAAAAAGACAATGCGACTTCTATTCCAGATGTTTTTTATGCTGTTTATCAAAACATTATCGCTATCAATCACTTCAAAAATGAAGCATATATCTTCTGTCACAGCGTAGATAACAAAAACAATATTGCAGAAATCGAGCAATTACTGCAATCTAGAAATATTGCTTCTTATAAATTCTCTAAAGAAGGTGAAGGTTTCTCCAATCTAACTGACGAAGAGTTTAAAGCAAATGTGGCTTTAGCCAAAAAACACTGCTACCGTGGAGATGTTTTCCAATTGGTTCTTTCTCGCCGATTTACTCAAGGTTTTAAAGGGGATGAATTTAATGTTTATAGAGCTTTAAGAAGCATCAACCCTTCTCCGTATTTATTCTTTTTTGATTACGGAGATTTCAAAATATTCGGTTCTTCGCCAGAAGCGCAAATTATCGTAAAAGATAGAAAAGCTGAAATTCACCCAATTGCAGGAACTTTCAAAAGAACTGGAAATGACGAACGCGACGCGCTTTTAGCAAAAGAACTTTCGGAAGATAAAAAAGAAAACAGCGAACACGTTATGTTGGTTGACTTAGCAAGAAACGACTTAAGCAGAAACGGACACGATGTGAATGTAGAAAAATACAGAGAAGTTCAGTTTTTCTCTCACGTAATTCACTTGGTTTCGAAAGTTACGGGACATTTGCATGACAAAGCCACTACAATGCAAGTTGTAGCAGATACTTTCCCAGCGGGAACTTTGAGCGGTGCTCCAAAACATAGAGCGATGCAATTAATCGAAGACTGCGAAAAAACAAATCGTAATTTTTACGGAGGCGCCATCGGAGTTATGGATTTTGATGGAAACTTTAATCACGCGATTATGATTCGAACTTTCCTTTCAAAAAACCACCAATTACATTGTCAAGCAGGAGCCGGAATCGTAGCAAGCTCTGACGAAGAAAGCGAAATGCAAGAAGTTTATAATAAGTTAAGAGCATTAAACACAGCGCTAGAAATGGCAGAGAAAATTTAAATTTTGTTTCATGTTTTCTTTGTTTAAAGTTTCAAGTTTGTTGAAACCTGAAACTTGAAACTTGAAACTTGAAACTTGAAACTTGAAACCTGAAAAACAATTAACCACAAACTATAAAACCCATGAAAAAAGCAGTATCAATTTTTATTTTAATTATTACGTTGACATCTTGTAATTCAGAAAAAAAGAACAATCCGATTGAAGGAACCTGGCGTCTTATATCAGCTGAAACGACAGAGAAAGATTCCACGTTTTCTACTTTCAATACAAAAACAAAAATGATTAAAATTATAAATGATACACATTTTGCTTTTATGAATCATGATTTAAAAAATGGTAAAGACTCAACATCAGCACTGTATTTTGCTGGAGGCGGAAAATACACTTTGAAAGACAGTATTTATACCGAAAATCTAGAGTTCTTCAACAACCGTGATTGGGAAAACAACAAATTTGAATTTGTAGTGAAAGTTCAAAACGACACTTTAATTCAAAAAGGAATAGAAAAAATAGAAAAATTAGGCGTAGATCGAGTTATTATCGAAAAATACGTTCGAGAAAAATAAGAAAATTTAGTTTCAAGTTTTCTTCGTTTCAAGTTTGCTTCGCCAGTTCGCTATCGCTCGGGTCAAGTTGTTAGAACGTGAAACTTGAAACCTGAAACTTTGAAACAAAAAACAACACAATGAAAAAGATTTTAGTTATAGACAATTACGATAGTTTCACTTACAACTTAGTGCACTATCTAGAAGATTTAAACTGCGAAGTTACTGTTTACAGAAACGACGAATTTGATATTGATGAAATTGCTTCTTTCGAGAAAATATTGCTTTCTCCTGGACCTGGAATTCCAGATGAAGCAGGCTTATTAAAAGCAGTAATCGAAAAATACAGTCCAACGAAAAGTATTCTTGGAGTTTGTTTAGGACAGCAAGCAATCGGAGAAGTTTTTGGCGGAACACTTTCAAATCTTGATAAAGTATATCACGGAGTAGCAACAAACGTAAAAACAGTAGTTTCAGATGAAATTTTGTTTGAAGGTTTAGGAAACGAATTCGAAGTAGGAAGATACCATTCTTGGGTGGTAGACGCTAATTTACCAGACGACTTAGAAGCAACTTCTGTTGACGAAAACGGACAAATTATGTCTCTAAGACACAAAAACTTTGACGTAAGAGGTGTTCAGTTTCACCCAGAAAGCGTTCTGACACCAAACGGAAAAAGGATTTTAGAGAATTGGATTAATAGTTAAATGTTAGTCGAAAGTTTTAAAGTCGAAAGTCATAAAGTCAAAAAAAAGACTTTCGCCATTTAAAACGATAAAAAATCCAAGCAAAAAAATAAATTACAAAGTCAAGGACTTTAAGACCTTCGACTTTAGACTTTAAGACTAAAATTCAATGAAAACTATATTAAACAAATTAATCAACCACGAAGTGCTTACAAAAGAAGAAGCAAAAAACGTATTGATTAATATTTCAAGCGGTCAATATAATCCAAGTCAAATTTCGGCTTTTTTGACTGTTTTTATGATGCGAAGCATTACCATTGACGAACTTTCTGGCTTTCGCGAAGCATTATTAGATTTATGTATTCGCGTCGATTTATCAGCCTATAACACAATCGATTTATGCGGAACAGGCGGTGACGGAAAAGACACTTTCAACATTTCAACTTTAGCTTCATTTGTTTCAGCTGGAGCTGGAATAAAAGTGGCAAAACACGGAAATTACGGAGTTTCTTCGATTTCTGGATCAAGCAACGTAATGGAAAAAATGGGAATCAAATTCAGCAACGATCCTTCATTTCTAGAAAAATGCATCGATCAGGCTGGAATCTGTGTATTGCATGCTCCCTTATTTCACCCAGCAATGAAAAATGTTGGTCCAATTAGAAAAGAATTGGCGGTAAAAACCTTCTTCAATATGTTAGGCCCAATGGTAAATCCAGCATTTCCACAGAATCAACTGGTTGGAGTTTTCAACTTAGAATTGGCGAGAATGTATGCGTATCTATATCAAAATACAGATACTAATTTCACGATCCTACATTCGCTTGACGGATATGATGAAATTTCATTGACTGGTCCAACCAAAACAATTTCCAATCATATGGAAGGAATGTTGAATCCAGAAGATTTTGGCGTTCGTCTCTTATCGCAAACCGAAATTGAAGGCGGAAAAACAATTGAAGAATCTGCTGACATTTTCACCAATATCATTTCAGGAAAAGGAAACGAAGCACAAAATAATGTGGTTTGCGCCAATGCAGCAATGGCGATTGCAACCGTTACAAAATGTTCTCCACAAGAAGGATTTGAACTAGCGAAAGAAAGCTTGCTATCTGGAAAAGGATTAAAAGCATTACAAAAATTACAAGAGCTAAGCCGTTAAAAAATTGTTTCAAGTTTCAGGTTTCAAGTTTCACGTTGTTGAAATGAACCTGAAACTTGAAACCTGAAACAAAACATACAATGAACATACTTGATAAAATAATCATAGACAAAAAACAAGAAGTGATTTTGAAGAAATCGATTATTCCGGTTTCGCAGTTGGAAGCTTCAGTATTTTTTGGAAAACAGACGATTTCTCTTAGTCAGAAATTAAAAGAAAGTAATTCTGGAATTATTGCAGAACACAAACGCCGTTCACCTTCAAAATCAATTATCAACAATAATTTTACAGTTGAAGAGGTGGTTAAAGGTTACGAAAATGCTGGCGCTTGCGGAATCTCAGTTTTAACAGACGGAAAATATTTCGGCGGATCTTTGGACGATTTACTTTTAGCAAGAGCATCTGTAAATATTCCGCTTTTGCGAAAAGAATTTATTGTAGACGAATATCAAATTTTAGAAGCAAAAGCACACGGAGCCGATTTGATTTTATTGATCGCAGCGGTTTTAACTCGTGAAGAAATCAAATCATTATCTGAATTTGCCAAGAAACTAGGTTTAGAAGTTCTTTTGGAAGTTCACAATCAAGAAGAACTGGAAAAATCAATTATGCCAACTTTAGACATGATTGGCGTGAATAACAGAAACTTGAAAACATTTGAAGTTAGCTTGGATTTCAGTAAAGAATTGGCTTCACAAATTCCGAATGATTTTGTGAAAGTATCTGAAAGCGGAATTTCATCAATCGAAGCAATCCAAGAACTAAAACCTTACGGATACAAAGGTTTCCTAATTGGAGAAAACTTCATGAAAACCGATAACGCCGGACTTGCAGCAACAGAATTTATTAAACAGTTATAAAAAGTTGCCACAGATTCCACAGATTAAAAGGATTTTTTAATCTGTGGAAATCCATTAATCTGTAGCAAAAAAAATTCATCACAAAGCTTTGCGAACTTTGCGTTTTTAAGCACAATCAAAAGCAAAAAACCTTAGCGCACTTTGCGGTAAAAACACACAACGAAAATGAAACTCAAAATATGCGGCATGAAATATCCAGAAAATATCCTCGAAGTAGGCGCGCTCCTACCCGATTATATGGGATTTATTTTCTGGGAAAAATCTGCTAGATATTGCAATGGGAACGTTCCCGAATTGATAAAAACAATCAAAAAAGTAGGCGTTTTTGTCAATCAAAGTCAGGAAGAAATTCTGGAAAAAGTCGAAAAATACAACTTGCAAGCCGTACAATTACACGGAGAAGAATCAGTTGAATTTTGTTCTACTTTAAAAGAAAAACTTCCAAAAAAAATCGAAATTATCAAAGTCTTTTCTGCCGATGAAAATTTTGATTTTGAAATAATTAAACCTTTTGAAAATGTCTGCGATTATTTTCTGTTTGACACAAAAGGAAAACTTCCAGGCGGAAACGGAACAACTTTCGACTGGACCATATTAAAAAAATACAATTCGAAAAAACCTTTCTTTTTAAGTGGTGGAATCGGAATGAATGAATTAAAAGCTATTGAAGAAATTTCAAAAACCAATTTGCCTATTTATGCTGTCGATGTAAATAGTAAATTTGAAATCGAACCAGGGCTGAAAAATAAAAATAGATTAAGCAATTTCAAACGCAAATTTGATGTTGCCAACTTTTAAAATTTAAATAAAATGAGTTTTAACGTTAACGAAAAAGGATATTACGGAGAATTTGGAGGAGCTTACATTCCAGAAATGCTATATCCAAACGTAGAAGAATTACGTCAGAAATATTTAAGCATAATGGACGAACCTGATTTTAAAGCAGAGTTCAACCAACTGCTGAAAGATTACGTTGGGCGCCCTAGTCCGTTGTATTTTGCTAAGCGTTTGTCTGAAAAATACAATACCAAAGTTTACTTGAAAAGAGAAGACTTAAACCATACAGGAGCACACAAAGTAAACAACACTATCGGGCAAATCTTATTGGCAAAACGTTTAGGCAAAAAAAGAATTATTGCTGAGACTGGAGCGGGACAACACGGTGTGGCAACAGCAACAGTTTGCGCTTTAATGGGAATTGAATGCATCGTGTACATGGGTGAAATCGACATTGCTCGTCAAGCACCAAACGTAGCTCGTATGAAAATGTTGGGTGCAGAAGTTCGTCCAGCACTTTCGGGCTCAAGAACTTTAAAAGATGCTACAAACGAAGCAATTCGTGACTGGATTAATAATCCTGTTGACACGCATTATATTATCGGATCGGCAATTGGACCGCACCCTTATCCCGATATGGTGACGCGTTTTCAAAGCATTATTTCTGAGGAAATTAAATGGCAATTGAAAGAAAAAGAAGGGCGTGAAAATCCTGATTACGTTGTAGCTTGTATTGGTGGCGGAAGTAATGCGGCTGGAACATACTATCATTTCTTGCACGAACCAGAAGTTGGAATTATTGCTGTTGAAGCAGCAGGAAAAGGTGTTGATAGCGGACACAGCGCTGCAACAAGTAAATTAGGAAAAGTTGGTGTTATTCACGGTTGTAAAACTCTTTTAATGCAAACTCCAGATGGGCAAATTACAGAACCTTATTCTATTTCTGCAGGATTAGATTATCCAGGAGTTGGACCTTTACACGCGCATTTAGCTCAATCAGGAAGAGGAGAATTTTTCTCTGTTACCGATGACGACGCAATGAATGCAGGTCTTCAATTGACAAAACTGGAAGGAATTATTCCTGCAATTGAAAGTGCACACGCTTTTGCTGTTTTGGATCAGAAGAAATTTAAGCCTACAGACGTTGTGGTAATCAGCCTTTCTGGTCGTGGCGACAAAGATTTAGATAATTATATAGATTACTTTAAATTGTAATAAAAGTTGTAATTTGGGCGTTCCCTACGGGCGGGCTGTCCGCTGTATCTTTTTATTTTTAAAGAAAAAATAAAAAGGATGCCGCTCCCATCCCTAACGCTAACAAATAAAGAGAAAATCATAATTATGGAACTATTATTCTCATACGGAACATTAAGATCGAAACAAATTCAGATGCAGATTTTTAATAAAGTTTTAAGCGGAACTCCAGATCAAATTTTGGGTTTCAAACTTAAAAGTTTACAAATTGAAGAAGAATTTGGAATGGCAGATTATGTTGTAGCTGTACCAAGCGAAAGTTTGGAAGACGTTATACATGGTGTCGTTTTTGAAGTTACCAATCCAGAATTGTTAAAAGTCGATCAATTCGAATCGAATTCATACAAAAGAGTGCAAGTTAAACTGCAATCAGGAAGAACGGCTTGGGTTTATACAGAAAATAAATAATAAAAAATGATTTTAGCGGCAGCGCAAACCAAACCAAAACGCGGAGATATCTCTGCCAATTTACTGAATCACTATCAGCTCATTGAATTGGCTGCTGAAAACGGAGCTAGTTTAATTGCTTTTCCAGAATTATCTATCACAGGTTACGAAAGAGAAAATGCAGAAGCTTTAGTTTTTACAGAAGACGATTATAGAATTGATCATTTAAAAGAGTTGTCGGTCAGAAATAACATTGTCATTATCGCTGGCGCACCAATTAAAATAGATTCAAAACTTTTTATTGGCGAATTTATTATAGCTCCAGACGATACGGTTTCTATTTATACGAAACAATTTTTGCATGAAGGAGAAGATGAGTTTTACGATTCTTCTTTCGATTACAATCCGATGCTGACCATTGAAGATCAAAATGTTTCTCTTGCCATTTGTGCTGATATCGATAATCCGTTGCATCCTGAAAACGCGGCTAAAAATGACACTGATATTTATGTAGCGAGTATTTTCTTTTCGCCAAACGGAATTCCGAATGCGTACAGAAATTTGCAAAATTATGCTCAAAAACATAAAATGAATGTATTGATGTCTAATTTCAGCGGAGAATCTTGGGGATCGCCTTCAGCGGGACAAAGTGCTTTTTGGAACAACAAAGGGAAATTAGTCGCTCAAATGAACGATTCTGACTCTGGATTATTGATTGTTGAAAAACAAGACGATGATTGGACGAGTAAGATTATAAAGTTTTAAAAAGAACGATAGAATTACAAAGATTAAAAATTGTTTCACGCAGATTTAGCAGATTTAAAACTAAAAAAATCTGCGCAAATCAGCTTAAATCATTTTGAAATCTGCGTGAAATAAGCTTTTAATCTTTGACTAAAACAAAACATAAACATACCTAACAGGTTCTTGAAAACCTGTTAGGATAAAAAATATTAAAATGAACAGAATAACTCAGAAATTACAAGAAGATAAAAAGATACTTTCTATTTATTTTTCTGCCGGATATCCGAACTTAAATGATACGGTGCAGATGATTCAGGATTTAGAAAAAAATGGAGTAGATTTAATCGAAATCGGACTTCCATTTAGTGATCCTTTGGCAGACGGACCAACTATTCAGGCGAGTTCTACACAGGCGCTTCATAACGGAATGACAACTCAAATCCTTTTCGATCAGCTAAAGAACATTCGCGAAAGCGTAAAAATTCCATTAATTATTATGGGATATTTTAACCCAATGTTACAATACGGAGTTGAAGCTTTCTGCCAAAAATGCGCTGAAATTGGAATTGACGGTTTAATTATTCCAGATCTTCCAGTTGATGTTTATGCTGACGAATACAAAGCTATTTTCGAAAAATATGGTCTAATCAATGTATTTTTGATTACACCTCAAACTTCAGACGAAAGAATTCGTTTTATTGACAGCGTTTCAAACGGATTTATTTATATGGTAAGTTCTGCAAGCGTAACAGGATCTCAAGCTGGTTTTGGAAATACTCAAGAAACGTATTTCGAAAGAATTGCAGCTATGAATTTGAAAAATCCTCAAATTGTTGGTTTCGGAATTTCAAATAAAGAAACTTTCAGCCAAGCAACTAAATATGCTAAAGGGGCAATTATTGGAAGTGCTTTTATTAAACATTTGGCAGAAAATGGAAGCGGAAAAATTGCTGAGTTTGTTGGAGAGATTCGATAATTAAACGTAAATTACACGGTATCTAATTTTACAAATCGTGTTATGCGTAAAAATTATTCAACAAAAGTACTTTTCATATTTATCTTAAATTTAATGTTTTGTTTGGTATATGCACAAGAAAATGCAACAACGCATATACCAACAAAACAAGATACATTAAACGGTTCTATTACTTCTGAAAGAATCTGGTGGGACATTCAACATTATGATCTCACAATAAAACCTGATTACAATACCAAAACAATATCAGGAAAAAATACAATTGAATATACTATCGTTAACAAAAATCATTCTGATTTAATGCAGATTGATCTTGTAGCTCCTCTAAAAATTGACAGTATTTTTCAGAAAGGAAAAAAGATAAATTATACCCAGAATGAAAACATCTGGTACGCAAAACTTCCCAAAAACCTGCTATCTAAGAAAAACCAGATTACCATTTATTATTCTGGAAAACCGACAGAATCTATTAAACCACCTTGGGATGGAGGTTTAGTCTGGTCTAAAGATTCTTTAAATCGACCTTGGATTTCTGTAGCGTGTCAATATAAAGGTGCAAGTCTGTGGTTTCCTTGTAAAAATACTCTTTATGATGAACCTGATAAAGGTGCTAGAATACATGTTATTGCTCCTGAAGGTTTAATGGCAGTTTCGAACGGGCGTTTGCAATCAAAAATAAAAAATAATGATACTACGTCAACATATTCTTGGGAAGTCAAAAATCCGATTAATCATTACGGAATTACCTTTTATATTGGAAATTATGTAAACCTAAATGGCAGCTTTAATGGAGAAAAAGGAAAACTAAATATGGATTATTGGGTATTGGATTATAATAAACAAAAAGCTGAAAACCATATGATTCCAGAAGTTACTATAACTATGAAATCTCTAGAAAGCTGGTTTGGCCCCTACCCTTTTTATGAAGACGGCTTTAAAATGGTTGAAGCTCCTTATATCGGAATGGAACATCAGAGCGCAATTGCTTATGGCAGTTCGTACAAAAAAGGAACAAATAAAAAAGGAGGCGATATTTCTAATACGGGTTGGGGCAAAAAAACAGATAAAATTATAGTTCATGAAATTGCTCACGAATGGTTTGGAAATAATATTACAGCAAGTGACATTGCCGACCGCTGGATACAGGAAGGATTTGCAGGTTTGGCAGAAGAGCTTGTAATAGCCGATTTATGCGGAAAACAAGCTGGAAATGAATTCATGAACGGAAGATTTAGAACTATAGAAAATGACAAGCCTGTTATAGGCAGATATGGAATAAATGAAGATGGCAGCAATGATAATTATGTTAAAGGCTGGGCAGTGATGCACATGATAAAATCTATTATAAATGATGATATTAAATTCAGAGAAATTCTCCGCGGACTCAATCATGATTTTCATAATAAAGTGGTAACTACAAAAGAAACAGAACGTTACATTAATAAGAAAGCGGGAATTGAATTTAGCTATTTGTTCGATCAATATCTACGAACAAATAAATTCCCTGTTTTAGAATACAGTTACAAAAATGAAGAATTAAATTATCGTTATTCTAGCTGTAACGATAATTTCTCAATGCCAATTAAAACAAACTGGACAAAAGAAAATTGGCTACATCCAACAACGTTATGGCAGTCTATAAAAATAGAAAAGATAAGTACTGTGCAAGATCTAAAGGTAGACATTAACTTTTACGTACAGCTCTCAAAGTCTTAATAACATTGGTAATAACGTGTTTTTCCTGATAATTTAACCACATCGTTTAATGTTAATATTATGTTAAAATAAAATTAAACAAGTGTTTAAATTAAACAAGTGTTTAATTTTGCATCCGATTAGAAACAATACCATGTCAGACATCGAATTAAACGATAAAAAAATTCAGATTCTTAACGTCGCTGAAAAGCTGTTTTCTGAGAAGGGATTTGAGGGCACATCGATACGGGATATTTCCAAAGAGGCAAAAATCAACATTGCCATGGTCTCGTATTATTTTGGTTCAAAAGAAAGGCTTCTGGAAGCTCTAATTTTTTACAAAACTGTTGATTTAAAATTACAGCTCGAAAATTTATTACAAGAAAATCTTCAACCTCTTGAAAAAGTCAATAAATTAATCGAAATTTACATTAACAGAATTTGCCTTAACAAGGGGATTTACAGAGTGTTACATTTCGAACTTTATAATAAAAAGAGAGAAAAGAGCCTTCAAGCTTTTACAGAATTAAAAAAGGGAAACTTAAAATCTGTCGAAAGCATTATTAACCAAGGACAAGCGCAAGGCGTTTTTAGAAAGGATATTAATATCCAACTTATTACACCAACGATTATTGGAACCTTTTTTCACTTTCACATGAATCGCTCTTTCTTCGAAGAATTATTGGATTTAAAATCAGAAGAAAAGTTTAACAATTACATTAAAAACGATCTTACAAAGCACATTCAACAAACTATAAAAGCGCTACTTGTTTATGAAAATTAGTCAATTAATGCTCTTTGGAGTTTTCTTTATCGGGATTTCTTCAATAGAAGCACAAGAAAAAACAAGTTTAACCTTGGGAGAGGCCGTACAAATGGCTTGGGAAAAGAGTAACGAAGTTACGCTTGCCAACACTAAGGTAAACACAAAAATGTACGAATTAAAAACCGTAAAAAACAATCAATACCCAGATCTTAAAATTTCTGGTCAATATCAGCGCCTTACTAAAGCATCGATTGATTTGCCTAATCAAGATGCTAGTGCTTCTCTAGCTTCTCCAGACAGAGCTATGTTAGGAATGGCCAATTTAAGTCTTCCTATTTTTGCTGGTTTCAAAATTCAAAGCAGCATTGATGCGTATGAAGGGATGTACGAGGCAGAAACTGCTAATGCCGCAAAAACTAAAGAAGATGTTGCTTTAAAAGCAATCACTTATTACACTGCATTGTACAAAGCACAAAAAACGTTAGATGTCTTAAACGAAAATCAAAAAAGTGCAAAGCAACGTGTTACTGACTTTACAGAGTTGGAGAAAAACGGAATCATTCCTAGAAATGATTTATTAAAAGCACAATTATTGGTTTCTAAAACGCAATTATCTATCGATGAAGCTAATAATAATATTAATAACATCAATTACTACCTCACTACATTGCTTAAATTAGATCCTAATGTAAAAATTCAGGTAAATGAAGAGGATTTCTTTAATTTAAAAACAAGTAATTCTATTACATCTGATGCTGTTGCACTTGAGAACAGAAAAGATCTAGAAGCAATAAGATTACAAGGAAAAGCTTCTGAAGCTAATATTAAAGTAGCAAAAGCAGGATATTATCCAGCAATTTCGTTGCTTGGTGGTTACACAGCATTAGATTTAAAAGATATTGTAACTGTGAAATATGCTATGAATTTCGGAATTGGATTATCTTATGATTTATCAGGAATTCTAAAAAACAATGTGCACGTTAAAGAGGCAGAAAGTAGAGCTCTGGAAGTAAAAAATACTGAGGCTATTATGACTGACAAAATTAAGGTTGAAGTTCAGAAATCTATTGAAGATTACGACTTAGCCATCAACCAAAGTGTTGTTTATGACGAAGCGCTTCAGCAAGCTGCAGAAAACTACAGATTGGTAAAAGATAAATTCGACAACGGTTTATCTGACACTAATGATTTGGTAGAAGCCGATGTAGAACATTTAAATGCCAAAATTCAAACTGCTTTATCTAAAGCAACCATTATTCAAAAATATTACGAATTACTTTCAGTATCAGGACAATTATCACAATCATTCAATCTTTCTAAAATATAATCGATAGCTCTCATGGAAAAGAAAAAGACAAATAAAAAATTCATCATCATACTAACCGTAATGGTTTTATTGGGAGGAACTTACGGAATATCAAAATACTTACACGGCCAAGCTCACGAAGAAACAGATGATGCTCAAATCGAGAAAAAAATGAATCCGATTATTCCTAGAGTATCAGGATATATCAGCAAAGTTTATGTGAAAGATAATGATTATGTAAAAAAAGGAGATACTTTATTTACTATCGACAAGAGAGATTACCAATTGAAGATTGATGAAGCTAACGCTGCATTATTAGGAGCTGAAGGCCAATACGAAGCGGCAAAAGCTGATATTGGAAGTGCTTACGCAAGTATTTCTGTTTCAGATGCTCAAATGAGATCTGCAAGCGGTTCTATAGAAAGTGCAAAAATTAGATTGAGACAGCTTACAAACGATTATAACCGTTACAATAACTTGTACAAAACTCATACTATCACAAAACAACAATATGAGCAAGCTTTATCAGCAAAAGAAGAAGCTGAAAACCAAGTACGTGTTTTAGAACAACAACAAAAAGCTACTTCTTATCAAAAATCTGTTATTCAGTCAAAATCTAAAGTTTCAGACAAACAAACAGAAGTTGCTGCTGCAAATATCAAAAAAGCAAAAACGATGCTTGATGTTGCTCACTTAAACCTTTCTTATACTGTAGTTACAGCTGCAATTGATGGTCAGGTTTCTAAAGTTGATATTCAGCCAGGACAATTAGTTCAGCCGGGACAATCTTTATTCTACATCATTAACAATAACGAAGCTTGGGTTGTAGCTAACTTTAAAGAAACACAATTAAACAAAATGGTTGTGGGGCAAAAAGTAAGCTTAAAAGTTGATGCTTATCCAAACTACGAATTCAAAGGAACTGTAACATCATTTTCTCCTGCAACAGGATCTCGTTTTTCTTTGCTACCTCCTGATAACGCAACAGGAAACTTCGTAAAAACAATTCAGAGATTACCAGTAAAAATTAGTTTAGATCAATCAAACGATCCTGAAAAAGTAAAATTATTACGCCCAGGAATGAACGTTGATGTAGATGTACATGTAAAATAAATAAATGGCAACAGCAGTACAAGATGACGATTTAGTAGAATACGGTTTCAGACGTGTTGTCATTACGATTACGGCAGTACTTTGTGCATTGCTGGAAATTGTTGACACGACGATTGTAAACGTTGCACTAACAGACATGCGCGGGAGTCTTGGTGCTACCTTGACCGACGTTGCATGGGTAATTACAGCATACGCAATTGCGAATGTTATTGTAATTCCGATGACAAGCTGGCTATCGCAGCAATTTGGAAGACGAAATTATTTTGTGGCTTCGATCATAATATTTACAGTCTGTTCCTTCTTGTGTGGTAATGCCACAAATATATGGGAACTAGTAGCCTTCCGATTCGTACAAGGTATGGGTGGTGGAGCACTTCTAGTAACAGCCCAAACGATTATTACAGAAAGTTACCCCGTAGCAAAACGTGGAATGGCGCAAGCGATTTACGGAATGGGTGTAATTGTTGGACCAACTCTTGGACCACCTTTAGGAGGTTACTTGGTTGATAATTATTCTTGGCCTTATATTTTCTACATCAATATTCCGCTAGGGATTATTGCAACTATTTTGGCTTTAACTTTCGTTAGAAGTCCGAAATATGGAGAAAAATTGAAAGCAAATCAGGTTGACTGGTGGGGAATTATTTTGTTGAGTACCTTTATTGGTTCTTTACAATTCGTATTGGAACATGGACAGCAAGACGACTGGTTTAACGATTCTTTAATTGTAACCTTAAGTGTTGTAACAGTTTTAGGATTGGTTTTATTTATATGGAGAGAGCTTACTTATAAATATCCAATCGTGAATTTAAGTGTTTTAAAAGACGGAAACTTAAGAATCGGAACCATAATGTGTTTTATTCTTGGTTTTGGTTTGTACGGATCAACATTAATTATCCCGATTTACACGCAATCTATTTTAGGATGGACAGCAACTGATGCCGGTTTATTATTAATCCCAGGATCTATTACAACGGCAATCATGATGCCATTTGTTGGAAATATGATTCAGAAAGGCGTTCCTCAAGGTTATATGGTTGGAGTAGGATTTTTAGTTTTCTTCTTCTTTACCTTTATGATGTACAGCCGTATGACGCCAGACACAGGAGTTGAACACATGTATTGGCCTTTAATTTTAAGAGGGATTGGTTTAGGATTGCTTTTCGTGCCTATTACAACACTTTCTCTTTCTACTTTGAAAGGAAAACAAATTGGTGAAGGAGCAGCATTTACAGGAATGATGCGTCAGTTAGGCGGATCTTTTGGTATTGCCATCATTACTACTTTCATCACACGTTTTAGCCAATCGCACAGAGTAGATTTAATTAATAACCTAGATCCTGCCAAATTTGAAGTACAGCAGCGAATTGCAGGAATGCAACACGCCTTCATGGCAAAAGGATACAGTGCCGATGTGGCTTTGAAAAAAGCATATCAAGCCATAGAATATTCAATAATGAAGCAAAGTACAGTAATGGCTTACATGGATATATTCCTTTATCTAGGAATTATGTTTTTATGTTGCATACCGATTATTCTCTTTATTAAAAAAGGGAAGAACAAAATTAGTGCAGCCGACGCAATGCATTAATAATAATAAATTTATAATACGCATAAACGCCGAATTCTTAATTGAATTCGGCGTTGTTTTTTATTGCTATTTATATTTATAATCGTAAATTCCAAGAATTGGAATCCATGGTCGCAATAACATTCATCTGCAGGGATTGAAATCCCTGCCTACAATATGTATCGAGCCTCCGGCTCTTTTTAAAAACTTAGAATCTTAACAACTTAGAGCCTCAGAACCTTCAAAAAAAACTATCTCGTAAAAACTTAATAGGCAGGGTTTTAAATCCCTATCTATAATATGTATCGAGCCTCCGACTCTTTTTAAAAACTTAGAATCTTAGCAACTTAGAACCTTAGCATCTTTAAAAAAAACTATCTTGTAAAAACCAAATGATTTCCTTTAGAAAGATTCGCGTCAAACTGATATCCGTCGTAATTAAAACCTTTTAGATCCTCAATAGTTTCTGCATTGGTATCGATAATATAACGCACCATCATACCTCTCGCCTTTTTTGCAAAAAAACTAATCATTTTTAGTTTTCCGTCTTTATAATCTTTAAAATCTGGAGTAATTACAGGTACTTTCAAAGCTTTTACATCAACAGCTGAAAAGTATTCATTACTCGCCAAATTCACGAATAACTCCTCTTTTTTCAATTCTTTATTTAAAGCTTTTGTAACCGTTGGTTTCCAAAATTCATGCAAGTTTTTAGATTCTCCTACTGGCATTTTAGTTCCCATTTCCAAACGATAAGCCTGCATTAAATCAAGAGGTTTTAAAAGTCCGTAAAGGCCTGATAAAATTCTAAGTTTATCTTGAAGCACATCTAATTTTTCTAACGGAATTGTATAAGCATCCAATCCTGTATAAACATCGCCATCAAAAGTATAAACTGCTGGGCGTGCATTTTCTGGAGTAAAAGGCGTTTTCCAATCCTGATTTCTTTTCCAGTTTAAATCGGCTAGTTTGTCTGAGATCGACATTAATTCTGATAATTCAGCTGGCTTTTTTTCCTTAACTACTTTGTGAACCACTCTTGCTTCCTTTAAAAAAGACGGCTCTGTATATTGAGATGTTGGTAATTCTTTTTCGAAATTCAATGATTTCGCTGGAGATATAACAATTTTCATTTGTACGTTTTTCTATGTTTCAAAAATACAAATTGAAATTCTAAAAACAGATTATCGCAATTGATTTGTTCTATGAGCGTATATTTTTTTTCTGCCACGAATTTCACGAATTGCACTAATTTTTCTTGCCACAGATTAAAGGATTAAAAATGATTCTTTTTTAGTTAAAAATAAAATTCGTGGTAATTCATGAAATTCGCAGCAATCCTTTTTTGAGTGCAAGTTGCACCATTATCCAAGAAATAAAAAATCCTTTTTAATCCTTTAATCTGCGGCTATAAAAAAATAAATTCGAGCAATTCGTGTAATTCGTGGCAACCCCTTTTTGCATTTTCACAAAAATCAACATCAAAAACTACTAATTTCTTCAAAAAAATCGGCTGTAGATTATTATAGGCATTTTCTATGTTGTAAATTTGCGTGCATTTTATTTCGACTGAAATTTGAAATGCATTTTTACTCAAAAATTAGTGAATTCGTGGCTATACAAACAAACTATAAAACTGCTTTACAAAACAAAATCTTCGATATTATTTCGAAAGCTTCTCAAGAATTAAACGTTGACTCTTATGTGATTGGCGGATTTGTTCGTGATTTGCTTTTAAACAGAGGTTCTAAAAAAGACATCGATGTTGTAGCGGTTGGAAGCGGAATTGAATTAGCGCTTAAAGTTTCTGATTTACTTCCGAACAAACCAAAAGTTCAGGTTTTTAAAAGTTACGGAACAGCAATGCTTCGTTTTGAAGATACCGATATTGAATTTGTAGGCGCACGAAAAGAATCTTATAGCCGTGATAGCCGAAATCCGATTGTAGAAAACGGAACTTTACAAGATGATCAAAATCGTCGTGATTTTACGATCAATGCTTTTGCTTTGTCTTTAAATCAAAATAATTTCGGAGATCTTTTAGACCCTTTTGATGGTTTAACAGATTTAGAAAACAAAACAATCAAAACGCCTTTGGATCCGGATATTACGTATTCTGATGATCCTTTGCGTATGCTTCGCGCGATTCGTTTTGCAACTCAATTGAATTTCGAAATTGAAGAAAATTCATTGAATGCGATTGCAAAAAATGCAGAACGAATCAAAATTATTTCTGGCGAAAGAATCGTTGACGAATTAAACAAAATCCTTATGACGGATAAACCTTCAACTGGATTTTTGCTTTTATACAAAACAGGACTTCTAGATATTATTTTACCTGAATTAACAGCTTTGAATCAGGTGGAAGAAATTGAAGGTCATACGCATAAAAACAATTTTTACCACACGCTAGAAGTTGTCGATAATATTTGCCCAAATACTGATGATGTTTGGTTACGCTGGTCGGCTTTATTGCATGATATCGGAAAAGCACCTACAAAACGTTTTACCAAAAAACAAGGATGGACTTTTCACGGTCATGAATTTCTTGGTGGAAAAATGGCTAAGAAAATATTCGAACGTTTGCACATGCCTCTAAACCATAAAATGAAATTCGTTCAAAAAATGGTGATCATGAGTTCTCGCCCGATTGTTTTGGCGCAGGACATTGTAACTGACAGCGCTGTTCGTCGTTTGGTTTTTGATGCTGGCGAAGACGTTGAGAATTTGATGACTTTATGTGAAGCGGATATCACAACAAAAAATCCGTCAAAATTTAAAAAGTATCACAAAAACTTCGAGCTTGTTCGCAAGAAAATTGTTGAAGTTGAAGAGCGTGATCATGTTCGTAATTTCCAACCGCCAATTACAGGAGAAGAAATTATGGAAATGTTTGATTTAAAACCTTCGCGCGAAATTGGAGTTTTGAAAGAAGCGGTAAAAGAAGCGATTTTAGAAGGTGTTATTCCTAATGAATATCAAGCTGCTTACGACTTTGTGATTAAAAGAGCTGAGAAATTAGGCTTAAAAAAAGTTGAGAAATAAGTATTATTTAATAAAATGAAAAAAGAAAATAAATCAGTAATCATTTGGTTACTATCGGGTTGTGTTTTATTATTTTTAATGGTTGTCGTGGGTGGCATCACACGTTTAACCAATTCAGGTTTATCTATGACCGACTGGCATTTGGTAACCGACACTTTTCCTCCTTTAACTGAGGCAAAATGGCAAGCTGCTTTTGATGAATACAAAAAGTTTCCAGAATATCAGAAAATCAATATTCACAACGATTTTCAATTAGCAGATTATAAATTTATTTACTTCTGGGAATGGTTTCACCGTTTTATCGGCCGTATTATTGGTTTGGTTTTCTTTGTACCGTTTGTTTACTTTTTAGCTAAAAAGAAATTAGATACAGATACTATCAAAAAATGTATCGTTCTTTTGGCAATGGGAGGTTTCCAAGGTTTCTTAGGATGGTTTATGGTAAGAAGCGGATTAATTGACAATCCAGATGTGAGCCATTTCAGACTTTCATTACACTTAACTTTTGCGTTTATCACTTTCGCCTATACGCTGTGGGTGGCATTAGATTTAATTTATCCGGAAAGAAATATCAATAAGATTTTACCGCTTCGAAATATTGCTCGTTATGCTTTAGTCGCTTTATTAATCCAAATTATTTACGGCGGATTTGTCGCTGGTTTAAATGCAGGATTAATTCACAATCACTGGCCTTTAATGAGTGATGGCGAATTCATTCACGAATCGGTTTTTATTGAGCAATCTTCTTTAGTTAAAAACTTAATTGAAGGAAAAAGCGGTGTTCAATTTGTGCACAGAACTTTTGCTTATGTAGTTGTAGCCATGATTCTTTTCCTTTTCTTCAAAAGCAAAAAATATACACTTACCAACACACAATCAAACGGAATCAAAACTCTTGTAGCTTTTGTTTTCATTCAGTTTGCACTTGGAGTTTTCACTTTATTGTACAGCGTTCCATTGGCTTTAGGATTAATCCACCAAATTATGGCATTTTTCCTTTTAAGTGCCATGACGTATACATTGCATAGATTGAGCAAATAAAAATCAAATATTAAAACATAAAAAAGAGCCAATTTGGCTCTTTTTTATTTATTGGTATGCTTTTATATCTAAACCGAAACCGGATTAAAATCCGGCCCTACAATATGTATCGAGCCGATGGCTCTTTTTCTAAAAATCTATTAATTCAAAATGCAGATTTTCCAAAATCCCCTAGGAACAACATTTTCTTTCTTCTTTCTTCTTCCCTCTTACATCTCACAAAAACTCTATCCCAGCCAACTTTTAAAATCCTGCACTTTTTCTCGACTCACAATAACCTCATCTTCTTTGTAAGTTGGTAAAATCACTTTTAAACGAGAATTGGTATAAACCTGAATTTCTTTAATCGCTTTTAATGGAACAATAAATTTTCTGCTTACGCGAAAGAAATCCTTCTTATCGAGTTCTTGTTCTAAAATCTCCAAAGTCGAATCAATCAAATAATCTCGATTGTCGTACGTGTGAATGTAAGTTCCTTTGTTTTCACTAAAAAAACATTCAATTTCTTCTGTTGTGATTACTTTTAAATGTTGCCCGATTTTAACGGTAAATCTTTTTTTATAAGTTTTCTCAAAAGGATTTGACAGCATTTGACGTATCTGCTCAAAATCTAATTGCATATTTGAAGATTCTGCCGCAACTTTTGGCAAACGAGATTTAAATTTCGAAACCGCAGTTTCCAGATCATCTTCGTCAATTGGTTTTAGAAGATAATCGATACTGTTTAATTTGAAAGCCTTTAAAGCATATTCATCATACGCTGTTGTAAAAATGATCGCACTTTTTATGTCTATTTTTTCAAAAATTTCAAAAGATAACCCATCTGACAGCTGAATATCCAGAAAAATTAAATCGGGATGCGAATTGTTTTCAAACCATTGAACAGCTTCTTCAACAGAATGAAGCATAGTTTCTACTTTTACATCTAACTTTTCAAGCTTTCTTTGCAGCAACCTTGCAGCTGGTTTTTCGTCTTCTATAATTAAAGTGATCATTTACTATATTGTAAAAAAATGAAAAATATTAGTTCAAATTTACTCCCATTTATTTTTATTTGCGGCTTCTCTCTCCATATATTTCTGAATTTTCTTTTTTTCCCAATCTTGACCGAAAAAAATGTTAGTTCCAAAAACAGATAATCCGTGCGCTAGTAAACCGATTCCCCAGAAAAATGCGGTCGAATAAGTATGCCATTCTGCTAAACCGCTAAAATTTAATCCTCCGTGAAAACTATCCCGAGTTATACTAGATACAATGATAATAATGTTTACGATAATGTAAACTTTAACATGCGAGTAAAATCCTTTCAATTTTTTTACTTTTCTATACGCCGCATTATAATTTTCATCATTAGCATATTCTCCAAAATGCTGGCTTGTATAATCTTCGTAACTATTTCTTCTAAAACGTCCCATAATTTTATTTTAAATTATTCCCACTTATTTTTATTCTGTTTTTCTTTTTCCATAAACTCTTGGATTTTCCTTTCTTCCCATTCTTTTCCCATTCCTGGAAAAACTTCAAAGACTTTCAATCCGTGAAAAATAAGACCAACGCCCCACCATAATAAAGGCCAGAAAAACCATAAATAATTTGGTGATGTATACAAATTGATGAAAATTAAAATGGCATTTACCAATACGAAAGCCAAAAGATTTCCATAAAATCCTTTAATTTTTTCTACCTTTTTTTTGGCTTGCATGTATTTTTCCTCGTCGCTTAAATTCCTTTCCATGATTATTCCCATTTTTGTTTTTTATACTTTTTTTCTAAAATACTTCTTAGTTTTCGTTCTTCCCATTCGTGCCCAAAAATTTTATACGAAGCAAACAAATCGATTGCAGAACCTACAATTACAGCTGTCCAAATAATTACAACAACCCAGTTGAGATATTTTATTGGAAAAAATTGCAAGGGCAGATTCGTATATTCTTTTAAAACAAAAACAATCATTGCAATGGTATAAACGAACAAATGTTTGTAAAAGGATTTCAGCTGAAGTACTTTTTTACTTGCTAATTCCTGCAATATTACTTGTTCTTGATTGTTACTCAAATTTGTTTCCATGATTATTTTCTAATCGTTGTCTATTTTCTTTTTCTAGAATTTCCTGAATCTTTTTCTGCTCCCACTTCTTATTAAAAAAAGGCGGAAAACTAAAAACTTTCAATCCGTGTAGAACAATTGCTATTCCCCAGCCCATTACAGACCAAATCCACCATAGGTATTCTGGAGAAGTCATATAATTGACCACAATCACAATCGGATTACATAAAACGTACACTGTCAGATGCTCGTAAAATTCTCTTATGTCTTTTACTTTTTTCTGAGCATCATAATAACGATCTGCCTCTGTGAAGTTATTTTCCATTATTTCCACGTCTTTTGTTTGTTATCTTTCTCTAAAATTTCGCGAATTTTTCTTTCTTCCCAATCTGAGCTGTAACCAAAAACTTTAAAAGCATGCATTGCAAGTCCGAATCCCCACCCTAAAGCTGAAAACCAAAACCATTGAAATTCTGGTGAAAATTTTAGATTTATAAAAATTAAAAACGGAATTATACAACAATATGAAATTAAATTTCCATAAAATCCTTTTAGTTCCTGAACTCGTTTTTTAGCTCTGTAATAAGCTTTTGCTTCATCTGTATATTCTGCACTCATCTCCATAACTGCAATTTGCTTGGTTAAAATTGGAATTCTAACTGTGAAATTCTTCTCGTCTTCCTGAACTTTCACTTTCCTATCGGTTATAATTCCGTATCTGTTTACAATATTCTGCAGTCCCACACCTTGTCTGTCCTGCAAAACTTCTTTTTTCTGTAGATCATTTTGAATTGCCAAATAATCTTTATCAATAAATATTCTAATATGAAGTGGTTTTTGCTCGCTAACCACATTGTGTTTCACCGTGTTTTCTAATAAAAGCTGTAAAGAAAGCGGCACTACTTTAGCTTCTGGGCTTATGTTTTCTGTTGGCAATTCGTAAAACAAACTATTTTCGAAACGCATCTTCAGCAGATTCATATAAGTTTTGGCAAATGACAACTCGTCTTCAACCGAAACCAGTTCTTTGTCTTTTTGTTCTAAAACGTATCGGTAAATTTTAGATAATGAAGTGGTAAATCGTTGTGCATTATCTGGATTTTCTTCGATCAAAGAACTTAAAACATTTAAACTATTAAAAAGAAAATGCGGATCGATCTGATTTTTTAAACTTTCAAATTTGGCATTTGCAGTTCCTGCAATGATTTTTTGCTGTGTAACCTTGCTTTCCTGATAGAGCTTGTAAAAATTAAGCCCATGGAAAAACAAGAGCACAATAAAAGTCATAACTGCAGATTCTATATAATAAGATGCTCTTTCATTGGCTAGAAAGCCTATTATAGTCTTATTATCGATTATTACACTTGTAAATAAGCGCAATACTCCAATTATAATCATCGATATGAAAAATGAACTTACAAAACCAGTTAAGATTCTCTTCATCGAATATGGATTTTCTCTGAAGACTCTATCTAAAAATTCAAAAAGAATAACGTTTACGATATACAAAACCACACTGTAAAGCATGCAGTACAAGAAATAAATGTAAAGATTCTTAGTAAAGACTGCTGTTCCTAGTGAAGCAAACCGAATTAGAAAAGAAAATAAAAATACTACCCCTCCAACTAAACATGCTTTTAACAAATTAGGCTTTAATATCATAACGATTTGTAACTGCTAGATTATTTACAAGTTTTTTGAATTTCTAACGCTCTTTCTAATCCCCATTTTGGAGAATAAGGCGTTGCTGGTTTAAAAGTATTAAAAAGTTCAATAGATTTATCAACTTGTGCGCATAAAGGTTTTGTGTCAACTCCTGTCCATTTTGCACCGCCCAGTTGGTAATCTGCTTCACCAAAAACCGCTCTCGGATTGTTTGGGTCTAATGCTTTAGCCTTCGCGTAAGCTTCCATCACTTTTCCAGAATATTTCATTCCGTTTGTCATTGGATCGGCTACAACATATCCAGTGTAAATTAAAGCCTGCATTACATACAACTCAGAATTTGCTTGATCTTTAATCAATTCTACATCTAAAGCATCTTGTGCTTTTGTCAATAACAAATCGATTTTTGTTTTGTCTTTTTCTGTAAAAACTTGTGTTGCATTAATTAAAGCTATATAATAATTTGGCAGATAACTGTTTTTTTCGGCAGCGGCAATTCTTTCAAACAAAGCAGAAGCTTCTGTATTTTTTCCTTCTTTCCAAAGTCCGAACGCTTTATTCATTCCTTGTTCAAATTGTGTTTGCGCTGATGCAATTGCTACTGCAAATAATGCGATTAAAGTGATGACCTTTTTCATATTATAAGTTATTTAATGGTTTGTTATATGGATTAGTTATTTATTAGAATGTAATTTCAATTTTTGAATCTTTACTGACAGCAAATTTAGCATCGGCATACGAAGGAGGTCCCATAAATCCTTTTGCATTGTTTGATGCCGCATAATCTTCTGATGGAATTCCCATCACATTTTTATCGAGCTTTTCATTGTTGTTCTCATCATGAAAAACTGAAACGGCATATTCTCCCGCAGGAAGACCTGTAAAAGTTATTAATGCTTTGTTATTTTTAATTTCAGAAGAAAAACTTTTATAAGCAGTTTTAAGAAATGCTTTATCTGAGTTATACAATCCTACTCTTATAGTTCCCTCATTATTTTTTATCCCTGAAATGGCTACCGTTAGCTTTGAATTCTGAGCAGACATTAAGCCGCAGATAAACAACATTGTAATTGTAATAATTTTGATCATGGTTTTCTTTTTTTAGGTTCTGAGTTGTTAAGGTTCTAAGATTCTAAGTTTTTTTATTGATGATTAAAACTTCTTTTTTAAGGATCAAAGGTTCAAAGCTGCAAAGTGGCAAAGGCTTTTCTAATTATTGCGCTTCAAAAACTTTGAACCTTTGTACCTCTGAACCTCTGTTCCTTTTAATTTACACTTCAAAAGTATATTGGTTTTTAGTCTTTTAAAATTAAATGATACTGAGTTGTTGATTTTGGTTACTGAATTGTTTCTTTTTGAGTTACAAAGGTTCAGAGGTGCAAAGCGACAAAGGTTTCTTTGCGAATTCTAGAGGGCCTTTGCTCCTTTGAGCTTCTGAACCTTTGTCCCTTTAATTAAAGATTTTTCAATTGATTCTCATTCTTATTCTGGCTGATGGTCCAGAAGAAACCAACGAAGAAGAATCTGTCTGCTGTTGGCACTACGGCTTGTCTTTGATATACTCCGCTTGGATCTGGATTTCTGGCATAATCGTATCCGAAAACATTTTTTGTTCCTAAAACATTCGAAACAGAGAAATAAAGAATTTTTTGTGTTGTTAATAAATACGCCCAGTTGAAACTCAAACTATTGTATGATTTTGTTTTTCCGTTCATAAATTGTGTTTGGTTTGGGTCATTGTACGGACGTCCTGTGCTGAAACTATTTGTAAATCCAACTTGCGATTTCCAATCGGTAATAAAGTATTTAGTCACAACAGATAAATTATGGTTGGCAATAAAACTTGGAGTAGCCATGTTTGGAAAGTTTTTATACTGTCTTTCAGAATCGATATAAGAGTATGAAATCCAATATTCTAAGTTTTTGTACAAATTGCTGTCTCTCCAAAAAACATCTAATCCTTTTGCGTAACCTGATCCGTTGTTATTGAAAACCGAATTGTACTGAATGTCTTTTGTATTGTACTGCACCAAATTCCTGTAATCTTTGTAATAAGCCTCAGCTCTTAGTGTTTGCCCAGGTCTTGTAAACGTATAATTTAAGATATAATGGCTTGCCTTTTCGCTTTCAAACTGATGGTATTTAGAAAATTTAATATAATCTACCACAGGTGTTTGAGTAAAATCTCCATAAGCAAAAGAAAACTGACTGCTTTTTGAAACTTTATAACCTAATGAAGCTCTTGGCGCAATGTTGTTTTCGTTTAGCAAACTATTATTAGAATATCTCAAACCAACTTTCAATGCTAAGTTTTTAGAGATTGAAATATCTCCTTCTGTATACGCAGCAAAAATGTTAGAATCGTAACCGTTTGTAATATCAAGCGAAACATTGTCAACTACATCTTCATTATATTTTGTAATGAAATAATCAGATCCAAAAGACAATCTGAAATAGTTTGAAAACTTCTTGCTTAATTTTAATTTCAATTGAGTTGCATTTTCTATACTGTTAACTCCAGTAATATCATATTTTAATTTGTTATTGCTATAACCATAACTAACCCCCGAAGTTAATGTCCAACCTGTTCCAAAACTTCCTTTGTATGAAGAATTCAAATAGAAGTTATTATTGTTCATATCAGTTCGAATCGGATTTTCGAAATTGACATTTTTCTGATTTAAATCAAATTTTTCTGAATCGAATGACGCGTACAATTTGAAAATTCCGTTTGTAAAATTATATCTATAAACCGTTTCGCCACCAAGCGATTGATAAGGATTATTCCAATCTACATTTTGCGGAACAACAGCTTGATATGGAGCCAAATTCACATACATCATATTTACGCTTAAAGAGCTTTTTTTGAATTTCTGAGTATTTCCTAAACTCAAACCAACCGTCATTAATCCGATATCTGTTTTCTCGTGATCTTCTTCGTCTTGTGTATTTAAAAGCAAAACACTCGATAAAGCTTCACCATATTCTGCAGAATAACCTCCAGTAGAAAATGCGATTCCGCTAAATAAGAAAGGAGAAAAACGGCTTCTTGTTGGTAAATTATTAGTTGTTGCACCGTAAGGCTGTGCTACGCGAATTCCATCCACAAAAGTTTGAGTTTCGCTAGCCTCACCTCCACGTACAAACAAACGTCCATCTTCTCCAACTGTCTGCGTTCCTGGCAAAGTCTGTAAAGCTGCTACGATATTTCCTGCAGAACCTGCAGTCGTAACAATATCTAAAGGTTTTAAAACCGAAACTCTTGCTTTGTCTCCAGATTCTAAAGTCCCCGCTGTAATAACAACCGCATCCAGAGCATTAACGTTATCTCTTAATTTTACGGTCTGATCTTTATAATTGGCTACATCAATTTCTTGCTTGAAAGTTTCGAAAAGCAAAAAACTAATTACTAAAAATTTGTTTCCTGTTTCTGCTGTTTCAAAAGAAAAATCTCCCGTTTCAGAACTTGTAGCTCCGTCGTAAGTTCCGTCAATATATATGTTTGCGCCTGCAACTGGTTTTCCTTTTTGATCTACTACTTTTCCCGAAATCGTATTTTGAGCAAAAATCAATGCTGTAAAAAATAAAAAGCTAAGCGTAAAAAATAATTTGGTTTTCATGTCATCTTTGGTTTTGATGAGGCAAATGTATTTTAACATTAAACGTTAAAAAATATATAATAACCCAATTGTAGAATTTCGAGGATGAGTTGTAAATGACTAATTTGTATCTTAGCTAGGAATTCCAAAAAATTACCATTTATGTCAGAAAGCACCAGAATTTCAAATTTATATCAATCCATTTATAATGGAAATCCATGGCTAGAAGTGAATCTAGACAATACTTTAAAGAATATAACCGCAGAACAAGCATACCGAAAAATAAATCCGAATTTGAATACGATTTGGGAAATTGTAAATCATTTGATTCAATGGAGAAGAAACATTTTAGAGCGTATGCAAGGAGAAGTTATTAAAACTCCAGATCACAACTATTTTGTTCCCGTTTTAGATCCTTCTGAGGTCGCTTGGGAACAATCGCTTCAAACTCTAGCAAAATCTCAAGATTCTTGGACCGCTTTTTTTGAAAATTTTGATGATGCTGATTTAGCAAAAATATATGTGAATAATGGTCACACGTACTACGAACACCTGCACGGAATTATTCAGCACGATGTGTATCATTTAGGGCAGATTGTTATTTTGAAGAAACTACTTTAATATTCCATTCCTATGAAAACTTCAATTTTTATTCTAGCATTTTTACTTTTTAGTACCATCAGTTTTTCCCAAGAAACCGAAGCGAAATACGATGAAGCTTTAGCAAAATCGCTTCATGCTGACGAATACGGAATGAAGAAATATGTTTTTTGTCTCTTAAAATCTGGAACTAATAAAACAGCATCGAAAGAAGAAACCAAAAAACTTTTTGAAGGTCATATGGAAAACATTGGAAAATTAGCCAAAGAAGGAAAACTTGTTGTGGCTGGACCTTTCATGAAAAATGACCGAAACTATCGCGGTATTTATATTTTTAATGTAGAAACCTTAGAAGAAGCCAAAGCTCTTGTTGCCACCGACCCGGCAATAAAAGCCAATTTACTCGAAGCCGAATTAACGCCTTGGTATTGTACTGCCGCTTTGCAGGAAACTGTAAAAATACACGACAAAATCGCCAAGACGAAAATGTAAATATGAAAACAGAAAAAGAAAAAATGATCTCTAGCGAATATTACAACGCTTTTGATACAGAATTAGTTAAAGGCCGCCGTGCCGCAAAAAACCTTTTACATAGCTTGAATGTAAAAGAATATAGAGTTACCAAAAAAGCAAAAGAAATTTTAGCAACATTAATTCCAAATGCTGGAGATGGTTTATATATTGAACCGCCTTTTCATTGCGATTATGGTTATAATATTTTCTGTGGAGAAAACGTTTATTTCAATGTGAATTGTGTGGTTTTAGACTGCGCGCCTGTAAATATCGGATCGAATGTTTTTATTGCACCGAATGTTCAAATTTATACCGCTTCTCATCCGCTTGACGCTGAATTAAGAAAATCACTAGAAAATGCTTATCCAGTTACCATTGGAGACGATTGTTGGATTGGCGGAAATTCGGTTATTTGCCCTGGGGTAACCATCGGAAAAGGTTGCGTTATTGGAGCTGGATCTGTTGTTACAAAAGATATTCCAGACAATTCATTAGCAGTTGGAAATCCTGCGAAAGTTATTCGAAAATTAAATCAAGAACCTGAATCACAAAAATAATGCTTACCCTTAATAAAGTCCATCATATTGCCATTTTATGTTCCGATTACGAAAAATCGAAATATTTCTATACTCAAATTTTAGGTTTGACTATTATTCGTGAAATCTATCGTGAAGAACGGCAATCGTATAAATTAGACTTGGCTCTAAATGGCACTTATGTTGTCGAACTATTCTCCTTTCCTAATCCGCCACAAAGGCCTTCACGTCCTGAAGCTGTAGGTTTACGCCATTTAGCTTTTGAAGTGATTAATTTAGAAGAAACAATCGCTTTTTTAACTTCAAAAAATATAGAAGCGGAACCGATCCGAATTGATGAAACAACTGAAAAACGTTTCACTTTTATTGCTGATCCAGATTTATTGCCGATTGAGTTTTACGAGAGATAGTATTGCCGCGAAGGCACTAAGACGCAAAGTTTTTTTTAAAATTTAGTAATACACAGTTTGTCATTTGAGGTATGCTAGAAAAAGAAAACTTTGTGCCTTAGCGCCTTTGCGGCCAACCAGCAAACTGAAAGATTTTTCCTGTTTATATCAGTTTTAACACAGTAAAATGAAGATTTCCTAGAAAAAACCGATTTTGATGCTTAATTTTGTAACCCGCAGAAAAAAAAATGCGGATCTTCAAATTTATAGTGATGAACAAAACGGCGCAAATCAAAAAAAATCATCAATTAATCAAATTCCGAAAATTAGTAATTGTTTCTATTTTAATTGGCTTTCTTTCAGCTTTCCTCGGAATTTCACTAAAGAAAATAACTGAATATTACGAAGAAATCTTCTTTCACGAAGTATCAGTTCACCCAATATTCTATATTGTTTTTCCAGTTTTCGGATTATCAGTTATTTATTTCCTAAGACAATATCTTTTCAAGAAAAAAGAAAACAAAGGAATTAAAGAAGTTTTTGAAAGTACAGCATCAAAATCTAAAAATCTTCCTTCTTATAAAATTCCATCTCACTTCATAAACGGATTATTGACTGTTATTTTTGGAGGTTCAACAGGAATCGAAGTTTCTACAGTTGTCGCTACAGCAACAATCGGTTCAGTTGCTCATGAAAAGGAAAATGTTTTCCGTCAATATAAAACCGAACTAATCTGTGCTGGTGTTGCGGCAGGTGTTACAGCATTATTCAGCAGTCCGATAGCAGGAATTTTATTTGCTTTCGAAGTAATCTCCAGAAAAGTAACTCGTGCCTTTATCATTTCAAATTTAATTGCAGTTTCTATCGCATTTGGTTTGTTGACCATTTTAAAGGAAGAACCATTATTTGCAGTTTCAATTGCAACTTGGAATTTAAAAGCAATTCCATACTTCATTCTTTTAGGAATTTTAGCAGGAATGAATTCGGTTTACCTTACTCGTTGCGTTTTATTCTTCAAATCACAATTCGGTAAAATTGACACACATTATTATAAAATCATTTTAGGATCTATCGTTTTAAGTGCTTCATTATTCATGTTCCCGCAATTGTACGGAGAAGGTTATCATGCCATAAAAGGAATTTTTGGAGGAGCTGCACAAATGCAGTTGACTATAACTTTAGCCTTGACATTTATCGGAATCTTAATTCTAAAACCAATTGTTACTTCCATAACATTGGCTTCTGGCGGTGACGGAGGTGTTTTTGCACCAAGTTTATTCATCGGAGCGTTTTTAGGATTATTATTGGCTTCGATCTTAAATAGCTTTTTCCACGTAAATGTAATTCCGATCAACTTTATGATTATCGGAATGGCAGCGGTTTTAAGTGCTAGTATTCACGCCCCTTTTACAGCAATATTTTTAGTTTGCGGATTAACAAACGATTACACTTTGTTTTTCCCAATTTTGGTAGTTTGTTTGATTTCAAAATACACTGCAAAAACAATTTATCCGTATACCGTTTATAGTTATTCTCCAAGTTTAGTTAAATAATTTCAGATTAGTACAATCTGAACATAGAAGACATACAGCAAAGTATATTTAAAAGCATAACGAATAAAATATAATACCACAATAATGCCAACCGAAAAAATTAAAAGAAGCTATCGCAAGACACGTTACATCCTTTACAAAGAAACCTTAATTGATTATAAAGAACACTTTTGGTCATTTTTAGGTTCTTTCGTCGGAATTGGAATTCTGGCTTATGTACAATCCATACATTTTTCTGGTCCTGATGCGGTTTATTTGATTGGTTCTTTCGGAGCATCTAGTGTTTTAGTTTACGGAATTATTCAGAGTCCGTTTTCTCAGCCACGTAATTTAGTTGGCGGTCACGTCATTTCAGCTCTTGTCGGGGTTACAGTCAATAAATTGGTTCCAGACATTATGTGGGTCGCCGCACCTCTGGCGGTTTCATTTGCCATCATTTTAATGCAGATTACTAAAACGCTTCACCCGCCTGGAGGAGCAACAGCTTTAATTGCAGTTATCGGAACAGAAAAAGTAAAAGCTTTAGGTTATATGTATGTTCTTTCTCCGGTTTTCACAGGAGTTCTGATTTTACTTTTAACGGCTTTGATTTTTAATAATATGACTTCAAGCAGAAGTTATCCAAGTCACAGCACTTATCACAAACATTATCATAAGATTCGAAAAAGATTGGCGAGAAAGTAATTTTCGTTCTCTTCCTACAAGGTTTTAAAAACCTTGTAGGTATAAACTCCAGCATTAATAAAACCTACGAGGTTTTGAAAACCTTACAGGATCACAAAACAATTAAGATACAGAAAAACAAGAGATTAAAATCTTTTCAACAAATCGTAATTCATAATTCGTATTTCGTTTTTTATATTTTACCTTTGACCTCTCAATAAAAACAAAGATTATGGTTTATAAATTTAGAGTTATTCTAGACGCCGAAGAAGATATTTTCAGAGACATTGCTATTCTTGAGGAAGATACCCTTGAAGATTTACACAATGCAATCTTCAACTCTTTTGGCTTTGACGGATCAGAAGTGGCTTCATTTTATACTTGTGATGATACTTGGAATCAAGAAGATGAAATTCCGCTTTTCGATACAGGAGATGTTCCTGGCGAAATAAGAACCATGAACGATTATCCGTTATCTAGTATTTTAGATAAAGAAAATACAAAGATTATCTACGTTTATGACTTCATCAGCATGTGGACTTTCTTAGTTGAATTGGCTGCTGTAGAAGATGAACAAGTTGGAGTTACTTACCCAGAAACTTTATTCTCTCACGGTGAAATGCCAGCAGATGCGATCGAAAAAAACTTCGAAGCCGATGACATGCACGACGATATCTACGGAGAATTTGAAGACGACCTAGACGAAGACGATCTAGACATGTTCGAAGGCGATGACAGCTTTGAGGATTACGGATTTGAGGAGAATTGGAACTAACGCTAAGTTGCTAAGTGCGGAGATTCTAAGATTCTAAGTTTTTACAAATTGAAAGATTTTTCTTATTTTTAAATAATTTTTAAAAATAAGAAATGAGTCATTTTAGAAAAATCTTAGTTTGGCAGAAATCAATTTCCTTAGTTACCAAAATCTATAAAACAACAAAAACTTTTCCGAAAGAAGAAACTTTCGGATTGACTTCACAGATACGTCGAAGTTCTATATCAATATCAAGTAACATCGCAGAAGGATCTGGGAGAGAAAGTACTAAAGATTTTTTACGATTTTTATATATTTCTCTTGGCTCTTTGTTTGAAATGCAGACTCAACTTGAAATTGCAAAAAATATAATTTACATAAACGAAGAAGAATTTAACAACTTATACGAGGACAGTCGAGAGATTGAAAGAATGTTAGCTTCATTAATTAAAAAATTAAAAGAAACTATATAAAAAACTTAGAATCTTAGAAACTTAGAATCTCAGCAACTCAAAATATGATCAATTTATTCAACACTCACATCGACACGCTGGCGATACACCGCGTAGGAAACAAAAGCCGTAATGAGGCTATTTTTTTATCAGAGCAGCCATTTAACTTAAATGATGAGATTGTTCCTTTGATTAAAGAATTCTTTTTTAAGCCTTTTAGAGAAAAAGAAGAAAACTATTATCAGTTTGCACACGAAGTGGACTTGGATTACAACGACATGTTCAAATATGCAACTGAGATTTTTGCTAATCCAGCGAATGTTCATGAGGTTTCTAAAAAAATCACAAAACATTTATACGAGCAATCCAATCACCCGCACATTAAGAACGGTGAGGTTTATGTAACGTATTTGACCAACCTAAGTATTGACAACAACGTTGTTGATGCAATCGGAATTTTTAAAAGCGAATTACAAGCCGACTTCTTACAGTTTGAAGAAAACGGAAGCAACCTTGAAATGATTTTACAGCAAGGTATCAACTTGAGTAAATTGGATAAAGGATGTTTGATCTTTAACTACAAAAAAGAAGAAGGATACAAAATCTTGACTGTTGACAGCAACCGTTACGATGCAAGATATTGGTTAGAGCACTTTTTATCTGTTGACGCTTTTGAAGATGAAAATTTCATCACTAAAAAATATTTAAAATTCTGTCAAAACTTCGCAAAAGACGTTGTTTTGCCAGCAGAAGACAAGAAAGAGGAAGTAATGTTTATGAACCGATCTGTGAATTATTTCGCTAAAAACGATCAGTTTGAAGAGCAAAATTTCTTGAATGAAGTACTAGACAATCCTGATTTGATTCCTGAATTTAAAAACTATAAAGTTGATAAAGGAGAAAAATACAGCATCGAAGATGTTACCTCATTCCCAATTGCCAACGCAGCAGTTTCTGACGCTAGAAAATCGATTAAAAACGTAATTAATTTGGATACTCACATTCAAATTAAAATGGATTTCATTAATCCAGAAAGTGCAGAAAAATTTGTTGAAAAAGGCTGGGATGAAGAAAAACAAATGTATTACTACTTGGTTTACTTCAACAAAGAAGAGAAGAACTAAGGGTTTTCATTTTCTATTACTTACTTAAAAACAAAAAAAGGCAGTTACATATGTAATTGCCTTTTTTTATTTGTTTCAATTTGCTTTAAAATAAAGCAAAAATCGATTTTAAAATATCATCATAAACCTGTTTATCTCGCTCTCCTGACCTTGCTAAAACTCGGATTCCTGAGTAATTATTAAAGATAAAACGAGCTAAAGAACGAGCTTCTTGCTTATCAGAAATCTGGCCTAAATCCTGTCCTTTTTTTATAGCTTGACAAAAAATATCTTCAACCATTTTTTGATTATCGTGAACAATCTTTGCAATTTCTGGATCGTGCATCGCCAATTCAACTGATGAGTTTACCATAAAACAGCCTTTTGTAATTCGGTCTTGAAGACTTTCTATAACTGCTTGCTTAAAAATATCAGTAAAAGCCGTTTTTATATTTGGAGCATTTTCTAGAAGTTCTATCAGAATTTCATGATTTTGCTGCTGATATCTTTTTAGTGACTTCACAAACAGTTTTTGCTTGTCGCCAAAAGTATCATACAAACTCGAACGGCTTAATCCTAAATGATTGACCAAATCCTGAGCCGAAGTTCCGTTGTAACCTTTGTGCCAAAAAATCTCAATTGCTTTATCTAAAGCCTGATCTTCATTAAATTCTTTCGTTCTAGCCATGACATTCAAATTAAATTTCAACACAAAGATACAAAAATACGGAACAATCGTTCCTGAATTAGTCAAAAAAATTATACAACAGCATTTACAGTAAGTCCACCATCGACCACAATTTCAGTTCCGGTAATGAATGATGCATCATCTGACGCTAAGAACGAAACAGTTTTTGCAATTTCTGAAGATTGAGCAAAACGTTTCAATAAAATTTTCTCACCCAAAATAGTTCCAAATCCTTCTACTTCTTCCTTTTGCAAACCTAATTTTCCGTAAAGCGGAGTTTCAACTGGTCCAGGAGAAACAGCATTTACTCTAATTTTTCTTGGTGCTAATTCGGTAGCAAATACTTTGTTTAAAGATAATACTGCTGCTTTACTTGCGGCGTAAACACTAGAATTTGGCATTCCAACGTGAGCATTTATTGAAGTATTAAATATAATAGAACCACCGTCATTTAAAATTGGCAATACTTTTTGCACTGTAAAATAAACTCCTTTTACGTTCACATTCATGATACTGTCATAATGATCTTCTGAGGCAGATTCAATTGGAGCAAAAGAAGCAACTCCGGCATTCAAAAATAAAATATCAATTTTTCCGAATTTAGCTTTTACTTCTTCAACCAAAGTGTCAATTGATTTTAAATCAGATTGATCAGCTACAATTCCTGTCACGTTCAATTCTGTTTCCACTTTCGCTAAAGCTTCTTTGTTTCTTCCTGTTACAATTACTTTCGCACCTTTTGCTACTAAATCAGCTGCTGCTGCATATCCGATTCCACTGTTTCCACCTGTTACTATAGCAACTTTGTTTTCTAAATTTTTCATTTTTATTTGATTTTAAGTTATTGATTATTCAATTATTATGGCACAAAGATATAATAACGGAACGGTCGTTCCGTTATTTATAATGTTAATTTTTAGTTAAAATAAAGAAGGACTTTTCGAAAGCCTTTAATTATAAGGGAAACAACTATTTAACTATAAAGGAAAGAGATTATAAAATGTCGTGCATTCTTAATTTATGCTTAATTTTGCATTAAAAAATTACTACAGATGGATATTCAATTTTTTAAAGAAAGTCCTTTTACCACCATAATTTCATTTCACAAGCTAATCGAATCTTTTGAAGAAATTGCCTTGTCTGACGTTGATTATAGATCCAACTATGCAAAAGCGATTTTAGAACAGATTGAATTGATTCCAGAACTTCGAACTGGAATTCTAGATTATGCTGTTATCAAAGAAAATGAAGCTTTAATCAAAAATATACTGGCTGATTTGTTTCCGACTGCCTTGACGCATAACGAAATAAAAGCGGTTACGATTCCATTTCAAAATATCTCTTTCAATTATACAGAGCGTTTCAAGAAAATATTGAAAAATGCAGGAGACGAATTTTACATGGAAATTCGTGACTTTAGCGATCATCAATTCTATATCAACAACTGCTGTTTGATTTTAAGCTCTTATTACAATCAAAACATATATTTCAATCAGCCTTTTTTCTATGATATTCCAGATGAAAATGGTGTAGAAAAGCATTATAGAATTTTATACAATGCCGATTTCATGGAAATTATTCCAACTGAAAACTCTATTCCACTAACTCAAGAAGATATTGATCAATTAATTGATAATTATAACGATATTGATTTATGGAAATCTAAATTTCCCGCGGGAAGCTGGATTTTAAGAGGTTTCGGAATTGTTTCTTTATTTGATGCTACAACAGAAAGTGCTATTTCGATTTTAAAAAGCAATTTGCTGAAACCAGGCCCCAAAACGGTTAATACCGATCAGGAAATTTCTAATATTTTCCAATCAATCTTTAATCTTCCAAACTTAAAAGTCGGATTTATTATTTATAACCCTGAGGAAGAAAAGTTTATAAGACCCGCCAAATACCAAAATCAAATGAAGAGCTTTTTACTTTCTGCTGATCAGGAAGTAGATTGCAAAAATGCATTTTTTGGATGTTCATTTGAAAATCTGTTAGATAAGAATGAGCCATTTGTTATTTCTAATGTCAGCAAATTTATCGAACAATCAACAAACAAAAGACTTGGCGAACATTTACAGTCACAAGGCATTCAGAGCTGTATTTTTGCACCAGTTATAAAAAACGACCACTTACTGGGCGTTGTCGAATTGGTTTCTGAAAATCCACGAGATTTAAATACTGTAAATGCGACTAAACTAGATTTGGTTCTTCCATATTTGACAGATACGATTGATCGCTACAATACAGATATGCAGCATCAGATCGAAGCGATTATTCAACGAGAATATACAACGATTCACCCAAGCGTTTATTGGAAATTCAAAAGAGAATCACAGAACTATTTTCAGCATATGAACCAAACAACGGACTATATTTTTAAAGAAATTGTCTTTAAAAATGTTTATCCACTTTACGGTCAAATTGACATTAAAGGTTCATCTGAACATCGAAACGAAACAGTTAAAATTGATTTGAAAAATCAACTTACAGCGCTTTTGGAGATTTTCGACAATCAAGAATCTAATTCGAACCTTGTTCTTTTGGAACAGCGAAAATTCGAATTGGAATCGCTTAAAAGTGAATTGGATTTTCCTTTAAAAGCCGACACCGAACAACATGTTCAGCGTTATATTGAAGATGAAATCCACCCGATTTTAAAGAATACCAAAAGCAGTGCGAAAAGCGAACAGTTAGCAGAACTGTACTTTGAAAATCTGGATGAAAAAACGGGAATGTTTTATCAGGAAAGAAAAAAGTTCGACAATGCAATGTCGATTATCAATAAAAGATTGGCTACAGTTTTAGATCGAAAACAAGTTGAAGCACAGCAGATTTATCCTCATTATTACGAACGCTTTAAAACAGATGGTGTAGAACACAATTTATATATTGGAGCTTCAATTTCGCCAACCAAACCATTCGATATCATGTATTTGCATAATCTTCGTTTATGGCAATTGCAAACGTTGTGCGAAATGGAATTGGAACATCACGAACTTAAAGCTTCGTTACCGTACCAATTGGATGTTACGTCATTGATTTTAGTTTTCAGCTCTGCTCTTTCAATCCGTTTTAGAATGGATGAAAAACGCTTTGATGTTGACGGAACTTACAACGCGAGATATGAAGTTGTTAAAAAACGAATTGACAAATCGCATATAAAAGGAACAAACGAAAGAATTACAGAGAAAGAGAAAATCACGATCGTATATTCTCAAAATAGTGAAGAAGCAGAATATTTAAAATACATTAAATACCTGCAACACAAAAAAATTCTGGAACCTTCAATTGAACAATTTGAAGTAGAAGATCTTCAAGGTGTTTCTGGTTTGAGAGCCATTCGTGTTAAAGTCATCAATAATGATTCAAACTCAGAAGTTAAAAAAATAACTTATCAGGATTTATTGGATGAAATCAACTAATTGGTTGACTTGATTGAACGCGGATGAAACGGGTTCGCTATCGCGAAAACGCTGATAAAAACGGATTTTTAATTTTTTAATAAACTAAAAAAGCTTTGACAAAGTTTTAAACTTTGACAAAGCTTTCTGTTTTTCTAGCTATATGTGAGAAACTAGCTTCTTTCTTTATTCTTTTAGATGTAGAAAAATCTATGTTTATATGTGTTTAAAAAATTAAATCGACTTAAAAGCAATCACAAATGCAATTACCGTTATAATAATTCCGAACATGAAAAAGTTGTACGCAATTCGGAGTAAATTATATTTTCGCTGTAAAACCAATCCTAAATAATACAAATCTTTAATCATGGTTGAATACAAATAATCTCGGTCTTTCATCATTTCATTCATAGCCCAATCATAATCTTCCAAAGGCATTTTATAGAAATTCCCAAAAAACATTAAATTGACTTTTTTGTCTTCAACATCAGTTCGGGTAAAAAATCCTGAAGTTACTTTTGGACGTGTAGAAAGAATCGCAAAAATAATCGTAATCACACTCGACATCAGCATGATAAAAGTGGGAACTACTAAATGCGCATTTTTGGGACTATCCAATTTTGGAATAATAGACGATAAAGCGATCGAAATAATAATCGCATTTACAGACAGTAATATATTGGCTTTACTATCTGCAATTCCGCTTAAACGCGTATGATTTCCAAGTGTAACTCGAAATAAAGTGTCGATTCCGCGATCTGGCTTATCGGCTTTTTCTGCTTTTTCTCTTTTTTTATTCTCTTCTTCGATTGCAGCCGCAGCTTTCAATTCCTGCTTATTGATCTTTTTCTGAATCAGTAATAGGTTTTTCTCTTTCAAAGGTTGCCATTTTCTTAGAGCGTAATCCGTATAAAAACGATGTTTGTTCAACAAGAAATTTAAGTTTTCTCTTGTCCATTCCGCATTCGAAAAACTAACAATTCCAGCATTTTTCAATTCCAAACGAAGCAATTCGCAAGTTGTAGCATATTCTGCTCCCATTAAATGAGCATAATCTGCATCACGAATAATTTTTTCTAAATGCGTTCTCGGCTCATATTCTTTAACGGTAGCCAAAATCAAACTAGAAACAAGTGCTATAAACTCTTCCGATTTTCCTTTTTCACGCAAAAATGCAGCGGCAATCTCGGTACTTTTCTTTTCATGATTTTCATACCCTTCAATATATCCAGTATCATGAAACCATGCAGCGACCATAAGCGCCTCTTTGTCCTCTCCTTCTACATCTTCTTTTTTACAAAGTTCTTTTACCGCTGTAACCACTGTAAAAGTATGATTAAAATTATGATAAGAATATAAATTAGAAAGTTTATCTTTGAGTAAATTACCGACAAAATCCTCGGATTGTTCTATTAGATTCATAAAGAATATTTTTATACCACTAAATTATGAAATTGTTTTTGGATAATCATTTTATTGCCAAGATTAAAAACTTTTCTTTGGCAATTATGGCCTTATTGATCGTCTACGCCTGTTCAACGAGCAAAGCGCAGTATGGAAAAAACGTTAGCGCCAACGAAACAGAAAACGCAACTGACACTATAAAAATTGCACATACTTTTTTTCTTGTTGGCGACGCCGGAAATGCTGATGAAGAACAAGCACAGCAAACTCTAGAACTTTTGCATCAAAAGCTAAAAAAGGCAAACAAAAAATCGACACTTCTTTTCTTAGGAGACAATATTTATCCGAAAGGTTTTCCGAGTGACAAACACTCAGAAGACAAGACTTTGGCCGAAACTAAATTAACCAATCAATTAAAGCTAACTAAAGGCTTTAAAGGAAGAACAATTGTAATTCCTGGAAATCACGATTGGTACAGCGGCATTAAAGGTTTAGAACGTCAGGCTGATTTTGTAACCAAATATTTGAACGATAAAAAAGCTTTTCTTCCTAGAAAATCATGTCCGATTGAAGATGTAAAAATTGATAGCGTTACAACTTTGATAGCTGTTGATAGTGAATGGTTTTTGGAAGATTGGAACGATCATCCAACGATAAATGACAATTGCGAAATCAAAACCAGAGAAGCTTTTTTTGAAGAATTAGAAGGCCTTTTAAACAAAAATCAAGAGAAAACGGTTGTCTTGGCAATTCACCATCCATTATTGAGTAATGGAACACATGGCGGACAATTTTCGTTAGAAAAACAATTATTCCCTTTAGAGCAGAAAATTCCGCTTCCTGTAATCGGGTCTTTCATCAATTTGGTTCGAAAAACAGGAGGTGTTAGTCCGCAGGATATTCAAAATAAGCAATATACTATTTATGCTAAAAGGATAAAAACGCTTTTGCAAAAGCAGAAAAATGTAATTGTTGTTTCAGGACACGATCATAACTTACAATACATCAGCAAAGAAAATATTCAGCAAATTATTAGTGGAGCTGGATCAAAATCAGAAGCAGCAAGAGCGATAAATCCTTATGATTTTTCGTATGGCGGAAATGGCTATGCTGTTTTAACAATGTTTAAAAGTGGAGATGCAAAAGTTTCTTATTATGGAAATGAAAATAATAGAGAGAAATTGCTTTTTGAACGCGAAATCATAAAAGCCAAAGAAATCAATTGGGCTTCAGATATACCGAATAAGTTTCCTGCAAAGGTAACCACTTCAATTTATTCACCGAAAATGACTCAAAAAGGAGCATTCCATAAATTTTTATTTGGACAACATTACAGAAAATATTACAGTCTACCTATTGAAGCAACAACTGCAACTGTAGACACTTTAAAAGGCGGTTTGAAACCTATTCGCGAAGGCGGCGGACATCAATCGGTTTCTTTAAGAATGTCTGATCCTCAAGGTCGTGAATTTATAATGCGTGCCATGAAAAAAAGTGCGACAGTATTTTTACAATCTGTTGCTTTTAAAGATCAATATGTGGTAAACGACTTTGACAAAACGTATGTTGAAGATTTCTTATTTGATTTTTACACCACTTCTCACCCTTATTCTTCTTTTGCAATTGGCAGCATGTCGGATCAAATTGGTTTGAGACATACGAATCCGACATTATATTATATTCCGAAACAAAATGGCTTGGGAGAATTTAATGCAAGCTTTGGAGATCAATTGTATATGGTGGAAGAAAGACCCGCTGACAATCATTTGGATGGAAAAAACTTCGGAAAACCTAACAATATTATCGGCACAGATGACATGATGCTGAATCTCCATAAAGATGAAAAATATGTTGTGGATGAAAAAGAATACATCAAAGCGCGTTTGTTTGACATTCTTCTAGGAGATTGGGACAGACATAGCGATCAATGGCGCTGGGCTGAATATAAAGAAGATGGCAAAGTTGTGTACAGACCAATTCCGAGAGATCGCGATCAGGCGTTTGTAAAATATGATGGCGCTTTGCTTTCACTTCTAATGAATATGCCTCCGCTTCGTCATATGCGTTCTTTTAAAGGTGACCGAATCAATGTAAAATGGCTTGGAAGAGAACCTTACCCAATGGATTTGGCATTTTTAAGAACAGCTCAAGAAAAAGATTGGGTCGAAGAGGCTAAATATATTCAAGAAAATCTGACGGATGCAGAAATCGACAAGGCTTTCAAAAACATGCCAAAAGAAGTTCAGGATGAAACTGTTGACGAAATAAAAGCAAAACTAAAACAAAGAAAAAAAGATCTTCAAAAGTATGCTCGTGAATATTCTGATGTCTTAAGCAAAACGGTCATGATTGCGGGAACAGACAAAAAAGACAAGTTTGTTTTGAATCATAATGTAAAAAAAGGAATTGAAATTCAGGTTTTCAGAGTTAAAAAAGAAGGCGACGAATTGGTTTACACTAAAAACGTAACCGATAATAAAACCAAAAATCTTTGGATTTACGGATTAGATGACAATGACATTTTTGAAGTAAAAGGAAATGAGAAATCAAATATCAAAATTCGTTTGCTTGGCGGTCAGAACAATGATACTTACAACATTGAAAACGGAAGAAAAGTTATTGTTTACGATTTCAAATCAAAAGAGAATACTTATAATCTCGATTCTAAAACGCAAACACAGTTAACCGACGATTATGATGTGAATGCTTATAACTACGAAAAACCGAAATACAATGTAATTGCGGGACTTCCAAACATTGGATTTAATCCTGATGATGGTGTAAAAGTAGGAGTTAATTTAAATTATACGGTTAATAATTTTAAGCAGAATCCGTATACGCAAAGACATATTTTTAATGCATTCTATTATTTTGCGACCGGCGGTTTAGAATTTAATTATGCGGCTCATTTCCCTGGATTGTTAGGTAAGTGGGTTATTGATGTGGAGTCTTTATATACGACTCCAAATTTTGCCATGAACTATTTTGGTTACGGAAACGAATCTCAATACGATGATGACGTAGATATGGATTATAATCGTGTTCGCATCAGAAAATTTAATGCTTCAGGCGCAATTAGACATGTGGGAAGATATGGAAGTGAATTTAGCATTCAGCCTATTTTCCAAAGAATGACAGTTGAAGAAACTGAAAATAGATACATTAACATCCCTGGAATTGTAAATCCTGATGTATTTGATAGCCAGAATTTTGGAAGTTTAAAAGTGAAATATTTATTTAAAAATTCTGATTTTGCCGCGAAACCAACTTTAGGAATGGCCTTTATGCTAGCTGCAACTTGGACTACTAATTTAGATGACACTAAGAAAAACTTCCCAACGCTTGAAAGCTTTTTAGGATTTACCCATAGAATTGATCATAACGGAAAATTGATTCTGGCAACTTATTTAAAAGGAAAAGCTATTTTAAACAACAACTACGAGTTCTACCAAGGAGCTTCGTTAGGTGGCGATACTGATTTACGCGGTTTTAGAAACGAACGTTTCTTAGGAAATTCGTATTTCTCTCAAAGCTCAGATTTACGCCTAAGCATTGGAAAAATACGTAAAACAATTGTTCCTTTTACTTACGGGATTCTAGGTGGTTTCGACTACGGAAGAGTTTGGCTTGATGGTGAAGATTCAAAAAAATGGCATCACGATTACGGCGGCGGACTTTGGTTAAACGCTATTAATGTTATAACGGCTAGAATCTCTTATTTCAAATCTCCTGACGAAATTGGAAGGGTGATTTTTGGAGCAGCATATAGTTTTTAAGATGCTAAGACACTAAGTTTCTAAGATTCTAAGTTTTTTTTAGCCACGAATTCACGAATTTTAATTAAAATCTTTCGTGAATTCGTGGCTATTTTTTTCTTAGCATCTTAGAAACTTAGTGACTTAGAAGCTTAAATTCATAAACCTTTCCTCCTATTTTATTTGTTTTTTCGTCGGCGATTAATAAAGTATTATTGTCTTTAAAAACGATGGCTTCTTTTTGGGAGAAATGATTTAGATTTAGTTCTGTATGTGTTCCTTTATGGAATAAATCTCCTTTAAAATCTTTAAATAAAAGCACTTTATCATGACTTAATAAAGCTACTTTTTTTCCGTCTGGACTTATTGTCGCGCTTGTCAATACGCAATGATTGTAATTGCTGCATGTTTTGAATTCGCCAATTTTTACTGCTTTTTGAGTTCCTGCAGCGTTTTTGATTTTATAAATAAATGCTGTTCCGTCAAAACCTTTACTTCTGTTTTTAGTAAAAAGATAGAAATAACCGTTCTGTTCAAAAAAACCTTCAACATCATAAAACATTTCTTTTTTCTTTGGAGGAAATTCTTTTTGCTCTGGATATGAAAATGAGATTTTATATTCGGCTTTAGCCAAATCATTATTCAGCTGATTTTTTGCCACTTTATAAATGCATAAATCTCGTCTTTCGTTATCATTATTTCCAAAATCGCCAATGTAGATATTTCCAAATTTGTCTTTTGTAATGTCTTCCCAATCGACATTTGTAGCGTTTGAAATTGTAATTGTTTTGGCTAATTTCCCATTAGAATCGATCGCATAAATAGCATTTTTATTTCCGCTATCTTCTAGAGTATAAAGAATATTGGTTTCAGGAAAATAGGCAATTCCCGAAACTTCCTTTAATTTTTTCGGAAGCGAATACAATTCTTTTAAATCAGAACCAGATTGTTTCTGGCACGCTAATAAAACAATTGAACAAATAACTAAAAAAGATTTTTTCATATAAACTATAGTTTTAAACCATATAAGTCATCTAAGTTCAATAAAGCAGAGCATCTTAAATTAGTTATATAACTTATATGGTGAAATTTTTAAACCAAATTGGTGTTTTTGAAATTACGTGTAATAAACTCAAATGCAGCATGCATGACGTGTCCCATCGATTTTGCATTTTTGAATTTCATGTCGTTCGTATAACGGTACAATTCCATTTTTAATTGCATCAAATGTTCGTGTGTCGAAATCGTATCGTGGCACATAATATTCAGCAATTTTTTAATTCTGGTTTCGGCTGAATGAATACGTTTTGCTAAAATAGCCCTTTCTTCATCTTTATACTGAATAATTGAACGCTCCTCGAGTTTCTCTTTAATCAATTGAATCATGGGAAAATTTTCCTTGAAAAACTGCGGGCGATAAACTTTAAAATTCCCTTCATAACATTGCTGATCAAAATCGATCGGACGAATTTTATATACAACCTGATCAAAATCATGAATTGGAACAATTACATAATTATAAGCGCGCATATCTCCCAAAAGACGAATCATGCAACGCTCGTTAAACTTGACAAACTCCTTTGCAATTTGGGCTTTTTCCATTTCACTGCACTGATCAAGCAATGTATCCATAAAAACATCACCCGGAATTCCGATAATATGTTCTTCAATCAAAGTATCCTTATACACCAGAAAGTTGATTTTGTCTGGTGAAAGAATATCTTCCAATTCCAATCCGTAGATACGAGAAGCATCTGCTTTTTTAATATAAAAGTGAACGTAGTTATCATTCAGAATATTTCGAACTTTAATTCTAAACGGTTTCGAATTTCCAAACGTACAATAATCAATTGCATCAACATTCAGGTATTGAATAATTTCGCTATTTCCATCAGAATGCAGTAATGAGTAGATTTTTTTTAGATTTAAATCAATTTCATTTCGTTCAAATTCACCATAATATACTCGAATCCAGAGTGTATCATTATCATGTTTATCATAAACATTTATAGATCCCGAAAAACGAAGCAAGTCATCATAAAACACAGAAACTTTAGAAATACGTTCGTATCGTTCTAAGTAATTTAAAAGTGGCTGTGTTAAAGGGTAAGACGGTTTTTTTAAAACCATTAAGGGCTCGCTCATTTTGAATATCTTTATTACAAATTTACGTCAATACGTTTTAAAGTTAGAATTTTAAAGTAACAAAAAACAATTTGATTCGTCATACTAAAAACTAAAACCAGAAAAATTTGGAAACCATATTAACCATTGAGAATTTAAGCAAAAGATACGGTCGCATCCAAGCTCTAAAAAATGTATCTTTTCAAATACAAAAGGGTCGTGTTTATGGCATTCTAGGGCCAAACGGCAGCGGAAAATCGACTACATTAGGAATTGTATTAAATGTTGTCAACAAGTCTTCTGGCCAGTATCGCTGGTTTGACGGTAATATAGAAACGCATGATGCCTTAAAAAAAGTTGGCGCGATTATAGAAAGACCCAATTTTTATCCGTACATGACAGCCGAGCAAAACCTGAAATTAGTTTGCAAAATCAAAAACATTAACTATTCTAAAGTGAATGAAAAACTAGAGCTTGTGGGTTTAATCGAAAGAAAAGACAGCAAATTCAGCACTTTTTCTTTAGGAATGAAACAACGTTTGGCCATCGCTTCGGCACTTTTAAACGATCCTGAAATTCTAATTTTAGATGAACCAACCAACGGATTAGATCCTCAAGGAATTCATCAAATTCGAGATATCATAAAGAAAATTGCCTCGCAGGGAACGACTATTTTATTGGCTTCTCATCTACTAGATGAAGTAGAAAAAGTCTGCTCGCAGGTAATTGTTTTAAGAAAAGGCGAAGTTTTATATTCTGGGCCTGTTGATGCAATGTCTGCTAACGAAGGTTTCTTTGAACTGCAAGCCGATGATAATGCAGTCTTAAAATCAGTTTTAACAGAACATCCTGCAGTGGATCGAATTTCTGAAGAAGAGGGCAAAGTTATAGTGCACCTAAATTCTAATTTGTCCGCTTCAGAATTAAATCAATTTTTATTTTCTAAAAACATTGTTTTAAGCCATTTAGTAAAGCGTAAAAACAGTTTAGAAGCTCAATTTTTAGAACTAACCAAAAATGCCATCGCCCAAAAAAACTAAATTATGAAAAGACTTCTTTCTATAGAATTGCAAAAAATCTGGATGAACAAGGCCAGCCGTATATTAACCCTAACCTATTTTATACTACTTTCTTTTATAGCCTTAATTGCTGTCATAAAATTTGACATTGGGCCTTTTAAATTTCATTTGGCAGAAATGGGAATTTTTAACTTCCCTTACATTTGGCATTTCAACTCCTATATTGCAATTTATTTTAAACTTTTTCTAGCTATCGTAATTGTTTCTATGATGGCCAATGAATACACATATGGCACATTAAAACAAAATCTAATTGACGGCCTCAGCAAGAAGGAATTTATTTTTTCCAAATTTTTAACTGTGCTTTTATTTGCCTTAGGGTCTACTATTTTTGTTTTTATAATGAGCTTGATCTTAGGATTATTTTACTCTTCTTATACAGAATTTGGTATTATTTTTAGTGATTTAAGTTATCCTTTGGCCTTTTTTGTAAACTTATTAGGTTTCTTTTCTTTCTGTTTATTTATTGGAATTTTAGTAAAACGATCTGCTTTCGCCTTAGGATTTCTGCTAATATGGTATTTTATAGAAGGCATTATAACACTAACCCTAAGATTTATTCTTTTCTCGGGTTCAGACAAATATACCTACTTCACCCAATTTCTTCCTTTAGAATCGATGTCTAATTTAATTGCAGAACCCTTTACAAGATTATCAGCAATTAAAAATGTTCAGAGCCAAATGGGAATAGAAAATATGGGAGATTATAGCGTAAATTATTTTACTATTTTAATCGTTTTGGCTTGGACATTTTTATTTATCTATTTTTCTTACAAATTATTAAAAAATAGAGATTTGTAGTATATTTGTTACTATGAGTCAACTAAGAAATCTACTAATTTTAATTTTGTGCTGTTTTTGCTATAAAACCAGTGCACAGAATATTTCTGTTAATGATGTAGCAACGCCAACAGATTTAATTCAAAATGTTTTAATTAATAGTTCTTGTGTTGATGTCGAAAGTGTAAGTGCAACGGGAAATCCAACTCCAAATGAACAGAGTTACGGTTCTTTTACTGCTGGTGCAAACTTTCCTTTCACAGCCGGAATCGTTTTAAGCACTTCTCCCAGTAAAAATGCAGAAGGCCCTTATAATCAGCAAGGTTCTAAAGGCACACAAATTAGATCTTGGAATGGAGATGCAGATTTGAATACTGCGTTAGGAATTACCAATAGTACGCAAGCAACCGTTTTAGAATTTGATTTTATAGCGTTGACGAACTCAATTAGCTTCAATTATATTTTTGCTTCGAATGAGTATCAAAATAACTTTCCCTGCATTTATTCCGACGGATTTGCTTTCTTAATTAAAGAAGCTGGAAGTAGTGAAAATTACAAAAATCTTGCGGTTTTGCCCAATACGACTACTGCAGTTTCAGCAACAACGGTTCATCCAAAAATAAACACCATAAATGGGAGTGGCGGAGAACCATTAGTAGGTTGTGAAGCTATAAACGAAAATTATTTCAACGGTTACAATACAGCTGCGAGTCCAATTAATTATGCTGGTCAAACAGTAGTAATGAATGCTTCTACCGATGTAACTCCTAATAAAAAATACCATTTAAAGCTGGTAGTTGCCGATGATGTCACCAGACAATATAATTCGGCAGTTTTTATTGAGGCTGGCAGTTTTGTGACTAAAATTAATTTTGGCGAAGACAGAACGGTCGCTAATAATAATCCTGTTTGTTTTGGGGAAAATTTTGCGTTAGAAACCAATTTAAGTGCAACAGCGTATACTTTTAAATGGTTCAAAAAAGACGCTTCCAATACTTACGTTGAAATTCCAGGTGCGATAGCTCCATCTTATCCTGTACCATCATCAGGAATATATAAAGTTGAAGCGACCATGAACAATACCACATGTGTATCTATAGGAGAAATTACCGTTGAATTTTCTTCTGAAATTCCATCAACTGACACTTCGCTACTGCAATGTGATGATGATGCGGATGACATTACCATTTTTGATTTGACTAAAGCAGCTAATATTGTAAAAAACAACAACTCTCAGATTATCAATCAAGGATACTATGAAACTTTAGTAGATGCGCAAGCCAAAACAAATCCAATTACAAATCCACAGCGCTATACCAACAAAACTCCAAATCAAATCATTTTTGCACGAATTGAGAATACGTTTGGCTGTAGTTCAATACCTGAAATCACATTAAATGTTTCTAATTCTGTTATACCAAACCAAGCTCCAATAGCGACTTGTGATGGAGACGATACGCAAGATGGTTTATATCAATTTGATTTAAGCGCGCAAGTAACCCCTCAAATTTTGAATGGTTTACCAACAGGTTTGGTAATTAATTACTTTTTAACCGCTACTGATGCTATTACAGAAACCAATCCGTTGCCGAATATTTTCAAAAATACAACTCCAAACAGTCAGACTATTTATGCACGTGCTGCAAATGGACCTAATTGTTATGATATAACTCCTGTCGAACTGGTTGTAAATACTTTTGACCCACCTAATTTTGAAGACGAAACGCATTATCTGTGCAACGGAAACGAAATAACGTTAACTGTAGCTACAGGATTTAGCAGTTATGCATGGTCTAATGGAAGTGCTACAAACACTACATTAATTAATAGTGCAGGAGATTACTCGGTGACCGTCAAAGATCCAAATGGTTGCGAAAAAACTAAAAAATTTGAAATAATTTTATCAGAGCCAGCAACAATTACAGGAGCAGATGTAAAAGATTTTTCTGGAACTGACAATACAGTACAAATTCAATTTACTGGGGTAGGAAATTATGAATTTTCTCTTGACGGAATTGTTTATCAAGACAGTCCAACTTTTACACAAGTAAGTCCAGGTGTTTATAATGCAATTGCGAAAGATAAAAATGGTTGTGGTCCGTCTAACATATTTCAAGTCTATGTCTTAGATTATCCACGTTTCTTTACTCCAAACGGAGACGGTTTCAATGATTTATGGGTAATTAAAAACATTGATCAAATGCCAGATTATACTATTTCTATTTTTGATCGTTATGGAAAATTATTAAAACAAATGAGTCAAAATGGCACGGGCTGGAACGGCATCTTCAACGGAAGAGAAATGCCTTCTGATGATTATTGGTTTACGCTTCTTTTTGTGAATGGAAAAAATGTCAAAGGACACTTTAGTTTGAAAAGATAAGCTTTCAAAAATTCCAATTCTTAAAATCCAAATTCCAAAAAAAGATAAATAATAAAAAAATCCCAAACTCCAGATTGGAATTTGGGATTTTTAATATTGAAATTTAAAATATAATTAGATTTTATATCTTTTTCTATCTGTTTCGCTTAAGTAAATTTTTCTTAAACGTAAAGATTTTGGAGTAACTTCAACGTATTCATCTTTTTGAATGTACTCTAAAGCTTCTTCTAATGAGAATTTGATAGCAGGAATAATTCTTGCTTTATCATCAGCTCCAGAAGAACGTACGTTAGAAAGTTTTTTCGTTTTAGTAACGTTAACAGTCATATCGTCGCTACGAGTATTTTCTCCAATTACCTGACCTTCATAGATATCCTCATTAGGATCAACGAAGAATTTACCACGATCTTGTAATTTATCGATAGAGTAAGGAATAGCTTTTCCATTTTCCATAGAGATCAATGAACCGTTATTACGTCCAGGAATTTCTCCTTTGTATGGTTCGTATCCGATGAAACGGTGTGCCATAATAGCTTCACCAGCAGTAGCAGTAAGCAATTGATTTCTTAAACCAATGATTCCACGAGATGGAATATTGAATTTAATGATCATACGCTCCCCTTTACCTTCCATAGAAAGCATTTCACCTTTACGGATTGTTACGAACTCAACCGCTCTACCTGAAAGATTTTCTGGCAAGTCGATAGTCAATTCCTCAATTGGCTCACATTTAACACCATCAACTTCTTTGATGATTACTTGTGGCTGACCAATTTGAAGCTCGTACCCTTCTCTTCTCATCGTTTCAATAAGAACAGATAAGTGAAGTACACCACGACCAAACACCATGAATTTATCAGCTGAATCAGTTTCACCAACTTTCATCGCTAAGTTTTTCTCTAACTCTTTTGTTAATCTTTCACGGATGTGTCTAGAAGTAACAAATTTACCTTCTTTACCAAAGAAAGGAGAATCGTTAATTGTAAACAACATACTCATTGTTGGCTCGTCAATAGCAATTGTTTGTAAAGCTTCTGGATTCTCAAAATCAGCGATAGTATCACCAATTTCAAAACCTTCAATACCTACAACAGCACAAATATCACCAGCTACAACTTCTTCAACTTTTCTACGGCCTAAACCTTCAAAAGTGTGTAATTCTTTAATTCTAGATTTGATGATTTTTCCATCTCTTTTTACCAAAGAGATCGGCATTCCCTCTTTCAAAGTACCTCTTTCAAGACGTCCGATAGCGATACGACCTGTAAAAGAAGAGAAATCCAAAGAAGTAATCAACATTTGTGGAGTTCCTTCAGAAACTTTTGGAGCAGGAACATTAGCAATAACCATATCCAATAATGGCTCAATGTTTTGCGTTTGCACTTTCCAATCATCTGACATCCAGTTATTTTTAGCAGAACCGTAAACCGCTGGGAAATCCAACTGTTCTTCCGTAGCTCCTAATTCAAACATTAGGTCAAAAACTTTCTCGTGAACTTCTTCAGGAGTACAGTTTTCTTTATCTACTTTATTGATAACTACGCAAGGTTTCAATCCTAAATCAATCGCTTTTTGCAAAACGAAACGAGTTTGTGGCATTGGACCTTCGAAAGCATCAACTAATAAACATACACCATCGGCCATGTTCAATACACGTTCTACTTCTCCTCCAAAATCGGCGTGGCCTGGAGTATCGATAATATTGATTTTTGTTCCTTTATATTGAACAGAAACGTTCTTAGAAGTAATTGTAATACCTCTCTCACGCTCTAAATCGTTATTATCTAAGATTAAATCACCTGTATTTTCGTTTTCACGAAATAATTGACAGTGATACATAATTTTATCAACCAAAGTGGTTTTACCGTGATCGACGTGGGCAATAATTGCAATGTTTCTAATAGATTCCATCTGTGATTTTTAATGGGCGCAAAGGTACACTTTATTTTCTAAAAAAAAACGTTTCTGTCATAGTTTGCGTATATACAATCAATTAGTTAATATAAAACATCAAAATATAGGCTTCAAAATGATATTAACATACGTTTAGTTATAGTTAAATTAACTATATTTGAGGTGATGAAAAGTAAAACCCTCCAAATTACTCTTATTTATACCATCATCTCGATAATTATGGCGTTCTTATGTCATAAATTACTCACAACCTACTTTTCTTCATCAGAATATTTATATCTCTCCTTGGTAAAAGATGTTATATTTATTCTTATAACAGTAATGGTTTTCAGCTTAATACTTTCAAAGAATGAAAAAAGAAACATAACCATCTTTGAAAAATTAAACAAAACCAATGAAGAAATAAAAGAATCCAACGAGAAGTATGACATAGTAGCAAAAGCTACTAGTGATACCATTTGGGATTGGAAAATTCAAGAAGACAGCATTAATTGGAACAAAGGAATAGAAGGTGTTTTCGGTTATGACCCACAAGAAGTTGGCAAAACTTCTAAATGGTGGTTCGACAAAATTCATCCCGAGGACAGCATCCGAATGTCAATAAAGCTATATTCCTTTATTGAACAAAAAACGGAGAAATGGCAAGACCAATACCGCTTCAGATGTGCAGACGGATCCTATAAATATGTATTGGACCGAGGTTTTTTATTAAAAGATGAAAATGGAAGAGCCATCAGAATGATTGGTGCTATTCAAGACATCACAAAACAGAAAGAAGAAGAACAACGATTAAAACTTTTAGAAACAGTAATTACACAATCTAAAGATTCGATTTTAATTACCGAAGCCAATTCTACTCAGAGAAAAATACCGAAAATAGTTTACGTGAATCCTGCATTTTCCCAAATGTCTGGCTACCAATCAAACGAAATCATCGGAAAATCGCCAAATATTTTCAAAGGACCTAAATCGGATTCAGACGAGTTAAAAAAACTCTTAAGAGCTATAAAAAATGAAGAAGAATGCTTAATCGAAACCATCAGCTATACCAAAAGTAAAGAGGAGTATTGGGTGCGTTTTTCCATGATCCCTATTTTCAACAATGAAGGAGTGATCTCACATTGGATTTCGATACAAAGAGACATTACAGACGAGAAAAAACTAGAAACGGAAAAAGAACATTTAATTCGAGAATTAACACAAAACAATAAGGATTTAAAACAATTCTCCTACATAACATCACACAATCTTAGAGCTCCACTTTCCAACTTAATCGGACTATTAAATCTAATAGAAGATATCCCGATAGAAAATGAAGAGTTACAAGAAATACTTGCCGGATTTACAAAATCGACGCACTTGCTAAACGAAACCATCAATGATTTGGTAAAAGTCATTATCATTAAAGATAATCCGTCCATGCAAAAAGAAGAAGTGTCTTTAAAAGAAGTTTTTGAAAATGTTTTTAGTCAGCTTTCTTTTCAAATAGAATTACACAAGCCAATAATTAAGCTTAAATTTGACAAAGTGCCTGAACTTATTACAAATAAAGCCTACATAGAAAGCATTTTATTAAATCTGCTCACCAATTCTATAAAATACAAATCAGAAAATAGAAAACTAAAAATATCCATAATAGCCGAACAAATAGAACAAAGAACTATTCTAACTTTTAAAGACAACGGAATAGGAATCGACTTGGAAAGAAATCGCGACAAAGTGTTTGGACTTTATCAAAGATTCCATAATTACCCTGACAGCAAAGGACTAGGCTTATACCTTGTAAAATCACAGGTAGAAACAATGGGAGGAACAATCTCTATCGATAGCGAAGTCAATAAAGGAACTACATTTACAATAACATTTAAAAATTAACCATTATGCTTGAGCAGATTCTATGCATCGATGATGACCCTATCACCTTGATGTTATGCAAAAAAGTAATTTCAAAATCTTCATTTTCACATGAAGTTGTTACAGCTCAAAACGGAGAAGAAGCGCTTCATCATTTCAATATTTTAAAATACACCAACGATAAAGCAAAAAAAAGACCCGAATTAATTTTTTTAGACTTGAATATGCCTATTATGGGCGGATGGGAGTTCTTAGATCATTTCACTTCTCCAGATTATAATGAATTCAACACCGTTCCTGTAATCGTATTATCATCTACTATTGACCCAGAAGATCTCGCAAAAGCAAAAAAATACCCCATTATCATAGATTTTCTTTCCAAACCTATTACGCAACCCATGTTGGAATATCTCAAAAAGAAAATAGACCTTTAGATTAAATTCCAATATTAAAAATTCCAAATTATAAGCGAGTAGATTCAAACACTCTGGATCCCGTAAAAGCAAAATCCAAATCCCAATATCTAAAAGATTGGTATTTGGATTTTTTTTATTGGACTTTTACATTCAGAATTTCTTTAAAATTACGGCATAAAAAAAGTCCTCTAAAAAAGAGGACTTTTGTATATCTAACAAATTGTATAATTACAATTTAGCAACGTGTTTCGTTAATTTAGACTTCAAGTTAGAAGCTTTATTATCGTGAATGATGTTCTTTTTAGCTAATTTATCAATCATAGAGATTACAGTTGATAATTTTGCAGTAGCATCAGCTTTATCAGTAGCTAATCTTAACGCTTTAATAGCATTACGAGTAGTTTTATGCTGATATCTGTTAAGAACTCTTCTTTTTTCGTTACTTCTGATTCTTTTTAATGCTGACTTATGATTTGCCATTTTCTTTTAATTTTAGATGTAATAATTATTATAAATACTAGTTAAAAAAGAAAAACCTCCCACAATTATAACAATCACTTTGGTTTTAACTAATAAAACAAAAACCGAGACACCAATTTTTGTTTTACAAAACTTATTTACAACTAATTTTGTAGTCCGTAGGGGAATCGAACCCCTGTTACCAGGATGAAAACCTGGCGTCCTAACCCCTAGACGAACGGACCTTAATTCTCCTAAGTTGGAAACTTTTCAATATGTAATATAACTTGTAGTCCGTGGGGGAATCGAACCCCCCTTACCAGGATGAAAACCTGGCGTCCTAACCGATAGACGAACGGACCGTGCTTCTGTATTGCGGATGCAAAGATACATCTATTTTTTATTTGCGCAACACCTAATGCAAAAAAAACTATATTTTTTTAATAAGCCTTAGCAAAAAGCACTCTTTTAGAAGAAGGTTTCCCAGTAAATACACAGGCTCCCGCCTCTTCTACAGCATCTAAAGGAATGCAACGAATCGTTGCTTTTGTCAATTCTTTTATCTTTTCTTCTGTCTCAGCAGTTCCGTCCCAATGAGCAGATAAAAACCCTCCTTTTCCTTCTAAAACTTCTTTAAACTCCTCAAAATTATTCACTTCCGTAATATGAGTATTACGATAGTCAAGCGCTTTTGTAAATAAGTCCGTTTGAATTTTTTCTAAAAGATCATTTACGTGTTCAACGATTTTTTCGCCAGCAACAACCTCTTTTGTCAAATTATCACGTCTTGCAACCTCAAAAGTTCCATTTTCTAAATCTTTTGGACCGACAGCAATTCGAACAGGAACTCCTTTCAATTCCCATTCTGCAAATTTAAATCCTGGCTTTTGCGTTGTTCTATCATCAAACTTAACAGTGATTCTTAATTTTCTCAGTTTAGTAGTCAATTCATTAACTGCCGCCGTAATTTGAGCCAATTGTTCATCTGTCTTATATATAGGTACAATTACAACTTGTATTGGAGCTAAATTTGGAGGCAATACCAATCCTTGATCATCAGAGTGCGTCATAATTAAAGCTCCCATCAAACGGGTAGATACTCCCCAAGATGTTCCCCATACATGTTCTTGTTTTCCTTCAGCATTGGCAAATTTAACATCAAATGCTTTTGCGAAATTTTGCCCTAAGAAGTGAGACGTACCAGCTTGCAAAGCTTTTCCGTCTTGCATTAATGCTTCTATACAATACGTTTCATCAGCACCTGCAAAACGTTCTGTTTCAGTTTTAAAACCTTTCACTACCGGAATTGCCATGAAGTTTTCTGCAAAATCAGCATAAACATTCATCATTTTCTCAGATTCTTCAATAGCTTCGTCTTTTGTAGCATGAGCTGTATGCCCTTCTTGCCACAAAAATTCAGCAGTTCTTAAGAATAAACGCGTACGCATTTCCCAACGAACCACATTGGCCCATTGATTAATTAATAAAGGTAAATCTCTATAAGATTGCACCCATCCTTTATAAGTAGACCAAATAATAGCTTCACTTGTTGGACGAACAATAAGCTCCTCCTCTAATCTTGCATTTGGATCAACCATTAATTTCCCAGGTCTTTCCTCGTCATTTTTCAATCTATAATGCGTTACAACCGCACATTCTTTTGCAAATCCCTCCGCATTCTTCTCCTCTGCTTCAAACATGCTTTTCGGCACAAACAAAGGAAAATACGCATTTTGATGTCCAGTTTCTTTGAACATACGATCTAACTCAGCTTGCATTTTTTCCCAAATAGCATATCCGTATGGTTTTATTACCATACATCCTCTAACTCCTGAATTTTCAGCTAGATCTGCCTTTACAACCAGTTCGTTATACCATTTCGAATAATCTTCTGATCTTGTAGTGAGGTTCTTACTCATATTATATATTTTGGCACAAATTTTGTTTTAAATAATTTTAACTAAATAGTTTGACAAAACTAACTAATTTTGTAATGTGCAACAATAAAAAACACCACAGATATGAAAACTTCACTTTCACTCCGCCAAAACTCTAATCATTTTTACTTAATCGGATTATTGAGTTTATTGCTAGCATCATGTGGTTCTTACCAAAATTCCTCTTATTACGACAATGATGGGGTTTATGGTGGTACATCTGTTAAATATGTAACAACCGGAACAAACAACCAATACAAGGAATATTTCAGATCATTGCAAGACGACAATCAGCCAACTGAGATATTTACTGACGTTGATAATTACACCAATTATTCAGACAGCACGCAAACTGCCTCAGTAGGTTATCCTGCATGGGGAAGCAGTAGCTCTGAAGTTTCTGTAAATGTTTACTCTACTCCAGCATGGTCTTTTGGCTTTGGATGGGGTTATCCTTATTATGGCTATGGCTATTATGGATGGGGATACCCTTACTACGGTTGGGGATATCCAGGATGGGGATACCCTGGCTGGGGTTATCCAGGTTGGGGATATCCATATTATGGCTACAACTACTCTTATAACTATGGAAGAAGAGGTTCTGCAGCATATTATGGCGACAGAAACTATGCTTACAACCGAAATTACAGCACCGGTAGAGGATACACCACTAGTAGAGGTTATGCTACTGACAGAAACTACACTACCAACAGAGGAAATTATACAACAAATAGAAATTATACCACAAATAGATCTAATAGCTATACAGACTTTAGAAGAACTTCTACATTAAACAGAGGCACTACTAGCCCAACATTTACAAACAGAAGATCTTACAACACTACCTCTGACTACAGCAACAGCAATAGAAGATCTTACAATAACAGTGGTACTACCACAAATAGAACCTACACGCCAAGCAACAACAGCGGTTCATCTAGAAACTACACGCCTAGCAATAGCAGCTCATCAAGAAGCTATACTCCTAGCGGTGGCGGCGGCTCTAGATCGTACGGCGGCGGTGGCGGCGGCGGAATGAGATCTGGCGGCGGTGGCGGTGGAGGAAGAAGATAATTTTTCCTCAACTCACTAAATTCAAACTAAAACTCATCAAAATGAAAAAAATATTTTTCCTATTTATAACAGGACTAACTGTCAGCGCGTCATATTCACAAGAAGTTTCAGACGCCCTACGTTATTCTCAAGAAAATCTTACTGGAACCGCACGATACAGAGCAATGAGTGGTGCTTTTGGAGCTGTTGGAGGAGATATATCTGCCTTAAGTGTTAACCCTGCAGGATCTGCGATTTTTAATAGCAATCAAGTTGGGGTTACATTTAGTAATCAAAATATTAAAAACAATTCTAATTACTTTGGCACTCAGACTTCCGATAAAGAAAACTCTTTCATCTTAAATCAGGCTGGGGGCGTTTTCGTATTTAAAAATCATAACCCTAACGTAGGATGGAATAAAATATCAATTGGAGCAACTTACGAAAACACAAATAATTTCAACAATCAAGTTTTCTCAGCTGGAACAAATCCGACTAATTCTATCGATGGCTATTTTCTAGCTTATGCAAATGGAGAACCAGGGAAAAACAACGGAGTTCCATTGGGAGTAATAAAAAATGTCGATTATCGAGATCAATTTTATACAGAACAACAGGCATATTTTGGATACAGAGGCTATGTCATAAATCCAGTAAATCCTTTAGACGACAATAACACTGCATATACAACAAACGTTCCTGCAGGAGGAAACTATCATCAGCAAAATGAAATTTACACCAACGGATACAACAGCAAAGTAAGCTTCAATATAGCAACCTCTTACAAAGACAGGCTTTTTCTTGGAGCTAATTTAAATGTTCACGTTACAGATTACAGAAAATCTTCAAGCTTCTACGAATACAATAACAACCCTCTAGAAACGCGTGAAACAATTTCTGATGTTCGTTTCAACAATGACATTTACACCTATGGAAATGGTTTTTCTTTTCAACTTGGAGCAATTGGCAAAGTTACAGATGCTTTCAGACTTGGAATAGCATACGAATCAAATACCTGGTACGAACTTTACGATGAAGTATCGCAAAGTTTATATTCTACAACAGAAACTAGTGCAGGTGAAACTTTCAACAACTCTATAAATCCAAACGTAGTAAATGTATACCCTTCCTACACAATACAAACTCCTGATAAATGGACCTTTAGTGCCGCATATGTATTTGGAAAATCTGGCTTATTAAGTATTGACTATGGTATCAAAAACTATGGAAATAGCAAATTCAAACCTACGAGCGATCAAGGCTTCCGAGAACTTAATGACGATATAAGCAACACTTTAACCAGTACAGGCGAACTTCGTATTGGTGGAGAATACAAAATCAAACAATTGAGCTTAAGAGCTGGATACCGCTATGAAGGAAGCCCATACAAAAACGGAATTACAGTTGGAGATTTAAATAGCTATTCTGGCGGTTTAGGTTATAATTTCGGATCTACTAAATTAGATTTGGCTTATTCTTACTTAGAAAGAAAATCAAATCAAGGTTTTTTCACCAGAGGATTTACTGATGGCGCTAACATTACTTCAAAATTGAACAATGTTACCATGACCTTATTATTTGAATTGTAATTAAAAATCAAAATAGATGATTTAAAATTCCATCAGGTTTAGGCTTGGTGGATTTTTTTTATCCTTTAAAAACTATTATTTTTTTAATTCAAATTTAAGATTATTAAGACATAAGCAGTGATAGCTTCACAAAAAACAGCTAAAACAAACTGCAAACTAGTGCTGTTTGAATAAAAAAAGTGTAATTTTGCACTCCAATTTATAAAAGTATGAGAACCAAGTCTTTAAAAAAGAACAAAATTAACGTAATCACTCTTGGGTGTTCAAAAAATGTTTATGATAGTGAAGTCCTTATGGGACAGCTGCGTGCAAATGGAAAAGAAGTTGAACATGAAGCTCCAGCAGAAAAAGAAGGAAACATTATTGTAATTAACACTTGCGGATTTATTGATAATGCAAAAGCAGAATCGGTAAATATGATTTTGGAATATGCAGATAAAAAAGACAGAGGACTTGTAGACAAGGTTTTTGTAACAGGATGTTTGTCTGAGCGTTACAGACCAGATTTAGAAAAAGAAATTCCTAATGTTGACCAATACTTTGGAACAACAGAATTACCTCAATTATTAAAAGCTTTAGGAGCTGATTATAAACATGAGTTGCTTGGAGAACGCTTAACTACAACTCCAAAAAATTATGCTTATTTAAAAATTGCTGAAGGATGCGATAGGCCTTGCAGTTTTTGCGCAATCCCATTAATGAGAGGCTCTCACGTTTCTCAGCCAATTGAAAAATTAGTTAAAGAAGCTCAAGGACTTGCTAAAAACGGAGTAAAAGAATTGATCTTAATTGCTCAAGACTTAACGTATTACGGACTTGATCTTTATAAAAAAAGAAATTTAGCCGAATTGCTAGAAGCTCTTGCAGCTGTTGAAGGAATTGAGTGGATTCGTCTGCATTATGCTTACCCTACCGGTTTCCCAATGGATGTTTTAGAGTTAATGAAACGTGAACCAAAAATCTGTAATTATATAGATATTCCGTTACAGCATATTTCAGATTCTATTTTAAAATCTATGCGTCGCGGTACAACTCAAGCTAAAACAACTCAATTATTAAAAGATTTCCGCGCTGCAGTTCCAGGAATGGCCATTAGAACGACTTTAATTGTTGGTTACCCAGGTGAAACTCAGGAAGATTTTGAAATTTTGAAAGATTTTGTTCAAGAAATGAAATTTGACAGAATGGGATGTTTTGCTTATTCTCATGAAGAAAATACTCATGCTTATTTATTAGAAGACGATGTTCCAGATGATGTAAAGCAAGCAAGAGCTAATGAAATTATGGAATTACAGTCTCAAATTTCTTGGGATTTGAACCAAGAAAAAGTAGGTAAAGTTTTCAGATGTATTATTGACAGAAAAGAAGGCGCTCATTTTGTAGGACGTACAGAGTTTGATAGCCCTGATGTTGACAATGAGGTTTTAATAGACGCTTCTAAACATTATGTAAAAACTGGTGAATTTGTTAATATAAAAATAATTGAAGCAACAGAATTTGATTTATACGGAGAACCTGCTTAAATTTACACTGCACTATTGCAAACATTAGACAAAATACTTTTATGAAACCTACATTAAATTTAATTCTTTTCGTTTTTACTTTATTCTGTTTCAACACTGTTTCTGCTCAATATGGAGGATATAACAATGGTTATGGCAATGGCTATGGTGGCGGCTACGGAAGAGGTGGCGGAATGGGCATGGATAGAAGTATGATGGCCGGACAGGGTCAAGGCACACCTAGCAAACCTAAAGAAACTCCTCCTGAAGAAATTGCTGGAATGATCATAGAACAAATGAAACCACAAGTAAACTTGGATGAATTACAAGCAATTGCAATTTCAAATGTTTTAACTGAAAGCATTAGAGAACAAGGTATTTTATTAAAAAACGAAAGCAGTAGCCAAGATCAAAAAATCGAGCAGATTAAAGCTTTAAAAGAGAGTACTGATAAAAAAATTAGCGCTTTTTTAAATCCTGATCAAATTGAAAAATATAAGACTTTCATGGACACTTTCAAAGACATGAAAAAGTCTAAATCTAAAAAGAAAAAAGATAAAGACTCTAAAGAAGATTCAAAAGAAGTAAAAGACGCCCCAGATACGAAAATTTCAGAATAATCGTTATTAACTTATAAAACAACGAATTATGACAAAAAAACTTTTTTGTTACCTGATTTTAGCTATTATAATCAGCTCTTGTTCTACGAACCCTTACAAGAAAACCGAAAAAGCTTACGATCAGCAGCTGAAAACTTTAGAGAACCAAATAACCAGCAAAGAAGCTAAACCAATTCCTGCAGTCGCACCTCTTGCAATTGACACTTCTTATGCGCAACAATTGGGAATCGTAAAAGATTCTTTATCTAAAACAGGCTCTACTTATTTGGTAAACGGAATTAATACAGAATGGGTTGGTACCGTAAATTTCAATTTAAGAAAACCAAGCTTCGTTATTATTCACCATACGGCTCAAGATTCGCTGCAGCAGACAATTAACACGTTTACAAAAACCAAAACTCAAGTAAGCGCGCACTATATTATTTCTGAAAACGGAAAAGTAGTACAAATGCTTAATGACTATCTAAGAGCTTGGCATGCCGGAAATTCGACTTGGGGAAAAACAACAGATTTAAATTCTTGTTCTATTGGTATTGAATTAGACAATAATGGTTTTAAACCTTTTACAGAGGCACAAATCAGTAGCTTGGTAGCTTTATTAACCAAATTGAAAAAGGATTATAACATTCCGACGCAAAACTTTTTAGGTCATGCCGATATCGCACCGGGAAGAAAACAAGATCCTAGCGCATTGTTTCCTTGGAAAACTTTAGCAGAAAAAGGATTCGGAATTTGGCCCGATGAAGTATTAGAGCCAGCTCCATTTGATTTTAAAATCGAGCCTGCTCTGAGAATAATCGGTTACAATACCAAAAATTTAAGTGCGGCCATTCAAGCTTTTAAATTGCATTACATTCAAACTGATGCTACATCGGTTTTGGATAGAAAAACAATCGATGCGATTTATTCGATATATAAAAAACAGGTTCAATAAAACCTCATCAATTAAAACAAAATAGGCGTTTCTAAATACAGAAACGCCTATTTTATTTCTTATAAATACTGCTTGTATTTCTTGCTTTTTAATACTCGATAATCAGACGTTCCTACGGAACTTTTAATCGCGCCGCAACATAACAATATAAACCCAATTCTACCGACCGACCATTCCTAACGGATTCTACCTACCAAACATTCCTAACGGAATGACTTATTGCATCTTAAATTTTATAATGCCAAATTTCAAAACTCCCAAATATTAAAGATCAAACCTTCAAGCTCAAACTTGAAACTTGAAACCTGAAACCTGAAACAAATAAAAAAGCTGCCAAAACATTAGAATGTTTCGACAGCTCCAAAAAAAAAAAAAAAATATCAATCTTTATCTCTAGAAAGAGTATGTTGTTGCAATTAAAGCGTAGAAACTTCCGCCTGTTGGTAATGCATCTTTATCTAAGAATATATCTTCAGATGCCGCATCGTATCTTAGCTCAGGAATTATAGTCAATTTCCCAACTTTGTAGTTCAGAGAAACTGTATTAGCAAACACATTAGACCCTGCTAAAGTTCCTAAACTTGGAGCTGCATCTTTAGCATCAAAATATTCCATTCTGTAAGCTAAAAGCAATGCTGGATTAAAGGTGTAAGTAGCATATCCTACTACAGAAAACCAATCTCCGTCTAAATTACTATCAAAATCATTTGTTGTTTTAGCATAAGTCGCATTTAATCCAAGTGCAAAACTATCGCTAATTGTTTTAGATGCTGTCAAATCAAACTGCGTTTTATTTTCATCTGAAACTGGAATTATACTTCCTGGAATTGGATTAGTACTTCCTGTTGTAAAATTCAAATAAGCACTCCCTGTATCACCAATATACCCTACTTGTCCAATGAACGTTTTTTGATAAGAACCTGCATCCATAGCCGATTTAAAATCTGTTGGGTTGGTTAATCCTAACATAGCAGTAAATTTACCGGAAGTATATTGCGCTTTAACCCCAGTATTAAAAAATGGTCCGTAAGAAAACGCATAAGACATACTGTAGTTTTTGTTATCAACCGCATCTAGCACCTCATATCCGATATGAGTTCCGAAACTACCTGCTACTACTTTAAACTCTTCAGTTAAATTGTATGTAAAAAATAATTGTTTAATCATAAATTTTGCGCTTGCATCTTTATCTGGCGTCTCATTATATGAAAATTCTGCTGCTCTTTTTCCAAAACCTAAGTCTACAAAAACAGACGCTTTTCCAAAAGTATGCCCCGCTTCAATCGATGCCATTCCTAATTCGAATGAATTCTGTGAGTTGGTAAAGCTCGTTAATCCATTCATTTGTTTTGAAAAATCATATTTATAGTACGCATCTGCAGAACCTCCCCATGTGGTTGCTGGAGCAGCTGCTTCCTCTTCTTGGGCAAAGGCAAAAGAACTTGTTAACATCGCGGCTAAAATGTGAAATGCTTTTTTCATGTTTTAATTTGGTTTTTAGTTATTAAATTGATTCTGGTTAGTTAATCTTTTATATATCTACTTAATAGTATAGTCATTTCTAAAACCTCTCATGCGCCCTTCAAATCATCATCATTTTCATTAGCGAATTTATTAACTTTTGTATGAGTAGAATAATCCAAAACTGCTTTTTTGACGTTTTAGACGAAGAATTACGGATTACAAAAATTAAATCGCCAATAATCAATATTTGATATTTATAGATATTTGTTTTTGAAAATTCAACAAAACAATTTTATACAAAAATTCACTTTTAAACAGGTATTTTAGAAATACAACAGATAAAAACTACAAAACAAAACATTAAAATGCTTTTAAAAACAACATACCCCCTAAAATTTTAGGGGTACAATCAAAAATTAAAAAATTTAGTAGATTTTCAAAACTAAAAAAACACGTTACTAAAACAAGTAAAATGAGAAAAATTATTCCTACAAAATCAAACCTACTTTTCATCATAAACACTCCTTAACTATAGTTTCTTTTTTTTAGAAAAAAAAGAAAGTAAAAAACAAAAAAGCCTGCTCCTATTGGAGCAGGCTTCCTTCTATTTTAATCTAACAAACTATTTATTCTTCTTTATTGTATTTCCTTAAATATTCTCGGACTTTAATTCCCGATTCTTTTAAATCTTCGTCTTTCCATTTTCCTTCCGATTTAGCTGATTTCTTTAAAATCGAACAAGTTTCGTCTTTATCGGATACTGACCATGTAATCCAGCTTAATTTTCGAGCTTCCATCCAATCTATATATTCTTGCCAAGCTTTGTAATTTATCGGTCCATCTCCAGAGGCTTCCATTCCTGCCGATTCTGAAATAAAAACTGGCAAACCGCTTTTGATAGCTCTATCGGTTCTTTCTCTTAATTCTTTACCATGAGTTGCGGCATAAAAGTGCATCGTATACATTATATTGGTATAACCTCTTATGGGATCTTCGGCAGCAAGATCGATATCTTGATCCCAATGCGGACAGCCAACTAAAATTATATTATTAGGATCGTTTTCTCGAATGACTTTAATAACTTCTTCTGCGTAGTTTTTTACTTCCCACCAAGTTTCATAATCTGGCTCGTTAAATACTTCATATATTATATTAGGATACTTGGCATACTTTTTTGACATCTCTGCAAAGAATTCTTTTGCTTCTTTAAGGTTTATATTGTGGCTGTGCCAATCTATAATTACATAAATGTCAGATTTTATAGCTCCGTTAACAACGGCTTCTATTTTTTCTTTAGAAAACTGCGGATCTTTTATATAGGAGTATTCTCCAAGTTCGATTCCCATTGCGGCGCGAACCACATTGCAATTAAAATCTTTTTTCAACCAGCTTACTGCTTTTTCATTATAAAATCTTGGCCACATGCTATGCCACCCAAAACTGAGCCCACGGAGCACAATCGGATTGTTTTCTTTATCTACGAGCTGAGTTCCAAGAATACTTAATTGCCCATGTTTTTTCACAAATTGTGCTTTTGAAACATTTACAAATAGCAAAAGAAAAAAAGCAGCATACCAAAACTTTGATTTCATACTATATTTAATTTAAGGAATTAATTTTAAGGTAATAACATCATGAGAAGCTATTTCGGCTGTAAAAGCTTTCTTGGTATTTCCGATTTCTTTGTTTTTCCAAAGATCTTTTATTTTGAAAGTTGTTTTATTGAAATCAGCGTCGTATCCGAAATCGGCGTCTTTGATATTGTTTTTCTTCCAATCGAAATTGACTTTTTTTGAAGTTTCGGTTCTATTTACAAAACTTAAAGCCCAAACTCCATCAGAAAGTGGTTTTACCCACACTTCTACTCCGTCTAAAATTACATATTTAAACCCTTGAATTCCAAGTTTATCTTGATTAACCGCAAGCAATTCTTTATTGGTCAAAATCGCTAAAGTTTCTTTAGACATTTTACGATAGTCGTTTCCTGTGAATAAAGGCGACGAAAGCATACACCACATGGCAAAATGCGTTTTATCTTCGGTATCGTTCATTTCATTTCCAACTTCCATCATATCAAAATCATTCCAATGATCTGGACCAGAATATTTACGAATGTCTTTTCGCATATCCGCAATTTTCATAAATCCCCAAGACGACCAATTTTCTGGATGTTTGAATTCGCAGTCAAAACAAGGATAAATATCTCCAGAAATTCTCCAAAGATTTCCAATTGGTTTCCCCCATTCCCACGGCTGATTGTCTCCCCATTCACAAAGACTAAAAACAATTGGTCTTCCAGCTGTTTTTAATGCATTACTCATCGTTGTATACGCTTCCTTTGCTGTAATGCCTTCTGTATTACACCAATCATATTTTAAGAAATCTACACCCAATTTTGCATAAAATCTCGCATCTTGATATTCATAACCTCTTGTTCCTGGATAACCTGCACAGGTTTTAGTTCCTGCACAATTATACAATCCGAATTTCAGACCTTTGCTGTGCACATAATCGATAAGCGCTTTCATTCCGCTTGGAAATTTTGTCGGATCTGGAACTAAATCGCCGTTTGCATCACGCTCGTGCGTCATCCATCCATCATCTAAAACAATATAATTATAACCAGCCGCGGCTAAACCAGAAGAAACCATGATGTCAGCCGTTTCTTTTACTAATTTTTCGTCAATATTGGTTGCAAAAGTATTCCACGAATTCCACCCCATTGGCGGTGTCATCGCAAGACCATCAAATTTTCCACCTTGCTGTTTATGCGTATTTCCTTGGCTGAATACAAAACTCGAAATACTCAGCAGAGATCCTAAAATTATTTTTTTCATTCTTTATCTATTTTAAAAAAGATATTCCCTAATTTCTCAATTAGGGAATACCTCAAACTAACTCATAACAAATATTATTTTTATAAAAATCCTATATCGTCTATATAAAGAATGCTAGACGGAGTAATTGTTCCTCCAGAAAATTCTTGAATAAACACACTATCAAAATTTCCATCAGTCAAAAGTTCAGGATGCAAAGCTGAAATAGGAATTGAAATATTATTCCATTGTCCCGGCACTAAAGTAACTGTAGTACCTTTAGCAGAATCACCCGTGTCACTATTTATGGTAACCATAATTTTAGTGCTTTCTGTTGGGAATATAGACATTTTAACGAATTGATAATCTGAAGCTTTTAGGAGCAAATCTGAGTGCATAAAAAGTCCGCTCCAAGCTTCTGCCACTTTTTTAATCGCATAAGTTCCTCTGCTCACTTTTTCTGTGCTTTCCCAGGTTATATCTCCTCCCCAGCCCCAGCCCCATCCTTTCAATGAGTCTTCGTATAATAAGTATTTAAGACCAATACCGCTTGGAGCAGAAACTCCAAACTCTGTCTCTACAACAATAAGAGCATAGGAATCAAAATCTGCTGGAACAGTTGCTTTTATTTCTGTCTTAGACACTGTAGTAAATGTAGCGGCAGTAGATCCGAATTTTACGCTTTTCACCTTTACAAAGTTCTGACCTGTAATGGTGATTACATCTCCAGGAGAAGCTAAGACTTGCGACAAGCTTGTAATTGAAGGCGCTGGAGGAGTTAATTCTATCACATTACTCAAAACATTTACAAAACCATTTGTTCCGTAATAATCCAATCCAGGCGCTTCTTTATCAGATCCATTAACCTTTAAAACATTATTGGTTACATTAATGCTTAACAGATATAGATCAGGATTCAACGCATTTGCCATTGTTGCATAATCTCCGGTTGTCAAATAATCAGCTTCAACACCTTCAAGTTTAGCAACTCTTTTCTTCACGCCTTTAATAACATGGCTCAAAACCAATTGTTTCAAATCTGCTACAGGTACCAAATTAATATCTGGATATCCTAAATCGTTTACATAACCATTGGCTACCAAATAAGCATCGAAAGTAGCATCGTTTGGAACAAAATAAGTATAATTATCAGCTGTATCTAACGTCGATTCTAAACCAGCTAATTTTATTGCTTTTACAAACGTCGTTAAGTTACTATTTGCTTGAATTAAACCATATGCTGTATTGTAATTTTGCTGTGCTCCTCCAATATCTTCAATTTCGTTATCGCAGGAAGAAGCTGCAACAACCAAAAAGACACTTAGAGCAATATGTTTTACTTTATTATATATATTTTTCATAAATTCTCTTTTAGTTTTTTAATTATGGTTCAGATTAATAGACTACACTTTTGCTGCAATCTATTTTTTTGAATCCTAACAATTATTTAAGCACCAATCCGATATCATCTAGATAGATCACATTTCCGCCGAAGCCACCAAACTCTTGATATCCAATTTGAGATAATTCAGTTGGATTACCCAGTGAACTATATGGCACCTCAACATACGTCCAAGAAGTTCTGACATCAACTATCACAATATTCTTTTCAGCATCTCCATTAGCAAAAAACTTCACTTTTCCTGCTTTTTCACCTTTAGCCCAAAATCTTACCGCTTTAAATTTACCTGTATCATGATAAGACCAATTGTTAATACCAATAACATATCCGTCCCATTCTCCAGCTTTCCATTGAATACACTTAGTACCTTGCTGAACATCTTTAGCGTAAGCGGCATCAAACTCATTAGTTCCATCCCAAAGAGATTGCCAGCCCCAAATATTAGTGAAAACGTCATCATAAATTTCAGAACCTATTACTTGCGAAGCCACTGTTGTTCCCGATACATTGGTTACTGACAAGGTTTTTAGGTAACTTCCTTCAGGAACTTTAACCACAATCTCTGTTAATGTAGAAGAAATTGGCTCTACTTGAATATCTCCAAAATTCACTTTAGGACGCAAGAAATACTCACCTGTAATAGTAATAACATCTCCTGGATTTGAATTAACAGGAAATCCTGTAATATTAGGATTTGGAGGTCTTATCGCTATTTTATAACTTAAAGTTCCTTTGTTTGTAACGATTTTCATCTCATCCATTTCATTATAGTATGGTGTTTTTGCATCGACCAAGACCACAATAGCATTATCTGTTACGAATGTTGGATTAAAATAAGACTCCAATCCATTAAATGATATTGATTTTAATGTCGCAAAACCAGATCCTCTAATGATATAATAATTTCCTGCATTAATAACATCTGTAAGGACATCTACTTCTCTATCCCCATCAACCAAAGGATCATCAACAACAGATTTACTGACACTTGTTACTTCAAGCTTTCCAGAAGAACCGTTCGAATCATCATTTGAACAAGAAGTCAACAGCAAAATTGAAATCGAAGCCAAAAAACACAACTTCAATATCATTTTATTTTTTATATTTTTCATAGTGATTTACTTTTAAAAAATTATTTGAAAGTGTAAGGAACTGGCGCCTCTTTCAATTTTGGATTTTTTCTAACTTCGATATCTGGTTTTGGATAAATAAAATCTGTTGGAGTTGGCGTATAATGCATTACCCCTTGAGAATCAAAACCTCTATCTTGCTGAGAAATGATATTAATTGCTTCCTGACGTGGCAATCTTCCTAAATCGAACCAAAATTCTCCTTCAAAAGCAAATTCAACTCTACGCTCATGAAATAAAGCTGCTTTCGTTAAAGGCACATTAGCCCCTAAAATTCCAAGACCCGCTCTAAATCTCACTTTATTATAAGACTCTTTTGCTGCAGCATTAGTTGTTTCATCAGCTCCAGCCATAATTGCCTCAGCGTGAATTAATAAAAGATCAGCATAACGCATAATATAATTACAGTTATTCATTCCTCCCCATCCATCAGCCGGACCTGTCTCGCTAGTAACTTGGCCTACAACATATTTCTTAACAGCAGCTCCTGTATTACCTAATGCATCTGGATATTTTGTTTTGTCCATAACAAAACCTACGACACCATCTCCTTTAAGGTTAGGATAAGAATCTCCATAAATCATAAATGACTCTTTTCTTCTTAAATCTCCAATTTCAAAAGCATCCTGAACATCATTACTTGGAACATAAGTAGCACCGTATGAAGCATTATCATTCAAAATATCTAAACCATATTGAATATTAGAGAAGTTTCCTCCTCCGTAAGTGTTTATAGCACCAGACCATTGCCAAGAATAAATAGATTCTTCGTTGTTATTTTTACTTGTCAAAAACAAATCTGCAAAATTTGGCAGTAACCCAAACTCCCCAGAGTTAATCACTTTTTCAGCCATTGCTTTAGAGTCTGCATATTTCTTTTCATACAAATACACTTTAGCTAAAAATGCTTCAGCAGAACCTTGAGTTACAAAAATATTGTCTCCACTAGCAGATCTAGATCTTATTTTTGATTTTAGATTTGTTGCTGCATATTTCAAATCGTTTTCTATAAACGTATAAACATCCTCAATTCTGTTTGTATTCACCATTGGATCTTTTGCCAAAGCCAAATTATCTTCTATAATTGGCACTGGCCCATACAAACGAACCAAATAAAAATAGGCTATAGCTCTAAAAAAATGCGCTTCAGCAATTGTGTTTTTAATTACTGCTTTACTTACATCTCCAGTAGCATTTTTTTCAATATTATTAATTAAGTTATTGGACTGTGCCACAATTGCAAAACAAGCTCTCCAAGGATCTAGCAAAATTGGGCTGTCAGATGTCAATTTAAACTGAATCAATTCTGGTCCATCAGCATACGCTAAACAATTCCCCGATGATAGTTCCGACAATGCATAAAAGTTCTTAGTATAATAAGGAGCCCACATTGCACCATACATTCCGTACGTAGTTCTTGCAACCTGTTCATCCGTATTATAAAATTGATCACTGCTGTAACTATCTTCAGATGGGCGATCCAAAAAATCTTCACTGCAAGAAGTAGTTGCCAAACCTAGTGTTAAGAATAAAACTAAGGTCTTTATATTGATATATTTTTTCATAAGAGTAGTAATTAAAATTCTAAATTCATTCCAAAAGTGAAACTACGATTGGTTGGATAACGCCCAGAATCGATTCCTGATAATAGCGGATCTTGATTGTAAGATCCTACCTCAGGATCATATCCTGTATATTTAGTAAATGTGTAAAGATTTTGAATACCAAAATAGAATCTTAGTTTACTAATACTTGCTTTTGAAATCACGTCCGACGGCATATTATAACCTAAAGTTACCTGTTGAATTCTTAAGAACGAGCCATCTTCCACATAACGATCAGAGATTGCTATATTAGGATGTCCATCACCACCATCGGGTCTAGGATATTTGGCATCTGTATTTTCTGGTGTCCAAAAATCTGCCGCTTCTGCTAATTGATTTTCATACAAACGCTGGTTTTTAGTCCCCGCACGTCTTGTCAAGTTCATTACTTTGTTGCCATAAGATCCTTGTAAAAAGACCCCTAAATCAATATTTTTATATGTAAAAGTATTATTGAATCCGTAAGTAAATTTTGGCTGTGGATTACCAATGTACGTTAAATCCTTGTCATCAATTAGACCGTCTTTATTTTGATCTACGTATTCAACATCTCCTAATTGGCTTTTTACTGCTTTGTTTCCTGTAAAAGGGATAGGCGCATTGGCCAATTGCTCATTAGTTCTAATAATACCAACTGCCTGATAGCCGTAAAATTGACCAACTGGTTGCCCCACTATGGTTTTTGTGACTGCTTTAGTAGTATAATCATTCAGCATCACATCTTTTGTTAAATCAAAATTATCCTGTAAACTCATCAGTTTATTTTTATTGGTAGTAAAAATCACTTTTGAATTCCATGAAAAATCTTTTCCAAACTTAGTATTGTAATCCAAAGTCATCTCAAAACCTTGATTTCTTAAGCTTCCTAAATTTACACTAGGCGCTCCTAAACCTCCTTGATAAGCATCCGTACCAGTAACATAATATGGCAATGGTAAGACAAACAAAAATCCTGCGGACTGTTTTCTGTACACATCAAATGTTGCTTGAAGTTTCGAATGAAAAAGTGTAAAATCCAAACCTAAGTTGGTTTGTTCAGAAGTTTCCCAAGTCAAATCAGGATTTGCGATATTATTAACCGTAAAGAAATTACCCATTGCCGATTTTATGGCACGAACCGTACTCATATAACCGCCACCGCCAATATTTTGGTTTCCAGTCTCGCCGTAACCTCCTCTAATTTTGATGTTATCAATATATTCTCTAGTGCCTTCCATAAAACTTTCGTTTGAAAGTTTCCAATAACCTGAAATAGAAGGAAAGTAACCCCATTTTTGACCCGGTCCAAAATTAGAGCTTCCATCAGCTCTCATCGTTGCCTGCAATCCATAACGATTATTATAATCATAATTAAAAGTTCCGAAGAAAGAGTAAAAAGCAGAGCTTCCTTTATATTCTGAAGCTACAATTGTATCTGGATCACCTAAACTGATAGAATGAATATCATTACTCAACAAGCCAGAAACGGTTTGCGAATTTCCGAACCAATGACTATCATTAGCCTCTTGAGCAGCTAAAATATTAAAATGATGATTACCCGCATCAACCTTGTAAGTTAAAACGTTTTTAATATTAAGCTGATACCAATTGTTTGCTCGCTCTGTCAACTGATTTGTTTCTCTAACCGCTGCACCCCATTTATAAGTAGGCTGAAATCCTTCAAAATTGTCAATATTAGTAGATCCACCAAGATCAAATCTGTATTCAAGCCCTTTTGCTATTCTAAAATTGGCGTAAAAATTTCCAATAAAATTCTTTTTAATTAACTTATTAGTATTCATAAGAGCCGAAGCTACCGGATTGATCCAAACTCCTATTGACCCATCTGCTGGCGGTCCTGAATAATTGCCATTAGTATCTTTTACCGCAACATCTGGCGTCGATAAAATAGAAGTACTAATAATACCATTGCTAGCACCATTAATTGTAATATCTTCATTCGTTACACCTGCACCAATAGACACTCCAACAGTCAACCAATCTTTTAGCTTACTGTCAACATTCGTTTTAAAGCTATATCTTTTAAAAGCAGATCCAATAACAATTCCTTCCTGATTGGTATAACCTCCAGAAATGTAATAGTTAGTGCCATCCTTTGCCCCTGAAAACGAAATCTGATGATTATTCATTATCGCCGTTTTGTAAATCTCATCCTGCCAATTTGTTCCATTGCCCAAAACAGACGGAACAGCAAATTCATCTCTTGGAGTAACACCATATACAGCTGCCAAAGCATTTTGCTGTGCAGCGTATTGATTTAAAGTCATAGTATCTAATAAGCGAGTTACATTTTGAATGGAGAAATACGTATCATACGCGATTTTTCCCACTCCTTTTTTCCCTCTTTTTGTAGTAATAATAACAACCCCATTTGACGCTCTAGAACCATAAATAGCTGTTGCAGAAGCATCTTTCAAAATATCTAATGTTTCTATATCATTAGGATTTAAGAAAGCAATAGGACTAGAAGTTACGTTTCCTGTGTTTGTTCCCAAATAACCTGTAACGATTGAACCTCCAGTAGCAGTATTAGCAGCATCTCCCGAAATCGGAATACCATCCACAATATACAATGGCTCATTAGTTCCTGAAATAGAAGTAGTTCCACGAATTTTTACTGAGACACTACCTCCCGGCTGTCCAGAATTATTTGTAACTGTCACCCCTGCAGCACGACCTTGTAACAATTGATCTACAGACACTTGTGGAGAATCTGCAAAATCTTTAGAAGTAACAGTAGAAATAGCTCCCGTTAAATCCTTTCTCTTCACACTTCTATATCCTACGTTTACTAGAACCTCGCGCAAATCTTCAGCACTCAATTTCAGAACAACATTAATTGTTCCCCCATTTTTAACGTTGACTGTTTGCGCAACATATCCAATAAACGAGATCGTAATAGTAGAATTTGCAGGAGCATCGATAGAATATTTTCCATCAAAATCCGTTGAAGCCGTCTTTTTTGTACCTGTAACTACGATATTGGCACCTGGTATAGATAGTCCCTTCTCATCAGAAACAGTTCCCGAAACCTTTACCTGAGCCGTAATAAAATTACTTGTCAGTAACAAAATTAATATCAAAGGAACGGCTCTGTGGTCAGCCATCCAATGAATGAAGCTAGTCATTAGTTTTTTCATAATAAGTGTTTGGTTAGTTAAATTTGTTTAGTTGCACAATTCAAAAGTAAATGCCAGGGTAATTTTACTTTTAAATTATTTAACAAATCTATAACAGAGAGTGTTATCAAATCAATAGTATTATATCATTTAATGATAATATTTTTACTAGAATCGAATAAAAAAACACATATTAAAATAAAATCGCATATTTTTTAAATTATTCGCAAACACAACTCTCTAAAAAACACAAACAATGAATAAAAAACAACGAAATCGCAAAAATCAAACGTTTTCGTTAAAAATAATATTTACTTATGACAAAAAAGTATCATTACAAAATACGTTTTAAACCAGAAAATTCTTCACGATATTGGCTTGGCGTACAGTTTTTTGTCGCTTTAAAACTACGATTGAAGTTGGCTATATTATTAAAACCAGATTTAAAAGCCACTTCCGAAACACTCATATCTTTCTCTACCAGCCAACGTGCCGCATAGCCAATTCTGATATCATTGATATAATTGACAAACGTTTTTCCCGTTCTCTTTTTTATAAATCGGTTAAAAGAGATAATCGACATACTTGCCACATTAGCCACATCTTCTAACGTGATCTTTTCAGCAAAATGTTTCTGCACATACTCGTAAACCAATTTCATTTTATCGTAATCATCAAAAGTATCATAATCAACCGTATAAGTAGAAAGCAAACGTTGATTTCTGGAATTGGCTAGATCGTATAATAAAGAAGTAATTTCAAGAAAATAATCCATACCATCCAATTTAGAAAGCCTGACAAGCCTTGGCATCAATTCTTCCGCAGTTTTTTTCGAGAAAAGAATACCATGAATGGATCGGTTAAACATATCTCGAATCGGATTCATAATACGTCTTGACAGCAAAGATTCATGAAAAAGATCATTATGAAACTGAATGGTTATCTCATGTATTTTTTTACTCGTGCATTTATTCAATTCCCAACCATGATATAAATTCGGCCCAATTAAAACCAGTTCGACATTATCAATTTCTTCAATATTATCTCCCACAACCCTCTTCACTCCTTTTCCATTTTGGATAAAATTGATCTCAAATTCAGGATGGTAATGAACCGGAAAATCAAAGCTATCTTTTACGCGATCAAAAACCAGAAAGCTGTCGCTCGCCGCAAGCGGAGCAATTTCTCTATAAAAATTTTTCGTAGTACCCATCTTAAAAACTATTTCAGGAAAGTAATATATTCGTTTTTTTGATTGCAATAATATGATATATAATTGATAAAATAATATTAATTACACGATATTCATCCGTTTATCTTTGAAAAAATTAATTTATCATTTCTTTAAAAAGAATATTAATAATAAACATTAATCATTTTTTATTAAATAACTTTTTATAGTTTTAATAATTTTAACCCTAATCGCATAGAGATTTTTCGGCAGAAAAAACACTGTGATTTAAAAACTGTAAACCTTTGTTTATCTAACTTTTAGCCAAACAACCAACTCATATTTTTCGATGAAAAAACATTTTTTAACGCTTTTAACTGTCACTATAATAAGCAGTTCGTGTTTATCTCAAAAAAGCACTAGTAATACTAATTTGTCACTTTCAGATAAAAAAGCAACAACAGAAGCTAAATCTTTATACAAAGAACTCAATGCTTTAACTCAAAAAGGCTTTTTATTTGGTCATCAAGACGACTTGGCTTATGGTGTAAAATGGAAATATGAAGACGGAAGAAGCGACGTAAAAGATGTTGTTGGCGATTATCCTGCGGTTTACGGCTGGGATATTGCGGGTTTAGAAAACGATAGTCCAAATAATATTGATGGAGTTCCTTTTGCTAAAATGAAACAATACATTATTGAAGCCAATGCAAGAGGCGGAATTTCAACCATCAGCTGGCATTTTGATAATCCAGCAACAGGAAAAAATGCTTGGGACAACAGCCCAAATTCTTTAAAAACGATTTTACCTGGAGCAGAAAACCATAAAAAATTCACTTCTTGGCTGGATAAAGCAGCTGTTTTCTTTTTGTCTTTAAAAGATAAAAACGGCAAAAACATTCCAATTCTTTTTAGACCATTTCACGAATTGACTGGCGGATGGTTTTGGTGGGGAAAAGGAAATTGCACTCCAGAAGAATTCAAAACAGCTTGGAAATTTACTTTTGATTACCTTCAGAAAAAAGGCGTTCACAACTTAATTTACGTTTACAACACAGGAAGTTTTGGAAGCGAAAATGATTTCCTAACCAATTATCCTGGTGACAATTATGTTGACATGTTGAGTTTTGATACGTATCAAAACAGTAATGATTCTAATGGAGAAAAATTCATTACCGAAGTTCAAAATCAATTTAAAATATTAAACGAAATAAGCTTAAAAAAACATAAATTGATGGCTCTTGCAGAAGCAGGATATGAAGCAGTTCCAGACCCAAAATGGTGGACAGGAACTTTATTGAAAGCTATTGGAGACTATAAAATTTCTTATGTACTGCTTTGGAGAAATCACGGCTGGCAGGAAAAGGAACAAAAAATGCATTACTACGCGCCATTTTCAGGTCAAGTAAGCGAAAAGGATTTTACTGATTTTTATAATCTTGACCAAACCATCTTTGAGAAAGACATTCAAAAAAAATTAAAATAATGCCCCAAAATAAATTACAATCTTTAAAAGAAATCTAATGCACGACAAAATTAGTTTAAAAGAAAAAATTGGTTACGGACTTGGTGATGCGGCTTCATCTATGTTTTGGAAAATTTTCAGCATGTATCTGCTATTTTTCTACACCGACGTTTTCGGATTGGCGCCTGCTATAGTTGGAACCATGTTTTTAATTACTAGAATTTGGGATTCTTGCTTTGACCCAATTGTTGGAATTCTAGCCGATAGAACCAAAAGCAAATGGGGAAAATTTAGACCTTATTTACTTTGGGTAGCGATACCTTTTGCCGTGATTGGAGTTTTAACTTTTTACACTCCAGATTTTGACGAAAAAGGAAAAATCATTTATGCTTACGTAACCTATTCGCTAATGATGATGATTTATTCTTTAATCAACGTTCCTTACGCGTCACTTTTGGGTGTTATGTCTTCTGACAGAAAAGAAAGAAATACGCTTTCATCTTACCGAATGGTTTTCGCTTTTGGCGGAAGTCTTCTGGCGCTTTGGCTGATTGAGCCTTTGGTAAATTATTTTGGAGGAAATTTAAATTCAAAATCAGGTTGGTTGGCTACAATTGCCGTTTTCGGATTAATTACAACTATCTTCTTTTGGGCTTGTTTTTTATTCACTAAAGAAAGAATAAAACCAATTGAAGATGAACAAAATAATTTAAAAGAAGATTTAAAAGATCTATGGAAAAATAGACCTTGGTGGATTTTACTTGGCGCAGGAATTGGAGCTTTAGTATTTAATTCTATTCGCGATGGTGCGGCAGTATACTACTTCAAATACTATGTAAGCAGTAATGTAAACTTCGATTTTTCACTTTTTGGAACCGATTTCCACATGACGCCAACTTCAATTTATTTGGTTTTAGGACAAGCGGCAAACATCATCGGAGTCATCATTGCAACGCCAATTGCCAATAAAATTGGTAAAAAGAAAACCTTCTTTGGCGCAATGGCTTTAGCAGCAATTTTAAGTCTGATTTTCTATTTATTCGGAAAAGAAGATGTTTTCTTAATCATGAGTTTCCAAGTTTTAATCAGCATTTGTGCGGGATGCATTTTCCCATTAATCTGGTCAATGTATGCAGACAGCGCCGATTATTCGGAATGGAAACAAGGAAGAAGAGCAACTGGATTAGTATTTTCAGCTTCATCAATGTCACAAAAATTCGGATGGACCATTGGCGGTGCTGGAGCAGGATGGCTTTTAGGCTACTACGGTTTTCAGGCCAATGTTGAACAAACGGCAACCGCTCAAAACGGAATTCAATTAATGCTGAGTATTCTTCCAGCAATTGCTGCAGCAATATCAGTAGCCTTCATCGTATTTTACCCTTTATCAGAAGAAAAATTACAGATTATAGAACAGGATTTAAACGAAAAGAGAAATCATTAAAAAACAAAGACAACGAAATCTATCGATATGACAACAATAACCTCTTCAGCCCCTTTTCTAGAAAGAAAATCGGCATTAGAAAAACAACATAAAACACTGCTTGAACAAAAAAACGAACCCCAGGAAACTGTTGGAAACGGAATTTACGAGCGTTATAAAAATCCAGTTGTTACTGCAGCACATATTCCGTTAAACTGGCGTTTTGATTTCAACGAAGATTCAAATCCGTTTTTACAGGAAAGAATTGGCGTGAATGCGGCATTCAATGCGGGAGCAATGAAATGGAAGGATAAATATTTATTGGCTGTTCGTGTAGAAGGGATTGACAGAAAATCGTTTTTTGCTATCGCGGAAAGTCCAAACGGAATTGATAATTTCAAGTTTTGGGATAAACCTTGCGTGATTCCACAAACGGAAGAGCCAGATACAAACGTGTACGATATGCGTTTAGTCAACCATGAAGACGGATTTGTTTATGGGATTTTCTGTACTGAAAGAAAAGATCCGAAAGCGCCAAAAGGCGATACAAGTTCGGCTGTAGCCAATGCAGGAATCGTTCGCTCTAAAGATTTGGTAAACTGGGAAAGACTTCCAGATTTGATTTCGAATACTGGACAACAAAGAAATGTTGTTTTGCATCCAGAATTTGTAAACGGAAAATATGCTCTATACACACGTCCGCAAGATGGTTTTATTGATGTTGGATCAGGCGGTGGAATCGGTTTAGGGTATGTAGACGACATGACAAATCCTGTGGTGAAAGACGAGAAAATCATTTTTGGAAAACAATATCACACGATTTACGAATTGAAAAACGGTTTAGGTCCTGCTCCAATTAAAACATCAAAAGGCTGGTTGCATTTAGCACACGGCGTTCGAAATACAGCTGCAGGATTACGTTACACTTTATACATGTTCATGACCGATTTGAATGACATTTCTAAAGTAACTCACGTTCCAGCTGGGCATTTTATGGGACCTGAGGGAGTTGAAAGAGTTGGAGACGTTTCGAATGTTTTATTTTCTAACGGATGGATCGAAGACGAAGACGGAACGGTTTACGTTTATTACGCTTCTTCAGACACACGCATGCACGTGGCAGTTTCTTCTGTAGACAAATTAGTTGATTATGTAATCAATACACCAGCAGATACTTTTATTTCAGCTGGTTCAGTGCAAACTATCATTAATCAAATCGAAAAAAACAACGCAATTTAAAATATCGTGTCATTACAAAAAAAGCTTTTAAAATCGGAACTAACCGCAGAACTACATTCTATCTTAAAATATTGGTCGGAGCGTACTATCGATGATCAATATGGAGGTTTTGTTGGCCAAATCGATTTTAATGATCATCTGATTGCAAATGCAGAAAAAGGTTCGGTTTTAAACGCCCGAATTCTTTGGACATTCTCTGCCAGCTATCAAACCACAAAAAACGAAAACCACAAAAAACTGGCAGAAAGAGCTTTCAAATTTCTCGCAGCTTATTTTTATGACACAAAATTTGGAGGTCTTTTTTGGAGTATTAATGAGGATAAAACTCCAAAAGACACCAAAAATCAGATTTATGCTTTAGCTTTTGCGATTTATGGATTATCTGAATATTATGTAATTTCTAAAGAAGAAAAAGCTTTAGAAATAGCTAAAAACTTATATGCAAAAATTCAAGAACATAGTTACGATCCTGTAAAAAAAGGCTATTTTGAAGCTTTTACCAGAGATTGGCAGCCAATTGAAGATTTGCGTTTAAGTGCAAAAGATGCCAACGAGAAGAAAACTATGAATACGCATCTTCATATTATTGAAGGTTATGTGAATTTGTATAAAGTCTGGAAAGATGAAAAATTGTTAAAAGACATTATTGAATTATTAAAAACAATCGAGAAATATTTCATCAACACCAAAACGGGTCATTTGCGTTTGTTTTTTGATGAAAATTGGAAAGAAAAGCCAGATGTGATTTCCTATGGACATGATATTGAAGCGGCATGGCTTTTACAGCAATGCGCCGAAATTTCAGGAAATGAAAAATTAATTGCCAATTTTAAAAAATACGCTATTCAAATCGCAGAAGCCACAAAAGAAGGCCTTGATTCTGATGGCGGATTATGGTACGAATATGATCCTGAGAAAAAAGAATTAATCCTAGAAAAACATTGGTGGCCGCAGGCAGAAGCTTTAATCGGTTTCTATAACGCATACCAATTGACAGGAAAAGAAGAATATTTAGACATTGTCTACAAAATCTGGAAATTTACCAAGAAACATATGATCGACCACAAAAACGGAGAATGGTTCTGGGGTATTTATGATGATTATTATACTATAAAAAAAGACAAAGCAGGCTTTTGGAAATGCCCTTATCATAATGGTCGTGCCTGTCTCGAACTTATCAATCGAATTAAAGACTGAAAAGATTTTTAAGTTAAAATCAAGACTTCTAAAATAACGTAAAGCCCTAGCCCTAATAGAAGTGAAAATCCTTTTGTGGCGGGGTTCGCCACAAAAGATTGCAACGGATAGCAGGATTAGCTCCTTAAAATACAAATTATGAAAAACCGACTTTTTAAAACCCTTTCATTCGTTATGATTTTTACTGCAATTGCTTGTCAGGCGCAAGAAAAAATTACGGTAAAAGGAAACCAATTTTACAAAGGCGATAAGCCTTACTCGTACATAGGAACCAATTATTGGTACGGAAGTATGCTCGCTTCTAAAAAAATAGGAGACAGAAAAAGACTTTTGCGCGAATTGGATTTTATGAAGAAAAACGGAATTGATAATTTACGTATTTTGGTTGGTGCTGATGGCGGAAAATACGATTTTACCGTTCGTCCAGCCTTACAATACGAACAAGGAAAATACGACGAAGATTTATTGGACGGTTTGGATTTCTTGATTAACGAAATGGGCAAACGCAATATGTATGCAGTTTTGTATTTAACGAATAACTGGGAATGGTCGGGCGGAATGTCGCAATATTTAGAATGGAATGGCAAAGGTCCTGTTCCTGTACCAAATATTCCACCAAATACATGGCCTCAGTTTATGTCTTATACAGAGCAATTTCATAGCTGCGAACCTTGCATGGAAGCGCTAAATAATCATGTGAAGTTTATTATTGGAAGAACAAATCCCTATTCTAAAAAGAAATATACTGAGGATAATACGATTATGGCATGGCAAGTTGGAAATGAACCACGACTTTTTACAAAAGAAAACGAAGCTAAATTCACTAAATGGCTGAATAACATTGTGGATTTAATTGATAGTTTAGATAAAAATCACTTGGTTTCAACAGGTTCTGAAGGAAAAAACAGCTCGAACGACAGCATGGAAATCTTCGAAAGAACGCACCAGAATCCGAATATCGATTATTTGACGATGCACATTTGGCCTAAAAACTGGAACTGGTTTAAAGCCGATAATGCCGAAGCAACAATGCCTGCAACAATCGAAAACGCTGGAAAATACATTGACGATCATATTAAAGTTGCCAACAATTTAAAGAGACTAATTATCATTGAAGAGTTCGGACTTCCTAGAGAAAATGAAAATTTAAATGCAGGAGCTTCTTCAGTTCATCGCGATCAGTTTTATAGCTACATTTTTGGAAGAGTGGTCGAAAGCCATAAAAATGGCGGTCCGTTGCAAGCAGCCAATTTCTGGGGTTATGGAGGAGAAGGAAAAGCAATTCATCCTGACGGAAAATGGAATCCTGGCGAGCCACTAACTACAGATCCTCCGCAAGAACCGCAAGGTTTAAATTCTGTTTTTAACGGAGATAAATCGACATTGGAAATTGTAAAAGATTATAATTTGAAATTGAAAAAATAAACCTGAATCCATCCCTATTTTCTGTAGAGACGCACTGCAGTGCGTCTTACGCAAAGAATATCCTTAAAGAAAACTGAACGTAGACGCACTGCAGTGCGTCTCTACAGAATAACAAAATCGAAATTTGATAAAAAACAGCATGAAAAATACATTTATTCTTTTTTGCTTACTATCCTTAAATCTTTCTTTTTCACAGAAAAAACAGGATTTTACAGTAGCTTCTCCTAATGGAAAGATTGAAGTTAAAATTTCTGTGAATGATAAGATTTCATGGTCGATTTCTCATGAAAAAGATTTGATTTTAGCTCCATCAGAAATGTCTTTGACTTTGGATGAAAATCAAATTTTAGGAAAAAATCCAATTGTTATCAATTCTAAAAAAGAAACTGTAAATAATTCGTTTGAAACGCCACTTTACAAAAAGAAATCAGTTCAAAATCATTACAATCAGCTGACAATAAACTTTAAAAATGATTTCAGCATAGAATATCGTGTTTTTGATGATGGTGCTGCGTATCGTTTTATCACAAAAAAGAAAAAAGATATTACCATAAAATCTGAAGAAGTGGTTTTGAATTTCGATCAAGATTACAGCACTTTAATGCCGTATGTGAGAGATTTGAGGAATCCGAAAGATCAGTTTATTTCTTCTTTTGAAGCACATTACGAAAACAAGAAAATAAGTGAATTTGCAAAAGATACTTTGGCATTTCTTCCGTTTTTAATTGATTATAAAAACCATAAAAAAGCGGTTTTTCTAGAAGCTAATTTGGAAGATTATGCTGGATTATTTGTTACGAATAATACAAACAAATCGGGTTTTGAATCTCGTTTTTCTAAATATCCATTAAAAGAAACCAACGGTGGATTCAACAATATCAATAGATTAATTACAGAAAGAGCCGATTATTTAGTAAAAACAAAAGGAACAAGAACTTTTCCTTGGCGAGCAATTGTAATTTCTGAAAATGATGCCGTTTTAGCGAATAATGATATGGTTCAGAAATTAGCGGAACCTTCAAAAATCAAAGACATTTCTTGGATCAAACCTGGGAAAGTGGCGTGGGATTGGTGGAACGATTGGAATATTTACAACATCGATTTTAAAGCCGGAATCAACACGCAGACTTATAAATATTACATTGATTTTGCTTCTAAAAACAAAGTCGAATATGTGGTTTTGGATGAAGGCTGGAGTTTGGAAGAAGACATCATGAAACACAATCCGAATGTTGATTTAGAAGCTTTAATCGCTTACGGAAAAGAACGAAATGTTGGAATCATTTTATGGAGTTCTTGGATGGCTTTGACAAAAAATACAGACGGAATTTTGAAGAATTATGCTAATCTAGGAATTAAAGGTTTCAAAGTTGATTTCTTAGACCGCGACGATGCTAAAATGGTAAATTCAGTTTATGATATTTCGCAGAAAGCGGCAAATTATAAATTAGTTTTAGATTTCCACGGAATGTACAAACCAACTGGAATTCAAAGAACTTTCCCTAACATTTTAAATTTTGAAGGCGTAAAAGGTCTAGAAAATAACAAATGGACTCCAAATGATGATGTTCCGTTATACGACACTACAATTCCGTTTATCAGAATGATGGCAGGCCCAATGGATTATACGCCAGGCGCCATGCGAAATGCAACTAAAAGTGAATTTAAACCAAATCATTCCGCTCCAATGAGTCAAGGCACAAGATGTCATCAATTGGCGCTTTACACGATTTTTGAAGCTCCTTTACAAATGATGGCTGATAGCCCGACAGCTTTTATGAAGGAACAAGAAAGCACAGATTTTATCGCTAAAGTTCCAACTGTTTTTGATGAAACTATTGCTTTGGATGGAGAAGTTGGAAAATTCGTTTCTATCGCTCGTAAAAAAGACAACACTTGGTATTTAGGCGCCATTACAAACTGGGATTCCAGAGATATTACAATTGATTTTTCTTTCCTTGAAAAAGGCAAAAAATTCCAAGCCGAAATTTTCTCTGATGGTGTAAATGCCGATAAAGCAGCAGTAGATTATAAAAAAGAAATTATAACCGTTGATTCTACAACGAAATTAAAATATCATTTAGCAAGCGGTGGCGGTTTGGCGATGATTATCAAATAAAAATCTATATTCTATAAATTTCAAACCCGACAGGTTTTAAAAACCTGTCGGGTTTACGTATTTTAATCTCACAAAACTGGACTGAAGTCCAGCTCTACAATATGAATCGAGCCGAAGGCTCTTTTAAAGTTCCAAAGGAACAAATTATATTGTAGGGCTGAACTTCAGTCCAGTCTAGGTTATGTAATGCGAATTAAGCTAATATTTTCTCAATCGCATTCAATTCATCTTGAGAAAATTCCGTATTCTGCAAACAATCAATATTATTACACAATTGTTTTACCGAACTTGCACCAATTAAAACCGAAGTAATGCGTTTGTCTTTTTGCAACCAAGCCAAAGCCATTTGCGCCAAAGATTGATTTCTATTCTGGGCAATTTCATTCAGCTGAATCAATTTCTGAATGCGTTCCTGTGTAACCTCATCTTCTCTCAAATGCCCGTTCGGATTATGTGCTCTTGAGTTTTCAGGAATTCCATTTAAATATTTATCCGTCAAAAGTCCTTGTGCCAAAGGCGAAAACGCAATACAGCCTACTCCTTTTTCTTCTAAAACGTCTAGTAAACCATTTTCAACCCAACGTTCCAACATTGAATATTTTGCTTGATGAATCAAACAAGGCGTTCCCAATTGTTTCAAAACATCAACCGCAACGCGAGTTTGTTCTGCAGAGTAATTACTGATTCCGACATACAAAGCTTTTCCGCTTCTAACCGCATGATCCAAAGCCATCATCGTTTCTTCAATCGGAGTTTCTGGATCTGGACGGTGCGAATAAAAAATATCAACATAATCAACATTCATTCGTTTCAAACTCTGATCTAAACTAGACAAAAGATATTTTCTCGAACCCCAATCTCCGTAAGGACCATTCCACATGGTATAACCAGCTTTAGTAGAAATCACGATTTCATCACGCAGATTTCCCTGAAAATTATGCCATAATATTTTTCCAAAATTCTCCTCAGCAGAACCAGGAACCGGACCATAATTATTGGCTAAATCGAAGTGTGTAATTCCTTTATCAAAAGCCTCAATGGCAATGCTTTCGGCATTTTCAAAATTATCCACAGAACCGAAATTATGCCATAATCCTAAAGAAATCTCAGGCAATAATAATCCGCTTCTGCCGCATCTGTTATATTTCATGTTTGTAATTTAAAAGTTGGAGTTTTAATAGCTTTTAAAGGTAAAAAAATATCAAAAGTTATTAATTCAAAAAGCTTCTTTTTTTAATCCAAATTTGCTTTTCCTCAAATTCTTAAAAAAAATAAACCCTGCAGATTTCATAAATCTGCAGGGTTTATTCTATTTTATAAAATCAAAAACAAATTTTATTCTTTATTTAAATCGTGTATTTTTTTCAATTTGATAGAAAAATAAATATAAAAAATACCAAGAGAAATAAAAGCAAAAGCAGTCCAATAAACCAGTGAAAGTCCCGCAAAAATGGGATTCCATAATAAGACAAATGAAAACAGTGTACCTAATATTCCCAGTATTAAAAGATTTGCCCAATCAGAAACGGCGTAACTCTTCAAATCAAAAGCAATAACTATTGCCATAATAGAACGGAATAAAACCACAAATCCAACATAAAGTGGCAGTATAGTAATTGAAATTAATGGATTGATAATAAGCAGAAATCCAACGACAAAGCCTAAAATTCCAGATGCTAAGGTCCATCCCCAATTATCAATTTTCTTTCTATTTGAAAGTGCAAAAATGATTTCAAAAATTCCGCTTCCTAAAAACGAAACACTAAAGATAAATGCAAGAGTTAAATAAGCTGCTACGGGTGTGATAAAAGACCAAATTCCGATTCCAATAAACAGTAATCCCACCAACAATGGAATATACCAGTAATCAATAGCTTTTTTTACTTTCTTAAATAAAGAATTTTCCATAAGTATACTTTTAAAATCATGCTTACTCTATAAAGTTTTCAGCTTACCTTAATTACCAATAAAAAATATTTTAAATGGCTGTGTATCAAAGATAAGGCAAAAGAACCGATTGAAATGCTTTTTTTTACATAAAATACTTACAATTACAGAAAAAGAAAATAATAATCACTACGAATTCAGAATCTAAAAAGTTTAATTTTTTAAATATTTAAGATTGACTTGCGTCCAGCTTTAGCTGGATGTAAAAAAAAACAAACGGAAAAAGGCTTTAGCCAAACTGTCGCTAGTTTGGCTAAAGCCCTTTTCTTATCCAAATCTTTCCCCTAGCTGAAGCTAGGGGCTATTCAAAAATCTTTGCGACTTAGCGTCTTCGCGGCAAATAAAACTTCATATCTTAATTCATATTTTAATTTTGTAAATTTGTTTTAAATACAAAAAAGCATGGAAAATAATTGGCAAAACTTAATTTCAATAGATCCTGATATCAGATTTGGAAAACCTGTTATTACAGGAACACGTATTTGCGTTTCTGATATTCTGTCTTGGTTATCCACAGGAATGTCCTTCGAAGAAATTATTGAAGATTTTCCAGAACTAAAAAGAGAACATATTCTTGCTGCTTTATCTTTTGCTGCAAATAGAGAAAATATTACAAAAATAATTGCAGCATAATGAAGTTGCTATTAGATGCTAATATTTCGTGGAGAATTGCAAAGCTTGTTGAAAATGATTTCTCAAATTGTTTTCACTCAAAAGACAAGTAAAGCAACCCGCGAAAGATATTGAAATCTGGGAATTTGCAAGAAAAAATGATTTCACTATTCTTACCCATAATGATGATTTCGAAAAATTATTACTTCTAAAAGGAGTTCCTCCAAAAGTCATAATTCTAAAGACATTCAATAAAAACACAAAACAATTAGCCGAATTACTCATTTCAAAAAAAGAAATTATAGAATCCTTTATTTCTAACGATCAATTAATGATTTTAGAAATTTATTGATTATGTTTTTAATCTCGCAAAGGCGCGAAGGCGCAAAGTTTAATTTTAAAATATAAGTTTGAATTGCGTCCAGCTTTAGCTGGATGTAAAATAGCAAGCGACAAAAAAAGGCTTTAGCCAAACTAACGACAGTTTGGCTAAAGCCTTTTTTCAATTCAACTCTTAATCCCCCAGCTGAAGCTAGGGGCTATTCAAAAATCTTTGCGACTCTGCGACTTTGCGAGATTAAAACTTTGAATCTTGGTTACTTTGTTACTCTGTCCCTTTGAAACTTAAAGAATTTCAAAACCACTCTGCAATCCTTTATCAGAGCTTCCTCCAACCATGATTTTAAAAGTTCCTGGTTCTACCAAATATTTCCCTTCGTTATCATAAAAACCAAGTTCTTTATCCGTTAAAGTAAACTTTACCGTTTTAGTTTCTCCCTTTTTCAAGTTTATCAATTCAAAACCTTTTAATTCTTTAATTGGGCGAATGATACTTGCAAACTCATCATGAATATACAATTGAACCACTTCTTTTCCATCATAATTTCCTGAGTTGGTCACTTCAACACTCACCTCAACTTTTTCTCCTTTTGCAAAAGAAGTTTTATTCAGTTTTAAGTTTTTATAACCGAAAGTTGTGTAGCTTAATCCAAAACCAAACGGAAATTGCGGCGTTTTTTCCACATCCATATAATGCGACCAGAAAACGTTTTTATCGCTGTCTATTGGTCTTCCTGTACTGTATTTGTTGTAATAAATCGGCACCTGACCCACATTTCTCGGGAAAGACATTGGCAATTTTCCACTCGGATTATAATCTCCGTATAAAACCTGAGCAATTGCGTTTCCTGCCTGAGTTCCTAAATGCCAAGCTTCAACAATAGCTGGAACATTTTCTGCAGCCCACGGAATACTCAACGGACGACCGTTATTTAAAACCAAAACTACATTCGGATTTACTTTGTAGATTTCTTCTAGTAGTTCTTGTTGTAAACCAGGCAAATTCAAATCCGTTCTACTTCTTCCCTCACCGCTTTGGAAACCGTATTCACCTAAAACCATTACCACAACATCAGCGTTTTTTGCGGCTGTTTTTGCTCCTTCAAAACCACTTTTATCTGTAGTATTAAAAACAGTTTCTGTCAAGAAAGTAGCTTTTTGTTTTAGTAAATCAGCACCTTTTTCAAAAGTCAGCTGATTGTCTTTGTATTGCTGCATTCCTTCCAAAACAGAGACAGCAGTATCGTCTGAAGCCGCAATTCTCCAACTTCCTAATGGGCTGTTTTTATCGTTTGCCAAAGCACCAATCAAAGCAATTTTCTGTCCAGATTTCTTTAGTGGCAATAAATTCTTTTCGTTCTTTAATAAAACGATCGATTTCTTTGCCATGTCCAAAACGCCTTCATTATTGGCTTTGCTTCCAACAACTTCTTTTTCACGTTTTTCATCACAGTAACGGTAAGGATCATCAAATAATCCCAATTCAAATTTCACGCGCAGAATTCGGCGAACCGCATCATCAACCAAAGATTCTTTTACTTTACCTGATTTCACCAAATCAACCAGTTTTGCAACATATAAATACGATTCCATATCCATATCAGAACCTGCAATTACGGCTTTTGCTGTTGCATCAGCTTCATCTTTTGCATATCCGTGCGCAATCATTTCACGAATTGAAGCATAATCAGAAATTACAAATCCGTCAAACTTCCATTTCCCTTTTAAAATATCTCTTTGCAAAAAGGCATTTCCAGTTGCCGGAACGCCATTCAAAGTATTAAACGAATTCATAAACGTACGAACTCCCGCTTCAACCGTCGCTTCAAAAGGAGGTAAAACCGAATTGTATAATTTAGAATTACTGATATCCACAATATTATATTCCAATCCCGCTTCAACATAACCATAAGCGGCAAAGTGTTTCGCGCAAGCTGCGATCGTATTCACTTTTTGCAAATCTGCAACCGTTTCTCCTTGAAAACCCTTCACACGCGCATAGCCCACTTTACTTCCCAAATACGGATCTTCTCCTGCGCCTTCCATCACACGCCCCCAACGAGCGTCGTTTGCAACGTCAACATTAGGTCCAAAAGTCCAGTTAATTCCAGATGCCGAAGCCTCATCAGCAGCAATCGCTGCCGATTTTTTAATCGCTTCTAAATCCCAACTTGCCGCTTCTGCCAACGGTATCGGACTTAACGTTTTATAACCATGAATTACGTCAAAACCAATAATTAACGGAATTCCTAATCTCGTTTCTTCAACCGCAATTTTCTGCACCGCACGAACTTCTTTCACACCACGAACTGTTAGCATCGATCCGACCAATCCTTTTCTTAAATGTTCGTATTTTAATTCGGCTGTTCCGCCTTTTGGCGCGGGTCCAGTAACATCCCAAAAACCATTATATTGGTTCATCTGTCCCACTTTTTCCTCCAACGTCATTAACGGTAAAAGCAAATCAATGCGTTGCTCAACAGTTTTATTTTTATCCAGATACGGCTTTTTTTGTGCACTCATATTTCCAACAGTAAACAGGGATAAAACCCCGATAATAATTATTTTTTTATTTTTCATGATGGTTTAGTTAGTTTCTTTTTTTAAAGGCGCTAAGGTTCTAAGATACTGAGATACTAAGTTTTAAAAACTTTGCGTCTCTGCGAGATTCAAATTATGTATTGCGGACTTCGACTTAGCTCAGCCTGACAAATTGGTTAAAATCTAAAATCTACACTCTAAAATCTAAAATCTCATTCCTCAGATATAAAACAAGAAGCAGGCAAATTCGCTTTATTAAACAAATCTGATTGCGTTGTATTTCCCCAAGCAAATCTCACTTTTGCTGGATTTACAACTTTTTTACTTGTCAAAATCACCTGATTATTTTGTATTGAAGCTTCGGCAGGATAGAAAACACCATCAGTTCCTGCTACTTCAAATTGATTCGATTTTTTTTCTTTAAAATAAAGTCCGTCAGCATAATCAAAAGAAACGATTGCTTTGTTTTTTTCAATTTTAATATCTTTAAACAATGGACCATTTACCAAATTAGAATTGGTTTTATACGTTTCAGCCAAAGCTAAATTCGCCAAACGAATTCCGACTGATTTTTTATTTTTTGGATGAATATCAATCGTATCCGAAATATCACTTATCACGACCATTCCCGATTTAGAAACTTCTTTCAATAATTTTCTCTGCGAATTTCTAACTGTTACATTTGAGAAATTATTAGAACCTGTTTTAAAAGGTGCAATCTGAACATAATAAAACGGAAAATTATCATTCCATTCTTTTCTCCAAGAAGTAATTAGTGCTCCAAGAGTTTTATCATAAACCAACGAACCAACATTCGATTCTCCTTGATACCAAAGCGTTCCTGCAATCTTAAATCCTACAATCGGATAAATCATAGCATTGTAAGCGCGTCCAGGTTGTCTTGGTCCGTATTCTTGCTCATTTAGTTTTTTGGCATTTTCTAACAAAAGCGGATCATTATTTACGACTTCTTCTGGCATCCAGATTTCGGCAGGAGTTCCTCCCCAATTCGAAGAAATCAATCCGATTGGAACATTTTTCAAATCTTCGCGAAGGCGTTTGGCAAAAAAGTAACCAATTGCACTGAAATATTTCATGGTTTCTGGAGTCGATTCCGTCCAATTTCCTAACAAATTATTCTGTGGACTCGTAGCCGTTAATTTAGTAACGGTAAAAAAACGAATATTCGGATTCGTGGCATTTTTCATTTCCTCTTCTCCGTCGTCAATTCCCCAACTTACAGACATTTCCATATTCGATTGACCCGAACAAAGCCACACTTCACCAATTAAAATATTTTTCAAAACCACTTCGTTGTAGCCTTTTATGGAAATTGTAAAAGGTCCGCCCGCTTCTGGAGTTTTGATCGTTAATTCCCATTTTGCCTGATTATTGGCTACAGTTTTATATTCCTGATTGTTCCAACTCGAAATCAGTTTTATTTCCTCTTTTGGATTTGCCCAACCCCAAATTTTCACTTCAGAGTTGCGTTGTAAAACCATATTATCACTAAAAATATTCGGAAGCGAAACATTTGCCATCATAGTACTGGAAATCAATAAAAAGAAAACAAACTTATAGATATTATTTTTCATTTAGCAACTTCTTTAAAAATGGTGCATATTCGTCTGCCAAAACTTTATGTTCTGCCACATTTGGGTGTCCAGTGCATCCGCTTGGAGTCATTGGTTTGAATTTGAAAATCTGAATGGGTTTGTGCGCTTTATCATTCGCGAAAGCGTTTTTAACTTTATTCAGACAATCTTCAAAAACAACTCCTCTTTCTCCTCCAACCATTGGACTGTTCGTAATTACAATTTGCACTTTCGGATTATGTTCGTACAACATCTTTATAAAATTGACATAATTCGAAATGTATTTTTCAGGATTAAAAGGCAAACGTTCTTTCTTTCCGTCTCCGCCAGAAAAGTCATTTGTTCCTAAAGCAATACTGATAATATCAGGCTGAAAAGCAAAATCATATTTAGGTTTTGAAGCATCTTTTGTCAGATACAAATTCTGATAAACATCTGGCATGATCGCTTCGTCTTTGTGTTCGTCGTTCCAATTGCGATACATTCCAATTCCAGAAACACAGCTCATTAAATAATCAGCTCCAATTGCTCTAGAAAGTGTTGGGCCGTAAGCATAATAACTATTGTGATGATCGTAATATTCTCCTTTATCGCAAGGAATATCAGAACCATCGCTCGCTGCGCCACAAGTAATCGAATCACCGATAAACTCGATTTTCTTTTTCTTTTTAAATGAAATAGAAGTCAGCCTAGCAGTGGTTCCGGCAAATAAAATGCCGCCCGTATGGGCTTCTGTATTTTTATAAATTTCTAAACGATGCTCTTTTTGAATTGAAGTCACTTTTATTGGAAAAGTTTGAACAGCGCCTTTTTCAACTTTGATTTTCCCAATATATTTATCGTCTAAAACCAAAGAAACATAATTATGGTGTTCGTAAGAATCTACGCTTTGAAGTGAAATCGAGCATTCATTTCCCGTAAAATTGAAAGAAACAGACGAAGCCGTACCAATTAAAATGACGTTATCATTTTGCAGTTTTTCTACACGCCCTTGATATAAGAATGTCTTACTTGAATTTTGAATTTGCGAGTTCGAAATAACCGAAATCAGCAAAAACAAAATTAAAAGTGCTATTTTTTTGGGAAACATAATTTATTTGTTAAAATCTAAATATGATTCACAAATATATTAGAAAGAGAATATCTAGAAAGATACTAAAATGTCAAAAAGCAATAAAAAAACACCACATAAACACATCATTTGTAGCGTAACAGTACTCATTTGTACTTTTTAGGTGCTTTTTGTTCTTTTAAAAATAAAATAACCATTTATATTTAGCGTTTTATTTACTTAAGACTTAAAAAAATGAGACCGCTCCAACTATTATTTTTACTGCCTATTATTTTTCTTTTTTCTTTTAATCTAAAAAATAAAGAACCACAAATAATAGTTCAAAATCCTAAAAGTCAAACAGAAATCAATCGTGATTCTTTAATTGCTTTTGCAAAAAAACATGTGGGAATTCCTTATGTGTACGCGAGCAGCAATCCGAAAAAAGGTTTTGACTGTTCGGGTTTTGTGAGTTATGTTTTTGGAAAATATGGTTTAACCTTACCACGAAGCTCAAGCGGCTATAAAAACATCGGTAAAAATTTAAAACCAGAAGATTTTAAAGTGGGAGATATTTTAGTTTTTTATGGTTATAAAGACAGAACCATAATTGGTCACCTTGGCATTATCTGTGAAGCTAACGGAATGCACTCAAAATTTATCCATGCTTCATCTGGAAAAGCGCAACAAGTTACAATAACAGCGCTTGATACAGAACATTATACCAAACGTTTTTATAAATGTGTGGATGTTTTATCGGAATAAGTTTTTTTTAGCCATGAATTCACGAATTTATTTTTTAGCCACAGATTAAAGGGATTAGCACAGATTTTTTATAATCATTTTTAATCCTATAATCTGTGGCTTTATTTTTTTTTAACATGAATTCAAATTGGTGGAAATTTGTGTAATTCGTGGCAAACTTTAAACTATTCCTCAGTCAGTAATTTAATTAGACTTTCGTCTCTTCCGTAAATATCTTTGTAGAAGTTTAAATTTCCTTCGCGGTCTACCCAAGCGGTGAAATATCCGATGTAAACTGGAACTTTTTTCTTAAGTGTATACCAGTTTTCTTTTCCAGAGTGCATGGCTTTATCGATTCTTGCTGGATTCCATTGCGGATCTACTTTTAATAATTCGATTGCCAATTCACGAGGTTTTGCCACACGCACACAACCGTGGCTGAATGCTCTACTCTCTCTTTCGAATAAACTTTTTGAAGGCGTATCGTGCAAATAAATATTGCTTGAATTTGGGAACAAGAACTTCACTAAACCTAAAGAGTTATTTTTTCCAGGAAGCTGACGAACAGCACCATTGTTCCACTCCAAATTTTTCTTTTGCAGATAGTTTTTATCTCTCGCCATGCCGGGTTTAATCTCCGAATTAATAATGCTTGTCGGCACATTCCAATACGGGCTGAAAACAATATTGCTCATCATTCCGCTGAAAATTACGGTTTTCGTCATCGCTTTCCCTACTACAACTGGTGATACAAAAGCAATTTTTCCGTCTTCGATAATATACAATCGAAATTCTGGAATATTCACTTCTATATATTTTTGCCCTTTTTCCAATTCTGGATCAATCCAGCGGCAACGTTCCATATTAACAATAATGGTTTTAATGCGTTCCGAAACTGGAATGTTTAGATCATTTATGTGTTCTAATAAAATAGTATTTTTAGGAGTGTATCCGTGACGAGCTTCATAAAATTTAAGTGCTTTCATTAAAGTAGTATCGCAAACTGAACTTTTATTATCTTCCTTAAGATCTTTTGTCACAAAAAGCCTTTCTCTAATTTGAGCTACCACATCAGAAGAATCACCAACTTTTAAAGGCTTATAATCTTCTTCAACTTCAATTGTTTTCCACCCACCGTTTTTCTCAATTTCTCTGTATTCCTTTAAAGCATCACGAAGTTTGTAATATTGGCTGAACATCTTCTTTTTCTTATCATCCAAAATGGTTGATTTTTTGAAAATGGAATCTGAAAGCACCTGATAATTGAACTTTTTTCTTGGTAAAAGCCATTCCAACGAAATACTAGTTTTTTCATCAAAACCTGCATATACTTTCTCAGCATAATAGTAATACAAATTTGATAACAGTAAATCGGTATCTTCCTTAGATATTTTTTTAGTTGGATTATTCTCGAAAACCGAATTGAGTTCTTCCTTATAAGGATAATTGGCTTTTAATCCTTCTTGATCTAAATTTTTGTATTGATTAAATAACGTGCTTCCAAACTCCACAACTCCTTTATTGTCTTGCCATAATTGAGTAGATTTATTTTTTAGATATAAAGAAGTTACATCACTTTTAAATTTTTCCAATTTCGGATAATTTTCATAAAACTTAGCTATGCGGACAGTATCAATTGTAAGTTTCAATTCCGGGATTTTTTCGACTTTCTTTATCGAATTTTCCTCTTTCTTATCGGCTTTCGAATTACATGAAAAAACAATTAAAAAAACAGCAGCAATAATAGGCGTATACCAAATTTTCATAACTTAAAATTTTTGATTAAAAGTAGAAAAAATTCTGTTAAATCAAAGAAGTCCGAACTAAATCTTATTCCTTATTTTTTTGAAGCTTAAACGGTTAATAAAAAATAAAAGCTCCAAACAATTTACATGTCTGGAGCTTTCGCCATATAACCAACCTATTAAAAATCTTAAATAACTGTACCTTTCAAAGTAAGTACTTTTGGAGTTGTATCTGCACTAGTTGTTACAGTAACTGTTTTTGTAAAAGCTCCTTTGTTTGCAGCGTTGTATGTCGCAGTAACTTTTCCAGATTTTCCAGCCTGAATTGGCTCTTTTGTATAATCTGTTGCTGTACATCCGCAAGATCCTTGAACGTTTGTAATCACTACAGCTGTTTTTCCTGTATTTTTAAATTCGTACACAATTGCTTTTGGAGTTCCTTGTGGAATTTGTCCAACATCAATTGTTTCTGCTTTCCAAACAATTGTAGAAGGCCCCATTTCTGAAACTTCAGTCTCTGAAACTAAAGATTGTACTGGTGCAATTGCCGAAAAAGACATTAAACCTAATGCCAATGCCAACATAGAAATTTTTATCGTTTTCATAACTGATATATTTAAAATGGTTTGTAGTTCATTTTTATATTTCAAAGGTAATTCAGACAAAATCAAATCGCTGTTAACCGCTTTCAAACGTTTGTTAATGACTTGTTAATCGCTTATTTTCAGGTCAAAATTGATTAATATTACACTCTCAAAATCCAATATTCTTGAAAATTAACAAACTCAACAGCATCATTATCTTAGGATTGGTAGCCATCATTAGCATTTTGGTGGCGCAATTGTTATGGACCAAAGAAGCTTTTACAATTGAGCAAAAAAAACTGAGTCAGAAAGCACATATTGCTTTGTTGGAGGTCGCTAAAAAATTATACGAAGGAACGAATCACGAACTGCCTGTTCAGAATCCTGTACAGAAAATTGCGAATGACTATTATATCGTCAATGTCGACAACGAATTTGAACCTGATATTTTAGAATTTTATCTAAAGACAGAATTCAAAAAAATGAACATCACAACCGATTTCGAATACGCGATGTACAACTGCCAAAGCGACGAAATGATTTATGGTGATTATATTTCGCTTTCGAAGAAAAAAGCAGATTGCAAAAAAACGGTCTACTTCCCTAAACATAAAAATCTGGTTTATTATTTTGCGGTTCGTTTTCCAAATGAAACCACTTATTTATTTAGTTCGATGCGTTTTTGGTTTATTCTTTCAACTGCATTAATTCTGATTCTGCTAATTTACGTTTATTCTATATTTACGCTTTTACAGCATAAAAAATATTCAGAACTACAGCGTGATTTTATCAATAATATGACGCATGAATTTAAAACCCCACTGGCTTCTATTCTTATTGCATCAAAATATTTAATTGAACAAAAACCAATTAAAGAAGACAAGAAACTGTATACCTACACCGATATTATTATCAATCAAGGGAATAAATTAAACGGCCATATCGAAAAGATTCTGGATATTGCAAAGTCTGATTATGCTCCTTTAGAACTAAAAAAAGAAAGTATTTTAATTGTTCCCATTATTGAAGAAGCAATAGAAAATATCAAATTAAAATATCCTGAAGCTTCTATTAAAATTGAAACGGTTTCAAGAGAATATGTGATAGAAACCGATACTTTCCATTTTGCCAATTTGGTTTATAATTTACTGGATAATGCGATAAAATACTGTAACGAAAACCCAGAAGTTATCATAAAAATTACCGAAGAAAATAATTGTTTGAAATTGGAATTTATTGATAATGGAATTGGAATTAATCCTAAAAAAATATCTTTTATCTTTGATAAGTTTTATCGCGTTCAAAACGAAAAAAGTAACGAAGTTAACGGGTTTGGACTTGGTTTATACTATGTAAAAGAAATCTGCAGTTTGCAAAATTGGAAAATAAAAGCCGAAAATAATCAAGAAAAGGGTGTTACCTTAACTTTATCAATTCCGTACAAAAAATGAGAAATTTCAAAATACTATATGCCGAAGACGACGAAACTCTTGCGTTTTTAACCAAAGACAATTTGGAGCAAAATAATTATGAAGTAATTCATTGTTCTGATGGAAAATCGGCGCTGAAAATTTTTGAGGAAGACGAATTTGACATCTGCATTTTTGATATTATGATGCCAAAGATGGATGGTTTTGAACTTGCTGAAGCCATTAGAAAAATCGATGTTGACATTCCGATTATTTTCCTTTCTGCTAAAACTTTAAAAGAAGACCGTATTAAAGGACTGCGACTTGGTGCAGATGATTATTTGGTAAAGCCTTTCAGCATCGAAGAATTGCTATTAAAAATTGAAATTTTCTTAAAACGTTCGCAAAAAAATATTCCGCTAGCAAAAACAATTTATGAAGTAGGAAAATATCAATTTGACACCAAAAACTTCATTCTTTTTAACGACGAAGAAAAAGTTGGATTGACGCAACGTGAAGCCGAATTATTGAAACTTTTTCTAGATCATAAAAATTCTGTTTTAAAAAGAGAACAAATCTTAACCTCTTTGTGGGGAACTGACGACTATTTTATGGGAAGAAGTTTAGATGTTTTCATTTCTCGTCTTCGAAAAATCTTAGCCAACGAAGAAGGTATTTCGATTGAAAACCTGCACGGAATTGGATTTAGGTTTTCGATTGGGTAAATCACAGTATTTTATTGCTAAAACATAAAGCAACCACACGTTTTGTCATTCCGAGGAACGAGGAATCTCCGCGGAGTTTTTCCGTAAAGTTTTTCCGTAAAGTTTTTCCGTAAAGTTTTTCCAATCTTTGTCGAGCTACTTGCGGAGATTCCTCGTTCCTCGGAATGACAAACTAGACGTTGATTCTCAGCCGACAAAAACTTTGTCTTTAATATTCTAAAAACTCCAAATCTGGATTCATGGTTTTAATTAACGCGATTTTCTTCTCTCTTCTCCAGCCTTTCAATTCTTTTTCTCTTGCAATTGCTTCTTGAATCCATGTGAATTTTTCGTAATAAACTAAAAACTCAATATTGTATTTTGCGACAAAAGTTTTGCTCTCAGATAAAATATTTTCTTTATGCTTTAATAATCTGCTTTTAAGATTATTTGTAACGCCAATATAAAATACAGATTTCGCTTTATTGGTTAAAATATAGATCAAATAAGTATGAAAACCCTCTTGTAGATACATAAATTTAATAATAACAATTCTGCTAAAAATAAAGAAAAATCTGTAAACTCATTTTCGAAAAACTTTGTATTTTTAATATCTAATTTTCTTGGATATGAAATTACATCATTTGCGAAATGCCTCCTTGGTAATTGAAACAGAAAAGCATGTCATTTTAATTGACCCAATGTTAGGTAAAAGAAAAACAATTCCTCCTTTTACTATTTTCAGATACAAACCGAAAAGAAATCCGCTAGTAGCGTTGCCAAAAAACAGTCGTGACATATTAAGTCGTGTTACGCATTGCTTGATTACGCATTTGCATCCAGATCATATTGACAAAGCGGGCGAGGTTTTTTTAAGAAGAAAAAGCATTCCCGTTATTTGCAGTTCTAAAGATGAAAAAGCTTTGATTCAAAGAGGATTAAGTGTAATTCAGACTTTAGAATATTGGGAACCGCAAAAGTTTCTAGACGGAAAAATTACTGGAATTCCTGCTATTCACGGTTATGGTTTTATTGCTAAATTGATGGGAAATGTAATGGGTTTTCTTATAGAATTAGCCGATCAAAAATCAGTTTACATTAGTTCTGATACTATTTTTACAGAACACGTTGAAAAAGTTCTCACGCAATTTAAACCAGATATTTCTGTTGTTGCTTGCGGAACTGCAAGATTAGATATAGGGCAACCTTTGTTAATGCGAATGGATGATATTTTGAAATTTACAACTCTTGCCCCAGGAAAAGTTCTAGCCAATCACTTAGAAGCTTTAAATCATTGTCCGACAACGAGACTGCAACTAAGAACTGCACTTTCAGATCATGGTCTTTTGACTAAAACTTCTATTCCGAATGACGGAGAATGTATTGAATATTAAAGCACTAACAATCCAAATTCACGCAAAGTATTCACTGGTTTAGAATACCAAAACAATTCAAAATCTTCTAATGAAGTTTCAAAATCATTTTTGACTTCTTGAAAAGTGTAATTTTTAGAACCCGAAACGGCTATTTTTGACAGAATCGAGACAAGCCACTCGCCTTCTTCTTTACTCGTTTGAATATCGAAACTTTCTTTTTTGTCGTGAAAAGTTAGCGACATCATTTCCCAACTTCTTCCTTTTTTTGATTTTGTAAAGATTGATGCTGAAGGTTTTCCGCCCAACCAAACCACTTTTGCATTTGGTTTTGTATTGAAATCATTTTGTTCTTCTAAAGCATTAAAAATAAAATCGGGATGAATTTTTGTTTTCGGAATTTTAAAATCGAACCAATCTTGCAACTCATAATCAAAACAGATTCCGTGCATGAAATTGAAAAGTGATTTCTTTAATCCGAAACTAAATTTATCGTGATTGATTCCTGTAGAATCTGTGTATTCTATATCATTATTCGCAAAAGTTCCAATCGCTTCTGTTTTTTTGGTCACACCAAATTGCTCTGGATACAATCCGACTGGACTATGAGCTGTCAAAGCAAATTGATGCCAAAATCCAGATTGCAAAACTCCAGCTTCAAACAATTGTCGAACCATTTCTAAACTATCAACCGTTTCCTGAATAGTTTGCGTCGGATATCCGTACATTAAATATGCATGGACCATAATGCCTGCTTCGGTAAAATTTCGGGTTACTTTTGCCACTTGCTCTACTGTAACGCCTTTATCAATCAATTTCAGTAATCGATCTGAAGCTACTTCTAAACCACCAGAAACGGCAATACAACCCGAGGCTTTCAGCAACAAACATAAATCTTTTGAAAAACTTTTCTCAAAACGAATGTTCGTCCACCAAGTTACAGCCAATTTCCTTTTTAAAATTTCAAGTGCTACGGCACGCATTAAAGCTGGCGGCGCGGCTTCATCAACAAAATGGAATCCGTTTTGACCTGTTTTTTCGATCAATTCTTCCATTCGATCACAAAGCAAACTTGCCGCAACAGGTTCGTAGACTTTTATATAATCCAAAGAAATATCACAGAAAGTACATTTTCCCCAATAACAGCCATGGGCCATTGTGAGTTTGTTCCATCTTCCATCGCTCCACATTCTATGCATTGGATTTACAATTTCGATTACCGAAATGTATTTATCCAAAGGTAAATCTGAATAATCTGGAGTTCCAACTTGCGATTGTTTGTAATCGTGTTTTAGCGAATTGTTTTTGTAAACAACTTCTCCTTTTTCTAGTAAAAATGTTCTCTTGAAAGAATCAGAGTTTGGGTTTTCTAAATGGAAAATCAATTCCTCTATTGGAACTTCTCCATCATCTAAAGTGATAAAATCGAAAAACTCAAAAACACGTTTATCCGAAAGCGAACGCAATTCGGTATTTGGAAAACCTCCGCCCATTGAAATCTTTATTTCAGGATGATTTTCTTTTACCCATTGCGCACATCTGAAAGCACTATATAAATTCCCTGGAAAGGGAACAGAAATTAGAAACAAAGTTGGTTTTACAACTTCAATTTTAGCTTTTAAAAGCGAAATTAAAATCGAATCGACATAAGTTGGTCCTTGCTGTAAAGCTTCGTACAATTCATCAAAAGAATTGGCACTTCGTCCTAAACGTTCGGCATATCGGCTAAAACCAAAATTTTCGTCAACACATTCTACAATAAAATCGGAAATGTCTTCCAAATATAAAGTTGCCAAATGTTTTGCTTTATCCTGAGTTCCCATTGTTCCAAAGGCCCAATCGAGTTCTTCCAATTGTGCAAAACGAGAAGCTTCTGGCAAGAAATCTTCCTGACAAATCTGCAAAGCCAGAGTTGGATTTTTTCCTTGCAAAAACTGAATTACAGAATCGATTGTTTTGATGTATTCGACTTGAAGAGCAAAAATACGTTTAGAATTATCTGAGATTTCAGAATCAACTTGAAACTTAGAACTTGACACTTCAAACAAATCAATAAGTCCTTTTTTCGAAAACAATTCCAAAATCACATCAATACCCAAATCTGCCTGAACCGATTCAATATTTTTAGTATTTAAAAAACCTTTTATATACGCCGTTGCCGGATACGGCGTATTCAGTTGGGTAAAAGGCGGCGTAATTACAAAAAGTTTCGTTTTCAAAAGGGATTTATTTTTTTGCAAAAATACGGGTTATTGTGGACTTTTTAATGAAAAGATTTTATTCACTAAGCTGCTAACTTTTTAATTTGGTTTTGTAGATATTTAATTACATTTGAAGCGACTAAATTTTCTTTAATGAAACAAAAATTACTTTTTCTATTTTTATTGATTACGGCCCAACTGATTTCTCAGAATCAAAATCAATCTATTGGATTTAAAGAGAATAAAGGACAGATTCTAGATCAAAATGGCAAACAAAATAATGCTGTAAAATACTTATTGAGTTCAAATGGTTTAAATGTTCAGTTAAAGAAAAATGGATTTTCTTATGATGTATATGAAATAAAAAAGACACCTATAACTAGTTCTACAACAGCAAAAACTCTTCCTTATTTAACTCCGGAAAAAGGCAATGAGCAAAAAGAAGAATTTAATATAGAATATAAATTTCATAGAGTTGATATTGATTTTGTGAATTCCAATCCTAAAGTTGAATTAATTACGGAACAAAAATCATCTGATTTTGACAATTACTATAACATTCCAAACAAACCAGAAGGAGTTCTGGAAGTACATCAATACAAACAGATTACTTATAAAAACATCTATCCAAACATTGATGTCTTATTTACAATTCCTAAAGATCCGCAAAAAACGGTTGAATATAATTTTGTTATTCATCCAAAAGGAAAAATCTCTGATATTCAATTAAAATTTAATGGTGCCGAAACCAATTTGGTTGATAACAAAATCCAAATGAATGTTCGTTTTGGAAAGATGGAAGAAACACTTCCCGCAAGTTGGATTGAAGAGAAAGGGCACAAAAAAGAGATTATTGTTGGATATCAAAAAATAAAAAAGAATGTTTATGGATTTCGCTCTGCAAACTTTTTAGCTGGAAAGACTGTCGTTATAGATCCCGTACCGACTAGACTTTGGGGGACTTATTTTGGAGGCGAAGAATATGATTATGCTTCTTCGATTTTTGCAAAAGATGATTTTGCTTATATGGCCGGAGTTACTTACAGTAAGAATAATATTGCCTCTACTGGATCTTTTCAAACATCGCTAATTGTAGGAATTGACTATGATGCTTTTTTTACCAAATTTAATGCTAACGGTAGTAAGGTGTGGAGTACCTATTACGGAGGAAACAGCACTGATCAAATTTTAAAAATTAAAGTTTCAAATAATAACAATATTTTTATTGCTGGTAAAACTTTAAGCACAACAAATATTTCAACCTCGCAAGTTCATCAACCTGTCAAAAGTGGCTCTTTTGATGGATTTATTGCAAAATTTGATTCAGATGGTGTGCGAATATGGGGAACATATTACGGAGGTCTATTAAATGATGCTGTAAACAGTATTATAATCGACAACAATGAAAACTTTTATATTTCTGGCGAAACATCTAGTAAAAATAATATTTCTACCAGTGGATCACATCAAAGCACAGCAGGTAATCAAATTGATGATACAAGTGATGGCTTTATAGTGAAATTTGATTTTAATGGAATACGCCAATGGGCAACATATTATGGAGGCAGCAATTTAGATGTTATAAATGATTCTGAATTTGACTCAGATGGGAATATTATTTTTCTTGGATTTTCACGAAGCAGTAACAATATAGCGACACAAAATTCTCATCAAGAAACAAACGTAAAAGATGATGGTTTTTTAACTAAATTCACTTCTGATGGAAATCGTTTATGGGGAACATATTTTGGTGGAGAAAATAACGATTATTTCTTTAATTTAGGTTTAGATGCAAACCAAAATATTTATTGTTTTGGAAGAACTAATAGTGTCAGCAATATTAGTACACCGAACGTGTTTCAAGAAATTTACATTCAAAATTCACAAAACTATGGCAGCGGATGCATCTTTAAATTTGATCCTAACGGAAAAAAAACATGGGGCTCTTATTTTTTCCCAGAAACTCTAGGTGGATCTGTTTCTAATAGTGGCTATATTTATTTTACAGGAAGGGCAGAAAATGGTTTTACATCAACTAACAATGTTTTTCAAGAAGTCAAAAATCCTGGAACTGAGTCTTACTTAGTAAAATTCAATACCGATGGGCAAAGAGAATGGGCAACCTATTTTGGTGGTGAGATGGCTGATAATGCACTTTTAACTTACGTTGACAACAGCTCTAATATTTACTTAGCTGGACTTACAAATAGTAAAACAAATATTGCTACTACTGGAACTTTTCAAGAAAACCTTTACCCCGACAGAAACACCTATCAGCCTAATACTGGCGATGCCTTTTTAGTTAAATTCAGAGATTATCAGTCAAACTCCAGTGTTTCTAGCAATTCACCTATCTGTATTGGCCAGAAATTAGAATTGAAAGCTACGGGAGGAACCAATTATTTATGGAGCGGGCCAAATGGCTTTACATCTACCGAGCAGAACCCAACGATTACAAATGTAGATGTAAATAATGGTGGCGAATACAGCTGTTTAATTACAGGAACCGGTGATTTTGATGGCATTAAAAAAGTCAACGTTCTAGTTGGAGATAATTTACCTCCAATTCCTAATTTAGCAACTCTTCCAACCATAACAGGAGATTGTAATACTACAATAACTATAATTCCAACGGCTACTGATGATTGTGCAGGGCAAATTACTGGTGTCACAACAAATCCACTTTCCTATAGTTTACCTGGAACTTACACGATTGTATGGAATTATAATGATGGAAATGGAAATAATTCAACACAAAATCAAACTGTTATAATCTCTAGTCAGCCTTTGGCAATTGCAAATTCTCCACAAAAATTCTGCACCCAACAGAATGCAACTTTAGGAAGCATTCTAATTACTGGTCAAAATATAAAATGGTACGACGCACAAACAGCTGGAACGCTTTTACCTAATAACACTCCACTTCAAAATGGAGTAACTTATTATGCGTCTCAAACTGTAAACGGATGTGAAAGCGAAAGAGCAGCTGTTTTAGTTAATATTCAAAATATTTTGGTTCCAACAGCAAACGCAAACCAACCCTTTTGTACAGCACAAAATCCGACAATTGCCAATATTGAAATTACAGGAACTTCTATAAAATGGTACGATGCGCCAACAAATGGGTCTTTATTATCTGAAACTACAGTGCTACAAGATGGCAAAACCTATTACGCTTCTCAAACAATAAATGATTGTGAAAGCCCAAGATTTGGCATTACTGCCTCAATTGTGAATACACCAACTGTTCCAATTGGCACTCCAGAACAATCATTCTGTAAAAAAGAAAATAAAACGCTTAATGATATTCAAGTAACAGGACAAAATATCAAATGGTTTGATACCATGATGTCTGCATCAACATTGCCGAATACAACTTTATTAGAAAACAACAGAACTTATTATGTTTCTCAAACTATCGGATGCGAAAGTGATAGGATACCTATTTTAGTTCATGTTTATAATACTCCTTTACCAACAGGAAGTAATAATCGACAATTTTGCATTGATGAACTTGCAACAATTGAAGATTTAAGAATAACTGGAAGTGCTCTTAAATGGTATGATGCCACAGTAAATGGAAATGCTTTACAAGAAACCGATTTATTGCGTACTGGAATTTATTATGTTTCGCAAACACAAAACAATTGTGAAAGCGAAAGAATGACAATTACTGTAAAAATACTAGACAACCAAATTCCAAGTGCAGATTCTCCACAACAATTCTGCAGTCAGAAAAATGCAAAAATTAATGATATTGCAATTGATGGACGGGATATCAAATGGTATGAAAGTTCTTCTTCGACCAATAATTTATCTGAATCTACTTTGCTTGAGAACGGAATCACTTATTTTGCTTCTCAAACAATTAACACTTGCGAAAGTGACAGAATTCCAGTTACAATCACTATTTTAGAAGCAACTTCTAAGGATTGTATTAATTTAGTAAATGAACTTCCATATCCAAAATTCTTTACGCCAAATGGTGATGGTTTTAATGATACTTGGACAATTGATCCCGATTATCTAGCTCCTAATTCGTCTATTAGAATTTTTAATCGTTATGGAAAATTAATTAAAGAATTGGCACTAAATACCTCTTGGAACGGGACTTATCTGGGCAATCAGGAGCCCGCATCAGATTATTGGTTTACAGCAGTTCGTTTTGATGGAAAAGAATTTCGAGGTCATTTTTCTTTAAAAAGGTAAAAATAAAACGCAAAGATTTATGCTCAAAAAACATTTTTTGAATCACATAAATCTTTGCGTTTTTAGATCATTTTACTTTGTTTGCAACAAAACCCAGCTAGACATTTCTTCTAATGCTGTAGGAGATATTGTTTGCTCAATTACTCCATATTCTGTTGGTAATCCTGTTTTACATTCTTGAAATAAATGATTCAAATTGGGTAATTCTTTAATTGTTGTCTTTTTATTTCCTCCTTTAGTCAAAGCCTTTTGAATACCCTGAAGATTTTCTTCTGCGGGAACTTGTAAATCTTTACTTCCATTAATCGCTAAAACTGGGCATTTTACTTTTTCTAAAAAAGGCTCCGGATCGAGTTTTAAGAAATCATACATCCACGGATTTATAACCTGAACGGTGTAAACAGTTGCTTTTTCTTCATTTAAACTAAGTTTAGATTTAAAAATGTCCTTGATATTTTTATGAAGCTTTTCATCATTTACAGAACTAGAAATTACAAGCTTATAAATTTCTTTATAAGTTTCCTGTCCTTTTTTTACTTCTTCTTCAGAAACTCCCATTTGTCTTTCGATATGTTCCTTTTGCATAAGAAGCAATTTATCTCCACGGACTCCCGTTCCTGCCATTAAAATAATAAATGCAATATCTTTAGATTTTCCAGCAACAATTGGCGCTATTATTCCTCCTTCGCTATGCCCAATTAGTCCAATTTTATTTTTATCAATTTCCTTTCTAGTTTTCAAATAGTCAACTGCAGACTGTACATCTTTAACAAAATCCATCGTCGTAGCACTTTTAAAGTCACCTGTAGATGCACCAAAACCTCGATCATCGAAACGCAAAACAGCAATTCCTTTTTTGGTAAGATAATCTGCTAAAACTAAAAAGGGTTTATGTCCTAATGCCTCTTCATCTCGATTCTGTGCTCCACTTCCAGTAATTAAAATTACGGCTGGAAAATTACCTTCTTTTTTAGGTAAAGATAAAGTTCCTGCTAGAGTTAAGTGATCTGTCTTATTTTCAAACTTCACCTCCTCTGTATAATAAGAAAATGGCTCTTTAGGCTCCTGAGGTCTCAAAATTTCAGCATTCCCTTTTGATAAATTAAGATCTAAAGTATGTCCGTTTTGAGTTATTTTTCCAATAAAAACATTATCAGCATTCAATTTTCCTTCGTAAGAACCACCTAAAACAGGCATATTTAATTTTAATACCGAATTTTCAAAAGTAGTAGATTGAACTGGAATTCCTTTTGCTCCTTGATCTGGACTATCTGTCGTAGAAGTATACCCGTCTTGTGTTTTAGTAATATTAAAAACAACTCTTAATTGATTGTTTGAAAGTTTGAGAACGCCATTCCAAGCTCCTGAAATATCTTGTGCGAACGAATTTAAAAAGCTAAAAAGTAAAAGTACAAAAAGTATTATTTTTTTCATTTTAGTGATTAATTAGTTAAAGATTACCTTCTTTTTTCTAGGCTTTTAAATTTAAAATAAGAATAAATCATGGGAACAATAGCAATAGTAATTCCTATGCCAACAAAAATTTTAGAAAAATTAAATCCCGAAAATATCAACCCGCCTAATAGTATTGCAAAACCACCTGCAAGCCATAATTTTCCAGCAAAAGCATGTGTCGCTTTCCAAACTTGTTGATTTTCTAACGTCCATGGAGTACGAATTCCTATAAAATAATTGGGTTGAATAACTTTAAAATAGTTCCCAAATATGATTAACAGTACTCCAACTGCTGCATACATTAAACCAGGACTAGAAAAAGATTGATTTTTAGTTATATAAATAATGAATGAAGCCAGCACTGACATAAATAAAACCAAGAAAAATTTCAGCTGATAAAACTTCCTTCCCATTAATGATATTCTTTTCTTCGGATCAATTTTCGACGCAGCAGTCATTAAACCGTACATTAAAACTGGAAGCATAAAAAGTAGAAATATTAAGCTAAACTTATCTCCCCATTTATCAATTTCGCCTTTGTAATTCCAATGCATAGGAACTCTTTCAGGAAGTGTGTTCCAAATTATTGCCAAATAAATAAAAGGAATCAAAACAATTCCGATTAAAGGAAGCTCTTTTTTAAATTCTAAATTCATTTTTTATTGTTTAAAGGTTAGTATCCATTGCAAAACATCTTCCATTATGGTGGTATTGATGGAGTAAATGATGAATTGCCCGTTTTTTTCTGATGTAATTAAATCGGCTCGTTTTAAAATATCTAAATGATGCGAAATACTTGGTTTAGAAATATTAAAAGCGTCCGCAATTTCACCTGCCGACATATCTTTCTGCTTTAAAAGATCCAGAATCTCTCTTCTCGTTGCATCATTTAATGCTTTAAAAATGTCATTCATTGCATTTATATATTTAGACAAATATCTAAATACTTTTTAAACAAACAAAAAAAAGCAGTAATTTTTTACATTACTGCTTTTAAATATTTTAAAACGAAGCTTATTTAAAATTTATGCTCGTCTTTGCTAATAGCCAAAAATGAAACTAAAGAGATCAATGCCGCAGCAATTAAATAGTAACCTACGTAGCTAACATCGTAGGTCTTAGCCAACCAAATTGCAATCATCGGTGCAAAAGCCGCTCCTAGAATTCCAGCCATATTAAAAGTTAGTGAAGCTCCAGAGTAACGAACATTCGTCGGAAATAATTCGGATAAAAAAGTTCCCAAAGGTCCGTACGTAAAGCCCATCAAAGACATTCCGATACAAGCAAAAATGGCAACCTGAATAATATTTCCTTCACTTAAAAAGTATGAGAAGAAAAACCCGAAAACCGCAATCGCTGCAGTCGCTGCAATAAGCATTTTACGACGACCAATTTTATCTGCTACTACAGCCGAAACGGGGATGAAAATCGCAAAAAACAACACAGAGAATAGTTGTATCAATAGTCCGTCACGCTTAACAATTCCTAAATCTGAAGTTGCCCAACTTAGTGTAAATACAGTCATTAAATAGAAAACCAAGAATGTTGTGATTGCCGCAAATGTTCCAAAAATCAATTGATTTTTATACGATTTCACCAATTCTAAAAATGGCACTTTTACCTCTTCTTCGTGTTTTTTAGCATTTTCAAACGAAGGTGTTTCGGTAATTTTAGTTCTAATATAAAACCCAACTATAACCAAAAGTGCGCTCGCAATAAAGGGAATTCTCCATCCATATCTCATAAAATCTTCATTGCTCATAGAATCTGTCAACAGCAAGAAAGTTCCTCCAGAAAGCAACAATCCAATTGGAGCGCCTAATTGCGGAAACATTCCGTACCAAGCGCGTTTGTTTGGCGGTGCATTTTCTATCGCCAATAAAACAGCTCCTCCCCACTCGCCTCCTAAACCAACGCCTTGTCCAAATCGGCAAAGCATTAATAATAATGGCGCAGCTACGCCAATACTCTCATAACTTGGTAAAAATCCAATTGTTACTGTCGAAATTCCCATAGTCAATAAAGCGGCAACAAGCGTAAACTTACGACCAATCTTATCTCCATAATGCCCAAAAAAAGCAGAACCTAGCGGACGCGATAAAAAGGCAATAGAAAAAGTGGCTAAAGATTCCAGAGTCGCCATTGTAGAATCTGAACTAGGAAAAAATAATTGAGGAAAAACCAATACGGCAGCATTGGCATAAATATAGAAATCAAAAAATTCGATTGTGGTGCCAATAAGGCTTCCAAAAAGAACGTGTTTTAAAGAGTTCTTTTTATTGGGGATAGTCTTCATGTAAAATAGATATAACTTTTTTTTGATTACAAAAATATAGTTTCATTGTTAATAATTCATCGATAGACAAATTAGTTTTACAACAGTACCTATTTTTTAACAAATTCAATATATTTTCCATTTAAAAACAACGAATTTCACTCAATAATAAAAACTTGATTTTAGGCGTTTTAAAGCAAAAATCAAAAATCAATTCTTAAGCAATTGTTAATAGCGTTTTTAACTGTATATTTTCATTAAATTTACAGCTATCAAAAATAAACCTAAAATTATGCCTACCGACTGTATCAGCTTTCAATCTTCTGGATATTTCTCTAAATTAATGCAAGATTACTTAGACCAAAAACCAGAGTTAAAACCGCTGTACAATAATTTTCCAAACCTAGAAAATTTCGAAAAACAAATAGCTGAGAAATCAGCCAATTTTGATCATAACAACCGAACTGTATTGGTTGCAACATTGCAAAAACAATATCAAAACATTGAAGCTTCAGATTTAACCAAACAAAATATCTCGCTTTTAGCACTAGAAAATACATTTACCATTACAACTGGACATCAGCTGAATCTATTTAGCGGACCACTGTATTTTTTATATAAAATCATTTCTACAATTAATTTAACTAAAGAATTAAAGTCGAAATATCCATCCTACAATTTTGTTCCTGTTTATTGGATGGCTACCGAGGATCATGATTTTGAAGAAATTAATTATTTTAATTTTAAAGGAAAAAAAATTCGTTGGAATGCTGAAAGCACTGGTCCTGTCGGAAGACTTTCAACTGAAGGTTTAGAAGATCTATTTGAAATTTATTCGCAAGAATTAGGCTCGAGCACCAATGCAAATGCACTTAAAAAACTTTTCGAAGATGCTTATCTAAAACACGAAAATCTAGCCGATGCAACTCGTTATTTAGCCAATGCACTTTTCGCAAGTTATGGCTTAGTAATTATAGATGCAGACGATGCCGATTTAAAACGTGCTTTTATTCCATTTATAAAAGAAGAATTAGAAAATCAGACTTCGTTTAAAAAAGTTCAAAAATCTATTGAAGAACTTTCTGCTTATACGGTTCAAGTAAATCCTCGTGAGATTAATCTGTTCTACATCGAAGATAAATTAAGAGAAAGAATCATTTTTGAAAATGATAAATACGTGGTCAACAACACTAAAATCTCATTTTCAAAAGAGGAAATTTTCAAATTACTAGAAAACAATCCTGAAAAATTCAGTCCAAATGTGATTATGCGTCCCCTGTATCAGGAAATTATTCTTCCAAACCTTTGTTACATTGGCGGAGGCGGAGAAATTGCGTATTGGTTAGAATTAAAAGCTTTCTTTGAAGCCGTAAATATTACCTTCCCGATATTATTGGTTCGAAATTCTGTTCTTTTAGCAACCGAAAAACAGGTTAAAAAAGCCGATAATTTAAACTTAACTTGGAAAGATTTATTCAGCAAATCAGAGAATTTGGTTAACGAAATAACTCATAAGCTTTCTCCATTTCCAATTGATTTAACTCCTCAAAGAGAAGCTCTTGAAAAACAATTTGCCTATCTTTTCGAATTGGCCGAAAAGACCGATAAATCTTTCTCTGGAGCGGTAAAAGCGCAAGAAGTGAAACAAAAGAAAGGTCTGGAAAATCTAGAAAAGCGTTTACTAAAAGCGCAAAAAAGAAAACTGGCAGATCAATTGGAACGTGTTACAGATTTGCAATGCGAATTATTCCCGAACAACAGTCTTCAAGAACGTCAAGCCAACTTTTCTGAATTTTATTTAGAAAGAGGAGAACAATTGATTCCGCTTTTAATTCAAAAATTAAAACCTCTAGAACATAATTTTGACATCATAATCATCTAAAATATTTATCTTTAGAAATTATAAGTGATAATCTAGGAACAAATAACCAGCTCATTTACTAGATTATCACTCTCTCAAACCAAATAGAATTATATTTTATAACCTATTAACGAACTAACCTAATGGTAAGAGAACGCCTAATTTCGCTTGATGTCTTTCGCGGACTGACTATTCTATTGATGACTATTGTAAACAATCCCGGTGATTGGGGAAATGTTTATCCGCCGCTTTTACACGCGCATTGGAATGGCTGCACACCAACCGATCTTGTTTTTCCGTTTTTCATTTTTATAATGGGAGTTGCAGTGCCGCTTGCAATGCCAGATAAAAAGTACAACGAAACCACATTCAATAAAATCCTAATTCGTTCTTTAAGAATGTTCTGCTTAGGGATTTTCTTTAACTTCTTCGGAAAAATTCAACTTTTTGGCTTAGACGGAATTCCGCTCCTTATCGCAAGATTAATTATCACTTTTGCTGTTGGCTATGCCTTAATGGGCAACTTCAGCACTCGACTAAAAAATGTTTTCGCATTTGGCATATTAGCCATTTATCTCATTTTAGCCTACGGCGGATTTGAAAGCTATCAAGATGTTCGACTTCCTGGAGTTTTGCAACGTATTGCAGTAGTTTATTTTGTCGTTTCACTTTTGCATTTAAAAACATCGCGAAAAACTCAAATCATTACGGGAGCCGTTTTACTATTAGCCTATTGGGCAGTTATGACCTTAATTCCAGTACCAGGTTTTGGCGAAGCTAATTTAGATCGAGGTACCAACCTAGCTGCTTGGGTTGACAGCATTCTCCTAAAAGGACACATGTATCATGAAACCAATACATGGGATCCCGAAGGAATTCTAAGCACATTGCCTTCAATTGTAAACGGAATTATCGGTTTATTTATTGGACAGATTTTATTGCTTAATGTAAGCAAAATTCAAAAAGCTTTCACAATGGGGCGAATTGGTACTGCACTTATCTTTTTCGGATTAATTTGGGATTTAGTTTTCCCAATAAACAAATCAATCTGGACAAGCAGTTACGTTTTATACACCACTGGTTTGGCAACGGTATGCTTAACCGTTTTATATTACATAATTGACATAAAAGAATACAAAAAAGGCTTCAAATTATTCGTGATTTGGGGAGTAAACCCAATGATTGTTTTCTTTGCCTCGCAGATTATTCCGCAAGCTTTAGTAATGATTCGTTTTCAGAATCCATCGCTTTCTGGAGAACAAATTAATCTTTTAGATTATTTATATCGTTTTGGAATTGCACCATTTTTCAGCAACGCAATGACAGCCTCTTTGGCTGGTGCATTAACTTATGTTGCCATTTGGACATTTATTTTGTGGATATTCTACAAAAACAAACTGATATTTAAAGTATAACTTTTCCACTATAAGTCCTATAAGCTCATTTAATTTTGCAACACAAAACTATTTTGCACTTTTTTTAAATGAACTTATATGACTTATATGGTTTAAAAACATTTTTTCTTGCTCAAAACATCATTCTAAAGTGTTTAAATTATGAATTTATTAAAATCAATTCACAAAAAAAGTATACTTTTGCACAAAATTTAATAAAATATAAAATGGCAACAAATAGAACTTTTACAATGATTAAACCAGATGCTGTTGCAAACGGACACATCGGGAATATCTTAGCAATGATCACTAATGGTGGTTTCAAAATCGTTTCATTAAAATTAACTCAATTAACTGTAGCTGATGCTAAAGCATTTTACGCAGTTCACGCAGAAAGACCATTCTACGGAGAATTAGTTGAATTTATGTCTCGCGGACCAATTGTTGCTGCTATTTTAGAAAAAGACAACGCAGTAGAAGATTTCAGAACTTTAATTGGAGCTACAAATCCAGCTGAAGCTGCTGAAGGAACTATTCGTAAAGCATACGCTACTTCAATCGGAGAAAATGCAGTTCACGGATCTGATAGCGACGAAAACGCTGCTATCGAGAGTGCATTCCACTTTGCAGGAAGAGAGCAGTTTTAATTTATGATTTTTGAGTTCAGATTTTAGATTGCTGAACTTAATTGTCAAAACAAAAAAATCCATTTGCCAAGGCAAATGGATTTTTTTATAGGAAAAATCTAAAATCTAAAATCTAAAATCTAAAATCTAAAATCTAAAATCTAAAATCTAAAATCTAAAATCTAAAATCAGCGAAGCACCACATCCTTCACAACCTCACGGCCTAATTCTTCATTAATCATTTTCACGATTTTATATTTCCCGTGCGTTAATTCTTCGCGCAAAACAGACGAACCTAATTCTACATAAAGAGTACTGCCTTTTAGCACAACATTTCGGGTATAGGTATTGACACCGCTTCCCATAAGATTTTTCCAAGCATCTCGAACATCAATTTGATCCATGCCAGGCTGCAATTTGTTCACTTGAATAATCTGCTGTAAAACAGCACTAATAGTACTTTCGTCATTTAGTCTTTTCGCCATCGTTCAATAAGTTTACTGGTCCAGCTTTTTTATAATGATACTCTATTTTTTGCGGATTCTTAACCACTAATTTGTCGTCAGAAAGCGAAATAATTTCTTCGCTCCATTTCGTATAATTCGTTTTATAATCTAAAAACACCTGCTCTCCAGCAAAACGCACTGTTACATTCTCAAACGTATCCGTTGTCAAAAACGTTCCGTCAAACTGTGGCATCACTTTCGTTCGAACTCCTTTATTATTCTTAATTTGAAAAAAATCAAAAGTCTCATTCATTTTATATTCTTTCTCCTCACCTTTCTCAAAAACAACTTTTTCAATTTCCCAATAGCCATTCAATTTAGCAATATCTGCCGGTTTAATTTCCTGTTTGCAGCTCACAAATAAAAGTGAACAAAACAAAACCATGAAAGTGTTTTTCATAAACAAAGTATTAAAATTTATTCTTTTTAATCTGAATGAAGTCGAAGAATTAGAAGCCAATTCCTGCTTTCCGCTGTATCTTTTGTTTCGTTCGAAAAACGAAACAAAAGGATGCCGCACCCATCAGGGCAAAGGTTTCCGTTTTCAAAAAAAAATTCTAGGACTACAAAGATAATCTTATAATCATCAAAAGAAATAGTTTCCGCAATTAATTATTTAAAGAATAAAAATACCTTATTCTAATAGTATAAAAACCTTTAAAGTCAATTCTTAATCAATCTTATATTGAATTTTACCCTATTTCTCACCTAACATTCTATAATAAAAAACCAACAACTCTAAACCAAAAAAGTGAAGACAACATTCTTTTTAATTACCATTGTTTTATTTGTAAACTGCAGCAATCCTAAAAAAGCAGATGATAATCTCATTACAAACAAAAACAAAACCAGTCACACACAGAAAGACAGTAATTTTCTCAATCAAAATGATTCCACAAAAAAGAGTACTTTATCAAATACTGATATAAAAATTTTAAAAGCTACAATTGTAAAAAATCCATATTCTGAACATAAAGACATCCAAATTGTATTTAAAAATCGAAGCAAGAAAACGATTAAAGCAATCAAATTTGAATGGTCTTGCATCAATTCCTTCGATGAACCAGCAAATGGAAAATACTTTTATGCAGAAGGAAAATACAGAGAAAAATCCGTTCGTTTAATAAAACCTAAAGAGATTCAAACACAACTTTGGGAAGATTTCTCAACAGACGCCAATAAAATTACCCAAATCCAAGCAACTTACATTGTTTACATGGACGGTACAAAATGGAAACTTCATAAGGACGGGGATTCTTTATAAATAGCAAAAATCAAAATTAAACTTTATCACATTAAACCATTTTGTCTATTTTTGGTCAAACCCCAAAACCAAAAACAAAAAAACCATGAACAGAATTATTTGCATAATAATGGTACTGCTATCCTTAAGCGCGTGCAGCAAAGATACTGTCGCCCCAGATCCTATTCCTACTCCCCAAGAAACAATGTATTTCCCACCATTAACAGGAACAGCATGGGAAACAAAATCTATTTCTGATCTCAAATGGAATCAAAATGCAGTACAGCCTCTTTTAGATTACCTTGAACTTAAAAAATCAAAATCGTTTATCATTTTAGTAAACGGGCGCATTGTTTTAGAAAACTATTTCAACAATCACACAGTTACAACAAATTGGTATTGGGCAAGCGCAGGAAAAACACTAACTTCAACAGTAACCGGAATTGCACAGCAAGAAGGACTTCTAAACATCAACAATAAAGTTTCTGATTACCTTGGAATGGGATGGACAAGCGAAACGTCCACACAAGAAAATCAAATTACCTGCAAACATTTATTAACGATGACTTCCGGTCTTGACGACACTACAGAAGAAGTAAATCCAGAAAATTTGATCTATAAAGATGACGCGGGAAAAAGATGGGCTTACCATAATGTTTATGTAAAACTTCAAGATGTTGTAGCTAAAGCAAGCAAACAAACTTGGGAAAACTACTTTAATACCAAATTAAGAGACAAAATCGGCATGAATGGAACTTGGGTTCAACTTGGCCCAAACAGCGTTTATACCAGCACAACAAGAAGCATGGCGCGGTTCGGATTACTAATGCTAAATAAAGGAAAGTGGGAAAACAACACCATTCTAAACGAAGCTTTTTTTAATGAAGCTACTATAACTTCACAAAACATCAACTTAGGATATGGTTATTTATGGTGGCTAAACGGAAAATCATCTTATCACTTACCACAATCGCAACTGACATTTCAAGGGAGTATAATTCCGACTGGACCAACTGATATGTTTATGGCTTTAGGAAAAAACGATCAAAAAATATACATAATTCCAAGCAAGAAAATGGTCGTAATCAGAATGGGAGATGCGGCAGATAACGTAAATCTAGCTTTATCTGATTTTGACAAAACATTATGGGAGAAAATTAATTCTTTATACGAATAAAAATGAGCTTTTAAATAAAGTCATTAAAAACTTGTATTTAAAAGCTCACTATTTTTATAACGCTACTGATTTTAGCGATTCGTTTTTATCCTTTTAAGAATACCTAAAAAGAACAAAATTATTCCAGCCACTAGCAAAATGTAGTAAACTGAAAGATTATTATCTTTTAAAACATTTGCCAAAACAAAACATATTACGCTAGCAAAGTAAAAAGTTAAAGCCGAAATATTTTTCATCAATCAATTATTTAAAAAAGCTATCAACAAATTCATATTTATTGAAGACTTGCAAATCTTCAATGCCTTCGCCAACACCAATGTATTTTACTGGGATTTGAAATTGATCTGAAATACCAATTACAACTCCACCTTTTGCCGTTCCGTCCAATTTAGTTACTGCAAGTGAAGTAACTTCTGTTGCTGCTGTAAATTGCTTTGCTTGTTCAAAAGCATTTTGTCCTGTAGAACCATCCAAAACCAAAAGCACATCGTGAGGTGCATCAGCAACCACTTTCTGCATTACACGTTTTACTTTTGTCAGCTCATTCATTAGATTGATTTTGTTATGAAGACGTCCTGCAGTATCAATGATCACCACATCAGCATTTTGAGCTACTGCAGACTGCAATGTATCAAAAGCTACTGAAGCTGGATCACTCCCCATATTTTGCCTAACGATAGGAACATTTACACGATCGGCCCAAACTTGCAACTGATCAATTGCTGCAGCACGAAAAGTATCTGCTGCACCTAGAACTACTTTATGGCCAGCTTTTTTAAACTGATATGCCAATTTACCAATCGTTGTCGTTTTTCCAACACCATTTACTCCAACAACCATTAAAACGTAAGGTTTTTTATCCTTTGGAATTTCAAATTCTGTTGCTTCACCTGTATTGGTTTCAGACAATAGAGACCCTATTTCATCACGAAGAATCTGATTTAACTCTTCTGTTCCTAGATATTTGTCCTCAGCAACACGTTTTTCAATTCTAGTAATAATTTTCAAAGTGGTATTTACTCCAACATCCGAAGCAACAAGAACTTCCTCCAGATTATCCAAAACATCATCATCAACTTTAGATTTCCCTGCAACAGCTTTGCTTAACTTCGAAAAAAAAGTAGTTTTCGTTTTTTCGAGACCTTTGTCTAAAGTCTCTTTTTTTTCGGTAGAGAATAATTTTTTAAAAAAACTCATTTTTTGTAGCTTATTTAGATTTACTAGATTTCTCGATTTTCACACAAGAAATCAAAATCTTTAAAGAAAGCGCAATTGTTCTTCAAAAAAAGGTCAATTGTTACGATTCTTTAAATTTTTAGACAAATATAGGTAATAAAAAAGCTACTTCCGAAAGAAAGTAGCTTTTCTATATAATGTAATTGTAATTATTTCTTTTTCAAGAATTCATCAACTTCTTCAGGAGCCATAATAGATTCTACGAATGTATATGCACCAGTTTTAGGAGATTTTACCATTTTGATGGCTTTTGATAATCTCTTAGAAGATGTTTGTAACGATGCTACGGTTTTCTTTGCCATGATTCAAATGTTATTTGAAGTTTTTATAAAACTCAAATGGCAAACCACCATTGAGATTTACAAAATCTCTAATTATTACTTAATTTCTTTGTGAACAGTTACTCTTTTTAAGATTGGATTAAATTTTTTAATCTCTAATCTGTCTGGAGTATTTTTTTTGTTCTTAGTTGTAATATATCTAGAAGTTCCTGGAACACCAGAAGTCTTGTGCTCAGTACATTCTAAAATTACTTGGATTCTATTACCTTTCTTTGCCATCTTGCTATATATTTATTTAGGAAAAGATTATTTGATAAATCCTTCTGACTGCGCTTTTTTCAAAACTGCAGTGATTCCATTTTTATTAATTGTTTTTATCGTAGATGCTGCTACTCTAAGAGTAATCCATCTATCTTCTTCTGGAAGATAAAAACGCTTTTTAACTAAGTTTACAGAAAACTTTCTCTTAGTTTTGTTCATAGCGTGAGAAACGTTATTTCCTACCATCGCTCTTTTACCTGTAAGGTCACAAACTCTTGACATTATACTTATCTTTTATCGTTATTCAAAATCAGGGTGCAAAGAAAAGAAAAATAAACCATTGGTGCAAAAAATTATTGCACAATTTTTAAAATTTCTTTCTGTAATATTTCTAAACTCTTAACCGATGCCCTATCTATCACTTTTTCACGCGGTTGTCCAAAGTTAAATTCCTCCACAATCACTCCTTCTGGCGTTGCTAAAGCGATAAAAACGGTTCCAATTTCAGCATCAGAATCGCCTTTTGAAGGCCCTGCATTGCCTGTCGTAGCAAGCGCATAGTCTGTTTTTAGTAATTCCTTCACGTTCAAAGCCATAACTGATGCCACCTGAGCGCTTACAACAGAAAATTCGTCAATTAAATCTTGAGAAATTCCCAAAACATTCACTTTTGCCTCTGTTGCATAAGAAACAACACTTCCTTTAAAATAGCTTGAAGAACCCGGAACAGCCGATAACAAAGAAGCAATTCTTCCTCCTGTGCAACTTTCTGCTGTTGAAATCGTTTTATTTTGCTTAGAAAGCAATTTACCAATTACCGTTTCTATTGTTTCATTTTCTTCGTAACCTACAATAATATCGTGAATTATCGCATCTAGGGACTCAACATTTTCTTCAATTGCCTTTTCCAATTCCTCTTTATCTGTTCCGCGAGCGGTCATACGCAGACGAACTCGCCCTGGATTGGGCAAATAAGCTAGTTTTATAAATTCGGGAAGATTATTTTCCCATTTCTCAATACGTTCTGCAACCAAACTTTCGCCTTGCCCATAAGTCAAAATCGTTTTATGAATAATATAAGGGCGTTTGTATTCGCGAACAATTTTCGGAATCATTTCTTCTTCCACCAAATACTTCATTTCATAAGGCACTCCCGGAAGCGAAATAAAAACAGTATCTTCTTTCTTCATCCACATCCCTGGCGCCGTACCCACTTTATTATGCAAAACAGTACAAGTTGACGGAACAAGAGCCTGATCTTTATTCATTTGAGAAATAGGTCTTTTATAAAAACCTTCTATCAATTCTGTTACATGTGCCAAAACTTTTTGATCGACAACTAACTCATCATTAAAGTATTCGCAGAACGTTTTCTTTGTAACATCATCTTTCGTCGGACCTAATCCGCCAGTTACAATTACAACATCTACTTTATTTTGCAATTGCAAAAAAGTATCTATAATATGTTTTTTATCATCGCTTATCGATAGCATTTCTGCTACCTCAACACCAATTCTATCCAGTGATTTAGCAATGAAAGCTGAATTTGTATCAACGATTTGTCCAATTAAGATTTCGTCTCCAATTGTAATAATTGCTGCTTTCATATCGTAAAATGTATTTTGCCTACATTAAGCAAGCCTGTAATTTATAAGTAGAAAAATTAAATTTTGTCTGAAAGGAAGATATTAACGGCTTTACAAACTATAAGCCGTTTACAAAATTTAAAAAATGATTTTGACTTATTCCTTGTTTACATAAAACAGGAATAAGTCAAATTTTATATTAAAGATCAAAGTCTTTTTTAATTTCTTTAATCGCTTCTTTTACTTGTACTTTAATACTTTTAAAAGTTTCGATAATATCTTTTTTCTTGCCTTCAGCTTTTGTCCAGGCTTCTACTTGCAAGATTTCTTCAAAAGCCACATTTAAACCCATTAAATCTAATGTTGGCTTTATTTTGTGAGCATAAGAATAAGCGTACTTATGATCCTTCTTTTTTATTCCTTCTTTAATTTGTTTTAAATCTTCTGGCACTTCGGTAACAAATAAAGTTAAAATCTGATTTACAAATTCAGGATCATTATCTGAAAGCGCATAAACTTTCGAAAGGTTGTATTTTAAAGCCATTATTTTACTTGTATTCTGAATAATTTTTTATCTTCTAAAAAGCCTTCTAAAACATCATTTGGTTTTACAGCCGAAACACCTGCTGGAGTTCCTGTAAAAATAATATCTCCAATTTTTAAGGTAAAAAATTGAGAGACGTGAGAAATCAATTCATCTATTTTCCAAAGCATCATGCTTGAGTTTCCTTTTTGAACTGTTTCGCCATTTGTTTTCAATTCAAAATTAAGATTTTCCATAGAAACAAAATCAGTTTTTGGCAAAAAATCTCCAATAACTGCCGAGCCGTCAAATGCTTTTGCTTTTTCCCACGGAAGTCCTTTTTCTTTTAATTTACTTTGAAGATCGCGTGCTGTAAAATCAATTCCAACACTAATTTCATCATAGTATTTATGAGCAAATTTCGGTTCAATATATTTCCCTACTTTATTGATCTTGACGATTATTTCGACTTCATGATGAACATCATCGGAAAATTCTGGAATAACAAACGGATGTTGTTTCAACAAAACCGCAGAATCTGGTTTCATAAAAACCACAGGCTCACTTGGGCGCTCGTTTTTTAATTCTTCTATATGATTGGCATAATTCCTGCCGACACAGATAATTTTCATTTCTTTTTAAGTTTCTAAGACACTAAGATGCTAAGTTACTAAGAAACTAAAATTAGAATCTCAGAAACTTAGCATCTTAGAAACTTACTTCGTATTTAATTTTCTTAATTTAATTGCTGTCAAAACTTTTTTGGTATACAAAGGAAAATCGGCATTTTGAATCCAGCTGAAATACCCTGGCTCTGACTCTAAAACTTTTTCCACTTTTGCACCTTTGTGTTTTCCAAAAGTAAAAATTTCTTCGTCATCTTTATCAAAAGCGATCATTCCTGCAAAATCGGCGATTTTTTTACGAGTTGTAAATTCAGACAATGATTTTATATCGTTCTCTAATTCTGGGTAACGATCTAATTGCGCTTTTAAAATCTCGTAAGTCGCCATCGTATCTGCTTCTGCCGAATGGGCATTATCTAAAGTTTTTCCGCAATAAAACTTTAAAGCAGCACTTAAAGTACGCTCTTCCATTTTATGAAAAATAGTCTGGACATCTACAGAAACTTTGTTTTTCATATCAAAATCGACTCCAGCACGAAGCAATTCTTCTGCCAAAAGCGGAATATCGAAACGATCTGAATTAAATCCGCCAAGATCACTATCTTTAATCATGTTATGAATATGCGGAGCAAGTTCTGCAAAGGTTGGTTCGTTGGCTACTTTTTCGTCTGTGATGCCGTGAACCGCAGTTGTCTGCGGAGGAATTGGAATTGTTGGGTTAACCAACCAGGTTTTACTTTCTTTGTTTCCGTTAGGAAAAACTTTGAATATTGAAATTTCTACGATTCTATCTTTACCGATATCAATTCCCGTTGTTTCGAGATCAAAAAAGCAAATTGGTTTGTTTAGTTTTAATTCCATTTCTAATTTTTATAAGTTTACAAATGTAATTTTTAAAGCCGAATATCCTTCTTCTATTCCATTTTTTTTTGTCGAAAAAAGCTTTCAAATCGCGATTTTAACTTTTCGAAAATAGCTCTCAACTTAATTACGCATTTCCACTCAGCCCTTTTCTTACAAAACAAAAAAAATCCGATAAGCTTTAAGACTTATCGGATTTAAATTTATTTATTATTGATTTTTAGAAATCTCTGTCTATGTCAAAAGCCTCTAAATATTCTGCAACTCTCTTTACAAAACTTCCACCAAGTGCTCCATCAACAACTCTATGGTCGTAAGAGTGAGATAAGAACATTTTTTGGCGAATTCCGATAAAATCTCCTTCTGGAGTTTCGATAACTGCAGGCACTTTACGAATAGCTCCAAGCGCTAGAATTCCAACTTGTGGCTGATTGATAATTGGCGTCCCAAAAACACTTCCAAAAGTACCAACATTTGTAACCGTATAAGTTCCGCCTTGTGTATCGTCTGGTTTTAGTTTTCCAGCTTTAGCACGGTTTCCTAAATCGTTAACCGCTTTCGCCATTCCAACCAAATTCAACTGATCTGCATTTTTGATTACAGGCACAATTAAATTTCCGTTTGGCAATGCTGCCGCCATTCCTAAATTGATATTTTTCTTTTTAATGATATAATCTCCTTCAACCGAAATATTCATTCCCGGGAAATCTTTCAAAGCTTTTGCAACCGCTTCCATCATAATTGGAGTAAAAGTCAATTTCTCACCTTCTCTTTTTTCGAAAGCTGCTTTCACTTTATCTCTCCATTTTACGATATTGGTTACGTCAACTTCAATAAAAGATTGCACGTGAGCGGAAGTCTGAACTGATGCTACCATGTAACCAGAAATCAATTTACGCATTCTGTCCATTTCAACAATTTCGTCAGCACCATTTACAGAAACCGGAACTGCTTGCTGGCTTCTTTGAGCAACTGGCTCAACCGTTTTTGGGGCTTCAACTTTTGAAGTTTCAACACCCACTTTTGGAGCTTCAACTACTTGAGGAGTTTGAACAGCACCCGATTTGCGATCTTCTACATATTTTAGAATATCTTCTTTCGTTACGCGTCCATCTTTTCCAGAACCTGCAATATTTTCAAGTTCGTTTAAAGAAACACCCTCTTCTTTTGCAATATTTTTCACTAACGGAGAAAAGAATTTCTCTGAACTTGAGAAATCTTGAGACGTTACCGTTTCTTTAACCGCTTCGATTGTTTTTTCAATTTCAACAGCTTCGGCAGGAGCTGCAACTTCCTCCATTTTATTTGTTTCTGCAGTTGGCGCATCACCTCCTTCAGTTTCAATAATAGCGATAGTTTGTCCTACTTGCACTAAATCATCTTTACCAAACAATTGCTCAACTAAAATCCCTGATACTTCGCTAGGCACTTCGCTGTCAACTTTATCTGTTGCAATTTCGAGTACGGCTTCATCAGCCTCAATTTTGTCTCCAACTTCTTTCAACCAGTTTGTAATGGTTGCTTCAGCGACACTTTCTCCCATTTTAGGAAGCTTTAATTCAAATCTTGCCATATTGTTAATCTAAAAGATGTTTTTGATTTTCAGATTGCGAAATTAATGAATATTTTAAACATAAATTTCATTTAATATAATTTTTTACTTGATTTTTACAATTTGCCCCTTATCATTTCTTGAATTACTTCCAATAACAAAATGGGAGTTTTTAGGTAAAATTTTAAAAGTAATACTCTTATCTTTAATAGTTTCTATGATTTCTATACATTTTTTAAACGAAATGTATTGATTATCCAAAATGATTTCGACGTTTTCTCCCTTAAAAATCAGGCACGAATTTACCATTTTTTCTTTCGGGATTTTTAAAAAGCGGACTTTATTTTTTAAAATTAAGGCTAATTTGTGAGACAAATCTTCATTTAAAGAATAAAAAACATACGATTCTGGATTTGCTTTTATTCTCGTTTTACCTTGAAACATTTTTACAAAAGAGAAAAACCAAGTTCCTATTTGAATGAAAAAACTAAAGAACAATGATTGCTTAAAATGCTTCTTATAGAAGAAATTCATTGCTTCCTGAAAGCGTTTCATGTATTTTTCATCTTTTATGGTGCTTTCTCCTTTATAATGTAAAACAGTGGTCTCGTGAAAATAATAATTTGTCTTTTGCTTCAATAATGCGCGGTAAGACAAATCGATATCGTCTGCATACATAAAGCAATCCTCATCAAAACCATTTAAATCTTCGTACAGATTTCTTTCTAAAACCATAAAAGCACCAACAAGAATCTCGACTTTACCTGTTTCATTTTCGCTTAAATGTTCTGCATAATATCGATTGAAAAAATTGGCTTTCGGAAATACTTTATACAACCCGAAAATTTTGGTAAAAGCCACCCAAGGAGTTGGAATACCGCGTTTGCTTTCTGGAAGAAATTCTCCTGTTCCATCAATCAGTTTGCAGCCGATAATCCCGAGATTGTTTTGCCTTTCGGCGAAAGCCAAAATCTTGGCAAAAGTATCTTCTGCAACAACAGTATCCGGATTTAAAATACAAATGTACTTTCCTTTCGCTTGACGGACACCAATGTTATTTCCTTTTGGAAAGCCGAAATTCTCCTTGTTTTCAATCAGTTTTACGTCTGGGAATTTTTCTTTCATCATCAAAACGCTTTCGTCTGATGAGTTATTATCAACTACAATAATTTCGGCATCGATTGCTACAATTGCTTCCTGAACGCTTAAAAGGCATTGTTCGAGAAAGTAACGCACATTGTAATTTAAAATAACAACCGATAACTGCATGAATAATTGGGTCTGTAGATTTTGGCCGAAGTTAGAAATTTTCTGATAACCCCAAGCGCAGCGACCAATCGTTTTTACTAATTCCGTAATCTAATGCCAAATTACTGCCATTTCGTTTATTCCACTTAATGCGAATTCCGGTTCCAACAGCAGGGTTCCATTTTTTGAATTGATAGGTATCTAACTTAGAAACCGAAGAAACATTGGTAAAAAAAACGGCGCCAAAAAATCCGTTTCGGCTTATATCCGTTCTATATTCGGTTTCAAAATAAATTAAAGCATTACTTCGATATCTGTTTTTCGTAAATCCGCGACCCGTTTTTCCTTCACGATCCCAACCAATACTTGGCAAATCTAAATAATGGGGTTTTCCTCCAAAAGTTGACCAGTAAAAAGCTCTGGAAGCCCATACCCGATGTTTAGTTTTACTGAAAGAATGGTATTTTCGGGCATCAAAATACAAAGATTGCCATTTGTCTCCTTCTACACCGCTGGTATTTATTCGTAAATCGGCTTCGATATACAAACCTTTCTCCGGATTAATTATATTTTCTCTAGAATCGTAAAGTCCTTGAATCGCAAATCCAAACGAAGTTTCGTTAGAATAATCGCCATTCATGTATTGATAATAATCAGTTTCTCCATCTATATAAGACTCCTCAGAAATATTTTGATAATTATCTAAAAGAAAACCAACCCCCAAGCGATAATTCCCCACTACCTGCCTTGTTACAAACTGATAAAAACGCCATTGCTGGTAATCGAGCGTTGACATTTCTTGTTTTGAATCATGTTCCCCGAGACCATACGTGAGCTGGGGATAAATCATATAGCGATAATCGCCAATAAGGCTCCACTTATTATCTTTAGAATATATATAAGACTGGATCGGAAATACAAATTGTTTGCTAAAACTAAAATAAGGCGAAAAGGTAATTTGAGACATTCTGGTCGTTTCTGGCTCGCCTAAATAAAATGTAGTCAAGAAAGAAACCACCAAACCTGTGCTAGAATTAACGCCTACAGGAACGGGCAACAAAGAAAAAGTTAATTTTTTTTTTCTTTCTGGCCGAATAGTATCTTGCTTATCAAAAACCTTATGAATAACATCTAAGATATCTCGAGACCCCACGGCTGTACTATCATTTTGAGCCTGACAAAATGATCCTATTAAAAATAAAACTAAGATGTATTTAACTCTTAACCTATTCACATACAATATTTTAAAAACCGCCTCTTACAAATTTAAAATTTTATTAAGAATAACAATCTATTTTTTGTACGAAATATTTTTGAAGTATTCTGTGCTCAGGATTTAAGTCATTAGCATTGCTAACTTCCAATTCATGACTAAAAACTGAAAACTAAAGATGAAGCTGTATTTTATATCTATTCAAGATTTTCATTACGAAAAGCATAATAGTTGAAAATACTAACGACCAAATAATTCCTAGAATTCCCTCTGTAAAATAGTCTGGCAGAATATGAATATTGAGTGCTTTATTGAAATAATAAATAACACCCGGAAGAATGTAAATCAATAACGGATTTGCAGCTGCTGGCATAAAAAACTCGCTCCATTTTGTCTGTTTTTTGACTTCCATAAGCCAATACAGAAAATAGAACAATAGGGTACAAATTGCAGCCGAAAACATTGTCCAAGACGGCGTACCTTTTATTTTTGAAATTCCGAAATACGGACGAAGTAAAATAGCCGTTACCGTAAAAAATACAATAAAACCTACCACAGGCCAATTGATTTTGGAACTAATTTTTCGATCAAAAAACAATAATGATATTACCACTCCAGCCGAAACTAGAGAAACGTGCGTAAGATGCCCTGCTATAAAACTTAACCAAGAAGTATTGTGAACAAAAGAACTTTCAATTAAATTAAGAGTATTCATAGCCACAGAAAAAAACACCAACACAATCATTGCCCATAAATTTCCTGAAACCAGCCAATAATAAATTACTGTAAAAAGATATGCCCAACCAATTAGTCCAAGAATTCCCCACCATTTTGGCGTCATTCCTCTTTCTCCCGTATCTTGAATATATAAAAAGTAAAGTATTATAAGCACTAAAATTCCACCGTACTGAAGTATATTTTTTAACCAGAGAGGAAAGTCTTTTGGGTATTTATTCCAAATCGGAATAGGCATTGCATACGCTAAAAGTCCCCAAAATGCAGGTGCGATTATCATTTTAGAAGCGTCATAACCATATTCGGCATTGACCATAAAAACGCCAATTACGATAAGAGCGATAGCCCTTTTAAACGTGTGAGTCCAAATTGTTTTTGAACTGTCTCCTTTTATCAATCTAGCATTAAAAGCAAATGGAACGGACATCCCGACAATGAATAAAAAAGCAGGAAAAACTAAATCGACAAAAGTCATTGCGTCTGCATCTGCGGGCATATGTTTCATCCATTGAGGCACGTTTTTAATACTCGCTAATTCATTTACAAAAATCATTACAAAAATTGTAATTCCACGCAAAGCATCAATAGAAATAATACGCTGATTAAACAGATTCTCTTTTATTTTCATAATTTTTTACTTTTTTACTAAAAATCAAATATAACATAATTCTAAAAGGACTTATTACAATTTCTAGATTAATTTTGCTCGCTATAAAATTGATTTATACCTTTTTGTTATGTTATCATTCTTAAAATCAAAACCTGCATTAAAAGAACTTCTTGACGGAAATTTTGTGGATATTCATTCTCATATTTTACCAGGAATTGATGACGGAGCATCAAACATAAAAAAAGCAGTGGAATTGGTTTCTTCTTTACAAAAACTTGGCGTTTCTCAGATGATTACATCGCCACACATTAATCATTATGTATGGAACAATTCTCCTGAAATAATTGCATCAAAGCTTCGAGAAACTCAAAATGCATTCGAAGAAAATAGGATTAATACACCCATTAAAGCTGCTGCGGAATATTTTATAGACAGCTGGTTCGAAAATCATTTTAAAGAGGAAAAACTTCTGACTTTAAAAGACAATTATGTCTTGGTAGAAATTTCATATCAAAATGCTCCCTTAAACCTTTATAAAACCATTTTCGAAATACAATTGGCGGGATATATTCCTGTTTTGGCACATCCTGAACGCTATGCTTTTTACCATAACAAGTTTTCGGAATATGAAAAATTAAAAAATGCAGGCTGTCTTTTTCAACTGAATCTGCTTTCTACCGTAGAATATTACGGCTCTAGAATTACTAAAATTTCAGACGAACTTTTAGCGAAAGGCATGTATGATTTCTGCGGAACCGATGTACATCATAAAAAACACATCGAAGCTTTTGAAAGTAAATTAAAAATCAAAAACATTGCATCTTTAAAAGAAGCAATTGCAAACAATCAATTTTTTAAATTTTAAAAGCTTAATAAGCGTTTTCTTCTCCTTTAAAAATATTGATAATGGTTTTTACGATAATCTTAATATCAAGTAAAAAACTCCAGTTCTCAATATACCAAATATCATATTCTACCCTATTCTCCATATCGCTAAGCACTTTTGTTTCTCCTCTAAAACCATTTACCTGCGCCCAGCCAGTAATTCCAGGTTTTGCATATTGGCGAACCAAATAATTACTAATAAGATCACTGTATTCTTTGGCTAAATTAACCATATGCGGTCTCGGCCCTACAACCGACATATCACCCCAAAAAACATTAAAAAATTGAGGCAATTCATCAATACTTGTTTTGCGAATAAAAGTGCCGAATTTGGTTATACGACTATCGCCTTTCTCTGCTTGTTTATTATGAGCCAAACCGTTTACATACATGCTTCTAAACTTCAAGCACGTAAAAGATCGATTGTCCCTTCCTGATCTTTCTTGCTTAAAAAACACCGGACCAGGAGATTCGAGTTTTATAATAATCATAATTATTGGGAACAACCAAGGAAAGACGAGCAAGATTACCAGTCCTGAAAAACATATATCAAAGGCCTTTTTTAAAAGTCTATTTGAAGCAAATTCTAATGGTTCTGGACGAAACATTAAAACAGGAGTGTTTTCGTAAAAAGCAACTTCAACTTTACTAGCTTTTGTATAAAGCTGAAAATCTGGAATAAACTTAATTCGAACCATTTTCTGCTCACAGATTTTGGTCAGCTCATTAATAATTTCGATATTATCAATATGTAAAGCAACATACATTTCGTCAATACTATTGTCGTTCAAAAACGTTTTAATATCCTCAAACTGGCCAATAATAAGAGTGGGATCGACAATATCCTGATTCTTTTTTTCATCAAAAAAGCCTAAAAAACGATACCCATAGGTCAAATCTTTAGCCAATACTTTTCGAATTTTTTCTCCCGATTGATTGGCACCCACTACTATAAAGGTTTTAAAATTATAGCCTTGAGCTCGAACATATTTTAAAAGTTTCATTGAAAAATATCGCGAAAACATCAGTAAACCAAAAAATATCAGATAGAAATAAACCAAACGAAGTCTTGAAATATCATTGTATTTTAGGTAAACAACAAATATCGAAACTAAAGCCGCATGAATAGAAATCTTCTTGATTGTTCTCCATAATATTGATTCTATCGGTTCTACCCTCACACTACGATTCGAATCTTTTTGAAGCAGTAATGCGACCCAAATCAATACCGCTAATAGCGAAACTGTTCTTTCATCTTTAGACAAGAGTTTATCCAAATCCCCAAATCTTGCCAATGCTGAAAGAACAGTGGCTAGATTCAATAAAATGACATCCACTACTACAAACAAAAGTTTATAATAACGAGAAATGCGGTAGTGTGATAATTTTTGTAGAATTTTCATGATGGGGCGTAATTTTATCCAAAAGAATAAAAAAGACTTTTGCACTAAATGCACTGCAAAATAACACTTAAATTATATTTTTTAAATACTTATTTCGTTCTATTATTTAAAACTTTACTTTTATCTTATGCTGACTTAATATTACGCTCATGCTAAAAATTGTCTTTTTCTTCAGTCTTCTCACTACTTCGGTTTATTCCCAGATTTCTGGCTGCACAGACCCGCAAGCAGAAAATCACAACTTGTCATCAAAACAAAACAACGGAAGCTGCACCTATAAAAACTTAAAAATCAAACCCGAATATTCTTTTCGTTTAAGCGATTCGATAAAAGAAACTTCAGGATTAATTGCTTTTGAGAATTTACTTTGGACGCACAACGACGACCACGACACTACCATTTACGGTCTAGATTCTTTAGGGAAAATTAGAAAAAAAATTATTCTTCCCGAAACCATCAATCACGATTGGGAAGAAATTGCACAAGATAGCACACACATTTATATTGGAGATTTTGGCAATAATTATGCTGGAAATCGAACTGATTTGAAAATTCTTAAAATCGAAAAAAAATCTTTTTTAGAAGAAAGTCCAAAAATCGAAACCATTTCGTTTTCCTATTCCGATCAAACTGATTTCTCTCCTTCCAACCCAAATAAAACCAATTTTGACTGTGAAGCTTTTATCGTTTCTAGAGATAGCATTTTCCTTTTTGCCAAACAATGGAAATCGTCTGAAACCAGTATTTATGCGCTTCCAAATCAATCAGGAATACAGATTGCAATGCTACAATCTACATTGGACACTAAAGGTTTGGTTACTGGCGCAACATATTTAGAAAACAAAAAACTCATTACTTTGTGTGGCTATACCAAAGTTGGAAAACCCTTTTTATATCTGCTATACGACTTCAGAAACCACGATTTTTTATCTGGAAACAAAAGGCGAATCGATTTAAAACTTCCTTTTCATCAAGTGGAAGGAATTGCGACAAAAGACGGAATACATTATTTTATTACAAACGAATCCCTGGTTCGAAAACCAATTTTAAACAATCCCCAACAAATTCATTATCTTGATTTGAATGCTGTTCTGGGGTTGTATCTCCATAAATAATTCGCAAATGCGAGATAATAGTTTACTTTTGCAGAAAGTTATGATTTAGAAAACATTCATAACTCATAATTTATAACTTACAATTACAAAGTGAATTACTTATCTGTAGAAAATATATCGAAGTCATTTGGCGAAAGAGTCCTTTTTGACAACATTTCTTTTGGAATCAATAAAGATCAAAAAATCGCTTTTATTGCAAAAAATGGTTCCGGAAAAACCACCATGATGAGCATTATCAATGGTTTAGAAGAGCCAGATACCGGGCAAGTTGTTTTAAGAAAAGGAATTAGAATGGCATTCCTTTCGCAAGACAATAATCTTCAGGATGAACTTACGATTGAAGAAAGCATTTTTGCTTCAGACAATGAAACGCTTAAAGTTATTGAAGCTTATGAAAAAGCGTTAGAAAACCCGTCTGACGAAGAAGCTTATCAAAAAGCTTTTGACGCAATGGATCAGCATAATGCTTGGGATTTTGAAACGCAATACAAACAGATTTTATTCAAGTTAAAACTGGAAGATTTTAAACTTAAAGTAAAAAATCTTTCTGGAGGACAGAAAAAACGTCTTTCTTTGGCTATTATTTTGATCAATCGCCCAGATTTATTGATTCTAGATGAGCCAACCAACCACTTAGATTTGGAAATGATCGAATGGCTTGAAAGTTATTTCGCTAAAGAAAATATTACATTGTTTATGGTAACGCACGACCGTTTCTTTTTGGAGCGCGTTTGTAACGAAATTATCGAATTAGACAACGGAAAATTATATCAATACAAAGGAAATTATTCGTACTATTTGCAGAAAAAAGAAGAAAGAATCACTTCTGAAAATGCGAGTATTGACAAAGCTAAAAACTTATTTGTAAAAGAATTAGAATGGATGCGCCGCCAACCAAAAGCGAGAACAACCAAGTCTAAATCTCGTCAGGATGATTTTTATATTATTAAAGAAAAAGCGCAAAGCAGACGTAAAGAAAATAAAGTTGAGCTTGAAATTAATATGGAAAGAATGGGAAGCAAAATTATTGAGCTTCACAAACTTTCTAAAAAATTTAAAGATCGTGTTATTCTCGATAATTTCAGTTTTGATTTCCAACGCGGAGAAAGAATCGGAATTATTGGCAAAAACGGAACTGGTAAATCGACTTTCTTAAATCTTTTGACAGGAACTATTCCGCCAGACAGTGGACGCGTTGTTAAGGGAGACACTATAAAAATTGGTTATTACACGCAATCTGGAATTAATCCGAAACCGGGACAACGCGTTATTGACATTATAAAAGAATACGGAGAATATATTCCGCTCGCAAAAGGAAAGATTATTTCTGCCTCGCAATTACTAGAGCGTTTTCTTTTTGATGCTAAAAAGCAATACGATTTTGTTGAAAAATTAAGCGGTGGAGAATTAAAACGTCTTTACCTGTGTACCGTTTTAATTCAAAATCCGAACTTCTTAATTCTCGATGAGCCAACAAACGATTTAGATATCGTGACTTTGAACGTTTTAGAAAGTTTCCTTTTAGATTATCCTGGATGTTTATTGGTAGTTTCTCACGACCGTTACTTTATGGATAAAATTGTCGACCATTTATTTGTTTTTAGAGGTCAAGGTGAAATCGAAAATTTCCCAGGAAATTATTCCGACTTTAGAGCTTATGAAGATAGTGCTGACATTACACAAAAAGAAGAAAACAAAGCCGAAAAGAAAGACTGGAAACAAAACAATCCAACTGGAAATTTAAGCTTTAACGAACAAAAAGAATATCAAAAAATCGAAAGAGAAATTAAAGATTTAGAAGCCGAAAAAGCCAAAATCGAACAATTATTCTCTGACGGAAAAGTGGCAGATGCCGATATTGAGAAAAAAGCTAACGAACTTCAAAACATCATTAATAAAATTGACGCAAAAGAAGAGCGCTGGTTTGAACTTTCTGCTAAACTTGAAGGATAGTTTTTTAGCATAGACATTTATAAAGCTCATACAAGTTTCATAAAGTTTTGTGAATTTTTATTCACTTTGACTCTTTTTGTCAGATAAATACTCATTTTTGCCAGATCAACAATTAAAATAATACCACATGAAAAAATTATTAGCAGCCGTATTTACATTAACATTATTCATTTCTTGTTCAAGCTCTGATAAAGATGCTCCAGTTTCACCGCCTAAAGATTATTCTGCCGAAAATGATAAAGAAATCACAGATTATTTAACCAAAAACAATTTAACTGCAACAAAAAGTACCACAGGTTTATACTACATCATTAACGAACCTGGAACAGGCGCGCAACCAAACGCTTCTTCAAAAGTAACCGTAGCGTACAAAGGTTATTTTACTAATGGAAGTGTATTTGACCAAAGTAGCGCGAGCGGAGTTACATTCCCTCTTTCAGAAGTAATTAAAGGTTGGACAGAAGGAATTCCTTATTTCAAAGAAGGCGGAAGCGGAGTTCTTCTTATTCCAGCACATTTGGGCTATGGAAGTTATGCAAACGCTAAAATACCAGCTGGTTCAGTACTAATTTTTGATGTAAAATTGCTTAAAGTAAATTAATTTCAAGAGCTAAATTTCTAAATGTTTTTTCAAATAAAATCCTATCTCACCTTTCTTTGGCATTCTAAAAACGAACACGCAGTTCATTCGCCATTTGTTTTTAATTTATTGACAAAGTGTTTTTATGATAGGAAAACAAAACCTGAATATGCAATTTTAAAAAAATACAGAAAGTCGCTTTTAGAAAACAAAAACTTCATAGAAGTCACTGATTTTGGCGCCGGTTCAAGAGTTTTTAAATCCAATCGAAGACAAATTTCTAAAATTGCACAAACAGCTGGAATTTCGCCAAAACGAGCAGAGTTATTATTTCGTGTTACGAATTACTTTCAGCCTTCAAACATTCTAGAAATAGGAACCTCTTTGGGTTTAGCAACTTCTGCATTAGCTTTAGGCAATCCAAAAGCAAAAGTAGTTACAATTGAAGGCTGTACAAATACAGCAAATATTGCTCAGAATCAATTGGCTCAATTTGATTGCAATAATGTAGAAAATGTAATTTCTGAATTTGAATCTTTTTTAATTTCAGAAAACATTCAGGCTACAAATTACAATCTGATCTATTTTGATGGCAATCATTCTAAAAAAGCAACATTAGAATATTTTGAGCTTTTATTGCCAACAATTGATAACGATGCCGTTTGGATTTTCGATGACATTCACTGGTCAGAAGACATGGAAGAAGCTTGGGAAATGATCAAAAATCACCCACAAGTAAAAGTTACAATTGATACTTTTCAATGGGGATTTGTATTTTTTAGATACGAACAGCCGAAAGAGCATTTTATAATTAGAGCATAAAAAAAGACGATCAAAAATGATCGTCTTTTTTTCTAATTCAAAATTTAAAAAAATTATTTTTTTGCGTCTTTATTTTCTTCAGACTTCGCTCCCATTCTGTTTACAGTATACATTGGTGCAAATTTAACTTTCAAACCAGCAATTTTTCTATTATCTTCAACTGACAGACCTTCTTTTTCAACTGTATTTTTGCGGCTGTCAAGAGCTTCATACATTAATTTGATTTCATCCCAGTCTTCTCTAGAATATTTGTCTTTATTATTTTCTACAGTATGAACAAACTGTTGATAAACGCTATGAATATTTTGGGCATTTACCCAGTTAAAACTCATATCATCACCAATTTTTCCTGCACCAAATAAAGCATCTCTTAACTGTTGTTTCGGGCTAGGAGCTGGAGGGGCAAATTGGGCGGTCATTTCATTTTTAAATTCCTCGTACTTCGCTTTACTTGCATTTATTTTTTCTGTTGCGGCAGCATTGTCTTTAATGTCTGCCAAAGCAGCTTCTGCTTCTTGAGATCTTCTGTCGTATTCAGCTTCAACGCTTTGCCAATTGTCTTTTAAATCAGCTGCTGCTACATTTTTTACAGAGTCAACATAAATTACGTAGTTCTCAACTGTTTTTTGAGCTTTTTCTTGTTTTTCATCTTTACATGATGTTAACCCTAATACTAATACTGCAATTCCTGTAGCTATTTTGATATTTTTCATAATGTTGATTATTTAAATTAAATTGATTAATCAAATTTACTTAATACCAAAAGCAAATAAATTACATTATTATCACTTTTTTAAAATTAAAAACATTTTAAAACTATAAAACTTAGCAAATAATGATAATTATGCAAAATAAATCTAAAAAACTATAACATTTTTTCGTTTTAAAATGATATTCTCTTGTGCGCCTATTTAAAAAAATGCTTTTGTAACAAAAACCAATTATCAACTACTAATCTTTTTTATTGAAAAAGTGTTTTGTACTTTTAAATCCAAAATTGTAAAACGAAATGGCTGAACCATTAATTAAAATAACCGACATCAAGCGAAATTTTATTTTGGGAAATGAAACGGTTTATGTTTTAAAAGGAATAAATCTGGAAATACAAAAAGGCGAATATGTTGCTTTAATGGGACCTTCTGGATCTGGGAAATCAACTTTAATGAACTTATTAGGCTGTCTAGACACACCAACTTCCGGCCGTTATATTTTAAACGGAAAAGATGTCAGCAAGATGAAAGACGATGAATTGGCTGAAATTAGAAATAAAGAAATTGGCTTCGTTTTCCAGACTTTCAATCTTTTGCCAAGAACTACAGCATTAGATAATGTCGCATTACCCATGATTTATGCTGGTTATGGAAAATCTGAAAGGCTTGCGCGAGCAACTGAAGTTCTAAAACAAGTTAATCTAGCCGACAGAATGGATCACCAGCCAAATCAACTTTCTGGAGGACAGCGCCAGCGTGTTGCTGTTGCCCGTGCTTTAGTCAATAAACCATCTATTATTTTGGCCGACGAACCAACTGGAAACTTAGACAGTAAAACATCTGTCGAAATCATGAAGCTTTTCGGAGATATTCACGCGCAAGGAAACACTGTAATTTTGGTAACTCATGAAGAAGATATCGCAGCGTATGCACATCGTGTTATTCGTTTGAGAGATGGTTTAATTGAAAGCGACACAACTAAATAATTTTAGATTTCTGATTTTAGATTCTTTTCTAAATCTAAAATTTTAGACAACAGCATATCAATCTAAAATCAGAAATCTACAATCTACAATAACAATGAAAGTATATACCAAAACAGGCGACAAAGGTACAACAGCTCTTTTTGGAGGAACTCGAGTACCAAAAGACCATATTAGAATTGACAGTTACGGAACTGTTGATGAATTGAATTCTTACATAGGATTAATTCGAGATCAGGAAATGGATTCGCATTATAAAACAATTTTAATCGAAATTCAGGACCGTCTTTTTACTGTTGGTGCCATTTTGGCAACTCCGCAAGAAAAAGAAGTTTTAAAAAATGGAAAACTTCGTTTAGAAAATCTTGGAATAATTAATTCTGATATCGAACTGCTCGAAAACGAAATAGATAAAATGGACGAAAGCCTTCCGCCAATGACTCATTTTGTTTTGCCAGGAGGACATCCTACCGTGTCACATTGTCATATAGCACGCTGTATTTGCCGCCGAGCAGAACGTTTAGCAGTGCATTTAAGTCATAATGAACATGTTCCTGAAATAGCAATAACCTACTTAAACCGACTTTCTGACTACCTTTTTGTCTTGGCACGGAAGTTGTCGTTTGACTTAAAAGCGGAGGAAGTGAAATGGATTCCGAGAAAGTAAAATTTTAGATTTTAGAGTTAAGATTTTAGATTTCTATGCTTTAAAAATCTAAAATCAACAATCTGAAATCTGCAATTTACAGGACGTTCTTAAATTTTATTAAAATAAATCAAAATTTACTTGTCTTTTTCAGTAAAAAATTTATTTTTGCACAAACTAAATAGATAACAGATGTATTGGACATTAGAATTAGCATCTTATTTAAGTGATGCGCCATGGCCTGCTAACAAAGATGAACTTATAGACTACGCCATTAGAGCAGGTGCTCCATTAGAAGTAGTAGAAAACCTTCAATCAATTGAAGATGAAGGCGAGATATATGAATCAATGGAAGAAATTTGGCCTGATTATCCAACAGACGAAGATTATCTTTGGAATGAGGATGAATATTAAAAAATAAACCAAAGGAAAAAGTCTCTCATCATAGAGACTTTTTTTTTGGTTCAAATACATATTATATAATAAAGAAATACAATAAATCATGAGTTTCATAAACAGTATTATTAAAGTCTTTGTCGGCGATAAGTCACAGAAAGATGTCAAAGCTTTACAACCTTACTTAAATAAAATTAAAACATTCGAAGCTCCTTTAATGAGTCTATCAAACGACGAATTAAGAGGAAGAACCGTTTATTTTAAAGATAGAATAAAAGAAGCTAGAGCTGATAAAGATGCTAAAATTGCTTCGCTTAAAGCGGAAGTAGAAAACATCGAAGACATCGATAAAAGAGAAGACATTTATGATGCTATAGATGCTCTTGAAAAAGAGGCTTATGAAATCTCTGAAAAAACTTTATTGGAAATTCTTCCAGAAGCGTTTTCTGTTGTAAAAGAAACGGCTCGTCGTTTTAAAGAAAACTCACATATTGAAGTTACCGCAACTCCAAAAGACCGTGAATTCTCAGCAACAAAAACATACATTACTATTGATGGCGAAAAAGCAATCTGGGCAAACAAATGGAACGCTGCAGGAAAAGACATCACTTGGGACATGATCCACTACGATGTTCAGTTAATCGGTGGTATGGTATTGCACGAAGGTAAAGTTGCCGAAATGCAAACGGGTGAAGGTAAAACGTTGGTTGCTACTCTTCCTCTTTACTTAAACGCTTTGACAGGAAACGGAGTTCACTTAGTAACGGTGAATGATTACTTGGCAAAACGTGATAGCACATGGAAAGCACCTTTATTCGAATTCCACGGTTTATCTGTTGACTGTATCGACAATCACCAGCCAAGTACAGAACAAAGAAAGAAAGCTTACGATGCTGATATCACTTACGGAACTAACAATGAATTTGGTTTCGATTACTTAAGAGATAATATGGCACACTCTCCAAGTGATTTAGTTCAAAGAAAACACAATTTTGCGATTGTCGACGAGGTTGACTCTGTATTAATTGATGACGCTAGAACACCGCTTATCATTTCTGGACCAGTTCCTCAAGGAGATCGTCACGAATTCAACGAATTGAAACCAAAAATCGAAAACTTAGTTGGACAACAACGTCAGTTAGCGAATGGTTTCTTAGCTGAAGCTAAAAGATTAATCAAAGAAGGTAATACTAAAGATGGAGGTTTCCAATTATTGAGAGCTTACAGAAGTTTACCTAAAAACAAAGCATTAATTAAATTTTTAAGTGAGGAAGGAATTAAACAATTGCTTCAAAAAACTGAAAATCAATACATGCAAGACAACAATCGTGAAATGCACAAAGTGGACGAAGCTTTGTATTTTGTGATTGAAGAAAAAAACAATCAAGTAGAATTGACAGACAATGGTATCAAATACCTTTCTGGAGATACTGATGCTGACTTTTTCGTACTTCCAGATATCGGAACAGAAATCGCTGCGATTGAAAAACAAAAATTAGACAAAGACGCTGAAGCTGAAGCTAAAGAAAGATTATTCCAAGACTTTGGAGTTAAAAGCGAGCGTATCCACACTCTTACTCAGCTTTTAAAAGCGTATGCTTTATTTGAAAAAGATGTTGAGTATGTTATCATGGACAACAAAATTATGATTGTCGATGAGCAAACAGGTCGTATCATGGACGGACGTCGTTATTCTGACGGTCTTCACCAAGCGATCGAAGCAAAAGAAAACGTAAAAATTGAAGCTGCAACTCAAACTTTTGCAACTGTTACATTACAGAATTATTTCAGAATGTACAACAAACTGGCTGGTATGACCGGTACAGCTGTTACAGAAGCTGGAGAGTTATGGCAGATTTATAAACTGGACGTTGTTGAAATTCCAACTAACCGTGGAATTGCAAGAATTGACAAAGAAGATTACATCTACAAAACAACTCGTGAGAAATTCAACGCTGTAATCGAAGACGTTACCGAATTATCACAAGCTGGAAGACCTGTATTGATTGGAACAACTTCTGTAGAGATTTCAGAATTATTAAGCCGTATGCTTAAAATGAGAGGAATCACACACAACGTATTGAATGCTAAAATGCACAAGCAAGAGGCACAAATCGTTGAAGAAGCTGGTAAAGCTGGAGTTGTAACTATTGCAACAAATATGGCAGGTCGTGGTACCGATATTAAATTATCTCCAGAAGTAAAAGCCGCGGGAGGTTTAGCAATAGTTGGTACTGAGCGTCACGATTCTCGTCGTGTAGACAGACAGTTGCGTGGTCGTTCTGGTCGTCAAGGAGATCCAGGAAGTTCTCAATTCTATGTTTCTCTTGAAGATAACTTGATGCGTTTATTCGGTTCTGAAAGAGTTGCGAAAGTAATGGACAGAATGGGACTAAAAGAAGGTGAAGTTATTCAACATTCTATGATGACTAAATCTATCGAACGTGCTCAGAAAAAAGTAGAAGAAAATAACTTTGGTGTTCGTAAACGTTTATTAGAGTATGATGACGTAATGAACTCGCAACGTGAAGTAGTTTACAAACGTCGTCGTCACGCATTGTTCGGAGAGCGTTTGAAACTAGATATCGCAAACATGCTTTATGATACTTGCGAGTTAATTGTAAGCAACAATAAAGTAACTAACGATTTCAAAGGATTTGAGTTTGATTTAATTCGTTATTTCGGAATCACATCTCCAATTTCTGAAGCAGATTTCGCAAAACTAAATGACATCGAAGTTACTGGAAAAGTATACAAAGAAGCTTTAGCATTCTATACTGAAAAAACAGAAAGAAGCGCAAGAGAAGCTTTCCCAATTATCAAAGGAGTTTACGAAGAGCCAAACAACCATTTCGAAAGAATTGTAGTTCCATTTACAGACGGAATCAAAACGTTGAATGTGGTAACTGACTTGAAAAAAGCTTACGAAAGTGAAGGCGCTCAATTAATCGCTGATTTCGAGAAAAACATCACACTTTCTATTGTGGATGAAGCTTGGAAAAAACACTTACGTAAAATGGACGAATTGAAACAATCTGTTCAGTTGGCCGTTCACGAGCAAAAAGATCCATTGCTTATTTACAAATTGGAAGCTTTCAACTTGTTTAGAGGAATGTTAGACAACGTTAACAAAGAAGTTATTTCATTCTTATTTAAAGGTGATTTACCTGCCCAAAACGCTCCTGAAATTCACGAAGCAAAAGAAGTTCGTCAAAAAGAAAATTTACAATTAAGTAAGGACGAAATTCCAAACAGTGAAAGCATGAACCGTGAGGCTGGAGAAACACAACAACGTCAAGTTACTGAAACTATCGTTAGAGATATGCCAAAAATCAACAGAAATGATACTGTTGTGGTGCAAGAAGTTGCTACTGGTCAAACAGAAACAATGAAGTATAAAAAAGCGGAAGCTTTAATCGCTGCTGGAACTTGGGTTTTAATCAATTAATAAAGATCCAATCTTAAATATAAAATCCCCGATTACTAAAGTAGTCGGGGATTTTTTTGCTTAGAACTTAGTACCTTAGAATATTAGCTTTTCAGAATCTTATCTTGGATTATCCTGATAGTAACGCGCTTCAATTCGTTTTATATCTTTAATAGAGTTTTTAGCCCAATCTAAACGTTTAACTAAAATTTCTTCTTCAGTCAATTTCCAATCGATATCAGATCTACGAAGTCTGTTTGTTAGGTTTTGAATAATAATCGCAGCTGAAACCGAAATATTTAAACTTTCCGTAAAACCAACCATCGGAATTTTTAAGAAACCATCGGCGTTGTCCATAATTTCTTGAGACAATCCTTCTTTTTCTGTTCCGAAAAATAATGCGCTTGGTTTTGTAATATCGAAATCTTCCAACATACAATCTTTTTCATGCGGTGTCGTTGCGATGATTTGATATCCTTTGCTTTTTAAATCGGAAAGACATCCTGAAACAGAATCAAATCGATTGATATCAACCCATTTTTGCGCACCCAAAGCAATTTCTTTATCAATTCTTTTTCCGAAACGCTGCTCAATTACATTCAATTCTTGAATTCCGAAAACTTCACAGCTGCGCATTACGGCGCTTGTATTATGCATTTGATAAACATCTTCTACCGCAACGGTAAAATGCTTTGTTCTATTTTCCAGAACATGCAAAAATCTTTCCTTACGGTTCTCAGTTAATATATTTTCAAGAAAATCGAGGTAATCTAAATCAATCATTTTTAATCTTTTTATTCCTACTCTAAGTTTAACACTTATATTAGATAATTTTAGTTTGCGAAAATAACTATTTCATTTGAAAGATTTCCCATTTGATTATCTTTGAATGAGAACCAAAAAAAAATCTTGATAAAGAATGAAAAAGAAAATTGTAGTCTTAACTGGAGCAGGAATCAGCGCTGAGAGCGGAATTAAAACCTTTCGTGATAGTGATGGTTTATGGGAAGGACATGATGTAATGGAAGTTGCAACTCCAGAAGGTTGGCACAAAAACCAAGAATTGGTTTTGGATTTTTATAACAAAAGACGCCAACAACTGAAAGAAGTAAATCCGAATCTTGGTCATATCATTTTGGCAGAACTGGAAAAGGATTTCGACGTGCAAATTATCACCCAGAATGTTGACGATCTTCATGAACGCGCCGGAAGTACAAACGTTCTGCATTTGCATGGCGAATTATTAAAAGTGAGAAGCACGCAAAATAAAAATCTAATTTTAGATTGGACAGAAGATTTGTTTACGGGAGATTTAGACGCAAACGGACATCAATTACGTCCACATATTGTTTGGTTTGGCGAAGAAGTTCCTGCACTCGAAGAAGCTATTGATATTACAGAAACCGCAGATTATTTTGCAGTAATTGGGACTTCGTTACAAGTTTATCCCGCAGCTGGATTAATTGCTTATACGCCAAGTACAACTCCTGTTTTTTATATTGATCCAAAACCAATTGCAATTCCGAATCTTAGAAATAAAGTTGAAACCATTGCCAAATTTGCATCTGCAGGAGTTGCCGATTTAAGAGAGCGATTAAATTCATTTTAATACACAAATGCGTGTTTTAATTGCCTCTAATCGCTAAATTCTGTTTATATTTGCACCTTTCGAAAAACAACATAACAATGACTACTCTAAACGAATTGAATGCTATATCGCCAATTGACGGAAGATATAGAAATAAAACTCAAAACTTAGCACCTTTCTTCTCTGAAGAAGCTTTAATAAAATACCGCGTTTTAGTTGAAGTGGAATACTTCATTGCGTTATGCCAAATTCCATTGCCTCAATTGCAAGGTATTGACTCAAGTTTATTTGAAAGTTTGAGAAATATCTACAAAAACTTCTCAACTGAAGACGCATTGTGGATTAAAGAAACAGAAAAAGTAACCAACCACGACGTAAAAGCGGTTGAATACTTTATCAAAGATGCTTTTGAAAAATTAGGATTATCTCAATATAAAGAGTTCATTCACTTCGGATTAACATCTCAAGACATCAATAATACTGCGATTCCGCTTTCTACAAAAGAAGCTTTTGAGCAAGTTTATATGCCAACTTTAATTTCAGTAATTTCTAAATTAAAAGAATTAAGCGTGGAGTGGAAAGACATTCCAATGTTGGCGCGTACGCACGGACAACCAGCCTCTCCTACTCGTTTAGGAAAAGAGATTTTGGTTTTCGTAGAACGTATAGAAGAGCAAATGCGTTTGTTATTCAACATTCCGTTTGCAGCTAAATTTGGTGGAGCAACTGGAAACTTTAATGCACATCACGTTGCATATCCACAAATTGACTGGAAACAATTCGGAAACAAATTTGTGGAAACGGATCTTGGTTTGAAACATTCTTTTCCAACAACTCAAATTGAGCACTACGATCATTTTGCCGCTTTCTTTGATGCTTTAAAAAGAATCAACACCATTATCATCGATTTAGATCGTGATATCTGGACGTACGTTTCTATGGATTATTTTAAACAAAAAATCAAAGCAGGAGAAATTGGTTCATCTGCAATGCCACATAAAGTAAATCCAATTGATTTTGAAAATTCTGAAGGAAACTTAGGAATCGCAAATGCTATTTTTGAGCATTTGGCAGCTAAATTGCCTATTTCAAGATTACAGCGTGATTTAACTGACAGTACTGTTTTACGTAACGTTGGTGTTCCGTTCGGACACACTATTATTGCTTTTGAAGCTACTTTGAAAGGATTAAACAAATTACTTTTAAACGAAAGTAAATTTGCTGAAGATTTAGAGAAAAACTGGGCAGTTGTGGCAGAAGCCATTCAAACTATTTTACGTCGTGAAGCGTATCCAAATCCGTACGAAGCTTTAAAAGGTTTAACTAGAACGAATGAAGCAATTGACAAAAATGCGATTCATAATTTCATCGCAACTTTAGAAGTTTCAGATGCTGTTAAAGCAGAATTACTAGCAATAACTCCTAGTAATTACACAGGAATCTAAGAAAAACACTAAATATTTTATCAAAAAAAGCTATCTTTATCGAGATAGCTTTTTTTATTTAACCCGGAGTAGTCCAAATTACTTCACTTGGCTTTATTTTCGTTGGAGTTCAGTGATTTACATTATAAAAGTTTTTTTTATTAAAAAAGCCAGATTTTGAACAAAAACTTTCGATGAAAAGCTGGACCAAACTCCCCGAAAACTAAAATACCAACTATGATTGCACTAAGCGCCGCAGCCGAAAGCACACACCATTTACAGCCTTTGATTAGTGATTTAGGACTCATCCTAATGACTGCCGGAATTGCCGTTCTATTATTTAAAAGATTAAAACAACCTTTGGTTTTAGGTTACCTGATTGCAGGTTTTTTGGCAGGAAACCATTTTGATTTTTTCCCCTCTATAACCGACATGAAAAGTGTCGAAGTCTGGGCAGAAATTGGGGTTATATTTTTACTTTTTAGTTTAGGACTCGAATTCAGCTTTAAGAAACTAATGAAGGTTGGAGGAACTTCGTCTGTCACCGCCATAACACAAATTTTATTTATGACCGTAATTGGTTATGGTGTGGGGCAGTGGATGGGCTGGGGAAAAATGGATAGTATTTTCTTGGGAGCGACACTGTCTATTTCCTCCACAACAATTATTATCAGAGCTTTTGATGAATTGGGAGTTAAAGGAAAAAAGTTCGTCGGAATTGTTTTCGGAGCTTTAATCGTAGAAGACATTGTTGCCATTTTAATGTTGGTTTTATTATCAACTATTGCCGTAAGCGATCAGGTTTCTGGCACAGCATTATTACAATCTGTTTTAAAACTTATTTTCTTTTTGATTATCTGGTTCTTAGGAGGGATTTTTATTATTCCGACAATTTTTAAAAAAGCAAAACATCTGCTAACAGACGAAATGCTGCTGATCATCTCATTGGCATTGTGCTTAATGATGGTTATTTTTGCTTCTAATGTTGGTTTCTCTCCAGCATTAGGCGCTTTCATCATGGGATCTATTATTGCTGAAACCACCATGGCAGAAAAAATTGAACATTTAATTCAGCCTGTAAAAGACTTTTTTGGGGCTGTTTTTTTCGTATCAGTCGGAATGTTAATTAATCCGGTAACATTGATTAATTATGCACTTCCAGTTGCCATAATCACTTTACTGACCATTTTTGGAAAAGCTTTTAGCTCTTCTATTGGAGCTTTAATTTCTGGTCAGCCATTAAAACAATCAGTTCAAACCGGAATGAGTTTGGCACAAATTGGCGAGTTCTCTTTTATTATTGCAACACTAGGAATGACGTTAAAAGTTACAAGCGATTTCTTATATCCAATTATTGTTGCCGTCTCTGCCATTACCACATTTACCACTCCATTTTTAATCAAATATTCGGAGCGTTTTGCTCTCTTTTTAGAATCAAAAATGCCAAAAAAATGGGTTAAAAACATCAACCGATATAGTGTCAATGCCCAAGCTATTAAATCGGTAAGCACTTGGCAAATTGTGCTTCGTTCTTCGATTACACAAATTATTCTTCACACCATTATTATTACAGCAATTATTCTATTGTCATCCAAATTTGTAGCGCCACTGGTAGCCGATACAAGATTCGGAAATACTTTAGCCGCTTTGCTGACTTTAGTCGTAATTGCGCCGTTTTTATGGGCACTATCGCTTCGTCGCGTAAAAGTAGATGAAGTCGAAGCGCTTTGGGAAGAACGTAAATATCGAGGCGCACTTTTAATGCTTATTTTGATTAGAATGAGCCTTGGTTTATTCTTTGTTGGCTTTTTATTGAATATTTTCTTCTCTCCTTTGGTTGCTTTCGTAGCACTGATTATAGCAATTGGAGCGTATCAAATTTTCCCTAAAAAACTAAACGAGCAATATCATAAAATTGAAAATCACTTTTTGAAAAACTTCAACGATCGCGAAAACAAAAAGATCGACAGAAGATATGCTAATTTAATGCCTTGGGACGGACACATGTCTTTCTTTGAAATTAAAAAAGAATCGAATCTGGTTGGACAAACTTTACAAGAACTTAAAATTCGTGAGCAATTAGGTATTAATATCGCCTATATTAAACGAGGAGAAGTCACAATTCCAATCCCAACCAAAAACGAACGTTTGTTTCCTGGTGATGAAATTTGCGTAATTGGAACCGATGCCCAAATTGCTGAATTCACAAAATTTCTAACCCAAAACGAAACAGAACCACAGGTAAAAGTTGAAGAGACTGATATTGTTTTACGTCAGCTTGAAGTTTCTCAAGATGAATTTATTCAAAAAAGCATCGGACAATTCAGAGCTAAAACGGATGGGATGGTCGTTGGAATTGAACGAAATGGAAATCGTATTCTTAATCCAGAATCGAGTTTAATTTTAGAGAAAAACGATATTCTCTGGGTCGTAGGAGATAAAAAAAGAATGACAGCTTTGTTGGCAGCTAAGTAAGCTTCTAAGTTTCTGAGATACTAAGATGATTAAAAAAAGGCGCTGATACTTCAATTTATGAAAATATCAACGCCTTTTTATTTTATTACGCCATCTAAAAAACTTAGAATCTTAGTATCTCAGAAACTTAGCGACTCAAAATTATTTATTCGGCTGCGGTGTCAAACGCAAATACGGTTTAATCGGTGTATGTCCTTTTGGGAATTTAGCTGGAATATCGCTATCTGGAATTGCCGGAGCAATAACTACATCTTCACCATCTTTCCAGTTAGCTGGAGTTGCAACGCTGTAATTTGCAGTCAATTGCAAACTATCGATTACACGAAGCAATTCATCAAAATTTCTTCCAGTAGAAGCCGGATACGTCAACGTAAGTTTGATTTTTTTATCTGGTCCGATCACAAAAACAGAACGCACTGTAAATTTATCACTTGCATTTGGATGAAGCATATCGTATAGATTGGCTACTTTTTTATCTTCATCGGCAATAATTGGGAAATTTACTTCTGTATTTTGAGTTTCGTTAATATCTTTAATCCATTCTTTATGTGAGTCTAAACCGTCTACACTCAAAGCAATAACCTTTGTATTTCTTTTTTTAAATTCAGGAACATAATTCGCTACAGTTCCTAATTCAGTAGTACAAACTGGAGTAAAATCTGCTGGATGCGAAAATAAAACACCCCAAGAATCTCCTAACCATTCGTGAAAATTAATTGGCCCCTGTGTCGTTTCTGCTTGAAAATCTGGAGCTATATCGCCTAATCTTAATGTTGACATAATTTTATCTTTTTTAGTTCCTCTAAAATTAACCAAAAAAAGAATATAGAAAGCATTCCTTTTCTTAAAAAAAGTTAAAATTCTACTTTGTCGATATAATTAGTATTTTACTACTAAATAAAAGTCAGAATGAAATACCAAAAAGCCAGCGTCACAAACGAGATTGGAATTCCGAAACCAATCATCATACTGCTTAATTTTGGTTTTAAGCCATAAGTTGAAGCTAAGATTGCACCGGTAATCATGGGTGCCATTGCGGTTTCCATAATAGTAATTTTTATCACTTCAGAATGTTGATTGAAAATAAAAACGTATAAAATAAAAATCACGAAAGGAATTAAAAGCAATTTAAAGAAAAGTCCCAATCTTAAGAATTTCCAATGCTGACTTTTTCGATCAAAAGTTAATTGCAATCCAACAGAAAGTAATGCTAGAGGTGTTACCAAACTTCCAATTTTTAATAATGCCGATTGGAGATTTTCATTTAAATCAACTTGAAAAATATTCATTAAACAAGCAATAACAAACATGATGAAAGGAGGAAACAAAATGATCTTTTTGAAAATTCCTAATGCATCTGGACTTCCTTTAGAATAAAAGGCGGCTGTAAAAACTCCTAAAGTAGAAACCACCACAAAAGTTCCTGGCTGATCTACTAGAACTGCAGTTTCTAAACCTTTTTTTCCAAATAAAGCTTCAATAATCGGATAACCAAGAAAAGAACTATTACTTAATCCAGCTGTTAAAATCAAACATCCAATCAATTTGTTGGACCAGCCATTTCTTCTTCCTAAAAAATGAAAAAAAATAAAAGCCAGAATATAAGTAATCCACCCCGCTCCTATTGGAAACAATAATTCGCTGCTCCATTTTATCTTCGGAATATGGTATAAAGTAATTGCAGGAAGACAGAAATAAATAACAATTTTATTGAGCGTCTTATAAATATGGGTAGGAAATTGTTTTACGCGTTGTAAAATCAATCCGAGTGTTAGAAAAAGAAATATTAGAATAAAGTTGTTCATTTCGTAAGATCAAGACAAAAATAGGTATTTATATTTTAGTGATTAGTGAAAAGTGATTAGTAATTAGCCTTTTGTGGTAACCGTAACTTGTAATTTACTTTTGTTAAAAATATAACATTTGCAAATAGCTTATCCCTATCCACTTTTTACTTTTACTAATAACTTTTAACCAATCACTTTTAACTAATTACTAATCACTAATCACTCATTTCCAAAAAAATAGTTAAATTAGTATTTTGTGTTGCAAAAAGACGTAAATTTGTAACATATTTTATTACAGTATGATTTCAGGTAAATTTGCCATAACGATTCACATTCTTACGCTGCTCCATAAATTCCCCAATGATTATTTATCATCGGAGTTTATTGCGGGGAGTATTAATTTGAATCCTGTTTTGGTTCGAAAAGAAATTGCCAATTTAAAAGCACATCATATCGTAGAAAGTAAAGAAGGAAAAAATGGAGGTACAAAATTGGCAGTTAACGCTGCTGATCTGACTTTAAAACAGATATTCGAAATGACCTTTGAAACGATTGGTTTAGGTTTTGCTAAAAATCAGCCGAATCCTGATTGTCCTGTTGGAAAAAATATCAATCAGCATTTGGAGAATTTATACAGCGAAATGAATCAGAAAGTCAGCGCACAGCTGGAAGGAATTTCATTGGAAGATTTTTCGAATCAATTTTAAAACTATTTTTTTAATCTAAACTGTAACATTTTTTATTACTAAATAAATTTATATATTATGAAAATCGCACTTATTGGAGCTACAGGATTTGTTGGCTCAGCACTTTTAAACGAATTAGCAGACAGAAAACATGAAATCACTGCTATCGCAAGAACTCCAAAAGACACAGCAAACGCAACTTGGGTTGCTGCCGATATTTTTAATGTTGATGCTTTGGCTGCAATCTTAAAAGGTCATGATGCTGTTATCAATGCTTATAATCCAGGATGGACAAATCCAAATATTTACGATGACTTTTTAGCAGGCTCTAAAGCAATTCAAGAAGCGGTTAAAAAATCGGGTGTAAAACGTTTCATCACTATCGGTGGTGCAGGAAGTTTATATGTGGCTCCTGACTTGCAAGCGGTTGACACTCCAGATTTTCCAAAAGAAATTTTCCCAGGAGCAAACGCAGCAAGACATTATTTAAATATCATCAAAGAAGAAAAGGATTTAGATTGGGCATTCTTTAGCCCTGCTTTCGAAATGCATGCTGGAACTAAAACTGGAAGAACTGGTAAATACCGTTTAGGATTAGAAAACCCAGTTTTCAATGATGAGCAAAGAAGTATTTTATCTGTAGAAGATTTAGCAGTTGTTATCGCTGACGAAGCAGAAAACCCAAAACACCATCAAGTTAGATTTACAGCTGGATATTAATTTTTAAAGATGCTAAGTTGCTAAGGCACTAAGATTCTAAGTTTTTTTAGCCACGAATTCACGAATTATTTTATAACCGAATTATCCCATCTTTACTAAAATATTAATTACACGAAAAACTGCTTCCTTAAAATCGCCAATCTTTGACGAGCTACTTTCGTGTCCTTCGACTTCGCTTAGGAAGACAAAAAAATGCAACAATAATTCGTGAATTCGTGGCAAATAAATTTATACAGTTTCAAAGGCATGATTGTCTTTTGAAACTGTTTTAGTTTTCTGTACTTTTACATTTCTAAAAAGTGCGTTTTGTCAAATTCTAATAAACAAGCCGGCAGTATATCTGAAAAAGCTGGAATTTCATCACCCGAAATCACCAATATTTCGGCTATCAATCAAATTAAAAACAAACGCAGACAGCAGCCCACTTCTCAAGAATTGATTAATGGCATTTTAGGAGGAAACAGAACTTCTCTTAGTCGTGCCATTACTTTAATAGAAAGCACCAATCCCGATCATTTTGAAAAAGCGGGTGAAGTCGTTCAAGGCTGTTTAGCTCATGCTAACAAATCTCTCCGCATTGGAATTACGGGTGTTCCTGGTGTTGGAAAAAGTACATTTATTGAGGCTTTTGGAAAACATCTGACAGAACTTGGAAAAAAAGTTGCCGTTTTGGCGGTTGATCCAAGTAGTTCGCTTTCGCACGGAAGCATTTTGGGTGACAAAACCCGAATGGAAGAATTGGTTAAAGATGAAAATGCTTTTATTCGACCAAGTGCTTCTGGTGAGACTTTAGGCGGTGTGGCTCGCAAAACTCGAGAAACTATAATTCTATGCGAAGCGGCAGGTTTTGATACTATTATTATCGAAACAGTTGGCGTTGGCCAAAGTGAAACTGCCGTTCATAGCATGGTCGACTTCTTTCTACTTTTAAAAATTTCCGGTGCGGGCGATGAACTTCAAGGCATCAAGCGCGGTATTATGGAAATGGCAGATGCAATTGTTATCAATAAAGCAGATGGCGATAACGTAAAAAAAGCCAACCAAGCAAAAGTGGATTTTAATCGGGCGCTGCATTTATTTCCGACAAAAAAATCAAACTGGCAACCAAAAGTGAGTACTTGCAGTTCGCTGACAAAGGAAGGAATTCCAGAAGTTTGGAATACGATTTCTGATTATCTCGAACTCACAAAAGAAAGCGGATTTTTCCAAGAAAAAAGAAACGAACAAAATCATTTCTGGATGATGGAAACCATCAACGAACAATTGATGCAAAATTTCTATAATCAACCTGAAATTATTTCACTATTGGAAGAAAGCAAAAAAGCAGTGCAAAACAATGAAATTTCATCGTTTGCAGCTGCTTCTGAGTTATTAAAATTGTATTTTAATAAAGGGGCAAAGGCTCAAAGGGACAAAGGTTCAGAGTAAAAAAAAGTCGCTTTGCCCCTTATTATTCTTTTGAACCTATTCCTCTCAACAATCTCTATACACAATCTTGTCATTTCGACGAAGGAGAAATCTCCGCAAGTAGCTCCACAAAGTATATCAATCTTTGTAGATTAAGCAACGAGAATTTCTCCTTCGTCGAAATGACAAATCTTTTCGATTTCAATATTTTTCTAAAAAAGACAAAGGTTCAAAGTAAAAACCTTTGAACCTTTGCCTCTTTGCTCCTTTGAACCTATTTTTTGCGCAACTTATATTTGCTTTCTTTATACAAATTGCCCGCTGTTATAACATGTGCTAAAGCATCTTTTGCTAAATCTTCATTTAGTTTTACAGGAATTAAAGTCGTATCGTTTTTAATTTCGAATTGAAGCGGTTTCAAATTGGGTTGCATGATTACCACTTGGTTTTCTACTCTAAAAGCATTGATATCATTAAACTGCATGATAGACCTTCCTTGTACTTTTGGATCTAACTTTGTCAAGTTTCTCCCTACCATTGGCGTTTCAAATGGCATTCCTAAATAACCTAATAATGTCGGCGGAATATCAATCTGACTTGCTAATCTATCGTAAACGGCTCCTTTTGCAACGCCAGGTCCCATAATAAATGCTGGAATATGGAATTTATTTATCGGAACTAAATTTTTACCATACGTTCTTGTATTGTGATCGGCAATAACAATAAAAATTGTGTTTTTGAAATACGCTTCTTTTTTTGCCATTTCGAAAAATTTCCCAATAGAGAAATCAGCGTATTTCATAGCATTATTTACCGTAGCAGGCTTTTTATCATAAGGTTTAATTCTTCCTGCTGGATATTCGAAAGGTTCATGATTTGAAGTCGAAAACATCAAAGAGAAAAATGGTTTATCTCCTTTTGATTTGAAATAGTTATTAGCTTTAGTAACTAAATCTTCATCCGAATAGCCCCAAGTTCCTTTGAAAGCATATTTGTTTCCATCAGAATCAAAATCTTCTTGATCGACAATATCACTAAATCCATTTCCATTAAAGAAAGAAGCCATGTTATCAAAATTTGCCATTCCCCCATAAATGAAACTAGTCTCATAACCTTTTTGTTTTAACGCTTCCGCTAAAGTAAAAAAGCCTTGTTGTGAGTTTCCAAGTTTTACAACACTTTCTGATGGTGAAGGTAAAAATCCCGTTACAACCGCTTCAATTCCACGGACACTTCTGGTTCCTGTACAATACAAATTGGTGAATAAAGTCCCTTCTTTCGATAATTTATCAAATTCTGGCGTTAATGGTTTTCCTCCTAAAATTCCAACGTATTCTGCACCTAAACTTTCTTGCAAAAATATTACTAAGTTATACGGTTTCTGCACAACAGAATCTGGCTGTTGGACATGTAAAAGCGGGATATTAGCATCTGTAAAATCGTTTGGTCCAGCAATCATGTATTTTTTTACACGAGCAACAGCTTCGGCTTCGTCCATTTTACCGTACATTTTGGTATTTCCTTCATTTTTGATAGAATACGCTGCAAAAGCTACCGTATAAAATGAATTTAATCCCAACGTATTAGTTAACTGATCGGTCGAAAAAACAGCATTACTTGCATTAATAGGACGTTTTGAAGTTAGACTTGAACGCGCTCCAAAAAACAATAAAAAAGCCACTAATGGAAAAACCATTAATTTAAATTTATAATCTGTATTTACCGTATAGAATAGTTGTTTTCCTTTTTTGAAAGCCAAATAAAGCACAACGCCTAAAATCAGGAAAGTTACAATAATCGAAGTCAGGTAACTTTTTAAAAGCATTCCGACCACTTCTTTTGGATAAATAAGATAATCCAAGAAAATCTTATTCGGACGCGTATCGTATTGTTTTACAAAATCTGGTGAAGCCAATTCTACGAAAAGAATTAAAAACAGAAATAGAAAACTATAAATGACCAAAAACTTATTGGTAAACTTTATCGCTTTGTTCGGCAGAAAAGTAATTAGCAAAGCTGGAAGAAACGACAAATAACAAAGCAGTATTAAATCCATTCGAAGACCGATTGGAAAAATATACCAGAAATCTGGCGTCTCCACTACTCTTTCTTTAAAAAGAAAAAATAAAAAGATTCGACTTAGAGTTGTAATCAATAATCCGATTACTATAAAACTAAAAATCGGTTTTAAGAAACGTAAATTTTTCATTAAAAATAGTGTAAGAACGTAAAATCAGGAAAACCAATTACTCTTCGTAACGGTTTATTTCGCGGTCGTAAAACTCGTTTGCTTTTTCAATTAAACCTTCCATTTCGATGTTTAATTCTGCTTCGTCAAGATCTTCTGCTTCTTCTAAAAATTCCACCTCATCATCTTTCAAATTGATGATAAATCTTGGATAATCTAAGTGGATGATAAAAATATCATCTGGAAAATCGGTGTTGTCTCCAAGTAAAAATTTAGGTAATTCCATGTGTGTCTATTTTTTTTTAGTGATTGATTATTTTTTTTTGCCACTGATTAAAATGATTAAAAAGGATTTCTTTTCTTCCTCAGCAGCATATATTTTTCAAATTTAATTATTCTGCGTCTGAATTTTCAATTAATCTCTTGGTTAAGTAATGAAAACGAATGTATAGCGAAATTGCCGCCGCAGTCAAACCTGCCAAAAGTCCGATCCAAACTCCTTGCGCTTTCAGTTCTGTGTGTTCTCCTAAATAATAAGAAATAGGAAAACCAATAACCCAATACGCTACAAAAGTGATATACATCGGAATTTTTACATCTTGCAATCCGCGCAAAGCGCCCAAAACCACAACCTGAATTCCATCAGAGATTTGAAAAACAGCCGCAATTAAAAGCAATTTTGATGCGATTCCAATTACTTCTTCATTATCTAAAATCTGTCCTGTATTTTCCATATTCAAGAAAATGTGCGGAAGATAATCGTGGAAAACGATAAAGAAAATGGCAAAAATGGTCTCTAAAATAATGGCCAACAAGAAAATAGAACGCGCTACAACGACTAGTTTTTTATAATCCATTAAACCTCTTTGGTTACTAACACGTACCATCGATGTTACGCTTAATCCCATTGCAAACATAAAAGTCATCGAAGCCAAACTCAAAGCAATCTGATTTGCTGCCTGACTTGTTTTTCCTATATTGCCGCAAAGCCAGATCGAAGCGGTAAACAAAACCACTTCAAAAAGCATTTGCATGGCAGAAGGAAATCCGATGCTGATAATCTTTTTTATCGTTGCTTTTTGTATTTCATTAAAACTAAAACCTTTAAAAAAGCGTTTTAAATCATCTCTTCGCGAAAGCATGATATGCATGAACATAACCAAAAATATTCTCGAAATTACGGTTCCTAAAGCGGCTCCGATAATTCCCATTTTTGGAAAAATCCAAATTCCGTAAATCAAAACATAGTTGATTCCAACGTGTAATACGTTTGCCATCACCATTGCATACATCGAGTATTTGGTTAATGACATTCCGTCTGCAAATTGTTTGTATCCTTGATACATCACCAGCGGAATCAAAGAAAAGGCAACCCAACCTAAATAAGGTTTAGCAAGCACAATAACATCTGCAGGCTGTTTTAGCAATTCCATAATAGGTTTTGCAAACATGATGACGGTAAAAAGGACCAAACCTAGAATCGTACATAGGAATAGACCGTGATGAAAAGCAGAACGAATTTTGGTGTCGTTTTTCTCAGCGTCGCCTTCGGCAACGATTGGTGTAATAGCGGTAGAAAATCCAATTCCTAAAGACATCGCGATAAAAATCATACTATTACCAAGTGAAACTGCCGCCAATTCTGTACTTCCAATTTTACCCACCATTATATTGTCGACAATACCAATTAAAGTATGTCCAACCATACCTAAAATTACGGGATATGCTAGTCTTAAATTATATGAAAACTCTTTGGTGTACTGCTTTAAATTCACTTGTATTCTATTTTAAGCGGCAAAGATAATCAGAAGCTTCGAATTCTATCCTATCAATAAAAATATATCCCGATTTTAAGACAAAAATAAGACGAACTCAATATTATGTAACGATTCCTGAAAATTGTATAACAAACTCCAAACGCCTTGCATATAATTTTACATCATAGAAATTTCAAAAATATAAGCCATGAAAAAAGTACAGATGTTATGCCTAGCTGCGTTCACGTTTTTATTTGCCAACACGACATTCGCTCAAGAAACAGAAGCGACAAATTACGATCAAGGATTTAGATTAGGAGTCGGATTAAATGGAGGACTTCCAACCGATGGCGATTACGATTGGGCTCTTGGGGGAGACGTTCGTTTACAATATGATCTTTCTAAGAAAACATCTTTGACCTTAACAACAGGTTTTACAAACCTATTTATGGGAAAAGATGACCTTGGAAACAACGTAAAAGATCTTGGATTTATTCCAGCCAAAGCAGGCTTTAAAGCCTTTGTATTAAAAGATCAATTTTATGTTTTAGGAGAACTTGGTGCTGGTTTTGCAGTAACAAATGGTTACAACCAAACCACCTTTTTATGGGCTCCTGGTATTGGATATGCCAACAAGTACATCGACTTAAGTGTTCGTTACGAAGATTATCATGACTTTAGAACTAATCAAGTAGCATTGCGTGTTGCTTATGGTTTTAAACTATAAAAAATAGGTTTAATTTATTATTTTGTTTTTGGTAAAAACCCGACAGTCTGAGGAGTCTGTCGGGTTTTTTATTTGAAAAGAAAAATTTACAGTTATAAAATAAACCCGACAGGTTTTTAAAACCTGCCGGGTTTCAAATTATCTAATTACCTAACCTTCTCCCCCAATTCCTTTTTATACAACTCGATATTTGCAGCCGTTTTTTCGTCTAATTCAGGTTCTGCAATATCGGTATGTTTTTTCATTTCTTCCCAAATAATTTTAGCTACAATATAACGCGACATCTCTTTATCATCTGCTGGAACAACATACCAAGGCGCATGTGGGGTCGACGTTTTATTGATCGCTTCCTCATAATACTTCATATAATCATCCCAATAGCCGCGTTCTGTCAAATCGCTTGGCGAAAATTTCCAATTGTGTTTTTCTTCATCCAAACGGCGTAGTAAACGTTGACGCTGTTCTTCTTTACTCAAATGAAGATAGAATTTCATTACAATTGTTCCGTTTTGAGAAATATGCTTTTCAAAATTATTAATCTGTTCAATTCTATTTTTCCAAAAATCAGGCGTGATATCATCTACAGAATTAATTCCTGGCAAGTTTTCGCCCAAAATATATTCAGGATGCACACGCGTCACCAAAATATTCTCATAATGCGTTCTATTAAAAATCGCAAATTTTCCTTTTTCTGGAAGTGCAATATAATGTCGCCATAAATAATCATGTTCCAGTTCTGCCGAAGTTGGCGTTTTAAAACTATGCACCACTACTCCACGCGCATTAAATTCTTTAAAAACTTCACGAATCAAACTGTCTTTCCCCGAAGTATCCATTCCTTGCAGACAAATCAAAACGCTATATTTATTGTGTGCATACATTACATCTTGCAAATCGCTTAATTTGGCTTGTACCTTATCTAATTTCTCTTCTTTTTCGTCGTCATCGGCTTTTACAGATAATAAAGTCGGAATGTCTTTTAGCTTAATTTTATCTACAACTTTAAAATCTTTCGGATCTATTGATTTCATATTTTACAATTTTTATATCTTAAATATACTAATTTTACGAATTCCGATAGCTATCGGAACTGCTATTCATTGCAATATTATCAGAGCTAGGCACTTATTTTCAAAACAATACTCATGGAAAAATTCACATTAGAAATATTATTTCAAATCATCGGAATCGGTTCTGCATCAGGATTATTCTTCAATAACAATTCTCTTTACGTAATTGGCGACAACAGCGGATTCCTTTACGAATACAATATCGAAAACAAACAATTAAACCAACACGCTTTAATTGACAATCCGACCCAAAATATCCCGAAAAACCTAAAACCCGATTTTGAGTCTTTAACGCATCATAACGACACGCTTTATGTTTTTGGTTCTGGTTCTACTGAAAACCGAAATAAAATGATTGAGTTTGATATCAAATCAAAAACCGTTTTGCAAAAGAACAATTTAGTCGATTTGTACGCTGTCATGCAGAATTTCGGAGAAATAAAACCCGAAAATTTTAATCTGGAAGGTGCTATTTTCGATGGAGAAAATTGGTATTTATTCAATCGCGGAAACGGCGCCACTAACAAAAACACGATTTTTACCATTCACGCCAAAAATCTTGGAGAAGAATTTGCTTTGATTTCTGTCAATTATAAACTTCCAAAAATAAAAGGCGTTCGTTCCAGTTTTACCGATGCCGTTTTGGTAGACGATAAAATCTATTTCCTTTCAACTGCCGAAGACACTAAATCAACTTATGACGACGGTACAATCTTAGGAAGTTTCATTGGAAGAATTGACATAAAAACCATGAAGATAGATTTCACTCAAAAAATCACAGCAACCAATAAATTTGAAGGTTTGACTTTATACAAAAAAGAAAATAATAAAATCGAGTTTCTGCTTTGTGAAGACAATGACACTGAACTTTTAGAAACCAAGATTTATAAATTGACATTGCCGATTAAGTAAAAACATATTTTTATGAAAAAATTAATTGATTTTTTAGAAGCCAATAATCTAATTCAGATTAGTAGGATTTCGAAATTAATAATTACCAAACGAGGCAAAAGCAACGTAGAAGTTATATTGAATTTAGAAGACAGGGAAAAAATCAATACTTTCCTAAATGAATTTTCGATTGCAGAAAATGACATGAAACTTGTAACTATGATGGCGCCTCCTTATGATTTAATTTTAGAAGATTCTGAATTTAATTCTTTAGTAGTTGGCGTATTGCCTGAAGTGAAAAGTTTCAGAATTCCAGATCAAGGGACAGATATAGAACTCGAACAAGATTTTTTAACTATTTTAACGAAATATCTCAATTAATGAAGTTCTATTTTAAAGAAGAAAATATCTCAGAAGGAAAAGTTATTGACCTAAAATGCCACAATTGCTTTTTAAATACTTCTTCGTTTGATATAGTAGGGAACAATTGGACAATGAGCTTTATCGGAATTATTGGTGTTTTCAATTCTTCAGAAAACGAATTATTTATAACTTCACTAACAAAGGATGAATTTCAAAATTATTCAAATATTCATCCAAGTGAAATTAACGAGCGTTTGAAACTTTTATTAAACAGAGAAAATTTAGTTTTTCTTAAAAATGAAAAAGATTCTAATAATCAATTAATAAAAAAGTGTCCTAATTGTCATGAAAAACTAGAACAAATTAAAGAGCGCTCTTTTGAAGAGTTTATTTTAGATGGAGGTAAAGTTTATACAATAGTGTCTTATTAAATTTTAGCAAATCAAACGTAAGACGCACAGCAGTGCGCCTCTACATTAAAATCTTTGCAACTTTGTCACTCTGTAACTTTGCAACTTGAAAAAAAATATTTTTTTTCACCTCCGTCCCAACCTTTTTATCTTTTTATCTCTCTATATAAGAAAGACAACAATTGTGATAAACGAGACTCAAATAGCAAACTGTAAAAAAATGCACCGCGATGCCCAGCGCGAGGTGTATGCATACATGGCGCCAAAGTTGTACCGCCTTTGCAAAAGATATTTAAAAAAGGAAGAAGAAATCGAAGAAGCACTAGCCGATTCTTTCTTTACTATTTTCACCAAACTAGATCAGTTAAAAGAAGCTTATGCTTTTGAAGCTTGGGCCAAAAGAATAACGGTAAATCATTGTTTGGCAAGCATTAGAAAAGCAACCAACTTCAACATGTATTTGGACGACGTAAAGCTGATCTCTCAGCCTTCTGTCGATGAACTGAATACATTGGAAGAAGAAGATCTACTTAATTTATTAAACCATATTCCTGACGGCTGTAAAACTGTTTTTAACCTTTTTGTCATAGAAGGTTACTCTCATAAAGAAATAGCCGAAATGCTAAAGATCTCTGAAGGCACCTCAAAATCACAATTGAATGCCGCTAAGACCAAACTGAAAGAACTGGTTAATAAACTGTATTATCAAAAAGCAAAATAGTCATGGACAATCAAGATAAATTATTCGATAAAATAAAAGAAGCTTCGCAAAAAGCCGAGTTTCAAGACTTTCCAGGAATGGAAAAAGTCTGGGCGCGAGTTGAAGAAAAACTGGACAAAAAGGAAGATAAAAAAACAATTGCTTTATGGAAGAAAATTGCAGTTGCCGCTTCTCTTCTTTTACTGATTTCTTTAGGCTTTCAGTTTTTACATTCAGAAAAAGAAATTACAACAGAAACTCCAAAAGTAGTTTTTGAAGAAAAAGAAATAAAACAAACGCAAGAACCCATTTTAGATAAAAAAATTGCAACTCCATCTTCAGATTCTAATATAGTCTCTAACGAAGAAGCGGTTAAAATTTTAGAAAATCAAACTAAACATAAAGAACGAGTTGCTATTCAGGAAACAATAATTCCTCAGGCAGAATCTGTAATGTCTGCACCTGCGCCAAAAATTGCTGCAGAAACAGCAATGCCTGCAAAAGTTTTATTAACTGATACTTTTGACGAAGAAGAGAATACTTCATCAAGAAAAGAAGTAACACCGGATATGGGGTATTCTAATTTTTCTGAAAGAGCTTCTGCAAAAGTTGCCTATTCTGCTGCCGAACAGAAAGCAAAAAAAAGTGCTCCATTAGTAGTTTTCAACGGAAAAGCGATGGCACATAGCGATGATGTGAAGAAAGATAAAATGATGCAAGAACAGCTTCCGAATCTACAACCTGAAAACATGGAGTCTCTAGTAGTTTTAGATGATCCTTTATACATTATCGATGGTATTTATTATTCTGAACAAGATTTATTTGGCAAAAATCCAACTAGTCCGTACGCGCCTTTGGACAATCAGGAAATAAAAACGATAACCATTTTGCAAGATCTTGAAGCCACTTCTAAATATGGCGAAAAAGGGAAAAAAGGCGTTGTAATCATCACTACTAAAAACGGAAAACCGGCTCCGAAAAAATAATCTTAAGCTTTGTCAAAGTCTGCAGCTTTGACAAAGCAAAATCAAAACATTAATTCTAAAACGTATTATCATGAAAAGTCTAAAACTTATTTCATCAGCCATTGCTATGCTTATATGTTTCGTAACTATGGCACAAGAAAGAACAATTACAGGAACTGTTACAGACGAATCTAAAACTCCTCTTCCTGGCGTTCAAGTGATTATTAAAGGCACTAAAAAATATGCACAAACCGATTTTGACGGAAACTATTCTATTCAAGCGCAAAAGGGAGATATGCTAGTTTTTAGCTTTATTGGATACAAACAGCAAAGCCAAAAAGTTGAAAATTCAAATATCATTAATATAAAAATGTTTGCAGAAATGTCAAGCTTGCAAGAAGTTGTAGTGGTAGGCTATGGAACAAGCGATGCAGAATATAGCAATCGCAGTTACGAACGCGCTGAACGTGCCGAAAGGAAAAAAGCAAAAATGGCCGCTGCATCTGTAGCTTTACAAGGAAAAGTCGCGGGAGCTCAAGTTCAGAATAATATGGGATATCTTGCAAATCCAAGCCCAGCTGTTACTATTCGCGGAAACGCTTCAATTTCTCCAAAAAACGAACCGATTTATATTATTGACGGAGTTCCTGCAAAAGCCAATCAAATGTCAAAAATTAATCCCGATGACATAGAAGATTTAAAGGTTTTGAAAGATGAGGCTGCAACTTCTATTTATGGAAGTAAAGGTACAAATGGCGTTATTGTTATTTCGACCAAAAATGAGATATACAAAAACCTGACTGAAAAAGAATTGGACAAAAAATTAAAAATCATGCCAATTCCGACTGAGCCAACTCAGGAAGATTATGACACTTTTGTAGAAAATGCTTTCGAGAGTCCAAAAACGGCACCGCTTTCTACTTTTTCTATAGATGTTGACAATGCTTCTTATACCAATATTAGACGTTTTTTAAACAACGGCCAGCAAGTTCCAAAAGATGCCGTTCGTGTAGAAGAAATGGTTAATTTCTTTAAATATACTTATCCGCAGCCAAAAAACGAGCATCCATTTTCGATCAATACAGAAGTGAGTGATTCTCCGTGGAATGCAAACAACAAAATCTTGAAAATTGGTTTACAAGGAAAAAATATTCCAACAAACGATTTACCAGCTTCCAACCTTGTTTTCTTAATTGATGTTTCGGGTTCAATGAGCGACATGAACAAATTGCCTTTATTAAAACAATCCTTGAAAATTTTGGTTGACGAATTAAGATCAAAAGATAAAGCAGCGATTGTCGTTTATGCAGGCGCAGCGGGTCTAGTTTTACCGCCAACTTCTGGTGATGAGAAAAAAACAATTATTAATGCATTAGATAATTTACAAGCTGGAGGAAGTACAGCAGGCGGCGCAGGAATTGAATTGGCTTATAAAATTGCTACTGAAAATTTCATCAAAAGCGGAAACAATCGTGTAATTCTAGCAACAGATGGAGATTTTAACGTAGGAAGTTCTTCTAACACAGACATGGAAAAACTAATTGAAGAAAAAAGAAAAACAGGCGTTTTCTTAACTTGTTTGGGTTATGGAATGGGCAATTACAAAGACAGCAAAATGGAAATCTTAGCCGATAAAGGAAACGGAAATTATGCTTATATCGATAACATTCAAGAAGCAAATCGTTTTTTAGGAAAAGAATTTAAAGGTTCGATGTTTGCTATCGCGAAAGATGTAAAAATTCAGATCGAGTTTAATCCAAAACAAGTTCAAGCGTATCGCCTAATTGGTTATGAAAACAGAAAATTGCGTCCAGAAGATTTTAAAAATGATGCGATTGATGCAGGAGAACTAGGAAGTAATCATACCGTTACGGCTTTGTACGAAATTATTCCTGCAGGTGTAAAAAGCGATTATTTAGCGGAACAGCCAGATGCTCTCAAATATACTAAAACTGAAACAAGTCCTAATAATTACAGCAATGAATTGGCAACAATAAAATTCCGTTACAAAAAACCTGATGGAGATAAAAGCATCGAAATGGTTCAGGTTATCGAAAACAAATCTGTTCCTTTAGAAAAAGCAAGTGACGATATGAAATTTAGTTCTGCAGTAGCTTGGTTCGGATTGAAATTGAGAGATTCTAAATTAATCGCTGACAAGTCTTCTGAAGAAATTGTAAAACTGGCAAAGCAAGGAAATTCAAACGACGGCGAAGGTTACAAAGCAGAATTCATCCGTTTGGTTGAAACTTCTAAACAATATAATTAATCCAAATTTTATTACATTTGCGGCTTTATTTTTAAAATTTACTTTACACACGTATGAATCCTATTTTAAGCCAAAATCTATTTTTAGTAAAAGAACATATCGGAATGTTTAAAGCCGCAAACAATTACGATATCTACCACCCAGAAACAAATGAGATTATCATGAACTGCCGAGAAAACAATCTTGGTTTTTTCACAAAAGTTTTCCGATTTACAGATTACAAAAGAGCAACTCCTTTTAATGTTGAAATTACAACAGCTTCTGGCGAAAAATTAATTACCGTAAGAAGAGGTGTTGCCATTTTTAGATCGACTGTTGAAGTATTGGATGAAAAAGATCGTGTGATTGGAACTTTCAAACAAAAGTTCTTTTCTATTGGAGGAAAGTTTGACATCTTGGATAAAAACGAAAAACCAGTTGCAACGCTTCAAGGAAAATGGACTGGTTGGGATTTTAAATTCTCGCATGAAGGCAAACAATTGGCTCAAGTAAATAAAAAATGGGCAGGATTAGGAAAAGAGTTTTTTACAAGTGCTGATAATTATGCACTTCAAATTGAAGAAAGCGTTCCCGTTGATAGTCCGCTGAGACAGTTAATTCTAGGAGCCGTAATGTGTATTGACATGGTTCTGAAAGAATAACAGAAAGTTGTTAAACTTAGATTAAGAATATCTTTTAAAGCATCATTTTAGTTTTCAAAAGCCTATTTTTGTAAGACTTATTATGATGCTTTCTGCATTTTTAAAAAATTACCATCATGACCGACTTAAAAAATAAAAATGCCTTTATTACTGGGGCAGGAAAAGGAATAGGAAAAGCTGTGGCAATTGCTTTGGCTAAAGAAGGCGTAAACCTAATCTTAGTTTCTAGAACTCAAAAAGATATAGAACAATTGGCTGACGAAGCTTCAAATCTGGGCGTAAAAGCTTTGGCTCTAAGTGCTGATGTTTCTGATATTGATTCAATCAACAAAGCGGTAGAAAAAGCTTTAGCCGAATTTAAGCATATCGATATTTTAATCAACAGCGCTGGAATTGCGTCTTTTGGAAAATTCTTAGAATTAGAACCTGAAGCTTGGGAGAGAATTATTCAGGTAAATTTAATGGGAACGTATTTCACAACTCGCGCCATTATTCCAAACATGATTGAAAGACAAATAGGAGATATTATCAATATTTCTTCGACTGCTGGATTAAACGGAAACGCTTTGACAAGTGCTTACAGCGCTTCTAAATTTGCTGTATTAGGTTTAACTGATTCTTTAATGCAAGAAATGAGAAAACACAATATTCGCGTGACCGCTTTAACGCCAAGTACAGTTGCAACTGACATGGCTAAAGACCTGAACTTAACGGACGGAAATCCAGAAAAAGTAATGCAGTCTGAAGATATGGCAGATTTAATTATTGCGCAATTAAAATTAAACCGAAGAGTGTTTATTAAAAACAGCAGTATTTGGTCTACTAATCCTTAAAAATAAATAAATTCCAAATTTTAAAATTCCAAATTCCAAATATTTGATAAATCTCGATCTTAGAAATTCCAAATTCCAAGGAACGAAACAGTTAAATCTCAGTATTTAAATGTCTTTTTTTGGAATTTAGAGTTTAAAATATTGGGTTTTATAATTAAAGAATTGGAATTTGGATTTTTAGTATTGGAATTTCAAAAAAATATATGATGGAACAATATTTAAGACAATTGGTCGAAATAGAATTTCAGGATAAAAAACAGATTTTCTCTGGATTTCTAATTGATTATTCAGACGAATGGATTTTACTTCGTAATAATCCTGTAGATTTCGTTTTGGATGGTTTTGTTATTTTGAGAAATAAAAACATAGAAGCCGTAAACCGAGATCACGATTTGGCTTTTACGGAAAAAGTAATTCGTTTGAAAGGTTTAAAGATAAACTCTGACGATATTATTCCGATTAAAAATTTAGCTTCGATTATAAAATATGTTTCTGAAAAATATGGCATTTTTCAGATTGCAAAAAAATCATCTAAATCTGCTTATCTAGGAAAATTAATCGATTTGAATGAGGAAGAATTGACGATTGATTTTTTAGATACTCAAGGCCAATTCGGAGGAGAACTAGGTTTTAATCCAGAAAAAATTAGGGTTATCGAATTTGATACGGATTATATTAATTCGCTGAAATTGGTGGTTGGAGATAATTTTTAGTACCACAGAGATACGCTAAAATTTCACAGAGATTCACAAAGAAATTCATAATTACAATATCGTAGAGGCGCACCGCAGTGCGTCTTACACAAAGGTTTAAAAAACAAAAAGCTCTTTTAATTTATAAAAGAGCTTTTTGTTTTTAATTAAAATTCTTTGCGAATCTCTGTGAAATCTTGGTGTATCTCTGTGAAATAACCTTAAACGGCAGCAAGCTTATTCAAAAACTCAATACGAACACTTCCGTCCTCGTCAATTTTGGTTAAGTTGATTTCCTGCAAAGTATTTACCAATTCTGGATTCCAAGGTGTTTTTACTTTTACGTAGTTTTCTGTAAATCCGTGAATATATCCTTCTTTATTTTCTCCTTCAAAAAGAACCGTTCTGTTTGTTCCCAATTGGCTTTCATAAAAGGCACGACGTTTTTTAACCGATAAACCACGAAGCATTTTACTGCGTTTTGCTCTTACATTTGCAGGAACAACGCCGTCCATATCCACTGCTTCTGTATTATCTCTTTCAGAATACGTAAATACATGTAAATACGAAATATCTAAATCATTTAAGAAATGGTACGTTTCTAAAAAGTGTTCGTCTGTTTCTCCAGGAAAACCAACAATTACGTCAACACCAATACAAGCATGCGGCATTACTTCGCGAATTTTGCTTACACGTTCTGTATACACTTCACGTAAATAACGGCGTTTCATTAATTTTAAAATATCATTACTTCCTGATTGTAGCGGAATATGAAAGTGCGGTACAAAAGTTCGACTTTTAGAAACGAATTCGATTGTTTCGTTTTTCAATAAATTCGGTTCGATTGAAGAAATTCTCAAACGCTCAATTCCTTCTACTTTGTCTAAAGCCTGAACTAAATCAAGAAAAGTATGTTCGTGTTTTTTGTTTCCAAACTCCCCTTTTCCGTAATCTCCAATATTTACACCGGTTAAAACAATCTCTCGAATATTTTGAGCTGAAATTTCTTTGGCATTTTTCAGCACATTTTCTAAAGCATCACTTCTAGAAATTCCTCTTGCTAATGGAATTGTACAATAGGTACATTTATAATCGCAACCGTCTTGAACTTTCAAAAATGCTCTTGTACGATCTCCAATAGAATAGCTTCCAACGTAGAAATCGGCTTCAGCAATTTCGCATGAGTGCACTTCACCCATATCGTTTTTGCTCAAATCATGGATATAGTCTGTAATTTTGAATTTTTCTGTTGCACCCAAAACCAAATCAACACCATCAACAGCAGCCAATTCTTCTGGTTTTAATTGTGCATAACAGCCAACAGCAGCAACAAAAGCTTTTTCATTAAGCTTCATTACTTTCTTTACTACTTGCTTAAACTGCTTATCTGCATTTTCTGTTACAGAGCAAGTATTGATGACATAAATATCTGCTATTTCTTCAAAATCGACGCGGTCAAAACCTTCGTCATTAAAATTTCTGGCAATTGTAGAAGTCTCTGAAAAATTCAGTTTACAACCCAGGGTATAAAAGGCAACTTTTTTTCTATTTTCCATAATCTACTTAAATTAATGAAATCGTTGTCAAAAAATTTAAGGCTGCAAATTTACAAACAATATTCATCAAAAGAAAGCGATTAAGACACTTCGAATCAATATTTTGGCAGTAATGTTAATTTAGAAACATTCAAAAGTTAAACTTTTTTATTTTTATTCAAAAAAAAAAACAAGTTTATCAATTTTCAAGTTTTACATTCCGATAAGAATAAAACGACAAAACAATCGATTAAAAGCAAATTTAATCGATTAAATGCATTTTTTTATTTTTTAAATTCAAAATTTCTTACATTTACCATGTTATGAATGCAGTTGGCAATAAATTCATAGTAAAGAATTTTAAGGTGCTTTAATTAATTTAATAATAATTCAGGCATAACAATTTTGAATTTTACTCGTTATGTTGTTGTTTTGTGTTACAAAATGAAATGGGAAAGCCGAAAACCAAAGAGAGTAGGCAAAATTAAAATACAAATACCACGCTTTATGAAAGCATTTTTACCCACAATCTGCTTGATGTTCTTAACCGTATTTAGTTCGCAAGCGCAAACTAATGCTCCAGCCGCAAATGCAAATCCATTTCCTACTATTAGCACATTGACGTCTTGGGCAAGCTTAAATTCACAACAGCAATTTGATGTTGCTATTCGTGCAGTTGGGTTTAAGTTTGAAGTTAAAGAACCAGGTGAAGGATCTACAGCTTATACCTACATTCGTAAAGTAACTGTTAACGAAGTAAACTATACAGATAGAATTGTATACAGAATTACAAATAACAATTCTGCAAGTATCATTTCTTTAGTAACTGCTTCTACTGATTTGGTTAGTTTATACACACCACAATTGGCAAGCTTTAAAAACAACAACTGTAAAACAGAAATGTCTAAAGACAAAAACACTACTTGCAGCTGTTACGAAAGTGCAAATTTTGCAATCGATCTTTGCGACGAGCGTGTAAAATTAACTATGGGAGATGGAAATAAATATTTTGTTTCTGTAGCTAAAAAATAATATTTCAAATATTACTTCTTAATTAATTCCAAATCTTTACTGGCTTTTAAGTATGTAAAGATTTGGAATTCGTTTTTTATAGCAAGTCAGGATTTTTAAGTTCGTACCAAACTTCCAATTCTTCGTCATATTCGAAAGAATTTACAAAATGAAAACCTAATTTCTCTAGAATTCTTCTTGAGTTTTCGTTTCCTGCATCTGCGTAAGCATAAAGCACTTCTACCTTCATTTCGTTAAAAGCATGCTCAATAAAAGCTTTTCCGGCTTCGGTTGCGTAACCTTTTCCCCAATGTTTTTCGATAAAACGATATCCTAACTCGTAAAAATCTTTGTGATTATTGATTTCGTCTGTAATAAATTTTATTCCAGACCAGCCAATAAATTCGTTGGTTTTTTTTAAAACAACAGCCCATCTTCCTGTACCAAAATCTTTATATTGTTTTTGAACAAATTTGAGATACGCAATACTTTCATCAATATGCTTTACAGGCCTATTGCCAACAAACAAATGCACATTAGGATTGGATTCCAATTCAAACATTCCTTCTGCATCAGAAAGTTGTAATTCTCTTAAAAGCAAACGCTCTGTTTCAATTGGATTTTTCATTTCAATTTAGTTTAAAATATATTTTTGAACCACCTCAGCAACACCATCATTATTATTTGAAGCTACAATTACATCGGCTTTATCCCGCAATTCTGGCGTTACGTTATCAACCCAAACACCTAAACCAGCATATTCTATCATTGTAAGGTCATTTCCTGCGTTTCCAACCGCGATAATCTCACTTTGATGAATTCCTAGCTTTTCAGCCAGAAGATTCAAACTTGCCGCTTTATCTATTCCTTGTTGTGCGGCTTCTAAGAAAAATGGCTTCGACATTGCTACACTTAAATGTGGCATAGCTTGTTTTAAATCTCCTTCTACTTGCTTTAAATAAGCAGGCTCTTCTAATAAGATACATTTTACAGATGGACGATTTACATATTCTTTAAAATTAGCCACTTTGCGATGAGCCATTTTGGTAATTTCCTTCTCGACTTCAATATACTCAGAGTCTGTTTCGCTGATAATTTCGTTATCTAAATACGTAATGATATCCGTTTTCATTTTAACGCTGTAATCGTACAAATCGTGGATTTGTTCTACAGTCAGTTTTTGCTCAAAAAAATCTAAATTTTCTTTTACTCTGGTAATTATAGCTCCATTAAACGAAATAATATACGAATCGTTTACATCCAGCTCCAATTCTTTCGCGTATTCTATCATAGCAATAGTTGGTCTTCCTGAAGCCAAAACCACATAAACACCTTTTGCTTGTGCTTCTAGAATAGCTTTTTTATTTAAATCCGAAATTTTATGATCGTCTGTCAACAAGGTATCATCCATGTCGAGCACTAACATTTTGTATTGCATATTTTTAATTTTCGGTTGCAGTTTTTCAGTATTCAGCATTCCGTCGCAGTTAAAGTACGAAAGCTGAATACTGACCACTTTTTTAAAGGCTCATTCTAAATTCTTCTATAACAGGATTTGCTTTCGCGAAATCTGTTTCTTGAATAAATACTTCAACCGCTAAATCAGTTTGTCCAAAACCGCCTAAACGTGCCGATTGGATATTATCTTTTTTAACTGTTTCTACTCCAGCTTCTTCTAATCTTTCTTTCAGCGCAATTGCTAATATTTCGCTTCCTGAAAATACTTTCATTAATCCCATGATGCCTTATTTTTTATTCTATTAATTTTTTAAATCAAAAAATCCCGCTTTTCAGTAATTGCGACTGAAAACCGGGACTGTAACCTTATAGTAAATTATTCTTCTTCTATATCCTCGTCCTCCTCATCAAGTTCTTCTCCGTCTTCGTCCATATCAAACAAATAAGGCTCGACCATTATTTTATCTGCCAAAATTTCGATACGTTCTGTCAAAGTTTCAGAAAAGATAATTCGTTGCACTTTGGCAATACTGTTAGAAATACGCGTAATTTTTGGATCATGACGCAGTTTCAAAATCGGATCGGCATCATCTACAATAAACATTTTTAGACGATTTACGTTATAACCCGCCGTGCTGAACATATCATTTAACTTAGTAGGCGTACCAATTAAAACATCGATTCCTGTAGAAACGTAGTTTTTATCGTAATCCATATCGCCTTTTTCATTTACACCATAAACCTCCAAATCGGTGTATTTAGCATACTTATTAAAAAGCTCCACCATTTCTAGAACCTTTGCTTTGTCTTCAACAAAAATAAGAGCACGAGGAGATTCTTCGGTTTGTCCAGCCAATTGCTGAATGACATTTAAAACAATCGTAGTTGTTTTTCCGCTTCCTTTTGGAGAAATAATAATACAGTCGGCACCACTTTTTATTGTCGAAAAAGTTTCCATTTGTAAAGCGTTGGCTTCTGTCAGACCATTTTCAATCAAACCGTCTTGTAATTTCTCGTTTATTTTTTTTAGTTTCATTTCTAAATTTTAGATTTCAGATTTTAGATTTCAAATTGGAAAACCTAAATCATTATTTGCTTGCGAACATTTTTACATCTGTTTCTGAGATTTCGTTTCCTCCCAAAATGATCAATCTTTCCACTACATTTCGAAGCTCACGAATATTTCCTGTCCAATCGTATTCTTGTAATAATTTTATGGCTTGCGCCGAAAATGACTTCCCTGCACTTCCTTGCTCTGAAGCGATTTTTTCTGTAAAATGAGTAATCAGAGCTGGAATATCGTCACGTCTTTCGTTCAACGGCGGAACTTTTATTAAAATTACTGCCAAACGATGATATAAATCTTCACGAAAACGCCCTTCTGCAATTTCTGTTTTCAGGTCTTTATTGGTTGCCGCAACAACACGAACATCAACTTTTATGTCTTTATCTGCACCAACTCTCGTAATCATATTTTCTTGAAGCGCACGTAAAACTTTGGCTTGCGCCGAAAGGCTCATATCACCAATTTCATCTAAGAAAATTGTTCCTTTGTCTGCTGCTTCAAACTTTCCAGCACGGTCTTTCACTGCAGACGTGAAAGCACCTTTTACGTGTCCGAACAATTCGCTTTCGATCAATTCGCTCGGAATCGCCGCACAGTTTACTTCAATTAACGGAAAACTAGAACGTTCGCTTTTTTCGTGCAATTGATGCGCTACCAATTCTTTTCCTGTTCCGTTTGGTCCAGTAATCAAAACTCTAGCTTCTGTTGGCGCGACTTTATCAATCATCACTTTGATATGATTAATAGATTCGCTGTCGCCAATCATTTCGTAGTTCTTACTGACTTTTTTCTTTAGAATTTTATTTTCAACTACTAATTGTTTTTTGTCTAAAGCATTACGAACGGTATTCAGCAATCGATTCAAATCTGGTGGTTTTGAAATATAATCAAAAGCGCCCAAACGCATCGTCTGAATAGCCGTTTCCATATCCCCATGCCCCGAGATCATCACCATCGGAATTTCTGGTTTTACTTTTTTCGCTTCTTCCAAAACCTCAACACCGTCCATTTTTGGCATTTTGATGTCGCACAAAACCAAATCGTAATCGTTGTTTTTTATTTTTTCAAGTCCCGCAACTCCGTCTTCCGCTTCATCAACTTGATACGAATCATTTTCTTCTGATAATATTTTTACCAAAACTCTTCTGATCGCTGCTTCATCTTCTATAATTAGTATTTTACTCATTCTTCTTTAAGTTTCTGAGATTCTAAGATGCTAAGTTTCTAAGTTTTTCTTTTGATAGCTAAAAAACTTAGCATCTTAGAATCTTAGCCACTTAGCAGCTTCAAAAAATTAATATTTAAGCCACTTATACAATTCTTTCCAAGTCGGTTTTTTGCCGTACATTAAAATACCAACTCGGTAAATTTTTGCAGCGAACCAAACCACAAGGAAAAAGGTAGCAAACAATAATGATACCGAAATTGCGATTTGCCACCACGGCACGCCAAACGGAATACGCATTAACATAACAATTGGAGATGTTAACGGAATCATTGAAAAGATAACCGCAACACTACCGTGCGGATCGTTTACTACTGTAAAAAATCCGATATAAACGCTCAAAATCAGCGGCATTAAAATTGGAAGCAAAAATTGTTGAGAATCGGTTTGATTGTCGACTGCTGCTCCAATTGCTGCGTAAAATGAACTATATAAAAAATAGCCTCCAATAAAATAAATTACAAATCCGATTAAAATGCCTGCAATTGGGAGATTCCATAATTCGGCAATATACATTTGCGCAGATCCCGAAAATTCATGTTGCGCCGTTTGCATCATTTCTGGCGAAATTCTAGCTGTAGGCCCAACATTCACTCCAAAAAATGCTGATGCCGCAAACATTAATCCCAATCCAATTATGGCCCAAATCATAAATTGCAGAATCCCAGCTAATGAAGTTCCTACAATTTTACCTATCATCAACTGAAATGGCTTTACAGAAGAAATAATGATTTCGATAATTCGGTTTGTTTTTTCCTCAATTACGCTACGCATTACCATATTTCCGTAAATGATAATAAACATCATAATCAGATAACCAAATGCTCCCCCAATTCCTATTTTAATTTCGTTTAAACCTTTTAAACTTTCTTCTCCGGAAGCTTTCACCAAATGGATATTTACATTTGACTGCGCTTTTTGAATTGCTAGAGTATCTAGCTTGGCTTCTTCGAGATTTAGCTTTGTTATTTTCGAAGCAATTACATCTTGTGTGCTTTCAACAAAAGAAATACTTGGACTATTATTAGAAATAAATTCAATTTTACTTTCTAAATCTTTTATATTTTTTGTTTTCGGAATAACAATTAATCCGCTGAAATTTTCTTTAGTGATGCTGTCTTTTAAAGCATTTACATCAATTTCAGATAAATTCAGATATTTAAATTCGGCTCCTTTTTTATTTTCTTTCAAAAAATCAGAAGCAAAAAGTCCAGTTTCATCATGAATCGCAATTCTCTTGGTTTCTGCTTTCATCGAACTCAAATAGCCAATAAAAACAGCTATCGCCACAAACAAAAGCGGACTCAAAAAAGTCATGACAACAAAAGATTTATTGCGGACTTTGGCAATAAATTCTCTTTTTATAATTAATGAAATAATGCTCATTTCTATATTTTAGATTTTAGATTGTTGATTTTAGATTTATAGATTTCAGGCTTTCACTCTAAAATCTAAAATCTGAAATCTAAACTTTACTTTCAGTTACAGTTTGAATAAAAATATCATGTACACTTGGAATTTTTTCAACGAAATGCGTTACTTGTCCGCGTTGTGTCAGTACGTGTAATAATTCGTTTGAAGAAGCATTTCCTATTTGGATATTTAATTTCAAATCATCATTTAACGATTTAAAGCTTGCTGGCGAAACCGTAAATTTCTGTGTAATGTCATACATCAAACCTTCAACATTATTGGTCAGAATTCCAACTTCAAAACTATTGGTTCTAAACTGACGCTTTACATCAACAACTTTACCTTCAATCAACTTATTTGATTTATGAATTAAAGCAATATTCTCGCAAAGCTCTTCTACGCTTTCCATTCTATGCGTTGAGAAAATAATAGTAGAACCTTGTTCCTTTAAAGCTAAAATTTCATCTTTAATAACATTAGCATTTACAGGATCAAATCCTGAGAATGGTTCGTCTAAAATCAGCAATTTTGGTTTATGCAACACACACACCACAAACTGAATTTTCTGCGCCATTCCTTTAGAAAGCTCTTGAATTTTCTTGTTCCACCAACCTTGAATTCCTAAACGATCAAACCAATAATCCAATTGTTTTTTGGCTTCGCCTTTAGAAAGACCTTTCATTTGCGCCAAGTACAGACATTGCTCCCCAACTTTCATCGAACTGTATAAACCTCTTTCTTCGGGAAGATACCCTATAGTCTGTACGTGTTTTGGTTGCAATCTTTCTCCATCCAAAATTATTTCGCCACTATCTGGCAACGTAATTTGGTTTATGATTCTGATAAGGGAAGTTTTTCCTGCTCCATTGGGACCTAAAAGTCCATATATACTGCCTTTTGGCACATTTAATGAAACTTCGTTAAGTGCTACATAATCGCCGTATTTTTTTACGACTTTATGTACTTCAAGTAAGTTACTCATGTTATTTTTAAGGATTTACTGCGTCACTTCACCTGTTAGGGTTCAGCGACTGTAAAAGTAAATAATTCAAAACGAAATTGTGCCATATTACGCAAAAAACCCATTCTAATTTGTACTAGAATGGGTTTTTATATTTTTATAACCTTTTTACAAAAGTTAAGACTATGAGAACATATCTTTTACTTTTTCAAAGAATGATTTCTCTGATTTCTCCGGGCTTGGAGCAAAATGCTCGTCGTTTAAAGCATTTTCAAAGAATTGTTTTTGCTCTTTATTTAATGTTTTTGGAGTCCACACGTTTACGTGAACTAGTAAATCTCCACTTCCGTAACCATTTAAACTTGGAATTCCTTTTCCTTTTAGTCTTAAGATTTTTCCAGACTGAATTCCTTCTTCCAATTTAATACGCACTTTTCCGTTGATTGCTTCAATATCTTTTGAAGCTCCCAAAACTGCTTCAGGGAAACTGATATATAAATCGAAGTGAACGTTTTCACCTTCACGCTTCAAGAATTCGTGCTCAACCTCTTCAATCGCTACAATTAAATCTCCTGGAATACTGTTTCCTGGAGCATCGTTCCCTTTATTGGCAACTTTTAATTGCATTCCGTCAACAACTCCAGCAGGAATTTTGATTGATACTGTTTCGTCTTCTTGAACCATTCCTTGAGCATCTGCCTCAGAAGGTTTTTTATCTAAAATCTGACCAGAACCACCACAAGTAGGACAAGTAGATGCAGATTGCATTCTTCCTAAAATGGTATTGGTTACACGCATAACTTGTCCTTGACCATTACAAGTCGTACAAGTTTTATACGTTACACCTTTTGCCTGAACTTTACGTTTTACTTTTACTTTTTTCTCAACTCCATTTGCAATTTCTTCTAAAGTCAATTTTACTTTAATTCGAAGATTGCTTCCTTTCGCACGACGAGGGCCTCCGCCTCCGCCTCCGAAACCGCCAAATCCACCACCAAAAATATCACCAAACTGGCTGAAAATGTCATCCATATTCATACCGCCGTGGCCACCGCCAAATCCGCCAGAACCATCAAATGCTTGATGACCATATTGATCGTATTTCGCTTTTTTCTGTGGATCACTTAAAACTTCATAAGCTTCTGCCGCCAATTTGAAGTTTTCTTCTGCCTCTTTGTCGCCTGGATTTTTATCAGGATGGTATTTTAAAGCACTTTTTCTATATGCTTTTTTAATTTCGGCAGCATCAGCATTTTTTGAAATGCCTAGTATTTCGTAAAAATCTTTTTTCATAATTAGATTAAGTTCCAAATCTTATCCCGAAGTTTCGGGACCAAAATCCAAAAATAATTCATCGGACTTTGTTTACATTTTTTTAGTTTCCTACAACAACTTTAGGGAAACGAATAATTTTGTCTCCTAATTTGTATCCTTTCTCAATAACATCAACAATTTTCCCTTTCAATTTGTCAGACGGAGCTGGAATTTGGGTAATTGCTTCAGCAATATCAGCATTGAAAGCATCGCCTGCTTGAATTTCAACTTGTTCTAAACCTTTAGAAACTAATGTGTTTTTAAGTTTATCGTGAATAAGCTCAACACCTTTTTTCAAGTTTTCATCGTCAGATTTGTTGATTTCTACTGCCGCTCTGTCAAAATCATCTAAAACTGGAAGCATAGCCAACAAAACTTCTTGGTTTGCTGTTTTAAACAATTCAAGACGTTCTTTTGAAGTTCTTTTTTTGTAATTTTCAAATTCAGCAAATAATCTCAAAAACTTATCTTTTTCGTGAGCCAAGTCTTTAGCTAATTGCTCCTCAACACTTAATTCTTCAACAATTAACTGCTCTCCGTTTGCATTGTTTTCTAACGTTACATCATCTAATTCCTGATCGAATTCTGTATTTTCCGTAGTCATATTACTTTTATTTTTAAAAATATTTTTAAACTTCATTTTATTTCTTTCTGTTGGATTGCAAAAGTACTGCCAAATCTTATAAAATGTCAAATTGTCACTTTATTAATTATGAGACATTTAAAAAACGTAATTACAGAGAAAAAATTTATTATAATTTTAAGACTATTACGTTTTAGTTTATTTTATCTTTGAGGCCAATAAACATAAATTATTACCACTAAAATTGAATTTAAGGGTTGGCTACGGTCTCTAAATAATTATTAATTCAAATTTACCTTATATTAAAAAAAGCTTCGCCTATAGAGACGAAGCTTTTTTTTATGTTTGAGCTTTACCTGACAAAGTTGTCATTTATTTTTGCACGGGCGGAGGGATTCGAACCCCCATCAACGGTTTTGGAGACCGCTATTCTACCCTTGAACTACGCCCGTAACTTGAGGTCGCAAATTAAAAGCTTTTTTTCTTGTCCCGCAACTATTTCACGCAGATTTTAAAGGGATTTCAGCAGATACAAACAGATTTTTATTTACTTAAAAACGAAATCAATCTGCTAAAATTCATCAAATCAGAGCAAAACAAATTATTTTAATCTATGAATCTGCGATGAAAAAATTTCAAAAATTTCACGCAGATTTAAAAAGATTTAAAAAGATTTGAGCAGATGCTCACAGATTTTTAAAAATGAAAAATCAATATAAATCTGCCTAAATCTGCAATCCCGATAGCTATCGGGAGAGTGAAATAAAATCTTTACAATTCTAATTCTTAGACTAATGCATTCTTCAATCCTTCAAAATCAACAGAAACCTGCTCTCCTGTCACTAAATTTTTAAGTGTGTATGATTTTGAATTAATTTCCTGATCTCCAACTAATACAGCAAACGGAATCAAACGTTTGTCTGCATATTGAAATTGTTTTCCAACTTTTACGCTGTCAGGGTATAATTCTACTTTTATATTTTCTTTTCTCAATTTCTGAATTGCTTGCGACGCATAAAGCGCTTCCTTGTCTCCAAAATTCAAGAATAATGCTTTTGAAGTAGCCGCAACGGTTTCTGGGAACAATTGCAATTCTTCCAGAACAAGATAAATTCTATCCAAACCAAAAGAGATTCCAACACCGCTCATGTTTTTCAAACCAAAAATACCAGTCAAATCGTCGTATCTTCCGCCACCGCCAATAGAACCCATAGCAACTGTTTTAGGAGCCGCAACTTCAAAAATAGCTCCTGTATAATAATTTAAACCACGAGCTAATGTCACATCTAAATCTAAAATAGCAGTTGAAAGACCTAAAACGGCAGCATTGTCACATATAAATTTCAATTCTTCAACACCTTTCATTCCTTCTTCAGAAGATGACAATAATTCAGACAGTTGTGCAATTTTGTCTGCAAAAGTTCCTGAGAAACTAAAAAGCGGCTGCACTTTAACTAACGCTTCTTCAGAAATTCCTTTTTCAATCATTTCTTTCTTTACGCCGTCTTCTCCTATCTTGTCCAATTTATCAAGAGCAACTGTAAAATCGATTAATTTATCTGAAGCACCAATTACTTCAGCAATTCCAGATAATATTTTTCTATTGTTGATTTTAATTGTAACGCCTTTTAATCCTAAAGAAGTAAAAACAGTATCGTATAATTGAACCAATTCCACTTCCTGCCATAATGATTTTGACCCAACAACATCGGCATCACATTGAAAGAATTCTCTAAAACGCCCTTTTTGCGGATTATCTGCTCTCCAAACTGGTTGGATTTGGTATCTTTTGAAAGGAAATTCAATTTCACTTTGGTGCTGCACAACGTATCTCGCAAACGGAACTGTCAAATCGTAACGCAATGCTTTCTCAGAAATTTTTCCTGTGAATTTATTCAGTTCAATTCTTTGCTCTAAAGTTATTTTTTCAGCAGAATTTAACTGTAATTCTTCAATAGATTCTGGCAATTCGATTTTGCTTTTATTGTAGAAAAAGTTTCCAGAATTAAGAATTTTAAAAATCAAACGATCACCTTCTTCCCCATATTTCCCCATTAAGGTATCTGAATTTTCAAACGAAGGCGTTTCAATTGGCTGAAAACCAAATTTCTCGAAATTCGCTTTTATAGTCTGAATAATATATTGACGTTTTGACACCTCTGCAGGCGAAAAATCTCTTGTCCCTTTTGGTATACTTGGTTTTGAAGCCATCTTTTTTATTTTAGATTTCTGATTTTAGATTTTAGATTTCTTCGAAACTAAAATGCAAAACCTTTAAAATTAATTTATTTCTATATTTTTGATTGCTGGCATTTAGACTTTCGCCTTTATGACTTTCCAACTTTCGACTTAATTTAAGTCTGCAAATATCTTACTTTTTAAAATAAATAATAACACTTCGAAAACAAACTTGTAACAAAAAACGTATTTTCGTGACAAATTGGTCATGATGCTAAAATTATTTAAAGAAAATATCCGAATTGCATTTGGTTCTATCAAAACCCAAATTCTGCGTACGATTCTTACCGTTTTAATTATTGCCATCGGTATTACGGCACTGGTCGGCATCTTGACCGTAGTTTCTGCTCTAGAAAACACCATTTCCAGCGATTTTGCTTCAATGGGAGCCAATACTTTTAACATCAACCAATACGAAAATAAAGTTCGAAACCGTGGAGGAAGAGAACGCGAAGTAATCAATCCGATTATTTCCTATCCAGAAGCCGTTGCTTTCAAAAACAAATACAAATATCCGTTTACCGAAACCTCATTATCTTTTACGGCAACTACAACAGCCGAAGTAAAATATTTAGGAGAAAAAACGGATCCAGAAATTACAATTGTTGGTGTAGACGAACATTTTATCACTAATTCTGGACTAGAAACTAGTTTAGGAAGAAGCTTTAATCAGTTTGACATTGACAACAATACCTATTCTTGCATTGTGGGTTCTGATTTTGAGAAAGGACTTTTGAAAGACGTAAATCCAATAGATAAAATAATTTCTATCCGAGGCGCAAGATTTAAGGTAATTGGCGTTCTGAAAGAAAAAGGCTCTACGTTTGGAAACAGCCAGGATTTACGAGTTTTAATTCCGATTCAGGTTGCGAGATCTTTATTTACAGCGCCAAATATCAATTATACGATTAGTGTAATGGTTTCTAAAAAAGAAGTTTTAGACGAAGCCATTGACAATGCAACCAGCACCATGCGAAGAGTTCGTAAACTAAGTCCGGTGCGCGAGAATAATTTTGGCGTGGTTCGAAGCGATGATTTGATTAACCGAATTCTCAGCATCACCCAATACCTAGGAATTGCTGCGTGGACTATTTCTGTTATCACCATTTTAGGATCGTCTATTGCCCTGATGAATATTATGGTTGTTTCGGTTACAGAACGTACTCGAGAAATTGGTGTTCGTAAAGCATTAGGAGCCAAAAGATCAACGGTTGCTTTTCAGTTTTTTATCGAAACTTTACTGATTGGTCAAATTGGAGGTTTAGTTGGAATTGTTTTAGGAATTCTTCTTGGCTTTGCCATTGCAACTGCCATGAGTTTCGCTTTTGTAATTCCATGGATGGCGATTTTTGCCGCTTTTGCAACCAGTTTCTGCGTGGCATTGGTTTCTGGTCTATATCCAGCAATTAAAGCATCAAAATTAGATCCTATTGAAGCGTTGCGCTACGAGTAATTACTTTTTAAACGACTCTTTTTTACGTTTTCTAAGACAATTGGAAAATCATTTTTGCAACATATTCCTAACTGAAGACAATCAATAGGAGCTCTGGGACGATATTCTTTTTCTTCATAAAGTTTATGAAGTATTTCTGGGATCTCGCCTTCAAATTTTACAGCTATAATATGATTATTTCCTATCGAAGTGCTTTCTGAAGGAATCCAACCATTTACTAAAGAATGAATAAGTTTAAAATCCTGACAAACAAATTTGTCAGGGTCTCGAAAATCAAAAATACATCCTAAATCTGAACCCAAAGACCAAGCAGCAGAGGCTCGATATGTTCCCAACAGAATTTCATTTTCAGCTTTAGACCAATTTATAAAATCCTTATAGAAATCTGTTTTTAATCGATCTTCAAAACGTTTCTCCACAACCTCTTTAACAGATTTTATGCCATCTAGCGAAAAATAACCATCAGCCACAATAAAAGCTCCATTTGGTTGGATTTGACCTTCCATAAGATTTTAAGATTAATTATAAAATTATAAACCTTTTAAAACCTTACCAGAAATCATACGATCGTTGTCGTAAATATCTTTTCGCAGTTCAACGTTTTCGTAGCTCATATTTTCAAGCAAATCAATCATTTCTTTTCCAAGATATTGATTGATTTCGAAATATAGTTTTCCGTTTTTCTGAAGTCCGTTTTGTGCAAGAGAAGCAATTTTTCTATAAAAAATGAGCGGATCGTTATCTTCTACAAAAAGTGCCAAATGCGGTTCATAATCTAACACATTCTTTTTGATTTCTACTTTTTCAAGATTTCGAACATACGGAGGGTTCGAAACTATAATATCAAACTGGCAAGTAAATTCTTCCGTCTCCAAAATATCCAGAAACATAAAAGTAACGTCGACATTGTTCGTAATGGCATTTCTTTTGGCCGTTTCAATGGCTTTTTTAGAAACATCAATTCCAAAAACTTCTGCGTTTGGAAGATTTTTTGCTAGCGAAATTGCAATACAACCTGTTCCTGTTCCAATGTCAAGAATTCGTATTCTCTTGTTTTTGTCAGGACTTGCATTTTCATTAATAATCCATTCGACCAATTCTTCTGTTTCGGGCCTTGGAATTAAAACATTTTCGTTTACTTCAAAATCCAACCCATAAAAATTGGTTTTCCCAAGCAAATACTGAATAGGAACTTCTTTTTTAAGCTGTTTTAACAATTCGTCCCAAATCAAAAAATCATTTTCATCAAATGCCAACTCATGATTTAAAGCCAAATCAATTTGACGAAGCTGATGCTTGTCTTCCAGAATCAAATAGAAAAAGCTCTCCGCTTCGTACGCATCGTAAAAGGGAGATAATTCTTTAATAAATTGAGTACGATATTGTTTAATTTTCATTTTTGTTTTTTGAGCATTTACATCAGCTAGAAACTGACATTTAATCTTTCAATAAGTTCTTGCTATTTAAAATTTGTTACATTAAAAGTTACAAAACTTTCAGCATCCACACCGGACAAGAACAATGCCCCGTATTTCCCATTGGCGCATCCAAATATTCAAAACCAGACTTTTTATACAGTTTTTGCGCCGCATGCATAAAAGGCATGGTTTCGATATAACATTTTTTAAAACCAAATGCTCTAGCTTGCTCCAAACATTTCTCCATCATTTGTGTTCCAATTCCTAAACCTCTTGTTTTGGGCAAGAAATACATTTTCTGCAATTCGCAAATTTCAGGATCTCCATTTTCTAAAGGAGCAATTCCTGCACACCCCACAATCTCTCCATCATTTTCAACAACAAAATAGACTGATTTCGGTTTGCTGTATTCCTCAAACATCAAATCCAGATAAGGATCTTCATATGCTGTTCCAACTTTCGGAATTTCCATTTCATCAAAAACAGAACGGATCAAACTTGCAACGTCTTGATTATCTTCTTCTTTAATTGCCCTTATAAGCCAATTTACCATTTTTTTTATTCTAAATCATTATAATTACAAAAGTAAAGATAGTTTTGAATACTAGTATAACAATCGCGACTGTTTCACAACTTAACCTTTTTCAGTTAACGATAATCTTAAAATTAACTACTTTTGCATTGTGAATATACATGAAAAATACATAAAACGCTGCATCGAACTGGCGCAAAATGGACTTGGAACAACCTATCCCAATCCTATGGTGGGCAGTGTTATCGTCTATGAAAATCAGATTATTGGGGAAGGCTGGCATAAAAAAGCTGGGGAACCTCATGCCGAAGTAAATGCTGTTCGTTCTGTAAAAGATAAATCTTTGCTAAAAAAAGCAACTATTTATGTGAGTTTGGAACCTTGCAGTCATTTTGGCAAAACGCCTCCTTGTTGCGATTTAATTATTGCAAATGAAATTCCGAATGTTGTTGTTGGAACTGTTGATCCTAATGAAAAAGTAGCCGGAAAAGGAATTTTAAAATTAATTGAAGCTGGCACAAATGTTACTGTTGGAGTTTTAGAAGCCGAATGCAACGAACTGAATAAACGCTTTTTTACTTTTCATCAAAAGAAGAGACCGTATATTATTTTAAAATGGGCCGAAAGTCGAGATGGATTTTTAGCGCCTGAAAAAACAATTGATCAAGATCGAAAACCAATTTGGATTACGAATCAATATTCGAGACAATTGGTTCATAAATGGAGAACTGAAGAACAGGCCATTTTGGTCGGAACCCAAACTGTGATTGACGACAATCCGAAATTGAATGCTCGAGATTGGGATGGAAATAATCCAACTAGAATCGTTATCGACCAAAATAATCGAATCGATGAAAACAGTTTTATTTTTGATGACTCTGTAAAAACTATTATTTTTTCTAAAACTTCAAAACCTTCAAAAGAAAACACTCAATTTGAAGCAATTGATTTTGATCAAAATATAATTTCCCAGATTTTAAACGTTTTGTATCAGAATCAAATTCAATCTGTCATTATTGAAGGCGGAAGACAAACGCTTCAATCTTTTATCGATGAAAATCTTTGGGATGAAGCTCGGATTTTTATTGGAAAAACAAGTTTTGAAAAAGGCACAAAAGCTCCAGCCATTTCAAGAAAAAACACTAAACAAACAGCTATTTTAAGCGACGAACTAATACAGATTAAAAATCATGATTGATGCTATAATTTTTGATTTCGGAGACATCTTTATCAATTTAGACAAACAGGCTACTATTTCTGGTTTACAAAAATTAGGAATGAAAGAATGGAATGCCGACTTTGATCAATTGAATTTTTCATTTGAAGTTGGAGGTATTTCGCCAGAAGATTTTATTGGCGGTTTTCAAAAACAATTGCCAAATGCTACACAAGAAGAAATTTTAAAAGCCTGGAATGCTGTTTTGGCAGATTTCCCTTTTTATCGTTTGGAATTTCTTCAAGAGTTATCAAAAAAATATCGCCTCTTTTTATTAAGCAATACCGATTCGATTCACATCAATACATTTGAAACAAAAAGTGGTGTTTCTTTCTACAAAGATTTCTATGCTTGTTTCGAAAAAGTATATTTTTCGTTTGATATCGGAATGAGAAAACCAGATCCAAAGATTTATCAATTTGTTCTTAACGAAAACAATCTTACTGCTGGAAACACTTTGTTTGTTGACGATAAAACCGAAAATACTGATAGCGCCGCAGCTTTAGGGATAAAAGTTTGGAATCTTCAAGTTGGAAGAGAAGATGTCATTGACCTTTATAAAAAGAATATACTTTAAGATAAAAAAGGCACTGATTAAAGGATTAACACAGATTACACAAAGAAAAATCCTTGAAATCTTTTAATCTGTGGCAAAAAAACATACAAATTAGAATACTACTTTGGAAATTAACGACACTTATCAAACTATTGCATTTGCATCTGAAGAAATACTGTTTAAAGAAAAAGGTAGTAAATTCTTTGGCTATGCCTTTCCGATAGATCATGAAGATGAAGTAAAACCCATTATAGAAGACCTTAAAAAACAACATCCGCACGCCGTGCATTATTGTTATGCCTACCAAATTGGTGTTGGAAACAAAATATCGTATCGCGCTAACGATGATGGTGAACCAAGCAATACGGCCGGAGCGCCAATCTACGGACAAATACAATCTTTTGGATTAACGAACGTTCTCGTTGTTGTGGTTCGTATTTTTGGCGGAGTAAAATTGGGCGTTGGGGGTTTAATTGCTGCTTATCGAACCACTGCCCAAATGACTTTGGAAGTTTGCGAAATTGTAGAAAAAACAATTGATGTAGAATTTTTAATCTCTTTTGATTACAAAAACATGAATAAAGTAATGCGTGTTATTAAAGAAAAGAAATTAGAAATTGTGTCGCAAGAAATGGAAATGGATGAAAATTCAGGATTGCCAATTGGCAAAATTGTGACAAAAACGCGAAAAAAAAATGCCGAAACGGTGTTCAGCATTTTTGATTTAATGTTCGAAATTGATATTAAATTAGTATAAATTAACATCAATTTCGTATTCATTTTCACAATTATTCAAGCGATTTAAATATTTCCAAAATGTAGTCGGGAGGAGCTGTTGGACGACCCGTTTTTAACGCAACAAATACTAAAATAAACGTCGCAGTTGTTAATAACTCATTTGCCTCATTGTAAATTGCACAGTCAAATTCAATCTTGACAGAAGAGTGGCTTTTGAAAGTGGTGTGAATTGTTAAAAGTTCGTCGTATCTCGCCGATTTTTTGTAATTTATATTCATGTTCACAATGGGAAGACCAATACCGCTTTCTTCCATACTTTTATACGAAACCCCTTTATTTCTAAGCCATTCCACGCGTCCAATTTCAAAATACGGAACATAATTGCCATGATAAACGACTCCCATTTGGTCGGTTTCTGAGTAACGAACTCGTACTTGAGTCTGGTGATTTTTCATCGATAAAATATTAAAAAAATTCGAATTTAAAAAGTCCTTTTACGACTTTTTTTTATAAAATTAGATACCAAAATATTTTTTTTTACAGAAATTTGTTCACATATTTGTTATCCCGAAATACGGAATAAAATTGCTCCTTTTTTATTAGGAGAATCTTTATAACAATAATAAAAATTTATCTGAATCT